>NZ_WVHS01000009.1 GCF_009834915.1 Hufsiella ginkgonis | reverse complement strand
CAATATGGGGAACATTACTTCCCTATCGCGGTATGACGGCGCCACGCAGATCGATAACCTGGGCTATACCTATGAAAACTCCGGGATCAGCAGCCGCCTGGCATCCGTTACCGACGCCACCAGCAATAATGCCGGAGCCAAAGCCGGGTTAAGCAGCTACGCTTATGACGGCAACGGCAATGCCACCACCGACGGCCGGAACAACAAAACCATCACCTACAATGCGCTGAATCTGCCGGTCGCGGTGAACGGAACGGAGATCGTATATACCTACGACGCGGCAGGCAACAAGCTCCGCAAAGCCAGCACCACCACAGGAACTACCGATTACGTCGGCGGCATCCACTACGGCACGGTCAGCGGTAACTATGTGATTAACTTCATCCAAACCGAAGAAGGCCGTGCCGTGCGCCAATCCGATAACAGTTACAAGTACGAATATAATCTTACCGATCATTTAGGAAACATTAGAAAAAGCTTCGATATTTATGCGGGAGCCGCGAGGGTGATCCAGGGCGATGATTACTATCCCTTCGGGATGCAGAAGGCGGGGACGGTGCCGGGGAATGCGAATAAGTATCTGTATAATGGGAAGGAAATGCAGGAGGAATTGGGGCAGTATGATTATGGAGCCAGGTTCTATGACCCGGTAACGGGGAGGTGGATTGTTGTTGATCCGCTGGCGGAGAAAGGAAGACGATGGTCTCCCTATACCTACGGCTTTGACAATCCAATAAGGTTTACCGATCCGGACGGGATGTGGCCGGATTGGCCAGGCTTTGTACAGGATGTAAAAGACTTTTCAGCGGGGACGATGGCGGCTGTGGTGGACAATTACTTACCTGGCACAAATATCAGGTCAACATATAACCCTAAGAACCCAGGGATGTATAATATGGGGCAGAACGCCGGTGATATCGTTACAGCTATTGCCGGGATGAAAGAAATGCTGGACGGGGGATCCGCCATCGTCGGAGGGGTAGCGTTAGCGCCTGAGACAGGAGGTTTATCATTAGCTGGTTCAGCTGCAGGAGTTGCAGTCGCTTCTCATGGGTTTCTGGTCACCAACAAGGCTTTGGGCAACTTAATCCAAAAAGGCAGGGTTAATGCAGAAGGCCAATCACAGGGTACGTATAAATCTGATCGGGAGTTACCAAGAGATAAGAATGGAAATCCAGTAGTTGATCAAGAGGCTCAGGGGCAAGCTCATACTCAACTCGGACAAAAATCAGGAAGAAAAGGGACATATAACCAGGCCAGGGAATGGGATGCAAGTGGAAAGAAAGTTAAGGACACCGATTTTACGGATCATGGTCGTCCCAATGAACATACTAATCCACACCAACATGATTGGCTAACTAATCCTACTGGCGGAACTCAGCAACGAGGGCCGGCTAGGCCTATGGTATTACTTTAATATGAATGTAAATGGTTGCTGTTAAAATAGAGGGTGACGATAAAGGTCTTTCGGTTACCCTTCAAGATATACTAACAAATATTCCAAATGGAAAAACTCTTTACTGGGCATTGTTATGGATAGAAGCTTCAGGTGATTTAGGAGATGAAAGTATTTTGGAGTTTGAGAATACGGTTAACCACTCAGTGGAAGGAACGTTAATTGAATGGGAGAAATTACATGTACTTTCAAGCAAAATATTGCAGACGATAGAGATCTTGTTCATCGGATGTAAAAACCACAACGACATTAAGCGGTATAAAGAAGATAAAGACATGTATTCAACCTGTGATTATACCGTTGAACTTATTGACTCTTCGTACTGGTTAGTGCACTCGAAAGATACTGAAGCTATTGAGCATCTGAAGAAAGCCTTAAATGGCAAAGAATATGCCCAATAAATTATTGATTGATAAACGAAAGGCCGGCGGATCCCGGATCAAGCTGAATTTCTGGGGAGTAGATTTGGCTGTCAGCTATCAGCATTCAGCCCGTAAGTATACCTTATAAGATAAGTAATTGAAGTTGAGCTATTTCTGAGTAGTATTCTAGGTTTGACATTGTAAACAAAGCTGATTGCTGACAGCTGAAAGCTATAGCTCCCCAAACTTTTAAGCCTGATCCATAACCACCATGTGCAAATTCTGTGCAAAAAAAGCGGCTACGAATTCTTCATTCATAACCGCTTGATTCACTGTGTGGGAGCTACTGGGTTCGAACCAGTGACCCTCTGCTTGTAAGGCAGCGGATTTATGGTTTTATATGGCTCTATTTTTTTGTTATATACCTGATAAACAGCATATATATTCGAAAAATCGTAAATTTGATAACAGATAATTTCATTATTTCTGTGCAAATCCTGTGCAAATCATTTATTACTTTTGGTAAATGAATACCAATATTACAATCTCACTGGATATGCGACGCAGCAAGAACGACGGTACCTATCCAGTAATCATGCGCCTGGGGCATAATCTTAGGACGACATCTATTCCCCTTGATATCTCCGTTCTAGAAAAGGACTGGGACGCCAAAAACAAGGAGGTAAAAAAGAGCTACACCGGACTTTCAACGGTTACCCGACTGAATAATTTCATCCAAAAGATGAAAGCCGAAGCAATGGATATCATCTTGAAGCTCAATGAAAAGGGTGAACTAAACGGTTTGTCGGTAACTGCCCTACGTGAAAAGATCATCAGAGCGGAAAATAAACAATCTTTTTTTGTTTATGGAGATTCACTTGTGAAGGAAATGGTAGAACTTGGCCAAATCGGCAATGCCCGCTGTTATAAAGGTGCGCTAGCCGTATTGAAGACGTTTAATAAGGACAAGGATTTGGCCTTTAACGAGATAACCTACAAATTGCTTAGTGAATTCGAAAAGCACCATAAAAGGAAAGGAAACCAAGCCAACGGATTAGCCGTCTATATCCGAACCTTTCGGGCAATTTATAATAAGGCTATTAAAGACGGACTGGTTGAAAAAGAAAATCATCCCTTTGCTGATTATAAGGTTAAGACAGTGCCTACAGAAAAACGAGCCTTAGATGCGGAGTTTCTGAAAAAGCTGATCGACCTCCAATTAGAAAAAGACGATATTTTGTTAAATGCCAGGAACTATTTCGTTGCCAGTTACATGATGTATGGCATGAACTTCACGGATATGGCCTTTCTGAAAAAAACGAATATCATTCATGGCCGTATCCATTACCGCAGAAAGAAGACGAGTAAACTTTATGACATTAAAATCGGTAGTAGTTTGCAAGCAATCCTGGATCATTACAAAAATGATTCCAGCTACATCTTTCCGATCATCAGGCGTGATACAGCTTTGTTGCAAGCGAAAGATATTCAGTGGGCAAGAAAACGTTATAATAAAAAATTAAAAGAACTAGCGAAGTTGTGCGGCATTGAACAAAATCTGACAAGTTACGTCAGCCGCCATTCCTTCGCAACACAAGCAATGATGCAGCAGGTGCCTTTAACCGCTATCAGCACAATGCTTGGGCATTCCAGTTTAAAAACCACTGAAATTTATTTGAAGAGTTTGCCGAGCGATGTCTTGGACGGCTACAACGCTTTGATTTTACAATGAAGCAGTATTTTAGGTGACAACATTTGTAAAAAGATGGATCCTAATGCAACAAGGCTGACTCAAGCCTTTATGCGCGGTTGGTCGGTTCTATATGATTATCCGCTGTCCCCCACTTAACCACCCGTTGCACAAGGCTGTTCAACTTCTCCTGCATTTTCGCAACAACCTTATATCCCGCTTCTATCCCCTCATTGGGATGTTTGATAACGACACGCGCCAGCATTGTTTCGTTGCCGACCATGATTTTGCCGAACGCTTTATCGAATTCATCCGGGGAATACCATTCATGGGTTTTGGGATCGTAAATCCATTGCCGCGCCATTCTCGCTTTTTGCAAGATCTCGGCGCAATGAGGGATGCGCTTTTGATCGGGGTCTTGGGAATAACCTTGTATGTCCCGAATTAGTTGTTCTTCCCGGTACTTTGCTCCGGGATGGGGATGAATGGGTTTGTACATATCCGGCATGTCGAGCGTGTGAAGGACAAAGAACGGCAATGCTAATAATAATAGCAAATTAAATCCTTCCCTAAAGGCGACAGCGTGACGCAGGACGCAGGCCGCAAATGCGGGCAAGCATGCTCTTTCATTACCGAAGACTTTCCCCGACCCTGAACCCCATTTTCAAGCCGAGGGCGTTTGCGTGCATCAGGAACATGCCTAACTCCCGCGCCATGCTTGCCGGGAATTCAACGCGAATGGACAATTCCATTATTTTTTCCTGCCGGAAGCGCGTCGCGGTTTCCTGCTGTAGCCGTAGGTCATTATCCGTCACGACAGGATGAAGATCGGCAAAAAAATTATGGTTCATTTTTTCGCTGATGCGCCACAGGAAATCAACCGGAAGGCTGTGCTTCCTGTAAGTATAGCTGGGACTGCGATTATTGCCGAACACCTCCGTCATTTCCGGGACGGTAAGGCGTTTCTGCCGTGCCACCTCTTTAATCCTTTCGCCGATATGGATGGTCATCACAACGGCGCGTATCAGACAAGGGTAACGCCCATGGTTTTTCCGATAGCGGAAACATGGTGCAGGAACAGATGAAAGTTATCGAGATGCGCCATTGTCACGCGCAATTTAATCATCAGCCGGATATATTCTTCCGATTGTTCTTCGGACTGTTTTTCCTGTACCAGGACGATTTCCGGCACTTTGGTTTCGACCTTGCTTTCAAGATAGAGCTGCACAAAATCATACTGCAACAACTGCCCGAGTTGCCACAATTTATGGATCGAGATTTCGCCTCCCGCATAAAGATTGTAAACGGAGCTGACCGAGATTGTAAGTTCTTCGGCAATCCGT
>NZ_WVHS01000008.1 GCF_009834915.1 Hufsiella ginkgonis | reverse complement strand
TGGCACCGACCTACTCTCCCACCTTTTACGGCAGTACCATTGGCTCTGGCGGGCTTAACTTCTCTGTTCGGGATGGGAAGAGGTGGACACCGCCGATATAGGCACCTGAAGATCCTGGCCGCCTGCTGACGACCCAATATTTTAACATGATCGAAAGAAATAATTGTAGAAAAGACGACAATATGATTCGTTGCGGTTATACCCCTCACGTCAGACGCTCCGGGCATAACCTTATTAAACCTGCTGTGAGAAAGCTTCGGGCAATTAGTACTACTCAGCTTTGATGTTACCACCTTTATACTTATAGCCTATCAACCCGGTAGTCTACCGGGACCCTATATGGAAGTCTCATCTTGTGGCTAGTTTCGCACTTAGATGCTTTCAGCGCTTATCTATTCCCAACGTAGCTACTCTGCAATGCCACTGGCGTGACAACAGATTCACCAGAGGTTAGTCCAACCCGGTCCTCTCGTACTAAGGTCAGCCCCACTCAAACTTCCTGCGCCCACAACAGATAGGGACCGAACTGTCTCGCGACGTTCTGAACCCAGCTCGCGTGCCACTTTAATCGGCGAACAGCCGAACCCTTGGGACCTTCTCCAGCCCCAGGATGTGACGAGCCGACATCGAGGTGCCAAACCTCCCCGTCGATATGAGCTCTTGGGGGAGATCAGCCTGTTATCCCCAGCGTACCTTTTATCCTTTGAGCGATGGCCCTTCCATGCAGAACCACCGGATCACTATATCCGTCTTTCGACCCTGCTCGGCTTGTCTGCCTCACAGTCAAGCAAGCTTATGCTATTGCACTCCCCGTACGGTTACCAGGCGTACTGAGCTTACCTTTGAAAGCCTCCGTTACCTTTTTGGAGGCGACCACCCCAGTCAAACTACCCGCCAAACAATGTCTCCCGCTTTGCGGGATTAGACACCCAATACAGAAAGGGTGGTATTTCAACGTTGACTAACTGACTCCTAGCGAAGCCAGATCACAGTCTCCCACCTATCCTACACATCCTGTATCAGATATCAATGTTAAGCTGTAGTGAAGGTGCATGGGGTCTTTCCGTCCCGTTGCGGGTAACCGGCGTCTTCACCGATACCACAATTTCACCGAGCTCATGGCTGAGACAGCGCCCAGATCGTTACACCATTCGTGCAGGTCGGAACTTACCCGACAAGGAATTTCGCTACCTTAGGACCGTTATAGTTACGGCCGCCGTTTACTGGGGCTTCGATTCAATGCTTCTCTTGCGATGACATCCCCTCTTAACCTTCCAGCACCGGGCAGGTGTCAGGCCTTATACCTCATCTTTCGATTTTGCAAAGCCATGTGTTTTTGTTAAACAGTCGCCTGGGCCTTTTCACTGCGTCCACCATTACTGATGGAGCCCCTTCTCCCGAAGTTACAGGGCCATTTTGCCGAGTTCCTTAGCCATGATTCACTCGAGCACCTTAGGATTCTCTCCCCAACTACCTGTGTCGGTTTACGGTACGGGTTTTTATAACCTGAAGCTTAGCGGGTTTTCTTGGAAGTCTGATTACCTGCACTATCCCGTCCCCCGAAGGTTTCAGGTACTATCGGCTTTCAGCAAAACCCCCGGATTTGCCTGGGGGTAATATACCTACGGCCTTCAACGAACTATTCCGTCAGTTCGCGGCAGTGTCACTACTCCGTCACCACATCGCAGTTATAAAAAGTACGGGAATATTAACCCGTTGTCCATCGGAATCTCCACCCGGATTATCCTTAGGCCCCGACTAACCCTGATCCGATTAGCGTTGATCAGGAAACCTTAGTCTTTCGGTGTCCTGGTTTCCCACCAGGATTATCGTTACTTATGCCTACATTTGCTTTTCTAATCTCTCCACGGCCCATTACCAGGCCGCTTCACCGATATTAGAATGCTCCCCTACCACAGAATAAATTCTATCCATAGCTTCGGTATACCACTTGATGCCCGTTTATTATCCATGCCCGATCGCTCGACTAGTGAGCTGTTACGCACTCTTTAAATGAATGGCTGCTTCCAAGCCAACATCCTAGCTGTCTGTGCAATCGGACCTCGTTAGTTCAACTTAGCGGTAATTTAGGGACCTTAGCTGATGGTCTGGGTTCTTTCCCTCTCGGCGCGTGACCTTAGCACCCCGCGCCTCACTGCAGATCATATTTCATAGCATTCGGAGTTTATCTGGATTTGGTAGGATTTGACTCCCCCGCACCCAATTGGTAGCTCTACCTCTATGAAACTTAATATCCACGCTGTTCCTAAAAACATTTCGGGGAGTACGAGCTATTTCCCAGTTTGATTGGCCTTTCACCCCTACCCACAGATCATCCGGAAACTTTTCAACGTTTATCGGTTCGGTCCTCCAGTACCTGTTACGGCACCTTCAACCTGTCCATGGGTAGATCACAAGGTTTCGCGTCTACCTCCCCTGACTATGCGCCCTGTTCAGACTCGCTTTCGCTTCGGCTGCGTGGCTTAACCACTTAACCTTGCCAGGGAAGAGTAACTCGTAGGCTCATTATGCAAAAGGCACGCCGTCACACCACTTGGATGCTCCGACCGCTTGTAAGTGCACGGTTTCAGGTTCTATTTCACTCCCCTGTTCGGGGTTCTTTTCACCTTTCCCTCACGGTACTGGTTCACTATCGGTCTCTCAGGAGTATTTAGCCTTACCGGATGGTGCCGGCAGATTCCCACAAGGCGTCTCCGACCTCGCGGTACTCAGGATACCACTACTTTACTATCTCTTACCCGTACGCAGCTCTCATGCTCTATGGCCGGGTTTCCCACCCCGTTCCGGTTCAATTTAGTATCGATATCGTGGTCCTACAACCCCAATTATGCCGTAACATAACTGGTTTGGGCTCTTTCCCTTTCGCTCGCCACTACTCAGGAAATCATTATTATTTTCTCTTCCTATGCTTACTTAGATGTTTCAGTTCAGCACGTTCGCGTATTATACAATTAGTCTTCAACTAATTAGGTTTCCCCATTCAGAAATCCGCGGATCAATTCGTATTTGCCAATCCCCGCAGCTTATCGCAGCTTATCACGTCTTTCATCGCCTCTGAGAGCCAAGGCATCCCCCGTGCACCCTTTCTTACTTTCTTCTACCTGTAACGCTTTTGCTCGCTACGGTATGCGTTTGGTCAACTATCGTGTCCTTGTACGCTCAGGATCACTCCCTCCTTTACTCAGAGCCCCGACAGTATCCCTACTGTTGTCTTCTCTTTCAATTATTTCTTCCAATATGTCAAAGAACTTATCAACCCTAATAACCCTAGCGGTGTTCCGGTCTATGCTTAATCCCTCCTAAAAGGTTTCGGCGGTGTGGAGAATAACGGATTCGAACCGTTGACCCTCTGCGTGCAAGGCAGATGCTCTAGCCAGCTGAGCTAATTCCCCGTGTGAAGGCTGACAGCTATAGCCTCAGGCTGATAGCTTCCCCTGTAGTCTCGAGCAGATTTGAACTGCTGACCCCTACATTATCAGTGTAGTGCTCTAACCAAACTGAGCTACGAGACTGTTCATCACGCAACCCATCTTATTTGGTATTCACCTCTGAGGGCTCACCTTAACGGGTTTCCTTTTGTGTCTTTTGATTTCCTTTATTAAAGAATTTGGTAGTATAACGGGATTATCACTCAGGTCTCACCTCCAGAAAGGAGGTATTCCAGCCGCACCTTCCGGTACGGCTACCTTGTTACGACTTAGCCCCAGTTACCGGTTTTACCCTAGGACGCTCCTTGCGGTGACATACTTCAGGTACCCCCAGCTTCCATGGCTTGACGGGCGGTGTGTACAAGGCCCGGGAACGTATTCACCGCGTCATTGCTGATACGCGATTACTAGCGAATCCAACTTCATGAGGTCGAGTTGCAGACCTCAATCCGAACTGTGAACAGCTTTTTGAGATTGGCATCACCTTACAGTGTAGCTGCCCTCTGTACTGCCCATTGTAGCACGTGTGTAGCCCCGGACGTAAGGGCCATGATGACTTGACGTCGTCCCCTCCTTCCTCTCTGTTTGCACAGGCAGTCTGAATAGAGTCCCCACCTTTACATGCTGGCAACTATCCACAGGGGTTGCGCTCGTTGCGGGACTTAACCCAACACCTCACGGCACGAGCTGACGACAGCCATGCAGCACCTAGTTTCCTGTCCTTGCGGACCCTACCATCTCTGGTAAGTTCAGTAACTTTCAAGCCCGGGTAAGGTTCCTCGCGTATCATCGAATTAAACCACATGCTCCTCCGCTTGTGCGGGCCCCCGTCAATTCCTTTGAGTTTCACCCTTGCGGGCGTACTCCCCAGGTGGAACACTTAACGCTTTCGCTTTGACGCTAACTGTATATCGCTAACATCGAGTGTTCATCGTTTAGGGCGTGGACTACCAGGGTATCTAATCCTGTTTGATCCCCACGCTTTCGTGCCTCAGCGTCAATAATACCATAGTAAGCTGCCTTCGCAATTGGTGTTCTGTGACATATCTATGCATTTCACCGCTACTTGTCACATTCCGCCTACCTCTAGTACATTCAAGCCCATCAGTATCAAGGGCACTGCGATAGTTAAGCTACCGTCTTTCACCCCTGACTTAACAGGCCGCCTACGCACCCTTTAAACCCAATAAATCCGGATAACGCTTGGATCCTCCGTATTACCGCGGCTGCTGGCACGGAGTTAGCCGATCCTTATTCTCAGAGTACATTCAGCCCCGTATACATACGGGGGTTTATTCCCCTGCAAAAGCAGTTTACAACCCATAGGGCCGTCTTCCTGCACGCGGCATGGCTGGTTCAGGCTTGCGCCCATTGACCAATATTCCTTACTGCTGCCTCCCGTAGGAGTCTGGTCCGTGTCTCAGTACCAGTGTGGGGGGTCATCCTCTCAGATCCCCTAGTCATCGTCGCCTTGGTGAGCCGTTACCTCACCAACAAGCTAATGACACGCATGCCCATCTTTACCCTATAAATATTTGATCATCAAACGATGCCGTTCTATGATATTATGCGGTGTTAATCTCTCTTTCGAGAGGCTATCCCCCTGGTAAAGGCAGGTTGCATACGCGTTACGCACCCGTGCGCCACTTTCATGAAGAGCAAGCCCCTCAATCTCGTTCGACTTGCATGTATTAGGCCTGCCGCTAGCGTTCATCCTGAGCCAGGATCAAACTCTCCATTGTATGTTTAGTTCTCTCGCTGACCCTATTTTGTTTGTATCACAAAAAAGAATCAATCTTCAGGCCATTCTTAAATGGCCCGTCTTATATCTTTCCGTGAAACCTGGCTTTAATTTTTTAACAGGTAAGCACATGCTTTCGCTTACTCACCTACCCGTTATACTACCGAATCTTTAAAGAACTTTGCGCCGCACTTCGCAGGTTGGCT
>NZ_WVHS01000007.1 GCF_009834915.1 Hufsiella ginkgonis | reverse complement strand
TATGCGTGATGATTGCGCCTGAATGAACGGCCTTCCCGTGCATGCACCGGATCAAGCAATGTTATGGGAGCTATTAGCGATCAGCAATCAGCTTTGATTACGCTGTCAAACCTGGAATACTACTCAGGAAGAGCTCAACGTCAATTACTTATCTTACAAGGTATACTTACGGGCTGAATGCTGATAGCTGACAGCCAAATCCACTCCCCAGAAATTCAGCTTGATCCTGGATCAGGAATCGAGCAACAAATCTGGGAGTAGTTTCGGGAATTAATCCTCCCCCGCCTCGCCTATACAAAACTTCCGTTCACTCCGCTTGTTAGTAACTGCAATCCCGGCATCACCAACTATCCGGTTGTTATTTACTATTTTTAAGCACATGAAGGAACCAAAATCGCGGTATGGCCAGCGAAAGATATTTGTTCTCGACACCTCGGTGATTTTATATGATCATGATGCTTTCAGGAACTTCCAGGAGCACGATGTAGCGGTGCCGATCCAGGTGCTGGAAGAGCTGGATAACTTTAAAAGCGGCAACGATACCCGGAATTTCGAGGCACGGAGCTTTATCCGCCTCATCGAAGAGATCTCGCACGATAACCTGTTAAACGCGTGGATCCCGCTGAACGGCAGTACACATGGTAACTTTAAGGTAGTAATGGACCGTAGGCCCGACCATGGCGACGCCGAGCAGATCTTCGGGGAAGGGAAATTCGACCACCGGATCCTCAACGCTGCGTTACACCTTCAACAGGAAAACCCGGGAAAGAAAGTAGTACTGGTTTCGAAAGATATTTGCCTTCGCCTCAAGGCCAAAGCACTGAACCTGCATGCCGAAGACTATGAAACCGGCAAGGTGAAAGATGTGGATAAGTTATATACCGGTAAATCGATTGTGGAAAAAGTGCCGGAGCGGGTGTTGCAGGACCTTGTAAAAACGGGTCAGCTGGAAATCGCGCAGCTCGGCATTCCGCCATTGCGGGGCAACCATTTCTTTATTCTTAACAGCAAAAAACGGGTAGAGACCGCTTTCTATAGCAAAGCCGCCGGCAGGCTGGAGCATGTGCCTGAACAGCCCGTTTTTAATATCCTTCCAAAGAATCCTGAGCAGGCATTAGCCATTCACGCATTGCTGAATCCGGATATTAAGCTGGTGACCATCCAGGGCAATGCAGGTACCGGTAAAACGCTGATCGCGTTGGCAAGCGCCCTGGAGCAGCGGAAATATTACCGGCAGATCTACGTTACACGCCCGATCATCCCGTTGAGCAACAAAGATATCGGCTTCCTGCCCGGGGACGTGAAATCGAAAGTAGACCCTTATATGGCCCCTATCTGGGATAACCTGAAGTTTATCAGGGAACAGTTTGCCGAGGATACCAAGATGCAGGCAAAGATCGATGAACTGGTGACGAGCGAGAAGATCGCCATCGCACCGCTGGCATTTATTCGCGGCCGTACCCTCACCAAGATCTTTTTTATCGTGGATGAAGCGCAAAACCTGACGCCGCACGAGGTTAAGACCATCATTAGCCGGGCTGGCGAACATACCAAGATCATCTTTACCGGCGATATTTACCAGATCGATACCCCTTACCTGGATTCTGAAAGTAATGGGTTGTCATACCTGATCGATAAAGCAAAAGACCACCCGCTGTATGCGCATATCACGCTTCGAAAAGGAGAACGGAGTGAGCTTGCCAACCTTGCAACCGAATTGTTGTAATAAATGATGCACCTGCTTACTGCTTCACAAACACGTCAGGCTGATCAGTACACCATCCAACAGAGAAAGATCAGCGCCGACGACCTGATGGAGGATGCGGTAAACGCATTCTGCAGGACTTTTATCGCCACGTTTCCCGACAAGCATCAATTCATCAGTGTGTATTGCGGTACGGGTAATAACGGGGGAGACGGGCTGGCGATCGCACGTTTGCTCGTCCGCGAAGGTTACCAGCAGGTGACCGTCAAAATTGCGCCGTTTAATCGATCGCGCGCTGAGGGGTTCAGGCTTAACCTCGGGCGGGTTGAATCGTTGCGGATCCCGGTTACGGAGCTGTCTGCGGATGGGTTTCCCGACGAATCACAGGCGACAGTTTTGATAGATGCGCTTCTTGGTTCAGGCCTGAACAAACCGTTAACCGGAAGTTGGCAGCTATTGGTAAGGCATTTAAATAATTCAGGGAGGCCAATCGTCTCGGTGGATATTCCCACTGGTTTTCCCGCCGAAGGGCCTGTTGGTGATCCGGAAGATTTTATCCACGCCACGCTGGTCATTACTTTCCAGCTTCCAAAGATCAACTTTTTCTTCCCGGAGTCGGAGAAGGCGATCGCCGAGTTCAAGGTGGTTGACATCGGGCTCGACCCGGAGTTTATTTCCGGGCAGCAAAGCGGCTTTACGCTGGTTACCGATGCCGCGGTACGTACCCTCCTGCAGCCGCGAAGGCCATTCAGCCACAAAGGAACTTATGGTCACACATTAATTATCGCCGGGAAGAGTGAAACGATGGGGGCGGCCCTGCTATGCTCGGAAGCATCCCTTTTTACAGGAGCGGGACTTACTACCGCCTTTGTGCCCCGGGATGGATTAACGGCGCTAAATGTACGTTCTCCGGAGGTGATCGCAATTATCCGCATCGCGGGATCGCCGTTACCTAAAATAGATAAATACACCGCGATACTGGCAGGGCCCGGTTTTGGTACCGACCAGGAAGCCATCGCTATCATCCGCCAGCTGATCGATGCGCGGCCGGGTAAGCTGGTACTGGATGCCGATGCGCTCACGATCCTCTCGAAAGATCCCCAGCTGTTGGACAAGCTGCCGGCAGAAACGATCCTGACCCCTCACATGAAAGAGTTCGACCGGTTGTTCGGGGCGCACGAACATTGGTGGGCCCGTGTGCAAACAGCCCGGAAATACGCATCCCTGAAGCGCCTGGTGATCGTGTTAAAGAACCGGTATACCTTTATTATCCTGCCCGACGGCCAGGTAATGATAAATCCCACCGGCAGTCCTGCTATGGCAACCGGGGGTATGGGCGATGTATTGGCCGGTATGGCCGTATCATTGCTTGCACAGGGCTATGCTGCGGGCGAGACAGCCATGCTGGCAACTTATATTCATGGCCTTTGTGGTGCGCAATATGAGGGGATGGTATGTCCTGCCGCTGAGCTGGTTAAATTGATCCCGGCAAAGATGAAGGCTTTAATCCACTAGATATTCCCGGCAACCATTAGCCGGTCCATGGTGGGGTTTACGCTGCCCCCTTTGGGCTCGAGCGTCACTGCGAAGGTCTGGGCCCGCGCAATCTCTTTCATTTTCAGCATCCCGATGCTGTCTGCCGATTTGTCAAAAACGCCGAGATCTACCGGTTTGCCATCCACGAGCGCCCATAGCTGGTATTGGTGCCGGGTATCGTTAGCCGGCATATCCATGTCATTCAGGTCGATCATCACCTCCTTCGCTTTTGGGTTAAAGGCTACCTTCATTTGCGCCCCTTTGGGTGCATTGGGCGTAGCGGCAAGTGTAACGATCAAGTAGTCAGGGCTGTGCAGCACTCTTAACGACTGGTTGGCGTGGTCCAGCTGTTTCTGCATATACCGGGCATTTGAGGTAAATTTCTGCTCGGACGCCTGCATCGCCACTATGGCTTGTTTAGAATCCTGCAGCCGGTTGTAAGTCACGAATAACGCAGACCAACTGAAAGCAAGCAATGCCACCGAGGCCGCAAAAGCATACTTGTAAAATAAAGGAACGCCAGGCCGCGGCATGGCAACAATGGCAGCGCCTTTTTCCGGTTCTGCAGAACGCACGGCGTCATGGGAAGTTAAACCCGCCAGCACGCGTGACCGTACATGGCCCGCCGGCGTCAACGCCTGTGCCGCAGCATATTTTTCGAAAGCTTCTTCTATCGCCGTTAATTCCTCACGCACAGCAGGATACCTCGCGGCCATTTCCTCCACTTCTTGCCTTTCGGCCGGAGATAAGTCGCCTGCAGCATAAAGCTCCAGGATGCCACTTTCGATATATGCTTTGATCTCTTCCACTAATTAAAAAATTTCCTCAACGTAGTAATAGCCATCCTGAGCCTTGTTTTCACGGTTCCCAGGGGTAGCCCCAATTCGTCTGCAACTTCAACGTGCGTATAACCTCTGAAGTACACCAGGTCGAGAATTGATTTCTGTTCCGGCTTTAACTGTGAAACCAGCTCTTTAATTCCCAGAGTATCAGGGTTAATCGCTGTGTTCCTTTGTTCATCGATAAAATTTACGGTATTTTCAATGTCTTGGTTTTTAGAATTATTTCTAAAGTCCTTCGAGCGTAATTTGTCGATAGAAAGGTTTCGGGCAATGTTGGCCATCCAGGTAAACAGGCGGCCTTTTTCCGCATCGAACGAAGGGAATGAGTTCCAGATCTTTACAAAAACTTCCTGGAGAAGGTCTTCTGCAATTTCATCGTGTTGGACGATTCGGAAAATAATTCCGTAGAGCGAAGAGGAATACATGTCATACAAAGCCTCCGCAGCAACACTTTCGCGCGCCTTAAGGGCACGGAGTAATTCTGTTTCGGTTAACGTTATTTTTTGTGTCTTACTCAACGCCCTAATGTAGAAACTTGAATCTACATTTCAAAAAGATGTTTTTCAGCATGATAGGAGGAACGCACCAGCGGCCCGCTCTCTACGTACCTGAATCCCTTTTCCAGCGCAACATGCTTATAATCTGCAAATTGAGCAGGTGTGATCCAATCCACTACCGGGTGATGCGTTTTGGTTGGCTGCAGGTACTGGCCAAGTGTAAGAATATGAACACCGGCGTCCAGGAGGTCGTCCATGGCTTCGTAAACGTCTTCTACAGACTCGCCCAACCCGAGCATGACGCCTGATTTAGTGCGGAGACCTGCTTCAGAGATCTGTTTCAAGCAATCAAGGCTCCGGTCATATTTCGCCTGTATGCGCACCTCGCGGGTAAGACGACGAACGGTTTCGAGGTTATGTGATACTACTTCCGGGCGTACCGCGAGTACACGCGCCAGGTTCTCACGATTTCCTTTAAAATCTGGCAACAGCGTTTCAAGCGTCGTTTCGGGGCTTTCGCGGCGGATGGCCAGGATCGTTTCTGCCCAGATGCCCGAGCCGCCGTCTTTCAGGTCATCACGATCTACCGAAGTGATCACGCAATGCTTTACCTGCATCAGCTTCACGGAGGTGGCCACGCGGTCGGGCTCATTCGTATCTACCGCAAGCGGCCGGCCCGTAGCTACGGCACAGAAGGAACAGGAACGGGTGCAGATATTACCAAGGATCATGAAAGTTGCCGTGCCTGCTCCCCAGCATTCGCCCATATTCGGGCAATTCCCGCTTTCGCAGATGGTATGCAGCTTATGCGTATCTACCAGGCTTCGTACATGTGCATATTCCTTTCCCACGGGGAGCTTAACCCTCAGCCAATCGGGTTTTCGTTGTACCTGGCTGGCAGGGATCACCGGCAGTTCAATCATATTACAAAGGTAAATAATTATTTCAGGAAGCGGTTGCCGCCTTTGGGAAGTTCGATGCCGAAATTACGGAGGGCTGACAACTTTCCGGTTTTTAGCCAGATACAACCATTAATTGCTACATTCGGTTATAACTACACATGAAACCGCTGTTCAATATCTTTATTTTACTGGTTGCGGCGATAATTCCCCTGGCGGTGAAGGGGCAGGCGGTGAGTTTTTCGTTCAGTGGGTTTGTGCGCGAAAAGGGTTCCCAGGAGTCGCTGCCGGGCGTGAGTATTTATATCCCGTCGCTCAAGCAGGGCATCCCATCCAATAACTACGGCTTTTATGCCTTCAAGCTTCCCGCGGGCGAATACCTGGTGGAGGTTTCGGCGGTCGGGTTTAAAAAACAGCAGCTGCAGGTACTGCTCAGTAAGGACCTTAAGCTGGATATCCTGCTCGAACCTTTCGCACAACTGGCCGAAGTAACCATCTCCGCCGCGGCGGGAAAAAGTATCAGTGAGGCCTCGCAAATGAGCGCGATCGATATACCGGTCAACCAGATCAAAGATATTCCTGCTCTGCTGGGCGAAAAAGATGTGTTCAAGGTTATTAAATTGCTTCCTGGAGTACAAAAGGGAATGGAAGGCAGCAGCGGGTTTTATGTGCGCGGCGGGGGGCCGGACCAGAACCTGATCATGCTCGACGATGCCGTAGTTTACAATGCCAACCACCTTTTCGGGTTCTTCTCCATTTTTAACGGGGATGCGTTAAAAAGCGTTGAGCTGATCAAGGGGGGATTTCCTGCGCGTTACGGCGAGCGCCTGTCATCGGTATTGGTGATGAACATGAAGGACGGTAACAAGGAAAAACTTACCGGGGAAGCCGGCATCGGCCTGATCTCTTCGCGGTTTACGCTTGAGGGGCCGATTCAAAAAAATAAATCCTCCTTCCTGGTATCGGGCCGGCGCACGTATCTGGACCTGCTGGCGCGGCCGTTCCTTTCGAAAGAAGATAAGGCCGGGTATTTCTTCTACGATATGAATGCTAAAGCGAATTTCACACTCGATTCGATTAACAAAGTTTTCGTGAGCGGTTACTTTGGTCGTGATAAATTCTATACTAAATCGAAGTACGACAGTAATGACCTGGAAAAAGGCAATTTCAACTGGGGTAACGCCACCATCACCACCCGTTGGAACCACCTGTTTAACAGCCGGTTTTTTGCGAATACGTCGCTGATCTACAGCGATTACCAGCTCAACCTGAATTACCAGGACAAATACGACGATGAGTTTTACGAGCTCAACTACACTTCAGGCATCCGCGACCTCGGGGGTAAATTCGATATCGATTATGCGCCGGGCGGCAGGCACTACCTGCGGGCGGGCCTTAAAACCGTATGGCACCGGTTCACGCCGCGTGCACGGATCGAAAAAGGATCGTCAGAATACCAGAACACTCGCGATGTTACGCGCTATCACAGTTATGAATATGCCGTTTACGCGGAAGATGACTGGTCGCCATTTGAACATTTTTCGGTGAATATGGGGGTACGGGCGGCTGTTTTCCGCACCGGCGGACGGAGTTACGATAACATTGAGCCGCGGGTGTCTATGCGTGCCTCACTGTCTGGCGTCACTTCGCTGAAGCTTTCTTACGCCCGTATGAACCAGTACCTGCATCTGCTTTCCAATACCGGTATCGGGCTGCCAACGGACCTCTGGGTGCCATCAACAACGAAAATTTTGCCGGAAAGGTCGCAACAGGTGGCTGGAGGGCTGGCGAGAGACCTGCCGGCGCACAACCTTCTTTTCTCCGCTGAAGTGTATTATAAATCGATGAAGAACATTATTTCCTACCGTGAAGGGGCTTCTTTCCTCGACCCGGAAGATGACGACGCCAAACAGGATGTAAACTTCGAAGATAATGTAACATCGGGAACCGGTAAAAGCTACGGGCTGGAACTGATGCTGCAGCGCAAATCCGGAAGATTGTCGGGATGGGTGGGCTATACGCTGGCGTGGACCAGATACCGGTTCCCTGAGCTTAACTTTGGCAAGGAGTTTTATCCGCGGCATGACAGGCGCCACGATGTTTCGGTGGTGTGCATTTATAAGCTCTCGGAGAAACTGAAACTCACCGGCACCTGGGTGTACGGGAGCGGGTCGGCGCTAAGCATCCCGCGGTCGGAGTATAGCACCTACCGCAGCGGGGCCAATTTTTACAGCGGGATAGGTAACCTTAACCCGTACAAGGGTGTGCAGCAAACGTCGGTGACCGATTTTGGCGAGCGCGGCACGTTCAGATCGGAACCGTATCACCGGCTGGACGTCGGCCTGCAGTTCTTTAAAAAAAAGAAAAAGACCGAGCGCACTTTCGAGCTGGGGCTTTATAATGCCTACAGCCACCTGAACCCGTTTTACTATTACAACGATACCGGTGCCGACGACAGAAGCGTGTTGAAGAAGGTGGCGCTTTTCCCGATCATCCCCTCGGTATCATGGAACTATAAATTCTGACGTATGAAGATCGCCCCGTTGCTCGTCGTTTTCGTCATGTCGCTGGCCGTACTTTCCTCCTGCGAAAAGGTAGTAAACGAAAAGCTGGTAGCCAGGCCCGTAAAATTAGTGGTGAGCAGCTTCATCAGTCCTTCCGACGATACGGTGCGGGTATACCTCTCCTGGTCTTCGCCGTTCTATGGGAACAGGATCATACCGCCCGCCCTCAGCACAGCGTCGGTTACCATTTCAGACGGAACAACGAGCAGGAACCTTTCCTGGTTTAGCAGGCAGGGGATTTTTGTGATCCCGTTCAACCAGTTCCCCATCGCCGTTGGCAAAACTTACGAGCTGAAAGTAAAGACCGCAGAAGGAGTGGAGGCAAGCGCTTCGACCACCATTCCGGCCTTACCGGTATCACCGAAATTCGAGCGCCTGCAAACACGGACGACGGGTCCAGCCGATAACCGGGTAAAAACCCATGTTTTCCGCTTTTCGGTAACTGACCCGGCCGGGACACCCGATTATTATCGCTTTGATGTGTACCAGCGGACAAATGAGTCTGTTTACGACGTCGTATTCATGGTGGGTCATAAAATGGTGGACGATCAGCTTCGCGATGGCACTTTGGTCGAAGAGTTTATGGAATACGACGAATCGCTCGGCAACGGCGCGGGCTTCCGGCAGTACATGTTTGACGGTTACCTGCTGCATGTCACGCCCGAGTACGCACTATTTCATCAATCGCTCGACAGGAACAATATCTCGGAAGACAATCCGTTTGCAGAACCAGCCCTGGTGTATAGCAATATTAAAGGAGGCTACGGTATTTTCGCCGGTTATAGCCGGTCGCGGATCAGCCGGACCTATTCTAACTAGGAAGCCGCGAGGATCTGGACCGCTAACTCCTCCGAAGAGATCTCACCATGAGAGGTTTCGTACACGCACTCGCCGTCTTTAATCAGGAGTACTTGCGGCGACTCATGGTGTACCTGGAACAGGTCTGCTACCTGGTTCGAGATGGCACGGTAAGCGATAAGGTCGAGAAAGTAAAGCGGTGTTGATTCAGGAATTGCCTCCCAGTCGAGCTCGAACCGTTTTTTTACCATCAGGCTGATGGAGCAGCGGGTACTGTGTTTAAAAATTATACTGTGATCTTTTGATGCTTTGATCTGCGCTAACTGTTCGGGGGTATTTAATGGTATCCAGGTCATATCTTTTACACTCGTTTCCAATTCGAATGCAAATATCGTACTTGAACAGGGTTCAACCTCGAAAATTTAAAGAATTGACTTTAAATAAACAGAGAACAGCCGGGAGCAAGCTACCTGCGGCGAGATTTCGGATTGCTTGAGTAAGCCGGGCAAAGTTTCGAAGAGCAAGACTCAAGTACCGTTGCTGCAACAAAAAGTACCAGTAAACAAGCTGCAATGCGTTTCATATCGATTTGTTTTTTCTGAAGCCGGAAACAATGTATATCCTGAACCCCTCGAAGTCCGGGGAATTTATACCTGCTCCTTATTTCGTTTAAATATATTTAAGTTAACACAAATATCAAACCGTAGTTTGCAGACTGGCCTGTAATGCAGCCATTTGTATAGCGGTTGCGGCAGCTTCGTCTCCTTTATTGCCCAGGCGGCCGCCGGAACGGTCTTTTGCCTGCTGTAAATTATCAGTTGTTAATACGCCAAAGATGACCGGTTTATTGTGCTTCACCGAAACTTCTGTGATGCCGTGCGCTACGGCGCTGCAGATGAAATCGAAGTGACGGGTTTCACCCTGGATCACACAGCCCAGGCAGATCACGGCATCGACATTTTTTGAGGAAAGCAGGATATCGGCTCCTGACGTAAGTTCAAAGCTCCCGGGGACTTCTATCGTCGTGATGTTGGATTCTTCCGCGCCTTTTTCGAGCAGCAATGAATAAGCGCCGTTATAAAGCGGGCCTGTAACTTCTGCGTTCCATTGCGCCACCACGATACCAAAGCGGAAAGGCTTTGCCGGGGGCAGCGACGCGGTGGAGAAGCCGGAAAGGTTTTTGGTTGCCATGCCTTAATTAAAGCTGGTACTATTTTGCGGCTTCGGCGCGTGCGATGTATTCGTCGATAACAGCCGCTTCGGTGCTTCTCGGGTATTCTTCCCTGATCTTTTTATACGCATCGAGTGCCGATTCGTAATCTTTCTCGTGCTCGAAAGTAAGGCCGAGCTTTTTAAGGAACAACGGCGAAGTGAAGGTATTACCCGACTTTTCGGCCGCTTTTTTATAGTAAGTAATGGCTTTGTTGTAATCCTGTAATTCGCTGTAAGCATCGCCGAGCATACCGAGTACCAACGGGTCGATCACCGGGCTGCCGGTGCTGCTGTAGTTGCCCAGCGCTTCAACTGCTTTTTTGAACTCGCCTTTTTTAAGGTAGAGACCGCCCAGGTATACATTGGCCAGGTTTGCCGATTTGGTGCTCGAATATTCTTCAGCGATTTTTTCAAAGCCGGGATATGATCCATAGCCTTTAATCGCTTTATCACTTAAAGAGTCTACTCCTGCAAACTCCTCTGCTTTGAACATCTCATTTGCCGCTTTATCCGCGCGTGGTGCGAGGTAGTATTTCTGGTACCCGAAATAAAGCAGGACAAGAGCCACAATGGCGCCCCCAATTACTGCAAGGCTTTTCTGATTCTCTTTCACGAAACTTCCTGTATTACCTAATTTGTTGTTAGCAATGAGTTCTTTTTGCTTAATAGCCATTTATGTTTTAAATTAAAGTGTGCAAAAATACGGTTTTTGGCGGGAGTCGCAAGTTTTTTTGTATACAGCTGATGGCTGATACCTAATGTCTTACCCGGTTCTGCGTTGAATTAAATATTAACCGCCAACAGGGTTGCCATCCAATAGCTATCAGCCCTTTCTTACGGCTTGCCCGCCCTTTTTACTGTCAACCGATACCGTTACGGCGCCGCTTCCCTGTACGATCCATCTTACGGTCACCGTGCCGTTGCCGGGGATGTTTGCCACGGAAAGATTTGCCGGGTCGACTTTCTGCTCTGCGGTGATGCCCATGTCGCGGTTGGTTACCACCATTCCTGCCACTACTTTGGCGCCGGAAAGGCTCACGATGTCTGGCACTTCGATGCGGTATTTAAGGTCCTGGCTGGAGTGCGTAGGCATTAAGCGACTGTTAGCGATTACGGCGGTGATCTCCCTTAAGCCGCCGCCGAGGTTCTTTTCGCTGATCTCGTCTACGGAAAGTTTTGGCGTGTGAAACGCGTGGTACAGCGTAAATGCCATGTTGCGGTGTGCATCGCTTTCGAGCAGGAAGCCGGGATGCATACGGCCATAGTTCTTTTTAAAGCCGCCGATCTCGATATCGCCGTATTGCGGATGTTTATACGGTTTCCAATCCACAAATGCATCTTTAAATAGCAGGTAACGGTCGAAGAAATAGGAAGCATCGGGCGAGTTATCAGCGCCGGGTTTGTTAAACAGGGAAAACGAGGTCCAGAGCTCATTCGAGAATGTGTAGATCCCTCTTCCTCCATAAAACCAGTCGAGCTCGCCGCCGAACACCGAGTAAAGGTCTTTGTAAACCACCAGGTACCGGTAGCCGGGAATGAGGTCTTCGCCCATTTTGCCGAGGGCGTCATATACCTGTACATCCTGCGCGTTATAGGTGTTCAGGTCTTCTTCGGCGCCTGGTCCGCGAAGGATCATGCCCCCATTGTTGTGATAAGACTGGCCGGCGGCGATGTTGGGATGCTTCATCACGAAATCGGCGATGCCGCGGTTTTCCGGCAGGGAGAACGGGTATTTATAGGCACCGTTCTGGATGTAGTTGGGTTGCCAGTTCCAGGCCCAATCGCGGTTCGGGTCGTATGCGCCCTCTCCGTCTTCGTTTACAAAGCCGTCGCCATCGTTGTCAATGCCTTCAGAGCCGAGGAGCTCGTATTCGCCTTTTTCGTCGGGACCGACCACGATCATGCGGCGCGGATCTTTCGGGTCGGCCCTGTACCTCCCGTTCGGGTTTTTGCGGCGCATAGATACGATGTTTCCGTCGCCGTCAAGGTCGTCAAACCCGTCTTCGTTGGTGGCGCCGTCCCGGTCATTATCGATAGGGATCAAGCCTGAGCGGGGAGAGCTTGCCGTATTCGGATTGTGAATGAAGTTATCGCGGGCGTCAGGATTAATGGTCGGGGCGATGTAAAACGTCTTGTCGGCCAGTAATTCCCGGATGAATTTGGTATCCGCAAATGATTCGGCCAGGTACCATGCCGTATACAGTGCGAATTCACTGCCCTGGATCTCGTTGGAGTGAATGTTCCCATCGATATACATCGCCGGTTTGCGGCTGGCATCCCCGGTTTTGAAATCGGTGATGGTCATTACCCACATCTCCTTCCCGGTGAAGGACTTTCCCATCGATTCCACTTTCACGAGATTGGGGTATGCCGCGGCCAGTTTTTTGCAGACGTCGGTTATAGCGGTATAATCATAATACCTGTTCCATGCCATGGGAACCTTCGGGTTAGCCGGGCTTCCCGAGGCCTTCAGGATGTTTTCTGGTAACTGGGCATAGGCGGCATATGAGCCTGCCAATAGCAGCGTGAAAGTTAATTTTATAAAAAAATTCTTCATCTTATTTTCTTTTAAGTCAGTGCGTCAGGCTGATCACCGGATACTATTTAAGCGTTATTTCAATTTTTTTAGACCCCGTGGTAGGGCTGCCAGCTTCGATGCTGAGGTTGCCGCTGCCCTGTACCAGCCAGCTAAGCGTTTGGTTGCCATAACCTTCTATGGCATCGAGCACCTGGTTTTTACGACCGCTGACCACGTTTTGTGAGTTGGTAGTAATTACTTTAACGGCGATCTTTTTTACCCAGTAGCTTCTTTCGCCTACTTTCGTCTGGCTGGCAATGGCTCCTTTGTTCATTACGGTAAGGGTGATGCGGGTAAGGTTATCTCCCGCTTTTTCCGTTTCGATGTTTACGATATCCAGTTGCGGCGCCATTTTGGCCAGTGCCACCAGGAACCCGGTATGTTTGGTTACCAGGCCATCCACCAATTTATAGGGAGGATTGATCAGCGCAAAAGGGTCGATACCGCCTACCTCCACTACTTTCCCGGGGAAATCGGGGTGATTGATCTTTGTCCATTCTTTATAGGTGCCGGTAATTCCCTGGCTTTTTGCCCAGCGCAGGTAGTTAGGTACCGCATCCTCGATGAGGAGCGGTTTCTCTTTCGCCGTAGTATCGGGCTTCGACTTGGGTACCCACCAGCCCGGGGTGCTGAAGCTGAACCTGCCGTAATGAAAATAGGCCCATTGTGAGAAGTCGCCGCCGCCGGGCGAAGTTTTGGGTGCATCCCTGCTGCCGGTCTGCTTGTTGTACACGTCTGATACCAGTGCGTTGATCTTTGTATCAGGCTCAAAATACCCGGTAATGATCCTTTTCGAGATCCCGGCAGGACTAAATACAACGGGTGCCGACAGGTTGTTATTCGGACCAAAGGTTACCACGGCAAAAACGTTCGATAGCTCAAATAAACGATCGAGCAGCGCCCTGTTCTCGTTTTCAGAAACAGCAAATTCTCCCGCTCCGGGTTGAAAGTTAGGGTAGTTGAAGCTCATGTTCTTATTGAACTGGATCCCCCCCTCGCCATCTTCGTTAAACTGGCCATCCTTATCATTGTCGATGCCTTCGCTGAAAAGCAGGTATTTCCCGGTTTCGCCTTTGGCGGGATTTGCCAGGACCAGCGATCGCGGGTCTTCTGGGTTCACCCGGTATTTCCCGGTAGGGTCCTCCACGCGCATCCAGGTGATCCTGCCATCGCCGTCGAGGTCTTCGAAGCCGTCTTCGTTCACTTTCCCGTCACGGTCATCATCCGTGCTGCGGGCGTTGCCGTTCCGCGCATAGCGAAGTTTGGCGAAATATTGCTCGCCGGCATCGGGGCTCATATTGGGAAACACGTAGAAGGTGGTTTTTGCAAGGAGCGCCCTGATACTATCGGTGGCGGCGCCTTTTACGAGCTTTTCGGCAAATCCCAGCGCAAGCTCAGCGCCGAGCAAATGAGAGCCTTCAACTCCGCCTACTATCGCAATGCCTGGCTTCTGGCCGGTATTACCGGTTCCGATGGTAATCATCCAGATATCTTTGCCACCGGTTGTCTTTGTGAGCGATTGTATGTTCACCATGGAGGAGTTCGCGGCTGCGAGACTGGTAACACGCTGATTGAATTGCGAATAGGTACTATAATCCTGCGCTAAGGCTGATGAGCCCATGCAGATTCCAATACCTAGCGTAAACAGGTTGAATTTTAATGTCATGTGGTAAGGTTTTCGGTTACAAGATAATGAACAATGGACAAGGATCAATAAACAATAGCCTCCGTGCTTAAATTATTGCACCGCTCATTGTCCATTATTAGTTAACTTTGGTGTTCCTATGTATCTCCGGAAGTTATCTCTCCTTAATTTTAAGAACTGTGCAGAGGCGGAAATTACGCTTTCGCCTACGGTAAATGCCTTTACAGGCGATAATGGGGCCGGCAAAACTAACCTGCTAGATGCCATCCATTACCTGGCATTGTGCAAAAGTTATTTTAACCCGGTAGATACCCAGCAAATTATGCAAGGAACAGAGTTCTTTATGGTACAGGGTATTTTTGAACGCGCGGAGAAGGAAGAACAGATCTCCTGCTCGCTGAAAAAGAACCAGAAGAAGCAGTTTAAGCGCAATAAGAAGGAGTACGAGCGGTTGGCAGACCACATCGGGTTGTTTCCGCTGGTAATGATCTCGCCGTACGATACCAGCATCATTATGGAAGGCAGCGAGGAGCGGCGGCGGTTTATCGATACCATCATTTCGCAAACGGACAACCGGTACCTCGATGGCCTTATTCTTTACAATAAAGTGCTCGCCAACCGGAACAGTTTGCTGAAACAGATCTCAGAAACCGGCCGTTACGACCCTTCGCTGCTGGAGATCTACGATGACCAGTTGGTGGAAACCGGGCAGCGGATCTTCGGAAAGCGCAAGAAATTTATGGAAACCTTCGGGCCGGTGTTCCGCAAACACTACGAATACATTACCGGGAAAGCGGAAGATGCCGGCCTCACCTATGATTCGGCGCTGCTGCACGAGGATTTCGCCGGTCTCCTGAAGAGATCCGCAGAACGCGACCGTGCCTTGGAAAGGACTACTGCGGGAATTCACCGGGATGACCTTACTTTCCTCATTCATGGCATGCCCATGAAGAAGTTTGGTTCGCAGGGACAGCAGAAGTCGTTCCTGATCGCATTAAAGCTGGCGCAATACAGTTACCTGCTCGACCAGAAAGGATTTAAGCCGCTGCTGCTCCTGGATGATATTTTCGATAAACTGGACGATAAGCGGACCCGCAAGCTTATGCAAATGGTTTCGGCGGACGATTTCGGACAAATTTTTATCACAGATACCAGCCGCCAGCGGATTGAACGTATCTTTGACGAGATTAATGTGCCGGTCACCGTTTTCGACATCGCCGCCGGTAGCTGTATCTCCCACGATGAACCCCGATAAAGATGAGCCGTGTAAATGATAAGTCGCTGAAAGATGCCATCGACCAGATGCTGCAGGTTTATAAGCTAAAACGCCGGTTTGATGAAACCTCGCTGATCGCCGCATGGCCGGAAATGATCGGTAAAGCAATTGCGAACCGCACTAAGCTGATCTACATCCGCGACCGGAAATTGTACATACGGGTAGAATCATCCGTGATAAAAAATGAGTTGCTGATGATGCGTACGCAGATCGTAGAGAAGATGAACGAGTTTGCGGGATCGAAGGTGATTGATGAGGTGATAATTATGTAACCCGCTCCTGCGGCTAAAGGCGTGAAAGGCCTATTCCTTCGCTTTAGAATCGATGGTGATGGTTACCGGCCCGTCATTGACCAGGCTAACCTTCATATCAGCACCAAAAATCCCTGTTGAGATTTTTTTCCCCGAGAGGCTTTCAAGCGATTGTATCATCGCCTCGTAAAGGGGGACCGCTACCGGCGGTTTAGCCGCGCGGATGAACGACGGCCGGTTTCCCTTTTTTGTTTGCGCAAACAGGGTAAACTGCGAGACCAGGAGGATGTTACCTTCTACATCTATTAACGAGCGGTTCATGAGCCCGTTTTCGTCACCGAAAATGCGCATGTTCACTATTTTCTGGGCGAGCCAAGAAACATCCTCTCCGGTATCCGCATCTTCAATTCCCAATAAAATAAGCAGGCCTGTTTTTACGGAGCCCGTCGCAAGTCCGTTCACAATAACGGAAGCCTCGCTAACACGTTGAATGACTGCACGCACGTTTCGTTACATTATATTATACGCCCAGCGCAATGCGTTACGCCCTTGTATCCTGTCCATGATAAATACTTAAATAGCTTTCGTACCTTGATAAGGTTATTTCACCGCTTTCTACCGACTGAAGGATCGCGCACCCGGGCTCATTAATATGGCGGCAATTATGGAAACGACAGCCTGACATGCGGTTGCGCATCTCCGGGAAGAAGTGACCAAGCTCCTGCGGGCTGATGTCGACGATACCCAGCTCGCGGATCCCGGGCGTATCGATCAGGAAGCCGCCGGCGGGAAGCTCGTACATTTCCGCGAAAGTGGTGGTGTGCATTCCCTTATCGTGCCATTCCGATATCTCGGTGGTACGCAGTGCGAGACCGGGCATCAGCTGGTTGATAAGGCTGGATTTTCCTACCCCGGAATGACCTGAGAACAGGGTGACCTTGTCCTTAAGGGCGTCCTGGACCTGGTCTACATTCGTGCCCTCGAGGGCGGACACCGAAAAGCAGGAGTAACCAATATGCTCATAGATAAACTGGTATTCCTGCAGGATTTCCAACCCTTCGTCGCTGAAAAGGTCCAGCTTGTTAAAGACCAGTGAAGCGGGAATTCCATACGCTTCGGCCGTCACCAAAAAACGATCGATGAAACCGAGCGAGGTGCGGGGCGAAGCCAGCGTAACCACGAGGAATGCCTGGTCGAGGTTCGATGCGATGATCTGTCCCTGTTTGGAGAGATTGATGGATTTGCGGATGATGTAGTTCTTGCGGTCGTGCAGGCGGGTGATCACTCCCGTTTGCTGTCCGGGCTCGAGTTCGAAATCTACCTCGTCGCCCACCGCAACCGGGTTGGTGGTGGTAATACCTTTTATCCGGAATTTACCCTTGATCCGGCAATCGAACCTGCCGCCGTTCCGGGTGAGCACCTGGTACCAGCTTCCTGTGGATTTGGTTACCAGCCCCTGCATAAGCTGATCGCTCTTATATCTGCATCGCCGCTATTCCACATAACTTTCAAGCAGCTTGAAACCGGCGGTTGTTTCGAGCTTTACCTGCCCGATAGTTGCCGGAATGAGGATGCAGTCGCCCATCTTTACTTCCAGGCTATGGTCCTCATACACCAGTGTACAGGCGCCGGCAACACAAACATGTATCACGAACGAGTCGATGGCCGAATAATCACGTTCGGCCGGCCGGTCGAACTCAAGCACATTGGTAGTAAAATATTGACAGGTAACGGCCTGTACCGCTTCATTTTTGCGATGCGAGTAGTTCGTTTTATACTCGGGGTAAAGCTTGTAATCGATGGCTGCCAGCGCCTCTTCGGTATGGAGCTCGCGTTTGTTGCCTTTATCGTCTACACGGTCGAAATCATAGATGCGGTAAGTGATATCCGAGGTTTGCTGGATCTCGGCGATCAGCAGGCCTTTCCCGATGGTATGGACACGTCCGGCCGGAAGGAAAAATACGTCGCCGGCGGTTACGTCCTCTTTATTCAGGATGTCGGTGAGGTGACCGCTGTTAAGTTTTTCCAGGTAGATCCCTTCGTTCACTTCCTGGTTAAAACCCGCGATAAGAGTTGAGCCCGGGTCGGCCTGGATCACGTACCACATTTCGGTCTTACCGAAGCTATTGTGACGTTTTTTCGCCAGCTCGTCATCAGGGTGTACCTGTATAGAGAGATCATCGTTTGCATCGATGAACTTAACGAGCAGGGGAAACTCGTTCCCAAAGCGTGCATATACTTTTTCGCCAACCAGTTCACCCTGGTATTTTTCGAGCGCGGCGGCCAGCGATTCGCCTTCAAGCTCTCCGTTTGCGATCACAGAAACATTACTCTTTACACCCGATATCTCCCAGGTTTCGCCACAGTTGGGAAGAGGGGAGAAATCTTTATCCAGGTAGGTGCTGATCTTACTGCCGCCCCAGATCTTGTCTTTGAAAATCGTTTTAAATTTAAACGGGTATAATGCTGCCATGGTTAAAAGTATGTTGCAATATTAAGAATTTAAACCTTCATGGAACAAAAAATGCCGGACGATGCCGGCATTTTAAGTATAATCAGGTAGCGGTCATTATTTTTCTGCCACTCTTTTAAATGTATTGGTCACAGAGTTTCCACCAAAGGTGGAGGTGATCTGGATAGAATCGCCCATGAATTTTCCTTTCGACTCTTGCGGGCCACCGCCGATATCGATCTTATACGAGAAGTCGCTGCCGGCTATTTTACCATCGGTAAGCGGGATCTCGCCGTAAGAGGAAACGATCGAACCGGTCAGTTTTTCGCCCTCCGCTTTCAGCTTGTAGGTTAACTCAAGTTTCTGATCGCCGAACTTAATGAGACCTTTCCAGGTACCGGTGAGGTCCGCAACGATCGCTGCGAAGCAGATGACAAACGTGAAGATAAAGGAGATGGAGAGAATGATCTTTTTCATGATTTTTTTGTTATCAGTGGTCAGTTATCAGTTTGATGCTCGTTAATTATTAAGCCGATCTCAATATAGGACTTATCCTTTAATCTCCAAAATCCCCCGGCAACTGATCACTGACTACCGGCAGCTTATCCCAGTTTCGCTTTCAGGTTCTCGTCAATCGCTTCGAGGAACTCTTCGGTGTACAGGTAATCTGTTCCGTGTTCAACGTTGGCTTTGATGGAAATGGCAAGATCCTTGGTCATTTTTCCGCTCTCAACGGTTTCGATACAAACCTGCTCGAGGGCATGGCAGAAATCGATCAGTTCCTGGTTGCCGTCGAGCTTGCCGCGGAATTCGAGGCCCCTGGTCCATGCAAAGATCGAAGCGATCGGGTTGGTGGATGTCGGGCGGCCTTTCTGGTGTTCGCGGTAGTGGCGGGTTACGGTTCCGTGTGCGGCTTCGGCCTCCATGGTTTTTCCGTCGGGCGTAACCAGGGTCGAAGTCATCAGGCCAAGGGAGCCGAATCCTTGTGCAACGGTATCAGATTGTACGTCGCCGTCATAGTTTTTACAAGCCCATACAAAGTTCCCGTTCCATTTCAGGGCGGAGGCAACCATGTCATCGATCAGGCGGTGTTCATATACGAGCCCGGCCGCATCAAATTGAGCTTTGTATTCGTTTTGGTAAATTTCTTCGAAGATGTCTTTAAAACGGCCATCATATTTTTTCAGGATGGTGTTTTTAGTCGACAGGTAAAGCGGCCAGCCTTTCATGAGCGCCTGGTTAAAGCAGGCATGGGCAAAGCCTTTGATGGATTCGTCGGTATTGTACATAGCCAGTGCAACACCGTCGCCTTTGAAGTTAAACACCTCGAAAGACTGTGTTTCTCCGCCGTCTTCAGGGGTGAACGTAATAGTGAGCTTTCCTTTGCCTTTGGTTACGAAATCGGTGGCGCGGTATTGGTCGCCGAAAGCGTGACGGCCGATGCAGATCGGTGCAGTCCAGTTAGGCACCAGGCGCGGTACGTTGCTCATCACAATGGGCTCGCGGAAAACGGTACCGTCCAGGATGTTCCTGATGGTGCCGTTCGGCGATTTCCACATTTGTTTCAGGTTGAATTCTTTTACACGTTCTTCATCCGGGGTGATGGTAGCGCATTTGATCCCAACGCCGTATTCCTTGATCGCGTTAGCCGCATCGATGGTCACCTGGTCATTGGTTTCGTCGCGGTACTCTACGCCCAGGTCGTAATACTTAATATCGAGGTCGAGGTAAGGAAGGATCAATTTGTCTTTAATAAACTTCCAGATGATCCTGGTCATCTCATCACCATCCAATTCTACCACCGGGTTTGCTACGTGTATTTTTTTCATGTCTGTTTAAGAAGGGGTTAACGTGTTAATGAGGCGCAAAAATAAGAAATACGATGAATAATGACCAATGTATGCTGAACAATAAGCGAGAAGTAATCTTATTTACGGTAACAATACCATTCAATATTTACCAGGTGATAATTCCAGGTCAGTTACTCCCGGTTTTACCACCTTCTCATAATACCTGCACATATAGGTGATCGGGCAGATCTCGCATTTCGGTCTCCTGGCGAGGCAGATATAGCGGCCATGGAGGATCAGCCAGTGGTGCGCATGGCGGATGGTGTCCTGGGGCAGGTACTTCACCAGCTGTTGTTCCACGGCCAGGGGTGTTTTGGCGTTGATGGTGAGACCCAGGCGATTGGCTACGCGGAAAACATGCGTATCTACGGCCATGGCGGGTGCTTCGTAGATAACGGAAGCGATCACGTTAGCCGTTTTACGCCCTACACCGGGCAGTTTTTGCAGTTCGTCCACATCAGAGGGTACTATGCCTTTAAACTCGTCGACCAGTTTAACGGCCATTCCCACCAGGTGTTTGGCTTTGTTATTCGGATAGCTTACGCTGCGGATGTATTGAAAAACCTCTTCCGGCGAAGACGCCGAGAGGCTCCAGGCATCTGGAAAACGCTCGAAAAGGCGGGGAGTTACCAGGTTGATCCGTTTATCGGTACATTGGGCAGAAAGAATTACAGCAACCAATAGTTCGTACGGGTTGCTGTAATGAAGTTCTGTTTCCGCATCTGGCTGATGCTCCGAGAAATAGTCAACGAAAGCTTTAAAACGTTCGCGTTTTTGCATATGCAAAAGTAACGTTTATCCGCTTATCATTTAAGGGACCTGGAGTACCTGAGCAGTTTCTCGATGGTGCTGTTTGCGGGTTGTGTTGCAATTTCGTTCAGGTCTTTCTTTAAAAGCTGGAAGAATTGCTGGTCTGCTTCACCAAGGCTTTCATCAGTGGCATTGCCCGGATGAAAGTTGTCATGAGCAGGAAGATTGGTGACAGGAGTAGAAGTTTTAATCATAAGCGCGGGAGAGTTTTGTATAATCAACGCCGCTGTATTATGATTATTGTGAAAAGAAGATGAAATTTTGAAAAAATCTTTTAGGGCGTAACGTGCTACGTAAACGTATAACGTCACCCCCTAAAATTTCATGTTAATTCTTCAAACTCAACTCCTTCGTCTGCATCATCTTCCGGAGATTGTTCAGCGCGTAGCGCATCCTGCCAAGTGCGGTGTTGATGCTTACATTCGTGATGTCGGCGATTTCTTTGAAGCTAAGGTCGCCATAATGGCGCATCAGCAGCACCTCTTTTTGCTCAGGCGGAAGCAGGTGGATCATGGCCTTAAGCTCCTTGTGGGTTTGCTCGCGTACCATGCGGTCTTCCATACTTTCGTCGTAAAAATGCAGTACCTCGAAGATGTCGTACCCGTCGCCCGTGGTTACTACCGGCGTACGCTTTTCCTTTCGGAAATGGTCGATCACCAGGTTATGAGCAATGCGGATCACCCAGGGTAAAAACTTGCCTTCTTCGTTGTATTTTCCTGCCTTCAGGGTGTTAATGACCTTGATAAAGGTATCCTGGAAAATATCTTCTGCCAGGTACTGGTCTTTCACCAGCAAATAAATAGATGTGTAAATTTTGGATTTGTGCCGTTGAATCAACTCTTCCAAACCCTGCTCGTGACCCGCCAGGTACAAATGTACCAGCTCCTGGTCGTTTCTTTCTTGAAGTTTCATAGGACTCCTACTTTAAATTCCCCCTTAAATAAATACCCAATTCTCAAAGTAGAGTTTTACCGATATGCAGTCTCCTAAATTATGTGAGCGTTCGTGTGTTTTGTGCTTCTCAAATCAAACAAATATTTTGCCGAAAACCAAGAATAAATTCTGAAAATTCTGAATAAACTCTTATTCGCCGTATTTTTGTGCCTGATTTAGCAAAGTGCTTTACACAAGTATACGAAAAAATTGTTGAGAAGATTTGTCATTTATGAGTCAAGAAGCTGAGAAGGACCCCGCGAAGTATATCATCATTAAAGGCGCACGCGTACATAATCTAAAGAACATCGACGTAGCGATCCCCAAAAATAAGCTTGTAGTGATCACCGGGATGTCGGGTTCCGGCAAGTCATCCATCGCTTTCGATACGTTATATGCCGAAGGCCAGCGGCGGTACGTGGAGAGCTTGTCGGCCTATGCCCGGCAGTTTATGGGCCGCATGAATAAACCCGATGTAGACTATATCCGGGGCATTGCGCCGGCCATCGCCATCGAGCAGAAAGTGATCACCAGTAACCCGCGGTCTACCGTGGGCACGTCTACCGAGATCTATGATTACCTGAAACTACTGTTTTCCCGGATCGGGAAGACGTTTTCGCCCGTTTCCGGGAAGATCGTAAAAAAAGATACTGTAACGGACGTCGTTAATTTTATCGCTTCGCTGGAAGCGGATTCCGCGGTTACCGTACTTTGCCCGCTGCATCCGCATAATAACCGCTCGATGAAAGAGGAGCTGTCGGTATTGCTCCAGAAAGGTTTTCACCGGGTGGTGATTGATGGCGGCATCAAAAAGATCGAAGATATTCTTGAAGATAAATCGCTGGATAAGAAACTTACCGGTGCGGATAACCCGCTGAGCATTGTGATCGACCGCATCTCGGTGAATAAGGAGGAGGAAACACTCAGCCGGATCGCCGACTCGGTACAAACGGCTTTTTTTGAAGGTAAGGGCGACTGTATGGTCGACCATGAAGGCGCGGTACACGTATTTTGCGACCGGTTCGAGCTGGACGGAATGCGTTTCGAGGAGCCCTCGCCTAACTTTTTCAGCTTTAATAATCCCTATGGTGCGTGTAAACGCTGCGAGGGGTACGGCAAGGTGATCGGTATCGATGAGGACCTGGTGATCCCCGATAAGAGTAAATCTGTATATGATGGCGCCATCGCCCCCTGGCGGGGCGAGAAAATGCGCGAATGGCTGGACCGGATGGTGAAAAATGCCGTCAAGTTCGACTTCCCGATCCACCGGGCGTATAATCAGCTCACCGGCGACCAGAAGGCGCTGCTATGGAATGGGAACCAATATTTCTCGGGGCTTAACGAGTTCTTCAAACATTTGGAAGAGCAAACTTATAAGATCCAGTACCGGGTAATGCTTTCGCGTTACCGCGGAAAAACAAATTGCCCCGAATGTAAAGGCAGCCGCCTCCGGCAGGATGCGTCGTACGTAAAAGTAGGCGGCAAGTCTATCACAGACCTGGTGCTCATGCCGCTCGACCAGGCACTCGCGTTCTTTAGCGGGCTGGAACTTTCGCAAAACGATACCACCGTGGCAAAAAGGCTGCTGATGGAGATCTCCAACCGCATTCTTTTTCTCAATAACGTAGGATTGAGCTACCTTACTCTCAACCGTTTATCCAATACGCTTTCGGGCGGTGAATCACAACGCATTAACCTGGCCACGTCACTGGGAAGCTCGCTGGTGGGATCGGTATATGTGCTGGACGAGCCGAGTATCGGTTTGCATCCGCGTGACACCCAGCGGCTGATCGAGGTGCTTAAATCCCTGCGGAATGTGGGTAACACCGTATTGGTGGTAGAGCACGAGGAGGAGATCATGAAAGCGTCGGATCACCTGATCGACATCGGGCCGGCCGCCGGAACGCATGGCGGAAACCTGGTATTTTCAGGAACCTATGACGAGATCCTTGCAGATAAAGACAGCCTCACGGGGAAATATCTCGGCGGAAGGGAGGAGATCGCCGTCCCGGCATCGCGACGTAAATGGACGAACTTTATCGCCCTGAAAGGAGCACGGGAAAACAACCTGAAGAACGTAGCGGTAAAGTTCCCGCTAAATGTGCTTACCTGTGTAACGGGTGTTTCCGGCTCGGGGAAAACAAGCCTGGTGAAACGTATCCTGCAACCGGCGCTGCAAAAAGCGCTCGGTAATTACTCGGGTGAGCAGACCGGCGCCTATGATTCGCTGGAAGTGGATACGCAGTTGATCAGCGCGGTGGAACTGGTAGACCAGAACCCGATCGGGCGGTCGTCGCGCTCTAACCCGGTAACCTATGTGAAGGCGTGGGACGAGATCCGTAACCTCTACGCTTCGCAACCGCAAGCCAAAGCCGCCGGCTTAAAGCCTGCCGCGTTTTCGTTTAACGTAGAAGGCGGCCGCTGCGATGTTTGCCAGGGAGAAGGTGAAGTGAAGATCGAAATGCAATTCATGGCAGACATCTACCTGCCTTGCGAGGGATGCGACGGCAAGCGTTTCAAGCAGCATGTGCTCGACATTACCTACAAGGACAAGAACGTTTCGGAAGTACTCGACCTCACCGTGGATGAAGCCCTGGGGTTTTTCGCTAAAGAACAGAAGATCGTGAACAAGATCCAGCCGCTGGTAGACGTGGGGTTGGGTTATGTGCACCTGGGGCAATCGTCAAATACGCTTTCGGGCGGCGAGGCGCAGCGCATCAAGCTGGCTTCGTTCCTTATCAAAGGGAATAACAGCAGTAAAACGCTTTTCATTTTTGATGAGCCTACTACAGGTCTTCATTTTCACGACATTAAGAAGCTCATGAAGTCTTTCGATGCGCTGATCATACAAGGTAACACCATCCTGGTGATAGAGCATAATATGGACGTGGTAAAATGTGCGGATTGGGTGATCGATATCGGTCCGGAAGGCGGCGACCGCGGCGGGCACGTGGTATTCGAGGGGTTGCCGGAGGACCTGGTTAAACAGGAAGGATCGTATACCGGGGAATATTTAAGGGACCGGTTTCGATAGCCGTAAAAAAGTAAAAACCCCGACCTAACACCGGGGTTTTTCACTAAAACTAGCTACAGAAAAACTAAAACTTGCTATCTCCCCATTAGAGGCTGGGGTTTCAGGCCTTAGGCTTGGTATGAGCTTTCTTTACCGTTTTCGTGTGTTTAACGGTGGTATCGGCTTTGGCGGTTTTTGTCTCGGTGGCAGCTTTGGCTTTGGATTTAGCCGGTTTGGTTTGTGCAAATGCTCCAACACTTAATCCGATTAATGCGAGCGCTACAATTGCTTTTTTCATATCTCTTGTTGTTTTGTTTAACAAATATGAACCTCGTATATGAAGATTTCATGAAGTTAAAACGGCGACAGGGAAAGAGAGGGTAACGGCTGTTCCGATACTTTTTTCGGAGGAAATGGCGATGCCCGCCTGGTGGAAAGTGGCGATGCTTTTGGCGATGGCGAGCCCCAGGCCATGACTGTCTTTGCCGGAAGTTCCGAGCTTTTCGAAGCGATTGAACGCTTTTTCGATGTCTTCGGGCGCCATGCCTGCGCCTTCATCGGCAATGGTGACGCGGTATTCGTGGTCAGTCATCTCATCTGTGACGAAAATACTGCCGCCCGTTTTGTTGTATTTTATCGCGTTACTTATCACATTGAGGCAAAGCGTATGCATAAGCGCATGGTTACCGCTAAAGTGGAACTGGTGATCGAGCTTTACGTCGGGCGTAATTGCTCTTACTTCCATGCGGTCTTCCAGCTCCTCGAAAATTTCACGGATAGTGGCCCCGATGGCCACCTCGTCTGTGCGGTTGAACTGGTTATTTTCCACCTTCGAGATCAGCAGCAGGCTGTTCACCACCGATTTCATGCGATCGAGCGTTTTCAGCGATGCGGCGATCTTGTTCTGGCTTTCCTCAGAAACCCGGGGATCGTTCAGCAGGTTTTCCATCCGGGTGCGCAGTACGGCGATGGGGGTAAGCATCTCGTGCGAGATATTCGATATAAAGTGCTTTTGCGTGGCAAACAGGTTCGAAAGCTTCTTCATCAACGTACCGATGCTGGAGTCGAGGAGCTTAAAATCGTCCGTGCTAGTGGCCGTTGGCGTGTAATTGTAATGGATGGGATCGTCCACGCGGTTCAGCTTTTGCTCAATGATGTAGTAAAAAGGAGCAAGGAGCAGCCGCGTAAAGGCCAGATCGGCGAACAGGCTGATACAGGTAGCCGCGATGAGTACGACCAGCATAAAATAAAGAATGGTGCTTTCCAGTTGTTTTACGGCTTCCATGGTTTCGCCGATCTCGAGCTTAAAAACCCGGCCCTGGTATACGAAAACGTCTGAAATGATAAGGTACTCCTGTTGCTGTTGATCGATCTCCCGGAGCTCCTGCGTAAAAACAGGCACATCGCGCGGGTGCTCGACAGTAAGCGTGAGGATGATGTACTCCTCCTTCAGGATGTTGTAGTCGGTAAACGAAGCTTCTTTTTTCAGCAGGTCTTCGATCTCTTCATCAGAGAGGTTGGCCACCAGCTTATCGCGCTTATCGATGAGGCGCTGCTGCAGGTGATTGAGGGAAACCCGGTTGGTGAAGAAAATGATCAGCAACCCCAGGATCGTAATGATAGCGATCTTAGTGGCCGTATTGTATAACGTAAGCTTGTGCTGGAGCTTCATGGGGTAGCTGGTAGCTTGTGACTGTTGGCTTGGGTGGTGTAGTTATCGTGTTTTATTTCTTAACATGGCCGGGAACTATCAGTAACCAGCCGACAGCTATCAAATATTGATCCGGTAACCGATGCTTCTTACGGTCTCAAACCAATCGGCAGGTGCGTGTGCGGAGAGTTTTTTTCGGAGGTTTTTCACATGTACATCTACGAAATTTGAATCGGAGTTGATCTCGAGGATGTCGCCCCATACATGCTCGGTGAGACTTACGCGCGGGATGACCCGGTTCTTATTCAGCACCAGGTAGTTAAAGATGTCAAACTCCTTTCGTGTAAGTGCCACCCGCTCGCTGCCGAAGTTGACCGTCCGGTTGCCGATATCCACGGTAAACCCGTGCACGTTCACCTTGTTCATTTCGAGCTTATGTTTCCTGCGGGTAATGGCGTGCATCCTGGCCAATAACTCAGTGAGTGCGAATGGTTTCGGAAGATAATCATCTGCACCGCCTTCCAGCCCGCGGATGCGGTCGTCGAGCCCGCCCGATGCGGTGAGCACGATGATGGCATCGTCTCTTCCCGGCAGCTCCCTGATGATCTTAAGCAGGTCGAAACCATTCCCATCGGGTAATCCCAGGTCGAGCAGGATGAAGTCGAAGTTGTTGACGAAGATCTTTTCTTCGGCGGTCCGTTTTTTCCAGGCGTGTTCCACCACAAAGCCTTCTTTGCCAAGGAAGCCGGCCATCTCCAGGCCAAGGCTTCGTTCATCCTCAATGATCAGCACATTCATCCTCTAAATTAAAAAAGAATTATTATGTAAAACGATCGGTTTTAAATCGCGTTTAAGTAGAGTTGCACCATTATTTTTAATACCCGTTTCAACTCCTATTTTAGTTACCATCAAGATTTACTATGAGAATTCCAATTGAACGCAAGCATGTGAAGGTTTATCCCGACCCTAAACGGGTAATTGCCAGGTTCTTTTTCAACGGAGAGGACCGGGCAAAGGAGGTGATCAGGCGGGTGATGACGTTAAGTGACGAAGAGGTTTTCCGTGTAATTTCGCCCATTCTGCAGGAGTATTCCAAGCGGCACCGCAATATTACCCGGTTGCTTTACCGGCATTGCCACAAGCTAAAGCACCTGTTCGAGGAGCTCGATTTTAATTTCGATACCATGCATTCGTACCGTCATTTGCTGATCGGTTCGTATTTTACCCATGAATATTCGATCGAATCCGCGGCATTTTTTAACCCGTCGATCGTGTTAGATCCCGACCAGTCGGAGCTTGAGGACGGTGAGACCCGCCTCATTATCAGCTTCCGGGCGGTTGGAGAGGGACATATCTCGTCGATCGTTTTCCGCAGGGCGATGATAGATGCGCACAACAACATCCACGTGATTCCGGCAGGGAACTATATCGACGAAGCGGAAGTGATCCGCAATGCGACTTACAACAAGAAGCTTTTCCTGGAAAAAGCGGTTGTTTCGATGGTCGATATCAACGTGATCAAGGAATTGGAAACCAAGCTGGGCGATCATTTTGACTATACCACGCTGCGGAAGATCATTATCGACTCGCGCGCGCCGGAAGACATGATGCGCAATATGGAGCTCGAAAAGGTGCTTTGGCTTTCGGATTCTTATTACGAGATCATTTTCTCCATGGATACCGATATCTCCGATCGCGTGATCTTCCCCATTTCTGAATTCGAGCGTAAGGGAATCGAGGACGCCCGTTTCGTGCAATTTACGGATGATGACGGCACCAAGAGCTATTTCGCCACTTATACCGCGTATGATGGTTCGCTGATTATGCCGAAACTGCTGCAAACATCTGATTTTTATGATTTTAAGATCCGCCCGCTTTACGGCGCCGGCGCACAGAATAAAAACCTCGCGCTTTTTCCGCGCAAGATCAACGGCATGTATGCAATGATCTCCCGTATCGACGGATGGAACAATTACATCATGTATTCGAAGAACATCAACGTGTGGGAAAACCCGATCAAGCTGCAGGAGCCTAAATTTACCTGGGAGTTTGTGCAGATCGGTAATTGCGGCTCGCCGATAGAAACGAAGGACGGGTGGTTGATGATTACTCACGGCGTTGGGCCGATGCGGCGTTACGTGCTGGGTATCAGTCTCCTGAAACTAGATGATCCGTCTGTGGAGATCGGCCGTTTAACCGAGCCGATCCTGATCCCAAATCCCGACGAGCGCGAAGGTTACGTGCCCAACGTGGTGTATTCGTGCGGCTCGATCATCAACAATGGAAAGCTGATCATCCCTTACGGCCTGTCGGATTATTCCACGTCGTTTGCGTCCGTAGACCTGGAAAGCCTGCTGGAAAGATTAAAAACGGATAAGATCTCTCAAGAAGTTAAAGAAGAACCCGTGGCCGTCGCAAGTTAGCGGCTGAGGATTTTTCGGTAAGCTTCCAGGTAATCGGCCACCATGGTTTCCTGCGAGAATCTTGCCGTTGCCCGTTCGCGGGTATAACTGCGGTCTATGGATGCCAGTCGTGTAACAGCTTCCGCGGCTTCCGTGGGGGTGGTCACCAGGAAGCCTGTTTTTTCATGCTCGATCAGTTCGGGCATCGATCCTTTGTTGAAAGCGATCACGGGCGTTCCGCAAAGCATCGCTTCCGCCACGCTCATACCGAACGGCTCGTTGAAGTTGATCGGGTGGAGCAGGGCGGCCGCATTTCCCAGTAATTCGTTTCGTTTTTCCGGTCCGGCGTGGCCGATAAACCCGATGTCCCCACCAAGGAACGGCTTTACCTTCTCGTTGAAATAGGCGGTATCCTGTATGATCCCGGCGATAATCAGCCGCTTGCAGGTCTTTTTGGCGATATCGATCGCTTCGGCGGTGCCTTTATCGTGGTGGATGCGGCCGAAATAGAGCAGGTAATCGCCGGGGTTGGCATTAAATTCGAAGTCGGAAGTATTTAGCCCGTTATAGATCGTGGCCAGGTAGCGTAATTCCTCGCTGCGGTCTGCATGACTGATGGAAACGTAATCGCTGGTGTCGTTGTATTTCTTGTACACAGGAATGATCCTGGGTGAAGAAAACCCGTGTATGGTGGTAATAAACGGCGTTTTCACCATCCGCGACCAGGTAAGGGGCAGGAAATCGAAGTTATTGTGTACGAGGTCGAACTGGTGCGCCTTTTCCATCAGGTTGCTGATGTGCAGGCATTCGCACACCTTGGCGTCCTGGGTACGGTCTTCTTCATAGCCTTCGGCGATCACCGCATCCAGTTTTCCGGAAGTAACGGAATCGCCGGAGGCAAATAAAGTAACATCATGACCAGCCGCCACCAGTCCTTCGGCGATATTTGACGCGACTTGTTCCCAGGGACCGTAGTGGCGGGGCGGAGTGCGCCAGGCGATAGGCGACAATACAGCTATTTTCATAGGATTGCAAATGATCAGTTGTCAGTGATCAGTCGATGTGGTCTAATAAGATGTAAGGCCTGGTGGTAATACTTGCAATTAATACGGATCCAACTGGTGACCGAAAACTAATTACTAACTATTTCACCAACGCCGTTGTTTCCAGCGGAGCTCCTGCGTTATCGTACTGGTATTCCAACTCGAAGGCTTTTAATACAGACAAGTGCGAGATGAGGTATGCCAGCGTACTTTCGGCGCCCTGGTTACGGTTGATGCCGCCGGGCTGCAGACCATCGCAGCAGCCGTTGGTCTCGTGGTCGTATAACGGTACGCGTAACGTATTTTCACCCAGGAACCACATGTAGCACATGAACATTTTGCGGATGTACACCGGTTTCTGAGTTACTTTATAGGCCTGCAGGTGCATCATCACCATGGCCATGGTTTCGATGGCTTGCTGGTCGAAGACAGGCATCTCGCCGCCCCGGTGACACCAGCCATCGTTTCCGACAGGGCTTAGGTAGCCGTTATCCAGCGTAAGCCTGTCGAGGAACGCCATAGACTCGATCGCGATATTTTTCACGTATTCGTTTCCCGTTACTTCGCAGGAGTGCAGAAGTGCAAGCGGGAAGATCGCATTATCATAAGTAAGCTGGTTTTCAAACCAATGCCACTCTTCTGAGCGATTTTCTTCGTAGCTTTTCACTACGATATCTGTCAGTTCCACCAGTTTGCGCAGCATGCCATCGTCGCCGGAGTGTACCCTCAGGTAATAGGAAATACCGATAATGGTGTTGATAACGCCACGCAGGTATTTAAGGGCGCCGAAATGTTGCACCGAACGCTGGAAAAGTTCCTGTGCAAATTCCCGGTAGGAGTTATTTGGTGCGGCGCTGATCATAAAGCCAAGGGACCAGATCGTTCTTCCGAAAGAATCTTCTGAGCCTACCTCGTCGAGATACTGGCGGCTAAAGCTCAGGAAGTTCCTGAAATTGCCGTCCTCCGTTTGCATATAATGGATATAGCTGAGGTAAATCGGCAGCAGCTCCAGCGCTTCTTTATTTTTATTTTGCTGGTAGGCCATCAGTGCCATGATCAGTGCCCGCGCGTTGTCGTCGAGGCAATAACCTTCTTTGAGGTTAGGAATGCCGTATTTGGCGTGCTGTACGATCCCGGTATCGTCTGTAAGGCGGCGCACATGCGCGAGGGTAAATTTGGGCAGGATTTCGGGATCCACGATTTGCCGCATGATCTTTACACCGCGTTCGGCGTTTACGATGGCCTTTTGCAGCACCCCGATATATTCTCCCCCTATTTTTGGCCAGCGAAGCTTCAACCCGTACTGGTAGGCATTATTTTTTAATTTAGCCAGCTTAACGGGTGAGCTGAGCAGCTCGATGGCGGTTTCGGCCAGCGTATCTGCATCTTTAAAATTGAAGAGGCGGCCGCGGTTATCGTCAAGCAGTTCCTGCGCATGCCAATACGGGGTAGATATCACGGCGGCGCCGGCGCCTACGGCATACGAAAGCGTTCCGCTGGTGATCTGCGCCTCGTTCAGGTACGGCGTGATATAAATATCGATGGCACTCAGGTAGTTAAATAACTCCTCCTCGTTTACGAACTTGTTGATGAACGCCAGGTGATTCTCCACGCCCAGTTGTGCTGCGAGGCGCTTCAGGTGATCGCGGTATTCTTCGCCCGAGTTCTTGATCACTCCCGGGTGGGTATTGCCCAGCACCACGTACATCACGTCGGGGTGTTTTGCTACGATGGCCGGAAGTGCGCGAACGACGGTTTCGAGCCCTTTCCCGCGACTGATCAGCCCGAAGGTGAATAATACCCGCTTGTTGCGGAAAGAAGCGATATTTTTTACCGGGTTTACGGCAGGAGCCTCCAGGTCGGGAACACCGTGCTCTATCAGCTGGATCTTTTCGGCCGGTATGCGGTAAATATTCAACAGGAAATCGACCGCTTTCTTGCTCATTACAACCAGTTTTGCCGACTGGCTGGCAATTTCGCGTATGATGACACGCTGGATGAAAGACGGTTCGCGGAGAACTGTATGTAAAATGGAGATCAACGGCTTATCGAGCCGGTTAAGCAATGGAAGGATGTAGATCCCGCTTTCGCCGCCGTAAATACCAAACTCATGTTCGAGTATGCAGGCATCGGCATCGCTGGTGTTGATGAAGCTTGCCGCCCGTATGTAGTCCTTCTGGTTCTCCTGGCGGATAATGTATTTTACTTCCGACGGGTATTCGTATTCATCCAGGTTCTCGGAATCATTTAATGCAACAACGAATCCGCTGTCTTCCACTGATTTGCCTTTAAAGTTCGAGGAAATGGCTTTGACCAGGTTGTTATTAAAAGTGGCGATACCGCATTCGCGGGGCGGATAAGAGGAGATATAGGCAATTTTCATTCGGGCAGTTATGTTTATAGAATAGTAGGATCCAGCTAATTGCAATGGATAACGCGAAACGGCGTTTTTTGTTTAATTGCCGGCATAATTGCTTTTTAAGCCGGTTAATCTTAAATAATAACTAACCAAACCAGGTTTTGGTTGTTAATCTGCTAAACCGATCCTAGCAAGATGAACAAGTCAGAAATCATTCAACATGCTTATGTTGTAACCCATATCCTGGATGGCGATGAGCTGTTTCCAAACAACCAAAAGTTTCCACTGCTGGTATATAAAGGGGCGCTGTTACTGCATCCCGACAGCACGCCGGAAACCATTAAAGATATTTTCGCGAAAAATGGGTGGACCAACGCGTGGGTAGATGACGTATTCGACTACCATCATTACCATAGCAACACCCACGAAGTGCTGGGTGTTTTTTGCGGCAAGGCCGACCTGCAGTTGGGAGGGCCGGAAGGCGTCTGCGTGGAGCTTACCAGGGGAGATGTGATCCTGATCCCGGCAGGCGTTGCGCATAAAAAGACGCAGGGAAGTGATGATTTTACCGTAGTTGGCGCGTATCCCGCCGGTGCGGAATACGATATAAAGTACGGAAAAGACGGGGAACGCCCCGCAGCAGACGAGACCATCGCAAAAGTGGACGTGCCCGAGTGCGACCCGGTGTATGGAAAAGACGCCGGAACTAATCAATACTGGAAACAGGATACTTAATCCAGCGCGGCCAGGATGGCGTTGCAGGCCATGCGAATTTCGGATTCAGTGATAGTTAGGGGCGGCGCAATGCGTAAAGCGGTTTCGCAGTGGAGAAACCAATCGATGATGAGGGGATACGCACCCTCCAGGCATTGCTTGCTGATCCTTTCCACCTGCTGAAACGCATCCACCTGGACGGCGAGCATCAGGCCCATGCCGCGTACTTTCCTGATAGCGGGATGCACCAGTAACTCGCGGAAAAGCGCTTCTTTTTTATCAACGTCTTTTACCAGGTCTTCTTCCAGGATCGCTTCCAGCGATGCCAGTCCCGCGGCGCAGCATACCGGGTGTCCGCCGAATGTGGTGATATGCCCCAGGATGGGATTATCTTTCAAAACGTCCATTTTTTCGCGGGAGGCTACAAATGCGCCAATGGGCATTCCGCCGCCCATGCCTTTGGCGAGCAGCAGGATATCCGGCACAATGCCGAAGTGTTCGAAGGCAAAGAGCTTCCCGGTGCGCCCAAACCCGGTCTGGATCTCGTCCATGATCAGCAGCGTGCCCGTTTCATCACATCTTTTCCTCAGGGCCGAGAAGTAGGCTTTATCAGGTACGCGGATACCGGCCTCGCCCTGGATGGTTTCGATGATCACACAAGCTGTTTCCTGGGTAATGTGCTCCAGGTCAGCGATTTCGTTGAAGGTGATAAATCCGATTCCCGGAAGGAGCGGACGGTAGGCATCCTTGTAATAGGAATTTCCCATTACGCTAAGTGCGCCTTGCGTGCTGCCGTGGTATGCATGGTGGCAGGAAATTATCCCGCCTCTGCCCGTATAGCGCTTGGCCAGCTTCAGGGCGCCTTCCGTAGCTTCGGCACCCGAATTTACAAAGTACACGGAATTAAGTGCACCCGGCAGCACCGACACCAGCTTTTGTGCAAACCGCACCTGCGGAGATTGAACGAACTCGCCATACACGGTAAGATGCATGTATTTATCTGCCTGATCTTTAATGGCGTTTACCACTTTTGGGTGGCGATGACCGATGTTGCTCACCGCAAAACCTGATACGAGGTCGAGATACGCTTTTCCCTGGGGATCATACAGGTAATTCCCCTCCGCCCGGTCGATTTCCAGCAGTCTTGGCGACGATGAAGTTTGTGCGTTATTTAAGAGAAAGAGCTGCCGGTTCATTGGGGTTGACGTATGACGTGAGACATATGACGTTTGATTCCATCAATTTTAAGCATACCGGCACAAGTGCCGGTGCCCTTATGCATTTTTCAGGAACGTCTGACGTTAAGGTTTTCTATTGCGCAGTTGTTTGATCAGTTGTTCCCTGAATTCGCGTTCGGCCTTAAAGAACAGCGAAACTTTTTGCTCCGGCAATACGCGGGCGAACTCTTTGCGGTAACGTTTTTTCAGGTCAAGGATCTGGGTATCGAACTCGAGTTCGTCATCGGGGCCGGCGGCGGACTCCTTTTTGCCATTGAGGCGTTCCTGTCTTTTCTGGCGGTTAAGGGCTTCAAGCTCTTTTTGATAGCTGTTGTATACCGGCCAGAAGGCTGTTGCCTCTTCCGCGGTAAGATCAAGCTGGCGGGTGATCCAGCCGATGTGGGCGGCTTCCACATTTTTCCTGGCATTTTGCAGCGGACGCTGGGCAAAGGCCACGCTGCCGCACAGGATGCTGATGTACGATATGATTATTAGTTTCTTCATCTTTCAAAATTACCGGGTAGCCTCGAGATAAGCTTCCACTTCCTTATCGGTAAGACCGGCGGCATTGTCTGTTGTTCCGGAGTTGGCGGCCAGGTTATCCAGGATCAGGTCGGTGTCGCCGGTGTCGCTGTTGTTTTCCAGGTAGCTAATGATCTCTTCATCAGGGATCGCCTCCAATTGTCGCTCGAAACTTGGTTTCGAAAAATTCATGTATAACGTAGTTCCGATCACCAAAGTTACACAAGCTGCCGCCGCATAATTGATCCATGGCCGCATCCGGCGCACTTTCGTTACCGGTAACTGGCTGTTGATACGGAGCTGAAGGTCGTTAAAATATCCCTCGGGCACTAAAAACGGCGCCGGCATTCCTGCTTTTAACGCTTCGAGGCGCACCTGGCCGGTAATGCTGCTTTCGAGCGCCGCGAAATAGCCCCCCGGAACGGTAAATGGATTTTCTTTTCCCGCCGATTCCAGCAGCACCGCTTCTATATTTTCTTCTTTTTTTCCTTCCTGATCCATTTGAGGTTAGAGTTGGGTTGTGCTGAAAGGTTTAATCGTGGCTCAATAAATGTCGCTCTATTTTCTTTACCGCCAGGTGGTAAGAAGCTTTAAGCGCGCCTACACTTGTTCCGAGGATGTCGGAGATCTCTTCATACTTCAGGTCGTCGTAGTATTTCATGTTAAAAACGAGACGTTGTTTTTCGGGAAGCGTTAACAATGCCTGCTGTAATTTTAACTGGGCGGTGTTCCCGTTAAAATACGCGCCTTCTGTTAACGAAGCCGACAAGTCTGGCGAAACATCGTCAAGCGAAATGTTATTCTTCTGCTTTTTGCGATTCAGGAAAGTGATGGCCTCATTGGTAGCGATGCGGTACAGCCAGGTGTACAGCTGTGAGTCATTCCTGAAATTAGCGAGGCTCTTCCAAACCTTGATAAATACTTCCTGCACCAGGTCGTCCGTATCGTCATGATCGATCACCATGCGGCGTACATGCCAGTAAATTTTTTGCTGGTACTTTTTCAGCAACAGGTTAAAGGCATCATTACGTGTCCGTTCTGAAGCAAACTTTTCGAGTATTTCTGAGTCAGGAACTTCCATTTTGGGCTTAAAACACAAAGCTTAAAGCTAAAAGCCCGGGTTTAGTTTTAAAAATGTCTTTTAACTAACGGGCTTCCTGTTTTAGGCTTCGTGTTCTGTATGTTAAGCTTTCTGCTTCCGGGCGATGACCCGCTGCACGGCAGCCACAATATTTTCGCTGTCGAGCCCGTATTTCTTCATCAGTTGGTCGGGGGTTCCGCTTTCGCCGAAGGAGTCGTCTACCGCGATATATTCCTGGGGTACTGGTGTGTTTTTTACGAGGAGCTGGGCAATACTGTCGCCTAATCCGCCAAGGCGATTGTGTTCTTCTGCAGAAACCACGCATCCTGTTTTGGCTACGGAACGAAGTACGGCTTCTTCGTCCAGCGGTTTGATGGTATGGATATTAATGATCTCCGCGTCGATGCCCATTTCCGCCAGTTTTTCGCCTGCTTCGATGGCTTTCCATACCATATGGCCGGTGGCGAATATGCTGACATCCTTGCCTTCATTTACCATCCAAGCTTTCCCGATCTCGAATTTTTGGTCGGGGTCGGTAAATACCGGGATCACGGGGCGCCCGAAACGGAGGTAAACAGGACCGTCATACTCCGCTATCGCAATGGTAGCGGCTTTGGTCTGGTTGAAATCGCAGGTATTGATCACCGTCATTCCCGGCAGCATCTTCATCATGCCGATATCTTCCAGGATCTGGTGTGTTGCACCGTCTTCGCCCAACGTGAGGCCGGCATGCGATGCACAGATCTTTACATTTTTGCCAGAGTAAGCTACTGACTGACGGATCTGGTCATAAACCCTTCCTGTTGAGAAGTTGGCGAAAGTACCGGTGAACGGGATTTTCTCGCCAATGGTCATCCCGGCAGCGATGCCGATCATGTTCGCCTCGGCGATGCCGATCTGGAAGAATCTTTCAGGAAATTCCTTGATGAAGGCGTCCATTTTTAGCGAGCCAACCAGGTCGGCACAAAGTGCTACTACGTTTGGATTGCGTTTTCCGGCTTCGAGCAGGCCAACTCCAAAACCCGAGCGCGTATCCTTCTTTTCGGTGTAGGTATATTGTTTCATCAGAATAATTTGGTTTTAATGGCAATGAAGCTCCGATAAGCTTTTATTTATCCGGTTGTAAACCGCAGCCTATCGGGGTTGCATCGATTAGTAGTCTTCGAGTGTTGATTCCAGTTGTAAAAGGGCTGCCGCAAGCTGGTCGTCATTTGGTGCAACGCCGTGCCATTTATGTGAGCCCATCATAAAGTCTACGCCATGGCCCATGTTGGTTTGCATCAGGATGGCGATCGGGCGGCCTTTATGCGCTTTCGACTTTGCAAGCTCGAGCACACGGATAATATCCTGCATGTCGTTGCCGTTCATCTCGAGCACGTCCCAGCCGAACGCTTCCCATTTCGCTTTGAGATTTCCGAGAGAAAGTACTCTTTCAGTAGAACCGTCAATTTGCTGACCGTTTACATCAATAGTGGCGATGAGATTGTCCACCTTGTTATGCGGGGCAAACATTGCCGCTTCCCAGATCTGGCCTTCCTGTAGTTCGCCATCCCCATGCAGGGTGAACACCAGGCTGGTATCGAGGTTTAATTTTTTAGAGAGCGCCGCGCCGATCCCCACGGAAAGGCCCTGGCCGAGAGACCCGGAAGCGATGCGGATTCCCGGAAGATGTTCGTGTGTTGCAGGATGGCCCTGCACGCGCGAGTTGATCTTGCGGAAGGTGGCCAGCTCGCTGGTTTCGAAGTACCCCGAGCGCGCCAGAACACTGTACCAAACAGGAGAAATGTGACCGTTCGACAGGAAGAAAAGATCTTCGCCTTTACCGTCCATATTAAACGCTGCTTTATGATTTAATACATGAAAATACAGTGCGACGAAAAAATCCGTGCAGCCAAGTGATCCCCCCGGGTGACCCGACTGGCAGGCATGAACCATCCTGACGATGTCGCGCCGTACCTGGACGGCAACGTTCTCTAATTTTTGTATATCTACGCTCATTGTTTAAAAAACTGAGCGGCTAAGGTAGTAATTAATTCAGAGTATTCACATAGTGCAAACGATTGCATTGTCGTGCCGGAGGCTTGGCGTTTAACGCTTGATACCGCTGTCCCATGTAAAATGGAAGCGGTATAACCGGAGCATATGTGCAATAAAAAAGGTTGGACGCATAGTTTATGCGCCCAACCTCTAACCTTAAACTTTCAACGCCAACCGGGGATTATTTCCCCGTTTCGGCAGTTACCGTCGGCTGGATCTCTTCAAAACCCCAGTTACGGCCCTTTTCCGTTGCCGGAACGCCTTTTTCCATCCAGGCTGGCGCCGGTTTTCCTTTCAGGAAGTGATCGAAAAACTGCTGCTCGCGGCGCTGGATATCCTTGCGGTTCTGGCGAAGTACGAGGTTGTGGGCCTCGCCGTTGTAGTTCAGCAGCCATACAGGCTTGTTCAGCCTTCGCAGGGCGGTGAACATCTCGATGCCCTGGTACCATGGAACTGCGCCATCGGCGTCGTTAGACATGATCGCTACTGGCGTTTTTACGTTCGGTAACGAGAAGAGGGGTGAATTCTCGATGTACAACTCCGGTTTTTCCCACAGGGTGGCACCGATGCGGCTTTGTGTTTTCTCGTACTGGAACTGGCGGTTCATCCCGGTTTCCCAGCGGATACCGCCGTAAGCAGAGGTCATGTTGGCTACCGGGGCGCCGGCCCAGGCCGCCGCATACATATCGGTTTTAGTGATCAGGTAGGCCACCTGGTAACCTCCCCAGCTTTGTCCCTGGATGCCGATCTTACTTCCGTCGACCCACGCATTTTTTTTGAGCGACTCGACACCGGAATTAATAAACTCGATAGCAGATGGTCCCGGATGCCCGGTTTCGTACGAAATATCAGGTGCAAAAACCAGGTAGCCGTTGCTCACGAAATAGGAAATATTGATCCTGGAGGGAGTTGGAGAAGGGGGGATATAGCTATAAAGCCCGTCAGAGAGTTTTTCGTAGAAGTAAACAATCATCGGGTATTTTTTTGCCGGATCGAAGTCTTCGGGTTTATATAGAATGCCTTCAGATTTGTAACCCTTCGGGGTGGTCCATTTAACCAGTTCGGCCGTGCCCCAGTTATAGCCGCTTTGCTGCGGGTTGGTTGCGCTCAGTTTGGTTTCCTTTTTAAAATCGGAAGTTACATACAGATCGGGCGATTGCACATAGCTGGATTTCTCGAAGATGATCACCGACGGAACTGATTTCGCGGCGATCGGGCTTCCATAGGTCACCTGTCCCATGGTAAGCAGGGTGGGATCTCCGGCAGTGCCGAGTACCTTTTTGTAGAAGCCGTTCTCTTTTGTAACGGTATTAAATGCCTGGAGATACACCAGCTGTTTTTCTTTCAGCGGGTCGTCGCCACCTGCACCACCGCCGCGGCCGCCAAATCCGCCGGTACGTTTTTTAAAGCTGCTATATCTTAAGGTGAGCAGGTTCTTCCGGCCAAATCCGTTGGTGATGTTCTTGCCCGCGCCTGTGGCAAGGTCAAACTGCCAGATGTCGTACCGGTCGTTGATCAGTACGCTTTTATCGCCTTCGATGTATCCTGCAATGCCGTAAGGAGACGGGTCATCAGGAACATCGTTGTCTTCGTCGTAGAATTTTTCTGCCAGGTCTTTGTTCAGCGCGATCTCTTTGCCGGAGGCGATGGCATACGAATACCAGTTTTTATCTTTCCGGTTATACCAAACTACATAGCGTCCGCCGGGGGAGATGGAAGCGTTGCCACGGAACCCGGAAGCGATCTTTTTGCGGCTGCCGTCTTTGGTCGACACCAGGTAGAGGTCGCGGGCAGTAGAGCCGGTCCATTGCATCTCGATGCGGTTACCAAAATCGGTAGATCCCAGGGCCAGTTCGCCGTTGCCTTTTTGTCCCAGCGAGAGGTCCGTTAATTTTTCGTCGGCCAGCTGGATCATTTTCCCCGGAGAGGCGAGATCGGCCACGGCCATGAAGCTGCGTTTCAGGTCGCGGTCTACGGTTTTAAGCTGCATAGGCTGGATATAGTCGTCTTTATAGTTCCAGATATCCACTTTGGCCACTTCGAAATCTACGATCGTAGTGTCAACCGGTGCAGGGATGGGAGCTGTGCCGAAAAACACTTTCTTGCCATTATCGCTAAACTGGATACGGGCATCGCTGTTAACCGCCCATTTAGCCGGCATCCCGGGCGTATTCTGGTCGATGAACACGATCGCGCTATCCTGTTTTGGGGAGTATGAATAAAGTTTAGCGATCTTAACGGGCGTTTTTTCCGGGTCTTTCTCCGCGGTAAAGATCACCAGCGTGCCGGTTTCGTCGAAAGCGAGGTTTTTATAAGACCCTTTGCCAGAGCTGATCTTCTTTTTAACACCGGAAACCGTGTTGTAAAGGAACACGCCCGGTGTATTTACCGTGTCGCCTTTGCTGCCGGCACATACGTACATGAGGGTTTTCCCGTCCTTGTTAAACAGGTAGTCGGTAACGTATTTAAACGTAACCGACTTGTTTGCGCCCAGGTACACCAGCCAAAGGTCATCGCCTTCGGCGGAAGCGCCCCTGCCACCGGCCGCACCACCGCGTCCTGCGGGTGCTCCTCCTGCGGGACGACCGCCGCGTGCACCGCCCGGGGCTCCCCCGGCATTCCTGCGGGTGCTGTCGCCAGGTGCCGGTGCTTTTTCTACCAGGTAGGCGATCACGCCAAAGCCTTCTTCAGGAAGTTTAAAGGACTTCACCGCAGGGATTTTTTTTAGCTCACCGCCCAGGGTCACAATGCCAAGCGTGTCTTTTGGCATCTGGTCGGGGGTTTTTTTCTTGATCTTTGCTTCCCGGGTGTCTTTAAAAAAAGGCTTGATCATGAAAGCCGCATATTTCGAATCTTCGGTAAACGCGGGGGCGCTGGCTCTCGGATACGTGGAAACTTTTGAAGTTTTCAGGTCCCTGATGTACAGGTTTGCGTCGCCCTCCTGCGGTACCACCGTATACAATACCCATTTGCCGTCGTTCGTTACCGCCTGCGAGGCCAGGTCCTGCCAGCCATCGTATACAGAATGGTCCAGCGGTTTTTTGGACTGTGCTCTTCCCAGGGCGCAACATCCAAGAATTCCTACAGTAAGAAGTAAAAATCTTTTCATTTCATCACATTTTAATTCTAAAAATGTGATTTTTTAAATGAAATCGGGCTGTTGTTACCTTATTTTTACAATGCGTGGTGACTTTCGCATATTTATGCTACTGATACTGGATATAAATCGGCTGCGGTTTCAATTTCAGGAGCTCTTCCGGTGTCATCATCCTGTTTGGTTTCTTTTTCAGGTCGTTTTTATAGAACAGCTTGAACCCGGTGAACTGGACAGGTTCTCCCTGGATAAAATAGCGATAGGTGCCCATCTTGAGCTCGGGTTCGCCCCAGCCGTCCATATGCATCACCATCTGTACCTCGGGATGTAACTTGATCTGTTTATAATTAGTCACCATTTTTTTTGTAAAACGGTGCACGGTAAAGACCTTTGGCGGCAGGTTATTCTCGCGGATCAATTTAACCAGGTACGCTGAGCAATAATTGATGTCGGCGGCATCATAGGTACCTATGCGTTTGCCGGGTTTATCGCCGCTTTTCATGGAGAATTCCGGGTCGACGCCCAGGTTCACATTGGGGAGTTTCAGGTATTTCTCTATCCGCGGCAGTTCTTTTTGAATGGTGCTTAGCCCCACCTGCAGGTCGAGGAACACGATGGCATTGTGCATTTTCGCGATAGCCAGCGCCGAATCAATTTGCTTGTCGGGCATCCGGTTCACATAATAGCCGTCTTTGCCCGGGGTTCCGCTTGCTACTACGGCGATGTAGTGGATCCCGGCCTGTACAGGGGTGGCGGGATCTGCTTTTTCCCAGTGTTTGATCTCCGCATTCAGGCGCGACCACATTTCTTTGGGTGCATATTCGCCCAGCGCCCCCATTTTTTTCGAGTGCATGTTGCCATAATAGACCACGATCCGTTTAAACGGCAATATGGCTCCCGGAAGGGGATAAGGCTGGTTTTTTACCGGCCACCTGCCCGTGGTATCGCCATTGGCCAGCGAAAGGATCTTCTTGTTATAGGCGGCGGTATCAATGGGGTTCAGGTTGGTAACATATGGCTTAATGCTGTCGGCAGTTTCCACGGTACCGCTATCTGTCTTCTTTTTGCCGTCCTTTCCGGTTACCGTGGTGTTTCCACAATTGGTGAATAGAACGAGCGCACTTGCCGCTACCGCGGAAATCTTTAATAACTGGGTTTTCCTGATCATTTTTTGTTAGTTATGGTGCCCCGGGCCGTACAAAACACGTCCATTACGCACTTGTGTGTGGATAAAGTTATCAACAGTAACTTTTCCGTTCACCAGTACATATTGGAAGCCTTTGGAAAACGCGTGGGGCTTTTCGTAAGTAGATTCGTCATTAACGGCCGCCGGGTCAAAGATCACCAGGTCGGCCTTCATGCCTTTTCGCAGCAGTCCGCGATCGGTAAACCCGAACTTTTGCGCGGGCAGCGAGGTCATCCGCCTGATGGCGTCTTCCAGCCCGATCGTATTTTTCTCGCGCACATATTTTGAAAGTACCCTTGCGTTACTTCCGTATCCGCGCGGATGGGGCACGCCTTTGCCGAACTGGCGTATCCCGGAATCGGAGGCGATCATGGTAAACGGGTATTTCATAATGTTTTGTACATCGGCTTCGTCCATACTGTGAAACACCATCGACGCACCGCCCCTGGCAACAAGGCCCAGGATCGTTTCAATTTCGTCGGGTATGGTTTTTTTTCTACCCTGTAACACGTTGATCTCCGAAATGTTCTTTCCGTTTAATGCCGGGTCGGCCTCAAAATAGGCGACCACCGCATAGCTGAAATCGGGACGCTGCCGTTTTACCATATCTTCGAGCATTTCCGCCGCGATCAGCTGGCGGGTTTGAGAGTCGTTCAGCCGTTTGCGGATCTCCTCCCGGCCGTTCTCCAGGGCCCACGACGGTATGATCGAATTCAGCGAAGTGCTGCTGGCCGTATAGGGGTATTGATCGATGGTAACGTCAAAACCTTCATTCCGGGCTTTTATGATCATACCGAGGGTGCTGTCAGACCGTCCCCACCAGGGCTTGCCGATCTTAAAATGAGAGATCTGGACCGGCATATTCGCTTGTCGTCCTATATTCAGCGCTTCATCTATAGCGGCAAATACTTCCTGGCTCTCGCTACGGATATGCGAGGTATAGATGCCATGGTACCGGGATGCCGTTTTTGCCAACGCCACCACCTCGCCGGTTTTGGCGTAGGTCCCCGGTATATAAATAAGCCCGGTAGAAAGGCCGACGGCGCCGTCGCGCATCGCTTTTTCAACAAGCGCCTCCATTTTCCGCAGTTCCGGCGCAGTGGGTTCGCGGTTCTCTGTGCCCATCACGGCGCGGCGTACATCATTGTGACCAATAAATGTTGCCGTATTCACAGAAAGGTGAATGCTGTCGAGCATCTGAAAATAGCGGCGGATATCTACCTCGGATCCGCCGCAGTTCCCCGTAATGACAGTGGTTACGCCATCATAAATAAAATTGTCGGCGGTTGGCGTGACCTTTTCGTCGCCCTCTATGTGCGTGTGTACGTCGATAAAACCCGGGGCGATCACTTTCTTTCCTGCATCGATCACGGTTTTCGCTTTCATCCCGCCCAGGTTCCCGATGGCAAAGATCTTGTCTTTTTTAATAGCGATATCGCCATAGAACCAGGAGTTCCCCGTACCGTCTGCGATCCGTCCGTTCTTTACCAGGATATCCGCACGCTGGCCAGAAGCGGCAAAAGGAACAATTAACAGGATCAGGAAGAAGTTCTTTTTCATTGGGTGATGGCTGCCGCGTGTGGGATGCAGTTATGCTTCCCTGATCTTTCTCGTTTTTCCAAATACGCCGAGCGGTAGTTTGCTGCCCGCGGTTGCTTGTAAATATAACTCGCCGGTTTCAAGATTCATTGGATTTGGTATCGACGACCGGATCAAGTTTTCCACAATTACCGACGAAAACCCCAGTGAATAAGTGTTGAGAACCAGGAAATGTTCTTCAGGATCAAGTAGTTTGGTCACATCGTTCATCATTTCCATGATATGATCCTCCAGTTTCCATTTTTCGCCGTTGGGCCCATGCCCGTACGCCGGGGGGTCGAGAATGATCCCGTTGTATTTTTTTCCCCGTTTCAGCTCGCGTTTTACAAACTTGAGGGCGTCTTCTACCACCCAACGGATATCCGTTAGCCGGGAAAGCTCCATGTTCTCATTGGCCCAGGTAACTACCTGCTTAATAGAATCAACGTGCGAGGTGTCTGCGCCTGCCGCTTGCGCCATCAGCGATGCGCCGCCGGTGTAAGCAAACAGGTTGAGGACTTTTGGCCGGGGAGTACTGAAGCGTTTAATGGTATCGGAAATATAATCCCAGTTTACGGCCTGTTCCGGGAAGATCCCCACATGTTTGAAGGAAGTAAGCGCCAGCCGGAAACTGATAGTGGCTTCGTTATTCTGGTAAGTGACATGCCACCGGTCGGGCGATCCGGGATTTTTTTTGATCCACTCGCCGGAGGTTGCCGAGCGGCCCTTAAACCGGATGTGATGTAGCTTCGTCCACTCAGATTCCGGCAACCCCTTGTTCCATACGGCCTGTGGCTCGGGCCTGATCAGGATCATTTCGCCAAAGCGTTCCAGTTTTTCGAAGTTGCCGCAATCGATCAGTTCATAGTCTTTCCAATACGAGGGCGTGAGCAGTTGAATCATAGGTTAAATGACAGGCTGCGCAAACATATCACTAATTAGTCAAAATAATGCCTGCAACGGGCACCCGCTCCATAAATTGATTAACTCCCCGCCGGGCGAACCCCGGCTGATCACTGACAACCTATAATTTATCTTTCGCTGCCTGCATAAATTTGCTGGCGAATACGAAATCGTTTAGCTCCTTGTTGTCGGTATGGGCAATTTCCTTGTTAGATCCCTGCCATTCCTTTTGGCCGTTTGCAAGGAAAATAATGTTATCTCCAATCCCCATTACGGAGTTCATATCGTGCGTAACTACTACCGTGGTGATGGTATATTCTTCTGTGATCTCTTTGATCAGCTCGTCAATTACGATAGATGTTTTAGGGTCGAGGCCCGAGTTTGGCTCATCCACGAACAGGTATTTCGGCTGCATAGAAATAGCCCTCGCGATGCCGACGCGTTTTTTCATCCCGCCGGATAGCTCGGACGGGAACAGCTTATTTTTTCCTTCGAGGTTCACGCGGTCGAGGCAGAAGTTTACCCTTTCGAGTTTTTCTTTCCGGTTTTGGTCGGTAAACATGTTGAGCGGGAACATGATGTTTTCCTCCACCGTCATCGAGTCGAAAAGTGCGGAGCTCTGGAAAAGCATGCCGATCTCTTTGCGGACATCAATGCGGGCTTCGAAATTGAGCCGGGTAAAATCGCGGCCATCATAGCTTACCGAGCCCGTTTCCGGTTCGTGTAAACCTACCATACATTTAAGCAGGGTGGTTTTCCCTGAGCCCGACCCGCCGATGATCAGGTTGCACATGCCTTCGTTAAATTCGGCCGAGATCCCGCGGAGGACATGGTTTTCGCCAAAGGTTTTATTGATGTTTTTAATCTCGATCATAGGAGTAACTGGGCAACGATATAATCTGCGCAAAGGATGGCGATACAGCTGATCACTACGGCCTTGGTGCTCGATTGGCCTACTTCAAGTGCGCCGCCATTGGTATAGAATCCCTGGTAAGCAGAAACGGAAGTGATAATGAACGCAAAAATGATCGATTTAACCATCGAAACCGTAAATGTGAACGGGATAAAGCCGGTATTTAACCCGTTGATAAAATCCTGCGCGGTAACAGCGCCTGAGGCTACACCTGCAAGATAACCTCCAAGGATACTGAGTGAGATGGAGATGATCACGAGCAATGGGATGGTAAAAACAGCGCCTAGTATTTTAGGCAGAATGAGGTAGCCGGGCGAGTTAATACCCATGATCTCCAGGGCGTCGATCTGTTCGGTAACGCGCATGGTACCAATTTGCGAAGCGACGCTTGAACCGACCTTGCCGGCAAGTACGATGGCCGAAATAGTAGGGCTGAGCTCGAGGATGGTAGAGTCACGAACGATGCCGCCGATCACAGATTTCGGGACCAGGTCGCTCACCAGCTGGAAAGCCGTTTGCACCGTGGTAACAGCACCCAGGAAGACCGAAATAATAGAGATAATTCCCAGGGAGCCTACCCCGATCGAATCCATTTCCCTGAAGATCTCTTTCCTGTAAATGTTCCATTTCTCGGGTTTGCGGAAAACAGCTTTTAGCAAGAGTATATATTTACCGAATGGGTGAAAGAACATTTAAGTATATTTTTTTCTAAATTAAGATTTTGAACACACGATTGCATATTTTAACCACATGAATGCTGTTATCACAGGCGCCACCAAAGGTATCGGAAGAGCAATCGCGCTGAAACTGGCGTCGGCGGGTTATCACCTGGCCCTTTGTTCGAGGAACCAGGACGACCTGGAACGATTGCTGGCCGAACTCCGATTAGCACATCCTGCTTTACAGATACATGGCCTGCAGACCGATTGCTCCGACAAAGGGGAGCTGATACGTTTTGCAGACTTTGTACATGAACACTTTAAATCAATAGATGTTTTGGTCAATAACGCGGGTGTGTTCATTCCCTCACGCATTCTTGATGAAGAAGACGACCTTTTGTCGCTCCAGCTTCCGCTAAACCTCGGGGCGCCGTACCGGTTATGCAAAATATTCGGGCGGCAAATGCGTCAAAACCGTTCCGGTCATATTATCAATATATGCTCTGTCGCCGCCATAAAGCCAGTGATTACGGCGGGGTCTTATACTGTAACAAAATTTGCCCTGCTGGGTCTAACAAGAGTATTGCGTGAAGAGTTAATGCCTTACCACGTGAAAGTTACGGCCATTCTCCCGGGATCGACATTAACGGAATCCTGGGGAGAGGTGATAGAAGACGAGTCGCGTTTCGTAGCGGCGGCAGATATCGCCTCGGCAGTGTTAAACTGTTTGCAAATGAGCCATGGCTGTAATGTGGACGAGCTGCTGATCCGGCCCGTAAAAGGGGAGTTATGAACCCGCAACATTTAAAACGAACAACAATGGAAAAGAAACTACAACGTGACGAAAATAACAAAATGATCGGCGGCGTGTGCGCCGGTCTCGCAGCGTATTTTGACTGGGAAGTAACCTGGGTCAGAATCGCTTTCCTGGTTGCACTGGTGTCTGGCGGCGCCGGGTTCCCGGCCTACATCATTCTTTGGATCGCAGTGCCTAAAAAGCCGTTTATGCCTTTTGGCAACCCAAATCCTGGTGCCGCTCCCGACTACCGGGTTTATAATAGCGACCGCCCGTACCCCGGTGCCACACCACAGCCTGATTTTAGTAGCCAGTATGCCGGCAAGAAAAAAGACGACAGCGGAAAATTAGTTGCCGGCTTTATTTTAATTGGCGTGGGTGTCTGCTTCCTGATTAACCAGCTTAACATCCTGCCTTTGTGGTTTGCTTTCTGGAAACTTTGGCCGCTCGCGCTGATTATTCCCGGTATCATGCTGCTTACAAAAGCTGCCAGGACGCCTGAATCACCTGTAGTGGCTCCCAAGCAACCGATCGACCTTCCTGAAGAGGAACCAACTGCCAACCCAAACACTACTGACCCCTCCCAAAATATTTAACCATGAAAACCGAAAAATTAGTATGGGGTCTGATCCTCATTTTTATAGGCGGGGTATTCCTGCTCGAAAGCTTTGATGTAATTGACTTTTACTGGTGGAGAAGTATCAGGATGTTTTGGCCGGTGATACTCATCCTCTTCGGTGTAAATATGTTGTTCTCCCGTTCGGATGCGGCGGCAAGCCCTTATGTCGCCGTGGTGATCACTGTACTGGTGCTTGGTTTTATCGCTTACCAGGGAAGTATGCCGCCCGACCGTAGTGCCAACCGGTGGTTCAATTACCAGTACGAAGACCATGACGATGACCATGACGACGATAACGACCGCCGCAACAGCAAATGGGAAGGTGATAACATGATCGCTCCTTTAAACGCCGGTATTACACATGCCGAGCTCAACATCCGGGGAGGCGCCACCAGCTACCGCATCAGCGATACCACTTCGGACCTGGTAGATGCCAGCTTTAAAGGCTCGAAAAACGGTTACACGCTCACAAACACCCCCAAAGACAGCCTGCAGATCGTTAACTTTAACATGACCTCCGGCTCGAAACGCTTTTTTCATGGCGATAACGAGGGTAACGAAGCACGCCTCAGGCTTAATACCCGCCCTATCTGGGATATTAACGTAAATGTTGGCGCAGGCGAAAGTAAATTCGACCTCAGTGCATTTAGAGTAGGGAGCCTTGACCTTCACGGCGGTGCCGCTTCTTTCGAAGCGAAACTTGGCGTGCCGCCGGAAACGATCACCCGCGTAACTGCAAATACAGGTATGGCAGAAGTGAAGTTAAAGGTGCCGGCTTCCGTGGGATGCCAGGTAAGGGTCAAGTCGGGTCTTTCTTCGTCAGATTTCGAAGGCTTTACCAAACAACCTGATGGAACTTTTGTAACTTCGAACTTTAAGACCGCCGCCAAAACGATCATCATCGACCTGAAGGGTGGCCTCTCTGACTTTAACGTATCAAGATACTAACCGCATTGCATGAAGGACTGGTATATCGTAGTAGATGGAAAACCCACTGGTCCGCATGATCTCGCTGAACTGCAAACATTAAACATCCGTCCCGGTACGTTCATGAAAACGACCGGGATGGATGATTATAAAGAAGCCCATGAAATCCCCGAGCTCCGGAAGCTGCTGGGTTTCAAAAAAATAGCCGTCACTCCTCAATATTTCGCTACGCTCGACGTCAGGTTGCTGGCGGTAGCCATCGATTATTTCGTGGTAGCCACCGTTAGCGTAGCGGTTGCCTTATTATTGGTGATCTTAACCGACGGAAAGATCATGAAAGCGCTCATCTCCATCAGCTTGCCGTTGCTGCTGCTACCTGTAAAGATCGTTTACGCCGCCGTTATGGAGGGCTCCCAGCGCCAGGGCACTTTTGGAAAGAGCTGGCTGGGGCTGAAGGTCTGTGATGAGACAGGCTTGCCGATCAGTACCGGGAGGGCATTTGCACGGAACCTGGCAAAGCTGCTCTCTGGGCTTCTGCTTGGCATCGGGTACCTGACCGGTTTTTTTGATCGCAGGCAACAATGCCTCCACGATAAAATGGCCGGAACGCTTGTCGTTAAGGAGCGCCTGGTATAGTTTTTCCGTTATTACCTTCGGTGGAAACGGAAGGGCAGTAGCGCCAGAAGCGGACAAGTGAGCGGAACAACCATGTATTAGGCCCCTTTACGCCCTTTGCCTGAAACTTTTATGATATTGCCTGATCCGCGGTTCCGGGGCGCCGGCCTTTAAAATGCCTGACTGAAAAGAACATCGAATTAAGCAGGATGCCTATAACGATGGTCAGTCCCCAGGTACGGGAATGATCGAATGGATTAATGAACCTGTCGGTGATCCCCAAGAACAATACGTCCGGCGCACTGATCACGTCCCAGCTGTTCCAGCGAAGGAAGCGCCCAAGATACACGCCGAAGCCGGCAGAGAATAACAGGACCACGATCATGCCGGTTACCACGCTGCGGCGGAAATACCGGGATAACAATGATTCAATATCAACCAGGCTGCTGAACCCAAACAGCAGGCCGGTCCAGGCAAACGAGAGGATCAGCGCAAGGTCGAACCAAACAGGCGCATTTATCCTTTCGCGTAAGTGAAAAAGGTCCGTCAAAATATAGGGCGCGTTCGGAAAGAACAGCACCCAGACAAAAAACGAAAACGTTAACAGCAATTTATGCTGTAACCTAGGGTACAGCAATACCAGTGAACTGATCGCCCAGGGGATAAAAGCCAGGAACAAGTTAAAATTGAGGAAAAGGTAACTGGTTGTCCCGGTGACCTGCCACCTTAAGATAGACAGACCGAAACTAAAAACAGACATCAACGCGAGGTGGATGGTGAGCTCGACCCGCCGCAGTTGTTTTAATCTCCTGTAAAGTCCCATATTATTAACTCGTAAATGTTAAACGGCATCAGAAAGTGAGGTGAAAGTAAAGTCTCTGATCTTCATTGGCGGGATCATAGCGTGCACGCCGGATTCGCCGCTCACGGTCCTTTCCGGTTTGCCCAGGGCATCCAGGTTGTTCAGCATGATAATGGGGCTTTCATTGAAGCGGAAATTCTTCACCGGGAAGGCAATCTTGCCGTTTTCGATGTAAAAAGTACCATCGCGGGTGAGGCCGGTGAACAGCAGCGTCTGTGGATCTACCGGCCTTATGTACCATAACCGCGTTACCAGGATCCCTTTTTCGGTGCTTTTGATCAGGTCTTCGAGGGAGGCGTTCCCGCCCACCATGGTGATACCATCCGGGCCGGGCAATGCAGGAACGCCCTTTTTCTCCGCCCAGTAGCGCGAGTAGCTCAGGTTTTTGATCACACCCTTGTCTATCCAGGTGGTCTTTTTCATCGGGCGCCCATCGCCGTTCCAGGAGCTGGTTGGCAGGTCCGGATCGTTAGGGTCTGAATAAATAGTGATCCGCTCATCTACTAGTTTCTGACCGAGTTTGGTCTTGCCTCCCGGTGCGCTCAGGAAGCTGCGTCCCTCATCGGCGCTGCGGGCATCCAGGCCAAAGTAGAGGTTTTCCAGCAGCACGATGCCCGCCGCGGGTTCCAGGATCACGGTATATTTTCCGGGTTCAATCGCTTTGGCTGCCGAAGAACCGGCGGCTTTTTGCGCTGCGATCCGGGTCGCGGAAGCTACGTCGAGCTTGGTTACGTCGTTATATCCCTTGGAAGCATACCCCGAACCTTTCCCGTCTTCGGTACGGAGGGTAACGTTGAAATTTACATTGGTTGACGTATTATAAGCGAAAACACCGCTGGTATTCATCATTGCGGAGTACCCGGCGCTGTTTTCCAGGAACCCGGCGGCCGTAAGCTTGTTTTCTTTCGCGATCCGGAGGCTCTGCGCCACCATATCCGTTCTTTGTTTGGGCGTGATATTGGCCGTGGAGGTCACAAAAGTAGCCGGTGGCGGATCGTAGGTTTGCGCGCCCAGGTTCTTCATGAACTCAGGATTCTCGGGGGCAAGCCTTGCCAGCTCTTCCGCCCTGCGGACCACCTTTTCCAGGGAGGCGTCATCGAACTCGTTAATGGTTGCTACGCCGACTTTCTTCCCGAACGACGATTGTACCACCAGGCTGCCCGAGCTGGTGCCGCCGCTGGTCGACACGGAGTTACGGGCGTAACGAATGTTCCCGCCGTCAGATCCGGAAAGGTTAACTTCGCATTCGTCGGCTTTCGAATAGCTTAATACTTTTTGCATCAGGGCCCGAGCCTCTTCTTTGGTTAAGATTGCCATGTTGTGACGTTTTACGTTATACGTTATACGTTTGGTGATTTTACTAACTTCTTAATCGCTATTTATTTGTTCCAACTTTTCTACCCGATCTTCCTCGCCGTGTTAATTACGTTTACGCCGTCGAACCGTGCGGTAGAAGAACCGTGTGATACGGAGCTTACCTGCCCCGGCTGCCCTTTCCCATCAAAGAAGGAGCCGCCCAGGCGGTAATCGCTTTCGTCGGCGATCGCCGAGCAGGCGTTCCAAAATTCCTGGGTGTTGGACTGATAGGCCACATCTTTCAGCATGCCGGCGATTTTTCCATCCCTGATCTCGTAGTACAGCTGCCCCCCGAACTGGAAGTTGTAGCGCTGCTGGTCGATCGAGAACGAGCCGTTGCCAATTATATAGATCCCTTTCTTTACGCCCCTGATGAGGTCGTCGATGCTTTTCTTTTCTTTTCCGGGTTGGAGGGATATGTTCGCCATGCGCTGGAATTGTACGCTGCTCCAGTTGTCGGCGTAGCAACAGCCCTGCGACTCGTTCAGCCCGATGATGTGCGCCTGGTCACGGATGGCCTGGTAGTTAACGAGGATCCCATCTTTAATGATGTCCCACTTCTTGGTTTTTACCCCTTCGTCGTCGTATCCAACGGCGCCGAGTGAGCCTACCTGCGTTTTGTCGGCCACAATATTGACCAGCTTACTGCCGAAATTGAATTTTTTCGATTCCCACTTATCGAGGGTGAGAAAGCTCGTTCCCGCATAATTAGCTTCATATCCCAATACACGGTCGAGCTCTGAAGGGTGTCCCACCGATTCGTGGATCGTGAGCCAGAGATGCGACGGGTCGAGCACCAGGTCATATTTGCCCGGCTCTACAGACTTCGCCACGATCTTTTCCTGTACCTGCTTCACGGCAGATTTTGCGTCCTCAAGCATGTCGTAGCGATTTTTGTACAGCGGCGTCATGCCTCCGCTGATGCGGTCCTGGGGACGTGGCAGCAGGTACTCGTAGCCCATCCCGGTGGGGGCGCTTAACGAATCGCGTGTTTCGAACTTACTTGTTTTCTGGTCGATCTTGGTTACCGTAAACGTCGGCCAGATGCGGTGGATATCCTGGTCGATGTACGAGCCGTCCGTAGAAGCAAAGTATTTTTGCTCATTCACCAGGAAGAGGATCGAGTTGATGTAATCAGCGCCGCCTTTCATAGCCGCATCGTTGACCGAAAGCAACAGGTCTACTTTTTCTTTGATCGGTACTTCGAAAGCGTTTTTTTCAATGGGGGCTTTCCACGAAACCTCGCCATAACCCTTTTGAGGCGCAAGCCTTACGGGTTCTGTGAGCAGCCTCGAGTTTTCTTTTGCAATAGAAACAGCCAACGCCGCCGCCTGGGCGATGCTGTCCTTGTCGAGCTTATCGGTGGCTGCAAATCCCCAGCTTCCGTTGGCGATCACCCGGATGCCCATGCCGTACGACTCGGTATTCACAATGTTCTGCACTTTCTCTTCCCTCGTCACCACGTACTGGTTAAGGTAGCGGCCGATCCGTACATCCGTGTATGTGGCGCCTTTAGAACGGGCCGCATTTAAGGCAACATCTGCAAGCTGCTTTTTTAACGCTACGTCTACCGGGCTCAGCAATTCATCAGGATGTATAGGATTACCCCAAACCGGCACGCCCGGCAGCATGGCCGAAGCTGCCCCGATGCCTGAGAGGTAAAGGAAGTTTCTTCTTTTCATTGTGACTTATTTACGATTCAAACTTAAAAATAAGATTTTTTTGTATTGGTTGTAGTTATGTCTACGGAAAAATAAGTGAAAGCCCAGGTAAGGTGCTTTCCCCATATTCTATAACTTTAACATGTGATTTGGCCTTATATGCGTAAGCGCTTACGTATGTTGATTCTTGCACATGTTGGTTTACTATCCACTTTTTGAGCTTCCCGGCGCCGTTTACGGTTTCTTACCCTTTGTTGATCTTAAGGATCATCCCGGGCTGGAGAACGGACGATTTGAGGCGATTTTTAGACTTGATCTCTGATACGTTTGAGCCGGTGAACTTAGAGGCAATTTCGGAAAGCGTATCGCCGGCCTTCACTTTGTAGCTGATGTATTTTTTTGCCGGCTGGCGGACAGCCGTGGGTGCGGACGTATTCCTTGGCGCCGCAATCATTTCCGGCAGGGCCGAAGTGGAGTTATTTAGGGTTTCGTAGAGCGAAGCATACGTTTCCTGGTTTTTATTTTCGGGGATTACGATGCGCTTGGGCGACCCGCTGCTGCCGTTTACAAAAAGCTTTTTATACGAGGGATTAAGCAGCGACAGGAGCTTAATGTCGACGTTTGCCGCTTTTGCGATCGCTTCGAGCGACACCGGCGAATTAACCTCTATCACATCGTTGAGCAGCGAGAACTCAGACTGCTGCGAGGTGATGTCGTGCTTGTTATAGCAGTTCATGATGTAGGTAGTGGCGATAAAAGCGGGCACATAATTGCGTGTTTCCTGTGGGAGGAAATTGCGGATGGACCAGAAATCCGCTTTCCCGCCGGATTTGGCGATGGCGCGGGTAACCGCTCCTTTACCGCAATTATACGCGGCGATGGCCAATAGCCAGTCACCAAGCTCGTTGTAGGCATCGCGGAAATATGCAGCGGCGGCATGGCTGGCTGATACCGGGTCTTTACGCTCGTCTACAAAACGGTCCATCTTGAGGCCGTATCCTTTCGCGGTTTGCGACATGAACTGCCAGGGGCCGGTGGCGCCTGTTTTCGAAACGGCGTGCGGGTCGAGCGAAGACTCTACGATAGAAACATATTTTATTTCGTCGGGGATGTCAAACTCTTTCAGCGATTTCTCGAATATGGGGAAATAGTAAGTAGACAATCCAAGTACCTTACCGATCTGTCCTTTGCGGGAAGTATAGATGTCGATGTACTTCTGAACGTATTCGTTGTAAGTTAACGGCACAGTTTTCTGGATAGAATCCAGGCGGTTCTTATACACCATGTATTGGTACGGGACCATCGGAACCGTCAGGCCATTCAGCAATGGCGAAAGTGCGAGCGTGTCGCGACCCTGGTTAGCCTGGGCCAACACCGTAAAAGGAACCAGCAGGGTAATAGCGGCCCCCCATATTTTTCTCATCATACATTTTTGTGGCAGGAATGCCTTTTATAGCTTCCGGGCTGAAATGCCTTTCGCTAGTGATGTATTACTTTTTGCTTTGTGAGCTCCAGGAAATGTTCAGAAAAGGCTAACAGTTCCCCCTCTCCGAACCGTCTGCCCATAAACTGTAACCCTAACGGCAGCCCGGATGAATTATTGCCCGCGGGTACAGAAATTGCCGGAATTCCTGCGAGTGATGCCTGGACCGTAAAAATATCGGCAAGGTACATGGTCACCGGGTCATCGATTTTTTCACCGATGCCGAATGCGGGGGTGGGGGTGGTAGGCATCAGGATAAAGTCGTATGTGTTAAGGATCTCTTCTGTTTTCTGCCTGATCAGCTTGCGTACTTTTTGTGCCTTGGCATAATAAGCGTCGTAATAACCGGCGCTCAGGATAAAGGTTCCCAGCATGATCCGGCGTTTTACTTCGTTTCCGAAGCCTTCTGAGCGGGATTTTTTATAAGTCGATTCCAGGTCGGTGGCATTGGGGCTGCGGTAGCCATAATGGACACCGTCATACCTCGCCAGGTTAGAGGAAGCCTCTGCCATGGTAAGGATATAATAGGTAGGCACCACATATTCGAGGTAAGGGAACGAAACCGGTTCAACCGTATGTCCCTCCTCTTTTAACTGTTGAATGGCCTGTTCTGTCATCGTTTTCACCTCCGGGTCGATACCTCCCGAGGAAAGAGCTTCTACCAGGTAAGCCAATTTTTTCTTTCCGCCGGATGCCAGCCCGCGGGAGTAAGCCGGGACGGGTTTCGATGAGGCGGTACTGTCATATTCGTCCGCGCCTGCGATCACTTCGAGGATCAGGGCTGCATCTTCTACACTTCGTGTGATGGGGCCGACCTGGTCCAGCGACGAAGCATACGCTACGACGCCGTACCGCGAAACACGACCGTAAGTAGGTTTAAGGCCCACTACTCCGCAAAATGCGGCAGGCTGCCTTACCGAGCCGCCGGTGTCTGTTCCGAGGGAAGCGAGACAGAGGCCGGCCTGCACGGCAACGGCTGAACCGCCAGACGAGCCGCCCGGAACTTTGGTATTATCCGCATAGTTTTTTACATGCCCGTAATAAGAATTCTCGTTCGATCCGCCCATCGCGAATTCGTCGCAGTTGAGGCGGCCGATAATGATGGCGTCTTCTGCCAGTATCCTTTCCACTACGGTAGATGAATAGATAGAAGTGTAATTTTCCAGGATCCTGGAACCAACGGTTATGCGGTGATCTTTATAGCAGATGATGTCTTTGATGCCGATCACCATGCCTGCCAGCTTGCCGGCTTTGCCATGCATGATCTTTTCCTGCACGGTTTTCGCCTGCGCTTCGGCCTCGTCGCCGAAAACTTCCAGGAAAGCGTTAAGGTGTCGCTCTTCGGCGATACGGTCAAGATAATGGCCAACGAGCTCCGGGAGGGTTAATGTTCCGTTGAGGAGGTCGCTTTTTACCTCCGATAAGGAATTGTATGTTTTTACAGCACTCATTTTAGCGGGCAAAGGTAATAAAACCGTTATTGTTGTTGCTGCTGTTGTTGTTGCAAAACTGCCATGTGGCGCATATAACTGTTCTTAGCAAATTCACTGACAGGGCGGGCAATAATCGTTTCGGCAGGCAATTCTTCGGTCGACGTACCATCTTCGTAAGATACGATCACGGACACATGCAGCGTATGGTCAAGCGCACCTTTATATACGCCTTTTATGGGCGAGCAATCGGAGAAATTGCGTCCTACCGCAAGTTTCACGTGTGTTTCGCCGGCGGCGCAGTTATTGGTAGGGTCGAGTCCCAGCCAGCCGTAATTCGGGATGTAAGCTTCCGCCCATGCGTGGGTAGCGCCCTCGCCGCGCATGCCGTTCTTGTTCGGGCAGATGTAGCCGCTCACATAGCGCGACGGAATGTTCACCAGCCTCAGCATCACCAGCAGGATGTGCGCGAAATCCTGGCATACGCCCGCTTTAAGCTGCCAGATGTCGTCGAGCGTGCTTTCTACGCTTGTAACCCCCTGGATGTACCTGAAATTTTCGTACACATATTTGCAGTAGTGCATGGCCGCCTGGTAAGGCGTATGGTTAAACTGCCGCTCGGCCAGCACAATTTCTTTCAGTTCCTGCAGACCGGTGAAGTATTCCTGTTTCAGGTAATCGATATAAGGCACCTGCCAGCGAAGATTGTCGAGGTCCTGCCATTGCTGGCCGGCAAACATATCATCTACCGGAAGGGGTATGGGTGCAGTGGTTACCAGCAGCCTCGAATCGATACGCATTTCGCTATGCGGCTCTGAATGCGTGAAGCTTCCAACCTGGTTCCCGTAGTAATCGGTGTAAATATCGATCATGGGATCGCCGGTGATGAGCAGCTCCTGGTTCAGAATATCCTGGTGGGCATCTGCTACCGGGTATAGCATAATCTTATTGGCGCTATCGCGAACGGTGCCTTGATAAGAGTAAGTGGTAAGATGCTGTATTTTAAATTTTGGCATAACACATTAAAAAAGGAAGCTACGAATATGCAAAATAATGACGGTTGAGGGCATTCCCTATGCCAAAAACTTCTGTTTTCAATTCGGTGAGATAGTCATGGAGGCCTTCCTGGCGGATGCTTTGCACCGAGCTGTACTTTACCCGGCTTTGGAGCCTGCCGATCAGGAAAAGCACTTGCCGGTGGCTATCGGCATTGAGATCGCTGCTAAGCCGCTCGAAATAACGCTGCAGTTGGTTGATAGAATAAAGTACCGAGCGCGGAAAGTCATTGTTAAGTACTACCTGCTCGAGCACATTTTCGGCATCGAAGCCCTGCCGGTACGTTTTAAGGTACAGCTCGTACCCGCCGATAGACAGGAGCAGGTGCTTCCAGTACGTGGTGTCCGTAAGTAAGTCGGGGTTTTTGCTGAGCGATCCGAATTTTACGTCGAGAATATCGACCGACTGGATCGCCCGTTCCAGGTATTTTCCGATCCGTATGAAGCTGCTGCCTTCGCCGCGCGCCATGGTAATCTCGGCCGTGCCGTAATAGAGCATTACCTGGCGGATCAGCACATCCAGCACCGAAATCGGGTCGTCTTTCATTAACGAAGTCTGGATCGCCGGATCTTTGATGGTGTGGTAGTATTCGTTCAGGCACTGCCAGAGATCCTTGGTGATGTGGTCCTGTACGCTCCTTGCATTTTCGCGGGCATGGGTAATGATGTTCAGTACCGAACCCGGGTTTTCTTTATCGGTAACCATCGACAGTAATACCGCGCGGCTGTCCATGTCGATCGCCTTTATCTGGTCTTCATCTAACCCCGAGAAGATCTTCATTACCGGGCGCCAGGTAAATCCCTGGAGCGAATCCTGGGAAGTGGCGTAGTTGATCTTCAGCATCCGAAGAATGCCGTCGCTGCGCTCTACATAGCGACTAAGCCAGTACAAACTGTCTGCGACGCGGCTAAGCATGGCGGGCTGATAGCTGGTGGCTGGTGGCTGATAGCTTTGCCGGGTGGTGTAATATATGTTTCATCTCTTGATCAGGCTCTTTTTCGTTAATTTTTTCAAGCATCGGCCAACAGCCGGCAGCCAGTGATGTCGTTACGCCAACACCCACGTATCCTTACTTCCCCCGCCCTGCGAGCTGTTCACCACCAGGGAGCCTTCGCGCAGCGCAACGCGTGTTAATCCGCCGGGCACGATCTCGATGCCGTCCGGGCCTACCAATGCATACGGACGAAGGTCGATGCGCCGCGGCTGCAGCGTGTTTTGCATATAGCACGGTGCGGATGAAAGACTGATGGTGGGTTGTGCGATAAATTGACGGGTATCTTTCAGGATCTCTTTTTTATAATTCTCGATCTCCTCTTCGGTAGAAGCGAATCCCATCAGCATGCCGTAACCTCCGCTTTCATTGGTTTTTTTGATCACCATTTTGTGGATGTTATCAAACACATATTTCTTTTCATCCGGGTTATTCATCTGGTAGGTGGGCACATTTTTGAGAATGGGCTCTTCGTTCAGGTAATAGCGGATCATTTCGGGCACGTACATGTATACCGCTTTATCGTCGGCCACGCCATTTCCCGGTGCATTTACGATAGCCACATTGCCTTTCCGGTATGCGCTCATGATCCCGGCAATGCCGAGAATGCTGTTCGGGTTAAAAACCAGCGGATCGAGGAACTCGTCGTCTACACGGCGATAGATTACGTCTACCTGCTGCAGCCCGGTGGTGGTTTTCATATATACCGTGTGGTTGTTCACCACCAGGTCACGTCCTTCTACCAATTCGATGCCCATCAGCCTTGCAAGGGTGGTATGCTCGAAATAAGCGGAGTTATAAATGCCTGGCGACAGCAGTACTACGGTAGGGTTGGCAACCGGGCGGTGCGAAAGAGACATCAGGTTCTTATGGAGAATGCGCGGGTAATCCGTCACACTACGCACCTTACATTTTGGCAGGAGGTCGGGGAACAGCCTTTTGGTGATCTCGCGGTTTTCGAGCATATAGCTCACGCCCGACGGTGTGCGGAGGTTATCCTCCAGTACGTAGAAAGTACCGTCGCTGTCGCGGATCAGGTCGATGCCGGCAATATGTACATAAATATCATAAGGTACATGTACCTGCATCATCTCGCGGATAAAATGCGGACAGGAGTAGATCATGTCAATAGGCACGATGCCATCCTTAATGATAAACTGGTTGTGGTAAACGTCTTTGATGAACAGGTTCAACGCTTTAAGGCGCTGTTTGATCCCGGTTTCGATGAATGTCCACTCGGAGGCGGTGATGATGCGCGGAATAATGTCGAAAGGAAAGATCTTTTCGATGCCTTCGCCGCTGTTGTACACGGTGAACGTGATCCCCTGGCTCATGAACAGGCGCTTGGCGAGTTCCTCTTTTTTGGTGAGATCGTCTGCCGATTCGCGTGAAAGGTAGTTAATTACCTTTTGGTATTGGGGCCTGATCTTTTTTTCACCGTCGAACATTTCGTCCCAGGTATTCGGGGAAACAGAATAAGATGAAAAAAAAGATGACCCTTCCATAGTGCGTTAAAAATGAACAGCAATTTAGCGAATATGCAATATATTTTTAATGAATTTTAAAATAACACATAAAAAATGAGGGATTTTTGAAGAAATCTTAATAGGATTGGACGTTTACGTTGGACCAAATACATCGGGTTCTGTTAAAAACAGGAACCGGAATATGAAACAGGAACGAAAGCCGAACGTTCAGCCTAAACGCATGTAAACAAAAAAGGGTCGTACCAATTAAGCACGACCCTTATCCGAAAACGTTATTCATTTATACGTTCTTGCGCGGCTCTTCTGATACCGGCGCATCGCTGTCTTTAGCGTCTTTGAACTCTTTTACGCCACGACCTAAGCCGCGCATCAGCTCAGGAATCTTTTTACCTCCGAACAGAAGCAGGACGATCAGCACGATAACGATAATTTCTGGGCCGCCTAATCCGGCGATTAAAAGTGTATTGTACATGTTAATTTGAATTTAAATGTGTTTGGTCGCCAGTAGCTGGCTCAGTTTTTTTCTTTTCTAAATTAATCCCTGCGTCGTTGTAGCCGGTATAAGCGGGAGTAGCGTTTGCGACAGGGTTTTCATCCGGTACGTTGTTCGCTGGTAGGTGATCGGGTTGCGATTCGTCGCTATGATAAGGCGATTGTTCAGGCTTATTGTAAGCGCTTTCGCGTTCTTTTTCGAGGTCGATCTCGTCAGCTGCCGCATTAATGTTGCGCTGGATCTCGCGTTTTACGCCATCGGAAGCATCCTTAAACTCACGTATCCCTTTCCCAAGCCCGCGGGCAAGTTCCGGGAGCTTTTTTCCACCGAAAAGCAGCAATGCCACGAACATGATCATCATCATTTCCGGGCCGCCAACATTGATAAATAACAGGACAGAAGATTGCATTTTAATTAGTATGGTGCAGTGTGCAAATATAAAGATTTTTAAAAGGAAATGATTTATTTGGTACTACCTTATGTACGAGAACGAATTTGTTACGGTTTTGTTATTTTTAGTAATCAGCTATCAGCGGTCAGCAATCAGCTTGTTGCTGCCTGAATATCATGTGAGAAATTGCCTTTAGCCACTCAAATCAGGCTGGCCGCTGATTACTGAAAATCTAATTCGCCAACCAATTCTCCGGGTTTTGCGGGCTGAGCCCTTTATAGATCTCGAAATGCAGCCTGATGGTCCCGTCTTCCGAATTGGTGGCCACGGTACCGATCGGTTGTTTGGTATTTATTTTTTGCCCGCTGGTTACGGTTACGCCGCGCAGGTTTGAGTAGACGCTGAAATACTCGCCGTGGCGGATGATCACCGTTTGCGACCCGTTCAGGTTGGTGATGCGGCCCACGGTGCCGGAAAATACGGCCCTTACGGTAGAGCCTGCGCCGGTTTCGATATCGATCCCCAGGTTTTCAACATTTACGTTCACCCCGTACTTATGGATCCCGAAACCCTCGGCGATGGCTCCTTTTTCGACCGGCCATGGCAGGTTGCCGCGGCTTCCCAGGAAATCGGAAGATAACTTGGCAGATTCGGGTGTTGCGGCCAGGATACTGGTTTTGGTGCTGGTACGCGGTGCGGGGGCATTACCATTTTTTACCGCATTGGCGTCTGCTGCGCGCTGGGCCTCTTCAATTTCGCGCCTGATGGCGTCCATTACCGCCCTGTTCAGCCTGGCAGATTCCCGCTGCTTTTGTGCGAGCTCCTGTTTATACTCTTTCTCTTGTTTAGTGAGGCTCTTCAGAACTTTCGCCTGCGTAGATTTTTGTTTTCCGAGCGTTTGCCGCTCTTGTTCCTGGTCGCTCAGGATATGGCTCTTTTCGTCTTTATTGTGACCGAGCTCGATGATCTTTTCGTTCAGATCGCCGCGCGTCTCCTCGATATACCTTGCTTGTTTTTGCCGGTACGCGGCAAACTCCTGGAGGTATTTTAGCCGTTTATATCCCTGGTTAAAGTCTTTCGAGGCAAATAGGAACATGATCTTGCTGTATGCGCTCTGGTTGCGGAACGCGAATAACACCATGCCCGCATACTCCTTTTTTAAACGGGTAAGCTGGGTCTGCAGGGCGCGAACGGTACTGGTATTGTCGGAGATCTGGTTGTCGAGCAGCCTGATCTCCGAGTTCATGGTATTGATCTTTCGCTCGCGCAGCCTTATCTGGGCATTCAGCGTGCTGATCTGCTTCAGCGAAAGGCGTTTGCTGCTCGAGGTTTCGTTGAGTGTGCTGTTCAGTTGTTCGATTTCGCGCGACAGGGCATCTTTGCGGCGTTTAAGCTCGGCACTGGTTTGTGCCTGCGCAGCGCCTGCCAAAAACAGGCACCCGGTAATAAGAAGCAGCAGCCTCGCGTATCTCATGCAAACAAATCTATTAATTTTGTGCTCCAAAGTATGATTATTTTAAACTCGTTACTAAACTGAAAAGCCTATGGCAGGTATCGCCCGTTCGGAACTGATCATTAACAACCGTGGAGCGATCTACCACCTGGACGTCCGTCCCGAAGAGATCGCTCCCTCCATTATCCTGGCGGGCGACCCAGACCGTGTGCCGGCCATCAGCAAACATTTCGACCATATCGAGTTTCAACTGAATAACCGGGAGTTTATTACGCATACAGGCTATATCGGGCATAAAAGGATCTCGGTAGTGTCAACCGGTATCGGTACAGATAATATCGATATCGTATTAAACGAGCTGGACGCGCTTTTTAACGTCGACTTCGAAACGGGTACGGTAAAAGAGCAGCTCACCAGTCTCCGGTTTTTTAGGGTAGGCACTTCCGGGTCGCTGCAAAAGGATGTCCCGGTAGACAGCCTCCTGGCGTCGACCCACGGTCTGGGGATTGATAACCTGCTTAATTTTTACAAAGCCGCTAACACCGAAGCTGAGATGGAGCTGCTCCGGGAGTTTTCGGCGAACCTGGCAGCCGGCGGTACATTGGCCATTCCCTACATCAGTGCGGGGAGTTCAGCTTTACTAGCGTTGTTTGGCGGGTATCAGCACGGCATCACCGTTACCTGCCCGGGATTTTATGCGCCACAGGGAAGGGTGGTGCGGGCCGCGCTGCGCGATCCCGGCATGATCGACCGGTTCACCGCGTTCGCGTGGAAGGGGCGCCGGATCACCAATTTCGAGATGGAAACGGCGGGGATCTATGGGTTAAGCAACCTGTTAGGTCACCAGGCCATCAGCCTCAATGCCATTCTGGCTAACCGGATCACCGGGGAGTTTACGGCAGATGCCAAAGCGATCGTAGACCGGCTGATCAGGGAAACGCTGGAAATCGTTTCGGGTAATTAATCCACTATAGTAAAACGCTTCGGAATACTGAACGGCATTTCTACCGGTTCGTTGATGTTTACCTTGCTGTATTTCACATCGAGCCTGATCTGGGTTGCGCCCGAAGAAGATTGCAGCGTCATGGCATGGTGAAGCCGCTGGCCGCTTTCCGGCGAAAAATCGGCGTAGGTGGTTAGCAGCGACTGGCGTGCGTTAGGATCTTTCAGTTCTGTGCGCGTCACCTTGAAGGCATTGTCCAGCGAAACAGTGTAGATCACCTGAGTAAATAAGCCTGCCAGCAGGGTAGAAGTTTCGTATTTCGTTACTTTGCTTTCCGTATCAGGTAATCCCGGGAGAATGTTGCCCGCCATAATTGCCTGTACACGCCCGAAAGTGATCTCCCGGCCTGCAAACCGGTGCAGGTACGAAAACGGTTTTGCCAGGTATTCCTTCGCGTAGCGGTTTATGAGCAGCACACTGTCCGGTGTTACCATTACCCGGGCGATCTCCGTTAAACCGGCAACGGCGGTCACCGAAACCCAGATCGCTTTTTCGTTCCGGATACGGATATTCATGGTTACATCATTCTCTTTACCGTCTACAGAAAGGCTGCCTTTCGCTTTAAAGCTCAGCGTGTTAAAAGAAAGCTGGCTTTTCTGAACAGTTTCGCGGAACAGGGCGTTTTTATCCGCCTGGCTGCTGTCGGGTCGGGAAGCTGATTCTACGAGCGGCGGGTCGGTCACTACCGGTTTGTCCGGTATGTGCGGCGGCAGCGCAGCTTGCTTCGCTTTACAGCCGGAGAGGGCAATTGCCAGTAAACACAGGAATAACTTAGTCGATATATCTCTTTTCATTGATCTTCTGCTCAAGTTTCTCAGATTTTGCGCCACGCTCTTTAGCGAGCAGCCACTGCTTCAGCGCAAGCTCTTTTTCACCGAGCTGGAACAAAATGTCTCCATAATGTTCAGTTTGGGTGGCGCTGGCTCCTTTTTCCGAGTTCATCGATTTTTCGATCCACATCTTTGCTTCTTTATACTTTTTCTGCCGGAAGAGCACCCAGGCATAGGTATCTTCGAAAGAGGCATTGTTTTTCGAAAGTTCGTTCGATTTACGGGACAGGGCCTCGGCTTTTTCGAGGTTCACGCCTCTTAACGACAAATAGTAAGCGTAATTGTTCAGGGTATAGGTATTAACGGGGTCCGCCAGGAGCGATTTTTCGTACGACTGGTCGGACTCGGAGAACTTTTTAAGCGCGTTATACGAATCTCCCAGTAAGGCGTAGACCTGTGCGATCATCGCTTTGTCTTCTGTTTCCAGCGACGCTGCATTTTTCAGGTAGCTGACGGCCTTCTCGTGGTTTTTTTTCTGCGCGCTGGCAATTCCGGTGAGGAGGTACAGTGCCGCCTGGTTCGGGAAGATGGAAAGCGCCTCCTCGCCATCCGCGATCGCTGCATCCGGGTCGGCCTGGTCTAGCTCGATGCGGATCAGTTGTTCCCATATCTGGTAAACCTGGTTATTAAGGGCGAGCGCTTTTTTATAAGATTGCCGCGCTTCGGTGAATTTCTGTTCCTGGAAGAGCAGGTCTCCATATACCGAGAACGACTTCGGGTCGCCCGGGTTGGCTTTAACCAGGATCGCGCCGAGCTCATCCGCCTGTGCACGCATCTTTGCGTCGCCCAATTGCGGGAAAAACGAGAGGATGATACGGATCTTTGAATCGATGTTCATCTCCGGGCTTGCAAAAGCGCTTTTCAGCTCCACGAACGCATCGTCTGTTTTGCCTTGAGCCCGGTACAGGTCGGCCAGCGAGAGACTGATGTAGGGGTTGGCCGCATCCAGTGTTTTCGCTTTCAAGAGGACCTGCATGGCTTTTTCTTTGTTGCCCGAATTGATATAAAGCTGGCCCAGTTCGAGGTAATTCCTTACCTCGGCGGGATTGTCGGTCACTAGCTTTTCCAGCTCGGTGGCCGCTTGCCCGGTTTTACCTTGTTTCTGGTAAACGCGCTGCCGGGAGGTCACCAGGTCGTCGCTCGCTCCAAACCGTTTCTCGATGACGGTATAAACGACCATTGCGTCGTCGGGCTTGCCCTGCAAGAGTAATGCGTTCGCTTTGTCGTAATAATAATCTTCTTTGTCGGGAGAAATTTTGATCAGCTCGTCGAAAACCCCGTTGAGGTCTGCCAGCTTGTTACCCCTTTTATAAATATCGGCCAGCAGCAGCCAATACCATTCGTTGGCTGGCTTTAAGGCGGTGGCTTTGCGGATCAGCGCTTCGGCTTCCTGGTCGCGGTTTTGCGAATGATAGATGTTAGCCAGCTCATACTGGGCCGCATCATTTTTCGCGTCCATGTCTGTTATCCGCTTAAAAAACTCGGCAGCCAGCTGGTAATTCTGGATGGTTTTTTCACGCAGGCCGGAAAAGAACCAATCCTTCATCATCAGGCTGTCCTGCAGCATAAATCCCTTGGATTCGCCGGCAGGCACTTGTACAGGACGCGTGTTTTTCTGTGCCAGGCCAATCAGCGGGCCGCCAAAAAAAACAAGGAAAACGAGTTTTTTATGCATATTATTCTTTTGAGCGATTATACGCCCGTATGTCCGTAGCCGCCTGCGCCACGCACCGTTTCTGTTAACGATTCGGCAAGGCTCCAGGAAACCCTTTCGTGTTTGGCTACAATCATTTGCGCGATCCGGTCGCCATTGTTTACCACGAAGTCGGTATCCGAGAGGTTCACCAGCAGCACCTTGATCTCGCCGCGGTAATCGGCATCTACAGTTCCGGGCGAATTCACGATGGTGATCCCATGCTTTAACGCTAAACCACTCCTCGGTCGTATCTGCGCTTCGTGGCCATCCGGCAGCTCGATGTGTAGCCCCGTAGGGATCAGGCAGCGCTGCAGCGGACGGATGGTGCAGGCCTCACGGAGATCTGCGCGGAGGTCCATTCCCGCAGAAGAAACGGTTTCATAAGCAGGTAACGTATTCAGGGAATTATTAACGACCCTGATCTTCAGATTGTTTTCCATAATTTTTTGAGCTCTTTGCGTTCCGCAAACCAGATTGCCGCCAGGTACGCTACCGTTAGGGCATTGCCTGCGAAAATGTTCTGTTTAAGCACCACGAACGACAGGTAAGCCAGCACGATCGAAGACACAAGATAGATAATATTTTTGCCGGTGCGGTAGGGGATGGGATAGTTTTTCTGACCAAGCAGGTACGAAAGCACCATCATGGTAGTGTACGCCGTAACGGACACCCAGGCTGCGGCCATGTAGGAGTGTTTGGGGATGAAAATAAAGTTGAGGATGATGGTAAGAATGGCACCGGTCCCCGAAATATAAAGGCCGTAGCGCGTCTGGTCCGACAGTTTATACCAGATCGACAGGTTAATATAGATCCCAAGGCTTACATAACCGAATAACAGGATGGGAACCACTGGTAAACCCGACCAGTAAACCGCCTGTTCGGCCGCATTCCTGGCGTGGATAAAATGCTTGAGAATTTCGATATTGCCAACTATACCGACATAGATCACACAAACTACGATAATGAAATAATCCATGATGCGCGAATAGGTTTCGCCGGAGTTTTTATTCTTCGCATGGCTGAAAAAGAATGGTTCGGCCCCCAGCCGGAAAGCGTTGATAAAAATGCTGAGAAAGATCGAGATCTTGGCGCACGCACCGTAGATCCCAACATCCACCTGTTGCTGTACCGGTAACAATTTCGTCATCATGATCTTATCGAACGTTTCGTTCACAATGAAGGAAAGATTGGCTACCAGTACGGGGAAACTATAAGAAAGCATCTTCAGGGAGAGCGACCGGCTGAAATCAGGTTTTACCTGCATTACTTCGGGCAGCAGCATGAGCAGCGTAAGCACGCTCGCAGCCAGGTTTGCGATAAATACGTAGCCGATCCAGCCATGGCGGTACCACGAAGCCAGGAACCCGCCGCCGGCCCAATGGTGGTCGATGATGAACGGGATCACAAAAATGAATACCAGGTTAAGCAGGAATTGCAGCAGGATGTTAGTGAACTTGATGAGCGAGTAACGGAAGGGCCGGCCGTCTGCCCGCAGTTTTGCGAAAGGGATTACGGCCAAAGAGTCGGTGCAAAGTATCACGATAAAATAGCGGACGTAGTTGGTGTAATCATCCAGGTTCACCCCCGACTGCAGGAAAGCGGCGATATCGCGCGCAAAGAAAATGGTGGAGATAAAGAACAGGAACACCAGCGAGGCAACACTGATGAAGGTATTGTTGTATACCTGTTGTTTTTCGCTCTCCTGTTTGTTCAGGAACCTGAAAAAAGTGGTTTCCATCCCGAATGCGAGCAGCGGTCCGATGAGGGAAGCCCAGCTGTACAGGTTGGTGAAAATGGCATACACTCCTGCCGAATAAGCAGTGGTAAAAACGGGCGTGAGAATGGAATAGAGCAGCCTGGAGACGATCGTGCTGATCCCGTACACGGCGGTCTGTCCCGCGAATTTCTTGATTGTTGACACTCTTGTATAGCTACCAGCTATCAGCTATCAGCTGTCAGCTCCTGCCGAACGCTTAAACCTAGGCTTTTTTAACGACCTCAAAATTACGATAGTTTTTGAGTTCGCCTTCTGAGGTTTCCACTTTTTCGACTTTTGCGTTGATCGGGCCTTCGTGACACCACTCCAGGAAATTTTCCATAGCGAAATCGTCGCCCTCGGCTTCGATATACACGGTACCATCGGGCCGATTGGTCACCAGGCCTTTCACGCCAAGCTGGTCGGCTACCGCTTTGGTAGATGCCCGGAAGAAAACGCGCTGTACGCGGCCATAGACGGTGAGGTTGAGGTGTTTCATGCAGTTATCAATTGTCAGTGATCAGTTCGGCAGGCAGGCTGGCGATGCGGGTTTTTTCGTGCAGGAAGCCGTTCCAGAGGTCGTTAACGATAGTTGCGGCGGGTTTTACCTGGTTTACCAGGGCAGCTGCCTGGCCTATTTCGAGCTCGCCGTTTTGGAGGTCGCCTTCAAACATACCCAGTTTTGCGCGACCGGTACCTAATAAAGCGCGTAATTCTTCGGCGGAGGCCCCGCGGCGGTCGGCCTGGTCTACCTCTCGGGAGAAATCGTTCCGTAGCAACCTTACGGGCATCAATCCTTTCATGCTGAGGCGGGTATCACCTTCGCCGGAACGAACAACGGCTTCTTTAAAGAGCGGATGCGCAGAGGATTCTTCCGCGGCGGCGAAGAGAGATCCCACCTGTACGCCCTCCGCCCCTAAAGCAAAGGCGGCGAGCATGGCTTTGCCGGAAGCGATTCCGCCGGCAGCGATAACCGGTACCGATACCACGTCTGTTACCATGGGGATGAGGCAGAGCGTGGTAGTTTCCTCGCGGCCGTTGTGCCCGCCGGCTTCGAACCCTTCGGCAACGACGGCGTCGGCCCCTGCCGCTTCCGCACGTTTGGCGTATTTCTGGCTGGCCACTACGTGTACTACGGTAATGCCCCGGTCTTTTAAGTATCCTGTCCATGCAGCGGGGTTGCCGGCAGACGTAAAAACGATCCGTACGGACTCTTCCACGATGATGTCGATCAGCTGTTTCACATCAGGATACAACAGCGGCACATTTACCCCAAAGGGCTTCGCGGTAGCGGCTGCGCACTTGCGAATATGGTTTCGCAGGTTATCCGGGTACATGGAACCGGCGCCGATGAGGCCCAAACCGCCTGCATTCGATACGGCCGAGGCAAGTTTCCAGCCACTGCACCAAACCATACCTGCCTGGACAATAGGGTACCGCACGTTAAATAAGGAGGTGATCGGCATGTTTTAAAGGTAGTGATTTTTGGGGTTCGCGGCGTACGTCAAACCAGTTTCCTGACCTTCGAATCTGCCGTAAGGTTTAATTTCTCCATACCGGAGATCAGGTTCAGGCCTGGCTTTTTTCCTACATCCAGGCTGCCTAGCTGCTGGTTGATGCCGAGGAGTTTCGCGCCGTTTAAGGTCGCCCACGAAAGCGTACGTGTGAACGGGATACCAGGATAATGGCTGGCAATGGTTTTAAGTTCAGAGAGAATGCAAAGCTGGTCGTTTGAAGCCAGACTATCGGTGCCCACCGTGATGTTGAAGTCGTTAAACAGGAACATATCGATCTTAGGCAAACGTCCTTCGATGTACAGGTTGGCATTAGGGCAAAAGCACCAGTTGGTATCATGACCGAACCGCCGCACAAAATACAGGTCCTTAAGGCTGGTATAGGTGTTGTGGACAAAAAGAATGCGCTGGTGCGAGGGCAGGAGCGGCAGCACCGTTTGAATGGAATTACGCGCCTGCGGCTTAAAGAAGTCGATATCGAAGCCCATGTCGCGGTAAAAATCCACGAATCCCCCGGTTTTATACCGGAAGAAACGGTTCTCCTCTTCGCTCTCCTGGTTGTGGATGGTAATGATGTTGCCGTAATCGTCGCAAAACCGCGTAAGATACCGGAAAAGTTCTTTGCAAACCGAGTAAGGCGCGTGCGGAACGATCGATGAAGGCAAGGGACTGAAATTTTCCCGGAGGTCGAGCCCTGCGCGGAAAATATCTTTTACCTCCGATGGCTTGAAGCAAAAAACCTCGACATAATTATGATAATAAATGGCGCTGGTTTCCTTAATTAACTTAGACGATATCGTGTTGCAGATATCGCCTACGGCCACTATTCCGTTAGCAAGCATTTGACGGTCAGCTTCTTTCATGGCAACGCCGATCGCTTCGTCGCTGCCATTGCGGTTGCTGATCACTTCTTTAATAAATGGAATAAGGCCCTGTTCCTTTTGGAATCTCCCCCGGTGATGCGAAAGCTCGAGGTGGCAATGCGAATTTACAAACCCCGGAACGATCACGCCCTCCAGTTTTTCGATATCGAGCGCGTTGCAGGCAGGATCGTTTGCGTGGTAAATACCTGTTATTTGCCCAGTTTCGTCTACGCTTATCACGCCATCCTTAACAGGATCAGATGAAACGGGTAAAATGAAGTCGGCAGAGTAACTTTTAACCATTTTCCGATATTAACAGCGGACCGTTTTTTTAAAACCTGGACAAGATAGAGTTTTGCTGTTACAACAACAAAATACTATCGAAAATAGCGTCTAGTACGTTACGCACTAAATCGGTAACTTTGCAACGTGGAAGCGACCGTTAAAAGAATTGATATCAGGAACATTTGTTTTGAGGATTTGAGAAAATCGCTCGTTGAGCTTGGTGAACAACCTTTTAGGGCAGCACAGATCTGGGAATGGCTCTGGAAAAAGTCTGCGCGGAGTTTCGGGGAAATGAGCAACCTATCGAAAAAATTACGTGAAAATCTCGAAGAGCGCTTTACAATTAATCCCGTAAATATTAGTTTCTCGCAATTCAGCGCCGATAAAACCATCAAAAATACCTTCCGTTTGTACGATACGCATATTATCGAGGGCGTATTAATCCCAACCACCGAACGCATGACAGCCTGCGTAAGCTCGCAAGTGGGGTGCAGTCTCACCTGTAAGTTTTGCGCCACAGGTTATATGGACCGAAAACGGAATCTCGACCCTGCCGAGATCTACGACCAGGTAGTGCTGATAGACCAGCAAGCCCGGGAAAATTATGGCATTCCGCTCTCCAATATCGTTTACATGGGCATGGGCGAACCTTTGCTCAACTACGCGAACGTGATGAAATCCATCGAACGCATCACCTCCGAAGACGGCCTGAACATGTCGGCGAAACGCATTACGGTGTCTACCGCCGGCATCGCTAAGATGATTAAAAAACTGGGGGACGACCAGGTGAAGTTTAACCTTGCCTTATCATTACATGCGGCAAACGATGCGAAGCGCAATGAGATCATGCCCATTAATGAGCAAAATTCCCTAAAGGCACTGGCCGAAGCCCTGAAGTATTACTATGCCAAAACCAAGAACCCGGTAACTTACGAGTACATCATTTTCGATAACTTTAATGACGAGATCCAGGACGCCATGGAACTGGCCAGGTTCTGTAAACACCTGCCCTGTAAGGTGAATATTATCGAGTACAACCCCATCAGCTTTGCGGCTTTCGAAAATACCACCGAGGATAAAACCGAGGCGTTTGCCAATTACCTCCGTAAACAAGGCGTAAATACCAACGTGCGCCGGAGCCGGGGAAAAGATATCGATGCGGCATGCGGGCAATTGGCGGTTAAACAAGAGTAGGAAACGTTTAACATATCACATAGAACTAATCTCCGTAATATCCGCCGGTACCCATGGCGATCCCATACCGTCCCGCCTGAAAGTGACCGCGTAGTTATGCGTAATTAACTTTTCATCCTTCAAATCGACCGCCACGTCTACCTGGTTGGCGCCGGCCTGCTTTACATCGACCAAATTGACCCTTGCCTTGGCAATGATGGTTTCGTCAGAGAATTTTTTCATGGTTCATCGGTTGTTTTGTTATTAACAGATCGCCCCTTCTTAAGTTTTTTTCAGAATAACTTGCAAGTAATAAAACAATCCCTTACTATTGTACTGTACTATTTAAGTAGTACACTAGAACGATATGATATCAATTCAGCATCTAACGTTTGGGTACAAAAAATCCAGGCCTGTACTAGAGGATCTCAGTCTTGAATTAAAGCCCGGGCACATTTATGGGTTGCTTGGCAAGAACGGCGCAGGGAAGAGCAGTTTGCTGCATACCATTTGCGGGTTATTGTTTCCCGGTAAAGGGACAGTCCGCGTAACCGGTGAAGAGCCCGCCAGAAGAAGCGCAAAACTCCTGCAGCAAACGGTGTTATTGCCTGAAGAGTTTTATGTGCCCAATGGTTCAGTGCACACCTACGTGGACAACTACGCGCCGTTTTACCCGACTTTTGACCGTGCACTTTTTAGCCGGATGCTTGCAGAGTTCGAGGTGCCGGCAGATAGCGACCTGCAAAAAATGAGCTACGGGCAAAAGAAGAAGATGATGATCAGTTTTGTGCTTGCCACCCGCGCTAAAGTGCTGTTAATGGATGAGCCCACGAATGGACTGGACATTCCGTCGAAGCGGCAATTTCGCAAGGTGATTGCCGGTACCGCCGCCGAAGACCAGGTGATCATAATCAGCACGCACCAGGTGAGAGACCTCGACAGCCTCATCGATCATGTACTCATTTTGGAGGATAAACGGATCATCATCCGCGAGCCGGTTGAGCGCATCACTCAGAAGCTGGTATTCAAACAGGTAAATCAGCCTACCGAGCTGATCGCGCCGATCTACTATGAAGGCGGTTTAAAAGGCTATGCCGTGGTAGGTGTTAACCACGATGAGGAAGAGTCGCGGCTTGATATGGAAATATTCTTCAACGCGGTGCTTTCGGAGAAACAACAGATCGTTCCACTTTTTAATGCATAATTCTATGGAAATCTCCATCAACAGGTTGTGGCTGCTGCTTCGTAAGCAATCCAGGGAATATAAAAAGATTTACTTGCTTGGCTTCCCGGCGCTGATCGCCATCGGGCTGGTTTGGCTTATTTATAATTCAGGCGGCGAGGGGCTCACCAACAGGTACCTCGAAGACTTGTTTGTGTGCGGCATTTTCCTTTCGTCGGGATTGCATAGCCTCTTCATCCTCAACAGGCATAGAGATAAAACCAGTTCTATTCATGAATTGATGCTGCCCTGCACCGTTGCGGAGAAGACTTGTGCGGCAGTGATTTCGGGTATGGTGCTTTATCCGCTGCTTTATATCTTCGTTATTTACCCGGTAACCCTCCTGCTTTGTTATATCGACCGCGTGATGGGCTTTTATAACAATATATTTGTGCTGTGGGACATGTTCCGCCAGCCGGGTTTTATTTGTTTCTATTTCGTGTTCCAGTCGATCATCCTGCTGTGTTCGGTAACTTTTAAGCGGCAGGTGATCCTGAAAACGATCGTGGTTGTTTGCTGCCTCTTTTTTGGAACACTTTATTTGAATGAGTTGATAACGAAAGTAGTATTCGATATATCAGGTATTGCCGGAAAGCCGGGATTCGAGCATTTATCGAGCACGCCCTTCACCAGTGTTTACCTGTACGATCAGCACCAGTCTGCGCATATAAAGCCTTCCGTGTACCAGCAAACGCTCTTCCTGGCAGGCTATTACCTGGCGCTCCCGGTTATATGGATCACCGTTTTCTTCCGCCTGAAAGAGAAACAGATCTAACCAAACCAAGAAAACACCAAAAATGGACTTTAATCAATCGCAAGCCATTTATCGGCAGATCGCTGAATATGTGAGCGACAATATACAACTGGGGAAGTGGCTCCCCGATGAAAAAATCCCGTCGGTACGCGAGCTGGCCGTAACCCTCGAAGTGAACCCTAATACGGTAATGCGTTCGTATGACCATCTCCAGCAACAGGACGTCATTTACATTAAGCGCGGGCTGGGCTATTACGTAGGCTCCGCTGCGCGTGAAAAGATAACGGATGCACGGAAAAAGATCTTCCTGGAAGAGGAGCTGCCAGCAGTGTTCGCCAAGATGCGGCTTTATGAAGTGAGCGTTGGCGAAGTGCAACAACGTTTTGAACTATTTACACGCGAAGTTTAACGATTCTTTACCTTAATCAAATGAAAATAAGCAATATACTTACGATTGTGTTACTGGCAGGCCTGGTACTCTCCCTGCTCAGTTTTAACCTGGTATTAAAAAGCAGGTTTCGGGCCGGTCATGTCAATGAGGCCGGAACAACGCAACAACAGGAGGCTGGCAATTATAGTCGCCGCGATCTTCCTGCCGCTAAGCACCTGGCAATAGATGGCGCCATCCAATCGGGGCCCGACGAGCGTGGCGCTACTTTCGTGATCAAGCAAGATCAATTTATAATCAGTGTAGATCACACGGGCGGAAAAAACTATGCGGAAGCAGCACACGGAATAAATGAATTTTTTACCACGCGGTTATCTAACGATACTTTATATATATCGTTACACAGCAAGCGCCTCGTGAAAAGTTTTGCAGTGACCACCAGGAGCCCGTATTTTTTAAAGATCCATGTCAGCAACCTGGAATCCTTCTCCGGTGCACGAGGCAGGTTTGAATTATCCGGGGACCTGAATTCAAATAAGCTGGATATCGCCGCTGAAAGAACGGCTTCTGTTGTTGCTGTGATGAATAAAGTTGACCGGTTATCGGTTTTGGCGAAGGATTCGTCAAGCATCAGCCTGCACGGCGCTAATTCAAATATCAATAAGCTTTCCTATTCCTTAACTGGTAAAAGCAGGATAGAATTTAGCGACTTTACCGCCGGAACCGTCACCGAGGGGCGGGTGGACAGTCTTTCGAGTATCACTATTCGCGGTAAAGCGGAAAAAATCGGTAAGCTTTTATCTAAAACAAACCAGCAGATGTGACAGGCCTCCCGCTACACGGTCAGCTGATCCCGATAGTGAAATCCGTTTCGAACACGTGTCCGTGCGCCACCTGCTGGATACACTCCCTGTCGCGCAGTTCCTTCCGTTCGCCTGCGGTATCCGCACAACCCAACCACGGCTCGATGCAAACGAACGGCGCCCCAGGTTTGGCCCACAATCCCAGGTAATTAAAATGCGGGAACGAAACGGAAACCTGTTTATCGCTTACCTTACTTTTGATCGTCGCTTTGCGCGAACGGATATTTTTAAACACCAGGGCATCGTCTGCAAACAGGTCGCGGGTTAAGTGAAGCTTGTTGCCATCCAGGGACACCGGTTTCGTTTCGCCGGAGAAATATCCCTCGTTCGTGATGCCGGCTGTGTTAAGCTCCTCAGCATGTTCAAATTCGATGAAATAATCCTCGTAGGAGGCGCCTTCATCAAAGGGCACGCTGAACGCAGGATGAGCGCCGACCCCGAAGTAGATAGTGTCCTGGTCCATATTGATCACTTTGTACGATACGCGCAGCTTATTATCAATAAGATCGTATAATACCTGGAACTCGAACCGGTATGGGTAAACGGCCAGTGTTTCCTCCGAAAAAGGGAGCGAAAATTTGGCGTGGACTGACGTAGCGTCCACCAATCCGAACATGGCATTTCGCGCAAAACCATGCCTGTTCATCTTATATTCGGCGCCGTCAACCAGGATTTTCTGATCCATACTTTCACCTACTAACGGGAAAAGGTTCGGTGCGTGCCAGCCCCACACTGCGGGGTCGGCTTGCCAAAGATGCTCGGTTTCGTCTTTCTTATTAAAGATCGAGGTGAGTTGTGCTCCTTCTGGCGAAATGCTCACTTTCAGCGAATCATTTTCTAGGGTAATCATGGGAGGTGAGTTGTCGGGTTCAGTAATTAGTTATCAGTTTCGGTGATCAGTTCAGGATTGAGCGGGGCCTGGTTTACCGGATCCGGGTTTACTGCTCCCTTTGCCTTTCCAGCTGCCCTTCTTTTTGTTCCTGAAGTTGCTTCGGTCGCCGCCTTCCCTTTTTGCTTTGGGGTTGTAAACCGGGCCTTCGCCTAGCCCGTCAGGTAAGGGGATCTTCTCCACCTCTTTGCCGATCAGTTCTTCTATCGAAGCGAACTTCTTCTGATCTTTCTCATTGATAAACGTAATTGCCGTACCTGTTGTTTCCGCGCGTGCGGTTCTTCCTATGCGGTGTATATAGTCTTCAGGGTCGGGGGGGACGTCGAAATTGATCACAAGGCTGATGCCGGTAATGTCTATCCCGCGCGAGAGGACGTCGGTGCCGATGATCACGGGCAGCTTCCGGTTGCGGAAATCCTGCAGGATTGCCTCACGTTCAGGCTGTTCAAGGTCTGAGTGAAAGGCTTTTACCTTGATGCCCGATTTGCGCAGCAGCTTGTCGACCTCACGTACCTTATCCTTGCGGGAAGCAAAGATCAGCACGCTGGTATAAGCCACGTCTTTTAACAGCTTATCGATCAGGGCTAGTTTTTGTTCATCGTAAGTTAAATAGGCCTGCTGCGAGATGCCTGCCGCCGGCTGCGAAATGGCGATGTTGATCGACTGGGGGTTATGCAGCAGTTTATTGGCCAGGGTACGTATCTTGGGCGGCATGGTGGCCGAGAACAGCAGGGTTTGTCTTTTGGCGGGCAGGTAACTGCTAATGCGGAGGATATCTTCGTAAAAGCCCATGTCGAGCATGCGGTCCGCCTCGTCCAGCACCAGGAACTGGATATGATCCAGCTTGATCACGCCACTGGTAAGGTGGGCGATAAGTCTTCCGGGGGTGGCGATGATGATGTCGACCCCTGCCATAATGGCCCGCTTTTGCTGTTCGTACGCGATACCGTCGCCACCGCCATACACCGCAATGGAGCTGATCCCGGTAAAATAAGCGAGTCCCTCCGCTTGCTGATCGATCTGCACGGCCAATTCCCGCGTAGGGGAAAGGATAAGCCCGCTAACGTGCTTTCGCTCGCCCTGGTGGATGAGCTGGAGCAATGGAAGCAGGTAGGAGGCCGTTTTGCCGGTCCCGGTTTGCGCACATGCGATAAGGTCGTGATGTTCTAAAATAACAGGGATCGCCTGCTGTTGTATCGGGGTTGGTTTAACGAACCCCATGCTGTCCAATCCCTCCTGAAGGTGATCGTTAAAGCCGAAATCTTTAAATGTCAATCTGTTGATAGTAATTAATATGGCTAAAATAGCAATTGTAAACAGTAATTGGGCTTACAATCGGTGCAGCGGCGTTAACTTACGCTTTTAAACCCGGTTTTATGCCGATTATCCAGCAGAGACGCGACCGTGAAAGCCGGTTTACCACAAGATAAGTAAAGCAAAGTATCACCACGAAAAAACTGAACTGGTAGATCAGCAGCGTCCATACACTTGCCGATACAAATACGTCGCCAGAAACCCAACTCGTAATAACGGCCGTTAGCTCGAAGATCAGGATGTTATGTACCAGGTAGATCCCGTAAACTGTTTTCCTCGGGTTCAGCTTGTTTACCAGGTCGATCTTTCCGAATTTAAGCAGTGCCAGGAAAAACGTGACCGATAATATGATGTTACTAAACCGGTTAGATGCGAAAGGGTCCAGGCAGCCCGTTTCCGTGAGCTTGATGCCCTCGTAACTGGCAATGAGCAGCAATGCAAGCAGGAGCCCGATGGCCGCAGCCCATGGCACATTGGCGAGGTGATATTGCAGGCGGGTGAAGTGCTTGTTCATTTTCATCCCTGTCCAGACAAATGCGGCATAGCCGAGGATCGCCTTCGAATGCTTGGTATCTGTCCACTGGAAATGCAGGTTGAGGCAGTAAAACAGCGTGATCAGTCCAAGCGCAGCACCGAGCCACCACGAATCCGCATGTTTACGAAGTACTACGAACAGCGCCATGCTGAGCGCATAGGTGGTAATGAACCAGTAAGCGCTGTAAATAAGCAGTCCGTCAAGGATGCTGTAGTTTAGCTGGATGAATCTTTCAAGGTCGCGCGTTTCCCAGAGCTCCTTTAGCGGAAGCAGCTGTACTACCTGGATGAGCATAAAAAGTACGATAAAAGATAACCACGGAAAGTACACCCGTGGCGATCGTTCCCTGAAATAGCTTTTGAGCGTATATCTCTGCAGTTTTGGCCGGATTAAAAACCCCGACACGAGAAAAAAGATCACTGTACTGATCTTGCCCGCCTGCAGCACCAGCACCGCCACCATTTCGTCTATCACACCGGCATGCACCCGCTGCTCCCATCCAAGCAGGCAATGCCCCCAGATAATAAAACAGATGGTGATAAAACGAATCGTATCGATCTGCTCATAATTAACCGGCCGGATAGGCCTGAGGTCCGGGGTGTAGGGCTGTTTGACCAGCACTTCAGAAACAAGGTCGCCGGATGGCGTAACGTATTGCATTAACAAGAGCACATAGTGTAAATCCCTTTCACATGGTTAGAACGGCTAATATAGCTATTTATTTGACGTAGTAAATGCGTGTTATGGCACGAAAGATTTCAACAACTTAAATCATTGGAATTAAAGCTTATTGACATGTTTTCATATTAAGGGTTTGTTTATCAGCCATTTAGACATATAGTTTTAAAAATGCACGACAAAACTTCCGATCCTGCCATGTAAAAGCTGACTGGCCGTTGTTTTGTGAATACCTGTATTATGAATTTGAACAATTTTACCATCAAGGCACAGGAGGTGATCCAAAAAGCTTCCGAGATTGCTACGGGAAACCAGCAGCAGGCTATTGAAACGGCCCATTTGCTGAAGGGCCTGCTGCTGGTTGATGAGAATGTGATCAGCTATCTTCTCAAAAAATTAAACGTAAACCTTAACCGCATCGGCAGCGTGGTGGATACCCAGATCCAGGGCTTCCCGAAAGTAAGCGGCAGCGAGCTGTACTTGTCGTCGTCGGCCAACAGCGTGCTGCAGAAAGCGCAGTCGTACTTAAAGGAGTTTAAAGACGAGTTTGTGTCCGTAGAACATATTTTATTGGGTATCCTGAATGCGGGCGACAAAACCAGCGCCATCCTGAAAGATGCAGGCGTAACGGAAAAAGACCTGAAGAAGGCCATTACCGGGCTTCGCGGCGATAGCCGCGTAACCGACCAGAATGCCGAAGCTACTTATAACGCGCTGAATAAATATGCGCGCAACCTGAATGAATATGCCGAATCGGGTAAGCTCGACCCGGTGATCGGGCGCGACGAGGAGATCCGCCGGGTGATCCAGATCCTTTCGCGCAGGACCAAGAACAACCCGATCCTGATCGGTGAGCCGGGCGTAGGTAAAACGGCCATCGCCGAAGGTATCGCGTTCCGCATTATTAAAGGCGATGTGCCCGAGAACCTCAAAAGCAAAACGGTATTCTCCCTTGATATGGGTGCGTTGGTGGCAGGGGCTAAGTACAAAGGCGAGTTTGAAGAACGGCTCAAAGCGGTGATCAGGGAGGTTACGCAGAGCGATGGCGAGATCATCCTTTTTATCGACGAAATACATACCCTGGTTGGCGCAGGCGGAGGCGAAGGCGCCATGGATGCGGCAAACATCCTCAAGCCGGCACTTGCACGTGGCGAACTGCGTGCCATAGGCGCCACTACGCTGAACGAATATCAGAAATACCTGGAGAAAGACAAAGCGCTCGAACGCCGTTTTCAGAAAGTAATGGTGGATGAGCCCGATACGCAGGACGCCATCTCCATCCTTCGCGGATTGAAAGAACGCTATGAAACGCACCATAAAGTGCGCATTAAAGACGAAGCCATCATTGCCGCCGTAGAACTTTCGCAACGCTATATTTCCGATCGTTTCCTGCCTGATAAGGCGATAGACCTCATGGATGAGGCTGCTTCCAAGCTGCGCCTCGAAATGGATTCGGTACCTGAAGTGGTAGACGAGCTCGACCGAAAGATCATGCAGCTTGAAATTGAGCGGGAAGCCATCAAACGCGAGAACGACGCCCAGAAAGTGGAACAGCTTTCGGAAGACATTGCGAACCTATCCGCCGAGCGGGATTCTTTAAAGGCGAAATGGCAATCGGAGAAGAATGTAGTCGACGAGCTGAACCAGCAGGTGCAGCAGATCGAAAACTATAAGCTCGAAGCCGAACAGGCAGAGCGTGCCGGTGATTATGGCCGGGTGGCCGAGATCCGTTACGGGAAGATCAAGGAGGCGCAGGACCAGGTTGAACGACTGAAAACGGAACTGGAAAGCCAGCAAAGCAGCAGCCGTATGCTTAAAGAGGAGGTTACTTCCGAAGACATTGCGGGAGTAGTTTCCCGGTGGACGGGCATTCCCGTTACCCGCATGATCCAGAGCGAGCGCGAAAAGCTGCTGCACCTGGAAGACGAGCTGCACAAACGCGTGGCCGGGCAACACGAAGCCATCGGTGCCATATCCGACGCCATCCGGAGATCCCGGGCAGGTTTGCACGACAAACGTAAGCCGATCGGTTCCTTTATTTTTCTCGGTACTACAGGCGTGGGAAAAACGGAGCTGGCGAAAGCGCTGGCTGATTTCCTGTTCAACGACGAATCGTCGATGGTGCGGATCGATATGAGCGAGTACCAGGAACGGCATGCGGTCTCGCGCCTCGTGGGGGCGCCTCCTGGATATGTGGGATACGATGAAGGCGGACAGCTAACGGAAGCCGTGCGCCGTAAGCCTTACAGCGTGATCCTGCTGGATGAGATCGAAAAAGCGCATCCGGATGTGTTTAACATCCTGCTGCAGGTGCTGGACGATGGCCGCCTTACCGATAACAAAGGGCGCGTGGTGAACTTTAAGAACACCATCATTATCATGACCTCCAATATCGGCTCGCAACTGATCCAGGAAAACTTTAAAGAGCTCGGTGATTCCAACGAAAATGAAATACTGGCGAAAACCAGGAGCGAACTTTTCGAGCTGCTCAAGCAAACCATCCGCCCCGAGTTCCTGAACCGCATCGATGAGCTTATTATGTTTACGCCGCTCGGGCGCAACGAGATCCGCGCGATTGTAGACCTCCAGTTTAAACAGGTGCAGCATTCGCTCGAAGAGCTGGGCATTGCCATCGAGGCGTCTCCGGATGCGCTTGACTGGCTCTCGCAACTGGGCTACGACCCGCAGTTCGGTGCCCGTCCGCTAAAACGCGTGATACAGAAACGCATCCTGAACGAGCTCTCCAAAGAGATCCTCGCCGGCAAGATCGATAAGGACAGCCGGATCATACTGGATGTATTTGATAATAAGTTCGTGTTTTTGAACAAAGAACGGCTTAGCGAATAGTTGAAAAAAAAACAGCGAATAGAGATAGTGCGTATGCCTATTCTCTATTCGCTGTTTTTTGTTCTCTACGTTAATAAATAGTATAGTACAACTGGTTCACTTCCGAGCTGTTGAGCTGGCGTCCGTAGATGCGGATATCGTCCAGTGCGCCGTCGAGGAAGTAATCGTTGGTTGGAGAATCCATCCCGATAAACAGGTCGGCGCTTACGGAGCCGTTGGAGGTAAGGATGTAAGGGGTTACGCTATCCAGCGAACCATCGATATAGATGCTTAGCTGCTGGTTCGCGAGATCGTAAACCGCGGTCACCATGTGCCAGCCGTACAGGCCCACCGTGCCGCTGCTGAAAGCGTTGGTGCTGCCGCCACCCGGTCCGTAAATCACCTGGCCGGTAGGCGCTCCCAGGTAGCCGCGGATGCCATAGAACCACCCATTGTTTGCTCCCGTGTATCGCTTGCTCATGATGCTGGAATTGTAGCTGGAATTGTAACCGTTCATGTATACCCATGAGTTTAAGGTGAAATCGGTGTTGTACAGCCTCAGGTCGTAAGCGTCAGATACCTGTGCGTAGCTGGTTGATCCGTTGAACGCGTAGGCGCCGTAGGGATTGCCAAGCCGGTCGGTGGTAGAGGTCATGTTGTTCAGGCTGGCGGTGTGGCCGTTCCCTGAGAAATCATAACCGGTTGCATCGAAGGTCCAGTAAGCGATCAGGTTGCCTTCCGGTGCGGGCACTGCATAATAAAGTTCCTGGATCTCCGAGTACGTGATCACGCGGTCGTAAATGCGAAGGTCGTCCATTACCCCATCCAAAAAATAATCCCCCGTTGGAGAATCCATGCCGATAAACAGGTCGGCGGTAATCGATCCGTTTGCGGTGAGGATGCTGCCTGTTACGTTATCGAGCACGCCGTCAATGTAGATACTGAGGTCGCCGGTGGTATTGTCATAGGTACAGGTCACCATGTGCCAGCTGTAAAGGCCAACCGAGCCGCTGCTAAAAGCGTTGGCGCTGCCGCCACCCGGGCCGTAAATTACCTGGCCGGTGGGTGCCCCCAGGTATCCGCGGGCGCCAAAGAACCATCCGTTGTTGGCGCCGGAATACCGTTTGCTCATGATGCTTGAGTTATACGAAGCGTTGTACGAATAGAGCTGCACCCAGCCGGTCATGGTAAAATCGGTGCCGTTCAGCCGGAGCGAATAGGCGTCGCTCACTTGTGCGTAGCTGTTGTAACCGTTAAAATAAAAAGCGCCGGTGGGGTTACCAAACCGGTCGTATGTGGCCGTCATGTTGTTCAGGCTTGCGGTATGGCCGTTGCCCGATGCGTCGGTGCCGCTATTGTCAAACGGCCAGTAAGCGATCAATCCATTGTTGAGCGTATAAGAAGGGACGCTCTTTGTTTTGTTTGATTTGAAGCTGGCGTTTGAATTGGTGTTTTCCGGCGAGATCACTTCCTTCCGGCAGGAAGTTGAAAATAGGATATAAAGTGAAGCTGCGAATAGAATTGCCGTTGTTCTTTTAAGTTTGAAGTATGTTTTCATGATTCTTGGTTAATGAGGTGAAAAAGAGCACACTCGAGCGTTAGGGAGCCGTAATCCAAATAAATCAATGAAGAATGCGATGGCGGCGCGCGATCCTGTGCATACAGGAGAGGAGATAGGAATTTCATAGGTTTAGGTTGGTACCTTTTCTACGTCAATGAAATTCCTTTAGTTTCGTTTTGGAGTAAAATTTGACTGATTTGTTTTATTATTGACCTTCTGAATGTCCAAGGTGTTTCCCTGGGCTCACCACATCTCTTACCAATTGTTTCAATTCCTTCACTTCGGGGAACCGGCCGTGCTGTTTACGGTCGAAGATCATTTGCCCGCCGATGCTGACGGAGTACCGGCCGCTGATCGCAGACGGCTTTAATAAAACACCTTCCAGGTCTTCCCCGAAGGTGGTCAGCAGTTCCTGGGCCATGTAGGCGGCACGCAGCATCCAGCGGCATTTCGGGCAATATTCGATGGTGATGGTTGGCTTCATTGGCAGCATTACCGGAGATTTCCGCAAGTTTAAGGATTTCCGATCTTAAACAGCATTTCCGAAAATGCGTTTACGGCCGACCATTGCGGGTTATGATCTGCCTCAAGCTGCAGCACCGGCCATTTTCGCTGCCTGGCACGTTCTGCCTGCGAAGCAAAATCGTCTGCCGCCGGGTCAGTTCCTTTAGCTACCGTGAGGATGTAGGTTGCCGGAATTTTGTCTGCCGCCTTATTTTTCAAGTGAACAGGCTCCGTGAACGTCTTTAGCGATTGCGGCACGTCTTTCGGGAGCGGCTGCCCCGGCTTTACCCACGCCGGGATGATGAACCCGTCCTTCGCATTTTTTGCAAGTTGTTCCGCGGTTCGCCCCAGCGCGGTCTTAAGGCTCTCGCCATCACGCGGCAGTAACGCATCTACGTAGATCAGTTGTTTGACCCGTTCGGGGATGCTGTCTGCCACCCCAGTGATCACCATTCCGCCGTAGCTGTGTCCCACCAGGACCACGTTATGCAGGTTCTCGAACAGGATCTCGTTCACTACATCCTTAATATGTGTGCCAAGTCCAACTTCCGGCGAAGCCAGGTGCACACGCTCTCCCTGGCCCGTTAGCGACGGACGGTACACGTTACAACCCCTCGCCGTTAATATCGAATCTACCTCCCTGAACGCCCAGCTTCCGCCCCACGCTCCGTGTACGATCACATATACCGGCTTTGCCGTGCGGGTTTGTGCCGGCACGGGCTGAACGGTCCCTATTAATAGCAGTGCAAAAAGCAGGTTTTTCATAACCGTAAGTTTGATTCACAAGTTCGGTGGTTTTGAGAACCATTCCCACAACCATTTGTAATAAATGTGATATCCGCGAAAAGAATCCTTAATTTCGTCCCCGCTCACCAACAAAGTACTCAATGAGTAAAACGAACAAAAAGCAGGACGCATTAGACTACCATTCCAATGGCCGTCCCGGAAAGATCCAGGTACTTCCTACAAAGCCAACCAATACCCAACGCGACTTATCCCTAGCTTATTCGCCCGGTGTGGCCGAGCCCTGTCTCCGCATTGCGGAAAGGAAGGAAGACGTTTACAAATATACCGCCAAGGGGAACCTGGTGGCTGTGATCAGCAACGGTACTGCGGTGCTTGGACTGGGCGATATCGGCCCCGAGGCCGGTAAGCCAGTAATGGAAGGGAAAGGACTGCTCTTCAAGATCTTCGCGGATATCGATGTATTCGACCTTGAGCTCGACACCAAGAATGTAGACGAGTTTGTGGCGATCGTGAAAGCGCTCCAGCCGACTTTCGGGGGCGTGAACCTCGAAGATATTAAGGCCCCGGAGTGCTTCGAGATCGAGCGGCGTCTTAAGGAGGAGATGAACATCCCCGTGATGCACGACGATCAGCACGGTACTGCCATCATTTCGGCAGCCGCCCTGATCAATGCCTGCGAGCTGCAGAAAAAGAAGCTCGACAAAGTTAAGATCGTGGTAAATGGCGCCGGCGCTGCGGCGATCTCCTGCTCGAGGTTATACGAAAGCCTGGGCGCCAGGAAAGAAAATATCGTGATGCTCGACCGCTCGGGGGTGATCCGCGCCGATCGCCTGAATCTCGACAGGCTTAAATCTGAGTTCGCTACCACGCGTAACCTCCACACGCTGGAAGAGGCCATGAAGGATGCGGACGTGTTTATCGGCCTCTCATCAGCCAATACACTGAGTGCCGAGGCGCTCGACACCATGGCCAAAAACCCGATCGTTTTTGCCATGGCGAATCCCGATCCGGAGATCAGCTATGAGCTGGCCACCAAAACACGCAAGGACGTGATCATGGCTACCGGCCGTTCAGACTACCCCAACCAGGTGAACAACGTACTCGGGTTTCCTTATATATTCCGTGGCGCGCTCGACGTAAGAGCGACCGCCATCAACGAAGAAATGAAGCGCGCGGCGGTGATCGCCATCGCTGAGCTGGCGAAAAAGCCGGTTCCCGAAGCCGTAAACATGGCCTATAATACCAAGAACCTGAAATTTGGTAAGGATTACATCATTCCAAAGCCGAACGATCCGCGCCTCATTACGGCAGTTTCGCCCGCAGTGGCCCGGGCTGCCATAGAATCGGGCGTAGCCGGAAAAGCGATCACCGACTGGGATGCATATTCCGAGGAGCTGCGCCGCCGGCTGGGCATGGACGACCGTATTATGCGCGTAGTGAGCAACAAAGCCAAATCTGATCCGCGGCGCGTGGTATTTGCCGAGGCCGACAACTATAAGATCCTGAAAGCCGCACAGATCGTAAAGGAAGAAGGCATCGCCATTCCAATCCTGTTAGGGAAACGAGGGCTCATCAACCGCATCATAGAAGAAAGCGCACTCGAGCTGGAAGGTGTACAGATCATCGACCCCACCGAAGAGACTGCCATGGTGAACAGGTATGCCGAGTTTTTATACGAAAAACGGCAGCGCCGCGGGGTAAACCTCTTCCAGGCGAAAAAGCTGATGCTCGACCGCAACTATTTCGGCGCCTCGATGGTGCAGTTCGGAGAAGCGGATGCGCTGATCTCGGGCCTCACCAAGGACTATGCGGCCACCGTTCGCCCCGCCCTGCAGATCATCGGCACGGACGCCGGAGTGAACCGCGTAGCGGGAATGTACCTGATGCTCACCAAAAAAGGGCCGGTGTTCTTTGGCGATACCACCATAAATAAAAACCCTACACTGGCGGAACTGGTGGATATTACCGTGCTGATCCATGAGGCGGTAAAGAAATTCAATATCGTTCCGCGCATTGCGATGCTCTCTTATTCAAATTTTGGATCTACCGAAGGTGATGTGCCCGAAAAAATGCGCATGGCTACCAAGATCCTGCACGAACGGTACCCGGAGATCATTGTAGACGGGGAGATGCAGGCTAACTTCGCCATTAACGAGAGCCTGCTGAAAGATAATTTCCCTTTTAGCGGGCTGAACGGCGCCCCGGCCAATACGCTGGTGTTCCCGAACCTCGAATCGGGTAATATCGCCTATAAGCTGCTGCAGGAGCTGGGCGGCGCCGAGGCTGTCGGGCCGATCCTCCTCGGGCTGAATAAGCCGGTCCATGTGCTGCAGCTGGGCAGCTCGGTGCGCGAGATCGTGGATATGGTGACCATCGCCGTAGTGGATGTGCAGGCCAAGATGGCAGCCGCCGAAGAAGCTTCTAAACGAAAAGGGTTATTCGGTCGCAAAGCGAAATCTGAATAAAGATGTACGACTATATTAACGGGAAACTGGCCTTTAAATGTCCCACCTACGTAGTGATAGATACGGGCGGTGTGGGGTATCACATACATATCTCGCTGCATACCTATTCCGGCATTGCCGGGAAGGAGCAGTGTAAACTGTTCACCTGGCTGCACGTAAAGGAAGACGCACATACCTTATATGGCTTCGCCGATGAGGGCGAAAGACGGTTATTCCTCCACCTCGTGTCGGTTCCCGGCATTGGACCGAACACCGGGAGAATGATCCTTTCTTCTATCACTCCGCAAGAGATCCAGGCGGCGATCATCAAGGGCGACGTGCCGCTTATCCAGCGGATAAAAGGCATTGGACCAAAGTCGGCACAACGCCTGATCCTCGAACTGCAGGATAAGTTGAAAAAAGAAGGACCTGACTCGTTAATTTCTTTGCCGCGGCATAATACGGCGAAGGATGAAGCGTTATCAGCATTGATCATGCTTGGCTTTGCGCGTAACGTGGCAGAGAAAGCGCTCGACCAGGCAGTGAAAGGTGGAAATGACAATTTATCGATTGAGCAATTGATAAAAACTGCGCTTAAAAGCTTATAATTACGGTACAATTAGTTAGAGGAGTTTGGGAAAAAAATCTACTTTTTATATTCTAAAAGTATGCTGTTTCCTTTTGTTTTGTGCGGGTTCCGGCGCCGTTGCGCAGACTAAAACGGCCACTAAAGATGACAGCGTTAAACTCCGGTACCCTTTTAAGGATTCACCCTTACTTGAACTAAACCGGAAGCCTGGATTTTATCTCCAAAATCCGTCCAATATCGTGCGCTCGGTAGAATTCGACCCGGTGCGGCGGCAATACGTGATCCGGGAAAAAGTTGGATTAACCGATTTCCGGCCTGCACAGTATCTCAGTATCGAACAGTACCGGCAATACGAAGAAGAGCTCGCCAAACGCGCGTACTGGCGAAGCATGTCCGACTCGTCGCTCGCCAACGCACGTACCCCCGGGTTCATTCCCTCTATCGTGGTGAATAATAAGGCTTTCGAGCGAATCTTCGGCGGCTCGACCATCGATATCCGCCCGCAGGGGTCGGCTGACCTCACGCTTTCCGGCCGCATTAATAAAAATGAAAACCCGCTGTTTAACGAGCGGCAGCGCAGCCAGGCGAACTTCGACTTCGACCAGCGCATCCAGATGAACGTGATCGGGCAGATCGGTGAGAAACTGAAGATCGGTATCAACTACAATACCGAAGCACAGTTCGATTTCCAGAACCAGATGAAGCTGGATTATACGGGCAAACCCGACGAGATCATCCAGAAAATTGAGGCTGGTAACGTAAGCCTCCCGCTGAGCACCACCCTCATTACCGGGAGCCAGGCCTTATTCGGCCTGAAAACAAAACTGCAGTTCGGGAAGCTGGGGGTAACCACGATCTTTTCACAGCAAAAATCGCAGTCGAAAGAGATCACGGTCACCAACGGTTCCCAGCAGAACGAATTCAGGATCTCGGCAGATAGCTACGAAACGAACAAGCATTTTTTCCTGGCGAAATATTTCAGGGACAACTACAACAGGGCATTCGCCAATATGCCCATCATCGCGTCGAACATAACCATTACCAAGATCGATGTATGGGTAACCAACCGCACGAACAGCACGGTCGACTCGCGCGACGTACTGGCGCTGCTGGACCTGGGTGAAAACCGGCCTTATAACACCGTGCGGGTGCAGGGCGGTGCGGGGTTCTCCGTGCTGCCCGCAGGATTTTCCGGGCCGGGATTCGCGCAACAGTCGAACAACCTGCTCCAGAACCTCCCTCCCGGGACAAGGCTCACGAATTCAAACGATATCAATACCTATTTCCAGGGAAACGGCGCCACTGATAACTATGTGAAATTGACCTATGCCCGCAAGCTTACCGAGCGCGAGTTTACGCTGAATCCCAGGCTTGGCTATATTTCTTTAAACAGTGCATTGAACGCAGATGAGGTGTTGGCGGTCGCTTTCCGGTATACCGTGAACGGCGTGGAATACCAGGTAGGGGAGCTGTCTACCGACATCAATGTAGACCCCGCCAATCCGCAGGTACTCTATGTCAAGCTGCTAAAAAATGAGACATTAAAAACCAACCTGCCAACCTGGGACCTGATGATGAAGAACATCTATTCCCTGGGTGCTTACCAGGTGAGCCGCAGTGGTTTCAATATGAATATTTACCGGCTCGACGATAACTCGGGCGTCGAGCGTCCCGCCATCACCGAAGGGCAGAATACCGAAGGCAAGCTTTGGCTTCGCCTGACCGGCGTAGATAACCTGAACCAGCAGAACGACCGCAAACCCGATGGTTATTTCGATTTCCTGGAGGGCGTAACCATCGACGCTACGAACGGCAGGATCACGTTCCCCTCCATCGAGCCTTTCGGAAGCGACCTTGCCAGGCAGTTCGTGCCGGTTGCCGAGCAGGCGCTGATCGATAAATATGTATACCAGCCGCTGTACGACTCTACCCGTGTGATCGCGCAGCAACTGTTCCCGAAGCTTAACCGGTACGTCATCCGCGGTACTTACCAATCTGAAGTGAGCAGCGAATTCATGCTCAACTCCATTAACGTACCCGATGGTTCGGTACAGGTTTTTGCGGGTACGCTGCCGCTGGTAGAAGGCGCCGACTTTACGGTCGATTACAACATCGGCCGCGTGAAGATCCTGAACACCGCCTTGCTAAGCTCCGGCCAGCAGATCCGCATCAAACTGGAAAACAGCGAACTGTTCGGATTGCAGCAGCGATCATTGTTCGGTAACCGTTTCGACTACCGGGTAAATAACAAGCTGAACCTGGGCGGTACCATCATGAACCTCACAGAGAAACCGCTTACCGCGAAAGTGAACATCAGTGAAGAGGCGATCTCCAACACGATATGGGGGCTGGATGCGAATTACAGCTCGCCCTCGCGGTGGCTGACGAGGATGGTAGATAAGATCCCTTTCATTAATACCAAAGAGGCGTCGAGCATCACCTTTACCGGCGAGTACGCCAACATGGTGCCGGGCCATCCACGGGCACTTAATTTCGCGGGAAGCAACAACGGTGCCAGCTACCTCGACGATTTCGAAGGCAGCCGCTCTATTTTCGATATGAAGAGCCCGGTGAGCTGGCAGCTTTCAGGTACCCCGCAAATGTTCGCCGAATCGCAGCTGAGCAACGACCTCGCCTATGGCTACAACCGGGCAAGGCTTTCGTTCTACACTATCGATCCCATCTTTTTCCGCAGCAGCTCGCTCACACCCGATAACATCAAGAGCAACCGGAACGAGCTTTCCAACCCATACACCCGCGAGGTGATCGAGCAGGAAGTGTTCCCCTACAAGCAATCGACCACCGGGCAGCCCATTACCCTGCCTACGTTCGACTTGGCTTTTTACCCCAACGTGCGCGGGCCGTACAACTACGCCACTACCGGGCTTAATAATAACGGTACACTTATTAACCCGAGGAGCCGCTGGGGCGGGATCTTTCGTAAGCTGGAAACCACTAATTTCGAGGAACTTAACATCGAGTATATCGAGATGTGGATGCTCGACCCGTTCATCACCAAAACCAGTTCCCAGGGCGGCGACCTGTATTTTAACCTGGGAAGCGTGTCGGAAGACATCCTGAAAGACGGCCGCAAATCTCTCGAAAACGGGCTCGACCCGGGTGGTACCTCCAATGGCACCGATGTAACCGTATGGGGCCGCGTGCCCAAATTGCAGCCCGTTATCCAGGCGTTTGACAATAACCCGGAGGCGCGCAAGTTCCAGGACGTGGGGATCGACGGGATTGGCGACACCGACGAAAAGGTGATCTTCGCTAATTTCCTTACCCAGGTGCGTGCCCAGTTAAGCGCTACGGCTGCTGCGGCACTCGATGCCGACCCGTCATCAGACAACTTTCAGTACTACCGCGGCGACAACCTCGATGCGGCCAATGCCGGCATCCTGAAACGCTATGAGAAATATAACGGCACCGAAGGGAACTCTAAAACTACCGAACAGTCAAAAGCGGAAACCGGTATCGAGAACTCGGCGTCGACCTCGCTGCCCGACGGAGAAGACATTAACCGCGATAATAACTCGTCGCTTGCCGACGAATATTTCCAGTACCGGGTGTCTGTGCGCCCGCAGGATATGGTAGTAGGGCAGAACTTTATCACCGATAAGGTAACGTCGACCATCAAACTGCCCAATGGCTCTACACAGGCGGTTTCCTGGTACCAGTTCAGGATCCCGATCTCCCAGTACCAGCAGAAGGTGGGTAATATCCAGGATTTCAAATCTATCCGCTTTGCGCGGATGTTTATGACCAATTTCGCGGATACCATCATCATGCGTCTCGCCCGGCTGCAGCTGCTTCGCGGCGAGTGGAGGCGTTACAATGCCGAAAACAACGCCACCAAGGTGCTGGCGGACCCGGCGCTGGGTATCAACCCAGGGCTGGATAACTCGACGCTGGATGTAGGCACCATTAACATCGAAGAAAACGGGACCCGAAACCCGATCCCGTACGTGGTGCCGCCGGGCATTGAGCGGGAGCGTGATTTCAGCAACTTCCGCGGAGATACCCGCCAGAACGAGCAATCGCTGCTGGTAAATGTGCAAAACCTCCGCGATGGTTATGCCAGGGCCGCTTTTCGTACCACGTATAACGACTTCAGGTCGTATAAACGCCTGGAGATGTTCGTGCATGCCGAGGGGAACCAGCTAAAAGACAATGATGTTACGGCGTTTATCCGGGTAGGGACCGACAACCAGGACAATTATTACGAGTACCAGGTGCCGATGAAGATCACGGCGCCCGGCTCCCGCGACGCTTCTTCTATTTGGCCCGATGCCAACAAGATAGATGTGGAACTGGCCCTGTTCCAGGCCGCAAAAACAGCCAGGAACATCGCATTGCTGAATGGCGCACCCTGGCCCGTAAATGTGCCGTTTAAGTACGCAGACGGTAACAACACCATCACCGTGATGGGGCAGCCGGACCTGAGTAAGGTGCGCATCTATATGGTGGGTATCCGCAACCCGTTGCGGGCGCCTGCGAACCCTGGCGGCGATGACGGTCTCGAAAAAACCGGGCAGGTATGGTTTAACGAGCTGCGGCTTACCGATTTCGACGAGCGTGGCGGCTGGGCGGCTACCGCGCGCGTGAACGCAAAGCTGGCCGATTTTGCAGATGTGACTGTCTCGGGCAGCAAAAGTACCGTGGGCTTCGGCTCTATTGATAAACGGGTAAGCGAGCGTAACCGCAACGACGACCGTTTCTTTGACGTGTCGTCGAGTATGGAGCTTGGCAAGTTTTTCCCGGACCGTACCGGCATCAAGATCCCGATGTACATCAATTTTTCGTCGCAAATGAGCTTGCCGCAGTACGACCCGCGCACGCCGGATATCGAGCTGAAAAACGCATTGAAGTCTGTGCCAAAGGCGATAGCGGATTCTATCCGTTTTAATGCGATGGATTATACGTCGCGCCGAAGCTTTAACCTTACCAATGTGCGTAAGCTGAAAACTGATCCGGAGGCGAAGAACCACCTGTGGGACGTCGAAAACCTGAGTGCCACCTACTCTTACAACGAGTTTTACCACCACGATTTTATCAATGAGCTTACCCTGCAGAAAACCTACCGGGCGGCGCTGGATTATAATTTTAGTACTACACCGAAAGAATATACGCCATTTGCAAGGGTCATAAAATCCAATAAGCTGGCGCTGCTGCGCGACATCAACTTCAGCCCGATGCCTTCCTCGCTGAACTTTCGCATCAGCCTCGACCGTTTGTACTCGGAGAATACGCTGCGTAACAACGATCCCAATAATGCCATCCCCATTAACAGCACGTTTAACAAGAACTTCCTGGTGAACCGGGTATACGGCATCGGCTGGAACCTTACGAGAAGCCTCCAGATGGACTTCAACGCCACAAATCTTTCCGTGATCGATGAGCCCGACGGCCGCATCAATGGCCTGGTGCGCGATACTATCTGGCAGAACCTGAAACGCCTGGGCCGCACCACCGATTATAACCACGTACTGAACCTAAATTACCTGGCGCCGATCGATAAGATACCAGGGTTCGGCTGGACGAAGCTGACCCTGCGGTACGGCACCACTTTCTTCTGGCAAACTGAGCCGCTGCTTACGTTAAGAGACCCCAATATCGATTTTGGGAACTCCATCCTGAATTCGCGGGAGATCCAGGTGAACCCGACATTGAATTTCGTAACGCTTTACGGCAAAGCAGGTTTTATCAGGCGGGCCACAGATCCCCAAAGCAAGGGATTCGCAAATGGCGTGCTCCGTGCGTTAACGAGTCTCAAAACCGTCAGCGCCAGCTACCTGAAAAAGGAGGGTACGATATTACCGGGATACCTGCCCAAGACCAACCTCCTGGGGTATGACCTCGACGCCCATGCACCGGGCTGGGATTTCCTCTTCGGGAACCAAAGCGACATCCGTGGAAGAGCGCTGGCCAATGGCTGGATCACCCGCGATACGCTGCAGAACCAGTTGTACATTAATACCTACAAGGAGGACATGAATATCCGCGGACGGGTGGAGCCGCTCCGTGATTTAAGCATTGACCTTACGGCGACCCGCAGCCGCAGCCTCAACTACTCAACCAATTTCCGGTTCAACCAAACTTCCAACGACTTCCAGAACCTGAGCCCGGTGACTACCGGCGATTATAGTATTTCTTTCTTCTCGCTTCGCACGGCTTTCAGCAAGGAGAGCAAGAACGGCACATCGGCCCTGTTCCGTAAATTCGAGTCGAACCGGGAGGTGATTTCGCGCAGGCTTGGCGAGCAAAACCCGAACTCGGCCGGTGTGGCCGGTGGCTATGCCGATGGCTATGGAAAGAACTCACAGGACGTAATTGTTTCTTCGTTCATTGCGGCGTATACCGGGCAGGATGCAGAAAGCGTGAAGCTGCGGAAGTTCCCGAGGATCCCTTTCCCGACGTGGACGGTCCGTTATACCGGTCTCACCAAATACAAGTTCTTTAACGAGTTCTTTGATTCCTTTACCCTCAACCATCGCTACAACTCGATCTATAGCGTGAATAGCTTTAACTCGCTGATCCGCTACCAGGAGACGAACGGTGGTGTCAACGTAAAAGATGTCAATGGAAACTTCCTGCCCTTTTACCAGTATTCGCAGGTAACGCTTTTCGAGCGGTTCGAGCCGCTTGTGGGCATGGATATGGCCATGAAGAACAGGATGAGCCTGAACTTCGAGTACCGCAAAACGCGCGCGCTGAGCCTTAGCCTTCAGAACAGCCAGCTTGCCCAGCAGAACGATAAAGCGTTGGTTTTTGGCCTCGGTTACCGCACCAATAATTTCCGTTTTCCGTTCGGCCTGTTCAGCAACGTAAAGATGAACAACGATATGAACTTCAAGTTCGACTTTGCCGTTAACGACCGCAAAACGCTTATTTACCGCGCAGATGTGGCAGATGCCGAGGTGTCGTCAGGAGCGAAAAACATTGCGATCCGTCCTTCCATCGATTATGTGCTTAACCAGCGATTCAACATCCGTCTGTTCTACGACGGCACGATCACCAGGCCTTACACTTCGCAAACGTTTAATACGGCGTTCAGTAATTTCGGGGTGAATATGAGGTTCACGATACAGTAGGCGGGGCGTTAAACCCAAAGATCCTATTACCAACCAAGCGCCGTATCATCTCCTCTCGGGTCGGCTCCGCCCTCCAGGTATCCCCATTTGGTCTTCAGGATGGCATCTACGCGGCCGATGGCGCCACGATCGGTAAGCAGGTATCCCTTCGCTTTGAGCTTTTCTTTGGTGAGGCTGTCGAGAGCTCCTTTTTCTGCAGCCACTTCATCCGGCAGCCATTGGTGGTGAAAGCGTTTGGCGGCTACAGCAGCGCTCATGCTTTTGTTGTATTCGACCACGTTCAGGATCGTTTGGAACACCGAAGTGATAATGGTTGATCCGCCCGGCGTGCCTACTACCATAAATAGTTTGCCGTCTTTTTCTACGATGGTGGGCGTCATCGAGCTCAGCATTCGTTTGCCGGGCGCAATGGCATTTGCTTCGCCGCCCACCAGTCCATACATGTTAGGAGAGCCGGGTTTTACCGAGAAATCGTCCATCTCATTGTTTAGGAGGAAACCAGCGCCCTGTACCATTACCAGCGAGCCGTACGACCCGTTGAGGGTGGTGGTAATAGAAACTGCATTTCCCTCGCGGTCGACAATGGAAAAGTGGGTAGTTTCTTCGTGCTCTTTCGGGGCCACTTTACCAGCGCTTACCTGTGCGCTGGGCGTTGCCTGGTCCCAGTGGAAATCGCTCATGCGGGCAATAGAATAGGTTGATCGGGTCAATTCCTTCTGCGGCACCTGGTAAAAATCAGGATCACCGAGGTGTGTGGCACGGTCGGCATACACACGGCGCTCGGCCTCCACCATCACCTGTACGGCCGAATCCGAATTCATTCCCCATCGCTGCAGCGGGTACCGCTCTACCGAGTGCAGCAGCTGCACCAATGCAATTCCCCCGCTGGAGGGCGGCGGCATGGTGATGATCTTATAATCTTTATATTTACCGGAAACGGGTGTTCGCCAGGCGGCGTGGTAGTTTTTCAGGTCCCCGGGGGAGATTAACCCGCCGCCGCGCTGCATCTCGGCCACTATCTTCCCGGCCGTTTCACCTTCATAAAAGCCTGCACGTCCCTTGTCGCGGATCAGCATCAGCGTATGCGCAAGATCCGGCTGCACGAGGCGATCGCCAACCGCCCACTTGCCTGCTTTAACCAGCGACATCCCCGAAGGGTTATATTTGCGGAACGTTCCGCTGTGGCTGTTGAGCTCCCCTACCTGCCGCTCCGTTAAGGCGAACCCGTTTTCCGCGAGCGCAATGGCGGGTGATAGCACGGCGGTCCAGCTCAGCTTCCCGTATTTGCGGTGTGCTTCGGCCATGCCGTCAACCGATCCGGGAACGCCCGAGGCCGGTTGTCCGTACAAACTCATATCGGTGATGGGATTGCCGGCAACATCCAGGTACATGTCCCTGGATGCGGATCCAGGCGCTTTCTCCCTAAAGTCCAACGCATCGGTTTGGCCTTTGGCCGACCGGTAGACCATAAATCCGCCTCCTCCAATATTTCCCGCGTTGGGATAGACCACCGCGAGTGCGAACTGCACGGCCACGGCCGCATCCACCGCGTTGCCTCCTTTCTTCAGGATTTCGATCCCCGCTTTTGAAGCCTCCGGGTGTGCGGAAACGACCATGCCGTTGCGGTATTCGCCGCTATTGTTCCTGCCGATCTGCCCGCCGGCGCAACCCGCCAACAACGCGGTAACTACCATAACACAAAGAAAACGGGCATGACGAGGAAAAGCCATAAGATCGGGGTTTAACCAGGGCAATATCTTTAATATATGTGAGGAATGCAACGGGACATATTACGTTGTACGTGTCTGTCTCTACGAAATGCTTAATAATTAAGTTGTTCCGAACGTACAACGCCTAACGTGTAACGTCCCGGTACAGCTCCTCTATTATGTCCCGGTGCTTCTCAGTTACTACTTTCCTTTTGAGGCTCAGCTTTGGTGTCATTTCGCCCTGTTCGATGGTCCATTCCTGGGGCAGCAGGGCGAATTTTTTCACTTGCTCCCAATGACCGAATTCTTCGTTATAGCGATCGAGCTCACGTTTGTATTTATCTGTAACCAGTGGGTTACAGATCACTTCGGCGCGGGTGGACCAGGGGATGTTTTTCTTGGAACACCAGTCCTTTAATGCGTCGAATGCAGGAACAATGAGGGCGGCCGGGAACTTCCGGTTCTCGCCTATCACCATTACCTGTTCAATGAGCGGCGATTCTTTGAACTTATTCTCGATGATCTGCGGGGCCACGTATTTTCCGCCCGCTGTTTTGAACATCTCTTTTTTACGGTCGGTAATAGAGAGGAATCCTTCACCATTTAGTTGGCCTATATCGCCGGTATGGAAAAAGCCGTCGGCATCGATCACTTCCGCAGTAAGGTCGGGGCGTTTGTAATAACCCTTCATCACGCTGGGAGCTTTGCAGAGCACTTCGCCATCGTCGCCAATCTTTACTATCACGTTCGAAATGGGTTTTCCCACCGTATTAAAGGCACGTTTTCCTTTTTCAAGACCGTTTACTGCGATCACCGGGGAGGTTTCCGTAAGCCCGTACCCTTCGAGCACAGGAATCCCCGCTGCCCAGAAGACCCTTGCTAACCGGGGCTGCAGCGCGGCCCCACCGGAGATAATAGCCTGTATCTTTCCGCCCAACGCTTCGCGCCACTTGCTGAACACCAGTTTGTTGGCAATAGCCAGCTGCAGCTCGTACCACCAGCCGTTTTTGCCGTCGAGCTCGTACCGTAGGCCCAGGTCGAGCGCCCAATAGAACAATTTCTTTTTAATGCCGGTGAGCGCCGCGCCTTTTGCCGCAATGCGGTCATATACTTTCTCCAGCAGGCGCGGTACGGTGGTAAATCCGTCAGGTTTTACGTCGTTCAGGTCGGCAACGATGGTATCCATACTTTCCGCATAAAAGATGGAAATGCCGAGGTTGAAGTACATGTACACCACCATCCGTTCAAAAATATGGCAAAGCGGCAGGAAGCTTAGCGCCTTTGCATAACCGGAAGGGTACAGTACACACGAGGAGAGTACGTTGCTGAGCAAGTTCTTATGCGTAAGCATCACGCCCTTAGGCGTTCCGGTAGTGCCCGAGGTGTAGATGAGTGTAAGCAGGTCGTCGGGCGTGGTCCCGTCTTTGATCTTTTGCAGGTCGATTTCCGGGTGTTCCCGCCCCAGCCCGACCAACTCCTGCCAATGGGCGACCCCTTCCAGCTTATCGAGCGAATATATCTTTAACCGTTCATTATCGTTCAGCGCAATGATCTTCCGGAGAAGGTCCGTTCCGGAGATAAAGATCATTTTTACTTCCGCATCTTTGAGGATGAACCGGATGTCGTGATCGGCCAGTGTAGGGTACATCGGTACCAGGGCCGCACCGGTCTGCATTACCCCAAAGTCGCAGATGTTCCATTCCGGCCGGTTTTGCGATAGGATGGCCACTTTATCGCCATGCGCGATACCGGAAGCGATGAGCCCGCGGCTGAAGAGCTCCGTAATTTCCACAAACTGTTCCGACGTATAAGAATACCAGCTGCCGTTCGCCTTTCCGGAAACGATGGTTTGCCCGGGAAACTTTACAGGCAATTGGTCGGTAAGGTCAAATATGCGGGAAATGGTGGTCATACGGGGTAGGGTTAGCAAGTACAAATTACGAATTTTGGGGGAGAAGGGACGCTATTTGCGCAAAGATTTGCGCAAATAACGCGAAGATCCGGTAATGCTTTGTGCCGCTAACTACCCAAAATGCACACCCTTAACAACAATTCCCTCTCTCCGAGCGTTAAACGCTCAAACCATGAATTGTATACAAAACAGTTCACTCCACTTTAACCTTTATCAAGTATGAAGAAATTATTTTTAGCAGGCATTGCCGCATTCGGGTTGTTGTTCGTTCAAATGGAAACAAAGGCGCAGGAATACAAAAACGCGCTGGGGGTAAGACTGGGATCTTATAACGGCGTAAACTTTAAAACGTTCGTGTCGAAGGATAATGCATTCGATCTGAACCTGAGCTTCAGAAACACCAGTGCGCGTAAGGATGTTCGTTTCACGGTACTATATGAGTTCCACAATCCCGTACAAAATGCGCCCGGGCTTAAGTGGTTTTATGGCGGTGGTGGCAGCATCGGCTCCCGCAGGTATGTAAATGATGATGGGCAGCTGTTCCTCAGCGCGGTGGGTACCCTCGGTCTTGATTACACGTTTACCGGCGCACCGATCAACCTGGGGCTCGACTGGAGGCCACAATTGGTGATTACGCCAGACACGGACGTTACGGCCGGAGACGTAGGGCTTGCGGTCCGGTTTACGTTTTAAAAGTTAAAAGTTAGAGGTTTAAGGTCGTGAGCCTATTAATGCCCGACCTTAAACCTCTAACTTCCAACCTCAAATCATCTTCAGCTTTTCTTTGTCACCGGTTTTTTCACCGGCGCTGCGGGCTTTTTAGGAGTGGTTACCGGTTTCTTTGCCGGTGTAGTCGCCGGCTTCTTTACCGCAGGCTTCGCCGCCGCAGCCCTTACCGGACGTGCAACTTTTACAAGTTCAATCTCAAAGAAGAGCGTGCTATAGGGTTTGATATCTTCACCGCTGCCCTGTTCGCCGTAGGCGAGGTTAGAGGGAATGATGAAGTATCCTTTGGATCCCGAATTCATCAGCATCAGTCCTTCTTCCCAACCGGGGATGACGGCCTGGCTTCCCAGCGGAAAACTAATCGGTTCATACGGACGGCCCGGCTGGATCAAACCGGCTTTCTTTGCTTCCGCTTCTATACTGGTATCAAATACTTTCCCCGCCAGGGTACGGCCAACGTAATTAACATATACGGTGTCGCCCGCTACCGGTTTCGGTTTTAACGACGGTGTGGTGATGCCGTACATCAACCCGGAAGGCGTAGTCTTTAAATTAGCGAAGCGCTTGTTGGCCAGGTATGTGTTGAGGTCAACTTTTTCCTGGCTCTTCAGCGAATCGATCGCGCGGTTATTTTCGGCTATCGCCTCATCCAGTGTCTGGATCCGTTCGATCTTTATATTAAACACCAGGTCGCTGCCTTTAGTCAGGAAGGGAGGGCGCTGGTCGTCGTGTCCCTGGAAGATCGAATCCGTGGGAATATATACGATCGCGCTGTCTTTAAGCGACAGCATGGTGAACACGTCCATCAGGTCGCCGATGTTTTTTGAAGCCTGGATCTTGATCTTTACCGGCCTGCCGGCCTGGTAGCTGCTCATCAGCACGGAGTCTTTCCCGTTTTTCTGTACGAAGTTGAACGTAACGATGTCGTCTATCTTAATCTTTGGACCGGTACCTGCTTTCGCGATCCTGAACCTTGCGCCGCTCGGCGAGCGTGTAACGTCCTGTGCCATTACGCTTACCGCGGTAAACAGGAACACGAGGACCAATAAGAATTGTTTTTTCATTTGAGTTTCTTTGGGTTTTCAGTTTTCGGTGACCAGTAATCAGTTCTTATCCCATGATTAAACGGTACGGGGTAGAAAAACTGATTACTGGTCACGGAAAACTGATCACTGCTTATTTCGGCGCTACCGGCGGCGGCAGCTGTGCCGGTATGCCAGAGCCCTTGGTAATATTAACGATCTCGAGATCGAACACCAGCGGAGTGAACGGCGGGATGCCCTGGTTACCCATTTCGCCATAAGCCAGTTTAGAAGGCATAAGAACCGTTACCTTAGTGCCTTTAGGGAACGACGAGAGCGCCTCTTCAAAGCCGGCGATCGATCCGCCTAATCCTACGGGAACCTTGATCGGCTCGTAAGTGCGCATGGCATTGTAAATAGATTTATTTTCTGGTTTTTTGGCGACATCGGCAACGCTGGTATCAAATACTTTGCCGCTAAGGAATGAACCGGTGTAGTTAGCGGTAACCGTATCGCCTTTGGCTGCCAGCGCACCTGCGCCTTTTTGGGTAACTACATACTTGAGGCCTGACGGGCTGGTTTCCAGTTTCAGGCCTTTGTCGGCAACATATGCCGCTACCTTTTTGTCTTCGCCTGATTTTGCTTTTTCTTTCTCCTTGCCGATATAGTCCTGTATCTTGGCGTTAAACACCGAATCGTTCAGGGTGCCTTTAGGGATCACCTTTTCTACCACGAAAGTGTAGATCATGTACTTGTTTTTCGGGTTCGAAGGTTTCGGCATGCCTCTTTTTACCAGCGAATCCAACGGAACTTTAAACGTCGCCGAATCCCCTTCGCTCAACAGCTCAAGGGCGGTGAAAATATCGCCTTTAAAAGATGGTTTTCCCATCGGCATAAAAGTAGGCTGATCAAAATCGTATGAGTTGTAAATGATCGAATCTTCTTCAGTTTTCTGGATGGCTTTGATGGCCATAAAATCGCCCTCTTTCAAGGTCGCACCATCTTTGTCGCGGTGGATCTTGTAAAGAAGACCGCCTTCACCTTTCTTATATTGCTGACAACTGGCAAGTCCTAATGCCGCAATTCCAAGAATAATTAGTTTTGTTTTCATTGTTTTTATTGTTCGTTTACTAGACTATTAAGAGATTTTTGTATTCCGGTAATATAGATTTAAATTTTGAAACTGTAGCATCCAGTGAATCAGCGGAACTGCCGCCTGCCGCGTTCCGGTGGCCGCCGCCTTCGAAGTATTTTTTGCAGATCTCGTTAGCCGGAAAATCACCCGTAGAACGGAGGGAGAGCTTCACCCGGTCGGGCCGCTCGATGATCAGCGCGGCCAGGCGGATGCCATTGATGGTAAGTGCGTAATTCACCACGCCTTCAGTGTCGCCGGTGGTAATGTGGTATTGCTCGAGCTCTTCTTTGGTGATGCTGATCAGCGAGGTATTGTACTCATACAACACTTCGAGCTTATTGAGCAGGCAATTCCCAAGAAAACGAAGCCGGTCTTCGGAGAAATTATCATACACCAACTGGTGGATCTTTGCGTTTTCGGCGCCGCAGGAGATCAGCTCCGCAATGATGCGGTGCACTTCCGGTGTGGTGGTCGGGAAACGGAAGGATCCGGAATCGGTCATGATGCCCGTGTAAAGGCAAGTGGCTACGTCTTTATTGATCAGTGCTTTATCATCCATCGTGTTCACGATGAAATCATAAACCAACTGGGCGGTAGCGCAGGCATTGATGTTCCAGTGGCGGTAATCATCAAAATTCTCGGGCTCCAGGTGATGGTCGATCATTACCTTCTTCGCATCCGAAGCCCTTACCAGGCCACCAAGATCGTTAATGCGCGATAAAGCGTTAAAGTCGAGGCAAAAGACCAGGTCAGCTTCTGCAACCAGTTTTGCGGATTCTTCCCGTTTTTCGGTGAACACGATCACTTCCGGGTTATTGGGAAGCCACTGCAGGAACACCGGGTAGTCGGTTGGCGCAATCACCTTCACCGAATGGCCCTTTTGTACCAGGTAGTTGTACAATCCCAGGGAAGAACCCATTGCGTCGCCATCCGGTTTATGGTGAGTGGTGATCACAATGTGATGAGGCTTATATAATTTCTCCTTCAGGAGCGCTATTGGTAACATTCGTTGGTAAAAAGGAAGGCAAAGGTAGTGAAAACGTTTGACGTTGTATGTTTGAGGTTATACGTTTTTGATCCGGTCGTTTACAGGCTGTTGTCTGAACGGGATGGGAACGTCCGAAGGTTAACGTACAACGTATAACGTTTTTTCCTACCTTTGCCGCCATTATGGCAACAAACAGAACTTTTACAATGATCAAGCCGGATGCGGTAAGCAATGGCTTTACGGGAGCGATCCTGGATGATATCATCAAAGGCGGCTTTAAGATCGTGGCGTTAAAATATATCGCGCTGACCGCAGCAACTGCCGGCGAATTTTACGCGGTACACAAGTCCCGTCCGTTTTACGGCGACCTGGTGAAATTCATGTCTTCGGGGCCCATCGTAGCCGCGATCCTGGAGAAAGACAACGCCGTTGAGGATTTCCGGAAACTGATCGGTGCTACCGACCCTGCAAAAGCGGATGCGGGTACCATCCGTAACAAATACGCTAAGTCTATCGAAGCGAACGCGGTGCACGGATCCGATTCAGACGAGAATGCAGAAATTGAAGGCAACTTCTACTTTTCTGCGTTCGAGCGATTTTAGCAAACCTTCAGCGGTCAGCTATCAGCTTATACTCCGTATGGCGGTATAAAAAGCTGGGAGCTGACCGCTCATAAAAGGCTACCATGACTATCCAACAGGCCCAGGAACTCGTCGACTCCTGGATCAAGACCACCGGCGTCCGTTATTTTAACGAGCTTACCAATACCGCCATTCTCATGGAGGAGGTTGGCGAAGTGGCGCGGATCATGTCGCGCCGGTACGGCGAACAATCTTTTAAAGAGTCAGACAAACAGGTGGACCTTGGCGACGAGATGGCCGATGTGCTTTTTGTGCTGATCTGTCTCGCCAACCAAACAGGCATCGACCTCACCGGCGCGCTGGAGAAAAATCTCGAAAAGAAGAATATCCGCGACAAGGACCGGCATAAAAATAACCAGAAGCTTTTTTAGTTATGGAATAATTCCGGGCGACTCATCTTCATGATAAATCCACACATCATGAAAGCCATTCTCTTATTCGTATGTTGTTGTGTTATCGCATCGTGTAAACGGGAGGCGGGCAATTCTGAAAGCGGTGCTGAAGCAAAGGCAGAGATCATGCTATCAAAAGCGCCTGATAACCAGGTGAATGCCACGCGCTTGCCTCCGCCCGTTCCGGCACCCGACGAGGAAATCGCCAGCGACTTCGCCGCTGTTGAGGCTACCCGGCAGCCCGGGCTGGTTGCCGATACCGCCCGCAAGATCATAAAAACCGGCGAAATCAGTTTTGAAACGGCGGACGTAAAGGCTACGCGGGCCAGGCTGATAGAAACCACCAAAAAACTGAAAGGCTACCTGGCGGAAGAGTCGGAGTCGGGGTACGAAAACGGCCGGAAAAACTACACCATGAACCTGAAGGTGCCTGCCGGGGACTTCGAGACCTTGCTGGAAGCGATATCGTCTGCCGCGCGGCAGATCGACAGCAAGAACATTCATATCACCGATGTTACCGCCGAGTTTATCGATACCCGTACCCGCCTGGCGAATAAAAAACAGCTGGAGCGGCGCTACCTGGAGCTGCTGGATAAGGCGGCTAAGATCCCGGACATGATCACTATAGAAAACAAGCTCTCGGAGATCAGGGGCGAGATCGAATCTGTGGAGGGTCAGCTGCTGTACATGAAAAGCAGGTTGCCTACAGTACGTTATCGGTCACGTTCTACTCCAGGTCTATTGCCGTGGAAACCGGTAAAGGATTCGGGTACCAGGTGATGGGGGCGCTGCGGCAGGGTTGGGATTTTATGCTCGATCTTGTTTTTGCATTAATTTCCATATGGCCATTGATCATAGCCTTACTCGCCGGGTTTTTCCTTTTGAGGCGATGGAGACGCAGCCGGAAACCGGTTAAGCCGGCGGCATCTTAACCAGCCTGCCGTCCGCCAGTATGGGGATCGCCGTGGTAAGGTCCGTTTGCAGGCAAAAGGCAATGTCCTTTTCGATGCCTAATGCTTTGAGCCGTTCGCTGTGTGAGGTTTTTTTGAGGTACCCGTCGAGGTCGTTTTGTGCAAGGCGAAACAGGTCCGCGGCGGCGATAGCGCCGTCATCGCGGAGGAAAGCGTCTCCCAGCCGGTGGGCAACCGCTCCCGCGAAGAGCGTGTCTTCCAGGTTGAAGTTGTTCTTCCACCCGGCGCAAACCAGCAGCACATGTTCCTGCCGTTCCGCCAGCCAGCTGCAGAGCGAGCTGAGGTTCAGAAAAGAACCGATCACGATCTTTTTCGCTTTAAGCGACAACTGAAGTGCGTGCGTACCGTTGGTAGTAGTTAATACCACCGTTTTCCCGGCGATCTTTTCGGGCGTGTACGAGAACGGGGAATTCCCGAAATCGAACCCGCTTACTACTTCGCCATTCCGCTCTGCGGCCAGTAAAAAGCCGGCGCCTTTTTCGCGGTATGCGGCGCATTCCTCTACTTCCGCCACCGGGATGATGGCCTCCGCGCCATTTTCAATCCCGTAACAAATGGAAGAGGTGGCGCGGAAAATATCGATAATAACGGCAATGCTATGTTCGATCTCAAAAAGAGGGAGAAGGGCGGGGGTGAGGCAGACCTCTATTTTCTTGGCAGGGATCATAAATGGAGATTAGTAGTAATCAGCGGTCAGGAATCAGCCGTCAGCAATCAGCTGTCAGCAATCAGCCGTCAGCTTCTTTTATGAGGCCGTGAGGGAGAGGCTGACAGCTGACAGCTGCACACCTCAGAACGGCATTTTCACTACCCTCGCCCTCACCTTCTGGTCACGGATCAGTACATAGATCTCCGATCCTTCTTTCGCATATGCGATGGATACGTAACCCATGCCGATGGCTTTTTTGAGTGAAGGCGATTGGGTGCCCGAGGTTACTTTGCCGATCACGGTACCTTGCTCATCTACCAGCGGGTAATCATGTCGGGGAATACCGCGTTCGAGCATTTCGAACCCGACCAGCTTGCGGGTGACGCCCTGTTGTTTTTGTTCCCGCAGGAGATCTGAGCCTATAAATTGCTTGGTGAGTTTGGTGATCCACCCCAGGCCGGCTTCCAGCGGCGAAGTGGTATCGTCTATGTCGTTCCCGTACAGGCAGAAACCCATTTCCAGCCGCAGCGTGTCGCGCGCGGCAAGGCCGATGGGTTTGATGCCGTAAGGTTCGCCGGCGGCAAAAACGGCGTCCCAGACCGCGCGGGCATGTGCGTTATCTGCGTATATCTCGAAACCGCCCGCCCCGGTATAACCGGTGGCGGATACCACCACGTTGTTGATACCGGCGAAAGTGCCTTTCTTAAAGGAATAGTATTCCATCGATTTCAGGTCGATGTCGGTAAGCGACTGCAGCGCAGCTGCAGCGTGAGGGCCTTGTACCGCCAGGAGCGATGTACGGTCTGAAATATCCTTCATCTCCACGTCCCATTCGTTAAACTGCGCGATCCAGTCCCAGTCTTTTTGGATATTGGAGGCATTTACCACCAGCATATACGTCTTCTCATCGATGCGGTATACCAGCAGGTCATCGACGATGCCGTTCTTCCCGTTCGGGAGGCAGGAGTATTGGATCTTTCCGTCGACCAGGCGCGATGCATCGTTAGAGGTCACTTTCTGGATGAGGTCGAGCGCGTGTTCGCCTTTCAGGATAAACTCGCCCATGTGGCTCACGTCGAAAACACCTACGGCGTTGCGTACGGTATCGTGCTCGGCGTTTACCCCGGCATATTGTACGGGCATGTTATAGCCTGCAAAGGGGACCATCTTGGCTCCAAGGCTGATGTGAAGATCGGTAAGAGCGGTAGTTTTCATGGAACGGTAATCAGCTGACAGCTATCAGCTATTAGCTTGTTAAAAATATAAACCTGGTTGTTGACAGTAAAAGCCGGAAGCTGATGGCTTACAGCCGAGGGCAAAAGTAAGAAAAAAGCCGCAAGTTAAACCGCCGCCGGCGCGGTAATCGTTTCGTAAAATGCGAGGAGGCGCTGGCTGTTGCTTTTAAGGTTGTATTCTTTCTCTACCAGCTTGCGGGCGTTCTCGCCGATCTCTTCGCAGATCCGGCGGTCGGTAATGGATTGGAGGATGTACTTATAGAATTCGGCCGGCGTATCGGCGATGAGGATGTTCTTTCCATGTTCGTAGTTGATCCCTTCCGCGCCAAGCGAAGTGGAGATCACACATTTTTTCATGGCCATCCCTTCGATGATCTTTACGCGCATGCCGCTCCCGGTGCGCAGCGGAACGATCATCACCGGCTTGGAGTTGATGAACTCCCGGGCATCGTCCAGGTCGTCGTGGATAACGAAATGATCGTTTTCGTAATAATACAGGTCTTCGGGAATGTCGCGCCCCGCGATGTGGAACTTGAGGCCGGCGTTTAGCGCTTCCAGGTCCTTCCACACCGAGCGGATGAACCAGTCGAGACCTTCCATGGCAGGGAACGAATTCATGGTGCCGATGTGGAAGATGCTGCGGTATTCCGTTTTTGATTGATCGGGCTGGTATTGCGAGGTGTCTATCGCCACCGGGAAATTCTCCATGCTCACGCGGCAGCCGATAGACTCGAGGTGCGCCTGGTCGAAACGGTTGATGGTAAGCACGGCATCGGTACGGTTGATATTTTCGAGCTCGAACCGGAGGAGGCGACGGGCTACCATCCGCGAGTAGATGCGGCGCAAAGGCGACCGCTGCGAGGAGGCGTTGGTGCCGCTTACCAGGTACTCGATATTATGAGCACGGTACACGATTTTTGCGTTGCTGTGCTGCCTGATCGTATTAAGGTACGGCATTACAAAAAGCCCTTCCAGCTGGATCACGTCGAACGTATCATGCTTCAGCAGGTTCTTCAGCTTGGCAACCGGCACGGATTTATAGAACCGCGAAACATGGAACGACCGCCGCGCCAGCAGGCCCAGCACCAGCTCCCACGTAGAGAGCGTATTGATGATGGCCGCCGTCTGAAACCTGATCTTTTTAAGCAGCGGATCGTCCAGCGAGCCCGTTTCTACGAAATTGTCGGCCGGGTTAAGGCTAAATAAGGTTACTTCCGCACCTTCGCTCACCAGGCCGCTGATGGTATTGTGCACCACGATGGGATACCCGCTGTTGGGTGGGAACGGAACCCGGTTCGTGATAAAAAGGACGCGCATGGTTAGTTGTCAGTTATCAGTTATCAGCTGTCAGTGCCAGTTTTGGCGAAAGTGGGCATGGGATAGGAACTGGTTTCTGATCACCGAAAGCCGATCACCCAAAAATACGCCTATCAACCCGTTTCTTCAAATATAATATGAAGCTCGACGAGTTTATATGATCAGTGATCAGCGGTCAGTTCTGACGAAAGTCAGCGTGGAATGGGAGCCGGTTACTGGTCACTGAAAACTGCCGACTCAAATATAATATCAAGTTGCGGGTCGGTTACGCGGAAAGTGCGGCGATGATAAGGCGTAAAGCCGTGTTTTAGCACCGCTTCCCGGTGATGGATGGTGGGGTACCCTTTGTTGGTATGCCAGTGGTATTCAGGATGCTCGGGGGCTATCGCCCTCATAAAATCGTCGCGGTAGGTTTTAGCCAGTACCGATGCCGCGGCGATCGAAAAGAACCTGCCGTCGCCCTTGATCATGCAGGCATGCGGAACCTCCTGGTATTTTTTAAAACGATTGCCGTCTACAAGGATAAACCCCGGACGTACCTGTAACTGGTCGAGCGCTTTGTGCATGGCCAGGAACGATGCGTTTAGGATGTTGATGCGGTCGATCTCTTCGTGGTCTACAAAGGCTACCGCGAAGCCGATGGCCTGGTCCTCGATTATGTCGCGCAGCACATAGCGGTCTGCTTCGTCCATTTGTTTCGAATCGTTCAGCAGCGCATGATCGAAATTCGTTGGCAGGATCACCGCAGCGGCTACCACTGGGCCGGCCAGGCAACCGCGGCCAGCTTCGTCACAGCCGGCTTCAATAAAATCGAGTTGGTGGTAGGGGAGAAGCATTTTAAATAAGTTTGACGTTAAACGTTCCAAGTTTACGTCTTACAGGTTGCTGATAGTAGTAATGACCGGATTTATAATAAGTACAAAGTTAAGGCGCGACGCCGTACCAGTTCAAATTTTTAATACAATTCATCATAGTTATTTAATCGAACGTAAAACGTTCAACTTCATAAGATTCGTATCGTCAGCACCGTGATATCATCGGAGTTCATTTTCGCTTTGTAGGTCGACTGGATATCGGCCAGGATGCTGCGGTTGAGGTCGCCGACCGGGAGGTCGCGGTACTTCATCACCAGCGCGGCGATCTGCACGTCAGAGAGGAAGATATTCTCGTCGGCACTTTCAATAAGACCGTCGGTATAGTTAAAGATCAGGCTGCCGGGCGTTAAGGTGATCGTTCCCGAGTTGACAAAGGGCAGCTCATCGAAGGCCCCGATAATGGTAGTACCCTGGTTGAGGGTGGTTGCGGCGCCGTCCATGATCAGCACGGGCGGGTTATGACCGGCGTTCACATAGTTCATTACCCGTGTTTGCTGGTTGTATTTGCCAAGAAAGAGGGTAATAAAACGTTCGCCATTGGTGTTCACCACCACGATGCTGTTTAGTTTCTCGATGATCTTTTTAAGATCGCTCTCTACAGACGACCATGCGCGCAGGCTCGCCTGCAGGTTAGCCATCAGCAGGGCCGCCGAAACCCCTTTGCCGGTCACATCCGCAATGCACCAGAGGAATTCGTCGCCGTTGATGCGGATGAAATCAAAGTAATCGCCGCCGATATTCTGGTTCGGCAGGTAAAGCGATGCCGCCTGTACCTGTTGGTCTTTGGGCAGCTTCAGCGGCACCAGCATGCTTTGTACTTCGCTGGCCAGTTCCATGTCGCGCTGCATGCGTTCCCGCTGTACACGTTCCCGGAACAGCTTCTTATTGTCCAGCGCAACCACGATCACGTTGATAAGCGTTTGCATGAAGTTGAGGTCGTTATTCACCAGGTCGGGCTTGGTATCGAAGTCGCCGATCAGCACAAATGCCTTCAGGTCGCTCTTATGCAGCACGGGCACGAAATAGTCGTACTGGCAAAGATCCGGGCTGGGATGGCTGCCAAGATGCTCGATATTTTTCAGCTCCTGCAATGCCTGGCACACCTGCTGCAGCACCTTTACCGTTTCATATTCGCCGCCGTACCGCGCAGCGCAGTAAAAATGAGAAGAGTCGCGGATCAGCAGCCTCATTTTACCTACCCGGAGGTGCACCTTCAGGATCACTTCCAGCATCTCGAAAAGTACCGTATTCGAGTTATTCCTGTTAATGGCCTGGGTGATCTCGAGCAACGAGTTAAGCTCAGCTTGTCTTTTTAACAACAGCTGGATCAGCTCGCTCTCATTGGCATCTCCGGAAGTGGCTGCGGGTAGATTCAAATCGGATTGGGATGATGGAACAGGTAAAGCTAGTGAAATCCGTGGAGTTATCAGTTGTCCGTGATCAGTTGCCAGTCGACAGTTTCCGCGAAGCGCCGGGCACTGGATAAGTACAGGTCCCGGGCAACTGCTGCCCTACACACTTCTCCCCGTCTCCCTCACATCAAACGCATCCCTGAGCCCGATGGCTACCAGGTTGAAGGCGTATACCATCAGCATAATGGCGAGGCCCGGGAGGATGGCAAGATAAGCGCCATCCATAATGATGTAGCCGTAGTGCTCTTTGATCATGGCGCCCCAGGTTGGCATGGGGGGCTGGGCGCCGTAGCCGAGAAAGCTGAGCCCGGCTTCGAGCAGGATGGCCGATGCAAAGTTAGAAGAGGCGATCACGAGTACGCTGCCCCAGGTATTGGGCAGGATGTGTTTCAGGATGATGCGGGAATCCTTGAATCCCATGGCCCGGGCAGCTTCTACGTAACCCGCGTTTTTTAGTACCATCACCTGGCCCCGCACAAGTCGCGCTACATCCACCCACATGGTAAGGCCAACGGCGATAAAGATCTGCCAGAACCCCTTACCAAGGGCGAAAGAGATAGCGATCACGAGCAGCAGGGCGGGCAGTGACCATACCACGTTCATAAACCAGCTTATCAGGGTGTCGGTCTTGCCGCCGTAATAGCCCGCGAGGGCGCCAAAGAAAATGCCGATCGCCAGGGAAATAAGTACGGCCATAATGCCTACCGACAGCGAAACCCGGATGCCCAGCACCAGCCGGCTGAGCAGGTCGCGGCCGTATACGTCGGTACCCAGCAGGTAACGGCGCTGTTCGAGGTGCTCTTTTTCGATATAGGTTTTCAGCGCCCCGCCCGAGAGCTTGCTCACGGCCGGGTATTGCTTCATGCCGGCCACTTCGGCGATGGCGTAACCGGATTCTTCGGCCTGCTCTTCGTCGCCGATATATTCACGCACCATCACCGAATCGTCGGTTACGCGGTACGAGGTGATGGGAATACGCCTGAAAAACGTAGGCTGCCCGTATAGCATCAGGCGGAAAAATCCTGCGGTATCTACCTGTTCGTTTTTCCGTACTTTGAGGAGGGTGTACACGGAGCCCGGCTTTTTTATGCTGAGCTGCAGCAGCATGTCATTGGCCATCGGCGTTTTATCCGGAACGACCAAGTACCCCAGTAGGCCGCAGAGCAGCATAAAAAGAATAAATATCATCCCCGAAACAGCAAGCGGGTTGCGTTTAAATTTTCTCCAGGTGCGCCGGGACGGGGTATCGTGCATCGGCGATAAATGTATAAAATTTGCCCGGGTTTACCTTACCAGCCTACCTTTCCATACATATTTTCCGGAGTTCCCGAGCAGACCGATGAGCACCATGTACAGCACGTGAAGCACCGTTAGCAAGGGCAGGTACAGGATGAGCCAGGCACGCCCGATAAAACGCGTAACGGGTACCAGGAAGATGAGCTCCAGTATAAACTTGGCGCAGAGCATTGCCCCCATGAAAATCCAGCCACCGGGAATAAAGAAGCCGGCAAGCGCGCCGAGCAATATCCCCAGGTTGAATGCCCAGATACAGATCCCAAGAGTTACTATCTTCTTGTTCTTATACTTTACTGTTTTAGAAGCCCATCGTTTCCGCTGGCGGATAAATTCCGTTAAATCAGGCTTGGCATGGGTGTATACTATAGCCTGTTCCGACTTGCAGAAACCTACCCTGCCGGGATAACGGGAGGTCACCTTGTGCAGGAAGAGCTCATCATCGCCCGAGGCGAGGTCGTCGATACCCTTAAATCCTTCCAGCTCGTAGAAAACGCTTTTGCGGTACGCCAGGTTGGCGCCGTTGCAGGTGGAGGGGATGTTGTTGCCGATCATGGCTGCGCCGAGTCCGATCAGGAAGGAAAATTCGAGCGTTTGCAATTTCTCGAAATGGTCCTGCTCCTGGAAATAAACCACGGGAGAGGAGACCAGTAACACATCGGTTCTTTCGTAAAAAGAGACCAGGGTGCTAAGCCATGCGGGCGACATCCGGCAGTCGGCATCGGTGGTGACGATCAGGTCGCCGGTAGAAAGGTCGATGGCATCCGCAATGGCCTTTTTCTTATAGGAGTTTAGTGCGCGATCTTCCCGCAGGCTCAGCAGCCTTACGCCCTCGGCCGCATAAGAGCTGATGATCTCTGAAGTCCGGTCAGTAGAATGGTCGTCGGCGACGATCAGCTCATACAGTTCCCGGGGGTAATCCTGCGCCAGGATGTCGTTGATGGTTTTGCTGATATTTTCTTCTTCGTTGCGCGCGGCGATCAGGATGCTCACCTTCGTCCGCGCCCCGGCGCTTGCTTGCTGCAGGTCGCCGTTGGTCGTGAAGTTGGGGTTCCGGTGCCATCCCCTGATCAGGAAGACCATGATCAGCGCATAGGGCGCAGTAATAACGACATAAAGGATCAGCGCAGGAACCATCAAAAAAATCGGAGTTTAAGAACGAAAATAGTCCCTAAAATAGCGGGAATGATCAGGTTTACCAACCAGATGGCAGAAGCCGCAGCCATAATGGCCACCTGCTGGTCGGTAATATAGCTAAAAAAATAAGTGGCGGTGAGGCTGCGTACACCTACATCCAGCAGGTCGAGCGAGGGCAGGGCCGACTGCACAAAAAACAGGATGAACACCATCATTACCATTTCAAATGCCGGCAGCGCCGGGATGAGCAGGTGGATGACCAGGTAATACTGGAAGGTGAACACCGCAAACCGGCCGGCACTGAGCAGGAATACCCTCAGCAGCTCGTGCATGGGGTAACTGGCAAGCACCTTGAAGAACTTGCGGAAAGGCTTAAGGAACCGGATGGCATTCAGCAGGCTCGCCACCAGCCGGATGTTGAAATAGAAAAGGAGGAAGAACGCACAGAACACGAAAGTAAGGAATGCAACGGCATAATGCAGCAGCACGTTGTCCAGCTCTACGAAACGGGTGATGAACCAAAGCAATGCCAGGCCTCCCAGCAGGTTGGTGATCACCATCTGGCCTGCCGAACCCACCCCCATGGCAAAGATCCCGAAGATCCGTTTGCGCGGCGAAAGGAAGAACACCCGGCCACCATATTCACCGATCCTGTTGGGGGTAAACACGGCCCATGTTAAGCCGCAGAATACGGACTCGATCGCTTTCCAGGTACTGATCGCTTCAATACGGCTCACCAGGAACTTCCATTTAAATGATTCTAGCGTCCAGTTAACCAGCATCAGCGATATTACCGCGCCAAGTGTCGCTTTTACGTGCCATTCGGCCAGGTTGTCGATGATCCGCTTAAAGTCTGCCAGGTATTTGTCCGTTTGGAGCTTGTGTACGATAAAGGCGAACGCCAGTATCACTACAGCCGCTTTAACCACTATGCTGAAGGTTTTTTTGTATCGTTGTTTCAAACAGGAAGCGATTTTGTGCAATGTTAAGGATTACCGGGATGAATAATGAATATTGGATAATGAATAATCATGCCGAAGATCTGACAGGTAATTGCCTTATGTGCACATAACAGAATTTAGCCGGTACGGTTTGGTCGCGCATCTCCATTATTCCTTATACTTGCACATGTTAGTAACGGAAAAGTCCAAAGAACGTGTCATCCTGGGTATCGATCCCGGGACGGCTATCATGGGATACGGGCTGGTAAAGGAAGTAAAACAATCGCTCTCCCTCCTTAGCATGGGGGTGGTAAAGCTTGATCACCTTGACGATCACGGGCTTAAGCTGAAGCACATCTTCGAACGGACCGTTACGCTCATAGACCAATATCACCCGGATTGCCTGGCCATCGAAGCGCCTTTCTACGGCAAAAATATACAGGTCATGTTAAAGCTGGGCCGGGCGCAGGGAGTGGCCATTGCTGCGGCGTTATCCCGGAGCATGCCCTTTTTTGAATACTCACCGCGAAAGATCAAACAGTCTATCACCGGGAACGGGAATTCCGGGAAGGAGCAGGTGGCCGTTATGCTTCAGAACCTGCTTAAATTTACCGAAACGCACGAGTTCCTCGACGCCACAGACGGACTTGCGGTGGCCGTTTGCCATGCTTTCCAGCGAAACATTGCGGCCGGCACAAGTAAAAAAAGTTATTCGGGATGGGAATCGTTCGTAAAAGATAACTCGAAGCGGATCGTATAAACGCCGGCTAACTCAATGCCGACCTGATCTTTTCGGCGATGGCCTCCAGCTCTTCGCCGCTTACCTTAAGCTTCGGCCTGCTGAAATTCATGTCGTCCATCGTATCGATCGGGATGAGATGAATGTGCGCATGAGGCACTTCCAGGCCGATCACGGTTACGCCGATGCGTTCGCAGGGAATCGCATCCCTAAGACCGGCAGCTACCACGCGGGCGAAGATCATCAATCCCACATACGTTTCATCGTCAAGATCGAACAGCTGGTCTACCTCCTTTTTCGGGATCACCAGCAAGTGTCCTTTCGTAAGCGGGTGGATATCCAGGAAAGCCAGGAATTCTGTCGTCTCGGCAACTATGTGTGCAGGGATCTCGCGGTCAACGATTTTGGAGAATAGGGACATATTCGGTAGTACTAAGCTTAAAAGTATTTTAGTTTGGACGTCTAACCGGGAATTACCTCGATATTTCCAGTATTTCGAATTCCATTTTCCCGGCGGGGACCTCGATCTGCGCCTTATCGCCCACTGATTTGCCCAGCAGTCCTTTAGCGATAGGTGATTTCACGGAGATCTTACCCGACTTCAGGTCGGCTTCTGTTTCCGAAACCAACTGGTACGTCATGGTGGCACCGTTCTTTACATTTTTGATCATCACTTTCGATAGGGCCAATACCTTCGAATTATCCATCTTTGATTCGTCGATCAGGCGGGCGCTTGCGAGCGTACCTTCGAGTTTCGCGATTTTTGTTTCGTGGAGCCCCTGGGCTTCTTTAGCTGCATCATATTCTGCGTTCTCAGACAAGTCGCCTTTATCTCTCGCTTCCGCTATCGCTTTGGCAATATTCGCCCTGCCTTCTGTCTTCAGGTGATGAAGTTCTTCCTTTAATTTGTCAATTCCTTCTTTGGTGTAGTAGGTTACATCTGCCATTTCGCACGTATTTCGGTTTACTATATAAAACAAACAAGACTATACCAGCCGGGCAGTATAGTCTTGTTTGTGTGTAACACGAAGGTAGTATTTTAGGTTTCAGATTTCAAAATTAAAAAGTAATCAATGATCAGTTACCGGTGATCAGGTCTTCTCTCTGGTTAGCCATTGCGTATAAAACGCTAACTGACAGCTGATTACTGGTCGCCGACCAATCCTGACAACTTCTCCCCCAACACCTCGCTGATCTTCCTGTACGATTCCACCGTCCATCCCGCTACGTGCGGAGTGAGGATCACGTTGTCGCTTCCCGCCAGCTCTTTAAACCAGGGTGTTTGGCCGAGTTCCGGGAATTTTTCCGTTTCGAGAACATCGAGGCCCGCGCCCAGGATCTTTCCTTCGCGCAGGTACCTGAGTACGGCCGCTGTGTTAACGATCTCCCCGCGGGACGTGTTAAGGAGGAAGAAGGGTTTCCGGAAATGGAACAGGTATTCTTCGTTTACGAGTTGGCGCGTTTCGGGGGTAAGGGGGAGGTGGAGGCTGAGCACGTCGGCAAGTTTTACCACTTCCTCCATACTGGCCTCTGTTACGTGCTCATCGCCAAAACCCGTTTTATATTTATCGTAAGCCAGTACACGCACGCCAAACCCGCGTAATTTTGCGGCAAAGCTTCGCCCGGTATTGCCATACCCGATAATGGCGACGGTCCTGCCGCCCAGTTCCAGGCCGCGGTTGCCTTCCCGGTCCCAGCGGAGACTGCGCACCTCTTTATCGGCCTTCAGTAAATTGTTCATTAACGCCAGCAGCAGCGAAATGGCATGTTCGCCAACGGCATCGCGGTTCCCTTCGGAGGCATGGATACAGGCGATGCCTTTTTCTTCGGCATACGTCACATCGATATTGTCCATACCCGCGCCTGCCCGTGCAATAAATTCCAGCCTGGCGCCTGCGTCCATGATCTCGCGGTCTATGAGAAACTTGGTGCGGATAACAAGTCCTTCGTACCGGTGGATTACCGCTAGCGTTTGCTCGCGCGTATACGCGGGAAAATCGTCTACGATAAAACCGAGCTCCTCTGCGCGCTGCTTAAAGGCGGGGTGAAGGGGGTCGGCGATGAGGATCTTTTTCATGGGAAGTGGTCGGTTGTCAGTTGTCAGTGATCAGTTGTCAGTAATCAGTTGTCAGTAATCAGTGATCAGTTGTCAGTAATCAGTGATTAGTTGGTTTCGTATCGGGTGATGATCTTAAGGCCGGTTGCTGTCACTGGTCACTGATAACTGGTACCTCTTCACCAAATTCGTCAATCTCACAAAGTCCTCCACGCTCAACCGCTCCGCGCGAAGGTCTAACAGGGGATCGTCGCCCATTTGTTCCTTGCTTATTACAGCCGACAAGGCGTTTCGCAGTGTTTTTCTCCGCTGGTTAAACCCCGCTTTTACCACCTGCCAGAATAGTTTTTCGTCGCAGTCCAGCATGTTCGTTTCGTTTCGGGTAAGCCGGATCACCGCAGAGAGCACCTTTGGGGGCGGGTTAAAAACGCCTGCTTTTACGGTGAACAGGTATTCGACCTTGTAATAGGCCTGGAGGAAAACGCTCAGGATGCCGTATTCTTTGCTGCCCGGTTTCTCGGCGCATCGCTCGGCCACTTCTTTCTGGAACATACCCACCACTTCCGCTACCTGGTCGCGGTGGCCGAGGATCTTAAACAGGATCTGCGAGGAAATATTGTAGGGAAAGTTACCGATCACGGCCAGTTTCCCGGGAAATAGCTTTTCGAAATTTAGGGCCAGGAAATCTCCGTTGATCAGCCGGTCTTCCAGGTGCGGGTATTTGTTTTTTAGAAAAAGGTATGATTCGGTATCCACATCCACCAGGTAGGTTTCGTACGCCGTTTCCTTCAGCAGGAAATCAGACAGGATACCCATGCCCGGGCCAACCTCGAGCACGGTGTTGTACTGGCCGGTATGGTGAAGGCTCTTTACGATCTTTTCGGCAATGTTCTTGTCGGTAAGAAAGTGCTGACCTAGGTGTTTTTTGGCTTTGACAGACATCGTGTTGTTTGGTACAAAACTAATAATATTCGGCGGGTTGAACGTTCGCCGTTTAACGTCCGGCGCCCGGGCGCTTAGCTGCGCTCTTTAAAAGAGGGAGAGGAAACGTACATCGTACGACGTCAAACGTCCGGCCTTACCACCATGTTGCAAAAAAAGTCCTTATTTTGCACCCCATAACGTGTTACGTACACCTATAAAAGTATGAGCGACAAAATTAAAATCGGGATCTCCATCGGTGATGTGAACGGGATCGGGCCCGAAATTATCATAAAGACCCTTGCAGAGAACCGCATCCTGGATTTTTTTACCCCGATAGTTTACGGGCATACCAAGATCACGTCTTTTTACCGGAAGACGCTGGGCATCCAGGAGTTTAATTTTAACGTGATTGCCGATGCCAGCCAGGCACACCATAAACGGGCGAACATGATCAATTGCTGGGAGGAAGATGTGAAGATCGAGCCGGGGCAGGCCGGCGAAACAGGCGGCAAGTTCGCGTTCCAGTCGCTGCAGCGCGCCATGGACGATCTCCTGTCGGGAAAGATCGACGCGCTGGTGACCGCCCCGATCGATAAGCACACCATCCAGAACGAAGAGTTCAGGTTTCCCGGGCATACTGAATATATCCAGTCGCGGGTAAATGCCTCCGACTCGCTGATGTTCATGGTAGGCGAAGACCTCCGGGTAGGGGTGGTTACCGGTCATGTACCCGTAAGCGAAGTGGCCTCCGGGATCACCAAGGAAAGCATCCTCTCCAAGCTTGCGCTGATGCAGCAGAGCCTGAAAACAGACTTTTGGATCCAGAAGCCGCGGATCGCCGTGCTTGGGTTAAACCCGCATGCGGGCGATAACGGCGTGATCGGGAAAGAAGAGCTGGAAATTATCAACCCCGCTATCCAGGCGGCCAAAGATGCCGGGATCTTCGCGTTCGGACCTTACCCGGCCGACGGTTTTTTCGCGAATCATACCTACAAGAAATTTGACGCGGTGCTGGCCATGTACCACGATCAGGGACTGATCCCCTTTAAACACATCGCCTTTCATAACGGGGTGAACTTTACCGCCGGTCTTTCGGTGGTGCGTACATCGCCCGACCATGGTACCGGGTACGACATCGCCGGTAAGAACCTGGCGTCTGAAACCTCTTTCAGGGAAGCCATGTTCCTCGCCGTAAAAGTGGTTCAACGGAGACGCGAAACCGCCGACCTGACCTCCAACCCGCTACGGATCGCTAAATTGTCAAAAGACCGCGACTAAGTAACGGTTTAGTTATACTGGATGCATGTATCTTCCGGCGAAAGCCGGTATATTTACGTTTAACAAAATCCAGTTCACATGAAAAAAGCTCTACTTGGTTTGCTGCTGCTTGCCGCGGCAGGTGCAAATGCACAAGATGCGGTAAGCTACCAAACTCCTCCCAAAGAAATTGCCGACCTTTTGTTGGCTAAACCTACGCCCGGCGTAAATATCGACAGCAAAGCTGAATGGATGCTGCTCATGGAGCGCAACTCTTATCCTTCGGTAGAAGAGCTGGCGATGCCGGAACTCCGGGTGGCGGGGCTGCGCATCAACCCCAATAACTTCGCCCCCAGCAGGCAGTCATTCATCAATAACTTTACGTTGCGGAATATCCGTACCGGCAAAAGCTTCCCGGTAACGGGCCTGCCGGTCCCGCTCCTCGCGGGAGGCGTAAGCTGGAGCCCCGACGAGTCGAAGATTATGTTTACGCAAACCACCCAGAAGAGCGTGGACCTCTACATGATCGACGTAGCTACGCATAAAGCCGTTAAGTACAATAAAAAACCGCTTAATGTGGTACTGGGCGGTGGTTTCGGCGGCGGCGGCGTTACCTGGCTCGACAATAATACCGTGATCTACCGCGTCACTACGGCTTCTGCGGCCATGGCGCCGGCACGCCCGCTTTCGCCCAAAGGCCCTACCATACAGCAGAACCTGGGCAAAGCCGCGCCGAGCGTAACTTACCAGGACCTGATCAAATCACCGTATGATGAGCAGCTCTTCGGCTTTTATGCCACTTCGCAGCTGGTGCAAAACAAAGGCGGTATCGAAACACCTATAGGCAAACCGGCCATCTACAGTACGGTGTCGCTTTCTCCGGATAAAAAGTATATGATGGTGCGCACGCTCCGCAGGCCGTTTTCTTACCTCGTTACTTCTTCCGGTTTCCCGTCTACGGTTACCATTACGGATCTTACCGGTAAAGTAGTAAAGACGCTGGCGGAGCTCCCATCGGCAGAAGGCACCCCCTCCGGGAACGACAATACCCAGAACATTGCACGTGGTTTCGACTGGCGCGATGACGAACCGGCCACCGTTACCTGGGCATTCCCGCTGGACAGCGGCCTGATCAAAAACAAAATGACCTACCATGATGTGGTATACGCACTGAGCGCTCCCTTTACCGGTGTACAAAAGGAGTTGTTCCGTACGCAATACCGCTTCCGCGGGATCAGCTGGGGAGACGCCACCTTTGCATTGGTTACCGAAGGACTTCGCTCTGCGCAGATCAACCGCACCGACGTGTACAACCCAAGCACCGGGAAGCTGGAAAAACTGTTCGACCGCAGCCAAACCGATGCGTACAGCAACCCGGGCGCCCCGGTTACCACGAAGAACAAGTACGGCCGCAATGTGATCCTCACGCTCGATGGGGGTACCAAGCTGCTGATGAACAACCCGGTGGGCTCTTCTCCAAACGGCGACCTGCCTTTCCTGGCGAAATATGACCTGAAAACCGGGAAGAACGACATCATCTGGCGCAGTGCGGCTGGTACCTTTGAAAGTATTACCGATGTGATAGACCCGGTGAAGCTCACGGTGCTTACGCGCAAAGAATCGCAGACCATGGTGCCGAACTATTTTATTCGCGAGCTATCGGCCCCGGTATCAGAGAAAGCGATTACCGACTTTAAGAACCCCTATCCGCAGCTGGAAGGCATTACAAAACAGAAAATTTCCTACAAACGTGCAGATGGGGTGGACCTTACCGGCGACCTCTACCTGCCCAAAGGTTACAACAAAGACCGCGACGGAAGACTGCCCGTGGTGATCTGGGCCTACCCGCGCGAGTTTAACTCTGCCGCCGACGCCGCCCAGATCCGTGGCTCGCAGGACCGCTTTACCACCATCGCATGGTCGTCGCCGATCTTTTGGGTGACCCAGGGATATGCCATTCTCGACAATGCGGAAATGCCTATCGTTGCCAAAGAAGGCAAGAAACCGAATGATACCTTCGTGGAGCAACTGCAGCTGAATGCCGAAGCGGCCATTAACAAGCTGGTGGACCTGGGCGTAGGCGACCGTAACCGTGTAGCCGTAGGCGGACACAGCTACGGCGCTTTTATGACCGCTAACCTGCTGGCCCATACCAACCTGTTTAAAGCGGGTATTGCCAGGAGCGGCGCCTATAACCGTACCTTAACACCTTTCGGCTTCCAGAACGAAGACCGTACCTATTGGCAGGAACCAAAACTATATTATGAAATGAGCCCTTTCAGCTATGCCGACAAGATCAAAACGCCGATCCTGCTTATCCACGGCGACTCTGACGATAATACCGGCACTTACCCCATTAACAGCGAACGGTTGTTCAGTGCCATTAAAGGTTTTGGCGGTACCGTACGTTTTGTGTTCCTGCCTTACGAGGCACACAGCTATCGCGGTAAAGAAAACCTGCTGCACATGCTCTGGGAGCAAAACCAGTGGCTGGAAAAATATGTAAAGAACGCGGCGCCGGCAAAAGCCCCGTCGGGAACGAACTGAAGGTAAAGCGAGGTTGGTCCATAGGGCCAACCTTTAAAGGGTTTTTTAGGCAACTGGTAATCAACCAGGAACAGGAACGTCTTATTGGCTGGGCCACGGATTGTTGCGCAACGACGAACAACTGCGAAATAGCCTATGGCAACTCTTTGGCAATTCGACTTTTGATAAAGCACCTAACAAAATACTACGTTCGGTTGTTCCCGGTGTAAAAAATACTGTGGCAACCGAAGCGAAAGCCGATAAATTTTACGATAAAGCGTACGACTGGATCCTGACCCATGGCCCCGGGATCCTGCTGGGCATCGCGGTCTTTTTTATAGGGCTGTGGGTGATCCGGCTCATCTCCGGGTGGCTGCATAACCACATGAACAAAAAGGATGTGGACGCTTCCCTTAAGCCGTTTTTGCTCAGCCTGGCGGTAACGGCCATGCGTGTGCTGCTGGTACTGGGCGTGATGCAGATCGTGGGCATCCAGATGACCATCTTTGCCGCCGTGATCGGTGCCTTCGGCGTGGCTGCCGGCCTGGCGCTATCGGGCACCCTGCAGAATTTTGCCAGCGGCGTGCTCATCCTGCTGCTCAAGCCTTTCCGCGTAGGCGATAACATCGTCGCCCAGGGACAGGAGGGAACGGTTACTTCCATCGAGATCTTTTACACGATCGTAACCACGTTCGACAACCGCACCGTGGTGATACCCAACAGCAAATTATCCAACGAAGTGATCATTAACATCAGCCAGGAGGGAAGCCGGCGCCTGGATATCGAGCTAAAGTTTAAATATGATGCCGACCTCGACCAGGTGAAGGGGATCATTAACCGGGTGATCGACGAGTCGGCAGATGTGCTTAAGTCGCCCGAACGCCGAATCGGCATCGTTACCATCAGCAAGGAGGAATATGTGCTGATGGTGAATATCTGGCTGAACTCTCACGGTTTCCAGGACTCGAAGCTGGTGGTGCAGGAGGCGATCATGCGCGTGCTTAAACAGGAAGAACTGTTAAAATAACGGTAAGGACCTGCTACCTGATAATGGCTACCGATCCATAAATCGGTTTCCTGCCGTTTTTGGGATCGATGATGTAGTAATAAGTGCCGTTTACAGGAAAGTAACCGTTGGTTTTTCCGTCCCAACCGGCGGCATAACCTTTCTGGGAGAATACCTTTTCGCCGTACCGGTTAAACACTTCAACCGTGGCTCCGGGATAGTCAGCCAGGTATTTGATGTTCCAGGTGTCATTAATGCCATCGCCGTTAGGGGTAAATGCATTAGGGACCAGCGGGAGCTTTAGTACTTTAACGTTCACGGTGGCCGAAGCGGTGCACTGGTTGGGGGAAGAGACGGTCACCGTGTAAATAACGTCGTCGGTCGGAGAGGCCACCGGGTTCGGAATATCATCGTGATCGAGACCGGCAGACGGCGTCCATTTATACGTTACACCCGGCACGGCCGACGAGGCAATAAGCATTTTGCTGTTTCCCTCCAGCAGGCGGAAGCTTTCTTCGGCAACAGCGGCCGTAGGTGACGGGTACACTTCTACGGTAGCCGTTTGCTGACCTATGCATCCGTTACCGCCAAACCAGGTATAGGTAATGGTGTGCGTTCCTGGTCCGGCTACGGCCGGGTTAAACAGGCCCGACTTTGAAACGCCCCGCCCGGAGTATTCACCATGGCCGCTAAATAAGCCTGTTTTCTCGTGCGCCTGGTTAAGCATTACCGGGGTTTTTTCCTGGCAGATAGAAGGGATGGGGCCAAACACCACCTCGGGCACCCCTTTCAGTTCAATCACCTTATCGACCTCGTTAAAGCACGATCCGCCTGAAAAAACCTTCATTTTTACTTTTACCCTTACCACTGTTTCGGTGTGGAAGGCGGGATACCGGTGGGTGTAGGTTTTGGGCGCCGAACGAAGGCCGGGATCTTCATCCGCCTCCATATCGAGGGGATGGCCGTCTGCATCATAATACCATTCTATCCGGGTGAGCTCGCCGAAGATCTTTACCGACGATTCGTCCTTAAAGCTCACAGGCTCTGTGCTGCATAATGTAGCGGCATTAATCACACTGAAAGCAGGTACCGGTACACTTCCGTTCACCCGGAACTCTTTGGCCAGGGTAACTTCGCAGCCTGCGGCCGAGATAACTTTCAGCCTGACGGTGTAATATCCTGTTTCGGTGTATTGGTGACTGGCGTTGCGGTTTGCGGCGAGATTGGGGCGCAGGGAATTGGCATTCCGGTCGCCGAAATCCCATTCGTAAGTGAGCGCGGAATTGTCGGCAATGGTCGTTTTATTGGTGAAAACGGCATTTTGGTCGTCCAGGCAATAATCGGGAAGCTGGAAATCAACCTTTGGCAGCGGCTCCACTTTTACGGGTATGGCCACCGAAATGTCGGTACACCCAAGACTGGTAGTCAGCTTCAGCGTTACCTGGTAGGTCCCGGCGCTGGCGTATGTATGCGACACCGGTGCGTTGCCGGCAAACGTTTCCTCCGGGGAGCCGTCGCCAAAGTTCCAGGTCCAGGCGGTGATCGTGCCGTTGACCGTTGCAGAGGCGTCGGTAAATATCATAGGTTTGGTCTCGCAGGCAGGTTTTGTGTACTCGAACTTCGGCACCGGCAAGCTGTTTACCCTGATGGTTTTAGTGGCTGAGAGCGATTCGCAGCCGCTTTCGCCCGTGGTAATGAGCGTTACCGTGTATGTCTTGTTGCCGGCGGCATAGGCATGAACGGGGTTTTGGTCGGTGGATTTAGTGTTGTCGCCGAAATCCCAGAGCCATGAAGTGTTTTTTTTGCCGCCTTCCCGGCTGGTATCCTTGAATTCGACATTTACTTTGGCGCAGGCTTCTGCCGGGGCGGTAAAGGAGGCAATCGGCGGATCGAAGATATCGAAACCGAACGTGATCTCTTCGTGCGGATCACATCCGCTGGGCGAAGGGTTAAGCACATCTGCTTTTACCGTATATGTTTTCGCCTCTGTATACCTGGCGGGCACAGGCCCGGTATAAGCATATTTATACGTAGTTACAGAAGACCCCGTTTCGGTGATGTAAGCGGGGTTGGTGTCTTCATAAAAAGTACCGTTGCCCAGGTCCCACTTGATATTAGTGGTAATATACGGAAGACGCAGGGAGAACGAATACGATTGTTTGGTACATCCTGAATTGATGACGGTGGTGTTATTCGCCAACAGCTTCGGCTCGATAAAGGCATTCAGGTTTTTGAGGTCGGAGCCGGCCAGGTATCCATATGATTCGTACTGCCCATAGCCATAGGCGATTGCTACGAAACCTTGCTTGGAAGTGATGCGGTGGGAGGGGTTTATTTTCGAGGAACCGGTCACGTCGTAAATGAGGTAGCTATATTGGTTGTTGATTGCCACGAACTGGTTTGCGGGTATGGCTTGCCCATCGATGTTAAGGTTCGGGATGTCTGACGTGAGCAGGATGATATTGATGTAATGGGATTCGATGGCGGTCGGGGCGTCGGTCCTCGATACCGCCGAGTACACGGTCACATCGCTCAGCGTTTGCTCGATGGGGTTCAGAACGGTCATCTCCGGGTCGCCTACGTAGGGGCCTGACCTGCCTGCCGTATTATTGGGGTTGCATGACTGCGTAGTTTGAAACTGCGTGAGGCTGATGGGGTGGTCGGCTTCTACCGTATTAGCGGTTTGGCTGGTAAAGGTGATCACACTTCCCTTGGCGTACGGGTTATTTAACCGGGTGGCGTTGGCGTTGACGACCGACCCATTCACCTTAATGGTGGTGTTATCGGCGCCCACGATGATCCGGAAGATATCGGTAGCACCGTGTACTGTATTGTAAAAGGGTGCGGTTACAAAGTTCTTCCCCCATGCAGTTAAGGGCAATAGCTGCTGGTACAGGTTGTCTTCGCCGGAGGTTGCCGGGTTTCCGCTCTCGCAGAAGCCGTTTTTGGTACTTCCCGAGAATACCGCCAGCGGTTTGCAGGAACCCACGGTTTCTATTCTGCTGCCGGTGATGTCGATAACGGACTGGTATTGATAAATATCCCCCTTATTTAAAGTAATGGTAAAAGGAACGTCTTTGGCGTGGGTAGCATTTATACTTGCCTGGGATGGCGTGATCTTCACCTCCGTGGCGTCTTCCACGCCCACGATGGTAAATTCCGAGAGCTTCGTTTCGGTAGCCGTACTCAGCGACTGGTTAAATGCGATGGTATAATACTCCTTTCCGAGCGATTTTGTAGGAAAGATCAGCGTGGCCGCCGACCTGGCCGAAATGGCGATGTGCGAGTACACCACGATCGGCACATCGGAGGTTACATGGATCCCGCTATGCGGAACGACCTGGTCCGATCCACCGATGTATACGTTCCCGTACACATTGGGATCGATCACTACCGGCACAGCCTGGTTGGCGGGTACGGTAACGGGGGCGAGGTCGGTGCCGCCGGCATTGATATTTACCACGGCCTCTTTTTGTGAAGTGAGGAAGAGCGTGAGCCTGGACCGGGTTCCGTCGACGTGGCCGGTATAGGCGACCCAAAAGTCAGTTCCCTTGTTGGAGGTACCTTGTCCAAAAACAGGACCTATAGCCAGGCACGCAAGGATGATCCCCATCCACACAACTAACTTCTTCTCCATGATCCTTTGTACCGTGAGCGTTTAAAAATTGGTTAAAGTTAAAAGTATGAATCAAATATCGAACTGCAAGCAAAAAATTACCGGGGCGATTCGGTAATTTCTTTACGTAATTTTTTGGCCGGTTTCATGACAGTACATGACAGGTGCTGTTTAACTGTTCTATAATTTAGGGCGTTATTTACCAATCGTAAACCTTAATCATCAATGCAAGCAATTTTTGGTGTCATTTTCCACTTCATCGGGGGATTCGCTTCCGGTAGCTTCTACATTCCCTACAAAAAAGTGAAAGGGTGGGCCTGGGAAAGCTACTGGATCGTGGGCGGGATCTTTTCCTGGCTCATCGTACCGCCTGTCGCGGCGTATTTAACTATCCCGGGATTTGGCGGCATCATTGCTGAGCAGCCGGGTACCGTGCTTGGCCTGACCTTCCTGTTCGGGGTGTTATGGGGTATCGGGGGCCTCACCTACGGCCTGGGTGTGCGTTACCTGGGGGTTTCGCTTGGAAGCAGCATCATCCTCGGTTTGTGTATGGTGTTCGGCTCTATCCTGCCGTCTATTTATTATGACTTTAACCCTGCAGCGGGGAAAGATACCTTCTCGATGTTTACCAGCACGCCCTGGGGGCTTACCGTGATGGCAGGCCTGGCGGTGTGCGTGATCGGTATTATCATTTGCGGAAAAGCGGGTATGATGAAAGAAAAAGAGCTCCGGTCATCGTCTGCCGATCCGCATGGCGTGGAAGTGAAAACAGAATACAAATTCGGCCTCGGGCTTTTTGTGGGGATCGTTTCCGGCGTATTAAGCGCGTGTTTCAGCTTCGGCATAGAGGCGGGCAAGCCCATGGCCGATACCGCGAATGCCTTATGGAAAGCCGCCAACCCTGCCGAAACCACCAATTTCCTGTACCAGAACAACGTTACCTACGTGGTGGTGCTTTGGGGAGGCCTGCTCACCAATTTTATCTGGTGTATGATCCTGAACGCGCGTAATAAAACCTTCAGCGACTATGGCAACGCCAAAACACCGCTGCTTAAGAACTACCTCTTTTCGGCTATTGCCGGCACGACCTGGTTCCTTCAGTTCTTTTTCTACGGTATGGGCGAAAGCAAGATGGGCAACGGCGCCAGTTCATGGATCCTTCACATGGCCTTTATAATCCTGATCGCCAATACCTGGGGGATCGTGTTAAAAGAGTGGAAAGGGGTGTCAAAGAAAACATTTTCAACGGTGATCGTGGGTATCATTACCATTATCCTGTCGGTGTTTATTGTTGGATACGGGAATTCCATCAAATAGTAGAAAGTAAAAATTAAAAATTCAGAATAGAAATGTCAGTCGAAACAACGCGTTTTAAGCATGTAAGTTATTTGTGGGACGAAGCTGAAGCGGCAAAATTGGCCGGTGACGAAGTGGCTCTGCTCATTTACAGGTCAAATTTACTCGGGGCCGATCTGCGGCTCACCAATTACGGCGGGGGGAACACCTCCTGCAAGGCCATGGCGAAAGACCCGTTAACGGGCCAGGAAACAGAAGTAATGTGGGTAAAAGGTTCCGGTGGCGACCTGGGCACTTTGAAAAAGAGCGGGTTAGCCGCGCTGTACGTAGACCGGTTGCGCAGCCTGAAAAATATTTATCGCGGTATCGAGCACGAGGACGAGATGGTAGAGTTGTTCAACCATTGCATTTACGACCTCGATTCTAAGGCCCCTTCCATTGATACGCCGCTGCATGGATTCCTGCCGTTCAGGCACATCGATCACCTGCACCCTGATGCCGCCATCGCCATTGCGGCAGCGAAAGACGGCGAAAAGATCACCAAGGAATTGTTCGGCGGAAAGATCGGCTGGGTAAAATGGCAGAAACCAGGCTTTGAGCTGGGCCTGATGCTGAAGCAATGCCTCGACGAGAACCCTGGCATCCGCGGTATTATGCTGGGGTCGCACGGTTTATTCACCTGGGGTGATACGGCTTACGAAAGCTATATCAACACCCTTGAGGTGATTGAAGCTTGCGCTGACTATCTTGAGCAAAGCTATGCGAAAAAAGGAGCTGCCTTCGGCGGTCCGAAGATCCAGAGCCCCGCTGCCGACGATCGCCGCAAACAGGCCGCTTCCCTGGCGCCGGTACTCCGCGGGTTCTGTTCCAGCGAGCGCAAAATGATCGGCCACTTTACCGACGATCCGCGCATCCTGGAATTTATCAACTCGAACGATCTCGGCCGGCTGGCACCCCTGGGTACCAGTTGTCCCGACCACTTCCTGCGTACCAAGATCAGCCCGCTGGTGCTTGACCTCGAGCCTGCAGAAGACCTTTCGGACGTTAAAGCCCTTAAGGAAAAACTTGCCCCGGCATTCGAAGCGTACCGTAAAATGTACCAGGAGTATTATGAGACCTGCAAGCATCCTAACAGCCCGGCTATCCGCGACAGCAACCCGGTAGTGATCCTTTACCCCGGCGTGGGCATGTTCTCTTTCTCGAAAGATAAACAAACGGCGCGTGTTGCCGCCGAGTTCTACATCAACGCCATCAACGTGATGAAAGGTGCCGAAGCGATTTCGGAATATACTTCGCTTCCCCGGCAGGAAGCTTTTAATATCGAATACTGGTTGCTCGAAGAAGCCAAGCTGCAGCGGATGCCAAAGCCAAAGGCGCTGTCGGGACGCATTGCGCTGGTTACCGGCAGTGCGGGCGGTATCGGCAAAGCGATCGCGAAGAAATTCGCCGAAGAAGGCGCATGCGTCATCCTCAACGACATTAACCAGGAACGTTTGGACGGTGCGAAAGCCGAGTTCCAGAAAGCTTATGGTAAGGATTCGTCGTCAACTACCATCCTTGATGTTACTAACGCAGCTTCTATTGCCGATGCCTTCGCCGATGCGGCGCTCGCTTTTGGCGGTGTAGACATCGTAGTGAACAACGCGGGCATCAGCATTTCGAAGTCCATTGCCGATCATTCGATCGAAGAGTGGGATAAACTGTACGATATCCTGGTGAAAGGCCAGTTCCTGGTGTCGCAGGCTGGTGTAGAGATGATGCGTAAACAAGCCATCGGCGGCGATATCGTGAACATCGTATCGAAGAACGCCGTAGTTGCCGGTCCGAATAACCCCGGTTACGGTTCTGCAAAAGCCGCACAGGCACACCTTACCCGCTTAATGGCGGCAGAGCTGGGCGCTGATAAGATCCGCGTAAACACCGTTAACCCGGATGCCGTGATCGCCGACAGCAACATCTGGGCGGGCGGCTGGGCGGAAGGCCGTGCAAAAGCATACGGCATTACCGTGGCGGAATTGCCCGCTTACTACGCGAAACGTACCTTGCTTAACGAAGTGATCCTACCAGACGACATTGCGAATGCCTGCTACGCGTTCGTGGGTGGCCTGCTGAATAAGTCGACCGGCAACGCCCTGAACGTGGACGGGGGAGTGGCGATGGGATTTTATAGATAACTTCAGTAGTCAGCGGTCAGCTGTTCAGTCATCGCAGCCCGTGCGGGGCGCTGACGCTGACGGCAAAATAAGAACAATCATGCAAATAGAAAACTATCAAATAGAAGAGCATAACAGCCAGCTACAGGCTGATCATCGGCGAAGATTTGATTTTGCCGCTTCGGAGGTTCCCGGTGCTGAACAAATTATAGAGAAACTGGTAAAGTTCCAGGTAGCTATCCCAAGCTGGGCGCTGGGGACCGGGGGTACACGTTTTGGACGTTTTTCGGGTGGTGGCGAGCCGCGTAACCTGGAGGAAAAAATGGAGGATATCGGGCTGCTGCATAAACTGAACCGTTCCAGCGGCGCCATTTCGCTGCACATTCCCTGGGATATTCCCGGGAACATCGCTTCGATCAAGGCATTGGCGGCCCAATACGAACTGAAATTCGACGCCGTAAACTCGAATACCTTCCAGGACCAGCCGAACCAGGCCCACAGCTATAAGTTCGGTTCCCTGCAGAATGTAGACAAGGCGATCAGGAAACAGGCCATCGAGCACAATATCGAGGTAATTAAGCACGGCATCGATCTCGGTTCGGACGCGTTAACCGTGTGGCTCGCCGACGGATCGACTTTCCCGGGCCAGCTGAACATGCGCAAAGCATTCCAGAATACCCTCGAAAGCCTGCAGGAGATCTACGAGGCGCTGCCTGACCATTGGAAAGTGTTCGTGGAGTACAAAGCCTATGAGCCAAACTTCTATTCCACTACCGTGGGAGACTGGGGGCAGTCGCTGTTATTCGCCAACAAGCTCGGGCCGAAGGCATATACGCTTGTCGACCTGGGCCACCACCTGCCAAATGCCAACATCGAGCAGATCGTTGCCTTGTTGCTGATGGAAGGCAAGCTGGGCGGTTTCCACTTCAATGATTCTAAATACGGCGACGATGACCTGACCACCGGAAGCATTAAACCGTACCAGCTGTTCCTCATCTTTAACGAACTGGTGGAAGGAATGGATGCCCGCGGTATGGACCACGCCACCGGGCTGGGCTGGATGATCGACGCTTCACACAACGTAAAGGACCCGCTCGAAGACCTGCTGCAATCTGTTGAAGCCATTATGCTGGCCTACGCACAGGCCCTGCTGGTCGACCGTAAGGCGCTGGCGGAAGCACAGGCAGAGAGCGATGTGGTGCGTTGCCAGGAGATCCTGCAGGGCACCTTCCGTACCGATCTGCGCGCCATTGTGGCCGAAGCCCGGCTTCGTGCCGGCGGCGCCGCAAACCCCATTAAGTTATACCGCGACCTGAAAGTAAGAGAGAAACTTATTTCGGGTAGAGGATTGAAGACCGTAGCAACAGGGCTTTGAGTTGCAGGTTGTCAGTTGTCAGCGATCAGTTTATATACGGCGCCGTGCGAAACTGATCGCTGACAACTGATCGCTGAAAACCAACAAGATAGATTATACATGAGTTCTACAACCCCCGTAATCGCCATTTTCGACGTTGGAAAAACCAACAAGAAGCTGTTTCTTTTCGATGAGCATTACAACATGGTGCACGAGCGCTCGGCCCGGTTTATCGAAACGGTGGACGAAGATGGCGACCCCTGCGAAAATCTCGAAAGCCTGAGGTTGTCTGTTTTCGATTCGCTGCGCGAAGTGTTTAAGAAAAAGGAATTCGAGATCAAAGCCATCAATTTTTCGGCCTACGGCGCCAGTTTTGTTTATATCGACGAGAACGGCGAGCCGGTCGCCCCGCTTTACAATTATCTTAAAGAATACCCGGAGGCGCTGAAAAAGCAATTTTACGACCAGTATGGCGGCGAGGCGGATTTTTCTGTAGCCACCGCCTCCCCGGTGCTGGGCAGCCTGAACTCGGGCATGCAGCTGTACCGCATCAGGCATGAGAAACCGGAAATGTTCGCGAAAATAAAATATGCGCTGCACCTGCCGCAGTACCTGAGCTACCTGATCTCCGGCATTCCCTGTTCGGATATTACCAGCATCGGCTGCCACACCAACCTGTGGAACTTTAACCGGAATACCTATCACCGCTGGCTTGGCAATGAAGGCATCCTTGAAAAGATGGCGCCCATCATCGCTTCAGACAGCGTGGTACCGGCAGCGTTCCCGGGAAATAACTATTCGGTGGGCGTAGGGCTTCACGATAGTTCGGCTGCGCTGATCCCCTACCTGGTGAATTTCACCGAGCCTTTCGTGCTCATTTCTACAGGTACCTGGTGCATATCGCTTAATCCCTTTAATAACAACCCGCTCACCAGGGAAGAGCTGGAACTCGATTGCCTTTGCTATATGGGCTATAAAGGTACGCCGGTAAAGGCTTCGCGCCTGTTCGCCGGGTTTGAACACGAGCAGCAGGTGAAACGGATCACCGAGCATTTTAATACCTCGGCCGCCGTTTATCGCAACATGGATTACGACCCCGGGGTGATAGACCGGTTAAAGCTACGCGGACGGAACGAAACGCCGCGCGAAACAGAGGCGCCGCTTACGGCATCGCTGTTCGGACAGCGCGACCTGGCTGCTTTTGCGGATGATGTGGAAGCCTATCACCAGCTGATCTCCGACATTATCGGGCAGCAATACCGCTCGACCCAACTGGTGCTTAAAAACTCGAATGTGAAGCGCATTTTCGTGGATGGTGGCTTCAGCAAGAACGCCATTTACATGAACCTCCTGGCCTCGGTATTTCCCGGGAGGGAAGTTTATGCCGCATCTATGGCGCAGGCCACGGCCATCGGTACTGCCGTAGCGATCCACAAACACTGGAATACGCGGACGCTGCCAGGTGACATTATCGAACTTAAATATTATTCCGTAACCCAGGCTTTGGCTAAGAGTGATGAATGAATGGTGAATTGGTGTTAATGAATAATGAGCGGCGAACGATGGATAATCAGGCTAAAAATGTGAACTTGGGCGACAGTAAAAAGATGACCGTAGGCTTATTCATTCCTTGTTACGTCGACCAGTTTTATCCCAACGCCGGCATTGCCACCTTGCAGCTGCTGGAAAAGCTGGGCGTTGATGTGCACTACCCGGCAGGTCAGACCTGCTGCGGGCAGCCCATGGCCAATTCTGGCTTTGAGCACCTCACGCATGGGTGTAACGACCTGTTTATCAAGAATTTTTCGGGATACGACTATATCGTGGCCCCTTCGGGAAGCTGCGTACTCCATGTAAAAGACCACCTCCATTCTGGGCAGGAAGAGGATAAGGCCTTATCCGTTCGCGGAAAGATCTACGAGCTGATCGAGTTTTTAACAGATGTGCTGAAAGTCGAAAACCTGGAAGCCAGGTTCCCGCATAAGGTGGGCTTGCACCAAAGCTGTCACGGGCAGCGCGGGCTCAAACTATCGCAAATGACGGAACTGGTGGCGCCGGGGTTTTCAAAACCGGGCTACCTGCTGAATATGGTGAAAGACCTGGAACTTGTTCCGCTCGACCGTATGGACGAATGCTGCGGTTTTGGCGGCACGTTTTGCGTGGCCGAAGAGGCGGTTTCCGTTAAAATGGGGAAAGACCGGGTGGAAGATCACCTGAAACATGGCGCCGAGTTTATTACCGCGGCAGATATGTCATGCCTGATGCATATGGAAGGAATTCTCAGGAGAAAGAAGAGCGGGGTAAAAGTGATGCATATTGCGGAGATATTAAACGCCGGATGATGGAAAGAACTCATAAAGACCACGCACAACTCTCTGACGTTTTTAACGAAGATGAGCCCCGTGTAAACTGGCACGACGAAACGCTTTGGTGGGTTCGGCAAAAGCGCGACCGGGCTGCCCACGGGATCCCCGAGTTCGAGCTGCTGCGGGAAACCGCCTCGCAGATCAAAAATAATGTGCTTTCGAACCTTTCGGATTACCTGGTACAGTTCGAAGCCAACGCACTGGCCAACGGCATCATTGTGCATTGGGCGGCCAATGCGGCCGAGCATAACCGGATTGTGCATTCGATCCTGGAAAAGCACGATGTAAAGCGCATTGTGAAGAGCAAATCCATGCTCACCGAAGAGTGTCACCTCAACGAGTACCTGGGCGGGCAGGGCATCAGCGTGGTCGATTCCGACCTGGGCGAGCTGATCGTTCAGCTGGCGAAAGAGCCGCCGAGCCATATCGTGCTTCCCTGTATCCACAAAAAGAAAGAAGAGATCGGCGAGATCTTCCACCGGCACCTGGGTACGGAAAAAGGAATGTCGGACCCCCAGGTATTAACCGAAACTGCGCGCCAGCATTTGCGCGAAACGTTTCTTACCCGCAGGATCGCCCTCACCGGGGTTAACTTCGCCATAGCCGAAACCGGCGAATTTGTGGTATGCACCAATGAAGGCAATGCCGATATGGGGGCGCATCTTTCGGATGTGCACATTGCCAGCATGGGAATCGAGAAGCTCATCCCGAAACGGAAACACCTGGGCGTTTTCCTGCGGTTGCTTACGCGAAGCGCAACGGGGCAGCCGGTTACAACCTACTCAAGCCATTTTAAAACGCCGCGCAAAGGACAGGAGATGCACATTATCCTGGTAGATAACGGGCGCAGCGCGCAGCTTGGCAGGAAAGAGTTCCGCAATTCTTTAAAATGTATCCGCTGCGGCGCGTGTATGAACACCTGCCCGGTGTATCGCAGGAGCGGGGGGCATAGTTACCACAACGCAATCGCCGGACCGATCGGCGCCATCCTTGCCCCTAACCTGGATATGAAGGAGTATGCCGATCTCCCGTTTGCTTCTACGCTTTGCGGGTCCTGTTCTAACGTTTGCCCGGTGAAGATCGATATCCACGACCAGCTCTATAAGTGGCGGCAGGTGATTGTACAGGAAGGCTATGCGGCTACCGTTAAAAGCGTAAGCATGAAAGCGATGGCTTTCACCTTATCGTCGCCGGCATTGTATCGTTTTGCGGGCAAATCTGGCCGCTTATTCCTGAAATATGCGCCGTTTGCGGTAAGTAACCAAATGAACCCCTGGTATAAACAGCGGGAGATGCCGGAGCCGCCGGCCGAATCATTTGGGGAATGGTATAAAAAGAACAGGAACTGAGCCCTATGTCGCGTGAAAAAATCCTGGCCGCCGTGGCCGCCAATCAACCCGCCAGCCAACCTTTACCTCCCGATCCTGGGATGAATTTCCCGGCAGGTGACCTGGTGGAGAAGTTTGCCGCCGTGGTTACGGCTATCGGTGCGCGTGTAGTCGGGATCGGCTCGGTAGCGGAGATCCCGGCAAGGATCGCCGAACTGTTCCAGGGCGGGCGGATCGTTTCATTTATCCCGGAATTGGCGGAGATCGCCGAAAACGATATTTCCCCGGCTACAGATCCGCATACGTTGGAGAACGTAGACGTGACCATCCTGCAGCCGCACTTCGCGGTAGCGGAAAACGGCGCCTGCTGGATCACCGAAGACCTGATGGGGCATCGCGTATTGCCTTTTATCACCCAGCACCTGGCGATGGTGGTAACGGCAGAACAGATCGTTCCTACTATGCACCAGGCTTATGACCGGATCGCCGAAGGCGCTTATGGTTTTGCCGCCTTTATTGCTGGCCCTTCCAAAACGGCGGATATCGAGCAGTCGCTGGTGCTTGGTGCCCACGGCCCGCGCAGTATGACCATCTTCCTGGTGGGATTGTAAAGAATCTGCGACATTACCCATTGTGTGCACATAATCGTATTTTTGAGTTTAAACGATTGTTAGCCAACTATTTTACCTCGTTTTCCGTATTCACCGGGCCCGGGAAGAAGCGCCCGGGCTATTTAATCACCTAAAACTCAATGATGATGAAGAAATCACTTCTTTTTGCCGCTGCCGGCCTCGCGGGAGTTTTCCTGTTTGCAGGGATCAACCGCACGGAAGTTTCCCCGAACGGTTTCGTAACCGGTACACCGGAGATCAGGTCGGTAAGTGCGTTAACGTTTGGTCCGGACGGAATTTTGTTTGTCGGCGATTCTAAGAGCGCCGCCGTATTCGCCATCGATACGAAAGATACGAAACGTACGGATAAACCGCAACCGACAGATATCAGGGCATTTGACCAGAAATTGGCCGATGCATTGGGTACCACTAAAGAAAACGTGACCATCCTTGACATGGTGGTGAACCCGATCTCTAAAAAGATCTATTTCGCGGTACAAACTGCCGATGGCTCGCCCGCGCTGCTGAAGCTCGAAGGAGATAAATTGCAGGCGGTACCAATGAACGATGTCCGGTTTTCGTCCGTCGCCCTTAACAACGTAGCGGCGGAGGACGCAAAAGATGCCCGCGGGCGTTCACTACGTGTGTCGACCATTTCAGATATCGGCTATGCCGACGGCAAGCTGCTGGTGAGCGGCCTGTCAAATAAAGAATTCAGCTCTTCTTTCCGGAGCATTCCGTTCCCTTTTACCGGGAAACAGGATGACGCATCGCTGGAAATGTATCATGCTTCGCACGGCCGGTTCGAAACTACTTCGCCTATCCGCACCTTTACCACCGGTGAGCTAAACGGCAAAAAGTACCTGATTGCCAGCTATACCTGTACGCCGCTGGTAGTTTTCCCGCTGGACGAGCTTACCGCAGGCGCGCACATCAAAGGCCGTACGGTTGCCGAAATGGGGAATGGCAATACGCCCGTGGATATGGTGAGGCTAAGCGGGGGCGGCAATTCATTCCTGGTGCTGGCCAACGACCGCCGCCCGGTGGCAAAGGTAAATTACAAGAATATCGAGCAGTTTGAAGGAACGCTTACCGAGCGTGTTGCCGGTACTGCCGGGGTGACCTTCGCGGTGTTGCCGCTCGAGAAAGTTGTTCAGCTGGATAAGCTGGATGATTCCCGCGCCATCGTTTTACAGAAAAGAGCAACCGGCGAACTGGACCTCTGGACATCGAATGGGCAGAACTTATAGGCTCCCGGTCATAAAAAATGCCAGGCATGCGATACCGTATAGCCTGGCATTTTTGTTATTCATGCACTTTTGCTCGTGTACAAAGCAAGGCGGGTTGGGCTTTCGCTGGCAGAACGGAAAGGCGGTTGCGATTATTATTCCTGCGCACCTTGTTACCGGTTACCCTGACGCTGATACAGTATTACGCGTTAAACTGGTAACGGGAAGCCCTGTTGAGCCGATGCTTGGCACCGTTATCAATGCCGGCGGGGGAAATATAACCTTTCAGCCCCTTGTTCCTTTCTCCCGCGGCGCTTCGTACGAAGTTTTTTACAAGGAGAGATCCATCGGTATTTTAACCGTTCCCGGCGAAACGGTGGTCTCCAGGCCGATGGTAACGGCGGTATACCCCTCCCTCGATACCCTCCCGGAGAACCTGTTGAAGTTCTATTTCGAGTTTTCGGCCCCCATGAGGGAAGGCGAAGCGCTCGACCATATTGCGCTGCTGAACGATAAAAATGAGGTGTTGCCCGATGTGTTCCTTCACCTGCAAACAGAACTGTGGGATCCTTCCGGCACCGTGCTTACCGTATGGCTCGATCCCGGCAGGATAAAGCGGGAGCTGGCGCCTAACCAGGAGATGGGAAATCCGCTGGTCCGCTCGCGGAAGTATACGCTGCAGGTTTCCGGCGACTGGAAGGACCGCCATGGAAAATCCCTGGAAAAGTCATTTTACAAGAAATTTATCGCGGGAGCAAGAGACGATAAAACGCCCGACCTGGCGCATTGGCAATTAACCCTGCCTGCGGCGGGAAGCGTTGCGCCGCTTGAAATAGTTACCGACGAGCCGCTTGATCACTTTCTCCTGCCGGAATCGGTTGTATTGATCACTGCGGGGGGAAGGCTGCTGCCCGGGAAGCTGCAGGTGGGCAAGAACGATCATTCGCTTACCTTTATCCCGCGCGAGCCGTGGAAAAAAGGGACGTACCGCCTGGATGTAAATTCGCGGCTCGAGGACCTTGCCGGCAATAACCTGAACCGGCTTTTTGATCGTGACGTTACCCGCGATGCCAAGCGCAATGAAAGATATTATGAAAAGAGGTTTGTTATCCGCTAACCTTCCGGCAGGGGCCGGCCGCGCCATCGTCCCGCCCCTGCTTCCGGTTGGTTCTATCCGCCTTTCGCGGAGAGGATATCGTCCCTGGTGACCTTAAATTCAGTTCTACGGTTTTTTGACCGGCCGTCGGGGTTGTCTTTCCCGTTATCCAGGGTGTTCGGGGCGATCGGCATGCTTTCGCCGTAGCCGCGGCTGGTTAATCTTTCGGCATCTATTCCCTGAGAAACCAGGTATTGTACGCAAGATTCCGCCCTGCGCAGCGAAAGTTCGAGGTTGTAGGCTTCGGTGCCTTTATTATCGGTATGGGCGCCTATCTCCACGCGTATATTGGGATTGTCTGCCATGGTTTTCACCAGCTTGTCGAGCACCGTTTTCGAAGATGCGGTGAGCTCGCTCTTATCGAACTCATAGTATACGTCTTTCACGATGACAGGCTTGTTCACCTGGTACGTATCCAGGCAAATGGATGGGTTGACGAGCGTGTCGGTGGCGTTATGTACCGGGTCAATAAAGATCGATTTGGAGAAGTATTTCGTTTTTGAAGCCACCATTAACAGCGGCCTGCGCGTGGTAAGCGCAAAATGGTACGTGCCGTTTTGCGCGGTTACCATCTTGCCGAGCTCGGTTTTATCCAACGAGTCGGTTAGCCTGACGGTAACGCCCTGCAGCGGTTTACCGGTAACGCAATCAGTCAGCTGGCCGCTAACGGCAAGGCTGGTTTGTTCGATCTTAAACAGCTCCAGGCAGCAGAGCGACTCGCGGTCGGAACTGATAAAGCCCGCATTGCCGGCATCGTCGGTCGCGGTAAAGTACATGTCGTCTTTGGAAGAGTTAAACGGGTTACCCTTATTTACCGGGCTTTTCCAGGTGTTGGTTGCGAAAGACCCGGTGGTTTCGTAGAAGTCGAATCCGCCCATGCCTGTCCTGCCGTTGCTGCTGAATACCAGTTTCCCCACGGCGGAAAGCCAGGAGGCCGCTTCTTCGTCTTCGGCAGTATTTACGGCGGCACCCATGTTAAGGGGGTGCCCAAAGGTGCCGTCGCCGTTTACAGGGGCATACCATAGGTCGTATTTTCCAAACCCGCCGGGCCGGTCGGAAGAGAATACCAGGTACCGGCCATCTTTGGTAAGGCAAGGCTGGATCGAGTTAAATCCGGCCGCATTCACCATGCCGCCTGCGATCACCGGGGCGCTCCATTCGCCCTTATCGTCGCGTTGAGAGGTGTAGATGGCATGTTTGTCCTTTTCCCCTTTGTTTTGCCAGGCAGTAAAATACATGCGGTTCCCGGCCGGGTTAAAAGTCGGCGCAGCCTGTTCCATGTCTTTTAGCAGGGTTAGTTTTTTTACCTCGTTGGTGGCCTGTGACGGTTCGCCCGAAAGCTGGTAGATGGCGTTTACGTAGGGGCTTTCTTTTTTGGCGATCCTCACCTTGCTGTCTTCGTCACTGCTGAGGTATTCTTTTTTGCCATCTACGTCAATAGGCCGTGAAGAAGTGAAATATAGCTGGTTATTTATCCATACAGGCGCGTAGTTCGACCCGGCCGAGTTGAGCCGGCCGGCAAGCTTGGTGAGCCGGTAGAGCCGCGGATAATCGAGCTCGCGGATGGCGAACCGGCAATCGGCGATTTCCAGGTTGGCCCGTTTTTTAAGGTTATCGTCGGCGGGCGAGCTGGCCAGGTATTGCCCGAAGCCCGAGAGCGCTTCACGAAACTTTTGGTTCGCCCGCAAGCATACGGGGTGCCAGAATGCTGCAGACTGGTATTGCTTGTCTGAAAATCCTTTCGCAATGGCGTACCATTTTTCGGCATTCAGGTAGTCCTTGTATAAGCGGAGTGATTCTGCAAGGCGAAAGATGATCTTCTCATAGTCCGATCGTTTCCGCTGCATCTTACCCGAAGGAGCTTTTCCAAACGGGACAGCCGTTTCGGTGGTAGGCGAAGGGATCAGGTCGAGGGCCTTCTGGTAGTACTGCGCCGCCGCATAGTACTCCTTGTGCTGGAAATAGGTATCAGCTACCCGCTGATAATCAACCACGTACTGAGATCTCGCCGGGTTTACCACAAGCAGGACCAGGAGAGACAGGATAGGGATAGCGATTTTCATGGCTGTGAGATTTATAACCGTGGACAAAAAAAGTTAGGCCCGACAATGCTGCCGCGACGTGTAAAGGACAACGAAAACTCCAACCCGCCGCGGCCATCCGACGCGCGTTGCAGGGTCGAGGTATTAAAATCATAACTTACCCCAAAAATGAAGTTCTTGATGTGGAAGCCGGCAAAGCCGATGGCCGAATCGTTAAACCTGAACGAGGAGCCGAGCAGCAGGTCCGAGTCATTCTGGAGCATCACGCGTCCGTAAACGCCTACCATAGATTCGCGGGCGGATCCCTGGCGCATGTACAGGCCGTTCGGGGTAAGATCGAGCGTCTCGTTCACTTTTATGCGTACGCCGCCATGTGCGGTGTACCGGATGGGGATGCGCTCATTGCTCGACAGGAATTTGTCAACCGGCCGGGTAAGGTGCGAAGCACTGATCCCTGCAAACGGGTTGATGTTCATATCCGGGTTGCCGTCGAAATAGAAGAGACCGGCATTTACATCGGGCATAAGCGATGAGGAATTCGAGAATGTTTCGTCGGGGGCGACGCTGCCGTCATAACCGGTTCCCGGAATGTTCTGGCTGCCTACGGTGATCCCGTTAGGATTAAAACTCCTGTTTACTACACCGGCCTGTAAACCGAAGTTGAGCATATTGTAGCCTAACTGCCCAAAGCGAAGGCGGTACGAAGCAGATACCAGGGCATTCAGGTGGTTGAAGCTGATATCGCCGGAGGCCTGGTTGATCACTGTAGCGCCAAAGGCGAGATTTTTGGCGGGCGCTTTGTCAAATGATGCCCCGAACGTAGAATAGGGGTTCGCGATGGAGTTCCACTGGCTTTTGGCGTTCAGGGAGGCGCGGTAGTCCCCGTCGATTACGCCGGTAAGCGCAGGGTTTAACCACATAGGGAAGGAATAGTATTGCGAAAAGTGCGGATCTATTTGTGCTGTAGCGCTGAAACAGCACAGCGAAAGAACCAGGGTGATAATTTTAAATGTTTTCATAGCAGGTATGTTTAACGGGTTCAAACTGTTAGCGTAATAAACTGATAGTACCTTTTTGGGTAATCGTTTTACCGGTACTGAAAGAGATGTCGGCATAGTAAACGTATACCCCGGAAGGCTGCAGTTCTCCTTTATGGGTACCGTCCCATCCTTGTGGCTGCGAGGTGGTTTGGAATATCAATTGACCCCACTGGTTGTAAATCCTGAACTTCATGCTGCTGATACTGCTTCCGTATACATAGAGAATGTCGTTCTTGCCATCGCTGTTGGGAGTAAAGGTGTTAGGGATGAAGAGATCGTTGCCTCCTGCCACATCCACTTTAACTGTATTGGTTTGCACAGAAGCAGCGCCTGCGCTTACGTTAGCCACGCTGGAGATCTCCTTCACACCGCCAAGGGCTGCTTCAACTTTCACCTTGTAGGTAAGGTCCATGGATGCGCCCACGGCCAATGCGGGGATGCTGAAGGAGAGCATATCGCCATTAGAAGATCCGCCGCTATTGGTTACGTAATCCGTGAATTGGGGAATTATGTTGGTAGCAAGAAGATTAGTAATGGGACCGCTACCGGTATTGGTAACCTTAATAGTGAAGCTCAGTTCGTCGCCGGGATGTGCCTTGCCGTCTGGGTTGCTGGTAACTACAGACAGGGTTGCGGTAAATGCAACATCGATCGATACCGGTATTGGCGTCGGGTTGTTCGGGTTCTGCGGGCTGCCGGGCGTTACCGGGTTCTGCGGGTCCTCGGGACCTGTCTGGGTGGTGGTGGTTCCGTTCACTACGCTGGCCTGGTTAGAGATACTTGTCACACCGGTGAGGTTGTTGTTCACCTTCACCTGGAAGGTAACGGCAGACACGGCCCCGACCGCGGTTGAGGGAATGGTGAACTGCACGTTGCTTCCGCTCAGGGTACCTCCGCTTCCGGCTACGTAAGTGGTATTTGCGGGAACTGGGTCGGTTATGGTGGTATTGGTA
>NZ_WVHS01000006.1 GCF_009834915.1 Hufsiella ginkgonis | reverse complement strand
TCTTTTATAAAGCCCCTTGCCAAAAGCTTGGGGCTTTTCTTATGTAATTTACTTTCCCTTTAAACTAAAGCCCGGCTCATCCGTTTTAATCCATAAATGCCTAGGTAAATCAGTTGTATAGATGTATCTTTGAGCATTTTAAGAGGAAGATGAAAATTTGCTACGGTTCAAGAAGAGAAGTGATGCAGCATATAGAAAAATATATGCTCGACAACATGAACACTTATTTAAAGCCCATTGATACCAACTGGCAGCCTTCAGATTTTCTGCCTGATCCCAGCCGGGAAGACTCTTTCTTCGAGGAGATCAGGGAACTAAGAGGAAGCGCCGAAAATCTTTCCTACGACCTGATCGCCGTGCTGATCGGTGATACCATCACGGAAGAAGCGTTGCCTACATACGAATCATGGCTCTCCATGGTAGAAGGCGTTTCGCGCGATGAAGAAGGTGGCTGGATGAAATGGGTGAGACACTGGACCGCTGAAGAAAACCGTCATGGGGATCTCCTCAATAAATATCTTTACCTGTCTGGCCGTGTGGACATGCGCCAGATGGAGATCTCTACCCAATACCTGCTGGCCGACGGCTTTGACATCGGCACTGACCACGATCCTTACCGTAACTTCATATACACCAGCTTCCAGGAACTTGCTACCAATGTATCACACCGGAGAGTAGCCTCATTGGCTAAACGCGACGGGGATACGTTATTATCGAAAATGTGTGGGGTAATTGCAGGCGACGAAGCAAGACATGCAAAAGCGTACAAAGACTTTATCAGCCAGATCATAAAGGTCGACGCAAGTGAAGCGATGATCGCTTTCGAAGATATGATGCGAAAAAAGATCGTGATGCCCGCTCACTTCCTGAGGGAAATGGGAACTAAAGTAGGACAAACGTTTACGCACTTCGCCGATGCCGCTCAGCGCCTGGGTGTATATACCTCACATGATTATATCGACATTCTTAAGCAGCTGATCAACGACTGGAACGTAGAAGGTATTAACGATTTGAACGATGCCGGCGAGAAAGCCCGTGATTATATCGTAAGATTACCGGAGCGCCTTACCCGTCTGGCAGAACGTTTCAAAGACCCGGCCCTGGAGTACAAGTTCAGCTGGATTCATGCTATGTAAGAAGCAAGCTTTGCTTGTTTTGAATTACATATTTCTTCGGTATTGACCACCTACCTGGTAGAGTTCATGCGTGATCTGCCCGAGGGAGCAATATTTAGCGGCTTCCATCAATGCGTCGAAGCTGTTTTTTCCATCCAATATATCGCTTGCCAGCGATTGAAGGTAATTTAAAGACTTACCGGCGTTTCTTTGATGAAAAGCCTCCAATGCCTGGATCTGGTGTTGTTTCTCCTCTTCGCTAGCACGGATCACCTCCGAGGGAAGGATTGTTGGCGATCCTTTATCGTTAAGGAACGTATTAACACCGACCACAGGGTATTCCCCATTGTGCTTAAGCGTTTCGTAGTACAAGGATTCTTCCTGGATCTTGCCACGCTGGTACATCGTTTCCATTGCGCCCAATACGCCTCCGCGATCATTTATACGCCTGAATTCCTCCAATACCGCCTCTTCGACGAGGTCTGTAAGTTCGGAGATGATAAAAGATCCTTGTAAAGGATTTTCATTTTTTGCAAGGCCCAGTTCGCGGTTAATAATCAGCTGGATCGCCATCGCCCGCCTCACCGAGTCCTCGGTTGGCGTAGTTATGGCTTCATCAAATGCGTTGGTGTGCAGTGAATTACAATTATCGTAAATGGCATATAGGGCCTGGAGTGTTGTCCGGATATCATTAAAGTCGATTTCCTGCGCGTGAAGCGACCTTCCAGATGTTTGAATATGGTATTTGAGCTTTTGCGACCGTTCATTTCCACGGTATTTATTTCTAATGGCCTTGGCCCAGATCCTCCTTGCTACCCGCCCGATCACAGAATACTCCGGATCGATGCCATTGGAGAAGAAGAAAGACAGGTTAGGCGCGAAATCATCGATGTGCATGCCGCGGCCAAGATAGTATTCTACATAGGTAAATCCGTTCGCCAGCGTGAAAGCCAGCTGCGTAACCGGGTTGGCGCCGGCTTCGGCGATATGGTAACCGGAGATCGATACCGAGTAAAAGTTCCTTATTTTTTCGTTAATAAAATATTGCTGAATATCTCCCATCATCAGCAACGCAAATTCTGTGGAGAAAATACAGGTGTTTTGCGCCTGGTCTTCCTTTAGTATATCGGCCTGGACGGTCCCGCGCACCGCGGATATCGCCTCGCGTTTTAATTGCTGATAGATGTCTGCCGGCAGCACCTGGTCGCCGGTTACCCCAAGCAGCATCAGGCCGAGCCCGTCGTTTCCTGCCGGGAGGTCGCCCTCGTAGGCTGGCACGGCTATTTTCTTTTCCCGGTAAATAGCGGTGATCTTTTCTTTTACCAGGTCTTCAAGCCCATGCTTCCTGATATATAATTCGCATCGCTGATCGATCGCTGCATTCATAAAGAAGGCAAGGATAATGGGTGCAGGCCCGTTGATGGTCATAGAAACGGAAGTGAACGGGCTGCAGAGGTCGAATCCTGAATAGAGTTTTTTCGCATCATCCAGCGTAGCGATGCTTACCCCGGAGTTACCTATCTTGCCATAAATGTCGGGCCGTACTCCCGGATCTTCCCCGTATAACGTCACGGAATCAAAAGCCGTGGATAACCGTTTCGCGGCCTGGCCTGCCGATAAGTAATGGAATCGTTTATTGGTCCGCTCAGGATCGCCTTCACCGGCGAACATGCGCGTGGGATCTTCGCCTTCTTTTTTCAAAGGGAAAACACCTGCGGCATAGGGAAATTCACCGGGTATATTTTCTGTAAGCAGCCAGCGAAGACGGTCGCCCCAGCTTTCGTATCTCGGAAGAGCGATCCTGGGCACTTTAATGCCGGAAAGGGAGCGGTACATTAATGGTTGCCGGATATCTTTTCCCCTTACGGAGTACACAAGCTCGTCTGCCTGGTAGGTGGCCTTTAGGCCGGCCCAGTTTCCAAGCATTTTCCGGCATACGGGATCCTGTTTCTCCCGCAATTCGGCCAAAAGAGCAGTTAATGCGGGCAATCCGTCAGCATCCAATAGGCTTTTAGTGCCTTCAACCTGGTATAATTGGTCCGCCACGAGGCTTTGTTCGCGTACCCAACGGTTGTAGGTGTCGCTTGCTTCGGCGATTTCAGCAAGGTAACGTATCCGCCCCGGCGGTATAATATAAGCTGTTTCGTCGCCGGCGACCGGCAGGTGAATTTTACCGGCGAATTTGATGCCGGTTTTATCAGCCAGTACCCGGGTCAGCTCAACAAACAGTTCATTCGTACCCCGGTCGTTAAACCGGGAAGCCATTGTGCCGAAGATGGGCAGCTGGTCGTCGGGAAGGTCGAATACCTGGTGATTTCGTTTATATTGTTTGCGCACATCGCGTAAAGCATCCTGTGATCCGCGCTTGTCGAATTTGTTAATGGCCACAACGTCGGCGAAATCGAGCATGTCGATTTTTTCGAGTTGGGTGGCTGCGCCAAATTCCGGCGTCATCACATACAGGGAAACATCGCAATAATTGGTGATCAGGGTATCAGACTGGCCGATCCCGGAGGTTTCGATGATCACTAGTTCGTAACCGGCCGCCTTGCAAATATTTATGGTCTCCTGGATGTGCCTGGAGAGCGCAAGATTTGCCTGCCGGGTAGCCAGGGACCGCATGTAGATCCTGGGAGTATCGATGCTGTTCATGCGGATCCGGTCGCCCAGTAAGGCTCCCCCCGTTTTTCGTTTCGATGGATCTACGGAAATGATCGCGATCCGGAGGTCCGTGGTGGCAAGAAATCTCCTCACCAGCTCGTCTGTAAGTGACGACTTCCCCGCACCCCCCGTACCGGTGATCCCCAGCACGGGAATCGTTCCGGGTTGAGCCCGGGGTATTTTTCGTGCCATGCCCTGCGCTTCTTCCGGCGCATTTTCTACCATGCTGATAGCCGAGCTGATTGCAAGGGGAGTATCGAGCTGCCACTCTTCGCCTTTTTGGGCCGCGTGCTGGCCTGAGGGGAAGTCGCATTTTTTAAGAATATCGTCGATCATTCCCTGGAGGCCCATTCTCCGGCCATCATCAGGCGAGTAGATCATTGAGACTCCATAATCGAGCAGCTCCCTGATCTCGTGCGGAAGAAACACGCCTCCTCCTCCGCCGAAGAGGCGAATATGATCGGCTCCCCGTTGCCTGAGGAGGTCGATCATGTATTTAAAATATTCGATGTGGCCGCCCTGGTACGAGGTTACGGCAATTCCCTGTACATCCTCCTGGATGGCGCAGTTGACCACTTCTTCCGCCGAGCGGTTATGGCCCAGGTGAATCACTTCGGCGCCTGACGATTGGAGGATGCGACGCATAATATTGATGGTCGCATCGTGTCCGTCGAAAAGAGCCGCAGCGGTAACCAGGCGGATTTTATGCCCGGGCGTGTACTTATTGGTAGTTTCCATTCACAAGATCAGCCCAAAGGTATAAAATCGCCGGTCAATGTCGGCTACTTACCGGGCGGGCTTTATGCCTGCCCATTATCCTTGTTTTGGCCGGCGTGTTTCTTTTCCGTTTTATCGGTGTTTTTGTTGCTGGTCTGGTCGGCGCTCTGGCCCCCGGAATTTGAAACGCCGGTTTGTTTTTTGTCTTGCCTGGCGGAATGGAAAGCCCTGTCTGAAGTTGGTTGGCCCTGTCCGCCCTTGATGGATTGTGCAGTTTTCATAGTAAAGGAATTAGAGATGTTTAATAATAATCGATTAAAACGCAGATTGTTTGGCTGATTATGACCACGAAGGCACGTGCTGCGCGAGGATTCGTATATTTGTAAAAAATATTACTATTGGGAACACCCCTCGACTACGGACACAAGCCTTATAATTATTATGGCGCCTACCTGCGTAAAAAATACGACGGTAAGCGCGTATTTAAGATTATTGTAGATGGCGGCTTCACCTGTCCTAACCGGGATGGGAGTAAAGGTTACGGTGGCTGTACCTATTGTAATGTAGATTCGTTTACACCAAAGCTTTCGCGAAGCCTTCCCGATATCCGCGAACAAATAGAGCAAGGCATGGAGCGGGCCATTAAAGGTTACGCCGCGGAAAAATTCATTATTTATTTCCAGCCGAACACGAATACCTATGCGCCGGCCCATTACCTGAAAATGATGTATGATGCTGCGCTGGCGGTAAACCCGGAAAATGTGGTCGGGTTATCGGTTGGCACGCGGCCGGATTGTATCGATGCTGAAAAGATCGCTTTGCTGGAAAGCTATTCCGCAAAGCTGGACGTGGACCTGGAGATGGGCATGGAGTCTATTTATAACGACACGTTGGCCCAGATCAATCGCGGTTGTACGCATGAGGAACTGGAGCTTGCCTTAAATCTTGCCGGGAATACCAGTTTGGACCTTTGTGTGCATACTATTTTTGGTTTCCCATGGGAAACACGGGAGATGATGCTTAAATATGCCGACGAGATCAACCGTTTCCCGCAGATCAAGTTTGTAAAGCTTCATCACCTGCACATCGTGGAAGGGTCGGTAATGGGTGTTAAGTATAAACGCGAACCCTTTAAGTTGTTTTCTCTGGAAGAATACACGGATTTCCTGGCAGAATTTATACCGTTGCTCAGACCTGATATCGTCATACAACGTTTATTCGGTCTTTCTGACTACGATCTGCTGATCGCCCCCAACTGGAACCTTCGCAAAGCGGAGATCCAGACCTACATCGACAAAGAGCTTGAGCGCAGAGGCGTTCTCCAGGGAGTCAACTATCTTCCGGTGAGCTCTTTGTTGATCTGAGCGCTGTTTTTATCCCGATTTTTCATTTCGGTGTGTTAAATCCGGTAAATAACCGGTTTAAGGCACTCCTATATTCACCTGTGCCGCTGTTTTGCCAGAAATAGTGTGGAAAACTTTTGTTTAATTAATATAACGGTAATATCCGCCGGTTTCAAGCTAAAAAGTCTATTGATATAATACTATAGCAATAAAAAATATAGTTTTTGTAGGGTATCTATTGTAATTGTCGTTTTTTTTTAACTTTTTTGATGAAAATATAAAATTAATCGATATAAATTATGATATTTATATAAAATCATAATATCAGGTGAATTTTTAATGAGGTATAATTAACTGATCTATGCGTAAACTTACTCTAAAACAAACGGTTCCTTTTTTATTACTCGCATCCGTAGCAATTGGGGCGATATTTATTCCTTCATTGCCAAATTTCGATGATGGAAAGTACAATTCTGCGGACGTTGCGTGGATAATTGTGGCGACTGCCCTGGTTTTCCTGATGACACCCGGTCTCGCCTTTTTTTACGGTGGTATGGTTCATCGTAAAAACGTGCTTTCGACCATGATGAAGAGCGTGGTTGCAGCAGGTGTAGTGACCGTTCTTTGGGTAGTTGTTGGATACAGCCTGTGTTTCGGCGAAACGGTTAACGGATTTATCGGGAACCCGATGACCCACTTTTTCTTTAAAGGCGTGGCTTCCGGGCAGCCGCTGCTTCCTGGCGGAACTGCGCCGTTAACGATTCCTTTGCTGTTATTTTCCCTGTTCCAGTTGATGTTTGCAATTATCACTCCCGGCCTTGTTGTAGGAGCGGTGGCTGAACGCATCCGTTTTACCTCTTATATCCTGTTTATCGTGTTATTTAGCCTGCTGGTTTACGCGCCGTTGGCGCATTGGACCTGGAATCCTGAAGGCTTCCTGTTCCAATGGGGTGTACTGGATTTTGCAGGCGGTACGGTAGTACATATCTCTGCCGGCTGTGCAGCGTTGGCTGGTGCGCTGGTGTTAAAACGCCGCAAAACACACCTGGAACACAAAGAGATCCCGCCGGCTAATATTCCTTACGTGCTCATCGGAACAGGTTTACTCTGGTTTGGCTGGTTTGGTTTTAATGCGGGCTCGGCGCTGGGTGCCAATATGTTATCGGTGTCGGCTTTTGCGACTACCAACACTGCAGCAGCGGCAGCAGGACTTTCCTGGATGTTTTTTGATGTGATCCGCGGAAAAAAACCTTCGGTACTTGGGTTTTGTATCGGGGCTGTAGTAGGCCTTGTAGCGATCACACCGGCTGCAGGTTTCGTAGCTATTCCGCAAAGTATATTTATTGGCTTTATTGCGGCCATCATTTCTAACGTAGCTGTTTATTATAAGCAGAAATCTACGCTCGACGATACCCTGGATGTGTTTCCCTGCCATGGATTGGGCGGGATGGTCGGGATGCTGCTCACCGGCATTTTTGCCACCAAAGCCGTAAACGCCGCCGGTAACGACGGATTGTTTTATGGCAACGTGACCTTCTTTTTAACACAGTTGAAGGCGCTCGGCATTGTGGTCGCCTACAGCTTTACCGTTTCGTTCCTCATTTTTAAACTGATCAATTTCATCGAGCCGCTTCGTGTATCTTCTGAAGATGAGGAAATAGGCCTTGATGCCAGCCAGCACAATGAGAACTATGGGCACCTGATCGTAACCAGTAATGGGAACATTGCCGAAGAGGAGCCTGCTTAACCTGCTTTTAACCCAAGTATTAATACAACCTTATCAAACAATTAAACTAAAAAACAATGATTAAAAAAGTAACCATGATGGCTGCGATGGCAGCGGCAACCGTATCTTTTGCGAAGGCGCAGGATACCCTACAGATCTCGGGTTCGGTAGATACGTATTTTAAATACGATTTCGAGAAAGGCGCTAATATCCAAACCAGCTTTGCTTCCGACCACAATTCAGTGTCTCTTGGTATGCTCGACCTGGCGTTGAAGAAATCTACCGGTAAAGCTTCTTTTGTCGGCGAGCTTTCTTTTGGTCCGAGAGGACAGCTGCAGTCTATCCCTGGCGGAGATGGTTCTGGTTCATTCCACATTCAGAATTTATATACTACGTATGCATTTACCGATAAGTTCTCGATGACTGCCGGTTATATGGGGACCTTTATCGGTTACGAGGTAATTTCGCCGGTAGCTAACTATAACTATTCTACTTCTTACCTGTTCACTAATGGTCCTTTCCAGAACGCTGGTATCAAAGCAAATGCTACCCTGTCTGATAAAATAGGGGTAATGGTCGGGTTGTTTAACAGCGAGTGGAACGCTTATTCAGCGACTCCTACGCTAGGTTTAAATAATTTTGGCGCCCAGATCTCTTTAGCCCCTATTAAAGGATGGAACGCTTACCTGAATATGATCACCGGCTCTACTGCCGGAACCGAGTTCGACCTGACCACCGCTTACCAGATCACTGATAAATTTAAACTGGGATTAAACGTTGCCGATTACAGCGCAGCAGGCGATTCTGACGAAGGATTTACAGGCGGCGCGCTTTACGCGAGCTACGGCGCTATCGGTGTAAGGGCAGAAAGCTTTAAATCTAAAGCAGTTTCTTCTGTAGTTTACTCAGGTGTAGTAGCCGATGAGTCGGTATTCGCACTTACCGTTTCCGGCAACATCAAAGCTGGCGGCTTAACCGTTATTCCTGAGATCAGGTTTGACAACGGATCAACGAACATGTTCAGAAAAAGCGGCACTCTGCCTACGGCGGCGCCTGATTCTAAATCGGCTTCGCAGTTTGCGCTTGCCCTGGTTTACGCATTCTAATCAAAGCGATATATTAGCTAAATTAGCCGTCGGATAACTCCGGCGGCTTTTTTTATTCAACGATATGAAAATTATAGTGACCGTTTTGTTGTTCGTCACCTGTTGGAATACCACGTATGCCCAGGACGCCGCATTGGCGAAAGACGAACGGGGAAAATATATTTATTACGAAGTGGTGGAAGCGAAAGGCGTTGCAAGAGCGACACTTGTTCAGCGGGCCTCGGATTTTCTTAAGACCGTGAACAAGAAACTGGTATCCTTTGAAAATGCGTCGGATACAGCGGTGGCGGGTAAAGGTACCTTTATGATCGTTCTGAATAAGTCGGTGCTGGCGCATCCCTCCGGCGCGGTACACTACCGCTTTACGGCTGAGCTAAGAGATGAGAAGTACCGGTTTTGGCTGACCGATTTTGGGTTTATACCATTTGCCCGTGACCGGTATGGCAATTTCGTGCCCGCTACCACCTTTAGCACTCCGTTAGAAAAGAGTCCCGGGAAGCTGGGCGCATCCGAGTGGAAAAAATACCTCGAATCGACAGCAACCCAGGCCAAAAGTTTCGGAGACCAGTTTAAAGCATACTTGCAGAAGGCAGAAACCCGCAAAACCGAACCTGCGGCCGTGAATAAGACCAGGTGGTAACGATACCGCCTACTGAACGATTTTGTTCGCACACGCCGAGCTGGCAAACGCTTCTGGCTTTGCCTTGAACACGAAGCCCATGCTTAAAATATAGCCCATTGCCTCATGCAGGGCCTGGTTAGATTTAAACATCGGGTTGGTGTTGATGTCGGCATGAACTTCCAGGCCCACATCGTAAAGGTCCAGCAAATCGCACAAAGTGTACGCGATTTCAATAGACCGCTGTACTTCTGTTAGCATCCTTTCCTTAATGCTCATCTTTTGGGAAGTACGTTCCTGCTGGATAAACATAAAACCGCCTTTTTGCTCGCGAAGGAAAACGATAACGGTCGCAAAGTCAGTTACCGAGCCTTTTACCTGCGAATCCGTACCAATACAAACCTTTAGTTTGTTACCGGCATGATACTCGCGTGCAATAGCTCTTTCTACTTCTTCCAGGATCGGTTCATGAATGATCTCACCACTAAATTTTTTCCAGGCCATATGTTAAAAATTAGATTTTAAATGACCCTAATTAGCTGTAAATGAACAGGTTTTTTTCAGGTCTCATAAAGATAGAGAGAAAGGCATTACAGTAGGCGCCGCCACACGTTATTTATTTGTTAACATATTAACATTCAAGGTCTTGTTTCACCCAGGGATGGTCGCCGCCGCGGGGGTTGTTTTTGATTCGGCGGATAATATGTATTTTTGATAATGGTAAAGCAGGAAAACGCCCGTTTAGTGGATACTTATTTTGATAAGTATGCGGAATCTCACCGTGACCATACCAACAAAACGATCCATTGGATCTGTATCCCGCTTATCGTTTTCAGCCTTTTTGGACTGGTGTGGGCGATACCTTTTCCGCATCTTGCTTTTCTTGGCACCAGGAACGGCTTTGTAAACTGGGCTTCGTTCCTGCTTGCTTTCTCGATCTACTATTATTACCGGTTATCGCCGGTACTGTCATACCTGATGCTCATCATCAGCTTCGCGTTTTGCGCGGGCATCGTTTTCCTCGAAAAGATGGAGAAGCAGGCGGGATGGCCACCTATGTGGCAGATCTGCCTTGGGATCTTTATAATTTCTTGGATCGGGCAGTTTATCGGTCATAAAATAGAGGGAAAGAAACCTTCATTTTTTGATGATGTTAAGTTTTTGCTGATCGGTCCCATCTGGCTGCTGCATTTTGTTTTGAAAAGGCTCAGGTTAAGGTATTGAATGCTTTTGAAGGTGAGTTTACAATTACTTAACATTAAGCATATCTATCCTTAATCGCGATCTAACATTGGCCTAACATTGTGATAATACTTTTGCTGCTATTAAATCCAGCAAAAGTGAAACAATCAACTTTTTTAAAAAGCGCCATCCTGGTGTTTTTGGTAGCCTTATCATCTTTTTCATTTGCACAAACCGGTAAGATCACGGGAAAAGTAACCGACAAGAAAACCGGCGAATCCCTTATCGGCCTGAGTGTTAAGATCAAAGGCAGTACAAAGGGGGTCTCTACGAATGTCGACGGGCAATACTCGCTCAGCGGTTTAACCCCGGGAAAATATACGCTCGACTTTTCTTATATTGGTTACTCTACCAAAAGCATTACCGATATCGAGGTTAAAGCGGCAGCCTCCGCTGTATTGGACGTAGTGATGGAGGAATCTGCTTCACAATTGTTAGCGGAGGTGGTGATCACTTCAAGCGCCAGGCAGGAATCGGTAAATACATTATATGCGGCACAAAAGAACAGGGCGGTAATTTCTGACGGGATTTCTTCCGATCAGATCAGCCGAAGCCCGGACAAAAGCACGGGTGAGGTGTTAAAAAGGGTGAGCGGTACCACCATCCAGGATAACAAGTTCGTTATTGTTCGTGGGTTGGGCGACCGTTACAACAATGCGCGTTTAGACAATACCAGCCTTCCAAGCTCGGAGCCTAACCGTAAAGCGTTTTCTTTCGATATCGTACCCGCTAACCTGGTGGATAATATCGTGATCAGCAAAACGGCTACTCCGGACCTTCCAGGAGATTTTGCCGGCGGTTCTATCCAGATCGTTACCAGGGATATCCCGGCTTCAAATTTCGTTACCATTGGCGTTGGCACCGGCTGGAACAGCCTGTCGACTTTTAAAGACTTTAATTACGGCCCCCGTTACGCCATCAATTACCTGGGATTTGATAATAAAAGGGGCCTTCCAAGCGGGAACGGCTTCCCTAAGAATGCTAACGCGACGGATAACCTTACCCCGGATCAAAATATCCGTGCCTTATCAAGGCTTCCCAGGGTTTGGAATATCGGTTCATCGAATGCGGCTCCATCGCAGAATCACCAGCTGAGCATGGGCAAAGTAGTTGATTTCGAGAACGGCGGAAGATTCGGGCTCATCGCATCGTTAACTTATCGCAACTCACAAACCGTACTTCCCGACGCAGAGCGTAAATATTTGTACTATAGTTATGACGATCGGGTGAACGTTTTCTCAACCAACGTCGGCGCGCTGGTAAACCTTGCTTACTCAAAAGGAAAAAATAAGATCAGCTTCAAGAACCTGTATAACAGATCGCTCGATGATAAATTCACTGATCGTATAGGTGAAGATCGCAGCCGGTCAAGCGACGTTCATTACTACGCGTTCGACCTGCTTCAAAAAGGCCTTGTAAAAACCACCCTCGAAGGAGAGCACCAACTTTTTACCAATCATAAGTTCAGCTGGAACGGCTCTTATGCGAATATCACCAACGAGCAGCCTGATCAGCGTAAAGTAGGTTACCAGCGATTGATCAGCAGCCGTGGTACGAACGAGCCTTTCCTCGCAACCGTAAATTCTGTCAACAAAGAGTCGAACAGGTTTTTCTCTACCCTTAACGAGGACGTGATCAACGGCGCATTAAATGACCAGGTTTCCTTTAAGATGTTTTCGCAGAGCGCAACTTTAAAGGCAGGCATTGGCGGCTTATACCGTCAGCGTGATTTTAGCGCAAGGCTGATGGGTATGACCACCGGCTTCGACCAGGATATACAGTCGAGACCTTTAAGTACGCTTTTCGGAAAAGATTTAATTGCCGCCGGCAAATACCGGCTGACGGAAATAACCCGCAGCACCGATAAATATTCTGCTAATTCATTCACCGGCTTCGGATATGCCATGTTTGACAATAAGCTCGGCGCCAAATCGAGATTGGTATGGGGTGCACGTGCGGAGAAATTTAACCTCGACCTGGGCTCTTACCTGCTTACCGGTGCCCCGCTTAATGTGAAGAACGATTATTTTGACGTGCTTCCATCCTTAAACTACTCTTATGCACTGAGCCCTAAATCGAACTTAAGAGCGTCTTATTACCGGACCCTTGCCCGCCCGGAATTCAGGGAACTTGCCCCGTTCGACTACTATGACTACGAGGTGCTGGCGGTTGTGGAAGGAAACAGGAACCTGAAAAGAACAATGATCGATAACGCAGATCTCCGTTATGAGATCTATCCTGGTGCCGGTGAGGTGTTTTCGGTGTCTGCGTTTTATAAGCACTTTAACAATGCCATCGAGCCTAGTATTTACGATGTGAACTCGACACCGTCGATCAGTTATTTCAACACTAAACAAGCCGTTAACTATGGTGCGGAGTTGGAATTCCGTCACGGCCTGGCCTTTATCAATGATGAGTCGTTCTTCTTCCGGAATACTACGTTCTACGTGAACGGCGCGATCATCAAGTCGAACGTAAAGAACCCGGAAGGACAGGGTTTCCTCCGGGACAATCGTCCGATGGTAGGACAGTCGCCCTATACTTTGAACGCAGGTATCCAGCACAATGCCTTAAACAACTCGCTTAACCTGAGCTTGTTATATAACCGCATAGGCAAGCGTATCACCAACGTGGGCGGTCAGCGTCTTACAGACGTATGGGAAAACCCGCGGAACGTGCTTGATTTCCAGGCAAACTATCGTTTCCTGAAACAAGACAAGATGCAGCTTAAGTTAAACGTAAGCGATATCCTGAACAACTCTGCGCTTTTTTACTTTGATTATACCAAGGATGGAAAATACAGCCCGGGTAAAATAGTTACGGATCCTTCGAGCGGCGCCCAGATCAAAGATGAGCTGTTCGCTAGATATAAATCCGGAGCAAATATCTCTCTTTCACTTTCTTACACGCTAGGTAAATAACCTAACAATTATTTAATACAGGCTTGATGCTCAGGTTACGTATTGACGGTTCTTTTGCAATACTTAAAAAATACAAAAATGATAATGAAAAAAAATCTACTATTCGCGCTACTGGGACTTTCGTTCTCATTATTTGTGGCGTCATGCTCGAGCAATGATGATGACGGGGAGATTATTCCTGCAGGCAATACCGTTGAGGTTAGTGGTGACATCAAAACCAGCACTACCTGGACTGCTGATAAGATCTACACCATTAAAGGTTTCGTATATGTAATGGATGGCGCCACGCTGACCATCGAACCTGGCACTATTATAAAAGGCGACAAAGCTTCTAAAGGTACTTTGGTAATCACCCGGGGTGCTAAGATCAGCGCGATCGGTACTGTCGACAAGCCGATCGTATTTACCTCCGCACTGTCTGCCGGCGCCCGCCGCGAAGGTGACTGGGGTGGAATTATCCTCCTCGGAAAAGCACCTGTTAACCAGGGCTCCAGCGTTAAAATCGAAGGTGGTTTAACACCGACTGCCGGTGGCGACGAAGCAAAATACATTCAGTACGGTGGTACAGATGCTGCTGACAATTCCGGTACCCTGAAATATGTTCGTATCGAATATGCCGGTATTCCTTTCTCGGTGGATAACGAGATCAACGGCTTAACCATGGGTGGTGTCGGCAGCGGAACTACGCTTGATTATATCGAAGTATATCGTTCAGGTGACGACGCTTTCGAATGGTTTGGTGGTACTGTTACCGCAAAGCACTTGCTGGCAATCGGCAGCTGGGATGATGACTTCGACACCGATTTCGGTTTCTCCGGTAAAATCCAGTTTGCATTGGCGCAGCGTTTCCCGCTGGTAGCCGACCAGTCGGGTTCAAATGGCTTCGAGTCTGATAACGATGCTGACGGTTCCGCTAAAACCGCTAAAACTTCAACTGTATTCTCTAACGTAACAATCGTTGGCCCATTGGCTACCGCTGCTACCAAGATTAACGGTTTCTTCCAGCATGCCGCACAGATCCGCAGAAACTCTTCGATCAGTACTTTTAACTCGATCTTCGTAGGGTTCCCTGAAGGTATCTACATTGATGATGACAGCAAAGCTGGCCTGGTAAAAGCAACTACTACCAACTTTGTAAACAATGAGCTGGTTTTTGCTAACAACCTGGTATATGGTTGCAACATCAAGAGCAATGAAGTTAAGGGGACTAATAAAGCAGATATCTTAACCAAAATCACTGCCGATAACGCGTTTGTTTCCGGTAGCTATGGTGATGTATTGATGAACAATCCTTACAAATACCCTGCTGATATCGTTGCTGCCGCTTCTGCGGGAGTTCCGGTATTCACAGTAAAAACTGGTTCAGCTGCCGAAACCGGTGCTGTATTTACTAATACGAAAGTAACCGACGCTTTCTTTGAAAAGGTTGCTTACAAAGGCGCATTTGGAACAACTGATTGGTCAACTGGCTGGGCTCATTTCGATCCTCAGAACCTCCCTTACACTACACCTGGTGCTGTAAAGTAAAATAACCTGGCTGTTCAGCAGCCGACGAATTCGGGAATTTTCCAGTTCCCCGGTAAAAAAGGAACAGGCTGTCTTAAAAAGGGCAGCCTGTTCCTTTTAAATACCTGCTATTGCTTCAGCTTGCCTGGTATGGATCAGTCCGAAAGTGTGGACGATAATTATCCTTCGCGCGTACGGGACCCCCCGGGAGGATGACAGGATTTCACTACAAATAAGTAACTTGTTTTTATTAGGTTACTCCAATAAGATCGGAGGAGGATAAAAATATATCCCTATCCCCATAATTTTGCCTGATCCTGGCACCGGGTAAACAGCGAAAGGATTATTATGAGGTAGCGGGCCATAACTTTATTGCGAACTTTTTAACCAGTCCGCGTTTTATGCAAGGGTTATCAACATTGTTGTTGTTAGACAATGTGTTGATAAAAAAGTCCGTTAATAAGTACTTATTCGCGGCCACTATGTGCTTTTAATAGCCAGCTTTGTTCCATGGAGCACCTGGTAAAACTTTTAAGTTTCACAAAGCGTGAGTTGAACGGGATACTGATTTTGTTCGCTATCCTGCTGCTGGCTTACCTGAGTCCTTACGTGTATGAGTGGCTGCGGCCGCCAGAAGAGTTTGATCTTTCCGCATTCAGAAGCGAAATCGCGCGCTTTGAAACGGTTCGCAGGGCGGAAAAAAAACACGGGGATGACGGATCATCTTATCGTAGGAAGAGCGGCAAGCCTTATTATTTTAAGTTTGATCCAAACGGTCTTCCGGAACAATCCTGGCTTAAGTTAGGACTAAGCTCCAGGCAGGTGAGGACCATTAAGAATTTCGAATTGAAAGGCGGCCGGTTTTACCGGAAAGAAGACCTCCGGAAGATCTATTCGATAAGCGCGGAGCTGTACGGTAACCTTGAGCCGTATATACAAATAGTCTCACCTCCACGTGGATCCGCGCCAAGATCTTTCGAGGCAGACCGGTACGAACGGCTTCCTGACCCTGTAGCTGAGCTTAACACGGTTGATTCCGCGGGTCTTGAGGCGGTAAGAGGGATCGGTCCGGCGTTTGCCTCCCGTATTATCCGTTACCGGGACCGGCTGGGCGGTTTTTACAAAAAGGAACAGTTGCTGGAAGTATACGGAATGGATTCAGCCAGGTACGGGCAGCTGCAGGAGAGGCTGAAAATTGACCCCGCCGTTATCAGGCAGATACCGGTTAATACCGCCGGGTTCGATGATCTGAAGAAAATGCCCTACCTGACCTTTAAACAGGTAAATGCCATTCTTCAATACCGGAAGCAGCACGGGCCATACCGGTCGGCCGATGACCTGTCCAGGGTGCTGGTCCTTCCGGAGGAGGTGATCCGAAAAATAATTCCCTACCTTGTGTTCTGAACTAATCATGGTACTTACCGACAACTAATCTTCCAGATGTGTGTTGTTGGAGAAGACTAACTATAAACCCGATAATATGATTGATATAGGACAGGATCCGACCGTTTCAGAAAATGAGCTGATGATTACGCAGATGGTGCAGGATTTTGCCTCCCGGTACATCAGGCCGCATGTAATGGAGTGGGACGAGACGCAGCATTTTCCGCTGGAGGTATTTAAGCAGCTGGGAGAGCTGGGCTTGATGGGTGTGCTGGTGCCGGAGGAATACGGGGGATCGGGTTTTGGCTACCAGGAATATGTTCGGGTGATTTCGGAGATTTCCAAGGTATGCGGCTCGATCGGGTTGTCGGTAGCTGCGCATAACTCATTGTGTACCGGGCATATCCTCGGCTTTGGTAGTCATGATCAAAAGATTAAGTGGTTACCGAAGCTGGCTTCCGGAGCCTGGCTTGGAGCCTGGGCGCTTACAGAGGCTAATACCGGTTCTGACGCGTTGAGAATGGCCACCACCGCCGTTCAGGATGGCGATGAATACGTGTTATCGGGAACCAAGAACTGGATCACCCATGGAAAATCCTGTGATGTAGCCGTAGTGATGGCCAGAACCGGGGAAAAAGGCCAGTCCGGCGGCGTGTCAGCCTTTGTGGTGGAGAAGGGCACACCAGGGTTCTCCGCCGGTAAAAAAGAGAATAAGCTGGGTATGCGCGCTTCCGAAACGACGGAAGTTATTTTAGATAATTGCCGGATCCCGAAAGCAAATCTGCTTGGCGCGGAAGGAGAGGGCTTTAAACAGGCGATGAAGATCCTCGATGGTGGCCGGATTTCTATTGCGGCACTTGCGCTTGGTATTGCCAGGGGCGCTTTTGAGGCCGCATTGAAGTATTCGAAAGAACGCCACCAGTTTGGTCAGCCGATATCCGGTTTCCAGGGAATTTCGTTTAAGCTTGCCGACATGGCTACAGAGATTGAAGCGGCAGAACTCCTGATCATGCAGGCCGCGGATAAGAAAAACAGGCACGAACCGGTTACAAAGCTCTCTGCCATGGCCAAATACTATTCGTCGGAAGTGGCTGTACGTACCGCAAATGAAGCGGTACAGATCTTTGGTGCGTATGGTTACACCAAAGATTTCCCGGTGGAAAAATACTACAGGGACGCAAAACTCTGCACCATCGGTGAAGGGACTTCGGAGATCCAAAAGATCGTGATCGCCAGGGAGATCCTGAAATAGCGATTATTATTTAATCTCTTTGGTTTTTCTAAAGCTGTTTTGTACATTTGCAGTCCTGAAAAATGAAAGGGGGTATTTTTAGATCATGATCATTATCAATGTAAAAGATGGCGAATCACTTGACAAAGCGCTTAAGCGTTTCAAGAAAAAGTTCGAAAAGACGGGTGTTTTAAGAGAGCTTCGTAGTCGCCAGGCATATGAGAAGAAATCTGTTGCCCGCCGTAACGTGGTTAAACGCGCCGTTTATAAACAAGGCCTCAACCAGGATGTAGTTTAATTTATATCCTGTGATATATAGAGCTGCTTAGCTATTCCGCCCGGTGTAGTTAAGCAGCTTTTTTGTTTTTTTCTTTCGGCGGATCAGGTATTCCGTATATTCACTCGGGAATATAACTCTCCACCTATGTTTTTAACGCGTTTTATCAGTTACCTTCAATACGAGAAACGCTTTTCGCCGCACACGTTTGGGGCCTACCGGGAGGATATTCAGCAATATTCAGATTTCTTAAGCCAATCGGAAATTAATCTTGCAGATGCGACGCATTTTCATGTGCGCTCGTGGATGGTTGAACTGCTCGACAACGGGATGAGCCCTAAATCGGTGGCCAGGAAGCTTTCGTCGCTGCGCTCATTTTATAAATTTCTCCTGCGGGAGGGGCTTGCGTCACATAATCCGCTGATGCAGGTAAAGGCGCCCAAAATCCCCAGGAAGCTCCCCGTATTTGTGGAAGAAGAAAAGCTCAACCTCCTGCTCGACGATCCGGGTGTGTTTGCAGGCGATTTCACAGGTCTTCGCGATAAACTGGTCATGGAGATGTTGTTCGGCACGGGTATGCGCCTCGCAGAACTTGTTTCCGTTAGGGAAGGATCGGTGGATTTTCATGCCGAAACTATAAAAGTGCTCGGGAAAAGGAACAAAGAGCGGATCATCCCGGTAGATAAATCACTGGTTAATCTTATTTCACTGTATATCAGCGAGAAAAAAAAGCAACAATTTAATAACAATTCGTTAACGCTGCTCGTTACAAATAAAGGACTGGACATTTATCCCGGCCTGGTTTACCGGATAGTGAAAAAATATCTTTCAAGCATATCGACCCACCAGAAAAAAAGTCCGCATGTTCTCAGGCATACCTACGCTACCAGTTTGCTAAATCACGGAGCCGACATTAACGCGATCAAGGAGTTGCTCGGTCATGCGAGCCTGGCTGCTACGGAGATATATACCCATAATTCAGTGGACCGGTTAAAATTAATTTATAAACAAGCCCATCCCAAAGCTTAAAAAACAGGAGGAAACATGAAAATCAGTGTTCAATCAATCCACTTTACCGCAGACAAAAAGTTACTGGCATTCATCCAGAAAAAAGTTGATAAGCTTGACCAGTTCTTCGACCAAATCATCAGCGGAGAGGTTTATCTCAAACTCGAAAATACAGAGGATGAGGCGAATAAGGTCTCCGAGATTAAGGTAAGCATACCTGGTACACAGTTTTTCGCGAAGGAGCAATGCAAATCATTTGAAGAAGCTACCGATCTTGCCATCGAATCGCTGCGTAAGCAGGTAGAGAAATATAAAACCAAACTCAGGTCACATTTAAGCAACCACAAGGAAATCCTGGCCGAAGTAGCCAGCGCAGAATAGGCAGTTTAACAATAAAATACATAAATGATCGGCGGGGAGAACCCTGCCGATTTTTTTTGTAAAAAAATTTTGTTGGGCTTTTATTTTGTGTAGATTTGCAGTCCGTTTCAGGGGGGTATAATAAATAGTTCATTTGCCCTTTTGAAATACGTTCTTTAAGGTATTAACAAAGTTTTTTAAATATAAAAGCCTCCTTAGCTCAGCTGGTAGAGCAACTGACTTGTAATCAGTAGGTCATTGGTTCGATCCCGATAGGGGGCTCTTTATATCCTAAGGTTCAGGCCTTAGGTATACCGGGGGGATACCAGAGCGGTCAAATGGGACGGACTGTAAATCCGTTGCTTCGGCTACGAAGGTTCGAATCCTTCTCCCCCCACAATGATGATCGTGGTTTTGATTGTCGTAAATTACGATAAATCAAAACCGCATCATATTTTAAGCGGAAGTAGCTCAGTTGGTAGAGCGATAGCCTTCCAAGCTATAGGTCGCGAGTTCGAACCTCGTCTTCCGCTCACCGGATCTGCAACCCAGTTTTACGACCGGGTTAGCGATCAACAGCCGATGTAGCTCAGCGGTAGAGCACTTCCTTGGTAAGGAAGAGGTCATGGGTTCAAGTCCCATCATTGGCTCATAGAAGTGTATTAATAACAACTAAATAAAATTAACCTACTAATAAGTATAAAACAATGGCAAAAGAAAAATTTGACCGCAGTAAGCCGCACTTAAACATCGGTACAATCGGTCACGTTGACCACGGTAAGACTACATTAACTGCCGCTATTACAAAAGTACTGGCAGATAAAGGTTTATCTGAAGCACGTTCATTTGATTCAATTGACTCTGCTCCTGAAGAAAAGGAAAGAGGTATCACCATCAATACAGCTCACGTTGAGTATTCAACAGCAAACCGTCACTATGCACACGTAGACTGCCCGGGTCACGCGGATTACGTAAAAAACATGGTTACAGGAGCTGCGCAGATGGACGGCGCGATCATCGTAGTTGCGGCTACAGACGGTCCGATGCCACAAACACGCGAGCACATCCTTTTGTCTCGCCAGGTAGGTGTTCCTTCATTGGTTGTATTCATGAACAAAGTGGATATGGTAGATGACCCGGAATTGTTAGAGCTTGTTGAAATGGAGATCCGTGAATTATTATCATTCTACGAATACCCGGGTGACGATATTCCTGTGATCCAGGGTTCAGCTTTGGGCGGCTTAAACGCTGATCCTAAGTGGGTGGATAAGATCATGGAGTTAATGGACGCTGTAGACAGCTACATCCCGATTCCTCCGCGTTTGACTGACCTTCCGTTCCTTATGCCTGTGGAAGACGTATTCTCGATCACTGGTCGTGGTACTGTTGCTACTGGCCGTATCGAGCGTGGTGTGATCAACTCTGGTGAGCCTGTAGACATCCTGGGCATGGGCGCTGAAAACCTTAAATCAACTGTTACGGGTGTGGAAATGTTCCGCAAGATCCTTGACAGGGGTGAAGCTGGTGACAACGTAGGTTTATTGTTACGCGGTATTGAGAAGACCGATATCCGTCGCGGTATGGTTATCTGCAAACCAGGTTCAGTAACGCCTCACACCGATTTCAAGGCAGAAGTTTACGTATTGTCGAAAGCAGAAGGTGGCCGTCACACTCCGTTCTTCAACAAATACCGTCCTCAGTTCTATTTCCGTACCACTGACGTAACCGGGGAGATCTCCCTGGCAGAAGGTGTAGAAATGGTTATGCCTGGTGATAACGTATCGATCACTGTAAAGCTGATCAATGCTATCGCGATGGAAAAAGGCTTACGTTTCGCTATCCGTGAAGGTGGCAGGACCGTAGGTGCCGGACAGGTAACTGAAATCTTAAAATAATACTTCCCTACGGGGAAAACAGTGGCAAAGTACCCAGGAAAAACCTCCTGGGTACTTTGTTCTGATAGAAGTTGATCCCTCCCGGGGAGGGAATACACGGGAATAGTTCAATGGTAGAATAGAGGTCTCCAAAACCTTTGATCAGGGTTCGAATCCTTGTTCCCGTGCAAATAGCTAAACGTATACATGGCTGGCGTAGTAGAATTTATTAAAGAATCATATATAGAGATGACCCAAAAGGTGTCATGGCCTACCAGGAAAGAATTGTGGAGCTCTGCAATGATCGTACTGGTAGCTTCTCTGATTATTGCTGGGATAGTGTTTTCAATGGATCAGGTAGCCGGAAACCTGTTAAAACTATTATATAAATCACTTACATAAAACGACTGGATGATGAGTGATCAACTGAAATGGTATGTGGTTAGGGCTGTAAGCGGTAAAGAAAAAAAAGTGAAACAGTATATCGAGGCGGAAGTTAATCGTCTCGGCATTTCGCATTTATTGCCCCAGGTGCTGATCCCTATGGAAAAGTACTACCAGATGCGTGATGGTAAAAAGATCGCGAAAGAGAGAAATTTCTACCCTGGATACGTGCTGATAGAAGCCACTTTAGATGGTGAGCTTGAACATATTATCAAGAATGTAAATAGCGTGATCGGGTTTCTTGGCGACAAGGGCGGTAATGCAGTACCAATGCGGCCGGCTGAAGTGAACCGCATCCTCGGCAAGGTGGATGAGATGGCAGGCCAGACAGAAATGATCAATGTGCCTTTCTATGTGGGAGAGAACGTTAAAGTAATGGACGGACCTTTCAACGGATTTAACGGCGTGATCGAAGAGGTGAACGAAGAGAAGAAGAAACTAAAAGTAATGGTGAAGATCTTCGGTCGCCGTACCCCGCTCGAGCTGAATTATATGCAGGTAGAGAAGGAGTGATCAGTGATCAGTTGTGAGTGATCAGTTCCTGCTGCATGCATAAATTGAATTCTTAACACTGGTCATCGATATTAAAACAGTTGAGTGCGATGGTAGGCGTTATAAGAACTGACTACTGATCACTGTAAACTGACAACTAATGGATATGAGCTCAAAGTTACAGCTTCCACTACTAACTTGAGAAATAAATAAAGTAGATAAATAATATGGCAAAAGAAGTAGGTGCAATGGTGAGACTGCAAGTCAAAGGCGGCGCTGCAAATCCTTCTCCCCCGGTAGGCCCTGCATTGGGTGCAAAAGGGGTGAACATCATGGAGTTCTGCAAGCAGTTTAATGCCCGTACCCAGGACAAGCCCGGTAAGATTTTGCCGGTATTGATCACTGTTTATACTGACAAATCATTTGATTTTATCATTAAAACCCCTCCTGTGGCTATCCAGTTAATGGAAGCTACCGGTATTAAAAGCGGGTCTGCAGAGCCAAACCGTAAAAAGGTAGCCAGTGTAAACTGGGACCAGGTTGAAACGATTGCAAAAGATAAAATGGTGGATTTGAATGCATTCACAGTAGAGTCGGCCATGAAAATGGTTGCTGGTACAGCACGCAGTATGGGGATCACCGTATCAGGTACGGCTCCCTGGAACAATTAATTAAATCATAATCAGTTTAAGAAGTGGCTAGATTAACAAAAAATCAAAAAACGGCACGTTCGAAAGTTGAGGCTGGTAAAGCATACTCGTTACAGGAAGCTGCGGCCCTGGTAAAGGAGATCACGCTCACCAAATTCGATTCATCGGTTGATATCGATGTTCGCTTAGGTGTGGATCCGCGTAAAGCGAATCAAATGGTGCGTGGTATTGCAAGCCTTCCTCATGGTACCGGTAAAACTGTCCGCGTTTTGGCTTTGGTAAGTCCTGATAAGGAAGAAGAAGCAAGAGCAGCGGGAGCGGATTACGTAGGCCTGGACGAATACATTGCCAAAATAGAAGGTGGCTGGACTGACGTTGATATCATTATTACAATGCCTAGTGTAATGGCAAAGGTTGGTAGACTGGGACGTATCCTGGGACCACGTAACCTGATGCCGAACCCTAAATCGGGTACCGTAACTACGGAAGTAGGAAAAGCGGTAACCGACGTAAAAGGCGGTAAGATCGATTTCAAGGTTGATAAGACCGGGATTATCCATGCTTCTATCGGGAAAGTATCTTTCCCTGCAGATAAAATTTATGAGAATGCGCTGGAAGTGATCCAGACGATCTCTAAATTGAAACCATCTGCTGCAAAAGGAACTTATTTTAAAAGCATTCACATGTCTTCTACAATGAGTCCCGGAATCGAAGTTGAAACTAAAACAGTAGCGGGGATCTAATCATGAACAGAGAAGAAAAACAAGAGATTGTTCAGGCACTTACTGATCAGATCAATGAGTATGGTAATTTTTACATTACCGATACGTCAAACCTTACCGTTGCTAAGATCAACGCCATCCGTCGTAAATGTTTTGAGAACGGTATCACCATCCAGGTAGCTAAAAACAAGTTGCTGATCAAAGCAATGGAAGCTGCCGGCGGTGAGTACTCAGGCGTGTACGGCGAGCTGAAAGGTTCTTCCACTATCATGTTCTCTTCCTCGGCAAATGCCCCGGCAAAGCTGATCAAGGAATTGAGAAAAGGTAAGGAAACAAAGCCGGCGCTGAAAGTAGCTTTCATCGACTCCTCCATTTTCATCGGCGACAGCCAGATCGACGCGCTCGTAAACCTCAAATCGAAAGAGCAACTCATCGGTGAGATCATCGGATTATTGCAGTCGCCTGCTAAGAACGTTATTTCTGCTCTTCAGTCGGGTGGCAATACGATTGCAGGATTGGTTAAAACATTACAGGAAAGAGGTTAACGGGCACCTTTAAAGCTCCGATATTAAACACAAAACGTAAAAAAATTAAAATTTAAATAAAATGGCAGATTTAAAATCGTTTGCTGAGCAATTAGTAAACTTAACAGTAAAAGAAGTTAACGAGCTCGCTCAAATCCTTAAAGACGAATATGGCATCGAGCCTGCTGCTGCTGCTGTAGCTGTAGCTGCTGCTCCTGCTGCTGAAGCACCTGCTGCTGCTGAAGAAAAGACCACATTTGATGTGATCCTGAAAGAAGCTGGCGGCGCTAAATTAGCGGTTGTTAAATTGGTAAAAGACCTGACTGGCTTAGGTCTGAAAGAAGCTAAAGAACTTGTTGACGGTGCACCAAAAGAGCTTAAAGCCGGTGTTACTAAAGACGAAGCAGAAGGCCTGAAGAAACAGTTAGAAGAAGCAGGAGCTGTTGTTGAGATCAAATAAGCTTATCCAAGCTCAATAAACTATGGCTTAGACTCCGGTTTTCACCGGGGTCTATTGCCGTTTGTATAATGCCCATTTTTGTTTGACTTACAATGCCGCACATGCGGCAAAACAAGTCACAGTTTATTTAAACTAAAATCTTATTCCCTTGGCAAACAAAAATATTCAGAACGAAAGAGTGAACTTCGCAACCAGCAGGCACGTTATCGACTATCCTGACTTCCTGGATGTGCAGTTAGAATCTTTCAGGGAGTTCTTCCAACTGGAAACAACTTCGGATAATCGCCACCAGGAAGGCTTGTTTAAAGTTTTCGCTGAGAACTTCCCGATTTCCGACTCAAGAAACATCTTCGTTTTAGAGTTTCTTGACTATTTTATCGATCCGCCGCGTTACGACATCCAGGAGTGTATTGAGCGTGGTCTCACTTACAGCGTTCCGTTAAAAGCTAAGCTGCGCCTTTCCTGCAACGACGAAGAGCATGAAGACTTTGAAACGATCGTGCAGGACGTGTACCTGGGTACTATACCTTATATGACCCCTAAAGGTACTTTCGTAGTAAACGGCGCTGAACGTGTAATTGTATCGCAGCTGCACCGTTCGCCGGGTGTGTTCTTCGGCCAGAGCCGCCACACCAACGGCACCAAACTCTATTCTGCGCGTGTTATCCCTTTCAAGGGGTCGTGGATAGAGTTTGCGACTGACGTGAACAACGTAATGTACGCTTACATCGACCGTAAGAAGAAATTCCCGGTAACAACCTTGCTGCGCGCGATCGGGTATGATTCGGATAAGGAGATCCTCGAGCTGTTTGAACTTGCCGATGAGGTGAAAGTGAGCAAATCAGGTCTCAAGAAATTTGTTGGCCGTAAGCTTGCTGCAAGGGTGCTTAAAAAATGGGTAGAGGATTTCGTAGATGAAGATACCGGTGAGGTGGTGTCGATTGACCGTAACGAGATCATTCTCGAGCGTGAAACGATCCTGGAAGACGATCATATCGATATGATTGTTGACGCCGGCGTTAAAACGGTGATCCTTACAAAAGATGATGCAGCTAACAATGCTGATTACTCAATCATCTATAATACCCTTCAAAAAGATACATCGAACTCTGAAAAAGAAGCGGTTGAGCATATCTATCGCCAGTTACGTAATGCGGAACCACCGGATGAAGAAACTGCGCGCGGTATCATCGATCGTTTATTCTTCTCAGATAAAAGATACGATCTCGGAAACGTAGGCCGTTACAGGATCAACCGCAAGCTGAAACTGGACACGCCTTACGAAACCAAGGTGTTGACCAAGCAGGATATCATCGCGATCGTGAAATACCTGATCAAGCTCATCAACTCAAAAGCTGAGGTGGATGATATCGATCACTTGTCAAACCGTCGTGTGCGTACGGTGGGTGAGCAGTTATATGCGCAGTTCGGCGTCGGGCTGGCCCGTATGGCGCGTACCATCCGCGAGCGTATGAACATCCGCGACAATGAGGTGTTCACACCGACCGACCTGATCAATGCACGTACGCTTTCTTCTGTGATCAACTCGTTCTTCGGAACAAACCAGTTATCACAGTTCATGGACCAAACGAATCCACTGGCGGAGATCACGCATAAGCGTCGTCTGTCGGCCCTCGGGCCAGGCGGTCTGTCACGTGAACGTGCAGGTTTCGAGGTGCGTGACGTGCATTATACACATTACGGTCGCCTTTGTACGATCGAAACGCCGGAGGGACCGAACATCGGTTTGATCTCTTCGCTTTGCGTACATGCCAAGATCAACAACTTGGGATTTATCGAAACTCCGTACCGTAAAGTTGATACCGGGAGAGTAGTGGTTGAAGAACCCGTAATCTACCTTTCGGCAGAAGACGAGGACGGAAAAACCATCGCCCAGGCAAACGCGGTATATGATGATAAGGGAGAATTTGAAACACCACGCGTTAAAGCACGTTTCGAGGGCGACTTCCCGGTTATCGAGCCGACTAAGCTTGACCTGATCGACGTCGCACCTAACCAGATCACTTCTATCGCGGCTTCGCTGATCCCGTTCCTGGAACATGACGATGCTAACCGTGCATTGATGGGATCGAACATGCAGCGCCAGGCGGTTCCGCTGCTGCGCCCGGAGGCGCCGATCGTTGGTACAGGACTGGAAGGTCGCGTTGCACGTGACTCACGGACCCTGATCAATGCAGAGGGCAACGGTGTGGTTGAGTATGTGGATGCGAACGAGATCAAGATCCGTTACGAAAGGACCGAGGATGATGTCCTGGTTTCGTTCGACGGAGAAGTGAAATCGTACAGGCTGACAAAATTCAAGAAAACCAACCAGAGTACCTGTATCAACCTGAAACCGATTGTTCGTAAAGGACAGAAGGTTCAGAAAGGGCAGGTGCTTTGTGAAGGATATGCTACCCAGGACGGTGAGCTTGCTCTTGGCCGTAACCTGAAAGTGGCGTTCATGCCATGGCAGGGTTTCAACTTCGAGGATGCGATCGTGATTTCCGAGCGTGTGGTAAGTGAAGACATCTTTACTTCGCTGCACATCGAGGAGTTCGAGCTTGAAGTACGCGATACTAAACGCGGTGAAGAAGAACTTACGCCGGATATCCCGAACGTTTCCGAAGAAGCTACCAAAGACCTGGATGAGAACGGTATTATCCGCATCGGGGCTGAAGTAAAAGAAGGAGATATCCTGATCGGTAAGATCACGCCAAAAGGCGAGTCAGATCCTTCACCGGAAGAAAAATTGCTTCGTGCCATCTTTGGTGATAAAGCAGGTGACGTGAAGGACGCATCGTTAAAGACTCCCCCTTCTATCGCCGGTGTGGTAATCGATACTAAGCTGTTCTCACGTGCTAAGAAAACCACTAAGGCGGAAGAGAAATCGGCCCTGGAGAAACTGGATTCGAGGCACGATAAAGCAGTTAAAGCGTTAAAAGAATCTTTGCTTGATAAGCTGTTCGCCATTGTAAACGGTAAAACTTCCCAGGGGGTATACAACGTTTATCGCGAGCTGCTGGTAGCCAAAGGCGTGAAATTTACGCAGAAGATCCTGACCGACCTGGAGTATGCAAATATCAATCCCTCGAAATGGACCACAGATGATGACAAGAATGAGTTAATCAAGCTGCTGCTGCACAACTATAACATCAAGCTTAACGAAGAGCTGGGTGCTTATAAGCGTGACAAGTTCGCAATCAGCGTGGGTGACGAACTTCCATCAGGTATCGTACAGATGGCTAAGGTGTATATCGCTAAGAAGCGTAAGCTGAAAGTGGGCGATAAAATGGCCGGTCGCCACGGTAATAAAGGTATTGTGGCCCGTATCGTAAGAGACGAGGACATGCCGTTCCTGGAAGATGGAACGCCGGTAGATATCGTGCTGAACCCGTTGGGCGTACCTTCCCGTATGAACCTTGGGCAGATCTATGAAACCGTATTGGGCTGGGCCGGTAAAGAGCTTGGAATTAAATTCGCCACACCGATCTTCGACGGGGCATCCCACGAAGAAGTGGAAGAATGGGTTTCCAAAGCGAAAGTACCGACATCCGGAAGAACATACCTGTACAATGGATTAACCGGCGAGCGTTTTGACCAGCCAACCACCGTAGGTATTATCTACATGCTGAAACTGGGCCACATGGTTGACGATAAGATGCACGCACGTTCTATCGGGCCGTACTCGCTTATTACACAGCAGCCGTTGGGCGGTAAAGCACAGTTTGGTGGTCAGCGTTTTGGTGAGATGGAGGTTTGGGCACTCGAAGCATTCGGTGCTGCCAACATCCTGCAGGAAATCCTTACCGTTAAATCCGATGACGTGGTAGGTCGTGCCAAAACTTACGAGGCGATCGTTAAAGGTGAGAACCTGCCGACGCCGTCAGTTCCTGAGTCATTCAATGTATTGGTTCATGAGTTGAGAGGATTGGGATTAGATATCACGTTAGATTAATAGGTTTTACGTTTCACGTTATACGTTGTACGCTCCGGCTGCACGTATAACGTCTAACGTCCAACGTATAACATAAAAGAGCTATGTCATATAAAAAGGATAATAAAATCAAGAGTAACTTCACATCGATCACGATCAGCCTGGCTTCGCCGGAGTCGATCCTGGAGCGTTCGAGCGGTGAGGTTTTAAAACCTGAGACGATCAATTACCGTACTTACAAACCCGAGCGCGACGGCTTGTTCTGCGAGCGGATCTTCGGTCCTGTGAAGGATTACGAATGTCATTGCGGTAAGTACAAGAGGATCCGTTATAAAGGGATCGTTTGCGATCGTTGCGGGGTGGAAGTGACAGAGAAGAAAGTACGGCGCGAGCGTATGGGACACATCAACCTGGTGGTTCCTGTCGCGCACATCTGGTATTTCCGTTCACTTCCCAATAAGATCGGTTACCTGTTAGGCTTGCCTACCAAGAAACTCGACCTGATCATTTATTATGAACGTTATGTGGTGATCCAGGCAGGTATCAAAGAAACCGACGGGATATCTAAAATGGATTTCCTGACGGAAGAAGAATACCTCGATATCCTGGATACCCTTCCTAAAGAAAACCAATACCTTGACGATAAAGATCCGCAGAAATTTATCGCCAAGATGGGCGCTGATGCCCTCGAGGAGCTGTTAAAGCGCCTTGACCTTGATCAGCAGTCTTATGACCTGCGTCACCAGGCTGCCAACGAGACTTCGCAGCAGCGTAAAAATGAGGCGTTGAAACGTCTGCAGGTGGTAGAAGCCTTCCGCGGTGCGAAAACAAGGATCGAAAATAACCCTGAGTGGATGATCGTAAAGATCGTTCCGGTGATTCCGCCTGAGCTCCGTCCGCTGGTTCCCCTGGAAGGTGGTCGCTTTGCGACTTCTGACTTAAATGACCTCTACCGTCGTGTGATCATCCGTAACAACCGTCTGAAAAGACTGATTGAGATCAAAGCACCTGAAGTGATCTTACGTAACGAAAAACGTATGCTCCAGGAGGCGGTTGACTCGCTGTTCGATAACTCACGTAAAGTGAACGCCGTTAAAACCGAAGGCAACCGGGCGTTGAAATCGCTTTCTGATATCCTGAAAGGTAAACAGGGGCGTTTCCGCCAGAACTTGTTAGGTAAACGTGTGGATTATTCTGCCCGTTCCGTAATCGTCGTCGGACCGAACCTGAAGCTGCATGAGTGCGGTTTACCAAAGGATATGGCCGCTGAGCTGTTCAAACCGTTCATCATTCGTAAGATGATTGAAAGAGGAGTGGTTAAAACGGTAAAATCTGCTAAAAAGATCGTTGACCGCAAAGATCCATTAGTTTGGGATATCCTTGAAAATGTGCTGAAAGGGCACCCGGTCCTGTTAAACCGTGCGCCTACGCTTCACCGTTTGGGTATCCAGGCTTTCCAGCCGAAACTGGTGGAAGGTAAAGCCATCCAGCTCCACCCATTGGTTTGTACCGCGTTCAACGCCGACTTTGACGGTGACCAGATGGCCGTGCATTTGCCGTTAGGTAACGCCGCTATCCTGGAAGCCCAGATGCTGATGCTGGCATCTCATAATATTTTGAACCCTGCCAACGGTACGCCGATCACCGTTCCTTCACAGGACATGGTTCTTGGCTTATACTATATTACCAAAGGCCGGAAAACGGATGCCGGACGCGTAGTAAAAGGCCAGGGCCAAACATTCTATTCTGCGGAAGAGGTGATCATCGCCTATAACGAGAAAATGATCGATCTCCATGCCTTTATTAAAGTGAAAGGCAAGATCAAGGAGAAAGACGGTTCTATCGTGAGCAAGATCATCGATACCACGGTAGGCCGCGTGTTGTTTAACCAGCACGTTCCTGAAGAAGTAGGATATATCAACGAACTTCTTACCAAAAAATCACTCCGTGACATTATTGGTGAAGTAGTGAAAAATACCGGGATGGCACGTGCGGCCCAGTTCCTTGATGATATTAAGGAATTAGGTTTCCAGATGGCGTTCCGCGGCGGTCTTTCGTTTAACCTGCTGGATCTTAACATTCCTGAAGCAAAAGTTACGCTGATCGGCCAGGCTTCGAAAGAAGTGGAGGAAGTAATGAACAACTATAACATGGGTTTCATTACCAACAACGAGCGTTACAACCAGATCATCGACGTTTGGACACGTATCAACAACAGGCTTACCGCCAATGTAATGGATATCCTGTCTAACGATAACCAGGGCTTCAACTCGGTATACATGATGCTCGACTCGGGTGCGCGTGGTTCCAAAGAGCAGATCCGTCAGCTTTGCGGGATGCGTGGCCTGATGGCTAAGCCGCAGAAGTCCGGTTCCGGCGGGGAAATCATCGAGAACCCGATCCTTTCTAACTTTAAGGAAGGCCTCTCGGTACTCGAGTACTTTATCTCTACCCACGGTGCGCGTAAAGGTCTCGCGGATACAGCGTTGAAAACGGCCGATGCCGGTTACCTGACCCGTCGTTTACATGATGTTGCACAGGATATGATCGTCGGAGAAACAGATTGCGGTACCTTAAGAGGTATTTTTACCACTGCGCTAAAAGATAACGAAGACATCGTTGAGCCGCTTTATGAGCGTATCCTGGGAAGAACTTCCCTGCACGACGTATACGATCCGCTTACTAACGAGTTACTGGTTGCGGCCGGGCATGACATTGAGGAGCATATCGGGCACGCGATCGCGAACTCGCCGCTTGAAGGTATCGAAATCCGTTCCGTACTGACTTGCGAAAGCAAACGTGGTGTTTGTGCACTTTGTTACGGACGTAACCTGGCGACAGGTAAACGTGTTCAGGCAGGTGAGGCAGTGGGCGTAATTGCCGCACAGTCGATCGGTGAGCCGGGAACACAGTTGACACTTCGTACCTTCCACGTGGGTGGTACTGCCTCTAACATTGCGGCTGAGTCTGTGATCAACGCCAAGTTTGATGGGGTGATCGAGTTTGAAAACATCCGTACGGTGCCTTTCGAAACCGAAGAGGGTCCGGTGGAAGTGGTACTTGGGCGCTCGGGCGAGTTCCGTATCCTCGAGGCAAACACCAATAAGGTGATCATGACCAACAACATTCCTTACGGTTCATACCTGTATGTGAAAGAAGGTCAGCAGATAGAACGCGGCACCAGGATCTGTAGCTGGGATCCGTACAATGCGGTGATCATCTCCGAGTTTGGTGGTAAAGCGGAGTTCGAAGCGATCATTGAAGGGGTGACTTTCCGTGAAGAATCTGACGATCAGACCGGTCACAAAGAGAAAGTGATCATCGATACCCGTGATAAGACTAAAAACCCTGTGATCAGGATTGTAGATAAGGGCGAATTTATTAAGGGATATAACATCCCGGTAGGTGCCCACATTGCGGTTGACGAGAATGAAAAATTAAAACCTGGTGCTGTAATCGCCAAGATCCCACGCTCTACAGGAAAAACAAGGGATATTACAGGTGGTCTTCCGCGTGTAACCGAGCTTTTCGAAGCACGTAACCCTTCAAATCCTGCGGTAGTAACCGAGATCGACGGAGTAGTAACACTTGGTGGTGTGAAACGTGGTAACCGCGAAATCTCGATCGAGTCGAAAGACGGTCAGATCAAGAAGTACCTGGTGCCTCTTTCTAAACATATCCTCGTACAGGATAATGACTTCGTGAAAGCGGGTATGCCATTATCAGACGGCTCTATTTCTCCTGCAGATATTCTTTCTATCAAAGGACCTGCCGCAGTACAGGAATACCTGGTGAACGGGATCCAGGAGGTTTACCGCCTCCAGGGTGTAAAGATCAACGATAAGCACTTCGAAACGATCGTGCACCAGATGATGCAGAAAGTACAGATCGAAGATCCGGGCGATACCCGTTTCCTTGAGAAGGATTCTGTTGACCGTTGGGACTTTATGCTGGAGAACGACGATATCTACGATAAGAAAGTGGTTACCGAGCCGGGTGATTCTACTAACCTGAAACCGGGTCAGATAGTGTCGCTGCGTAAGTTAAGAGACGAAAACTCGATCCTGAAGCGTAAGGACCTGAAACTGGTGGAAGCCCGCGATGCAATCGCTGCAACATCCAGCCCGATCCTGCAGGGTATCACCCGTGCATCGTTAGGTACGAAATCGTTCATCTCTGCGGCATCTTTCCAGGAAACTACCAAAGTGTTGAACGAAGCCGCCATCAGCGGGAAACGTGATAACCTGTTAGGCCTGAAAGAAAACGTAATTGTTGGTCACCTGATTCCTTCAGGAACAGGTCTCCGCAGCTACGAGCGCATCATTGTTGGTTCGCAGGAAGAGTACGACAGGCTGTTGGCTTCTAAACAGGAAGAAGAAGCTGAAGCATAGTTTCCAGGAAAAGTTACTATCGGCGAGAATTCGTAGAATAGTTGCTTAACCAGAGCTTGTCAAAATAAAGTGAGTCCCTCCAGTTAAGGAGGGACTTTCTTATTTTATCAGATAATAATTAAATTAAAAAGTTTATTAACCATTATTTAAAAAATAGTATATTTGAGGTATAATAGTAACGTGATGGTTTCAGAATTACAGTTATTTATGCTTTTGAAAAATAAACTTGGTGAAAAAGCAGCCGAAGATCTCATCACTTTTGTACGAACGGAAGTGAGCGGAGAATTTAATAAGCGAAAGGAGACGCTGGCAACAAAAACAGACATTACTGAGCTTAAGCAAAATTCCCATGACCTGGAGATAAGACTTACCAGGTCTATTTATATAATGGGCCTGGTCCAGTTCCTTGCCATTATCGATGCAGTACTTGCAATCATAAATTTTAAAAACTAAAGCTTTACAGGCTGATATTAACATACAACCATGGAAGAACCACAAGACAACCAACTGAACATAGAGCTTTCCGAGGAAATAGCAGACGGTATTTATTCAAACCTGGCCATTATCACCCATTCCAATACGGAGTTTGTACTGGATTTCATTCGCGTAATGCCGGGGATTCCCAAAGCTAGAGTAAAGTCGCGAATTATTCTCAGCCCGGAGCATGCCAAGCGATTGCTGATGGCTTTAGATGATAACATAGAGAAGTTCGAAACCGTAAACGGGCGTATCCGTGTCCAGGACGGCGGACCGGGGTTGCCATTGAATTTCGGCGGACCTACCGCCCAGGCCTGATAAGCTCTTTTTCTAAAAATGAACGTATTTCCGGTAATTGTCCGGGTTCAAACCACGTGATTTTATCATTTCTCCTGAACCAGGTTAGTTGTCGTTTTGCGAACCGGCGCGTATTTTGTTTAATGAGGCTGATCGCTTCGTCGAGTGAAACATATCCATCAAGGTATTCAAATATTTCCTTGTACCCAACGGTATTAAGTGCGTTGAGCGATCTATACGGCAGCAGCCGGGTCACTTCATTGATGAGGCCATCGCAGACCATTTGATCGACGCGGAGGTTTATGCGTTCATACAATACCTCTCGTGGCAGCGTAAGGCCAATGTGGATGACGGAGAAAGGTCGCAGGTTCCCCTGGTTAAGTCTCAATGCAGAAACAGGTGTACCTGTCGACCGCCAGACTTCCAGTGCCCTGATAATGCGTTGCGGATTATGTTTATCGACCAGGCTGAAGTACTCCGGGTCGGCATTTTCGAGTTCCTGTAATAATGGATCCAAACCTTCGGCGGCGTATTGGGAGTTAAGCTCCTCTCTTATGCCTTTCCCGGGTTTGGGAAGATCGTCGAAGCCTTTACAAATAGCGTCAATATACAGCCCGGAACCGCCGGCGAGAATAACGATATCTTTGTTTTTGAATAGTTCTTCCAGTAATTGAAGTCCCTGTTCTTCGAAATCGCCAACTGAAAAAGATTCGTGAATGCTGTGGGAATCTATGAAATGATGTTTTACGGCCGTTAACTCCGGGCCGGATGGTTTGGCTGTACCAATAGACATTTCCCGGAAAAATTGCCGGGAGTCTGCCGAAATAACATCGGTATCAAACTGCTGTGCGAGCTGTATGGCCAGGCTGGTTTTACCGATGGCAGTAGGCCCTGCCACCACAATTAATTTCTTTTCACCGGGCATCCGGACTCCTGGCTAATAATCGTCCTTGGAGTGCATGTCGTCTTTATCGTAGCCTTCATTGTCTGAAAATTCATCCATGAATTCGTCCTTGTCTTCTTCTTCCTCTTCTTCATGGTCTGCCGGCGCTACTGCACGGTCATCTACCTCGTCTACTTCCTCCAGGTCATCAGCGTCTTCGGGCGCGTATTCCAGGTCATTCAGGAAGTCGAAATCATCTCCTTCTGGTGCGGCTGCGGCGACCGGGACCCCGGCAGAGGCTGGTTTCGGGGCATCGCCAATGCTTTTGAACAGGCTGGGATACTCCTTCCCTTTTTCATCATCCAGCAGAATTTTGATCAATTCAACATGAAAATCGTAAGGACGTTCGAAATTGTAGGTATAGTAAAATTTTTGGTGCGGATCGTCTATAAAGCTGCTTAGTTTAGATTTTTCCATCAAGGCGATGCCCGCGTTAACTTTTCGCTGTGACGGTAAAAACGCGATCTCATCTCCTTTAAGCCACTGGTCGTTACTTACATAGAAGGAGGAGGATTGAGAGGGGGCGTACCCGGTACTTTTGTGAATGGCATAATGCAAATCCTCGAAAGTTTGGTTTGATTTTATATCAATCTCCCTGATAATATCGTCATAATCCTCAAAAGAGACCCTAAACCTGTAAATTGCCATTGCGCTAATATATTTTATATCGTTGATTGAAATTTTAAGTAAAAATAACGTTCTTATGCGGGATAAGTTTCAATCAATTATTAAATTCTGAACAGGAGACAGGCCGATAGCCGTTCCTTTCAGCAGTAGATATTCGTACGCTTCTTTACGATTGTTGGGAATCTCGCCTTCGAGTATCGCTTCGCGGATGTGATTCTTGAGTATCCCTACCTCTTTCCCGGCGCCGATCCCGAAAGTCTGCATAATGTCTTCTCCCGTAATGGGAGGCTGCCAGTTCCTCACCTTATCGCGTTCCTCAACATCCTTCAGCTTTTGTTGCACCAACTGGAAATTCTGGCGGTACTTCTTGATCTTATACTCGTTTTTGGTGGTGATGTCTGCATGACAAAGCATCATAAGGCTTTCAGTATCTTCTCCTGCATCGAACAAAAGCCGGCGAACGGCGGAATCAGTCACAATCTCCTGTGCAAGTACAATTGGGCGCAGGTGTAACTGCACCAGCTTTTGCACGAATTTCATTTTCTCGTTAAGCGGGAGTTTTAGCTGGGTAAAGATGTGCGGCACCATTCTCGCTCCCTTATCTTCGTGTCCGTGAAAAGTCCATCCGTGCCGGCCGTCGAATTTTTTCGTGGCGGGTTTTGCGATATCGTGCAGGATTGCGGCCCAGCGTAACCACAGGTCGCCGCTTTTTTCGGCCACATTGTCGAGCACCTGGAGCGTATGGTAAAAATTGTCTTTGTGCCCCTTACCGTTAATGATTTCTACCCCGTAGAGTGCGGTCATCTGCGGGAAGAATTCATGAAGCAACCCTGTATCGAACAGCAACTTAAACCCCACAGACGGCTTCGGCGATAAAATGATCTTGTTGAGCTCGTCGGTGATCCGTTCTTTCGATACTATTTTAAGCCGATCGAGATTCAGTTTTATCGCTTCTATCGCTTCAGGAACGATGGTAAAATTTAATTGTGATGCAAAGCGAACGGCGCGCATCATCCGTAAAGGGTCGTCGGAAAAGGTCTCCGCGGGCGGCAAAGGAGTTCTTATTAATCCCGATTGCAGGTTTTCCAGTCCGTTAAACGGATCGAGTAATTTTCCGAAGGATGCACTGTTAAGCGAAATTGCAAGTGCATTCATGGTAAAATCCCGCCGGTTCTGGTCATCCTGCAGGGTGCCGGATTCTACAATGGGCTTGCGTGATTCAGAGCGGTATGATTCTTTACGTGCGCCAACGAACTCGATCTCGAGGCCATGGTAGTGAAGCATAGCGGTTCCAAAGTTCTTGAATACCGATACCTTTGTATGCAGCATTGCAGCCGCCGCCTCGGCAAAATCTACTCCGTTTCCTATTACCAGGATATCAATGTCTTTGGATGGGCGGTTAAGAAAAAGGTCTCTAACGAACCCGCCAATCACATATACCTCGATAGCAAGGCTGTCTGCGAGGCCTGATAACCTGGAAAATATGGGATCACGGAGGTGTTGTTTCATCGTCTGATAAATGAAAATTGGCCTCCGGGTTCCAGCTTCATAATGATAGAGGATCGTTTTTGGGTAAGGTCATCCTGCTCGAGATCGACCACGTAGTCTACAGCGTTGATGATGTCGTCGCTTATTTGCATAAAGTTGGCCGGAGAGGGTTGCATACTGATGTTTGCCGATGTAGAAACGATCGGCTTACGAAATCGCTTGATCAACTCTGCACAAAACTTGTGTTTTACGATACGGATCCCGATGCTGCCGTCTGAATGTCCCACATTCGGCGCCAGGTTTTTGGCCCCCGAGTACACGATGGTTAACGGATGTTCGGAATACTCGATCAGGTCGTAGGCAATTTCGGGGACATCACGGACATAGCTATCCAGTTTATTAACATCATCAAGCAGTATGATCATGCTTTTTCCACTGTCGCGGCCTTTAAGCCTGAAGATCTTCTCTACCGCTGCGGCATTCGTAGCGTCACAACCTAATCCCCAGATCGTGTCTGTTGGGTAGAGAATGATCCCGCCACTTTTCAGCACCTCAAGGGTCTTGTTTACTTCGTCATTTAACATCGTTGATTGCTTTTTGGTACACTTCCATGATCCTTCCTGCGATCCTGTCGTCTTCGAAGTTTTCGACATGTTTCTTACCCATTTCGATCATTTCTGCCCGCTTACCCGGGTTGTTGATAACTAAATTGATCAGCTCTGCAAGTTGTGGAAAATTATCGGGATCGGTATACAATGCGCCCGGTCCGCCGGCTTCTTCCAGGCACGAGCCCGTAGCGGCAATTACAGGCACCTGCGATTGAATCGCTTCCACCACCGGGATACCGAACCCTTCGTAACGGGATGGATAAATGAAAATATCCGCCAGCTGATAAATTCCCGGAAGATCGGCAAATGGTACGTTTTTAAGAAAGTGCACCCGGGCTTCAAGTCTGTTTTCCCGAATGTGCTGTCTTACCAATTCTGTGTAGGGGGTTGTTTTCCCGATAACCACCAGGTGCACGTTTTTATCGACCAGGGGTAAAGCCTTTACGAGTAATAACAGGTTCTTGCGTTCCTCGATCGTGCCGACATTCAGGAGAAATCGTGCGGGCAAACCATACTTAGCGGTCAGCGACGACTTTTCCTCCGGTGTCCACAGCTTTTTAAAAATAGGGTCGCAGTTCATGTATACCACCTCGATCTTTTCGGCAGGGGTTCCCAGGAAGCTGGTAATATCCCGTTTAGACTGTTCACTTATGGCGATGATCCTGTTTGCGGCTTTGCAAGCGTAACGGACTTTAAACTGGTAAATCATTCGGTCGATGTATGGGTAGTAGGAAGGAAACTTCAGGAAGATGAGGTCGTGGATGGTAACCACCGATGCGATTCCCGAGGACGCCATCCCGAACGGAATTTCGTTACTTAACCCATGATAAAGATCGAGATTGTCCCTTTTTAAGGCTTTGATGATGCCGAAGCTTCTCCATAGTGAACGGCCGGCACGAACAGACGGTGTTCTCACCACCGTTCCCGCCAGGTTTCCCGGCAGTGATGCCGCCGGAGTGACCGGGGAATAGATGACCAGGCGATTGCCGGGAAACGATTTACGAAGCAGTCCTACAACATATCGGCTGTAGTTTCCCAGGCCCGTAAAGTTTTTAATTAACCGTTTCCCGTCAAAGCCTATGTGCATATTAAACCGCTACATTGTGTTCGCGCAGCGCGTTATTCAAAGACGTTTTCTTGTCTGTAGATTCTTTACGCTGACCGATAATAAGTGCGCAAGGCACCTGGTAATCTCCTGCCGGGAAAGTTTTTGTGTATGATCCGGGGATAACTACCGAACGTGCAGGCACTAACCCTTTATATTCAACCGGGGTATTTTTAGTGATGTCTATGATCTTGGTCGAAGCGGTAAGCACTACGTTCGCGCCAAGTACCGCCTCACTTTCAACATGTACGCCTTCCACCACGATCGCGCGGGAGCCGATGAAACAATTATCCTCAATGATCACGGGGGATGCTTGTACGGGTTCGAGTACGCCGCCGATGCCAACGCCGCCGCTTAAATGAACGTTCTTGCCAATTTGTGCACAGGAACCTACCGTAGCCCAGGTATCAACCATGGTGCCCTCATCTACGTAAGCGCCGATGTTTACGTATGATGGCATCAGGATCACCCCTTTTGCAAGGAATGCCCCATATCGTGCCACCGCATGCGGAACAACCCGTACACCAAGTTTCTTATACCCGGTCTTTAGCTTCATTTTATCGTGGAACTCGAAGGGGCCAACTTCTATTTCTTTCATCTCACGGATTGGGAAATAAAGGATCACTGCCTTTTTGACCCAATCGTTTACGTGCCAGCGCGCGCCAATAGGTTCAGCTACACGAATTTCGCCCTTATCAAGATGTTGAATCACTCTCTCAATCGCATCCCGGTACTCTTTAAAGTTAATCAGGTTGCGGTCTTCCCACGCGTCTTCTATCAGTTGTTTAAGCTCTTGAATCATTCTGTAATTTTTTTGGCAAAGTAAACGTTTTTTGAGGATTTTTGCTCCCACGTTCCTATCTATATGTCTGAAAAAGAAAAATTACGCATCGACAAGTACCTTTGGGCGATCCGTGCATTTAAAACGCGCAGCCTGGCTACCGATGCCTGTAAAGCAGGTAGGGTAAAGCTCGGCGGACAAACAATAAAGCCTTCACATATCGTGAAACTTGGGGAGGTTTATTCCGTTCAGAAAGGGCCGGACCGTAAAGTTGTCCGCGTTACCGGGTTATTGGAACGCCGTGTTGATGCCAGGACAGCAGTTACTTTTTATGAGGACATTACTCCCCGGGAGGAAACAGCATCGTATAAGTCCATGTTCCATGCACCGGTGCTGAACCGCGACAGGGGAACGGGACGCCCGACTAAAAAGGATCGCCGCGAGATCGATACCCTGCTCGAAGGGCCTTCGCCAGCAGAGGGTTGGTTTGACGAGGACTGATTGAGCCCGTTTCGGTACACCTTGCGGCAGCTAAGAGAAGCTCGTTCCACATATAAAGATAACTCCATGCTGAGATTACTGCAGCGTTCGTTTCATCTACCAGGTTGTTGTCCAGGCTAAGTGCATCGGGAATTGCACGTGTTAAAGCGTTTATATCTCCGGAAGGATAAATAAAGCCATTTTTGCCTTGTTTTACCAGGTCGTATGCCGAGCCCACCCGGTCTGAGCAAATGATCCGGCACCCGCCGGCAATTGCTTCATGCACCGAAACGCCCCATGGCTCATCTTTCGCCGCGTGGATAAAGATGGTAGCTGCGCGAAAAAGCGCTGCCAGCTGCGTGTAGGGAAGGTAGCCGGGGAACCTGATATCGAGCCACGGAAACCTGTTTGCATAGGCTGAAAGGGCAGGACCAAGTATGCCATCTCCAACCATTATCAACCTGAGATCTTTCCTGTTTAATGCACAAAATGCCATGAGGGCTTCCATCGGGTTTTCGCGCGGGATGAACTTTGCCACCACCAATAGGACAGGTATTTTATCACGCGGATGCGGGGAAGGCTGCGTTGAAGCGAACAAGGTATGATCGATGCAGTACCCGAATATGTTAACCAGGTTATGTGCAATCCCCATTTTTTCGAGATAGTTTTTTGATGCGTTTCCGGCTGCGAGGTAGTGATCAAATTGCCTGTAAACGTGGGGGAGCAACAACCGCCTTAGGAGCAGGTTAATTCGTGATTTGTTGAACAGGACAGTATCAAGCCTGAGTGCGGCCGGTGTATGGTTCCGCCTGCATAGCCTGACGAGATCCGCGTAAGCTCCCTGGTAACCGTTCAGTATCACCATGGCAAACCCGGCACTTAGCCACCCGGCGAAATCCCGCATCGGATCTGCCGGGTCAAGCAGGTGATGATCATAGCCGGCAAAGAGATCGATTCCCCAGTTACCAACGCAGTTCGTTTCGGGATCCCGGTAGCCGAGGCCGCTATCGAGGTAAAATACCTGCAAATGGTGACCGGTTTCTATCGTAGCTACAAAACGGAAGAACGGGGCTTCGAACTGGGTTGGCCGGGAAGCTACAAAAGCGAGGTTCATAACGACTGTTCCTCCAGGATGATTGTGAGGGCTTGCGCAACTCGCTCGTAGTAGGCCTGCCAACTCATGCCTTCCGCCTGTCTGCGCACCCGTCTTCGTAATGCCGTCTTGCTTTCTGGTGATGCATACCGGTAGTAATTAACCAGTTTCGCAAGCGCAGCCGGCGTATTTTCGGGCATGATAAGGATGTTGTTACCATGCTGTAATGTCTCTCCGGCGCCAACGTTGCGGGACACGATGTTGGGAATCCCTAAACTCATAGTTTCCGGGACCACCATTCCAAATGCGTCGAACCTGCTGGGCAGGATGTGGAGGTCGACCTGTTTGTTGAGCAGGAACGCAGTAACATCATTATGCTGGAGCGGCCCGGTAAGGTAAATATTGGTCTGATCTACCTGGTGGTTAATGCAAAATCGCTTTATCCATCGTTTATTGATCTTACCTACCAGGTAAAGCTTTTTGGGTGTATCCAGCTCCTTATAGGCCAGGAGCAGCGTATCGAGCCCTTTGCGCAATTCATTGTTGGCAATACAGGCTATTTTGAGCTCGCTGCGCTTTTCGGGAATAAACATCCCGGGGCCGTTATGCCGGTAGGTCCCGGGTGGTATCACGAAGCTTTTTTTCGCGGACGTCAGGTCCTGGTAAGACGCCTTAGCAAGAGACGAGCAGAAAAACGCGTAACTGATCAGCTGCCGTTCTTTCAGCTTCACCATCTTCCCAAACGCACTCTCGTCTATTCCGTGGATAGCTGCTTCCTCGTGGCTCATAGATGGAAAGTCCATGATGACCGGGATCCTGAATTGCCTGGCGTACTTAACCAGCGGCCAGCCTGCTGTTTCGAAAAGGGCAAGAAGACAATATTTTCGCTGATACCAGATAACAGGGATCATTAACCAGTTAAATACCATTTGCCAGAGGTAATCAGGATCATTATTACCAATACAAAATGCCGCGTTGATCTTCTTATGCAGCCGGAGACAAGCCTCGATCAGCAGGAAGTTATAAACCCGGACACCAGGAGTGATGGATTTCGCACGTTTCCTGAACAGGGGGAAGCGGCATAGAAAATGGGTATCCCGGATAAGGAATCCCGTGAACAGGTAAACGCGTTTAAACTGTCCCGAATAAGAGGCCGCATTGGCGAGCTGGTACGCATGTTGGGTACCAGGGTGGACCAGGATAAAATCAAACTTCATAACGCCGGGGATAAGGATACGCCTGGTTAACGAGACAAAGACCGGAGGCAATAAAGATCCCGCCGTAAATGTTAAACACGAACGAGCTGTATATGCCAATTACCAGGAAAAGATATAGTTTGAAGAAGAACGAAAACCGGAAGAATGACAACACGTAAGCAAGCAGAAGGAAGCGTAACAGGAGTAACACGATACCACCTTCTGCGACAAGCCGGAATAACTCATTTTCATAACCGATACCCGCAAGCAGCGGGGATCGGCCAAAGGCGGCGTTGGCCCCCTGGTAGGTCGCTCCCAGGCCGATACCGGCCAGTTTAAAGGAAAACTTCTTGGTGAACGGCTCAAGCGGTCCGCTGATGATGCGATTAATGCCTTCATCCTGGTTGGCTAATGTTCTCGTATTAAATGAGTCAAAACCCGCGGCTACGGCATACTGGATATGGAACGGATCGAGTAATGCGGAATTTACCAGGGCGAGTATTACTGACGACGTAACTAGCCGGACAATATGGCGGCGATAAAATGTGAAAGTAATTTCCGTAACCAGGAAAACGGTTATCGTTAGCAGGTAGAACAATAGTGCCGCCCGCGAGCCGCTGATCAGGCAATTATAAATTCCTGTAACCAGTAGCGGCAGGATCAATGGGCTACCTGGTTTTCTTTTGATATAGTAACACGTAATAAATGCCGCAAAACTGCTGAATGAGCTAAATCCTCCCAAATAGCTAAAGGTTCCCGTAACTCTTACCGACGCCCCCGCCATAGCGACCACGCCCACGCCCTCGCCCTCGGCATACCGGTTGATGAGCGATCCGGGGGGCGAGAAATATTGAATGCTGCCAAGCGCAGTTTCGATGAGACAAAGTCCGATGAAAATGAAAGCATATCTCCCTTCAATAGGAAATTGCGGGTGGTTGAGGTAAACAAACAGGATGGTCCAGAACAGCGCATGGATAAGTATCCCGGAAAAACCATGATAGATACTTACCTGCAGCGGATGGAACGCCAGCCCGGTTAATATTGACAGGTAAGCAATACCGGTTACCCATAATGTTTTCTTTCCGGTGTAATCTCTCCCCGAAAAATACAGGAGGGCAAGCGGGAGCAGCAAATTGCCGGCGAAGATTGCACTCTTGGCCGCGGCGCCGGTAATAAACCACTTTCGCAGCACTCCTGAAAAGACGGTATACAATAACAGGGCTATCCAGGTCCTGTTTAACGCCGGTTTTTGGTTTGTTTCCATACCCGCTTAGCGTTTAATAAGGTAGTAGATGTGGACGAGGTTATCTTCGAGGTAAACCCTGAAACCCTTGAACCTGAACCTCAGTAATACCGCAGTCCTTTCCCGTATCCCTTCAATAAACTTCAGCAGGTGCCGGCGCTGGTCGAGCTCTTTTTTTAAGGAAGGATGGCGCTGGCAAAGGATCCTGACCGAGTCGACCGATCGCAAGCGCGAGAGCAGGGACCTGCGCTTTGTCCACGGGTGACATACTTTTATTTCCGGCGCGAAATAAAGCGGTATATAGTGATTTCTAAGCGTCAGGTGAAAGTCAATATCTTCCAACGCCGGAATGGATAGTTCTTCGCAAAATCCCTGGATTCCCAGGAACAGGCTTCTCTTAATGATGAGGTTACCGGACCAGAGGTTATTCCCATGAAGATTAACCGGCGCTTCTTCATCGTAACGTCTTTTTTCCCGGTCGGTGTAGGTATACCCTTCTATTAATTGGATACTCGGGTGCTCGCAGATCACTTTCGCGATATTTGCAAGGTAATCCGGATCCGGGATACAGTGGTCATCTACAAAGGCAAGCCAGTCGCCATTTGAATGGATGGACCCATTATTCCTGTTGGCCGCAGGTCCGCAATGCGGGCCCCGGACCCATTTTACCGCCGGGAATCTCTTTTCAAGGCTGGTTTTTGTATGATCCTGCAACGCATCATCCGTTACGATCATTTCTACTGAGAAAGGGATATCGCCGTTGCCTTGCCTGTGAAGCGCATTCAGACACCGTAACAGCGCATCGGTATTGCCAGCCGTGGGAATAATAACACTGAGAAACATATATGAAATATATTTTCTCTAAAATTAATAAATGTTATTAATGATCAAAAATATAATTAAAAATGTTTCTTAAATTTCTTTCCCTGTCCTGGTCGCAGGCCAGCAGGTTTACAGTAACACAAAAAGCCCCGCATGTTATCATGCAGGGCCCGGAAATTAAGTATACTTACGCTTGTTTAGCGAACTGCACGTTAATTAATAGCTTAATGTCATCGCCTACTACGATCGCGCCCGCTTCGGTAATGCCGCTCCAAACTAACCCGAATTCCTTCCGGCTGATCTTTCCCGACACTTCGAAACCTGCTTTTAAGTTCCCGTAGAAGTCGGTGGCGGTACCGCCGTGCTCAACGTCGAGGGTCACCGGTTTGGTATTGCCATGGATGGTGAGATCCCCGGTCAGGCTGTACGTATCGTCACCTGTTTTAGTGAACGAGGTAGAAGCGAAATCAATGGTAGGAAAGCTGACGGCATCGAAGAAATCAGCCGATTTAAGATGCCCGTCGCGGTCTGCCTGGTTGGTATCGATGCTGTTCACGTCGATCGAGAAGCTGATCTTTGCATCGCTGAAATCTTCGTTTTCGGTTTCCAGGCTGCCTTCAAATACTTTGAACGTGCCGGTCACGGTCGAAATCACCAGGTGTTTTACTTTAAATTGTACTTCGGAGTGGGTTGGGTCCAATACCCATTTTGTAAGTGCCATATTGTTTTCTTTTTTCGTTTTCAGTTTACAACACAAAGATGAGACAATAGTTGTTTAAACATGTAATTAGATTGTAAACAATTTACTTGCTACGTGTTAAACCTCGATACGGCGTTAATGTTTAGTTAATCAGGAGACTATAGGTGATCTCTACACCGCCCGCTGCCAGCATATCGTGCACCGAGCAGTATTTTTTTACCGCAAGTTCTGCCGCTTTTTCGGCTTTGCCGGGATCGATCTCCCCGGAGAGGGAAAATACCATGTGAATATGTGTGAATATGGTAGGGACCTGCTCTCTTCTTTTGCCTTCTATAGCCACAGAGAAGTCGTGTATAACCTGCTTCTGTTTCTTCAAAATTGTCACCAGGTCTAATGAGCTGCAGGATCCCAGCGCCATCAGCACCAGCTCCATCGGCCTTGCGCCCAATCCAAGCCCGCCGATATCCGGTGACCCGTCGATGTTTATTTTTACGTTGGGTGCTACGCCTTCTCCCTCGAAATGCACGGCATCATTTACTCGTTTCAGCTCAACTTTCATGTTATTTTGATTGATCCAGTGCGCGGGTGATGTCGTCCAGGATGTCGTTAATATCTTCGAGACCCACGGAGATCCGGATGGTTCCCGGGTAAATGGCGATATGCGCTCTTTCTTCTTCCGAAAGTTTTGAATGCGTGGTAGAAGCAGGATGCGTGGCAATGGTACGGGCATCGCCCAGGTTAGAAGTAAGGAGGATCATATCCAGGGCATCCAGGAAACGGGTTGCCCGCTCATAACCGCCTTTAACAATAAAGGTTACGATACCACCGCCCTGTTTCATCTGTCTTTTGGCGAGCTCGTACTGCGGATGCGAAGGCAGGAAAGGATAACGTACCTGCTCTACTTCCGGGTGGCGTTCAAGCAGTTCGGCCACGCGCAGGGCGTTGCTGCAATGGCGGTCCATCCGTACAGGAAGTGTTTCGAGGCTTTTGGAAAAGATCCATGCATTGAACGCCGACATAGCCGGGCCGGTATGCCTGATAAAGAACATCATTTCTTTGATGAGCTCTTTTTTTCCAACCACGATGCCGCCCAATACGCGCCCCTGGCCATCCATATATTTGGTAGCGGAGTGGCTTACGATATCCACGCCGTATTTAATGGGCTTCTGCAGATAAGGGGTTGCAAAACAGTTATCCACATTTAAAATAATGTTCGGGTACTTGTTTTTAAACTTGCCGAGCCACTCCAGGTCTACCAGTTCCAAACCGGGGTTTGAAGGTGTTTCGAGGAATATCATGCGGGTTTCGGGACGGATGGCCGCTTGCCACTCTTCCGGATGAAGTGCGTCGACATAGGTGCTGGTGATCCCCCATCGCGGGAGCAATTGTGTTAATAACTGGTGTGTAGAGCCGAAAATAGAACGGCAGGACACTACGTGATCGCCACTTTTCAGCAATCCTGCGAAGGAAGCAAACACGGCTGCCATACCCGAAGAGAAAGCAAGCCCGTCTTCTGCGCCTTCCAGCTGGCATATCTTGTCGATGAATTCGGTGGTGTTTGGATTTGAGTAGCGCGAATAGATGTTCCCATCCTCTTCCTCTGCAAAAACAGCACGGCCCTGTTCTGCATCTTCGAAAATAAAGCTCGAAGTTAAATACAGCGGAACCGAGTGTTCGCGGTTATGCGAACGACCCGCTTGGGTGCGGATCAGTTTAGATTGTTCTTTCATTGCGCGGCAAACTTACGGAATATTTCTTTCTGCTCTCCGCATGGTTTTTCGTATTTTCGCACCTCACTTTAAGAAGCGGAATGGACTATCATTTTAGAGAAATAGAAGACAAATGGCAGCGGTTTTGGGCGGAAGATAATACGTACCGGGTTGAAAACACCACGGACAAGCCCAAATATTATGTGCTCGACATGTTCCCTTATCCTTCCGGGGCGGGGCTGCATGTGGGCCACCCGCTGGGTTACATTGCGTCTGATATTTTCTCGAGGTATAAGCGTTTGCGCGGTTTTAATGTGCTTCACCCAATGGGATATGATTCTTTTGGGCTTCCGGCCGAGCAGTATGCCATCCAAACAGGGCAGCACCCGGCCATTACCACCGAAACGAACATCAACAGATACCGTGAGCAACTGGATAATCTCGGCTTTTCCTTCGACTGGAGCCGCGAGGTGCGTACCAGCGATCCATCTTACTATAAATGGACGCAATGGATCTTCATGCAGCTGTTCAACTCGTGGTACAACCTCGAAACGGATAAAGCGGAACCCATCGATGCGCTGATCGCCAGGTTTAAAAGTGATGGCAACGGATCTGTAGGCGCTGTTTGCGATGATGACGTACCCGCCGTGTCGGCTGCAGACTGGGCTTCATTTTCGGAACGCCGGCAGCAGGAGCTGCTCTTAAAGTATCGCCTCACTTATCTTCGCGAAAGCAATGTGAACTGGTGTGCTGCATTGGGTACCGTGCTGGCTAACGACGAAGTAAAGGACGGTTTCTCGGAACGCGGCGGCTACCCGGTAGAGCAAAAGAAGATGATGCAATGGAGTATGCGCATCACTGCGTACTCGGAACGCCTGCTCCGGGGGCTCGACCACATCGACTGGCCCGACCCGCTGAAAGAAATGCAGCGTAACTGGATCGGCAAGAGCGTGGGCGCGATGGTGAAGTTTGCCGTAGAGCCGTCGGCCATCAGCCACCGGCCATCAGCGGACCTGTTTATCGAAGTATTTACAACTCGTGTAGACACGATTTTTGGGGTAACGTTCCTGGTGATCGCACCGGAACATGAACTTGTTAAAACGCTCACTACCGCCGGGCAAAAAGATGCGATCGAATCCTATATCAACCAGGCAAAAAAGAAATCGGAGCGCGACCGCATGGCGGATACAAAGACCGTTTCGGGCGCCTTTACCGGGAGTTACGCGGTCAATCCTTTTAATGGAGATAAAGTACCGGTGTGGATTGCGGATTATGTATTGGCCGGTTATGGAACAGGCGCAGTAATGGCGGTCCCTTCTGGCGACCAGCGCGATTACCTGTTCGCGAAACACTTTGAGCTGCCGATCGTCCCGATCATTGATATTCAGAACATTGAAACGGAAGCCGATCCGACGAAAGAGGGGCATTATATCAATTCGGGGCCGATCAATGGCCTTACCTATAAAGAAGCGATCCCGGTGCTTCACGCCAAATTGGCGGAGTTGGGTGCCGGGTATGCCAAGGTTAATTACCGCATGCGCGATGCGATCTTTGGTCGCCAGCGTTACTGGGGCGAGCCCGTGCCTGTTTACTTTAAAGACGGGTTACCTTACCTGATCGATGAAAAGGAGCTTCCGCTGTTGTTGCCGGAGATCGATAAATACTTGCCTACCGAAACCGGTGAACCGCCGCTCGGCAGGGCCGAAAACTGGAAATACCAGGATGCGTACGAGTACGAACTGAGCACCATGCCGGGCTGGGCGGGATCGAGCTGGTATTGGTACCGGTACATGGATGCAAAGAACGACGGTGAGTTTGCTTCGAAAGAGGCCGTTGCTTACTGGAAAGACGTAGACCTCTATATCGGCGGGTCTGAACATGCTACCGGTCACTTATTATACAGCCGTTTCTGGAATAAATTCCTGAAAGACCTTGGTTACGTAAACGAGGAAGAGCCGTTTAAGAAACTGATCAACCAGGGAATGATCCAGGGACGCTCGAATTTTGTTCACCGGCTGATCGACGAAGAAGGAAGAGGAACGAATACCTTCGTTTCCAACGGGTTAAAGGATACGTACGATACTTCGGCTATCCATGTGGATGTGAATATCGTGCAAAATGACGTGCTCGATCTTGAAAAATTCAAGGAATGGCGACCTGATTTCGGGAACGCGGAATTCATCCTCGAAAATGGCAAATACGTTTGCGGCGTAGAGGTCGAAAAAATGTCGAAACGCTATTATAACGTGGTGAATCCGGATGATGTGACAGCCCGTTACGGCGCCGATACTCTTCGCATGTACGAAATGTTCCTCGGCCCTTTAGAGCAAAGCAAACCTTGGAACACCAACGGTATCGAAGGGGTCTTTAAATTCCTTCGTAAATTCTGGAAATTGTTTCACAATGATAAACTGGAGTTTTCCGTATCGGATGAAGAACCTACGGGCGCAGAGCTGAAATCGCTGCACAAGATCATCCGCAAGGTAGAAGAAGACATCGAGCGCTTCTCATTCAATACCTCCGTGTCGAGCTTTATGATCTGTGTAAACGAATTAACGGAACTTAAGTGCAATAAGCGCAAGATCCTGCGGGACCTTGTAGTTACGCTTGCCGCTTATGCACCTCATATCACCGAGGAGCTGTGGACCTTACTCGGCAATGCGCCCGGCACCCTGTCCTACGCACAGTACCCTGCGTTTAACCCGGCATATCTCGTAGAGAATGAGTTCGCTTACCCGATCTCTGTAAATGGCAAGATGAAAATGAACCTCAACATTTCGCTGAGCCTCGACGAAACGGAGGTACGAAGCGTGGTTTTATCAAATCCTGATTTTCAGAAATACCTGGAAGGCAAAGAAGCACGGAAAGTGATCTTTGTGAAGGGCAAGATCGTAAATGTGGTAGTTTAGAGAACGGGGAACAGGAAACAGGCGGGTGCCGCCCCGCTTCTATTTCCTGTTTTCATTTCCCATTTCCCCCGTTCATCCCCCAAAAACTACCGTTCGTCGAGTTACAACTGCCGGCATGTAACAATTTCCGCTCTTTTCCGACTAATTCACAAAACACGACTAAAACAATGAAACGTTTACTTTTACTTATTGCCTTTATTTCAGTTGTTGCTTCTTCGCGTGCCCAGATGGGTGGCGGGGCGCCAACGGTAACCGGCAAGATCTCCGGAACCCTGATTGACTCGCTTACCAGGAAGCCGCTGGATTATGCTTCTATTACGCTTTATCGCGCTACGGGTAAGGTGCCGCTTACCGGTGTGGTAACCGACGAGAAGGGCGGATTTAAATTCAATAACCTAAACCCGGGCTCCTATAAGATTACCGTTACCTATATCGGTTATCCTACCAAAACCATTACGCCGGTAACTACTACGCCGGATAAACCCGACAATAACCTGGGAACTTTAGTGCTGGCGCCAAGTGCAAGCGCGTTAAAAGAGATCGCCGTTACCGGAACTGCCGCTATGATCGAGAATAAGGTCGACAAGATCGTTTATAATGCGGAAAAAGACGCCACCGTTTCGGGTGGTAATGCCGGCGACGTCCTTCGCAAAGTGCCTATGGTAGCGGTTGACCAGGATGGAAACGTTTCCCTTCGCGGGAGCCAGAACGTAAGGATCCTGATTAACGGCAGACCAAGCGGGGCCGTAGCAGCCAGCACAGCGGATGCCATGAAGATGTTCCCTGCCGACCAGATCAAGAGCGTGGAAGTGATCACCTCTCCGTCTGCGAAATATGATGCGGAAGGCACCGGCGGTATCATCAACATCATCACGAAGAAAAAGGACATTTCGGGTGTAAGCGGCTCCATCAGCGGAGGCGTAGGTACCCGCCAGAACAACGGGAACGCTAACCTGAATGTTAACCAGAACAGGCTTAGCCTTACCGGGAATTTCGGAACGCAGGTGGGCTGGCCGCAAACCAGCGAGATCTCTACGGGTACCAAAACTACTTCGGGAACGGTGATCGCCCAGCAGAATGGCACCAGCGAAACACAACGACACGCTTATATCGGCTCCGGAAATCTTGCGTATGATTTCAATGCCTCTAACAGCATTTCATCAGGCATCAGGTATAATACCACCCAGTTTTCTAATGATGGCTCGACTGTGAACACAGGCAACGTTGGTAATTTCACTCAAACCAACAATCAGACCGTTAAATTTGGCGGCTTTGACTGGAATGCAGATTTCACCCATAAATTTAAAAAGGAAGGCAGCGAGCTCACCTTTGCCGGCCAATGGAGCCATGGCATAAATACTACGGATCTTACGGCAAGCTATACCGCAAAAAATCCCAACCAGTCGACCAGGAACGATGGATTGAACGATGAGTTCACCGGGCAGATCGATTACGTGCTTCCGCTTAATAAGACCGTTAAGCTGGAGGCGGGTACCAAAGCAATTTCCCGCAAGATCAATAGCGACTACGATATTTACCGTCAGCTGACCGGCGACGTCTTTAAATTCGACAACGTGGCGTCAAACGATTACGATTATAGCCAGGACGTGTATTCAGGTTACGGCGTGCTGAGCATCCAGTTAAAACATATGGTCGGGCTGCAGATCGGTGGTCGTGTAGAGAATACGCAGATAGACGGCAACGCAAGCAGTGTGAGCGCAGGTTTACAGCCTTTCTCTAATTCATACACCAATTTCGTACCTAGCCTTGCCGTATCGAAGAGCGTGGGCAGCAATACTTTCCGGTTGAGCTATACAAAGCGTATCCAGCGTCCGAGCCTGCAGTATCTTAACCCGTTCCGTAATACCAGCAATCTCCAGTACCACATGATGGGTAACCCGGGGTTGTCGCCGGAAGTTTCTCAAAGTGCGGAGCTGAACTATTCTACGTTCATTAAAAGCACTATTATTAATGCCACCCTGTATTTCAGGCATACCAGCGACGCGATCGAAAGCTTCGTAACCCGCGAAGATTATACCTCTACAGATGCATCGGGCGCTTCGGTGATCATTCCTGTCAATCTCACCAGCTTCAGGAATATCGGTACCAGCAATTCGGTGGGCAGCAGCATTTTCGCACAGGTAAACCCCGTTAAGCCGTTAACACTGCGCGGCAACGTGAACCTGTTCACTTACACGCCAAAGGCGAGCTCATCCATTCAGTCGGCCGCTGTTTACGATAGCAAAACCTATATACAGTACAATATCTTCGCAAGCGGCTCTTATGCGTTCCCGAAAGGATTTATCGCGGAAACGTTCGCCATCATTAACGCACCGAGAAGAACGCTGCAGGGCAAGAACCCATCTTTCAACATGTGGGTACTTTCTATGAATAAAGAGATCCTTAAGAAAAAAGGCAAGATCGGGTTGAATGCGATCGATCCGTTTAACGAAGATAAAATTTTCGCTTCCGAGATCAATACAGGCAGCGTGATACAATCCAGCCGCTTTGCGTTACCGTTCCGTTCATTCGGCGTAAACTTCAGCTGGACTTTCGGCAAGATGAACTTCAATGCGCAGCCGAAGAAGAAACGCGGTGTAAATAACGACGACCTGAAACAGGATGGCGGCCAGCAGGGCGGCCAGGGTACAGGTACCGGTAGCCAGCGTTAAAGACTTGATTTTAGTTTAGTGTAGTTAAAGCCTTTCCGGGAAACCGGAGGGGTTTTTTTGTTTAAAAACGCAAAGAATTATTTCTTTTTTATTCGCTTTAGTATCAGCAGGTTTTCTGCGTTTACGCTGTAGCCGCTGATGTTGTTCTGGTAGAGGTTAAATAACTGGTCATAGAATAATACCACCACCGGCGCCTGGTCCATTACGATATTGTCCATTTTTCGGTATAGCCGGAACCGTTCCTCATCATTTGTTACAAAATAAGCTTTTTCAAAAAGCGCATCGAATTGCTTGTTTTTAAAGCTGGTGTAGTTGGGGCCAACGGGGACATAATTCTTTGAGTAGAATACCGAAAGATAGTTCTCGGCGTCCGGGTAATCCGCGATCCAGGAACCGCGGAAGAAGTTAACGCTGTTTTTCGCGATCAGGTCGCGCAGGCTGCTGGTCTGGTTTACTTCAACACGGCAGTTGATGCCGATCGCGGCCAGTTCACCCTGTACGAATTCGATCAGGTCTTTATAGGTGGTGCTGGTCTGGAGCAATACCGGGGGCATGTTCTTTCCGTTGGGGTAACCTGCCGCCGCCAACAGCTCGCGTGCCTTTTCGGGGTTGTAGGAATAACCGCTCACGCTATCAGCGTTAAAGCCGGGCATCCCTTTAGGGACAAACCCCGAATGCCCGGGCGACCCGATGCTGTTACGCAGGTACTTAACCAATTTCTTCTTGTCGATGGCGTAATTAATCGCCTTGCGGATGCGTATATCTTTTAAAGGCGAATTCTTTACGATAGAAAAACTTGTATCCACCAGCATACCCAGGTATTCGGTATTGAGAAAAGGATTGGTGATCATGCGGAACTTACCCGCATATTTTTTTGTCGGTCGGCCGGATTTAGTGAGCAGGTCGTCGCGGAAGCTCCCGTCAAGACTATTAAAAAAGTCGAGGTTATTTTTGAGAAACTCCATGAATGCTGTCTGTTTATCCGAAATAAAGGATGCTTTTACCGCGTCGAGGTAGGGGAGGCGGTTGCCATTCTTGTCTTTTTCCCAGTAATTTTCATTCTTTAGCAGCACCAGGATCTCGCCTTCTTTCCAATACTTAAACTTAAAGGGTCCGGTCCCAACGGGGTGGCTCCTCAAATCTTTGCCGTAATGGTCGGCTACCTCGTGCGGAACAACCGAACAATACTGGGCGGTCAGCATACTCAGGAAAGGAGGGAACGGGTTTCGCAGGTTCACAATGAAGGTAGAGTCGTTGGGGGCCGCAAAGGCTTCCTTACCGCTTACCTTGCCGTTAAAGATCCAGCCGCCGGAAGAGGCCACGAGCGGGTCGATGATCCTTCCAAAGCTGTAAACGAAGTCGGGCCCTGTTACCCTTCGGCCTTTGCCGTTCCTGAAAAGCGGATCGTCGTGAAAATACACATCCTTCCGGAGGTGAAAGGTATATCGTTTCCCATCGGGTGACAGCTCCCAGCTTTTAGCGATGGCCGGAACTGTTTTGAGGTCGTCGTCTACCTGTACCAGCCCGTTATAAAGCTGGTTATCCATCCATATAGCAAACTGGTTGCGCGCGAACGCGGGATCGAGCGAGGTAAGGCCCTGTTCGAGGTTGATGTTAAATACTTTCCTGCTATCTGGAGAAGGAGCGCTGCACCCTGCAAAAAAGAGAGCGGAAATAAACAAAAGTCCTGGCAAACGGTGCATACGCAAGTAATTAACGGGGTGTAAAATAATGATTTTGAACGAGAGCGGCGGGATAGTTCACGGTTAAACCTTTACCTTTACCGGCATGACAACTACGCCGCTAAGCAAAGCCTTTATATTCGACCTGAACGGGACCATGATCGACGACATGGGTTTTCACACCGATGCCTGGCATGGGATCCTGACCAAAGACCTGGGCGCCGATCTGACCAAAGAAGAGGTGAAATTGCAGATGTATGGTAAGAACGAGGAATTGCTCGTGCGCGTTTTTGGAGAAGGCAGGTTTACCAACGAAGAGATGGGAAAGATTTCTATGGAAAAAGAGCATCGTTACCAGGAAGCTTTCCGGCCGCACCTGAAACTGATCGACGGTCTCGGCACGTTCCTGGAGGAAGCCCATCGGCAGCTTATCCCGATGGCGATCGGCTCTGCCGCGATCACATTTAACGTCGATTTTATCCTGGATAACCTGGACCTGCGCCCGTTTATTCCCGTGGCGGTTAGCGCCAATGACGTGCAGATCAGCAAACCTCATCCCGAAACGTTCCTGAAAGCCGCGGAAATGCTCGGCATAGATCCCGAAAATTGTATCGTTTTTGAAGACAATCCAAAAGGCGTTGAAGCCGCTTTGCGTGCCGGGATGAATTCGGTAGTACTTACCACCATGCACGAAGAGCACGAATTCGGTGATTTGCCGAATATCCTGGCTTTCGTTAAAGACTACAACGATCCGTTCGTCAGGACGCTTTTGACTGAATAAGCGCTGCGCGCGAAGCCAGTATGGTGGTACAAAAGCCAAGCATCGCGATGAATCCATAAGAATAGCGAAGGTTTGAAAGCTCTGCAATGTACCCGATAACCGGCGGCCCCAGCAGGAACCCGAAAAAGCTGACCCCCGACACCGATGCCAGCGCTATACTTGGCGGAACGAGCTTTGACCTGCCCGCCGCGCTGTAAACCGTGGGGATAACAGACGATACGCCAAACCCGGTGATGAGAAAACCAATAGTGACCGGTACGATATACGGAAACAGGATGGAGATCCCCAGCCCGGAGGCGATGAGGACCCCGCTTGCCTGGATCATTTTGCGTTGCCCGAAGCGGTGAACAAGCCGGTCGCCGGCGAACCTTCCACCTGCCATGGTCGACATAAATGCGGCATAACCGAGCGTGATAAGAGCAGTTGGCGCCATCACTACTTTCTGGAAGTAGACGCCGCTCCAATCGAACATCGCCCCTTCGGCTGCCATGCAGCAAAAGCCGATCACTCCAAGTTGGAGCAATGAGCCGTCTGGTTTGGAGAAAAGCGGCCTTTTGGCAGCCGGCGCCGGTTTGCCTTTTAATAAGTACCGGGAGGCAGTTAGCACAATAACGAACACCAGCGCCGAAATAAAATAATAGTGCTGGTGAGGTGGGAGCTTCAGGGAGATCATTAACGTGCCTAACGCGGCGCCGGTAAAGCCTGCAAGGCTCCATCCGCCATGAAACGACGCCATCAGGGGACGTCCGAAAAGCTTCTCCACCGCAACTCCCTGCGTGTTAATAGAAATGTTTGCCATATTGCCTGCCACGCCGAAGAGGAACAGCGATGCGGTTAGGTACAAGGCAGTGGAGGAAAAACCGATATTGATCAATGCCAGCGAGTACAGCGGTACGGCGAACAGCATTACCTGCCTGCTGCCGAGCCGCGCAACCAGTTTTCCCGAAAAGGGGAGCGTACATAACTGGCCCGCAGGCAGCGCGAGTAAAACGCTTCCAAGCTCGCCTTCACTTAGTTTAAGCAGTAATTTAAGATCGGGGATGCGGCTGGCCCACGATGCAAAGCAAATTCCCTGGCAAAAAAAGAAACCGAATAAGGCGAACCGTATGGTGTTTTTCGAAATAGCGGATGTTGCGGGTATTTTTGTCGTCATATCGCTGCGGTATCACAAATATAAGTCGGAACGATGCCCGTTGTTTTGATCAGGGTTTCCGCTTCTTCCGGCTGCGTGTTCCCCGAGAGCACCAATACCGTGTCGAGCCCGAATTTGTTGCCGCCGAGAATATCGGTGTACAGGGTATCGCCAACCATCAGGATCTCTTTCTTGGTGATGGTACGTGTTTCGCGTATCTTGTCATATGCGAACATGAACATCTGCGAATCCGGTTTGCCGAAATGAATAAACTCTTTACCTGCAATGTTTTCTATCATCGAGGCGATGCCGCCAATGGCGATAGATACCTCGTTTTGCATCACCGGGTAAGCGTAATCGGTGTTGGCCACGATGGCGGGAATGGTACGCTTGCGAAGCAGGTTAAGGGTCTTATTAAGGTCGTAGTTCCAGTCGAAGCCTTCATCGTCCAGAAATAACAGCGCGTTTACCTGGTCGATATTCGTTTCGTCGATCTCCCGCACCGCCAGCGGATGCAGACCCATACTTTCGATATAATGGGCAGAATTCTCGGTGCCGAGGTAGGCTACGATCCCGTCGTGAACCTTCAGGTCGAGGTATTCTTTGGCAAGCATGCCGGAGGATATGATGCGTTCGTGATCAATGTGCAGTCCAAGACGCTGGTATGATTCGGCCAGCTGCATGGGGCTGCGCGACGCATCGTTGGTAACAATGTAATATTCCTTCTGCTGCTCTAGCATCCAAGTGAAAGTTTTCTCCACACCTGGCACCATTCCTTTATAGTTCTTAATAACGCCATAACCGTCAAAAAAAATGATCGGGTATTTTTCCAACACCGTTTTAAAGCAGGTAGTTTGCATAGTCATCAGGGTTTGAGTTTCAAGGCTTCTATCAGGGTTGCGGAATTAAAATCGGTATCGACGGAAGGAAGGTAAATATCGAACGCCTCGTTCCGGAGTTTCTTTGCGTATTGATCGTTAAAGAAGTAGCTGCCGTCCTTGATCACGTAGTTAAGGATAAAGAAACGGTAAGCCTCGCCAAGAAAACCGAGCTCGTCTGCACTAAGCGGGTTGATCTTATGGTACTCTTCCAGGAAGAGGATGAATCGCTCCTCCATCATGGGGGTAACGAGGTAACTAAATACGGTGCGGTCGCCGGCGTCAGATACCACGCGGCTAAAGAAGTAGAAGTCCATCATGCGGCTGCTCATGCGGAACCAATCATAATCCCACCTGGAGAAGAACTTCTGGTTGGCGGATACCGAGAAGTTACCGATGTTCCAGTCGATAAATACCGGGATGGTTTGGAACCCGCCTGCGTTGTATTTGAGCCGGTTTTTAAGGAACAGGTCGCAATGATGCCTGATGTATTCGCCCTGGGCGACCGTACCAAAACGCTGATGGTCTTTCTCTACCTGGTCGCGAAGCGCGATGATATCCGTGCGAAGCGTTTTCGAAGACTTAGGCAGCACGTTTTTAACGCGTGAGCAGGCCTTGTGGAACTTTGCAGTTTGCTGGCCCAGTTTGCGGATCTGGCTTTCGTCCAGCCTTCGCGGCAGCCGCTGCTGCACCCGGATGGGATTATAAAAAACCACCCAGGTATCCGTTTTGCCTCTTTTATATCGGAAAGTATAAACCCGGTTGTTTTTTAACAGCGATTTGGCAAGCAGGTTCTCAAACGGGTATAACAGGTTGTTAGACAGGGTGTGGATAATGCGGTGATCTTCGCGGAAGTGTTCATATTTGCCGAAATACGAGAGCTTCGCAATTACGATGTCGCCGTCGGTAAACGTAAGCCTGAACACGTGATTAGTAGAAACCTGCGCAGAAATGTCTTCGATCTTATGGATAGATTTGGAAGCGTCGTACCCTTCCCATGCTTTTTTTATGATATTGGAGTAATCCATGCGTTAAATAATCTCAAAATACCTCTTCATCTCCCAATCCGTTACTTCGCTGGAGAACTTCTTCCATTCCCATAGCCGGGTGCGTGTAAAATGGTCGGTGAATGTTTCGCCGAAGAGCTCTTTGGCGAGGGGAGAATGCTGCATCGCGGTAGCGGCCTCATACAGGTTGGCCGGCAGCCGTTCGTTACCGGCTTGCTGGTAGGCATTGCCGCGGGTAGCCGCAAGGGTGAGCGGCAATTTGTTTTTAATGCCGTATAAGCCGGAGGCAAGCGCGGCGGCGAGCGCCAGGTAAGGATTACTGTCGGAGCCAGGCACCCGCGTTTCCAGGCGGGTATAGGCAGGCGAGGGATTGATCACCCGGTGTGCGGCGGTGCGGTTTTCTACACCCCACGAGCAGGTAGTTGGAGCCCATGCGCCTTCTACCAACCGTTTATAACTGTTGATGGTGGGGGCGTACATCGGCATAATATAAGGTAAACAATGCAGCTGTCCTGCCAGGTAATGCTTAAAGATTTCGCTCATGCAAAGCGGATCACCGGCGTCATAAAAAAGATTCTCCGTTTGATCGCTGTTCCACAGGCTTTGGTGGATATGGCCGCTGCATCCCGGGAGGTTTACGTTCCACTTGGCCATAAAAGAGGCTACGATGCCATGTACGGAAGCAATTTCCTTAACGGCATTTTTAAATAATACGGCTTTATCGGCAGCGCGCAGCACCTCGTCATGTATAATGGCGCCTTCGTAAACACCAGGTCCTGTTTCGGTATGCAGCCCTTCCAGCGGGATACCGAAAGCCGCCAGCTGGTTAAATAGTCCCAGGTAAAAATCGCTGTGCTGCGAGGTACGTATGATCGAATACCCGAACATCCCGGGCGTAAGCGTTTCGAGGCGCGAAAATCCTTTTTCCTGTAATGACGCAGGTGTTTCCCTGAAATTGAACCACTCAAATTCCTGTGCGAATTCGGTATGATAACCCATCGATCCGGCATCCGCCGCGATCCGTTTCAGTAAACTGCGCGGGCAAACCTGCGCGTTAACAGCCGACCCGCTAAAATCTGCCAGGAAAAAAGGCATGTTTTCCTGCCAGGGAATGGTGCGGAAAGTATCGGGGTCGATCCGGCAGGGCTGATCGGGGTAGCCTGTGTGCCAGCCGGTTATCTTTACATCGTCGTATAATGCGTCACCGCTGTCCCAGCCGAACACCACGTCGCAAAAACCATAACCGGATTCCAATCCATCAAGGAACTTCTTTGGATGAATGATTTTCCCTCTCAGGATCCCGTCGATATCGGCGAAGGCGAATTTTATTTTATGAATATCATTTTCCTGCAGGTAACGTATGATCTGTTCTTTATCCATGACAAAGCGGTATAATCCACGCAATTTAAGCAGGATAATGCATAAACCCGGAACTTACCCGCGAATTAAGCCGAATAAAGACTGCCAGGGGCAGCTTTTTTTGAACTTGTATAAGGTTGTAGGTTTGGGTGAGGGAGTAAAAGAGGAGGCCGTATATTTTCAAATTAGCGTATGAGAAAAAAAGTACTAGCCTCCTCTTAACAGATCTGTCATACAATGATAGCCATAGTTTTACGGGCGCGATATGTAGGAAACACCTTTAAGCTTTGCCGGGGTTTTGCCGCATCCCGGTGATTTCGAATATCGGGCCACCGCGAATATTGCACGACAACTGTTACGGGGAAGCGTTCGATTTGGTATCTTTAGGGCAGCGGGCAGCGATGGATCGGGCAACATTTAATGTTTGCAACAACCAATTTTCCGCACGCTAAAACCTATATCCTTAAATCACGTTTTAACTAAATAGACTCAACATGATTATCCGAAACAAATATATGAGGTGGGGCATCGTGCTCCTGTTAGCCGGTATTGCTTTTAACATCGTGGGATGGTTTATTATGGACCGTGAGCCGGAATTTCACCACCACAAAGTAAAATACGGCTGGGCGATGATCATCGGCGTATTGTTATTTGGAGCCGGGTTCTTATACATACTGTACAGCCTTATCCGTAAGGTTGAGCGCAATGCCCTTATCGAGGAACGCGCAGAACGTATCGAGCCGGAGTGAAAAAGGTAGTGAGAAGTTTCGGCTTCGCCGGAAAAGGTATCGCGTGGTCGTTTCGCACCCAGTTTAATTTCAGGATCCATATTATCGCGGCATTGTTGGTAACCGGTTTAGGTTGGTGGGTTCGTCTTAGCCTTACCGAATGGGTTTGCGTGGTTCTGTGTTTCGCGATGGTGATGGTAACGGAAATGGTGAATACCGCGATCGAAGTATTGGTCGACCTGGTTTCGCCCGGTTACCATTCCAAAGCGGGACTGGTGAAGGACATCGCCGCCGGTGCCGTATTGATATCGGCTATATTGGCAGCGATAATCGGGTGTGTCATATTCATTCCTAAATTGTGGTGAGGAACGTATCCTCTCGTCCCTGCACTCCACGGGAATGTTGGGGCAAGCCCGTACACCGGCCAGAAACCTTACGGAGCGGGATCGGGCTATTTTCCATTTTGTTAATCTCAACATTATCCTCCTGTAGAGGAGGCGCCGAAGGCGGAGGAGGATTTAATGCTGCATAAAACCCGTGGCATCGTATTTAAAACAACCGATTATGCCGAAAGCAGCGTGGTGGTACAGGTCTTTACGGAGAAGTTCGGTTTACAGTCGTACCTCATCAACGGCGTAAAGAAACCGAAAGCGAAGATCAAACAGCAATTCCTTCAGCCGTTATACCTCCTTGATATGGTGGTTTACCACAAACCATCGGGAAATATCCAGCGCGCTGCGGAGATCAGGCACTCACCCATTTTTCACAGCATTCCCTATAACCTGGTGAAAAGTTCGGTCGTGTTGTTTCTCAACGAGGTGCTGTACCGCTCCATAAAGCAACAAACGGCAGACGAAGTATTGTTTAACTACGTGTTTCATGCCATCGAGCTGCTCGACAGGCTCGAAACGGGCGTGGTTTATTTTCACCTAGTTTTTTTGATGCGTCTTACACAGTTCCTCGGGTTTTTTCCTGGTAAGCCGGTGTCTGGCGGCCCGTCGATGTATTTCGACCTGCGGCATGCGGAGTATACGCATCATCCGCCCGCCCATCCGTTGTCGTTGCACCCTCCTTACACCGCTAGTTGGGATATATTGGCCAGTACGAATTTCGAAACCATACAGGACCTGTACATTCCTTTAGCCGACAGGAAATACCTGCTGGAGAAGCTGCTCGGCTATTATCGGCTGCATATAGAAGGTTTCGGCGAAGTGAGATCGCTGGCCGTGCTGGAAGAGATCTGGTAACTAAGTTTTCTGTTTCTTTTTCTTGGCGGAAGGAAACAGTACATTATTCAGGATCAGCCGGTAACCCGGGGAGTTAGGGGTTAAGCTAAGGTCGGTTCCCCGACCAGGCCCGCCGCCTCCGAAGTTCCCGCCGCCGCTGCCAAAACCGCCAAAGCCTCCTCCTCCGAAACCCCCGCCTCGTCCGCCTCGTCCAAACCCGCTTTCGGGATCGTGACCACCGTAATAGGTCCATTGGCCGTTGCCAAATTCGCCGTGGATATACCTCGCCGCACCCGCAGCTTTCGTTTCGCCGAGCACCAGGGTGGATGGTTTCAGTACGGCCTTGTTAAAGGCGGTAGTTTGCCCGTTGAAGGCTTTGATCACGAACTCGTGGTCCTGGGTAAGCATGGAAGCCACGATATCCCACTTGGCAGAGAAGCTGAAAAGTGTAAAAAAGTCGCCTGAAGGATCGCCGCGTCCCGCGTTGCCGGTATTGATGTTCGAAAACCCGCGGTAATTGTTCAGCGCAAGCTGGAAATTTTGGAAGGCCAGCGCCTTGCTGAAATCGAGTTTCGATTGGGCGTTAACGTCTACATCATCGCCATCAAAGCCACTGTCGACAATATCTGCGCCGTCGGCCGCAAGGGCTACGTCGAGCGTTTCGCCCGCCGAACACATGGCAAAGAGATAGCCGCCTCCGGCTACGAATTTGCTGATCGCCCTCGCCACCGCCAGTTTCATGGCGGGAACATGCGGGTAACCGAATTTCTTTGCAATTTCCCGCTGGATGCGGATGTCGTCTTCAGACATGCGCTGCATCGAAAGCCCCAGCTGCCCGGTAAAATCTTCATGGTGAAGGTGTACCCACTCATATTTGGCAAGCTCGCCTTTTAAAACAGCTTCGTCGTAGATTACGTCGTACGGGATTTCTGCGTAATTCAGCGCGGTGATCACCGCATCGGTATAATCTTTCGTGGTAAACGTATTATTTGGCGAATACACGGCTACTTTTGCAGCTTTCTCCAGTTTCACGATCTCCATATTGGCTTCCGGGGCCGAAATTTCAGTAAGGATGGCATTTACCCGGGCATCGCTGATCACCTCGAACGAAACGCCACGTACTTTACATTCGTTCTCTACCGGCCCGGCATACTTAACCAGGAAACTGCCGCCGCGATAGTTCAGCAGCCAGTCTACCGCAAGGTCGCGTTTAAGCGTCCAGTAAGCAATACCGTACGATTTCAGGTGGTTTTTTTGCGTTTCATCCATCGGGATCAGGATGGAAGCCGCCTTGGAAACCATCGAAAAAAACACCAGGAAAGCAAGCAGGTATCCTTTAAGCATCTTAGCAGGTAAGTTAGTTAAAGCTATCGAAAATTATATACAAGTGATGTAGTGATTTTGTTACTTCTCCGTTATCATACAACATCATATGCAGGAATGTACAGGATGCCCTTCACGATAATTTTCAGTCTTTTTACCCTGCCAATTATTTATGTGCCTGGTATGAACATTAATTACGAACCTTCGCTGGGATGGCTAACCGAAACAGGCGGCGATTTATATGTGGCCTAAAATGAAGAATCCATTATTGTGCCTGGTAGCATTACTGTTGTCTTTTTCTATTGATAATGTACTTGGACAGGAAAAGTTACCGGCATATTTCAATCCTTTTGTACCCGACCATCTCGCGGACCCGTCCGTAGCTGTATTCAATGGCACTTATTACCTGTACGCCACTACCGACATCAATCACGGCCTTGCCGAAATGGGGCCGCCCGTTGCCTGGAAATCCAAAGATTTTGTAAACTGGAGTTTCGAAGGCACGCTGATCCCTTCCATCAACTGGAACAAGCCCTACGAATTTACAGATGATAAGGGGGCTAAAAGGACCGGCTATTTCAGGTATTGGGCACCGGGCAAACCGATTAAACGGAAGGGCAAATACTACCTGTTTCCAACGATTGTTACTCCCGACGAAAAAATGGGCACTTACGTTATGCTTGCTGATAAACCCGAAGGCCCCTTCCGGTTTGCCGAGGGCGCTGGGCTTTATTTCAACGACGGCCCGCACCCCGATGCCAGTAAACCGCTTGCGCCGGATATCGATGGCGAGGTATTCGTCGACGATGATGGCAGCTCCTATATCGTGTGGAGACGCAGAAATGCTTCAAAATTGAATGACGACTGGAGGTCTCTAACAGGAGAACCCGTACAGATCCCTACCAAATACGGGGGTTATTCAGAAGGGCCAATCCTATTTAAGCGGGAAGGTATTTACTATTATGTTTATACGCTTTCGGGAAACGCCAATTATTGCAACGGCTACATGATCAGTCGTAAAGGGCCGCTTGGGCCGTACGAAGCTCCCCCCGGCCCGGGTATCTTTATTTCGTCGGACCTTTCAACGGGCGTATGGGGGCCTGGCCACGGCAACGTGCTGCAAGTACCGGGTACCGGCGACTTTTATTTTCTTTACCTCGAGTACGGCGAGGGAGGCACCACGCGCCAGGTTTTTGCCGGCAAGCTGAACTTTAACGCCGATGGTTCGATCCAGCCGGTCAGGGCGGATTTTAACGGCATCGGTTACCTGGGTAAAAACCGTCAAAAAAAACCCGGCCTGGCGCTCAACGCTACGGCCGTCGCGTCCAGCGCCAAAGCCGCCAAAACAGTTACTGCGCAAATAGAAACGCAGCCGAACCTGCTCACTACTTTCGGGTCGAGGTTTACCGGCCCCAATGTAAAACCCGCCGAACGCGGGTTTACGTATACGGCGAACAACGCCGTCGATACAAAGAACGGTACCCGGTGGATGGCGGCGGACGATGATCCGCAGCCCTGGCTGATGCTCGACCTTGGCGCAATGAAAGACATCGGCGACGCGGAGATCTTTTTTGTGCTTCCTTCCTTCGGCCATGCCTGGAAACTCGAAACCTCTGCAGATGGCAAAATATGGACGACCCGCCGGGAACAGCAGGAACTGGTTGTCCGTTCCCCGCAAACGATAAAAAAGATCGGCAAAGCCCGGTTCCTGCGTATCACGGTTTTAAAAGGAATGCCGGGTATCTGGGAGCTGAAGATCCACCCGCGCTAGCCGTACTTGTAACATCTGTATTACTCCTTAACAGGGCCATGATAGAACATGACGGTGTTTTGTGCCTGCTTTTGTTATTTAGATCAACCAATTCATAAAGATCCTTCATGATCCTGCTAAACCTTTCAAAAAGAGCGATCTGCGCCCCCCTTTTCCTGGTAATCACTTTGTTTCCCGGGTTTGTCTCCGCACAGCGGATGATGGAGAAGCTCGACCGCGGGCTTATTGCCATTCACCAATCGGCGGATTCCGTGTACGTGGGCTGGCGATTGCTCGGCACCGAGCCTCACGACGTCTCCTTTAACCTATACCGCAAAACAGGCAACGGCGCGCCGGTGAAGCTCAATGCGGCGCCTATTACCGAAAGCACCAATTTTGTAGATACTAAAGCCAGGTTCAACGAAACGAATAGCTGGTTCGTGCGGGCCGTTATAAAGGGCAGGGAACAGGAACCGGGGAAAGCCTTTACACTTGCCGCGAACGCCCCGGTTCGATCGTACCTGGACATACCGATAAAAACACCTGCCGGTTTCTCGCCGAATGACGCATCAGTTGGCGACCTCGACGGCGACGGCGAGTACGAGATCATCCTGCACCAGGCAGGTCGTGGTATAGATACGCCTTCGCCGGGTATTTCCGGCATCCCGCTTTTCCAGGCCTATAAAATGGACGGTACGCTGCTCTGGCAGATCAGTCTCGGCAAAAACATCCGCGAAGGCGCACACTACACCCAATTTATGGTGTACGACCTCGACGGCGATGGTATTGCGGAGTTCGCCTGTAAAACGGCCGATGGCACCATCGACGGAAAGGGAAAAGTGATCGGCGACTCGACCAAAGACTGGCGCACCCTGGATGTTGCACCCAGGAATGTGCTTTATGGCAAGATCCTGAACGGCCCTGAATACTTTACCATCTTCAGCGGCAAAACGGGCGAAGCGCTGGCTACTACAGATTATATCCCCAATCGTTACCCGCTGGATGGTTGGAACGGACATGGCGGCAATGGCGGCGGCGACAATACGGGTAACCGCGTAGACCGGTTTACGGCGTGCGTAGCTTACCTCGACGGGGTACGTCCCAGTGTGATCATGTGCCGCGGCTATTACGGGCGCTCCGTGCTGGCCGCCTGGGATTGGCGGAACGGCAAACTAACCTCCCGCTGGGTGTTCGACAGTAAGGACGGCGAAAACCCCTATTCAGGACAAGGTTATCATGGCATCAGCGTAGCCGATGTAGATAACGATGGCAAGGACGAGGTCGTATTCGGATCGATGGTGGTAGACGATAACGGCAAAGGCCTGTTTAGCACGGGTTACCGCCACGGCGACGCCCTGCATGTAACCGATCTCGATCCCTCTAACCCGGGGCTGGAAGTGTTCGGCATCCACGAAATAGAAGAGGGTACCAAAGGCCCGGGCGTAACGGTATACGACGCAAAGACCGGGAAAACCTTGTACAAAGGCCACATGGACGAAGACGTAGGCCGTGGCGTGGCGGATGACATTGACCCCGCAAACCCGGGTGCGGAAATGTGGTATTCCGGTTCCGGCGGACTGTTAAACCTGAAGGGGGAACGGATCGGCGATGCACCGCGGGGCGTAAACTTCCTGAGCTGGTGGGATGGCGACCTGAACCGCGAAATTCTCGACGGCATCCGCATCACGAAATATAAAGGTCCCGTTTTGCTGGAAGCGGTGGGTTGCCGTTCGAATAACGGGACCAAATCCACGCCCACCCTTAGCGCCGATCTTTTCGGCGATTGGCGCGAAGAAGTGATCTTCCCCACTACTGATGGACAAAGCCTGCGTATTTATACCACCACCATTCCAACTGCCCATAAAATATATACGCTGATGCACGATCCTCAATATCGCCTGGGCATTGCCTGGCAGAACGTGGGATATAACCAGCCGCCGCATACCGGGTTTTACCTGGGCAGCGACATGAAAACGTTACCGGTACCTTATATCAGATTAGTAGAACCTAAAAAATGAGTGCCGTGAGTGATCAGGTTTCAGTTACCAATTATCAGTGGCCGGTTATGAGTTTGCTGAGAAGCGTTTTTGTAACGATGACCATCGTTTCGTGTGCGTTTATAACGTCGGCGCAACGGCAAATGGAGATGCTTAACCGTGGCGTGGTAGCCATCCGTAAGTCTGCCGACAGCGTTTGTGTGAGCTGGCGGGTGCTCGGATCCGATCCTGCTAAGGTCACATTTAACCTGTACCGCAAAACCGGCGCTGCCGGCGCAACAAAGCTTAACAGCACACCAATCGCGGTGGAAACTTTCTTTACGGATACAAAGGCCAGCTTTTCAGCCGATAATACCTACTTCATAAGGGCCGTAAATAACGGGAAAGAGGGAGCCGACAGTGATCCGTTTACCGTGAAAGCTAACGCACCTGCGCTGCCTTACCTTTCATTGCCACTACAAACACCTGACGGTTATACACCGAACGACGCCTCCGTAGGAGACCTTGACGGAGACGGCGCTTACGAGATCGTTCTTCACCAGGTGGGAAGGGGACGTGATAATTCGCAGGGCGGAATTACCACTGCCCCGATCCTGGAAGCTTATAAGATAGACGGCACCCTATTGTGGCGCATCAACCTTGGCCGGAATATCCGCGAAGGCGCGCATTACACGCAATTTATGGTTTACGACCTCGATGGCGACGGCAAGGCCGAGATCGCCTGCAAAACAGCCGACGGTTCGATCGATGGCAAAGGCACAGTGATCGGCGATTCGACCAGGGATTGGCGAAACAGGAACGGCTATGTGCTCGCCGGTCCGGAATACCTTACCCTATTTAACGGGCTAACAGGCGCCGCAATGGCCACTACTGATTTTGTGCCTCCGCGTTATCCGGGTAAAACAGATCCGACTACCGAAGAGCTGAAAGCGCTTTGGGGCGATGGTTACGGCAACCGGATGGACCGTTTCCTTGCCGGTATCGCTTACCTGGACGGCGTTCATCCCAGCCTTATCATGAGCCGCGGTTACTATACCCGTACCGTGGTAACCGCGTGGGACTGGCGCCAGGGAAAGCTTTCGCGAAAGTGGACATTCGACAGCGATAACGGTACCGAAGCCGATCGCGCTTACCGCGGACAGGGAAATCACAACCTTTCCATTGCTGACGTTGACGGTGATGGAAAAGACGAGATCGTATACGGCGCCATGACCCTCGACGACAATGGCAAAGGCCTCTATTCAACCCGCCTGGGCCATGGCGATGCCTTGCACGTAAGCGACCTGGATCCCGACCGGCCCGGCCTGGAGGTGTTTGACATCCAGGAACGTTTCGATGATGCGGGCGCCAGTTTCCGGGATGCGCGTACCGGCGAAATATTGTGGAAAAAAGCTTCCGTAAAAGCGGGAGAAGACGGGGAGGGCCCGGGACGCGGCCTGGCGCTAAACATCGATCCCCGGTACCGTGGCTCCGAATGCTGGGTAGCGGGGGCAGGAATTACCGGTATGTTCGACGCAAAGGGAAATAAGATCGCCGACCGCACTCCTGCCGTAAATATGGGGATTTATTGGGACGGTGACCTGTTAAGCGAAATATTGAACGGCGTCGACATCGATAAATGGGACTATCTCAACTCGAAAAGTCAGCGAATTTTTAGCGGCCGCCTGTATAACTGCGCTTCAAATAATGGTACCAAATCCAACCCTTGTTTGTCGGCCGACCTGTTCGGCGACTGGCGCGAGGAATTGATCTGCCGCACCGCCGACAATAAGGAGCTGCGGATCTTCACCACCACTATCCCAACAAAGTATCGTTTTACAACGTTTATGCACGACCCGCAATACAGGTTAAGCATCGCATGGCAAAATGTCGCCTATAACCAGCCGCCGCATACCAGCTTTTATATCGGCGATGATATGCGGCAGCCTGCCCGGCCAAACATCACTTTTATAACACCCAAAAAATGAAACCGAAGATCAAACTTATCACCCTGGTCGCGCTGTTTGCCGTGATCACAGGGTTTATCAACCGCGAACAACATACGCTTTACATCATCGGCGATTCAACCGTGCGTAATACCAATGGCATACAGCGGGGTTGGGGGATGTTTGTACAATCATATTTCGACAGTACACAACTCGCGGTGAGTAACCAGGCAATGGCCGGAAGGAGTACCCGTACCTTTATTAAAGAGGGCCGCTGGGAAAAAGTGCTTTCGACTCTTAAAGCGGGAGATTTTGTGATGATGCAGTTCGGTCATAACGAGGGGAGCCGCCCCGACACTTCGAAAGCCGGATACCGGGGCGTGTTAAAAGGCACCGGCGACGATGTGGCGGAACTGGTGTGGCCGGATGGAAAACCGGAAACTGTGCACACTTATGGCTGGTACATCCGCAAGTTTGTAAGAGACACCAAAGCTAAAGGCGCAACTCCTATTGTGTTGTCGATGATCCCAAGAAACGAGTTTCGCGATGGCAAAGTAATGCGTGCCGACAAAGACTACGGCTTGTGGGCACGCCAGGTCGCCGAAGAAGAGGGCGCTGTTTTCGTGGACCTTAACAAGATCACGGCAGATAAATACGATGCATTCGGGGCAGAACAAGTAAAAACGTTCTTCCCGGGCGATCACACCCACACCAACGAGGCCGGCGCAAAGATCAATGCCCAATCGGTAATCGACGGCGTAAAACTCCGGAAAGACCTGAAGCTAAACACTTACCTCGCAAAGTAATCCATTCCCTGTTTCCAATGAAAAAGCTGACTTCCATCCTCCTCCTTTCCGGGTCCTTTATCCTTTGTTCCTTCCTGCTTGCGCCAAAATCAAAACCTACGATCTTCCTGATCGGCGATTCGACCGTAAAAAATGGCCAGGATACCGGTTCGAACGGGCAATGGGGCTGGGGACATTATCTCGGTGATTGGTTCGATTCCACGAAAGTGAAGGTGGTAAATAATGCCCTTGGCGGTACAAGCAGCCGTACTTACCGCACTACCGGGCCGTGGAATAAAGTGCTGCCCGATATTAAACCGGGCGATTATGTGATCATGCAGTTTGGCCACAACGATGCAAGCGGCATCGACGAGCCTGCACGTGCCCGGGGAACCATTAAGGGTAACGGCGACGAAAGCCAGGAGATCGATAATCCTATTACCAAAAAGCACGAAACGGTTTATAGCTATGGCTGGTATCTCCGTAAATACATCGAAGAAATTAAAGCAAAAGGCGCCACCCCGATCGTTTGCTCGCTAATTCCCAGGAACAACTGGAAAGAAGGTAAAGTGAACCGCGCGACAGAAGGGTACGGCAAATGGGCCATGGAAGCCGCCGCACAGGGCGGTGCATATTTCGTGGACCTTAATGGCATCATCGCCGATAAGTACGACAAGCAAGGCCCTGAAATGGTTAAATCCTATTTCGCGTCGGATAACTTACACACCGTAGAGGCCGGCGCCCGCATGAACGCGCAATGCGTGGTGGAAGGCTTACGCGGTGTGAAGAAATTGAAGAAATTGACCCGGATGTTGAAGTAATCAGTTAAATACGCCGCAAAACGGAATTTTTGCCTGTTCAGGTGTTAATTAAAGTGAATAAAAAGGTAATTTACCCGAACGCGTTAAACAGGAAATAAGTTTCTTTGGCTAACCAAAAGCCTTCCGGGAAACCGGGTAAACCTGATTAATCATTTAGCATGACAAAGAACAAATATTTATTCCCGTTCATCCTGGTCACGTCGCTCTTTTTCCTATGGGGATTTGCTCATAACCTCGACCCGATCCTGATCCCGCATCTCCAGAAGTCGTTTACGCTTACCACCTCACAGGCTACCCTGGTGGATTCGGCCGTGTTCATCGCCTATTTCATAATGGCGGTGCCTGCGGGCATGATCATGAAGAAATTCGGGTACAAATTCGGTATCATAGCCGGCTTGCTTTTTTTCGCGATAGGTTGCTTTATGTTCATCCCGGCGGCTGATGCGCAGTCGTATAACTTTTTCCTCGTGGCGCTGTTCGTTATCGCTTGCGGCCTCACTACGCTCGAAACCGCTGCCAATCCATACGTTACCGTGTTGGGCAGTCCGGAAACCGGGCCGCAGCGGCTTAATCTTTCGCAGTCATTCAACGGCCTGGCAGCGTTCATAGCCCCGGTATTAGGGGGGAAGATCATCATGACCAAAGGATACAGCGATGCGGAATTAAACACCATGAGCGAAGCCGCGCGCAAGATCGCGTTGGCATCGGAGGCATCCTCGGTAAAAACACCCTATTTCATCCTGGGGGCGGTATTGGTTGTGATCGCGATTTTGTTCGCGCTATCCAAGCTGCCTGCCATTGAACAGGATGCCGGCGTGCCGCCTGCGGGGAAAAATATTCTCCACGCATTTAAACACAGACACCTTGCCTGGGGCGTAGTCGCGCAGTTCTTCTACGTCGGCGCACAGGTTTGCGTAATGAGCCTTTTTGTTATTTACGCCAGGAAATCTGCCGGCCTTACGGATATGGAGGCGGCCTGGTATACCGGTATAGGCGGCGGCGCGTTTCTCCTTGGTCGCTTTACCGGAACTTTTATCATGGGATTCTGGCCCGCACCGCGCTTACTGACATTATATTCGATCATCTGTGTGTCGCTTTGCGTAGTGGCTGTACTGGGACATGGAATGATCACCGTTTTCGCCGTAGTTGGCATTTATTTTTTCATGTCGATCATGTTCCCCACTATTTTTGCCCTGGGTGTGAAGGGGCTTGGCCGCGATACCGAGTTTGGCAGCAGCCTGATCATTATGTCGATCGTGGGCGGCGCAATTTTGCCACGTATTTTCGGCCTGATCAGCGATGCGACCAACGACATCCAGAAGGGATATATAGTTCCCTTGGTTTGTTTCCTCGTAGTGGCGTTGTTTGGATGGAAAGGATATCAAACAGGAACGGCAACTAACTAATATACATACAGTCGTGAAAATCGATTCTCATCAGCATTTCTGGAAATTCGACCCGGTACGGGATAGCTGGATCGACGAAAGCATGCAGGTCATTCAACGTGATTTTTTTCCGCAGGATTTGCACCCGGTACTGGCCAGGCATGGGATTTCCGGGTGTGTGGTGGTGCAGTCGGACCAGTCTCCGGCCGAAAACGTTTTCCAGCTGGAAAACGCCGCTTCATACGATTTCGTGAAAGGTGTGGTCGGCTGGGTAGACCTGCAGGCGGGAGATATTTACGATCAGCTTGCGCAACTGGCGGCCTTTAAAAAAATGAAAGGCTTCCGGCATGTATTGCAAGGCGAAACAGATCGTGCCCTGATGCTCAAGCCTTCTTTTATGCGGGGCATCAGCGCATTGAGCGCCTATGGCTTTACCTACGATATCCTTATTTTTCCCGATCAGCTCCATTTTGCGGCGGAGCTGGCAAAAGCCTTTCCCGGTCAGCCGTTCGTGCTCGATCATATCGCCAAACCGGGCATAAAAAAGGCAGAAACCGGCGACTGGAAGACGGGCCTCGAAACGCTCGCCCGCTTTGAAAACATTTCCTGCAAAGTTTCGGGAATGGTTACGGAGGCAGATTGGCAGCATTGGAAGATCAGCGATTTTACCCCCTACCTGGATGTAGTATTCGATGCGTTTGGCGCCGACCGCCTGATGTTCGGTTCCGACTGGCCGGTATGCGAAGTGGCCGGTGGATACGATAAAATGATCGGTATCGTAACGCAATACACTTCTAAATTATCCGTCACCGAAAATGAAAAGTTCTGGGGCGGCAACGCGATAAAATTCTATAATTTAGATTAACAGCAGATATGGACTTACAATTAAAAGATAAGGTAGTAATAGTAACAGGCGGCGCCAAAGGTATCGGCGAGGGAATTTCGCGCGTGTTGGCAGCGGAAGGTGCGATCGTGGTTGTGGTAGGCCGGAACGAGGCTGATAACGAGCTGTTGGTTAACGCGCTTACCGGCGAAGGGAAACAAGCTTTCCCGGTAGCTGCCGAGCTTTCGGATCCCGTCGCGTGTGAGCAAGCGGTAAAGGTCGTGGTCGCTAAGTACGGCAGGATAGACGGGCTGGTGAACAATGCCGGCGTGAACGACGGCGTAGGCCTGGAATCTGGCGACTATGCCCGCTTTATGGAAAGCTTGCATAAAAACCTGGTGCATTATTACTTAATGGCGCACCATGCCCTTCCCGAGTTAAAAAAATCAAAAGGCCCGATCGTTAATATCACCTCGAAAACCGCGGAAACCGGCCAGGGCAATACCTCGGCATATGCTGCCGGGAATGGGGGGCGCAATGCGCTGACCCGCGAATGGGCAGTGGAGCTGCTCAAATACGGGATCCGTGTAAACGCCGTGGTGGTAGCCGAATGCTGGACCCCGCAATATGCCAGGTGGATCCATACACTTTCAAACGCCGAAGAAATGTTGAAAGAGATCACCGCCAGGATCCCGCTGGAGAACCGGATGACCACCGCCGTGGAGATCGCGAATATGACGGCGTTCCTGCTCTCGGAACGTTCGAGCCATACTACCGGCCAGTTGATCCATGTTGACGGGGGCTATGTACACCTGGACCGTGCCCTCGCAAATGCCTGATTGCTATGCAGCTATGAAAAAGATCTTATTGTGCCTGTTATGCCTCCCGCTCGGTGCGTTCTGCCAGGCGAACCTTAAACTATGGTACGACAAGCCTGCAAAGGTATGGACCGAAGCCTTGCCCGTCGGCAACGGGCGCCTTGGCGGGATGATCTTCGGCGATGCGGGCAGCGAACTGATCCGGCTGAATGAGGCTACACTTTGGTCGGGAGGGCCCGTGTCAGGCAACGTAAACCCGGATGCGGCTAAATTTCTCAACCTTTCGCGCGAAGCGCTGAAAAAGGAAGACTACGCCGCAGCCGCCAGCCTGGCCAAAAAGATCCAGGGGGTATACTCTGAAGGATACCTGCCCCTCGCAGATCTGCAGATTCGCCAGGATTTTGGCACTGCTGCACCGCAAAACTATTATCGCGATCTCGATATAAGTAAGTCGCTGGCGACAACGCGCTTCACCGTAAATGGTACGACTTTTACCCGTGAAGTGATCGCTTCGTTTCCCGACCAGGTGATGGTGGTGAGGCTAACCGCCAGTAAGCCGGGTCAGTTGAATTTGAAGATCTCGGGAACCAGCCAGCTAAAGTTCAGCAAACTGGTAAAAAATGGCAACGAGCTGGTATTAAAAGGAAAGGCGCCCGCACGTGTAGATCCCAATTATGTACGGTATAACGCCCAGCCCATTACCTGGACCGATACAGCGGGCTGCCGCGGCATGCGGTTTTCATTGCACCTGAAAGCGGTTAACAAGGGAGGCGCGGTTTCGGCGGATACTACCGGGATTACCGCGCAAGGGGCTACGGAGATCCTGCTGTTCCTTTCGGCGGCCACGAGCTTTAACGGCTTTGACAAATGTCCCGATAGCCAGGGCAGGAACGAAGAACAACTTGCCACCTCTTACCTTACATCCGCGGCGGGAAAGAGCTGGACCAGTTTGTTGAACGCGCATACAAAAGACTACCAGCATTATTTTAACAGGGTATCGCTGAACTTGTCTACTGACGCGAATCAAAGCCGGCTTCCCACTAACGAGCGGCTGCTTGCCTTCTCCAAAGGGGCGGTCGATCCTTCTTTCGAAACCTTGTTTTACCAGTATGGGCGCTACCTGCTGATCTCGGCCTCCCGCCCCGGCGGCCCGCCCGCAAACCTGCAGGGGATCTGGAATGAGTCGATGCGTCCGCCCTGGAGCTCAAATTATACGATCAACATCAATACCCAGATGAATTACTGGCCGGCTGAGATCAGTAACCTGGCGGAAATGCAGCAGCCTTTGTTTGCGTTTTTGAAAGACTTGTCCGTTACAGGGAAAGTTACCGCCCGGGAATTTTACCATATGAACGGCTGGGTGGCACATCACAACAGCGATATCTGGGCATTGTCTAACCCGGTGGGCGATATTGGTCGCGGCGACCCAAAATGGGCGAACTGGGACATGGGCGCTCCCTGGCTTACCCGTCATTTATATGAGCATTACGAGTTTACGGGCGACAAAAAGTTCCTCGCCGCAACCGCTTACCCGCTTATGAAGGGCGCTGCGGAATTCTTCGTTGATTTTCTCACAGAGGATGAGAACGGTTTCCTGGTGACGGCGCCTTCGGTTTCGCCCGAAAATGATTTTATAGATGGTAACGGCCTTAAGGGCAGTGTCTCCGTTGCAACTACCATGGACATGTCCATCATCCGCGACCTGTTTACCAACGTGATCGAAGCTTCAGAAGCATTGGGTATGGACGAAGCGTTCAGAAAGTTAATTATCGCGAAAAAGGCGAAGTTATATCCCCTGCACATCGGCAAAAAAGGCAACCTCCAGGAATGGTACAAAGACTGGGAAGATGTTGACCCGTTTCACCGCCACGTAAGCCAGCTCTATGGTCTCCATCCCGGGAGGGAAATTTCGCCGGTACGCACGCCGGCGTACGGTGATGCGGCACGGAAAACCCTCGAACTGCGCGGTGATGCAGGTACCGGTTGGAGCCTGGCGTGGAAGATCAATTTCTGGGCACGCTTACTCGATGGCTATCATGCCTATAAGCTCGTGCGCGACCTGATGCGCGACTTATCCGTGTCTAAAGGCGGCGGCTTGTATCCCAACCTGTTCGATGCACACCCGCCCTTCCAGATCGACGGCAATTTTGGCGCGACTTCCGGTTTTACCGAAATGCTGCTGCAGAGCCACCTGGGCGAGATCCACCTCCTGCCCGCTATACCCGCGAACTGGATAAACGGAAGCGTACAGGGCCTGAAGGCAAGAGGTAACTTTACCGTTGCCATGACCTGGAATAATAACAAATTAGTTACCGCAAAAGTCCTTTCCGGTAACGGTGGAATTTGCAGGATCAGGTCGGCGTTGCCCGTAAACATCAAGGGCGTAGCTGCTGTCTCTAAACCGGAAGGCGCCTGGTTTGTTACTGAATTTCAGTCTCTTAAAGGCAAGACTTATGAATTGAGCGCAAGGTAGCCGAAAGTTTGCGGACCAAACAGGGCAGGACACCACAGGTTGCTCTTTCACCCAATAAGCCCGATACTAGCGGCATAACCAGTTTAAGCTACTATCATGCCCTTGTTCAGAACTTCTTTTTGGAAAGCGATGACTTTCCCTGCGATCCTCCTGGCTGCCCTGCAAACCGGCGTTTATGCGCAGAAAACACCCGATAAAAAAGAAGTATTGAATGCCATGCGAATCACCAATGCGTATTTTATGCAGAAGTGGCCGGATGTGGCGAAACCGATCGTGACGGAACGCGAACGCCCTTCGAATATATGGACAAGGGCCGTTTATTACGAAGGATTAATGGCGCTTCATGCTGTCGATAAGGATAAAAATCAAAAAAAGAAATACTATGATTACGCAGTTGCCTGGGGAGAAGCGCATAAATGGGGGCTCCGCAACGGGGTAAAAACGCGTAATGGCGACGACCAGGCCTGCGGACAAACGTATATCGACCTGTATCTGCTCGATAAAAAGAAGAACCCCGAACGGATCAAAGATATCAAGGCGTCCATCGACCTGATGGTGAGCAGCCCCAAAAAAGACGACTGGTGGTGGATAGATGCTTTCCAGATGGCCATGCCCGTTTTTACGAGGTTGGGCGTCGTTTATAACGACACTACTTATTTTCATAAAATGTACGAAATGTACGCTGACACAAAATATCAGCAGGGTGGAAAGGGGTTGTTCAACCCGGAAGATAAATTATGGTGGCGGGACAAGGATTTCGTGCCTCCGTACAAAGAGCCGAACGGGCAGGATTGTTACTGGTCGCGCGGGAACGGTTGGGTAGTGGCGGCATTGGTGCGTACACTCCAGGTGCTGCCGAAATCAGACCCGCATTATAACGAGTACCTGAAAGATTATAAAGACCTGTTAAGCGCATTGCCGGCCATCCAGCGCGAAGACGGCCTGTGGAACGTAAGCCTTCACGACCCTTCCGACTTTGGCGGGAAGGAGATTACCGGCACCTCCCTCTTTGTTTACGGGATGGCCTGGGGTATTAATAATAAACTGATCGACGAAAAAACGTATCGACCGGTGCTTATCAAGGCCTGGAATGCCATGATCAAAGATTCTGTACATCCTAATGGTTTTCTTGGATATGTACAGGGAACAGGGAAGGAGCCTAAAGACAGCCAACCCGTAACTTATGACCGGGAGCCCAATTTCGAGGATTTTGGACTGGGTTGTTTTCTCCTGGCGGGAAGCGAAGTTTATAAGATAAAATAAGTCTTAAAGTTAGTAGTTTTAACTATGAAGACACTCAACAAACTCACTTGCCTTGTTTTTGCAGGCGCCTCGCTGGCGTCATGCAACCGGCCGGAACTCACCCAGGCCCCTTTTAGTAAGGAGTCGATCGCCGCGCATATTAAAACGCTTTCTTCGGATGAGTTTATGGGCCGGAAGCCTTTTACCGCCGGTGAAACTAAGACGATCGCTTACCTCGAGGAGGAGTTTAAAAAGCTCGGCCTGGAGCCGGGTAACGGCAATAGTTTTTTACAGGATGTACCGTTGGTAGAGATCACGCCGACCGCTTCTGCAACCATGCTGGTTACTTCCCCGAAGGGAAATTTTACCCTGAAAGGCTTTGACGATTACGTGATCTGGACACAACGCACGGACGCCAAGGTTAGCCTCGATAATGATGAGCTGGTTTTTGCAGGATACGGTATTGTAGCCCCCGAATTGGGATGGAACGACTACGCAGGCCTGGATGTAAAAGGAAAGGTAGTGCTCGTAATGGTGAACGATCCTGACTTTGGTACTGAATCAGATACTACCTTATTTAAAGGCAACACCATGACCTATTATGGTCGCTGGACCTATAAATTCGAAGAAGCTGCCCGCCAGGGAGCAAAGGGCTGCCTCATTATCCACGACACCGCCGGCGCCAGCTACGGCTTTAACGTGATCCAGAATAACTGGAATGCAGCACGCCTCAACCTGGAGTCGAAAGACTACCAGTGCGCGGCCATCGGCTGGGTAACCGGTCCAACAGGCAAGAAATTATTCGAAGCCGCCGGTCTCGATACCATGCTGATGGTACAGGCAAAACAAAAAGGCTTTAAACCGGTGCCGATGAACCTGAAGTTAGCTGCGTCCATGCAGGTGAAGGTGAAAAAAGACCTGTCGCACAACGTGGTCGGTAAGATCACCGGTTCTAAACACCCCGAAGAATTGATCATCTACTCGGCGCACTGGGACCATCTCGGAATAGGGAAGCCGAACGCTAAAGGCGACTCGATCAACAATGGTGCGTTAGACAACGCCAGCGGAACGGCTTCGCTGATGGAAATCGCAAAAGTGTTTAAGTCGTTGGATCCCAGGCCGGAACGTACCATCGTTTTCCTGTCGGTTACCGCCGAGGAACAAGGATTGCTCGGTGCGGCCTGGTATTCGAAACACCCGATCTACCCGGCCTCCCAAACCGTGGCCAATATCAATATGGACGGGATGAACGTACACGGCAAGACCAAAGATATCGTGGTAGTAGGCGTCGGTCAGTCGGAGCTCGAAGATATGCTGAGAGAAGAGGCGGGGAAAAAGGACCGCTACGTGGCGCCCGAGCCGCATCCCGAAGCTGGATATTACTTCCGTTCAGATCATTTCAACTTCGCAAAGATCGGTATTCCTGCCCTGTATCTCGAAAACGGGATTGATGTGATCGGTAAAGGAAAAGAATACGGGAAACAGATGGCCGATGATTATACCAAGAATTACTATCACCAGCCGTCGGATGAATTTAATCCGGGCTGGAATTACGATGGCGCTATTGACGACCTGGAATTACTGTTTAATGTGGGCAAACGACTGGCATTTAGCGATAAATGGCCGCAGTGGAAGCCGGAATCGGAGTTTAAAGCCATCCGGGATAAAGAAAAGAAATGATGAGCTTAAAGCGGTTTGAGTGGTTGATCCTGTTTTTTTGTGTGCTTTTTCAGCGAAATGCTGCAGCCCAGGTAAATAGGATCAGCCTCTCATCTACGCTTAAAAGCGGTTATTTCCGGTTGGCATACCAGCAACGTGCAGCCGCAATTTACTATGATCAGCGCGATGCGGAGGTAGTAAGTATTGCCGCCAACGCTTTCGCGGAAGACGTGCGGCGGGTAACCGGTACGCTTCCATCTGTAAGAACGGTAAATGACCAGCCCGCTGAATACGCCGTAATTATCGGTACACTTAACAGCTCGAAACTGGTAGATGCGCTTGCTGCATCCGGAAAGATCGATGCGGAAAAGATCCGCGGGAAATGGGAAACGTTTTCTATTGCGGTGGTCGATAAGCCCTTTCCGGGGACTAAACAAGCTTTGGTGATTTCCGGAAGCGATCGGCGCGGTACAGCGTTTGGCGTTTTCGAGCTTTCGGGGATGATCGGTGTATCGCCCTGGTATTGGTGGGCCGATGTAACACCCGAACACCGGGACGGTCTCTATGTATCGCCCGGCGAAAGTATCGAGGGCCCGCCTTCCGTAAAATATCGCGGGATCTTCCTGAATGATGAAGACTGGGGCCTACAGCCATGGGCCGCAAAGAACCTCGACAAGGAGGTAAAAGATATCGGTCCGAACACCTATACCAAGATCTTCGAATTATTGCTTCGCATGAAAGCCAACTATATATGGCCTGCCATGCATCCTTGCACGAAAGCTTTTTATTATTATCCAGGTAATCCCGTTGCTGCCGATAAATATGCCATCGTAATAGGCGGCAGCCACTGCGAGCCGATGCTGCGTAACAACGTGTTCGAGTGGGCAGAGAATTTTGAAGAAGAATATCATGTAAAGCCGGGCGAATGGCGCTACGATCTTAATAAACCACAAATGGACCGGTACTGGGAAGACCGGATCCGGCAATCGAAAGGCTATGAATCGGTTTATACGGTCGGGATGCGCGGTATTCACGATGGGAGCATGCCCGGCCCGCCGGACCGCAAAGAAAAAGTTAAGCTGCTGGGAAATGTGATTAAGGGACAGCGCGAGATCTTTGCCCGTAACATGACGACACCGGTAGCACAGATCCCGCAGATCTTCTGCCCGTATAAAGAAGTATTGTCATTATACCAGGCGGGTTTGGAGCTCCCGGATGATGTTACCATCGTATGGGCCGATGATAACCACGGATATATTCGCCAGCTTTCTACTCCCGCTGAACAGAAACGTGCAGGCGGGAGCGGGGTGTACTACCATATTTCCTATTGGGGAGCTCCGAACGATTATCTCTGGCTCTCAAGCATTTCGCCATCACTGATCTCGTTTGAGCTGAGTAAAGCATATGCCTACGGGTCAGACAGGTTGTGGGTGATCAATGTCGGCGATATTAAACCGGCCGAAATGGAAACCCAGTTCGCCATGGACCTCGCCTGGGACGTGAACCGCTGGAAGCCCGAAAACGCATCCGCCTATGCGGAATATTGGGCGGGGCAGATCTTTGGAAAACCCCTCGCTAAAAGCATCAGTCAAATAAAAATGGACTACTATCGCCTGGCGCAATCGGCGAAGCCGGAACACATGGGCGTAGTATCCTTTAGCGAAAAAGAAGCCGATCAACGCCTTCTCGATTATAAGCTGATTGCCGATAAAGCAGCCTTGCTGGAAAAGCAAGTACCTAAACGGCTCAAAGATGCCTATTTTCAATTAATTACCTACCCGGTTATGGGTGCCCGGCTGATGAACGAGAAGGTCCTGTACGCATCCAAAAGCCGGATGAATGCAAGTATCGGAAGCCCCGATTCGGCTAAGTATGCGAAAATGGCAACCGCTGCGTTTAACCAGATCGGTGCTATTACGGATACTTACAATACGGAGATCAGCGGCGGAAAATGGTCGGGCATGATGAGCTGGCACCCCCGCGACCAGGAAGTATTTAAAATGCCGGAGTTAAACGGAGCAGGGAAATCACCCGTGGAAGCATTCCGCAAAACTAGCGCCGCAGATCCCGTCGTGATCCAGGCATCATCTTTTTCCTCCCGCAAAGACGCAGCGGGTACAAAGCTTATACTCATGCAAGGACTTGGCGTGGGTGGAAACGGGATCACCTTAATGCCTTTTACGTCCGCCCCGGTGAAGCCGGATGCGTTGTCGTCTGCCGCCTTCGTCGAATACAAGACAAGCTTGACGAAAGGAGAACATACTTTTGAGGTACGTTGCCTTCCCACCCAGGGCATTTTTGAGAAAAGAGGCGTAAGGTTCGCGATTGTCATTAATGGCGGCGAGCCGCAGGTATTTAACGTGGTACCCGCATCGGAAAATGCCGAATGGCGACAAAACGTTTTGAGAGGCTTTGCTTCAAAGTCGGCAAAGAGCATCGTGAGCGAAGGCGTTTCAACCATCCGGATCTATCCCCTGGATCCCGGGACCGTGATCAGCCAGGTAGTAATTTATTAGGAAATGCGCACCAGGTCCCTTGTTTAACCGGGTAAAGCCAATCGGTGATAAAAGAGTTCAATAAGTTTAATTGTAAGCTAGCAGGATGAAAAAATATTTGGTTACCGGCGTATTTGTTTTGTCGGCGATTATTAATGCGTTCGGACTTCCGCCAAGGGCGAAAATGAATTTTAACCCCGGCTGGAAAGTATTTGCGGGTGACCCGAAAGGCGCAGAAACAACCGGCTTTGACGATACAGCCTGGAAGGACATTACCTTACCGCATGCCTGGAATGAAGACGATGCCTTCCGGAAATCCATTGACCAGCTTCCTACCGGCATTGCATGGTACCGCAAACATTTCCGGGTACCGGCTTTCTATGCAAGGGGCAAGATCTTTATTGAGTTCGAAGGGGTGCGGCAGGCCGGTGAGGTCTACCTCAATGGGAAGCTGATCGGGCGTCATGAAAACGGCGTGATGGCGTTTGGCTTCGACCTGACAGGTCTGATCAAAGCAGGCGGCGATAATGTGATCGCCGTACGCACCGATAATGCATGGGACTATAAAGAAAAATCAGGCGGCTCCGGTTTTCAATGGAATGACAAAAATTTTAATGCTAATTACGGCGGCTTGTCGAAAAACGTCTGGCTGCATTTTTCGGGGAGGCTGTTCCAGACATTGCCGCTCTATACTTTCCTGGGCACTACCGGAACCTATGTTTACGCAGATAGTTTCGATATGCAAGGCGGCGAAGCGAATATCCACGCCAGCTCCGAGGTACGTAACGAACAGTCCGGTCCCGTTAACTTTATGTACCAGGTAGAAGTACGGGATTTACAAGACAAGGTAGTGCGTATCTTCAACGGGAAGCAAAAATCACTTCAGGCCGGTGAAACACAAATAGTTACCGCCTCTTCAAGGATTTCGGGGCTTCACTTCTGGAGTTGGGGTTACGGTTACCTGTATACGATAACTACAAGGCTGCTGGTAAATAACCGTCCTGTGGATGAAGTGATTACGCGTACAGGCTTCCGCAAAACGGCGTTTAAAAATGGCATGTTCTACCTGAACGACCGGGTGTTAATGGTACACGGCTACGGCCAGCGCACCAGCAACGAGTGGCCCGCCGTCGGTCTTTCGGTGCCGCCTTGGATGAGCGACTATAGTAACCGCCTGATGGTTGAAAGTAACGGAAACCTGGTTCGCTGGATGCACATTACGCCCTGGAAGCAGGATATCGAATCCTGCGACCGGGTAGGCCTGTTACAGGCGATGCCTGCCGGCGATGCGGAGAAAGACGTGGAAGGCCGCCGTTGGGAGCAACGCAAGGAGGTGATGCGCGATGCGATCATTTATAACCGCAATAACCCCAGCATCGTATTTTATGAGTGCGGGAACGAGTCAATCAGCGCAGCGCATATGAAAGAAATGAAGGCCATCCGCAATCAATATGATCCATATGGCGGCCGGGCGATCGGTTCCCGCGAAATGCTCGACATCCCCGAAGCGGAATATGGCGGTGAAATGCTTTACATCAACAAAAGCGCGACGAAACCGCTATGGGCCACCGAGTACTCCCGTGATGAGGGCCTGCGGAAATATTGGGACGAGTATAGTCCCCCTTACCATAAAAACGGGACCGGCCCGCTTTATAAAGGAACTGACGCCAGTGACTATAATCGTAACCAGGATTCGCATGCCATTGAGAACGTGGCACGTTGGTTCGATTACTGGCACGAGCGCCCGGGAACAGGCGAAAGAGTGAGCTCAGGCGGTGTAAATATTATTTTTTCAGATTCTAACACCCATTTCCGGGGAGAGGAAAATTACCGGAGAAGCGGCGAGACGGACGCCATGCGGATTCCAAAGGACGGTTTTTTTGCGCACAAAGTGATGTGGAACGGTTGGGTAGATCCCGACAATACGGGCATTCACCTGGTCGGGCATTGGAATTACCGGCCAGGTACCAGGAAAAATATTTACGTGGTAGCCGCCGGCGAAAAGGTGGAGCTGTTTGTGAACGGGAGATCATTGGGTATGGGCAATCGCAGCAGCCATTTTTTGTTCACCTTTAATGATGTTGAGTGGCAGCCCGGAACCATCAAAGCAATTTCTTACGACGGTGCCGGCAAGAAGCTGGCAGAAGCACAGCTGAAGACGGCCGGGGAACCGGCGGCAATTCGTCTTACACCCATCCAATCGCCGCTGGGCTTAAAAGCCGATGGGGCGGATCTTGCGATGGCGGAAGTAGAAGTGGTAGATGCTGCGGGCAATCGCTGCCCTACGGCAATGGATACCATCCATTTTTCCATGACCGGTCCGGCGGAATGGCGCGGGGGAATCGCACAGGGTGCAGGCAACTTTATCCTCTCTAAAGACCTTCCGGTAGAATGCGGAGTGAACCGGGTGATCATTCGTTCCCTGGCTAAAGCAGGCAAGATCGTCGTCTCTGCAACCGCAGCAGGGCTTAAACCTGCCTCAGTTAGCTGGGTTTCGGCCCCGGTAAAGGTTACCGGCGGCTTATCCGGGGAACTTCCCGCTGCCGGGTTACCGGTGAATCTCGGCCGCGGGCCTACACCTGCGGGCCAATCTTATACCGTTAGCCGGCTGCCATTAAAGATAGCTTCGGCAACCGCCGGTGCAAATGAAAGTAACGTGACGGCGAGTTTCGACGATAATGAGCTGTCTGATTGGGTGAATGATGGAAAGGCAGCTACCGCCTGGGTAAAATATGAGCTCAAGGAAGCTTCGGTGGTGAACGAAGTAGTGCTCAAACTGAATAATTTCCGTACGCGGATTTATCCGCTCCGTATCCTGGTTGACGGCCAGGAGGTATTTAACGGGAACACGGCCACTGGCCTCGGATATTTTACCGCAGTTTGTAAACCAGTAAAGGGGAAAACCATAACCATCCGGCTTACCGCGGGCAGCACCGGCGTAACTACCACTGGAACCGAGCTTTCCGGAAAGAAGCTCGATGACGGTGTAGCGCGCGGTGACCAGGACGCAAAAGGAACGCTCAGCATTATAGAAGTAGAAATATATAAAGCCAACTAACCAATGCATTCATGAAAACAGCATTTAAAATGAAACTCTTCCCGGGAATGAAAGAAGCGTACAAAAAGCGGCACGACGAGATCTGGCCTGAGCTTGCTGCCTTATTAAAGGAAAACGGGGTGAGCGATTATACCATTTTCCTGGATCAGGAAACCGATAGTCTTTTCGCGGTACAGCAACAAAGCGGTACCTCTTCTCAGGACCTCGGTACGACAGAGATTGTGCAAAAGTGGTGGGCTTATATGGCTGATATAATGGAGACTAACCCGGATAACTCGCCGGTAACAACGCCATTGGTGAAAGTTTTCCACATGGATTAAAGTCTTTTTTATGAAGAAATTGTTGTTTGTTGCGGCAACCGCCTTGCTCGCTGCCAATGTTTTTGCGCAGTCGCCTAAACCCGTGTGGCCTGCCGTAAAAAAGGAAATGAAGCCATGGACCCGCTGGTGGTGGATGGGTAGCGCTGTCGACGAAAAGAATATCGCTTCATTGCTAAAAACATACCGGGAGGCAGGTTTTGGCGGCGTGGAGATCGCACCCATTTATGGCGCGAAAGGTTTTGAGAAAAGGTATGTGACCTATCTTTCACCCGAATGGATGAGCTTACTGAAGTATACGGTTCAGCAGGCGGGTACGCTGGAAATGGGAGTAGACCTTACCAACGGTACCGGCTGGCCTTTCGGTGGCCCGCAGGTAAAAACCGAACAGGCGGCTACCAAATTGTTTGTGCAGCAATACGACATTCCCGCCGGGAAATCCGTGAAAGAAGTGCTGGATTCCGGTCCGAAGCTTCCCGACGGGCAAATGCAGGCACTTACCGTGGCGAACGACCATGGCGAAGTGCTGGATTTATGGGGGAAAGATGATCTTCAGAAGATGAAATGGACCCCGGAAAAGGGCAGCTGGAAACTGTATGCGGCCATTTCCGGCAAAACACGACAAATGGTGAAGCGTGCGGCGCCAGGCGGCGAGGGGTTCACACTCGACCACCTGTCATCCGCGTCCGTTACCACCTATCTCGACCGTTTCGATAAAGCTTTTAACGGAAAATCGCCGGGTGTGAGGTCCTTTTTTAACGATAGTTACGAGGTGTACGACGCCACCTGGTCCCCGGCTTTTTTTTCGGAATTCGAGCAAAGGCGGGGATATGACCTGCGCCTTCACCTGCCTGAATTGGTAAGCAAGGAAAAAACCGACCGGGTATCGCGGGTAAAGTCAGACTATCGCGAAACGATGGCCGAGATGCTCCTCGCAAATTTTACCGTTAACTGGACAAACTGGGCGCACCGCAACGGTGGCTTGAGCAAGAACCAGTCTCATGGCTCCCCCGGGAATTTACTGGACCTCTATGGAGCCGTAGATATCCCGGAATGCGAAACTTTCGGATCAAGCTACTTCCCCATACCTGGCTTGCGGAGAGACAGCGCCGACATCAGGAATGTGGATCCGGACCCGATGATGCTAAAATTTGCATCTTCTGCCGCACATACCCATGGTAAACCGCTTGTTTCATCCGAAACCTTTACCTGGCTGACGGAGCATTTTAAAACTTCGTTGTCACAAGCCAAACCAGAGCTCGACCAGGTATTCCTCTCGGGCGTGAATCACGTGTTCTTCCACGGCGCCACTTACTCGCCGGAAGACGTGCCATATCCCGGCTGGCTGTTTTATGCATCCGTTAATTTTGTGCCGAGCAATAGCTTCTGGCCTCATTTAAAGGGGCTTAACGAGTATATTATGCGTTGCCAGTCGGTGTTGCAGGCTGGTCGTTCAGATAACGAGTTGCTCATTTACTGGCCGGTTTACGATGCCTGGAGTAACCCGGCAGGAATGGATATGCCGCTAAAGGTGCATGATGTAGACGTTTGGTTGCATCCTACGCAGTTTTACAAAACCGCGGTTAGCCTTCAGCAATCGGGGTATTCTTTTGACTTTGCTTCAGACAAGGTGCTCGCCGGCGCTACATCAGGCGGTAGTACCGTCGTCACATCGCCCCAGGCAAACCCCTACCAGACACTCATCGTTCCTCAATGTAAGCTAATGCCTGTGGGAACTTTTAAGCATATTATCCGCCTGGCTCGGGAAGGAGCAACGGTGATCTTCCAGGAATTGCCCGAAGATGTGCCGGGCCTCAGCAGTCTTGAAGCGGCACGAAAAGAACTGAGCTCGCTTAAAGCTTCCCTGGAGTTTAGCGCCTGGAACGGTTTAAAACGCTGCCTCGTTGGAAAAGGAGCAATATTGGTGTCGGCCGATGTTAAAAAAGCCTTGCTAAGTAAGGACATCCGGGGAGAAGCGATGACCGAGAAAGGGCTGAATTTTATCCGCCGCAAAGCCGGGAATGATACCTGGTATTTTGTTGCAAACCTTTCCGCCAAATCGGTAACCGGAAGCGTTTCATTTAACCGGGTGGGGAGGCAGGTGCTGATCATGGATCCTATGGATGGAAGTTACGGTGCCGTTGATCCGCAGAAAACCGAAACCACGTCTACTGTAGATCTGCGGCTTCAGCCTGGTGAAACAAGAATTATCCGGATCGGCGCGCCGGCACCTGGTTTTTCGAAATGGCAATACCCCGAAGCAGCAACGAAATCTATGTTGATAACCAATAGCTGGAAATTGAGTTTTACACAAGGTGGCCCGGAACTTCCTGCAGACCAGGTAGTAAAGAACCTCGTTTCGTGGACTGAGTTAAATGATCCGAGGACGATCAACTACTCGGGAAGCGCTGTTTACACCACCACTTTCAATCTCGCGGCCAGGCCCCCGGGGCCGTCTTTACTCGATTTGGGAAAGGTGGCGGAAAGTGCGCACGTATGGATAAACGGAAAGGATGCGGGCTTTGCCTGGAGTATTCCCTTCCGCCTTCGCGTGGAGAAATTCCTTAAGCCGGGCCTAAATACCCTCAGGATCGAGGTAGCTAACCTGATGGCCAATCGCATGCGTTATATGGACCAGCAGGGAATTTCCTGGCGTAACTACAACGAGATCAATTTTGTGAACATCGATTACAAGCCTTTCGACGCTTCCAAATGGAAACCCATGGCGTCGGGCTTGCTTGGACCGGTCAGGTTGGTGTATTAGTTGGTCGCCAGTTTGTCATGATCCTGCCATCAATACGTATATTAGTGCCTAACTTGATAAACCCATGAAGCCTCCCCGTTTTTTCGATTTTATTCACATCGACGAATATTCGGCTACGCCCAAATACCTGCAGCTTACCAACTCGGTGCTCACCGCGATCGAAGCGGGGAAGATCAGCAAGAATGATATGCTTCCTTCTATCAACGAGCTAAGCTATGAACTGGAGATCTCGCGGGATACCGCCGAGAAGGGTTATAAATACCTGAAAAAGATCGGGGTACTGGGTTCGATCCCGGGTAAAGGTTATTACATTATCAGCACCGATTTCAGGCAAACGCTTAGGATCTGCATGTTTTTTAATAAACTGAGCGCACATAAAAAAATCATCTACGATGCCTTCGTATCAGCGCTCGGCGAACATGTTGCCGTGGATTTTTACGTGTATAATAATGACAGTAAGCTATTTAAGAAGATCCTAAATAATAAAATGGAAGGATATTCTCACTATGTGGTGGTACCGCACTTCTACGAAGGAGGAGAAAATGCCTACGAGATCATTAATACCATCCCGCGTGAGAAGCTGGTACTGCTCGATAAAAAAGTAGCCGGCGTAGAGGGGGAACACGCAGCGGTATACGAGAATTTCGAGAAAGATATCTACAGCGCGCTGGAACAGGCGCGCGAACCGCTGAGCAAGTATCATACGATTAAGCTGATCTTCCCCGAGAAAAGTTATTACCCGAAAGAGATTAAAAAAGGGCTGCTGCGTTTCTGCCAGCAATATGCGTTTAACCACAAATTTGTGAACGACGTAGCTACCGAGCCGATCCAGGAAGGCGAGGTCTACATCAATTTAATGGAAGATGACCTGGTGATCCTCATCGAGCGGCTGATCTCCCTGCAGCTCGAACCGGGCAAACAAGTTGGCGTAATTTCTTATAACGAAACTCCGCTGAAGAAGATCATTTTAAACGGCATCACTACCGTATCAACCGATTTTCAGCAAATGGGAACCATTGCGGCTCAGTTGATCCTCGAAAATTCCAGGCGGCAGGTAGAAGTGCCTTTCTACCTTACGCTTCGTTCTTCTTTGTAGCCAGTCGGTTAGTTTCATGTTATGCCATGAAGAAGACGGATCAAGCTGAATTTCTGGGGAGTAGATTTGGCTGTCAGCTATCAGCATTCAGCCCGTAAGTATACCTGATAAGATAAGTAATTGACGTTGAGCTCTTCCTGAGTAGTATTCCAGGTTTGACAGTGTAATCAAGGCTGATTGCTGATAGCTGAAAGCTAATAGCTCCCAAACTTTTAAGCCTGATCCGGATTCCCCATGTGTATTTCTAAAAAGAAACGAGCCCGGATTCCGGGCTCGTTTCGACGTCGTTTTTGACAGGTAGATAGATGTATCTTGTAATCAGGCAACTTGCAATTCGTCGTTATCGGTACGTAACCTTGCAATAAAGTCGTTTTTGCGGCTGTCTATTGTTTTAAGTTCGGCGGTAAGCATATCACGTAATTGCTTATCGAACTTTTCGATCATTTTAATGGCTTTGGGTTTGTAAGATGCTTTCATAGTCTAATGTATTAAGGTTGGTTTTATTCGGTATCTTCAGCATCGCTCAGGTTCGACTTACGTAATTCAGCTTCTTTCTTCTGGCGCTCCAACTGCTCGATGTCTCTCGAATCCGATGCGTTCTCCGGGTTTACAGGGTTATCCCATTGCTGTTCCGGCTGGCTGCTGTCCTGGTCTTTGAGCGGATCGTTGGTAGGGTCGGTCATTCTTATTGCGATTTGTAAATACCAGTCCCAATTTCATACCAATTTTTGCAATACCGTAAACAGAGTTGTTAACAGTGTCATACGGGCTGCAAATGATGTTATTACAGGGTTTATACGCCGCATCCCGGCAAATACCTGTATGCATTGCGCTACAGGTATTGTACCGGCGCCGCTACAGCGTCTTAAAACTGTCGGGTTTCCACAATTTTCAACAGCGTTGAATTTTGTGGATAACCTTGTTTTAGGCCATTTTCACGATGTGGAAATCTTAAAAATACAAACCGGCACATATTCGCTAAATTTGTATCTACAGCTGGCGGCACTACCTGGCCTGTCTGTTCACACTAACGTTTACCAATCATTGAAACTGATCCCTTAACACCTCATGGCCGAAAATACCAACTATAGTGAAGACAGCATCCGGTCCCTCGACTGGAAAGAACACATCCGGCTTCGCCCGGGGATGTACATCGGCAAACTCGGCGACGGCTCGGCATATGATGACGGCATCTACGTGTTATTAAAGGAGATCATCGATAACTCGATCGACGAGTTCGTGATGGGTGCAGGCAGGTCTATAGAGATCAATATGAACGACCTTAAAGTGTCGGTACGTGATTATGGCCGCGGGATCCCGCTCGGCAAAGTGATCGATTGCGTTTCCAAGATCAATACCGGCGGCAAGTATGACAGCAAAGCCTTCCAGAAATCGGTCGGGTTAAACGGGGTAGGTACGAAGGCGGTTAACGCATTATCGTCAAACTTCGTGGTGCAATCCTACCGGGACGGCAGGACGAAGATCGCGGAGTTTGAGAAAGGCGAGATCATTCGCGATGAAAAGGAAAAAGATACGACCCAGCGCAACGGAACGGCGATCAACTTTATTCCTGATGAAACGATTTTCAGGCACTACCGGTTCATTCCCGAATTCGTGGAGAACATGATCTGGAACTATGTGTACCTGAATTCGGGGCTTATCATTCACTTTAATAACCAGAAATATTTCTCCGAGCGGGGGCTGCACGACTTGCTGTTAAAGAAAACCGATCCTGAAACTGTCCGCTACCAGATCATTCATCTTAAGGGAGACGATATCGAGATCGCCATGACGCACGGGCAGCAGTATGGCGAGGAATATTACTCGTTCGTGAATGGTCAGCATACCACCCAGGGCGGCACGCACCAGGCGGCTTTCCGCGAAGCGTTGGTAAAGGTGGTGCGCGAGTTTTATAAGAAAGAGTTTGACGCCTCTGATATCCGCTCTGCCGTGGTGGCCGCCATCGCCATTAAGGTGCAGGAGCCGGTGTTCGAATCTCAGACCAAAACCAAGCTCGGCTCGCAGAATGTGGGGCCGGAAGGCCCGTCTGTACGGACGTTTGTACACGATTTCGTAAAAAAGGCGCTCGACGATCACCTGCATAAAAACCCTGCCACCGCGGAAGCGCTGCTCAAAAGGATCCAGCAATCCGAAAAGGAGCGCAAGGACATTGCCGGGATCAAAAAACTGGCGAACGAAAGGGCTAAGAAAGCGTCGATGCACAACCGCAAGCTGCGTGACTGCAAGATCCATTTCGAAGATACGCATGACCGGCGGCAGGAAACTACTCTCTTCATCACCGAAGGGGACTCCGCCAGCGGATCGATCACCAAATCACGCGATGTGCAAACACAGGCAGTGTTCAGCTTAAAAGGGAAACCCCTCAATTGTTTTGGACTCACTAAAAAGGTCGTGTATGAGAACGAAGAATTTAACCTGCTGCAGCACGCACTTAATATCGAGGACGGGATCGACACGTTGCGGTACAATAATATCGTGATCGCCACCGACGCCGACGTAGACGGTATGCATATCCGCTTACTGCTGATGACGTTTTTCCTGCAGTTTTTCCCCGACCTGGTGAAAGCAGGACACGTTTCTATTCTCCAGACGCCATTGTTTAGGGTAAGGAATAAGAAAGAAACCATTTACTGCTACAGCGAAGAAGAGAAGAGGAACGCCATCAGTAAACTGGGCAGCAAACCGGAGATCACACGTTTCAAAGGACTCGGCGAAATCTCCCCGGAGGAATTCGGCCTGTTTATCGGCAAGGATATACGGCTCGATCCGGTATTCCTGAAGGAATCGAATATCAAAAGCCTGCTTGAATACTATATGGGGAAGAATACACCCGACCGCCAGCAGCATATTATTGGAAACCTGCGGGTGGAGCTGGACGTGATCGAAGGAGAGGAACTGCCACTGGCCGAAGCGGTATAGTACCGTTCACGAAGGCAAGGGACCTGTAGCATACTCAACCTGTCGCTTTTTTCCTTATCTTGTATGCTACAATAAAATAGATGCAGGAAAAAACGATTACCATTGCCTTCTCAGAGTACGCTGATGAAGAAGAGTTAACCGATTCGGACAGGAGCCTTTGTGCGGAAGCGGTGAAGGCACTGGGCACCTCGCACTCGCCTTATTCGAAGTTTCGCGTGGGAACAGCACTGCGCCTCAGGAGCGGAAAGATCATATACGGCAGCAACCAGGAGAACGTGGCATACCCCTCCGGTTTATGTGCAGAACGTGTGGCATTGTTTAGTGCGGGAGTTAATCACCCGGGCGACCCTATAGTCGCCATGGCGATCACCGCGCAGACAGGTAACTTTGAGCTGACACAGCCGGTCACTTCCTGCGGAGCATGCCTGCAGGTAATGGCCGAATATGAAAAGAAACAGGAGGTGCCGATCGAAATTATGTTCTATTGCCTGGAAGGTCCCGTGTGGAAAACAAAGGGCGTAAGGAGCCTGATGCCCTTTATGTTTTACGAAAACCGGTTAGAAAAATAAGCGGATTTATAGTGAAGATAAACTTAGCTAACTCCCTGGAAAACGGTAGAAATGTTAGTGATCTTCCATCCTTTTACCGTTTGAGCCATGGTTACATAATTCACTTTGGTGAATGCATTGTATTTCATGTTCACCTTAACCACTACCTGGTTGGGCAATGATTCGATCACTGAATAGCTTGTTTTGCAATTTTGCTCTACATCGCGGGTAGGTTTTAGCATGTAGATGATGTCTGACTTGCTGTAAGTGCGGATGTCTGTTCCACTTGAGGTGGTCAGTTTTACGTTTTCGTCCAGTATTTCGGCCAGCCCCGTTAATTTCCCCTGGCTAAAAGCATCGATGTAAATCGTAACAGCATATTTCATGCTCATCTTGTCGGTAGCGGTACGGGTTCCATCGGCTTTGGCGCCGAAGGCTGTAGCGGCCATCAGGCAAGCGGCAAATGCGATCGTTAAAGTTTTCATGATATTAATCCCAGGTTAATAGGTCAAAGTTCATTTAAATAGACGCAGGAAAAAAAAATGTGTTACACGATTTAACAAATTGGCTCAAATTTTAACAAAAATTTAACAATTCACACAAGAGGAGGAGGAGTGTTAAAAACTTAAACTAGGGCGTTGCCGCCTTAACCAGTATATTTACCGGTTGCAAAGTTACTAAAAGCCATTCTTTTTAACCAGGTCATTTGTACCTGATTATCAATATCAACGTGCTGAAATGAGCGAAGAACACACAGATATGAACGTGGACGGCCAGCCGGGCGAGCTCCATAATATTATTCCTGTTACCGGACTTTACGAAAATTGGTTCCTCGACTATGCGTCGTATGTAATACTTGACCGTGCGGTGCCCCATATCAACGACGGGTTAAAGCCTGTGCAGCGGCGCATCCTTCATTCATTAAAGGAAATGGACGACGGTCGCTTTAATAAGGCTGCCAACGTGATCGGGAATACGATGAAGTATCACCCGCATGGTGATGCGTCCATCGGCGACGCCATGGTACAGCTCGGACAGAAAGACCTCCTGATCGATAAACAGGGGAACTGGGGCTATCCCGTTACCGGTGATTCCGCCGCTGCGCCACGTTATATCGAAGCCAGGTTATCCAAGTTCGCCAACGAAGTGGTGTTTAACCCTGACACCACCGAATGGCAGCTCAGCTACGATGGCCGTAACAAGGAACCGGTAACGCTTCCGGTAAAGTTTCCGCTGTTGCTGGCGCAGGGGGCCGAAGGCATTGCGGTTGGCCTGGCGACAAAAGTGCTTCCGCATAACTTTAATGAGCTCCTCGATGCCTCGGTAGAGGTGCTGAAAGGAAACCGGCCGAATCTGATGCCGGATTTCCCGACAGGCGGCATTGCCGATTGTTCGGCCTACAATGAGGGCCAGCGCGGCGGGAAGGTCCGCGTACGTGCCAAGATCGTAGAACGGGATAAAAAGACGTTGGTTATCACCGAGATCCCGTTCTCTACTACTACAGGAGGCCTCATCGATAGCGTAATATCGGCCAACGACAAAGGCAAGATCCGTATCCGTAAAATTGAGGATAATACCGCGAAGGATGTTGAGATCATTATTCACCTGACACCCGGTATTTCGCCAGACGTTACTATCGATGCCCTGTACGCGTTTACGGATTGCGAGGTGTCGGTATCCCCGAACACCTGCGTGATCCGCGATAACAAGCCGCGGTTCATGAGCGTGAACGATATCCTGGCGGACAGCACTCATTATACCCGGGACCTGCTGAAGTTAGAGCTGGAAATCAGGCTTAGGGACCTTAAAGAGAAGATCTTTTTTAGTTCCCTGTTGAAAATTTTCATCGGGGAAGGAATGTATAAACATGCTGACTATGAAAGCGCCGGCAATTTCGAAACCGTAGTGGAAGTATTGGGCCGCTTGTTCCAACCCTTTCTCAGCCACTTTTATCGCGAGATACTCCCGGAAGATTATAAAAAACTGATCGATAAGCCCATGAGCAGCATCACCCGCTTCGACGTAAAAAAAGCGGATGAACAAATGAAAGCACTGGAGAACGAGATCAGGGAGATTAACCGCCACCTGAAACACCTTACCGACTATGCGATCGCCTGGTTCCAGCGCCTTCGCGATAAATACGGTAAGGATCGCGACCGGAAAACTGAGCTCCGGGCTTTCGACAAGGTAGAAGCGGCCCAGGTGGCGCTTGCCAATGTGAAATTATATGTAAACAGGATCGACGGGTTTGTGGGTACCGGACTGAAGAAAGACGACTTTGTATGCGATTGTTCCGATCTCGACGAAATCATCGTGTTCCGGGAAGACGGACGCTGCATCGTTACGCGTGTGCAGGATAAGGTCTTCGTTGGAAAAGACATTATCCACGTACAGGTATTTAAAAAGAACGATGAGCGGACGGTTTATAACATGGTTTACCGGGACGGCCAGAGCGGCACCTCTTACATTAAACGGTTTTCGGTGATCGGTGTTACGCGCGACAAAGAATATGACCTGACCAAGGGCACCAGGGGCTCGAAAGCGGTTTATTTCACAGCGAACCCAAATGGCGAGGCGGAAGTGGTGACCATCGCACTTAAGCCGCATTCCAAGCTCAGGAAGCTCACCTTCGATATGGATTTCGCCGAAGTGGCAATCAAGGGACGTAACTCGCAGGGAAACATCGTTACCAAATACCCGGTTAAAAAGATCACGCTAAAGACCAAAGGAATATCCACGCTATCAGGACGTAAGATCTGGTACGACGAGATCCTGCGACGACTGAACGCCGATGGAAGGGGTAAATACCTCGGCGAGTTTGATGGGGATGACAAAATCCTAACGTTTTCCGGCTCCGGTACATATGAGCTTACCACCTTCGATCTCACCAATCACTTCGATGAAAAGATGGTACTCATCGAAAAGTATAACCCGGAAAAAGTGTTCACCGTAATCCACTTTGACGGCAAATCAAAAAACTATTATGTAAAGCGGTTTAAGTTCGAAACCACGGCGCTACGCAAACAAACACGCATTATCAGCGAAGAGCCGGGTTCAAAGCTGGTGGTTATCTCTGGAGAGAAACGCCCGGTAGTGAGCGTTGAACTGGTGCCAGGCAAAAACAAAGTGATGGAAACGACCGAGATCAGTCTCACAGACCTGATCGACGTGAAAGGGATGAAAGCCCAGGGCAACAAGCTTTCGCAACTGGAGGTTAAAAAAGTGGAACTGCTGCCTTCACCGGAAGAACCGGATGACGCGCCCGGATCACCGGAAGAACCGGAGGGACCAGGAGACCCTGGGGAGCCGGATAGCGACGGCCCGGATTCACCTGACGATGATGCGCCGGTTACCCCAACGCCCGCACCGGCAGAAACGCGTGAAACAACGAAACCGCCCAAAAAGGTGGATTTTGAGATCACGAACCCTGACGATATCGAGATTGACGACAAGGGACAGATCAACCTGTTCTGATACCAGGAGAGAGCCGGAATAATAAGAACGTAACGCGCGTCGCTGGTTATTCCGGGTTTGCCTGCCCGAGCAGGTCCAGTACTTGTTGTGACGCGGTTTTCGACGTTACCTTATCGATCACCAGTTTAATGACGCCGTCTTTCCCGATTACGAAGGTTTTACGGGCCGTTCCCATATAAGTACGACCAAACGTGGTTTTCTCTACCCAAAGGCCGTACCGTTCTACGATCTTTCTATCCTTGTCGGCGATCAGCGTAAACGGCAGCTGGTGTTTGGTGATAAAGCGGGTATGTGATTTTTCGTTGTCAGGGCTGATACCGATCACTTCGAAACCTTTTCGCTGCAGCGACTGGTAATTATCGCGGAAATTACAGGCCTCTACCGTGCATGTTGGCGTGTTATCCTGCGGGTAGAAATACAGGATCACTTCCTTTCCGCGGTAATCACTAAGCGAAACCTTATTCCCGTGTTGGTCAGTCGCAGTAAAATCGGGTGCTGGATCACCTTGCTGAGGAGTTGGCATCTTAAATTACCTGTTAAAGTTGGCAGTGAATGTTTTCTCGTTTCCCTTCGCGTCTGTTACCACCAGTTTAAAGATGTGGTTACCCGTGACAGATTCACCAAAAGTATGCCATAAAGTGGCGGTTTTAAGGTCGTATTCCATTAACACCCATTGCCCGTCAATACTTCCATAGAAAGTTTTAATCCCGGATAAGTTATCGGAGATCTTAAAAAAGATCTTTTTAACGCCAGCCAGTGATTTGCCTTCCGTTAACGTCAGCGACCTGATCACCGGCGCCAGCGTATCGATCTTCACATAAAAGCTGCCGAGGTAGCGTGGAGAGGCCTTTATAAACCCGTCCTCAACAACTCCGCCCTGGGAGATTCCCCGGCTGTCTACGATAACCGCCTTATTCTGCCATTCGGCACGAAGGGCAGAATCGGGCTTGATCCAAAGCGTATAGGCATCGTGTACCGGGATTAACCGGGTATGTACCTGGTAGGATTTCGAAAATGCACCAGCCGGTTTTGCGTTTTCGCTGTAATTAAGCTCAACATTGCTATAGAAAATCCCCTTTGGAAATGAGACCCGCATGCCCGGGGCCGCAAAGTCATTGTCCTGGTTATAAACCAATGTTTTCACGCCTTTAAAAGGAGGCGCGGCAAGCGCGGCTTTGGGGTTATTTTTTACTTTGAAGGTCAGTGTACTTGTATTGCCGTATACGTCTTTTATAGTGTAAACCATGTTGTGAATACTGTCGCCGGTTAAGGTGAAACGGCCGCCGTTTACCAGCTTTTTATAAATAGTGAGCGGGTTGCCTGGTTCTACGAAACTTTTCTGGATACTTCGTCCGCTGCTCAGGAGCGCCGGGTAGTCGATATGCGAATTTACCGCCCGGCTATTGCTGAAGGAGAAACGCTCGAGCTCTGAAAAATAGATCACGGTACCATCAAGTGTAAGCTGGATGGAGTAAACGCCATTCTTGTTGCCCCCGGGCACACTTTGGTCGTAGGTCATAATACCGACACCTGCCTCGCCGCCGATATTGATCACAGGCGATTGGTTCAACCGGTAGCTGCCTGCGCCGCCGCTTACCTGGAAATATTGTTTAGGCGTACGCTCGCTAAAAGGCAGGTCATTTAAGCGATACAGGTAAAGACCGGAAATGACAGGCTTTGTGCGGTCATTTGGCCCAATGCCAAATAATGGCGCGTTAATCGTTTCTTCAGTTTTGCTGTCGCGGATCTCGAAATGAAGATGGGGCCCCGCACTTCCGCCCGTATTCCCCGACAGCGCGATCACTTCTCCCTTTTTAACAAAGATCTCGGCAGGGAATAGCGGGAAATCGATATCGAAACTATGGCTCATGAACTGGTTAAAGCGCACACGCGAAGCGATCTTTTCGCTAAACCGTTGTAGGTGCATATAAACGGTGGTGTACCCGTTGCCATGGTTGATGTACACGATGTTGCCGCCGCCGCCTATCTGTACCCGCAGCCTTGAAATGTATCCATCGGCAGCGGCATGTACGGGAAGCCCTTCCTGCTGGTTGGTCCGAAGGTCCAGCCCAGAGTGAAAATGATTACTCCTGATCTCGCCAAACGATCCGGCCAGCGAAATAGGGATGTCCAATGGGGAGCGAAAATCCGTTTGCGGATACGGCCTTTTTGAAGGTGTTTCCTGCGAAAAAGAGGAATAGCAACAGGAAAGTAAAAGAGCAGCGAGGTAGTATTTCTGCATTAGCGAACGTGAAGACTATTTTACGTGGAAATCTAACAGTTTCACATCTTCCAAATAGCCTGCCAAATGGTCCCCGATGGCTACTTTTCCTACGCCGGGAGGAGTTCCGGTAAAAATGAGATCGCCTTTTTTTAGGGTGATATATTGGGAAACGAATGCGATGAGTTGCTCGAAACCAAATAACAGATCGCGGGTATTACCGGTTTGCACGGTGTTGCCGTTAATATCGAGGCGGATCGTTAAGTTATACAGGTCTTCAAAGCCGGTTTTAGGGAGGAACCGGCTTACAGGCGCCGAGTTATCGAAAGATTTGGCCAGCTCCCAGGGAAGGCCTTTTTCTTTGTGCCGGGCCTGGATATCGCGGGCGGTAAAGTCTATGCCCAGCCCGATCTCGTCATAATAGTTACCCGCAAATTTCTCGCTGATGTGTTTTCCTTCTTTACACACTTTTAAGACCAGCTCAATTTCATGATGAACGTCTTTCGAAAACTCAGGGTGATAGAACGGTTGATTATCTTTTAGCACAGCAGTGTCCGGTTTCATGAAAATAACTGGCACGGTTGGCACGGGATTATTTAACTCTTTGGCATGATCAGCATAGTTGCGACCGATGGCGATGATTTTCATAGGCGTAAAAATAGATATTTATGGCTAATAGCCGTTGGCCGATAGCTATTAGCTTGTCAGGCGGCAACGAAAAGATTGTGATGACGCGAAATTTGAAGAATCCCAGGGCTATAGCCGGCAGCTCACCTACAATACCGAGATCCGTTTGATCACGGGTTCGTTACCTACTACAAAGCGGATAAAATAAATACCCGTAGTGAGTTTTGACGAAATGTTAAACGTATTAAGCTGTTCCCCCGCCGACATTTTCTGCGACAGGAGCGTAGCGATCTCATTCCCGAGAAGGTCCATGACCTTGATGGTGACGTTCGCGTCTTTAGCAATGTGGTAAGAAAAATTGATCTGGTCGTCAACCGGGATCGGGAACACCTTCAGGTTGGTAAGGACTTTGTTATCTTTGCTGTCTTTTTCCGGCTGGCCGGCTGCGGTTTTGGGAGTACCCTGGCTACCCGCGATCGGTTTAAGCTCCGCCGGTTTAAAAGGTACAAAGTTGATCTTAACCCCGGTGTTTGAAGGACGGTCTTTCCGGGTATCCGTGATCTTAACCGTGGATTTAGACGCGCGGCGGGTGGTGTCGGGTAAAGTGGTGCTGTTAAAAGCAGACGCGCTGAGGCTTCCTGCGACTATAAATGTCGCCAGGACGAAAACTTTACGGAAAGATGTGAAGTAAAATTTTACCATTCAGCTAGTGTTGAAACAAAATTATAAAATAAAAAACAATAATATTCTTCGTTGAACGTATTATTTAGATTTTAACAGTTTTTAACAATCCCGCTCATTTTAACAATCTCGTCTTGCTCCTGTTTTGAGATCCGGGCAAATTAGATGCCGGAATCTTTTTACCTTCATACGTGAACAAACAATAAATGGTTCCCGTAGTTTCTAAATAATGCCCTGGTGATCAAGGAAAAAACAACATTGTTTAATTGTTTTTCAAGATGTACTTTTGGGCCACATTTTTTCATAGATAAGTGGCAAATCATAAGGATCTTCACAAGTTATCTGCCGGAGGCTTGCTGATCAGTTTAGGCATCATCTACGGTGACATCGGAACCTCCCCGTTATACGTTTTTAAAGCAATTGTTGGAGAAAGGATTATCGATAGTGAGCTGATACTCGGGGGATTGTCCTGTATTTTCTGGACACTGACGCTGCAAACGACCATTAAATATGTTATTATCACCCTAAGGGCTGATAACAAAGGGGAAGGAGGGATCTTTTCCCTTTTTTCGTTAGTAAGGAAGAAAGCAAAGTGGCTGGTGTTCCCGGCGATGATCGGCGGATGTACGCTGCTCGCCGACGGAATGATCACCCCCCCGATCACCGTTTCCGCCGCCATAGAGGGGCTGAGTGCGAAATACGAAGGGCTGCCCACTGTTTATATCGTGGTTGCCATTATTACGGCGCTGTTTATTATTCAGCAGTTTGGTACGTCGCTGGTGGGGAAAGCGTTTGGCCCGCTGATGTTTATCTGGTTCGGCATGATGGCCGTGCTTGGATTCGGCTTTGTGGTACAGTTTCCTGGGATACTGAAGGCAGTAAACCCGTGGTACGCTTACCAGTTGCTGGCGCACACGCCGAGCGCCCTTTTTATACTCGGTGCCGTATTCCTGTGCACCACGGGTGCAGAAGCGCTGTATTCCGACCTGGGCCATTGCGGCCGCTCCAATATCCGCATCAGCTGGATCTTTGTAAAAAGCTGCCTCCTGCTTAATTATTTCGGACAGGGAGTATGGTTGTGGCAGCATATCGGACAAAAGCTCCCGGTCACAGAAAATCCGTTCTACATGATGATGCCGGATTGGTTCCTCATCTTCGGGATCGGGATCGCTACCATCGCCGCCATTATCGCCAGCCAGGCGATGGTGACGGGCTCGTTTACACTGATCTCCGAGGCAGTACGTCTCAACCTCTGGCCTAAGGTGAAGATCAATTATCCTTCCAACCAGAAAGGGCAGCTGTATGTTCCCTCTATTAACTGGATCTTATGGGTAGGGTGCCTTATCGTAGTCGCCTATTTCCAGAAATCTACGAATATGGAAGGTGCTTACGGGTTGGCCATCAACATGACATTCCTTGCAACGACCATCCTGGTATCGGTATATCTCAAACGGAAGAAATTCCCCAACTACCTCATCCTGCTCTTTGTAACTCTTTATGGGCTCATCGAATGCAGTTTCCTGGTAGGTAATATGGCCAAGTTCTTTCATGGAGGCTGGTTCACGCTGGTGCTGGCGGTTGTACTGTTTACGGTAATGTGGGCATGGTCTACCGCAAGGCGGATTAAGAACCGCTATGTTAAGTTTGTCGAAATAGAGGATTATTACCCTATCCTGAATGAGCTGAGTGAAGATACTTCCGTGCCTAAATATTCTTCGCAGCTGGTGTATCTTACCAGCGCCAATTTTAATTCGGAGATAGAATCGAAGATCATGTATTCTATCCTGCAGAAACACCCCAAACGGGCGGATGTATACTGGCTGGTGCACGTTGATGTGATGGACGAACCTTATACCCGCGAGTATAAGGTCGATTCACTGATCCCGGGCAAACTGATCCGTATCGATTTCAGGCTCGGGTTCCGGGTGGAGCAGCGGATCAACCTGCTGTTCAGGATGGTGGTAGAAGAGTTGGTAAAGAACGGGGAAGTGGACATCACAAGCCGGTACACCTCGCTTAATAAGCATAAGATTGTGGGCGATTTTCGTTTCGTAGTGCTTGAAAAAGTGCTGTCGAGGGCAAATAACCTCCGCTTTATCGAGCGCTTTATCATGGATTACTACTTTATCCTCAAAAAGTTCAGTTTATCTGAGGAGCGGAGCTTTGGCCTCGACCTGAGCTTCGTAACCGTAGAACAGGTGCCGCTGATAGTCACCAATACGAGCAATGTAGATATGAAACGGATCACGTAACGTGCATCGCTAATACTATGCTATGCGGGAAACCTTCGTTAAGTAAGCGGGAACCTACCTAACCGCATTTTCGGGCTGATTCAGCTTGCTGTTTTTATAACTGAACAGGAAGTAGATCACCAGCCCGATAATCAGCCAGACAAGGAACCGCAACCAGTTCGAGGCGCTTTCCTGCGCCATCAGGTACAGGCAGCTTAACAGTCCCAGCACCGGGATAAGCGAGAAATTGCGAAGGAAGGTATATACCGCTACTACCAGCGCCACTACGAAGAAGAGGATCATCGGGATCCCGTCTGCATGTAGCAACCCGGTAAAATAGCCGGGGATTTTTACCTGGAGCAGGATGATCGCGCCGGCGAACAGGAGGGGCACGACGTATTTCCCGTTCACGTGGGGGACCTTAAATTTCGATTCGGGTTTGTTTTCCTGGCTGTCCAGCACGAGGATGCCGCCGCAAACGAGCACGAAGGCGAACAAGGTACCGATACTCGTCAGTGCCAGCACTACATTCAGGTTCAGGAATAAAGCCGGTATGGCTACTACCAGGCCGGTAAGGATCGTGGAGAACCACGGTGTCTGGTATTTTGGATGAATGGCAGAAAAGATCTTAGGAAGTAACCCGTCGCGGCTCATGCTCATCCAGATCCGTGGCTGGCCGAGCTGGAAAACGAGCAATACACTGGCCGTTGCAATAATTGCGCTTACCGCGATGATGCCGGCAATCCACGCCATGCCGCGTTCATCGAAAACCGCAGCCAGCGGATCGCCCACGTTCAGCCTGGAAAACGGGATCATTCCCGTGAGCACCAACGCGAGCAATACGTATAATATCGTGCAAATGATCAGCGAATAGATCATCCCCCGGGGCAGGTCGCGCTGTGGGTTCTTACATTCTTCGGCGGTGGTGGAAATGGCATCAAAGCCGATATAAGCGAAGAATACGGCCGAAACCCCTTTCATCACCCCGGTAAATCCATTTGGGTTGAACGGCGACCAGTTCTCCGGCTGCACATAATAACCACCCACTACGATCACCAGGAAGATCACCACCAGCTTAATGATCACCATGATGTTGCTGGCCGACCTCGACTCATTGATCCCGACGAAAACGATGGCGGTGATAATCAATACAATAAGTAATGCCGGCAAGTCCATGATCACATGCAGCCCCATCAGCATAGGCGCATCTGTCCACGCACTAAACTGCGACATCAGCGTGGAACCGACCTCCGACGTTGCCGTGCCGGCGGCTATCAGCTTGCTGGCTTCGGTAAATCCGGCATGTGCCGTGGCATAATCCATGGTAAGCCAATGCGGGATGTGGATATTAGCTTTCTCCATCAGCCCGGTAAAGTAATCGCTCCAGGAAATGGCTACGGCGATGTTTCCAATGGCATATTCCATTAACAGGTCCCAGCCGATGATCCACGCAAAGATTTCGCCGAAAGTTACATAGGAGTAGGTATAAGCGCTGCCGGATACGGGAACGGTAGAGGCAAACTGCGCATAACACAAAGCGGCGAATCCGCAGGCCACCGCCGTAAAGATATAGAGAAAAATAACTGCAGGGCCCCCATCATAGCAGGCTTTCCCGATACTGCTGAAGATCCCTGCACCTATTACCGCCGCTATCCCCATAAAAGTCAGGTCGCGTACGCCGAGCACCCGCTTTAACCCGGAGCCCTCATGTTCGCCCCTGGCTGCTTCTTCCAGTATTTTTGGGATCGATTTCTTCCTGAAAATGTTATTTGCCATCTATTTTATGCGGTAAGAGTTAAGTATTACCAAACATAAAAAATTATTTGTAGTTATCGGTAGCCGGTTCGTTATGGTCTTACCGCTTCCTCTTTCTCATCGCCAACCATATCACCACCGCTAGCAGCACGGCGCCGCCGATGCTGCAGATGATCAGTTTGTTATTGGGTCGCACATCCGCAGGCGTAGCGGGGGCGGAGGTGAACTGGCTTGAAGCCGCCGGGTCGTTGGCGACTTTAATGGCATTAAAGAATTTGTTGCTTTCACCTTCCGATACCTCCTTTTGCAGTGCATTGTAAAAGAACTGGAATGTATAGGTGGCGCAATTCTCATGGAGGATCCTGAATTTCCGGATCTCTTCGCCGGCGCTTCCCTGTAAGGTAAGGGTAAAATCCTTTACATGCAGGTCGCCAAGCAGCGTATCACGTTCCTTGCTTACGGTGCCTTTGGCAGATTTCTGCACCTTGTTAAGGTAGTTGTCGTAGTATTTCAGCAGGTGCTTCTTTTTCTCGATATCTGGCATCTGCCGCGGATTATCGGGCGTTATCACCACCTGGATGTTTCCAAAAAGCGTTTGCGCCGAATAGACCTTCTGGCCAAGCGTATCGTTGCTGGTATGTCCTTTTGGGAGGATCACGCTAACCACGCTGTCTATTTTAACGGTTTCCCAGGTTTGCGCAAGGGCAGGAACCGAAAACCACAAGAATAATACGGGGAGTAATCTTTTTATGTCTCGTTTCATGCATTTACAACTGCGAAGGGGAGGAAAGGTTTCACACAAAGCTCTTTGCGTGGTTTCCAAATCACTCCAGCTTTTCCAATTCTTCCTTTATAAACGCCGCGAGTGCGTGTACATAATCGGCGCTGAAATTAAATTCGATCCCGGCCGTTTCGTAGATCTCCTTAATGGTTTTCGTGTAACCTAGCTTGAGCGCTGCGAGGTACTTTTCTAATCCTTCCTTTGCGTTTTCATGGTAGTTTTTCCATACGGCAATGGCGCCCAACTGGGCGATGCCATATTCGATATAGTAAAACGGAACCTCGAAAATATGAAGCTGTTTCTGCCATAGATTTTCCAGCGGCTCTTCCAGCCCGTCCCAATTGGTAAAGTTGTGGCCAAACGGTTCAAAGATCTGTTTCCAGGCTTCGGTGCGTTGTTCGGTGGTGTGACCGGGGTTGGTATAGATCCAGTGCTGGAACTGGTCGACCACAGCTACCCACGGAAGCGTTTTTAACACGTCGCGCAACTGGTCGCGTTTTGCCCGTTTCAGGTCTTCGGGGTTGGCGAAGAAAACGTTCCATTTATCCATCGAGATCAGCTCCATGCTCATCGAAGCTAATTCAGCCACCTCAGAAGGAAGGTGTTTAAAATCATTCAACTGCAGGTCGGCGGAGATGAACGTATGCACAGCATGCCCACCCTCATGTACCATGGTAGTGAGATCGCGGAAGGTGTTGGCCGAGTTCATAAAAATGAAGGGAGCGCCGGTTTCCGCAAGCGGGTAGTTGTATCCCCCGGGCGCTTTTCCTTTGCGGCTTTCCACGTCGAACAATCCGTTGGCCTGCATGATACGGAGCCTGTCGCCGATGTAAGGATGCAGGCCGCTGAAACATGCGATGGACTTTTCGATGAGCTCCGCGCCGCCGTTAAACGGCTTTAAAGCGGGTTTCCCGGAAGTGTCTGCGTCCATGTCCCAGGGTTTTAGCACGTCCAGTCCCAGGGAACCCCGCCGATGTTCGGCCTGCTCGCGCAGGATCGGTACGATCTCCAGTTCAATGGCCTCATGAAATTTATAGCAATCGTGCGGGGTGTAATCAAAGCGGCCCAATGCCTGGAACATGTAGTCGCGGAAGTTCTCGAAACCGGCGTTCCTCGCCACCTGGTGCCTTAATTTTAGTAAGGTGTTAAAGAGATCGTTTAACTGGTCCTTATCCTTCAGCCGGCGTGCGGTGATGGCCTCCCAGGCTTGCTGACGAACACTCCTGTCGGGGTCTTTAAGGAATACAGACGCCTGCTCGAGCGTATACTCTTTGCCATTGATCTCTACAGACATAGCGCCGGAGATGGCCTGGTATTTTTGCTGCTCCACCTGGATCTCGGTCATCAGCGGAATGTTCTCTTCGCGGAAGAGCTCCAGCGCCTTTTTTATAGAACGGGTATACACGAAATACTTCTCTTTATCCAATTCACCGGTATAAGGGCAGGCGATGAACTTCTTGTTCAGGTCGTTGGTGTAAGGGGCTACCTTCGGCTCAATTTCCGTTGCGAAATAGCGGAAGCTGGTAACCAGCGCCTCATTCGTGGTATCGCAGGTCATGCGGATGTATCTCCATGCGAAATCTTCTTCCAATGCCGCTTCCAGTTCACTGCGGTCTTCCAGCCATTGCTCCAGGCCGGGTAACAAGCGGATCTCGCGGTGTTTTAGCTCTTCGAACAAGGGTTCGAGGCTTTCCCAGGTAATTTCAAGGTCTTCAGGAATATAGTTCCTGGTCTTTTTAACGATCTTCAGCGATTCCATTAGCTAAAATTTGTTCTTAGTGAATACATCCAGCAAAAAGCAGGCAGCGAATATCACCGACGCGATGCCGTTGGTGGTACCGAAAGCCAGCCCCACCCTGCTCAGGTCGTCGGGCTTTACGAGCCGGTGCTGGTAGATCAGCAACCCGATAAAGAATGCGACCCCTATCATGTAAAAAATGCCAAGATTGGTGAAAAATAAAGGCAGCATTACAAATACCACGCATAGCACGTGGAGCAAGGAAGAAACCATCAGCGCTTTTTTGCGGCCCAGCAATACCGGTATGGAATAGAGCTGGTGGGTTTTGTCGAATTCATCATCCTGCAGCGCATAAATGATATCGAACCCGCTTACCCAGCAAATTACCGCCAGCGAAAAAAATACGGGCAGCCGGTTAAATTCCCCGGTCACGGAGAGATAGGCGCCCAGCGGCGCTATGCCCAGCCCTGCACCCAATATAAGGTGGCAAAGCGGGGTAAAACGTTTCGTGTAACTATACCCCAGGACCACCGCCAGCGCTACGGGGGAGAGATAAAAACAAAGCGGGTTAATGAGCCATGTAGTGAGTATGAACAGCACACAATTCACGATGGTGAAAAGCCGCGCGTTGCGGGCGCTTATTCTCCCGGCAGGGATATCGCGTTGTACCGTCCGGGGGTTGCGCGCGTCGATATCCCGGTCAAGGTAGCGGTTAAAGGCCATTGCCGCGTTCCGGGCGAAAACCATGCACAGGATCACGCAAGCCAGGAGACTCCATTTAAACGGGTGACCGGTGGTGGTAACGGCAAGAAAAAAACCGATGATGGCAAACGGCATCGCAAAAATGGTGTGCGCAAAAAGTACGAGGGATAAATATTTCTTCATTAATTCTGGAATCCTTTATTGGTTTCATCGATAAACGCCAGGAGCGTATCGCGCCCCTCTCTGGCTTCGGATGACGTGATAAATTGTTGCGGCATCTCTTCAAAATACTGCAGCATCGCTTTGCGGAAAGCGGCCGCACGCTGGTCGGTTTTTACACGAGACTGTTTATCGGTCTTGGTATACACCACCACGAACGGGATCGAGTTCTCTCCCAGCCAGCAACAAAAGTCGAGATCGGCTTTCTGTGGTTCTAATCGGCTGTCTACCAATACCATTACACATTGCAGGCTCTCCCGGTGACGAAGGTAGTACCGGATAAATTTCTCCCACTCTTCCCGTTTGCTTTTGGAGATCTTGGCGTAGCCGTATCCCGGCAGGTCGACAAGGTACCAGTTTTCATTGATCAGGAAATGGTTGATCAGCTGGGTTTTACCGGGCGTTTGCGATGTCTTTGCCAGGCCCTTACGGTCGGTAAGCATGTTGATCAGCGAAGATTTTCCCACATTCGAGCGACCTATAAACGCATATTCCGGAATGACCGGTGGCGGTAATTTGTCGGAGCGGGTATTACTGGCGATGAAGGTGGCTGACTTGATGATCATTTTTTTTGCAAAAGTAGTGAATACGTTTGACGTAATACGTATTGCAAGGTCCGTGTCGATAATTCATAGCCCGTTGCCCCCTGCACGTACAACGTCTAACCTAAAACCCCTATCTTCGCCCCCATGTCCCAGCAAGTTACTCCTTATAATAAGACGGCCGCAAAAAAAGAACAGGTGGCTGATATGTTTAACAATATTTCCAGGACCTATGATTTTCTGAATCATTTCTTATCACTTGGCATCGATGTGCTCTGGCGGAAAAAGGCGATAAGCGAGCTCAAAAAAGAACAGCCCGCGCTTATCCTGGACGTGGCCACGGGCACCGGTGATTTTGCATTCGAGGCGCTGTCGGCATTAAAGCCGGAAAAGATCACGGGTGTGGATATCTCGCAGGGAATGCTGGACATCGCAGCCGAAAAGATCCGTAAACGAAAGCTCGGCGACAAGTTCGAAGTCAGGCTCGGCGACTCGGAGAAGCTCCTGTTTGACGATAATACCTTTGATGCCGTAACCGTTGCCTATGGCGTACGTAATTTTGAAAACCTTGAAAAGGGGATCGCCGATATGCTGCGTGTGCTGAAGCCAGGTGGAAAAGCGGTGATCCTGGAGTTCTCAAAGCCCCGGGTTTTCCCGGTTAAGCAGCTGTACCACTTCTATTTCCATTTTGTGACCCCCGCAGTTGGCAAACTGTTCTCGAAAGACGCGCGTGCCTACTCCTATCTCCCCGAATCGGTAAAGGCTTTTCCTTCAGGGAAGGACTTTACCGCCGTAATGGATAAAGTTGGTTACCGCAATACCAAAGCGCGTCCGCTGGCGTTTGGTATTTGTTCCATTTATACCGGTATTAAATGATCAGATCCGCATATGTATGCCTGGCCGTCATTGTCCTGCCCTTTGCGGCAGCGGCCCAGAATTGGGACAACGAACAGGATAACCAGTTCGTGCATTTTGGGTTCATGTTCCAATACATCTCTTCAGAATTCAAGATCCAGAAGAAAACATCCTGGCGGGACCCTTACTTCGACGCCGATCTCGGCATGAATGTCACCGATTCCCTTTACAGCATCAGCTCAAAAAGTAAACCGGGCTTTGGCTTAGGCTTTGTAAGCGATTTCAGGCTGGGCGGCAATGCCGACCTTCGTTTTACACCCGGGCTCGCCTTTACAGACCGCATCGTGAATTACGAGTACGCGCCCCGGCTTTCCAACAATACTTTAACGGTCCCGGTCACCGGGAGAGTGGTGCAGGCCACTATGATAGACCTCCCGGTAGGGATCAAGATCAAATCAGACATTCGTCACAACTTCAGGGGATACCTGCTGCTGGGTGCCAAGTATTCCACCAATATCGTTTCCAAGAAAAAGACCGATGATGCGGGTTTCGCCACGGTCGATAAGCTTCTTAAGAACAAGAAGAACTATTTTTCGTACGAAGCGGGCATTGGTTTCGATCTCTACTTCGAGTTCTTCAAAATGTCGCCGGAGCTTAAGTTCTCCCAATCCATGCACAATGTGCTGAAGCCCGACATGCAGCCGTACGCATACCCCCTGAACAGGCTGTTTTTACGGAACCTGCAGTTCAGCCTGTTTTTTGAGTAGGACCCCGCAAGTGGAATTGTGCCCCTGCGTAACCTTCTCCTGTCCGCAGAGATTATTACCTTTGCCCCATGTCAAAACTCGCGCTTATTACAGGGGCCACTTCCGGTATCGGGGAAGCCGCTGCCATTTGGTTCGCAAAAAGCGGCTATGATCTTATCATCACCGGCAGGAGAGCGGACCGCCTTGCCGCACTTTCGGCATCGCTGAAGGCAGCTTACCCCGTGAAAATAAAAACGCTTGTTTTCGATGTGCGCGAACGCGACGCCGTAGAAACCTCTCTGAACAGCCTCGATGCCGGTTGGCAGAAGGTAGACGTGCTGGTGAACAATGCAGGCCTCAGCCAGGGGCTCGAGCCCATTAATGAGGGCAACACAACCGACTGGGAAACCATGATCGATACCAATATTAAGGGACTGCTGTATGTGAGCCGCATCGTATCAAACTGGATGATCGAACATAAAAAGGGCCATATTGTAAACCTCGGCTCGATTGCCGGCAAGCAAACTTACGCTAACGGGAACGTGTACTGCGCCACTAAGCATGCGGTTGATTCCCTGAGCCAGGCAATGCGTATCGACCTGTTGCCGCACCTCATCCGCGTAACGGCCATCCATCCCGGGGCGGTGGAAACAGAATTCTCGGAAGTGCGTTTTAAAGGCGACAAAGAGCGTGCGAAGAAAGTTTACGAGGGCTTTCAGCCATTGGCGGCTGCAGACATCGCGGACGTGATCGGGTACGTGGTGTCCTGTCCGCCGCATGTAAACATCAACGACCTGCTTATTATGCCCACGGCGCAAGCGAACGCGGTGCACACTTTCAGGCAATAATCGCTTATAACAATGATCCGATGACAGGGAATCTCTGTCATTGGCTAAACTAACATAACCAGAATTCAACCATGTCACTACAACAAAAGATCGACCAGGATATCAAGACCGCTATGCTATCCAAAGACGCCGTGAAGCTGCGCGGGCTGCGGGCGATAAAAGCGGCGCTGTTACTCGCGAAAACCGAAAAGGGCGCGGCGGAAGGGCTCACGGAAGACGCGGAAATAAAGGTCTTGCAGCGGCTTGCGAAGCAGCGCAAAGAATCGGCGGAGATCTATAAAACGCAAAACCGCCCCGACCTGTTCGACATAGAGCAGGAAGAATTGTCGGTGATCGGGACTTACCTGCCGATCCAATTGGGACGAGATGAAATTACCGCCATTATTAAGAATATTATTGCGCAAACCGGCGCTGCAGGCATCAAAGATATGGGTAAGGTGATGGGTGCGGCGAATAAAGAGCTGGCCGGGAAGGCCGACGGGAGAGCCATTTCGGAGGCGGTTAAAGAGTTATTATCCTGACATTTCAGGGAAATTCTTTCTTATCCGGTATAAAAACTTAATTTTATTGCCTTATGCAAGCTCATGGAATATAAGTTAATAGAGGAGAACGGCTTTAAGTATATCGATGAGGGCGAAGGAGAAGTGCTCTTGCTTTTGCATGGCTTGATGGGTGCGTTAAGTAATTGGGACCGGGTGATCCAGGAGTTCAGCCCGCGTTACCGTGTAATCGTTCCCATTCTCCCGATCTATGAGCTCCCGTTACTTACCACGGGGGTAAAAAGCCTCGCAAAACATGTTCATAAATTCATTAAATACAAAAAATTAGAGCAGGTAACACTGCTTGGAAATTCACTGGGCGGGCACGTGGCCCTGGTCCATTGCGTGTCTAATCCGGAAGACATCAAGGCGATGATCTTGTCCGGAAGTTCCGGATTGTACGAAAATTCTTTCGGCGGATCATTTCCCAGGCGGGAAAGTTATGATTTTATCAAGGAGAAGGTAGAGATCACTTTTTATAACCCTGCAATCGCAACCAAGGAACTGGTAGACGAGGTATTCGCCACCGTGAACGACCGCAATCGCGTGATCCGGATCCTGGCAATGGCGAAATCGGCCATTCGTCACAATATGGCAAAGGAATTGCATAAGATTACGATACCGGTTTGCCTCATCTGGGGAAAGAACGACAGCATCACCCCGCCGGATGTGGCCACGGAGTTCCACGAATTACTGCCCAATTCGGAACTGAACTGGATAGATGAATGCGGGCATGCCGCCATGATGGAGCAGCCGGAATTGTTTAACCGGTTCGTTGATAAATTTTTAAAACGGGTACTCTTAAAATAAATGGTCGCACGCGAGCTCATATCTGATTCCATACCGCCCCTGAGGACCTCCGATACGGTAAAAAAGGCCCTCGACCGCATGGCCGAGTTTCGTGTGAACCACCTGCCTGTCGTAAATGACGAACAGTTCCTGGGGCTGGTAAGCGAAGATGACCTGATCGGGGTTACCGACTACGGCGAGCCCATCGGCAGCCTGAACCTTTCCCTGTACAACGCTTTTGTTGAAGAAGAACAACATATTTACGATGTGATCCGGCAGGTTTACCTGCTGAAGCTGAGTATGGTGCCGGTGTTGGACCCCTCGAAAAACTATCTCGGCGTGATCTCCATGAACTCGCTGGTAGAATACATGGCTACGCTTACCTCGGTAAAAGAGCCTGGCGGCATTATCGTGCTCGAGATCAGCAACCGCAGTAATTCGCTGGCGCATATGGCGCAGATCGTAGAGTCGAACAATGCGCAGGTCCTGAGCTCGTATATCCGCACGTTCCCGGATTCAACCCGGCTGGAGGTGACCTTAAAGATCAGCAGGACGGACCTGTCTTCAGTAGTCGCGTCCTTCCTCCGGTATGATTACACGATTATTGCCACGTATAACGACATTAAAGGCTACGATGCAACACTCGACAGGTATGATCAGCTGATGAACTACCTAAGCTTATAAATCCACGCATGAAGATTGCAGTTTACGGCAGGGAATTCAACCAATCGGTGCTTCCTTATGTACAGGATGTTTTCGACGCCCTGGCGGAATTTGACGTGGAGGTGATCGTGGCCGAAGCGTTTAACCGGTTCATCTCCGGAAACATCACCTTCCGGAAACCGATCCGGTTTTTTAATGGCTGCGAAGACCTGCGCAGCAACGCCGATATCCTGTTAAGCCTTGGTGGCGACGGGACCATGCTCGACGCGGTAACGCTGATCCGCGACTCGGGAATCCCCGTGATCGGGATCAACTTCGGGCGGCTGGGTTTCCTGGCGAGCATCAATAAAGATGATGTGCGCCGCGCGATCGGAAACCTGGTGAACCAGGAGTTTACGCTCGATCCGCGCGCACTGCTCACGGTAGAGGCAGACCGCGACCTGTTTGATGGCCAGAATTTCGCGCTGAACGACGTAACGATCCACCGCCGCGACAACTCCGCGATGATGATCATTCACGCCTATCTGAACGATGAGTTCCTGAACTCGTACTGGGCCGACGGGCTTATCGTAGCTACGCCGACCGGTTCTACCGCATATTCACTGAGCTGCGGCGGGCCGATCGTGTTCCCCCAGTCGGGAAATTTCGTGGTGACGCCCGTTTCGCCGCATAACCTGAATGTGCGCCCGGTGATCCTGTCAGACTCCAATGTGCTCAGGTTCGAGATCGAAGGACGCAGCTCCAAGTACCTCCTGTCATGCGATTCGCGCACAGAAACCATCAGCAATTCTATCCAGCTAAAGGTATGTAAAGCCGGTTTTCAAATTAATCTGGTGAGGCTGAATAATGAAAGCTACTTATCTACGTTAAGGAAAAAGTTGCTGTGGGGGATCGATACGCGTAATTACTAGTACCTGCCAGGTTATCGGGTGATACGTTCGGCGTTTGACGTTGTACGTTCATATCCCTCTTTCACCGGTGCAGCCAGGCGTTTGAACGTATAACGCCCAAGCCCTTACACACGCCTGAATTGTACTCCAAAAAGAAACAGATTTGAAAAGACTTCACTTCTTCCTCCTCCTGCTTATTTTAACCCCAGGCCGATCCTACTCACAAACCTGGGAGGTCGGTGGCTTTATGGGCGGTTCCGGCTATGCCGGGGATTTGAACCCGGTAAAGTTACACCGGGCAACAGACCTCGCCTTTGGCGGACAGATCAAGCGGAACTTTAACCCGGTATGGGCGTTGAAGCTGAACATCATGCACGGCACGGTCAGGGCGAATGATGCCGCTTCCGACGATCCGCAGAACCGCCAGCGTAACCTGAGCTTTTTTTCGCCGGTTACCGAGTTCGGCCTGCAGCTGGAATTTAACTTCTTTAAGTACGTGCCCTCGCTCAGTTCCAAACTGTACACCCCTTACCTGTTTACCGGCGTGGGACAGGTGACCTTTAACCCGAAAACAAAATACGACGGCAACACCTACCAGTTAAGCCTTTACGGGACGGAAGGGCAGAACGTAAACGACACTTACCGCAAGGCTGCTGTATCCGTGCCTTACGGGGCCGGTGTTAAATATAACGTAGCAGGTAAATGGAGCCTGATCGGCGAGATAGGCTACCGTACGGCTTTCACCGATTACCTCGATGACGTAAGCGGGCGGTACCCGGATAAATCCCTGCTGATCAATGCCACCGCCGTGGCCCTTTCTGATCGCTCAGGAGAGCAAACCGGCGTGTATACCGGCGTTTACGGCACGCAGCGCGGCGATTTTCGTAAACGCGATACCTATATGTTTATGGGGATTAGTCTTACGTATACGATCATTCCCAATAAATGCCCGGTGGTTGATTGATTGGCTGCCGAAAGCTGGCGGCAAACTGCGATCATTATTCCCTACTAATATTCAGGTTAAATCTTACCTTTGCCGGTTGAAATCAAAGTCTCCCGCTTTGGTGCCGAAGAACGATGAGTTTACTTGAACAAATAGATAAAGCGAGATTGCCAAAACACGTGGCGGTGATCATGGACGGAAATGGCCGCTGGGCGAAGGAAAAAGGCAAATTTCGCATTTTTGGGCATCAGAACGGCGTAAAAGCGGTGCGCGATACCGTGGAAGGGGCCGTGGAGATCGGTATCCCTTACCTGACGCTATATGCCTTTTCTACCGAGAACTGGAACCGCCCGAAACTGGAAGTGACGGCCTTAATGGAGCTCCTGGTGTCGACCATCAATAAGGAGACCCGCACACTAATGGAGAACGATGTGCGTTTAAATGCTATCGGCGACCTTAAATCACTGCCACCCAAATGTTACCGGGAGCTGGAAGAAGCGATCGCTAAAACAAGCAACAATAAAACATGTACGCTTACCCTCGCCCTGAGCTACAGCTCGAGGTGGGAAATTACGCAGGCGGCAACCAAATTGGCCAGGCAGGTGAAGGAAGGAACGATACAACCCGAAGATATCAACGAGCAGCTCTTTGCTTCGCAGCTTACCACGGCGGATATGCCCGATCCCGAGCTCATGATCCGCACCAGCGGCGAACACCGGGTCAGTAACTACCTCCTGTGGCAGCTCGCTTATGCCGAGCTGTATTTTACCTCAAAACTCTGGCCCGACTTCCGGCGTACCGACCTGCAGGAAGCCATTATCGATTTCCAAAAACGCGAACGCCGCTTTGGCCTGACCAGCGAGCAGGTTCAATGAATTTTAATGTTTAACACTTTTTAACAACTGTATAAGTTAATTTAGCACGATAAATAAACTCGATGAATAGATTTTTTATAACATTATTCCTGCTCATTTCCAGCCTGTTCAGCATGGCGCAGATGCGGCCGCAGTCCGGTGGAATGCGCCCGAGGCAGACGCAGGGTGATGATCCAACTTACCTTAATCCCAAAGAATATATCATTGGCGCAGTAAACTTCGTAGGTATACAGTTCCTCGATAAAAATATCCTTCTCCAGATCACTAAACTGAACGTGGGCGACCGGGTAATGGTGCCCGGCGAGGCTACTTCCAACGCGATTAAAAATCTTTGGGCCCAGGGATTATTCGACGACGTGCAGCTGGCGATCGGGGCGATCCGCGCAGACTCTATTTTCTTTGATGTGATCGTTACCGAAAGACCAAGGCTCACCAGGATCAATGTGCTTGGCTTAAGCAAAGGAAAAACAAACGAGGTGCGTGATAAGCTGAACGATAAAGTCGGGAAGATCGTTAACGAGAACTTATTAAATACGGTACAGAATATTATCGTCAAGCATTTCAATGATAAAGGTTATTTAAACACTACTGTAGATATTAAACAGGTAAAAGATACCACCCAGGCCAACAATATTATCCTGGATGTAACGGTCGACCGGAAGAACCGGGTCAAGGTGCAGAACCTTACCTTCGAAGGGAATAAAGAGGTGAAAACTGCGGCGCTGCGCAAATACATGAAGAAGACCAAGCAGCGTGCGTTTTACAAGATCTTCGGCTCCGGCAAATTTAACCGCGAGAAATACGAGGAAGATAAAGAGCGCCTGATCGCAAAAATGCAGGACAAAGGCTATCGCGATGCAGAGATCCTTAATGATACGGTAAAGCGCCACGACGACAAAACGGTAGATATCCATATTAAGCTTCATGAAGGTCCCAAGTATTACTTTGGCGACATTAAGTGGGCTGGTAACGCAAAGTACGCCGACAGTGTCCTTCAACGGATCCTCGGAATTAAAAAGGGTGAAGTTTTCAGCGAAGAGAAACTCGAAAAGAAACTAAGAAGCAGCCCCAGCGGTCAGGATGTATCGTCGCTCTACCTGAATGACGGCTACCTGACCTTCAGCGTCGACCCGGTACAGACCCGCATCATAGGAGATACCATCGACCTCGAGATCAGGATGTACGAAGGACCGAAATACACCATTAACCGCGTGGTGGTAAAAGGCAACGAGATCACCAACGACAAGGTGATCATGCGTGAGATCCGTACCAAACCGGGACAATATTTTAATAAGGAACTGGTTGTACGTACGCAGCGCGAGATCGTTTCGCTGGGTAATTTCGATGAGCAAAAAATGGACATCAAGCCGATGCCGAATAACGACGGGACGGTAGATATCCAGTATACCGTAGCTGAAAAGCCTTCCGACCAGATCGAGCTTTCCGGCGGTTTCGGCGGCGGCCGTATTATCGGTACCCTGGGGCTTACGTTTAACAACTTCTCTGCCAGGAACCTGTTTAACCTCAAGGAATGGAAACCGCTTCCTAAAGGCGACGGGCAGAAACTGAGCATTCGCGGTCAAACGAACGGTAAATCATACCAGTCATACAGTTTCTCTTTTTCCGAGCCATGGCTCGGCGGAAAGAAACCGGTTTACTTCGGCATCAGCGCGTTCACCTCGTTAAGCTCTAACAGCGATTACGCCGATTACTACGGTTATACCGATGATCAGCTGTACCGCATCCGCCTGAACGGGATCACGTTTAGCCTGGGCCAGCGTTTGAAATGGCCAGACGACCTGTTCCAGTTAACATACGCGGTTAACCTGCAGCAGTATAAATTGAAAAATTACCCGGGCTTCCTGTTCTCTAACGGAACATCTTACAATTTTAACCTTTCGCAGGAGATCAGCAGGAATTCGGTGGATGCGCCGATCTACCCCACCTCGGGATCGAACATCAAATTTACCATACAGGCTACGCCTCCTTACTCGTTGCTGAACAACACCAACTACGCAACAGCTTCCGATAAGGAGAAATATCGCTTTACCGAATACCATAAATGGAAATTCGAGTCGCAATGGTTCGTAGGTATCGCCGGTCCGCCATCGCGTAAGCTGGTGCTGAAGGCGCAGGCACAGTTCGGTTTCCTGGGGATCTATAACAAGGCGGTCGGCCAGTCGGCATTCGAGCGCTTTAAACTGGGCGGCGACGGTATGCAGGGATTCGACTTCCTGCAGGGATCTGAGGTGATCGCCATGCGCGGTTACAGCAACAACTCGGTGATCCCCGTAGGCTCCAACGTGGGTATCGCGCAGGCCTCTGGCAGCCCGATCTTTAACAAGTACATGCTGGAGCTTCGCTACCCGATCACGGTAAGCCAATCGGCAACCATGTTCGTGCTGGCATTTGCCGAAGGCGGCAATACCTGGAACAAGTTCAAAGATTTTACGCCATTCAACGTACGTCGTACCGCGGGTGTGGGAGCAAGGGTTTTTCTTCCTATATTTGGCCTATTGGGTATCGACTATGGCATTCCCTTCGACAAGATCCGTGGGGTGCAGGATAACGGCCAGCAGCGTCTTACCTTCAGTATCGCTCAACAAATGGGAGGATTTTAATGATGAAGAAATTTCTTTTAACCATCGCATTTATCTTTGGGATCATGGCAGGGTCGTTTGCACAGCGCTTTGCATATGTTGATACCGAATACATTCTGAAACACATCCCGGAATACAATTCCGCGAAAAAGCAGATGGATGCGCTGTCTGCACAATGGCAAAAAGACGTAGATGCCCGTTTTGCCGAGATCGAGAAGCTTTACAAGGCTTACCAGGCGGACCAGGTATTGCTTTCGGACGAGATGCGCAAGCGCCGCGAGAACGAGATCATCGACAAAGAAAAAGCTGCCAAGGATTTTCAAAGCATGAAATTCGGTTACCAGGGCGACCTGTATAAAGAAAATAATAAGCTGATCAAACCGATCCAGGATAAAGTAGCCGTAGCCGTACGGGCGGTAGCCGAAAACCGGCAGCTGGATATGGTGATCGATAAAAATAGTGAGGTTACCCTGTTATATATCAGTCCGCGCCTGGACGTAAGCAATGATGTGATCACCAGGCTCGGGTATAAACCGGGTACCTTCATAGAAAGTAAGTAAGCAAAACAATACAAATAAACAATTCAAACAGTACATGAAAAATTTAATCAAAGTAGGAGTAGTGGCGGCAGGGTTATTCTTAGGAATAAATAAGGGGAATGCTCAGCAAAAATTTGCACACATTAATTCGGCGGAGCTTCTCGCGGCGATGCCCGAAATAAAAACCGCGGATGCAAATTACCAGACATTTTACAAGCAGAAACAAACTCAGCTTGAAACGATGGACGGCGAAAGGGTGAAAAAAGTAACCACCTACCAGGAAAAAGCAAAAACAAGGAGCCAGGCTAACGCAGAATCGATCGACAAAGAGCTTGCTACATTGGCTAACGAGATCCAGGACCTGGAAAAAAGGATACAGGACGCTTCGACCAAAGCCGATGAAGAGCTGAAGAAAAAACGCGAAGAACTTTATCAGCCGGTTTATGATAAGGCACAGGACGCGATCAAAGCGGTAGCGAAAGAAAAAGGGTTCGCTTATGTTTTCGATACCCAGCAGCAGTCGCTGCTTTATTTTGACGGCGGCGAGGACATTATCGCATCTGTTAAAACGAAACTTGGCATTGCAGCAACTCCTTCAACTGCTACGGTGCCTTCTGCAAAGAAACCGTAATCGCAGCGTTAACGATTTTTACGGCGGCCCCATCTACGGGCCGCCTTTTTTATTAACTGACGGTCTTTTGGTGAGGAGCCTGCTGAAGCGTCCTTCTTCGGCAAGCTCAGGATGACACCAGCGGCTTCGTGGTATAAACACGTCGCTGTCGGGAACCTGCCGAAGCGTCCTCCTTCGGCAAGCTCAGGATGACACCAGCGGCTTCGTGGTATAAACACGTCGCTGTCGGGAGCTGCCGAAGCCCCTCGCAATAAATTTGATCACAATTGGAAATCATCATAACAGATAGATTAATTTTAATCATTTTCGTGCTGATTGATTAAGTTTGCGCACTTGGAACATTGAACTTCTACCTGACATATCTGCTGGTTGCCACGCTGCTTTTTGCTTTTACTGCTATTTTCGCATTGGTAGCACTATATGCAGAACGCAAAGTTTCTGCATTTATCCAGGACCGGCTCGGACCCATGGAAACAGGGAAATTCGGGTTGCTGCAGCCTTTTGCCGATATTTTGAAGATGCTTCATAAGGAGTTTATCATTCCATCCGCGGCGGATAAGGTGCTTTTTACATTGGCGCCCATTATTATCTATGTGGCCGTTTATATGGGTTTTGCTACGCTGCCATGGGCGCCGGGAGTAGTTCCCGTCTCCCTGAACCTGGGCGTGTTTTACATATTTGCGATCCTTTCTGTGGAGACTGTAGGCATATTAATGGCCGGATGGGGCTCCAACAATAAATATGCATTACTCGGTTCGATGCGCTCGGTGGCGCAGATCGTGTCGTACGAGATCCCGGCCGGCGTGTCGGTGATCGCCGCGGTAATGATCTCCCAAAGCCTTGACCTGCAGGAAGTATCGGCAGAACAAGGCATATTGGCCGCGCATCCCATTAAGTTCCTGGGCATCTGGACGGTAAATCATACCGGTGGGATCCTGGCATGGAACATCTTCCAGGCGCCGCACCTTATCGTGGCATTCGTGATCTATTTTATCGCCTCGCTAGCCGAGTGTAACCGTGCACCTTTCGATATCCCGGAAGCGGAATCGGAGCTGGTCGCCGGTTTTCACGTCGAGTACTCGGGGATCCGCTTTGCGTTCTTCTTCCTGGCTGAATATTCGATGATGTTCCTGGTGAGCATGATCGCCGCATTACTTTTTCTCGGCGGATGGAACACACCCCTGCCAAATATCGGCCCGGCCCGGCTTGCCGACTGGACGACCGGAACGGCCTGGGGGATTTGCTGGATCGTAATGAAAGCCATCATATTGGTAGGGACCCAGATATGGATCCGCTGGACACTTCCGCGGTTACGCGTAGATCAATTAATGAACCTGTGCTGGAAAATATTAACGCCCGTGGCTTTTGCCTGTATGCTGATCTCGGGGATCTGGAGGCTGGCCGTGATGTGAAGCGCGATAGGAGCTAACGGCCATCAGCCAACAGCTCTGCGCGCGATGTAGTTGAATAAAAAATGGTAGGAAAGATATTCGCTGGTTTTCGTACTTCCTGGAAAGGGCTCTCCCTTACCCTCAGGCATTTATTTGCCGCTGGCGAGAGCCGGAAGGTAGTAGGCATTAAGAGCGCCAATTACTTCGATCAAAAGAACGGGATCGCCACCATACAATACCCGCACCAGAAATTGCCGGTGCCCGAGGTGGGCAGGTACCAGCTGGATGTAGAAATGGACGATTGCATTGTTTGCGACCTCTGCGCCAAAATATGCCCGGTTGACTGTATCGAGATCGAAAGCATCAAAGCAACAGAAGCGATCGGCCAGACTTCCGACGGAACAACCAAACGGCTGTACGCCGCTAAGTTCGATATCGACATGGCTAAATGTATGTATTGCGGGTTGTGCACGGTAGTTTGTCCAACGGAATGCATCGTAATGACCGACCAGTACGATAAAACCGTAACCAATATGAACGACCTCATTTACCAGTTTTCGGACATGACGGCAGAAGAAGCCCACGAAAAACGGGAAGCGCTGGAGAAGCAGCAGGCAGAACGCCAGGCCGCGAAGGCTGCGGCGCTAAAAAAAGGACAGGCATGAACCCGGGAGAGCTGATCTGTTACATACTGGCCGGTGTTGTGGTTATTTCTGCCCTGGTGGTGGTGCTGACCGCTAACCTGGTAAGATCTGTGTTCCTGTTCTTTGTAACGCTGTTTGCATTGGCCGGGTTGTACGTTTTTTCGCTCGCCGATTTCGTGGCGGTAACCCAGGTGATCGTTTACGTTGGCGGTGTGCTGGTGCTGATGTTGTTTGCGTTTATGCTTTCGAATAAAGAGCTGTTAAACAGCCTGCGCCAACCTGCGGCTGCTAAATTATCTATGCTTACCAATATTCCCGCGGGGATCGTAGCGGCAGGCGTATTCACGGTATTAGCAATAAGTACTAAGGGCCTGCAACTGGCCGCACCGTCTGGTATGTCGTTGTTCCCGGCTGGTATGCTCAACGCCGGCGACAATACCATCCACCTGCTGGGCGTCCGGCTGATGACCAATTACCTGCTTCCATTCGAGCTGGCATCCGTTTTCCTGTTAATGGCACTTATTGGCGCTGCTCATCTTGCAAGGAAAGGAAAGGAAAGCACATGATACCATTGGAACATTACCTGTTGATCAGCGCAGCGCTGTTCTGCATCGGGTTGTATGCCGTGTTTACCCGGCGAAACGCCATCCAGGTGCTTATCGGTATCGAGTTTATGATCAACGCAGCGGTGATTAATTTCGTCGCTTTCAGCAAATACGATAAAGCAAAGCTTGGCGGACAGGTTTTTGCGCTTTTTGCCATCGTACTTGCAGCAGCAGGCGTGGCCGTGGCGCTGGCGATCATATTGAACGTGTATAAATATTATAAAACGATCGATCCTGGAAAGATCGACGAATTAAGAGATTAGGGTGGGACTCGCAACGCTAAACCTGGATGGTACAGTTATGCTTGCGTGCGGGGCGGCGGTTATCCCGTTGCTCGGCGCGATAGCGACCTACACTTTCTCTAAACGTAACAGGGGAAGCGGCATTGCTATCGCCGGCAGCGTACTGACCTTTGTCCTCTCCGCGCTTGTTTTTTATACCACCTGGGACCACACGGCAATTCACCGGCAAATAAGTTGGTTCACTATCGGCGACCTCACTTTTACCGCAGGGGTGTTGCTCAATAACCTGTCGGTGCTTATGTTATTCCTTATATCGGGAATTTCCCTGCTGGTACACATTTACTCTGCGGCATATATGAAGCTCGATCCCCGCTTACCGGTGTATTGGACCTGCCTGGGCTTGTTTTGCTTTTCGATGATGGCGCTGGTTGTGGCCGATAGTCTCCTGCTCATTTACCTGTTCTGGGAGTTGGTGGGCTTTTCATCATACCTGCTTATCGGTTTCTGGAACACCCGTCAGGCGGCCGTGCTTGCCAATAAAAAAGCGTTCATCATCAACCGGATCGGCGACATCGGTTTCCTGGCCGGTATTATGGTCCTGTTCAGCCAGTACCATACGCTCGACCTGGTAACTCTTTTTAGTGATCATGGCCTGGTGGCTTCATCGCCGCGTATCGGCGGGGTATGGGTAGGCGCTACGGGACAGCTTTCGCAAGCGTGGCTTACCATTGCCGGTGCCGTGTTCTTTTTCGGTGCCATGGCCAAATCGGCTCAATTCCCGTTGCACACCTGGCTTCCGGATGCCATGGAGGGACCAACGCCGGTTTCGTCACTGATCCACGCAGCCACGATGGTAGCTGCCGGCGTTTTCCTGCTGGTGCGGGTGTTCCCGTTGTTTGATCAAACGGTGCTGCTGCTGATCGCGTCGATCGGCACGTTTACGGCGTTTATGGCCGCCACTATCGCGTTGGCGCAGCACGATATTAAAAAGATACTGGCCTGGTCGACCATTTCGCAGCTTGGCTATATGATAGCCGCCATAGGAATGGGATCGCCCGAAAGTGCTATGTTCCACCTGGCGACGCATGCGTTCTTTAAGTGCCTGTTGTTTTTATCGGCCGGTGCGGTGATCCATGAGCTGCAGCACCATTACGCTAAAAGCGGCGATACCACCGATCCGCAGGATATTCGCAACATGGGAGGGCTCCGGAAAAAGATGCCGGTTACGTTTATCGTCATGACAATCGCGGCGCTGGCCCTGGCAGGTTTTCCCGGTACATCCGGTTTCCTCTCAAAAGATGCGGTGCTCGTGAGTGCTTTCGGATGGGGCGCGGCGGAGCAAAATGTGTTTTCGGTGATCCCTTACCTGCTGTTCGTTACCAGTTTGCTTACGGCATTTTATGTGGCGCGGCTCATCTTTAAGGTGTTTTTTGGACCTGCCGGGCAGGAGGAACTTCACGAGGCGCCCGCGCCGATGCGCTGGCCGATGATCGTCCTCGCCCTATGTTGCCTTTTTCCGCTGTTTTCGGTCAACCCGGTTTCGTTTGAAAGCGCGTGGATCATGGCAGGCTTTTACTTAAACGCTGTGGAAGCAGGGGCCTATCATACCTATGTACCGGTGCTGGTAAGCCTTGGCGGGACCGCGGCGGTTTTTTTCGCGTGGTTTTGCTATGGAAGAAACCGCAGCGGGAATATCTTTACCGATAAAGGGATGCTCTACCGGTTTGCCCTGAATGGTTGGTACTTCGATAAATTATACCTGGCGGTTTTTGTAAAGCCCGTCGTGCTGTTGTCGCGTATCCTGTTCGGTTTCGATAAAAAAGTGGTGGATGGCCTGGTAAATGCCGTCGGCAGCCTGGGTTTGTCGCTGTCGGCTGTGTCGCGCTGGACAGACCGCTACCTCGTTGACGCCGCCGTGAACGGGCTGGGAAGTATCTCGAAAACGATCGGCAACTTTACCCGGAACTTTCAAAACGGTAGGGTACAGTATTACCTGCTGGCCACGGTAGCCGGTGTGCTCTTATTTTTTATGTTTACGTATTTTTTGTAAGATGATATGAATCTGCTTTCCGTACTGGTCTTTTCACCGCTTGTTGCCGGATTGATCGTGCTGGTGCTCCCGGCATCCCTGCAATCCAGGTATAAGTACGTGGCATTGGCGGCGACCATTTTACAGGTGCTGCTCAGTGTGCTGGTATGGGTGCGGTTTAACCCCTCGCTGGGCGGGGTGAACAACGAGCACACGCTCCAGTTTGCAGAGAAACTCTCCTGGATACAGCTAAATGTTGGCGGCGACAGCCGTTTGCAGATCGACTATTTCCTTGCGATCGACGGCCTCTCGATGCCCTTCCTCTTGCTTACGTCGCTGGTGATGTTTGTCGCCGTGCTCTCTTCCTGGGAGATAACAACCAATCTTAAAGGTTATTTTGCGCTTTTCATGCTGCTGGATACGGCTGTGATGGGCGTGTTCACCGCGATGGATTTCTTTCTCTTCTACCTGTTTTACGAGCTGATGCTGCTCCCGATCTATTTCCTTATCGGGATGTGGGGCGGTGTAAAACGGGAATATGCAGCCATCAAGTTTTTCCTGTATACCCTGTTTGGATCGGTGTTTATGCTGCTTATCATGGTGGGTTTGTACTTTTCGGTGCAAGACCCGCTTACCGGCGATCATACCTTTAACATGGTGCATATGATGAACCCGGCAAACTATGTGGATGGGTCGCTATTCGCTAAGTTTTCCGGTCAGTTGCTGCTCGGGATCCCGGCGCGGTCGCTGGCATTTATCGTTCTTTTTGTTGCATTTGCCATTAAGGTGCCTATCGTTCCGTTACACACATGGCTGCCCGATGCGCACGTTGAAGCGCCTACACCCGTTTCCATCGTACTTGCCGGTATCCTGCTTAAAGTGGGCGGCTACGGCGTCATCAGGATCTGCTACAGTATTTTTCCCGAAGCCGCGCTGGGATATGCGTGGTGGATCGGGCTGATCGGGGTAGTGTCTATCATTTACGGGGCTTTAAATGCGCTGGCGCAGCGCGACCTGAAACGTTTGGTGGCTTATTCCTCCGTTTCCCACATGGGTTTTGTGCTGCTCGGCATCGCTTCGGTAACCGCGGAGGGGATCAGCGGCGCAATGATGCAAATGATCAGCCATGGATTCTTGTCCGTGATGTTGTTCTTCCTCGTCGGCGTGATCTATACCCGGGTACACGACCGCGAGATCGCCAATTTCCGGGGACTCTCGCAACTGATGCCGCAGTATACGTTCTTCATCATGGTGGCATTCTTCGCGTCACTGGGCCTGCCGGGATTCTCGGCGTTCATCGCGGAGGCGTTCAGCCTCACCGGTGCGTTTAAGTCAGCAGGCGTAAACGGGCTTATCCCGCGCTGGATGGCACTGGGTGGTTCCGTAGGGATCCTGTTAAGCGCGGCCTACCTGTTATGGACATTACAGCGAATGTTTTTCGGGCAGCTGCGACTATCGGGCGGCGAGCCCTGGCGTTTGTTGCTCACAGATGTAACGATCCGCGAAAAGATCGCCCTTGTTCCGCTCGCGGCGATGGCGTTGTTACTGGGAATCCTGCCCGGTGTGGTATTCACACAGATCAACACTTCTGTGCTCGACCTGGTCAAACTGGTAAACCCTTAACCGCATGGATCAGCAATTCCCGGATATAACAGGAACGTTCAGTGCGGTTACCGGCGGCATCCGCTACCTCATGCCAGAGATCGCACTTGTAGCTGCCTTCTTGCTTGGCGTTATTATCGACCTATTTTTCTCCCGCCGGTTCCGCCATGCGGTGCTTATTTGCGCTGCCGCCGGGCTGGGCGCCGCAGCCTGGTTAACGCTTGCTGCGGGCGACGACCTTCCTGCCGATCCGCTTTTTTACGGGATGATCTTCTCTTCGGTGTTCAGCAACGTGTTTAAACTGGTGTTTTATGGCGTTGCATTGCTGTTCCTGGTGCTCTGCTTTTTTAACCGGCAGCTGCAGCAGCATGCAAAAGGTACCGGCGACCTGTATAATATTCTACTCGTAGTGGTGCTGGGGATGAGCTTTATGTCAATGTCCATTAACCTCCTGATGGTATACCTGTCGGTAGAAATGGTGTCTGTAGGCTCCTACCTCATGGTGGGCTACATCTCCGGGAATAGCAGGCAGGCAGAAGCCTCCATAAAATATGCCCTGTTCGGCGGCGCATGTTCGGCCATCATGCTCTACGGAATTTCATTGATCTACGCTTTTACCGGCACGCTCGACCTGGGAGAAATAATGGTGCGCGGTCTCGAAAATGTCCCGTCGTTAAGCTCCGCAACCGCCATTACACTGGTATTGGCAGGGATCGGCTTTAAGTTATCTTTTGTGCCCGTCCATTTCTGGAGCCCCGATGTGTACGAAGGAGCCCCAACGCCGGTTACCGCTTTCCTGTCAACCGGCCCTAAGATTGCCGGTTTCGCCCTCTTGCTTATCTTCCTGATGACCTTTTTCGTAGCCGCCGAAGGACATCGCTTTTTCGACTTTAAGAACACCATTTCAGTCATTGCCATTATGACCATGGTCGTGGGGAATTTCTCTGCGGTCTGGCAGGATAATATCAAGCGGATGCTGGCCTATTCGTCCATCGGCCATACCGGCTTCATCCTGATGGGATTTGTATCGCTGGACCACGGCGGTTTTCGCGCCATGTTCTTTTATGTGATCGTGTATGCGTTAATGAATATGGCGGCTTTTATGCTGGCCGATTACGTAGAGCAGCGCGCAAATGCCGTTACGGCAACGGGTTACGCCGGGCTGGGCAAGAGGTTCCCGCTGGCGTTCACTATCTTCGTGGTAGTGCTTATTTCCCTCACCGGTATTCCCCCAACAGGCGGGTTTATTGGTAAGTTGCTGATATTTAGCTCCGTGTGGGGGCAGTACAGGGCCACGCATGCACTCTTGCCCCTGGCTATGCTCATTACGGGCGCAGTTACTACCGTGATCTCGCTTTTCTATTACCTGAAGATCCCGCTAAATGCCTGGTTGAGGAGCGGCGATACCGCGGTGACGATCACTACGAAAAACGGCCTGTTGGTGTATACCGCTTTCGCCATCATGCTTATTTTACTCGCAGTTGGCATTTTTCCCCAGCTCATCACTGCATACCTCCCGGGATAACTGTTGCGAAAAGCTTAAAAAGTGTATTTTTAAGAGCCGATGAAACCTAAGCAGCAGGATTTCCATTTTCGTCCCCTCATTCTCGAGGCTCCCATGCCCGCCGCGTTGTATACGGGACAGGAGATGACCATCGCCCTCGCAAACGAGGCCATGCTTAATTTATGGGGAAAAACCGGGGAAGTGATCGGGAAAAAACTAAGCGAAGTACTTCCTGGCCCCGACGGGCAACCGTTCCCGGAGCGCCTGCAGCGGGTATATGCCAGTGGCGAAACGTATTTCGTAGAAGAGGAGCGTGTAGACCTGCCGGTAAACGGCGTGATCCAACCTTGTTATTTCAATTTTTCTTATAAGCCCGTGAGGGACCCTGCCGGTAACGTCTACGGTATTCTCAATATCGCGGTGGACGTTACCTCGAGTGTGCGGGCAAAAGAGCTGCTGATCAAGGCCGAGGAGCGGATCCATTTTGCGTTGCTGGCGGCCGAGCTTGGTACCTGGGACATGGACCCGGTGAACGGCCAAGTGACCTGGGATGACCGCTGCAGGCAGCTTTACGGTTTTCCGCCGGACCGGCAGGTCACTTATGCGGAGATACGAACCTGTATCCACCCCGACGATCTTTCTTTAGTAACACAGGCGGTGGATAGCGCGCTTAATCCCGCTTCCGACGGCAATTATGACATTAAATTTCGTACCGGCGTGCCGGGATCAAAAGAACACCGCTGGATCCATAATAAAGGCAAGGCCTATTTCAGGGATGGAAAAGCTTATCGCTTTTCGGGTACCACCCGCGATATCAGCGAGGAAGTATACAAGGACCAGGAAAAGAAGAAACTGCTTGCCCTGGTAGAAAATAGCGCAGAGCTGATGTCTATCCTCGAGCTCGATGGGCGCAATTCGTACCTCAATAAGGCCGGAATGGACCTGCTGGGCTTCAAAGACCCTGCCGAAGTGATCCAAACGCCCGTTACCGCACTTCATGCCCCCGAACATTTCGGGCAGGTAGAGAATGAAGTGGTACCCACAACGCTCAATACCGGCCGATGGTCGGGAAAAATGCTGTTAAAGCACCTGCAAACCGGGGAGGTCTTCCCGGTATATAACAGCACTGTTCGTATAGACGACCCGGTTACCGGCGAAGCAGTGGCCGTAGGGGCTATCATGCGCGACCTGCGCCCCGAGATGGCCGCTGTTGCGGAACAGCAGAAACTGATCTCCCTGATAGAGAACAGCCCTGACTACATGGCGGTTACCAACTATGATGGCAAGCTGATCTACCTGAACAAGGCCGGCAGGGAACTGGTAGGCATCGGGCATGACGAAGATACCTCCCGGATTAAGGCCCGCGATTTTTATGATCCGCGCAACCTCGAGTGGATGAGCGGCGTGGTAATGCCTGAGCTGCTAAACGAGGGGAAATGGAGCGGCACCATTCATGTGCGGCATTTTAAAACGGGCGAGATCATTCCCTGTCACGCCGATTTTGTGATCATCCATGATAAGCTCACCGGCGAGCCCATCGGCCGCGGCGCCACCATACGTGATCTGCGCCCGGAGCTCTCTTCCCGCGAGGAACAACGAAAACTGCTCTTCCTCGTAGATAATAGTTCTGACTTCATAAGCCTCTCTGACCTGGATGGCAGCGTTACTTATGTAAACAAAGCCGGTCAGCGGATGCTCGGCGCGACGGATCCAAGAGAGATCATGCGCATAAATACCGAGTACGTAATGCCCGATGAGCTGGAGAAAGTGCAGGTATCTATAAACAGGGAGCTGACCGAAAAAGGCCGGTGGACAGGCGAGATCGCGTACCGGCACTTTGTTACCGGCGAGTCGATCCCGGTACACGCCACTACCATGTTCGTGTACGATCCAGGAACGGGGAAACCGCAGGGCCGCGCCACCATTGCCCGCGATCTTCGCAAAGAAAATGCGGCAAAGAACGAACTTCGGGAGAGTGCCGAGAAACTCACCAGCATACTCGAAGGTCTTCCGCAGATCGCCTATACCACTACGCCGGAGGGAAGGGTAGACTATTTCTCGCAAAAATGGTACGACTTCACCGGGTTGCCGCGTATGGGTGTGGGCACACTGAATACAGGCCTTTTTATCGCGGCAGCCGACCGCGAAATGGCCGACAAGGTATGGATGGACGATGTAGCGGCACGCAGGCCGCATCGCATGGAGCTGCGGTTAAAACGGCACGACGGCGTGTTCAGGTGGCATTTATCTGCTGCGCTGCCAGTCTATAATGTACAGGGTGAGATCGTTTCGTGGGCCGGAACACTTACCGATATCCACGAGCAGAAGGAGACGCAGCGGCAAAAGGACGACTTCCTGGGCATTGCCAGTCACGAACTGAAAACACCCGTTACCAGCATCAAGGCATATACCCAGGTGCTCGAACAGATGTTGCGCAGGAGCGGCGATTCCCGCAAAGCGGATATGGTGCTAAAAATGGACCAGCAGCTGAATCGCCTTACCAACCTGATCTCCGACCTGCTGGACGTAACCAAGATCCACACCGGCAAGCTGCAGTTTAACAATGATGCCTTCGATTTTAACGAAATGGTGAGCGAAATCATGGAAGATATGCAGCGTACCACCACCAGGCATGTCGTTATAGGCCGCCTTGCGGGTACGGTGATGCTGTATGGTGATAAGTTCCGCCTGGGCCAGGTAGTTACCAACCTGGTGAGCAATGCCATTAAATATGCGCCTGCCGGCGGCGAGATCATTGTAAGCAGTCGTGTTTCCGATGGCGGGATCACCCTCAGCGTAAAGGATTTTGGCATCGGGATCTCCGGAGATAAGAAAGAGCGCGTATTTGAGCAGTTCTATCGCGTAAGCGGCGACAAACAACAAACGTTTCCCGGGCTTGGACTCGGTCTCTACATTTCCCGCGAGATCATTGCCCGGGCAGGAGGCCGCATCTGGGTGGAGTCGGAACAGGGAGAAGGATCGACGTTCAGCTTTTCGCTCCCGTTGACGGTTGTTAGCTAATTTAATTGTCACGTTTTCAACATACTCGCTTTTTGCTAATTTAATCCTTAGCTTTGCATACTCATTACCCATCAGTCTATGAGTGATCAAATTAAACACGAGTGCGGCATCGCCCTCATCCGTTTGTTAAAACCCCTCTCTTACTATCAGCAGAAATATGGAACGGCCTTATACGGCCTGAACAAGCTGTACCTGCTTATGGAAAAACAACACAACCGGGGGCAGGACGGAGCAGGGATAGCCACCATAAAACTGGATGTAAAGCCGGGAAACCGCTATATAAGCCGTCACCGGGCGATGGGTGCCAAAGCCGTTTCGGAGATCTTCGAGTATGTGCAGAAGAAATTTGCAGATGTACAGGCGGTTAGTCCTGAGCTGATGGCAGATACCGAATGGCTCAAAGAGAACATAAGCTTTACGGGTGAAGTGCTCATGGGTCACCTGCGTTACGGTACCCATGGAAAGAACAGCATCGAGAACTGCCATCCTTTCCTGCGCCAGAATAACTGGATGGCGCGTAACCTCGTTATCGCGGGGAATTTTAACATGACCAACGTAGATGAACTGCTCGAACAGCTCTACGAGCTTGGTCAGCATCCAAAGGAGAAATCAGACACGGTAACCGTCCTGGAAAAGATCGGGCACTTTTTAGATGCCGAAAACCAGGAACTGTTCGACCAGTTTAAAAAAGAAGGGTACTCGAATGCGGAGATCACCCATAAGATAGCCGATAACATGGATGTGCGCGAGATCCTTCGCCGGTCGGCAAAAACCTGGGATGGTGGTTATACCATCAGCGGGATTTTCGGGCATGGCGATGCGTTCGTAATGCGCGACCCGGTAGGGATCCGCCCGGCGTTTTATTACGTGGATGACGAAATTGTGGTGGTAACCTCTGAGCGGCCGGCTATCCAGACGGCTTTTAATATTCCTTTTGAGCTGATCCAGGAAATAAAGCCGGGTCATGCGCTCATCGTGAAAAAGAATGGCCACGTTTCCGAACAGGAATTTCACAAACCTTCGCCAAAACAGCTTTCGTGCTCGTTTGAGCGGATCTATTTTTCGCGCGGAAGCGATGCCGCCATTTATCGCGAGCGTAAACAGCTGGGCAGGCTGCTGTGCCCGCAGATCCTGGAAGCGGTGAAGCACGATTTCAAAAACACGGTGTTTTCTTATATTCCCAATACTGCCGAAACCGCGTTCTACGGGATGGTGGAAGGACTCCACAAGCATATAAAGGATCTCCAGAAAAAAACGCTTCTGAACAGGGATGAAAAGGTGTCAGACCAGGAGCTTGAGGAAATGCTGAACATGGCGCCGCGTGTGGAGAAGATCGCCATTAAAGATGCCAAGCTGCGGACGTTCATTACACAGGATGCCGACCGCTCGGATATGGTGGCCCATGTATACGATACCACTTACGGCCTCATCAAACGCAAAGAAGATACCCTGGTGGTACTGGATGACTCCATCGTTCGCGGAACTACCCTGAAACAAAGTATTTTACGCATTCTCGACCGCCTGGGCCCGAAAAAGATCGTAGTGGTTTCTTCCGCTCCGCAGATCCGTTACCCGGACTGTTACGGGATCGACATGTCGCGCATGGGCGATTTTGTCGCCTTCGAGGCGGCCGTTTCGCTGCTCCGCGAACGCGACATGGAAGGCGTGATCTTCCAGACCTACGAAAGCTGTAAAGCTGCACAGCGGCTGGCAAAAGGACAGGCGCATAACTATGTTCAGAATATTTACGCACCGTTTACCGACCAGGAGATCTCTGATAAGATCGCAAAGATCATTACCCCCAAAGATATCAATGCCAAAGTAGAGGTGATCTTCCAGACCCTCGATAACCTGCATGTGGCCTGCCCCGATCACCTCGGCGACTGGTACTTCTCGGGCAACTACCCGACCCCCGGAGGTAATAAAGTAGTGAACAAGGCATTCATGAACTGGATGGAAGGGAAGAACCAGCGGGCGTATGTGTAATAGGGATCGGTTTCGGTAGGGCGCTAACGGAACTGACCATTCACAACTGATCATTGGCAACTTACAATAGCGAGTGCGTAAATACCAGGTTATACACCAGTTTCAGCGCAAAAACCAGCATTAACATTCCGGCGATCCTGTTCAGGATGGTAAGGGTGCGTTCCTTTATCCGGTAACGCAGTTTGCTTGCGTAATAAGCTTTTATCGCATCCATGCTAAACTGGGTGACCAGGATCGAGGCATATACGGGCAGCATATCCTCCGGCCTGATCCTCCCGGAAACAGCCGAAACGATGCCGCCCGTAACAGTTACCCAATACAGGAGAATGCCGGGATTGAAGATGCACATCAGGAACCCCTTGACGAAGTAGCCCGTGTAATGGCGTTTGGTGATGATTGTATCGTAGGAGATCCTGATCTTTTTCAGGAGGTAATAAATACCGATAGCTATAAGCACCGTCGCCCCGGTAAGCCCGATGGGGAGCCGAAAACGGCTTTCGAGCCTGAGGAACGAGGTGCCGTAAATACTGATGCTGACATAGATCAGGTCGCACATCACCACACCTGCCGCCAGGCAGAGACCTGCATAGAATCCCCGTTCGATACTCGTTTTAATCAATGCAAAAAAAACCGGGCCCGTTGCAAAGGAAAGTACGATGCCAAGTCCGACACCGGTTATGATTGATTCGATCATGATTGTTTAGCGACCTTTCGAATGTTGCGAATATGCGAATAACAATAGAAAAAACAATGTATTGTTTACTTATACGCGTTGTAGCGTAATTGTAGTGTTGCGCCAGGCGTGCTAAAACGAAATTATTAATAAAAATCCTTATGTTAGTCGAACCGATTAACCAACATAAAAATGAGTCAACCATCCAAGTACAATCCTTCTGCACTTTACACTTTAATCAGTGTTTTCTTTTTCTGGGGCTTCGTTGCGGCGAGTAACGACATCCTGATCCCCGTTTTTAAAGAGAAACTTACGCTGTCGCAGGTGCAGTCGCAAATGATCTCCTTTGCCTTTTACGTGGCATATACCGTAGGTTCCCTGATCTACTATTTTGTGTCGAAAGCCAGCGGCGGCGACATCCTGAACCGCATCGGTTACAAAAATGGCATTGCACTTGGGTTGGTGATTTCCGCTTTGGGTACACTGTTATTTTACCCGGCCGCCGAAACCGCTTCATTTACCTTAATGATCTCCGGCCTGTTTATCGTAGGTCTCGGCTTTTCGCTGCAGCAAACGGCCGCCAACCCCCTGGCTATCGTGCTGGGCGATCCTAAAACCGGGGCACAACGGTTAAGCCTTGCGGGCGGCGTGAACAACTTCGGTACCACCATCGGGCCGATCCTGGTCACTATCGCTATTTTCGGTAGTGTTGCCGCGGGAGGCTCAGGTGTAGCCAGCATCTCGGCGGTAAAAACGCCCTACCTCATCTTAGGGGTGCTGTTTATCATCGTAGCTATTATTTTTAAGTTTTCCTCTTTACCGAATAAGATCGAATTAGAGCCGGAAGAAAACTCCATCAGCTCGCCAACAGACACCTCCACCGTTGCTTACCCGGCGGGAAGCAAGAAGTCGGCGTTAGGCTATAGCCAGCTGGTACTTGGCATGGTGGCTATTTTCGTGTATGTAGGTGTCGAGGTGTCGACCGCCAGCAACCTGCCTGAGTTTATGCTGCAGAAACTGCAGATGCCGACCTCAGGTATTGCTCCATACATTTCGTTATACTGGGCAAGTTTGATGATTGGCCGCTGGACCGCTTCGATCGGTGCGTTCAACCTGGCCGGCAGTACCAAAAAGATCCTGAATTTCCTGATGCCTTATATCGCTTTTGGCGTGTTCCTGCTGGTGAACAAGCTGGCGAGCCATGACCTTACACCTTTTTACGTATATGCGTTCGTGATCTTAGTGTTGATCGTAGGCGATATGCTGAGCAAGGGAAACCCGGCCCGCCAGCTGCTTATTTATTCTTCGTTTGGGATGGCCGCGTTAATTATCGGTATGTTATCGGGCGGCATGATCAGCGTATATGCATTCATTAGCGTGGGGCTGTTCTGCTCTACGTTGTGGCCATGTATTTATACGCTGGCTATCGCCGGACTGGGCAAACATACCAATGAAGGGTCGAGTTTTCTCATCATGATGATCATGGGCGGCGGCTTCATCAGCCTTTTGCAGGGGTATCTTTCCGCCGATGGCCTGCTGGGCATCCAGTGGAGCTACCTGGTAGGCGTGGCATGTTTTGCTTACCTGGCGTTTTATGCCCTGAAAGCTTCGGCGATCCTTAAAAAGCAAGGGATAGATTACGATACTGAAACCGTTGCGGGGCATTGATGACAGCAAACAGACCAAGTTTCGACCTGATATTTATGAACCTGGCGACGGATCTCGCCAAGCGCTCACATTGCGTAAAAGCACATGTGGGCGCTGTGCTTACCAAGGATACGCGCATTATCTCCATCGGTTATAACGGTCCGCCGGCCGGAACTCATAACTGCGACGAGGAGTGGCCGGAGACCGGGTGTCCGCGCGACGACCGTAATAGCTGTTCGCTGGCACTGCACGCGGAGGCAAACGCGATACTGTACGCAGTAAAAAACCTGACAGACCTGACCGGCGCCACGCTTTATCTTACCTTGTCGCCTTGTCTTGCATGTGCAAAGCTGATTTTTTCTTCCGGGATCTCCCGGGTTTTCTTTAAGAATTCCTATGCTGAGTTTAAGGGCTGGCCGGGCGATGAAGGCGTTGATTTCCTGAACAGGTTCGGTGTTCCTACGACAAAATTTTTAATTGAAGATTGATATGAAGAGTGTTTGGATGATGCTGGCGCTATGCGCCTGTTTATTTTCGGCAACGGCCCAGCTAGCTCCGGGCAGCCAGGGCGCCCTGCCCGCAAATATGTTTTTTAAGAAGCTGCCCAACGGGCTGGAAGTCATCGTGATCGAGGACAGCAGTGTGCCCCTGGCCACCATCGAGATTGCCGCTAAGAACGGATCATACACCGAATCGCCGCAATACAACGGCCTGAGCCATTTGTATGAGCACATGTTCTTTAAAGCCAATAAAGATTACCCGAGCCAGGAAGCTTTCCTGAACCGCGTCGGCGAGCTGGGAATCTCCTTTAACGGGCAAACTACCGAAGAACGTGTTAATTACTACTTTACGCTTCCTAAATTCAACCTGGCCGGCGGACTGGACTTTATGAACTCCGCCATCAGGTACCCGTTGTTCGATGCCGAAGAGATGAAACGTGAAAACATCGTGGTCGACGGGGAGTTCCAGCGAAACGAGTCGAACCCGTATTTCCCGCTCATCGATGAGATGAATCACCGCCTTTGGGGCGATTTATACAGCCGCAAGAACGTGATCGGCGACCATAACATTATCCGTACCGCCACGCCGGCGAAGATGGACACCATCAAAAACAAGTACTATTGGCCTAACAACTCGCTCCTCACCGTGGCTGGCGATGTAAAACACGACGATGTGTTTAAACAAGTAGAAGCTACCTTCGGCGATTGGAAGCCATCGGGCTTCGATCCGTTTGTGAAATGGCCGGTTCCCGAATTTAAGCCGCTGACCAAATCGGATTATTTTATCACCGAGTCGCCCAATGTGAACGTACCCATCGTAATGTACTACTGGCACGGGCCGGATACCCGGAAAGATATCCCTGCGACCTATGCGGCGGACGTGTTTTCGTTCATTCTTAACCAGAACTCCTCCAAGTTCAGCCGTGCGCTGGTGGATGCGGGACTGGCCCTGGAAGTGAACATCGGCTACTTCACGCAAAAGCATACCGGCCCCATCTCGTTAACGGTGGTGCCAGATCCTTCTAAAACCAAGGAATGCCTGGCAGAAGTAAAGCACCAATTGGCTTTATTCGATTCGCCGGATTATGTAACCGACGAGCAGATCGAAGCTGCAAAACGCACGCTCGATATCTACTCGGTGAGAGAACAGGAGGTAACCTCCGATTTTGTGCACACCGTATCATTCTGGTGGTGCTCGGCCACACCGGGGTACCTGAACACTTACCAGGATAACCTCCGGAAAGTTACCCGCACCGATCTGCAGCAATACGTGCGTAAGTACATTAAAGACAAACCATTTTGTGCGGGCATGCTGGTAAGCCCGCAACTGAAGAACACCATTAAACCCGAATTATTTTTTAAGCCCTAAACAGCAGCAACATGAGAAGGATTGTTTTTAGTATAGTATTAGCTGTTTTTGTAACGGCCGGTTATGCCCAGACCGCCGCCTCGTCATTCGATGTGGGCGGCATCAAGGTGATCTATAAGCCAACCGTAAAGCAAATTGTGAGTGTCGACTTATACTTTCGAGGCGGGCTAAATAATTACCCGGCCGCCCAGGCGGGAATCGAAAACCTCACCCTGGCGGCAACCGCCGAATGTGGTACCAAAAAGTACACGAAAAACGCATTTAAAGATAAAGAAGACGCTTATGGGATCTCCGTGAGCGGCTCTTCCGGTTATGACTTCGGGGTGATCTCGCTCAATTGTATTTCTAAATACTTTAACGAGGGATGGGACCTCTTCGCAGAAGCGGTGGTACACCCGACATTTGATGAGCGCGAGCTCGGTTTACTGAAAACGAAGCTGATCACCGGTCTTTCGCAAAGCGAATCGGATCCCGACACGCGCATCGAACAAATGGCGATGCAGAACACGTTTGCGGGTACCATCTACGGCCTGCAGCCTTCGGGAACGGAGGCCACCATTTCAAAGTTCCACCAGGCTGAGCTAGCAAAATATTATACTGCGTTGCTTAATAAGAACAGGATGTTCATCGTAGTGGCCGGTAAAATCTCTAAAGAGGAGATCACCGCAAAGATCAAAGCGGCTTTTTCGGCCATACCGGCAAAGCCGTACGTGGCGCCGGCATACAAAGTGCCGGTAATTGCCGGCAACAAAGTATTCCCGGAAGACCGCATCCTGGCCACCAATTACATCCAGGGCGTAATGAACGCACCATCGATGTCGTCGCCGGATTACGCAGGTTTCCGTCTCGCTTTCAGTGCATTCGATAATCACTTGTTCTCAGAAATCCGTACCAAAAGGAATTTATCTTACGCGCCGTCCGCCGGGGTAAAAGTACTTAAAATGCCTTTCTCCACGGTTTACGTGAGCACCACCGATCCTGCGGCAGCGGTAGAAGTAATGGTGAACGAGCTGAACGAATTGCGGGCTGAGGGATTTTCGGAAGAGGATTTCCTTGGCGCCAAAAGCGGTTTTATCACCACTAATTACATGAAGCAGGAGAGCACCGCGGCCATCGCAGCCAGCCTGGGCCTTGCCGAGATCATGGGTGGATGGAAACTCGCCGAAGAGCTGCCGGAAAAGCTGAACAATACCACGCTCGAGCAAATGAACGCGGCTTTCCGTAAGTACACGGCGGGGATTGTATGGAATTACCTGGGGCTTAAGAAGCAGGCCGACGCCGCGTCGGGCATGTTTGCGATGCCGATAAAGTGATCCTACTTAATCCAGCCGCCCGCTTTCATCCAGTTTTCTACCCTTTCGATCCAGAGATCACTGGTCGTTTTATTATACAAGCCGAATCCATGTCCGCCTTTGGGGTAGAGGTGCAGCTCGGCCGGTACGCCGTTCCTGAGCAGGCTTTCGTAAAAACGGATGCTGTTGGCTACCTTAACGGTTTTATCGTCGCCGGCGTGGAAGAGCAGGGTAGGAGGCGTTCTTTTCGTTACCTGCAGGTCATTTGAGTATAATGTCACCAGCTCCGCAGGTGGAGAGGTACCCAGTAAATTGGTCCTCGACCCCTGGTGCATGAGGCTGTCTGTAAGGTTGATCACGGGATAGCCCAAGATCATGAAATCAGGGCGCAGACTGATGCCTTCTTTGTTGTCGATCACTGCTTTGTTGAAATGCGTTCCTGCGGTAGAAGCCAGGTGGCCGCCGGCAGAAAAGCCGATGATACCCACCCGGGCCGTGTCTACACCCCATTCTTTCGCCCGCTGGCGGACAATTTTAATGGCAGTTTGTGCATCCTGCAGGGGACCGATCGTTTTATCTTTCATGGAGATATCGCTAGGCATCCGGTATTTAAGGATAAAAGCGGCTACCCCCATTTTATTGAATGCTTCGGCGATGCTGGTACCTTCGTTGGTGTACGAAACAATGCTGTAACCGCCGCCGGGACAGATCACTATGGCTGCGCCGGATGCCTTGCCGGCAGGCGGCAGCCAGATCTCGAGCGAGGGTTTGGAGATCTGTCCGTAGCGGATGGAGCCATTAGTAACGGTTTTGGTTTCCTCCCCGGCGTTTCCGGTGGAGTTCGGTACGCCGTTTGGATACAGCGGGATCACGTTTTGAGCGTTCACTTTAAGCATACCAAGCATGATGATACAAACAACCAAGGTCTTTTTCATAAAGAAAGTGTTTTATTCCTGAGAAAATGATCGGCAATTACCAGGGCGGCCATTGCCTCCACGATCGCCACTGCGCGCGGCACCACACAGGGATCATGCCTGCCTTTTCCTTTGATCTCCGTATCGTTGCCTGACTTATCAATGGTCGGCTGGCTTTGCATAATGGTAGCTACCGGTTTAAATGCCACTTTAAAGGTAATGTCCATACCGTTGGAGATCCCGCCCTGTATGCCGCCCGAGTAGTTCGTTTGTGTTTTTACGCCATTCTCTCCCGGGGAAGGTACGAATAAATCGTTATGATCTGAACCATTCATCTCGGATCCTTTGAAGCCAGATCCATACTCGAAGCCATGCACCGCGTTAATGCTTAGCATCGCTTTGCCCAGGTCGGCATGCAGCTTATCGAATACCGGGTCGCCAAGACCGGGCGGGCAGTTGCGCACCAGGCAGGAGATCCTTCCGCCGACAGTATCGCCCGCTTTGCGCACCTCGTCGATGTACGTGGTCATGGTGGCTGCCATTTCGGGATCGGCGCAGCGTACCAGGTTTTGCTCGCGGATTGCGGTGGCTGTGTCGATGTTGGTTACGTCGGTTTCCGGGGCTTCTAAGCTCCCTACTCCCGAAACATGTGCAAATACCTCGATCCCCTGCTGTTTCAGCAATAACTTAGCGACGGCTCCGGCAGCAACACGGGCTGCGGTTTCGCGTGCCGAAGAACGGCCTCCGCCCCGGTGATCGCGGATGCCGTATTTGGCCTGGTACGTATAATCTGCGTGTGAGGGCCTGAACGAGTCTTTGTTGTGATCGTAATCTTTAGACCGCTGGTCGGCATTTGGGATCAGCAGCATTATGGGTGTACCGGTAGATCGTCCTTCAAAAACACCTGAAAGGATCCGGAACTCATCGCTTTCCTGCCGCTGCGTGGTAATGCGCGACTGGCCCGGTTTCCGTTTGTCGAGCTCGCCCTGGATAAAAGCTTCGTCGACGGCTAACCGCGGCGGGCATCCATCAATGATCACCCCGATCGCTTCGCCATGCGATTCGCCAAAAGTTGTTATGCGGAACAGTTGTCCGAAGGAATTTCCTGCCATGTAACTTATTTATAGTAGTTAATATGATTAGCTGGATCAAAATGCAGGCGGCCGGAAATTCGCTTTTGATACAACTTCATGCCTGTTCAGTACTGATAATCCCGATCTGCGCCAGGTGTGTCCAAAAATCGGGGTACGACTTTTCAACAACAAGATAGTCTTCGATCTCTACCTCTTTAATCACCAGTGCCAGCGGCGCGAACGCCATCGCCATGCGGTGGTCTTCGTAGGTGCTGATGCGGATCTTTTCCGGGAAAAAGCGTTCCGAGCTGTCGAGGTGATAGGTGGTACCGTCTGCGGTAAACTTTACCCCGAACTTGGCAAGTTCGTTTTGCAGCGCCTGGATCCTGTCGGTTTCCTTTATTTTAAGGGTCTCGAGCCCGGTGAACGAGGCGTTGTGGCCGAGGGCCGCGCAGCACACGATCACGGTTTGTGCCAGGTCAGGGCAATCTTTCAGGTCGAACAGTTTAGGAACAAATGTTTTGGGCTCTTTTTTAATCTCGAGGCCATTTCCCACGAAAGTGGAGGTGACGCCGAAGTTGGCCATGATCTCCGCAATGCGGCTGTCGCCCTGCAGGCTATATTTCCTGAGGTTGGGCAGGCTGATAGCAGAAGTTTCCGCCAATGCGGCCATGGCGTACCAGTAAGAAGCTGCGCTCCAGTCGGGCTCTACGGTTAATGTAGTAATGATAAACGGCTGCCGGGGGATGACGATCCGGTCGCCGTTCCATTCATGACTGATCCCTACCTGTGAAAGCATCGAAAGCGTCATCTCTACGTAGGGGCGCGAGGTAAGCTCTCCTTCGATCTCGAGCTCAAGCCCCTGCGGAAGCACCGGCGCCACCAGCAGCAGCGCCGTGATGTATTGCGAGCTGATATCGCCCTTAATACTTACCACGCGGGTTTGCTGCCGGAACCCGGGATGCGTATTTACCGGTGGGAAGCCATCTGCTTCGGCATAGGTGATACTGGCGCCCAGGGTGCGTAACGCATCTACGAGGAGACCGATCGGGCGTTGTTTCATGCGGGCGGTGCCTGTAATGATGGCCTCGATGCCTTTTACCGCGGCAAATGCGGTGAGGAAACGCATGGCGGTTCCCGCCGGGCCGACATCTACGATCGTGATCGGCGTTTCGGCCACCAGCGAGCGGAGTATCTTGTTCAGCGTAACGGTATCTGCGGCTTCTGAAAGGTTTTCCACCTTCACGCCGCCGTCGCTCAGCGCCTCGAGGACCAGGGCGCGGTTGCTTTCGCTTTTTGAACCGGTAAGCCGGATCTCCGCATGGATATCCCGCTTACCGGCAGAGAGCACCAGGTTACCGCCGCTCATTTATTCTACTACCGATTTAGCGTTCATGATCTCGGTTTGCTTACGGATCGATTCGCTGTGCATCAGCTCCAGGAGCTTGGCGGCAAAGTTCACATCCAGTTTCAGGGCGCGTGCAAAAGCGCTGCGTTTGTGCATGATCTCGTCCCAGCGGTTCACCTGGAGAATGGTGATGTCATTATCGCGTTTGTATTCACCGATCTTTTCTACTACCGACATCCTTTCGGCAATTTTCTGGATGATCTGGTCGTCGAGCTTGTCGATCTGCTTTCTCAGTTCATCGAGCTTGTCTGACAATGCGCGGGTAGCAGGCTCGGTATGACGAAGCGTAAGATTATCGATAATGTCTGAAAGGGCGGAAGGGGTTACCTGCTGCTTGGCGTCGGTCCAGGCGATGGTTGGATCGAGGTGCGACTCGATCATCAGGCCCTGCATGTCGAGGTCGAGCGCTTTCTGTGATACGTATGGAATGATTTCCCGGTTACCGCAGATGTGGCTCGGATCGTTAATAATGGGCAGTTCGGGGCAGAGCGTTTTTAGCTGGATGGCAAGCTCCCACATCGGTTCGTTGCGGAAAGCGGTCTTTTCAAACGAGCTGAACCCGCGGTGAATAGCCGCCAGCCGCGTAATGCCTGCCTGGTTGATACGTTCCAATGCACCGATCCATAAAGAAAGGTCGGGATTTACCGGGTTTTTTACCATTACCGGGATGTCTACGCCACGCAGCGCATCGGCAATCTCCTGCACGGTGAACGGGTTTACCGTAGAGCGGGCGCCTACCCATAAAATGTCGACGCCTGCCGCCAGCGCTTCCTCTACGTGCCTGGCATTGGCCACTTCCACAGCGGTGGGCAGACCTGTTTCCTGCTTCGCACGGTTAAGCCATTGCAGGCCCACGCTGCCGATGCCTTCAAATTCTCCCGGACGCGTACGCGGTTTCCAGATGCCTGCACGCAGGGCGGAGATTTTGCCGGTTTTTGCCAATAAATGAGCAGTGGTTACTAACTGGTCTTCAGTTTCGGCACTGCAGGGTCCCGCAATGATCAGCGGTTTGTTCTCTTCTGCCGGCTTCAGCCAGGTAGAGAGGGGTTGGATATTGAGATTGAGTTTCATATCGGGGGGGCTTGGGTGTGAGTTGTCAGTTATCAGTTGTCAGTTGTCAGTTTTCAGTTTTGTTGGGGGGAGGAAGCTATCAGCCGTCAGCTATCAGCCGTCAGCTTCTTTCTAGGCCTCTTCATTTTTCCTGTATTCGCCCATGTTTGTAAAATTAACGGCGTAACGGAGTACTTTATGCAGGGCCGTTTCATACTGACGGCGTTCCTGCCATTCTACGTCCACGTAAAAGTTGTATTCGTTGCGTTTACCTAAAACGGGCATGGATTGGATCTTACTCAGGTTAATGTTCTCTTCCGAAAAAATGTTCAGGATCCTTGCGAGGGAACCGATCTCGTTACCTACCTGGAAGCTCAGGGAGGCTTTATCCGGGTTTTCCACGATCGCCTCGGCATTCCCGGGATCGGAAAGTACCAGGAAGCGGGTGAAGTTCTTCTTATTGGATTCGATCCGGCGTTCGAGGATCTCCAGGTCGTAGAGTTTGGCGGCAAGGATATTTGCGATGGCCACGGTATCTGTCAGCTGTTCCTCCCTGATGCGTTTGGCGCAGGCGGCGGTATCGTTCCGTTCTCTTACCTGCAGTTGCGGGTAGGCGTCGAAGAAATCGTCGCACTGACGGATCGCGATCGGGTGTGATTCTACGTATTTAACATCTTCGAATTTCACGCCCGGTAGCGCCAGCAGGTGCAGCTGGATAGGGAGGTAAACTTCGCCGATAATGGTGAAGTGAAAGTCGCGCAGCAACGCATAATTGGGGAGGATACTGCCGGCAATGGAATTTTCGATCGCCATCACGGTGTAGTCACACTGCTTGTTCTTCAGCGCTTCGCAGGTTTCGCGGAACGAGTTGCATTCAACAGTCTGGATGTCTTCTCCAAAAAAGCTGAAAGCCGCCTGCTCGTGAAACGATGCCCTGATCCCCTGTATTGCTACCTTTTTCTTCATCCCTTAGTGGTAAAAAAAAAGTCCCGGCTTTAAACCGGGACCTCTTTTTGTAAGCTTATTATGTTACATATTAGTCCCGGCCCTTACTGTTGTAGTAAAAGTAACCAAAGAAATATGCGTAGTTGAATTTCATTTTTATCGAGGCCAAATATACGGATGGAAATGGAAGATGCAAGAAAAAATAGAGTTTTTTTAGCTATCAACCGGCGGCTGTCAGCTTTCAGCTTTTTATCACCGCTTAGCTTCGCTAAAATTTAGCTTAGTTAGCAGGTAAAGCACCAAACAGGAGCTGATGGCTTACGGCTGACCGCTATCTCAACTCCCTGTAAAACTCCAGCGCATCTACGATCTCCCGTTCCGAAACATACAGGTTGTAGGCACAATTCCCGATAGCGGAAAGGAGGGCGAAGCCGATCTTGCCATTGGTGTTCTTTTTATCGTTGAGCATGATGGCGATGAGTTCCGGGTAAGCGGTGGCTTCGATGGGATAGTAGGGATAAATGCGAAGCAGGCCGGCGATAATGGTATTGAGCTCTTCGCCGGTTAATTGGTGGTGTATGTGCGACAGGTAGCTTTCGCAGATCATGCCAAAACCAATGGCCTCGCCATGCAGTAAGGGTGAGTTACCGGGCAGCATAGAGTAGCTTTCGATGGCATGGCCGATGGTATGCCCGAAGTTGAGGATCTTGCGGAGCCCCTTCTCAAACGGATCGGTGGTTACCACCTCGTTCTTGATCTCCACGGAACGGTAAATAAGCGCGGTATCAACAGGCCGATAAGCGGCTTCGATGGCTTTTTCAAAATACGCTTTATCGCGGATAAGGCCGTGTTTGATCACTTCGGCAAAGCCGGAAATTACCTGCCTGCGGTCCAGCGTGCCCAGCAGCGCGGTAGAAATAAACACCGCTTTGGGTTGGGTAAACGTGCCGATGATGTTCTTTACCCCGCCAAAATCAACGCCTGTTTTACCGCCAACAGACGCATCTACCTGCGATAGCAAGGTGGTAGGAACCTGTACGAAATCGATGCCGCGTTTAAACGTCGAAGCTGCAAAGCCGCCCATGTCAGTAACCACGCCGCCGCCCACGTTGATAACGAGGCTGTTACGGTCGGCGCCGAAATCCAGGAGCATCTGCCAGATACCGATACAAAAGTCGATGTTTTTGTTTTCTTCGCCGGGGTCTACCTCTATCACGTCGTATTGCTGCAGGTCGGGGAGTTCGGCCAGCACTGCCGGGAGGCATTTCTCGTACGTGTTACGGTCGGCAATAAAAAAAACCCTGGAATAGCTACCTTCCGCCAGGAACGTCTTTAATTCCCCAAAATGGTCGTCGAAATAAACGGAGTACCCGTTACTTTTGATTGGCTGCATTTAAATAACAATGATCTGCTTTTTGTGAAATGTGATCACATCGCCGCGCCTCACTTTTAAGCGTTTGCGATAATCGATGGTGCCGTTGTACAGCACGTGCCCGTCGTTTACTACGGCCTGCGCCTCACCGCCGGTAAGTACCAGGTTGGTTGCTTTTAACAACTGGATCAGCGGGATGAACTCGCCTTCGAGTTTAAATTCGATCATGGGCGCAAATATAGTTATCAGTTGCCAGTTATCAGCAGCCGGTTCCCGCACGGCCTCATAACGGAGCTGGCTCCCTGGTAACCGCCGCTGACAGCTCACAACTGATCACTCACAACTCACAACTGATTACTATCTTTGCCCGATGCCGAGTAATTCACCTACCGACCCTCAACCGCTCTCGTTCGACAACACCGAAATCGCCTTTCGCGGCAAGAATAACAAGGACCTGAGCCGCGCTTATTGGCTTTTTAAAGTGATCAGCAGCAATTTCCTGACACGGATCGGGCCGCCGGTCACCAACTTCGCCATGAAAACCGGGCTGCCTATCAAGGGACTGATAAAGGCTACTATTTTTCGCCAGTTCTGCGGAGGTGAAACCATCGGCGAATGCGAACAGACTATCCGGCAGCTTGCCTCGGGGAAGGTAGGCACCATCCTGGATTATTCGGTTGAAGGCGAGGAAAAAGAGAGCGTGTTTACGCTTACCGCGGAGGAGATCATTAAAACCATCCGCCGTGCCACCGGCGATCCGAGTGTGCCCATTACCGTGTTTAAGATCACTGGTGTGGGCAGGTTTGGCCTGCTTGCGAAGCTCGACGCCGGGAACGAGCTTACCAATGCCGAGCATGTGGAATATGTGAAGCTAAAGGGACGTGTAGACATGATCTGCCGGGCGGCCGCTGATGCGGAAGTGCCGGTGATGATCGACGCCGAGGAGTCGTGGATACAGGATACCATTGATAAGCTGGCGCTCGACATGATGCAGCGCTACAACCGCGATGCCGTGATCGTGTACAATACTTACCAGTTGTATCGTCACGATAAGCTGGTGTCGTTGCAAAAGGATGCGGCGCGGGCAAAATCTTCCGGGTTTATCCTTGGCGCGAAGCTGGTTCGCGGCGCTTACATGGAGAAGGAACGGAAACGCGCCGAAGAACGGGGTTATCCTTCGCCGATCCAGCCGGATAAAGCCTCCACCGATCGGGATTACGACCTTGCACTGCAGTTCTGCCTCGATCATACCGCACAGGTGGCCATTGTGGCCGGTACTCATAACGAAGAAAGCTGCCGTTTACTGTGCCAGTTGATGGCTGAGCGCGGTATTTCGCCGGGAAACAGGCATGTTTTCTTTTCGCAATTGCTCGGCATGAGCGATAACCTGAGCTTTAACCTCGCCGATGCCGGGTACCATGTGGCTAAATATGTTCCATACGGTCCCGTAGAGGCGGTGCTGCCTTACCTGTTCAGGCGTGCGCAGGAAAATACTTCCATTGCCGGTCAAACCGGCAGAGAGCTAGGGCTGATCGTAAAAGAAAAGAAACGCAGGAAGATCTGAGCAGGTAGTTAAACGATCTTATCGGCACTGTCTAACCCGCCTTCGCCGGGAGTATTAAGCTTCTTTAAGAGGTCTTCAGAAATTTCGTCGGCATACACCCCGTAAGCACTCACCAGCACGCCTTTTACGCCATATTTATGTGAAGTGAGGGCGTATACGATCGCGCTGTCGGCAGGGTCGGTCATGCCCTCGAAGCGGTACAGCTCGGTGATCTCGAAGTCGTCGGGATGCAGGGTGATATCTTGCGTGCTGTTGTGCAGCGAATCTTTTGCCAGGTTAAAATCTAACGTATATCCTCTTGATTTAAGATCATTGAGGGCTTCGACCATAGTTTGGTAATTTTTCATAACAACAAGTAATAAGGAATGATGAATAGTTAAGTAATAAGGTTCCGGTGTTTTAGAAGGTGTAACAACGGAGGTAGGTGTTTGTTTATTAAATACCTATCAATTGCTTATGGTTCCTGCTCCAGCAGGCCGCTGCGGTAGAGGAATTTTTCCAGTGAGTCTTCGGCCGTAACCAGGTGCGTATGCAAGCCGAGGCCAACCGCAGCTTTAAGGTGCTGCGGACTATCGTCTATAAACAATGTTTCCGCGGGATCTAGACCGTTTTCCTGTATTACGAGGTTGAAAATGGCCGGATCGGGTTTGCGGAGACGTACCAGGTGAGAGTAATATACCTTTTCGAACAGGACATCATTTGACGTAATATGGTATTCCTGCTGCAGGTAACCGGTAATGTAGTTGAGGTGGATCTCGTTGATGTTGCTGAGCAGGAACGTGCGGTACCGGTGTTTGCATTTCAATACCAGTTCGTGGTTTACGCGGGGCACGCCGATCAGCAGACTGGTCCATGCGTTATCGATGCGTTCGTCTGTTAATTCCGGCTTTCCCGTGATGCGGCGTATGCCGTCACGAAATTCCGCGGAAGAGATGTTGCCTTTTTCGAATTCATCGAACAACGGATCGTGCCCGGCATGTGCAAAGAAGCGGTCTACGTTCTCGATACCAAGCCCGGTGAAAGAATGTTGTGTGCGTTTAAAATCGATCAGGAAAATAACGTTGCCGTAATCGAAAATGATGTTTTTGATAGAGGTCATTGGAGGGGCTAATTTATGAAGTTTTTTGAGGTTTGATGTTGCCCGGTCCGTTGTTAAATGCCTGCTGTCATTGATTTTCCAATCAATGGAACCTTGTTTAGATGAAGTAATCCATAGCCAGTTATTGTACCAAAAAAAAGCTCCGGGTGCCTGTAAACGCACCCGGAGCTTTTTTTAGCTCACTTTGCAAGCTGGGCTCAGATAGTGGTTTCCTTGTTCAATACCCTGACCAGGTTCCTGGCGAGCACCTCGTTCATGGTTTTGGACTCGGCAAGAAATGCTTCGGCAAGTTTCAGATCTTCGCCGGAGAGCGATGATAACAATGCCTTTTTGTTGAGTTTCACTTTATCTGCCTTGCCCTTCTTCACTAAAAAATATTCGGTCTTTTCCGTAAACTTCTGGCTATGGTCGCCGGATGAATTTGCCGCATAATTGTTACTGATCTGCTTATCAGCTTCTGCGGTAACCAACTTGAGCAGGCTGTACTTTTCGGCAGGGTCGGTAGCAGCGCTGCTTAACACTTCAAAGAAATGTATTTCATCTACTGCCGGTTGCCGCGCGAATACATGTGAATCACCTGTTTTCGGATCGATGAGCGTAAATGTTTTAAGCGAAGCGCTATTGATAACGATCGCCTGGTCTTTCCATTTCATGCATAGCTCATGCGACAGTTTGTCGAAGTTGAATTTATACCCGGATGATACCTGCTTACCGTCCATACCGGTAGCAGAGCCGCTCAGCCAGGCATCTGAGTAAAAACGTCCCGTTGCGATCGTGCTGAAGTCGGTCAACTTCGTATTGATCATCTCATTTTGACGGGCCTGCAGTATGGTATTGGTAAAATTACCGGCTATCGTCCCTTGTTGTGAAAATGCGGCCTGGGTGGCGAATAACCCTAAAGCTAATAGATACGTTCTTTTCATGGCTCTAAAATCAAATTATATTGACAATTACTGATTAAAATAAAAGAGAGGTGAATCCTGTTTGTGGTTCACGGTGTATTATTTACATAGCTAACGATCAGATCACTAAGTAAATATAAGCATATGGTAACGATAAAGAAAGCTTCCTGCCTGGAAGCCTTCTTTATCGTACCAATTATCGCGTGAGTATCACTTTTTGGCGCTTAATAAACCCTCGCAGCAGAAAACTGGTATATTTCACTGAAAGTCACTTTGTCAGCTCCATTTACAGTCATCGCATATTTGACGTAGATACGCCTGATCGCCGTGCTTCCGGAACCGGTTACAACGTACTTATTGTCGTTAGTTCCGGACGAAGCGATCAGCCTGGCCCCGACACCGCCGCTTGTTGGTTGCCCGTAATAATTAGTTACCGCGATCACTTTGTCGGTGGCAAGATCAAACTGGAAAACAGGGGCGAAATTAGCATAAGACCCGCCTGTGCTTCCTATGGTGTAATAGTGCAGGTAATCGTTCAGTGTCGGATCGAACAGAACCACTTTATCTGGCGCCAGGGTATTGATATGATACAGTCTTGGATATTCACCGGTTGCTGTTGGATTAGCAGGGTCGGTAAGCTTTGACTGAAGTGTGACGTCGGTGGTTGAGTTTAATGCCAGGTAGTTACCATCATACTTGTTTTTCACCGTGAACGGCATGATGAAAGTAGCAAGGTTAGTTGCGATCGGTTCGCCGCTTGCATCAGTGATAGTCATTGCAAACATGTGCCGTTTCGTCAGATCCAATGTAGACGGCAGGATAGTTACCGGGATGTTAACATTGGTGGTTGTTTTCTGACCGGCAGGAATGGTCACCTTAAGTGAGGGCATAGTATATGAAGCAACGGGCATCAACGTAAACTTCGTTTTAAACAGTGCATTATAATCGTCTACGGCTTTCTGGCTTGGCGCAAAAGTGACTACAACATCCTTATCAAGCGGTTTGTCCCAGGATACGCGAACCGGGAGATCAAACTTATACCCGCCGGTATACTCCGCCGACGTGGAAAGCACAGACGTGGTAGATAAAGTGGCAACCCTTGGCCAGTTAGCATTCGGGATAAGAATAATCTCCTTGATCTGGCTGTAATCCGTATATGCGTCATCTTTGACACATCCCGTCATTATTGTCGAGAAGCATCCGAGTAAAAATATATATCTAAATAATTTCATATCTTTTTGTTTAAATTATTAATAATCAGGATCACGGCATCCACCAGATCTTATCGGTGAACTGATCCCCGCTTGAACGGCCTTTCAATGGTACGTTAGCAGTGTTATAGTTAATCTCTGCCTGCGTAAAGAGCAACCGGTTTGGAATTCCGCCTGAACGGCTGGTGTTCTGCGACAACGGGATGTTCGGGTAACCGTTTCTGCGGTATTCGGTCCACATCTCCATAAAGTCCAGTGCCGATAAACCCAGGTATTTCTGGAAAGCGATGAGCTTCAATTTATCCGATGCGCTGACCCAGCTTACGTTGGTATTTCCGGCAGTAGATTGCTGCGCATAAAAATAATCGAATGCGGTAGCGGTTAAGTTCGCACCGCCGGCCGGGTTCACGTAGTTAACGTTAGGAACCGCTAAAAAGTTAAATGACTCTTTCACGGCATCTTTATACGCCTGCTCAATGGTAGTACCTGCAGGAGGCGCAAGATAGCCACGCTGCATAGCTTCTACCTGTAAGAACTTGCTTTCTACAGAAGTCAGGATCCAGAGATCCATTGCATATCCTTTAACAAATCCCGGCGCACCGCTTGCCGTACTCGCTGAGGTAGCTCCGGCAAGACCTGAGAGGAAACCGTTAGTTTGCGAAGGGTACAATGCATTTACGATAGCCAGGCCATACGTACCACCACGGTAGAGGTTATAATCGGTAGCAACGGTGGTGGCGGTAGCAACCGGTACGGTACCTGTAGTGGGAACGTATATAAAACCGGTGGGGGAATTTGTCAGCGTCGGCTCCGGTTCAGAAACCACGGCGGTGGTAGTTAAACGGGATCTATATAAATAGGGAAGCCGGAGATCCTGGTTTGATTTGAAGTAATTTAAAACGATCGCGTTGGCCCGTGTCTGAGAGGCGGCTGCCGCGCCGGCCAGTGTAAAAGCAAACGTAGTAAAAAACGGGTTGGGTTGCGCCTGGTTGTAACCCGGGTTAACAAACCCGCTTTCGCCGGCACCCAGGAATCCGGATCCCTCAGCTACGATCTTCGCCATCTCGGTGGTAATATAGCTTTGGCGGTCGGACCGGTTAGCCTGGTGCATAAGCAGACGCAGCTTAAGCGTGTTTCCAAACCTGGCCCATTTGGCTTTATCGCCTTTAAACATGATGTCAGCGGTAGTGATACGAATGTTCACACCCACATCAGCCCCTTTGATTTCTGCCATGCCCGCATCAATTTGTTTGATCAGGTCTTCGTAAATGGCTTTGCCGTCATCATATTTTGGTGTAAGGAAAGTAACGCCTTTTAAGGCTTCGGTATAGGGTACGCTTCCGTAGCAATCCACCATGCGCGCATAGTTGAGCGACATCATGATCTTGGCAATACCAGAATAAAAAGTCATGCCAGATGCGGCAGCTTTATCACCCATTACCTTATAGTCATAATTATTGTCCATTATCCCGCTGAAGGCACCGTTACCGAATCCGGTAGTGATGCCATATGACTCTTCTTCTACAGATGGAGCCACGCCGGAGGAGGTAACGAAGAAACCCATCCATCTCCCCAGGTAATCATAGCCCCTGGTCACATCGGTTGATGTGGTGGTCAAAGCAGCCGGCAGGAGCAGGTTAGGTGTGATATTTGCGTCGATAGCGCTATTCGGGTTCGTATTAATGTCGAGGAACGTCTTCTTACAGCCCGTGCCTGAAATGACCAGGACCGCCGCGAAAGATGCCGTTGTTAATAATTTATATAACCTATTTTTCATGTTTCTTTTAAATTAGTGGTGTTACTAGAAGGTAACATTAAGGTTCGCTCCGAATATCCTTGTCGGCGGAGTTTGGGAGATACTGGTCGTACCAGTTGGGTTACCAGTAGTAGTTGAGAATTCCGGATCAGTCCACCAGTTAGCTTTCGACTTGATGATCAAAAGGTTACGGCCGATAAGCGCGAACGTTGCTCTCTTCACATATTTAGTTTTCGCCAATAATTTAGCGGGTACCGAGTAGGCGAGAGTCACTTCTCTCAGCTTCCAGAAGTCTGCAGGAACATAGTAGTTTGTTCCCAGCGTGCGGAAGGTTGAACCCTGCAGGAAAGCGTAATTTGCGTTATTTACAGCGATGTCGGTGTTTGCTACGTAGGTCTTCCCCCCGTCAAGCGTATACGATGAATTGGGGAAAACGAACTTCTGACGGTTGTTGATGGCCGATAAACGGTCGATACCGGTAAAGGTTAATGATGAACCTACGTCATTGTAGATATAATTTCCACCGCGGTATTCGGCGACGGCGCTAAAGCTGAAAGCTTTGTAGTTTACTTCGGTATTCACACCGATAATGTGTTTAGGGTTCACACGGTCGCCGATAATAGTGGTAGCCGCCTTTGATGGAAGTCCTGTTGTCGAATTCACTACCACACGTCCTTCAGGATCGCGTACCCAATCGCTGATACGGTGGGTATAGGCCGGCAAACCGGTGATTACGTACGCGGTATTCCCGATACCCAACTGATCAACACCCTGGTAAAGTGATAATACTTTACTGTCATTGTAAGAGTAAGTGGCGTTCAGGTTCCAGGTAATGCTGTTTGTTCTTACGGGGATGAGCTTTAAGTCAAGGTCAAATCCTTTATTCCAGAATTTCGCGGCGTTTACCTTAGTTGAACCGAAGCCTGTTGCGGTCGAAACCGAGATATCGATTACCTGCTCGTCATTATTGTAGATATAGTAAGACCCTTCGAACCCTGCGCGTCCGTCAAAGAATGAGAGTTCCGTACCGACCTCCATCGATTCAACAATTTCTGGCTTAATATTCGGGTTCAGTAATGAACCGCTCGCGGTATAGCCGGCAAGTGACCCGTATGGGAACGAGCCGGATTGTCCGAACGTATTGTCGAGTGAATAAGCATTGATGTTCACGTTACCTGCTTTGCTCCAGCCTCCGCTGATCTTGGCATAGTTTAAGATCTTGTTGTCTACGATCGAAGGAAGCATTTCAGAAAGGATCAGCGCGCCGTTCACGCCCGGGTAAAAGAACGAGCGGTTTTCCTTTGCCAATCTTGAATCCCAGTCATTTCTGCCTGTAAACTGAATATTGGCAAAGCCTTTATAATTGAGATCGAACTGCCCGTACACCGCATAATTACGGGTTTGGCTGAACGAACTATTCGCACCGGGGATACCTGTTGCGGAGTTGATATTATACAAAGTAGGAATGGCAAGGTTGGAACCAGACACGTCTACCGACTTGTTGTAAGTGTCACGGATCAGGTTACCCACTAATAAGGTGGTTCTGAATTTTCCGAATTTCTTATCCATGTTAGCGATAAGCTCATTCTGAATTTTATTACCATAAGCTGAACCGTCAGCAACGCTTCCGGTTTTATCAGAACTGGCGAAATATGCGTTAGCTTTAGTAATCGCCGAATAGTAGATTGATCCAACCGTGCTGTGATCTGTCGAGTTGTTCAGGGTAAGGCCCGGGCGCTCGGTTAAAGTTAGCCATGAAGCTGGCTTAAACGTCATGGTAATGCCACCTACAAACTTGTCGTTTTTAAAATGAGTGCGCGACCTGTCGAGTGCTTCATAAGGGTTTTCATAGTAATCGTTAAAATAGCGGTCGTGATGTGCCCATGAGGTTGGGTCCTGGTAGTTTTTATAATTACTAAGCGGGATAGATCCGGGGCTATTGATGACCAGGTTATAAACACCAATGCTGGTTGTTTCATCTTTCCTGTTTGTGTATTGAATGTTGCCCGCTATTTTAAATTTACCGATCGTTTTATCCGCATTCAGCCGCAATGAGCGTCTGTAAGTGGCGTCTTTTGGTACGGTACCGGTGGTTTTGATATTTTGGAAGGAGAAAAAGTAGGAGCTGTTGTTATCCCCGGCGGTAAGGGAAAAATCTGTTTGAAGCGTCCTTCCCGTTTCAAAGAAATCCTTTTTTGCCTGTGAGTTATCTGAATAGATGATTTTTTGATAATCGGCACCCGCAACACCGGTTCCTGCCGGCTTTCCGTTTACGTCACGTCCGATACCCACTTCCAGGCCGGTATAGATCGGCCCCCAGCTTTGGTTCTCAATAGGATCATAAGCACCATCACCGAAAACGTCTTCCCCGGAACCGCTGCCGAATTTGGTTTGTAACTCAGGAAAATAAGCTACCGGTTCAAAGTATGCAGTTTGCCCGAACTGGATCTGGGGAGCTTTATTAGGCTTCCCTTTCTTGGTGGTGACCACAAAAACGCCGTTCACACCTTCAGGTCCGTAAAGCGCCGTCGCACTGGCACTCTTGAGAATGGTGACGTCGGCAATGTCATTAGGGTTAATGGAGTTGATATAAGACAGGTCCGTTTGTAAACCATCGATTACGAGTAAGGGCTGATTATTACCTGTAAGAGAACGAATGCCACGGATGTCGATACGCGTACTTGCGTTAACACCGTTATTAACGGTACTTACATTAAGCCCGGAAACCTTACCCACTAAACCATTCTGAAGGTTATTCGGGTGTGCGGCATTGACGTCCTCACCGGAAACTTTTGCTACCGAATAAGCCAGGGCACCCGCTTTACGCTCGATACCCAAAGCGCCAACCACTACTACCTCAGAAAGATTTTTTGCATCAGGTTCCAACGCGATAACGATTGGACCGTCCGTGATATCAACGTCTACCGACTTGTAGCCAAGGGATGTAATTGTTAACACTTTACTGCCTGCAGGAGCTGTGATGATAAATTTCCCTGCGGCATTTGTTTGTGAGCCCTGGCGGGTACCCTTAACTACGACGCTTACGCCAGGCAAACCGATACCATCGGCCTTGTCTGTCACCGTTCCGGTGACTACCCGGTCCTGTGCATACGCGTTAATTCCAATCATGCATAGGAATAGCATGACCATTCGTAAATTTTTTTTCATACGCTAATTTTTAAATTTTGTTTCGGTAGTAAAACTAAATGAAAAATTCGTGAATTTGAAGGCTGTTTTTTAATAGTTTTTAATTTTTCCTCTTTTATTTATTAAAAAGTATAAAATCACTGCCGTTAATGGTAAAAATCACCAGAAAAAATTGGTATACTCCGGTAAAAGAAACATTATATGGTGTTAATGGGCGACTTTGATATTTAATAATCGATTTTGATTTAAAATTTGGCTAATTACCGGTAAATTCAACGATTTGGTGTATATTATACATCCGTATAATGAATTTTCTTATGGGTTAGCGTATTCACCTGAACTTACTAAGGAACGGAGGCGCCGGCCCTCCACCGGCAGCCCAAGACGAAAACCGGCCGCTTCCCCCTTCTTGCTTTAACCTGATTTTGGCGTATCTCTCTTTTATTTTAAAAAAAATCTCATATTCCCTGTAACGAAATTCTGCAACCGCAGTTTCCAGTCATATAAACACATAAGCGACCACTGATTGAATACGCTGACCGACAACTCGATCATGCTTAAAGTAAAAGCCGGCGACCTGGATAAGATCGGGTTGCTTTTCGAGCGGTATAACCGTCCGCTCTACGGCTTCCTGTTCCACATGACCTACCAGCGGGAAACCAGTGAGGACATGGTGCAGCAGGTTTTTTACAAGATGCTGAAGTACCGCCATACCTTTACCGGAAGCGGTGAGGTGAAGCACTGGATGTATTCGATCGCGCGTAATGTGCTGAAAGACCAGGTTAGAAGAAAGAAATTAGCGATGTCTGGCGAAAGTGTGGAAGTTGTGGCAAGTCACGTCGCCGCAGGCTTAACGCCAGAAGAACACCTGGAAAAAAAACAGGCTAAACTCGCTTTACAGAAGGCGATGGCCCGGCTGAGCGAGGATTATCGCGAGGTACTTACGTTAAACAAGTTCCAGGAGCTTAAGTACCACGAGATAGCCGATATCCTGGGCGCCTCGGAAACCGCCATCAGAACGCGTGTACACCGGGCGATGCAGGAACTGAAAAGTATTTATGTACGGATGGAACAATAAACAGGAAAAAGATGAAATGTGCGCAATGTGAAGAACTGTTTACAGACCTGGTAAACCACGAGCTGGCCCCGGCCGAAAAGGAAAAGGTAGAACGGCACCTGGCGGGATGCCCGGATTGTACGCTGGAGCTGGTGTCTTTTAAGCAACTATGGGGCGAGATGGAAGCAGTAGAAACGCCCGTGCCTTCGGCCTACCTGAAGGTAAAATTCCAGGCGATGCTTGAAACCTACAAGGAATCGGTTAAAGAGGAAGAAAATACGGCGTGGGACACGCTGAAAGAACAATGGAAACGGTTATGGAAGGTGCAGCCCCGCTGGCCGATGGCTTATAACCTGGCGGTGATACTGGCCGGTTTTGCGATCACCTGGTGGGTGGCCGTTCCGCAGAAAACGGGCGACCAGGGACAGCAGCTGAAAGTACTCAGCGCCCAGGTTACCGAGCTGAAACAAACCATGATGCTTACCATGCTCGAAAATCCCTCGGCCTCCGAAAGAATGCGCGCGGTGAGTTATACCACCGAACTGAAACAGGCCGATGCCCAGGTGATCGATGCTTTACTGACCACCCTGGATAACGACCCGAACGTGAATGTGCGCCTGAGCACCCTCGATGCGCTCAGCGGCATGGCGGCTTACCCGGAAGTGCGTGAAGGACTGATCCGGTCCATTACCGGGCAGAAGGACCCGCTTATGCAGTCGGCCATTGCCGATGTGATGCTGAAGCTTCAGGAGAAACGCTCGGTAGGATCACTGAAAAAACTATTGCGACAAAAAGACCTCGACCACGGTGTGAGGGAGAAGATCAACCAAACTATCAACAGTTTAATTTAACCCGGTTTAAGATGAAAACAAACAAATGGATCCTGCTTTCGGCGGGATGGAGCCTCTGCTTTGCCCAGGTCACAACTTGTGCCCAGGACTCGAAACAAGAGTTTAAAGAACATATCAGCAAGCAGTTTACGCTGCAGAAGCCCGCTGCGGCAACGGTGCTGGCCATCTACAACATGCATGGAACAGTTAACGTAGAAGGCTATTCCGGCAGCACGGTGAGCATCGAGATCGATAAAACCATCGTGGCAGACAACGCCGAAGAAATGGCTGCCGCGAAAGCGGAGTATAAGCTGGAGTTTGAGCAAAAGGCAGACAGCATCCTTTCTTACAGTACGTCGCCTTATGAAACCCGTCCGCGCCGCAGCCGGAACTGGGACGACGGCCGCCGCAGGATCCGGTATCGCGTGGAACTGGAATATACGGTAAAAGTACCTTTCAACATGAATGTTTGTGCTTCTACGGTAAATAAAGGCTCGATCGGGATCAAAGACGTGTACGGTTCGCTCCAGGCGAACAACGTGAACGGCCCTATCACGGTAGTAAATGCCAAGGGAACCTCCAATATCCGCACCATCAACGGCAACGTTACGGTAAACTACCTCGCCATTCCCACCGAAGCCTCGTCATATTATACCATTAATGGGAAACTGGAGGTTACTTTTCCTTCCTCGCTGGCGGCCAACGTCCAATTCAAAAGCATGAATGGCCAATTCTACACCGATTTCCCGGATACGGAAGTACTGCCAGGTAAAGTGGAGAAATCACAAACCAAAAAGAACGGTGAGACCATGTACAAGCTCTCAAAAAGAACGGAAATAAAAGTAGGCGCAGGTGGCAAGCTCTTCACCTTCGAAACCCTGAACGGTAATATATATCTTAAAAAGTCTTAACTTAAAAATCATGAAAGCAATCAAATTCATACCCATGTTCTTCCTGGCCGGGTGCCTTTCGGGAGCACTTTTCGCGCAAAGCGATGCTAAAGAACAATTGACGGTGCCGTTGAGCGATCCTGCCAAACCCTGCAAACTGGTGGTTAACCTTACCTCGGGCTCTATTAACGTAACCGGTTACGCAGGCAAAGAGATCGTGATCGACGTACAAGGCGATGCGCCCCGGAAAAATGAAAGAACGGCCAATGGCATGAGGCGTTTATCAAGCGGAGGCAGCGTAGACATCACTGCCCGCGAAGAACATAACACGGTAACAGTGGGTTCCGGTATACCGGTAAGCCGCCTGGTGCTGAACATCAAAGTCCCCATATCGGCCACGAATATTAAACTGAGAACGGTAAACGGCGGAACGATCTCCGTGAGCAATATCGGTGGCGATCTCGAGCTCTCCAATACGAACGGGGGCATTAAGGCAGAAAATGTATCGGGTTCTGTGGTTGCCAATACGGTTAATGGCAGCGTCAATGTGTCCTTTAAGTCTGTGGACGGCACGGCACCCATGGCGTTTACCACCCTGAACGGGAATGTGGATGTCACCTTTCCGGCTACCCTTAAAGCAAATTTGAAGTTGAAGTCTGACCGCGGCGACGTATTCAGCGACTTCGACATGGCCACCGACAGCTCACAGCCCAAGTCAACCAAAACCAGCACCAACGGAACTTACCGCATCATGATCGAGGACTGGATCAACGGCAAGATCGGCGGCGGCGGCCCGGAAATGCTGATGAAAAATATGAACGGGAATATCTATATCCGCAAAGCGAAGTAAAAGATATCGCTGCGCCCTACGTGAGCTTCGTGGTTTGATTACCCGCCGCTTTACTGCGGTACATGGGAGCACGGAGCTTTCTTTTGCGTAGTCCGGCATCCTGAGATTCGTGTTTCTGCGAACCTGCTTATCCCAACCAACCACATCATGAAAAAAATAATGGCTGGCCTAACCGCTGTGTGGTACCTCTTTGCTCCTTACGGAGCGAATGCGCAGGGTAAAGCAGATACCAGCAAAACCAGCACCACCAACCTTAAAGAGATCGCCGTTACCGGGCAAAAGTCTTTGATAGAGCAGAAGATCGACCGTACGGTGGTAAACGTAGGCGCACTGATCACCGCCACGGGCGCTACGGCGCTTGAAGTGCTTGAACAATCGCCCGGTGTAATGGTCGACGAAAACGGGAAGATTTCTTTCAAGGGCAGGCCGGGCGTGATGATCCTGATCGACGACAAGCCAACCTATCTTTCCGGCGACGACCTGGTTGCTTACCTCAGGTCGCTTCCGGCTTCGTCGCTTGACAAGATCGAGCTGATGCCAAATCCGCCGGCCAAATACGATGCGGCGGGCAATGCTGGAGTGATCAACATCAAAACAAAAAAATCAAAGGCGAAGGGATTCAACGGCTCGGCGGCTGCGAATGTGGGGAAAGCGAAGTTCTGGCGCACCGGCGAAAGCATGAACCTGAACTACCGCGTAAATAAGGTGAACGTATTTGCAGACATCGCCTATAATAAACAGAACAACTACCGCAAAATGGAGATCAGCCGCAGGTATTTTAACAACAGCGGCAACATATTGTCGGTATACGACGGCGAATCGTTCTTCCAATCCTCTTCCGATAACGGTAATGTAAAGCTCGGGGCAGATTACTATGCATCGGATAAAACCACGCTGGGTATCGTGTTTACCGGCTCCGCCACTTCCGGCCGCACACCTAACCAGACCACTAGTTGGCTGTATGGAAGTGACCGGGTGATAGATTCGACCATCGCGGCGGATAACCTGACCAGGAACAGGTTCCGGAATCTTGGCGTGAACCTCAACTTCGGCCGGCAGCTAAATTCCCGCGGAAGGATGCTTACTGCCGACCTGGATCACCTGAAATACAGGTCGCGGGGCAGCCAGTCGTTCCTGAACAACGCATTTCTGCCTGATAACAGCCTGAAAAGTACCCAGCGGATCACCGATAACTTGCCGGCTGACATTGCGATTTACGCGGTAAAAACAGATTATGTACACCCGTTTACCCGGCGCACTAAAGCAGAAGCCGGGTTAAAAACCAGTTATGTAAATACAGATAATGCGGCTAACTATTTCAATGTCGTGGACAATGTAAGTACACCCGATTATAACCGGACTAACCGGTTTCTTTATAAAGAACATATTCATGCAGGCTACGTTAATGTTAGCAAAGAACTAAAACGGCTGACGCTGCAAGCCGGGCTAAGGGCAGAAAACACGAGGCTGAACGGCCACCAGCCCGGCAATAAGCTGCGTACGGATTCTTCATTCACACAGCATTATACCAGCCTATTTCCCACTGCTTACCTGTCTTTGAAAATGGATAGCAGCGGCCGTCACCTGCTCAACCTCTCTTACAGCCGGCGGATCGGGCGGCCTTATTACAAAGACCTAAACCCTTTTGTGACCATTCTCGACCGGTATTCATATATTTCGGGAAACCCGTTCCTGCGGCCGCAGTTCTCGGCCAACTACGAAATCTCGTACAGCTACAAGAACCTGCTTACAATCACGGCGCTCTTCAATTTCACGAAAGATTACCAGGTAGAAACGATCACGCAAAGCGGCGGCAACTTTATCAGCCAGAACAGGAACCTCGGGCAAAGCGTTTATTACGGCGTTAATGCCACGCTTGCGTTAAAACCGGTGAGGTGGTGGAGTTTAAATATATATAGCGAGGTTTATTACAACGGCGATAAAAGCGTGTTGAACGATAGCTATCTCCACAATCACCAGGTATACTTGCTAAGCACCGTAAACAACCAGTTTAGCCTTGGGCATGGCTGGACGGCAGAACTCTACAGCTTTTACGTCACGCCTAAAACGGACGGCCAGTTTAAACATTTCACCCAGGCCCAGGTAAATACTGGGTTACAAAAAAAAGTGCTCTCGGACAAAGCCTCGCTGAAAATCTCTGTACGTGATGTGTTTTATTCCAACCTGCCGGGAGGCACCATTACCAACGTAAAAAACACGGAGGCTACTTACCATAACGATTTTCATAACCGCGCTTTCACCCTTGGCTTTTCCTGCAATTTCGGCGCTGCCATTAAAAATGCCAGGAAACGCGATACCGGCAGCGCAGGCGCTGAACAAAGCCGGGTAAGGAATTAATTGCCTCCGCCAAAAACGCTTTGATAAATGGCCTTCTGTAACGCATCCGGGGCAAGTAACGGCGTAATGGTAAATGAACGCGTTTTCTCCGCAGCAGCGGGCTGTTCTTTCCAGGCATCATCTATTGCCAAGCCTGCATAAGCGAAATAGGTATGGTAATCAATCTCTTTAACGGTGGTTACATATTCAAAAAAATCGGTTAACGGAACGCCCGCCGCCTTCTCACATTGCCGCCTGAACTCGGCCGGGGTAAACCCGCGTTTCAGTTTCCGGTAATATTGCTGGTATACGGCACGCATCACATCGTCGAGGCTCCTTTTATTATTCGTTTCGTGCCGGATCTTCAGGTCGAGCATCAGGCCAAGTACGGGGCCTTTGTCATAATAAGAGATGGTCTTATTCACTGCATCGCCGGTACGGCCAAAGGGGCCGTCGGACCAGGTTTCCCAACTTGCCTGTGTAACCGATTGGTATAAGCGTCCGGGTTTGGTTTCGTATGCCAGCAGGTTGGTGCGAAGCTGGTTGGTAAACTCATCGGCGGTAGAGAGACCCGCCCGCCGCAGCATGATGTACTCGTAGTACACACTGAGACCTTCGGATACCCATAATGATTCGGTGCGGTTCTCTTTCTGGTAATCAAACGGGCCCAGCTCTATGGGCCTGATCCGCTTTACGTTATAGTGATGAAAATATTCATGGGCCAGGAAACTATATAATTTGAGCCGCCCGGCGGGTGTATTCAGCCCCGTACCGTTAAAGGAGATCGCCGCGGAGTTAAGGTGTTCGATACCTCCGCCGCCGGGACCGATGGCTACGAACGTATAATGCTTGTAAGGGATGTCGCCAATCACCGCAATTCCCGCCTCGAGGATCTTACGGAGGTCGGCCATAAACTGTGCCCGGTCAAAATCACCCGCTTTATACGCGATAAAATTATGCGGAATCCCTTTGATGCGGAATCCGGGAAGCGTTTCCAGTTTCCCCAGGAGGATGGGACTGTCGAACAGGATATCAAAATCGGGAGCGGTGAGCGTGTTAGGATCGGCGGCAAGGTGGTCCATCCCGGTAGCGATATCACTCCACCCTTCCGGCTGCTTAATGGTAACGGTAACCGGCTGTTTTATGCGTTCGGGCAGGTATAGAAAGATGCCCGCGGGTGATAAGAACCCATGTTCCGCATCGAGAAAATTACCTGCCACAAAGTTTCTTGGCGCTTTTATATCGTACTGCAGGGTGATGGATTTCTTACCACCGGTGTTTACTTTCCAGGCATCGGCACCAGGTTGTTCCCACGTAAGCGATGCACCCCGTTCATCAGCGGCGTTAAAGCCGGAAAGGTTTTTCGCATAGTTCATAAGCTGGTAGTAGCCGGGCGTCCATGCAGCCATGCGAAATACCAGCGGGTCCGGAAGGCTTCCTGCCAGGGTTAAGCTTACATGCACATTTTTTGCAGCCGGGTCGAACGACAGCGTGTAATGCCATTGTTGTTTACCGCCTTGCTGTCCAAAAGCAAACGATATACTTAACAATAAACCGGTAAAAAACAGGATAAAAGGATGTTTGGGGGCCATCCCACTAAAATAAGGATTCTGTTTTATTGATGCACGACAAAAATAACGGTCCCTGACATCATACCTAAAACGTAGGAAAGGGATTGATCCGTTCTGCGCGCCTGCAGACGGCCGTGGCCCACCGCTTCCGGGTGAATCCGGAGATTCCTGCCAGGCCCTTTGCTGTGGTGCAGGGCCCGGCAGGAAAATGGCTATTTAATGATCAGCCAAAGGATAAACAATACGGCTACCACTACCGGGATCACCCATTTCATGGCTTTCCCGGCGCCGTCCTCGTCTTGTTCTACCACGGCTTCTTTGGGAGGCGCGGGATCATCGTGATGTGCCTCGTAATCTGTTTCAACGGGTTGCGAGGCCTTCAGCTCTTCGTCAACGCGTTCCGCTCCGGTTTTATGATCGTCGTTCATGGGTCTCTTTTATGATACAACCCGTTTGAAGCCGTTTTGTTGATCGCGTTCGCTGTTTGTCTTGCTTATCTTTTTTAAAAGCGTCTCCGGCTTCTTGTTCTGCAGGCCGTTTTCTGCCTAAGGGCCGCAGTCTCCTTACGAAAAGCGTGCGTAAGTAATCTCCGCCGAAACTATCTGTCTGTGAATCGCCGGCTTAAGCCGGGGAACCATAACACCGAACCTTAAAAACGGCGGCAGGAACATTGGCCTGGGGATGGCACATTTTCAGCGTTAACCGGCTGGTGGTAACGGGTTGGCCGGGCACGATCTCGTTAAACGCCTGGTGGTTGTCTTTTTCATGCAGGATCATGTTGCCGTGCTCATCTAGCAGCTCGTACTCGCGCACGCAAAAGGGCATTATATTTTCCGGGTGACCCATCAGTGAAGACTCCATTGGGTGATCGAAATCGGCATCGAATAAAATGCTGATCTTATTTATTATTTGCGGCGCTGCCCATTCGAACGAAAGCCGGGGCGTTTCTTCATACGCCGCAATCCACGCATTGGGTGCGTTTACCGGGCGGCCGATCCCCGACACTACGTTCGAAGCAGCAAAGCGATGCACCGGCGCCGAAAATTCCATGCCGATGTTGTGCCCCGCCGGCCGCCGTTGCGGGCACCAGAACTCGAAAGTGTCTACGCCATAATCTTCGGTCGGCTCCTGCTTCCCGTTATTGGAAACCGCTTTATTTGAGCCGTTAAATACGGAAAGAATCCCTGATAACCGCAGGTTACTACCTTTCAGCGATACCGCTTCATTTTTCAAAAAGCAGATAAAGGCATATTGATCCACTTCACCCGAAGGATCAAACTCCAGCACGAGCCTTTGTTCGCCGGCCTTTAGCGCATATGATCGTTGCCGGAGGATGACATCGGGCGTATGGTTCCCGGGTTTGCTGCTGATCCGCAAGGTTACTTCCAGCATGGTGTCCCGGCTGGCGCTCACCAGAACCGTGGTCTGCGGCAGCACCCCGTTAAACGGGACCATCTGGGCTGCGGAGATCGTGAGGGGGATCCAGGGACCGTCGAATGGCAGTTGCCGCAGCGTAAAATCTCCCGCGGAGGAAACGATCGCGCTTTGCGCCAGGTCGAGGGGGTCCCGGAGATTCAGCTCCGGGATATATTGCCCTGTTTTAAGTAATTCGCGCTGGAGACGCGTAATATTGACGGGTTCTGACAGCTGCCTCGGCGACAAATTCCCGTGTACGCAAAGTACCGCCGCCAGCCCCACGGCCTGGGCCGCATGTGCGCAGGTAGCCATCACCCTGGTAGAGGCAAATGCCACATGGCTTGCGCTGATAATGCGGCCGGCTAACAAGAGATTACTGATATTGCGGCTGTATAACGACCGGAACGGCACCTGGTATACGCCCTTGGAATGCCATTGGTTACACCCTGGCAGGTCGCTGTAAACACCATCAGAAGGATGCAGGTCGAGCGACCAGCCGCCAAAAGCCACCGCGTCATAATGTATGCGCTGCTCAACCACATCCTGCTGCCGCATCATGTAGTCGCCTTCAAAACGGCGGCTTTCCCGTTTACCTGGGATAGTGCCTACCCACTCGAGCGTAAGTGTCGCTGCTTCGGGAAACCGGCCGGAGTTTTTTATGTAGTTCCAAACACCGTATACCACTTTCCAGAGTTCCCATTTAATGGTTTCGGTTTCGTGTACGGTATCGAGCCTGCCGCCATATTCGAGCCACCAGAGCCGGCATCCTTCCTCGCCGACCTTAAAATTGCGGTGACGCGGGATCTGGGTGATATCCGTTAATGCGTAAGAAGGCGGAACAAACTTCACCGGCTTCCCGGTATCTTTGGTATAAAAGTAAATGGAATGGCCAAGCAATTCGCCGTAAGCCGCCCGGGGGGCGAACTTTTCACCGAACTCCTCCCGGCTCTCGGCGCCCTGCCTGAAAGCGGCACCGGCTAAGAAACCCAGGATCCCATCGCCGGAGGCGTCGCAAAAAATGGGCGCAAGGACGCGGTATGTTGTAGAATTCTGGCTGCAAAAACCTGTTACTGAGCGGATCTTATGCTCAATAACGTCCGCATCGTATACCGAAGTATTGAGCAGCAACGTGATATTCTTTTCGCTGATCACTTTTTCCAGGATCACGGTATCGAATATGAGCGGGTTGCCTTCCGGGTTGCGGTACATATTTTCTACCAGCAGTTCATCTATCACGCCGCCTTCGCGCGCCCAGCGGTTGTTATTACCCATATGCGAGGTAGAGCCAAGCACCCAAAGACGCACCTCGCTCGAGGCGTTACCGCCCAGCACGGGGCGGTCCTGCACGAGCACCACTTTCAAACCCTGGCGTGCCGCCGTAATGGCCGCACAAACCCCCGGGAGCCCGCCGCCCACGATGGCCAGCTCCGTATTAAATTCCACCAATTTTAGCGCGCGCTTTTTGCCGCCTTTACTGTTTAGCATCTTAACCGTCCTGACTTTGTATTAATTTCCTGGTATCTCGTCCGCTTTGCGGGCTTTTCGCGATGCGTGGTAAGGGATATATGCCGATGCCAGTATCAACACGGCGATACCGGTTACCAGCGTTGTGCTTGTAGTTGCCAAAAACGACAGGATGAACAAGAGCAGGGCGATAAATGTGAGCGAAAAGGCGATCACTTTTAGGCCGAACCTGTTTTGTTTTTTTATCTCCGCCGCCTCCCTTGCACTTATCTCCAGCGCATCTTCCTTACGCTGCGCGCGAAGTGCCTGGTAGTGTGTATATTCCGGGCTATAAAGCTGGTTGAAATAAGCATATGCTTCGTAAGCGGCTAACATGAGGAAGGGCAGACCAACTCCCAGCATCATTTCCTGGGCACGGTCGAGCTTCAGATCGAAGATCTGCGGCAGCAATACCTTGAAAAACAGGTTCACCAGCAGGCTTATCAGCGTAATATAAAGGGTAGCCCTCCCGGTAAGCCGCTTAGAAACCAGGGCCCAGATGGGCGGGGCCAGCAGCGGGCCGCCCGTAACGGAGGCGATGCTTAACGTAACCTCCACAATACCGCCGATATAAGGCACCACAAGGGCAATGACGATCATACAGCCCCCAAACACCCAGGAGGAGCCGCGGGCCATTTTCATCAGCTGTGAATCGGATGCCGCGGGGTTAATGGAGCTTTTATAAATGTCGTTGGTAAATACCGCAGATACCACGTTAAGCGCCGTATTGGCCGAAGCCGAGGTAGAAAAATACATGCCGGTAAGCATGAGGCCCATTAGCCCTGCGGGCAGTACCTGTTTGCAGATCATAAGATAAGCATTTTCGGTTTCGAGCCCGGTAAGCCCCGGGTTAATGGTCTGGTAGATCATGGGCGGCAGCATCCACAGTACCGGGCTGACGATGTAGAGCCCCGCGAAAAGAAATGCCACTTTAGAAGCCGATCGCGGCGAGCCGACACTCGTGTAACGCTGTACGAACGTCCAGTTACCGCCGATATAAAAGATATGGTACATGGCAAAGGCGAGGATGAATCCCCAGGAGTATTCGCCGTTTATGACGTGAAAAAAGCCGTCGGGCGCCTTATCGATAAAACCGCTGAAGCCGCCCGCAGCGTTAAATGTAAGGGGGATGATGATCACTACAGCCGCCGTAAGGATCACGAACTGGAGAATATCAGTCACCATTACGGCCCACAATCCGCCAACGGCGGTATAAGCGATCATGAACACGCCGAGCAACAGCGTGGTAGGCACCAGGGGAAACCCCAGTGAGGAGCCAACGAGCCTGGCCACAGAATATAATACCGATGCCTTGATAAAGATAGACACCAGCATAAAAATGTAGATATAACATTTTTGGACGTTAATGCCCAGCCGCTCTTTAATGAACTCGGCGGCGGTAAGATTGCCCGTAGCTTTCCATAACGGTGCGATAAAAAAACCGGTAACGAGGCCTCCGATACACATCGTCCACTGGATGGTGATGGCCACCCACCCGTATTTATAAGCGATGGAGCCCCAGGCCACGAAGGTGCCTGCAGAAAAGAAACTCATAAAGAGCGATAGCCCGCCAATAAACCATGGAACTGCCTCGCCGCCCGCAAAAAAGGATTTGAGGTTTCTGCCGGTCCGCGAAAAAAGGAAGCCGATCAGCATAATAAACACCGAGAAAACAACAATGACCGAGGTATCTGTTAGCGAGCTCACGAGGAATTACCGGGATTAAAACATGATTGGTTAGCAGAATAATTTCAGGCTAATATCTGTGAAACCTTCGGATGACAGGTGGGTACCTGTATTTAAATTTCCCTGGGAACGATCCCAACACCTGGGAACGATCCCAGGGAATAATCACCAGGTCGTTGACTTGGTTTAGCGTAGCAGCGAAGATTGATCCATCCGGTGGGTTTAACACATTCACCGCCGTTCACGTCCGAGAGGGGGCGGCGTATGTTCTTATTTTGCGGCTACGCCGTCTGTCATTTTTATGGGCTCTATATCTCCCGTTTTCGTGAACCGGATCTCTTCTACGGCTGTTTTCCTTGCCCCGCGGTAAGGTCCTTCACCTGTTTTTTCCCAGCGGTGATACACGATGTACCATTTCTTCCCGGAACGGTCGGCGAGAAATGAGTGATGGCCCGGGCCCTTATGTGTCGAATCACTGGCCAGTACCACGCCTTTGTAATCCCACGGTCCGACAGCCGATTTCGAGGTAGCGTAATGTACAGAATAACTGGAGTTGTTCCAGCTTCCGTGGCTATAGGAGAGGTAATAAATGCCGTTCCGCACATGCATAAACGCGCCTTCGGTGAAAGCCGGGGGTTGGGCAACCTCCACTTCGTGATCGATCTCTACCAGGTTGGCCTTTAGCTTGAACACCCGCAGTTTCGCTCCCGCGCTTCCGCCGCAATAGAGGTAGGTATTTTTTGTCCTGGGATCTTTAAACACCATCGGGTCGATGGCCTCGAAGCCGTTGCCGCCGGTAAGCAGCTGTTTGCCTGAATCTTTAAATCCATGTGCGGGGGAGTTAGAAACAGCTACGCCTATCCTGCTTGGGGTAGGGTTCTGAGGTCCCACAGAATAGTACAGGTAATATTTTTTGCCTTTCCTGAACATAGCAGGAGCCCAAAGAGAATGGCTGCGGGCGCTATCATCTTTTATCCATGCAATGTCATCCTGCAGGATCAGCGTTCCGCGATTCTCCCATTTCACCAGGTCGCGGGATGCATAGCCAAAAAAACGGTCTGCACGGCGAAAGACGCCCGTATCTGAAGAGTTGGTAGGGTATACCCAATACTCTTTCCGGATGCGGATGGCATGCGGGTCTGCACCCGTTATAACGGGGTTGGCCGGCGTCTGTGCCAGCAACGCCATAGCGTTAGCCAGCAGCGGCAGAATGATAAACAGGATCTTTTTCATTGAGAGGCAAATGAGATCTTACTACCAATAAATCGTATATAGCGCCGCCAGGATCCCGGAGATCACTAAGGATAACAGGACGAATGACCAGGAGACCTGGAAATCCGCCTTTTCCGGCGGGATAATAGTCGACGTGCTTTTAGTTGGTTTCGCCAGGCTGATGACCACCATCAGGATCACGATAACCACGAAAGTGATTTCCATCCGGTTAAAAAACGGAAGTGCCGGAAAGTTCCCGCCGGTCCAAAGGGGGAGGAATTTCAGGACTACCGAGATTAGGATGGTGGAGATTGCGGCCGTTAGGGCGGCCTGGGCCGATGTTCGTTTCCAGAACAAGCCAAGCAGGAAGATGGCCAGCACGCCAGGCGCAAAAAATCCCACATATTCCTGGATGAACTGGTATGCCTGGTCGAGCGCGCCAAGCTTACGGGCCACAAAACCACCCAGCACCAGCGAAATTACCACCGCCCAGCGCCCGGTAAGCACTACTTTGCGCTCCGAAGCATCCTTGTTAAAATATTTATGATAAATATCCAGGGAGAAGATCGTTGAAATACTGTTTGCCTTACCCGCCAGCGAAGCCACAATGGCTGCAGTGAGCGCGGCAAAGGCAACACCTTTAAGTCCGGCGGGCAGCAGGTTCATGAGGGTAGGGTACGCCTGGTCGGGTTTTACGGAACCGGCCGGTCCCATCATCTCCTGCCGGAACATACCCTTTTCATGCAGCACGAACATCACGATACCTGGCAGCACGGCAATCACGGGGATCAGCAGCTTGAGGAAGGCGGCGAACAGGATACCGGTACGCGCGGTTCTGAGGTCGGCGCCCAGGGCGCGCTGTACGATATACTGGTTGCAGCCCCAGTAAGCCAGGTTATTGATCAGCATTCCGCCGATGAGCACCGAAATGCCGGGCAGCTCCATGTAATGGGGGCTCGATTTATCGAAGATCATGTGTAGATGGTCCGGCGCCTCATCCCGCAGCACGGTGAGCCCTTTAAGGATGTCGTTCCCAAAGCCAAATTGTTCGGCCAGCAGCGAAAGGGCCAGATAAGTAGTCACCAGTCCGCCGATAATGAGCACCAACACTTGGATCACGTCGGTATAGCCGATCACTTTCATCCCGCCGAGGGTAACCACGGCCGAAAAGAGGCACAGGCCTATTACCACCACATCGAAAGAAATCCCGGTAATGGCCGCAATGGCCAGCGCGCCGAGGTAAATGATAGAGCTCAGGTTTACAAACACGTACACCAGCAGCCAGATAATGGCCATGGTGGTACTTACCAGCCCGTTATACCGTTCCGCGAGAAACTGCGGCATAGTATAGATCTTATTTTTGAGATACAGCGGAATGATGAACCACGCTACCAGGATCAGCGTAGCGGCCGCCATCCACTCGTAAGTAGAGATGGCCAGGCCGATGGCGAAACCCGAGCCCGACATCCCGATAAAGTGTTCCGCAGAAATATTCGACGCAATAAGGGAAGCCCCGATGGCCCACCAGGTAAGTGAGCCTTCTGCCAGGAAAAAATCGCGTGAAGTATCGGTTTTCTTCTTTTTGTGATAGATATAATAGCCATAGCCGGCAATTACCAGGAAATAAAAGACAAAAACAATGTAGTCTGCAGTTTGCAGTTGGTTAACATTCATGGTAATTGGTTAGTGCAGGGAGCGAAAATAAAAAAAAATCCCAGCAACGGCTAAGCACTTTCGGCCACCCGGACCACAACCTCTTCTGTAGCCCGGGTATAACGGGCGATCATCAGTACGGAAACCGTAATATTCAGCGCAAATAACGAAAGTCCAACGTACAACAACTTCTGCGCCGGCGGAGTAAATGCAGGGAACTCGTTAAACTCGGAGAGCAGCGCCAGCAACATGTACAGGTTGCCGGCAATAAAGAGCCCCGCAATGGTCAGCCCGGCCGCTTTGTTGTTATAGATGACCTGGAGTACCAATATCGCCAATACCGTGATCGCAAACGGGTTGATGCCGAATGAAAACGGCGGCGTGTACACACTTAACACGGTTAACAAGATCAGGTAATACTCCGGGAAATGGCCGAGGATGGTTTTAAGCGCTTTCATTGTTGCAAACTTTTTGGTTCCCCAATATAACGACTATCAATAAAAATAAATGACCTGTTTATTAAAATGCTATTTTTTTATGCCCTGCTGCGCAAAATAATTAACATGGGGTTTCATAAAGCTGAGCGAGTTGCCGGGGTGTACATGTGCAGCAGCCTGATGCATGCGTGCTGATCCATTAAATGTACAACGGCGCCATCTTCCGCCAGAAATAGGGCCTGTGCGCATCGTCTCCCCAGATATAAAACTCATTGGCGATGCCTTTTTGCCATAGCAGGTTACTCAGGTATTGGTTACCCGGCAGGAAAGGATCGGCTTCGCCAACGGCGAGAATGATGGTCATTTGCTTTAAAGCATCGATCAGGCTGCCGTCCGAAAGATTGGCCAGGTACTGCGCGGGCATATTAAAATATACCTTATCGTTGTGGAACCCGTTCAGCAGGTCCCTGAAATGGCCGGGGGCATCCGTAAGGTCGTACCTTCCGCTAATACCAACTGCCTTTTTAAAAATCCAGGGATATTTCATAGCCAGGTTGATGGCGTGGTAAGCACCCATGCTGCAGCCTGCCGTTTCGAGGTAAGCGCCCCCGTTCTTTTGATGAATAAGCGGCATCACTTCCCCGAGCAGGTACCGCTCATATTGCAGGTGGCGTTCGATACGGACCGACGGAAATACATCATCGTTATAAAAGCTTTCGCGGTCTACGCTATCTACGCAAAAAAGCTGGATCTCGCCGTTCTCTATTTTATATCTTAACGATTCGATTATTCCCCAGTTCTCATAGTCGTAAAACCTCGCCATACGGGTGGGAAAGAACAGTACCGCGCGACCGGCATGACCGAAGATCAACAGTTCCATATCCCGCTGGAGGTTATCGCTAAACCACTTGTGGTATTCCCTGTTCATTTTATTGATATTAGCGAAAAATGGGCAGGCGTTGTTAATTACACATTAATTAAAGGTAATGATTTGGCCAACTTCTCCCCGATGATCTCTTTCCACAACCCATAGCCTGCTTGACTGAGATGAAGGCCGTCCGGGTCGTAATAAGCGGCGTCAGGCATCCCGTACTTGTCCAGCATTCTTTTAAATACATCTACAAATATCCAATTTGCGTTTAATTTAATGATCTCGTTTTCTATCAGGTTGTTGGTATAACGGAACCTGTCGGCTATATTCCACCTGGACTGGCTTGGCTTGAGTGAAACGAAAAAACAGGGCAAGTCGCCGAATCTTGCGCTCACGTGAACCATCAGCTGCTGAAAAAAAATGAAGATCTCTTCCGGGTTTCTGCCATCGCCGAGGTCGTTATCTCCTGCATACACCACAAATGCCTGCGGACGATAACCGGTCATAATGCGATCAAAAAACCACACACATGCGGCAAGCGTAGAGCCGCCAAAACCAAGGTTGGTTACCTTTCTTTCTGAAAAATCTTGCTGGAGGCCGTTCCATAAACGGATGGAGGAGCTGCCATAAAAAATAATGCCCGGGTCTGCCCTGTCATTGAGATGCGCTTTTTCAAGCATCCTCACCTCTTCTTCGTACCAATACATATATGGTTAAAGATAGAAGATATTTAGCGGATGTTGAATGGTGTTATAATAATACCCGGTCGATAAGCCGTCAGACAATTATTGCACATGAATTGAACGAAAATTGCGTGCAAGCTATTCACCCGGGAATTAGACTTCGATGAATACGTTACCCGCCTCATAACGCTCGCTGGGAAATTAAGAACCGAAGATCTTTTCCAACGATATGACATGTTTTCCGGCCCCGGTAACGTGTGGGGCTTTGGCCATTTTTGCGACCAGTGTGGAGGTTGGCATCGGCCGGAATTTGCGGATAATTCCCAAACCATTCAGAAACCTGAGCACACCTGCCATGATGCGTTCGCCCAGGCGGTCTGAATCTTTACGCAGCAATAACCCCGGTCTGAAAATAATATATTGCTCAAACCCCAGGCCGGCGATGTAGTCTTCCAACTCACCTTTAATTCTTGAATAAAACACATTGCTCTTAGCAGAGGCACCATAAGCAGATACCAGGACCGTACTGCGCACCCCGTTCCTTTTGGCGATACCGGCAAATTTAGCAGGAATTTCGTAATCGATATGCCGCTGTTTTTCCTGGGAACCTGCCGCTTTCAGCGTAGTGCCAAGGCAGGAAAACCACACATCGCCCCGGATGTATTCGGAAACCGCTTCAAGGTTATCGAAATCGGTCATTACTTCAACCAATTTTGGATGTACCAGTCCCGTGAAACGCCGGACAAACAAAACGATCTCTGTATAGCCCGGATCGCTCAACAGGATCTCCGTAAGGTCTTTTCCCGTGGCGCCGGTGGCGCCGATAATCAATGCTTTCATGTTTTGCTCTACAAAATAGTTAAATATAGTTGCCTGGGTGTAGTCATACAAACCTAAAAACGTAGTGCAGGCGGCGGCTAAGCGGATTTAGTTCCCGGTGTACAGCGCTGCTCCGCTGGGAAGAGAGTAAGATGCGCTTTTTGAGTGAAAGATATCCTCCGCGTCACCTGAAAACAGATTTGGTAATATCTGAAAATTGGTGGAAATTGCCCGAAACGTACAGCGATATGAAAAAAGTAACAGGTCTTGGCGGCGTATTTTTTAAATGCGATAACCCGAAAAGTATGAACGAATGGTACGCCAGGAATCTTGGATTGGCTACCAGCGAATACGGAACCACGTTTGAATGGCGGCAAGCCGATGACCCGTCGAAACAGGGATCCACATCCTGGTGTACGTTTCCGCAGGATACAAAATATTTCGACCCGTCGGCCAAGCCGTTTATGATCAATTACCGGGTTGAAGATCTCGCAGCCCTGGTAGAAGAGCTAAAAAAGGAAAACGTGACCATTATTGATGAGATCGCGGAATATGATTATGGCAAATTCGTCCATGTGCTCGATCCGGAAGGGAATATTATCGAGCTTTGGGAACCGGCCGGTGAAGCAGCCGGGGACCAGTAATAAATCAGCCGCAGGCTAACATATCCAGGCGATCATTGTATTAATATACATCAAAGCCGCCGCCAGATGTCGAACCGTTTTGCAAACCGTATCCTGTATGGCCTGATCACCTCCGTGATGATCCTTGGTTTCCTGATCTTCCTGTTCTTTTATATCAAACACCAGTTTACCACCTCACGGACGGAGATTACGGAGACGGGAATGGTAGAAAAGATCACCAGCATGGGGAAACTGGAACTGGTGAAGTACACCATGAAAGATGTCGTAGAGCAGAAAGAGGTTTACCGCATTCTCCCCGACCGCAAGGTGTTGCTGTTGGCTGTGGGTGAAGTGACGGCTTGTATCGACCTGACGAAAGTTAAACGTGCTGATATCGTCCAGGATGGCGACTCGGTTACCGTTTACCTGCCGCAGCCAGAAATCTGCAGCGCCAGCCTGGATCACGACAAGTCGAGAGTCTACGATATCAGCGGGGCATGGTTCCAGCAGGACGCCAAGAACATGGTGGAAAGCGTTTACAAGATCGCGGAACGAAAGATCCTCGAAAACGCGCGGCAAATGAACGTGACCGGCATGGCACGCCAAAATGCCCAGCTGATATTTAAACCGCTGCTGGAAAGCATCTCCGGCAAAAAAGTAACCCTGAAATTCCGGTAGCCGGTGTTTAACATCCGGTTAATCGCGGGTTAAAAACTCCCCGACCAATTGTATCCACTCTTCTTCCAGGCTTACGTTCGGCCTGGTTGCCGCGGCACGACGGTACCAGTAATCAGCATTAAAAATATCGCCTTCTTTTCGATGCAGGTAGGCGTGGATACGTGCGGCGCTTTTCCCGTTAAGGTCCTGCACCAGTTCGTGCGCTTTGTTCCAGTCGCCTTTGCGGTCGTACCACAGGGCTTTGAGGGGAAGGCTCAGGCGTTCGCCAGGATGGGGGTCGGTAAGAGACTCTTCGAACTGTTTATAATTCATGTTCAAATATACGACCGGGATGATCCGCGCGAAAGCCGGAAAGGTTGCCGCGATGTCGTCTCTTTAAGTTATTATTATAGCTGCATAGGTAAACTCGTACCCTGATACCCAGGGGTAAGCTATATATTTTAATTGCCAGGAGTTGGTTTCGGGATGTATTATTGCCTCACTGATCGTCTTACAACCAAAAAGCCCGGGGTTGACCAAGATCGCAATCAACTGGTCTGTCTTTCGGTGCGCACGGGGTTCGACCTGGTGCTGGGCGCATTAAACTTTCCGCCGGGTGCTGAAATGCTGGTCACCGGAGTTAATATCCCGGATATGTTTTCGGTAATTAAGGGGCATGGGCTAACGCTTGTTCCTGTTAACAAATACACCTTAATATTTCCGCGGCGCAAGTAGAAACTGCTGTTACACCGGTTACCAAAGCGATATTGATCACCCATCTTTTCGGCGGCATCGCAGAAACTGAAGCCATAATTGCGGTAGCCCGAAGGCAAGATACCGTTAAACAGGAGAAACTCCCACCGTGAGACATTTTATTTACCTTTAACATTATTACGCTCATTAAGTACTTTATCGCTTATGTCTATAAATACCATTGAAGAACAATCAGGAATGCAAAAGGTAAGTGAGGCGGTAGCCCTCACCCTAAAAGCCATGCGGGAACATTGCCGCGTGGGAATGTCTGCAAAAGAGCTGGATGATTTTGGCGGAAGCCTGCTCCAAAGTTTTGGCGCCCGGTCGGCTCCCATGCTCGCCTACCAATTTCCTGGGCATAGTTGCATAAGCGTTAACCACGAAGTTGCGCACGGCGTTCCTTCAGCGGACAAGATTTTCCGGGAGGGGGACCTCGTCAATATTGATGTTTCGGCGGAGCTTAACGGGTTTTGGGCAGACAATGGCGGTTCCTTTGTGCTAGGCGAAGACATCCACGGACATGCGGCGCTGGTCAATTCCTCTAAACAGATCTTAAAAGAGGCCATCTACCAGATAAAAGGCGGCGTTAAAATTGCGGAGATAGGCAGGCTGATCCAAACACAAGCAGCCAAACGCGGCTTTACCGTTATTAAGAACCTGGCAGGTCATGGCGTGGGACGCAGCCTTCACGAGTCGCCAAGCGATATTTTGAACTGTTATGACCGCTATAACCAGGAGCGGTTTAAAAAGAACTCGGTGGTGGCGATTGAAACGTTTATCTCTACGAAATCCACTTACGCGCAAGAGATCGGGGAAAAATGGAGCCTTAAAGGTAATAAAGGAGGCTATGTAGCACAACATGAACACACGATCATTGTTACCAGCGGTCAGCCCGTTATTTTAACGGGTGATAACGGGATATGGGATTAAGATAATAGCCTGTCGGGATAAAAGTTGGCCCAAACCTTGCTGCCTTCATTATATACCTGTAATATAAAAGCAGCAGTACCTTATAAGCCGGATGTCTGACCTTAAATTATTCATGGTGCTGCTTGGCTCGAAAGCCCCGCAGCGTAACGTAGAGCAACACGATTATTTCTTCGGAATTGCGGCCCGGGTGGAGGACCTTGTTCCCCGGATGAAGGCTTTCTGGCCCGAGGCCGGTTCGAGTCTTCACATGGACGGTTGGCGGGAAGTGACCGCCGTGAACCAGTTCGCCGTAGAAGTGATTGCCCGGGAAGCGTCTGACACATCACCGGCGCATAAACTATTCTTCATCAATCTCGGCGGTTACCAGTCGGGCAAACTGGAGGAGCAACACTACACGGTGCTCACCGTACAGCAAGACCGTGCGTCTGCTGTACAGGAGGCCAAGAAAAGCGTATTCTTTAGGCAAAATTCAATAAAAGGAGCAAACTCGCATATCGATGAGAAATACGGCATCGATGTAGATGACATTTACCGCATCGAGGAAATTTTATCCCCCGGTGAGAAGGAGAAATTTCACTTAAAAATCACCCTGGCAGAAGGTCATACACCCGACACCATACACCTTGGATATTTTAAACTTGATAAGCTTAAGTAGATGGAACCAGCAGAAAAATTACTCGCCTGGGTGAAGGAACGGCACGCCGGACAAAAGATAAAACTAACGAATGAGCCCTACATCAACCACCTGCTGAACGTAGCCGTGATGGCTGCGCCGGCTGCGCACCTGGGTTACGAGATCGGTCTTTGCCATGATCTTTTCGAAGAAACACCTGTCGCCGGTGATGACCTTTTAATGGCACTGGAGAGCTTTGGCTATGCTAAGAAAGAGGCAACCGCGATCGTCTCCGCGGTAAAGGAGCTCACAGACATGTTCACGGCAGACGCCTATCCCGATATGACGAAACATGAGCGGAAAGAAAATGAAGCAGATCGTTTGCTCAACGCCCGCCCTGAGGTGCAAACCGTTAAATACTGCGATTTGCTGGACAACATTCAATGGATGATGCGCTACGACCGTAAGCATGCGAAAAAATACCTGGAACGCAAGAAGTCGCTGCTTGGCAGCCTGACCAAAGGCGACCCGGCCACCTGGCGGAAGGCGATGGTAGTGATAGAGCATCATTTGACGCAGATGAATTCAGGCGAGGCCTGAGCAGCCGAACCAGCAGGGATGTAAAAACGATATAAAATTGCCGTTCCCCTTATTTCCGTTCTTTTCCCTTTCGCTTTCCCTGTTAAACAACTATATTTGCAGCCGCGAAAACCCATTTTTCGTATTGCGCCTATAGCTCAGTCGGTTAGAGTAGAAGACTCATAATCTTTTGGTCCCTGGTTCGAGCCCAGGTGGGCGCACTGCTCAGGAAAAGCTTAATCTTAGTTGGTTAAGCTTTTTTTGTGCCCTCAAATGGCCTCTAAATAGCCTGTATGGGCTTTTTCATTCACAAACACATCGTGATTAATAAATTATTTCGATTTGTACTAAAATACTGAAAATATAGGGTAAGTGACGCATTTACTGACGCGTTTTGACACGTTTTGAAGCTAAATCATTCCTTCATCGGCAAAGCTAAAGTAGCCTTCACTTGTAAGTATTAAGTGATCTAGCACTGCAATGTCAAGTAAAGCACCGGCACTAACCAGTCGGTTCGTATATTGTATGTCCGCCTTACTGGGCTTTAAATTTCCTGATGGGTGATTATGCGCTAGTACAATCGAACTGGCACCAGCTTTTAGCGCGACTGCAAAGATTAACTTAGGATCGGCTATTGTACCACTCATACCACCACTGGACGCATTATATATGCCCAAAACCCGATTCGCTCGGTTTAATAATAGCACCTTGAAAACCTCCTGTAAATCGATCAAAGAGTTCTCCCAATGAGCTTTTAGGATTTCATAAATATCTCGTGACTGTGCAACTTTGGGTCGATCTGACGGCCTGATTTGGGTGTTGTACGATAACTGTACTTCTGCAACGGCAAATAAAGGATTGTGATTTTGTACCATAACTAAATAGCTTTAAGTATAATTTGAATTAATTATGGGTGCCTCATCGGCTTTAAGATGAACTAAGCAAAGGAGGAACGGAATAAATGGGTGTGTGATTTGGCATTGTGGGTTTATGCCGGAAATTCCTTTAGGCGTGTTCAGATTACAAGCCTAACTTGCACCTATACATTAATGAAAACCTACCCGCGATAGTAGCACTGAACCCAATCTTGTTTGGCTTGTAATTGATTGAGGCCCTATCTTCACACTTATTCCGATCGGAAATTTATGTTTTGGTGATGATTATCAATATCCTAAAAATATTCGATTTATAAGTTATAAGGGGGTGCTAAAAACTTGGATATGCAAATGGGTGATTTGGTCGCCCCGCTTACAAAGTGAGTTGCTGCCTTCTCAAGCCATTATAAGCTAAAAAGGGGGCAACAATAATAATTAATCTTGCCGACTGTAAGAAATGGGATTACTATTATCCTCCAAGCCGATGTAGTGATTTGAATCGACAATCCGTAATGAATTATAGGCTTTTCGCTTATCGTTACCGACACCGACTTTCCTAAAATTTATTATACCATTCTGCTTATCGATCAAAACAGAGTCCAGGTTAAAGACATGATGCGGCCCGATATGATATTCATTAATATTTTTCACTTCGAAAATCTCAGTACCTGTCCTGCCGTCACCAATTGTATAATCATTTCTCCATCTGCCCGGAAATGCTAACTCGATGTTGTTTTGCTCGTCGATCTCATTCTTTATGCCGTCACACAATTCTTTGAAAATGTCATTCTCCTGATAAAGGTACTTTTCTACGGAACTATCTGCGCCCCAAAACTCTCCCTCAGTATTCACCAGCTGAAACTTAGCAACCAGTCTTTGCTTAAAATCTAAGTCTGTCCTTTCGTCATAGTTCATCATTACATCTTCAGTTCCCACTAAGTAAGCCTCTTGAAAGTATGGCCTTAACGCGTTCGGAGGGCAGATATTTAAAAGCCTAATATTTACTATATCGTGTTCGGAGTTAATTGATATTCTATTTGTTATATATGGGAGCGCAAAAACATATACGAATCCGCCACTCGATCGATTCATTAAGGCAAAAGAACAAGCAACCCTAATCGATTGCGTTAAATCCAGCAATGGTGTATCGCACACCTCGTAGTGTTGTAGAATGCTCCAGCGAATGTACTTTCGTTTCTTTAGCTCTCTGATACCGCCATCAAGGTCTTGAACGTTTTCGAGCCTATTTATTAGTAAGTTAGATGCTTGCTCTAGCTTTTTAAACCTAATGCTTAGTAATTCCTTGGAAAGATTTTCATTACTGGTTCGGTAAATGCTAGGGTAGAAGCTAGAATTGCCATTCTTATTTACATAATCCTTTTCCTGACCTCTGAAGAATAATAAGTAGTCCTTGTGTTCAAACGAAACGGCAGCAATTGCCTTAACCAAGTCGATATATGAACTTACTAACTGCGCTTCTACTTTCGAACTTTTTTCTAATATTCTCATATAGCAGGGTATAAATCACCTATTTTGATCCCACGAATCTCGTCATTTCTATTATTGAGGGGTTCATCTCCCCGTCTTTGCCCTGAATATATCCCGATTGACCGGATTCGTAAATTGCCTTTGCAACCTCCATGAGTAGCGCATTTTTGGTGGTGGCATCGGATGAGTCCAGTGAAACGATGAAAAGCTTATACGAGTTTAGCGTGTTTTGCCGATGTTTATTCAGCGTATATAAGTGATTTTGAATGTTATACTGTTTAATTGCAAATGAGATTAAGTAAATGGCAAAGCTCACAATTAAAACTCTGGTTATCATCTCCACAACGGCTATTTGATTTCCGTGACTAAAGTCGATAGGAAAAGCACTGTTGATGTTAAATATAAAGCCAACAAAGCCGCATATAAGGAAAACAGCCGTTATCAGCCACATCTGAGCTTTGCCTATTTTTAGATGCCAAGGCTTTTTGAATTTAAAATGGGAATACCGCTCTGCTTGCTTCTCAAATATTGCAGCATAATCTTGCACTGCCTCGCTAGATGCTTGTTGACGTAACGTTTCTATTAAGCTTTCCACCGTACTAAAAGCTTCCGTTGCTTTTTCAGTTAACTTATCTATCTCTGCCTTTGCATTTTGAAGGGCCTCAAGGTTAAGTAACTTGAGCGAATTGTAATTATCAAGGAAAGCATAGCTCCTGTAAGAATTACCGTCATTAATATTACCCTTAAATATCCCCGTGAACCAGCTTTTCACCGAGTCAATGAGCTTTTGATGACCCTCAAATCCATTTCTTGCATCCAACTCCATGTTATAGTTACGGATCCCGGTGGCGTAAGTGGCATAATCTTGTACATAACTCATAATCGCACTGATTTGCTCCTCCGGAACCTTTTCGTTTGTATCAGCTATAGAAATCATCTCTTCAAGCATATTTCTAATCCTTGTTAGAACCGGTTGTATTTCTTGAAAACTCCTTACGCCTAAATCACTTCTTGTTAGCGTAGCTATATCATTTTCAATAAATTCCTTGAACAAATTGCTATTCTTAATGACTCCCATGTTGATGAATTGGTCTTATTTCAGAAAATTCCGATACGCTAACTTAATGAATAAACCAGTAATAAAAGGCAAGGCAGTTTGCATTGATACGTTTGGATATCTAGCTCTGTAACTGTATTCATAAGACGTACGCTATCTAAAGCGAGCCGTCCTGCGAATGGAGGAGATGGTCCTTCAAGAGACAGCACGAAGTGCGGCTTGAAGGAATGCTTCACTAGCAATAGGCGCGACATTTGAAACTATAGACTGTGGTTCAGCCCTCAAATGGCGTAACGATTGTGAAGCCAGCGACGACCAAGCAGGTGAGCCAGACAAGACAAACGCCTGCGTGATCAAGGTGAGGCATCGAACTCTTGAGAGAACAGCGGGAGTTTGTATGACGAATGACTTTGCTTGCTCAAACTGTATGACAGATTGCGGAGCGGAAGCCAGCACATTTTCTTAACGTCCCTTGTATAGCTTATAAACTATCAACTGAAAATGTGCGTGCCCTTGTGCAAGATACGTTTACGTACCGTATCTGGCGGACTGTTTGAAAGGCTTAGGAATGAGGAATGCCTTATTTCCTCGTGTGTGAAAGGCCCTGAACGCAATGTCTTTAATTAAAGGGCACTGTCTTTAGTTCTCGTGTTAGCTAACGAAGACCGATCCTCACCTTTCTCCGTCTAAGCCGCAATAGGGAAAAGGTGAGTGATTGGGATGATAAATGCAGTATATTGTGTGATGGAAAATAATATAGAAGAATCTCTCTCACTTTCGATAGATAAGAACACTTTACTAGATATTGGCACCGATTGGGCAGAATTTGGTTTGGACACTTTATTAGATGGCCCTCTCAAAGATATTCCTGTGTTTGGCACCATCCTCAACTTTGGCAAAACAGGACTTGACATCTCCAACTACTATTTCACAAAAAAGGTAGCATCATTTCTCTTCAACCTTTCCAAAATATCGCGAGATAAGAGACGCTCCTTTGCAGATGACTTGAAAAACAGTGAAGGCAAGAAAAGGAAGGTTGCAGAAAGACTAGTTATAGTTCTCAACAAATACGATGAAACACAAAAAGCTCAATTATTAGCCAATGCTTTTGCCGCTTATATAGAGAACAAGATATCTCATGACGATTTTGTTTTGCTTTCGATGGCATTGGACGGCCTTGCTATGGTATACGTTAGAAGGCTCTACGAATATTATACTTTCGATTACCGCTCAAAAGATGACTCTTTTCTAGATGCCTTATTCAGAACCGGACTTGTAACATTAAAGAAGCAAAGTACATTTGATGGAGGGCGAGAGAAATATGAAAAGAATAATTTAGGTAAGAATTTTCGCGATCATGTTATTCCATCAGACCAATACAATACCATCGAAATTTTAACAGGGTTTCTTAGAAAACTCAAAGTAGATGAAGACTTGGACGATGGTTCTTCATTGACGGAAGATCAAGCTATTGAACTCCTTAAGACCATTGACATTGACTCTTACGACAAAATCATTTTCTTCGACAGTAATTTAAAGCTACCGGGAGGAAAAAAGATATTACGAGTCAAAGAAAATAGGTATCTCGCGTAATTGATTATCCGGCTAATTTTTATTCGATTGGGTAAAATCAGGACAGATGACGTGTAGCTATCCCTCAATACGAAGTTACCGATGTTTTAAAAGGGAAGCGAGGATGTCTTAAAGTGTTGAGAATGTGAGCTGATCTAAATAAGAAGGCCCCACTCGTCCCATCTTTCCATTTTGAGCAATGGTTTTGAAGTGACTCTAGTTCTTATTTCTGTTGAGTAAATGTCACTATCCCACCGCCTTAGGTTGCCTTTAGCTCCACCACTTATATTAGCTAAAATGAAGTAAGTCGCCAGTTGCCTTATACTCGGAAAATCCCATGCAAGCTTATTGAATATAGAGCAAATCATTGCTCCTATCGGCGTAAAACTTGGTGACTGCCTATCTTGTTCTTCATTAGAGTACTGCATATATCCTGATCCTGCTGATCCATTGGGGCCGTACATTTGATCCATACCTTCCCAATTAGGTATTTGCTTTGGGCCAAGAAAAACTGTTTTAGTGGATGACCAAAAAGCCAAATCTGCCACACAAACCAAATCCGGCATTTGGATAGGATGGGTGACATGTTTATGATCAGCTTGATCTAATTTGTTCATTATAGTTTCGACAGGACTTGGCTTTACTCCCTTCCATGAATGTGAATGTGCAAGCAAACCGTAAATTATGGGGCTTTGCAACTCTTTATAAGGCGTGCCATTTCGCACGACGCAATGAGATTTTATCTCAATTGAATTTCGTGTGAAACTGTCAATGTGACTAGATCGTAGGGTGGTTTTACACTCAAATGCGGCAACTACACCTTCGGCTAGGTATAGTTTTTTATCTAACAAATGTCTTGGATATTCAGGTTGCAAAACCAAAATATCAACCTGCGGGCCAGCAATTCCTTTATGGCTAAGTATCCTGCCTTTTGTTACTATCTGAAAAGTGGGAGGTAGCCAGTTTCTAAGAAGTGTTGCCCAATTCTCTTCACCCTGGTCGCCCGCTGTTCCCGGATCTTCTGTTGCCCTTTTTGAATTCGATTATATTCATCGGCCATCTGCTGGGTTGCAGAAGTCATAAAGTCTTCTAGGTCATTTGATGGCATAAGTATTGTTTTAGGCTGGAATAAAGATATCAATTATAAGAAAGAGACAGTTGTCAGCTGTCCCTTTAACTAATTGCTGATGTACTTTTTATAAAGCATCGCGCTAATTCCTTTATTCCTATGCCAGTAGTGCCAGTTTTCATATTTACTGAGTTCTGAGAGATCAATGTCGCCGATATAATCATTTGTGATCTTAACCTTGCCATACGAATCCGTGGTACTATTTAGCATGTAAACCCTGCACGAGCCTTGTTTACCTTCTAGGGCGTCAAACACTTTTTCATCGAGCTTCTCGAAATCGCCTGAGAAAGAGTTTATTGAAGCTGTACCGTATCCCCATTTGAATTCGCTGATAGTAAGATTAAGGGATCGATCATCCAGTTCAACGTACGGCTTTGACCGAAACAATGAATATACTTTAAGTCTCAGCCCATCATATTTGGATAACAATACTGTAACTAAGATCAAAGCAGTAATAAGCCAAATAAATGCTGAAACTATTTTGTCTCTCATATCATTTAACCTGGCGATGTATCATTACCCGATAATATTCCGGCGAAGTTTCGCTACGAGGAACAATCGACATTATAAACACATCTCCTTTCCTTGTGAAAACCTTGTTTACGCTCCCGTCATCTCGGTCTTCAAAGTTATCCACCTCTTGCGCGTCACCCATTTTCAGCTCTTCTGTAAACTGCTGATAGGACTTTTTATAGGGAAACTCGTAAACCAATTTTGGTAATCCAGTGCCGTCAGATAATTTTTGAATAACCCATCTGATTGCCCCGTACCTTTTTTTCCCAACCTCATAATACCACACCCAACTGATAAATGACGACGTTTGCTTATGGTCATAGTCCGTCCAACTTGTACTAGATTTCTTTATTATGTCGTCAAGCTTGGCGGTTGCATTTCTAGAGTCAATCATTGCATTGCTGTACATCACAAACAGTTCGGCAAGTGAGAGATTTTGCGCTTTGACGATGGAGGTGATAAAGACCAGGGAGAGAAATAATAATATTCTTTTCATGAGTTCGAAAAGCCGTAACAGTCCCCATTTAGGCGGTTTATAAACACAATAAGCGCAGGACTGAGCTAGTTCGTGTCCAAGGGGCTCGGCAAAGGGCCCGACAACAACAAACAAGTCAGCACCCACGCTTATCGCGCGGGCGTTGAACTCATTTGTTCTCGTTGTCTGTTAAAATTTTGCCGATTCCTTAGACAAGAACAATAAGCTAACGCTTATATCTTAATTATTTAAAAGTAAAACTGTTTCTTTTACTGTTTGGTTACCTCCATTTTGAATTGTTGCAAATTAATTAATTGTGGTCGCCCTTTAAAGTAGCTGATGAAATTTAGTTCACTTAATCCGGTGAACGTAACGCTCTGCCCTGGTATTAATGGCGATTTGAAAAGCAGTCCGGCAATTCCTGTTGTCCCGAAATATGACATTGTTCCTAAGATGGTCGTGACGGGCTATCTCTTCTCGAATCTCCTGCTCGAAAGGGCAATCGGTAAACGAGCAATGAACTTGGTAATTGAAGCCGAGCGGACAACAGAGATACCAATAGAAGTGCGGCGTCATAAAGATGTGCATAGATTCCGCGCTCTTACCGTCATTCATTAACCCCTCTTCGTAGTAAACACGATCCGGATTGTTGGGCAGCTTGCAAACGTGGCTCTTTGCCAAATCGGAAATTGAATTGTAATAGCTGGTGATCAGTTCGTTTATAATGCCAGCGGTGCCTTTATACGTCTTTTGGGCTTTGCGCCAGTATTTAGCGTGTGGTCCGCGATGTGGGCGATCTGTATGAACAGGTTGTTCTGTCTTTAGATTGGGTTTCGTTAGTCTTTCCATGTGAGTTTAGTTTAAGGCTGACCAGTTAGATCAGCCTGTTAATCAAAAAGTGTTTTGCTTGTAATAAGTCAGGGTTCATTGAATGGAATCCCTGTTTCCTCAAAAGTCAGTGGCGGATAATCTTCGTCAATCATCATTTCGAGCCAAAAACGAGGAACGAAGTAAGCGGTGACGTTGTTGATTTTGTCTGTAAAAGGATGCTTAACACATTCACTCTCAAACCAACCGAACTGTTTTAAGCAGTTTACTTCCGGTTCGGGAATCAGAACGAAGTGATCGTGTTGTAAGAGTGGATCATTAAATGATAATTTCATAGTGCGCTTAAGATTGAGGGTTAAAAGGTGTGTCGCATGTGTACATTTTGGCGTAGGAGTGCATACGCTCTAGGATGCGCTTTGAAATCGCGTGATAACGCACCATGTCGAGTGGGCATTCTTTAAGGCAGTTTTCAATGTTCACTTCCGTGTGATCGGACATTGTGGCCTTATAAATATTCCGGATCAGTTTGGTATAGGTGCTATCACCTAAGAAATCGACGATATCCGGATTCGGGCTGTAAACGATGTAAAGCCTGCGGTCTTCACACCTTTCGAGTGACAGAAATAAAAGCGGCGACAGCACTTCATGAATCCTGTCTTGAACGGGATGAACGGAAACATGATCAAGCTCGATTCGAGTACGGAAGGATTCCAACATGCAATTCTTTGCCACTTCAATTGTAGCACGGACAATCTCGTGGTAAGCTTTAATAATCGCTTCGTCGATTGCTTTCAGCTCCTGTGGGCTTTTCAGTTTGAGGGTCTTCATTTCTTGGGGTTTTGACGGTTATCGAATGGTTTGAAAGCGAATTTTACTGATAGATCGACGACAGATTGCTGGATAACTTCCTGGGTTTGGAAGGAAATGGGGCGCTGTTAAATAGTGATGGGCACTATTCTTAATAAGAATTTACAGCGAAATGAGCTTTTGGCTTTTAGAATGGATATATTAACTCTCAGGAACGGCTCGTCTGTCAATTCGCGAATTCAATTCACTTTACTTCGAGATCAGGATCGGGGGTAGATATCAGAGCTAGGTATCCGCTTAAACCTCACATTTAAGTTTTAAATGGCGAGATAAAATGCTAAAAAGGAGAACGATGATTGTATAGCTTAAGGGAGGGGGCCAAATATCTTGATTCGGTAAATTTCCGGAAGGCAGACAGATTAAGAAGTTTTTGGCTGGTAATACTATAGGCAATCAAGTTTTTGCCATAAAAAAGCCCCGAGTGGACGAACCGGCGCGGGGCTATCTAGATAATAGTGAGGATGCCGTAGCGAACCAAGTTTGTTCTTAGCAACCCCGAAGTATACTTTCAGAGAACCAAATCTTCGGTTTCTGCCAAGTTCGGTTTCACTAATCGCGCCCTTGATTTGTTTATCAATCATACCTTTCAGATATTGAGATCATTTTGTCTTTATCCCAAGCTCGCGAATGGATGTGAAATCCTGCCCTCCACAGGAAATGCAAATTAAGCAAAACAAACTTATATTAGCCAACAAGGATCATAGAATGAAAATCAACTTCTCCGCATCAAAACTAGATTTATCGAATCAAAATCTCAAAGAGGTGCCAGCTATAGTTTTTAAATATAAGAACCTTAAAAAGCTGAATCTCAGCAATAATCAGATCCAAGTGCTGCCCAAAGAGCTAGCCAAGTGTAAACGTCTCACTAATCTCGACCTCTCTGACAATTTCCTTAAGACATTGTATGCTAAGCACTTTGATTTGATACATTTGGAAGTACTTATATTAAACAACAATATGTTAAAAGGCCTCCCTAAGCAAATTGGGAATATTAAAAAGTTAAAAAAATTGAGTGTATCGGGAAACAAAATAAGCTCACTACCTAATGAAATTAGCAGTTTGCAATCACTCGAATCACTAAATCTGGCTGACAATGATTTCGTACATTTCCCCGATTCAATATTGGCCCTAAAGAGCTTAAAAAGGATATGGTTAAATAACAATCAATTTCAAGACTTTCCTACAGGCAATATTAAACAACAATTGCCTTCATTGTTGGCGTTATATTGCTTTAGTAGTTTAAATAAAACCTACTTTGGTATCGACCCGGATTACTTGACGTTACAAAAATATAAGGGTAACAGTATCGGTAAAATCAATCTGTTAGCTCTTAAAAGTGAAAATCAGCCAAAATTGATAGATGTGATGGGTATACAAAACGGCGAATCGAAGCAGAAAGCCCCTAAGACTTTGTTCATTAGTTACAGCCATCAAGACGAGGAGTGGTTAAAAAAGATAAATGTATTCTTAGATACGTTGCAATATGAGGGATTGCAACTAAATGTGTGGGACGATACAAGGATCAATACTGGTGATCGGTGGAAAGACGAAATTGAGAAAGCACTACTTCTAGCCGACATAGCAATTCTTATAGTGTCAAGTGATTTTCTACGCTCGCGATTTGTTAGAGAAAAGGAAGTTCCTGTGCTTCTAAAAAAGGCTCAAGATAAAGGGGCCGCTATTCTTCCAATTATAGCAAAACGATGCAGATTTACAACTAGCCCAATTGGTGAGTATCAATCTATAAATAAACCCGAAGAACCCCTAAATGCTCTTGAAGAGTACAAGCAAGACGATATTTTTTTCCGGTTAACGGAGGAAATCGTCAGGATTCTCAAATTGTAAACATCTAATCTTACCCACAAACCAATGAGGAATGTCCGTACTATTTACAAGCTAAAGACTTCTTGGTTCCCTGTTCCTCAAAAAATGAAAATCTTGTAAATCCCTTATATGAGATAAAATTTCGAAAAAAGAGGAATCCAATGTGATCCTCGAATCGTCATGTTCCCTTTCTATAAAAGCTTTGCCGTGAGCTTCAACAAAGCTATGTAAAGGCCATAGGACTTTTGAATAGTAGAGTAAGTAAAGCCTTTTAAGATTTATGGATTTGAATTTTCCACCTATTATTCCGTTCTCCTTGATTAAACCTTCATATATCTCAAAGGAAGTGATCACTAAGTTGAGGTTATCTAGTACGTTATTATCAAAGCCTGTCTTGATATTAAACGCAAAATAGGCCTCCACCCCCCTCTTCCCGTCATAAATTGCGTCATTTATGTCAGAAGTTAATACCGAATAGTACTTTTCAATCTGAGCTCGTTCACTCGATTCGCGATTATTAAAATAGGTTAACGAGCCAAATAAGATTCCGATCGTTGTGACAGCACTTGAAAACACCACAGGTACCATTTGCAAGTCAATTTCTCCGCGAATAAATGCGACAAGATATATCCCGATAACAGTGATTGGAAGAGCTACAATAAAAGAAATTGTAAGAAATTTTAAGATTTGAATTTTCATAAACCCAATAATAAAGTCGTGTTACCTGCCGAAAGTATTTGCATTCTAAGCTATGTAATTCAATCCACACCTCAATCTTCTATAAGCAAAACAAGCCGACAGCGAAAAATGCAACCATGAGATTTTGCCAAAATTTACGCTCAAGGGCAGTTTTAGCTAAAATTCGAGCATAAAGTGATTTTAAACAAAAAAACCTGCATAAAGCAGGCTTTTGTTTTCAAATGGGCTTGTTGTTCCTGAAATTTCGGTTCCGAGTGGTCAACCCTTATAAGAGGTGTAATCTCAACTTTTTAGGAAAAATGGTAATAGGGGGTTTTGACACTAGGCTGCACATCTGAGCTGAAATAATATTTTTTCGATTAAGAAACCATTTTCAGACTTCCCATCGGTCTTTATTTTGCACTCTTTAAGCAAGAACATGCCAAAAGTTTCGAGCTGAGAAGCAGTGGCTTTTTTCGTTGAGCCGTCTTTATTTCTGATACTGAATTTGGTATAAGCATCTTGTAATATCTTTTTAACTTCTGTTTTTAAGTATCTCCTGTTGAGCATAAACATCTCCGCTAGGTGTATGCGTAGCTTCGCTTCTGCGTTTCCGTTGCTTTTTGTAATTAATTCTTCTTTCATTGCTTTTTCATTGTACTGTAGCTGTTCCATGCCCCGTCTACCTAAAATGCTGTAGGCTTCGAAGGCAATAGCAAACTCCTCCTTGTACTTGGCGAGCGTCCGTGATGCTTGCCCATATAAATAATCTTGCTCGTTGGCCTGTAACTCCTCCATCAGATCGACCAGTTCTTTAATGATTTGCGCTCTGCTTTTATTTAGCCTTACTATTTCCGGAAGGTCGAAACTGACATTTTCAGTGTCGTAGTTACATTCTTGCCATGTTTTCATGATCGAATCGTGGCTGTTAAAATGTTCTTTACACGCGTCCCTGCAAATGATTTGATCGAGCTTCATGTGATCTAATGAGGCTGTCTCTCCTTGAAATTCGGCATAGCCGGTTATCATCTCTTTGAAATGATTTAATGGGGCGATCCGATCTTGGATGCGTTTTATTTGGAACAGGTTGTAGTGGTTAATATAATCTGATGCGTGGTAAAGCCATGCCGCTCTGATTTCCTCTTCTGTTCGCATGCCGTGGTTATTAAATGTGTTTGTGATATGATATATCCTATGTGGTCGTTTCTTTCTTAATCTACCTATAGCCTGAAAACCTTTATAGGGGACACTTAGTAATGAATGCGGGATGTGAATGTCCGACACAATTATTATTGTAGCCTCTCTAGAATCTTCTAAATCCCATCCCTCGTTATATCGCTGGCTGTAAAAGTTAAACTTTTTGTATTCACCTTTTTTAGGTGCTTTTTTGAAGTGAACCTTTATTTCTTCGAGATTCGCCATATTACGCTCGTCGTCTCGGCAGTAAATATTTACATCAGTGAGTTTGGCGTTTCTTATGGCGTTTCCGCTTTCTGTTACAGAATTAAAGAATATGTGTACGTTGCCAGGGAACATATCCGGGGTAGTTAGGAAATGATTTAATACCTGTTTTACATCCGGGAAGTTCACGATGCTTATCTTCCCAAACTTCTCTTTGTAGGTAAGCTCATAATGTTGTAACGCATTAAATCTCGGGTCGCTGAACTTGAATAAGGTCGCGGAAGCGATAGTTTTTTTGTCGAAATTCCAGAAGTAGCTGAATGGTGTTAAAATATCCTTCCTGAAAGCATCTGCGGCGTAAGCGTGTGCTTCGTCAAGGAAAAGAAAGAAATTCTTATAAAGCCAGGACAGCTTCTTCATTTCGAATGCAGCTTTAATGATCTTTCCGAAACTCTCAGGTGTGCAGAGTATTTTTTTGTAGGGGACGTCTTCCCTCTTAAGGTAGTCCTGCACCATTTGCCATGTTGTGCCTTCGTAAACTACAAGTAGCTGTGAGTAATCTTTATGTTCCTCGAATTTTGCATCTATGATACTTACGCTGGTCAAAACGGTTATCGTGTCTCTTTTTTCTCTAATCTCGCGGTAGGTCATGCCTAACCCGCATCTTCCTTTATCTACTTGCGCGTTCACGGGAACACCTTCAGGGAAGGCATGCGAGAAAACGTCTTTAAGGTTCATCGGGATGTAAATTGTTGGTTTTGTCATTTCAGTTTGTTATCCGGCTGAGGGACTTATCTTTTGCTGAAGGTGATCTCGAAAAGGAAGGGGGATATCTTATAACAGGGACAGAACTTTTAGGAAGGATGGGATAAATAAAAAAGATCAGCACGAATGCTGATCTCATATATGTAGTACTTCCCGGTACCAGTTCTGAAATGTTATATAAATATACTAAAAATCAACGACTTAAACAAAAATACTTCGTAATAGCTGTGAGCGGTATTGTCATGAATAAGTCGTATTAATTTATCTTAAAGGTTTCAAGCTGGAACTTTTTAACCTTTGTAGCATAATTAATTCGGTAGCCGCAGATGGAGAATAGGTATAGCACCATATTCAGTGCCGATGGGGGGTAGTGTTGTTGCTAGCAACTTGTGGTGGACGAATTACTCTTATAATATTATGGCTCCGCGATGGTGCCTTAAAGATATGTTCTTTGACATGTTGGCAATATTTGTGACAAGTTATCCATGAGAAGAGATGTTTTTAAGTGATTGAATAAATTGATTTTACAACAAATAATTAATTTTTATTCATTTTAAAAGCAAAATACAATGTCAAATACAAATTTTTTAACTGCTTTAACACCTCAACAACTTGAACGTTACAATGCTCTACACCATATCTATGGCGAGCGTGCAGCCGAATTGGTCAGCTATGTAAAGGGGCGTGGGAAGCGTTCATGGAGAACGGTGCAGGCGAATGCACAAAGGATTAATAATCCTTCTTCAATGAAACAGATACAGTATGATGTCGCTATAGATCAAAGTTTTGATCTCAATGAAGTCTATTCATTCGCGGAAATTACGCAGATCATCAGCCAAGTGCGGTTTAGTAATGACCTTCCACCCTTCCACACGCGAATTGAATCGTTGTGCGAAACGGAGTTTTTGATGTACTTCATCGCTGATGACGTATATGACGCACCGAAAGAACTAGGTGGTAAATTGATAGGCTATAAGCCTATCTTTAGGATCAAAGCATAGTTTTCTAATATTGCCAATGTCAAAGAATATGAACCCTATCCCTTAAATAAGGATAGGTTTTTTTGTTTTATAACGGTTTAGCGCATTTATTATAAGCAAAACAAGGGACGGCAAGACACACTAAGTATCCTGCCGTATGGATATATCATAATTCAGGCATCGAATGTTTCAATTGGTCAGACGTAAGCTCTCCCAACCCTCGCAGGTATTTAAGAGTTACAATCATATCAGAGTGACCTAAAAGTTGCTGAAGAATATAAATATCCTTGGTTTTATGATAAACATTTACAGCTGCCGTGTGCCTGAAGGAGTAGATGGTTTGATCATCGGTCACCATTTTCAGTTTGTGCATCTTATGCCAAATCCGTGTCCATGCAGTGTTAAAGTATGCATCATTGAATGGCTCGGTCAGTCCTGTAAAAAGGTTTTCATCAGGTTTGAGCTTGTTAACCCTATCTAGTATTTCCTCTCTTACGTAAGAAGGTATATGAACCACACGAATTTTACCTCCTTTATTTTCGTCCCCCGACAGGTGTATTTCTGTAACATCTTTTTTGAAATGATGACCATGCAGGTTCCGAACCTCCTCATGTGGCCTGAGAAAACAGCCATAGGTGATCAAGCAGCATAAATGTAAATTCGGATGATTTGCCTTTAAGTACTCGAGAATCGGTTTTACTTGGTGCAGTTCATAAATCTTGTGAAGCTTTGCCTTGCTGCGCCTTCTGTCAGTGTCTTTAACTACCGCTAGTTTGCGCTCGATCTGTTTGCCGACTGTTGAGAACAAGACACCGAGATCACGGCGCTTATTCATATAATAGGTGCCTGAGCTACCAAACTGACTGAGAAATTCTTCAATTCTCGGGACGCGAATATTCTCAATATTGCCGTTTAACTCGTCTTGGTTTAAGAAAGAAACGAAGTTGTTATATATGTATCTTAAATTCCTCTTGTAAAACTTGCTTAACTGGGATGATAGCTTCTTCTCTAAAGCATTTTTCAGAAGCGTGCCGGTAGTAAGGACATTGACTTGAATAGCCTCTTTTGGCTTGGCCTCTTCTTTAAGTTCTTTTACTGGATAAGTACCTGCTTCGAGTGCCTTTCTTAATTCGAACTCTAGCTTTTTAAGAAGCTTAGTGCGTTCATCAATCGAGGAAGCATAGTTTGGCTGAATCTTCAACCCGACATTCTTCCCGTTGTACTCCCGCTTGCGTTCGCCGTGAAAGTAAAAGCAAACATAACTTCTGTTGTTTAGGTCATTGCTTGTGACAATTCTTAACTCTGAAAACATAACTGACGCGTTTAGTGACGCGTTTGCGATGAAAAAGACCAAAAAGGGCGTTTAAACGCTCAGGAGGGTAGAGGGTGCAACACTCATAATCTTTTGGTCCCTGGTTCGAGCCCAGGTGGGCGCACTGATAATCAGGCAGTTACACAGAAATGTAGCTGCTTTTTTATTTTTGGTACGGAATAGGTACGGAAAAATAAGACTGTTTTTTGGTTGTGAAAAGTTGTCAAAGTTTTCGCCCTTAGTTCCTCCATGACTATTTCTAAGCTTTACAGTGGTGAGGGATTCTCATATTTGTATGTCTTACAAGCAGAGGGTCACCGGTTCGAACCCAGTAGCTCTTTCACACTGGCAAAATTGCCAGACGTTACAAAATCGGTTTTGGCGTTTCGCTGGATGGCATTGGCGCGTTTCACGATGTCACCCGGCAATTTAGTTCCGGGGCAGGATCATTCGGGGTCGTGGATGCAAATATTAAACGGCTGATCACTGAACACTTGCCAGTGTCGATCAATATCGTAGTCACCAATCACATCTTGCCAGATTACCGGAGCTGACCCGGTATCTAATCGAGCTCTCTAGCACGACGATACGTGGCAGGCATAAACATAGGGGAGCGCATCAAGAAACTGCGCACGAAAAAGAAGCTGACACAGGCCGAACCGGCCGCAAAGGTGGGGTTAACGTACATCCAGGTGGGACGCTACGAGAAGCAGAAGTCTGCGCCTTCCTCGGACGTATTGCAGAAGCTCGTCCAGGCGCTCGATACTACCACGGACTTTCTCATGATGGGAAGCCAGGACGAAGCCGTGGCCGCGCAACTCACCGATAAAGAACTGTTACGACTCTTTAGACAGGTAGAACAGTTAAGCCCAGAAGATAAGCACCCGGTCAAGACGTTTATTGATGCTTTCCTGACCAAACGACAGATATAGGAACTGGCTAAATAAGCAAGACCCGGAGCGACGCTCCGGGCCTTGCTTATTTATACTTGGAAACAATTTACCTCATAGACAAATCGGTCCAAATCAAACTTAAAGCTTGTTATTTCTTCAAGCTTCTTTGCTTCCTGGTTATAAATTGTATAAGCATCATACATTAACGGATCTTCTTTTTTAGGGTTAAAGATTTGTTTTAATAACTCCAGCTCAATATTATCAATGTTATACTCTCCCTGGAATTCCTCTGTTCTCTTGTCAAACCAACTAATTACTCGTTCTATTTTCATAATTATTTCCAAGTTGTGCGCCCAGGAACCGGGGGCTTTGTCATTTGCCCTGTATTAGGGTCAGCACTTCCTTCATGTTTACCATTTCTGTCATAAACCTCTACGTCTCCATGTCGCGAATCCCATTCTAAAACCTTGCCCCTAGGTGTTTTCCATCTCACTCGCCCTCTACTGTTGGGAACTTTTACTGCATCTGGAAATCCAGGTAATGTTTTTGGAGGAGGCGTGTAGGTAATAACGGGAGGTACAAGAGGGACTGTCTGTGGCAAGCCATAATCCCTGTATTGCCAGGTCTGGTGATAATTACTGGGCAATAACATTGCTCCAACAAATGTACCTACTCCAGCCACTCCAGCAGAGATCCCCGAAATAACATATTTTGCACCTTTATGCAGTGTTTTTGCCGCAGTTATTACGATTTCCGTTAAGGTAATACTAGGAATAGGAATTGGAGGAGCAACAGTTGCACTTTTAGCTGTATCGGCAGCCATTCCATCAGGATCGATCATTAAGATCGGGTTGTTTAAAGCATAATTATAAGGTGAAACATATTGAACGTCTTCTGCTAATGAATCGATACTTGTAAAACGCCCTACCACCGGATCATAAAACCTGGCCCCGTAATCATAAGCTGCCCCTTGCGCATTACCCCAGTCTTCCTGTATCTCTTTTCCGTTATAAAGATACTTATTTGCGGGCGATACGGTAGAACCTATCGACTTGCGCGTTCCGAATGCATAGTAATCGTCCGATTGCAGGCGCTCCACAAGGCCGGTAGAATTATTCCTTCTGAAGCTGTATCGTACATTACCCAGGTGATCGGTCAGGTTATACTCATATACGTAACTGCTGCCGCTTTTCCGGGCGATGCCTTCTTCCGTCTGGATAAAGTCGATGCCGTATCCGCTGCCGTTATCAGCGTACTGGATTCCTTTAATATAATCAGTGGTGCCGGTAGTATTGCTCTCCTTGCGCAGCTTGCTGCCTGTAGCGTCGTACGTATAGGTGATGTTGCTGCCGCCGCCGTTGGCTGTTACGGGCAGGTTGAGGAGATTATAGCTGATCGTCTTTCCTACCCGCCCATCGGTGCTTGCATTCCCGTTCAGGTCATAGTTCCAGTTCCCGGCTGTAGTGATGCTTCCCGAAGCGATGCTTTGCAATTTGTTCGTTCCCGGGAAATAGTTATAACTGCTTTCCGTGCCGTTATCCCTGAGCAGGGAACTGATATTCCCCATGGCATCGTAGGTAAGATGCTCGCGCATGGTCGAATCCGATTTTACGGCTTTTACCAGTCGGTTTAGCTTGTCGTACCGGTAGATGAACGTATTCGTCAAACCTGTACCCCAGAGCTGATTGGCGATATTGCCGTTCCATTGTTTTACTGTCCCGTCCTCATAATTCAGCTGCATGGAAAATTCCGTGGAGGTGGTATTCTTCAGCCAACCCCGCGGGTTATAGGAATAACCGGTGGTTTGCAAATTGTCGTGCAGGCTTTTGCTTTTAAGTTGCCCTATCTCGTTGTACCGGAAGTCGGCCAGCGTTACCTCACCACCGGTACCGATCCGCGAGAAACTGCTTAACTTGCGTCCCCAGGCGTCATAGGCGTAGCGGTTAAAGACTTTTACATTTCCGCTGCTGCTGGTATGCACACGTGTTTTGCTGATGACTTCACCGCTAAAGGCATACACCATCGTATCGATATCCATGCCTGCAAGATGGTTCTCCGAGCGGATTTCCTTAACACGACCTTCATCATCATAATAGTTCACCGTCAGCAACATGACGTTATGCGGCAGGATCTTTACCTTGATGCCGGTAAGCAAGCCCTGTACATGGGTGCTTCTCCCGGCCGGAGGCCCGGAGAAGGTATTATCGTAAAAATTATAATCGTCGTAATAATTGATCGTCAGGTAACGGTCGATCCCGCCTGTGGGCAGGCTGGCCACCGTATAACCGGATGTGTCTGACATCGAGCGGCTCTCCCAAAAGTTGGTCGTCTCGGCATTGAGGCTGTCCTGCCGCTGCGCCCGGGACTGGCTGTTGTTAAGCAGGCCGGTCAGTATCGTTCTCCCTAGGGCGTCATACTTGGTAAATATCCACTTGTTGCCCGCGCGCTGAATAGAATCCTGCGTCATTACCATTTGGTCGAGCTTGTTGTACACCATATGGTCCCAACCTTTACCGGGCACCCGTTTCTCGATCAGGCGCCGCCTGCCATCGTAACGGTACTGGTAGCAAAGGTTAGTGAGCGCATCAGAGCTGACACTTCCTGCGTCCGGGTCGACCCCGGGCGGCAGCACGAAGCTGAGATTGCCCAGGTCGTCATATACATAATAGGTGGAATAGAACGTGCTGTCGTCCTTCCATACACGTTTAAGCACCACGCGGCCTTCCTTATCTTTATACTCATGGTTGATGCCGCCCTTCCCGCTTACCCAGTTTTCATCTTTAACGATCGATACCGTAAGCTGGCCGGCGGCATAGTTGCCCGGCGTATAAAGCCGGCGGTGGTGGGAAGGCCCGCCGGTAGTCGTAGCGAGCCAGAGCCGGGCGGTCATGTCCCCCGAAGATCCATTGACGCCATATTCACTAATTACCGTGTGACCAGCCGTATCGCTACGTGCCACTGAAGGTCTCCATGGCTGACCCGGCGCTCCCTGTTGTTCGATGCGGTTAAGAGGCGAAGGCTCGAACACTGTGCGGGCGTAGGGAGCTATGGTGCTCACATGGTCGGAGCTACCCTGGTAAAAGCTGTATTGGGCGCTGCCGATGTAGCCGCCCGTTCCGGTAAGGGCATCGCTCCGGTAACTGCCGCCGGTACCCGAAGCGGTGGAGTATGGCAGATATTTAAGAACTTCCCGGCCGTAAGCGTCGTAAGCCACAGGCTGGACCACATCCTTCTGGCTCGGGCTGCCCTGTACCTGCACTGTTTGCATCGGGCGACCCAGTCCGTCCAGGTACTGGATCGTTTGGTTCACCTCGCAAACCGTTTTTCCGGACAAGCTGGTGATGCCGGCCTTCCGCATGGTGTTTGTAACGACATAGTTCTGACCGGACGATGGCGTTGAGGCGAGAATGGGGCAACCGGCTGCATTTGACGTAAGGCGCGCCCGGAAAGAGGGTACCGATCCCGTACTGAATCCCGGCAGCAACCGGATCGTGTCTGTGGCGATGATCTCCAGCTCACCAGAGAACACGCTTTTCACCACTGTTTGCTGTGACAACGCAATGAACGGACAGACGGCCGCGATCAGAGCTGAAACCAGATTCTTATAAACGACTGAATATGGACGCTCCATGCCTTTAATTTTTATAGTGATAGCTGAAGGTTTTGACCGGGTTGCCGTCCTGGTCTTTGATGGCAATGAGGCGCTGGAAGGAATCGTAATCGTAATAAGTCGCCTTATTGCGTCCATCGCTTTGACTGGTCATACCCACCAGCGGTTCATAGGTATAGGTCGTCATCTCAGCATCGGCAGGGCACATTCGCAGGTCGTCGTACCAGACCGTGCCGGCTGAGTTATTGTCCACTCTCAAATTGAACTCTGCAGCATCGGAAGGCACATCGGCCACTCCTTCTAAAAGCACCCATCTCCCTGTTACCATACTACCCGTATTGTGAAAGTAGGGGGGATAGCCGAGTTCCCCGGCTCTCTTCATCATCAGGAATATCTCAGAACTTGGTCCTGTGCTATATACCCACACCGAGTAACGCATCTTTTTAATGCTTCCAGCGGTGAAAGTTAGCCAGGTAGAACTAAAGATATAAACTTCTCCTGAACCGCCGTTTTCGATCTTACCGGAGTATTTTCCGGTATGGCGCCTGGTCGTATCCCGCACCATTCCGCTGCCAAATCCGAGGGATTCTTCGAAGTTGTGGTGGTAAAACTGATCATTTGCGGAATTCTTGGTTTCGGCAATTGGATATTGGTCGCTATAGCCCCACTGATAGGAAGTGGGTGGCGCATCCACCGGTGTAACGTTCAGCACTTTTCCCCTACTGGTATATGCATTGAATTGAACACGTGATTCATACCGGCTATCTTTACTAAACGAGCCTGCTGTGGTTGAAAAGGGGAGCACCCCTGCAGCGGTATTGGAAAACTTGAATCCGGAAAGCGGCGTTGGTGCATCTATTTTCGCCACCCAGATTTTATTGATAAGGCCTTTGCCGCCGGCATTGTACTCAGTAAGTTGACCTGACACTGCAAAAGTGCCGGATCCATTCGTTACACAAGTCACCTGCTCAATCGGCAAAGCAGTCTGGTGGTTCGTTATCATGTCATTGATAAAGGTGGTGCCGGCGGCATAATCCCCCGGATACAACGTGTAAGAATTATATTCATTTCCTTTGCTGTCCACAGATTGTTCACGGGTGACATTTCGGTGAACTGTATTGTTATAATAGAAGTTCTTCACAGTTTCCGTGTACACGGAGGAACTACCGGTTGCCATGGATCGTTCAGTGGTTTTTTTCAATGTGACCCATTGTGAATAAATGCCAAAGGAAGTAACGGCTAGTAGATCGTATGTGCGGCCTAAATTAGTCGCATCCCAGCAGGTATAATCTGTGAGAAAGCCCGCCTTAAATCCATAAACATGGCTTCGTTCTGTTACGTCATATTCATTAATAATAGAATGGATAAGAATTGACGATGCAGAGTAAACCTCCTCTTTAAGTAGTAGGCCCCCTTGTGCGTCTCGCACCGCACCCGGCGCAAAGGGGAAGCCGGTGCCGCTAGACACTTCCGCTTCGGTAAAATAAGAAATGGTTTTTCCCTTCTCGCCTGATTCGCCGTCGTAAGTGATCACTTTGCCGTACGCAATGAGATCGGATCCCCAACCTCCGTACGAAAAATTATTGCCGGATGTCAACACTGTATAGGTAGTAGGTGTAGACGATCCGACGCAAGAACCGGGTACCGTTGTGTAGGTATAAGAGTAAAAAGCTGCCCCGTTCGGAATGGGCTGATAAACGTATGGGTTTAAATATTCATATCTCTTTGTCTGGATGGTACCATTGCCGTCATCTATCTTGATACGCTTCACACGGATTCCACCGATGAATATTGAATCTAATGAAAAGCTGTCGACGTAACTATGCGCCTCATACTGATATTCTGTAGACCCACCCGTAGGGTATACTATTTTGATCAGTGATTCGGCGGCTATAACGGCAGGGTTTACATTACGATTAGCGCAATGAATGCTATCCTGGAATGGGTATGCCAGGTAAGGGATCAGCGTTAAATTGCTTGCGCCGTTGTAAAAGCCATAGTGATCCTGCGCAAAAGAATCGAATTCTGGCAAAGCGGTTGCGTTATAGTATAATTGGTATTTTTTGCCCGCGGCGTTGGAGGCTGAATATTCTGTAACTTCCGTGAGCTTAAAACGGCCTGTGGTGGAGTAAGTGAATTGAAATGATTGTATGTCCTGGGCGGCCGATTTAGAATATCGCGCAATTTTTGAAAGATACTTACCTCCCCGGACAGCGGAGGTGCTGCCATAAGTAAAGTTTATCGTTTCGTTTGGAAGGTCGATGGAAGAAAGCACAGGCGAAATAACTCCCTGGGTGATCGATCTTGTCACCAACCCATTGAAAGTCGGCGACGATGTTGAAACAATGTAATTTGTCGTTTGCTGCACGGACAGTGTAAAACTGTAGGACAAGGGCGAACTATAAGAAAAAGTTACATCGCTGCTTCCATCTGCAAACTTAATCTTTGTCAGGTACCAGCCTGTAGGATAGGTCAGAAAACCATGAACATCTTCTACCGTTGTCGACGAAAATTCCCTGGAATTGCTGGTGCTTCCAAAGTAGTAAACAGTTCCTTTGTTGTCCGTAACCGTCCATTCATCACCTGATTCTGTTAATGGACTGGTAATCTTCAGGTCAGCATTGTTTGTACATTGCCAGTTTCCATCCTCATCGTAAAAAAATTTACCAGAAACTCCCATGAAATTAAAACTATACACATCCGGTTCAGCATCAAGCTGACCCCAGGCTATCTGTTCGACGAAGGCATACTCACTATCGGTAAGGCCGCTTGTCCAACCCGCCTTTGCCATCGGGAATGCGGCACTGGTAGAAAAATATCCCCATCCACTTTCATCCGGAAGGCCACGAACTACACGAGTGATGGCACCGCCTGCATTCAGTGTAAAACCAAGTCCGACCCTGCTCGGTTCCTCACTCACGCGGATGCCTGTGCCGCTATAGCTCAGACTCACAGAAACTGGGTGTGATTGATTTTGGGTTGTGAAAAGCGGAATTCCAATTCCCGGATTGCCGGTATAAAGCGAGGTAGTGATCTCTGAATACTTCCCCAGAGATGCTGTTTCCGGTGAAGGTGGAATTACTTTTGGCAGCATGTTTTCCTGTGCGTGGGCGACAACGGCTAGAACAGTCAGCGCTGCAATGAATTGGATTTTCATTGTTTGATAGTGATGATTGTTTATTTAAACTATTTCTTTATCTGTTTTTTTAGCACTTCCACTTCTTTTTTCAATTCAATCAAATACAACGTCAGTTCCTCCACCTTCTGCAGCAGCTTAATATTCATCTCCCCCAACTGCAGCCCGTTTTTCTGCATATCGGCTGCCGGGGCGATCTCGGGCAGATGCTTGTTCTCTTTAACGTACTGCTCTACTTCATGCAGCGGCTTCAGTGCATAATCGTCGGCAAACACAAAGTCGGCCCCTGCCGTTGCGGTGATTATTATCTCCCTGGCGTGAACTTTTCCTGCCACGGTCAGCTTTTCATTGGGCGCGACGGTCCCGATCCCAACGTTTCCATTACTGCGTTTCAAATAGAGAGTTTGTATATCGACATTGTTATTTTCACCTGCGATCGAAAGATCACCATCCGTAGCGCGTTCATAGAAGTTCCACCCGTAGGCATTATTAGGAGCCAGGCGAAGAGTAGGAAAAGTATCTGAACTTGTAGTAATTACCAGTTTTCCATCAGGACCTGATGTCCCGATCCCCACATTCCCTCCCGGCAGAACGGTAAACCGTTCAGTTTCGAAGCCGGAACCATACACACCGTCGCCCCCGTCTTCCCATATGCCAAAGCGGGTAGTGTTCTGCGAACCGCCGAGCGACCATTGCTTGGCGCCGCCGCGGTAACCGAAAAGCAGCCGCGGATCGTCCGTACCTGGCATATCTGTTGAAAGGGTAAGTACATGCCCCCATGCCTGGTTGCCCGCTAAACGGAACAATCCGGAAGGGCCACCCGCAGCCGGCGGGCCGACCTCGAGGCGTGCCCGCGGGAGCGGCTGTCCCATGCCGATGCTCCCGTTAGACTGGATGACCATCTTCTCGTTGTTGTCGGTCAGGAAGTGCAGGGACGTTCCATAAGGCGCATCGAAACCCAGGCCGTTAACGTCTCCCCATATAACGCCCTTGCGGTTACCGCCCTGCATAAAATCTATCGTTGAGGATGAACTCCCGTTTATTGCCAATCCCTTGTAACCGCTGCCGTAATAATAGGGAGTCGTCGTCCCGATCCCCACGTTTCCTACTTCATCTATGCGCATCCGCTCAGATAAACCGCCGCCGTGTAAATGGGTACCAAATGCCAGGTACCCGCCAAAATGACCGGATGAACCGTTGCTCTTTCCTCCTTTGATCATGCCGAAATCGGCGAAGCTATCGCCTGAATACTTTCCGCCAAAAGAGAGCGTACCACCCGCATCGGCGGCCTGGGAAGCATTGGAAAGAATTCCGACTGTTGAATTCACTGCCGCGCTTACGGTGGTAAAATTGGCGTTCGGCCCCTCGAACATCCCCGCAAACGGGATATTGTCAGAACCGGTGGCAGTGACCCTGGTGCCGCTTGGAAGTACATGAAATAGCGCGAGCGGCGTTTTGGTACCAACGCCAGCGTTACCTGTGGAATCCAGTTTGTTTTGCGAGCGGGACGAAGAAACCAGTAGAAATGAAATGATGATGGTTAGGTAAAGTCTCATAATAATCTGTTAAGGGACTGCGTAAATGCCAATTGATACAATGGAGGTTAAAAGAAAAGAGCGTGCTCAACTTATTCCGGTCTGGACTAGGTGGATATAAGCTGTCGAAATGATAGTAATATATATGTTACCGGCGGTTGCCTGGCTGCCGTGTAATGGTGCTGTCTGTCTCGGCATAATAGGCGCCTCTGCGTTTGGCACTATATGCTTTCAGCTCCTGCGGAGTAAGGATTGTCCGGAACTCTGCTTTGAGCGAGGCGATCAACGCCTGGGTTTGCAGTGATGGTGCATTTGTGTCTCTTGCATGAGCAAAGGCCGTTTCTTCTTTTTGAAAAAACGTATACAGGGCGTTTATCTTAGTCTCGCTGATGGTAATGACCGAGGTAATGTCTTTGACTTTCATTACTACGGAAAGGGAATAAACGGGCGGTTCTCCGGGAGGAGTTTGTGATCTGGCGATGGCTACGGAAAGAATAAAGAAAAGCAGCGTAAAAACAATTTTCATAGGAGAGTTGTTAGATATAAGGTTAAACTTCAAAGCATCATCTTGATTGTAAGGTACCACTTTGCATCCACGAGTAAACCATGACCAGATAGATTGTTGACTTTAATATTTCAACAAGCGTTGAAATATTAAAGTCAACAATCTATTATTCTTTCAGCAATTTTCGCGCGCGAAAACCTTAACAATCCTTTGTAATAATTGAGGCGCTTTCATATACTCTTTTTGTAACGGTTTAAAGGCTATTTCATAAAAATTTTGGAAGTGAACCCGGTAAAGTCATCTACGTTCTGTAACCAAGACCTCCCGCTCTCTTATTATTTTTCGCATTACTAATCCAAGCAATTGGTGATAACGATGCCCAAAGCGTCGTCGCTATATCGTTCTCATAGTCTCGCTGGTCATCGCCATTCTATGCGCTTTGCTGATTCCAGTCGCTTTTTTCAACCGGCCTGAAAGTGATACCCTAATTAATCAACCTTCTAGCCTGTAACCAATCCAATTACGTTCAACAACAATCCTGTTGTCGTAGATGTCGCGGCCTTCGACTTTGAGTTCCATCGCTGAAAGTTCCCGCCTGAGCTTTACGACACATTCTTCCGTATCCTGTTCGCTGAAGCGAACGGAAAAGACATCCAGATAGCCATTCTGCAGTATTACCTTTTTCACGGTGTCGGTAATGGATATGTTATGATAGGATTGAGATCAAGGCTGATGCATTCCCTGATAGAGCTTCTCTCTAAAGCCTGGAGTAGGATGTCGTTTTTGATTGTCTGCTCATCTGCGGCGACTCCTGAGGTGTAGCCTGTTTGTACATCGACGGTATAATTGGTTATTGCGCCTAGATATGGGGCTTCATCTAAATTTATCACTGTTACGTAATCAGTAACATCACCACCCTTAGTTCCAGTCATAGTCGTGCCCTGAACTTCTCCGTTCTGAACCACCACCTCGTATTCATTGCAATTGCTCCAGCTATGTTGATATTGAAGAAAACGACATGCTGCTTGACAATGATTGAAAATACCAGAGGTAAAGGTTATCTGAACGCGACCACCGTTGATGTCAATTGCGACTGTGGAACTTAATACTATTGAAGATGACTAAAGATTTAGTGCCGCGTAGATCGCCAGAACTGCTTTCCGGCCTGATCAATGACGATTACGGCTATACAGTCAATTGTTCATATCCGCACTCGTTTCGGGTATTGAACAGGCGACAGTATGAAATTTTGCAAGGAGTGGACGGAGTGGCTGATCTGACAGCCATTGCCGACCGACTGGCTATCACCCAGGCATTGCTGGAAAAGTTTCTGGCACAATTAGCCCGGACGGAAATCATTCGCTTTGACGGTGCATTCAGCAGGCCGCAAAAACCAATAAGCCCGAAAGCCTTGAATTTCTGGATACATACG
>NZ_WVHS01000005.1 GCF_009834915.1 Hufsiella ginkgonis | reverse complement strand
ACTTTTATTGAAAACCTTCGTGCATTGCACGAGGGTTTTCTTGCTTTATACCTAACCGTTTCTACCTTTGCTTATCCTCAGTATTTCATTTGATTTTCATACTGATGTAATAATTTAGATTTTGGGAATTAACAGAAATCGCACGTCGGTTTTTTTCGTTAGTTCTTCTGTAAAAGATTAAGATATGAGAGTGAATAAATTAACCAGCCTGATCGCTGTAGCACTGCTGCCGTTGTGCTCTGTGGCACAGCCAAAAGAGAAACCGGTGCCCAACTGGCAAAATCTCGACTTGCAGTCGGATGGTGTATTTGGCATCAGTACCGAGAAGGCCTATAGCCTGCTGAAAGGAAAGAAGAGCCAGCCCGTAACCGTTGCCGTGATAGATGGCGGCGTACAAACCGATCACCCGGACCTGAAGGCCGTGATCTGGACAAATCCTAAGGAAATCCCCGGGAACGGGAAAGACGATGATAAAAACGGTTATGCCGATGATGTACATGGCTGGAATTTTATCGGCTCTGCCAAAGGCAACGTACAATGGGATAATCTCGAGATCGCCCGGCAGGTGCGTATCTACAAGCCGAAATTTGAATCGGTGCTCCCCACTACCCCGCTAAGCGCCGAAGAACGCAAGCAGTTTTTGCGGTACCGCATATTTATGACCGAGTACATGAATAAGCTGCAGAATGCGCAGTATGGCCAGGAGTATTACCATACACTTAAGCGGTATACGGATAGCATCACCCGCAAGATCGCCAGGCCGGTACTTACCATGGAAGATTTGGACAAATATAAGCCTGCTAACGACATGGAGTCGAAAACCATCAAGGTGATTAAGGCCGCCCTGAAAAAAGATCCGGATTATAAAGCGTTCGACGAAGACATGAACGAAGGCCTCAAGTATTACGATACGCAGATCAGCTATCACCTGAACCTCGACTTCGATCCGCGCAGCATCGTAGGCGATAATTACGAAAATAATAAAGAGAAGTATTACGGCAATGGCGATGTGGCTGGTCCCGACGCCGATCATGGCAGCCACGTAGCCGGCATCATTGGCGCGGTGCGCGATAATAACGTCGGTGTAAAAGGGGTAGCGGATAATGTTCGTATCATGTCGGTGCGCACCGTACCCGATGGCGACGAACGTGATAAGGATGTAGCTAACGCCATCCGCTATGCGGCTGATAACGGCGCCAAAGTAATTAACATGAGCTTTGGAAAATCATTTTCTCCCTTTAAGGGCCTGGTCGATTCTGCGATCAGGTATGCCGCAGCTAAGGACGTGCTGCTGATCCACGCAGCCGGAAACGATGGAGAGAATACGGACAAGATCCCTAATTTCCCTAACCGCAACTATGGCGACTCCGTGGGCGTTACCATGGGCAGCGTTGCACCCTGGATTGAAGTTGGCGCATCAGGCTGGAAGAACGACGAAGACCTGGTAGCCGACTTTTCCAATTACGGAAAAAAATCGGTGGACGTATTCGCACCCGGGGTAAAGATCAACTCCACCATTCCCAACTCCTTATATAAAGAACACGATGGTACAAGTATGGCTTCACCGGTGGTAGCCGGGTTGGCGGCATTGATCCGCTCTTATTACCCGGCGCTTTCAGCCATACAGGTAAAGGATATTATTATGCGCTCGGTAACTAAGGTGGACCATAAAGTGAAAGTGAAGAATGCGGGTAAACTCGACTTTTCGGAGGTTTGTTTATCGGGCGGTGTGGTAAATGCCTATAATGCGCTGCAACTGGCGGCAAGTACCAAGGCCGACGCATCGTCGGCGGCCGTAATAGAGTAGTAGTAATCGGTCGTGTGCCTATGTGAGTTCTCCTTGCGCGCTATGTTGAAAAAATGTCTTATAACACAGCGCACATGGAGAACTCACACGGGGATGCAGCGGATTGAAAGATCCTAAAATGGCATTCCTGCCGTAAATGTGAAGTACTTACCTTCCCCCGAAATACCGTAAGCGGTAGTTACCAGGAACTTGTTGTAGAAGTTGATCCATACGCCGGGGCCATAACCATGATGCCAGTTTCCTGATTCGGCGCTGGCGGAATAAACCCGGCCCGAGTCATAAAAACCGAACACGCCCAGGTTGCCGGTAAAGATATAGTTCCGCAGGTCAGTAAGCTTAAAGCGCAGCTCCGTGTTTTGGAAAACATAGCTCCGACCGCTGAAACGGTTGTTCCTGTATCCCCTGAGGTAGGAGTTACTGCCCAGGGAATTAGTTTGGTAGAATTTATAATCGCCATAGTTTTTAGCGGCTCCAGCTCGCAATGCCAGGGTTACAGGGAAGCTAAAGTTGGGGGTCGCGTAAAATGAGCCGATGGTTTTGAGCTGCAGCGAGTTAAAATTAGTTCCGCCGGATTCATTAAAGTAGTTTGCTTCCGTACGGAACTTCACTCCCGAACCGGGGAAGACCGGATTGTCGACAAAGTCGATGTCCAGGTAAGACCTTACCGTTCCAAACCGGGCGGGAACTTCCACCTGTTCTTTTTCGGGAAAGGCGGCGGTGTTTACAAACCTTTTCTCGGGACGCGTTACCTTATAATATTCAAACCCGGGACCGATTCCCATTTTAAAAGCTTTCGTAAAGCGATGCTGGAAGAGGAGCGAAGCGCTGAGGTTTTGTGTTCTTAAACGATAAAAAAGGTTATCGTTGTCGATGTTTTCGGTAGAGTTGCCTTCCCCGTAATAGTTAATGGTGTATTTAGGGCTGTTGTATTTGGCGGTGGCTATGATATCATTGTTTTTTCCGAGCACCGAATAAAAAGTGCCGCGGTACCTGAACAGGTAAGCACCCGATTTGGGTGCGTAGGCGCCCGCGAGATCGGTTTCATACGCGTAAGGATCTTTGCGGAAGCCATATTTCTTGATCCCATAGCCAAGTCCTACGAAAAGGCCATCGTCGCCATTAAAATCCCCGTAAGGTATCGGGCCTTTTTTGTCGTATTCGAAGGCATCCGGGTCGTAAAAGTTGGCGGAATCGTCTTTAGACAACCTCAGCGTAGTCCTTTTCCCGGCATTGATGTGGTTGCCCTCTTTGTTGTCGTAAACAATTACATGTTGGCTCGTGGCGCTGGTGTTTATGTCATCCTTGCCATCGCCGCCCACAAAGCGTACTTTAATGGCGCGGGCGGCATCCCGGTCTGTAACTGTCAGGCTGTCTTTTCCCGCAAGGGCGAAGAGGTTGATCTCCTTTGTTTCGTTGCTGTGAAAGGTACGTTCGAATATCTTGTTCGATACCTTTTCATTACTGTCTATCTTGAATATCTGCACTTTGGTGCTTTCGGGCAACTGCTCGATCTTAAAGAATTCCTTTTTATCGGTGCCGGCCACGGTAACCACCTTCGAAAGCGCTTCGTAATATTTAACCGCAGCCGTCGATAGTTGCCCGCGGCGCGATTTTAACTTGGCAATGATCTCTTCGCCCGACTGCGCGAAGGCTTCAGGAGGCATCTTTTTTACCGATGAAGTGATCACGGCATCGGTCAGTTTGGCCGAAATCTCGTCAGCGGCCTTCAGAAAATCGTCTGCCGAGAGCTTATTCAGGAAATTTCGGTCAAGGTTACGTGCCGCAATAGACAGTTGTACGGCATTGTTAATATCGTAGGTGAACGACTGCAGATCCGGGATCGCTTTACTTGCGATAGATGGAAGCAACCCATCATATTTGGCGAAAGCCTGGTCACGGTCGCGCGGGATAGGCCGGTACACCGATCCCTTTTCCTTTTTGAATTCCGCCCAGCGCCATTGGTCTTCGTGGCGGTCCCAGTCGCCGATCAGGATATCGAACAGGCGGGCTTTAAGGAACATCTTCTGGTCCACTTCGTTGTCATTATCATCCCGCAACTTTTCGTACAGCTTTTTGGTGCTGATGGCGTTGGCTGCGTTGCCAAAGGATTTGAAGTCTGACACATCTTCGTCAGGCCGTGCCTCTATATAGCCCATTTTACCGCCCACCTGCTGTATATACGGCCCCAGCAGGCTGCTGTTAGGCATGTATACTAATTGCGGACTGGCGTAATAGATCCCGATCGCTTTCGCCATGTCGGGCACTGCCATCGCCCCGTATGGATGGGCGGAGGAGATCTGGTCCTGCACAAAATCTTCGGCAAAGGTTTTCAGGAAACCCTCGGGGAGCAAGCGCGAAGGATCCTTATCGATCAGCCTGAACTGGTAGAGGTTGCCGTCTTTACCCTGCAGCTGCAGCGAAGTGGTCTGGTGGCCGCCGCCCATTTTAACGGGAGTAAGTCCCCCGGCAAACACCGACGGGTCCAGGTATTTTACCTTTACCGGCGTTGCCCACGATTCACGGTAGTGTTCGCCGTATAGCTGCCGCTGGAACTTACCGGCCCGGTAGGAGTCGCCCGCTGCCAGTACTTTTGTGCTGTCCTTATAATTCATCAGCTTCTCTTCCCGCGCTTCTACAATCCCTTTGGGCGGAATGGCGTATAAAGGCGTACGGTACATGAGCTTCCCTTTCGCGCCATCTCCTTCGGGTTCCCAGAATTCCACCCAACATTGCCCGTTATCATAATAGTTTACACGTGCGAATCCTTTGGTTCCATGCGTAAATGAGGCACCGTTGCCTTTGATCAACCTGTTGGATTTACTTCCGGCGCCGCTGATAATGTGGTTCAGGTCTTTGTACTTATTAAACTGGAGCGCATGCTCGTGCCCGGTGGCAAGTACCACATTCTTTTCATCTTCAAGAATGGATAACAAACCGCGCTTCAGCTGCTGGTAATCTTTATTGGAAAGGTCCTGCCGGGCGATACCGTATTGCCTTAGCAGCGGATAAATGGAGCCGATCAGCGGAAGGGGAATATAGGCGTTGTCTCTCAACAGGGTGAGGGGGAAAAAATAATCCTTCAGGGTAAAATGCCCGCCATGTGTACCGTTGCTAAACAGCGGGTGGTGCTGCGCGATGAGGATATTTTTGCCTTTATTTCGCAGGATGATATCTTTAACCTGGCTGATAAGCTCAGGGCGGCTTGACACGCTGCAGCCGTTATCAGGCGCCAGCGGCTTCTCGTATTTATGCAGCCACCATTGGGTATCGATGGCGATGATCACCAGGTCGTTGTTCATCCGGATCTCTACCGGGCCTCCGCAGCCGTTGCTGGGAAGGAACACATCGCCAGCCTTTAGGTACTCTTCTACAAACCGTTCTTCGCGATTCACCGTTTCGAGACCTTTCGGTCCCATTTCATGCCAATCGTGGTTGCCGGGCACAAATATGGCGCGGCCTCTAAATCCCTTCACCACGTTCATCTGCTCGATAATGCGGCGTTCTTTTTCCTTGCGGTCTACGGCGTCAGGTTCCGGAAGGCCGCTTTCGTAAATATTGTCGCCCAGGAAGATCACCGCATCTTCTTCGCGGGTGGTATTGGCGGTATCTGCACGGGCGATGGCCGCTTCGTTGCGGTGATTTACCTGGTTTTGCAGCAGTTTAAGGGTTGGTTCCTGCCGGTTTTTGTCGGGGTTGCCCACATCTCCCACCAGGAAAACGGAATACAGGAGCTTAAGGCTGTCGGGTGAGCCTGCCGTTGCCCATGATCGCTGACTTTTCTCGTACCAGGGTTTCCGGGTACTGCAGGAGCTTGCCAGGAATAATAACGAAAACACGCCGAAGCCTGTTATCAATGAATTAATCTTCATAATCTAGTTGAATGATATTCCCGCTCCAGTTCTTTCCTTCGTTAGATACATATAGCTTGCCTGCCGGCGAAAATGCGAGCCCTTCCGGTTGAGAAAACTCTTTCCCTTTCAGTTGTATGGCGTCGATCATCTTCCCCTGTGGGTTAATAATGGCGATAAAATTGTTTATGGACGATAATACGTACAAGTTGCCCGTTCCCGGGTGAACCGCAATGGCGGATGGCCGTACCACTTCGCTCAGGTTTTGGTTTCCAATGGCTTTCAGAAATTTCTTGGAGGTTTCTTCGATGGCATCACCCTTAAAAAAAGCCTCTATATCGGCGAGCCTGATAGAATATACGGGTTTGGTATTTAAGGTGCGCGTTGCCAGGCTAAAAGCAAATACTTCTTTGTCTTTGTCGTTATCCATGCCTTCGTCTTTCGACGCGAGCAGTAAACGGTTATTCCTTTTGTCGTAAGCCAGGCCTTCGATATTGTTCTTTTCTTTTAACGGGGTATTGAACTTGTAAACTTTAAAGGCTTTGGAACGGTAATCTTTAATGTGGTAAAGACTTCCCTTGCTGGTTACGATATACACGTCGCTGCCAACCAGCGCAACATCTTCGTAATCAGCAGGCCCTGCGAATTTGAGCCTGGAAACGATCGCTTCTTTCCGGATGTCGTAACGGTACAGGTAACCTTCTTCATCATTAATGGCAAGTACCACGGTGCTGTCTTCGAACACGATTCCCGAAATTTCTTTCAACTCTTTGGGCATCGTAAAAATGGTGTTCACCAATTCTTTTTTATCTTCGTTTTTGTGGCTCTTTTCGTGTTTACTGTCATCCTTTTTTTTACGTATGCATCCGCATACGAGAGAAATACCGAGCACGACTAACAAAAAAGATAAAACTCTGTTCATAGTTTGATTTTAACGGGCTATGTATAAACCAAATAGAGGCAGCATAGTTTTGGTTAAAAAGCTATAGCCGGCGGCTAACGGCTTGTTAATCGTCGTTTATTATGTATTGATCAGTACCGGGAAGGTGCGGTAACTGCACTGATCTGGCCTGGTGCACTTTTATTAATGTAATTAAGCTGCCAGGCAGCTAACAGCGACAAATGAAAAATACGAACCCCATTATTAAGAACGCTTCGGTATATGTTTTCGACCTTTTTAAGGAGAAGCTTTCCGGTGACCACGTATACCACAACTACCCGCACACGCTGCAAACAGTAAAAGCGTGCAAGGAACTGGCTGCAGCTTATGACCTGAGCAGCCGCGACCTGGAGGTGCTCCTGCTGGCGGCATGGTTTCACGACACCGGTTATACGCGCAGCTATGAAGGGCATGAAGCGCACAGCGCAGCCATCATGAAGGATTACCTAGACGGCGAATATAAGCTGGAAGACATTGCCGAAATAGAAAGTCTTATTTTATCGACGCGGTTCGATTCGGTTCCTGATGGTACCTTACAAGAAATATTGCATGATGCAGATTACATCAGCATTGGCAAAAAGAAGTTCACCCGGCGGGCGGAGCTGCTTCGCATAGAATGGGAACGCCTGTTGGGGAAACGTTATTCGGCGGTGGAATGGGAGCAGGAGCAGCTTAATTTCCTGCTCAGCATCACTTTTAAAACGGAAGAAGCGCTTACACTCTATGGCGAGCAACGCGAAGATAATATCCGAAAGCAGCGCGCCACCCTGGAAGAGGTGAAAGAGGCCGGGGAGAAGAACCAGCTGAAGCTTGAAAAGAGCGGGCTTAATAAGCCGCCAAAGCTGGGCAGGGGAATCGAAACTTTGTACCGGTCCGTGTACCAGTATCACATCGACCTGAGCTCACTTGCCGACAATAAAGCAAATATTATGATCAGTATTAATACCATTATCGTATCACTGATCATCACGCTGTTTGGCACCGGGTTCACTTTTTCCAGCCAGGGAGAGCTTGGCAGCGTCAGGTTCGTGTTCCCGATGGCCATCCTGTTGCTGAGCAGTCTCACGGCGGTAGTATTCGCCATCCTTTCGGCACGGCCGAATATCACCTCAAAAGAGAAATTTGAGCTTGCCAATAAGCAAAGCAGCGTGTTGTTCTTCGGTAACTTCGCACAGCTGAAACTGCAGGAATTCGTGGACCAGATAAACCTGCTGAAAGAGCAGAACGAGGCGCTGTATGATAGCATGTCGGTCGACATTTACCACCTCGGCTCGGTGCTTGTTAAAAAATACCGGCTGCTTTCCTGGTCGTACAATATTTTTATGGGCGGATTGGTGGTAACGGGGATCGGTTTCGTGGTTATTATGCTGATCTCTTACGAGGTGGCTTAATCTTCGGCACGCCCGAATTCATCGGGCGTAAGGTAGTTGTACTTCACCTCGCCGATATATTCGTAAGTTTCTGAGCCCGAGCGCCAGTCTTCGGCAAAGATCACTCCGCCATAATTGCGCCGTACGCGCCGCACGTAGTCTTCCGTAAAGAGGATGTATTCATTTTCGTCGAGGCTATTTTTTAGCAACCGGTGCGCAATGATCACGTCTTTGCCAATTAGCTTGGTGCGGCCTTTGATGTTCGCCGGGCATGCGCATCCATAGTGGATGATCACTTTCAAACCCAGCTGCCCATCGGCCAGGTGCTTTTCGTAATGTTCCGGGTGACTTTTCTTATAAGTAGCGATGTATGTTTCGAACGTGCTAAAGAACAGGTGACATTGTTTAATTACGCGCGCCGCGGCAGGTAATCTCCCGGTGCGGTAAAAAAAGATGGCATCGCCCTCGATCTCGCCTACATTCATTTTCAGGATGTTGGAGTCCACCAGCCTGCGTAGTAAGCCGGGAATGATCTCTTTGCTGAATTCGATATCCGCGGTAGCGATGAGCCTGGTAAATCCGGTAATGTCCGGAACACAAAAAAATGCCGGCAACAGGTCATCACATTGATTCATGGTACTAAAGATACTTGAAATACAGTAACCGATAGGGAAAGGTTTGCACTGATGCTTTAAAAAAAAGGCCCGCTTACCGAAGCAAGCAGGCTCTTTTCTCTCTATTAACACTAAAACTAATTAATTATACACGCTGGATACGTTGGTGATTTTCCAGCCTTTATCTGTTTGTAACATGGTTACGTAATTTACCTGGCTGAATTTTTCGTAATCAAGGTTCACTTTCACGATCACCTGGCCTGGCAGGTTTTCGATCACCGAATAGCTGGTTTTGCAGTTTTGCTCGGTACCCTCGGTATATTTGGCGATCTGGAGGATGTTAGCCTTGTTGTAAGTGAGGATGCTTTTACCGCGTTGTACCGTCATCTTGGCATCTTTGTCTAATACCGAAGCCAGGTTTTCATTTTTGCCATGGCTGAAAGCGTCGACATACGCTACGATCGCATAGTCCATGCTCAGTTTATCGTTTGCCGTTTTGATAGTGCCGGCTTGTGTAAACAATGCGGTGAACATTGCGCAGGCTACCAGGAAAGTTATTTTTAGAGTTTTCATGATGTTGTTGATTAAGTTGGTTATTGTTTGTTGTTGATATTTGATGTTGTTTGATAATAAGACGAGACCAGGTTTCGAAGCGTTACAGGATTTTTATGAAATACTTTACTTTTAACATTAATTTAACGTTTGAAGGGAGTAATGTACGCTGTCGCAAAATCCCGTTATTTCGGCTCCTGAACTTCACCGGGGTTTCCCCAAACGAAAGCCGGCAATTTTATTTTCGTAACGTTTTCTTCTACGGTTGCTTCGGTGTTTTCTCCTGAAGCGAATTCAGGAAGCGGGAAGCGCAGTTTAGTTACCGGTGTGTTCTCCACGTTTTTAGCCACCTCTTCGGGGTTGCCCCAGTTAAATTCAGGCGCTTTAAAAGGCTTGAATTTTACGGGTGACTTAGCGGATAACGGAGTGTTACCTGTTTCTTTTGAAGACTTATTTTTATCATCAGCAAAACCGCTGGCAGCAACCATTACTAATAAAGCTGTGGTAAGAATATGTGTCGTTTTCATGACTAATTGTTTTATGTTGTTGTTTGTTGAATCAAAAGTATAGCGGAAAGCCGGGCCGGCCTACAGCAAACTGGCGGGCAGCGGAACAGGGGCGGTGAACGGCGGAAAATTGGCGGTGAAGTTGTAACTCCGGTCCTGGGATACCAGGCGACGATTCCCCGGCTATGAATGCGCCGCCACCGATATACAGGTATTTCGGGCTTTATACCCGGGGCGGATTTGCAGGGAATTCATGCTTTCCGTATTATCGTGCAGGTCACCCGGTAAATTGCAGTAGCTGACCTTCTTCAACCCGCCGTACGTTTTGTTATAACAGTTGGTGGCTGGGTAATGCGGTTTATGGTTAATTCTGATCACCGGGATGAGACCGGTATATTGAGACGTATACGCGTATTCGCAAAGAGCCCGTACTGATCCTGGGGATAGACGTAAAAAATTCCTGCTGGTATCAACCTGCAAAAATATTTGCAGATAGCAGCAGGAAAGCCAAAAGCGGGAAAAGGCGTTTCCTTTCAAAAAACACCTTTTCGGCAGGAGAGATGCAGCGGATGAGAAGGGTGTGAAAGGCGGGCTTCAAAAAACTAAAACCGGCGAGCCGTATATAGGCTGGAATCGGGGTATTTATATACGGACCGGAAGCAGGCTATTTTAAAGGATCAGGCATTTCAACCTCTTCGGGGTTTCCCCAAACGAAAGCTGGTAATTTGATCTCCGCTGTTTTTTCTTCGACGGTTACTTCGGTATCCTCTCCCCAAACAAATTTAGGCAATGCGAAGGCCATTTTTGCCGCGTGGATGTTTTCGATGGCGATCGTTGCGTCTTCAGGGCTTCCCCAGTTAAATTCAGGCGCTTTAAAAGAGGTGAATTTTGTAACTGATTTTTCAGTGGCCTTTTCGTTCCTGGCTTTCTTCGACTCTTTATTTTTATCATCGGCGAAGCCGGTGGTGGCAACCAGTATTAATAATGCTGTGGTAAAAAAGTATGTTGTTTTCATGACGTTGAGTTTTTGTTGTCGTTTGTTGAATCAAAAGTATCGCAGTAAGCCATTTTCGCCTATAACAAGCTGGCAGGCAGTGGAAGTGTGCCGGTGAATGATGAAAAACGGGCGGTGAATGAAGGAAATCGTACTTTGTTTTCAGTTTAAGCGTATATTAAAAGCGCGAGAGAACCGATCGCAACCCATTGATAAATGACCCAGTCCCGCACAAGCGATCATTTTTATACGGACCTGCCGGCTTCCGTCAGCAGCATGTACGATCTGTTGGGTGTTCCGGGGCTGTTCGTGGAGGTGCCGGCCGATTGGTTCGTGGTGATCACGGATGTAAAAAATTCGACACCCGCGGTGCTGAGCGGATTACACGAAACCATCAACCTTGTTGCCACAGGCAGCATCGTGACCGCGTTGAACATCGCCTACCGGGCAAAGATCACCATCCCTTTTTTCTTCGGCGGAGACGGTGCTACGATGCTGATACCCCCGAGCCTGCTGCAGCCGGTGATGCGTGCGCTTATTCTCCACAAAGAAAATACGTTGGGCAACTTTCAGCTCGACCTGAGGGTGGGGAGTGTTCCGGTGGAGCGACTCTATCACGAAGGACATAGGTTAACGATCGCCAAATTCAGCCTGACGGAAAAATTCCCGATCCCGGTGATCCTGGGTGACGGCCTCACATACAGCGAGAAGCTTGTTAAAGATGCAGATAAGGCTGTCGCGGATCACCTTCCGCAGGATGGCGAGCTTGACCTGGAAGGGATGCAATGCCGCTGGGACCGGATCCCGCCGCCCGCGGGTACACAGGAAGTGGTTACGTTGCTGGTAGTAGCTACCAACGGAAAGGACCAGGCTGCCGCTTTCCGGAAAGTGATCGGCCTGCTGGACAGGATCTATGGTAACCCGCAAAAGCGGCAGCCGATATCGGTGGCGAAGCTGCGCATGAAAACCACTTTTAACCGGTTAAGCGACGAAATGCGCCTGCAGCTGGGCAGGATCCGGTATGTTGGGCTGTTCAAGAACTGGCTCAGGATGTTATTTGCCGGGATCTATTTCCGCACCGCGAAGGGCCGGAATTACCTTAACCGCCTGGTAGAAATGTCGGACACGCTGGTGATGGATGGTCGCATTAATACCGTGATCTCCGGTACGATGCAACAGCAGCAAGAACTGCAGCAGGCGCTGGGCAAACTGGAAAGCACCGGCGAGATCCTGTATGGCCTGCACGTCAGCCGCGACTCTGTGATGTCGTGCTATGTACGCGATCTCGAAGACGGGCATATCCACTTTGTGGATGGCAGTGACGGCGGGTATACCATGGCGGCGGGCATGCTAAAACGTAAATTGACCGATACTTCCGACACCTTTGGCTACCACCGATGAGCCGGTACGATGCCGGTGCGCAATGCCGCTCTTCAGCCGTTTATCCCACCACTTTATTTAACCCGATCACCGCTTTCTCGAAATCCTCGCGGGCTACCAGGAACTGGAAGTTCACTTTGCGCAGGGCGAAACCCGCGCCCACAATATTTACGCCGGCATCCGTGAGGGCACCCGCAGCTTTAGCAAGCAGACCGGGTTCGTCCATGTTCGAGCCGAGTAAACAAACCATGGCCACTTTCTCGACGGTGATCTTTTCGAAATAGGCAGCGAGGTCGCTTACCAGTTTTTTGGCAAAGTCGCGTTCCCATATTACAATGGTGATGCTATTGGCACTGGTTGCTTTAAACGTGTAGCTGATGTGATGCTTAGCGAAAACCTGCATGATCTGCAAGTCGCTGCCTACGTTACCCACCATTAGCGGATCGTAAATATCTACCAGCAGCAGCTTATCAGTACCGGTGATCACTTCTACCCGTTTGGCAGGGCTGATAAACTCGCGGGTGATGAGCGTACCGGAATGCGCCGGGTCGAAGGTGTTTTTGATACGCAGATTTATACCGCTCATCTCCAGTGGTTTGGAGGCTTTTGGGTGAATGGCTTCCATGCCTACGTCGGCCAGCTGGTCGGCAATGTCGTAGTTGGTAAATCCCACGGGATTGCAATTCTCCTCCCCCACCAGTGCCGGATCGGCGGTTGACAAGTGGTATTCTTTATGAATGATGGCTTCGTGCGGCTTAAGCACGGTAGCGATCTTACTGAACGTAACTTCCGAGTAGCCACGGTCAAACTCGCGCATGATCCCTTCGGTACCTTTGGCATAACCGGTTACAATGCAGATGGTACTCGCCAGGTTTATGTGCTTAAAGGCATGTTTGATACGCTGATCGATGGTGAACGGGCGGATATCACCAAACCCGCTAAGATCTACCAGGGTGGCGTTAATCCCTTTGTGCTGCAGGATATGCGTGAGAACGAAGGCCGAATGGCTCTCGCCTATAGAGGCCAGGATCTCACGCGCGGCCTGCAAAATGCCCTCGGTAGCTACATAGCCCGATGCCAGGATACCTGCAAGGTTCTCCAGGTAGGTTTGCGCTTCGGCCACATGGGTTTCGATGCAGGTATCCGCTTCGGCGAGGTTAAGGCCCAGCGGCGCATATTTCTTATTGATGGTTTTCAGCTTGCCTACCAGGCTTTTGAGCGGTTTATGAAAATCCTGTTGCTTTGCCAGGCGATGGTATACACCAGGTTCACCCGTTTTCTTGTTTTCGAGCAGCAGGTTGGTTACGCCCGAAAAAGCGGATACTACAAATACGCGGTTATACAGCTCGTTGCCGGAACGGTTGTATAAGATGATGTTTTCGATAACCGTATCGAGGGCGCTCATGGAGGTGCCGCCGATCTTTTCAACAGTAAGCATAATGGCGGTAAATATAGGGATGCCGGGGGAGATTAGAAACCCCGCACGCCCGTTACCGCCATCCGGTGATCTTAAACGTACAGTTTACCGGGGTAGAGGGTTCGTTGTTCGGCTACGAGAAAATTTTTCAATGCTACCAGCCGGTCAGTGTTAATCAGGTCTACGCCGCAGGCGAGCAGTTCTTTCCATACCGCCTCATTTTCGGGCGAAGCCCAGAGCCGTACTTTTTTTCCCTGGAAATGTGCCATTTGGATATATAGCTTTAGCCTGGTACGCTCAGCTTCGGGTATCGGGCCTTTACCGCTCCATTTCAGCAAACGGGAATACCGGCAGCTGGCCATGGGCGAAATAGCATGGTTAAGAGGGCGCTTTTTGATCGACTTCAGGTCGGCGTCTATGAATGCCAGGCGACAAACTTCTTCACTGAGTATGCCGGTGGGTTTGTTGCCGGTAAGCACTACCGTAACGGCATTGCGGCTAATCCTGCCGTTCTCGCAAACGGTAAGGATGTGGCGATATTTTTCCAGCAGCGGAAGCAGGGCTTTATAGGTCCTGGCAGCCCCGGTCTTGATATCGATCATTAAGGTAACGGGGTGATCGCGGTCGATGGTGCAGCCGGGAGTGGCAAGGTACCGCGCGATCGGTGCAAAATAGAGCTCTTCGAGCGTGCGGTTCTTTTTCCAGAACGGGTTAACATGGGCAACGATCAACTGGCCCGACAGGAGGAAAATATCGGCTTCCACGTACAGGAAACCGTTTTCAAGCGCATCGGCCAATGGGCGCTTGTTCCAGTAATCGTTGTGCGAGTACGCATTCGGGAGAAAAAAATGTTGCTGGCGAACGGGATCGAGCGATTGTAGTTGCATAGTCAGGATGCTGTGATTCACAAGGATAACGTTTACTTATGTCCTGTGCATTAAGCATAAATCAAGCGTTTCTTAAGAAATGTTCAAATAATCGTCAGGTTTAATATGTCGTTAACCGCAGCATCCAGGCATTATTTGAGTTGAAATTAACATAATGATAATATTGAGTTAATATAAATACGCGATACATTTGTCTCATAAGTATATTTATGAAGAAAGATCGATCTAAAGCAAGCTCCGCTGATACCCGTAAACAGATTAAGCTGGCACTCATCGCAAGTGTGGCCGAAGTGGCTGCAAGCCTGGGACTGGATTCGAAAAAGATAGCCAAAACAATCAGTAAAAGCAGCGCGAAATTGGCGAAGAAGTTCGCCAGGAGTGTTAAGTCGACAAAAACGGTGGCTATTTCTGCCGAAAACGTTGGGGCAGCGCCTATTGTTACAAAAAACAGGGCAGCCATAAAAAATTCACCCAAGCCATCGGCTTCAAGAACGGTGTCAGTAAAGAAACCCAAAGTGAAGCAGGAAGACGCGGCAGCAGCACCCGAAGTGTAGTAAGTTTATACCACGACCTCCGTCACCTTTTTCGTCTTCCTGCTCTTTTCCGCCATGAACCCCATCAGGTGGCTTTCGATAGACTCATCTATCGTAGAGGTTAACATTTTGGGATCCTGGTGTGCCACGGCCTGTACAAAATCGCGGGCCAGCAGCCAGTCCCCGCCCCCGTGACCGCTATTCTTGTAGCCTTCAACATCTTCGGCTACCGGCTTCAGTTTCTGTTGTTTGCCGGTCCTGAAATCCGTGATCACCAGTTCGGTCATATCACCCGCCATATCACCCATGGCGCCGAACACCCGGGTGCGCCTTCCGGCATACGAGGTAAAGGCTTCCATAGAGAAGTTGGCCGTAACGTTGTCCGCAAAGCGGATGCTGGTGATGTAATGGTCGGGCTGGTCATTGTCCATACGGTACACGCAGCGGCCATAGTTGGTGGTGTGCAGCCGTTCTATGATTAGTGCTTTTTTCTCTTCGGCCGTGGCATTGTCCGGGATATCGAGCACCTTGTTACGGCCACCGCGTTCCACATATTCGCGGATGGCGGAGTAAGGGCACTCGCGCTCCACCCTGCACCCGCTGGTACAACGGTCGGTACTGCCTTCCGGTGCGTTTTCTTTCCTGAACCATTTCAGGTCGCCCATCGCAACGATCTCACGGCTGGGTTTATCGATCACCCATTTTATGATGTCGAGATCGTGACAGGATTTTGCGAGCAGGATGGGCGTGGTCTCTTTGGAATTGTGCCAGTTGCCGCGCACATACGAGTGGGCCATATGGGTATGCTCGATGGGCTCGAGGTGTTGGACGCTCATTACCTGGCCGATGGCGCCCGCCGCGATCAGCTCTTTCATTTTTACGAAATAGGGCGCATATCGCAGAACGTGGCAAACCGCCACGATCCGACCGGTTTTTTTAGCCATGGCAAGTATGTTGCGGCATTCCTTTTCTGTAGGTGCGATGGGCTTTTCGAGCAGAATGTCATAACCCATTTCCAGCGCTTTCATGCAGGGTTCGTAGTGGAGGTTATCGGGCATGGAAATAATCACCGCATCGGCGAACTTAGGCCGTTTAAACACATCCTCCCACGTATTGAAGCGGTTCCCGGCGACAATTTTATGGATTCCCGCGTACCGGTCGTTGCGGAAGGGCACCGGTTCCGCTACCCCGATGATATCGAGCTGGTCGGGGAATTGTGCCGCGAAGCCGCCGTATACGTTTCCGCGGTTGCCGGCGCCCAGGGTAATGGCCGTTACCGGTTTCGCGAACGGCTTATGCGCCGGGTTGGGCGGAATGCTGTACGAATACGTGTTACCGGCAATTTTGGCGATGGTATCCGAACTTACGATCGTGGCGCCGAGGGTGACGCCTAACTTTTTGATCAAACTTCTGCGGTTCATAAGATAAGTCGTTTATACATTATTAGTAGACATGTTTAATTTCAGGTTGATTGCTGATCTGCAGCACCGGCGGCCCTTACTTTTTCCCAAGAAAATAAGACACATTTACAATTGCCCCGGATGCGGCAACGTCGGTATTATTCAACCGTTGCATGTTGATCTCGTTAACACCTACGTCTACCGTGATCATGTTGTTGCCCTGTGTATGAAATTGGTAGCCGATGCCTGCGCTGTAAAGGTTCGTGCTGCGGTACTTCTCGACCTTATCGCGGCTGATACCGCCCTCGGATTTGAAATAAAGATCTGCCGGAAACCTGGCGGTGCTTACAATTTTATTCAGTAATTTATAGGGGAAGTATTTAAGTGCGAATCGCAACGAATACGGCTTGTATGCCTGCTCGATATCCTTACGCTCATGGCGCTGGTAGAGGAAGTTGGCGCCTAAGGTGAAGGAAGACGAAACCGGCCATTCATAACCGATCCCCGCGTCGAAGCCCGGCTTTAACACCTCGTCGTCGATAAAACTGCCGCCGGCAAAAAGCAGGAACCCGGGAACCCTGGGATGCTCCTGGGCGAAAGCGGGGCCGGTTTTTAATAACAACAGGGTAAGGAGGGAGGCGGCGGCGAGTTTTTTCATTAAGCGGGTTTTTTCATTAATAAATATACCGAATCTGTTTATTTAAGACTACCATAAACTTAACTAATTTGCAATATCTCCTTTGTCTCTCTTCGCTTTCTGCTCCCCAGCAACCAAATGCCATGATCCCATTTATCCGTATGTTTGCCGGAAACATGGATAACCGGAACGCGCGCGTGCGGTAAGATTATACCTCCACCAGGAATAATACCGCAGAAGCGGTAAGAATCCTTGAAACTTTAATATTATGAGGAAAACACTCCTGCTTCTTTTTTTGGCGATCAGCAGCAAAACAGGCCTGGGACAGGTTACCCCAGGCGTATCTTATGTGCCCGCAAGCATTCATTCGCATAACGATTATTCGCGTCCGGGAGCATTTTACGATGCCTTTAACGCGGGCGTGGGTTATATCGAAGCCGATGTCTTTTTGCGAAATGGCAAATTGCTGGTGTCGCATGATACCACGGGGCTGGATCCCGGCAGAACATTGTCGGCGCTTTACCTGGTCCCTGCGTTAAAGGAACTTACCGTCCATCCGCGCCCACTTAGTCTCCTGATCGATGTTAAAGAGGGGTATGCTTCTTCGCTTGCGGTGTTGATAAAGGAGCTGAAACCGTTGGAAAAGATCATTTTCGATGGAAGGAACAACGCACCGTTAACCATCGTGATCACGGGTACGCGTCCGGTGCCTGCGTCGTACCCGCAATATCCTTCTTATATTTTCTTTGACGATGACTTGCAGCTTCCCCATAATCCTTTACAATGGAGCCGGGTGGCGCAGGTAAGTCTCAATTTTGCCACGTATTCTAAGTGGAAGGGGATAGGCTTACTGCCTGCGCAGGATGAAAAACTACTAAAAGCGGTGATCAATTCGGTGCACAGTTCCGGCAGGAAGATCCGTTTTTGGGGAGCCCAGGACAACCCGGCCGTATGGTCCAAATTAATGGAGCTCGGGGCGGATATCCTGAGTACCGACAAAATCAGCGAATTGAAAGACTTCATAAAAACCAGGTAGACCGCCGGAGGATATAATTGGGTATCCCTATCATATTTATTTTGGACTTCGGAGAAATTACGGTCCGAAAACATGACTACGCAGGTTAGTTAGCAAAAATCAACCTATATTTGCTATACCCTCATTTTTTTAGTTATGTCCAAAATTACTGATAAAGATATCGTTGACCTGTTGGAAGAAAGAATAGCCTCACTCAATGCCGAATTAGCCCGGTTTCGACTCGTATTAGATGTATTAACCAGTATAGCGGAAGAAAGCTTGCCCGGGAAGGGCGAATTAACGCAACTTGCACAAGTAGTTGAAGACCGGATAGGCGGCCCGGTGGTCAGGTCAATAAAAAAGACGCCCGCTCTAACAGTTCCTCTTGATTTTAGTGATAAACTAAAAGTGACGGAAAAAGTGATGTTTGCATTGTCAAAGACCGGGCCGGCCTGTAAAGACGATATTTTCAAATTTCTACATGATCTTAAGCCGGCTGCCGACCCGGTAAAACTGAATAATGTACTCACCGTGGTGCTCTCTTCCATGTTGAAAAAAGAACAGATTAAGGCAGAGCGGGCCGGTAAACGGTACCGCTACTTCCTTTGATCATTATTTCCAGCCGCCACCCAGCGACCGGTACAGTTCCACCATATTATCGCGTTGTGCGCGGCAGATGTCGGCCAGCGAAAGCTCAGCCTGCAGGGCGTTGGTTTGTGCGCTGATCACTTCCAGGTAGTTGGCCATATCACTTTGGTACAGCAGCTTCGCATTGGCCACGGCCGTTTTTAGCAGCGCGGCGCGTTTTACTGCGATCTCCTGTTGCTGTGCCAGTTTCTCATGCCGCACCAGTGCATCAGAAACCTCCCCTACCGCATTCAGAACCGTTTCCCGGAATTGCAGCACCGCCTGTTCTCTTTCTTTTTTGGCGATCTCGTAACGGGTTTTCAGCTCGCGTCGGTTAAAAACGGGCGTAAGCAGCGTTCCTCCGGCAATGCCGAAAAGTGAGCCGGGGATATTAAACCAGTTACTGGCCTTAAAACTTTCGATACCGCCCGCGGCGGTGATGTTCAGCACAGGATACAGGTTTCCCTGGGCCACGCCGGCACGCGCATTGGCGGCGGTGAGTGCAAGTTCTGCTGCGCGAATGTCGGGTCTCCTGCTGAGTAATGCCGATGGTACCCCGGGAGGCAGGGAAACAGGTACGGTAACATCGCCCAGGGTGGCCGATAACTTTAACGGCGCGGGCAGCTGCCCGGTAAGTACCTGCAGCGCATTTTCCTGCAGCGCGAGACTTTCTTCCAGTTGAGGGATGAGCAGGGCGGTGGTTTGCTTTTGAACATCGGCCTGCTGTACGGCCAGCGAGTTGGTTTCGCCGGCCTCTTTAAGCAAGGTGGTCATTTGCAGTACGCTGTCGCTCAGACGCAGGGCTTGCCGGGCGATGCCAAGTTGCCCGGCAAGTAACAGGGTGTTAAAATATCCGCGGGCAATGTCGGCCACCAGTTGCGTTTGTACCGCCCTGGTAGCCTCGTAAGTCTGCAGGTAAGTGGCCAGCGCCGCTTCTTTACCTCGGCGGATCTTTCCCCAGGTGTCGGCCTCCCAGGCAACACTAAGGCCGGCATTGTAGTTTTCGATGTGGCTGCTGCCCAGGAAACTGCTGGTACTCAGGCCGCTCAGGCTATTGTTGGAGGGGCGGTTGTACTGCCCCGAAACAAGCAAGTTCACCTGGGGAAGGCCGGCCGCTTTTGCCTGCTTTAACGCAGCTTCGGCAATGCCGATCCGGTTAACCGCCATTTGCAGGTTATAGTTGTATTGAATGCCTTTATTAACAAGGTTCTGTAAGGCGGTGTCGGTTAAAAATGTTTTCCAGGGCAGCGAGGCGATGCTGCTCGTATCTGCAAACGATACATTTCTGAAATTGTCAGGAAGGCTTACCTCAGGCCGCTCATAGTCTTTGCCAACTTTACAAGCGCTGGCGAGGATGGCAATGAGGAGCAGCGTGCTCCAGATAATGAAGTGATTTTTCATGTGGTTTGTCGTAAACATGCGTGTAGATTTGACGTTTGACGTTTTAAGTTTGACGTGGCGGCAGCTCGTGATAAAAGGATAAATCATAGGACAAAGTATTTGCCGGACGTTATTAAATATCCGGCGTCTCACGTTCAACCAGCTTAGGTGTTCCGGTGATTTTCTCCTGCAGGTATTGAAAGATCACGAACAGGACAGGGATCACAAATACCCCGAGAATTACGCCGGTGAGCATCCCGCCTACGGCGCCTGTTCCGATAGAACGGTTACCCAACGCGGAGGCGCCCGTGGCCCGCACCAGCGGAAGCAGTCCCGCGATGAAGGCGAACGATGTCATCAGGATAGGGCGGAGCCTTAACCGTGCGGCTTCGATGGCTGCCGTAACGAGGTCCATGCCCGCCCGCCGGCGCTGTACGGCGTATTCGATGATCAGGATCGCGTTTTTGGCAAGCAAGCCTACCAGCATGATGAGCCCCACCTGCACATAAATGTTGTTCTCGATACCGGAGAGCCCGATGAAGGCGAAAACCCCGAAGATCCCGGTTGGTACGGAAAGGATCACGGCGAAGGGCAGCACATAACTCTCATATTGTGCCGAAAGCAGGAAATACACGAACACAAGGCTGAGGATGAATACCAGGGTGAGCTGCGAGCCGGAGCTTTGCTCTTCGCGCGTCATCCCGCTCCATTCGTAGGCATAGCCTTTCGGGAGGTATTTTTCGGCCACTTCCTGTACCGCTTTAATGGCATCGCCGGTAGTGTACCCGGGATTTGGCAACCCGTTGATGGCTACCGCGTTAAAGAGGTTGTTGCGGGTAACGGTTTCCGGGCCGTACACCTTCCGGAGCGACACCAGGGCATTGGCGGGCACCATCTCCCCGAGGTTATTTTTCACAAATACATTGTTAATGGATGCCGCATTGTCCCGGTAGGGGATGTCTGCCTGTACAATTACGCGGTAATATTTGCCAAACCGGTTAAAGTCGGAGGCGAATGAGCTTCCGTAATATACCTGCAGCGTTTGCATCAGCTCGGTAATGGATACCCCCATCTGCCGTGCGCGACCGTAATCGATGTCGAGCATGTATTGCGGGTTGCTGGTATTAAACGTGGTGAACGCGTACATGATCTCCTTGCGTTTCATCAGTTCGCCGATGAACCCGTTGGCGGTGCCGTTCATTTTATCGAGCGGGCCGCTGGTGCGATCCTGTAAAATAAGCTCGAAGCCGCTGGTGTTGCCGAAACCCTGCACGGTAGGGTACACGAACATAAAGATACTGGCTTCCTTTACCACGCTGAATTTCTGGTTCAATACGCCGATCAGCTCGTCGAGCTTATTTACCGGCCCGCGTTTACCATAGGGTTTCATCCGTATAAATCCCACCGCATAGGCGGAACTGTTGGCGTTAGCCACGATATTTAAGCCGGTTACGGCGCCGTGCCGTTCTACCGCTTCCACCTCGTCGAGCAGCTTATCGATCTTGTCCATCACTTTCTGGGTGCGGTTAAGCGACGCTCCCGGGGGGAGATTAACCGAGTACACCACGAAGCCCTGGTCTTCTGTAGGAATAAACCCGGTTGGCGTACCGCGCATGATCCAGACAGTGGCCAGCGTGATCACCGCCAGGGCGCTAAGCGCCACCCATTTTTTCCTGATCAGGAAATTGAGGCTGGAAATATACCGGTCTGTGGTCGATTTAAAGCCTGCATTAAATGCCGCGAAGAACCTGCCGCCAAAGCCTTTTTTAACCGGCTGGCCGGCTTCATCGTGGTGTGAATTTTTAAGAAATAACGCGGAAAGTGCGGGACTTAACGTCAATGCGTTCACCGCCGAGATAAGGATCGCGATAGCCAGCGTAAACGCAAATTGCTTGTAAAATACACCCACAGGTCCCTGCATAAAACCTACCGGGATAAACACGGCCACCATCACGAGGGTAATAGAGATGATAGCGCCCGAGATTTCGTTCATCGACTGTATGGTGGCAGCCCGTGCCGGCAGCCCCGTTTCATCCATTTTGGTGTGTACCGCCTCTACCACCACGATGGCGTCGTCTACCACGATCCCGATGGCCAGTACCATGGCGAAAAGCGTAAGCAGGTTAATGGTGAAGCCGAATAACTGCATAAAAAAGAAGGTACCGATAATGGCTACCGGCACCGCAATAGCGGGAATAAGTGTCGACCTGAAATCCTGAAGGAAGATGAACACCACGATAAATACGAGGATGAATGCTTCCACCAGCGTATGTTTTACCTGGCTGATGGAGGCGTCGAGGAACTCCTTCGAGCTATACATGTTAAAGTAAGTGATGCCTTTGGGGAAAGATTTTGCGGCTTTCTGCATCACTTTGTCCACCTCGGTGAGGATGTCGTTGGCATTGGAGCCGGCTGTCTGGAATACGGCGAGCCCGGTTCCCTGGTGGCCCATGATCCTGGTGTTGGCGCTGTACGTGTACGAACCGAATTCGACACGTGCCACATCTTTGAGCCGGATCATCGACCCATCTGGATTGGCTTTGAGAATGATCTCTTCATACCCCGTGTTCTTAGAAAACTTGCCGGCGTACTTTAGTACATATTCAAAAGCCTGGGTGCTGCTTTGCCCGAACCTGCCGGGTGCCGCTTCGATGTTTTGTTCCCGGATGGCATCGAGCACGTTTTGCGCGGAAAGGTTTTCGGCAGTCAGGCGGTCGGGTTTAAGCCAGATCCGCATCGAGTAATCACGTGCGCCAAAGATCGTTGCCTGTCCCACACCCGGTACGCGCTGGATCTCGGGGATGATATTGATCTTGGCATAGTTCTGCAGGAAGGTCTCATCATAGGTACTGTCTGTGCTGTAGATCAGCGGCACCATGATCATGCTGTTTTGCTGTTTCTGTGTAGAGATACCTGCCTGTACCACTTCCTGGGGAAGCTGGCTTACCGCTTTCGACACCCGGCTCTGGACGTTTACCGCCGCGAGGTCGGGGTTGGTGCCCAATTTAAAGAAAACGTTGAGGGTCATGGTACCGTCGTTACTGGTGGTAGAGGTCATGTAAGTCATGTTCTCCACCCCGTTTACCGCTTCCTCGATGGGAGTGGCCACGGCGCGCGCCACCACTTCGGCATTGGCGCCGGGATACGTGGCCGTAACCTGGATGGTGGGCGGCGCAATGTCCGGGAACAGCGTAATGGGCAGGGTATACAGGGAAAGTACGCCAAGCAGGGTAAGGATAATGGAGACTACGGTAGATAGTACCGGTCGTTCGATGAAAATTTTGAACATAGTTGTGGCATAATGCCCCTGGTACATGTTGCGGGGCAGTGAAAAAAGTGAGGGTTGGTTGGACGTACGGCCGGCTACAACGAAGCTACCCGGAACAGGCTGTCGGCAGAAATGGTCTGCGGCCTGATCACGGTACCGTCGTGTAAGCGGCTGATCCCCTGGTAAACGATCTTCTCACCAGCTTTTAGTCCGCCGGAAACCAGGTAGTAGTTCCCGGTAGTGCCGGTGATGGTGAGCGGTTTGCCCAGTACTTTGTTGCTGTCGGTCAGCGCGTAAACGAATATTTTGTCCTGCAGCTCGTAGGTGGCTTCCTGCGGCACCAGCAGTGCGCCGGTAACCTGGCTCGGGATCCGTATCTTTCCCGTATTGCCGGAGCGCAGTAATCCGCCCGCATTCGGGAACGTTGCCCTGAAACTGATGGTGCCGTTGGTTTTGCCGAACTGTCCTTCGGTGAGCTCTACTTTACCTTTTACGGCGTAGATGCTGTTATCGGCCAGCAGCAGCTCTACCTGGGGTAGCCTGGCGATCTTTTCAGGTACGTCTGCGCCCGGGAAGTCTTCTTTAAACCGCAGGAAATCCACTTCGCTCATGCTGAAGTACGCGTGCATTTCCTTGTTTTCCGAAAGCACGGTAAGCGCTTCTGCCTGTGTTTTGCCTACAAGGCTGCCGGTTTTAAAAGGGATCCTGCCTACATACCCATCCACCGGTGCGGTAACCACGGTATAGCCTACGTTGATCCGGGCCGCCTGTACCTGTGCGGTCGCCTGGGCCACATTCGCTTTCGCCGATTCGTAGGCCGACTGCGCGAGCCGCAGCTGAACCTCCGATACTACTTTGTTTTGTACCAGCGGAGTAAGCTTTTCTACGTTTATAGAGGCATTTTCTAATGCCGCTTTAGCGGAAAGCAGCAGGGAGTTTGCCGTGTTAAGCTGTTCCTGGTAGCTGGCGGGGTCTATGCGGAAAAGTGATTGACCGCGGTGTACATAAGCGCCCTCGTCTACGAAGATGGCTTGCAGGTAACCATCTACCTGCGGACGGATCTCGATATCGCGGCTGCCCTGCAGCGATGCGTTAAATTCTGTATAGGTAGTTACCGGGCGCGAGGAAACCGTAATTACCGGCAATTCTTCCCCGGCAGGCGGGGCTGCATTTTGACCGGCCGAAGGCGCGCAGCCGCTGTAAATAAGCAGCCACGCAGCCGCCAGTATTAATAGCCCGCCGTGGCGGGTCGAAAGTGTATTCTTCCTGGTTGTTTTCATGATGATTCGTTGTTAAGAGTTAATGGTACCGGGTATATCCTGAATGTTTATACAATGTTATTTTTCCTAACGATGTTAGGCTAAGTGGCCAAAAAAAAACCTTAACTAAGGTTTTTAATAAAGCCGCTGATGGCGTCGTCGAGTACCAGCTTGTTTAGTTCGGTATCGTACGCCGAGTTTCCCACTATTTTGATGGAGATGAGCCCATGCATCACCGACCAGAACGTGTGGTATTTGAGGCAGATGTTCACATCACCGCGCTGGTTCTTTTTCGCCAGTTCTTCCATCGGCTCGGAAACGAGCCTCCGGAAGTTTTCCTGCTCGGGCATCGATTTGGAGATCTCGCAACAGGCCATTCCGATACCGAACATCAGCTGGTAATGCTCCAGGTTATTGAGGGCGAAATCCCAATAGGCGTCTGCCATAGAGCGGATCTGTTCGGCCGGATCCTGGAACTTGTCTCTCGCCTCTATGATCTTGGCGGAGAGTATCCGGAAACCCTCCTTGCTGAATTCAAGCAGGATGGCCTCCTTGTTTTCGAAATGATCGTAGATAACGGGCACGCTGTATTCAATGGCGTCGGCAATCTTGCGGATAGATAGTGCATGCCACCCGTCCTTCATCACCATCTGCCACGCGGTACAAATAATGTTTTGCCTAACCTCCTCCTTCTGCCGCAGCCGTCTGTCTGTAATGCCCATTGTTAAATAACCTAACAGTGTTAGCAAATGTAAGGGTGTTTTGTTTTATCATGCAAGAGAAATAAGGAATAAGGTGCGGTTATGATGCGAAGATGACAAAAGACTATCGGGCGGCGCGTACTTCGAACACGAAGGTGCACCCTCCTTGCGGTGGATTCCAGCCGGATCCCGCCATCATTCAGCCTGAACATATCGCGGCAAAGGACCAGGCCGGGGCCATCTCGTCGCCCTCGGTAGGCCTGTGGCGCCAGCAAGCTCACGTTCCGGGCGATGCTGTCGCGAAGGTCGAAGCTGGTGAGTTCACCACGATGCCGTCCATATGCGTCAGTCACCGGGTTTACCGACGAATAAGCGGAAGCCAGCTTTCGCAAAAGGCCGGGGTGACAAGTCAACGTTAAATGTCACTTAAATAATATACGACCTTAACAATCTGGTAACATAAAATTTAAAACTTGCGCTACATTTAAATACTAAATACGGCGACTTATTATAAGGAAAATATTTACGATGAAAAGCGGCCCGGGGACGCGCAGGCGCGGTCGGTTATTGCTGCTGCCGGCGCCACAGGGCGTACGCTAATTCCATAAACAACTACCTCGCCTGTTTCTTTGATTGAAACAGGGTTATACACATCCGGAAGTGAAAAAGCTCCTCCTCCTCCTCTTCGCCCTCTCCGCCTGCAAAACAAGAGTGTCTTCTGTTAACCAGCCGTTCCCTGCGTTCGATACCGAGGCCCACCGCGGCGGGCGCGGCCTGATGCCCGAGAACACCATCCCCGCCATGTTAAACGCGATCGACCTGGGTGTTACCACGCTCGAAATGGACATCCACATCACCGGCGACGGGAAAGTGATCATTTCCCACGATGATTACGTTAACCCGTTGTTTTCGCTTACCGCGGATGGGAAAGAGATCCCGAAAAGTGAGGCAGCCAACTACGCGTTCTATAAAATGAACTTTGCCGACATCGCGAAATTTGATGTAGGTTCCAGGTTTTATGACAAGTTCCCGCAACAGAAAAAGATGAAGGTTTCGATGCCGCTGCTTTCCGACCTGGTTGAACAGGTGCAGGCGTATATACACAAAACCGGCAAAAAGCAGCCCTTTTATAATATCGAGACCAAGAGCAGCGAGAAAGAGGACAACATTAACAATCCCGTGCCCGACCGTTTTGTGAAGTTGCTGATGGATGTGGTGGAGGAAAAGAAGATCGCGCCCTGGGTAGTGGTGCAGTCGTTCGACAAACGCACGCTGCAGGTGCTGCGCAAAAAATACCCGCATATGCGTGCCTCTTACCTTGTGGAAAATAATAAAAAGACGTTTGCTGAGAATATCGCCGAACTGGGCTTTATACCGTTCGTGTATAGTCCCGCTTATAAGCTTGTTACCGCAGAAATGGTAAAGGAAGCGCATGCCAAAGGCATTAAAGTGGTACCCTGGACGGTAAATACAACAGAAGAAATAGACGCATTAAAAGCACTTGGCGTTGACGGTATCATCTCCGATTATCCTAACCTGTTATAAAAAAGCCATCGCTACGTTTCCTATACCGCTTTTAACTGGCGCAGCTATGCGCGCGGATGCCGGCGCCTAACGTCCCCACTCCGTTAGCGACTGTACCTTTCTCACAGGTTTCTTAACCGCTCCCTTCGGTACCAGCAGCACGTTAATTGCCTCGGCGGTTGCTGCGGGGATACGTACTTCGAAGCCAACGAGGATGACACCGGGATTGGGTGCGTCGTAGCTGGTAGCGGGCTCTGCAGACCAGGATTTGAACCGGATATCGCCGCTTCCCTGGACGGTCAGTTCCAGCACGTCATCGCCCTGCCGCAGCGTGGCTTTATTGTTCCCGGCGATGATGACTTTCGCGGTAGTAACCATAGACCAGCGGAGGATGACCTCCTTTTCACCGGTGGTGATCTCATCCCGCACCACGGCATACTTTTCGTCTGCGATGGCAACACCACGATGGAGTTTCGTAACACCTTGGTAAATGGAAGTGAGATCGATCACGGCGTTCATAAAGGAAGGTTTTTCAGAATGACTGATCACGGGCGCCTTACCCGCTACCTGCTGCAGTTGTCCGTCGATGGTGAGGGTGTTGTGTGCGAAGTTATTCAGGCGGAAGACCGTCCAGCGTTGCGAGCTTTGCTTCATATCAAACAGCGAAGAAAAGCCCTTTGATTCCAGGGATTCGTAAGATTGCATGCCCAGGTCGGAGGCCCAGCGCACGCCGCCGGCATCGAACACGAAACTGCCGGCGTCCATGTGCCCGTGGTTTAACGAGGGAGAGCCGCCTTTCACGGCAAGATATAACCCTTTGGGGTCGCTCCAGGACGTACGCATCATCATTACCGGGTTGGCGCTGATGCCCAGGTAAGTGGTCTCTTTTGGTTGGGTTATTTTATTGAACGACAGGTTTTTACCCCAGATAAGCGTAGCCGGAAGCAGCCGGTCGCCGGATATTTTTTGTTGGTTGAAGTAGCTTTTTTCCACCCAGAGCAGCGACGGATCTGCCAGTTTTTCGGAGAACCAGAACATGGCGGGGTTGAGGCCGGCGCCGTTCCCTGAATCAAAATAATTAAATGGTTTGCCGGTGACGCCGGTCATGTGCTGCAGGTAAACGGCGGTTTTGAGGAAGCCTTTTTTCTCCGACAGGCCGAACGTGTTGCGATAGGCGGTTTGGAGCGCACTGATCAGCATTACGTTAAACGAAGTTCCGTAGGCCCAATAGCCGTATCCTTCGTTGTAAGCGCCGTCGGGCTCGTATTCATTCATAGGGATCTCTACAGAAGTAATGGCCCTCGAAATAATTTCTTGCGACAGGACAGGATTATCTTCGTAAGTAGCTATTGCGCCAAAAGCCATTCCTGCGTTACACACCTGGTTCCAGTTGTTATTCACCTTCAGCCAGTAATTATACTGCGGCTCTTTTGAGCGCTCAATGCCTTTGCCGATGATCGCTTCGCGGATGAGCGTACGCGAGTTTTCGCGGAGATCGCGGTACAGCCAGTCGTAACCGATCGACATGGCCATGGTCATTTCTGCGACGTCCAGGAAATGGGTAGGGTTCCAGTCGCTAAAAGCGGCTACGGCGAGCATTTCGCGCTCAGCCCGCTGGAGGTACTTCGCGTCGTTCGTCATGCGGTAAGCATATGACAGGTAAAATACACGGCGAAGGCATTCGCGCGACTTGTCGAGCAGCCGCCGGCCGATCTTCACATGCTCAACGGGCGGCATGGCGAGCATGGCATCGCAATCGCGGATGATGGATTGATGCAGCTTATTCCAGGCGGGATCGGACCCGATGGTCTTACGGATGCTTTCTTCTTCCCCGGCGCCGAGCAGCAACCGCGGGTGCGGGGTTACCGGTTGACCGACCGTTTCCGGGCGATTTTGTGCCATTAAGCCCTTGCAGGCGAAAATGAGGCCGATGATGACAAGTACATGCGATAGCTTTTTCACTGGGAAGGGCTTTTAACCGGTTTTACAGGCAAGATATAAATGATATGTTTACTAAACTCAATTATCGTATTCCCTGGCATGAAAAAGCTGTCGTTTCTGTGGTTGCTGTTGTTGTGTATAATCCCCGGGCTGTTTGCGCGGCAACCGGCGCTGCGCGCCGTTTATCTCCGTACGGAATATAAGATCGACCCGGTAACCGATGCCACGCGGCCGCGGTTGAGCTGGGAGCTGCGGTCGGAGTTAAGAAACCAATGGCAGTCTGCTTACCAGGTGGTGGTTGCCAGTTCACCGGCACTGCTGGCACCGGGCAAGGCCGATCTCTGGGATCCCGGTATGGTTAAAACTACCATAACCAACCAGCTGGAGTATGGTGGAAAACCGCTGGCATCCCGCCAGGTATGTTACTGGAAGGTGCGCAGCTGGGACAAAAATGGTGTTGCCGGTCCCTGGAGCCCGATAGCCCGGTGGGAAATGGGTTTACTTAAAGGCAGCGACTGGCAGGCAAGCTGGATCGGCAATGACCTGGATTCGCTGGGCAGGGGCAAAGTATATCACCTGCCACCGGCGCCTTATTTCCGCAAAGAGATAACGTTGAAAGGAACGGTAAAGCGCGCGCGGTTGTATATCACGTCGCTGGGACTTTACGAGGTACGCCTGAACGGTAAACGCGTGGGTGCCGACTACTTCACACCGGGGTGGACAGACTACCACAAACGCGTTTATTACCAGGTATATGATGTCACGGCGATGCTGGCGGCTGTTTCCACCCTCTCCGCCATCGTTGCTGACGGATGGTATGCCGGTTACCTCGGGTACGCTCTCCTGGTAAACAATCCTGTTAAGCGAAACTTTTACGGCAGGGTTCCCCTGCTGAAAGCACAGCTGGAAATAGTATATACCGATGGGCGGACCTCCATGGTGGGAACCGACGGAACCTGGAAAACCAATTACGGCCCCGTGGTGGAAGCCGATATCCTGAACGGGGAAACCTATAACGCACAGCTCGAATTCCCGGGGTGGGACAAGCCCGGTTATCCCGCGAAAGGCTGGAAAGCCGCCGGGGTTTACCCGGACCTTCCTTCGCGTAAGCTGGAGGTTTACCCCGGCAACCCCGTGCGGATCCTGGAAGCGCTTCGTGCGAAGAAGGTAACTGCGCGGCCCGGTGGAAAATATATCATCGACCTCGGGCAGAACTTTGCAGGCAGCATCCGCTTAAAGGTAAAGGGACGCGCCGGCGATACCATCTCGCTCCGTTACGGGGAAGTGCTTTTCCCGGAAGGCGGGCTCATGACCGGGAACCTTCGCATGGCAAGGGCTATGGATACGTATATTCTTAAGGGCGATCCGGCGGGCGAGACCTGGGTGCCCGCTTTCACTTACCATGGCTTCCAGTACGTAGAAGTAACAGGTTTAAAGAGAACGCCGGGGTTGGATGTGATCACGGGCCTGGTTATGGGCTCGGATACGCCGGTGGCCGGGTCGCTGGTAACCGACAACGCCCTGGTAAACCAGCTGTACCACAACATCGTATGGACGCAGCGATCGAATTATTTCGATATCCCCACTGATTGCCCGCAACGGGATGAGCGGTTGGGGTGGACCGGTGATGCACAGGTATACATCCAGTCGGCGACCTTTAATAACGACATCGCAGCATTTTACAATAAATGGCTGGTGGATCTCAACGATGCGCAGCGCGACGATAATACGTACCCGATCTATGCACCGGCGCCCCAGGTAAGGGCTACGGATCAGTACTCGCCCGGCTGGTCGGAGGCCGGGATTATTTGTATGTATCATATGTATAAAACGTATGGCGATACGAAAATGGTCCGGCAGTTCTGGCCCAACATGGCGAAATATATGCAGTTCCTGGAGGATAAGAGTAAGGGGCGATACTATTTCCCTGAAGCCAGTTTCGAAGATATTTCTCCGAAAGGCGGATTTGGCGACTGGCTTTCGGTAGGTAAAAAAACACCTCCCGACCTGCTGGCTACCCTCTATTTCGCGCAATGTGCCGCCATGATGGCCGAAATGGCCCGCGGAACGGGGCTTGACAGCGAGGCCGCGCGTTACCACCAGGTGTTCTCCCTGGTAGCTGCACGGTTTAAGGAGCATTATACAGACCCGGCAGGAAGATTTAAAACCAACGCAGCAGCTTACGGCGATGGAAACGGGTATGTAGACGGGGCGATGGGTTTCGACGGCCATACGCAAACCGCGTACGCCAACGCCATCTATACCGGCGTGCTGGATGGTGCCGGGAATGAATACGCCGGAAATCAGCTTGCCGGCCTGGTCAGAGAAAATGGCGGGAAACTCAGCACCGGTTTCCTGGGTGTTAAACCGCTGCTGCCCGCGCTTTCGGCCACCGGCCATAGCGATGTGGCGTACCGGCTGCTGCTCAGCACCGAATACCCTTCCTGGGGATTTGAAGTGATAAACGGCGCCAATACTATCTGGGAACGTTGGAACAGTTACATTAAAGGAACAGGATTCGAAAATAACGGGGGTATGAACTCCTTTAACCATTATGCCTTCGGATCGGTGAACGAGTGGCTATTCGGCAATATGGCCGGCATCCGCCTGGCGGCACCCGGGTATCGCACTTTCGTGGTCCGGCCTGAGATCGCCCCTGCGGAGATCGGCAAGGTGCGGGCCAGCTACCATTCTATCAACGGAGAGATCGTTTCAGCCTGGCAGAAGTCGGGTAACAGGCTGCTGATAGAGGTTGTGATACCCGTTAACACCCGGGCCACCGTGTTCATTCCCGCCCCGGCTGCCGAAAATGTGACAGAGAGCGGCAAACCGGTAGTAAATAACCGCGACATGAGGGTAAGCGGTATACAAGGCCAATACCTGGTATTGGAGCTCGGTTCCGGGAAATACCGGTTCGAAGTGCGTTGAGGGCAACCTATCAGCTACCGGCAGACGTATCAATGGTAGTTTCATATTCACGGGTTCGCCGGAGTTGGCGGTAACGAGGTTATTCAGTACCATGACCGCGTTTAAAATGGAGGCCATAGATCACCGCACGGCCCTTGTATTTTTCATATACCGGCAACGCATGCCGGCGGGCGTAATAGTGTTTCATAGACTCGTCGATGGTTATTTCCTTCCATTCGGCCAGCCGGAAGCCGTGTTCCTGCAGGATCTCCGCAATCCTCGGCACGGGATGTACATAATTCTGTACGGCAATGGTAGTTTGCCTGTGACTGAACGTACGTTTGCCGCCGTTTTCCAGGATCTCCGGGTGAAAGTCGGTGATCACGATCTCGGCATCAGGCTTTGCAATGCGGCACCAGGCGCCCAGCGCGGCCTCTATGCCGGGGATATGCGCCATGGTAAGTGTGGATACGATCACATCAAAGGACCCGTCAGGCGTGTCGAGCAGCAGGTCGTTTTCTATGTGACGAACTTTCGCCAGGGGGAACTTATTTTTAAGTTTTTCCAGCATGCCCGGAGAAACATCGAAGCCGGTAACAGACCGGGGCATTCGCTCGAACAGCTTCGGCCAGTGCCGCCCGGTGCCGCAACCGATGTCGGCTACATGCTTACCGGTAAGATCGACGCGGCTGATGAACCCCGATGATAGTTTTTCGTCGAGGTCGAGCATGAGGTTACCGGACTGGAAGTCGTAGCTTTCCGACCAGAGGTCGTAAGCCTCCCCGGCACTTTTTTCAACCACTGCAGCGCCCGGCTTTACAAAGCCCCGTTGGGTTTTAAAATTTAACCACAGAAAACGGAGGTAAAACGCCAGGAGCTCAGCTAGTCTTCTTAGCGACTGAAAGATTTCGGTGGCCCGTAATGTAATACCCTTTTGTTCTCCGTGGTTAAAGTTTATCGCTCTCATACTTAATTATTACGCGGCAAATTTTCGAAAGGTTGTCTCAGGTATTAAATGATCGATAAACGGTAAGTATGACTGGGTGATAGTTGACGGCAACTGCGAAGCCGATCCCTGGCATAAGATCGAAAGCTATCTCCGTACCGGCGAGTTCAAATACCTGGGCTTTACCATGATGCCAGGGCCGCAGCTCAGGCAGGCGGTGGAGTTGTCGAAAGCCGTTAAGCGGCACTTCCCGGGGACGTTTATGGTGTGGGGCGGGTATTTTCCAACTGAACGGGTTTTATCCCATCACCAGGTCGTGCCTGTTTACGAAGCCCGGTGGAAAGCCAAGTCGGCAGAGAACGTGTACACGGATGTGAAATACATCAAGGATAAATGGGCTGCCAACGCCATGCGTCGCTTTCGCTGATCCGTGCATCGGGTTGTAAAGTGGAGGGTTTTACAATGGGATACGGAGACAGGGATTGGATTGGTTGCCTATATTTACCGGATGGAAGCAAATACTGAAATTACCCGTTGCCGTTGGTGTGGTACGGACCCGCTTTATATGAAGTACCATGACGAAGAATGGGGCCGGGAGACACATGACGATAAGGTGCTTTTCGAGTTCCTGGTGCTCGAAGCGGCACAGGCTGGCCTGAGCTGGATCACCATCCTTCGCCGCCGCGCGAACTACCGCAAGGCCTTTGCCGGTTTCGATGCCGTGAAAATTGCCAACTTCGACGAACACGACCAGGAACGCCTCATGAACGATGCAGGTATTATCCGCAATAAGCTAAAGATCATGGCAGCCATCAGCAACGCGAAGCTGTTCCTGCAGGTGCAGCGCGAATTCGGGTCGTTCGATAAGTACCTGTACTCTTTTATGCCCGGCAATAAGCCGATCACCACGCCGCCTGAGGACCGTGGCGGGATCAGGCCCAGCACAGAGATTTCCGACGCCATCTCTAAAGACATGAAGAAACGTGGTTTCAAGTTTTTTGGCACCACCATTTGTTATGCACACATGCAGGCTACCGGTATGGTGAACGATCATGTGCAGGCGTGCAGTTTCAGGTAGAAACTATTATATTGTCCGTTCGATTAACTTCCCGATAATGAAGAAACTTTTACTCATCTTATTAGTGGTATCTGCCGGCATTGCCCGGTCGCAAACCCTCGACAAATTAACGGTTGAAAAGATCATGCGTGATCCTGTATGGATGGGCACCTCGCCCGATAACGTCCGCTGGACCGATGATAGCAAGAAGCTCTATTTTAGCTGGAACCCGGAGAATGCCGACAGGGCGCCGCTTTACGCCATTACGCCGTCTGTGCTAAAACCCGTAAAAGTAAGCGACGCCGAACGCAACGCCGTGCTGCCGGCCGCGGGCGTATTTAACAAAAAACTGACCCAGAAGCTCTACGAGCGTAACGGCGATCTTTTTATCGTAGACGTAATTGCCGGTGTTTCGCGCCAGCTAAGCAATACCGTAGAGCAGGAAAGTAACCCAAGATTCAGCTTCGACGAAACCAAGGTGCTGTTTATGAAGGGCGATAACCTGTTTTCCATGAATTTAACCGGCGGAGAGCTGGTGCAGTATACCAACTTTACCCGCCAGGCTGCCGGTGCAGCACCTGCACCGGTTGCCGGTGCGGGCAGGGGCCAGGGCGGTGGTTTTGGCGGTGGCGGCTTTGGCGGCAGGCAAGGAGGCGGTGCTGCCGGCCAGGCACAGTCAGGAGGCAATAAACAGGATACCTGGCTGCGGAACGAACAGTTAGGATTATTTGAGGTGATCAGGGAAAAAGACAAGGACGCTAAAACGGCTGCCGCTGAAAGAAGAAGCCTGCCGGTTGTTAAAAGGCCTAAGGAAATCGCCCTGGGCGACCGTACCGTAAGCCAGGTGACATTGAGCGGCAATAACCGGTTTATTACCTACCGGCTTACCAGGATGCCTGAGGGTGGAAAGTCTACCGTCGTGCCAAGCTATGTTACGGCATCCGGCTATACCGAGGACCTTCCTTCGCGCGCTAAAGTGGGCACGCCGCAGCCAACTTACGAATCGTATGTATATGACACGCTGCGCGATACCGTTTATTCACTGGTGCTAAAAGATATTCCCGGGATTAAGGACCTACCGGATTATGTAAAAGATTACCCCAAACAGCTGGAAGACCGCAAATCGCTCAATGCAGACCGGGCGGTAGTGATCAACGGACCCGTGTGGAGTCCCGACGGCAATTATGCCGTAGTGATCATAGGCGCACAGGATAACAAAGACCGTTGGATCATGAAGCTGGACCCGGTAACCGGCAAATTGAGCCTGATCGACCGGCAGCGCGACGAAGCCTGGATCGGCGGCCCCGGTATCAGCGGCCAGTTCGGCGGCGGTACCGCGGGGTGGACAGATAACCAGCATTTCTTTTTCCAGAGCGAGGCGACCGGTTATTCGCACGTTTACCTGGCCGACGTAGTTACCAACAAGAAAGTAGCCGTTACCAGCGGGAAATGGGAAGTGCAGTCGCTGCGGTTATCAAATGATAAAAAACATTTCTATTTCACCGCCAATATACAGCACCCAGGCATTACGCATTATTACAAGGTGCCGGTTACGGGTGGCACGCCCGTGCAGCTTACCACCATGAAGGGCGGCAACGAGGTGTCGCTTTCTCCCGATGAAAAGTGGCTGGCTATCCGTTATTCCTATTCCAACAAGCCCTGGGAGCTGTACGTACAGGAAAATAAGCCCGGCGCTGCCGCCGTACAGGTGACCAATTCCACCACCGGGGAATTCCGGTCGTATGCGTGGCGCGACCCGGAGATGATCTCGTTTAAAAACCGCTACGGAGCCGATGTGTATGCACGCCTCTATCAACCTAAAACTCCCGATCCGGCCAGGCCTGCGGTAGTGTTCGTACATGGTGCAGGTTATCTTCAAAATGTGCATTATTGGTGGAGCCAGTATTTCAGGGAGTACATGTTCAATAATTTCCTGGCCGATAACGGGTATACCGTACTCGATATCGATTATACCGGAAGCTCGGGCTACGGCCGCGATCACCGTACCGGTATCTATCGCCACATGGGCGGAAAAGACCTTACCGACCAGGTGGACGGCGTGAAGCTCCTGGTGGAAAAATATGGTGTAAACCCCAAACATGTAGGGCTCTACGGCGGTTCGTATGGCGGATTTATTACCCTGATGGCGCTTTTCACCGAACCCGATGTTTTTGCATCAGGCGCAGGCCTGCGATCTGTTACGGATTGGGCACATTACAACCACGGGTATACGGCCAATATTCTCAACGAGCCCTATAATGACGAGAAAGCTTACCAGCAGAGCTCGCCCATCAACTTCGCCGACGGCTTGAAAGGACGCTTGCTGATGTGCCACGGGATGGTGGACGTAAACGTGAATTTCCAGGATGTGGTGCGTCTCTCGCAGAAGCTGATCGAGCTTAAGAAAGATAACTGGGAGCTGGCGGTTTACCCGGTGGAAGATCATGGGTTCACCGAGCCGTCGAGCTGGACAGACGAGTACAAGAGGATCTATAAGCTATTTGAAGAAACCCTGAAGAAGTAGCGCCGGTACGAGACCGGCCCGATTGTAAGCAGACGCATACAACCGCGGAGATCTTGTGCCGTTACGTTACACACTTCAATAGCTGTAAAATATTTATGATTATGTTATAGTTTCCATCTATCATCTCATCAATAAAAAGTATCAGATTAACCTTGCCCGTTATTGCGCTGCTAATCATTTAGGTGTACCTTTGCCAAAATTTAAATGCTGATACTAAAATTTTAAAATTATGTTAACGATAGGACAGAAATTCCCTTCATTTGAGAAAACCGCAGTGGTGAGCATCGAGAAAGGCAAAGAGTTTGAGACACTTACCTCCGGGTACCTGGTGAACGATGACAACGTATGGACCGTGATGTTTTGGTGGCCAAAAGACTTTACTTTCGTTTGCCCTACCGAAATTGCAGAATTCAACAAGGCTTATGGCGAGTTCCGCGACCGCGACACCCGCCTGATCGGTGCTTCAACCGATTCTGAATTCGTACACGCCGCGTGGAGAAGAGACCACGAAGACCTGCGCGATCTTAAATTCCCTATGCTTGCCGACACATCGAAATCGTTAGCGGAAGAACTTGGCATCCTCGAGCCAAAAGAAAAGATCGCTTACCGTGCCACGTTTATCGTCGATCCGCAAGGCATCATCCGCTGGGTCTCTGTAAACGACCTGAATGTGGGCCGTAACGTAAAAGAAGTGCTGCGTGTACTCGATGGTCTGCAGACCGACGAACTTTGCCCATGCAACTGGGAAAAGGGACAGGAAACGCTGACTGTATAACGAAACCTTGTTGGGAGCAGGGAACAGGAATAGAGAATAGAGAATAGGAAACAGAGAATAGAGACTTTGCGCTCCCGATTTCCTATTCTCTATTCTCTATTCTCCATTTCCTATTCCCCATTTCCTACTCTCTGTTTTCCTATTCTCCATCCCCCCATGAACGAATCTACCGAAGTAATCAACGAAATTCTTTCCGGTTTCGATACCGATATCAATTACCGCAACGCGAGCCTCAGCCTGCTCGAAACCGGCGAATCGCGTTACCTGCGCGACCTGAAACTTAACCTTAACAGTACGTTGGCTTCTGAGCATTTATCGGCTAAAGAGATTGGCCTGATCGGTGTAAGCATCGCCGTCAACAACGTGAACAAGCTGCTCACTGATTTTTATACCAAATTTGCCGCTACGGCAGGTGCCACAACCGCCGAGATCGCCGAGGCCGTAGCCTGCGCATCGCTGTTATCGTCTAATAACGTGTTTTACCGCTTCCGGCATTTCACGCAGAAAGAAAAATACGGCCGGATCCCGGCCAGGATCCGCATGCAGATCATGGCGAAACCGGTAACGGGCAAGGAGTTTTTCGAACTGCTGAGCCTTGCTATTTCGGCGGTAAACGGCTGCGAAATGTGTGTGAACGCCCACGAAGATTCGTTGATCAAATTAGGTACTACCGAAGAGCGGATCTTTGATGCCGTACGGATCGCCTCGATCATTACGGCTACAGGGAAGGTGATTTATTAGTTGTCAGCTGTCAGCTAATAGCAGCGTAGCTAAATAGCCATCCTCGTCATTCTCCGCGGTCACCTCTACTTCCCAGCCTGCCTCGTTGGCTACTTTTTTTAAGGTTTCCCGGTCGACGTAGAGCCAGCTGAACCAGTCCGAAAGCTCTTCTTTATACCTGTATCGGTAGGCGATCTCCCCATAATATTTATCTATAGGAAGATCGCCTTCATATAAATAGGCAATATCCGACGAATCGAACAGGAGCTTTCCTCCGGGTGATAAGAGGGTGCGCGCGTGGTCGAGAAAACGGCGCAGGCCTTCCAGGCTGCCGCACAGGCCGATGCCGTTCATAAGCAGCAGCAGCGTGTTGAACCGTTGCCCGGCGAACGCGAAAATATCATGTTGGATCACGTCCCTGATGCCGCGGTGTCGCATTACTTCACAGGCTGGCCCGCTGATCTCCAGGGCGGTAACCCTCATCCCGGCGTCCTGCAGCGCGAGGCTATGGCTGCCCGCACCCGCGCCGATATCGAGCACATGACCGCGACAAGCCCCGATGGCGTCCCATTCCAGTTCCGGCATGTCCGGCGGCGCCCTGAAATAGATCGCTGTATCCATTTCCTCCGGTTCGCCATAATGGTTCAGGATCCAGAGCGTTGCGGCTTCACCTGTAAAGTGAAAATCGTGGATGGCCCTTCCGATGGGATCGCTTCCTGCCATGTGTTAAGAGAGCTTAAACACCGCTGAATACGGAGAACCCGCCATCTATGGCGATCACGGAGCCGGTCACGAATTTTGAGGCGTCGCTTAGCAGCCACACTAGTGCGCCGACCAGTTCTTCCGGGTCGCCCAGGCGTTTAAACGGCGTGTTCTGTACGATCAGGTTACCGCGTTCGGTAAAACCGCCATCTGGTTGGGTAAGCAGTGCGCGGTTCTGTTCGGTGAGAAAAAATCCAGGAGCAATGGCGTTCATACGGATGGCATCGCCATACCTGTTGGCAAGCTCGGTGGCGAACCAGCGGGTATAGCAGTCGATCGCTGCTTTGCCCATGCTGTATCCCAGTACGCGGGTAATGGCCGACTGCGAGCTCATGGAGGAAATGTTCACGATGCTTCCGCTTCCCGTTTTCCGGATACTTTGGCCAAATACCTGGGTGGGCAGTACTGTTCCCCAAAGGTTCAGGTCGAGCACCTCTTTCATTCCGTCCATGCTCAGTTTAAAGATATCTTCGCCTGGAGGGAGGATCCCGCCGGGACGATTACCGCCGGCGCCATTTATCAGCCCGTCGATCCTGCCGTAGCGTTCCCACACCAGTTCGTTGGCTGCCTGCAGTTCGGCCTCGTTGGTTACATCGGCGATCAGTGCCACGGCCTGGCCGCCATTTTCGTTCACGAGGCGGGCGCGTTCTTCGGCCACGTCGCGGTTACGTCCCAGGATCCCTACGATCCCGCCCGCGGCGGCGATGGCCTGTATAAACGAATTACCCAGGATGCCGGTACCCCCGGTTACTATTATTACTTTGTTCTTTAAAGAGAAAATATCAGCCATAAATGTGTTTTTACCTTGTATATTTAAAAATTAACCAATGATAACCGGGAGCCCAAAAGTCGTAATTTCCGGTTAAGTATCAACCTAATTAGTTAAGGTATCGTATGAAAGTGATCGTTTATATAATTGCGGCCCTGTGCCTATCCGGGCAGGTGCAAATTGCAGGCGCACAGTCTCCTTCGCCGGAAGGCAAAGCGGAACGAGAATATTGTATAAAAACGTTAACCCGGATAGCCGATCCGCTGCTTGTCGCCCTCAGCCGCAACGAGCTAAAAAAGACGATGCCCGTGGAAGCCAGGGACCCCAAAGATCGTGCAACGGTTACGCACCTCGAAGGATTCGGACGGCTCCTGGCGGGAATGGCGCCCTGGCTCGAACTCGGTCCTGACGATACGGCGGAAGGCAAGCTCCGCAAGAAGTACATCGACCTCGCGGTAGTCGGTATCAAGAATGCGACCGATCCGGCATCGCCCGACTTTATGAACTTTAACCGCGGGGGGCAGCCGCTAGTAGATGCCGCCTTCCTTTGCCAGGCATTGCTGCGTGCGCCTAAGCAGTTGTGGGGCAATCTCGACGATGTCAGCCGTAAAAACCTGGTCGCCGCGCTTAAATCATCAAGGGTAATTACGCCGGGATACAATAACTGGCTGCTGTTTGCCGCTACCGTGGAGGCGGCCTTGGAGCATTTCGACCATTCGGGCGATAAGATGCGCATCGATTATGCCATTAAGTCGCACCTGCAATGGTACAAAGGCGATGGCGTATATGGCGACGGACCGAATTTTCATTGGGATTACTATAACAGTTTCGTGATCCAGCCGATGCTGGTTGAAGTGCTGGAGGAAACCCGGAATACCACGCCCGATGCCAAACGCACCTACGACCTTATTACGGAACGTGCACGCCGTTATGCCGCTATCCAGGAACGGTTAATTTCGCCGGAAGGTACTTACCCCCTTATCGGGCGATCCATCGCTTACCGTTTCGGCGCTTTCCAGGTCCTTTCGAAAATGGCATTGATGAAGGCGCTTCCCGCGAACATAACCCCGCAACAGGTGCGGTTCGCCTTATATACCGTGATTAAGCGGCAAATAGAAGCGCCCGGTACCTTTGACGCTGCGGGCTGGCTGAGGATCGGTTTTTACGGTTCGCAGCCTAACCTGGGGGAAAACTATATTTCTACCGGCAGCCTGTATCTCTGTTCGCAGGCTTTCCTGGTACTTGGCTTACCGGCTACGGATGCGTTCTGGATCGCACCCGACGCTGATTGGACCGCCCGCCGGGCCTGGAAAGGGGAAGAGGTGGATATCGACCATGCGATGACGGAAACACGTTAGCGGTTAGACGCGCACCCATTTCACCGGTAAATTTCCCGATTTCACCGCTTCCCGTCTGCAGTTCACCAACCTTCCGTTGGCCTGAGCCTGGTTTCGCTATACTTTTGAATCATCAAACGGTAACGAACCACGTCATGAAAACTACTTACATCCTTATAACTGCCCTCTTTCTTATCCTTTCAACCAGCGCTTTTGCTGCTGATGACAAGAAAAGCAATGCAGCCGAACGTTCACTTTCCGCGCCTGAATTTGTCTGGGGAAACCCGGACGGGTTGGATCAGCAGGAGCTGTCAAAGATGGACCGCAAAGCCGCTCTTTCCCTGCCGTCATTCAACTGGGGCGCCCCGGATGAAATCGATCTGGAAGAGATCGACATAGTGAGCCCTACACTCACATTTGCTCTTCCCGAATTTGTTTGGGGAAACCCCGACGACAGTTTGCTGCAGGAAGCCGTGATCAATTAACTGACCGGAGGAAAATACTGCACAACCGACCCGATTCTTACCAAACAATTTCTATGAAAAAGGCTTCCGGAAGGTGGCCTTTTTTTATCTTAGGGAATGCGTAAAACCACTCATAAATGGCTGCTCCTGGCCTGCTTATTTATCCAGTTTAAGTCGTTTGCGCAGGCGGTAGACAGCATCCGGTTACTAACCGACCTGAAAGAGCTTTCGTCTGATGCCTACCAGGGGAGAAAACCGGGAACTTATGGCGGCCGGCTCGCCCAGTATTTTCTTTCCAACCGCTTTGCGGAAATCGGGCTGAAAGAATATACCCCGCAGTACAAAATGTTGTTCACTATCATTACGGAAAAGATCAACGCATCGGTTCACGATAGCGTGCTGAGCAACTATAAACAAATTTACGGGGCCAACATCATCGGGTATATACCGGGCAGGGATACGACGGCTATCGTGATCTCTGCGCATTTTGACCATCTTGGCATTGTAGGCAACGAGATATATAACGGGGCCGACGATAATGGCTCGGGTACCTGCGCCATGCTGGCCATCGCCAGGTATTTTGCTGATCATCCGCCGCAGCATACGCTTGTTTTTGCAGCGTTTGATGCCGAAGAGCTTGTGATGCGCGGATCGTTGGCGTTCCTGGCAAAGCCGCCGTTGCCGTTAAAAAATATAGTACTCAATATAAACATGGATATGATGGGCACCAGTACTAAAAACCACCTGTATGTTGGCGGCCCTTCGTATTACCCCTGGCTAAAACCCCCGGTGGAAAAGGTTCATACACCGGGTGATGGCATCAGGCTCGGCTTTGCCTACGACAGGGAGCACAGCCCCGACGACCGTACTTACCGGAGCGATCACGCGGCATTCCATGCAAATAAGATCCCGTATTTGTATTTCGGTGTTCCCGAGCATAAAAACTACCACAAGCCTGCCGACGATTTCAGCAACATCTCGCACGCATTTTATTACCACGCGGTTAACCTGGTGTTGCGCACCGTGATCGAAGTGGACATCAATTTCCCGGAAAGGCCTAACGTGAAGCAGATCGATTAAATCAAGTAATTCCATCCAAACTCGTCGGGCGCCAGGCCGGAGCGGATTTCATTCAGCGTTTTAAGGATCCTGTTGGAGATCTCCCTCCCGGCAACATCCGGCAGGGTATATACGGTGCCTTCGTGCCCTATTTCGGCGATATGTGCGATGGTAGCGGCGGTGCCTACGCCAAAAGCTTCGGTAAGGCTGCCATCGGCGATGCAGGCAATGACTTCGGCAACTGAAATGCGTCTTTCTTCCACTTCAACGCCCCAGCTGCGGGCCATGGTGAGTACGCTGTCGCGGGTAATTCCTTTTAAGATGGTATCCCTGGTAGAGGGGGTCACCAGTTTCCCGTTGATCACGAACATAACGTTGGCGGCGCCGAGCTCCTCTACGAATTCATGGTTTTTGGCATCGGTCCATATCAGCTGATCGTAGCCTTCTTTTACCGCTTCGCGTGCCGGAAGCAGGGAGCCGGCGTAGTTGCCTGCTGCCTTGGCAAAGCCGAAGCCGCCCTCGCTTGCGCGCGAAAACGTGGTTTCGATCTTTACCTTGAGGTTTTTGGAGAAGTATGGGCCGGTGGGTCCGGTTAATACCACGAATTTATAAGTCGAGGAAGGCTGTACGCCGAGCGCCGCATCGGTGGCGAACATCACCGGGCGGATGTACAGCGAATGGTGAGGCTGGCTGGGGATCCATTCGCGGTCCAGGTCAACTAGTTGCGCAATGGCTTGTACGAAGATCTCTTCGGGGAGCGTTGGCATGCTGAGCCGCTCGGCGGAACGGTTGGAGCGCTCGGCATTTTTATAAGGACGGAAGATCCCGACTTTCCCGTTCGGATGATTGTATGCCTTAAGGCCTTCGAAAAATGCCTGGCCATAGTGCAGCGCGGAAATTGCGGGGCTGAATGGGAGCTCGCCGTAAGGGAGGATCTGGAAGTTGGTCCATTCTCCTTCGATGTAATCGCAGACGAACATGTGGTCGGAAAAAGTTTTTCCGAAGGCGAGGTTGCTAAAATCGGTGGTCGCTAACCGCGGTGTCGCGGAGCGGGTGATTTTGATTTCGAGGGTGTCGGTTGCGTTTAACATAGCGAATGGTATTGGAATTACAAATTAAGGGATTTTTTTGGGTGGTTGTATTTCGCGGTGGTGGATTTTTTGTCTGCGAGATATTTATGGCCGGTATAAGGGCCTGGCATCCTGGTCAATTTAATGAAACGCCGCCAAACCGGCACTAAACGGCTGGTAAGGATCTACAGGCCCCTTGCGGCAGGCGCCCGCCTTCCGGTAGTTACTCCCGGCGCAATTGCCTGGTACCGACGAGGAATACGACATACATTATGCAAGCCACCCATATTTGCTCGGCTTTTGGTAACCAGGTAGGGCGTCAGCAACAGGCTGCCTAACGGATTTGGAGCGGTACTCCCTTACGCTTTTTACCGGGTGATAAGGCGCTCATGTACCAGGGATTCTGTTCATCGTGTATGGTTGCGGTTAAACAGGCGGAGGTGGTGATCGCTACCCAGGTACCGAACCGTACAGGCGCGCCATTATAGTAGGTGCGAAAAGGAATGTCGTATACCACGTTTTCGCCGTGCGGGCGCCAGGTGGCGAGTTAAGTAACGAGCACTTCTGCAGGGAAGAATGGTTGCCTCTAATCTGACGCTTTTTTTAGCGGAAGCTTCTTTCCATAACTCAACTGCCGCCAGAGCCATTCGACAGGTCCGTAGTTATATTTAGACAGCCACCATTTACTAAAATATACCTGGATGATGTAGATCACCAGCGCCATGAGCAGGTAATATCCAAAATGGACTTTATGGCCGAGCGATAAGCTGAAGCCAACTCCTGAGAAAAGGAAGATGCCAAGAAAATTCTGCACCATATAATTCGTGAGCGTCATTTTGCCGATCATCTCCAGGGAATAAAATAAGGCCTTTAATTTCCCGGCAAGGTATAAACGGCAGATGGCCGACATGAAAAATACCATAGAGCTAAGCACGAACAAGTACCAGGGATTGTAATATTTAAAAGGGTCTTTTATCTTGAGCATGTTCATGGTTATAAAGAGGCCTATAATGGCCAGTGCGGCCCCAAGGCTGATCAAGAATATGCGCTTGAGGTACTTCCTGTTTTCGGCGAGGCGGGTAAAAAAGCCGGTTTTTTGCGCTGCCAGTCCCAGGAAAAAGCAGGTGAGCATTACCACGTGCACGGTAACGAGGTAACCCATGCTCAGGATTTCGGTTTTGTAGGTCCCCAGCAGGCCGAACCACAATACCTTAAGGATGTTACCGCTTTTATACAGGGGAAAATCAGGTTTCATCAGTTCCATACCGCCCGATTGCTGCAGGGTGTTAACATATGCCTGTACGGCAGGAATGCTTACCAGCAATACCAGGCTGATGATAAAGGCCGTTTTGGCCGATGACCGGTAAAAAAGCAGGAGCACCATGCCCATTACCGCGTAATCCTTCAAAATATCGCCCCAGAAGAAACTGCTGTTGATAATGGCCAGTACGAAAAGCCAGAACATGCGCTTTGAAAAGAATGTGTACGGGTTGATGCCCTTATTGGCGACATTTTGCATAAGCACTGCAAATCCATAACCAAACAGGAAGCTTAACATGGTCCATGATTTGGCCTGGAATACCAGGCTGCTTATCCCTTGCAGCACATTGGCCACAGCGTCCATTTTTACTTTAGAAAAATCCAGGCCCATGTAGTAGTAGTCGATGTAGTTCATCAGTACCACGCCCAGGAGCGCCCAGCCCCGCAGGATATCGATAATGGAAATGCGCTGGTAACGCTGGATGGGGGTAAAAGCGGCTGGTTGCGGCATGCTTTGGAAGTAGTTTATTTAAGGCAATTAAAGGTATTTAAAAACTATGTGAATAATTGACGATAAAATGCAAAACAGGCGCCTGCGTTAATGATTTATTAAACTTTTATTAAGTCAAAAAAAGAGGTTTGAGTATTAACATAAACCATGAGCACCTCAATTACTATCGGAATAGACATTGGCGGGTCGCATATTACGGCAGGCGTAGTAGACCTCGAATCGAAACAGATCATAGAACGTTCCATCGTTCGGGAGCACCTCGATACCCAGGGAAACCTTGAACAGATCCTTAGCACGTGGACAAACGTGATCAGGCGCTCCGCCTCCTTCGTGCCTGCCGGGAAACTGCGTCTCGGAATGGCCATGCCGGGCCCGTTCGACTACGAGGAAGGCATCAGCATGATGGTGGGCCAGAATAAGTACGACGCTTTTTACGGGCTTAACGTTAAACAGTTGCTTGCCGCAAGGCTCGGGATCGACACTGCCGATATCCTGATGATGAACGATGCCAGTTGTTTTCTCAAGGGCGAATTGTACGGCGGAGCAGCCCAGCATTACCAGAACGTGATCGGGCTTACGCTGGGTACCGGTCTCGGATCTGCCAAATACAACTTTTCTTACACCTACGATGCGGAGCTGTGGTGCTTCCCGTTTCACGATAGTATCGTAGAAGACTACCTGTCTACCCGCTGGTTTATTAAACGGTTTAAAGAGCGCTCGGGCATCGACGTGAAGAATGTAAAAGACCTCGTATGGTACACGGAAAACAATGCAGACGCCAACGAGGTATTTAAGGAATTCGGCACAAACCTGGGACTTTTTCTCATAGAGTTCATTAAGATGGAGAACCCGGAAGTGGTGGTGATCGGCGGAAATATTTCAAAAGCGTTCGACCTGTTCATCGGCCAAACCATCGCCATGCTGGCCGACAGGGAGGTTACCGTGCCGGTATTGCGGGGCACCCTGGGAGAGAATGCCGCGATTATCGGCGCCGGCAGTTTATGGGCAAATGTGTTAACGGCCGGACCGGAACTCTCCTGACGAAAGGGCGTTAAAAGTTGGTAACAATCAGCATATTTATTTGTCCGCTCCGCGAGGTTAAATAACTTCGTGCCTGGTGAAAGGCGACAAGTGCTAACCGGTACTTGGTAATTTTAAGGTATATTTAGCATGATTATAAGCCGTTGAATTTCATAATGCAATTATTTCCAGCGTATTAAAGTGAGGATGGGACTACCTGTTTTAAATACTTTCGTAAAATCAGTTGCCCGGATATTTTTATGCGGATGTTTTTTTACCGGTTTCGGGAGAGGCCTGCCAGCGGTCGCGCAATCATACGGTCTCGCGTTTTCGAGCTACGAAGCGGTGCAGGATGCCAGGACCGAGCTCGACCTGAGCCCGGGCGCTACGCTCTGCTTTAAAGAAAACTTCGAGCTCTCTTTTGATTTTGATTTTGTTGCCAACCAGCAGGAATATTTTGGGTACATCTTTCGCATGATCGATAACGACAAGCGCAATATCGACCTCATCTGGGACAACCGCCCGTGGGAATCGACCAAAGACCATTTTAAGTTCGTGGTGGGCGACAACCCTTCCCGGCTCACCTTTAACATCGATAAAGAAGTGTTCTCCAAAAAATGGAACAGGATCCATATCCTGTTTGATTTTGAACGGAAAACCTTAAGCTATAGCCTGGATAACGGTAAAAAGCATTCACAGAAGATCAGCATTACCCGCGGGAATTGTTATAAGATCTTGTTTGGCGCCAACAATTACGGGGATTTTAAGACTACCGACGTACCGCCGATGAAGATCAGGAACATCCGGATCACCGAAGGGAGTGAGATCACCTATGACTGGCCCCTGGACGAACAGGATGGGAAGGTAGTAAGAGAGGTGGTTAACGAACGGAATGGCGAGGTGACCAACCCGATGTGGATCCGCAAGATGCATTACGAGTGGCGGCTCCTGAAAAAGATCGTGGTAGATGGCCCGGTAAGTACCGCGTTCGACCGGAACAATGAGCTGCTTACCGTGGTCGGACCCGATTCGTTGCTTCAGTTTAACGTGAGCCGGGGAAGCGTTAAAAAGATACGATATGCTTCGGGAGTGCTGAACCTGCTGCGCGGGAACCAGTCGCTCTACGACACCGGTGGAGATAAGTTGTTTAACCTGTACCTCGACCAAAACGCGGTTGCCGCTTTCGACACAAAAACCAGTACCTGGGACAGCAACTTCAAGGCTCCCGTGCCTATTACCGACAACTGGCATTACAACAAGTTTTATTCAGCCGCCGACAGCGCGATCTACATTTTATGCGGGTACGGGCATTTTATTTATAAGAATGCCATCCGGCGATATCACCTGCCTACCAAAACCTGGTCGGAGGTGAAAACCACCGGCGACTTTTTTACGCCCCGCTACCTCGCCGCACTGGGCGAAACCGCGGATGGCGCCTACCTGCTGGGTGGTTATGGCAGCACCTCTGGTCAGCAGATCATTAACCCCAAAAACCTGTACGACCTGATTTATTTCGACCGGAGAAAGAAAAGCATCAAAAAGATCTACGACCTTAAGATTCCCGGGGAGGATTTCGTGATGGCTAATTCGCTGGTGGTTGATGAAAAAACACGTTCTTACTACGGCCTTATATTCCCGAAACATAAGTATAATTCAACGCTGCAGCTGATCCGCGGCTCACTGGATTCCGCCGGTTTTCACCCGGTCGGCGGTACCCTTCCGTATGAGTTTCATGATATTAATTCGTTCTCGGACCTGTATTACAGCCCGGTGAGCGGCAATTTTATCGCGGTTACGCTGTTCCTTACCGACAATAATCAAACACGTATTTCGGTATACGCACTATCAGGCCCGCCGCTGGAGATGATCAACGCCGGCATTGCCGGTCCCGGGGGGATAAAGGGACCCTTCCTTCTCCTGGTGATCGTTGCAGGCGTGGTGCTGGCCGGCGGCACTTGGTTCGCCTTCCGGCGGATAACTTCCAAAAAATCGGCTATGGCGGAACAAAAAGGGAGTTTGCCGCAGCCGCCGCCGGGCAGTGAGCTGAGCGCCGTAGCCATCCCGGCAGGGGTAACAGAACTCCCCCGGGAGCCGGAACCGGAAGAGGCGGCGCTTTTGATCACGGTAACGGACGAAGAAAATCCGAAAGGCACCAGGAGTGCCATTTTTCTTTTTGGCGACCTGCAGCTGTTCGATACCGGCGGCAACGACATCACGAAATACTTTACACCGCTTATTAAGGAGCTGTTCCTGGTCATCCTGCTTTATACCATCCGCTGGGAGCGGGGCATCAGTTCCGAAAAGCTGAAGGAATTATTATGGTTCGACAAGACCGCCGAAAGCGCGCGTAACAACCGTTCAGTAAACATTGCAAAGCTGAAGGCAATTCTCGAGAAACTGCAGGATTGCGAAGTTTCCAAAGAAACGGGCTACTGGAAGATCAACCTCAATTATGACCAGGTATCTGTAGATTACTATAACTATCTTTCTATCGTAAAGGATAAGCGAAAGCTTAATAAGCAGAAGGTCAAAGAGCTGGCGGAGATCATCCAGCGCGGAAGCTTTCTCTCGAACCTCGATTACGAGTGGCTCGACGCCTTTAAATCAGATATCAGCAACGAAGTGATCGATACGTACCTGCATTATGCACATTCTGCGGATATTGCTGAAGACCCCGAGTTCCTGATCAAGATCGCCAGCTACGTTTTCTATTTCGACTCGGTGAACGAAGAGGCCATGATCCTTAAATGCAAGGCGCTGGTCCACCTCGGTAAGCACTCCCTGGCAAAAACCACGTTCGAGAATTTTAAGAAAGAATACAAGGCAATTTATGGGGAGGAATTTGGGAGAGATTTTCATGCGATATTAGAGTAAACCTAAAGAATTATGAAACTATCGTCTGTCGTTTCTTTTTTCCTGGTATGGTGCTTGGGGAGCAACTGTCTCGCAGTAACCAACATTACGTTTATCGGGGCGAGCATCACCTATGGTTCCGGTCTCCCAAGCCGCGAACAGCAAGCCTACCCAGCACAGCTTCAGCGTTTGCTGGGCGCCGGTTACCAGGTACATAACTTCGGCGTAAGCGGCTGTACCCTGCTGCGCAAAGGCAATAAACCTTATTGGGACACCAAAGAGTACCAGCTTGCCCTGGCAAGCAACCCCGATATCGTTTTTATCGACCTGGGCGGTAATGACGCCAAACTGGTTAACCGTCCTTATTTCGCCGACCTCGAACGTGATTCGCATGATTTTATACGGGCCTTCCGCGCACTGCCTTCACATCCGCGGGTAGTGGTGCTGCTGCCGGAGGTTTCGTTCGTTACAGATACCACCCAGATCTGGGACCAGGTGATCGTGAAAAAGATCATCCCCGCATTGCAAAGGACGGCCTATGCCGACAACGCAGAAGTGATTGATATGCACCAGCTGCTGGTCGATAAGCCCGTATTGTTCCCCGATAAGCTGCATCCGGACACGACAGGCGCCGGTATCATGGCCCGTCGCCTTTACCAGCTTGTGTCCCAGGAGAGAGATACCGCCTTCGATATTTTCGCGAAACTGGGCAAGTCGCCAACCAGTTCGTTTTATGGCTATGCCTGTGCAGATTTCGTGATGAACAACCGCAACTGCAAGGTGGTAAAGCCGAAATGGTCGGCCGCAGGCCATCCCTGGATCTGGCGCGCACGTTTCTGGGGGCATGAGCCGCAAACGGACATCGCACTGCTCGAGCGCGGCTTTCATGTGGTGTACTGTGATGTGGCTGAATTGTTGGGCAACAAAACCTCCAATTCCCTGTGGGACCAGTTTTACACGCTGATGCATGGTGCAGGCCTCAGCAAAAAAGCGGTGCTCGAAGGCATGAGCCGCGGCGGAATGTATGTATTTAACTGGGCGGCAGAAAACCCCAATAAGGTTGCGGCGGTCTATGTGGATAATCCGCTGCTCAATATGTCTGTATGGGCCATGAGCGTGCTCAAAGACCCGGCAAAGTACGGAAGCCTGGTAAACGACTTCAAAGCCGACTATAACCTGACCGGGGAACAGCTCCCGTTCTTTAAAGGAAATCCTACGGACAAGGTGAGGGCCATTGTGCGTGGTAAATATCCCATCCTGGTGCTGGTTGCCGACGATGACGAGGATGTGGACCCCGTTACCAATACAGGCCTTTTCGAATACAAAGTGAAAGCCCTGAAGGGAAATATTACCGTGTTGCACAAACCCGGGTTTAAACATCATCCGCATAGTTTGCCTAACCCGGCGGTGATCGTCGATTTTATATGGAATGCGGTTTTTTAATAATTAACGCACCCGTTTATAGCGGTTAATCTTTTATTAACCATTTTTTAATCCCATCGTCGTTCTTTAAGCCATAATTATAAACTGGTATATTATGGGTTGGAAGGTCCGTTGCGGTGTTCTTCTCGTGGGGATATTATTTGCGGCCACGTTCCGGGCGTTTGCCCAGGTGAGATCATCGTCCACACCCGGTATCTCACAAAAAATAGTGGATTATAATCGTTTGTTCCCGTTCGAAAAACTATTCCTGCATACCGATAAGCCTTATTATTCGGCGACCGATACCATCTGGTTTAAGGCATACCTGTACAACGGGTTTAATAACGCCTTTACGGAAAGGAGCGGGCTGATTTATGTCGAGCTCATTCAGAATAATAAGGTTGTTAAGCGCATTTCAGTCGCATCGCAGGCGGGCCTTTCCTGGGGCCAGCTGGCACTTGATGAAAACACTTTCGGGGAAGGCGATTATACGCTTCGTGCCTATACGAACTGGATGCAGAATTTCGGAACGGAAAGCTTTTTCACCCGGCACATCTACATCACTAACCTTAAAAGATCGGGATGGCTGATAAAACAGGCCCATACAATAGGTGATCCGGCAGGTAAACAGGTGTTAAACTTAAATCTCCGGTTAAGCGAGGTGAATAACCAGGGCTATGGCCTTAAAAACCTGGCCTGGAGCGTACAGGACGGGGAAACGGTTTTCGCGAAGGCAAACGTAGAGACCGCTGCCGACGGAAGTTTTAAGGCCTCCGTCAACCTTTCTCAAAAGCCGGGAAAAGGGCTTAATCTTACCATAGAAGACAAAGCTGCAGGCAGGAAGGCTACGATCCCGTTAATCGCTGATAAAGCACAACCCGTCGATCTCCAGTTTATGCCCGAAGGGGGGCACCTGGTAGCCGGTTTGCTTTCGAGGGTGGCGTTTAAGGCGTTGGCAGAAAATGGCTCGGGGACCGAAGTTACAGGCAAAATATTCGATAGCAAAAACAACGAGGTCGCAACTTTTAAATCTGCCTATAAAGGAATGGGCGTTTTTAACCTGGTTCCGGCGCCTGGAGAGACTTATTCGGCGAAGATAACAGGCAAAGACGGCGCCATACAAACGGTGGTTTTGCCAAGAGTAGAGGCCTCCGGGATTAACCTGAGGGTAGTTAATGCGCCGGAAAGCGATTCGATCCGGGTCACCCTTACTTTCAGCGAGAACCTGGTAGACGGGAAAACCTGGCACTTATCGGGACTGGTAAACAATGTGCCTTATTGTGAAGCCGCGTTCGTTGCCCATGGCCCGAGGGTAAACGCAATGCTGGCCAGGAGTATCTTTCCCTCGGGAATTGTGCATTTCACGGTTTTTAACAGCCAGTACCAACCGGTAAGCGAGCGGATGATCTTTGTGGACCAACAAGACAACCTGTCCGTTACGGTTGTCCCTTCGAAAGAGATCTACGGTACGCGAGACAGTATCGCTTTAGCGATCGGCGTTAAAAACAAGTCGGGCGACGCGGTCTCAAATGTAAGCCTGTCGGTTTCGGTAACAGACGATAGCCAGGTGAAGCTGGACAGTATGGAGAATAACCTGGTATCGAACATGCTGCTGGCCTCGGGCTTAAAAGGAACGATCGAGAGCCCGGGCTATTACACCAGCGGCGCGCCCGATGCGGCAAAGAACCTGGACCTGTTATTGTTAACCCAGGGATGGACCAGCTATCGTTGGGCGGAGATGCTTGCGCCTGCTTCCACGCCGTTGTTTAAGGCAGAGCCGGAATTTGTACTGAACGGCACGGTGACCAATCTTTCGGGAAAGCCGGTACCCGGTAACGCCGTTTTTGCGATGGGAAGCGGGAAGGTGAAAATGATGATGGATACGGTGAGCGATGCCGGCGGGCGATTCAAATTTAAGAACTTTCCTAAAATCGATACGATCTCATTTTTTATCCAGGCCCGGAATGCCAAAGGGCGGAAAGGTAACCTGGCGGTTAAGGTAGACGAGTTTGCGCCGGCTGCGGTGCCTGCCTTAACCAGCTTTACAACCATGCCCTGGTATGTAAATACAACGGATAGCACCGTGTTGAATTTTGTTAAGAACGATATCCGGCTAAAACGGCAGAAATTTTCCTTCAGCGGGAACAACTTGCTCGAAGATGTAGCGATCACCGCAAAAAAAGGGGTTAGAAATTCACAAAACCTTAACGGACGGGGAGAAGCAGACCAGGTAATTGACGAGGCGCAGGTTGAAACGGGTAAAAGCATGTCGCTGGTCGATTTTATGTTGAAGAGCGTAAAAGGCCTGTATGTTGCGGTCGGTAAAATGAATTTACCGCAGAACCGTATGAACGAAGAGTTCCGGATAGGTGGTAAACAGGTTCATTTTGTAGTGGACGGCACGGCAGTTTCAAAGTTTTACGATACTATTTCGCAACCTAACTTTTACGATTACCTGTTACAGGTGTTTGCCGGCATTAAGCTGAAAGACGTAACCGGCATAGAAGTTATGACCAGCCAGAAAAATGTAACGGGTTATGATAATATGCTGTCAGACAGTACGCTGCAGCAAACGCTAGGTACCTCGGCGTATATCGAAATTTCCACCAGGTCCGGGAATGGGCTTTTTTATAACGCTACACCCAATATCGCCTTCTACAAACCCGTACCCATCAACTGGCCCAGGGAGTTTTACAGTCCGAAGTACAAGGCAGGCCATGTGGCGGGAGCGGCTCCTGACCTCCGGTCGACGATTTTCTGGCAACCACAACTGGCGACCTCAAAAACGGGCGATGCGTATACTTCATTCTATTCCGCAGACAGACCGGGAACTTATACGGTGATCGTGCAGGGCACCAACCTTAAGGGGCTTTCCGGTTATAAAAAACTGGTGATCAAAATAAAATAGCGATATAATTTTCAGCCTTTAAATTTAATAACAGAATATCGAAATAGTACAATGAACATGTTGAGAAAAATCCTTTTTACCGTTCCCTTATTATTTATCCTCACCCTGGGATTTGCCCAGCCGACCGTGTATCATACTAAACCGTTCGTACACCCCGGCATGGACCAGGCTAAGCGCGATCTCGAGTTTATGAAGCAAAAAGTATTGGCCGGCGAACAGCCCTGGAAGGCCGCTTTTGAGAAACTTAAAGAAAATACGCCCGCTTCGTTCATTCCCGAGCCCCGCGCGCATATTTCCGTAGGCGCGTTCGGCGCTAACAGCAGCGGCGGCAAAGAGTTCTCTTCCAGTGCCCAGCAATCCTACAATAATGCCTTGTTATGGTATATCACCGGGAAGAAAGACTATGCAGGGAAAGCCATCGAAATTTTAAACGCATGGTCGCCCGTGTTATGGGATTTCGACGACAACAATGCCAAGCTTAACGTGGGAATGAGCGGTTCGCTGTTCCTGAATGCAGCCGAACTGCTGAGGTATTCCAACGCCGGCTGGCAGGAAAAAGACATGCAGCAGTTTAAACGCATGGTACTTACGGTGTTTTATCCAACCATTAAGGATTTTTTCAGCGAAGCTAACGGGAACTGGGACGGAACAATGATGAACACCCTCCTGTGCATCGGGGTGTTCACGGATGACCACCAAATATTTAATTCCGCCATCGAGCGTTATTACCGTGGCCCGGGAAATTCGGGGATCACCAAATATATTTACCCGAACGGCCAGATCCAGGAAACGACGCGCGATTGGGACCATGTACAAATGGGCATCGGCTACCTGGGTAAAACGGCGCAGGTAGCCTGGACGCAAGGGCTCGACCTTTATTCCGTGGCTGGCAACAGGCTTGCCCTGGGATTTGAATACAGCTCAAAATACCTGTCGGGAAATGACGACATCCCCGTATATGGAAAGCTATCTGCACGCGAACGCGGGAAACTCCGTGATATGTACGAAAACGTGTACGACCATTACAGGACTGCCGGTATCGGGATGCCTTACACGGCAATGGTCACCAAAAAGCAGCGTCCCAACTCAACCGTGGAACTGCTTACGGGCCTGCGCGCGCCTGCACCCCCTGTTTCGAAAACCTCAGCAGGAACGGCGTTACCGCTCCGGATATTCCCCATTGTTTCGATAGCGGGTGCGCAAAAACCCGATCCCTCAAAATTTCCGGCTAAACGGGTAATGGTCGCTTTCGCGGATTCGATCCAGCCCGCGCTGGATGCCATGGCCGGGAAAGGCGGTTGGGTGATCTTAGATAAAGGGATTTTCCTGTTAAAGGCGGCGCTGCGGATCCCCAGTGGCGTTACCCTGTGCGGGCAGGGGAGGGAAACGGTCCTCTTTCTTTCCCCGGCCGTGAACGGCAAAACGATCGTCAATGCGGAAGCCGGTATGCATGATGTAACGATCCGCGATCTACTTTTGGAGGGTGCCGTAAGCACGGCCGACGAAACTGACCCGAACGCCAGCCGCCGGACCCGTTCCTACATGAGTGCGCCCGGGAGAGAAGGCATCGCCTTTGCGGGAGAAAAAGCCGAACAAATGACCAATATCCGCCTGGAAAACCTAACCGTACAGAATTTCACCAAGAATGGAGTTGCCATACGCGGAGCATGGCAGGTGATCATCAGCCAGTGCGATTTTAGCGATAATGGGTCGAGCGTGGTACCGGGCGCGGGCTTTCACCATAATTTACTGTTGACGCGGAGCGCCGGATGCACCGTTTCGGACAGTCGCTTCGATTCTTCTCCGTGGGGGAATGGGATCGAGCTGTCCTTTTCGCGCGACGTAAAGATCACCGGTAATGAACTGGCGCGCAACAAGCTTTCAGGCATCCGGTGTACCGAAAGCACGGGGGTGCTGATATCCGGTAACCTGGCCGAAGGCAATGATGTGAACGGAATTTCCCTCGAATCCCTGATGGAGGGGACTACGCGGTCGGAGATCAGCGGTAATCTCTCCTGGCATAACGGGCAATATGGTATCTTCCAGGGAAAGACAGCGGGAAATACGGTTAACAATAACCGGACGGCCGATAACGGAAAAAATTGACGATAATCAAGGCAGGATAAACTTATTAAGCAAATATTAATATCTTTTTAATCGGCTATGCGTCATTTGCAGCAACTAACAGAACAACTTAACCCAATCCACCATAATTTAAAGATGAATCGTTTGAATACGGCTTTGCTCGCTGTTGCATTTTCTTGCTGCTTTGCAGGAGACACTTTCGCGCAAGATAATGAGGGCCGCGGAAATCTTAAGTATGTTGATCCCACCATCGGGAACGCGCCCCAGCTTTTGCAGCCGACACGTCCTACCGTACAGCTTCCTAACCAGGTGATCAGGATGTTCCCCATGCGTGCTGATTACATGAGCGACCAGATCACCAGCTTTCCGCTCAATATCGTGTCGCACCGGTTGGGCGAAGTTTTCGCGGTCAAACCCACCACCAAGGCGGTAACAGCGCCGGCATGGAGCGAGCGGCAAACCTTCGACCACGACCTGGAAGTTACACGCCCCTGGTATTTCTCCACTTACCTGGTAGATGATGATATCACCGTTTCGTTCACCCCCGGCAAAAAGGCCGGATTCTACCGGTTCGAATTTCCGGCAAATACCGCTAAAAGCATCTTGTTCGGGGTATACAACAGGGGGCGGAGCGGGTTTGATTTCATTTCCGATACCGAAATAATCGGTATTGAAACCTATCATGGCAATATTAAAGTATATCTGTACGGTACATTTAACGCCGCCGGCTCCGTGGGAACCGGGTCGAACAACCAGCTTGCCGCCGGTAACCGTTCAGTAGCGGGCACGAATAGCCAGGCATGGATCACCTTTCCCAAGGAGGGGCCCGGAACGATCGAGTTCAGGTATGCCATTTCCTACATCAGCGCCGCGCAGGCCAAAAAGAATTACGCGGATGAGCTGGGCAAAACCGACTTCGCAAAGCTGAAGAAGGACGCTGAAAGCAGCTGGGATAAAGTGATTAACCAGATCGACGTAAAAGGCGGTACGACGGCACAGAAGCGATCGTTTTACACGGCCCTTTACCGGTGCTATGAGCGCATGGTGGACATTACCGAAGATGGCAAGTACTACAGCGGTTTTGATAATAAGATTCACGACAGCCAGCGGCCGTTCTACGTAGACGACTGGACGTGGGACACCTACCTGGCACATCACCCGCTCAGGACGATCCTTAACCCCGCCCAGGAAAACGACATGTTAAATTCATATGTGAACATGTATGCTCAAAGCGGCTGGATGCCCACGTTCCCGGTATTGTTTGGCGATAATCCTTGCATGAACGGGTTTCATTCTACTATTATGTTCCTGGATGCGTACAGGAAAGGTATCCGCGACTACGACGTTGCGAAGGCGTACGAGGGCCTGTATAAAAATGCCACAGCCGCTACTATGCTCCCCTGGAAGAATGGCCCTAAAGGGCCGCTCGACGATTTCTACTATAAGTATGGGTATTTCCCTGCATTAAAGCCCGGCGAAACCGAAACCGATACGATGGTGCATAGCTTTGAGAAAAGACAGGCGGTGGCAGTCACCCTTGGACATAGTTACGACGACTGGGCATTGGGCGAGCTGGCCAAAGAATTGTCGAAAACCGCCGACCAGGCCACCTTCGGCGCGCGCGCCGGGTATTACAAAAATCTGTGGAACCCCGCAAAACAACTATTTATCCCCAAAGATGAGCGGGGTAACTGGCTTAACATCGATCCTAAGTTCGACGGAGGTATGGGCGCCCGGGATTATTACGACGAAAATAACGGCTGGACCTATTTATGGCAGGTACAGCACGACGTGCCGGGGCTCATCGGCCTGATGGGCGGAAGCCAGAACTTCGAGAAGAAGCTGGACCAGCTCTTCCGCGAAGACCTCGGCCGCAGCAAATACGAGTTCTGGGCTAAATTACCCGACGCTACCGGTTTAGTAGGGCAGTATTCTATGGGAAACGAACCGAGCTTTCATATACCCTACCTCTATAATTTTACCGAATCGCCATGGAAGACGCAAAAACATGTTCGCTTTTTACTGGATGCCTGGTTCAAGGATAACATCTGGGGAATCCCGGGTGACGAGGATGGTGGCGGCATGACGGCTTTCGTGGTATTCTCGTCAATGGGCTTTTACCCGGTAACTCCCGGGATGCCGATTTATACTATCGGCAGCCCGGTATTTAAAAAGGTATCGGTTGACCTTAATAATGGCAAAAAATTTACGCTCATCGCCAAAAACGCCTCTACGGTGAATAAATATATCCAAAGCGCAAAATTGAACGGGGAGGTGCTGAACTCCGCCTGGTTCACGCATCAGCAACTGATGTCGGGTGGTAAGCTCGAGCTGCAAATGGGCCCTAAACCCAATAAATCATGGGGAACGGAAAATAAATATTACGGCGCCCGTCCGTAATTATTTACCCGATGAACGATTGCTGCGAAAATTGAAAATTCCGTCGTTAATAGCCTTAATTAAGCGAATATTAATGTTTTATTAACGACGGATCCGTGATTTGCATGCAATACTAACCGCAATAAACCCATCAATATGTAACACAAGTACGCTCTTCAATGAGGCCAACTCCGGTCGCTGCCTGCAGCGCAAAGGGGGCCGACCGCCTTCCCCCACTTATTAACACACACTCAACTAACCATTAAATTATGAGGATACGAATACTTCTATTGACCCTGCTTTGTGTAATCGGAAGCAGTAGTTGCAAGAAACAGTACGGAAAACTTTATGACGCCCCTGAGGGGCAGGCTGGTGAAATCTACGATCAATTGGCCAGTGAACCGACCCTGTCGACGTTTGTGTCTGCGATAGACAAAGTGCCCGGTTTGAAAGACGAATTAAATTCGTCAGGGCTTTTTACGGTGATGGCGCCCAGCAACGATGCTTTTACCAAGTATTTCACCGCACATGCGAAATATAAGAAGATTGACGACATCCCGGTAAAGGAGCTTACGCAGATGGTGAAATACCATATCCTTAAATGGATGCTGTTCCAGGGGAATTTCATCAAGCCTTCTTCAGATCCTACCATCAATGTAGACATCTATAAGTATGAAACACGCGCGGTAGCGTCCTACTATGATGCGGCGGCAAAAAAAGGAGTTTATTATCCCAGTAAAATGATCCAGGTTTACACCCCCAGGTTTTTCAGTTACTATGGGGTTACATCGCAGGATTATACAGACGTGTACGGCACGGGCTCTGCAGTGAACGCCCAGACGCAAATGAACGTAATGAGCAGTTCGGTCGTTCAGAAAGACATAGCCTCGGGAAATGGCGTGATACATGTGATAGACCGCGTGCTCGAATTGGTGAATAACATCGCACAGGAGCTCGAAAATAACGCGGAATACGAGGACTATAACCGGATCATGAAACGCCGCTTTTTGAGCTATACCTACAACCAGGCAGGTACAAGGGCCCAGGGCAATAATGGCGATGTAAATGGCGACGGGCTCGTGGACTCGCTGTTCAACCGTACCTACACCACAGATGCCAATCTCGACAACGAGAACCCGTTATCGGGTACCAAATCATTATCGTTAACAGGGTTCATTCCTTCAAAAACGGCATTTAAAAATTACTACGAAACCAGGCTGATGCCGAATTTTTACGGTATAGAAGACTCAATACCCACTCATACGCTGCAGTTACTTTACAAGGGCCACCTTGCAAGTACCATGGATTGGCCTTCAAAAATCGATAAGGGGCAGTCGGTAAGCGAACTGGGCGATAAGATCACACTCGCGCGGAGCGATATCAAAGGCATTAAGATGACCAGTAACGGCATTCTTTATACGCTTAACAAAGTAATTGAGCCGAAATCGTTCACCACAGTGCCAGGACCATCATTCTTTTCGCCCCAATACTGGTATTTGGCTGAGGCGTTGATCCGGACCAACCTGCTGGGCCTGCTGAGCAGCGGCGATGCGAAGTTCACCCTTCTTGCCCCAACCAATGCGGCATTTGCGGCACGGGGAATTTATTGGATAGAGAAGCCGATCGCGGGAGCCCCGGGCTTTTTCCGGAAACCCAACGGGCTTGAAACGCCGGTGGCGATCTCGGAGCTTACCACTTTGCTAGGTAACCATATCATTATGAATACATCGTTAAGCATCAGCGATATGAATAGCCCTGTAGAAAAGTTTTATCCTACGCAGAATGGCACCTTTATCAGTATCGTGAACGGCAAGATCAGCGGTACGGAACGCGATAGCCTGGTTTCGGTGGTTAACCCCAACGTTAGCCAGTCGAACGGATTTTTCCAGGGGATCAATAAGATCATCTACTACCCTGGTACGTTGTACGAGCAGATCAACGGCGCAACCTCCGACCCGAACGCAGCCCTGCAGACCAATCCGCAATACCGGAAATTTAAAGAGCTCATGGTCGCCTCCGGCATCAACGTGGCCGATTTCGCGAATACGGCCTCGACGACACTTCCGCTGGCTCCCATCACCGCTTCGACCCAGAACCGGAAATTTACCCTGTTCGTACCCTCGAATGAAGCCATCACAGCCGCGCAAAATGCCGGTAAGCTGCCAAAAACAGGAGCTGTTACACCAAATACTACGCTGACCGACGCCATCAGGCTTCAGTTGTATAATTACGTATCCTCTTTTTTCGCCACCGATACACAGATCTTTACCGACGGAAAAACCACCGGTACCTTCCCTTCCAGGAAAGTGCTTACCGCTACGCCGCTTACCTATTATCCCCTTACCGTGAGCTACAACGGCACCACGTTACAGGTGACCAGCAGGGCCGGCGAGGTGGCTACCGTAGACAAAACACAGCCGGCATTATACCCCCAGAATAAGTTCGCTAAAGACGGGGTGATCCATGTTATAAATAATGCCTTTACCTCACAATTCTAATAACAATGCTGAAAAGAGCTTATTTTTTATTAATGATCGTATTGATGTGTACATCAGTGCAATCGTACGCCCAGTCCGTTTCTTCGGTGGTAAGAGGGAAAGTGACCGAAAAAGCGACAGGTTTACCCTTACCGGGGGTGACCGTGACGGAGAGGAACAAGGACGGTCGGCTGGTGAACGGGGTGGTGACGAACGAGGCCGGCGAGTACCAGATCAAAGTGGCAGACCAGGCAGATTCTCTTCGTTTTAGCCAGATCGGTCTCCGTACACTCTCCAGGGCCATTAAGGGTGCCGCCGTTATTAACGTGACCATGGCGGATGACGCCACTACCCTCTCTGATATCGCTATCACTACCCGCCAGAAAAAACTGGGTAACTCAGGAGGCTTCCTGGATATCGATAAGCGTGATCAAACCGCAGCGATCTCTTCCATCGATATGAAGGACCTGGAAGATATCCCGGCGACCTCGGTAGACCAGGTGCTGGAAGGAAAAGTTTCGGGGCTGCTGATCTCTATGAACTCCGGCGATCCCGGCTCGGGCTCGTCCATCCAGATCCGGGGGGCCGCTTCGCTTGGCCTCGGTTCTAAGCCCCTCATCGTAGTAGACGATATTCCGTTTACTACCCCTGAGGGCGCCGACATCAATACAACCGAAGGCCTCAGCGCACTGCTAAGCATTTCTGTAGCCGATATAGCCACGATCGATATCCTGAAAGATGCCGCCGCAACTGCGTTGTATGGTTCCGATGGTGCCAACGGGGTCATCGCCATTCGTACCAAACGCGGATCGAACCTGAAGCCCACGATCACCGTTAGCACCAACCTCATGGTCAAGCTTCCTCAAACTCCGTTGCCGATGTTAAATGGCGACCAGTATAAAACCATGATGCTGGAGGCTTACCAGAACCGTTACGGCACTACCGGCATTGATCTTACAAGTAACGAAGTACGATACCTCTTCCTCGAGAAGGGCGCGATCGATTACGAGAATTACAATAACAATACCTCCTGGCTCGACCAGATCAATGAAAACGGGTTTAAACAGGATTATTCCGCACAGATCTCGGGCGGTGGTGAAGCCGCTAAGTATGTGATAAGCGTCGGCTTTCTCGACGACAAAGGGCCGATTATCGGTTCCGAATTAAAAAAGATGAATGGTCGCTTCAATTTCGACTACAAAATATCGGATAAGCTGAAGTTCGCGAGTGACTTTGCTTATTCAGACCAGCAGAGGAAAGCCAGCTACGATAATAACTTAGGCATCATTGCGCTCAACAAAGCGCCGGTGCTCCCGATTTTTACACAGGACGAGTTCGGCAACAACCTCTCCACCTACTTTAACCCGGCTAATGGTACTTACCAGAACGGCGTGCGAAACCCGGTGGCGGTTATCAACAACAGCCTCAATACCACCCGGTCGAACCGTTTGGACGCTACCGTGAATGTCCGGTTTAGCCCGTTCAAGGGTTTCCAGTTCAACAGTAACATCAACAATGCCTACGAAGGCAGCAGGGTAGACAGGTTTTTACCGCTCAGCGCTTCGGGCGTAGAATTTTACCGGGTGAACAACTTTCGCCTGCTGGCCAACGGCTCTGAGAACGCCTCTAACTTCGTTCCCCAGAATTACTCGAAACTCTTCGTTAAAAACGACTTTATCTATACGGTACAGGGCCTGGGAAATAAACAAAGCCTGCAGGGAGGTGTCTTCACCAGGTATACCAATGAAAATACCAAAGGATTAAGTTTCGATGGATCTAATACCCCTTCGGAGTTCTTAACGTCGCCATATGCTACCGATGTGAACACGTCGATGAGGTCGTCGGTGATCTTATCCCGCGACCTGGTGCTTACCGGGCAGCTGGCCTATATTTTCGACGACCGCTATTCCGTGCAGGGGGTGCTTACCCGGCAGGGCAATTCTATATTCGGAAGTAATCACCGCTTCGGTACCTTCCCGGCGGTTTCTGCTTTCTGGAGACCCTCCTCCGAGCCGTTTATTAAGGGAAAATACAAATGGCTCGACGATCTCAAGTTTCGTTTCAGCTGGGGTATCACCGGCCGCGCGCCAAGCACCAACGTGGTAAGGTATACCGACCTGGCTTTCACCGCCGCCTCTCCTTTCGCTGATATCCAAGGCGTGAGCCCGCTTAATATGGAGCTGTCTGATCTGCGTTGGGAAAAGGCGATCTCTACCAACGTAGGGATGAACCTCTCCCTGTTTAAAGGGCGCTTAAGCTTCGTAACGGACTTCAGCAAAAGCAAAACCAAGGACATGATCCTCACCCGGAACCTGCCTACCACTACCGGTTTCCAAACCTCCGCCGCCAATTACGGCGATCTGGGCGCTAACATATGGGAGGGCGAAGTAAGCGGGATACCGGTATCTACCAAAAAATGGCGGATGACCACTTCCTTCAACATCTCGACTACGCAGACCAAGATACTCTCGCTGCCTAATAACCTGCCGGTTATCAGGAATAACGTTTTCGACAACAGGAGCTTCATGTCGCTGGTAAGCGTAGGTAACCCGCTCGGCACCTTTTACGGCTTAAAATATGAAGGCGTTTACTCCAGGGATGAAGACGCCTTCGCCAAAGACGCCAGCGGAAACTTTATTACCGATTTTAACGGGCAGAAGATCCCCGTGCGCTGGTTAACCTCCACCGGCGAAGCCTTTACCGGCGGAGATGCGCGCTACGCGGACCTTAACCACGATGGTGTGATCAACCGACAGGACGTAACCGCCATCGGGAACGCCACCCCTAAGTTTTTTGGCGGGTTTATGCTGCGTCTTAATTACAACAGGCGTTGGGAGATTTTTGGCGTGTTCAACTTCCAGCAGGGATTTGACCTGCAAAACTATGCCCGCATGACCACCACCAGCATGTACGACAATTACAACCAAAGCACCGCCGTACTGAGCCGCTGGAGAAAACAAGGAGATGTAACCGATATGCCGAGAGCATTGTATGGCGGCGGACATAATTTTGTAGGCAGCGACCGCTATATAGAAGATGCCTCCTTCCTGAAGTGTAACCAGCTGATCCTGTCGTATAAAATGCCGGCCAACCAGTTACAGAAGCTGCGGGTAAAACAGGCTGATTTTTCCTTTACCATCAGCAATGTTTTCACACTTACGCATTACTCGGGAATGGATCCGAGCATAAATAACCGTAACGATCCATTTGTATTCGGTGTCGACAATGCCTATACACCTAACCCGATCACTTACAACCTGGGGATGCGCATAGCTTTTTAAGAGGCATTTTGAAACTCAACCGATTATATGAACCCCGATAAGCTGCCGCCGCAAAACAAGATGATAAAAGCTTATCGCAGCTTCATTGCCATTAAAAACAAATTATTCAAATGAAAACAAGAAACTTACAGATATTTTCAGCCGCGTTGCTGGTCTTTTGCCTGGGGACCACCTCCTGCGATAAGCTGGTAGATGCCGAGCCCCAGGGTGTGATCATCTCCGGCGACTTCTGGCGGACCGAAAGCCAGGCCGTAGGCGCCATTGCGGGAATCTACGCCAATTTAAGCTGCACCAATATTAACTGGGCAATAGGCGCTACCAATGCCAATAACCTGTCGAACACCTTCCTGACCCCGCAGGAAGCCTACATTTACTGGGGCGAGGTACGGGGCGAGATCCTGGCTACCAACCCCACCAAGATGCCTGCGGCGCAGCTTACCAAGGAGAACGTAGATAGTTACCTCGTAGCTCCCGGCGACGCCACCACCCGGTACGGCGCTTTTTATAAGATCATTAACCAGGCTAACCTGGCCATTAAACATGTTCCCGACGTGGTGGCAAAGGATCCTAACTTCACCCAGGCAGAATCGGACCAGCTGGTTGGAGAGGCATATTTTGCGCGGGCGTTCTGCTATTTCTGGTTAACGAGGGCTTTCAGGGATGTTCCCCTGGTGCTCGACCCTTACGAGAAGGACGACCAGGAGTTCAATGTTCCTAAAGCGGCCGGTAAAGAGATCCTCGACCAGATCGTAAAAGACCTGGTAAAGGCCAAAGAGACGTTGCCCGAGTGGTACGAAAGCGCTTTATACCCAAGGGTGAGAGCCACTAAATATACCGCCATGACCACCCTCGCCGATGTGTACCTGTGGCAGGCAGCCCTGGCAGACAATTCCGCTTCAGCCAACGCGATGTATGATAAAGTGATCGAGAACTGCAAAGCGGTAAGAGAATCGGGCCGTTATTTTATTTTACCACTGAGCCTGTACACCAGCATATTCAATACCGGGAACACGCCGGAGTCTATTTTCGAACAGTTCACCAACAATACGCTGAATAACCAGTCGAGCAGCATGGAAGGATGGTTCAAAGGATCAAACCAGTTATGGGTGGTTTCCCCGAGAGCCGACCTGTTGTTCCAGATCACACCGCTGGTGGATGTCCGCGCCGGCACGGTAAATGCCAATACCGGGTTTAATTCCACTACCCGGCTGCTGCAGAAATACCAGAATAACAATTCGCGCTGGATCTATTACCGCCTCGCCGAAGTTTACCTGATGGAAGCGGAAGCCCTGGCTCACCGCTATCCCAATGACGCAGCAAAACTTAAAGAAGGCTGCGAGCTGATCAATGACCTGCGGCAGCGCGTTTACCCGCTGAAAAGCCTCTTTCCCGAAGCCTCCACTACTTCTACGGAAGAGATGGACCAGTTGCTGTTAGATGAACGCGGACGCGAGTTCATAGGCGAAGGTAAGCGCTGGTTCGACCTGGTGCGTTTTGCTTCCCGCGATAAGTTCGCCCGTAAAGATTTCCTGGTGCAAACCATCCTGAACTCGCTGAGCGGTACCGACCAGTTAAAGATCAGCCCGAGAATAAGCAACCCCGAAAGCTGGTACCTGCCATTTAATACCGATGAGCTTACCAACAATACGGCGCTTGTTCAAAACCCATATTATAAATAATTAAACACACTGAACAATGATGAAGCCAGTTAACATAATTAAAGCCTTTTTGCTTAGCATGGCAGTAATACTGTTTATTTCATGCGAAGAATACAGGCTGGATACGGGTCAAACGCTCGAAAAGAACAGTAAAACGATCCTCAATTACCTGAAAGAAAACCCGAAATACTCGATCCTGGTGAAAGCGCTGGAGATTACCAGGCTCTCGGAACCGCTCAGCATTTATGGCTCGATGACCTTATTCGCTCCCAACGACGAAGCGTTCAAGAAATACCTGAAGCGTAAAAACGTAGCCGATGTGTCTGAGCTGAAACCCGATACCCTGAAAAACCTGCTCCAGTACCATATCTATAACGAGCAGTACGGTTCTGCCAATTTTGTAATGGGCACGCTGCCTACTTCAACCATTAACGGCAACTTTATTAAGTTCGATATTTCTGCGGGCATCGCCCAAACCAAGTTGAACGACGCGGTAACGCTGGGCACGTTAGACGTACTGAACAGCAACGGCTTCATCCACGAAGTAAATGACGTGCTCGACCCACCCGCGGTAACCCTGTACGGCTGGCTGAAATCGCAGGCGAGGTATTCGATCATGCTAGAAGCTTTCGAGAAAACCGGCAACGCCGACGATATTCTCAAAAAGATCGATACCGATCCTGCCGACGTACGTTACGGCAAACCGGTGGTAAAATGGCGCACCATTTTCCTGGAAACAAATGACGTGCTGAAAAAAGCAGGGATCAATTCGTTCGACGATCTCGCAAAAAAATATTCGAACACCTATAAAACCACAAAAAATTACACCAGTCTTGCTGATTCGCTTAACCTCTTCGTGCGTTTCCACGCGCTGAACCAGAAGTATTTTGTCTCTGAGTTTAGCGACACCTATAAGGAAAGCTTCAGTGCCGGCAATTACCTGATCTTTGGCAGCAGCAAGGGGATCTCGATCAATAAACACGCGGATGAAGTAACCGGCGCCGACGTACAGGTGGGCATCGACCTCGCTAACAGCAATAACATTACGCAGAATGGCGTGCTGCATTCTATCACTTCGGTGATGAGCCTGTATAAAGTACGGCCGGTAACCGTAATACAGCCGTTCGCCGGATCGCTGGAAGATCGTTCCCTTAAGCTTAAAACCGGCCTGCTCAGTAATTTCATTACCGAGTTCCCTAAGCTGGGCGCAGATCCTGCCGGGCAATCCATCATTTGGTGGCTCAAATGGGGATACCCGGTAGGTACCCCGTCCGTGCCTGCAAGGGCCGAATGGGCGGGTGATTATGCCGTTTATCTTACCGGCGCTACACAAGGCTATTATTACGAGGTAACCACACCGCTGGTGTTTAAAGGGACGTATAACGTGATCGTAAATTACAGCGGTTACCGGCGCAACAACCCCGCAAACGCTTCCTATGCCTCGTTTAAATGGGATGGCCAGCAACTGGGCGACGTAGTAACCCTCAACCTTACCGACAGCAACGACGCCATTGGCGGATCCACGGTCGGCCCAACGCCCCCGGGTGTGACGACTCAGTATGGCGATTTCCAGTTTAGAAGATATATAGGCAAGGTAACGCTTAACCAGACCAGCAGCCACGTACTTCGTATTGACGGGCTCGCAGGAACCAATACCCAGATCTGGTGGTATAGTGTTGAGCTGGTGCCCGTAAACTGATCATGACGATAACCACCTTCAAACAAAATTAAGGAAACGAAACCGTTATAAGCTGCCGCTTAGAAGAGATGAATAACAGCTTATGATCGCTTCACTGCCGTTAAAGAACAAATTATTTAAATGAAAAAACCAGCTAAATGAAGACTATTAAATTAACGGTTCTGGCCCTGTTTTCCTTCCTGGCCCTATGGTCATGTAATAAGAAATGGGACCTTTACGACGAAAAGCCCGCCTACCTGGCTTCAGGGACCTTGCTTGATCTCCTGAAGACCGATCCCGAGCTTACCCAGTTCGTGGGCTTGTTAAAAAAGACAGGCTATGATTCCGTGCTTTCGCGAAAAGACTTGTTTACGGTGTTTGCCGTCAGGAACGGCGGCTTTACAGGTATCGATACCAGCGCCAGGACGCCCGCCCTCAGGAAACTGATCGGGATGCACATTTTCCCTTCCGCCATGCGGAGAGAAACCCTTAACGGGATGCGTATCCCTGCACTTTCTGGTAAATACGTGCGGTTTGCAGAGGCCGGGGGCAACATCACTGCCAATAACATTGCCATAACCGGCGCCGGGACGCAAGCCGTTAACGGGTTGGCATTTAAAGCCGCCGCGGCGATCACGGCTTCTCCTACGTTGTATGACGTGATCGCCGGGAATCCCAATACCTCGCTGTTTTACAGTTACATACAAGCCAGCTACACCAGGACGTTCGACCCGGTGAATAACATTATTCTCAAGTATGATTCGGTAGGTGTGCCCATCTACAAAACACCCTACAAGTACCTCGAGAACTCGGAATACGTGAACTTGACGAAGATGCTCGACGAGAGCGAAGAGTCCACCTTCTTCATCCCTACCAACGAAGTCATACTTAAAGTATGGGACCGTATGCTCGCCGCCAGGCTTAACAACCAGGCGTGGGTCATTCCCCGGATCACCGGCGCACATCCGGAAGTGACGGTTGGCGATTATTACTTCCGCCAGAACGCCGAATACCGCGGCGACTCGCTCATTGTACTGGATTACCTCTTCCGCAACATCGCCTTCAAAGGATTGCTCACCTCGCCGGTCTCCGGAACGGCCTCATTCACCAGCAGAAGCGGTAACCAGTTTACGGTTTCATCTGCCCAGGTGCAGTCTTCCGGTACTGCGAGTAACGGCAAGTACTATTTAATTAATGATGTAACCCTGCCCGGTTCGGTTTACCGCAAAACTTTTATGTATGATCCGAGGTTTCCGCTCATCTATCCCTTTACGCCTACACTGGGCGCAAAAACAACCAATGCCTTTACCAACGCTGGGGTGAACGATGTTTTCGACCGGTTCAGCCAGTTCGATTTCGGCAATTTCGGCGGTAAGATCGAATACACCATCCCGCTGGTTACCAGCGGACTTTACAAGGTGGTGCTGCGCACCGTGCCCATCAACGCCGGCGGAAGCGTGATCAATACCTTTTACGGCACGCAGGCGCTAAAGCAGGGGATCAACCTTTCGGGGCTATATACCATCCAGTCGAACATCAGCATCGATGTAGAGCTGGGAAACATCAGCGTTGCGGCTAACGGACCCGTCAAACTCGCCATCGTTTGCGCTTCCTTCAGCCCGCAGTCGTCCAACCAGTACAAAATAAATATGAACACTATCAGGCTTATCCCCGTCGATGCGCTTTAACCCATTTAAATTAAATGATATGTTAAGATTTTTTTACTCCCTGATCTTACTCTCCTTATTGTCGCAGGCGATATATGCCCAGGAATGGTTAAAGGTACAGGGTACGGTAGTCGATTATATGACCTCCAAACCCGTAAAAGGCGCGCTTATCAGCGTGAAAGGCACCCTGCGCAGTGCGAGCACGGCAGATGACGGCAAGTTTACGGCCGAAGCGAAGTCGCTATATGCCGTATTGGTGGTCTCCTACCCGGGTTACCAGGCCATAGAGGTGCCGTTGAACGGACGGGACCAGGTAGCCGTTGTACTGGTTCCCGAGGGGATCAATACCGGTGAATCGATCGTCAGGCTCCCTTATTACACCGCGAATACCCGGAACCTGAACGGCGCTTATACGGTGGTACAGAATACGAATGACCGCTACCGGGATATTCCGCAAATGCTGCAGGCGGCTGTTCCGGGTCTTGAGGCCAACGCTTATTCCGGCGTACCCGGAGAAGGAATGAAATTCAACATGCGCGGCGTACGGTCGCTGTACACAACCAACGAACCGCTGTTACTGGTAGACGGGGTGATGGTGAACGGGGTAGTGCTTGACAATTCGCTGGCACGCGGAAACGTGTACAATTATCTTTCAGATATTAATGTTAAAGATATCGAGTCGGTAACGGTTATGAAAGATGCCTCCGCCGCAGGTATCTATGGTTCGCGGGCGGCAAACGGCGTGATCGCTATCACCACCAAAGGCGGTACCAACGGTAAAACTTTCCTGGATGTATCCTATCAAAGTTCTTTATCTAACCGCTTTAAGGAATTGCCCATGATGAATTCCGCCGAATACCTGCCTTATTTATCGGGCAAAGTATACAGCCAGGGCCTCGATCAGCAAAAGATCGCCGCTACGTTCCCGTTTTTTGGAATGGACCCCGGCAGCGCGGCTTACCTGCCTTATACCAATAACACTAACTGGCAGAAGGAAGTAACCAGGAATGCCATGAACCACGATTTTCACTTGAGCCTGAGAGGCGGGGACGCGACATCGAAATATTCATTTAATGTAGGATACACAGGTCTCGCGGGAACGGTTAAGGGTACCTCCGCGGCTAACCTGACCTCCAGGTTCAACCTGGATTTTAAGATCCTCAAGAACTTTTCCGCCGGCACGCGTGTCTCCTTCAACAAGAACAACAAGAGCCTCATGGACCAGGGTTACGAAGAACGGGTAAATCCATTGTACCTGGGCCTTGTTAAGCCTGCGATCCTGTCGCCGTTCGTACAAACCAGCCCGGGCGTTTACAGCAGTTTTTACTCCCTGCCATCTTACGAAAACCTGAGTAACCCGATCGCCGTAGTTAACGACGTAACCAATAAGGTGAACAACTACTGGATTTTTTCCAGCGTATACGGGCAATACAATTTTTCGCCGGACCTGCGGTCGAAATTGAGCGTAACGCTCGACCGCCGGAGCCTGCAGGAAGATCGTTTTACGCCGTCTAACGCCATCGTGCCATCGAATCTCGATATTCGTTTCGACCGCACCTCCGAGGAACAGATCACGAACCGCCAGGCGCTTATTTTCGAACATACCCTTACTTATGAAAAAGAACTGAACACTACCAACAGGATGCTGGTGTTTGGCGGGTATAACCTCGAGATGGCGCAGTATTCCGGCGCTTACGGGTTTTCGCGCCATTCTACAGACGATGCCTTCCAGGGATTGGGCGACGGTACCCGGGTAAATGCCAGGGGTATCGAGGAAAAATATAACAACCTGTCGGCCTTCGTGAACGGCGAATATACCTTCCGCGAGAAATTCTTCTTTAAGATCGGCGCAAGACTGGACGGCTCCTCGAAATTCGGGAAAGACGCCGCCTCCGGGATCCATATCGGCAATGTGCCGTTTGCCTTACTACCTTATACCGGCTTAACCTGGAAGGTGAAATCGGAACCATGGATGGCTGGCTTGAAATTCTTAAGCGAATTTAACCTTCGCACCTCTTACGGGGTTACCGCAAACCAGGATATCCCATTAAACGCGCAGTATTCTCTTTTTGGGAAAGTATTTAACGGGCCCTACACCGGGCTGTCATTGTACTCAATTGGTAACAGCACGCTGCAGTGGGAAACCACCAGATCCTTTAATCTTGGTACCGATCTGTCGGTGTTGAAAAATGGGTTAAGCTTCCGGGCGGATTATTTTAACACCCGTACCGGGAACCTGCTGGTCCCTAAAGGCATCGCGGGAGCGAACGGCCAGTCGTTTTACTGGACCAATGAGGGAACTATCAGCAACCATGGCTTCGAACTGGGCGTGAATGCCAGGGGACATGCCGGCAGTTTTATATGGAATGTCGGCGCTACCGCGGCCAGGTACAAAACCAACATCGTAAGCCTGCCTGACAACGCCTCGCTAACTGATGGTACAAACGGTTATACTTCTATCGCAAAAGTAGGACAACCTGCCGGGATGATCTATGGCTACAGGTACCTGGGCGTGTTTGCCACCACGGCAGAGGCGAACGCTTCGGGTATGCTGAACGAGCTCGGCGCGCCTTATAAAGCAGGCGATATGTATTTCGCCGACCTGAACAACGATAAGATCCTGAACGATGCGGATATGACCGTTATCGGGAATTCGAACCCCGAATTATTTGGCGGCCTTAACGCCAACCTCGCCTGGCATGGGTTCGACCTGAATGCCGGTTTCGGTTATTCTTATGGAAACGACGTGCTGAACGTGCTTCGGGCAAAATTGGAGAACGGGATGGCTTATGAGAACCAATCCGTGCGTGTATTGAACGCCTGGCGGGCGCAGGGCGACAGAACGGATGTTGCGGCAACCTCCTATGGCGACCCGCTGCGGAACAGGCGTGCCTCTACCCATTATATAGAAGACGGGTCGTACTTAAAAATGCGCTCCCTCACGCTGGGTTATACGTTTAAAGAAAAGCAGATCCGTTACCTGCGCGGGGCGCAACTCTATTTTACCGGCTACAACCTATTTTCGGTTACCAACTATATGGGTTGGGATCCTGAAGTAACCGTGGGACAGAATTCGTTTTCCAGGGGCTATGATTTTGGCAATGTGCCGCAATCAAGGACTTTCATGCTTGGCCTTAAGCTGGGGCTATAACAACTAACCGATTAACACTTAAAATCTTAATAAGATGAAAAGAAGACTTTACTACATGCTTTTTCTGAGTACGGTGATGGTCCTTTCCGTTTCCTGTAAAAAGTACCTCACCGTAGAGCCCGAAGGATATGTGCAGGAGGAAAATACCTTTAAGACCGCAGCCGACGCCATTACCACCGTTAACGGCCTGTATGCGCAAATGCTGCCGCTCGTTGACCAGATCTTTCTTGCAGGCGAGGCCCAGGGCGACCTGGCGGTTGCCGCCCGCGGGGCCGACAAATATATCACCGAGTTCGCCGAGAACCGGGTAACCGCGTCGAATCCTTATGCCGATTACACCAAATTTTACAGGCTGATCCTAGCCTGTAACCGGGCTCTCGACGGGCTCGACCAGATCCTTCGTGCCGACCCGGTAAATTATAACAGGGCGGTATACCTTTCCAACCGTGCCGAAGTGTACTACGTAAGGGCATGGACGTACCTGCAGCTGGTAAAGATCTGGGGTGACGTACCTTATGTTACCGGTACCGTTACCAAAGCGGAACAGGTTAGCAACCTGGCGCCGGAAAAGAGCGCCACGATCATTAAAAAGATCCTGAAGGACGCTGAAGATAACTTCAGCACCATCCTTACGATCAATTCCGATTTCCTCGGTACCGGGAACGATTTCCAGCTTACCATCGGCCAGTTCCGCGACCTGAGCGGGCGGTGCTTACTGGCTGAACTGTACCTGTACGATGGCAATTATAACAAAGCCTGGGAGATCATCAGTGTAATAGAGCCTTTTGGGGTTTACCCATCGAGTGGTGGCGACGCACTGAACGTGTTCGGGATGTTCCAGGGACAATGGGTGAACTGGGATAGCGGGCAGAGCCGGCGCGACGGTAACCAATATCAGCGGCAGGTAGTGATGGCGATCAATTTTGACGCTACCAAGAACCAGACAAACAGCCTGATGAAGTGGACCAATAACAAGTACGGCGGTCAGTACGCTTTAAAACCAAGTTCGATCGCCATTAAGAACTGGACCTCCGCCCCGATGATGCTTCAGCAATACCAGATCACACCGGCCTTGGGATATTATATCAACGAATCGTATAACGCCGGTAACGGTCCGCTGGAAGTGCTCGACCCGGACGGGAACCCGATAATTGGCGGGTATGGCGATTACATCCGCGGCGAAAAAGGCTCTTATTTCGTGGACGGGCGCGATACCCTGATGTTTAAGTTCCTGATGAAAAGCAGGGGAGTTCCTAAAAACCCGCTGATCAATGACAAATACGCCGACAATGATGCTTTCTTTAACGTTTACCGTGACGGGCCGATGTACCTCCTGGCCTGCGAGATCATGAACAACATGGGCGTGCCCAGCCAGGCGTTGCTTACCATGAACGGAGGTTCATACAACGCTTACGTATACAAAAGTACGCGCTACAGGGTCGGCGTGGCGCCGTTTAAAATCGATTTCAGCAGTCCCGAGCCTGCAAAGAAACAGGTGGCCAGGTTCCTGATCCAGGAAAGCGCCATGGAATGCGCATTCGAAGGCCGCCGGTGGTTCGACCTGGTACGGATCGCCAAACAGGCCAACGATCCTGCGTTGCTTGCCGATGCGGTAGCTAAAAAATATCCGGCCTCCAGGCAAGCCGAGGTAAGGGCCCGTTTAATGAATCCGGCAAACTGGTACCTCCCTGTTTATAAAAAGAATTAATCAATAGCACGAAAGAAATGAAAAAACTATCATATCTCATCTTCATCCTGTCGGGAGCGTTGCTGTACGCCTGCACCAAGGAAAATGATACTGCCGAAATAACCAAACCCCTGGTGGTTATGGATGTGGCAAAGGATACCGTAACGGTGGGCGGAACCTCCGTGATCGTCGGGCCGCTGAAAGACTACGAACAAGCCAGCGATGTGGTTTACAAGTTTACCGTAACGACGGAGAAGCCGCTAACGAAGTTCTTCGTCAGCTCTTCGTCTGATGCGGTTTCCCAACTGTCGAAAGTCCTGAAAACGGAGCCCGAAAATGCCATTGACGCTACCGGGAAGTTCACTACCAGTTTAAAGAACGTTACGGTGTACTATTCCTACCGCATAGATCCCCTGGTACCTGCGGCATCGAACGTAACACTTTCGTTCAATTTCCAGAATGAAGATAATTACGTGGGCATCATCTCCCATAGTTTCACCGTAATAAAAGCAGGCAGTACCAGCGGGAAGCCGCTCCGGGTGCTCGACCTGCCGTTCGCTTATAAGGTGCAGCGCGGTATCGGTACACAGGACAACTTTAACATCGTAAGCGGTATCAGGGGAGAAGCCAACGTACGCCTGAGCAACCGGCGTGCGCCGTTCTATTCTACGGAGCTGTTTATGGATCTCGGCTGGGTGCCCGAAGATGTGTACGCCAATGTAGATAAGATCGACTTCGTGGGTTTCAGACCGAGGTTCGCCAGTACAAGCCCGGCGCTTACGGTCGGCCAGTTTTACCTGGTGTCGCCCAGCAATATACCCGTGCTCACGCATACTTACCCGGGCTCTGCCACCATAGTGATGCAGCTGGTAGGAACCAGCGGCAGCGGCGAAATTACAGCGGCAGGCTTAACCAGGCCGGTAACTTTTACCACCAACCTTAACACCACCGCAACCAATTTCGTGAACGCCAATAAAGCGGCATACACCGCTCTCGGCTTAAATTTAACCACCAGTGGCGCCAACATGACCTGGACGGTGGTTACCACCAATCCTGCGGTTAACTATGCCAATGCCACCTTTGTAAATAAAACCGGCGACCTTGCAGGCAACCAGTTCAGCGCATCAGGTAACAACCAGTTGAGCGACATTAAAGTGGTGCAAATGAGAGAAACCGTGAACAAAATGGCCGCAATGGCGCAGGCATCGGGTGTGCCGCTCAGAACGGTTTACTTTAAGCGCCTCGATAATATTTCCGGGCCTAACAGGGTTACGCCTGAGTATTTCGGCACCTTAACGCACGATAACGAGTTCGCGGCATTAACTGCCGGTATCCAGGCCGAAGGCAAAACGGCGATAGGGCCGCTCAGCTTTAACGAGGTATATGGCTTTGTGATGAGCGACGGACGAAAAGGGCTGATAAAAACAACGGCAAATACCTATTTTAATACCCTGACAAATGCAACAGCCCCTGTTGATGCTCCCAGCAGCGGCGATTTCGTGCTATACTGCACGATCAAGATCCAGCAGAAATAAGTAAATTACACCCCGGGCCCGCGCCCGGGTACTCAACCATACACATGAGAAAAACACGTAACCTGACCATCCTTTTCCTCCTCGTTGCAAGCGCCTCGTTCGCCCAACGTTTTTCCGCGCTTCTTAAAGAAACCCCCGGTGCGGTTTCCTACACTTTCCGCGACGCCCTGGCCAAAGACGTGCCCGGTACGCTCGACCGTATCAAAGCCATGGGCATTACCAACATGGAGTTTTCCGGTTTATTCGGGCAAACGCCCGAAGCGCTTCGTGCCCTGCTGGATGCCCGCGGTATCCGCTGCACCTCGCTGGGCGTCGGCTACGGCGATATGAAAAAGCCTGAGAACGTGATCAAAACAGCCAAAACGCTTGGTGCACAGTTCGTACGCATAGCCTCTATCCCGCATAAGGATAAGATCGACGGCCCGATCATGCAGCAGGCGGTGGCCGATTTTAACGCGTTCGGTAAGATCCTGGCCGAAAATGGCCTCACGTTCTGCTACCATAACCACGGCCCGGAGTTCGAGCCTGCCGGCGACCTGCTCCCGGGAAGTACCCTGTTCGATTACCTGGTCGAAAAAACAAATCCTAAATATGTTTCCTTCGAGATGGATATCCTCTGGGTGTTCGTGCCTGGCTACGACCCGGTGGCGTACCTTAAAAAGTACCCGGAACGTTTTAAGCTGATGCACCTGAAAGACCGTGCAAAAGGCAGCTCAGAGAACGTTCCTATGGGCCAGGGACAGATCAACATCCACGAACTGCTCCGCGCCGTGCAGAAGTCTTCCGTAAAATTCCTCTATATTGAAGACGAAAGCAAAAAATCGGAAGAGCAGGTGCCGGTCAGTTTGGCGTATATGAAGCAGCTTTCGAAGTAGCAATTACGTCCTGCGTATAACCGTTATAAAGATGAACAAACAACTACTCCTTGCCGGTTTTGTCGGGTCGGGTTTTGCGGCCAGGTTCCATTACGATGCCTTGCAGCGGGTTTTCAGCGTAAAGGTCGAAGTAGCGGGTGCTTATTCGCCTTCGGCGGACAACCTGCGTGAATTTACCTCCCAACGGAACCTCAAGGCCTTTGAATCGCTGGAGGAGCTGATCGACGCATCGGATGTGATCCATGTGTGTACGCCGCCGGTGACGCACGAACCGATCGTGGTAGCGGCCCTCAGGAAGAACAAGCATGTAATTGTAGAAAAACCCTTTACCGGCTATTTTGGGGATGGCACCGAAGCGTTCAACGGCGATACGTTCTCCCGCGAAGAGGGCCTGGAGGCTACGCTCACCAGTATCCGCAACATGCTCGAAGCAGAAAAGGCAAGCGAAGGGCTGATCATGTACGCAGAGAACTGGATCTATGCGCCGGCCATTCAAAAGGAGCGCGAGATCCTGCAAAAAACCGGTGCGCAGGTGCTCTGGATGCATGGCGAGCAGTCGCATTCAGGTTCGCACTCGCTGGCTTACGGGCAATGGAAGCTCTCCGGTGGCGGGTCTATGATCGGGAAGGGCTGTCATCCCCTGGCGGCAGCCATTTACCTGAAGCACGTGGAAGGACGCACACGCACCGGCAACCCTATCCGTCCCAAAACCATTTCGGCGCGCACGCATGCCATTACGCGCATGCCGGCCTACCAGGATGAGGGCTACCTGAAAACTACTTATAAGGATACCGAAGATTTTGCGCTCCTGCACGTGGTGTTCGAAGACGGTACCATCGCCGATGTATTTGCCAGCGAGCTGGTGATGGGCGGCGTACATAACTGGCTGGAAGTAAACACCAGCAATCACCGCACCATCTGCCAGGTAAACCCCAATACGTCCATGCAGTCGTACACCCCTGACGGGAAACACTTCCGGGACGTGTACGTGGTCGAAAAAACCGAAACCAAGCAAGGCTGGTCGTCCATTTCGCCCGATGAAGGCTGGTTTGCCGGCTACCAGCACGAGATGGATGCGTTCTACCGCTCGGCAGCTTTTGGCGAACCGGTGGAAAGTAACGGCCAGCTGGCCGCAGACGTGATCTCTACCATTTATGCCGGTTACGTTTCCGCAGCGCGCAAGGGCGCGGAAGTAACGGTTCCGATACTATAAAAACTTCTCCTGTACAATTTTCTACATTCGTATTCATAACTAACCTGGGACCCGGGATAAATCCGAGACCGATCACGTAAATTATGTATCCAAACCTCCAACGTCCCGTCGCCAACCCCTCGCCCCCCTCAACCAATTACCGTTGGGTAGTTTGCGGCCTCCTTTTCCTGGCCACTACTATCAATTATATCGACCGGCAGGTGATCGGCCTGCTGAAGCCGACACTCGAAAAAGAGTTTAACTGGACCGAGCTGGACTATGCCAATATCGTAATGGCCTTCGCGGCGAGCTATGCGATAGGCTATTTCATCTTTGGCAATATCATTGATAAGATCGGCTCGAAAGTAGGCTATACCGTTTCTGTGGTAGTGTGGAGCATCGCCGCTATATTACACGCTGCGGTAAAAAGTACGTTCGGCTTTGGCGTGGTGAGATCGCTGCTCGGCGTTAGCGAGGCGGGTAACTTCCCGGCCGCGGTAAAAGCGGTAGCGGAATGGTTCCCGAAAAAGGAACGCGCGCTGGCTACCGGCATTTTTAACTCGGGCACGAGCATCGGAGCGGTGGTGGCGCCCGTTATGGTGCCGTGGATCATGGGTTTATACGGGTGGAAAGAAGCGTTCCTGATCACCGGTGCGCTGGGTTTTATCTGGCTTATTTGCTGGTGGCTGTTTTACGAGGTCCCTTCAAAGCATAAGAAGATCAGCAAGGAAGAGTTTAATTACATCCACCACGACCCGGAGCCGGTAGTTGCTGACGACAACACCTCGCTTAGCTGGGGCGTACTCATCAAGTTAAAGCAAACCTGGGTATTTATTATCGGCAAGGTGTTAACAGACCCCGTATGGTGGTTTTTCCTGTTCTGGCTGCCTTCGTATTTTTCTACCACATTTAGCCTCGATCTTAAAAAACCGAGCCTGCAGCTCATGGTGGTATATGGCGCAACCACCGTTGGCAGTATCGCGGGAGGTTACCTTTCGTCGTTCCTTATAAAAAAAGGATGGGTAGCGCTCCGGGCCAGGAAAACCGCGTTGCTGGTGGCGGCCTTCGCGGTAACGCCCATTATATTGGCACGGTACGCCAGCGATGTGTGGACGGCGGTACTGATCATCAGCATTGCCGCTGCGGCGCACCAGGCGTGGAGCTCGAATATTTTTACCATCGTTTCGGATATCGTTCCTAAAAAGGCGGTGAGCTCTGTGGTGGGGGTCGGCGGGATGGCCGGATCGATCGGCTCTACGTTTTTCCCGCTCCTGGTGGGATGGTTACTGGATTATTACAAAGCCCTGGGAAACATCGGGGCAGGTTATAATATTTTGTTTATTATCTGCGGTCTTACTTATTTGGTAGCGTGGGGAATTATTCACCTGCTGACTAAAAATATGCGTTCGGTATGAAATTGTTATCCAAAAAGAGCCTGGTGTATGCAGCTACGGGCCTTACCATTTTTACGCTGCACCAATGTCACACAGTGAAACCTGCCGCCACGGTCGCGGCGCCCGCAACGCCGGCTGTTGTTCCGGTAGCGCAGGCCGCAGCGGCTGCCAAACCGGTTAAATATGCCGATACGGTGGATGTCGGCAGCGCCGCCGTACTTACCCCCGCGGAAAGTATGGCTAAAATTAAAATAGAACCAGGCTTCGAAGTGAAGCTGGTGGCGTCGGAACCCATTGTGAGCACCCCGGTAGCCATGACGTTCGATGCCAGCAGCCGCATGTGGGTGATCGAAATGACGGGTTACATGCCCGATACCCTCGGCACCGGCGAAGATCAGCCGAGCGGCAAAGTGGTGATCCTCGAAGATGCCGATAAGGACGGGGTAGCCGACAAGCGTAAAGTGGTGATCGATTCGCTGCGTTTGCCAAGGGCGATCTGTCTCATAGGGAAAGGCGTGCTGGTGGCGGAGCCGCCTTATTTATGGTATTACCCGCTTAACGGCGATAAAGCCGGTAAACGCGTGCTGGTAGATCCGCTCTATACCGAGGAAGGTAACGTAGAGCATCAGCCGAACGGCTTGTACCGCGCGCTCGATAACTGGATCTATAACGCTAAATCCACCAAGCGGTACCGGAAATACGGCGATCGCTGGGTAATGGAGCGTACGCACTTCCGCGGCCAATGGGGTATTTCGCAGGATAATTACGGGCGGCTCTATTCGAACGATAACTCGACGAATTTGCGCGGCGACTACTTCTCACCCGGGCTGGGCTCGGGCAACAAGAACTTTACCGACCTGCAGGGCTTCGATGAAAACGTCGTACGCGATAACCGGGTGTACCCGGCGCGCCCAACTACCGGCGTAAACCGTGGCTACCTGCCCGGCGTGCTCGACGACAGCCTTCGCCTGGTGAACTTTACGGCTGCCTGCGGACCGCTTGTTTACCGCGGCGGCTTATTCGGCCCCGCCTATGAATGGAACACCTTTGTAGCCGAGCCGTCTGCCAACCTCATCAAGCGGAATATACTAACCAACGACGGTTATACCATTAAGGGAACACAAGCGTATAATGGCCGGGAATTCATAGCCAGTAAGGACGAACGGTTTCGCCCCGTTAGCCTGTACGACGCTCCCGACGGCGCATTATACGTGGTGGATATGTACCGCGGTATCATCCAGCATAAAACTTACCTGAGCCCGTATATTAAAAAAGAGATCGCAAAGCGAAATTTGTCCGTTCCGCTGTCGTGCGGACGTATCTATAAAGTGGTTCCCGAAGGAAAAAATGCAGTCATGCGGCAGATGCCGGCAGATCCGAAGCAATTGGTGGCGCTCCTGGGCGATGCCAACGGCTGGGTCCGCGACCGCGCGCAGCAAATGCTGGTAGATGGCAAATCGCCCCTGGCTATACCTGCACTTCGCGAGGCGCTTAAAAGCAACGACAACCAGTTCAGGGTAATGCACGCGTTGTGGACACTGGAAGGGCTGCACGCGCTCCGTACGGCGGAAGTGCTGACGGCCTTAAATTCGCCGGAATGGCCGGTACAAATGCAGGCATTGAGCGTGATCCCTTCGGTAGTTACTAAAATATCGGCGCCCCTGTATCTCGCCGCGCTGCAAAAGCTGGAACTTAAAAAGGAGGTAAATACCGCACCCTATATTGCCTTTGCATGCAACGCGATCAGGCCGTTTAATCAAGTTGCAGCAGATAAACTGCTGCAGACCCTCGTGAAAAGCTATCCCGCAAACGGGTTCGTGGCCGATGCCGTGATCAGTAATTTACAGGACAGGGAAGCAGCCTTTCGCCGGGAGATGACCAGGGTGGTGCCCGATACCACGGGTATCTTTTATGCACACCTGGGCCGCCTGATGCGCAGCATCGAAAACGCCAGGCGTAACCACGACCCGGTATTGCTGCAAAAGGAGTTCCCCCGCGGGGCGGCGATCTTTAGCTCGACCTGCCAGACCTGTCATGGGGCCGATGCGAACGGAATTAAGTCGCTGGCTCCGCCGCTGAACAAATCAGAATGGGTGAATGGCGATAAAGATAAGCTGCTCTCCATCGTATTGTTCGGGTTAACCGGCCCTGTTATGGTAAACAGCCACCTGTACCAGGCGCCCGAGATCACGGCGGATATGCCCGGGATTGGCAACAATAAAGAGTTTTCGGACCAGGACATCGCACAGCTGCTGAGCTATATCCGCCGATCGTGGCAGAACAATGCCAGCCGCATAACCGCCAAAGATGTAGCCGACGCCCGCACCAGGCTGAAAGGCCGGGAAAAGGCGTTCACCATGAAAGAGCTTACTAATCAATAAAGAATAATATTTTTACGAAATCGTTAACTTATTGACTGTCAGTGCTTTTTCAATTGGTAAACTAAATTGTTACAACAGGCCTCATATTGAATTAATGATTTATTAAGTTATTTTTAAGATTTTAAATCTAGATTCACAACGAAATTATAAACACACATACTTTTCAAAAAGTATAAAACTAACATTGATGAAGAGAATTCTGATCCTCCGCGCCGTAATGATCGCCTTAATTACTATTCCCGTGGCCGGAAGCTTTGCGCAAACTCCTAAAAAGAAAGTAATACCTGTAAAGAAGCCTGCAACCCAGGCAGCCACCGCAGCAGATATTAAAGAAGGTGAAGCCCTGATGATGAAATCAGACTGCTTCGCGTGCCATAAAGTGGATGTGAAACTTGTAGGACCGGCTTATAAAGATGTAGCAAAGAAATATCCTGCTACCGCCGCCAACTACACCATACTTGCTAAAAAGATCCTTGCCGGCGGAAGCGGCGTATGGGGCCAGATCCCTATGGCTGCTCACCCACAGATCACGCAGGCCGACGCTACCAAGATGGTGAAGTATATTTTGTCGCTGAAGTAGCCGCGGATTGTTTGACGTTATACCTATGGTAGCCTGGCTGCGCCCGCATTAACCGCGGGATAGAAACGTATAACGTCAAACGTCCGGTAACGGAATCGTTCCTTTAACATAACCAACATAACCCCTAAATAAACCATGAAGCTTCTTACACCCAATTTGTGCAAACGATTGCATTGGCTGCTGGCCGTTGCGGTTATCGTTGTTTTTACCGCCGGTACCGGGTTTGCCAGGAAGAACCCGAAAGTGCTCGTCTTCTGTAAGACAGCCGGCTTCCACCACAATTCCATTAAGCCCGGGGTGATAGCGATCCGGAAGCTGGGCGCTGAGAACAAGTTTGAGGTAGATACCACCACCGACGCGAAGAACATCAATACCGGCAACCTGAAACAATATAAAGCGGTGATCTTTTTGAGCACTACCGGCGATATCCTGAACGACGAACAACAGGCTGCGTTCGAAAACTACATCCGCAGCGGCGGCAACTTTGTGGGCGTACACGCGGCTACCGACTGCGAATACAAATGGCAGTGGTACGGCAACCTGGTGGGCGGGTACTTCGCCTCGCATCCTGCGCAGCAGATGGCTACCATTAAAGTGGTGGACGGCAAGCACATCTCTACCAAACACCTTCCCGCAGAATGGAAGCGCAAAGACGAATGGTACAACTACAAATGGATGGCCAAAGACCTGCACGTGGTGCTTGCCATCGACGAAACTACCTACGATGCCGGTAAGGACAAAATGGGTAACCACCCCATGGCCTGGTACCACGAATACGATGGCGGTCGTGCCTTTTACACCGAGCTTGGCCATACCGACGAATCCTTTGCCGAGCCCTTATACCTGCAGCACCTTCTTGGCGGAATTAAATACGCCCTCGGAAAAAAGAAATAGACTAATTTAAATCACATATAATGAAAAGGAACATGAAACGGGTAATGGGTCTCCTATGCCTATCCCTGGCGGTTTATGCCTGTAAAGTAGCGCAAACGGCGCTTAAGCGCGATGCGGCAGGCAAGATCATCGTCGATCTTAACCCGTCTCCGGCCTACCTTTCCCCGGAGGAAAGTATGAAAACCATACACCTCCAAAAAGGCTATCACCTGCAGTTGGTGGCCGCAGAACCCATGATCCACGAACCGGTAGCCATGGTTTGGGATGGCAACGGCCGGATGTTCGTGGCAGAAATGAATACCTACATGCAGGACGCAGACGGGACGGGCGAAATGAACCCCATTTGCACGGTGAAGCGCCTGGAAGACACCAATGGCGATGGGAAAATGGATAAAGCCATCGTATTTATCGATAGCCTGGTGCTGCCGCGCATGATCCTCGCACTCGACGATCGCCTGCTGGTGAACGAAACCAACTCGAACCACATATTCAGTTACCGCGACACCAACGGCGATGGCGTAGCCGATGAGAAAAAAATGGTGTACCGCAACGACGTGATCAGCAAGGGAAACCTCGAGCACCAGAAAAGCGGCCTGGTTTGGAACCTCGATAACAAGATGTACGTGACAGTGGAAAATATGCGTTACGCGTACGAAAATGGCATGATCAAATCGGAGTTTCTGCATGAAGGTCCCGGAGGGCAATGGGGATTGGCAAACGACGATTACGGCCGCCTGTATTTCTCAGCCGCAGGTGCGGAAACGCCCGCGCTTAATTTCCAGCAGAACCCCGGTTACGGCCGCCTGGATTTTAAGGACCAGTTCGACCAGGAGTTCCAGGCAGTTTGGCCCATCATCTCTACGCCCGACGTGCAGGGAGGCAAGGGCCGTCTTCGTCCGGATAGTACGCTCAATCATTTTACCGCCTGTACCGGCCAGTCGGTTTATCGCGGGAACACGCTCCCGGCAGATCTCAAAGGCGATCTCATTATCTGTGAACCTGTAGGCCGCCTCATCCGCCGTGCGAAGGTGATCAATACCAATGGCAAGATCACGTTAGTAAATGCGTATAACAAGGAAGAATTCATCGCCTCGTCAGACATGAACTTCCGCCCGGTGAACAGCGCTACCGGCCCTGATGGTTGCCTGTACCTGCTGGATATGTACCGCGGCATTATCCAGGAAAGCGCCTGGACCAAAGTGGGAAGTTACCTGCGTCCGCAGATCACCGCCAGGAACCTCGACAAGAATATCGGTCGCGGCCGTATTTACCGCGTGGTATACGATGGTATGAAACGCGACAAAACCGTTCCGCGGATGCTGAGCCTTCCTACCGCCCAGCTGGTTCCCTATTTAACCCACGCCAATGCCTGGTGGCGCGAAACCGCACAGAAACTAATGGTGGTACGCGCCGACAAATCGGTGGCTCCCGCACTGAAAACGATGGCCATGACCTCCCCCAACCATCTTGCCCGCATCCATGCGCTGTGGACACTAAACGGTCTTAATGCGCTCGACCGCGAAACGCTCACCGCCGGTTTGAAAGACGCCGATTCACAGGTGCGCAAAACTGCGGTATGGATCTGCGATGAGCCGGTACGCAAAGGCGACGAAGGACTGATCGGCCTGCTGGAGCCCCTGAAGGATGATCCAAGTCCCGATGTCCGTTTCCAGCTATTACTTACCATGCGTTTCAGCAAGTCGGAAAAAGCCCGGAAGATCATTAAAGACCTGCTGGCCGCCAATCCAACCAACCAGTTGCTGGTAGAATCGCAGAAAAAATATACCGACGGTATTGCGGCCAAAGAGCTCGCCGAAAGAAATGCACGCCTGATGGCGGAGACCGACCGCAAACTGGTAGCGAACGGCGCGGTGATCTTTAAATCGCTGTGTGCGAGCTGCCACGGCGAAGACGGCAAGGGCATCGCCATTGGCGGAAAAGACATGCCGGCCCCGCCGCTGGCCGGTTCGAAAGACGTTAACGGCGACCCGGAGAAACTGCTCCGCATTGTGCTTCACGGCCTTACCGGCCCGGTGAACGGAAAAACGTACCCCAGCATTATGCCGGCATTGGGTGGTAACGACGATGAATATATTGCCTCCGTACTCAGCTACGTACGCAACGACATGGGCAATAAAGCACCTACCGTAAAACCGGCCGATGTAAAAAAGGTGCGCGACGCCACCGCAAGCAGAACAACTCCCTGGACGATGGCGGAGCTGGACGCGATTAAGAAGTAGGCGGTTTTACGTATAACGTTACTTTGCTACTTACGTAAATATTAATATCTTGTTCCCAACTTATTTCAACCAATCTTATGCCTAACATTCAAACTTCTAAGCTTTTCTGGGCGAGTTGCCTGGCGTTATTAGTTACTTCTCTTTCCTTCGGGATCCGTGCCGGTATAATGGGCCGGCTGGGGGCAGAGTTCCAGCTAAATGCCTCAGAGTTAAGCACCATCACCGCAACGGCGTTCTGGGGATTCCCCCTGGCCGTGGTTATCGGCGGTTTCATCGTCGACATCATCGGGATGAAGCGCTTATTGGTAATGGCGTTCGTTTTCCATTTACTTGGCATTGCATTGACCATCTTCGCCACCGGTTACTGGACCCTCTTCTTCTCTACCTTGCTGGTTGGTATTGCCAACGGTACGGTGGAAGCGGCCTGTAACCCGCTGGTCGCGTCGCTATATCCAAATGATAAAACCACCCGTCTTAACTATTTCCACCTATGGTTCCCCGGGGGTATCGTGATCGGTACACTCGTGGTGATGCTGTTTAACGAAATCGGCTATGGAGATATGTGGCAAGTGCAGGTGGGCCTGATGCTGATCCCTACCCTTATTTACGGTTACCTGTTCTCTAAACTCGAGTTCCCGGTTACGGAGCGTGTGGCTTCCGGTGTTTCAACCGGCGATATGTATAAAGCGGTGGTTTCGCCATTGTTCATTTTTATGTTTGTTTGCATGTTCCTTACCGCCATTACCGAGCTGTTTACCGGGCAATGGATCGGGTTGCTGCTTTCGAACGTGATCTCGAACGCAGTAATACTGTTAACGCTTACTACCGGTATCATGGTGGTGGGGCGGGCATTTGCCGGACCGGTAGTTCACCGGCTTGCGCCGCAGGGGGTACTGCTTTTTTCGGCGGTTTTCGCCGCTCTCGGGTTGTACCTGCTGGGGCATTCAACAGGCAGTATGCTCTATATCGGCGCCCTGGTGTTTGGTATCGGCGTATGTTACTTCTGGCCAACTATGCTTGGCTTCGTGGCAACCAATATTCCTAAATCGGGTGCATTAGGCATCAACCTGATGGGTGGGGCCGGCATGTTTGCCGTGTCGCTGTACACCATTTTTATGGGTAGCCGTTATGACGAATTGATCTTAAAACACCTGCCTGCGGGTGCTTCACTGGCAGAATACCAGGCAGCCGCTCCAGGTACGGAACAAGCCAATGCATTAGCTTCTGCAAATACCCTGGCCGGCCCGGAAGTACTGAACTTTACACTTACACTGCCCATTATCCTGATCATCGCCTTTGCGGGATTGGTATTTTTCATGCGGTCGAGGAAACCTGAAAAGCTCACCCACGCATAATATTAACCGGTTGTGGATCAGCTACTGCCTGAAACGGCAAATACACATCAGTCCAGCCGGGGCTGATGTGTTCTTTTTTTATGGGGACGGTTGCCCGACCGCCGGCCTGCCCGGTGAAACGCTCCCGGAAGAGGGTCACGCCGGCGGCAAGTTCCCGCGAATCTGGCTGCCCGGCGGTAAAAGACCGCTTCGGCAATTTAACAATGCCGGACTAATAACTAAACAATGAAGAAACAGCTCAGCCTTTTACTTTTAGCGGTAAGCTTTTATACGTGCGCGGCCCAACCCCTGCCAAAACCCGCTCCGCGCCAGCTGGAATGGCAGCAGATGGAGACCACCGCGTTCCTTCACTTCACCGTGAACACCTTTACCGATAAAGAATGGGGCGATGGTACCGAAAGCCCGTCGATTTTTAACCCGGTGGATTTCGATGCCAAAAAGATCGTCAGGATCCTGAAAGAAACAGGCTTCAGGCAGGTGATCATCACAGCCAAACACCACGACGGTTTTTGTTTATGGCCTTCTAAATACACGTCGCACTCCGTAAAAAGTAGTCCGTGGAAGAACGGCAAAGGCGATGTGGTACGCGAAATAGCCGACGCCTGCCGTGAATATGGCGTAAAGTTCGGCTTCTACCTGTCGCCCTGGGACCGCCACGAGCCCAGTTATGGCACCGCTGCTTACAACGCCTATTACAAGAACCAGCTGCGCGAGCTACTTACCAACTATGGCGAGGTGTACGAAGTGTGGTTCGACGGTGCAAAAGGCAAGGACGCCAAAGACATGGAATACGACTTTAAAGGCTACTGGCAAATGGTGCGGGAGCTGCAGCCAAAGGCGGTACTGTTTTCTGACGCCGGCCCCGACGTGCGTTGGGTAGGTAATGAAAAGGGATTTGCCGGGCTTACCTGCTGGTCGACCATCAACGCCTCCTCCGTGGGCATCGGCAAAGCCGGCCAGGAAAAATACCTGAATGAAGGCGACCCCAATGGTACTGACTGGGTGGCCGCAGAGGCGGATGTATCTATCCGCAAAGGCTGGTTCTACCACGCAAAGGAAGATTCGACCGTAAGAACAGGACAGGCGCTGGCAGACCTTTATTATAGGTCGGTGGGGCGCAACAGCCTGCTTTTGCTAAACATTCCGCCCAATCCCAAAGGGCTGCTCGGCGCGCAGGATGTAAAGAGCCTGGTCGATTTCAGGAACATCCTGGACGAAACGTTTAAGCTGAACCTCGCTTCCGGCAAAGCCGATAAGAAACTGGTGGACGAACAGCTCGGCACCTATGTAACGCTAAACGATAAAGAACCCATTACCATCGATTTTAAGCAGCCGGTTTCTTTTGACAGGGCCATGTTCCAAGAAAATATCGCCGATGGGCAGCGCAATGAAGAGGCGCTGCTCGAATATTGGGACGGTGCCGCCTGGCAAAAGATCGAGCAGTTTACCACCATCGGGTATAAGCGGCTGCTGCGGTTTCCGTTGGTAAAGACCACCCGGGTGCGGTTCACCGTGCTAAAAGCGAAGCAACCGGTGCAGTTAGCCGCTATCGGGTTTTATAAAGCTTCGGGGAAGGAATAGACGGGGTGCATCATTTTTGCGCGAAAAGAAAAACCACATATTTCCAAAAAATATACCCACACGTAACTATACCCCAAAAATTAGCCTTTTATTAATCAATTATTAATTGCGCCTGGTAGTTTTGACCGTACTTAACCGTGCCCAAACCAATGTCGAGACCTATCACGAAGCTTTTTTTTCTTTCGTTCCTCTTTTTCGCCGCACCCTCGTTTTCACAAAGTAAGCACGCCCGTACTTCCCTTTACAAAAGCTACAAGGGCCTGGTAATGGCCGGCTACCAGGGCTGGTTTAACACCCCCACCGATGGCGCTAACCGGGGATGGACCCACTTCGCCCTCGGCGGAAAGTTCGAGCCCGGTTTCACGAAAGTAGACATGTGGCCCGACGTGTCTGAATACGCTAAAACGTACCAAACGCCCTTTCTTGATAAAGAAGGCAGGCAGGCCTCCGTTTTCAGCTCCCACGACCGCTCAACTACCGATCTACACTTTAAGTGGATGAAGGATTACGGCATCGACGGGGTATTTATGCAGCGATTCGTTTCTAACCTGAAGGAAAGAAAATCACGTTTTCACATCACCCGGGTACTCGGCAATGCGCTCGATGCCGCACAAACCAACAAACGCGCCATCTCGGTAATGTATGATTTCTCGGGGATGCGCGAAGGCGATGAAGAAGTGGTGATAAACGACTGGAAAAATCTTGTCGACAGCCTGAAACTTACCGGCAGGCCCAACCAAACCTACCTGTACCACAACGGGAAACCGCTTGTAGCTTTGTGGGGCGTAGGGTTTAACGATGGGAGGCGATACACGCTTGTAACTATCAAAAAGATCATCGACTTTTTGCAGCACGATCCGGTATACGGCAACTGTGCCATCCTGCTGGGCGTACCCACGCATTGGCGCGAGCTGAATGCCGACGCAATATCAGACCCTGAGTTACTGGAAGTTTGCAAGCATGCCGACATTATACACCCCTGGTTGGTAGGCAGGTACAATGAGCGCAGCTACCCCCGTTTCCAGGCGGGCATAAAAGCAGACCTGGAATGGTGTAAGCTTAATAAAGTGGATTATGTGCCGGTGGTATTCCCGGGCTTTAGCTGGCATAACATGAAGCCGGCGAGCCCCTTTAACCAAACACCGCGTAACCGCGGAAATTTCTTCTGGCAGCAAGTGGCGGGCTGCATTAGCCTGGGCGCCGAAATGATCTACGTAGCCATGTTCGACGAAATTGACGAAGGTACCGCCATCTTCAAGATCTCGAAGAACCCACCCGCAGGCGCCAGCAGTTTTGTGACGTTTGAAGACGATGTGCCACCAGACCACTACCTGTTCCTGGCCGGCTACGCCGCAAGGATGCTGCGTAAAGAAGTACCATTTACGGCTACGATGCCAAAGAAATAACCTTGCCTAAACCAGGAGACCAAACTATGTTAACCAAACGTTCACTTGCCCTGTACTTGTTGTTCTTTGCCCTATTTACCGGGCATGCACAAACGCGGCATGCAAAAACCTCCCTGTTCCCTTCCTATAAAGGCCTCGTGATGGCCGGCTACCAGGGCTGGTTCCGCGCGGAAGGCGATGGGTCCAATTCCGGTTTCAGCCATTACTTTGCCAGCGAGAAAAAGGTAGGCATTGACCTATGGCCAGATGTATCGGAATACGAAAAAACATACCCTACACCGTTTAAGCTCGCCGATGGCAGCGCCGCCAGGTTATTCAGCTCTTACGATAAAAGCACGGTCGATCTGCACTTTAAGTGGATGAAAGATTACGGCGTCGACGGCGTATTTATGCAGCGTTTCTTTAGCGGGGTACGTACGCCCGAGTCGCGTAAACGCTCCAGTGTGGTGCTGCAGCATGCGTTGGAGGCTTCGGCGAACAATAGCCGCGCCATCGCGGTCATGTACGACCTTTCGGGACTGCGCGCTGCGGGAGAGGATTGCTCGGCCATCATCGAAGACTGGAAATACCTCGTCGACGAGTTGAAAGTAACCAACCGCCCCGGTAATAAAACGTATCTCTGCCAGGGCAATAAACCGGTGGTGGCCATCTGGGGTATCGGTTTTCCCGACAGGCCGTACAATATCCGCAACATCGGTCTCGAGAAGCTGATCAACTTTCTTAAAAACGATCCTCAATACGGCGGTTGTGCTGTGATGCTTGGTGTACCGGCTTTCTGGCGCGACCTGAATGCCGACTGCATTAAAGACCCGTACCTGCATACCATTCTCCGGAAAGCCGATATCGTGCTTCCATGGACCGTTCAGCGATTCACGCCGCTGCTGCACAATGATATGGACCGCTACCGCGACCTCCTGGCAGGCGATATGGACTGGTGCAGGAAAAATAACCTCGATTATGTACCTTGTATCACCCCCGGCTTTAGCTGGCATAACCTGAGCACGTATGAGTTCCCGGACGATGTGAAACCTTCCGGATCCATTCCCCGGCAGGGAGGACGCTTTTACTGGCAACAGGTAAGCACCACCATCCAGGCAGGTGCGCAGATGGTGTACGTAGCGATGTTTGATGAGGTAAATGAGGCAACGGCTATCTTTAAAACCACAGACCGGCCCCCGGTAAACGTAGGCGATGTTCAGTTCATCGGCATGGATGGTAAGCCGTCTGATCATTACCTGTGGTTAACAGGAGAAGCCGGGAAAATGCTGCGGAAGGAAGTTCCTTTCAGCAGCAAAATGCCCCAGAGGAAATAGGTTGACGATATGTTTAAAAGATCATTGTATATCCAGGTTGCCAGTTTGGCATTGATCTGCTTCGGTGTGATTAATCCGGCATTGGCTAAGATCAGGCTCCCGGCAATTATCGGCGAGCACATGGTAATCCAGCGCGGCGTGAAAGTGCCGGTATGGGGTTGGGCGGATCCGGGCGAAACGGTCACCGTGGAGTTTATGTCGAAGGTATTTAACGCCACCGCTGATGCCGCCGGCAACTGGTCGCTGAAACTGGATGTATACCCGGCAGGCGGTCCGTATGGTATGACCATCAGGTCGGCCGCGGGCGCTATCACGTTTAGTGATGTACTGGTGGGCGATGTATGGCTCGCCTCCGGGCAGTCGAACATGGAATTTGGTATCCAGACGGAGAAAAGCGGCGCCGCCGGGATCCCGAACGCCAAAGATGACTTGCTTCACCTGTTCTTCGTTCCGTTCGCTTCGTCGCTGGAGCCCCAAAAAGACATTGCGCCGGTGGCGGCCGGTTCCCGCAACGGGAAATGGATCGTGTGCACGCCCGAAGCCATGGCCGATCCGCAATGGGCGTGGCACGGCTTTTCGGCCGTAGGGTATTACTTCGCCAAGGAACTGCGCAATAACCTGCGGGTCCCGGTAGGTATGATCGCCACTTACAAAGGCGGCACCCCTGCACAGGCATGGACCAGCCTGCCCGGTTTAAAGCAACTGCCGGCATTTACCACCTACGTAAACGCACACCAGGCGCTGGTAAAGAATTACGAAACGGCAACAGCTGAGTACCCTGCAAAGTTGGCAGCTTACCAGCAAGCGATAAAGAAATGGAATTTGGACCCTCAGGGACCAAAACCAGCGGGGATAAATGCGCCGGATGGTGGTTTCGGCGCCCCCGCTAATTTATACAACGCTATGGTGGCGCCCCTGGTGCCTTATGGCATTAAGGGAGTGATCTGGTACCAGGGCGAGAGCAACGGCGACAAGCTCGCGCAGGCGGTAGAATATAGAACGCTTTTCCCGCGGATGATCAGCGACTGGCGGGCACAATGGAAACAGGGCGATTTCCCCTTCCTGTTTGTCCAGCTGGCTAATTTCCGGAAACCGGCTACCGCGCCTGCCGAAGGAAACTGGGCATGGGTGCGCGAGGCGCAGTTAAAAACCCTGTCGCTGCCTGCTACCGGCATGGCGGTGATCACCGATATCGGCGATGCCGCAGATATCCACCCAACGAATAAGAAAGATGTGGGTATACGTCTCGCACTGGCCGCGCGCAAGGTAGCATACGGCCAGCAGCTGGTGTATTCAGGGCCGGTGTACCGGTCGATGAGGATTGCCGGTAATACCATCGAGCTGACATTTTCCAATACCGGCTCGGGACTGACGGCCAACGGGCAGGAGCTGAAAGGCTTTGGAATTGCCGCTGCGGACGAGAAATTCGTATGGGCAAATGCGGTGATCCGGGGTAGCAAGGTCATCGTGTCGAGCCCCGGGGTAACCAGGCCTGTAGCCGTAAGATATAATTGGGCCGACAATCCCCCGGGTACCCTGGCAAATAAAGAAGGCCTCCTTGCGGGGCCGTTCCGCACCGACGATTTCCAGGCCATCCCATTTGAGCAGTGGGAACTGCCATTTAAGGATTTTGCCTTTCACTCGTACCAGCAAGACGGCCATACGCTGCCATACCGGCTTCATAAACCGGCGGTGATCGATAAGGGCAAGAATTACCCGATCGTGATCTTTATGCACGGCTACGGGGAGCGCGGTACCGATAACCGCTACCAGTTTTTTCGCTTCCGTCCAACGCCCTTCTGGGAAAAGTACCCCTGTTATGTGCTGGCGCCTCAATGCCCGGACCAGCCATCGGCGATGAATGTGCGCGACGATGTATGGGTAAACACCCCTTTCGGCGCCCCGGGGCATACCATGAGCGCAACCCCCGCCTGGCCGTTAGCATTGGCCATGAAAGTGATCGACCAGGTGATCAAAGAGAATAAGATAGATAAACGCCGCATCTACATCACCGGCCTTTCGATGGGCGGTTTTGCCACGTGGGAACTCCTGCAGCGTAAGGACGGTTTTTTTGCGGCTGCCATACCCGTTTGCGGCGGCGGCGACCTGGCCTTTGCGCCTAAGTTGGCAAAAACGCCGCTTTGGATATTTCATGGCGATAAGGACGTAACGGTATTACCTAAACGGTCGCGCGATATGACAGCGGCGCTGAAGGCTGCGGGGGGCGACCCGATCTATACGGAGCTGCCGGGAGTGGGGCACGGGGCCTGGGATCCTGCCTATGGAAAGCCGGAAGTGTGGGATTGGCTGTTCGCGCAGAAAAAATAAGTGATCAATCATTTCATCCCTTTGTGCCCTTTGCATAAACCACTGCGCCCTTTGCGTAAATAGTGCGCTTTATTTTGCGCAAATACCGCAAAGAGCTTCGCAAAGAACGCAAAGGTAATTTGTAGCCAATTATGAAGAAATACCTCCTGTTGCTGTTTGCAGCCGCCATTTCCGTGGCAACAAGATCCCAGACCGTATTTAACGCCCAAACGCCGGTATACGAAGCAGATTATAACCCGCAAAATAACAACCTTACCATCCAGGCATGGATAACAGTTGATCCCGCCTGCCCCGAGGGCGCGCAGGTGTTTAACAAGCTGATTGGCGACAGCCGCTCAGCCTACCGCCTCGAAACGGGTAAGGGTACCCTCCGTTTCTTAAATACGGGCGGCGATGTAAGCGAAGGCAAGCTGCCTACCGGGAATGAACCACTGATGGTAACGTGCGTGATCGATCGCGGAAAAAAGGTCCAGTCTCTCTATATTAACGGTACGCTGGCCGCTGCCACACCGGTGGCGGCTATGGTTTCTTTTAGTAAAGAAGGAGGTCCGTTGCGGGTGGGCGGCGATCTTGCCGGCGAACATCGCTTTAAAGGCGTCGTCACCAGGATCGTGATCTACAACCGTGCTTTCGGGGAAGCTGATGTAACGGCCGGGTTAAAAGAACCGAAGGACTTACCCGGCAGGGTCTCGCAATGGGATTTTCCGGCCATATTGCCGGCCAGTGCCGTTCTTCCGAATAAAAGCAATGGCGGTACCGGGCTGAAACCTGCGCGAATATACCGGTATGGCGCATCGCCGGGCGACCCCATGAACCTTTGGTATAACCATCCTGCCTGGGAGTGGGTGCAGGCATTGCCCATCGGGAACGGTCGCCTGGGCGCGATGGTGTACGGGGGCGCAGACGAAGAGCAGGTGCAGCTGAATGAAGGGACCATCTGGGCTGGCGGACCGAACGACCCGGTCAATCCTTCCGCCGGCAGCGCGATGAAAAAGATCCGTGCCTTGCTGATGGACCATAAATCCGCGGAGGCGGAAAAGCTCTGGAAAGACTCGGCCATGGCCATCCCGCTGCACCAGCCGCAGTACCAGACACTGGGAAACTTATGGATCAGGTCTGTACTGCCGCCGGGAGAGGTGATCGGGTACCTGCGAAAACTCGATCTTAGCACAGGCCTCACCACTACCGCTTTTACAATTAACGGGACCTCGTATGTGCGGGAAACCTTTGTAAGCGCGCCTGATAATGTGCTGGTGATGCGCATCTGGAGCACCAGGCCGGGCGGTGTCTCTTTCACCGCTTCGCTTAACTCGCTGCAAAAAACGCAGGTAACTGCCGGCGACGGCACCCTGGTGATGCGCGGTACTGGCGGCGATGGCGAAGGCGGGATGAAAGGCAGGATCGAATTTTCCTCTCATCTGCGGGCTGCCGCAAGGGGCGGATCAGTAAACGTAAGCGATGCGGGCCTGGTGGTCGCCGGGGCGGATACCGTTGTGCTTACCTTAACCGCGGCAACGAACTATGTGAACTGGAAAGATCTTTCGGCGGACGAAGATGCCATCGCCGACAGGCAGATAGATGCGGCAGGCAGGAAAACTTATTCACAGTTGAAAGCAGCACATGTGGCTGATCACCAGCGCTTATATAACCGTGTTTCCATTGACCTGGGATCAGGGCCTGGCAGGCTCAGGCCGACCGATGAGCGCGTAAGGCGTTTCCAGGAGGGAGGCGATCCGGGTTTGTCATCGCTCCTGTATCAATATGGGCGATACCTGCTCATTGCCTGCAGTCGCCCGGGCGGACAAGCTGCCACGCTGCAGGGGCTTTGGAACGATAAACAAACCCCACCGTGGGGAAGCCGCTATACCATTAACATTAATACCGAGATGAACTACTGGCTGTCTGAAACGGCCAACCTTTCCGAATGTGGCGAACCCCTTTTTAACCTGATGAAAGACCTCAGCGAAAGCGGTATGAAAGCAGCCAGCCAGATGTACGGCGCGCCGGGCTGGACGGCCCACCACAACGTAAACCTATGGCGCGATGTGGCGCCTATCGACGGCTCTTCGGGCATGTGGCCCATGGGAGGCGCCTGGCTTTCTACGCATTTATGGGAACATTACCTGTTTACCGGCGACAAGGCGTTCCTGCGAAAGTATTATCCCGCCATGAAAGGATCCGCAGAGTTCCTGCTGGGTATCCTGGCGGAGGAACCGGTGCATAAATGGCTCGTGATATCCCCCTCGTACTCCCCGGAGAATGGCGGTATTACCGTGGGCGCTACCATGGACATGTCTATCACCCGCGACGTTTTTGCACAGGTGCTCGCCTCCGCGATAATCCTTGGGGTGGATGCCCCTCTCCAGGCGAAGGTCAAAGCTGCGCAGGCACGGCTGGCACCGCTGCAGATCGGTCGGTTGGGGCAGTTGCAGGAGTGGCTCGAAGATAAGGATAGCCCCAATGACCATAACCGGCATGTTTCTCACTTATACACGGTGTTCCCTTCTAACCAGGTTACCCCGGCTACCCCGGAACTGTTTAAGGCTGCCCGGCAATCGCTGCTGCTGCGCGGCGACGGAGCCACAGGGTGGTCGCTGGCCTGGAAGATCAATTTCTGGGCACGTTTCCTGGATGGCGATCACGCTTACCTGATCCTGAGTAACCTGCTTGGCGAGCCGGGATCAAAAGACCCGGCAAGAGGCGATGGCGGCGGGTTGTTCCCCAACCTGTTCGACGCGCACCCGCCATTCCAGATCGATGGCAACTTCGGGTTTACCTCGGGCGTGAACGAAATGCTGATGCAGAGCCAGAACGGATCGATCGACCTGCTGCCGGCACTGCCTTCGGCCTGGCCCGCAGGCAGCGTCAGCGGCATTGTGGCGAGGGGAGGCTTCGAAGTAGGGGTTACCTGGCGGGATAAACAATTGCAAAGCGCTGTCATCCAGTCCAGGTATGGAAATTCCTGCAAGCTTAAACCCGGGGTCCCGGTTAAAATCACCAGCAATGGCCGGTTGGTTAAAACGAGTGCGCTAAACGGTGTCGTTTCATTCCCGACGATTGCAGGCAGGGTGTACCAGGTTGTACCGGTGAAATAGTGTAAAGGGCTGGCAAAAAACGCTGCCCGGGCAACCTTCCCCGTGCTCGCTCCCGTATCTCCTGGAAAACTATTAATTATGAAAGCTATATTTAAGAGCAGGATCCTTGCTGTGATCCTTTTGACAGGAATTTTTGCGATCACTTTGCAAAGCTGCAGTAAAGACGACGAGGATACTGCCGGGCAATATAAAATGGTAGACGTTACCTTGTCGGGCGCACAGGAAGTGCCTGCCAATGCCAGCACGGGCACCGGTTCAGCCCACATCATGTACGATACCAAAGCGAAAACCATTAATTATACGCTAAGCTGGCAGCTGGGCTCGGCCACTGCAAGCACCGCCAACATGCACTTCCATGGAGCGGAAGACGGCTCAGACACCAAAAGCTCACCGGTAATTATCGGGATCACCGGTTTCGCCACCACCAGCTCCGGCGGTATTACCGGCACCACCCGTGCCCTCACTGTCGCAGAAGAAGCACAGTTCCTGGGCGGTAAATGGTATTTGAACGTACACAGTACCACCATCCCGGCAGGGGAGATCAGGGGGAATATTAAGTTTCAGTAACAGGGCTGTTGTTTGATAAGGGAAACGGGACCGGAAGGCCCCGTTTTTTTTTGATGGTAGTGGCGGAGCTTGCTGGTTTTTGTCAATTAATCCGCCCGTGCTTTCTGCTTTAGCCAAAATATTATTGGAGCGACCAGGCCCCCCCCAATTACCTTTCACCTTCCAGTGTGCTTATTTGATGAAGCAGGCTCACACCAGGGCGTAAAGCGGGCTACGCCAGGCGACCTTCTGTGCCAATCTTTGCGTGTATTTGCGCCCTTTGAGCGAAATGATTACTCCATCGGTTTCTCTTAATTTCCTATATTGCATCGTTTTCAAACACCATTATGAATCGCTTTACCTGTTTATTGCTATCGTTATTCATTACATTTTCGGCACTGGCGCAGGAAAAGCTTCCCAAAGAGATTTATTTGTTCAGCTATTTTAAAGGTAACGGCGAAGACGGCCTTCACCTGGCCTACAGCACGGACGGCTATGCCTGGAAATCGTTAAAGGGCGATAGCTCGTTTCTCCGCCCGGTACTTAGTAAGGACAAGCTGATGCGCGATCCCTGCATTATCCGAGGTGTTGATGGTTTGTTTCACCTGGTGTGGACCGTAAGCTGGACCGAAAAGGGCATCGGCCATGTCAGTTCGAAAGACCTTATCCATTGGTCGGAGCAGCAATTTATCCCTGTAATGGGCAAAGAAGAGGGTGCGCGTAATTCCTGGGCGCCCGAGATCACGGTCGATCCTAAAACGAAAGAATATCTTATTTACTGGGCTACCACCATCCCGGGCCGCTTTAACGAAACGGCCTCTAAAGCGGATAACGGTTACAATCACCGGATCTATTATGTAACTACCAAAGATTTTAAACAGTTTAGCGATACCCGGGTACTTTACGATCCCGGCTTTAACTCGATCGATGCCACCATCGTAAAGGATGGGAAACAGTTTGTGATGTTCCTGAAAGACGAAACACGTGAGCCGCCGCAAAAGAACCTGAAGATCGCATTTGCCGGTAAACTGGCAGGCCCGTATTCGGCAGCCAGCGCACCGATCACCGGCAATTACTGGGCTGAAGGACCAACCACCCTGAAGATCGGTAACCAGTGGATCGTTTACTTCGATAAATATACACAGCATAAATACGGCGCGATAACGTCCACCGACCTGAAAAACTGGACGGATATTTCGGATAAGATCACCCTGCCCGCCGGTATTCGGCACGGGTCGGTTTTTAAAGTAACTGCCAAAGAATTCGCTAAACTTAAATAGCAATAATTATCCTCCTTGTCATGCAAAAAATAAAACATGCCGGCTACCTGGCGCTATTATTTATGGCCTCCTGCACCAACAATTCCCGCACGGCGGAAGAAAAGAGCAACGTACAGCTCATTACGCTCGATCCCGGGCATTTTCATGCGGCACTGGTCCAGAAGTCGATGTATCCCGGCGTAGATTCGGTGGTGCACGTATACTCGCCGGGTGGCGATGACCTGAACTTTCACCTCGACCGCGTAAAAGGGTATAACACCCGCGCCGAATCGCCCACACACTGGAAAGAGGAGGTGTATACCGGTCCCGATTTCTTCGGGAAGATGATCGCAGAGAAAAAAGGGAACGTAGTGGTGCTTTCGGGAAATAACCAGAAGAAGACGGAATACATCAATAAATCGCTCGAAGCAGGCTTTAACGTGCTGGCAGATAAGCCGATGGTGATCACTTCGGGTGATTTCGAAGTGCTGAAAAGCGCTTTTAGTACGGCCAAAGCGAAAAACGTATTGCTGTACGACATCATGACCGAACGTTATGAGATCACTACCATCCTGCAGCGCGAGCTTTCCATGCTGCCCGGGTTATTCGGAACCCTCGAAAAAGGTACCCCGGAGAATCCTGCCATCACAAAGGAAAGCGTGCATCATTTTTATAAATACGTTTCAGGAAGCGTGCTCACGCGGCCAGGCTGGTTTATGGACGTTTCGCAGCAGGGCGAAGGGATTGTGGATGTGACCACGCACCTGGTCGACCTCGTGCAATGGGAATGCTTCCCCGACCAAGCGCTCGATTACACTAAAGATGTAACCATCAATTCCGCAAAACGCTGGACCACCCCGATGACGCTGAGCCAGTTCAGCGCCATAACCAAGTTGAGCGCGTTCCCGGAATATCTTAATAAAGAAAAGTCGAACGATAGTACGCTCGCTATCTACAGCAACGGCGAGATCAACTACACCCTAAAGGGCGTACATGCAAAAGTATCGGTAACCTGGGCGTATAAGGCGCCTGAAGGGGGTGGCGATACCCATTTTTCGGTGATGCGTGGCAGCAAGCTGAACCTGGCCATCAGGCAGGGAAAAGAGCAAGGCTATAAACCAGCGCTGTATCTCGAAAATGCAGGTACGCTGCCGGATGAGAAACTGGTACAGGAGCAATTTAAAACCGTAGAAGCCAGGTACCCCGGTATCACGCTCAAAAAGCAGGCTAACGGCTGGGAAGTAGTGATCCCGGAAAAGTATAAGGAAGGCCATGAATCTCATTTTGCCCGGGTGACCGGGAAGTTCCTCGACTACCTGAAGAATGGCAGCATTCCTGCCTGGGAAGTACCCAATATGCTCACTAAGTACTATACCACTACACAGGGGTTGGAAGTGGCTAAAAAAACGAAATAGGAAGTTGCTCAAGGCTCAAACCTTAACCTCCTGTCCTAAACACCCGTCAAATGAAAAAGATCCTCTTGATTTGCCTTGCTGCAACAGCTATGTATAACGAAAACGTAATGGCACAAACAGACAGCCTTACTGCAAAAGGGGCCGCGTTACAGTTAATATCGTCGCAGTTCAGCTTTACAGAGGGGCCCGCACCCGATAAGCGCGGGAACGTATATTTCACCGATCAGCCGAACAACAAGATCTGGAAATACGGTACGGATGGCCGGCTGACGCTTTTTATGGATAATGCGGGCCGCTCCAACGGTCTCTATATCGACAAGAAGGGAAATATCCTTTCCTGTGCGGATGAAAAAAATGAGCTCTGGCGGATCTCTCCCCAAAAGGAAGTAACGGTATTGCTCCGCGACTTCGAAGGCAAGCTGCTGAACGGCCCGAATGACCTTTGGTTAAATAAGAACGGCGACATTTACTTCACCGACCCGTTCTATGCACGCAACTATTGGACACGCAAAGGGCAGGAGATTAAAGAGATGAAGGTATATGTGCTTCGGAAAGGGAAAAAAAAGGCCGAAGTAGCCGCCGACGGCTTTAACCGCCCCAACGGAATCGTAGGTACCCCGGATGGTAAATACCTGTACGTGGCCGATATCGGCGGCGACAAAACCTACCGCTTTGAAATAAACAAAGACGGCACCTTAACGGGCAAGACCCTGCTGATTGCCAAAGGCTCTGATGGAATGACGCTCGATAGCCGCGGCAATATTTATCTCTGCGGAAAAGGGGTGACGATCTACGATAAAGAGGGTAAAATGCTCCAGAACGTCCCGGTGCCGGCAAAATGGACAGCTAACGTATGTTTCAGCGGCAAAAACAGGGACGTATTGTTTATTACCGCCTCCGAATCGGTATACACGATCCAGATGGCAGTGACGGGAGTGGAGTAGTAACCTTCAGCGTCAAACCCCCTGACGCCCCGTCGATTCCCTCACCACCAATACCGGGTCGAGCACGATCTGGCTCGTGCCGACCGGTTCTTCTCCTTTGCCGATCGAATCGAGGAATAAGCCGGCGGCAGTTTTTCCCATGATGCGGGTTTGCTGATCGATGGTTGACAGCGAGGGCGTGATATAAGGACTAAAGCCCTCGTTTGCAAAGCCGATCACCCCGAATTCGGCAGGAACCGCGATCCCCCTGGTTTTTAACTGCTGGATGGCACCCATGGCCGTAAAGTCTTCTACCGCGAAAATGGCATCGGGGCGCCCGGATTGCGACAGCAGCTTTTCAGTACATATTTTACCGGATTCGATAGAAACATCGCCGAATTCTACCAGTCGCTCCTCGTAGGGTAGTCCGTAGTCGCTCAGCGCGTCGCGGTAACCGCGCAGCCGGTCATTGAAGATCTTGATCTGCTGCCGCGAATTAATATGCGCGATGCGATGGTAACCCTGCCGGATAAGGTGTTCGGTGGCGATGTAGCCGCCCTTGTAGTCGTCGATAAATACGGAAGGCACCTCAAGCGTGTCATTGGTACGGTCGAACAGGATGAGCGGGATGTTGCGTTTCTTAATCTCTTTGAAGTGATCGAAGTCCTTGGTGCCGAGTGCGATGGAAGCGATGATCCCGTCGACATGCAGCTGCAGGAAGGTTTCTATTCCCTTCACCTCCTGTTCAAAAGATTCGTTCGATTGGTACAGCAGTACCGTGTAGCCATTGCGGTTCATGGCCTGTTCGATGGCATGTACCACCGATCCGAAGAAATGGAGCTCCGCGCTCGGAATGATCACCCCGATGGTGTGCGTGCGCCCCGATCTCAGCGACGAAGCGATCTTGTTTTGCCGGTAATTTAATTTCTGGGCCATCTCCTTTACCGCCTCCTTGGTAATGGTACTGATGGCCGGATGGTCGTTTAACGCCCTCGATACAGTGGAAATATTGGTTTTTAATTCCTTAGCAATGTCATGTATGGTGGTTTTTTTTTTCAAGATTTGGTTAAATTTCGTTGAAGCTATCACTTTTTTTAGAAACCTCCATGTGCCAATCCAAAAACCCTATAGGAATAACGCAGCTTGCATCATACGGAGCTTCATCGACGTTAAATGCAAATTATTTAAATGAAAAATTTGATAGATATAAATTTAAATATACTTTTATGCAAACGTTTGCATTTTAACTAACCATTCTGCTGGTCCCATGTATTTGTTAGGAATTGATATCGGTACGTCCGCGGTAAAAGTGTCAGTGATCGAGGCGGCTACCCAGCAATGCGTAGGGAGCGCACGGTATCCCGACATCGAATCGGAGATCATTTCTGTAAAACCCGGTTGGGCGGAACAATCGCCCGACATGTGGTGGGACCACGTAAAACAGGCCATCGCACGCGCAAATGCCGCCAGGACCTATGATCCGAAGGAGATCAGGGCCATTGGCATCGCCTACCAGATGCACGGTTTGGTAATGGCAGACGGCGAAGGCAACGTGATCCGGAACTCCATCATCTGGTGCGACAGCCGCGCGGTAGAAACGGGGAACGAAGCTTTTGATGCCATTGGCCACGAAAAATGCTTGTCGCACCTGCTCAATTCGCCCGGCAATTTCACCGCCTCCAAGTTTGCATGGGTAAAAGCCAATGAACCGGAGCATTATACGAAAACAAGCACCATTATGCTTCCCGGGGACTTTATCGCCATGAAGCTTACCGGCGAAGTGACTACCAGTATCTCCGCGCTCTCTGAGGGGGTTTTCTGGGATTTTAAAGAAAACGGGATTTCCGCTGACGTGATCAGCCAGTACGGTTTTAACCGGGAGGTGATCCCCGCCATACGTCCGGTTTTTGCGGAGCACGGAAAACTCACCAACGCAGTAGCCGGTCTTCTCGGGCTAACTGCAGCGATTCCCGTTACCTATAAAGCCGGCGATCAACCCAACAATGCACTCTCTTTAAATGTGCTTAAGCCCGGCGAAGTAGCGGCAACGGCGGGCACATCAGGCGTAATTTATGGGGTAAGCGACCACCTCACGTACGACCAGCAGTCGCGCATCAATACTTTCGCACACGTAAATCATGCCGTTGGCGCCGATCGCCTGGGCGTGCTGTTATGTATAAACGGAACCGGGATATTAAACAGGTGGACAAAGAACCTCTTCGCTTCTGATACCGGTTATGAGGAAATGAACGGCATCGGCAAACAGGTTGCCCCTGGCAGCGACGGCTTGCGGGTGCTTCCCTTTGGCAATGGCGCCGAGCGCATGCTGAACAACAAGATCGTAGGCGTACATTTCCAGCACATAGACCTCAATTTGCATACCCGTGCGCACATGTTCCGGGCGGTACAGGAGGGGATTGCGTTCGCTTTCCGTTACGGCCTCGATATTATGCGCGAAAACGGCATGGTTCCCAATGTGATCCGCGCGGGGCGTGCCAACCTGTTCCTGAGCGACCTGTTTACCGAGGCATTTGTGAACGCCACCAACGTGCCCGTAGAGCTTTATCCCTGCGATGGCAGTATCGGCGCTGCATTGGGCGCCGGGATCGGGGCAGGGATCTATGCATCGCCGGAAGAAGCGTTTAGCAACAGCAAACCGCTTAGCCTGGTGCAACCGCATGCTACAGAACTTTATGAAGCCGCTTACCAGGAGTGGAAAACGCTGCTGGAACGTCAGCTAGCTATCTCGTAATAATTAACTTTTATTCATCATTTATAAATTAAGTAAGCAATATGGCAGTTCTCTTAGGCAGTAAGGAGTATTTTAAAGGCATCGGCCAGGTAAAATTCGAAGGAACGGAATCCGATAATCCGCTGGCATTTAGGTGGTACGACGAAAATAAAGTAGTGGCCGGAAAAACGTTAAAGGAACACTTTCGCTTCGCGGGAGCTTACTGGCACTCGTTCTGCGGAAGCGGCGCTGATCCTTTCGGCGAGCCTACCCACCTGTTTCCCTGGGATGAACAAAGCGACCCGGTTGCCCGTGCGAAGGATAAAATGGACGCAGCTTTCGAGTTTCTTACCAAATTGAACCTGCCGTACTATTGTTTTCACGATGTGGATCTCGTGGATTATGGTAACGACATCGTGGAGAACGAACGCCGCCTGCAGGAGCTTGTAGCGTACGCCAAACAAAAACAGGCCGATAGCGGCGTAAAGCTGCTTTGGGGAACGGCAAACCTGTTTTCGCACCGCCGCTACATGAACGGTGCCGCAACCAATCCTGATTTCCACGTACTTAGCCATGGTGCGGCCCAGGTTAAGGCAGCGCTGGACGCCACCATCGCCCTTGGCGGAGAGAATTATGTGTTCTGGGGAGGCCGGGAAGGGTATATGTCGCTGCTAAATACCGACATGAAACGTGAGCAGGAACATCTGGCCCGTTTTCTCCACGTTGCGAAAGATTATGCGCGCAAAAACGGCTTCAAAGGGACCTTCTTTATCGAGCCGAAACCCTGCGAGCCTACCAAGCACCAATACGACTATGACTGCGCTACCGTGATCAGCTTCCTGAGGCAATACGGCCTGATGGACGATTTTAAGATCAACATAGAAGTGAACCACGCTACATTGGCCGGGCACACCTTCCAGCACGAGCTTCAGGTAGCCGGCGACGCGGGGTTACTTGGGTCGATTGACGCCAACCGCGGCGACGTGCAGAATGGCTGGGACACCGACCAGTTCCCTTACGACCTGAACGAGCTTACCGAATCGATGCTGGTGTTTATCGAAGCCGGCGGCCTGAAGGGCGGCGGTGTGAACTTCGACGCCAAGATCCGCAGGAACTCTACAGATCCCGAAGATCTGTTCCTGGCGCATATCGGCGGGATGGACGCGTTCGCCCGTGCTTTTATCACAGCCGACGCCATTCTCCAACGCTCTGATTATAAGAAGATCCGCCAAGAGCGCTACGCTTCTTTCGACAGCGGTAAAGGGAAATCTTTCGAGGAAGGCGCGCTTTCGCTCGAAGACCTTCGCGACTTCGCGGTAGCCAATGGCGAGCCGGCCGTGAAAAGCGGTAAACAGGAGCTGCTGGAGAATATCGTAAACCGTTATATATAATAGTATTAAGCGGAAAGCTTAAGCGGAAAGCGACTTGCGGCATGTATAGCTGAAGTGGCAAAGAGGTTATGCGCAACGCATGAGCGCTCCGCTTTAAGCTTTCGCTTTTTTCTAAAAAGTGTCAGCAGGACAATTAAATCAAAATAACATTTTGAAAAGAAAATATATATTTGTTGGTTAGCAATATAAACCTAAACTGATATTCATGGGCCAATTAGCAGGAATCGACTACGTCGTCTTCATCATTTACTTTGTCATTGTAGCGAGCTACGGGATCTACATTTACCGGAAAGACCGGAAAGTTAACAAGGATACGCAGGATTTTTTCTTAGCAAAAGGCACACTGACCTGGTGGGCGATCGGTGCTTCATTGATCGCTTCCAATATCTCCGCCGAGCAATTCATCGGCATGAGCGGGAACGGTTTTTTTGTAGGGGTAGCCGTGGCGGCATATGAGTGGCTGGCGGCAATTGCGCTTATCATCATTGCGGTCTGGTTTATCCCGATTTACCTCAAGAATAAGATTTACACCATGCCGCAGTTCCTTAAAACGCGGTACAATGAAACGGTGGCGTTGATCATGGCTATTTTCTGGCTGTTTCTTTATGTATTTGTGAATCTTACGTCTATCCTGTACCTGGGCGCCGTAGCCATTAACGGCTTGTTACCCGGCCAGGAATACCTGCACGTAGTGATGATCGCGTTGGCGGTTTTTGCCGTGATCATTACCCTTGGCGGGATGGAAGTGATCGGGTTTACCGATGTGATACAGGTGGCGGTACTGATCTTCGGCGGGTTGGTAACTACCTATGTGGCTTTAAACGTGGTGGGATATGATAACGGCGCCGTCGCCGGCTTTAAAGAAATGATGAAATCGGCGCCGGACCATTTCCACATGATCCTGGAAAAGCCGAATGCGTCTACCTCGCAAAACGACATTAATAAATACCTGATCCTTCCCGGCATCCTCATGTACGTGGCGGGCCAGTGGATCGTAAACCTGAACTACTGGGGTTGTAACCAGTATATTACGCAGCGTGCGCTTGGTGCCGACCTGCAGACCGCCCGCACCGGGATCCTGTTTGCGGGCTTATTGAAGCTGATGATGCCTATCATCGTGATGGTACCGGGTATTGCGGCTTATGTGCTTTTCCAGCGTGGCGATCTGCCTGGCCTGAAGAACATGGATGGCGCCTATTCGGCAGTGCTCGGGTTCCTGCCAACCGGTTTAAAGGGACTTTCGATCGCGGCGTTAACCGCGGCCATCGTAGCGTCGCTGGCAGGAAAAGCAAACAGTATTTCGACGATTTTTACCCTCGATATTTATAAAAAGTATATCAAAAAAGATTCTACCGAAGTGCAGATGGTATGGATCGGAAGGATCGTGGTACTGGTAGCTATGGCGGCGGCCATCGCGTTTACCTGGGAAGATCTTCTCGGTATCGGAAGCGCGGGCGGGTTTACTTTTATCCAGAAATATACCGGCTTTATCAGCCCGGGCGTGTTCGCGATGTTCCTTCTCGGTATGTTCTGGAAACGGACAACCGGCGCTGCGGCGGTATGCGGACTGATCACGGGTTTACTGGCCTGCTGGTTCCTGAACGAGTATGCGCCGGCTGTGTTTGGTAACGATACCTTCTTCTATACCGCTTACTATAACTCCACGGATAAGGCTTACCAGATCCCTTTCCTCATCGCCATGGGACTTTCATTTATGTTCACCATGATCGTTATGGTGGCGGTGAGCCTCGCCGGGCCAAAGGTGAACGCGAAAGCATTTGCCCTCGATACCAAGATGTTCAAGATCGCCCCGGCTCACGTTGCCCTCATCGTGGTCACGCTGCTGATCATTACGGCGTTGTATGTGAAGTTTTGGTAAGCTGTAAGCTGATAGTTTGTGCGAAATAATGAAACGGCGGCAGCTCTTATTTAGGGGCTGCCGCCGTTTTAATAATACTTTACATGCTGACTACCGGTAACTGACTACCGGCAACTGATCACTGGTCACTACTAAAGATTCCCAACAACCCCGTCAGTTCCTCTACTTTCGTTGCCGAGCCCATTTTCTCGTAGGCGCTTACCAGGTTTCGGATGATCCGTTTTACGATATCGACGTTGGTGCACGGTTCGTAAAATTGCTTGTCGGGCTTCACGTTCAGTTGTTTCAGGAAAGAGTCGACATCTCTTCTTCCGAAAATGAAACCTTTGTTAAAGGCGTTAATGTAAAAGAGAATGCCGCTTTCAAAATCGCTTTCCTGGCTTTCGTCTACGTAAGCCAGGATAAAGTGCTGGGGCAAATTAACGCCGTAAACGGGGATGTCGAGCTTTTGCGCGATCACCGAGTAGATAATCGCCAGCAGGATCTGGTTACCCTTTTTGGTTTCCAGCACCTGGCTGATATAAGAGTTTTGCGGGTCCTGGTGATTGGTGGTATTGCCCGAAAAACCGTAAATAGTATACAGCACGTGGTTGATAAGCTTGATCTTTTCCACTGCGCTCATGTCATACAGCAGCTGCAGCCATACTTCGCGCTTGATCTCTTCGATCTGGCCGATGATCTTTATGTCGTCGAGGTCGGGATACTGGTACTTGTTAACGATGATCACGCCCTGCAGCAGGTCAAACGCGCCGCTGAGGTACCAGAGTTCCAATTCGGTTTTCATGTTCTGGTATTGGATCCGGTGTACGAGGTCCTCTATTCTCTCCTGTAAAATGGCATCGAAAGATTGCTCCCAGGCGTCTTCCAGGTACTCGATCACGTCATTGCCGTAACTGAGCAGCTTTTCCTCCACGTGCCCCGATATTTCCTGGTCGGGATCATCCAGTAATTTGATCAGTGAAGCGATTTCGCGGTGGTTAACCATGCTTTTCTGCGGCTTTTTTAGATATAACGTTAAGATAAAGATACTATTTTTGTCAACAGATCATTTCGCAGGAATGTTCTGCGAGCTGCCATGTTAAGATTTGCCTTCGATTACCTTTCTCATCGCCTGCGGGCGAATACGCGTCACGGCACGCATTCGCCCTTTGTTTACCGCCTCCTCGATGAAGTGATCTACGATGAGCGCGCGCGTATGGAATACCTGGACATCGAACGATTACGCAAAGCCTTGTACCAGGACCACCGCGAGATCACCATTACCGACCTTGGCGCCGGCTCGCAGCTAAACGGTAGCAAGCGGAAGAAGATCAGTACGCTTGCGCGGAATGCGTTAAAACCGCCCCGGCTGGCACAGCTGATCTACCGGCTGGCGCGCGCATCGCAGGCGGCTACGGCCATCGAGCTTGGAACCTGCCTGGGGATCACCACGGCCTACCTTTCCAGGGCACTGGAACACGGCAGCGTGATCTCGGTAGAAGGGTGCCCCGAAACCTCGCGCATCGCCCGCGGGAACCTGGAGAAGCTCGGCTGTACGAATATCGACCTGAGGACCGGTAACTTCGACGCGCTTTTCCCGGCTATCGCCGCTGCGGAGCCAAAGCTGGATTTCGTTTTTATTGACGGCAACCACCGCAAGCAGGCCACGATCGATTATTTCGACTTATGCCTCGCTAAAGTACATGAAGGCTCGCTACTTATATTCGACGACATTTACTGGAGCGAAGGCATGAAAGAAGCATGGCAGCACATCAAATCGCACCCCAACGTAACCATTACCATCGATCTGTTCTGGATCGGCCTGGTGTTCTTTAAAAAAGGACGCAGCAAGGAGGATTTTAAGATCAGGTTCTGAGATACCGCGACAGGTGGATGCGCGCACCCGTATGAGCTTGCCGGCGGGTATTAGTGCGCTACGAAAATAAAGTTGTTTTCCTGTTGACCGTTGTAATCCTCCAGGCGCCCGTTCGTGTAGATCTTAGCCTGGTAACCCAGTTCTTCCAGCAGCTCGATGGTAGATGTGCGCCGCTCGTTGGCCCAGAGTTCGCAATAGATCACCGGTCTATGGCGGGTAAGCAGTTCCCGGGCGCCTTTAAATACATAGTATTCGAAATTCTCGACGTCTATTTTGATGCCGTTCACCGGTTTCTCCTGCCTGAAGATAGGCATGTTATCCAGCTTTTTCATGGGCGCCACATACATTTCACCTTGGTTCCAGTCGCCATCCTTACCCTCGATATAGGCGTGGCTCAATCCCTGCATCCTGGCGCCGTCCATAATAGGCAGTACCAGTTTTAGCTGGCCGTCGTGTTCGCCCACGGCAATTTCGTGCAGGTGCACGTTCCGAGGCTTAAAGTGGCGCATGACCCTCTTAAAAGCCTGGTTATTGGCCGGAATGGGCTCAAAAGAGTGGATGTCTGATTCCGGGAACCTTTCTGCCAGGGGCAACGAGGTGATTCCGATATTCGAGCCGATATCCAGAATGATGCCGCCCGGCCGGATCATGTTCATGAAGGTCACGAACCCATTTTCGTACTTATTTCTTTTAAGAAGAAAGATCCTGAAACGGGCAAACCAGTACAGATAATTGTCAAAGCCAAGGATTTTCTGTAAGAAACTCCTAATTCTATTCTTCATGAAGGAGGTTGCCCATTTGGGTGTGAGGTGCCTAAGTTAAAAGTATATACGTAAAAGCCCGTCATTTTAGTTATAAAAACGCGCCTCAGGCGTAGAGAAAGCATTGTGTTAGAGAATGCCGGGGTGATCGGAAGCTGAATATACTCACCGCTTTTGCGATGTGCGCGTTGATGTACAGGATAGGGTAAACCCGGTAAAAAGAACCAATACTCTTTAGCCGGACCTGAAAAACCAGCTGATAAATACGGTGATCAATAGGAAGTCAGAAGGCTTCGCCAAGGCTGATATAAAATCCCTGTTGCCGATGCTCTCCCGGTCGTTTTTCCCCGATGCCATAATCGAACCGGACACTAAGCCCCCGATTTATGTCGAAAAAGTAGCGGCCGCCGGCGCCGAAAGACGGTTTAAAGCCGTCAAGCGGTTGTTCGCTGCCGCTTTTTACTTTTCCTGCCCCGGCAAAGGCGGCAACACCCAGCCGCGGAATAAACCGGTAGCGCAGTTCCACCTGTGCCGCCAGCAGGTTCTTATCGCGGTAGCGGCCGGTATAATAGCCGCGCATCACCTGGTCGTTTCCCAGTTGGGGCAGCAGGTAGAACGGGGTGCGGCCGCTTCGTATCGACTGGCCAACTACGTTTAGCCCGGCCACGATGTTTTTCTTTTTGTTAATCGGGAGGAAACTCCTCGTGTCGAACCTGAGCAATCCGCCGGTATAGTTTTCGCCGCCGAAAAGATCGGGTGCAAAGGCTAGGTTAATTTTGATGCTGTTACCGGTGGTGGTGTAGGTATTCGAGTTCCGGTTGTCGAACACCTGCGAGATGCCGGCGAACAGCACTTTGCCGCCGTCGGGATCGCGCACCCGCGTACCGGTCGAAAATATCCCGCCGGGCTGCTTATCACGAAAGAGGTATTGATCGAAGAGAAGCGTGATGCCCGCGTAGTAACGCCGGCCGAAACGCCGTTCCACCTCCTGGTTAATCCTGAACAATTTTTGCACGACCACGTCTTTGTCGGCCTCTGCGGTGTTGGGGCCGATGCCGTAAAAGTTAAAAGGGAAGTTCTTGTACCTTATTTCCGTAAGCCGGTGCCAGCGGTTTCCCGGCGACCATATATCGGCCTGGACCTTAAAGTTCGACTGTTTTTTGGTGGTGAACGTGGCGATCACATTGATGGAAGAGCTCCGGGTAAGCAGGTCCTGCCGGTCTGTGTGGAATGCGTAAACCGCGGCGGCGCCGAATTCGAGCCCCGTTTCCTGTGCGTAGCTCAGCGAAGGAAGCGCCAGGAAGCTGCCCGCCCGGGTGCTGTCCTGCTTGCCGGAGAAAAACTTTTTAATGAGTTTTTTCTGCGAAAAAGATCGGTTTGGCGTAAACGATTCCAGCGCAATGAATATTATCAGGATGGCTCTTCTCATGAAGAGGCAAAGCTAAATAATGAACGAGGAATATCGGTAAAAGAATGCTTCATAGGCGCTTCCCGGTAATCATTCACTGTTTTCATTTCCTAAAACCTTACTTTTGCCCCACTAAAATTGAAAAGTGATGACTAACAAAGGACCGATCTCCCAGTTTATCGAACGTAACTACCTGCATTTTAACGCTGCGGCGCTGGTAGATGCTGCCAAGGGCTACGAAACTCACCTGCTGGAAGGCGGGAAAATGATGATCACGCTCGCAGGCGCCATGAGCACCGCCGAGTTGGGCATTTCCCTGGCGGAAATGATCAGGCAGGGAAAGGTGGACATTATTTCCTGCACCGGGGCCAACCTGGAGGAGGATATCATGAACCTGGTGGCGCATTCGCATTACAAGCGCGTGCCCAACTACCGCGACCTGAGCCCGCAGGATGAGTGGGACCTCCTGGAAAACCACTACAACCGGGTAACCGATACCTGCATACCCGAAGAGGAAGCTTTTCGCCGGCTTCAGAAGCACATCCACAAAATCTGGCAGGATGCCGATGATAAAGGCGAGCGTTATTTCCCGCATGAATACATGTACAAAATATTACTGAGCGGCGATCTGGAACAGTATTACGAAATAGATCCGAAAAATTCCTGGATGCTGGCCGCCGCGGAACGGAACCTGCCGATCATCGTTCCTGGATGGGAGGATTCTACCATGGGCAATATCTTTGCCTCGTACGTGATCAAAGGCCGGATCAAAGCCACCACGATGAAAAGCGGTATCGAGTATATGGCCTGGTTAGCAGACTGGTACGTAAAAAACTCCGGCGGAAAAGGGGTGGGTTTCTTCCAGATCGGCGGCGGTATCGCCGGAGATTTCCCGATCTGCGTAGTACCGATGCTTTACCAGGATATGGAAATGGAAAACATCCCCTTCTGGTCGTATTTCTGCCAGATCTCGGACTCCACCACCTCTTACGGATCTTATTCGGGCGCGGTTCCCAATGAAAAGATCACCTGGGGGAAATTGGATATCCATACCCCGAAATTTATCGTGGAATCTGACGCCACCATCGTGGCGCCGCTAATATTTGCATGGGTATTAGGCCAGTAGCAGATTATCACCCGGCGTCCCCTGGTGTGTTCTTTGCGCCCTTTGTGTGAACCGTCGCCCGCGTATGGCTCACACAAAGGGCGCAAAGTCTTTTTGCAAGGACGGGAAGACAGGTTTTCTCCATGTATTTCAGCTCACGAATTATGTTAAGAAAAGGTTTCGAAAATTGCAAACAGGATGCATCAGGACAGCCCGGGTTCGGGTCTAAAAAAGGCCTTTTTGACGCTGTTTTCGCTATAAAATTGATAATTTAGAACGATTATAAATTATTATTAACGGTCATTGCATTGTCATCCATAGCTGAATAAATTATACTTTTGTCCACTGAAAATGTGGAATAAAATCATTTAAACGACAATTTCGAAAAAGAATTCACATTCAAAAATTTATCATAAATACTTGATATGAGAAATATCTCATTGTTTTTAAGAAGTGTTGCAAAATCTTTCCTGGTAACCGTTTTACTGACCCTGGCATTAAGCGCCGCCACCAAGGCCCAGGATGCTGCGGCGGGTGCGGCGATCTTTAAGTCGAGGTGTACCGCATGTCATAAACTGGATGCCAAGTCGGTTGGACCAGCGCTGGCAGGCGTTAACGACAGGCACAAAAAAGAATGGCTGCACAAGTGGATCAAGAATTCGCAGGCGATGATCTTCGATGAGAAGGACCCTGAAGCCATTGCGATCTATGACCAGTTCAAGCCGATCACTATGACGCCGTTCCCTGATCTTTCGGACGGAGATATCGATAATATACTTGCTTACATCGCTGCGCCACCGGCTACCGGTAAGAAAGGACCTGTAGTTACGGAAGCCAAAGAAGAGATCAGCGACCTGATGATCGGCGGCCTGGTGCTGGTGATCATCGTTGCCTTCATCGTGATCATGCTGCTTAACCGTGTTACCGGTACCCTCGAGCGCCTGGTGATGAAGAACAACGGCGTAGAGATCCCTGAAGAAGTAACCGTTGACCGCGGCGCGAAATTCAAAAAGCTCTTTAAGAACAAGAAATTCGTGTTCTTTACCGGGATCATCATTATTATCATCCTGGTGTCTATCGGTACGGTAGGTATGTGGAACACCGGCGTACATACCGGTTACCAGCCAACACAGCCCATCAAGTTCTCGCACCAGCTGCATGCCGGTATTAACAAGATCGATTGCCGTTATTGCCACTCGGGCGCTTATAAATCGAAAAACGCATCCATCCCTTCGCTGAACGTTTGTATGAACTGCCACAACTACGTAACGGCAGCTGATAACTACGGTGGCCAGGTGTCGCCGGAGATCGCTAAGATCTACACCGCACTGGATTACAACCCGGATACCCGCGAGTATGGCCCTAATAAGAAACCGATCGAGTGGGTACGTGTACACAACCTGCCGGACCTGGCATACTTTAACCACTCACAGCACGTAGTTGTGGGCGGCGTACGGTGCCAGAAATGTCACGGGCCGGTTCAAACCATGGACGAACTGTACCAGTACTCCCCGCTTACCATGAAATGGTGTATCAACTGTCACCGTGAAACCGAGGTGAACAGCAAAGGCAATGCATACTACGACCGCATGATCGCCGCCCACGAGAAGATCAAGAAAGGCGAGAAGATGACTGCCGCAGTATTCGGCGGTACCGAGTGCGGTAAATGTCACTATTAAGAGTAATTACAAGAAACGATAGCATACAGTTTATATAGCTTAAATGGAAAGCAATAAAAAATACTGGAAAGGGATAGAAGAGCTTCAGAAGACGCCCGAATTTGTTGAGAACAACAAGAATGAATTCGCTGAATCCCTTCCGATTGAAGAAGTGCTAAATGAAGCGGGATTAAATACCGTAACGCCGCGCCGCGACTTTTTGAAGGCGATGGGTTTCGGGCTGGGGGCCGTAACACTGGCTGCCTGCCAGCCGGTACCGGTGGTAAAGTCGATCCCTTACCTGGTTAAACCGGAAGAGGTAGTACCAGGGATCCCTAACTACTATGTTTCCAGCTTTAACGGGCAAAGCATCCTGGTAAAAACGCGTGAAGGCCGCCCCATCAAGATCGAAGGCAACCCTGCAGGTTTGCTGGGCAATGGCGGAACAGATGCCACTACCCAGGCGTCGGTGCTCGACCTGTACGATGCTTCTAAATTAAAAGATCCAACCAAGAACGGCAGCAAGGCTTCCTGGAGCGAGATCGACGCCTTCGTAAAAGGCGAGCTTAATAAAGTTCAGGCCTCCGGTAAGAAGATCAGGATCGTTTCCGCTACTATCAACAGTCCTTCCACTAAATCGGTGATCGCTGACTTTACCGCGCAATATCCTTCCACTAAAGTGGTGATCAATGATGCCATTTCTTATACCGGTATCATCAAAGCCAACGAAAACAGCTTCGGTAAATCGGTGCTTCCGCGGTACCGTTTTGACAAGGCGGACGTGATCGTAAGCTTTGGCGCCGATTTCCTCGGGACCTGGATCACCCCGGAAGAGTTTTCAAAACAATATGTAAGCAACAGGAACGCGGCTTCGCTCGAAAGAAAGAAAATGTCGCGCCATATCCAGCTGGAAACAGGCATGAGCATGACCGGTACCAATGCCGATTCGCGTGTTCCTGTAAAACCGTCTGAAGAAGGACAGGCGATCATCGCCCTGTACCAGGAATTGACAGGTACCCCGGGTACTCCTTTGCTGACCGCGAACAAGGCTGCCGCTAACGTGGTGAAGCTTGCTGCAAAAGAACTGCTGCAGGCGAAAGGAAAAGCGCTGGTAGTTTCGGGCTCTAACGATGTTTCGGTACAGATCCTGGTAAACGCCATCAACTCGGTACTGGGAAGCTACGGTACTACCATCGACCTCGACAATCCGTCATACCAGTACACCGGTAACGATGCGGAGTTCGCCGAGCTGATCAGCGAAATGAACCGTAGCGAAGTAGGCGCTATCTTTTTCCTCGACAGCAACCCCGCTTACGATTATTTTAACGCAAAAGCATTTACGGACGCACTCGCAAAAGTAGGCCTGCGTGTTTCCTTCGCCGAAAGGGCCGATGAAACAGCCGCACTTTGTAATGTAGTAGCCATTAATCATAACTACCTCGAGGCATGGGGCGACCAGAACGCGTTCGAGGGATATTACACCGTGATCCAGCCGGCTATTAACCCGGTTCACAACAGCCGCCAGGCGGAAGTGAGCCTGCTTACCTGGTCTGACAACGCCGTAACCGATTACTACCAGTACGTTCGTAACAACTGGGAAAAAACCGTACTCGCCGCTACAGGAAAAACCTGGAAGAGCGTGCTGCAGACCGGTTTCGTATACACCGGCGAAAAGCCGGTAGGTACTTACACCTTCAGTTTATCGCTGGGCAACGTGATCCCTACCATCATGAACCAGGGTAGGGCGCTGGCGAAAGATATAGAGCTGCAGGTATACCAGAACGTACCGTTGCGCGATGGTAAACATGCCAACAACGCATTCCTGCAGGAGCTTCCCGACCCTGTTTCGAAAGTCACCTGGGACAATTTCGTGGCCATCGCCCCTAAATTCGGCGAGAAACTGGACCTCGAAGAATTTGACCTGGTAACCGTAAAAGGCGCCAACGGGTACAGCGTAACACTCCCGGTATTGTTTCAGCCCGGGCAGGCGCAGGGAACTATCTCTATCGCCGTTGGCTACGGCCGCACCGCAGCCGGTAAGGTTGGGAACGGCGTAGGCAAGAACGCTTATCCTTTCGCAACCGTACAGAATGGTACCGTCCAGTTTAATGGTACCGTAACCATCGAAAAAGCGGGCGGCAGGGAAGAACTTGCGCAAACACAAACGCACCATTCTTACGAAGGACGCAACGTGATTCGTGAAACCACCTTCGCGGAATATGCAAAAGATCCGCATGCAGGTTCAGGCAAGCATGGCGGTCATAAAAAATACGACCTCTGGTACAAACGCGAAATGCCGGGTCATAACTGGGTAATGGCGATCGACCTGAACGCCTGTACCGGTTGCGGTTCATGTATCGTGGCTTGTAACGTAGAAAATAATATCCCGGTAGTGGGTAAGGACGAAGTCCGCCGCCGCAGGGAAATGCACTGGATCCGTATAGACCGTTACTATAGCTTCAACGAAGAAGGTAAATCGGTAACCGAGGAGAACGAGATCGGCGAGCTGCAGGAGAATAAAGACGCACCTAACAACATGGACAACGTGTCGGTAGTACACCAGCCTATGCTTTGCCAGCATTGCGACCATGCGCCCTGCGAAACCGTTTGCCCGGTATTGGCAACAGTGCACTCAACCGAAGGGTTGAACCACATGGCCTATAACCGTTGCGTAGGTACACGTTACTGCGCAAATAACTGCCCGTACAAAGTTCGCCGCTTCAACTGGTTCAACTACTGGAATGACTCCCGTTTCGAGAACTACCTGCAGGAAGAGTTCACCCAGTTGGTGCTTAACCCTGACGTTACTACCCGTTTCAGGGGGGTAATGGAAAAATGTACCATGTGTATCCAGCGGATCCAGGGCGGCAAGCTCCAGGCGAAGATCGAGAAACGCCCGGTTAAAGATGGCGACATCAAGATGGCTTGCCAGCAGGCATGTACTTCAAACGCCATCATTTTCGGAGATGTAAATGATCCTGGATCTGAGGTTGCCAAAGCCCTGAAAAGCGAGCGTACTTATTATGTGCTCGAAGAAATCGACGTTCAGCCAGGCATCGGCTACCAGGTTAAGGTAAGGAACACACCAGCGGCAGCAACAACGGAAGCTTAATAAATTGCATATCAGAATTTAGAAGGAACTATGTCATCTCATCACGAATCAATTATCAGGGAACCCTTAGTAACCGGCGATAACATTACCTACGCCCGCGTTACCAATGAAGTGTTGATCCCTGTAGAAAATAAACCCAACAAGGCCTGGTGGATCGGCTTTACCGTTGCGGCACTCGGCGCCTTGCTGTGGGTGGTAGCGGTAAGCTATACTTTCTGGACCGGGATCGGCGCCTGGGGGCTTAACAAAACAGTAGGCTGGGCGTGGGATATCACCGGCTTCGTTTGGTGGGTAGGTATTGGTCACGCGGGTACGCTGATCTCCGCCGTACTGCTCCTCTTCCGCCAGAACTGGCGTAACTCCATTAACCGGTCTGCGGAGGCGATGACGATCTTCGCCGTAATCTGCGCCGCCACTTACGTAGTATCGCATATGGGGCGTCCGTGGCTCGCTTATTTCTGTTTGCCGCTACCAAACCAGTTCGGGTCGTTGTGGGTGAACTTTAACTCGCCGCTGATCTGGGACGTATTCGCCATCTCTACTTACTTCTCCGTATCGCTGGTATTCTGGTACACCGGTTTATTGCCCGATATCGCTTCTATCCGCGACAGGGCGAAAGGCACCCGCCGCCGCGTTTACTCGGTACTTTCTTTCGGATGGAATGGCTCAGTTAAAACCTGGCAGCGTTTCGAGGCGGTTTCGCTGATCCTGGCAGGTGTTTCTACACCGCTGGTACTTTCGGTACACACCATCGTATCCATGGACTTCGCTACCTCGCTCGAGCCGGGATGGCATACCACCATCTTCCCGCCTTATTTCGTGGCCGGGGCGATCTTCTCAGGTTTCGCGATGGTACAGACGCTGTTGCTTATCGCCAGGAAGGTCCTTGGATTTGAGAACTACATCACCATGTTCCACATCGAGGCGATGAACAAGATCATCATCCTCACAGGCTCTATCGTAGGTGTAGCTTATTTGACGGAGCTTTTTATCGCCTGGTACTCAGGTGCGGAATACGAGCAATATGCGTTCCTTAACCGCGTAAGCGGACCCTATTGGTGGGCATACTGGAGCATGATGACCTGTAACGTGATCTCTCCGCAGCTGTTCTGGTTCAAGAAGATCCGTACCAGCATCTTCTGGTCGTGGGTGCTCTCTATCGTGGTAAACATCGGTATGTGGTTCGAGCGTTTCGTAATTATCGTTACCTCGCTGCACCGCGACTATATCCCTTCAAGCTGGGTAATGTTCCACCCGACCATCATTGACGTTTGCGTGTTCATCGGGTCGATCGGCGTGTTCTTTACCTTGTTCCTGCTCTTTTTAAGAGTGCTGCCCGCTATCGCAATGGCGGAAGTGAAACTGCTGCTGAAGAGCGCAAGCCACCAGGCGAAGAAAAAGCTGATGGCCGAAGGTAAAGTAGACCCGGTACAGGCACAGTACTACAAAGAGTCGTTGACCAAATACGATAGCGTACCGGCATCGGAAACCGTTTAATCCAGAGACAATGAGCAACACAAAATATATACTAGGCCATTTCGAGGATCCTGATGATATGATGCACGGGATCGACAGGCTGCAGGAGAACAACATCACCATTTACGATGTATTTACCCCTATGCCCATCCATGGGATCGAGGATAAGCTGGGTTACAAACGCTCGCGTTTGCCGATCGCTGCTTTTTGCTTCGGTCTTACCGGTACCTGTACGGCATTTTCCATGATCTATTACATGCTGGTTTATGACTGGCCTATGAATATCGGCGGTAAGCCTTCGTTCGCTATGCCGGATTTCGTGCCGATCATGTTCGAATTAACGGTGCTTTTTGCTTCCTTCGGAATGATCATCACCTACTTTTTTAAGAATCACCTGTTCCCGGGACGTGCACCACGTGTGATGGACTTCCGCGCCACAGATGATCGTTTTGTGATCGCCATCGATGCCAGAACCAATCCTTACCACGATAAAATTGATGACCTGTTAAAAGAGGCGGGTGCTGTAGAAGTATTGCACAACGATAGAAAATATGTTAGCTATGAATAAACTCAGAATAACCGGGGTCATTTTTTTAACTGTGGCTGCAGCTGCCGTTGTATCCTCCTGCTCTGATAAAAAAAGCACCGGTTGGGAGTATGCCCGAAATATGTACGATCCGCTGGCTTTTAACCCTGACCAGCCTAATAAACATTTCGCAAACGGACAAACCGCTCAAACGCCGCCGGCGCATACCATGCCTGTAGGTTTCGACGAGCCGGAAACCGATTACCCGAATACTCCTGAAGGTTACCAGTCAGCTGGTTTGAACCTGAAGAACCCGCTTCCGCTTACCAAAGCGAACCTGGAAGAAGGCAAGATGCTGTACGCACAAATGTGTACCCAATGCCATGGTCTTACCGGCAAGGGCGACGGATCGATCGTGAAACTGGAGAAATTCCCTGCGCCGCCTTCCTATTCTACCGGGCAGTCTTCCCGCGGTGGAGGTATGAATGAGCTTTCCGATGGCAAGATCTTCCACACGATCACCTACGGGGTAAATATGATGGGCCCGCATCGTTACCAATTAACGCCTACCGAACGCTGGAAAATCGTTCAGTTCGTACATGAATTACAAAAATTACAATAGAAACTGCTAATAGACCGATGGGAACTCATAATCATACTCATAATTTCTCACAGCAATTCGAGTTTACAGGTAAGCCAAAGACCTGGAGCTTAATTGCCATCGTGATCGGTATCGTGGCTATTGCCTACGGTTTCCTGATCGATACATCGGAGACACATGCAGAAAGAACTTTTGCGAATCTCCTCCTGATGGGATATTATTTCACCTGCGTTTGTGCGGCCGGAACTTTCTTCTTAGCGGTTCAATATGTGGCACAGGCGGGATGGTCGGCAAGTATCCTGCGTATTCCGCAGGCTTTTGCCAGGGTGCTGCCGATCGCGGCCGTCATCCTGGTTTTAATCTGTGCGGCCGGCCTTTTTACACATCATGAAATAGAAGAGGAAGGCGTTAAAGTGTCGGCTCCTTTATTGTACAAGCATTGGGCAACACATGGCCTGGCGGATCCTGCTTCTGAGCATTACGATGAGGTGATCGCCGGGAAGGCATCCTTCCTCAATGTGCCTTTCTTCCTTTCGAGGATGGTGATCTTCCTGGGATTGTACAGCATTTTCGCGATGCTGTTCACCAGGTTCTCATATAACGAGGACCTGGAAGGCGGGATGAACAACTACCAGAAAAGCTTTAAATATGCCTGTATTTTCCTGGTGATCTTCGGATTTACTACCCCGATCTGGTCGTTCGATACGGTGATGTCGCTGGAAGCGCATTGGTTCTCTACCATGTTTGGCTGGTATAACTTTGCCGCCATGTGGGTGAGCGGACTAAGCGCGATCGCTTTAACGCTGATCCTGTTAAGAAAAGCAGGGTATTTTACCTGGACCAATGACAGCCACCTGCACGACCTTGGAAAGTTTATGTTTGCCTTTTCGATCTTCTGGACGTATGTGTGGTTTGCACAGTTCCTGCTGATCTATTATGCCAACATGTCGGAAGAAACCGTTTATTTCTACGAAAGATGGGAACCGGAGTTTAAACCCTGGTTCTGGCTGAATATCGTGATCAACTTCTTGTCGCCGGTACTAATCCTGATGTCGCGCGATAACAAACGGAAGGAAAACCTCATGATGTTCGTTGCGATCCTGTTGCTTTGCGGCCACTGGCTTGACTACTACATGATGATCATGCCTGGCACAGTGTCAAAACATCGTACATTTGGCATTACCGAAATAGGGATCGCTATCGGCTTTGCCGGGACCTTCGCCTTCTTTATGCTGAACGCGCTGAGCAAACGGCCGCTGGTGCCGAAAAATCACCCTTTCCTCGAGGAAAGTTTGCATCATCATATTTAATTGTACAACCAGATTAGTTTACGCACATACGTATTGTCAAGAAAATGGGTTTAAGAAATTATTTTAAGATCAGGCCATTAGTCGTTATACTGCTTGTTTGCGCATTCAGTGTAGGTTCGCATGCGCTGGCACAGGAGCCGGCCGATTCGACCGCCGCCTCTAATACCGCCGCTACGACCGAAGAAGTTGCGCAGGCAGATTCAGGATCGACCGTAGCCGCCGGTGAGCCGCTGGTAAGTACCGATATCGATACCACCAAGTTATCATGGACAGGCGGCGGACCTGATGCACCGAAACCTCCCGCAGATCATTCGGCAGAGTACAAAGCATTCTGGTACTACTTCCTGTTGTTCTTCCTGTTCTGTGTGTTCCTGGGGATTGTTGGAAAAGCGCTCCGGTTATACGAGCTTACCAAAGAGGTACAGGGCAAGAAAACAGCAATTAACTGGAACCGTATCCAGGGTATGATCTTCGCGATCGCGCTGGTAGTGGGTATATATGGCGCTTACTGGTCATATACCGTGCAGGGCCCGATGAGCGTAACGCCTTCGGCAAGTAAACACGGCCAGACGCTCGACCTGATGTTCACCGTAACCCTGGTGATCACTACGATCGTATTTGTGCTGACCCATATCCTGCTGTTCGGATTTTCTTACATCTACGCAGGATCTTCGAAACGCAAAGCTTATTACTATCCGCATAACAATACCGTAGAGCGTATCTGGACCATCGTTCCGGCCGTGGTACTGGCGGGATTGGTACTATTCGGGTTCTTTACCTGGAGAAGCATTACCGAGGTTTCTGAAGATGCCCGGAAAGCAGCGATCAGCCTCGAAGTTACCGGTGAGCAGTTTAGCTGGAACGTCCGTTATGCGGGCGACGATAACCTGCTGGGCTTGCGTAACTATAAGCTTACTACGCCTACCAACGGACTGGGTATCGATTTTACCGACAGCAAGAGCTGGGACGATAAAATGAGCACTGATATCGTACTCCCGGTGAATAAAGCGGTACGTGTTACCGTTAATTCAAAAGACATCCTGCACAGCTTTTACATTCCTGATTTTAAGGCGCAGATCAACGCCGTTCCGGGAATGACCACTTCTTTCCAGTTTACACCGACCAAAACGACTGCGCAAGTACGTGCGGAACGTAACGAGCCCGAGTATGATTACATCCTGCTTTGCGCGAAGATCTGCGGATCTGGTCACTACAACATGCAGAAAAAGGTGATCGTAGTAAGCGAAGCCGAGTATAAAGAATGGCTTGCCAAGCAAACTTTATATTACAGTGATGATGTAAAGAAGAAAATGCAGACTGCTTCTGCCAATGAAGCTGCCGCGGATAACAAGATTGCGTTAAATAAATAATATACAGAAGAGAGATATGTCAAGCACAGCAAAGCATACTACGTTAGAACTCCATGGTCATCACGATGATCACGGCCATCATAAGGAAACGTTCATTACGAAGTATATTTTTAGCCAGGATCATAAGATGATCGCTAAGCAGTTCCTGGTAACAGGGATCGTAATGGCGGTGATCGGGATGGTTTTATCGATCCTTTTCCGTATCCAGTTAGGCTGGCCGGAAAAATCATTCCCGATATTAGAGGCGTTTTTAGGCAAATGGGCCGAAGGCGGCCGTATTAAACCGGAGTTTTACCTGGCACTCGTCACCATCCATGGTACCATCATGGTGTTCTTCGTGCTAACCACCGGTTTGAGCGGTACATTCAGTAACCTGCTGATCCCGCTGCAGCTGGGTGCCCGTGATATGGCGTCGCCGTTCCTGAACATGCTTTCTTACTGGCTGTTCTTTATATCAAGCCTTATCATGGTGGGCGCTTTCTTCGTTGAAAGCGGCCCTGCAAGTGCGGGTTGGACGATCTATCCGCCATTATCGGCCCTGCCGACGGCGATTTCCGGCTCCGGGCTGGGGATGACGCTGTGGCTGATCAGTATGGTGCTGTTCATCGCATCGTCGCTGATCGGTTCCCTGAATTACATCAGTACCGTGTTAAACATGCGCACCAAAGGAATGGATATGTGGAAGATGCCGCTTACTATCTGGGCGTTCTTCCTTACCGCTGTATTGGGTGTACTGTCATTCCCCGTACTGGTTGCGGGTGTGGTACTGCTTATTTTCGACCGCAGCTTTGGTACCAGCTTCTACTTATCAGACATCGTTTTACAGGGACAGGTATTGCCTAACGAAGGCGGCAGCCCGATCCTGTTCCAGCACTTGTTCTGGTTCCTGGGCCACCCCGAGGTATACATCATTATCATGCCGGCGTTGGGTATCACTTCTGAAGTGATCGCGACCAACTCGCGCAAACCGATCTTCGGTTACCATGCGATGGTTTACTCGCTGATCGGTATCGCTATCCTGTCGTTCATCGTTTGGGGGCACCATATGTTCGTAACCGGTATGAACCCATTCCTGGGAGGGGTTTTCATGATCACTACGCTCATTATCGCGGTGCCGTCGGCTGTAAAAACGTTTAACTACCTGGCTACGCTTTGGCGCGGTAACCTGCGCTTTACGCCGGCCATGCTGTTCGGTATCGGGCTCGTTTCGTTCTTTATCTCCGGTGGTCTTACCGGTGTGTTCCTTGGAAACGCGGCGCTGGACATTCCCCTGCACGATACTTATTTCGTTGTTGCACACTTTCACCTGGTAATGGGCTCTGCGGCGATCTTTGGAATGTTGTGCGGTGTTTACCACTGGTTCCCTAAAATGTTCGGACGTATGATGGACGATAAGTTGGGCTACCTGCACTTCTGGGTTACTTTTATCGGCGCTTACCTGGTTTTCTTCCCGATGCACTTTATGGGCCTCGACGGCGTTCCGAGAAGGTACTATGCGTTCACCGAGTTCGCATTTATGAAAGAGTGGTTAACTGTGAACAAGTTCATTTCATGGGCAGCCATCATCGCGGCATTGGGCCAGGTGGCGTTCCTCTATAACTTCTTCCATTCTATGTTCTTTGGTAAAAAAGCGGTACAGAATCCCTGGGGCTCTAACACCATGGAGTGGACCACACCGGTTGAACACCTGCATGGTAACTGGCCGGGAGAGATCCCAACCGTTTACCGCTGGCCATATGATTACAGCAAGCCTGGTCACCACGAAGATTTTATCCCACAAACCGTTCCTTTCTCCGAAACCATGAGCTCGAACCTTCCGCATGATTTTGAAGGAAATGTGGAAGCTGAACGGATTCAGCAGGAATGGGTGAAAACCCACCAGGCAGAAAAAGTTTAACTTGCACCGTATAAATATGCCGGGGTATCTGCCGTAAGTAATTGCTTACAGATACCCCGGTTTTTTTTAACCCTTATCCATGATGTTCTCTCCGGGAGAAAGAAAATTTTTAGCGGTTAACCGCATCACCATCCTCTCTTTGTTTGCGTTGATCCTGGCAGGCGGGATCGTGCGAACCTCCGGGTCGGGTATGGGGTGTCCGGATTGGCCTAAATGTTTCGAAAGTTACGTGCCGCCGGTATCTGCCAGTCAGCTGCCGGAAGGGTATAAAGAGAAATACGTAGAGAAACGCGTCGCGAAAAACGAGCGATTCGCCAAAACGCTCGACGTATTGGGTTACGGAGAGATGGCGGCAAAGATCAGGAGCGATAAAAGCATCCGCGAGCCTGAAGATTTTAACGCCGCAAAAACCTGGACCGAGTACATCAACCGGTTGGTGGGAGCCGTCACCGGCGTATTTTTGCTGGGATGTGTTATCCGGTCGCGTGTATATCTCCGCACCCGGAAACGTATATTCTTTGCCAGCCTGTTCAATATCGTCCTGGTAATCTTCCAGGCGTGGCTGGGTTCCATCGTGGTATCTACCAATTTGCTGGCGTGGGTGGTAACGGTACATATGCTGCTGGCCCTGGGTATCGTGGCTATCAGCATTTATACGCTTTTCGAGGCGCAGGTGCTCAGGAACCAGGCGCTGCTGAGCGGCGGGCAGATGAGCAGGCTGCAATTGATAGCGCTATTGCTTTGTTTGCTTACCCTGGTGCAGGTTACGCTTGGTACCGGGGTACGCGAGCAGGTGGATTTTGTGGCTGATGCGATGGCACGTTTAAATCGCGCCAGCTGGGTGCAGCAGGTGGGAGCGACATTTAACCTTCACCGGGATTCTGCCCTGATACTAACGGCCGGCCAGTTTACGCTTTTTTATATCGTGCGGAAGAAATTTGCGGCAACGGCCTTTCAATACAGATATGTAACTTACTCGGGTATGTTAATCGTGCTCCAGGTGGTTACCGGTGTCGTTCTCGCTTACCTGGCGTTACCGCCGGTTGCGCAGGCGGCGCACTTGGTGCTGGCGACGTTGTTGTTTTCGGCACAGTTTTACCTGATGTTACTGTTGAGGTCCCGTTCTGCGGTGATTTCGGCGGTGCAAACCAAATGACTCGAAGTGAAGGATTTTTTAAAGGACTTTAAGGAATTGATCAAGCTGCGGCTCACCTTTCTGGTGGCTTTCTCAGCTTCGGTTTCATTTCTTATCGGGTGCAGGCAGCAGGGCGGGTATGATTGGGGTCAGTGGGTTATTTTAACCGTTGGCGGTTTCCTGGTTACCTCCGCGGCCAACGGATTTAACGAGATCATCGAGAAAGACCTGGACAAGCTGATGAAGCGTACCATGGGGCGGCCGATTCCCGCAGGGCGGATGACTACCGGGCAGGCGTTGGTGCTCAGCCTGTTCATGGGGTTGGCAGGAACGCTGATGCTGGTACAGCTTAACTTCCTAACCGGTGTGCTTTCGGTTTTTTCCATCTTTTTGTATGCGTTTATTTATACACCGATGAAGCGGAAGTCGCCGATCGCGGTGTTTATCGGGGCATTTCCAGGGGCTTTGCCGCCACTGATCGGTTATTTTGCCGCGTTCGACAGGCCGTCGATCTCCTGGATCCCCATCGTGCTGTTCCTTATCCAGTTCGTATGGCAGTTCCCGCATTTCTGGGGCATCGCATGGGTATTGGACGATGATTATAAAAAAGCGGGGTTCAGGCTCCTGCCCACCACCAGGCGCGATGCCGTGAGTGCCTGGTTTGTATTTATTTCTACCCTTGTCCTAATACCGGTAAGCCTTTTACCAACTATTATGGGCTTTGGAGGTTATTATATAGGAGGGATCTCACTTGCCGCGGGGCTTTATTTTTGCTGGTGCGGATTTAAACTGACCCGTAATCTCGACATTCCGTCGGCACAAAAGGTAATGTTCGGTTCGTTTGGCTATTTGCCGCTGGTGCAGCTGGCCTTATTATTTGATTTTATAAGTAAATAAACATGGCACAATTGAATATAGAAGAGACCAAAACGAACCTTAAGGCCAAGAAATTCCTGATGTGGCTTTTCCTGGTGTCGTCTTTTATTTATTTCGCCGGGTTAACAAGCGGGTTCATCGTTTATACCGCGGGCAGCGCCAACCGCGGTATAAAAACCATTCTCCCGGAAGAATTTATGTACAGCACGGCGGCGATCATACTCAGCAGCCTTACCATGCACCTGGCCGTACGCGCGGGTAAGGGCCTCCGTTTTGGCAGCCAGCAGCTGTTCCTGGCGTTAACGTTCGTGCTGGGCATCGTATTTTTTGTTATCCAGTGGAAGGCATGGAACGTGCTGGCCAGTCGCGGCATCATGTTCAGTTTTAATAAAAATGCGTCGCAATCTTTCGTGTATGTGTTCGTGTGGTCGCACCTGGCGCATATCCTCGCCGGACTCGGCCTTATCGTTGGTGCTATGCTCGGCAGGGTGCGTAATATCGCTCAAATACGTAACGTGTTCAGGCTGGAGATCACTTCCATCTTCTGGCATTTTATCGATATCCTATGGATTTATCTATATGTTTTCTTACTTTTGAACCAATAACTTACTATACATGAGTACTATCGTATCACCTTTAGATGAAGTAAAAACCGGGCCCTGGAGCGGGGGGAAATCGCCCTTTTCCGTTGAATACGGGAAGCTGATGATGTGGTTTTTTCTTGTATCAGACGCGTTCACTTTCTCTTCGTTCCTGATCTACTACGGCGCACAGCGTTTCAGCAAATTATCATGGCCTAATCCCGACGTGGTGTTCCAGTCGATACCTGGCCTTGCCGATGCCGGATACCCGCTTGTCTTTGTAGGTATCATGACGTTTATATTGATCGCCAGCTCCGTTACCATGGTCCTGGCGGTGGAGGCGGGCCACCGCGGGGCGAAAAAAGAAGTTGCCTGGTGGATGGTAGCAACCATTATCGGCGGTTTCATGTTCCTGGGCTGCCAGGCGCTTGAATGGACACACCTTCACCATGAAGGTTTCTGGTGGGGAGCTGTTCCTTCAGCAGAAGAGATCCACCATCTCGGCACCAATCATGTTGGCGCTACCCAGTTCGCTAACCTGTTCTTTACCATTACCGGTTTCCATGGTTTCCACGTATTCAGCGGGGTGATCATCAATATCATCATCTTAATCATGACCCTTTCAGGGACCTTCCAAAAAAGAGGAAGTTACCTGATGGTGGAAAAAGTGGGCCTTTACTGGCACTTTGTAGACCTCGTTTGGGTATTCGTATTTACATTTTTCTACCTGGTTTAATTCAAGATCACTATGAACACAGAACATACAACAGAACACGGGCACGACGAAGAGCATGCAACCATGACCAAGGGTAATATCTGGCAGGTTTTCTTTATCCTGCTGGGAATTACCATAGTAGAGTTTATCATCGCACTTGTATTGATCCCCAAAGGGATACTTCCCCGCAGCATCGGTAATTTTGCTTATATCATTCTTACCCTGGTAAAAGCATTTTACATCGTGGCATACTTTATGCACCTTAAGTTTGAGAAAGTCGCATTAAAATCAGGGATCATCGTCGTTTTTGTTTTTATCATTTACTTTATCGTGCTGATGCTTACTGAGGGTTCTTACCTCAATACGCACATGTTCCACCTGAAATAATGGGCGGTAATTTTCCGGTAAAAAAGATCCTGATCCTGGTAGTCATACTGGCACTACCGGGATTTTTATATTATTTACTCCAGGAGAAAGGCAAGAACCGGTATCATCCGCTGGCCATATTCGGTCCGAAACAACTCGCCGGCACCTTTCATAAGAAACGGGGAAAGAAAATCCGGGATACGCTCTACCATACGGTACCGTCATTTTTACTAACCAACCAGAATGGGTTGCCGACAAAATTTCCGGCGGATTCCGGCAGTATCACCGTAGTGAGTTTTTTTTATACCCGCGGCGGGCAGCCTTGTGCTTACATGAACTACGCGCTTTCGGGGCTTGTAAAAGAATACGACCGGAACAAGCGGATGCAGTTTCTTACCATCTCGGTCGACCCGGAGTTTGATACGCCTCCGGAGTTAAAAAAGTATTCGATGACCTATTCCGCGAGGGCGGGTAAATGGAGTTTCCTGACCGGGGACCAGGATAAGATCTACGAAATCGCCCGCAGGGGATTCCTGGTCGACGCTTTGCGCGATACCTTAGAGCAAGGAAACTTCATCTATAGCCCGATGTTTATCCTCGTAGATCCGCTGAGACGCATTCGCGGATACTATGACTCAGGCATTAAAGAACAGGTAGATAAATTGAACGATGAGATTAAAGTGCTGATCGTCGAAGAATTAAGAAAAGTAAAGAATCCTGGATAAGGACTCTTCCAGTTACTCAACAAATGAATGATAAGATCTTATTCCGCATTGTAGCCGCCATTTCCATTTTCGTTTTCCTGGTGGTAGTGATATTGAACAGGAAAGTGATCCCTGCCCCGGCCGGGTTGCCCTCCTTTACGTTTTTCCTGCCTAAGTTTAACGCCATTATCAATGGGACCTGCAGCGTGCTCCTGTTGTTGTCGCTATACTTTATCAGGCGGCGGAACATCACCATGCACAAGCGGATCAACCTGCTTACGTTCGTGCTTTCGGCATTGTTCCTGGTATCGTACATCGGGTTCCACTACCTGGCGCCAGAGACCCGGTATGGCGACCTGAATAGCGATGGCATTCTTTCGCCGGAAGAGGTTGCAGAAGCGGGAAACCTCAGGTATATTTATTATGTTATTCTCGTGACGCATATCATACTTGCCGCAGTTGTTTTACCGTTAGTGTTACTGAGTTTTTACCGCGGTTTACAAATGCAGGTGGAACGCCACAAGAGGCTGGTGAGGTGGACTTTCCCGATCTGGCTGTATGTAACGGTAACCGGGGTGGTAGTGTACCTGATGATATCGCCTTATTATAATTTTTAACGTCGAAATGAAAATCAAACACTTTTTTGCCATAGTATTTATCTCAGTTTTATTTTCCGGTCAGCCGGAAGCAAAGGCGCAGTGTGCCATGTGTACATTAACAGCAGATAACTCCGTTCAGAACGGGAATATGGACGGCAGGGGTCTCAACAAAGCGATACTTTACCTGCTTGCCGCCCCCTATGTGGCTGTGGGCATTATCGGCACCGTATGGTACAGGAAATACCGCCGTCGCAACATTGCCCTGGAAATAAAGGACGAGCGGATCAACCTGAATTAAGAACCGTAAAAATAACCGTCGACACCTATGCCTACCTCAAAGCTTTCTGCCATCGCCCAATGCAAATGCCCAAGGTGCAGGCGGGGAAAGATGTTTTACGGGAAGATCTATTCCCTGAAGCAGCACATGAACGAGCATTGTCCGCATTGCGGGTTAAAATTCGAGATAGAGCCGGGTTATTTTTACGCGGCGATGTACGTGAGCTATGCGTTAAACGTGGCCGAGATGGTGACGGTGGGTGTGGGTACTTATGTGTTAACGCACCGGCTGGAATTCGAAGATATGTGGCTTTATTTCGCTACCATTCTGACCGGCTGCGTGGTATTGGCGCCTTTTAATTTCCGGTATTCCCGGGTGATACTTCTTCATTGGCTTTCGCCGAAGGTGCACTATAACGCCGGGTATGATATTGATAAGCCATGATACTTCCTTCTACCCTTACTTTCCTGGTAGGCATTGCCGAACACAACGACCGTGACTGGTTCCAGGATCATAAAGCGGATTACGACAAGGCGCGTGAAAATGTCCTGGAGTTTACCCGATCCGTTATCCGTGGCATCGCCCTGTTCGATGCTACCGTGCCTGCGGACCTTGATCCTAAAAGCTGCGTGATGCGGATTTACCGCGATATCCGCTTTAGCAAGAACAAGACACCTTACAAAAATAATTTCGGCATCGGGATTTCCAGGCAGGGCAAGAATTTCGATGGCGCCGGTTATTACCTGCACATCCAGCCCGGGGAGTCATTCATAGCGGCCGGCTCATGGCAACCTGAGACTCAGCAGCTGAAAGCCATCCGCCAGGAGATCGATTACAACGGTGCAGACCTGCTGGAACTACTTAATAACGAGCGTTTTGTAAAGCTGGCCGGTGATCTTTCGGCCGAAGATCAGCTGAAGACGATGCCGAAAGGCTATCCGGCCGATCACCCGATGATCCATTACCTGAAGCTTAAGAGCTTTAATGCCGTCGCCAACCTGCCCGATAGCCTGTTAACCGGCGACCAGGCCGCGGAACAAGTTGTCGATATGTTCGAAACTTTACACCCGCTGGTGGTTTTTTTGAGGAATGCGGTGAACTGACAATTGATTACTGACAACCACAACCGATAACACCATGAAACGTATTTTATTTATCACCACCATCCTGGCAGCTTCGTCGTTTTCTTCGTGTGTAGTGCTCTCTAACAAGAAATATAAAACGCTGCTTTCGCAGAAGGACTCGCTTTCCGCGGGATGGGACGCAGCAAAGGTGAAGGTCTCGAGCCTTGAGGAAGAGATCGGGCGGCTGCAGGCAGATACCGCACGTCTGAATGCAAGGATTATTGACCTGCAATCGTCACTCGCAGGCCTGAACTCGAATTATTCTGCCTTGCGTGCAAACAGCTCGACCGAGATCAGTAAACTGTCAGAAGACCTGAAGAAGCGCGAAGCAAGACTGAAAGAAGTTGAAGATGTGCTTCGTAAACGTGACGAGGCGACCAATGCGCTTCGCGATAAGCTGCAAAAGGCATTGCTTGGTTTCCAGCAAAGCGGGTTATCAGTTGATATCAGGAACGGTAAGGTATATGTTTCGTTAACAGACAAGTTGTTATTTGCCTCGGGCAGTATCGTGATCGACGATAAAGGCAAGCAGGCGCTGAAAGGCCTCGCCGACGTGTTGAAGACACAGCCGGAGATCAATATTTCCGTGGAAGGACATACGGACGATCAGCGGATCGTAAACCTCGGCCAGATCAAGGATAATTGGGACCTGAGCGTACTTCGCGCAACGTCTGTGGTACGTTTCTTAACGGATGAACAGAAACTCGAAAACAGCCGCGTAACCGCAACAGGTAAAGGACAGTATCAGCCGGTAGATGCTGCAGGTACGCCGGAAGCGAGGAGCCATAACCGCCGTATCGAGATCGTGCTTTCGCCAAAGCTCGACGAGCTGTATAACCTGATCAAGTAATCAGAAAGGGCTTTGCAGGTCTTTTAGCAGGGGTAAGATCTTGTCTTTGTCAGACAGGATCACCTCGTTGCTGCTAATGCCCCAATCAATTCCCAGGTCGGGATCATTCCAGAGACCGCCGAGCTCTGAGTTTTTATTGTATAACGAGGTCACTTTATACGAAAAGATGGTATTGTCTTCGAGGGTTACAAAGCCATGGATGAAACCCGGCGGGATCCACAGCATCTTAAAGTTTTCGGCGCTGAGCGTTATCGAAAAGTGTTTGCCATAGGTAGCAGAATTCTTGCGGATATCGACCACCACATCCTTTACGCTTCCCTGTATCACCCTTACCAATTTACCCTGGGCATGAGGCGGCGCTTGTGCATGTAACCCTCTCAAGGCGCCTTTTTGGGAAAATGATTGGTTATCCTGCACGAAATTTGCCGGGATGCCGGCGGCTTCAAAGCGTTCCTGGTTGTAGCTTTCGTAAAAATATCCGCGGTCATCTTTCCAGATCTTTGGCTCTATTACCACGAGGCCTTCAAAAGGGGTTTCTATAAAATTCATGCTAATCGATATACTCCATAATAGTGCTGAAAGATACAAACCTGTTTGGGAAATTGGCGATATGTGTTCGTTGTATTTGCGGGTCGTGGCGCGTGAGGAACTCATCGATCTTCCCGCGGTTATCCGCTACGTACTGCAGGCAATAGGTCACTCCTTCATTCGGGCTATCGACTACACGTAGCAGCCGGCTGGAAACAAAGCAACCGGAATCCATGGTTTCGGGTACCAGGTACGCCCGGGCCCAGCTGAGCCACTCCTCGTGCGCCGGCTCTTCAACCATGATGGTAGTGTTGAATAAAAACATGCCCGCAAAATAATGAATAATGCGTTAGAAATGGCGATCAGTACCCGTTAGCTGCCGAGTTTATCGCCGCGGAGCGCACGGAAACGCTTGCGTGCATCGATCACGTACAGGCTCGAAGGATATTCGGTAATGATTTTCTCGAAATAGGTTTTTGCTTTTTCGGGATCGTTCAGCCTGGTTTCATACAGGTCGGCGAGCATAAAGATGGCATCGTCGGCCCAAAGATCGGTGCGATAATTGTTCATGATGCCTTCCAGTTGGGGAACGGCTTTTTGCAGGTCTCCCTGCTTGATGTAGATCCGTGCTTTCGCCATCAGGATATCGTCGTTCAGGCTATTGTTGGGAAAGTTGATGTTAATGCTGTCAAGTGCCGCCAGCGATGCGGGAAGCTGGTTCTTAAAGATCAGCATATCCGCCCGTGCGAAGCTTTTCAGGGCAGCGCTATCGGCAGAGGTTTCGGTATTCTCGGTGATCAGCAGTCCGAGATTTAACGCATCGTTGGCAATTAATTGCGACGTAGAGCTTTTCAATACATCTACCTGTGCTTTTGACCAGCTAAAATCGCCCAGGAAGTACGACAACCGCGCATTGCGGAATTTGGCTTCCTGGCCCATGGGCTGGCCCGGAAAATCTTTCTCTACCTGGCCGTAAATTAAAGCCGCCTCCCACACTTCGCCTGTTAAAATATAGATGTTGCCGAGATCGAGCTTGGTCTGGCCGGTTACGGCGGCTGTTAACCCGGGTTTTTGGAGCAGGCCTTCGAGTAGTTCCTGTGCCTCGTTGGGTTTACCCATGTAAAATGCCTGAAGATTAGCCAACTGCTGGATGGCAAATGCCGTACTTCCTGAGCGGCCGATCTCCGTTAGCAACGATAAATATTCTTTTTCCAGCTGCTGCAGCTCGGGCATGGTAAATTTGCCGGTAGTGAGCATCTGGTTCTTGGTATTTAACAATTGTACCTTGGCAGGAATGTAATAGGCATTTTCGGTGCCTTTGCCAATGAGGTATTGCAGTGCATCGGCTGCCGTAGGATAGGCTTGGTTGGCTAAGAGCAGCGCCGCAAGATCGTAGATCCGGTCGCCGGTTTCTTTGAGGCGTTTGTCTAACGCGATGGCCTGCCGGAGTGCCATATCAAAATCCTTCTGCTGCAGGTATTGCCAGGTGAGCAATTCGGAATAGGCAACATTTTGAGGGCTTTTCTGCAGCCGGCGAAGCAAGGTGCTTTTTAAAAGCTCGTAATCAGCGTTGTTGTCGAACACGTTGCCCAGCACATTCTTGGCGGTTTGGAGTACGTCAGGGTTTTTGTCGAGCACATTGAGGTATTCCTCTACGAGCATCACCTTGTTTTTTTGGTAACGGTAGAGCGAGATCAGCTCAAAAGCGAAAGCATCGTTATCGCCCAGCGATTTGCGCCCCGCGAGGAAGGCTTTCACCGCGTAGTCGAACCCGTCTGCACGGTAAAAAGTGTTGGCCAGGTCGCGAATGGCGCCTTCGTTTTTTGGCAGGTTGCTGATCAGGTCATCAAACCATTGATTGGCCTTTTCCTCATTCCCTCCCTCGCGCAGTAAACGCCCGTAATCCACGGAGAAAGCGTAGTTGCCGGGGTTATTTTTGATCTGTTTTTTAACGACTTTACCTGCCTCATCATACAGCCTCAGCTTCAGCATGACGTTGAAAAAAGGATCATAAAAAGCCTGGTTCTTCCCGTCGTTAAATAGTTTACGGTACAGTACTACTGACTTATCATATTCAGCGTTCTGGTAATATTGCGCAGCCAGGGCTTCATCGGTGTTTTGTGCATGTACGTTCAGCGATGCGAGTACCGCTGTTACCGCGAAGACCAGCGCCCGCAAGGGTCGCCGGCTAAATTTGAACTGCAGTTTCGTCATGCTTCAATAGCTGAAAAGGTGATGTGATGACCGGATCTTTACTTTTCTTAAAGTAACGAAATAACCGGCAATATTTGTGTACGGCGGTGTTTTGTAATCATATTTTTATCATACTTTAAGCTGTATTCTAATTGTTACGTCATGCTCTATAGCCTAAAGAAGGGATTTACGTAATTTGAACCCAAGGATATTTATGCTGTTAAAATTCAAGAGGCTTTCCGCTTGGTTGATATTGTGTGTGTGTGTTGCCTGCACAGGCGAAGAAGCGAAGATGCTGCCGTTCGAGTCGTTTTTTGCTAACCCCGTGAAGACATCGTTCCTGATATCGCCGGATGGAAATTTTATCTCGTACCTGCAGCCTTATAAGAACCGGCTCAACCTGTATGTACAAACGGTGGACGGGAAACAGGTGAACCGGATCACCAACGAAACGGATCGCAACATTTCCTCCTATTTCTGGGCCAACAACAACGAAATGGTGTACATGAAAGACCGTGCCGACGATGAAGGCGTACGGTTGTTCGTGGTCGATAAGGTAAAAGGGGCTCCGCAGGACCTTCTTCCGCCCGGGAAGTTCAAGGCCAAGCTGATCAATCCTAACCGGTTAAAAAACAATGAGCTGATTATCGCGCTGAATAAACGGGACTCATCTGTTTTCGATGTGTACCGGCTCAATATCCCGAAACGGAAACTGGAGATGGCTGCGCAAAATCCGGGTAATATCACCGAATGGTATGCCGATGAGGACGGGCAGATCCGTCTCGCCCTTTCCAGCGACGGGGTAAACGAAACGCTGCTTTTCCGCGAAAGCGAAGGCCAGGGATTTAAACCGGTGATAACCAGCAATTTTAAAACCACCATTGCCCCTGTAGGTTTTTGCGGAAAGGAACGTACATGTATTTATGCGCTTTCTAACCAAAACCGCGACAAGATGGCGCTTGTGGAGTTCAACTGTAAAACGGGGAAAGAGGAGAAGATCATTTTTAGTCACCCTGACGTAGATGTGATAGAAGGCGGTTACTCGACCACCACGCGCCGGGTATTGTACGCTACTTACGAGACCTCGAAAAAGCACCGTCACTACCTGGACGACAGCGTAAAGAACGTGTACCAGCAGCTCGAGAAACAACTGCCGAATACCGAAGTGCGGATAAACGGCCGGGACGCGGCAGAGAAAAAATTCATTATCAGGACCTTTACCGACCGGTCGCCGGGTGCTTTTTATTTATACACGCTGGCAGACAATAAACTGTTAAAACTAAGCGACGTAAATGCGCTGCTGCCAGAAAGCGAGCTTTGCGAGATGAAGCCTATTTCGTTTAAAAGCCGCGACGGTTTACTGCTGAATGGTTACCTCACCCTGCCAAAAGGAAAGAAAGTAACCGATCTGCCGGTGGTGGTGATCCCGAGGAGCAATCCTGAGTACCGCAATTCCTGGGGATTTAACTCGGAGGTGCAGTTCCTGGCAAACCGCGGGTACGCCGTGTTCCAGGTGAATTGCCGCGGGTCGCTCGGTTATGGCAAAGAGTTCTGGATAGCCGGCTTTAAAAAATGGGGCACCGGGATCCAGGATGATATGACGGATGGCGTAAAATGGCTGATCGGCCAAAAGATTGCCGACCCTAAACGCATTGCCATCTATGGAAATAGTTTTGGCGGTTATTCTGCGTTGGTGGGCCTCTATTCGCACCCGGAGCTTTATAAGTGCGGGGTGTCTTATTCGGGGTTAACCAACCTGTTTACCCATTTAAAGGCGGTGCCTCCGTATTTTAAACCGTACCTGCAGATGATCTACGAGAAAGTGGGCAGCCCGGAGAAGGACGCAGATTATTTCAGGGCCGTATCACCGGTGTTCCATACCGACAGGTTTAAGGCGCCCGTGCTGATCGCGCAGGGAGCGAAGGACCCCCGCGTAAACGTAAACGAAACCAACCAGTTTGTAAAAGAACTTAAAAAACGAGGTGTTCCTATTACCTATATTTTGAAGGAGAACGAAGGACACAATTTCAGGAACCAGGAAAACAGGCAGGAATTTTACAGGAGCCTGGAGAAATTTCTTGCCGACAACCTGAACAAAAAGTAGAATGAACGACCAGAAACCATTTTACAGGAAGAATTTTCTCCTTATCCTGGCTTTCCTCGTGCTGATCTCCGTTTCGTTAGTGGCAGCTTTGTCCATCGATTATTCATTAACCACCCGCCACGTAGAAAACGAATTTTCGTCGAGAAAGATCGAGGTAATGGAGGAAAGCGTGCGCCCGTACAACGACTTCTTCCAGAATAAAGTTCCCGAGATCTCCTATTACCAGGGATTCCAGGATTCAGCGTCGGTTGTGAAATACGTGGATACCCTTTTCAGGAAGTATGCGTTTTTAAACAAGGTGATCTTTTATGACTCGCAGATCAGCAATCACGCGATAGCGGACGGGTACCAGGTTTACCACATTTCGTTCGCGCCGAAAGCGGTGTACCAGTTTAAGAAAAACCTTCCGCCGGACTCGGTCGTACTTTTTAAAAATACACGGCCGAATACCCTGTCGCTGAAAACAGCGGATGAGTTTAACAAGATCGCGGTGAAGTTCCTTGGGTTTGTCGAATCTTACGATACTACCAAAACCATTACGCCCGATGAGCTTTTCAGCATCTTTTATAGCATCACGCCCAACAGGATCACTTACATGAGCAACCCGCGGCGGGAGGAGCTGAAGATCTTTAAGGACCTGATGCTAAAGCGATCGCCGCGGTCGCCGCTGTACGAACAGGACGTATTTACCTTTTTTGTCGATCCCTTTAAGCTGAAGATCCATAACTCGCACCCGGAACTTTACCAGAAGATCAGTATCCGGCCGCTGGTTTACGAGTCACTGGATACGGATCCTGACCTGATCACTACCGACATCCCGTTGCCCGGGGCATTTGCCGACTACAAGCTCTATTTCAGCACCTCGAAGGTGTTCCTGAGTGAAGAGATCAATCGCCGGTTCTGGCCGATCGCCCTGGCGCTCCTGCTGATCTACGCGGTGCTGGTGTTCATCGCATACCTCATTTTCCGCAACCTGAACATCAATAGCCGGATGTTTAAGCTGCAGTATGATTTTATCAATAACCTTACCCATGAGTTTAAAACGCCGGTAAGCGTGATCAAGATCGCGGGCAACAATATCCGGAGCTCCAAACAACTGTCTGACAGGGAACGGCTGCACTATGGCAAGATCCTCGACGAAGAGGCCGATAAGCTGAACGACCTGATGAATAAGTTGCTTTCCTTTACGCAGATCGAAAATAAAGCGATCAAAGTGAAGGAGGAGATGATCAATATCGAGGTGTTCACCCAGAATATCATCGATACCTTTCAACTGAAGTACCCGTCCTTCCTGGTAGATTACGAGATTGATGAGGTAGAATATTTTAAAACAGATCCCGTTCTGCTTGGAAGCGTTTTCCACAACCTGATCGACAATGCCTACAAGTATTCGCCTCCCGACCGCAAAGAGCTGAACATCCGCATCGCCCGCGACCGGAAAAACATCGTGTTCACTTTTACAGACCGGGGCATCGGGATCCCTAAAAATGAGCTCACGAATATTTTCAGGAAATTCTATCGCATCCAAAGCCAGTATAATCAGCAGGGAAGTGTAGGTCTGGGGTTGGCATTTTGTAAAGAACTGGCTAACTTTATGGGCGGTGATATTGTCGTAGAAAGTAAAGAAGGAACAGGTTCGGTATTTACGCTATCTTTACCATTTGAGGAGTAATCAGTTTCCTGTAACCAATTGTCAGTTCCGGTAAGGCGTTTAGGGAATGACAACTGGTTACCGGAAACTGACAACTGACAACTGATAACTGACTATGAAGAAAGAAATAAAAATTGCCTTGATCGAAGACGATGAGAACCTTCGTTTCCTGGTTTCCCACAGGCTCCAGGCCGAAGGATACGCTGTTACGGAAGCCGGTGACGGAGACAGTGCGGAAGAGCTGATCATGGCAGAGAACCCTGATATTGTGCTGCTCGACTGGATGCTTCCCGGCAAACAGGGCGCCGACGTTTGCAAAGGGGTCCGTGAAAGAGGCTTTACCAATCTTGTGATCATGATGACGGCGAAAGCCCAGGATGTAGATAAGATCGATGCTTACAGCTTTGGGGTTTCGGATTACGTAACCAAACCTTTCAACATGGACGTGCTGGTGGCGATCATCGAGAACAAGGTGAAATTCAGCATCAACAATGAGAAAAGCGAGGTAAGCAAGTTTGGGGACATGGAACATCATCCAAATACCCACTCCCTGTTAAAGAAAGGCCGCAAGATCGAGCTGACCATCCTCGAGAACAGGATACTGCTCTATTTTCTCAAGAATATCAACAAAGTGATAAACCGCGACGAGCTGATGATGGTAGTGTGGGGCTATAATTCGGATGTGAATACCCGTACGCTCGATATGCACATCGTTCGTCTCCGTAAAAAGATCGAGGAAAACCCTGACCGGCCGCAATACCTGCAAACCGTACGCGGGGTCGGCTATAAGTTCGTAGTAGAATAACGCAAATATTTCCCGGCTACCAGGTATAAGGCTGCAATAACCCGCACAGCACCAGCAATACGTATTGCATCACCAGGATCCCGTCAAGGTAAAGAAAATAATAGTACTCATCCTTTGTTGCCCCTGCGTGGAAGATCAGCCATCCCGCGGCGATGATGGTAAGCGTAAGCCCCAGGAAGTTGAGATTAAATCCCGGGTTAAACACGAACAGCATCACCACATATGCGGCCAGCAGGAACTGGCAGAATATATAAGCTTTCTTTTCCCCGAATAATACAGGGATAGTTTTGAGATCGTTAAAGCGATCGTGAAACAGGTCGCGGATATCGAAGGGCACCGCGATAGCTGCGATAAACAGGAACCGTTTTGCGAGCAGGAGCGTGGTGTCGCGGGAGGAAATAGCAATGATGTGGTGACTTTCAAGCTCTAGCACCGGCAATACCACACAGCTTAACGACCATACCAGTGCGATGATAAAAAGCTTAATGCCCGGAATGTTACGCAGGCAGAATTGCCGGTCGCCCAGCGTAAAAAGCGGGATGTTATAAGCAATGGCCACCACACCGAGAAAAACCAGCAGGAATTTAGAAGGCGCCGAGAGAAAGAAAAACAACGGCACCAGCGAAACGATCACGATGATGGTGAGCGAGATCATGAGCCGGTAATGCCCAAAGAACCACCTCGCACGTTTAAACGGCGACTTCCCGGGATTCTTGGGCTTCGAGAAAATGATACTGAAGTTGTACAGGGCCAGCGTAGCGCAGAATAGGATCCCCAGCACGTACTGGTCGGGATCTGCGTTTAGCAGCTTATAAGTCACCAACGCTTGCGCCACCGCGCATAACGCGATGAACAGGTTACTGAATAACAGGAAATCGAGTGATTGCCGGAACAGTTTTCTCATTTGGATGAACAGGAATGCCGCCTGCACAGTTAGCTTCGCTTTAATTCAAAGATCGTAATTTCGGGTAATATTCCAACCCGGCCAGGGTAGCCCAGGAAACCGTAGCCAACATTCACGTAAAGTTGCTGGTGCCGCTCGCGATACAGGCCTGCCCATTCATTATAAATATACTTTACCGGGCTCCACTGGAAATGTTCGGTCCTGACGCCCAGCTGCATCCCATGGGTATGGCCGCTAAACATGACGTCGATATCCGGGTATTGTTCTAAGACCTGTGCCCGCCAGTGGGAAGGATCGTGCGATAGTAACAATTTTACAGGCAGGTCGCCGGTATGTTTCGTGGCGAGGTCCATGCGCCCGTGCCGCACAAAGCCGTTGGCGCTCCAGTTCTCGACTCCGAGGATGCCTATTTCCCGGCCATCTACCTTTAATCGCCTGTGTTCATTCATCAGCAATTGCCAGCCCATGTTCTTGTGGGTTGTTTTCAGGTCACGCAAATTCTGCGCTTTATCGGGCGTAGGACCAAAGCCGTAGTGGTAATCTCCGTAGTCGTGGTTGCCCAGGGTGGAAAATACACCGAGCGGCGCCTTTACTTTTGTAAAGATATCCTGGTAGTCGCGCATTTCGCGGGCAACGAAGTTCACCAGGTCGCCGGTGAAAAATACCAGGTCAGGTTTTTCAGCGAGGAGCATTTCTACGCCGCCCAACACGGCTTTCCGGTTATAAAAGCTGCCGGAGTGTATGTCGGAGATCTGCCCGAGCCGTATGCCGTCAAACTCCTGCGGCAGGTTGGGCAATACAAGCGTTTTACGGCGTACCCGGTAATCGTACACGCCCGAGATCACCCCATAGCCCAGGGAAGCGAAGGGCACGCCGGCGGCGAGCACACCGGCCTGTAAGAGGAACTTTGACCGCGGGATCTTTTCGCCGGGAAGTGCAGTAGCTGATTCTTTTTCTTTCTTTAACGACCTGTTTCTTTTTAGATAAATTACCGCACGGCGGATGTCGTCGAGCAGTACAAAGATGGTTAAAGCGATCTTCGCTACGAACGTGATAAAAAAAGCCACCAGCGAGATAGACCGGGCGCCCAGCCTCAGGTTCATGAAGAAGGCCACTCCGACCGCTATAACCAGGGCCGCGGAAGTTCCCCACCACGCCGCCGTGAATAATGTGCGGTACCTGCCGCTCCAGGAGGGCCGCAGGGTACGTACTGCGTTGCTTAGGTACACGTCTACCAGGAGGGATGCGATGCTGATGCCTATCAGCAGGTAAAGGCGGTTAACCATTTAATTATTATGAGGCAGTGCGGCTAATAGCGCCCTTTGTCATCGTAATCGTCGTCTTCATCGAACTCCGCATTAAAGAGGCTGTTAAACATGTCTTTGAACGCAAAGCCGTTGTCGAGGTACGACTTGCTGAGCTGTGAAAACTCGGCCAGCCCATGCAGCAGGAACTCCATCAGCAGCAGTTGCTGGTTTTCCGTCAGGCGGGGATGGAACTGCTTCACCACATGCTTTAAGCCCGGAACAGACTGCAGGGCAGCAGAATACGCCGGCTGGGTGAGCCCATCAAGCAGGTCGATGGTATTGCCCGCCCCGAACCAGTTAATAATTTCGCTGTAGGGATTTACACCTTTCGATTTTTTCAACTTCTCGGGATCCGGGAAGTAACGGAGCATCAGGTTCTTTACCGCTTTCCCGATCAGGATGTTGGCCACCTTCGCAGGACCTTCCAGCTCACCTTCGTATACCAGCTCGATCTTACCGGTGATGGCGGGGATCACGCCCAGGAAATCGGAGATCCTTACGAATGTCCGTTTTTCGTTGTTGATCAGCATCCGCCGTTCGGCGTTACTCACGAGATTTTCATAAGCCGAGATGGTAAGACGCGCCGAAACGCCGGATTTCTTATCCACATATTCGGAATCGCGCGCTTCAAAGGCGATCTGTTCTACCAGGTCTTTTACCAGGCCGTCGGCTTCAACGGTTTCCCGCTGTGATTTGGCCAGTGAGGCTTCCTGCTGCGTGATCTTGAGCGAGATCTCGGTAGTTCGCGGGTAATGGGTGAGGATCTGGCTTTCGATCCGGTCTTTCAGCGGCGTTACGATAGACCCGCGGTTGGTATAATCTTCGGGGTTCGCGGTAAACACGAACTGCAGGTCCAGCGGTAGTCTCAGCTTAAATCCCCTGATCTGGATGTCTTTTTCCTGCAGGATATTAAATAATGCCACCTGGATCCTCGCCTGGAGATCAGGAAGTTCGTTGATGACGAAAATGCCGCGATGCGCGCGTGGAATAAGCCCGAAATGCAGCACCCGTTCGTCAGAGTAAGTAAGCTTGAGCGTGGCTGCTTTGATGGGGTCGACGTCACCGATCAGGTCGGCTACGGTTACGTCCGGCGTGGCCAGCTTTTCGGTATACCGTTCAGAGCGATGCAGCCAGGAGATCGGGGTATCGTCGCCCTGCTCCGCAATGCGGGTCCGGGCAAACCAGGAGATCGGGTTCATCGGGTCGTCAAACAGCTCCGATCCGGAAACATAGGGCACATATTCGTCGAGCAGGTTGATCATCAGCCTCGCGATCCGGGTTTTTGCTTGACCGCGTAAGCCAAGTAACAGGATATTGTGACGCGAGAGAATGGCTGTCTGGAGGTCCGGGATCACGGTTTCTTCATACCCTATGATCCCTTCGAAACCCGCTTCTTTATTTTTTAACTGAGAGATCAGGTTCTCCCGAAGCTCCTCTTTTACGGACCTCGGTTTATAACCTGATTTTTTTAATTCACCTAGTGTTAGTATCATTCCTTAGCTATTAGCATCGGCCGATGGCTGAGAGCTGATGGCTATTGGCCATTAGCTTGTTTCAGTTTTATCAACCCGTTATGTCTTAATCATGATTTATTGTACGTTGCAAGCTTCAGCTGTCAGCTATCAGCCGTCGGCTATTATCCTACCTCACCGTTCTCCGCCTGTTCCTGATATAATCCTCAAAAATGTATTCTCCCAATCCTTTTAACGAGCTGTAAAACGCTTTCCCCCCGTTTATCTCCGTAAACTGGCGCACGAACTGCTGGAGGTAAGGGTCTTTAGCGATCATGAACGTAGTGATCGGGATATTAAGCCGCTTGCATTGCGCGGCCATGTTTAGTGTTTTGTTCACCACCTTGCGGTCGAGGCCGATGCTGTTTTTGTAATATTTACCGTTTTCTTTTAAGCAGGTGGGCTTACCGTCGGTGATCATAAAGATCTGCTTGTTGGTTGTTTTACGGCGGCGGAGCAGGTCGGTGGCCAGTTCGAGTCCTGCGTATGTATTGGTATGATAGGGACCTACCTGCAGGTAGGCAAGGTCTTTGAGGGAGATCGGCCAGGCATCATTGCCAAATACCACGATATCGAGGGTGTCTTTCGGATACTTTGTGCGGATCATTTCGGCAAGGGCCATGGCCACCTTTTTTGCCGGCGTGATACGGTCCTCGCCGTAAAGGATCATGGAATGCGAGATGTCGATCATCAGTACCGTAGAGGTGAGGGTCTTAAAGTCTTTCTCCTCCACCTCGAGGTCGCGCTCGGTCATCGTAAAATCGCCGATCCCGTGATTGATCTGCGCATTATGGATCGAGGCCGTCATGTCTATCTGGTCGGAAGCGTCGCCAAATTGGTACTCGCGGCGGTCGGCGTTTTTCTCTTCTCCCAGGCCGGAAGTATTGGTATTGTGACTGCCCTTTCCCGATTTCTTCAGCTTGCCGAAGATCTCTTCCAGCGCCGATTGCCGGATGCCCTGCTCGGTCTTGGCGGTGATCTTAAAATCGCCGCCTCCCTGGTTGTCATCAATATACCCTTGTTTTTTCAGGTCCTCGATGAAATTACCCATTCCATATTCATTCGTGGTGAATTTGTACTGTTTATCCAGTTCGTTCATCCATGCCAGGGCTTCGTTCGCATCGCCGGAGGTATAGTTTAACAACTCCAGGAAAAGCTTTAACAACTCTTCGAAGCCGCCTTTCGGCACGTGGTTTGGGTTGAAATTTGAAAAAGTATATCCTCTCATGCTCTTTACTAACGAATATTCGAAGTTAAAAGTTTGTAGGGAGTGTTAGCGTATGTTGTGGCGGAGTAATGGTCGACGAAGTGTCATAAAGTCGGGTATCAGGCGTTGCCTGGTCCCGCAATGATCCGATCAATGTCCCGCAACGTATAATCCGGGTTGGCGCCATGCCGCGAAGCGACCAAGGCGCCGGTAGCGCATGCCCGCTCAAGTGCCTGGCCGATAGGATCATGGTTAAGTAAACCGGTTATAAACGCGGCAAGGAAGGAGTCGCCTGCACCCACCGTATCGGCTACTTCAACAGGATAGCCCGGGTGACTGAAAAGTTCGTTGCCGGATAAAACTACTGCACCTTTTTCGCCAAGGGTTACACAGATCAGTTGTAAACTGAACCTGTTTTGCAGGTCCTGCAGTTTTTCTTTATCAGAAGATCCCTTCAGCCTGTAATGCTCCTCTAAATAGGCAAGCTCGTGCTCGTTGATCTTCAGTATATTTGAAGCCACTAATAAGGCGTCGATCAGGTCGGCGGATACGTACGGGGGACGAATATTCATGTCGAAAACCTTTAACCCGGGTTGTTGAAGCAACCCGGATAAGGTCGATCTTGAAACCCCCGACCTGCACGCCAGTGAACCGAATACCAGGGCGTCCATGGGTGGAAGATCGTCTCCCGGCGGTTGGATCTCATCCCAGGCTACCGGCTGGTGAATGGTATAAGAGGCTTGTTTCCGCTCATCGATCACTACCGTTACCTTGCCGGTGGGTTTTCCCGGGTGCACCTGGATGTGATCGATCGACAGGCCCTGCTCAAAAAGATAACGGAGTAATAACTCACCCGCCTGGTCGTTTCCCACGGCGCTGATCATGGTGCTTTTATTCCCCTGCCGGAGCAGGTGCAGGGCCACATTCATGGGTGCGCCGCCAGGTATTTCCTGGTTTTCAAAACAATCCCAAAGGATTTCGCCGAAGCAGGTGATTGCGTTCATCCGGGTAAATTACTCAACCATGATCTCCGAAGCAATATGATCGGCAAATAATTTACCCTCGTCTGTGAGGGTAAAGCGCATCCCCGACTTTATTATCCAATTGTTACCGGTGAACTGGCGGAGATCTGCCTCGATCAACCTGCTGTAAGGGGTACCGAAGGCGGCCGAAACATGGTCAAGATCAATGCCTTCTATTTTCCGGAGGGCCGTCATCAGGTATTCATTGATGCGGTTGCTGACGGTTAATACTTCGATCTCGCGGGGTATCGCCCCTTCGGCGATCGAGGACATGTACTTCGCATTGTTCGCTACGTTCCACTGCCGGCTATCGCCATTGTACGAATGAGCGGACGGACCGATGCCCAGGTATGGTACACCATTCCAGTAATTGGAGTTGTGTTTAGAGCGTTTGCCAGGCAACGCGAAATTAGAGATCTCGTAATGCTCAAAGCCAGCCGACCTGAGCACGTTCATTAGCTCCGTGAATTGCCTGGCGCTTTGTAGATCGTTCATGGGCGCTTCTTTTCCCCTGGTGATAAAAGAGGCCAGCGGGGTTTTAGGTTCCACCGTCATCGCATAAGCGGAAATGTGGGGGATGCCGAACCCGATGGTTTTCTCCATGTTGGCTGTCCACTTCTCCGGGGACAATTGTGGGAAACCATAAATAAGGTCGGTAGTAATGTTGGTAAACCCCGCATCGAGCACCCTTTTAAGGGCATCTTCCCCTTCCTGCGCAGTATGGGCGCGATTCATCCAGCGCAGGTCCTCTTCAAAAAACGACTGGATCCCGATACTGAACCGGTTAACGTCGGTTGCCCGGAGCGCCCGGACCCGGGCGGGATCGAGGTCGTCGGGGTTAGCTTCTATCGTGATCTCGGCCGTTGGCGAAACGGTATGTGTATTGCCGATGGTGTCAATGATCTGTGTAAGCTCACCGGCGTAGAGCAGCGAGGGAGTACCGCCACCTAAATAGATGGTCTCTACCGCCTCGCCCCGCAGATAGCTTTTGCGCAGTACGATCTCTTTACGGATGGCATCAAGCATCCCGGCTTTATAGGTCAGCGACGTACTGAAGTGGAAATCACAGTAGTGACAGGCTTTTTTGCAGAAAGGAATATGAATATAGATACCGGCCACCGGGTCGATATTATGACAGGTACTTGCCAACGATCGGCATCCTGCGGCCCATTCCAAAGGCCTTTGGAGAGACCCGCAGTATCGGGGGCGTCTGGTATCGCTTAAACTCGGCTACGTTCACCATTTTTAAGATCCGGCGAACGGTTTGCTCGTCGAAGCCGGCGGCGATGATCTCGCGCGAGCTCTTCCGCAGTTCGATGTATTGGTAGAGGATCTTATCAAGGGTATCATAGTCCGGCAGGGAGTCGGAGTCCTTTTGGTCGGGGCGCAGTTCTGCGGAGGGCGGTTTGCTGATCGTATTTTGCGGGATCACTTCGCCATTTCGATTAATATATACGCAAAGCTGGTAAACCTGCGTTTTATAAACGTCGCCAAGTACACCGATCGCGCCGGCCATATCCCCGTAAAGTGTCCCATAACCTACCGCGCATTCACTTTTGTTAGAAGTATTAAGCAGGATATTTCCAAACTTGTTGGAATAGGCCATTACCACGATGGCACGGCTCCTGGCCTGGATGTTCTCCTCGGCAATGTTAAAAGGAAGGTTCTTAAATACCGGCGCCATCATTTTTTCGAAGGCCACGGCGGCTTCCTTAATGGGAATGATCTCATATTTACACCCGATATTGCTGGCCAGGGCCACGGCGTCGTCCACGGAATGCCCGGTTGAAAACATGGAAGGCATCAGGATACCGGTCACATTTTCCGGGCCTAGCGCTTCCGCGGCCAGGGCGCATACCAGCGCGGAATCGATACCTCCCGAAAGCCCGAGCACCGCCTTGGTAAAACCGGATTTGTAGAAATAATCGCGGATGCCTAATACCAGCGCATCATGGATCTGCTCGATGTCGTTTTGCGCGTTGTGCCGGATTGGGGAAAGCCCTTGGATGGCGCCGTCGCTGAAATCGTAAACACGCAGGTCTTCGCTAAAATAGTTCATCTCGTCCAGCAGCTCCCCGCTGGCGTCGAATACCAGCGATCCGCCATCGAAACAGATCTCGGTTTGCGATCCTACCTGGTTTACATAAAGCATCGGCAACTGGTAGGTCCGGCAGTTATCACTTAATACCACTACCCGCTCTTCATCGTGGTTATACGAGAAGGGGGAGGCCGCGATGTTGATCATCAGCTCCGGGGCCTCATTAATGAGAATATCCATGGGGCTCGACACATACAGCGGGTTATCTTTAATATTCCAAAGGTCCTCACAAATAGTGAGCGCGATGGTATGTCCCTGGAACTCGATACATTTAAAAGAAGTGGCAGGTTCAAAATACCGGTACTCGTCAAATACGTCGTAAGTGGGAAGCAAAGCCTTATTGACAGTTTGTTTAATCTCCCCGTTTTCTATAAAATGGGCAGAATTAAAAAGATCTTTGCCCTTTGGGCCGGGGTTTACCGTTGGAATGCCGATAATACAGGCGATATCCTGGCAGGCTACCGCGATCTGTTTAGCCGCCTGGCCGCACATTTCGATAAACTCCGAAAACTCAAGGAAATCCCGCGGGGGATAACCACAAACGGCAAGCTCGGCGAAAACGACGAGATCAGCGCCCATTTCTTTCGCTTTGCCAATGGCAGCGATAATTTTTGAGGTATTTGATTCGAAATTACCGATGTGGTAATTTAACTGCGCCAATGCGATCTTCATAGAAAGGAATTTAAGGCATCCTGCATGGTTGTGCAGGGCGGTATCTTATTAAAAAAACACCCCGAGATTTAAGGCTATCACATAGTTCCTGGCACCAGGATCTGTAAATACCTTGTTGATCGGGTTATTAAAAGATAACCCGGTAAGTACCGTTGAGTTTTTTAATTTCCATTCGGCGCCCGCGCCGATCAGCAAACCGAATCTTACAAGGCTGGCATCATCCTCAATATTGTACCGGGTAACGGTATGTTTTGACGATACTTTAATCCCAAGGTCTGGTCCGAACTGGCCGTAGAAACGCGCATCACCATCCGGCGATGTCTTAAGCTTCAGGGTGAGAGGGATCTCGATGTATTTGAATTTGTAGTTGATGCTTTCGGCGGGCATTGCCGCACCCCCGGACGTCGGTACTACATCGGCGTCGGCCGCCATCGTCGTGATGGTGAAACCTGTTCCGAAAAAGTAATTGTCGGTAAAGCCAAAATCGCCCAGGATGCCGTATGAATAGCCCACTGCGGCGCCATTTCCTGTATAACTACCATTATTTTCGTCGAACTTGATCCAACCGAGGTTAGGAGAAACGGTAAACCCCAGGTTGAAATTGCCGCGGGAACGGGACCTCTGCGCCAACGTCAGTAAGGGCAGCAGCAGGAAAACAAGTATCAAACAATTTTTCGCGGCGGGACATAAGCGGTAATTCCGTATAGGATTCATATTTTCGTTCATTATTAAGTGGGGACATGTTTTTTAGTCGCAAGCAAATTTACCTGTTTTTTTTTATAAGCTTCTTACTCTCCGGCTGCGGCGATCGTAAAAGAATAGACGTAAGTCATATCGACCTTTCGGTGAAGATCGAGCGCTTCGATGTGGTGATGGGCAACCTTTCGCCAGCCACCCTTGCTGCTGCGGCTCCGTCCATTAAAGCCCGGTATGGCGATTTCTACGACGACCTTGTGACTAAAATGTTAGGTGCAGGAAGTACTGCCGACACCGGTTATTATCAAACCCTCCGCCAGGTCCTCACCAGTAAAGACTTTTTTGCGCTAAAGGAAGAAGTTGCGCGCATATACCCGGATCTTTCTTCGCGCGAGGCGGAGCTGACGGATGCCTTCAAACATATCCGCTATTATTACCCGGCGCAAAAGATCCCGCGGTTGATTTCTTTTTTCTCCGGGTTCTATACACAGACGGTGGTGGGAAATGATTACCTCGGCATCGGCCTCGACATGTTCCTCGGCGCGAACTCGAAATTCTACCCGGCGCTGCGCCAGAGTATTCCTGCGTATATGTCGCGACGCTATACGCCGGAAAATATCACACCCCGGGTGATGGAGACCTTCATTCGCGAGGACCTGTTTCCTGAACGTACCGAAGATCAGACGTTGCTTGCCCGGATGGTCTATAACGGCAAGATCCTTTACCTGATGGATGCGGTGATGCCCGATGTGCAGGATTCGCTGAAGATCAGCTACACCGCGAGCCAGGTAAATTGGGCAAAAGAAAACGAATCGAATATTTGGGCGTATTTTATCGATTCGGAGCTTTTATACGAAAGCGATTATATGAAGATCCAGAAATACCTTACCGATGCGCCCTTTACACCCGGTATCGGCGAGCATAACGAATCAGCGCCTAAACTCGCCGTATGGACAGGATGGCAGATCATCAAAAAGTATATGGAGAAGAACCCGGGCGTGACCATCCAGGAGCTTATGAAAGATCCTGATTACCAGTCGATCATGAGGAGATCGAAGTATAAACCGTAGGAGGTGACGTTGGACGTGGCCGTAGCTTAGCTGCGCTTAATAACCAGGGGATAGGAACATACGACGTTCAATCAAAGCAATAAAAATGAAAACAGGCATCGTCCTCTCAGGCGGAGGTATCCGGGGAATAGCTCACCTGGGCGTGCTGCAGGCATTAACGGAAGCAGGAATAACGTTTCACATGATTAGCGGCACCAGTGCGGGCTCTATCGTGGGAGCGCTGTTTGCTGCCGGCAACAGCCCGCAAACGATCCTCGACGTATTTCTTAAAACAAAGCTTTTTAAATTTATTCTTCCGTGGCCGGGCGCAACAGGTTTAATGTCGCTAACCAACACCGGAAAGCTTTTTCTCGAATATATCCCGCATAACTCATTCGAGGAGCTGAATATCAGGCTGAGTGTGGCGGTCACCAATTTCAGCGAGGGGAAGCTGGTGTATATTTCTTCGGGGAAGCTGATCCCGGTTATCCAGGCATCGAGCGCCATCCCGGGTGTTTTTAAACCGGTAATGATGGATGGGCAGATGTATGTTGATGGCGGCTTATTCGATAATTTCCCCATTAAGCCCCTGCAAAAGAATTGCGACTTTATTATTGGATCGTCCTGCAATCATTTACCGGTGGTAGACAAGATCGTAAACTTCAGGAAGTTGCTCGAGCGGGCGGCGGTAATGACGACCAATGCCGACGTAAAATTAAAAGCCATGGAATGCGACGTAATGATCGAGCCGGAAGGACTGGGCTCTACGAGCGATTTCGATGTAAAGAAGGCGGAAGAAGTTTTCTGGCTCGGTTATAACGCGGCCATTAAAAAGGTAAAGAATGATCCCGCCCTTAAACAGCTGATCGCCTCAAAACTTACGCAATAAAAAACGCCGCCAATTAAGTACTGACGGCGTTTTTCTATAAAGGGATAACTACCCTAAAATGTCTTTTACCGCTTTTAATGCAAGCACTACCCCGATTACCAGGATAATGTTTGATGCGTAATTGATCACCGTAGAATCGTTCACAAAACGGAGCAAAACGCCAACCATGCCAACGATCACAGCGATGGTGATCAGCACGTAATGTTTGGTCGTGTTCGCATTTTTTAAGCTTTCGGTGTTATCGTATTCTGCCATGTTGATCTTATTTGGTGCGCTAAATTACTAATCTTCACCGGAGATACCAAGTATGGCCATCAAATTCAAAGGATAAAGTCCATAAGTGGAAGCTAGCGGCGCTAAACGTGTTACGCGCTACGTCCAATTTTTAATACCCCTTTAGCGCTTCTATTCTCTTCCCCGCTTTTTCATCCTCCGTAAGCCCCTTTTTATAATCGTACAAAGGCGCTTCCCAATCGCCATACATGGGGTTGGGGAGGACGATGAAACGTTTGCCGAACCATGCGCGGGCCTGGTCTACTGCGGAAGAACGGTCGGTATCGCTTTTTAGGTAAAAGAGGTCGGAGAAGTCGTTCAGGTTATCGCCGCAAAGAAGCACGATGTTGTATTTCTCCGCGATCAGCTTCCTGCGGGGCTCTTTATCGGAGGTAGCGTCTTTTACTAGTAAGTGTTTTTCGTCGGCGAAAGGAAAGTTAAGGGCCTTAAGATTCTTTAGCGTAGCATCGAATTCGGTTTTTAACCGGTTAGTGACATAAAATACCTGTACATTTTTTTTGGCGGCGTATTTCAGGAAGCTGAGGGCGCCGGGTACGGTATCTGCCGAGGCCTTGGCGGTCCATTCCAGCCAGTCGTTCTGATCGTAAGAGACGCCTTTTTGCAGCTCGTGTCCCTGGAAAGGTGCGTTATCGAGCACCGTTTCGTCGATATCCACGATCACACAACGGGGTTTTGCCGACCTTACCTTTAGTATTTCGTCGAGCCGGTAGCGCGCCAGCGTATAAGCCTGGTATGCCAATGCACGGTATTCACCGGAATGCTGCTGCCAGAGCACCGCGTTCACATTGTCGCGGGTGTAAGCGGGCTTTTCCTGGGCCTGCAATGTGTAAGGACTTAGCAGCAATACTGCCGCGATGAGTTTAGCTGCTTTCATCATAAGCGATCAACGTTTTAGCAGGAGTAACGCATTGGCTACTTTTCTTTCACCTTCGTGGTCCCATTTTTTATTATCGGATGGGTGATTTACTACCCCTTTCCGCTTTTTGCCATCCACCCATAAAGTGGTCGAGCCGCCTCCGTCGAGATTGATCGCCTCATAGGCGCCCAGCCATTTAAAAACGTTTGCGAGCTCGAAGAGGCTCATCCCTGCGGCATTATCGCTCCTTCCGTCCACGGCTACCAGGAAGATCTTGTTTTTGATGAACGCGATGGCGGTGCGCGGGTGACGCAGCCTGTTAAATGCCGCGGTATCCAATTCCGCATACCGGTTATGGCGGATCAGCAAAGGGCCGGTTAGCAGTACGTCGTCGCCGGTAAGGTGTTTCTCCCAATCCGGGGTGCCGTCCCATACCGCGATGCTGAGTTTCCCCTTCGTGAGTACGAACGCGGCTTTTTGGTGGTGTGCCCGGGTGCTGTCCTTGTCCGGCCGGTTTTCGCTGATGATTACGCCGCCGGCACGGAGGTAGTCTACCGAGCCTCCGTTCTTTACGTCAAAGAATGAACCGTTCAAAGCCGCCAGTGCGTTAGCCTCCTTTCCAAACTGGCTGGTAACTACCAGTTTGGTGGGTTTATACGCAAGCTGAAATGTATGATGTCTACGTTTTTTTATCTCGAGGATCGAAATATACTGGGTAGAAGCGAACAGGTTTCCTGCGAAACTATGCTGTTTCAGGGTAACGCCGCGCGCGATCTTTGCCTTTTCCCATTTAGCTTTCCTTACCGCCAGCGAATCGTGTTGCGCAAAAACAACGGAAGCCGATAACGACAGCCATAGCTGGAGAACGAGTAACCGTTTCATGTTATAATGATAGAGAAAAAATCAACGGATTGCGTAATTTACCTGAAAATGTCAAAATGAAAAATCTGCTGGTGATAATGTTTTTTATGTTAACGGGGGTCTGTGCTGCCTTTTCGCAGGAGACGGAATATTATGAAGTGGATGGGAAGCAGGTTTCGAAAGGGGAATTTTTAATTGCCGCGAGAAAGCCGGGTATGATAGAAGGTTACCTGGCGGCAAACGGCAGGAAAGAATACCGTGTATTTGGCAGCAGTGGCAGGGGAGTTAAGCCGGCCGATAGCCTGGTGATGTTAAGAAATTACTTGCAACTGATTTCAAAAACAGTTATTCCATCGGATGAAGTGCTGCTGATCGAGTATTACCCGGGTGTAGATCCTTGCAATAAGCATTTTGAGGAACCTGGTCGTATGAAAGATTTTGTCATCAGGGATGAAAACTACTATCAGATGTTGGTGAAAGGTTATAAAAACGTATCGCGGTTCAATATATGCGAATCATTTGACGGCTTAAAGTACTTACGTAAGGTCAAAACCTATTACCCTGATACTGAACAGCTGGTAAAAAAACTCTTCTTTAACTATCATTTCCCCTGCGGAAGCTTTGTGGTTATAAAGCCAGACGGGAGTTATTATGCTCATTACGGGGAGTATCCCAGGATACACGTGGCAAAGATCATCAGCGAGATGGCGACCGTAAAATAAAAAAACCCGGCAAAATTGCCGGGCTTCTTATTAGGTTTTTAAGCGTTTTTACCCGTTCGACAATGCTGCCGCACCGCTCACGATTTCTGTAAGCTCCGTGGTAATGGCTGCCTGGCGTGCCTGGTTGTACGAAAGTTTCAGCGCTTTAAGCAGGTCGCCCGCGTTCTCGGTAGCTTTATCCATGGCCGTCATACGCGCGCCGTGTTCAGAAGCATGCGAATCGAGCACCGCCTTGTACAACTGCGTCTTGATCGACTTAGGGATCAGCAGCTCCACGATCTCTTCCTGCGAAGGCTCGAGGATATAATCTGTTTTACCGGCGGTTTCTGCTACTTTAGGTGCACGGGGCACCGGAAGCAGCTGTTCTGTTTTGAGGATCTGTACCGCCGCGTTTTTAAACTCGTTGTACACCAGTTCTACGCGGTCGTAATCGCCGTCAGCGAAACCTTTCATGATCTGTTCAGTGATCTTCGATGTGTTTTCGAAGTCTAATGCACTGTATAGCTCATTGTTGTTACCAACTACTTTGTATTTGCGTTTTTCGTAAAAATCCTGTGTTTTCTTACCGATGGCTACGATACTTACGTTACCTTTTTTATGCTGCTCTGCGTACTTCTCAGAAATAAGCACGTTAGTGGCCTTGATCACGTTCATGTTGAACGCGCCCGCCAGCCCGCGGTTTGAAGACACAGCAACGATCAGCACCCTTACCGGCTCCCGCTCCACGATAAATGGGGAGTTGGATTCTTCCAGGCTGGCCGAAAGATTCGCAAGAATGCTTTTCAGCTTATCAGCATACGGACGTAATTGAACGATCGCATTAGTAGCCCTCTTGAGCTTTGCCGCCGAAACCATTTTCATGGCTTTGGTGATCTGCTGTGTGGAGGTTACCGATGAGATCCGGTTTCTTACTTCTTTTAAATTTGCCATTTTTTTTTAGCTGTCAGCCATCAGCCATCAGCTTCCTTAAAGCGCCTTAACAGGAGCTGAGGGCTGAGAGCTGACAGCTGATTACTTAATACTTTCCTGCTAACTCTTTCGCTACCGTTTCCAGTGCGCCGGTGATCGTGTCGTCGAGTTTACCGGCTTTAAGGCCTGGCAATACCTCGGGATAACGGGCTTCCAGCTGCTGGATATATTCTGTTTCGAATTCTTTCACTTTGTTGATCGGAACGCTGCGCAGCAACCCTTTAGTTCCGGCGTAGATGATCGCTACCTGTTTCTCAACAGCTACCGGCGAGAACTGTCCTTGTTTAAGGATCTCTACGTTACGAACGCCTTTGTCCAATACCGATTTGGTCGCTGCGTCCAGGTCTGAACCGAACTTCGAGAACGCCTCAAGCTCACGGTACTGTGCCTGGTCGAGCTTAAGCGTACCCGCTACTTTCTTCATAGACTTGATCTGCGCGTTACCACCTACACGCGATACGGAGATACCAACGTTGATAGCGGGACGAACACCTGCGTTAAACAGGTTCGATTCGAGGAAGATCTGGCCATCGGTGATCGAGATCACGTTGGTTGGGATGTAGGCAGAGACGTCACCGGCCTGTGTTTCAATGATCGGAAGTGCGGTTAACGAACCGCCGCCTTTTACGATATGCCTGATCGAATCTGGAAGGTCATTCATCGCCTGCGCGATGTCGTCATTTGAGTTGATCTTTGCAGCTCTTTCGAGCAAACGGCTGTGCAGGTAGAATACGTCACCGGGATAAGCTTCGCGGCCTGGCGGGCGACGAAGGAGCAGGGACACCTCACGGTAAGCAACCGCCTGTTTCGACAGGTCATCATAAATGATCAGCGCAGGACGACCGGTATCGCGGAAGAACTCACCGATAGCTGCACCTGCGAAAGGAGCAAAGAACTGCATAGGTGCAGGATCTGCCGCGGAAGCGGCAACAACTACCGAGTAAGGCATCGCACCATTCTCTTCGAGCGTACGCACGATGTTCGCTACGGTAGAGTTTTTCTGACCGATAGCTACATAGATACAATACACCGGCTGGCCTGCTTCATAAAATTCTTTCTGGTTGATAATGGTGTCGATACAAACCGCGGTTTTGCCAGTCTGGCGGTCACCGATCACCAGCTCGCGCTGTCCGCGGCCGATGGGGATCATGGCGTCGATGGCCTTGATACCGGTTTGAAGCGGCTCGTTTACCGGCTGGCGGTAAATTACACCCGGGGCTTTACGCTCCAAAGGCATTTCGTAAGTAGTACCGGTGATAGGACCTTTGCCGTCGATCGGCTGACCAAGCGTGTTTACTACGCGGCCCAGCATCCCGTCGCCGACTTTGATCGATCCGATCTTGTTGGTACGTTTTACCGTATCGCCCTCTTTGATCTCATCGAAAGCACCCAGCAATACCACACCCACGTTGTCCTCTTCAAGGTTCAATACGATGCCCTGCAGCCCGTTTGCAAATTCAACCAGTTCGCCTGACTGAACTTTGGTTAAGCCATAAACACGGGCAATACCGTCGCCTACCTGCAGCACCGTTCCTACTTCTTCCAGTTCGGCCTCTGATTTAAAGCCCGACAATTGTTGTCTCAAAATTGCCGAAACTTCATCTGGTCTTACTTCTACCATTATAGTTTGTTGTTATAGTGTTAAATCTTTTTAGTTATCAGTAGTCGGTTGTGAGTGATCAGTTCCAACTGCTTTCATTCCTTTGGTCATCTGTCTGTGATCTTGTAGTATTTCCTGCCTTTCCAGGCAACTGATCACCCCTCCGCAAATTCCTTCTTCAGTTTCCTCAGGTTACTGGCAATGCTGGCGTCGAACTGGCGATCGCCCACTTTGAGGATAAATCCGCCAATCAGGTTCGGGTCAACTTTCGCTTCCAGCAATACTTCGCCGTTCATGGCTGCCTTTATCGTATCGGTTATCTGCTGTTTGTTTTCTTCGCTCAGCGGAACGGCCGAAATAACCGACGCCTTTACGATGCCTTTGCGCTTGTTGTACTCGTTAATGAACTCCTTCGCGGTAGCGAACAGGATTCCCGAGCGCATTTTCGAGGTAACGATACGGAAGAAAGAGAGCACCACTTTATGCACCGTATTTCCGAAAAGCTCTTCCAGGATAACGATCTTTTTTGAAGGGCTGATGATCGGGTTCTTCAACACCGCCTGCAGCTCGCGGTTCGAGCGGCAAACCTTCAAAAACAGCTCGATGTCGCCGCGTACCGCCTCTAAAGCGTTTTCCTCCTGGGCGAGATCGATCAGGGATTTGGCGTAACGGCTGGCTACTTGTATTTCTGACATTGTTTGTTTAGCTATCAGTTACCAGCTGTCGGCTATCAGCTCTTTCCGGCGCGTTAACGGCGCTGAGGACTGATAGCTGACAGCTGATAGCTAGTTCAATTTTACTTCCTTCAAAAGATCATTCACCAGTGCCTGTTGCTTGCCCTGGTCTTCGAACTGCTTGCGCAGTACTTTCTCCGCAATTTCGAGCGATAACGAAACCACCTGGCTTTTTACTTCGGCCATGGCCGCCGCTTTCTGTGCGTTGATCTCGAGCTTCGCTTTTTCGATCAGCTTGTTGCCTTCGGTCTGTGCGGATTTCTTGGCATCGCTTACGATCTGGTCTTTCAGCTCTTTTGCTTCTTTTAAAATGGCATCACGCTCGGCACGCGCCTGTTTTAACAGCTGCTCGTTCTCGCTGGTCAGTTTTGCCATTTCCTGTTTTGCCATTTCGGCTTTCGACAGGGCGTCTTCAATATTACGCTCACGCTCGTCTAATGCTGCAACGATCGGTTTCCAGGCAAATGCTCTTAAAAGGATGAAAAGGAGCAGGAACGCTACGGTAGCCCAGATAAATAATCCCGGATCCGGTTTAACTAATGGATTTAATGCTAATAACATGTTTTAGTTTTTTTGTACTAAGTCAAAAAAAGGAATGGCTGCTGCCAATCGCAGCAGCCGGTTCCGATTTTACCCTACGTTTCCTGTTCCAAGGAACGCTACAACCACACCGAACAGTGCTACCGCTTCAACGAATGCTGCTGCGATCAACATAGCTGTCTGGATTTTAGAGGCTGCTTCTGGCTGACGAGCCATACCTTCCATGGCTTTTCCACCAATTTGTCCGATACCGATACCAGCTCCGATTGCAGCTAATCCGGCACCAATTCCAGCGATACTTCCAACGATCATAATTTGACTTTTAAAAAATATATATTAAACAAAAAAAATTCTCTTAATGCTCAGCATGCTCTTCAACCGCCATCCCGATGAACAGCGCCGATAAAATAGTGAAGATGAACGCCTGGATAAAACCTACTACCAGCTCTATTACACTGATAAACAATACGAAAGGCACTGCCACGCCTGCCGCGGCAACAGATTTCAGGATGAAAATTAGAGACAATAAGCTCAGGATGAGGATGTGACCTGCGGTGATGTTTGCAAATAAACGGATCATTAATGCGATTGGCTTGGTAAACAAACCGATGATCTCTACCGGGATCATCAGCGGGTACAGCCACCACGGCACATGAGGAGTGAAAACGTGGCCCCAGTAGTTCTTTTTACCGTTTACGTTGGTAAGGATGAAGGTGCAAAGCGCCAGCATCGCCGTCACCGAAATGTTGCCGGTAAGGTTAGCGCCCCCTGGAAAGAAAGGGATAATGCCCATCAGGTTGTTGATCCACACAAAAAAGAAAACCGTTAATAAATAAGGCATAAACCCTTTATAACGGTGACCAAGCTGTGGCTTTGCGATATCGTCGCGGACGAAAATAATGATCGGCTCGAACAGGGACTGCATACCTTTCGGCGCTTTCCCCACCCGTTTTTTGTATGCGTTTGCAATGCTGATGAACACAAAAAGGATCACCACCACCGAGATCAGCATGGACGCGACGTTCTTGGTGATCGAAAGGTCCAGGGGTTTTTCATTGGTTGGAACTTTGTATTGATCAAGCACTACGTATTCACCTTCGTGGTTTGCCGCCGCCGTAGGGTAGTAATAACCTCCGTGGAAATTTACCAGCTGCTGTCCTTTTTCTTCGAACACTTCTTTGCCGTGCTCGTCCTGGTCGTGTTTATTCGAAAGGAATGTTACGATGCCGTTTTTAGTGACAAGGATCACGGGAAGCGGGATGGCCACTTTATGCTCGCCTTCTCCCCAGAAATGCCACTCGTGCGAATCGGCGATGTGGTGCAGGATCGTTTCAGAAATTGGCGCCTCTTTATCTGCGTGCCCTGTTTCTGTTTCTACCGGCTCAACGCTGGCGGAATCCGTATTTTCATGTTCCTGCGCGTGGGCGGCAACAAGAAAAACGGCGCAAAATGCAGTGATCGCTATTTTTTTTAAATTGAAAATATGGCTCAAATCCATCTAATTCGAAGAAATTACGTAATTTTTTGGTTGCGCAAGTTACGCAACAAACAGTAAACTTCAAAGATGAAATGAAAGAAATAGAGGTAAAAGAAGCAGGCTAAAAATGGAACCGGTTTTACGGGTATTTTGACCACGTAAATGAGCACCAGGACCATGCAAAAAAGGAACCGCGCCGTGATCGTTCCAAGCAGTACCTGCCCCGAGGCCTTATGGCCGATCTGCATCCGCCACCGGGCGATGAGGCAGATATTGAGCGTGAGGATATCAAATACCACGAAGAGGCCCCAAAAGCCGGGAATAAGCCTGAACTCGGAATATTTTCCCGCCGTTGCCGGGAGAATTGCCAATACCAGGTTAAATACAAGGAACAGGATAAAAAAGCGCTGAGTGCTCATGATCTCAGTTGTCTCACGGTTTGGTAAATAGACAGGCATACACCCGCTACGCAGAAAATCGCCGTAACCCATTGTACCTTATGCTGGTAATGCTGGTCTATCTTGTATCCCGCAAAGGCGAATACGCCGATAATGGCTACTAACTGGAAAGCGATCGACGAATACCTGGCGTAGTTTTTCATCGATGCTTTTTCATCATCCAGGTTGTTGGGTTCGGAGTTCATGTTCAGGCCTCTGGGTTAGCGGTTTAAGGTCCGGGACGTAAGATTATGGGCTTAATGAAGCTTCCGATCTTAAACTTCCCCCGAACCGGTTTTCGTACGCAAAGCTAAAAACATATTACATGAAAACGTTGCTCCTGCGACGTACTTTCAGCATGTTCCTTATATTTACTCCACTATTTAAGCACAGGCAAAATAATTTAGCCGCATTGCTGTTATTGGTAAAAGCCGATTGACCGAGTTTTGAAAAGCACCACGATAATTTTAAGATATTCCCTCATTTTCTGCGCAGGCGTATCGTTGCTGCAGGCCTGCAGTTCGCGTAAAGACGCCGCCGGCGGAAGCACCAATATGCAGAACCTTACCGCGCACTTTAATATACTGTACAACGCGGGTGAGCTGTATAAGGAAAGCGAAACAGCCATCCTTGGCGCCACGCCCGACGACTATGCCCAGGTACTTACCGTGTACCGGGAACCCCAGGAAGAAAGCGCCCGCGCCGAAGCAAAGCTGCTCGACTCCATTCTCCAGAAAACGAACAAGATCATCAGCGAAAAAACCAGGAGTAATTACGTGGATGATGCCTGGCTTCTTACCGGGAAGGTGAACTACCTGCGCACAAGCTTCTTCAACGCGGTGGAGTATTTTGATTATGTATACAAGAACTATCCCGACGAAAAGGAGATACGCCAGCAGGCGCTGATCTGGAAAGCCCGTTCGCTGATGCGGTTAAACGACCTTACCACCGCTGCCGGTGTACTGGATACGGCGCTGAAGTATGTTGGCAGGGCGAAAAAGTTCGCGGCCGACGTATATGCAACCGAAGCCCAGTTCAATATCAGGAGCGGGAACGCGCAGACGGCTATCGATACCCTGCAAAAGGCGATCAGGCTTACTAAAAGTAAAAGGAACAAGCTCCGCTGGACGTTTGTGCTTGCCCAGCTCGAAGAAAGAAATGGCAGGCTAAAGGAAGCATTTGAGCACTACTCGGCGGTTGTGAAAAGCAATGTCGCTTTTGACATGGCCTTTAATGCAAGCCTGAGCCGCATACGGGTAGAGAACGGCGAGGCCGCGAATGTCGATCAGCAGGTAAGCCGCCTTCGGGCACTCCTGAAAGACAGCAAGAACAAAGAATTTGCAGACCAGGTCCATTACCAGGTGGCCGGCGTACTGCAGGCGAACGGGCGCGAGGAGGATGCGCTGAAAGAATACAACGCCGCACTTCGGGCGCTCACCACTAACCAGAATCAAAAGGGACTGACCTACCTCAGGCTGGCGGAGCTCAATTTCAGGAACGCGGATTACGTAGATGCCAAAGCGTATTACGACAGTACCCTGAACGCGCTGCCGCAAACCTACCCGGGTTACGAGACGATCAGGATCAAGTCTGCCAACCTCGATCTCCTGGCAGGCCGCTTTCGCGAGATCGCCGTGCAGGATACCCTGCAGATGCTGGTGAAGCTGCCCGGCGAGGCACGTGAAAAGCGCATTGCCGAGCTGGTTCGCGCACAGGTAAGCAGGTCGGCTGAACAAGCCCCGACCGGGGCAGGGAATACAGGCGGAGGAAGTAACGGCATCGAGATACAGGGAAAAGCAGCCGCAGCCGGGAGTAAGTTCTATTTTAACAATACCATGGCGCTGAGCCAGGGCCTTTCGGACTTTAAGCGCAGGTGGGGCAACCGCAAGCTGGAAGATAACTGGCGCCGCGGGAGCGGTACGGCGGCAGATGCGGTGGCCATGAACACCAATCCCGACGCCAATACACCTGGGAGCGCCATGCCGGAGGAGATAGCTTCCGGCAACGAAACCGCACTTACCAAAACCTACACCGATAACCTGCCGCTTACCGGCGTACAGCTTGAGCAGTCGAACCAGAAGATCATCAATTCCTATTATGATATCGCCGGTTTTTATAAGGACGAGCTTAAAGACGAAGCCGCAGCCATCGAAACATACGAGTTGCTGGCTAAACGATTTCCGGGTAACGCCTTTAACGCTGCGGTGTATTACAACCTTTACCGCTTATACAGCACGGCTAATCCTCCAAGATCGGCGGAGTACAAGGAACTGCTGCTTACGAAATTTCCCGGGAGCGTATATTCCAGGATCATCCTGGACCCGGATTATTCGAAAAAAGCCGACGAGCGCGCGCTGGCATTGAACCAGGCCTATACCGACGCCTACAACCTGTACCTTGGAAAGAATTACCCGGGCGTTATCGACTTTGCGGGAAAAACGGAAGACCGGTACGGGCGCTCAAATTTATCTTCCCAGTTTGCTTATCTCGCTGCGCTGGGTACGGGCAGAACCCAAAAGATCGATCCGTTCGAGGCTTCGCTCAGGAAACTGGCCGATACGTACCCCGACGATAAGATGGTCACTCCGCTGGTGAAGCAGCAGCTTGAGTTTATTGCCGCTAACCGCACGATGCTGGAGCAGCGACCGGTGGCCCTGGTGGATTTCGATCCGGCCTCTGTTTTTGCCATAGAGCCCAAAGCGGAACCGGCGCCGCAACAAGTGGGCGCCGTAGCTGTAACCAGTCCCCGTAAAGAGCCGGTGGCGGAACCGAAAAAAGAAGCGCCGGCAAACCCTGTGGAGAAGGCGCCGGCTACACAACCGGCAACCATGCAGCCAACCGTTACGCAGCCTGTAACCACACCATCAATAACCGCACAGCCTGTGATCACGCAGCCGGTCACTGCTCCGCCGGTAAATAATCCGCCTGTTTCCGGGCCCCCTGCAGCTCCCCCTTTGTACAGCCTCCCGGATACTGCCGAGTATTATTTCGTGATCAGCGTGGCCGACCCGCGGGTGAACCTGAGCCCTTCCCGCTTTGGGATCGGGCAGTTTAACCGGTCGAACTTCGCGTCGCTGCCCGTCCGGCATGACCTTAAGCCGGTGAACAAAGAGAACCAGCTGGTATTGGTTGGCAAGTTCTCCACGCTTTCGGCCGTTAAGGCGTATGAACGACGCATCTTACCCATGATCGGGGATATCATGAAAGTTCCGGCGGAAAAATACAATACCTTTGTGATTAGCAAGGCGGAGCTCGACAAGCTGATGAACCGCAATGAGATCAATTCTTACTACGATTTTTACAGGAAGCTATAATGGCAATGCAGCAAAGGCATCATCATAACCAATTAACGAAACAAGAGATCAGGCGCTATACCATACGATTCTGGAAGATCGTGGTCGGTTGTGTCGCGTTCGGGATCATCCTGCTTTTTAGTGTGGGGCTGGGCCTGTTCGGGGCGCTTCCATCCACCAGCGTGCTCGAAAACCCGAAAAGTAATCTCGCCTCCTCCGTGATCTCGGAAGACGGGGAAACCCTGGGCACTTATTATATCCAGAACCGTACGCCGGTCACCTACGATGAGATCTCTCCCAACGTGATCAATGCCCTAGTGGCCACGGAAGATAAACGTTTCTATGAGCACTCGGGCATAGATTTCAGCCGTACACTCGCGTCTGTTTTCTATACGCTTATCGGCAGGCAGCAGGGGGGGAGTACCATTACCCAGCAGCTGGCGCTTAATATGTTCTCCAAAGAAGGCCGCGCAAAAGGAAGCAAGATCAAACGCATCGTCCAGAAGCTGCAGGAATGGATCCTTGCGGTGAAGCTGGAGCGTTCCTATACCAAGGAAGAGATCATTACCATGTACCTGAACACGGTTGACTGGGGCGCCTACAGCACTTTCGGGATAAACTCGGCATCGCTGACCTATTTCAGGGTCCCGCCTTCCAAGTTGAAGCCAGACCAGGCGGCCTTACTGGTAGGGATGGTGAACGGACCGGGCAAGTTCTCGCCGGTCAGGTACCCGGAGAATACCACCCGCAGGCGAAACCTGGTGCTGAACCGCATGGTAGAAAAAGGCTATCTCGGTGAAACCGAAGCCGCAGAATACAAAGCGATGCCGCTGGGCGTAAAAGTAAGCCCGCTCACTACCAACCTGGGCCTGGCGCCTTATTTCAGGGCGGTACTTAAATCGGAGATCCAGAAGATCTTCGAAGAGCAATCTATCTATAAAGCAGATGGTACGCCTTATGACCTCGATCGCGACGGGTTGAAGATCTACACGACCATCAACGCAGATATGCAGCGGTATGCGGAAACCTCCCAGAAGGAATACCTCAAGATCCTGCAGGTGCAGTTTAACCAGCAATGGCACGGACGCGATCCGTTTAAAACCAACCCCGCGTTTGAGAAAATGTTGTTCAAGGCCGTGCGCAATTCGGGACGTTATGCGGAGCTGCAGGAATCCGGCTTGTCTGATGAAGCGATCTTCGCCGAATTCCGGAAGCCGGTTAAGATGAAGATCTTTAGCTGGAAGGGAGACATCGATACCGTGATGCGCCCTATGGACTCCGTCAAGTACTATAAACTGGTGCTGCGCAATTCGCTGATGTCTATGGACCCGGTCAACGGGCACATTAAAGCCTGGGTCGGCGGGAATAATTTCGAGTATTTCAAGTACGACCAGGTAAAAGTCGGTACCCGCCAGGTTGGCTCTACCGCTAAGCCTTTTACGTACGCTGTAGCGATCGGGAGCAACGGTTATTCGCCCTGTTACCAGGTGCTGAACGAGCCTGTTACACTCGACAATGGTTATGGCGAGGAGTGGCATCCAAAGGCATACAAACCGCTGCCGGGCGCTATCACTCTTAAAACGGCGCTGGCATTTTCCCAGAACTATGTGACGGCTTACATGATGAAGATGGTTGGCCCCACTGCCGTTAAAACGCTGATCGAAAAGATGGGTATTACCAGCCGCGTGGAACCAGTGAACCCGATCTGCCTCGGGGTGTTCGACGCCAGCGTGTACGATATGGTAGGCGCTTATTCGGCTTTCGTAAATCACGGCATCTGGACAGCGCCTACCTACCTGCTGAAGATAGAAGACCGCAAAGGTAACGTGATCTATACCGGCAAGCATCCGCAGCAAAAAATGGTGCTCGATCCGTCTACGGCCTATGTAATGACCGATATGCTGAAAGGCGTGGTACAAAGAGGTACCGGGCGCAGGATCCAGTATGAATATGGCTTGACCAATCCCATTGGGGGAAAAACGGGCACTACCCAGGAAAACTCCGACGGCTGGTTCATCGGCATTACCCCGAGGTTGGTTACCGGCGTATGGACAGGTTTCGAGGAACGTACCGTGCATTTTGCCTCTACCGACCAGGGAGAAGGCGCTAAATCGGCGCTGCCGGTGTTCGCACGCTATATGAAGCGGGTATACGCCGATCCTAAACTAAATATCCCTAAAACCGATTTCGAGCCGCCTGCCGGGGGCGTGAATATTGAGCTTAACTGCGATGCCTATGGTGGCGCTGATTCGGTAAAAGCTGCAGATCCCAAAATAAGGTTTTAACTTCGTCGTTTTCTCCCGCCCTTCTGCCAGGTATGGAAAAGTTTGATTATCGTGCTGTTATTAAGAATATTCCTCATAAACCGGGTGTATACCAGTATTGGGATAACGCCGGCGAACTGATCTATATCGGCAAAGCCAAAAACCTTCGCAACCGGGTAACCAGTTATTTTATTAAGGACAACTACCGCGTAAATGCCAAAACGCGTGTATTGGTGAGCAAGATCAACAAGATCACGTTTACCATCGTCGACACCGAGATCGATGCCTGGTTGCTCGAAAACAGCCTGATAAAAAAGCACCAGCCACGTTACAACGTGATGCTGAAGGATGATAAGACCTATCCCTGGATCGTGATCAAAAATGAGCGCTATCCGAGGATTTACTGGACGCGTAAGATCATTAAAGACGGGTCGAAGTATTTCGGTCCGTATGCCTCCATAAGCATGATGCACACCATCCTGGATATGGTAAAGGAGATCTACCCGCTGCGTACTTGTAACCTGCCGCTTACGCCGGAAAATATCGCGGCCGGCAAGTTCAAGGTTTGCCTCGAATACCAGATCGGGAACTGTAAGGGTCCCTGCCAGGCATTCCAGCCGGAGGACGACTATAACCGGAGTATCGAGGACATTAAAGATATCCTGAACGGGAAGATCAGCGGGGTGATCCGCAATCTCCGCGGCGACCTTGAGAAGGCTTCTTCCGAACTGAATTTTGAACTGGCCCACCGCTTAAAACGGCAGTACGACCTGCTCGACCGTTACCAGAGCAAGTCCACCATCGTGAATTCTTCCATCTCCGACATCGATGTGTTCAGCATCGCCTCCGAAGAGCGTTATGCCTTTGTGAATTTCCTGAAGGTGATGAACGGTACCGTGATCCAGACGCAAACACTGGAGATCAAAAAACGCCTGGACGAAACCGATGAGGAGCTGTTAACCATCGCCATCTCCGAATTCCGCACCCGGTTTAACAGCTCCTCCAAGGAGATCATCGTGCCGTTTGAGCTGGAGCTCGACGACCCGGGAATCAGGTTCACTGTACCTAAACAGGGAGAAAAGAAGAAATTACTGGAACTTTCTCAAAAGAACGTGGTCTTTTTCAAGCGGGATAAGCTCGACCAGTACGAGAAACTGAACCCGGAGTTGCGCACCGAGCGCCTCCTTGCACAGATGATGAAGGACCTGCGCATGACGGAATTGCCGCGGCATATCGAGTGTTTTGATAACTCTAACTTCCAGGGCAAATACCCGGTGTCGGCCATCGTGGTATTTAAGGACGCAAGGCCCTCAAAAAAGGATTATCGTCATTTCAACGTGAAAACGGTGGAAGGTCCGAACGATTTCGCCACCATGGAAGAGGCGGTCCACCGCCGGTACCGGCGGCTGCTCGAAGAAGGCGAACCGCTGCCGCAGCTGATCGTAATAGACGGTGGAAAGGGACAGCTCTCTTCGGCTCAAAAAAGCCTCCGGCTGCTTGGCATAGAAACACAGGTGACCATGATCGGTATCGCCAAGCGCCTGGAAGAGATCTTTTACCCGGGCGACCAGTACCCCATGTACCTCGACAAGAAATCAGAAACATTAAAGATCATCCAGCAGTTGCGGGATGAAGCGCACCGGTTCGGGATCACTTTCCACCGCAAGAAAAGAAATAAAGGAACCCTGGTAACCGAGCTGGAAAGCATCGCCGGTATTGGCAAGACCTCCGCGGAAAAGCTGCTCAGGCATTTTAAATCCGTAAAGCGGATCCGGGAAGCCTCGGAACCGGAATTGATGCAGGTGCTGAATACCAGGCAGACGAAAACCCTGCTGGAATATTTTGCAGCGCACAAAACGGATCCGGCAATAGATCTGCCGTCAAGTTAGTATGACCAGAGGTCATGCTCCCAGTCCATCAGCTCTTTCTTGATCCGTTCTGATTCGTAAAGCCGGTCGATACCAATCGCGTAATCCTTAATTCGCAGATCATCGTTGTTGGACTGCTTGACAATATAACTGTCAAAGAGCCCTTTCACAAATATATCGTCGTAACTCAGGCCGATGGCATCGTTATGCGCATTCACTACCTCCTTGGTCACGAAGATGTGTCGTGCTTCGGGGAAATAGATCTGGAAAGCGGCGATCTCCCCGAGGTCTTGTCCTGCGGCTCTGATGGTCACCATCGGGGCGATGGAGATGATGCGTCTTTCCCAAACGGAACGCTGTTTGTCGAACAGCCAGTCTTCCTTAATCTGGAAACGCAGGATACTATCAGGGTTAAACTCACCGGCAGCCATGTGCGAGCCTATTTGCTGACCGGTGCTGTCGATCTCAGGGATTACCACGCTATCGGCAAATTTGGCCTTAGCTTCTGTTGCGGTCAGGATCTGGGTAAATGCGAGGTCCCTTCCCAATGAATCTTTTCCGTCCAGGTTGGCATAGGCTGTCAGCTCCCCGCTCATCACCGCGTTCATGATCACGTCGATCAGTCTTGATTTTGGAGACGCGTACGGGCGGTTCATCTTCTGGCGAAGATCGATCTGGCGCCAGATCCGCTTGCGGTAAATTACATCGGCTTCCCGGATATTGGCGTAAGGGGTGACCTTTGCATCGAGGAGGTTGCCTTTACGGTATACCCCATCCAGGGGAACGGTGTCTAAGATCGGTTTGGTGGAATTGCTAAGGTTTGCCTGTTGTGCAAGCGCAACGGTGCTTAGCAAGCCGGCAAATACCAATAAAATGATCTTCTTCATAAGCCCTTATTAATTAGCATTTAAAATTACGCCATTCAGCAGGCGCTGCGAACCATCAGGTCCGACCGCCACAATGTCGTCGAATATTACCCTGAAACCAGGTGTTACTTTTGCGAGAGCTGCCTGCATTTTAGGGTTAAGCGTGTTACCGCTGGTTGTTTCCTTTACTACGTCACCCCGGGTAGGGATTACCAGCATGGTGAACCGGGTTACGTTAAAGCTGGCGGCAAAATCGAAGTTCTCCAATACGGCGAACAGCTTGCTTTGTGACCTGATGGCCGCGGCAGCCATTGCGCCGCCGGTTTTGCCGGCCCATTTTGCAATGGGGTCGGGAATTCTTTTTACGCGGAACTCCGAGCTGCCGATTTGCTGTACTTTCCCGCCGATATTGGCGGAAACGATCACGCTCACTTTAGAGCCGGGGCTGGTAACGTTTACCGAATATTTACCCGAGGACCCTTTAATGTCGCCGGCGGAGATATTCACAGATAAGCTTTCCTTGGGGATCCCGGGCGCCGATACTGATACCGGGTTAGGTACGCCAACATAAAATACGTTCATCGCATCAGGAGATACCACGGCTGAAGGACGCGCTACCTGGTATTTCTGCTCAGGAGTTTCGTAAGTTTTAAACGTTCCGTCGGTTTGTCTTACCCTTACGGTACCTTTCCAGCTAAACATCCCTTCCTTTACCGTGCTTACGGAATAAGTTCCTTTACCATCTTTGACGGTGAGGGAAGACCCGTTAACGGTGATGGCGGGGTTCGAACGGGAGTCATAAGCGGTTAAAAATACCTCGGCCGTGTAAGGCTGTCCTACGATGAGGTAGGAAGTCGGCGCCACGGCAACCGCACTGAATTTATCCAGGTTCACCACCGCTTTATCCATTTCACCAAAGATCCTTTTTACTACGTCCGATTCCGCATTTTTTACGTCTGCCTGGATCTTGGTCAGGGCGGTCATCGCTGCCGTTAGCGGAATACCTTCACCAAAATTAATCTCTTCCCATTTTTTCTTGCCTTCGACGGACTTAGCCGGGTCTTTCGCTTCAAGCGAGAAGGTTAGGCCGCTTCTTTGTTCCGGGTTAAGCAATGCAAGCAGCTGTTCGCGGGTTGAGTTGATCTTGCTTTTCAGTTTTTCGCCTTCTTTCCGGTTGATCATTACCGTGCTCGAGATATCCAGGTTGGCACGTTCAACGAGGTCGCCGGTTTCTTCGCTGTATCCCTGGCCCTCTTTTACGAACTCCTTTTTGAGGTTTTCTACGTAGTTATTCAGGTCTTCGCCGATCGCCTTTGCCTTGTTGGCTTTTTCCCACAGGGGACGTGCCTTGCCTGGCTCGTTTTTCAGCTTGGTGTTTTCGAATGAGTCAAAAAGTGAGTTCAAACTCGAGCTCACGTTAGTTTTGGAGGTATCCAAACTATCGTTTAAGCTTTTAAAGGCATTTAAAATAGTATCCGAGACATTCAGTGCCAGCATTGCAAGCAATACCAGGTACATGATGTTGATCATCTTCTGCCTCGTTGTTTCTTTTCCTCCAGCCATGTTTTACCTTAAGTAGTTGTGTAATTGTCTGTTTAAAGAATAACTAACCTCTTGGCTGGTTCATCGCGGTAAGCATATTGCCATAGATCGCGTTCAGTGAAGACAGGTTTTTCGACAGGCGTGCGATCTCGTCCTTAAATTGTTTCGAATCTTCGAGCGACTCGTTAAAGTTCTGCATCGTGAGGGAAAGATTCTGGTAGAATTTATTCATCGATTTAAGGTGTGCGCTCGAATCCTGCAGTTCCAGCTCGTATACGGCGTTGAGTGCGGAGAGATTCTTTGCCAGGTTGTTTACCTGTTCGTGGTATGCTTTGGTATCTCCGGCGCTGCCGGCCATTTCGGTCAGGTTGGCGGTGGCTTTCTGGAATGCGGTATTCAGCTGATCATAGCTGCCGGAAGCCGTTTTAAGTTTCGCGGTAAACTCGGTGGTTGCCCAAGAAGTATCGGCCACGTTGGAGATGGCCGTTACCTTGTCGCCGAACGTACGCAGGCCGGTACCGAGGCTCTGGATCAGTTCAGGGCCGATCTTGGCGTCTTCCATCATCTTATCGAGACCTGCGGTGATCGACGGCCCGCTGCTTACCTGCTGGCGAACCGTAGCCTTAGGAAGCTCGCCGCTGAAGCTGGGGTCAAGCTCAGGATAAACGCGTGCCCACTCTACGTCTTCCGCCGGCGGATTGAAACCGGTGATAAAGAATAATAATGCTTCAACTCCAAGCCCGATACCGATGGCCCAGTTACTGTAAACGCCCCCTAAGTGAAGGATCTTAAAAAGTGCTCCGATAATTACGATACTCGCTCCCCATGAAATTGCGGTATGCAGTGCATTAAATTTTTTCTTAGCAGCCATAGCGTCTGTCCTGTTCGTAGATATAAATGTTGATTAATAGAAAGATTAGTTCTTATCCCGGATATCTCTGCCGGGGAATTTGGTTACGCACCTGAAACCGATATACGATTTGGAGGTATCCTGGTATTCGTAGGTGCTGGCCGAATTCTGGAGGAAATAACCGATATCTTTCCAGGATCCGCCCTTCACGGTTTTACGTTTAAGCACAGCCGGGTCAGAGGCTTTTGCTTCGTATGAGTAGGAGGGGTTGAGGTCGTGTACAAATTGAGGAGACGACTCGTCGTAAGCCGAGGACGTCCATTCGGCTACGTTCCCCGCCATGTTGTAAAGCCCGAAATCATTGGGGAAATAGGAACGCACGTTCACGGTAAATGCACCGCCGTCGTCCACGTAGTTTCCTCTTCCTGGTTTAAAGTTGGCCATTAAGCAGCCTTTCGCATTGCGGATATAGGGACCGCCCCATGGGTAGGCATCGCCGATCCTTCCGCCTCTTGCGGCGTATTCAAATTCTGCTTCGCTGGGTAATTCGTAAGGAAGACGTCCGTTTGCCGGCATTTTGCGCGAATGTGCGTAACCTTCGTACCAGCGGGTGCGCCATACGGTAAAAGCGCGGGCTTGTCTCCAGTCAACACCTACCACCGGGTAATTGTCAAACGACGGGTGTGAAAAGTAGCCCTGCACCATCGGGTCGTTCTGTGCGTAGGTGAAATCGTTCAGCCATACGAGGGTATCGGGGTAAACGCTTACGGTATCTCTCAGGATAAAGTCGGCGCGTTTAAGGTCTTTATTGAAGCGGCCGTTAGATGCCAGGCGATACTGCATCATGGCGAACTGGTATTTGAGCAGGCGCACATCGATCTCGTTGCGGTCGAAGATCCGGTCATCGCCCTGGTAGTACATCGCCTGGAGCTTCTGTGAGGTTGCCGCCGCAGTGCCTCTCGTCCCGGCCCAAAGCTTCGAGCCGTTGCCCACCTTTTTCCAGTCGATGTATTTCTGGCCGGTAGCAGAAGCCGCGGAGCCTCTCCTCGGCTGGATATAGTAGTTCTGGTCCTGTAAGTAATCTGTTAATGCGATGGAATCGCGTACCCAGTTCACAAATTGCCGGTATTCGGCATTGGTGATCTCGGTTTCATCCATATAAAAAGCCTGAACGGTTACTTGTTTGTTCTGTGCGATCTGTGCAAAGGTGATATCCTGGTCGGTCTGTCCCATGATGAAGGAGCCGCCGGGTATATAAACCATCCCGTAAGGTACACGTTGGTTGTTAAATTTTTTACTGCGTACTCCTACCAGTTCCCCACCAGCATTGCTGCCACAGCTACTCCATACTGCTGCACAAGATAAAAGAGCGATAAAGTAAAATTTTTTCATTGGGATAATTTGTTCTTTAAAGGCAACGAAGCGTCGATGAACCATTATTCTATGTATGGTGAGTAATGGCTTATCGGGGTTTCATTAGGGCAATCCGTTTATTCTGAAAGTTCCGGTAATATATACTAATCAAATTTTTTTCGAATATAAACAAAAGAATCGAACGGCTATAAATTGTGCCGTCCAATTGTGCTTACAGCCTATCATGCTATCCATAAGGCTATTAAACGAGTCGCGTTATGTCTGTCAGTACTTAAAACTATACGTATAAACTAAGTAAAAAGTTTGTTAAGACTGGTAAATAACGTGAGTAGCCAACGGATAATTGTGGGCGCGTGAAATTATTTATTTGCTTGTTTAATATATTGCTCGATCGCCATCGTCATGCTGGGTGCTATGGGCGTTGGAGCTGGGATATCGAGTATCAAACCACGTTCAACCAGTGCTTTATGGGTACTGGCGCCAAAGGCGGCGATCCGTGTATTGTTCTGGCTGAAACCGGGGAAGTTCTTATAGAGCGATTGAATGCTCGACGGGCTGAAAAAAGCGATGATGTCGTAGAATACGTCCGCCAGGTCGGAAAGGTCGCTGCAGACCGTGCGGAACAGGATGGCCGGTTTAAAGTTGTAACCGTTGTCCTGGAGGAATTTCTGGGTTTCTTCCGCGGCTACGTCAGAGCAGGGGTAGAGGAACTTTTCGGCGGCATGTTTCTTTAACACTTCCGCCAGGTCTGAAGCGGTTTGCTTGCCGAAAAAGATCTTGCGTTTGCGGTACTGGATGTATTTCTGGAGATAAAGCGCGATGGTTTCTGAAATACAGAAATACTTCATCTCTGCGGGCACTTCGAAACGCATCTCTTCGCAGATCCTGAAAAAATGGTCTACGGCGTTGCGGCTGGTAAAGATCACAGCGGTAAATTCCGGCAGGTTGATCTTCTCTTTCCGGAAATCCTTGGCCGAAACGCCTTCCACATGAATGAACGACCGGAAATCAACCTTCAGGTTATACTTTTTAGCCAGCTCAAAATACGGCGACTTATCAGTGTCGGGTTTGGGCAGTGTGACCAAAATACTCTTTACTTTCCTTTTCCTTGCGTCTGGTACTGCTTGCATATGATTCCGAGGCCTAAAACCTAAGTGCTTTAATTAGAATTAATAACGGGCAAACTTCGAGGGCGCAAAGATAGATAAATAAATACATTTTTGGAAATCGGTAATTTGATAAAATGTTTATCCCTGCGCGAAGAAATTGAAAGATAAAGATCAGCACCAGCAGTGCGATAGCTATATAGATATAAAGCTGGGCGAACCTGCCCGGCGTAAGGCTGAATGCCAGGATGAGCGGCAGGTAAAGAATCGCCGCGTTGAAGTAGGTGAGGTACAGGATCGACACATATTCGCGCGCCAGCCGCTGCACATCGAAGAGGTAACCGAGCACGAGCGACAGCAGGATCTTGAGGGTAAACAACCCGATCACCGATAGCGACAGCAGGATAAGCAGCTGGATCCCGCTGTAAGCATAAGCGAGCTGGAAATATCTCCCCGAAAGGTAAAGCAGCATACCGATGGTGAAACCGAACAGGATGTAAAGGAGGATGAACGGCCACGAGCTGAACAGGTTGGCTTCTTTACTGATCTGGCTGAGAATGCGGTTGCTGAAAAAGGATTGCAGGATAATAACCATCTCTTTTGCCGCGGCTTTTTTAAGGATGGCGAAGAATAACAGCAGGAGGATGATGTACCCGATCACCCAGGGCTCTCCTTTGGGACGAGATTTTCCCTGGTCGTACCGGTTCACTTTATGCGGGAACTTCCTCGCCCAGGCCTGGAAGTCGAGGTCCTTTACCGTGTACAGTTCCACCAGGCTGTCTACGAACTGGTTGGGCCGGTTCGGATCCGGGCGCCCGATCCATACCCGCGACAGCGAATCGCTGATCGCTTTAATCGAGTCCCGCGCTTCCCTTACCGAATCCCTGCGGGCCATCCATCGCGCCAGCGAGGCCGAATCGCGGAACGCATAGGTCCTTTTCGCCCGGGTGCTGTCGGCGATACCGCCCTGGGCGTCCGGGGTTTGCGGACGGGCCGTGAATGTCCATGCACAGATACAGAGAAAAAGAAGAAAGCGTTTTATCATTCAAATTAAACTTGCAGGGAAAACACCATTCCTTCCTGCGCTTTTTTATATACCCTGTCGATATCCTTCAGCAACTGCGGCTGCCGATGCCCGGCAGCGAGGGCTTTGCAGGCTTCGAGCAGCGAAACCAATCGGCTCAGCTCGCCCACCGAACTGCGTTGTGCCTCGCCGTCAAGGCTTGCATAGTAGTTCAGCTCACCCGAAATGTATTCGTTTACGCTGTTCATCAGTTGGTTGGCCTTGCCGGTCTCTTTTAGCCGGTACAGGTTGGCGGCCGCCTGGTACTTATTCACCGAATCAACGAATCCGTAATTTTTCATGGGAAGCGATGACATGGCTTTGTCCATTACCCGTTTGGAATCGGCGATCCTGCCTTCGCTGTAAAGGTTCGAAGCGAGGATATTCATCGCGTCCCATGTGCCGTTGGCTACCCGGCGCGACTCGGGATCGAGGTAACTGGCCTGGTTAAACGAGTACCGGAATTTGTGCATCATGTTCTCGTACATCGCCCCGGTGTTGGTCATATCTGTTTTATCGCGGTTATCCGCTGCCGCGCGTTCGATAGGCAGGAGACGATAGGCATAACCTTCCGAGTATAAATAACGGTCGAGACCCATATAAGTGTCGCTGCTGGAACTTCCCGCGAAGTAGATCGGCCGCTTCCAATGGTTGTTGGCCAGGATATCGAGCACGGCCAGGTCGGCGCGGGTCACAAAATTCTTGTTATAGTTCCATTCGATCTTTTTGGCGATACCTGCGTGCCTGGCCGGGTCGATGGTTTTGGAGGCGATCACCTCCTGTGCATCTACGGAGATCTTCATCTTCTTGGAGGGCAGGAAGTTTTCTTTCGAGCCGTCGCGCATTTCCACCTTATCGGCATCATTTTCAGAAAGCATCACCTCGAGCATATCTTTAAGCTCTACGGAATCCGTGAGGCCATAATCCACAAACGGCAGGTAATCGCGGGTGCCGCGCGCGTATTTTTCCTCCGGCATGGTGATGGGAAGAGGTGCCGAGCTGAACAGTTGTTTTTTCATCTGGTTGATGTACGAGTCGTTGTACAGCAGCTGGATACATACTACGCGGACATCTTTTCGTATACCTTCCACCTGCTGCACATACCATAAAGGATAGGTATCATTGTCGGCATTGGTAAACAGGATGGCGTTTGGTGCGCAGGAATTGAGGTAGTTGGCTGCGAGGTCGCGGGCGGTATAGCGGCTGGAGCGGTCGTGATCGTCCCAGCCCCCGATTCCCATAATGGCGGGAGCCGCCGCAATACAGATCACGAGTGCCAGGCCGGTGCTCACCATGGCAGGTGTTACGCGGTTAAGCAGGTCTCTCACGGCCAGTACACCTAACCCGATCCAGATAGCGAAGACATAGAATGAGCCTGAGTAAACATAATCACGTTCACGCACCTGCAGCGGGTCCTGGTTGATACAAAGCACGATCAGTATGCCGGTAGAAAAGAACAGCATGCCAAGCACGCCGATATCTTTCCTGCTTTTGCGGAACTGGTAGAACACGCCTGCCAGCCCCAGCATCAGCGGAAGCGCAAAGAAACGGTTATAGCCCTGGTTGGCGGTTTGGGCGGGCGAAAGTTTGTCCTGGTTTCCCAGGCGCAGGGCATCCAGCGATTTAACGCCCGAGATCCAGTTGCCATTTTCGCGCTCGCCCTGGCCCTGCAGGTCGTTTTGTTTGCCGGAAAAGTTCCAGAGGAAATAGCGTAGGTACATGTACCCCAGCTGGTAGGAGCCGAGGAACCCGACGTTATCGGCAAAATTGGCTTTCCGGTCTTCGCCGATGTTCATCCAATTCTTGTAGAACTTCACGTGCTCGGGTTTCTGGCTGTACATCCTGGGCAGCAGGGTATTGCGGTCGTAGGTATAATCAAATTTCTTACCGGCCGACTCGTAACGGGATTTCCCCTTCCGGTAAAGCTCGCCGCCTTCTTTTACGCCGGAAACTTCGGAATCGAAATAATTGCCGTAAACAAGCGGGTTCTGGCCGTATTGCTCACGGGCAAGGTACTCGAACAGTGAAAAGGCATTGTCGGGGTTACTGATGTTAATGGCTGTTTTGGCATTCGAGCGGATAGCGATCATGGCGTAAGAAGAATATCCTACGAGCAGGAAAGCCATCCCGAGCAGGGCTAGGTTAAGCTGCACCTTCTTTGCCCGGACCGAATAAAAAATGGCCCAGGTAAGCGCCGAGATCACTACGAGGGCGAAAAAGAACGCGCCGCCGTTAAAACCGAGGCCAAGGGTATTCACCGAGAACAGGTCGGCACGGAAGGCGAACCAGATCAGGTACTGGATCACCCCATATAATACGAAGGCAAATATGCCGAACCCGGCAAACAGCGCAAGGACGGTTCCCTTAAAAGTGACCCGTTTTGTTTTGCGGAAGTAGTAAACCAGTGCAATGGTAGGGATCACCAGCAGGTTAAGCAGGTGCACCCCGATAGAAAGACCGGTGATGTACGCGATAAAAATAAGCCATTTGTCGGCCCCCGGCTGATCTGCGCGGGCATCCCATTTTAAAATGCCCCAGAACGCAACGGCGGTACAGAGCGACGACAAAGCGTATACCTCTGCCTCTACCGCAGAGAACCAGAACGAATCGGAGAACGTATAGGCAAGCGCACCGGTGGCCCCGGCACCCAGTACGCTGATCATCTGTACACGGCTGAGAATTTCGCCAGGCTTTACCAGTAATTTACAGGCAAATGCCGTGATGGTCCAGAACAGGAACAGGATAGTGGCCGCGCTGGCCAGTGCCGAGCTGGCATTTACCCAAAAGGCGACCCGCTCTGGCGTGGAAGCGGCCAGCGAGAATAGTTTCCCGGTCATCATAAATAACGGCGCTCCCGGCTGATGCCCCGCCTGCAGCCCGAACGCGGAAGCGATAAACTCCCCGCAATCCCAAAAACTGACGGTGGGCTCCATGGTCCGCAGGTATACGAAAGCAGCCAGTGCAAACACAGACCAGCCGGTGATGTTGTTGAAACGATTGTAAGATTTCATGCGAATGCCTTTGAACGGCTAAGATCGTAAATTGCGGACGAAGTTTCCTATAATGCTTTCCGGATTTGTCGCTTGATCTCCATTACTCCCTCCCCTTCTGGGATTCCCTCCAGCGGGAGATAAAGTTGGATCAGGCTTAAAAGTTTGGGAGCTATTAGCTTTCAGCTATCAGCGATCAGCTTTAATTACACTGTCAAACCTGGAATACTACTCAGGAAGAGCTCAACGTCAATTACTTATCTTACAAGGTATACTTACGGGCTGAATGCTGATAGCTGACAGCCAAATCTACTCCCCGGAAACTAAGCTTGATCCATAAAGTTCAGGGAGATTCCTTATTATCAGATCCCAGAACGACTCCCCTCATAAAAAAGCCCCGTCTCCCAAAGGAAACGAGGCTTTTTCTTGTTGTAAAAGGTATATATATGATTGATCAGGCAACCATCAAGTTCTGATCAGGAACTTGTTTGCTGCTGCTGGTGTTGCGTAGGAACTGGCCCTGCGATTTGCGGAACTGTTTAAGGTCATGAAGCAGGATCGCTTTTAACTCTTTATCAAATTTATTGAGAACAGTATGGCTGATAGTTTCGTTGGTGATTTTCATGACGGTATGTTTAGCGTTTAATATCGTTGTTGTGTTAACGGTATTGCGATTTTTGTACCGATTGCCATGACCTGGTTAAAATGTATCTAAAATGGCTGATTTTGAACTTGTTCGGTTTTTTTGCCGGGTTTCTCTTAAATTGATCTGTCTGCTTTTGTATACATATCGGTCGTCTTAATGTCATGAAACCCGGATAGATTAAATCGCCTGCGCTGTTTAATCTTATGGGATTAAGCTGTAATTTGCCACGCAAAAAAGTCGAAGTAATTATGAGCCTGAACTCTTTATTTGATCTGACCGGTAAAACTGCCCTGGTAACCGGGTGCAGCAGGGGCATCGGCAAAGCAATGGCGATCGCCCTGGCGGAAGCGGGTGCCGACATTATAGGTGTTTCGTCGTCATTAACCGCCGGCAGTGATACCGAACAGGAAGTAGCCGCCACCGGACGGAAATTTGCCGCTTACCAATGCGATTTCGAAGACCGGAGTTCCGTGAACGCTTTTACCGGTAAGGTGCTCGCCGAAAATCCGCGGATAGATATCCTGGTGAACAATGCCGGTACCATTATGCGTGCGCCGGCCGCCGAACATAGCGATGAATATTGGGATAAGGTGATCGGCATCAACCTGAACAGCCAGTTTATCATCACCCGCGAAATTGGCGGCAGGATGCTGGAACATGGATCCGGCAAGATCATCTTCACGGCGTCGCTGCTTACCTTCCAGGGCGGGATCAACGTGCCTGGGTACGCCGCGAGCAAAGGCGCCATTGGCAGCCTCATCAAGGCATTTTCGAATGAATGGGCATCAAAAGGAGTAAACGTGAACGGGATCGCACCGGGTTATATCGCCACGGATAACACCGAGGCCTTGCGTAACGATCCCGTAAGAAGCCGGTCGATCCTCGATCGCATCCCCGCAAACCGCTGGGGCGAACCCGAAGACTTTAAAGGAGTGACCGTTTTCCTGGCCTCTAAAGCCTCCGATTATGTAAATGGCACCATCGTTACTGTAGACGGTGGGTGGATGGGAAGATAGATCATCACGTAAAACAAAAAAGATATGATAATGAACCAACGCTACGCCCAGAGCCCGAAAGAGGTGAGTGGCCTAAATACCGCCGATCTCCGCGCGAATTTCCTGCTCGAGGACCTGATGCAGGATGACCAGTTCAATTTTACGTACTCGCATTACGACCGCGCCATTGTGGGCAGTGTGGTGCCGGTAGCTGGGGAGCTCGAATTGCCTAATTACGAGAACCTGCGCGCCGAGTATTTCCTCGAGCGCCGCGAGCTCGGCATCATCAACGTAGGCGGCGCCGGCGCCATAAATATAGATGGCACCACTTACGAAGTGAATAAGCTGGATGCCGTATATGCAGGGAAAGGATCCAGGAAAGTTACCTTTAAAAGTGTGTCTGCAAGTGAGCCTGCCAGGTTTTACCTCTATTCCGTGCCGGCACATAAGGAATTCCCGCATCAGCTGATCAAAAAGGAAGCGGCATTGCCTGTCACCATCGGCAGCGGCGATACCGCTAACGAGCGTACCATTTACAAGTACATTCACCTGGAGGGTGCAAAAAGCTGCCAGCTGGTAATGGGACTCACCATTTTAAGTAAGGGAAGCGTTTGGAACACCATGCCTTCGCACGTGCACGATCGCCGCATGGAAGCTTATTTTTATTTTGATGTACCTGAGGGCCAGGTGGTATTCCATTTTATGGGGCAACCGCAGGAAACACGCCACCTGGTGGTGCAAAATAACCAGGCGATCATCTCACCGCCATGGTCTATCCATTCCGGCGGCGGAACTTCCAACTACGGTTTCATCTGGTCGATGTGCGGGGAAAACCTCGTATACGCTGACATGGACCCGGTAGCGATCAAAGATTTAAGGTAACCGGTAAAAGGTACAAGCGTTTAAGCGGAGAGCCGAAAGCACAAAGCGACTGCCAACACAAGTTAACAGTCGCTTTGCTTTCGGCTCTCCGCTTTGTGCTGTATGGATCGCTAAGGTTTTCCGGGAACGATTGCGTGAATATTTTTGGGTCAAAACGGTTTTTTTAAGCGTAAACTGTTTAAAATTGCCAGTCAGGATGGCTAACCAAACGAGGCTGACAAGCTTATTCCGACACTTTTAACCGTGCCGCAACGTTCAATATTGATCTAAGTTCTAATAATCTGCCGGCAATGAAATCCAGGATAACAACAATCATTTTATTTTTATTAACAGGTACTACAGGCGCCGGGTTTTATGTGTCCGCACAGCCTGCGGCGTCTAAAACTTATTCGTTTAAAGCGCTTCCGGTGGTAAAAACGACACTGTTCAGGAAGGATACCCTCAGCATCCTGAAATACGGGGCAAAGGCCGACGGGATCACGCTCAATACGGGCGCCATTAATTCCGCGATCAGCGATTGCAGTAAAAAAGGCGGCGGTGTGGTGGTGCTTCCCCGGGGGTTGTGGCTTACCGGCCCCATCGTACTCAAAAGCAACGTGAACCTTCACCTGAAGGAAGGCGCTTTGCTCCAGTTTACAAAAGACTTCGATCAGTACCCTATCGTGGCCGCCAACTGGGAAGGATTGCCGCAGATGCGTAATCAATCGCCCATATCGGCCACGGGGCAAACCAACATCGCCATCACCGGCAAAGGGATCATCGACGGGAACGGTGACGCCTGGCGGCAGGTGAAGAAAGACAAGCTTACCGAATCGCAATGGAAAACGCTGGTAGCTTCGGGAGGCCTGGTAAGCGCCGATCAGCGTACCTGGTACCCGTCACAGAAGTCGTTCCAGGGCTCGCAAATGAAGAATCCCGGTGCGATCTCCCCGGAAAAAACACCGGAGTTCTACAATTCAATAAAAGATTTTCTCCGTCCCAACCTCCTGCTGCTTACCAGCTGCAAAAAGGTGTTGCTCGAGGGAGTGACTTTCCAGAATTCGCCCGCCTGGTGCCTGCATCCGCTCATGTGCGAAGACCTCACCGTACGGAACCTCACTGTTCGCAATCCATGGTATGCGCAGAATGGAGACGGGATCGACCTGGAATCGTGCAAAAACGTATTGATAGAAGGAAGTTCTTTTGATGTGGGCGACGACGGGATCTGTATTAAATCCGGGCGCGACGAAGAAGGTCGTAAACGTGCCATGCCTACTGAAAATGTGATCGTTCGTAATTGTACCGTTTACCATGCGCATGGCGGATTTGTGATCGGCAGCGAAATGTCGGGCGGCGCTCGGAACATCTTTGTTTCAAACTGCGCGTTTATCGGGACAGACATCGGCCTTCGTTTTAAAACCACGCGCGGCAGGGGCGGGATAGTGGAAAAAATTCACATTAAAGACATCACCATGAGGGACATTCCGGCAGAGGCCATCCTGTTCGATATGTATTACATGGCGCAGGACCCGGTTGCCCTCAACGGCGAAAAACGCGACGCTCCTAAGGTGCAGCTCTTCCCGGTAACGGAGGCCACCCCGGTGTTCAGGGATTTCCACATCAGTAACGTGGTATGCAACGGCGCAGAGAAAGCGATCTTTGTACGCGGTCTGCCTGAAATGAGCATCTCCGATATCTACCTCGATAACATAACCATCCAGTCGAAAACAGGCATCGATATCCAGGAAGCAAAAGGTATTTTCCTTAAAAATGTAAAGGTGGCGCCTACGGAGACCGAGCCGGTGGTAAGCCTGCTTAATTCGAATACCGTTACCATCGACGGCCTGAGTTACCCGCAAGGCGCCGCACTGCTTTTTAGCGTGAAGGGAGAAAAAAGCGACAATATTAAAGTGATTAACACGGATACCGGGCAGGCGAAATCGAAGATCACCTATACTTCCGGCGCCACCGCGAAATCAGGTAACCTGTAATGACCATAATTAACCAACCGATGAAAAGATTATTAACACTCGCGCTCCTGGTAACGGGCAGCGGGTTTTCTTATGCCCAATCCCTCTCGGAAAAGATGGCGGCTACCGTGATGGATATCTGGAAGGACTCCTTGGTATTTACGCCCGGCAAAACCGTCAAATGGTCGTACGACCAGGGAGTGATCCTGGAAGGGATCGACGGCATCTGGAAACGCACTGCCAACCCGGAGTATTTCCGTTATATCCAGCACTCTATGGATCATTATGTGGATAAAGAGGGAAATATCGCAAGTTATAAACAGGAAGATTTTAACATCGACAACGTAAAGAACGGCCGCTCGCTGATCACGCTTTATAAAGTAACCGGCCAGGAGAAGTACCTGAAAGCGGCAAACACCCTTTGGGAACAACTGAAAAAGCAGCCGCGCACCAACGAGGGCGGGTTCTGGCATAAAAAGGTCTATCCTTACCAGATGTGGCTCGACGGCCTGTATATGGGCGAGCCCTTTTACGCGGAATACGCCGCGCTGACAAAAAACGATTTCGTATTTGACGACATCGCCAACCAGTTCATCTACATGGAAAAGCATGCCCGCGATCCGAAAACAGGCCTGCTGTACCATGGCTGGGATGAATCGAAAGCACAGCAATGGGCGGATAAAACGACCGGTAACTCGCCCAACTTCTGGGGCAGGGCCATGGGCTGGTACGGCATGGCGCTGGTGGATGTGCTCGACTACTTCCCCGCTGAGCATCCGAAAAGAAAAGACCTTATCGACATATTGACCCGTTTAACCGCCGCCATTAAAAGTGTGCAGGAGGTAAAAAGCGGCCTTTGGTACGACGTGCTGGATAAACCCACCGGCAAAGGAAACTACCATGAAGCGTCGGCTGCCTGCATGTTCGTATACACCGTTTCCAAGGGCGTACGCAAAGGCTACCTGCCGGCATCGGCATTTCCCATCGCACAAAAAGGATATGCGGGCATCAACAAAGAGTTTATCGAAGTACGCGGCCCCGGTAAGGTGAACCTGAAAGGTACCGTAAGCGTTTCGGGCCTTGGCGGGAACCCTTACCGCGACGGAAGCTACGAATATTACATGAGGGAGAAGGTGATCACCAACGATCCAAAAGGCGTGGGCGCACTGATCCTTGCCTCCAACGAGATGGAGCTGGCCGCCACGCCAAAAACAGGAAAAGGCGTTCGGGTAGCGCTCGACTCTTATTTTAACAACGAAGTACACAAGGAGCCGGCTACGGGCAATTCCGAGCCTTTCCATTACCTGTGGGAAGAACGTGATAACAATGGATATGATTTCCTGGCGCAAGCGTTCACCCAAACAGGTGCCTCCTTGTTCACCCGCCACAATGCGCCTGATGCAGCCAACCTGAAATGGACCGACATCTACCTCATTGTAGACCCCGACACGGAAAAAGAATCGCCAAAGCCGAACTTCGTTGAGCCTGCACATACAAAAGCGATCGCCGATTGGGTAAATGCAGGGGGAGTGCTCGTACTGCTTGGCAATGATGCGGGCAACGCAGAATTTACCCATTTTAACCAGCTGGCCGAAACCTTCGGCATTCACTTTAATGAAGACAGCAAGAATAAAGTGACCGGCAGCGAGTTCGAAATGGGCGCGATCGCTATCCCGGCCGGTAACCCGGTCTTTACCTCCGCCAGGAAAGTGTACATCAAGGAATTTTCCTCCCTCCGCTTAAGCGGCACCGCCAAAGCAGCGCTTACCCATAAAGGCGATGTGGTTGCCGCTACCGCAAAATATGGCAAAGGTACGGTAATCGCCGTCGGTGATCCCTGGTTCTATAACGAATATGTAGACGGCCGGAAACTGCCGGCAAGCTTCGAAAATTATAAGGCAGCAAACGACTTCGCCAAATGGCTGGTGAAGCAGGTGGCGCCGAAAACAAAATAACAGAGATAGATGATCCTTTCACGTGAGTCCCTGGGACGGGTAAAAACACAGCATTTAGTCCCGCAAGAATCGTTATTCCAGCTGCCTGAAAAAGTGCTGCAGTTTGGCACCGGAGTTTTATTAAGAGGCTTGCCTGATTATTTTATCGATAAAGCTAACCGCCAGGGGATCTTTAATGGCCGGATCGTGGTGGTTAAGTCGACCGGTACCGGTGGCGCGTCCGGGTTTGACGACCAGGACGGCCTTTTTACACACGCCATTAAGGGTATCGAGAACAACGAGAAGGTAGACGAGATCATGATCAACGCGTCCATCAGCCGGGTGCTTGCCGCATCGGGCGACTGGCAAGCGATCCTGGCCTGCGCGAAAAACCCGGAAATGAAAGTGGTGATCTCCAATACCACCGAAGTAGGCATCCAGTTGCTGGATACCGACCGCGTTGGTGACCAGCCGCCGCGCTCATTCCCGGGTAAGCTGCTCGCCTTCCTCGCGGCCCGTTACGAGGCCTTCCACGGAAGTGAGGAAAGCGGCATGGTGATCGTGCCGACCGAGCTCATCATCGATAACGGGAAAAAGCTGAAAGACATTGTGACCAGGCTGGCCGTACTGAACGGACTCCCCGACGGATTCATGCAATGGCTAGATAAACACATTGTTTTTTGTAATTCCTTAGTAGACAGGATCGTACCGGGTAAGCCCGACGGGGCTACCATCGATACGCTGGAAAGGGAGCTGGGTTACCGCGACGACCTCGTGATCGTTTCCGAGGCATATCGCCTATGGGCGATAGAAGGCGGTGAAAAAGTACGCGAAACGCTCGCCTTCTCCCAGGCCGATCCCGGTGTGGTGATCGCGCCGGATATCGAGATCTTCCGGGAGCTGAAGCTGCGCATGCTGAACGGCACACATACCCTCAGCTGTGGTATCGCTTTCCTCGCGGGATTCGATACCGTGAAAAATGCCATGGACAATGAGGCGATGGCTGCTTTCGTTTCCAGCCTGATGCTGCAGGAGATCGCACCTGCTATTCCTTACCAGGTGAACGAACAGGAGGCGAAGGGTTTTGCCGCAAAGGTGCTCGACCGGTTCAGGAACCCCCATATCGAACACCTGTGGCTGGCCATTACCGCCCAGTTTTCGGCAAAATTGAAAATGCGGGTGCTGCCGGTATTACTTAACCATTACAAGCACTCGGAAGAAGTGCCCGAACATATTGCCGCAGGCTTCGCTGCGTACCTGTTGTTCATGAAATCGGAACAGGAAAACGGCGACCAGTACTTCGGTTCGGCCAACGGCCGGGAGTACCGCATTACCGACGACCAGGCGGCCGTGCTATCACAAGCCTGGAAGCATGCCGGCCCCGGGGAGATCGCCGCGAAAGTATTGTCGGACCGGGCTTTATGGGATACCGATCTTACGTTGTTGCCGGGCTTTGAAGCGTCTGTAACCCGTAAAATGCTAACTATGATGACTAAAGGGATAATATCAGTGCTAAATGACCTTAAATCGGTTGTAGCATAATAGGTGAGGAATGCAGTATATTTAGCGCTGGTTAGGGTGGGACGTCCGGCGTTCTATGTTGTAAGTCCGCGGGCTTAGCTGTGCCACGGGTAAGCATCCAGGCTTTAAACGTCCAACCTAAAGCGCCTAGTAAAACCAAGGAGATGAAGCAGAAAGTGTTAAAAGTTCATAAGGACGATAATGTGATAGTTGCCTTAACTAACCTTGAGGCAGGTGAGCAAGTGAGCTACGAGGGGAAACAATACATTCTCCCCGAATTTGTTGAAGCGAAACATAAGTTTGCGGCGGTTCCCTTACCCGCTGGTACCGAGATCATCATGTACGGCGTATTGGTGGGGAAATCCGAAACGGATATCGCCGAAGGTGGCTTGTTATCCATCAGGAACGTCAAACACGCCGCCAGCGATTTTATCACGGGTGAGCGCCATACCAGCTGGCAGATGCCCGATGTATCGAAATGGGCGGGGCGCACCTTTAACGGCTACCACCGTGCCGACGGATCCGTGGGGACCGGCAATTACTGGCTGGTGATACCGATGGTGTTTTGTGAGAACCGTAACCTGCAGGTGCTCCAGGAAGCCCTGGTGACCCAACTTGGTTATGGCCGCAACAAGAAATACGAAAACCAGGCACGCGCGCTTATCGATATGTACAAATCAGGAAGCGGCATAGAAGAGATCCTGTATACCGAGATCGATTCCCCGGATACCATTCCGGCCAAAGACCGGCTTTTCCCGAATATCGATGGCATTAAGTTCCTTACCCATGCCGGCGGATGCGGCGGTACACGCCAGGACGCGCAGGCATTATGCGGGCTTTTGGCAGGATATATCACGCATCCCAATGTGGCGGGCGCTACCGTGCTGAGCCTTGGCTGCCAGAACGCGCAGGTATCTATACTCGAAGAAGAGATCGCTAAACGCGACCCGGCTTTCAGCAAACCGCTGTACATTCTCGATCAGCAGAAGACAGGAACGGAAGCCGAGCTGCTTTCCCAGGCCATTAAACAAACCTTTGCCGGCTTGATCCGGGCAAATGAAAATACACGTAAACCTGCCCCGCTGAGCAAGATCTGTATCGGGCTGGAATGCGGCGGGTCCGACGGGTTCTCCGGGATCTCTGCCAACCCGGCGATCGGGTACACGTCCGATCTGCTCATCGCCCTTGGCGGATCGGTGATCCTGGCCGAGTTCCCCGAGCTTTGCGGCGTAGAACAAAACCTGAGCGACCGCTGTGTGGATACCGAAAGCGCCGACCGGTTCAGGTATCTCATGAAAACGTATAATGAGCGCGCAATGGCGGTAGGTTCGGGTTTTGATATGAACCCCTCACCGGGAAATATCAAGGACGGGCTGATCACCGATGCCATTAAATCGGCCGGCGCCGCTAAAAAGGGGGGAACCTCCCCCGTAACGGCTATCCTCGACTACCCCGAAAAAGTAACCAAACCCGGTTTGAACCTGTTGTGTACACCCGGGAACGACGTGGAATCGACTACCGCAGAGGTAGCCTCGGGCGCAAACGTGGTGCTGTTCACTACGGGTCTCGGCACACCCACCGGCAACCCGATCACACCGGTGGTAAAACTGTCGAGCAATACGAAATTATATAACAAGATGAACGATATCATCGACCTGGATACGGGATCGATCATTGAAGGCGATGAGACCATCGAACAGGCCGGGGAACGGATCCTGGATTATGTGATAGGTGTTGCCAGCGGCGAAATACAGGTGGCTTCGGTACGGCACGGACAGGACGATTTTATCCCCTGGAAACGCGGCGTCTCACTATAGCAGAACGTTATTCGGGCTTCGAACCTCCAACTTCCAACCAGCATTAAAAGAAAAGTATTACATGAAAGCATTCCTAGATGACAATTTTTTGCTGCAAAACGCGACAGCAGAAAGGCTTTACCATTATTTTGCCAAGTCGATGCCTATCATTGATTACCACAACCACCTGATCCCGGAGCAGATTGCAAAAGACATCAATTTCGAAAATATGAGCCAGGTTTGGCTTGCCGGCGATCACTATAAGTGGCGCGCCATGCGCACGAACGGTGTAGACGAAGCCTATATTACCGGTTCGAAAACCGATTTCGAGAAGTTCCAGAAATGGGCGGAGACGGTTCCCTATACCATGCGTAACCCGCTGTACCACTGGACGCACCTCGAGCTGAGGCGTTATTTCGGGGTAAACGATATCCTTTCGGGAAGAAACGCAAAGGCGGTGTACGACGAGTGTTCGTCGCGGCTGCATACCCGCGATTATTCTGTGCGCGGCCTGCTCCGCAAGATGAACGTAGAGGCCGTTTGTACGACCGACGATCCCATCGACACGCTGGAACATCACCAGGCCGTGGCGGCCGATAACTGTGACATCCTGGTACTTCCGGCGTTTCGTCCCGATAAGGCGATGAACGCAGACGACCTCCCCGGGCTTAACGTATATATCGATAAGGTGAGCGAAGTGACCGGCGTAACCATCACCGACATCGACAGCTACCTGGACGCGCTTAAATTGCGTCACGATTACTTCGCCAGGAATGGTTGTAAAGTATCCGATCACGGGCTGGAGCAAATCTACGCGGAAGACTACACCGATGAAGAAGTACGGGAGATCTTTGCAAAGATCCGCAATGGCCAGTCCCTGTCATATACCGAAGTGCTGAAGTTCAAGTCGGCTATGCTGATCCATTTCGCTACCTGGGACCATGAAAAAGGCTGGGTTCAGCAATATCACCTCGGTGCGCTGCGCAACAATAATGCAAGGATGCTGCGTACGCTGGGTCCTGATACCGGCTGGGACTCTATCGGCGACTTTAGCCAGGCACGCCAGCTTTCGAAATTCCTGAACCGGCTTGACAATAGCGACCAGCTGGCAAAAACCATCATATACAACCTCAACCCGGCTGATAATGAGCTGATGGCTACCATGATCGGCAACTTCAACGACGGCTCCGTGGCCGGCAAGATCCAGTATGGCTCCGGTTGGTGGTTCCTCGATCAGAAAGACGGCATGGAGAGCCAGCTGAACGTACTTTCGAACATGGGCCTGGTAAGCCGGATGGTAGGGATGCTTACGGATTCAAGGAGCTTCCTGTCTTTCCCGCGGCATGAATATTTCCGCCGCATCCTTTGTAATCTTTTTGGAAGGGATGTAGAGAACGGCGAATTGCCCGGAGATATCGCATGGCTTGGCAAGATCATCGAAGATATCTGCTATAATAACGCTAAGGATTATTTTGGGTTTGGGAAGTAGCAGTTGTCAGTAGTCAGTATCCGGTAGTCAGTTCCTATCACCTTGTAAGCGCTGCTAACTAGGGATAGGAACTGATTACTGATCACTCATAACTGGGCGCCCCAAACAAGTTTCCTTTTCCCCTGTTGAACCACCATAAAACCAGTAAACTATGCGTTGGTTAGGAAACGGCAGTGGCAATATTGAAGACCGCAGGAGCGGTGGGGGCGGTAAATTTGCATTGGGCGGCGGCGCTGCCGTGATCGCCCTCATTCTTGGATTGATCTTTGGAAAAGATCCCGGCCAGATCATGGAGCAGATACAGGGCTCCGGCACCGAACAGGCTGAAGCAAGCGCCCCAGTAATAGACAAGGAATACCAGTTCGTGTCGCAGGTGCTTGGTTACACGGAAGAGGTATGGACAGAGATCTTCCGTGAAAATGGCTCGGCGTACGAAAAGCCGACGGTGGTACTGTTCCGCAATTCTACCCAGGCGGCCTGCGGGTTTGCCAGCTCCGCTACCGGCCCGTTCTATTGCCCCGCCGATTCGAAGGTGTACCTCGATTATTCTTTTTTTAACGAACTATCTGAACGTTTTGGCGCCGGCGGCGATTTCGCCAATGCGTATGTGATCGCACATGAAGTGGGTCACCACGTGCAGCACCTGATGGGTACCACGGACAAGGTCGACGCCCTGCGCAGTCGATTAAGCGAAACTGAGTACAACAAGCTTTCGGTGAAACTCGAGCTGCAGGCTGATTTTTATGCCGGCGTGTGGGCGCATCATGCGCAGCAAAAGTGGAACATTCTCGAAGCCGGCGATATCGAAGAAGCGCTGAATGCGGCTAATGCCATCGGCGACGATCGCCTGCAAAAACAATCCGGCGGGCAGGTAACCCCGGACTCGTTTACCCATGGTACTTCCGCACAACGCGTCTACTGGTTCAGGAAGGGGTTTGAAACTGGCGACATTAAGCAAGGGGATACGTTCAGGGAATAGCGCGTGGGTGTAAAACAGGCAGTTTAGCATGCCGGCATGTTAGTCCACCGATACCGTTAATCCCTCTTGCTGGAGGATTTTCCGGTACACTTCCAGCTCGGTAAATGATCCCTCGAGGATATCGCACTTTCCTTCGTTATGTACTTTCCAGGCGATCTTTTCACCCTGGCTCTCGCTGTAGTCGAGGTATTTGACCATACAATAGATCACATGATCGAAAGTATTCACGTCATCGTTCCATAAAATAAGGCGATGGGTGGTTTTTAACGCCGAAAGAATCTCTTCTATAGTTAATGTTTGTTCTTCTACCTGGGTATCGGCAAAGCGGGTGTTCATAACACAAAAATAAGGGAAATAACAGGAAAGTAAAGTGTTGATAAAGTAAAGGTTAACTTTTCGCGGCTCTTGTCATCTTTTCCAATCCGTCCCATAGTTCGTCGGGGATCGCTTCCAGCCCGTTGAACTGGCCTGCGCCCTGCAGCCATTCACCACCGTCGATGGTGATCACTTCCCCGTTCACGTAACCGGAAAAGTCGGATACCAGGAAAGCCGCCAGGTTGGCCAGTTCCTGGTGCTCGCCGGTGCGTTTAAGAGGTACCCGGTGTTTAAAGTCGAACTGTTTTGCCATATCGCCGGGCAGCAGCCGTTCCCATGCGCCTTTAGTGGGAAAGGGGCCGGGTGCGATGGCATTGGTGCGGATGCCGTATTTGCCCCATTCAACGGCCAGCGACCTGGTTAACGCCAATACGCCGCCTTTGGCGCAGGCCGAAGGTACCACATACCCCGACCCGGTAAAAGCGTAGGTAGTGATAATGTTCAGGATAGTCCCGGGCTGTTTAGCCGCTATCCAATGTTTGCCGGTGGCGAGCGTACAGTTGGCGGTGCCTTTCAGCACGATATCGATAATGGCGCCGAAGGCATTGGCCGACAGCCGCTCCGTAGGCGATATAAAGTTACCTGCCGCGTTGTTTACCAGGGCGTGTATGGTGCCGAATTGTTCGAGCGTTTTGGCGATTACCTGTTGTACCTGATCATAATCCCGTACATCACAGGCAAGGGGAAGTACTTTTCCGCCGGTTGCCTGCTCCATTTCGGCGGCCGCTTTTACGAGCACGTCGAGTTTTCGGCTGGTGATCACCAGATTGGCGCCCAACTCAAGGAAATAAGTGCCCATCGACCTGCCGAGACCTGTGCCGCCGCCGGTAATAATGATCGTTCTTCCCTGCAAAGCGTTGTCGCGCAGCATACCTGTAATGGGTTCCATAACGTGTGGTTTATCAGTTAGCTTCCGGGCGCCTTCTGGCGAAGGTTCCCGATAATGGTTTGCAGGATTGACCGGGTATTAGGCGACCACCATTGCCTGAGCATGATATCGAGCATGGCCGACTGATCGGCGGAGATCTTTTCGACCAGTTCCCGCCGGATATTTATTTTGCTTTGCTGCCAGGTGACGGCATTGAGCTGGATATATTTTTTCATTTGCCGTTCGGCGGAAGTGAGGATCGTGCCTTCGGGCACCAGCTCATCTACGAGGCCGGCCTGCAGCGCTTCCTCCGGCTTCATCAGCTTGCCTTCGAGCAGGAAACGTGAAGCGCGCCCCGAACCGATCCAGAACGCATATAGCTGGAAAATGCTTTCCGGGACGATAATCCCCACGGGCACTTCATTAAGCCCGATAATATACTTGCCATCCACCATGATGCGGTAGTCACTGCAAATAGCCAGCACACATCCGCCGGCTGGCGCGTGCCCGTTAATGGCCGCTACAAAGGGCTTCCTGAACATAACCAGCATGCGGGTAAGCTCCAGGAAACTGCTCCAGAAGTCTTTAATCTGTACTTCGTTATAATCGTAAAGCTCGATCAGGTCGAGCCCGGCGGAAAAGAAGTTCTCTTTGCCCGTGAGAATCACGCCCAGCACCTGGTCGTCCTGTTCGATGGCCCTGAAGATGGTGTTAAGCTCGCTGCACATTTCGGCGTTTAGGGCGTTGGAGCGGCCGCGGTCTAATGTTACTATCGCAACCTTGTCGCGCTGTGTTACCCGGATGGTGTTCATTGCGATGCTTATTTTACGGTGTAATAGAGCACTTTGCGGCCCAGCTTACCATCCTGGCTTAACCCTTCCACTACCGTGCGATAGGTGCCGGCTCCGTCGGAGGTGTAAAATTCAAGTTTCGCTTTGCCCTCGTTGGTCACTACATGCGGGTTCCAATAGATGGTGGACCGCACATCCGGAAGGCGGGTGTTCGTCTCCGGGTTCTCATAATTGGGCGAGTAAAACGCGCGGCCCAGGTAATAGCCGAGCGGCGAATAGCTGGTAATACCCGGTGCGAACTTGGTATAGTCGAGGTTTGAGCCGCCGCGTTTGGTAGTGATAATGAGTACGCCCCCGCCGCCGTTTATCCCATAAATGGCGGTGTTGCCCGCGCTTTTTAGTACCTCGATGGTTTCCACATCATTCGGGTTGATGATCGAAAGCATATCAGGCTGCTGGTATATGCCATCTACTATCAGCTGCATAGGCACCGGGCCCTGGAACGAGCTGTTCATCGCCCGGGTAAGGTAGGCGATACCGTTCTGGATGATCAGCCCCGCTACCCGTCCCTGCAGGCATTGCGCAAGCGTCTGGCAGGTCTGCAGCTGTTCGGCTTTAATAATGGCATCGGCGTTGCCCGCGCCATTGAGGTTGCTGGAATTTGTTACCGGCTTTTTCTTTTCAGATACCTTTACCTCGTTTAACACGATGGAGCGCCGCAGCATCCCGTTTTTACGCATTTCGGCAAACTCATCGTTCCGGCTTTTCAGGTAGGTGAGCATCAGCGGCGTTACATTTACCTGGATATCAGCGGCGTTTTTATTTTTAGTAACCAGCTGCGGCGGGATCCTGTCGAGGTCGATGTCTACATTTTTGCGGTTCTTCGCGTCGCGCGCCTGGATCACGAAGTTGGTTTTACCGGTAAAGGCAAGGTCTTTGAAGTGGAACTTTCCTTCGGCATCAGTTAAGGTATCCAGCAGCATGCCATCGCCGGAGGTACTGAATACCGTCACTTTTCCGCCTGCAAGCGGTTTGCCGTTGGTGGAGGTTACCCGGCCGCTAATGCTGATCCCCTGTTCGGGCATAAAAGTGATGTTGGGATACACGTTCGCCAGGATGTTCTTCCAGGTAAAGCGGCGCCATCCCTGGATCAGCATCAGGTTATCGAGGTGCTTGTCTTTTTCGGCTACCGGTTCCATAAAGTAATAGTTGGGTTCTTCGACGTACCCGCGGATGTCGGAGGTAAGCAGCAGGTCGGAGAAGATGGTGTTTTCTTTGGCCTCTTCCACCGGTACACGGGTAGCATTGGTTACCGCCACCGAAAAGCTGCTGATCACGGGCTTGCCGTCGGGCCCTTTTACGTCGAGGTCCATGGTCACTTTTTCCCGGCGTGCATAAGCGGGTTTATTAGCGGCAAGGCCGATGCTGAGCTGGTCGTTGCCACGGATAAATACGAGTCGTTCTGCCAGCGGCAGGTTGGCGGCAGAGAACAGGGTGAACTGAACGATCCCCGCCTGGAACCGGCTCTTCGGGATCTTCGCGGTAAGCACCGGTGTACTCAGCATGGATTTCGATACATATTTTACTACGCCGTTGCTTTGGGCTACGAGCGTCACTTCTTTTTCCGCCAGCTTACTGCGGCTGGCCGAGATGCGTACGCCCAGGTTTTCGGGGTCGATCGTGTTCACACTAAGCACGTATCCTTCACTTACGGCCCGCGGCAGGGGGACCTTTTTTTCCGAGCCGTCCGGGAACCTGACATTGGCGGTATAGGTATTACCGGCTACCGGGGTAAGTGTAAAAACCCCCATACCGGCATGTTCGGTTTTGATCTCGGCCACGGTTTCGTTGTTTTTGTCGGTGATCGTCCCGCCGATCACGATGCCTAACCCGTCGGGCCCCGCCGCTTTAAAGCCAACCCGCGAGCGCACGCTGTCCACCAGCTGTCCCCCTTCGGGGAAGAATTGTACATCCGCTTTATCAGAGGTGGACTTTACCTGTACCGTTTTATTAACGAGGTTCTTTTCGTCCATTTTCAGGTGAGTATTGATCTTGCCGGCTTTTAGGAGGAACGGCTGGTTGTTTACGAACGATACTTTCAGGTCGCCGTTGGCATCGGTGGTGCCCGTGCCGCGGGAAATACTGCGGAGATCGAGCTCTACCTCGTAGGTTACGATTTTATTCGCTACCGGCTTACCTCCCAGGTCGGTATAATTGATGGTAGCGTCTACTTTTTCATTGTTACCAATTTTGGTGAAAGTATAGTCCGCCTTTGTGAGAATCGTGTTCGAGAACACGTTGCCAATGCTTATCGTCTTGTCGAAATAGTACTCTTCCCCGAAGTTACGCATCCAGGTGGTATATGCACGAATGCGGTAGCTGCCTTCGCGCAGGCTGTCGGAGAGGCTGAAATCTCCCCAACCCAGGCCGCCCGCTATGAGCGGCAGCCGCAGCGACTGCTTGATCGAGTCTTTATCATTGATCAGGTCGACGTAGAGGATCTTGCTGAGCCCGGTGATGTGGTTCTTTTCCGCATCAACCACGTAGGCCTTGAACCAGATCGTGTCGCCGATGGAATAGTAAGGCTTATCGAGGTGCAGGTGCACTTTCTCCTGCGGGAAGTCTACCCGGAATTTCTCGAGCCTGGAAAGCAGCGTCTTCAGCGGCTCGTCTTCGCGCAGGGCGAACCCGAGCGTAAGCAGCGAGAGCGACACCACTGCCACGAGGGTATATTTTAGCTTCATCATAATAAATAATATGGTCTTCTTAAAAGAAGGAATAGTTCAATGTTATAACGCAGAAACCCCTAGAAAATGTTCTTCCACATCATGCTTTCTACGGGCCGCGTGGTTTTATTGCTGTACTTGGCGTTGCCTTTAGTATTGTACATTACCTCCACTTCGCCATCTACGGCGAAATAGATCAGCTGACCGATTGGCATGCCGGCATACACACGCACACATTGTGCAACGGAGATCTCCAGTGTCCAGGTGTTGCAGAACCCTACATCGCCCTTGCCGGCCGTGGCGTGGATGTCTATACCTAGCCTGCCGGTGCTCGATTTCCCTTCCAGGAACGGCACGTGGGCATGTGTTTCGGTGTATTCGCGTGTTACGCCGAGATAGAGTGTGCCGGGCTGCAGCACGAACCCTTCTTTGGGGATCTCGAAATGGTCGATCTCGTTATGTGCTTTGGCATCCAGCACGCGGCTTTTATAAGTGGCCAGGTATTTGCCGAGGTGTACATCATAGGAGTTGGTGCCAAGGCACTCGCGGTTAAACGGCTCGATGATAATGGTACCCTTATCAATTTCTTCGAGAATGCGTTTGTCGGAAAGGATCATTTCAATAGGTCGTTAGGCGTTGTACGTAGTACGTTTCATACGGCAGAAGAATTGACGGGTTGTAGTAAGATACCTGTTTTTTCGCTTACTGATGAATACGTGGTTATTAATTTAATATTTTTAAGACTGGGCGGTTGCTCTTTTACCCGGCGATAATAGCCGTTATGCAAGTACGTAAAACGTAAAACGTCTAACGTCCGGCCCTCATGCTAAAAGTAGAATAATTTACGATAATTTTGCAGGCATTTAACAGAGAGCATGGCATTGGTGTATCGTAAGCAGCTGGATGAAAAGACGGCATTTGCCGTATGGAAAATTGAAGAGACGGCCGAAGAACTGTATCAGCAGCTGCAGCTAAAAGCGCATGAACAAGCCTACCTGGAAACGCTCAATAACGGGAAGCGTAACCTGCATTGGCTAAGTACCCGTGTGCTGCTCCGCAAGATGCTGAGCACCAGCCAGTACATCGATTGCCAGGCCGATGAGCACGGCAAGCCTTACCTGGTTAATTTCCCGCACCAGATCTCGCTGAGCCATTCGTATGACTATGCGGCGGTGATGATCAGCGAGAACAAGGGCGTGGGGATCGATATAGAGCTGGTAAAGACCAAGATCACGCGGGTAGCGGGCAAGTTCCTCACACGCAGGGAGCTCTCCTTTATAGAGCCCGGCAAGCAGGTGGAACATTTGTACATCTGCTGGTGCGCCAAGGAAGCCATCTATAAATTACACGGAAAAAGCGGGATCTCGTTTTTGAAAGATATCAGGCTCGATCCCTTTACCAGCAGTGATGCGGGCTCATTTAACGCCTCGCTGGTGTTACCGGGATCTGCCAGCCGTTATGTGATCCACTACGAGCGTTTTCATGATTATATGATCGGTTATGTTACAGAATAAGGAAGTAACGGTAGCGGATTGGGGGCTGGTTGATTACGCGGCCGCATGGGATCGCCAGGAAGCGCTGTTCGATGCGGTGGTGCAGCAAAAGATCGCCAACCGGGCGGCGCCGATTGCCCTGCCTACCAGTAATTACCTGGTTTTTGCGGAGCATCCGCATGTGTATACGCTCGGGAAAAGCGGGAAGCCGGGAAATTTACTGCTTACCCCGGAAGCGCTGGCCGAAAAAAGGGCTTCTTACTACAAGATTAACCGGGGGGGCGATATCACTTACCATGGCCCTGGCCAGGTAGTGGGCTATCCTATTCTCGACCTGGATAATTTTTTTACCGATATTCACCGCTACCTGCGTACGCTCGAAGAGGCGATCATCCGCACGCTCGCCGATTTTGGCATTACGGCGGGCCGGTACCCGGGTTATACGGGCGTATGGATAGATGCCGATAAACCGTCTGCAAGAAAGATCTGTGCCATGGGCGTGCGCTGCAGCCGCTGGGTGACCATGCACGGGTTTGCCTTTAACGTAAACACCGATCTCGGCTACTTCAAACACATCGTGCCCTGCGGGATCGATGATAAGGATGTAACGTCGATGGCACGCGAGCTGGGCCATGATCCCGGTATAAACAAGGTGAAAGAAATCTTGCTGCAGCATATTTTCGTATTGTTTAACATGCAACCTGTTAATGTATTGCCCAATGACGAAACTATGGCTCATCTTCTTCCTGGCAGCTGAAACACTTGCCGGTTGCTCCGGGAAGAACAAGGATATGACAACATTGATCAACCAGTCCCCTGTAAACACCAGCGATCCCGCCGGCGGGCTATCTTACCTGGCACTGGGCGATTCATACACCGTTGGTGAGTCGGTGCCTTCGGCGCAGGCATTCCCGGCCCAGCTGGCCGATGGCCTGAAGCAGCAAGGCAAGCCCGTGGGAAATATCCAGGTGATTGCGCGCACGGGCTGGACCACCGACGAACTGCAGGCAGCCATCCGTTCTGCTAAGACCGGCACTTTCGACGTCGTGACCCTGCTGATCGGCGTGAACAACCAATACCGGGGCTACAGCCAGGTAACCTATCGTGAAGAGTTTAGGGACCTGCTGGCCACGGCCATCCGTTTCGCGAATGGCAGCAAAGCACATGTGTTTGTGCTTTCTATCCCTGACTGGGGCGTCATGCCTTTCGCTGAAGGGCGCGACAGGGCCAAGATCGGCGCGGAGATCGATGCTTTTAACGCCATCAACAAAGAGGAAACGCTCAAGGCGGGCGTCAGTTATACCGATATCACTCTTTTATCGAAACAAGCCTTAACGGACCTTACCCTGGCGGCGCCTGATGGCTTGCATCCTTCCGGGAAACAATACAGCTTATGGGTGAAAGAGCTAGTTGGAAAAGTGGTGAGCAGCCAGTGATCCGCGTATGAAAAGGCCGGAGTATTACCTGTTGCCCGTGGTCACGGTTGCTGCGCTGGCGGTTATCTACGTCGCTTGCGATCCGGTGTCGCCGGCTTTTTTCCTGCACTGCCCCTTCCGCCGGCTCACCGGGCTCGACTGCCCGGGTTGTGGTTCCCAGCGTGCGTTTCATGCCTTGTTGCATGGGGAAGTTGCCCGCGCCGCCGACTATAACCTGCTCCTGGTGGTTTCCCTGCCATTTCTGCCGGTATATACCTATTACCGGTTACGTACTGCCACGGGCGATACCCGCCGCTGGCAGCTGCCCTCGTACCGGTATACGCCCCATGTGATCTTCGGGCTGGTAGCCGGCTTCTGGCTCCTTCGCAACCTGCCCGTTTACCCGTTCACTTACCTGGCTTCATAACGCACTGCTATCTGCCTCCGCCACTGCGTAATTGTAGTCTTGTATAATGTAAGTAAGGAACGCGAGGTCGGTCATGGTGTCTGCCGTGGTGATACCGAGGTGCGCTTTCACCTTGCTGGCCATGGAATAGAGCAGCCTGTCGTTGTTGCTCTTGTCATAATTGGCAAGCACTTCGTGGATGAGCACGATGTCCTGTTCGCTCAGGTCGGCCGCCCTGGTGAAAACCGGTTTATAACCCGGCGCCGGCGGTACGAACACCAGGTGCGAAACATTGGTCCTCGGTACCGTTTTGATCACCGTGGTGCCTGCCGCCAGGTCGCCCAGGCGTTGCTTCTTCTCGGTAACGATGATGGTGATCAATGCTCCGAGGCACGAGGTAAGCGTCATGTCTGCAATGCGCATCAGCCACCGGATGCAGTATTGCCCAAAAGTGGGGCGCCCGCCGCTCAGGCTGATCACGCGGATCTTCATTACTTTTTTGCCGATGCTTTGCCCGTTCATAAACACCTCGCACAGGAGGTCGTAAAACACCAGCAATACCATCAGGATGATAAATATGATCGGGACGCCGAATCCGGCGAAATTCCCCAGGGTGGCGGTCGACATAAAACCGATAATGGTCGCCACGATATATAGACAGAAAAAAACCGCCAGGTCTATGATATAACCCAGTATCCGGTCGCCCACAGAAGCCGCGTCATATTCAATATCGATGTTTTGTGAAGTGGTGATCTTTACCGTATGCATAATCCAAATATATCTTTTTATCGCTTTCCCCTTTCCTTCCTGTTTTTTTTCCTGAAAAGTTGAATATTGTATTTATTTTGAACAAAATATGAGAGATACCTCCGCGGATGAGAGAAGCCCTTTTTGTTAAGCAAAATTCTGCAAAGTGGCACCTGTACGATAAGCTGGAATCGCAGGACCCGGACGTGCTGGCCGAACGGTTCATCGAGATCACCGACGACCTGGCTTATTCCAAAACGTTTTATCCGAAATCGAAAACTACGGCGTATCTGAACGGGTTGGCGTCGCGGTTCCATCAAACCATTTACAAGAACCAGAAGGAGAAGTCGAACCGTTTTGTCGGTTTCTGGAAAACGGAGCTTCCGTTGCTGTTTAAAAAGAACGAGCGGCAGCTGTTGTATTCGTTCCTGATATTCGTGTTTTTCTGTCTCATCGGGGCCTTATCGGCGAAGTACGACGACCAGTTCGTGCGCGTCATTATGGGCAACAGCTATGTGAACGAAACCAACGAGAACATAGCCAAAGGCGATCCGTTCGGTATTTACAAAGGGCATGGCGAGTTCACCATGTTCTTTATGATCACCAGCAACAACATTTACGTGGCATTTAACACGTTCATCTGGGGAATCATGGCCTCCCTGGGCACGGTTTATCACCTGATGAGGAATGGCATTATGCTGGGCTCGTTTCAATATTACTTTTTTAGCAAGGGCCTGGGGCTCGAATCCGTGCTGGTGATCTGGATCCATGGTACGCTGGAGATCTCGGCCATCGTTATTGCCGGCGGTGCCGGGCTGGTGCTGGGTAACAGCCTGCTTTTTCCCGGTACATATACGCGGCTCGAATCGTTTAAGCGCGGCGCCCGCGAAGGCACGCAGATCGCCATCGGCCTGGTGCCTGTCTTTATCGCGGCCGGGTTCCTGGAAAGCTTTATCACGCGGCATACCGAAATGCCGGGCTGGCTAAGCGGTGCGATCCTGGCGGCATCCTTCCTGTTCATCACGTGGTATGTGATCATTTATCCTAATATTCTTCATCGTCGCGCCAAAACCGGAAACTTATCATAAATATGGAACTGAGAAAACAAAGAGACTTCAGCGAGCTGATCTCCGACACCTTTACGTTTGTAAAACTGAACTGGAAGCCGTTGTTAACGGCTTTTGCCGGTATCTGCGGCTTTTTTATCGTGGCCAGCATCATCGTCAGCACACTCACCCAGCTGCAGATACTGTCGCTCACCAATGATGAAGTACCGGTGTTTCCCCAGCGGCGTTTCGCGGCATTTGGCCTTGGCCAGGTGCTTGTGCTTATCATGGCCTTGCTGGAGCATGTCGCCATCGGCCTCACCGTGATCTCGTACATATCGCTTCGCGAAAAGCTTGGGGTACCGCCCTCGGTAGAAGAAGTATGGACGCAGGTGAAATATTATTTCTTCCAATATACCGGTGCGTTCATCCTGGTAGGGCTTATGCAGGTGCTGGGCATTATTTGCTGCGTGTTGCCGGGCATCTACCTGATCCCGATCAGTTCACTGATCCTTGTAGTGCTGGTGATGGAGAACGGCACCATCGGTCATGCATTCAGCCGCGGCTTCAGCCTCGTTAAAGATTATTGGTGGACTACTTTCGGCGCGCTTTTCGTGATCGGCCTCGTGCTATACGCTTTCGCGATGATATTTGCCATCCCGGCGATGATCATCGGGATGGGCAGTGTGATGGCGGGTACGGGCGAAACGATCTCAAAACCGCTGATAATCGCCATCAGCATTGTTTCGCAGCTCTCGGCAGTGTTTTACATCCTTCCATGGGTAGTTACTTGTCTATGCTATTACAATCTCACCGAAGTGAAAGATGGTACCGGTTTAGTCGGCAGGATCGAGAAACTCGGCAGCCTGGAACAGGAAGGCCCTGCATCGCCCGAAGAATATTGAGATGAGATTTTTCCTTGCTGTTTTGTTGTGCTTTGCGTCCTGGCCCGCATACGGGTCCGGTAACCCCTCTCCCGTTAAGGCGACGATAGAACAGCAGGTGGCTGTTGCCGATACGTCGGCATTCACCGCGCGAAGTTTTAATGAGCGGCAGCTTGGCGAATACCGCCGGAGTCCTGCCTTTATTTACCGGGATAACGGTGTATACGCGGGGCAATCCTTGTGGTCACGTTTCTGGAGATGGTTCTGGGGCTTATTCGAAGGGATAACATCGGCGCCGGTTACAGGGAATCTTTTTAAGATACTTTTCTGGGGACTGGGCATTGCCGGGTCTATTTACGCTTTTCTGAAGCTTATCGGGATGGACCCTATCCAGGTCTTTACTCGCAAGCCGACAGGCATTGAAGTGCCTTACGAGGAATCGCTCGAAAACATCCACGAGATCAGCTTCGACGATGAGATCGAGCGTGCTGCAGGCGTTCAGAACTACCGGCTAGCGGTTCGGCTGCTCTATCTTAGCAGTTTAAAATACCTCAGCGACTCGGGGATGATCCATTGGCAAAACGATAAGACGAACGGCGCCTACCTGCAGGAACTGGCCAATACCGATAAAAAGGAACAGTTCTCTGTGCTCACCAGGCAGTTCGAATATATCTGGTACGGCAATTTCCCGGTGCAGCCTGATGCTTTCCAGGAGATCAGGGGCGCATTTAAACACTTTACCGGTAAAAAGTAATGAGAGACCTGAAGATCTACATTTCGCTGGCCTCCATTTTATTTATCGGTTACCTGGTTGCGCAGTATAATAAGCCCAAGCCGGTCGACTGGTCTGAGACCTATAAACGTGCAGATAAGATCCCCTTTGGCACTTATGTGCTTTACAACCAGCTGCCCGCGCTGTTCCCGCACAGCAAGGTGACCGATAACCGTCTGCCGGTTTACAACGCGCTGGAGAGCCGCGCCGGGCTAACCAACAGCACCTACCTGTTGCTCGCCGGTTCGGCCTACATAGACCGCAATGACTTTAAGCGCATGCAAGCTTATATGGAACGCGGGAATACGGTCTTTATCGCCGCCTATAACTTCGGCCAGTTTCTCGATAGGCAATTAAAGCTTAAAACCACGGGTATCGTATTTGATGGAGTACGCAAGCCGAACGGCCTTCGTTTTACGGACAAGCGGCTTCCAGCCAGGAGGTATAGATTCGACAAGCAGATCGGCTGGCAGTTTTTCAGTAAGTTTGACAGTGCCCGGGCCACGGTATTGGGCGTTAATGGAAATGGAAGAGCTAATTTTATCAGGTTCAGGTTTGGTAAAGGCGCACTTTTCCTGGTGGCCTCACCGCAGCTTTTTACCAATTACGTACTGCTGAAACCAGCGGGCGCCCGTTACGCAGAGACCGTTTTTTCTTATTTCCCGCATGGGAAGGAGGTGATCTGGGATGAGCATACGGTGATGGGCAACGAGGGAAAGGACGTCTCCCCGCTTCGTTTCATCTCCGCGAACCCGCCGCTGCGCAATGCGTATTACATTACGCTGGTTGCCATGCTGCTGTTTGTGCTGTTCGAGATGAAGCGGCGGCAACGGATCATTCCCATTGCCGACCCGATGAAGAACGCCACAACCGAGTTTGTACAGGTAGTGGGCCAGGTATATTACCACCAGCGCGATAACCGGAACATTGCAGAGAAAAAGATCCGGTACCTGCTGGAGCATATCCGTAGCCGTTACCACGTAAAGACCGCCGGGCTCGACCAGGCTTTTGCCGAAATGCTTGTACAGCGGTCGGGCGCCAGTCCCGAACTGGTTGCGTCGTTGCTAAGAGAGATCGCGCAGGTGCGTACGGGCGGGATGGTATCCGACCAACAGCTCATAAAACTGCATACATTGATACAGGAATTTAATACACTTTAAAGAGCCAGGCACCTAACGCCAGCAAGTAATTATGGAATTTGAACAACGTACCGACCTCGGCCAGCTGAATGCAGCGGTAGAGCGCATTAAAAACACCATTGGCAGCGTGGTTATCGGCCAGCAAAGTATGATCGAGCTGCTTATTACCGGCATTCTTGCCGATGGGCATATGCTCATCGAAGGCGTGCCGGGCGTAGCCAAAACGCTCACCGCCAAACTTATCGCGCGCTGCATAGACGCTCGTTACTCCCGCATCCAGTTTACGCCCGATCTCATGCCATCGGATGTACTTGGCACCTCGGTGTTCAACCCGGGAAACGCCAGTTTTGAGTTCAAGAAAGGGCCGGTGTTCGGCAACATTATCCTGGTGGACGAGATTAACCGCGCACCGGCAAAAACACAATCGGCGCTCTTCGAAGTTATGGAGGAGCGCCAGGTAACCATCGACGGAAAAACGTATGTGATGGAGGAGCCGTTCATCGTACTCGCTACACAGAACCCCGTAGAGCAGGAGGGGACCTACCGCCTTCCGGAAGCACAGCTGGACAGGTTCCTTTTCAAGATCGAAGTGAAATACCCGTCGCTCGAAGAGGAAACGGCTATCCTTCACCGGCAGCACCAGCAGCATACTTCGGTACAGGTGGGCGAGATCGCCCCGGTACTTACTTCCGGGGAGATCTATGCCTACCGCAAGCAGGTAAAGGCCTTTCACGTAGAGCCCAACATCCTGTCGTTCGTAGCAAAGATCACGTACGAAACACGTAACAATAAGTCGCTGTTCCTTGGCGGGTCGCCACGTGCTTCCCTGGCCATCGTAAATGGTGCAAAGGCGATGGCAGCTATCCGCGGACGCGATTTTGTAACGCCTGATGACGTGATCGCGGTAGCGCCTGCCGTGCTTCGTCACCGCATTATCCTTACACCGGATAAAGAGATGGAAGGCGCTGCACCCGACGACGTGATCCTTCAGATCATTAATAAATTAGAGGTGCCGCGATGAGGTTCTACCGCGAGCTGTTTTTAACCAACCGCTTTTTTACCGTGGCGGGATGTGCGGTTATGCTCTTCCTGCTCGCGTTCTTCCTGCCATGGCTGGGCGATATCCCGGAGATCTTTTTCTTCGGATTCCTGGCATTGGTGGTGATAGACGTCTCGCTGCTTTTCAGGCAGGGTAAGGGGGTATTTGCCCGTCGTAACGCGCCCGGGAGGCTCAGCAACGGCGACGAGAACGAGATCGGCATCTATGCGGAGAACTTTTATTCCTTCCCGGTACAACTTGGGATTATCGACGAGATCCCTTTCCAGTTCCAGAAACGTGATATCTGGTTTAAGACACGGCTGGCCGCAAGGCAGCATAAAATGATTACGTATGTGCTGCGGCCGCTTAAACGGGGCGAGTACGAGTTCGGGATTATCCGGCTATATGTGCGGTCGCCGCTGGCGCTCATCAGCAGGCGCTATAATTTCGGGCAGCCGGAGAACCTGCCGGTATATCCTTCGTTCCTGCAGATGCGCAAATACGAGATGATGGCGGTATCCAACCGTTTGTCTGAGATCGGCGTAAAGAAGATCAGGCGACTGGGGCATAGCCTCGAGTTTGAACAGATCAGGAATTACGTGGCCGGCGACGACCAGCGGAGTGTGAACTGGAAAGCCAGCGCCCGGCGCGGCGAGCTCATGGTAAACTCGTTCCAGGACGAGCGGGCGCAGCATATTTACTGCGTACTTGATAAATCCCGTGCCATGAAGATGCCTTTCGAGGGGCTCAGCCTCCTGGACTATGCCATAAACGCCACCCTGGTGCTTTCTAACATCGCCATGATCAGGCAGGACAAAGCCGGGCTTATCACCGTGGCCGAGAAGATCGGCTCCGTGCTGCCTGCCGATCGTCGCCCCACGCAGCTTAACAAGATCCTCGAGATCCTGTATAAAGAAAAAACACGCTACCTGGAGGTAAATCTTGAGGCGTTGTACAGCGCCATGCGCAACGTAATAAAACAGCGGAGCCTAGTGATCCTTTTTACTAATTACGAAAGTATGCAAGCCATGCACCGGCAGCTTCCATACCTAAAGCGCATTGCGAGGTACCACCTGTTACTGGTGGTATTCTTCGAGAATACCGAGCTTGCCAGGCTTTCGGCGGAGCCGGCGCAAAACGTGGAAGATATTTACGTCCAGACTATTGCCGCGAAGTTTGCTTACGAGAAAAAGCAGATCGTAACGGAGCTGGCAAAGTATGGCATTCAATCGATCCTGAGCACGCCTAAAGACCTCAATATAAACACCATTAACAAGTACCTGGAACTTAAGGCGAAGCAGAAAATATAGGGATAACAATTCGCAGGGAAAGACTGGCGAAGCTGAACGATCAGACGATCATGTTAACGAGCAGGCGTGGCGCTTCGAGCACCATCCATTCAAAAACTTTTACCGGGATCTGCCGGCTTCTCCGGGGGAAGGACTTCATACTCCCACAGCTGCAAAATTAATGCCGCACAAATAAAACCGTTATTTCCTGATAGAAAAATGATAAAGGCATTGTTTTAGGGGTCCGCCCCAGGGGATAGGTCGTTTTTCCGGGCGTTTTCGCCTGCTAACGGTGTATCAAAAAATAAACCCTGTCCAAATTAATGAACAGGGTTATCACGTATGACTTATAACGGCCGACGTATATGAACGTTAGATTACATCATACCGCCCATGCCGCCGCCGCCCATTGGAGGCATGCCGCCACCATGGCCTTTATCTTCTTCAGGCTCGTCGGCAAGTACGCATTCGGTGGTTAACAGCATGGCTGCGATAGAAGCCGCATTTTCTAACGCGATACGGCTTACTTTAGTCGGGTCTATCACACCGGCGGTGATCAGGTTCTCGTACCTGTCAGAGCGTGCGTTGTAACCGAAATCCGCGGAGCCTTCTTTCACTTTCTGAACCACGATGGAGCCTTCGATCCCTGCGTTCTCGCAGATCTGGCGAAGCGGTTCTTCGATGGCACGTTTTACGATCTGGATACCGGTAGTTTCGTCTTCGTTGGCGCCTTTAAGACCTTCGAGCGACTCGATAGCGCGAATGAACGCAACACCGCCCCCTGCTACAATGCCTTCTTCAACAGCGGCACGGGTAGCGTGTAAAGCATCGTCAACACGGTCTTTTTTCTCTTTCATTTCTACTTCGGTAGCAGCACCTACGTAAAGTACGGCCACGCCACCGGCCAGTTTCGCCAGGCGTTCCTGTAATTTCTCGCGGTCATAATCAGAAGTAGTGGTTTCGATCTGTGAGCGGATCTGGTTTACGCGGCCTTTAATATCGTCGCCGTTACCGTTTCCGTTAATGATAGTGGTGTTATCTTTGTCAACAACTACCTTTTCCGCCTGTCCGAGGTAAGAAAGATCCGCATTTTCAAGCTTGTAACCTCTTTCTTCCGAGATCACGGTACCACCGGTAAGAATGGCGATATCTTCAAGCATCGCTTTACGGCGATCGCCGAAGCCTGGCGCTTTAACAGCGGCAATTTTCAGCGAGCCGCGGATCTTGTTCACCACCAGTGTAGCCAGTGCTTCGCCGTCGAGGTCTTCGGAGATGATCAGGAGCGGTTTGCCGGTCTGGACCTGTTTTTCCAATACCGGGAGCAACTCTTTCATGCTGCTGATCTTCTTGTCGTAGATCAGGATATACGGATTGTCGAGCTCAACTTCCATTTTGTCGGTGTTGGTTACGAAGTAAGCAGAAAGGTAACCACGGTCGAACTGCATACCTTCTACGGTTTTCACTTCGGTTTCTGTTCCTTTGGCTTCTTCAACGGTGATCACGCCGTCTTTTCCAACTTTTGCCATCGCGTCGGCGATCAGCGAGCCGATCACGTCGTCGTTGTTTGCAGAGATAGAAGCGACCTGTTTGATCTTGCTGTTATCTTCGCCAACGGTTTGCGACTGGCCTTTAAGGTTTTCGACTACCGCGTTTACGGCTTTATCTATACCGCGCTTCAAATCCATCGGGTTTGCGCCTGCGGCTACGTTCTTAATACCGGCAGTTACAATTGCCTGTGCCAATACAGTGGCGGTGGTGGTACCGTCACCGGCCTGGTCGGCGGTTTTGGAAGCCACTTCTTTTACCATTTGAGCGCCCATGTTTTCCAGGGGATCTCTCAGTTCGATCTCTTTCGCTACGGTAACGCCGTCCTTGGTAATAGCCGGGGAACCGAATTTTTTATCGATGATCACATTACGGCCTTTAGGGCCCAGCGTCACCTTAACCGCGTTAGCCAGGGTATCGACGCCTCTTTTCAGGGCATCCCTTGCTTCTACATTGTATTTGACCAATTTTGCCATTTTTCTTTGTTGTTAGTTCGTTTTCTTGTAGTTAAAGTCGTTTGGATCTTACAGAACAGCGTAGATGTCAGATTCGCGCATAATGAGGTATTCCTTGCCTTCATAGGTGATTTCGGTACCTGCATATTTGCCATACAATACCTGGTCGCCGGCTTTAACTGTGAGGGGCTCGTCTTTTTTGCCTTCGCCAACAGCCACAACCAATCCTCTTTGAGGCTTCTCTTTTGCGGTATCAGGGATATAAAGCCCTGAAGCGGTTTTTTCTTCTGCAGGAGCAGCTTCAACTACTACTCTGTCTCCGATAGGTTTAATGTTCAATGCCATATCTAATTAAAAATTTAAGTTTTGAGATCGCTTAACGGGCACAGTAATTATGCCAATCGATCGGTATCGGGTTAGTTAAGGGGTTTGACGTCAAAATTTCACTTTTCGGCAGACATTACATCATGATTTGAGTTACACGATGTCAACGTGTCAGCCATTGAACTGCTTGACCAACGCTTTCAGTTTTAACTTTCTGCTTCCGGCTAATAAATACTACTTTCCCCCAGCGTGTACGCCCGGTCACCTATTTGCTCCTGTCAGGCTAGCCTGCCGAAGCCCCTGCCTAAAACAAAAATTGCTCACTACCGCTATCTGGTGGTGAGCAATTTCAGCCTGGCAACAGGTTATTTCTTTCCGGTATCGCTTGCTGCCGGCAGCGGGGCTGTTGATGGCTGTGACAGTGGATTTACCTGCGGTTTGGTGATCTGTTTCTGCAGTTCCTGCGACTGGCTTTCTGCTCCGCCTCTTGGGATGGCTACATTGATCGCGATGGCGAATACCATCAGCAACGCCGTAAGTACCCAGGTGCCCTTTTCCAGGAAGTCGCCGGTGCGCTGTACGCCCATAATGTTGTTCGAGCCGGAAAATCCTGACGATAAGCCGCCGCCCTTTGGATTCTGGATCAGGATGAAAAATCCCAGGATCACGCATACAATAATGGCCAGGATGATTAAAGTGAAGTACATATTTTATGAATTAATTGACTTTTTTTTCCAGTTCTTTTATTTGGTCGGCAAAGTAAGCGCTTTTTTCCGGGAATTTCAAGCTTAATTTTTTGTATGTATCTATGGCCTTGTAATATAGCATCTGATCTGAATAGATGCGCGCCAATGTTTCTGATACAACGTCGTTAGGATCCTCGGAGCTCTTGCGTGCTTTATTCTCGGTATCGATCTTTTCGGCCTTCGGCGGCTTGATCTGTGGTTCTTCCTTTAAGAAGCGTTCGATGATCTGGTCGTCTTTACGCTTGATCTCGAACTCTACCGTATTGGGAGGCATCACGTAATCCGGGTCATCCAGTTGTGTTTTCAGGTGAAAAATATTCTCGATGATCTGGTGATTCAGTGCTTTATCCAGGTTTTTTTTATAGTCAGGATACAGATTTACGTACGGCTGGTAGGTTTGCGCGTGCTTTTTGCGGGTCTTACTTAGCCACCACAGGAAGGTATAGGGCATTTTATCGTCGTCGTACTTAGAAACCTCGCGGTTTACCGGAGCGGATTCTCCCGGGTTTTCTAACGCAGGCTCTTCATTACCGGCGTGTTCTGCCTCGAGCGGGTCCGCCAACGAGCGTTCGAAAGCAAAAAAGTCAGCCTCTGCGATACTGTCTATGATCATTCTTTCGGCCTGGATATCATCCCGGGTAAGCTTTGTCGCATTTTGCTCACCGGCAGCCATGGCGGGTTCTTCCGCCTGGGGTATTACCGTTTCAGGTTGCCATGCGGGTGCAGCGCCATCTTCTTTTTCAGGCGCAGGTGCTTCCGCCTCCGGGATGGTGGTCTCTATCTCCTGTGGTTCCGGCGCGGTCTCCTCTGTTAGAGGCGTTTCCGCTTCGGGTACCACCGTTTCTATTCCCGGCGCTTCATGCTCACTATTGGTGGCAGCCGGTTCAGCTGCGTTGTTTTGCGGTAAGCTGTTGTCGGACGTTTCGGTATACAGTTGCTCTTCGGGTGCCGGTTCTCCTTCATTTGCCGAAGGAGGCGTAAAAGTTGTTTCTTCAGCAGCAGGAGTTCCCGGAGAGCTGCCATCTTCGGGTAACATTCCCGGGTCCGCCTCAGCAGGTTCATTCCCGGCAGGCTCTTCCGGGATTTCCGCGTTCTCCCCGTGGATCGATGCAGGGTGCGGGAGATGTTCTTTCAGCTGTTTTCGCCACTCTTCCGGCCGGTGAAGGGCTTTGAAGAGTACCCCGCGCTGCGGCATGTATACCGCCGTTTTGGCCAGCTGTTCTTTGAAGGCATTACCATCGGTCCTGCTCGCTGCCGTTCTTACAAGATAGAGCAGCTGGCAAAACGGGAACCGTTCAATGAGCGAATTCAGAACAGGGAGGTCCGGTACGGGGGTAAGGTCAGGGTTTTCAAGGTAAGCGGAAACAACCCTGTTAAACTCTTCCCTGTAATTCAATTGTTCCACCTGCTCCATTAATTTATCGTCGTAAAATAAGCAAAATGCCTACCAATTCGCAAAAGCGCGGTTAAAAATATCTTCCGTAAGCATCACGTTCACCTTCGAGATCGCATTGGTTTCCTGCGCCTGCACCGGGGGGGGGAAGTCGAAATACCTGGAGAACGACTGTTCAAATTCATCTTCCTTCTTGAATACGTTGGTATATTTAACGTTCACCGTAATGGTGAGCCTTAGTAACCCTGCGCGGTCGTTGCCCTGGATGGCTTTGGGAGCGATGCTGTAATCGGTGATCCTGCTCTCGAAATTGCCGTGTCCGTTGGCGGTCACGATACTTAGTGACGACTGGCTCCTGATCCGGTCTTTGAGGGCCTCGGTCAGCTTTCGCGCCAGGTCAGGTACCACCAGCGGTGCATTATTTTCGAAAAACTGTACGGAAACGGTCTTCATTTCCGGAGGCACTTTAATACCTCCCAATGAGTAAACTCCGCATCCCTGGCTAAAGAGCACCAGCAGCAGCACCAGGTTCCCGGCAATATGTTTGGCCCTTTTGTTCATTGCGCGTATTTCTTAATGGAATATTATGAAAGGTTCAGTTCTTTGATCTTGCGGTACAGGGTGCGTTCGGAGATGCCGAGTTCTTTTGCCGCCATCTTGCGTTTTCCGCGGTGTTTTTTTAACGCTTTACGGATCAGGTCCGATTCTTTATCGATCAGCGAAAGGGACTCCTCGGCTTCTTCGTCGTGGTGCGTGATGTCGAACTCCTCGGCCGCCTGGTGCTGTGGTACCGGTACCGGGGTGTGAATGGTTAACGTAGATTGTTCGTTTACCGGCAGTTCGATGTCGCGGTAAAGCTGGTTGATGAGCTGTGGATTGGCAATGGCCGATGCGCTTCCGCCGTTGCTGATGATCTCGGCAACCAGTTTCTTCAGCTCAACCATGTCGCGTTTCATATCGAAAAGCACTTTATAGAGGATATCTCTTTCCGAAAGGTCTTCGCTTCCCTGCCGGCTTACCCGCATGGGAAGGTTGCTGCCGGATTCAACGGGGATGTAATTGAGCATGGACGAAGCGGTAAGGTTCCTGTCTTTTTCCAGCACGGCGATCTGTTCGGCGATATTCTTTAGCTGCCGTACGTTGCCGGGCCAGGCGTAATTTACAAGCATTTGCTGGGCCGCATCATCCAGCTGTACGTTGGGGCTCCGGTATTTATCCGTAAAATCGGCGATGAATTTCCTGAAGATCAGGTATATATCGTCCTTCCTTTCGCGAAGCGGGGGAATTTTAAGCGGCACGGTATTAAGGCGATAGTAAAGGTCTTCCCTGAACTTGCCGTTTTTTACCGCATCGTATACATCGACGTTGGTGGCGGCGATCACACGTACATTGGTTTTCTGCACTTTCGAGGAGCCTACGCGCAGGTATTCGCCTGTTTCTAGCACACGCAGCAAACGGGCCTGTGTTCCCAGTGGCAGCTCGGCTACCTCGTCGAGGAAGATGGTACCGCCGTTCACTACTTCAAAGTAGCCCTTGCGGGCCTCGTGCGCACCGGTAAACGACCCTTTCTCGTGTCCGAAGAGTTCAGAATCTATAGTGCCTTCGGGTATCGCTCCGCAGTTAACCGCAATAAACGGCCCGTGTTTCCGCGAGCTCATGGAATGGATGATGTGAGAAAATACTTCCTTACCGCTCCCGCTTTCGCCGGTAATGAGTACGGAAATATCGGTAGGGGCCACTTGTCTCGCAATGTCTATGGCGCGGTTCAGCAGGGGCGAGTTCCCAATAATGCCAAACCGGTTTTTAATGTCTTGTACGTCCATGTATAGTTGGCGCTTAGGGTTTGGGGTTCGGGGTTTTAGGTCGGGAGCTTAACAAAGCGCAGTTAGCCGCAACCTTAAACTTTAAACCTTCAACCATTAATGATTGTACCAAGAAGCGTAGCCGGTGTGCACCGGTCTACGAACACGTTTACATATTCACCGGGTTTGAAGCGTTCGCTTACCGGGAAAACCACCATGGCGTTTCGGTCATTGCGGCCGCAGTAGTCCTTGTCTGATTTCTTAGAGAAACCTTCGATCAGTACGCGGTGTATGGAGCCCACCTGTTCCTTTAACCGGACGTGCGAATGCGTACGCTGCAGGTTAACCACTTCTGTGAGGCGACGTTTTTTTATTTCTTCCGGGATGTCGTCGGCATAACGTTTGGCGGCCAGTGTGCCCGGGCGCTCGGAATAAGAGAACATATAGGCATAGTCGTATTGCACGAACTCCATCATGCTCAGGGTTTCCTGGTGCTCTTCTTCGGTCTCCGTGCAGAATCCGGTGATCACGTCCGTAGAGATCCCGCACCCGGGGATGATCCGGCGGATGGCGTTCACCCGTTCCATATACCATTGGCGGTCGTAGGTGCGGTTCATCAACCCTAGCACCCTCGAGTTGCCCGACTGCACGGGGAGGTGAATATAGTTACAGATGTTGCCGTGTCTAGCGATGGTATGCAGCACTTCGTCGGTAATGTCTTTGGGATGCGAGGTAGAGAACCTGATGCGAAGCTCCGGGCTTACCTGCGCCACCAGCTCCAGCAACCCGGCAAAATTAACTGCCGGGGCTTCGGCGGTTTCGCCTTCGGCGGAAGCGGTTTTATACTTATACGAGTCCACGTTCTGTCCCAGCAGGGTGATCTCTTTATAGCCTTTTTCAAACAGGCCGCGGGCCTCCTGTACGATGGATTGCGGGTCGCGGCTGCGTTCCCTGCCACGGGTAAAAGGCACGACACAGAAAGAGCACATGTTGTCGCATCCGCGCATGATGGAGATAAAAGCGGTGATCCCGTTCGAGTTCAGCCTCACCGGGCTGATGTCTGCATAGGTTTCTTCCCGCGAGAGCAACACGTTTACGGCGCGTTCACCTTCATCGGCCCTGCCCACCAGGTTCGGCAGGTCGCGGTAGGCATCCGGTCCGACCACCAGGTCAACGAGCTTCTCTTCGTCGAGGAACTTCGATTTCAGGCGTTCGGCCATACAGCCAAGTACGCCTACGGTCATGCCCGGGTTTTTCTGTTTGGCGGCGCCGAATTCTTTCAGGCGGTTGCGTACCCTGACTTCCGCATTTTCGCGGATAGAACAGGTGTTGATAAAGATCACATCTGCCTCGCGGAAGTCGCCCGTGGTCTGGAAACCCTCACCTGCCATAATGGAAGCTACGATCTCGCTATCCGAGAAATTCATGGCGCAGCCATAGCTTTCGATATAAAGCTTCCTGCCTGCCCTGGCCGTTATGGATACTTCCAGCACCAGCGCCTCGCCCTGGCGCGACTCATCATGCCGGGCGGCGGTATGTATCGTATCGTTTTCGCTGATCTCCGGATTAACCATTTGTACTAAATTGGACTGCAAAAGTAGGGATTTTTTTGTTAAATGACAGTTTGGCAGTAAAAACCTTATCGGGCCAGGAGCGTTAAAAGAAGGCACCGGCTTATAAGAAATCACTTGTATTTGTGTCGCTCTTTTTAACGAATGGAAAGAAAATTCAGTGTCCGCCGCATTCCGAAAGCCTTGAAATGGGTGATGGGGATCTTCGGGGGCATTGCGTTGCTGGTGCTGGCCGCGGCCTTATACCTGGCTGCCGCGTGGAAGCCGATGATCTCGTCGCGCCTGCGGGAAGCGGTAACGAAGGGGACCGATTCTCTTTATTCTATCAGTTTCGACGACATGCGCCTCAACCTCTTTACCGGTAACGTGGCGTTCACCAACATTATTTTTAAACCCGATACGGCCGTTTACCGGAGAATGCGGGAGGCGGGCCTGGGCCCGGGATCGCTGTATGACATTTCGCTAAAGACGTTGGTACTGGAGCGTACCCGTCCGCTTACCGCTTACTTTAAGAAGCGACTGGAGATTAACGCGATCATTTTCGATCAGCCGAAGCTGGTCATCACGCGTTACCGCCCCCAAACTGCCAGGAAGCCCGTTGCTCCCAACCGGCCGCTTTACCGGCGTTTACCGGAGGCGCTGCATTCCGTCTCGGTGGGCGAGATCGTGTTTTACCACGCGGATGTAACGATTAACGATAACCGGAAGGCCAGGCATACCGCCAACGCGTTTAAGGAAATGGCCATAAAAGTGACCGATCTGCTGGTCGATTCGGTTTCGGCCGGGGATAAGCAACGCTTTTACGGTACGCGTGATATTTTCGTACAGCTAAAAAACTACCGGCAACATACGTCCGATGGCATGTACACGATGCGATTTGAGGAGCTATCGGCTTCTACGCAGCATGGATATACCCGGTTGAAAGGATTCGCGATGACGCCCCGGCTCCCGGAATTGGCATTTTCCCGAAAATACAAAGTCCAGCATGACCGCTACGACCTGCGGTTCGACGAGATCCTGTTAAAGGGTATGGACTTCAGGCTGCTGGACAGCGACGAGCGCCTGTTCGCCCCGTCGATGACCGTAAGCGGCGCCCGGGCGAAGGTCTTCCTGAACCGGGAGCTGCCGCCGCCAGCCATCGATAAGTGGGTTAATTTCCCGCATGTAGTGCTCAAAAAGCTGCCGCTGAATGTGCGGATCGATACCTTGTTCATTAAACGAAGCGCGGTAACGTATTCCGAATTTAACCCGGTTTCCGGTCAGAATGGCACCGTGGCGTTCCGCGCATTTAACGGCAGTATCCGCAATGTGACCAACGATTCGCTAAGCCTGGCGAAAAACCATCACGCGTATGCGCGGGTTTCCGCGCTGCTGATGGGCAAAACGCCCATGTCGATGCAGATAGATTTCAACCTGGCGGATCCCGACGCGGCATTTAGCTTCCGGGGATCTGCCGCCAATCTCGACCTCGCCGGGCTCAATTCACTTAGCCGGCCGATGAGCATGCTGGAAATCGCGTCCGGATACGTAACCAGGGCCGTTTACCAGGCGCATGGCAACCGTTTTGGTACCCGGGGAACGCTAAGGCTCACCTACCGCGACCTGAAGATCAGGCTCCTGAAAAAGGACAAAGAAGATGGACATTTAAAAAAGAACGGGATCCTTTCTTTGTTAGCCAACGTGGCGCTGGTGAAGAATGACAACCCATCGCCGGGCGAGCCGCTCCGGGTGGCCGCTGTTAAGTTCGACAGGCCGCCCTATTCTTCTTTTTTTAATGTTTTGTGGAAAACAGTGTTCCTAGGCATTAAGGAGAGCATCGGCCTGGGCATGATCCCGGAAAAGGCGCCACCCGGTACGGAGAAGGTAAAAGAAAACAAGAAACAGGAACGCAAGGAGAAGCGTGCCGGGCGCCGGAAAAAGCGGCAGGAACGCCGGGAGCGAAGGGAAAAGGCGGATGAAAAAACAAGTTGACCAATTGCAGGTTGATTAGGCATGGAAACGAAGAAGCGTCGCAGATCGCGGATCTGGGGGTGGATACTGGGCTCGGTATTATTTATCGTGGCGGTGCTGGCCGGGATAGCCTGGTACCTGAGCCGCGAATGGAAGCCGCTGCTGGGTCAGCAGATGAAAGAACTCGTGCTAGCCTCGTCAGACAGTTTATACCATATCGAATACGACTCGTTCGATATTAACCTGGTAACCGGCAACGCGAGCATCACCAACTTCCGGCTGTTGTCTGACACATCCGTGTACCTGCGAATGGTAGCCAACCAGGAAGCGCCCGATAACCTGTATGAGCTGCGAGTGAAGTCGCTGATGCTGCGTAATTTCCATCCCAAGCTGCTTTACCAGCAAAAGAAGCTGAACATTAACAGTATCGTGATCGATAACCCTTCGCTTGCCATCACCAACAAACGCCAGCCTTATAATGATACGGTGCCCGTACATAAAGGAAAGCCGAAAACTATGTACCAGATGATCTCCAAGGTATTTAAGGAAGTGAAGATAGGAGGTATTAACCTGAAGAATATCGATTTTACGTTCATCAACCGGAGCAACCAGCCGGCGAAGCAGAACTCGGTGCGTAACCTCAATATCAATATTTCGGATATCCTGATCGATTCGCTTTCGGAAACCGACAAATCACGGCTGTACCATACCCGCAATGTAGACCTGCTGATGACCGACTATCGCATTGCGACGCCCGATAGCCTCTACTACCTCAATTTTAAGAACATGGCCTTTTCTACGTCCGGGAGAAGGCTCAGGTTCGACCGCATAGACCTGCAGCCCCGGTACAAAACCGCCGAGTTTTACCGCAGGGTAGGGCACCGGAAGGAGCGGTTCAACATCGCTTTTAATGAAGTGCTGTTAAAGGGAATCGATTTGCGGCGTTTCTCCCGAGACCAGAAATTATATGCCACCAGCTTCAATCTAAAGAACGGGGAGCTCTCCATATACAATACCAACGACCTGCCCAAGCTGGCCAGCAAGCCGAAATATGGCAAGTTCCCGCATCAGCAGCTGCAAAAGCTGGCGCTCGATCTGAAGATCGATACGTTCAATCTCCGTAATATCAACATCAGCTATTCAGAATATAACAAGGTTTCCCGACAAACAGGTAAGGTCACGCTCGACCGTACTTACGGCCGGATCTTTAACCTCACCAATGATTCTGTAGTTCTTGCCAAGAATCACCATATGAAGGCGTTTATCACCACTTATGTGATGAATAGCGGGCGACTCGACCTGAAGCTCGATTTCGACCTCTTTGATAAGAACGGCGCGTTTACCTATTCGGGCACGCTGGGTAAAATGGACGGCAGAAGCTTTAATAAGATCACACGTCCGCTGGGCTTGCTGGAGATCAACAGCGCGTCTATCAAACGCATGACCTTTAGCGCCCGTGCCAGCGAGATCAATGCGAGGGGCTCCGTGCAGTTTTATTACAACGACCTGAACGTGAACGTGTTTAAGCGTGATAAGGAAACGGGTGAAGTGAAAAAGCAGGGGCTGATCTCTACGGTGGCCAACATTTTTGTGATCCATGCCGATAACCCGTCGGATAAAGGGAAGTTTACGGAGGGAACGATCAGCTATGTACGTCCGCCGGAGGCCGCTTTTTTCGCGGTGATTTGGAAGAGCCTCTTTACCGGGATCAAAGAAAGCGTAGGCGTAAGCGCCGAAAAGGAAACGAAAATTAAGAACACGGTACAAAAAGTAGGCAACCTGGTGAACGGCATCAAACAAAAGCTGGAGGAACGCAAGGAACGCCGGAAAGAGCGCAAAGAGGAACGCAAAGAAAAGAAGCTATTGAAGGAAAAGGAGAAGAATGAGGAGAAAAAAGAGAAAGAGAAGGTCGATTAAAGTCCAGGAGGCCTGAGGGCCGGTGGCAGCGTGCTTTATTTTACGCTGCGCCTGGAGATTACGAAATATCCCACCACGAACATGACGGCCGAAATCGCCAGGCTAAGATAAATCTCTTTTGTTAAGAGGTCGATAGAAAGCTCTTTTCCCGGGCCCGCGTTTGAAGGCTTAAGGTTGCTGATCACCATCATGGGATGTGCATAGGGAATTTTCCAGGCATGCTCCCAATTGTTAATGGAGGCGATCATAGCGACCACAAACACGCAGAAGCCGATACCCATGGGTTTAAGGAAATCCGCCCACAGCAGGCTTAGCGCAAACTGGATGGAAAGGATACCAAGCGACGAAAGAAAAAGCTTAAAGTAAACGCTGGAAAGCAGCCGGATAAAGGAGTAATCGTTGAATTTGAGCTCCGGTACCAGGACGCCTAGCAGGTTGCCAGACAGCAGGGTGAATGAAGCGAAGAGCGTAAGACAGAGCGCCACAAGAAAAACCGTGTAAAAGTACTTGGCACTGTAGGTGGTGAGTTTGGGAATAGGCAGGGAAAAGAGACTTTTCCAGGTATCGGCGCGGTGTTCTATGCTGTTAACGGAGTAACAGGTAAAGATCACGAACATAGGGAGCAGTAATACGCCCATCACGCCGAGGCTGGCCATGCTGTATTGCATCCAGATTACGAGCGGCGGTTTGTTGATCAACCCTTGGTGCTTAAAATAAACGGCGGCGAAAACCAGTCCGCAAATAACGAGCGGCAGCAGGATGGCGCTCCAGAAACCCAGCGTTTTGCGTGTTTTAAGGAATTCTGACTTAAGGGAGAGGAAAAATGCCTGCATATTAAAGAGGTTGCGTTAAGCTTAAGAACAGTTGCTCGAGGTCTTTTTTAGTTTTACGGATGCTGTAAACCGTGGATCCGCTATTGACCAGCAGCGTATTCATGGCGCCCATTTGTTCGGCATCGGTAAAGGGAACGGTGACATACTCCTCTGTGATATCAGCCGGGTAACCGCCGGCAAGCAGTGTATTGGCGGCTTCCACGAGGTCGTTGGTTTCGATGATCACCTGTTCGTTGCTCAGCTGCTGCAGCTCGCCGATAGTCCCCTGGAACACCAGTTTGCCTTTGTTGATGATGCCTACGTGGGTGGCCATCCGTTCGATCTCACCCAGCAGGTGACTGGAAACGAAAACGGTCTTACCTTCTTCGGAGGTAAGACGCATCAGTAACTTCCGGATCTCGATGATCCCGTTAGGGTCCAGGCCGTTTGTGGGTTCGTCGAGTATCAGTAATTCAGGATCGTGCAACAATGCCAGGCCGATGCCGAGGCGCTGTTTCATCCCGAGCGAATAATTTTTAGCTTTTTTGTCGGCATGCGCCGAAAGGGCTACCAGGTCTAGTATGGCCGAGATCCTGTCGTCTTTTACTTTCAACAAAATAGCGCGTGCTTTTAAATTTTCGCGGCCGCTGAGATGCCCGTAAATGGCGGGCTGTTCTACCAGAGAGCCTATCTGGGCGAGCACCAGTGAGCGATTGGCGGAGATCTCTTTTTCGAAGAGGAACACGTTCTGGTCGTCAGACCGGAGCAGGTTAAGCAATACCTTAATGGTAGTGGTTTTCCCGGCGCCATTAGGCCCCAGGAATCCATAGATGCTGCCCTTATTCACCTGCAGGGAAACTTTATCAAGCACCTGCTGATCGGCAAAACGGTAACTAAGCTCGTGGGTTTGTATAACGGATTGCAGCATTCAGCTAAAATAATGTTTTTACCATTGTTTTAAGGGTAGGAAGCTGGAATGTTGCGGTTGCGGCAGACTTTTCTGACGAAATCTCTGCGGGGGTATTTATTATTAACATGCCGATGCAAAGAAATACAGGAATTAAAAGCATTAAAAACGGAGATGCGGTGATAAATGACTTTTTCATTGTGGGGGTCGGTTTCATTGCGATTTGTTTGATGGATCAAAGAAACGGCAAGGATCCCTCCCCTTAAAATTATTTAGACTAAGCGCCTGTATTATTAGATGAACGGCAGATAATGGGCGCCAAAGGGTAATTTGAGGTATTTTGCCCGTTGGCAGATAAATTCGGCCTGTTGGTCGAAATCGATAAGCACTTTCGACCCGGCTAACGTAAGTTAGACGTTGTAACTTATGTTTTGGTGTTCTTAATGTGAATAGTAAACAAAAAGAAATAGGGATCCATGGCCTGGTTTGGTTTGTGCTGATCTCGTTCTGTCTGCTCCTTGGGAGTAATGGCTTCGCGATCAGCCACGAGCTGGTGGTGGTGGTGGTATACTTCGGCCTGTTAAACATCCTGATATTTTATATCAACTACGTGTACCTGCTGCCGCATTTCCTGGCAAGGAAAAGATATAAGGTGTTCCTGCTTTCCGTGGTGGCGCTCGTCCTGGCCGCTGGTTTTGTTAAGTACGGGTTAGCCAGTTTTTTTGAAAAGGAGGTGCTGATCGGCGACATGAAGAAGCCGATGTCGTTCACCACTTATTACCGCCATACGTTACTGGCCAGTACGTTTTTCGTTTTTTTGAGCTGTACGGTCCATTTTACGGTCGACTGGTTCAGGAATGAGCACTCCCGAAAGAGCTTTGAGAAGGAAAAGCTTACCGCGGAGCTTTCTTTCCTCAAGTCGCAGATCAACCCGCATTTTCTGCTGAACTCGCTCAACAATATTTACTCGCTTGCCTATCAGCGGTCGGAAAAGACCGCCGAAGCCGTGCTGAAGCTCTCGGAGATTATGAAGTACATGCTGTATGAGAGTAATGACATGCGTGTGCCGATCTCGAAAGAGATCCATTACCTGGAAAATTACGTGGAGCTTCAGAAGATCCGGCTTAAAGATAGTGCGTTCGTTGAGCTCGATGTGGAAGGTGATGTTTCGCAAACGATCGTTCCGCTGATCCTGATCCCGTTCATCGAGAATGCATTTAAGCATGGGGTGATCAATGATCGTGCAAACCCGGTAAGGATACGCGTAAGAGCGACAACCGGCAAATTGCTTATCCGCGTGAGCAATAAAAAAAACCAGTATTCGAATAAAGACGATACGGGTGGAATTGGCCTGCACAACGTGAGCCGGCGGCTGGCGCTGTTGTACCCGGGAAGACATCACCTGGTAATTAATGAAGACACGGATCAATATACTTGTGAATTATCTTTAGATTTATAGCCGAACAGTAAACTCCCCATGATTCGCTGCATTGTAGTAGATGATGAGCCCCTGGCACTTGATATCCTGACAGATTATATTGAGAAAGTGCCCTTCCTGCAATTGGTGAACGCTACAACCAGTGCGTTTGAAGCGCTGGCGCAGGTACAGAAAGGCGAGGCGGATCTCGTATTCCTCGACGTACAGATGCCCGAGCTTACGGGAATCCAGTTCCTGAAGATCATTAACGGCAAATGCGGTGTTATTTTAACCACGGCCTATCCGCAGTATGCGTTGGAGAGTTATGAGCTGGATGTAGTAGACTACCTGCTCAAGCCGATCGCATTCGACCGGTTTTATAAGGCAGTTCAAAAAGTACAGGCGCAGGCCTTACAACCGGCAGCTGCTCCTGCGGTCCCGGCGCCCGTTCCGGTGCCTAACTCCCATGATTTCATCTTTGTAAAAACGGAACATAAGATCCAGAAGATCTATCTCGACGATATTCTTTATATAGAGGGACTGAAAGATTATATCTCCATATTTACGGCCGCCGAAAGAGTGATCACCCTGCAGAATATGAAAAAGATGGAAGAGGTGCTGCCTTCGCACCGGTTCATCAGGGTACATAAATCGTACATCGTATCGCTGGATAAGATCGACAGCATTGAGCGAAGCCGGATCCAGATCTGTGATAAGATCATCCCGATAGGGGACACCTACAGGGACTATTTTTTTAAGCTGATCGAGGGAAGGAACATTTAGTATGGCTATCAGCTTTTAGACCTCAGTTTTTAGCTCTTTCCCCAACGCCTTCCTGATCACTTCTTCCGTTCTCGCCACCAGCTCTGCGGGGCCGGGTAATGTTGAGGGTTCGATAGGTTCCAGCACCGTAAAGCGGATCTGTTCGCCGAAGCTAAGGGGGAAAATGCCGAAGCGGGTCAGTTTCCAGGAGCCGTCGATAGCAACAGGGACAACCAACGCCGTAGGTACTTTCTTGAGCAGGGTAGCTATTCCGCCTACGGCGAAGGGTTTGATATCGCCGTTATTGGAGCGTGTGCCTTCAGGAAAGATCACGGCAGACCAGCAGTTTTCGCTCATGCGGCGCGCCAGCTTCAGGATCTCGGCGATGGCCTGTTTGCTGTCTTTACGGTCGATATTCGCCCCGCCGCCATGTTTAAGGTTAAAAGAGATGCTGGGGATGCCTTTGGTAAGCTCTATTTTGGAGATGAACTTGGCGTGATAATGGCGCAGGTGCCAGATAAGCGGCGGAATATCATACATACTCTGGTGGTTGGCGATAAAAATAACCGGCCGGTTTTCCGGGATACCATCTCTCATCCTGAAGCTGATGTGACAACCGATAAGATAATACGTGCTGCTGAGGAGCAGGTTCAGGATATCTACGGAGCGTTTATGTGCCTTATACCCACCTATTTTGAGGCAAAGCCACTGGATGGGCTGGAAGATCCCCAGGAACAAACCAAAAACGAGGTAATGTATCGGGCTAAATATATAACCAGCGAGTTTATGCATAATCAAGAGAGGGCTAAAATAAAAAAAATGTAAATTTCTTTTAAACTTTTGCCTTTGTGCCCCCGCCAAAGAGCAGCTTTGTGCGCAATATCGCGGCAACGCTCATCGAATCAGTTATTTGACCGGAGATCACCATTTGACAGGCCTCTTCCAACGGGACCTTTTTTACCTGAAGGTCTTCGGTTTCTTCGGGTTCCGCATGTCCCTCCTGTAAGTCCCTGGCGAGGAAAATGACCGCGTATTCGTCGCTGACGGAGTTTGACAGGTGCATAACCAGCAACTGCGACCATTGTGTAGCCGTTACGCCTGTTTCTTCCGCCAGCTCGCGTTTTGCCGACTCGAGGGGATCGGTGCCTTCGGGACCGCCGCCTTCGGGGATTTCCCAGCTATATTGGTTGAGCACGTAACGGTATTGACCAACGAGCCAGATATTTAACTCCTCATCGAGTGCCACTACGCCAATGGCGAGGTTTTTGAAATGGACCTTGCCGTAAATTCCCTTTCCGCCCCCGGGATTAATTACCAGGTACTCCGTTACCCGGATCCACGGGTTGTCATAAATCTCCTTCGCGGAAAGCGTTTTCCAGGGATTTTTTTCTTGCTGAGGGGGCATCTGTGTAAATAAAAAAGCCTTCTGCATTGCAGAAGGCCATATAACCGATCTTTAGGATTATGCCAGGCTGAAGGCTGATTTCACTTTGTCGATGAAATCAAGTTTCTCCCAGGTGAACAATTCTACTTCCACCGACTTGCTGTTCCCATCTGCGCTTACGAAGGTCTTTGTTACTACCTCTGATTCGCGGCCCATGTGGCCGTATGCAGCGGTTTCCGAATAGATCGGGTTACGTAATTTGAGACGTGTTTCGATGCCGTAAGGCGTAAGGTCGAATATCTCGAGGATCTTGTTAGCGATCTCACCATCTGTAAGGTTTACTTTTGCGGTGCCGTTGGTGTTTACGTAAACACCCATCGGATCTTTTACGCCGATAGCATAAGAAACCTGTACAAGAATTTCGTCGGCCACTCCTGCAGCCACCAGGTTTTTGGCGATATGGCGGGTTGCGTAGGCTGCAGAACGATCAACTTTTGAAGGGTCTTTTCCCGAGAAGGCGCCGCCGCCATGTGCGCCTTTGCCGCCATAAGTGTCTACGATGATCTTACGGCCGGTTAAGCCGGTATCGCCATGCGGTCCGCCGATCACGAACTTCCCGGTAGGGTTGATGTGGTATTTAATATCGTCGTTAAACAATGCGGCAAGTTCCGGGGTAAGTTGTGATTTGATGCGCGGGATGAGGATATTGATCACGTCCTGTTTGATCTTAGCCTGCATGGCTGCTTCGGTGTCGAAATCATCATGCTGCGTAGAAACCACGATCGCGTCGATCCTGATCGGTTTCCCGTTGTCATCATACTCGATGGTCACCTGCGATTTTGCGTCCGGGCGAAGATAGGTGATGTCGTTGTTTTCTCTCCTGAGCACGGCAAGCTCCAGCAGGATCTTGTGTGCGAGGTCGAGGGCAAGCGGCATGTAATTGGCTGTTTCGTTGGTCGCATAACCGAACATCATGCCCTGGTCTCCGGCACCCTGTTCCTGTTTCTCTTTACGGTCAACCCCCTGGTTAATATCAGCTGACTGCTCGTGAATGGCGGAGATCACCGCGCAGGAGTTACCTTCGAACATGTATTCCGCTTTAGTGTACCCGATTTTCAGGACTACTTCGCGGGCTATCTTTTGTACATCAAGATAAGTGCTTGACTTTACCTCGCCCGCAAGCACTACCAGCCCGGTAGTAACAAGGGTTTCGCAGGCCACCTTAGAATCTGCATCCCAAGCCAGGAAGTTATCAATTAATGCATCTGAGATCTGATCTGCAACTTTATCAGGATGTCCTTCTGAAACGGATTCTGAAGTGAATAAATAAGGCATAATTTGTTTTAAATTAATATTGATTTGTAGGAGCAGGAAGAAAAAAGGCGATTGCAGGCAGGTAAAGAACTTGTTTTAGCACTTTTTTTAACGTGGTTGCAATCAACTCAAATCAATCCACTGTTTGCGGCACGAAAATACAACAATTTTTAATTGTGAAAAATTTTAGGGTTACTTTTGCCTGAATTTTTGAGAAATTGAGAAAAAGAATCCTGTTCATTATCAATCCTATTTCTGGCGGAAAGGATAAGACACGCGTTCCGCGGCTGATCGAGAAATATCTTGATAAAGAAAAGTTCCGGCCGGAGTATTTGTTTACCGAAGGCCGGGGGCATGCACGCGAGCTGACGGCAACTGAAGTAGCTAACCAGGCGGCCATTATCGTTGCGGTGGGGGGCGACGGCACTATTAACGAAGTGGCGGGCGCCATCGAGGGATCCGCTACCACCATGGGGATCATTCCCTGCGGGTCCGGCAACGGCCTTGCGCGGTCGCTGGGTATCCCGCTGAACCTGAGAAAGGCCATCGGCGAGCTGAACCTGCTGCAGGAAAAAGTGATCGATACCGGTGACATGAACGGCAAGAAGTTCTTTAACATGGCCGGAATGGGATTTGATGCACACATCAGCGCAAAGTTTGCGCACGACCATACGCGTGGATTTATGGGTTATGTGCGGACCTCTTTTGCGGAGATCACCACTTACCGCGCCCAGGATTACCGCGTGGTGGTTGACGGCGTGGTGGCCGACCGGGAGGCTTTTATGATCAGCATCGCCAATTCATCGCAATTTGGCAACGGGGCACATGTTTCGCCTTATGCCTCGTTAACAGACGGCTTGCTCGACGTATGTATTATCAAGCCTTTCCCGCTTTATCACTTCCCGGTGATGGGCTATCATATGTTCAGTAAAACAGCCGACAAATCGGGCTATGTGGAGATCATCCGCGGCAGCAGCATACAGATCAGCCGGGCAAAAGAAGGCCCCGTGCACCTCGACGGCGAACCCGTGGTAATGGAAAAAGAACTTAAAATTGAGATGAAGCCCCTTAGCCTGAAAATTCTCGTGTAAAGTTTTTTACATTTACTTGAAGGTTTGCACATCATCAGGTGCAGCTTTCCCGTTATCACCTAAATTTATTCTGTATGAAGAAGTACTTGTGCCTGGTGTGCATAGCGTTGTATGCACAACTATGCATGGCACAGATCAGGGTAAGCTCAACGAAAGTAGACGACTGGGTTAAGAAGAATTTTTCCGGGCAGGGTGTAGTGATCGGGAACATCAAGTTCCACGGCGCCACACTTTCGATGGCTGCTTTTACAAGTACGCCGAACGTATTGCAGGTACAGCGGGGGCTGGTACTGTCAACGGGCAGCGCGTTCATGGTGGCCGGTTTTAACAACCGCTATAACGCGTCGACCGCCTTTCGCAATATGGGCGAAAACGAAACCGACCCCGACCTTTCCAAGATCATAAAGGGGCAATTATATGACATTTGCTACATCGAGTTCGACTTCGTACCGATGGGTAACAGCGTACAGTTCAATTACCAGTTCGGCTCTGACGAGTATCCCGAGTACGTAGGATCGGCCTACAACGATATTTTCGCGTTCTTTATCTCGGATGATAAATCCACCAGGAACATCGCCGTGATCCCGGGCAAAGACGTTCCGGTGAGTGTGAACACCATTAACGCCAAGGCCGATTCGGCCTATTTCCTGGATAACAACCCCTTCGCGCAACCGGTGGCGAAACGGCCGGGCGAGGCCAGGAAGGATGACGTTAAGCGTACCATTCCCGGAAAGGTGCTGCATGGGGTGGCCTCGATCTTTTCTCCGCGACAGGTGGAAGATGAAGCCGCCGGCGTGATCCAGGACCCTGCCCTGATCAAAAAACTTAACCCGGCCATGTACCGCAACCTTCAGTTTGACGGCATTACGCGCAAAATGGCCGCACAGGCGTTCGTCGAACCCTATAAAAAGTACCACCTCAAGATCATCATCGCAGACGTAGCCGACAATATTTATGATTCGGGAGTATTTATCGAGGACCGCAGCCTTACCGCAAAGCGCGACTCGCTGGCGCCTGGTTTCGTTGATTATCCCGATATGTCGAAGATCATCGATCCTAAGCTCATCCTGGCGGGGAAGAAAGTAGAAGACATCCTGCCAGATACCCTGAGCATTAACAACATTGCGGTGTATTTCGACACCGATAAGTCTGAGGTGCTTCCGTCTGAGCTCGCGAAGCTGAAAAAGATGGTGGGTGTTTACGACATGATCAAATCAAACTATGAGATGTTCCTGGTAGGGCATACCGACAGCGTGGGAAGCCTTTCTTACAACATTGAGCTTTCGAAGCGGCGCAACCAGGCGGTAACGGACTCGCTGAACAAGTACATACCCGGCATCCGGCCCAACAGCATTTCGGAGAAAGCGTTTTTACAGCCGGCCGCCACCAATTCCACCGAAGAAGGGCGACACCGTAACCGGCGCGTAGAGATCATTTTTATAAAAAGAAGGAAATGAGCAGCGACAAGCGTTCGAAGAAGTTTAATAGTTTCGAGGGGATCGTTTATTCTACCGATCCCGATCATGTTTACCAGGCCGGCGAGGTAGGGGAGCCCCCGGCGCCGCCGCCGGGGGCCCAGCATTTAAAGGTGCAGCTGGACAAAAAGCAGCGTGGCGGCAAGAAGGTGACGCTGGTGACAGGATTTTCGGGTTCCGCGGCCGAACTGCAGGCGCTGGGCAGGGAGCTTAAGCAAAAATGCGGGGTAGGTGGTAGCACGGGAGACGGAGAGATCCTGGTACAGGGCGATTTCCGGGATAAAGTGATTGCGATTTTACAGGCCGCAGGTTATCATGTGAAGCGCGTCGGGGGATGACAACCTGGCCGGCAAAACGTTTTAGTAATTGCCAAACCATTTTGTATTTCATTAAAAATTACTTTTCATTGTAAAAGATTGTTTCCGGAAGAGACAATCTTTTTTTTAAAAGCGTCCGCAGGTGTCCTGGGAGCCATTTTGTTTAGCCGTAACGTAATTGTTATTTAATGCACAAATAATTTTTTATTAATTCGAAAATTCTAAATTTGTTATTCTGTTATTGCAGAACACATGTTAAAAAAGAAAAATCAACAAACACTATTCTAAATCAACACTAAAACTAAAATTAAAAAAAATGGCAAGCGCACCTGCACCCAAACCAACAACAACAGCGAAGAAAGAGAGCTCATCCGGTTCAAGCATTTTTGCAAGTTTAACAATGGTCATCTGTATCATCATCGGTTTCCTTCTCTGGAAATTTGTAATGGGTAGCCCTGCGAACTTTGAAGGTGGGGATCCTGAAACCGGACACCCGAAAGTTGGTAACTATTTCGGCATGGTTTACAAAGGAGGATTTATCGTACCGGTTCTGATGGGAATGTTACTGATGGTAATCGTATTTTCATTTGAGCGTTTCCTCGTGATCAACAAAGCTTCAGGCACAAGCAGCGTAGATGCTTTCGTGAAAAAGATCCAGGGATTCCTTTCTTCAGGAAACATTGATGCCGCTATCGTTGAATGCGACAAACAAAAAGGATCTGTAGCTAACGTGATCAAATCCGGTTTAAGGAAATACAAAGAAATGGAGACCGATACCGTGATGGATACCGAGCAGAAATGTCTCGCGATCCAGAAAGATATCGAAGAAGCCACCGCGCTTGAAATGCCGATGCTTGAGCAGAACCTTACCGTTATCGCAACCCTCGTTTCTATCGGAACGCTGATGGGCCTGTTAGGTACGGTAACAGGTATGATCAAGGCGTTCGCCGGTCTGGCAACTGCCGGTGCCCCTGACCAGGCACAGCTTGCAAATGGTATCTCTGAAGCGTTGATCAACACAGCGACAGGTATCTTCACCTCTGCGCTGGCGATCATCATGTACAACGTGTTCACGTCTAAGATCGATAAACTGACTTACTCGATCGACGAGGCCGGTTTCTCTATCGTACAGACCTACGCAAGTACACACAAATAAAAAAGTGAAAAAAAACATTCCCGGGCTTATGGAATCCCGGGAACGTTCGCATCACTATATCAAAGAACAGAGAATCAATTAAAAACTAAGGCAATGCCAAAAGTAAAAATTGCAAGAAAGAGTACAGCGATCGATATGACGGCGATGTGCGATGTGGCGTTCCTGTTGCTTACGTTCTTTATCCTGACCGCTACCGCGCGTCAGCCAGAACCGCTCCCGGTTGATACCCCTGCTTCTACCGTTACTACGCCTCAGCCTGACAAGGATATCGGTACAGTAACCATAGGAAAAGGAAAGGTGTTTTTCGGGGTGAAAGAACCAGCGATACGCAGGTCGATGCTCGAGAAAATGAGCGGCATCTATCACATCCCCTTCACTGAAGACGAAAAGAAGCGTTTTTCCCTGATGGAATCGTTCGGTGTGGATATGAACAACCTGAAAACGATCATTAACCTGGATAACACACAGCGTAACAAAGAAGGCTTCCAGCCTGGTATTCCTACCGACTCTGTCGGTGATACACGTTCGCAGCTGGCAGAATGGATCTACCAGGCACGTTACGCGACCAAGGAGATCAACAACGCGGATATGCGTTTAAGTATCAAGGGCGATGCGCCGGAAGAATATCCTGCAATACAGAAAGTGATCAAGATCGTTCAGGCACAGAATTTGAACAAGTTTAGCCTGATCACTTCTTTACGCGCAGCTGAAAAGAAATAAGTTATAAAAAGAAGTTAAATCTTAAGAAATGGCAGAATTAAATACCGGCGGCGGTGGCGGCGGCAAGGGTGGTAAGATAAGGACCAAGAAAATGTCGACCAGGGTGGATCTCACCGCGATGGTAGACCTTGCGTTCCTTCTTATTACATTCTTCATGCTCACTACCAGCTTAGCCAAACCCAAGGCAATGGACCTTGTGATGCCTGACAAGAACGAGGACAAGCCGGAAGACCAGCTGAAAGTATCTGAGAACCGTACGCTGAACATCCTGCTCGGGAAGAACAACAAGGTAGAGTGGTACATGGGAAGGCTCGATAACATCATCGGGTCTGCCGAAGTAGCCGGATTTGGTAAGAACGGGATCCGCAAGGTGATCATGGATAAACAGCGGTCCGTTACTGCGTTAACCGGTGATCCGAAAAAAGGGCTTGTAGTACTTATCAAACCGAGTGATAAATCCACCTATCGAAACCTGGTAGACATCCTCGATGAGATGGCGGTACTGAATGTGACACAATACGCAATTGTAGATATTCACCCTCTTGAAGTTACCAACTTACTCAAGCGTGATAATATTTATTAGTGAGTATAGAAGAGTCAGATAATTTGTTAACGCTTTAATTTTAAAGTATGTTCGGGTCAAAATTGGATATTTTTAAGTTGCAATGGCTGGACGTTGTCTTTGCCAACCGCAACAAAGCCTACGGAGCCTATGAGCTTCGTAAGGAAAATTCGAAAACGACTTCCAGGGCGTTGGTGATCGGTAGTGTGCTGTTTGCTTTGGCAATCTGTTCCCCGATGATCATCAAAGCACTCTCAGGTTTTATACCTGATGATGAAGAGAAGCTTGTTAAAACAGAAGTGGTGCTCATGCCGCCGCCCCCGGTGAACAAAGAGACACCTCCGCCGCCGCCGCCGCCTGAGCCACCTAAACCAAAGGTGGACCAGATCCGTTTCCCTCCTCCGGTGCCTGCACCTGAAGAAGAGGTAACCGAGGAGCCGCCAACCGTTGAGGATATGAAAGAAGCAGATCCGGGACCTAAGACTATCGAGGGTGACCCCAATGCGGAGATCAAGATCGACGAGCCGGTAGGTGAAGCGCCTAAAGAAGCAGAAGTAACTGAAGATAACAGCGTACATGATTTCGCTGCGATCGAGAAGGCTCCTGAGTTTAAAGGCGGTGAAAAAGCATTCCGCGCTTACATCCAGAAAAACTACAAATACCCTCCAATGGCTACCGAACAAGGTGTGTCTGGAAAGGTGATCCTGCAGTTCGTGGTTGAAAAGGACGGAAGCCTTACCGATATCAAGGTCGTGAGAGATCTGGGTATGGGTACCGGCGACGAAGCTAAACGCGTTTTGGCCAAAATGCCGCCATGGCAGCCCGGTATTCAAAACGGCCGTCCGGTGCGGGTAGCTTTTACTTTACCACTAGCTTTAAGTATCGAGGCACAGTAAGATACAGCATGTATAACACAAATAACCAGCAGAAATCGCCCCAAAAGCGATTTCTGCTCATTTTAGGCCTTGTTATGTTCGGGTTTTACTTCGTGCTCGGCCTTGTGATTATCTTTTGGAAAGACTTCCCGATAGAGATGTCGTCCATGTTAAGGATACTCTTTGGGGTGTTGTTAATCGTTTATTCGTTTTTCAGGTTTATCAGGCTTGTCCAGGTAAGGAAAGATTAAATCTGCCAGCTGATCATATGATAAGAAATTTAAAGAGGATATTTTCCGGGTCTGCCGTATTACTGATCCCGGTTGTCTTTTTTGCTTGCAGCGGTACTGTGAACACAAAAGAGGCGTATAACTATACCCAGGGTTCGGCGAAGATCGTTGTTGACGAAAGCCTGGCGCCTATCGTGGACGATCAGTGGCAGGTGTTTCATAACAGTTATCCCGAAGCGAAGATCGAAATGGTGTACCTGCCTGAGACCTCGGCGCTGAACCTGCTTTTAACGGATAGTATGAAGATCGCTATCCTTTCTGATACGCTTACGCTGGAACAAAAGAAACACTTCCAAAATAAACAGCAGTCGGTGCTCGTTAATAAGTTTGCCATCGACGGGGTGTCGCTGGTAACGCATCGGACTTCGGCGGATACGTTAATCACCGTACAGGAGATTATCGATATTATGCGGGGAAAAAGCTTAAAAGGAAGGGACCTCGTGTTTGATAACGCCAATTCAAGCACGGTGCGCTACCTGAAGCAGCTCAGCGAGGTACAGAATCTTCCTGCTGCCGGTGTCTATGCGCTTAAATCGAACCCGGAAGTGATCCGTTATGTACAGGATCATCCCGGGGCTGTCGGGGTGGTTGGCATGAACTGGATGGAGCAGCCTGATTCGGCTATGGCGCCGGTAGTGGAGCAGCTGAAATATATGGGGGTGAAAAACCTCCCGGGGAAGCCGGGATCGGATGCTTTTTACAAGCCTAACCAGACTACTCTTGCTACAGGAGTATACCCGCTGATGCGTAGTTTGTGGCTTATCAACTGTTCCGGCGGCTTAGGCACAGGTTTTGCGGCTTTTATTGCGGGAGAACGCGGTCAACGGATCGTATTGAGGTCGGGTTTAATGCCAAATAAGCTTCCGCCACGTGAAATAATCCTAAAGAAGGGCTTCGCAAAGTAGAAAATCCACAAGGAAACAGAATTTTAAGTGAAATATTGACAAAGAACTGGATTATAGTATATTTGAAATTATGAAAGTGATGAAAAGAATAATCAAGTTAACGTTCGCAATGGCCCTCTCAGCCTCTGCAGCTTTCTCCCAAACTGCTGCCGATGCGAAAAAAGCGATTGATGCGGAACAGTACCAAAAAGCAAAAGGCATTCTCAAGAAGCTGATCTCCGCTCAGCCGGCCGCTGGTGAAAATTACTTTTACTTGGGGCAGGTATACCTCCAGACAGACTATATAGACTCTGCCAGGGCGACTTTTGCGAAGGGCGTTGCTTCAGCGGCCGATTATCCCCTGAACTACATTGGCCAGGGCGCGGTTGAACTGGAAACAGGCAACGAGACAGGTGCTAAAGGGCTCTTTGAAAAAGCGGCAGCTTCGGCTTCAAAGAAAGACGTTAAACCATTGGTTTATATAGGAAGAGCTTATACAGAGGCTTCGAAACCTGATTTCAAAACAGCCGTCGTTTACCTCGAAAAAGCAAAAGCCCTGAATCCTAAAGATGCCGAAGCATGGCTGGCAATAGGCAATGCACACCGGAACCTGGGTGATAACAGCGCAGCGTATAGCGACTATATTGCCGCTTACGACCTTGATAAGACGCTTATCCGCGCCAAGCTTGAAAAGGGCGTGAGCACCAAGATGGCCAAGGCTTATAAAGAAGCTGCCGATGAGTTTAAAGCGGTCATCGCACTCGATCCGAACTATGGACCGGCTTACCGCGAGCTTGCGGATACCTATCGCTGGATCTGGAATGGCGAGAGCGGCACACAGAATGAAACGATCAAGCTTGCGCTGCAGAACTATGAGAAATATATGGACCTCACAGACCGTTCGCTTGAATCGCGTATGAAACATGCCGACTTCTTGATCCTTTCCAAAGAGTACAAGGCATTGGAAGCCGAAGCTAATGAAATGGCTAAGCTAGATAAAACCAATCCAAGGATCTTCAGGTATCTGGGCTATGCAGCTTCCGAGAACGGGAATTACCCGGCCAGTATACAGGCATTGAAAGATTTTATCAGTAAGGTAGATTCTACCCGCCTGATCCCAAGAGATTATTTATACCTCGGAAAAGCGCAGATGAAAACAGGTGAGACCGTTGCGGGCTTTGCCAACCTTAAAAAGGCGATTCTGATGGATTCTACCTACGCAGAAATGATGGTGGAGATTGCCAAGGGTCTGTATGATGCGAAAAAGTTCGATGAAGCTTCGGCAGCGTATGAGCTTGCAGTAAAAAACCCGAAAGCAAAAGTTACCGACTACCTGTACCTTTCCCTGTCGTATTATTTTGATTACTCTACAAAGTCGAAAGCTAACCTGAGCCCGTCGAAAGATATCCTGGTAAAAGCTGATTCTACCCTAAGCTATCTGAACAGGCGCGCGCCTGCCAGCGCCGACCCTTATATTTTCAGGGCGCGTATCGGGCGGTTGATGGATGATGAGACCGCACCTAAAGGCCTGATGGTTCCTTTCTACGAGAAATTTGTGGAACTCACCAATGCCAACGTCGCGGCTAAAGGTGCTGCCACTTTAACCGCATCGGTAAAAAATAACTTGCTCGAATCTTATAATAATCTTGGCGCATTCTATGCCAATACCGATAAAGTAAAAGCTAAAGAATATTTCGATAAGAGTGTTGCCCTCGATCCCGCTAACGAGTATGCTACCAATGCCTTAAAGCAATTGGCCAGCATGACGAACACGCCAAAATAATTACCGCCGCTCCGTCGGCGTATAGTTAAATATTACAGAAAGAGCCCTGATTATTTCAGGGCTCTCGTTATATTCGCCCTTTTAAAATACTATGGAAGCTCAAAGCACCGCGATTAATTATTTACCCATCATTTTCCAAATATTGGTGGCATTGGGGTTTGCAGTAGGAACGATGGCCGTTACCCACATGATCGGCCCGAAGCGTAAAACCTCTGATAAGCTGACCCCTTTTGAAGCTGGTATCAAGGTTGTTGGTAACGCCAGGCAGCCCTTTTCTGTAAAGTATTTCCTGGTGGCTATCCTGTTCGTGCTCTTCGACGTGGAGGTGATCTTTATGTACCCCTGGGCGGTAAACTTCAGGGAGCTCGGAAGCACCGGGATGATCGAGATGTTCATCTTTATGGGAACACTGCTGCTCGGGTTTTTCTATATCATCAAGAAAAAAGCGCTGGATTGGGACTGAAGGCGTTTGACATTATACGTATCACTAGTTGTGCATACAGTGATGATCCGTGTTCCCTATTTGTTGCCTGCGTGAAATCCCGCAACGTGCAGCGTATTGCGTCCGACCTTCAACTTACTTAGATTGGTTCTAAATAATTGCCTCCGCTAAGGGGAAACTTAAATAAGTTGTAATTTTACGGCTCATTCAACTGGTTTGTAATGAGCTTTTTTTATAAGTAGGCAAATGAGTGAAGTTAATTTAGTGGAGGCTCCCCCGGGAGTAGAAGGGTCTGGTTTTTTTGCGACTTCTTTGGATAAAGTGGTCGGGCTTGCCCGGTCGCATTCATTGTGGCCGCTTCCGTTTGCGACCTCTTGCTGCGGTATCGAATTTATGGCCACCATGGGATCACATTATGACCTGGGGCGGTTTGGCGCCGAGCGTCCGAGCTTCTCGCCCCGGCAGGCCGATATGCTTATGGTAATGGGGACCATTGCCAAGAAGATGGGGCCGGTATTAAAACAGGTATACATCCAGATGGCGGAACCTCGCTGGGTGATCGCCGTTGGCGCCTGCGCATCGAGCGGCGGGATCTTTGATACCTATTCAGTAATGCAGGGCATCGACGAGATCATCCCGGTAGACGTTTACGTGCCCGGTTGCCCGCCACGCCCGGAAGCTATCCTGGATGGAGTGATGCGCATACAGGACCTGGTAAGAAACGAATCTCTTCGCAGGAGAAACTCTCCTGAGTATAAACAATTAATGGCAAAATACGGGATCCAGTAATGGGTAAGATCAGTAACCAGGAAGTACTACAAAAAATTACCGCACGTTTCGGCGAACAGGTTTCGGTTCCGGCGGAGCCGTTTGGATTATTAACCTTTGAAACGGGGAAAGATCATATCACGGAGATCCTGACCTTCCTGAAACAGGACGAAAGTTTACGGTTCAATTACCTGACAGATATTACCGCCATTCATTATCCTGAGCAGCAGCTCCCGATCGGTGTGATCTATCACTTGCATAGCTTAACGAATAACGTAAGGGTAAGGATCAAAGTTTTTCTCGAAGGAGAGCAGCCATCCATTCCCACCGCTACCGGTTTGTGGAAGGGTGCTAACTGGATGGAGCGCGAAACCTATGATTTTTTTGGTGTGAATTTCGAAGGACATCCCGATCTCCGCCGCATTTTAAATGTGGATGAGATGGATGTGTTCCCTATGCGCAAAGAATATCCATTGGAAGACCCTAACAGAGTTGATAAAAAAGATTTTTTCTTCGGAAGATGAGCAACCATCTTGTTTTTTCAGATAACGACCCGCAGATAGCGACCACCACGCTCAATCTCGGTCCTACGCACCCCGCTACGCACGGTGTATTCCAGAATGTGCTGGAGATGGACGGCGAACGCATCGTGAGCGGCGTGTCTACCATCGGGTATATACACCGCGCATTCGAGAAGATCGCGGAACACCGTCCGTTTTACCAGATCACCCCGCTTACAGACCGGATGAATTATTGTTCGTCGCCGATCAACAACATGGGCTGGCATATGACGGTAGAGAAAATGCTGGGCATACAAACCCCGAAACGGGTCGACTACCTGCGTGTGATTATTATGGAGCTTGCCCGCATTACCGATCACCTGATCTGTAACGGGATCCTGGGGGTAGATACCGGTGCTTATTCCGGCTTTCTCTACCTGATGGAGGAGCGCGAGCATATTTATGAGATCTATGAAGAGGTTTGCGGCGCCCGTTTAACCACTAACATAGGCCGTATCGGCGGATTTGAGCGCGACTTTAACGACATCGCTTTTGCCAAGATCCGCAAGTTCCTCAAACTCTTCCCGGCGGTATTAAAGGAGTTCGAGCAATTGTTTAACAGGAACAGGATCTTTATCGACCGTACTTCAGGCGTAGCCGCTGTTGACCCGGAAACCGCATTGAGCTATAGCTGGAGCGGTCCTATTCTGCGGGCCACCGGCGTAGATTACGATGTGCGCGTAAACGAGCCTTACTGCTCGTATGAAGATTTTGATTTCGAGATCCCGGTAGGCACTACGGGCGACGTATACGATCGTTTTATTGTTCGTAACGAGGAGATGTGGCAAAGCCTTCGCATCATAGAGCAGGCGATGCAGAAGATAGAGAAGGAGCCTAAAGGCATTTTTCATGCGGATGTGCCGGAGTTCTACCTTCCCCCGAAAGAGGAGGTGTATAACAATATGGAGGCGCTTATTTACCACTTCAAGATTGTGATGGGCGAGATCGATACCCCCAAAACCGAGTTATATCACTGCGTGGAAGGCGGAAACGGCGAGCTTGGCTTTTACCTGGTAAACGATGGCGGACGATCGCCGTACCGGCTGCATTTCCGCAGGCCGAGCTTTATCAACTACCAGATGTACGCGCCAATGACCGGCGGCATGCTGTTGTCTGACGCAATTATTAACATGAGTAGCTTAAACGTTATTGCAGGAGAATTAGATGCTTAACATAAACCAATCAGCGGAAATTATTTTCACCCCTGAGCTGCTTACCAAGTTCGGCGAAATCGTGAACCGTTACCCTGAAGGCAAGCAAAAGTCTGCGCTGTTACCGATACTGCACCTGGTGCAGGCCGAATACGGGTGGACAAGCGTTCCCGCGATGGATAAAGTAGCGGTATACCTGGGTTTGCAACCGATCGAAGTATACGAAGTGGCCACTTTTTACACCATGTATTTTCTCAAGCCAACCGGCAGATACATGCTGGAGGTTTGCCGCACAGGCCCTTGCTGCCTGGTAGGAGCAGAGAAGATCATGCAGTACCTGGAACAAAAGCTGGGTGTAAAAGAAGGGGAGATCACCCCCGACGGGATGTTCAGCTGGCGCGGTGTGGAATGCCTGGCGGCCTGTGGCTTTGGCCCGGTGCTCCAGATCGGCCCGGAATATACCTTCCACGAAAATCTTACTGAAAGTAAGATCGATGAACTAATAGATACTTTAAAGTTAACCACGGCGAAAACGCCGGTTGATTCGATCAGCTAATATGGGCCGCAAATTACTACTTGAACATATTAATGTGCCGGGCATCAACACGTTCGATGTGTACCGGCAGCAGGGCGGATACCGTGCGGTGGAAAAAGCCCTCAAAACATTGTCGCCTGAAGCGATCGTGGAGGAGGTTAAGAAATCCGGTCTGCGCGGACGTGGCGGCGCCGGGTTCCCTACCGGCATGAAGTGGAGCTTCCTGGCAAAGCCGGAAGGCAAGGCACGTTACCTGGTTTGTAATGCGGATGAATCTGAGCCGGGAACGTTTAAGGACCGCTACCTGATGACTTACATCCCGCACCTGCTGATCGAAGGAATGATCGTTTCCAGCTTCGCACTGGGTGCAGCTGTTTCGTATATCTACGTACGCGGCGAGATGATGCCGCAGATCCGTATCCTCGAACGGGCCATCGCGGAAGCAAAAAACGCTGGCTTCCTGGGCAAAAATATCCTGGGCTCGGGGTATGACCTCGAGCTGTATGTGCAGCCGGGCGGCGGCGCTTATATCTGCGGCGAAGAAACGGCGCTGATCGAGTCGCTGGAAGGGAAAAGAGGCAACCCGAGGATCAAACCGCCGTTCCCCGCCATTTCCGGTTTATACGGCTGCCCTACGGTGGTAAATAATGTCGAGTCCATTGCCGCCGTTGTACCGATCATTAACGACGGCGGCGAAGAATATGCAAAAGTCGGGATCGGCCGGAGCACCGGAACTAAGCTGATCTCGGCGGGAGGCAATCTTGCAAAGCCGGGTGTATATGAAATTGAGCTGGGCCTCCCGGTAGAAGAATTTATCTACTCAGAGGAGTATTGCGGTGGTATCGCCAATGGCAAGCGTCTGAAAGCGGTGGTTGCCGGCGGATCTTCCGTGCCGGTATTACCCGCTAACCTGATCCTGAAAACGGTGAACGGCGAAAAACGCCTCATGAGCTACGAATCTTTAGCCGATGGCGGTTTCGTGAGCGGATCGATGATGGGATCGGGCGGATTTATCGCGTTCGACGAGGACCAGTGTATGGTGCGCAACACCTGGAACTTCTCGCGCTTTTACCACCATGAAAGCTGCGGACAATGTTCGCCCTGCCGGGAAGGTACGGGATGGATGGAGAAGGTGCTTCACCGGATCGAGTACGGTCACGGTAAATATAGCGATATCGACCTGCTGGTAGATGTTTCCCGGAAGATCGAAGGCAATACGATCTGCCCGTTGGGCGATGCCGCTGCCTGGCCGGTGGCGAGTGCGATCCGGCATTTTCGCGATGAGTTCGAATGGCACATCACCCATCCCGCGGAAGCGGTAAAAAGAAACTTCGGGCTGGCGCATTACGCAGATCCGCTGCCGCCGGTAGCGGAGCCTGCCTGAGGTAAGCGGTTCGATTGAAAAGAATTAAAAGTTAGGAATCTTTAACGATGAGCGACAAGGTTAAAGTAACAATAGACGGAATAACGGTTGAGGTAGAGCCGGGGATCAGCATCCTGAATGCCGCAAGGCAGATCGGGGGCGACGTGGTGCCGCCGGCCATGTGCTATTATTCGAAACTGGAAGGAAGCGGTGGTAAATGCCGTACCTGTTTGGTGAAGGTAAGCAAAGGTTCTGAAAAAGACCCGCGCCCGATGCCGAAACTGGTGGCTTCCTGCCGCACGAATGTGATGGATGGCATGGAGGTACAGAACATTACCTCCCCGGAAGTGGTGGAAGCGCGCAAAGGCGTGGTGGAGATCCTGCTGATAAACCACCCGCTGGATTGCCCGATCTGCGACCAGGCGGGCGAATGTCACCTGCAGGACCTGGCTTTTGAACATGGTTCTGAAGCGACGCGTTACGAGTTTGAGCGGCGCACGTTCGACAGGATCGATATCGGCGACAAGATCCAGCTGCATATGACGCGCTGTATTTTGTGTTACCGTTGTGTATATACCGCCGACCAGATCACCAATAACCGTGTTCACGGGGTGCTGGGCCGGGGCGATGCTTCAGAGATCTCGACCTATATCGAGAAAGCGATCGACAACGATTTTTCGGGCAACGTGATAGACGTATGCCCTGTAGGCGCATTAACCGACCGTACGTTCCGGTTCAAAAACCGCGTTTGGTTTACCAAGCCGGTGGACGCACATCGCGATTGCCCTACCTGTTCCGGTAAGGTAACACTCTGGTATAAGGGGGCTGATGTGCTTCGCGTGACCGCCCGCAAGGACCAGTTCGGCGAGGCAGAAGAATTTATTTGCAATACCTGCCGCTTTGATACCAAGCAAACCGGCGACTGGGTGATCGAGGGGCCAAGGAACATTTCCAATAATTCGGTGATCTCCGCCAATCATTACGAAACACTCAGGCCATTGCCGGTGGTACAAAATAACGCATTGCTGCAGGAAGCTAACAAAGAACAATTCGAACGCGCAACTAAATTTTAATGAAACTGGCAATTGTTATAGACGGGTATTATTTTCTCGAGAAGTTCGGGCTGATCACAGTGATCTTTGCGCTGAGCCTCGTAGTAGCGATGTATTCTACCCTGGCTGAGCGGAAGATCGCGGGGTTTTTGCAGGACCGTGTGGGGCCGAACCGGGCCGGCTGGGGCGGTATGCTGCAGCCGCTGGCGGATGGGGTGAAGATGTTTTTAAAAGAAGAGATCATTCCGGCCGAGTCCAGCAAATTCCTGTTCATCGTAGGCCCCTCGCTGGCTATTCTGACAGCGTGTATCGGGAGCGCGGTGATCCCGTGGGGAGATACGATCGTTCTTTTCGGGAGGACCGTAGACCTGCAGGTTACCGATATCAACGTAGGCGTACTTTATATTTTCGGCGTGGTTTCGCTGGGTGTTTACGGCATCATGATCGGTGGCTGGGCTTCCAATAACAAGTACTCGCTAATGGGCGCGATCCGTGCCGCATCACAGAATATCAGCTATGAGATCGCTATGGGGCTCTCCATCATCGCTTTATTGATGATGACCGGGAGCCTTTCGCTCCGCGACATCACAAACCAGCAGCATGGTTTCTGGCACGAGGGTTGGTTCTCCTGGAATTTTTTCTCGCAGCCCCTGGGTTTCCTGATCTTCCTTGTCTGCGCTTTCGCGGAAACGAACCGTACGCCATTTGACCTTCCGGAATGTGAGACGGAACTGGTAGGCGGTTACCATACCGAGTACTCCTCGATGAAACTGGGTTTTTACCTGTTCTCGGAGTATATCAACATGTTCGTATCGTCGGCAGTGATGTCGACCCTATATTTTGGCGGTTACAATTACCCGGGGATGGACTGGGTGATGGAACATGCCGGCCCGACCTGGGGGCCACTGGTAGGTGTTGCGGCGTTGCTGGGTAAAATATTCTTCTTCATCTTCTTCTTCATGTGGGTACGCTGGACAGTTCCGCGTTTCCGTTATGACCAACTGATGAACCTGGGATGGAAAGTGCTCATCCCGCTTGCCATTGCCAATATTGTGGCGACCGGCCTATGGATGACCGTAAAGGCGACCTATTTTTAATTGACTGTTAACCCCTCCCCGGAGGATTGAAGTGTGGTTATGGAATCATTAACTAATAAAAAGAAAGTACTCGAACAAAAGCCGATGACCTTGCTGGAGCGTATGTACCTCCCGGCGATCGTTAAAGGCATGAGCATTACCTTTATGCACATGTTCAGGAAAAAGGAAACGGTTTTTTATCCTGAAGTGCAGCGCGAGTTCTCCGAAAACTGGAGGGGCATGCATTCGCTGAAAAGAGACGAGCAGGGTAGGGAGCGGTGTACCGCCTGCGGATTATGTGCTTTGTCATGCCCGGCAGAAGCCATCACGATGATCTCCGCAGAGCGGAAAAAAGGCGAGGAACACCTGTACCGCGAGGAGAAATATGCCGCGGTTTACGAGATCAACATGCTCCGTTGTATTTTCTGCGGATTGTGTGAAGAGGCCTGCCCGAAGGAAGCGATCTACCTCGATGGCCCGATCGTTCCCGCTGATTATCTCCGCAAGGATTTTATTTACGGAAAAGACAAGTTGGTAGAAAAGACAATAGAAGGCGTAAACGCATAAATCAAAAACCTGTTCAGAAATTGCGCTCAGAATGATACCTTTGCGCCGTTTGAACGGAGTTTAACCGGAAAATATTAATGGCTGTTTTTTATCTAGTAGCTTTCCTGTCCATATTTTTTTCACTGCTGGTGATCTTCTCCAAGAACCCGGTCCACAGTGTGATATACCTTATTATTACGTTTTTCACTTTCACCATTCACTATGTGCTGTTAAATGCGCAGTTCCTGGCGATCGTGAATTTTATCGTGTACATGGGGGCCATTATGGTACTGTTCTTATATGTACTGATGCTGCTGGACCTGAACGTTAACAGTGAGCCTGTAAAATCGTCGCTGATGAAGATCGCGGGGATCGTTGCCGGGATGTGCCTGCTGGTAACACTGGCGGGCGCGCTCAAAGGGTCGGGCTTTTTACCGGCCGGCGCACATGAGGAAGTAGTACAGCGACCAAATCTCGGCCTGGTGAAAAATCTCGGGCAGGTGTTGTTCCACGATTTCCTGCTGCCATTTGAAGTGTCTTCGCTGTTGCTGCTCTCGGCAATGGTCGGCGCTGTATTACTTGCTAAACGCGAACCCAGGGAAATATAATGCAAGATATCGTAAAAACCATACAGGGCGTTCCGCTGAATCACTACATCTTGCTGAGCGCCATCATTTTCTCGATCGGCGTTACGGGCGTACTCATCCGCAGGAATGCCATCGTGATCTTTATGTCGGTAGAACTGATGCTTAACGCCGTAAACCTGCTGTTAACCGCTTTTTCGGCTTTCAGCAATGATCCTGCGGGACAAGTATTTGTATTTTTTATCATGGCGCTGGCGGCAGCCGAAGTGGCGGTGGGGCTGGCGATCATCGTGATGATCTACCGCAACACCAATACCATCGATATCAACGTGATGAACCGGCTGAAATGGTAAGATCGATGATGATTTTAAACATAGAACGTTTTATGAGTATCCGTTTATTAAGTGATCTTGTCAACCCGGGTCTGCCGGAAACCGGTCAGGTAAGCTCCGGCAAGCTCAGCCTGACAGGAAATCAGCCGGTCAGTAATTTCGGGGTCGCCATAGCAAGTGGCAAGTATAACGTACCACAGAGATGATAGCGTTAGTCTGGTTAGTTCCTTTATTACCATTGATCGGGTTTTTGGTCAACGGCCTCGGCAGAAATGTTTTATCCAAAGGCGTCCTCGGTTTTATTGGCTCGGCAGTGGTGCTCGGATCGTTTATCATCAGTGTGCTGATCTTTAATGAGCTTCATTCATCGCCTCAGGCCGCACACGTCATCCCGCTGTTCGACTGGATCCAGGCCGGGAACTTTAAGGTTCCTTTCTCTTTCCAGGTCGATGGGCTTAGCGCCATCATGCTGCTGATCATTACCGGCATCGGGTTCCTTATTCATGTGTATTCCACCGGTTATATGCACTATGATGCAGGTTTCGCGAAGTTTTTCGCATACCTGAACCTTTTCATCTTTTTCATGCTGCTCCTGGTATTGGGCTCTAATTACGTAGTGATGTTTATCGGCTGGGAAGGTGTGGGCTTGTGCTCGTACCTGCTGATCGGGTTCTGGTTTACCAATTCCGCTTACGCATCGGCGGCAAAAAAAGCGTTTGTCATGAATCGTATCGGCGACCTTGGTTTCCTCATCGCGGTATTCCTCATTTTTACTACTTTCGGAAGCATCGAGTTTACAGAAGTATTCAGCAAAGCGGACGGTCCGGGAATAGGGGCGGGTATGCTGACACTCATTACCATCCTCCTTTTTGTCGGCGCAACCGGGAAATCGGCACAGGTGCCGTTGTTTACCTGGTTACCCGATGCGATGGCCGGCCCGACACCTGTTTCGGCGCTGATCCACGCCGCCACCATGGTTACTGCCGGGATCTATATGATCGCCCGCTCTAACATCTTATTTACGCTGGCTCCCTATACGCTGGATATCGTGGCCGTCATTGGGATCGTTACGGCGCTCCTGGCTGCCGCGATCGCCATCACACAAACGGATATTAAGAAAGTACTGGCCTACTCTACCGTTTCTCAGCTGGGTTATATGTTCCTGGGTTTAGGCGTCGGCGCCTTTACCGGTTCATTCTTTCACGTTATTACGCACGCCTTTTTCAAGGCCCTGTTATTCCTTGGCGCCGGATCGGTGATCCACGGCATGAGCAACGAGCAGGATATGCGGTTAATGGGCGGGCTCAGATCGAAACTGCCTGTTACCTTCTGGACCATGCTTGCCGGCACCATCGCGATAGCCGGATTGCCGCCGTTTTCCGGGTTCTTTTCAAAGGACGAGATCCTGGCCCATGCTTACGAGCATAATAAACTGCTGTGGGTGTTAGGGGTGATCGGCGCCATGCTTACCTCATTTTATATGTTCCGCATGTTGTTCCTCACTTTCAGCGGGAAATTCAGGGGAACGCACGAGCAGGAACACCACGCGCACGAATCACCGTCGTCTATGACGATCCCGCTGGTCATCCTGGCCATTCTTTCGGTTGCCGGCGGTTTATTGAATGTTCCCGAAGCGCTTGGAGGCAGCCAATGGTTGCATGAGTTTTTAAGTCCCGTGTTCGCGGCAAGCACCGCTTCGGCAGCGCATGGCGAACCTATGGATCATGCCACGGAGTTTATGCTGATGGCGATCTCCGTAGGCGGTGCGCTGGTATCGCTGGTGATCGCTTATTTCCGCTACGGTAAAAGCGGCCATGTACCCGCACCGGATTTCGGGCCCCGCAGTTTCTTCGCGAAGCTTTCCTACCATAAGTTCTACATCGACGAGTTTTATGACGCCCTTATCCGCAAACCGCTGGACGCGGTCTCCGGCTTCCTGTTCAGCGTAGTCGACAAAACGGGCATCGACGGTTTGGTGAACGGCCTCGGAAAAGGTACCGTTGAAACCAGCAAGGGCCTTCGCTTATTGCAAACCGGGAATATCGGATTCTATATTTTCATGATGGTGATCGGAATCCTGGCCATCCTGGTGTACAGTTTTATCAAGATATAATGGAACTATTGCTTCTCATACTTTTACCGTTAACAGGAGCCATCCTCATGCCATTCCTGGGCAAATCGCTGGTGGCGAAAACCGTGGCGCTGGTATGGTCGCTGCTTTCACTGGCTGTTACCGCACGCATGGTTTGTTGTTTCAACCCGGATGTAATTACCCCTCAGTTCGGCTTCGATTACTGGTGGATCTACCCGATGGGTATAAAGTTTAAGGCTGGGGTCGACGGTATCAGCCTGCTGATGGTGTTGCTTACCAACTTCCTCGTGCCGGTTATTATCCTGGCCACTTTTAAGCATACCTATAAAAACGCAGCTGCATTTTATGCGCTCATCCTGTTCATGCAGAGCGGCATGCTGGTAGTTTTCACGGCCCTTGATGCGTTCCTGTTTTACGTGGGATGGGAAGCCGCACTGATCCCGATCTATTTTATCTGCGCACTTTGGGGAGGAGAGAACCGCATCCGCGTAAATCTTAAGTTCTTTATTTATACCATGGCTGGGAGCTTGCTGATGCTGATCGCCATTATCTACCTGGCGATGCAAACCCCGGGAAAGATGTACGATATCGACGCGATCTACGCGCTCGATCTGGATCCGCAAACACAAGGGTGGATCTTTTGGGCTTTCTTCGTGGCATTTGCCATCAAGATGCCGGTGTTCCCTTTCCATACCTGGCAGCCGGATACGTACAGCTCCGCACCCACGGCCGGCACTATGCTGCTTTCTGGCATCATGCTTAAGATGGGCGTATACGGGGTGATCAGGTGGCTTATCCCGGTGGCGCCGCTCGGTTTTGCACATTGGGGACAAACAGCCATCGTGCTTTCCATTATCGGGATCGTTTACGCTTCCCTTATCGCCTTCACCCAAAAGAACAGCAAGCGGCTGATCGCTTACTCTTCCATCGCGCACGTCGGCCTTATTTCCGCGGGTATTTTCGCCTGGAACGTACAGGGCCTGCAGGGTGCGATGATCCAGATGCTGAGCCACGGGATCAATGTGATCGGTTTGTTCTTTGTATGCGATATTATCCTGGACCGTTTAAACACCGACAAGCTTGAAGACCTTGGCGGGATTGCCAAAAACGCGCCTAAGTTTGCCATCGCCTTTTTCGTGGTGCTGATGGGCTCCGTTGCGCTTCCGGGCACGAACGGCTTTATCGGTGAGTTTTTACTGCTGATGGGCGTGTACCAATACAACCTTTACGCGGGAATTATCGCGGGGTTAACCATCATTTTCGGGGCAGTATATATGTTGCGCATGTTCCAGAAGATGATGCTGGGCGTAAGCAACGAACGGACACTGGTATTTAAAGACATCAGCGGATCGGAGTACGCGGTTTTTGTGCTGATCGGGATCCTTGTGATCGGGATCGGTGTGTACCCGAAACCATTAATGCACCTTTCGGAGGCCGCAATTACTAACCTGGTAAATGTGGTGAATACAAAGATACAGGTCGTCAGATTTTAAAGAATGAATGCGTTAATCACAATATCTGTTTTGGCGGTGCTGGTGCTGTACCTTGGTTTGTATAAAGCAAACAAGGCGCTGTTGCCTGTTACCCTGCTTGGCCTGGCGGTGGCATTATTTTTTACCATCAACCACTGGAACGTGTTTACCGGGCCCACGTTTAACGACATGATGAGCTACGACAATTTCGCTGTGGCTTTTTCGGGGATCACCATCACTTCCACCATGCTCATCCTGCTGCTTTCAAAAGGGTATTTCGAAAAGATCAGCGATCACGTAGCCGAGTATTACAGCATCATTCTCTTTTCCCTGGCGGGGATACTGGTAATGGTTTCCTACCATAATATGACCATGTTGTTTATCGGCATCGAGATCATGTCGGTAAGCCTGTACATACTTGCGGGCATTCGCAAGCAGGATTTCGCCTCCAACGAAGCTGCGCTTAAGTACTTCCTCATGGGCGCGTTCTCTACCGGCTTCCTGTTGTTTGGTGTGGCCCTGATCTACGGTGCTGCCCATTCCTTCGATCTCGAGGCCATCAAAATGCACCTCGAAACAAACCTGCAGACAGGTCAGGCTATTTCGCCGCTGTTTTATACCGGCGTGGTGTTAATGGCGGTAGGCATGGCATTTAAAGTGGGAGCGGCGCCGTTTCACTTCTGGACACCCGATGTTTACGAGGGTTCGCCTTCTCTTATTACCGCATTTATGAGCACCGTGGTTAAAACAGCCGGCTTCGCGGCGTTCCTGCGGTTGTTCGCTACCTGCTTTTACCCGCTGCACGACTTCTGGATGCCGGTGATCCTGGTCATTACCATCATTACCCTGTTCGCCGGGAATATCACGGCGTTGTACCAGAACAACTTTAAGCGGATGCTTGCCTGGTCGAGCATCTCGCATGCGGGTTACATGCTTTTTGCCATCGTTTCGCTTGGCAGCGAAGCAAGCTACGGCGTTTTTGTATATGCTATTGCGTATTCTGCGGCTTCCATCATCGCTTTTGCGGGCCTGGTGCTGATGCAGGCAAATACCGGTTCCGACTCGTTCGACAGCTTTAACGGCCTGGGTCGTAAAAATCCGTTTCTCGCCTTTACGCTCACGGTGGCGATGCTATCGCTGGCCGGTATCCCGCTTACCGCCGGGTTTATTGGTAAGTTTATTATGTTCTCTAACGCACTGTCGTCCATGCATACCTGGCTGGTGGTGCTTGCGGTAATAAATGCGGTGATCAGTATCTTCTATTATTTCCGTGTGATCGTGGCCATGTATTTTAAAGACGCAGAACGTGCTGAATTGGAGATTCCGCTTAATTTTAAAGTGGTACTGGCTATTTCGGTGGTTGCCACCATCCTGATCGGGATCTGGCCCGCTTTCCTTCCCAACGTGATTTAAACCTGCAGGATGTACCGGCTTCTTAGCACCCGCTATATCGTTGCCGGGCTGAGCTTGTCGAAGCTTATCGTATTAACCCCGACAAGCCCGGGATGACAAGGTTTCGGTAATCTTCCGTCCGGGTACCGCTGTAAGCATTTTATTCGTAGATTTACCAGTATAAATGATGCAAGATATCTGGAATTACCTCCAGCAAGTTATCGACCCCGAGAGGTTGCTCAGGGAAGGCGGATTCTACCTGCTCCTGTTCGTGGTATTTGCAGAAACAGGTTTATTCTTCGGCTTCTTCCTCCCGGGCGACTACCTCCTATTCCTTGCCGGAATGTTTAGCGCCACCGGGAAGCTCAACATATCCATCACGATACTCATCGTTTGCCTTATCGTGGCAGCTGTGACCGGGAATTTCGTAGGATATTGGTTTGGCAGGCGGACCGGCCCGCTGTTGTACCAGCGTAAAGATTCCTTTTTCTTTAAAAAGAAGTACCTGATTGCCGCCGAAGAATATTACCATAAACAGGGTGCGGTTGCGTTGATCCTGGGAAGGTTCATCCCGATCGTCCGCACTTTTGCGCCTATTTTCGCGGGAGTGGTGCAACTCGACTTTAAAAAATTTGCATTTTATAATATTACCGGGGCCATTCTGTGGATTTCATCCTTAACTTTGCTGGGTTTCTTACTTGGCCGGAGATTTGAGAAGGAAATAGACGATTACCTGCTGTATATTATCTTTGGATTTATAGCGATAACCGCCGTTCCGCTCATCCTGGCCTTTTTTAAAAAAAGAGCAACCGGCAACATAACAAAAGATAGCTAAAGCGAAATTAAACATGAGTAAAAATCACCCGTGGCACGACCTCTCAGCTGGCAGCGATATTCCTTCGTCGGTTAATGCCGTCATAGAGATCCCCAAAGGTTCGAAAGCTAAATACGAAATCGACAAGGAAACCGGCCTGTTAAAGCTGGACCGGGTACTATTCTCTTCCGTAATGTATCCGGCTAACTACGGATTTATCCCCAGAACATACTGCGACGATCATGACCCGCTGGATATCCTGGTGCTTTGCTCCGTAGACGTGTATCCTTTATCCATTATCGAGGCGAAAGTGGTGGGCGTCATGCACATGGTCGACAACGGCGAGCAGGATGACAAGATCATCGCCGTGGCCGCGCATGACATGTCTGTCAACTATATCAACGATCTCGAAGAATTGCCTCCGCACTTTATGAAGGAGATCGTGAGGTTTTTCCAGGACTATAAAGCACTTGAGCATAAGAACGTAACCATCGAGCACCTGATGGGTAAACGCTATGCGTACAAAGTGATTATGGAAAGCCTCGAGCTTTACCAAACGACATTTATTAACACAGAAGATGGCAGAAAGTAGTTTACTTCTCCCGGGACTTCTCACTTTTTTCCTTGTATTTCTGAACGGGTTTTTCGTGGCGGCGGAGTTTGCTATCGTAAAGGTTCGCGGCTCGCAGATCGAGATCAAGGCCAAATCGGGAAGCCGGGTTGCTAAAGTAGCGAAGCATATCACTCATCATTTGGATGGCTACCTGGCAGCTACGCAGTTAGGTATCACCATCGCCTCCCTGGGCCTCGGTTTCGTTGGCGAGGAGGTGATGGAGCACGTGGTGGCCAACATTTTCGGGCTGTTTAACGTCGAGATTACCGAAGGCCTGGTTCAGAATATCGCTACAGGTCTTGCCTTCGCCATTATTACCGTATTGCATATCGTATTCGGTGAACTGGCGCCTAAATCGCTGGCCATCCAGCGGCCTGTGGCCATCACCATGGGAATTTCGCTGCCGCTCCAGCTTTTTTATGTAGTGTTCAAGCCTTTTATCTGGTTAATGAACACACTGGCGAACCTGGTGCTTAAGCTGTTCGGCATCAAGTCGATCGACGGTCACGAAGCACACCATAGCTCCGAAGAGCTGCAGTACCTGCTCGACCAGGGTAAGGAAAGCGGCGCCCTCGATACCACCGAACATGAGCTTATTAAGAACGTGTTTGATTTCAATGAGCGTGTGGTTAAAAATATCATGGTCCCCAGGACCAAGATCTCCGGTGTGGAAATCAATACCACCGCAGCCGAATTACTGGACCTGCTGGTAAAGGAGGGTTATTCGCGCGTGCCGGTGTACGATGAAACCATCGACAAGATTGTTGGGATCGTACACGCGAAGGATATCTTACCCCTGCTGGTATCCAACAAAGAGCTGGTGCTGAAAGAGATCATCCGCACACCATACTTCGTTCCGGAGACCAAACGGATCAACGACCTGCTTAACGAGCTGCAGCTTAAACGGATCCAGATCGCCATTGTGCTCGACGAATTTGGCGGTACCGCAGGCATGGTTACGCTGGAAGACATCGTTGAAGAGATTGTTGGCGAGATCCAGGATGAGTACGACGAGGAGAAGCCGATCGTAGAGCGCTCCTCCGAGAACGAGTTCATCGTAAACGCTTCCTCGAGCATTTACGACATTAACGAGTACTTGCCGCACGACCTGCCGGAAGACGGCGACTACGACACGCTTTCAGGCCTGATCAGTGATATCTTCGGCAAAATCCCTGACGTGGGTGAACGAAAAAGCTTCTATGGCTATATCTTCACCGTGCTGAAAAAGACCGAACAGAACATCGAAGCGGTAAAGCTGGAGCTCATCATCAACAAAGAAGACGTCGAAGACCTTCGGTAAAGCGCTATGCATATTTTCTACACACCCGGCGTACAGATGCGGCAGCCCGGGGATGCCTATATTCTCAATGAAGAAGAAAGCAAACATGCAGTACGCGTGCTTCGTTTAGCGGCGGGCGACGAAGTTTTCCTTGCCGACGGTGAAGGGGGCTGGTATACGGCACAGATCGACCGGCCGGAACCTAAGGCTACTGTATTGAAATTGTTAAGCGTGCAGCGCTCCTTTGAGAAAAGAAATCATTATCTTCATATTGCAGTGGCGCCAACCAAGAATATCGAGCGGTTGGAGTGGTTCCTGGAGAAAGCGACGGAGATCGGGATCGATGAGATCACTCCCCTGATCTGCGATCGCTCGGAACGGCGGGAGGTAAAAACGCAGCGCCTGCTTAAAGTGATCATATCGGCAATGAAACAATCCTTAAAAGCCTATCTTCCTAAACTGAACGAGCCGGTTAAATTCGGTAGTTTCGTGGCGGCCGGCCGCGAAGGACAGTCGTTTATAGCACATTGTATGGATACCCAACGGTTGGTACTCCGGGAACAAGTAAGGCCGAACGGAAGGTACACGGTGCTGATCGGGCCTGAAGGAGATTTTTCCGTTGCCGAGGTACAGAAAGCCGCCCTTGCCGGGTACCTGCCCATCTCACTTGGAAATAGCCGCCTGCGGACCGAAACCGCTGCGCTCGAAGCTTGTTTTGAAATTAACTACCTTAACAGATCATGAAACGCCTGGCTACCCTGGTATTGCTTTTCTCCTTATTCGGATTTCAACCGCCTTCCTATAAGATGGCAAAGGTAAAGTACAACGGCGGCGGCGACTGGTACGGCGACCGCACCGCATTACCTAACCTGATTAAGTATTGCAATAAGAATCTCGGCACAAATTTCGACTCCGAAGAATCCATCGTAGAGGCCGGAAGTACGGAGATATTCAACTACCCGTTCATCTTTTTAACGGGACATGGAAACATCATCTTCTCAGACCAGGAGGCGGCAAACGTCCGGAAATACCTGACCGCCGGCGGTTTCCTGCATATCGATGATAATTACGGGCTCGATAAGTTTATCAGGCCGCAGATGAAAAAGGTTTTCCCTGAGCTCGAGTTCGTGGAACTGCCGCCGGATCACCCGCTGTATAACCAAAAATATAAGTTTAACGGCCTGCCGAAGATCCACGAGCATGACGGCAAGCGGCCACAAGGCTTTGCACTGATATTTAAAGGGCGCGTGGTGTGCTTTTATTCTTTTGAATGCGATCTTGGAAACGGATGGGAAGACCTGGGCACTTATAGCGGTGATACGGAAGAAACGCGGCAGAAGGCCCTGAAAATGGGTGCTAACCTCGTGCAATACGCCATGACGCAATAGCAGCATGTACAAGGTAACGGTAAATCAGCAGGAAACATTCGAAGTCGCGTTCTTACGCGCACAGGTGTCGGTAAATGGCGGAGAATCTGCCACCAGCCTCAGTAAGGTCGGGCCGTCTTCCTACCATATCTTATCCGGCAATAAGTCGTACCTGGCCGAAGTACTGGAGTTCTGTCCGAAGGAGATGCGTTGCACTGTGCGGATTAACGGGAATAATTACGAGATGTCTATAAAGGACCGTTTTAGTGAATTGCTGCTTCGCCTTGGAATCGACATCGCCAGCGCCCCCAGGGTAAGCGAAATAAAGGCGCCGATGCCAGGACTCGTATTGCAGGTGTTTGTAAAGGAGGGGGATGTGATTTCCGCCGGTGATAATCTCTTCACGCTGGAAGCGATGAAGATGGAAAACATTATCAAATCGCCCGTAAGCGCAACCGTCAGATCTGTAAAGATGGCATTGGGCGATAAAGTAGAAAAAAACCAGGTACTGGTCGCCTTCCTTTAATACCGGGAATAACGCGTAACACAACAAAAAGCCCGTCCTGGTATAAACCTGACGGGCTTTTTATTAAGTATTGTGCGTTACAGCCAGTTATTTCGCTTTTTGCATTGCCTTTGATTTCGGTTGTTTAAACTGCGGCTTTCCTTTAGAGCTGATCTCGGAGGCGCCGATCCTGTCCATCGCACAGCGGAAACCGATCTCTGCGCTGCTTTCATCCTGTTGCAGGAAGCGGCGTGTGGCAGGGTTGAGCCAATAAGCACGGTCGTTCCATGAACCACCTTTATATACCCTAGATCGATCGTTAACCAGGGTGGTGATCCCATAAAGCTGGTTATTCACGGTGTCGAGGTGCCCTCTGAAGTCGTTGTTGTACGCTTTCCCGGCAATGCCCGGGGCAGGCTGCGCAGTAGTAGCAGCAGGCGTAGTCGCTGCGGCCGGAACGTTACCCGCACTGTCGGGCGTGGTGGCGTTTATTTCGCTCCATTTCTGTTTCTTGCCGGATGGCGCCGCATCCTTGATCGGGCGGCCATATTTGTCTTTGGCGTACTGGAAGTTGTCTTTATCTGCAAGCCGTTTATTTACGTAAACGTTACCACGGAAAGGGTTAAAGTCTTCAAAATCCTCGAACGATAGCTTTCGGTAAACATCGGCCACCCACTCGTTCACATTGCCCGCCATGTTGTATAAGCCGAAATCATTTGGCATAAACTCTCTCACCGAAGCGGTGAATTCGGCTTTATCATTCAGGAAACCACCCACACCCATGTTATCACCACCTGAACGTTTAAAGTTGGCGAGGATCATCCCCTGCGTTTTCTTTTTGGGTGAACGTACGCCGAGGCCATTCCATGGATAGATCTTGCCGTCGGCGATGTTTTCATATTCGGTATTACCGGCGAGGGCAAGCGCAGCGTATTCCCATTCGGCTTCCGTGGGCAGGCGGTACGCTTGTTTAAGTACGCCGTCTTCCATACGGATTGGCCGCACAGGTTTAGCGCCGGCGGTGCCGCCCGTGTTGCTTGAGTTCGGGTTCAGGTCTTTTGGCAGCTTTTTGCCGTCCTGCTCGCGGATCTGTCCGTTAAGATAGATATCGGTATTGAAAGGCTCCTTGGCACCGGCATTCACCACGGTGGTTCCGCTTGGCGCTCCGCCACCTGCCATTTCCTTATAGGTCTTCATAAATCCGCGGCTGCGAAGGATCTCTTCGTTTACGCGGTCGGTACGCCATTCAGAATAGTCGTTAGCCTGCTCCCAGGTAACGCCTACTACAGGATAATCCTGGAATCCCGGGTGACGGAGGTAATTGTTCACGTACGGCTCATTATAAGAGAGCGGGCGTCTCCATACCAGCGTATCCGGGAGGGCATTGTAATAATATTCTTTATCCTGGGGGAAATTATTCTTGATCCAATACAGGTATTCGAGCCAATCTACGTTAGAGACTTCTGTTTCGTCCATGTAAAAGGAGGCGATGGTCACTTTCCTGCGCAGGTTATCGTATTCGTAAGTGAGGTCCTGGTTTAAGCTTCCGCCCATCACATAGGTACCGCCCTCTATCGTAATAAGGCCCGGTCCTGGTCCCGGCTTTATTTTATTGCTGGATGGCTGGAATCCGCCGTTATACTTATTGTTGTACGACATACCGGTTTTCGAAGAGCTGCCTTTCCTGGGCGCTACACCTTTTTTACAGCCTGCGAACCCGATGCCTAATGCCAAAAATCCTGCAGTAAATAGTATCGATATCCTTTTCATCTAGTTGTAAAGCATTAATTTGCTAAGTTAAGAAATTGAATCCACATATCCACCCGGGGGCGATCTGGTATAATTCCGTAAATTGCGCCGGAATGATACCATAGATCGTCGAAACCCGTTAGGTAGCTATTGATTCTACGTATGAACGTATAAAAAGGTTGAAAGGTATGCGCCAATAATGATTTTTTTTCTGAGAAGAACATGGAATATGTGCGGCGAGTCAAATTAATTATTTGACGAAAAAAGATAAGATATTTTCAATAATATTGTGAGACATAATGGGGATATTCTGCGGAACGGAACGTTTTTTGCGCTAAGCTTCCAGCATTTGCCCTAATCAGGACTGTATGAGTTTTAAAAGGTTGCCGCTCCGTTTCTTTTTCGAGGTGTTGTTTTCAATCTCCGGGGCTGCTGCGTATGGACAGGTAGGCGGTGGTGGCACTACAACCGATGGCCGGGAAGGTACCCGGATCATCAATACCGGTGTTCCGTTTCTGTTAATTGCTCCCGATGCGCGTTCAGGCGCCATGGGCGATGTGGGCGTGGCCCTCTCGGCCGATGCGAATTCAGTTCACTGGAACCCCTCCAAGCTGGCGTTTATGGAGAATAAGAACGGGGTTTCCCTTTCCTATAGCCCATGGCTGCAGAAATTGGTGCCGGATATCAGCTTATCTTATTTCTCTGCTTACCACCGGCTCGACGACCGCAACACCGTGGGCATGTCACTGCGCTTTTTCTCGCTTGGCCAGATCCAGCTGATCGACGTTAACCGCAACGACCTGGGTACCTATAGCCCAAGCGAACTGGCGCTCGACGGCACCTTCGCCAGGAAGTTCGGGGAGAATTTCTCCCTGGGAACGGCTTTCAGGTTCATCTACTCCAACTTGTCGAACGGGCAATTCTCCAGCGGGCAGGATACCAAGGCCGGCACCGCACTCGCTGCTGATATTTCCGGGTATTACCGCAAGGGTACCGTGCTGTTTGGCAAAGATGCACGCATCAGCACCGGGCTGAACATTTCTAATATCGGTAACAAGATCAGCTATGTAGAAAATGGCAATAAAGTGTTCCTGCCAACGAATTTTAAACTGGGGGGGGCTGCCACGATCTACCCCGATGCCATGAATGAGCTTACCTTTGCACTCGACCTGAATAAACTGCTTGTTCCCTCGCCGCCGGTTTACGGGCTGGACGCCAATAACCAGGTCTATATCGTGCAGGGACGCGACCCTTCAAGCCTGTCTGTCCCCGCTGCTATTTTCAGCTCTTTCGGCGATGCCCCGGGTGGTCTTAAAGAGGAACTGCAGGAGATCAGCTATTCGGCCGGCCTCGAATATTGGTACAATAAGCAATTCGCCGTCAGGTCTGGTTACTTTTATGAGAACCCTGATAAGGGCGACCGCCAATACCTGACTCTCGGCGCGGGTTTGCGGTATAACGTATTTAACCTCGATTTTGCCTACACGGTGGCGAGCCAGAAGAATAGTCCCCTGGCCAATACGCTGCGCTTCTCCCTCGTATTTAACTTCAAAACCAAACAGGAAGGCCGTTGAAAATAAGAGTCGGTTTTGGTTTCGATGTGCACCAGCTTAAAGAAGGCCACCCGTTTATCATGGGCGGTGTAAAACTGGAACATGCTTCGGGCGCATACGGCCATTCGGATGCCGATGTGCTTGTGCACGCAATCTGCGATGCCTTGCTTGGGGCTGCCAACCTGCGCGATATCGGTTACCATTTCCCGAATACAGACGACCGATGGAAAGGGATCAGCAGCCTTATCCTGCTGCAGGAATGCATCAGTTTACTCGCACAAAAAGGATGGACGGTAGGGAATATCGATGCCATGATCTGCCTGGAAGCGCCGAAACTAAACCCGCATGTTCCTGCCATGAAACAAAACATCGCGAAAGCGGCAGGAATTGATGAAGACGATATTTCGATAAAGGCCACCACTAACGAAAAGATGGGTTTTATCGGGCGTGAAGAGGGGGTGGTAGCTTATGCGGTATGCCTGATCCAAAAGACGCTAACTAACGCCTATTAGCGTTCCGGGGTTTCAATCCCCGAAAAATCAACCCCGCATTTGCAATTTCCGCCACATCCCTTGCCGGAAGGCTTCAGGCTTTTTACGATCATGCGGCCCAGGTAAAACAGCGCCGCCGCGAAAATAAGGAAAACGATAATGAGCTGGTAGTTCATGGAATACAAATCTAGTTATTAACGCGGTTTTAGGAAACAAATTGTTGGTAGCAGCCAGTTATCGGCGTTAGCTCGCTTTCTTTAAGGCTACACCCGAAACTGACCACCGACCCCTAAGTTTCAAAAATAAACCGTACCTTTGCGCCAAATTTAGAAGGCATTTCATGCAGAAGATTCGGAATATCGCAATTATTGCGCACGTTGACCACGGTAAAACCACATTGGTTGATAAAATTTTACATAGCTGTGCCATTTTCAGGGACAACCAGGAAACAGGCGAGCTTATATTAGATAATAACGACCTTGAGCGTGAACGCGGGATCACCATCGTATCCAAGAATGTTTCGGTACGCTATAAAGATGTTAAGATCAACATCATAGATACACCGGGCCACGCCGACTTTGGCGGTGAAGTGGAACGTGTACTGAAGATGGCCGACGGCGTGCTGCTGCTTTGCGACGCTTTTGAAGGCGCTATGCCTCAAACGCGCTTCGTAACCCAGAAAGCGCTGGCACTTGGCTTGAAGCCGATCGTGGTGGTGAATAAGGTCGATAAGGAGAACTGCCGCCCGGAAGAAGTGTACGAACAGATCTTCGAGCTGTTCTTTAACCTCGAAGCGACAGAAGACCAGCTGGATTTCCCGGTGATCTACGGTTCTTCGAAACAAGGCTGGATGAGCACCGACTGGAAACAACCTACTACCGATATTTTCCCGCTGATGGATACCATCCTGGCCACTATCCCTCCCGCGCCGGTATCGGAAGGCACCCTGCAGATGCAGATCACGTCGCTGGATTACTCCTCGTTCGTGGGCCGTATTGCCGTAGGCCGCGTGGCCCGTGGCACCATCCGCGAAAATATGCCGGTATCGCTGGTAAAACGCGACGGTACCATCCAGAAATCGAGGATCAAGGAACTTTATACTTTCGAGGGGCTTGGAAAGGTACGTGCATCTGAGGTAAGCTCAGGAGATATCTGTGCCGTGGTAGGTATCGAAGGCTTCGATATCGGCGATACCATCGCTGATTTTGACAAACCGGAACAGCTGGCGGTCATCAAAATTGATGAGCCGACCATGAACATGCTGTTCACCATTAATACGTCCCCGTTCTTTGGTAAAGAGGGAAAGTTTGTGACTTCGCGTCACTTACGCGACCGCTTGTACAAGGAAACAGAGAAAAACCTCGCGTTGAAGGTCGTAGAAACCGAATCGCCGGATTCTTACCTGGTGTACGGTCGAGGCATCCTGCATTTGTCGGTACTGATCGAAACTATGCGTCGCGAAGGTTACGAGCTGCAGGTGGGTCAGCCGCAGGTAATTATCAAGGAGATCGACGGCGTGAAATGTGAACCGGTAGAAACCCTGATCGTAGACGTACCGGGTGATGTTGCCGGGAAGGTGATCGAGCTGGTAACCGCACGCAAAGGCGACCTGCTGGTAATGGAGCCTAAAGGCGATCTGCAGCACCTGGAGTTTGATATCCCGGCCCGCGGCATTATCGGCCTGCGCAATAACGTGCTTACCGCCACTGGCGGCGAAGCCATCATGGCACATCGTTTTAAAGCGTACGAACCGTGGAAGGGTACGATTCCCGGCCGCCTGAACGGGGTATTGGTATCGATGGATTCTGGTAAAACTACCGCCTTCGCGATCGATAAGCTGCAGGACCGCGGCAGGTTCCACGTTGAACCTGGCGTGGATATTTATGAAGGACAGATACTCGGCGAACACATCCGTGATAACGACCTGGTGATCAACCTCACCAAAGGCAAGCAGTTAACCAACATGCGCGCTTCGGGAAGTGATACCAACGTGCGTATTGCGCCGGCTATCAAGTTCTCGCTGGAAGAAGCCATGGAGTACATCCAGGCCGACGAATATATCGAAATCACCCCTGTGGCAATGCGCCTGCGTAAGATCTACCTGAATGAGAACGAAAGGAAGATCAACGCGAAGAGGTTCCAGTCGCAATAGGAGATAAAGTTTTTTAGGGAATAGAAACAGGCAATTACCTGTACTCTATTCCCTGTTTTCTACCTTTACCCTTCCATGATCCAGCAAACCAAGGTCGAAGGCGTAGTCGTTTTATTTCACCCGGAGGGTCCGGTTGTTGATAACATACGGTCCTATGCAGGTGAGCTGAACCGCCTGTACGTGGTGGATAACTCCCCGCACCCCGATGAGGCGATAGTGGCGTCGCTGCGGGATTTCCCCAACTGTAAATACCTGCATAACGGATCGAACGACGGCATCGCGGCTGCGTTAAATGCTGCCGCAAGGTTTGCCTTGGACAACAGGGCCGCCTGGCTGCTCACCATGGACCAGGACAGCCGGTTTGAAACCGGTGCTTTCATAAAATTGCTTGATTTTACCTTAAGGCAGGACCCGGTTGCTACCGGCCTGGTATCACCTTTTCACCATACAAAGATCTCCGTCGAGCCCGTTGCGGAAGTAGATGAGGTGCTGACGATCATGACCTCCGGTAACCTGGTAAGCCTGTACGCGTGGGAAAGGACGGGGGGGTATGATGAACGTTACTTTATCGACGCCGTAGACTGGGATTATTGCCTGCGCCTCAACACCGGGAAATTCAAGGTGCTGCGATATAACCGGGCGCACCTGCAGCATAATCTCGGCAATGCATCGCCGCATACTTCCGTTACCGGTAAACAGGTAACGGCGCTGAATTACAATAAGACCAGGCGCTATTATATTACCCGTAACAAGCTGATCATCATCTCCAGGTACCTGCGCCGCTACCCGAAGTTTTGCTACGCGGTGTTCAAAAGCCTTTTCCGCGACCTGCGGCATGTGCTTTTTTACGAAAACATGAAGGCGGGCAAACTGCAGTATATGTTAAAGGGGTTGCTACACTACCTATGGGGTCGTACCGGCCGGTTAAAAGCATAGCGCTTCAGGTTTATCTTCTATCTTTGCTTTAGAAAATTGCACCCATGACTTTTAGAGAAAAGCTAAGCTACGAGATCGGTTACATGGCCAGGCTGGCAAAAACTCCTTCGCGTTTAGCACAATACCTTGCTTCCAAATTTCATACACGGATCGGCTCGTTCGGCCGGCTAAAGCCGCTTTATAAGGAGAAAAAAGGACTCGAGATCGGCGGACCCAGTCCCATTTTTGGCGCAAAGGGATACATTCCGCTTTACCCGCTGGCGAAGCAGATCGATGGGAGCAACTTCAGCAACAACACCGTGTGGGAAAATACCATCCAGGAAGGCATGACCTATCGTACCGGTGATCACGCGATCGGTCACCAATATATCCTGGATGCCATCGACCTGGCACCAATCGCATCGGCTTCATATGATTTTATCTTGTCGAGCCATAGCCTCGAACACATCGCTAATCCCCTTAAGGCGTTGAAAGAATGGCTGCGGGTACTCAAACCAGGCGGTTCCATTACCATGATCCTGCCAGATTCGCGGTATACCTTCGATCATAAACGGCCCATAACCCGTTTCGAACACCTGCTGGAAGATTACCGGAACAATACCGGCGAAGATGATCTTACCCACCTCGAGGAGATCTGCGCCCTGCACGACTTTACGCGCGATGCCGGCGTGAAAGACCAGGCCGGGTTTAGAGAACGCTCGCTGCATAATATCGATAACCGTTGTTTACACCAGCATGTATATGACCTGGCGCTGCTGCGGCGGATCTTCGCTTACCTGGAGCTGAAAGTAGTGTTAACCGACGCTTCTTTCCCGCATCACCTCACGATCGTTGGGGTGAAAAATTAATCCTGTCAGGACGCAGCACGCACTCCCAGGTATTTATCCACGAACCTGTTAATATCTACCGAGATCTTCAGGAAATAAATCGCCGGGCCATACAGTAAGGTGATCAGCGCGCAGCGAAGGAATCCGTTTAAGAACCAATTCATCTGATCGCCGGGGACGCAATAGATCGCCAGGTAATAAATCACCACACCAACCAAAATGGCCAGCGGACTTTTGTAGGTAAACGGCTGCATGTTAAAAACCAGCAGTACAAAGAGGTACCTGCCTAAATTAAAGATCGCCATCGCGATGGCATATGCGATGGCCGCGCCGGTGATCCCGTATATGGGGATCAGGAGTATATTAAGTACAATGGTAATGCCTACCAACAACACGTAAAAGTAGGAGTCATACTTGAAATATTTCGACGTACCGATCACGATGGCATTGATTCCTGTAGCCGAGTCGATAAAACAGCCGATACCGATAAAAAAAACCACGTACTTGCCGGCACTGTATTCCGGACCGAGGAATTTAAACACATGATCGATGTTCGCCCAGATCAGGAGAAACAGGAACAGGACGCTGATCAGCTGGTTGATACAGCTTTTTGCATACAGCTCGCTGATCTTTGGCCGGTCTTCGCTCTTCCATGCTTCTGCAACGATCGTGAAAGCGATATTGCTAAGCGCGCGCGAGGGAACACCGATCACATTGGCCATAAAGAACGCGATAACGTAAACCCCGGTTTCCGAGAGCCCGTATTCCTTATTGACAAAGTAGGTGTCTACGTTCTGCAGCAGCAATGGCGCATAACCGGTGATCATGGCAAACACGGAGATCCCAACGAGTTTTTTGACCATTTCCGGCTGAAGGAATTTAAAGTTGGGAGCCAGGTGAAACTGGTTGTCGCGGATCAGCTTGTGCATTAGCAATATCGTTGGGAGAATGTTTGCCACCAGCCACAAGACCATAAATACGTCGAAATCGATCAGCTTAAAATAGATAAGGAAGAAAGGTACCAGCACCAGCAACCGCTTTACGAACTCGCTTAGCACCGTGCCCGTAATTACGTTAAATAACATGCGGGCGTACAGGTTAAACACATTGAAGAACAGCGTAAAGAAAGTTAGCGGCACGAGGTACCAGTAGTACCGGCTAATGAGGGTAGACCGTTGTGACTTTTGGCTTATGATCTCTTCTTTAAAGATCCAGGCGAGCAGCACAAAAATCGTCATTCCCACCATGGCCACCATACACGATAGGAATAGGTATCCATGGTGTTTATTTTCTTCACTTCTGAAATACGGAAAGTAGCGCACGGTACCGTTAAACCCAAGTGAAGCGAATTGCGCGAACATGAGCGAATAAGGGCCTAATAAACCGATTAACCCCACTTCCTCGGTAGAAATGGCGTGCGGCTGTACCAGGAAAGTGGTAATAAACCCAACAAAAATGCCCAGGTACGAGTAAATAGAACCTTTAATGGTTTGTTGCTGGATGATCCCCATTCACGTAAAGTTACAGGTGGCAAACATAAAAAAATATAACCTGTTAAACCGCGTACCGGTTTTTTAACGAAAAGATGCATCTTTACTGGCTAATAGGTTGGAAATGCAGAAGCACTTGATTTCTGGCTGGTATGGCCCTGGTATCCGCTAACATCGTGTGAGGCGCCGGTGGAAGAGCTTGAGGTTAAGCCTGATACCACGATCGACGGCCGACACGGGCGTCTGCGGGAAGGCGTTACCTCCGCCGAAATCAATTTATCGTACAACGCAACGCTCTAAGTACGATCCTGTATCTTTGACGCAATGTCAACGAATATGATCAGTTCGGATCTTAAATCCGCTTACGACAATTTTTACGAGGCCAGCGACTATAAATGGCGCATGCTAAGCGCGAAGTTTAAGGCGCAGCATATTGTCGATATTTGTAAAGGCCGGCAATTTACCCGGGTGCTGGAAGTGGGGGCCGGCGATGGAAGTATTCTTCATTTTCTCGACGCATGGCATTTTGCCCCCGAGCTTCACGCGCTGGAAATTTCCGAAAGCGGGGTAACGGCCATCCGTTCGCGGAATCTGGCCAGTGTTAAATCGGTAGGTATCTTCGATGGTTATGCCATCCCTTTCGGGGATGACGAATTTGACCTGGTGATCTTGTCGCACGTGCTGGAACACGTTGAATTTGAGCGCCTGTTGCTGCGTGAGATCAAACGTGTATCGAAATTCCAGGTGATCGAGGTTCCGAAGGACTATCGTTTCGGGGTTGATAAACGAATGAAGCATTTTCTTGATTATGGGCATATCAACATGTATACGCCCTCGTCGCTTCGTTTCCTGCTGCAGTCTGAAGGACTGGAGATCCTCGGCGGCCAGGTTTCGATGATCTCTCCGGAGGTGACCAAATTTAACACTTTCGTAAACCAGAAAAAGCCGAAGAGCCTGGCCAGGGCGTTGCGCATCAACCTGGAATATCGCCTCAAAAAAATGCTTTCGGCGCTTGCCGGCCAAAAGAAGCAGGAAGACCTTGCCAACGCTTATACCGTACTTACCCAAAAAATGAAAGATTTCCGGATCCTTAGTACATGAAGACCCTCGCCCCGATTGCGCTTTTTGTGTATAACAGGCCGGAGCATACCCGGCGTACACTCAGGTTCCTGGCGATGAACCAACTGGCCGTCGAATCGCGCCTGTTTATTTTTTCTGATGGCGCCAAAAACGGGGGCGACGAGGATAGGGTGAACGAGGTGCGCGCGCTGGCGCGTGGTGCGGAAGGCTTCAGGTCCGTGGAGCTGATAGAGCGCCCTAAAAACTTTGGCCTTGCCGAGTCGATCATCCATGGCGTCACCGAACTGGTGAAGAAGTATGGTAAGATCATTGTCTTTGAAGACGATCTTGTTTCGTCGCCTTACACACTCCGGTATTTTAATGATGCGCTTGAACTGTACAAGGATACCGGGAAGGTAATGCACATCGCGGCTTATATGTATCCCTTAAAAGCTGCAGGCCTGCCGGAAACGTTCTTTTACCGCGCCGCCTCGAGCTGGGGTTGGGCTACCTGGGAGCGGGCCTGGAACCACTTTGAGCCTGATATCGGGAAGCTTGTTGCCCGGTTCGATAATGAGCGTATTAAACGTTTCTCCATAGATGGCACGATGAATTTCTGGAAACAGGTGCAGGAGTTTCGTAACCGCAGGAACAATTCCTGGGCCATTCGCTGGTATGCCTCGGTTTTCCTGGCGGGAGGCCTTACGCTTAACCCGGCAAAATCGCTCATAAACAACATCGGCCACGATGGCACCGGCGTACATTCGGGCGTTAATGATATCTACCAGGTAACGGTCAGCGAGGCACCGGTTACCAGCTTTCCCACCGTTATCGCCGAGCACCCGGAAGCCTATGCCGCCATCAAATCCTTCCTGCGGACGCGGAAGGGAAGCCTGTGGGACAGGGCGGTAAGGTTTTTGAGGGAGAAAATGGTACGGGCGGGACGTTAGGCGCAGAATAGGAACGTACAACGTAACCGCGTCTAATGTTTGAGGTCCTTCATAATCTCGTCAATCGCCCTATCCAGCTGCGGATCTTTTCCGTCTTTGCGGTCCATAAAGGTGTTTTTAACATAGATATCAGGCTTAACACCTTCTTTCTCAATGTCTTTTCCATCGAGCGTAAAACATCCCCAGGAGGGAAGGCGGTACGATGATCCGTCGACCAATCCTTTGGCAGAGGTAAATATGATCCACCGATAGGTCTCCGTTCCGATGATTTTGCCCAGCTTGAGCGCTTTAAACCCGGTGGCGGTCATTTCCGCGTCACTTAGCGATTGCTCATTAACGAGGAGCACGATCGGTTTGGCCGCCGGACCGAAATTGGCTTGCGGGGTGAGCTTACCACCCCGGTATTTCCATTGCAGGTAGGGTTTTTGCGCCAGGAAGTTAAGCACGGCATCGTGCACATTACCCCCCGTATTGTAACGGATATCGAGGATCAGGGCATCGCGTTTATCCGCTTCGCTGACCATTTCGACCAGGAAGGTTTCCAGCTCGCCGCCACTCATGTTTTTCATGTGTACATAAGCGATCTTTTTATCACTGCGGCTATCTACGCGTTCCTGGTTTGTACGGATCCATTCGTCGTACAGGTTGGTTTTCAGCTGACCTGACGATTCCGGGTGTAACTTCACGTCCTGCTGCTTGCCGCCCCGGTCAAACGTAAGCACGATCTCCCGGTCGAGCGACGGCTTGGTAAAATAAGCGTTCCGGTCTGTGTGCTTATCCACCGGCTCGCCGTTCACTTTAACCAAAACATCACCTTTTTGAATATCAGTACCGGTTTTATCCGCGTTGCTCGTTTTGGCGATATAGCTCACACGATAGGGGTCATCATTGTCGAAAATAATACCGGTTTCGAGGGTGCGGTAGTTCAGCCTGGCGGTTTCTTCGCTCCCCGATGAGTTGAAGCCCATGTGCGACGAGTTTAGTTCACCCAGCATGTCGTTAAGCAGGATGCGCAGGTCGGCGCGGTTATTTACGTAAGGTATAAATGCCTGGTAACGGTCGCGGATCTTCGGCCAGTTTACGCCGTGCATCTGGTCATCGTAGAAGTTTTCTTCCAGGTTGGCCCAGGTTTCGTAAAACATCTGGTTAAACTCACCTGCCAGGTTACGGCGAAACTTATAGGTGATGTCCATCTTATCCAGCTTGTTCAGGTCGGGATTGTACTTGTTAATGGCGCCATCCAGCAGCATATAGAACTTTCCGTTGTTCTCGCGGATATCAAAACTGAAACCGTCGCTTACTTTTTCCGTTTTGGGAAGCTCGAAAGTTTCTAACGTAGTGCGGTAAATAGCGGGACGTCCTTCGGAATGCGTGCTTGCATAATATACCGTGGTTTTTTCTCCTTTCTGGAATACGGATGGCCCGAATTGCGCGCCAAATACGGGACCAACTACTTCAAGGCGTTGCATAACACCGTCGGCGTTGATGGTCACCGGCGCTGTTTCGGTTTTTTTCTCTGCGGGGTTTTTTGCCGGCTCTGCCCTGGTGGCAGTGACAGGCTTTTCGTCCTTCTTGTCATCGCTCTTCTTTTCATCCGCTTTAAAAAGCTCGTTGAACTTATCCAGTTTGAAGGGTTCTTCGTATTTGTCGAGCGGCATCCGGTAAATATGGGCATCCTGCAGCCCATAAGGATAGGAAGGTTTTGTGCGTGAAGAGCTCATGTAGATGTGTTTGCCATCCGGCGACCAGTATGGCGACGCCTCGGTAACGCCCGTATTGGTAAGGTTAATGGCCTGGCCGGTCTTCAGGTTAAACACAAAAATGTCCTGCTCAAAGTTCCGTATCGCGGTGTAGAGTACGTATTGTTCGTCGGGAGAGAACGAGGGGGCCGAATTCTGGAATCCCCACAGCTCGTCTTTTACAATAGCTTTACTTTGGAAGCTCTTCAGGTCGAGGGTGCGTACTTCGTCGCGTCCGCTCAGGTATACCGCCATAGTGCGCGACTTGTTAAGGCCGATGTCGCGATTGTTGCGCGCATCTTTAGTGAGCTGTTTTAACCCGCCGCTGCCATTGGCCGCAATGGTGAACAGGTTTTGGTAGCCGCCGTCGGTTTGGTTAAATAGCAGGGTGCGGTTGTCACTCAGCCATTTTACCTCCAATGCCCTTTCGGGCGATTTATTCAGTTTTTGCACGAATTTGCCATCGATATCTGATACGAAGATCTCGCCGCGCGCAACAAACGCCATTTTCTTGCCGTCGGGCGAAATGTCGAAGTTTTCGACCTGGCCACGGACGTCAAAATCCTGTTCCTTGCCAAGCACTGCGTTTCGGAAAATGTCGACGTCCAGCTTATCTGTTTTTTTTGCAGCTACATCATATATGTACAACTGGTAATCTTTTTCGAACACCACCTTACTGCCGTCCGCGCTTACATAAGGCCGCCTGATGGAAGTTTCGAAATTAGTGAGGCGTGTTTTTTTATCATTCACGAAGGTGTACAGGTTGTATTCCTCGTTAAACTCGTCGGACACGAAATAGATATTGCCCTTTTTATCGAGCGTTGCCCAAAAATCCTTCCCGATATAGTCGGTATACTTTTTAAAGACGCCGGTTTTAATGTTATACGATTGGATATCGGGATTATATTCTCCTTTATAACGCTTCCGCTGTGCGAACTGGTTGCTTTCCCAGGTGTCGTTAAAGAAAAGCTCGCCGCTTGACGGATGCGGGAAAACATGATGTACCGTGTTAAAATAGTTGCCGAACAGCCGCCTGGGTGTTCCGCCTTCCGCGGGAACCTGGTATCCTGCATAACCGTTATAGCGGCCGGAGGTGAGGTAAATGGTTTTTGAATCCCAGCTCCAGGAGTCGGGCACGTCATTGGCGTCATGAAAGGTGAGCTGCTTTACATTTCCGCCGGCAAGGGGCATTACGTATATGTCGTTATTGCCAAACTGGTTGGAGGCGAAAGCAAGCCACTTGCCATCCGGCGATACGCGCGGGCTGGTTTCTTCGCCTTGCATGGCCGTAAGCCTGGATGCTGCGGGGTTGCCGGTGCTGACCTTCCAGAGATCGCCTTCATAGCTGAAAATTACCGTGCTGCCATCGGGCGTCAGGGTAGGGTACGAAGCAAAATAAGGTTGGGTGGTTTGGGCGTTCAACGAAAGCCCTGCGGCAAGCAGGCCTAAAAATAATGCGTGAATCTTCATTTGAATATTTATTACCGCCTGGCGGCTGATTAAAATTTCCCGGGATCGGCTTTACCTAAGTTTCCTTTCAATCCATCTTTAACTGCGCCCAGCAATTTTTTATATGCTGATCTTTTATCGCTTAGTATGCTGATTATTTGAAGGAATGTTAAATATAAAGTCTTATTAATGCCGAATATAAAATTATTTCTCAAGGAGACGTGTGAATAAAAGAACATTCTGTTACGTACATGGTAATACGTTCTGAAACTCCATTGATCGAGGAGGTGTGAGTGAAATGCTTTTTTATGGTAGGTGAGGCCCTGTGAACGGTCAATATCCACGATCCTGCTCGCGGGGACCAGCCAGATAGCGCCATTGCGCTGTGTAATGCGGTACGAATATTCCGAATCATCGACATACAGGTAGAACCGTTCATCGGGATATCCAATTTCTCGTACCAGTTCTTTGTGCAGCAGCAGGCCTCCGTACGGCACATAAGGGATCTTTACATGGTCGGCAAAGGGCCCTGTTTTTTTGAACTTACCGAGCAGCTTCAGGTACTGGTTTTTCACGATCCGGAAGAGGTGGAACCCCAGGAAATTGTCGGGCACGAGGTAATACCGGCCGGGATCCTCTCCCATGGCGATCTTAACATGCGGGAGGCGGTCCGTGCGAAAACTAAAAAGCGCTTTCCTGTTAGCGGGGCCGGGAATGGTATCCCAATGATTCAGCAATTCTTCGAGGGCATTGGTGTCCGGCAGGTTGTCGTCATCCAGCAGCCAGATAAAATCGCAGTCAACCTCCTTAAAAGCGTAGCGGATGCCTTGTTGATAACCACCGGCGGATCCGAGGTTCTCCACGTTTTGAAGCAGGATAATGCGATCGTCAAACAATTGCCCGCGAACCGGGTAAGTAGAGCCGTTATCTACCAGTACCACGTTCACTACGGCATCGGCCGCGAGCGCTCTTTTCAGTACCTGTTCCAGGAACTGCCAGCGGTTGCTGTAGGTAAGGGTGACAACGCAGACACGATACCGGTTATTCGACATGGTGTCCTCCCCCGCCTGTGGCACCCCCTCCAAAGGGGGATAAGATACAACCATCCCTGTGGCTTGATGATATGATCGAAGATTGTTTTCGCAACACGGTTCAGTATAGCATATTTGATAACTTAACTGCGGGTAACCTAATCCCCCGTCCGCCTTGGGGAGGATGCTAACGGGCCGGGAGAATAGCATTCCTGGCGCAAATTAACAGAAAAAATGCCCCTTCGCATCGTGTGCCCCAGATTCTGTATTTTAGCGCCGGTGAAGATCGTCCATCTCAATACATATAAAGAAAACGGCGGCGCAGGCCGTGCCTGCCAGCGTCTTAACAAAGCGTTGCGGGAAGAAGGCGTCGATTCTGAGGTATGGATTAATTTCTCATTCAACAGCGGGGATACTGAACGGGTGTTCTCCCGCGGTCTCTTTGGCAGGGCAGTCACCGCGTTCGGGATCATCTTTGAACGGATCGTTGCCAGTTTCCTGCGTAAAAAGGTACCGGTACCTTTCTCTTTTCCCGTTTGGGGCCGCGACATTTCACGGCATCCCGCATTAGCAGGCGCAGACGTGATCCATATCCACTGGATTAACCACGGTTTTCTTCGTCCGAAGGACCTGGCCGCATTGGCCGAACTCGGTAAACCGGTGATATGGACCTTTCATGACAGCAATGCGTTTACCGGCGGCTGCCATGTGCGGTACACCTGCGATCATTTTGAACGCGAGTGCGGCAATTGCCCGGTATTAAAGAATCCCGGGGCCGGCGACTGGTCGCACAAGATCTGGAAAGCAAAAGAACAGGCCTACCGGCGGCTCGGTTATACCGTAATTGCTCCGAGCCGGTGGATGGAGAGTTCTGTAAGGCGCAGCAAGCTGGCCGGGCTGCATCATGTTTACAATATCCCCAATACGCTCGATACCCAAACCTTCCGGCCGCTTCCGAAAGGTCCTTCGCGCAAGGCGCTGGGCCTGCCGGAAGATAAATTCATTATCCTGAGCGGGTTTATGCCTTCCCGCAACGATCTGCACAAGGGTACGCCCTACCTGCTGGAAGCGCTCGGCCTCATCATCAGTAAATATGGCGTCCCGCGCGAGGAAGTGGCCCTGCTTGTTTTCGGTAACCGCGATGCGAAGAACGTGCCGGAATTCCCCGTGGCTGCCACTTTCCTGGGCACCATTGCCGGCGACGACAAGCTAACCCTTTGTTATAGCGCGGCGGATGTGTTTGTTACGCCTTCACTGGAAGATAACCTGCCTAACACCGTAATGGAAAGCCTTTCCTGCGGCACCCCGGTGGTGGCATTTACCACGGGTGGTATTCCTGATATGGTGGATCACCTGCAAAGCGGGTTCCTGGCAGAATATCGCTCCGCTGACGACCTGGCACAAGGCATTCAGTGGGTGTACAATCACCACGACCGGCAGAAATTAGGGGAACAGGCCCGGAGTACGGTAATGCAGCGCTTTTCGGAGAAAGTGATCGCGCGGCAGCACATCTCGCTGTATAACCGGGTGCTCGATCCTGGTTTTGCAGACTTCCAGCCGGTGCTCACCGTGATCACGGTGGTGTACAACGATGTGCGGCATATAGAAAGGACAATACGTTCGGTAACGGGCCAGACCTGGAAAAATATCGAGTACCTGGTAATAGACGGCGGTTCCACAGACGGTACGCTGGAAATAATTAAGCGATATGCAGGCCGCATCACCGGCTGGGTTTCCGAGCCTGATCAAGGCATTTATGATGCCATGAATAAGGGGCTCCGGATGGCTACCGGCGACTATGTATTGTTTATGAATTCGGGAGATGAGTTTTACTCGCCCGCTACCGTGCGGCAGGTTTTTTCGGCTTCGCCGGATGCCGACATCTACTACGGTGAAACGGAGATGCTGGGGCCTGATCTCGCGAATCTCGGCAGGCGGCGCCATGCTTCACCGGAAAAGCTGGCTCATGGCAGTTTTAAATACGGCATGAGCGTAAGCCACCAGGCGATCTATATCCGCCGGGCGCTTTTGCAGCCTTTTGATGCCGCATACCAATTGAGCGCGGATATCGATTCCATTCTCCATGCCATTAAAAGGGCCGGGAAAATTGTGAATACCCGCCGTTATGTGGCTAAATACCTGGTAGGTGGTATGTCAAAGAAAAAGCACCGGCAGAGCCTGAAAGAGCGGTTCGGGATCTTTAGCAAGCATTACGGGCTGTTGCCAAATTTGTTTAACCACGCAGTCATCGCAACAAAGCTGGCCTGGTATTATTTGGTTCACAGGAGGACAAATGATTAGGGTGGAGATGGAAATCCGCGTCCTTTGCCGGAAATACTGCCCTACCACATAAACGTTGAACCGCGGGAAATTAAACATCCTATTTTGCACATTATGATCATCAGCGCGTTACGACTCCTTTTGTACCCGTTTTCCCTGCTGTACGGCCTGGTGGTCATTGTCCGCAACTTTTTGTATGACCGGGGTTGGCTTGCCAGCCGGCGTTTCCCGCTGCCGGTTATATCAGTGGGTAATCTCGATGTAGGCGGTACTGGTAAAAGCCCCATGACCGAGTACCTGGTACGGCTCTTAAAAGATACCTGCCGTGTAGCGGTCCTCAGCCGCGGTTATGGGCGCAAGACTACCGGGTACCTCGAGCTCACCGCAGAAACCCCGGCATCGGAAGGCGGAGATGAGCCTGTGCAGATCCGGCGCAAGTTTAATGACGTTACCGTAGCGGTTTGCGAAGACCGGGTAGCCGGCATCGAACGGCTTTGTTCTTCGCACGACGTAGTGATTCTCGACGATGCCTACCAGCACCGTGCCGTAAAGCCTGGCCTCAGCCTGGTACTGATGGAATACGGCAAGCTTTGGAATTTGCGGATGCTGCTTCCTGCCGGCAGCCTGCGCGAGCCTTTTGCGGGACGGAAACGGGCCGACCTGGTGGTGGTCACCAAAGCGCCGGCAGCACTTACGGAGCATGATATGGAACGCGCCGCGCGGCGGATCGGCTTATATCCCGGTCAGCGGCTGTTCTTTTCGTACCTGCAATACCACGATCTGCAGTCGCTGGATGGCGCCGGCAGTAAGCCGCTCAACACTATTGCTGCCGGAGAAGTGGTGGTGCTCTTAACCGGTATAGCGAATCCGGCGCCCCTGGTGGCCGAGCTGAATAAGTATACCTCGTCAATTATTCACCTTTCGTTTCCCGACCATCACGCGTATACCCAAAAAAATATTGCTAAACTTGCAGCTGACGGGAAGGGCCGCCTGATCATTACCACGGAAAAAGATGCGCAGCGGTTGTACTCGCCGGCATTGGCCGAAACACTAAAGGGCCTCCGGGTGTATTATCTTCCGGTAACGGCAAAGATCCACCCCCCGGGCGAAACAGCGTTTAACGAGATCATTATTAACTATGTCAATACAAGATATCTATAGTACCGCCGGGTACATCAAAAAACGGGTCGGTGATTTTGAACCAGAGATCGGCATCATTCTCGGCACAGGGCTGGGCGGGCTGGTAGACGACATCGAGATCAGTCATAAGCTGATGTATGCCAATATCCCGGGGTTTCCCATCTCTACGGTGGAGTTTCACTCCGGGCGGCTAATCTTCGGCACCCTCAGCGGAAAGCGGGTGGTGGCCATGCAGGGACGGCTGCATTATTACGAGGGATACTCGATGCAGCAGATCACGTTCCCGGTACGGGTAATGAAAATGCTTGGTATTACGCGCCTGTTCGTGTCCAATGCCAGCGGCAGCCTAAACCCGGGCTTTAGCACCGGCGACCTCATGGTGATCCGCGACCATATCAACCTGCAGCCCGAAAACCCGCTTCGCGGGAGCAATTACGACGAATTCGGCCCGCGATTCCCGGACATGAATGTGCCTTATGACGAGGACATGATCCAAAAAGCGCTCACTATTGCCGCCAGCAACAATATTACCTGCCACCAGGGAGTTTATGTTTCCGTGAGCGGACCCAATCTCGAGACCCGGTCGGAATATAAATATTTGCGCATCATCGGCGGCGACGCCGTGGGGATGAGCACCGTGCCCGAAGTGATAGTGGCGCGCCACATGGGGCTGCCGGTATTCGCCATTTCCGTGCTTACCGACGAAGGCTTTCACGAGGTGCTTAAGCCGGTGTCGCTGGAAGAGATCATTCGCGTGGCTACCGAAGCGGAACCCAAGATGACCACCATACTAAAAGAATTGATTGCCGGTTTATAACATGTCGAGATCTGTATGCCTGTTTGTTTTCCTGGCGCTTTTCGGGCTTACCGGATATCGGGCAACGGCCCAGACACCGCAACCCACCGTGAAGAAACCCGATGCCTCCGCGGAGATCGATTCGCTGCGGCAGAGAGAAGAAAGCACCCAGGATACCGTAATATTTACTTCTAAATACATCCGGTATACGAGGCTGAAATTCCTTGACGACAGTACGTACACGCTGCCTATCGACACTTCGCTGCGTAACGCACAGCATTACAACCCGCAGAACAATCCTTTTTCGCCATCCATTCACCTCGGTAACGGCGGGCTTTCTTCGCGCGACCTGTTATATACCCCCCGGAAAAATATCGGCTTTGATGCCGGTTTCCATGCGCTCGACCGCTTTTTATACACCCAGGATTCGGTGAACTATTACCGTGCCCGCACGCCTTTTACCGAACTGTATTATGTGAACGGCGGCCAGGTAGAACAGTACTTTAACCTGATCCATACGCAGAATGTGAAGCCGAACCTAAATGTAGGCGCCTCTTATAAACGGATCGGGGCAGATGGTTTTTACCGCACCCAGCGCGGCGATCATACGAATGTTACGGTGTTCACCTGGTACCGGTCTAAAAATAAGCGCTATAACCTGCTTGCTAATGCCTTGTTTAACACGCTGCGTGCCGGGGAAAATGGCTCGATCCTGAACGACAGTATTTTCACGTCTTCAAATGAGAACGGTTTTGGCCCGCAAACCGAGCCGACGCGTTTGGTTGGCACCGGTACCAACCGGCCGGTACAGAGCTGGAAAGAACGCGAGCTGTTTATGAAGCATTTTTATTACCTCGGGCGGCTCGACAGTCTTAACGGCGATTCAGCTACCGCGGTGCTTCCTACCCAGCGTGTTACCTATTCGCTTCACTATACCAACGCACAATATAAGTTCTTTCGAAATGAACCGGATACCTATGGCGCTTTCCCGGCAGGAATGGTGAATAGCACGGTGCTGGTTACCAACGATTCTACATCGGTAAAAACGCTGGCCAACGAGTTCTCCTACAGTTTTTACCTCCGCGGGAAATCGGTGAGCTTTCTCAAAAATGAGGTAAAGCTGGATGTGGGCCTGCTGCATGAGCTGGTCCAGTACCGGCAGGTGAGCGACAGCATGACCGTAAGGAAACTGTCTTTCCAGAACATCACGTTAAAAGGCAACGCGGGGTATCGTTTCAGCGACCGTGTTTCGCTGGTGGCAGACCTGCAGCAGGTAATGGCGGGACGAAGCTTCGGAAATTTCCTCTACGAGGCTAATGCAAGCATTATGCTGAGCCGCTCGGTAGGAAAGGTGGTGCTGGGCGCCTACCTGCTGAACCGTACTCCCGAGGAGATATACCGCAATACAGACTACCAGTTCCATAAATGGAATGCAGACCTCGACGACAGCAAGATCACCAGCCTTTCCTTTAGCTACCAGAACCCGAAGTACTTTTTTAATGCTAAGGCAGAATACCTGTTGCTAAACAATTATACCTATCTGCGTGAAACCGCGGTAGATAAACAGGTGGAACCGGTGCAATCGTCTGCTAATATCAGCTTGTTGAAGGTATCGGCAGCCAAGGATTTCAGGTTCGGGAGCTTTGGGTCGGAGAATTACGCGGTGTACCAGAAAACAGATGCGCAGGATGTACTGCGCACCCCGGAACTTTATCTCTACAACAGCTTCTATTACAGCAGAAGGATCTTTAAATCGATCGATGCGCAAGCCGGTTTTGATTCGAGGTATAACACCTCTTTTGCGGCCCCGGCATACGCCATCGATATCAGCCAGTTTTATAACGACCGCAGTGCGACCTCTTTTTCTTCCTACCCGGTGATTGACGTCTGGCTTAAAGTGTCACTTCGCCGTGCTACGATCTTCTTAAAGAACAACTACATTAACCAGGGACTTTTCTCTAAAGGCTACTATACGGTAAACCGTTACCCCATGCCGGGGAGTAAATTCTTGTTTTCGGTAAAATGGGATTTTTATAATTAAGCTGCCGGGGGGCAGTTATCAGCTCCTGTAAATGCGCGACGCCGGGCCTGTATGCTGGCAACTTCCTACGTTTTCTGCTTCTTCTTCTTTGCCGCCGGGAACAGTACATTGTTCAGGATCAGGCGGTAGCCCGGGGAGTTGGGATGCAGGTTAAGGTCGGTAGGCGGATCGTTCACCATATGCTGGTAGTCTTCGGGATCGTGACCGCCGTAAAAGGTAAACTGCCCTTTGCCGTATTCGCCATGGATATAGCGGGCCTCACCGGCCGCTTTATTTTCGCCCATCACCAGTACATCCGGCTTAACGAGGCTTTTGCGGAACGCAGTGGTTTGTCCCATAAAGCCTTTAATCACTTTATCATGATTTTGGGTAAGCATGGTAGGCACGGCGTCCCACTTGGCAGAGAAATCGAATAAGGTAAAGAAGTCGTTGCTTTGGTCGAGCGTACGTGTACGGCCCGTTACGTCGATATTGGAGAATTCGTATTCGTACGGGTCGAAATTAAGCTTGAAATCTTTAAAAGCAAACGTCTTCCCGTAATCGAGTTTAGACTGTGCGTTCGGATCTGCTCCGTCGCCATCGAACATGCTTTCGCAGATGTCTACCCCATCCGCCGCCAGGGCGATATCGAAGCTATCCGTTCCTGAGCACATGGCGAACAGGAACCCGCCATTGGAACAAAAATCCCGGATGCCTTTGGCTACGGCGAGCTTCATTTCTGATACCTTCTTAAAACCGTTCTTTTTAGCCGCGGCCTCCTGGATGCGCACATCTTCTATATACCAGGCTACATTGCGGTAAACGGACCAGAAACGGCCATATTGCCCGGTGAAATCCTCGTGGTGGAGGTGCAGCCAGTCGTATTTTGAGAGGTCGCCTTTAAGTACATCGTCGTCATAGATCAGGTCGTAAGGAATTTCCGCGTAATTGAGCACCAGGGTTACGGCATCGTCCCATGGCAGCTTATTTTTAGGGCTGTAAACCGCGATCTTCGGTGCTTTCTCCAGTTTCACCAGGTCCATATTCACCTGCGGATCAACGATCTCGTTCAGGATCCCGTTCACCTGCACGTCCGTGATCACGGTGTATGACACGCCCCTGATCTTACACTCGTTCTCTATTGCCTGTGCATATTTGGTCATGAAGCTGCCGCCGCGGTAGTTAAGAAGCCAGTCTGTTTCGAGACCGTTCTGCAGCGTCCAGAAGGCGATGCCATAAGCTTTGAGGTGATTTTTCTGGGCTTCGTCCATGGGAATAAGAATGGACGCTCCCTTTGAGACGGCCGATAACAGCAATAGTAAACCGATTAAAATTCGTTTCATCATCTTAATTAACGTTCAAAGCCTTTTAAAGGTACAAAGATTTATAAACTCATTCAAATACCGTTCGTTATCCATACAACGCAGGGAGTGTGCGGGCCGGTCAATTACAAATATAAATTTTATTACCTTTGACTTTAAGTAAAACAAATATGAGTAAAGCAGTTATCAGAACCGAAAAAGGAGACATGACGGTAGCGTTCTACGACAAGGACGCGCCAAATACCGTGGCCAATTTTTTAAAGCTCTCAAAGGAAGGCTTTTACAATGGAGTGACTTTTCACCGCGTGATCCCCGATTTCGTGATCCAGGGCGGCGACCCTACCGGTACCGGCGCAGGCGGATCGGGCACCCGTATTAAATGTGAGCTTACCGGCGATAATCAATACCATGATCGCGGCGTGTTATCTATGGCCCATGCGGGAAGAGATACCGGCAGCTCCCAGTTTTTTATCTGCCACAGCCGCCGCAATACAGCGCACCTCGATCGTAACCATACCTGCTTCGGTAAAGTGGTAGACAATGTGGACGTGGTCGACGCCATCCGCGTTGGCGATAAGATTTTAGGAATTGATGTGATTGAAGAATAGACTATGAACTTACGTGGAATTATATCCGTATCCGGGAAACCTGGCCTGCATAAGCTGGTGGGACAAAATAAATCAGGTTTTATTCTGGAAAGCCTGGATGCGGCTAAAGTAAAACTGGTAGTGAACATGTCCACTTCCAAACTTGCTTCACTGGAAGATATTACCGTTTTTGGTGAAGATGACGACCTCAAGCTGATCGACATCCTCGAGAACATGAAATCGGCCAACCTGGTACCCGATCCGAAACAAGCCGACGGCGCTGCGCTTCGGAACTTCTTTAGGGAGGTTGCCCCTTCGCATGACGAAGAACGGGTATATGCTTCAGATATCAAAAAGATTTTATCCTGGTTTCATATCCTGAAGGACCTTCCGCTTTTCGGCGAGGAAGCACCGGTCGAAGAAGAAGCAGGCTCTCCATTAGAAGCCGCCGCCCGAAAACAGCAGGAAGCTGCCGTTCATGAAGAGAAATCGAAGCCTGTACAAAAGGCCGCCGGAAAAGGATCCAACAGGCTGCCGAGAAAGGCAAGTTAAGTGGGAGTGATCGGCTATCAGTGATCAGTTGCCAGTTGTCAGTTCCTTTAATGCGCTATAAAGAACTGATAACTGACAACTGATCACTGACAACTAAAACAAATAAATAATTCCAAAAACGATCGCTAAGGTGATCAGCACCACGATCCAGAATCGTTTTTGTTCTTTATCGGTATCGGTTCCGCGGTACCGGTATTTTCTCCGGAATTGGTTTGGGTCAAGGGCCATGGCTTGCAGGTCGGTTAGTTTATTTATGGTGATAAGGCTCTCCTTTAAGGATAGTAAAAGCACGGTAAAGCTGCTCGATAAAGAACAGCCGCACCATTTGATGCGAGAACGTCATTTTAGATAGAGAAAGCTTTTCGGCGGCACGCCGGTGCAGGCTGTTATCAAATCCATAGGGGCCACCCACCACGAATACCAGGTGTTGCACATTAGCGAGCATCTTTTTTTGCAGCAGACCCGAAAAACCAACCGATGAAAGGTCCTGTCCATGTTCATCCAGCAATACGAGGTGATCTGCCGGTGAGAGATGTTTGGAGATCAGCTCTGCTTCCGCGATCTTTTGCTGGCTTTCGGTGAGGTTTTTAGTGCTCTTCAGCTCGGGAAGTTCCTGTACGCGGAAACTAACGTAAAGCTTTAGACGTTTCAGGTACTTTTCCATCCCTTCCTTTAAATAGTTATCCTCAGTTTTGCCGGTTACCAGCAGGGTGATTTTCATCGCACAAAGGTAATGAAGATCATTTTATATGAGGATGACCAGGGAAGGCAGATTCCATAAACCGGTTCGACGTTGAACGTAATATGTTCTTATCCCGCTTTAAACAACGCAGTTAAGGTCCCAAACCTCCAACGTCAAACCGCTAACGTTTACGGTACACTAATATACACTGTATCCAGTTTCGCGTCTTCCTGCTCTATCATCGGTTTTACTTTGCATTGACCGGTGACGCCACGATGCACCAGGAAACCGCCGAGGGCAAGTTCGCCAAGCGCAAGCATGGGATGTGAAAACAAGTTGGTAATGCCACGCACAAAGATAAAGCTGCCGCTGCCGATAGACAGGATGCGCTCACTTTTGCTTACGTTGGTAAACTCGTTCTCTTCGAGCAGGGGGCCATTAAAGGCGTTCGATAATTTTTCGGTGATTATTGAAGTATCCATGTTTTTCGGTAGATGATATGAGTACTAACACCAATATATAGCAGACTGTTTTAGGAGATTATCAGCGGATCACCGTGATTGAGCCCGAGCGCGACAGGTGCTTCGATTCGCCATCAATGCCCGTGATCAGGTAATAGTAGGTGCCAACAGGGACTTCGGCCTCGCGAAAAGTGCCTTTCCAATTGTTAAAAATGTCCGACGATTCAAAAAGCAACGTTCCCCAGCGGTTAAAAATACGGATGTGATAGTTGGAGATGTTCAGGAGGGTGACTACAAACTCGTCGTTCACCCCATCATTATTGGGAGTGAACGTATTAGGCACAAAAATGAACCCATACTCGCGGACCGCGAATCTTCCCTGGATGACAGACATACTGCATACATCCTGGTTGGTGGCGGTAAGCTTTACTTTATAGTCGCCATTTTTACTGTAAGTATGTTCGGGGTTTTCTTCTGTAGAGGTAGAACCATCGCCAAAATCCCACAAGTAGTTGGTGGCGTTCCTGGAGTTGTTGGTGAATTTTACCGTGGTGGGATTGGCGAGCATGCCGGGAGAGCCGGGGCTGGTGGAGAATGCGGCGACCGGTCTTTCGAGTACTCCGGTCACATCAATAGAAACCGTTTCGCTGGTACAACCGAAGTTATCGAGGTATACGGTATATGTTCCGCCCTCCTGCCCGCTTTTTACCGGGACCAGCAGCACCGGCTTTTTTCCAACATACGAAAAATTGTTCGGACCGTTCCAGTGATAAAGCGAGCTGGGAAATTCTGTGACGCTCAGCCGGATCGTATCGTCAATGCAATAGCGCTGACTGGAAGCCGTAACAATGGGCCGCGTAGGTGTAAGCCCCACGTTAAAGGTTACTGTCGACATCGTTTTACACCCTTCAAAACCCGTCGCCTCCAGCACGACCGTTTTAACGCCCAGCTTCCTGTAGGTAACGGGCACATTGACATTGGTGGTGGAGGCAGTTATGCTGGCGTCATCCGCTTCTCCGAAGATCCACCTGATAGACGAGGTCTCGCTGTTTGGCGTAGTGGTGAAGGAAAACGATTGTCCCGCCAGGCAGGGACTATTCTCTGTAAGCGTGATGGACGCTTCGGGGCCGACAAAACGGGCGGTGCCTGCTTTGCCTGCCTGGTCGGTAAAAGCCAGTGAAAAGCCGTTATTCTGGCTGTAAGGATTGTTAACAAGCAAGGCATAAACATGTCCCTTCACCAGGTCGACGTATTTAACTTTCCCGTCTTTAACCTGGCCGGGCGTATTGCACCCCCCGTCTTCGGAGAGGTCCTGGGAGTTAAAATCCAGCCCCGTTTTGTAATAAGGAGCATCCCTGGGACAGTTTATGAGCTGGCCGTTGCCGGCTGCACAGCGTAATACGGTCCTGGTACCGCAATCGCCGGAAATGCCGAGATCGAAGAAGGCCCAGTCTATATCGTCGGAGGTTACCGTGGGCGTAATGGTGAATACGAATGTGCCGTTATTGGCGGCGGTAAACTTGTACCAGGCCGAGTTCGATTCCGACCGCCCTAAGTTGTCGACCAGGCAAGTGCCCTGGCCCTCGTTGAGCACTGCCCCCGGGCCTGTAATATCAATTTCGCGAACGGTTTCCATGCTGCACAGGCGCTTCGCGCTGATGCAATCCTGCCCTGCCCTCACGGGCGAATCCCGGTTTTCGATGCAGATCTTGAAAGTGCCCCGGGTGGCGCCGCTGACGCGTACATAATAGGTCCTGCCAATGGTGAGCTGACCCTCATACAGTGTAACTACGTTATCCGCACTCACAGACTTGCCGACCACCTCGTTGTATGTGCCGCCCGGCCCGGCACAGTTTGCGTACATATTAATTTGCGGCGACCGGAGCGTACCTCCTTGTCCCTCGCCATAAACGGTAAAGTATACATCGTAGGCGTGCCTGGGTGTGTAAGTGAACCATACATCATTTTCCCCGCCTTTAAACGTAGGGGTGGACCCTGTGCTGGTAAAAGCATTGTCGCCCGAGCAATATTCTTTTTCGCTGGGCAGTTCGATGGCTTCCCCGCATTCGTCATTCTCCGGCGTTTGCGCAAAGGCCTCCCGTAAAAACAGACAAAAGAAAATAAGCAGGGTAAACTTTTTAACCATAGAGGGGCATCCCAAAAGTAAAACTAAACGCTCCGACTATTAACGGTTTGCGGTTAAATAAATTTTGTAATAGTCGTGCTTCCTTATGGCATAATACGTGTACTTATAACATTTTGCGACAAGCGGTATTGGGGCGCGTAAGGTAGTATATAACAAAACCGTCTCATAAGCGCTATGAGACGGTTGTATGTTTATTAATTAGGCCGCTTAGTGCTGCTCCTGTTTCATTCGAATGATGTTGAGCGCCGCGCCCGCTTTAAACCATTCGATCTGCTGCTCATTGTAAGTATGGTTTACATCGAACGAATCTTCGGTGCCATCATCATGGTGCAGTACCACGGTGAGCGGTTTGCCCGGGGTAAATTCGGTTAATCCTTTTACATCGACCGTGTCGTTTTCGCGTACCTTGTCGTAGTCTTTCGGATCGGCGAAGGTAATCCCCAGCATGCCTTGTTTTTTCAGGTTGGTTTCGTGGATACGGGCGAAAGATTTTACCAGGATCACACGTACGCCCAGGTGGCGTGGTTCCATCGCCGCGTGCTCGCGGGACGAGCCTTCGCCGTAGTTTTCGTCGCCGACCACGATAGTGCCAATGCCGGCTGCTTTGTAAGCACGTTGTGTAGCGGGTACGGGTCCGTATTCGCCGGTAACCTGGTTCTTTACATGGTCGGGAGTATCATTAAAGTAGTTAATGGCCCCGATGAGCATGTTATTCGAAATATTGTCCAGGTGGCCACGGAACTTAAGCCATGGACCAGCCATAGAAATATGGTCGGTAGTACATTTACCTTTTGCCTTGATGAGGAGCTTGAGGCCGGTAAGATCGGTGCCCTCCCAAACGGGAAAAGGCGCCAGGAGCTGTAAGCGGCTCGATCGCTGGTCTACCAGTACCTCTACCGTACTGCCGTCTATCGCGGGAGCCTGGTAGCCTGCGTCCTCTACTGCGTAACCCAATGTCGGCATCTCCAATCCCTGCGGCTCGTCCAGTCGTACTTCCTGGCCATCTTCGTTAATCAGCGAATCGGTAAGCGGGTTAAAGGTAAGCGATCCCGCTATGGCGAGTGCTGTTACCATTTCCGGGGATGCTACGAAAGCGTGGGTATTTGGGTTTCCGTCGGCACGTTTTGCAAAATTCCTGTTAAAGGAGGTAATAATTGAATTCTTTTCCTGGAGATCCGCACCATGACGGGCCCACTGGCCGATACAGGGCCCGCAGGCGTTTGCCAGCACCACGCCGCCAATTTTCTCGAAAGTATCGAGGTAGCCATCACGTTCTACGGTATAGCGTACCAGCTCGGAGCCCGGCGTTACGGTATATTCGGATTTCGCGATCAGTTTTTTATCGATCGCCTGCTGGGCGAGTGACGCTGCACGTGTGATATCTTCATAAGAAGAGTTGGTGCATGAACCGATCAGCCCTACATCAAGCTTAGCCGGCCAGTTGTGCTCTTTTACCGCTTGCGCGAATTTAGAGATTGGCCATGCCAGGTCCGGGGTAAACGGACCGTTGATGTGTGGTTCAAGTTCTGAGAGGTTTATTTCGATCACCTGGTCGAAGTAAGCCTCAGGATTGTTGTATACTTCTTCGTCGCCGGTAAGGTGTGCTGCTACTTCGTTGGCCAGGTCGGCAATTTCCGCGCGTTTGGTGCCACGGAGGTAAGCTTCAGATTTTTCGTCGTAACCGAAGATGGAAGTAGTCGCCCCGATCTCCGCTCCCATGTTGCAGATGGTGGCTTTGCCGGTAGCCGACATGGAGCGTGCTCCTTCGCCGAAATATTCAACGATGTACCCGGTGCCGCCTTTTACGGTGAGGATACCGGCTACTTTAAGGATAACGTCTTTGGCCGCGGTCCAGCCGGAGAGTTTACCGGTAAGCTTTACGCCGATCAATTTAGGGAATTTCAGTTCCCAGGCGAATCCGGCCATCACGTCGCAGGCATCTGCACCGCCTACGCCGATAGCCACCATTCCAAGTCCGCCGGCATTTGGAGTGTGAGAGTCGGTACCGATCATCATACCTCCCGGGAAAGCATAATTTTCGAGCACTACCTGGTGAATAATGCCAGCCCCGGGTTTCCAGAATCCTAATCCGTATTTGTTGGAAACGGATGAGAGGAAGTCGTACACTTCTTTATTGGTGGTATTGGCGGTGGCGAGGTCCTGGTCGGCGCCGATCTTTGCCTGGATCAGGTGGTCGCAATGTACAGTAGACGGTACCGCTACCTTCGGCCGGCCGGCCTGCATAAACTGCAGCAGCGCCATTTGCGCTGTAGCATCCTGCATGGCCACCCGGTCTGGTGCGAAATCAACGTAAGTAACGCCGCGCTCATATGCCTGGGTGGCGTCGCCTGCCCACAAATGGCTGTATAAAATCTTTTCAGTAAGTGTTAAGGGTTTGTTTACGGATTTACGTGCGGCCTCAATTCGGGCGCCCATTGAACCGTAAACTTTCCTGATCATGTCTAAATCAAATGCCATGGCCGAATAGTTTGGGTACCAATTTATTTTGCGAAATTACGAAATAAGGGGGGGAAAAGGAAATGGTATTTGGGAAATAGTGAACCGGCCCATCTCCATTCTCTGTCCCCGGGCGCCTCTCTTAAAGCGCGCTCCAGTCGGCGCTGTCTATTGCTTCAAGCCATTGGTGGAGGATAAGGGTATGGATTTCCTGGATCCGGGCGGTGGTGTTGCTGGGAATGATGATCTCGTGGTGGCAGGTGTCTTTCATTTGTCCGCCGTCTTTCCCGCTGAGGAGTATGGTGATGGTGCCTTTCAGTTTGGCGGCTTCGAACGCGGCAAGCACGTTCGGGCTGTTGCCGCTGGTGCTGAAGCCCACCAATACGTCGCCGGTTTTGGCCAATGCCTCTACCTGGCGGGAAAATATGCGGTCGTAGCCATAATCGTTACCGATACAGGTAAGGGCGGTAACGTCTGCGTTCAGGCAGATGGCGGGTAGGGCCCTGCGTTCCGTTTTATAGCGGCCAACCAGTTCTTCCGATAGGTGAAGTGCGTCCGCGGCGCTGCCGCCGTTGCCGCAGGTCAGGAGCTTGCCGCCGTTTTTTAGTGACTGAATGATGGCGGATCCTGCGGCGTGTACCGCAGGTGCGAGTGCCGTGCTTGCGCGGAGTGTTTCCTGCAGTTCGGTAATTGAGTCGTTAAATGTAGGTGATGTCATATGTATTCCTTACGCCAATTATCCCAGGAGGTTACTCCAGCTTACCAATCCGCCGATGATTTTGTTGAGCTCGCCTGCATCCACGCGCTCCTGCGCCATGGTATCGCGGTAGCGGATGGTAACGGTATTGTCTTCCAGTGTTTGGTGGTCTACCGTGATACAGAACGGGGTGCCGATGGCATCCTGGCGGCGGTAGCGCTTACCAATGGCGTCTTTTTCTTCGTATACGAGGTTGTAATCTATTTTTAGCTTATCCATAATTTCGCGGGCCTTTTCGGGAAGGCCGTCTTTTTTGGTAAGCGGGAAGATCGCCGCCTTGATGGGAGCGAGGCATGGGTGCAGCCTTAATACGGTGCGGCTGTCCTGGGTTTCTTCGTTGCCAAGGGCTTCTTCTTCGAAGGCATTAATCATGGTGAGCAGGAACATGCGGTCCAGGCCGATGGACGTTTCGATCACGAACGGAACATAATTCCCGTATGGTTTATTGGTTTTAGGATCAACTTCGGGGTCGAAATACTGGAGCTTTTTATTGGAGAATTTCTGGTGCTGGCTAAGGTCGAAGTCGGTGCGGCTGTGAATGCCCTCCACTTCTTTAAACCCGAAGGGGAATTCGAACTCGATGTCGAATGCCGCATCGGCGTAATGAGCCAGTTTGGTATGCTCGTGGTAACGGTATTTTGCGGCGTCGGTACCCAGTGCCAGGTGCCATTTGAGGCGGGTTTCCTTCCAGTATTCAAACCACTCCATCTGCGTGCCGGGGCGTACGAAGAACTGCATCTCCATTTGCTCGAATTCGCGCATGCGGATGATGAACTGCCTTGCAATCACTTCGTTACGAAACGCTTTGCCGATCTGGGCGATACCGAAGGGGATCTTCATGCGGCCGGACTTCTGCACGTTCAGGTAGTTTACAAAGATGCCCTGTGCGGTTTCCGGACGGAGGTATACCACATCCGAATCGTCGGCCACGGCTCCCATCTGCGTGCTGAACATCAGGTTAAACTGGCGCACTTCGGTCCAGTTCCGGGTGCCCGAGACCGGGCAGGCGATCTCGTGCTCCACGATGAGCTCCCGCAGCCGCGGAAGGTTTTCGTCTTTGAGGGCCTGTTCCATATCCGCCTGGAGCCGTTCTGCTTTGGCGGTCTTTCCGTCTTTGCCATAGCGTTCGATCTTGTCTTCGAGCAGTTGATCGGCACGGTAACGTTTTTTAGAGTCTTTATTGTCGATCATCGGGTCGCTGAACCCGTCAACGTGCCCGGAGGCTTTCCAGATCTTGGGATGCATAAAGATGGCAGAATCGATCCCGACGATGTTCTCGTTCATCTGAACCATACTCTTCCACCAGTAGGTTTTCAGGTTGTTTTTCAGCTCAGCGCCATACTGGCCATAATCATATACAGCGCTTAACCCGTCATAGATTTCGCTCGACGGAAATACAAAGCCATACTCTTTTGCATGGGAGATCACGTTTTTAAACAGATCGTCGGAAGAAGTGCTCATGGCGGCAAATATAGTCGAAACTCTTTTATAACAAATAAGGAGCGGGCAACAATGAGAAAGGAACTTAAAACCATAAGATAAGAACATTGTTGTCCAAGAGATATTAACTAGAAGCTAAACTATGAAAATGAAGATCTTTGTGATTCTTGCCGCAGCCGGATTAGCTGTCGCGGGATGTTCGGCGGGTAAAGAGGGCCAATCTGGTACTGATTCAATGGCTACCTCCACTATGTCTGATAGTACCAACGCCACCACCACTTTACCTGCCGACACTACAGCGGGGGATACCGTTAAACCTGACTCAGTTCCAAAACCTTAATAATAAGAGGTTGTCTCCGGAAGCCTCCTATTGTTTTCGTGCTCCCATGGAAAGGACCAGCTTTTTGGCCGGTTTTTCGACCAGGTGATAAGTAACGGACGCAACGATAACCAGCGTAACAGCATATAAAACCAGGCTTTGGAGCGTGGTCACCTTTGTAAGGTACCGGTTAAAATAAACGTAAACCGGGTATTGCAGGATATAAACGCCATAACTGATCTCGCCGAGGAACAACATCAGCGGTGTGCTGAAAATAGCCGACCCGCGTTTGCTGAACCCTGTGACAGCCAGGACAAATACGAAGTAAACGGGCGACAGCAGCCCCGATCCCAGCATTTCGAACGGTAACGTATACTTGGCGAACAGGATAACGGCCGCGCTTGCGAGCATGGCAAAGACCCGGTTCCATTTTTTCCGGAAGTAGGTGATCCTGCTCTCCACGAATGCTTTCCCGCAAAGGGTACCTGCCAGGAATATGGCAAACTTAAATACCGGGTGCATAAACAAGATATCGGCTATTTTTCCGGGCGCACCCGGCATATGCATTTCTTTCAGGTATGCCAGGGCCTGCGTTGCGCCTACGGCCAGGATATAGTAGCCGCAAACCAGCCAGGTATATTTTTTAGGGTGGCTCCGCATAAAAACCAATGCGAAAGGGAACAGCAGGTAAAAAAAGAACTCGGCGGAGATCGACCAGCCCGGGTAGTTGAATGATCCCGCATACAACCATCGCTGGATAGCCAGGGTTTCAAAGATCAGGCGGTATTTTACGGTGTCGGTATCGATCGGCCGGATGCCGTAATGAAAGGAAGCCAGCGTGATTATCGCGAAAATATACAACGGATAAATACGTGCGAAACGCTTTAGATAGAACTCGTTCTTCGAAAATGAAGCGACGGCCGCTGTTAGGTAGTTGCCGTTTGTAAGCACCATTACGAAGCCGGAAATAAAAAAGAAGAACGTAACGGCTTCGTCCGAATTATAGTTAAGCCAGTTCAGCCCGGGTTTTTCCGGTTCCGGCGTATAATGGAAAAACACGATGGCCAATGCCGCAACAAACCTGAGAAAGTATAGTGGGTTGGTGTTCCGCTCCATAAATTCAGCAATAATATCCTTTCAGCGCGAGTTAAACAAACGGCGCCGGCTGCCACCTTCTGTCTTTTTTTTCATATTTGCACCATAAATCATCCACTTACCCGCTAATGCCGAACTTTAAACACCTGTTGATAGTTTCCTGTACCTTACTTGCTGTTCCGGCGTTTTCGCAGGACAAAACCTCGTTTATCGAATCCTTATCCCGCGGCGCGGTTGCAAAACCACAGGATAAGTGGGTTGATTCCGTTTACCGTAAGCTTAACAAAAAAGAGCGGATCGCGCAGCTGCTGATGGTCCGGGCGCATACCAATATGGGCAAGGCGTACGAAGATTCGGTTGGCCAGGTGATCCGCAAACAGCGGGTAGGCGGGCTCGTGTTTTTCCAGGGCGGACCAGTACGCCAGGCAGCGCTCACCAACAAATACCAGGCGCTGGCGAATGTGCCGCTGCTGATCGCCATAGACGCGGAATGGGGGCTCGGCATGCGGCTCGACAGTACCATCTCTTATCCTTACCAGATGACGCTGGGGGCGATCCGCGACAACTCGCTCCTTCAGGAAATGGGCAAGCAGGTGGCGCTCGATATTAAGCGGCTGGGTATGCACGTGAATTTTGCGCCGGATGTAGACGTGAACAACAATCCTGCTAACCCGGTGATCGGGTACCGCTCGTTTGGCGACAATAAGTACAACGTCGCCGCCAAAGGGCTCGCTTACGTAATGGGTTTGCAGGGCGAAGGTGTGCTGGTGAGTATCAAACATTTCCCGGGCCATGGCGATACGGATGTAGATTCGCACTACGACCTCCCGAAGCTCCCTTTTGACCGCAAACGTCTCGACTCACTGGAAATGTATCCGTTCAGGCAATTGATTAGCCAGGGCGCCTCGGGGGTGATGGTAGCGCATATGAGTATCCCGGCATTGGATCCCACTCCCAATCTGCCTTCTACGCTTTCGCGGCCGATCGTAACGGGTATCCTGAAGGGAGAGCTGGGTTTTAAAGGCATCGTGTTCTCGGATGCCATGGAGATGAAAGGCGTAGTGAAATACTTTAAAGATGGCGAAGCCGAGGTGCGCGGGCTGATCGCGGGGAATGATATACTGGAGCTTTCGGCAAACAGCGACCGTGCCATTAAAATGATCCGTAAGGCGGTCAGAAAGAAACGTCTCTCCAAAGACCAGGTAGAAGCCAGTGTAAAAAAGGTGCTGGCAGCGAAGTACTGGACCGGCCTGAACCGGCATTTAACCGTAGATACCACGGGTATACCAGCATTTCTTAACCGGCCCGAAGCCAATGCGCTAAACCAGCGGCTGGCCGATGCTGCGGTAACCGTGCTTAAAAGCGACAGCCTTTTGCGCGCCGCCGATCCCAATAAACGGACGGCCCTGGTGAGCCTGGGCGTAACGGAGATCTCACTTTTCCAGCGGCAGCTGAAATCATATTTCCCCAATTCCACCAACTTTATTTTATCGAAGATCGCCTCACAGGCAGATATGTCGCAAATGCAGCAAGAGCTTAAGGCGTACGACCAGGTGATCGTGGCCATTCACGATTACCGTAAACGTCCGGGAGCGGTGCTCGATTACAATGCCGGTCTCAAAACGTTTATTGCCGAGCTTTCGCGGATGAACACCATCACTTGTGTATTTGCCAATCCGTACACGATAGCGGGTTTGCCAGGCATAGAAAAAAGCAAAACACTGGTAGTGAATTACCAGAATACCGACGAATTGCAACGTGCCGCCGCCAGGGTCATTTCAGGCCAGTTAAAAGCGACGGGAAAGCTTCCAGTTACCATTAATTCGTACTTTAAAAATGGAGATGGTTTGTGATTTTGCAAAAATAAATACGCTGTTAACAGGTATTTTTACCAATTTCTTAATTTCCTGCAACCTTATTGCGTGTTTTGCGTTTTAAAGATAGCCTACTGCCAATACCTATGGAAATTAACGAAACGAGCGAGCCATCCAGCTCTTTAAAACAAATGATGGAAGTAAACGGGGGAATTTTCGCCTTTATTATCGGTAATTTTTTTGTACTTGCCTTTTTTTCGCTTATCGGAATTATAATGATGGCCGCTTTTTAAGCTTACTATCCATTTTATACCATTCGATAAACCGTTTAAGGCCATCTACGATGCCAACCTGGGGCCTGTAACCAATTTTTACCAGGGCTTTGCTGGTATCTGCCCAGGTTTTTTCTACGTCTCCCTGTTGCGGAGGCAGCGGATTAAGAACAGCCTGCTTATCAAGTAAAGCCGCCAGGTGATCCACCAGTTCTTTTAAGGTAGTGGTGTGCCGGCCGCCAAGGTTATAGAGCTGGTAACCGTTAAGGTGGTGAACGGCGGCAATAATGCCATTTACAATATCGGTGATATAAGTGTAGTCTCTTGCGGTGGTTCCGTCGCCATAAAAAGGAATAGGATCTTCCTGCTGGATCAGGCTGGTAAATTTAGAGATGGCCAGATCGGGCCGCTGCCTTGGGCCGTACACGGTAAAGAATCTCAGGCTCGTAATGTCGAACCCATATAGATGTGAATATACGCTGCAGCTAAGCTCAGCGGCACGTTTACTGGCGGCATAAGGCGAGATGGGATTGTCTACCGGATCCGTTTCCGCAAAAGGCACTTTCCGGTTATTTCCGTACACCGACGATGAGGATGCATTGACAAGGCGCGTAACCCCTGCATTTCGCATACTTTCCAGCACGGATACTGTGCCGTTCACATTTACATCGAAGTATTCGACCGGGTGTTTGATGGAGGGCCGTACGCCTGCTTTTGCGGCAAGATGGATTACCAGTTCGATGTTGTTATCTTCCAGGGTAGCCGTGAGCAGCTTTTTATCCCTGATATCGCCTTCTACCAGGATGGCGCCTGAGGAGCCGATCGCGTTGCGTAAGTTGTTCAGCTTGGTTTCCCGGGCGTAAAAGGGATCAAAATTATCATAAATCACTACCTGGTGGTCTTGTTCTATCAAAACGTCAACCAGGCTGGAGCCGATAAATCCGGCTCCTCCGGTAACTAAAATCTTCATGGTACGAAGCAAAATTGGGGAAATTCCTGTTAACCTCCGTGATAAACGAGCCCCGTAGTGTTAAGTTTTCATTGCGGTGACAAAACTCGATAGCACGCAACCGTATGACGTTGTAATAACGTAGTTAGTAACAGCTATTATCGATTTATTACCGTGCCGGTTAACCGGTATTGTTATTTTAGTAATTTTGAAGACTCAAAAACACGGGAAGCGGCATTTTGTTAAAAACGTCTATGAATGATGCAGTATTGTTGAACGGTGATAAGCCGGCTATCGGGATCATAGGTACCGGGTGGGTAGGTGCAAGTTATGCGAAGGACTTTAGTTCCCGGGGACTACAGCCCGTATGTTATTCCCTCGAGCCGCAATTCAGCGCAAATAAATCCCTGATAGGCGACTGCGACATCGTATTTATCGCTGTCCCTACTCCTACAGAGCAGCACGGGGCCAGCTATACTATTCTTCGGGAAGTACTGCAGCTTGTTGGGACGGGGAAGATCGCGGTAATAAAATCTACCGTGCTGCCGGGAACGACACGGATGCTGCAGCAGGAAAATCCGCAGATCATAGTGCTTCATTCCCCGGAGTTTCTATCAGTAGCTACGGCCGATCATGACGCAGCTTATCCGAAAAGAAATATTATCGGGATCCCGTTTGACGACGAAGGTTACCAGCAAGCTGCAACACGGGTACTGGAAGTATTGCCGTCCGCTCCCTATACCTCGGTGTGCTTAGCGGCCAACGCCGAGCTTATTAAATATGCACACAATGCCGGCGGGTACCTTCGCATCGTTTTTAACAACATGCTTTACGATATTAGTCAACAGACGGGTGGTAACTGGGAGGAAGTGAGAACAGCCATGGCCGCAGCTTATCCTGACAGTGAACTGCAATACCTTAACCCGGTTCACAAAAATGGACGCGGCGCAGGCGGACCGTGTTTTATTAAAGACTTTTCTGCTTTCACAACGTTCTATAAGGCCTTCGGGGATGAGGTTGGTTTAGGCATGCTGTCGGCCATCCAGGCGAAGAACATTTCACTGCTCGAGGCCAGCGGCAAAGATCTGGACATCTTATATACCGTTCACCCGGATATTATTCCTATGGAGAAATAGGCCCCTATCTCAGGGAGATCACGATAGCCAGTACCGTCATGAAAAACCCAAGAACAAGGGCATTCCCGATTATAAAGGCGATAAGTTCGTGGTTGAAAATGAAGAATTTACGTGTGCCGTCTGAATTCCGGATATTGTTAGTCGCTTTCATGATATAAAGTTGTAGCTCGCTTAATCGATTGCAAACCCTTACAGCACTCCCGTTTTAAATACTGTTATTTGATTTATAATCAGTTACATATATAACGCTTCTTAACACAAATAGTTCTGGGAGTTACACTTTTAGTATACTTTTTATCATGCCGGTATTTTTTTAATTGTTTGCTAATACATGTTTATGCCTGTAAATAAATCCTTAATGAAACGGCGGTTTTTCTAATGAGCTATTTTAGCGATTTCGGGGCTTTTTTAACCCAAAATGAACTTATGCTTAAAAGGCTAAATGTGGTTTACATTGAAAAGGCCTCCTGCCGATACCTAAAAGGAAGATTTAACGTTTTTTTATCTTATCGGACGGGCAAAGAAATTGCCTCGCAAAGTATATTGTGGAAGGACGCGAAATTGAAAATTATTTCAAATTTCAAATTTTCGACACCCTAATTTTTAAAAGATCAAAAGTAATTGCGATATAATTTTAAAATTTTAAATTTGTGGCTAGGCTACAGGTGTGGTGTAACGGTGGGATCTGAGCTTAGTGAGCCCTTTAAAAACATAAATACTTAATGAAACGCATTTCTCATTGCCTTGCGATATTTTTTTGCGGACTCGCGATTGCCTGTTTATCATCCTGTCTCAGCAGCAAAAAGCTTACCTACTTTGGCAACCTGAAAGATGGCTCCGCACCGGCTTCGGTACAATCTTTTCAACCGGTGATCGGCAAGAACGACGTCCTGCAGATCTGGATCACTACGCTTGATCCGTCTATGACCGAAACGTTGAACGGGGGAGCTAAAGCCGGCGAATACCTGGTACAGGAAAGCGGTTTGGTAAAATTACCGCTCCTGGGGAACATTAAAGCCGAAGGATTAACCAAAGCGGAACTATCAACCGCCATCACCAATAAAATCCTGGAAGATAAACTTGCTAAAGAGCCTATCGTATCGGTGCGGGTAGTTAATTACAAGATCACCATGCTTGGGGAGATTGCACGCCCGGGAGCGATACCGATGCCGAGTGAGCGTATGACATTACTTGAGGCGATCGGCGCAGCTGGCGACTTGACCCTTTATGCTAAACGCGACGATGTAATGCTCATCCGTGAGGAAAACGGGCAGCGCGTAACTACTCACTTCAGCCTTCTTGACGACCAGGTCTTCAGCAAAGATTTTTACTTCCTTAAGAGTGGGGATGTGATCTATGTTCCGCCGGTGAAGGAGAAATCATTGCCGCTGAACCGCGGTTTCCAGCTCTATTCCATTATCCTGAGCTCGATCTCATTCCTGGTCGTGATTTACCTTCAGCTTCTTAAATAACCGGGCATGATGCCAGATGGGCTGATCCCCGTAATAACCCTGCGCGATTGGCAGGAAAACTAATATATCAGAATGAAATCTACTGAGAAAAGAAGTAACGATCCATTTGAACAAACATCTTCGAAAAATGCGCTGAATATACTGGCCTTCCGTTATTTACCTTTTTGGCCGATATTTGTGATTACCATCGTGATCTCGGTAACTATCGGGTATTTCTATATCAACTACCAGACGCCGTTGTATGAGGCAGGAGCGACCATCTTATTAAAGGACGAGCGAAGCGGTACCGACGGAGCGAGTATCCTCGAGGCTATGGGCGTTTCGAGCTCGGCTAAGATCGTTGAAAACGAGCTCGTAGTGCTTAAATCGCGGACGCTGCTGGACCAGGTGGCGCGTGAGACCAAGTACTATGTACAGGTGTATAACAAGGGGACATTGCGCGATGCACTGATTTACCCGGCGCCGGTAACTTTCACCGCCATGAATCCCGACCTGCTGGTCAACTCCGGCAATATCCCGGTAAGCTTCGAGCTGTTGTCTTCCAAACACGTATTGCTGATCGACGGGAAGCCTTACCCGATGGACCGCTGGGTGCAAACGCCCTATGGCACTTTTAAGATCGAATCTTCCGGCCCGGGGATATTTCCCGAGCCCGGCAATAAGTTTCCCGGCGAGTATTACCTGCAGGTGCGCAGCGTAAAGGCCGTTTCGCGCGGATTGATGGCATCGATCGCCGTTGCGCCGGCAGGCCGTCAATCATCCCTGATCAACATTAAACTGGCGGATGATTCGCCGCGTCGTGCCGAGGACAAGCTGAACAGCGTGATCGCCGTATATAACAAAGTAGGTGTTTTCGACAAGAACGAGATGGTGGCTAATACGCTTACTTTCCTCGATGAGCGGTTAAAGATCGTCGCAAAAGAGCTGGCGGCAGTAGAGAACGACCTGCAGACCTACCGCATGCGGGAAGGGATCATTAACCTTTCTGCCGAAGGCGCCAGCGTGCTGAGCAGTGTGGAAAAGACCGACCAGAAACGTTCTGACCTGGAGATCCAGCTGCTGTTGCTCGATCAGGTGGAGCAATACATCGTGAAGAAGGGATCCAAAGTAGCAAGTGCGGTACCTGCTTCGGGGATCGCAGACCCTATGCTTGGCGAACTGATCGGGAAAATGTATAATTTAGAGAAACAGCTGGCGGGTATGCTGCAGATCTCCGGGGAAAACGCCCCGGCGGTGCGCGCGGTAAGGGAGGAACTGGAGAAGCTGAAGCCTAGCTTGCTGGAGAACATTAATTCCACCCGGCAGGCGCTGCTGCTGCGCCAAAGGAGCTATAACAAAGAAAACGCGAAAAACGAGGGGCTAATGAGAACGGTCCCTCAAAAGGAGCGTGAGCTGCTGGAGATCAGTCGCCAGCAAGGCATCAAGAACGATATTTATACCTTCCTGCTTCAAAAGAAAGAAGAAGCCTCCCTTTCTAAGGCATCTGCCGTAGCGGGAAGCCGCATTGTAAACTATGCGGAAGGTAACGGTACACCGGTGAAGCCCGTACCGGTTACCATTTACCTGATGGCGCTTACGGTGGGGGTGATTGCAGGGGTGATATTCGTGCTGCTCCGCGAGCAGTATAACCAGGAAGTGCTGTTCCGGGCCGATATTGAGAAGATCACCGGGGCGCCGGTACTGGCGGAGATCATGAACGATGAGAGTGGCGAGACCCTCGTCATTAGAGATGGCAAGCGGACGATCATTGCGGAGCAGCTCCGCGCATTGCGAACGTCGCTGAATTATGTGGGGATCCAGGGCGATAAGAAGGTGATCCTGGTTACCTCCTCGATTTCCGGTGAAGGAAAAAGCTTTATGGGCATCAACCTTGCCGTAAGTATCGCGCTTACCGGTAAGAAAATCGCCCTCCTGGAATTCGACCTTCGCAAGCCAAAAGTGAGTAAGATGCTGAATCTTAAGCGCGAGCCCGGTATCAGTAACTACATGGCAGGTTTGGCCAATTACGAAGAAATTGCCATCCCTATGGTAAGTCTCAATGTCCCGGACCTGGTGGTTTTCCCGGCAGGTGCGATCCCTCCCAACCCTACGGAGCTGATGCTGAACGGCCGGCTCGAAATGCTGATAGAAAAGCTGCGCGATGAGTTTGATTTTATCCTGATAGATTCACCCCCGATCGGGCTTGTTACCGATGCCAAGATCCTGAACGCGCATAGCGATGCCACCCTATACATGGTGCGCCACAAGTACACCCCGAAGAATTACCTGAAGCTGATAGAACAGTTGTATGTAAACCAGGAGCTGAAGAATATCAATATCATATTTAACGGCTTAAAAGCGAGAGGGGTGTTCGGTATCGGCCAGGGTTATGGTTATGGTTATGGCTACGGTTACGGCTATGGTTATGGATATGGTTACGGCTATACCAGCGGAGACAAGGAAAAGAAAAGCTTTTTTAAAAGAAAGAGCAAAAGCAGCCAGGATTAAGCAGCCAGGGGACAAGATCATGAAAACAGAGTCTGCAAGTAAATCGCATACAGATACATGGGACTTAGAGATAAAGCCAGCTGAAAACATTTTCAACCTGCATTTAAAGGATGTATGGAACTATCGCGACCTGCTTTGGTTATTGGTAAGGCGCGACTTCGTTTCATTTTACAAGCAGACGCTGCTCGGGCCCCTCTGGTTCTTTATTCAGCCGATCTTTACCATTTTTATTTACTCTCTGGTATTTAATAAGTTTGCACAGTTTGGTACCAACGGGGCGCCTGCACCGCTGTTTTACCTTACCGGGATCGTGGCCTGGACCTATTTTTCCGACTGCCTGGTAAAGACCTCGACGGTTTTCAGAGACAATGCCGCGATGTTCGGAAAAGTGTATTTCCCCAGGCTTATCATGCCGCTGAGTATCGTGATGTCCAATCTTGTGAAATTCGGGATGCAGCTGGTGTTGATGGTCTTATTGTACTTATGGTATCTTATAAACGGTAAGCATATTGCGCCTAATATATATATCCTGCTTTTTCCCGTGGTGGTATTTATCATGGCTATCCTCGGACTTGGGTTGGGGCTGATCGTTACTGCAATGACCACCAAGTACCGCGATCTCGCTTTCGCGGTTTCCTTCGGTATGCAGCTGTTTATGTATGCTACCCCGGTTATTTACCCGCTTGCAGACCTCGCGCCTAAATACAAGGCGATAGTTTCCCTGAACCCGATGACAGGCGTAATAGAAACGTTAAGATACGGCGTGCTGGATGCCGGGCATTTTTATAGCGGTGCATTTTTGTACAGCGTGCTGGCAAGCCTTGCCATCCTGCTGCTGGGCCTGGTGATTTTTAATAAGGTAGAGAAGAATTTCGTAGATACCGTTTAATGATCTACTAACAGATGATAAGAGCATTATGAGCGAGATCGCCATTAAAGTCGAAAACTTATCAAAAGCATACCAACTTGGTGATTTCGGTACCGGCACCATTAGCCGCGACCTGGAACGCTGGTGGGCGCGCTTACGCGGAAAAGAAGACCCTTTCCTTACGATCGGCGAAGTAAACGACCGGACCGTTAAGGGTGGAAGCGATATTGTTTGGAGCCTTCGCGACATCAGCATGGAGATTAACCAGGGCGACGCCGTTGGAATTATCGGCAGGAACGGGGCCGGTAAAAGCACCTTACTGAAAATATTGAGCCGGATCACCTCACCTACGCATGGAAATATTAAGATCAGGGGACGTATTGCGAGCTTATTGGAAGTTGGCACCGGGTTCCATCCCGAGTTAACCGGCAGGGAGAATATTTTCCTGAACGGGGCGATCCTTGGAATGCGCAAATCGGAGATACAGGCGCAATTTGATGCCATTGTAGACTTCTCGGGCGTTGAGCGGTATGTAGATACTCCCGTAAAACGTTATTCATCAGGAATGTACGTGCGTCTTGCCTTTGCGGTAGCGGCACATCTCCGCTCAGAGATCCTGGTGATAGATGAAGTGCTGGCTGTAGGCGATGTGGAATTTCAGAAAAAATGCCTCGGTAAAATGGGGGATGTTTCGAAAGGAGAAGGTCGTACGGTGCTGTTTGTGAGCCACAACATGAGCGCGATAAGTACGCTTTGCAATAATGCGATCGTACTGGATAACGGGCAGCTGCGGTTTAGCGGCGACGTGGAAACTGCGGTAAAGATCTACGCTGACGACGAACCGCTCAATGGCGATACCGCATGGGAGGGCAATGAAGGCGACGAGCACATCAGGCTGCACAAAACCTGGGTGGTTTGTAAAAACGAGTTTAATTTTTTCCAAACGGATTCGGACCTTGAGATCGGCGTAAACTTCGAAGTTTTAAAACCTGTACATGGCCTTATAGTGGGGTTTACGTTGTATTCTGAATTTGGATACGAATTGGCGTATGTACAGTTTGACGACAGGCAAAGCGATTCGCCGGAACTGGTAACGCCCGGTGTATATAGCAAGCGATTTGTGATCCCCGGAAACACGCTCGCGATCGGTACATACAGGATCATGTTCGACCTGGGCATCCATATGATTAAGCGCATTATCACCGCAGAAGGATCGCTTAATTTTTCGCTCGAGAACGTTAATGGCCTTGGCAGGCGATACCAGACCGCCAGGTCGCGCGGGCGCGCGGGTATTTTCCGTCCGGATTGGGCCGTTGAAAAATAATAATATGGAGGGGGAATCAAGAAATATCTTCTGCGTTATCCAGGGACCGTTGCTTACCTTCGGGCAGGGGCCGAATAATTCCATAGAGGGATTTAATGCGATAAACACAGTAATAGCTAATGTCGCACAACTGGAACGCCGCCGTATTAAGTTCGTAGTTTGTACCTGGAGGTCCGACGAGCACTTGGTTGCAGAGGCGCCGTTTTTCCCCGCACCGAATATCCTGCTCGAATCGCCTTACCCCCTGGATGTCGATCATCGTTTTAAACATCATTACGCCGTGAAACAAGGCGTAGAGTTTCTAAAAGAAAGGTATCCGGTAAAATCTTCCGACATGGTCGTTAAGATAAGAACGGATATGAAGATGCCGGACAGCTTCTGGAATTGGCTGATGACCGATCCCGTGAGCCCGGAAAAGCTCCTCGTTTCGGAACTTTATCATCCGTTTTACCTGGGTGATTTCGTGTTTGCCGGAACGTGCAGCGTCCTTGACGATTACCTGTCAGTTATTACAGGCAGTTACCCGAAGTTATATCATCCGGGGATCGCGTTCGACCTCGGGTTAAAATACTTTTCACTGTTCGATCACCGGAAAAGACTGACTAATCCCCTTGTTAACCGCATTGCATTTAGCTTTTTTTCCGGCAGGCTGTCTGCGACGTGGGAAAAATTCATCGATGCTAAGTTAGTTACGCTGCCGGTTGCCATCTGGAATGAGATTCTATGGCGCGATAAACCGATGGACGGAGTGATAAAACCAGGTTATTTTCATTTTACGCCCGGACCTTACAACCACAGGTCTACGAATAAAGAGAGCGCCGGCACCTACAGGTACTTTGTACAGGCATACCGGGAGAAATTAGCCAGGCTTAACTATGGCAACCTTACTTTGTACGCGCTTTCGCTACTTAAAGGGCTGTGGCCGCTCCTGGAAAACATGCCCGATGCTGCCGTGCTTGCGTTAGACTATGATGATGGATCGCTGGCTAAATACCTTGCCTCCAAGGGCGTTAACTGCACGAGAATGAAAGTAGATCCCGCAGCGCCCCGGCTCGAGACCACGCTGCCAGTCAATACGATCCTGTTTTTCGGGCTGATCGAACGTATAGACGATCCTAAGGAGTTCATCCTCCAGTGTAAGCGCCTGTTACCCCAGGGCGGACGGCTGATCGCATGTATTTCGTACCACGGTCTTGCGAAAGAATTTATACTACGCATCACCGGACGTAAGCGCACGCAGCTAAACCGGATGTCTGAAAACGGCATAAAAAAATTCTGGACGCAGGAAATGGCCACCCGGTTATTGCAGGAGCAAGGTTTTAAGGTAACCGGTTTCAAAGGCAGGGGCCGTATACTTTATTTGTGGAACACGATGATCCTGAGCGCCGTAGCCGAATAAACAGGCGGCGCACGGTAATACGATAAAATGCGATTACCGATAACGGGTATGTACTTATAAAATAGAAGGCGGGAAATGGCTGATCTTTTAAGGATTAATTATCATAGGCTGAAAAATTACCTGGCATACAACAACTTTGTACTGGGAAGAACCGCCTGTCTCGGGCAGGACGTTTTTAATCTCAAGTTTAATAAAACAACCTCAGCTAAGGAGTTGATCAACATGCAGAAGGTTCGCGCCGATTTGTTCGTTGATCTTGCTAATGGAAAAGCCCGTCCCGCGGCAGCGGTAGTCGGGCCGTTCATCGCCCGCGATAATGTCTATCCTTTTATTGTTCAGCAAGAGAAGTTCGAATGGGGGCATCCGCGTAAAACCGCCGATTGGGTGCTTATCGACTCATTTTCGGAGCTAACGGACCAAAAGTTTACCCATCGTACTGAAGGATGGAGTTTTTGCGCCAATTATTCCGATCTTGATCATTCACCCGAGTTCATGTCGCTCTTCGAGAATAAAGGATTGTTGGACCCCGATGAGCTCGAGCAAACGTATGTTAATTTCTTCAGCACGATAAACCGCAGGTTCCCCGGGAAGAAAATCGTGTTCATTCATTTCCCAACCACATTGGACCTGCGTGAAAAATTCGTTGAGCGGGGCGATCGCATTGCGAAAGTGATTAACAGGTTAGCAGGCACGTTTAAATTAACGAACCTGCAAATAGACGCACGGGACGTGTTTCCCCATTCTGGCGACGATTTCGCGTATCACTTCAGTACCGAAACCCAAACTGCATTTCTTAATAAATGGAATCAAGCGCTATGATCATTATCAGTCACCGTGGTTATTGGAAAAGCGATGCGGAAAAAAACCGCTGGGAAGCCTTCGACCGGTCTTTCTCGCTGGGTTATGGCACCGAAACCGATCTCAGGGACCACCGCGAATCGCTGGTGATCTCGCATGACATGGCCAATGAAAGCGCCATTACTGCTGATGCCTTTTTCGAGCGGGCAACAGGAACTTACCCGTCGCTGCCCCTGGCGCTTAACATCAAAGCTGATGGGCTACAGGCAGCGCTCCGGGTTTTGCTAGATCAATACGCCATTACCGATTATTTTGTGTTCGATATGTCGATACCGGATACGCTGGGGTACATCCGCGCAGGTATACGATTCTTTAGCCGCCAAAGCGAATACGAGCCCCAACCGGCTTTTTACGAAGAATGTGCCGGGATCTGGCTGGATGCCTTTCAATCGGTTTGGTACGATGCGGCTGTAATCGAAGCACATGCGGCCAATGGTAAATCAGTAGCGATCGTATCACCCGAACTGCATAAAAGAGAACCTCTTGAACTGTGGAAGCTTTTGAAAAACAGCGGCCTGCATCATTCTGAAAAGGTGATACTTTGTACGGACTTACCCGAAGATGCGACACATTTTTTTTCGACCTATGAAAATTAAGGCTATTATTTTCGACATGGATGGGGTGCTTATCGAAGCCAAAGAGTGGCATTACGAAGCACTGAATAAAGCGCTGCAGCTGTTTGGCTCCGAGATCAGCCGATACGATCACCTGGTGACTTTTGACGGGCTGCCCACCAAAAAGAAACTCGAAATGCTAAGCATGGAGGGGGGCTTTCCCAGGAAGCTGCATGGTTTTGTAAACGAACTGAAGCAGCAATATACGATGGAGATCGTTTATGCAAAATGCAAGCCCATTTTTCAGCACCAGTTTGCCTTGTCGCGGTTAAAAAAGGAGGGTTACCGCATGGCCGTTTGTTCAAATTCCGTGAGGCGCTCGATCGAGATCATGATGGAGAAATCGGCGCTGGCCCCGTTCCTCGATTTCTATATTTCGAATGAAGACGTGGTGCATGGCAAGCCCGACCCGGAGATGTACATTAACGCCATCGCGCGTTTGGGCCTTCGGCCCGACGAATGTCTCGTTGTAGAAGATAACGACAATGGGATAAAGGCGGCGATGGCTGCCGGTGCGCACTTGCTTAAAGTCGAATCGACCGAGGACGTGCATTATTATAATATCACTAAAAGGCTGGAGGAGATAAACAATGCTTAAGATCGTTATTCCGCTGGCAGGCTCTTCGGAGCAGTTCTATAACGCCGGTTATGCCTACCCCAAGCCCCTTATCGACGTAAAGGGTACGCCGATGGTCCAGCTGGTAGTGGAGAAGGTTTCTGCAATAGCGGGAAACCGGCAGCTGATCTTTATCGTCCGTGAAGAAGACGCCCGGAAATATCACCTGGACAATACACTCCGGCTGCTGTCGCCCGACTGTGAAGTGATCAGGCTCAAAAAAGATACACGCGGCGGCTTATGCAGCGTGCTGATGGCCATTGATAAGGTTTCCGGTGAGGATGAGCTGCTGGTATTGAACGGTGACCAGGTGATAGATGAAGATTTTACCAGGATAATGGACCATTGGAAAGCCACCGGCGCAGAGGCTGGGGTGGTTACGTTTAAATCGGTACATCCTCGCTGGTCGTATGCCCGTATCGCGGACGGCGAAGTGGTGCAAACCGCCGAGAAAAACCCGATCAGCCAGCATGCCATCGCTGGTTATTATTACTTTGCCCGGGCTTCCGTGTTCTTTGAATGTGCCTTCAGCGCCATCAAAAATGACGTGCAAACAGACGGAAATTATTATATTTCACCGGTAATGAACGAATATGTATTGCTTGGCAGGAAGGTGATGAACTACCACATAGCCACCGGAAAATACCACTCCTTTTACTCACCACAAATGCTCAAGGATTTTGAATCAAAGTAAATCTCATGGAAATAGAAAAATATAACCTTGCCGATATGGTTAAGGGCTGGTTCGTTGGCAACTTTGAACCGACACTTTACCGGACCAACGACGTGGAAGTCGGCGTGAAACAGTATGCAGAAGGCGAATACGAAGCCAGCCACCACCACAAGATCGCCACGGAGTTTACAGTGATCGTTACAGGGGAAGTAGAAGTGAATGGAAAGCGCTATTCAGCAGGCGACATTTTAAAGGTTCCTCCCGGCACCTCCGCCAACTTCCGTACGCTGACGCCTGTAACCACTTGTGTAGTGAAGGTTCCCGGAGCCGGTAATGATAAATACGTAGACCCTCAATAAGAATGATAAATATAGTGATCCCCATGGCCGGCGAAGGAAGCCGGTTTGTAAAAGCCGGTTATGAAAAACCAAAGCCATTTATAGACGTGAACGGTAAACCTATGATCGTAAGAGTAATGGAGAACCTGGCTTATCCCGAAGCGCAATATATCCTGATCGGCCGCCGGGAGCATCTCGAGGCGGAGGCGGAATTGGTAAAGGAAATTTCCGAAAAATACAATGCTCGTTTCATCGCCATTGATAAACTGACGGAGGGCACCGCCTGTACCGTGCTGTTCGCCCGCGAATACATTAACAACGATACGCCGCTGGTGATCGCTAATTCCGACCAGCTGGTAGACATCAGCGTAAGGAAGTATATCGACGACTGTTTTGAGCGCGGTCTCGACGGTTCGATCCTCACGTTTACTGACCATGAGCTGAGCCCGAAATGGTCATTCGCCAGGCTGGACGCCGAAGGGATCGTTACCGAGGTGCAGGAAAAAAAACCCATTTCTGAATTTGCCACCGTAGGGATCTATCTCTTTAGTAAGGGCAGCGATTTTGTGGACGGGGCAATCGACATGATCGTGAGTAACGACCGCGTAAATAACGAATTTTACACCTGTCCCGTATATAATTATACGATCAGGAACGGGAAAAGGACGGGCATTTATAACATGGAATTCTCTGAAATGCATGGCCTGGGAACGCCCGGGGACCTCGATAAATATTTAGCGCTGCCGTAATGGGATTTCTTCATCGCATGTTCGATCACCTGGTCCGTTCTCCGCGGGTAAACAAAAAAGTGTTGCTGGAGAGGTTGGTCACGTTGAACGGGCAGGCGGAAGGGAATTTCTATACGCTTAATACCAGGCCGGTAACCACCGGCGACATTTACGTGGGTAAAAGCGGTTTGACCGGCCGGCAGGCCATTGTGATGCAGGGTCCTTTGCTCCTTCATGATGACTTTACGTACCAGACACTGGCATTGTATGCGCGGCAAATCAGCCCCGGGCTGGTCATTCTTTCTACCTGGACTACTGAGGATGCCGCCACCCTTAACCGGGTGCGGGCGCTTGGCGTCACCGTAATAGTTAGCGAGCCCCCCGCGTATAACGGTAACCAAAACATTAATTACCAGGTGGTAAGTACGCTTGCAGGTATGACGCATGCGCGGGATGCCGGTGCAGACCACGTACTTAAAACGCGCACAGACCAGCGGATCTATTCCACCCCGGTCCTGCGGTTGTTTAACGATATGCTGGAGGCCTTCCCTGCCGCAGGGCCGCAAAAATACGGGCGCCTGGTAATCACCAGCCTGGGAACGATCAAGTACCGGTTATATGGCGCCGGCGATATGATCATGTTCGGCGCAATTGCCGACATGCTGAACTACTGGACGATAGCTCCCGATACACGCGTGCTGAAGTTAAAAGACGCCAATGCATATTCGATCGCCGAATTCTCTAAATTGAGACTGGGTGAGCTGTACTACTGCAGCCATTATTTCGAAAAGATGGGTCATACCCTGGATTGGACCCTGCGGCAAAGCTGGGAACTGATGGCGAAATACTTCTGCGTGATCGACCATTCGCAGCTCGACGTGTACTGGCCAAAATACGATCTGCGCACCGAGTTCAGGTTCAAATATTACCAAGTGCATTCCCTGCAGCAAATGACCTTTGCTGACTGGTTATCCTTATATTTAAATAAAGTAACAGATTTCCCCGAAGCTTACCTGGAAAGTGCGTTCGGGGAAAAAATCCCCGGGGTATTATAACATGGTCATGAGGATAATAAAATCATTGCTTACAAGGATCCTTGGGCTCAATAAGCCGCTGGCAGTGGGCACGAAGAATGAATCCACCCGTGTTGACTGGATCCGCGGGAACCTGGCCAGGATCCCCAAAGGTGCAAGGATACTGGATGCCGGCGCGGGCGAACAGCAGTTCCGTAAATTTTGTGGTCATTTAACGTATGTTTCGCAGGACTTTGCCCAATACGATCCGAAGGAATACAACAGCGGGTTGCAGATGGCTGCCTGGGATTACGGCAAACTGGATATCGTTTCTGATATCGCCGCTATCCCGGAGCCCGATCATTCTTTTGACGCGGTGATGTGTACCGAAGTTTTCGAGCACATCGTCAATCCGCGCGAGGCGATCTCGGAATTTTCGAGACTGGTTAAACCGGGAGGTTACCTGCTTATTACCGCTCCCTTTTGCAGCCTTACCCATTTTGCCCCTTACCATTATTATACCGGCTTTAACCGTTTTTTTTATGAAAAGGAGCTGGGCGCCAAAGGGTTCGATATACTGGATATCCAGGCAAACGGCAATTTTTTCGAATATGTAGCGCAGGAGGTGCGCAGGATCGGGCATATTGCCTCTCTTTACTCAAAAGATGGTCTTACACAAAAAGAAATGATCGCTGCGAATGTGCTGTTAACGGCCCTGCAGCGGTTTTCGGACAAAGATACCCGATCGTTTGAGCTGCTGAATTTTGGCCTCCACGTGTTTGCACAAAAAAAGAACGACCGCCATGAAATATGATAGAGACGAATATGTAAAGCAACCCAGCCCCATCGGGGAGGAACTGAAGCTGCTGTTCGGTGGAGCTGCGCAGCTGGTTTTTTTTGAAATAGGAGCTTGTGAAGGCGAAGATTCTATAAAATATTCCCGGATGTTTCCCCAGGCCACGATCTATGCGTTCGAGCCCCTCCCGGGAAATATGAGTATTATCCGGCGCAACCTGGAAAAATACGGGATAACGAACGTCATTCCGCAGCCGTTCGCACTCTCGGACGCACCCGGAGACGCGGAGTTTTTTGTATCTTCCAGTACCAGGCAGCCGGCAAACGAAAACTGGGATTTCGGTAATAAATCCAGCTCATTGCTGCAACCCGACAAACACCTCGAGCTGGTCGACTTTATCGAATTCACGGATCGGATTAAAGTCAAACTGTCTACCATCGCGGATTTTTGCCTGCGGCATAACCTGTCGTCTGTCGACTTCATTCATATGGACGTGCAGGGTGCTGAGTTGCGGGTGCTAAAAGGTGCCGGGGAGTTTTTGCGGTCGGTAAAGGCGATCTGGCTGGAAGTCTCCAAAATTCACTTGTATAAAGATCAGCCGCTTGCAGGCGAGATCTATTCGTATATGACCGCCAACGGATTCGTACTGGTAAAAGACGAAACCGACGCCGTAACCGGTGACCACCTATATGTAAACGCCACCTATGTTGATCCTGCAATTTTCCCTCAACCGCCTGTGGTACGCAACACTTTTTTAAGTTTACTGCGCGGTAAGATCAGGTCATTGCTTTTTTCGCACAGGAAATGATTGTCGTTACGCTATTGGGCGGGCTCGGAAACCAGATGTTCCAGTATGCATTTGGCCGGCACCTGGCGATAAAGAACAAGTCCAGGCTGGTAGTCGATCTTTCGATGCTGCTGGCCCGCAACCCCGAAATCGATTATACCTTTCGTGAATTTGAGTTGGATGTATTCAACGTCAGCTTCAGCAATTTTAACGATGTAAGAAATACCTTTGGCTATCGTTTAGCGCGTAAGCTTAAACAGGTGACTTACCTGAATGAAGACGGCAAACCATTCGACCCGGCCTTATTGCAGATAAAGGGCGACGCCCACCTGATCGGGTACTGGCAAACGGAGAAATATTTTGCGGAGGTGAGCGATGTGTTAAGAAACGACTTTACCTTCAAAATACCCCCGGGACCGGGATCGCAGCATGTGATCGACGCCATTGTACATTCAAATGCGGTGGCCATACATTTCCGGAGAGGCGACTATGTTTCGCTTCCGTCGGCTTCCATTCACGGTGTATGTTCGCCCGATTACTACCGCCAGGCCATGGCATACATAGAAGCAAACGTGGTAAATCCTCATTATTTTATCTTTTCAGACGATATACCCTGGGTGAAAGCGAACATCACCTTTCCCGGCCAGCATACCTTCGTGGAAGGCAACGATGGGAAAAAGAGCTTCGAAGACCTTCGCCTGATGTCGCTGTGTAAACACAACATCATTGCCAACAGTAGTTTTAGCTGGTGGGGAGCCTGGCTGAACGCCAATAAGCGGAAAATTGTCGTCGCTCCTAAAGCATGGTTCCGCGACCCTTCCGTGAACGCCAGCGATTTAATTCCCGAAACATGGATCCGCATCTGAATCCCTTGGTCAGCATCGTGATGCCGGCTTACAATGCGGCTGCGTTCATAGAAAGCGCTATCGAAAGCGTTATCCGCCAGAGCTGGCCAAACTGGGAACTGCTGATCATAAACGACGGCTCTACGGATGAAACCGCCGCTATCGCCACGCGATATGCCTCCGCCGACGCGCGGGTGAAACTGATCACCCAGGAGAACAAGCGCCTGGGTGGCGCCAGGAATACGGGCTTGCGGGCGGCAGCAGGGCAGTGGATCGCTTTTCTCGACGCCGACGATCTCTGGGTGCCTGTAAAGCTCGGACGGCAACTGGAGGCAGGCAGGTTGCATCCCGAAGCCGATGTTATTTATTCCGGCGGCTGGACGTTTTATAACGGCGATATAAACAACTGCGAGCCATATCCCACGATAGCCGGGTTGTTCGGTGCGGCAGAAATGTATCGCCTGCAATACCAGTGGAATTATATTCCCGTACTTTCAGTGATCTTTAAACGGGAGCTGCTGCAGCGGATCGGCCTGCAGGAAGAGGTGATACAATGTTGCGAGGACTGGGACTACTGGCTTCGCATGGCGCGGGCCGGCGCATGCTTTCTGGGCATGGAAGATCGCTTGTTCTATTATCGCAGGCACGATTCAAACATGTCGGGAAACCAGCTGAATATGCGGCTGGCACAAGCTTCCATCTTTTTAAAGAATTTCGACCCGGCGGCCTTCAGCGGAGCAGCATGCAGGCAGATCTTCGAACCGCTCATTCACCCGCTGATCATCGATCTGTTAGCCGCCGGCAGAAAGCAGGATGCGGTGTATATTTACACCAGGCAGCAGGAAACTTTCCCCTCGGCAGTTAATTTCATACATTACAGGCTAATCACGCTGATCGGCAAGCGATGGTATCCGCTGGTTACCGCGGTTAGCCGGCCAAAATTCTTTTTTAAAATGAGATACCTCAGGTTATTTGGTAAAACCCCGGCAGGCCCCCATGCCATGGTTTTTCAGAACAATCCCGGCGTAACATTGGGTGCTTCGTTTAATATCGGCAAATCCAGGAATGTTAAATTATTCGGTGATGAATTCAAGCTCGTCATCGGGAATAACGTAGAGATGCGCGAGTTCTGCAGCATTCATATCCAGGACAAGGGAACGCTTACCATCGGCGACCGGGTGTTCTTTAACAACTACTGTTCCATAAACTGCCTTTCTGAGATAACCATCGGCAGCGGCTGCCAATTCGGCGAAGGCGTGAAGATCTATGACCATAACCACGCATATTCCAGGCCCGACCCCGCATTGCTGCAGGAAAGGTTATTCGTGGAAAAAGATAAATTTACGCTCGGTAGCGTCAAAATCGGGAAGAATTGCTGGATAGGCAGCAACGTAACCATTTTAAAGGGTGTCGAAATCGGCGATAACGTGATTGTCGGCGCTAACTGTCTTGTGTATAGATCTGTCCCGTCCAACAGCGTGGTTAAACATGCCGAAACTATTATCATCGACCGCCTATGACCGCTGTAGCCCCGGGAAATAAAGCGAGCGTGCTTTTTGTAAGTCATGACGCATCGCGTACGGGCGCCCCCATCGTGTTGCTGGAATTCCTGGCCTGGTTAAAAGAACAGGAGGACATAACGCTTACCATCCTGTTAAGGCGTGCGGATGGCGACCTGCTTACCGCCTTCGAATCGATTGCTCCAACGTATCGTCCCGTTTTCCCGGGTAAGTGGGAGCGCAGGTTCCGCAAACTGGGAGCCAGCTTTTTGGGTAACCAGGAAGCGGATGTTATCCCTGAGGCGCTAAAGTCGAAGTCGTTCGACCTCGTTTACCTGAATACCGTAGTATGTCTCGACCTGGCGCCACGTCTCAAGGAATTGTTCCGTTGCCCGGTGATCTGTCACGTTCACGAAAATGAATATACACTCCACACCTTTTACAGATCTCATACCCTGCCGCGAAACCTGCAGCCGGTAGACCATTTCATAGCCGTTTCAGAAAGTACCAGGCAGGCGCTGATCGGCCAATTATCGGTCGCGTACGAAAAAATCAGCCTGGTGTACGAGTTTATTAATCCCGAACGGATTAAAACCGCTACCATCGCCGCTGCGGATATAAAACGCTCATTAGAGATTACCAGCGAACTGATCATCGGCGGCAGCGGTATCGCCGGTTGGCGAAAAGGGACCGACTGGTTTTTGCAACTGGGATTATTGCTCGGTAAGCTGCGCCCCGGGCAAATAAAAATGATTTGGGTAGGCGAGATCGGCGATGAAATCGAAGGACAGTTGAAATACGAGGCATCGCGGCTCGACATCGACCGGCATTTTATCTTTACCGGGACGAAGCAGCAGCCGCAAAACTATTTCCAGCTCTTTGATGTATTTGCGCTTACCTCCCGCGAAGATCCGTTTCCGTTGGTGGCCATCGAGGCGGCATCCATCAAAAAACCGGTGATCTGTTTCGATAGGTCGGGCGGCATGGCCGAAGCGATTTCTCACAGGCAGAATGGATTGGTGGTGCCTTACGGCGATGTGGAGGCCATGGCGGCGGAGATCATCCGTATCCTCGACAACCCTGTGCTGCGACATCAAATGGGCGAAGCTTCAGGCAAACTGGCAGAAAAATACGAGGTGCGCCTCGCCGGCAAAAAGCTCCTGGGCATTATCCGGCAAACCATTAACGCTTATCCATGGAACCGGTAGTATCAGTAATCGTCCCCAATTATAATCACGCAGCTTTCCTGCAGGAACGCATCGATTCGGTGCTTGGCCAAACGTTCCAGTTCTTCGAGCTCATTATCCTCGACGACTTTTCTGCCGACCAGAGCAGGGAGGTGATCGAACGGTATCGCGGCCACCCGAAGATCAGCCATATCGTGTACAACGACAGCAATGGCGGCTCTCCATTTAAACAATGGGAAAAAGGCATCGGCCTTGCCAGGGGCGAATATATATGGATTGCCGAAAGCGACGACTGGTGCGAGCCGACCTTGCTGGACAACCTGGTAATAGGCCTCCGGCACGGGGAGAATTGTGTGCTCGGATACGTGCAGTCTACGCTTGTGGGCCGTACCGGCGAAGTGCTTAAACGTACCAGCCACCGCAAATTAAGCGAGTACTTTGCCGGACCGGATTTCATAGCTACCTGTCTGTTTCCTTACTGCCTGCTTTGTAACGCGAGCATGGCCCTGTTCAAAAGGTCGGCTTTTTACGGCGTTTCTAACAGGTATTCGTCCTTTAAGATGTGCGGCGACTGGATTTTTTGGACGGAGATCGCCCGGCAAGGTAATGTATTCGTATCCGGGAAATCCCTTAACTACTTCCGGAAACACGACGGGGATGTGAGCACGGCTATGTACGCTACCGGGCAAAGTTTCGTGGAAGAGATCAGGGCCTTATCGCTGCTCAGATCCGCAGGCCTGATTGATTACGACCTGTTAAAAAAGTCCCTGGCACCCCGGTACGTCCAGTACCTGGGCTTGAAGAAGAGGTTCCCCGCCGGGGTACAACAGGAGATCGAAGCGACATTTTTTGCGGGTATCCGCAGCGGCGATGCCAGGCGGATTTCAATGAGCGCACGTATCGCACTCTTAAAAGCCAAAACGGCAAGGAGGCTGGGCTTATGAGAAAGTACTTGCTTATTTTGTCGTTAGCGGCTAACTTCCTCTTTGCAGCCCATTTCGCCTGGAAACGAGCCGCCAACTACTACGCGCGCACGCGCGATACGTCTAAAGACTCGATGGTGACCTTCACTTACAACAAGTATAAGGTGCTGGCGCAGCGCGAAGCCTACTACCGGTTCTTTCCCATCCGGAGCACCGATATCGTGTTTGTTGGCAACAGCCTTGTCGAGTCGTTCCCGGTTACCCCTATGTTTAATTCGCTGAAGGTTCAGAACCGCGGTATTGCCGGGACAAATACCGGCGAATTACTGGCAAGAATAGATTCGATTGCCGCACCGCGGCCTGAAAAGATCTTTATCATGGACGGTATCAACGACATCGGGCAGCGGGTAAGCCGAGAGAAAACCATGCGTAATTTCGAGGAGATCATCCGGCACATTCAGAAGCTATCGCCACGGACCAGGATCTATGTGCATTCTATTCTTCCTGATAACAACCCGGGAACGGTAGCCGTGATTAAGGGATATAACGACCAGCTCCGCACGATCTGTGCCAGGTACCAGGCAACCTATATCGATATTTTCCCGTTGTTTTTAGATGGTACACAGATAAAAAAGAAATTGACGCTGGACGGCGTACACCTCACGCTGGATGGCTACGTGGTGTGGAGAAACGCGGTTTTAAAGTACGTGAACGAATAACAGGATGACCAGGGTTTCAATCATCATGCCCGCTTATAATGCGGCCAGGTACCTGGCACAGGCGATTCAAAGCGTGCTCGATCAGACGTTCAAAAACTGGGAACTGTTGGTGGTGAATGACGGGTCTACGGATGAGACCGCGACCATCGCCCTGGCGTATGCCTCCTCAGATAGCCGTATAAAAGTATTGAACCAGCACAATCAAGGGCAGGGCAGCGCCCGGAACGCCGGGATAAGTGCTGCCACGGGCGAATGGGTCGCATTCCTGGATGCAGACGACCTCTGGCTGCCGCAGAAGCTGGAAGTCCAATGGAGTTTCCTGGAAAAGGCTAAAAATGTCGATGTGGCCTTTTGCGCCGGTTGGCAATTTGAAGGAACGAACCGGGAGAAGACCGTTCTTTACGATATTCACGCAGGCTATTTCGAGCCCGAAGCGATGTACAAGCTGGAATATACCGGCAATTTTGTGCCGATCTTGTCCGTGTTGCTTTCACGCGAAATAATTGAGCGGACAGGGTTGCAGGATGAGTGTGCAGCCATGAGAGGTTGCGAAGATTGGGACTACTGGATCCGCCTGGCTGCCAGGGGCGCGCGTTTTTACGGGATGCCGGAGCGGCTTTTTTTATACCGGCGGCATGATACCAATACCTCAGGCGATCAAAGCCGGATGCTGATGGCGCAGCTATCGGTATTTGTAAAAAACTACGAGCCTCACCGGTTTTCGATAGCTGAAAAACGACGCGCTTTTGTACCGCTGCTTAATTCGCTTTTTATCGTCCTCGTCTCGTCGGGGAGAAAGGCCGAGGCACGGGATGCCATCCGGTCTGTGTCGAATATTTTCCCCGCGTTGGCTGCCTGGTACCTTTTCCTGTTAAGATTTTCGGGCAGTAAAACGGTAGGGGGTTTTAAACTCGCTCATAAGATCTACCTTAAAGCGGAAAAACTTTTAACAGGGGAAAGGAAGGGTGATTAACCATATGCCGAAAGTATCTATCATTATGCCGGCATACAATTCCGCAAGGTACCTGCGGGATGCCATTCAAAGCGTCCTGGGTCAGAGCTACCGGGATTGGGAACTGCTTGTCATCAATGACGGTTCTACGGATGATACCCGCGCCGTCGCCGAATCGTATGCTGCAGCCGACGAACGCATAAAACTGGTGAATCAACCCAACCAGGGCCAGGGTAACGCCCGCACAAACGGGTTTGGCATTGCCACGGGCGAATGGATCGCGTTCCTGGACAGCGATGACCTCTGGGATCCCGGCAAGCTGGAGAAACAGCTCGCCCTCGCCCGGAAATTTCCGCATATCGATTTTATCTATACCGACGGATGGAAGTTTTCCGGCGACCATATCACTTCCAATAACCCTTACACCACCATTACCGGTGAATTCAGCGCAGGTGAAATGTACAAACATCAATACCGCGAAAACTTCATCGCAAACCTGTCGGTACTTGTTAAACGCACCATTGTTGGCAGAGTAGGCGCGCAGTGTGACGATTATTGCGAGGATTGGGATTACTGGCTGAGAGCGGCCCTTGCGGGAGCGACATTTTACGGGATGCCGGACCGCTTATTCTATTACCGGCGGCACCCGGAAGGCTCATCGGCCAATAGCGTCAGGATAGCTGTTTGTAAGGTGAAAATTCTCGCAAAAAATTATGTTCCGGGTAAGCTTACCGCGAAAGAGACCAGGCGGGCGTTTATCCCGGTGCTTAACGATTTGTTTCCCACGCTGCTCCGCACCGGACGGAAAGAGGAAGCATTTCAACTGGTGGATTTGATAGCCCCCATCCTCCCGGGGCATGCCAAATGGTACCGCTTATTAGTATCTTTAGCCGGCAAGGTTACACTGCCGCTATTTGTCAGGGGAAACCGTATTTATAAAAAGTTCGGGAGAACCTTCGGAAGCAAAAGGAGGGTAGTAAATTGATAGTTGCATGAAACGGACTTTTATCAGGTTGTGTGCTAAATTGCTGGGTATCCTGGCATACAAGCGGAAACAGCTCGAGATCCTTCATCTCAGAACGCTTCCGGGAACAGACATTCATGAGAGCTTTTACGTGCAGTCGGGCACGTTCTTCAATATTAAGGGAAAGATTAAACAATTAAGTATCGCCAGGAACGTAATGGCCCGTTGTTCCTGTAATTTCATGATGTACCCGGACGCTGTGCTGATTATTCACGAAAATGTATTTTTTAATAACTATTGTTCTGTGAATTGCCTCGGGCTGGTGGAAATCGGCGAGAATACCCTGTTTGGCGAAGGAGTGAAGATCTACGACCATAACCACACCTACGATTACAGCGGGCAGGGCGTGCTTAATATAGCCCGCGACGATTTTAAGATCGGCTCCGTACGCATCGGCAAGCATTGCTGGATTGGCAGTAACGTAATTATCCTCAATAACGTGGTAATAGGTGATAACGTAATTATTGGCGCCAATTGTTTGATTTTTAAGGATGTTCCGGCTAACTCGATCGTAAGATCCACGGGCGGGACCTCCATACAGGAGCGTGCGCCGGAAAAATGAAAGTAACGATCATCAGCACCACAGATGAAGGAGGCGCCGGTTACGCAGCAAAGAACCTGTACCTGGGTTTTTTGGCGGCCGGTATCGGGGTGAGCTTTTTAACCGTAAGGGATTTTCAGCAGCCCTCGCGTAACCCGCTGAAGCGGCTGTACAACTGGTGGCTGGTGCGAAAAAATATCCTCGACAATTTTAAACTTCAGCAGGACCCGCCACCCGGGTATGACTACTTTACCTTCGCAAGAACCGGCTACCGCAATATTCATAAACATCCGCTGGTGAAAAATGCCGATGTGCTGAATATTCACTGGATCAGCAACATGGTAGATTATCCCAGCTTTTTCCGGAAGCTCGGCAAACCCGTGATATGGACGTTACACGATACCAACCCTTTTACGGGCGGCTGTCATTATAATTTTGGCTGTGAGCTGTTTAGGGAAACCTGCGCAAGTTGTAAACAGCTTTCGGCGCCTGTGAGAGATTTCGCGGCAAAAGACAATCTGCGCGTAAAGGCGGAGAGCCTGGTTACGCTCCAACCCGCCAGGACAATTGTCGTATCACCTTCGCGATGGTTGAAGTCACTTTCAGAGAAGAGTGCGTTGTTCAGTCGGTTCAGGCATGAAAATATACCCTATGGCATCGATACGGACATTTTTAAGCCGCACGATCGCGATGCTGCACGCACGAAGCTCGGCATTTTACCGGGCCAGTTTGCCGTGCTTTTCGTGGGAACCTCGCTAGCAGAATATCGCAAGGGGTTTGATGCCGTCCTGGGGTTGAAGGCGTTACTGGCAGATGAGCCTGGTATCGTTTTCCTCGCTGCCGGGAAAGCGGCCATGCCCCGTGAGGGTATAATTAACCTGGGTTTCATAGCGGAAAAGGACGCAGTGGCGCAAGCTTACACAGCCGCAGATTGCTTTTTGATCCCCTCGCGCGAAGATAACCTGCCCAATACTATGTTAGAAGCATTGTGCTGCGGCTGCCCGGTCATAGGCTTCGCCGCAGGTGGGATCACAGACGCCGTAATCCATGGCGTGAACGGCTTCACCGTGGCGAAAAACGACCTCGCTGCGCTTAAAATGCACATCTTGCGGCTGAAAGAAAACCCTGAATTACTTAACCGTGAAGCCATCGCCGCCGCCGCAGGCCGCAAATACGCGCTGTTAAACCAGGCAGAAGCTTACCTTGAGCTGGCGAACATCATCAGGTAGCGCTACCGCAGCAGATAGGAGCGGTTATTACTTTAAAATTAAGGCTCAAATTCGGCGAATCCGTATCTTCGGATTTTTAGGGGCCGGAAAGAGATCGTTAAGTTATTCATGAAAAAAAAGCTACTCGTAACAGGTTCTTCAGGACTAATAGGATCAGAAGTTTGTGTTTATTTCGCAAGTCTCGGATGGGAGGTGCATGGGCTCGACAATAACCAGCGCGCCGTTTTCTTTGGTCCGCAGGGCGATACCCGGTGGAACCAGCAGCGCATTGCGGGGCAGCTGGGGGCCTCGTTCCGTCACCATGAGCTCGATATCCGCGACCGTAGCGGCGTACTGGCGCTCTTGCGCGAAATAAGGCCCGATGCCGTGGTACATGCCGCCGCACAACCGTCGCATGACCGCGCCGCGGCCATCCCTTTCGACGATTTTGATACGAATGCCGCCGGTACCCTCAACCTGCTCGAAGCAGTGAGGCAGGCCTGCCCGGAGTCGCCTTTTGTGCACATGTCGACCAACAAGGTGTATGGCGACAGGCCCAATACCATCCGGCTTACCGAGCTCGAAACCCGCTGGGATTACGCAGATCCCCACTACGCCAATGGCATCACCGAGGATTTCCCGATAGACCAGAGCAAGCATTCCCTGTTTGGCGCCTCAAAAGTGGCCGCAGATATAATGGTGCAGGAATACGGGCGGTACTTTAATATGCCCACCTGCTGTCTTCGCGGAGGATGTTTAACCGGCCCTAACCATTCAGGGGTCGAGCTGCACGGCTTTCTCAGCTACCTCGTTCAATGCAACCTGGAAGGGCGGGAATACAAGATATTCGGCTACAAAGGCAAACAGGTGCGCGATAACATCCATTCTTATGATGTGGCCCGTTTTATCGGTGCGTTTGTCAATACGCCGCGTGTGGCGGAAGTGTATAACCTGGGCGGCGGCCGGGCAAACTCCTGTTCTATCCTCGAAGCTTTCGGTATTGCCGGGCAATTCTCAGGAAAACAGCAGGTATACCGCTACGTGGACGATAACCGCATCGGCGATCATATCTGCTACATTTCCGATCTTTCGAAATTACGCACACATTACCCGGATTGGGATATCAGCATCTCGTTAACTGAAACCATCCGCCAGATCGTAGCATCCTTGAAAGTACGTAATGCTTAAACTGCTCTCCTTTCAGCCATTTTCGCTTTACGCGAATGGAGGCGGCAACCGGATCCTCAGGCGCCTGTACCAGGGGAAAGAACAATATGTTACTTCCCTTGCCGTACATGCTTCTTTTGTAAAGCCGGGAAAGGGCCCGGTAAACGAAATACTTGTTGATGCGGTACCCATTGCCCGCACCTGGGCCAGGTGGAAACTGCGCAGCCTGCTCACCTGGCTGCGCAACCATGCCTTTAAGCGGTATACGATCAGCCGGATCCGGCAAGCCGCCGCTGCAATTGAGTATGATGTGCTGCACGTGGTCAATCATGGACTGTTCTCTGCAGCGCTTTGTACCCCCGCATTTTATGAAGGGAAGCAGCTGTGGGTATCTTTCCATGATCATTATATCGAAATAAGAAGCCCGTTTGAAGATACACAGCTTCTTTGGAACAAAGCAGACAGGAGGCTGGTGATCTCGGAAGCCTTGGGTAGGAAATACCAGCAGATCTTTGGTAACAAGCCCTATGAAATTATTACCGACGGCGTGATGAGCGGCGAAATCAGGCCTCCGCTGCCGGTGATCACCAACCCGGTAACCATTTATTTCGCCGGGTTGCTGCACATGACTTATTTGCCTTTATTCGCCGTGCTTGCCGACGCCCTCGACGCACTTACGGCGGAAGGCAATTCGTTTAAGCTGGTTTTGCGCGGCACACAGGACCTTCCGTTTATTAACAACCGGGCCTTCGAAGTAGACTACCGGCCCGTAACGCTTGATAATACGGTCCTTAAAGAGGAGCTGGACACTTCGGCCATCCTGTACCTGCCGATAAAATTTACCAGCCCCGAGTTTTACCTTTACAGCCTGTCTACCAAGATGGTCGGTTACCTGGCCGCGCCCGGCGCCATATTGTATCACGGGCCAGGCGATAGTGCGGCTTGCAAGTTATTGGAAGCGTCCCCTTGCGGGGTATGCTGCCATACGCTGGATAGCGGGGAGCTTTCAGGCAGTATCCGCAAATTGCTGCGCCAGGGAACACTCGTATCGGCAAATGCCAAAGCGCTGGCCCTGGAGAGATTCGGTTTTGAAAACATCCAGCAAAGATTCTGGCATCATGAAGTATGATGTTTTGTAGTTTATATATTCATTATTTCGGCAAGGCATGTTAAAAATACTGTCTTTTCAACCCGTTTCCCTGTACCAGAACGGCGGCGCTTCGCGCGTGCTCCGGCGCCTGTATGCGGGCAGGGAAAGCCAGGTGACCTCGCTCGGTATTGTTACAGGAAAGATCTTACCGCAACAGGGTGAGCTGCCGGAAACGGTTATCACCGCATTTCCCGCACACCGTTACTGGATGCGCTGGAAAGCCCGGGACCTGTTTACGTGGGCAAGGGAAAAGCTTTTTAAGAATTTAACGGTAAACAGGCTGCGGCGGGCGGCCTCTGGTGATAAAAGCGACGTACTGCACATGGTGCAGCATGGCCCTTTTTGTACGGCACTCTGCACCAACGATATCTTAAGGGACAAGCAGTTATGGGTTTCCTTCCACGATCATTTCTCGCTTACCGGCGGAACCTTTGCAGATACTAAACGGCTTTGGACACAGGCCGACAGGCGATTGGCCATTTCGGTAGAATTAGGGGAGGAGTACCGGCGGCTGTTTGGCGATAAAGAATTTGAGATCATTACCGACGGTGTGCTGGCGGGCGAACTTTCGCCTCCACGTTTGCCAGGCGAAAGTGACGCACCCCTGGTCGTCTATTTTTCCGGCTCGCTCCACCTGGAATATTACCCCTTATTCGAAGTACTGGTGGCGGCAATGGAAGTGCTTTGTAAACAAGGCATGGCACTTAAGCTGGTACTCCGCGGTACGCAGCAGTTAAGTTTCCTGGAAAACAAGGCGTTTATCACAGAATATCGTACTTCTTTTATCAGCGACGAGGCCATTAAGGCGGAGATGGACGAGGTAACAATTCTCTATCTTCCCATTAAATTTAGTCCGCCGGAGTTTTACCTGTACAGCCTTTCAACAAAAATGGTGAGCTACCTGGGTTCTTCGGGCGCAATACTATATCACGGGCCTGCAGGCAGTGCGGCAGGTAAAATGTTGGATATTGCAAATGCTGCGGTATCTTGCAACACCTTAGATGTTAACGATATGGTAAACGCCATTTCTGCACTGGTACAAAACAGGTCGGTTTCTGCGAATGCCGGGAAGCTGGCGTGCGAGCGATTCGACCTGGAGGCGATCAGGAAACAATTTTGGAAGGAAATATCTTGACTACCCAAAACCGGCTATGAAACATTTCCTCCCCGAACTACGCATCTATCTCTGCAATCGCTGGGTCTCCAGGCTGCCAAGCCATACCTTGCGGTTATGGTTTTATCGCAGCGTCATGAAGTTCCCGGTGGGAAGAGGATCTGCCATTTTCCTCGACGCTACCTTCGATTGCGCCGGAAATTTTTCCCTCGGCGATCACGCCGTGATCAATGGCAAATGCCGGATAGACAACAAGGGAGGCATCTATATCGGCAGCAACGTGTCGATCTCGCAGGAAGTGATGATCCTGTCGGCCGATCATGACCCCGACTCGCCCGGTTTTACAGGTCGAAATAAGCAGGTAACGATCGGCGATTACGTTTGGATCGGGTCCCGGGCACTCATTATGCCCGGCATCACCATTGGTAAAGGAGCGGTGGTTGCCGCCGGTGCGGTAGTTACCAGGGATGTGCCACCGTTCGCCATCGTGGGCGGGGTGCCCGCCAGGGTGATCCGTAAGCGCAGTGAAAAACTTGATTATACGATTTCTTACAGGCGATTATTTCAATAGGACTCAATGAAGGTAATGTTCATAACCGGTTCCATGGAGCCCGGACGCGATGGAGTAGGAGATTACATCCGCCGCATGTCCGGTGAACTGATCCACCGCGGGATCTCGGTTTCTGTGCTGGCTTTGCATGACAGGCATTGCCAGAAACACATTACCGTTATGCAGCAAAGCGACGGACACCGCTTCCTGGTAATGCGGATCCCGGATGCCTGGAGCGCCGTAGACCGGTATGACCAGGCATATTTTTGGATGGAGGAGATGAACCCCGATTGGGTAAGCCTCCAGTATGTTCCCTTCGCTTTCCACATCCGGGGGTTTCATAAAGGTCTCGGTAAGCTGCTGTCGCGGCTGGGCGACGGGCGCCGCTGGCACATAATGCTCCACGAGATGTGGGTAGGAATGGCAAAAGAAGAGCCTTTCAAGCTGCAGGCATGGGGATGGGTGCAGCGCTTTTTTATCCGGTCGCTGCTGGAAAAGCTGCAGCCGGAGTTTATCCATACCAACACGTTCCTGTACCGCGAGTACCTTGCCCAATGGAAATTTAAGTCGGTATTCCTTCCTGTATTTTCGAACATCCCGGCAACGGGGGCGGCGCATTTGCAGGCAGGTAAGCCATTCGCCATCCGCGAAAAGCGGGAGATCATATTCGTCGTATTCGGATCTATCCACCGGAATGTTCCCATTGTACCGTTTGCCGAAGAAGCGTCGGTCTATGCCAAAGCCAACAACGTACCGGTGTCGCTGGTGTTCCTCGGGCGCTGCGGCGGCGAACAGGAACGGTGGATAAAGGCGTGGGAATCGGCCGGGTTGCCGTTTATCGTCCTGGGAGAGCTGTCGCCCGCACGGGTGTCGGAGGTACTTCAGGGTTGTACCATCGGCCTTTCTTCCACGGCCTGTGCGGTTGCGCAAAAAAGCGGCTCCTTTGCGGCGATGCTCGAGCATGGCTTGCCGGTGATCGGCGTCTCAAACCCGTGGACCCCCAGGGGAGCAGGCCCGCAAAAAACGCCTGCGGGCATGGTGATCTATGAGCGGGGAAAATTAAGTGCCTGCCTCCTTTCTATCGAAGAACATCCGGGTTACCATACTGTTACCGAAGTTGCAGAGGTAATGGCCACTACACTTTTTGCAGCCGACGAACTGCTTAGCTACTCATGAAAAGAACGCGGATCTGTCTGTTTACCGCCCATTCGCCGCTTTTTGGCGGAGGAGGCGCCGTGCTCAGGAGCCTGATCGCTCACCTCCCTGAAATAGATGTTGCCTGGCATTATACAGAAGAGCGCCCCGCACAGGGTTACGAAAGCGGCTACCTCGGCCGGGGAGTAATGGGCGGAAACCTGCTGAAGGACCTGGGGATCACCTGGTCGCTGTTGAACCAGCAACAGGTACCCGCTCTCGACGCGCTTATACAGCAGCTGCTGCGCATACATTGCGACGGTTATTGGATCGTATCACACAATGAAGGACTGCGGGTGGCCCTTGAGCTTGCGCGGCTGGGCAAACAAGTGCACCTATCCGTACACGACGATTGGGCCGCAGCCCTCTGCGCTCGCTCGTTCCGCTACCGGCTGATGGGGCGTGCTGCCGACCGGCTTACCCGCGCTACCCTGCGGGAAGTGCCGGGTTTCGACGTGATCAGCGAAGGCATGCGCGCCTACTACCAGCAACTAAGCGGCCGCCCGGGCGAAGTGTGTCACCGGTATCTTCCGGAAGGTTCGATCAGGTCGCCGTTACCCCGGGTGAAAGACGGCCTCACTGCCGGCCATATCGGTTCCATTTACGATAAAAAGGACTTTGTTAGTTTCCTCACGCTGTTTAAGGATTTTGCCCGCCGGCGAAACCGGCAGGCTACCGTGCATTTATGGGGATGCCATTTAACCCCGGATGATATGCCTGAGGCGTTAAGGCCGCATGTACAGTTTCATGAAACATTGCCGGAAGAGGTGGTCGTCGCCCAACTTGCTGACTGTGATATTTTGTACGCCATGTACCCTACCTCGAAGGCATTGCACCGTTTCTCGCAAACCAGTCTTCCTACCAAGCTTACCAGCTACCTGCAGGCAACGCGGCCGGTGTTCGGTCACGGCCCCGCCGATAGCACGCTGAGCCAGTTCCTGGAAGCCACCGGTACCGGCGCTATGTGGACCGGCACCGATGCTGACGCCGGGTTTGCCGCACTGGAAAAGGCGCTTGAAACCGAGCCATCGCACGGTACCTGGCTGGCGGCACGCGACCATTATTTCGGCGAGAAGAACCTGATGGTGATGCGTCGTGCGTTCAACGCCCGGTTGCTGTAAGTATATCACCCGCTACGGTCATTCCGGCAAAGCGATATGTACCGGCTTGCCTTATGCCCGTTCTATATACACGTCCCCATAGCCCGGGGGTTTATGTGGGAACGATTTTATTGTCAAAACCATTAAAAAATCCCCCGACCGCAACATTGATCGAAAACATTACCGCATTTCGTGACCAAACAGGTATTTTAGCGGATTGGCAAGTTTAAAGTATCTATGGGTAAACAGGGCCAGGCCAGCTATCGGGTCTGTTAATTTTTTTCGCTCCTGGGCGAAGAGAATATTGCTGTTTCCCAACCTCCTTAGAAGGAACCGCCGCCATTGGAAACTAGCCAGGGCAGGCGCACATATTGACGAGACCGCGGAGTTTAGCCGGGGAAAGATCATGGGGCGCAAAAATAATTTGTCGGTCGGAAAATTCTCCTTTGTGGGAAGGGTGAGTATGTCGCTTCATGATGAGGTACGCATCGGGCAATATGTTTGTATCAATGATGGGGTTGAGATCCTCACGGCATCGCACGACGTTGCCGACCCCCGGTGGACCCAGTTTTCCCGCCCGGTGGTTATCGAGGATTATGTATGGATCGGCATAGGCGCCATGATCCTTCCGGGAGTTACCCTGGGCAGAGGTGCCGTGGTGGGTGCGAGGGCCGTAGTGGGCCGCTCGGTAGCGCCCGGCGAGATCGTGGCGGGCAACCCTGCCAGGCCCACCGGGAAAAAGAGGAGCGAGCAATTGAATTATAATCCTTGCGAGTATTTAGCAGCTAACCGGGCATGGCTCGTAGAAGGGTAACGGAATATGGTCATTCTTTCACATCCTACAGGAAATTCGTTTGTGAGGGCAGCGGCCGGTGGTTTGCTCGATGCGGGGCTATTGTCGCGTTTTCATACTTCGATCGCTTGTTTCCCGGGTAACCTGCCGCACCGGCTGAGTGGGTTGCCTGGTTTATCGGAGATCCGCCGGCGCAGCTTCGACCCCCGTTTGGAGCCTTATACAACTACGTGGCCGTTTGTGGAAACCGGCCGGCTGATTACCGCCAAAACAGGTCCCGCATTCCTGCTGGCGCACGAAACCGGTCCTTTTTGTATCGACGCCGTATACCGCCATATCGATAAAAAGCTGGCGTCGGTGCTTAATCGCGCATCCGCCGGCGGCGTAAAAGCCGTTTATGCCTACGAGGATGAAGCGCTGCTGTCGTTCCGGGAAGCAAAAAAACATGGCATTAAATGTTTGTATGATCTCCCGATAGGGTATTGGCGCACTGCCCGCGCCTTGCTGGAGCGCGAACGCGAACGCTGGCCGGAATGGGCGGTCACGCTTACCGGGTTTAAGGATTCGGAGGCTAAGCTTGCGCGAAAAGATGAAGAGCTGCGGCTGGCCGACGGTATTTTTGTTGCCAGCTCGTTTACCGCCCGCACTTTAAAGGATTACCCGGGCGCATTGGGCCCCGTTGCCGTGGTGCCGTACGCGTTTCCCATGGTGCAGGGCGGGCGGATTTATAATGAACAGCATGATCGTCCGTTAAAGCTGTTGTTTGTGGGCGGTTTATCACAGCGCAAAGGGGTTGCCGATGTATTTGCAGCGGTGGAGCAGCTTGGCGACGCGGTATCGCTTACGGTAGTGGGCCGTAAAGTAACCGCCGAATGCCCGGCGCTCGACCAGGCCCTTGCCAGGCATACCTGGATACCGAGTCTTCCGCATAATGAGGTGCTGGCGCTTATGAGGCAACACGACGTATTGCTGTTCCCCTCGCTGTTTGAAGGCTTTGGATTGGTGATCACCGAGGCGATGGCGCAGGGCACGCCGGTTATCACCACCGATCGTACGGCGGGACCCGACCTTATTACCGATGGCGTTAACGGATGGCTGGTGGAAGCCGGCTCTACAGATGCGCTGCGGCTGGCGATAGAAAAACTGCTTGCCGACCGGTCCTCGGTTGCTGCTGCGGGAATGGCGGCCATGGATACTGCCCGCGGACGCAGCTGGGAGGTGTACGGCCGGGAGCTGGCCGCCGCGATACAAACATTTACCTGAACTTTTATACTGGTAACGATGATTTTAAAAAAGTACCTATCTTAAATGTACATGCAACCAGAGAGCAACACTATACCGGGAATGGCAGTAGACACGTCGTTCTTTTTACGTGAGAAAACCGGGCAGGCGATTGAATCGCTGAAGAGAGGGGTTTGGATTTATCTCTTACTGTTGATCTTCGAGGGTGCGTTGCGGAAGTGGTTTCTTCCCAGGCTGGCTGCTCCTTTACTGGTGGTGCGTGACCCACTGGCCATCTGGATGCTTTTTGTGGCATGGAAACACGGGATCTTTAAGCTGAACTGGTATATCAGGGCGATGATTACCGTGTCGGCGATCTCGCTGTTCACCACCCTGATCGTGGGTCACAGGAATATTGTGGTGGCTGCTTTTGGCGCCAGGATCCTGATCCTGCACTGGCCGCTGATGTTCCTCATCGGGCGGGTGCTCGAACGTAAGGACCTCATCCAAATGGGAAAAGTATGGTTGCTGGTATCCATCCCGATGCTGCTGCTGATCATGCTGCAATTTTACAGCCCGCAATCTGCCCTGATAAACCGGGGGGTAGGGGGCGACGTGGCCGGCGCCGGCTTTAGCGGGGCATTGGGATATTATCGCCCGCCAGGCACGTTTTCCTTCACCACCGGTAATGCACAGTTTTTTAGCGTTACCGGTATGTTCGTAGCTTATTTCTGGCTCGAAAAAACCAATATCAACCGGTTCGTGCTCATGGGCGCAAGCGTGGCATTGCTGGCAGCCATCCCGTTCTCCATCAGCCGCACGCTTACCTTCCAGGTAATCCTGACCGGTGGATTCGCACTGCTGGCAATTTACCGTAAGCCCAAGTATTGGGCCAGGACGGCCATAGTGGGTGCGGGGTTATTTTTTACGCTCGTTTTTTTGAACAAGTTTGAGTTTTTTCAAAACGCTACCGCCGCGCTTACCGTAAGATACGATTCGGCTACCGAAGGTGAGGGGGGATTGGAGGGTGTATTGGGTAACCGGTTTTTAGGCGGGTTGTTAAACGCGTTGTTTTCTTCAAACCAGCCGTTCTTCGGGTATGGCATGGGGATGGGAACAAACGCAGGCGCGAAGCTGATGATGGGTAACGTGGATTTCTTCCTGATCGCCGAAGAAGACTGGGCCCGCCTGGTAGGCGAGATGGGCTCGTTACTCGGGATCTCGGTGATCGTTATTCGTTTGCGTTTCTGCTATAAGATACTTACGGAAGGATACAAATGGCTGCGCGAAAATGATATGCTGCCCTGGATACTCCTGAGCTTTGCAATATACACCGTGGCTACCGGGCAATGGGCTCAGCCAACAGCACTGGGCTTTTCTACGTTGATCGGCGGATGGGTGATCGCCTCGCTAAAAGGTAAAGAAACTGAAGAAGACCAACAAGCTCAATAAGCTGCTCATGCCTCCCGCCCGCAAAAGGATCCTCGTATATCGCATAGGCAGTTTGGGCGATACTATTATTGCCCTGCCCGCATTTAATAAAGTGTGCGAGATGTTCCCTGATGCGGATATCACCTTGCTTACCAACCGGCCCATCGTTTCGAAGGCGGCGGCAGTAGAGAGTGTGCTCGGGCAGGGATATTTTTTCCACCGGGTGGTGAACTATCCGAGCGGCACCCGTAACCCGCTGGTGCTCCTGGCTCTATGGAAGGAGCTCAGGGCGTTAAAAATAGACATCGCCATTAATCTGGCTACCACCCGGATCTTAAAGGACCTGGCCACCACCAAGCGTACCGTATTACGTGATAAATGGTTTTTATGGTCCACGGGGATTCGCCAGTTCCTCGGTTTCCCGGCCATCAGGCAGGATTTTGAACTGAGCATAGATCCTGTAACCGGGCAATACGAATGGGAAGCCTTGCGGGTGATGCGGCGGCTGGAATCGCTCGGGCCGGCGGACCTTACCAGTGACCGCTACTGGGACTTGCATTTCAGCGAGGAGGAGCTCGGCCAGGCGAAACAGGCGCTGCAGCCATTGGCGCCCGGGCAGCCCATTGTGGCGATGTGCGCCGGTACTAAAATGCAATCGAAGGACTGGGAGGAACAGAACTGGCTTTCTTTTACCAGCCGGTTGAAAACGCTTTTGCCGGGGTGGCAGCTGGTAATGGTGGGAGCCCCGGATGAGGCAGCGCGTGCCGATAAGTGTATCGAAACCTGGGGCGGCGGTGTTAACCTCTGCGGGAAGACATCGCCGCGCGTATCCGGCGCCGTGCTTAAACAGGCGCGTGTTTTTGTGGGGCACGACAGCGGTCCCATGCACCTGGCCGCCGCCACCGGCACGCCTGTAGTGGCCATTTATTCGGCGAGAAACCTGCCGCGGCAGTGGTTCCCGAGGGGAGATGGCAACCGGATTATTTACCATAAAACGGATTGTGCCGGTTGCGTGCTGGAGGTATGTGTTGCAGAGAAAAAGAAATGTATCCTCTCGGTTACGGTCGATGAGGTAATAGATGCCGTAATGGAGGTGCTTCTCCGGCGTGAAGCGGGCAGCCAACAATGATCAGCTGAATTATCACATATGTTACTAAAGATCTTTACCTTTTTTCTTCCCTGGCCCCTCCGCCGGCGTGCGTTGCAGCGATGGTTCGGGTATAAAATACACCCGGGCGCGAAGATCGGCCTGGCATGGATATTCCCCGGGAAGCTCGAGATGGCGGAGGGCGCCCGCATCGGCCATTTTACGGTTGCGATTCACCTCGACCTGGTAAAAATGGAGCGTAAAGCCTCGCTTGGAAGGGGGAACTGGATCACCGGGTTCCCTACCAACGGCAGTTCGCCGCATTTTAAGCACCAGCCCGGGCGGCAGGCGGCCTTGTTCATCGGAGAAGAAGCTGCGGTGACCAAAAATCACCACCTTGATTGCACTAACCGGATAGAGATCGGCCGTTTCAGTACGGTGGCGGGATACCGGTCGCAGTTTCTTACACACTCCATTAATGTGATGGGGAACAGGCAGGACAGTGCCCCGATCACCATAGGCGAGTATACCTTCGTGGGAACCAACGTGGTGGTGCTCGGGGGAGCGGTATTACCGGCAAGATCTGTGCTGGGCGCTAAGTCGCTGCTTAACAAGGCCTATACAGAAGAGTGGAAGCTGTATGGCGGGGTACCCGCGGCGGCGGTGGGCGATATTTCCCGCGAGGCCAAATATTTCGCCAGGGCCGAGGGGTTCGTTTTTTAATACCCGCAAATAAACAGAAGAAGATGAAGTTATTACACGTGATCGGAAGTATGGACCCACGCAGCGGGGGACCTTGCCAGGGAATCCGCAACAGCAACAGCGCTATGGTGAACCTGGGCGTTGAGCGCGAAATCGTGTGCCTGGATGCTCCCGACGCTTCCTTTTTGGGGATGGACGATTTTCCCATCCATGCGCTCGGCCCTGCCCGCGGTCCATGGCATTACGCAGAGAAGTTATACCCCTGGTTGATGAACAACCTAGGCCGGTTTGATGTGGTGATTATCAACGGGTTGTGGATCTATTCAAGTTATGCCGCTCACCGGGCTTTTAAAAAGCTGAAGCGCGCATCGCCCGGGGCAGACCTTCCCAGGGTATATGTAATGCCGCATGGTATGCTCGATCCTTACTTTCAGCGTGCACGCGACCGCCGCTTTAAAGCGATAAGGAACTGGTTTTACTGGAAACTGGTAGAGCGCGCGGTAGTTAACGATTCTGCGGGCCTGCTTTTTACCTGCGAAACGGAGCTGTTACTTGCAAGGGGCACCTTTAGCGGGTACCGCCCCAGGAAAGAGCTTAATGTAGGATACGGTATTGTACAGCCCCCGGATTACACGCCTCAAATGTCGGAAGCATTTTCGGCGCGCTGTCCCGGATTGGACGGGCAGCCTTACTTATTGTTCCTTAGCCGCATCCACGGGAAAAAGGGTGTGGATCTGCTGATCAAAAGTTTTGCCGCTCATATCAAGGCATCCGCATCGCGCGAAAAGGCACTGCCAAAGCTGGTTATCGCGGGGCCGGGCACCGAAACACCGTATGGTAAACGATTGGTTTACCTGATCAATCAATTTCCGCATCTCAAGGAACGTGTGCTCTTTACCGGCATGTTAACCGGCGATGCTAAATGGGGAGCGGTGTATGGCTGTGAGGCGTTCATATTGCCCAGTCACCAGGAGAATTTCGGGATAGCCGTAGTAGAGGCGCTGGCCTGCAAAAAGCCCGTGCTCATTTCTAACCAGGTAAATATTTGTATGGAGATCCATGCGGGCGGCGCCGGGATAGTGGCTACCGATACGCTTACAGGCACCTGGGACCTCTTACGTAAATGGTTTAGCCTGGGTGACGAGGAACGCGCGCAAATGGGACAGAACGCGCTGGCGGTTTACCAGAGCCACTTCCACATCGACCCGTTCTCGGTAGCGCTGCACCAGGCCATTTCGGAGTAGTGCAGGCTAGCCTTTTTTTGCCCGGTCGGTGCGGGCGCTGATCAGTTCCGCTGTTTTTAGCGAGATAAAGTACTCGTAAATCGACTGCAGCGTGGCATAAGTAACCCCGGCGCTTCCATCGAGAAACGCGAGGCGCACAAACATCATGTACATCCATTTTACCAGTGGCCGGCCGGGAAGCCGGTAAAAAAGGCCTTTCTGGTGATAGCGTTTTTCTGTAAAATCCTTGCTGAACAAGGCTTTCTTCAGGGAAAAATTCTTTCCTTCGCCCATATCTTTCAGGCGCATGGCAGCCTCCATATCGGCGTAGCTGAGGTGCCTTTGTACCCACGCCCTGAAGCCTTTACTGAACGGATAGTGATCAAGGAAGCCATCCAGCCGCTGCACCGGGCCGGTTACAACAGATACCGGGTTTACCAGCCGTTCATACCTCATTTTCCCTGGCCTGAACAGCCGGATATAATACGGCGAGATCTGCGCGTGTTTAAGCCACCGGCCGTTCCAGGCAAAATCTCTTCGCCGGATCTCGAAGGCGGAGGCGGTAGCTTCGTCGCCTTTAAAGTTTTGTAATACCTGTTTCAGGCTTTCAGAAACACGCTCATCGGCGTCGATATACAATACCCATTCATATTTAAACGGGATATTTACCAGTCCCCAGTTCTGGTGTGCCGACCAATTGTCGAACTTCCGCCGGGTAATGGTCGCCCCTGCTTTTTCGGCGATGGTTACCGTAAGGTCTTCACTGAACGAATCGAACACATGCACGTCATCCGCCCAGGCAACAGACGCCAGGCATCCCGGCAGGTCCTGCTGTTCATTTTTAGTGAGGATCAATACGGAGATCATTCGGTTTTCATAATTCTGGGTTTCAGCGCTTTGCACGGATGCCCCGCACATACCATCCATTCGGGCATGTTTTTGGTTACCACTGATCGCGCCCCGATCACACACCCGTTGCCTATAATGATCCCGGGATGTATAAAAGATTCTGAGGCGATCCATGCTTCGTCGCCGATAACAATCGGTTTCGCAATAAGCGGATGGCCCTTCAGCGTATAATCATGTGTCCCGGTGCAGATGTTGCTTCCCTGCGAAATGATCGCTCTTTTACCTACGGTGATCAGTGCCTGCGAGTACAATATGGCGCCATCGGCGATGCCGCATTCGTCGTCGAGCTGCAGGTTCCATGGCGCCCAGATCTTTACGTTGGGGTACACATGAACGCCCCGGCCAACCTTCGCGCCGAAGCAGCGGAGCACGAAACTTCGCCAGCCATGAAGCGGCCGCGGTGAGAACCGAACCAGTAAGAACGCGGTAACTTGCCAGGCTATCCTTCCGAGCCGGTTACGTAATGAAAATGAAGGCCCTCTGTAGGTGTCCTGGTTAACCATGCTGCTGCAATGATGCGAAAAAATGCGGAATTTCTATCATCAACCGCGCATTCTCTGCGGTGGGATGGGGCGCAATCCGCCAAAATTTGCTATATTTAGCTGTTTTTCTGCATTCGCCAGAATTAACCACGGAGACCCCCCGCCGAAATTGAATTGAATGGAGAAGAGAAGAATTCTTTTACTAAGTCATAATTTTTCCCCTGAACCGGTTGGCATTGGCAAATACAATGGAGAGATGATTGATTGGTTCGCTAAAAAGGGCCACAATTGTACGGTTGTTACCACCTTTCCTTATTATCCGTTCTGGAAAGTACAGGCGCCGTATAACAACCACTGGTATAAAAAAGAAATTGTGAATTATCCCGGAAGCGGCGCATCGGTAAAGATCTACCGCTGTCCTTCGTATATACCGGCCAATCCGTCAGGATTGAAGAGGTCTATGCAGGACCTTTCCTTTATCGTTACCAAATTCTGGATGATCCTGAAACTGATCCTGTTAAGGGAGAAGTTCGACCTGATCATTGCCGTTGCGCCTCCCTTCCACCTGGCGTACCTGGGCCTGATGCTGCGGAACCGGTCTGGCGGGAAACTGGTTTACCACATCCAGGATATGCAGATCGAAGCCGCCCAGCGTTTAAACATGCTGCCGAGCAGGCGCTTGTTCAAGGAGCTTTTCAAGATGGAACATACCATTATGTCGGGCGCCGATTACATCAGCAGCATTTCGGAAGGAATGATCAATAAGATCAAAGCGAAAGCGAAACGCGAAGTACTTTTCTTCCCTAACTGGGTGGATACGGCATCGTTTTACCCGTTGCCGCTGCGGCACCTGCTAAAAGAGAAGTGGGGATATCACCGCGACGAACTGATCTATTTATACGCGGGAGCGATCGGTGAAAAGCAGGGGCTCGAATCGGTTTTAGATGCAGCCGAAATCCTGCAGCATGATAAAGATATCAGGTTCGTGATCTGCGCTTCGGGTCCTTACAAAGAACGGCTGGTGGTGCAGGCCACGCAAATGGGACTCAGGAACATTTCATTTGTGCCGGTACAGGATAAGGAAGTATTTAACGAGTTCCTGAACATGGCCGACCTGCACCTGGTGCTGCAGAAATCAAATGCGGATGACCTGGTAATGCCCTCCAAGCTGGCTACCATTCTTTCAGTAGGGGGCGCAAGCCTGGTTACTTCTTCCGCGGGTACCTCGCTTTATAAACTCATTAATGATTTTGACCTCGGTTACCTGGTAGAACCGGGCGACCCGAAGATGTTTGCCGCCAAGATCAACGAGATAAAGCAGGATACCGATCTGGAGAAAAAAAGAGAGAATGCGCGACGATACGCCACCACTTACCTGAGCCTCGACAAAGTAATGAACGATTTTGCCGGCCAGGTTTTGCCGTAATCCAGTATAAATGAACGCTCCCAGACATATCCCTGAACTCGATGGTGTGCGCGGACTTGCGGTGCTCATCATCATGGTGTATCATTTTAAGTTCGTTGAACGGTCTTCGTCTTTATATATCGACAAGTTGTATAACCGCGTGCTGGAATTAGGCTGGATCAGCGTCGATCTTTTCTTTGTGCTTTCGGGCTTCCTGATCACCGGCATCCTGCTCGATAAAAAGAAGACCAGGTATTTCTTCACTTCTTTTTATTACAGGCGCGCGCTGCGGATCTTCCCGCTCTACTACCTGTTTCTCTTTATGATGTTCGGCATCGTTTTCCCGTTCCTGATCCACCATGCCGACCCTTTTGAAGCAGAGAAGGTGCGTTATGCCCAGAGCCTCAACGGGTGGTTCTGGATCTACCTCGCTAATGTCAAGCAGGCTATTGCCGGGAGATTCGTCCTGGCCGGTGTCGGGCATCTATGGTCGCTGGCTATTGAAGAACAATTTTACATGATGTGGCCAGTACTCGTTTATTTTACCACGAAAACTTCTTTGCGTAATATATCGATCGGTTTGATCATCTTCTCGCTGGTAACCAGGCTTTATTTAAAGTTTGTGGCCGGCTGGGGTATTGATGCTATTTTCCTGTTCACTCCGGCCAGGCTTGACACCCTGTCTTTTGGTTGCCTGGCAGCCATTGCGGTGCGGAGCGAGGTAAAGATAAACTACCGGCTGATGAACTACGTGTTCTATTTACTGGTGGGTGTTGCCGTTGTATTTTATGCCGTGCACGGCTTGAAATACAGCGATGCGGAGAAACCCACCTTCATGCTATCCTATACGTTGTCGGGGATGATGTTCGGGGTGTTGATCCTGATGCTTCAGTCGTCTTACCCGGTATTTTACCGGGGATTATTTGTGAATAAGTTCCTGCTGTTCCTGGGGAAGTACAGCTATGCGCTTTACATGTTCCATCCCATCATCCGTTTCGTGATGGCGAAATTATTGGGTAAGCCGGTAATGGTACACGGCAGTGAGGTCCCGTGGATCATAGGATTCACGCTGATCTGCATTGCCATATCTATTATAATTTCGCAAATAAGCTGGCATCTTTACGAGAAGCAGTTCCTGAAGCTTAAAGACCGTTTCTTCAAGGCCTGAGCGCTTTTTAATACCTGCTCAGGAAATCCTGGTATGCCAGCGCGATGCCTTCTTCAAGGTCGATGGTGTGCTTCCAGCCTTTGCTGTGGAGCTTGCTCACATCCATCAGTTTCCGCGGCGTACCGTCAGGTTTCGAGGTGTCGAAATGGATTTCGCCTTTGAACCCGGTGATCTGCTTCACCAGCATAGCCAGGTCTTTAATGGAAATGTCTTCGCCGGTGCCGATATTGATCAATCCTTCTTCGTTATAGTTCAGCATCAGGTAGTAGCAGGCAGTAGCCAGGTCGTCGGCAAAAAGGAATTCCCGTTTAGGTGAACCGGTGCCCCAGATCGTCACTTTGTCAAGACCCTGCACTGTCGCTTCGTGGAAGCGGCGGATGAGCGCCGGCAGCACGTGCGAGTTCTCCGGGTGATAGTTGTCGTTGTAGCCGTAAAGATTGGTCGGCATTACCGAAATGTAGTTACAGCCGTACTGGCTGCGGTATGCATCGCAAAGCTTGATCCCGGCAATTTTGGCAATCGCATACGGCTCGTTGGTGGGTTCCAGCAAACCGGTAAGGAGATAATCTTCTTTTAACGGTTGCGGGGCGAGCTTGGGATAAATGCAACTTGAGCCAAGGAACAACAGCTTCTTTACGCCGTTTGTATACGAAGACTGGATGATGTTGTTCTGGATCTGCAGGTTTTCAAGAAGGAAGTCGGCGCGGTAGGTATTGTTGGCAACGATACCGCCTACCTTCGCGGCAGCGAGGAATACATAGTCGGGCTTCTCGGAATCAAAGAAGTCGGCTACTGCTTGCTGGTTACGCAGGTCCAGCTCGCCGGACGTGCGTACCACCACATTCGTGTAGCCTTCTTTTTCGAGTTTTCTAGTTATAGCCGAGCCAACCATGCCACGGTGACCGGCTACATAGATCTTCGCATTTTTTTCCATAGGGGGTTTTATTCGAACTGGTTCTTGATAGAATAGCCTGACGCTTTCAGCAGTTTTTCGCGCTGGAACAACTCAACATCTGCGGCAACCATTTCTTTTACCAGACCCTGGAGGTCGTATTTAGGAACCCATCCTAATTTCTCTTTTGATTTTGTAGGATCACCGATCAGCAGTTCCACTTCCGTCGGCCTGAAATATTTCGGATCTACAGCCACCACTTCGGTGCCTTCGGCTACCTGGTACTCGGGTTTGCTGCAGCTTATTACGTAACCTTTTTCGTCTACGCCTTCGCCCCTGAATTCAACTTCGATGCCTACTTCAGCAAAGGCCATGCGCACAAACTCGCGCACGCGGGTGGTTACACCGGTAGCGATCACAAAGTCTTCCGGGGTATCCTGCTGAAGAATGAGGTACATCGCCTCTACATAATCTTTAGCGTGGCCCCAATCGCGTTCAGCGTTAAGGTTTCCTAAGAATAGTTTATCCTGGAGGTTCATCGCGATCTTCGCTACCGCACGGGTGATCTTACGGGTTACGAACGTTTCGCCGCGCAGCGGGCTTTCGTGGTTGAACAGGATCCCGTTGCAAGCATACATGTCGTACGCTTCGCGGTAGTTAACGGTGATCCAGTAGCCATACAGTTTTGCTACGGCATAGGGCGAGCGCGGATAGAAAGGAGTAGTTTCTGACTGTGGTACGGCTTGTACCAATCCGTAAAGCTCTGAAGTAGATGCCTGGTAGATGCGGGTCTTTTTGGTCAGGCCCAGTAACCTTACAGCTTCCAGGATACGGAGCGTCCCGATTCCGTCTGCGTTGGCAGTATACTCCGGCGTATCGAAACTTACCTTGACGTGCGACATGGCGCCGAGGTTATAGATCTCGTCAGGCTGCACCTGCTGGATGATGCGGATCAGGTTGGTAGAATCGGTGAGGTCACCGTAATGAAGGAAAAAATTCTTATTCGAATCATGAGGATCCTGGTACAAATGGTCGATCCTGTCAGTGTTGAATAAAGAGCTTCGACGTTTGATGCCATGGACTTCATAGCCTTTCGATAAAAGTAATTCGGTAAGATAAGCGCCGTCCTGCCCTGTGACCCCGGTAAGCAACGCAACTTTTTTTCCTTGCATAGAACTAATAATTAGGATGTTTTCAAAAATTGTTCAAATATATTATAAAATATGTTAAATAAGCCACTGAAAACTTACATTGTTATAAAAAAATAATCTAAGTCTTGATGTCGATCCTGCTTCAGGATCGTGAATAGCTGACAACCGATGACCTGCCATTTCAATATTAAATTAACAGCTAAATAACCGGGGATCAGGATTTATTTAAAAAGTTCAGCCACTTAACCATACTTCCGGCATCGTAATGATCGGTCAGCTGATCGTTGGCATCGAAACCGGGGTGAAGCATTATCTCGATCATTTTACCTGGCGCCAATATCCTGTTATTTTTTAAAAGATGTTCCACCGTTTCAAAGTAATCCGTGTAATGGAGGTTATTTCTTTTCAATTGCCGGTTAACATATTTACGGTAAGCAAATTTCAGGTAGTTGCCCTCGTTAAAGGTTTGTGCAAGCCGGAGCTTCAGGTTGTATTTTTTTGCCGCCGTAATAAACAATGAAAGGAACGCTGGCAGGGTGTGAAGATGGTAATGCGAGTCGAGGTGCATAACCGGCAACCTGTGAGCGATCGCCCGGTTTACCTGGGCCTCCAGCTCCCGGTAGAAGGCAGCCTTCTCCTGTGCGCTGAGCAGCTGCAGCTTTTTGTTGGTCCGGGCGATATTCCAGTTTCCGGTTTCATCCAGGTATTCCGGCAGGCGAAAGTCGCTTACCGGTTTGCCCTCCGAGAAGTTGACGTGTACCCCAACTTTTTTTATGGATGCATGCTGGCGGATCAGCGCAACGGTTTCTTCAAAAAGCACGGTATTGGTAAGCAGGGAAGTGCTGTTGATGTAGCCTTTTTCGAAACAATACGCGATAGCCCTGTTGACCGAGGGGTTAAGACCGAGATCATCGGCATTGACAAGCAAGTTGGGAGGGATGTTCATGGCGTAACCTGACGCGAATTAACAAAAATCAGGGCATACTCCACGCAGCGCAGCGGCAATTATATGAATTATGGTACCTGCCACGTCACTTTTTATTTTACCTTTGTATTTTGTGCAGATCCGTATATCCAGCGAACTAACCACCAGTTATTTACCGTATCAGTTAAAGAAGTGAGCTATTAAATGCCCGGTAGACTTTTTTTGAGAAAACTTCCAGCCCCGTGGTTCCGTACTTATCATTACGGATACGTTGTGAATGGGCGACGTGTGAAGCCGACAGGGGATTAACAAATTCCTAAAATTTGATTATATTTAATGTAAAATGTGTAATAATAAAACTAATAATCTGCTGATTGTGACGTTTTTTTACTATTTTCGCGGTGTTTACCCGATATTTAATTATTGAATTTAAAAGATTTATCCATGTCCAATAACTACTTATTCAGACCTGCCGATAACCGGTTGGTACTGCAAAAGAGCTCAAGGCTATTCACCCAGGTAACCCAAACGGTGTCGCACCTTTCGTTTTAATCATGGCATTCTTTTTTCCCGGGAGCTTTTATATCGCAGCGGACCGCTTCTCTCCACCGGGAACCAACATTTTACGTTTCTAATTGTCGTTTGACTATACAAAAATGAATATGAACCTGAAACATTTTATAACCGGTGTTTTTATGCTTCTTATCCTGTTCGGATTATCTTGTACGCCTTACAAGAATGTTCCATATTTCCAGGATTTAAGGAGGGACACTGTTACAAGCGAGCCAATTGTCAATTTCACTCCCTCTACTATCCAGGCAGGAGATCAACTAGGTGTTCACGTGATCAGCCAAAGCAAAGAAGCTGACGCTATATTCAACCCGGCTACAGAAGTGAACAGTGTGAACGCATTGACCAGTCCGATGCTTAACTATATAGTGGATAGTGAAGGTAGTATTCACATGCCGTTGATAGGCGCTGTAAAAGCATCAGGTCAGTCGACACTGGCACTGTCAAAACACCTCGAGACCCAGTTAAGTACCTATCTTAAAAATCCGGTAGTGAAGGTAACGGTTCAAAACTTTAAAGTGTCCGTGTTCGGCGATGTTAAGACACCCGGTTCTTTTAACGTGCCAAACGAGCGTATGACGATCCCGGAAGTGATTAGCCTTGCGGGCGACCTGAACGTAACCGGCCTTCGCGTAATTATGCTGATCAGGGAAACAAACGGCAAGCGTGAGTATATACCGATAGACCTGAGGTCGAAGAAGTTGTTTACGTCGCCTTACTATTACCTGCAGAAAAACGACGTGATCTATGTGCAGCCAAACAAAGCAAGGGCAGCCAACGACGGAACTACGTTCCAGCAGGCGAGCTTGATTATATCTGTTCTTTCTATTATCGCATTACTTATCGCCCGGTAATATAATCCTATAAATTATGAGCAAGAAAACAGCACAGCTTACGGCATTCGCTTTACCCGGGGGTGAGAGTGAGACTTCGGATATTAGCAGGTTAATAAAGAAATATATATTCCATTGGCCTTTGTTCCTGGTAGCGGTGGTCCTGGCAATGGTGGGCGCCTATTTTTATATCAAAGCTACCAAGCCTACCTATCCGATCGTGGCGACTCTTGAGTTTAAGGTCCCTGTGGCCGGTGAGGGCGGTACCGTATTAAACAAAAGCGGCACCGAAACGCAGCTCGACCCCATCAGCAACCCCGTGATCGTAGAGAACGAGATCGAGGTGATGCAATCTAAAAAGCTGATGTACCAGGTGATTATGGACCTCCAGCTTTGGGCGCGTTATGACCTGACGTCGGGCGCTACCAAAAAGGAGCTGTATAAAAATACGCCGGTAAGGTTTTCGCTTATTACCGAAAACGGAAGTCTCGACGGGCTCGGTGAAAAACTGGAGATCATATTAAAAGATAGTAAGACCTTCACCCTGGCCGATGAAAAAGATGGCGACAAGGACTATGCCTATTCCACTCCAATTAAAAGTCGATTTGGTACCTGGCAGCTGGCCAAAACGGGCGAGTTTAACAATTACCCGGGCGCTACCCTGGTTATTACGGTGCGCGACCCGGATATCGTTACCGACGATTTTATGGGTAAAGTGAAAGTCGACCTGGAGAATAAAGATGCACCCTTCGTTATCCTTTCTACTACCGACCAGATCCCAACACGCGGAAAAGATGTACTGAACACCCTGATGGACCGGTATAAAACTGACGCGATGACCGACAAAAATAAGGAAGCTGAGAATACCATCAATTTCATCAACTCCCGGCTCGACTCGCTTCGGAGCGAGCTCGCCGTATCGGAAAAAGAAATCGAACGCTACAAAAGCAGCGTTGGGATGACCGATATCTCTTCGCAGGCGCAGGGCTTCCGCGATATTAAACAATTAAACATACGCACCCTTAATGAAGTTGATATTCAGTTGAGTATTATCAACGGAATAGAAAGGTCACTGGCATCGTCCAATCACGCGATATTGGAAAAGCTTCCGGCATCGAGCGGACTACTGGATGATCCGACGCTGCAGGCGCTCTATGACAAATTGGGCGACAGAATAGCTGCACGCGAACGGCTGCTCGCCACTGTGCCGGAGGCAAACCCTATGTTTACGCCCATCAACGAGGAAATCAAAAGCCTTCGCGAGACCTTCGACGAAAAGGTAAAGGGTATCAAATCGGCCTTGCTCACCAAAAGACAGACCTTGCAGTCGTTTGGCGGCGGTATCCAGAAGTCGCTCGAGCTGGTTCCCGATCAGGACAGGACTTACAATTCGATGAAACGTAACCAGGAAAGTAAGGAGAAGATATTCACCTTCCTCCTGGAAAAAAGGGAGCAGGTATCTTTGCGTTATGCTTCCTCCATCTCGGATGCGGAAGTAGTGGATGATGCACATGCCGGTAAATCCAAATGGCCGCTGCCTGCCGTGATCTATGGTGCGGCGCTCATTCTCGGTTTAGGCGCAGCAGCGGCCATCCTGTATGCACGCGAAATGATGAACGAGCAGATCACGCACCGCCGCCAGATCGAAGACGCGGTGAGCGTGCCGGTATTGGGCGAACTGTCATACCAGGAATCGGATACCCCGATCGTGGTTACGCAGGGCAGGGGAAAATTCGCCATCGGCGAGCAATTCAGGGTGCTCCGAACCAACCTCTCGCATTTACATGCCAATAACGATCCGGGCAGGGTCACCCTATTCACCTCGAGCATCGGTAGCGAGGGTAAGAGCTTTGTAAGCTCTAACCTTGCAGTGACGTTAGCTTATGCTTCCCGTAAAACGATCATCCTCGAGATGGACCTTCGTAAGCCGAAAGTTTCCGGGATATTCGATCTTAACCCCGATCACCCGGGGATCGGCGATTTTCTATCCGGGAAAACTTCTGACCTCGGGGCGTTGATCCAGAAGTCAAATATCCCCGGCCTGGACGTATTAAGCTGCGGACCTATCCTGCCCAATCCGTCAGAGCTGCTTGAAACGGAACGCCTCGACGAACTGATCAATTTGTTGAAAACGACGTACGATGATATTATCATTGACTCGCCGCCGATCCACCTGGTAACGGATGCATTGATCATTGCGCGTACCGCTGACGCTTCCGTTTACATGATCCGCCAGGGATATACGATGAAGGAAGAGCTCGATTTTATTAATGAGATCGACAAAGCCAAACGATTCCCTAAATTCACCATCGTGTTTAATGGTATCCGGAGAGATAAATTCGGCTATGGTTACGGTTATGGTTATAGCTATGGTTACGGCGGATATAAAAACAGCTACTACAACTCTTATACCGATCGGGAGAAAGAAACGTTCGGAACTATCCTTAAGGGTTTCTTGAGAAGGTTCTGATATCCTTTAATAAAAGGTGCTGTTTAAGCGCTAAAGTGGTTAATACTGACAGAAGCACAAACTCGTTGCTTCTGTCATTTTTATTTGGTGACTTGGCTTCGCCGTGATTTAATTCGCAAAAAAGAAGTTATATTTTTAATTTCTTAACAAGAAATGCCGCTATTAATTTGAAATTTTTTATTATTATTGTGGTCTTAATAATGTCTATCGCAGATGTTAACGTATACGCTAAAGGTCGTTGAGCTAAAAAAGGAAACAAAGGACACGGTTACTATTTGCTTCAAACAACCTGCTCTGAAAAAGGTATCTTATCTACCCGGACAGTACCTTACGCTAATCTTTCGTATCAATGGACGACGTTATATCCGCCCTTATTCGTTTTCATCAGCCCCTGGTGTAGATCCCTGTCTTGAAGTCACTGTAAAACGCATCCCTGGCGGTATCGTTTCTAACCATATTAATGATAAGGTAACGGAGGGCGACATGGTTGAAGTACTTAAACCGATGGGTGACTTTGTTTTTGACCCGGCCGGTACCCCGCCTTCCAAACATATTATGCTTTGGGGAGCCGGCAGCGGGATCACGCCGCTGATTTCTATAGCGAAATATATTTTACACCACAATACAGGCAACCGGGTGACGTTGGCTTATGGCAACAGGGACTTCGAAAGCGTGATTTTTCTCAATAAGATCGGCGAAATGTTAAAGGAGTACCCGGATATGTTTAAGGCTGTCCATTTTCACACGCGGCTTACGGTCGACGCAGCCAACCCTTATCTTATACAGGGTAGAATTACAGAGCAGAAAGTGCTTGCGTTACTGGAACAAACAGATAATTCTACCGGAACCATCCATTACATTTGCGGACCGACGGGCCTGAAGGAGTCCGTCAGGCAAGCATTGGCACACGTCGGTGTAGCGCCGGATGATATTCATTATGAGGATTTTGAGATCGTAAGAGACCCAAAGGATTTTGAAGAAGTTACTACCCAGACCATCTCGTTAATAAAAGATAATAAGAAACATGCGGTGGAGGTACCTAAGGGTAAAAGTATCCTGGAATCGGGATTAGACGCGTTGCTCGAGCTATCTTACTCCTGCCAGACAGGAAATTGCACCGTTTGTAAAGGTACCCTGCGTCAGGGAGCAATTAAGATGATCGGCGTTAACAAACGCCCGGCCGATTTACAGGATAACGAATATTTATTGTGCTGTTCGTATCCCCTCGGCGAAAATGTCGAGGTTGAGGTTTAGTCTTTTGTCACACAAATTAATTTATATATGAAAGTAGTACTTCTTGCCGGTGGTTTAGGAACCAGGTTATCTGAGGAAACGGTATTGAGACCAAAACCGATGGTGGAAATAGGTGGTATGCCAATCCTTTGGCACATCATGAAGATATATTCGGCCCATGGATTTAACGATTTTATAGTTTGCCTGGGCTACAAAGGCTATGTAGTTAAAGAATATTTTGCCAATTACTTTTTGCATAAATCTGATGTGACGATTGATCTTACCAAAAACGCCATGGAAGTGCACGACTCGCAGGCGGAGCCATGGAAGATCACGTTGGTTGATACGGGGAACGAGTCATTTACGGGGGGCAGGATTAAGCGGATTAAACAACACGTAGGTAACGAGACGTTTATGCTCACGTATGGTGATGGTGTGAGTAACGTTGATATTACGGCGCTGGTAAGGTTCCATAAAGCTAAAGGAAAAATGTGCACTGTTACGTCGGTGCAGCCGTCGGGCCGTTTTGGATCAATTGATCTGGCCGACAACGATACCGTACGCTCTTTTATGGAAAAGCCGAAAGGCGACGGTGCATGGATAAATGGCGGGTTTTTTGTATGCGAACCTGGAGTATTTGACTATATTGATGGCGACAGTACCATTTGGGAGCGAGATCCGATGGAGAGAATTGCGGCGGAAAATCAGATGGCGGCGTATAAGCATGATGGTTTTTGGAAGCCTATGGATACGCTTCGCGACAAGCAAGAGCTTGAGGAGGACTGGTCTGCAGGTAAAGCGAAATGGAAAATCTGGTAATATGTTTAAAGAATTAGAAGAAACATATAAAGGGAAGCGTGTTTTTCTTACGGGGCATACGGGCTTTAAGGGTTCATGGATGCTCAAGTTACTGTCTATGTTGGGCGCTGACGTTAAGGGCTACTCATTGGCGCCTGAGAATGATTTTGATCTTTATCATCTGCTGAACGGGGATACGCTGAACGACTCGGTAATAGGAGACTTGCGCGACCGGGAAAAGTTACTCCAGGCTGTTGAAAGCTTTCAGCCTGATTTTGTTTTTCATCTGGCTGCACAGCCGCTGGTAAGATTGTCTTACGAGATACCATCGGAAACGTTCGAGGTAAACGCGATAGGTACCGCCAACTTGCTTGACGCTATCAGGGTGCTGGAAAAGCCATGTAGTGTAGTACTGATTACGACCGATAAGGTGTACCATAATAACGAATGGATATACCCATACCGGGAAGGCGATCGATTGGGCGGGTACGATCCGTACAGTGCGAGTAAAGCATGCGCCGAACTTGTGATCGATTCCTATCGGAATTCTTTTTTTAATGTATCAAAGTACCACGAGCATGGGAAAAGCATCGCAGTCGGTCGTGCGGGAAACGTGATCGGTGGCGGCGATTGGGCGAAGGACAGGCTTATTCCCGATATAGCGCGTGCGCTTGCAAAGGACGAGAAGGTTGTGATCAGGAATCCGCATTCTGTACGCCCGTGGCAGCACGTGCTCGAGCCATTGTTGGGTTACCTGTTGCTTGGCAGCAAGTTAGCAGTTAACCCGGTTTATTTCTCACAGGCTTATAATTTTGGCCCGGAAGTTACCGATGCACTTCCCGTAAGTAAGATGGTGGCATTGGCGATCGAATCGTGGGGCAAAGGGGATTTTGAATTACTGGTATCTGAGAAAAATCCACACGAAGCCGGATTGCTTAAGTTGGATATCAGCAAGGCGGCAGCTGAACTGAAATGGGTGCCCAAATATAACGCGCTGAAAGCTATTCAACAGTCTATTGCCTGGTACAAACAGTATAAAAATGAACCTTCGTCGATCATACCGTTTACCGAGCAACAAATCATAGAATTTATACAAAATTAAATATGCCTGCCACTTAGCTGGCTGAATAACTATTATCAAATGCTGAAGAACATTAATAATCCCCAACTTGAACAAAGCCTAAGGGAGATCGCGAAGGCAAACACGACCAAAATCATTATTCCTGGCGAGCATTATATCCCGGTTACCGGAAAAGTGATGGACGAAGAAGATATCCTTTTTGGCGTTGAAGCAGCACTTGACGGTTGGCTTACCACCGGACGGTTCGCTAACAAATTCGAGCATGAGTTTGCCGCCTACTTTGGTGCGGTTAAGGCGTTGCTGGTTAATTCCGGTTCGTCAGCAAACCTGGTAGCTTTTTACGCGCTCACGTCGCCTAAATTGGGCGACCGCGCCATAAAACCAGGAGACGAAGTGATTACGGTGGCGGCCGGTTTTCCAACAACAGTAAATCCGATGGTGCAATTCGGAGCAGTGCCTGTGTTTGTTGATGTGGACCTGGCGACGCATAACGTACAGTCAGACCAGATCGAGCTCGCGGTATCACCCAAAACCAAAGCGATCATGATCGCCCATTCTCTTGGCAATCCGTTCGATTTGGATGAAGTGATGCGTGTAGCGAAAAAATATAATTTGTGGGTGATTGAAGATGATTGCGATTCACTCGGCGCCACTTACCGGGAAAAAAAAACCGGAACTTTCGGTGATATTTCCACATTCTCATTCTATCCCGCTCATCACATCACCATGGGTGAAGGTGGGGCGGTACTTATCAATAATCCTGAGCTTGCAAAACTGGCGGAAAGCTTCCGGGATTGGGGACGCGATTGTTATTGCGAGCCCGGGAAGGATAATACGTGCGGCTGTCGCTTTTCACAGCAGCTGGGCTCGCTTCCTTACGGCTATGACCATAAATATACTTACTCGCACGTAGGTTTTAACCTGAAAGTAACTGATATGCAGGCGGCATTCGGTGTATCGCAGCTTAAAAAGGTAGACCATTTCGTGCAGCGCAGGAAAGAGAACTACCAGGCCCTTTACGCACGGATGAAACAGTTTGAGGAGGTTTTTATCCTTCCTGAGCCAACACCAAATAGCGACCCGTCCTGGTTCGGTTTCTTAATGACACTTCGTGAAGGCGATGCTGCAGACAGGCACATGATCGTTCAGCACCTGGAGGAGAAAAAGATCGGGACCCGTTTGCTATTTGCTGGTAATTTGTTGCGCCAGCCTGCTTATGCCGGGGTAAACCACCGCGTAATAGGCGATCTTAAGAATACTGATATCGTGATGAATCAATCTTTTTGGCTGGGGGTTTGGCCCGGTCTGGATGAGAGTCATTATGATTATATCGCGGATGTAATTAAAAGCTATCTTGCTTAACTAATTGTATTAATTTTTTACGTAATCCCGGTCGGCACCAATGCAAACAATTCTTATAACAGGCATCAATGGTTTTCTTGGTTCCAATATCGCTAAATATCTCTCTGATAAATACCAGGTGATCGGGCTGGAGTACAGCACGCAGAACCTGTTTCGTCTGACCGGATACTCTTTCGAGGTATTCGCCTCTACAGACAACCCGGAAGATATCTTCAAGCGTTATGAGATATATGCCGTGTTGCACGTGGCAACGGTATATCGCCGTCATGGCGAGCCTGTTAATAAGCTTATTAGCACCAATATACAGTTACCGGTAGATTTGTATGAGCTTGCGGATAAATACGGGACAAAAATGTTTATCAATACTGATAGCTTTTTTAATAATCCGAACTATCAGTATAAGTATCTTGGGGACTATACGCTGTCAAAGAGGCATGCCGCCGATTGGCTTAAATTAATTAATAAGCGTTGTAAGACGATCAATCTGAAGCTTTTCCATATGTATGGTGCGGGCGACGCACCTGACAAGTTTTTACCGAAGCTTTTTTCCGATATTAAAATGAATAAGCAGCTTATTGAGCTAACGCCCGGGGAACAGGTGAGGGATTTTGTTTATGTAGAAGACGTTGCCGCTGCCTATAAAGTTGTTTTGGAAAGTTATGAATCACTGGCGGAAGGGTTTTCTGAATTCGAAGTGGGTACCGGTACGCCGACATCCGTTAATCAATTGGTTTTACTTATAGCGGCCTGTTCGGGCTCCACCTCTACGTTTAATTTCGGCGCACTCCCTTATCGTGAAAATGAAATCATGCATGCGGTCGCAAACATCGAACCGATAGCATCGCTTGGGTGGGAGCCTCGATACTCGTTAAAAGAAGGAATAACCGCAATGCTAAATATTTCCTAAATTCCGGGCTCGCGGATAATTGTGGTGAGGATTAGTTTCACGAAAATGAGAAGGCAGATATGATTATTGAAATTGGCAGATTTTTTACTGCAGGAGCGAAAAAAAGCCTTCAACTAATCGTGTTTGCGCTGGTATTGTTCCTTTTGCAATTTTTTAACTTCAAGTATTTGTCCCCGACCTTTATCGGTAACCTGAACAAGATAACCGAAATGGCCGTTGCTGGTTTGCTGGTTTTTCTTTGGTTTAACTCGAAGCCGGTGATCAAGGAGCCCAACCTTATGGATAAACTGGTGCTATTCTTTATCATAAGTGTGTTAATAAGCGCCATTCCTGCGTTTTACATTTGGGGACAGCCATTCCTGCAGTCGATTATCGGTTCAATTGCTTATTACTCGTTCCTGTTATATTTCATTTTCCTTTTCGGCGGTTTTTCCGCCGATAATATTGAGTCCTTACTACGCAAGTTTTTTTTCCTGACACTTATTGTTTTTATAATTAACGCGGCGGTCTTCCCCGATGTATTGTTTGCATGGAGATCAGAATCACGCCGTGGGGGATTGACCGTGTTCTTTTATGGCCAGGGATTTACCGCGCTGGGTTGCTTTTATTTTTTGAGCGAATACATCGAGCGGCGTAAGCTTGTCCACCTGGGGCTGTTTCTTTTCGGCTGTTTTTGTTTGTTTTTCCTCACCCGTTCGCGTATGAATTTGTTGGGGTTAGGCTTGGGGGCGGTCACACTTGTATTTTTTAGCCAGGTGAAACAGCGGGCCGGTACCACGTTGATGTTTATTGTCGTTATGATGGCCGGACTGTATGTTTCACGAGATCTTATAGTTAAGCTGAGTGCGGATTCGCAGTTACAGGTAAAAAACTTTAAAGATGACGTTCGGTACCAGGCGCACGAGTATTTCCTTACAAATTTCCAGGAAAATACTACCACCTATGCGATCGGGAACGGGGTTCCGTTCGGCGGAAGTCGTCTCCAGCTCAAATTGACGAAATTATCCGATCAGCTTGGTTTTTACGATGCTGACTTGGGCCTTACCGGCATTTTTCTGCACTTTGGAATCTTTGGGGCGCTGATTTGGGTAATTATTTTTTTCCGTGTTTTTAGCACCCGGTCGAACACTACCACGGGTTATGTCAAAGCGTATTTTGCCATGCTTCTTTCCACCGTCTTCACGGGCTATTCCTTATTCGATCCGGGATATATTCCGGCCACCGTTGTAGCGCTTTACCTGTTAAGAATAAGCGCCACTACCGCTTTAAAGTTAACACGCGTTAAAGAATGATATGAGCAGCATCCAATTGTCGATATGCATCCCTACCTATAACAGGTGCACTTACCTGAAAGAGAATATCGTGGGCATCCTCTCCCAGGTTACTCCTGAGTTGTCCGCGGTTGTAGAAATATGTATCAGCGATAACGCGTCCTTAGATGATACTGAAACGGTGGTAGCGCAGCTGATAAAAGATAACCCGTCTATAAGTATAAAGTACGCCAGAAGTGATGTTAACAAGGGCGCTGACTGGAATTTTCACCGGGCTATGGTGCTGGCAGGAGGGAAATACTCCTGGCTGCTCGGTGATGACGACGCATTAGCAGAAGGAGCAGTTCGGCGAATACTGGAGCTGATAGCTACACGACCGGAGATTGGAGTTTTTGCGTTCAATAGGATAAGGTGTGATATAGACATGAATGAAACAGGTATGGAGAAATTCGTCAGGGATGACGTCCCTTCATTTTTGGTGGATTTCACTTTACCATTAACGGAGAAATATTATTATACCCTTTGCAGGTCTCTTGGGGGGATAATGAGCTTTATCAGTTCCGTAGTCTACAATACCGATTCGGTTAGGGATACCAAGTTCGATGAATCGTTATCGGGGACTGCTTACACACACCTTTTTTACTGGTTCTCCTATCTTAAAAGCGGAAAGAAGCTTCTTTACGTCGATGAATATCCGATAAAATGCAGGATCGGGTTACCAAGCTTCGGCAGCGGCTACAAAAGGATCATACTTGATTTAAAAGGCATGCTCTTCCTCAAAGACCGGATCTTTGTAAACGATCAAGCCGTGATCGAGTTCCTGGCGATCCTGAAATATGAGTGGCCGATCAGAACGCTCCTGTATAATTACTGTGTCATGCTTCCGGAACAATGGGATATCGAGTTACGGCCGCTTCTTAAGAAAGTAGGGTGGTCAGAAAATGAGTTGTCGCTTATCGAGAAGATCGGCGACACGCCTAACCTGTTCCAGTCAAGGTTTAAAACCAGGCTTAGTAAGACACTCAGCAAATTTAAGGGTAGGAAATGAAGATCTCTGCAATGAAGTCCTTTAGGAACAGTACTTTTTTTAGAAATTTCTCCATTCTTACGGCCAGTAATATTATATCCCAGGTTTTAAGCATACTTACCAGTATCAAGATTGCGAGATACCTGTCTACCGACACCTATGGATCATATAACTTGCTGCAGCTTCATGTCACTATTTTTGTGGTGGTTGCATCTTTGGGACTCAAAAATATTGTAGTCCGGACGATTGCACGGGATAAAGAAAATTCGAAAAAGGTGTTCATATCCTCGCTAACGGTCCGATCCTTCGGTATAATAGCTGCGCTGATTTTGTACACCAGTTATTATTTTTTCAATAAAGATTACGGCGGCTTATTATTTGCGTTAACTTTTTTTAGTATCGTGATTTCGGCCCTCTACGAGCTAATCGAAGGCGTAGCATTTGGCCTCGAAAAAATGGAGTTTACAGGCGTGATAAGCCTGGCCAATAACGTTTTTTGGGTTATCATCATCCTGGTAATGCCGGCGCATTACATGACTTTGAATATCCTGTTTGGCGTTTTTGCGATGCTGAACTTCGCTAAAACGGCTATATATATCTATTCGGTGTACCGGTTCAAGTATTTTACCGGGGAAAGCAACATGCAGCATCTCAGGAGCGATGCCCGCCACATCGCCAGGGAATCGATGCCCTATTACTACCTGGCCTTGTTAACCTTACTTAGTAATCAAATCCCGGTGTTATTTCTCGAACATAGGGCTGGCCTGGCACAAGTTGCTTATTACAATATCGCCAACAGGGTGCTTTCACCGCTTAGCTTGGTCCTTAATACGGCGTTGGTTTCCCTGTTCCCCAATTTATCGTCCTTATTCGTTTCAGACAGGCAGTCCTTTATCAGGCGTACCAAGAATATTTTCATTATTATGTCTCTAATCGGCGTAGTAGGCGCGTTCGGGGTTACTTTTTTCCTTAAGGAGATCGTATTGTTTATTTACGGAGAAAAATATGTAAACACCGGCCTGGTACTAGGTTATCAGTGCTGGTACATGGCGCTTTACGCCCTGGTATGTTTAATCGGTACCTTATTAGGGGCAATTAACAGGCAACGTGAATTAAGCTATCTATCCATTTTATGTGCAATGTTACAGGTGCCCATTTTATGGTATGGATCTCAATATGGCGCTGAGTATTTATCTGCTGCGTTCCTGGGTTCGACGGTGCTTACGTTCTTCTTCAGCGTGCTCGCTGTTTACCGGTATCTAAAAAATGAATTATCAATCATGTTCTTTATGAAATTAAGCGCGTTCTTTGCCGTTGCTTATGCCATATCCATCTCGGTTACGGGCATGCAGATGGGCATAAAGATATTAATGTTCATCGCTATCCTAACGGTAGGTGGCTATGTATCATGGCGTAAATACAGTTTGGTAAAGCCGTAATTTGTTAAGTCCCCTTCAATACAGTTATAAGAAAATGCAGGAAAAAGGATTACGTATTCTTCATCACTCTCCATTTAAGGCAAAGCCATTTGGACATGGTGGAGAACGACGGACAGCCCAGGTTGTAGAACTGCTCCAACGACGCGGATTTATTTTAGATAGCCTTAACTGGGAACATTCAGACTCCAAGCCGACGATCTATAAGTTATTAAGAGCGCCGTTATACGCCTTGTATTTCGTGAAATTCTGCATCGAGGCAAGGATTTTTATAAAACCATTTCCGCAGGAGATATTATTTATCGGGTTTAGTTACCGCTATTTCGTAACCAGCGTGAAACCAATGCTGAAAAATAATTACCATGCTTTTATATGGGAGAGCACTTATGATCGGTTCTTTCTGCTTGCGTTCCTGTTGAAGAAACACAAACTGCCGGTTTTTGCTATCCCGCATAATTTAGAATCACTTGTCCCCGGTCGCAAGAGCTTTTTACATAGTAAGACGGCACCAGCCTGGCTTCCCAATGAAATGAAGATGTTAAAGTCGACCGCTTTACACACCTTTGCAATCGCGAGAGAGGAAGAGTGGCTTCTTAATTTACATGGTGTAAAGGCACACTATCTGCCATATTATCCGGTAACAGAAGTGGTAAATTACTTTGAAGAGATCAGGAAAAAAAGGCGGTCCACGGGAAATTTTTTATTAATAGGTACGGCAACTAACCTGCCTACCTATTTGGGGATGAAGAAGTTAATTGATAACCTCGAAGGGCGCTTAGGTGAAGTGGTGATCGACCTCGCCGGTTATGGAACTGAGCGCTTTAACGCTGAGTATTCCGGCCTGGCGAATTTTAATATTTTGGGGACGCTCAGCAATGAGGTCCTTCAGCAAAAACTTGCCGGGTGTAAGGGAGTAGTACTTTACAACCAACCTTCGTCGGGCGTGCTTACCAAGGTAATTGAATTTATGTTATCCGGCATTCCGCTCGTGGTAGATCCCGGGTCAGCCCGAAGCTATTATAACCTGGACGGCCTGTTTATTTATAACGACGTGGGTGATTTAACCCACCTGTTAAAACATTTTGATACCGGCCGGAGTACGACTGAAGGAAAAATGGAGATTCTGAAGATGAGCGCGTTTGAAGACTATTTTATTACGACTATTGTGAATTGCAGGCCGAATACAGAGATAAGTAAATAGATGCATGAACATAATTGCAGTTATTATTCCCATCTACAACAGGATTGAAATTACAAAAAAAGGCTTAGCCGCCATCTACCAGGCGGTTACCCGGGTAAATGGCAGGGGCATAGCCGAGTTTGAATTGGTAGTAGTTGATGATGCGTCCACCGACGGTAGCTCGGAGTGGATAAATTCCAACTACCCTAAAGTACATGTGGTACGTACAGAAGGAAACCAGTGGTGGACTGGGTCGGTAAATGCCGGGATTCGCTTTGCAATGGAGCATTTTAAAGACCGTCTTCACGGGTTGATACTCCAAAACGATGATGTGTTGGTTGACGAGGATTGGCTTGAGAATTTTTACGATGTGATCCGGGATAATCCCGGAGCGCTGATCGGTTGTGCTGCAGCAGATGTAAACGCGAGGGACATCATTTTGTACGGAGGCAAATTCATGCATCCGTGGAGCGCAAAGACTACCATGTACAATGCATCAAAGAAGCTGTCGGACGTTGATATAAACACCCTCACATCGTCTTCTGACCTGATTGGCCGCGGGGTTTTTTTACCGGTTGAAGTGATCCGTAAAGTTGGTCTTTATGATTTTAAACACTTCAAACATCGTGGCGATACCGAGTTACCAGTCAGAGCGCGTCGGGCAGGCTTTCCACTTTTGGTTACTTATAAAGCACTTGTATACATTAACCCGGAAACAACCAGTGGGATAGATATAAAGAAAAATTACACGCTTAAAGATTTTAAAGCAAGATTCTTCGACTTTCGCAGTTCTTCTTACTGGAAGTACCGTTATTATTATGCTAGAAGCCACTCAGAGAACCTGGTTCAGCGTTTTGTGTTCTTCGCGTGTGACATGGCAAGACACCTGAATTATTACCTCTCGAAAATGAAATAGGTGTGACCTCCGGAACGTGCCTCTATACGGTGGAGGCCCAGGCGATTTTCGTAAATTTTAAAGCGATCTTCCTCCGCAAATTCTCCTTCTTTTCGCTAATACCAAAACTGTGCTTATATTTGCTTAATTAATGAAAAAGCCGTTTTTTTCTTATATTTATAATATTTAACGAGCTGCTGCATTGCAAATTACATAATTACATATTAGTTAATAGATGAAAAAAATTATTGCTCTTGTTCCCATGAAGGGAAATTCTGAGCGAGTTAAAAATAAAAACTTACGCTTATTTAATGGCCAGCCACTTTATCATGTGGTGGTTAAAGAACTGTTAAAATCGAAACTGATCAGCGAGATCGTAATTAATACAGATAGCGAAAACATAAAGAAAGATGTTAACGCCAATTTTCCTTCAGTAAAAATCGTCGATAGGCCCGTTGAGATCCAGGGCGATTTTGTTCCCATGAACGACATTATTGGCTATGATATGTCCCAAACGGATGGGGATGTATATATACAAACCCATAGTACGAGCCCTTTACTTAAAATAGCGACAGTTGATAAGGCATTAGAGACTTTTCTGGCGAGTGAAGCATGTGATTCCGTATTTTCCGTAACACGGTTTCAAACCAGGTTTTATTGGGAAGACGGCCGGCCGGTAAATCACAACCCTAAAGAATTACTTCGTACACAAGACCTGCCCCCGGTATTCGAAGACAATTCGAATTTTTACATTTTCACGAAGCAATCCTTTAAAGAGGCGGATGGGAAACGTATAGGGATTAAACCACTCATGTACCCCATTGATAAGCTGGAAGCCGTAGACATTGATGAGCCGCAGGATTTTATCATTGCTGAGGGACTGTACAAAATATTGACGGAAAACGCCTGATAATGATTTACGGAAAAATTGACCAGCTATACAGGGCGCTCAAGCCAGAAGCAGTTGAGCTTATCAGTGCATTTTTAGCTACTGCACAACATTTGCACGAAACCGGGGAGAAACCTTTGAACGGTGAAGAAGTCTATGCAAAGATATTGAGGTATGAAACCAGCCACGACAATAATAACATGGTTGAGGCGCATAACCAGTATGTAGATATCCAGTTTTTACTGCAGGGCACCGAACGGATTGAAGTTTATGACAGACCTAAGCTTACCACCCGGACCGCCTACTCGTCACATTCCGACTGCGAATTCTTTTATCCGCACGAAGACGCGCACCTGGGAACGGTGATGCTAAAGCCCGGTTATTTCGCCGTGTTCTTCCCGGAAGATGCGCACCTGGCTGCATTAAACCCGGCCGGCGAAGTGCTTGAAGTGAATAAAATCGTAATTAAGATATATGAAAAATATTTCGCCTGACTGGTCCCTCAAAAAAAAATTAGCGAGCCGTGAGCTTACTATCGGTTCATGGTTGACAATACCGCACCAGTCTGTTGTAGAGATTTTAGCCACAGCAGGGTTTGAATGGCTCACACTCGATCTTGAACACGCGGCGATCGACATCTCCCAGGCGATGAATATGATCGCGCTTATCCAGGGAAAAGGCATGAAAGCACTTGTGCGGGTGAGTAAGAACGAAGAAGTGATCATAAAACGGATGTTGGATGCCGGCGCAGATGGCGTGATCGTGCCAACGGTCCGGAATGCCGAAGAAGCCAGACAGGCCGTCGATTTTGTTAAATATCCGCCAAAAGGAAAACGTGGGGTTGGCTTAAACCGGGCGCAAAATTACGGCACAGGTTTCCAGGAATACCAGGATTGGCTGGAAAATGAAGCCGTTGTAATTGCGCAGATCGAGCATATCGATTCTGTTAATAACCTGGAATCTATTTTAGCCGTGGAGGGCATCGATGGAATTATCATTGGCCCATATGATCTTTCAGCTTCGATGGGTATGCCCGGCAATTATGAGCACCCCGACGTAGCCGAAGCGCTCAGCAAAGTAGAAGAAATAGCGAAGCGATTAAAGAAGCCGCTCGGTTTTCATGTGATCTCTTCCGATCACCAAAAAACAGTAGATAAATTTAATGCAGGATATACCTTCCTGGCATTTAGTATCGATTTCTTTTTCCTCGGCGATAAGGCAAGAGATGAAATGAAATCGTTGAAGGACGCAGTAAGGCAGGAATAATATGAATGTTGCAATTTTCGGAGGTAGTGGTTTTTTGGGTCTTTACCTCGTTGAGGAATTGAGACGAAGAGCGCATACCGTTAGTGTTTATGACCTGAGTCCGCCAAGGAGACAGTTCCCGGAACTACGATTTAAGCATATAGATATAATGGACGCTGTCAGCGTGTCGGATGAAATTAGCGGGGGAGGATTTGATATCGTTATAAATTTAGCCGGGTTTGCTAACCTCGATCAGTCGACTAAGTATCCGTACCGTACCATGGAGCTTAACGTGCTTGGCAATATCAATATCCTTGAAGCATGCGTAAAAACTGGTATACAGCGGTTTGTGTATGCCAGCAGCGCGTATGCAATGAGCGATAAAGGGTCTTTTTATGGGATCAGTAAATTGACTTCGGAAAAAATCGTCGAGGAATATTCTGTCAGATTTGATCTTTCTTTCACCATTTTACGCTACGGATCTGTTTACTCGGAAATGAGTTATGATAATAATTATATTTATAACCTGGTGGAAAAAGCCGTCACAACAGGCAGGATAGATCATGGAGGAGATGGAAACGAGATCAGGGAATATATCCATGCTTCAGATGCGGCAAAGCTGACTGTCGATATTATCGAAAATGATGAGTATAAAAATGAACATGTAATCTTTACCGGAACAGAGAAATTACGGCGGATCGAGTTGTTCGAAATAATTAATGAAATTTTAGGTAATAAGGTCAGTATCAATCTTAAAAGCGGAGAATACCATCATCATTATCGTTTCACGCCATATTCTTACGCACCTACAATCAGCAAAAAGCTTATTGCCAATCCCCATATCGACATGGGGCAAGGTATATTGGAATGTATAAAAGAGGTTTATCGAAATAATCCAACTATTTGAATACGCTAGGTAAGCTTATCCGGACCGAGAACCGGGAAGAATGGGTACTGGTTTCTGCAAGCTTTATTGCGGAAGCTCTTTTGAACACATTAGCCGTTAAGGAGCGTGCCGTGCTGGCAATCTCCGGTGGAAATACGCCAGGCATGGTTTTTAAAGAACTGGTATCCGGTAACTACCTGGATAATGACCAATGGGAGCGGGTATGCTTCTGCTGGGTCGACGAACGCATCGTGCCCGATAAACATCCGGATAGTAATTATTGGAGCGCCCTGCAGGTCATTGGAGAATTGCCCTCTTCTTTTTATCCGATGTATCATCACGCCGAAGGTGCAGCGCTCTCGGCAAAAAAATATTCGGCACTGATAAGTTCGCTTGCAGGCGAAGACGATCTCCCCGCATTTGACCTGATCATACTCGGTATGGGCAACGATGGGCATACGGCTTCCCTGTTCCCGGGAACTAAGGCGTTACAGCAAACTAATGAGCTGGTCGTTATAAATGAAGTCCCTCAGCTTTCAGCGACAAGAATGAGCCTGACATTCCCGGTATTACGCAATGCGCGTATGATACTGGTTCTTATTAATGGCGACGAGAAAAAAAAGCTATTGATGCAGCTTGTATGCGGTAATACAGGTTACCCTATTGAAGAAGCCCTGAAGGGAAAGAACGACAAGACCTGGATTTATTATTAGGTATATGATTAAGAATATTTTTTTCGACTTTGATGGAGTGCTCGCCGAGTCAGTCAATGTAAAAACTGAGGCCTTCCGGAATTTATACCGGCACGCCGGTGACGATATAGCAGATAAAGTGGTTGAATATCATTTAGCCAACGGGGGAGTATCCAGGTACGATAAAATCAGGTATTATCATAAGGAATTTTTGAAACTTGATATATCGGATGACGAGGTGAATGAATGGGCGGGCAGGTTTTCGGACCTGGCGTTGGACGGCGTAGTTAATGCGCCCCAGGTCGCAGGAGCCGTCGATTTTCTGAGTGCATATCACAAAAAATACCGTTGCTGGATAATTACCGGTACGCCCACCGGGGAGATCCGCCCGATCCTCCGACAAAGGAATTGGAATGGCTACTTCGAAGATGCCTATGGCTCCCCGGAAAAAAAATACCATTGGACGGAATACATTATAAACAAGGAGAATTTAAAGCGCTCGGAAACGGTATTTGTCGGGGATGCCAAAGCCGACCAGGAGGCCGCGGAAAGATCCGGCCTGGTATTCATCCTGCGCCGAACGGAAGAAAATGCTCATTTATTTGCGGATTATAACGGATTTGAGATCAATGATATGCTTGATCTGCCCCGGGTACTCACGGAAATAGAATTGGTAACAGATAAATAACTATTATGAAATTTAAAGTTTTGCTAACCTCAACGTCTTTTATGGACGCTCCTGGCGCTCACCAGGATTTGCTGTATAGCCAGGGTTTTGATATCGATACGATGCGCGGGCCGCTAACGGAAGACGAGTTAAGGCCTGTGGTTGGAAATTATGATGCGATTATTTGTGGTGATGATGAATATACAGCAGAAATTCTCGAAATAGCAAAAGGCGGACGATTGAAATATCTCTCTAAATATGGCGTAGGATTAGACCGCATAAATCTTGCTAAAGCCAGGGAATTAGGTATTCCCGTTACTAACTGTCCAAGCGTTAACCAGAATTCGGTAGCAGAGCATGCGTTCGCATTACTCCTTGCTTTCGTTAAAAATATTCACCTGGAATATCCGATCACTAAGGCCGGCGGGTGGAAACGGTATGTGAGCACCGAAATTTACGGGAAAAAAATGGGGATCGTTGGCTTAGGCGCCATTGGCAAAGAAATGGTAAAACGCGCACGTGGCTTCGGACTCGAAGTGATCGCTTATGAAAAGTTTGTTGACCACACTTATATAAAAGAAAATAACATATCGCTGGCGGAAAGTATCGAAGCGCTCGCGGCCCAGGCGGATATCATTACTTTACATGTACCACATACCCCTGAGACCGAGGGGATGATCGGGGAAAAGCTGGTTAAAGAGTCGCTTAAGCCCGGTACGATCATTATCAACACGGCACGGGGAAAGCTGGTAAACCTTGATGCTATTAAATACGGACTTGAGAATAATATAATTGCCGGCTACCTTGCCGACGTACTCGATATCGAGCCAATGCCCAAGGATTACCCCATGAAAGATTGGCCTAACGTATTAATTACACCACACATTAGTTCAAGAAGTTATGAAAGCGTTATCAGGCAGGGCACTTTCGCCGTTAACAACTTGCTCGACCTAATAAGTGCCGGTAAATAAAGTTCTATAACCTGACTGATCCGTTATGAGTGCAGCGAATAATGCATATGGCAAAAGAAACCTGTTCCTGATCTTATTTAAAAAGATAGTGTATCTTATTTTTAGGGGAGTAAAGTCTCTTTTTAAAAAGCGCCAGGGGCCGGGGACAATAGTATTATACAGAACTTCTTCCCAGGAAGAGTTTTCTGACTATTTAAGTAAATTAACCTGGTTTATTCCGGATGAGGATCAATTGGCGAATACCGTGATGGTCTGCGATGCTGTTTACGGGTTGTCGAAGCCCTCACCCTATCTGAGCGAGGTGGCTCCTCCTCCGAATGCTCCGAAAGTTAAGTTGGTGAACGATCCTGAAGTGAAGGTGCTCTTAACGAACTCATCAATAATCCTGCTCACTCATTTTCGCGACATCTTCAACCTGAACGTGCTTAAAAATATCGGTAAAATCGAAATTGTAGATCCCTATTTCTTTTCTTACGTAGAGTCGATTACATGGCAAAATCTTTTTTTTAATGCAATGTCGTCAGACCAGGTGACCTATTACCGGGAATTTTCGCTTGCTAATTTCAAACAAATGTCGAAAGACCTGGGCACAAAAAATTCTGCCGTGTGCTTTGTGACAGGACCTTCGTTCGATACTTATAAGCAATACGATCTTTCGTCATTCGATCTGAAAATCATTTGCAATAGCGTGGTTAAAAACGAAGAATTCCTGGAATACGTAGGTGGGGCTGACATCCTGGCCTTTGCCGATCCTGTGTTTCACTTTGGACCCAGTAAATATGCTGCAAGTTTCAGGGAGCAAATGGTGAAAATAGTGAAAAAATATCATTGTTATGTTTTTGTGCCGATCAAAGCGCTGCCTTTGATATTGAAAGAGGTGGCAGGGCTGGAACATCTTTTTATAGGGATCGACTACGTTAAAAAGGGATTCAACTTCCCCTCCGCCGAAAATTTATCTATCAAAGACAATGGCAACGTGTTAACCAATTTGATGTTGCCGCTTAGCTCCGTATTCGCAACGTCTATTTATATATTCGGGGCGGATGGAAGGAATAAGAGCGAGTCTTACTTTTGGAACCATAGTAAGTCGGCACAGTTTGGTGATCTTATGGAAACCGCTTTTCAAACCCATCCGTCTTTTTTCCGCGACAGGGTATACACGGAGTACTATGATCAACACTGTAAAACGGTAGAAGAGCTTTTACAATTTGGCCGCGACCGGGGTAAAGATTATCACACCATCACACCTTCTTTTATTCCCGCACTCACAGGTATTAAAACGGACGATTATAACAGGTAGTGCTTTTATGGCTTGCAGAAGAGGAAATCCCGTCATTTAAATAATGAGATAACCGCCAGGGAATTTAAATTAGTTGTATGTATGATAATAACCCGGTTATGCCATCCCGGAAAGCATTTTATGATTATAAAAATGAATCGTTTGGGTTTATATACGTTGATGAAGGCGTTTTGCCGTATTTACCCCAAACTGATACCGGGCGCGATAATTATGTTACAACTGAAACGTTTATCTGGATAGCATGACGTTACCTTCATTGCCGAAAATCTCCGTAGTCGTTCCGTGCTTTAACATGGAATCCTACATAGAAGAGACACTCAAGAGTATCACCCAACAGGACTATCCTAACCTCGAACTAGTCGTAGTTGATGGTGGATCCACCGATCGTACACTCGAGATCGTCGGGCGATATCATAAATACATCGCCAAATTCATTTCAGAAAAAGATAAGGGGCAGTACGATGCCATTCAAAAGGGCTTTAATTTCGCCACAGGGGATATTTTTTGCTGGTTAAACGCCGACGACGTCTCATTCCCGTGGTCGTTGCGCACGGTTGCCAAAATTTTTAAAGATCATCAGGAGGTTTCGTGGCTTACCGGGATCCCTGCCTTTTTAAATGAAGACGGATCTTTGAAAAAAATCTATACGAATGTGTCCGCCAAGCCGACTAAGGCGATCAGGAACGGGTGGTATAAGCAAGGCGGGTATGGGTATTTGCAGCAGGAGTCGATGTTTTGGCGGAAAGAATTGTGGCGGAATGCGGGCGGGTTAGATATGGACTATCAGCTGGCGGCCGATTATGAGTTGTGGATGCGGTTTGCATGTCACGCGGATCTGTGGACACTGGCTTTGCCGTTATCTGCCTTTCGCCTGCGGACCACGAGCCGTTCACAGATATTAAAGAACAAATACATGGCAGAGGTGCAAAGGGCCTCTGCGAAATGCAAGCCACTGCCGTTACTTTATCGCTGGTTCGGAAACGGAATGCTTTCAAATTTTTTATTGAGGCTAACTACCTGGGAGCGTACGAAAATTATCCATCAGCCTTTTAGTAAGAACGGGTGGATTTGCGAGAGCAGGATGCGTTCCGTATCGCCCCTTTCTATATCGGCCTTAATGCTCGAAAAATAATCCGAACTTTATTTGTAAATCCTCAATAAAATCAGCAATTGATTCCTTTTTTTGCAATTTATCGAGTTATCTTTGATCCGAAATATAAAAGCCCTATTGCGGGTGCAGTGGATCATTTAGTTAGTTACTAGTGAATTTTTTCAATGGGTGAGCCGAAATTTTTGGATTCTATTGGTTTTAGGGTTTATTCGGATGATCTGGCGTTGATACCCGTTAAGGGAGTAAGATGCCGGGTTATAAACACTATCAGTCCGAATTCTTATGGGATAGCCACGAAAGACAGGGAATTTAAAAAGGCGCTTCAAACGAGCGATTATCTTGTTCTTGACGGAGTTTATTTCGCTATTGCGCCGATCTTACTGCAGGGTAAAAATATTCCGCGCAACCAGGGGCCCGATGTATTCGATCATTTTATCAATGAGCTGAACCGCACCGGCGGAAAAGCATTCTTTCTCGGATCCTCCGAAAAGACCCTCAGCCTCATTAAAGAACGCGCAGCGCGTGAATACCCGGATATCGAAGTGGAAACATATTCTCCGCCGTTTAAGCCCGAATTTAGCGAGGCGGATAACGCCGCCATGGTGGAGGCCATACAAGCGTTTAAACCAGACATTCTTTTTGTAGGGATGACCTGCCCGAAACAGGAGAAATGGTCCATCCAGCATCGCGAAAGCTTACCTCCCTGCCTTACTATCTGCATCGGCAACGTATTCGACTGGTTTGCAGGCACTCAAAAAGTTATCCATCCGTTCTGGTTCAAGATCAGATTGGGATGGTTTATCCGTATCTTTCACCGGCCGGAGGTATTCAGGAGAAATATTGGCAATCAAATGAAGTTTTTTTCAGATGTTCTATTAATTTTTTTACGACTCAAGAAACATGGTTAAAGTTGGTATAATCGGTGCCGGAAAAATGGGGATCTCCCATCTCTCCATCCTTGGCGCTCATCCGAATGTAGAGGTAGTTGGCGTTTGCGACACCTCAAAAATGGTCAACGACTTTTTAAGCCGGTATGGCAAATTCACTTGTTTTACCGACTACAAGAAAATGCTGGCCGACGTAAAGCCAGACGCAGTTGTGGTGGCTGTGCCAACAAAATTCCACTACTCGATGATTAAGGACCTCCTGGAAAGCGGCGTACATATTTTTGCTGAAAAACCGTTTTGCCTTACCGCAACACAGGGTGAAGAGCTGGTGAAGCTGGCCGCGCAAAAAAAGGTAGTGAACCAGATCGGCTACCACAACAAGTTTATCGGCACCTTCGGGGAAGTGAAAAGACTGATCAAAGAAGGCGCCCTGGGCCAGGTATACCATTTCGTGGCCGAATCTTATGGCCCGGTGGTGATCCGCCCTAAACAGGATACCTGGCGCTCCGACCCCAAAGAAGGCGGTGGCTGCCTCCTGGATTACGCCTCGCACGTGATCGACCTGATTAACGATATCCTGGCCCCGGTGAAAAGCGTAAAGGGAAGTTTACTTAAATCCATCTATTCTACCACGGTAGAGGATGCCGTTTATTCGCTGGTGGAGCTGCAGAACAACGTGAGCGGCGTGCTTTCGGTAAACTGGAGCGATGAAACACACCGTAAAATGACAACCTCGGTAACCATCGAGGGCACCAAAGGAAAGATCATTTCTGATGCCAACGAACTGAAGGTATACTTTAAAGATGCCGGAACACCCGCAGGCTACAACAAAGGCTGGACGGTGAAGTACATTACCGACCTCACCCCGCAGGTCGACTTTTACCTCCGCGGCGAGGAATATTCCGCGCAGCTTGATTATTTCGTCGATGCCGTTGCCGGGAAAGTGCCCAATACGATCAATACATTTCAGAGCGCCTGGTATACCGACAAGGCCATCGAACTCATCAAACAAAGCGTTAATTAAGGAAGCATGGAAAGAATTCTTTTTGGGGATAACCAATTTTTTGCCGTTAACCATATATCAGACGAGAAATCCCGCGCACAGTCGATCAAATTCCGGGAAGATAGCGCCATCGTTAAAACGTTGGATGACGCGAGGTCGCTGGGCGTAAACACGTTTATGTGCACCACGCATGACCGTATTGCCAATATCTGCGCGATCATTCGCCAGGAGCCTGAAAAATACAGGGACTTTAAAATTTTTCCCTGCATGCCCTACGCACATAAATATGCCAACGCCGTAACCGAGCTTGGGATCGCGGGCACGCTGAAACAATATGTACCGGGTAACTTCATCGGGTCGATGTTTAAAGGCGGGATGGCTTTTTTGTCAAAAGACTACCTTTCTATCATGGAGCTGCTGGTGGATTCGGAAATGAAGATGTTCAGGGGAATTAATACTCCCGTTATTTTCCTGCAGAACGTGATCACCGACCTGCTCCTGGGTCTTCGCGCTTACGAAGTGCTTGCGGCCTTCTATCACTATGTGAAAAGGAAGCACAATGCAGAAGCTGGTTTTATTACCATGAACATGCCTAAGCTGCTGGATGCGCTGGAATCGCAGGGTATCGAAAACCCCATCATCTGCTCATCAATCAATAAGGTAGGCTTCCGTATGTCGGGCGGAAAAGAGATCTACGAAGAAACGCTGAAGAACCGCAAGCTCCGTGCAATTGCCATGCAGGTACTGGGCGGCGGCGCCATCGCTCCTAAAGAAGCCCTTGAATATGTTTGTGAGCTTCCCAATATCGAATCGATCCTGTTTGGCGCTTCGTCAAAAGCGAACATCCAGAACACGGTAGAAACTATCAGGCATTTCGACGGCGCCCCATCGAACGCGTAATATAGTAAACTCAGCATTTAGAAGCCATCGTCCGGGACCGCATTTGCGGAACGGGGCGGTGGCTTTATAGTTTATTCCACCGGGAGGTGTTGTACCGGCCATCCCATAAATTTACGAGGACGGCCGGTAAAATGCCAGGCTGCCGGTATTTCCGGCCGATAATATGGCTGATCGCTTTTAACAGCTCGTTACCCATCACTTCGTAGCTCATGGTATCGATCAGGGCCAGGGCGTTGGCGGACATGGCACGCTTTTGGGCGTCGTCCAGCCTGATATAGCTGAGGACCGCTTCTGCGATCTCGCGCGTGATCTGCGGATCGAAACAAAAACCGGTAACGCCTATCTTAAGCAAAGGCCCCCCGGCGTTTACACGTTTACTCAACAGTACCGGCAATCCCGCCGCCATGGCCTCGTTTACCACCAGTCCCCAGCTTTCGGAAAGGCTCGGCAGTATGAAAGCGTCGGCGTTGTGGAAGTATTGCGGCAGGTCCCTGTTATCCACGGAGCCCGAGAAAGTAACGTGGTTAAGTTTTAGCTTTTTAGCCAGCTGCACCAGCGCCTGGAACAATGGACCGTCGCCAACGATATTGAGCTGGTACCCGCTGTTTTTTCCCTCAACGATCTTCCAGGCCTTCAGGAGCTTATCCAGGTTTTTTATGGGCACCAGGCGGGCGACACAAATAATGGTCCTGGTATCTTTATTAGTATGTACGGCAAGCTTGTAATGGTCGTTATCTACGCAGTTATAACCATAGAACATGTAGATCTCCGGGGTATTAAGGTTGGCGTATTCCACATCATAGTCCGGGGAGGGGAGCCATAAACCATCTACCTCTGAAGTGATGGTGTTCTTCACCCATTGCGTTACCAGGTTTCGCCGTAAGTGCGAAGGTTTGGCATCGTCGAACATGATAAACTTCTTCTTATGTTTCTTTACCCAGCGGAGCCCGAGCGCACCGGCGAAGAATACGATGGAAGGCGCGATCACAATGTCGGGATCGATCTCGTCAAGCGCAGCGAACAAGCATTTTTCGATCTCTTTTTTTGAAAGATCGTCTGAACTGTGGTTGGGGAACAGGCATCGCCACCATTCTTCGGTGTTAGTGTATTTATCGAAGGAGTAAGGAGAGCCTTGTCCGAATAGCTCGATCGCATGCAAATCTATTCGCTGGGATGACAGGAAGCGGTGCAGGTAGCGTAGTCTCCCTTTCCAGAAAACCCGGAAATCATGATTTAGTAGCGCTATTTTCAATGAGTACGATCCCTAAGTTAACAAAGTCCAATTTCCGAGGAACGCCGGTACTGATCCCCCCAAATTAAGTAAATATATCTTTTAACGGAAATATTTGCGGCAAAATAACCGCACCGCGGAACCTTTAATAACAGTACGGAAGCTGCTACTAAAAGGATTGCAAGCCGGTGAAAAAATTAAAATTTTCGTTTACGTAATATAAACGGTCGTTCGATAAATATCCATGATATGTAGGCCAGTATGCAACTTAACAGGATGACGACGAAAATGTTTATCGACGACCGGAGTTTTTCCTCCACGATCACCGCCAGGATTAACCCGTGATAGATGTAGATGCCATATGAAATGTCGTTGTGGCGGAGCAGCTTGACGGCGGCGCCAGGTAACGTGTAGGCCATAGAGATCACGCAGCAGGCGAGCACCAGGTTTTTTGCAACCAGGAACAGCGGTAGTGGCATCCGTTCCTGGAGCAGCAGGCTAAACAGGATATATGCCGTTAACCAGTACGCAGCCTTGTTAAAGATGAACGGAAGCCGGTACAGCCTGATCCGCTGGAACACCACACCGGCAAGGAACAGGTAGAAATGCGGAAAAAAAGAATAGGTGAGCAGCTTGTCGGTCCGCTCGCCAAAACTAACCGACAGTGAAACCAGGTTTAAACCGATAAAGATCCCGGTTAGCACATACAACCAGTAATGCGGCAGCCGTTTTATCACCAGGAAGTAAACCAGGGGAAGCAGCAGGTAGAACTGGAGTTCGATAGGGATGGTCCAGAGGCTGCCGTTGTACGACCCAAAACCATAGTCGCGAAGGAAGCCTGGCGTGTAAATAAAGCCGGCAAATTGTGCAGGCAGCCACGTAATGGTTTGCTTGTTTAAAAAACTGGTACCTGTAAGGGAGATCACCAGAATGGTGACCAGGATGCAGCACCATAAGCCCGGGAAAATGCGCAGTGCCCGGTTCCTGAAGTAGGTAAGCAGGGCAGGATTTCGTTCGTAAGAGGCCGATACGAGGTACCCGCTTATGATGAAGAATACAGGTACCCCCGGGAAAAGATAAATGAGCTTTTGTGCAAACGGGCTTACGGGAATGGCCAGGTGCTGGAAATAGTGATCGACGATAACCTGTATAGCTGCGATTAAACGCAGGAGATCGAAATTATTGGTCCTGAATTCCGGTTGCTTCATAAGCGGTGAGGTACGCTGAGTTGACCGGAAAGTTAAGCGGAATTTTTATAACTTATCCCAAAACGCGGTATTATAACGACCGCGCCAGAGGTTTACCAGGATGGACGACAGGAAGCCGGGTTTTTTATATCTCTTGACCGCAATGTTGTGCAGGGCCTTCACCAATTCGTTGCCCATGTGCTGGTAACTCATGGTATTAATGATGCTCAGGGAGTTATCGGCCATCTCTCTTTTCTTATCCGCCTTGAGGCGGATATATTTTAAGATAGCGGCCGAGATCTCCCGGGTAGCGGTTGGGTCGAACCCGAAACCGTTTATGTCCTCGTGAAGCAGGTACTTGCCTGCATTAATGCGGCTGCTCAGCAGCACCGGCAGCCCCGCAGCCATCGCCTCGTTCACCACCAGCCCCCAGCTTTCGGAGAGGCTTGGCAGGATAAAGGCATCCGAGCGGTGGAAATATCCCGGGAGGTTGTGGTTATCCACCGCCCCGGTAAAAACAACACGTTTAAGTTTTAGTTTCTGCGCTAACTGCTGCAGCGAACCCAGCTGCGGCCCATCGCCCACGATGTTCAGCTCGTATTGCTGGTCACTTTGTTCCACCTGTTTCCACGCACGCAGTAAGTTTCGCAGGTTTTTAATGGGGACGATGCGCGCCACGCAAATAACGCGCTTATGGTCGAGGCTGTTTACCCCGAGATTCTTAAACAGATCGTTATCCACGCAGTTATAACCGTGGAAAAAATAAATATCGTGTTTGTAAAGACTGGAATACTCTGCGTCGTAATCTTTAGAGGGCAGCCATAAGCCGTCTACCGCCGACGTGATCATATCTTTTACCCATTGTACGATCATGTTACGTTTCAGGTGCGACGGTTTCGCATCATCGAACATAATGAATTTCTTCTTGTTCTTTTTAGCCCAGCGAAGACCAAGCGCGCCCGCGAAGAAAACGATCGACGGCGCAATGATCACATCCGGATCTGCGTTGTCGAGCGCCCCGAACAGCGTTCTCTCGATGTTCTTTTTTGACAGTTCGTCGGAGCTGTTTTCGGGAAATAAACAGGTCCACCAGCTTTCCTTGTTGTTATAGGTATCGAATTGGTAGGGCGATCCTTTCCCGAAAAGTTCGATAGCGTGTAAATCGATCCCCTTCGAGGTCAAAAATTGATGGAAGTAGCCCAGCCGTCCTTTCCAGTAAACCCGGAAATCATTATTTAATAATACTACTCTCAATATGCGTCGTCCCCTCTTTTAAATGTATCCCAAACGATTGGAAAAAGTGTTTGAAGCCATAATTTGCTCCACTCACTGAAATAATCCCCTGGAAAGTGCTTTTTTATGTACAATAAATGTTCCGAAAAAGCCATGCCCTTTGGGCTGTAGAGGTAACGTATTCTTTCTTTTAACGGGATGCTTCCCGGCAGCCATTTATTTCCGTGGTCGTCTTCGCAATAGCCGTAGTAGCCAGGCGGCACCAGAATATCTATCCCCGATTGAGACGCCCTAAGCGTATAGTCGAAGTCGGCAAAATAATGCGTATATGCCTCCGTAAAAATACCTATCTTTTGTACTGTCGCGCGATCAACCATTAAAATATTACCATTGCCCAGGTGGCAGCGGACCAGCTCCTGCTCATCCGGCAACACGGGGTCGTATTTGCAATGCCCGGGCTTCCGGAGTATGAAACCACCGTAGGAGAGTTTCCCCGATTGTTCACTTAATGTAGACCCCACGAGGATAACACCGGTTTTATTTACACGTTCGTATTGCGCTACCAGGTCGCCCAGGGCGTTTTCAAACAGCACCACATCGTCATTACACAACAGGAAAAGATCGTAATCTTTTTGTGCGCGGGCATGCTGCCATACGGTACGCATACCGCCCGCCCAGAACAAAGCGCCGCTTCCCGGAACTACTTTAACAAACGGGAATTTTTCGGCTATTGCAGCCGCGGTTCCGTCCGTCGACCCGTCATCCAGCAGGTAAACGTCGGTTTCGTTATTTGCGAACGCCGGTTGGACGGTCAAACTTTGAAGAAACCGAAGCGTGGTCTGCTTCCTGTTATAACAGCTTGCCATTACGGCGATCCTGTGAGGGGCCATATCCGGTTTACGGGGTCAGTATTTTCTTCCTGTTAGCGGTTCGTTCCAAATTTATGCTGGAAAAGCGAACCTGGTCCCGCGTAACGAACAGGAATATCAATGTAAACGGAATCGCCAATATCGGTTCGCCGAAACTGGCTACAAGTATGATCAGCAGGCAATAGATCACCTGTTCCCCGTTTTTCATGAACTTTGCACAAAAACGCAGGTACCTGTATAGAAAATACAACAGGCCGGCAATACCAAATTTTGCCAGGAAATCGAACAGGCCATTTGAAATGTTCACCTTATATTGTTTGTTTAAGATGTCATTATACCTGTTCGTTACGCCCAGGAACATTTTGTCGCCGAAGTTGTCCCAGATATAAACCGCGCTGGAAAAGCGGTTCAGCGGCACCTGCATGCGGTGGTGGCGGTACCATCGTTCGAGTACACGCAGGTTGTTGAGGTCGTCCATGTCTTCCTTATAGGTAGCAACGATCTTGTCGGCGAGGAACGGAATTGTAAAAAATGCAATGATGATCGACGGGATCAGGATCAGCACCCAAATGTTAATCCGCGGTACGCGGTACCTATAGACAAGGAAGAAAAGAATGATCAGTGCAAGGTAATTCGTTGTAGAGAACGCGGTGATGTTTCCAATAATTAGTATAACGGCGGTTGCATCGAACGAGAATTTGTTAAGAAAGAAGTGGAACATCAGGCTGATCACGAGGAAGCAGCCGAATGCGCCCGGTTCCCATACGAATCCGGAATTACTAAAATCGTGAAACCCCTGCGTGTAGGTGTAAATAACGATGTTTGAATAGCCCGGAAGGTCGTTGCCATTGGGCAGTTTCAGCGAAGAGGTGATGGCGAAGAGGTTATCGCTCGATAGCAGCTGGAACGCATAAAAGAAAAAGGAGACGACCGTGAGATGCGTCATCACCTTTACGATGTTCGCCAGCAAGCGTTCTTTTAACAGCATACAGTAGATAAAGCTCAGGTAAATGAACCTGACCAGGAAGAGGTAGTCGGCCACGAGGTAGTCGGTGTCGAGCTCGTTGAGCAGCGTGTCGCGGAAGGCGATCACCAATAAATAGACACCGGTAAATATGGCGATATGGACCAGGTCCTTCTTTTCAAATCGTTTTTGGTAAATGGCGATAACCAAAAAGATGCCGAAGATGGCGTACCAGATCGGCGTGCTTACTACCAGGAAATTGGCATTGGAGGATAAAAGCAAGAAAAATAGCGTGATGAAATAGTTAAGGTCAAAGTTTTTGAGAAATTTCATACATATTTATTTGTTTGCTTCTATAAAACGGTCTATATCTGCAAATAACGCACTTTTTGCCTTTAATGTGGCCATATCCCACTGCCACCATTTTATAGTCAGCAACGCGCTTACCTGGTCGGGTGTAAATCTTAGTCGTTTAAATACCGCCGGAACGCCCGCTACGATGCTGTAAGGCGCGACGTTAGCGGTAACGACGGCGCCGCCTGCGATGATTGCGCCGTCGCCGATGGTAACGCCATCGGCGATCAATACGTTATTGCCCACCCAAACATCGTTTCCAATTTCGACAACGTATTTTTTTTCGGGGTCTGTATAAAGGTGATCCGGAGATATCTGCTTATCCACGAATGAAAAACCGGCTTGTTTTTCAGTCGAAAAAAAAGCCGGGTGGGTAGATACAACCGTCCGGGAGGGATGCGTTCCCAAACCTGTCCACACCCTGCCGCCGATGGAGCAAAACCTGCCGACGCGTGTTTTACGAAGAATGGTATGTTCTGAAACGTAAGTGCCGCGCCCGATCCTGCAACCCGCAACCTCGACATGTTCATCGAGCATGTTATCGCCCTCGAAAAAATTCCGGGTGTCGAGTGTTACCCCTCTCCTGATCTTCACCTTCCTTCGGAAATAATAGAACCTATAAAAATTCCGCTTAAGCCAGGCTTTCATTTCCTGTACCGATTAAGGTTTAGTGGGTCGATCCATTGGGTAAAGATAAAGAAGATTTATAAAAACATCGAATAAATGAAATAGAAATGGCAAGAAAAGGCTAATTTTTATAAAATAATCGCACTAAAAATGAAAGTTCATTGCCTGTGGAGAAATTCTGGTAAACGGTTGATCAGGCGTCGTTCAGGCTTAAAGGTATCTTAAAAAGGCATGCCGGGGTTTATGACGGCTGAAATAATTAATATCTTTATCCGGTGGAACCGTTCTTAATCATTGTCATTGCCCATGCCAAAAAAGTCGAAGAAAAATACGCCGGTTGATCGGGTCATACTAGTCATTAACGGCATTTCGGCCGCATTACTTCTGTTGAGTTACCTGGCGCCGGTCACCGATCCGCGGGATTTCTGGATCATCGCGATCCTTGGTTTCGGTTATCACTTTTTAATAGCGCTTAACGTTTTATTTATCCTGTATTGGATAATTCGGGTAAGGATGTACTGGCTTATTTCCCTGTTATGTATCCTTGCGGGATTTAACCTGGTCATGTCTGATTATGGCTTTAACGCGAAGAGCGTTGCGGGCGATCCTAAACCGCCCGGGCATATTCGTGTTATGGCGTATAACGTGCACAAATTTACGGGTATCGAAAGGCATGAAGGCGCTTCTATCCAGCGGCAGGTGAGAGAGTTGATCGCCGGGAAGTCGCCCGACATCGTCGGCATCGAGGAGTTCACTTCCATAACCGGGGAAAAAGCGCTTGTCGCAGACTCTTTAAAGAAATCGGGTTACGCTTATCATTATTTTTTTCCATACAATATCAGGCCTGCTGACTCAACCGGTAATGCGATTTTTAGTAAATACCCCATTGTCGGGGCGGGTATAGTCCCTTCGCCGGCGATGCTTAAAACGAAAGCGGTTTTCGCCGATATTAAGATTGACGGGAAAATCATAAGGGTGTATTGTATCCATCTCGCCGCGGTAGAGATGGCAGCGAACAAAAAGGGCAAAATATTAAGTGGGGACGTGGGCCTTGGCGTATCATCATTTGTTGTTACGCGCCTTAAATTGGCATTTATCAATCGAAGTTATCATATAGCGAGAATCAAACGGCACATGGACGATTGTAAATATCCATACGTCGTAATGGGTGATTTCAACGATACGCCGATCTCTTATGCCGTGAACGAAATCGGCGACGGACTGAAAAACGCCTTTAAAGAAAAAGGCAGCGGTTTTGTAACTACGTACTATAGCGATTTCCCCAAGTTACAGATCGACTATATTATGACTACCCCCCATTTCGAGATTTTAAGTTACGATGTGATCGATAAAAAGCTGTCGGACCATAAACCCGTGGTATGTGATATTCAACTGGCCAATCCATGACATAGCCCCTCCGGCTGTCATCAATCATTTATTTCAACAAAAATAAATTTCTTTAATAATTTCTTCTAAAATGGTAAAGAATGTGTATCTTTTATGAGAAATTGCGAAGAGGTTAGCAACGCCTGAAATAACCCGACACACAAGACTTTAATCTTCTTTCTTGCCCGATGAATTTTTTTAATAACCAAAAAAAACTGACCGTTTTCGATCGGGTCGTTTTGGCGGTGAATGTTTTGGCAGGACTGGCGTTGATGTTTAGTTACCTGGCTCCCTTTATAAACCCCAGGTATTTCTGGCTGGTCGGTATGGCGGGCCTTGGATACCCCTTTTTGCTGCCCGCCAATGCTATTTTCGTCATTTTCTGGCTTTTCCGGCGCAGTCGATGGGTGTTATTTCCGGTCGTTTTCCTGGTGATTGGGTTGCCTTGGGTTTCACAAAACTATGGCTTAAAAAACTTTTGCCCGTTAAGCAGTAATCCCCCGAAAGAGAATTTACGCGTAATGACTTACAATGTGCATGGTTTCAGGGCGCTGGATAAAGTGATCGGTACGCCAGTTCCTGATGAAATGGCCGGGATCATTCATTCGAGCCGGCCGGACATCGTCGCGATTATCGAGTTCAACTCTATTAAGGCCGACCAGGGCGCCATCTACCGGTCCTTGCAACGGTCGCTTGGATTGAACCACTACTATTTTAAACCGCATGAAAACGATGAATGGGATTCTACCGGTATCGCCCTGTTCAGCAGGTTCCCCATCATCAGGTCAGGATTTGTCGCGCCATCTCCGCAGGCGCCGGAAACCGAAGCTGTATTTGTCGATCTGTCGATCAGCGGAAAAGTCACCCGTGTTTATGGGATACACCTTCAATCGGTACGTTTCGGATTCGCACAGCACAAATTCCTCAAGCAACTGCGCCCCTTAAACAGGGGAGGCGTCAAAGAGATCGGGATCATTACCGATAAACTCAGGACTGCCTTTTCCCGCCGCAGTCACCAGGTTGAGCTTATCAAAGCGCATATGCGGCGATGCCCTTACCCCTACCTGGTAATGGGGGACTTTAATGATACGCCGATGTCATATTCGGTAAACCGGATCGGTGAAGGTTTAACAAATGCTTTCGCCGAAAAGGGAAGTGGTGCCGGGATCACTTATCATCGCGATTTTATGCCGGTACAGATTGATTATATCTTTACCAGCAAACAATTCGAGGTGCTGAGCTATATGGTAGTCGGGAAAAAACTCTCTGATCATTTCCCCATAGTGAGCGATTTGAGAATGCGGTGATCCTGGTTGTATGCAAGTGAGATCTTTCGACCGTTTAATGCATTATATCTTTGCAAGCCGCGCATTGGCGTGAAGGGTTACGGGGTATTAGATGAACGCTGTGTGATCGTTACCCAATTGTAAGCGATTTGAGTATAAAATGACACATAAATTAAATCACACCCAGTGCTAACGGTTTTAATTGATGGATAACGGCAACGATCGCGATAGAGGGATCAAAAGGAATATCATTTATACCTTCCTGATCAAGGGGCTGAACATATTAATCACTTTCGTGCTGGTGCGTATAGCTATCGACTATGTGAGCCCGGTTCAATATGGCATTTGGCTGGTCATTGCGTCGCTGGTGGCCTGGATCAATACATTCGATATCGGGCTGAGCAATGGGTTGCGTAATAAGCTGGCACATGCTGCGGCGCTCGGTGAGACGGGTGACGTTAGGAAATATGTGAGTACCACCTATGCTATTTTAGCGGCCATTTCGGGAACGATATTTATCCTGTTTGCCTTAACCGGTTCTTTTTTAGATTGGAACGCACTGTTACGGATCCAGGGCGATATCAATTATTCCATCTGGCCGGTGATGCTTATCACGATGGGTTCATTTTGTATGCAGTTCGTGCTTCAACCTATCAACAACATCCTTATCGCTTTGCAGCAACCGTTTAAGGCATCGCTGATCGCATTTTCCGGACAACTGCTTACCCTGTTATTCATCGGGATCCTAGTTTATACCACCCACGGCAGCTTAATCCTGCTGGTGCTTGCCGTTTGCGCCGCGCCGCTGCTGGTACTTGGCGGCGTCACCTTTTACCTGTTCACCTCAGATTTAAAGCACATGGCGCCTAAGTGGAAGTATGTGGAGCCATCCGCCGCAAAAGGCCTCCTCACCATTGGCGGCGCTTTCTTCATCATCCAGGTTGGCACCCTTGTTTTATACGAAACAGACACGATCATTATCACCCGCATGCTCGGCCCGCTGGCCGTTACCCGGTTTAACAATGCTTTTAAATATTTTTCGGTGATCACCCTGGGTTTTACGATTATTGCCACTCCTTACTGGAGCGCTTTTACCGACGCTTATGCCAGGGGCGACCTGGAGTGGATAAAAGCGTCGATGCGTAGAATGCGGCTTGTGTGCTGCTTATTGATGCTGCCCGCCGGGTGTATGTATTATGGCGCCGACTTATTTTACCACTGGTGGCTTGGTAACCTTGTAGAGATCCCGGGTATCCTTTCGCTTATGATGGCCATCTATACCATCGTGCAGGGCTGGATGATGATCCACGCTTACTTGCTTAACGGCGCCGGCAAGCTGCGGATACAGCTGTTACTGGTAATTGCCGCCAGCGTAATAAATATCCCGCTTTCGGTGTGGCTGATCCGGGTCATGGGGACTGCTGGCACGGTACTTGCCAATAGCATCCTGATGTTTATCATTAGCGTATTTTTAACCTGGCAATGCGAACTGATCATGCAAAAAAAAGCGACCGGGATATGGAGCCGGTAATTCCGCGGCAGCCATATTACAGATGCCGTTTTTGTTAACATAGAATTAATCAGTAGTTTTAAATCTTAATTGTTACGCTACCACGATGTTTGGACTATTTAAGAGGAAAAAAACTGCCGATATTTCTGGGTTAACATATGAGTGGGTAGGAGTAGATATGCACTCGCACATATTACCGGGGATAGATGATGGTGCGCAAACTCCCGAAGAGTCGATCGTGCTCATAAAGGAAATGATGGATGTGGGGATACGCAAGTTTATTGCCACTCCGCACATCATGGCCGATTATTACCGCAATACCAGGGAATCTATCAATGATGCGCTGGCGGTGCTTAGGGATGCCCTGGAAAAGGAAGGAATAGATGTGCCGGTAGAGGCCGCCGCCGAACACTTCTTTGATGAGACATTTGAAGCCCGGGTCGATAACGATGACCTGATGCTCATCAAAAACAAATATGTGCTCTTTGAAGTATCTTTTATCAGCAAGCCGCCGAACATACTTGAAGTGGTGAAGAAAATAATGGCAAAAGGATACACGCCCATTTTGGCGCACCCGGAGCGATATACGTACATGTCTTTCGATGAAATCCGGGGACTGAAGTTTTATGGTTGTATGCTGCAGCTCAATACCATCTCACTCACCGGCTATTACGGCAAACAGGCTAAAACCATGGCCGAAATGCTGGTAGATGAAGGCTTGCTGGATTTTATATCGAGCGATATGCACCATCCCCGGCACGCCATGGCGTTTAAAGATGTGCTGCGCTTTCCGTACCTTACGAAATTAAAGGAGCAGGCCGTGTTAAAAAACATGAACCTGATGTAAATAAATATCGGCACCGGAAATTTGGTTGCCTTTTTAAGTATATTTGCGATATTAAGTTAATAACTGAAAGTTTTGCTTACCCGGATACATATATATACCGGTGGTTAAGCTGATTTATTAGCATATCTGCAACAAATTATTGCTATGATTAGGATTTAAGTTTTAATTGTGGATTTTGATTATAAATTTGTTAATTTGTAGGTGGAATTGGATAACATTCAATGATCAGCCCCTTAGTATAGAAAACGATGCAGACCCGATACCAATACCTGTTACGTATTGTTTTAGCAGTTTCTGATATTTTCCTGTTAAACCTTGCATTCATTACCGCGCGGTTTTTAATTGATCAGCCTGTAGAAGGGGTTCGTTATATGCAATACATCGTTGCCTGTAACTTGTTGTGGATCTTTTGCGCCAATCTTTTTGGTATGTACCGCAGCGATACCATCGAGCGGGTGGAACGGATCTACAAATCTACCTGGAGGAGCCTTTTCCTGCATGTAATTCTCTTTATTTTTTACCTGATCTTCTTCAAGGATTCGATCTATTCGAAACACTTCCTGATGTATTTCTACACCGGGTTGTTTACTTTATTCCTCTTCAGCCGTTTTGCCGGTACCGTGCTTGAAACGGTGCTTATCCGCCATTTCAAAATAAGGAAATCGGTGGCGATCCTGGGTCATAATAACACCAGTCAACGGCTCGCGGCTTATTTTAAAAACAACAAGAACAACTTTCTTTTCGAAGGCTTTTTAAATGATAAGGAATCGCTGCATATCGATGAGAACGGCGACATCCGCCCTGCGGCCTGCGAACAGATCCGCATTGCGGCCACCAACGGTGTGAAAGAAGTATACGTATCGTTAACACCGCAGCGTATAGCAGAGGCGGAGCACCTCATAATGGAAGCCGAGAAACAGTGTGTAAGGCTTAAGTTCGTACCCGATCTTACCGGCACACTTCCCACGCCGTTTACTGTAAACTACATGGGCGAATTTCCCGTGCTTAACATGAGGCATGAGCCGCTTAACGACATGGAGAACCGGTTTAAAAAGCGGTTTGCCGACATCGTGATCAGCCTTGGTGTGATCATATTCGTCTTCAGTTGGCTGTTCCCCATCCTGGCTATCCTGATTAAATGTGAGAGCCGCGGGCCCGTATTTTTCAAACAGCTGCGGAGCGGCCGGGACAATGAGCCATTCTGGTGCCTTAAGTTCAGGAGCATGCGGGTAAACAAAGACAGCGACCACAAACAGGCTGTTAAGAACGATAAACGCATTACCACCATCGGACGTTTTATCCGCAAAACAAGTATCGATGAGCTTCCGCAGTTTTTAAACGTGCTGGCCGGTCACATGAGCGTAGTCGGCCCGCGTCCGCATATGCTAAGTCATACTAAGGAGTACAGCGGAATGATCAACCAGTTTATGGTGCGTCATTTCTTAAAGCCGGGCATCACCGGCTGGGCGCAGGTTAACGGGCTCCGCGGCGAAACCAAGGAAGCTTCGATGATGGAAAGCCGGGTAGAGCACGACATCTGGTACCTCGAAAACTGGTCTTCTATGCTCGACGTGAAAATCATTTTCCTAACCATCATCAACGTCGTTAAAGGAGAGGATAACGCTTATTAATTGTATTTTTAATACTTTAGCTTTTATTCTTTTCCTTGTTTGCCGCCGATGAAAACCTGTACCATTTTCACCCTGCTTTTATGCGCACAGGTTTTTTGCGTAAGTTCTTATGGCCAGTCGCTGCCCGTAGGAATGCCCGTTGCCGAGGAGTATTTCCGGAGAGCACAATTACTTGGCGAGGTAGATTCATCCATCTCTTTCGCCATCCGGCCGATAGAGATGCGCATGCTGCAGGGCGCCGCCACCGGATCAGGGCGCGGCTTATCCCCTGATCTTAAATCTTATCATGGCATTTCTTATGGCCTGTTGCCTTTAACATGGTTGCAGCAGGTTAATACCGACCATCCCTATGGGTGGAATGACGGCGGGATGATTCCCGCACGCGGTTACCAGGCGCTTGTAAGCATGGGCGCCTATGCGAAGTTCGGCCCGCTGAGCGTCCAGTTAAAGCCTGAGTATGTTTATGCCGCGAACAACAAGTTCCGGGGCTTCCCGGAGGGACACTCTGATGCTGCCTGGGCCTATTACATTGGCGACCATAACCTGATTGATCAGCCCGAGCGGTTTGGCGACAAGGCCTGGTCCAAAACTTCATGGGGCCAAAGCAACGTTCGTTTGACCGTAGGCCCGGTTTCGGCAGGCTTTTCCAACGAGAACCTGTGGTGGGGGCCGGGGGTGAGAAACTCATTGCTGATGACGAATAATGCGCCCGGCTTTAAACACGTTACCCTTAACACTTCCCGGCCTATACCTACACCCATCGGCTCTTTTGAGGCGCAGATCATCGGCGGCCGCCTGGACGCTTCAGGCTATGATGCCGCCTTGCCCGAACGTAATCCCACCCTTAGCTACCCTGCGAAGCCTGAAGGCTGGCGTTATCTTGCTGGCATCAACTTTAATTACCAACCCCGGGGAGTAACCGGGTTATTTATCGGGTTCGGGCGTACGTTACAGATGTACCGCAACGATATGAAGGGTTTTAACGACTTCTTCCCGGTGTTTAATGCGCTTCAAAAGAGAAATACGGGCGATAACGGAGAGGGAGAGGATAATAAAACGCGCGACCAGTTATTTTCGGGCTATGTACGCTGGGTATGGAAAGAGGCTAATGCAGAGATCTATGGAGAGTTTGGAAGAGCCGATTTCGCTTATGACTGGCGTGATTTTATAGTGGAATCTTCGCATGCGAGTGCATATGTCCTTGGGTTCCGTAAACTGGTTAAGCTGAACTCGGGTAATTATATCGAGGCCGGTATCGAGATTACGCAACTGGAGCAGGCTCAAAATTCGAACCGGGCAGTGCCGTCGTGGTATATGAATGGCAAAGTGTTACACGGCTATACGCATGTTGGGCAGATACTGGGCGCAGGGATTGGCAAGGGAAGTAACCTGCAGTCACTTGATGTAGGCTGGGTGAACAAAGAGAAATTACAGCGTATAGGGTTGCTCATCGAACGTTACTTACATGACAACGACTTCCACGCGGTAGCTATTAAGGATATCCGTGCTAATTGGGTAGATCTGTCGGTAACTGCTTATGGTGAGATATCATACGGGCGGTTCGTGTTTAACACCAAGATCGCCTATGTGAATTCTCTTAATTATCAATGGTACTACCGGCAAACTTCACCTGACCAATTTTGGGGACCTGGTGTTAAAACAAAAAACGTACACATACAGTTGGCTACCGCTTATCGTTTTTAGGATATAGTAAAGCTGATATAATAGCTGCTGATAACAATTAAAGTGTTAATTTTGTCGCGTTTAAATTTTAACCGGCGCCTTTATTGTTTGCAGCCATTTGCTAACTGGCATAAATTATCAATGTTTTGGAGAAAAGTACTTATAATGAGGATGACGAAATAACTTTAAAAGACGCCCTGGGTAAAATCAGGCAATTGATCGTTTTCTTATTGTCGAAATGGATTGTCATCTGTTTGTTCGGGGTGGTCGGAGTAGCACTGGCCCTAACCATTGATGTTTTAAAGAAGAAGATATATACAGCCGAGTGTACTTTTGTGTTGGAAGAAGACGATGCATCGGGGGGATTGGGTGTTTACTCAGGCATCGCCTCCCAATTTGGGGTGTCGCTGGGTTCCGGTGGTGGCGGGCTTTTCCAGGGCGATAATATTATTGAGTTGTACAAGTCCCGTTTAATGTTGTATAACACGTTGTTTTCTAAGGTAACCGTTAACGATAAACAGGCGTTCCTCATAGATAAGTATGTGCAGTTTAACAAACTGCCGGAGACAATGAAAAAGGTGGCCCAGCCTGACTTCAATTTTAATCCTCCTTTATTAACCCGTAAACAAGATAGTATAGTATCTGAAATTATAAAGACGATCAGGGCTAAAAATCTGTCGATTTCGAGACCAGACAAAAAGCTAAGCATTATCAGCGTAAAATATAGTTCGGGTGATGAATGGTTCTCAAAAACTTTTACAGAAAGATTAGTGGTAAACGTGAATAAGTTTTATACTGACACTAAGACCAAGAAATCATCTCAAAGTATTGCTACGCTTCAACGCCAGGCAGACAGTGTACGTGTACTGTTGAACGCGGCTATCGGACGCACGGGAGCTTCTTTGGAGGCGAATCCCAATGCGAACCCCGCCTTACAGCGTTTACGGGTGCCGGCTCAGCAACGGCAGATCGATGTTGAAGCAAATAGCGCGATCTATATTGAAATAATGAAGAATCTGGAGATTACGAAAATGTCGTACCGCAAGGAGATGCCTCTCATTCAGATCATCGACCAGCCGGTTTATCCGTTGGAGAGCAACAGGTCGAGTAAATTGATGCTGATACTTGTGGGTGGAATGGCTGGGGCCTTAGCCACAATCGCCTTTCTTAGCCTGAAACGATTATTAAGTTAGCATCTAGTGGAGCTTAGACAATCTCACCCAATGAAGAATAGGGCAACTTTTGATTCGTAAACATGTATAAAGTACCGTTAGCGATAGCGCCTCATGCCCGACCATTGAAAGAGAAAGAAACCTGCGGGTGGCATAAACCTATGCCTGGATTTGTTGTTATTCTCCATTCAGAATGCAAACCGGGATATTTACCAATTGATGGCCGGATCGAGCCTGCATCTGCGGGATGCATGTTAAGGATAGCTGCCCGCACCAATTATTAACCTATTTATAGCGGTAATGATCTTTACAGAGACCCTGTTTAAAAATGTATTTATTGTAGATATGCAGCCAATCACAGATAATCGTGGCTGGTTTTCGAGAATTTACTGTAAGGATGAGTTTCGTCAAACCGGTTTCTCCGGCGAATGGGTGCAGATGAACCAATCATTCACTGCCAGCGAGGGCACCGTGAGAGGAATGCACTACCAGCATCCCCCGTATTCAGAAACTAAGCTTGTCAGGTGTATCGCCGGTAAGGTTTTCGACGTAATTATCGATCTCAGGGAATCGTCAGAAACATTTATGCAGTGGTTCGGTATTGAGTTGTCTGCCAAAAATAAAAGAGCGGTGCTGATCCCGGAAGGATTCGCTCATGGTTTCCAAACGCTCGAGCCTAACTGCGAGCTCATCTATTGCCATAATGAGATGTTCATGAGGGGGGTTGAAGGCGGGATCGCATATAATGATCCGGCCATTGGTATCTCCTGGCCATTACCCGTTACAGAGATCTCCGAAAGGGATCTCAGTCATCCATTGCTTAATTCAGACTTTAAAGGAATAAAAATAAAATAATGAAGTGCAGATTTTGTAAAACCGAATTACACAACGTGTTTATCGACCTGGTCAATTCTCCGGCATCTAACTCATTTTTAGAAAAAAGTGAATTAAATGAACCCGAAACCTACTATCCCCTCAAAGTCTTTGTTTGTGATAAATGTCGTTTGGTACAGGTAGATGAATACAAAAAGTCTGGCGCTATATTCGACAATAAATATGTTTATTTTTCGTCTTTTAGCACCAGTTGGTTAAAGCATGCTGAGAAATATACCCAGATGATGATCGAGCGTTTTCACTTTGATCAATCATCGCTGGTAGTGGAAGTAGCATCTAATGATGGCTATCTGTTGCAATATTTCCACCGCGAAGGTATACCGGTGCTAGGCATCGAGCCTACCGCTAATACGGCTGCGGTAGCCAAAGAAAAAGGCATAGATTCTGTAATCGACTTTTTCGGCGAACGCCTGGCGCGCGAGCTCGTAGCGCAAGGAAAAAAAGCTGACCTTTTGCTTGGCAATAACGTGTTGGCGCACGTTCCTGATATCCAGGACTTTGTGAGGGGAATGAAAATAATGTTAAATTATCATGGTGTGATCACCATGGAATTCCCTCATTTAATGCAGTTGGTGGAGAATAGCCAATTCGATACCATTTATCATGAGCATTTTTCATACCTGTCATTTTACACCGTTAAAGAGATCTTTGCTGCCAGTGGACTGGAGATGTTTGACGTAGAACAAATCCCCACGCATGGCGGATCTTTGCGGATCTATCTTAAACACCAGCAAGATAACACTAAAGAAATTTCAGGTAGAGTGGCTGAGCTCCTTGCTTTGGAAGAGGAGAAAGGGATGGGTAAGATGGAATATTATACCGATCTCCAGGAGAAAGCTTTTAAAGTGAAGCTTGATCTGCTCCGGTTCCTGGTGGAGCAAAAGGCCGCCGGGAAGGTTGTAGCCGCTTATGGTGCCGCCGCTAAAGGGAACACGCTTCTTAATTACTGTGGCGTAAAAAATGACCTGATCAGTTTTGTGGTAGATTTAAGTCCGCATAAACAGGGAAAATATATGCCCGCCAGTCACATTCCTGTGTTTAACGAAGAGCATCTGAAGAATGAGAAGCCGGATTATATTTTGATTTTGCCGTGGAATCTTCGCGACGAAATTACTGCACAGCTGGCGTATGTTCGGGAATGGGGCGGACAGTTTGTGATCCCGATACCCCGTATTGAGGTTATTTAATATGATGGATCGGATCTTAGTCACCGGCGCGACAGGGTTTATAGGAAGCTATATTATCGACGAACTCGTAAAGCAAAATTTCGAGGTAATAGCCACTTCAACAAATGAGCAAAAAGCCAGGGAGTTTTCATGGTTCGATCGCGTGGTTTACAGAGAATTTGATTTTGGCGGCTTCAACAATAGCAGTAACTATTTCGAGTACTTTTCCAGGCCGCACCGGTTGATACACCTCGCATGGCAGGGGCTTCCCAATTATAAGTCGCTTTTCCACATAGAAGAAAACTTACCTGTTCATTATGCTTTTTTAAAGAACATGATACAGGGCGGGTTAAGCGACGTTACCGTTACCGGTACATGTTTTGAATATGGAAATGCAGAGGGCGAGCTGAGGGAGGACATGAAAACAGAACCAGGTAATCCCTACGGCCTGGCAAAAGACACCTTAAGGAAATTTCTTTTTGAATTGCAGAAATTCCACGAGTTTAGGATAAAATGGGTAAGGCTATTTTATATGTATGGTAAGGGGCAGGGGGCGGCATCGTTATTTTCGCAATTGGATAAGGCGATCGCAGCAGGACAGGAATCTTTTAATATGAGCGGAGGGGAACAAGTACGGGATTTTCTTCCGGTAACCGAAGTGGCTAAACGGGTTGTGGCGTTGGCTTTGCAGGATAAATGTACCGGTGTTATTAATTGTTGCAGCGGAAACCCGGTGAAACTGAGAAAGCTTGTAGAAGAGTACCTGATAAACAGGAACGCAGAGATCAGGCTGAACCTTGGATATTATCCTTACCCGGATTACGAGCCTATGGCCTTTTGGGGAAATAATGAGAAACTTTTAAGCGCCTTGAATACGGGCTAGCAACGTTACTGTAATATGAAGAAGTCGGTTGCATTGGCGCTTTATCCTTTTAAACTTATTTCCGGGCTGCTGGGATTTATATTTTCATTTCTTGAAAGCCGGCAGTCATATGTTTTTTTAGGGGAGATGCGGAAAGCATTTTATGGAGCAATGTACAGTGCACGGTTAAAACACCTTGGAACTAATCCATGGATCAGCCGAAAGATGACGCTGTCCGGCGGCGAATACATCTCGGTGGGCGATAATTTCATGTGCCTGGGGAATTTACGGATCGGCGCGTATTCAAAACATAATAAGAGTACTTTCAATCCCACAATAGTTATTGGAAATGGAGTGAGTATAAACTTTTACTGTCACATTTCCTGTATAAATAAGATAATTATAGGTGACAACGTGTTAATGGCAAGCAAAATATTTATCACAGATCATTATCACGGCGAAATTGATGAGCGCGCAATCAAAATCTCGCCGTCGTTGAGAGAACTGGTTTCTAAAGGCCCTGTCATTATCGAAAATAACGTTTGGATAGGAGAAGGTGTAGTAATTCTGCCAGGCGTTACGATTGGAGAAAATAGCATTATAGGCGCTAATAGTGTGGTCACAAAAAGTTTTCCGCGAAATTCGGTAATAGGAGGCATTCCCGCCAAGGTAATCAGGCAATTATGAGCACCTATGTATCAAGTTCCTGGGTATTCCTGATGATATGATTAAGAATTTAATTTCGAATCTATTTGGAAGTGTGCTGATCACCGCAGTCAATATTTTGGCTGTTCCGATTTATATAACATACCTGGGGTCAGAATCGTATGGACTGATCGGGTTTTATACCACATTGAACAGCGTTTTTTCCATATTTGATATGGGCCTTAGTGCGACCATGGTGCGCGAAATGGCCCGGTTATCTGCCAGTAATGATAGCGGCCAATCCATGCGCGATCTCGCCAGGACATTCGAAGTGATATTCTGGGCAGTAACTATCGCCCTGGGATGTCTCATCATCGCCTTTTCATCTTTTATATCCAGTCATTGGATCACTAATACCTCACTCTCTCCCGATGTTGTAAGCAAGGCGGTCATGCTGATGGGAGTATCACTTATCTTTCATTTGCCTACGTCGCTTTATGCTGGCGGGCTTACAGGGCTTCAAAGGCAAGTAACATTGAATATTATAAACGGCATCACCGAACTTTGTAAGCTGCTGCTGGTGCTAACAGCTTTTCATTTTAAGGGGGCAAGCATAGCTAATTTCTTTTATTCACAGATCATCGCTTTAACCATCTCTACCGTCACAACCGCTGTTGTTTACTGGAACTACTTGCCAGCGGGATATGTAAGGGCCCGGTTTCAAAAGCAGGAGTTTTTGAGAGTGTGGAGGTTCAGCGCCGGTATGGGTATGCTTTCCATTGTGGGCGTTATACTCGGTCAAATGGATAAACTATTGCTTATAAAGATCTTATCGTTGAAGCAGTATAGTTATTATGTGCTTGCGGGTACGGTGGTCGCATTATTATATAAAGTGATCACCCCGATTTTCCAAACGGTATATCCGAAGATGGTTCAAATGGTTTCCGCCAAAGATCCTGCACTTCCCGGAAAATATCACAATTATGCGCAGTTAATGCTGGTGGTAGTTGCGCCGGTTGCGCTTACGATCGGCTTTTTTCCAAAGGAGATTATTCTTTTTTGGACACAAAATCAATTATTAAGTACCGAAGCCGGCCCGATAGCCAGTATTCTGATCATCGGTACGGCATTCCAGGGCGTGATGTTTATTCCCTATGCACTGCAGTTGGCTAACGGGATCACCAGCCTTTCGTTTTACGTTAACCTGATTTCCCTCGTAGTGTTAGCGCCGCTGTTATTCTTATTTGTAAACTTGTTCGGAACTGAAGGCGGCGCCATGGTTTGGGTAATATTGAACATGGGGTATATCCTTATAACTGTTCCGCTAATGCACCGCACGCTGCTGAAAGCAGAAATGTGGAACTGGTATTGGTTTGATTTTATCAAACCCGGTGCCATCGTAGGTGCGGCGGCGTATATTCTTCATTTTATGGTTCCGGCTGCCATGCTTACAAATAGCTATAAAACATTTTTCTTGATCGGCTCGTTCACCTGTCTTTTATATATCGTTTCTGCGGGTGCCAGTTCTTTCACCAGGAATATAATTATGCGCAAGGTCAAACATCTATTTCAAACATAATGAGTAACAATACAAAATTCAACATCATTATAGCTACACGCAATCGTGCCGACACACTTAAATGGGCTTTAAAAACCTGTGTTGAACAGGATTACGATAACTTTAGGATCATTGTCAGCGATAACTTCAGCCAGGACAACACCAGGCAGGTAGTTGAATCTTATAGCGATCCAAGGATCACCTATGTGAATACCGGCGAACCATTGAGCATGTCACATAACTATGAATTCGCCTTGAAGCAGGTAACCGATGGTTATCTTACGTACATGGGCGATGATGACGGTATGATGCCGGGCGCTTTAAAGGCAGCCGATAAAATCATCAGGGAAACCGGTTACAAAGCCATTATCGGCCGTCTCGACGAGTATTATTGGCATAACTGCTCGGATGTTGAGCGCCGTGGGATGCTGCGGTACCGGCTCCTTGAAGAATCTTATGAGCAGGATACCGCCTCTATGGTGAAGCAGGTGCTGAAGATGGAAAAAGCTTATCAGAATTTGCCCTGTATCTACAACGTAGGCTTTATTTCATTCGACGTAATCGACGATATCAGGAAACGTTCGGGAGGCCAGTTCTTCCATTCGAGCATACCGGATGTTTACTCGGCATTTGCCATTTCATCTTCTATAGACAAATACCTGGTAGTTAACCAGACATTCATCCTCGTAGGAGTATCCGGGCATAGCAACGGCATCGCTTATTTTGACCCGAAAGGCACCAAAGAAATCGCCCAGAATTTCTGGAACCTTAAAACACTTCCGTGGCACGATAAGCTGGTTAAATCTCCGTCGCTGGCCATGATGTACTCCGAAAGTTACCTGCACGCTAAAGACCGTGGGTTGTATAAAGCTGATCTATCGGTAAAAGACATAGTTGAAGTGGTAATGGAAGAGGCGATCATGTCGCCCTACCAGGGCAATTACCCCCGTATCAGGGAAACGGTTGAGGCCGTTCTCGATAAGAATCAAATTGACGAGGCCTTCAGGAAACGATTGTTTGAAAAATTTAAGGATGAGAAATCGGCGATAAAGATGATCTTAAAAAAACTTGTCCGCCGGTTTAAAACTACCGATAAATTCCTGCAAGTTAAAACGCCTGATTCTGTCCTGAATATTTACGATGCGGTTCTTTTCAACCAGCAGCTGAATGAGCATAAAAACATATCCAACTTTAAGTATAAAATGTTGTTCTTTAAAGAACTTGCCATGTCTGGAAAGATCTTTCTTGCTAAAAAAAAGAAACTGGCAACAAGTTGATAAATCGGATCGATCGTTTAACTACGTTTGATAGGATGCATTTAATTAGATGGTGAAAGAGCGATGAAATCAACTCCTGGTAGATTCCTGTATCACGGGCTGACCGTTCGAAACAGCCTGGCGAATTTGTTTATCAGGATAGCTAATTTCTTGATAATTAAGTCTTCTACGCGGTCTAACCAGGTATCACCCAAAAAAATCCTGGTATGCAATAATGCGCATCTTGGCGATGTGTTGCTCTCAACCTCGATCCTACCGGCTATCAGGAGAAATTATCCGCAGGCGGAAATTCACTTTCTTTGCGGCTCGTGGTCGAAAAGCATTGTTGAGGGCAATCCGCTGATAACCAGGGTCTATTGCTTTGATCATTTTTTATTGAACCGGGCGAAGATCGGTCGGTTCCAGAAACTGAAACAGCATTTGAACACCTTCAGGCAAGCTGTTTCCTCGATCAGGAAAGAAAGATTTGATGTATCGGTCGACCTCTATTTTTACTATACGAACTGTAATTTTCTTACAGCAAGGGCGAATATTCCCAATCGGATCGGCTACCGCAATGCCGGATTTTCAAACTTGCTTACCGATGCGGTGGAGTGGCCTGGTGGAGACGAATCGGTGCTTAAGTATCATATCCGCCTGCTGAAAGAGCTTCCGGGTTTCAACGACCGCGATTTACCTATGCTAAAACCTGCCTTCAACAATTTCCCGAAAAAGAACGAGGAAAGAATGAAGGAGATTTTAGGTGGTTATGAGGTTCGTAATGGAGAATATCTGCTCTTTCATATCGCTACCGGTTTGGCGATTAAGGAATGGCCGGTAGAAAAGTGGAAACAACTAACCGCTAAACTTTCGGAATACCGTTACCCGATAGTTTTTACGGGACAAGGGGACCGGGAAGCTGCCCTGATCAGGGAGGTGATTGGATCCGCCGGCGGTCATCGCTGTATCGATCTTTCGAACCAGCTTAGCTTAACTGAGCTTTTCATGGTAGTGAAGAGTTCGAAGTTACTGGTATGTTCAGATTCACTTGCCGGCCATGCCGCAAGCGCCTTTGATACTCCCTGCGTTGTGATTGGAAATGGAATTAACCCGCCAAAATTATGGCAACCTGTTTCATCAGTTAATCGCTGGATGATCCATCCCGTTCCATGCATCCCTTGCTTTACAGGATGTGCAGAGATGAACTGTGTTAGAGACATCGGTATAGAAGCGATGTTTTCAGGGATAGCGGAGGTTTTGGCTATATTCGCCGAAAATACTCAGGTGAATGGATAGTGCCCAGCTTCACTCTCAAAATTCCGTTAAGGTTAATAAGGCCCGGGTACTGGGCTTGATCCTATTCGTAACGGTCGTATTCCAGTTCACAAACCAAAAAGTGTTCGATATTAAATTAAGTGAGCTTATGCTTTTGGCAACGCTTTTGGTCATCGATTTTAAAAAGACCGTTATTCATAAGTTCGTATGGTGGATCATGGCGTTTTTTGTGGCGTTCCTGTTATCGAGCGTAATACTGAACCCATTCCGTACTTTTTACATTAACACCGAACTGTCTGTTATTAAATTACCTTATGTGGTAAGCTTCTCACGCTTTATGGAGCTTTTCTGTTGCCTCATATTTGTTCATTACGTATGTATTTCTTTTCGTAAAATCAGTATTGAAAGGATAATGCGGGCCGTTTATCGGCTTATCCGGTTCCAGATCTATTGGATCGGCACATTCTTCGTTTTCGTGTTTTGTCTCTACCGGTTCGGGATTCTGCACGTAGCGCAGGGAAATGGCTTTCTGGTTTACGATACCACGTTTAATTATTCAGATATTCCCTCTTTCAGACTTAAAGGATTTTTTGTAGAAGGGGGGCCGCTCGGCCTTTTTTATGCCTACCTGTTCGTTTTATACGATGGCGTGCTGGCCATTATGAAGAAAAAGGACTTATTGGGCAAAGCGATTATTATACTGATCATCTACGTAGCTCAGTCAAAAGCCGGGTATGCGTGCCTGGGCCTTTACCTGGTTTATCACGTATACAGCATTATTAACAGGGGCCGGTACCGCCTGATGCTTAAAGCCGTCGGTATCCCGGTTATCGCGGTGATTACATCCGTATTTTTATATTTTTTGCTGATAAGTTACTTATCGGTACTAAGCGACGACATCCGCAAAAGCGATCCTAATGATGTGAACGGGGCAATGGATATGGGGCGTGTACCAGCGATGATCATTGTACCGAATATGGTTAAAAAGAACTATCTCCTGGGCATAGGACTTGGAAATTACCCATTACTGAGAAATGACCCGGATTACCTCGGTTTTTTTAAAGCCATTCCGACCAGTCTTTGGGATTCGCCCGGCCTCGGCGGACTTATTGATCTTTTAAATGAAGGTGGTATTATATTTTTTGCCACTTTTGCGTTGATTTTATACATCATTTTCATGAAAATAAAAACGTCGAAAATACTGGTAATAGTTTTTCTTTCGTTCGTTTTACCCTTTGTGAGTGGAGTACAGTTGTATTTTATCTACCCATGGTTCAGCCTCGCATTAATTATTATACTACTAAGAGAAAAGGAACTGACCTATGAATAAACGTATTGTTCTTGATGGAAGGATGATCGTTCATTCAGGCATCGGCAGGTATATCAGGGAGATCATATTGACCCTGGCCTCCACCAATGCAGCTGTGACGATTTTGGGCAGACCCGATGATTTCGATCAGTATAAGGATAATAAGAACATCACGATAGTTAAATTCGATCACCCCATCTACTCGGTTAAAGAACAACTTGCCTTCCTCTCGGCTCCGTCGTGCGACCTTTTTATCTCTCCGCATTATAACGTGCCGCTTTTCCTGCCACAGGCGAAACGGCAAATGACCTTTATCCCGGATGTAAATCACCTGGTATTTATAAACGAGTTCTCGTTACCCAAACGGTTATACGCTAAGTTTTTCTTTTCGAGAGCCGTCAATAAATCTGATGTGATTTTTACGATCTCAGACTTCTCGAAGGCGGAAATCGTAAAATACACGGGTTGTAACCCCGATATTATCCACGTAGCAAAACTCGATATCGATAAGGAACATTTTTCCCGGATCGATCATGAACTCGAAACGGCGGGTGATCCTGCCGCGTCAGGCGTCAGCTATGAAGAGCTCGAGTATATTTTATATGTAGGCAACATCAAACCGCATAAAAACCTGAAACGTTGTATTGCCGCTTTTAACCAATTGGCCGAGTCCTTTCCGAAGCTGAAATTTGTGATTGTGGGGCGGAAGGAAAACTTTATTACCGGCGATTCTGAACTTATTTCCATGCTCGAGGAAAACGACGGTTTTGACGGCAGGATCAGTATGACCGGCAAAATATCCGACGTCACACTCGCCCACATTTATAAATATGCAAAGTGTTTACTTTTTGCATCCTTATACGAAGGTTTTGGATTGCCACCGCTAGAGGCGATGTTTTTTAACTGCCCGGTAATCAGTTCCAGGGAAGGATCGCTTCCGGAAGTTTGCGGAGACGCGGCGCTATACTGCGACGCTTACGATGCGGGAGACATAAGCGAAAAAATCGCCCTGTTGCTTACCAGCAATTCGCTCAGAGCGGAGCTCACAGCCAAGGGGAATGAACGCCTTGGCGAGTTCAGCTGGAATAAATTCAGGAACCAGGTCGCTGTAAAAATCAATGACGTACTAAATGACTAGGAAAATAGCCGTTATATCAGGAATCACCGGGCAGGACGGGGCGTACCTCAGCAAATTATTGATCGATCATAACTACCAGGTAGTCGGCCTTACACGCAGTTATTCAAATATTAATAAGAATAACCTCAAGTACGTCGACGTGCTTGATAAAGTGATCATAGAAGAATGCGATCTGCTCGATTTCTCGAGCATTATTAAGATCCTGCTCAAATATAAGCCGCTGGAGTTTTATAACCTCGCTGCACAAAGCTCGGTCGGATTGTCGTTCGAACAACCTATCGGAACCATAAACTATAATACCAGCACCGTATTAAATATACTGGAAAGTATCAGGTTGCTGGCACTCGATACCAAATTCTACCAGGCCTCGAGCAGCGAGATGTTTGGCAGCGTTTCTACACTGCCTATCAATTCCAGTACGCCATTGCACCCGTTAAGCCCATATGCTATTTCTAAGGCAACTGCATACTGGACAGTGATAAATTATCGTGAGTCTTACGGCATATATGCGGTGAACGGCGTGTTGTTTAACCACGAATCGTATCTCAGAAGTCCCAATTTCTTCATTAAAAAAGTGCTTAAATCATCGCTCGACATTAAAGCAGGTGTTCAGGATGTGTTAAAAGTCGGCAATGTCAATATCAAAAGAGACTTTGGATATGCCCCCGATTACGTAAGGGCGATGTGGCTTTCCCTGCAGACATCCAAACCCGGTGATTACTTTATCTGTTCCGGTGAATCGGTATATCTTAAGGATATCATTCATTATGTGTTCGATTACCTGAACATACCTTTCGATCGGCTCGTGGAGGACCCATCTTTATTTAGGCCGACAGATATCGAAGACATTTATGGCGACAACTCTAAAGCCAAAAAGGACCTCGGATGGGAATATGATAAAACTTTTTACGAGGTGTTAAACCTCCTGATTGACGAAGAGTCTGCTAATTATAAAAAATGAAAATCGCAATCATTCACGATGACCTGATGCGCAGGGGAGGAGCTGAACAAGTCGTGTTAAGCATGATGAAGGCTTATCCCCAGGCCGACTTGTACACGATGTGTTACCAGCCCGACCTTACTTATGTGGAGTTTAAACAGTACAAAGTGCATACATCCGTTTTCCAGAAGCTGGTAAAAACGGAGAAAGCAATGAAAATGCTGTTTTTCCCCTTTGGTATTATCAGTATGAACCTCTTAAAGATCAAAGGTTACGACATCGTGCTGATATCCAATACTTTTGGAGGAAAGTATGTGTCGGTCGACAGCTCTTCGAAGGTATTTATCTATACGTATACCCCTTTCAGGCTGGCCTGGAACCCGACTTCTTATACCGAATACAATAATTCATCAGGTATTAAAAGGATCGCTTTTGATCTGGTAACCAGCATACTGCGCAGGATCGACGCAAAAGCCGCTAAAAAAGGCCGGTATTTTATGGGGATGACCAAAGAGACCGCTCAAAGAATTAAAGATGCATATCATGTGGACGACGTGAAGATCATTCACCCGCCCGTTAAATGTGATAATTTCTACCAGTCGGATAGTCCTTCAGATTACTACCTGATCGTTTCGCGTCTCGAGTTTTACAAGAAAGTGGACCTCGCGATCCGGGCCTTCAACAAACTGGGGCATAAGCTGGTCATTGTTGGCAATGGCAGTAAGAAGGAGGCGCTTAAGGAGATGGCCAAAGATAATATCATTTTTAAAAGCGGGCTGCCAAAGGAGGAGATCGCTTCGCTGTACGCCAATTGCAAAGGATTCATCTTCCCGCAACACGAGGATTACGGTATCACCCCGCTTGAAGCCAACGCCTCAGGCAGGCCGGTGATCGCCTATGGACAAGGGGGAGTGCTCGAAACCATGGTTCCTTATACCGGTAACGATCAGGCTGCTACTGCATTGTTTTTTAAAGAACAAACGGAAGAGTCGCTGATTAGTGCCGTTCAGCAGTTCGAAACCCTTAAATTTAATCCCGGTTTTATTACCGCTCATGCGAAAAAATTCGACGAGTCGGTGTTTGTAACCGAGCTTCGAAAGTATATCGCGGAGAATTCCTAAAGACCAATTCTTAAAATGTTGCTATCTTTGACGATTATATGTACCGGAAAGCAATAAAAAGGATTCGTTTTTGGTCCGATATTTTTCTTCTGTCAATAGGTTTCGTTCTTACGGTATTTAGTGTAAAAGAGAGTTATTCACTCACTTTACTGGATGGCGGCCTGCTGGTATTTCTTATTACCGGCTGGTATTTCTCTACCAAATCGAACAACCTCTACGACGAGTTCAGGGGTGTTAAAGGGCTGGGATATGAGCTGTTACGTACCTTTAATAACATCGCTTTCCAGGGGGTATTAACGGTGTTGTTCCTGTTTGTGATCAGTCAACCTTTTTACGACAGGAAATTCGCGTTATTATATTTGTTTTGGCTCAGTATCCTGCTTCCCGTAGAGAAATTTACTTACAAACGGATTTTCATGTACCTGCGCAATAAAGGACGCAACCTGAGAAATGTTTTGATCGTAGGTGCGGGAAAGGTGGGAATGGATTTTTACGAGGTATTGGTAAATAATCCCTACTATGGATACCAGGTGCTTGGTTTCCTTGATGATGAAAATAAGGCTTACCTGAACGGCCAGTACCTTGGAACGATAGAGCAGCTTGAAAGGATTTTCGCGCGTGGCGATAAGCAGATCGATGAAGTGATCGTAGCGCTGCCTAATAACGCGGTACAAAAGATCAAAGAGGTGGTGCAGATCGCTATGAAGGAGACGGTGAGGGTTAGGATCATTCCCGATTATTTCAACTTCCTGTCATCCAAATATAATGTGGATATGTTTGGTAATTTTCCCATTATTACCGTTCGGCACGAACCACTGGAAGAGTTTCATTGGAAAACCGTAAAAAGAGTGGTTGACATCGTCATGAGCCTGCTCATCTTAGTCATGATATGTTCCTGGTTATTCCCTATCATCGCTTTGCTGATCAAGCTTGATTCACGTGGACCTGTATTTTTCGTACAGGAACGATGGGGAAAGCAAAATAAAAAGATGAAGTGCTATAAGTTCAGGTCGATGTACACCAATAACGGAACCCGTAAAAAACAGAAGTTCGAGCAGGCTAAACGTAACGACCCCCGTGTTACCCGCATCGGAGCGTTTTTGAGGAAAACCAGCCTCGACGAAATGCCACAGTTTTTTAACGTGCTTATCGGCTCTATGTCTGTCGTTGGGCCGCGTCCTCACCCTACGCCGCTGAATATTGAGTCGAGAAACATCATCGACAGTTACCAGGTACGCCACCTTGTAAAACCCGGCATAACTGGCTGGGCGCAGGTTAATGGCCTGCGCGGGGAAACAGCCGAACCGGAAATGATGCAGGCGAGGGTGGCTTTCGATATCTGGTATATTGAAAACTGGAGCCTCGAACTGGATATTAAAATCATATTTCTCACCGCATGGCGAATGCTTATCGGGGATAAGAATGCGTTTTAAAGGCTATTCGAAATAATAGGCCAGGCCGAGCTTTGCATAGAAATTAAACGGATCGTTTCCCGCTTCGTATTTATAATTTGAAGCGAATATTCCCCTTATTTCGGCGTTAATAAGAAAGTTCCGGTATCTGCGGTCTGCCTGCGCGGCTACGCTCACATCTTTCCATTGGTTAGCTGCCGCACCGTTGAACACCACTCTCGAATAATCCAGGTTGTGCCAATACCAATCAACCTGGATCGTCGATTTATTTAGCCCTTTGTGCCAGGAAAGGTCATTAGAAACGAGGTTACTGCCAGGGCCGATACCTGCACCAAGCACTTCGCCGCGGTTGGTATATCCGTGTCTTATCACCGGATGGACATACCAGGTTGGGCCGTAGCGGATCATACGCGTGTTCCCACTGGCCATATTGGTGTTTTCGAAGCCAAAGCCGATCGACTCGCCGGTACGGTTCAAAGGGATTAATTTACGTATCCCGAATATGTAGGCGCGGGCGTGATCGGGTTCAATAAGAAAATCGCGGGTGTTGTACGAGTGATCATTTCTGCCATATTCAATATAGATCTCCGCTTTAGCCTCTGGCCAAACCCATCTTGAAAAAAATGAAAAAACCTGGTCCTTGCCCTTGAAGTCTTCATCTTCGGAGTTCTTTTTTTCTAGCACGTCGAGAAAAGGAAGATACCCGCGAAATCCCGGTTTGAGATCTGAATGATAAATATTAAAGGCTCTTGATACGCCGATAAATAACCCCGGCGTCCACCGTGGGCTATAGGTGAAAATGATGCCTGAAAAGTACCGCCAGTCTGTAGAATAGGGTACGAACAACTGAAACGGATCGTTATCCGGCGTTATCCCTGAACCTTCGAGTCTCCCGCCCACGACCTGCGCTTCAAAAGATCCGACGGGCGTAGACACGGGTCGAGACGTATTGAACGTTACGTGACGGAACCCGGGCGCCGAGTTCGTGAGTATAATTGAATTTCTTATCCCAGGTCCCCACCAGATATTCTCATTGGAAAAACCCAGGGAGACCGGTCCCGCATTAAGCCGTATACTGCTTTGACCCAGCGTCGCCTTAGCATAAGCTCCGTGACCAAATTGCTCAGGCACGTCCGAAACGTTCCGGATAAGTCTGAAAAAAGTGTTCGACAAGCCCGGGTTACCGGATCGGAACAAGCTGAAATCCCGGTTCCTTGCGTAAACAAATTCGGGTTTCAGCTGAATGCTTAGCGGACCGAGCCTGGCGTACACCCCTCCGCTTAACGTGGTTTGGTAACCCCGGGCCGGAATCATCAGGCCGTCATTCCAGCCGTAAGGGCTTCGTGTGGTGAATTGCTGCTGCCAGCTTACAGGTAGCACCGAAAATTGTGTGAACGCTTTCTCCTCCGCCCCGGGAAAAAATACGTCGATGGAGTGACTTGAATAGGACACGGGCCTTATGGTGAACGATAATGCAGAATCTCCGCCGCTTAGTTGCGATCTGCGGATATAATCTTCTAAAGCCGGCGTGCCCACGGGCAACGATTGACTGCGGGCTGCCGGGATGGCCAGTGCGATGCAAATTAATGCGGTTACATAGAGGCGGAACTTCATATCAATGACCGCTAAGATAGTATTTAATCCTTTTTTAAATTAAAACACTATTTTTATCCGAAGCCGTTAATACATGGCTGCAGGTTATACCGCATCAACTCAAAAAAGCACCATTGAATAATATTACACCACCAAGGGAACGAATAATTTCCAGGAGACGGAGCTACCGGCAGGAAGAAGAAGAAGCTATTATGTTAAAAAACGGCCTTAAAAGTGTAAAAAATGGCTACCGTTACTTGCGCGCAAAAAATAAGATCATCATTATCTCGGCGTTTATCGGCGCCTTGCTCGGGCTGGCTATCGCCTTCCTGGTAAAACCAAAGTATATCGCCGAATGCACTTTTGTGCTGGAGGAAGATAGCGGCGGCGGCCTCAACCAATATAAAGGCATAGCCGCCATGGTAGGTCTCGACCTGAGCGGCATGGGCAGCAGCAGCGGCCTGTTTAAAGACGATAATATCATCGACTTGTATAAGTCGCGCAATATGCTCGAAAAAACACTGCTCAGCAAGGCGGCGTTCGGCACAAGGCAGCAATTACTCATCAGCAGGTTTATCGATCAGAATAAGCTGAAAGATAAATGGAAATCGGCAAAGCCGGAAGATTTCGACTTCAGCAGGCAACCTTTTACCGTTGGGCAGGACAGCGTGATCCGTGAGGTGGTGAAACTGATCAGGGAAGAATATCTTGAAGTTGGGCGGTACAACAAGAAAAGCAGCATTATCGCGGTACAATATACGGGCCGCGACCAATTATACTCACGGGCATTTACCATGGCGCTGGTAGAAAATGTGAATGAGTTTTACATAAAGACAAAAACGAAAAAATCCGCGAAAAATGTAAGGCTGCTCGAACATAAAGCCGACAGTGTAAAACGCCTGCTCAACGCGTCCATTGGCAGCGTTGCTGCGGCAGTGGGGCAGAATCCCAATCCCAATATCGCCATTCAACGGCTCAAAGTGCCTTCGCAACAGCGGCAGGTAGATGTGCAGGCAAACGGTGCGCTTTACAGCGAGATCGTTAAGAACCTGGAACTGGCCAGGATGTCGCAGGACCGCGAAACGCCGCTCATCCAGGTGATAGATTACCCGAAACTGCCGCTCGAGATTAAGAAGATCAGCAAAGCGCTGGGCCTGGTGGCGGGCGGGCTCATTGCGGGTTTGCTAAGCGTGATCCTGCTGCTGCTCGCCGAAGTGTTCCGGTCTGTGGATTAGGCGGGATCGATATGGTATCTGTAAAGAAAAATCTCGTTTACTCCATCCTGCTTTCACTGAGCCAGCTGCTGTTCCCGCTTGTTACGTTCCCCTATGCCTCGCGGGTGTTGCTGCCCCGGGGCATAGGCGCTGTAAGCTTTGCCGATAGCTTCACCCAGTACTTTATCCTGTTTGCATCCGTAGGGCTGCCGCTGTATGGCGTACGCGAAGTGTCCAAAGCCAAAGACGACCGCGTGAAACTTGACCGGCTTTTCTCGGAGCTGATGTTAATAAGCCTGGGTTTTACCCTTTTGTACCTGGTTGTTTACATAGCATGCATCTTCACGGTACCCAAACTATACAGCAGCAGGGAACTTTATTTTGTGGGCTGCTGCATCCTGCTTTCCAATGCGTTTATGATCGATTGGTTTTACCAGGGGCTTGAGAATTTTAGTTTTATCGTTAAAAGAACGCTGGTGCTGCGTTGCCTCATCGTGGCGGGTATGTTTGTGTGGGTACGCGAACCCGCGGATATGGTAATATATTATGCGCTTACCCTGGCGGCATTTGCAGGTGGCGCGGCAGTAAACCAGCTTTATGCGTTAAAATGGGTCACATTCACGTTAACAGGGCTCGACTTTAAAAAACACCTTAAGCCGATGCTGTATATTTTTGCCTCTTCGGTATTTATCAGCGTATATACTATTATGGATACGATCATCCTGGGCTTCTTAACAAACGATACGGTGGTGGGTTATTACAGTGCTTCCGCTAGGATCAGTAAGATTTCCCTCGTCGTGATCGGCGCGCTGGGTACGGCCCTGGTGCCGCGCCTGGCAGCTGTGTTCAGCCAGGGGCATGCGGAGGAAGCAAGAAAGCTCCTGGCCACCTCTGCCTCTTATGTGATCACCCTGAGCGTACCGCTGAGCATCGGCACCTGGGTAATGGCTCCAGAACTGGTAAGCATGTTTGGCGGAGCCGCTTTTATGCCGTCGGTGTCGTCGCTCAGGATCTTCGCTATAGTGGTTATCATTCTTGGCTTCGCGCAGATCTACAGCAACCAGTTGCTTATCCCGCTTAACAAGGAGAAATTTATTTTAAGAAGCGTGCTGGCAGGCGTACTGGTGAATCTCGTTTTAAGCTTCGCGCTGATTCCGCGGTTTAAACACGACGGCGCCGCTTTTGCCAATGTAGCCACCGAAGCTGTGGTAACGGTAATGATGGCCTGGTACGCCGCTAAGTTCTTCAGGTTTCCCGTTCCTGCCCGGTTTATCATTCAAAGCGTTGTTTCCTGCTTGTTTTTTGTGCCTGCCAGGCTGCTGGTGGCCGAAGTATGGCCGGGTACTATTTTCGGGGCGGCGCTGGCCATTATACTTTCGGCCATTACTTATGTGATACTGCAGCTGGTTGTGTTTAAAAACGAGCTCATCAACGGCTATTACCGTTCGTTCCGGAACCGGTTGGCAGGTTTACGATCTCCCGATGAAACAACATTCACTTAATCCAGGTAGCCGGTTAACTGCATGCAAGTCTCCATTATCATCGTCAATTATAATACCGCCGGTCTCTGCATCCAGTGTATCGGGTCGGTAAAAAAGCTGATCACAGGCCTTGAGTACGAGATCATCGTGGTCGACAATGCATCTGCCGGCGATTCTTGCCTGCAGATAACCGATGCGTTCCCGGAAGTGAAACTGTTGCGTAACCAGGAAAATCTCGGTTTCGGAAGGGCGAATAATCTCGGCATCGAACAGGCTGCAGGGGAGTATCTCTTCTTGCTCAATTCAGATACCTGGCTTCTTAATAATGCCCCGGCGATCTTTTATCATTTTATGGAGTTACCCCAAAACAAGCAGGTCGGATGCTGCGGGGGCGCTTTGTTTAAGCCCGGGGGCGAAGGGCAGGCCGCCTATGGCAATTTCCCTTCATTGCTGGAGGCCTTCTCGTACCTCGGATTTTACCGGCTCTATAAATCATATTTCCGGCAACATATTAGTCCGGGTGTGGTTAATACCTCGCCTGCCGACCGGCCCGTAGATTATATTTCCGGCGCCGACATGTTCATCAGGCGGCAGGCATTAACCGAAACCGGTACTTTTGACCCTGATTTTTTTCTTTACTTTGAAGAGACCGAACTCTCGTTCCGCTTTAAAAAGAAACGATGGTTATCCTTTATTGTGCCCGAAGCAAAGATCGTGCACCTGGAAGGCGCTTCGCAGCAGCAAACCGGGACTGCGTTTAACCCGGTAAAGGAGACGCTTTTTATGCGCAGCCGGAAACACTTTTTTGTAAAATGCTACGGAAGGGTTAGCGCCACGGTCATGAAAATACTTTATGGCACCAGCTATTGCCTGTCGGGCATATTGGGCCGTGATAAAAATTGGTGGCAGAAATTGAAGATATTGTCGAAAACGTGAAAGAGTTGAAGATCCTTATTGTGTTTGGCACCCGGCCGGAAGCCATCAAAATGGCTCCGCTGGTAAAGCTGTTTGCCGCAGATCCCCGGTTCGAAACCCGTGTTTGTGTTACGGCCCAGCACCGCGAAATGCTCGACCAGGTATTGCGTTTTTTCGAGATCACACCGGCGTACGATCTCGACCTGATGAAGCCCGGTCAGGACCTTTACCACCTTACCGCTGCCGTAATTACAGGAATGAAACCCGTGCTCGAAAGTTTTTCTCCGGATTATGTGTTCGTGCACGGGGATACTTCCACTTCTACCGGGGCTGCGTTGGCGTCCTTTTATGCCGGTGCCAGGGTTTGCCATGTCGAAGCCGGCCTGCGTACTTATAATAAGCGGTCGCCGTTTCCCGAAGAGGTGAACCGCCAGCTAACCGCCCGCATTGCCGACCTGCATTTTGCGCCCACGAACACCGCTGCGGCGAATTTATTATCGGAGGGAATATCGTCCCAACAGATCTGCGTAACCGGTAATACAGTGATCGACGCCCTGTTATGGGCGCGGAAAAAGATTGCGGGTTACGAAGACGACGAGATCCGTGAACTAAAATCCCTCATTCAGCCTGGTAAGAAGATCGTGCTGGTAACGGGTCATCGCCGCGAAAATTTCGGCGATGGCTTCCTGCAGATCTGCCGCGCCATCCGCCGGATTGCGGAAATGGAAAACGTCCAGGTAATCTATCCCGTACACCTGAACCCCAACGTGCAGCAGCCTGTGCGCTCGCTGCTTACGGGCATTGATACCGTAACCCTCATTTCGCCGCTGGCATACCCCGCATTTATCTGGCTGATGGAGAAAAGCACCTTGTTGCTTACCGATAGTGGCGGCGTGCAGGAGGAGGCGCCGTCACTCGGTAAACCGGTGCTCGTGATGCGCAATACCACGGAACGCCCCGAAGCGGTGCACGCCGGCACCGTAAAGCTGGTAGGGGCGCACGAAGATACCATCGTGTCCGAAGCGTCGTTATTGCTGACAGACCCGGTTGCATATGCGAGGATGAGCCAGAATATTAACCCTTATGGAGATGGTACCGCCTGTGCGTCCATCGTCCGCAAAATACTGGCGCTAAATGGCTGAGCTGTTGTTTATAGCGCCCTATCCGCACGAGAAGAACCTCCGCGACGGAATGGTACAGCGGGTAAAAGCTGTCGACCAGCTTTTTGAAGAAGATAACCGCCGTTACCTCGATATAAGCTTCACTGCGCACGTTTTCCCGGAGAAAAAACAACCCAACCCGCACCTTACCATTATCTCGCTCAACTTTTTTACAGGCCTGCCTTATATCCTGTATTGCTTTTTTAACGCGAAAACGGTGTATTGCCACGCGATGTACAATTTTGCGAAAGTCGGGTTGTTTTGCCGGCCTGGAAATAAAAAGGTAGTACTCGACTTACACGGCCTTGTGCCCGAAGAAAGAAAAGCGGAGGGCAAAAGATGGTTATCGTGGTTTTACAGCTTTGCGGAAGCGGCCGCCTTTCGCCGGGTGGCGATGATGGTCTGCGTTACCGAACGAATGGAACAGTATTACCGCGATAAATACCCTGCGTTTAAGGGGCGGTATGTGAAGTATGCAATTGTTCCCGAAAATCTTGCTGGCGCAAACCAGTCCCTTTTAACTGGCAATGCGCAGGAGCGGGTGCTGGTGATCTATAGTGGCAATACGCAGGTTTGGCAAAATATCGGGTTGATGCTGCAAACGATCAGGAATAATCGCCTGGAACACGTTACCTACCTGCTGCTAACCGGTGAGCCGGAAGCCATGAAGCATCAGGCGAAGGCGGCGGGTTTAACAGCTAACGACGTGACCATCCTGAGTGTAACGCCCGCTGAGCTGGAACAGTATTACGCAAGAGCACACTACGGCTTTATTCTTCGGGATGACATCTCCGTGAACCGTGTGGCCAATCCTACAAAAATGATCGAGTATTTGTACTATGGTATTACCCCGATCGTTAAATCTGCCGACATCGGCGATTTTAACGATTTAGGGTACGATTTCGTATCGTATAAAGATCCTTTCAGTAATTTCAGCCTCAAAAAAAGCACGAAAAATATGCAGATTGCCGCGGAGATGCTTAAATTAAACGACAAGGAACGATTTAAACAGGCGGTACGCGCGGTCCCGGGCGAACCTGCATACGATAACTGACCGAGAATATGCTGTTCTACTACCTGCTTTTCTTTTTGATCCTGACAATATTTGTGATCACCAGGGCCGGTGATATCCGGCCCGTGTATTCGCTGCTTGTGATCGGGGTGATGCTGGTGCTGGTAGCCGGTTTTAAGAAAGTGGGGAATGACAGGGATTCCATTAATTACCTCGATTATTTTTTATCGGTTGGCAGCCCGGGCCAGTACTTCACCGAATATAAGGTCAATTATTTTTACGAGCCGTTTTATTACCTGGTGCCCTCGGTCCTGGCGGCATTAGGCATACAGGTTTGGCTAACGTTCCTGGTGGTGGCGGTGATCGGCGTAGGCCTTAAATTTCTTGCGATCCAGCGGCTAACCGAACTGGTTTTTCTCTCCGTACTGGTTTATATCGGGCACTTTTTTATCCTGCACGAGATGACGCAGATCCGCGCCGGCGTAATGTCGGGATGCGTACTGCTGTGTATTCCCGAGATCTACCAGCGTAATCACCTGCGTTTCGCATTGTTTATTTTAATCGGGATACTTTTCCACTATTCCATCCTGATCTTCGTGCCTTTTTACTTCCTGGACGGACAAAGCCTTCATAAAAGAACGTACCTGCTGCTGCTGTATGTGCCATACCTGCTTTATTTCCTCAATATTAACCCGCTTACTATTCTCCAGTCAATGAGCCTTGGGCTGATTTCGGAGAAGATCGCGGTTTACAACCAGATGCTCCAGATGGGAGACGGCAGCGCGATCAACGTTTTTAATACCATCTTCCTTATACAGCTGGCGCTTTGCACGTTCCTTATCATAAAGTCACACGTACTGGCTGAACATAACAAATACGCATTCCTGTTGATAAAGATCTACAGCTGGTCGGCATGTTTTTTTGTACTGTTTTCTGCAATTCCGATCGCCGCCTTCCGCCTCAGCGAGGTGCTGCAGATCGTGCAGGTGATCGTGGTGCCGTTCCTGGTATATCTCGTAAGGCCAAAGTATGTGGCAATGGCGGCTGTGATCGCGTTTGCACTCGCTTTCTTTACGTTCGACCTGTATTACAACGAGTTCTTATTTCCCTATTTTAAGTGATGCGAGCGGAAAATCCACCGGTAGCCATCCTGATGGCTGTTTTCAACGGCGAAAAATATCTCCGCGGGCAGTTGGACAGTATCCTCCTCCAATCCTACACCCAGTGGGAGCTTTGGGTGCGTGATGATGGTTCGACCGATGGAAGCCTGGCCATCGTGCACGAATACGCCGCCCGCGCGCCAGGGATAAAACTGCTCGTGAACGAATCCCCCCGGCAGGGGAGCCTCGCCAATTTCTCCGCATTGATGGATGCGGCCGGCGATCATTTCGGGTACTATATGTTTTGCGACCAGGATGATGTGTGGCTCCCCGGTAAGATTGCCGCGGCTATGGCGGGAATGAAGCGGCTGGAGGGTAAGTTTGGAGCAAAATTGCCGTTGCTGGTGTATTCCAATTTTACCTATGTTACGCAAGACCTGGAAAAGATACCCCTGCGGGTAGATCTGTCGCCTCCCGGGAATAAGGCAGATGCCTTGTTTAAATCCCTGTTCGTGCAAAATACCGTATACGGTTGCACCATGCTGTTCAACCAGCCGTTGCTATCGCTTGGAAAGGCTATTCCTGCCGCATTTAGTAACCATGATTATTGGCTCGCATTCGTCGCCGCTTCCTGCGGACGTACGCTTCACCTGACAGAATCAGCGATCTTATACCGCCAGCACGCAGCCAATGTAACCTCGCCCTTCCGCAACAGCGGAATAAAAGCCCGGGTAGCGCGGTTATTCGACAGTTCGCAGCTGCAGCGCGACATGGCGCAAAAACGCCTTCAATGCGAGCTGGTGGTAAGCAGGTTCGGGAGGCTCATGGATCCCGGAAGCCGGGCGCTTATCGGCGAGTTTGTTCGTGTGGCAGGTACCGGGGGCCTTCCTATGTGGAGATTCCTCGTACGCCACCGGATCTGGCGGAAAACAATGCTGCAAAATGTGTTATTATTCATCACCTGTTGGAAGGGGACCGGCAACACATGAAGCTTTTCTTCGACAATATCATTTTTTCACTACAGCGGTCCGGCGGTATTTCTGTATACTGGTTCGAACTGATGCAGCGGCTGAAGCATAGAGCCGACGTTCACTATGTAAATTACCCGGGCACCAGGTACCATATCCGTGTAAATGACCTGGGCGCTTTCAGTTACCCCGGCGTGAAAGACTTCCGGTTGCCGATCTTTCTTACCCGGTTCCTGCCATTCCTGACGAAACTTCCGGCGGGATCCGTGTTCCATTCAAGCTACCAGCGCGTTGCCCTGCAGCGGGATGTGGTAAACATCACTACGGTGCACGACCTCGGTTACGAGCTGGGTAATATGCGGACAGGTTACCGGCGTACCATCCACCTGTTTTTTAAACGGCTGGTGGTAAAACGTACCGATGGCTTTATCTGCGTATCAGCCAATACCAGGAAAGATTTGCTGTATTTTTATCCGTTTATCGATCCGGCGACGGTAACCGTAATCCATAATGGTGCGGGAGCTGCGTACCGGCAGCTCGCGAATATACCGGCAACGGACCATCTTCCTGGCCGTTACGTACTATACGTAGGAGGCCGCGACCCTTACAAGAACTTTGAGAAAGCAGTTAAAATGGTATCGTTGCTGCCTGGCTATGACTTATTAATAGCAGGGGGAAAGCCGCTATCGCCCGCTGAAAAGCTCCTGCTGAATGTACAAATGCCCGGTCGCTATCATGCCCGTACAAATCTTTCTGATGATGAGCTTAGCTTGCTGTACAACAAAGCGTTTTGCCTGCTCTACCCATCTTCATACGAAGGGTTCGGGATCCCGGTGGTGGAGGCGATGAAATGCGGTTGCCCGGTGATCGTTTCCAATAGCTCGTCGCTGCCGGAGGTGGCGGGTGAAAGCGCCATTACCATAAATCCGCTTGACATCAGCGCGGGAGCGGCAGCGATCAGGAGCCTGGAGGATCCGGCCTTCCGGGCCACAAAGATAGCGGCAGGTATTGTCCAGGGAGCAAAATTCTCCTGGGATACGTGCGCGGCGCAAACTCTCGATTTTTACCATGACATCCATACACGCAAATTCGGTCACCATCGTTAACCGTAACTACCCGCCACATCCCGGCATCACGGGAGCGTGCGCTGCGGAGCTGGCCGCTTTTTTAACGGGGAAGGGGGTTGCGGTGAACGTAGTGCATGTTGATGCACCTTACGAGGGCAAAACCGTATCCGCTTCCCCGGCGGGCGAGGTGATCCGTGTTAACACATTCTATAACGGGAAAAATAAGCTGATCAGGCTGTTTGCCAATCTATTTGAAGGATTTCTGCTGATCTGGAAAGCAAAACGGCTGAAAGCTGGTGTGATCATTTGCATGACAGATCCGCCACTGCTGAACTTCTGGGCGGCATTGCTGCTGCAACGGCGGAAATGGATCTTATGGGCAATGGACCTCTATCCCGAAGCGTTTGTGGCGGCCGGGCTTGTTTCCGGTAACAACCCCGTGTACCGGTTTATCGATCGGCTGGTGGCCAACCGGCCGCCCTGGCATATTATAGCGCTGGGGAGCGTGCAGGCGGCATATCTTCAAATGAAGTATAAAACGCCGGTAAGTATCTCCATCCTTCCCGCGGGCGTGCTGTCTGTCACTGCGCCTGGGCCGGTAACTGCACCGCCGGTGTGGGCCACGCGCGATAAGATCATACTTGGGTATTGCGGGAACCTCGGCGAAGCACACTCCCCGGAATTTCTGTACGCAATTATCGACGGCCTTGATCACTCGAAATATCACCTGGTGCTCTCGGCATATGGCGTGCATGCAAAAAAACTGCGCGACTATGCACAGGGCAAACCCGGCGTTTTTGTACTGCCTTTCCTGCCTGCCGAAGAAATGCGGCTGATCGACATCCACCTGGCCTCGCTAAAACCAGCGTGGGCAAATGTGTGCGTACCCTCCAAAGTGCTTACTTCCATTTGTATGGGGGGAGCATTCGTGTATTTCGGACCGGAACAGTCAGACAATTGGCAGATGCCCAAAAAGGCCGGCTGGCTGCTTTCGCAAAGCGAAGACTTCAGTACTTCGATACCGGGGATGTTTAACAGCCTCACCCGGGAAGCCATCAACCGCAGGAAACAGGAAGCGTTGCAGCTTGCGGAGGACTTGTTGCTGGAAAAACGACGGGCAATGGACGATATTTATACAAGGATCAAACTGCAGTAAATAATCGTACTTTTGAATGTATGCGCTTTATCATCAACCTATGTGTTAACTGCTCAGTATTACTGGCCCTGACACTTTGTTTGCCTTCCTGTAAAAAAGACGTACGGAAAGAAACGGTCGTGTATGCGAACGATTTTGAAAGCGGGAATCTGGCAAATATTCAAAACGGGCATCTCTATTCTTATGGAGGGGGGACCAATATGGGCCGGTATAATGCCAGCGGGTTTGCCTTGGACCTGAAAGATCTTCCCTCTCATGATTTCGTGGAAATCTCTTTTAACCTCTACATCCACGATAGCTGGGACGGTAATAATAGCCAGGGGGGCTTAGATGGCCCGGATATCTGGCAAATGAAGGTCGACGGCGATACCCTTATCAATACGACTTTCTCCAATAGCTATTTTTTACAGTCGTACCCTGATAATTATCCCGCATTTCGCCTTCCTAAAACGAACGCGCGGCCTGTGCTCCTGGCCGGTGCCTGTATCTGGCAACATGAAGCCATGGGGAGCTCGGTGTATGATGTTAAAAAACTGGTAAAGCATTCGGGCGCTGCACTTTATTTGGAATGCCTCGATAAGCTCAGGCAGCCCAATAGCCCGACACCTTCATGTGACGAGAGCTGGTCTATTGACAATATCAGTATTACGGCAATTGAAACGAATTGATAGCAGTTTTAAATATATTTTGATGACGTTCCGAGTATTACTGGTCCTGGTATTTTCTATTCTGCCTGTTTGCCTTTTACGTGCTCAACCCATCCCGGTGAGCTCACCGGAACTGGAAGATTACTACCGGCGTGCGCAGCTGAAAGGAGAGCTTGACAGCGCGGTTTCTTTTATGGTAAGACCTTTACTCCCTGGTGCGGCGTTTTCTCTTTCGGCTAATCCGTTTTATCCCGATAGCAGCCAACAAAAAAAACTCCGTATAAACGATACCCGGGCCTTTGATTCGGGAAACGGTTTACTCCGGATCCTTCCGTTCGAAGTTCGCCTGCAAAATCAAACCAAAGTGCCCTACGGCTGGAACGACGGCGCCATGATTCCCGCGAAGGGCCTCCAGTCTGTAATTACCTGGGGCGTGCACCTGAACTACAAGGCATTGTCACTCACCTTAAAGCCGGAGCTTGTCACCGCCAAAAACAAACTGTATGAGGGTTTCCCCACGGAGTACCCGGATGAAGATTGGGCCCTGTTTTTCAACTATTACCACAATGTGATCGACCTCCCCGAACAGTTTGGAACGTCGGCATACCAGCGGCTGCTTCCGGGTCAAAGCAGTCTCCGGGTAAATGTGGATAACTTCTCCCTGGGGCTGTCGACAGAGAATCTCTGGTGGGGGCCTGGAATGCGTAACTCGCTTATAATGAGCAATACGGCTCCGGGTTTTTTCCACATTACCCTAAATACGATAAAGCCTGTAAAAACAGTCGCAGGCTCTTTTGAGGGCCAGTTTATTGCCGGAAGACTGGCCGATTCTAAGTTTGCACCCATAGATAGTGCAAGAACCTTATATGAGGTGCCGATCTACCGTCCGCGAAATACGGAATGGCGTTATTTATCGGGCATGGTGCTTACCTGGCAACCCAGGTGGGTAAAAGGGCTTTTTATCGGGTATGCACGTACATCCCAGGCATATCACAGCGACCTGGACCATCCCGCCGATTACCTGCCGTTCCTGCTTCCTGTCAAAAGATTCAAGCCCGGGAAGTTTACATTTGAGGACGACCGGAAATCTGATCAGTACGCTTCATTTTTCATGCGTTGGTTATTCCCGCGTGCCAACGGCGAATTTTACCTCGAGTATGGCATGAACAATCACTACGCAGATATGTCGAGGCTGGACGTGGCCGGCGGGCATTCGCGCGCGTATGTGCTCGGGATCCGTAAGCTTTTCCCGTTAACGCCGGTAGACGACCTTTCCGTAAACGCAGAAGTTACCCAGCTTATGGGGCCGGGCGATTATATTAGTAAGCCGGGAGAAAGCTGGTACGTAAACTCGGTAGTCAGGCAAGGATATACCCACATGGGGCAATTGCTGGGAGCCGGAACAGGCCCGGCCAGCAGCTTGCAGTCACTGGATCTTGCATGGCACCGCAAGCTGAACTTTGTGGGACTGCGTGCCGAACGTTATCTTCATAATGACGACCTCATGTATTATATATATTATGATGCGAGGCGGTCGTGGGTCGACATCAGTTATAGCCTGAGGCTCGGGCTGACTCGGGGCCATTTTGCTTTTACGGGAGAGCTTCAGCGAAATAAATCGCTCAATTATTTCTTTTTCCTGAAGGAACAACCCGGTGTGTTCTGGGTCCCCGGGCGTGATGTGGTCAATTTAACCACCAAATTTTCTGTGAGTTACAGGTTTTAACCGGCTGATTTTCAATTCCGCAGATATCGCCCTGCACGATAAATGCTTAATTAAAAAAGTGATAAAATTGCCTGTAATGCTTATCTTTATCACGCACATGAACATGATTAATCTTCTTGGAATTTTTTTTTCGGCTTTTGTTGTCGCTGCTATCGTCGTGCCGGTTGCTATAGAAACTGCATATAAAAGAAGGTTGTTCGACGTACCCACAGAATCCCGTAAGGTACATAAGCGTATTATTCCCAATCTCGGGGGCATTGCGATCTTTGCAGGTTTCATGTTTACCCAGCAGTTGTTTATCAGGGCCAGCATGATCCCTTGTATCAACCAGATCCTCATGTGCGGTACGCTATTGTTCATGTTGGGCCTTAAGGACGATATTGTGGGGCTTACCCCGTTCAAAAAGTTTATCGCACAGTTTGCTGCTGCCTCCATTGTGGCCATCATCGGCGATATCAGGATTATTGACCTTAACGGGATCATGGGCCTTTACCAGCTCAGCTATCCTTTCAGCATTAGTCTCAGCGTTTTTGCCATCGTAGGTATCGTTAACTCGTTCAACCTGATCGATGGGGTAGACGGGTTAGCTGGTTGTCTTGGGGTGGTTATGACGTTTATGTTCGCTTTCCTGTTTTACAAAGCCGGCGAAACCGGCTGGTGTTATCTCGCATTGGCGTCTGCCGGCTCGATCATCGGTTTTCTCCTGTACAATATGCCGGCGGCGAGGATCTTTATGGGCGATTCGGGATCACTGCTGATCGGTTTCCTGGTAGTGACCATGAGCATTCATTTTGTAAATATTGCCGGCAAAGGCACCCCTGTGCTTGGCTCAATCCGGGTGGTATCGCCGCATGCGCTGGTGCTGGCGCTCCTCATTATCCCGCTTTTCGATACACTTCGGGTATTTACCATCAGGATCCTGGCAAATACGTCGCCATTTAAGGCTGATCGTAATCACCTACATCATCGTTTGCTCGCTGTAGGAATGAGTCACCTACAAGTAACTATTACACTTTGCCTGATTACCGTCGGGTTTGTCGCCCTTACCCTCTACCTGCAAAAAGTGGGAGATAACCAGTTGATCGCCACTATTATGATGATCGTTTTCTCGTTGAACACGGGCTTTACGCTCTACCTGGCCAGCGTCCCCCGTGATCCTGAGGCGGTGCTCAGCGCTGCCGACACCGTTTCTCCCCCTTCGGCGAAAGGCAAAAGAAAGGGATCGCCGAAACAGAGAAACCGCTTGCCGCGCGAGGATTTCGCGGACGAGGTGATAAAAAAAATATATCGTAACTGATTGACATGGTCTATGTGGCCCGGTAAATTTGTATTATTGCAGGATTTACTATTGAAACTTATGAGTTTGACAAAAATATTTGGATGGATCGTGCCGGTGCTTGCGTTGTTCTTTGTCGCCCCTGCGTTCGCTCAAACAATTAACAAATCGACGATAAGCAATATGCGGGTCGACGACCTGACCGATGACCAGGTTAAACAGTTCATTACGTTGGCAGAAGCGCGCGGCTATGATCCGCTCGACGAAGTACAGCTACAGCAGGCGGCCAACGAAGCGGGCATGAAAGTCTCCTCTACCGAAATAAAAAAGCTGATCGCCAGGATTGAGGTACTAAAAAGGGATGGCTCCATTAAAAGCAATACCCCGTCAAACCAGGGAAGACAACCTTCTTCGGGCCGGCGCGTGATCGGGATGGATTCGGTGGGCGTACAACAAGACAGCCTTACGGCACAACAGCGCGAAAAAGAAGCTTTCCGCAAGAGGATCTTCGGATCGGAGATCTTTACCTCCAATAAGCTCACGTTCGAGCCCAACCTCCGCCTGGCTACCCCCAGGAATTACGTGGTTGGTACCGACGACGAGATCCAGATCGATATTTACGGCTATTCGGAAGCCAATTACAACCTCCAGGTGTCGCCGGAGGGGACGATCAACATACCTTATGTAGGCGTGGTGAAAGTTAGCGGGATCACCATTGAGGCTGCCACAAGCAGGATCAAAAGCAGGTTATCTACCATTTATTCGGGAATCCGTACCGGCAATACAAATGTCAGTGTAAATGTCGGGAACATCAGGAGCATTAAGGTGATCCTCACGGGCGAGGTGGTAAAACCGGGCACCTATACCTTTCCATCGCTTGCCACCGTATTCCACGCACTCTATTCTTCGGGTGGCCCGACAGAAAATGGCTCTTTCAGGGAGATCGACCTGATCCGTGCAGGCAAGAAGATCGCTACGATTGATGTCTATGGCTTCCTGCTTACAGGGCAGCTAAAGAACGATATCCGTTTACAGGACCAGGATGTAATCCGTTTCCCGGCCTATAAAAACCGGGTTGAAGTGGAAGGCGAGGTAAAGCATCCCGGAATATTCGAAATGCTTCCGGGAGAATCCCTGAACGACCTGCTTTCCTTTACCAGTGGTTTTACCGAAAGCGCTTACCGGGCAAGGGTGAAAGTGCTCAAAAATACGGCTACGGAGCGGAAGCTGGCGGATATTACTGAGTCCCAGTTCGCAACCTATAAACCGGAAGCGGGCGACAAATTTTTCGTAAGCCGTATCCTCAATCGCTACGCAAACCGCGTAAAAGTGGAAGGTGCTGTATTTCGTGCCGGAGATTATGAGCTCACGCCGGGCCTGACCGTGAAACAACTCATTTTGCAGGCTGAGGGAGTAAGGGAAGATGCGTTCCGTAACCGTGCTTCTATTACGCGCCTTAAGGATGATAACCAGATAGAGTTGATAGATTTTGACCTTGGTATGGTACTCGCAGGTACTGCCGCTGATATTCCGCTTAAACGCGAAGATGTAGTGACCATCAGTTCGATCTTCGACCTGAAAGAGGAATATTTAGTGACCATAGACGGCGAGGTACGCAATCCGAGAACGATAGCTTATGCCGAAGGGATGACCGTAGAAGACCTGATCATTAAGGCCGGAGGCCTAAAGGAAGGCGCTACGCCTAATCGCATAGAAGTGGCCCGGCGTGTAAGTAACAGTAACGTACTATCGGTATCCGCAAAAACCGCCGATATTTATAACCACACGATCAGCCTGGATCTGAAGGCGCAGGGAACTAAGTTTGTCCTGCAACCATTCGATATTGTAACCGTGAGGGCTTCGGCAGGGTACGAGAAGCAGCAGCAAGTGCGCGTAACCGGCGAGGTGCTGTACACCGGGTTGTATACCATATCTAAAAAAGACGAGCGTATTTCTGATTTTATACAGCGTGCCGGCGGCTTAACGGCCATCGCCTATGTGGAAGGAGCGTCGCTACGGCGTCCCGGCCCCAACAAGCCGCAGCAGGATTCTACAGATACCATTGATCCCGTAAACGACTCTAAACAACGGATCAAACAATTTGAGCGTTTGCAGAAACGCGTAAATAATGCAGCTACGCTCGACCTCCCCGCCGAAGACATTAACAATTTCGTGGGAATTAACCTGGCAAAGATCATGAAGCAGCCGGGCTCAAAAGAAGATATCTTCCTGGAAGACGGCGATATCCTCAACGTTCCCAAGCAGCTCCAAACAGTTACCGTTAATGGCGAGGTGCTTTCGCCCAACACCGTGATCTTTGCAAAATCCAAAGGCTTTAGAGATTATATCTCAAACGCCGGCGGCTTTACGCAAAAGGCCAAAAAGCGCCACTCCTTTATCAGGTATGCTAATGGCTCGGTAAAAAGCACAAGCAAGATCTTTTTCTTTACGAATTACCCGGCGGTAAAGCCCGGCGCCGTAATTTTCGTGCCGCAAAAAGAAGAAAGAAAAGCGGTATCCGTTGCCGAATTGGTAGGGATTACCTCGGGCATAGCATCGTTAGGCGCTATTGTGCTCGGGATTATGAATCTTTCTAAATAGTAAAATTCTGCGTCGCCTGCAGCGGCGCAGAACAAAAGGCGTCTCTGAGTGTTAAACCTGCAATTAATCTAATTCCTGTGCGAATCTTGAAGGAAATTTAATATGGCGGGTATCTACATTGTGTTTATTTTTGGGTTTATCTTATCATTCATTTTTGTGCCTTCCATTATCAGGGTGGCCATTCAAAAGCGTTTATTCGATGTGCCGTCAGAGTCACGTAAAGTGCATACGAGGGTAATTCCTAACCTGGGAGGGATCGCTATCTTTTCCGGCTTTATGTTTACGCAGCAGTTGTTTATTCATTCTTCGATGCTGCCTCACATTAATCAGATCTTGGCGTGCGGAGGAATCTTATTCATGCTAGGACTCAAAGATGATATCGCTGGGTTAACGCCTTTCAAGAAATTTATCGGCCAGTTTATCGCCGCTGCCATCATCGCCGTGGCCGGCGATATCCGCTTTGTGAACCTGAACGGTATTATGGGGCTTTACGAGCTTACTTACCCGTTCAGCATTAGCCTCACTATTTTTGCGATCGTAGGCATTGTCAATTCATTTAACCTGATAGACGGTGTAGACGGGTTGGCTGGCTGCATCGGACTGATCATGTCGTTAACATATGCATTTTTGTTTTACCAGGCGGGCGATACAGGCTGGGTGTATCTTTCTCTGTCGTTTGCCGGGGCTATTGCGGGGTTCCTGGTGTTTAATATTGCACCGGCACGGATATTTATGGGTGATTCGGGATCCCTGCTCATCGGGTTCTTCGCTGCGGTAATGAGCATTCATTTTATCGAGCTAACCCTACAGCAGCCTGTGGAAGCGGGCGATATCAGGTTCAAGTCGGGCTATGCACTTGTTTTATCGGTTTTAATGGTGCCTTTGTTCGATACCGTCCGCGTGTTTACGCTCAGAGTACTGAATAATACCTCGCCATTTAAGGCTGACCGCAATCACTTGCATCATAAATTGCTGGAAGCGGGCATGTCACATACACAAGTTACGCTAACGCTTTCCGTAATCTCTGCCGGAATGATCGCCGCAAGTGCGTTTCTGCAGTATATTGGAGATAACCAGCTTATAATTACCTTAGTATTAGCCATATTGGTGCTAAATACGGGCTTTACCCTATACCTCACGGGTACCAAGAAGGTGGTTGGCGAAGAGGCCCTGCAGCTTCTCCCGGAGAAGAATTTTGAACCGGGACAAGATTTGCTGGATGAATTGCAGCCCGGTAAAAAAGCGGCTGCACCTAATTTGACGGCAGCCGATAAGAGCTTTGCAAATAAAGTGATCAGCCAGGTCTTTCGCAATTAACCAGAATACCATTGGGATCGAGGGAGCCCTTCCCGCTTAAAGCGTATTTAGTTGTACTTTTAAGGAAAAAAATTTATGCCGGGATATTTTCGTCTAGCGCTTTCCTGTTTACTGATCTGTGTTCTTTATTCACCTGCAGCCCGATCGCAGGCTTTTGTCGCTCCCTACGATTACACCTATTATTCAGGATTGGAGCAATATGCAAAGGACCGTTCCACGCGGCTCCATACCTCAATGAAACCTTATTTCCTGGAGGACTCAATCAGGAAAAAAGCCGATTCCGTCTCTATGGTGGGAAAAAAACTGCACTCATCCTGGTTCATGCGAAAGCTTTTCGACGAGCATCTCCTGGAATTCAGGCGCCCGGATTTTTCGGTCACCGCGGATGTGATGCCTTCTATTTTTACCGGTAAGGATGTCGCTAACGATCGGTCTGTATGGACCAACTCCCGTGGATTCCAGGTTCAGCTGGATATCGGTAAAAAAGTCTATATCTACTCGTATCTCTACGAAACACAGTCGCTTTTCCCGGAATATATAAGCCGGCATATCCAGGAAACAAAAGTCGTTCCCGGGCAAGGAAGGCCGGCTAACTTCCAGGTGGATGTATACAACGATTCTAAAAACTTCGATTACCCCATTGCCGGCGGGTACCTTTCGTACACGCCAAATAAGTTTTTGAACGTGATGTTCGGCCAGGACAAGAACTTTATAGGCGATGGATACCGCTCCATGCTGCTGTCTGACGTGAGCACTAATTACCCGTTTCTGAAGATCAACCTCACCCTGGATAATGTTCGCTACATGAGCATGTGGGCGCAGTTCCAGGATCCTTCGGCGCCGCAGTTCTCTTACGATAATGGCTTCAGGCGCAAATGGGGCGTATTTCACTACCTCGACTGGAATCTCTCCAGGAAGTTCTCCGCCGGGTTTTTTGATGCGGTGATCTGGCAGGATGCCGATAGTACCTCTAAACGCGGGTTTGATGTAAACTATCTTAACCCGTTTGCTTTTTTGCGTCCTGTAGAGTTTAACCTCGGCTCGCCGGATAATGCGCTCATCGGGTTCAACCTTAAGTATAACGTTACCAATAGCATCAGCGCCTACGGGCAACTGGCGCTGGATGAGTTCCGTCTCAAAGAGCTGTTTTCGAACAGCGGCTGGTGGGCAAATAAGTACGGCGTGCAGCTCGGGATAAAAGCGAACGATTTCTTTAAAGTGCCTAAGTTGAACGTGGCGGCCGAGTTTAATACAGCACGCCCGTACACCTATTCCGCGCGATCCAGCCTGCAGAACTTCGGCAATTATAACGAACCGCTGGCACATCCTTATGGAGCCAACTTTAAAGAGGTGCTTGGCATAATGAGTTACCAGTACAGGGCTTTCCAGGTGCGGGGACAAATGATCTACGCCAGCTATGGGATCGATCCGGCGAACGCCAACTACGGGGGTGATATCCTTAAATCATATGTTACCAGGACACTGGAGTATGGCAACGATACCGGCCAGGGCATTAACACCCGCCTGTACTATGGCGATCTCAAACTTGCCTGGATGATGAATCCGCGTATTAACCTGCGTCTCGAAGGCGGGTTGACCCTGAGGAGTGAACGAAATCGGCTTGGGAAAAACGAGGCTGCCCTGTATACCATCGGCGTGAAAAGTTCCTTCCGGAATTTATATTTTGATTTTTAATAGCATTCCCTTCGCTGGTGATGACCGGATCGTTGCGTTCCCCGAGGCAGAAGCTCGACAGCCTGGTGCTTTTGAGAGGCATTGCCGTGATGTCTGTCTGCGTCGGGCACCTGGCCAAAGCAACTGCCGCCGGTGATCCGGCATGGCCGGTGTTTAACTTGCTGGCCGCTTATGGCGGATACGGTGTGCAAGTGTTCTTCGTGATCTCCGGCTTTGTGATCCCGCTTAGCTTACACCAGGGAAAGTATCAGCTTAGCGATTATCCCGTATTCCTGTATAAACGCCTGTTACGTCTGCACCCGCCATACCTGCTGGCGCTGGCTATTACCCTGCTGGTGACGTTCCTTTCGTACCGGGTAAGGGGTGTCGCATTTCCCGAAACAGCATCGTCAATTATTGCAAGTCTGTTTTACCTGCACATACCGGGTGATAATCCCGTCTTTTGGTCGCTGGCGGTGGAAGCACAGTATTATCTTTTTGTCGGGCTCTTTTACGTGCTGTTGAATAAATCACCTAAGGTGGCATTGTTTATTGCGTTGCCGCTATTAGTTGCGGCCTGCCTGGCCATCGGTTTGCGCAACGGTGTTACGCTGGCTCCATACCTTATTTTCTTCCTGGTGGGGATTTTGGGGTTCGTGATTGCTGAAAACGAGTTGCCAAAAAAGTTTACCTATCCTTTGTTGTTAGCGCTGCTTGGCCTGTGTTTTTTATGGCAGGGAGGCCCGGCTGCGCTGGCTACGCTTTTTGCCATCATGGTGGTCCTGCTTTACCATGGCGAGGTTCCGGCTTACCTGAAGTTCTTCGGAAATATTTCTTATTCAATCTACCTCATCCACTTCATCCTGGGGCTTAAACTGATCTCCGTGCTAAAGCAGGAGGCCGGTACCGGCTACGGCCTGGCTATTTTTACGACCACGCTGGTTTTCGTAATACTTGTCTCCTGGGTGTTTTGCAGGCTCATAGAAGATCCTTCCGAAAAGCTCTCCCGGCAGGTTAAATATAAAGCACAAAAGAAACAGGCTTGATAACTCAGGAAGCGATGCTGCTGGTTGTACGGGTTACGGTAAGTTTACGGGTGACGTTCATAATGGCCTGTGCGTCGTACCCGCATTCAGCCCAAAGCTCAGGTTGTTCACCATGTTCGATCACTTTATCCGGGATGCCCAGACGAATAACCGTTGCCGCGTAACCGTTGTCTGCCATGAATTCGAGCACAGCGCTTCCGAAGCCTCCCACCACGCAGCCATCTTCTACGATAACCAGGTTCTTAAATTTTTGGAATATTTCGTGCAGTAATTCTTCGTCGAGAGGCTTTACAAACCGCATATCGTAATGTGCAGGGTGTATTCCTTCTGCATTTAGTTCTACGAAGGCTTTTAGGGCTTCATTTCCGGTCGTACCGATGGTGAGAACGGCGACATCTTCGCCGTCGCATATTTTCCGGCCTTTACCCACCGGGATGGCTTTCATGGGTGTTTGCCAGTGCGGCATTACCCCGTTGCCGCGCGGATAACGGATCACGAACGGGCCCATATCCTGCAATTGGGCGGTATACATCAGGTTGCGCAGTTCTTCTTCATTCATCGGCGCCGAAACCACCAGGTTGGGGATGCACCGCATAAACGCGATGTCGTAAGCCCCATGGTGAGTAGGGCCGTCGGCGCCTGCAAGACCCGCACGATCAAGGCAAAATACTACGTTAAGTTTTTGGATCGCTACGTCGTGTATCACCTGGTCATACGCCCGCTGCATAAAGCTGGAATAGATGTTGCAAAATGGCACCAGCCCTTGTGTGGCCAGGCCGGCCGAAAATGTAACGGCATGCTGCTCGGCGATCCCCACGTCGAACGCGCGATCCGGCATCGCCTTCATCATAATGTTCAGTGAGCTCCCGGAAGGCATGGCAGGTGTAATCCCCATGATCTTGGAATTCTTTTCCGCGAGCTCCAAGAGGGTGTGTCCAAATACGTCCTGGTATTTTGGAGGCTGTGGCTTATCGGGGACCGTCCGCTTTATTTCCCCGGTGATCTTGTCGAAAAGGCCGGGAGCGTGCCATTTGGTCTGGTCTTTTTCGGCTAATGCAAAACCTTTACCCTTTACGGTCACGCAATGCAGCAGCTTCGGACCGGGGATATCCCGCAGGTCTTTCAATACCTTTACCAGGTGTTTTACGTCGTGCCCGTCAATCGGCCCGAAGTACCTGAATTTAAGCGCCTCGAAGAAGTTGCTTTTCTTCAGCAGGGTTCCCTTGATGCTTTTTTCGAGCTTCTTTACGATCTGGTGCGCATTCGGGCCAAGTTCAGAGATCTTACCCAGCACATGCGAAATGTCATCGCGGAAGCGGTTGTATGATTTTGATGTGGTAATGTCGGTGAGATACTCTTTCAGCGCACCTACGTTGGGATCGATCGACATGCAGTTGTCGTTCAGGATCACCAGCAGGTTTGAGTTTTCGATACCGGCATGGTTTAGCGCTTCGAAAGCAAGGCCGGCGGTCATCGCGCCATCGCCGATTACGGCGACATGTTGCCGGTCGGTTTCTCCTTTATAGGTAGACGCAACCGCCATGCCCAAAGCGGCTGAGATCGAGGTGGACGAGTGGCCAACGCCAAACGTATCAAATACGCTTTCCCCGCGTTTAGGAAAGCCGCTGATCCCTTTATAAATCCTGTTGGTATGAAAAGAGCTTCTGCGGCCGGTAAGGATCTTGTGCCCGTAGGCCTGGTGGCCTACATCCCATACCAACTGGTCATACGGTGTGTTCAGCACGTATTGCAGTGCCACGGTTAGCTCCACTACCCCTAAGCTGGCTGCGAAATGTCCGCCGTTAACAGACACCACATCGATGATATACTGGCGGAGCTCCTTACAAACACGCTCAAGATCACTTTCCGTAAGTTTCTTTAAATCAGATGGATAATGGATCTGTTCTAATAATTCACCCGCCTTAACTTCCATAGGGGTACTAAATACTGAGTTGGGTACAAATTTATATAAAAAATCTTACAGTTGTCAGGGGTCAGTTGTCAGTTGTCAGTAATCAGTTCACCTGCGGTGCCACATAGGAACTGGTTGCTGTCAACTGAAATCCCGCAATTTCCTGTTTCACCTATTCTTACGTATTTTTACACGTGATTTCTGCCGATACGTTCGAAATAAAATTACCCCAATTCGAGGGGCCTTTCGATCTGCTGCTGTTTTTTATCGAACGCGACGAACTGGATATTCACAACATCTCGATCTCTAAGATCACGGACGATTTCCTGGAGTATATTCACCGGATGAATTCGCTCAATATCGAGCTCGCCAGCGAGTTTATCGTGGTTGCTGCGACGCTGATGCGCATAAAAGCCAGGATGCTCCTCCCTCGTTTCGACCCGGAAGACGATGAGTTGGACCCCCGTAAAGATCTCGTACAAAAACTGATCGAATATAAGAAGATCAAGCTGGTTACCGGGGAGCTGAGGGTCCTGGAGCACGAGCGTTTCCTCGTAGAAAAGCGCGGTACCATCGCCGAAGACGTCCGGCAGGCCGCCCTGATCGCCGAGCCGGGCGAGGAACTGGCTTCTTTCGATCTTTACCGGTTGTTATTGGTGTACGACCGCCTGATGAGTAAATATAAAAAACAGAGCGAGCAGGTGGTACATACCGTAGTTCAGTACCCCTACAGCATCGAACAGCAGAAGAAGATCATTGCAGATCTTATCCTGCTTAATAAGAAAATGGACTTTAAACAGATCCTCCGGTCATCTGATAACCGCGTGCATTTCGTATATAACTTCCTGGCCGTGCTCGAAATGCTCCAGCAGCAGCTCATTTCTATCCAGGTAGGTCTTGGCTATAATAATTTCTGGGTAGAAGAGAAGAATTTAAGCTAAATTCGCGGAATTTAAGAACATCTCTTATACCTCCTTTGTCAACAATAAACTATTACATACATAATGAAGAAAGATAAACTTGTATTTCAACTGATCGAAGAAGAAGGCAAGCGCCAGGAAAATGGCATTGAGCTTATTGCATCCGAAAACTTTGTCAGTAAACAGGTGATGGAGGCCGCCGGCTCCGTATTAACAAATAAATATGCCGAAGGCCTCCCTGGAAAACGATATTATGGCGGTTGTGAGATTGTTGACGAGATCGAAACGATCGCGATCGATCGCGCGAAACAGCTTTTTAATGCAGAGTGGGTAAATGTGCAGCCGCATTCAGGCGCACAGGCGAATGCGGCGGTTTTCCTGGGCATATTAAAACCAGGCGATAAGATCCTGGGTTTCGATCTTTCCCATGGCGGTCACCTCACCCACGGTTCGCCGGTTAATTTTTCCGGGAAGATTTATGAGCCTTCATTTTATGGGGTTGATAGGGAAACTGGCCTCATCGATTACAAAAAATTGGAAGAAACCGCACTGGCTGAAAAACCTAAAGTGATCATTTGCGGCGCTTCGGCTTATTCCCGCGATTGGGATTATGCATTTATCCGTAAAGTAGCCGATGAAATTGGCGCCCTCGTGGTGGCTGATGTTTCGCACCCCGCCGGACTGATCGCACGTGGATTGTTGGACGACCCGATGCCGCATTGCCACATCGTAACCACCACCACGCATAAAACGCTTCGCGGGCCGCGCGGCGGTATGATCATGCTCGGTAAGGATTTCGAAAACCCTTTTGGAATAAAAACGCCTAAAGGCGATCTTAAGCCTATGTCGGCGGTATTGGATATGGCCGTTTTCCCGGGAACACAGGGAGGTCCGCTTGAACATATTATCGCTGCAAAAGCCATCGCCTTTGGCGAAGCGCTGAGCGATCCTTACATGAAATATATTCTCCAGGTGAAGAAGAACGCCGCAGCAATGGCCAACGCATTTACTGCGCTTAATTACAAGATCATCTCGGGCGGAACAGACAACCACCTGATGCTGATCGACCTGCGCAATAAGAACATCAACGGTAAGCTCGCAGAGAACGTGCTCGAAAAAGCCGGGATCACTGCCAACAAGAACATGGTTCCATTTGACGATAAGTCGCCATTCATTACGTCCGGGATCCGCTTCGGCACCGCGGCCATTACTACCCGCGGCCTGAAAGAAAAGCACATGGAAGCGATCGTAGAGCTGATCGATAAAGTATTTTCTGATCCAGAAAGCGAACAAAATCAGGATAAAGTGCGTAAAAAAGTGCACAAGCTGATGGAGGAATTCCCGCTGTACAAATAAATAGCAGGGCTCGCAAAAACGATTATAATCGGAACAAAGTGGATGAGGTTATAGATCTTGAACTGGAAAGCAGGCGCCTTCAGGCACTTTATGATTACGGTGTACTGGACACCGCCGACCAGGTGGAGTTCGACGCGATCACCAGGCTTGCATCTTATATCTGTAAAGCACCGATCTCCCTGATAAACCTCATCGATGAGGATCGTCTTTGGGTGAAATCGCGGTTCGGGATCCAGGCCACCGGGCTTCCCAGGAATGTCGCTTTCTGCGAGAATACCATCCTCGATCATTCTGTTTTCGAGATCACCGATACGCTGGCGGACGAGCGTTTCGCCGGCGATATTCTTACCCGTGATTTAAATATCCGTTTTTACGCCGGGGCGGCGCTGGTTACGCCCGACGGGCATAAAGTAGGCACGCTTTGCGTGATGGACTACCAGCCAAATAAACTGGATGATCACCAGAAAGATGCCTTGCGTGTCCTTGCAAACGAGGTGGTCTCGCACATGGAGGTAGCCAAAAAGAACCGCCAGCTGCAGGAAACACTTGCCAGGTACGAAGAGTTTAACACGATGTTCAATACATCGGGCGAGCTGCATTGCATCCTCGATCAGTATGGTAAGATCGAGATGATTAATAATTCGGTGACCAAGATCCTGGGTTACCAGGTACAAGAGGCGGTTGGCCGCAATATGTGGCACTTCTGCCTGAAAGAAGACCGCGAAAGAACCATTCAGCACATTACTGGAAAGATCATGCAGGGCGACCGCCAGTTTGAACTGGAAACCCGGATCCGTACCAAAGACGGAAGCATACGATGGATCAGTTGGGCCGCTTCCACCAAAAAAAGGAAATGGTTTACAAACGGACGTGACGTTACTAACCAGAAAAACCTGCTTTCGGAGATGGAACAGCTTTCCGTGGTTGCCAGTAAGGTAAACAACGGGGTGGTGATCAGCAATGCCGATAACGAAGTAATATGGGTAAATGACGCATTCGCCAGGATCACCGGTTATACCATCGCCGACCTCTCCGGGAAAAAGCTCGGTGATATATTAAAGGGAGAAGGCACAGACGAAAATACGATAGCGAAAGCACGCGAGTTTACCAGGAATAAACAATCGTTCTCCGTAGAATTGCTGGTTTACCGCAAAGACGGCCAACCCATCTGGCTCTCTGTAATGAACTCCATGGTGTTGAACGATGCCGGCGAGATCGACAAAGAAGTGGAGATCATTACCGACATTACGGAGCGTAAAAAAGATGAGGAACGGCTCGAAACACTCTCCCTGGCGGCCGCCAAATCGGCAAGTGGCGTGTTTATCCGCAAAGCGCACGGCGAGATCATCTGGGTAAATGATGCATTTGAGAAGATCACCGGGTATTCATACGAAGAACTGAAGGGTCACACTTTCGCCGAACGGCTGATCGGGAAAAAAAGCAATGTTGCTACCCTGGAAAGCGCCAAACAGGCCGTGCTCGATAAAAAGCCTTACGAGATCGAAATAATCATCAGCCGGAAAGACGGGACTGATGCCTGGGTGTTTATTTCCAATAACCCGCTTTTTAACCAGGAAGGTGAAGTTGAACGGCAGGTTGGGATCATCGTAGATATTTCCGAAAGAAAGAAAGCCGACGAACAGATCACATTGCTTTCGCTGGTGGCCAGCAAAACGGTGAACGGCGTAGTGATCAACGACGATAAAGGTTGCGTTAAATGGGTGAACGAGTCTTTTACAAAGATCACCGGGTACGGGCTGCAAGATGTGGCCGGTAAAAGGATCGGTGATGTGGTGAAAGGCCCCGACACCGATATTCATGAATTGGAACGTGTGCGCACGCTCTCGCGGGAATCAAAACCCTTTAACGCGGAGCTCCTTAACTATAAAAAAGATGGTACCCCGATCTGGGTTTCAGTGTCAAATACCCCGATCTTTGACCAGTACGGGGCCGTTGAGCAGGAAATAGAGATCGTAAACGACATTTCTGAGCGTAAGCTTGCTGAGCAGGAACTGATTAAAACCCGCGAGGAGGCACTGGCCTTGAGCCGGGCCAAGGAAATGTTTGTCTCGGTGATGAGCCACGAGATCCGCACGCCGCTCAACGCGGTGATCGGGATGACACATATCCTGATGGAGGATAACCCTACAGCTTCCCAGCTCGAACACCTGGATATCCTTAAATTTTCAGCAGAGAACCTGCTTTCGCTACTAAATGCCATCCTCGATTTTACGAAAATAGAAACCGGCAATCTTCAGCTCGAGTCGGTGAACGTAAACCTGCACGACCTGGTGACCCGTACCATGGATTCTTTCCGTTTTAAAGCGAAGGAGAAGGGTATCGCGCTGCATGCCGAGATCGATCACCGCATACCGGACCTGGTAAGAGGTGATCAAACGCGCCTTTACCAGGTATTGATCAACCTTATCGGTAACTCGCTTAAATTTACGCACGAAGGAGAGGTGAGGCTCAGGCTCATCCTGGTAAGCGAGGACCAGGAAAGCGTTTCCATACGTTTTGAAGTGTCAGACACCGGGATCGGCATCGCAAAAGATAAAATAGATTATATCTTTGAGGCTTACACCCAGGAAAAGAGCGATACCGCCAGGAACTATGGCGGCACAGGCCTGGGGCTTGCAATTACCCGGAGGCTGATCGAGCTTTTCGGCTCCAGGATCTCTGTCCTAAGTGAAGAGGGTAAAGGTTCTGATTTTATTTTTACTATTTCATTCCAAAGGGCCATAGAAGTGACACAACAGAACCAGGAAAAAAGTACATTTAAAACGTTCTCCTCCGATGTGCTCGTAGTTGACGACAATGATATTAACCGTTTGCTGGCAAGAAAAGTACTGGCTAAATGGGGAATCGAAGCTGATGTGGCAGAAAATGGCCGCGTCGCCATCGAAAAGATCCGGGCGAAACACTACGACCTGGTACTTATGGATATCCAGATGCCTGAGATGGATGGCTTTGAAGCGGTTCGCCGCATCCGCATGCTGGAAGATAAATACTACCGGGAGCTTCCTATTATCGCTTTAACGGCTTCCGTGTTAAGCTCCGACCTCCAGGATATCCTGCTGGCGGGCATGAATGATTATGTGCAGAAACCTTTTGCACCAACTGATCTATACCAAAAGATCGAAAAATATCTTGGCGAATAGTCTAAAAAGAAAAAGCTGGTGCCATCGCGGCTGCCAGCTTTTTCTATCTAAATTAACGCTCTCAGGTACTTATACTGACAATCGATTACAAGGTTTCATTTTTTTTATCTTTTTTTTATCTTTTTTCTAATCAGCTTCAATTTTCATAAGAACCTGCCTCTGATGGAAAATTCCGCTTCGTATTTTGAAGGTCTACCGATAAATAATTATTGAAATCAGGATCCATACTGAGGTCTATTCCTTTATTCAATGCTGGACTCATATTCCCTAACCGGTAGATTCCTGCTTGCGGGGAGATAAAAAACGGGTCGGCGTTAAAGTTATTTCCCGGGTTTAGTAAACTGGTGTTGCTGGTTTTAAAAAGGTTGGTAAGCAGCAATTGGGTGGCCGCGCCAGTGGTAGCTTTTCGTTCAATCACCAGTTCTGTAGCCAGGCTCCCCCAAATAATGTTGTTTACCAGTGTTAATGATAGTTCGCCCGTTATTACCGGCGTTTTACCAGGGTCAAAATCTGAGAAATATACCGAAGACATCTGTCGCGGAAATATAAAGCCCTCGTTGGCGAAGGTATTCTGCTTCAGGTTATAAGTGCCGCCGAAAGCTCCATAAAAAAGATACTGTCCGCAATTATAAAAGAGGTTGTTAAATGCTGCAAGGCTCGTTCGGTAGCCGCTAAAACCGCTAACCTGCATATTTTTTACGATGCTGTTTGCCAGTACGAGTTTTGGTGCGATACCTTGTACAGAATCCGAGCGTATGGCCGTAAGCGCGTTCCTGATCACCGCATTGCGGATCAGGTTATTGGTGCTGGTACCCGAAAAATGGATCCCGCTCCACTGACCGGGTAAATTGGTATACAGCTTTTCGAGCCTGTCGCCCGAGAACGAGACCGGTTCCGCGAAGCTACCCTCCACGCGAAGCGTTCCTCTCACGAACAGCCGTGCATCTTTGTGGAAATAGATCCGGCATCCCCGCTGGATCGTCAGCGTTTTATTGGCCTCAACCACCAATGTTCTATACACCAGGTAGGGAAGGCGATTGTTCCAGGTGCGGTCCTGGTTAATAATGCTGTCGTTATAGAAATTAACATTCTGGCCAAAAGCCGTAAGCTCAACAGACTGCCGGTTCCCGTTGATCAGGACCGTGATAGAATCCCTGACGTCAAAGGCGGCCACCTCCGCAGTAGGCGGCACCGTGGCTTTAATAAACACGATCAGCGAATCTTTCCCTCTTACCATGATATTACCCGCACTATCGGCACTTTTCCCGTCGATGATGAGATCGAAAGGGGAACCTTTGCCGCGTCCGAGCTTCAGCCAGGAGATCCGCAACGCATGATCATGTCGGTTATAAATCGTTACCCGCCGGGAGGCGGATTCTACGCCTGTAAATAAAGTGTCGAAAAACAGCGACGTTCCCGAAAAAGAAAGCCTGGCCGACGGATCGTAGCTGATCTTATCCTCCTTCCTGCACCCGGATGCAAGCAGTGCCGCTGAAAAAAAGATCAATACAAAGATTCTCACGAGACTGGCTATTTAAGGGCAAGTTAATAAGATTGTTAATATTAGTCTGCAAAAGCGATCGTCACAATGCTTACGGTTACGCCGGGGACCTTCATCAATTCCAGGCAGCACGCTTCTATGGTCGCTCCCGTGGTTAACACATCGTCGGCCAGCAGGATGTGCTTACCGGCGAATAGCGACGGGTCGCGTATCATAAAAACGTCTTTCATGTTCTCGTATCGCATAAACCGCGATTTTCTTGTTTGTGTTTCCCTGTCTGCCACCCGCACCAGGTTGTCGCACAAAACAGGTATGCCCATGGAATGTGACAGTCCTTCTGCAAAATGCGCACTCTGGTTGTAACCCCGTTTGCGAAGCTTCAGCGGATGCAGCGGCACAGGCACCACCAGGCCGGCTTGTTTAAAGCTTTCCGACTCGCAAAGAGATACGCCATAAAGTTCACCTATTTTGTTACCTATATGCGGCTGACGCCGGTACTTTAACTGGTGTACCAGGCTCTGCACCCTTGCTCCCTTTCGAAAATACAGGCAAGCTGCTGCTGCGTTGAAAGTGATCCTTCCCCATAGCTGCCGGGCCATGCGATTCCCGGGATCATGGTGAAACCCGGTATAAGGCAGATGAAAAACGCAATCGGTACAAATAATCGCTTCCCCGCCATATAAGGGTTGCCGGCATGCCATGCAAAGAACCGGGAAGAACAACGAGATAAAATCATCCCACAAAGCGACAAGTGTTTTCACATCGCTAAGATACAATTATTAATTAATGATTAATAAAATATTTTCCTGATTTATATTATATCAAGCTCGCCGGTATAATGAACTACTTTTTGAATTTTTTCGTCCAGTTGATGCACCGCTTTGTCCAGCAGCTCCAGGTATTCGCGCGGTATCTCGCCATGCTCTGAGCGGATCAGGTCCATAATTCCCATGATGGAAGAAACCGGCGCCCTGAGCTCGTGCGACTCGATGTACGCGATCTTCCTCAGCAGGTTATTTTGCTGTTTTACTTTTTCTTCGTGTTCCTTGCGTTCATGGATATTTACGGCGTGGAACGAGATCCCGATAATATCGCCGAAAGAATTCCTGGCCGGTGTGAAGGTGAGCTCCCACCAGCAAGGCTTATGGATGCCGAATTCAACCAGCCGCTCAACGGTCACGGTTTCGCCTTTCAGCGCCCGGTTAAAGTTGGGCTGCGCTTTTTCAAGCATCTTAGGCTCGAAGTAGTGGCTGATCGGGTCATCAGCCATGATTTCTTTACCCAGGAATTTTCTCACGAAATCGGCCACTCCTTTATTAAACGTCAACACCTGGAGCCTGGGGTTTAAAAGTAGGTGGTAAGTGGTAGAGCTATCGAGAATGGCATGGAGCTTTAGCCGGGCTTCTTCCATATCAAACTTCTGCATCTGTACCTGGTCTACATTATTTTGCAGCGACTTCAGGCTCCTGTCGAGCTCCATCAGGTTGCTTACCTGTCGGCCGAGTGCGGCAAGCGCCTCCTTTTGGGCATTGGAAAGCGATTTCGGTGCGGTATCTATTACACATAACGTACCTACGTTATACCCATCGTAACTCTGGAGGTTCGATCCGGCGTAAAAGCGGATGTACGGATCGCCGGTAACAAAGGGAAGTGCGGCGAACCTGCTGTCGAGCTGCGCATCATGCACTTCAAGGATGTCATCTTCCTGGATGGTATGCGTACAGAAAGACAACTCGCGGGGGATTTGCGTGATCGTCTCATCTATACCCTGTTGCGTCCTGATCCATTGCACATCCTTACCCACCAGGGTGATCAGTGCGATCGGTGTCTCGCAGATCTGGGAGGCCAGCATAACGATGTCTTTCAGGTCAGCATGCCGGCCGTCGTGGAAATGCCGGTAACGCTCAGCGGCTAACTGGCGACCCTCTTCATTAACATAATTATCAGGTGGTTTCGACATAACTCATGTTGGCACATTCACTTGCAATATACGTATATACCATAATATGGTTTGGACCCGGCGCAATAAAAGTGCAAACATTTATTTGGCGATAATGCATAGATGCCGAAAGGCCGTACAGCGTCCGGATCACGGATTTACCTATATTTGGAAGAACGATCAGCCTGTAAAATTGATCGGCGTAACCATAATTGAGAAGAGAATTTAGCCTCGGGTTTGCGCGTTACTGCGATAGTAGTGACCCGCTTAACACTTTCCGTGATCAGTTTCTTTTGCCCGAACATGCGGGGGAAAGGGCTACCTATTTATGCGGAAATTCATTAGGGCTCCAGCCGGGATCCGCAAAAGCATTTCTCGCCGAGCAGCTCGACGCCTGGCAGCAGAAGGCGGTGGAAGGGTGGTTTGAAGGTAAAAAACCGTGGCTTTCTTATCACCACCAGATCCGGGCGCTGCTTTCGCCCATCCTGGGGGCACAAGTCGATGAGATATCGGTAATGAACAGCCTGAGCGTTAATCTCCACCTGGCGATGGTGAGCTTTTATCGTCCTTCGGCCGGGAGATATAAGATCCTGATGGAGGCGGGTGCATTTCCATCCGACCAGTATATCGTGGCCAGCCAGGTGCGGTTTCATGGCTTCGACCCGGCAACGGCGGTGATCGAGGTATCGCCGCGCGAAAATGAAGAGCTGCTTAGAACCGAAGATATCCTGAAGGCGATCAGCGACCATGCCGGTGAGCTTGCGCTGGTGCTCTTCAGCGGCATCAATTATTATACAGGCCAGTTTTATGAGATCGGGCCTATCACCCGGGCCGCGCATGCCGCAGGCGCATTAGCGGGCTTCGACCTGGCGCATGCCGCCGGGAATGTGCCGCTCGCACTGCATCTTTGGAATGTGGATTTCGCCTGCTGGTGCTCCTATAAATACTTGAACAGCGGGCCGGGCGGGATTGCGGGCCTGTTTGTACACGAAAAACATTTTTCGGCCCCTTATCCCCGGTTCGAGGGATGGTGGGGCAATCACATCGACAGCCGGTTCAGGATGGAGAAGGATTTTTCGCCGTCCCGCGGTGCGGAAGCCTGGCAGCTAAGTACCTCACCGATCTTATTGCTTGCCATACACCAAGCGGCATTGGAGATCTTTGAACGGGCCGGCGGAATAAACCGGCTTCGCGAAAAAAGTATCCGGTTGACGGGTTTTCTTGAATTCGTGATCCGCGAAGTAAACAGCCGCGCAGGGAGCGAACGGTTCAGGATCATCACCCCTGCTGATCCGGCGGCGAGAGGCTGCCAGCTTTCGATAATTGCCCGCGCTAACGGCCGGGAAGCGTTCCAGGCCCTGGCGGCGAACGGCATCATCGGCGATTGGCGCGAGCCGGATGTGATCCGGGTAAGTCCCGTGCCTTTGTATAATACGTTTGAAGACGTTTACCGGCTCGGCAAATGTTTGCTCGGCATGGAAGTGTGATCATTCCATGAAAATAGCTTACGACCCGGCTTACATCTTACCGCTGGCGGAAGGCCATAGGTTCCCGATGATCAAGTACGGGCTTATCCCGGAACAGCTACGCTATGAAGGCACAATCCTGGAAGACGACCTTTTCCCGCCCGTCAAGGTGTCGGAAGAAGTCATCCTGCTTACACATGAGAAAAACTATTGGGAGCGGCTGCGCGACCTACGGCTGTCTCCTGCAGAGATCCGGAGAACAGGTTTCCCGTTGACGCGGCAGCTGGTTGACCGCGAAATGATCATCGCCGGCGGTACCGTCGCCTGTTGCCGGTTCGCGCTCGAAAGCGGCATCGCCTTTAACGTGGCAGGCGGCACGCACCATGCCGGATCAAATTGGGCCGAAGGTTTTTGCCTGCTTAACGACCAGGCGATCGCCGCAAATTTCCTGCTGGCCGAAAAGCTGGCGGACGCGATCCTGGTCGTGGACCTGGATGTGCACCAGGGGAACGGCACCGCCGAGATCTTTAAAAGTGAAGAACGCGTATTCACGTTTTCCATGCACGCGGAATATAATTTCCCGTTCAGGAAGGAAAAATCAGACCTTGACATCGGTCTCGCCGATGGGACAGGCGACGACACCTATCTTTCGACCCTTGAACAAACCCTGGTTCCTTTGTTCGACCGCGTAAAACCAGGCTTCGTGTTTTTCCTCTCCGGGGTGGATGTGCTCGCTACCGATAACCTGGGCCGTTTGAAGCTAACACGGCAAGGATGCGCTGCCCGCGATAAATTGGTCCTGGAGCTTTGCCACTCCCGTAAGGTCCCGGTGCAGGTAAGCATGGGCGGCGGCTACTCACCGGGGATCATCGACATCGTGGAGGCCCATTGCAATACCTTCAGGCTGGCACAGGAACTGTTTTTTTAAACCCTTTCCGGGTCTTCCGCGATCTTTTGAATGTCCGCAGCTACGTTCACAACGAAATCCAGCTGCTCACTTACCAGTTTATGGTCGGCAGTTTGTAAGGCTGGCGGCAATTCTTTCCCGCGTAGCACGATCTCGGGCTCTTTAAAATCAGGCTCTCCTTCCGCGTGCAGCCTGTTAATGGCGGCCGACAATACGTACAAAGCACGTTTAACCAATTTTACATGTTCGCTGCTGGCGACCCTGTTTTCGCTTTGCAGCAGGTGGAAAATGAGGTTTGCGGTGTACGACGAAAGCATGTGGTTAAGCACAATAAACTTGTGCACATTTTTCGGGTTCATTTGCTTGCTTTTTGGCTCGGCCAGCATCCGCTGGAATGAGGAAGCCATGTTCGCCGAATTTACATACACCGCTTTGCGGGCGAGCTTGTATTCAGTCATATCGGGGAGTTTGCCGGCTAACAGGTATGCCGCTTTCTGCAGGTAAAAATAATTGGAAATGAGAAGAGCGCGCATAAATCCTTTTAGCTGCCGCGATTCCCACGAAGGGAAAATAAGGTAACTGGCCGTAAACGCGATCACTGATCCCACGATGGTATCGAAAATGCGTTCCTGCGCGGTACTAAGGCTTCCCATGCCAAGAAAACTGAACATGATCAGGATATAAGGCGTCATGAACAATACGCTTATCACGTAGTTAAGCCGCTGGAAACTATACGTGAGGATCATAAAGATCAGCAGGAAAACGAACCGGGCATTTTGGTCCTTCACAAATGCCAGGATCAGTAGCCCGATCGCGGCTCCTGCGATGGTTCCTGCCACGCGCTGGAAATTACGCTGTTTGGTAAGACTAAACCCCGGCTTCACGATCACGATAATGGTAAGCAGGATCCAATAACTATGATGCCCCAGTGGGAAGAGCTTGGAGGCGAGATACCCCGTTACCGCAACGATGGCCAGCCTCACGGAATACCTGAAAACAGACGATTTAAAGCTCAGGTTATCCAGGAACAACTTGGGGTCGTAGTCCTGGTGCGAAACGAATTTGGACAGATCGGCTTCGCTCCTGATCTTGGCGGAAGCCAATTGTGTGGGATTGAAGTAGCTATAGATCTTTTGCAGGCGATTTACGATGTTGCGAACGTTTACCAGGATCTTTTTGAGTACCAGGTTGTTCACCTTGTGCTCGCTTTCTACCTGGTCGATAACGATCTTGAGATGCTCCAGCTCCGGCTGAAACCGGTAAACCGGCACCGGCTGCTGGTTATTGTTGATATAATAGGCGAGGTTTTCGAGCTCATCGGCGAGCTTCCCGATCACACTTTGCAGCGACTCGAGCACCCCGGTGCGGCCATATTGCTTATGGATCGCCTGGTAGTCGTAATGGGTGGCCATGCTCTGTTCGAAAAGGTCAACCACGTCTACGAATACCAGCACCAACTGGCGGCCCGTATTGGTCGATTCTTTCATCAGCAGCCTGCTTTTAAATAACAGTTCGCGCGTACTGTCCTGGTGCTCGTGTACGGTGATCTGTTGAGAGATCAGCTTTTTATAGGTTTCGTCGGCGGGGGTATCGCTATCGTAAAACAGGGCTTTTAACCGCAAATAGTCGGCGACCTGCCGTACCGAAAGCGCCAGCGATTGTTGCGCGAGCCGGTAGGGGCGAATCCCCGTAATAGACAGGCTGAACACCATATACCAGGCACAACCGCCCAGCATAATGCCGCCATGCACTAGCAGTTCGTGAAATGTAAGGTGCTGGTCGATATTCAGTACCATGATCAGGAGCGCCGCAGTACCGACGGATGCCGCCCGTACCCCATAAATATTAAACATGGAGAAGAAGAAACACAGCACCATAATCTCCGCTGCAAGGAGAACAGGATATGCGTTGATGAGCCCGGTAAGCAACAGCGAGATGATCATGAACAATGTACAGAATAGCATCGCGTTCCGTTTATGTACCTGCGGACCCGGAGCATCGGCGATGCTTACCGTAAGCGCCCCCAGCGAAAAATTGATACCCATATCCAGGTCGCCAAGCTGCGCGAAAAGTACCGCAGGCAGCAGGCCGCCAAACGCGATCCGCAGCCCGTCGGAAAAATAATGACTGAAAATGAACTGTTTGATTTCGCGGCTTTGCTTCATCAGGGCGGAGGGATTTTGCTGATGCGAAGATACTGAATGATTGTAGCGGATTTTAATTTACTAATTATTTTAGTATTTTTGACCATGTCGGAACGGATACGTGAAAAATTGGCGATACTGGCGGATGCAGCCAAATATGATATTTCCTGCTCGTCAAGCGGAAGTACGCGGAAGAATGATAATAAAGGACTGGGAGATACCGGGAACGGGATTTGTCACACCTATACGGAGGATGGCCGGTGTGTGTCGCTTCTTAAGATCCTGTTAACCAACTTTTGTATTTACGATTGCGCTTACTGCGTCACCCGTAAAAGTAACGACATCAGGCGGGCCGCATTCACGGTGCAGGAAGTAGTAGACCTTACCATCAATTTTTACCGTCGGAACTATATCGAAGGCCTGTTCCTCAGCTCCGGGATCTTTAAAAACGCAGACTATACCATGGAACGGCTGGTGAGCGTAGCGAAGAAATTGCGGACCGAACATAAATTTAACGGGTACATCCACCTTAAATCTATTCCCGGCGCCAGCGATGAACTGATGCACGAAGCCGGGTTATACGCCGACCGGCTTAGTGTGAACATTGAGCTTCCCACGGAGGCAGGACTTAAGTTGCTGGCACCCGACAAAGACCGCAAGGACATGATCTCGCCCATGACTTACCTGAACAACGAGATCCTGGCGAAGGCGGAAGAAAAGAAGGTGCTCAGGCACGCGCCCCTTTTTGCACCCGCAGGGCAAAGTACCCAGATGATCATCGGCGCAACCGGCGAATCAGATAAGGAGATCATGTACACTGCTCACCGGTTCTACAAGGCGTTTAACCTTAAACGGGTATACTATTCGGGATATGTGCCGGTGAGCCAGGACAGGCGCCTGCCTGGAATGGGAAGCGCCGTTCCTGCGCTTCGCGAAAACAGGCTTTATCAAACAGATTGGCTGATGCGGTTTTATGGGTTCCATGTAGAGGAGCTCCTGAATGACCAGGACCCTCATCTCGACCTGGAGATCGATCCTAAGCTAAGCTGGGCTATCCGGAACCTGCATCATTTCCCGGTAGATATTAACACTGCCGACCTGCGCCTGGTGCTCCGGGTTCCCGGGATCGGGATGCAGTCGGCGCAAAAGATCGTGGCGGCCCGCAAGTTCCAAAAGCTCAATTGGGAGAACCTGAGAAGTATCGGCGTGGCTATTAACCGGGCAAAGTACTTTATCATCTGCAAACGATCTGAGTATGTACACCGCGATCTTACCGGCACACGCATCAGGCAATATATATTGGCGGAATCGCAAAGTAAATTTTTAAAGAGCAGTTACACGCAACTAAATCTGTTCTGATGATCATTTTGTTGTACGACCATACCTGGCCGGGAATGCTTTCCGCGATATTTGAAGCGTTTGACCGCAAATTGACCAACTGCATGATCCGCCGGGCGCGGGCACATATGCCTTCCGCTTTCGACCAGGACATAGAGGTAACCACAAATACTATGAAGGCCGCGCGGGTAATCACCGGGTTAAAGAAGAAATTATCAGCAGACGGGTTTCACCAGTTCTATGCTTGCTTTTTATCAGAACTGCATGGAATTGAGGATACGCTATTTGCTTACACGCGCCTTATATTCTCTTCAAAGGATCGCGTGGAGCAAGCTTTTGCCAATGCCGCCGTACTTCGTGTGAGCCAGGTAGCTAAAAGCGTACACCGCGAAAAACACCGGATGGAAGCTTTCGTCAGGTTCAGGCTTGCGTCTGACTCGCTTTTTTTTGCCGAAGTGGAACCTGATTTTAACGTGCTGCCGCTAATCCTTAATCATTTTGAGAAACGATATGCCGACCAGCGATGGCTGATCTACGACATGAAACGCAACTACGGCATTTATTACGACCTCGAGAAAGTGACCGAAGTAACGCTTCAGCGAACAGTGGGAGTGAAAGAGACCGCTGGTATTTTTCACGAAGAGGAACCACTTTACGAAAGCCTCTGGAACGATTATTTCAAGCATGTAAATATCCGGGAACGAAAAAATACGAAGCTTCACCTGCAACATGTACCGCGGCGTTACTGGAAACACCTGACCGAAAAAAACAAGTTATAAACATTTTATAACTCCGTAAGGGAGCGCGGTGTGGATAACGCACCATTAGCTGTTAAAAAAGTGTTTATAAAAAAGGCCTTTTTGCTCTTGACAAATTTTAATGAATACGTACCTTAGTTACATCAAGTGCAACGTACTTTGACAGCCTGAGAAAACCACAGCGATGTAGGTGAGCTTAACAGCCGACAACTATTATTCAGTGGAACAATCGAAGCCAAACAGGATGCAGTGACGTCTCCGGACAACACAGCGGGAAAATTGGCCAGGCGTTACCCGGGCACTGCAGGACTCTACGGAAGAGTGCAGCAGCAGGTAAAAGACAAAACCCGGATCCCGGTTAAACGGAGTAAGGAAGTCAGTCGGTCAGGTACGCGAAACGAGATGCCTCAGCGAGAACTACGGTTACAATGAGGTCTGAAACGGGAGCTTTTCGAAAGAATGAGCTCCCGTTTTGCTTTTCTGTCATTTGTTTGCCCTCCCCCGGGATCAGGGATCAGTCAGGAAAGTGGATCATGACGAAAAGTTGGGGGACGATAAGATTTAAGCATAGATTTTAGCGAGTCGGAACAGGAAGAAGGTGGTATCTCTTACGCCTCTGGACGTTGCCCTGAAGGCCTTGATCTTGGCGTTGAAGGATTCGGCTGAAGCATTAGTACTTCGATGGTCGAAGTAATTCAGGATGGTGAGGTAATGATTTTGAATAGTACGTCTGACCGAAGAGAACGCTTTCATTCCTGCTTGCTCGACTTGGTTGTACCAATGTGCCAGTTTTGTAAAGCCAACTCCCTTGTCTTTGGTGGAACTGAAGATATGTGAAAGCTTCCTGCTCAGCCTGTACGCTGTTTCCAGGTCTGGATACAGCCTGAACAAGATCTCTGCCCGGTGATTCTGCGAGGGTACCCAATTGCCCTCATCCTTGAAAAGCAGGTAGCGGCTTCTTTCCAGTAATTGTTTCCTGGTATCTCCGTTTTCCAGCAGGTCCGGTACATATTCTTTGTCAAGCTCTCTGGCCAGTTCGATCTCCAGGTTTTCCTGGTCTATGGCCTGCCAGCGATATTCTATACGTAATTGCTGGACGGCATCGGTGGCCAACTGCTGTACATGGAAGCGGTCGGAAACCAGTTTGGCCTTAGGGAAACTTCGCGTGACGATACGTTCCATAGTGGCAGCCAGGTCGAGCGTAACTTCCTGTACCTTATTGCGTTCTCTTTTGGGTATCTTCTCCAGCACCTTAATGATCTGGTCGCTTTTAACACCCTTTATGATGGCTACCAGGGCACCTTTCCGACCTTTGGCTATTAACAGTATTTTTGATCTATACAGGTAGCACTACGATACATGGCAGGCATAAACATAGGGGGGCGCATCAAAGAACTGCGCACGGAAAAGAAGCTGACGCAGGCCGAACTGGCCGCAAAGGTGGGGTTAACCTACATCCAGGTGGGACGTTACGAGACGCAGAAGTCCGCGCCTTCTTCGGACGTATTGCAGAAGCTCGCCCAGGCGCTGGATACCACGACCGATTCCTGATGATGGGGAGCCAGGACGAAGCCGTGGCCGCACAATTGACCGACAAGGAACTGTTACGGCTGTTCAAGCTCGTTGAGCAGTTAAGCCCGGAGGATAAGCACCTCGTCAAGACGTTCATCGATGCCTTCCTGACCAAAAGGCAGATCCAGGAACTGGCCAAATAACACAAAAGCCCGGCGGATCCCACCGGGCTTCTTTATTTACCTCTTCGACCTTTTATAAAGTATGCTTATAATAAGCACTATTGCCGTCAAATAACATACAGCCGTTAGGAGAACCAATGATATTTCGGCATGTCCAAAATCAAGCTTTAGCACATTATTGTTTCGGAGATACTGATGTATTTTGAGAATCAGGGCAAAGTAACCCCATATGGCAATTAGGTAGATAGGAGTCGAGATATAGACCCATTTCCTTTCTGTGGAAATCATCCTCCTATGATAGAAAAGCGATAGTACAAGGAATAAAAGGTAGAGTACTACCAGAGTTATAGTTTCTTTCATTTTAATCGTGTCGAATACCCCTGAATAGATTAGTCTTAGGCAACGGAGCGTTGCTTTTTTGGAACCAGGCTAAATACACATTGGTAACCCGTTGAAGGTTACTATTATTTCCCGGATAAGACATTTCTTGCGTAACATGGCCGAGAACGCGGCCGGCGGATACATTGTCACCCCATTGCTGAAATCCTGAATGGGCGGGTGACGTAGCATCTTGCAAGGCATGAAGGCCAACTCCAAATGCAAAATATGCATCGTAGATATTACCTTCTTTCAACAATTGTTTTGCTTGGGCGAACTGAGCTCTTACAAATGCATCAGCAGCATTCATTGCTTCTTCTACAGTTTGGTCAGTATCTTCATTGCGCATGGAGTGTCTAAATGAGGTCTCTCCTGTTTGAAAATCAGCTCCATCAGCGAACACAGTGGCATCGTTCAGTGCGTCGATCATTGTTTTTTGAAGTGCTGCTTCAGGCGATTTCTTCTTTGCTTTCCCATTTCTGTATATCCCGTTCTCATTCGCTTTCTGATGCACTCCGAACCCTGGCTTTGATGCCCACCTCGGCTCTTTGTTTTCCTCTTCAGATTCATCGTCACGGCCTTTATGCGAATTCATAAAATCTCTGATTTCATCAGGATCACGGGTTGACATATTGCCATTGGCATCATAGGCCCACATGCCATCGGGATCAATGAATCTAATCGGATTATTCATTGCATAAGTATAGGGCGACCACCTTCTCCCCATCTCTGCCAGCGGATCGACCACGTTCCACCTCCCAATTACCGGATCATAGAACCGCGCTCCATAATCATACTGCCCCAATTCCTCCTGCATTTCCTTTCCATTATACAGATACTTATTGGCATTCCCCGGCACCGTCCCCGCCTTCTGCATCCCGAAAGGATAATAATCATCGGACTGGATCACCCTTGCGGCTCCCGCATAAATATCGAAGCTTTTTCTAACGTTTCCTAAATGATCGGTGAGATTGTATTCGTACTTGTAACTATTGTCGGATTGGCGCACGGCACGGCCTTCTTCGGTTTGGATGAAGTTAATCACATAGTTCCCGCTGACGGTGCCGTAATGGATGCCGCCGATGTAGTCGGTGGTGCCGGTGGTGGTGCTGGCTTTGCGG
>NZ_WVHS01000004.1 GCF_009834915.1 Hufsiella ginkgonis | reverse complement strand
TCTGGAAGCCTTCGATCACCACGGTAGTTGCTGCGCTTAGCGACCGGCATCCGGCGGCACTTACCGCTTCGGCAGTGTAAACGCCGGCATCGGCTGCAGTCGCATTGGTTACCTGGAGGGTGGCGCCGGTAAAGGCGGGCAGCAATACGCCATCCTTGTACCAGGCATATGATGCTGCGTCGGGCGAACTGGCGTTTAGCAGCAGCGTGCCCCCTGTTTGTACGGTTATTGTGCCGGTTTGTGTAAGCACTGGTGCCGCAGGCAGCGGGTTGATGGTAAAGCTTACGCTTTTGCGGTCGGCGGCCAGCGTTTCGCAGAGGCCGGTACCGCTTACACCAGCACTATAGGTATAGGAAGCGCCAGCGGTTACCGGAACAGTAAATATGCCGGTGGTGTTGCTGGCAACCAGCGTTGGACCATTATAAAGGTAATATACCGGGCTGGTAATGCCGGTGCTGGTAACATTAATGGTGGCCGTAACGGCGCCGTTGATACAGGCAGCGCCGCCCGGCGTTCCGTTCACATTGATGGCGGCGACTACGCCGGCCGGCGTTACCGTAACCACCACGGCGTTTCGCCCGGAGGCATTGGTACAACCTGCGCGCATAGCGTTTACATAGAAGGTGTAAGTACCGGGTGCAAGTACGCCGGGCGAATAGGTAGCGCCAGCAGTGCCCGAGCCTCCTGTGGGAACGGTATACCAGGTATAGGTAACGCCTGGCTGCGGATCGGTGACAGCCAGGTTTACCGCCGTACCGGTACAAACGGTGGCGGCGGCGCCGGCCGTACTGTTAACGGATGTACCCGGGCGTGCGATAATGCGCGAAACCTCGTGAAGGCGAATGGTAGCCAGTGCATTTAACACGCCGCCAAGGCGAAGCGTTACCCGGTCGAATATCCCGGAGGGTACGAACTGGATCGTGTAGCTGTTGGTCGAACCGTCGAGCAACTGCAGCTGGAGGAGACCGCTGGAATTATCCACCACCCCGTTGGAGGTGGTGCCGTTGAACGATTCGACCGAGATCCCGGTAAGCAATTGCGCTTGTACCAGGGTGCCGGGCACTGAAATTGTAAACCGGACAGTGTCGCCGGCTACAGACGCACCCGGGAATATGGTAGTATGCCTTACATCGCCAATAAGATTGGCGCCGGATGTTAACGTGGCATAAGTGGCGGGATCGCCGTCGATGGCATCGAATTCATTAAATACACCGCCAAAAGCGACTACGGTGCCGTTAATGCCTCCCAGCGCATCTATCGGCGCATCACAGTTAATGCCTGAGGCGGGCTTAAGGAAATAAGCATGGTAGATGTCGAGGCGAGACTCCACCCCAACGGTGAGTAAGCCGCCCTCGGCGGCCAGCCGTATACGTACGCCATTATAGGGTACGCCGGGTACAATGGTGATCTCCTGCTGGCTGGGCCCGTTTGATACCGCCGCCAGGTTGCCGTTTGATTGGCTGAACACAGGTCCCACCGGCACACCGCTATTTACCGCCTGGATGGTAATTCCGTCCAGCAATCCCGCAAGCGAGGATCCTGTACCTACTTTAATGCTTACCGGTGTGGTAGCGGTTGGCAGATCGGAGCCCGTGAAGAGCAGTGTTTGCTCGGCAACGCCGCCCACCGTTACGTTGGTTAACGGCAGCAGGTCTATATTAGCGGCCGTTACAAAAAGCGATGAGCGTGTACGGGGGTCAGCGTCTTTGGCGTTGTCGGGATTTTCCACCCGGGCCAGCGTGTTTAACAGGGGGCCGCTTAAAGCCACGTTTAATAAAGCGGTTTGCGCGGCATTCAGCGATACCGATGGCTGGCCGGTGACGTTCGTGTTTTGGTTATTTGCATATACGCGTTGCACAGGCTGTGCCTGCGCGATAAGTGCTGAGATGATCAGCAATAATGTAAGCGTTAAGCAAAGGTACCTGCGTAGATACCGCGGCAAAGTAGAGGTTCGATCCATAGCTAAGAGTTTGAATGGAGTAACCTTTAGTCATATTATTTGTGATATTCATTTTATTCATTGACCAAGCGGTAGTTTTTGATCTGTTCATTTTATTCATTTTTTTGTTCTTTTAACACAAAATTAACGGGATAGAAGTTGTAGCTTTGATTTAACGGGCGTGCGTGCCTGTTAAGCGGGCGTATCTACCTGCTACCATACTGTTGGGCGTTCTCAAAATTTTTCGCCTATGAACGAAAACTACTATTTAGGAGAACTTAAGAAAGTTGTTCTGTATAAAGCCGGTATAACCAGTATTACGCCCGCTGACTGTCGTTATCTTTCTGCTGCCATCAATAAAGCTACCCGTAAGTTTGTAAGCGAAACCACGCTTAAACGACTTTTTGGATTTGCAGATGCCAAGCACCATTTCTCGTTGTTCACACTTACCTCCATTTGCGAATACGCCGGTTTGGAAAGTTGGGACCGGTTTAAAAAAGAGATGGACGACCTGTCGCAAAAACCTGGAACAGACAGCTGGACAGAATTTCGCGGCAGGGCCGATAAGATTACAGGCTTTACACTTAAAACCATCCGCAACCGGTCGGGTATTCCTTATGCATTAACCACCGACAGGAAGTTCGCTGAAACAGATCTTGATTATTTCATGGCATCTGAGATGAGCTTTACCTGCCTGGTTTCCCAACCCGGCTATGGAAAGTCCATTCTGCTCTGCAGGATGGTTGAACAGCTTTTTCGTGCGCAGGATGCACCGTATAAAGACGATGTGGTGTGGTTTATGAACACCAGCATACTGCAGCAGATCAGTTCGGGAGCGCTTACGCTCGAAAACTGGTTGTCGTTAGAGTCCGGGTTCGGTTATAAGATCAGTTTCTCGGATTATTTCAACCGCTATCCCGCAGAGCGGAAAGGAAAAGTGGTGGTGGTAATAGACGGTTTTGACGATGTGTTGTTCAAACGCGACCAGGTGGAACGATTGTTTGACGCCGTAATAGACTTTATCTGCGAAAATGAAGACAATCCGTGGTTGAAAGTGATCCTGAGCATGCGGTCTAACAGCTGGCTCACTTTTTACGACCGCATCAGGGAATCCGCCTACCTGGGCGAAAAATGGTATCCTGGCTGTTATTTCAGGCATGATGACGTGACTAACGTGCCGCCGCTCTCTGACAACGAGGTGTCGGCTATTCTCAGGAAGATAGACAGCAACTTTACGGACCTTCAGAACGTAAATCCCAATCTCAAAAAACACCTCAGGTTCCCGTATTACCTGCAGCTGTATTACCAGATCAGCCACGAAAATCAAGATTTAGACTATCATAAAAGTGCGACGTTTTATGAGCTGGTATCGGATTTTATCCGGCAGAAGATCTATTCTTCGGGCGATACCCCGGGAAAGGTTGCAATTATCCGGGAAATGATCAGGTCTACCGCTTATGGGAAAAATGGCGCCCAGTTGTATAGCGAACAGTTTGAGATGCGGAAGCCGGGAGAAAAGCTTGCATTTACCGAACTGCTTCAAAACGGCATCCTGGCTGAGGAGAAACACGCCGACCAATCCATTCACAACGGAATTGTGAGGTTTACGCACCAGCATATTTTTGAGTATTTCCTTTCGATGGGGCTTATCGAGAAATACGCGGGCGAGGTAAGCGACGAACTGCTTGAGCACGTGCTCACGGAATATCGGGGTAACCCGGTAAAAGTGCAGATCCTGCAATGGGTAACCCGGTATACCATCGTGCAGGGGCGGCTCGAACCGCTGCGCGCCATCCTTGCGCTGGAGCTGCCTCCTTCAGAAAAATGTTACCTGCTGCTGTTCATCGCCGAAGTACTGGTAGCCAAGACCAGGTGCCGGCCGGAACTGAGCCTGCAAATTGTAGATTTCGATATTCACCAGGCCTTCCTGGCGGAATTGAGCCTGTTGAACTATAGCGACCCTTTTTACCATGAAATAGTCCGTTTGCTGAGCCTGACCACGAACGAAAAAAAATACCTGTATACCTATCATGCCGTGATGGGATGTATCGCAGTGCTGAAATTAGACTTGCTGGGTATTAAAACCCAGGCGATAGTGCTGCAAAAGCTGAACTATCATTTTGAAGGCCCTATCGATCCGCTGTTATGCCTTAACCACTTGCATATGAAGTTGTCGGGACAACAAGACGTCGCATGGTTCGAAGATATGACGTTTGAACAGGTTAACCGGTTCATTCACGCAGATCGGGCGCGCAAGGGCCCGGTAATGCCGGAACAGTCTGTGGCCTATATGAGTATGTTGCTGGTTAATGCCTTCTCGGGGGATATGAAAACGATCAGTTCGATCATTTGCCGCATCCGTGCCGACCATCCGGGAATCTTTTACCGCCGCAGGTCGGGTTTTGCCGCACATTTGCTGCTGCTGCAGGGTGTTTCTTTCGCCGGCGAGGGTGATCCGGAACATGCATCGAAAATCGAGCGGCATTTAAGCAGGCTGGAAGTGTGTACCAGCGAGTATTCCAAGCATAACTTCGCCAATCTTTTGCTGCTCAGGGCCGTTATCAATAAAGAGGTGCCCTGCAGCTTCATCAAATATATGCAGCAGGCGGCATCGTTGTTTAAGAATTCGGACTTTATGATAACCAGGTTCTTTATGTCGTCGCAGATGCTGAAGTATTACCGGGAAACCGGTGACTTAAAAAATGCAGAAGCGGCCATCGACCAGTTAAAGCTGATCATCGAAGAAAAAGGGGTTTCCGCGGACTTGCTGAACATGGGCGTTTTTAACACGGATCATGCGCTGGTACTGGCATCAGGAATCACCCGATGAACTGGGCATGACAGTGCATGACGCTGTTTCGTACAACCTTTTCTACTTTGCAGCCGACTAACTATCGGACCGGATGAAACCCAGGATCTTTCTGACATCGGCATTGGTTGCCGCCTTGTTTGCTGGTGCGAACGCGCAGCAGGCCGTTTCCTTTAAATTTGATTTCGGGCCCGGTAAAGCGGCTCCCGGCTACGTACAGGTACTGCCTGAAGCGGTATATTCCGCCACCGCGGGATTTGGTTTCGATTTTGGCACAAGGCCTTCCGGGTTAACCCGTAAAGGAAGTAACCCGTTAAAGAGCGACCTGGTGCGAAGCACGACACCCTTTTATTTTTCTGTGAACGTGCCCGAAGGCAATTACGAGGTGAGAGTGACGCTGGGCGATCCGGAAGGAACTTCGTACAGCACGGTGAAGGCCGAGTCGCGCAGGCTGATGCTGGAAAATGTGCGCACGTTTCGCGGGAAGTTTATTACGAAAACGTTCATCGTATATGTTAAAGACCGGAAGATCAGCACTGGCGGACAGGTGGCATTAAAAGAGCGGGAGCTCACCAAGCTCGACTGGGACGATAAGCTTACGCTGGAGTTTGACCAGGAAACGGCGTTGAGCTCGCTCGAGATCAGTAAGGTAGATGACCAGGTGACGGTATTCCTCGCGGGAAATTCGACCGTAGTGAACCAGGAAGAAGAGCCCTGGGCTTCTTGGGGACAGATGATCACACGCTTTTTTGAACCGGGTGTGGCTATTGCCAACCAGGCGGAATCGGGACTGTCTCTGGGCAGCTTTATCGGCCAGAAGCGCCTGGATAAGGTGCTGAGCGTGATGAAAGCCGGCGATTTCGTGTTTGTGGAGTTCGGCCATAACGACGAGAAGGAGAAAGGCGCGAACGACGGCCCATATAAGTCTTACAGCGACCGGCTACGCCTCTTCGCCGATAAAGTGAAAGAGAAGGGGGGCACCCTGGTGATCGTAACACCCACCGCCCGCCGTTCATTTAGCGGCAATACCATGGTGAATACCCATGGGGATTACCCCGACGCGGCACGTAAGGTAGCCGTAGAAAAAGGGGTAGCCCTGATCGATCTTACCGCGCTGAGCACGCAGCTGTTTGAGGCAATGGGGCCGGAAGGATCGAAGAACGCGTTTGTGATATACCCCGAAAAGAACATGAACGACAATACGCACTTTAATCCCTATGGCGCGTACGAGCTGGCAAAGATCATTGTGGAAGGGATTAAGGCGAATAAACTTTCACTGGCGAAATACCTGGTGAAACGACCGGCATTCGACCCCCGTCACCCCGACGCGTTTGCTGAGTTCAAATGGCCGGAAAGCCCTAAGGTTTCGCTGGTGAAGCCTGATGGAAACTGAACGTCGAACATCAAACCCCTCATACCGATATGAAACGAGATCTCCTTCCCATAGCACTTATCGCGTTATTGTTTTCAGGCTTATCGGCCTATGGCCAGCATGTGCCCAAAGGCAATGATGTAACTACCCCGCTTCATTTGTTGCAGCCGGATTATCCCGTACCTTATGGCAAGACAACGCAGCAGGATGTAAAAGCGGTGCTCGACCGGGTGTACCGGTACCTGGAGGAGGTAACCCCGGCTAAGCTGGTAAATAAACAGGGTGAGGCGGTAGCAGATTTCTCAAAAGTAAGCTCGGGCGACACCTTTAAACCCGGTGATTTCCGGCTGACAAGCTATGAATGGGGCGTTACCTATTCGGGGATGCTGCTTGCCGGCGAAACCACCGGAGACAAGAAATTTACCGACTACGCGGTAACCCGCGTGAATTTCCTGGCAGATGCCGTTTCGGCGTATAAGAACTTGCTTAAAACCGATCCGAAGGCAACTACGCCCGTCCGTTCCGTGATCGATCCGCATGCGCTTGACGATGCGGGATCGCTTTGCGCGGCCATGATCAAAACGGCGCGTACCGGGGCGATCACGTCTGACCTGCGCCCGGTGATCGATAACTACATCAACTACATCATGACCAGGGAGTTCCGCCTGCAGGACGGCACCTTGGCGCGTAACCGGCCGCAACCCAATACGTTGTGGCTCGACGACCTGTACATGAGCCTTCCTGCGCTTGTGCAGATGGGAAAGCTCACCGGCGACGGTAAATATTTTGACGAGGCGATCAAACAGTTCGGCCTGTTTTCGAAGCGTATGTTTAACCACGAAAGAGGTTTATATATGCATGGGTGGGTGCAGGAAATGTCGGTGCATCCGCAATTCCACTGGGCGCGTGCCAATGGCTGGGCGATCATGACCAAGGTAGAGATCCTGGATGCGCTCCCGGAAACCCATCCCGCCCGGGCGGCCATTATCGCACAGCTGAAAGAGCATGTGAACGGCATTGCCTCCCGCCAGGATGGTACCGGTTTCTGGCACCAGCTGCTCGATCGTAACGATTCGTACCTGGAGACGTCGGCCACGGCCATTTACGCTTACTGTATCGCACATGCCATCGGTAAGGGCTGGATCGACGCGAAGGCGTATGGTCCTATGGCATTGCTGGCGTGGAACGCGGTAAGTAGCAAAGTGTCGGCCAAAGGCCAGGTTGAGGGCACTTGCGTGGGTACCGGTATGGGCTTCGACCCTGCATTTTATTATTACCGCCCGGTAAACGTTTTCGCCGCACATGGCTATGGACCGGTGCTGCTGGCGGGGGCGGAAATGTTCAGGATGTTAAGCGCGCATCCGTTCGTGATCAATGATAGTGCGGTGCAGGTGAATAAGTAGCTATAACGGGCAGTTTTGTTCGCTTTTAGCCTGGTTCGGTAATAACAGGGAGCAATTTAAACAAGTAAAGGGCTGACGGCTGAAGCCGGTAAAATATGATATTATGAAAAAACTAATTGTTTTCGCAATGCTGGTACAGGTTTACGGGGTGTCGTACGCACAACCCGTTATGGTAACCGGTTCTCAAAAGCCTATGCCTGCGGTCTGGATCGACCAGGATACGGGGCATAAGGTGATGCGATTATCGGGGAAAACCGGCGCCATTGGGAACTGGTATTTCCACAACAACCCTTTTTTCAAACAGAAAGGAAAAGAAGGAGACAAGATGGTTTTCGCCGAGTCGGACGGCCAGACGCGGCAAATATTTGCGTTGAACCTGGCCACCATGGCGGTGGAGCAGCTTACCACGGGAAGCTCGCCCAAGCGGCTGCTCGCCATGAGCGCGCAAAAAAGCCGCGAATTTATTTACCAGGTAGGCGACAGCGTATTTGCAGGAAGCATCGACACCAAACGGTCGAGGCTAGCAGTGGTATTGCCTGCTGATAAGAAAGGCGGAATTTCTACCGTTAATGCCGACGCCACTTATTTTGCCGGTAAGCTGAATAACGACGAAGAGCGTAAGATCCTGCAGCAGTACCCGCAGAAAAGCCAGTATTTTAACAGGATCTATGACGCGCACTTATTGAACAGCATCTTTACCATTGAAGCGAAAACTGGCGCGATGAAAGTTATCCACGAAGAAAATAATTGGTTGGGTCACATTCAGTTTTCGCCCACCGATCCCAATATCCTGTTGTTTTGCCACGAAGGCCCCTGGGAAAAAGTGGACCGGATCTGGCGATACAACATCGCTTCCACCGAAACCACGCTCATGCATAAACGCACCATGCCCATGGAAATAGCCGGGCACGAATTTTTTAGTCCTAAAGGTGAAACGATCTGGTTCGACCTGCAGAAACCGAAAGGGAAGACATTCTTCCTTTCGGGTACGGATGTAAAAACAGGCAAGGAGGTAGCCACCTACGAAATGACGGCCAACGAATGGTCCATCCACTTTGCGACCACCCCCAGCCAGGACCTGTTCGCCGGGGATGGCGGCGACCCTACCCAGGTGGCACGGGCGGCGGATGGTATGTGGATCTATGCCTTTTACCCGGATGGAAAGAAATTCAGGTCGGAACGCCTTGTAAACATGAAAGGCCACGATTACCGTGCGCTCGAACCCAATGTGCACATTACACCCGATAATAAATGGGTGGTTTTTGGCGGTACGTTCGAGGGGACGAGGGAGACGTATGCGGTGCAGATTGGCAGGTAGTTATCGGTAGTCAGTTATCAGTTATCAGTAGTCAGTTATCAGTAATCAGTTATCAGTTATCAGCCGTCAGCTGTCAGCCATCAGCTGTCGGCCATATGCTATCAGTTCGGGGCATATGGAGGAACTGGCTACTGATAACTGACTACTGATAACTAAAATGTTACAGGACACCACAGGTTGCCGCCTAAAAACTGATTTTATACATTAGCCGATACCAATTATAGACCAGGCGTAATGCTCAGGACGCCGAATTTGCTGAACAGGATGGATCCCCGGAAAACAGGTAATGACCAGATGACGGATATCAAGGACTTATTTAATAAGTACTATGGCCGCCTGGTGCATTTCTCGTACCAGATCGTGGAAGAAAAAGCGGTAGCGGAAGACATCGTGCAGGATATGTTTATCCGGTACTGGGACCGTAAGGAGCCGTTAATAAACAACGAAGCTTCTCTGAAAAGCTATTTTTACACCAGTGTGCGCAATGCCAGCCTCAATTCGGTAAGGCATAACAAGGTTACCGAGCAATACCGGAAACAGCAAGACCCGGCGCCTGTGCAGGAGGCGGTGCTGCAGGCCATCATCCGCTCGGAAGTGTTTGCCGAACTGTATGGCGCCATCGCGAAGCTTCCCGAGGCATGCCGGCAGATCTCCCTGAAGAGCTACCTGGAAGGGATGAAAAACCATGAGATAGCATTGGAGCTCGGCATTTCTGTAAATACCGTGAAAACCCAGAAGCAACGCGCATTAAAACTGCTCCGCATATATTTAAGACCGGAATTGTTATCCTTATTGACGATTTTCTTTCCTTAGACAACATCAGCGGAAATAAAATAAATTAAGATTTATTTTTTACTCGTGTCACCCAAAAGTTACGTTCAAGTGTCTTAGCTACAATTAACCAGGCTATGAACACTCCCGAACAGGCATATTTCTACGCGAACCTGATCGTCAGGCGCTTAAAAGAAGGATTAACAGGTGCCGAAGAGCAGCAGCTCCAGGAATGGATCGCGGGCAACAAGGCGAATGCAAGGTTCCTGGAGGACCTGGAGAATGAGGCGAAGCTACGGGAGGAAATGGAATTCTTTTCATCGCTCGACACCGTGAAGGCCTGGAACCGGATCAATGCGGAAACAACAGGCCAGGGGCCGGGATTCGTCCGGAAATTCCTGGAAAAATGGCAGTACGCTGCGGCGATCGTGGTGTTGTTCCTGCTCACCGGGTTGATATTTCATAATTACCGGCAGGCAGCACCGAATAACCGTATCACTGCAAACGCTCCTAAGTTCAAGAACGACCTGCCTCCCGGGAAAAGCCGGGCTACGCTAATCCTGGATGACGGCTCCGCGGTACTATTAGGGACACCCGGCAAGTCGCTCGCGGTGTTGGGAGGGAGCAGCAAAAAGTTTCAAAAGCCTTCTTCATTTATTACGGTGAGCACACCGCGCGGGGGGGAATATAAAGTACTGTTACCTGATGGAAGTAAAGTATGGCTTAATTCATCGTCGTCATTAACTTACCCGGCGGTGTTTGCCGCGAAAGAACGGATGGTGAAGTTAACCGGCGAGGCGTATTTTGAGGTGGCCAGGAACAAGGTGGTCCCGTTTAAAGTGATGGCCGGTGATGTGGCGGTAAAAGTGCTCGGCACGCACTTTAATATCAAGGCTTACCGCGAGGAACACAAGATCAGCACTACCTTACTGGAAGGCTCCGTAGAAGTAAGCAAAGGAAACAGCACCAAAATGCTTTCGCCGGGCGAAGAGCTGCAGATCCTGGATGATTTCGACGAGATTGAAGGCGGCGACCAGTTGGCTGAGCCACCGATGATCCTTAAGGGCGGCAATACCGAAAGCGCGGTAGCGTGGAAGAACGGGCAGTTCCTCTTTAATAATGACGATATCCAAACCGTAATGATGCAGGTAGCGCGGTGGTACGATGCGGAGATCGAGTATGAGTCCAAAAACGCTGCGCTGCACTTTACCGGCAAAATCTCCAGGTATACAAATGTTTCGAAAGTATTAGATCTATTAGAACTAACAGGAGGGGTTCATTTTAAGATAGAAGGCAAAAGAGTGATCGTAACCAAATAAATAAGCGCCTGACCAGCGATGCCGGTATATACCGGAGCATCCCAATAAAAACAGCCGGAACGCTGCAACGTAGCCGGCTGAAATTAAGGGAAGAAAAGTACTAACAGACAATAATCCAATTACTAACCCTAAAAAGGCAAATGTATGAAACTAAACGTTTACTGCAAAAGCAGGGGCCACTCCTGCACACTACCCATTAAAATCGCGCGGATCATGAAGTTAACCGGTGTTCTATTGCTCGCAGCCTGTTTACAGGTGAGCGCGGCATCCTACTCCCAGAAAATTACGCTTTCAGAGAAGAATGCATCGCTCGAGAAGGTGTTCAGAAAGATCATGAAACAGTCGGATTTTATGTTCCTGTACAACAACGAGCAACTTCAGAAAACAAAGAACGTATCTGTAGAAGCCAGGGGCGCTTCTATCGAGTCGGTACTAAACCAATGTTTTAACGGACAGCCGGTAACGTATGCCATCTTCGAGAAAACGGTGGTGGTGAAGCCGCTGTCGGGAGACGTCAATTCCGAGCCGCTTCCGCCGGTAAAAATAGCGGGTAAGGTGGTGGACGAAACAAATCTCGGGTTACCGGGCGTATCTATTGCGCTTAAAGGCACCAGCGTAAGTGCAATTACCGATGCTAACGGGAACTTTACCATCACCGTTCCCGAGGAAAATGTTACCAACGGCACCCTGGTATTCAGCTTCCTGGGTTACCAGCGGCAGGAGATCCCGGTGAGCGGTCGTACCGCCATCAATATTAAATTGACCCCCGAGTCGCAGGCGCTTACCGAAGTAGTGGTGGTGGGTTATGGTACGCAAAAAAGAGGCGACGTTTCGCAGGCGATCACTTCGGTGAACGTAGAAAAAATGAAAGACGTACCGGTTACCAACCTTAGCCAGGCGCTGCAGGGCCGGGTGCCGGGATTGGTGTCGATCCCTAACTCTTACCGCCCGGGATCCGGCTCTTCGATACGTATCAGGGGTAACCGCTCGCTTACCGCCACCAACGAGCCGCTGTATGTAGTGGACGGAATCCCGATCACTTACAGCATCGACGACATCAACCCATTGGATATCGAATCGGTCGACGTACTGAAAGACGCCGCCGCCACCGCCATCTACGGATCCCGTGGAGCAAACGGCGTGATCCAGGTGACTACCAAGAAAGGAAAAGCCGGCAAGATCAGCATCGATTACAACGGGAACACTTCCGTGGAAAATATCCTGAGGGAAGTTGAAGTGTACAACGGTCCGGAGTTTGCGCAGTTCCGCCGCGACGCCTACATCGGCTCGGGTGTTTACAGTCCTACGCTAAACGCTTCAAATCTGCGGTACTTCCCGGACCCTGCGGCAGACTATGCTACGTTTACCAGCACCGACGACGCGCTTTGGAATAACGTAAAACAAGGTTACAACATCATCAAGATCGACCTGACCAGCAATCCGAAGGTTTTCCAGGTGGAGATGCGGCCCACTACGGCAGAGGAGCGCGCGCTGCTGCAGCGGCTGGGTTACCCGGTGCTTACCGAGGTAGCGGTGTACGACCCGTCGCGGCTTACTACCTTCGATTGGGGGAAAGCTGCACTGCAGCAAGGGCTTACGCAGAACCATAATCTTTCGTTAACCGGCGGTTCCGATAAGTTCAGGAGCTCTTTCGGCGGCGGTTATTTTCACCAGAAAGGGATTGACCCCGGGCAGGGCTACACCCGCTATAGCGTTTCGAATAACAATAATTTCCGGCCGGCCGATTTCATCAACATCGGTTCTAACCTCAACTACTCTTCGGCGATCCAGAACCAGGGGCCTGATGTATATTCGGCGGCGCTCGGCAACTTCCCGCTGGCGAATCCATATGATGCAGCCGGCAACTTACTGTTCAACCCCGGAGGTGATGCCCTCGTGGTAAATCCGCTCAACGATCCGAATACCGTTTTCAACGAATTCAGGCTCAACCGGTTACTGGCCAACGTTTTTGCGCAGGTAAACATCGTAAAAGGCTTAAGCTACCGCGCCGCGCTCGGTGTAGACCTCAACGACGTCCGCCAGGGCGTATTCAACGGTGCTATTTCGTCGGTAAGGCAGGGCAACCCGGCTTCTGCTTCGTACAATACCACCAACGGATTTACCTGGACGCTGCAGAACCAGTTGAGCTACAACCTCACACTGGCTGCCAAACACGATATTTCGGCCACAGTGGTACAGGAGCTTCGCAAGGAACGGGCAGAAGGCACCAGCGTCTCGGCGCAGAACCTTACCTACGAGAGCCAGAAATGGTACTCGCTGCAAAACAATACCGGTGGTATCGTGCCAACCGGGACGTTCAGGCAGACACAGCTGGCCTCGCACCTTGGGCGTATCAACTATTCGTACGACAGCAAGTATATTTTTACGGCTGCGCTGCGCCACGATGCGTCGTCGGTGCTCTCTCCCGAAAACAGCAGCCAGTTGTTCCCCTCCGCCTCAGTGGCCTGGCGTATGAGCCAGGAGGGTTTTATCAAATCGCTTTCATTTATCAGCGACCTGAAGCTTCGCGCCGGGTTTGGTGCTGTGGGGAACTCCGGCATCCAGCCCTACCTTACCGCCGGCGTACTTAATTCAACCCCGGTTTATTACAACTTCGGCGGCACCAACGCCCTGGGTTATTCGCCATCGTCGCTTCCCCTGCCAAACCTCACCTGGGAAAAAACCGTGACCAGGAACGCCGGTGCCGACTTCGCCCTCCTCGCGGGAAGGATTTCGGGCTCGGTCGATGTATACGAGTCTAATACCAACAGCATCCAGTCAAAGGCGCTTCCTGCCGCTTCGGGATACTCCCGGATCACCGTGAACCTCGGAAAGGTGCGGAACCGAGGAGTGGAAGTGGGCTTGTCTACAGTGAATATCGACCGGACAGCCGCCAAAAAAGGCGGGTTTAAATGGGTGACCGATTTTGCCTTCTCCCGTAACAAGGAAGCGATCGTAGCCTTAAATGCCGACGGCGCCACCGCCGATTTGGGTAACCAATGGTTTGTAGGTCAGCCGATCCGTAACTACTACGATTTTAAATCGCAAGGGATCTTCCAATATTCCGATACCCTGTCGGGAGGAATCCTGAAGGATTACTACTGGAAGAAGAACCCGGCAAATAAGGCGGCCAGCAGCAGTTTTCAGCCAGGCCGGATCCGCGTTGAAGATGTGAACGGCGACAGTATTATCAATGACAATGACAAGGTGAACCTCGGCTCGGGCAACCCGAACTGGACCGGGAGCATCAACAGTACCTTCTCGTTCAGGGGCTTCGACCTGTCGGCTTACGTGTATATCAGCCAGGGTGCGCTGCTTCGCGACCCGCGCCCGGGACTGGTAGGACGTTACCCTGGCATGAAGGTAAATTACTGGACGCCAACCAATCCGTCCAACGAGTACCAGCAGCCTAACCGGGGAAGTGATATTCCCTTGTACTGGCAGGCGCTTACCTTCCGCGATGCGTCGTTCGTTAGGGTAAGGAGCATTTTACTGGCTTATCATGTACCATCAACGCTGCTTAACAAGATCAGGATGAACAGCATGACTGTCTCGCTGAACGCGCTTAACCCGTTCCTGTTCAGTAAATACAAACGGTATGACCCGGAAACAGTGCCTTACACCTCCACTTATCCGTCCAGCAGTACGGCTAACCCCGCAGCTACCTCCTTTAGCTACCGGAGCTTTGTGCTGGGGTTGAGAATGGGCATATAATTGGTTAAATCATAGATGAAGAACGATATGAAAAAATATATAATACAGGCACTTACTTTTTGCGTAGTGCTATGCGGGGTCTCCTGTAAGAAGTTTATTAAGGAAGAACTGGTGAGTACGCTTACGTTCGACCATTACGAAACAGACGCAGGGCTCGAAGATCTTGTACGCTCGGCCTACGCACCCGTGCGGTGGAAGTTTAACAACGAGCAGGGATATGCGCTGTTTAATTTCGGGGATGACGAGTTTATCCTCGGCGACCAGTTTAACCGCGAACATTACAATCGCTACAACCAGGTGCTGAACGCCAACGAGTCGTTCCTGAACGAACTGTGGACCAATAATTATGATGGCATAAACCGTTGTAATATCGGTATCGAGAAGATCGGCGCCTTTAGCGACGGTGCGTCGAAGCTGCTGGGAACCTATACACTCCGCACACAGCGGATAGGGGAGCTTCGTTTTCTTCGGGCTTATTATTACTTTATGATGGTGCAGCAGTTTGGCGCCATCCCGCTGGTACAAACATCCAGCCTGGAGATCAGGACAGACTTTAAACGCGATCCGGTGGCGGATATTTACAAGGCCATTATTGCCGACCTGCAGTACGCCAAGAATACCCTTGCGCCTACCACCGCCCAAATGGGCCGGGCTACAAAGGGCGCCGCGCAGCATTTTCTTGCGAAGGTATACCTCACCCGCGGCAGCGCGGTAACCGACCAGCGCGGCCAGCAAGCTACCGACATGGATAGCGCCGCTTATTATGCCGATCAGGTGATCGCAGGTCCCTTTATCCTCGAGCCCGATTATATGAATCTTTTCATGGGTGTATATCCCGCAGGGTACCCTAACGTAGCCACCCCGGCTATCGGGGTCGACGGCGCCGCCCCCTCAGGCGACTATAGCAGGCTCCAGGCATCTAACAACAGTAAGGAAGTGATCTTTGCCGCCCAGTTCAAAAATGACCTGGTTTACAATGGCTCTTCGGGTAACCGCATGCACGAGTACTTTATCATGCAATATGACCTGGCGATTAACGGCCTCACCCGTAACGCCGACAACTTTAACGGGCGGCCATTCCGCCGGCTTGGCCCGTCTGACTATGCCATCGACCTGTTCGATCGTAAGAACGATTCGCGTTTTTACAAGAGCTTTCGCACGGTATATTATGGTAACACCATTCCCAGCCCGGATTCGAGACCCAAATTTACCACTGCCGATGCACCGAACCCTTCATTGGTAGGCAAGGTGAAAACCGGCGTAGGAGATACCGCTGCGCTGTTTATTGTAAACAACAGATCGAACCCCATCCTGAGCGCTGATATCGCCAGGTTCCGCTACCAGGTTTGGGCGCGTTATTTCCGGGCCACGCCTACCGCGCCCATCCAGGAGGGCTTTACCAATAGTAAATACCTTACCCTGGTGAAACACCTCGACCCGGTACGCGTAACAAATAACTTTAACGAAGAAGTAGGTGTAAAGAACGGCATATTAGCCCGTTTGGGCGAAACATACCTGATAGCGGCCGAAGCTTACGGGCGTAAAGGCGACTACACGAAAGCGCTCACCTACATCAACAAACTACGCGACCGTGCAGCTTACCGCGCAGGTGAGTTCAAAAATCCCCAGACCTGGATGTTTGACGGCGGCACCAAAGGCGATGTAGCCAGTACTGCCCCTGCCATGCAAGCTACCACCGCGCTGTTCACTACGAACGCGCCCAGCGAGAACTATCCCCCGACGGTTACTACCACTGCCGACCGGTTCATCCATTTTATACTGAACGAGCGTACCCGCGAGCTTTGCGGCGAACTTTACCGCTGGGAAGACCTTGTGCGTACAGAAACGCTGTTCCTGCGCGCCAAGCTGTTTAATAAGGATGCAACCAGCATTGCAGCTTACCATAAACTAAGACCGATCCCGCAATTCCAGATCGACCTGACAACGGTAGACGGTAAGCCAATGACCAGCGACCAGAAGAAATCTTACCAAAACCCAGGTTACTAATTATAGCAAACCCCTGAGCGCGATGGCCTCACAGGAACGGAACTTATGGTTCTAAGTCCCGTGAGGCCATCGGTCGTTATGGCTAATAAGCCGAAATATTTACTTAATGTGCCCTTTTGTGATTTTCAAAAATAAACTCCTGGTTTTTTTTGAAAGTGTTATCCATTAAGTATAGCCAAATTATTATCTCATAATTAATACGCACTTTTGTTAAAACGATGTTAGTGTCAATCTGACATTTTTTACGCCGCTCACCCAACAGAGCAGGATGCTACAGGTTGCAGCATTTATCACCTATCTATAAGTTTATACCAACAACCAATTATTATGTAGAGACCTTTACTATCCCCCTTACTTGTTTTTATCCCGTTTCATCAGCCTCCATCAGGCCGATCCAGGAGTTTATTTTCTTAAAAATTAAATATCATATCATTACTATGAGTAGAGTTACGAAAGTTTCATTGTTATTTCTGCTGGCAGCATTGGTGTTCACCAGTTGCCGGAAAAAGGAATTTGATGAATATTACGCGCGGCCCGACGGCCTGGCTGACCCGATTTACAAGGTACTGGAATCAAAAAAGAATTTCACCATACTCCTGGCCTGTATCGATAAAGCAGGTTACAAGGAGATTCTCGGGGAGGCCGGTTATTGGACCTTTTTCGCACCGACCGATGATGCGTTTAAGAAATATTTCCAGGATAATAATATTTCGGGCGTGGATAAGCTTGCCGACTCTACGGCCCGCAAGATCGTAACTTATTGCCTGGTATATAATTCATACCGAAAGGAGCAGCTCACCAACATGCAGACTTCGCTTGGCGTTGTGCCGGATGTGGCATTTAAACGCAAAACCGCTTATTACGACTTCGTTTACACGGAAAACGGTAAGAAGATGGTAGCAAATAACCGCAATGGATCGGCCTACGTGGTTAACGATAACAACAACAAGAACCTTCCGTATTTTATTGATAAGTTTCTTACCGCGAACGGCCTGACCAGTACCGACTACAAGTCGTTTTACCCGAACGCGACGTATACCGGGTTCAGCGTAGCCGACGCGAACGTAACCGAAGCTGATATCCCGGCCGAAAACGGGACCATTCACGTAATTGACAAGGTAATTGCGCCGCTGCCAAGCATCGAGCAATATATGGCCAGCAATTCCCAGTACAGCGAATTTCGCAAGCTGCTTAACAAGCTGGCGGTTTATATCCCCAATACGGAGCTTACCCGTCGCTATAATGTGCTCACCGGTAAAACGGATTCCGTTTACCTGAAGTCGTACAGCGCGCTACTGGCTTTTTCGCCGAACAACGAAAATTATATCGGGGCGACCGCTACCGAAGCACAGGCTACCGGCTGGTCGATTACAGTGCCGACCAACACGCAGCTGTTGGCATATACAAAAAAACTGCTCCAATATTACGGGGGAAGCTTTGACGCCGCACCTCCGCAGGTGTTGATCGATTTCCTTAACGCGCACATGTTCCGTAACGCCGTTTGGCCGGCACGGATCACTACCGAAGGAAACTTCCAGGGTGAAGCGGCCACTTACGCACAGGCCAATATCTTGGAAAAGAAAGTGCTGAGTAACGGGTTCTTTTATGGAACGAACCAGGTACAGGACGCCAACGTGTTCCGCACGGTGTACGGCTTCCCGTATCTCGATCCTAAATACAGCCTGATGATCCGCGCTATTGATGCAACGGACCTGAGAACCGCCATGAAGGTGCCTACCGTAAAATATACCGTATTTATGATGTCGAATACCGACCTGATCGCTAACAGGTATAACTTCTATCCCGACCGCAGCAACTCATGGGGATACCAGGCGACGGTTGGCGGCACGATCGACTACACATCGACCGCCAGCGACAGGGTTTATCGCATCACCCAAAGCTCGGTGGTGTATACGCCTAAAGGAGAATTCGATGATCTTTCAGGAGATGGGGTGGCCGAAGCCTTTAATGGTGAGTACATTCGTTTCAAGGCAGGCAAGGTATACGCCAGCGGTAACGTGGCTGCCGGTACTTCTGTAACCATCGACAGCTCGAAGAATGCCTACAACGGCAAGGTCTATTATACGAAAGGACTGCTCACTTTTGCTGAAAACACCTTTACGCTTGGTACCAGCATCGAATTGCTTGGCAACGTAGCGACTTCCAACGCCAACTATCCTTATTTTAACTTCTACTACCGCTACCTGGTCAACTCGTCGTTGTGGGTGGCCGCCACCAAGGACATCCTCGGCGTTAGCAGCGGTAGTTTCTACACAGTAAATATACCTACCAACGCCGCCATCATGGCTGCCGTTAAAAAGGGGCTGCTGCCGGGAAACATCCTTACCGGTGATCCGAACTTTACGCCGACAGCCGCGGCCGACAAGGACAAGGTGACGAACTTTATCAACTATTCCATCCTCAACAAATTTGCCGTTGCTGCCGATGGGAAGAAGGACGGCTTGTTCCCTACCCTGCTTAAAGATGTCAATGGCAATACCCGCTACGTTACCGTGTATTATCCTGCGGGAAATGTACCAAGCCAGATGCAGATCTGGGACGGCCAGCGGAAGGCAAACGATCCGGCCACCACGGCTACCATTAACATCAGTTTCAGCAATAACCTGGGCAACCGTGCGCTGATCCATTCGCTCAATAAAATTCTGGACTACAACTAAAAGCAAATCATTCGGATGAAAACGTTACTAAAAAGTATTTTTTGTTTGTTGATCGTCGTTGCCTTCGTACCCGCCCATCGTGCCAGGGCACAAGGGAGTACGAGGATCACGGTGACGGGGAAAGTCCTCGACAGCAAGGATAAACAATCCGTGATCGGGGCCTCGGTAGTAGAGCTTGATGCCGATAAGCGTACCATTCGCGGTGCGTCGACGGATATTGAAGGGAACTTCGCCATCCAGGTGTCGAACCCCAAAGGCACGCTCCAGGTCTCTTACCTCGGTTACAAAACCCAGGTGATCCAGATCAACGGCCGTACATCGATCAATGTGTTACTGGTGTCGTCGGCCAACGAGATCAGCGAGGTCGCCATTACCGCCCGCCGTACCGTAAGCAACGGTACCGGTTTAAACATCGACGAGCGGAATTCGACAGCTGCCAGTGCGACCATCAGCGCTGAAGACTTGAAAGAGCTTTCAGCCCAATCGATCGACCAGGCTCTCCAGGGCAGGTTACCAGGGGTGGATGTCGGCACTTCTTCCGGCGACCCGGGAGCAGGGATGTCTATCCGCATCAGGGGAACATCGTCTATCAACGGCTCTGCGGAACCGCTGATCGTACTGGACGGCATGCCTTATGAAACGCAGATCCCGCCGGACTTTAATTTCGGTACGGCTGATGAGCAGGGCTACGCACAGCTGCTGAATATCGCGCCATCAGATATTAAAGACATCACCGTATTAAAGGATGCAGCATCGACGGCGGTTTGGGGTTCCCGTGCTTCGAACGGGGTGCTTATCATCACTACCAAGCGCGGTACCATCGGCAAACCGATCCTTACCTATAATATGAAGGCCACGCTTTCGAAACAACCCGAGAACATCCCATTGCTCACAGGTAATCAATATTCGATGCTTATCCCGGAGGAGATCAATAACATGAACCTGCTTCCGCTGGATATTACCCGTAACCCGGAACTGGCTTATGATCCGCTGATGCCTGCCAACTATTATAATTACAGCAATAACAGTAACTGGATCGATGCGATCACGCAATTAGGGTACTCGCATGACCATAGTCTTTCTATGCAGGGGGGCGGCGAAAAAGCCCGGTACTATGCATCTGTGGGCTACCTTGGTCAGCAGGGTACCACCATCGGAACAGATCTCTCTCGCATCACTACCAAGATCAACCTGGATTATAACGTGTCGAGCAGGATCCGATTCCGTTCTGACTTTACGTATACGCACGTGAACAACACCCTTAATTATTCGGGATCGATAAGGAATATCGCTTATACCAAAATGCCGAACATGGCGATCTATTCGTATGATGAATACGGCAATCTTACGCCGAACTATTTCTCGCCGGCGGTAAATATCCAGGGACAGTATCGCGGTTTGAATGATAAAGGGGAGCTCCAGGGAACGGTAAACCCGCTGGCGATGGCGCAGGAAGCCATGAGCCACCTGTATGGCGAGCGTGTAACACCGAAGTTTAACCTCCAGTTCGATATCGTGCCTTCAAGGTTATTAACTACGCTCGATCTCCAGTTCGACATCAACAATACCAAGTCGAAAACGTTCCTGCCGCAAATCGCTACGGGGCGTCCGGCTACAGAAACCTTCGTGAACCGGGCCACTGATGCGGACGGCGACAACTTTATCGTGTCCTCCAAACTGAACTTCATTTATACGCCGCAGCTGCCGGAAAATCATACGCTGCAAACCCTGCTTTCGTTCCAGACGGATGACAGCAAGGTAGTTAATTATTATGCGTTAACGGCCAACACCGCCTCGTCTAACTTACAGGACCCGGCCGACCCATCGAGAACACAAAATGGCGACCTGAACCTGAAATCGACTAATAGCCAGACCCGTGCAGTAGGTGTGGTGTTAACCAACCAGTATTCGTTCATGGACCGCTATATCCTTAACGTAGGCGCCAGGGTTGACGGAAATTCGCGGTTTGGTTCGAACTACCGGTATGGTATATTCCCGTCCGTTTCTGCCAGGTGGCGTGCTTCGGGTGAGCCTTTTATGAAAAATGCTACCTGGATCGATGACCTGAGCTTCCGTGTGAGCTATGGCCAAAGCGGTAAACAGCCGAATAAAGATTACACTTTTTACAACACCTATAATCCCACCAGCTTTACTTACCTGGGCATGTCGGGTGTGGTGCCCGGCGCCATCGGCCTCGATAACCTTAAGTGGGAAACTAACATCGGCCGCAACATCGGGTTTAACCTTTGGACACTTAAAAGCAGGGTGAAGCTTGATGTGGAGGTCTATAAAAATAAGATCGTCGACCTTTTCTTCGACAAATTACAGGTACCGGACTATACCGGTTACACCACCCTGTCGGTAAACGTAGGAACCATGACCAACCAGGGTTTCGAGGTAGGCCTGAACACCATCCCATACCGCAGCAAGAAATGGACCGTCGGTTTTGATTTTAACGTTGCGCAAAACCTGAACATAATCCGCAAGGTGTCTGAGTTTTACCCGCGCACAGACGGCAAGAGGATCAACCAGAACGGCATCTACCGCACCTTCCTCCAGATTGGCAACCCATTCGGTTCTTTCTATGGCTTCAGGTACAAGGGCGTGTATTCAGACAAAAATGCCACCATCGCTACCGATGCAAAAGGTAACCAGATCGTTGGCCCTAATGACCAGGTAGTGTATATGCGCTTTAATTACCCGGCGACCGACTATACTTTCCAGGCGGGTGACGCCATGTACGAAGACATCAATAAGGATGGTAATATCAATGAAGACGATATCGTATATCTCGGAAACAGCAATCCAAAGGTAACCGGCGGTTTTGGTCCGAGTGTGACCTTTAAGGGGAACCTGCGGCTGCAGGCGTTTTTCAACTACAAGTTTGGTGTGTCTATGATCAATGAAACGCTTATGAAGACCACCAACATGTATAGCTATGACAACCAGAGCACACTGGTGCTTGGCAGATGGCGTAACCCGGGCGACGTAACCGATGTGCCCCGTGCTTTATACGGTTCCGGTTATAACTGGCTTGGATCTGACCGGTATGTATCTGATGCTTCCTTCGTAAAGCTTAAATCGGTAACCGCCCGCTATAACCTTACCAAACCATTACTGAGCAAATTACGTGTAAAAAGCGCAAGTGTATACGTAACCGGCGAAAACCTGTACACCTGGACGAAGTACAGGGGAGTTGATCCCGACGTGTCTACCAGGGGCTTGAACAATCCTTTTAGCTACGTAACCGATAAGGCCCTTACGCCGCCATCGAGAAACGTGCTGATGGGTCTGACAGTTGGGTTTTAAATTTTTAAAGATTGAATGATGATTAGAAATACGATAATTAAAGCAACGCTGATAGTCACCCTGGTAATGGCTTCATCGTGTAATAAGTGGCTGGAGCTGAAACCGCAGGACGGGCTGGTACGGGAAGATTTCTGGAAAACCAAGGAGCAGCTGCAATCGGCCGTGGTAGGCTGTTATGCGTCCATGGTTTCCGGCGGGCAGGTTGCCAACCTGTTTATCTGGGGCGAAATCAGGGCCGACATGATCACCCTTACCACTAACGCTTCGGTGGATGAGACCAGTCTTACCAATGGAGAGATCCTGTCGACCAATGCCTTTAGCGATTGGGGAACCTTGTATTCAACCATCAACTACTGCAACACCGTGATCCAATACGGCCCCGGCGTGATCAGCAACGATAACACGCTTACCCAGGCACAGCTGGATGCTTACCTTTCGGAAGCTTACAGTATCCGGGCGCTGATGTACTTTTACCTGCTGCGTATCTGGGGCGAGGTTCCCCTCCAGCTGAAAGCCAGCTCCAGCGATTCGAAGATCGAACAGCTGCCAAAAAGCACGAAAGAACAGGTTTATGCACAGATCCTTTCCGACCTTGACTTCGCGGTAAAGTACATTCCTTTCACTTATGGAAGCCAGGCGATGGACAAGGGCCGCATGACACGTTATGGCGTATATGCGCTGCAGGCGGATGTTTACCTGTGGAATGAGAAATACGCAGAGTGTATCACCGCTTGTAACGCCATTATCAATTCGGCGAAATTCGGCCTGATCGATGGCAGCAGCCAGTCGAACTGGTTCAACACCCTGGTATTTGTAGGAAATTCGAACGAAAGCATCTTCGAGCTTCAGTATGATAGCCAGATACTGAACCCGTTCTACGCGATGTTTTCGCCCGCTACCACCCGCCGTTACCTTGCCGCATCAAGGGTAACGGATAACATGTACGGCATCGATACTTCCGACCCGAATAAAAAAGACATCCGCTCCGATGCGGGGTTCGTACGCGCTTCGGACTTTACCATTTGGAAATGGATCGGTACCAATGACCTTACCATTACCCGCGCACAACCCGATTCGTACGCACACTGGATGGTGTACCGCCTGGCGGACGTGCTGCTCTTAAAAGCCGAAGCACTGGCATGGACCAGCAAAGGCGCCGAAGCACTCGCCCTGGTTAAAACTATCCGTACCCGTGCAGGAGCAGTTTCAGCTTCCGAGGAGTCGCCCGACCCGTCGAACGCACAGGATATTTCAGACTACATCCTGCGGGAACGCGGTCGCGAGTTCGCTTTCGAAGGTAAACGATGGTTCGATTACCTCAGGAACGCAAAACGTAATAACTATGCGCACCTCGACCTGATCACTTCGATGATCGCCGATATCGCGCCGCCTAACAGGCAGCAGTCAATGATCAGTAAGTACCGGGACGTGCGCAGCCATTACATGCCAATTTTCTTAAATGAGCTTAATACCGATAAGCAACTAGTACAAAACCCATTTTACCAATAATAAACGTAGGTTATGAAATACAATACCGTTCAAAAATGGATCGTACAGCCAGTATACCTGGCGGCGTTAGTCCTTGTTTTCCTTGCCGGCTGTAAGGAAGAACCCATTGTTTATAATACTAGCGAGTCGGTAAACATGACGAGCTACCTGGACAAATATCCCGACCAGTTTTCGGAATGGCGAAAGGTACTGGAACTTACAAACACCGCAGGCTTCCTGCAGGCATACGGTAGCTATACGCTCTTCCTTCCTACTAACGACGGGGTGAAGGCCTTCCTGCAGGAGAAAGGCAAAACCGCGGTGGAACAGCTTGACGTTACCGAGCTGAAAGATATCGTGAAGTTTCACCTGCTGAGCGATACCATCTCTACCACTAAGTTTAACGATGGTAAGTTACCCTCGCTTACCATGCAAGGCCAATACCTGATCACAGGCGCCGCTAATGTAAACGGCGCCACCAGGATCATAATTAATCGCCAGGCGAATATGGTGACCGCCAACATCAAGGTGGGCAACGGGGTGATCCATGTGATCGATCGCGTATTACAGCCTTCGAAACTGACACTGGCAAAAATGATCGAGGCGAATACCGCTTATTCGATCTTTACCCAGGCACTTAAGGAAACCGGCTTGTACGATACCTTAAATATTGCACCTGCCAGCAACCCGGATGCGAAAAAGGCACGCCTTACCGCGCTGGTAGAAACCGATGCGGTATTTAAAGCTGCCGGTTTTAATACGTATGCCGATCTTAAAGCCCGTTTTTCGAAAACGGGCAATCCCAGGCTGGTAACAGACAGCCTTCACATGTTCATGGCTTATCATATCCTTTATGAGGCTAAATACCTCGCGGACATCGTTTCAGCGCAATCGCACGCTACACTGGCTAACCCGGAGATCATTACCGCAAAGCTGGATGACGAACTCGTGCTGATCAACGACGGGGTGTTTAATAACATATACGAACCTGGGTTCACCCTTGGAAGAACCATTAGCGATAACTCGGCGACTAACGGCGTAATGCACGTAACCGCTCCTTATAAACCGGCCAATCTCTCGGCAACCAGCGGACATTTCGCTATTAAGGTGCGGGTCCCTTTCCGGGTAGACTGGGATGTTGCCGATTTCCCTGAAGTGCGCAAGCTTTCGGTATTCCGCAATACCGGTACCGCGAACTTTGTAAAGCCGTCGGCCACGGCGCCTTTCCAGATCGGCGGGTGGGACTTCTTTTACCGAAATGCCTCCACCACTATCGGGTATGTGAACGCCACCGGCGGATGGGTGTATAACGATTACCTGAACATGGGGATCGGGTTATCCAGCAGGGCCGACTGGGTTAAAATGAAAACCCCGCTGATCGTTCGCGGACGTTATAACGTTTGGATCTGCTACCGTACCCTTCAGCAGTCGGGTAACGGAACTTACCCGGCAGGCAGCCGCTGCCAGAGCCAGATCATTATTGATGACGGTGAGCCACTTGCCAAAACCCACGATTTCTGCGAGCCGATGCCTTCGGGCTCTACGGCCGAGCTGGAAGCGTTGGGCTGGAAATACTACACTTCGCCGGTTACCGCAACCAACTTTAACTCGTGGGTAGCTAAAAAAGTAGGTACGGTTGATATCAAAACCACCGATAACCACATACTGATGTTCAAGGTCATACTGGGGAGCCAGAGCCAGAGCTTCCTCGATATGATCCAGTTCATCCCGGTAGATGCGCCGTCGCAGATCATACCGCGATTCAAAACAGACGGTACCCTGGATAACACGCCTTTGGTAATTGCAGACAGGAAAATATAACCTGGTTCAAGGTCTAACCCCGAACCTCCAACCTAAAAGACAACAACAGAAATGAATATTCTAAGACAACGATTCGTACTGGTTCTCACATTCCTCACGGCCGCGATAGTATCGTCATGCACGGATAAGTGGGCGGACCATAACGAAATTACCGATCCTATGCTGGCGGTAGACCTGCTCGCGCAGATCAACAAGGATCCCGATCTGAGCAAGTTTAGCGAGTACCTGGCTAAAACCGGTTACGATAAGGTGGTAGCGTCATCCAAGTCGTTTACGGTTTGGGCGCCTACCAACCAGGCCCTGGCCGCGCTGGATGCATCCGTGATCGGCGACGACGCTAAGCTGAAGCTTTTCGTGGGAAACCACATCGCCAACCAGCTATACCTTACTACGGCGCCGCAGCCGTCTATGCGTATTAAAACGCTCAACGGCAAAAATGTTACATTCACCGGAACTACGGTAGAAGAATCGGCCATCGCCAAGGCGGATATTTATGTGGGCAACGGCGTTATTCACGTGATCAGCCAGCCTATCATTCCCAAGCAAAGTATCTGGGAGTACCTTAATTCTACTTCTACTTTGCAAAAAACGGAATTGATTTCGCTGAACTTCTCCGTACAGGATTCGTCGAAGGCCGAGCAGACCGGGGTAGATCCCGTAACCGGGAAACCTATCTATAAACCAGGCACGGGCATTATTAACAGCAACCGGTTCCTGCAGCGGGCAGATATCAGTAACGAAGACTCCCTGTACACCTATATCGTACTGTCTGACGCCGCGTTTACCGCCGAAAAAAACAAGCTTCAGAAATACTACAACGTAAGTACCGTGAAGGACAGTACCGACAGCATCACGCGGTTTCACGTGATCAAAGACCTGGCGTTTAAAGGAGTTCTTTCTTCGGATAACTTCCCGGGTACCGTATACTCCGTCCGCGACAGCGTGAAGTTCCGCCTGCTGAAGAGCGACGTGGTGGAAACCCGCAAAGTAAGCAACGGCATTGTATATGTAATGAGTAAGATCAATTACGACCTTGGCAATGGCACTTATGACCCGTACACCAAGATCAAACCGGTACTTATACAGGGGGAAAACGTTGCCTCAAACTCGTTCTCCGTTGCAGGGAAAACGTTTTCTATCCGGGTGCGGCGAAATCCCGACGGATCTACCTTCCGCGACCTCAACGTGGTAAACCACGGAACGGCCGGTTTTACGGCCCGGTACCGGTTTAATACCAACTCGGTTACCTATAAGGTTTACTGGCGGGTGGTGCGCGATTATAACCTTACTTATAGCGGTACGGCCACCGATCTTACGTGGTCTCCACAGAAACTGGCGTTTAAGACGGCTGCCGCCACCGACTTTGCACTCGTGGCAAAACCTGGTGCCGTGCCGTCCGCAATTCCTAAAACGTTTCTGCCCGATTATTCGGAGGTTTTGCTCGGTAATTACGCCATCGACAAGTACTATACAAATAGCACTAAATCCGGTGCTTTCGACGTGTACCTGGTGAGCAACACCACCACCACGAACGGCACCAATGATCTGTTGCTGGATTATATCAAACTCGTGCCTATCCTGCCTTAAACCGATCAACAAAGCTTTCAAAAAAATACCTGAATTATGCACATATTCACATTAACGGTAAAAAGAACTATTCTCCCGGCGATCATTATCTGGGCCGCTTCAGGCTCACTGTATGCCCAGCAGGATTCCGTGGCAAGGGCCGCCGCTGATTCGGTTGCAGCGGTGAGGAAGGATGAGAGCCGGACGAAGGCCAGCGGTACCGTCACAGAATCGTCTACCGGCAAGCCGCTGCCTGGTATCAGCATCAGCGTTCCCGGATATTCGGCCTCCATAACCAACGCCAACGGCGAGTTCAAAGTGTCTGTTCCCGATTACCAGGCGGTAATTGTGATCACCGGCCAGGGATATCAAACCAAAGAGGTAGCTCTTAAAGGCCGCAAAGAGGTCAGAATAAGCCTTTTCGAAGAAAATTATAATTCTGTATATGCCGCGGCCCAGCTCCCCTATGCCACGAAGCCGCTCAACCACATCCCGGTCGCCGTAACCAACATCGACGTTGCCGATAGCTGGCAGCGCTCTTCTGAAAGCCCGGATACTTACCTGCAGGGGAGAGTGCCCGGGCTCGACGTCACCCGTCGTTCCGGAACACCCGGCATTGGCGCTAACCTGCTGCTGAGGGGGTATAACTCGCTGTATGCGACCAACCAACCCGCAATTTTCGTGGACGGCATCCTTTACGACAACAGTAACTACGGGGTGTCGCTGATCTCCGGTCATAGCAGCAACCCGCTGGCAAATATCGATATTAAGGATATCGACAATATTTCGGTCCTTAAAGATGCGGCGGCATCAGCTTATGGCACCAAGGGAGCTAACGGGGTGATCCTGATCACTACCGCCAGGGCGAAGGAACAGGCTACCAGGATCGACTTTTCCGCTTACGGAGGCTTCAATTTTAAGCCGTCGAACCTGCCCGTGATGGGGATCTCAGATTACCGGATCTACCTCTCCGACCTGTTGAAATCGGCTTCGCTTACCAGCGCCCAGATCCAATCGCTGCCGTTTATGAACGACGATACGAACCCGGCTACGAACCCGAACTATTTCAGGTATCATTACAACACTAACTGGCAGGACCAGGTAATGAGCAACAGCTTCAACAATAATTATTACCTGAAGATCACCGGCGGCGACAATATTGCAACCTACGGCTTATCGGTCGGCTACCTTAAGAACGAGGGGATCACCGATCAAACAGATCTTTCGCGCTATCAGACAAGGTTCAATGCCGACCTTAACCTGTCTGCCAAGCTAAAGGGCACGGCCAACCTCTCTTTCGTTTCGAATGAGCAGGCGCTTAAAAACCAGGGCATTGCCAATAAAACCAATCCATTATACCTCGGGCTGGTTAAGGCGCCGTTCCTGCCGATACAGGACGTGTCTGAATCGGGCGCCGTTTCGCCTAACTATGCAGGAGTCGACATTTTTAACGTCAGCAACCCCGTAGCGGTGATCAATAACATGCAGGCAAACGATAAAAACTATCGTTTCCAGGGATCCGTGGGATTTGATTACGCGGTGAATAAAGCCCTCGGCGTAAAAGTGCTTATGGGAGTCACCTATGATAAGGTTCGCGAGAATATCTTTGTTCCTAACAAGGGCATCGTGCCCGATACGCTGAGTGCGGCAGTAGCGCTTAACCAGTCGGGAAGTAACGTGGAAAGATTGTATTCCCTGTTCAGCGATGCAAGGCTCACCTACGCAAAAACCTTTAACAACATGCATAACCTGTCGGCCAATGCCGGATTCAGGTTTAATGACAACTCGCGCGAAACGGACTATGGCCTGGGTTATAACTCGGCCACCGACGACTACGTGAGCGTGACCAACGGCCAGGCGCTGCTGAGACGGGTAAGCGGTGACAACGGGAAATGGCGCTCGATCAACAGCTATCTGAACGCGGATTACGAACTTAAAAACAAGTATTTCCTTTCGTTTAACCTCGCGGTCGACGGTTCTTCGAGGTTTGGAAAGGAAGCTTCGGCCCCGCTTACCATCGGCGGAAACCAGCTCGCGGTGCTGCCTTCGATAGCGGCAGGGTGGTTATTATCGTCCGAAAGCTTTCTTGCTGATTCGAGAACGATCGAGTCGCTTAAACTGCGCGCCAGCTACGGCCTTACCGCGAACGACGACATCGGGAACTACAGCGCAAGACAATATTATGTAACGCAAAACTTCCTTGGCTCACAAGGACTCGTACGCGGAAACCTCGCCAACCCGGCCCTGAAGTGGGAGACCGTTAAGAAACTGAATGCGGGCATAGACGCCTCTTTCCTTGGCGAACGCCTGGGCGTTACCGTCGACGTATTCAGGAATACCACCTCAGACATGCTGGTATACGAACCGGTGAACAACTTTAGCGGCTTTACTTCGGTGCTCACCAACAATGGCGGCATGAAATCGCATGGCGCGGAGCTCAACCTTAACGGCAGGCTTATTAACAAAGTGCTGAAGTGGGATGCCGCGTTCAATATCTCGGCCTACCGGAATGAAGTTACCAGGATCCCCAATGACCGGCTGACCACAGAATATGCCGGCGCCACTATCCTCACCCAAAAGGGGATGGCCCCGAACCTGTTCTATGGATACAAAACCAATGGAGTGTACGCCTCCGACGCGGAAGCCGCCTCCGCCGGATTGTCCAGCCGCACTTCCGGCGGTGTGGTAACTGCCTTTAAAGGCGGCGACGTGCGGTTTGTGAACACCAACGGCGATTCTTTTATCGATGAGCAGGACATGCAGGTGATCGGAAACCCCAATCCTGATTTTACAGGGATGTTCAGCAATGCCTTTAGCTGGAAACGGTTTTCGATGGATGCGATCCTCACCTTCAGCTCAGGAAACGATATCTACAATTATGTACGTCGCGGCCTCGAGTCGATGAACGGATTTCAGAACCAGACAGAAGTTGTATTAAATCGCTGGAAAGCAAACGGGCAGGTAACCAACACGCCAAGAGTGCAGTACGGCGACCCGGTCGGGAATGCGCGTTTCTCTGACCGCTGGATCGAAGATGGGTCGTATATCCGTCTCCGCACCATTTCCGTAAGCTACGATGTGCCCTTCAAAGCAAAAGGCTTTAAATACGCCAAAGTGTACCTTACCGGCAATAACGTGTTAACGGCCAGCAAATACCTGGGCTTTGATCCGGAATTCAGCGCCTCAGGCTCTGTATTTAACCGGGGGGTAGACACCGGGCTGGAACCGCAGTTCCGCAGCGTACAGTTGGGTATCAGAGTAGGATTATAATTTAAAAGAAGACAGCGTTAATAAAAAAAATATGAAGACATATAAACCAGGTTTATCAAAAGGCATTGCGGCAGGAATTATGTGCCTCACCTTATGCCTCTTTGCCTGTAAAAGCACGTTCGATATAGAGCCTGAAAATGTGCTGAGCTCGGAAAACGCCTACCAGAACGTATACGATGCGGATGCGGTGGTGATGGGGATCTACGGCAAGGTGCAGGGACTGGCGGAACGCTATATGGTATTGAACGAGCTTCGCGGAGATCTCGAGGATGTAACCCCTAATTCGGATAAATACCTGAAGCAGCTAAACGATCATGCGGTAACCACCGATAACAGCTGGGCCGACCCGAGACCATGGTACGAAGTGATCATCAACTGTAACGATGCCCTGGCGAACTTCAGCAAAATGCTTAGCGACAAGCGGTTGAGCCAGGCAGATTACAATATCCGGTATTCTGAAGTAGGCGCTATCCGTACCTGGCTATACCTCCAGGCAGGCGTGCAATACGGTACGATCCCTTATATTACCGATCCCCTGGCAAAGGTTACCGACCTGGATGATGCATCCAGGTACCCCATGATCGGTTTTGATGACCTGCTTACCAGGCTGATCGATTTTACCATGGCATTACCTAATAAGGACCCCATGCCTGCAGGGACATCGCTGGTGACTACACTCGACACTTATAACACCACCAAGATGTTCATTAACAAATATTGTTTGATGGGCGACCTATACCTCTGGAAGGGAAATTATACGCAGGCGGCACATTACTACAAGATCATTATGAACTATGCAGATGTGCTGTACCCCACCCTGATCGATGCCGGCGAAAACTGGACGAATACGTATAAGCTCGGTAACGCAAGTACCCGGCTAAGTGCGGGAAACTGGATGGTGATCTTCGCATCAAGTTTCGGAGAGCGCTACTCAAACTACGAGATCATCTGGAACCTGCCATTCGACAAGAAGTTTGCGCCCGAAAACCCGTTTATCGACCTGTTTTACTCCAGGTATCTCGTAAAACCTTCGGCGCAAGCCATAAAGAACTGGAACAGCCAGACCCGCTCGGATAACACGCCCGGCGACACTTTCCGCGGGGTGGGCAGGAGCTATACCCAGGGCACACCGATAATTGCCAAAATGCTGGGCAGCTATAACCCGGCCCTTCCTTTTGAAACCAGCGGAAAATGGATCCTTTGCCGTGCGGCCATGATCCACCTGCGTATGAGCGAGGCCGCTAACCGCGACGGTTTTGACCGGATCGCCTATGGATTTATGAATAACGGCATCAGGTCGGCATTTACGCCGGCAGCGTTGCCGGTGCCTGATAACGTTTCGAACATTATGCAAACCACGCTCGATACCAAGTCTGATTATTACTTCGACGCCCGCCAGGGAGAGTTCCCCCGCTACCGCAGCGCCTGGTACGTAAACGAAGGGATTAGGGGACGTGCCTCATTGGCGCCTGCTAAAGTGGATTCCGCGAAGTTTTTCAATATGACGATCCCTGGCCAGGAGAATAAACCGGTGACCGATCGTCCGGGTCTGACCATTGCCATGGAAGACCTGCTGGTAAATGAAGCAGCCCTGGAGCTTGCGTTCGAAGGCAACCGCTGGCAGGACCTGGTGCGGATCGCCCTGCGACGGGAGAAAATAACTGCTGGTGCAGGCAGGGCTTTCCTGAGAGACAAGGTAGCAGCCAAATTCACCGCAGCAGGATTGCCCGTTCCCGCCGGCGTTACCGCGTTGGGAACCGATGTGAAAAACTGGTACCTGCCGTTTAAAATGAAGTAGCCCATAGAGTCCCTGCAAAAAGCTTTGCGTCTTCCCTGCGTACCTATCAACGGGTAATTAACGCAAAGGGCGCAAAGCTTTTTTTAAAAGTGCAGCGGGTTTTATAGCTCCACCATCGCTTTGATCACGCCGTTGTCCGGGTCGAGCCAGGTGTGGAACTCGGCTTTCACATCATCGAAGCCTACGCGGTGTGTGATGTAGGTCTTCGGATCTACGAGCCCGTTTTTCATCGAGCGGATCACATGTTCGAAATCTGCCCGGGTAGCGTTGCGGCTGCTCATTAACGTGGCCTCGCGCTTGTGAAATTCCGGGTGACTAAACGAGATCTCTCCCTTCTGTAATCCTACCAGCACATACCTTCCGCCATGGGCGAGCCAGGCAAAAGCACGGTTAATGGCCCCGAGGTTTCCCGTGGCATCGATCACTACCGAGGGCATATCCCCGCGGGTAATGGTTTGAAGCTGTTCTTTTACGTCGCTTGCCAATGCGTTCACCACGGCGGTTACGCCCGCTTTCTCCTGGCAGAAAGCCAGCCGGGAACTGTTAATATCCATTGCGATTACCTTGCCTCCGGCGATCCGGGCAAATTCCATGATGCCCAGCCCGATAGGGCCTGCACCAATCACCAGAACGAACTCGCCAGCAGCTACTGCACCGCGCCGCACGCCATGTGCACCGATGGCAAGCGGCTCGATCAGCGCCAGCTCATCATAGCTTAATCCCTCGCCATGCAGCAGGGAGTAGGAGGGGACCTGAAGGTATTCGGTCATGCCCCCGTCAGAATGTACGCCGCATACGCTGATCTGCTCGCAGCAATTAGGCTTGCCCGAACGGCATGCGATACAAATGCCACAGTTAAAATACGGTATAAATGTTACCTTTTCGCCAGGCTCAAATCCCGGTGCGTTGTCGAAGTCCGCGAGCTCACCCGCCAGTTCATGTCCCAGTACACGCGGGTAGTTGAAATAAGGCTGCGTGCCTTCGAACGCGTGGAGGTCTGTTCCGCAGATCCCGACCCGGCGGATGCGGATGAGGGCGTGATCTTTCTTTAAGGCGGGACGTTCTTTTTCAGTGTATTCGAAGGTGCCTGGTTGGGTGCAGGTAAGGACTTTCATATATAAATATGGGATTTACCGTCAAAAATACAATTATTGGAGGAATTCCGTTAGACAAGCGGCAAGCGCTATTGCGGCCCGGTTTATGCTCAATCATACAGATTTTCGTAAATTCGTGCAGGGAACGATATGTTCAGATCAAGGTTAGCAAGAATATTAATGCTCGGATTGCTATTCCTGGCGGTTTCGCAGAAGGTGTCGGCCCAGCTGGTAGTCACCAGCAATGCCGATTCGGGACCGGGAACGCTTCGGCAGGCGCTGTCTGATGCGGCAGCTTCGGCGGGGGCCGACGTAATAAGCTTTAATCTTCCTCCCGGACAGCCAATCACGCTTCTTGGCCAGCTAGATCTCGTTAATGATGTCACCATAGACGGTACCACTCAACCCGGCCTTCCCTTAGGCGTCATAAATGCGAAGGTCAAAATTAGGCTTAGTGCAGGTATATCGTTCGCGCTGCGAGGCGTAGAAGTGAAGAACGTATCCATATTCGGGCTTTATATCGATCGCGCGTATAACGCGGCAGATAACCAGGAAAGCGCCGCAGGTATTTCATTTATCAATAGTAAGAACATTGCCATCGGCGCCGCCGGGAAAGGGAATATCATTACCAATTTCGGGCAGAGCATTGACGTAAGGTCGGGCGATTTTGCCACTGAAGCCCAGTTATGCGAAAACGTGAGGATCAGCGGTAATATGGCCGGCTTAGATCCCGGCGGGTTTGAGAAGTGTGACCTGGGGTATGGCGGTATTACTTGTGAGCGCATCCGTAATCTTACGATCGGGGGAAATTCTCCGCAAGACGGGAATAAAGTTGCAGGCAGGATCCGCTACCGCGAAGTGAGTAATGCCCTTATAACAGGGGAGCTGGTGGTAAAAAATAACGTGGTGGGCCTTACTTCCGACGGCACTACCGCCGTTCAGGCGTTTCCGTTCACTAACTTCAATTACGAAGTGAATATCGCATCGCTCGCGCTGGAGAAATGCGAAATCCAGTCGAATGTGTTTAGCGGGTTGAATTCTTCGCTCGTGCTGAACGTCAATTGCTATTTCAGGATACAGGGAAACAAGTTTGGATCAGATTACTCCGGTAATAACCGGATCGGTAATGCGCATAGTGCCATCCTGCTGAACAGCTGTGCCGGCGGCGGGCTGATAGGCGGGGGAACCGCAACTGAAGGAAACCTGGTAACCGGCTGTTTCCAGCATAAATACGGCGGTTTCAGGGAATTCGGGAATATCGAGAACAATGGAAGTGCATACATCGAAGTACGGGGAAACAGCTTCAGGTGTAATGAACATGCATACGAGTACGCCATAAAACAGGGAACTCCGCCTATCGGCCAGGTGGTGGCCACCGTTACCAGCCGTACTGCCAGCCGCATCGCCGGTACCGCTACAGCAGGTTCACGCGTAGACCTTTACTACAGCAAATCGGGTGGCTGCACCAACGCGGCCTGCGAGCCCGATGAGATGTTCGCCAGCGTGATGGCCAACGGCGCAGGCAACTGGAACTACAATGGCACCGTGGACGGCTTCAACGTTATCGTAGCCGCTACCCTCATATCGGGAAGTAATAAGTCACAGACCTCCGGGTTTACCTCCATTCATTCTGATTACAAGGAATCGGAAGTGAAAAAAACCGACGTGTGCGGTACCACGAAAGGTTCTATTAAGGGCATCAAATATCAAAACGCGTTGAGCTATACCTGGTATAACCAGCTGAACGAGGTCATTCAGCAAGGAAGCGACCCTGATATAACCGGGCTCGGCGTAGGCATTTACAGCCTGGAAGTCGGCGATGGTTTCTGTACTACCAAAACAGACTTTTACCAGATCGCCGATGTGTCTGTAAAAACCGATTTTACACGACAGGCAGTAGACGAGGCGGTTTGTAACCAGGCGAACGGCAATATTAAAGGGATCAGCAGCGCGGGAAACACTGCTGCCTGGCGTGACAAGAATAACGTAATTGTAGGCACGGCGTTCGACCTCGCGGGAGTTAAGGCAGGCCGGTATACGCTCACCGTAACCAATCCAACAACGGGCTGCTCGGCCACTTACCCGCCGGTTATAGTTCCGGTGGCCGGCGATCCTACGCTGGATGAACGGCAGGCCGCTGTGACGGATGTGACCTGCGAACTGCAGAACGGCGCAATCAGGGGGATCAATGTCAATGTTGCGGGCTCTTATATTTATACCTGGCGAAACCAGGACGGCGATATCGTTAACCCGGCGTCAAAATCGGTCCCGGATGTCCGGGATCTTGGACCGGGAAAATATACGTTAGAGGTAAGCGGAGCGGGAATTTGCATTACTAACCCGTTATTTTCAAAACAATACGAGGTATTGTCCACCGGGGTGATCGTTTTTAATATCTCGAAACGGGAGCTGACGGCTGCCAAATGCGACGGCACAGGTGGATCTGTTACCGGAATTACCGTTACCGGCGCCAATCGATACGTATGGCGCGATGTGGCCGGTGCCGAACTGTCCACGAACCTTGACCTGGCGGGTGTGCCCGCCGGGCAATATTATTTATCTGCCTACGGGGATGCCGGTTGCACGAAACGGATCTCTGTCATTATCCCACAGGATATGCCGGCCGCCTATGCGTTTACCGATCAGGTGGTCCCTGCCGGCTGCGGGCTTAATAACGGGTCTATTACGGTAGATTTCGGCGCCCGTATGCCAAAAGCCGTTCGCTGGCTGAACTCCTCCGGCACGGTGATATCTACCGCCTCAAGCCTGACAGGACTGAAAGAGGGCATTTACCGGATGCAGCTTACCAGCGATAACGGATGCGAGGCGATTGCTAAAACCTATATCCTCGAACGGGTCGATTTTCCAAAGATCAATGTGGCCGCCGCCATCCCGGTGAACGACAAGTGTTCCACCGGTAAAGGCGGCGTGCGGAATATTTATGTAAATGGCGGCGTGAAGCCGTATGTATACCAATGGAAAAATGCCGCTGGTGTGTTGGTGGGTACCCAGGCCGACCTCGCGAACGTAAGGGCCGGCGAGTATACGCTGTTCGTAACCGATGCGTCCGGCAATTCCTGCAACCAGGACAGGCACACATTCGTACTTGCCGACCAGCTGGACGGGCTGCCCGCGCCAACAGTGCCCGACGTGACCGTATGCGCCCCCGGCAGAGTGCTCATCCACGTGCTTAACCCGGTGGCCGCCACCTATTACCTGTACAAAGAAGCTGGCGGCGTTCCCGTCGCGCAAAGCAATACCGGCGTATTTGAGGTGAATATTGCCGCCGACGGGTTCTATTACGTCGACTATGCGACCGGTCCCTGCAAAAGCGATCCTTCGGCGCTCGAGGTGCACGTTACCGACAAGGAGTTTAAGATCTCGGCCTCTTTTACGCCAAACGGCGATGGCATTAATGATACCTGGCAGATCTCCAATATCCAAAATTATACGAATGCCAACATCCGTGTGTTCAACCGGATGGGCGAACTGGTATTTCACTCCATCAATTACTCCCAGCCTTTTAATGGGAAAAGCCGTGGAACTGATCTCCCCCAGGGTACGTATTACTACCTGGTCGACCTGCAAAAAGGGTGCAAAACGTTTGCCGGAAGCCTGACCCTGGTCAGGTAAATAATAATCTTTTTCGCTGCGATTCGCCAAATCGGTTATATTTGAATAGGGTCTCACCATCCCTCGCTAACCTATGCCTATTAAAGCCCGCGGCTGCCTGCTGTTCCTGTATTTTGTGCTCTTTTTCCTGGTACAAGCAAGTTACGCACAACAGTCTATTAAGTTTAAGCATCTTTCTACGCGCAACGGGCTGTCGCAGAGCAATGTCACCAGCATCGTTAAGGACCGGCAGGGCTTTATGTGGTTCGCTACGCGCGATGGGCTGAACCGGTATGACGGCTACCAGTTTGTTGTTTACCAGTATGACCAGGCAGATAAAAACAGCCTCAGCAGCAGCTACATCAATAAATTATATGTAGACAGGCTGGGGAACCTTTGGGTAGGTACAGCCATCGGCCTCGATCGTTTTGACCGTGCGAAAAACAGCTTTGTACATTACCCGGGTTCGCGGTCCATGTATGTAAAGGCGATCTTCAGGGACTCCAAAGGTAACCTGTGGGTGGGCGCCAAGGACGGTTTGTACCTGCTGGATGAGCGCAGTAAAAAGTTCCGCGCATTTTTTAACAAGCCGGATGTATCGTCGAGCATCAGCAACAACGATGTGAATGTGATCGAAGAAGTGAATCCGGAGCAGCTGTGGATAGGAACCGCCCACGGCCTTAACGTCCTGACTACCGGTACCGACCATTTTAAACGTTACCTGCATGATAATGAGAATGTAAACTCCCCCGCCGGGGATGCGGTAAAGGGCATCGTGAAAGACCGGGAAGGCAACGTGTGGCTGGCGCAGGACGGCGCGGGTCTTTCGCGTATCGACCATGAAACAGGCTTGTTTACACACTACAGGCATAAAGCGGGCGATCCGGCATCGCCGGGAACAGACAACCTGATCGCCATGGAGATGGGCCCCGGCAACAAACTATGGATAGGTACCGAGGCAGGCGGGTTAATGATCTACGATTACCGCAACGATGCACTGCAATCGTACCGGAATGATGTTTTTGATAACACCACCATCAGTCACAACAATGTGCGCTGCATATACCACGATCCCGCGGGCATCACCTGGCTGGGCACCAACAGTGGCGGAGTTAGCTATGTAACCACCAACGAAGATAAGTTCGCGTTATACCGCACCATTGCTTATCGCTCCAATAGCCTGACCAGCAATAGCATAAAGGCGTTTGCCGAAGACGACAGGCGCCGCATTTGGGTTGGCACCGAAGATGGGATCGATATCCTCGACCCGAAGACCGGCGCTTTTACCCACCTGAAGGCCAGCGAAGGGAACAATAATTCCATCAGCAGCAACAATATTTACAGCCTGGCGCGCATCGGCAGGGATTCGATGGCCGTTGGTTCTTTTGATGGCGGTCTCGACATCGTAGAGGTCGCTTCCGGCCGCATCTCGCATTACCGTAAAACCGCGGCCGACAGCAGCTCCCTGAGCGACAACCGCATCAACCGGATCTATACCGATCGCCGCGGAAATAGCTGGATAGCCACCTGGAGCGGCGGGCTTAACCGTTTCGACCGGGGCGGGAAGCGTTTTGTGCGCTACGATATCCGGTCGGCGGGCAGGCAGGCGTCTCCGGCTAACCTTTTCACACTGGCGGATGACCCGGAGGGGAACCTGTGGATTGGTACTGATCAGGGATTGTTCTCGCTGAACACGGTTAATAATAAGGTCACGCAATATGTCCACCAGCCACAAGATCCCCGCAGTTTGGGCAACGACCTCGTTAATTGCCTGCTTGTAACGAAGGATGGCCGCCTGTGGATAGGGACCGGCGGCGGCGGCCTGAACCTGCTTGACCCTAAAACAGGCAGGTTTACCGCGGTAACCACCCGCCAGGGCCTCCCGAATAATTTTATCCATGCGATGGTGAGGGATGAAAAAGGCGTCATCTGGTTAAGTACCAACAACGGGTTGGCAAGCTATGACCCGGCGGCAAAGAAGATCAACACGTTTGGTGTGAACGATGGGTTACAAGGCAGCGAATTCCGGCGCGATGCCGCGATGATAGCGAGCGACGGTACCCTCTATTTTGGCGGCGTTAACGGGTTTAATTCTTTCAGGAATAACCGGATCATTTATAATAAGGTGCCGCCTCCGGTGGTATTTACGATGTTCAGTATCTCGAATAAACCAATCATACCGGGCGCCAAAGGGTCGCCGCTGCAAAACGATATCTCAGTTACGAATGATATCGTGCTCAATTATAAGCAGGCATCGTTTTCGGTTGAGTTTGCGGCGTTAAACTTTATCGCTCCCGAGGGAAACCGCTACGCTTACCAGCTTGCCGGCCAGGATACCGCCTGGATATACAGCGGCGCACAGCGGAAGGCTACATATACCAACCTGGCGCCGGGTGAGTATGTGTTTAAAGTAAAAGCCTCCAACAACGATGGCGTTTGGAACGGGCGGCCGGCCGCACTGAAAATCACCATCGTGCCGCCTTTCTGGATGACGTGGTGGTTCCGCACATTGGCCGTGCTCGCATTAGCCGGGCTGGCTTTTGGCCTCAACAGGTACAGCATCAATAAAGTAAAGCGGCAAAATGAAGAGCTGGAACGTATCGTAGAAGAACGCACGGCGGAAGTGATGCAGCAAGCCATAAAGCTGCAGGCCATGAATGGGGAGCTGCAAAGCCAGGCGGAAGAAGTGCAGGCCCAATCGGAGGAGCTGCAGAGCCAGGCAGAACATTTGCAGGGGCTGAACGAGGAACTGCGCGTACAAACCGCGCAGGAGGCTAGCGCACGCCACGAAGCCGAGCTTGCCAACCAGGCCAAGAGCGTGTTCCTGGCCACCATGAGCCACGAGATCCGCACCCCCATGAACGGTGTGCTGGGCATGGCGGCCTTGCTCTGCGATACCGAACTTGCCGCTGATCAGCGTGAATATGCTGAAACCATCCGCAGCAGCGGTGAAAACCTCCTCAGCGTGATTAACGATATCCTCGACTTTTCGAAGATCGAATCAGGCAAAATGGAACTTGATCCGCACGATTTCGACCTCCGCGAAAGCGTCGAAGATGTGATGGACCTCTTTGCCGGACGTGCGGCACAACAAGGTATCGATCTCATTTACCAGATCGACCCGGCGCTCGCCCCGCAACTGGTAGGCGATAGCCAGCGTCTTCGACAGATTCTCATCAACCTGTTGGGTAATGCCATGAAGTTTACCTCGCGGGGTGAGGTGTTCCTCGGCGCAACGCTGCTTTCCCGTAAAGACGATCAGCTGGAGATCGCTTTCGCGATCAGCGACACCGGCATCGGCATTCCGCCGGAGGCGATCCCGAGGCTGTTCAGGGCTTTTAGCCAGGTAGACTCGTCGACCACCCGCAAATATGGCGGAAGCGGCCTCGGCCTTGCCATTACGCAGCGATTGGTGGAGCTGATGGGCGGCACAATCAGCGTAAGCAGCAAACCGGGCCAGGGGACCACCTTCAGGTTCACGATAGTGTGCCACGCAAGCCCGGATATAAAGCGGAAATACATCAACTTCAGCCTCGAGGGAAATGAGCATAAGCGCGTGCTCATCGTAGACGATAATTTTACCAACCTGCGCATTCTTTACCTGCAGCTCGAACAGTGGAACCTCAAGTCGGTGCAGGCCTCATCCGGCGGGGAAGCGCTGCGGATCCTGGCCGGCCCGGGTGGTTTCGACCTGGTGGTTACCGATATGCAGATGCCGGAGATGGATGGCGTACAGTTAACCACCCTCATCAAAGAGCGTTACCCGGCGCTGCCGGTGATCCTGCTGAGCTCTATGGGCGACGAGACCAGGAAGAACTACCCGCACTTGTTTTCGGCTATCCTTACCAAGCCCGCCAAGCAGCAGCACCTGGGGCGCGTAATACAAACAGCACTTAAGCAGCATGCAGCCCAAACCCCGGGTTCAGCGGAGCAGCGGTTATCGCAATTTAACGAAAGCTTTGCCGCCACCCACCCGCTGAGTATCGTCATCGCGGAAGATAACGAGATCAACCAGCGAGTTATCGTGCGGGTACTCAGTAAGCTTGGTTATGAACCGGTACTCGCCGGGAACGGCGTTGAACTGCTGGAACTGCTCGCTGCAAAAACGTTCGATGCCATATTAATGGACGTGCACATGCCGGAAATGGACGGATTTGAAGCAACCAGGATCATTCGTAAGGGCGCAGGCAAACAACCGGTGGTCATTGCCATGACCGCTAATGCGATGAAGGAAGACCGGGATGATTGTCTGAACTGCGGAATGGACTATTACCTCTCCAAACCGATCAGGATCGAAGAGCTGCAATTGATCCTGGAGAAGGCAGCTGCGAAAAAAACAGGCGCAGCACCACTGGGCGTTTAAAGAATCCCCTTAAGCTTTGCAGCGACTTTCAGCTTGGCCTGGATCACTTTCGATGAAATGCTCGAAACCCCTTTCGTGATCCCGTCCAGCCGTTCCTGCTCCGTGTAAAGGAAGTCGCGGATATCCCTTAGCCAGGTGAGTTTTCGTTCCGTAAAGCTCGATTTTATGCCGCCAAACAGTTTCTCCGCGAGCGAGCCTTTGTCATCGGTCTCCCGTGCTCTCGCAGAATCAATCCGCGCAATGCGATGGTCGATGTCGAGTATCATTTCCCTGATGGAAGCGCGGAGCGCTTTTAATTTACGGACATCATCACTATCGGGAACGGTATCTTGTAAGGTGAGGTGGCCATGACGGGTGAGCAGGTCGATCTCCGCGCTTAACGCAATGATCCGGCTGCTTATTTTTGCGGTCGACTCTTCGTCGCTTTCACGTTCAGTTGCATACGTGTTCCCGGCGCCAAGCACCAGGATCATGAGCATGATCCACCGGTTTTTCATAAGCTTTTTGCAATTTCTGCACCGATCGCGTTCACTTCTTCGCTTTCATCAAAGGTTGGCAGGTCTGTTTCGTCGTCAAGTTTCAGCCAGTGCGTTTCGTCGCGCTGGATCTTTATATATTCTACACCTTCTTTAAAAATGGTGAACACCTCATCTTCTTCCGGGAATACAGAATAAGTAACGTTGCCAAGCGTAATGTCAAAAGGTTCCTGCATGCCGCAAAGGTAATTGTTTTATTCTTTTTTAATATCAGGGAGGCAAACCAGGCACCGGTCAATAACGTATAGTCAATTGATAAAATGTTGTAAATACGCTATTTTCAGATATTTAAACTATATTGTTGGTTTTATATAAATTTGTTTTTGAACAATCGCCGTGTTGTACTAATTCCTTTCTACCGTTAAAATGGACAATGTTTCTATTGACTCCGGCAGTCAAGTAATCTCCTTGTTAAATGAGGCCTATGCTACCCGCGTGAGCAACTTGCGGCATAGTATTGCGCTGGCCGAACGGGCGCTTTCCATCAGCAGGGAGATTGCCGATAAAGCGCTCATGGGTAAGAGCCTCAACCAGCTTTCGCTTTTCCACATGATCATGGGCGATTACAAGGTTTCCATCAGCATGGCCGAGGAGGCGACCGGTTATTTCGAAGAGCTGAATGACGAGCGCGGAATTGCGGACGCAACATACAGTATTGCCGGCGCTTATTATAAAACCGACAATTACCACCTGGGATTGATCTACCTGATCAACTGCCTGACCATTTACCGCAAGTTCGACGATTATCATAACCAGGCCCGCGTACAAAAATCGCTCGGAACCATTTATGAGTATTTTGGCGACCTGAAAAACGCTATCAAGTCATACGAGAGCGCCATCGAGGCTGCGCGGAAGGCCGGCGACAGCGACCTGGAAAGTAACGCATATAACCCGCTTTCCGGCATCTACCTGAAGCAGGGCAGGATAGAAAAAGCCAGGGACGTTATCGAGAAGTCGATAGCCATGAAGAAGCAAACGAACGACATCAGGGGACTGGCGTTCGCGATCTATGGCAAAGCGAAAGTTTTTACCAAACAGGGTCTGTATACGGAGGCCGAACAGGCGTTTAAGCGATCCATCGAGATCCATGTCGAAATGGGCGAGCGGCTCGGGCTTGCCATGGCTTATTACCGCATGGGTGCCATGTATTTCGAAATGGGCGACCTCAAACAGTCGAAAGCGATGCTCCGCCAGGCCATCGGGTTTGCCCGCACATACAACATTATCATTATCCAGTTTAAAGGTAATTACCTCCTTTATAAGATCTATAAGCAATTGAACGATCCCGTCAGGTCACTTTCGTACCTGGAACGGTATCTCACCCAGAAAGAGGCCGTGATCAATACCCAGACGCTCAAGATCATCGAGAATTACGAGCTGATCACCAAAATGGAATCGCTGGAAAAAGAAGCGAGGCTGCAAAAAGAGAAGGCCGAGATCATAGAGAAAAAGGAACGCGCAGAACAGGCGGCACAAGTGAAGCAGGATTTCCTGTCGACCATGAGCCACGAGATCCGCACGCCGCTCAATGCCGTGATCATGATCACCAGGCTGCTTCGCGAGAAATCGGAGGAGGACGAAACCGAACTGCTTAATTCACTGGCCTCGGCTTCGAACAGCCTGCTGCTGGTGATCAACGACATCCTCGATTTTACAAAGCTGGAGAATGGTAAAGTGAATATCGAGAACCGTTCCTGCAACTTCCACGGCCTTCTCGAAAGCATTAAGCGCACCTACGAAAGCCTGGCGGTGGAAAAAGGCCTCACACTATCCCTCGCTATCGCCCCGGAAGTGTGGGGGAATTACGGGATGGACGAGACTAAAGTTTCGCAGATCCTGGGGAACCTGGTAAGCAATGCCATTAAATATACCGAGCACGGTAAAGTAGACTTGTTGGTGGACCTGCAGAACAGCGATGGGTACGAAGACCAGCTTTGCTTTAAAATTGTTGATACCGGCATCGGCATCGATGCGCCTTACCTGGAAGATATTTTCGAAAGTTTCTACCAGCCGACGTCTATCACTACCCGCAAACAGGGCGGATCAGGCCTTGGCCTTGCCATCGTAAAGCGTTTGGTGGAACTGCACGGAAGCCGGATCTTTGTAGAAAGCACCATAGGAGTGGGGTCTGTTTTCTCCTTCTCGCTCAAACTGAAGCGGGCGGATATGCCTTCGCGGCCGGCCGTAAAACGATCCGAACAGCTGAAAGATAAGACCGTGCTGCTGGCGGAGGATAACATGATTAATGCCATGGTGGCCCGCAGGCTGCTGTCGAACTGGGGCATCACCACCGAACATGCGAAGAACGGCCTCGAAGCGGTCGAAAAATCAAAGCAGAAAGTGTTTGACTTTATCCTGATGGATATCCACATGCCCGAAATGAACGGGTTTCATGCCACCGAGAATATTCGCAAATACGAAAATCTTAATACCCGTACGCCCATTTTCGCCCTTACGGCAGACATCACCGCCGAACACCAGGAAGAATACATTTCCTATTTCGACGGGTTTCTCCGGAAACCGATCGAAATCGATAAACTGTTTGAAGCACTGAGCGGAGCGCTGGTGTATTAATGTACAGGAACAGGACCTGGCGATAATCACGTGGCGGCATTACATGTTCCAACAACTGTATTTTTTATGTTATCATTCCTTTGCGGCATGACAATCCCTTGACAAACTAATTTTTTGAATTACATTTATCATCTAAACTTTAAAGCCAGGTATGAAGAAATTTTACGTATTACTCATTATCGCTTCCACTATCCTGTTCCAGTTTTGCGCGACAAAAAAGGGCGGCAAGTCGAAAAAGGCGGCCAAGATCACCTATACAGCGAACATGGCGGGCATTATCACCAGCAATTGTGCTCCATGCCACATTCCGCCAAAGGGTAACAAAGAGCCTTTAAATACTTACGCGGCATTAAAAGCCAATATCGACGAGTCGATCATCCGCATCAACCGCAACCCGGGCGAAAAAGGATTTATGCCGCAGCGCCACCCCAAGCTTTCCGATTCGCTGATCCATGTGTTCGTACAATGGAAGGCCGACGGGTTACTGGAAAACTAAGCGCTTATAGGAGCAACGTTAACCTCGCAGCGCCGCGGCGGATAGCCCGCTTTCTCACATGATGGTGCAGGATACAAGCCCGCCTTACTTTATTTAGTTTAGCAGGGTAACTAACCCCTGCACCTCATGATCATTTCCTTTGTTAAAAGAGCCGTTGCGGCGCTCATTTTACTGGCAAGCAGCTCCGTGTTTTCCCAGAATGTTAAGAAACAGGTTCAATACCTTTCCGGAACCGATAATATCCACACCGTAACCTGGGACTTTTGGTGTACAGGCGGACGAAAGAGCGGCTATTGGACCACCATCCAGGTACCGTCGCACTGGGAGCAACAGGGATTTGGCGCCTATAACTACGGTCGCGATTATGTTACCTACGGCAAGAATTTTCGCTTCGAAGAAGAGAAAGGTATTTATAAGCACGCATTTACCGTTCCGGCAGCCTGGAAAGGGAAAGAGATCAGTATCGTTTTTGAAGGATCGATGACAGATACCGAGGTAAAGATTAACGGTAAACCGGCGGGAGCGGTACACCAGGGATCGTTTTACCGGTTCAAATATGATATTTCAGATAAGATCAGGTTCGGACAGCAGAACCGGCTGGAAGTGATGGTAAGCAAGATGTCGGCCGATGCCTCGGTAAACAACGCGGAGCGGCTGGCCGATTACTGGATCTTTGGGGGTATTTTTCGCCCGGTTTACCTCGAAGCGGTACCGAAACCGCATATCGAATGGACCGCTATCGACGCAAAAGCCGATGGAACGTTCGCTATGAATGTTTACCTGAAAAATGCGCAGCCGGGAATGGGTGTTGCGGCACAGATCATCGACGCAGCAGGGAAAACGGTGTCCGGTTTTGGGTCCGCTATTACAGGAAAGGACTCCTTGGTCCGGCTCCGCACTACCGTGAGATCGCCGTTACTATGGAACGCCGAAACGCCCAACCTCTACACCGTAAAGCTAAAGCTGAAGAGTGCGGCGGGCGCACCTGTTTATGAAACCGCAGATAAGTTCGGTTTTCGCACCATTGAGGTGAGGAAACAGGACGGGATTTACGTGAACGGCGTAAAGATCAAAATGAAAGGTGTTAACCGCCATGTTTGGTGGCCTGAAACGGGCCGGTGCATTAACCCGCGGATCGACCTGGAAGATGTAAAGCTGATAAAAGGCATGAACATGAATGCCGTACGCTGCTCACACTACCCGCCCGACCAGAGCTTCCTCCGCTATTGCGATTCGCTGGGTCTGTATGTGCTCGACGAGCTGGCGGGATGGCAAAAAGCATACAGCACGAAAGCCGGCGCCCCCCTGGTTAAGGAAATGGTAAAACGTGATGCGAACCATCCGTCCATCATTTTCTGGAGCAATGGCAACGAGGGAGGACATAATTTCGACCTGGACGACGACTACGGGCAATACGACCTTTCCAAAAGGACCGTGATCCATGCCCATCACCGTCCCGGGAATGCCATTAACGGCATCGATTGCAATCATTACGAAGATTACTACAGCACGCAAAAGATCCTGGCCGATACCAATATTTACATGGTGACCGAGTTTTTACATGCACAGGACGACGGTGGGGGAGCTGCCGCACTCGCAGATTTCTGGGATTTGCATTGGAATTCGAAAAAAGGAGCTGGCGGATTTATCTGGGCGCTGGTAGACGAGGGCATTGTGCGCACCGACCTGGACGGCCGGATCGACGTGAACGGCGTAAACGCACCCGACGGGTTGGTAGGCCCGCATCGCGAGAAGGAAGGGAGCTATAACGCTATCCGCGAGATCTATTCACCGGTAAAGATCACGATGAAAACGCTGCCGGAAGGATTTAACGGGGAAATTCCGGTAGAGAACAGGTTTCATTATACCAATCTCGATCAGTGTACCTATAAATGGGAACTGGTGAATTTTAATCGCCCGGGCGAACTTGCCACCGGTTATAAAGTGCAGCAGTCAGGAACAGCTGCGGCGCCTTTTATTGCGCCTGTAGATAAGGGGATACTTAAACTGGATCTCCCTCCCGGCTGGAAGAATTATGATGGTCTTACGCTTTCCGCGTTCGATCCGTTGAAGAATGAGCTCTATAAATGGGTATGGAAGGTGAACTCCAGCCGGCTTGTACCGGATAGCCTCGTGGTAAACAAAGTGACCTCAGAGGTTACCGCTTCCGATCGCGACAGCCTGTTAACCCTTAAAGCGAACGGGATCTCTGTTATTTTTAACAAGAATACCGGCAAGATCAATGGTCTTGCCAACGACTTCAGTGCGAAACTATCGTTCGGGAACGGCCCGGTCCTGGTTAGCGGAAACGCCATTTTTAGAGAAATAAAGCATTATAAAGAGGGGAACGATTACGTTGCGGAAGCGAGCTATTCAGGGGATATGAAAACTGTGAAATGGACGATGCACCCCACTGGCTGGCTCGAAATGTCGTACGAGTATACGTTGAATGGAAGTTATCCGTTCACCGGGATCTCTTTCAGCTATCCAGAGAATTTCGTGATCAGCGCCAAATGGCTGGGTAAAGGACCGTACAGGGTGTGGAAGAATCGGCTGCAGGGGGTAACTACCGGTGTATGGCAGAACATGAACAACAATACCAAAACCGGGATCTACCCATGGAACTACCCGGAATTTAAAGGTTATTACGCCGACGTCAGTTGGATAGAGATGAACACCGTAGAAGGGAAGTTCACAGTCGCCGCAAAAGAGAGCGATCTTTTTGTGCGGTTGTTTGATTTTTACGGGTTGTCTGGCGCCCGCCCGCATCCGGGTTTGCCGTCCGGCGATATTTCGTTCCTGGACGGGATCCCGCCGATCGGTACCAAGCTGGGATTGAACATTACCGCCAACGCTAACGGTTACGGCCCTTCGAGCGAGCAGAACAAGGTGAACGGCCCTGCGAAACGTACGCTGTATTTCTATTTTGGCAGCCCGAAACCGTCCACCGAAAACAAACAGTTTACCATGCCGAAGGTGAATGTGTTAACGGATAATTAGGCCTGGCAGATCCGGGAAGAATGTGTGAACAGCCGATAGGTAATTTTCCCTTATCGGCCTTCTTAAATTATCCTAATTTTGGGCTTTCAAACTATTTTCTTTTTTTATGAAAAAACTCTTACTCTTCCTCCTGTTTCCTGTGGGATTGCCTGGAGCGTATGCGCAGGTAGTTAATGCCGATCCCCAGGCAAAGTACCAATGGAAAGAAGTTACGGCCAGCGGGTATACCTACAGATATGTAACGAACGACCCTTCGCAAACACGCTTTTATACGTTAAAGAACGGGCTGAAAGTAATGCTTTCGGTCAATAAAAAGGAGCCGAAAGTACGCGCGCTGATTGGAGTACGCGCAGGCAGTAACCAGGACCCCGACAGTAACACCGGCCTGGCACATTACCTTGAGCACCTGCTGTTTAAAGGGACTGATAAGTTTGGCACGGCCGACTGGGCAAAGGAGAAACCGTACCTGAAAAGTATCGATTCGCTTTACGAAATTTATAACAAAGAAACAGACCAGCAGAAACGCAAAGCGATTTATGCGGAGATTGACAAAACATCGGGAATCGCCGCCAAATACGCAGTTGCCAACGAGTACGATAAGCTGATGGCAGGTATGGGTGGCCAGGGAACCAACGCACATACTTCCGTGGAGGAAACCGTATACGAAGAGTATGTTCCGTCCGGTTCGCTGGATAAGTTCCTGGCGCTGCAAAGCGAACGTTTCCGCAACCCGGTCTTCCGGATCTTCCATACGGAACTGGAAGCCGTTTACGAAGAGAAGAACCGCGGGCTCGACAACGATGCCGCAAAGGTGCAGGAGGCCATGTTCTCCACCATGTTCCCCACTCATAATTATGGGCAGCATACCACCATCGGCACCATCGAACATCTTAAGAACCCCTCGCTGAAAGAGATCCGGAAGTTTTACGATAATTATTATGTTCCCGGGAACATGGGAATTGTGCTTTCAGGCGATTTTAACCCCGACGAAGTCATAAAGAAGATCGACGGCGCTTTTTCGTACCTCGCCGCAAAACCATTTCCCACCTACAAGCCGCAGGCAGAAAAACCGATCACCGCGCCTGTCGTTAAAGACATTTACGGGCCGACGGCCGAACTGGTGCGGATCTGTTTCCGTTCTACCGCCGACAATACACGCGATGGAATGCTTGCCGACCTCGTTTCCAGTATCCTCTCTAACGGGAAAGCGGGTTTACTCGATCTCGACCTTAACAAGCAGCAAAAAGTGCTGGGCGCCGGCGCCGCTGTATGGCAGTTTAAAGATTACGGGATCTTTTTTATGATGGGCAACCCTAAGCAGGGGCAAACGCTGGAAGAAGTAAAAGACCTGTTGCTGGCAGAGATCGAAAAAGTGAAACGAGGCGAGTTTGACGCCTCGCTGATCAAGTCTATCGTTAACAACCAGAAGCTTAGTGAGCTGAACGCATTGCAGAACAACGTGGGCCGTGCCAATAACATCATGGGAAATTTCATTCGCCACCGTGGCGATAATTGGGATAAATCTGTAGCCTATCTCGACGTAATGAGCAGTATTACGAAAAAAGAGGTAGTGGATTTCGCCAACCGTTTTTTTAAGAACAACTATTCGGTGATCTACAAGCGTAAGGGCGAAGACAAATCTATCGCCAAGGTGGAGAAGCCGGTCATTACACCGGTCCCGGTAAATAAGGATGCCCAGAGTCCGTTCGCCGCCGGTATCCAGGCAATTCCGGCTATCAGGATCGCACCGCAATGGCTTGATTTTAAAAAGGACATGCAGGTGCTCACCCGTAACGGCCGCGAATTTTTGTATACCCCGAATAAACAGGACCAGATCTTTAAGCTCTATTATTATTACGATATGGGGGCATATAACGATAAGATGCTGACGTATGCGGCGCAATATCTCCAGTTTCTTGGCACCGATAAAAAAAGCTCCGAAGATATTAGCAAGGCGTTTTACGATATCGCCTGCTCGTTCAATATTTCGGTTGGTACCAAAACGATGACGGTGAGCATCAGCGGCTTAAATGAAAACTTTGACCGGGCCGTTGCACTGTTCGAAGATCTTGTACAGCACGCGGAGCCCAATGAGCAGGCATTGGCCGAGTTAAAGGGAAGGATCCTGAAATCGCGCAGCAATGCGAAAACCAACCGTGCAGGTATCCTGGCCGGGTTGGCATCCTATGCACAATATGGCCCGGAAAATCCCTTTAATTACGACCTTAGCAACAGGGAAGTAGAAACGTTAACCGCCGCACAGCTGGTAAACGAGATCCATCAATTGTTTAACCTCGAGCATAAAGTATTGTACTACGGCCCGCGGGCGGCGGAAATTGCGGCCGCCGGCGTTCAAAAGCTGCATCCTGCCAAAACGGATTATACTCCCTATCCTGCCCGGAAGGCATTTAATCAGTTGCCAACTGATAAGAAACAGGTGTTATTTACCGATTATGACATGGTACAGGCAGAAATGCGCTGGGTGCGCAACAGCGGTCCGTACGATCCTTATAATGCCGCGGTTATTAACGTGTTTAACAGCTATTTTGGGTCCACGTTGTTCCAGGTGATCCGTGAAAGTAAAGCGTTGGCTTATTCAACGTCGGGCTCTTATGTAACGAGCGGCGATAAAACGATCGATAATAGCATTACCGCCTACGTGGGCAGCCAGGCCGATAAGTTCAATGATGCCACTGCCGGGATGAACGAGCTGCTTACTACGCTGCCCGAGTCAGGAAAAGGGTTCGAAGCGGCAAAATCCAACGTCCTCAATTCCCTGGAGACACAAAGGATTTCACAGGAGGCGATCCTTACCGAGTACCTGCGCCTTCAAAAACTGGGCATTGCCGAAGATGTGCGTAAAACGACCTACGAAAAGCTGGCGCCGCTCACTTTTGGGGATATCAGGAAGTTCCATGCGCAAAACTTCTCCGGGCAACCGTACACGCTGGTGGTACTCGGTTCTGAAAAGAAGTTGGCCATGACAGATCTCGAGAAACTGGGACCTGTACAAAAGGTCTCGTTAGAAGAGTTGTTTGGTTACTAGACTTATTAGTTATAAAAGAGGTTGTATCAAAAATCAGGCTGCCAGGAATTTGCCATAATTTGTTGATAATAAATTACCTGTTCCCAAAAACCAGGCATACCGGTTTGCTCACTTCCGCTTTGATGCCGGTATCTGTGAGTAACCCGGTTTTTGCATTGCGTTTAAACACGATAACGGAGTTACTGTTCTGGTTGGCGGCCAGCAGGTACTTTCCGGTAGGGTCGATGGCGAAATTTCTCGGGGTTTTACCAAGTGTGGATTGGCGCCCTGCAAATGTGATCCTGCCGTTTTTATCGTTGATGGAGAAGATCGAGATATCATTCGCATCACCCCGGTTGGATACGTAGAGGAATTTTCCATCGGGCGAGACGTGGATGTCGGCTGCGCCTACAGCGCCTTTAAAACCGCCTGCCAGGAGCGATTCCGATTGTATGACGGCTAATTTTCCATCCTTATAGCTTAACGCGTTTACGGCGCCTTCCATTTCTAAAGCGAGGTAGGCGAATTTTTGGTTGGGATGAAACGTGATGTGCCGCGGTCCGGAAGCCGGTTTTACAGTTAAATAGGCGGGGTTGGAGGGTGTCAGCGGTGAAGACGGTTTGCTGAGGTCGACCTGGTGAATATAGGTCTTGTCGCTGCCCAGATCGTTTGCGAAGAGATACTTATTATCGGGAGACAGTACTACACAATGTAAATGTGCTTTTTCCTGCCGTGATTTATCGGGTCCGCCGCCCGTGTACGCGATTGCCTGGATTTCGGAGCCCAGCGACCCGTCGGCTTTTACCGGGATGGCCGCGATGCTTCCGCTTCCATAATTTGCCGCGAATACAAACTTGCCGGTGGCATCGACGGAGACATAGCAGGTGCCGTCGCCCCCTGCCGATTGCTTGTTCAGGAACTTTAATGTTCCTGACCCGGCGTCCCAATCAAAAGCTGCGATGCCGCCATTCACTTTATCCGCCTCACTCACGGCGTACACGTGTTTCTGGTCGCGCGCGATCGCGACAAAAGATGGATTGACCCCGGCCGCTTTGCTGCGATAGGTTAGCTTGCCTGTAGCGGCGTCGAACTCGTACACGTAGATGCCTTCACTTCCGCCCGGGGAGGTGTAAGTGCCTATCAGCAGGTTAAATTTTTGCGCGAAAGCGGCGCTTGTTCCAACGCAGGCAGTGAACAACACGATAAAAAAAGAGATCCTGGTACGCATGGCTAGTCGATTTGCCGGCTAATATGCGGAATAAATATGATCCGGGAGCGTGTGTAGTGGCGTTTTAGGGTCAACCCCTACAGCAAATGCTTCAGCTGGATCACTTCTTTTTCTTCCAGGAAGCGCCATCTTCCTCTCGGGAGGTCTTTTTTGGTAAGGTTAGCGTACACCACGCGATCAAGTTTAACTACTTCATAGCCAAGATGCTCGAAAATACGGCGTACGATGCGGTTCTTCCCGCTGTGGATCTGGATGCCGACTTCGCGTTTGGTGGCGCCTTGCACGTAGGTTACCGTATCGGGCTTAATAGGGCCATCTTCCAGCTCGAGGCCGAACATGATCTTATTCAGGTCGCCTTGCGTGAGGGCCTTATTCAGCTCTGCATGATAGATCTTGGTAACATTGTTTTTAGGGTGCGAAAGCTTGTCGGTTAGCTCGCCATCATTGGTCATGAGCAGCAGGCCGGTTGTGTTGCGGTCGAGCCTGCCGACGGGGTAGATGCGCTCATCAGATGCTTTGTCTACAAGGTGCATCACGGTGCGGCGTTCCTGCGGATCGTCGGTGGTGGTGATGTAATCTTTTGGCTTATTAAGCAGCACGTAAACCAGTTTTTCGCGTTTCAGTACTTCGCCGTTATACCTGATAATGTCTTTACGCGGATTGATCTTGGTGCCAAGTTCCGAAACAGCTTCGCCATTTACGGAGATCACGCCTGCTTCGATCAGTTCATCGGCTTTCCGGCGCGAACAGATACCGGCATTTGAAATATAACGATTAAGCCGGATCAGGCCGTCTTCGCCGGAGCTGGAGGAGGGCGAGGAAACGGATTTCTTCGGTCTTAACGTTGGTTTTCTCTCCGGGTCGCCGGCCGGTCTGCGTTTCCGGTCGCTATATTTTGAGTCACCGGCTTCGGGCTCGCGTTTTCTGAAAGGCTGGTCAGCTTTTTCACGTTTCTCTGTCGGGCGGGTTCCGTATGGGGCGGATTTTGATTTGTCGGGTCTTGTATCAGTTCTTTTTTCGAAAGCGCCGGCGGGTTTGCCGGATTTCTTAAAATCGTCGCGTTGTGCGAAGGGTTTACGCTCGCCATCACGCTTTGCGAACGGCGAGGAGCCATCGTCGCGCTTGGTAAAAGGCTTGCGGCCGTCCTCTCTTTTTCCGAACGGTTTGCGGTCGTCACCTGGCTTAAAGCTTGATTCCCCGGTCTTTCCGAACGGTTTTTTTGCGCCGTTTCCAAACATTTTTTTTGGTTCGATGTTCGAACCTTCAGGCCGCACTGTTTTGGGGCGGCTGGTTTTAGGTGATCCGCCGGCTGGACGTTTGGTTGTCCGCCTGGTTTCACTGGATTTGTCGTCGCGACTGTTCCTGCTATTATTTGGCATGGGCTGTTTTGATGCTTGTAAAAGGGGTGCAAAGATATAAAAATAACGGGATTTAAGGGGGAATGTTTGTCCGCCACGCCACGTTTAATTTTTAATTTGCACATTAAGAAAAAAGGTGTATATTTGCACGCTTTTTATTAATTTAAAAGAAAGGGTGATGATGGTTAAAAAGCACTTGATCGCTTGTTCTGTATTGTTATTAATTACAGCGGCAAGCACGGTTTTAATCAGGGACGTTACTTCTGTTCCTTTAATGCAATCAGGGTCTGTAGTATATGGACCGATCTTTACGCCGGGGAAGAATGCAGACCCGGTAAAACCAGCGGGAACTTTTAGTTTTGCCGACGAAAACATCCCGCAAGGCGATGCAAAAGTGGTATACCGGATGCAAAAGGCGTTAAATGCGCATGCTTACGGGAAACTGCAAACGAGAATACTGCACTATAAAGCGGCAAAATGGTTCCCGGTGATCGAGCCTATCCTGGAACGATACGGAATTCCCCAGGACTTTAAGTACATTGCACTGGTAGAGAGCGGATTACGTGAGGGAACTTCTCACCGGGGCGCATCCGGTTACTGGCAGTTTATGCCTGGTACCGCCAGGAGCTATGGGCTTAAGGTGAACCGCAGCATGGATGAACGGCAGGATATGGAGAAATCTACCGTGGCGGCTTGTAAGTATATTCGCGAGCTCTATGGCGAGTTGAGGTCGTGGACCTTAACGGCTGCCGCCTATAACCTCGGAGACAGTAAGCTGAAGGTCCAGATCAGCCGGCAAAACCAGAACAATTATTTTAAGATGAAACTGAACCGCGAAACGGCCGGCTACGTGTATAAGATCATTTCGATGAAAGAAATTATCGAAAATCCGGCACGTTACGGCTATACTTCCAACGTTGCGCTGTTAGCGGAAGAGAAGTCCAGGCGCCCGTTTTATTATTCCCTGGCAGATCGCAACACCGCCCAGGTGCTGCAGCTCGGCAGGAATTAACCCGACATCGGCAAAAAAGGATGAGGAGCGGCAAGAAGTATTTCGCTGCTCCTTTTTCATTCTCAGGATCCGTTGATCTTTGCTAATTAATTTCGCATCTTTGCATTTGCTTTCCAAAGGCATTTTTCAAATATGGATACAGCCGTTACCGATCTTGGCGAACAAAGTGCAGTTGAAGTTTTCGGAGCGAGGGTACACAACCTCAAAAACATCGATATTTCTTTTCCCCGCAATAAACTGGTGGTTATAACCGGTTTAAGCGGCAGCGGGAAATCGTCGCTGGCATTTGATACCATCTATGCCGAAGGGCAGCGGCGGTATATGGAAACCTTCAGCGCCTACTCGAGGCAATTTTTAGGTGGCATGGAACGCCCGGATGTCGATAAGATCTCCGGGTTAAGTCCCGTGATCGCCATCGAGCAGAAAACGACCTCTAAAAACCCGCGGTCTACCGTTGGTACCATTACCGAGATCTACGATTTTATGCGGCTCTTGTTTGCCCGCATCGGCGAAGCGTATTCGTACGCTACCGGCGCAAAGATGGAGCGTATGTCTGAGGACCAGATCCTTAAGACGGTCCTTGACCAATTCGAGGGGAAGCCGGTGAATATCCTGGCGCCGATCGTAAAGGGCAGGAAAGGGCACTATCGCGAGTTGTTCGAACAGATCAGTAAGCAAGGCTACGTGAAAGTTCGTATCGACGGACAGATCGAAGACCTAAAGCCTAAGATGCAGCTTGATCGCTATAAGATCCATGATATCGAGATGGTGATCGATCGGCTGATCGTTACCGGGAAGGATAAGAAGCGCCTGTATTCCTCTATCCAATCGGCTTTAAAGACGGCCAAGGGCATCATTAAGATCTCCGACCAGGAAAATAACGAGTTCTTTTTTAGTAAATACCTGATGGACCCGGTTTCGGGCATCTCTTATGATGAACCGCAGCCTAACACGTTCTCCTTCAATTCACCGTATGGAGCTTGTGAGCGCTGCGATGGATTGGGTTATATATTCGAGGTTGACGAAGCCTCTGTGATCCCAAACCCGAAACTGAGCATTATCCAGGGAGGGCTTGCACCCCTGGGCGAATACCGCGAAACGTGGATCTTCCAGGTGCTAAAAGCATTGTCTAAGAAATATGGCTTTTCGCTTTCCGCTCCTATCGAGAAACTACCGAAGGAGATCGTGGAACTGATCCTGAACGGCAGCCAGGAGATCCTTACGGTACCCGTGGAATACAACAAGTGGAATGTTCAGAATTACCAGATTAATTTCGACGGCGTGATTAAGATCCTGGAAGAGCAGACCGAGCGGCGGGGAGACGAGGCGGTGGCCGACATGGAAACTTATCGTACCCTAAAAACCTGTCCGCAATGCGAAGGAGCCAGGCTCAAAAAGGAGTCGCTGCATTTTAAGGTGGGGCAGAAGAACATCTCGGAGCTCTCGGTGATGGATATTTCTTCATTATCGGCATGGTTTACCAACATCGAGGACCAGTTGAACGAGCGGCAGAACACCATTGCACGCGAGATCCTGAAGGAAATTCGCGCCCGTATCGGTTTTTTGCTGGATGTGGGGTTAAATTACCTGACGCTCGACCGCACTTCGAGGACGCTTTCCGGCGGCGAGGCACAACGTATCAGGCTGGCAACGCAGATCGGGTCGCAACTGGTAAACGTACTTTATATATTAGATGAGCCCAGTATCGGGTTGCACCAGCGCGATAATGCGCGGTTGATCTCGGCATTGAAAAATCTCCGCGACATCGGGAACTCCGTGCTGGTGGTAGAACACGATAAGGACATGATCCTGGAAGCCGACCATGTGATCGATATGGGGCCGGCTGCCGGTGTACATGGCGGACAAGTGGTTGCACAGGGTACGCCTGAGCAGATCATGAAAGCCAATACGCTCACTACGGCGTACCTGAACGGGTCGCGGCAGATTGAAACGCCGGGCTCCCGCCGGAAAGGCAACGGGAAATCGCTCGTGCTAAAAAATGCTACGGGGAATAATCTCAAAAATGTGACGGCACAATTCCCGCTCGGAACTTTTATCTGCGTCACGGGTGTTTCGGGGAGCGGGAAATCGAGCCTTATCACCGAAACGCTGTACCCGATCCTGAATCACCATTTTTTCCGCGCCAAAAAGAAGCCGCTCGCCTATAAAAAGATCGAAGGCCTGGAGCATATCGATAAAGTGATCGAGATCGACCAGACGCCGATCGGGCGTACACCACGTTCCAATCCTTCCACTTATACCGGGGTGTTCTCTGACATTCGTAACCTCTACGTGCAATTGCCGGAAGCCAAGATCAGGGGATATAAACCCGGGAGGTTCTCTTTTAACGTAAAAGGCGGCCGTTGCGAAACTTGCCAGGGAGCAGGTATGAAGGTGATCGAGATGAATTTTCTTCCCGATGTACAGGTTCCCTGCGAGGAATGTAATGGCAGACGATATAACCGGGAAACGCTGGAGGTCCGTTATCACGGCAAATCCATCAGCGATGTACTCGATATGAGTATTGAAGATGCGGTGGCTTTTTTTGAGCCGATTCCTTCTATCTATCGTAAGATCAAGACTTTACATGATGTGGGATTGGGGTATATTAAGTTGGGGCAGTCGTCTACCACGCTTTCGGGCGGTGAAGCCCAGCGTGTAAAGCTTGCTACGGAACTTTCGAAAAAGGATACAGGGAAAACCTTTTATATTTTGGATGAGCCCACCACGGGGCTCCATTTCGAAGACATTAATGTGTTGCTTGGCGTGCTTACCCGTTTAGTGGACCATGGTAATACCATCCTGGTGATTGAACATAACCTTGATGTCGTAAAAACGGCCGATTGGGTGATCGATCTGGGCATAGAAGGCGGAGCAGGCGGAGGTGAGATCTTGTTTGAAGGAACACCCGAAGATCTCGTGAAAGTGAAGAGAAGCCATACCGGGAAATTCCTGGCCATCGAGATGAAAAGGTAACGCCCGGCAGGCAAAGCGCATAAAGTAAAAAGGACAACCCGCCGGGTTGTCCTTTTTACTTAGTTGCCGTCCTTTTCCTTCTTTTTAAAGAAGCCGCGCAACAAGAAATTATGTTGTAGTGCCTCCATGCTTTCATCGAGCTTTTTACTGCTTGACTCCAGGTTTGTCAGCGTTGTTTTAATGGTCGTCGCCGAAACCGGATCATTGAGCAATACGCCCAGCGCATTGTCGTTTGCATTTAACCGCTCGCTGGTTTTGCGAAGGTTCTCTGTGATTCCGGTCGCCGAAGATGTAGCTTCTTTGAGCTGTGCGGCGGCGATCTTTAAGTCGCGGAAGATCGTAGTATCGGTTAACAATTCGTTGGCCAATGCGCCTTTGGAGTTGATCTTGGAAGTGAGCTGAACGACCGCCGCCGAAACTTTGTTGGTATTTGCGGATGCCAGCTGCATGTTGGCTACGATCGATTTAAACTGCTCACCCATGAGCGAATCGGTTAAAAAGGCCCCGGCAGTACCTTTCCCTTTAACTATTTTAAGACTTAGCAGCTTAAAGTCGTTGGTGATATCCAGCAGGTTCTTGTTGTTTTCCTGCAGGGTGGCCATCATTTCGTCGGTGGTGAGGGCATGGTCCACGCCGAGACGTCCGCCTTCAGCTATTTGCGGGGCCGAAGGTGTTCCGTCGTAGATCACGATAATACGGTTTCCGATCAATCCCTCGGAACTGATTTTCGCCTTTGCATCCTTGCGGATATACGGGTGGGCCGCCTCTTCGATATTAAGCAATACCCTGACTTCCGAACCGCCAAAGAATTCGATGGATTTTACCGTGCCGATCTTTACCCCGGAAAACCACACATTGTTGCCTACTTTTAATCCTTGTACGTCATCGAAAATGGCTTCCACTTTTACGCTTTTAACAAAGCGCTTTTGCTGTCCGCCGAGCGTAAATACACCGGCAACAAGGATCAGCAAGCCCAATAAAAGGAAAATGCCGACAATAACTGCGCGTTTATTTTCTGACTTGTCCATTTAGTCTGTAAAGTTATAATTATAAAATGTCTTAACACGCTCGTCATCCGTATCGAACACCTGTTCGAAAGTTCCCTGCCGCTCAAACCGGCCGTCGAGCAGCATCATGATGCGGTCGCCGGTCATTTTCGCGCAGGTAAGATCATGCGTAATTATAATGGCCGATGTGTTATATTTTTCCTGTACCTCGTTAATGAGGTTGTTGATGTCGATACAAGTAATAGGATCGAGACCGGCAGTCGGCTCGTCGTATAGCATTATCTCGGGACGAAGGATCAATGTCCTGGCGATCCCGATGCGTTTACGCTGCCCGCCGGAGAGTTCCGATGGCATCTGGTTGATCGCCTGAGATAACCCAACGCCATCGAGCACATCTTCCACCGCCAGGTCGATCTCTTTGCGGGTAAGATTGCGGTAGTTGCGCACGAGCGGGAATTCCAGGTTCTCGCGTACGGTCATACTGTCATACAAGGCGCTGTTTTGAAAGGAGAAACCGACCTTCAGCCGAAGCTGGAGCAATTCCCTGTCTGATAATGAGCCGACGCTCAGCCCCAATACGTTCACTTCCCCGGAATCGGGATGTAACAGTCCTGAAATGATCTTTATCAAAACAGACTTTCCCGTGCCAGACCTTCCAAGTACCACGAGATTTTCACCCTGGTAAAGATTAAGGTCCACTCCGCGTAACACATGAAGGCTGCCAAAAGATTTTTTCAGGTCCCGGATGGAGATCACTGCGTTTTCTCTGTTGATCGGTGATGCTTTTTTTTCCATTAGCGTAGCGCGGCGACAACCTGTACAACCAGGATCTCTTCAATAAAAATGAGGAACATTGAGGTTACTACCGCAGCATTGGCTGCCTTGCCAACTCCTTCGGTACCTTTGGAAGAGTAATACCCTTTATAACAGCTTACCGCACCGATAGTGAAACCAAAAACCGTAGCCTTAAATACGGATGAAAAGATGTCGAGAAAGGTAATACTGGAGAATGCACCCACAAAAAATGTCGGCAGACTTGTCTGCTCCATCTGGTTAATATTGATGAAGGAGCCAAGCATCCCCACGAAGCCCGTATACATAGCGAGCACAGGGATCATGATCGTAGTTGCCAGGACGCGGGTAACCACCAGGAACTTAAACGGGTTCGTAGCAGACACCTCCATCGCGTCGATCTGTTCGGTTACATTCATGGAGCCGAGCTCGGCGCCAATATTTGAACCGACTTTCCCGGCGGCGATCAATGCGGTCACCAGTGGCGCCAATGCGCGGATAATAGCGATGGCGATCAGGTTTGGCAGCCACGAGGTAGCTCCGAATTCGGCCAGTGAAGGACGTGATTGTTTGGTGAAAACCAGCCCGGTAATAAAACCGGTCATCGAGATCAGCGGCAGGGATTTGTAACCTACCTCGTAACATTGTTTTACAATTTCCTTAAATTCGTAAGGCGGGAGCACCAGCTCCTTAAAGAATCGCCCCAGGAACCTGTTGATCTTATACAGGTCGAGAAACAGCGCGTCGAGCTTTCTGCCGACCACATATTTCCGCGAGCTATCGGCAGGAGTGTCACTTTTTTGAGCCATGAGTAATTTGCCTCAAAAATATAAAATAATCCATTCTGCAAAGTTATTTGCTGGTTAAACGGGGATTATGCTAAATAGTTTACATTATTGTGTGAATACAAACAGTTCAGAACCATTATTGCATTCGCACCTTTATCATGGTTCCGGGAGGCGGCGCATCATCTTTTAAGTTGTTTACCGATTTAAGGCTCTCTATGGTAGCGCCATTGAACTTTGCTGCGATGGATTGCAGGGAATCACCTGCCTGCACCGTGTACATAACGGTATAGAAAGGTTTCGCGGGTACCGCAGAGGCGATAACGGTGGGCGCCACGATGCGTTCCGGGGCGCCGACCAAACGGCAAATGGCATTATAAGTATATGTTGGCAACACAGGTACTACCAGCTTCTTGGGGGAAGATCCGCTGCCATTGATCATTTGCTTTTTATAAGAGGGGTTGAGGGTATATAAAATGTACGGGTTGAGCCCGCCGAGTTTGGCTATTTCGTCGATGCTTACTTTTTTGGTCGCCATGGCATGTTCCGTTTCCGTGATAAAATCCGGCTCCACGGGTACGATGCCATATTTGCGGTAATGGTTCATCATATAAACAGTAGCAATATACGCCGGCACGTAGTTACGTGTTTCTGCAGGCAGGTACTTGCGGATAGACCAGTAGTCTTTTTTTCCGGAATCTTCCATCGCCCATTTTATGCTGTTCCGTCCGCAATTATACGAGGCGATGGCCAGGAGCCAATCGTTACCGTAATAAGCGTAAGAATCGAGCAGGTAGCTGGCAGCTGCGTTGCAGGCCATTGAAGGATCGCGCCGCTCATCGATGGTATCGTTCACGGCAAGTCCGTACTTTTTACCCACCTCGTTGAGGAATTGCCAGGGGCCGGTCGCTTCCGCCTTCGAAACCGCATTGGGATCGAGCGACGACTCGATCACCGAAAGGTATTTCAGCTCGTCGGGCACCCCCCGTTCTTTGAAAACCTTCTCGTAGATCGGGAAATAGTACTTGGAAAGCCCCACCATTTGTGCAAAACGTTTCTTTTGTGCCGTCGTGTAAACGTCGACGAATTTGCGAACATCGCCGTTGTAGGTAAGCGGGACCTGGTTTTGCAGTGCTTCCAGGGCTTTTTTCAGGTCTTCATCTTTAATTTCACGGGCAGCCCCTGTGTGCAGCAGCAGGAAACAGGTAACGACAAGCAGAAACGTTTTCTTCATCAGGTGGCGGTATCGATCCATTGCTTAAACTCCGGTATCGAATAAAATATTTTATCCGGAGATAATTTTAACAACGCACCGGGCTCAGATGTTTCAGCCCAGGCTGCAGCAATGATCGGGATACCCGCCTCCCGGCATGCGATAATATCGCTCGGTGCATCGCCTACGTAGATCACCTCGTCTTTGGCGATATCGCCCCATCTTTCCAGGATAGAAGTGATGGCTTTTCCTTTTACTACGCCTTCGGGCGAGCCGGTTTCAACTACATCAAAGTGCTTTTCGAGGTCCATCTTTCCGAAGGTGATACGTAAGCTTCGCGCCCCTTTCCCGGTAACCATTCCTACCCGGATGCCCTTGTTCCGCAGGTCCTGGAGAATATCCCGCATTCCCGGGAAAATATCGGTGCATTGGGCGTGGAGCCGTTCATAATGATGCAGGTAGCTGTTAACACCTTCGTCGTAATGGTCGGGAACCAGCGCCCGGATGGTACCCTCTTCTGAAGGGCCGAAGGTAGCAATGATCTCCCGGTTGCTGATGGCCCTGCCTGCCAGGGGTTCGATCGAAAGCCGGAAAGCGTCTATACAAAGCGGAAGCGTATTGGCAAGGGTGCCATCGAAATCGAAAAGAATCGCCTTGATACTCATCTATACAGTTACTAAATGGAAAACAAGTTACGCGAAACAGACCGCTACTTAACCGGTTTGTTCGTCATGAAAAAAGTGAGCGTGCCTCCCCTGGTGATATCCTCGTGGGAGATCGAGCGTTTGTTAAAAGGCTGACCATTTAACAGGATCTTTTTAACATATACGTTGGCTTCGCCCTGGTCTTTCGCCTCAACCGTAAATTGTTTACCGTTTTCAAGGTTCAGGGTAGCGCTGGTTACTGCGGGACTGCCCAGGGAGTATTCGGCAGATCCAGGCGCTACGGGATAGAACCCGAGCGAGCTGAAGATGTACCAGGCGCTCATTTGCCCGCAATCGTCGTTACCACCCAGGCCGTCCTCTTTGGGAGCATACATTTTTTTCAGGATCATGCGTACGCGCGATTGTGTTTTCCAGGGTTCGTCTGTCCAGTTATAGAGGTAGGCGGCGTGGTGTGCAGGTTCATTGCCGTGAACATAGTTACCGATGATGCCGTCGCGGGTAATGTCTTCAGTTTCGGCAAAGAACTCATCGGGCAGGTGCATCGTGAACAGCGAGTCGAGGTGCGTGGAGAATTTCTTTTTTCCTCCCCTTGTCGCAACCAGCGCCGCAGGATCTTGTGGTACATACAGGCTAAAATTCCAGGCGTTGCCTTCAATAAACCCCTGGCCGTTAGTGGTCAGTACGTCGAATTCTTTCCGGAAACTGCCATCGCTGAGACGCGGCCGCATAAAGTTAGAAGCGGGGTCGTAAACGTTCTTCCAGTTCTGTGCACGTTTGCTAAATTCCTCGCAGATCGCATCGGCGCCAAGCTTCTTTGCCAACCGGGCGATGCACCAATCGTCGTATGCATATTCGAGGGTGGTAGAAACGGCGTTGCTGTTCTTATCGATCGGGATGTAACCTTTGTCGATATAATAGCCAAGTCCTTCGAAATCTCTTTTTCTGGCAGTGGTCACACAGGCTTCGAGGGCTTTGGCTGCATCGCCTTTGTAGGTGCCTTTCATAATCGCGTCTGCGATGACAGATACGCTATGATAACCGCTCATACACCAATTTTCATTGCCATAATGCGACCAGATTGGGAGCATTTTCATGGAGTTCTGTTCGTAATGTGCGAGCATCGACTGGATCATGTCCGAATTTCGTGAGGGTTGGATCACGTTAAACAAGGGGTGAAGGGCCCGGAATGTGTCCCATAAAGAAAATACAGTATAGTTTGTAAAGCCTTCCGCCTTATGCGCACCCTGGTCCAATCCTTTGTAAGACCCGTCAGTGTCCATATAGATAGTGGGGGTAATAAAGGCGTGGTACATCGCGGTATAGAAATTCACCAGGTCACCGGGAGAAGCTTTTACAACGATCTTGTTCAGTTCTTTATTCCAAAGCTGCTGACCGTCTGATTTTACCTTTTCGAAATTCCATCCCTGGGTTTCCGCCCGCATATTGGCAACGGCGTTTTCCTGGCTTACCGGTGAAAGCGCTACCTTGACACCTAATTTCTCGCCTTCATTCGTTTTGAAGTTAAAATATAAGCGAAGTTGCTTTCCGGCCATTTCGGGGAAATTCTCCGTTTGGTTCCATTTGCGCCAGAATCCGCGGTAAACCTGCTGTTTGTCGTAAGTGCGCTGCCCGTAGGAATTAAACCGTTTTGAAAAGGCCATGGCGAAATACACGGTACGGTTGCGGGCCCAGCCATTAGTCTGGCGGTACCCGGTAATGAGCGAATCGTTCACCACGCGTACATAGGTATACACATTTTTATCGTCGTAATTATAGATACCCGACATCATGTCAAGGATGATATGCGACTCATCCGATTTAGGGAAGGTGTACTGGTGATATCCTACCCGTGCCGTGGTGGTCATTTCTGCCGTGATATTGTGGTCTTCCAGCCTCACCTTATAATAATTGGCTTCAGCCACTTCCGTGCTATGCGAAAACACGGAGCGGTAACCTGTTTGCGGTGCGCTGGCGGTACCGGGATTTAGCTGGAGTTTCCCGGTGGTTGGCATTACCAGGAAATCGCCGAGGTCGGAATGCCCGGTGCCGCTGAAATGGGTATGACTAAAGCCTACGATCGTTTTGTCGCCGTACTGGTAGCCCGCGCAATACTTGTACACATCCGGGTTATATTTTCCGTTCATTTCGTAAGGAATGGTATCGGTATCCGGGCTTAGCTGTACCGCCCCGAACGGAACGGTCGCTCCCGGGTAAGTGTGCCCCATTTTGGCGGTGCCGATAATAGGTTTTACATATGGTACCAGGTTTTGAACGTTTTGCGGCCTGGCGGCAGATGCCGGCAGGAGAAAGGCGACCAGTAAGCAGTGGTAAAGTTTCATGTTAGTTTTTTTCGTCGGATAAGGAATAAGGGAACGCACTTTCTTTGGTTCCCCGTACTTTATTAGGAACAGGTACCATGTTAAAGTTCAGGACGGCGCCTTTAAAGAGCTCTTTGTGGCTAAGCCAGTTCATGCCGTAAGGCTTTCCGTTATACGTGAGCGTGCTTACATACTTGTTTGCGGGGCTGTTGGCTGCCGCGTTAATAACCACCTGTTTACCGTTTTCGAGTGTCATGGTGATCTTTTTAAATAAGGGCGCACCGAGTACGTATTGATCGGAAGCGGGGCACACCGGGTAGAAGCCCATCGCAGAGAATACGTACCAGGCCGAAGTCTGTCCGTTGTCTTCATCTCCGCAATAGCCGTCGGGTGTAGCTTTGTAAAGCTTGTTCATCGCCTCGCGCACCCAGTATTGTGTTTTCCACGGCTCTCCGCCATAGTTATACAGGTAGATGATGTGTTGAGCAGGTTGGTTCCCGTGCGCATATTGACCCATATCGGCGATCTGCATTTCACGGATCTCGTGGATCACGCTGCGGTAATAGCTTTCGTCGTAAATCGGCGGCAGCGAGAACAGCGAATCGAGTTTCGATACAAACTTCGCACGGCCGCCCATCAGCCCGATCAGTCCCTTGATATCGTGGAACACCGACCAGGAATAATGCCAGCTATTTCCTTCTGTGAAAGCGTCGCCCCATTTATAAGGATTAAAAGGCGACTGGAATTTCCCGTCGAGATTTTTTCCGCGCATCAGGCCGCTCGACGGATCGAACAGGTTGCGGTAGTTGAGGCTTCTTTTGCGGTACACCTCCACTTCAGCCGCAGGCTTATTGAGCGCCTGCCCAAGTTTGTAGATGGCAAAATCATCGTACGCATATTCAAGTGTCCTGGCAGCGTTTTCGTTGATCTTGACATCATAGGGCACATAACCCAGTTCGTTGTAGTATTTCACGCCAAATCGGCCCACGGCTTCCATGGGGCCTTCATTATTGGCGCCGTGCGTGAGTGCTTCGTATAAGGTGTTAATGTCATATCCCCTCAATCCTTTCAGGTAGGCTTCGGAAACCACGGATGCGGAGTTGTTGCCGATCATGATATTTGCGTAGCCCGGGCTCGACCATTCCGGCAGCCAGCCTCCTTCTTTGTAGTCATTTAACAATCCTTCCTGCATTTCTTTGGCAATGGAGGGATATACGAGGTTAAGGAAGGGGTATAAAGCCCTGAAAGTATCCCAGAAACCGGTTCCGGCGAACATATAACCCGGTTTTACGTCGCCGGTATAAGGGCTCCAGTGGATGGGTTTACCTGCTGCATCGATCTCGTACATCTTATGCGGAAACATGAGCGCCCGGTACATACATGAGTAAAAAGTAGCCGTTTGTTCGGAGGTTCCGCCTTCTGCTTTGATCCTGTTCAGTGCGTTGTTCCATGCTGTTTTCGCTTTCGCACGGGTTTCGTCGAATGTGTCGCCGGCAAGCTCTTTACGCAGGCTGAGCTCCGCTTGCTCAACGCTGATAAAGGACGACGCTACGCGCAGGGTTATTTTTTCGCCTTTCACGGTTTTGAAACCTACGATGGCCCCGGAGTGGTTGGCATTGATCTCGAGCGAATCTTTTTCAAGCTTGTTCGGGGTGGTCCAGTTTCCCTGGCGGTCCTGGGTTCCGCCTTTCCAGGTTTTGGCGATGGTAAAGGGTTTGCTGAAATAGATGACGAAGTAGTTTTTAAAGTTCTTTAACGGCCCGCGCGCATATTTGCTGGAATACCCGATGATCTTTTGTTCCGCCGGAAGTACCTTGATCCATGACCCGCGGTCGAGCGCATCCACTACTACCCAGGAACTATCGGACCTGGGATAAGTTAACCGAAATTGCGCCGCGCGCTCGGTCGGTGTGATCTCGGTGGTTACGTCGGCATCCGCGAGATATACGCTGTAGTAATGTGGTTTGGAGATCTCCGCTTTATGCGAGAACCAGCTTGCGCGGTCATCCTGGGTATAACGCAGTTTGCCGGTAACCGGCATGATGGCGAACTGGCCGTAGTCATTCATCCAGGGAGAAGGCTGGTGTGTTTGTTTGAAACCGCGGATCTTGTCGGCATCATAAGTGTATGCCCAGCCATTTCCCATGGTCCCTGTTTGCGCACTCCAGAAGTTCATACCCCAGGGAACGGCGATTGCCGGGTAAGTATTCCCGTTGGAGAGGCTTGGTTTAGAAGCGGTGCCCATCAGGGGATTGACCCATTCAACCGGGTCGGTTACTTTGTTAACGATTTGCGAATAGGCCGGCTTGAAACACATCAAAGCCAGGATAAAGAGAAGTTTGTTCATAAAAGGTGGTTTTTATGGTTAGTTATCAAACCCGTAAGCGTGATTTATTTTTCAATTCCCTCCAAGGCAAAGAGGAACGCATAGTTCAGGGCGATGTCTTTCAGGTAATCGAAACGACCGGAAGCACCACCGTGCCCGAATTCCATATTGGTGTGCAGGAGGAGCACATTTTTGTCGGTTTTATTTGCGCGAAGCTTGGCTACCCACTTGGCAGGTTCGAAGTATTGTACCTGGCTGTCATGTAATCCCGTGGTAACGAGCATATTCGGGTAGGCCTTTTTCTCCACATTTTCGTAAGGAGAATAGCTCTTCATGTAGAAATAGGCGTCCTTGTCCGTGGGATTTCCCCATTCGTCGAACTCGTTGGTAGTAAGCGGGATACTTTCGTCGAGCATGGTATTTACCACGTCTACAAACGGCACCTGTGCAATCACGCCATGCCATAGGTCTGGCGCCATGTTGGCGATGGCTCCCATCAATAAGCCGCCAGCGCTTCCGCCCTGTGCGTATAGATGTTCCTTGCTGGTATATTCTTCGGAAACCAGGTAGTTGGCGCAGTCGATAAAATCGGTGAAGGTGTTCTTTTTATGCATCATCTTTCCGTTATCGTACCATTCGCGGCCCATTTCCTGTCCGCCCCGGATATGGGCGATGGCATATACGAACCCGCGGTCGAGCAAACTGAGGCGGCTGCTATTGAAGGATGCATCTGTGCTGCTGCCGTACGAACCGTACGCATAGAGCAGCAAGGGCGCTTGCCCGTTCTTCCCGAACCCTTTTTTGTACACCAGTGAGATCGGGACCAGGGTTCCGTCGGCTGCTTTGGCGTATAGCCGCTCGGTTTCGTAATTCTTGGCATCGTAGCCGCCCACCACTTCCTGTTGCTTAATCAGCTTTTTGGAACGGGCAGACATGTCGTAGTCATAGATCGACGAAGGGGTAGTAAGCGACGTATAGTTATATCGTAACGTTTTGCTATTGTACTCCGGGTTTGACCCCACATAAGCGGTATAAGTCGGCTCACCGAAATTGAGGTAATGCTCTTCCCCCGTTTTGTTGTTGTGGATGCGAAGTTGTACCAATCCCTTGGTGCGTTCCGTTACCACCAGGAAGTCCCTGAACTCTTCCACTCCTTCCAGCAGTACGTCTTTGCGGTGTTCGATCACCTCTGTCCAGTTTTCGCTGCCGGTGGCGTTCAGGGGGCATTTCATTAACCTGAAATTCTTCGCATTCCAGTTGGTAAGCACCAGGAATTTGTCTTCCAGCGGGATGAGGTAGTATAAAACCTCTTTCATCCTGGGTTGAAATACCGTAAATGTGCCGTCGGGGGTGCCGGCATCAAGCATCCTAACTTCCGTCGATAAGGTTGCGCTCGAATAAATAAAGATGAACCGGCCGGATTTAGATTTTTCTAACCCTATATAGTTTGAATGATCTTTTTCTTCGTACACAACCTGGTCTTTTGCCGCCGCGGTTTTCAGTTTATGCCGTTTGATCTTTTCCGTAAGCAGGGTCGAAGGGTTATTCAGGGTGTAAAAAAGGGTCGCGTTATCATTTGCCCACACACAATTGCCGCTTGTTCCCTTAATCTCGTCGGCATATATTTCGCCGGTTTCCAGGTTTTTGATGTGGAGGGTGTACTGTCTTCTCGATACATTATCGACGCCGTACGCCAGCAGCTTGTTATCGGGACTTACGGTAAACCCGGCAGCTGAGTAGTAAGCATGTCCTTTTGCCATGTCGTCAACATCGAGCAATACCTCTTCTTTAGCATCGAGGCTTCCCTTTTTGCGGCAATATTTGAAATATTCTTTCCCATCCTCTGTGCGTGTATAATAGTAGTAGCCGTTTTTAAGAACTGGTACCGATTCGTCTTTTTCCTTGATCCGGCCCTTCATTTCTTTGAAAAGTTCGGTTTGCATCGATTTCGTTCCCGCCATCATGGTTTCCAGGTACGAATTTTCGGCCTTCAGGTAATTAACTACCTGCGTGCTGTCGGCGCCCTTTTTAAAGTAATCGATCATCCAGTAATAATTATCGGTCACTTTATCGCCGTGCAGGTCGCGCACAACGGGCTTGATCGCAGCAACGGGTGGCGTGGCATTCGGCCACTGGTAAGGTTTTCTGTCGGGTGCTGATTGTTTACAGGATGACATAATAAGTAGCAGGAAGACTGGTAAAAGGGTCTTTTTCATGTGGATTTGCTTAACATGATTTAGCATCGCCTAAAGTAGGAATTCAAAACGATATTAAACCTACAGCAGATGCAGCTTGTGTGCAACGAAAGTAAGGCTAACCGCTTTCCGGGATCGCCGGTTCCAGGAATTCCAGGATCATTCTCAGTTCGCCAAACGAGTAGTCGTCACCCATGGCGTTTTTTAGCCCGGATAACGAAACCGGAGAAAGCTCATTTTTTAACCGGATCTTTACCTGCTCTACTTTTTCGCGAGGTACGAGCTTAAAAATGTCCAGTTCGCCCGTTCTTACGTAGTATGACAGGTGGCGCTCAATGGTGCCCGGTGCCAGGTTCCGCGCCGCCGCGATCTCCGTGATCCCTTTCCCGGCGTTAAAAAGATCGAAAGAAGCTTTCCTGGTATCTGGCTTCACTTTTGGCTCTTTTACGGGGGTGATCACGGCCTGCGAAGGCGCCTGTTCGATCCTGTTCTCAATGCAATAGGAGATGATGATGGTCAGCAGCTCTTCCCCGTATTGCTCTAGTTTCTTTTTGCCGATACCTTTTACGGTTTCCAGCTGCGGCAGGCTTGACGGCAGCAATTGCACCAGTTCCATGATCGATTTTTGGGGAAGCACAATATATACCGGCACATTGGTTCCGCCTGCTACCCGGTCCCGCCATTCTTTGAGGGACTGGTAGAGGGCCGGGTGCGGGATGTTGGCGGCTAAGACAAGCTTCTTCTTAGGCGCCGCAGTTTTCTGCTGCTGGAAATCGATGGCTGCATTCGCTTTAATTTTAAGACAGGCGATCGTGTTAAAGCCGTTGATGCATTCTTTTACAGCGGCAAGTTTCACAAACACTTCCATGCGGAAGTTTTCCAGCGCATCTCCCACTGTTTTCTTTACGTCTTTGTTGTCAGACTCGACGGAGAGGTTTTCGGCAGGGGCCAGCATCTCCTGCGCGATCTTTTGGGCGAACCAGGATGCTGCCTTCTTAATTCTTTCCTGTGCCTGGTCATTTTCTTCGGGAAGCGTGTTAGTGTTCAGCAATTGGGCGAGTTGTTTCTGAAAATTGTCGGCGACTGTATAAATGTCCTTTTCTGCGAAAATTTTTACCTGGTTTAGTACATCGATGAACGGGCCCGCGATAGAATGATCATGATCCTGCGCTACTTTCTGCAGGTGAAAAAAACGCGTCCTGACCGCCGTGAAATCAAATATTTCGTACAGTAAATTTTGCTGGAATTTTATCCTCGATGCCTGGAGCTCGCTTTCTCCCGGTGCATTCTCTTCCGTGTATCTTGTGTAGGTAGCGATGGTGCCGTCCGTTTTCACACTGTTGAGGGATATGGGGGAGCGGAGCACGAGGCCTTCAAAGCTTTTACACCTGCTCAGCGCCACGTACACCTGGCCGTGAGCGAACGAGGCGCCTGCGTCGATGATCGCCTTTTCAAACGTGAGTCCCTGGCTTTTATGAATCGTTATCGCCCATGCGAGCTTCAAGGGGTATTGGGTGAAGGTACCCGCCACAGATTCTTCCACTTCCTTCGCCTCATTCAGCTTGTAGGTGATGTTTTTCCATTCCGCCGGCGTCACGGCGAGATGGCCGGGATCGCCGGGACATTTTACGAAGATGGTATCTCCTTCGAAATCAATGACCTGTCCGATCTTTCCATTGTAAAACAGTTTTTCGCGCGACGGATCATTTTTAACGAACATTACCTGCGCGCCTTTTTTAAGAACAAGCTTTTCTATGGTAGGATATGCGTATTCAGGAAAATCGCCTTTCAGCGAGGCGGTAAATAGGAGCGGTTCCGCCGGCAGCTCTTCCAGGCGGGTATGGTTAATCTCATGGGCTGTGTGGTTGTGGGTCGTCAGGGTAATGTAGCCGTCATCATCGGCAGGTTTAAACCCGGGAACGTAGCGCCCGTTCAGCATTTCAAGCACTTGCGGGGTGATCCGGTTTTCGCGGATGGTATTCAGCAGGTCGATAAATGCGGTATCCGATTGCCGGTAAATATGTTTGAGCTCGATATTGATCACAGGCGTTTTACCAAGCGCGAGGCTGCTGAAAAAGTAGAGGTTCGGGTAAAAATCGCGAAGGATCTTCCAGTCCTCTTCCTTTACCACCGGCGCCAGCTGGTGCAGATCGCCGATCATTAAGAGCTGCACACCCCCGAACGGTTTGTCGCGGTCTTTATAGCGGCGCAGTACATCGTCGATCCCGTCCAGCGTATCTGCGCGCACCATGCTGATTTCGTCGATCACCAGGAGGTCGAGACTGCGTATCAGGTTGACCTTTTCGCGGTTAAACTTCTGGTAACGCTGCTGCGGGTCCTGGCCGGATGCGCCACCCAGTTGCCGGGAAATATAGGGCCCGAAAGGGAGTTGAAAAAAAGAGTGGATCGTAACTCCTCCTGCATTGATCGCGGCTACGCCTGTTGGGGCAATAATCGCCATCCGCTTAACCGAACGGGTTTTAAGATTATGCAGGAACGTGGTTTTCCCGGTTCCTGCTTTCCCGGTAAGGAATATATTGCGGTCGGTATAACGGACAAAATTGTCTGCGAGCTCAAGCTGCGGATTGGATTGCATAATGCAATTTAAAGAAATTAATTTAACTAAATAGAAATACGTAAAAAGTATATATTTGTAGAAGGTTTAAGGCGATGGTAAGTTATCACAAATCCGCGGAACTAAAGACCGGCACCAAAGTGGAAAACTGCTAAATTTGTTTTCAGGAGAATAGTGTGTCATGAAAACCACCAACTACGTCAACACCTTTATCGGTATCGCCGGCGATTGCCCGGTCGATGCAGGGATCGTCCCTCCGTTAAAATCGGGCGCTCCCACGATTGCCAGGATGCAGTTCGATATGATATGGAACCATCCGTATCAATACACGTCAGACGATGTGATCTTTACAGTTCATGCCATAAAAAATCAGGTACCAAAAGAGGAGCTCGAAAATGAGCGTACAAAATTCTTCTTGAAAGGTCAACCCTGTTTACGCTCCTCTCCGCTTGGAAAACGGTACGGCTGGGGCGTACATAACGACGAAAACGGGAAGGTTGCGATCTATTCGGCAGGTTCTGCAGGGTATGAAACCCGGAAGAACGATCAAACGCTCGCGCATGTAAAAGCGATGCGGTCAAAAAGGAAATAAATCATTTACAAATAGCATTATGTCATTCCAGGGATACCTAAATGCCATCAAAGCCGTCACAAAATGGCTCAAGGACGATTTTGGTCTCGGACACGGGCATGCAATGGCCATCTTTGCCTTGCTGAAAGGGATAAAGGATGAAACCATTGTATAGGAACATAAAAAAGGTCCTTTGGATCTTGGTGCTCCTGTTCACGATCATGAATGTAGTTGCTGCATTTCATGCTTATAAGTTCACGCATTTTGAAGATGGCAAGGGAGTTAAGACGGGGCCGCCTAAAAAGCTGCCGGCCTTGGCAAGGATCAAAACACTGCTGTTTGGGATCAACAACCCGCGACCGGCTAACAGGCAGCACCCATCGCAAAAATATGAGGTGGTACGTCTTCGAAGTAATAAAGAGATAGAATGCTGGAGTATAAAAACTGCGGCGTCTAAAGGGACCGTTATTATTTTTCACGGGTATTCAGGCGCCAAATCCGGGATGCTCGCAAAGTCAGGTTGGTTCCTGAAACAGGGCTTCAACGTGTTGCTGGTGGATTTTATGGGCAGCGGCGGATCGGAGGGTAACCAAACTACCATCGGCTACAAAGAATCCGAAGAGGTGCGTTCGGCATTCAGTTATGTAGTTGAGCACGGTGAAAAACGGGTGATCTTATTCGGTACGTCGATGGGAGCGGTGGCGATCATGAAAGCCATTAATGACTACGCACTGGCCCCTGAACGGATCATTATCGAATGCCCGTTCGGGTCGCTTTATCAAACGACCTGCGCAAGATTTAAAAATATGCATGTGCCGGCTTTCCCGTTAGCGGGCTTCCTTGTTTTTTGGGGTGGCGTGGAAAACGGCTTCTGGGCGTTTAACCATGTACCGGCAGCATATGCCGGGAAGATCCGTTGCCCCACGATGCTGATCTATGGCGCAAAAGACGACCGGGTAAGCAGGGGCGAGACAGACGAAATATTTGCGAACCTGGACGGGCCTAAGGAGCTGAGGGTATTCCCGCTTGCCGGGCACGACAATTATTGGATAAAGCATAAGACAGAATGGCAAGCAGAGGTCGGGAAATTTATTTCCGCAAAAAATTAACCGGTTATCCGGTATTCCGGCCAGGAGGGGTGGCTTTTTATTGAAATTAAGGGGCTGTTGGTGGCTAAAGCGAAGAACCCGCCAGATTGCAAAAGAAAAGAAAGTGATTGAGCGGTATATTGAACTTTTGATTTAAATTGAGGGCCTATGCAACAAGAGGTCGCCCATTTCCCTCACCTGGCCATTTTTTCACTCAATGAACAGGTTGTTACCGTCGAGTTTGGGAATGCGATCAGCGATTCCTGTATGCAGGAGGTAGGCAGGCTGCACCGGTTGCTGCACCAAACGCCTTTTCCCGGCTTCCTGGATACCGTTCCCGCTTACGCGACACTAAGTGTTTTCTTTGACCCGGCCGCTGTGATCGCTTCAGGCGAGTTAAAAGGAAATAACTCATTTGAACGCGTGGCGTCGTTTGTGCGAAAACTGCACAGCTCCGGTCAACAACCTGCAACAGCGGAAACAACGGTGGTAAACATGCCCATATGTTACGGCGGTAAGTACGGGCCCGACCTGGAGGAACTGGCTCAATTGCACCAGTTGAGCCCTGACGAACTGGTCCGCTTGCATTGCAACGCCACTTACCGGGTTGCCATGATCGGCTTTGTGCCGGGTTTCGCCTACCTTGCGGGGATGGACGTGGCATTGGAGACGCCCAGGAAACAGGTACCCAGGCAAGTTGTACCGGCCGGCTCCGTGGGTATCGCGGGCAGGCAAACGGGGATCTACCCGCTGGAAACACCCGGGGGCTGGCAGCTGGTCGGGCGGACGCCGCTGGGTATGTTTAACGCAGCAAAACCCCAGCCTTCGTTATTAAAAATGGGCGATACCATTCGGTTTCAACCCATCTCATCCCTGGAATTTGAAAAGATCTATGCGGATAAAGATCATTAACCCCGGCATTCTCAGCACCATACAGGACCAGGGAAGGTTCGGGTACCTTTCGCAGGCAGTTCCTGTTTCGGGAGCAATGGATAAACTGGCTGCCCAGGTGGCAAACGCGGCCGTGGGCAACAACGCGGGCGACGCCGTTATCGAGTTCACGTATGCCGGCGCTTCATTTACGGCAGAAACGGATGTATTGATCGCCTATTCCGGATCCGGCGGCACGTTCATTTGCAACAACCGGCTGGTACCGGCCGGCCGACCCGTATTTATCCCCGCCGGACGAAGCGTGCAATTGATGAACGATCCGTCGTGCAGGCGTATTTTCCTCGCCATTACCGGCGGATGGAAAGTTCCCCCGGTATTGGGAAGCAGGAGCACTTATCTGCCGGCCGCATTGGGAGGCTACCAGGGCCGCAGGCTAAAAGCCGGTGATATACTCGAAAGCGAAGGTGAATGCACCGAAATATCCCGGAAGATCCTGAGAAGATTTTCCGGAACGCGGCTTAACTATCCCGGCTGGCATATCGCCCGGCAGCAATTCGTTAACGGAAGGGCGAACAGGATCCGGGTGATCGCCTCCCGGGAATATGATTGGTTTAAAGAAAGTTCATTAAGGACTTTTCTTTCGAAACCTTATGTGATCGGGTTGCGCAGCAACCGGATGGGATATTTTCTTGACGGGCCTGTGTTAGAAAAATTACAGCCGGGAGAGTTACTGTCTACCGCGGTAACCCCGGGAACGATCCAGGTAAGCAACGATGGTACGCCGGTGTTGTTAATGGCCGACTGCCAGACTACGGGCGGCTATCCGCGCATTGCGGCGGTGGCATCCATTGATCTGTCGTTTTGCGGACAACTTTACCCCGGCGATACGATTTATTTTACCCTGATCTCTCGCAGGGAAGCCGAAATCCTGTATCTTGAACGTCAAAAAAGCCTTGATCAATTAAGGGCTTCTGTCGAATATAAATTCTCATAGTTAACTGTTTTTGAACATGCCGCCGATCGACCTGAATTGCGATATGGGTGAAGCATTCGGGAATTACCCGATGCCAAACGACCTGGTGCTCCTGGAACATGTCACTTCTGTGAATATCGCCTGCGGCTTTCATGCCGGAGATCCCGGAGTGATGCAAGCTACCGTAAGGGCCGCTTTGGAGCGGGGCGTGGCCATCGGGGCACATCCCGGGCTGCCCGATCTCCAGGGTTTTGGTCGCCGCGAAATGCAGATCTCTATGCGCGAAGCCTACCAGGTTACACTTTACCAGTTGGGAGCATTGTACGGTTTTGTTCGCGCCGCCGGCGGAAGGCTGGCTCATGTAAAAGCTCATGGCGCGCTGTATAACATGGCTGCCAGGGATATCGAATTGGCGAAAGCAATCGTTGAAGCCGTTCGCGATTTTGACCCCGGCCTGTTGGTTTATGTGCTGGCGGGCAGCAAGATGGTGGACGCTGCGGCGCAGGCCGGCATGCAAAGCGTCTCCGAGGTATTCGCCGACCGCACTTACCAGGACGATGGCGCACTCACTCCCCGCACGCAGCCTAACGCCATGATCGGCAATGAGGAGCAAGCCATTAGCCACGCGTTACGCATGGCCACGCAGCACGAAGTGGTCTCAGTAAATAATAGAGTGATCAGTTTGAAAGCCGAAACGCTCTGCCTGCATGGCGATGGCGAACATGCCGTAGACTTTGCAAAAACCATCCGCGCCAGGCTGAAAAGTGAAGGAATAACCGTTCAGGCGCCGCTATCAAGATGAAAAAGAGTAACTGGAGCATTATTACAGGGGCAGCTTTCCTGATGGCGACTTCGGCCATAGGGCCAGGCTTTTTAACTCAAACTGCCGTGTTCACCTCCCAATTGGGCGCCAGTTTCGGGTTTGTTATCCTGGTTTCAGTGCTGCTTGACGCCATCGCCCAGTTAAATGTATGGCGCATCGTTGTCATATCGGGCAAGCCGGCACAGGAAATCGCCAACCAGTTGTTACCCGGACTTGGGTATGTCCTCTCGGCGCTGGTATTTGTGGGCGGAATGGCATTTAACATCGGTAACCTGGCAGGAGCGGGCCTGGGCCTTAACGTGCTCGCAGGCTGTAGTATTGAACGGGGCGCCGCCATCAGCGCCGCTATCGCCATCGGCATTTTTCTTATCAAAGAAGCCGGTAAAATGATGGATCACTTCGCCAGGGTCCTGGGGATACTTATGATCTTACTCACCCTCTATATAGCATGGATAAGTCATCCGCCGGTCGCCGAAACGCTTGCCCGGTCCGTGGCGCCGTCAACATTCAGCTTCACCGCGCTGCTCACAATTGTTGGCGGAACGGTTGGGGGGTACATCACTTTCGCGGGAGCGCACCGTTTATTAGATGCGGGTATGGGCGGGCGGCAGAGTCTCAGGGATGTAAACCGGGGTGCCGTAAGCGCCATCGGGCTGGCGTCGCTGATGCGCATCCTGCTGTTCCTGGCAGCGCTCGGGGTCATCAGCAGCGGCAAGGTCCTCGATCCGGCAAATCCGCCCGCTTCCGTTTTCAGGCTCGCGAGCGGGGAGCTCGGCTACAAGTTTTTCGGGCTGGTGATGTGGTCGGCGGCCATCACGTCGGTGGTGGGCGCCGCGTACACATCAGTTTCCTTCGTAAAAAGCTTTCACCAGGCTATCGGCAAGAACAGCCGTTCGATCATCATCGGTTTTATCACCGTTTCCTGCCTGCTGTTCCTCTCCATCGGCCAGCCCGTAAAAACGCTGCTGGTGGTGGGCGCCTTAAACGGGCTGATCCTGCCGGTGGCGTTGGCTACGATGCTGCTGGCCGCATACAGGTCACGTCTGGTGGGAAATTACAAACAGCCGCTGTGGTTGAGTATTGCCGGCGTGCTGGTGGTGGCGATTATGGCGTGGATGAGTTACGGGGTGCTTATACAACTGGCAGGTAAATAGCTAACAGGCATTCATCAGCAATATGAAACGCATTCTTCCCGCCATCATTCTCTCGCAGTTTTTTTGTACTTCGCTCTGGTTTGCCGGGAACTCTATCGTGCTGGATATTATCCGGGAGTTTAATCTCGATCCCGGTTTCCTTGCGCATTTAACCAGCGCTGTGCAGTTTGGCTTTATCGCGGGAACTTTCCTGTTTGCGGTATTCACCATTTCCGACAGGTTCTCGCCTTCCAAAGTTTTCTTCGTATGTTCGATACTGGCAGCCGTCGCAAACCTGGGTATCCTGGTTAATGGTTCCGGGCCTGCAGCGCTCTTGTGTTCCCGCTTTCTTACCGGGTTCTTCCTGGCTGGAATTTACCCGGTGGGGATGAAGATCGCCTCAGACCACGAACAGCGGGGGTTAGGCAGGTCGCTGGGATTCCTGGTGGGAGCGCTGGTGTTGGGCACTGCGTTTCCGCATTTACTGAAAACCATCGCCGCCGGCCTGCCCTGGAAATCGATCATTTATGCCACCTCGGCGCTGGCCGTAACAGGCGGCCTCATCATCTTGTTCCTCGTTCCGGACGGCCCCTACCGCAAACCTGCGCAAAAAATCAAGCTGGGTGCGTTCCTTTACGGCTTCCGCGATGCAGGTTTCCGGTCGGCTGCCTTAGGCTATTTTGGTCATATGTGGGAGTTGTATGCGTTTTGGGCATTCCTGCCGGTGATGCTTGCGGCGTTCAGGGACAACTATCGCCTGGCAGGCTTCAGCGTGCCGCTATGGTCTTTCGTCATCATCGCCTCCGGCGGATTAAGCTGCATGATCAGCGGCGTACTATCGCTCAGGCTGGGTGCTAAATGGCTGGCAGCAACCGCGTTATCCTTGTCGGGAATGTGCTGCCTGGTATCGCCCTGGTTGTTCACATCAGGTATGCCAGTGGCGCTCGTCGTTTTCCTGGTTTTTTGGGGCATGATGGTTACCGCCGATTCGCCGTTGTTCTCCACGTTGGTAGCGCAATCTGCTCCCCCGGACGCTCGCGGTACTTCACTCACCATCGTGAATTGTATCGGCTTCGCCATCACCATTGTAAGTATCCAGCTCCTCAATATCCTGGTAAGAAACCTGGATAATGAATATCTTTACCTGGTGCTGTCGCCCGGCCCCGCGGCGGGATTGGTGGCTTTGTTAACGGTAACGAGACCCGCACATGACAGCAAGTTATGAGAAGTTATGTTTTGACCTTAACTTTAGACAGTCAGTCACGATGAATCAACAGCCAAATAACCAATTAACCATATGATGGACATCGCTATTATTGTATTGAGCGTAATTGCCGGCCTGGCGGCGCTGGTACTGATCATTGCCGCATTCGTAAAAAAAGATTATGCCGTGTATCGCGAAATCGAGATAGTGCGACCGAAACCGGAGGTCTACGATTACATTAAGTTTTTAAAGAACCAGGATAACTTCAGCGTTTGGGCGACGATGGACCCGGCCATGCGCAAAACATATACCGGCACGGATGGAACTCCGGGGTTTGTGTCGGCATGGGCAAGCGATAACAAAAAGGTGGGCAAAGGCGAGCAAACGATCATTAGCCTGGTGGAAAACGAACGTGTAAACTACCAGCTCCACTTTATCGAACCCTGGGAAGGTAAAGCCGGTGCGAGCCTGTCTTTAACCGAAACTGTGCCAGGTATTACGAAAGTTACCTGGAGGCTCGATAGCCATATGAAGTACCCGATGAACATCATGTTGTTGTTTATGAATATGGACAGGCTATTGGGTAAAGACCTCCGGCTAGGGCTCGATAACCTGAAAGTTTTACTGGAGAAGAGGTAACCTTTCGCCGGTCCGGCAAAAGACGTTAACTTGCAGCGGATTAACTTATATAAACTGATCGTTAATGAAACATACACTTTGCAATTTTATACGGAAAGCTGCGGCCGTCTCGCTGGTTGCTATCCTGTTAACTTCACTGCACTCGTTCGGCCAGGCAACCGGGTACGCCGCCGGGCGAAAACTATTGCTGCGCGACGAAGGCCTCTCGCAATTGAGCTACGTAGATTTTGCCGACCCGGCTGCCAGTTGGTTTGTGAAAGTTCCGGCGGGGCGCGACCTGCAGCTGATCGGCAACGGTCTTTTTATGATCGGAACCGCCAATGGTTACGAACAATACGAGATTAAAACCGGCAAAAAGGTTAAGGAAGTAACCTCTTTCCCCAACAGCGTAATGGCACGCAAGCTTCGCAATGGCAACATCCTGATCGTCGGTTTAAATGCCATGGAGAAAAAGGGGATCGTGCTGGCGGAAGTAGATGATGCCGGGGCGACAAAAAAACTGCTGAACTTCCCGGACTACGATTACGTGCGCCTGGTGCGCGAAACGCCGGCAGGCACTTACCTGGTCACTGCCAACAAGGTGGTGTTTGAATCAGATGCATCCGGAAAGATCACCTGGAAAGCCGACATCACCGGCGGACCGGAGCACACCAATGCATGGCAGGCTTTGCGCATGACCAACGGCCGGACGGTAGTGAGCGGCGGGTATGCTGCCAGTTTCCAGGTTTTCGGCAAAGATGGCAGGCAGCTTAGCGTGATCACTGGTCCGGCCGATATACACCCTAACTTTTTCGCCGGGTTCCAGGTGCTTCCCAACGGGAATTACGTAGTGGCCAACTGGCAGGGACACGGGCCGAATTTCGGGGCAAGCGGTAACCAGGTGATCGAGTATTCGCCCGATGGAAAGCTCGTTTGGTCGTGGAAACAGGATGCCGCTAAATTTTCCTCCTTACAGGGCGTAATCGTACTGGATGGCCTGGATCCTGCCAAAGGATATACCGAAGGGAAAAACGGTGTGCTGGAGCCTATAAAAAAATAGCGGCCATCTCCGGATGAGGAGTAAACAGCTGCACAAGTAACAATCCAATGTCGAATATCAGTATCGTCATCGAAGAACGTCCCGCCGATATCGGGAACTTCCTGGTGGGCCGTCTGCTGCCGTTTCGCGGAAAGCGGATGGTAGGTCCTTTCATTTTTATCGATCATATGGGGCCTGCCGCGCTGAAAGACCACCAGAATATCGACATCGGCCCGCATCCGCACATCGGGCTTTCTACGCTTACATACCTTTTCGAGGGAAATATCCTGCACAAGGATACCCTCGGCATGGAAGTAGAGATCAAACCCGGGCAGGTGAACTGGATGACGGCCGGGAAAGGTATCGTGCATTCTGAACGTACCCCCGTACATCTGCGCCACACAGATAAACAGCTGCACGGGCTGCAGATCTGGGTGGCGCTCCCCAGACACCTGGAGGGAATGGAGCCGGCTTTTTATCATGCCGACGAGCCAGATCTTCCCGCCTGGGAGAAGGACGGCGTGGCCTATAAGCTGATCGCGGGATCCGCCTTTGGCCGCACATCACCGGTGCCGGTTTTCAGCGAGCTCTTCCTGCTGGAGATTAAAAGCGGCAGCCGGGTCGCCATCGAACTCGGGGACGACCTTTTCGGCGAAGCGGGAATGTATATCCTGGAAGGAAGCGTAGAAACCGAAGGCGTTGCCCATGAGCCCCGCCGCATCCTGGTGGCCAAGGACAGCAAGCTCTGCGGTTTTGTAATGGAAGCACATACTACGATTTATATTTTCGGCGGAGTTCCCTTCCCCGAGGAGAGATTTATTTATTGGAATTTTGTCGCTTCAGACGCAACGCTGATCGACGGGGCCAAAAAAAAATGGGAGAACGGTGAGTTCCCGGAAATACCCGGGGAAACCGACCTGGTACCGCTGCCGCCGGAAAATCCTGCGCTGAAGCATAGATACTGACGGTTGATAATTCATATGAAAAACAGGTTTCGCTTACCCGGGCTGTTCCTGGGTATTGCCGCGCTTTTTTGCATCGGGTGCGGCGCCGGTAAGCACCAGGGAGAACCGTGGGTAAAGTACGAGGATAAGCATTCCGGCCTGTATGGCTATAAGGACCTTTCGGGAGAGATTACGCTCAACCCGCAGTTTACCGGCCTAACCAACGCGGACACTTTCAGGTACATCATGGCGGTGCACCGGCCCACCCGTGCCGGATATGAAGCTTTTTACCTGCTGAAAAGCGGGCGGATCATCGGTCGCGACAGCGTATACCAATCTAAAGCTGCCTCATTTGATTGCGAAAGCGAAGGGAAAATCATTTTTGTTGATCCGGCCACCGCGAAGATAGGTTTCTTCGACCAGGATGGCCGTGTTGCCGTGCCGCCCGTGTATAATGTGGCTACCCGGTTTTATAACGGTGTATCGGTAGCGCTTCGCAACGCGAGGAAAAAATGCTGGGCCGGCGAAGACGAGAATTGCGAACACTGGAACTGGGTTGGCGGCGACACGATATTGATCGACGATAAGAACAAAGTGCTCATCAGTCACATGGGAAGAGGATGGGAACGTCTTAACTTCTACTCGATGAAGGTAAGCGACCGCCCGGCCGACACCGCTCTTTACAACAATTACCGGGGCGCCGGAAATAAGATCTACAGCTTTGTAAATTACGACAAGGAATTTACCCGGTGGTTTTACACTACCTGGCTTTCGTTATCCGATGCCGGCAAAGCGGCAGGAACGATGTTTGAAGAAGTAGATTACCTGGTAGATGAAACCGGTTCCAAACGAGCAAAGCAGGGAAGCCCGATCCTTAACAAATTATCGTCTTTGTTTGCAAAGCGTTTCAGGCAGGCAAAGAAGGAACAGCGTACTATAGAGCCGTATATGCAGACACGCTTATACGACCGGAAAGCATACCGGCGGTTTTTAGACGCCTGCGGGAGTTATAAATCCATGGAGCACCCGTTATACGAGGTAACGATCAGCTCCGCAGACCGAAATGACAAGATGCGGCAGGAATCCGTACTTTTTGTACGCATGGGCGATGGCTACCAGGTATTGACTATTTCTTTGGAAGGGGTTTGATCAGCCGGTCAGAAATCGTATTATATTGATGCATTCTTCCGCGAAAGCCTTACTATTGCAGTCTAAAAATATCATCATGAGCACCCCGTTGATAGTTACCAGCACCATTACCATCCACGCGCCGGCCGCCAATGTCTGGGACGCCCTCGTTAACCCGGAGCAGACCAGGAAGTACATGTTTGGCTGCGAAACGGTTTCAGCCTGGCAGCCTGGCAGCCCCCTCACCTGGGAGATGGAATGGGAGGGGAAGCCGTTCACTGCCGTTAAAGGCCACATTGTAAGTATCGAACCGGGGAAGTTCCTGGCTTATACCACCATCGACCCCAATAACCCGAACGTGCCGGATATCCCGGAAAATTACCTGACGGTAACCTACACCTTGTCGGAAGAAAATGGCGTAACCAGCCTGACCGTTACCCAGGGCGACTACTCAAAAGTGGCCGATGGTGAAAAACGTTACGAGGACGGCTATAACGGCGGCGAAGGATGGAACCCCGTCCTGGTGCAGATTAAGGCCCTGTTGGAGGAATAATTCTAGTTATTCTTTACAAAACGCACGTTAAAGCGGTACTCAGGTTTATTGCTGTCGCCGTAGAAAATAATCCTTAACGATTTATTCGCCGTTTCCTGGATGCTGAACGTGGTGCCGTCAGAAGTCCAGAACTCGCTGATGTCGCCGTCGGCAGGCGCCGAATTCATAAAAATGTAACCCGCCGGGTATGCGTTAAAGCCTGAAGCGTTGTTGCCGGGAACATTGAGCCAATTATTGATGGAGGTAATCTTCCTGATCGCTTCCTGGTTAACCGCCTGGTAATTGGTCACCACCACCCCCTGCGATTCGGCCATGGCCACATAATCTTCTTTTGTAGGGATCCGCCAGCCCTGTGGCAGGGTTACGGAAGTCGCTTCTGCGAAAGTGAAATATTTACCATATTCTTGTTTGTTTACAGATCCGGTATAACCGACGCCGCCGTTCCCGCTGTGATTCTCGACGGTCCACGTCAGGCTACCAAGTTTAATCGTCTTATAATTTTTCCCGGCGATGGTTACCGTGCCTTCCACAGGTTTTGGCGTCGGTTTAGGGTCCTTGCCGCAGGATTGAAGTAAAACGAAAGAACTGATGAGTATAAGATAAGAATATGTTTTCATGTTGTCATTTTTTTACACCCAAGACGCCTGCTTGCGCGGCGGCGTTACACCTTGCGGTTTTTATTTACCTTTACCCAGCTATATTTGAGGAAAAGCGCAAGACCTGTATACATTTCCGGTGGAGCTTCAAGCCGGGCTACAAGGAAATTAAAGCGTAGTTTTATCGACAAATTATCTTTCATGAACAACCTATCGCGAGCCGCTGCCGGTTTATTACTGGCAGTTTGTATTAACCCGGTTTTTGCACAACAGAAATTAACGCCGGAGCTGCTATGGAAACTAGGCCGGGTAACAGGCGAGACGATCACCCCCGACGGGAAATCATTGGTTTACGGCGTTACCAATTACGATATTTCTGCCAACAAGGGCGAAAGAAACCTGTATTCGGTGCCCCTTACGGGCGGTGCGCCACGGCAGCTCACCCGGTCTCCCGGCGGTGAAAGCGTGCTGCGCATAGATCCGGTTACAAAAAGGATCACGTACCTTTATAAATCGCAGGTTTGGGAATGCAATGCCGACGGCTCATTACCTAAACAGCTCACGCATGACGCGGAAGGGCTGTCGAACGTGAGGTTCTCACCCGATGGGAAGTTTATTCTTTTCTCGAAAGAGGTGTCGTTGCTGAAGCTAAGCGGCATCACGCGTTACCCCGGGCTCGCAAAATCGAACGCGAAAGTATACGACGACCTCAACTACCGGCATTGGGATACCTGGGAGGATGGCAAGTTCCAGCATATTTTTTATGCACCGTATAAAGCCGGGGTGCTCGGAAAGGCTGTCGACATTATGCCCAACGAGCCCTACGACTGCCCGCAGATGCCTTTCGGGGGAAGCGAAGACGCTACCTGGAACCCTGATAGCAAAAGTATTGTGTACGTAACCAAGAAAAAGTTCGGTAAAGCGTACGCCGTAAGCACCAATACCGATATCTATTTTTACAACATCGAAACCGGTCGCACCGGCAACTTTACCGAAGGGCTGCAGGGTTACGACACCAACCCGGCATTTAGCGCCGACGGATCTAAAATAGCCTGGCTCAGCATGGCCGAAGACGGCAACGAAGCGGCAAAAAATGAGCTGATGCTGTACGATTTTAAATCGGGAAAACGGTATAACCTCACTAAAGACTGGGACGAGACGGTGTCTTCTTTCACCTGGGCAAACCAGGGTAGTAAGCTGTTTTTTCTCGCAGCCACAGGTGGTGCCGAACAACTGTTTGAGCTTGACCCGGTTACCGATCCGTCCCTGTCGGCCGCCCGGAGTATCCGCCAGGTGACTAAAGGCCAGTATGACGTGAACGGGATCGTAGGGCAGTCGGGAAATTCGCTGGTGGTAAGCAGGGCCGACATGAACCATGCCGCCGAACTGTACCTCCTGGACCTTACCTCCGGAACATTCGCGCAGCTTACGTTCACCAATAAACCTATTTACGATAACCTGCAGCTGAGCAGGATCGACGAACGGCATACGCAAACCACCGATAATAAAGACCTGCTTTCGTGGGTGATCTACCCGCCCGATTTCGATCCTGCAAAGAAATACCCCACACTGCTGTATTGCCAGGGCGGGCCGCAATCAGCGCTCACCCAGTTTTATTCTTATCGCTGGAACATGCAGCTGATCGCGGCGCAGGGTTATATCGTGATCGCGCCAAACCGGCGGGGAATGCCCGGGCATGGCGTGAAATGGAATGCAGACATCAGCGGCGATTGGGGCGGTCAGCCGATCCGGGACTATTTGTCGGCCATAGACGACCTCGCGAAGGAGCCTTACGTAGATAAAACGCGGTTAGGCGCAGTAGGAGCCAGTTATGGCGGTTATTCAGTCTTCATGCTTGCCGGCGTTCACGAAAAACGGTTTAAAACCTTTATCGCACACGATGGCCTGTTTGACCTCAGGAGTTGGTACGGCACCACGGAAGAGCTCTGGTTCGCTAATAAAGATATGGGCGGATCGTATTGGGGAAGTAAGATCCCGCCAAGTTTCGAGAAATTCAATCCCATCACCTTTGGTGATAAGTGGAACACCCCGATCATGATCGTACAGGGCGGTATCGATTACCGGGTGCCCGTTGAACAGGGGCTGGAAGCTTTTCAGCTCGCGCAGCTGAAAGGCATTAAAAGCAGGCTGCTGTACCTGTCTGACGAAAATCACTGGGTATTGTCGCCGCAGAATGCACTGGTTTGGCAAAAGGAATTTTTTGGATGGCTGAAAGAAACACTCTAGCTACGAATACCAGGGAGAACCAAAAAAGGGTAACTTCGCGTCCTCACGGATCTGACGTTAACGTACTGTATTGAAAAAATCACTTCTTCCCCTCGCTCTCGGCGGGCTTGGCATCGGGACTACCGAATTTATGATGATGGGCCTCCTGCCCGATATAGCTGCCGATTTTAATGTAACTATCCCGCAAGCCGGCCATACCATTTCCGCGTATGCGTTGGGTGTGGTGATCGGGGCGCCGGTGCTGGTGGTAGCCACAAGCCGGATGGCGCCGAAAAAGATCCTGTTCCTGTTGATGTGCGTGTTCACCGTATTTAATACGCTCTCCGCGTTGGCGCCGGATAATACGGTGTTGTTCTTTGCGCGGTTTCTTTCCGGCCTGCCGCATGGTGCGTTTTTTGGCGTCGGCGCAGTGGTTGCCAGCCGTCTGGCGGATGACGGTAAACAAGCGCAGGCTATTTCTACCATGTTCGCCGGGTTAACGGTTGCAAATTTAATGACGGTTCCGCTCGAGACCTATATCGGCCATCACTATTCCTGGCGGTATGCGTTTGCGACGGTGGGGCTGATCGGGTTGGTTACGCTCGCGTCCGTGTATTGGATGCTCCCTAACCTGCCTGCTTCGCGGAGCGGTGATTTTCGTTCCGAACTGCGGGTGTTTCGTCGCGCGGAGCCATGGCTTATCGTGCTTATTACGGCCGTCGGGACGGGTGGCCTGTTTTGCTGGATCAGCTATATCGCCCCATTGATGACCGAAGTGTCACATTTTTCACCATCTGCCGTGCCGTATGTATTGATAATTGCAGGTCTGGGGATGGTGGTCGGAAATTTTATAGGCGGCAGGCTGGCAGATAAGCTGAAGCCGCTAACGGCCTGTATGGTACTCTTATTTGCTATGGCGGGTACGCTGGCAGCTATCTATTTCCTTTCCTGGCAGCCGGTTGCTTCCCTGATCTTAACTTTTATCGCCGGAAGCTGTGCGCTCGCGATCGCGTCCCCCGTCCAATTGTTAATGATACAATCCACGCGGGGAGCCGAAATGCTGGGCGCCTCGCTTACACAGGCGGCGTTTAATATAGGGAACGCGTTGGGCGCGTTTTTAGGAGGCCTGCCAATAGCCGCGGGTTACGGGTATACGTCGCCGGAGGTAATAGGGATCATGATGGCATTGGGAGGAGCGGTATTTTCATGGATGCTGGTTCGCGTTACCGGTAAAAAAGCGACCGGAGCTTTGTAATCCCAAATCTTCTTCCTACCTTTGCGCCTCAATTTATAGTAAACAAATTTTAAAAACAGAAAACTTAAATGCCTACTATTCAGCAATTAGTTAGGAAAGGTAGAGTAGCTCTGGTTGACAAGAGTAAGTCGCCAGCGTTGGACAGCTGTCCACAGCGAAGAGGCGTGTGCACCCGTGTGTACACCACTACCCCTAAGAAACCAAACTCAGCCATGCGTAAAGTTGCCCGCGTTCGTTTAACCAACGGCAAAGAGGTGAACGCATACATCCCAGGTGAAGGTCACAACTTACAGGAGCACTCGATCGTGTTGATCCGTGGTGGTCGTGTGAAGGATTTACCAGGGGTACGTTACCACATTATTCGTGGAGCACTGGATACTTCAGGTGTTGCTGGTCGTAACCAGCGCCGCTCAAAATATGGAACCAAACGCCCTAAACCAGGTCAGGCAGCAGCCCCGGCAGGAAAAGGCGCACCAGCTAAGAAAAAGAAATAATTGAACGGAGGAAAACACAATGAGAAAGTCGAAACCAAAAAAGAGAATTTTACTTCCTGATCCAAAGTTCAACGACATTATGGTGACCAGGTTCGTAAACAATATGATGTATGATGGCAAAAAGTCCACCGCTTACACCATCTTTTATGATGCGGTTGAGCTGGTGGAAAAGAAGCTGAACGAAAGCGGACTGGATGCATGGAAAAAAGCGTTGAACAACGTAATGCCTGCCGTAGAAGTTAAATCACGCCGTGTAGGCGGAGCTAATTTCCAGGTCCCTACCGAAGTACGCCCGGAGCGTAAAATCGCTTTAGGCATGAAATGGCTCATTAGCTATGCACGTCGTCGTGGCGAAAAAACCATGAAAGAGAAACTGGCAGGCGAAATTCTTTCTGCAGCCAAAGGCGAAGGTGCCGCGGTGAAGAAGAAAGAAGATACGCATAAGATGGCCGAAGCGAACAAAGCGTTCTCACATTTCAGGTTCTAAACAAAAAGATTGCACAGATTTAAAATTACGCCGGTTATCCACAATAATCGGTGTAATTCATTAAAGATCAGCGAAATCAAACAATAATGGCAAGAGATTTAAGATTTACAAGAAACATCGGTATCGCCGCTCACATTGATGCGGGTAAAACCACCACCACTGAGCGTATCCTTTATTATGCAGGTATCAACCACAAGATCGGTGAGGTACACGAAGGTGCGGCAACCATGGACTGGATGGCACAAGAGCAGGAGCGGGGTATTACCATCACTTCGGCTGCTACTACAGTAAACTGGAAATACCGCAACCAGAACTACCACATCAACATTATCGATACCCCGGGACACGTGGATTTCACCGTAGAAGTGAACCGTTCCCTGCGCGTACTTGATGGCCTGGTGTTCCTGTTTTCGGCCGTCGACGGCGTAGAGCCCCAGTCTGAAACCAACTGGCGCCTTGCTAATAACTATAACGTAGCCCGTATCGGTTTCGTGAATAAAATGGACCGCTCCGGTGCTGATTTCTTAAAAGTCGTTAAGCAGGTTAAAGATATGCTGGGCAGCAACGCGGTTCCCCTGCAGTTGCCGATCGGCGCCGAAGAAAGCTTCAAAGGCGTGATTGACCTGATCAACTTCCGGGGTATCGTTTGGAACGAGCATGATAAAGGAATGACCTTTACCGAAGTGCCGATCCCGGAGGATATGATGGAAGAAGCGACCGAATGGAGAGAAAAATTGCTTGAATCAGTTGCTGAGTATGATGAGTCGCTGATGGAGAAATTCTTCGATGCTCCTGAAACGATCACAGAACGCGAAGTGCTCGACGCCCTGCGTAAAGCGGTACTTGATGCCAAGATCGTTCCGATGGTATGTGGCTCATCTTTCAAAAACAAAGGTGTACAAACCATGCTCGATTACGTGATGGAATTGCTTCCTTCGCCGATGGACGTGGAAGGTATCGTAGGTACCAACCCCGACACAGGTGCAGAAGTATTGCGTAAACCGGATGTGAACGAGCCTTTCGCCGCATTGGCGTTTAAGATCGCAACCGATCCTTTCGTAGGCCGTTTGTGCTTTATCCGCGTATATTCGGGTAACCTGGAAGCCGGTTCTTATGTGTATAACATGAGGTCTGATAGCAAGGAGCGTATCTCGCGTATCTTCCAGATGCATGCCAACAAACAAAACCCGATCCCGAACGTAGGGGCGGGTGATATCGCTGCGGTGGTAGGTTTCAAGGACATCAAAACAGGTGATACCCTTTGCGAAGAAAAGAACCCGATCATCCTCGAATCGATGAACTTCCCTGACCCGGTTATCGGTTTGGCGATCGAGCCTAAAACACAGGCCGACGTTGATAAGTTGGGTATGGCGCTTGGTAAACTTGCCGAAGAGGATCCTACCTTCCACGTAAAAACTGACGAAGAAACCGGCCAGACCGTAATTTCCGGAATGGGCGAGCTTCACCTCGACATCCTGATGGATCGCCTGAAACGTGAGTTTAAAGTAGAAGTAAACCAGGGTGCTCCGCAGGTGGCATACAAAGAAGCAATTACCGGTTCTACCCAGCACCGCGAAACATACAAGAAACAAACAGGTGGTCGTGGTAAATTTGCCGATATCCAGGTGATCATTTCACCAAATGATGAAGGTAAAGCCGGCCTGCAGTTCGTAAACGAGATCTCCGGTGGTTCTATCCCGCGCGAGTTTATCCCGTCTGTGCAGAAAGGTTTCGAAGCAGCCATGGTGAACGGTGTACTGGCCGGATATCCTTTGCAGGATATGAAGGTTCGCTTGATCGACGGTTCGTTCCACGCAGTCGATTCGGACGCGCTGTCGTTCGAGATCTGCGCACGTTCTGCTTTCCGCGAAGCGTTACCGAAATGTAAACCGGTGCTGATGGAGCCTATCATGAAGGTAGAGATCCTCACCCCGGAAGAAAATATGGGTGACGTGATCGGTGATATGAACCGTCGTCGCGGCCAGCTGTTAGGTATGGATTCACGTGCCGGATCACAGGTAATCAAAGCAACGGTGCCGCTGTCTGAAATGTTCGGTTATGTGACCCAGTTACGTACCATCACTTCGGGCCGTGCCACTTCAACCATGGAGTTCGATCACTACGCTGAAGCGCCGCGTAACGTACAGGATGAAGTAATCGCCAAGGTTAAAGGTAAGAAGAACGGATAATGAATGGTTTAACGGTATACGGTCCGGCTAAGCGCCATTCAGGAGCGTATAACGTCAAACGGTCAGGCATCCAGCATAAAAGATAAACCCGCTGGCATAATTAATAGCTCTTATGCCAGCACAAATCAAACAAAATGAGCCAAAGAATCAGGATCAAGTTAAAGTCTTACGATTATAACCTGGTAGACAAATCTGCCGAAAAGATCGTAAAAACCGTTAAGCCTACGGGCGCGGTGGTAAGCGGACCAATTCCGTTGCCAACTGAGAAGAAAATTTTCACCGTATTGCGTTCACCGCACGTGAACAAGAAAGCGCGTGAGCAGTTCCAGTTATGTGCTTACAAGCGCCTGTTGGATATTTACAGCTCGAACTCGAAAACTGTAGATGCCCTGATGAAACTTGAATTGCCAAGCGGGGTTGAAGTTGAAATCAAGGTTTAACTGAAGCTTGTCAAAATTTAAATACAAATCCCTGCCGGTAAAATGGCGGGGATTTTTTAGTAGGTGGATTTCGGGCCGATATAACGCCCGCAATGATCGAACTCCTGTAATTTATCTCTTCAACAGGTCATCCAGCTTATTCCTTTCATCCTGTAGCTCCCTGGCCAGTTTCTTCTCCTTATCATTGGCCTTTATCTTGTGAGCCTGGTATTCGGCCGCCAGTTCCTCGTAAAGCTTTATGCGGTATTTCGCTTCCCGGCTGTTGCGGCCGGAACTGAATATTACAATCGCCAGCGAGGCGGCTAGTAGGAAGACCAATCCCCACATCACGAGGTTGTAGGTGCTCTTGCTCACCATTATGCCCAAAAGGCTTACCTGTTCAACCTCCGTCTTCGATTCCGCAAGGGTTTGTTCACTGTTGGTTAAACTTTCCTTTTGCTGGTTTATGGTGGCGGCTTGTTGCGTAACGGTCTGCTGCAACTCCCTGATCTTCCTTTTTCCGTAGTTTATGGTGTCTGAGGCGTTTTTCCACAAAGTAGATAGCCGGGACGGATTAACCAGCTTAAAGCCAAGTTGCGTTTTTGACCGGCGGAGCATTAATTGATACCGCCCGTCGAGGGTGGTAGAATCAACGGGCGGCTGCTGGTAGGTATTTGCCTTCGGCGCAGGTGTAACGGGTTTCGTTTGGGAAGGGGCCTGCGCATAGGCGTAGCCTGCCGTAAGTAATAAGAATGTTATCAGGACAAGATAGATGGGATTTTTCATGGCAGTTTATAATTAGAACACTAAATTCGTAAAGAGAGCAATTTTAGCAAAAAACTATTGCTTTTTCGATTTATGGAGCCGATTGATCACCAGCAGTTTTTGAATGCAGCTATCGCGGAAGCGAAAAAAGGACTGGGCGAGGGTGGGATCCCCATCGGTTCGGTGCTGGTACACCAGGGCAAAATTATCGGTAGCGGACATAATAAAAGGGTGCAAAACGGGAGCCCCGTCCTCCATGGAGAGATGGATGCATTGGAAAATGCAGGCCGGCAAACCGCTGCGGTTTATCGTGAATGTACGATCTATACTACCTTGTCGCCCTGTGCTATGTGCTCGGGCGCGATCCTGCTTTACGGCATCCCAATCGTGGTCGTCGGCGAAAATCGCACGTTCATGGGAGAGGAGGAGCTGCTTCGTTCGCGCGGAGTGCATGTCGAGCTGCTCGATAGCCCCGAATGTTACGAAATGATGCAGTCGTTTATCGGCGACAAGCCGCAGTTATGGAATGAAGATATCGGTGTGTGAACGCCGCACGATTACATTTAAACAAAAAGCTTTAACTTCACCTCCTTACGGGTTAACGTTATGGCGGGGCATGATACAGCCCGTTGCTTTAAAAAACAATTAGAAGAATGAAATTATTAGAAGGAAAAACCGCCTTGATCACCGGAGCTTCAAAGGGAATAGGGCGCAAGATCGCCGAGAAATTTGTTGAGCACGGTGCCAAAGTAGCCTTTACTTACCTGTCGTCGATAGAAAAGGGACAGGCGCTGGAGCAGGAACTGCTGGCCGGCGGAACGATCGTGAAGGGATACCGTTCAGATGCGTCGAAATTCGAGGAAGCCGAGAAACTGGTAAACGACGTAGTGGCCGACTTCGGCACGCTCGATATCGTGGTAAACAATGCGGGTATTACCAAAGACGGGTTGCTGATGCGGATGACCGAACAGAATTGGGACGACGTACTGGCCGCCAACCTGAAATCCATCTTTAATCTTACCAAAGCCGCTTCCAGGATCATGATGAAGAACCGCAAAGGGGTATTTATTAATATGAGCTCGGTAGTAGGCGTACAGGGAAACGCCGGCCAGGCAAATTATGCCGCCTCAAAAGCCGGCATCATCGGTTTTTCGAAGTCTATCGCCAGGGAGCTGGGTTCCCGGAATATCCGCACCAACGTAGTGGCCCCGGGCTTTATCCGCACGGAAATGACGGATGTGCTCGATCCTAAAGTGGTGGAAGGCTGGGCGGCGGGCATCCCGCTGAAACGTGCCGGCGAACCTGAGGACGTTGCCAACATGTGCGTATTCCTGGCTTCAGACATGAGTGCCTACGTAACCGGGCAAGTGATCGCAGTGGACGGCGGGATGCTCTAGTTTACGCATAATTTATACAGTGATCACTACGAACCGCTAATGCTCCAATTTACGACGAACTCTTTCCTTTGGTTACTGGCTTGCCTGGCCATTGGCGCGGGATATGCTTTTTTGCTGTACCAATCGTCATCGTACCTGCAGAAATCCTATAGGAATGTATTGTTTGCGCTAAGGAGCCTGGCGGTTGCTGTGCTGGCATTCCTGCTGTTTGCACCGCTGATCAGGATCACCAATAAGATGGTGGAGAAACCGCTGATCATCGTCGCCCAGGACAATTCCGCATCGATCGGGATCACCAGGCCGGCGGGTTTTAATAAGGCCGCTTACGAGGCAGATTTTAAAAAGCTCGTGAAGGAGTTGGAGTCGAATTACGAGGTTCGCACTTTCAACTTTGGCGGCGACATGCAGCCTGGCCTGGCCTTCCAATACGGGGCTAAGCTCACGAACATCTCGGCGGTTTTTAAAAACATTTCCGACCAGTTCTCTAACCGTAATATCGGCGCCGTCGTGCTGGCTACCGATGGGATCTACAATAAGGGCGGTAACCCGCAGTACGAGTCTGTAAATGTTAAATCGCCGGTGTACACGGTTGCCTTAGGCGATACCATTCCACGGCGCGATATCCTGGTGGCCAACGTGAACTACAATAACATTGTATACCTGGATAACCAGTTCCAGGTGGAGGTGAGCGTAGAGGCCTATCAATGTAAGGGAGTTAGCTCTACGCTAACCGTCTCCGACCAAACGGGTACGCTTTTTTCAAAACCGATAACCATCAACAGCGATGAGTTCAGGATAACGGTGCCGGTTACGCTGCTCGCAAAAAAGAAAGGTATCCAACGGTTTAACGTAAGGGTAACGCCGGTAGCAAAGGAGCTTTCGGCCCAGAATAACGTCCAGACTATTTTTATGGAGGTGCTCGATGGTAAGGAGAAAGTGCTGCTGGTTGCCAATGCGCCGCATCCGGATATTGCCGCCATCAGGCAATCTGTCGAAATAAATAAAAATTACGAGGTAAAAACGGTATTGGTTAACGACCTTAAGGCAGAAGACGTGGCCGAAGCCGGATTGTTGATCCTCCACCAGCTACCATCGGTCTCCGGCTCGCCTGAGATCCTTAGGGCTGCCGCATCCAAACCTGCCTGGTACATCATTGGGGCACAAACAAATGTTCCGGCGTTGAACGGGCTCCAGAATGCGTTAGGAATCGCTTCCTCCGGGTCGGTCCAGGAAGTTACGGCACGGGTAAAGACGGATTTTTATTCGTTTACCCTGACCGAAAGCACTAAGAACCGCTTGCAGAATTTCGCGCCGCTGCTCGCCCCGTTCGGGAATTATGGTCTTAAAGGCCCGGCATCGGTGCTGCTCACTCAACAGATCGGAAAAGTGGTAACCGACAACCCGCTGCTCCTATTTGCTGATGAGCCGCAGCGCAAGATCGGGATCCTGGCCGGGGAAGGTCTCTGGAGATGGCGGCTCGAGGATTTTGAAGAAAATGAGAACCATGAAGCGGTTGACGAGCTGATTAACAAAACCGTACAGTACCTTTCTACCAAGGAAGATAAACGCAAATTCCGTGTTTATCCTGCCCGCAGGTCGTTTGACGAAAATGAACGGGTAATATTGAACGGTGAATTATACAACGACAGCTACGAGCTGGTAAATACACCCGACGTAAATATCGTGCTGAAGAACGGGGAGGGAAACAGCTATAACTACGTTTTCTCGAAAACATCCAATGCGTATGAACTGGACGCTGGCGTACTGCCTGCCGGGGAATATGATTTCTCGGCCAGTACCAAGCTGGGTAAAGTGAACCATGCAGCTACCGGGCAGTTTATTATCACCCAGCAGCAGGCCGAATTCCAGCGTACCACTGCGAATCACCAGCTGCTGTACGAAATGGCGGCGCAGAGTACCGGTAAGATGGTATACCCTAACCAGCTCGATCAATTGCCGGCGATGATCCGCGCCAATGAGCAGGTGAAAACGATCTCTTACGAAAACAAGCGGTACGAGGACCTGATCGACCTGAAAGTATTATTCTTCCTGATCGCCGGACTGTTAACGATCGAGTGGTTTGCAAGAAAACGGAGCGGGGAAGTTTAAAAAGAACCGTTAAAAGGTTAAAACAACGATTTCTCTTCTTTAGGTTTTTCTGAAACGATCACATACACATCTTCATTGTCTTTCTTCATGTGATAGCGTTCGCGGGCAAATCGCTCGAGGCTGGCGCGATTGGTGGTAAGCTCGTCCAGTTCTTTACGTGCCTGGTTTGTTTGGTCTATGTAGAATTGCTTTTCCGCCTTCAGCGTGTTTAATTGCGTATGGTAGTCATACTGCGTCATAAAGTCGTTCCTGTCGAAAAAGAGCATCCAGGTAAGAAATGCCACTGTTGCCAGGAAATATTTATTACGTAACAAGCTGATCAACCGCTTCATAATGTGAAGGTAGGGAAAAAGTTTTGGAAAATGGAATAGCTATTAGCCGATTACCGTCAGCTAATGGCTATTCCGGTATTCCTGTTATTTACTTCTTAACAAATTTAAAGTTCTTGCCGATGAACTTCGCGGCTGAACCCAATTCCTCCTCGACACGCAGTAACTGGTTGTATTTCGCGATCCTGTCTGAACGGGAAGCGGAACCGGTTTTAATCTGCCCGCAATTAAGTGCCACGGCAAGATCGGCGATGGTATAATCTTCGGTTTCACCGGAGCGGTGACTCATTACCGAGGTATAACCATTGGTTTGTGCCAGCGTCACCGCATCGATCGTTTCGGTTAACGACCCGATCTGGTTTACTTTTACCAGGATGGAATTGCCGATCTGGTTGTCGATGCCTTGCTGTAAGCGTTTTACATTAGTTACGAACAGGTCATCGCCTACCAGCTGCACCTTATCGCCCAATTTATCTGTTAATAATTTCCATCCGTCCCAATCATCTTCGGCCATGCCGTCTTCAATAGAAACGATCGGGTATTTGGACACCAGTTCTGCCAGGTATTCTACCTGCTCGGCGCTGGTACGGATGGCACCTTTTGCACCTTCGAACTTGGTGTAGTCGTATTTTCCGTCCTGGTAGAACTCGGAGGCTGCGCAGTCGAATGCGATGTAAATGTCTTCTCCTGGCTTGTAGCCTGCTTTTTCGATGGCCTTCAGGATGGTTTCTACGCCGTCTTCGGTACCTTCGAAGGTAGGAGCGAAACCACCTTCGTCGCCAACCGCCGTAGAAAGACCGCGATCATGCAGGATCTTCTTCAAGGTATGGAATACTTCGGCGCCCCAGCGCAATGCTTCGCTGAACGACGGTGCCCCGATAGGCATGATCATAAACTCCTGGAACGCAATAGGCGCATCCGAATGTGAGCCGCCGTTCACGATGTTCATCATCGGGATCGGCAGGGTATTCGCGTTTACGCCGCCGATGTAACGGTATAACGGCTGACGGCTTTCCTGTGCAGCTGCCTTTGCTACCGCTAAAGAAACTCCCAGGATCGCGTTTGCGCCAATGTTGCCTTTGTTTTCCGTGTCATCAATGCTAAGCATCAATTTATCGATCGCATTCTGCTCGAAAACGTCCATCCCTTTTAATTGGGGAGCTAATTTTTCGTTTACGTTGGCTACGGCTTTCAAAACGCCTTTTCCAAGGTAAACAGATTTGTCGTTATCACGCAGCTCTACGGCTTCGTGCATACCGGTTGAAGCGCCGGAAGGAACAGCAGCCCTTCCTAAAACCCCGTTTTCGGTGATCACATCTACTTCGATCGTAGGGTTACCGCGGGAGTCTAATATTTGTCTGGCGTGAACATCAAGAATTAAGCTCATTTCTTTTTAATTTATGGTTATGTGCGTTGGCTTTTCAAAAGATAGTGTAAACAAAACACTAAGTGTTTATGATCCAAAATTAACATTTTGAAATGAATGCACGAAACGGAAAGCGCTTTTTATGGTCCGTTATTCCCACTTAAATACTTTTACCGCTATAGCATAAACGCCTATGCCCCAGGCAAGGAGGATAAGCAGCTGGTGACCCACGTCTCCCAGTCCCGCACCTTCAAAAGCAACTTTGCGCATCGCATCATTTAAATAAGTGAGCGGAAGCGCCCTGCTGATGGGCTGTAGCCAGGCGGGAAATGCGCTGATGGAGAAGAATGTGCCGGAAAGCAGGAACTGCGGCATAGTGATTATGTTCGCGATAGGTGGCACCGAGCTCTCATTTTTAGCGATGCCGGATACTACGAATCCAAAGCCCATGAACACGATGAGCCCAAGCGTAGACAACACGAGCATGTTCAATACCGTGATGAACCCATGCACCAGTGTGAAGTTGAACAGGAAATGGCCGATCAGGATAATAAACAGCGACCCGATGAGCCCGAAAACGATTCTTGCGATGGCCTCACCCAGCACAATACTGAAACGCTTAACGGGTGTGGCGAAGAACCGCTTGATCACCAGGGTAACACGCAGACCCAGGAACACAAACGCGGTACCGAATACGCCGCTGCTGAGCAGGGAGAATCCCAATTGCCCGGGCAATATAAAATCGATGGTGCGGTAAATCCTGCCTTCTACGGTGGTTTCCCTGAGCCTGGCCATGCGGGGCGTTTGATTGGGCACTGCGTTTAATGCCACCATCATGTTATCGAGGGTTGATTTGAGGAACATCCCGTTCTTAATGGAAGCTTTCGTGTATTTGATGTTCACCGTGTAAGGAGGAACACCCGCATTTTTCCGGATATCCAAAATGGCATCCATCCGTCCCTTGGTGAGGTCGGCCTCCATTTCACGGGCAGACTGCTCCGTAACGAAATTCACTACCCCGCTTTTTTTCAATCCCTGGTAAACCGGGTTGATGGTATCAGATCCGGCGGCTAAGCCTACGTCCACCTTAATGCCCCCGCCGCCGATAAACCCAAAAACGAGGATAAATATCAGCGGGAACGCCAGGCTGAATACCACAGCCGACGGGCTCCGGATAATAGAGCGGAAACTGGCTTTGGCCATCGCCAGGGTGGCTTTGGTGTTGCTGTATGATTGGGTTGGGGTCATGGTGTTAATTGAATAAGGGCTGTTAGTAAATTCACAGGGCGATCAGCTGCCAGCTTTTTTATAGCGCCATAACGGAGCTTACAGCTGATAAGTTAGCTTTCGCGCCATTCTTTCCCGGTGAGGTTAATAAACACATCTTCGAGGTTGGCTTGCTTCACTTGTTTTTTTCGCTCAAAGCCGGAAGCCACGAGGTTATCGATAAACTGGTCCGGCGTATCGATCCCAATCACCCGGCCGGCGTCTATAAAAGCCACGCGATCACAAAGGACTTCCGCCTCATCCATATAATGCGTAGTAAGCACGATGGTGGTGCCGGCGGCGCGGATCCCGAGTATCAGGTCCCAGAGGTTGCGCCGGGCCTGCGGGTCGAGGCCGGTGGTAGGTTCGTCGAGGAAGATGATCCTGGGCTGGTTGATCAGCGTCGTGGCGATGGAGAAGCGCTGTTTCTGTCCGCCGGAAAGGTCCTTGTATTTAGCTTTCGCCTTGTCGGTTAACGCCACTTTTTCGAGGAGATCAAGGGGTTTAATATCGACCCCGTACAGGCCTGAAAACAACTCGATCAGTTCAGACAGGTTCAGGTTCGGGTAATATCCTGCCGCCTGAAGCTGCACCCCGATGATGTGTTTAATGGCTCCCGGGTCTTTGTCCAGGTCGAGCCCGTGGATGGTTACGCTGCCCGAAGTTTTATCGCGAAGCGTTTCCATGATCTCCAGCGTCGTGGTTTTCCCGGCACCGTTCGGACCAAGGAGGCCAAAGATCTCGCCGTTGAGCACTTCAAAGCTGATGTTGTCCACCGCCGTGAAATCGTCATATTTTTTTACCAGTCCTTTTACAGTGATGATTGGTGCTGTCATGCGGTAAAAATGGAACAATTGATCGAAAGAACAATGCTTTTTCGGGCGGGATGCCTAAAAAGGGTGATGAACGGGCAAAAGAGGATGATGAGAGAACAGAAAATCCTATTCCCCCTTTTCCATCGCGTCCACAAACTGATCGAACAAATACCTCGAATCATGCGGCCCGGGCGAAGATTCAGGATGATATTGTACAGAAAACGCGTTCTTGCCTTTTACCCTGATGCCTTCGATGGATTGGTCGTTAAGGTTTACATGCGTAACCTCTACCTTGTCCGACTTCAGGATATCATCTGCCACCACCCCAAAACCATGGTTCTGCGAGGTAACTTCGCAATGGTCGATAATAATGTTCTTCACCGGGTGATTAAGGCCGCGGTGCCCGTTGAACATCTTTTTGGTGCGGATGTCATTGGCAAGCGCCAGTAACTGGTGACCAAGGCAGATGCCGAACAATGGCTTGTCGGCCTCCAGGATCTCTTTTACGGTATCTATTGCATAAGGCATGGCAGCGGGGTCGCCGGGGCCGTTGGAGATGAAATACCCGTTAGGCGCCCATTCTTCCATTTCTTTAAACGTGGTCTTCGCCGGGAATACCTTCGCGTATACATCGCGGTGATCGAAATTGCGGAGAATGTTCTTTTTAACGCCGAGATCAAGCACCGCTACCCGGTTTTTTGCCGATTCGGTACCATAAAAGTAGGGTTCTGTGGTAGATACTTTTGAAGAAAGCTCCAGGCCATCCATGGATGGCACCCCGGCCAGCTTTTCTTTCAAGGTGTCGATATCTAATATTTCCGAAGAAATGATCGCGTTCATGGCCCCTTTATCGCGGATGTGGCGAACCAGTGAACGGGTATCTACATCAGAGATGCCTACGATATTTTCTTCCTGGAAATAGTCCTGGATCGATTTCGCCGCTTGCTTACGGCTGTACATGATGTTGAAGTTCTTGCAAACCAGCCCGGCGATCTTGATGTCGCCCGATTCGATCTCATCTTCATGAATGCCATAATTGCCGATGTGCGCATTGGTGGTTACCATGATCTGGCCAAAGTAGGAGGGATCTGTAAAGATCTCCTGGTAGCCGGTCATGCCGGTGTTAAAGCAAATCTCGCCGGTGGTAGTTCCAATCTTGCCTGCCGCTTTTCCATGGTAAACGGTGCCGTCTTCGAGAAGCAATATGGCGGGCAACTTAATATAATTAGTCATTACACTTAAAATTAAGATCAGGGATAAAAAAGAAAAACTGGCGTGTGATTTCCGGGACGGAGACCAATATTTTTAATGAGACTTGTGAAGCAGATGGATCAATTTTCACAGGGGACAAAGGTAGCTTTTTTAACAGAATATCCCGGGATTTTTTAAAGAAATGATGTCATGCTATTGTTTAAAAACATAAAATGCCCGACGGAGACCGCCCCTGACCACTTTTCATGCCCCCGGGTATTTCAATCCTAATTAAGGCGTTTTACTTAAGCTATTCCTTTGCTCATTGGCGCCATAAAAGAACGGTAGGCGCAGATAACGCAGCTTACCGCCGGGGTGGAACTGCTAAAGCTTCGCGCCAGCATAAGAGCCGGGTAACAGGAGCCTGGTATATCCGGCACCGGTACCGGGCGGGATATATTTTTACAATTTACTTTATACCTTTGAAGACAAAAAACATACCATGTCTGTAACCAGGGAAATCAAACGGGTGACCACTAAAACGCTTCAGGAAATGAAGCAGGGAGGCGAGAAGATCGCGATGCTTACCTCCTACGATTTCTCGATGGCCACCATCGTGGATGATGCCGGGATCGACGTGATCCTGGTAGGCGATTCGGCTTCCAACGTAATGGCCGGCCACGAAACCACGCTGCCCATTACGCTCGACCAGATGATCTATCATGCCTCGTCGGTAGTACGGGGCGCCAGGCGCGCGCTGGTGATCGTCGACCTGCCCTTCGGTTCTTACCAGGGAAATTCCAAGGAGGCGCTGAGCTCCGCCATCCGCATGATGAAGGAGTCGGGCGCACACGGCGTAAAGCTCGAAGGCGGTTCCGAGATCATAGAGTCGGTGAACCGCATCATCGCCGCCGGCATCCCGGTAATGGGGCATCTTGGCTTAACGCCGCAATCGATCTATAAATTCGGTACGTATACGGTTCGTGCAAAGGAAAAGGCAGAAGCCGATAAGCTCCAGGCCGATATCCTGCAACTGGAAGAAGCGGGCTGTTTCGGGGTAGTCCTCGAGAAGATACCCGCGCAATTGGCGGCGGCTGTAACAGCTAGTGTGAAGATCCCTACCATCGGCATCGGCGCAGGCGGCGGTTGCGACGGGCAGGTACTCGTGGTAAACGACATGATCGGCCTCACGAAAGGCTTTAAACCTCGTTTTCTTCGCCAATACCTCGATTTGTACGAAGAGATCAAAGGCGCGGTAAGCACCTATGTGAGCGATGTGAAAGGGAACGATTTCCCGAACGGGAAGGAGCAGTACTGAGCCCCAGGAATGAAGCCCAACCAGTCACACTTTAACTCTGTCTCCGATATCACCGATCGGGATGTGCTTTACGAGGACAATCACCTGATTGCCATTTATAAGAAATCCGGGCAGATTGTACAGGTAGACGAAACCGGGGATGAATCGCTTGACGAAAAAGTAAAGAAATACATTGCCAAAAAGTACGATAAGCCCAATGGTGCTTTTCTTGGCGTAGTGCATCGGCTGGACAGGCCGGTGAGTGGCGTGATCCTCTTCGCCAAAACAAGTAAGGCGCTCGAGCGCGTCAACCTGATGTTCAAGAACCGGGAGATGAAGAAGACTTACTGGGCGGTGGTGCGTCAGCGGCCCCCCCAAGAGGAAGGCACGCTGATCCACTGGCTGATCAAGAATCCCCAGAAAAATGTTACCAAACCTTACGATAACGAAGTTCCCGGCAGCCAGCGCGCGGAATTAAGTTACCGCCTGATCGGTGAGTTAAACGGCTATTACCTGCTGGAGGTCGACCCGTTAACCGGCCGCCCGCACCAGATCCGCGTACAGCTATCGGCTATGGGATGCCCGATCGTTGGCGATAATAAATACGGTTATCCAAGGGGAAGCCTGAAAGGAAGTATTTGCCTTCATGCCAGGAGATTGCGGTTTATCCATCCGGTGAAAAAGGAGCCGGTAGATATTTTTGCCAAGTTGCCGGCAGATGGTTTTTGGGATAAGTTCGAGGGGATGGGGAAAGAATAGGAAATAACTGATATTCCCTGTTTTACTCTTCCACCACCTCGCTGTGATAGCTCGGCTCTTCTTTCCTCTCCTCCTTAAAGTAACGTTTCTGGAAAATGAGGATCAGGATAACACCTATCGAGATCGCGGCATCCGCCACGTTGAATACCGGGCGGAAGAAGATAAATTCCTCGCCCCCCCAAACCGGTACCCACGAAGGGAAAGTGCCCTGCAGCAGCGGGAAGTAAAACATATCTACCACCTTGCCATGAAAGATCCCGGCATATCCCCCGCCTTGCGGCAGTAACTTGGCGGGCTCGAAATAACTGCTTTCGCTGAATAAGAGCCCGTAAAACGTGGAATCGATAATGTTGCCCAGCGCACCCGCGAAGATCATCGATACGTTGAGCGTTAAGCTGCGGTGATACTTTTTCTTTACCAGGTGAACCACCCCGTACCCGATGCCGCACACCGCCACGATCCGGAACAGGGTAAGAAACAATTTTCCCGAGGTACCGCCCAGCTCCATGCCGAACGCCATCCCGTTATTTTCGGTGAAATGGATAAGGAACCAGTTCCCGGCAATATGGAACTCCTGTCCCATATTCATGTGAAGTTTTACCCAAAATTTAAGCAACTGATCTGCAAGAAGGATCAGGGTGACAAGTAGTACCGGCCTGGTATATCCTTTCATTAAGACTGCTTCAGTTTTGCTTCCATGCTGAGGGTGGTATGCGGTACCGCTCTCAGGCGTTCTTTCTGGATCAGTTTACCTGTTTCGCGGCAAATTCCGTAGGTTTTATTCTGGATACGTCCTAAGGCGCTTTCCAGGTTCTCGATGAATTTCTTCTGCCGGGCGGCCAGCTGGTTGATCTGCTCTTTCTCCAGGGTGGCCGAGCCATCCTCCAGCGTTTTGTAAGTACCTGCGGTATCGTCTGTCCCATTCGAATTCGGACTGCTCAGCGATTGGGTCAATGCAGTAAGCTCCTCACGTGCCATTCTCATTTTTTCGAGAATGATCTCTTTAAACTCCTGTAGTTCGGCGTCGGAATACCTCGTCTTTTCGTTTTTGTTGTCCATTTTAAGCTCTCGTTATTAAAATCGTTAATTCAGTGCTCTCTATTGCGACGCTTTCTCCGCCATCCAGGCTGTTCACAAGCTCGAGGGTGTCGGCCAGAATTTCGGCGCAAATATAGGAGAAATTATTTTTTACCGCTTCCGAAATCAGCGGGTGGTCCGTTACGCGCACATGGATCTTATCGGTTACGTCAAACTCCAGGTCCTTACGGAGATTTTGTACCCGGTTTACCAATTCGCGCGAAATGCCTTCCTGTTTCAATTCGGTCGTAAGCGTAACATCTAAAGCAACGGTTAGTTTGCCGAGGTTTGCCACCTGCCATCCCGGAACGTCTTCCGCAATGATCTCTACTTCGCTGTCGAGGACCGTATATTTACCGTCCAGTATGGCGATCTCACCACTGGATTCCAGTTTCCCGATCTCCGACTGCCCCAAAGCGGTTAATGCTTCGCTTACGGCCTTCATGTCTTTACCCGCCTTCGGGCCAAGCGCTTTAAAGTTCGGCTTGATCTTCTTGCGGATAACGCCGGAAGTATCATTAATATACTCAATATTCTTGATGTTGGTTTCTGAGAGAATAAGATCTTTCACTTTTTCTACTTTCTCCTGGAACTTGTTATCGAGCACGGGCAGCAGTATCTTATTCAGCGGCTGCCGTACATTGATCCCTACCTTTTTGCGAAGCGAAAGTACCAGCGAAGAAATATCCTGTGCGATAGACATCCGTTCTTCCAGTGCTTCGTTCACCAGGGCGGCGTGGTATCCGGGGAAATCGGTAAGGTGTACGGATTCCTGGCTTTCCCTGCCGGTGGCGGCATTCAGGTCGAGGAACAGCCTGTCGCTAAAGAACGGAGCCACGGGCGACATCAGTTTCGACACCGTGTTCAGGCAGGTGTACAGCGTCTGGTAGGCCGAGACCTTGTCGTCGGTATAATCGCCCTTCCAGAAACGCCGGCGGCATAGCCGGACATACCAGTTGCTCAGGTGCTCGTCTACGAACTCCTGGATGGCGCGGGTGGCGCGGGTAGGTTCAAAGTCGGTGTAGAACCCGTCCACTTCGCTTGTTAAGGTATTGAGGCGCGAAAGTATCCACTGGTCTATTTCCGGCCGCTGCGCCAGCGGAAGATCGGCTTCGCGGTAGCTGAAACCATCGATATTGGCATACAAGGCGAAAAATGCATAGGTATTGTACAGTGTGCCGAAAAATTTGCGGCGCACCTCATCCAGCCCGTCCTCGTTAAACTTCAGGTTATCCCAGGGAGATGCGTTGCTGATCATATACCAGCGGGCCACATCAGCGCTATATTGATTGATGGTTTCGAACGGATCGATGGCATTGCCGAGCCGTTTCGACATCTTGTTGCCGTTCTTATCGAGCACCAGGCCGTTAGAAACCACGTTCTTAAACGAGATCCCTTCATTGCCGATCTCCGCGTTGATCTTTTTGATCTCCTCGCTGCTTTCGCTCAGCATTACCGCTATCGCGTGAAGCGTGAAGAACCACCCACGGGTTTGATCCACGCCTTCCGCAATGAAATCAGCCGGGTAGGCGTTTTTGAATTTTTCCCTGTTCTCAAACGGGAAGTGCCATTGCGCATAAGGCATGGCGCCCGAGTCGAACCATACGTCGATCAGGTCGGGCTCGCGGAACATCTGTTTACCGGCTTTCGATACCAGGACCACATCGTCTACAAACGGACGATGAAGGTCGCCTTCGCCGGCATCCAGTTTTTGCAGGTACGATCTGATCTTTTCAAGCTGGGCATCGGTATGTACACCCTTCGTATCGAGGCTTTCCCTGAGTTTTGTTTTCAGCTGCTCCACGGAACCGATACAGATTTCCTCAGCATTGTCGGCCGTGCGCCAGATCGGGAGCGGTGTGCCCCAAAAGCGGGAGCGCGACAAGTTCCAGTCTACCAGGTTCTCCAGCCAGTTGCCAAAACGGCCGGTACCGGTGGATTCCGGTTTCCAGTTGATGGTTTTGTTCAGCGCAACAAGCTTATCCTTCACGGCGGTGGTACGGATAAACCAGCTGTCGAGCGGGTAATATAGTACCGGCTTATCTGTGCGCCAGCAATGCGGGTAACTGTGTTCGTATTTCTTAACGTCGAACGCTTTGTTATCTTCTTTCAGCTTGATGGCGATCAGTACGTCCGTTGGTTTAAAGTCCGGATCGGCCCGTTCGGCATCGCTGTAATATTCTTCTTTTACATAACGGCCCGCGAAATCGGTTACCTCGGCAACAAATTGCCCGTGCCGGTCGACCAAAGGAACTTCAACGCCGTTTTCGTCTTTCACCAATACGGAAGGAACGCCATTTGCACGGGCCACCCTAAAGTCGTCTGCGCCGAATATAGAGGCGGTATGTACGATCCCCGTACCGTCTTCGGTGGTCACGAAATCCCCGGCGATCACGCGGAATGCGTTTGCTTCCAGGTCATCGTTCATTACATAAGGCATCAGTTGGTGATACCGGAGCTCCAGCAATTCGCTGCCCGTAAATTCTGCCGCCGGCTGCCAGGGGATCACCTTATCGCCGTTTTTATAATCCTGGAAAGAGGCGTTCTGCCCTTCGGCTTTGAAGTATTTGCCAACCAGGTCTTTTGCCAGCACCACGCTCACCGGCGCATAGGTGTACGGGTTAAAGGTTTTGATCTTTACGTACACCACGTTGGCGCCAACGGCCAGGGCGCAGTTAGATGGCAGTGTCCACGGCGTGGTGGTCCATGCCAGGATCGCAGTATCCTCAAACTCCTCTTCGAACAGCACCGGGATGATGGGGTGTACCTGGTCGCGTTTTACGTGAAACTGGGCAACCACCGACGTGTCTTTCACCATGCGGTATGTGCCCGGCTGGTTTAGCTCATGCGAGCTGAGGCCTGTTCCCGCAGCCGGCGAAAATGGCTGTACGGTATATCCTTTGTACAGCAGTCCTTTATTATAAAACTCCTGCAGGATCCACCAGAGCGATTCGATGTACTCGTTCTCGTAGGTTACGTAAGGGTTTTCAAGGTCTACCCAGTACCCCATTTTTTCGGTGAGGTCGTTCCATACGTCGGTATATTTCATTACCTCCTTGCGGCAGGCGGCATTGTATTCTTCCACGGAAATTTTCTTCCCGATATCGTCCTTGGTAATGCCCAGGGTTTTTTCCACGGCCAGTTCGATCGGCAGGCCATGGGTATCCCATCCGCCTTTGCGCTCTACGCGATAGCCTTTCAGCGTTTTAAAGCGGCAGAAAATATCTTTGATAGAGCGTGCCATGGCATGGTGGATGCCGGGCATCCCGTTAGCCGAAGGCGGACCTTCATAAAAAGTATACGGCTTCGAAACAGGCCTGTTAGACACGCTCTTCTCGAAGATGTTATGCTGCTTCCAGTAATGCAGTATCTCTTTGCCGGTAAGCGGTAGGTCAAGGTATTTATACTCTTTGTACATCAGCGCGTTATCTCCCCATTTTTGAGGATGCGAAGATAAGGAAATAAGCTTAAAGCTGAAAGCGCAAAGCCCGGTATGAGTCATTGCGCGGTTAAATTATCAGGTTCGTGCCGCCGGAGCGGTTTCGGGCGCCGAAGGGAAGCAAACAGAAACTGATATACGTAAAAACCAGTAATTGCGTACAATTTCTTACATAACGGCTTAGGCCATAACCAGATCGGGATCAGGCTGTTTATCGTCCCGTTACGGTTCGGAATCACGTCGCGCGCATTTATGGAAAGCTGCATATCACCTCCAACGCACCGGCGATAACCCGGCGGCGAAGCATAAGTGGTTTTAACGCGGCCGGGGCAGGATTTTACCCGTCGAAATTATTGTTAGATTGCAACGGTTTAGCAACCAGTTCCGACCTGCAATGATGAAATCTTCATGCTCCCGTTTAATGTTGTTGCCTGCCATGCTTTTATTGCCTGGCGGCCTGTTATTTGCTCAATCGCCAGCCAGGGTTACCAGCTTAAGGACCGAGTACCTCGAAAACCCGCTTGGTATCGATGCGCTCAACCCCAGGTTTACCTGGCGCATAGCAGATCCCCGGCGGGGCGCCAGGCAAACGGCTTACCAGGTATTTTTCGGGACGGATTCCGCTAAACTGCTGGACGCTAAAGCCGGCGGCGCCGGCATGGTGCCCTCCGCTTCGCAACTGGTTACTTATAAAGCCGGCCCTTTACGGCCTTTTACCAGATATTACTGGACCGTAGTGGCCTGGGACCGGGACCGCAAACCCTCCGCGAAAGCGAAAATCGCCAGCTTCGAAACCGGTATGCTTGGCAGCGAGAACTGGCAGGGTACCTGGATCAGCGACATTCTTCCCCTCGATTCGAGGCGCGCATCGACGGACCTCGATACCAAACGGGCGCCTTATTTCCGCAAGAAATTCACCGCCGGTAAAAGAATACGGAGCGCGCGGGCCTACATCGCCGCTGCCGGCTTGTACGAGCTCTACCTGAACGGCGCAAAAAGCGGCAACCATCGCCTCGACCCCATGTATACGCGGTTCGACCGCCGCAACCTGTACGTTACTTATGACGTGACGCCGATGCTGCGGCAGGGCGATAACGTGATCGGCGTGCTGCTGGGCAATGGATGGTACAACCACCAGTCTACCGCCGTATGGTTCTTCGATCGTGCGCCATGGCGCAACCGGCCCGCGTTTTGCCTCGATCTGCGCATTACGTACGAAGACGGCACTACGGAAGTAATAAAATCAGGCAACGACTGGAAAACCTCCCTCGGCCCCATCACCTTTAACAGCATTTATACGGCCGAGCACTACGACGGCCGCCTGGAGCAGCCGGGCTGGAATACGGTATCGTTCGACGATTCGAAATGGAAAGCCCCCGGCATCCGCAGCGCGCCTTCGCGGAATGTTGTGGCGCAGGCAATGCACCCCATCCGCGACGTCGAAATCATTCCCGCACGGAGTATGCGGAAATTTAACGACACCACTTATGTGTTCGATCTCGGGAGGAATATTGCAGGGGTAAGCCAGTTCACCGTAAAGGGCGAGGCCGGCACTACCCTCCGCCTTAAACACAGCGAGCGGCTGTACCCGAACGGCCGCGCTGACCTTTCCAACATCGATTACCATTACCGCCCCACAGATAAGCTGGACCCCTTCCAGGTAGATATTTTCATCCTTGGCGGCACGGGCACGGAAACGTTCAAGCCTAAGTTTAACTACAAAGGCTTTCAATACGTAGAGATAACGAGCGATAGACCAATTACTTTATCGCAAAGCGACGTTACCGGCTACTTTATGCATAGCGATGTGCCGCCGGCGGGCGTGGTGAGCTCTGCCAATGCGACCATTGATAAGATCTGGAGCGCCACGAATAATTCTTACTTGTCCAACCTGTTCGGCTATCCTACGGATTGTCCGCAGCGCGAAAAAAACGGCTGGACAGGCGATGCCCACATTGCCATAGAAACCGGCCTGTACAGTTTTGATGCCATTACCGTTTACGAAAAATGGATGGCCGATCACCGCGATGAACAACAGCCGAACGGGGTGCTGCCTTCCATTATCCCTACGGGCGGATGGGGCTATTCGTGGGGCAACGGGCCCGACTGGACGAGCACCATCGCCCTGGTGCCCTGGAACCTTTACCTGTTTTACGGCGACATTAAAGCGCTGCGCGACTGTTACCCTAACATCCGGCGCTACGTGGACCATATCGACCAGGAAAGCCCGTCGGGTCTTACCTCATGGGGACTGGGAGACTGGGTGCCCGTAAAGTCGAAATCGCCGGTAGAGCTTACCTCCTCCATTTACTACTTCACCGATGCCAGCATCCTGGCGAAGGCCGCAAAACTGCTGGGCCACGCGGCCGATGCCGAAAAGTACGCCGCACTGGCCGCAAAGATCAGGAACGCCATTAACGCCAGGTACCTCGACACAGCTACCGGCATTTACGGCAGCGGCATTCAAACCGAGCTCGCGGCGCCGCTTTGCTGGGGCGTAGTACCAGAGGCGATGAAGAGCAAAGTGGCCGCCCAACTGGCGAAACGCGTTGCTGCCGATAACTACCATTTCGATACCGGCATCCTCGGAGCCAAGGCGCTGTTAAATGCGCTGAGCGAAAATGGTTATGCCGATGTGGCCTACCGCGTAGCCGCACAGGAAACATATCCCTCCTGGGGATGGTGGATCGTGAACGGCGCCACCACCCTCTACGAAAACTGGGACATTAACGCGAAACAGGATATTTCTATGAACCACATCATGTTTGGCGAAATAGGCGCCTGGTTATATAAAGCGCCGGGTGGCATCAGGCCGGATCCCGCCAGCCCCGGCTTTAAAAATGTGTTGCTGGAACCGCATTTTGTGGCCGGGCTCGACCGGTTTGAAGCTAAACACGACGGCCCTTACGGATCCATCATATCTGCCTGGAAGCGGAACGGCGACAAGATCTATTATGGAGTCACTATCCCCGCTAACTCATCGGCTACGCTCAAACTGGCGGTGGGCAGCGGCGCAGCGCTATATGAAGGCGGCAAGCTGGTAACAAGCAATACAAAAGGTATTAAGCAATTGGCCGGTAACGGTAACACGCGCAGCTACCAGGTAGAAGCGGGGAATTACGGGTTTGAGATAAAGTAAACGCCAGTTTCAAGTGTTAAAAACCGTTAAACTGCCTGTTAAAGAAAGTTAAACGCTCGCCGGCCCGCGGGTTCCTCCATACTTTCGCGGTAAAATAAGCGAAGTATGAGGCATCTTTTCCTGTTCATGTGTATGATACTGCCGTTTTACGCAGCCGCGCAGTTAATAAGAGGTACGGTAACCGACCAGGAATCGCACCTGCCTGTACAGGGAGCAAATATCGTTTCTGCTTCCGGCACTACAATTACCGATGCGGCCGGCCGGTTTACAGCCAGGGCAAGGTTCCCTGATACGCTCAGGATCTCGTACATCGGTTATAAAAAGATGGTGATGCCGCTGGCGTCCGATCCCGGGACGGAGCTCCGGATCAGGATCACCAGGGGCACCATTACGCTGGATGAGATCTTTGTTGCCGGTACCCGCAATTACCGGAAGGACTCGCTCAGCTACCGTACCCAGTTTAAGAAGGAATTTAGCTACCAGCCGCCAAAGCTTACCGATGCGGTAGGGCCGGCCCGCTCCGGCGGTCGTGGCGCCTCGCTGATCACCATCAACCCGGTAGCCCTATACAGTTACCTTACCCGCAAAAGCGCCCGCGATGCCCGGCTGAAACGGCGCCTGCTGGATGACGAGGCCAATCGCTTTATCGATCACTGGTTTACAACCGGCAAGGTGGAGCAGGTTACCGCCCTCAGCGGCGACTCGCTGACCCTGTTTATGAACCGGTACCGGCCAACCTCAGAGATGGTGCGCAAGCTTAATGAGTATGAGATGATCGATTATATTAAGCGGTCTGCGGTAACGTTCAGGTCGGGGAAATAAATCTCCTGGTCCCGGGAAATGATTAGTAAAGCAAGTTTATTGTTTTCGCTGTTTCCCGATGTATTCGTCGTCGGTTTTACCGTCCCCATCGAAATCGATGATGCCGTTAAACCGGGCGATATTCCCGTTGATGGAGAGCTTGTATTTATAAGTTACGCCCTGTTTGGGAAAAGTGTCGGTCATGATCAGGCTGTCGCCGGTGATGGTCCACCTGTCCGAAGGGTTGAATACGATGCTGTCTTTCAGGTTGCGGTGTTCGGAGTTGTAGGTACCATCGGCCCGGAAAAAAGTGCGGACCGTTTTTGCCTGTAGCTTTTGCTCCCAGTTTTCCCCGGTGGCTTCGATAATATGTGTATCGCTGGCGGCTCCACCGCTTCTCTTTGAAGCTTATTTACCAGGAAATCTTCTACGAGCCTGAACTTTTCGGCTATGCTGCCTGCGGCGATCACCTCCCTGCGTACCTGGCTTCTTTGGCCGGTCCTGCATATCGAGCAGGATATTCACCGTGCCATCCGGCAGCATTTTTTCGATGGGATGTGCCGGGCAGTAATCTTCATAAAAAACGATGCCGGTAAGGTGATCGCCTAACGGCGGAGCAGGAAGGTGCGTTTACAAGATCATGGCAGGTTAAAGATACATTTCCTACAGCAGATCGATCACTTCGCGGTAATTCCGCCCCACAGGCACCTGGTGCGGCCCGACGAGGATACGGTTCCGCTCGATACGTGCGATCTTTTGCTTCGACACGATAAAGGATTTATGCACCCTGACGAACAAATTCGGGGGGAGGCGCTCCAGCACCTGCTTCAGTGAACCTTTAATCACTACTTTTTCTGCGGGTGTATAAATGATCGCGTAGTCTTTCAGCCCCTGGATGTGCGTGATCTCTCCAAAGTAAAGCTTCAGTCGTTTTACGCCGCTTTTTACGAAAATGTATTCCGGGGCAGGGTCGCCCGGTTCCAGCTGCGTGTTTTGAGCGCGGAGGCGGATAAAATCACGGACCTTGTCTATCGCGAGCGAGAATCGCGCAAAAGCGATGGGCTTTAGCAGGAAGTCGATCACCCCGAGCTCGAACCCCTCGAAGGCATAATCCCGGTAAGCGGTGGTAAAGATGGTAAGCGGCGGTACGGCCAGGCTTTTTAAGAACTGGATGCCGGTCATCTCGGGCATCTCGATGTCGAGCAATACCAGGTCGGCCTCTTGTCCCGCCAGGAAAGCGAGTGCTTCGGGCGCGTTGTTGAACTTTCCCAGCAGGGTAACATCCGGCATGCCGGAAACATGGGCTTCCAGCACGTCCTGCGCCAGTGGTTCGTCGTCGATAATTACACACCTGATCATCAATGGTCGGTCGTTAAGGTGAAGGAAAACCGGTTAGCCCGATGCCGCCCTTTTCGTTCCCATCCCTGAAGTCCAGGCGGTTATTTTCGATCCGGGAGGTCAGCGCCGCTGCGCGAATATCGATGGAAACATGCGGGTAAACATCGCTCATCATCCGGGGAATGATCCGCGCCACCACGAAAAACAAAACGGCAACGCACTTTTTCGTTAGCAGGTACCCCGGCATCAGCCAATGGATGTCCAGGTACGATGCCGAGACCGGCAGCATGGCGGGCAACACCGGGCACCCGATAAAATGCGGCGGCCCCGCCTTTTTTACAAGGTACGACCATTCGAACAGGAATACCGGCGTTACCACGATCCGGTAGGCGGGGTGGAGCATCGTTTTGCGGGAAAGCAGCGCCTGCGCTTTAAGCATGTACTAAAGTAGGCATGCCGGCAGGTGAACGCAAATACTTACGTCTATTATTCGGGTGGTTGATCTACTAGTTAATAAGGTGTTTGTCGCTGATTTTAACCGTTGTTAAATTCCGCCGTGCGAAAAATACCCATTGTGCAGCGTGAATATTTTCTTAGCTTTCGCTTATGTCTTTTAACTGGTTCGACCTGGTTGTATTATTTGGCATCCTGCAGGGAGTGATTTGTGCGGTGCTGCTGCTGGGCCGGCGGCCTGTACTGGCCGGCCGCAAGCTGCTGGTAGCCGTGCTGCTGGTTTTTAGTGTGCTCAGTTTTAAGATCCTGCTGCACACAACGGGCCTGTGGAACACTACGGCCCTGCGGTATTTTCCCCTGGCCGTCGACCTGCTGATCCAACCACTTTTGTACCTGTATGTGGCTTCGCTTACGCAGCCGGGATTTAAGATGACCCGAAAAACCTGGCTGCATTTCCTTCCGCCCCTGCTGTTTATGGTGCATGCGGTAGTGGTGTATGTGGCGGTAATGCAGCAGCAGAGCCTCCTGGAAAAGGATGTGGTAGCGGAGCAATGGCGTTTTAACCGCGTAAAAGTGACCGAGGACTTTTTATCCATTCTCAGCACCATCGGCTACGGTTTTCTCGGCCTCAAAAGCATCCTCTATTACCGCCGCTGGATGCAGCAAAATATTTCCGATACCAACTACCTCACGTTCACCTGGATAAAAAACCTGCTGATCGTAACCGGGATCCTGGGCATCGCGCTTTGTGTGAATATCATTCTCGACAATACGCTCGATTTCTCGGACCAGTTTTTACACTGGAAACTCTTTTATATCTACCTCGCAGTAGTGATCTACTATATCGGGCTGCGGGGTTACCTGGCCAGCCGCCACGTAATTAAGCACGGGCAGGATAAATCGTTTGACGAAGAGGCTGCGGCCGACGTCCCGCTCAAGTATAGCGGCGAAGAGCTCGAAAACGCTAAATCCGCCATCCTGCATGCGCTTATTACCAGGAAAGTGTTTCTCGACAGCGAGCTTACGCTGGGCAAACTGGCGGCGGATGTGGGGCTCAGCCCCGTATTGGTTTCGGTAACCATTAACCGCGAGCTGGGCAAAACATTCCGGATGCTGGTAAACGATTACCGCGCCGAGGAAGTGAAACGCAAACTTACCGACAGCAGGTATGCGCATCTTTCCATATTCGGTGTAGCCCTCGAATGCGGGTTCAACTCGGAAGCGAGCTTTTACCGGATCTTTAAATCGGCGACAGGCTTATCGCCGAAGGAATATGCCGAACAGGCGAAACTTCACGGCTAAACACCGCGTATCCCCCGGGATGCCTCCCGCAAATTACTCTCAAAACCTTTTTTGAGAAGTTTGCCGCTCCCCGGATCCATTGCTTTGTCTCAAAATAAAAAGCAATGAGAACAAGTATCAGGATCTTTTTGGGCGGCATACTGTTAACCGGTACCACGTATGTTTTTGCAGCCACCTCGTTCCCGTCATGGGATAAAGACAGTACCCCCCCGGACAGTACCCTCCTGAAAACAAAATGGAAGCAGATGGGCGGTTTTGAACAATATACGCCCGACCACCTGCGGCTGGGCTGCTGGAGCACGGCGCTGGCACAGGTAATGTATTACCACCGGCTGAAACCGTTCGGACACGTTAAATACCTTTCCACCAACGGTTACCAGGTTGATGAAACCATCGACAGCGCCTCCGTCGACCTTAACCTGGTAGTCAACCAGTTGGACAGTGCCACTGGTAAGCAGTATCGGGAGCAAACCGCCAGGTATAACTATTATGCCGCACTGGCTGTGCAAAAGAACTTCGGACGCGATAATTACATGTATAAGCTCGCTCCTGCAAATTTGCTTGAGCGGCATTACGACGTAAAAGTGAACCGGTATATTTCATGGAAAGGCCTGTTCCCGTACGCCACCGGCAAGCTTAAAAAAGTGATCGCAAAAGAAATCGCAGCACAGCGGCCGGTATTCCTGCACTTCGCTGACCTTAAGAACTTCGGCCATTCTGTGGTGATCGACGGCTGTTACCGGGAACATGGCAAGCTGATGGTGCACCTTAACCAGGGCCAGGGCGGACCACAGGATGGCTGGTATGATTTTGACGGAGAAATATTGCATGCTCACGATGACGCGCTGCGGGTAATCTATACGTTTAAACCGCTTGGTAACTAGCGATATATCCCGCGGCATCGGTGAAGGCAAAGCTTAAAGGACGGTGGAAGAAGAGATTAGCAGGCGGAATCCATGCGAACTAATCGGGCGTTCAGAAGCAGGACATTAATTCGTTCAAACATTGTTTCCTTTGCGGAAATTCTTTTCTTAATTTGTAGTGTACTGCTAACTAACCACTAAAAAAATGAAACGTACGCTATTTCTTCTCTCTTTGCTATTCATGGGCGTGGGAGCTTTCGCCCGACAGGGCATGTGGACCGCTCAAAAAGCTACAGCCTGGTATAAAACAGAGCCCTGGATGCGGGGCTGTAATTTTCAGCCTTCGTCGGCCATCAACCAGCTGGAGATGTTCCAGGGAGATACTTTCGACAGGCAAACTATCGACAAGGAACTCGGATGGGCGGAAGGCCTTGGGCTGAATACCATGCGTGTGTTTCTTCACCACGTGGCCTGGACGTCGGACAAGACGGGTTTTAAAAAACGGTTAAACGACTACCTGGCGATTTCTACCCGGCATGGAATTAAAACCATGTTCGTGTTTTTCGACGATTGCTGGAACGACGAGTACCACGCCGGGAAACAACCCGCTCCAAAAACAGGGGTGCATAACAGCGGCTGGGTGCGCGACCCGGGAACGGTTATCCGCAACAATGCCGATAGCCTGAAAATGCTGGAAAGCTATGTAAAAGACATTCTCACTACCTTTAAAAACGACAAACGTATTGTAATGTGGGACTTGTACAACGAGCCCGGTAACAGCCAGTACGTAGATAAGAGCCTCGCCTTGCTAAAATCCATTTTCAGTTGGGCACGCGAGGTGAACCCTTCGCAGCCGCTTACCTCAGGCGTATGGAATTATAGTCCCGCGTTTGATAACCTGAACAAATACCAGTTGGAAAACTCGGATATCATCACTTATCACCATTACGGGTATGTAGATTTCCACCAGGAAAAGATCCGTGAGCTTCGTAAATATAACCGCCCGATCGTTTGTACCGAATACATGGCACGCAGGAACGGCAGCCTTTTCCAGACGGTGATGCCGATGCTGAAACAGGAAAACGTTGGCGCCATAAACTGGGGTTTCGTATCCGGCAAAACCAACACGATCTATGCATGGGATACCCCGCGGCCTGATGGCAAAGAGCCGGAATTGTGGTTCCATGACATCTTCAGGAAAGACGGTTCGGTTTTTAGCGGGAACGAGATTAAGGCGATTAAATCACTTACCGGGAAGAAATAACCGGTTAACAATCATGTTTTTTGCGTGATCCGTTGTGCATAAAGCTAAATCATTTTAGCTTTATGCACTGTTCAACCCGCACAGAAACTGGCAAATTATGAAGAACACACGCAGCTCCCGGCTTTTGGTCACCGGGGTATCGTTATTCACCGGTGTGGTGGTATTCACCGCTTTTAAGCATATTCCTGTGGGCGCAAATGTGCCGGCACCGGGTTCCCGTCCGAACATCGTGGTCATTATGGCCGACGATATGGGTTTTTCTGATGCCGGTTGTTACGGTGGAGAGATCCGGACGCCAAACCTCGATTACCTGGCGAAGAACGGCATCCGGTTCACCAATTTTTACAATACTTCGCGGTGCTGCCCCACGCGTGCATCCTTGCTAACGGGCTTGTATAATCACCAGGCCGGGATCGGGAAAATGAGCGATCCGGAAGATACGCCTGGCTACCTCGGCCGCCTGGGAGACAACACGGTTACGCTGGCGGAGGTATTAAAGGCCGCAGGTTACCACACGGCGATGACCGGGAAGTGGCATGTATCCAATACCCTCGGGCAGAAAGATCCCAGGGACCAGCTTGACTGGCTGAGTCATAAAAAAGATTTCGGGAACTTTTCTCCGTTGGAGCAATACCCAACCAGCCGCGGGTTTGAGCGGTTTTTTGGTACGATATGGGGAGTGATCGATTTTTTCGACCCATTTAGCCTGGTAAGCGGCACTACACCCATCAAATCAGTACCGAAGGATTATTACCATACCGACGCAATTAACGATACGGCCGTGGCCTACATTAATTCGTACCGCGACTCCGGCAGGCCGTTCTTCCTGTACGTGGCCGAAAACGCGCCGCATTGGCCTTTGCAGGCGAAGCCGGAAGATATAGAGAAGTATAAGGACACGTATAAAGCAGGCTGGGATGCCATCCGCGAAGCGCGGTACAAAAAAATGGTGAGCCTCGGGCTGATCGATCCGGTTAAAACCAGGTTTTCCGCACCGGTTAAACGTGATGTAACCTGGGAGAATAATCCCGATAAAGAGTGGGATGCGCGGGCCATGGCGGTACACGCCGCTATGATCGACCGGATGGACCAGGGAATAGGGCGCATTATAGAGGCCTTGCGCAAGACGGGGAAACTGGATAATACCCTTGTTCTTTTTCTTTCGGATAACGGGGCAAGCGCTGAGGTAGCTGCCAATTATGGTCCGGGATTCGACCGTGCCGGCGAAACACGCGACGGTCGTAAAGTGATTTTCGCCACTAAGAAAGAAGTAATGCCTGGGCCGCAAACCTCCTATACGGCCATCGGCCCGCGCTGGGCCAATGTGGCCAATACGCCTTACCAGTATTGGAAAACGGAATCATATGAAGGTGGTTTGCATACGCCGCTGATCGCGTTCTGGCCAAAAGGCATCACCGCCAAAAAAGGCAGCTATAGCGCACAGGTAGGGCACGTGATGGATTTTATGAGAACTTTTACCGACATCTCCGGCGCGAAATACCCGGAGGTATTTAAAGGTAAAGCCATCACACCTACGCCCGGGATCAGCCTGGTGCCCTCCTTTAAAGGGAAGGCGTTTGCGGGTCACCGGGAGCTGTTTAACGAACATTTCGGCGCCCGTTATGTACGGTCGGGAAATTGGAAAATGGTTTCCCTGGCAAGAGATACCGCCTGGCACCTGTATGATATTGCCAACGACAGAACGGAATTGACCGACGTCGCGTCAGCGAATCCCGCCAGGGTGAAGGAGCTGGATAGCTTATGGAAGAAATGGGCGAACGCGAACGGGGTGTTTCCGAAACCGGGGAGAAGATGAGGCATTTTGGATTTATTGAATTGCCGTAAGGTACCGCCCCCGATAATTACAACTGAATGATTTTGACCTATGAAAAGATTTTTTTCCTGCCTGCTGTTGTCCCTGTCGTTAACCGGTTATGCCCAGGTTTCCAGGGCGCCTTCGTACCCGCTGATCACGCATACGCCTTATTTCAGTATCTGGTCGTCTACCGATCAGCTGAACGAATCGATCACCACCCACTGGACCGGGAAAGAGAACTCATTGCTGGGCCTGGTAAAGGTCGATAACGTAGTATACCGCTTTATGGGGACCGGGATCCCGCAGTTTAAGACCATCATTCCCGCGGGAGACGAAGAGGCGTACACTGCGCGGTACGAAATGTCGCAGGCCGGGGACGGCTGGCAGGATGCCGCTTTTAACGATGCCGGTTGGAAATCAGGTACCGCTCCTTTTGGTGACGACCGTATCACTAACGGTACTTCCTGGACAGGGAAAGATCTCTGGATCCGCAGGAAAGTAACGTTGAACGAAATTCCAAAGGGAAGGCTGGCGTTGAAAGTTTACCACGATGATGGCGTAGATGTTTACCTCAACGGGAAACTGCTCTTACATAAGGGCGGCGCTAACGGCGATTACGAGGTGGTTTTTCTCCCCGAAGAAGCCAGGAACATGTTAAAAACCGGGGATAACGTGTTCGCTATTCATTGCAGGAACACCGGCGGCGGCGCATTCCTTGATGCCGGCCTGGTGGAAGAGATCGTTGACCGAAGTACGGCGTCCATCAAACCCGCCGCGCAAACTGCGGTGAACATAACGGCCACACAAACGAACTACGCTTTTACCTGCGGGCCGGTGGCATTAAAAGTAACATTCACTTCACCCCTAATCCTATCTGACCTTAAATTGCTGAGCACCCCGGTATCGTATATTACGTATGCGGTAAAATCGACGGACGGAAAACGGCACCGGGTAAGCCTTTTCCAGGGAGTTTCGTCGCACCTGGCCGTAAACCAGCCGCAGCAGGAAACGCAGGCGATGGCTGCCGCCAATTCCGGGATCACGCTGGTAAAGGCAGGCACCACCGATCAGCCGGTATTGCAGCGCAAAGGCGACAACGTGCGGATTGATTGGGGCTATTTGTATGTAGCGGCGCCGCTGGGGGCGGGAACGAGACAATTTATCACCACCAATAACGCGGCTGCCGGGTCGTTCATCAATGGTGATAAAGGTTCCGCAAAATCCGCGGGTACACAGCTGATGCTGAATACGGTACTTTCATTTGGAAGTGTCGGGTCGGCCGAATTATCCAAATACACCATGCTGGGATATGATGAGCTGGAATCGGTTCAGTATTTTGGCACCAACCTTAAGCCATGGTGGCGTAATTCGCCGGGGGCGACGATGGAGAAGGTGTTGAATACGTCAGCTAAATCCTACCGGGAAGTGCTGATGCGCTGCAGGCAAACCGATACGAAGATCTACAACGATGCCCTGAAGGCGGGCGGCGATAAATATGCGCAGCTGTGCGTGTTGGGGTACCGGCAAAGCATCGCCGCTCACCAGCTGGTAAAAAGCCCGCAGGGCGACATCCTGTTCCTCTCTAAAGAGAACTTTAGTAACGGCTCTATCAATACGGTCGACATAACCTATCCTTCGGCCCCCTTGTTCCTGCTGTATAATCCCTCCCTCCTGAAGGGCATGTTAAACGGGATCTTTTATTACAGCGAGAGCGGTAAGTGGACCAAGCCTTTTGCTGCGCATGACCTGGGTACGTACCCCATCGCCAATGGCCAGACCTACGGTGAAGATATGCCGGTGGAAGAATGCGGAAATATGATCATCCTTACCACCGCTATTGTGATGGCCGATAAAGATCCCGCTTACGCACAAAAACACTGGCAAACGCTTACTACCTGGGCCAACTACCTCGCCGGGGCAGGTATGGATCCAGTTAACCAGCTTTGTACCGATGATTTCGCCGGTCACCTGGCACATAATGCCAACCTTTCTGTGAAAGCGATCGTTGCCATAGGAGGATACGCCCGATTGGCCGAGCTGTCAGGCAAAAAAGACATCGCCGAAAAATACCGGAAGATGGCGCTCGGGATGGCCGCCAGGTGGGAGGAAATGAGCCAGGCAGGCGACCACTATGCGCTTGTTTTCGACAACAAGAACACCTGGAGCCAAAAGTACAACATGGTTTGGGATAAGGTGCTAGATCTCGGGATCTTCCCGCAAAAGATCTATAATACCGAGATCAGCTACTACCTGGGTAAACAAAATGCGTTCGGGCTGCCGCTTGACAGCCGTAAAACTTATACGAAATCCGACTGGATCCTGTGGACCGCGGCGATGTCGGGAACACCGGCCGACTTCCAAAAATTTATTGATCCCGTGTACGAATTCGCGACCAAAACGACCTCCCGTGTACCGCTAACCGATTGGCACGAAACTACCAATGGCAGGCAGGTGGGTTTCCAGGCCAGGAGCGTGGTAGGAGGCTATTTTATGAAGGTGCTAAAGGATAAAATGACAGGAACGCACTAATGCCCGATGTTTCATGGCACCAAGATGCGGTTAATAAGTTATTGACATTCGTGGGCGTTTTGCCGGATTTCGGTATGTTGGTAATTGATATCGTTTTAGCAGGCTGTTTTCTGCCAAAAAAACGCTTTATTTGCTTTCAGCTAACTACTCTTAAATGAACTCACACCACCTTAAATGCCTGTCGGCCGTAGCCGCTGGCCTGTTACTCGCCGTCACGGCAAATGCACAGCAAACACCGGCAGCCTCTCAAACACCGCCCAGGCGCGGTAACCCGGCGGATACCGAAGAATGGGAACCGGTCCCGAAAGTAGTGCTCCCCGGCAAAACGTTTAGCGATGCGCCTTCGGATGCACTGATCCTGTTCGACGGTAAGAATATGGATCAATGGGTAACCACGAAGGACAAATCTGCGGTAAAATGGGATATCGCCAAAGGCGTGCTCACCGTAAACAAGGCGACCGGGGGCGGCAACATCGAAACGAAACAAGCCTTTAAGAATTACCAGCTGCACTTAGAATGGAAAGTCCCCGCAAATGTAACGGGAGAAGGCCAGGGCCGTGGAAACAGCGGGCTTTTCCTGGCGTCGACCGGTGGCGGCGATGCGGGTTATGAGGTGCAGATCATGGATTCGTACAACAACGAAAACAAAACCTATGTGAACGGCATGGCCGGGGCGGTGTATAAGCAATTCATTCCCCTTGCCAACCCGGCGCGTAAAAACGGCGAGTGGAACGTGTACGACGTAGCCTGGACAGCCCCGACTTTTAATGAAGATGGCACGCTGAAAACCGCCGCCCATGTTACGGTATTTTTTAACGGGGTGCTTGTGCAAAATAATGTCGAACTGTTGGGTGAAACCCTGTATATCGGCAAGCCTGTCTATAAGAAATATGATACGGCACCGATAAAGCTCCAGGCACATGGAGATAAGAGTGAGCCGGTTAGTTTTCGCAATATCTGGATAAGAGGATTGTAACCTATAAGGGCATATAAAATCCCTGTTGAGGTTAATATATGGGCAACTCCTGTTAATTAACGGTGAACCGCGGCAAGAGTTGCCCGCTATATTTGTGACTATGGCCAACCTGTTAAAGTCACTTTTTACCGGCGCTCTCCTGGCGCTGGTTTGTTTTGTTCACGGCGGCGCCCGGGCGCAAACAAAACCTAAAACGTATACGCATGCCGACACGCTGCGTGGAAGTCTTAATCCCGAGCGCACCTGGTGGGACGTAATGCGTTACGACCTTTCTTTTAAGCCCGATTTTAACAATAAGCGTATTACCGGATCGAACAAGATCACTTATAAGGTGGTAAAAGCCAGTGCCGGGTTGAAAATGCAGATCGACCTGATGGACCCGCTGGTGATCGACAGCATCGTTTACAATAACAGCTTACCGCTTAAATTCAGCAAGGAAGGCGCGGTGTGGCACGTGGCATCGCCCGCACAAAAGCCCGCGGCGATCAATAACGTTATTATTTATTACCACGGAAAAGTACACGAGGCGATCCGGCCGCCGTGGGATGGCGGGTTCATTTTTGCGAAAGACTCTATCGGTCGCCCGTACATGAGCGTGGCCTGCCAGGGGTTAGGCGCATCGGTCTGGTACCCCAATAAAGATCACCAAAGCGATGAGCCTGATAAAGGCGCTTCACTCACTATGACCGTGCCTGATACGCTGGTAGCTGTGGCAAACGGCCGGATGGAGTTCAAAAAGGACAACGGTGATGGAACCGTAACCTACAAATACGGGGTGGTAAACCCCATCAGTAACTATTGTATTATTCCTTACATCGGGAAATATGTGAACTTTAAAGAAATATATGCGGGAGAGAAGGGACCTCTTACGCTAAACTATTGGGTGCTCGATTACAATCTTGCCAGGGCCAGACCTTATATGCCTCCGCAGGTCCGCCAGATGCTGAAGAGTTTCGAATATTGGTTCGGGCCCTATCCTTTCTACGAGGATGGTTACCAGCTGATAGACGCCGCACATACAGGCATGGAACATCAAAGCGCGGTTTCGTACGGCAATCAATATAAATTCGGGTACCGCGGGAGGGATGGTTCAGGTACCGGCTGGGGAATGAAATGGGACTTTATCATCATCCACGAAAGCGGGCACGAATGGTTTGGTAATAACCTGACTACCAACGACCTGGCGGATATGTGGGTGCACGAGGGATTCACCAATTACAGCGAGACCCTGTTCGTCGATTATATTTTTGGAAAGGAAGCTGCCAACCAGTACAATAAAGGGATCAGGCGCGGCATCAGGAATGATATCACCGTGATCCCCGCATACGGCGTGAACGCCCAGGGCAGCGGCGACATGTACCCCAAGCCTTCAAATATGCTGCACGCCATCAGGCACGGACTGGATAACGACGAACAGTTCCGTGCTATTTTGAGGGGACTGAATAAAACGTTTTATCACCGGACGATTACCAGCGCACAGGTGGAACGCTATATTTCCGCACAAACGAAGTATGATTTCTCGAAAGTTTTTGACCAGTATCTCCGTACCGTTCAAATCCCCAGGCTGGAATATTACTTTAAAGAAAATGGCAGGCAACTCGCTTACCGGTATACAGGTTGCGTAAAAGGCTTTAACCTCCCTATTCTCCTGAAGAAAGCGGGAGCGCCCGTTCTCCGGATCATTCCCGGCGATGAATGGAAAACCCTCGACTTGAAAGCCGGGCAAAAAGAAATGTTCACCGCCGCGGCTGTAGAAGATATGTATTATGTAAAAACATTGGAGGTCACTCAGCCATGAATCGAATCGTAAAAGGCCTGGCGGGAATCACGGGCATCAGTTTATTGTCGCTTGCCGCGTCTGCCCAGTTGAACTGGAATAAAGACGGCAACAGCTATACCATGATGGAAAACGGCGCCATCGTACAGGTTTCCTTGCCAACCATGGCGAAAACACCGGTTGTTTCCGCCGACCAGCTGAAAATGCCGGCCACAACGGGAGGAGGGCGCTTTGGCGGAGCGCGTTACGCTTTTTCGGCCGATCAGCAGATCGTGCTGCTCATGAACACGCACCATCGCGAATATCACAATACTTTTTACACCGCGCAGGTACTCGACCGCACGACCGGGAAAGTAACCGCCATCGGTAAGGGATTGAAGGACGGTTACCTGCTTAACCCGGAACTTTCGCCGAACGGCACAAAAGTCGCCTTCGTTTACGATAATAATATTTACACGCAGGATGTAAAAACCGGTGCGATCGCCAGGTTAACCGCCGATGGTACGGATAAGAAGCTAAATGGCTGGTTTGATTACACCTACAGCGAAGAGCTGTTTTGTACGGACGGCATCAGCTGGAGCCCCGACAGCAAACAGGTCGCCTATTGGCAGATCGATATCTCCAAAGTGAAAACGCTGTACATGATCAATAACACCGACAGCAATTATGCAAAGCTGATCCCGCTGCCTTTCGCTAAACCTGGCGAAGAAATGGCGGCGGCAAAGATGGGCGTGGTAAATGTTGCCACAAAGAAAACGGTGTGGATGAAGATCGCCGGGCTTCCGTCCGCTAACTACCTGACACGCATGGACTGGCTTCCCGATGGCTCACAGCTCATCGTGCAGCAACTGAACCGCATGCAGAACGAAAGCAGGCTTGTGCTTTGTAACCCGTTTACCGGGTTGTCAAAAGTAATTTATAAGGAAAATGATGACGCCTGGATCGACGTCAAATCTTTTTGGAACCGCGGCACGGCAGGCTGGGACTGGATAGAGAACGGGAAAGCGTTTATCTGGGCAAGCGAGAAAGACGGATGGCGGCATTTATACCGTATCGGGCTCGACGGTAAAGAGACATTACTCACACCCGGCAGCTATGATATTACCGGCATCACCGGTGTTGATGAAGCCGCCGGGTGGTTGTACTTTATGGCATCGCCCGATAATGCCACGCAGCGTTACCTGTACCGGGCAAGCCTGAATGGAGCTACGGGAATTTCGCGGGTAAGCCCGGCGTCGTTGCCGGGAACGCATAGTTACACGATGTCGCCTAACGGCAAATGGGCCCAGCACAGCTTTTCGAGCTACCAGTACCTGCCGGCAAGCGAATGGCTCTCCCTGCCGGGAAATACACCGTTAACAGAAGCAGAAAGCATCGGGAAGAAATTAGCCCCCAATCCCGCGGCTAAAACCACCAGCTTTTTTAAAGTCACCACAGACGAGGGCATCGAAATGGACGGTTTTATGGTGAAGCCTGCCAACTTCGACCCAAAGAAAAAATACCCGGTGATATTTACCACGTATTCCGAGCCCTTTTCCACCACGGTGAATGACGGAGCCGGTATCGGCGGCAGAAGAGGCGGTTTCTTTAATGTAGACAGCGGGTACCTCTTTATGGCCGTTGAAGGACGCGGCGCACCAGCGCCGAAAGGCCGCGCATGGCGCAAAGCGATTTACCGGAACCTGGGATGGATAAACGCCAATGACCAGGCCGGTGCCGCTAAAAAAATCATCAGGTGGCCGTTTGTCGACTCTACCCGCATTGCGGTTTATGGTGGCAGTGGCGGCGCATCTACCACCATGCAGCTATTGTTCCGGTACCCGGAGATCTATCAAACCGGGCTTGCCAGTTCCGGCGTTCCTTCGCAATTCCTCTATAACAACGTTTACGAGGAACGTTACATGGGGCTTTTGCCGGAAAATAAAGCGGACTATACCCGGGTATCGCCCGTTACGTATGCCAAAAACCTGCGCGGGCACCTGCTGATCATGCATGGCACCGGCGACCATAACGTACACTACCAGGGCGAAGAAGTGCTGCTGAACGAGCTGATCAGGTACAATAAACAGTTCATGTTTATGCCGTACCCTAACCGCACGCACGGCATTTCTGAGGGCGAAGGCACCGCTTTACATAAAACTACGCTGATGGCTAATTTCTTGAAACAGTACTGTCCGCCCGGCGGAAGATGATGCGTAACAAAAATCGACAGGAAAACTAAATAAAATGAAAATAGACTGGACCGGGATCTTTCCCGCTGTAACGACCAAATTTACGGTTAACGACGAAATTGATTATGCCGCTTTCGACTACAACATTAAGGCGCAGCTCGACGCAGGTATCGACGGAATTATCCTGGGTGGTTCCCTCGGCGAAGCAAGCACCCTTACCGAACAGGAGAAGCTCGACCTGCTCTCACACACGCTCAAACTGGTGGACGGCGCCGTGCCCGTATTAATGAATGTGACCGAGCAGGCCACCAGCGTGGCTGTTTCCTTCGCCCAAAAAGCGGAAAAGCTGGGTGCCGACGGGCTGATGCTCCTTCCGCCGATGCGGTATAAGGCCGATGACGAAGAAACGCTAGCGTTTTTTATCAGCGTGGCTAAAGGTACTTCGCTGCCGATCATGATCTATAATAACCCGGTTGATTACAAGATCGAGGTAACGCCGGATATGTTCGAAAAGATGCTGCCTTATGAAAATATCCAGGCGGTTAAGGATTCCTCCCGGGACGTGAGCAACATTACCCGGATGATCAGCCGTTTCGGCGACCGTTACAAGATCCTCACCGGTGTTGACCCGCTTGCCCTGGAATGCCTCCTGATGGGCGCCTGCGGCTGGGTCGCCGGGCTCGTAAATGCGTTCCCGAAAGAAACCGTAGCTGTTTATCGTCTCGCGAAAGCGGGCAGGCTGGAAGAAGCACTCGCCATTTACCGCTGGTTTTTGCCGGTCCTTGAGCTGGATATCCATCCCAAACTGGTACAGTACATTAAGCTGGCTGAAGTGGTTACCGGCCTTGGGACCGAGAACGTACGGGCACCACGGCTGGCCATTAAAGGCGAAGAACGTGAAAAGGTGCTCCGGGTAGTAGGTGAAGCGCTGGCATCGTACCCGGGATTGCCGGAAGGAAGCTGGGGAATGAGCAAAGTGCTTGAAGTTTAAGAACGATTAATGGCCATTCACCTGTTTAACTGCATCGATGCGCATACGTGCGGTAACCCCGTTCGCCTGGTGGCGGAAGGAGGACCGCAGCTGCATGGCGCCAACATGAGCGAAAAGCGGCAGCATTTTTTAAAGGAATTTGACTGGATAAGGACCGGTTTGATGTTCGAGCCCCGGGGACACGACATGATGTCGGGCAGCATATTATACCCTCCGCATAACCCGGAAAATGACATAGCTGTATTGTTTATCGAAACCAGCGGTTGCTTACCTATGTGCGGCCATGGCACGATCGGTACCATCACCATCGCCATAGAGGAAGGATTGATCATTCCCAAAAAGCCGGGACTGGTACGTATGGAAGCGCCGGCCGGCCTGGTGCTGATCGAATACCAGCAGGAGGGCCGTAAAGTTACTTCCGTAAAGCTGGCGAATGTTCCTTCGTACCTCGCTGCCGAAAACCTGGAAGTGGAATGCCCTGACCTGGGAAAATTAACCGTCGACGTTTCGTATGGCGGTAACTTCTACGCAATTGTCGATCCGCAGGAAAACTTCCCCGGCCTGGAACATTATACGGCCGGGCAACTGGTATCGTGGAGCCGCGAGTTGCGCAAACGCATTAACGGCCTGTATTCATTCGTGCACCCCAATGATCCTACGATCAACGGTTGTTCGCATATCCTATGGGCCGGGGCCACGCTTTCCGCGGATGCGACCGCCCGTAACGCCGTGTTTTATGGCGATAAGGCGATCGACCGCTCGCCCTGCGGCACCGGTACTTCCGCACGGATGGCTCAATGGTTCGCTAAAGGAAGGTTAAAGAAGGGCGACGCCTTTATTCACGAAAGCATTATCGGGAGCAAATTCACCGGCGTGGTGGAAGATGTGGTAAAACTCGGCGAACGTGACGCGATCATCCCGAGTGTGGCGGGTTGGGCGCGTGTATACGGTTACAATAAGATCAGCATTGATACGGAGGATCCGTATGCTTACGGTTTCCAGGTAATTTAACGGATGGCAAAAGTAATCATCATTGGCGGAGGGATCATAGGCCTCAGCTCGTCTTATTACCTGCGGCGCGCCGGGCACGAGGTTACGGTGCTCGATAAAGGGAAGATAGAAGGTAATTGTTCGTACGGAAATGCCGGGATGATCGTACCGAGCCATTTTGTGCCCCTGGCCGCCCCGGGCATGGTACAGCAGGGCATCCGCTGGATGTTTAACCGGAAGAGCCCTTTTTATGTAAAGCCGTCGTTAAATTTCCGGTTGATTTCGTGGGGCTTAAAATTCCTGGCACATGCCAATAGCAGGCACGTGGAGCAATCGGCCGTTCCCTTACGCGATCTTTCACTGCTCAGCAAACGGCTGTATGATGAACTGGCCATGGAACCCGGCTTCGATTTCGGGCTGAAACACCGGGGGATCCTCGCATTTTACAAAACGGAGCAGGCGGCCGAAGAAGAGGCTCACCTGGTGGCAAACGGCAGGGCATTGGGGTTAGACATGGAGATCCTTTCCGCCGCCCGATGCCGCGCGCTGCAGCCGGGGCTGGAACTCGATGTGTTGGGTGCGGCACATTACCGTTGCGACGCACATATTTCCCCCAACCGGCTAATGGCCCTGTTGCAGGAAAACCTGGTGGCAAACGATGTTGTGGTTGTTGAAGAACATGGCGTGTCGGAAGTAATCTCTTCCGGTGGCAGGATCCGGAAAATAATAGCCGGGGGCAGGGAGTTCGAAGCCGATGAATACGTAATAGCCGCCGGCTCGTGGTCGCCGGAAGTTGGCCGCATGTTTGGGCTGAACATCCCGCTGATGCCGGGGAAAGGATACTCATTTATGGAGAAAGACGCAAAGCGACGGCTGCAGATCCCCGCACTTTTGTGTGAGGCACGTGTAGCCGTTACGCCTATGGATGGGAGTATCAGGTACGGCGGGACGATGGAACTGGGTAAACTGAACAGGCAGGTGAACCTGAACCGGGTTCGCGGTATTGCAGAGGCAGTGCCGAAGTACTTCCCGGGATTACGCCCGTTAATGCCGGCGGAAAAAGATATCTGGTACGGATTCAGACCGGCTTCCCCGGACGGACTGCCCTATATCGGGAGAAGTGCCAGGCTAAGTAACCTGGTTATCGCAACCGGGCATGGAATGATGGGGCTAAGCCTTGGTCCCGCAACAGGAAAGCTGGTGAGTGAGGTAATTGCAGGCGAAATAACAGGGATGGATATTGGGGCGTTCTCGCCGGAAAGGTAAAACGAGTCTCGCGCAGAACGCAAAATTTCGCAGGTTCTTATTTGTCGCCATACAATAACCGCGAAACTTTGCGTTCTTTGCGAGAACCATGAAGATCCTCCAATTCACCCTGCCTGTTGCGCACGACAGAACGATCATCATCCAGGAGGAAGTGCTTCCGCATTTTTACCCGTACCTGCACCGGCACCGCGAAGCCCAGCTTACGTGGATTATTGAGGGGACCGGTACGCTGGTGGCCGGTACCAGCATGCACACCTTCGCGGCCAATGAAATTTACCTGCTCGCCGCCAATCAGCCTCACCTGTTTAAAAGTGACCCCGAATATTTCGTCCCGGGCAGCAACAAAACGATCAAAGCGCTGACGGTGTTTTTCGACCCCGATGGTCGCCTGCAATCCCTGCTGGACCTCCCGGAGATGAAAAAACTTCACGCGTTTGTAAACCAGCAGCAGCATGGCTTTAAGGCGCCATCACGGTTAACAGCCAGGTTATCGGCAATGATCAGCGAGGTGGCGCTTCAGAAGGGGCCCTCACAGGTGATCAGCTTTATCCGGCTCCTGGAAACGCTGCAGGCCGCGAGCGAGCACCTGATCACCCTCGCTTTTGAGCGCTCCGGGAACCACGTCAGCGAAAGCGAGGGGATCCGGATCAGCACCATTTACAACTATATTCTTAAAAACTATAATAAGCCGCTGATGCTGGAGGATGTGGCGGCCACCGCGCACATGACGCCCCAGGCATTTTGCCGCTACTTTAAGAAGCATACCGGGCATACCTTTATCAGCTTCCTGAACAATATCCGCATCAACGAGGCCTGTAATAAGCTCACCAACGGCGGGTTTGGAAGCATCTCTACCGTAGCTTACAGCTGCGGATTTAATAGCATTACCAACTTTAACCGTGTTTTTAAAAGTGTGACCGGTAACTCGCCCTCGGTGTTTATGGAGAGTTATGCGCAAAAAGTTAACTGATAACGGTTGGTTTCTTCGCCCGGCCCGGTTAATCCTTAACCAGCAGCGGTTTAAATCTTTCTGCCAGTAATCCTGTTGCCAGCAACGGATCGATTTCTGTTACCAGCACACCCGGCTTCCCATAAGGCTGGTATCCAATACAGCCGCCATCCGGGCCCAGCACGGAAGAGGCCGATTCGGGGTACCTGAAGGCATAATTGGCACTCGCAAAATAGATCGTATTTTCCAGCGCCCGCATCATCATCGCTTTTTCGTAATAGGGGTTGTCCATGCTTCCCCATTGCGTGGGCAGTATACCGGTGCGGTCGCTTCCCGCGAAATGCGGGTGAAATACCACCTTCGCCCCGCGGCGGGCCGCCCATCTTACCGATTCGGGATAACGAAATCCCTCGTGGCAAATGGTAATACCGAATTTAAGGCCATCTGCTTCGAAAATATTGCGTGTAGTTCCCGGGATCCAGCGTGCGTCTTCCGTTGGGTCGAGCTGGTTTTTCGACTGGTAACCCAGCAGCTCGCCCGTGCCGGAAATTACATGGGCGATGTTTAACAAACCTTTGGGCGTGTACCAGTCCATTGGCAAAATGATCGCGATCTTATTTTCCGAGGCAATGGTACAGGCCTGGTTTAATGCGGACTGCAGTTTTTCGGCAGATGCTTCTTCTACCGCATATTCTGCCAACGGATAACCGGGTATGTACGACTCCGGGAAACAAACGATCTTCGCCTGTTGTGCAGCGGCTTCTTTCGAGAGCCGTTCGAGCCACAAAAGCCCGTCGTTAACAGAGGAAGGAACCGGTGGGGAGGCTAACGCGATCTTCATGAAGGTTTTTCGTAAAACTAGGCAAAAATGACGTTCGTGTAAAAAAAAGTACGAATCATCGTGGCCATGCGCTGGTGCATAGCAGGATTGTTTGATGTGCAGCCGGTCTTATTCCAGGCTTGCCGGTTAATGGGTTGCGGTATATTCCATTTATTAACTCCTTAAATAGGATGCCCCATTCAGGTCCGCAATCCCCCCGCTCGTAAACTCCAACCCGTTGCTGGCATAAACCGCCACCAATCCGGCCACTTCTTCCGGCCTGGCCACGCGGCCGAAAGGGCTCTGGTTCTTAATGAGATCGCCCGAAGGACCTTCCAGCGTTTCTGCCGCCATCTCCGTTTCCACAAAACCCGGTGCGATCACGTGCACACTGATGTTGTGCGGCGCCAACGCGATGGCCAGCGACTGGCTCATGGCGTTCAACCCCGCTTTGCTGGCGCCATATGCCGGGTGGTCGGGTTCGCCGCGGAATGCACCGCGCGACGAGATGTTAATGATCTTGCCGCCACCGTGCTCAACCATCAGCCGCGACGCAAAATAACACATGTTGGCGGCGCCGGTAAGGTTGGTCTGCAGGGTATTGTTCCAGTTTTGCAGCCAGTCGTTATAGCCGGTATCGAGTATTTTATGTTCAGTAAAGATGCCTGCGTTATTTACCAGGATATCCGCTTTCTGATAACGCGCCGCAAAGACGGCAAAAAACTGCTGCACACCTGCCGGATCGGCCACATTTAACCGGTACATAGCATGGTTGGCGGCGCCGAGACTGGCAAGGGTCGCTTTGGCCGCCTCCTCGCCGGACCGGTAGGTAAATACCACCGTGGCGCCCCATCGGGCAAATAACCGGGCCGTTGCTGCGCCGATACCGCGCGAGCCGCCGGTAATAAGTACGGTTTTACCGCTGAAATCGAATGTCATTTGCGTGAGGTTGATCACCAAAGATAAGAGAGAAGGGAGCGACACAAAGTAAAAGCGGCACAAAGAGCGCTTAATTAAGCAAACTCTCTGTACTTCCGCGGTAAACCGACGCTTGTTAGCCTGCCTTATTTCTCTCTGCAGTTAAACATCCAGTTAATGCCGTATTTATCGGTGCAGCTGCCAAAGTAGTCGCCCCAAAACATTTCCTGGAGCTCCATGGTTATTTTGCCGTCCTCAGCAAGTGCGTCGAAGAACTGTTTGGTTTCTGCGCGCGTGTCGGGACTCAGGTTGATGTGCATGTTATTGCCTGGCTGTGCCTGCATTCCCCAGGAGCCTACACAATCGGTGCCCATCAGGGAATGAACACCCAGGATGCGCAATTCCACATGCATCACCAGGTTCTTATCCTTCTCCGAAATCTCCGGGGCGCCCTCACAGGCAGGGGTATCGCCCATGCGCATGATCCCCTGGCCGAAAAACTCCCCGCCAAAAATTGATTTGTAGAAATTGAATGCCTCTTCCGTGGTTTCCTGGAAATTGAGGTACGTGCTTACTGATGCCATGATCGTTTGTTTATGTGATTGATGATTCAAAAGTAACCCTATCCGCCATACGGCGACAGGGGCGGAAAAGACAAATTCGGGGTATATCGCGACAAAAGAAACCGGTGATGGGAGCATCACGGACCGGGTAAACTAGTTGGGGAAGCACGAAACTTTTTCATCGTATCCCGGAAATGCTGAATCCCTCCGGCCAATCGGTTAATACAAGGAGGTGTGAGGACGGATTCGAACCGCCGTAGAGGGTTTTGCAGACCCTCGCCTCACCGCTCGGCCACTCCACCTGGTAATATTTTGAGGCCACAGGCGGATTTGAACCGCCGTAAAAGGTTTTGCAGACCTCCACCTCACCGCTCGGTCATGTGGCCGGGTTATCCCCCCGGCAGCTACCGGGGGGATGCGCTCATACGCTGATATATTAATACTAACCGTTGCAAATATAATAATCTATTAATTCTATAGAGTATATATTATTAAATATTTATACTACCTGATCAGCGTGATGTAGCCGGAAAATACCTTGCTCTCAAACCGGGTATCGATCACGTAATAATATACGCCGACAGGCAGCGGCTGCCCGTTGTATTGGCCGTCCCATTTCAGGGTTGCATTTGCCGAGGCGTATACGATCTCCCCGCTCCGGTTAAAGATGCTGATTTTGGTTACCGGGTATTTCGCCAGCTCAGGGATATTCCAGGTATCGTTAATGCCGTCGCCGTTGGGCGTAAAGGTATTGTGGAGGGTAAGCGGATCGAGTACGCGCACAAAAACGGTATCTGTGCTGGTGCAGCCGCGCACATCGGTTACCGTGAGGGTGTACAATTGGTCGGCCACCCCGGTTACGACAGGGTTTTTTACCGTATTGCTGCTCAGGTTCACGTTCGGCGACCAAAGATAGGTAACCTTTTCATCGCTTACTTTTGGCTGAAGCGTCAGCGTTTTATGGAGCGCCAGCAACCTGTTTTCGCCGGCATCTAGCGCAGGCGGGGGCATAAATCTGATCTTTGCCTCATCGTATGACGCGGAACAGAAACCGTTAACCGTAGAGGTAAGCCGCAGTATCACACTTCCCTTCCTGATATCTGCCTGGCTGGGAATGTATGCCGCATTCAAAGCGGTATTAGACGGCTGGAACCTGCCGCTGCCGGTTGACGTCCACACGCCACCCGGCGAATTCGCTATGACGCCGGTAAGCGGAACAGATGTGTTTTGTGAGCATACTTCCTGGTCTCCACCGGCGCGTACTACAGGCGCAGGCTGGAACGTAATTGTGATCGAGGAGGGCGACGATTGGCACCCCAGGTTATTGATCGATGTAAGCGTGAGCACCACCGAGCGCGCCGCGGTATCCGCCTGCGAGGGCCGGTAAACAGCGTTCAGGGTAGTTGCCGACGGCCAGAAGGTGCCGCTTCCGCCAGTGGTCCAAAGGCCTTCGCCGGAGCCGTCTTTCACCGTTCCGGTAAGCTGTACCTCTTTCACGGAGGCGCAAACCTGCTGGTCCGCGCCTGCGTTTGATACCGGGGGTTCCGTTACGGCAAGCACGGTGCTGGCAGTGTTACTGCAGCCATTTACGGTAACGGTCAGCGTATATTTTCCCGCATTGGCGGAAGTTGTGTTATTAATCGTGATCTGCCGGGAAGTAGCGGTAAATCCACCGGGGCCGGTCCACGAATAGGCGGCATCGGCCACTTCCGGGACTGTAAATACCGCTTGGTTGCCATGGCAAACCGGGGAGTTGCTTACGATTACGGGTATACGCGGCTGTGGTTTAACGGTCACCCGGTAGTGGAATTCGCGCACCACGCACCCGTAGGCGGTTGCTGTAAAGCGGTAGTCGACGATGACCGGTTCATCGGTGGTGTTAACCAGCGCCTCGGTAAGGTGCGCAGACCGCTGGTTGTTTACTGCCGGGTTGCTGATGCCGGCAACACGTTCGCGGCTCCAGGTAAAAATGGCAGAATCGACATTAGATTTCGCGAAGTAACTTTGCGGCTCGCCGCTGCAGATCGTTCCTGTTAAGGCGCTGAGTATCTGGTGCGAAGGGTTTACGGTCACGATATAGGGCAGCAACGTGCTTCCGCAGGCGGCCGTATTTACACGGACCAGGTATTTTACGGCCACCGGTGCATTCGAAATGTTTAACAACTGTTCCCGGATCACCCGCGCTTTTTGATCGTTGAGTGAAGGGTTGGCAATACCGGGCACCGCGGCGCGGCTCCAGCTAAAATCTACTTCCCCCACGTTAAGCCTGATCGCGTAGTTAGGGGCCACGTCATTGCATAAGGTGGCTGCCACATCCGAGGTAAGTGCGGGCATCGGCCCTACCGTAACAAAAACTTCCGAAGGCAGCCCGGGACATCCGTTCACCACCGGGGTTACACGGTACACCACGCGTACATTCTGGTTAGTGGTGTTGATCAGCGCCTCGTCGATCAGCGCGCCTGTTTGATCGGTTACCGCTTCGTTGCTGATGCCTGTCACCGCCGCACGGCTCCACATAAAGCCGGCGTCAGCCACATTGGCCGTAAGCTTATAGTTTAGCGGCTGTCCGCTGCAGGTCACAGCGGTTTCGCCGCTGGTAATGACCGATCGCGGAAACACCGTAACGGCAACAGGGACCCGCGGGCTTTGACAGCCATCTGTGGCTCCTTCTACGTAATAAGTTATGGTGGTACTTAGCTTGGGGGTAACGTAGACATCGCTGGTAGAAATAAGGTTGCCGCCTGCAGCCGCATCGTACCACTTATATGTGCCGGCGCCGGTGGCCCTAAGCGTTGCGGTTTGGCCATAGCAAACAGAAACGGGTGATACAGATGGGGTTGCGGCCTGCGATTGCACTTTTACCGTTACTTTCGTTCGCGGGCTGGTTACGCCAAAAAGCACCGATTCTACGAAGTAATCCTGGTCGGCTGTGAGTTCCGGCGTAACGAAATCCGTACCGGTATAAAATGCCGTACCTCCCGTGGGAGCGGTAAACCATCGTATCGTTCCGCGTTGTGAATCTGCGTGGAGCGCCGCCCGGTTGCCGTAGCAGGTGATAACGTCAGGTACTGCCGGTGGAAGGCTGATGTTTATTATCACCGTGTCGGTTAGCGGACCGCATACGCCGCGGGCGCTGGTGGTGGTAAGATAAAGTATGGCGATCTTTTCCGTAGCTGAGGGGGTATATACGGGGTTAAGCGATGATATACCCGAAAAAGCACCCTGTCCGCCGGACCATTGTACCGGCGTTCCGGTTACACTTACGGTCCCATGAAGCGTAACGGCGGCTCCTGGAATGACGGTAACGTCGACCCCCGCATTTACCGCTACACGCGGAAGTATAGTTACGGTGGTTACCGTAAAGGCATGGGGTATGTTATTGGTAATGGTATACGTTCCGGGGGCGCTTCTGTTAAGGTCGATCTCCCCGCTGAACGGGTCTATCACCAGCCCGGCCGGAGCAGCTGATATCGCCCCGCGAATGCCGTCTTCCAGGGCGGCTTCGGCCTTGCCGCCATACTGGCAAAGCGGGCTCGCATAGGTGAGCTTGCCGGGCGGCAGGTTGATGGCGATCATCTGCTCACGCGTAAACGTGCACCCATCGTAGGTAACGGTATAAGTAACCGCGTGGTCGCCGGTGGCGGAAGCGCCTATGTTAATTCTGCCGGTAGCAGGATCGATCACCAGGCCGGGCGAAGTGGTAGAAAACGTTCCACCCGGTATATTGATCACCGGTACGGGGTTTGCGCCCCCTGTAAAATAATACCGTGGCGAGTAAAGGAACAACGGACCTCCCGGCGCGGTCTTTATGGTTACCGTTGCGGGGGTTCTCGGGCTGCTGCAGGAGATCCCGGAAACCTGTGCGTAATACGTTTTGTTGCTTTCGAGCGGCGGCACGTTAAATACCGCCCCCGTTGCGATGGGGGAGCCGCCCGCGGCTGTTTCAAACCACTCGATGGTACCGCCGCTGCCGGTGGCGGTTAAGGTAGCGGCCGTGTTGGCGCAAACAGAAATATTGCTTGCCTGGGGCGCCGCGGGCGGCGATAGCAGCGATACGGTAACCGGAACTCTGTCGCTTTGGCAGTCGCCGGTTACGGCCGACACATAATAGGTTATGGCAGCCGACAACGGCGGCGTGGTAAAGCTGGCGCCACGGCCCAGCGGTGTGCCTCCCGAAGCGGAGTTGTACCACAGGTAGTTCCCCGTAGATCCGGCAGCAGTGAAGGTGGCTGCGCTTCCGGTACAGACCGATACAGGAGCCGCCTGCGGCAAAGGAACTGTCCCTGTCACGGTAACTGTCACCGGCTCGCGCGAGCTGATACAGCCATTAACGGCGGTTTGTACATAATAGGTGGTAGTTTCGGTGAGTACGCCGGTAGAAAATGCCTGGCCTGTGGCGATTGGCGTGCCGCCTGAAAGCGTGGTAAACCATTGGCAGGTCCCTCCCGGCGCGACAGCCCTGAGCGTGGCGCTGGTGCCTGTGCAGATAATAGCTCCCGCCACGGTTGGCGGCGATGGTGTGGCATTAACCGTTACTGTTACCGGTACCAATTCGCTTGCGCATCCGTTTAACAGCGTTTGCACATAATAAGTAGTACTTTTTGTTAATAAAGAGGTGGTAATGCTTTCCCCGGTGCCAGCCAGGTCGCCGAGCGCATTCAGCCAATGGATCGTTCCAGACGATGCGGTGGCCGTTAAAGTAGCGGCAGCACCCTCGCAGATGGTTACTCCCGCTGCTTGCGGAAGCGGTGGCACCGGGTTTACAGTTACCGTTACCGTTTTGCGGGCGCTCGTGCAACTGCCAAGCGTAGTTTGCACATAATAAATGGTTGTGGCAGTAAGCGCAGGCGTAGTAAAATCGGGACTACGGATAAACGGCGACCCGCCGGTCGGGGTGGTAAACCATTCGTAAGTTCCGCCCGGACCTTTGGCGCTCAGGCTCACGCTCGAACCGCTGCAAATAGTTACGTCGTTTACGTCGGGAAGCGCCGGCGGCGTATTAACGGTAACCGTAACAGGCACGCGCTGGCTGGTACAGCTGTCGCTTACTGCTTCTACATAAAACGTGGTAGTTTCGGTTAACGGTGCGGTGTTGTAGTTTTTGGTACGCGCCAGCACATTACCCCCGGCCGGCGAATCATACCATGCGAACGCATCGCCAGTGCTGGTTACCGCAATGGTTGCGCTGTTTCCCTGGCAAATGCTGGCCCCCCTGGTAGCAGGGGCCGGTATTTGACATTGCCCAAATGAATTAATGGCTGTTAATACGAGCGGCCCACAAATCAGTCTCCTCCAAAATCTCCTCATATCGATCCTGTATAAACTTAGTTTCGGTATTTTTATTGTTGGGCAACAACAAAAATACCGAAACTAATTGCCTGGTTAAGCGGGAGGACGATCAAGCGTAAAAGTTTGGGAGCTATTAGCTTTCAGCAATCAACTTTGATTGCACTGTCAAACCCGGAATACTACTCAGGAAATATCAATTATTTATCTTATCAGGTATACTTCACAGGCTGAGTGCTGTAGCTGAGAGACCGGGTTATTTACGCACATTCCCCCTTGGTCCGCTGGTATTACCGATATTTGACAGACAACGCAAAATAGCGAACCATGAAATTACCAACCATACACGGCACTTACCCGGATCCCCGTAAAGGTTAACCTATTCGTACTGGCGTAAGCTTACCCGGTTGCCATTGGCCGGTTACCGCATGACGGTTTAAGTTAATCGTATTTTAAAGCGGCATAACCCAGCAGCCTTCGCCAAAGGGCAAGCTGACCGATAATGCTGGCTTCGCGGTAGATGGTGAACGAGATCAGTTCGTAATAAGTTATCTTCATGCCGCCCATATCGAAGTCGCTGTCGAGCTTTTCGTCGCTGATAGTCGCCAGTGCCTCGCGGGCCATAGGGGAGATGCGGTCCCAATCTGCCTGGTATTCGGCAATGGTGGGGTAAGTGGCGCTATCCTGTATGCCGCGGTGATCTTTAAACAGTTCCTCACCAGCCTGGTGGAGCCCGGGGTGCGTTTCCGACGCCATCATGATCCGTTGCTGCACCAGCGAACCGGTTAGCCAGCCCATGTGGTTGGCCTGGGTGTCGAGCCGGTTGTACATATCTTTTTCAGCCACCCCTTCGAGCGCTCTTGCAAAAAAGGTGGTGTGCATGTCGAACAGTGACAAGAACCCCTGCATGCGGGTGGTTGCTGTTTTCGTTGTCATGGTAATTTAAGGTTAGCGGTTATTTGTTTTATCAAAGTTAGGGATTCTCCCGCTAAGCTCCCACAACCTCTCCGCATTCCCCTCATCCACCGCGTACCACGCCACCCCCTCCAATCTTCCCATGGCCCCACTTACCCAGCTCTCAAATTCTTCTTCCGTAACCACCGGCGATACATTACAATTTTCACAATATACCCCACCGATACCCGCTAACTGCGGACTCGTTGCACACCATACACCCGTGGCGGCACCCTGCGCCGCATTTTTCATTTGCCTCGATGCATCGAGGATGGCGTTGCCCTTGGCGTCGATCGCGCCCATGCGCTGAAGATCTTCCTGTGCTACGTGTTTGGCGAGACCGGTGTCAGCGATCGTGCCGGGATGTACGGCAAAAGCACGGATATTTTCCGCTTTTCCGCGTCGGTCTAATGCTACCGCGAAAAGGACATTGGCCGTTTTCGATTGCCCGTACGCTTTCCAGCGGTCGTATTCCCGGTGTATAAAATTCACGTCGTCGAATACCATCGGCGAGAACCGATGGCCGCGGGAGGCAACGGAAACCACGCGTGCGCCGTTGGCCTGCTGCAGCGCCGGCCATAGCTTGTTCACCAGGCGGAAATGTCCGAGATGGTTGGTCGCGAATTGCGATTCGTTACCGTCCGCGTCCCGCGTGAGCGGGTTGGCCATAATGCCGGCACTGTTTACCAGGATATGCAGCGGACTGCCCGTTGCCAGGAACCGTTCTGTAAAGGCATCGATCGAAGCGGCATCTATAAGGTCGAGCGGCTCGATGGCTACACCGTTAAGCCCGGCAAGGGATTTTTCGGCCTTTGCGGTATCGCGCGCGGGCACGATCACTGCCGCACCCGCGGAATGCAGGGCGCGGACGGTTTCGAGACCGATACCGGAATAACCGCCGGTAACGATGGCGGTTTTCCCGGTAAGGTTTATGTGCCCGATAACTTCTGCGGCGGTAGCTGCCGCGCTGAAGATCGGCTGGAGGGGGTGCTGCTGAGAAGAATGTCCGTTCATGCGAAATATGGATGTTTGCCGCACAAAGGAAGGGAAATCACAGCGATTGCAGGTTATGCTTACAATTTTATTTTGATACCTCCATTTACTACAAACCCGTCGAGCGGGGCATAGATATCCCGGAAAACCGGGGTAGCGAGGCTTCCTGTGAAGATGCTGTCGAACCGGGTCTGGCGCGTATCGGTCAAATTCTCGAAGTTGATAAATAAAGAAAACTTGTTCCACAACCGCTCCGCCATAAAACCGGTGATCCAGTAAGGACGGCCGGTAGTGCCATCGTTCAGCAGCTGGCGGCTATAGTAATAAGCTTCGAGGCCCAGTTTCCATTTTTCGGCGGCCTCGTACATCAATACGTTATTGAGGCGGTGTTTCGCCGTAAGCGGATTTGGCGCATCGGCCTCCGCGGTGTGCAGCCGGGCATCGGTGAAGGTGTAACCGATAAATAGCTTCAGGTCCTGGTAGGTGATCTTTATGTTCGTTTCAGTTCCCCGGCTATCAAAATGACCGTTCACGTTCTCGAACCGGAATGTACTCCCTGCCGCGGTCTGCATAATGAGCGGGTTGTTTAACCGGGTATAAAAGAACAGCTGGTTGATACTGACCCCAAGATCGTCCGTGATGGCCGTACGGAAGTTCACGTCCCAGTTCACGCCGGCACTCCGTTCCAGCTTATTTGCGGATGGCGAGATGCCAAGCACTTGCCGGTACTGGATCCGTTCACTTTCTTCGGTAAAGATGGTGGGTGTTTTATAGCCCAGCCCGGCGCCGAAACGGGAGCTCAGCTTTGGTGTGAGCTTAAACAGCGCGGAAAACCGCGGAAGAAGGACGAAGCCGTAGTCGGCTACATAGTCGCTGCGCAAGCCGGTTTCCAGTTCAAAAAAGGAGGCTACCTGGAGACTGTTCTGGATAAATCCGCCAAGGGTGGTCTGCCGGTAATTACGGAGGGCGACGGAGGTTTGCAGGTTTTCGTTAAACCGGTCGGTAACCAGGTTGATACCTGTTACCCATTCCGCTTTTTCCTGTCGCACCGCATAGCTGATCTCGGTGAATGTACCGTATTGCGAGCCATTGAAGTTATAGCCCGGCGTAGCGATCTTGCGATTGAAATAGCTGGTACTATTCCTGAAGGTGAGCTGGCGGTGTGCGGATAACGCGTTGCTAAGCGAGAACTGTGATGACAGCCGTTTAGTGTTATTCTTCTCGAAATAGCTGTGGGTGGCATCGCCATTCTTTTTTATGAAGTGGAGGTCGCCGCCCGTGCGGTTTTCGAAATTGGTATTAATGCCGGCGGTGATAGTGGTGCGATCGCCTGCTTTGTAATACAGCCGCGGGTTAAAGGTGTAGCGCGTGAATTTGGGGATGGCCGTTAGGTCGACAGGCCCCGGAGCGTATGGCGCCTGGCTGTTTCGGGCGGCGAAAACAGTGATCCCGGTTGGTCCGGACTGTTTACCATAATACCCGCTAAGGTCGAGACCGCCGGCCGAGGTCACATTGCCCAGCACGTTCAGTTCGGGTTCCTGGCGCGGGGTTTTGCTCACCAGGTTCACCAGTCCGGCAATGGCGCCGCCGCCGTAGAGCGTAGACGCCGATCCTTTGATCACCTCCACCTGTTTAAGGTCGAGCGGCGGTGTTTGCAGCAAGCCCAGTCCGCTGGCCGCGCCGGAATAAACGGGGAAGCCATCTTTCAGGATCTGCGTGTAGCGCCCGTCGAGACCCTGTATGCGGATCGAGGCGTTTGCGCTGGTGGCGGAAGTTTGTTGTGTCTGGATCCCCGTGCTTTCGCTCAGCACCATGCGGATATCGCCGGGCTTCATGTTGCCTTTTTCGTCGAGCTCTTCACCGGCAATTACTTCCACCCGGGTGGGGATGGCAGAAATGGTGCGCGAGCTGCGGGTGGTAGAAATCACCACTTCATCGAGGTTCTCTCCTGCCGAGGCGGTAAGCAGCACATCGAGCACCCCGGTGAAGGGAAGGTAAACCGAATCTGTTTTGGTCTCATAACCGAGATAAAGTACCCGGATAAGGTGTTTTCCATCGGCTATGCCGGATAAAACCGCTTTGCCGTCGCTTCCCGACGATACCGATCTGCCTGAAGCGGGTAGCGAAACCGTAGCGCCGGCGAGCGGCTCTTGTGTTTTTGAGTCTTTAACAAGTATCGAGAGACCGGTTTGTGCGCTTGCTGCAAGGCAGACCAGGCAAGCTGCGGCCAGTAAAAAAAGTCGTTTCATTTTATATTAATAGAAGGTGATCAGTGTTCAGTTGCAGGGAATCGCCGTATCCTTCCTCCCGGGGGAGAAAAGGTCATTTAATTAAAAAGGTATTGATATCAGTTAATTAACTGCGATCTTTCCTCCTTTGGAGGACGTGCCCAGGGCGAAGGAGAAAATGTTTAAGAAACTTTCGGCGGCTGCCATACAGGGATCGTTACCTGCAACGGAGATCCCCCGGGTACAATACGTCGCTGGAAGGGAAGGGCATGGGGAATGTGGAGAACAGGCGCGCTTTGCGGCAGCACGGCCGAAAAAGTACAGCACGTGCAATAGCAGAAAGGCGTACAGCTCCCGGGTTGCGCGTTATCATCCGTATGCGCCTGTTCTATCCGGGTGGTGGCGGCAGTTCCTGGCCCGTCATTACATACATCCGCGAAATTAAGCGCGAACATAAAAAAGGCGAGAAGGGTTGCTACGATCCTCATTGGGAGGCAAAGGTAGCAGAAAAAAGAAAATCCATACCGGGGTAATAACCCGGTATGATATTTCTATGGCATAAGTTATTTATACACCGCTGCGATCACTTCTTTAAGCGATTTCGGTTCGCGACCCAGTAGTTGCCGCAGGTCGCCGGAGGGTGTGTCGAGCTCGTTGGCTTTGATGGCGGCGATAAACCCGACGCTTACTGCGATGGCTTCCTCTGGGAGGTGGATGCTTTCCAGGAAGGCTTTGAAGGCATCGGCGGGAATATCGGTATAACTTACTTCTTTGCCTGATACTTCGGAAAGGAGTTTCGCCACCTCCGCGAATGAATAACTTACCGGAAGGCCGATGTTGTACTCCTTGTTTTCGTGTGCTGCACCGGTTATTACGTTCGCGGCGGCTTCGGCCATGTCGGTCCTTGCTGCGAAGGGTACCGCGCCATTTCCTGCCGGGAGGCGGATGCCCGTATCGGCCGCCTTTGGCCCGGTAAATACCGGCAGGAAATCGGCATACAGGGTGTGATGCAGCAGGGCGTAGGTGATTCCCGACTCGCGGATGGCCTGGTCTGTATCAAAGTGGTCATCAAGGAACCATTGGAAAGCAGAACCGCTGGTTTTAGTGGTAGCCACGCCTGTGTAAGCAATAAATTTTACACCTGCTTGCTGCGCCGCGCTTACCACGTTGAGGTGTTGGGCTTTTCGTCCGTTGAGGGCGCTGGAAGAAATAAATAACAGCTTCTCTACGCCGTTAAAAGCAGTTACGAGCGAGTCTTTGTCGAGGTAATCGCCTGTGCGTACGGTAATCCCTTTTTCTTTAAAGGCGGTGCCTTTTTCTTCTGAGCGTACCAATACGGCCAGCTGCGAAGCCGGAACTTTTTGTAAAAGGAAATCAATGACTGCGCTTCCCAAATGTCCGGAAGCTCCTGTAACGAGTATCATATTGTTAAGAATTAAATAAGTAAAAATCGATGATGCAAATCTCAGTCATCCGCTTTACTTTTGAAAGTAGTTTCCAAAATGAAACCGATTTCCCCGCAGAAACCATGACCGCAAAAGCCATTAAGCACGAAAAATCTATCGCCTGCCGAAGCCAGCTCCGCGCCATCCACGATACCCTCGAACTTATTAACGGGAAATGGAAGATCTCGGTGATCGCCTCGCTCAGTTTCCTTGGTAAGTGCAGGTTTATGGAGCTGCAGCGGGAAGTGGATGGCGTAGGTGCAAAGATGCTTTCGCAGGTGCTGAAGGAACTGGAAGAGAACCAATTGATTAACCGGCAGGTATTTGATACCAAGCCGGTGACCGTGGAGTATTCGCTGACGGACTATGGCCGCACTTTACAGCGGGTAATTAACGAAATGGCGGAGTGGGGCGCGAATCACCGGAAGAAGATCCTGGAGTGAGCCGGGGCAGGCGTCCGATCCATATTTAAAATTCCTGGCATGGTGCATCCGCCAGGCGGACGCTGAGGCGCCTCACCATATATTTTGCCTAATATTGCCTTATGAAGATGGCCCTGTTACACCCGGTATTGAGTCCCCTCGGCCTGCTCCTGCTGCAGATCATCGCCATTCTCGTAGTGGCCAGGATCTTCGGCGCCCTCATCGCCCGGATAGGGCAGCCGCCGGTGATCGGCGAGATGATCGCCGGGATCGTTTTAGGGCCCTCGCTGCTGGGACGCCTGTTGCCGGGGCTTTCCGGCCTGCTTTTTCCCGCCGGCTCATTGGGGAATCTCCAATTCCTGAGTGAGATCGGCCTGATCCTGTTTATGTTTATTACAGGTATGGAGCTCGATTTAGGCAAGCTGAAAGATAAAGCCCGCCACGCAATCGTTATTAGTTATACCAGTATCATTTTTCCCTATTTGCTGGGAGTAGGGGCGGCGTATTTTATCTACCGCGGCTTAGCGCCTGCGGGTGTCGGGTTCCTGGCGTTCGCGTTGTTTATGGGGATCGCGTTAAGCATTACCGCTTTCCCGGTACTTGCGCGGATCCTTCAGGCCCGCGGGTTAACAAAAACGAGCGTGGGCACCCTGGTGCTCGCGTGTGCGGCGTTCGACGATGTAACCGCGTGGTGTATCCTCGCCGTAGTAGTGGCCGTGGCCAAAGTCACATCAGCAACGGGCGTATTGGTTACACTGGTACTTTCGGCATCGTTCGTCCTGGTGATGTTTTATGTGGTCGGCCCGGGGATCAGGAGATTTGCCGATAAGCATGCCACATCGTCCGGCATCCTGAAGCAGGTAGTGGTAATGAGTGCCTTTTTCGTGCTGCTGGTATCCGCGTTTGCCACCGAAGCGATAGGGGTCCACGCATTATTCGGCGCATTTCTCGCCGGGGTGATCATGCCCCGGAAATCGGGTATCCGCGAACAGCTGCCCGGCAAGATTGCCGATGTGAGCCAATTGTTGCTGCTACCGCTTTTCTTCGCTTTAACGGGATTGAAAACACAGATCGGGTTGCTGAACGATGCCTCCCACTGGCTAATTTGCGCGGCGCTGGTGCTGGTGGCCATCATCGGTAAATTCGGGGGAAGCACGCTTGCGGCGAAACTCACCGGCCAGTCATGGCATGATTCGCTGACCATTGGCGCCTTAATGAATACCCGCGGGCTGATGGAGCTCATCGTGCTGAATATCGGCTACAGCATGGGCATCCTGTCGCCGGTATTATTTGCCATGCTGGTGCTGATGGCGCTTACCACCACCTTTATGACCGCGCCGCTGCTCGACCTCGTCGCGTGGTCCGGCAGGAAACCACAGCTGCCATGAACGCGAACTGATCGCGGAAGACTTTTAGCCTCAAATTTTATCAATAGGTTTCCGGTCCTTCTCCACGGACGTTTTGTAGGCGGTCACTGAATTGCCCGTAACTGCCTTAAACTGGCTTGAGAGGTGGGAAGTGCTGCTGTAGCCGAGGCGGTAGGCGATCTCCGTCAGCGTAAGCTCGCCGTATTGCAGCAGTTCTTTTACTTTCTCTATTTTTTGCTGGATGATGAATTTCTCCAGGGTGATCTCCTGGTTTTCGGAGAACAGCCGGCTCAGCCAGGTGTAATCGCGGTTTAGCTGATCGCTGAGCACTTGTGAGAAGTTTATGTTCAGCTCTTCCGCTTCACTATGGTGGATCAGCCCGATCACGATGTTTTTGATGCGCGCTATAATTTTGTCTTTCCCGGTATCGATCAGTTCGAAACCCAGGATCTTTAAGGACGACGCAATTTCTGCCACCTGCGCATCGTCGGGCTCCGGCGCGATTTCAACTACGCCCAGCGAGATCTTGTGTACGGTAAGATCCAGGTGCTCCAGCTGCTGGCGGACGACCATGATGCACCGGTCGCAAACCATGTTTTTAATTGTCAGGACCATCTTGTATCAATTAATCGACCTGTTCTGCACTATAGCCCGCTTTTTGGAGCGCTTCCTTTACGGATCCGGCAGCGAGGCCTTCCCATGCGGACACGGACAGTATTTTGTTTGCGCTTTCGAGGTCAACCGTCCAGCTTTCCACTTCAGGGAGACTGTTTAGCCCGGGAGTAACGGCTGCCACACAGCCGGAACATTTAATATTGGTTTTAAATTTCAGCGTTTCCATGGTACAGGTGTTAGTTAAGGTTTGTAATTTTTAATCGCAGGCTATTGGCTACTACAGATACCGAGCTGAGCGCCATAGCCGCCCCGGCGATCATGGGGTTTAGCAGGAAGCCGTTTACCGGGTAAAGTATCCCCGCTGCGATGGGGATGCCCACCAGGTTGTAAATGAATGCCCAGAACAGGTTCTGCCGGATGGTGCGGACGGTGGCTTTCGATAGCTTTAAGGCCCGTGGTACCTGCGCCAGGTCTGAGGCCACCAGGGTGATCTTCGCCACATCCATCGCGATATCCGACCCGCGGCCCATCGCGATAGACACGTCGGCTTGTGCCAGCGCCTGGCTATCGTTAATTCCATCGCCGATCATGGCTACGGTTTTGCCTTCGAGCTGCAGTTTTTTCACGAATGCTGCTTTCTCCGACGGCAGTACTTCTGCCTGGTAATGGGCGATGCCGGTTTGCTGCGCTACCGCCGCGGCTGTTTGTTCACCGTCGCCGGTAAGCATGTATACCTCGATTCCAAGGCGTTGCAGCTGGTTCACCGCCTCGCGGGAGGCAGGCCTGATCACGTCGGCGATGGCCGCTACCGCAAGAAGCTGCTGCTCTGAAAAGAAATAGATCACCGTTTTCGCCTGCTGGCGCAGCTGGCTTATCCTGGCAGTAATATCTGCGGGCACGGGGACGTTCTGCGCCGACAATAATTGACGGCTGCCTGCAAAATAAACGCGGCCGTCTGCCCAAGCCGTTACACCCTTGCCGGTGAGGCTTTCGAAGGCCGTGATGGGTGCCGGTGTCCTGTTTTCCGCTTCCAGCGAATGGACGATGGCTTCTGCCAGCGGGTGTTCTGAGCGTTGTTCAAGCGCGAGCAGGATTCCCGCCAGGTGATCTGCATCATTATTGGCCTCCTCCAACCATAACAGCTCGGTCACTTCGGGTTTCCCCGCGGTAATGGTCCCGGTTTTATCCAGTACAATGGCATTTACCTTGTAACCAAGCTCCAGTGCCTGGGCATCTTTAACCAGGATGCCATGGCCGGCGCCCTTCCCGATACCCACCATAATGGCTGTTGGCGTGGCAAGGCCCAATGCGCAGGGACAGGCAATTACCAGCACGGTGACCATAGCGAGCAGCCCCTGTGTAAGCGCTTGTTCGCCGCCCAGCAGGAGCCAGCCGGCAAGTGTGAGCATCGCGATGATCAATACCACCGGCACGAAGATCCCGGCAATCTTATCCACCAGTTTTTGTACCGGCGCCCTGGAGCCCTGGGCCTCCTGCACCAAACGAATGATCTGTGCCAGCATCGTTTCACTGCCGACTTTACCCGCTTCGAACCGGAAGCTTCCTTTCTGGTTGATGGTGCCGGCGAACACTCGCCCGCCATTCCTCTTGGCAACGGCTACCGGTTCACCGGTGATCATGCTTTCGTCGACGTAAGATTCCCCTTCGTACACGATGCCGTCTACCGGGATCTTTTCGCCGGGGCGGACCAGGACCTTATCGCCTACGCGCACCTCCGTTACGGGTACTTCCGTTTCGCCGGCAGGGGTAACCAGTCTTACGGTTTTCGGCTGCAGCCCGATCAGTTTCCTGATGGCCGAAGAGGTGTTGGACCTGGCATGTTCTTCCAGTAGCTTGCCCAGCAGGATGAACACGATCACCACCGCCGCGGCCTCGTAATAAACATGCGGATGAAATCCCCGCCGATGCCAGAACCCGGTATTAAAAGTGTTAAATACGCTGAAAATATAGGCGATACCGGTGCTTAGCGCCACCAGGGTATCCATGTTCGCCCGGTTGTGGGCGGCTTGTTTCCAGGCATTGAGGAAGAAGCTCCGCCCGAAAACAAACACCACGGGCGTAGTGAGCACGAGCATGTAATAATTGGCGTACGGGAGGTCCATCAGGAACATTCCAAGGATCACTACCGGTATGGTGAGCAGCGACGCCGCGATGGTTCTGCGCTTCAGCAATTGGTAACGCCGCGCCTGGTCTTCTTCCTGTTGCGCCCTGCCGTTCCCGGATTCATCTATGATCAGGTCGTAACCAATGCCCTGGACCACTCTTTTAAATTCCTCCGGGCTGATCACCGACGGATAGTAGCTTACCCTGGCAGACTGCGTGGCATAATTCACCGCTGCCTGTGCTACGCCTTTTTGCGCGCCCAGCATGGATTGTACGCTGCCTGCGCAGGAAGCGCATGACATGCCGGTAACCGGGAAAGTGGCCGTCTTTGATTCGTTCGCGGAGGTAGTTTTCATTGCTGGTACAAAAGTACGCCCAATGGAAACGATAATCGATATATCATTCTGAGGAAATGATGCAGAATTATGATGCGCGTGCTTTATTCTTTTTCGTATATGGCCACCTGGTACCGCAGGGTAGGTTTTGCCGAGAGGCCTGTTTGTCACCCTAAGCGGAACAGGTATGCCTGGATGAGACCTGCTGCCATCCGTTTTTGAAAAATAACCCGGAAAAAGAGCGCATATATGGGCCGGCCATCGCTTTTGGCGGCCGGTTGGAGCGGAATCCCCTCCCGGATCCGCCTTTTTTGTGGTTAGGCGCCCAAACCAGATGAATATTGTATGAACTTTTTAAGAAGAGGGCATCAGAATTGATTCTGCTCTCAAACTTTTGCTATTTTTGGGGCCGTAGATGAAAGTTGCAATTATATTTTTCCGATCCCTGTTTATTTTGCTGTTAATTGGGTCAGGCCAGCTACATGCGGGTGCTCATCACAAGCCTGTTCCGCGCTTCCCGGTCGTTTCTGCCGGCTATAACCGGCAAACCGGCTTTAACGAGGTAAGCCAGGGAATTATCATCTCCAAAACCAGCAGCTTAACAAAGGATAACGCGTACCTCGTTAATGTAGAAGAGGAGGAAGAAGAGCTGCTGCTCGGCCGGAAATATGTGCTGCTGGCCAAGTATCTTTTTACGCTTTCGTACCTGTTTATTTTAAGTTATTTTTTTAGCTATTTCAAAAATCGCCTGCCTTCCTGCTGGCTTTTATCGGGAACACCTGCCGGTAAATACATCCTTCAACGCGTTTTAAGGATCTGATAAGATCCGCTTTCTCCCTCCCCTTACGCAGAATACCAGTAATCTATCGATTCACTGCCAGGAAGCCTTACGCTTTCCACTCACTTTAATCACTCCCATTAACACCATGAAGAGAATTGTAATCCTCTCAGGCGCGCTTGCCATACTGTGCTACGCAAGCTGCACGTCTAAAAAAGAAATAAAAGAAGAAACCGGTAAGTATACGGTCACCAGCGCTTTGAAGATCGACACGTCGTTTACCAAAGAATACGTTTCGCAGATCCGGTCTGTACGAAACATCGAGCTGCGCGCACAGGAAAAAGGCTACCTCCAAAACATCTACGTAGATGAGGGGCAGTTCGTGAAGGCCGGTCAGCTGTTATTCAGGATCATGCCAAAACTTTATGAGGCTGAGCTGTTAAAGGCCGAAGCCGAGCAAAAGGCCGCGGAGATCGAGTTGCAGAACACTAAAACGCTTGCCGATAAAAACGTGGTTTCGAAAAATGAGTTCGCACTGGCACAGGTCAAGGTAGAACAGGCAAAGGCCGAAGTGGCGCTGGCGAAACTGCACCTTTCGTTTACCGAGATCAGGGCGCCGTTCGCCGGAACGATAGACCGTATTCCGCTGAAGCTCGGAAGTCTCGTTGACGAAGGCGAGCTGTTAACGAGCTTATCAGATAACAGCCAGGTATTTGCGTACTTCAATGTATCTGAGCCTGAGTACCTCGACTACCAAACCAACGTTAAGAACCGCGCCAACAACAAGGTAGGGTTGCTGCTGGCCAATAACCAGCCGCTGCCCTATAAAGGCGATGTTGAAACCATTGAAAGCGAGTTCGACAGCGAAACCGGCAACATTGCCTTCCGGGCTAAATTCCCCAACCCCGACAAACTGCTAAAACATGGCGAAACCGGCAAAGTACAGATGACCGTGCCGCTGCGCAATGCGCTGATCATCCCGCAAAAGGCTACCTACGAGATCCAGGACAAAATCTATGTCTTCGTGGTCGGTGCCGATAAAAAGGCCAAGTCGCGCGAGATCACCATTACCAGTAAAATGCCCGATCTCTACGTGGTCGAAAGCGGTATCTCCGGAACGGATAAGATCCTCCTCGACGGCGTACAGAAGGTAAAAGAGGACGACAGGATCGAGTTCGAATACCTGGCGCCCAGGGAAGTAGTGGCGCATTTGAGGTTAAAAGCGGAGTAGTTATCAGTTGCCGGTAACTAGTTATCAGTTGTCAGTTGTCAGTGATCAGTTCCTATCCCATAGCTACAGGCGATTGAACTGGTAACTGGCAACTGATAACTGGCAACTGGCAACTGATAACTGACAACTGATCACTCATCACCGGCAACCATTCCATCATCATTTACACAACTCACTCACATGTTCAATAAATTCATTCACAGACCGGTTCTGTCTATCGTGATATCGCTCATTATCACCTTCTTAGGGGTGCTTGCGATCACACAGATGCCGGTTACGCAATTCCCGTCTATTTCCCCGCCGAAGGTGAATATTACGGCAGAATACCCTGGCGCCAACGGGGAGCTCATGACCAAGGCGGTACTTATCCCGCTTGAACGGGCTATTAACGGCGTGCCCGGCATGAAGTACATGGCTTCCGATGCGGGTAACGACGGCGAAGCTACCATCCAGGTGGTATTTAACCTGGGAACCGACCCTAACCAGGCCTCGGTAAATATCCAGAACCGCGTAGCTTCGGTGGTAAACAAGCTGCCGCCGCTGGTGGTACGCGAAGGGGTGAAGATCACCCGCGAGGAATCCAACATGCTGATGTACATTAACCTGTACAGTAAGGATCCGCATATGGACGAAAAGTTCCTCTTCAATTTCGCCGATATCAACATCCTTTCCGAGCTGAAAAGGGTAGATGGCGTAGGTGTTGCCGATATCCTGGGTAACCGCGAGTATGCTATGCGCATCTGGCTAAAACCCGACCGGATGCTGGCGTATAAGATTTCGGCCGAAGAGGTAATGAAAGCGCTGGACGAGCAGAGCCTCGAAGCGTCGCCCGGTAAAACCGGGGAGAGCTCGGGTAAACGCTCACAGGCCTTTGAATATGTGCTTAAGTATCCCGGGCGGTTTAATACCAAAGAAGGGTATGAGAACATCATCCTCCGGTCTACTTCCAAAGGGGAGATCCTGCGGTTGAAAGACGTGGCGCAGATCGAGTTCGGCAGTTCTATGTATGACCTTTATTCCAACCTGAACGGGCGGTCGTCTGCCGCCATCACCGTAAAGCAGTCTTACGGTAGTAATGCGAGCCAGGTGATCAGGAACATCAAGGTAAAAATGGCGGAGATCAAAGCCAGCTCCTTCCCCAAGGGATTGGATTACGAGATCAGTTATGATGTTTCCAAGTTCCTCGATGCCTCTATCGAAAAAGTGGTGCACACGCTGGTAGAAGCGTTCATCCTGGTGGGCCTGGTGGTGTTCCTGTTCCTGGGCGACTGGCGCTCTACGCTGATCCCCGCCATTGCGGTGCCGGTATCGCTTATCGGTACCTTCGTGTTCATGAGCTATTTCGGGATCACGCTGAACCTCATCACCTTGTTCGCGCTGGTGCTGGCTATCGGGATCGTGGTCGATAACGCCATCGTGGTGATCGAGGCGGTGCACGCAAAAATGGAAATGAAACATCTTTCGCCGCTTAAGGCCACGGAAGAAGCGATGCACGAGATCAGCGGAGCCATTATCGCCATCACGTTCGTAATGGCAGCGGTATTTATCCCGGTCGCCTTTATGTCGGGGCCGGTAGGGATCTTTTACCGGCAGTTCTCCATCACCATGGCGACCTCCATTATCCTTTCGGGAGTAGTTGCGTTAACGCTAACGCCGGCCCTTTGCGCCATGATGCTTAAGAATACACACGGAAAACCTAAAAAGAAAACGGTCCTTAACAAAGGCGTCGACGGCTTTAACCGCTGGTTTAATAACCTTACCGGCAGGTACCGGCGGCTGCTGGGCGCGATCGTTAACCGCCGGGTAGTCACTTTCGTGATGCTGATCGCGTTTTGCGCCGGTACGTGGCTGCTCAACAACAGCCTGCCTTCCGGGTTCATCCCGAACGAAGACCAGGGGATGTTCTACGCCGTGATCCAGACACCGCCGGGATCATCGCTGGAGCGCACCAACCAGGTCGCCGAGAAGCTGCAGAAGATCGCAGAAGACGTTGAAGGCGTGCAATCCGTGTCCTCCCTGGCCGGGTATGAGATCCTTACGGAAGGCACGGGCGCCAACTCGGGAACCTGCCTGATCAACCTCAAAAGCTGGGATGAGCGCAAGCACTCCGTACAGGAGGTAATTAAGGAGCTGGAAGAGAAGTCGAAGGACATTACGGGTGCCACCATCGAATTTTTCCAGCCGCCGGCCGTGCCGGGATATGGGGCTGCGGGCGGTTTCGAGCTGCGTTTGCTGGACAAAGCCGGGTCGGGCGACTATAAAAAGATGGAAACCGTAAGCCGCGATTTCGTGCGCGAACTGGAAAAGCGGCCCGAATTATCGTCGGTGTTCACCTTTTACAGCGCCAGTTTCCCGCAATATATGCTGCGCATCGATAACGACATCGCCCAGCAGAAAGGGATAACTATAGAAAATGCCATGAATACGCTCTCCACCCTGGTGGGAAGTAATTATGAAACCAACTTTATTAAATACGATCGCCAGTACAAGGTAATGGTACAGGCGCTGCCGCAATACCGGGCGCTGCCGGAAGACATCCTGAAATTGTATGTTAAAAACGACAAGGAGGAGATGGTGCCTTTTTCTGCCTTCATGAAGATAGAAAAGGTATACGGTTTGTCGGAGATCACCCGCCATAATATGTACAACGCTTCGGAGATCAGCGGTGCTGCGGCGCCGGGTTACAGCAGCGGTTCTGCCATCCAGGCGGTTAACGAAGTGGCAAAGGCGAAGCTCCCCCGCGGCTTTGGCATCGACTGGGCGGGGATCTCGGCGGATGAGGTGGCCCGCGGTAACCAGGCGGTTTATATTTTCCTGATCTGTCTCGGGTTTGTGTACCTGATCCTCGCCGCGCAATACGAGAGCTTTGTGCTGCCGTTCCCTGTAATCCTGTCGCTCCCGGCCGGGATCTTCGGTGCCTTCCTGCTGCTTAAGATCTTCGGGCTGGAGAATAACATCTATGCCCAGGTGGCCATGGTGATGCTGATCGGCCTGCTGGGCAAAAATGCGGTGCTTATCGTGGAGTTCGCCGTGCAGCGGCACCGTGCGGGGGATTCGGTATTAAAAGCCGCCATTGAGGGTTCGGCGGTGAGGTTCCGCCCGATCCTGATGACGTCGTTCGCCTTTATCGCCGGGCTTATCCCGCTGGTATTCGCTTCGGGTCCCGGCGCTACAGGTAACCGCACCATCGGCTCGGCTGCAGCAGGCGGCATGCTTATCGGGACTGTTTTCGGCGTAATCATTATCCCCGGGTTGTATTACATATTCGGCAAGATCTCAGAGCGACATGTGCTTGTAAAAGAGGAAGAAGAAAATCCGTTAACCGAAGAAATTGACCATAATGTATAAGATCAATAAGATACATACGTGCATCGGCTTGCTGGGCTTATCCCTGGCCGTTGCCAGCTGCAAGGTCCCCGCGATCGTGCAGACGACTGAAAATAAACAGGTTCCCGGCGCGTATAACATCAGCCGCGATACCACCAACACCGCGAGCCTGCCCTGGCGGAGTTTCTTTACGGATCCGCACCTGGCAGCCCTGATCGACACGGCGCTTAAAAATAACCAGGAGCTGAACGTCACGCTCCAGGAAATAGAGATGGCGAAGAACGACATCCGCTTTCGTAAAGGACAGATCCTGCCCACAGTGGGCGCGAAAGTGGGTATAGGCGTCGAAAAAGTGGGCCGTTACACCAGCCAGGGCGCAGGCGACGCATCTACGGAGATCGCGCCCGGTAAAGAAACGCCCGACCCGCTGATGGATTATACCGCCGCCGTCTACGCGAACTGGGAGGTCGATATCTGGAAAAAGCTGCGTACCGCGAAGAAAGCCGCGGTAACCCGGTACCTGGCGACGGTTGAGGGCAAGAACTTCGTGCTCACCAACCTCGTTGCCGAAGTGGCCAATTCGTACTACGAGCTGCTGGCCCTCGACAACCAACTGGAGATGGTGAAGCAGAACATCGGTCTCCAGGAGAATGCCCTCGAGATCGTAAAGGTGCAAAAAGAAGCCAGCCGCGTAACGGAGCTCGCGGTGCAAAAGTTCCAGGCGGAGGTGCTCAACTCACAGAGCCTGGAGTTCGAGATTCTTCAGAATATCAAAGAGACCGAAAACAAGATCAACTTCCTGCTGGCGCGGTACCCGCAGGAGATCCCGAGAGACAAAAGCGATTTCTTTGGATTAATGCCTGCGGCGATCCACGCCGGCGTGCCATCGCAGTTGCTGGCCAACAGACCGGACCTTAAACGGGCCGAGTTGGAACTCATGGCGGCGAGGCTGGACGTAAAGGTGGCCCGCGCGGAGTTTTACCCGTCGTTCGGCATTTCGGCCGCACTGGGGTTCCAGGCGTTTAAACCTTCGTACCTGGTAAAATTTCCGGAGTCGATGCTGTATTCCCTGGCCGGCGACCTGGCGGGACCGCTGGTGAACCGCAACGCGATAAAAGCGGAGTTCTACAACGCCAATGCCCGGCAGCTGCAGGCGATGTATGACTACCAGCGGACCATCCTGAACGCCTACCTGGAGGTATCGACGCAGCTTTCCAGGATCGATAACCTGGAGAAAAGCTATGACCTGAAATCGAAACAAGTGGATGCGCTTACGAAATCGATCGACATATCGAACGACCTGTTTAAATCGGCCCGCGCCGACTACCTGGAAGTGCTGATGACCCAGCGCGATGCCCTCGAGTCGAGGCTGGAGCTGATCGAGACCAAAAAGGGGCAGCTGAATGCCATCGTAAATGTGTACAGGGACCTTGGAGGAGGGTGGAAATAGCTGAAGATATCAAACAAGCTTGTCAGGATATTAACCTGTTAAATAAACTTGCTATCACTAATTCACTAGCTTTGCCCAAACTCAACCTTTTATTATGGCGCCTTTACGCGGAATTTTCGGAAAACTGTTCATCCTGTTTTGGATGGCCGCCCTGTCGGCATCTGCACAGGACAAACACGTTAAACTGGTGAAGGTCGCCGATGCCTGGGCCAGGAACTCGGTAAACACTGTGGTTTTTCGTCATAACTCACTGGTCACGTTTAAAGGTACCCAATACACGGCGTTCTACGATGGTGACCAGCGGCTGGTGCTCGCCAAACGAAAAAGCGGCGCCGGGAAATGGGAGAGCCACATCACGCAATTCAAGGGTAACGCGATGGATGCACATCGTTCGATCAGTATTATGTTGGACGGCGACGGGTTTATTCACGTATCCTGGGACCACCACAATAACCCGCTCAACTATGCCAGAAGCGTCCGTCCCGGCTCGCTGCAGCTTACCGCGAAAATGCCGATGACCGGGATCAAGGAAAAGAACGCCACCTACCCGGAGTTCTACAGCCTGCCCGACGGCGGCCTGATGTTCCTCTACCGTGACGGGCAGTCGGGCAACGGCGACCTGATGCTGAACCGCTACAACGTAAAAGAAAAGAAATGGACGCAGGTGCAGGATGGCTGGATAAATGGTGAGGGCCGGCGCAACGCGTACTGGCAAATGACAACGGATAATCTTGGTACCATACACCTGTCGTGGGTTTGGCGTGAGACCGGCGATGTGGCCACCAACCACGATCTTTGCTATGCCCGCTCGAAAGACGGAGGAAAAACGTGGGAAAAAAGCACCGGCGAACGATACAAGCTGCCCATTACCGCCGCTACCGCCGAATATGCCGCCCGCATCCCGCAAAACAGCGAGCTGATTAACAGCACCTCCATGGCCGCGGATAACCTGGGCCGGCCCTACATTGCCACTTATTGGAGATCTCCTGACGCCAATGTCCCGCAATACCGGCTGGTATACCACGATGGAACGCAGTGGACGGTTAAGCAGATCTCTGAACGAAAAACGCCCTTCAGCCTTTCCGGCGGGGGAACAAAACGCATCCCGATAGCGCGCCCGCAGTTAGTGGTTAGCGAAAAGAATGGCGTAAAACGCGCGGCTATGATCTACCGCGATGAAGAACGTGGCGCTAAGGTGTCGATCGCTTTCTCTTCCGACCTGGAAAAGGGAGCCTGGACGACCTCGGATCTCACCAGCTTTGGCGTAGGCTCCTGGGAACCCAGCTACGATACGGAGCTTTGGAAACAAAAGAACCGGCTCGACATCTTTGTAGAAAACGTGGAGCAGGGTGATGGCGAAACGGTAAAAGAGCTTGCGCCGCAGCCTGTTTACGTGTTAAGCTGGAAGTTTTAAGCCACCCTTTGCCGGTGGACTGAACAAAAATGGTGAGTTCATTTAAATCTTTATCAGCTTTAAAGCGTATATAAGATAAAAGGCATTGAGCACCTACCCAATACCGGCAAATGAAACGGAACGGTTAAAAGCCCTTGCGGAATACCAGATCTTAAATACCCTGGCCGAAGAGGAGTTTGACCGTATTACCGAACTTGCATCACTTATTTGTGATATGCCTATTTCATTGGTATCCTTTATCGATAAAGACCGGCAATGGTTTAAGTCGAAAGTAGGGATTACGACAGATGAAACTCCGCGCGACCTCGCTTTCTGCGGACATGTGATCATGACGGATGTCCCCCTGGAGGTGAACGATGCCACCAAAGACGACCGCTTCAAAGAAAATAAGCTGGTAACGGGCGCTCCGGATATCCGTTTTTACGCCGGGTATCCCCTCATCGATCCGAACGGCTATGCACTTGGTTCCCTGTGCGTAATAGACACCAAGCCCAATAAGCTCACCGAAAAACAACGCCGGTCTATGCAGCTGCTGGCGCAGGAAGTGATGTCGCTCATCGTAGAACGGCGGCAAAAAGAAGAGCTAAAGATCTTCGAAAAGGTATTTACGTTTTCCGACGAACTGATCTGCATAGTGGAAACCGGCGGCGTTTTCAGGAAAGTGAACCCCGCTTTTAAGAAAATGCTGGGGTACGACGATGCGTTCCTGTTAAAAAACACGCTGTTCGATATTCTTCATCCGGATGATCACGCCCATACGGTGACCGCGCTGCAAAAGTTGTCGGATACACAGGAAGCGGTTAGCTTTACCCTTCGTTTTAAAACCGCCGCCGGCGAATACAAGCCCGTACACTGGGTAGCGGCGCCCGAGGCACCCACGAAGCTTATCTTTGCTATTGGTCGCGACATTACCGTCGAGCAAACCAAAGAATCGCAGCTGGCTGCCAGTGAGGCGCGTTTCAGGGCGTTCTTCGAAAACTCGCAGGGACTAATGTGCACGCATGACCTTGCAGGAAATTTTCTCTCGGTAAACACGGCCGGCGCCGCCATGCTGGGTTATACCCCCGGGGAGATCACGGCGCGGAGCCTTTTTGATATTGTCCCCCAAGAAAGACACCCGCTTTTATCGGCCTACCTTGCAGAGATACAAAAAGCGGGCAGCCTGAAAGGTCAGATGGTGACCCGCCACAAGAATGGCTCACTGCTGGTATGGATGTTCAGCAATATCCTGCAGACCACGCAGGATGGCGAACGCTACGTGATCGGTAATGCAGTAGATATCACGGAACGGCAGCAGATACAGAACGCGCTGGTAACCGAAAAGGCTCGCCTGGCCGCATTTGTGCAGCATGCCCCCGCCGCAGTGGCGATGCTGGATAAAAATATGCGGTTCGCCGCGGTAAGTAACTGCTGGATCGAAGATTATAACCTGCATGACCGCGAGCTGGCGGGCGTTTCCTATTATGACGTTTTCCCGGGGCTGCCCGAGGAAAGCAAAGCGAGGCATCAACGTATCCTGCATGGCGCCATAGAGAAACAGGACGAGTTTAAGCACATTGCCGGCAACACCGGGTCAGAAAAGTACACCAATTGGGAAATGAGGCCCTGGTACCGGTCAGACGGCGTGATTGGCGGCATCATGATCTTTACCCAGGACGTTACAGAACGCGTACGCCAGCGGGGCGAGCTGGAGGCTGCCAAACTACAGGCCGAGCAGGCTAGCGTGGCCAAATCAGAGTTCCTGGCAAATATGAGCCACGAGATCCGTACACCACTGAACGGGGTGATCGGCTTTACCGACCTGGTATTGAAAACCGGGCTCAACGAGATCCAGCAGCAATACCTCACCATCGTTAACCAATCGGCAGGCGCGTTGCTGAGTATTATTAACGACATCCTCGACTTTTCGAAGATAGAAGCAGGCAAGCTCGAGCTGGAGATCGAAAAATGCGACCTGTACGAGCTGGGATCGCAGGCAACGGATATCATTACCTACCAGATCCAGACCAAGGGACTGGAAATGCTCCTGAACATTCCCCCGGAACTGCCCCGGTTTATCTGGACAGATACGGTGCGCCTGAAACAGGTGCTGATCAACCTGCTGAGCAACGCCTCTAAATTCACCGAAAGGGGAGAGATTGAGATGAAAATAGAAGCGCTGGCCAATACCGGCGACCAGATCACGCTCCGTTTCGCCGTGCGCGATACCGGGATCGGCATTAAGCCCGAAAAACAGCGGAAGATATTCGAAGCTTTTTCGCAGGAGGACGGGTCGACCACCAAAAAGTATGGCGGAACCGGCCTCGGCCTCACCATTTCTAACAAGCTGCTGCACCTGATGGGCAGTTACCTGCAGCTGGAAAGTACACCGGGCAAAGGCAGCACCTTCTACTTCGATATTGTGCTGAAAGCCGAGCAGGGAGAACCGGAGCACTGGGAAAACCTGGAGCCGATCAGGCACGTACTGATCGTAGACGACAATGAGAACAACAGGATGATCGTGGAGCAGATGCTGCTGCTGAAAGACATCCGGAGCACGGCCGCCAAAAACGGGCTCGAAGCGCTCCATTACCTGGAAAAAGGTGAGCAGTTCGACGTGGTAATGATGGATTACCACATGCCTTATATGGACGGGCTGGAAACCATCCGGAAGATCCGGGAGAATTTTTACGGCACGCCGGAAGAGCTCCCCATCCTCCTGCTGTATAGTTCTTCTGATGATGAGAAGGTGATCCGGGCCTGTGAAGAGCTTAAAGTGAGTCACCGCCTGGTGAAACCCATCAAGATGCAGGACCTTTATACCGCACTTTCACGTCTGCACAGGAAGGAGAGCCCGGCAAATACCGGGAATGAACAGGTTCCAGGGCACGAACAATTAGTCGGCCCGATCAGTATCCTGGTGGCCGAGGATAATAACGTAAATATGCTGCTGGCCCGTACCCTCATCCAGCGGGTGGCGCCCCATGCAACGGTGATCGAGTGTAAAAATGGAGCCGAAGCCGTGAATTACTGCAGGAACCGGCTTCCCGACCTGGTGCTGATGGATGTACAAATGCCCGAAATGAACGGCTATGAAGCGACCGGCAGGATCAGAACGCTGGAGCAGGGAACGCATGTCCCTATCGTTGCGCTCACTGCCGGCAACGTGAAAAGTGAGAAGGAGAAATGCATTGAGGCAGGGATGGATGATTTCCTGGTGAAACCCATAGTAGAAGAAACGATCACACTCCTGTTGAAGAAATGGCTGCCCGATAAGAAGATCGCTGCGGCAGACAAGGCCGCACATTTTGACATTACGCAGCTTGAAAATTACATCGGTAATGACCCTGTCGTAATGGATGAAGTGCTCTCCCTCACCAGGACAGAGCTCAGGCTTACACTGTCGGCGTTAAATAACGGCATATTAACACAGCCGGTGAAGGAATTGAGAAGCATGGGACATAAGTTGTACGGAACGGCGGTGTCTACCGGCCTGCCGGCGCTATCGGTGCTTGCGGAACAGCTGGAGCACCTGGAAGAGACGGGCTACCAGGAGGATCTGGTGGCACTGGCCGGAAAGATCCGCGAAGAGATTGGCCTGGTACTCACGCTTCTGGGGTAATAATAAACTGTTTCAGCTTTTATTCCTGCCCGCGCGACAGACCGTTTTCACTTTGCTAATTCTGCCTTATTCCTCCTTTGAAGGACCAGCGCACTGATCAACGCCACGATCAGCCCCAGCGGCAATACTTCCACATACGTGATAAGCACTACAAAAAGCGGGTTCTGGTACATTTCCTTAAAGCTTTGCATCTCTCTGGTTTTGGCGGCCAGCTCTGCGGGGCTTTTTTCGGCGGCGCTTTTTAACACGTGCGGAATATATTTATCGAGGTAGTCAGGCACAAACAGGTAGTAGTAAAAGAACCACACCGCCACATACATAGTGGCGCCCGCCAGGGCGATCAGGGCGCCCGTTTTAAACGCGTTTCCGAAGGAGATCACCCCGTTCAGCTCCTTGTTGCGGTAGTTCCTGGTACCAAAAAAAATCAGGGACAATACAACGATCATGGCCGTATAGCCAACTACATCGTTAGTTTTAAAATCTGGATTATTGTAGCACAGGTTTACCATGTAAATCATGTGTACACACAGGATCGTTCCGAGAACCAATCCGAAGATCAATACATTTCGTTTCATTTTTGTGTTTTTAGGAGGTCTCAAAACTAAAAACGGCAAACAAAAAGGTACTCATACTTTAGTACCAAATTCGCTTAAGCGATGAATTCATACGAAAGTATATGTTGTTTTAAGCGGTGATCTTCAATCGTTTGGCTTTTTCGATGGCCTGTGTCCTGCTTTTTACGTCCATTTTTACAAAGAGATTGGATGCATGTGTTTTTACCGTGCTCAGCGACAGGAACAGCTGTTCCGCGATCTCCGCATTGCTGTGTCCCTTCGCCAGCAACCGCAGCACTTCGAGCTCGCGGGTACTCAGGTGGAGCTTTTTCAGCTCGGCTTCATTAATAACAGGCGAATCCTGCGGCGTTATATAAACCTCTTTTTCTACCACTACCGTTTTTATCTTCGGCTTAACCAGCTGGGTAGCCACCCAAATACCAAGCATCGTAAAAAAAAGAGCGATAAGGCCGATGTAAATATCCAGTGAATTGTCAACGATCAGGAGCTTCCACTGCAACCATTTTAGCAGGAACACCAGTACCGCCATGCAACAGGCGTACAAGGTAATATGCCGTGTCCTGAGAAAAAAGTCCTTTAAAAAGCTCATTGCCATAACCGGCGTTCCTTGCATCGCCTTATTCATTTCTTTGTAGAGATCTTTCAAGTCTCCGATTTTACATTGTACGATAAGCCTTACCCGCAAATAGATCGCTTTGCCCGCCCGTTCTTTATTTATCGGGTCTCCTGGCACCGGGGACGCTAACCTGGGCCCGCGCGCCTGTATTAAAAAAATACCAGCAGGAGGAGATAAAACGATCTGCGCATTTATTGCGGGTATCTGTTAAGTCGCTGTAATATAAGCAGGATTTTAGAATTGGCAATAGGCACCAGTTAGTGGTCAGGAGGTAAGAAAGGTGGTTACAGGCTACCGGTACAACAGTCGTTATGCAGGCCAATGTCGGGCAAAACCGCACACGCGAAGCGGGCGTGCGGGACATTACCCGCTTTCACCTGGTGCGGCGGGTTAAATACATGGCGCAAACCTGGATGATTCCCACGGCTTAATGCACAGGGATAAACAGGTATATAGTCAATTATGAGGCGGTTTTGCGAAATACCCGATTTGATTATATCCGGGCACTAAAGCCTGGCATGCTACCGTGAAGGAAAGGACGAATATATAATTCGTTTAGCCGTATCCGCTTTTACGGGAGCCGTAGACTGCCGGCCTGGCAAACCGGTACTTTTTATCCGGCGGCCCGGCTGACCGAATCGCGTGGAGGCGGTAAATAGTAATACCTGGATGCCAATTACCGAGAGCAATAACAGTTGTTTGGCCGGGTGGCCCGCCGATGAGGTCTTGTCTCTCATGATCGTTCATTTTATGATTAAGAGTAATCGGGAATACTTAAAACAATATTACGATAAATTCGTAGTATTACGAATTTATCGTAATAAAATTACACGGACATCGACCATTAGGATCACCCTGTATAAAAGAGCCGTATACAGCGGCATTATGGCACGGGATGTTAAAGGATTGATTGGCCGGCTCTGCAATAAGAACGGGCGCCGGAAATACGTCCCGTTTTGTGACCGTGAGCTGCTTGCCGCCTCTAGCGATTTATTTGCTCGTTTCGGTGTTAGAAGTGGCGGTGCTTGCCTCCTATATGTACCTCATCCATTTCTGCTTCGGATGCATGCGCTTGTAGTTCGCGTACCAGCGGCAGGCAAAATATAGCATTACCACGTTCACCGCGAAAACAGCATAAATGCACCAGAGCGGCCATTTAAACGCTGGCGGAACATCGGTAAAGGGTGCGACGTGGTACCATTCCTGCCCGGTACGGCCGCTACGGAGGAGGTTCACTACGAAAGCACTTACGTGGTGAAGCGGGATGTGGAGGATATAGTAGAAAAGCGGTACGCTGCCGATGGTGATGAGCGCTTCGGCTAATCGCCCTTTCGCCTTTTCCGCCAGGGGGATCAGCGCGATTGCCGGGCCGAGCGTCATGCACAGGTATAGCTGTGAGGCGGGATATTTGCGTTGGTTGAGCAATTTGAAAAGGAATGGCCATGTATTGGCGCTGCCGGGTTGTAAAATGGTCATCACGCTGCCCGCGGCCAGGAAAATAGTGATCGCTGTGATCCCGATCACCAGGCAGACCTGGCGGCGTTTGGCCGGCTCCATCCTGAAGACGATGCCAAAACCGTAACCCGCCGCCATGACGCCCACCCATGGGACGACGGAAAACAGCACCCAGATCCAGTCCGGGCCGTTGGATCCCGAGGGGTAAATGATCTCCCAGTACCTTGCAAACGCTCCGCGAATGGAATCCGGCGCCATGCGGGGCACGAGTTTGAATACATCCTGGAAAATGATCACTGCCAGCCCGGTGATCCCGACCGCGGCCGGCTTAAGCCGCACCAGGGCAGCCATGATGATCATGCTCCAACCCAGCATCCAGATAATTCCTGCCAGCATGAACTGGTCGAGGCGCAGGTTGAAGGTCCAGCCCAGTCGCACCACCGTAAGCTCGAGTACTACCAGCATACTGCCGCGGGTGAGCAGAAACACGGACAACTGCCGGAGATTGGTTTTGAGCCCGTGAAAATAAGCCGCCGAGCCCGCCAGGAAGGCGAATACCGGCGCGCAGAAATGCGTGACCCAGCGGGTAAAGAAGATTCCCGGCTCCGGTCCGCCGGGTGGCTGACCGGAATATACGCGTACATGATCGATCACCATGATCACCATAATAATGCCGCGCAGCAGATCTATAGAACGCAGGCGCGATGAGGGAACGGGTAATGTCATACGAAATGGGTGTGACGCTGAAGATCATGTATTTGCACCGTTCCAGAAAAATTTTTGGATATCCTGGAAGGAAACCTACACAAGCGGTATATTTTACCTGAAATCAGGAACGACGACCAGCCAAAGCTGCCGGAATTTCTGTTTTTCCTGTAGCTTTGAGTGTACAGAGCGTATCGCTATGCGTTTCATCATCAACAAAAACAATTTATTCTTCTGGCTTTTCTGGTTGCTGTACGTCGTGTATGGTATCATGGACTCCCGCGGCTGGATCATGCAGCGGGGCTTCTTATGGTCGCTGCAGCCGCTGCTGCTTTTCTATGGCATGATTGCGCTGCTACTGTATACCAATGTGCGGTTCCTGATACCTGTATTACTGGATAACCGGCGATATGCAGGGTATGTGGCAGGCCTGCTGGCCATCGTTCTCGCTTATACGTATCTCCGGAGCCTGAACCAGCAGTTTTGGGATGCGAAAGTATGGCCGAAAGACGTAATGACGATCGACTCGTATTTTTACTGGAATTCCGTGAATGCGGTATGGTTCCTGGTGATCTCCACCTTGTTATTCTACGCGCAGAAGTGGTCGGAGCAGCGCCAGCTGATGAAAAATATCCAGATCTCGCAGCTGGAAACCGAGCTAAAATACCTGCGTGCGCAGGTGAACCCGCATTTCCTGTTCAACGGGCTGAACACGATTTACGGTACCATTGAGATGGAAAATACCAGGGCCCGCGAAATGGTGGTGCAGTTTTCAGACCTGCTGCGGTATAATTTATACGAGGCTGACACGGATTTCGTAGAACTGGGCAAAGAGGCTGCCTACCTCGAAAATTACATCGCATTGCAGCGTGCACGGAGCGATACGAGCCTGGCAATCTCGCTGGATACCCGTGTAGAAAACCCAGGGTTAAAGATCGCTCCTTTGTTATTCGTGGCTTTCGTAGAAAATGCTTTTAAATACAGCACGCGTGACGACGGGCGGGAAAACCGCGTAACCGTTAGCCTGGTACAACATGGTAGCGAAGTGGTTTTCCGCTGTGTAAATTCTTACGAAACGCCCGAAGCCCGTACCGGCGGCATCGGCCTGGCAAATGTAAAACGCAGGCTGGAACTGCTTTACCCGAAACGCCACACCTTAACCATTACCGCGGAAAATGGCCTGTTCACTGTAATACTGAATTTAAACCTATGAAACGCCTGACTTGCCTGATCGTAGACGATGAACCGGTGGCGCGCAAAGTGATCCGCGAATTTGCGGGCCAGGTGCCTTTTCTTGATGTGCGCGGGCAGTGCGAAAACATCGCAAAACTGGAAACGGCATTGCAGGAAGACCCGATCGACCTCGTTTTTCTCGATATCGAGATGCCGCGACGGTCGGGGCTCGATTACCTTCGCTCCGCGGCCGGCAAGCCGCTGGTTATCCTTACCACGGCCTTTCCCAACTATGCGTTGGACGGCTACGAGCTGGATGTAGTCGATTACCTGCTTAAGCCCATCGCGCTCGGCAGGTTCCTGAAGGCGGTTCATAAAGCAAAAGATTACCATGAGCTTAGTTTCGGGCCGACGCACGATTTCTCTGCCGGTTATCTTTTCGTCCGCTCCGATAAACGGATCGAAAAAATAGAACTAAAGGATATTTTATATTTCGAAGCCCTGGGGAACTATGTGATGATCTGCACCACGGGTAAAAGGATCATTGCGTATCTTACCATGAAGGGACTTGAAGTGCAGTTGCCGCAGGTGCAGTTCTTAAAGATCCACCAGTCCTTCCTGGTGGCCATCGCGCGGATAGACGCGTTAGAAGGGAACATGATCCGCATCGGCGAACGCCAGCTTCCCATTAGCCGGAATTATCGCATGGAAGTGATCAAACGCATTGAAGAACGCATGCTTAAGCGGTAAGCAGACACCGATTTACCTTCGAAGGCGATCAAAAAACCCGCCCCGTGATTTATTACGGGACGGGTCAGGTAACAGGTTTAGGGAATTACGATTGATTTTACAGGCGTGTAATTATACTTCTTGAAACTATCATTCACGCGCACACCTACGCGGAGATAAAAAGTGGTGGCGTATTTCATCGGCTGAGATGAAGTGATGGTGAGCACCTGGTTCTCCATCGCCGCGGTAGCGGTAACTACAGATCCTACGCGGGTGTTGTCATAATTGTTATTGCCAACATACTGCGTGGTGGAGATAAATAATTGGTAATCTGCCGGTGCAGGTTGGGTAAAACCGGCAGGAGCGGCGTTACGGGTAAACTTAAAAGATACGGTGATCTTTTTATCTGCCGCTACTACGGGATCGCCTACCCATTCAACGTTCAGGTAAGGGATCACCTTAAAGTTCGCCGTGGCCGGGCCGCTGATGTCTACAAGCTGCATCTGCGTGCTATCGAGCGGGAAGAAAGGCCCCTCAACCGGGAAAACACGGTACCTGCCGCCAAATACTTTGGTGTTAATAAAGCTTCCGTCCTGTTTAACGTTCAGGTAAACCGGTACCGGGTTTTTAAAGCTTAGTTCTTCCATTTTTATTCGTGCACTGCTGGCGCCCTGTTCCAACTGGAGGCCATTTCCGGCCGCATCGCTTACCCGGCCTTGCAGCGTCTCGCCGGGCGCTTCGTAGTTATCCGTTTCGCAGGCATGCAAACCTGCACACAGGATGGCGGCTGCTATTGCGTAGCCTATTTTTTTCATCTTCATGTTATGTGAATTATGTCGGTATCTTAATTAAGTCCCGGGTTGCCATATAAACCCTTGGTGATCTCCGTTCCCGGGATCGGCTCGTAGTAGTTCCTTACCGGGAAAGTGAAAGCAGAGCCCCGCTCATCGTAGCGGCAGTCCAGCGCCCATTTCCCCTGCACGTCGTCGGCCGCCACGGCAGTCGCCCCTTTGGCAAACAAGAAAGGCATGCATACCCGCCAGATACGGGCATTTACTTCCTGGTCGAAGGTCCTCCACCGTTTCAGGTCCCAATAAGTCTTGTTTTCCATGGCGAGTTCCTTTTTGCGCTCCACGCGGATCAGCTGCTGCGCGCGATTAGGGGCGACCGCGTATCCGCCGGCGGCGAGGGTGAGCGCGGCACCCGAAGAAAGATCGGCCTTACTTGCCAGTAACTGGGCGCCGGCGCGGTTACGTACCAGGTTCATACATTCAAAAGCATCCTGCTGAAGGTCGGCCGCACCGGGTACGGTACCATTGTTCTGGAAGAGCTCCAGTGCGGCTTCCGCGCGGTTGAGCAACACTTCGGCGTACCGGAGCTCGATCCACGGCTGGGTTGACTGGTGGATGTTGGTGTTTGAGATCGCCAGGTCGGGCAGCAGGTATTTCCTGCCCTGGAAACCCGTAACTGAGGCATATCCTTTTGCCGAGCTCACGCCGTCGAGGCCGGAAGGGTAAAGCTGCACGCCGTTCGATAACTTGTAAACGGTTTGCCCTGATGCGTTCGCCTGTGCAGATTCCTTTACGTTATCCTTGTAAAAAGCGAGGGTCGAGTACGCCAGCTTTGACTCATCGGGAAAGAATTTTTGAACCGGCGTAGCAGGATCGATGGTTTCCACGAAGATGCCGCGGCGGATGTCGACTGTGGCGCCCTTGTGTTTGCTGCCCGAAAACAGCACCGATCCCCTCAGCCTTGGCTCGGCATTGCTGAACGCTTCGGCTGCTGAATTATAAACGAGATAGGCCCCGCTGGCATTGGTAGTGACCAGCTGACCTTTTGCATTCTTGTTAAGCCCATCGAACATTTCCACGAAATCCAGGGTGGGGCAGTAGCGGTCGCCGCCGCTCTGTGTCATATGTGTGGGGTTGTAGAGGTGGTCCCAGCTATGTACGGCATCCGGGAAGGAATAGCCTTTGGTGAAGATGTTTTCGGGGCTGCCGGCATCTAAAAACAGGTTGGCGAAGTTGTTGGCTGCAGCTGTCTTGTCTGTGGCCGACCAGCTTTTCATATACAGGCTGTACTTACCTTCGAGCATTTTGGCGGCGGTATAAGCTTCTTTAAAGTAGTCGTTTGCCTTGGCGGCGGGGATCCCGTTCACCATTACGCCGTTCACCGAAACGGGTATTCCGTATCGTGCCACCGATCCTGCGTAGAGCATGGCCCTCGACTTAAAAGCCGCAGCTACATATTTATTGGCCCGCCCCGGGTTTTCACTGGTTTCGCCAAGCCGGTTGATCGCCGAATCGAGGTCGGCCCGGATCAGGTCGAAGCTTTCGTCTTCGCTGCTTCTTTGCACAAACAGCTGGTCGCCGTTGCTGCCCGTATATTGCTGCATGTTTTTTACCAGCGGCACGCCGCCATACCTTTTAGCCAGCGCGAAATAGGTGTAAGCCCGCATGAAATAAGCTTCGCCTACCCACCGTTTTACGTTGGCCGGGGTGAGGGCCGGCTGTTTCGGCAATTGCTCGATGAGGTTATTGGCGTACCGGATCACCGAGTACCCGTCAGACCACCAGCCCTGCGCCGGGTTTTGAAAGCCCCCGGAATTGCGATTTGCGTTTTCGCCCGTGTTCACCGATAAGCTGTTGATGGTGTTCCAGGTGTTAAAACCACGGTAGCCGAAGGTGTTATCCGTGGCGCTGTATTTAAAATCTTCGATGGGCAGCCTGCCATACAGGGAAGCCATGTAAGCTTTGATGCCTTCCGGGGTGCTTAGCACCACTTCATCCGTAAGGATGTTAGGAGGCGCGACGTCCAGCTTTTTGCATGCGTAAGCTCCCATGACCAGGAAAGCGACCGATGCCAGTTTTATGATAGAATGTTTCATGATTTCGGGTTTTATCAATGTTATAACCGGAGACTGGCTCCAAAATTTACCGTTTTGTTCATCGGGTACATATAGCCGTAGATATCAGAAGGGTGTTCGGGATCGATGCCCAATACACCCGAAAAAGTGAACAGGTTGTACCCGTTGGCATATACCCTCAGGCTGCTTATGCCCGCCTTCTTCGTGAGCTTTGAAGGCAGCGTGTATCCCAGCTCAATGGTCTTCAGCCTTACGTAGGACGTGTTCTGGATTCCCCTGGCAGAGTTGATATCGAAGGAGGTACCCGTATAGGCCTGTTTCCCGGGAACCCATATGTTTGAAGGATCGTACGGGTCTTTCTTTGGATCCTGCGGATGCCACCGGTCCATAAAAAAGTCGAGTGCATTGGAGGTAAGTACCTGGTACATTTCGCCGTACGATGCATAAGCGCGTGCCGCACCCTGGAACAGCGCATTCATGTCGAAGCTTTTGAAATGGGCGCCAAGTGTAAGGCCGAAATTGAGCAGCGGGTAGTTTCTTTTCCCGTTGAAATCGGCTGTGGGGTTGGTTGATGTAGCGATCGGGTAGCGGTCCATGTCGTCGATGGTACCGTCGTTGTTCCAGTCTTCGTAAATGTAGTCGCCGGGTAAGGTGCCCCTGCCGGTATAGACCGGCGCATTGCGGATCTGTTCGTAAGATTGGTACTGCCCTACGTAACCGAGCCCGAACCATACGTCGTTATAGCGGTCTGTGGGGCTGTTGCGCCACCTGGCATACGAGCTGCCGTCTGCCGCACGCTCCACGTAGCGGTTCAGGGTGCGGGTAAGCGAAATATTGCCGCCGATGTCGATGCCAAGATCGGCGCCGATGGTGTTTTTATGGGTAAGCGCCAGTTCAAAGCCTTCCGTACGGTCTGAGTTCAGGTTTTCCTGCGGCAGGCTCGAGCCGAAGGAGAGGGGAAGTGACAACAGGCGGTTTCCCAGTAAACCGCTGCGGTCGCGGCGAAAAGCATCAAATGTAATACCCAATTTGCCGCGCCATAGATCGGCGTCGAGACCCAGGTTGGTCATTTTGGCGGTATACCAGGTAATGTTCGGGTTGGCTACGCTTCTAAAGCCGAGGGCCGTCGTCCATCCGTCGAACAGGTAACCCGAGCCGAGCGCCTGGCTGTTGCCGCCGCTGAACGGGTAGTCGTAACCCGTGATAAACTGGAAGGAAGACGCGCCGTCGTCACCCAGCACACCATAAGATGCCCGTGCCTTCAGGTTCGAAACGAATGACAGCGCTTCTGTTCTTTTGAAGAAGCCTTCTTCCGAGATCCGCCATCCGCCCTGGACGGAGGGGAAGAATCCCCATTGTTTGGAAGATGGGAATTTCGAAGAGCCATCATACCTGAAGCTGAGATTGAGAAGGTATTTCGAGGCGTAGTTATAATCGATGCGGCCTACCAACCCTTTATTTACGAACTGGTAAACGCTCCCGGTGCTCGCATTTCCAACCTGGTTGGCGGCATTACCGGCAAACAAGTAAGGCAGCGAGATACTAAGCTGGCGCTGCGCGAAGAACCCGTCGCCGCTGCTGCTGCTCTGTTCAACCAGTGCCAGGGCATCAACGGAGTGCTTTGCAAAAGCATGCTTATAGTTCAATGATAACTGTACCAGCTGGCTTGGATTGTTGCCGAAGTTCCTGGTCACCTGGTTGGGTACCTGGTAGTTAACCGGTGTATAGGCGTTGGTAATGGCATTGTACTCGTATTCGGCGAACGTTTTCTGGTAGTCCGTCCTGTCGGCGATAGACACATCGTAGCTGAACACTCCCCGTGCGGTTAATCCCTCTACGCGGGGCACCATGTAATCGAGCGAGAACGAGCTCTGGAAGATCTTGTTGTTAATGATGTGGTAGCCGGAATAGTCGGAGCTGGAGATCGCTCCCGGGTGATAATCCGCCTGGTTGCGGTAAATATACTGCGGATTGTCATTGGCGTAATAATAATCATCGGGACGCGACCGCCAGAGGTTTTTAAAGATCTCCCACGAATCCCGGAAAGGGCGGTCCTGCTGGTCGACTACGCCGCTGATCCTCAGCGAGGCTTTCAGCCGGTCGGAGATGGCAGCATTCAGGTTCGTCCTGAAGTTATATTTTTTATAGTTGAGGTCGTTTGTTCGCCAAAAGCCGCCCTGGTAGGCATAGCCGAGGTTAACAAAGTAGTCTACCTTGTCTGAGCCCCCGCTTACACCCAGGTTTTGCTGCGACTGCGGCGCGTTATCGCGCATCACCCGGTCATACCAATCGATATCGTCGCGTGTGCCGTCGATGTAGGGTTTAATGAGGTCGTCGGGGACGGTAATCACCGGGTTGGTAAGGCTGTGCATGGATTGTTCATTAAAGATCACTGCCCTGTCAACCGCGTTAAGTGGTCGGGGTAAGCCGCTGGGATTCTGGAATCCCGCGAGGTAGGAATACTCGATCCGCGCCTTTCCCTGCGTACCCTTCTTAGTGGTGATAAGCACCACCCCGTTTGCCGCCCGTACGCCATATACGGCAGCCGCCGCATCCTTGAGTACGGAGATGCTCTCCACATCATTGGGGTCGATCCGCTCGATATTGCCGCGCGGCACTCCGTCTACCACGATCAGGGCGTTACCGAATCCGCGGATATCGAACCTGTTATCGAAAGTGCCCGGCTCGGAGGTTCGCTGGATCACCCGCAGCCCGGGTACTTTCCCGGTGAGTGTGTTCTGGAGGTTCTGGGTTTTGGTGGTAACGATCTCCGCCCCGGTAACGGAAGCCACGGATCCGGTTACGGTAACCTTCTTTTGCTGGCCGTAACCCACCACTACTACCTCGGTAAGGTCGGTGCTCGATGAGGTGAGCCGCACATCCACGGTGGTTTGCCGCTTTACGCTAACTTCTTTGGTATCGAAGCCAACGAACGAGAACACCAGTACGGCATCTTCGCCCGCTACCGTTATTTTGAAACTGCCGTTACCGGTGGTTGCGGTAGTGTTCGTGGTTCCTTTCTCCAGTACGGTGACGCCTGGAAGCGCTTCCCCTTTGTTGTCGGTAACTTTTCCGGTAACCGTAACGGGTGCGTTAACGGGCACAAGCCGATGAGTTGTTATGCCCGGTTCCGCGCCTGAGGTACGCCCGGGGAAAGCTGCTATCGAGACCATCAGCAACACCGAAGTGAGCCGGGTAGCTGGCAGCATCTTTTGCATGCATTTTGAATACATGCTGCTACTGGTAAAATAAAAGTTCATTTGATTGGTTATTTAGATTTCTAATTGGTACGTATCAATAGTTCGGCTGCCGCTTCGGTTGCCGGACTACTGATTTCATCTTTGGTTAGGGTAAGCGTTATTGCATGGCGTGCTCCTTTCCCCGGCTAAGTAAAGAGACAGCCTTAACAAGCACTCAAATAATACATGAATGCAGCCCTAACAAGACCTTAAAAAAACCTTAACGAGAGATAATTCGCGGGGTAGCCGGGATTACCTGATCAGCCCCTTTTCAATAAATTCCATAAAAACCAGCAGAGCGCCCCAGTGGTAGCTGCCGTCAGCATTAATCACATCGCCTCCCTGGCCTGTTACGGCGTTGTAGTTTTCGTACACGCCGTTATTCAGACGCCAGTTTTTGAAAAACAATTCCCTGGATTTTTGAATGAGCTCAGCCCTTGCCGGAGCGGTTTCGTAGTTTTTTAATGACAGGTAGGTCAGGAAGTTGAGCGGCCCCCAGATCCTTCCGCGCCAGTAGTCGTTGTCTTTAAAAGCCGGGTCGTTCCTGGGCGCAGAGGGGATCATGAACCGGCCGTAAAATTCGCCGGCATTGTAAAAGTGTTCTTTGAGCATCCGTTCCGCCTGTTCGGCGGTGGGTACGCCGGCTAATAGCGGGTAGAAGTTGGTGGGTGAGAGCCGCGGGCTGAACGCTCCGTTGTCAAGCCTTTTGTTGCGGTAAATGCCCGATTTTTCGTCCCATAGCGTCACCAGTTTCTTTTTATACAGCTCTGCCCGTTGGTTGAGCTCACGGGCGTCATTGGTCATTCCAAGTTCGGAGGCGATGGCCGATAATGCCCGGCAGTCTGAGATATACAGGCTCAGCAGGCCAACGTCGGCAAGGGCGAGGGTATGAGTTACTGAATCCAGCGGCACACCGTCATACATCGGCGAATTGTCCAGGCCCGATTCATATTTCGAGAATGTTTGCGATACGCGGCCGGTAGCGCCGTCAAAAGATCCCCACGCTAAGTATCCGTCGATATTCCGGTGTTTCGGCCACCACCGGTTCCAGGTAAGCAGTTCATCGTACACTTCTTCCAGGAACCATTTATCGCGGTGCTGGCGGTAAATATTCAGGATGATGGTACTGCCGACCGGCGGTTGTGAGCGGTCGGTAGAAACACCCCTGCCAATGGATTGGAAATTAGGTACGAAACCTTCCCGTGTAATCGCTTTCGTCATTTCGACCGCGTTGGCATAGGCCAGCTTTTTGTTAAATAGTGCGAGCATGTAGCTTGCGAAATAGGTATCCCAGTTAAAAAGCACATATCCCGCGCCCCAGCGGTAGTTCCATAAACGGCTTACGGGGGTAATTACGCGTTGATTGGCGGCATCGTAGATCGTGTTCCATGCGAGAACGGATTGCATGGCCCTGAACGGTTCCGAGAGGTCGCCGTAAGCGCTCACTCTTTTTTCCTGTGCTGCGCGCCGTTGCGCAATAACCGACCGGATTTCGGCAAGCGTGCACCGGCGGCCGGTAGAGATTCCCAGCTCCGTTGTTAGCGGGAAAGTAAGGTGCGGCCCGGTGCTGCCCACATAAGCCTGCTGAACGGGTTTCTCCGTAAAGAACACCTGGATCCGCCTGGCGCCAAATTCGCCGAAGAGGCGATCTGCGGAGGCGCCAACCGCGCCCGGGGCATTCCAGAGTATCCCAGCCTCTGCGATCAAATACGCCGCCGAGGGTTTGGCTGATGTAACCAGGATATATTCTTCGCCATCCCGGGTGGCTGTCTGGATATCAAGCTCGTCGCCTTTATAGCTGAGCCGGAGGCTGGTATAGCTGCCGTCATCGGCCCTTAAGCCGAGCGTGACTTTCTCGGGCCGCTTCAATATCTCTGTTGACGGCAGCACTTCTTTAAGAAAGTCGGAACTGTTTTTATGGGCAATACAGAGGTTAATGGCAAATGACTCGGGCAGCAACGCCTGGGTGATCACGCTGTTGTTGTACCACGTGTTCCAGCCGGATGACAGTTCCTTTTGCAGTGCCCGGTATTCCGGCGTCTTTATTTGCCGGGCCACGGGTTGGGCCGAAACCGCTCCGGGCCATATGATGCCCACCAGGAGCAGACAGGATAAGCGTAGCGGTAAACCGCAGCCGTTAAGAGAGAAAGGAAATTTCATGTAGTTTGATTAGTAGGCGATCTATGCGGCACAAAGTAAACCCCGCAGGTTAACAGCGGGATAATAACGGGCTAACAGCCCATTAACAGATTAATAATGGCCCGTGCCGATGTTGAAAATCACATCATTTTAAGCAGGGAAAAAGAAAAAAGCGTAAGGTTTTGCCGGTTAAGGTTTTGTTAGGGTGCTGTTAAGCCGCCGTCTTTTTATTTGTGCATTGCCATAATTGGCTGCTAATCATCATTATTTATTATTAAACGAAATCTAACATGAAAAACCAGCACGGTCATTTGCGGCGCTTTGCGCACGTCTTCTTCCTGTCGGCGGCTTTAAGCGCCTGTACGAAAAATGAGAATCCCGGGCAGGCCGATGCCCCTGCGGCTTCCCGAAAAGAACAAAACGAGGTATCGGCGTCACCTGTAGGCGATGTTGTGGGCAAGCTGGTGGTAGGCTACCAGGGGTGGTTTGGCGGACCCGGCGATGGCTCTCCTTTTAACTCCTGGAGGCATTGGGTTGCCGGGGGTACACCCGGGCCGGGCAATCAAACGTTCGAGCTTTATCCCGACGTACGGGAATACACCACTACGTATGCCACCAATTATGCTAGCCTGGGTAATGGTCAGCCGGCAAAACTATTCTCGTCGTGGACGTCGCAAACGGTTCAGCGGCATTTTCAATGGATGCAGCAATACGGTATAGACTGTGCTGCCGTGCAGCGGTTCGGTGCACATATGTTCGCCGATAACCGGGACCGCGATTTTAAGAACAGCATCATGGCCAAAGCACGTAACCAGGCGGAGAACTACGGCAGGAAGTTTTACGTGATGTACGATATTTCGGGGTGGACGAATTTCCAGGCGGAGATTAAAACCGACTGGACCAACGCCATGAAAACCCATACTACTTCCGGCGCATACGCGAAACAGAACGGTAAGCCCGTCGTATGCATCTGGGGTATAGGCGTGCCCAACCGCCCCGGCAACGCAGCTTCGTGGCTCGAGGTGATCAACTGGTTTAAGGCGCAGGGTTGTTATGTAATTATTGGCGTGAAGCGCGATTGGCGCGGCGATGCTACGAATCTTTCCGCGTATTATGCGTCAAATATGATCTCGCCATGGTCTGTAGGTACGTTTAACAGCCTGGCCGCTGCCGATAATTATGCCAGTATCATGCAGAACGACCTCGCCATTTGCAACGGCCGGAATATCGATTACCAACCCGTGGTATTCCCCGGGTTCGCCTGGTCTAACTGGAAGCCGGGAACGCCTAAGAACGAGGTCCCCCGCCTCCACGGAGATTTTATGTGGCGGCAGTTTGCCAACATCCGCAACCAGGGGATTCCTAACGTGTACGTGGCCATGTTCGATGAATACGACGAGGCAACCGCTATTGCCAAGGCTGCCGAAAACAGTTCGATGATCCCCACCAACCAATACTTCCTTACGCTCAACGCAGATGGCGTGAACTGTTCGTCGGACTTTTACCTGAGGCTTACCGGCGACGGCGCCAGGATGGTAAAGAGCCAGACCGCCCTGGTTTGGGCGCATCCTACTTCACATCAATAACACCGAAACCATTCACTCCTGATTTTTATACCATGAAACAGCTCAAAACAGCGATTCTGTGTTTCCTTCTGGCCTTAACCGGTTGTACGAAAACGGAAGCACTTAAAGAAACGCCCGCCGTAACCACTCCGGGCAAATACACCGCCACAACAAAGGGCATAGGCGCCCTTGGAGATCCCAACATTAAGTATTTCGGGCGCTGGGATCTCGCCGATCCCGCGCAGTACTTCAGTCACTGGGGGGGAGCGTACCTCAAAGTAAAATTCACCGGTACCACCGTTAAGGTAAAGTTTGGTAATACCAGTAATTACTATGCCAGGATCGATAACGGTCCCTGGGTAAGTTACACTAACGTAACCGGGACCGTTAATTTAACGCCTTCGCCGTTGGCAAGCGGCACGCATTCGCTCAGCATCGCGCAAGGCAAAGACTACGCCTACGTGTTTAGTTTCCAGGGCTTGACGCTTGATGCGGGAGCAAGCACCGCAGCGCCGGACGTGTTTCCAAGCCTGATCGAATATATCGGGGATTCCATTACTTCGGGCTATACCTGTGCACAGGCCAATGTTTCTGATTATGCCTGGGTGTGTTCGGAGTTATTGGGCACGGAACATACCCAGATCGCATTTCCCGGGATCGCCCTGGTAAATAATTATGGGCTTAACACCAATAAAACGGGTATGGAGACGCAGTACCTTAAGCTCCAGAACTTGTCTTTCCCGGCATCGCCGAACTGGGATTTTTCAAAATACACACCTAAAGTAATTGTCGTGAATCTTGGCCAGAATGACAATGGTACCGGTGTGCCCGATGACCTGTTCCAAAGCACATATACCAACTTCCTGGCCACTATCAGGAGCAAATTCCCGGTCGCGGAGATCTTTGCGCTGCGCCCGTTTACCGGAGTAAAAGCTACACCCACGCAAGCCGCGGTAAACGCACGCATCGCTGCGGGCGATGCCAGGGTACATTATGTTAATACGACCGGCTGGATCACCCAGGGAACTGCTGACTACAATGACGGCGCTCATCCCAGCGTAAGCGGCCACATTAAAGTGGCGAACCTGCTGAAGCCGATTCTTGCGCCGTACGTTGCCTCCCCCGCCTTAGCGAACGGCACCTATAAGCTCGTGAACCGGACCAGCGGCCTGGCATTGGACGTTAAAGGGAACCTGACTGCCGACCAAACGCCTATACAGCAATGGGGCTATACCGGCGGGAACAATCAGCGGTGGACGGTTACCAATATCGGCAACGGCCAATACCGCATCCTGAGCGTTCAGAGCGGCAAGTCGTTGGATGTGGCCGGGAATGCTACTGCCGACGGTACCAGGATACAACTCTACACATCCACCAATGCCAATAACCAGCGGTGGGTGATCACGCCGGGCACAGTGGGCTATTACTTCGTGAAAAGTGTTTCGGCCAATAAAATGATGGAGGTACCGGGGCATTCCACCGCTCCGGGGGCACTTATCCAGGTTTGGACCAATACCGGCAGCAACAGCCAGCAATGGGCTTTCCAGGCGCCATAATTAACCAATCATGTAAACAAAAAAACAACGAATCAAATGAAGAAGGCCATTCTTTTCCTGTGCTTTGTCACCATGATCGTTACCGGTTGCTCTGAGAAGCCATTGGTAACTGATCCGGAAGTCCTGCTGCCAGGCAATAAAAACAAACTTACCACGCTTGCAACGGACCCGTTTGCCGCATACCTGACGAGCACGCCGGCGATATTCAGCACCATTAGTACCACCAATTCAGGTTCCGGTGCGTCTGCTATCACGGTGAAGCGCTTTACGTTTAAATCCCGCGGCGGCGTGAATACCGTGTTCGGTATTATGGCTTATCCGCAGCAGGCGGGAACCTACCCGGGGATCTTATTGCTGCACGGCGGCGGCGGTAATGCCGAAACCATGGCCGGGTATGCCCAAACATTTGCGGCCCGGGGCTATGTTACGCTGGCGGTAGACCTGCCGGGGATCTGCGGAACGGGTAATACGCCCAATTCTTCGGGGCCGTGGAAATCGAAACCGGCGGGTGAAGGGCCGCGGTTTGTGGTTACCCCTACGCCAGACGAGAGTACGCTCGCCGATGCGGAGATTGCCGGGCTGGAAGGATTTAACCTGCTGGCCGCCCAAACGACCGTGAACTCGGCCAGGATGGGGATCTACGGAATTTCGTGGGGCGGTTATTCTACCACGATGCTCTCGGGGCTGCTGGGCTCGCGGGTAACCGCGTCCTACGCCCAGTACGGTTGCGGGTTTTATGATAGGGGATCGTTCTGGACCGGGATCATCAACGGCCTGAGCCCTGCCGACCGCAATACCTGGCTAACCTATTTCGATGCGGGAAGGCGCGCCGGTAACCTCAGGGCCGCTTATTTTATCGAAGCGCCCACCAACGACACCTATTTCTGGCCGCCTGCGGTAACGGCTACGCTAAACGCCATTACGGTAACTAAGAACCAGGTTTTTACGCCAAATCTCAATCATGCAGCTACCGCTAATGCGGCCACCATGCGGAACATTTATTTTGATCATTACCTTAAAGCGGCGGGGGTGCCCTTCGGTTCGATAAAAATTACCGGCGTTACCACCCAGGCCGACGGAAGCCGTTTAGTTACCATGAACGCAACCATGCCGGCGGGCGTGAGCGTATCTTCCGCACAGCTTTATTATAGCGAGCCTACTACTACCTGGCAGAACCGGGCGTGGGTAGCGGTAAACGCATCGCTGGTGTCGGGCACCACCTACAGTGCCGTTGTCCCATCGTCGTCGGCGGCAAAAGGCTCCGATTTTTATGCCTACTGCCAGGATTCGAGGGGTGTGGTGGTTTCAAGCACGATGCAGCGTACTGCCGATCCCGTAGTGTTGCCCGATGGTATTTATAAGATCGTTAACCGTACCAGCGGCCTGGCGCTCGATGCCAAGGGGGCACTAACGGCAAACGGAACGCCCGTGCAGCAATGGACCTATAGCGGCGGCAATAACCAGCGCTGGAACGTAACCAGCCTGGGCAATGGTCAATACCGTATTGTGGGTATCCAAAGTAACCGGTCGCTGGAGGTTACCGGCCAATCGGTGGCTGACGGGGCCAAACTCCAGATTTTCGACTCCTCCGCCGGCGATAACCAGAAATGGATCATTACCCGTACCTCCGGCGGCTACTATTCCGTGAAAGGGGTTCAGAGTAATAAAATGATGGAAGTCCCCGGTCACTCGACAGTTGCCGGGGCGCTTATACAGATCTGGACCAGCACCGGCAGCAACAGCCAGCAATGGGCGTTTCAAACACCCTGAGTCATACCAGGGGCGCAGTTCATACTGCGCCTCTTTATTACATCCTTGCCCCGGCATCCGGTCGCGGGCGATCGCATTTACTCCTGGTTACAGGCTGTTGCCCGGCGCTTTTCGAATCCCGCTCTTCCTATGAGGGGAACGCCGGACCGGATATGTTAGGTTTTGTTACAATTTGTCAGGGTGTAGCCCGAGTTTTGGAAAAACATTTGTAATCTTGTTATACAATTACCAGCTAGCTAATCAATTTCATTGGCCTTAAACGGCTTCGAAAACACGGGATGCGAACGTTTCTGAAATATCTCGGCGCTTTGGCCGCTATACTTTGTTGTTTTGGCCGTAGTGCATACCCACAGTCGTATGGTTTGCAGGTGGCAGGAAGCGAAGTGGTGCAGGACGAACGAACGGGTATAGACCTGAGCCCGGGCGGCAGCCTTTGCCTGGGACAGGATTTTGAACTATCCTTCGACCTGGGGTTTGTTCCCGACCAGGTAGACTACTTCGGGTACATTGTGAGGATCATCGACTCGCGGAAGCAAAACATCGATCTTATTTACGACAAGGACGCCTCTATAAAAAGACACCTGCGGCTGGTAATGGGCGAGGTATCTGTTTCTTTCCCTTATAACATAGACAAAAGCGATTATTTTAACGGATGGCTGAAGATCAGCTTCCGCTATTCGGGGAAAAATAACCTGCTTACGTTTACCGCGGGGGGGGGAAAATACACCATTAAGCTCGGGCAGCCACTGGATGACTGTGTAAATATCTTCTTTGGAGCCAATACTTTTGCCGACTTCCAGACAACCGATGTTCCGCCGATGCGCCTCAGGGATATCGGGATCAGGAAAAACAACAAGCTGAAATACCATTGGCCGCTGGATGACGCAACCGGCACCGGGATCAAAGACCTTGTAAGCGGTTCTATGGCCATGATCAGTAACCCGCAATGGATCAGGCAAAAACACACGAAATGGAAAATGCTGGCCGATTTTACCGTGCGCGGACCGGTGAGCGTGGCGTTCGATGAAGGGAACGACCGTGTCTACATCGTGGGAACGGATTCTATGTACCGGTATTCGGTAAGGCATGATTCGCTGTCGGGAGTTTCTTATCGCTCCGGGCATCAGAACGTATTGCTTGGAAGCCAGTCGTATGTGAATGCCCGGAATGGTAAGCTGTACACGATCTATATCGACCAGGACATGGTGTCGGTATATGATCCCGCGGAGCGGCGATGGAGCAGGAACTTTTCGCTGCCCGATCCGCTTACCAATTACTGGCATTATAATAAGTTTTATTCCCCGGGAGAAGACGCCTTTTACCTGTTCGGCGGATACGGACACTTTATGTATAAGAATACCCTCCAGCGGCTTGACATGGCTACCGGTAAAAAAAGCATGGTAAAATATAGCGGCGACTTTTTTACCCCAAGGTACCTCGCCGGTTTAGGAACCACGGAAAACGGGGCTTACATCATCGGCGGGTATGGCAGTAACAAGGGCAAACAGATCTTAAAATCACGTAACCTCTATGATCTGCTTTATTATGACCGGAAGCTAAATCGTTTCAAGCGGATTTATGAGCTCAAGCCTGTACCCGAAGATTTCGTGTTCGGCAATTCGATCGTTATCGATGAAAAAGAGGGCGTTTATTATGGCCTGGTCTTTCCGAAACACAAGTTTAAATCTACCCTGCAGCTGGTTAAAGGATCGTTGTCAAAACCGGTACTGGAAAGGCTTGGGGATGAGATCCCGTTCCAGTTCCAGGATATCCGGTCGTACGCCGATCTTTTTTATAGCAAGCAATTAAACCGGTTTGTTGCGGCGTCGCTCTATCTCGATGATAACGACGTGACGCATGTCGGTATTTTCTCGCTGTCTTCGCCGGCGCTGGCCGGTGTCCCGGTGCGGGGCGCGGCCGTAAGTCAGGTCAGGCGGTTCCTTTATCCTGCAATCACCGTGCTGGTGCTGCTGGCCGCGGGATTATTTTTCTACTACACGCGAAGGAAAAAGAGCGGTCTTCAGCCACCGCGGTTAAACCATAAGCAGCCGGCCGATACGCAAATCAGTAATGATCATACGCCCGTCATCCCGGAAAACGGGCAACCTCACCATGCGAATATTGTGTATCTCTTCGGCGATTTCCAGATAGTGGACAAAGATGGGACCGATATCACCAGGCAGTTTACGCCGCTTGTTAAGGAGCTTTTCCTGATCCTCTTGCTCTATAACCTGCGATGGGAGCGCGGCATCAGTTCAGAAAAGCTTAAAGAGATGCTGTGGCCCGATAAAAGCGCCGAAAGTGCGAGCAACAACCGGTCGGTAAACATCGCAAAGCTGAAGGCGTTGTTAGACCGCATGGGTAACTGCCATATGTCGAACGATACCGGCACCTGGCGCATGCTCATTGATCATTCTTCGATATACATCGATTATTACGATTACCTGGCCATCGTAAGAGATAAGAAAGGCATTAACGAAGAAAAGATCGCAAAGCTGGCAGCCATCGGCCAGCGCGGAAACATCCTTGCCAACCTCAATTACGAATGGCTGGACACATTTAAATCGGAAACCGCCAACGAGGTGACAGACACGTTCATTCATTTTATAAACACCATAAACCTGCAGGAGCACCCCGAACTGATCATACAGGTAGCCAGCTACATCTTTAACTTCGACCCCGTAAATGAGGATGCCATGATATTAAAATGCAGAGCCCTCGTCCACCTCGGGAAGCACTCCCTGGCAAAAGCCACCTTCGAGAATTTCAGGCAGGAATACAGGGCGATATACAACGAGGAATTTAATTACGATTTCAAAAGTGTGCTCCGGTAGGAACGACCGATCTATTTCTGAAGCTCATAACACTGCTTCGCGATCTCCAGCTCCTCATTCGTAGGCACCACCAGGATCTTTACGCCCGAGGCGGCGGTATTGATTTCCCGGATCCCTTTTTCCCGGGAGCCGTTTTTCTCTTCATCCAATTGGATCCCCAGGTAATCCAGGTCGGCGCAGACCAATTTCCGGATCAGGGCGTCGTTCTCACCTACCCCGGCCGTAAAGATGACCGCATCGAGCCCGTTCAGCACGGCGGCGTAAGAACCGATGTACTTTTTAATGCGGTACGCATACAGGTCATAAGCAAGTGCCGCTTCGGCATTGCCTTCCTGCATGGCGCGGGTCACATCGCGCATATCGCTATATCCTGTGAGGCCCAGCATACCGCTGCGCTTGTTCAGGAGGTTACTCACCTGGTGGATATCGTACCCAAGCTGATCAACCAGGTAGAAGATAACGGTAGGATCGATGGCTCCTGAGCGGGTACCCATAATGAGGCCTTCGAGGGGGCCGAATCCCATCGTGGTATCCACGGCCTGCCCGTTTTTTACCGCGCTCATGCTGCATCCGTTACCGAGGTGCAGCGTGATCAGTTTGCCCGACGGCTTCTGCAGGTATTCGGCCGCCAGGGCGGAAACGTACCGGTGACTGGTACCGTGGAACCCGTACACCCGGATGTTGTGCTCATTGTAAAAGTTGTTCGGGATGGCATACCGGTAGGCTTTCGGTGGCAGCGACTGGAAGAAGGCCGTATCAAAAACCGCCACCTGCGCCGCTTTTTTAAAGATCTTTTCCGCCACTTCGATCCCGCTGTAGGCCGGGGGATTGTGCAGCGGCGCCAGGTGAAAGGTACTCTTCAGCTGCTGTTTAAGATCGGGTGTGATGCGTGTAGTGGTCTTAAAATATTCTCCGCCGTGCACCACCCGGTGACCCACCACCTGTATCTCATCCGGGTTGCTGATCACGCCGGTATCCCGGTGGGTTAATAATTGAGATACCAGTTCCAGCCCGGCCTCGTGGTCGGGGATGTCGAGCGTGTTGCTGACCGATTGCCCGGTACCGTTTACATTGGTTTTATAGGAGATGGTTGATCCCTCCAGGCCGATGCGATCGACAAGACCACTGCACACCGGTTCTGTGGCAGGCATTTTAAAGACCTGGTATTTGATAGAGCTGCTTCCGGAATTAACAACGAAGATATTCATGGGCACAAGTTTTGAATAGGAGCAAGGTTTGAATTAAGGGGCAGCTTCTGCCGAATCCTGGCATTGAATAGCGGTGATGATCACGGTATTAAACACATCGTCTACTGTACATCCGCGGCTAAGGTCGTTCACCGGTTTGTTTAATCCCTGCAGCATCGGGCCGATAGCCAGTGCGCCGGTTTCGCGCTGTACGGCTTTGTAGGTGTTGTTACCGGTATTCAGGTCAGGGAAGATGAGCACGCTTGCCTGCCCGGCCACCTCCGAGCCCGGCATTTTGCTCGAGCCTACTACCGGGTCCACTGCGGCATCGTATTGGATCGGGCCTTCCACTTTTAACCCGGGACGTTTACTTTTCACGATTTCGGTGGCACGGCGTACCTTTTCTACCTCTTCGCCTTCGCCGGAAGTGCCGGAAGAATAGGAGAGCATGGCCACCCGCGGTTCGATGCCGAAACGCTGGCTGCTCTCTGCGGAAGAGATGGCGATTTCGGCGAGTTGTTCGGCGGTAGGGTTCGGGTTCACTGCGCAATCGCCGAATACCGAGACGCGATCGGGCAGGCACATAAAGAATACGGACGACACCACGGAGATGCCTGGCTTCGTTTTTACGAATTGGAGCGCCGGCCTGATGGTATGCTGCGTAGTGTGTACGGCGCCTGAAACCATCCCGTCCGCATGTCCCTTGTATACCATCATGGTACCGAAATAGGAAACATCCGTCATCATGTCGCGCGCCATTTCCAGGTTCACGTTCTTGTTCTTTCGCAGTTCGTACAGCGTATTCACATACTCTTCGTAACGATCGGAATATGCCGGGTCGATCACCGTCACCTTGTCAAGGTCGAGGGAAATGTTGGCACGCGAAAGGATACCCGCGATCTTTTCGCGGTCGCCCAGAATAGTGAGGTCGACAATGTCCTGGCTGATGAGGCGGGCAGAGGCCTTTAGGATCCGCTCGTCGTAGCCTTCGGGCAGTACGATATGTTTCTTCCGGCTTTTCGCCCAGCTGGTGATCTGGTATTGGAACATGCGCGGCGTCATTCCCGATGCCTGGTAAGTGATGATGCGTTTGTCGAGCTCCGCGATGTCTACATTCCGGTTAAAGGTTTCGACCGCCAGCTGGATCTTCTGCATATCGCCCGCGTTGATTTTGGAACGGATAGCGCCTACCTTATTCGATGTTTCGAAGGTGCCGTTATCTACCGTGATGATCGGGAATACCGTTTCCAGGCCATCGATCAGCCGGATGATCGGCTCGTCGGGCTGGTACCCCGCGGTGAGGACGATCCCCGCCACCTTCGGGTAATTTTTAGACAGGTTCGCTTGTAAAGCGCTGATGATGATATCGCCGCGGTCGCCGGGGGTAACGATCAGTACATTGTCTTTCAGGTAGTTCAGGAAATTTGGCACCTGCATGGCGCCGGTCACGAAATGATCCACCCGGTTATTAAGCTGGTCTGTGCCAAAAAGCAATCGTCCGCCGAGCTTCTCGTGCACCTCCCGCATGGAAGGATTCTGCAGGCTTTTGTCCCAGGGTACCACCGCTTGTACAATATCTGGCGAGACCTGGTTCGCCAATAATTCCTTCACCTCTTTAACCTGCCCGGGACTTACTTTATTAGCTACGATGCCCAGCACCTGTACTTCGCGCTCGCTGAAGTTGCGAATGGCCGTAATTGCGCCGTTTACCACCTGTGCCGTGCTTTTATTTTCGCCCGACACCACTACGATCACCGGCGCCAGCAGGTTCTTGGCTATTTGTGCATTCAGCTCAAACTCGAACGCTACACCTTCGCCTGCATAGTCGGTGCCTTCGGCCACGATGAAATCGTACTGTTCTTCCAGGTTTTTATATTTCCGGATGATGGTATCGAGGATCTCGCCGGTATTGCCTTTATCCATGTGCTGCAGTACGTCGTTGCCGGTATAGGCAAATGAGTCCTCGTAGGCCACGGGAAGCTCGAAATGACTCAGGATCGTGTCGATGTGGGCATCCCTGCCTTCGCGCTGCGTGATCACCGGTTTAAAGAACCCGATCTTACGGGCCTTTCCCAGCAACATATTTACCAGGCCAATGGCTACGATGGCTTTTCCGCTGTATGGTTCGGTGCTTGTTACAAAGATGGTTTTGCTCATAATGGTATGTTAACGTGCTAAACTACGGACGGTTTAAAATTAACATTTAACGGTGAGGAGATCACATGCCATGGGTGGTTACGCAAAATTCAAGTTACTTGCCGCACACACTCACCTTTCGGTTTATGATTACGCAACAACCCCGTAACTATCTGGAGCTAATCTTCCCCCGCTTTTGCACCATCTCCCCGGGGAGATAAGATAACCTGTTTATACTGTAAAACCACAAAGCGTTTCAAAACCAGGTTTTGTTAAAGTTTTGAAGCGCTTTGTGGTTGGCTGTTTGTTTTCACCTGCTGGCGGACGGCTACAAAAGCTCGATAAGCCCGAACGCAACGAGTGAACATACTCCAATAATGAGCGCATTGCCTACGATCATGGCAATGGCTACCGGATAGTCTCCGGATACGGGCGAAGATTGCTGGATGTGTGTGATAAGGTGAGGTTTCATTGTGACAACGTGTAGTGCATAGTTATTAAATAAAAAGTGATAAGAAAAGATTGGTGTAACTTTTATGATACTTTTAAAAAACGAATAGTACGTTGCATCCGTTTCAATAAAACGTCATAATCACAATTAATTTAACAGATTTATCCGGCGACCGGTTTAATACTATGGAGGTTAACCGCCGTTTGGTTACCTTCATACAGTGAAAAACAAAGCGCAGTTTCCCGACAATTTAAAGCAGAACGCAAAATTGCCCATCCGGATCATTTCTCCCGCGTTCGGTCAACTTTCGGCCGAATCAGCCGCAGGCTATGATTTAACGCACCGTAAGTCCTACTACTTTTTTCTTTTTATGCTGGAAGGCAGCATCCGCCATGGCGTAGACCTGGAACAATTCGATATTGGCAGCCATGAGCTGCTTTTCGTGTTGCCGCACCAGGTGCACCAACTGCCGGCCACAAAACAGGGGTCCGACTATTTTAAAATAGGGTTCGACGAGCGCTGTCTTTCGCTGCTGCCCAAACAATATCCTTTTCTCGTAAACCCGTTAAATACGCAAAAGATTAGGTTCACCACGCCCGCTGCAGCCAGGCTAAAGTCCATATTCGAAATATTGATCGGATTGTTAAGCGTTATGAACACAGACCCGGAATTGATCCTGGCACACCTCAACAGCTTGCTGACGGAGATAAACTCCGCTTATTTTAGCGCAGATGAGCATCCCGCCTGCGGTAAACTCTCCAAATACATCGATTTCAAAGTCTTCGTAGAAAATAACCTGACCGATCATCCGCCTATTACCGGTATCGCGGCCGAATTGGCGCTTAACACCAATAGCCTCTACCACATCGTAAAGCGCTATTCCGGGCTTTCGCCTAAAGAGTTTATTACCAACCGGCTTATTCTCGAAGCGAGACGCCGCCTTTATTATGCAGAGAGCACCTCCATTAAGGAGCTGGCTTTTGAACTGGGCTTTAACGACCCGGAATATTTCTCCCGTTTATTCAAAAAAGTGACCGGTAAAACGATTGCCGGTTTTTCCCAGGATTTGTCAGGGCATTAATCTGTTTTGTCCGGCTCCTTGCCGGCTGTTCTCCCGAACTTTGTTCTGAAACAACTATTCGAACTATGAACAGACAACTGGGAAAAAACGGCCCGCTGGTATCGGCAATAGGCTTAGGGTGTATGGGAATGTCAGGCGCTTACGGGCAATCAGACGACAAAGAATCCATCGCGACCATTGAAAGAGCGCTCGGGCTGGGGCATAATTTTTTAGACACCGCAGATTACTACCTCGCCGGGCACAACGAAATGCTCATCGGCCAGGCCATTAAAGGTAAACGCGATAAGGCTTTTCTTTCGGTGAAGACCGGGCAGATGGTGGCTCCCGGCCCGAACGGATCCATGACCGGACGATCGGTGAACGGGCATCCGGATTACCTGCGCAATGCCGTAATGCACAGCCTCCAGCGACTCAAAACAGATTATATCGACCTGTATACGCCGGCACGGGTCGACCCCAATGTGCCGATTGAGGAAACCGTCGGCGCCCTGGCGGATCTTGCCGGTAAAGGTGTGATCCGTTACGTGGGCCTTTCTGAGGCTTCGGCCGAAACCATCCGCAGGGCTGCTGCCGTATACCCGGTCACGGCATTGCAAATAGAATATTCGCTGTGGACACGCGATATCGAAACGGAGGTGCTCCCCGTTATTCGCGAACTGGGTATCGGTCTTGTCGCTTACGCGCCGCTGAGCAGGGGATTTTTAAGCGGTGCTTTCAGCAAGCCCGAAGACCTTACGGACAACCGCATGTATATGCCCCGTTTCCAGGGCGGGAACTTCTACAAGAACCTCGAACTGGTCGAAAAGGTGAAAACATTAGCCGCCGAAAAAGGCTGCACACCGGCGCAGTTAGCCATTGCGTGGGTACTGGCACAGGGCGATGACGTTATTACGATCCCGGGGTCTAAACGAATCGGGCACCTGGAAGAGAACCTGTCATCTGAACGCGTAAGGCTAACCTTGGGAGAGTTAAACGACATCGAAAAGATCATGCCGTCAGGCATTGTTTCCGGAACACGGTACCCGGAGCGGTTCATGGAGCAGTTAGGGGGATAAGGGAGGTTGCGGATTCACTATTTTGCAGAAAGTTCCTTCTGTATTTCAATCACGAAATCGATAGTAACATTAGCCAGCGTGGCTACTTTTTCCACGGGAAAATCCGTTCCGGCTAATAGATTGGTAACAAAAGATTTGTCTCTCGAATTGTTAGCTAGCTCCGTCGCTTCTTCCCGCTCCATCCAAATAATTAATTCCTTGATTCCCATGCTCTTAATTTGTTTGTTGATCGTCTCGGTTGCCGTATCAAATTTAGCAAACTCCTCTGGTTTGCCATAATGAACGTACTTTTTAATAAAATCAAGTAACTGATCGATCTTTTGTTTCGGAAATCCCTTCCGGAACAACATCCGCACCAGTCCCGTTGTCATTCTCAGCAGGTCATCCGGCGTTTGCTTCCCGCGCTGCATCGCTACCAGTACCGCAATGATCACCACAGCAAACGGGTTGTCGCTTTTCTCCAGCGCCGCCTGGTCCTGGTGCTTCACCTTGTACGTTTTAAACCGGTAGGTGACCACGGTATCCAGGAAGGTGCTGGTATAACAGTCGGGCTCGTACCAGTCATGTTCGTCCGTGAAGATCGCGATGGCGGTCACCTCTTTCCCATACCGATCGCGGATGCGGTAAAAATACGTGAACATCCGGCTGGCAAAATGGTGATCTGCATAACCTTGTACTTCAACATGCACCAGGATCCATTCCTCTGCTCCGCTACGCGTGAACACCTTCACCAGCTTATCCACGAACAGCGGGTGTTTTAAACCCGTTCCCGGAGATAACTCCGCGATTTCCTTATCCATAAAGCCGAAGCCTTGTCGCATATCGAACAACTCATCCGCATCCGGGTAAAAGAAGCGCAGGAAATCATCGAAGAGGTCTTCTAAGATGCCTTTCCAAAGAATATCCCTATGATGGATTGCCATACACAAAGATAATGTATATTAATTAAAAATTAATATAATTTCTAATAGTGACAATTAAAGGCAAGTGAAAGATTTCCGTCGGTTTGCCTGCTTCCGAAAATAAGCCAGTCGCCTTTTATTACGCTGAAGAACATGAAGTATGGAGTGCCGGTATCGCTTTTAAAGTGGTCGCTTTTTGTCCCTTGTATAATTCTAAGGTCTGTATGCTGAGCACCTGGTCATAGATGCTTGCCCGGTCGGCAGCAATGCCGGTAATGCGGACGATAGCTAAGTATTAGGTGATTCCTTCATCATTTTGCCCGCTCCCAGCAATGCCAGTAAGGTAAGCAAAGCCGCTCCCGCAAGATAATACCCCACATAGGCAAGCCCGTAATTTTTCGCCAGCGTAGTGGCCAGATACGGCGTGAGCGATGCTCCCAGGATCCCTGCAAGCGTAAATGCCAGCGATGCGCCGGTATACCTTACCGATGCCGGGAAGATGCCGGCCAGCGCCGTACCGATCGGGCCATAGGTAAGTCCCATCAGGAACATACCCAGCGACAGGAATACACCCGTCATGGCCAGGCTTCCCCCGGTAAATAACGGCGCAAAAAACAACCCGAACACCATGATGCATGCACTGGCCGCTACCAGCATCCTGGTTCGTCCATAGCGGTCGGCCAGCAGCGCCGATAACGGGATGCCCAACCCGAAGAAAAGCATTGAGATCATTTGCACCACCAGGAAATCGCTTTTCGGGTAATGCAGCGCCGAAGTCCCCCAGCTCAAGGTAAATACCGTCATCAGGTAAAACAACAGGAAGGTGGTTACGGTCGACAGCGTACCCAGGCTGATCGCCCTGGTATGCTTCATGAATACATCGGCAACCGGCACTTTCGAACGCTCTTTGTTGTTTACCACTTTCGTGAACTCCGGCGTTTCGGAGATATTCAGCCGCACATACAAGCCCACCCAAACCAGCAGCGCGCTGGCGATAAACGGGATGCGCCAGCCGTAGCTGATAAAATCGCTTTCGTTCATCGTTTTGCTCAGGATAAAGAATGTGCCGCTAGACAACAGGAAACCGATAGGCGCCCCTAATTGCGGGAACATGCCATACCACGCCTTTTTATGGGCGGGTGCGTTCTCGGTAGCGAGCAATACGGCACCTCCCCATTCGCCGCCCAGGCCAAGGCCCTGTCCGAAACGGAATAAAGCCAGCAAGATCGGCGCGGCGATGCCTATAGTGGTATAACCGGGCAATAACCCGATCGCCACGGTAGACGGTCCCATAGTCATGAGCGCCGCAACGAGCGTAGCTTTACGTCCTTTGCGGTCGCCGAAATGCCCGAACAATGCCGCACCCAACGGCCGTGCAAAAAACGCCAGCGCAAACGTGGCCAGCGATTCCAGCGTAGCCGAAGCCGGGTCGCCCGCCGGGAAAAACAACTTCGGAAATACCAGTACCGCCGCCGTGGCGTAAATATAGAAGTCGAAAAACTCGATGGTGGTGCCGATGAGGCTTGCGGTGAGTATGCGGCGTACGGGGTTGACGGGGGTGCTCGGCTGGTTCATAGCATCAATTTCTTTTTAAATTATTCAACTGTTTTTGGTTTCCGGTCGGCCTCTCCAACCTCTCCGGTTCAGATGCAAACCAGGCAATCATCACTATTTCAACCGGTAGATCCGGCGGCACTCCCGTTCAATTTCATCCCCGGATGCGCCTTGTTGTACAAGCATGGATAGCCCGTTAAGTTTCGAGGCCTTAGGTAACGGAAGAGACTCGAGCTCAAATGCAGAAACAGCCACACTCCCGCTGATGCAACGAAAAGCGTCGTTCACGGTTTTGCTGTTTAAAAACGCGTTCAGCACTTCGGGGGCGACCTGTGTGGCAGCGGACGGGATAATCATATTCAGATGGTTTTCGACCACTACACCGCCTGTACGCTTAATAAACTCGGCAGGTAGGTAGCCGCAGATTAAGCGCTTATGCTGTTCCTTCGCCGTAGTGCGCTGCAGTAGAATGCAGGGTTGTACGGTCACTAAAACCGGATTACTTTCGGGGCGCCGGAAATAAGGCATGTGGTTTTTCTTGCCGGCTTTCCATTCGAATCGTCCATCCGGGGTAATCGATTCAGCCCAAATAACAGGTAAGCCGTTTTGAGATTGCTTTGCGGTTAATAATGACTTATTCCTGTTCCATACCAGCGGACCGGTACTTACCCGATAACCCCATGAGGTAAGATTATGGGTCATTTTAGTCATCGCTTTTATCATCATGCACTGGTTTTTACGTCGTGGCAACAGCCACACGGCCGTGAGTTCGCTGGAAAGGTTAAATTTCCCGGAATGAGTTAACTGTAGCTGCCCTTTGCCTATCGTCACCTCGTTTACGCTTACCGGTTTATTTTCCACGGCTCCATTGCGGAAAACAGAAAGCATAGTTTCCTGTAACACATCATCAAATACGCCTTTGCGATGAGATACGAAATCGACTTCCGATACCGCAGCCCGGCTCCGGATCAATTGCCGGATGTTTTTAAAGTATTCGCCTGATAAGAAACTGGTGGGCGTAAGCAGTGCTACGATCCCATTGGTTTTTACCAGGTTCAGTGAAAGATGAATAAACAAAGAATATAAGTTGGCGTGACCATATAATCCTTCACTAAAACGTTCGCGTACAGTATCGGTTAACTTCACTTTACCGTAGGGGGGATTACCGATAATTACGTCGAATCTGGCATCCCCGGTTAGGTCGACCGACAAACTGTCGCAAATTTTCACGAGTGATTTTAAACGTCTGCCTACCGGGCAGGTATATTCTTTTAGGGTAGTTTCTACGAAGATTTGTGTGAGCCATCCGCCAAAGGCATCGGTATCGAACCCTTGTACATGAGCTTCTATGTGTGTGAGTATCGTTTCCGGATCGGTTACGGGTAGTGCGGCAACAATTTCCATTACTATGGGTGCCAGGAATGCCCCGCCGCCGCATGCAGGATCAAGGAATTTTGCCGAAGCATAATCAGCTCCTGCATCTTTTACCATCGAAAGCATCCGCCGGGTAAGCGGCGGCGGCGTGTAAAAAATGCCATTGGCAGACCGTATAGCCGGCGGTAAAATTGACGTATAGAGAGTGCCCAGCTGGTAGCCTGCATCTATGACCTCTAATTGAGCAGCAGCTTTACCCACCGCCTCCGCTAATGCGATTACGCCCGAATCAAGATCACAAAATTTTATTACTGATGGCACAGCTGGTAACGAAACCTGGAGGTGGTGCGCCGACCAATAAGCGGCCATTACACGAAACATGAAACTATGTATATGCTGGATCTGGCCGGCGTCTTCGGACAGCTTCTTAAACCAGGCTACCGCCATCGTTCTCCCGCTTTCTATGGCCTTCGCGGGGTCGTTATCAAACAGAAGCTTCAATAGCTGATCGTTACCGGGTTTCGTCCGCTTCGTAAGGTTTGGTAAGTTCGGAAATTGAAATGAGGTGTTCGGGTTAGCCATCGTTTCAAAGATAAGGATGTTAGGACGAATACGGTGCCAGTATCGTCATGTTTGACGCGCGGGCGGCTGATCGTGCGGCGACAATATTCCGCAGGCAGCTTTTTAACTTATTTGTTGCATTTACATTACCATCCATCTCCTATCTTTAATGCTCAACCACGTCACCAGGCACTTCCATCATGAAACCAGCGCTGCAACTCCCCCGTTTTATCATCCTCATCTGCCTGCTTCCGGGTTATACCCTGGCGCAAAAGGCCACGCCCGACGAAATCTCCCGCTATCAATCCCGGTCCAAACAGGTCGAGATCATCCGCGACAACTACGGTGTCCCCCACATCTACGGTAAAACCGATGCCGATGCCGTTTTCGGCTTGCTCTACGCCCAATGCGAAGACGATTTTAAGCGGGTAGAGATGAACTACATCGAAAAACTCGGCCGCCTATCGGAACTGAACGGGAACAAAGACCTGTACAACGATCTCATGATCCGCCTCCTGATCGACTCCACCGAAGCCATCGCCGATTATAACAGGTCCGAGCCTTGGATGAAGAAACTGCTCAACGCTTATGCAGATGGCGTCAATTACTATCTCTATACCCACCCGCAGGTAAAGCCGGCACTCCTTACCAAATTCAAACCCTGGTACCCGTACTTATGGACTGACGGCAGCATCGGCGCCATCAGTACCGCCGACATTACGGTAAGAGAGTTACGGGACTTCTACTCCGGCGACATCAAAACCGGGGCATTGTCACCCAGGGAATACGATCAGCTCAGCGGCTCCAACGGGTTCGCTATTGCCCCGCAGAACACCGCCTCTGGCCATGCCATCTTGTGGATCAACCCGCATACCACGTTTTATTTCAGGCCCGAGGTGCAGATCAGCAGCGAAGAAGGACTCCGCGTTTACGGCGCGGTAACCTGGGGCCAGTTCTTCGTATACCAGGGATTTAACGATTATTGCGGCTGGATGCACACCTCGAACGCCGTAGATGTGGCAGACTCGTACCTCGAGAAGATCATCAAAACCGGCGATAAGTATTTCTACGAGTACGACGGGAAACAGCTCCCGGTAACGGAAAAGAAGATCGCGATCAAATATGCCGATGCCGGGCAGCTGAAGGAAAAGGTATTCCGCACTTACTTTACCCGCCATGGCCCCGTAATGGCTAAACGCGACGGTAAATGGGTAAGCCTCACCTCGTACAACCGATCGGCAAAAAGCCTTGTACAAAGTTGGTTGCGTACCAAATCGAAAGGACTGGAAGATTATACCAAAGCCATGGGCCTGCTCGCCAACACCTCGAATAATACCGTTTTCGCCGACAGTAAGGGTAACATCGCTTATTGGCATGGTAACCACATTCCGAAAAGGGACCCGGAATTCGATTGGTCAAAAGCGGTGGACGGCACCACACCGGCAACCGATTACAAAGGGCTGCACACCGTAAATGAAGGCGTGCACGTGTACAATCCTAAAAACGGCTGGCTGCAGAATTGCAATTCAACGCCGTTTACTGTTGCCGGAATAAATAGCCCGAAGAAAGCCGGTTATCCGCCGTACATGGCACCCGACGGCGAGAATTTTCGTGCGATCAATGCCGTGAAGGTGTTGAGTAGCGAACATGCGTTCACGCTCGATAAGGTGATCGCTACCGGTTACGATAGTTATCTTTCGGCTTTTGAAGTGCTGATCCCGCCACTGCTAAAAGCATACGGGCAAAAAGTCGCCGGCTACCGCGACCTGGAGGAACCCATCGCTTTGCTCGCTAAATGGGACTACCGCTCGTCTGCTTCGTCGGTGGCTACCACGTTGGCGGTAGAATGGGCACAAAAATTGTCGCCGGCCATCGCTCAGGTCTATATCGGGCAGGGCGATAAGGACCAGGTGGAAAAGACCCGCGAATTTGCTTCAACCGCCAGGCCCGAACAACTGCTCGGTCCGTTGCAAACAACCCTTAAAGACCTGCAAGCCAGGTTCGGTACCTGGCAGTTACCCTGGGGTGATGTGAACCGTTTCCAGCGGCTGACGGGCGCGATCGATGAAAAATACGACGACGACAAACCAAGCATCCCGGTAGGACGCGCATCGGCTACCTGGGGGCAATTGCCTTCATTTAACAGCCGCGTGATGCCGGGAACAAATAAACGATACGGGGTGAGCGGGAACAGCTTCATCTGTGCCGTGGAATTCGGTCCGCGGATCAGGGCGAAATCGTTGTTGGCCGGTGGAGAAAGCGGTGATCCCGATTCTCCGCATTTTTATGACCAGGCTGGAGCATATGCGGCGGGCAAGTTTAAAGACGTGCTGTTTTATAAAGAGGACGTGTTGGAACATATAGAAAAAAGGTACCGGCCGGGGCAATAAGGCACTCAATTGCTGTCGCATCTTACCCCCTAGTTTGTCGCCGGGAGGGGTTTTTTAAATACCGGGGCTCTTCTACCTTTGTTTTAAATCAAGAACAAAGACCATGACAATCCAGCTCAAACACGCTATTTACCCCTGTACCTGGTTCGACGGAAACGCAAAACAGGCCGCAGACCTCTACAGCTCGGTATTCGCCGACACAGAGATCACCTCAGAATCGCCCATGGTGGTCACCTTACGCGCAGGCAAAGAAAAATTCATGTTTCTGAACGGCGGCCCCATGTTTACCCCCAATCCTTCCATCTCTTTCTTCGTGATCTGCCAAACTGAAACGGAGGCCGACAGCATTTGGGCGGGCCTGGGTGAAGGAGGAAACGTGCTCATGCCGCTCGACACCTATCCCTGGAGCAAAAAATACGGGTGGCTGAAAGACCGCTTCGGCGTAAGCTGGCAAATTATGCTTGGCGACCTCTCGCAGGTGGGTCAGAAATATAGCCCCAGCCTGATGTTTACCCAGGCCAACGCAGGCAAGGCCGAAGAAGCGATCGATTACTATACATCGGTTTTTAGCCCGTCGAATATCGGCGGCATCTCCCGGTATGCGGAAGGCGAAGGTGATGTAGCTGGTTACATAAAACATGCGCAGTTCAGCCTGGGCGACACCGTGATGATGGCTATGGATAGCTCTGGTCCGCACCAATTCACTTTTAATGAAGGCGTTTCGCTGGTGGTGGAATGCGAAAGCCAGCAGGAGATAGATTATTACTGGGAACGCCTCACGGACGGTGGCGTGGAAAGCCAATGTGGATGGCTTAAGGATCGCTTTGGGGTGTCGTGGCAGATCATCCCGGCCGTTCTTCCTGAATTGATGAAGAACCCTGAGAAAGCGGGAAAGGTAATGCAGGTAGTGATGCAGACGAAGAAATTTGACATCGCGGCATTAGAGGAAGCGGCCGGGTAGCGCGGAAAGGTAAGCGGCGACAAGACCATCCGTACCACGGAGGCCGGTCCGGGATAGAACCAAACGTAGTTAGGCGGTAAAGAGGGCGCGCTGCCTTTATTAACCGCTATTCCCCCGCAACTAAATGACCTGTCTATATAGTCCGTATGACGCAGGCCGATCGTATGACTAATTTCGTGTGCGATCCTACTATAATAATATGATCAATAGATTTAGATAAGTCGCTTGGTTTTTGTTTAAGAAGATAATATAATCCGCACATGCTTCGTAATACGCCACCGAAGTGCCCGGGGCTGCATTGAAGTAACTTCCGATTTTTCCCTATCTTCCCGGTGCCGAAACACCTGTAAAACGATGCATACCATTCTTCCCTTTCTGCTCTTGATGATTGCCTCTGTGGTACTGTTGGAAATGTGGGCTGCCAAACTAAAAATCGCTTATCCCATTTTGCTGGTCGTTGCCGGTCTGCTGGTTAGCTTTATCCCCGGGTTGCCGGCGGTAAAGATCGATCCCGACCTGATCTTTTTCATTTTCCTGCCGCCGCTGTTGTTTGAAGCCTCGTGGAGCATCTCTTTTAAAGAGATGAAAAAATGGTGGCGCATTATCGGCAGCTTTGCTTTTTTAGTAGTGTTTTTTACTGCGTTATCTGTTGCCGTAGTCGCCAACCGGTATATCCCGGGGTTTTCGATCGCGCTGGGATTTTTACTTGGCGGGATCGTGGCTCCGCCTGATGCGGTGAGCACAGGAGCGATCACTAAGTTTGTGAAGATCCCAAAATCTACTTCCGCCATCCTGGAAGGGGAGAGCCTGCTTAACGACGCATCGTCATTGATCATTTTCCGTTTCGCGCTGGTGGCTGTGGGTACCGGCCAGTTTATTTGGCATGAGGCGGCCATGAGCTTTTTCTGGATGGTGATTGGCGGCACCGGTATCGGCTTGCTGCTGGCCTGGATCTTTGTCCAGGCGCATAAGCGGTTACCTACAGACGCATCATCAGACATCGCATTAACGCTTATAGAGCCTTATTTTATGTATTGGGTGGCCGAGCAGTTCCATTGTTCGGGGGTGCTGGCGGTGGTAAGCGGGGGCTTGTTTATGTCGGCAAAGCGACTTGTGTTTTTAAACAGTGCGAGCCGGATCCAGGGTTTTAGCGTTTGGGAAAGTTTTGTGTTCATCTTGAATGGCACTGTATTCCTGGTCATCGGTTTGGCACTTCCCGGCATCGTGGAAGGTCTCCGGGAAAAAGGAATCCCGTTGGGCACCGCTATAGGCTATGGTGTGCTGGTTACCCTGGTGCTGATCATATCCCGGGTCATTAGCGCCTATGCAGCGTTAGCCGCCACCTATATTTTTCGTCCGGCCGTGGTTCCAACCATCGCGTCCCGCCGCAGAACGATGTTGGTGCCGCTCGTGTTGGGCTGGTGCGGCATGCGGGGTGTTGTTTCGCTGGCCGCCGCATTAGCTATCCCCGCAACGTTGGCCAACGGAACGGAATTCCCGCAACGTAACCTTATCTTGTTCGTTACTTTCATCGCTATCTTGCTCACACTGGTGATCCAGGGACTTACGCTTCCGGCGCTGATCAATCGGTCGCGTGTATTTGAACAGGTCCCAGGGCAAGCATCGCACGAAACTACCAGGCAGCAAATGAAAAAGGGATTGAAGGAACACGTTTATCACTCCCTGAAACGGAAACACGAAAACGACCCGCAGGGCCATGCCGGTATGGAGAAATTCCTGAAGATATGGGAGGAGCGGGCAAAAGCCACAGACGAAACCCTGATGAGTGAAAAAACGAAAACTGTGTTTGTGGAACTACTGGCAGCCCAGCGGGAATACTTGGTGGAGCTTAACAGGGACCCGAAAATTGACGAAGAAATTATCCGGCAGCAACTCTACCAAATTGATTTGGAAGAGGAACGGTTAAAGAGAATTTGAGAAGGTATAATGCAGGTAAGGAGGTTTTTAACCGTCGTTTAAGCAGCGGACGGGCAAATCCTGTTAAACCCTTTCTCGTTAACTCCGGGATAGCGGCTCAAAGAATCAAGGTACGGGGACTTGGTGAAACCCCTTCGAAGAGATACTTCGCGGCCTGGATAAAGAGATCGAGAAAAAGCTCTATGTACTGGATGCTACCGCTGGTATCGTGCTGGAATACACGTACGCCAACCCGCTGTGATTCCGACGGCGGTTACAGCTTTAATTTGGCCATCCAAACAGTGGCTCCGCCGCAAAAAGGGTCGTCTGTTACGTGCAGCAATAGTTCGTAGCCGTTCTCTGTAAGCAGCTCACGGTATTTCCCGGCATCTAACGACGCATGAAAAATATGCTCGCCACCATTCACGGCCCATACCTCGCCGGCTTCATTACCGGAAGTGAACAGGAAGATGCCGTTAGGCGCCAGGTGTTTTTTAACGATCCGGAACATACCAGGCTGATCTTCCTGCGAAAGGTGAAAGAAACTGTGCCAGGCGATCACGGCGCCGAACTTCCTGTTAAGAGACAGGTTGCGCATATCCTGGCATATAAATTCGGCAGCAGGAAACTTGCTGGCGGCAATTTCCAGCATCCGTTGACTTGCATCGACCCCGGTCGCGGAGATTCCCTGTTGAAACAGGTAGGCCATCATCGGTTCGCCGGTTCCGCACCCCAGGTCGAGAACGGTGCCATTACCACCGGTCGCCGCGATCACCAGGTCGAGGTATGGCTGTTCCATCAGGCACTTGGAACGGTTTTCTGAAAACCATTCAGCGATGACGTCGTAAGCTTCGGCTACGTTCTTACCATGCATGCCTTATCGTTTTATGCGACCGGCCCTGAGATGGAAGGCTGTACTGCAGGTAATGTTCGAGCTGGGTGTTTTGGCCATGGTGCTGAATTTAATAACCAAATTAGCAAAAAAACGGAGAGCAGCTTTCCTGGTGAGCCTTCAGGCAGAGAAGTATCTTCTAAGCGCTGAGTTCCTTTGAGTGTACGCTTAACTTGCTTATAACGGGCAAGAGCATACTTGTAGCCCCTGCAGGACACCACAGGTTGCCAGCCGGGAGCTTGCGCCTTACTTTTAGTACGACCAATTATTACAAAAGAATTACCGGCGTTCCGTGCAGGCCGGAAGTTCGAATCCATACCGGCCGTTTAAAATTACCTTCGTCCAAACAATATGATTGTACCAAACCCTAACACCGCACGCAGGCGCCTCGTGGCCTCCGTCCTTTTATTGATCGCCATTCTCCCGGGCGCCACCGCACAGGAGAACGAGGCGCTGGTGCGCAAGATAGCCGACCAGGTGATCCGCGAAACCAAACTTGGCTTCGAGGGAGCGGACAACAAGCAGTTTTACGCATCGGCTGCGGCCATACCCGAGGGTGTAGCGGTAAAATACGCGAGCAGTTATACCGGTTGGCATTATACGCATGGCGTGCTCAATATGTCGATGGTGAACCTGGGCAATTATCTTAATGAGCCTAAATATACCAATTATGCGGCCGATCATGTCGCATTCGGTTTTGCTAATTACGAGACGTTTAAGAAGCGTTTCCCGGGCGGCCGGTCGCACGTCGGGTACCCTTACGGTGAGATGTTCACCATGGAAGAACTGGACGACTTCGGCGCCATGAGCGCCAGTATCCTTGCGCTGCCGGAGGGTAAGCGGAAGGACGAGTACCTGGCATACGTGAAGAAAGCCGCGATGCACCTTACGGAAGAGCGGCTTCGCCTGAAAGACGGAACGTTCGTACGCAAATTCCCGCACGTAAACACGTTATGGGCCGACGACCTGTATATGAGTGTGCCGTTCCTGGCAAGAATGGGAAAATTAACGGGCGAGAAGAAGTACTTCGACGATGCGATAAAGCAGGTGGTGAACTTTGATAAATATCTCTGGGATCCCCAAAACCAGCTTTACTGGCACGCCTGGTACAGCGACGTGCAACGCAACGGGGTAGCTCATTGGGGGCGCTGTAATGGGTGGATCATGATCGCACAGGTCCACCTGCTCGACCTGCTGCCCGCCAATCATCCGGCAAGGCCGAAGCTCCTTCGCCAACTGGAAAAGCAGGTCCTGGGAATCGCTCATTTTCAAAGCCCAGAAGGCCTTTGGCACCAGGTGCTCGACAGGCCCGACTCGTACCTCGAGTCCTCCGCCTCGGCGATGTTTGTTTACGGCATCGCACACGCGGTAAACCAGGGATGGATCGGCAAAAGCTATGCGTCTATTGCCAAAACAGGTTGGGACGGGTTAAAAAAATATAAGATCAACGAGCTGGGGCAATTGAAAGATATCTGCGTTGGCACCGGTATCCAGGACAATATGGTGTTTTATTATACGCGTCCGGTTGGCCTCAATGAAAAGCACGGTACCGGTCCGCTCATCGATGCCGGGGTAGAGATCCTGAAGTTTGAAAAGGCGGCAAGCAAATAACTCGGCTGATCAATTTCTTCGGTTTAAACGAAGTACCATGAGAGGGCTGATCGTAGCCACAAACCTTAACGTTAATCGTATCAAGCCAGCGGCAACTAATCTCTAAGTAAACGTTTTTAAATTAAAAGCCCCGGCCGCATTGCGCTAACCGGGGCTTTTGAGTTATTAACAGTGTTTTTTACCCGATCCTTCGCCCGGTGTTGATAACATTTACCCCGTTGAACCGGGCGGTAGGGCATCCGTGAGACACCGCACTGCTTTGGCTGGGTTGTCCTTTGCCGTCGTTAAATGTTCCGCCTAAGCGGTAATCGTTGGCGTCGCATAAGCCGGCACAGGAGTTCCAGAATTCCTGGGTATTTGCCTGGTAGGCTGCATCTTTAAACATCCCGACAATTTTTCCTTCCTTAATCTCGTAAGCCAACTGGCTGCTGAACTGGAAGTTATAACGTTGCTGGTCGATGGAGTAGGAGTTACGGCCCAGCATGTAGATGCCTTTTTCCACACCTTTGATCATTTCCGCAGCGCTCATCGGGGTTTTGCCCGGCTGCAGCGAAACGTTTGGCATGCGCTGGAACTGTACGCTGCTCCAGTCGTCGGCATAGCAGCAACCCTGCGAAGCGTTAAGGCCGAGGATGTGCGCCTGGTCGCGGATCGCCTGGTAGTTTACCAGGATACCATCCCTGATAATGTCCCATTTGCCGCACTTCACGCCCTCATCGTCATAACCTACGGCGCCGAGCGAACCCGGTTCCAGTTTGTCGCCCACGATGTTTACCAGCTTATTGCCGAAGTTGAATTTCTTCGACTCCCATTTATCCAATGTCAGGAAGCTGGTACCGGCATAGTTGGCTTCGTAGCCCAGTACGCGGTCGAGCTCGGTAGGGTGACCTACAGATTCGTGGATGGTAAGGAATAAATGTGTAGGATCGAGTACCAGGTCATACTTGCCCGGCTCGATGGATTTGGCTTTGATCTTTTCGCCGATGTGTGCGGCCGCTTCACGCATGTCTTCGAGCATATCGTACCGCTTTTTGTACAAGGTAGCCGGGCCTCCTTTAATTTTCTCCTTTTCGTCGGGAATGAGGTACTCATAACCAAGGCCCATGGGGGCGCTCAGCGAGCTGCGGCTTTCAAATGCGCCGCTTGCCCGGTCGATCTTGGTGGCGGTAAAGGTAGGCCAGATGCGGTGAACGTCCTGGTCGATATACGAGCCGTCGGTAGATGCGAAATATTTCTGTTCGTTCACAAACCCGAGCGAAGACATGATCTGTGTTGCGCCGCCCTTCATGCCTTCGGCGTTTACGGCCAGCAACAGGTCTACTTTATCTTTGATCGGCACTTCGAATGCGTTCTTTTCGAACGGCGTTTTCCAACTCACCTCACCATATCCCTTTTGCGGTGCCAGGCGTACCGGTTCGCCGGAGATCTTAGCGTTCGCTTTGGCCACCGCTACCGCGAAGCCTGCCGCTTTGGCGATCTCGTCTTTTGTCATTTTGTTGGTGGAGGCGAATCCCCAGCAGCCGTTGGCAATTACACGGATGCCCACGCCATATGATTCGGAGTTCGATACGCCCTGCACATTGCCATTGCGTGCGTTTACCGACTGGTTAAGGTACCGGCCGATACGTACGTCGGCATACGTGGCTCCCTTTGATTTAGCAGCATTGAGCGCAACGTCCGAGAGTGTTTTTTTTAGCGCAACATCTACGGGTGTAAGCATTTCCCCGATGGAAATGTCGCGCCCCAGCACTGGGATCCCCTGCAGCATGGTGGCGCCGAGGCCCATGCCGGAAAGGTACATAAAGTTTCTTCTTTTCAAAGTAGTAACGTTAAATGGTTATGCGTTGGACGTATAACGTATTACATTATACGTCCAGCCTTTTTAAACGGCGTCAGACAGCGAAGTAAACGTAAAGTCCCTGATCTTCATAGGCGGGATCACCACACGGCCCTGGCGCACAGGAGTGCCCAACGCTTCTACGTTGTTAAGTGCAATGATCGGGCTTTCGTTAAAACGGAAATTTTTGATCGGGAAGGCGATCTTGCCGTTCTCGATGTAAAAAGTACCGTCGCGGGTAAGACCGGTAACGAGGCCGGTCTGCTGATCCACCGATCGGATGTACCAGAAGCGGGTTACCAGGATGCCTTTTTCGGTCGATTTGATCAGGTCTTCGGTTGTTCCTGAGCCTCCGGCGAAGATCACGCCGCCGCCACCACCGCCACCGCGGCCGCCGCCGCCACCGGGAGTTGGTTTAACGCCTTTTTTGGCTGCCCAATAACGGGAGTAAGCGAGATTTTTCACCACCCCTTTTTCTACCCAAACAATCTTTTCGGTAGGTGTTCCTTCGCCGGTGAAGGGCGAGCCGGGCATACGTTCATCGTATGGGTCTGTATAGATCGTCACCAGTTCGCTTAAGAACTGCTCCCCGAGGCGTGTGCCTCCGCCTTTTTTACTAAGGATGCTTCGTCCTTCTTCTGCGCTGCGGGCATCAAAACCGCCGATCACGCCGGCCATGAGGTCTGCCGCCGCTAATGGCTCTAGGATCACGGTATATTTGCCCGGCTCGATGGCTTTCGCCGTTGCCGATGCGTTTGCTTTGTACGCCGCTACCTTAGTGAGGTTCAGTGCGTCCAGCATATTCACGTCGTTAAAACTCTTTTCGGCATAGCCCGACCCCGTGCCTGCCTCGTTACGCAGGGTAACGGAGAACGATACATCCGTGTTGCGGCTGTACAGGAACAATCCTTTATTGTTCATTGAAGCGCCAAACCCAGCGGAATTTTCCAGGAATCCGGCTGCTTCCAGCTTGGCATCTTTGGCCGCCTGTAAGCTTTTTGCAACCATTTCTGCCCTGGTGTCGGGAGTCATGGCAGCGGTTGCAGCGATAAATCCTTTGCCTTCTTTATAAGGTCCCTGGTCGCCGAGTGCGGGCATAAATTCCGGGTTGGGCGGCGCCAGGCGTGCCAGCTCTTCCGAACGGGCAACTACTTTTGCCAGCGAGGCGTCATCAAACTCGTTGATGCTTGCGTTACCGGTTTGTTTTCCAAAAGTCGAGCTTACGCTCAGGCTCATGGTGCTGCTCTCGCCTGCGGTTGATACCGCGTTGCGCGCATAGCGGATGTTTCCGCCCTCAGATCCCCTGAGGCTTAGTTCAACTTCGTCGGCTTTTGAATAGCTGAGTGCTTTTTTCAAGATCGCCTGTGCTTCTTCTTTGGTTAAAAGGGCCATTTTCTTGTGGTTATACGTTATACGTTTGACGTTGTACGTTTTTAAAGATTCTATTTAACTTTTTTGAGCTCTGTTCATTTATGATCGGCGGCCGGAGCCATGCGGTCTGACGTCCAACTACCCGATCTTCCTCGCCGTATTGATCACGTTCACCCCGTTTACGCGGGTGGTAGAACTGCCGTGGGATACGGAGCTCGACTGTCCCGGTTGTCCCTTTCCGTCGCTGAAGGATCCGCCAAGGCGATAATCGCTTTCGTCGCAGATAGCAGCTACCGAGTTCCAGAATTCGCGTGTGTTAGCCTGGTAGGCCATGTCTTTGATCATGCCAACGATCTGTCCGTTCCTGATCTCGTAAAAGTTCTGACCGCTGAACTGAAAGTTGTAGCGCTGCTGGTCGATGGAGTACGAACCGTCGCCGATGATATAAATGCCTTTTTCCACGTTTTTGATCATCTCGTTTACACCCAGCTTGGTTTTTCCCGGCTGGAGGGATACGTTCGGCATGCGCTGGAATTGCACGGAGCTCCAGTCATCGGCATAACAGCAGCCCTGCGAAGCGTTCAGGCCGATGATATGCGCCTGGTCGCGAATAGCCTGGTAATTCACCAGGATCCCGTCTTTTATCAGGTCCCATTTGCCGCATTTTACTCCCTCGTCGTCGTAACCGACCGCGCCCAATGATCCGGGCTGGGTTTTATCGGCGACAAAGTTAACCAGGTTATTGCCGAAATTGAATTTCTTGGATTGCCATTTATCGAGGGTAAGGAAGCTGGTACCGGCATAATTGGCTTCGTAGCCCAATACGCGGTCGAGCTCGGTGGGGTGACCAACCGATTCGTGGATCGTTAGCCACAGGTGCGAAGGGTCGAGCACCAGGTCGTATTTACCGGGCTCCACGGATTTTGCCTTCATTTTCTGATCCAGGTCTTTTACGGCGTTCTTCACATCTTCCATGATGTCGTAACGGTTTTTATACAGGGTGATCACACTCTGCACCTTGTCGGAGGGTCTGGCGTCGAGGTACTCGTATCCCATACCCATCGGCATGCTTAATGCACCGCGGTTCACGAAAACACCGGCAGTGCGGTCGGTCTTGGTAACGTTAAAGCCCGGCGAAATGCGGTGCACGTCCTGGTCGATATAAGAGCCATCCGTAGAAGCGAAATATTTTTGCTCGTTAATTGCCCCGATATTTGAATTGACAAACGAGGCGCCGCCCGCGAGCGCTGCCGCATTTACGGCAAGGATGAGGTCCAGCTTATCTTTAATCGGTACTTCGAACGCGTTGGTAACGATCGGCGTTTTCCAGCTTACCTCGCCATATCCTTTCTGCGGGGCGAGTTGTACCGGCGCGCCGGAGATCCTGGCGTTCGCTTTTGCTACCGCGACGGCTTTTTCTGCCGCCTTTGCAATGTCATCCTTCGTTACTTTGTTGGTAGCGGCAAATCCCCAGCATCCGTTTGCGATTACGCGGATCCCTACGCCAAACGATTCGCTATTGGAAACACCCAGCACCCGGTTGTCGCGTGCGGCCACTGTTTGCCGGAGATACCGGCCAATACGGATGTCGGCATAAGTTGCACCTTTCGCACGGGCGGCGTTCAGGGCTACATCGGCTAGCTGCTTCTTGAGCTTTACATCAATGCCTTCCTGGAGTGCTTCCAGCGGGTCGATTTCCCTGGCAAAAGCCGGAAGACCGGGCATTGCCATAGCGCCTGCGCCCATAGCGGATAAATAAAGAAAATCTCGTCTTTTCAAAATGGTATTCCTCCTTAAGCTGTTATTTAAGTTCACAATCTATCAAATTTTTCGCAACGGCGTCCCTTTTTTGTTTATAACAATTTTGTTTCAAGCCATAGAAAGGCGCTGCAAAGAAGAAATAGGGCGAAGAAGAGCCATTTTGGGACCGACGTTAGCGATTTTCCGGCGGTTTTAAGGCCATCAGACCCCGAATCGGGTCTTACCTGCGCAAAAAAGGTGGTATTTTTGATAGTTTCTGTCGTTTTTAGGGCTTTCCAGCTTCCGCGGGGATAAATATAGGCCCAATCCTGTATTAAGTTCCCGGACTTTAGCGGCATCCACCCGCTGTGAAGGGACCAGCTGGCAGGCGCTGTCGCGGCATCCTCCCCGGCATTGGAAAGCATGACTACGCGCTCACCCGCTACGGCAGGTGATGGCTGCAGGAACAACTCAGTAGTTTCGTCCTTCTTTGCGGCCTTCGCTACCAGCAGAGACCAAAAGCCGTCGTAAGCAGCAGTGTTCCCGGAAAGCTGCCATTTATACGAATCGCCGATGGTACTTAACGCCACCTTTCCCCTGCCGTAAAGGACACTGTTTACCCAGGTACGGTCTTTGGTGTCCGTCACCAGCGGCTGGTCTCCCGGCAGGCGATGTACGAAATAAGGATGCTCAGTTTCCAGTAACATTGCTTTTTCAGGAGGTACCCTTACCGGGTATGCTTTCAGCACCTCTGCTGACGGATATGTTTTGAATGCCCCGAAAGCCGACTTTCCGCTGCTGTCGGCCCGGATAATCAATCCCATCCCCTTGTTAACCAGGCTTTTTAATCCGGATGCGGCCGATCCTTCCAGGGCGTTCAACTCGTCGATGTCGGCAATTACCAGGCTGAAGCCTGCCAGCGATGATGCGCCCGGTAATTCGCCGCCCGGATTTTCCATGTTCAGGTATTCCGTGCCGTACTTGTTCTTGCTGATGGTGGTCCTGACGGCAATGGCATAACCGTGTTCATAAAGCCAATTTTTAAGAAACTTATTTTCGAATCCCGGGGCGGCAGCAAGGATCAATACTTTTAAAGGATCATGCTTAAGCACTTCTACAGGGACCTTTTCGGTAGAGAGGGTGTCTTTGCCATCGACCGCGTGGACCAGGTACACGGCTCTTCCCGCGTGGGAAGGTGTGTTGCGAAACACGAAATTGCTGGTAAGCCGTGGAGTGACCGTAACGGAATCGAGGTTTGTGCCTAACCCCTCGAGGATAAGTTTTACCGGTCTGTCTGATAGGTTGCGGTATTTCCCGGAGAGGATAAGATTTTCGCCAAACTGTACTTTTTGGGTCCAATGCGCTGAAATGATGCCTTGGGGAAAGCCGGGAGGCGTATAGGTAAACGTGCTCCCTTTTAATTCCCGTAACTCATCCGCCGTAAAGCCGTTGCCTGCGACCTGGAAGCTTTTGTCCCCGGCGGGCGACGGAATCATTGACGGATCTGAAATATACGTCAGTTTGCCGGGATGTTCGTTTGCGAGCTCCCGGTCGAGCGTGTAGATTGGTGTGCGTTGATAAGTCCTGTAAAGGCTGTCGATATTCGCGCCATCGGTTGCCAGTACGGGTTTCGCAGAAGCGATCATCGGGCCGCCCTGGGGGACAAGGAGGGGCACCGCCATAAAAGTGAGCGAGGCAACGGCAATGACCGATGCGGCTACCCGCCACGCCAGCCTCAGCCTGTTTACACGTACAATTTCCCGCCAAAGTACGAACGCCAGCAATGCCAGGGAAAGGATGATTATGATCACATGCCAGTTCATCAGCGATTCCCGGGTTGAAGATTCTTAAAATATTGATCGGCGAGCGAGGTGGCCGGTGCGGTTTTTTCTGCCGTAGGCAGCTTCGCGGAAGCGCCGATGATCTTCCTGAGCGCCGCCTGGGCGGTCCTTACATCTTTGATATTTACGTTTCCGGACGTGTTGGCCAGGATCCGGCGCATAGACGAAACCGCGGGGAGGTAAACGGAAGGCTGTCCCGCCGCGCGTTTATTCAACTCAAGGTTTGCTTCGCGCAGGATGGCAAGGTCTGCGGCGCCCGGGCGCGCATCGCCGGTTAGCCCGTCAAGGATAGATGCCGCGGTTTTCAACGAAATATAGGATTCTTTTTCCTGCTGCAGTTTTCGCAGGGCAAAGGGATCGGTAATTTTATCCAGTTCGCCGGTAAGCCTTTTTTCGGGCTTCAGGGCAGGGGTTTTGTAAGTGGTTTTGGCTACGTACACGCGCGATTGCTGCTGCAGTTCTTTCAGCTTGCGAAGCGCCCGGTATTCATACGGAAGCGCTTCGGCCGTGCGGAAGGTGCGCAGCCGCATTTCGGCGCCCCACATTTCGCTCAGCATATCGCGCATCTGCACTTTTTGTGCCGGATCGAGAAAAGTGGCGTCTTCAGCATTATCGTGTTTGTGGGCGTATTGGTCCATGAGTTTCGCCTCATTATTAAAATCGGCGGGATCGTCAGCCCCCTCGCCGTGTTCATCGGGAGTGCCGTCGGGTTCGTCTTCCGACTCTGCCCCAAGGAATTTGCTGTAGCGGAGCCGAAGCAGTTTCTGGTCGATGCCGATATTATTGCTGCGGTTGTTAAAAGTCTCGGCAGTGATGGCGGGCTTGTCTTTCAGCAGTTTCTCAGTGTCGATAATGATTTGCCGCTGGCTCCTGAAATATTCCGGTACCTTATTCACGCCGTTGGCGATACCTTCCATGCTCATAAGGGCGGCGGTATCCTGGATAGAAACGAGGTATACGTCGGTGCGGCTTTCCTGCCCGTGGTTGTCCATCGCTTTAACGAAAAAATAAAGCTCGTCGCCGGGCTGCATTTTTAGCTGGTCGAGGTCGATCTGTTTCTCAGGGTGGTATTGTGTGCCGTTGGTGAAGGCGGTCGCAAAAGCCATGTTCTGTTCTTTAAATGAAACGCTTTCGCCCTTCCCGCTGGCGACGGTGGCGGATATCGACGCGCTGGAAACGCCATAATCATCTGTAAGCGAGAGCCTAATATTTAGCTTATGCGATTCGCCGGGTTCTATGTAAGTGTATTGCGCCGGTGTAGTGATGCGGATCGCGGGCGGCAGGTCTTTTACCACTTCTATCTTGTACAGGTCAGAAAGCCGTCCGTCGCAGCTTACCTGGTAGAAGCCGGGGGCGGAAACCATCCTGGAAGTTACCCATTCGGTTTTATCGCCGTTAACGGGTTTCAGTTGGATCACCTGGTTCCCGTTCAGGATGAAGTGGAGGTTTTTTACCGGTCCGTTCGTGCTGATTTTCCAGGTGACCTGCGATCCTTCTTCTGCCAGCAGGGCGAATTTATCCTGCTGATGGACCGGTTTCCTGGTATAATCCGGGGGGGTGATAATGATGTCGAGCGAGGCTATTTCCGGGATGGCTGCGGCCGGTTTTGCCATTTTCGAAACCCCGGGAAGATTGAGGGCTGCGGCGGTCTCAGGCGAAATATGGTAATCTATCTTTAGCATGACCAGCGACAACAGCACCGCGCCGGCCAGGATGATAGCCGAAGCTTTAAGCAACCGGGTTAATTCCGCCGGCGCTTTCAGGCCGTCGAGCTGCCCGCCGATCTTTTTTAGCTGTAATTTCTCAAGTAGGTTTAAAGAATCACGGGGTTTAAGGAGGAGGCCGGCGCTTTCTTCCAGCCCTGGGAAAGTGCAGTTGAGCAGGCGGGAAACGTCTTTGTCCCTGATCCTCCAGGATTTTGATACCGCTACGAGGAAGCTTGCGAAGATACCAAAGAACAATATGGCGTACCAAACCGGTAATGATAAGGCGCGGTTAAAAAACACCGATAAAACCAGTGTCATGGATAACGAAATAAGCATCAACGCGGCCAGGTTATATCCCGACCATCGCTTTTTGAGCGTGGCGATGAGTTTCCGTCCCTTATTTTCCGGCATAACTAGTTTCGGTTTGCTGTTTATAAGTGATCATTCTTTCGATGGCAAAAAGCAGGAAAAGAAACAACCAAATGTAGTTGGTAAGCGGGGTGGCGTCTCCTGCGTTGATCTTACCGCCGGAAGCCGCCGTTTTCGAATTAACGGGAAGGTATTGTTCATCCGGCAGCGCGCGGTGGTCGATTTCGTGAGGAACCGGTTTGTTTTTAAACATCAGGTCCATCAAAATCATGGGAAAACTGCTGCTCCAGACCAGGTCGTTCCAGGCGGGATTGAAATGGGAGTAGAATTGATAATAGGTAGTGTTTTCCGTATTAGTCTTCACCAGGAGCGGATCTCCTGCTCCGTCTTTCCAAATTACTTCGTCTTTATTGCCGGGATCGTTGGCCGGTGTCCTTTTCAGCAACGCGATTTTCTCATGATGAGCCGCCGTGATCACCTCACTGTTTAAGGAACCCGTGGTAGTGCCCGCAGGGCTGCCATCGCCTCCGCTATATAATAACACGTTTGTCTTATTACTGCGGTGATTTTCATTGGGAATATCACTTAGGAAAAAGACCCAGTCGGTTTTATTGTTCGCCCGCGAATAAATAATTTTCCGGCCGGTATACGACTTTATGGCTTCGATAGCGGCACGAACATAGGGTCCGTCCTGTGGATATCTGTGCGAATCGATTTCGATATGCGTCGCGGCAGTGTCAACAAGGATCGAATCGGCCACGCGTGCGTTTTTTCCTTTCAGGATTATCAACGGTTGCCCGTTGATGATCGAATATCCGAATAGCGGATGATCACCGGTCGGTCGGATCGTATAATTTTTAAATGTATTTGCTGCCGGCGTACTCTTCCCCAGGGTCACGATAACGCTGTCAGATGAAGTTAAAAACGCATCTTGGAGCCAGGTTACGGTAGAATCGGCGGGGATATAAGTACGCCAGGTTACGGGAAATGAAACCGATGGCCGTTTTCCGCTGATCCTTCGCGCCTGGTTTACGGTAAACAGCGTGACGGGTTTGCGCGGCGGAAGCTTGCTTTCAAGCAGATGCAGCAGTGCCCAATAGGAGAGCCGGGCGGAATCTGCGGAGGCGGGCAGGGTATCGGCGTTTATTTCGTCTAGCTTTGCTTTGCGGAAGCCCGGTCCGAAGTAGTGGAGCTCGTGCCCGGCGTTTACCAGGGAGTCGATGCTTTTCTTAAAATGGTGATAGGTTTCCCGGGCGCCGGCCTGTTCGATCAATACCCATCCGCGGGAGGCTACCGGCTTTTCGTCGCGCCAAACCGGCTGGCAAAGCAGCAGTGCCAGGCCTGCCAGTAAGAGGCAGCGCAGGATGAGCAGCAGGAGGTCGCTGAGCTGAAGACTTTTTGCGTTCTGCCGCGAACTTTCGCCTAACAAAGCAATACTCCCGATCTTAAGCGTTTTCCCCTGTTTGATGTTCCACAGGTGAATAACAACCGGGACCGCCAGTGTAAGAAGAGAAAAAAGCCATATGGGATTAAGCAGCTGCAGCAAATCGTTCGGGGTTAGCTTTTATTTCGTTGGTTAAGAAAATCGCGAAGGGCGAGGTCGAGCGGCTGGTCCATCGAAATCATCCGGTAGTAGATATGACGGTCGAGGAGGGCAGTCCGGTAGTCTGCGAGCTGTTTTTCAAGCTTTTCCTGGTATTGTTTTTTGGCCGATACCGGGTCGATGCGGATCGTTTCGCCGGTTTCGAGGTCCTCGAGTACCGAATAGCCTTTAAAGTCGAATTCAAGCTCGTTCTTTCCCATCAGGTGAAAAACAATGATCTCATGTTTCAGCGTGTTCAGCGAATCGAGCAGGTCGAAGATCTCGTTTTGCTGCTGGTACATATCCGTGATGAACACCAGCAGCTCGCGTTTGCCGGCGCCGGCATAAATATCTTTATAATGTACAGGTGAAGTAAATTTCCCGCCCGGTTGGATGTGTTCCAGCTGGTAATACAAGCGCGTGAGATGCTGGAAGTCCTGCTTCACCGCCAGGGAAAACAGGCCGCCCTCGCGGAAAACGTACAAACCGATGGCGTCTCCCTGTAAATTAGCGAGGTACGCCAGTGCGGCGGCCAGGCTCCGGGCGTAATCGATCTTTTTAAAGCCGCCGTCTTCGTGGTTCATCGAACCGCTGGCGTCCACGAGGAAGCGCACGGCGACACTCGTTTCTACTTCCGATTCGCGGATATAATACCGGTCTGAACGGCCGTACATCTTCCAGTCGAGCCAGCGCAGGTCGTCTCCCGGCTGGTAACTGCGGTATTGGCTGAATTCGAGCCCGGGACCCTTGATGGTACTCTTGTTAATGCCTGTAAGGAAACCATCGATCACGGTTTTAGCCGACAAAGAAAGTTCTTTGATGGCCATTACCGTTTTTGGGTCGAGGAGGGGCATACGGGGAGACGTTTACGTTTTACGTGGTAAGTTGACGAGACCGGCACCACCGGTACTATTTACCGGGCTTGGGGCGGTCGATGGCCTTCAGCAACTCGGCGGTGACCATATCTGAAGTTACCCGTTCGGCTTCGGCTTTAAAGTTCATGAGGGTACGGTGGCGCAGTACCGGCGGGGCCATGGCCTGGATATCTTCCATGATCACGGCATAACGTCCTTTGAACAGCGCCCGGGCTTTGGCGGTAAGGATCAGCGCCTGGCCGGCCCGCGGGCCCGCTCCCCAGCGCACCCATTCCTTTACGTAAGGCACCGCGGTGGTGTCGGGCCGGGTAGCGCGGATTATGCCGGAAACATAATGTACCAGGTCGTCGTTGATGCTCACTTCGCGGACCAGCTTTTGCAGCTGGCGGATATCTTCGCCATTGATCACCGCGTTTACGGGCACCTTTTTGGCGCCTGTGGTGCTGCTTAAAATACCGAACTCTTCGGCGGCGGTTGGATAACCGATCTTAATATACAGGAGGAAGCGGTCGAGCTGTGCTTCGGGCAGCGGGTAAGTTCCTGCCTGCTCTATGGGGTTCTGGGTAGCGAGGATAAAGAACGGCCGGTCTAACGGGTAGGTCTGGCCGGCATAAGTCACCTCGAATTCCTGCATCGCCTCGAGCAATGCCGATTGTGTTTTCGGCGGTGTACGGTTGATCTCGTCGGCCAGGATAATGTTAGCGAACAGCGGCCCTTTGTTGAACTTGAAGAACCGTTTCCCCGTAGCATGGTCCTCTTCCAGGATCTCGGTGCCGATGATGTCTGTCGGCATCAGGTCGGGCGTAAACTGTACCCTCCTGAAGGAAAGATGCAGCGCCTGCGATAGCGTACGCACCATCAGCGTTTTCGCCAATCCTGGCACACCTTCCAATAAACAATGTCCCCCGGCCATTAATGCGATGATAATTTCCTCGAGAATATGGTCCTGACCTACGATAACTTTCTGTATTTCCTGCTTCAGCCGGGGTAATTTGGCCAATAACTCTGTTATGTTGCTTTCTGTGATCTCCAAAACGATGCTTTATTTTATTAAGGGAAAAGAATCTTCCCTCCTGAAGTCGAAAAATAGAAAGAAAATGCCTGCTTTTTAAAAAATGATTTTAAAGTAGCAGAAAAATTACAGCTAATGCAATCAAAAATATGAAATGCGATAATATTTGCAATATTTTCGAAAAATGAAAGGGGCTAAGTTTACGTTCACGCGATTAAGATACAGATCAGGAGATTGGGATACCGACCAGCGCATGCCCTCGAACATCCTCAATTCGCTGCTGGAATATACGACAATCCCCATCAATCCGCAGGAAAAGATCATTGACCTGGGAAGCGAAGATCTCTTTTCGGCGCCCTTTACGTATTTAAGCGGCCATAAGCTGGTACAGTTCGATTTGCGGGAGCGAGAGAACCTGAAAAAATACGTAAGGAACGGTGGCTTCCTGTTTGCAGACGATTGTAACCACGACATCGACGGCTTGTTTGCCAAGTCGTTCGAGACCCAGATGAGCACGCTCTTTGGCCCCCAGGCCCTTAAGAAGATCCCAAACAACCACGAGCTTTACCACTCATTTTTTAAGTTTGAAAAGGGGCCTCCAACCACCGCTTTCGAGCTGAACGGGTGGGGTGACGACCTTGTGCACGACTACCTGAAGGCCATCGAGGTGAACGGACGCATCGCTATCCTGTACAGCAATAAGGATTATGGGTGCGAGTGGGATTACGACTACCGGAACAAGCGTTTTCTTGCGGAAGATAACACCAAATTCGGCGTAAACATCGTGGCATATGCCATGGGATCCTGAAGTTTTTTACAGGCTGGCAAAACAGCGGCTGGTTCCATTCCCCCCGCACAGGCTGTAATCGGGAATGGCCAGGTACCATGGGCGCCGACGTTACAACGACAGCTTATAGTATTCTACGAAGAATTGGTTCTCCCACCTGCTTTCCTGGTAAATAAAGCTTTGTTTAAGCAATACGTTTCTCGATGCGGCATTTACCGGGTTGATGATCCCGGTAACTTCCCTGATTTCGGGAAGCGTGCGCGCCAAAGCGATCATTGCTTCGAGCATTTCTGAGGCATACCCCTTCCCCCAATACGGCGGAAGCAACCCGTATCCCGCCTCGGCGACGTCGTCGTGCAGGAAAATGAATTTCGCGATCCCGACAAAGGCCCCGGTCTCCTTCAGCCGTACGGCGTAAGAGCCGGTAAAGGGATGTGCGTCGCCCGATTCGAGGATCTTGCCGAACTTAATTTCAGCTTCTGCCGGCGCCAGCGGTTTGCCGGTAATATTTTGCATCACCTCGCCGTTGGTGTACCAGCTTAAGAAATCTGCACGGTCTTCGGCGCAAGCCTTTTTATAAACGAGCCTGCGGGAGGTTAATTGTGGATAAGTTCTTTCGTTATCATATACCAGGGTGCTAACATAATGTAATAAACCATCAGTTCTGTGTCTATTCATTGTTTAATCCTTATTTTTGCAAATTGATTACCAGGAATGAGTGCTGAAATTTTAAAACCTGCAGGGGGAGTTTATTGTAATTCGCTGACTTCTTACTCGCGGTGGCTTACCCGCGAAGTTTTTATCGGCGATATTCCCATGGGAGGGCTCAACCCGATCCGTATCCAAAGCATGACCACCACCGATACCATGGATACCATCGGTACCGTAGAGCAAAGCATCCGGATGGTAAACGCCGGTTGTGAATACGTGCGGATCACGGCGCCAAGCATCAAAGAAGCGTATAACCTGGCGGTGATTAAAAGCGAACTGCATAAAAGAGGTTATAAAGTGCCTCTTGTTGCCGATATCCACTTTACCCCGAACGCCGCTGAAGTAGCCGCCCGCATCGTGGAAAAAGTGCGTGTTAACCCGGGCAATTACGCAGATAAGAAGAAGTTCGATCAGCTGGAATATACAGATACCGAGTACCAGGCGGAGCTCGACCGCATTTACCAGAAGTTTACCCCCCTGGTAAATATCTGTAAAGAGTACGGAACAGCGATGCGGATCGGTACCAACCATGGTTCTTTGTCAGACCGTATCATGAGCCGTTACGGTGATACCCCACGCGGAATGGTGGAATCGGCCATGGAGTTTATGCGCATGTGCGAGAACCTGGGATATTATAACCTGGTGGTTTCCATGAAATCGAGTAACCCGCAGGTAATGGTACAGGCTTACCGGCTGTTGGTGGAAACCATGATCGCGGAAGGAATGAACTACCCGCTTCACCTTGGCGTAACGGAGGCAGGGGACGGTGAAGACGGGCGGATCAAGTCGGCGGTCGGCATCGGCACCTTGCTGGAAGATGGCCTGGGAGATACCGTTCGTGTGTCGTTAACGGAAGAGCCGGAGGCGGAGGCTCCCGTGGCCATCGAACTGGTGAACAGGTATACGGCAAGGGCTGAAAGCTTAAGGAAAGAGGCTGAAAGCTTGAAGTATAAAGCTGAAAGCAGTTCCGTTACTCCTGACCGGCAACCTGCTTCAAACCCGGGGTTTCCGGCTGGATACAGTCCTTATCGATACGAAAAACGCTATACTTACGAGGCAAACGCCTTTATCGGCGGACATATGGTGCCGCGTGTGGTGCTCGACCTGTCGCGCGCCAACCTCAAGGATCCCGCCGTGCTGAACGATGCCGGGTATCTTTACTCCCCGTTGCTCGACAAGTATCACATGGCCGATCAGTCGGTCGATTTCGTTTACCTGGGTGATAATCTTCCTTCGTTTAATTTCCCGGGAAACCTGAAGCAACTGTATCATTATCCCACGTGGGAGACCCTGGCCGATAAAGCAAACTGCCACCCGGTGTACGGCCTCGAAGAATATAATACGACAACCAGCCGCTGCCCTGCATTGAACCTGGTGAGATTAACGCCGGCCGACCTGGAAACGGAAGCTTTTGCCAATATCAGGTTAGATAACACGCTGGTGTTCGTATTGGAAACAGAAGCCATTCACGGTATGGCCGATCAGCGCGGTTTTTTTTTCCAACTCCTCGGGATGGGATGCGAAGTGCCGGTGATCATCAGGAGAAGCTATCAGTTATCAGCTGTCAGCTATCAGCCTGAAGAAACCACCCGCTTACAACTCTATGCTGCCACAGATCTTGGCGGTTTATTGGTAGATGGCTTTGGTGACGGAATATGGATCGATGCTCCGCATATCCCGGCGAACGTGATCACCTCCGTTTCATTTGGGATCTTGCAGGCTACCCGTTCGCGGATCTCGAAAACGGAGTACATTTCTTGCCCCAGCTGTGGCCGTACCTTGTTCGACCTGCAGGAAACTACGCAGATGATCCGCGGCAGGACGTCTCACCTGAAAGGACTGAAGATCGGTATCATGGGTTGTATCGTAAACGGGCCCGGCGAAATGGCCGATGCCGATTATGGGTATGTAGGCGCCGGGCCGGGTAAGATCACGCTTTACCGCGGCAAGGAGGTGGTCAAGAAAAATGTGAACACAGGACAGGCGCTGGATGAACTGATCGGGATCATTACCGCCGACGGGAATTGGGTAGACCCCCAATAAACGAAAAGGGCGGCCTCGCGCCGCCCTGATCTTCTCATTAACAAAAAACAAATTTATTTCCAGAGCGCCGCGGTATAGGTACCCGGGGCGCCAGGCTCGTTGAGGACCTTTGCGGTCATTGCATCTAACCGGGCACGTGTTCCTGCCTTTTTGATGTTCAGTTTCTTATTCACCGTTTCCTGGTATACCAGCCTGAGCGATTCGTCGTAGATCTTGATGGTTTGGATCTTTGGTGTTTTTACGTTGCTCTCCACCACCCAGGTGCCTTTTTCGATGGGTTTTTTATTGGCTTGCTGCCCGAAGGCGGTAACTGAGGCAAATGCGACGAGGGCGATTGTATTTAAAAGTGCTTTCATGATCTTTATATTTAATTGTTGATCCAAAAGTATAATGACCATCGTCATCAATAAAAGATAGTCGCCGCAAAGCATCCCCTGGATTTCAAACGGCTGTTCTGCTCAGCCGGGTGCTGTTGGTCGGTTTTTTTCGTGTTGCGTTGCGTGTTGTTGGTCGTTTGTCATCTCAACCACGTTGTTTGTCGACTAAGCGCATCATAACCGCTGCAAATTCGCCGATCCGGCCTAACTTTACCTGATGTATTCGAGCGGAGATATTTATATCGGTTCCTTCCGGGTCAGGCGGATCTGGCAGCACCTGCTGTTCTGGATCGCGGCGTATACCGCGATGATCATTATTTACGGCTACAGCAAAACGCATTACTACATCGCTGCGCGTAACAACCTGTTTTATACGCCGGTGCATGTTATTTATTTCTACACGATGGCCTATTGGCTGATCCCTGATTTCCTGCTAAAAAAACGAATTGCCTTATTTCTCCTGTTAATGACGGCGCTGTTTTTCGGCGCCATCTACCTTACCCGTTTCGTCGACGTTGCCTTTGTCGATCCCTTCGAGATCCGCGTAGTTGGCGCCGGGAGCGTGTGGTATCCCGCCAGCGCCAACACGTTCTGGAAAAAGGTATTCGATCCGGGGTCTTTCTTTGGCGCGCTTAAGGGCGTTAACCTGGTGGTGTGGATCGCGCTGGCTATCAAGCTTTTTAAGATGTGGCTCGAGCGACGCAATGCCGCCCTGCAGGCAGAACTGAACTTTTTGAAGGCACAGATCCACCCGCATTTCCTGTTCAATACGCTTAATAACCTGTATGCGTTGACATTGAACGGGTCGCCGCAAGCGCCGGATGTGGTGTTAAAGCTTTCGGATATGATGCGGTATATGCTCTACGAATGCAGTACCGACGACATCGAACTACAGAAAGACGTCACGATCTTAGAAGAATACATCGGCCTGGAAAAGATCCGTTACGAAGATCGCCTCGAGTTTTCATTCAGCATCACCGGGGAGATCGACCGGCAGCGCATAGCCCCGTTGCTGTTATTGCCGCTGGTGGAGAACGCTTTCAAGCACGGCACCAGCGAGGTGATCGGCGACACCTGGATAAACGTAAACCTCCAGTTAAAAGGTGACCGATTAATATTAAAAGTTTCGAACAGCAAGCCGCAGGCGGCTGCCACCAGCCAGGTGTATTCCGGGCATATCGGGCTTACCAACCTGAAGAAACGTCTCGAGCTGCTGTACGGCGATGCGTACAAACTAAAGTTTTTCGACGAAGAAGAGCTGTTCCTCGCCGTGCTGGAGATCGACCTGCAAAAACGCCTGCCGGTGTAACATTCGCGCGGAATGACGCGTCTTTTAGCTGATACTTTTGACAATTATGAAAATCAGGACCATCATCGTAGACGACGAGCCCCACGCCATTGAAGTGATCGGGAACTATCTCCGGAAATTTACCGAGATTGAGCTGGTAGCCACCTGTGGCGATGCGATCCAGGCATTCCAGCTCCTGCAGCAAAAGCAGGTAGACCTCATGTTCCTCGATATAAAGATGCCCGGGTTAACGGGTACTGAGTTACTGAGAAATCTCAAAAACCCGCCAAAGGTGATCTTCACTACCGCTTACATGGAATACGCGGTGGAAGGATTCGAGCTGGATGCGGTTGATTACCTGCTGAAACCGGTGTCGTTCGATCGTTTTATCCGCGCCATCGACAAGGTTTTTAAGCAGCACCAGATCAAGACCAACGTTTCTATCTCGGCCCAGGCGCCGCTGGCGGATAAGAACATTTTCCTTTACCTGAAGGTCGACCGGAAAATGATCAAGCTGAACGTGGAAGAGATCTTATGGGTGGAGAGCCTCAAGGATTATATCAAGGTGGTAACCCGCGACCGTACGATGCTGAGCAAACAGAAGATCAGCGTGTTGGAGGAACTGCTGCCGGCGGATAAATTCGTGCGCATTCACCGGTCGTTTATTATCCCGGTGGATAAGATAGCCAGCTATTATTCACATTGCGTGGAAATCGGCGACCGCGAGATCCCTATAGGCAGGAACTATAAAATGGACCTTCAGCGTAAGCTAACATTCAGGCAATAGCAGCTGCATGAACTTCACGATATCGGGCGCCAGCCCGGTCTCAGTTTTAAAAAAGTCTGTTTCCATCTTCGTCACCACGTTTAACGCCTTTGCCAGCAGGTCTTCCCCTTTCCGGGTGATCACCACGAAATTCGTACGCGCATCGCCGGATTGTTTTACCCGCTGAAGGAGCTTTTTGCGCTCCAGGCTGGTCATCACCCTGGAGGTCATCATCCGGTCGATCCGGGCATGCGTTGCCACCTGGTGCTGGTAAATGTTATCGTTTTTTTGTTTAAGCCATTCGGTCACCGCAAGCACAACAAACTGTGTATAAGTAAGGCCGTGAACCGCCAGTTCCTGGTTTACTTTTCGTTGCCAGCACATGGCGATCTGCCACACGAGGAACCCCGACGATTCTTCAATACGGCCATAAGGGAATACAACCGGCCGGGTGCTATCCTGATTCATGAGTATGATTTTTTGACGGTGTAACAGGAGGCTAATATGAATAAATTCCATCAACAACTAAAATAATTTATTCTAATAGGATAAATTATTGATTCATTGTTTTTGTTGTAAATTAGGGATCGCCTGGCACAGGCTAATTTATAAGCGTTCTAAATTGGCCTGTTTTACAAAGAGGTGACAGATGCCGTGAGGTAGATCGATACTTTTGTTGGGTTCAAAACTAAGATTTTAACAGGCGTTGAAATATCTAAAGGTAATAGCGTTTACGCATAAGTACATCGATTTAAAAGACTTAGGGAGGTTCGTGATCTGCAACGAAACATTGGAGAGCAGGTTAGGAAGCGTTAAGGCTAAGTTTGGCATTCCTGAAATATTTTACGTTGGTACCTGTAACCGGGTAGAATTCGTGTTTTATGCGGAGCAGCAGCTCACCCCGGATTTCGTAAAGGATTTTATTTCCTCTCTTAACTTCTGTGTTACCGGAGATAAACTGGAAGGTATTGCCAGTCGTGCTTCCGTTTACGAAGATATGGAAGCGCTGAATCACCTGCTCAGGATCTCCTGTTCGCTCGAGAGCCTGGTAGTGGGAGAGAAGGAGATCCTCGCCCAGGTACGTAAAGCATATGAACAATGCAGGGAAGCCGGCTTAACCGGCGATTATCTCCGCATGGTGATGAGCCGCGTAGTAAAAACCGCGAAAGAGGTATATACCCATACCAATATCTCCCGCAAGCCGATCTCGGTAGTTTCGCTGGCTTACCGCAAGCTTCGGGATCTTAAGATGTGCTCCAATGCACGCATCCTGATCGTGGGTGCCGGCGAAACTAACCAGAATATTTCCAAGTACCTGCGTAAGCACAAGTTTTCGAACTTTTCTGTTTTTAACCGTACCCTGGCCAAGGCCGAACATATGGCACTGGAACTGGACGGTAAAGCGTTCGGGCTGGAGGACCTTAAGCATTACAAAGGCGGTTTCGACGTGATCATTACCTGTACCGGTGCTACCGAGCCCATTATTACCAACGAGATCTACCAATCTTTGCTGTCTGGTGAGACAGATAAGAAAGTGATCGTTGACCTTGCCATCCCCAACGATACCTGTTGCAAAGTAACCGAGTCCAACGCCGTTCATTTCATTGAAGTGGGCAGCCTGCAGGAAATCGCGCAGCAGAATATGCAGGACCGTTACGAGGAGCAAATCCATGCCGAGCGCATCATCGAAAGAAATATCCAGGAGTTTAAACCTATGTTAAAGCAGCGCCGGGTTGAACTGGCTATGCGCGAAGTTCCCGAGAAGATCAAAGCCATTAGAAGTACCGCGTTGAATTCCGTTTTTGCCGACGAACTACAGGGCATGGACGAAAATTCGCGCGAAGTGCTCGAGAAAGTAATTAATTACATGGAGAAAAAGTATATTAGTGTTCCCATGGTAATGGCGAAAGAAATATTGGTGAACAACTGTTAACTTAGAATGCCCGGACTTTCTACTTTTCCTTTTCATACAAAGATTATTATTGGAACCCGCGGAAGCGATCTCGCTCTCTGGCAAGCCAATGCGGTAAAACGGCAGCTTGAAGGCATTGGCCTCGTAGCAGAGCTGAAGATCATTAAAACACAGGGTGATAGCATTTTAAACCTCCGGCTTGATAAGCTCGAAGGCAAGGGTTTTTTTACCAAGGAACTCGAGGAGGAGTTGCTGAAAGGCACGATCGACCTGGCGGTACACTCCCACAAAGATCTGCCCACGGTAAACCCGCCGGGACTAATGGTCGCGGCCGTTTCTGAACGCGAAGATCCCTCCGAATTACTCCTGATCCTGAAGGATTGCGTAGAGCTGAACCAACGGCTGTCCGTGAAATATGGAGGCAGGGTGGGTACCTCGTCCAACAGGCGGAGAGCCCAGTTACTGGCGGTCCGTCCGGACCTGGAAGTAGCCGATCTGCGCGGGAATGTTCCTACCCGCATAGAGAAGCTTGCCGACGAGGATTACGATGCCATTATTATCGCCAAGGCCGGCGTATCGAGGCTGGGCGTTAACCTCGACCAATTCTATGTTGAAGAGCTCGATCCGACAGATTTTATCCCTGCACCCGCACAGGGCGTGCTCGCTATCCAGATCCGCGAAAACGACAAGGCCCTGTTCGAAAAGCTGCAGGCGCTGCATCATGCAGACGTGGCGGAAGAGATCGGCGTAGAGCGCGGTGTGCTTAACCTGTTTGAAGGTGGATGCCATATGCCTCTTGGCTGTTACTGCCGCAAGAACGATGATAAGTTCCAGGTATGGACCTCCAAAGCCGGGGAAGAAGAAGCCATACCCGATCGCCTTTTCCTGGAAACAGACAATACCGCCGGGCTGCCCGAGCGGATCGTCGCTAAATACGCCACCGAACGCAAACTTATAGAGAGTGTTTTTATTACGCGCGACCTGCCGGAAAGCAGTTACCTCCGGCAGTGGCTTACCAAACATTCGATCCACATCGACGACCGGTCGCTGATCCGTACCTTCCCAACCATCCATAAGCTTGATTCCTATATCCTCCGGAATGTTGACTGGGTGTTTTTCAGCAGCAAGAACGCCATCGAGTATTTCTTTAAACTTGACCCGCAATTTGCGAAAAAAACCAAGTTCGGGGTGATCGGCCGCGGATCGGAAGATGCGTTGCGCCGCCTGGGTAAGAAACCTGAATTTAACGGGGAGGAAGACGGTATAGATACCGCCGATATCGCCGAAGCGTTTGCCAAAATCGCCAACGGTTCTACGGTGTTGTTCCCGGGGGCAAAAGAGTCGCTCAGAACAGTGCAGCGGGCGCTTACACCCGATACTACCGTGATAGACCTCCCGGTATACGAAACCGTGATCGAGGATAATGTAGCTCAATCGTTTGCCAAAGTCCTGGTATTTACAAGCCCTTCTAATGTAGATGCCTATTTTGCCGATAATTTGCTTGAACCCGGCCAGCAGGTGATCTGTATCGGCCGTTCTACCGGCAAGAAGTTCGATGAAATGGGGGTGAAGTATACGCTGCCGTTCTCTCCTGATGAGATCGGCCTCGCGGAAGCGATATTTGCCTTATAAAGCTTGACATCCTGATGATGCTTTATACTCCCTTTTATAAAACTATAATCTGATATTTGCGGAGAATTTTTCAAAGCAAAACAGGTTAAGGTATGTTAAGCCGTCCGAGACGAAATCGAAAAAGTGAAGCTATCCGGCAAATGGTACAGGAAACACGCCTGCATGCTTCGAACCTGATCTTCCCGTTATTTATCACCGAAGGCGATCGCCGCAAGGACGAAGTATCGTCGATGCCCGGTATTTTCCGGCATTCTGTAGACGAGCTATTGAAGGAGGTGGAAAGCTGCTTAAAACTCGGGCTAACCACTTTTGATCTTTTTCCACACCTGGAAGAGTCGGTAAAAGACAGGTACGCCACAGAGAGCTACCGCGAAAATAGCCTCTATCTGCGTGCTATCCGGCAGGTTAAAGAGGAGTTCCCGGAAGCTTGCGTGATCACCGATGTGGCGATGGACCCCTATAGCAGCGATGGTCATGATGGCATTGTGGAAAACGGTGAGATATTGAATGACGAAACCTTGGAAGTCTTAGGCAGGATGTCCCTGGCACAGGCGCATGCCGGGGCAGACATCATCGCCCCGTCTGATATGATGGACGGCCGCGTCGGGTATATCCGTGAACTGTTGGATGCGAATGGTTTCAGTCATGTGTCCATTATGTCGTATTCTGCGAAATATGCGAGTGCCTTTTATGGGCCATTTCGTGATGCATTGCAATCTGCGCCAAAGCATGGCGACAAGAAGACCTACCAGATGAATCCTGCCAACCAGCAGGAGGCGTTGATCGAGGCCTCGCTCGATACACAGGAAGGTGCAGATTTCCTGATGGTGAAGCCGGCGCTGGCTTACCTTGACGTGATCAGGCTGCTGAAAGATAACTTCGACCTCCCTATTGCGGCATATAACGTGAGCGGCGAGTACGCCATGGTAAAAGCGGCAGCAAAAAACGGCTGGCTTAATGAACAGCGCGCAGTAACAGAAATTTTAATGAGCATCCGGCGCGCAGGCGCTTCTGCCATACTTACCTATCACGCGAAAGACGTGCTGGCAAATAATTGGATCTGATCATGATCAAAGAAGACATTTCCCGCGAGAAGTCAGCGGAGCTTTACGAAAAGGCCCGGCAATATTTCCCCGGAGGCGTTAACTCGCCGGTACGTGCCTTTAAATCGGTTTTTGGTACGCCGCTGTTTATCCGGAAGGGCGACGGATGTTATTTATGGGATGCCGACGGCAACCAGTTTATCGATTTTTGCTGTTCCTGGGGCCCGCTGATCCTGGGACATAATCATCCGTCGGTACGTGAAAGTGTGGTACAGGCCATCCAGAACGGCATGAGTTTCGGCGCCCCCACTATGCTGGAGAACCAACTTGCGGAACTGATCCTTACCCATAATAAACTGGTAGAAAAGATCAGGTTCGTAAGTTCCGGTACTGAAGCCGTGATGTCGGCCATCCGGCTTGCCCGCGGTTATACGGGGCGTGACAAGATACTCAAGTTTGAAGGCTGCTACCATGGGCATGCCGACAGCCTGCTCGTGAAAGCGGGGTCGGGATTGGTAACGCTGGGCGAAACCTCTTCGGCGGGTATACCTGCGGCTTTCGCGAATGAGACCATTGTGGCGCCGCTGAACGACCGTGAGGCGGTGCAGGAAGCTTTCCACACTTTTAGCGGCCAGATCGCCGCCGTAATTATTGAAGGAATTCCTGCCAATAACGGGCTGTTGATCCAGGATAAAGACTATATCGATTTCCTCAGGGAGATCACCTCCGCTAACGGAACGCTGCTGATCTTCGACGAAGTGATCACCGGCTTCCGGCTCGGATTTGAAGGCGCCGCCGCCTACTATGACATTCGGCCCGATATTCTTACTTATGGAAAGATCATCGGCGGCGGAATGCCCGTAGGTATGTACGGCGCATCAGCGGCGATCATGAGCAGCATATCGCCGGAAGGCCCGGTTTACCAGGCCGGTACGTTATCAGGTAACCCGGTCGCCATGGCAGCGGGTCTTGCCCAGCTTTCGGAATTGCTGCAGCCGGGTTTTTACGACGAGCTTAACCGGAAAACGGCCGGTTTTACAGGGTCCATACAATCATTTTTAACCGAACGGGGTTATCCATGCAAACTGTATGTGATCGGTTCGATCTTTTGGATCGCGTTCTCTGAACTGGAAATAAAGAAAGCCGGAGACATCGATCCTGCAAGTATGGAACGTTTCAGGGTGCTGCACCGGGAACTGCTTAACCGCGGTGTTTATTTCGGCCCGTCGGGCTACGAGGTGGGATTTATTTCTGCCGCTCATACCCCCGCCGTGCTGGAAACGGCGAAACAGGCGATATTTGATAGTTTCGATGTAGTATTTTCCAGCTGACGGCCAATAACCGTTAGCCAATAGCTAAGAAAATGAGAAAACCCCTCGCCATATTTTATTTCCTGATCCTTTACGCATTTGCGGAACTGGTCTGGTGGGGATATATCCTGATCAGGGAGCAACCTCACCGGAAGGGGATGATCCTCGGGGAAGGCGCCGTATTCCTGCTGCTTTTTTTCGTGGGAGCGCATCAGCTGCATAAGTCGCTGCGGAAAGAAAGAAAGCTGCACGCGCAGCAACGCAACTTCTTATTGTCGGTTACGCACGAACTTAAATCGCCGCTGGCTTCCATCAAACTATATGTAGAAACGATCCTGAAACGCCAGCTCGAACGGGAACAGGTACATAGCTTTTTACGGAAATCGCTGAAGGATATCGAGCGGTTAGACGACCTGGTGGAAAATATGCTCATCGCTGCCAAGATCGAGAACAAATCTTACAGCTTTCCCAAGGAAGAATTCAACTTTTCGGAGCTGGTGGTCCGCATCACCGAACGTTTGCAGGTACATACCTGCAGCACACAGACGATCCGTGCCGAGATAAAGCCGGATATCCTCCTGGTGGGAGATCGTTTTGCGCTCACTTCGGTGGTGACCAACCTGGTAGAAAACGCCGTAAAATATTCTCCGCCCTGTGCCGAAGTGCTGGTTACGCTTTCCAAAAACGGTCCGACGGTATCGCTCGAAGTTGCAGATCACGGCGCTGGTATCGAGGATGCGGAAAAACTTCGCATCTTTGATAAGTTTTATCGCGTGGGAAGTGAAGATACCCGTAAAACGAAAGGAACTGGTTTGGGCCTGTTTATTGTCAAACAGGTGCTCACACATCACCAGGCGCAGATCAGGGTGCGGAACAATAAACCTGAAGGAACCATTTTTGAAGTAATATTTAATACAAATGCCAACTAAAAAACGTATTTTACTGGTGGAGGACGAAGACCATCTGCTCGAAGCGATCAAGTTGAATCTCGAACTCGAGGGCTATAAAGTCACCACCGCGACCGATGGGAAGAAGGCGCTCAAAGTATTCAAAGAAGAACGGTTCAATCTCGTGATCCTGGATGTGATGCTTCCCGAAATCGACGGGTTCCAGGTGGCGGAAACCATCCGGCTGGAAAACTCGGAAGTGCCCATCATGTTCCTTACCGCGAAAAATACCAGTGAAGACAGGGTTACAGGTTTGAAGAAAGGAGCCGACGATTACCTCGTTAAGCCTTTCAACCTGGAAGAACTGATCCTTCGCGTAGGCATTCTCGTAAAACGCAGCCTGAAAGGCGATGACCTGAAAGAGCTTAACTCTTACCATATAGGCGATAAAACCATCTATTTCAACTCCTTCGAGCTGAAAAATGACGACGGCTCGATCACGCCGCTCACAAAAAAGGAAACCATGCTGCTTAAATTGCTGATCGAGCGGAGAAACGAAGCGGTATCGCGGGAGCAGATCCTGGAAACGGTATGGAACTATGACGTTTACCCCTCAACACGTACCATCGACAACTTTATTCTCACCTTCAGGAAATACTTCGAACCCGACCAAAAGAACCCTGTTTACTTTCATTCGATCAGGGGCGTAGGCTATAAATTTACCGACAATCATTAATGGATCACCAGCACATACCCGCCCAGGACCTTAAAATGCCCCGTGTGGAGAATTCTTTATTTATACGTTCCGCATTTTCACTGCCCGTTGAACGCCCCCCTGTATGGATGATGCGGCAGGCGGGCAGGTTTATGAAAGAATACTGGGAGATCAAAAACAAGTATTCTTTCCTCGAAATGTGCAAAACCCCGGAGATTGCAGCAGACGTGACCATGCTCCCGGTGAATTTGCTTGATATTGACGCCGCTATCCTATTTTCGGATATCCTCGTCACCGGCGAGGCCATGGGTGGCGACCTGAGCTTTACCAACGGCATCGGCCCGCGTTTTGCCAACCCGGTAAGAACAAAAGCCGATGTGGATAACCTCCAAACCGGGGTGCTGGATAAGCTTCAGTATGTGGCCGATGCCATTCGCGTGATCCGGGAGCGGCTAAACGGCAAGATCCCGCTGATCGGTTTCGCCGGGGCGCCGTTCACGGTGATGAGCTACCTGGTTGAGGGCGGATCGTCTAAGGACTTTAAGCTTACCAAGCTGATGCTGCACAATGAGCCCGAACTGGCTCACCGGCTCCTCTCGAAAATCGCCGTGGTGACCGCCGATTACCTGAACCTGCAGATCGAAGCCGGCGTAAACGCGGTACAGATCTTTGACAGTTGGGCGCAGGCGCTTTCGTGGGACGACTACCGGGAGTTCTCTCATTATTACATCGAACAGATCATTTCCCGGTTAAACCGGAAAGATATTCCTGTAATCTCCTTTTGTAAGGGAAGCTCCGTATTTGCACCGATGATGGCTGAAGCCGCCCCGGACGTGATCTCCGTGGACTGGAATGCCGACCTCCTAACTATCAAGCGGCAATTGCCTGAAGGCATCGCTGTACAGGGAAACCTGGACCCCCATATCCTGTATGCCGATAAAAAGGTGATCAAAGAAAGGATCCTGCAGCTGTTCGAGCGGATGCGTGGCCAGGACGGCTTTATCTTTAACCTCGGACATGGTATAATGCCTGATATTCCTTTCGATAACGTAAAATACGCTGTGGAACTGATCAAAGAATTCAGCTACTAGCCTGATGGAATATTACGGTTATCTGAAATCTCTCCACATTATCTTCGTGGTAAGCTGGATGGCCGGTCTTCTTTACATCGTCCGGCTATTTATTTACCATACCGAAGCGAATGATCGCGCCGAGCCCGACCGGCAGATCCTTCACCATCAATTTGTTAAGATGGAGAAGCTCCTGTGGAACGTGATCGCTACGCCGGCGATGATCCTGGCTGCGCTTACCGGTGTTTATATGATGATCGTGCTGGAGTGGTACCGCCAACCGTGGATGCTCGTAAAGCTCGGCTTCGTGATCGGGTTGCTGGTTTACCATTTCATTTGCCAGGGCATCGTCACCAAATTAAAGGAAGGGAATTCTGCCTGGACTTCCACCCAATTACGTATCTGGAACGAAGTAGCCACCCTTTTCCTTGTCGCTATCGTGTTCACGGTAGTGTTAAAAAGCGCGATGAACTGGATTTATGGAACGATCGGGTTCGTGCTCTTCGGGGTGATGATCATGATAGCAGTGAAGATCTACAAGTATTACCGGACGAAAGACTGAGTTAAGCGGCAATCAATCGGAGGCCGTTTCTACGGCAGCTTTTTAATCTTTATATTCCCAAGCCGCAGCTCATGAAGTACTGCTAATAATTTTAAGTGTTTATAACTCTTATATTTGCGATCTTGCATATCGCCTCAATGAAGAAGCTCCTATTTTTTTTTTGTTTTACTGTATGCTCCCTCCGCGTTTCCGGACAGCTGAGAAATGACAGCCTGGAGTACCGCATCCGTCCCGATTATTATCGTACCGGATCTCTTTACCTCAGCGTCAATAACTTTAACTTCCTGCGCAACTACGAGTTTTATAATAAGTTCCAGGACGGGTATACACTGTACGGTACCCAGCTTTCGCCCCAATTGGCCTATTACGCGAATCCGGAACTGGTGCTTACAGCAGGCGCTTTGCTGCAGAAAGACTTCGGGTCGGAGGGGATCTCTAAAACTTATCCTTTATTTAGTGTCAAATACCAAAAGGGAAATACCGCGTTGATCGCGGGAGCGCTGGAAGCCAATGTGAATCACCGGTTGATAGAGCCACTGTATGATTTCGAGAAAACCGTTAACGACCCGGTTGAATACGGCACCCAACTGGTGATCAGCAAACCTGCATTATTCTTGGATGCGTTTATTAACTGGAAACGCATGATCTACAAACCGTCGCCGGTACAGGAGCAGATCGTGGCGGGATTATCGTCCGACGTCCGCCTTGCGGCGGGAAAGAGGATCACATTTTCCGTGCCCTTGCAGCTTACCGCGTTCCACCAGGGAGGACAGATCGATACCATGGCCCGGCCGCTGCAAACGATCGTCAACTCGGCCGCTGGTGTAAAGCTGACGTTAAAGAGCAATGGTTTCGTGGGCAGCTGGCGGACGGAAAATTATTTCGTTACCTACAACGAATTATCTCCGGTTAAGATCAGGCCCTTTTCCCGCGGTACCGGCGCTTACCTCAACCTCGGGGCCGATACGCGGCTGGGGACAGTGCTTGCCAGCTACTGGAACGGGCAGGGCTTTATCGCGATAAACGGCATGCCCATCTACCAGTCACTTTCGCAACAGATCAATCACCCCGGTTATAGTGAAAAACACCGGGAGCTGCTGTTTTTACGTTACGCTTTCCAGAAGGACCTGACGCAGAATTTCAGGCTCGACTTTCGTGTAGAACCGGTATTTGACCTTGGCCCCGGCGGGAAAGCGGAGTTTTATCATTCGCTATTTTTGGTGTACAGGCAGGACTTCAGGATGGTTAGAAGTAATCAGTGATCAGTGATCAGTGATCAGTTGTCAGTGATCAGTTGTCAGTAATCCGTGATCAGTTGTCAGTAATCAGTGTCAGTGATCAGTTGCTGCATCACGCATAACGACCGGGATAGGAACTGATCACTGACAACTGATCACTGACCACTAAATGAAATTTTGATGAAATTTTATCACAGGATGCAACCAATATCCGGATTGCTACATCTTGTATTTAAATGTATATGAATTTGGAACATAAGTTTACTATAAACGACTTGCTCGAAGGGTGCAGGCGCGGCGAGCGCAAAGCCCAGGAGCTCTTATACAAAACGCTGGCATCGCGGATGCTGGGGGTATGTATGAGATATGCCAAAGACCAATACGAAGCTGAAGATATGTTACAGTTGGGTTTTGTGAAAGTGTTTAAAAAGGTATCGGAATTCAGGGGAGACGGGTCTTTTGAAGGATGGATAAGGAGGATCATGGTGAATACGGCCATCGAGATCTACCGTAAGAATCAGCGGATGCTCAATGTGGTCGACATCGACGAAGTATATGATGAGGCCCAAACAACATTCGATATGAACGGTTTGGAGACGAAGGACCTGTTGAAGCTCATTTCGCAACTATCTACAGGCTACCGGCTGGTATTTAACATGTATGTGATCGAAGGATTTTCGCACAAGGAGATCTCAGAACAGCTGGGAATCAGTGAAGGGGCCTCAAAATCCCAGTTATCAAGAGCAAGAGCTATTTTAAGAGAAAAGATCGTAAAAATGGAGGGTTTTAATTATGCAACCAATGTCGGATAAAGAACTGGACCTGCTTTTTCAACAGAAGTTCGATGATTTCGAGCCTGAAGTTTCGCCCGGGTTATGGGCAGGGATCGCTGAACAACTGGACGCCCGGCCTGTACAACAAAAGAAAACGAAAACGCGTACCATCCCGGTGTTCTGGATGGCTGCCGCCAGCGTAACCGTTGTAGCTTTTACCGGCCTGTGGTTGTTCTACCAACCAGGGAAATCCATTAAACTGCATGGTCAGCAGCCTGCGGAGGTTGTGGCATCGGCGAAAGATCCGGTGGCGGTAACCCCGGTAACTGGGCGGCCTGCGGTAAAGCAACCGGCAGCAGACGAGCCAGTGCCCAGCCGGTCGGCATCAACCATAACTGTGGCCCGTGCAGCAACAAGACCATCGGCTAAAAAGCCTTCCCTGCAAACGGTGCCTGAAGAGCAGGAGATCAGCAGCACGCTGGTGGCATCAACCGTAACCGAGGCATCGCAGGAGCCAGCGCAACCCACAGGACAACGGGCCATCCAGCCACTGGGTTATAAACATACCATCGAAGCCACCAGCGATGTGGCGATGGCCAACAACGTAAATATGCGCGAATCGGAAATTGCCGAACCTGCGCCGAAACGCAGGATCAGGTCGATCGGCGGATTGGTGAACTACGTGGTAGGCAAGGTAGATCCGCGGGATGATAAAGTGATCGAATTCAGGGACAGCGACGAGGGTACAGAAGTATCGGGCATCAACCTAGGTTTGCTCAAGATCAAAAGCAAGAACAATAATTCAACCAATAAATAAATATCATGAAACGCTTAGTTTTAACAATAGTGCTCGCAGCGACAGCTGCCATGGGTTATGCCGCTCGCCATATCAGCGTTGATTCTCCCGTCGATACCATAAAAACCAAGAAGAAAACAGTTACTGTAACCGTTGGCGCCACCGAAAACGGGATCGGGATAGAGAGCAAGCGCGACTCGCTTAAAAACCGCTCTAAGGCACCCGGCGCATCGTTTGCCTTAACGTTCGAGCGCTTCGATATCGGTTTCTCCAAGCTGGTAGATAACGGAAGCTTCACGCTATCTCCCGCCAACCAGTTCCTGGATTATAAATCGAGCAAAACCAGCAACGTCGGATTCGATATTCTCCAGTTCGGGTACCGGTTCACCAGCTATTTCAAGATCTACGTGGCAGGTGGTTTCGACTGGACGCATATCCGCCTCGAAAAAGATATCACCATCCTCAGGGACCAGCCGGTACTGAACTACTCGGTAGATGCCGTTGAATATGAGAAGAACCGTTTCTCTTCTACTTATCTCCGTATCCCCCTTGGCTTCGATTACCGCAGCAAAAGCGACCGGAGAGGGAAACGGTTCCACCTGGTGGCCGGTCCGGAAGTTGGATTCCTGCTCGGCGGAAAGGTAAAACAGGTGAGTGATGAAAACGGTAAACAGAAGTTTAAAGACGATTACCACTTCTCCGAGTTCCGTTACGGAGCTTATGCAAGGGTCGGTTACGGAGGCGCCGGCTTATTCTACAAACAATATTTTAACGATATGTTTGAAAACAGCCCCGCACAGAAAGGTCTTAAGAATATGGCCTTCGGTGTAATGTTTGGATTTTAAAATCAGTTCTATACATTTAACCCGCCCGGAGTTTCTTCGGTCGGGTTTTTTGTTTTCCGTATCTTCGCAGCATGTCGCCTGTTCCATTCCTCGAGCTAAAACAAGTTACCCGCCAGTACATGAATAACCTCGTATCGGGGGTACGGGAAATCAGCGTCGATATAAGTCAAGGCCAGGTGATTGCCGTGGTGGGCGAAAGCGGAAGCGGGAAAAGTACCTTATTGAAGCTGATCTACGGCCTGGTATCGCCGCAAAGCGGACAAGTGCTCTTTAAAGGCGAGGTAGTAATGGGGCCGGAGGAAAAGCTTATCCCGGGACACGACCGGATGAAGATGGTAACCCAGGATTTTGACCTGAACACCTATGCCAAGGTGTACGATAACATCGCTTCCATGCTTCCCAATACCAACCTGGAGAAGAAGCGTAACCGTTCATTGGCGATGATGGAACTGCTGCACATCGGCCACCTGGCAGATAAGCGGGTAGCCGACCTGAGCGGCGGCGAAAGGCAGCGCGTGGCGATTGCCCGGGCGATGATCACTGAACCCGAGGTGCTGCTGATGGATGAGCCTTTCAGTCAGCTGGATACGTTGGTAAAGAACATTCTCCGGGCCGATATTAAACGCTTAGCGCAGGAAACGGGGGTCACTATCATCCTGGTTTCGCACGACCCGGTGGATGGGCTGATGCTGGCGGAACAGTTAATCATCCTCCGTGAAGGAGCAGTGATCGAAACCGGTACACCTTCGAACGTATACAACCAGCCGAAACATCCGTATACGGGCGAATTACTCGGAAGTGCGAACGTACTTTCACCGGGTGAGGCTACCGCCATCGGCTTAAAGGCCAAAGGGTCACAAGTGTTGTTTTACCCCGAATGGGTATCGTTAAACGCCGGCTGGACAAACAGGTCGGCCCTCATAGAAGATGTCTCTTTTAAAGGGGCCCAGGAGGAAGTCCGGTTGTTGTGTAACGGCACCAGTTTCCGCGCGTTATGCAATGATCCTGGTAAATACCAAAAAGGGATGAAGGTGCATTTCACCGTCAGGCAGGTAACAGAATTTTAGCTTGCCGTTACTCCATGCCTTTTAAAAAGTATTTCCTCGATATTCTCGATGCCGCGGCGGTAAGCATCACGCCGGCTATGAAAATATACTGACGCTCTTCCGGTTGCAGGAAGAATGAAGAAACGGCTACCGAGACCAGGGTAACCAGAAAACCCGATAAGGTAATCCAAAATACCTTCAGCTCTTTTGTCTCTCTAACCACCGATACGTTTCTTCGCAGCGCGGGACGCTGCACCATGATATAGTACTGAAGCAGCTGCAGCGAAAGCATGCTGAAAAAGACCAGGAACAGGTAAATAACGGTCGGGCTGGTAAGCGAGCGATAATGCGTAATAAGCGAGGAGCCGAATGGAAAGAGGCCGATAAAGAACAGCAACAGCAGGTTGCGGACAACCAGGCCCGTATCATAATCTTTAAGCCGGCTGAAGATCTTCAGATGGCGGAACCAGATCACACCAATAAAGGTGAAGCTGATGATGTAAGAGAGGATAATGGGGCCAACGTGTTTAAACTCATGCCACAGATCGGCGTCTGATTTGATCTCAATGCCTTCGGGCATCTTAATTTCAATGGCCATCAGCGTGATTACGATCGCAAAAACGGCATCGCTGAATAATACCATTCTCTCAAGCTGAAACTCTCTGCGGATTTCGTCGGATGTGATTTCTTTGTCTTCTTTCATAACTTACCTGGTCACGAAGATAAATTATTTGAGGAGAACAAGGGAAAGGCTTATACCAGGTATTCGAACAGTGTCTGGTCGCGGTTAAGCTCTTTGTAGTCGAACCGGTGGGCTTGCATACGCTGTACCAGGGAGGCGTAGTCGTCTGACGATTTCAGCTCGATGCCCACCAAAGCAGGTCCGCTTTCGCGTTCCGTTTTTTTGATGAACTCGAAGCGGGTAATATCGTCATGCGGCCCCAGCACATGGTTAACGAACAGCTTAAGCGCCCCGGGACGCTGCGGAAAGCGGACGATGAAATAGTGTTTCAGTCCTTCGTAAAGCAGTGAACGTTCCTTTATTTCCTGCATCCGGTCGATGTCGTTGTTGCCGCCGCTTATTACACACACTACCTTTTTGCCGGGAAGCAAGTCTTTGCAAAGATCGAGCGCGGCTACGGACATGGCGCCTGCCGGTTCGGCAACGATCGCATCCTCGTTGTAAAGCTTTAATATGGCAGAGCAGACTTTCCCTTCCGGAACGAGCAATACCTCATCCAGCACTTCTTTGGCCAGGACATAGGTGAGCGCACCTACCCGTTTCACCGCTGCGCCGTCAATAAAGCGGCTTATTTCCGGGAGCGTGACCGGTTCGCCGGCATCAAAAGCGGCCTTCATAGACGGCGCCCCTTCGGGCTCTACGCCCAATATGCTGATCGATGGATTAAAGCTTTTAAGGTAGTGGCCCACGCCGGAGGCAAGCCCGCCGCCGCCCACGGGAACGATCACGAGGTCTGCGCCCGGCAGGTCTTCGGCGATCTCCATTCCTACGGTACCCTGTCCGGCCACGATCCGGCGATCGTCGAACGGGGGGATGAACGCCATTTCGTGTGCCGCCGCATAGGCGAGGGCTTCCTGCTGGCAATCGTCGAAAGTATCGCCGGTAAGCACGATTTCTATCGAGCTGTCGCCAAACATGGCCGTTTGTTTTACTTTTTGTTTGGGCGTGATCTCCGGCATAAAGATGATCCCTTTAATGCCAAGTCGCCGGCAAGAAAAAGCCACTCCCTGTGCATGGTTGCCTGCGCTTGCGCAAACGATGCCTTTTTCCAGCTGTGCTGCGGAAAGCGAGCTGATCATGTTATAGGCGCCGCGGATCTTGTACGAACGTACGATCTGCTGGTCCTCGCGTTTCAGGTAAACTTCGCAGTTATATTTTAACGAAAGCCCGTGGTTGTAGACCAGGGGCGTCCGGTTTACGATCCCGTTTAACCGTTTTTTAGCCGACTCAAAATCCAGCACTTCTTTATCCAGCGACTCCATGTTATTTGACTAAGTTTTCGGTTACGAGGCTGCGCAGGTCGTCATCGTCGATGTCCATCTTGTGGTCTGCCAGCGCCAGGAAATTTTTGTAAGCTTCGGCCAGGGCCTCTTTATCCAGTTGATAGCCAAGTCGTTCCAGGTGAAATTTTAATGCATGCCGTCCACTGCGTGCCGTTAGCACGATCGATGCGCTTGGAAAGCCAACATCTTCGGGTTTTATGATCTCGTAGTTTTCCCTGTTTTTCAGGAAGCCGTCCTGGTGAATGCCCGAGCTGTGTGCAAACGCGTTCGCACCCACAATCGCTTTGTTCGGCTGTACCGGCATGCGCATTTGCGAACTGATCATACGGCTCATTTCGAAAAAGTTAGCCGCTTTGATATGGGTGTGCAGGTTAACGGAATGGTGCGTTTTAAGGATCATCACCACTTCCTCCATCGACGTATTCCCGGCGCGCTCGCCAATGCCGTTGATGGTGCATTCCACCTGCCGTGCGCCCGCCTGTAAGCCCGCGATGCTGTTAGCGGTAGCCAGGCCGAGGTCGTTGTGGCAATGCACAGAAATGATCGCCTGGCCGATGTTATCCACGTTGTCTTTGAGGTACTTGATCCTTGCGCCATACTGTTCGGGCAGGCAATAGCCATTGGTATCGGGAATGTTCACCACGGTAGCGCCGGCGGCAATTACGGCGCGGATCATCTGGGCAAGAAATTCGATATCGGCACGGCCGGCATCTTCGGCATAAAACTCGATATCCTCTACAAACTGCTTGGCATATTTAACGGCTTCTACGCCACGGCGAAGGATCTCTTCGCGGGTGCTGTTAAATTTATGCCTGATATGCATGTCGGAAGAGCCGATCCCGGTATGGATCCGCGGACGTTTAGCAAATTTAAGCGATTCCACCGCCGCATCGATATCACCTTTGTTGGCACGCGTTAACGCACATACCACCGGGTCTTTTACGGCTTTGGATATTTCTACCACGCTTTGGAAATCACCCGGGCTGGAGATCGGGAAACCAGCCTCGATAATATCCACGCCCAACAGTTCCAGCGACTTCGCGATCTCTACCTTTTCAGGGGTAGTCAGTTGGCAACCCGGTACCTGTTCGCCGTCGCGAAGGGTGGTGTCGAATACATAAATACGGTTTGGATCGTGTAGCATAGGGGTGTTTCTTTATAATGTTACCGCTTGACGAGTTCTACTATTTTATTGCCCATCTCGTTAGTTCCCAGGATATCGGATGGATCTGTGCCGTTACCTGCAATGTCTGAAGTACGGAATCCCAGTTTAAGCGCCTTATCCACCGCATCCGTAACTTGTTTCGCTTCTTCCTTGAGGCCAAAGGCGATCTCGAGCATCAATGCTGCTGACAGGATCGAAGCCAGCGGATTGGCTTTGTTCTGTCCTGCAATATCGTGTGCCGAGCCGTGGATCGGTTCGAAAAACCCGGTGCCGTCGCCCACAGACGCAGAGGCCAGCATCCCCATGGACCCGGCTATCTGCGAAGCCTCGTCGGTCAGGATGTCGCCAAACAGGTTCGCGGTTAGCACCACGTCGAATTTCCCGGGGTTTTTTACCAGCTGCATGGCCGCGTTATCGATAAACATGTGCTCGGTTTCTACATCCGGGTATTCTTTCGCGATCTCCTGTACCACTTCGCGCCATAAGCGTGAAGCTTCGAGTACATTCGCCTTATCTACCGAACATAGCTTTTTACGTCTTACGCGTGCCGCCTCATACGCTTTCCGCGCGATACGCTCCACCTCGTAGCGATGGTAGATCATGAGATCGGAGGCGGTGTTACGATCTTCGCTGCGGTTTTTCTCGCCAAAATATACATCGCCGGTTAGTTCGCGGAAGAAAAGAATATCCGTTCCTTTCAAGATCTCCGGTTTAAGGCTCGAGGCGCCCAGCAGTTCGTCGAATAACAGGATGGGGCGAAGGTTCGCATACAGCCCAAGCTCTTTCCTGATCTTTAGCAGGCCCTGCTCCGGGCGTACTTTTAATGTAGGATCATTGTCGTATTTGGCATGACCTACCGCTCCGAAAAGGATCGCATCGCTGCGTTTCGCTTTTTCAAGCGTTTCATCCGGCAGGGGCGTGCCTGTTGCTTCGATGGCCACGTGACCCATCAACGCCTCTTCGTACGAGAATTCGTGACCAAAATCTGCAGCGATCTGTTCAAGCACCGCCTTGCCCCAGGTAGTCACTTCCGCACCGATGCCATCCCCGGGGATGACAAGTATATTTTTAGTTATCATGTTTCGTTTGGTTGTCAGCTATCAGTGATCAGTGATCAGTTTTATCCCCGCCCATAGCGGGACCGAGGCTAACTGACCACTGACCACTGATTACTGATTACTTTCAAATTCCTCAATCAGTTCCTTATTACTCAGGATATAATCGATGTCATCATACCCGTTTATCAAACAGGCTTTTTTATAGGGATTGATCTCGAACGTTTCTTCTTTGCCGGAATGGTGGAGGAAGATCGTTTGTTTCTCGAGGTCGACTTCAACCAGGGTATGGGCATCTTTTTCGATGGCGGCAAAGATGCTTTCGAGAAAGCCATCGCTCACCTGCACCGGCAGCAAGCCGTTGTTGAGGGCATTGCCTTTAAAAATATCGGCAAAGAAGCTGCTCACTACTACGTCGAAGCCGTAATCGGCCAGCGCCCAGGCGGCATGTTCGCGGCTGCTTCCGCAACCGAAGTTCTTCCCTGCAACCAGTATCTTACCGCTATACAGCGGCTGGTTCAGCACGAAGTCCGCTTTTGGTTGCCCGTCGCTCTCATAGCGCCAGTCGCGGAAAAGGTTACTTCCGAACCCATCGCGCGTAGTGGCCTTCAGAAACCTCGCGGGAATGATCTGATCGGTATCGATGTTCTCTACCGGCAGGGGAACCGCCGGGGATTGTATGTTCTTAAATATTTTAGTTGCCATGATTCCTAAATCAGTTCCGGTTCTTCCAATAATTCGCGCACGTCGGTGATCCTGCCGGTAATTGCGGCTGCAGCTGCGGTGAGCGGGCTGGCCAGGAATGTGCGGGCGTTAGGGCCCTGGCGTCCTTCAAAGTTCCTGTTGGAGGTTGATACGCAGTATTTTCCTGCCGGGATCTTGTCTTCATTCATGCCGAGACAAGCGCTGCATCCCGGTTCTCTCAGGTGAAAACCGGACGCCTCGAACACTTTGTCGAGACCCTCACGGATCGCCTGCTGTTCTACCTGTTTCGAGCCGGGGACGATCCATGCCGTAACATGTGCCGCCTTGGTGCGGCCTTTTACAAATTCCGCCACCTGGCGAAGGTCTTCGATGCGCGAATTGGTGCAGCTGCCGATAAATACGTAATCGATGGGTTTATCGAGCAGGGTTTGTCCGTCTTCGAGGCCCATGTAGTTTAACGCTTTCTTATAAGAAGGTTGCTCGTGCACCTCTACCGCACCCGTTTCCGGGATGTGCCCGGTAATGCCGATCCCCATTCCGGGGTTGGTGCCGTAGGTGATCATCGGTTCGATATCTTCGGCCGCGAAGTACAATACTTTGTCGAACTGCGCGTCGATATCTGAATAAAGTGTCTTCCAATAAGCCAGGGCTTTATCCCATTCTTCGCCTTTGGGAGCAAATTCGCGGTCTTTTACGTAGTTGAACGTGGTATCGTCCGGGGCGATCATTCCACCACGGGCACCCATCTCGATGCTCATATTACAGATGGTCATGCGGCCTTCCATGCTCAGTGAACGGATGGTTTCCCCCGCATATTCCACGAAATAGCCCGTTCCCCCGGCTGCTGAAATTTTCGAGATGATGTACAGGATGATGTCTTTTGCGCCTACGCCGGTCGTTAGCTTGCCGTTCACTTCGATCTTCATCCTTTTGGGACGCGACTGCAGCAAACATTGGGTAGCCATTACCTGCTCTACTTGCGAAGTGCCGATACCGAATGCGATGGCGCCGAAAGCGCCGTGGGTCGACGTGTGACTATCGCCGCATACGTAAGTGTTGCCGGGTACAGTAATACCGAGCTCCGGGCCGATCACGTGTACGATTCCCTGGAAGGGATGCCCGAGCCCATAGAGCTCTACTCCAAACTCGTTGCAGTTTCTCGTCAGCGTATCTACCTGGAAACGCGAAAGCTCTTCCTTAATAGGAAGATGCTGGTCAACCGTAGGTACGTTATGATCGGCTGTGGCTACCGTTTGTCTGGGCCTGAAAACGGGGAGCCCGCGCTTGCGCAGCCCGTCGAATGCCTGCGGGCTCGTTACCTCGTGAATAAAGTGCGTGTCGATGTACAAGATATCCGGGAAACCATCTTTGCTGCTTACCACATGCGCGTCCCAGATCTTGTCGAATAGTGTTTTTCCCATGAATCTTTCGGTTGTCAGTGATCAGTAATCAGCAGTCAGTTCCCAGCCGCCGTCTTTCGCATTGGGATAGAAACTGATTACTGATTACTGATCACTGGTTACTGTTATGCTTCTACCACCTGGTTCTCAGGTCTTAAGCTTCTTACGGTCTTGCCCGACTGCCACATTTCGCTGTCGCGAAGCTCGGCAAGTTCGGCGTCTAATTTTACGCGGTAATCCGGCTGGCTGTTTGAATCGATCGAGCGCTGCGACTCCTTGCCGGTTGCAACGCTTTCGTAAAGCTCTTCGAAAACCGGCTTGGTGGCATCGCGGAACTTTTTCCACCAGTCTAACGCGCCGCGTTGTGCGGTGGTAGAGCAGTTGGCGTACATCCAGTCCATCCCGTTTTCTGCCACTAACGGCATAAGGGATTGGGTCAGCTCTTCAACGGTTTCGTTAAACGACTCGGAGGGGCTGTGCCCTTTACTGCGCAATACTTCATATTGTGCCGCGAAAATACCCTGGATACAGCCCATCAGGGTGCCGCGCTCGCCGGTAAGGTCGCTGAATACTTCTTTACGGAAGTCGGTTTCGAACAGGTAACCGCTGCCTACCGCGATACCGAGGGAAATTACACGCTCGAAAGCACGGCCGGTAGCGTCCTGGAAAATGGCGAAGCTGGAGTTGAGGCCTCGGCCTTCGAGGAACATCCTGCGCAGCGAAGTGCCCGAACCTTTTGGTGCGACCAGGAACACGTCTACGTCGGCAGGAGGGATGATGCCGGTCTGTTCTTTGAACGTGATACCAAAGCCATGCGAGAAGTAAAGGGCTTTGCCCGCAGTTAAGTGTTTTTTAACAGTTGGCCACAGCTCGATCTGGGCGGCATCACTCAGCAGGTAGCAGATCACGGTTCCTCTTTCGAGGGCTTCTTCAATTTCGAACAGCGTTTCGCCGGGTACAAAACCATCGCGAACAGCCTTATCCCATGTTTTTGAATTTTTACGCTGACCAACAATCACGTTAATGCCATTGTCTTTCTGGTTTAGCGCCTGTCCGGGGCCTTGTACGCCGTAGCCGATCACTGCTACAGTTTCATTTTTCAGGATCTCCTGTGCTTTTGATAACGGAAACTCTTCACGGGTTACTACGGTTTCTTCGGTACCCCCGAAATTTAATTTTGCCATTGCGTTTTGGTTTTACGTTGTACGTTTTACGTTGTACGTTTTGTATAGTAATTAATTATTGATATTTCAGTTTAACGGGACAGGCACGCCCAACGTCCGGCGTGAACGCCTAACCCTTATTTTACATAGTAAACACCTTCTCCCTGCTGTTCAGGAATTCATTTTCGATCACCTCCTGTCCCGGGTCGATGCGTTCAAATTCACGGATCTTGCGGTTAAAGCCGTCGCTGTGTTTAATGATGGCTACCCTGGCGCTGCGTACAAACTCGATCAGTCCATAGGGTTGTAATACCTTGATAAGGGCGTCGGTTTCTTCCCGGTGACCGGTTGTTTCAAATACGGTGTAATCTTTGCGGATCACTACGGCGCGTGCACCGTTTTCACGAAGCAGGCGCTCGACACTCGCTTTTTCGGCGATCACATCGGTGGGCACTTTGTATAGCGCCAGTTCCTGCCAGATCACTTCATCATTGGTGTTGTAGTACACTTTTAGTACTTCCACCTGTTTTTCGATCTGGCGGGAGAGCTTGCGTACCACATCCTCCGTTTCGGTGATCACGATATTGAAGCGGTGGATGCTTTCGATCTCCGAGGGGGAGGTGTTCAGGCTGTCGATATTGATCTTCCGGCGCGTAAAAATGATCGCGATCCGGTTTAACAGGCCGATCTGGTTTTCAGTGTAAACGGTTATATTAAATTCCTGCTTAAAAGGCTGATCTTGTGCTGTCATGTTTTTTTAGCTGATAGCTAATAGCTGTTGGCTGTTAGCGCGGGTACGACTCATTATTTTGTTCCTGCTCTATTTATTTAAGACGGATCTCGCTCACGCTGCATCCCTGGGGCACCATCGGGAACACGTTGTTCTCTTTCGCCACCATTACTTCGAGCAGGAAAGAGCCTTTATGGCTAAGCATTTCCTGAAGGGCGCCTGCGAGATCTGCGCGGTCGGAGATGCTCTTCCCGTCGATATAATAGCCTTTCGCCACCTGTACGAAATCTGGGCTGGTGATGTTTACAAATGAATAACGTTTTTCATGAAACAGCTGCTGCCATTGACGGACCATGCCGAGGAACCGGTTGTTCAGGATCATGATCTTTACATCAATGCCGCTCTGCATGATGGTACCGAGTTCCTGTAACGTCATCTGGAAGCCACCGTCGCCAATAATGGCGACTACCGTTTTATCCCGGGCGCCAAATTTTGCGCCGATGGCAGCAGGAAGCGCGAAGCCCATGGTGCCAAGGCCCCCGCTGGTGATGTTGCTGCGTGTGTTGTTAAACTTCGCATAGCGGCAGGCCACCATCTGGTGCTGGCCCACATCGGTTACAATGATAGCTTCCCCTTTGGTTAACTCGTTCAGCTGGTAGATCACTTCGCCCATGGTCAGTTCCCCGGATTGCGGGTGCAGTTCCTGGTTGATCACGATTTCCTGTTCCTGCTCATCGAACTCACGGAACCTGGCCAGCCACCCGGTATGTTGCTTAGGCTCAAGTAACCGGGTGAGAAGCGGCAAAGTCTCTTTGCAATCGCCCCATACAGGAACGGTTGTTTTCACGTTTTTGTCGATCTCCGCAGGGTCGATATCGAGGTGTACCACCTGTGCCTGTTTGGCATATTTATCGAGCCTCCCGGTTACACGGTCGTCGAAACGCATGCCAATGGCGATGAGTACGTCGCATTCATTGGTCATCACGTTAGGGCCGTAATTGCCGTGCATACCCAGCATCCCAACATTTTGAGGGTGGTCCGTGGGTATTGCGCCGGCGCCCATGATCGTCCATGCTGCAGGGATCCCGCTTTTTTCTACCAGGGCTTTAAATTCGCTTTCTGCACGGCCGAGCAATACACCCTGCCCCCAGATGATGAACGGCTTTTTCGCATTGTTGATCAGTGCCGCTGCCTGTTCGATATATTCTTTACGTACGATCGGTTTAGGGCGATAGCTGCGGATATGGCTGCAAGGGATGTAACCTTCATAGTCGAACTGCTGTAGCTGTGCATTCTTGGTGATATCGATCAGCACCGGGCCCGGCCTGCCGCTTTTGGCGATATAAAATGCCTTTGCCAATACCTCCGGGATCTCGGTCGCGTCGGTTACCTGGTAGTTCCATTTGGTTACCGGGGTAGTGATGTTAATCACGTCCGTTTCCTGGAACGCATCTGTTCCCAACAGGTGGGCGAACACCTGCCCGGTGATACATACCAGGGGCGTGCTATCGATCTGTGCATCGGCCAGGCCTGTTACCAGGTTGGTGGCGCCCGGTCCGCTGGTAGCGAAAACGACGCCCACTTTGCCCGACGAGCGTGCGTAACCCTGTCCTGCGTGGATGCCTCCCTGCTCGTGGCGTACCAGGATATGGGTCAGCTGTTCCGAATAATCATACAGCGCGTCATAGATAGGCATGATCGCACCTCCCGGGTATCCGAAGATCGTGTCCACTCCCTCTGCGATCAAGGCATCCAGCAATGCCACTGATCCCGAAACTTTCCTGGTTTCCTTTTTCTCGGCAGCTGGTAATTCTTGTTGTAGCGTCTCCATATTCTTGTTTGGTTTATCCGGGTTCAACGTTTGACGTTAACGTCGGACGTTTGCTTCGTGTTAATTTAAGCTTTCAATAAGCACGGGACAGGAGCGTTAACGTCGAGCGTTTAACGTCCAACCGTCAGTTACTGGTCGGTTACGCAGCCTTCAGCAGCTGTGGTAACCTGTTTCGCGTATTTATATAAGAGTCCTTTTTTTACTTTCAGTTCCGGTTGTACCCAGGCGGCGCGGCGTGCGGCGATAACGTCTTCGGGCACATCGAGGATAATAGTGCGGGTAGTGGCGTCGATCTCGATGCGGTCTTCGTCGTGCACCAGGCCTATGAGGCCGCCGTCGAATGCCTCGGGCGTAATGTGGCCTACCACGAAACCGTGGGTGCCGCCGCTGAAACGTCCGTCGGTGATGAGCGCCACGCTGGCGCCGAGCCCGGCTCCGTATATCGCCGATGTCGGCTTTAGCATTTCCGGCATACCGGGAGCGCCTTTAGGGCCAACCTGGCGGATCACTACCACATCGCCGGCACGTACACGGCCGCTGGTAATGCCGTTGATGAGGTCGAATTCTCCTTCGAACACCCGTGCAGGACCGGCGAAACGTTCTCCTTCCTTGCCGCTGATCTTGGCAACACTTCCGCCTTCGGCGAGATTTCCGTATAGGATCTGGAGATGTCCCGTAGCTTTCACCGGTTTTTCTACCGGCCAGATCACATTTTGTGTATCGAAATCGAGATCCGGAATTTCTTCCAGGTTTTCGCCGATGGTTTTCCCGGTAACGGTGAGGCAATCCAGGTGAAGCCAGCCCTGTTTGGCAAGGTATTTCATCACGGCGGGTACGCCACCGATATTATGGAGATCGGTCATCATGTATTTGCCGCTCGGCTTCATATCGGCGAGAACCGGGATGCGGTTGCTGATCGCCTGGAAATCATCCTGTGTTAGGGGCACATCCACACTTTTCGCCATGGCGATGAGGTGCAATACCGCGTTGGTCGATCCGCCGAGCACCATAATGGTCACGATCGCATTTTCGAACGCTTCGCGGGTCATGATATCTTTTGGTTTGATGTCGCGCTCAAGTAACAAGCGGATCGCTTTGCCGGCGGCGAGACATTCAGCCTTCTTTTCTTCACTTAAAGCCGGGTTTGAAGAAGAAAAAGGCAGGCTCATGCCCAATGCTTCGATCGCGGCGGCCATGGTATTGGCCGTGTAAACGCCTCCGCAGGCGCCTGCGGAAGGACAGGCATTCTTAATTACGCCTAAAAAATCTTCAGGACTGATGGTGCCGGCCATTTTCTTGCCCAGCGCTTCGAAGGCGGAAACGATATTCAGGTCTTCTCCCTTGTAGTGACCGGGCTCGATGGTTCCGCCGTAGACCATGATCGAAGGGCGGTTCAGGCGCCCCATTGCGATCACCGATCCGGGCATGTTCTTATCGCACCCGGGGAGGGTGATCAGGCCGTCGTAATATTGCCCGCCGCAAACCGCTTCGATGGAATCTGCGATCACATCGCGGCTTACCAGTGAATAGCGCATGCCGTCGGTACCGTTGCCCATCCCGTCGCTCACTCCAATGGTATTAAATATCAGGCCCACGAGGTCTTCTCTCCAGGTACCTTCTTTTACGATTTTTGCCAGGTCGTTAAGGTGCATGTTACAGGTGTTTCCATCGTAACCCATGCTTGCAATTCCCACCTGTGCTTTTTGCATATCTTCGTCCGTAAGACCTATTCCATACAGCATAGCTTGCGCTGCAGGCTGGGTGGGGTCTTGCGTAAAAGTTTTGCTGTAGCGGTTGAGTTCTACCATGTTTATTTTCAGGCTTAAATTGATAAATTCAAGGTAGGCACTTACGCCATTTTTGTCAATAGACTATCATGGAAAATTTCAATTAGAATATAATTCCGAAATATGACTTTTATCGGAATATAGTATCGATAAATTACTTGTAAGCAATACTATTAGCTGATTGATTTGTACCGAAGTTAATATTGGTATACGGTATAAAAAATGATATGGCCGGGAGAGGGGGCTATATTCTGCCTGAAAAGCGGCGGGAGCTGGGAAAAGCAGGTAAAAAAAAGCGTCCCGCTTTTGGTTAAACGGGACGCTTTGGGCAGATAAGACCGGGGTTATTGACCGATACCCTCGGCCAGTACGATGATCTTATTATTGATCACTTCCACCACTCCTCCTTTGATAAAGAGAGACTGCGATTCTTTGCCAGCGCGGATGATCACTTTGCCATCTTCCAGGGTGGAAATGATCGGTGCGTGGTGATTCAGCACTTCGAAAGAGCCGAGGGTTCCGGGCACTGTTACCGAAGTAACCTCTCCTTCGAACACGGTTTTATCTGGGGTTAATATCTCGAGTATCATATATCTTTTATGTTTACCAGGTTGGAGTTAAAGCGTGCGCCTCCGGCCTCCACCCTGGAGACTAGTTTGATTCAGCGATGATCTTTTTGCCTTTTTCGATGGCATCCTCGATGGTACCTACCAGGTTGAACGCCGCTTCAGGATATTCATCCACTTCGCCGTCCATGATCATGTTGAAGCCTTTGATGGTGTCTTTAATGTCTACGAGCACCCCTTTAAGTCCGGTAAACTGTTCTGCCACGTGGAAAGGCTGTGAAAGGAAGCGCTGTACACGACGTGCACGTGAAACTACCAGTTTATCTTCTTCAGAAAGCTCGTCCATACCAAGGATGGCGATAATATCCTGGAGCTCTTTGTAACGCTGCAGGGTTTCTTTCACGCGCTGAGCGGTGTTATAGTGCTCGTCGCCCAAAACCGTTGGGTTAAGGATGCGTGAGGTAGAGTCCAGCGGGTCCACCGCAGGGTAAATGCCAAGCTCTGCGATCTTGCGCGAAAGTACCGTAGTAGCGTCCAAGTGGGCGAAAGTAGTTGCAGGAGCCGGGTCGGTCAAGTCATCCGCAGGTACGTAAACCGCCTGTACGGAGGTGATCGAACCGCGTTTGGTTGAAGTGATGCGTTCCTGCATCAGGCCCATTTCGGTAGCCAGTGTTGGCTGGTAACCTACGGCTGAAGGCATACGCCCCAGGAGCGCTGATACTTCAGATCCCGCCTGGGTGAAACGGAAGATGTTATCTACGAAGAAAAGGATGTCTTTTCCCTGTCCTTCGCCATCACCATCTCGGAAATACTCCGCAACGGTAAGACCTGAAAGGGCCACACGTGCACGTGCACCCGGGGGCTCGTTCATCTGGCCGAACACCAATGTTGCTTTTGATTCTTTTAGTTTTTCTTTATCAACGGATTTGAGGTCCCATCCGCCTTTTTCCATGGAGTGCAGGAATTCATCGCCGTAGTTGATCACACCAGACTCGATGAATTCGCGCAGCAGGTCGTTTCCTTCGCGGGTACGCTCACCTACACCGGCAAATACCGATAAACCGGCATATGCTTTCGCGATGTTGTTTACCAGTTCCATGATCAATACCGTTTTTCCTACCCCAGCACCGCCGAACAGGCCGATCTTACCGCCCTTAGCATAAGGCTCGAGGAGGTCTATCACCTTGATCCCGGTGAAGAGCACTTCCGTTTCGGTAGAAAGCTCGTCGAATTTTGGAGGCGTATTGTGAATAGGATAGCCTGTGCTGTTATCGAGTGTGTCGATCCCGTCGATCGCCTGGCCAACTACGTTAAATAGCCTGCCCTTGATCTGGTCGCCAACCGGCATTTTGATCGAAGCGCCGGTGTCGAGCACCTGCATTCCGCGAACAAGTCCGTCGGTAGAGTCCATCGCAATGGCGCGGACGCGGTCCTCACCAAGGTGCTGCTGCACTTCGAGGATGATCTTTTGTCCGTTGTCCTTGGTGATTTCTAATGCATCATAAATTTTAGGCAGGTGCGCATCATCCGCGAAACTTACGTCAACTACCGGTCCGATGATCTGGGCTATTTTTCCAATGTTTGGCATACTATTGTTTGGTAAATTTTGTAAAAATCAAATCCGCAATCCGTTATTCCGGCATTGATTTTTGGGTCTGCAAAAATAGGTATTAATATGGAAAAAGTAAATAAGGAAGTGAAGATAGTTTTCGTAGGAGCAGTCAGCTGTCAGCAATCAGCCCGGATGTAATCATTATCAGGCCACAGACAACATTAAATAGATCAGCACCCCGGCGTTTTAAAAGCTGACTGCTGACGGCTGACAGCTGACTGCTGATGACTGACGACTGATAACTGACTGCTGATAACTGACTGCTGATAACTATCTTCGCCTATGCTTAAAATCCTCGTCACCGGCAGCAACGGCCTTCTCGGACAAAAGATCACGGAACGTTTCCTGGCGAAGCGTGATTTTGTGCTGGTGGCCACCTCGCGTGGCGGCAATCGTTTCCCGGTAAAGGATGGGTACATTTACCTGCCGATGGATATTACCGACGAGGCCGAGGTGCGGCAGGTGATCGGTTCCATCAAACCTGATGTGGTGATCAATACCGCTGCGATGGCTAACCCGGATGCGTGCGAGTCTGATCGCCTAGGGTGCGACCTGGTGAACATACACGCGGTGCAGTACCTGGCCGATAGCTGTAAGGAACTGGATATTCACCTGGTACACCTTTCCACCGATTTCGTATTTGATGGCGAAAATGGTCCGTACGACGAAAATGCGGCACCGGGTCCATTGAGCTACTACGGTAAAAGCAAGCTGGCCGGGGAGCAGGCGCTGGAGAAATCGGGGTGCAAATGGACGATCATCCGTACGATACTGGTGTATGGGGTGACGGGTAATCTTAGCCGCAGCAATGTGGTGCTTTGGGTAAAGTCTTCGCTGGAAAAACAAATTCCCATCCGGGTGGTGGATGATCAGTGGAGAATGCCTACACTTGCGGAAGACCTGGCGGAAGCCTGTATCCTGGCGGCGATGAAACGTGCGTTCGGACTGTACCATGTATCGGGAAACGAAATGATGAGCGTATTGGAGCTTGCCAGGATGGTGGCGAATTTCTGGAAATTGGACACTTCACTGATCTCGCCGGTGGCCTCCGCATCGCTGGAACAGCCCGCAAAAAGGCCTGCACGTACCGGGTTTGTGCTGGATAAGGCGGTGAAAATTTTGTCGTATCGGCCACGCTCGTTTGTTGACGGACTGGCGATAGTGGATGGGAAGCTGAATTGCTAAAGAAGGTTGCCATCGCGGGGATGACAGCTGCAGCATGCTTACATTATACTGACCTTGTTCCCGACCCGTGAGTTGATGTGGAAAAAGTATGGATTTGCTATGGACTTCGTGTGGAATAATCCCGGGAAGATGGCTATATAGACTACTATTTAATAAATTTTATTAATCACCCGTTTTTAAAATCGATATTATGGAAACCGGACAAAAAGCGCCAGATTTTACCTTATTCAGCAGCGATCTTAAACCTGTATCGTTGGACGATTATACAGGTAGGAAACTCGTAATACATTTTTTCCCCATGGCGTTCACGGGCGTTTGTACCGCACAGTTATGCACCATGCGCGACAGTTTTGGCTACTACGAGGGATTGGGCGCCGATGTGATAGGCATCTCGGTGGATTCGCCATTCACGCTGGCGAAGTTTAAAGCGGAGAATAATTACCAGTTCCCGCTGTTGTCTGATTTTAACAAAGAAGTAAGCCAGGCGTATGGCGCTTTTTATGATGAATTTGTGTTTAACCTGAAGGGAGTGTCGAGACGCGCGGCCTTCGTGGTTGACGAGAACCAGGACATTATTTACGCGGAAGTGCTCGAGTCGGCAAAAGACCTCCCGGATTTCGCAAAGATCCAGGAAGTAGTGAAAGGATAGAGGGGATGTTTTTTAAAAAAAACTTTCCATTTCCCAAAATGAACTCTATCTTTGCAGTCCGTTATAAAACGCACCTGTAGCTTAATTGGATAGAGCACCTGACTACGGATCAGGAGGTTAGGGGTTCGACTCCCTTCAGGTGCACCACTATTTATAAAGCCTTTTTTCGTTTACATCCGGAGAAGGCTTTTTTAATTTTAAACTAAATGCTGAACTTGGTTTTGTTTGGTCCCCCGGGTGCCGGTAAAGGAACTCAATCGGAGAAATTGATTAGCAAGTATAATCTTGTTCATATCTCTACCGGCGATCTTTTCCGCGCCCATGTTAAAGGACAAACGGAGCTTGGCCGCCGGGTAAGCCAGATCCTGGCAGATGGCCAGCTGGTTCCCGATAGCGTTACGATCGCGATGCTGGAGGAGGAGGTGGTTAAAAGCCCGGGCGCCAACGGATTTATATTTGATGGTTTTCCGCGTACGGTACCGCAAGCGCAGGCATTGGATAACTTTCTGATCGACAAAGGAAGCAAAATAACCGTTGTGATCGCGTTGGACGTCGACCAGGCTGAGCTGAACCAGCGTATTGCGGAACGTCACAAGATCAGCGGCCGGGTAGATGATGCGGCCGACAAGCTTCAAAAACGGGTGGATGAATATTTTAGCAAAACTATCCACGTGCTGCCTTACTATGACGAGCAGCGCAAACTGACCCGCATAAACGGCAAAGGTGAAATTGAAGAGATCTTTAAAAATCTTTGCGCCGTTATCGATAAGTATTAAATTTATTTAACCAACAAGGCAGCGGAAGAATACTTTTTCCGCTTTTTTTGTTAATAAGGAAACAATAGTATGCCCGGTTCAAACTTCGTCGATTATGTAAAGATCTGCTGCCGTTCCGGGCACGGGGGGGCAGGATCGGCGCATTTGCACCGTGATAAATTTACCGCGACAGGTGGGCCCGATGGCGGCGACGGTGGTCGTGGCGGGCATATTATCCTGAAAGGTACCACCCAGATATGGACGCTGCTGCATCTTAAATATCGTAAACATGTGATTGCGGAGGACGGTCTCCCGGGAGGAAGCTCCCTGCGAACAGGAAAGACGGGAAAAGACGAAATATTAGAGGTTCCGCTTGGGACCATTGCCAAGGATGCCGAAACAGGAGAGGTACTGTTCGAGATCACCAAAGATGGCGAGGAAAAGGTGCTCACACCTGGCGGAAGAGGCGGGCAAGGTAACTGGCATTTTAAAAGCCCGACCGTGCAAACGCCCCGTTTCGCGCAAAGCGGAGAGCCGGGCAGGGAAGAGTGGATCGTGCTGGAGCTTAAAGTGCTGGCTGATGTGGGCCTTGTAGGTTTTCCCAATGCAGGTAAATCTACCTTGTTGTCCGTAGTTTCTGCGGCAAAGCCGGAGATCGCCGACTATCCTTTTACCACTATCGTTCCCAACCTGGGGATCGTAGCCTACCGGGGCGCCAGGTCGTTCGTTATGGCCGATATCCCGGGAATCATCGAAGGCGCGTCAGGCGGCAAAGGACTCGGGTTGCGGTTTCTTCGCCATATTGAAAGAAATGCGGTGCTGCTGTTCATGGTGCCGGCAGACACCTCCCGTACCATCAGGGAAGAATACGCAATCCTGCTTAACGAGCTTGAAATTCATAATCCCGGGTTAAAATATAAGCCGCGGTTGCTGGCGGTCACCAAGTCTGATATGCTGGATGACGAACTGACACAGGAAATGAGGGCTCATCTGCCGGAAGGCATACCCTGCATTTTTATCTCGTCGGTGGCTCAAAAAGGGATCCAGGAACTGAAGGACAAGCTCTGGGAGCTCATTTACCAGGTTTCTGATTAACCGATTTGGTTCCGCGCCTTTCGCGTCCATCGCCATAAAATGACCAGGAGAACCCCGTAAATCACCGCGTCGAATAGCACGTGATGGCTGACGGGCAAGCTGATCCGGGAGTTTTGCCAATACACCGTGATTAGAGTCAGCCGGATGATGTTAAGTAGTTGCACCAGGATTGTGCCCGCTAGTATCATGAAGACTCTTGCATACCATGATTTTCCCGGCCAGGCCAGCACGAAACTCCACAAAAAGCTCGTAACGCCATATCCCAGGCAGCTGTAAGATACGGCGATGCCTCCAACCCGGGGAATCCAGAGATGCACGTGGTTGAACCCGGGCTTCCACCCCAGCCATTCTATACAACTTGCGGTACACCTGATCAGCGTTTCCCGCCACCAGGCGATATAATTTAAATGGCGGGCGACGAAATCGATGTATTTTCCGCCGGGTGCGCTCAGGCCGATCACCAGGAGGTTGGTTAAATAAAGCGCCAGGAATCCCGTCAGGAAAACTAATAGGAACTTTGTTACCCCGGAAAGGGTAGGTAAGGATATGCCTGCTTTCATAATTATAATTATATTTAATTTAAGGTTAAATATAATAATGAAGCAGCTAATATGCTATCTTAAAGTCTGATTTTTTCCACAGCTCGAATGCCTCAAGAGCTTCGTGCTGGAGAATGCGTGTAGCGGTTAACCGCCTGCCATGCATGGGGAGTGCCAGTTCCTCGTAAATAAACTGGTCGTTAAAGCCAATCGAGGCAGCGTCGCCCTGGTTATTCCCGTAGAAAACCCGGTTGATTTTTGCCCAGTAGATAGCGCCGAGGCACATAGGGCAGGGCTCGCAGCTGGTATAGATCACGCAGCCGGAGAGATCGAAAGTATTGAGTTTTTTTGCCGCCAGGCGGATGGCCGACACTTCGGCATGCGCCGTGGGATCGCAGGTGGTGGTTACCTTATTGGCGCTTTTGGCCACCAGCCTGCCATCTTTTACGATCACGGCGCCGAAAGGGCCTCCTAAGGCTTTTTTCACATTTTGTGAGGACAGACGAATGGCCATCCGCATAAATTTTTCGTGAAGTGCAGCTTCAGCTTCGGGCGTCGTGGTCATTAAAAGGGCGTTATTTTTTGTCCTTTTTGTACTGCCCGTTCAGGCCGGCGAGTACGTCTTTAGTGATATCAAGGCGTTCGTCGGCATACAGCACGGTTGGATTGCCTTTGGTATAGGTTAAAATGAACTTGTATCCTTTTTCTTTGGCGTAGGTTTTTACGTAAGTGGATACTTTTTCGTAAAGTTTCTCATTTTCTACCGCCGATTCGTTCGCGATGGCTGAGCCGGCATTCTGGTTAAGGCTCTGAAGTTCCTGTTGTTTACGTGCCAGGCGCTGTTCGGTGGATGCACGCTGGTCGGCGCTCATCGACGGTTGTTCCTGCTGGTACCTGGCCACTTCCTGCTGGAAAGCGTTGCCTTTAGCCGTAAGATCAGCTTGCGCGCGTTTCTGTTTTTCTTCTATCTGGGCCTTAATGTCGGCGAAGTATGCGTAGTTCGACTGTAGGGTATCGAGGTTAATGTAGGCAATTTCGGCTCCGTCTTTTTTATCGGATGCAGCGCCCGCAGGGCTCGCGGTTTTCGGCTGGTTTTGCGTGCATGAAGACACGGCAACCACCACCAGGAGACCGGTAAATAAAGAAAAGCCGGATGATAATATTCTCATTTTTATTCAAATTTCAGGCAAAGATAATGTTTCATTACAAGTATCCTATTTTGCCTCTCTTTTTATCCACAAAACGCGGTTTTCATGCAAAAAAACCGTATTTTTGATCTTTGTTTATCAACATACTATGAGCGAAGAACAGGAAGATAGATCAAATTATTCAGCAGATAATATACAGGTACTGGAGGGACTGGAAGCAGTTAGAAAACGCCCTTCGATGTACATCGGTGATACCGGTTTCAAGGGCCTGCATCACCTGGTTTACGAGGTGGTGGATAACTCGATCGACGAGGCGCTGGCCGGCTATTGTACCGACATTTTAGTGACCATCCACACAGATAATTCCATCACCGTGGAGGATAACGGCCGCGGGATACCTACCGGGATCAATACCAAGGAGCAGAAGTCGGCACTCGAGATCGTAATGACGGTGCTTCATGCCGGCGGAAAGTTCGACAAAGACACCTACAAAGTATCCGGCGGCTTGCACGGGGTAGGGGTGTCCTGCGTGAATGCGCTGTCGACCCACGTTAAGACGGTGGTTCACCGCGAAGGCAAGATCTTTACCCAGGAATATGAGCGCGGGAAGCCTTTGTTTCCCGTAAAGGAGATCGGCGTTTCTGAGCGTACAGGTACCATCCAGACTTTTAAGCCCGACCCGGAGATATTTACCTTAACTACCGAATATAAGTTCGATACGCTGTCTGCGCGTTTGCGCGAGCTGGCGTACCTGAACAAAGGGATCCGGTTGACGTTAACCGACGAGCGCGAAGAACAGGAAGACGGCAGCTTACGTAAGGAGGAGTATTTTTCTGAGGGTGGACTAAGTGAATTTGTCAAATACCTCGACGGAATGCGCACGCCGCTGATCCCCGACCCGATCTACGTAGAGGGGATTAAGCAGGGTATCCCGGTGGAGCTTGCCTTGCAGTACAACGAAACGTATTCGGAGAATGTGCATTCGTATGTGAACAACATCAATACGCATGAAGGCGGTACCCACGTAGCAGGATTCCGGCGCGGCTTAACCAGGACCTTAAAAGCCTATGCCGAGAAATCGGGGCTGCTGAAGAACCTGAAGATCGAGATTACTGGCGATGACTTCCGCGAAGGGCTTACCGCCGTGATCTCTGTAAAAGTACAGGAGCCGCAATTTGAAGGACAAACCAAAACCAAGCTGGGCAATAACGAAGTGATGGGTGCGGTAGATATCGCGGTGGGAGAAATCCTGGGCAACTACCTGGAGGAAAATCCAAGGGAGGCGAAACTGATCGTCAACAAAGTGATCCTTGCCGCTACCGCACGTGCGGCAGCCCGCAAAGCGAGAGAAATGGTGCAGCGCAAGAGCGTGATGGGCGGTTCCGGGTTACCGGGAAAGCTTGCCGATTGCGCGAACAGCGATCCGGTGCTGTGCGAGCTATACCTGGTGGAAGGGGACTCGGCGGGCGGTACCGCAAAACAGGGGCGCGACCGTCACACACAGGCGATCCTGCCTTTAAGGGGTAAGATCCTGAACGTGGAGAAGGCCATGGAACACAAGATCTATGAAAACGAAGAGATCAAGAACATGTTTACCGCATTGGGCGTGAGCATCGGCACCCCCGATGACGCCAAGGCGCTGAACCTGGATAAACTTCGTTATCACAAGATCGTGATCATGACGGATGCGGATGTAGACGGATCTCACATCACTACGCTGATCCTTACTTTCTTCTTCCGCTATATGAAAGAACTGGTTGAATTTGGCTACGTGTACATTGCAGCCCCACCACTTTACCTCGTAAAAAAAGGCAAAGAACAGGAATATGCATGGAACGATGAAACCCGGGATGCCGCTGTACAGCGCATTAAAGGCAGTGGAAAGGAAGACAGCGTACATATTCAGCGCTACAAAGGCTTGGGCGAAATGAACGCAGAACAGTTATGGGATACTACGATGAACCCGGCTACCCGCACCCTTCGAAAGGTGACGATTGAAAATGCTGCAGAGTGCGATCATATTTTCTCCATGCTGATGGGCGATGAAGTAGCCCCTCGCCGCGAATTTATCGAGAAGAACTCGAGATACGCCCGGATAGACGTATAATACCGATTATCTTCGGGCCGGTTTTAATAAGGCTGTGTACAAATGTACACGGCCTTATTTATTTACCCGTGTATTTGAGGTAGATCACGGCGCTGATCTGTTTGGTTGCCACGATCGAGACTTTTTGGGTGGTTACGCCATCGTCGATGGTTAGTGTGGAGGTGTTCGGTGGTACCCTTCCAAGATTTTCGGCTACCAGCACGAGCTCCTGCATGTCGGAGTTTACGTCGAATTTTAATGTTTTCAGGTAGGGAATGGTAAAGATCGCCAGTTTCTTAATGAAAGGCCGCCGGTTCTGGTATACGGAAACCGTATCATTGTCTTCTTTCTGGTAATCGTTGAGCATCAGGTGAACGGTGCGGCTGCTTACATTAATAACCACCGGTTCGGAGAGATTGGTGTTGAGAAAGCGGATAGGGCCGGTATCTGCCAGGATGGTGCGCATGGTAGCCGGTGGGACAAGGCCTTCGTTTTCTGTGTTGTAGCGGCTTAAGTAGGCTCCGCCGGCGGTACAGGGGCTGCGGTCTTCCATTTTGCCTGTCCAGTGTCCCTGCAGGATATCTTTGCCTTTACCGAGGGTGATTTTAAGATCCATATTTTTGATGCAGAGGAACTTGGTAGCGACAGGCGTTTTCGAGGAATTGATCTTTAGCTCGACCACATCCAGGCGGTCGTCTTTGATCATGCCAATAAAGTCGAGGATCCCTTCGAACTGGAACCGGCGTTCGAGTACGTATGCGCGCCCGCTTACTATGCTGCCCATCTGTTGTTTTACATGGAGCACATAATTGGTATTTAGCACAGGAACACCGGTAGTGTCTGAAACAAGTCCACCGATCCATAGTCCTTTCAGGTTTTGAGCGATCGCCGTGCCTGCCGAAGCCAGGAAAACCAGGATAAGAATTATTAGCGTAAGGTGTTTCATCATGGCGCTATGACTTAGAGTTAATATCTTTAGAAACAGGTCCGAACCTGAGGTAAATAGCTGCGCTGGTTTGTTTGGTCGACTCAATGTTCACCGCCTGTTTTCGTTTTCCGTCATCAATGACCAGGATACAGGTATTTGGCGGAATTGTTCCGAGGTTTTCTGCGTACATAATGATCTCGTTCAGCCCTGAAAGCTTATCCAGCCGAACGTTTTGCGAGTATCCTTTTTTGGTGATCTTCCTGCTCACAATTACGGGTTCGCGGTTCACGTATACTGAAATAGTATCGTTATCCTCCTTGAGATAGTCCCTGATGGTTAATTTAAGTTGCGTGCTGCTTACGTCGATGATCACCGGCCGGGAAAGTGTAGTTTGAAGAAAGGAAATGCCTGTTGATCTATCTTCGTTTATTTTTGCCAGTACCGGGGGCGGAATGTCGGGCGCTTTGGCGCCGGTCCTTGCCTTTTTAAGGAAGACCTTGCCTTCGGGGCAACTCCCGCTGGTATTGTCCCAGCTGCCGGCCAGGTATTGCATGGTGTCGTTCGCCGAGTACGTCATGTCGCAGAATTTAGTGCATAAGCCATGAAGTTCATCGGGCATTTCTTTCGACAGGATCCTCAATTCGGTGATCTTGCAGGTATTTTGCTGAACGGTTCCGATGAAGTCGAAAATGCCGTAAAAGTTATACAGGTAGTTGTTGTAAAGATATGCCTTCCCGGTGATCACGTCGCCCTCGTGCGTTTTAATGTTCACCGTATATTGTGTATTGTTCAGCAGGCCGCGGCCTGTGATCAGGCCGTGCCAGCTCCCGGTATAGGACGATTGTGCAAAACTACAGCTGCCAATCAGCAGGAAAAGAAAGAGCAGGTTGCTTCTGCAAAGATCGCTTTCCATTGGTCAGATGGTGTTAAGGCTTATACCTGAGGTATACGGCGGCCGTTTTTTGCTTATCCGATTCGATCATGATCCGGTATGACCGGGTACCGTCTATCAGGTACATTTCAGAAGTATTAGGCGGGATCCGGCCAAGGTTTACGGCATACAGCAGCAACTCATTTAGCGGCACTGTTGGGTTCATCTTAAACTTTATGCTTACGGCTTTTTTGGAGATCCAGATATTGGGCGCCAGGATCTTCCGGTTAAGGTACACCGTGATAGTATCATTGTCTACTTCCAGGTAATCGCGGAGACGCAGTTCGAGATCGAGGTGTTTAACTTCTATCTCGGTCACTTTGCTGATATTGGTATTGGCAAATGTTTTCGTAAATGAGGGCACGGGTTCGAACCCTGAAGCAGGGATCGGGGAGTGAATGCTGTCTACGAAGTACTTGATGTCTTCCTTACTGCGCGATAAGATCACGGATCCCGGGAGGCAGTCGCGGGTACGGTCTCCTTTCATTTTACCATCCCAGGTACCCTGGAGAAATTCGCGTGCGCCGACTTTCCGGTAGGCGACGGTAAAGTTCTTTACACACAGTACCCAGTCTTCCGGAAGGATCTCCTGCATGATCTTTGCCGAGTCTTCCCGCAGGTAAATGCTGTCTCCCCGTACCTTCCCGGTAAACTGCAGTTTTTCGTAGAGATTGGGGTGTTTATAGGAGTACGAAACGCCCGTGATGCCGGGGTCCTGTTTGATGTCGAATTCGAGGTCGAAGAACGTGCTGTACCCCCCGGGGATCTGTGTGACCATCCCGTACCATTTTCCTTTAATATCCTGAGCCGAAGCAGAAGAGAATAGACACGCGAAAACCACCAGGCGTAAAAGTGTTTTCATAAGATCGAAATTTTACTCAAAATAGTGATTCAGAACCAATAAACAATCAATCGCGGGAAAATTTCAGTTGCGATTTGCCATAGTCGATCACCGCGCGGTAGGTCATGAGGATATCTCCGCCAATTACCCCGATCACCGGGCCGATGCGGAGATTTGCGTAGGCCTGGTTAATGGAAGAAAGATCCAGCACCGCCGCTTCCAGTTCGTGGATACGAAACTTACCGATCCTGACCTCGGGTACGATAAGCTGGAAGCTTTCCATAGAGGTAGTGCCAAGGCCGGCCGAGAGCTTGTCGGTGGTTACCAGGATATCGTTCCCGCCCAGTAAGCCGGTAATGAGGGTTTTATCGAACACCGTACGGGAGGCCCCCGTATCGACCACGGCTTTGAAAGATGCCCCGAAAACAACCACGTCTACCAGCAGGTGAAAGCCATCGTTGTTGAGGTTAAGAATTTCCAGGGGAACGCGCATGGTGGGTGGTGATCAGTTGTCAGTAATCAGTTTCTATAAAGCGTTTACCGGAACTGACAACTGATCCCTGACAACTGATTACTACAACTACAAGAAATTTGAATCGGCAAGTACCTGGTTCATAGAACGTACCGCGTCTGCACTTTTGTTAAATGATGCTTGTTCTTCTTCAGTAAGCTTGAAATTAAGGATCTGTTCCCAGCCATTTTTGCCGAGGATCACAGGCACTACCAGGGAAATGTCTGACTGCCCGTATTCGCCGTCGAGCGCCACACCGCAGGAAATAAGCTTTTTCTCGTCGCGCACGATGCTTTCAACCATTGCGGCGGTTCCGGCACCCGGTGCGTACCAGGCAGAGGTACCGATGAGCTTGGTTAACGTTGCGCCACCCACCATGGTTGCGGCAACGATCTTATCCTGCTGCTCTTTGCTCAGTAGCTGGGTAACCGGGATGCTGTTCCAGGTAGCGTGGTTAATGAGCGGGATCATGGTGGTATCGCCATGTCCGCCGATCACTACCGCGTTGAGGTCGGCAGGTGAACAACCTAGCTCCTGGCTCAGGTAATATTTGAAACGTGCCGAATCCAGTGCGCCTCCCATGCCAAGGATCCTGTTCTTTGGCAGGCCGGAAGTTTTCAGCGTGAGGTAGTTCATGGTGTCCATGGGGTTCGATACCACGATGATAATGGTATTGGGAGAATACTTCAGGAGGTTTTCGGTCACCTGTTTTACAATGCCGGCGTTGGTGCCGATCAGCTCTTCGCGGGTCATACCCGGTTTACGCGGCAAACCGGAGGTAATGATCACCACTTCAGAATCAGCGGTGGCTGCGTAATCATTGGTAACCCCTTTAATCTTGGTGTCGAAACCCAGCAGGGCCGAGGTCTGCATCATGTCAATGGCCTTGCCTTCTGCAAAACCTTCCCTGATGTCGAGCATGATCAATTCTTCTGCAAGCTCTTTGCGGGCGATGTTGTCCACACAGGTAGCGCCTACTGCGCCTGCGCCAACTACGGTTATCTTCATGGTATTTAAGTTTTAATTGCGTTGGCCGAAATTAAGAAAAATTGGTAACGAACAAGGCGTGATATGTAATATGTATATGCATAGTTAGCCGGTGGCCGCGAGGCGTGTAAGGCCTGTTATAATGACATTCAAATAAAAATTGATCTTTTTTGATTTTTGTTTGCGGAAGTTTATCTTTAAGGAAGTTTGTCTTGCGTATTCTAAATCGCTCTCACTGTTACAGACTAATAAATCTATTATCTATTATTTATGAAACAACGCCTATTTCTGCGGTGGAGCGCCTTTTCGCTTTTTTTAATGATGTTGTTGGTAGTAAGCGCCTGTAAAAAGGAGCTCAGGTTGCGACCGGAACTGACGGTGCAATCGGTCGATTTTGTGCCACCGGGCATTAAATCCTGGTATCAAAGCAATTACCCGGCCGATTCACTGGTCACTAACCGGTTGAACGTTTATGATCCATCCGGGCAGGTAAGCGCGAAACAATACAAAAAGAAGGCCTATAAGCTTAGGTGGGACGGTGGTAAAACGTATTTCCAAGGCGATAGTACGGTTGTGGAAATTCCATTGGACGAGCCACAGCCTCAAAGATTTGACGCAAAGCAAAAAGGGGCTCCTGCAAGCATTTATCAAAACGGTTTTACCAAGCTTCTAATTATTAAAAAAGGTAACAGGACCCGTAGTGTGTTGATGACCGTCATCGCGGACGACGGTATCAAGACCAAAAATTCGTTTAGCGATGTGAGCCTGTTAAGGAAAAAAGACAATTTCAACGGTATGGTCCTTTATCACACGATGGAGGGAACGTTTTTAAACGGGTTTAAATATGTAAAGGGAAAGCCCGTAGGGCGGATCCGGGTTACGAGCGACGGAAAGACCAGGTTTAAGATTAGTGGCGTTGAGAACCGCGTGAGCCTGGCAGAACCATGCGAAACGATCTATGTAATATTCTGGCATGAAGACTGTGGCGGAGGCGGCGGTAACCAGATAGCGAATGTGAAAAGCGACTGCCCGATTGTAATTGACGAGATCTGGCAATTTGATATTTATGATTGCGGTGGTGGTGGCGGCGGCGGCGGCGGAGACAGCGGTGGCGGTGGCGGAGACGGCGGTTATGGAGGCGGCGGTTACGGGGGCGGATCGGGTGGTGATGGCGGTGGTGGCGGCGGCGGATATGGCGGTGGTAACGATGGGCCCTCGGACCCTTGTTATGGTGCCCAGGGTGTTTCTGCCGACAGGTTTTCTCAGGCGCCACCTTGTGAGAACGGGGATGGTGACAATGGCGCCGCCTACGAGCAACGGCTTAACGACCTGATGGACGAACTGGACGCTAACCCCGATTACCTGATCAAATGTGCGGTGCTGGCGGCTTTCCAGGACCTGGCATCGCTTAAGCCTCCCCAGTCGGTCCTGGACCGGATCGGAAGCCTGAATAGTAATTCAAATGATTTTACCCTGTTTTCTGATCCCTATTTTACGCATAAGATCCAGAATGCCGCCGGTTATCGCATCAATATGGATAGATTTGAGATCAATATACCACAACTACCGCAAATTAACGGCAATAATGCGAGTGCTGCACAGTTCCTTGATTATATCCGGCATAATCTAAATAGCTTTATCGACCCGTCCATCGCGCAGTTCTATCCATATAACGACCCTGGTGACCAGGTAAATGACAGTCAGCGGTGGAATTCGAACAACCCGCTTGGCAGTATCCTGCACTTGGATATGGCTGATGACGGATCCGTAATTACGGTGGAAAGCGATGCGAGTCACTGGACAGTAGCTACCATTAAAACGCCGGTAGACGGTGCACACCCGGTAAGCGGTAACCGCAGCTGGGGTTTTACCGCCAATCCGAATGGCGGGTATACGTTCTATGTTACAGGTGTCGATCGTCTTACCACCGGCCGGCATGAATTTGCGCAGTATCTTGGGGGCATCCCGTTTGCAGGAGCAGACGCGCTCTGGACAAGTTACCAGAATAAGGTGGCCCAATTCGTGAATAGCCACGGAGGAACCGCAACGGTTGGCAATGCAGTAAAAGAACGACCGAATTATAACCTGGTAAAGAACTATCTTGACGGCAAAATGACGTTACAGCAACTAAAAGCTGCAGGAGGCTGTATATGAAAAATATAACTATGGGAACACCTGCCAATAGACACTGGTATAACTTAGCTTTTACTTTTCCAGGCATTACCTTAATGGTATGCTTGGCTTCCGGCATTTTTAATTACCTGCTGGATTGCATTTTTAATTTCACCTATGCCATTACCCAGCCATTATACATCCTGATTTATACCATGGATTTTCTCGTATTCAGGATCTGGATTTTTCTTCCTTTTATTGCAGGGTATTTTTTTCTTTTCAGGAAAAAGCCGGCTTTATCTTTACTTGCGCTTAAACTGCTTTACAGCCTGGCCGTTTGCATGCTTATGAGGAACTATTTTTTTAAAGACGACTGGAGCCTTTACAATGGCGAGTACAGCAAGCTGAAGTCCGTATTGACCTATGTTTTCTTTGGGATTAGCTTCGTGCTCGCTTACGAGTTTTTTAGTAAGGCCAATCAGCCTGCTTATGGCGATCGTACCGAATAGCCTGGGCCAAACGGGAGCGTGGTGTTAATTTCTACGGTTGCCGGTACCGGAACGATCCTGTCCTGGTATCCGGTTATGTTCGGTTTGTCTGCCGGTGCAAGGCCGACGACTAGAACGGATACCCGATCGCCAGGTTAAAGATCAAATTATCTTTCCGCCAGGCTTTATCTCCGAAATTGACATCGCTAAGTACCCAGCGGTCGCCCTTCGGCAGCCATGGCTTGCGGATAGGGAAGGCAAGATCCGTACGCAGGATGAGGAAAGAGAGATCGAACCGAAGACCGAAACCAGCATCCATAGCCAGTTCGTTCAGGAAGTCCTTGCTGAATTTCACTCCCGGACGCGCCAGTGCACCGGTCTCGGCATTCTGGAGCCAGATATTTCCAGCATCAATAAAGAGCGCTCCCTTTACGATACCGGCCAGCGTGGGACGAAATTCCGTGTTCATTTCCAGCTTGATATCGCCGGACTGATCGGCGGTGACGGTGTTGGTACCTATGCTGGGATCGCGATAGGTACCCGGACCGAGAGTGCGTGCCCTGAACCCGCGTAAGCTGTTGGTCCCGCCGATAAAAAACTGTTTTACGTACGGCATAGATGTGGAGCTGGCGTACGAGTACCCGTACCCGGCAATGATCCTGCTGGCCAGCGTGGAATTTAACCCGAGCTTGCGGTAATGCCTGAAATCGCCCTCTACCCGGATGTATTTGGAGAACGGGGTCGAAATGACAGAGGTCAGTCCCGGGATATTTCCCGAGATATCTATGTTACCGTTAAAGTAAAAAGTGTTCTTTTTAAAGGTTTCGTTGGTGTTGGTGTAGTTGTAATTATAGATCGGGCCGATGGTGAATTGCTTCTCGATGGTATGCTTGAGCGTGGGGTTTACGTTCGACACGGAATCGTAATAAGGGGTAACCTTCGACGGTTGTAGATAATTCAATGCCAGCACGCTTAATTGGTGTTCTTTACGCACATTTTCTTTCCAGGTATAACCGAAGGAGGAGCGTAAGGAGGTAAGCGTGTAGCTGTCGGGCCTGTTCAGGAAATCGTAACCCAGGGAGATCTTCGTTCTCGGGATATAAGCGCTGTTAGATCTCACTTTAAATGGCACGATAAATTTCGGGATAGAAAGCGTGGCTTCCGCACCGTAGCGGTAAATATTATTAAAGCTTTTGCTGGCAGACGAAACCTGTACGTCGGTAGAAATATACGTTGAAAAGGTAAGCAGTTCCGCGCCTTTAAAGGCGTTGCGGTTCCGCCAGCTGAGGGTAAACTCGGAGCCCGTAAAGTTCGCCGAATTGGTACGCCCGGTAACTTCCGCCCTGATCGATTTTCGCTGGTAAGGGGTGAGCTGGTAGTAAACATCGAGCATCGGTTTCCCTGCGCTGTCGGCTTCCTCGAAGCGGTTCTTTACGAATTTAAAAGTCCCGAGGTTTACCAGGCGGTTCAGCGACAGGTTATGGTCTATGCGGTTATACACATCGCCTTTGCGGAAAAACATGGTGCGGCTAAAGATCTGTGGTTTAAAGGTTTTCCGCGGGTCGATCACGTAGAAATCGTCGTAAAAGGTCATGGTTTTCCGGGAGGTGGCGGTGGTATCGCGCAGCCGGTAGTTGGGGTAAATGTAGATGTTATTTATGGAGTAAATATCGCGCGCTTTCTCGGATGTGGTGCGTTTAATATTCACATACATATCTACTTTATGCTCGTTGTTGGTGCTGTCTACCTGTACGATGAGGTCTTCGGGACTAAAGAAATAGAAACCTTGTTCTTTTAAGTGGCCGTCGATGCGCTCACGTTCAGATTTAACGACATCGAGGTTGTAAGCGTCGCCAACTTTGAGGAAGCTGGCTGCCGCGGTCGCACTCACCGCTTTACCCAGGTCGGAACTGTCTGTGGTGAACTTCACGGAGTTGATCATATACTGCGGGCCAGGGAAGGCATGGTACTCGAGCTTTACCTTTTTTGCGCCTTTAAAAATGGTATCGGTGGTATCAGTGGCGCGGAAGTACCCGCGGTTTTCCAGCCTGTTTGAAACGAGCTTTTGGTTATAATCCACTTTTACGGTACTAAAGAGCACCGGCGGCTCTCCGAATTTGCGTGCAAGCCAGCTTCCCAGCCCCTTCCCTGATTTGCTGCGTAAACCGTAGATCATCAGTTTGAACCGGATCCCAAGTATGGAGCTATTAGGGCGGGGACGTAACAGCGTATTAAGGTCGGCTTCCAGTAGTTTCCGTTCCTGTTTTTTAACGTCTTTATCCTTCACTTTCACGGTTCCGCCTAAATAAAGCCGGTCGTTTTCAGGTACATACTTCGTGGTGCTGCAAGCGGAAAGTATGAGTCCCGCTACCAATAAAAGCCAGTATGCCGAGATCTTATTCATCTGTTTTGTCTTCTTTTTTTTCCTCTTTCTTGGCTTCTTTTTTTGCGTCGCGTTCGGCACGCCTGCGTCGCTTGTCTTCTTGCGTACGTTGCTGGAAGATCTCTTTAAACCGGTTATAATCCATGGTAAGCACGAAGCCGACCCCCGTTTCTATCACCTGGCCCTGGAGCGCCACCTGGTATTCGTTTTTCTGGTAGGCGCGGAGCAGGTAACGGCCATTCTTGGAAAGCTGGTATTCCACGGATACGTCGCCCGCAAGGTTACTGGTGCGCGCCCCGGGTTGTTTTGGCCCTTCGAGCTCGAAGTTGCTGCCGATATTCACCTTAAGGCGGTCATTCAGCAAACGTTTGGAGAGACCGACATTCAGATCTGTCCGGTTTGCCAGTTGGCCGGTAGTATAATCTTCGGTCGACTCGAGGTCAAAATTAAGCTCCACACCGCCGATCAGGTCGCCGGCAAGATTGTTTAATTGCTCGGAAAGCAGCTTGCTTACACTTTGCCTGGCGAGCGTGGCTGCACCGCCACCACCGCTGGCACTGCTGGCGAACGGGTTCTCGCCTACGAACCGGTTAAGGAGGAGCAGCGCAAATACTTGTTTGTTCAATTCCGAAGGCTCCTGGCGCAGCTGGGTAAGACGGTCGTTTACTGTGCCGGTCACTTCGGAAGATACGTTATAGTTCCGTTCGGGAAGCACGATATCAAAGGAGATCTCGGGCTTTAGCAGTTCTCCTTTCATGGTAAGATTTACTTCGAACGGTAGTTTCTGCTTGTAGGTATTTCGCTGCGAAGCAGGCGCATCGCCAAGCGTATTGTCCACCAGGTCGAGCGGAGATGTGTTGGCCACGTAGGTGGCGGTCAGGTTTACGTCGGCCGTGGTGGGCTCGCCCGTCCAGGTCATGGTGCTTCCTCTTTTAATCTCGAAGCGACGTTTCAGGAAGTTGAAGGAAAGCTCGTAAGCGCCTTCTTCGAGGTTATAAGTTCCGGTGAGCGTAATTTTCCCGCTGGGGTCGATACCTGCGTTGAGCTGTGCCTCGCCCCTTACTTTCAGGAAATCGCCGTTACCCTCATCGATGATGATGTTGAATTCCGCATTTTTATCCACCTCGAGGTTCATGGACACGTCCATGCCGGTGATCGTCGATTGATTGAGCGAGTCGAGTTTCGAGCTGAGGATCGCCGCGAGGTCGGGATTATCCATGTCTACGAACTCCACGATGCCTTCGCGCTCTTCAATAGCGGGGTCGGTTTGCGGCAGTACGATGGTGAACTTGGTTTTTTCATTCACTTTCAGGCTGCCGTCTACGGTAGGGGAGGTTATGGTACCGCCGATATGCAGCCGGCTGTTCAGGTATACCTGGCCGTAATAGAGTTCATTGTCTTTTGCCGTAGAGTTGATGGCCCTGAAATTATCGGCGTTCAGGTCAAGGTCGAACCGGTAGTCTGTGTAGGTTTTGGTGTAAATAGTACCCTGGAGTGAAGCGGTATTTCCGGCCGAGTCGATCACCGTGAAGTCTTTGAACCCGATACCCTCTTCGTTGAACGCCACCTGGTTGTCGCGTATGCGGAAGTCGGAGTTAAGCATCACCACCCTGAACCCGGCCTGGTTAAAGTTTACGCCGCCGCGGATTTTTGGGGCATCAGCGGTACCGGTGATCTTTAGTTTGCCATTAATGCTTCCGCGCGAATTGTTAATGGCGCCAAACGTAAACCCTTCGATACTTTTGATGTTAAGATTCGCGATATCCAGGTCCATATCGAAACTGCTGGAACCCGTGTTATAATTGCCGTTGAGCAAAAGCTGGTTCCCATTGCCGGTGATGCTTACGTTCGCCGCAAAAACATTTGGCCTTTCGTTGTTTACTTTCATGGCCACGTTTCCCAGGGTATCGCCGCGGAAGTTAAAATCGCGGACGTTCATATCTGCGGTGAAGGTAGGCGAGGCCTGCAGGTTACTGGCCAGCGCGGTCCCGTTAATGGTACCGCCCACCAGCAATGAATCTTTTTTAATGATCGACGTAAGCGTTTCTATCTTGAAATTACTGAAGTCGATCTTTAACGGGTTGTTTAAGCCAGGCGGGGTCGTATTAACGCTTAACCGCTGATTGGCGTTGGAAAGCACAAAGTTGGTAGCTTCGATGCCGTTGCCGCCAAAGCGGATCTCGTTACCCGATCCGACCGTCCAGGGCTGGTAGTTGAGCATCAGCCCGTCGGGTTGTAACGTAAAACGAAAGTCGGGGTTCGACGATGTCAGCGCACCCGCGATCCGGTAATGAAGTTTTTTGTCTTTATCCTTTACCTGTACATCGGTTGTTAATATATTATTCTGTGCTTTTCCGCTGATGGTGGTATTTAACAGCTGGAGCTGCGGCGTGGCTACTCTTGCTACGCTGGCTGAATAATTGAGCGCGTTGTTACCGGTGTTCAGCGAGAACTGCAGGTTATTCAGGTCGTTGGTGCCGTAGAGTACACGCGGAGCCGATGCGTTCACGATCAATTCTCCTGCTGCGCTGTTAAACCTGCCCGAAATATTTACGGTTGCGAGCTCTTTCAGGTCGGGAACAAATTTAGCGAGCAGTGGTCCATTTGCCAATTTTGCGTTAAATGTCATTACCTGCGGGTCGTACACGTAAGGTTTTGCCGGCGGAGCTCCGATCGCGAAATACCTGTTCACAAGGTCCTGCAAAGCGAAACCGACCTGGGTAAGCTTATACTTTCCGGCAACGTTTGCCGAAAGGATCTCAGAGCGCAGCTTCAGGGTATTGCTGTCGGCAGTGGCGGTAGAAACCACGCTTACAGAATCCAGCTGGTATCGTTCACGGCCACGGGCAATCACTGCATTGGTGAGATCGATCGTGCCGTTAAGATAATCGGGATCGGCGGTTGCGAGATCAGCTACCAGTTTACCGTGAAAGCGAAGATCATCCTTCATGAAGTGCAGTTGTTGAAGGTTTGCGCTATCCAGATCCAGCACCAGTTTCACCCGGGGGTATTTTTGCGAAAGATTGGCTGTCATATCCAGGTCGAAGTCCAGGTTCGCATCGGTCATGTTCGCGGTAGCGGCGATGTCGCCATTGCGCGCCGACCCTTTAACCACGAGATTACGGTAGCCATAGTGATTGTATTCGGCACGGATCACTTTGCCGTCAAAATTGGCAGTCAGCTTTTTAGGGTCCAGCCCCGTTCCTGCCACGTTGGCTACCATCGTTATCTTTCCGATCGTGGTATCCTGTTTGATCAGCCTGCCTGCATTAAAGTTGAAGAGCTTGATATTGGCTTTGTACTTTTCGCTGCCCTTTACTTTTGCATTGTAAAATGCCACTGTTTTGGCACTGCCGAAGCTTGAGTTGAGATCCAGATCAGTCGTGAAAGACGTTACGCCGCCTTTAAATGTACCTTTCAGCTTTATAGACTCGGGGAGCCGGATATTTGCGGGGATGGTTCCCGGAGGGGCTAACGCGAAAATGTCAGCGCTATGGGTGGTAAAATCGTTGATCTTTACATCAAAATAGGCCTTATTCATATCCGGCAGCCCCTTTATCCGCGCAGAGGCGACCACACGCGTGTTTCGGAAGCCTGATATGCGTAAACTGGGAATGTTAAGGTCCTTTACAAGCCCGTTTACTTTTCCATCAATGTTAAGTATAGCATCCGGCGAGCTCTTAAATGGGTTCATTGTCGCCATGGTTGGCATAAAGGTGAGTACATCGCGTAATCCCAGCCGGCTGCCATCCAGGTTGGCGTCGACCCGCAGCTCGCCGGGATTTTTCGTCAGCGATTCGATAGAGGGATATTCCAGCCGGATATTGTTCAGCAGGATCGACCTGGAGGTGCGGGCGTAAAGGTCGTCGAGGTACGCCGCTTTTGCTCCGTAAAAGAATTTCGTTTTCAACTCTTTTAAGCTAAACCCGCTTTTCTCGCTGAAACTGCCGGAATTAATAGTGCCCGAGATGGTATCGATCCCGTACACCAGCTTTTCCAGGCCGATACTTAACTGCTTAATATCGAGGTGTGCAAAATCCATCCCGCGTTTTTGCACGGGGAGGTTATAATTATCGAAGCGGATATTGTTATTGGTCAGCGCGATCTCATCTGCAAACACCCGCCAGTTGGCTGCCGCGGAGGAAGCTTCTTTTGCAGCCTCATTGGCCACTACTTTAGCTTGTTCTTTTTTACCGAGCACGAATAGGATGCCGGCGTTTTCGAGCGTAATGTTCCGAAGGTCGACCCGTTGGTTGCGTAGGTCAATTTTATCGGTTTCAGCTTCCATCTTTGGGATATCGATGGTCGCCTTAATAGCCGAGACATCATTCCGGTAATCTACGCTGATGCGGTTGAGGTCAATAGTCCCCAGCTGCAGGTCCATATTAAAAGGCTGTGTCGCCTCAGCGGAATCAACCGCGGCAGGCTCGGCGGCGGCAAGCGGCTTGGTTTGAAGGATCTTTGCGTTTAGCCCCGATAAACGGATCGCGGGAATCGAAAACTTCATCTTGTCAAGATCGAAGTCCTTCACGCGGGTGTCAAAATGGCCCAGATACACATCGGCGTCATTTGCGGTGATGGCATCTTTAAACCTGGCGCGGATTCGGTCGAGGTTGATCTTATCGATCGAAAACTTCATAGTAGAAGTGGTGTCTTCGGGCTTAGGCGTTTTTTTTTGCTCACCTGCGAATGCTTTCACGATGTAATCATAGTTGAAAACACTATCGGCCGTCCGGCTGATGTTCGCGGTAACGCCACGCAGATCGATCTCGTTGATCTCGAGTTTGTTGTCGAGCAATTTAAGCAGGCTGATGTCTACCTTCAGGGTATCGCCTGCAATCAGGGTATCTTTCCGCTGGTCTTCGAAATACACATCTTCGAGTACCAGTAGTTTGGGAAGATTGAGGCTGATCTTGTTGATCTCCACCTTGGTGCCGATCTTGCCTTCCAGATAATTAACGGCTTTTTTTCTTGCGAAATTCTGCACGGCTGGGACGCGGATCAGGACGAAAAGGAGTATCACCAGGAAGATGACGATTCCGATGAGCCATAGTATCACCTTTAGAGAAATAAGTCCGATTTTTTTCAAGCTGCAAAGGTATTTGCACTTATAAGTCAAAATCAGCTTAAATGTTTGTAAAAAGTTGTATTTGGCACCTTAGGAAAGGGTTATTTGCCCTCCTTAAAACTGATGAGGATAGCGCCGTTTTCACCTTTGGTGCCGTAAAGGGCTACGGCCTCTGAATTGGTGAGGACTTTTACGCTGGTAATGCTTTCGGTGGCGACTTTTGAAAGCCGGTCGTGCACATATTTTTGATCCATGGGGATGCCATTGATCACGTAAAGCGTATTGATAGAATTCCGCAGACTGTCTGGTGTTTTCTTCAGCTTACCGGCGATAAACGCACCTGTACTGCCTCCCAATGCGGCCCCGATGGTAGCGCCGATCGCGCTATTCCCGGCTTTTTTACCGATCATGGCACCGATCGCTCCCCCCGCCGCCGCGCCAAGCGCTGCCCCTTTACGGGTTTTGTCCATCGATCTGCACGATGCGAAGACCATTAAGGCCGCCGTCAGCAGACAGAATGAAAAGGACAAACAGCGTTTTATGTGCATAAGGGCTATCCAGGTTATTTATCGGTACGGTTAGTAGAATCTAAGATATGCAAGTTTTAAGGTAAAGTCAAGAGGATAACGTGATAAAACGGGATTGGTTTTTGCCTGTTATAGGATTGTTGCAGAAGGAGGCTGCAGTTATTTTTCTTTTTCGCCGTTATCGATTCGGTGCTGTTTTAAGATCAGATCGATTTTTTCAGAGGAGATACCGGTGATCTCCTGCACTAAGGTTACGGAAACACCGTTTTTTAATAACTTGTTCACTGTGTCGAGTACCCCTTGTTCAAATCCTTCCAGGTACCGCAAATCTTCTGTAAGTTGAAATGTGACCGGCATGTTTTTTTCCTCCTGTATAATTAGTTGTTGTGTTTCTTTCCCTCGCAAATTCGATAGTATTTCGAGCTGCTTTACCCGTTTTTGCAACTCAGCTTTATCGCCTTTTGAAAGTATCCGCAATTTAGTCAATATCCGGCGAATGGTGTACAACTTCTGGTCGTCATTTCCCATTAAAATTGCCATCATTACTTCTCCCGGGTCATCGGAGCCCAGGAAAAGCTCAGTATCAAATGAGCGGATATCGAGCATCCTGCAGTTGTAACGCTGTCCAAAAAATGCGAGGGTGTCTTGCATCGAGAGTTTTTCTCTTCCTACATACAAAACGATTCCCAGCACATCTTTCTCGTAGGCCTGGTATAGCAGCAGATCATAAATTGCCATCCTCAGGCTCATCTTTGGGTCGTTACTACTCTGCCATTCTATGTGAATGATGTAGTTTTTTCTTCCGGGTGAGGTTACTTCGGCGATAGTGTCCGCTTCCCTTTCAATCACTGTCTGCTGTACTCTTGGTACCAGCGGCTTAATCGTAGTTGTGCCTGACTGGAGCAGTTCCCGCAACAACCGCATCTTGGGTTCCCTGAAATTCTCCCGGAGTATCTTGTCGAAATCATTTGCCATCACACTACTTTCTTCCGCCTGCAAAAGTGAGGTTAAGAATAGTTACCTACCGCATCGCCGATGCAAGTTGCCAGGCAGCAGTTGGCATCAAATTTTCCACACCCCGATTTTGATACTTTTCCACACTCCTTTTTGACCCTGATTTTTTTGATAATTTAGATACACATTTTTCAGAACGATCAGCGATGCCGGAATTCTCACATCTACACGTACATACACAATTTTCTTTACTTGACGGGGCCGCAGATATTTCGCGTCTCTTTAAAAAAGCAGCGGGCGACGGCATGAAAGCGATGGCGATCACCGACCATGGCAACATGTTTGGTGCATTTAAATTCGTTGCGGAGGCCGGCAAGCATGGTGTAAAACCGATCGTGGGATGCGAATTCTACGTGGTGGAAGACCGGCATAAAAAGCAATTCACTAAAGAGAACCGCGATGCGCGTCACCACCAGCTTTTCCTGGCGAAGAACGCGCAGGGATATAAGAACCTGATCAAGCTTTGCTCGCTCGGTTACATGGAAGGGTTGTACAGCAAATGGCCCAGGATAGACAAAGAACTGATCCTGAAACATCATGAAGGGCTGATCGCTACAAGCTGCTGCATCGGTGCTTCCGTTCCGCAGGCGATCCTGAAAAAAAGCGAGGAGGAAGCAGAAGCGGAATTTAAATGGTGGCTCGACCTTTTTGGCGAAGATTATTACATAGAGCTCCAACGTCATGATATCGACGATCAGAAAAAGATCAATACCACCCTGCTTACTTATGCGAAAAAATTTAATGTGAAAATGATCTGTTCCAATGATTCACATTATGTGGACCAGCAGGATTTCAATGCACATGATATTTTGCTTTGCGTAAATACCGGCGACATGCAAAGCACCCCCATTGCCACGGATGAAGAAGGTGGCAAGGGCTACCGTTTCGGGTTTCCAAACGACCAGTTTTATTTTAAATCGCAGGCAGAAATGGCGCAGTTGTTCCATGATCTTCCCGAATCATTGGACAATACCAACGAAATTGTTGATAAAGTTGAGCACTTGCAGCTTAAACGCGACATCCTGCTGCCCAACTTCCCTATACCGCCGGAATTTAAGATTCATACGGACGATACCCTGAATCAATGGGAATACCTGCGCGACCTGACCATGACCGGCGCCCGAACCCGATATAGCGATCTTACGCCGGTAATCGAAGAGCGTTTGCAATTTGAGCTTAACACTATCCGGATCATGGGTTTCGCAGGGTATTTTCTCATCGTTTCAGATTTCATTAAGGCTGGCCGCGACCTGGGTGTTTTTGTCGGGCCCGGCAGGGGGTCTGCTGCCGGATCAGTGGTGGCCTATTGTATTGGTATCACCAATATCGACCCGATGAAATATAACCTGCTGTTCGAACGTTTCCTGAATCCGGACCGTAAGTCGATGCCCGATATCGATACAGATTTTGACGATGCCGGCCGGCAGAAAGTGATCGATTACGTGGTGGATAAATACGGAAAGAACCAGGTGGCGCAGATCATTACTTATGGCTCGATGGCCGCCCGTACCAGTATCCAGGACGTGGCGCGTGTACTGGATGTGCCGCTTTCTGACGTGAGCGCGCTAAAAAAGTTGGTGCCCGACACCCTTGGCATCACCTTAAAGGAGGCCTATGCACAAGTGCCGGAACTGAACGAGATTCTGAAGGGAACTGATATCCGCGCAAAAGTATTGCAGGAAGCAGCTAAACTCGAAGGATCTATCAGGAACACGGGCATACACGCTGCGGGGATCATTATCGCACCATACGACCTGACGGATATTATTCCCGTGGCTACTTCCAAGGAGTCGGACCTGCTGGTTACGCAGTTCGACGGGAAAGTGATCGAAGATGCCGGTGTAATCAAAATGGACTTTCTTGGGCTGAAAACGCTCACAATTATAAAGGATGCCCTTCGGCTGATCAGGCAGAATTATGGCCTTGAAATAGATATCGACACCATCCCGCTGGATGATACCAAAACCTTTGAGCTCTACCAACGCGGCGACACCAACGGCACTTTCCAGTTTGAAAGCGACGGCATGCAAATGTACCTGCGTGAGCTTAAGCCCGACCAGTTCGAAGACCTGATCGCTATGAACGCATTGTACCGTCCAGGCCCGATCGAGTATATCCCCGACTTTATCGCCCGTAAACACGGCCGGCAGCAGGTGAGCTTCGACTTGCCGGTTATGGAAGAATACCTCGGTGATACTTACGGGATCACGGTATACCAGGAACAGGTGATGTTACTTTCGCAGAAATTGGCAGGGTTTACCAAAGGTGATGCCGACGTGCTCCGCAAGGCGATGGGTAAGAAGGACCGGAAAATGCTGGACAAACTGAAGCCTCAATTCATTGACGGCGCCAAGCAAAATGGGCACGACGAGAAGAAGCTCGAAAAGATCTGGACAGACTGGGAAGCATTCGCCTCCTATGCGTTTAACAAATCGCACTCCACCTGTTACGCTTTCGTGGCTTACCAAACGGCGTACCTGAAAGCGCATTATCCGTCTGAATACATGGCGGCGGTACTAAATAACCAGGGCAATATCGAGAAGATCTCGTTCTTTATGGACGAATGTAAAAGAATGGGACTGGCGGTACTGGGACCGGATATCAATGAATCAAACCTCAGTTTCGGCGTAAATAAAAAGGGAGAGATCAGGTTTGGAATGTCAGGGATTAAAGGGGTGGGTGAGAAAGCGGTAGAAAGCATCGTGGAAGAACGGGAAACCAACGGGCCTTATACCACCATCGTAGACTTTGCCAGGCGCTCAAACCCGCGTACCGTAAATAAAAAGGTATATGAGAACCTGGTATACGGCGGCGCATTCGACTGCTTCGGGTTTAACAGGGCCCAATTTTTCTTAAAACCCGATAATAGCCCGTATAATGGCATCGAGCGGCTCATAAAATACACAAACGACTACCAAAACAGCCTTAACAGTTCACAGGCATCGCTTTTTGGCGGGACCAGCGATGCACAGATCCAGAACCCGCAGCTGGCTGATGCACCGGAGTGGGGGTTGATCGAGAAACTTAAATATGAAAAGGACGTGATCGGTATCTATCTCACCGGTCACCCGCTTGATAATTACCTTTTTGAGCTGGAACATTTTTGCTCGCACCGCGTGAAATACCTGGCCCTGGCCACCAAAGCCAAAGGGGGCGAACTGCAGGACGACCAGGAACGGGAGGAGTTTAATAAAGTAAAAGGCCGCGAAATTACCATTGGCGGCCTGGTTTCGGGAGCGCAGCACCGTACCACGAAAACAGGCAAGCCGTTCGGCTCCTTTATCATCGAAGACTATAAGGATACTTACGAGATCGTTTTGTTTGGAGATGAATATGTTAAACAAAAGGCGTTCTTCACAGATGGTTATTTTCTCCAGGTGCGCGGAACCATCACAGAGCGTTTCGGGCAGAAGGATAACTGGGAGTTTAAGGTGAGTCACATCACCTCCTTGTCAGAATTGCGTGATAAGATGGCAAAATGTTTAACCATCCAGCTTCCGCTCACCGAGGTATCGGAAAGCTTTATCCTGCGCATGGATGAGATCCTCCGGCTGAATGCCGAACAGAACCCCAGCCGGAACTGCCTGTTGAAATTCAGCTTACTGGATTATGAAGACACCGTGGCCCTTGAAATGCCATCAAAGAATCATAAGATATTTCCAAGCAACGAGTTCCTGGAACAATTGAAGGAGCTTAGCAACGTTACCTACAAGTTGAACTGATTTTCTAAAACCAGCCAAGAACCAACACTTTTAACATGAGGAAAACGCTCTTTGCCGTCCTTTTAACGGCATATGTTAACTAGCGCGTTTACCTGGTTAGTATCCGCCTCCTTTTTAGCCCCCCGGCTGGACGACCTTATGCTACTGACAACCAATTGTCATATTGTTAACCCGCTATTGTGGCAGGGTTATTGAATACATACTTTTGATTAATAAAAAACTAGATCATGGCATTAGAGATAACCGACGCAAACTTTGAGGAGTTGGTGTTAAAATCAGACAAACCGGTACTGATTGATTTTTGGGCAGAATGGTGCGGCCCCTGCCGTATGGTTGGCCCGGTAGTAGAAGAATTGTCGAAAGAGTATAGCGGGAAAGCTGTAGTTGGAAAAGTAAACGTGGACCACAACCCGAACATTTCGATGAAATTCGGGATCCGTAATATACCCGCGCTGTTGTTCTTTAAGAACGGTGAGATTGTCGATAAACAAATCGGCGCAGTTCCTAAATCGGTGCTTGCTGATAAGCTGAGCAAACAGCTTGCTTAGTTGGGATTGATAAACGTTAAACGTGATGCGTTTAACGAAAAAAATCCTGCTTCATATGAAGCAGGATTTTTTTTTACCTGTAACGAACAGGATAAGCGGTCGTATCGGGAATAAATCTCCAGACGGATCTTATCATGAAAAAGCTCATTTACTTGTTTGTCATATTCCTTTTATTTGGTTGCGGAAAGGGTGCATATCCAGGGAAGGTGGATATTTACCTGCTCAAGTCGCATTCACAATTCACTACCGGCACTGCTTATCCCTACATTACGGCCATCACAAACGCGGTGCTTTCTGATACCATCCTGGTGAAAAGCGAGCAGATCGTTTCCTATGATTCCACGACGCATGTTTTTACGACAAAAAAAGGCGCGCTTAATTCGCTAAAGAACTTCGGGTCGAACAGGGCTTTTGCGGTAACTGTGAATAAGGAGATCGTGTACTGCGGGCAGTTCCGCCCGGGCTATCTTTCCTCGATAGTGACGGGTATCGCCTCAATCAACCCGGCGTTTAGCGAAGGAACGGAAAAGCTCGGGATCCAGTACGTGTCGGTGGCGGGCAGCGCTGTAATCGCCCAGCTCGACAAACGAAACGATATCCGCATAACTGGTCTGTTAAAGCAGCAGGGCCGGTTAAAATAACGGGCGTCATAACAAACGCCTGCGCGGTTAACCCGACAGGCGTTTGTTATGTAATCAGTACCGTTATTTCCAGTAAGCGATATAATCCTGGGGAACCGGTTTTTCCAGGAGATATTTGTAAATAAAGCGAGTGGTTTCCTGTGCAGATTGTCTTGCTTTTGAGCCACCGATGCCATGACGCTGGCCCGGGTAGATCATCATCTCGAAATCCTTATTGAGATCCTGGAGGCGGTCGATCAGCTGAATGCTGTTCTGCATATGTACGTTGTCGTCCATATTTCCATGAACGATGCGGAGCACTCCTTTTAGTTTTTCTGCATAAGTAACCGGGGAGGTGACGTTGTAACCCTCGGCGTTGTCCTGTGGCGTATCCATGTAACGTTCGGTATAATGGGTGTCGTACAGGTTCCAGTTGGTTGGCGACGACACCGCAATTCCGTGCGTAAACACGTCTGCGCCATAAGTAAGTGCCATGGCTGTCATATAACCCCCGAAGCTACCGCCGGTGATGCCCACTTTCTGCTCATTTACATAGCCTTTGCTCTCCAGGAACCTGATAGCGTCCATGTAATCTTCGATCTCATATTTGCCAAGGATCCGGTAAATGTAATTCATACCGGTTTTGCCGAGGTGACCCGCGCTCCGGTTGTCGATGTTTACCTGGATAATGCCTTCTTTGGCCCACCACCAGGTCTGCCCGGTAGGGCTCGACCAGCGATCATATACCTGCCCGGCATCCGGACCGCCGTAAATGGAGGTCCATACAGGGTATTTTTTTGAAGGATCGAAGTTAAGCGGGTAGGTAACTTTCATAGGCAGCTGGAGGCCGTCACGTGTGGTATAGTACACGAGCTCGGTTTTAGGCAGGTTATAGTTTTCGAACTGGGGGCCTTTCGAGTCACCGAGTTCGCGCACCAGCTTTCCGTTGGTATCGTATAGAGCCGAACGGTTAGGAGTTTGCAGGTTGGAGTAAGTGGTAACGAAATAGCTTCCGCCGGGGGAAAGGCTTACCTGGTGATCGAAGTTGCCGAACGTAAGACGCTTTGGCTCGCCGCCTTTAAGGCTCACTTTATAGAGGTCTATACGGGTCGACGCTTCTTTGCGTGCGGTGAAAAAGATCTCCTGGTTTTTTTCGTCAACGCGCAGCAGGTTTGAAACGCGCCAGTTCCCGGAGGTAAGCTGTTTCTTTAATTTCCCGGTCAGGTCATAATAATAGTAATGTCCCCAGCCGCTTTTGTCGCTTTGCAGGATAAAGCCCTGCCCGTTTTTGAGAAAATACATATTGTCGAACCAGTCTATCCAGGTTTTCTGTTTTTCTTCATAGATCACACTTTTCTGTCCGGTTTCCGGGCTCACGGAATAGATCACCAGGTTGTTCTGGTCGCGGTTCATCCATTGCACCCAAAGGGATTTGTTGTCGGCCATCCAGAACGGGGTGCCAAAGTACTGGTCTGTTTTCGGGTCGAAATCGGTCCACACTACTTGCGCGTTCCCGGTAGCTACGATTCCTACTTTCACTTCCGGGTTGCGGTCGCCGGGTTTCGGGTAGCGGGTCCTTTCCAGGTATCCGTGCTGCCCGGTAGCGCCGTAGATGGGGAACATGGGCACTTTCGAATCGTCGAAGTGCATGAAAGCGAGGTGTTTACTGTCAGGGCTCCACCAGAAAGCCTTGTAGCGCGTGGCACGGCCGAGGATCTCTTCGTAGTATACCCAGGACGCCCATCCGCTATAAATCACGTCAGTTCCGTCGCTGGTATAGCGTGTTTCTTTGCCGCTGGCGATATCTGCCGAGTAAAAATCGTTGTTGCGGGTAAATGCCACCTGTGTGCCGTCCGGTGAAAGCGTGGGATTTTTTTCCTCGGCGGTGTCTTTTGTCACCTGTGTTTCTTTGCCGTTGAGGTCGCGGTAAAAGATGTCTTTATTGCGCACCGAAACGCTTGCCTGGTTTACCTGTACCGGTGTGGAGGGAACTGCTTCGCCGGTTTTTACGTCCACGGTATAAGGCGTTCCCTGGAAACCGCCGCGATTCTCAATATAGTGGGTATCGTCTGCCCAGGAACGAACGGCGGGCAGCGGGTTCACGATGCCTTGTACCGGCCGGCCGAAAACATCGGCGAACACCGGGTCCTTTTTCTGCTGTCCAAAGGCTGTAACCGAAAGTCCGCTGAGAAGCGCGGCTGTCGTAAGTTTATAAAAGTTCATACGCTGAATGACATTTGAAAGATCGAAGCTATGGAATTACGGATTGGAGTATTGTAATTAGTTTATTACGTAGGGATGCGTTTGAAGCTGCCTTCAACTTACAACCTTAAACTCCGGGCAATTTTACAAGTTATTACTAACTTAGTACGATGACGCAAGAGTTAAGTACGTACAAGGAACTCCAGGATTTTGGTAACCTCGAGTTGCTGGCACAGCAGGTGGTAGAGGGGTTTATCACGGGCCTGCATAAAAGTCCTTTCCACGGATTCTCGGTAGAGTTTGCTGAACACCGGTTATATAACAACGGCGACTCGATCCGCAATATCGACTGGAAATTATTTGCGCGTACCGACAGGCTGTTTGTAAAACGGTTTGAAGAGGAGACCAATCTTCGCTGTCAGCTGGTACTCGATGTATCATCGTCTATGTACTACCCCGGGAAGGAAATGAACAAGCTGTTGTTCTCGGTATATTCCGCCGCTTCGCTGATGTATCTTTTCAAAAAACAGCGGGACGCCTTCGGGCTTAGCTGTTTTTCTGACCATGTGGAGCTTTCTACCCCGGCCAAGTCTACGGCTGTGCACCAGAAATATTTGTTCGCCGAGCTGGAGCGTCTCCTGGCACGGGAAAGCCGCGGAACAAAAACCTCCGTCGCCTCGGCGCTGCACGAGATTGCCGAGCAGGTGCACAAACGGTCGCTGATCATTATTTTTAGCGATATGCTGGAAACAGCAGGCTCGAAATCCGAGCTCGCGGAGATTTTTGAAGCCCTGCAGCACCTTAAGTATAATAAACATGAGGTGGTGATCTTTAACGTGCTGGAGCACCGAAGCGAGCTGGACTTCGCGTTCGATAACCGCCCCTACCATTTCATTGACCTGGAAAGCGGTGATGAGCTGAAAGTGAATCCCAGCCAGGTAAAAGCTTCCTATCTCGAAGCGATCCGTGGCTTTCACAAAGAGCTGCAGCTAAAGTGCGCCCAATACCGGATCGATTTTGTGGATGCCGACATGAACGCCGGATTTTACCAGGTGCTGAAAGCATACCTGATCAAACGGGAAAAAATGAATTGATTTAGGATTTATTCCTTAATTTCGCCTGTCAAGCCCGCTAACTATGGAAGAATTTGAGGACAGCACCTCGGCAAAAAAGACGAAAACGATCTATATTTCTACGGTGATCAGTATCTCGCTGGTATTGCTGATGCTTGGATTGCTCGGTTTGATCCTGGTACATGCCCGCGGTCTTTCCAATTATGTGAAAGAAAATATTGTGCTGAACATCATCGTGAACGACGGTGCCCGTGAAGTGGATATCCAGGCGCTGAAACGGCAGATCGATGCAAATCCGTATGTGCTTAAAACACAATATGTTAGTAAAGAACTTGCCGCTCATAACCTTACCCGCGACCTGGGAGAGGACTTCGTGGAGTTCCTTGGATATAACCCGTTGCTTTCCTCTATCGATGTGTACATGAAGGCTGATTATGCCAACAACGCCAGCATCGAAACTTTTAGCAGCCAGCTGGAGAAGAATCAGCTGGTGAAAGAGGTGATCTACCAGAAATCGCTGATCGACACGGTGAACCAGAATGTAAGGCTCATCGGCCTGGTGATCCTGGCATTTGCCATTATTCTTACTGTTATCGCCATCGCGTTAATTAATAATACCATCCGGCTCGCTATTTATTCACAGCGTTTTTTAATCAAAAGTATGCAGTTGGTAGGCGCTACGCGGAACTTTATCCGTAACCCGTTCCTCGGGTATGGCATTCTGCACGGGTTGCTTGCCGGTCTTATTTCCATCATCCTGCTGATGGGGATCCTTTACCTCGCGCAGCAGCAGGTGCCTGAATTGGTGATACTCCGCAATTGGTTCGAGTTTGGTGTGGTGTTCCTTGGTGTGATCGTAGCCGGGATCCTGATCTCTGGATTAAGCACCTATTTCGCGGTCAGCAAATATTTAAGTCTAAAAATTCATAATCTTTACAGATAATATGGCACAGAAAAAAAATGCACCTGCAACAGAAACCAAACAGGTTGAGTTCGTTTTTGGTAAAACAAATTACCGGCTCATGCTGCTCTGCATTGGTGTTGTTTTGTTGGGCTTTATCCTGATGACGGGCACCACCGATATTTATAGTTTCCGTAAAATCGTGCTGGCCCCGATCGTAGTGCTTGCCGGCTTCGCCATCGGTTTTGTAGCTATTCTCCGCAAGTAGGCATGACTACAGCACAAGCAATCGTCCTGGCCGTCATCGAGGGCCTGACGGAGTTTTTGCCGGTATCGTCTACCGGGCACATGATCCTCGGTTCTGCCCTAATGGGGATTGGCTCCGAAGAATTCGTAAAATTGTACATCGTGGCCATCCAGTTAGGTGCGATTCTTTCGGTGGTGGTGCTTTACTTCCAGCGTTTTTTCCAATCGTTCCAGTTTTATTTTAAGCTGCTGGTGGCATTTGTTCCGGCGGTGGTGTTGGGGGTGCTGTTAAGCGATAAGATCGATCAGCTGCTCGAAAATGCCATGGGTGTCGCCATCGCGCTGCTGGTAGGCGGGGTGATCCTGCTATTTACCGACAAATGGTTTAAAAATTCGGGAACCGGATCGACCGACGAAGTGACTTACCTCCAGGCTCTTAAGATAGGATTGTTCCAATGCCTCGCGATGATCCCCGGCACTTCCCGCTCCGCGGCGAGTATTGTAGGCGGTATGACCCAGGGCCTTACCCGGAAAGCGGCAGCCGAGTTCTCGTTCTTTCTTGCTGTACCCACCATGTTCGGTGCAACAGCTAAAAAGCTGTACGATTTTTACAAAGACGGTTACCCGCTCACCGGCGAGGAGATCAAGCTCCTGGCTATCGGCAACGTCGTGGCTTTTTTAGTAGCGATCCTTGCGATCAGGTCGTTTATCACCTTCCTGCAAAAGAAAGGCTTTGTAGCTTTCGGATGGTACCGGATCGTAGTAGGGGTGATCATCCTGGCGATCCTGTTATCAGGACGGTCTTTGCAGGTGATTTGAGCGGTAGTGCCGGTTAACTCTTTATTTCGGTTTCGTGACGGTGAAAGCCTGTTCACCAAATACCACATCGTTACTGGTAAGGCCCTGGACGACAACTTTAAACCTCCCCGTGATATCGCTGGTATAGAACTGTGCTGATGCGGTTCCGTCTTCGTTGAGCAGCAGGCCGTGTTTCCAGAAGATCGTAGAAAAATATTCTGGTTGCGAAGGGCTGAGTTCCGAATAGTCAGAGCCATAAAACTCTTTGTTCAGGTAAATCCCGGTGGCCCTGATCACGTGGTCGTCTTTTTTCGCGCTATTTACACAGCCGGAATAAACGACCCTGGCGCCGTTTGACAGGTAGATCCTTCCTTCCACAGGTTCCTTGTTTCCATACGCCCCGTTATGATTGGGGCAGTTTAGAATATTGTACATGCATACATAATCTCCGCAGGCATTTACCCCGAACCCGCGGGTCCCGAAGAGGTTATCGTCTTTTTTCGAGGTCAGGCTGATCTCCTTCATCATAATGGTGCGTTCGTTCCGGTTAATGAGCAGGGATCCGGTGGTGTTGATCGCCGCGGCCGCCACATCCGGGGCATCCTGTTCCCGGGCAAGCCGGGCGCTCACGGGCAAGTATGGATCGTTCAACCTGACGTCGTAACCTGCATATTGCTTTTCATTTACCGAGATGAGCAGCTTTTTATCAGGGGCAAGAATTAGGTCGCGGATGGCGGGCAAAAAAGTCCCTGTTTTGTCGGTTTGAAGCAGGGAAAATGCAGAGTCGCGTAAAAGGCTTACGGCGACAGGTTTCTTCAGCGGCTTTTTGAAATAAGTAACCGACCCGGTAAATTGCAGTGACTGATAGTTAACCGGCTGCGCCGGCTTGCCGGCCATCGCTTCCTGCCAGCTATATTTGCGCCAGCCCTTTACCAGTAGGATATTCTCGATGTATCCTTTGTTCCGGGCCCATTCGCCCATCGGGTCGGCCGGCAGATTTCCAAGCAGGCGGACCAGGTAAGCATAAGTTTCGATATCAGTCACGTTTCCCGTTTCCAGCCGGTTTTCCTGCACACAAGCTATAGAAACTATCCCCCGCAGCGGTTTTCCCGCGGCGTCTTTTAGCAAGAGGGATAGCGTTACCTTTTCGCGCGGTTTGTACTCAGGCTTATCGGTGGTAGCAGTCAGCGCTTCCCGTTGGTTATAGTGCGCAAAAATGAGCCGTTCGCCGCGAGGGCGATCCTCCTCGTCGAAAATGGTGAGCGCGGCAAGACCGCGGGGCAGCCCATCAAGCGCGATCTTGAAACTGGCGCGATATCCTCCTGCCGGGATCGGTTTCGAAATAAATACTTCATTGAAATTATGAAGCACTAACCGGCCGCCTTTTTCAATATTCCTGACGGTGACTTTCAGCGTGTCGTCGACCACGCTGCGGTTGGCGGATATCGCCGGGCTCCTGTCTATGGCAAGGGGCAGCGGCCAATCCTTCCCGGCCAGGTTGTGTTCAAATGGACGGATAAAATAAGTGCTTCCTTTTACGGGAGTAAGCAGGAACTTGCCAATTCCGAGGCTGCTGGTAAAGATCGTGTCGGCCGGTGCGCCGTCGCAAAATAATACCCCCGTTAGCTGAACGGGTATCCCGCCGGGCCTTTTGGCTTCCCAGCCCACTATACAAGGCGTTGCATCAATGAGATATCCGCCTTCGGGATAAAACCTGAGCGTTGTTTCTGCCGGGGCGACGGGCAGCCTGACACTCAGGCCCTGTTTGTCCTTTTGCCACGATACCGTTAATCGCAAGGTGTTGTTTAGTGCGGTAACATCTTTTATGGGAATATGAACAAGGTATTCGCCTCTTTCGTTGGTGCGGGCTTTGACCGTTTCTCCTGGTGTAACGTTGTAAGATAACGCCGCATTTTTTAATAACATCTTGTCTTTGGTAAAGCCCTCGAACAGCACCTTGTAAAATCCGTCGGCGGCTACGGTATCTAACAGCTTTAGGGAGGCCTGGAACGGCGGCTCGGTGGTAGTTTTCAGCGTGATGGGCTGGGTAAACGCGCTTTGGGGAATTCCGTTGACCACGTGGTTGGTAAATGCGTTAAAGTGGTACCTGCCCGCAGGCAGCGAATCGGGGACCGAAAGGTCGCCAAAGGCGAGACCATTAAACACCAGGAACTCGCGCTTAAGCACTACGGTACGATCGGCATCGCTCACCAGCGAAACAGATAACGTATGGGTGGTGTCCGTAGCAGGACGGTTAAGCAGGTACGCGGTAAACCAGGCCGTTTCATTGGCGGTGTACACGTTCTTGTCGAAATGTAAAAACAAGGCGGGCGAGGAGTTACCCGCATGGTAATCACTCAGTTTGCGCACCACGGAATCTGTAAAAAGGTCCTGGGCGTGCACGGTAACGGAGAAGCACAGGTAAAGTAATACGCAAACCAGCAGGCAGGGCAATGTCCTCATGCAGTAAATATACCAATTCGGATTTTAGGCTATCAAAATCCCGGTTATCTTTGCACCTTGACAACTACTAAATTTAAAACTTTCCACTTTGCGGAAGGAGAGGTGCTGCTGATCAATAAGCCGTACCGCTGGACAAGCTTCGATGTAGTGGGAAAGATCCGCAACGCATTTAAACCGCTGAAGCTGAAAGTGGGTCACGCAGGTACGCTCGATCCGCTTGCTACAGGGCTGCTGGTGATCTGCACGGGCAAGCTCACTAAAAAGATAGACACGTTCCAGGCACAGGATAAGACGTATACCGGTACCATGGTCCTTGGCGCTACCACGCCTTCATACGACCTGGAGACCGCGCCGGAAGGGCAGTTTGACATCTCTGCGCTTACCGAAGCGCAGGTTCGCGAAAATTGTGCCCGGTTTATCGGCGATACCGAGCAATATCCCCCCGCACATTCGGCCGTTAAAATTAACGGGGAGCGCCTGTATGAAAAAGCCCGCAGGGGTGAGGAAGTGGAGCTGAGGCTGCGCAAAGTGCATATTTCAACGTTTTCGATCACGCGTGTTGCGTTGCCCGAGGTCGACTTCGAGGTGACATGCAGCAAGGGGACCTATATCCGGTCGCTCGTGCACGATTTCGGTAAAGCCCTGGACAACGGCGCCTATCTTTCGGCTTTGCGCCGCACCAAAAGCGGGGGGCTGGATGTTGCCGGCGCCTTCGAAGTAATGGAGCTGGTAACGCACATCCGGGAACTGAAAGAAGCTGGTGAATTAATTTAGCCTCGTTAACAGCACCATGAAGATCTATCACGATATTAAAGAGTTCAGCCCCGTAAAGAATGCGGTGGTAACCATCGGGACTTTTGACGGGGTACATATCGGCCACCAGAAGATCATCGACCGGCTAAAGGAAGTGGCGAGACAGATTGATGGCGAGACCGTGATCCTTACTTTTTTCCCGCATCCGCGAATGATCCTGCATCCCGAAGATCAAAGCCTGAAGATGCTGACCACCATCTCCGAAAAGTCGGAGCTGCTCGCGCAATTTGGCATCGATCACCTGGTCATCACGCCCTTTACCAGGGATTTCTCCAACTTATCGCCCCGCGAATATGTAAAGCAGGTGCTGGTGCAGCAGATCGGCACGCGCCGGATCGTGATCGGCTATGACCATCGCTTCGGCAAGGACCGCAGCGGCGGATTTACCGACCTGCTCTGTTTTGGCCCGGAATACGGTTTTGAAGTGGAGGAGATCCCCGAGCAGGACATTAATGACGTGGCGGTTTCGTCGACGCGGATCCGCAACGCGCTGTTCTCCGGGAAGGTAGACGCTGCACGCGATTTTCTCGGGTATCCCTTCCACCTCACCGGTAAGGTGATAAAAGGCGACCGGCTTGGAAGAACCCTGGGCTACCCTACGGCCAATCTTTTTGTGGCCGAATCATATAAGCTGATTCCCGGCGACGGCATTTATGCGGTAGAAGCAGCCATTCCTGCCAGCGGCGAACACCCGGCTGTCACTTACCGGGGCATGGGCTACATCGGCAACCGGCCTACCATTAACGGGATGACGCGGAACATCGAGGTCAACCTTTTTGATTTTAACAGTGACATTTACGGGCAAACCATCCGGGTATATTTCCATAAATTCATCCGGGAGGACCGGAAATTTGAAGGACTGGAAGGCCTGATCCTTCAACTGGACGAGGATAAGACCGCCGCTCAGGATTTCTTCTCGAACAGATAGTCAACAGACTTCCCGCCGCCGGAGATCACCGCTTTTACGGTATTGCCGGTGCGGCCATACCAGATCTTTTTGGGGAATTCGTTTGCGTCATTCTCGCAAGTGAAACTATCTTCTTTGATCTCGGTGAGCTTAAACAATACCGGTGCTTTGTTTTCGGGAACATCGGCCGAATAGTAGATGCCGCCGTCCCTCACCACCAGCTTCAGTTTTTCTACATATACGGTATCGGCGCCGCGCATAGTGATACCGAAGCCCCGGATCTCGGTGTCGGATACTTTAAACCATCTTTCGTGTCCCGAGCGTCCGGGTTTTGCATTGGTGCGGTTCCAGGTGCCGGTAATCCATTCGAGTTTTTTAAAATCGGCCGCCAGTTGTTTGGGGGCTTGTGCGTGGGAGGAGGAGGCCAGTGTGCAAAGGAGTATGAAAGCTCCGGCGATTAGTTTTTTCATGTTGTTTTTATTGCGAAAATAACCAGCATAGCGGTCGCTGTATTGTACAAATCCGAACGGGTTTACCGGCAGCGGCCCACTGAAATAAATGACTATTTCCTGGTATACACACGGCTTGGGTCGCGGTCGGTGGAATCGAAGATCAGCTCGTTGCCGGCAAGTTTAAAGATCTTAAAATAAAAGTCGCGGGTTTTCCCGCCGGTCAATCGCTGTGTAACGAGGATCTTATCACCGGAGGGCTTAAACGTGCCTTTTAATATGGTATCGCCGCCCCAGACCATCACCAGCGAGTTATTTTCGTTAAACTGTACATACGGCTTTTGCATTTCAATCTCCCGGGTGGTGGTGCTGTCGGGGTTCCAGTTTAGGCTCTGGATCCGTGTATAGTTCCACTTTCCGTAAAGTTTTGCAGGGGTAACGGAGGTCCCGCATGCCACGCAAAGCGATAGCGCGGGGATCAGCAGTAAGTTCATTGATTTCATCCCGCAAAAATAGCGATCAGTATGCCGGCATGCTAAAACGCGTAAACAATTCTGAATCCTTTGTCGGTTTGCCTATTCCCCTGCCAGGCGCCGCCATAAAGCACACGCATACCGAGGTACTCTAGCCCGGCATAAAACTCCCGGTAATTCTTGTAGCCCGGGGTGGTCAGGTAGTTGCCGCCTACGATCTCCTGCAGGTGCAGTTTACGGATCAGCGGAAGCTTATTTACAAACAGTCCGCCGAAATTATGCTCGAGATGCCCCTCCAGGTATTGCTTGGAGGTACTGGGCAAATAATAGTTCAGGTACAGGAAACGGTTTACGGCAGGCTGGTAACGCAGCGCCTGGTTCCCTGCAAAATGGCGGTAATCGGTATAAAAAAGCTTGTTATTGTTCAGGAATTTACCGGCGCCGGCGTAAAATGAGAATTTGCCGTAAAGGCCGAGCCCTACGTCAGATTTGGTAATGTCGGCAAACAGCAGGTCGTAGTCTACATCCGATCCGAAGACCCCTTCTATACCTTTCACATAACTCAACCCAAGGCGCGGATATTTTGACGGAATATAGTACCTGCCGGAAGGGTAGGTGACATATTTCTTACTGAATTCGTAAGTCACCCGCATGTTTAGCGTAAACGACTGGTTGTCGGGGAACAGCGGCACATCCGCCTGTGGCGAGAAAGGGTTATTGGAGGTAAACGACCTGTTTTTGAGATCGCGGATGAGGTAATCAGCATGGTTTACCTGTGCTTCCCGGTTCGCCCATTCGGCCTGCAGGCTCAGGAGCAGGCCCCCCGCAACGCGACGCGACGTGGTTACGGTGGCAAAATCTTTCCGGTACAGTTTTAAGAAGTTCCGCTCGTAGAACAAAGAGTTTACCGTGTTCCCGAGGGTGGAAATGGTGCCCCTCGGGTTCAGATCGGCCATGGTGCTGCCTGCGGCGAAACTAACAGGCATTTTCCGGAACGGCAGGGTGCCCGATAAAGAGCCCATAAACTGTTCGCTCGCAAAGCCATAGCGCGCAGTTGCGTTCAGGAACACGTAGCGGTTGGTGGCAGAATCGATCTGTTTGCGGTAACTGACCGTGTAGTTACCGCCAAACCCCTCAACCGTGTTGTAAAATGCCGATCCCAGGAGGGAACTGTAGGTAATGTATTCCCTTTTCGCGCGGTTGCGGTGCGTATACCCGGAGGTAAAGATGAATGGCACCAGCTTAAATTTATTGTTAACCTTGTCAAGCGAATCCAGGTAAGGTTTCGAAGCCCGTTTCTCGGCCAGGGCGCCTTTTTTGCTGTAATCTTCGATCTCTTCCGCGGTAAGCGGGATAGGGCGTGCTTCCTTCCAGTAGGCGGAATCCTTCTTGTTCACGTCCTTGGTCACCTTCATTACTTCCCGGAACATGTTTTTATCGAGTGTGGGTTCGATCTCGTAATCGCGGAATACGGCGGTGTAATATCCGCCGAAGCGAAACCCGAACATCCCGCCAACAAAGTCGAACCTAACGGTAGACGGCATCCAGGTCTTTCCCCGGGCGGGGAAGAATTGCTGGTTCACTTTAACGGTATCCACAAAATTGATGTTGGCATCTTTCGTGAGATAGAGCTCCGCGCTGTAAATACGCCAGGTATCTTCCATGATGTAAATATTACCCGCAAAAGCAGGATCGGCCTTGTGCCTGGGGATCACCTGGATCTTATTTACCAGTTCCCCGTTTTCCATGGTGGTGCCGAGAAACTTGTAGTTATAATAGCTTAACGCATTGTCGGCGATGGGCGATATGAGCGGACGATTGGTAAGCCCCTGCCAGTCCTGGAGATTTTCGTAGAAGTTTACATCCAGGTCCGATGCCCTGTTGAAGCTGAATGACCGGTTGCTGCCGGAAACTTTCGAAGAGATCATTTCCTCGTGGCGCTGGTTAGGCGGCTTTACCGTGTACCTGGACTCAGATTCCGACAGGTACAGGATCCCGCGCCTGTTGGAGTCGAGACCGATCTGCTGCCCAAGTTTATCGATGTCTTTGCCCAGGAAGCGCCTGGGCGCGGCAAGCATTTTTTGCAGGCCTTTAATGTATACTTCGCAGCTATAGCTTTCTACCTCGTGCAGGTAAGATTTCCGTTTACTGATGGCGTTTCGGATGATCTCGTAGGCGGGGTCCGGTCCGCCGGCTTTAATGGCGATATCCCCCAATTGGTAAACCTGTGCTTTAAGCACTACGTTCAGCTGCTGATCTGCCTTGAGCTCGATGGTTCGTGTTTCCTGTGTGTATCCCACCGATTTAAACACCAGGGTGATCTTTCCTGCCGGAAACTTCAGGAAATACTGTCCGTCGCTGTTAGCGGAAGTTCCTTTGGTGGTTCCCTGCTGGTATACGCTGGCGAAGGGCACGGGTGCGCCGTCCTGGTCGGTGATGGTGCCCTTAATCACAAATCCCTGCGGGAAAACGTCGCCGGAAAAGATAAACAGCGATAAAAAAGCAATGATAAAGGAACGTATCATGATAAGAGGTTGGCTATTTGAACAAAGATATTCTTTTGACTAAAGGGTAGACGTTAAAAATAGTTAAAGGGTTGTATGCCGGGCTACGTATTACGTAATTCGTTCACGTTCAGTATAATTAGCGTAATAGGTTGTACGTTTTCTACTTCCTCCTGAGCCGGTAGCTCAGTTTAAACCCATTGTACACCTTCCTGTCGTGGTTGAAAGCCAGCGAGTAATCGATCCTGAATATCAGCCGTTGTAATCCAAAGAACAGTTCTGAGTAAGTCTGGTTGGCCGGCTGGTCGAGGTAGCCGCCCCCGATGATCTCGTCGAGTCGCAGCTTGCGGATCAGCGGGATCTTGTTTACGATAAAACCGCCGAGGTTATGCTCATAATGCGCCTCAAAGAACTGCCGGCTGGCGCTGAACTGGTACAGGTCGAGGAAGTGGAAGTTTCGTAAGCTGCTCTCGAAGATCAGTGAATTGTTACCGCGAAAATGATGCAGGTCCGGGTAATACAGCTGCCGGTTATTGAGGAACCTGCCTACTTTTACGGTGTACGAGGATTTTCCTAACAAGCCCAGTTTCAGCTCGTTCTGGTAGATCTCGAAAGAGGCAAAATCGAAGTCGACATCAGAACCCAGGATGTTGTTGAACCCTTTGCGGTAAGTGACCACGAAACGGGGGTATTTAAACGGCTCGTAAAATTTCCCCTCCGGGCGTGTCACATACCGGGCGGCGGGTGCATAATCCAGCTCGGCCATAAATGTAACGGCATCGTGCCGTGGAAAGAGTTCCGTATTCTCATCCGGGGTAAACGGGTTGTTAGAGCTGAAGTGCTTGTTCTTGCGGTCGATAATGCGGTACGTCGAGGTGTTTAACATCGGGAAGCGCTGGCTGTACTCGAGCGTGGAGGTGCCGAACAGCCCGGGTGCGGCTTCATAACTGCCGTTGAAGGTAACCATTCTCTTTTCATAGAACTTCCGGAAATTGGTTTCGTAGATCAGCGTATTAATGGAGTTGGTAACGCTCACAGACGATCGCAGGTTGCTGATATCCAATACTTCTGCCCCCAGCTTCATGCTCAGGAAGCCGAGGTTCACGGGGTCATAATAATATCGTGCTTCTACGCTCGGGTTAAAATGCCTGTTCGAAAGGCCGTAACGAAGCCGGGTAGTAACGTTGAGCGAATTCTTAAGGTTGTATTCTTTTTTAAAGGATGCCTGGTAGTAATAGCCAAAACCTTCTACGGTATTGTAAAAGATCCCGGGGAGCACCGGCGAGAAATTATACTCCGTATGATGTACCGTGCTGGTTTTGGTGTAACCGAATGCGGCAAGCTTCAGGAAGGTAAGCTTGTTGCTTTCGGCATCTACCGAATCTTTGTACCGTCGCGACGACATGATCTTCTCTACGCTGTCTTTCACCACATAATCCAGCGTCTCTTCCCGCGTAAGCGGAACGGGACGTTTATCAGCCCAGTACCCCTCATCTTTTTGCCGTACGTCCGTTACGATCTTGAGGATCTCGCCATTAAACAATTTATCTGATAAATTGGCATTGATCAGGTAGTTGCTGTAAATTCCCAGGAAGTAACCTTCAAACGAAAATCCCAAAACCTTTCCCTTAAAGCTCAGCTGCAGCGACGAAGGCATCCACACATCGCCGGTAACCGGTATAAATTGCTGGTTAAGGGTAAGCGTATCTACGAAATTAATGTTGGCGGTACGGGTGAGGCGCAGGTCGACGCTTTGCAGCCGCCACGTGCCGTTGGCGATATACAGCGTGCCCTGGAATACCGGGTCGTGTGCGCGTCGCGGGATCACCTGGATCTTGTAAATGGTTTCGCCGTCTTCCACGCTGGTACCCAAAAGTTTGTATTTGTAGTAGGAGAACGCAAAATCCGCCAGGGGCGATACGAAGCCGCGAATGGCAAGTTCATCCATCTGCACCAGGTTCTGGTAGAAGTTCACGTACAGGTCCGTCGCTTTATTAAAGCTCAGCGATTCGTTCTTGCCGGAGATCTTGCTCGCGGTCATCACCTCCCGGAAACGGTCGGGATGTTTATAATAGAGTTTCGATTCCGATTCCGAAAGGTACAGCAAGCCGCGGCGCGACGAATCGAGGTTGAGCACGGCGGCGACATCCTCCCCGAGAAATTTCTTCGGAGCATGCACCAGCTTTTGTACGCCTTTTATATAAACGTCGGTGGAGTAGGACTTAACCTCGTTCAGGCGGGTTTTGCGAAGGTTGATGGCTCTTCGCATGATCCCTACGGCAGGGTCTTGCGCCGACCCGAGTACGATCGTATCCAGTTTGAAAAATTCCTGCACCATGTTTACGTTCAGTTCGGTATCATGCTGCAGCTCCACGCGTATCAACTGGGTTTTATAACCGATGAAGCGGAAGGCGAGCTCGTAAGTGCCTTTGTCGAGCGTATACTGGTAAAATCCCTCGTCGTTGGCGGCCGTTCCTTTCGTGGTGTTATGTATCGCGATAGATCCGAAAGGCAGCGGTTTGCCGTTTTCGTCCATCACCCGGCCGGAAACAGTCACTTTTTGCGCCATGCAGGTTCCGCCGTACAACAGTAAAACGAAAATGAACAGGTATTGCCTCATCAGGGTAGGATAATCGCTTATTGAAGGAAAAGGTTTTATTAATCAGGCGTTAAACGGTCAATTTAACAATGTATTTTATAATTTTACGCGTTTCACGAAAAAGCACAACGCCTAAAGATATGTACGATACACTAAAGCCGGTTTTGGAAGAAGAACTTGCTGAAATTGAAAAAGCAGGATTATATAAGCGGGAAAGGGTGATCACCTCGCCGCAAGGTGCGACCATTACCGTTCAGGGCGGAGCTGAAGTGATCAATTTCTGCGCGAATAACTACCTCGGGCTTTCTTCTCACCCGGCGGTGATCGCCGCCGCGAAGGAAGCGATAGACAGTCACGGTTATGGCATGTCGTCCGTGCGTTTTATCTGCGGGACGCAGGATATCCACAAGGAGCTCGAAAAGCAACTGTCGCTGTTTCTGGGAACGGAAGACACGATATTGTATGCCGCTGCGTTCGATGCAAACGGCGGCGTTTTCGAGCCGCTGTTTAACGACCAGGACGCCATCATTTCCGATGAGCTGAACCATGCCTCGATCATTGATGGCGTGCGCCTGTGTAAAGCGCAGCGGTTCAGGTACCTGCACAATGACATGGCATCGCTCGAAGAGCAGCTGACCGCCAGCAAGCATTTGCGTCACCGGGTCATCGTTACCGACGGGGCGTTTTCTATGGATGGCACCATCGCACAGCTGGATAAGATCTGCGACCTGGCCGATAAGTACCAAGCCCTGGTGATGATCGACGAATCGCATTGCTCCGGTTTTATGGGACGTACGGGCAGGGGTACCCACGAGCATTGCGGCGTGACGGACCGGATCGACATCATTACCGGGACGCTTGGAAAGGCGCTGGGCGGCGCATCGGGCGGATTCACCTCGGGTAAGAAGGAGATCATCGATATGCTCCGCCAGCGGTCGCGCCCTTACCTGTTTTCCAATACGCTTGCGCCGTCGATCACCGGCGCATCCATCGCCGTGTTAAAAATGCTGAGCGAAACCACGCAGCTGCGGGATAAGCTGGAACAAAATACCACGTTCTTCAGAACAAAAATGACCGAAGCCGGATTCGATATTAAACCCGGTGTGCATCCCATCGTACCGGTGATGTTATATGACGCGCGCCTGGCGCAGGATTTTGCCGCCAAAATGCTGGAAGAAGGTATTTACGTGATCGGGTTTTACTACCCCGTGGTGCCCAGGGGGAAAGCAAGGATCAGGGTACAGCTTTCCGCGGCCCATGAGCAGGAGCACCTGGAGAAAGCGGTGACCGCATTTATTAAAGTCGGAAAAGAGCTGGGAGTTATAAAATAGTGATGATACAAGAAAAGATCAATCAATATACCGAAGAGATCAACGTTTTCCCGGGCGGGGATGCCGCCGCCGTGGAGGCCTTCCGCATCAAATATTTAGGCACCAGAGGCCTGATCAAGGATCTTTTTGATGAGTTTAAATCGGCTACGCCGGAAGAGAAACGCAGCCTGGGAAAGGTACTCAACGAGTTTAAAAAATTGGCCGAGGAGAAGTACCAGGCGGTAAAAGAACGGTCGGAGACCGGTGGCCCTGCACAAACGGATCTGCCTGACCTTACCCTCCCCGGCGAAAGCCTGGTGGAAGGGGCCCGCCACCCGCTGCAGCTTGTGCGTAAGGAGATCGTCGAAATTTTTAAGAAACTCGGCTTTACCGTTGCGGAAGGGCCGGAGATAGAGGACGACTGGCATAACTTTACCGCGTTGAATTTCCCGCTGGAACACCCGGCCAGGGATATGCAGGATACGTTCTTTATCCGTAAAGGCGGGAACGACATCGCGCTGCGCACGCATACATCTTCTGTACAGGTACGCATGATGGAAAGCGGTAAACCGCCGTTCCGTGCCATTATGCCGGGCAGGGTATACCGTAATGAAGCGATCTCGGCCCGTGCGCATTGTTTTTTCCACCAGGTGGAGGGATTATATGTCGACGAAAACGTTTCGTTTGCCGACCTTAAGCAAACATTATATTATTTTGTGCAGGAGTTGTATGGCGAGGGAACAAAAGTGCGCTTCAGGCCGTCATATTTTCCTTTTACCGAACCTTCTGCCGAAATGGATGTTTCCTGCAGTATCTGCAAAGGCGCCGGGTGCCAGATGTGTAAATACAGCGGTTGGGTGGAGATACTTGGCTGTGGCATGGTAGATCCCAACGTGCTCGAAAATTGCGGCATAGACAGCAACGTATATACCGGTTTCGCATTTGGAATGGGCATCGAGAGGATCACCAACCTGAAATACGAGATCCGTGACCTCAGGCTTTTTTCTGAGAACGACGTCAGGTTCCTGAAACAGTTCGGAACGGAGATCGTGTAAATAATTGAATGATAAGGGCATGGGCGTAAAGTATCTGGCGATCAACGTGAAACGGGTAATGATGTTGATGGTGCTAAGCAGCCTGTCGGTTGCCGCATGTACCGGCGATAAAGAAGGCCAGGTACCCAATGTGCCGGTTAACTACCGGATCCCGCTGCAGCAATTCCAGGTCCAGAACAAGAACGGGGTGCTGCTGGTAAACGGTCATGGCGTCGCGGGGTTGATCATTATTCATAAAGTGGGCGATTCCTATGCCGTATACGATCGTTGCAGCACCGTGAACCCATTGAAGAAGTGTGCGCTTACGGTCGACGATTCCGGCCTCGAGGCCACCGATCCATGCAGCGGAGCGAAGTTTTCGTTATATGACGGTACGCCCACCAAGGCTCCAGGGAAACGGTCGTTAAGAGCGTATACGGTGTTTATTAACAATGCAGAACTAGTGGTTTCAAATTAGCATGGAAGTTGAAAAAATAAAGGAAGCCATTAAACGTGCATCGCAGGACCTGTTCCGCAAATACGGTTATCACAAAACCAGTGTTAACCAGATCGCAAAAAAAGCCAAGATCGCTAAAGCCACTATTTACAAGTATTTTGATAGTAAAGAAGTGCTGCTGCATACGATCCTGATGGATTATATCCGGGTAAGCGTCGACGAACTTATTCACAGCGTGCCCGAAGAATCAGGCGAAGAACAATATTTAAGCAGCCTGATCCTTAAGACCAGCCGCATTTCGTATACCATTTGCAACGAATTTATCGGCTGGGAGTTCATCCGCGAATCCGCTAATGCGCAGGAATTTCTCAAGATCCTTTCAGACGACCTGGAGAAGCTCCTGATCCGTTCATTCACCGATATTCACCTGTCGCAGTCAGATCAAACTTTCCCGGCAAGACTGGGTTTCCTGATCAAGGCCAGTAAAAGCATCATCTTTTCGTTCGCGTTTATTTCGGTAAGCGACTCGGATGTGCGCAAGAACTTCGTTTCCTTCCAGAAAGAACTCTTACCTTACCTGGTGAAAGCGGCATTAAAACCCTGACGTTGATGATGAGCACACGCTTTTTTTATAAAAAACTTGTTATTCTGACGACAATCCCGTTGCTTTGCTGATCAAAGTACTTTACATGAAAGAAAACAACCTGGACAAGGAGATCACTTCCATCCGCCAGCTGATGGAGCGGTCAACGAAATTCATATCCCTGAGCGGGTTATCGGGTGTGATGGCGGGGATTTACGCGCTGATCGGCGCCGGTATCTCGTACCAGGTGGTTTACGCCGCCTTTCCCGGAAGGTATTCTTATAACCCAGGCGATACGGAGAGTACCGAAAAGGTGATCACAAGACTGCTGTTGGTGGCCCTGGGCGTCGTTTTATTCGCCTTGGTGAATGGTATCTGGCTTACTGTACGGAATGCCAAAAAGAAAGGACAGCGCTTCTGGAATCCCTCCAGCCGGAGCCTGATGATTAACATGCTTATCCCGCTGATCACGGGAGGTCTCTTTATCCTGATCATGATCTTCAGGTCCTATTTTGGCCTGATTGCGCCTGCCTGCCTCATCTTTTATGGATTGGCACTGATAAATGGCAGTCATTTTACGGTTGGCGATGTAAAATGGCTGGGAATTTGTGAACTTGTGCTCGGATTATTCGCTGCCCTCTTCCCGGGTTACGGGCTTTTCTTCTGGGCAGCGGGTTTTGGCGTACTGCATATTGTGTACGGCATCATGATGTACTATAAATACGACCGGTGAGATCAGCATTCGAACATTTTGATAAGGCCTTCGAGAATCGGATCAGGCTCCAGATCATGAGCGTGCTTGCCGCCAACGAAAGCTATGATTTTAATTCGCTTAAGGAATTGCTGGAAGTGACAGACGGCAACCTGGCCTCCCACCTTAAGGGGCTCGAAAAAGAGGAATACATACAGGTCAACAAATCCTTCCTGGGAAGAAAACCCAATACCCGTTACGTCGCCACAAAAAAAGGTCTCACGGCCTTTACAAACCATTTGCAAGCACTTGAAAATTTAATTCGAAGCCAGCAAAAAGGATAATTTTTTTATATTTTCACTTTGAAATTCAAAGAACTTTTATAATTTAATATATCTTGATCATGAACGAAACCCCCACACAATCACCCGTTAGCCGGCTCCATGAATCGGTTCTTCTAAAGCTTTTTCTCGTGGTAGTACTGGCCCTATTGCTGCTTATCCCTTCCAACGCTATCCAAAGCCTGATCCGGGAACGGCAGGAGCGGCAGGCAACGGTGATCAATGAAATTTCCGGGAGTTGGGCTGGCGCGCAGCTGGTAGGAGGCCCGGTGCTGGCCGTGCCTTACCGCTATGTTGAGAAAGAGGAAACAAAGACCGCCGATTCGCTAAAGATGACCCAAAAGGAGGGGATGCTTTATGTAATGCCTGAAAAGCTGAACGTCACCGGTAAATTATCGGCGGAGAAGCGGGAACGCGGCATTTTCGAGTCCGTTGTTTACCGGTCGGGCATCAACGTATCTGGGAATTTCGATCCTGGCGATGTACGGCATCCCGACATTAACCCGGCCGATCTTAAATGGGATAAGGCAAGGGTAATTATCGGGCTTGCCGATATTAAGGGATTAAAGAACTACCCGGTGATCAGGTTTGGCGCGGGCAAACATGTCGCGGAACCGGATTATGAGACACAGCTTTTCCAGAAATCGCTCTCCGTTTTGCCGGGACTGACAGATAGCCCTACCGGGAAGGTAGATTTTGAATTCGACCTGCAGCTGAACGGGAGTCAGAACCTGTCTTTCTTGCATCTTGGCAAAACCACTACCGTGAAGTTGGAAGGCGACTGGGGCACGCCCAAGTTTGAAGGAAGATATTTGCCTGATAAGCAGCATACAACGGCCAACTCTTTCCAGGGAGAATGGAAGCTGATCGGGTACAACCGCATATGCCCGCAACAATGGAAGGGCAACCGGTACAGGTTTGCACTGCCGGCGCCTGCATTGCCTGATACCGATATGAAAACAGAATCAGACGATGCGGTCTTCGGGGTGTCGCTGCTGCTGCCTGTAGACCAATATCAGAAAACCATGCGCACCTCTAAGTACGCGATCCTGATCATCCTGCTTACCTTCCTTTCCCTGTTTTTTACCGAGCTCATCCGCAAACATCGCATTCACCTGCTTCATTATATCCTGGTGGGAGCGGCCATGACGATTTATTACGTACTGTTGCTTTCGTTTGCCGAGAAGACCGGCTTTAACTGGGCTTATCTCATCGCCTCGTCCGCAACCATTATCCTGGTAAGCAGTTTCGTGGCATCGCTCATTCGTAAGCGCGATATTTCGTTCCTCTATACCGGGATCCTCAGCACCTTTTATGGGTTTATTTACGTGATCATCCAGTTGGAAGACTTCGCGTTAATGGTGGGAAGCATCGGCCTGTTTGTCATCGTTGCCCTGCTGATGTACTTTGCCAGGAAAACAGAGCTCGGCTGGTAAGCGTAAAAGTGATTTTTTATTTCACTATACCGATTTGGTTTCTAGTACAAAAAGTGTATTTTTGGAATAAATAGTCCCTTAATTTTACTATTATGAGTCGGGAGATAATGGAATTTTCAGCGCTTATCGACGAGGAGTTTTCTTTTGAGATAGAAGAACTAGATTTTCTTATTTTTGCCTCCCATGAGAGCAAACCAGTCCGGGAGGAAGATCGTAGAGCAAGTTGAGGTAATTGATATTGCCGAAGAAGGAAAAGGAGTAGGTAAAGACGGCGATCTGGTGATCTTCATCGACAAAGGTGTTCCCGGTGATGTGGTCAACGTGGAGGTGATGCGCAAGAAGAAGAAATTTCTCGAGGCGCGCATTCACAGCGTGGTAAAGTTCTCTTCGCACCGGACGCAGGCGTTTTGTATCCATTTCGGGGTTTGCGGCGGTTGTAAATGGCAGCACATGACCTATGAGGCACAGTTGAGGTTTAAGCAAAAAAGTGTCACCGATGCGTTGCAGCGTCTTGCCAGAGTAGACGTTTCTCAATGCGAATCCATCCTGCCGTCGGTCAATACCCGGTTTTACCGGAACAAGCTTGAATTTACCTTTTCAGATAAACGCTGGCTCACGCAGGAAGATGTGACCAACAATGCACCGGGCGGCCCTGCACTGGGGTTTCACGTACCGCTCCGGTTCGATAAGATCCTCGATATCCGCGAATGCCACCTGCAAGCTGATCCTTCCAACGCCATACGGAACGAGATCCGCGGCTTTGCGCTGCGGGAGAACATATCGTTTTACGATCTCCGCAATCACGAAGGCGCTTTGCGTAACCTCATCGTACGCAGCTCTTCTACTGGCGAGCTCATGGTCATTGTCGTATTCGCCTACCCGGCGGAAGAGCAGGTTGAAAGCCTGATGGGTTTCGTCGCCGGACGTTTCCCGGGGATCACCTCCCTGCTGTACATCATTAACCAGAAAAAGAACGATACCATCTTCGACCAGGAGATCCGCACCTTCCGGGGTCGCGATCATATCTTCGAGGAAATGCATTCAGGGATTCCCGGTGAAACCCCGCTGCGTTTTAAGATCGGCGCAAAATCCTTTTACCAGACGAATTCCGTGCAGGCCAATGAATTGTATCGTATCACGAAAGAATTTGCCGGGCTTAAAGGCCACGAACGCGTGTACGATCTCTATACCGGCGCGGGCACGATTGCCAATTTTGTTGCGCGCGGGGTGAAGGAGGTGATCGGCGTTGAATACGTACCCTCGGCTATCGAAGATGCTTATGTAAATTCGGCGATCAACGGCATAAAGAATACGCGGTTCTTCGCCGGCGACATGAAAGACATCCTAACCCCTCAATTTGTGCAGGAACAAGGTCGCCCTGATGTGGTGATCACCGATCCGCCAAGGGCGGGCATGCACCCGGAGGTGGTAGCGCGCCTGCTCGGGATCGCCGCGGCGAAAATCGTGTACGTGAGCTGCAACGCGGCGACACAAGCGCGTGATATTGCACTGTTAAAAGAAAAATATACCGTGACCAGGATTCGCCCCGTAGACATGTTCCCGCATACGCAGCATGTGGAGAACGTGGCGCTGCTGGAGCTAACCGTCGCCGGACAATCATAACCCGGCGACTTTAACGCTATACAATATGGACCTTCAAGATCTCCTGAACCAGGATAACGAAAGCACCGTTCCCGGGCAGAAAGAAAGCCCGTTAAAAAGCCTCGAAGCCGACCTGCGTTTCTACAGCGATTCTATCCGCGAAGTCGCCGTAGAGATCATGCTGGAAGGGATCTCCGCCTGCCCGATCTTTGTGGCGCACCAGCATGAGGTTAAGCTGGGCGAGCCTATCCTTGATAAAAATGAGCTGAACACCTCCTGGAGCGTAAACGCGTCCACGCTGGAGGAGTTCGTGGAAAAAGGCATTATTCACCAGAATAAAAAGGACCGTTTCGAAAAGAGCTATAAAAACGCCCACGAGTTTATGTGCCTGTTCGTAATCGTGCCGGAAGGCGCGAATTTTGTATTTTACCCGTATAAATAGAGAGTCGGTTGTCAGTGATCAGTGATCGGTTCCCCTACGGCGCGCCTTACATGCATTGGCAACTGCTAACTATCTCAAATTTTCCCCATATTTACAGCAATGTCCGAAAAAAAGCTACTCATTCTAAACAAGAAACAGATCAGCCAGAAGATCGACCGCATGGCTTACCAGGTATGGGAAGATAATATGCATGAGGAGGAGATCGTAATAGCGGGGATAGCCGATTGTGGTTTTACTCTTGCAAAGCGAATTAAGGAGGTGCTGGAGCGTATCTCGGGGTTGAAAGTGCTGCTGATGCGGATCTCGCTCGACAAAAACAGCAGTCACCTGAAGGCAAGTACGGATATCCCGGTAGAAGATTGCTCGGGTAAGGCTGTGGTGCTTGCAGATGACGTGCTCAACAGCGGCCGCACGCTGGCCTACGGCATGGGTGTTTTTCTCAACATCCCGTTAACAAAACTACGCACCATGGTATTGGTCGACCGCAGTCACCGGATCTTCCCCGTTTCTACCGATTATACCGGGCTCGAGATCTCTACCGTCCTCCGTGAACATGTCGACGTGGTACTCGACGATGAAGGCGAAAATGATGCGGTTTATTTAAGATAGCCTTGTGCTTCCCGTTCGTGCCTTCAGCTTAATTCTAACCGTTTATCCGCAGGTAATCGATGATCTTCTCTGCGGTAAGGTCGATTCCGTTCAGGATGTAGTTGGCTTTCCGGTAAAACGGCTCGCGTTCAGCAAGTTTTTTGGTGATGAATTCAAGTAAGGCTTCCCCCTTCAGGTTTTGCAGTACAGGCCGTTCTTCCTGCGCGGTGTTTAGCCGGTCTGCCAGCACTTTGGGGGGTAAACTGATAAAGGCGGAGATGCCATGCTCGTTCATCCATTGCATATTATCGTGAAAGCAGGGAAGCCCGCCGCCGGTAGCGATCACCGTGTCTTCGGGAAACGCGGTAGTTTGCAGCGTATTTTTTTCCAGCTCGCGGAAGGCGGTTTCGCCGAAGGCTTCAAAGTAGCGGGGAATGGGCATGCCGGCGTTCTGTTCGATCACCTTGTCGAGGTCTACGAAACTATAACTCAATTTATTGGCAAGCTTTCGGCCGAGCGTACTTTTTCCGCAGCCCATAAAACCGGTCAGAAATATTTTCATAGTAAACCGTTCCTTTTTAACCAAATGTAATCTGTTGCCGGGCAGGCTATTTCATGCAGCCTGAATTGGGTAGCTACCTGCCCCCGGTGATAAGTAGAATGATTGGTAACGTGGTAAATGATATCGACCACCGAATTGGTCGCGACGGTAAGATCAGCGTTCATCAGGTTAAGTGTTTATTGGAGTTTTACCCTCGGGTCTACCAGCGCATACGCGATGTCGGCCAGGATATTAATGATCACAAAAATGAAGGCCACAAAAAGGATAGCGCCCATCACCACGGGGAAGTCAGCGTATTCCAGCGCATCTACCGTTGCCTTTCCCAGGCCGTTATAGCCGAAAATATACTCGACAAAAAAAGATCCTGCCAGCAACGAAGCAAACCAGCCCGAAATCGCGGTGATCACCGGGTTAAGCGCGTTCTTTAAAGCGTGCCGGTAAATGATCGTATGTTTATCGAGCCCCTTGGCTTTCGCCGTGCGTATATAGTCCTGGCTCAGCACGTCGAGCATCGCACTGCGGGTAAGCTGCACAATGATGGCCAGCGGGCGCAGCCCCAGGGTAAGCATGGGCAACACCAGGTTGCCGGGAGTAAGCACCTCTCCGCGAAACGGGTCATAATTGTACAAGCTGCCCGACATGTTGAGGCCCGTGTATTTGCTTAGCACGAAGCCGAAGATCCAGGCGATCACGATCCCGGCAAAAAACGAAGGTGCGGAAATGCCCAGTACGGCGAACGCGTTTGCCGACTTATCAATCCAGGTATCCTTATTCACCGCAGAAACGATCCCCAGGAAGATGCCGATGATCGTAGCGAAGATCATCGCGCTTAACGCGAGCACGATGGTGTTGGGAATGGTCTCGCCCAGGATGCTGCTTACCTCGCGGCGCGTTTGGTATGAGCGCCGCAGGTAAGGTTTTTTAAGCACCAGCGATTGTGCTTTTCCTAACGGGATAAGGCGGAAGTAGTGATATTTTTCGCGCGAAGCTGCGTCGTTCCCGTGGATGGAAAGCGGCAGCAGATCATTAAGGTAATAAATGAATTGTATGTAAACCGGCTTATCGAGCCCGAATTCCTTGCGGATAGCCTCCAGCGATTGCACATCGGGCCGTTGTCCCATCGTCATTCGCGCCGGGTCCCCGGGCAGGATATTGAACAGGAAGAAGATCACCCCGATAATCCCGGCCAGCACCGCGAGTCCATAACTTGTTTTGCGGACAATGAAGCGGAACATCTAGGGCGTTTTTGAAAAGTAGTTTTTCTCCAGCTCATCGTAAGAAGGCAGGCGGTGGTAATGCCACTTGTTAATCACCGTACCGTTTTTAAGAAGTATTAACCCCGGATTGGCACGTACCATGCTCTTTAGCGGCACATCGTCGGCATTAAAGATCTCCATTACCAGCTTATGCCGCTTTTTAAAGGCATCGGCGCCGGTTGGCGAGGTCGATGTAAGCACCACCGTACGGATATTGTAGTTCTCGGCGGCATTAATGGCGAGGGCATTCAGGTCGCCGATGGCACGAACGTCTGCTTTCTCGAGGCTGTTAGCCACGATCACAAGATTATAGTACGGATTGCCGATAATTTCAGTCGTGTAATCGGTGCCCTGCACATCGGTGATCTTGAGGTCGCGGATCTTTGGCTCAAATCCTTTTTTGATGAGCTTGTTTACGGGCTCCCCGATAATTTCCCAGTTGTCGTCTTTCCAGATCCCGGTTTTAAGGTACTCTTTATCCGTCATTACTTTATTTTCGCCGGTCTTTTTGTGCTTCAGCGTATAAGTGATCTCGAACACATCCAGCGGAGCGCCGGCGGGTACTTTCATTTGATCGGGAATGTTCAGCCCGGTCTTATACGGGAGAAAGTCCATCACCGGGAGGAAGTTAAGAGTATACAGCCCAAAGCCCGCCGAAAGGATCGAGATGATCCAGAGACTGGCACGTTCCGCTTTGGGATTGGTTATAGCCGGCCTGATCGATTTACGGTTAACGAAAATGACCACGATCAGTAACAGCAGGACCAGGTCCTTGGTAAACGATTGCCAGGGCGTAAGCGGGATGGCGTCGCCGAAACAACCGCAGGTTTTCACCACGTCGAAAAACGCCGAATAAAACGTAAGGAACGTAAAGAAAATGATCAGCAGCAGTAACCCCCAGGCCACCTGTACGGGCCGGATGCCCAGTAAAAGCGCCGCACCCAGTATCATTTCCAGCGCACACAGCAGGATGGCCATTGCGGTAGCATAATCTGCCAGGAACAGCATGTGGAAAACCTCGAAATACTCCACCAGTTTGTACCCAAATCCCAGCGGATCATTCGCCTTGATAAGCCCGGAGAAAATAAAGAGCACGCCGACCAGCAGGCGGCAGATGAACAGTATAATTCGTTTCATATGTTTTTTAGCAAACCGTTTCCATTCCCTGTTTTTCTGTCCTCATCGAGCCTGATCAACGCAAAGATGGAGTAATTCATCATGTCCTGGTAATTAGCAATTACGCCTTCTGATGCGAGGGTTTGGCCCATATTATCCTCAATTTGCTTTACGCGAAGGAGCTTCATCAGGATAAGATCTGTCAGGGAGCTTACACGCATCTCGCGCCAGGCCTCACCGTAATCGTGGTTCTTGGCAAACATCAGTTGGCGGGTTTCTTCGGCTTTGATATCAAAAAGCGCAGCCACTTTTTCGTAAGGCAGGTCTAAGGGCTCGGTGGCGCTCAACTCGTACTGCATCATGGCGATGAGGCAATAGTTAACGATCCCGATGTATTCAGGCCGGATCCCTTCTCCCACCATCGATACTTTTTTTTCTTCCAGTGTACGTATCCGCTGTGCTTTGATAAAGATCTGGTCGGTAATAGACGATAGCCTGAGCACACGCCACGCAGTTCCGTAGTCTTTTGTCTTTTTCAGGAACAGGTCCCTGCATAACTGCACAACCGCGCTGTACTCTTCCCCCGTATTGTTCTTCAAAATGGCCACAGTTTGTTTTAGCGATGAATTAATCGGTATTTTGTCGTTTTATGACGGATAAAAGTACAGAATTTCATCAAAAGATGACGCTGAATGCCGGCGGAACCATCCTCGATCTTTCTACGCCGGTAGTAATGGGGATCCTTAACCTAACGCCCGATTCATTTTACGATGGCGGCCGGAATAATACCGCCGCGCTGGCTATAGAAAGGGCAGGGCAGATGCTGGCCGACGGCGCCGCTATCCTGGATCTTGGGGCTTATTCCTCCAGGCCGGGTGCAGCGGATATCAGCACCGGGGAGGAAATTTTAAGGCTGCTCCCGGTACTCCGCGCCCTTGTAAAGGCTTACCCGCGTGCCATAATTTCCGTCGATACCTTTCGGTCGGAAGTGGCACAGGCCGCCATCGGCGAAGGAGCGCATATTATTAACGATATCTCAGGCGGTTCGCTCGACCCGCAACTCTTTGAAACCGTAGCCCGGTTAAAAGTACCTTACGTTTTAATGCACATGAAAGGAACACCGCAGAACATGGTTCAGCACGCACATTACCACGACCTGTTCGACGAAATATTTACCTGCTTTACCGAACGGCTCTTCCAACTGGGGGAGCTGGGCGTAACGGATATCTTGATCGACCCCGGCTTCGGCTTTGCCAAAACTCCCGAACAAAGCTACCGCCTGCTGTCCATGCTCGAACAGTTTAAAGCGTTCGGTCACCCGGTGCTCGCAGGCCTTTCCCGTAAATCAATGATCTATAAAAAACTCGGCGTCACCGCCGCCGAAGCCCTCAACGGAACCACCGTGTTAAACACCATCGCCCTGCAGAAGGGCGCCAACATTCTTCGCGTGCACGATGTAAAGGAGGCTGCCGAAGCGATTAAACTGGTAAGTCTGACGTTTAACGTTTAACGCTCCTGCAAAACGCCCGCGATAACCCATATATTTGCAAGCAGTAAAGTAATCATGATACAACCCCGACCTTCAGCTTACTACTTTCCTAACGTCCAACGTATATGCAAGGCCTCGATCTAAGTTTCCTCCATATCCGGCTGCTCGACGTGGTCGACATTATCCTGGTGGCGGTGATCATGTACTATGTGTATAACCTCATCCGGGGCACTATTGCGGTAAACATACTCTTTGGACTGGTGATCATTTACCTGGCCTATATCCTGGTAGATCAGCTGAGCATGCGCCTATTGAGCCGGATCCTGGGTGGATTTGTGCAGGTAGGGTTCCTGGCGCTCATCATCGTTTTCCAGCAGGAGATACGCAGGTTCCTGTTGCTCATTGGCAAAAATGCGAACCTCAAGAAAAATACCTGGTGGACTTATTTCTTCGGAGATAAAACGCTGAAAAAAACCAACCTCGCTTATATCAAAGCTACGCTTGATGCCTGCAAAAGCATGAAGGCCAGCCGGACCGGCGCACTGATCATTTTTGCGAAATACTTCGACGAGCAGTATTACCAGAACAGCGGCGAATCCATGGATGCGCACATCTCTAAACGGCTGCTGGAGAGTATTTTCCAGAAATACAGCCCGCTGCATGACGGCGCCGTGGTAATCACCGACGGGAAGTTAAAATGCGCCAGCTGCATCCTTCCCTTAACGGATAATGAAAATCTCCCGCTTCATTTCGGCCTCCGGCATCGTGCCGGTATTGGTATTTCGGAAGTAAGCGATGCCGTAGCCGTGATCGTGTCTGAAGAAACAGGTGAGATAGCCTATGCCAAACAGGGCCGCGTTAAAATGAACGTGGGGTACGCGGAATTGGAAAGGTTACTGAATAAGGATGCGTAATTGATCAGGTTTCAGTGATCAGTGATCAGTTTCAGGGCGTGTGGCGCATGCCGGCGCTGATATAACTGATCACCGACAACTGAAAAAAACCTTAGCAGTACGCCTCGAACGCACCGATCAAATTATCAGCGATCATCTGCGCAGGTCTTCCCTCGATCTGGTGACGCTCGATGATATGCACAAGCTTTCCGTCTTTAAACAATGCCATCGAAGGCGATGAAGGTGGGTAAGGCAGCATGTATCCGCGTGCCTGGTCTACCGCATCCTTCTCCATTCCGGCGAAAACGGTTACGAGTTTGTCGGGATGTTTTTCATTTTTCGAGGCAATTTTGGCGGCAGGACGTGCATTCGCAGCGGCACAACCACAAACTGAATTAACCACCACCAGTACGGTGCCTTCCGATTTCACGGCGGCGTCAACCTCTTCAGGCGTTTTTAACTCCTCAAAGCCGGCGCCCGTAAGGTCCTGGCGCATAGGGGCTACTAAATATTCTGGATACATCTCTTTTGTTTTTGGATTACAAAAATAGGAAATGTTTGATTAGCAGCGATTGCAGGAGGAGAGTTTTACTTTGGGATTACGAAGGGTAAACTTCCCGCTTTGTTATTCACGATCCGATCCGTTACCTTTGCGCTTCATTTAAAATCAAAATTATGTCATCAGTAGAGACAACTTACGTACCTTACAAAGTTAAGGACATTTCACTGGCGGAATGGGGCCGCAAAGAGATCGGGTTAGCAGAAGCAGAAATGCCGGGCTTAATGGCGCTTCGCGAAGAATTCGGTGCGAGTAAACCCCTTGCCGGCGCCCGCATTGCAGGATGCCTGCATATGACCATCCAAACGGCGGTACTTATCGAAACTTTGATCGAGCTTGGCGCCGAAGTTACCTGGTCGTCCTGTAACATCTTTTCAACCCAGGACCATGCCGCCGCCGCCATCGCTGCCGCCGGGATCCAGGTTTACGCATGGAAAGGCATGGATGCCGAGTCGTTCGACTGGTGCATCGAGCAAACCCTTCATTTCGGCGAAGACCGCAAACCGCTGAACATGATCCTCGACGACGGCGGCGATCTGACAAACATGGTATTCGATAAGTACCCTGAGCTTATCGCGGCGATAAAAGGCCTGTCTGAAGAAACTACTACCGGCGTTCACCGCTTATACGAGCGCATGAAGAACGGTACCTTGCACCTGCCGGCCATCAACGTGAACGACTCCGTTACCAAATCTAAATTCGATAATAAGTACGGTTGCCGCGAATCGCTGGTCGACGCCATCCGCCGTGCAACCGATATCATGCTTGCCGGTAAAGTAGCCGTAGTTTGCGGTTATGGTGATGTAGGTAAAGGTTCTGCCGAATCATTGAGCTCACAAGGCGTACGCGTGATCGTTACCGAAATCGACCCGATCTGCGCTCTGCAGGCCGCAATGGAAGGTTACCAGGTGAAAAAGTTATCTTCGGTTATAGGCGAAGTCGACATCGTGGTAACTACTACCGGTAACTGCGACATCGTTCGTGCCGAGCACTTCAGGGGCTTAAAAGATAAAGCGATCGTTTGTAACATCGGTCACTTCGACAACGAGATCGATATGGCCTGGCTCAATGCCAATTATGGCGATACCAAGGTAGAGATCAAGCCGCAGGTCGATAAATACACCATCGATGGTAAAGACATTATCATCCTGGCTGAAGGCCGTTTGGTGAACCTTGGCTGTGCAACCGGTCACCCTTCTTTCGTAATGTCTAACTCGTTTACCAACCAGACCCTGGCGCAGCTGGAGCTGTGGACCAACTCGGATAAATACGAGAACAAAGTGTATGTGCTTCCTAAGGCGCTTGATGAAAAAGTAGCGCGCCTGCACCTGGCAAAAATCGGTGTAGAGCTCGAAACCCTCGATCAGCACCAGGCCGATTATATCGGCGTGCAGGTGGAAGGTCCGTTTAAATCGGATGCGTACCGGTATTAAACGGCCGGTTACCTATAAAAAAACGTGACTGGTATTCCAGTCGCGTTTTTTTTTTTGCAGCCCCTATAAAATGGCCTGGGGTTTGTATACAGTAATATAACGGGGTAAATTAGTTAGCCTATTGATTCTTTAGTTAAATATATTTAGTTTTACATAATAGACATCTGTATGGGACTGATTAAAGCTTTTTTGAATTGGAAAAACAGGAAGGATACGTCTGATCTAAAGCGAATAGTAGTAACTTCCAACGGTGATTTTTACATGAAAAGTGAAGACATTTTTCATGACAAGGCTAAATCGCTGGCGCTGATAGATAAACTTAACGAGGCGGCGAATAAACGTTCCTGATTTCCTGAACCTACTTTAATCGGTTTTTTGTTATGCCGAGGCTGGATTTGATCCTTCTGCCACTCCTTGGTGGTTATCTTTTTCTTTCCACTTTTAACCTGACGAAATTTTATCACCAACGCGTCGAAAAGCAACGGCTGATTTTTAACGCATTGATCACCTCCTGTTTAATTGCTGTAGTCGGTTATCTTTTTGATTATTTTATACTCCGCTCCGAAAGATACCTGGACTTGTATGTCATCAAAACCGGGAAAATGGTTTTTTATCGCGGAGAAATAAGTGCGTTCGTATCCAAAGTAGTCGGAAAAGATGTTCCCGGCCTTAAGCATGCGATCCTGTTTTTTTTAATTTCCTATCCGCTCGCATTATTTTTTAATATATTTTTCACAAGGAAATTTTCTTTCGATTACACTATCGAACGGTGGGGAACGCAACTGGAAAAATTATTCTGGCGGTCGGTTAGCGAAGTACAGGAAGAAGACAAAATGCTGATGCTGACCACTAAAAGCAACAAGATTTATATTGGGATCGTGAATAAAATATCACAACCTATCGGGGAGCCTTATATAAGTATCATGCCTAGTTTTAGCGGGTATCGAAATAAAGAAACCCTCAGGTTGGAGCTTACAACCAGGTATACCGACATACGTAAAGCCTATATCCTTAAGGACAGGGTAAATGAGCTGGATGAAAAACTGGGTATCATTTTACCGATAAGTGAAATCCTCATCGTATCAAGATTCGATAATGAGATCTTCGGATGGTTTAATGACAACCCGGCCAGAGAAGCCGGGCGCCCGCTATCAATAAGAGGCAGGATCAGCCAGGCATTCAGCGCTCTTTTCCGGTAACGCACTTTTGTATTCATTATCTTATTCTTTTTGTTAAAGCACCTATAGGCTCCGGGTAGCTTTTTATTGCCAATAATAAACCGTACCTTTGCACCGCTTTTAGGCAATGACGCCAGGAAGCTTTATAATTTATCATGAACCCATTTAGTACGTTGGGTATCCGTCATGATATTGTTAATGCCATCACTGATTTGGGATTTGAAACTCCCACACCGATCCAGGAACAAGCCATCCCGGTATTACTTTCAGGCAGCAACGATTTTGTCGGATTAGCTCAAACAGGAACCGGTAAGACGGCAGCATTTGGCCTGCCTTTGTTAGAACTACTGGACTTTAACCAAAATCATCCCCAGGCATTAGTTCTATGCCCAACCCGCGAACTTTGTTTACAGATCACCAAAGACATAAACAACTACGCGAAAAACATTAAAAATGCAAACGTAGTGGCCGTATACGGCGGTGCCAGTATCATGGACCAGCTTCGCGCGATCCGCAAAGGCGTACAGATCGTGGTGGCTACCCCGGGACGTATGCTCGACATCCTGAACCGTAAAGCAATCGATTTCTCCGAAGTACGTTTTGTCGTACTTGATGAGGCCGACGAAATGCTCAACATGGGTTTCCAGGAAGATATCGACAGCATCCTTTCGACCACACCTGAAGACAAGAAAACCTGGCTTTTCTCGGCTACTATGCCGATGGAAGTGCGCAGGATCGCAAAAAAATACATGACCGATCCCCATGAGTTAACCATGGGTACCAAAAATACCGGCAACGTGAACATCGACCACGAATATTACGTGGTGCGTGCGCGCGATAAGTATGCGGCATTTAAGCGTATCGTCGACTTTAACCCGGAGATCTTCGGTATCGTGTTTTGCCGTACCAAGATCGAAACCCAGGAGATCGCTGAAGCCTTGATCAAGGACGGCTACAACGCCGATTCGCTTCACGGCGACCTTTCGCAGCAGCAGCGTGATAAGGTAATGAAACGTTACCGTGAACGCAGCCTCCAGTTGCTTATCGCTACCGACGTAGCCGCACGCGGGATCGACGTGAACGACGTTACCCACGTAATTAACTATTCATTGCCGGATGAGATCGAAAACTACACGCACAGGAGCGGCCGTACCGCACGTGCCGGTAAAACCGGTGTATCGATCGCCATCATCAATTCTAAAGAGCTGGGCAAGATCCGCCAGATCGAGCGTGTGATCGGCAAGCAGTTCACCAAAGCGGAGATCCCGAACGGGTTCGATGTTTGTGAAAAGCAACTCTTCGCGTTGGTGCATAAAGTACATAATGTGGAAGTGAACGAGGAGCAGATCGAGCAGTATATTCCAAGGATCATGGACGAGTTTAAAGACCTCTCGAAGGAAGACATTATTAAACGTTTCGCTTCCCTCGAGTTTAACCGCTTCCTGGAATATTACCAGAATGCACCGGACCTGAATGCCGGTGACGAGCGCGGTTTCGAGCGTACCGGCGATCGGTTCCCGCGCAACGGCGGAAAGAGCGAGTACACCCGTTTGTTCATGAATCTCGGTTCTGTAGACGATTTCACTCGTGGCGATATGCTGGGATTCATTTGCAGCCAGGGCAAGATCAGCGGAAAAGCGGTGGGTAAGATCGACCTGAAAGGTGTTTACACCTTTTTCGAGGTGGAGAACGCAGTGGCCGACCAGGTGCAGCAAGCGTTCAAGTCGGTAGATTACCAGGGTCGTAAAGTGAGGATCGAACTTGCAGGCGATCGCGGAATGGAAAGCTCAGGCGGTAACCGTGGCGAACGCAGCTTCGGCGGCGGTGGTTCGTTCCGCGGAGATCGCCGTTCCGGCGGTGACCGTCGTGATAGCGGGGGCGGCTTCCGCGATTTTTCCGGCAAACGCCGGGAGGACAGGAGCGGAGGCGACAGGAAGAAGAAATGGTAGTCGCAAACCCATAGATGATAAAGAAACCGTCTCGTAAGTTAATTATGAGGCGGTTTTTTTTATGCTTTTCTATCCGGTACATGCAACAATCGCCGGTTGTGCACGACTTCCCTTTAGAAACTACTTTATATCCCATACAAGCTTACACATTGGGCCAAACAGCAAACAAAAGCGATAGCGAACTAATTGCCTTATGCCAGGCAAACCGCGATCTTGGTTATAGCGGGTTGTACCAGCGATATGCACGGCGTGTTTACAACTCGATACACCGGTTCGTGTCGCATACCGCCGAAGCAGAAGATATTCTCCAGGAAACGTTCATAACCGTTTTTAGAGAGGTCGCCCAATCGAGCAGGATACAGAATTTTGAAGCATGGGCAAAGAGAGTCGCTATCAACAAGGCTATTTCTCATTTACGAAAAAAGAAGATCGAGTTTTCAGAAATAGATTATATGGAAATGAGTGATGAAGTATTCGACGATGCGGAAGACAACGAGCTCATGGAAAATAAGCTGGAGGATATCAGGAACAGTATCGATAACCTGCCCCAGGGTTACAAAACGGTGGTGTGTCTTTACCTTTTCGAGAATATATCCCAGGAAGAGATTGCAATGATGCTTGGTATCTCGCACGCTACCGTCCGGACGCAGTACCATCGTGCCAGGAAGAAGATCTTATCATCTCTAAAAGACAAAGCGTATCATGGATGATCAATTAAAAAAATATGTACAGGAGAACCGGGATGACTTCGATCATCTCGAACCTTCGGAGTCAGTTTACCTCAGGATCAGGGAAGGATTACAAACACTTCCGAAGAAAGAGAAGAACGTGTTCCGCCTCTTCGCCGGTCATAAATGGATGGCGGCAGCATCGGTAATGCTGATGCTTTCTTTGACCTACCTGGTGTTGAACCAACGAAACCGCCATGCGATCGTAGCGCCTCGTGCCATGGGAGCGGCACCTAAAGTCCCGCAGACCGCTATGGCTGACACGGGCAAGAGCGTAGCAGGAACCCAAACGGATCATATTGCCAGGGCGACGTATTCAAGGTCCGGTCCATCCGTGTTAAAAAAAGGCAAGCGGGACCAGGCTGGCGTAAACATCAGCGCCATATACAACGACCTGGCCGACAGTAGTTCTGCAAGCACCCGTTTAACGGCGGTGCTTAAGATCCGTGAATCGGAAGTGATGAACGCAGAGATCGTCGACAACCTCGCCAAAACGCTTAATCACGATCCCAATAGCAATGTGCGGCTGGCCGTACTGGACCTTGCCGGGAAATATGCCAATAACAGTTATGTAGCGGGGGTATTCCTGCAATCGCTTACGAGTCAGCAAGATCCGCTGGTACAGCTTGGACTGATCGATCTCCTGTCGCGGGTTAATGACAGGCGGCTCGACGAACGGCTCTATGCATTGGCTGGCAATCCGGAAACCACGGATGCGGTAAGGGACCGTGCTTACCTGGTGCTGCTCAACCAGAACAAACTTTAACAATAAATCTTAACACGCTTAAATATCCATAAAATGAAAAAGACGCTAACATTATTACTCATCCTTTTAAGCGCCGGCATACTGGCCCGGGCGCAAAAAGAATATCGTTTAACCAAATCAACAGGAAATCTCAAGATTAATCTTACCAACGCCATCATTGAAGGTTATAACGGGAAGGAGATCATTTTTTCGGGGCAGGCGATAGAGGCTCCGGAGCCGGACGAGCGGGCAAAAGGGCTGGTGAACATCAACAGTACCGGGTATACAGATAACACCGGTCTGGGCATCAGTGTAACAGAAAACGGTACCGACGTAAGCGTAAAACTGGTGGCCAAAAAATCGATCGGTACGCTCACGATCAAGGTGCCTGAAAATATGAAAGTGTCATTTTCCAATCGCAATGACTTCGATTGGGCCTACAGGAGCGGACCAGCGGAAACTCTGCTCCTTAAAAACCTTAAAGGCGAAATAGAGGTGTTTGCAAATAACAATAAAGTGAGGCTCGAGTATAACACGGGGCCCATGAACGTAACAACATTATATGGGTCGGTGGAAGCGGTTTTTAAAGGTGACATAAAAGGGCCCGTATCTATCATTTCCGTACACGATTATGTTGATGTTACCCTTCCTGCTACGACAAAAGCAAACATCGAGCTCAGCAGCCAGGCCGGGAAGCTTTACGCGGCAAAGGAATTCGACATCAGCATAGAAAAAGCCGAGAGCGATAAAGAGATAACAGCCATAACCGGCAGCGGCATATCCGGTAAGAATCCGGCAATTGCGACAACTAACGGACAGTCCGCTACTATCGTGGCTCAACCAGGCACGCAGGTGGTTGAAGTTGCGGGGATAACGGGTCAATCAACGGGGAAATTAACTGATGGCAAGCGATATATAATGGAATACCCGGCTTCAACGTACTCCTATGCGATTGGCGGCCGCCAAGCAGAGCGGATCAAAGGTAAGCTTAACGGCGGCGGTATCAACCTGATCTTTAAATCCACCGATAAAAGTGTTTACCTGAGGCAATAATAAGAGGAGAGAAAGCGGCCTGTATCCACGGAAATTATTAAGGCCGATGGATACAGGCCGTTCCGGTACGATAGCCCTAGGTCGTTTCCAGGTAGATCCTTTTTCCTTGCGGATCTTCGTAAAAGTGCCTGTCGTACATATCCGCATAAACGTGCTCGCCGTTGGGTCCGTGTACATCATGCATCAACCGGTCTTTTAACTGCCGGCCATAGCGGCGTATCTTGTTGCCGGCTTCGTTGAGGGTATCGGCAATTCGCCCGGTAAAGTCGGTGCCGAATTTTTTGCGGTATATCACCACGGCGCTAACGGCTGCTACTCCGGCAAGCACCATCAGTAAACTTGTTGTCTTTTTCATATGAGTAGGTATTTGAAAAGATAACAACCCCTTCGGCACTAAGTTTTGGAAAAGAGTAGTGGAAATTACCCGGTCACGGCTAAGAGAGTACTTCGGATAAGGCCCTCATGGTTACGCCGGGAGATTGCCGCTCATATAAGATCGCGTACACCGCTTTACAAATAGGCATGTTCACCTCGTAGTTACGGTTGATCTCGTAAAGGCATTTCACGGCGTAATATCCCTCAGCGATCATGTTCATTTCTAATTGCGCAGAGCGGACCGTATATCCTTTACCGATCATGTTCCCGAAGGTACGGTTCCTGCTAAACTGCGAATAAGCGGTAACCAGCAGATCGCCCAGGTAGGCCGATTCTTTGATATCGCGGTTAATGGGGTGCACGGCGTCCACGAACCGTTTTATCTCGCGGATGGCATTGGAGATCAGTACTGCCTGGAAGTTGTCGCCATAGCCTACACCGTGACAGATCCCGCTGGCGATGGCATAAATATTCTTCAGCACAGCAGCGTACTCAGTGCCGTAAATATCGTCGGACACGTTAGTTTTGATATACCTTGTATTAACCAGCGCGGCAAATACGGCGGCGAATTTGGTGTCGCTCGAGGCGATTGTCAGGTAGGAGAGTTTCTCCAGCGCCACTTCTTCGGCGTGACAGGGGCCGCTGATCACCACGATATCGGTAAAGGGAATGCCATAGCGCACGTGCATAAACTCACCGATGATCATGTTCTCATCCGGCACGATGCCTTTAATGGCTGATACGATCTTCTTGCCGCGGAGGTCGGAAGGTTCGATGCCGGTAAGCGCCTCTTTCAAAAAAGCGGCCGGTACGTTAAGAAGCAGGATATCTACCCGCGCAATGGTTTCGCGAATGTGGTTGCTGATGTTCGTTGCCGGCACGCGGATCTCCACCGAGCTCAGGTAACTCGGGTTGTGGCGGTACTTCCGGATGTGATCGGCCGTTTGTGCGCTTCGCATCCACCAGTAAATTTCTTTGTCCTGGTCATTGTCGCACAGCATCTTGACGATGGCTGTGGCCCAGCTTCCCCCGCCAATGATACCGATCCTGGGTGTTAATGTTTCCATAAAATAAAATGTCCCCGAACGGCAGTGCCATTCACGGGGACAAGTTAATCGTTTTTAACTAAAAACTATTTTTTCTCAGGAGTGAAGAGTTTCTCTTTGCTCACCTTCTCTACTGCCATGCCGTCCTTCAGTGTCCGGGAAATGGCATTAAACGGGCGGGAGACTACTTCTTCGCCACCTTTTAATCCGCTCAGCACCTGGATATAAGTATCGTCCTGGATCCCGGTGGTAACCAATACCTGTTTTACTTTTCCGGCGCTGTAAACGAATACGTACTCTTTCACCGGCTCATCAGATTTCTTCTCATTTTGCTGCGAAGAATTGTTGTTATTTCCGCTTTGCGGGCCTTTCCCGGCATCGCCTTTCGGTTTATCTTCTTCGCGTGTGGTTACCGCCTGGATAGGAATGGCAATCCCGGTTACTTTATTGGTCTGGATATCCACGGTCGCCGACAATCCCGGGCGGAAGGGAGAGGTGTTGGCGTTGCCGCTTTTTATCAGCGCCGCATAGGATTCAGGGAGCATCCGCACCTTTACGGTAAAGTTGGTCACCTGGTCTGCGCTGGTACCTGCCACGTTTGCAGAGCTTCCGATCTCTGTTACCACGCCTTTGAATTTCTTTCCCTGGAAAGCGTCGATCTCGATCTCCGCCTCGTTATTTAGCGACACACGGTTGATGTCGCTTTCGTTCACGTCAACACTCGCTTCCATGGTGTTCAGGTTCGAAATGCGCATGATCTCGGTACCTGCCATTTGAGCCGTTCCTACCACACGCTCGCCAAGCTCTACCGAAAGCTTAGAGATCACACCGTCAACCGGCGCGAAAATAGTGGCCTTTGCCAGGTTGTCGCCGGCTTCTTTCACCATCGCCGATGATTGGTCGATACCGTAGCGGGAACCGATCACGTTCTGGCGCAACGCTTCAAGATTCGCTTTTGCGGAAGTATATTGTGCCTCGGCGGCATCATACTCAGAAGCCGAAAGTACTTTTTGTTTATAAAGTTCCGAACTTCTTTTAAAAACAGCCTCCGTATTCTTGAAATTAGCCTGTGCCTGTTTTAACTGCTGCTCGGTACCGGCAAGCGAAGCTTTCTGGCTGTTTAACGAGGCCACTGCGCGGTTGTAGCCCGATTGCAGAATGTCCGGGCGGACCTTACAAAGCAGCTGGCCTTTTTTAACCACGTCGCCTTCTTTTACCGATAGCTCTACGATTTCACCGGAAACCTCCGAGCTGAGTTTTACCTCAACTTCCGGCTGGATCTTTCCGCTGGCAGATACGGTTTCTTTAATGGAGCGTTTTTCTGACTTATCGGTCGCAACCTGGGTGACGTCGCCCTTGCCAAACCAGCCGAGCTTACTTCCTGCAATTACCAGGATCAAAACGACCCCAAGCCCGATCAGGACGTATTTCAGCGTATTGTTTTTCTTCTTCATTGTGCTATTGAAACTTTAATTGATTAAAAGGTTAGAGGATTTCCCAGGTAGTAATCGATCACTTTGTTACGGAATATCAGGTTATACTTCGCCTGGATCAGGTTAAACTGCGCGGTATTTAAATTGATCTGTGCCTGGTTAAAGTCCAGGGAATTTACCAGTCCTACCGTGTACCGCTGCTGGGTTGCATTGAACGCGTCTTGCGAAGAGCTGAAGGCGCTCTGCGACGAATAATAGCTTTTTTCCGCCGCGCGGAGATCGAGCACGGCCTGGTTAATGGTTTTATTCAGGTTGTTTTTCTGTAACTGTTCGGCGATCACCGCGTTTTGAAGATTGATCTTCGCCCTGCGAACACCGATCCGTGCGCTGGATCCGTTAAAAATCGGGATGGCTAACGACAGGCCGATTGACTGGCTGAAGTTATCCTGGTACTGATTGATGAAAGGATAATCCTCTAATGTATTGGTAACTGGGTTGAGGCGGCGCCGGCTGTCGGAATAGCCGGAGCTTAAATTGCCGCCAAGGGTTAAACGCGGCAGGTAGCTTCCGCGGGCTATTTCCACCGATTTTTCGGCAACCAGCCTGTTGTAGCCGGCTAACTTAATGTCGGGATAAATTTCCGCAGAGCGGATGAACAATTGCACGGGGTCCAGATTCGTGTTTATGGCGCCTACCTCTACCGCCGGTAATACTACCTGGAAGCGTTGAGCCGGGTCGCGCTCCATCAGCTGTGCCAGGTTGAGGTAAGAAATATCCAGCTGGTTTTGTGCGTTGATCACATTCAGGTCGGCGGTGGCCACCTGTGATTTTGCCTGCGAGAGGTCGGCGGTCGTATTGTTACCTACATCGAATAATTTCTGTACCCGGTCCATCTGCTGGTTAGAGTAACCAAGCTGTTGTTGTGCGGCCGTTAATAAGTCGGTGTTGACCAGTACCTGGAGATAAGTACTCACCACCAGCAGCAGCAGGTCGTTCTTGATCTTATTGGTATAGCTCTTGTCGGCCTCCAGCTGGTACTTATTCTGGGCGATCTGGTTTAATTTCTGGAACCCCTGGAACAATGTAACGTTCGACGAAACCGAGCTGTTTAAGTTGGTGATCTGCGTATTGGCGAATTGCCGGGTAGTAGGGTCTTCGCTGCGTCCGAAGCTGAAGTTGAGGTTGTTGGAGGCGTTCAGCGTGGGGTAAAGTGCCAGCTTAGAGAGCTTAAGCGATTCTTCGGTCAGCGCTTCGCCCAGTGCGGCCTGTTTGATCTGCAGGTTGTTCTTCAGGGTGTATTCCACGGCCTGCTGCAGTGTGATCTTTTCCTGCGCCTTTATTTCGGTTTGGCTCAATAAGGCGCAAACTGCGGTAACTGCTGTCAATCGCTTTGCGAAACTACCGGCCTTGACCAGGGTAAAAATAGAATCCATAGTTTTATTTAACTCCTCTAAAATAAGCCTATACGGGCTATCTTCGTAATAAATTTATATTTACCCCATGTACCTGGTAAAAACCCCGTTTCTTTTGCGCTGGTGGTATCCTGCCTTTTTATGGCGCCGGAGCAGAAAGGAAAAAGTCATTTATCTCACCTTTGACGATGGCCCTATACCAGTTGTTACACCTTTTGTACTAAAAACTTTGCGGCTATTTAACGCGAAAGCCACTTTTTTCTGCATAGGCGACAATATCCAAAAACATCCGGAGGTTTTTGCAGCATTAAAACGAGACGGGCATCACGTAGGCAACCATACGTATAATCACCTGAAAGGATGGGATACCGAAGACACGGTTTATGTAAACAATGCGATGCGATGCGATACACTGGTTTCTTCCAGCCTGTTCAGGCCGCCGTATGGCCGGATCCGCAAATCACAAAGCAGGAAACTGGCAGCCAGTTACAGCGACCGTCACGCAGGGCGAAAGCTGGAGATCGTAATGTGGGATGTTTTGAGCGGCGATTTCGACGTAAACCTGCTCCCGTCTGCGTGCCTTCAAAATGTTCTTAAGCATACCGAAAACGGGTCGATTGTTGTTTTTCACGATAGTTTAAAAGCGTTCGACCGCCTGGAATATACGCTTCCCCGGGCGCTCGAGGTATGGTCGGAAAAAGGATATACTTTTGGCGTGCTATAACGCGAAAGAAACTTTTCGCTCAGGGAAGCGGCTGGCATAATGCTGTACCAGGTTGCGGATATAGTCGTTCCCCGGATAGGGGGTAAGCACGTTTTTTAGGGCGGAGATCTCGCGGGGATATTCGTCCGCAGGAACGTAGCCCATCCCGTAAAATTTGCCTTCTTCCACCAAAATGCAGCTTTGCTCGGCCATGGAGCGTCCCTGGTCTACGATGGCGAATGTTGGACTGGCTGATTTTAACCATTCCATGGCTGTCTTTACCCGAAGATTATAATCGCCCGGTAGTTCCTCCAGCTGGCAGGCGCCTTTACAGGATCCTGAATCTATCCCTGTGCAAACCTGGTTGTTTTTCTGGATAAAGCACAGTTTGGGGCAAAGATTAAAGTCCGCTACCAGGCTTCGTAACAGGTTATGGCCGTCGGGCAGGTTGCGGAAGGTATAAACGGGTTTAGTATACTTTTGCCGTTTCCCGATGGCGATGCGGAAGTAACCCCGTTGGTCCTCGAATACGAAGAACCCCCAGGTATGCTCAAGCGTTTTCTGGGCCCGGTTAAACTTCGGCCAAAGCCGTTTGATCTCCACGGCTTCCAGGATAAAGGCCATTAGCTCGGTACCGCAATCCTGGTAGGTAACGGAATGGATGTTTCGCAGGAAATCCTGCTTTTGCCTGCCCGCGCTGTTGTTGGCAAAATGGCTGCACACCCGTTTCTTCAGGCTCTTGGCTTTGCCTACATAGATCACTTTCCCTTTACTGTCGTGAAAATAGTATACGCCCGGGGTGAGCGGCAATCCAGCCACTTGTTCTTTTGGTAAATGGGGCGGGAGCGACTGTTCTTTGGACCCCTGGCTGAGAAAGGAACGGATATGTCCATCGCGGTCATTGTTCAGCATCATCGCAAACAGGACGGCTGTCGCTTCGGCATCGCCGGCGGCGCGGTGACGATCGGTGATCGCGATCCCCATTTGCCTGGTGAATTTCCCCAGGCTGTAGGAAGGAAGACCGGGCCAGATCTTCCGGCCCAGGCGGACCGTACAAAGCTTCCTGCAGTTCAGCTGGTACCCGGCGGCGGCCAGGTGGTGTTTAATGAATGAGTAGTCGAAATTTACGTTGTGCGCCACAAAGATCTTATCGCGCAGCAGCTCAAATAATTCCCGCGCAATCCCCGGGAACGACGGCGCGGAGCGTACCATCTCGTTGGTAATGCCGGTGAGCGCACGAATGTACACCGGGATGTCCATATGCGGGTTTACCAATGTCTGGTATCGGTGTACCACCTGTATGCCGTCATGTATCACCACCGCAACTTCAGTAATGCCGTTTGCGCTGGCATGGCCTCCCGTGGTCTCAATATCTACAATGGCGTACATCAGGAACAAACATACTGAAGACTAACAATTTTAGCAAGCATTTAATGGAAGTTATTACTATTTTCGCACGTCAATCGCGCATACATATGACCAGCCGCCACCCCATCCTCGATGCTATCGGTAATACGCCCATGGTGAAACTGCAGCGTATCGTTCCGGGGCATTGCGCCGATATTTACGTAAAGCTCGAGTACTTCAATCCGACAGGCTCTTACAAAGACCGCATGGCGGTGGCGATGATAGACGGCGCGGAAGCATCGGGTAAACTAAAGCCGGGGATGACGGTGGTGGAAGCTACGGCGGGTAATACGGGTACCTCGCTCGCCTTTGTTTGTTCCGTAAAAGGATATGCTTTCCGCGTGGTGTCGTCCGATGCGTTTTCGAAAGAGAAACTTCAGTCCATGAAGCTGTTTGGCGCCGAACTCGAGCTCATTCCTGCGGAAAACGGTAAGATCACTCCCGACCTGGTCCCGGCCATGATCAGGCGTGTAAAGAAAATGAGCTCCAGCCCCGAAATTTATTGGACCGCCCAGTTTGAAAACAAGGATATGCTCAAGGGTTATCGTAAAATGGGGCACGAAATCCTGCTCCAGGTAGGAAAGCCGATCTCCGTATTCTGCGCCGCCGCCGGAACGTCAGGTATGCTTACCGGCGTGTCGCAGGTACTGCGGGAAATGAACGGAGACACGCGCATCATCCTGCTCGAGCCCGCATCGGCGCCGCTGGTTTCCTCGGGCATCAAAGGGTCGCACACGGTGGATGGGATCAGTGTTGGGTTTATGCCGCCCATACTTAAACCCGCCGATCTGGATGACGTCCGCACGATCGAAGAAGCGGAAGCACGTAACATGGCGCGCCTGCTGGCGGCCAAAGAAGGGATCTTCGGCGGTACTTCTACCGGGCTTAACGTAGCGGCCGCCATCAAGATCGGGATGGAGCTCGGGCCGGGTCATAACGTGGTTACCGTAGCCTGCGATTCGGGGATGAAATACCTGGCAAGCGGGTTGTTCGACATTTCGTAGCAGCTAATTACAATAAGATCCCTTTCATCAGCATTACCGCGATAGAGAAATAGATGATCAGGCCCGTTACATCCACCAACGTCGCTACAAAAGGTGCGGAAGAAGTGGCGGGATCTGCGCCCAGTTTTTTAAGGAGCAGCGGAAGCATCGACCCGGTTAACGAGCCCCAAAGCACCACACCGGTTAGTGCAATGGAAACGGTTAAGCCCACCAGGTGCCAGTGCGGGCCATAGATCGGGGTGAAAAAAGTCCATAAATAGATCCTGAAAAACCCGATGACGCCTAGTGTGATACCCAGTAACGTGCCCGAAATCAGCTCCCGCCGCATCACCTTCCACCAGTCGGCCAGCGTTACCTCGCCCAGCGCCATGGCCTGGATGATCAGCGTAGACGCCTGCGAACCGCTGTTCCCGCCACTGGAAATGATCAGGGGAACAAATAAGGCTAATACAACGGCTTTCGCGATCTGGCCCTCGAAAAATCCCATCGCAGTAGCCGTTAACATCTCGCCCAGGAACAGTACGATGAGCCAGCCCACCCTTTTCTTTACGAGTTTCGGGATCGAAATGTCCAGGTAAGGTTCATTTAAGGCGGACGTACCACCGATCTTCTGGATGTCTTCGGAGAATTCTTCGTGAGCGATCCAGAGAATGTCGTCTACCGTAACAATGCCCAGCAAAATGTTCTCCTCATCGACCACCGGCAAAGCTACGCGGTTATTCATCCTGAACACGGCGATTGCTTCCTCCTGCGGGTCGTTCGCATGCAGCGCGATGAGGCGCTGGTCCATCAGCTCGCTTATTTTAGTTTCGGGTTTTACCAACAGGATTTCGCGGATCCTGATATCGTCAAGCAAAACACCATTTTCGTCGATGATGTAAATTACGTCGATCGTTTCAGAATTTTTGCCGTGGCGGCGGATATGGCTCAGTACCCGCGTCACATCCCAGTTCTTGTTTACTGCAATATAATCGGGGGTCATCAGCCTGCCTACGCTGTCTTCTTTATACCCGAGCAGGGAAAGTGTTTCTTTCCGGTCTTCCGGGGAAAGCAGGATAATGAGTTTTTTAACCACATCCCCATGCAGCTGGCTGAAAAGGGCGGTGCGGTCATCCGGGGGAAGGTGGTTGATCACTGCTGCGATCCGCTCACCGGATAACTTTTTCAGGATCCGCTGCTGCGCGGAGAAATCAAGGATCCTGAATACATTGGTGGCGCGGTTGACGGAAAGCGTTTCGATGATCCTCGGGCCGTGCTCAGGCATCTCGTCTACCACCTGCGCTACCCCGGAAATGTTCTGTTCGTCGAGGAACTTTTTAAGTTTACGCTCATTACCCTCTTCAAGTAATAAACGGGTTTGCTCGAGTAAGTCTTCCATGGGTGTGGCTATTACGGGCAAAAGTCGGTTTTTTTGATTTAATATTTGAACCCGGCTACAGGAATGAGCCGCCTTTCTTTTATGACGATCTTTTAAGTGCTTAAGTTAAAATAATCTTTAATAATATTTTTATAATTAATATAATTGTATTAAAAAGAAATATAATTATAACATATGTCTGGTGTTCAAAAGATATTGTTCCTCACCCTGAGAACTTTTAGTGTGACCGGCGGAATTGAGAAAATGTGCCGTTCGATGGCGAAAGCGTTATACGACCTTGAAGTTGATGGTAAGATCAGGATGCGGATGTATTCTGCGTACGACAGGTCTTCACAACTGGATCTGCGATACTTACCACCTTCGCATTTTACGGCATTTGCGGGGCGGAGGGGCTTATTCGCCTGGCGATCCTTTCTTGCCGGACTGGACAGCGATATGATCATCCTGAGTCATATCCACCTGCTGCCGGTGATTCGCCTGGTACATATTTTTTCTTCACAAAAGAGGGTCGCTGTTTTCGCGCATGGCACCGAGGTCTGGAGGGCGGGTAAAGCATGGGAGAAAGCGATGTTAAGAAGCAGGCGGCTCAAGATCTGGTCGGTCAGCCACTTTACCGCGCAGGAGGTACGTGCCCGGCAGCAGGCAGATGAACGCGATATTTTCGTGCTTAACAATTGCCTCGATCCTTTTTTCGTCCCGCCTGACGATTTCAAAAAACCGCCTGCCTTGTTAAGGAAGTATGGGTTAACCCCCGGTCAGCCGGTGCTGATGACGCTCGCCCGCCTGGTATCGCCCGACGAGCAGAAAGGTTATGACCAGGTACTGGAGTGCCTGCCGTCGCTTAAGGCGAAGTTTCCGGGTATTTGTTATCTCCTGGCCGGACAAACCGCCGGGTCGGAGCGCCTGCGGCTTGAAACGCTGATCAACAACCGCGGACTTGCCGGTGACGTGCGCTTTACGGGCTTCATTCCGGACAACCTGTTGCCGGATATTTATCAACTGGCCGACATATTTGTGATGCCCAGTCGCCGGGAAGGTTTCGGTATCGTATTTATCGAGGCGGCAGCCTGTGGCGCCTGCATCATCGGGGGTAACCAGGACGGGAGCGCCGATGCGTTATTAAACGGAAAACTCGGGAAAATGGTCGACCCGGACGATATTGGGGGAATGACCACGGCGATCGAAACCATGTTAATGAGCCCTGACCCGGCACTCCGCAGGCAGGTGCAGTCGCTGTGCCTCCAAAGCTTCGGCTTCGAGGGTTACCGTAAGCAGGTACAGTTGCTGCTGGGTGTTTGAAAATTTAAGACAGGCTGATGGAGGCGCACTTCTCATTCATTATTCTTACTTATAACGAAGAATGTCATTTACCTGGTTTGTTCAACGCTATCTCCGGATTAAATGCACCCGTATATGTATTGGATACCGGCAGTACAGACCGAACGCTCGATCTTTGTGAACAATTCGGGGCGATCACCGCAGTACATCCTTTCTATAATCATCCGGTACAATGGCAGGTCGCGCTGGATCTTTTCCCGGTAAATACCCCGTGGATCATAGGCCTGGACGCTGATCAACGACCCGATAAGGAGCTCTTCGACTCGCTCAGAGCCTTTCGGGATGAGGACTATCCGGCCATAAACGGCATCTATTTTCGCAGAAGATACTTTTTTAAGGGGAAATGGATCAGGTTCGGCGGTTGCTACCCGATGTACCAGTTAAAAATGTTCCGGCGTGGTGCCGGCTATTCAGATCTGAATGAAAATACCGATCACCGATTTGTTGTGCACGGAAGATCGGTTAATTGGAAAAATGGCTTCCTCGTAGAAGATAACCAGAAAGACCGGGTGATCTCTTTCTGGATTCAGAAGCACAATCGGTATAGCGATCTTTTTGCGCAGGAAGAGATCGAACGCAGGGAGCTTATCCGTGTACAGGTGATCAAGCCAGGTTTGTATGGAACGCCCGATCAGCGGCGGGCGCTGCTTAAACTGTTGTGGTGGAAGCTTCCGCGGTATATCAGGCCCGGTCTTTACTTCATTTTCAGGCTGATTTTCCAGCTGGGAATTCTCGACGGGCGGACGGGGATTCTCTATCATTTTTTACAGGCGTTCTGGTTTCGCCTGTTGGTGGATATTAAGATCGGGGAGATGGACCGGGAGCAAAAACATTTGTAAATTGCCACCTCATTTAAACTCATCAATATGATCAGAAATGCGACAGCCGTATGGCATGGTTCCGGTAAAGAAGGAAACGGAACGTTAACTACACAGAGCACCGTGCTCAACGAAACTCAATATTCATTTAATACGAGGTTTGCTGAGGGCGTAGGAACAAATCCCGAGGAGTTGGTCGCCGCCGCTCACTCCGGGTGCTTTACTATGAAACTAAGCTTTGTACTGAACGAGAAAGGCTTCACCGCCGACAGCCTGACCACTAGGTGCCTGATCACTTTTGAAAACGGCTCGATCACCAAATCTTACCTGGTGGTTGAAGGTTCTGTACCTGGCATCAGCGATGAACAGTTCCAGGAAGCAGTAAAAGATGCGGAAGCTAATTGCCCGATCTCGAAATTGTTGAACACCGCCATCTCGTCTGAGGCGAAACTGGTTTAATAGATTAAAGCCGGAAGCATAAACCTTAGTTTCGCAAAGATGCTTTATGCTTTCGGCTTTATACTTCCGGCTTCCCAATAGCTTGTCTATCTTTCCAACAATTCCGTCGCTGTGTAAGGTTTAGAGATAAACTCGTTCATGCCGATGTTACCGCATCCGACGATTCTAACTTATTTTCCATGATCATGGTCACGGAATGCAGGATGCCGCGCAGGTTAAACGGCTATTGTTCGAGCGCGATCTTAGGAAACTTTATTTCACCAAATATCCTTCAGCTTTCGCCGCAACGAGGAAAGCATCAGTTAATTTGTTATTCCCGCTTGTGCAACGGAGAGCGTATATCTAAAAATATTAAAATTTAGCTAAGACTGAAATAAAAGTGATTTTAGATAACTTGCAGTTACCTTCCGCAATTAACATGGAAAAAATCAAAAAAATTATGATTGCCGATGATGACCCGGGCATTGTAGATGCAGTGAGCATGATGCTGGAATTTGAAGGGTACGATGTTGCCTCAACCATGAACGGATCATTGCTGCTGGGAATGACAAGTGACCTCCCAGACCTCTTATTGCTCGATATCTGGATGTCGGGCGAGGACGGAAGAGACATCTGCAAACAGTTAAAGGATAACCGGGTTACCCGCGGGATCCCGGTGATCCTCGTCTCTGCAAGTACGGACCTCCGGAAATCTGCCGAAGAAGCGGGTGCAAATGATTTCCTGGAGAAACCATTCGAAATGAATGATCTGCTGGGGAAAATCGATCGTCTCCTTAACGGTAAAATGACAGCAGGCTAATTTTAGCCTCTTAACGTTTCCAGCCTTTTGATTTTCCTGTACGTGATATACAACGGAATAATTCCAAAAACTCCAAAAGAGCAATCTACCAGCCGCCAGAAAAATGGAATATGGCGCACGGGCCCTGCGATAAACGCCAGCGGCAACACCAACACGCAGGCAATCATCCCGAATTGTACTACCCAGATATTCCGAACCGGGTCTTTTAACGGGCCGATGAAGGAAACTGCGAGCACCAGGTGCGCAAAAGCGAGCCAGTCGGTGCCGTAACTAAGATAAGGATACTGGTTATTGGTAGCTTTTACCGCAGTATATGCGGCATTTACCCAGTCCTGCGCGGTTTTTGGTAACCAGCCCGCGTTTTCGGTAAGGAATTTCAGCTCTGTTTCAATCGGGAATGCGGTAATGCCGCTAAAGGTAAGTCCCGTGATAAATAGAAGCAGCCAGTTCCTGGTGCTTTTCTCCAGTTTATTTGTTAAGGTGTTCACGTGTGGGTGGTTTCGGCCTTTTGTTTAATTACAGTGTTTCTTATTTCAAGCAGGCGCATGATATAGTTTTCGAGGAAGAGTTTATCGGCAAGACGGCCGAGCATCCCCCCGGGCGACCGGTACACCAGTTCATCCCTCATAAGGGTAAAGCCCTCTTTCCTGGTAAAAGTATGGGTATGCCTGAACGCTTTGAACGGGCCGCGAAGCATTTCGTCAGCGAAGAATACCGGCGGACGCATTTCAGTGATGTGTACCGTCATTTTTAAGATCATTCCGAAGTGGCGGGCCTTCCAGCTTACGGTTTCGCCCAGCTCGATCAACCCGCTTGTAACGCCGGCTGTAGCTTTTTCTGCTGTATGCGCCATGGATGCCTGGTGCAGGCCGATATCACGGGAAAGGTCGAAACATGCTGAAACGGGAGCATGGATCTTTGTTTCTAAATGGATGATGGGCATGATTGATTGATTAAGTTGCCGGAAAGGTTAAGCCTGCAAGCGGCCAGATGATTTCCCTGGTAAATAAAGGAGGAAAAAGCAAGGGAAGCGGGAGGACTACGCAGCAGGCAGTCCATATGCTGCCGGTTATTTTTATGCCTGCTTTTTCGCCGGTGACGATAAGACCCTGGATAAAGAAATAGACAAGCGGCAACCCATACCCTGACCGTACCGGGAGCGTGATGGCTAGTTCATGGAGGATCCCTGAGAATAAGAAACCTGCAATAACGGCGATGCGCGTGCCTGCCCGCTTCTTTACCGGGCGGTAAACACCGATCGTGATCATTTCGCTAAACGCCACATTCCAGCGTTTGCTCCAGAATTCGCCTACCGTTAACGACCTGGCCGGTGAATTGAACAGGTACCAGGTGTTTACGCCCCTTAATCTCCATACGCCGGCGCTGATACTTAAGATCCCGAAATGAAGAACCAGGCTATAGCTGATCATCAGTAACGCGGTAACGATTACCGGGAATCGCAGCACGATGGGCATACAGGCAACCAACACACGAATAGCCAATAACAATGCCGCTCCGGCGAACAGGCGACCGAACCCTTTTTGGAGCATCGTTCTCGCACCACGCAGCGGTCCATCCGGTGTGACTTTAAAGATCTCCGTCCGCATACCAACCCACCCTATTGAAAATGACAGCCATTGTTTCCAATTGAGACGTTTGCTGCCCGGCCGGTCGGCGGAGGCAACTACTATTTTCATACCACAAAGCAGGACGATAATGCCGCTAAACATCCGGGAAAGCGGCGCTTCCGCGATAGTGATATACCAGCATGTACCGCAGGCCGCAATGGTGAGAAACCAGGCAAGCCATATAAGTCTTTCACGCTGAAGCCAGTACCCAGTCACCACCATGGCGGAGGCTAAAAGCACCAATAACGTCATGTTAAGCAAAGCCTTATACCTGTTTAAAGTTGAAATAGGTGATCCTGCCGTAAACCAGCGTAAGTAATACAAAGGCGGCTACCAGTAATGCTTCCCCGGCCACGTACAAATTCCCCTTGGGAAAGCTATCTCTGCTGAAATACAGGAACTGGATCAATACCCTCGACAACCAATACGCTGTGATAAACCCGGTCAGCGAAGTAGCCAGCAATGAGCCGTTCAGCAGTTCACCTGTTGCCACGACCGACACGGCCCCGAACCCGGCGTTAATGCAAAGGATGTACCCCGCATAAGTCCAGAAAAGTCGCCTGGTCAGAATCGAGATCCTGGCGAGCTCTGTGTTCCACCGCAATACGCGCGGGATTAACAGGCTTCCCGCTGCAATGGCGAGTTGTAAATAGCCGGCGAGCGTTAGCAGGACGTTATCTTGCGGGATGCTTATCATGTTTGTTCTGGTTGAGCAGGTGTTCTTTTTTACAGGGCATGGGTTAAAATATTCAGCACGGCCTCATCAGCTTCCGTATAACTGAACTTGTAGCCGGAATCTAGCAGTCTTCGCGGTTCAACCAGGCGGCTTTTTAAGATAAGTTCGGTCTCGGTGCCGAGAAACAACGCGCCGATCTCCAGCAGCCACCCGGGAGCAGGGAGCCCGAAGCTTGCACCGTAGATATCGCGGATCACTTTCATCATTTCCGCATTACGGATGGCCCGTGGAGCCGTGCAGTTAATCGCACCGTCAAGCTCCTTGTGTTGCAATACCCACTCGGTGACTCTCGCAGCATCGCGTTCGTGGATCCAGGATATATATTGCTTTCCGTTGCCCTGCCGGCCGCCGAGACCGAACTTCGCAAGGTTTAGCCAGTAGGGAAAGGCACCATGACGGCGGCCGAGCACGATCCCCATGCGGAGCGCGACCTTTCTCGTTCCGGGGGTTTTTGTATCAAAAAACGTTTGTTCCCACCGTTTACACACTTCAACTGAAAAGCCGTGACCAATCTCGCCGGTATACTCATCCTGGGGACGGTCTTCGGCATGCCGGTAGATCGTGGCAGAAGTGATATTGATCCAGAGTTTCGGCGGATTTGTCATTTTACCTATCTCTTCACCCAATAACCTGGTAGGTAAAAGCCGGGAGGCGAAGATCTCTTCCTTGTTTTTCCCGGTGTACCGGCAGTTCACATTTTTCCCGCATAGGTTAACGAGCAAGTCGGCGTTCTCCAGGCATGCAGCCCAGGTCCCGGTGGATTTTCCGTCCCAAAGCAGCGTTTTTACGTTCAGTTGGTCTGAAGCAGGCTTGCGGCTCAGGACGATCACTTCTTCCGCCAGGCTGCAGTAGTACCCGGCAAGTATGCCACCGAGGTATCCGTTCCCGCCGGCAAGCACTATTTTCTGGTAAGGTTTCATGATAATTGAATTAAGTGATGATGAAAAGTAAGGCGAGCCGGTACACGATCCAGCTGACCGTCATCAGCCATCCGAGCTCAAGGATCTTCATTCGCCGGATATGCTCGAGAAACATCAGGAATGCCACCCCCATAAAACCGACGGCGAAATAAAGAGGGGAGGCGCCTGCCAATTTGCCGCACCACATCACCGGCAGCAGGAGCAAAGCGCCGGCAAGTGAGATCGTCATCATGTTGCCTAGATAAGTCCATCGCTTTTCGTTTGCATAAAAACCGGCGACGATTCCCTGGAACAGGATCTGCCCGCCACATACAAAGTACTCGCGATACCAGGGGCCGGGAACTAAAATTCCCTTCAAATGCAGGGTATAACGGGAAAGAATATACGCCGTTACCAGCCAGGTAACGAACAGGTAGAACAGCCGATAATGTAATTTGAATGATGGTTGTACCATGTATTTCGCTTCGCCCGTGGGCGGAACGATCACCCGCCTGTTGAAGGAGATAAAAGCATATATCTTGCTCATTACCCAAACGAACGGTCCGAAGTGAAATAGAGCGCCGAGCACAGGCATGGCATTGGCCAATACCTTAAACAAGCTCCTGATGCCATAGGTTACTTCGCCCGTTTCGGTGTTTACCAGCGCAATTTCGTTTACCGCGCGCTGCATATCCACCGTTGCATATATCCCGGCCGAAATCTCCTGGTAGGAGGCACGTCCGTTTTTGTCCAATAACCCCGCTTGAGCGAGTCCCCTGGTATAAAGACTGCACATCGGGCACTCGGCATCATAGAGGATCGTATGGTTTTTAAGCGTTTTCACGATGGGGTTTTTAATTATTGTAATTTCAGAAAAAATTGAAAGTTTATGTCAAAAAAATTATTTAAATAGTTTGAATAAGCTTCCCCAAAACCAGCTTTCCTCTGCCTTCAGCATGGTCTCAAGTGTTTTATTTACATTTCCGGCGAGCTTATTGATATCTGCCACAGAAGTTTTGAACGTTTTATACGCCGGGTCTTTTTCGTCGCCGGTCACGGTGGTAAGCTCATTAAGCAGTTTGAGCACCGGGTCGAGCTCCCTCTTTTTGCGTTCCTGTGCTACCTGGCGGGCAATGGCCCAGGTATCTTTCTCTGCATAGAAATATTCTTTACGTTCACCGGGTTTGTGCTGCTTCTCCACCAGTCCCCAGCCGATCAGGTCTCTCAAAGTCATGTTCGCATTGCCCCTCGAGATGCTCAGCGCTTCCATGATCTCTTCGGTAGTTAATGCTTCGGGCGAAATGAGCAGCAAAGCATGTACCTGTGCCATGGTACGATTAATTCCCCACTCCGAACCTAACTTCCCCCAGGCCTCGATAAACTTTTGCTTTGCTTCTTGCAATTCCATGAAGCAAATATAAGGAAGTTTTTAAACTTTCAAATATTATTGAAAGTTTATTTTGTCTATTTTCCCGATTTGCTAGGGGATTGTCATAATTTAGGGAAGTGTAATCCCGTGGCCTGCCGGGGGCGGTTGAGAGAGGGGTTATCGCTATTTTTGAAAAAAAGCGATGAAAGTAGAGATCTGGTCGGATGTGATGTGTCCGTTCTGTTATATCGGTAAGCGGAACTTTGAAAAGGCGTTGACCCGGTTTCGGGAAGCGGGAGAAGTTAAGATAGAGTGGCATAGTTTCCAGCTTGATCCGGAGATGAAATCCGGTACCGGCAAGAGCGTGTATGAATATCTTGCGGAACGGAAAGGGATGACGTACGGGCAATCTGTTGCCATGCACGCGCAGGTAGTTGACGCCGCAAAAGCTGCCGGCCTTGACTATCGGTTCGACCTGGCAAAAGTAGCAAACTCGTTCGATGCGCACCGGCTAGTACAGCTGGCAAAGAAGCACGGTTTGGGCGACGAAGCGGAGGAAGCGTTGTTTAAAGCATATTTTACGGAAGGACGGGATATCAGCGATCATCCTACCCTCTCCGAAATCGGAGAAGCGATCGGGCTCGATAAAGAGGAACTGGGAGATCTGCTCGCTACAAACCGCATGGCTGATGAAGTAATGAACGATATCGGTGAAGCGTCGGCGATCGGTATCCGGGGCGTGCCATTTTTCGTGTTTAACAGGAAATATGCGGTTTCAGGCGCACAGCCGCCGGAGGTATTCCTGGGAGCATTAGAGAAGCTTAAAGCCGACCGCTAAACAGTACCGTTTACGGGGATCGCCGGTAGTCTGTGGGCATAGCCTTTGGCTTTCCCTTTCTTTTGCCGTTATTTGAGCTAAACCAATCACATACATATGTTTTCACACCACGTTCTATTTTACCTGAAAGAAAAAGATAACGCCGCTCACCTTGCCGAGCTTAAAGCCGGCTTACAGGGGCTGGTGAATATATCGTCCATCGAAAAGAGCTATATCGGGGTACCCGCCGGCACCAGTCGTGATGTGGTCGATGCTTCTTACTCAGCTTCATGGCTGTTGTTTTTCGCAGATGCTGCAGCGCACGATAGTTACCAGGTCGACCCGGTTCACCTGGCGTTTATCAGTAAGTGTGCTCATTTATGGGAGAAAGTGATCGTGTTCGACGATCATATCGGCTAAAAGTTATAACCTAAAAACGCTCCATTCGGAGCGTTTTTAGGTTATAACTTTATCCATTTATTGTTTTGGAGGAAGTCCGCCACGGCGCTCGGGCTGGGTAATTGCAGGCCATGCTCCGGGCTGACCGGTTCTCGGGTTGAGCGGAAGTACGCTTTTCTCACGTGAAGTTTTGGCCGGATCTTCGCAGGCCATCCAGACCAGGACCGCGGTAACGATGGCATTGCTTCGTACATCATCGAATACCACTTTATCGTACGTATCGCGGTTGGTATGCCAGGTGTAGCTTCCGTACAGCCAGCTATTGGAGCTGAGGGAGAAGGCCGGCGCCCCTGCTGCCACGAACGAAGCAAAGTCTGAGCCACCCCCGCCTGGTGAGCCGGGGAAGTTGGTTTCGATCTGCTGCCGCATCGGGGCAGGGACTTTAGACAGCCACCGACCGATATATTCATACGAATTGAGGAAGCCCTGCCCGGAGATATTCACAACACGGCCCGTACCATTATCCTGGTTAAATAAGGCCTGCAGGTTCTTTACTATTTCGGGATGGTCCTGTACGAATGCGCGGGAACCGTTTAATCCCTGTTCTTCGCTTCCCCAGTGACCTACCAGGATCGTGCGTTTGGGATTCGGGTAGAGTTTCTTTAAAATACGCATCGCTTCCATCATCGTGAGGGTACCGGTGCCGTTATCGGTAGCGCCGCTGGCGCCATCCCACGAGTCGAAGTGAGCGGACAGCATCACGTATTCATCTGGCTTTACCGTGCTCTTAATTTCTGCTACGGTATTAAAAGCGGGTACTGCTCCTTTTTCTTTGGATTCGGTGCGTACGCTGATCTTTGGATTGTCGCCGAATTCCGCGAGACGGTACACGAGGCCATAATCCTCCAACGAGATGTCTATTGTCGGGATTTTAGTCGTGTTTGCGCCAAAGATCTTGTTTGCACCAAATCCTGCCGACCAGTTGCAGGTTACGATACCTGCTGCACCCGCTTTTTCGAGTGCGAGATGAAGGTTTTTCACCGTCATGCCGGTTTTTCGGGTCCTGCCTGCCCATGCAGTCGTTTGTGCGGTTCGGGCTGCTTTCATTTTATCGAAAGATTCTTTGGTGGCAAATTCCTCCCAGTTGTAATCCGGCCGCCCGGTGGGCTGATTCATCGATACCAGCACGAATTTCCCCTTTACAGAAGGCATCCAGCTTACATACGCCATGGAATCCGCCAGGTCGGGCAGGATCACCACCTCACCGGTAATGGTCTTTCCGTTCGTACCGGGGCTCCATGCCAGCTGCATCCCCTCGAGCGAGCGTACCCGCGGAGATATAAGATCGATATGTGAGATGCCTCTTTCCCAGCCGCGCCATTCCCCCCATTGCTCGTTCCGTGCCTCAATTCCCCAGGAAGTATATTTTGCCACGGCCCAATCATTGGCCTGTTTCATTTGTGGAGTACCCACCAGGCGTGGGCCGATCACGTCGAAGAGCTCATGCGCCAGCTTTTCGAGCTGCGAATTGTCTGTCGCTTCCTTCATGATCATTTGTACAAACGGGTCCGGGGGTGGAGGCGGACCGAAACCAGGGCGCTGTGCAAATGCAACGCTTCCCTGGATAAACAATAGTGTTAAGAATAGCTTAGAGATTTTCATTCCCTAAGCTATAAAATCCTGTGTAAAAAAGGATGAACGACATCATTTTTTATCAACAATGCGGTAACTGTCCTGCTCTATGCTGTATTGTGAGTAAAAAAAATCAATGGTATGGAAGCGTATCATAATTATTACACGTCGGCTCCGGTTAATTCGAATTATAGTGATTATCACATATTTAGCCCGATTAGCTTACGGTTCTAAAGCGTATCAAAATTTTTATAATACGCTATTAGTCAGCATTTTATGAAAATATTTTCTTGTTTTTTGTTTTAAACTACCCTAGTTTTACGGCACCAATGAAACGGCTGTACTGCAGTCCGGAACTAACTAACTTTTATAAATCTTATTTCTATGACAAAAAAAATTACGTTATTGATCATGCTCCTATGTTTCGGTTTCACATTTGCGAGGGCGCAAAATGTAACCGTTAAAGGTGTGGTAAACGACTCGCAGGGCCAACCGCTGCCCGGTGTGTCAGTAGTGCTTAAAAGCGATAAAAAGGTAGCTACTTCTACCGGTATCTCGGGAGGTTATTCCATCAGCGTACCGGCCAATGGTACCCTGGTATTCTCGTTCGTGGGTTATGCCAGCCAGGAAATTCCCGTAAATAACCAGTCTTCCGTTAACGTGCGACTGAGCGACGACGTGACCAACCTGAGCGAAGTGGTTGTAGTCGGTTACGGCACGCAGAAAAAGAGCGTGGTTACCGGTGCGATCTCCAGCGTTAAAGCTGCAGACCTCGAGACGATGCCGATCAACCGTGTTGAGCAGGCGTTACAGGGCCGTACTTCGGGACTTACCATCGCCGCAGGTAACGGTCAGCCCGGAACCAGCTCGACCGTTCGTTTGAGAGGGTATACCACCTACTCGGGCAGCGGGAACAACGATCCGCTGTGGGTGATAGACGGTGTGATCGTAGACAACGGAGGGATCGGTTACCTCAACCAGAACGACATCGAATCCATCGAGGTACTTAAAGATGCTGCCTCGCAGGCGATCTACGGCGCCCGTGCCGCAAACGGGGTAATCATTATTTCCACCAAAAAAGGTAAATCCGGGAAGCTCCAGATCAACTACAACACTTTCTACGGAACGTCCTCCCCGGCAAAAAAACTGGACCTGCTGAACGCGACCGAGTATGCCACCATCCGGAACGAATCCGCATTGGCCGCAGGCAAAGCGGCACCTTACGCTACGCCATCAACCTATGGCGTGGGCACAGATTGGCAATCGCTTATTTTTAATGACAATACCGCCCGTCAATCGCACGAATTCAGCGTAGCCGGCGGAAATGAAAAACTCAATTTCTATTCTTCTTTCGGCCTGATCGACCAGGATGGGATCGTAGCCACCGAGATCTCCAAATGGAAAAGGTCGAACGTGCGCATCAACTCGACCTTTAAGCCGGCTAAATGGATCTCCTTCGGCGAAAACATGGGCTATAGCCATGCCAAGAACAGCAGCCTCGGAAATACCAACAGCGAGTTTGGCGGGCCGTTAAGCTCTGCCATCAACCTTGATCCTATTACGCCAGCCGTGGAAACAAACCCGGCCCTTATCGCCGCATCCCCGTATATCTTGCCAAACGTGCTGAGAGACGCGAACGGAAACCCTTACGGGATCTCTTCGGCCGTAGGCCAGGAAATGAGCAACCCGCTTGCTTATATCCGCACCCGCCTGGGTAACTACAGCTGGGACCATAACGTGGTTGGAAACGTCTTCGCTGATATCGAGCCTTACAAGAATGTAAAGTTCCGCTCCAGCCTGGGCTCCAAGATCGCCTTTTACGGTGGCGAAGGTTATACCCCGCTTTATTACCTAAACTCTTCGAGCACCAATACCAAAACACAGTTCAACCGTTCGATAAACAGTGTGTTTGCCTACAATTTTGAAAATACGCTGAGTTATACCCGCAGTTTTGGGAAACATAACGGCATGCTGCTGGTCGGCCAGGGCGTTTATATGGATAACGATACCAAAAGCCTGAACGTGAACTTTGCCAATGTGATCGCTACGAATTTCGACCAGGCGAACCTGAACTATAAACCGGTTGCAGGTGACCGTACTGCGGATGGCGGCGACGGTACTTTCCACAAAGTGAACTCGCTTTTCTCGCGTTTAACCTATAACTACGACGAAAAGTACCTGGTAACTGCGCTCATCCGCAGGGACGGATCTTCCCGTTTCGGCGCAAATAACAAGTACGGGGTGTTCCCTTCGTTCTCCCTCGGATGGGTACCTACCCGTGAAACCTTCTGGCCGGAAAATAAGGTGGTCAACACCCTGAAGATCCGCGGTGGTTACGGCGTTACCGGTAACGACGTGATCGGCGATTTCGCTTACGTTTCGCTGGTGGGCAGCGGTCGCAATTATACTTTTGGCACCACAGACGCCAGCACCATCGGCTGGAGCCCCGCAGCAGCATCCAACCCGGATCTGAAATGGGAAGAAACGCGCCAGACCAACATCGGCTTTGATGCTACGCTGTTTACCAACATGACTTTCACCGTCGACTTTTACAAAAAAGAGACCGTAGGCATCCTGCAAACCCCTCCTGTCCCTGCTTACCTCGGCGTAGGCGGCAGCGCACAAAACGTAGGTGCCATGCAAAATACCGGTGTTGAGTTCGAGCTGGGTTACCGCAAGAAGATCGGCGATTTTAACCTGGGCTTAAACGGAAACAGCTCCTTCCTGAAAAATAAGGTGACCAAGCTACTGCCAGGTATCCTGTTCATCCAGGACAACGCGGCAAGCTTCCAGACCATGGGTAACTTCACTCGGACCGGACTGGGCCGCTCGTTCAACGAATACTTTGGTTACGAGATGCTGGGCATCTTCCAGACACAGACAGAAGTAGATACCTATGTTGGACCTAACGGGACTTCGAAACTCCAGCCTAGCGCTAAGCCTGGCGATATCAAGTTCGCTAACCTGAACGGCGACAACGCCATCGACGCGAATGACCGTACTTACCTCGGCAGCCCGATCCCTAAAATGACTTATGGTTTAACGCTGAACCTTGGTTATAAGGCATTCGATATGGTGGCTTTCGGAAACGGTGTTACCGGCAATAAGATCTTCCAGGGATTGCGCAGGTTAGATGTAACTTATGCCAACTACCAGAAAGAGATCCTGGAGCGCTGGACCCCTACCAATCCTTCAAACACCATGCCCCGCGTAGTAGAGACCGATCCAAACGGTAATAATACCAAGTTCTCTAAACGTTACCTGGAAGATGGCTCTTACTTCCGCCTCAAAACATTCCAGCTGGGCTACACCCTGCCGAAGACGCTCACGATAAAAGCCGGAATGAACCGGGTGAGGGTATATGCCATGAGCGAAAACCTGTTCACTGCCACTAAATATACCGGCTATGATCCTGAGATCGGCGGTACCGTATTCAGCGTAGACAGGGGTGTTTATCCGCAGGCAAGATCATTCATGTTAGGTTTAAATGTTGGATTTTAATTAAAGAATAAAGCAGAAATGAAAAATAAATTAGCATATATCGCAGCCTTTACCCTGGGTATCCAGGTACTGGCAGGTTGTAAGGATTATCTCGAGGTAAACCCGAGAGAACGTGTATTGGTGTCGAATTACTATTCAACGCCGGAGCAGGCGTACGCATCGCTGGTTTCAGTGTATGACATATTCGGCAGCCAGGCGGGCGGCTACTACGCTAAGTTCAGTATCATGAACGTGGCTGCAGACGATAACCTGGCGGGCGGCGACTCCCCGTCAGATTTTGGCGACTTCCAGACAGTGAACACTTACACGTTTACGCCGAGCTCCGGCAATGGCTGCAGCGCGTATCTCTGGAGCAAAGGATTTACCGGCGCTTTCAGGGCCAATACCTTCCTGCAGAAGATCGGCGGCATTAATATGGACGCTAACCTGAAGAAACGTTATGTAGCGGAGGCGAAAACCCTGCGGGCCATCTTCTATTTTGACCTGGTACGCTTCTTTAAGAACATTCCGCTCATCCTCGAGCCCATAGAGACCGAGAAAATGTACGACGTTACCCAGGTGGCGCCGGCGGAAGTTTACAAACAGATCGAGAAAGATCTCAGCGAGGCCATGGCTGATCTTCCTGCAACCGTGCCCGCTGCTACAGAAGGCGGTCGCATTACCCAGGGTGCCGCCCACGCCGTGTTAGGTAAAGTTTACCTCTGGCAAAACAAATACGGACCGGCTGCTGCCGAGCTGGCCCTGGTGAACGGACCTACTCCTGGTGCTGTCAACCCCACTTACGGTTATAAACTGCTCGCTAACTTCGCTGATCTCTGGAACGTGAAGAATAAGTTTAATACCGAGTCGGTACTCGAGATCGTGTATAACTCTACTTCTAACGCAGGCTGGGGCAACTATTCTTCCGGGTCGGGAGAAGGCAACGTGATCGGTATCATTGTTGGTCCGCGTAACTACATCGCCCTGAAACCGGCACAAGCGCCCGACTATGTTTCCGGCTGGAGCACACAACCCTTCACCCAGGAGTTCTTCGACCTGATCCACTACGACCCCCGCAATAAGCCTACCGTGGCTAACCTCGACAGCCTTGAAAAAGCAGGTATCGTATCTTATAAACATGCTTACCAGAATACCGGTTACTTCATCGAGAAGTTTGCGGGACGCGTGTCTACCAAGGCCGCTTCGGGACAGCTTGAGCTGAACTTCCAGCAAGATATCTACGAGATCCGCCTGGCAGATACGTACATGCTCGAAGCGGAAGCGTTAATGCAAAGCGGAGCGTCGGTAGCAGCAGGCAGCCGTGCCTACCAGTTGCTGAATGCAGTAAGGGCGAGAGTAGGCCTCGGACCGGTTGCGGTTACCCTTGATAACATCATGAAAGAGCGCCGCATCGAGCTCGCTGCCGAAGGCCATCGCTGGCTGGACCTGGTGCGCTGGGGCAAAGCGGCCTCCGTACTTGCGTTTAAAGGCTTTGTAGCCGGGAAAAACGAGATATTCCCCGTTCCGCAGAACGAGATGAATAACACCAAGTTACAACAAAGTAAAGAATGGGGCGGAACCCTATAAAAACACTACATCCGTAAGAAATCACCTGGTACCAGGAGGCGGGATCCTGCTTCCTGGTACTTTTATGAAGTGAAGAGCGTGAAAAAACTAACCCCTCGCAATACCACGTTTGCTTGTGTTGCCGTACTGATGATCGCCTGCTCCGGGAAAAAAGACCCGGTTGGCCCCATGTACCTGCCCACACAACCCATTGTGCTTAAAGATTGGAAGTTTGAAACCAAACCTTCCTTTGCGGAGGAGTTTGATTATACGGGTAAGCCCGATCCGGCGAAGTGGGGGTACGACGTTGGCGGCTCAGGCTGGGGTAATAACGAACTGGAATATTATACGGATAATCTCAGCAACGCCGGTGTTGCCAATGGTAAGCTCACCATTACCGCCCGCAAAGAGGAGATCGGAAACAGGAACATTACTTCCGCCCGCCTGGTCACCAAAAACAAGGCGGACTTTTTATACGGCCGCTTCGAGATCAGTGCCAAATTACCTTCAGGAAAGGGCACCTGGCCGGCAATCTGGATGTTGCCCACCGATTGGGTGTACGGCGGATGGCCGCAGTCGGGCGAGATCGACATCATGGAACATGTAGGCTACGAGCAGGATGTGGTGCACATTACCACCCATTGCGAAGCTTACTATTTTAAGATCAACACACAGAAAACAAGTACGAAGAAAATTGACGGGGTTTCCACCGCCTTTCACAAGTATCGCGTGGACTGGACACCGGACGCGATCCGTGGTTTTATCGATGACCAAATGATCTTCGAAACCTTCAATGAGAACAAAGGCCCGAAATACTGGCCTTTCGACAAACGGTTCCATATCCTGCTGAACCTTGCCATCGGTGGCGATTGGGGAGGCGCCAAAGGTGTGGATGACAATATTTTCCCCGCATCCATGGAAGTGGACTATGTGCGCGTGTACAAACTTATCGAACAATAAAATGAACAATAGAGCAATAGCCGTTTCCCTCCTTTTACTTAGCTTTACTATCCCTCTTTTCGCGCAAAAAAAAACGGTTAAAGATGCCATCGACGTTAAGGTAGAAGCCTTACTGGCGAAGATGACCCTTGACGAAAAGATCGGGCAATTAAACCAGTACACCAGCGACCGCGACGCCACCGGCCCGATCAGTAAAGGCAGCAACAAACTCGAAGAAATTAAGCAAGGCAAACTGGGCTCGATGCTCAATGTGAGGGGCGCAAAAGACACGCGCTTTATTCAGGATGCCGCCATGCAGTCACGACTGAAGATCCCGATGCTGTTCGGGCTCGACGTGATCCATGGCTACCGGGTAACATTCCCGATCCCGCTGGCTGAAGCGGCAAGCTGGGACCTGGAAGCAATTGAGCTGGGCTCGCGCATTGCCGGACGCGAAGCTGCGGCCGCCGGTGTGCACTGGACCTTTGCACCCATGGTGGATATTGCCCGTGATCCCCGGTGGGGACGCGTAATGGAAGGCGCCGGCGAAGACCCGTACCTCGGATCGCTGATCGCTGCCGCCCGCGTAAAAGGATTCCAGGGCAATGGCCTGGGAAACCTGGACGCCATTATGGCCTGTGCCAAGCATTTCGCCGCATATGGCGCCGCAGTGGCAGGCCGTGATTACAATACCGTAGATATGAGCGACCGCATGCTTTGGGAAGTATACCTGCCGCCATTTAAAGCGGCCTTAGATGCCGGTGCGGCCACCTTCATGAATTCATTTAACGAGCTGAACGGCATTCCCGCTACCGCGAACAGCTACCTGCAGCGCGATATCTTAAAAGGGAAATGGGGCTTTAAAGGGTTCGTGGTAAGCGATTGGGGCTCTATCCGCGAAATGATCGCTCATGGTTATTCGAAAGACAACGCAGAAGCGGCCCGGCAGGCGTTAACGGCAGGAAGCGACATGGACATGGAAGGCCGCGCTTACATAAGCAGCCTGGCTAAACTGGTTGCCGATAAGAAAGTGCCTCTCGCCCTGGTAGACGATGCCGTGAAACGCGTGCTTCGCAAGAAATTTGAACTGGGGCTCTTTGATGATCCCTACCGTTTCAGCAATGCGGAGCGGGAAGAAAAAGAGCTGAATTCGCCCAAAAACCGCAAAGCGGCCCGTGATGTGGCCGCAAAAAGTATCGTATTGCTAAAAAATACGAACCAGCTGCTGCCGCTGTCAAAAAACGTCGGTGCTATTGCAGTGATCGGTCCGCTGGCAAAATCTAATACCGATATGAAAGGCTTCTGGTCCGTACAATGGGATAACGACCAGTTGGTTTCCCTATACGACGGGCTGGTGAACAAGCTTGGCGGCGAATCTAAACTGATCTACTCCAAAGGCTGCGGCATTAAAGACACTACCCGCAGCGGTTTCGCCGAAGCGGTGGCCGCCGCAAAAAAAGCGGATGTAACGATAGTAGCCGTAGGTGAGGCGTTCGACATGAGCGGCGAAGCAAAAAGCCGTGCCGATATTCACCTGCCGGGAATACAGGAGGACCTCGTTAAAGCCCTGGTAGCCACCGGTAAGCCAGTAGTGGTGCTGGTAATGGCCGGCAGGCCGCTGATCTTTAACTGGACCGCAGACAATGCTTCGTCTATTTTATACACCTGGTGGCTGGGCAGCGAGGCCGGGAATGCCATGGCGGATGTCCTTTTCGGAGATTATAATCCTGCAGGCAAGCTCCCTATTACTTTCCCGAGGTCGGAGGGACAAATTCCTATCTATTACGCTTCGAAAAGTACCGGGCGCCCGTCAACCAGCGACAAAGACATCGTTTATCGCTCCGCGTATATCGACTCGCCGAACAGCCCAAGGTTCGCGTTTGGGTTCGGTCTCAGCTATACCACCTTCTCTTATACCGACCTGAAGCTCAGTAAAACCCAGGTAAAGAATAACGAAACATTTACGGCCAGCTTTACCCTCACCAATACCGGTAAATACGCCGGTGAGGAAGTCGCGCAGCTTTATCTCCAGGACCGATTTGCAAGCGTAACACGGCCGGTAAAAGAGCTGAAAGCCTTTGAAAAGGTTATGCTGAAAGCGGGCGAAAGTAAAACGGTCACCTTTACCATCGATAAAGAGAAGCTTTCGTTTTATAACGCGCAAATGAAATGGGATACCGAGCCGGGCGAGTTTAAACTGATGATCGGGACGGCTTCGGACAAGATTTTGCTCGAAAGCAAATTTGAACTGCTATAAGGCAACGCTATGAGACGATCTATTATCAGCCTGGCGCCGTTGTTCCTGTGCCTGCTCCTGGTGCCGTTTATTGTTGTGGGCTGCAAGAAAAAAAGCGGTAACGGCGATCAGCCCGCGCCGGTAGCGCCCGTGGTTGTCGTACCCGTGAAGCCGCTGAAAACCGATGTCGCGTTTTGGCTCACCACGCCCGACCAGTTTTCGCTCTTCCAGAAGCAGAACGAGAGCCTTGTTTTTACCGCTACAACCAACCAGTTCCCGTCTGTTGAAGTAGACACGGCACAAACGTTTCAAACCATCGACGGTTTTGGCTATACGCTTACCGGTGGCAGCGCTTCGCTGATCAATGCCTTGCCCGCTTCGGCGAAAGACGCGGTTTTGAGGGATCTCTTCGCCGTAGATAGTACTTATATCGGGGTAAGTTACCTCCGGATCAGCATCGGTGCGTCAGACCTGAGCGCTTCGGCGTTTACATACAACGACATCCCGGTGGGGCAAACCGATCCTGACCTGCTGCAGTTCAGTATCGATAAGGAGAGAACGGACCTGGTTCCCGTGCTTAAAAAGATCCTTGCCATTTACCCGGGCATGAAGATCCTGGGATCGCCATGGTCGGCGCCCTTATGGATGAAAACCTCCGCTGCTTTCGTAGGGGGAAGTCTTAAGCCGGAATATTATCCCACCTATGCCCGGTATTTCGTAAAATACCTCCAGGCAATGCAAGCCGAAGGCATCACCATCGATGCCATTACCCCGCAGAATGAGCCGCTACATGGCGGGAATAATCCAAGTATGGTGATGACCGCCACTGAACAGGCTACGTTTATCAAAAACCACCTCGGCCCGGCGCTCCGTGCCGCAGGCCTGCAAACCAAGATCATTATTTACGACCATAATGCCGATCGCCCGGATTATCCCCTCACCGTCCTGAACGATGCCGCAGCCAGGCCGTTTGTAGACGGCTCGGCCTTCCACCTGTATGCCGGCAACATCAGCGCATTATCGCAGGTGCGCGATGCGTATCCCGACAAGAACATTTACTTTACGGAGCAATGGGTAGGCGGACCGGGGAATTTTGCGGGCGACCTGAAGTGGCACGTAGAGAACCTGGTCATTGGTGCTACCCGCAACTGGAGCCGCAATGTACTGGAGTGGAACCTGGCGGCCGATCCGTTATACCGTCCCTACACAGCCGGCGGGTGCAGTACCTGCCTGGGAGCGCTTACGGTGGGTGCATCGGTCTTGAAAAATGTATCGTACTACGTGATCGCCCATGCGTCGAAATTTGTTCGCCCGGGATCGGTAAGGATCGCCAGTAACCTGCCTGCCGGCCTCCCGAATGTGGCGTTTAAAACGCCCGAAGGCAAAAAAGTGCTCATCGTGCTGAATACGTCGGCAACCGTGCAAAATTTTAACATCAAATTTAATGGCAAACTGGTGACGAGCAGCCTCGCAGGCGGCGCCGTAGGAACTTACACCTGGTAAACATGCAACACACACATACATATACATGAAACAGTTCTCTTTTATTCTTTTGGTTTTAGCCGCATCTTCCCTGGCACAGGCGCAGCAGAAAACTGCCGTTAAAAAACCGCCTTTCGCCATCGCAAATAAAACGGCCACGGTGTATACCACAGCCGATCATTCGGACCTCCGTATTTCGAATACCGGTACTTTGACGTTCAAAGACCTGAAGCAACCGCTCGAAACACAGGTGGCCGTATTTGTGGACCCGGTTACCACGTTTCAAACACTGGTGGGCATCGGCGGAAGCCTGACGGACGCCACCGCGGAAACTTTTGCCAAGCTCCCGAAAGAGGCACAGGCGGAATTCCTGAAAGCCTATTATGACCGTACCAATGGTATCGGGTTCACGCTGGGGCGGACCAATATCGCCAGCTGCGATTTTTCGAGCGATATGTATGATTACGTAGAAGTTAACGATGCGGCATTGAAAACGTTCAGCGTGGCACACGACGAGAAGTTCAAATTTCCGCTGATGAAACGCGCCATCGAGGCGGCAGGAGGTAAGCTGACCCTGTTTGTTAGTCCGTGGAGCCCGCCCGCCTGGATGAAATCCAACAACAACCGCCTGCAGGGCGGCACGCTGAAGCCTGAATTTATGCAGAGCTGGGCTAATCACTATGTGAAATATATTAAAGCGGTTGAATCACGCGGTATGCCGGTTTGGGGCCTTTCCGTGCAAAACGAGCCTATGGCCACCCAACGGTGGGAATCGTGCGTTTTTACCGCCGAAGCAGAGCGCGACTTTATCAAGAATTTTCTCGGGCCAACACTGCAGAAACAAGGAATGGCCTCCAGGAAGCTGATCGCCTGGGACCATAACCGCGACCTGATCCAGCAACGGGCCAGCGTGCTGCTGGGTGATCCGCAGGCGGCAAAATATATATGGGGAATCGGCTACCATTGGTACGAGTTCTGGACCGGCAGCGATATGCTGTTTAACAACGTAAAAAGCGTACACGAATCATATCCCGGTAAGCAGCTGTTCTTCACCGAAGGTTGTAACGAGAAATTTAACGTAGACAGCATGATGCAATGGCGCCTGGGCGAACGTTACGGTTACTCCATGATCAACGACTTTAACAGCGGTACGGCGGGTTGGACCGATTGGAACATGTTGCTCGATGAGACCGGCGGGCCGAACCACGTAGGTAACTTCTGCTTTGCGCCGCTGCATGCAGATACCAAAACCGGCAAGCTGATCTACACCAACGCTTATTATTACATGGGCCATTTCTCCAAATTTATCCGCCCTGGCGCGAAACGCGTGGCCACTTCGGTAAACCGCGATAAGTTAATATCAACCGCATTTATCAACACCGACGGCAAGCTGGCCGTGGTGGTGATGAACCGCACCGCGGAAAAGCTCCCGTATAAATTATGGATCGGCGGAAAGGCAGCTGACGCCACCAGTTTACCACATTCTATTTCCACGTTCATTATCCAATAATACGTATGAAACGTCTTGGCAGCATCTTCTTTTTCGCGGCAGCAATATTCGGGTCGCCGGTAAACCCTGTGCTGGCGCAGGAAAAAGGCACGGTTGATCTGTGGTTAACCAAACCGGACCGTTCCGCACTTTTCGCGCAACAGCCCGCACTTAGCTTTACAGAAACTGCTGCAGCCGGACCGGTGATCGAGGTGAACGAAAAACAGGTATATCAGCCCATCGATGGGTTCGGATTTGCCCTCACGGGCGGAAGCGCCATGCACCTTGTGCGGATGAGCGCCGATAAGAGGGCCGCCTTGTTAAAAGAGTTGTTCGCTTATGATGAGAAGAATATCGGCATCAGTTACCTGCGGTTAAGCATCGGCGCGTCAGACCTGAATGAGAAGGTGTTTACTTATAACGATCTTCCGCAGGGGCAAACAGACCCGGAGATGAAGAAGTTCGATCTTGGGTTAGACCGCGCCGACGTGATCCCCGTGATGAAGGAGATCCTGGCCATTAACCCGAAGATCAAGGTGCTGGGCTCACCATGGTCGCCGCCGGAATGGATGAAAACCAGCTTCGACGCCCGCGGCGGCATGTTGCGCCCCGAGTATTTCGGCGCCTACGCGAAGTACCTGGCACGATACATTAAAGATATGAAAGCGGAGGGGATCACCATCGATGCGATCACGGTCCAGAACGAGCCGCTGCATCCGGGCAACAATCCCAGTTTGCTGATGCCGGCGCCGGACCAGGCGATCTTTATTAAACAGTACCTCGGCCCGCTGTTCCGGGCTGAAGAGATCAAGACTAAGATCATTATCTATGACCACAATGCCGACCGGCCCGATTACCCGATCTCTATCCTCGACGATCCGGAGGCGCGCAAATATGTTGACGGGTCGGGATTTCACTTATACGGCGGTACGATCGATGCGCTGAGCGATGTACACAACGCACATCCCGATAAGAATATATATTTCACCGAGCAGATGGTGACCGAGCGCCCCAACAGCCAGCAGCTGAACATCGGCTCACCCGTGCGGCGCCTGATCATTGGCGCTACCCGCAACTGGAGCCGCAACGTGCTGGAATGGAACCTGGCCGCCGATCCGCAAAACAGGCCCTTTACAGACAGGGGCGGCTGCCCATCGTGCCAGGGCGCGGTAACGATCGATAAAGACCTGGTGACACGAAACGTGGCCTATTACTCGGTGGCGCATGCATCGAAATTTGTACGGCCGGGTTCCGTCAGGATCGCCTCGCCGGAACCGGAAAACCTTCCCAACGTAGCCTTTAAAACGCCCGACGGTAAAAAGGTGCTGATCGTATGCAACGCCGGGCAGGCCGCACAGGTTTTCGCTATACGGTACCAGGGAAAAACGGCTGCAGCCACGCTGGAGCGGGGTGCGGTAGCTACTTACGTTTGGAAATAACCGGGCAATGAAAAGAGTTTTAGTTACCTGCTGCTGTTTACTGGTCGTGATTGTGGCCGCAGCCGCCACGCCGAAAAGCCGTTCGTTCTACCAGCAACGCCTCTGGGACCCGGATGCCGTTTACTTCACTCCCGGGAATTTTAAGATCTCCGCAGATGGCAAAGCCGATGTGTCTGATGCATTGCAGGAGGCCATCAACCAGGTGAAGATCAAATACAATTTCGGGGTATTGTTCATTCCCGAAGGCACTTACCTGTTAAGTAAAACGATCTGCATTCCGCAGGCCGTGAGGGTGATCGGATACGGGAAAAATCGCCCGGTTTTTGTGTTGGGAAAGAGTTCTCCCGGTTTCCGGGAAGCCGACCCCGGCATGAAAGGGCAGGCGAAATACCTCTTCTGGTTTACCGGCGGGATAGTTCAACCAGGGCAATCGCCACGTGATGCGGGAGCAGGAACATTCTACAGCGCACTTTCCAACGTGGATATCCGCATCGAAGACGGCAACCCGGCGGCGGTGGCGCTCCGGGCACATTTCGCGCAGCATAGCTTCATCGCCCATGTGGATGTGAATATCGGCAACGGCAAGGCGGGACTGTTCGATGTGGGGAACGAGATGGAAGACGTGCGTTTCTTTGGCGGCGACTACGGGATCTATACCACCAAGCCGTCGCCGGGATGGCAATATATGATGGTGGATACATATTTTGAAGGACAACGAAAGGCCGCCATAAAAACCCAGGAAGCAGGTTTGACCATTGTGCGCCTGCAGGCGAAGAATGTACCCACGGTGATCGAGATCGATCCAAACTACCACGAGAAGCTGTTCATGGAAGACTGCCTGTTCGACAAAGTGACGGGCCCGGCGATCGTGATCAGCAACGAAGGGAATGCGTTTAACCAGGTGAGCCTGCGTAATGTGGTGTGCCGGAACGTGCCTGTGCTGGCCAGCTACCGCAGGAGCGGAAAGCAAACGCCAGGAAAAGGCGCAATCTATCGCATCAGCAACTTTATTTACGGCCTTCATATCGACGGGATCGACGCGGCACCGGTATTTAAGACCACCGAAGATCTTACCCAGCTGAACGCACTTCCCGCGGAAGCGGTAAAAGATATTCCCGAACTGCCTGCCATACAAACCTGGGCCAACCTGAAAACGCTGGGCGCAAAAGGCGACGGCGAAACGGACGACACCAGGGCGATACAGGAAGCCGTAGATAAATACCCGGCCGTATATGTGCCGCAGGGATGGTACCGGATAACGGAAACGATCAGGTTAAAGCCCAATACGGTATTGATCGGGCTCAACCCGGTGGCTACCCAATTTATCCTTGCGGATAATACCGAAGCTTTTGGAAGTTTCGGTCAGCCGAAGGCCATGGTGGAAGCGCCTGTAAACGGGACCAATATTCTAACCGGCATCGGGCTTTCTACCGGCGCCTGGAATAATCGGGCGGTAGCCTGTAAGTGGATGGCAGGCGAAAAATCGTACATGAACGATGTAAAGTTTATCGGCGGGCATGGCACTATGAACCGTCCCGGTCCGCAGGGAGGAAGCCAAAACCGCGGTAGCGGGTTTAACCAGCAGCCATCCCGGGTACTGCAGGGGATGGACGTAGCCTGGGATACGCAATATTGGAGCTTATGGATCACCAACGGCGGCGGAGGTACTTTTAAAGACATCTGGACGGCCAATACTTTCGCAACATCTGGCATGTATATTTCGAATACAGCTACACCCGGAAGGATTTATGCCATGTCTGTGGAGCACCATGTGCGCAACGAAGTACGATTTAAAAATGTATCGAACTGGAAGATCTACGCCCTCCAGCTCGAAGAGGAGAGCCGCGAAAGCAGCAATGCACAGCCGGTGGAGCTCGACAATTGCAGCAATATGGTTTTTGCCAACCTGTATATGTTCCGGGTGATCAGGGTGAACACCCCGTTTTCGGCCGGGGTGAGGACCTGGGACCCGCAGAATATCGAGTTCCTGAACGTGCACAACTACAGCCAGACAAAATATACCACCACCCTGCCCATCTACGACATCAATTCTGATAAAGAGATCAGGCCCTGGGAGTTTGTTCGACTGAAGCTGGATAAGAGCACGGTACCGGCTTCCCCCGCGCAGGTACGGCTGCTGGCCAAAGGCTTTGAGTTTGCCGACGGGATGTGCAGCGACAGTAAGGGCAACGTTTACTTTAGCGAAACACGCTTAAAAAGGATCTATAGATGGTCGGCAGCGTCCCGGTCGCTGAGTTTGCTGGCCGACTTTCCGTGGGAACCGCTTTCCCTTGCCTGCGATAAAAATGACCAGTTGCTGGTGGTGTTCAAGTATACTCCGCGACCCGGTTACCTGGTAAATGGCAAGCCGGAGGTGTTCCCGCTGCCGGAAGATGCCGGCGGGACATCGTTCAGCGGCTGGGGAAATTCAGGCTTCGGTACCCTGGTATATTCGGTAGACCCGGAGCATCCCGAGGAGACTATGACAGCTTTAAAGAAAGTGCCAATGGGCTCGATCGCTGATGTGTACAAAGCGCTGTATCCGGCTAACCGGTGGCGCGATTACCATGATTTTAACACGGTGACCGTAGCCCGTCCAAAAGAAGCGTTTGTCGCGCCGGACGGTGTAACCATCATCCCGGTAGTGTACGATCTTGCCAGGTCAAATTCGCTGGCGGAAGCATTCCCCGGGAAACCGGTATACCTGGCGGACGAATATGACAAGCGCACCGTAAAATGCAGCGTAGACGCCGCAGGGTACTTGTCAGATCTAACCTACTTTGTAGAAAATGGGGAGTATAGTTCTGCAACGGACGCGCAGGGCAACCTCTACGTGGCCGATGGCGAGATCTACGTATTCGATAGAACCGGGAAGCAAACGGGCGTGATAAAAACACCGGAACGGCCGGTAACCATCGCCTTTGGCGGAAAAGAAAGGGAATACCTCTTTTTTACGGGAAGATCAGGCTTCTACCAAACAAAGATCCGGTAGTTAAACAGATTAACGTACATATTTAGTTCCTTTGGAACACCAATTTATTAGCGTTCGCAACGACCAATTATTAGCACATGTTAAAGAAACTGACCATTTTATTTTTCCTGGCCGGCATCACCTCCATCCAGGTGGCTGCCCAGGGCTTTTTGCACGCCGATGGTAAACGTATCGTGAACGGTAAAGGTGAGAATGTGTTGCTCCGCGGAATGGGGCTTGGCGGCTGGATGTTACAGGAAGGGTATATGCTTCGGATTAACCGCGAAGGGCAGCAATACCGCATCCGCGAAAGGATCGAAGAACTGATGGGGGCTAAACAAACGGAGGAGTTTTACAACCTCTGGCTTGCTAACCATACCCGGAAGACCGATGTTGATTCGATGAAAGCCTGGGGATTTAATTCCATCAGGTTGCCCATGCATTTTAACCTGTATACGCTGCCCGCAGACAAGGAACCCGTCGCCGGAAAAAATACCTGGCTGGAAAAAGGCTTCGCTATTACAGATAGCCTGCTTTCCTGGTGTAAAGCGAACCGGATGTACCTCATCCTCGATTTACATGCGGCGCCCGGCGGACAAGGCAACGACCTCAATATTTCTGACCGCGACCCTTCCAAGCCCTCCCTTTGGGAAAGTGAAGCCAACCAGCAAAAAATGATCGCTTTGTGGAGAAAGCTGGCGGAACGCTACGTAAATGAGCCCTGGATAGGCGCTTATGATATTATTAACGAGCCGAATTGGGGATTTGAAGACCTGGCCAATGATAAGAACGGCATCAAAGAGAAAAAGAATGTGCCGCTGCGCAAGCTGATGGTCGATATTACCAAAGCGATACGCGAGGTAGATAAAAATCACCTGGTGGTAATTGAAGGGAACGGCTGGGGAAATAACTATAACGGGATCCTGCCCGCCTGGGATAACAACATGGCCCTGAGCTTTCACAAGTACTGGAGCTATAATGATCCGGGCTCGGTAAACCACATGCTAAAGATGCGCGACGAATACAACATCCCGGTGTGGCTTGGCGAAACCGGCGAGAACTCGAACGTTTGGTTTACCGAGGCGATCCGCCTGTTCGAGACCAACAACATCGGCTGGGCCTGGTGGCCTTTAAAAAAGCTCGGGTTCAATAACCCCATGGAGATCCGCTCGAACCTGAACTATGATGCGGTGGTAAACTACTTTAACGGTCGTCCGGGCGCCGGGAAACCGAAAGAAAGTAATGCTTATAGCGGCTTGATGGAACTGGCCACCTATACCCGGCTGGAAAATACCACCATCCACCGTGATGTGCTCGACGCCATGTTCCGGCAGCCTTTCTCTGCTGACGCGAAACCGTTTAAAGCGAACAAGATCATGCCAGGCGCCGTGGTTAAAGCGGTCGACTTTGACCTGGGCAGGAATGGAGTGGCTTATTTCGACAAGGATACGGCAGATTACCATGTTTCCACCGGTAAAAACACGCCGGGTAACCGGGGCCGGGTGTACCGCAACGATGGGGTCGACATCCGCAAAGATTCTACCCTTTATGAACAGTATTTCGTGAACGGTATCGAGGCAGGCGAATGGCTTCAGTATACCGTTAATGTAATCAAAAAGGGAAAATACAACCTCAGGCTGCGGGTTTGTGCCGATAACGCGAACGGGAAATTGTCTGTTTCCAGCGGGAAGGTGACGTTTGCAAAAGAAGTGGCCGTTCCAAATACCGGCAACGAGAAGAACTTTACATTCGTGGAAATAAAGAACGTGGCGCTTAAAGCGGGCAAACAAGTGATCAGGATCTATGCCGACAGCGGCGGATTCGGGTTTAGCGAGATCCGGTTTACCAACTAACGTTACATAACATGAAAGGAGCTACCCGTTTGTTCCTGGTGCTGGGCCCGATCATGCTGCTGGTAGTGGCATTTTCACAGTGCATGGACGGGTTTGCCCGGGAGGACCCGCGGGGAGCCGAATATGCCGGCGCCCAAAGCTGTAAAAAATGCCACGCAGGAGTTGCGGCTTCTTACTTTCATACCGCACATAACCAGACGTCGATGATGATCGACAGCGCCAAAGGCCTCGAACATGTGATGGGCGCCGATCCCCTGTTCGCTTTTAACGACCTGACAAAGATCCGCGTGGAAAAACGCGATAGCGGTATTTACCAGGTAGGATACTATGATGGCAGGGAAGTGCGCAAAGAACGTTTCGACCTGAAGATCGGCTCGGGCGCACATGCGCAAACATACGCCTATTGGAAGGGAAAACGGCTGTTCCAGCTGCCGCTTTCGTATTTCAAACAGGTGAACGGCTGGGCGAACAGCCCGGGTTACGTACCCAACCTGATGTACTACGACCGGGTGGTTCAAAGCAAATGCCTCGAGTGCCATAGCTCGTTTATCGGGCAGAATTTTGTACAGGATGGCGCCCTGAAAGTGGCCGAAGAGATGGAAAAAGGCTCATTTATCGCGGGGATCGATTGTGAGCGCTGTCACGGTCCGGCGAAAACACATGTGGAGTTTCATCTCGCCCATCCCGAAGAAAAGAAGGCGAAGTTTATGGTAGCCTATCGTTCGTTGAGCCGGCAGCGGCGGCTGGAGACCTGCGGGGTTTGTCATTCGGGCAACGACCTCGAATCGCAGCGCTCCACTTTTGGCTTCCGCCCGGGCGACACGTTATCGCAATTCTACATCCTGCAGTTCGGCGCCGCAACGTCCCGCGAAGCGGATGTACATGGCAAACAGGTGCAGATGCTGGCGGCCAGTAAGTGCTTCCGCGAAGCGAAAACCATGGACTGCCTTTCTTGTCACGACGCACACGATGGTGCGAATGCCAGTCTTGCACTATATTCGCAGAAATGTATGAGCTGCCACAATGCGGCTTCGCATGCGGCGGTGGGATTAACTCCCGCTGTGATGAAGGCGAATTGTATCGATTGCCATATGCCGCAGCAACCGTCGAAAGTGATCACTTTTAAAGTGGCCGGGAAAGAAGGGGTTACACCCTATTTATTGAGAACGCATCGCATTGCGGTGTACGGGAAAGACGGTGTTAACGGCCGCCCGCCCGCAGCCAGTTCCGGCGATGTGCGTTAAGTTTTTTAAAATGAGGATGATGTACAGGACGGGCTTGTTTTGTTTGTGGATATTTTTGGGGATAATGGCCGTTCCCCGGCAGTTGCGGGCGCAGCAGGTGGTAAACTATAGCGACAGCCTGGATGAGCATATTTTCTCGTACAAAGAGATCGAGTACCTGGAAGACCCGCAAAGCAAATTCACGCTCGGACAGGTAACCGGTCCGCTGGCACATTCGTTTAAAGGAAGCGAGCTCTCGACGCCGAAAAACTTTAATATCCGTTCTGCCTATTGGTTCAGGGTCAAGATCAGGCGCGCCAAACATACCGAACGGCAGTGGATCCTCGAGTTTTTCGATCAGACGATAGACGATATCGCCGTGTTTTCGCCGGGTAAGGACCATATTTTCCGAAAGACCAGCTTCGGGAACAAGCGGCCGTTTAACATCAGGCAATATCACCACAAGAACTTTACGCTGATCCTGGATAATTCGCTTACAGGCGAGCAGGTTTATTATATCCGCATCAAATCGCACCAGCAGGCCAACGTGATCGTGGTGCTCCGTTCTGTGAACTGGTTTATCCAATATGCGCTTGACGAGTATTTTTTCTTCGGCGTGTTTTACGGGATGATCCTGGTATTCAGCTTCTACAACCTCATGATGTTTTTTGCCATGCGGCAGAGCCAGTACGTATACTATATCTTGTATAACCTGAGCATCGGCTTGTATGAAATGAGCGCCGATGGTGTGGCGTACCAATATTTATGGCCCAATTCCCCGGGCTGGAACCAGTATGCGTATGGCATAGCCCTATACCTGGCCAGTACTTTCGCCCTGTTATTTACCAGGAAACTATTGTACCTCCGTTCAAAAGCGCCACAGCTCGATAAACTGCTAATTGGCACCATCGCACTGCGCACGCTCTTTTTGCTGGCTTGCCTGCTGGTAAATCGCAACTGGTTCAACTATAAGATCATCGAAGCCCTTCCGTTGCTGGTGGCCTATTTTTCAGGTTGGTACGTGTTTAACGCAGGGTACCGTCCGGCGCGGTTTTTCGTGCTCGGGTATAGCTTCCTGCTCATTGGCTTTGTGATTAAGACGCTCATCGCGTTCGATCTCGACTGGATCCCATTTGGACCGGTAACCCATTATAGCCTTAGCTTTTGCTTTGTTACAGAAATGGTTTTTGTATCGTTCGCCATCGGCGACAGGGTGAGGTTGTTAAGAAAGAAGAAAGAAAAGGTGCAGCGGAGGATCTTCCAGCAGATGAAGATCAACGAGGACCTGAAAGATGCCCTGAACAAAAAGCTCGAATCGGAAGTGCTTGAGCGCACACGGGAGGTGATCGAAAAGTCGACTATCATCGAGGCGCAGAACCACGAGCTGCTCGCCGTGAACGACCTGCTGAAACAACAAGCAGAAGAAATTACGCGGATGAACACGCTGCTGGAGCAGGATAACCAGGAGCTGCACGAAAATATCGATAAGGTAACGCGCGCCCGGGTAATGTCGCTCGAGGTGGATTTTACCGAGTTCAGCAAGATCTACCCGGACAACGAAACCTGTTCCCGGTTCCTGGCGGATCTTAAATGGGGTAAGGGATATGCTTGCCGGAAATGCGGCGGAATGCATTCTATCCACGGGCACCTGCAGTTTAGTCACCGGTGCGCCAAATGCGGCTACGAAGAGTCGGTGACCACCAACACCATCCTGCAAAATTGCCGCATCCCCATCAACAAGGCGTTTTATATGATCTTCCTGATTTATTCCTCTAAGGGGAAGATCTCCTCGCATAAGCTTTCCGAGATCCTTTCTATCCGCCAAAGCACTTGTTGGGCATACGGTATCAGGATCAAGAAAGTGATGGAAGACCGGAAAAAAGAGCTCAAAAATGCCGGGGAGGCAGGATGGAGCAAGCTTGTACTGGAAAATTAGTAATGCAAGATGATTTATCGTACGAATGAACCTTAAATTGATTCAGAACAACGAAAAACTTATCCGGCGAAAGACAATAGCCATGATTAAAAGACCGATCCGATTTCTACTGAGCCTGGTATGTTTGCTGGCCGTACTTTCAACTGTCGAAGCACAAGACCGCATCTCCCAAACCATCAACTCCAACTGGCAATTTTACAAAGGCGATCTCCCGGGGTTCCCTGCCTCACCGGCGACGGTAAAATGGGAGACCGTTTCCGTACCGCATAGCTGGAACACGACCGATGTACTGGACGATGAGCCCGGCTACTACCGCGGCACAGGCTGGTACCAACGCCGCATCTTTGTTCCTTCCTCCTGGAAAGGCAAGGATATTTACCTGTATTTTGAAGGAGCCGCGCAGGCAGCCGAGGTGTATGTGAACGGAAAGAAAGCCGGCGGGCATACCGGGAGCTATACGTTTTTTAGCGTTCCCGTAAAGGAACTGCTGCAGTTCGCAGCATCGGGCAGCGCGGTGAACGAGATCCAGGTTAAAGTAAACAACAGCCATAACGAGGATGTTCCGCCATTATCGGCGGACTTTACATTTTTCGGCGGATTGTACCGCGACGTACACCTGGTTGCTGTAAGCCCGGTACATTTTGATATGGACAACAATGCCACCAACGGCGTTTTTGTAAGCACGCCAAAAGTGACCGCGGGCAGCGCCGATGTAATGGTAAAAGGCAGCTTCGTTAGCAATTTGCCTAAAGCGGGCAGGGTACGGGTTCGTACTACGATCGTAGACGGCGACGGAAAAACGGTGGCCGAGCAGCAATCCATGGTGAAAACGGTGCCCGGGGCTCAGCTAAGTTTTTCGCATAACCTTTCCAACCTGCTAAGCCCGCATCTTTGGTCGCCGGAAACGCCGTACCTCTACCAGGTGATCTCCAGGCTTGAGGACGCCGATACCAAAGTTAAGCTCGACGAAATATCGAACCCCTTAGGCTTCCGTTGGTACGTGTTCGACCCGGGAAAAGGTTTTTTCCTGAACGGCCAGCCGGTAAAGCTGGTAGGAACCAGCCGTCACCAGGATTTTAAAGACATGGCCAATGCACTGCCCGATGCCATGGCGATCCGCGACGTGGAACTGCTGAAGGCCATGGGAGGCAATTTCCTGCGTGTGGCGCATTACCCGCAGGACCCGGCCGTATTACAGGCTTGCGACAGGCTGGGGATCCTTACTTCGGTGGAAATCCCGGTAGTGAACCAAATTACAGAAAGCGAGGCGTTTGCAGAGAACTGCAAGGTAATGCAGCGCGAGATGATCCGGCAAAACTACAACCATCCGTCGGTGATCATGTGGACCTACATGAACGAAGTATTGCTGCGCCCGCGTTATGACAATGGCTCCGAAAAACGCGAAGCTTACATCCGTGCCGTGGCGAAGCTTGCGCAGGAACTGGAAGACCTCACCCGGGCTGAAGACCCGTCGAGGTATACCATGATCCCCAACCATGGGGCTTTCGAGCTCTATCATAAAGCGGGCTTGACAAGGATCCCGAAACTGGTAGGTTGGAACCTCTACCAGGGCTGGTATGGCGGCGAACTGGGCGGGTTTGCGAAATACCTGGACATGCACCATAAAGAGCTTCCCGATAAGCCCCTGCTGGTTACGGAGTACGGAGCGGATGGAGATCCGCGCATCCATAGCTTCGAACCGGTTAAATTTGATAAGTCGCTGGAATACACCTTGCTGTATCACCAGGCTTACCTGGAAGCCATTATGGAGCGGCCTTTTGTTGCCGGTGCGATGATCTGGAACCTGGCGGATTTTAACTCTGAACAGCGGGCGGAAGCAATGCCCCACATCAATAATAAAGGCATTACCACCATCGACAGGCAGCCTAAAGATCCGTACCTGTTTTACCAGGCGAACCTGTTAAAGCAGCCGTTTATCCGCATCGGCGCGGCCGCCTGGACGCTACGCAGCGGGATCGCCGCCTCCGAAACGTCGCTGGTATGTGTGCAGCCCGTGGAAGTATTTACCAACCAGCCGTCGGTTTCTCTGCGGTTGAACGGCAAACTGATCGGTACCGCCGCCGCCCGGCAGGGTATCGCCCGGTTTAACGTCCCGTTCGCAGATGGCGTGAATTTGCTGGATGCTTCGGCGGGCACAGACCTGGCCGACCAACTCAGGATACAGTTTAAAATGATCCCCAAAGACCTGCGGAGCGCCGCGCTGCCTTTCCGGGAGATTAACGTGAGCCTTGGCTCGAAGCGTTACTACGCCGACGAAAAGCTGCGGCAGGTTTGGCTCCCGGAACAGGCCTATACACCCGGGAGCTGGGGGTATGTTGGCGGACAGGCGTTCGCCATGAAGGGCGGAAGCCAGAGCTACGGCTCGAATAAAGACATCCTTGGTACCGAAGATGACCCGATCTACGAAACCCAGCGCACCGGGCTAAGCCAGTTTAAGCTCGATGTACCGGCAGGGGAGTACGAGGTGACCTTGCTGTTTGCCGAGCTGGTATCAGGAATTAAACGGGAGGCCCTGGTGTACAACCTTTCGAACACCACGCAAAACGAGGAAGCGGCGACCCGAATTTTTGATGTAAAGCTAAATAATGTACCCTGGCTGGAAAATCTCGGTACCGCTACTTACCTGGAGCCCGAGCGGGCATACGCTACCAAAACAACCGTGAGCGTAAAGGGAACAGCGGGGATTGTGATCGACTTTACAGCGAGAAAAGGGGAGGCGGTCCTGAACGGGGTGCAGGTGAGGAGGGTGCTTTAGGGGTTCACGAAAAGGTGTGAATGTTACGCAAAAAACACGGAGAATTAATCGTCGCGCCCTTTATGAACATCTCCGCGCCCTCCGTTAAATTCAGGACCATCATAACGATTTTACACTTCCCCGGCAGGAAATTGTTAGAAAATGCTGATCTTTAGGCGGTTTGATAAGATCAACTGCACTGCTTGTATTTACACCTGCTCTCCACTGTGAATTGCCTGCCGAACCCCAGGTGCGGCCTGTTTGGCTGTCTTTTACTCCTGTTCCTGCTTTCCTGTTCCAGGAAAGAAAACCGTATTTCCGACCTGCAGATCGAGCATGACCTGCTGCGTGTCGATAGTCTTTATATTAACCGGAAATTCGGGGAAGGTACCGCATTACTTAACTCCCTGGGGCTGCGGATCAAGCGCAACAGTCCCCAGTCGGTAAACTACTACCGGCTTAAGGTAGTGCATTATGAAGGGAACGCCGCCATGATGAGAGCCTATGCAGACAGCGCGCTTTCGTTCTTTTCTACCCCCGAATTGACCGAGAAATATAAAGAGCAATACGTGCAGGTGCTGCTCATGAAAGGCGACGTATGTATGCGTGAGCGAAAATATAACGATGCCCTCACCTACTTCTATCGCGGAAAGGTATTGCTTGAGCGTAACAAAGGAGCCTGCGGCATCAGCGATTTTACTTCGGCCATGGCCGGATTGCTGTATGGACAGAAAAAATTCGCCCAGGCGGCGGCTTATTGGGTCGAAAGTTACCGCTGGATGGAAAAATGCAAAACCGAAGGTACTGCCCAGCGCTACTTTCATATCCAGCAGGGAACGCTCAACAACGCAGGATATGCTTTCGAAAACGCAGGCATGATCGATAGCGCACTGTACTATTACCAGAAAGATGTAGACCTGATCAACGGGGCGGAAGGCAGTAAAATTATTTCGCGGCGCGCCCTCAACTCGGCCCGACTGGCGGTGTACGATAACATAGGCAGCGTTTATACCAGGCTGAATAAACGCAAACTGGCGAAAAGTTTCCTGCTAAAAAGTGTAGCCCTGGACCTCCGCCTGGATGGCGCCGTGATCCCGCCGTTGGTTAAACTAGCCAGGATCCATTTAATGGACGGCGACTACAAGGCCGCCGATTCCGCCTTTCAGCGAAGCCGCCTGCTGCTAAATAAGTTTAAAGATGCAAACCTAAGCTCGGAGATCAAATGGTACAAGTTCCGGTCGGAATATTATTTTAAACAGCACAAGCTTGCGGAAGCTTACCGTACCCTGGAGGCATACATCCGCATAAAAGATTCGGTAGAACGCATCGATGCCGAGCTGAACAAAATGGATGTGAACAAGGAGTTCAAATCGCTCCAACAGGAAAGCAGCCTTAATAACCTCGAGAAACGCGAAGAATATAACCGCTACTACCTGATCGGTGCGGCTATTTTCCTGCTCATGCTGGTGATCATCGTGATACTGGTCAGCAAAAACCTCGGGCAGGTAAAAAAGAACAGCCGGGTAGCGAACCTCAACAACCTGCGGCTGCAGCGAACGCTTTCGGAGCTCGAGCTGGCCAACAAGAACTACATCCGCATTATGCGGGTAATGGCGCACGACCTCAAGAACCCGCTATCGGGCATTATCGGCCTCGTTTCGGTGCTGCTGGAAGAGGATGGCTTTACGGAGGACCAGATTTCGATGCTCAAACTGATCGAAAGTACCGGCTCGCATTCTATCGGGATGATTAACGAGCTGTTAAAATCGGGCCTGGCCGATGAGCGCGAGCACATGGTTAAAACGCCCGTTAACCTGCAAACGCTGTTAAACGACTCGGTAGAACTGCTCCGGTTCCGCGCCGGTGAAAAACACCAGGAGATCGTTTATGAGCACACAGAGCCTGTCTGGGCGGAAGTGAACCGGGAAAAGATCTGGCGCGTATTTAATAACCTGATCATTAACGCCATAAAGTTCAGCCCTAATAACAGCAGGATCAAGGTGGAGATCAGGCAATTTAAGCGGAAGGTAGTGATCGTGGTTTCTGATAGGGGAATAGGTATCCCCGACGAAAATAAAGAACTGGTGTTTGAAATGTTCACGCCGGCCAAGCGGATGGGCACCAATGGGGAGCAGCCGTTCGGCCTGGGCTTATCGATCTCCAAACGCATCGTCGAACTGCACAACGGCAGGATCTGGTTTAAGGATAACCCGGATGGCGGGACCGAGTTCTTTATCGAGCTGCCGGTATAAAGCCCGGTAAACCGATAGGTGCTGCAACCGTTTCACCACGATTTTCCGGTTGCGGGTGCGGGCATGATCAGCATAACCTCCTTCGCCCTCGTTCCGGCGTTTATTTTTTTTCTACAGCAAGCACTTTCCGTGCCGAGCCAAGCGCACCTTGCATATCGCTGCCTTCTACAATCACGGTGTAAGTACCCGGGAGATCGGCGGCAAAGAACGAAACCGTAGCCATGCCGTCTTTATCCGTGACGATATCCGGCGCCCAGAAAATGGTAGAACGGCGGTCGGATCCCGCGGCAAGCGTGGTTTTTACATCGTACCGCGGACTGTAAAAAGTGGCGGGGACGCTTAACGGCAACGGGCGGAATACGTACGTCCCCGTTGTTTTTTTCATAAACGGGCCATGACCGGTACGTGTGGTCACCTCGATAAAACAATGTTCCCATGGGATAGATAGCGGGGGCAGAAAGCGGGTATTGTAGCTCATCTGGTACTTGCCGGTGCGCATTACTTCGATGCCTTTAATGTCGTCTGCGCTATAGTAGGAAAAAAAGGTCTCGAGGTGTTCGCGGTAGGAGGTGCCCTCCATGCGGGTAAAATCCACGTTGGTACCGTCAATGATCAGGTGTACCAGCATGTCGTTTACCATGTAGAACCAGCGGCCGCCCTTAAAACCTTTTAACGCGAAGCCTTTAACGTTCTCCTTCAGCAGGTCGCCGAGAGTTTTCCGGCCGGATTTAACCATAAACTCCTCATCCAATATCAGGTCGGCCTCGCCGGGCCCGTTCAGGTTTTTCGAGCCGGTGATCACCCTTTTCGTGCGGATGGCTACCTCGTTCATTAAGATCCCGCCGTATTTTTTAGCGTCCTCCTTTTTCTCCTGCACCTTGTGGGTAATAAAGTTCAGCCGCAGCGGGTCGGTGTTCAGGTACCAGGGCGCAATACGTTCCTGGGGTTGCGTAAACATAGGCGGAACAAACTCGTTCACTTCGATGCCTACGTTAAAACTTTTGCCTTTCTTGTTCCGGGCCTGCAGGAAAAACGCCGTACTATCACTTACCGGGAGGTTCCTGAACGTAAAAATGCCTTGTTCATTGGTTACGGTATCTAATATGGCGGTCGGTTTTTTGGATAGCAGTACAAGACCGCTGTTGGCGACGGGCTTGTTCATGATGTTGGTTACGCGTCCCCTTACGGTAAAAGATTTTTCTGCTTCGAACGGCGGGGCCGACGGTTTGCCGAAAACCTGCAGCCAGCTATAGCCAACCCAGCCCTGGGTGAGCATCAGGTGGTCGATGTCACGCGAAACACCCGCGCCGGCAGTAAAATAATAACCGGGATCTTCTACGGCGCCCTTCAGGTCGGAGGTGAGCAGCATGGAAGCAAGCAGGCTGGTCTCCTTCGTGCTGTCGCGTTTAACCTGCGAATCATCGGTTACTGCCAGCGAGAAAGTTCCGCGTACCGGTTCACCCGTTTCGCCGGTTACCTGTACCCGCAATGCGATGCTGTCGCGCACCTGGTATTGGGGTTTTGCGTAAATAGCCAGCCTTAACTGGTCATGGTGGTTAACAAATACGATCCGTTCATTTAGCGGCGTTTTGGTTTCGTTAAGCAGCGTAAACCGTACGATCCCCGTGGCAAACAATTTCTTGCTGAGCTTCATCGTGGCGGTTCCCTTGCTGGCGTTAAAAGAGGCGCCATAGCAGGGCACGCCCCGGGTTTGCGCCACCAGGTAGTACATAGCGGCGGCTTGCACCAGGTCTTCAGAGAATGCTACGGTAACCTCCAGCGAGTCGCTTCCGGCGATGTCGGCAACGCGGAGCACGGTACCGGTGTTTTTTACCGCCGGCAGCGGATATGTTTTTACGGCTCCTCCCGGGAGCACGACCTTTGCGGTGTACGTTTCGCCGGGGAAAGGATCCAGGGGAAATGCACCCATGCCGAGATGCCCGGACTTAAAGGCGCCAACTTCCTGGAGCTTGCTGTTGAGCACGGTACCCGAAATGTTCCTGCCTTTCCCATCCTCGCCGATGGCTTTAAAACCGACCGTAGTTTCAAGGTGACCCACGAGGTTTCCCCCTTCAGGCAGGAACTGGAGATCGATATTTTCCAGGTTTTCCGGCGTTACCGGGAATGAAAGCTTACGCTTGCCCTGTCCGTTCCGGCGATCCTCTACCAGTACCGAAAGGTTATCCGCTATAGAACGCTGCCCCAGCGGGAGAGTCACCTCCAGCGAGCCATCTAATTTTGTTTCCAGGTCCTCTTTATAGAGGGTTTTCTTCCCGGCCAGTACGCTCAGCCGCATTTCGCGAAGCGCTACCGGTTCTTTGTTAAGGTCGGCAAAACGCAAGGCGAGCCTGGCACTGTCGCCGCTGCTTTTTTTCTCCACCCGTATGCGGGCGTTCACCATCCAGTCTTTTTCGTTAAGCTCCGAAACTTCGAAACGCGCAACCGGGATAAAATCTTCGCCGAAGTTTCGCATCCAGTTGGTGTATACGCGCAGGGTATAGCTCCCGGCGGGAAACGTTTTGTCGATCGCGATGTTCGCACGCCCGAGCCCATAAAGTAGCGGGATCATTTCGCGTTTTATCACTTTATTGCTGTCGTTGGCAACTTCCGTATAAAGCAGGCCGCTCCTTGTCGCGCCCGTGAGGTCCTTTGCGTTGAACAGGTACGTTTTAAACCAGAGCGTATCACCCTGCACATACCACGGTTTATCAAGCTGTACATACGCTTTTTCGATGGGATGGCTCTCGGCGAAACTGGTCATCGCGCCAAGGACCACCCGCACGCTTTCCCTGGTCGGAATTTGTGCATACGCAGTCCCCGTTCCGTAAAACGCGAACGATAACAGGCAGTATAAGCGAAGGGATTTCATGCCGAAAGATAGTAATTAATGGCCTTATTGATCGTTTTTCACGGATAGTTAGCGCCGCCAAACGCCGTGTTCCGGTCGCACCGGCATATAGCCGCCTTCGAACACCACGGTCAAGTGTTTTTTTTAATGGAAAGCTCGGCAACCGGCCATGGCCCCGGAACACCATGTGCGCACTTTCGCCGGCAGGATACTGCGCTTTGGCGCCTGCGTACGGGAAGATGAGAAAAATGACGGCAAACAGACACCCCGACGGGTAGCTTCATGCTGAAAGATAGGGATATTTCCTAAAATTGCACTAAATCACGATCATCATGAAATACAACCTATTAGGCAATACGGGCCTCAAGGTATCTGAGCTTTGTCTTGGTACCATGACCTTTGGCGGCAAGGGCGGGATCTGGACCCAAATCGGCGACCTGCAGCAGGAACCCGTGGATCAGCTAATGAAAAAGGCGGTCGATGCCGGCATCAATTTTATTGATACGGCTAATGTATACTCCGAGGGATTATCAGAAGAGCTTACCGGGAAAGCCATCCGCAACCTGGGCCTCGATCGCGACGACCTCGTGATCGCCACCAAGGTACGCGGCAAGATGGGTGATGGCCCGAACCAGGTCGGTCTCTCGCGCAAGCACATCTTTACGCAGGTAGATGCCAGCCTGAAACGTCTGGGTACCGACTATATCGATCTTTACCAGATCCACGGATATGACGCGCTCACGCCTATAGAAGATACCGTGGATGCGCTCGATGCCCTGGTGCAGGCCGGCAAGGTGCGCTACATCGGCGCCAGCAACCTGAGCGCCTGGCAGATGATGAAGGCACTCAGCTATTCTACGTATAACCGTAAGGCGAAATTCGTATCGCTGCAATCCTATTACACGCTTGCTGGCCGCGACCTGGAACGCGATATCGTACCCATGCTTACCGATCAGCAGGTGGGTTTGATGGTCTGGAGCCCGCTTGCCGGCGGCCTGCTCAGCGGCAAATTCAACCGGTCGGGCGAAGCGGAAGCCGGCTCGCGGCGGGCTACGTTCGACTTCCCCCCGGTGAATAAAGACCGTGCATTTAATGCAGTGGATGTGCTGCAAACCATGGCGAACGAAAAGGGTGCTACCGTGCCCCAACTCGCCCTGGCCTGGTTGTTGCACCAGGAAGTGGTAACCACGGTGATCATCGGCGCGAAAAAACCGGAACAGCTGGAGGATAACCTCGGAGCGGTAAGTGTGACCTTTACCCCCGAAGAGCTTCAGCAGCTGGATGAGGTGAGTAAGCTCCCGGCGGAATATCCCGCCTGGATGATTGAGCGACAGGGCGCAGACCGGAAAAATAACTAAGATGGCGTTGTGCGTTTGACGTTGTACGTTCCTGCAAAATACTTAAAACAGGATCGGTAACGTCAAACGTACGTCTAACCCAAGCGCGTATGAGCAAGGTCAGCCAAGAGAAGATCATTGAATCGCGGATGAAACTGCGTGCCAGGTTCGAAGAAAAAATGCGGTTAACCCCGTCTGTTGCGGACGACAAGCCCAGGGGTTCGGGACCGGAAAACAGGCATGGAATGCCGCAGCTGCCCATCGGGCAAACCGCCACCAGCAAATGGCCGGTGCTCGATCTCGGCTACCAGCCGGAAATTGGTTTGGGCCGCTGGCGGCTCATGGTAGATGGCGAAGTAGAGAACCCCGTCCGCCTCACCTGGAACGAGTTTATGGAGATGCCGCAAACTGACGATGTTTCTGACTTTCATTGCGTTACCACCTGGTCAAAGCTTAATATGCGCTGGCGGGGGGTGCGGCTGCTGGATATCGCCGCATTGGTGCAGCCCAAAGATACCGCCACCCACCTCTTATGCTATGGGTACGATACCTATACCACCAATATTTCGTTGGAAGAGGCCCTTAAACCTGATGTATTGCTGGTCCACACCTTCGAAGGAAAGCCCCTGGAACGCGAACACGGCGGCCCTGTGCGGATGATCACGCCCCAGCTTTACGCCTGGAAAGGCTCAAAATGGATCAAACGCATCAGGTTTATGAATGCCGACGAAAAGGGATTCTGGGAAGAACGCGGCTATTCGAATACCGCGTACCCCTGGCGGAATGACAGGTATGATGATGAGGGGTAGCAATAACGGCCTGCGGCTAAATTTGGCGCCCTGTTAAGTGATCTTCCTTCTGGTACACCTCTTACCTAGCCAGCGGCCACCGATGTGATCCACCAGGTATTGCCGAAGGGATCGGTTACCCCGCACGTCCTTCCGTAGTTTTGATCGCTCAGACCCATTATTGAAACGGCGCCGTTTGCGAGTGCGCTTTCATAGCTGTGATCCGCGTTTTCTACGTATACGAACAAGCTGGCCGGTACGGGCGGCCAGTCGTCGGACGCATCGCAAAACATGATGGTCGAGCCGCTGATCTCGACCTCCGCATGCATGTACGTGGTTTGATCGTCGCGTTTAACCTCGTTAATGACTATTGCGCCGAACACTTTCCCTGTAAAATCGATAAAACCGGTGGCATTGTTTAGCATCAGGTAGGGCATTACCGACTGGTGTCCTTTTGGAATTTCCATGTTATTTGTTGTTAGTGAGGTAAAGATAGGATAACTCGCCTTAGAAATTTACCATAAAGACACAATTAAGGATGCGATTGTTGATAAATTGCGTCCTTTTCACCCTGGTTGTTTTTCCACGTTCCGGTGGCAGCAATCAGGCATATAATTGTTAATAACTTATGGAATTAGGTATCAGCAGCTTTGGTGAAATAGTCCCCGACCACGTAGCAGGGAAGGCGGTAAATGCGCACCGGCGCATACAAGACCTGTTGGAGGAAATTAAACTGGCCGACGAGATCGGTCTCGATGTGTACGCCCTGGGAGAACATCACCGGCCTGATTACGTGATCTCGGCGCCCGAGGTGGTGCTGGCTGCGGCGGCTGGCGCTACACGTCGTATCCGTTTGTCGAGCTCCGTCACCGTGTTAAGCTCCGCCGACCCGGTGCGTACGTTCCAGAATTTCGCTTCTTTAGACCTTGCTTCCAACGGAAGGGCGGAGATCATGGCCGGCCGCGGATCGTTTATCGAGTCGTTTCCGCTGTTCGGGTATAACCTCGACGATTACAACGACCTGTTTACCGAAAAGCTGGACCTCCTGTTAAATATCAACAGGAACGAGATCGTAAACTGGCAAGGGAAACACCGTGCTCCCATTCGTAACCTGGGCGTATACCCGCGGCCGTTACAGCCGGAAATTCCCATTTGGCTTGCGGTAGGAGGAACGCCGGGCTCGGCCGTGAGGGCAGGGAAAATGAACCTGCCTATGACACTGGCCATCCTTGGCGGCCAGCCGGACCAATTCATCCCATTCGTGAACCTTTACCGGCAGTCGGCGGCCGACGCAGGACACGACCCGGGAAAACTGCAGCTGGCCATCAACGTGCATTGTTACCTCGCAGCCGACCCGCAGCAGGCGGTAACGGAGTTCTACCCGTCGTACGAAACCGTGATGAACCGCGTAGGCAGGGAAAGAGGCTGGTCGCCGCTTACCAGGCAGCAGTTCGAGTACCTGCGTACCAGCGGCCCATTAATGGTTGGCACCGCAGAGCAGGTGGCCGAAAAGATCATTTACATGCATGGACTGTTTAAAAATACGCGGTTCCTGGCGCAGGTGATGAACGGCAGCATTCCGCATAGCAAGGTAATGCGGTCGATCGAGCTGTTTGGAACGGAAGTAGCGCCGATAGTGAGGAAGGAATTAGGTGCGTAGCCGATCTTCGTTTTTACGCTTGATCCTTCTTTCTGCCGCGGTAAGATCTCCGCGCGTCCCGACCGCGTGATGTTAGGCTACCCCGTGATCTCCTTCGGGGAGTTTGCACACATGAGTTAGCCGGCTGGCAGACACCGTTAGGATAACAGGACGGAAAGAACCAGCATTAAATGAGATAATCCCGGCCACCCTGCCGGGTTCGGTCCATCTAATCAACACGATCCTGCAAATATTTCATCCTACGGGGTTCAGGGAAGCCCGTTCACATCATTTGTCGCAATCATCCCGCATTTTGTCGTTCCGGGATATGCTGCGATTCTGCGGATACGAGTATGTTTGTATAAACTAAAGCAACAATTGATCAACATGGAAACAACAGGAAAAACCGCTATCACCGTAGAGTCAACCGTTAACGCACCGGTAGAAAAAGTTTGGGAGATCTGGGGAGAACCCGAACACATTAAGAAATGGAACAGCGCTTCCGACGACTGGCATACCCCGCACGCGGAAAACGACCTGCGCACCGGCGGAAAATTCCTATCGACAATGGCGGCAAAAGACGGCAGCTTCAGCTTTGATTTTTCCGGGGTATATGACGAGGTGGTAGAACATAAAAGCATTGCCTACAGCATGGCCGATGGCCGGAAAGTTAGCGTAACCTTTACCCCGGAGGGCGATGGCACCAAAGTAACCGAAATCTTCGACGCGGAAACTCAGCACTCCGTAGAGATGCAAAAGGCCGGCTGGCAATCTATCCTGGATAACTTTAAGAGATATACGGAAGCGCAGGCGTAAGAAGGATACCGTTTCCCTTATTCCCTGTTTTTGTGCTGCTGCTATCGCTACCTGCTGGTTAAGGCGAAGGATGACGCCGCCCATACGGGGGGATAAGGTGGACGTATATTATCTTTCGTCAGACCGTTTCCCCTGGGCGCTGGATATTCCTGCTGCCGGATTTAACTACCCCTGTGAGTCGGTAAATATCAATAACGCTTACCTGAAGTTTGGTGCCTGGGTAAATTCCGGGGGTACCGCTTACAGCGACTGGTACAGCAATACCGTCCAGGGTTACCGGAATACGGAGAATATTTTCCCATGAGCGGGAAGTTTTTAGCCGGCTAACCCCGGTTATTTCAATCCCGGTTCGAACACCTCGAAGTATTCGATAGGTATAGGCCCGCCCCCCTGCGGGATAATTTCCAGCGTATGCGGCCCATTGACGTCGGCCTCCTGATGCGATCTCTAACCTGGTAAGGACCATCCATGTGCGCCGCTGAGTGCCGGAACAGCCGTACCTCCGGAAATGCTGATGTGGCACCTCAGCGAAAAGCCGGAGATTGCCGCCCTGCAGCTGTTAAATATCCTGTTTACGGTTCCGCAGATGTACGGGCAGGCAGGTGAGCCTTGCGAAAATAAATATGACTAAGGATGGCATCAACTGGCGGTGCCGATAGCGGGTATCGTGACCCTACAATACAGAAATTCAATTTTACCTGTATAAATCTTCAAATTTACCCATATTAGCAAGGCGCCAGCTACTAACCAAAATACTGTCAATGAAACGATTACTCTTATTGTGCAGCCTTACGGCGATGTTGTTTCTCCAGGTAAGCGGAAAACAGGTAAAACAACCGCTAACCGCTGACGTGGTCATTTATGGCGGTACTTCAGCGGCGATCACCGCCGCGGTGCAGCTGGTAAGAATGGGAAAGAGCGTGATCGTGGTATCGCCAGACAAACACCTTGGCGGGCTCTCTGCCGGCGGGTTAGGGTTTACCGACACCGGCAACAAACAGGTGATCGGCGGCCTTTCACGGGAATTTTACCAGCAGGTATATGCTCACTATGAAGAAAATAGCGCATGGAAATGGCAGCCAAAGGCGGAGTATGGCAACAAAGGGCAGGGCACCCCGGCCATAGATGGCAGCCAGCGTACCATGTGGATCTTTGAGCCTCATGCAGCGGAAAAGATCTTCGAAGATTTTGTAAACAAATATCATATCCGGGTGGCCCGCAACGAATGGCTGAACCGTGTTTCCGGGGTTAAGAAGGCGGCTGGCCGCATCATTTCCATTACCACCCTTAGCGGGAAAACTTATACCGGCAAAATGTTCGTCGACGCTACCTACGAGGGCGACCTGATGGCGGCTGCGGGCGTAAAATACCATGTGGGCCGCGAGGCCAACAGCGTGTATGGCGAGGAATGGAACGGCGTCCAGGCAGGCATCCTGCATCACGGCCACCATTTTAAAATGGACATAAGTCCTTACCTGGTACCCGGTAAGCCGGCAAGCGGGTTATTGCCCAACGTTTCTGCCAAAGACCCGGGTAAAAGAGGCGAAGGCGACCACCGCATCCAGGCTTATTGCTATCGGCTATGCCTCACCAACAACGCGGGTAACCGCGTGCCGTTCCCCAAACCCGCGGGATATGACCCTAAACAATACGAGCTCTTGCTGCGTGTGTTTAACAGCGGCTGGCGCGAAACCTTTAAAAAATTTGACCCGATCCCCAATAAAAAGACGGATACCAACAACCACGGGCCCTTCAGTACCGACTTTATCGGGGCAAACTATGATTACCCGGAAGCGTCTTACGCCCGCCGCAAAGCGATCCTGAAAGCGCACGAAACCTACCAGAAAGGGTTGATGTACTTTATCGCCAATGACCCGCGCGTACCCGCCGACGTACAAGGCGAAATGAAGACATGGGGCCTTGCCAAAGACGAATTTACCGATAACGGCAACTGGCCTCACCAGATCTACGTGCGGGAAGCGCGCAGGATGATCGGCTCGTACGTGATGACCGAGAACGAGGTGCTGGGCAAACGTCCCGTTCCGCAATCCATCGGCATGGGATCCTACACCCTCGACTCGCACAACGCCCAGCGCTACATAAAACCGGACGGCTTTGTGCAGAACGAAGGCGATATCGGGGTGGATCCCCATAACCCTTACCAGGTCGCTTACGGTTCCCTGGTGCCAAAAAAGGAAGAGTGCCAGAACCTGCTCGTGCCCGTTTGTATGTCCAGCTCCCACATCGCCTATGGCTCTATGCGCATGGAACCGGTGTTTATGATCCTTGGACAAAGCGCAGCCACCGCCGCAGCACAAGCCATCGATTCCCGCAAAGCGGTACAGGACATCGATTACGAGGCGCTGAAAAAGCGATTGCTGCAGGATAAGATGGTACTCGAACTAAAATAGCATGCTTATAGTATATACCAGCCATCTGTTATACATTTGATCAACTAACCAATCCTTATGCCTACTATTAAAAAGCTCCTGCGAGGCAGGTTCCCGATGTTAACCGTTTTTACAGGCGCCGTACTGGCGTTCAGCGCGTATCGGTTTTATTACCCTGACGATGCCGCCTCGGGGCTCGAAGCGGCGCCCGGTCTCGAAGTAAAAGTGTTCGCCGCCGAACCATTATTGCTGAACCCCACCAATATCGATATCGACGAGAAAGGACGCGTTTGGGTATGCGAGGCCATTAACTATCGACCGGTACAAAACCCGGCCAACCCGAAAAGACCGGAAGGCGACCGCATCCTCATCCTCGAAGACAACGACGGCGATGGCAGGGCCGACAAGCAGAAGGTCTTTTACCAGGGGAATGATGTGAACGCCGCCCTGGGCATCTGCGTGCTTGGTAATAAGGCGATCGTGTCCGTTTCGCCGAACGTGTTCATTTTTACCGATACGGATGGCGACGATAAGGCAGATAAGAAAGAACTGCTGTTTACCGGCATCGATGGCGAGCAGCACGACCACGCCGTGCACGCTTTCAGCTTCGGACCCGATGGAAAGCTGTATTTCAACTTCGGGAACGAAGGAAAGAATATAAAAGACAAGAACGGCGAACCCCTTAAAGACCGTTTAGGCAATGTAATAGCCGACAATGGCAAGCCCTACCGCCAGGGAATGGTGTTCCGCTGCAATATGGACGGGTCGGATATCGAAGTGCTTGGCAATAATTTCAGGAACAACTACGAGGTGGCGGTAGATTCGTACGGGACCTTGTGGCAGTCGGATAACGACGACGACGGTAACCGCGGCGTGCGGATCAACTACGTGATGCAGTACGGCAACTATGGTTACCAGGACGAAATGACCGGCGCAGGCTGGAGAGCACCACGCGCCAACATGGAAACGGAGATACCGCTTCGCCACTGGCACCTGAACGACCCGGGCGTAGTACCCAATTTATTGCAAACCGGTGCCGGTTCACCTACCGGTATCCTCTTGTACGAGGGCGATCTGCTGCCGGAAGTTTTTCGTAACCAGGTCATCCACTCGGATGCGGGTCCGAACGTGGTACGTGCATACCCGGTTAAACCTGATGGCGCCGGTTACAAAGCGGAACTGGTCAATATTCTGACCACGAAAGACGATAAATGGTTTCGCCCATCGGATGTAGGTATCGCCCCGGATGGCTCGCTGATCGTGGCCGACTGGTACGATCCTGGCGTTGGCGGTCACCGCATGCAGGATGTAAATAAAGGACGTTTGTTCCGGGTGGCTCCCCCGGGGACGCCTTACAAGGTACCGGCGCCAGACCTTAAATCCGCCGAAGGCGCGCTCCACGCACTGAACAGCCCTAACCTGGCGACCCGTTACCTTGGCTGGACTAAGCTGAACAGCCTCGGTAAAAAAGCGGAAAAGGTACTGGCCCGGCAATTCCAGACAGACGCCAACCCGCGTTTCAGGGCAAGGGCCTGCTGGCTGCTATCGAAATTAGAAGCGAAAAAAGCGAAAAAATATATCGGCCTGGCCGTTGCAGACGCAAACGCGGATATCCGGATCACCGGTCTTCGCGCCGCCATGGAATTAAAAATGGACGTAAATCCCCTGTTAAATAAGCTAGCCTCCGATCCTTCTCCGCAAGTGAGGCGCGAAGTGGCGGTGCAGCTGCGGTTTAATACCACGGCCGAAGCGCCTGCTATCTGGACCAGGCTTGCCAACCAGTACGATGGTAACGACCGCTGGTACCTGGAAGCATTGGGCATCGGTGCCGGGCTGCAATGGGACAAATGCTTTAATACCTGGTACCAGCAAACTGACCGCAATATGGCAAAAAAGGCTACGCGCGACATTACCTGGCGTGCCCGTACACCGGCGGCCATGGCGCTGCTCCCCGGGTTGATCAGCGATCCGTTGGTACCTGCGGCGGAGTTGCCCCGGTATTTCAGGGCCTTCGATTTTTACCCGGAATCGCCCGGGAAGCAGCTGCTGCTGACAGGTTTGCTTAACGGCGGAGGCGCCAGGAACACCCAAATAAATATGCTTGCCCTGGCACAGATCTCACCGGAAAGCGCCGGCCAGCCACAGGTTCAGGCGGCGTTGCAGCAGGTGCTGGAAGCGAATAAGGGAAAGATCGAATTTATAGAAATGGTGAACCGCTTTAAGATCAGGAACCAGGACGCCGGGTTGCTGAACATGGCGCTCACCCAGCCTTCAAGCCCGATCGGTATGGAGGCCGCCAAGTCGCTGCTGGCAGGCAATCCCGATCTGCTGGAGAAAAATATCAACGGGTCTGACGAAAGCGCGACCGCCATTTTCACCGCCCTCGGTACCTTCGGCGACCTGAAAACACTGAAATGGATGGAAACAGTGAGCACCAACCCGGCCAGGAACATGCGTGTGCGTCAATCGGCCATTAAAACCATGGGCATGAGCCGTACCGGTGAAGACCGCATCCTCGCCATGGTGAAGAAAAAGAACATGGAGCCCGGTTTACAGCAGGCCAGCGCGAGCGTATTGTTCCGGGCATCCAGGCCCGCTATCCGCGAAGAAGCCGCACAGTATATTACCAACCCGTCGAAAGAAGGGAAACCGCTGGCGCCTATCGATAAGCTCGCCGTGCTGTCAGGCAATGCGGTAAACGGCAAAGCCGTGTTTGCCGCCAGCTGCCTGGTTTGCCACAAAGTAAATACTGCCGGCAGCCTGTTCGGGCCGGAGCTTTCGGAAATCGGCAACAAGCTGCCCAAAATCGCCTTGTACGATGCCATCCTGAACCCAAGTGCGGGCATCAGTTTCGGTTATGAAGGGTACGTGGTGAAATTAAAAAACGGCACCACCGTAGAAGGGATCATCGCCAGCGAAACGAATGATAAACTGGATGTCCGCTTCCCGGGAGGAGCCGTGATCAGCTACCCCAAAGCGGACGTCGTGTCGAAGTCGCTGTCGGGCAGCTCGCCCATGCCGTCGAACCTGCAGCAGGGCATGACCCAACAGGAGCTGGTCGACCTGGTAGAATACCTCACCACGTTAAAAAAGGTCGGTAACTGATATCCATCCCGCTATGAAAAAAATCGCTTTGGGGTTTTCCCTGTTAGTTGCAGCGGCAATCTGCCTGGTATCCTGGAGAAACGGGCCCGCTTCCGCGAAAGCGCCCGCAGCAAAAAAGAAGATCCTTTTTATTGCAGGCGCCTGCTCCCATGGCGCCGGTGAGCACGAATTTAAAGCGGGTTGCAACCTGCTGGCAAATGAGCTCACCGCGGCGCTTCCGGGAAAACTGGAGACGGTGGTGTACAACACCTGGCCGCCGGACCCGCAGGCGTTTGAAAATGTGTCGGCGATCGTGCTTTACATGGACGGAGCCGATGGACACCCCGCCATCAGTCACCTCGGCGAACTGGATGCGCTCATGAAAAAAGGAGTGGGGCTGGCATGCCTCCACTTTGCCGTGGAAGTTCCGTATGGCAAGCCCGGGGATTCGTTTAAAGACTGGATCGGGGGATATTTTGAAGTGAACTGGTCGGTAAACCCGATATGGAACGCCGATTTTAAGACGCTTCCAAGGCACGAGATCACGAACGGGGTAAAGCCCTTCGCCATAAAAGACGAGTGGTATTACCACATGCGTTTCCGCGAAGAGATGAAAGAAGTAACGCCGATTTTATCAGCCGTGCCCTCCGACGAACTATACGAGAAACCATATGGGCCGCGCACCAACAATCCTGTATTGCGGTCGGAAAAAGGCAGTGCGCAGGTGGTAGCTTGGGCAACGGAACGCCCGGACGGAGGCCGCGGTTTCGGTTTTACCGGCGCACATTATCACAGGAACTGGCTCAATAACGATTTCAGGAAACTGGTGCTGAATGCGCTAACCTGGACTGCCGGCGTGGCGGTACCTAAGAAGGGCGTAAACTCTCCTACGCCCGGCGAAGAGGAAATAAAAGCGAACCTTGAAAGTAAGCCTTGCGGGAAGAAGTGACGATAAACGCCGGATTTGAACATGGACAAGGCTGGAGAAACTAGGCGCACTACGCAGTAAAACCGCACCTGGCGCCAGCGCACAGTTCCTTGCCGATGGCGCTTTCGTGGCGACAGATGGACGTAAAGCAGGGAATACCAGACCGTCGGGACCAAAATTACACCAGGAAGTTTGACAGCGCAACAGGGCCATTCCGCATACGTGATGCTAACACTTGCCACACTTACCGCGGCAAACGTCCTGGCCGAAGTGCGGAAGGAGCGCATCCGCGAGCTTTGCGCACAGGGGTTTTCAATGAAAATATTGCAATCGTTTGCGTAGATTTGTTAACCAAGATCGAACCGTAGCCCGATATGCGCTGCCGCCTGGTCCAGCACCAAAAGACAGCGACAGCGCCGGCGACAATTACCGGCGCCGGTACGCGGACTGATCGTACTGGTCCGCCGTGAAAATATCGATACTGTTTATAACTAACCTGTTGAGATCCGTTCGAAAACGGTTATATGAAGGTGACGCCGTTAAAATCTGCCATGGCCGCCACGCGTTCGCAGTTCCTTATCCGGTAAGAACGGTTCGATCGGCATGGGGATTATACCCCGGTGGACAGTTGGGAAGGCAAAAAGATCTGTACCTGGGTACCAAGGCCATTAGTTTCGCTGGCGCCGTGTAACCTGTATTATTGAGTGGTTAATATTAATTTGTTTTATGAAGTTATTTACGTTTTTGCTCTTTTTCCTGCTCACAGCTACGTGTGCGGTGGCACAGCAAGATGCCGCTTATACACCAGTTTTGCTGACCGGCCCCAATAGTTTTAAACCGCTTCCGGCGAACTGGAAGCTCGTTTCGGAGGTGTTTTTTAACCCGCTGGCGGATGGGGACCCGGTACTGAAAAACGGCACCGGTGTGCTGGTAAATATTCCCGCGAAGAATAAAAAATGGAACGAGGGGCACCTCTTAACCAATATGGAGCATGGCGACCTGGACCTCGATCTCGACCTGATGATGGCCAAAGGCTCCAATTCCGGCATCTACCTGCAGGGGCGCTACGAGGTTAGGCTGTCTGACAGCTGGGGAAAACAGGACCCCGACTACACCGATGCAGGCGGGATCTACAAGCGCGAGGCCAATACTGAAGGCGCCGAGGGTCGCCCGCCCGCCCAGAACGTAAGCAGGGCGCCCGGTTTATGGCAGCATATGCAGATCGTGTTCAGGGCGCCCCGATTTAATGCGGAGGGGAAAAAAACCGAAAACGCGCGCCTGGTAAAGGTGATCTACAATGGCGTAACGATCCAGGAAAACATCGAGCTTTCGGGCCCCACAACAGGAGGCATTGCCAGCGACGAAACAGCGATGGCGCCATTAATGTTCCAGGGCGACCATGGGCAGGTAGCGCTGCGCAACATCAGGTACAGGGTCCCTCCAGCCAATACCGAACCGGTGCGCAGGGCATCCGCCGTGGTAAACCCGATCCTTGTTTCTCCGGGCGTCGCCCCGGTGGTACATCGTGGATTTCTAAACTACAACGGTAAAAAACTCACGGCGCCCGTAGCCGTCGGTTACCCGCAAAAAGTAAGCTATGCCTACGACCTCGATAAAGGCCGCCTGCTCGAAGTATGGCGCGGCGATTTCCTGGATGCCACAGGGATGTGGTACAGCCGAGGCGAACAGCAACTGGCAGTGGCGCTGGGCAGCCTGATCGTCCTCCCGGGAAAACCAACGCTGGCTTTCCTCCCGGGAAAAGATTCGGTCTGGCCTGATTCTAACACGGCCGCCTATAATTACCTGGGCTACGACCTGCTGAAAGACGGCAGTCCCGTGTTTAAATACCAGCTTGGCGACGCCATGATACGAGAAACGTTGACACCGGACAATTCCGGTAAAAGATTTACCCATTCCATCTCCGCCGAAATGGCGAAAGAAGCAAAAGACCTCTGGTTCCGGGTGGCGGAAGGAAGCGATATCGCCTTACAACCCGGCGGGCTCTACGCGGTTAACGACAAACAATACTATATCCAACTTCCCGAAAAAGTGAAACCCCTGATCCGAAAAACTGCCGCAAACACCACCGAAATGCTCTTGCCCGTAACCATCAAAGACCAAAAAGGAGGGGTTAACTATGAACTGGTTTGGTAGGCTGGCAGCAAACGCGTTAACCTGCGCGTTGTGCTTCTCGTATTCACAGGCCTCTTTCGGGCAGCAGGCGCCCGCTGCCATCCTGCCAGATAAAGAAGAGGATTATTACCGCCTCCTTACGCTGCCCATACCGCAGGGCACCATCCTGGAAATAGGAGGCATGGCCACCTTGCCCAACGGAAGCCTCATGGTGTGTACGCGCCGCGGCGAAGTCTGGAACATCTCCAACACTACGGGTCCGGGGATGCCTGTTTATAAGAAATTCGCTTCCGGGATGCATGAGGCGCTCTGGCTGGCGTACAAAAATGGAGACGTGTATGTTACGCAGCGCAGCGAGCTTACCCGGCTGCGCGATACCGATGGCGATGGCCGCGCAGATTCCTACGACAAGGTGTATTCCTGGCCTATTTCAGGCAACTACCATGAATATGCTTACGGGCCGATGTTCATGCCCGACGGCAATATGCGAGTAACCCTTAACCTGTCGTGGATCGGTAAGGGCGCAAGCCTCACCAAATGGCGGGGATGGATGCTGGAGATCACCCCGGATGGTAAAATGACGCCCATTGCGGCGGGCCTCCGCTCCCCGGCCGGGTTTATGATGAATGCCGCCGGAGATGTATTTTACAGCGAAAACCAGGGCGATTGGGTGGGCTCGGGCCGTATCACACACCTCGAAAAAGGGGATTTTGCCGGTAACCCGGCCAGCCTCCGGTGGTCGGGCGAGCCCGGCTCTCCCGTAAAATTAACCCCTGCCGATATCCCCGATACCGGAGAGCCGATGTTCGATGTGGCCAAACGCGTGCCGGGATTAAAGCCTCCGGCTATCTGGCTCCCCTATGGCATCATGGGCAAATCTACGTCCGAGCTCCTGAATGACTATACCGGCGGCAAATTCGGCCCCTTTGAAGGTCAGCTCTTTGTAGGCGACCAAACCCAAAGCAAGATCATGCGCGTCGCCCTCGAAAAAGTGAACGGCGTGTACCAGGGCGTATTGTTCCCTTTCCGGGAAGGATTCAGTTCGGGTATATTACGGATGGTTTGGGGACATGACGGTTCATTGTTCGCCGGCATGACCAGCCGTGGATGGAGCGCTGTAGGCAAAGAAGAGTATGGTTTGCAGCGGCTGGTATGGACCGGCGCCATGCCTTTCGAGATGAAAACCGTGCGGGCTATGCCCGATGGCTTCGAGATCGAGTTTACACAACCGGTGGATAGGGCCATTGCTGCCGATCCCGCTTCTTATGCCATCACCGGGTTTACCTACAAGTACCATTCTACGTATGGAAGCCCCGTGATCAACAATGCCGCCTGTCCCGTACTGGGCGTGGTGGTCTCCCAAGACGGGATGAAAGCGCGGATCGTGGCCGATAGTATCCGTATGGGGTATATCCACGAGATCAAAGCGGAAGGTGTTCGCTCTGCCAAAGGAAAGCCCCTGCTGCATAATTTTGGCTATTATACGCTTAACAGCATCCCGGCAGGAGAGAAGCTGAAAATTACGGCCGTACGCCCGGCCATTGCACACCATGCAGGTATGCAGGGGATGCCGGCCAAAACGCCGGCGCAAAAACCGGCAGTCGCCGTACCATCTGCCAAACGCGTGATCGCCCAACCTGTTTCCTGGGGCAAAGCCGAAGCGGACTACACCGTTGTGATCGGTACTAAACCCGGTCTGAAATTCGACCAGGCCGTGTTTTACGTAAAAGCGGGAAGTAGGGTAAAGCTGGTATTTAACAATAACGATGACATGCAGCATAACCTGGTGATCGTTCAGCCGGGAACCGCCATCGAAGTGGGCGAACTGGGAATGAAGATGGGCCTGCTCGGCGAAAAAAACAATTACGTTCCCCAAACCCCTAAAGTGTTGTACCATACGAACCTGCTTGGCCCAGGTACGAAGGAAACCATCTACTTCACCGCTCCCACGAAATCCGGCGACTACCCTTACGAGTGCTCTGTACCGGGCCATTTTTACGTAATGCAGGGCATCATGAAGGTCCTGAACTAACTCCCGGTTATTCCTTATTCCATGAAACAAACATCCGCCCTCCTCACAATCCTGTTTGCGGTGCTGTTTCTTTCCTGGAACCTGGCGCCCGGCGACTCACCGGCTTCCGGCGCGGATTGGCGTGAATACCTGGGTGGAGCAGATCGCAACCATTATTCAACGCTCACCCAGATCAACCAAAGCAACGTCAGCCAGCTGGAGATCGCCTGGGAATATCATACCGGGATCCCGGGTGCTATACAATGTAACCCGGTCATTGTGGATGGCGTATTGTATGGAATGAACGCTTCGGCCCAGCCATTTGCGCTGAATGCCGCCACGGGCGAAGAGATCTGGAAACGCAAAACGGAAGCTGTTAGCGACCTGAATACCAGCCGCGGGCTGACCTACTGGGAAGAAGGCGGTAATAAGCGTATCATTTTCACCAACGGCGAATGGTTATATGCCGCTAATGCGGCGACAGGCGAGCTCATTGCCAACTTCGGAAACGGCGGGCGCGTGAGCCTTAAAACCGGGTTGGGAAGCCATATCGGCGACAAGTGGGTGGTTTCCAACGCGCCGGGTACCTTGTTCGGCGACCTGGTGATCATGCCGTTACGCGTTTCCGACGGCGATAACGCCGCAATCGGCCATATCCAGGCATTCAACGTGCGTACCGGCGAACTGGCCTGGGTTTTCCACACCATCCCTCTCCCTGGGGAGTACGGGGCCAATACGTGGCCCAAAAATGTCCACAATAAGGGCGAGATCGGGGGCGTAAACAACTGGGCAGGGATGGCCATCGACCGCGAAAGGGGGATCGTTTATGTGCCGACTGGCTCTGCCGCTAATGATTTTTACGGCGTAAACCGGCGCGGCAGCAACCTGTTCGCCAATTGCTTACTGGCGCTCGACGCCCGCACAGGGAAGCGCATCTGGCATTTCCAGTTTGTGCACCACGACCTGCTCGACCGCGATTGCCCCGCCGCACCCAACCTGGTGACCCTTACCAGGAACGGCCAAAAGATCGATGCCGTAGCACAGGTAACCAAGCAAGGGCTTGTATTTGTGTTCGACCGGGTAACAGGTGCGCCGTTGTTCCCCATCCGCGAACGGCCCGTACCTGCTTCCGATATTCCCGGCGAACATGCCTGGCCCACCCAGCCGTTCCCGCTGAAACCCGCGCCATTTGTGCGGCAATCGTTCCGGGAAAGAGACATCAGCCCGCTCGCCCCCGATCGCGCCGAACTATTGGCCCGGTTGCGGAAAAGCCGCTCCGAAGGCCCTTATACACCGCTGAGTAAACGTGGCTCGGTTATTTTCCCGGGGCTCGACGGAGGCGCAGAGTGGGGAGGTGCGGCTGCCGATCCGCAAGGTGTGCTGTACGTGAACAGCAACGAGATGCCCTGGCTTATTTCGCTTAAACCCACACCTGCCAACGACGAACTGGCGGGAATGACCGAAGGCGGACGACTATACACCACCAATTGTGTGACCTGCCATGGCGCCGAACGTAAAGGCAATCCGGGCAGCGGTTTCCCCTCCCTGGTGAACGTTGCCGATACCCGCTCCAGGGCAGAAGTAATGCGCCTCATTACCGCCGGAAAAGGTATGATGCCCGCTTTTACGAAATTTAAGACGAAGGAGAAGGACGCGATCGTCGCTTTTCTTTTTAGCGACGAGAAACGGGAAGCACCAGCAGTAGCCAGGCCAGCCACGGTTTCCCCGCGGCAAAGTCCGCTGCAGATCAGCGGGTACAGTAAGTTCCTGAGCAAAGACGGCTATCCTGCCATCAGTCCTCCCTGGGGTACGCTCAACGCGATCGATCTCAACACCGGCGAGTACCGCTGGAAGATCCCTTACGGGGAATATCCCGGACTCCTGGCCAAAGGCATTCCGCAAACCGGCGCCGAAAATTATGGCGGTCCCATAGTTACCGCGAGCGGGCTGCTGCTGATCGCCGGTACTAAAGACGGCAAGTTCCGTGCCTACGACAAGGCAACCGGCAAGCTGATCTGGGAAGTAAAGCTTCCGTTCGCATGCTTCGCCACTCCGAGTACTTACATGGCCAACGGCAAACAATATGTCGTACTGGCCTGCGGCGGCTCCAAGCTCGGAGCACCAAGAGGGGATAGCTTTGTGGCATATGCGTTGCGGTAGCTGAAAGTAGTGGCTGTCAGCTATCAGCTGTCAGATATTAGCTGTCAGCTAAGGCTACGGCCCGGGCAACGTAGTTGGTTCCAGGATACGGGTTTGGCGCCAAACCGGAGGCTTGGTTTGCCGTAGTGTCGGCTTGCACTAAAAGCCAAAGGCGATGAGGTGAGGCCACCCGGGCTATGCTCCCATTATGGCTTGTTACAAAAAACACGTGGATGTGCTGGTGAAAACTACAGGACACGCAAACGGGTTTCTGGCATAACATCCTGACACGCCCCGACTCTTACCAGGAACTTTCTGGCACGGCGATCGTCACCATGACCATCGCCCGCGGGTTGAATAATGGCTGGCTCAGCAAAGAAGTTTATGAGAAGTGTGCGCGAAATGGATGGGAGGCGATCGCGTCCGCCATCGAGACCGACGGTAAGGTGCACATCTGCGTTGGCACCATGAGCAGTGAAGATGGATCCTATTACCTTACCCGCCCGAAGATCGACGACGATTCGCATGAAATTATCGGTTTGATCTTTGCTGGGATTGAAATGGAGAAGCTGGTTGGCAAAACCGGCAGGTCCGAGTAATAGCGATTAATCCAAATGTTATGAATCAAGAAAAAATTGTAGTCAACCGTTCCACAGCAAATCCCCTGTTAAGGCCGCAGGATCTCCGGCCGTCAATGCCCGGCATGAAGATCGAATGCCTGTTGAATCCCGGCATGTTCGAGTTCGAAGGAAGAACAGGCATGCTCGTGCGTGTGGCTGAACGTCCGCCGCAGGTGGATGGTAAAGTGTCCTTCCCGATTTTCAATGCCGGGGGATTGATGGAAATCCTCAATTTCGACGCGGACGATGAGTACCTCGATCTCTCTGATGCCCGGCTTGTTACCTATAACGGCGTCGTTTACCTGTCTACCATCTCGCATCTGCGGCTGCTTTGGTCAGACGACGGCGAGAATTTTACCGAGCCGGATCCGTCCTTCAGCATCTTCGGATCCGGGGCACTGGAAACGTTTGGCGTGGAAGACTGCCGTGTTTCGAAGGTTGGCGGCACCTACTACCTCACCTATACCGCAGTATCAGAAAATGGTGTGGGCGTTGGCATGATCAGCACCAGCGATTGGAAGACGCTGCATCGCCACGGCATGATCATTCCGCCACATAACAAGGATTGTGCATTGTTTGAAGAAAAGATCAATGGACTCTACTATTGCCTGCACCGCCCGAGCGGCATAGACCTGGGCGGGAATTATATTTGGATAGCCTCTTCACCCGACCTCATCCATTGGGGAGATCACCGCTGTATCCTGCGTACCCGTGCCGGGATGTGGGACAGTGCCCGTGTGGGCGGTGGTTGCGCCCCGATAAAAACCGACCGCGGCTGGCTGGCGATCTACCACGGCGCCACGGCGCAGCACAGGTATTGCCTCGGTGGCTTGCTGCTCGATCTGAATGATCCCGCGAAAGTGCTTGCCCGCTCAGGAACGCCCATCATGGAGCCCCAAGAACCTTACGAAGTGCAGGGCTTTTTTGGCGAAGTGATCTTTACCAACGGGCACATCATAAAGGGCGATGAGCTTACGGTATATTACGGTGCAGCCGATGAAGTGATCTGCTCCGCGAAATTCTCCATTAACGCCATACTCGAATCGCTGGTCCCGGTGTAACCGGCCACAACGGGATCCCGTTTACATTCCTCGTTAACGTTACCTGCTTAACCGGGTAAGATATCGCGGCTGTACGCATTCGGGATGCTGCTGAGCGGTGTTTCTAGGCTAAATGCCGCAAGTTTAAGGTTAAATTAGTGTGTGTGTCACGGCTGAGATATCCTTTCCCTTACATTTAATGAAGGTAAAAGGTTATCTTTAGGTGGTTAAACCAGTAAACTGAACGATAAAGATGATCTTTAATTTGAACCCGAAAAAACATGCTTTCCGCTTTTTGCAGGCGGTTGTGGTACTTTTATTACCGTCGCTGCGCGCGGATGCGCAGTCAAACAGCCCCAACCCTTTACCGGTTCCCGAGAAGATGGTTCCGGGCATGACGGAATTCTGGGAACCGGCGGTAAAGGTAGTGTCCGCGGGCACCGGCACATCGGCGCCTTCAGATGCCATTATCCTGTTCGACGGGAAGAACCTTTCCGCCTGGCATGGAAAAGACAAGGGTGCCGCAAAATGGGAAGTTAAAGACGGTGCGATGACCGTTACAAAAGGCACCGGAGATATTACCACCAACCAGGAATTTGGTGACTTTCAATTGCATATCGAGTGGTCTTCACCCGCCCAGGTGACAGGAAACAGCCAGGGCCGGGGCAATAGCGGTGTGTTTTTGCAGGATCGTTACGAGCTGCAGGTGCTCGACTCGTACGACAATCGCTCTTACTCCAACGGGCAGGCAGGGAGTATCTACAAACAATCGCCGCCCCTGGTGAACGTAACCCGCAAACCCGGTGAATGGAATACCTACGATGTGATATACACGGCGCCGCGGTTCACCGAATCGGGCCGGTTGTTTTCGCCCGCCCGTGTTACCGTACTGCATAACGGGGTACTGGTGCAGAATAATTTCGAAATAAAGGGGGTCACCGAATATATTGGGCTGCCGGCTTACAAGGCGCATGGCAAAGGGCCGCTGCACCTGCAGGACCATGGTAACCCGGTGCGCTACCGCAATATCTGGATCCGCGAATTATAAACGCCGGCTTCTGACCCTGTCGTTTCTTCCGTAAATAAATGGTCTTTTGCGTAAAAATAATCTTACGAATCAACCGCTTTATACCGGAGAGGCTTTTTATCCTTAAGTTGCTGAATGAAGACAGGTCGCGCGGTTATTGCCTTTTTGAATTTCCTGTTGCTTTCAGACCATGCCTATGCGCAGGCGCACGATTGGGAGAATCCCCTGGTTACCAGTTCGAACACCGAAACGCCGCATAGTACCTTCATTCCTTTTCATGATGTCGTTACCGCGTTGAGCTTTGACGAGAAGCGATCGGCTTATTACCGGTCGCTTAACGGAACCTGGAAGTTTAAATGGGTACGCACCCCCCTGAAAACGCCGGCAGATTTCTTTATGCCGGGGTACAATGTTTCGCGCTGGGACGATATCCGGGTTCCCGGGAACTGGCAGCTGCAGGGCGACTATGACCCTCCTGTGTTTACCAACATCAGGTACCCGTTTCCCGCCGATCCGCCCAGGGTCCCCAAAACTGATAATCCTACGGGGCTGTACCGCACCACGTTCACCATACCGGGAGGCTGGCGGGGTAAACAGGTATTCCTGCATTTCGCGGGTGCGCAATCGGCAATGTATGTATGGGTGAACGGGAAGAAAACAGGCTACCACGAAGACGGGATGACGCCGGCGGAATTCAACATTACCCGCTTATTAGTGCCGGGGAAGAATACCCTGGCTGCGGAGGTGATCAACTGGTCAGACGGGAGTTACCTCGAGGACCAGGATTTTTGGCGCCTAAGCGGGATCTTTCGTGACGTGTTTCTCTTTGCGTCGCCTGCACTGCATGTACGCGATCTGCAGGTGCGTACCACGTTCGACAGGATTTACCGGGATGCGACCCTGGGGCTCCGCATCCGTCTTAAAAATTCGGGAGCGATGACCGGGGCGGGTTATCAGGTAAAGATCTCGCTGATGGATATTAACCGGAAGGTGGTATTTAACCACGACCTCGCCGCGGCGGATGTGCGCCCTGGCCGGGAAATAGACGTCAGCTTCCGGAAGCTGGTCCGTAATCCCTACAAATGGTCGGCGGAAACGCCTTCGCTGTATATCCTCCAGCTGCAGCTGACAGATGGTGTAGGCAAGGTGCAGGAAGTGATCACCCGCAAGATCGGCTTCCGCGATGTGAAGATCAGGAACGGCTTATTCCTTGTGAATGGTCGTGCCGTTAAGATCAAGGGCACTAACCGGCACGAGTTCGACCGGTATACGGGCAGGTATATTACCCATGCGGCTATGGTCCGGGATATCAGGCTGATGAAACAGCTTAATATTAACGCGGTTCGTACCTCGCACTACCCGAATGCGACCGATTGGTACAACTTATGCGATGAATACGGTCTTTACGTAATGGACGAGGCCAACATCGAAAGTCACGGATTGTGGGCCGGTGAAAAGATCTACCTGCCCGAATTCGCCGCATGGCGAAAGCCTTTCCTCGACCGCGGAACCGCGATGGTGGAGCGCGATAAAAATCACCCCTCGGTTATCTGCTGGTCTATGGGAAATGAAAGCGGCTGGGGAAAGAACTTCGATGAGCTGTATGCGGCCATTAAGAAGATCGACCCTACGCGCCCCATTCACTACGAAAGCAAAACGCCGGCGTATGCCAACGTGCTGTCGAGGTACGACATTATTTCGACGATGTACCCCTCTGTGAATGAAATGATCAGGCTGATGAACCTGGATCCCGGCCGACCCGTGATCATTTGCGAGTATGCACATTCCATGGGCAACAGCCTGGGTAATTTCCGGGACTACTGGAGGGCCTTTTATGCTTACCCGAGGCTGCAGGGCGGCTTTACCTGGGACTGGGCAGACCAGGGCCTCCGTGCCAAAACGGCTGCCGGCCTGGAGTACTGGAACATTGTGAATTACCTGGACGGAGCCAATGCCGACGATGGCCTCGTAAATCCCGACAGGCAGCCTCAGCCGGAAACCAACGAGCTTAAAAAGGTGCTGCAAAATTTTAATGTGAACGATGTTGATGTAGCTAGCGGCAAGATCGCCGTAACGAACGGGTATTATTTCCGGTCGGCGGCGGACGTGGCGCTCCATTGGTCGCTAAAGGAGAACGGCCGGGTGATCCAATCGGGTACGATATCCGACCTCCGCATCGGTCCGCAGCAAACCCGGCAGCTGAAAGTGCCTTTCGACGAAGAGCTTCTCAAAGCAGGTGAAGAGTACTTCCTCGATTTCAGCTTTAAACTAACGAAAGGCCAGAAATGGGCGGGTAGGGGATTCGAGGTCGCATCCAGCCAGCTCAGGCTGCCGGCGCAGGCCGGGGCGCCGCCGTTAACGAGCCTGCGCACATTGCCCGCGCTGAAACTTTCCAAGGGAAAAGACCTGGTGATTACAGGTAAAGGGTTTACCGTTGCTTTTGCAAAAGCGACAGGCGCATTAAACAGCCTGCGGTTCCAGGGAAAGGAATGGCTGAGCGGCGAAGTGATGCCCGGTTTCTGGCGCGTGCCTACAGACAACGACGAAGGCGGCGGGAAAACAAGTTATGCGTACCGTTGGCGGACGGCGGGCCTCGGGCAGCCGAAGGTCGACCCGGTGCATATGGCCGCGGTTCAGGCTTACCCGCAAGTGATTATTGTTACGGTTCAAAATAAGGTGCGGTTCAGGAACGCTGCGGTCACCGCACAGGTTAAATATACCGTGTTTGGCGATGGAAGCATCCGTATACATTCCAATTTCGGAATTCCTCCCGGCCTCCCGCCGCTCGCAAAAGCGGGATTGTATTTTACGTTGCCCGCAGTGCTCGACTCCGTGGCATGGTACGGTCGCGGACCATTTGAAAGCTATTCCGACCGCAAGGAGAGTGCCATGGTGGGGTTATATGGCGGTAAAGTAAGCGACCAGCATTTTCCTTACGTGATGCCGCAGGAAAACGGCAATAAAACAGACACACGGTGGATGCTGCTCACTTCGGCGAACGGCGGGGGCCTGTTATTCACCGGCAGCCCGTTGTTTAATTTTACAGTGCAAAACTACTCGCAGGCAGCGCTCAACCGCTCGAAAAACACCCATATACTGACGCGCGGCAGCCGTACTTACCTGGCGATCGACCTGCTGCAGATGGGGCTGGGCGGCGACGATAGCTGGAGCCCGCGCGTGCACCCGGAGTACCTGCTGAAGGCGCGGCGCTACGATTTTACGTTTATGTTAAGGCCGGTGCCGGCGGGCGCCGATGTTACCAGGCTGATAAAGCAGAAACTGCCGGTAGTAAACAGGGTACGGTGACGGGTTGGCAGCCGCTGATTTTAATTGGTGTGATGCCAAACAAGTGATCATTACCGGAGCTCCACTACCCTGATCGCGGCGGAAACATACGGCGGAATTCGTTGGCGTAGTGGGGAAGATAATGTCAACTTGTTAGTAAAACGACTCGCTTTGTTAACAATTCTTTAACCTAAACCTTGCTTCTCTGAAAATTATACTTCGTATTTTAGCGGGAACTATCTACCTGTACATCTATTATACATTACGCAACTTTATGGAAAAACTGTTACCCGTACGCTTTGCCGGCATTCGCAGACTATGTTATGCGCTTATCGGGTTTTCGCTGTTAATTGCTGCCGCACCTGTCGCACGCGGGCAGGCATTTACAGCCACGTATCCCTTTACGGGTGTGGTTGCCAATACCGGTGGCGCAACTGACCCGACACCGGTACCAGCGGTTGCCGGGGTCACCTTCGGTTCCTTTTCGTCTGTAGGCGCCTCGGCTAACCCGAATGCCGGCGGCCGGTTTTCGTTTACCGGCTGGTCTGCCGGGGCCACCAATTCGAGCAATACCTTTACGGGCGGGATTAATACCGGTCAATATTTTCAGGTAACTATTTCTCCTTCGCCGGGTGGCTCGTTCTCGTTAACCGCTATTGATTTTAAGCTGCAGCGATCCGGTACCGGCATCAGGCAGTACAGTGTGCGAAGCAGTATCGACGGTTATGCCGCCAACCTGCCGGCATCCATCAGCCCGGCAAATGCCTCGCTGAGCGTGGTTGGTTCGAATGTGTTCCAGGTCGATGATGCCAATACCGCGGCCAATACCGGCAGCGTAATTACGCTGGGTGCGGGGTTCGCCAACATCACTGCACCGGTTACTTTTCGTTTTTATGGCTTCAACGCCGAAGCGGCCGGCGGCACCTTCAGTTTAGACGACGTTAACTTTACCGGGTCGCTCGGGGATAATACGGCCCCGGTAAATACGGCAACGTACCCAAAAGTGACCAACCTGGCCACCACCACGCTTGATCTTACCAGCAACATCAACGAGGCCGGCACTACCTACTACGTGTTGTTACCGGCTGCCGGCAGTACCGCACCTGCTACCACCGCTCAGGTAAAAGCCGGCACGGATGGAAATGGAGCGGCGGCGTTTAAATCGGGCAGCTTTGTTAATACCGCCAATACCGATGCTACGGTGAATATCTCTGGTTTAACCCCCGGAACGGCATATACTATTTATGTAGCAGCCGAGGATGCGATCCCTAACCTGCAAGCCACTTTTGTTACGCTCAATGCCACTACGATGGCGCTGCCCGCCACCATTACCGCCTGGGAGCTGGCGGGTGCGGCAGGCAACGAGGTGAGTATCGCGCCGACCTCGCTGAATACCAACTTAAATACCACCAGCTTCACCCGGGGTGCAGGAGTTACGGCCTCTGCACTGGGCAATGCCTTTAGTGCCTCCAATTTTACGGCGTCGGGCACTTTTGCTGACGCGGTTGCCAACAATAAATATATCCAGTTTACGGTGAATGCCAGGACTGGGTTTAATACCTCGTTAACCTCGCTCGATGCGGCCTTCCGCAGATCCGGTACGGGCCCCAATAAATACCAGTGGCAATATAGCCTGAACGGGTTTGCCACGGCAGGTGTTAACATCGGGTCGGAAGTAAGTTATACGTTAACTTCCGCCAACGGCGATGCGCAGCCACAGTTGAGCCTGGCCGGTATCGCGGCGCTGCAAAACGTGCCTGCCACTACGACCATCACCTTCAGGGTGTATGCATATGGCGCTACCGCGACGGGGGGCACATTCGCTGTGGGCCGGATTCCCGGGAACGATCTCAACCTGGTAGGTGTGGTCCAGGCAGGATCCGGTGGCGGGCCTGTTGATACCGCGCCGCCGGTAAATGCGGCAGCGTTCCCCAAAACCGCGAACATTACCACCAATTCGGTCGATTTGTTAAGCCGCCTGGATGAAGCAGGCACTACCTATTACGTAGTTATTCCTACAGGCGGCACCGCGCCAACCACCGCAGCCCAGGTAAAAGCGGGTACAGATGGAAACAATGTGGCCGCGTTTAAGTCGGGCTCTTTCGCGGTAGCGGCAGCCGCTGATGCCGGAACGACGATAAATGGCTTGTCGCCTGTTACCGGGTATACCATTTATACGGTTTCGCAGGATATTTCAGCCAATGTGCAGGCAGCCCTGGTTTCGCTGCCGTTCACTACCACCGGATCAGCGCCGATCGTTACTCCCGTGATCATCAGCCAGTATTATGAAGGCGCGTCGGTAAATAAATGGATCGAGCTTACTAACCTGAGCGGCACTCCGGTAAATACCGCGTCTCCACAGCTCAGGCTGGCGCTGTACAATATTTCCGGCGATGCCGGGACGATGAATATTACAGCCACTCCATCGCAAACGGTGAACCTCAATGTTACTATTCCGGCGTTCGGATCGGTATTGATCGGCAATTCGGGGAATGGGAACGAGGTACCTTATCTCACCGCCAGCAGTGCCAAGCAGAACGATAATACGGTGATCAATTTTAACGGTAACGACGCCGTTGCGCTGTTGGACGGCTCGAACAACGTGCTCGATGCTTTCGGGCAGGGACTGAACGCAAAGGACGCATCCTATGTAAGGAACCTCTCGGTAACCGGGCCGAGCCCGGTATTCAATGCGGCCGACTGGACGCTGACTTCGCTGGCCGATGTACAGAATGCCGTGGATCCTGACGACCCGAACCAGTTAGGGGTGCACCTTGCCCCTAATCTACCCGCTTGCGCCAGCCCGGCTGCGCAACCAACCGCGCTTAGCTTCGGTACGGCCACTACCAATGCCATTTCGGCAACCTTTACCGTGGCGGCAGGCACCGACGAGTACCTGGTGGTACGCAGCCCGGGCAGCAGCCTGAGCGCCTCGCCGGTCGACGGGACCGTATATACGGCAGGTAGTGCCATCGGCAACGGTACCGTGATCAGCCGGGTAGTTAGCGGCGCCTTTACCGATAATACTCCTGCGCCTGGCACGCTTTACTACTATTACGTGTTTTCGTTAAACAATACAGCCTGTACCGGCGGACCGAAATATTTTACGGTTGCCCCGTTAACCGGTAATAAAGCTACCGTTCCGCTGCCTGTTTGCGCTACTCCCGCAGCGCAGCCAACCAACTTTACAGTAACCAACTCCAATTATAATTTTGTACAGGCGTCCTTTACAGCCGCCGCCGGTACGGATGAATACCTGGTAGTAATGAGCACCAGCAGTACGCTTAGCGCCACGCCGGTGAACGGTACGGTATACAACGTGGGCGGCACGCTTGGCGGCGGTACCATCGTTAAGCGGAGCGCAGGAAACAGCTTCACGCGCACGGGCCTGTCGCAAAATACCACTTACTATTTCTTTGTGTTCTCCGTTAACAGTGCGTGTACCGGCGGGCCGCTTTATCGCACGGCGTCTCCATTGACCGGTATCCAGAAAACAGCGGAAGTAAATGCCAGCGTGCTTAATTTTTACTTCGGCAACCTGCACAGCCACAGCAGCTTTTCCGACGGGAACAAAGACAACCTGAACAATAAACCGGCCGACGACTATGCATTTGCGAAAAACTCGATGAAGATGGACTTCCTCGGTATTTCTGAGCATAACCATACACAGGCCGGCATGAAGCTCGCTTACTGGCAGCCAGGGATCGAGGCAGCGAAAAACGCCACTACATCCACCTTCGTGGCCATGCACGGCATGGAATGGGGCGTGATCAGCGGCGGCGGGCACGTGATCGTATACGGTATCGACTCGTTAATGGGCTGGGAGCCGGGCGAGAACCAGATCTTCGTGCCAAAAAGCGTATATACCGGTCCAACCGGTTTGTTCCAGGCCATCAACCAGCGCGGGGTGAACGCCATCGCCACGCTGGCGCATCCCAACACAACGGATTATAACAATATTTCGACCACCTACGATGCCAATGCCGATAATGCCATTGTCGGCTCGGCGCTCGAAAGCGGTCCTGCCTTTTCTACCAACACCACTTACTCTGATCCGGCGAGCTCTATGAGCTACCTTAGCTATTATAACCGCATGCTGGCAAGAGGGTATCACCTCGGTGCGACCATCGATCATGATAACCATAACATGACGTTTGGCCGCCATACCCGCGCCCGTTTGGTGGTGCTTGCGCCTGCGCTTACAGAAAACGACCTGCTGGAAGGCATGAAAAAGATGCGGTTCTATGCAACGGAAGATTCGGCGGCGAAGATCACCTTCAGCATCAACACACAGCCGGTGGGGAGCGTGTTTACAGGGCAGGGCGGACCGAGGATCTCGGTGAGCTCCCTTACCACCAGCCCGGTTACCAGCATTAAGCTGTTGTTTGGGGTGCCGGGAAGCGGCATCAATCCTGCGGAGATCACCAGTACCACCACCGGTACGCTCACGTATACCGACAATGCGCTCGCCAACCTCGCTACCGGTTACTATTACGCCGATATCGTGGAGACCGATGGCAGCCGCACCATTACCAGCCCGATCTGGTACACGCGCGACGATTCGTTTAAGAGCAATCAAACGATCACCATGGATGCGGCAAGGACAGCGGTGTACGGCGATCCGGACCTCAATCCGGGTGCAACCAGTGATAATACTACCGTCCCGGTAACCTATACCAGCAGCGATCCGTCTGTCGCGACGATCGTGGCCGGCAAGGTACACATCGTAAAGGCCGGTACAGTAACCATCACAGCTAACCAGGCCGGCAACACGTCCTTTAACGCGGCAGTGGCCAAACAGCAGGTACTAACCATCGCGAAAGCGAACGTGACCATTACGGCGCAAAACCAGGCCCGTTTCCAGGGAGCGGCTAATCCCGCGTTCACGGTCACTTATTCGGCCTTCGCCAATGGCGAAAACAGTACCGTACTTATTACGCCGCCAACGGTGGTGACCACCGCTACGGCGGCTTCCGGGCCGGGTACTTACCCGATCACCGTGAGCGGGGCGGCTGCGGTTAACTATAACTTTGCTTACGTACCCGGTACGCTCACCGTTTCGGCGGCTCCGCCTTTAACCATATCGGCCCTTCCGGCAACGTTGCTGGAAAACCGGCCGGCCGGCGCCCTGGCGGCAACCCTGGGCAGTACGGCCGCCGATCCCGCGGTTACCTTCACTTATAGCCTTGTGAGCGGCGCGGGCAGCACCGATAATGCGTCGTTCGCCGTCAGCGGGAACACGCTGGTTACGGCGGCTTCCCTGGATTATGAGCAAAAAGCCAGCTACAGCGTACTGGTGAGAAGTACCACACCTTACGGGCTTTCGCTCGACAGGGCATTGACCATTGCCATCGGCGACGTGAATGAGGCGCCAACGCTGAATGCGGTCGCTAACCAGGTTACCTGTTTCACCACGAATGCGCAAAGCGTCGCATTGTCGGGAATCACCGCCGGGCCGGAAACAGCTCAAACGCTAACTACCAGCGTAAGCACCAATATGCCCGACATGTTCACCCAGCTGAGCGTTACCGGCGCCACAGGCGGCAACGCAACCCTGGCGTATACGCTTAAGGCATCGGGAGGCGTGGGTACCGCAACCATCACCGTTACCATAAACGACAATGGCGGAACAGCTAACGGCGGCAGCGATACCTTTACCCGTACGTTTACACTGACATCGAACCCGCTTCCGGTGGTCGACATTACTTCGAGCCAGGGACAGTCGATATCGAAGGGGACAGTTGTTACATTAACGGCCCCTGGCGGAGGTTCCTCTTACAACTGGACCTCCTCGGGCGCCGGGATCATCGGGCCGGTAAACGGGCCGTCGGTAACGGTGCGGGTTTCGCAAACGGCTGATTTCCGGGTAAGCGTAACCAACGCATCGGGTTGTGCGGTTACCAAAAGCATCACCCTTACCATGCTTGAAGATTATGTCAACGTCCTGCCATCCAACCTGCTGACACCTAACGGCGACGGCAAGAACGATACCTGGGTGATCAGGAACCTCGACATGTACCCCAATAACGAGGTAACGGTTTACGACCGCTCGGGCCGCGTAGTGTTTAACCAGAAGAACTATAAAAACGACTGGAACGGTAATTTCAAAGGCGAAGTACTTAATGAAGATACCTACTTCTACGTAGTAAGCTTTGGCCCGGGAATAGGTCCGTTTAAAGGATCGGTAACCATTTTGCGTGATAAATAAGGGACTATTTAACAAGGTCAGTATGAAACTTAACATAAAACATTTCCTGGCAGCGGCACTGCCTGTTATATTTTGCCTGCTTGCCGATCCGGCATCGGCACAGCTGAATCCGTTCGGCGCCATGTATTTCCAGAACCAGTACATGGTAAATCCCGCAATGGCGGGACTGTCTGAAGGGCTCGTGGTAAACCTCGGGTATCGGCAGCAGTGGAGCTCGGTGCAAGGCGCGCCAACCATCCAGTCGCTGAACGCGGAATACGGTGCGGGCGGGAAGGTAGCCTTTGGGCTCAACCTCAACAACGATAAAGCGGGGCTTTTGGGCCGCACCCGCGTGATGGGTACCTACGCTTATCACCTGCCTTTAAGCGGCGACGGGCAGAAGCTAAGCTTCGGTCTTTCCCTGGGGTTCATGGATCAGCGGGTGGAGAGCAGTGATGTTGTGGGCGACGATGGCGATGTGGCCGTCGGCCGCTACAACGATCGCGATACTTATTTCGACGCGGATTTCGGGATGGCTTATACGACCGGCCGGCTCACCGTACAGGGTGCAGTACCGAACCTCAAGAATTTTTTCAGGAAGGATGATGTCAGCCTCGGCGCCGACCGCTCCACTTTTATGGCCGCTGCCAGCTATAAGCTGCTGAATGATCCCAATGCCGCGTTCACCGTTGAGCCGAAAGCGGTATTTCGCGGGGTTGATGGCTATAAGAACATTTTTGATGCGGGGGCTAACCTCACCTTTGCGAAGAATTCACTTAATTTGCTGGGGATGTATCATTCCACGAAAAGTGCGACGCTGGGGTTCGGGATGAATTACCGGGGCAAGTTTTCGGTATTAGGAGTGTATACTACCGAGACTTCGGCATTAAGAAGTTACGTGAACGGCAACTTTGAGATCGCGGTGAGGTTCAATTTGCTTAAACAGCAGAAGTAACGCGAAGCGCCGTAAAGGTTTTCGTAAAGGGCGCAAAGGTCTAGGATCTCTGCGCCCTTTGCATATATCTTTGTGTCCCTGCGTTAAACTTTTTCATCTTCCCCATGGGAAATACTGCCTGGTGCCTTTAAATAATAACCGCTGTATGTTAATCCGTTACGCCACATTAACCGACATTCCGGCCATCATGGACCTTATCAAACAGGTTGTTCCCCTGATGCGCGCGGCCGGTAACTTCCAATGGGACGATAAGTATCCCAACCCCGAAGTGTTTGCAGAAGACATCACACTCCAACAACTTTGGGTGGCGGATGTCGCCGGAAACATTGCAGGCGTAAGTGCCGTTACCACCCAACAGGATGCGGAATATGCACAGGTGGGCTGGGACCTTGACGAGGAAGCCATCGTTACCCACCGGCTGGCGGTACGTCCCGGTTACCAGGGGCAGGGCATTGCCGGCGCGTTATTGGCTAAAGCCGAAAATGAAGCGGTACGAAAAGGGATCAGCGTACTGCGCATCGACACCAATTCGGAGAACCAGGCCACAAACCGGCTGTTCCCCAGGATGGGGTATACATTCGCCGGGGCTATTACCCTGGAATTCAGACCCGGGTTATCTTTTTACTGTTACGAGAAGCGGTTATAGTTCCCCGAGCCGGGTAATTGCTTACGCCATACCCGAGTGCCGGTTCTTGTCATGCCCGGATTACTAAATATAGCGAAAGTAACCGTTTAGTTTTTTAATTTCGTGTAGAGTTACTTAATAACCTTATCAGATTTTTATGCAGTTTACTACCAGGGGCCTGCCGCGGAAAGGCCTTTTATTTTTTGTGATCTTCCTGGCGAGGCTTGTTTCCGCCGAAGCGCAAAATACCCTTAAGCCCGCCTGGGACGCCTTTTTAAACAATGACCGTGCGGGTGCGAAAGTAAAATTCACCCAGGCGCTAAGCTCTCCTGCCAAAAGCGATGCGTTGCTTGGATTGGCGCTTGTGTGCGAATACGACGCGTCGCAGGGAAATGCGTTCAGCTATTTCAAACAATTTTATGCGCAGCAACCTGCACCAGCACCGTACCTGTATGCCTTATGGAGCACCCCTGTGTTAAACCAGGGGATAAAGAAAACGCCCGACGCACTCGCGTTCTTTAACCAGCTGGCCCAGCGGCAGGACCTCGATGGTTCGCTGGTGGCTATGGCGAACGGCACGATCAGCAAACATTACGAAGAAAGCCTGCAAGGCCAGGAGGCCGTTAAATACACGGCAAAGATGGGCACGATCTCCCAATGGCAGATCACCGGGGAGTTTGAAAATATTTCTTCCAGCGGTTTTGACAAGACTTACGAAACCCTGGCAAAACCGCAGGCGGATGCCGTGTTTACCAGCAAATATGGCGCCCCTGTCAAATGGTTTACTCCGCCATTCGCGCGACGCGATAAATGGTTCGACTATGCGTATTATTTCGACTTTTCAAATTCCGTGCTTTTTGCGCAAACGTTTGTAAACAGCGCGGCCGAACAGGAAGTGCAGCTGCGTGTGGGTGTTTCGGGTTCGGTGAAAACGTGGCTGAACGATCAGCTGGTGATTGCCGAAGCTGAAGAATGCAACAACGACCTGGATACGTACATCCGCAAAGTAAAGCTGCATAAAGGCTATAACCGTATCCTGGTGCAGATCGGCGAAAGTACCGCAGGAAATTCGAACTTTATGGTGCGCATTACCGACGAGAAAGGCGTTCCCGTGAGCGGTTTGAGCGCGGCCGCGTCGTACCAGCCGTACACAAAGGAACATACATATAAGGTAACCACCATCCCCAACTTCGCGGAAGCATTTTTTGAGAAACAGGTGGCGCAATCGCCGGATGATCCCCTCAATTACCTGTTACTGGCAAAAACCTATATGCGCAGTGACAAGGTTTACGAAACCCGTCACATCCTGGAGAAGATCAGGAAAAAGTACCCTAACAGCACCTACCTGAATACGCTGATGATCGAGCTGTTTGCCCGTAACGACGACCGGACCGGGCAGGAGACCACCCGCGAGGACGTTAAGACCAGCGATCCTGAATACCCTTTGTCGCTGAACCTGTTTTACGACAATGCAGTGGAAAAGAAGAATTATACCGATGCCGAGCTGTATGCCGGCAAACTCGAAAAGCTGTTTGGCGGCGATGAGGAGAGCGTGCTTGAGAAAAAGCTGTCGATAGCGGGATTTAACAAAAAGCAGGATGAGCTGATAAAGGTGGCGGAATATGCGTACGGCAAGCACCCGGAAAACAAGACCTTTGTGACTTATAAGTACCTGATAGAAAAAGAGGTAAGAAAGAACAACCAGGAAGCCATCTCGGTGATTAAAAAATACCTGGCGCATAATGAGGACTGGGAGCTGACCTCTACCCTTGCGCAGATCTATTTTGATACGGGGGATGCACCCTCTGGGTTAAAGCTATATAGTGACGCAATTGCGAGGGACCCGGTTTCGGTGGGTCTTTACAGTAAATTGTCGAGGATCTACTACCAGCTTCAGAACTACGCAAAGGCGGAGGAGTACGTTAACAAAGCCATCCAGATAGCGCCGTATATTTCGGGTTACCATTCGCAGCTGGCGGCAATTTACAATGCACAGGATAAAAAGGAAAACGCCATCGCCGAATACCATACCTCGTTATCGCTGAGCCCGAACGATTACAGCGCCATCCGCGAGCTCCGGAAGCTTGAAGGTAAAAAAGACGTGCAGGATTATTTCGGGAAGACAGATGCCCTGCAGCTGGTAAAAGCCGCGCCGCCCGCTTCAGCGTACCCGGAAGATAATGTGCTGATCCTGAACGAAAGCGTGCAAACGGTGATCTATCCCAGCGGCGGCTCGGAGGAAAAACATTCCATGCTTGCCAGGATACTGAACAGTAAAGGCCTGGAGAAATGGAAAGAATATGGTGCTGATGTGAGCGGCTGGCAGTCGTATATCATCGAAACCGCCGAAGTGATCAAATCGAACGGCACCAAGGTGCCCGCGGAAGTGAACGAAACGGAGATGGTATTCACCAACCTCGAGATCGGCGATTGTATTAACGTGGTGTATAAGGTGTACAATTACTCCAAAGGCAAACTGGCGAGCAAGTTCTGGAGTACCTTTTACTTTTCGCATGGCTATCCTTACCTGAATACTTCGTACAGTGTGCTCGTGGCTAAAAATCAGCCGTTCAGCTACCAGTTCTCGCAGAAAGAGATCGTACCGGTTAAGACGTCGGTGGATGAGTTCGACCTGTATACCTGGAAACAGGAAAATCAGCCCGGCCTGCTGTATGAAGACAAAATGCCGCCGATGAAGGATGTGGCCAATGTGCTGCACCTCACCACCATCCCCGCCTGGTCGTACGTCGCTAATTGGTACAACGACCTCGCATCGGCAAAAGCCAAGCCCGCTTACGAGGTAAAAGAGGCGGTTGCAGGTCTCCTGGACGGGAAAAAAGGCCTCACTGACCGGCAGAAAGCCGAAATGATCTACAACTATATCACCCGGAACATTACCTATAGCTCCGTTTCGTTCCGCCAGAGCGGGCTGGTGCCGCAAAACCCGGCCACCGTGCTCAACACCCGGATAGGCGACTGTAAGGATGTGTCGACCCTGTTCGTTTCTATGTGCAAGGAAGCGGGTGTGAGCGCTCAACTGGTGCTGGTGAATACCCGCGATAATGGCATCAGGAGCATGATCTTGCCTTCTATCGACTTTAACCACTGCATTGCCAAATTGGCGCTCGATGGCAAGGATTATTACCTGGAGCTCACCTCCAACTACCTGCCGTTCAGCAGTATCGGCGGCGGTTCGATCAATTCGATCACGCTGGATATCGACAACAAGCCGACCGGCAGCGCCTTAAAATTACTGGCCCCGCTTACCCGGAAACAAAATGTGGTGGAGCGCAAGACTGCGATCAAAGTAGATAACGAGGACCTGCTGGTGAGCGAAACCAACTTTAAAGTGGCTGCGGCGACCACTTATACGCGCGAAAAATACCTGGAACTTAGCCCCAAAGACCGCCTGAAGCAAATGCAGGACGGCATCAGGAGTACGTACCCCTCCGCGGAAGTAAGCAAACTGGAGTTTAAGAACCTCGAAAACACCGATCACCGCGATACGGTGTTTACCAGCATCGATTATAACATCAAGGGAGACGTGAAAAAGATCGGCGGCATTATGATCGTAACGCTGCCATGGTCGAATAAAGCCCTTGCCTCTGATTTTACGGTGACCGCCCCGCGTGCTTTCCCGCTCGATCTTTCGCAGCTTTACTCCAACGATACCGAAAGCGAAGTGATCAGCCTGCAGGTACCCGAGGGCAAGAACGTGATCGAAAACCTCGAACCTGTTACCCTGTCGAACGAGTTTATCGATTATAAGATCAGTTTGAAGCAGGTAGGGAAGGTGATCACATATTCCCGAAACTTTAAGATCAAGAAAGACCTGGTCCCGGCAGACCAGGTGATGGCGTTTAATGATTTTTATAAGAAGATCATTGCGGCAGATAATAAGCAGGTGGCGTTGAGGTAGTTAGTAGTGGTCAGTTTGTCAGTGATCAGTTGTCAGTAGTCAGTGATCAGTAGTCAGTAGTCAGTTGTCAGTAGTCAGTAGTCAGTAGTCAGTAGTCAGTTCTGTCCGGGCGCATAAGCTCGGGATAGGAACTGACAACTGATCACTGAAAACCGGCAACTGACCACTTCCGCGGGATAGGAACTGACAACTGATCACTGACAACTGATCACTGACAACTAATCAGAACCCGTCTGCCTTGATCTGTTTCTCTGTTACCGGCCCCAATTTTTCTGCAATCGCTTTAATATCCGCCGATTTACCCACCATAATAAACTGCAGGTTGTTTGCCGGGTAATACTTAGCAATGATCTCCTTCGCCCTGGCGGTAGTCATGCCATCCACATTTGCCTGGAAATTGTTGATGAACGACTCGTTAAATCCATACCAGAACATCTGGTTCAGCAGCGAGGCCAGCTGCCCGGAGGTTTCGTATCCCGGGGGAAATTGTCCTTTTACATAGTTTTTCGCGGAAGCCAAAGTCTCTTCATCGATGCCCTGCTCGTGGAAGCGTTTAAGCACCTCCAGTGCTTTATTTACAGTTGGCCCGGTGGTTTTGGTGGCGGTGAAGGTAGAGATAGCAAATGTGCCTGCATTTTTTAGCGGCGTAAAACGGCTGCTTGCCCCGTAGGTAAGGCCGGAGTTTACGCGTAATTCGTCGTTTAGCCAGGAAGTGAACCGGCCGCCGAATACGGTATTTACCACCTGGAGTGCCACATAATCCGGGTTATCCCGGCGGATCCCGGCGCCGCCGATCAGGAAGGTAGTTTCGCGTGCATCCTCTTTGTTAACCAGCAATACGCGTGTGGACGTGAGCGGGGCGATGGGCTGCGATGCGAGGTTTTTTTGTACCTGTGTCCCTTTTTTCCAGCCGCTGAGCAGGCGGGTGAGTTTTTCTTTCATCGCCTTCGGGTCAAAATCGCCTACTATAGAGATCGCCGAGCCTTGCGGCTGATAATTCAATTTGTAAAAGCCCGACAGGTCGCTCGCCGTTAGTTTTTCTACGGTTGCGGGACTGCCCGTTACTGGGTTGCCATATACGTGGTCGCCGTAAATGAATTTATCCCAGTAGGAATTGATTACGCTCCTGGGGCTTTCTTTCGCTCTTTCGAGACCGAGTAACACCCTTTTCTTTTCTTTGGCGAATTCCTCAGCGTTGAATGCAGGTTCGGTAAGTACTTCTTTCAGGATAGGCCATACCTTGTCCTGGTCTTTCGAGGCAAACTGGGCGGTTAAGCCTGCGGATTCTTTGGATGCGAACGTGTTCAGGTCTGCGCCGATGAAGTCGAGCGTTTCTTCGATCTGGGCTTTGGTGTAGCTTTTGGTGCCGTATTGCAGGCCTGCGGCAGTGAGCGAGGCAAGTCCCGACTTTTCGCCGTCATAAATCGCCCCTGCCGGAATAATGGCCGAAACATTGATCACGGGTACCTCGTGCTGTGCCATCAGGTACACGGTAAGGCCATTGGGCAGCACGAACTTTTCGTAAGCCGGCACTTTAAAAGCGGCAGGTTTTACTACCTGTGCCGAGGTTGCTCCGCCGGTAAGGACGAACAGCGTAAGTAATATATTATAGATCTTCTTCATGTTACTCTTCAACGTTAGCTTTTAAAATACCTACTGTCCGGTTCGATTTCTTTAAATATTGGTTGGCCACGCGCTGCACATCGGCGAGGGTCACCTTTTCGTATTCCGAGGGTGCGTCGAACATTTTCCTGTAGTCGCCAAAGAACAGCTCGTAAGTGCCGATGTTATTGGATTTCCCATTGATAGTGGCGATCTGGCTGTAAAATTCCATCAGTTTCTGGTTTTTGATTTTTTGCAGCTCCTGCGCGGTGATGCCATCCTTTTTCACTTTTTCTATTTCTTCGTAGATGGCGTTTTCCAGGTCGGCTTCCTTCACACCTTTGGCGCAGATCCCGTAAAAGGCAAAAAGGCCTGGATCGAACGAAGGAGAAAAGTCGGACGAGATAGAAGTGGCAAGCTGTTTTTTATCTACCAGCGCACTGTAAAGCCTGGACGAGTTGCCGCTTGACAGTACATAGTTTAAGATATCGAGCGCGTAATAATCCTTATCCCGGCTGTTGGGAGTATGGTAAGCCGCCATAATATAAGGGGTATTTACCTGTTTTTGTACCATCACGCGCCGTTCTCCCATTTGCGGAGGCTCAACCAGGTGCACGGGGCGGGGCGGTGTTACGGCTGGGATGGGCTCCAGGTATTTTTCAGCCAGGCGCTTCACGTCGTCCAGCCTGATGTTGCCGCTCATTACCACCACGCAGTTATTGGGTGCATAATAGGTATGAAAATAGTTCTCCAGATCCTCCTTGGTCCAGTTGTCGATATCATCCTGGTAACCGATCACCGGCCAGTGGTAGGGATGCACTACAAAGGCTGCAGCCGACACGTGTTCGCTCAGCAATTCCCACTGGCTGTTCTCGAGGCCGGTGCTTTTTTCTGAGGCTACCACGCCGCGTTCGCTGGCCACCATTTTCGGGTCGATGCTCAGGCTGGCTATGCGGTCGGCCTCCAGCTCAAAGATCGTTTCCATGGAGCTGGCCGGGAACCAATCGGTATACACGGTCACGTTTTCGGTGGTGTACGCGTTGTTAGAGCCGCCATTGAACTCCATGGTGCGATCGAACATTTTCGGGCCGTATTTTTTTGCGCCGTTGAACATCATATGCTCAAAGAAGTGCGATAAACCTGTAATGCCCGGATGCTCATTCCTCGACCCCACTTTGTAAAAAAGATACATATTGGCATTAGGGATCGATGAATCTTCGAGCACCAGGAACTTCATGCCATTTTTTAGCGTGAAGGATTTTACATCGTCGGCCTTAGTCTGCGCAAAAGAAACCAGGCTGCAGCAAACGATGAATAACGTAAGGGTTTTCTTCATTGATAATGGTTAAAGATTTTTCCCGAAAATATAAGCAAAATAAACATATATTACCGCATAACCTGCCTGTTTGCAACTACCCGGACGAGCCGCAGCCATTTCCCTTTTCAAACTAAATTTTATAGCTTGCAGGAGATGAATAAGACGGAAAGGACTGTGCACGATTTCCAGGCTGATATAGATGCGATTGAGAATATCCCTGTTGTAAATACCATTTTAGAAGTGATTTGCCGTACTACAGGGATGGGATTCGCGGCCATTGCGAGGGTAACAGAGGACCGGTGGGTGGCATGCGCGGTGCGCGACGAGATTGCCTTCGGGCTGGTGCCCGGCGGGGAGTTAAAGGTAGAAACCACCATTTGCCACGAGATCAGGCAGCATGAACGGCCGGTAGTGATCGACCAGGTGTCCTTGGATCCTGAATACGCCGATCACCACACAGTGGCTATGTACGGTTTCCAGAGTTATATCTCGGTGCCGATCATGTTAAAGAATGGAAGCTTTTTTGGCACGCTTTGCGCGATCGATCCGCGCCCGGCGAGCCTGAACAACTCCCGGGTACTCGGGATGTTTAACCTGTACGCCGACCTGATCGCGTTCCACCTGCAAGGGATCGAACGCCTGTTAATTACCCAGGTAAAGCTTTCCGAAGAGCTGAAGAGCGCCGAGTTGCGCGAGCAGTTTATAGCCATTCTTGGCCATGATCTGCGCAACCCGGTAGGAGCGGTGGGAAACGCAGCCCAACTGCTGCTGCGGATGCCGCTTGACGAACGGGCGCAGCGGCTGGTACATATCATCCAGGATTCTTCGTACCGCATGCGCGGGATGATAGAGAATGTGCTCGATTTTGCCCGCGGACGACTTGGCGGAGGGATCGCCCTGGACATTAGCGCACAGGACCTGGATAAGATCCTCAACGAAGTGATCATGGAGATGGCCGTGATCTGGCCTGACCGGGAAGTGCGGTCTGAGTTAAATTTCGATCGGCCGGTAAATTGTGACGGCGGCCGTATCGCCCAGCTTTTTGCTAACCTGCTGGGTAACGCGCTTTCGCACGGAAGTACGGAAGGACCTGTAGTTGTGCGCACCAGGGTGGATGGCGGCGACCTCGTTTTGTCGGTGATCAATAGCGGGGATAAAATCCCGGAACATGCCCTGGCGCGTCTTTTTCACCCGTTTTCGCGGGGAACGCATAAACCGGGTCAGCAAGGCCTGGGGTTGGGGCTGTTCATCGCGTCTGAAATCGCCAGCGCCCATCGGGGATCGCTGGAAGTGCGGTCTACCGAAGAAGAAACCTGTTTTACCTTGCGGATGAACGCGGGCGGAGATTTATAAACCCTTTAACCATTGAAATTTATGATGATCACGAGACGTTCCTTTATCCGAAAGATCGCTGTTTCCCTGGTTGTTTTTTCGGCCGTCTTCACCGGCGGCCGGATCTTTGCCCAGGAAAAACATTCGCCGTTACGGTTATTCCTGATCGGCAACAGTTTTTCGCAAAATGCCACACGTTACCTGCCGCAGCTGAGCAAAGAAGGCGGACACGAGCTGGTTATCGGCCGCGCCGAACTGGGCGGCTGTCCGCTGCAACGCCATTGGACATCGGTAGTGGCCAATGAAGCCGATCCGAAAGATCCCGCAGGCCGTCCCTATAACGGGAAGTCACTGCGGGAATTGCTATCCGACGGGAAGTGGGACGTGGTGACCATCCAGCAGTACTCGTTTCTTTCGAGCGACATAGCTTCTTACAGTCCATATGCACAGAACCTGTATAACTTTATCAGGAAGCTGCAACCGGGCGCGGAAGTAGTTTTTCACCAGACGTGGGCCTACCGGTCGGATGCGAAGGTATTCGGACGGGTATCGCGTACAGCTACAGACAGCGTGACCGCTAAAAGCCAGCGGGAGATGTTCACCTTATCGCGGGCAGCTTACCATGCCATGGCGAAACAGTTGGGTATCAGGATTATCCCTTCGGGCGATGCGTTTCAGCGGGTAAACGACGACCGGAAATGGGGGTACCGGCCCGATAAGCAATTTGTCGCCGAAAAGGCCGCTTATCCTTCGCTGCCCGCCCAGTCGCACTCAATGAATGTGGGATATTCCTGGGATAAGAACCAAAAACTGGCCTTTGATCCCAACCATGCCAGCGATGCCGGATGTTACCTGGCCGGAATGGTTTGGTATGCCTTTTTGTATAACGAGGACCCGGGCAAACTTGCCTTTAAACCGGAACACTTAAGCGATGAATTTGCCGGCTTTTTAAAAGAGACCGCGAAACGGGTAGCCGGGAAACAGGGAGCAGCCAAATAACGGGTTATGAAGCGTAAATGGCTGGCGATAATTTACCTCCTGGCGGCGAAGCAGGTAAACGGGCAAACAAAGATCGTGCTTAAGCTCGACGATATAGGCGCTGCCGCCAACACCACCAAAGCTGCTGCGGTAATGGATTACCTCGTAGAAAGACAGGTGAAATTTACGTTGGGCGTAATTGCCGATCGATTGGATTCTACCGCGTTGAACGTGTTGGGTAAATACATCGGGGCCACTAACGCGAAAGGCGAACCGCTGCTGGAAATCTGGCACCATGGATTGGATCATACCAATACCAACCCGCCCGGGAAGAGCCAGGAGTTTCGCGGAACCTCGTATGATTTCCAAAAACGGCATTTTGACGGGGCAGACCAGCGGGTCCTTAAATACCTCGGTGTGCAGATGCATGCCTTCGGCTCGCCGTACAATGCCATCGACAGCACCACTTTGAAGGTGGTTTCTGAGAACCCGGCGTATAACGTGGTAATGTTCGCAGGCGGGAAATTTCCTGCTCCCGGTAAGCTGACCCGGCTAAATAACCGGGTGGATATGGAAAATGGCACCGGGAATACCAATTATGCTTTCTTCGTGTCGAATTATGCGAAAAGCAGTTACAAAGGTTCGAACATGATCCTGCAGGGACACCCGCCGATGTGGACGCCTGAACAGTTCGGGGAGTTTAAAAAGATCCTCGATTTTTTAATCAGCGAAAAGTGTGTATTTGTGCTGCCCGGCGAGCTGGTACAAAAGTAGCCGTCGTGTAACGTATCACCCAACGGATCGGCGACAGTCGTGTTACTCCACCGTTGACGTATGTATTCGTTGCCAGCCTTCTTAAGCACGGTGGTTTTGCCAAGCCATATGAATTGACCCGTGGTACCCTGCGGCAACCAGATCCCGGCGGCGACATCCGTTTCCCCAGTGCGTGTGAGTGAGACGGAGATCTCCCCCGCCGCATGCGGCGGGTCCGTTGCATACGGCTTTCCCGTTTACGAAGAGGCGATAGCGGTTGTCTGCAGAGATATTGACCATGAACCGGGCAGGCTTCGCGTCCAGCGTAAAGTTTTTCCGGAAATGATAAACAACCCCGTACTCCCGCTGCGCGATACCGTTCCCCGTGATCCAGTGTGCGGGCCACGCTCGTTTCAGGAGGTCGGGGTGTAAGGTTTTGTTTTGCGCCCGGAGGGAGCAAGAGGCCGTGAACAAGCTGCCAGGAGGAGGGATCTTCTCATAGCGGGTTGTGGTTATCAAGCCACTCATTCACGCGTTTTTCGAAGCCGCCGTATAATGCCTGGGAATGGGAAGCAGGGTAAGCCTGCGTCATCAGCACGGCGATGGAACGGCGGTCCGGATCGATCCAGAAAGTAGTATTAAAGGCGCCCCCCCAGGCCAATTTGCCGGCACGGGCGCCGTTGGGCGCTTTATTTCCCTGCTCGATCTCGAACCCGAAACCGAATTTATTACCGCGACCAAGATTGAGCGTTCCTAGCTGGTTGCTGCACATCATGGAAACGGTTTCCTGCTTGAGAATGCGTACGCCGTTGTGTTCGCCGCCTCCCAGGATCATCTGGAGAAAACGGGCATAATCATGCGTGGTGGAGCTTAACCCCGAGCCGCCGGAAAAATAGGTGCGCGCGCCCCTCACCGGGTATAGCGTATTGTAGTTTCCGTTCATCTCGGGAATGCGCGTAAGGGGTTGATTTTTCGCGTCGCTGTACATGGTAACCAAGCGGTCTTTTTTCCCGTCCGGAAGGAAAAACCGGGTATCATCCATTTTCAGGGGCTTGAGAATGTTGTTGGTTACAAACCGGTCGAGCGGTTCGCCGGAAGCTACTTCGATTACGTAACCCAATACATCGATACTTAAGCCATAGAAAAATTTCGACCCGGGCTGTACGCCCAGCGGAAGCGTTCCCAGTTTTTTCATCTTTTCACCGATGGTGACGTTGCCTGTGATTGCCAGGTCGGGTATGCCATTTTCCTGGTAAATCACGTTTAACTTTTCGTCCTGGAAGCCGTAACCGATCCCGGAAGTGTGGGTCAGCAGTTGCCTGACGGTGATTTCGGATCTGGCAGGTTCCGTGGTGTACGAGCCATCTTCTTTGTTGAAGGTTTTTAATACCGTGGGGTGCCTAAACTCCGGGATATATTTAGCTACCTCATCGTCAAGATTTAGCTTGCCCCGTTCTACGAGGATGAGGGCGGCGGTAGAAACGATCGGCTTGGTCATGGACGCAATGCGGAAAATGTCGCTTGTTTTCATGCGGATGCCGGCTTCCCGGTCGCGAAAGCCGAATGCCTTGTCATACACGATCTTCCCGTTCTGCAGGATGATGGCGGTACTGCCGGCCACCCAGTTCCTGGTAACCGCGTCTACCAGGAAACTGTCGAGCGCGGTCTGTTTCCCGGTAGCTGCCCGGTTTTTTCCGCCAGCCTGTGCGTTCGCAGGAGTCGTTGCAGAACTTACTGCTAAAAATAGGAAAAGGGCGATCTTTAAAATTCTCATAGGAGGTGATGTGAATGGTCTTGCTGCTGCCTGTACGGATCATTTTTTCAACTTCATCATTTCCGTTCCTGCCATCAGGAAGGCGCCTGAACCATATTCCTGGTTGTCGGTTTGCTTAACGGTTTCGGGCTTCGCACCGATCTGCTGTACCCAGGTAAGCTTCCCGGAAGGTTCTACGATTTCGGTTAACGCTTTCCAGCCTTTTTTCACCGCAGGTTTGTAGGTGGCGGCGTCCAGCAGTTTATGGTTGATGCCCCAGGCCAGCGAAAAAACGAAGAACGAGGTGCCGCTTGCTTCTTTATTGGTTACCTCCTGTGCATCCAGCAGGCTTGGGCGCCAGAAACCATCCGGCTGCTGCAGTGTGACAAGCTTTGCAGCCATCTTTTTATAAAGCTCCACGTATTTGGAATAGTTGGGGTCTTTTTTGGGCAGGTATTCGAGCACCTGTACCAGGCCACCCATTACCCAGCCGTTGCCCCGCGACCAGAAGATTTTCTTGCCGTTGGCCGTTTTGCGGTCGAAATAACTTTTATCGCGGTAAAACAGGTTCTCTTCCCTGTCGAAGAGAAAGTCGGTGGTGTCCCACCACATTTCACTCATGAAATTGCTGTATCGCGTATCGCCGGTGATCTTCGCCAGGTGCGCCAGCACGGGAGGCGACATAAACAATGCATCGCACCACCACCATTCGTCGCGGCCTTTTTTGGGTGTGGCGATCAGTGAGTCGTATACCGCGCGTGTATGTGCGATCATCGCCTTGTCTTTTTTGTACTCGTAAATTTCCAGGAACGTTTGTCCGCGTGTATGATCATCCGCATGGCGAAGACGTTTTGCGAGTTGATAATTAAGGCTTTCCGACCATTTTACGGCCGCGCCCAGGTAAGCAGGCTCTTTGGTGTATTTATAGGCCCGCATTATGCCGGCGTAGAATACGGCGCGTGCCCAATCGTCGCCATTGTTGGCATTTTTTACGACCGGATTGCTGAGCTGCCAATTAAACACCTTTTGCATAATAGCGGTAACGTGTTTCTTGTTGAAAACGGTATCCGCTCCATCGCCCCTGGCCATGACCGATCCGCTAATGACTAAAAGACACAATACTCCGGCAATACTTTTTTTTGACATATCTGGTTAAAATTGACTTGGTTGTTTCACGATATAAATTGCGCTTTATACCACTGTTAAATATAATTCAAAATTCTGAACCGCGGACCGCCCAGGGCGCCGGCTGCTATTGTCAGTGAGCGTTTTGGCTTGCCAGGATCATTGCCTGTGAACTTCATGATATTAAAGCGGGGTATCGGATCATTCGGAAAGTGGTTATCAGTCACTAAATTAAGCTTTTAAAAGAGAAAGCTGCAAGCGGTATGGTACCCTGGTCGCAGTGTGAAAAAAAAGCCCCGCTTGGTTTCCAAACAGGGCTTTTTTGCAGTGTATAAGATCTTGTATCTTCTCTTAGAATCCGGCCAGCCTTACGCCGATCTCGAACGTGCCGTTGGCATATGTTCTCAGGGCGGCGGTTTCGGTGGTATATATCCCCAGGAAGGAGAGCTTGGAGTATGTTACGCCCATGCCGAAGGTAGCGCTGTGTGAGCTGTGGTACATGCCCAGGATATTCATCCGCTTATTGGCGAAGTTGAGGTTCGCCCCGGCATCCAGGATATTATCGAAGCCGTTTACGCCGCGGAAGCAAACTTTAGGCTCGGCCAGCAGCCCGTCAAGTACAGACGGGAAGCTGATCTTGTAACTGGCGGCGGCCATGAAGGTAGCACGGTCAACACCGAGCTCGTTGTTATCCTTTTTTAACAGGTTCTTCAGGTTCGGTGCCGCGGCCTGCAGGGAGAGTTTGGAACCGGTAAAGGCTATGCCGAAGTCGCCGTCCACATACTTGTCGCGCTGGTTATAGCGGCCGATGGACTGGTCGCCCTGGTCGCCTCTTACGCCGCTGTTCTCGATGCGGTCGTCCATATAACCCAGCGATACGCCGAAGCTGAGCCGGTTGCTTTCGCTCAGCGGCACATGATAGGCGAATGTGCCCATCATGCGGGTACGTACCTGCAGGCCGGCCTTGTCGTTGTTCAGGCTAAGGCCGAAGCCGGCGTTTTTGCCTGCCGCGCCATATTCAGCGGTGAGTGATTGCGTTTTGGGGGTTCCGGGGATCGAGCTCCATTGCTGGCGATAACCGCCGTTCACGGTGAATCCGCTTACGGTGCCGGCCATGGCCGGGTTCAGTTGGTACTGGTTCTGGAAATAGGCCGATCCGAAAGGATTCAGCTGTGCGAAGGCTTGCTGCCCGCTCAATGCCGCCGCCGCGGTGAGTAACATGATTGCGCTTGTTCTGACTATCTTTTTCATCTTCCGATTGCTAATTGATCTTGATACGTTGTTGCTTACAGGTTGCTGTCCGTTCATTATTCATTATCTCCTACAATGGTAATAAATCCTTTAAATGGTGCGATGCCCGGACCGAAATCTACTACGTAATAGTAGGTGTCCGGTGAAAGCGGAGATCCCTGGAAGGTCCCGTTCCAGTCGTTGGTGTAATTTACCTTGCTGTACACCTTGCGGCCGGCTCGGTCAAACACGATCACGTTGTTATTCGGGTACATATCCAGGTTCTTGATCACCCATTTGTCATTGCTTCCATCGCCGTTCGGAGAAAGCACGTTGTTGGCCTCCAGCGCCTTAAAGTCGTTTAGTACCACCAGCGTGAACGATTGTACGGAAGTACAGCCCGATGCGTTGGTGACGGTAACGGTGTAGGTGGTAGTAACGGATGGTCTCACCGTAAGCACGGCAGAAGTCTGTCCGCTTAGGATACCCGCCGCATTGGCCCAGCTGTAGCTGGTTCCGCCCGAGGCGGTGAGGGTACCGGTGAGGCCTTTAGAGATGTCGCCGCCGGTAGACGAGATGATCACCGGTACCGGCAAGGCGTTTACCGTAATGTTGAAACTGCGGGTAAAGGTATCCGTACCACCATTGTCTGTTCCGCCGTTGTCTTTCACCGTTACGGTAATCGTAGCCGTACCCGAAGCGCCAGGTGCGGCGGTATAGCTCACGGCTGTTCCGTTTACTGTAAGTGACGAGAAGAGGGCAGGGACGTTACTGCTCACTGAAAGGGTAGTGGTTTGCCCGGCATCCGGTCCGGCAGTAACGCCGCTGATGGCCGCGGTTTGCGCCGCAGGCGTGTAGCAGATCACCTGGTTGGCGATTGCGTTCAGTGTCGGCGCTTCGTTCACATCCGTAAGCGTAATAGTGAACTGCCTATCTAACGATAAGCCATACTGCGTAGTTGACCTTACCAGGATGCTGTAAGACGGCTTCAATTCGAAATCGAGCGCCTGGGTGGTAGCAACGGTATTGCCGGTAATAGAAAACGATGCGTTATCAGTACTTCCGGTGCCGGATACCAGCGAATAAGTAAAGGTGGCGTTGGGATCATCGGATGTAGAAGACAACGTTCCCGCGACAGTTCCTGCGGCGCGGTTCTCAAACAAGGTAACGCCGGCCAGCGAAATGGAGGTTGGGAAGCCCGGGGTTACTGTCAGGGTACCAGCCGTGTAGGAAATGGTGTAGTTACCGTTTGACGCTGCCGCTCCCGAGGCCGTGATGGGGTAATTACCCTGGGCTGAAGCGAGATTGGCGGTGGTGGTCAGCACCGGTTGTGCAGACAGGGCGTTGGTATTGTTTTCCCCGGTTATGAAGCCGCTGTAGGAGGCGGTAAGGGCGGGGTTAGCCGTGCCTTGCACGCGGGTCTTATTGTCGGCGGTGATGGTGAGCGCTTTAGGCGTAATGACGCCTATGGTTGCGCCGGCTGAAGTAGCGGCCAATACGTAGTTGGCGCCATCGGCACCCGCGATCGCCAGCCCGCTGACCGAAACCGCCTTGCTTACGGCCGCGTTTTTATCGCTGTATGTGCCAGTGGCCGGATTATTAAGGTTCACTACGTCGCCCGTGATGACCCCGGCGAGGGCGTAATTACCAGGAGTAAGTGCGGCTGTGGTCGTCCCATCGTACACTTTTACCGCGGCACTGGTTAGAGACGCGGTAACCGTTTTCTGCGTGATCACGCCGATATTCCCGGTAACGGAAGAGGCAAGCATATAGTTTCCGGCATCGGCGCCGGAAAGCGAAAGGCCTGTCACGGTAACTGCTTTACCGCTGGCTACCGTTTTGTCATTATAGGTACCGGAGGCAGGTTTGGAGGCGTAGTCAACCGCGTCAGCGCCGACGATGCCGTTCAGTGCTGCATAGTTGGCGGCGGTCAGTGTAGCGGCGGTGGTACGGTCGTACACTTTGGCGGCTGAACCGGTCAGCGCGGCAGTAAGGGTAACAGGAGTAATGATCCCTACGTTGCCGCTCACGGCAGGCGAAATGGTGTAGTTGACCGCATCAGCACCAGTTAACGAAAGGCCGGTAACGAATACTGTTTTACCGGTGGCCACCGTTTTACTGTTATACCTGCCGCTAGTTGGTTTTGAAGCATAATCTACGGCGTCGTTACCGATAATGCCGGTTAATGCCGCGTAGTTGGCCGCGGTCAGTGTAGCGGGCTCGGTACCGTCGTATTGCTTGGTTACCGTTCCGGTGAGGGCTGCAGTGAGCGTCGCCGGCGTGATCCCGCCCACGTTACCCGCCAGGGTGGAGGCGAGTACATAATTATCCTTGTCGGCCCCTGCCAGTATAAGGCCCGTAACGGTGATGGTCTTCCCTGCGCCTGCGTTTTTGTCGCCGTAAGTACCGGATGCGGGATTGTTGTATGATACGTCGTCGCCGCTAATCACTCCGGTGAGCGGGCCGTAGTTGGCCGTAGTAAGGCTGGCGGAAGTGTTTCCATCGTACACTTTTGTCACCGTGCCGGTTAGCGACGCCGTCAGGGCGATGCCGGTGATAGAACCGGTAGTGGTTGCAGATGAGTTTGCAATGGAATAATTGTCTTTATCGGCGCCTGCCAATACGAAGGCATTTGCAGTAACGGTTTTGCCGTCGCCTGCCGCCTTGGTATCGTAGGAGGCGGTACCGGTTACCGTCACTGCATCAGCTCCCTGTATACCGGCAAGGTTATAATTGCCCGTTGCCAGGGTTGCGGAAGTAGTTGCATCATACGCTTTGTTGATTGCGGGAGAGGCATTCAGCGTCACGGTCAGCGGCCTTGCCGAAATGCTCCCGGTGGTGGTTGCCGAGGTGGTGGTCAGGTTATAGTTATCCTTATCAGCGCCAGCCAGCACGAATGCGTTTGCGGTAACGGTTTTGCCGGTACCAGCCAGTTTGGTGTCATAGGTGGCGGTTCCTGTAACGGTTACTAAATCAGCACCCTGGATACCAGTTAAGTTGTAGTTACCCGCGGCAAGGGTTGCCGAAGTGCCCGCATCGTAAATCTTACTGATCGCAGGCGTGCTGTTAAGCGCTGCCGTCAGCGGTCTTAAAGATATTTCGCCGGTAATGGTGGCCGACGTGGTAGTCAGGGCGTAGTTGTCCTTGTCGGCTCCGCCCAGCACGAAGTTGGTCGCAGTTACCGTTTTACCGGTTCCCACAGTTTTAGTGTCGTAGGTGGCTGTTGCGCCGATAGTAACCGCATCTGATCCTTCTACGCCCGAGAGCGAGTAGTTGATGGCGGGGATCGTAGCAGAAACGGTCGCATCATACATTTTGCTCACCGCGATGGTATTCAACAAAGCCAGGGTGAGTGGTTTGGCGGTAATTGAACCGGTAGCGGTGGCCGAGATGGTGGTCAGGGAGTAATTGTCCTTATCGGCGCCTGCGAGCACGAAAGTGTTCGCGGTAACAGTTTTGGCGGCGCCGACCAGCTTGGTGTCATAAGTGGCGGTACCTGAAACGGTCACGGCATCGGAACCTTGTACGCCGTTTAAAGCATAATTTCCTGCAGCTAAAGTAGCAGACGTAGTTGCGTCGTACACTTTAGTGATGGCCGGCGTACTGTTAAGGGCCAGCGTCAGCGGGCGCGCGGTAACGGAACCGGTAGTAGTGGCCGAGGTGGTGGCCAGGTTGTAATTGCCCTTATCAGCACCTGCCAGTACGAAACTGTTGGCGGTCACGGTCTTTCCGGTACCGATGAGCTTGGTATCATAAACGGCGGTACCGGTCACGGTTACCGCATCCGACCCTTGAACGCCGGTGAGGACGTAGTTACCTGCCGCCAGCGTGGCAGAAGTCCCTGCATCGTAAATTTTGGTGATGGCAGGCGTTGCGTTCAGCGCCAGGGTCAGGCCACGTGCGGTAATTGAACCGGTAGTGGTTGCCGAGGTGGTGGTCAGGCTGTAGTTGTCCTTGTCGGCGCCTGCGAGTACAAACGTATTGGCGGTAACGGTCTTGCCGGCTCCTACGAGTTTGGTATCATATGCGGCGGTACCGGTCACGGTGACCGCATCTGTGCCTTCCAATCCGTTAAGCGTATAATTGCCTGCTGCCAGCGCAGCGGAAGTATTGGCGTCGTACGCTTTAGTGATGGCAGGAGTTGCGTTCAGTGCCAAAGTGATCGGCTTAGTGGTAATCGAACCGGTAGTAGTAGCCGAAGTAGTGGCCAGGTTGTAATTGTCCTTATCGGCGCCAGCCAGTACAAAACTGTTCGCGGTCACGGTTTTGCCGGTTCCCACCAGTCTGGTGTCATAAGTAGCGGTACCAGACACGGTCACGGCATCGGAACCCTGTACACCGGTGAGGGCGTAGTTGTCTGCCGACAGCGTGGCAGAAGTCCCTGCATCGTAAATTTTGGTGATGGCAGGCGTTGGGTTCAGCGCCAGGGTCAGGCCACGTGCAGTGATGGAACCGGTGGTGGTGGCCGACGTGGTGGTCAGGGTGTAATTGTCCTTGTCGGCGCCGGCTAGTACGAAGCTGTTCGCGGTAACGGTCTTGCCGGTGCCGATAAGCTTGGTATCATAAGCTGTAGTTCCTGTTACGGTTACGGCATCGGTTCCCTGTATGCCGGTGAGACTGTAGTTGCCTGCCGCTAAAGTAGCTGAGGTATTTGCATCATATACCTTGGTAATAGCAGGCGTTGCGTTCAGCGCCAGCGTCAGCGGACGCGCGGTAATTGAACCGGTAGCGGTGGCCGAGGTGGTGGTCAGGGAGTAATTGTCCTTATCGGCGCCAGCGAGCACGAAAGTGTTCGCGGTAACAGTCTTGGCGGCGCCGACCAGCTTGGTGTCATAAGTGGCGGTACCTGAAACGGTCACTGCATCGGAACCTTGTACGCCGGTTAAAGCATAATTTCCGGCAGCCAAAGTAGCAGACGTGGTTGCGTCGTATACTTTAGTGATGGCCGGCGTACTGTTAAGGGCCAGCGTCAGCGGGCGCGCGGTAACGGAACCGGTAGTAGTGGCCGAGGTGGTGGCCAGGTTGTAATTGTCCTTATCAGCACCTGCCAGTACGAAACTGTTGGCGGTCACGGTCTTTCCGGTGCCGATGAGCTTGGTATCATAAACGGCGGTACCGGTCACGGTTACCGCATCCGAACCTTGAACGCCGGTGAGGACGTAGTTACCTGCCGCCAGCGTGGCAGAAGTCCCTGCATCGTAAATTTTGGTAATGGCAGGCGTTGCGTTCAGCGCCAGGGTCAGGCCACGTGCGGTAATTGAACCGGTAGTGGTTGCCGAGGTGGTGGTCAGGCTGTAATTGTCCTTGTCGGCGCCTGCGAGTACAAACGTATTGGCGGTAACGGTCTTGCCGGCTCCTACGAGTTTGGTATCATATGCGGCGGTACCAGTAACGGTGACCGCATCGCCGTTCACGATGCCGTTCAGGCTATAGTTACCGGAAGCAAGGGTCACCTGGGTGGTCCCATCATAAATTTTAGTGATTTCTGGCGTGGCGTTCAGCGAAACCGTGATGGTTTTTTTGGCAACCGCCAGACTTTGCGTTACGCTGGGAGCCGGGTTATAGGTAGCGGTCCCTGCCTGGGTGGCCGTAATATCTGTCGTGCCCGCTTTTAAGATGGTTGCGGTATTGCCGGTAACGGATACGACTGACGGATCTGCGGCAGTATACGTAACGGTCAATCCTGCCGAGGAAGCAGCGTTACCCAGCGTAAAGCTCGCATCGCCATATGTTTTAGCGGCGATCGTTCCGAAAGTGATCAGCTGATCGTCTTTAGGTGTCGCGCTTACGCCGGTTGAATAATCGCTTTCGTTGCCGGCCTGGTCGACGGCAGTGATGCGGTAGTAATAAGTGACACCGTTGGTTAACCCGGTTTGTGTATAAGTAGTTGTCGGACTGTTGATCGTGATCAGCAATGAAGCCGGATTCGGAGAAGTACCGCTGTAGATCTTATAGCTCACCAGGTCGGGATCTGTATTAGGGGTAAAGCTGAGGGCGACCTGTGTGTTGCTGCCTGTCGCCGTTAATCCTGCTGGAACAGCAGGAGCGGTACGATCGAATTTAACGCTTGAATTGTTGGTCGTCGCAGTTACAGCAACCCCGGTATTCCCGCTCAGGTCAGTAAAACCGATGTTGAAAGGGACCGTGCCTTCCGTATCCGTGTTAACCATGGCATAGGTTGCTGTGAAGCTGCTTCCCGAACCGGTCACCGTAGCCGTATGACCGGCGATGGTCACTGCTGGCGCTCCGGAAAGCGGTTCGCTGGAAGTAAATGATAAGGTGATGGTATTGCCTGTTTTGGCCAGGGAGGTGGTTGCGTTGTTTGAAACGATCGCTACACTTGAGAGGGTGGGCGGCGTTTTATCCAAAGCCAGATCGGAAGTGGTGTTCACATCGTTAAAATTCACGCCGCCGTTAGCCTGGTTTCCGGCAAGATCGAAGAAGGTTCCACTGAAAGTAACGATGCCTTCGGGATCCGAGGCGGTAAGCGTATAGCTGGCCAGCCAGGTGACCTGGTCGCCGCCGGTATTGGAAGGCGTGACTGAATGCCCGGAGATCGTAATAACAGGTGCGGTGATCGGCTCCGTAGCCACGATCTTAAGAGTAACCACGTCGCCCACTTTGGCTTTATGATTGTCGAGCGGGTTGTTAGAGGTGAAACCCGTACCTGCACTCACGCCTGGTTCGGTTTTATCGATCGTATAGGTTTGACCTGCAAATGGCAGCGTACTGCTGATGCCCGGCGTTAAGCCGGTGGCATTGGCAAGACTGAGGACGATCGTTCCATCCGGCGATCCGGTGGTTACCGGTACCGTCCAGGTAGTTCCCGACCCGGTTACGGTGCCTATTGATGCACCGGTAGCCGTTCCTGATAAGGAGAAGTTACTTGCAGTAAGCCCGCTTACCGGAGCTGCAAAGGTAACGGTGTAATTAACGGTGGGCGCATTGGTCAACGCCGCAGAATTACGCGCGATGCTGCTCACCGTGGTATTGGTGCTCAGTGTAGTAAAATTGTTCGGGTTATTTGCTCCGGGGGCAGGGCTGTATTTTTCGAGACCAGCGGTGCCGTTGTATTCTACGACCTTCACCCGGTAAGCGGTACCTTCAGAAAGGCCGGTAACGTTTACGGTGGAGCCGGTGCCGTTATAAATACAGTACCAGCCGTCGGTGCCGATCTGCGTTCCTGAGCCGAATACGGTATTTGCCGTATAGGTGGTATTATTAGCCGGTGCCGGCGAGCCGGTGCTGGTCGCCTTGATGAAGGCTGCCCTCGCAGTACCTCCGCCGGATGACGGAACGGTCCAGCTAACGGTTGCTGAGGTAGTGGCGATATTGGTGAATGTAACCTGGGTAGATGGGTTGGTAGGCGTGACGTAATCGTTGCGTGTTACGTTTACTGTATACGTTTTGGTGGAGGAACCATCCTGGGCAGTTACCACTACCGTGATCGTATTGCTGCCGATATTGAGCGCGATGGATGAGGATGCGTTACCGGACACCACTGGTGTCCCGTTCACGGTAACAGATGCATTAGCCTGGTTCACCGTTGGCGTCACCGTGATGCTGCTGGTCATAACGCCGACGGTAGCGGTATAGGTCGTGGTGCCTGAAGAAAATCCTCCCGACAATGTGCCGCTGCTGAGTGTAAGATTGCTTAAGGTCGCATCGTTCGAAACGACGGACATCGTATACGCCCGGGACCCGGTATAAGGACCGGTGCCGGTAGAGGCGTCCGTTGCGGTAACGGTAAAATTGAACGAGCCGTTCACCGTCGCCGTTCCCGATAACGTTCCGTTGGTGGCCAGCGTGATCCCGGCAGGAAGCGCACCCGATGTAATCGAAAACGAATATGGTTGGGTCCCGCCTGAGGCGGATATGGTCTGGCTGTAACTGGTTCCCTGCGTAGCATTGGGTAACGTTGACGGGCTTAATGCGACGGTGGGCGCATTGACCGTAAGCGAGTAGGCCCTCGACCCGGCGAACGGGCCGGTACCGGTTGAATTATCTATAGCGGTAACGATAAAACTGAAGTTTCCGCCGGCGGTCGGCGTACCGCTAAGCGTGCCGTCTGACGCTAACGAAAGGCCCGCGGGTAACGCGCCGGCAGTAACGGCATAAGTATAAGGGGCGGTACCACCGGCAGCGCTGATAGATCTGCTGTAGCTCGTTCCGATAGTAGCTGCGGTAAGCGTGGCCGGCGCTATGGTGATGGTCGGTGCGTTTACGGTTAATGAGTAAGCTCTTGCCCCGGTGAACGGCCCGGTACCGGTTGAATTATCGGTAGCGGTAACGGTAAAGTTGAAGCTTCCCCCGGCGGTGGGCGTACCGCTCAGCGTGCCGTCGGATGCCAAAGAAAGCCCTGCGGGTAGTGCACCGGCGGTAACAGCAAAGGTATAGGGAGCTATACCACCGGTAGCGGTAAGAGATCTGCTGTAGCTCGTTCCGATAGCAGCTGCGGTAAGCGTGGTGGGCGCTATGGTGATGGTCGGTGCGCTCACGGTCAAGGAGTAAGTTCTCGCCCCGGTAAACGGCCCGGTACCGGTTGAATTATCGGTAGCGGTAACGGTGAAGTTGAAGTTTCCCCCGGCGGTCGGTGTGCCGCTGAGTGTTCCGTTGGTAGCTAACGAAAGACCTGCGGGTAATGCGCCGGCCGTAATGGCATACGTATAGGAAGCGGTACCACCGGAAGCGGTAAAAGATCTGCTGTAGCTTGTTCCGGCGGTAGCTGCGGGAATTGTAGCCGGCGCTATGGTGATGGTCGGTGCGTTCACGGTCAAGGAGTAAGCTCTCGCCCCGGTAAACGGTCCTGTACCGGTTGAATTATCGGCAGCGGTAACGGTAAAGTTGAAGCTTCCCCCGGCGGTCGGCGTACCGCTGAGTGTTCCATTGCTAGCTAAAGAAAGCCCTGCCGGTAATGCGCCGGCAGTAATGGCATACGTATAGGGAGCGGTACCACCTGAAGCGGTAACTGACCCGCTGTAGCTTGTTCCTACGGTAGCGGCGCTAAGCGTAGTGGGCGCTACCGCGATGGCCGGTGCGTTCACCGTAAGCGAATACGACCTCGACCCGGTATATGGTCCTGTACCGGTTGAATTATCGGTAGCGGTAACGGTAAAGTTGAAGCTTCCCCCGGCGGTCGGCGTACCGCTGAGCGTTCCGTTGCTAGCTAAAGAAAGCCCTGCCGGTAATGCGCCGGCAGTAATGGCATACGTATAGGGAGCGGTACCACCTGAAGCGGTAACTGACCCGCTGTAGCTTGTTCCTACGGTAGCGGCGTTAAGCGTAGCTGGCGCTACCGCGATGATCGGCGCGTTTACGGTAAGTGTGTATGCTTTGGAGCCGGTGGCCGATGAATTATCGGTAGCGGTAACGGTGAAGTTGAAGCTTCCCCCGGAGGTCGGCGTGCCGCTAAGCGTGCCGTTTGATGCTAAAGAAAGCCCTGCGGGCAATGCGCCGGCAGTAACTGCGAAGGTATACGGTACGTTACCGCCCGAGGCGCTAATCGATTCGTTATAGCTTGTTCCAACCGTTGCTGCGGTCAATGAAGCGGGTGATACGACGATGGCGGGCGCACTTACAACGATTGAATATGCTTTCGAAGCAGAAGTGCTGGTGGCATCGGTTGCCGTTATGGTAAAGTTGTAGGTATTGGCCGTGGTCGGTGTACCGCTCAACAAGCCGCTGGTTGTATTAAGCGTTAAGCCGTCTGGCAATGTTCCGCTGGTTACCGCGTATTGATAAGGCGAAGTCCCGCCCGAAACGCTGATCGTTTGGCTATATGCGCTATTCACATTAGCCCCTGGAAGTGAGGCCGGTGAGAACGACATTTCTATCACCGTGATATTGGCGACTGCGCTTCCCGAAGAGAACTGGGAAGTACCGCCTCCGGGCGACGGGTTGATCAGCCGCCTTACGCTATTGTCGGATGGTTGGGTAGCGCTGCTTCTATCCCATGCTTTAAAGGTAAGCGTAGGATTTTCTACACCGGTAGCCGGGGGCACATATACAATATAGGTGGTAGAGGAAAGCAGCATCCCCTGGGTTGGAGATACGTTTGCGAAGTTGATATAAGTGATATTATCGGTAGAATATCTCCATTGCCCGGCGCCGGTTTTGCCTATTATGACGATCCCTCGCTGCGGGCCGGCATCCACGTCGGTAAAAGTCACGCCATTGATGATGTCTGATACCAGCGTAGGTGTGGAAGTCGTCCCCGCAATCGTTCCTGGAAATGTATAAGGTCCGCCGGAGAGTACCGGGGCGTCGTTGACGGCGTTGATGGTCACGGTCACTGTGGCGGTAGCTGTACCGCCATTACCGTCAGAAATGGTATAGGTGAACGTTGCCGTGCCGTTATAGTCAGCAGTGGGTGTAAAAGTGACGTTGGTCGAGGTGAACGTGACCGATCCACCGGCAGCAGGCTGGGTAACGCCCGTCACGGTTAATGTTTCGCCTACGTCGGGTGCCGAGCTGTCGTTACTTAATACAGAGATGGTGACGGGAGAAGCATCTTCGTTAATTGTCGTCGCATCGTTATTTGCGGTCGGGTTGCTGTTCCCCGCCAGTGTGTTGAATGTCTCGTCGCTGCCATAGCCGGTACCTGCGCTGTTGATTGCGTACGCGCGGTAGTGAATGGTGGAACCAGATGGTAACGAGGATGCCGAAACACTGTAGGTGCCCGTACCACCAGCAACATCAGCTATTTTATTATTTGCAGTAGTTGGATTAGCGGAGAGCCCCCACACGATCCCGCGTTCGGTAATGGTCGTATTTCCCGCATCGGTTACTTCCCCTGCTAAAGTAGCGGAAGTGCTCTGGATATTGGTAGCCGGTGTGGTAGTGGTCAGGATCGGAAGAATAGGATCTGCGCCTGCAACTACGATATCATCGATCCGGATACCGCCGGTGTTATTAACGGTGCTCGTAAACCCGCTGAATGCCAGTTCATCAATATTCTTAAAAGCGGCATTCGATGAAAAGTCAACCGTTTGAAACGTGGTGGTTGCTCCAGCCAGGGTGACGCTGCCCATAGTGGTCCCGTTGCGTTTTGCGGTAATCACGAGGTCCTGACCTCCGGCTAGTGTTCCTGATACCCTCATGGAGTTGAGCTTAAACTCTTTGCCGTCGGCACTGCCGAAGGTCGCATTGGTTAAGGTTACGCCCGTTCCGCTGTCTTCTAACCGAAGGAAGGTTCCCGCGCCGCCGCTGGCGCTGCCTTGTACTACGATACGGAAAACGTTGGAGGCTACGGCGGTACCCGCCCTGGTCCCGGAGGCGGTGGCTTTCCATCCGTAGCCATTGCCAAACCCCGATTCGCTCGAATTCCACGTATAACTGGCCAGGTTCTGGTCACTGGCCTTTATAGTGGTGGTCTGAGTGTACGCGTCCCACGTATACGTTCCGGCCGCTGGTTGTGCAAAAGCCGGCTTCGACGCCAGGAAAACATACATGATCAAAAACAATGGAAGTAGAATTCTTTTCATGAAAACAGTATTAAATAATGAATTAAAGATCCCTTTATAATTGGTATGATAATTTTAAACGCATAAATAAGGATTTAACCATCCCGTGATCACTTCTGTAAGCGAGGCGAACATTGGATCTTCGTGGTTAGTCCCTTCCGCCGTAGCAACGATATGATTACTGATCATACCGGTCGAGGGCGACTTCTTTGCCATCCTGACATACACAGGCTGCCCGGTTTGTAAATTTTCTGTTTGTACGATGATGCTTCCCCGCGGTCCCTCTGTTTGTATTCTCCCCAAAGCTTCCGCCAGTACAGTCCTGTCTGGCGCTTGTCCGGCCGTTATTTCTGCGGCTGCAGTAATGGCCATCCCGGTTTCATAGCCAAGGAGGCTGAAGATTCCGGGCGTTTTTACGTGCGCTTTCCGGTAAAGTTTCAAAAAGTTTTTATTTTCTTTTGTTTCCAGGTCGGGGCTCCAGGTGAGCGCGTTCGGTACGCCCTGAGCGGGAAAGGAATGATCTATTTTTATCCCTTCATCTACCATAAAGGGATTGAGGGAAAGCGGCAATTGTTGGACAAGCTCGGTGTCTTCGTAAAACAGGCGAAGGAACTGTTCGCTTTCGACGCCTGTTAACGAAATATGTGCATGAGGCGCATTCCCGGCACGTAAGGCGTTCACCAAAGCGGTGGTATCCGTAGATCCGGCCAGGTTTTTTAAGGTGTAAAGTTTGTATTGTTCGGCGCCGGCAGCCGCAGAGCCAAGCCTGAAACATTCGTGTAAGTGATACCCCACATCATATAGCGAAGTGCCTATCGACGGGTTGCCACCATATTGTTCCTGGGCCCATTTTCCCATTGCCCATTGGCTTTTCCATAGATGCAGGCTGTTATAAAACAAAAAGTCGGATGACAAGGCCGCCGGCGGTACATAGGCTCCCAGGTTGCTGATCAGCAGGGGCATCTGGTCTTCGATCGACGGCCCGATCAGCGGGAGCAGCCCGCTTGTTTCCACGATGCCGGTTATTAGGTCTACGGCTTCAAATCGAACGAGTTTTTGATAAGCGTTGTCTACTTGCCGGTGGCTTCCGCTTTGAATATATTCCGGCAGGAGCGTAATGTTTTTTTTAAGACTTTTTGGCAAAGCGAGCTCCAGCCCGTTCATGAAATCCGATCGCAGGTTTTTATACAACCCTGAATAGGGGATGAGCACCCCGATTTTCAACTTAGTCATCAAAATGTTAAGAAAAGGTCCCGCGAGAGCGGGACCTTTTGGTTTTGGTTTAGGTTTATCCGGTGCTGAAAATAAGCATAATTCATGAAAACAATAAAAATTTCAAAGAATGGTCTTACTTAGCTTCAGGTCTATGTCAACTAGTTTCTTGGCGGATAAAATCCTTCCAGGCATACGATGTAGTTGATCACCTGGTAAGGCTGCATCACGCTGAACGGTAAATTGGCACCAGTAAGTCCAATGGAAACCGGCGTGCTGCTTATCGTGGCGGTAGACTGGCCTACATTCAGCTGGGTATCAGCCGGGCCACTATTGAATCCGGCAATTTCTGCCAGGGCGGCTACGTTGTATAACGGGGCAATCGTATTGGCCGCCGGGGCTGGAACATGCGCATCAGCATCCACTACCGAAACGCTTACTACAGGCGGTGGAAGGGGAATATTAGAGACCGAACCGGTATGATTATGCGCCGGCATAGTAGATAATGTTAACTGTACCTTTTCTGCCCCGTCCATTTCTCCCAAAACATACGTTGAGGTTCCCGCGCTTTGGCCCTGGCCAACAGGCAGCCGGCCTATTAAATTGGGAACGCCGAAAGTAGTTCTGCCATCGCCTCCATAATTTACACCGAACAATGCAAAAACAGCAGTGTATTGTGATATTTGTAATAACCTGCCATCACACATTACCCAACCTGGAGGGGCATAAGTACCCGCCCATGGCAGGATTAATCCTATATAAGCATCCATAATTTTATTATTTAGATAGGGTAATTAGTTTCTTGGAGGGAAGATCCCGACCGTGCAGATAATGAAGTTCACTACCTGGTACGGTTGTATAATGGAGAATGGCGCACTGGCGCCATTAGTACTCACCACTACGGGCCCGGAAATAGTGGTCCCGGTTGATCCGATATTGATCGCTTGTGTAGGCGGAAGGTTGTTAAACCCGGCAATCTCTGCGATGTTTGCAGTATCCATAGGAGCTGCCAGGGTATTGACGGTAGCGGTAGGCAAGTGGTCGGTTGCGTCTGCGGCAGAAACCATGATGACAGGCGGCGGAACCTGCGCATTGGTAAGTGTAGCTGCGTGGGTATGTGCAGGCAGGTTGTTTAAATTAAGCGATACGCTTTCAGCGCCTTGCGAGGTACCCAATACATAATTGGATGTTCCGGTGCTTTGGCCGGCCCCGATCGGTACACGTCCTTGTAAGTTAGGCAGCCCGAAAGTTGAACTTCCGTTTCCGCCGTAGACGGCCCCGATAATGGCGAAAAGGGCATTGTTAGAGCTGATGTTCAGGATTTGTCCCTGACAGAGCGACCAGCCGCGCGGGGCGTAGTTAGGCGCCCAGGGTAAAATTGTTCCAAGATAAGCATCCATGTGTTTTTAGATTTAAAAGTGAATAATTGGGTTGTTTGAATTGTATTGACTGATTTTCGCCGAAATGGCGATTTTCTTCGATTAATACCGGTTTTTTGACGAGCGGATCAGCAGTCTAAAATAGGGTTATTTTCTAAATTTAAAATGATTTTTTAATTTATTTTGTGGGTCTCCGGCAGGTAATTTACTATTTTCGGGAAGTGGAAAAACTACCGTTCATATTGGTGGTGTTTCTGTATATTGCTCAAAGCGCTCACCTGGTTTTAGTCCAAAGGCCGCGAGCCTGAACCCGGAAACGACTCCCTCCGTAAGTTGTATAATATTAATCCTTAAAAACTGCCGGTTCCTGCAGGCTACGAAGACACCGTTGGTGTGGTCGCTGTGAACGATCGTGCCGGGAACCGTGTCGGCGGTTTGAACACTGGCCTGCGATACTTCGAGGATTTTTACCGGTTGGCCCCTGAAAACAGTAACTGCGCCTCCCATTTCGTAATTGCAGGCATTTACCAGCGCTTCGATCTCCACCGCGGTGTTTTGTGTCCAGTTGATCGCGAGGTCGGTCGGCCCCGGGCGCGAAAAATAGGTGCTCCGGCTTTCGTCCTGCGTATGAGTGCTTAAGGATGAGCCGTTCACCAGGGTTTGCAGCAGCTGGTAAACCAGGTTCAGTGATACGCCGCCCAGTTTGGAAGAATAGGTCCCGTAAGTGTCGCCGGCGCCAACCGGAACGGGTTGCTGGAATACGACCGGCCCGGTATCGAACTCGCCGCTCATCCGGTGAATGGTGACCCCGCCGGTTGGATCGCCGTTCTTCATTTGCCAGAAAACCGGGAATGGGCCGCGGTACGCGGGAAGTAAGCTGTAATGCACGTTAAAAAAGCCGAAAACCGGTATAGAAAGCACTTTTTCGGGTATGCGGAACGAAAAAGTATACGCAATAACGATCTCGGTTTGTTGTGTTTTAAGCCAATCGGAGAAAGTATGGTGTAATTCCCTGCGCGAAATACGCTTGCAGGGGATGCCATGCATTCCCGCCGCCCGCTCTACCTGGAGGTTATATTCCTGTATGGTTGCCGGTATTACCACGGCCTGCAACTGCTTTTGTTGTGCGAGGTAGTGGAGCACGGGCAATGCGTAGACGTGGTTTGCCAGGAGGACGATGTTCATATGGGTTAATTGGAAACGGTGGAAGGTGATCGACCGGCGATGGAACCGTCAATTTCGTTTAAGATGAGCTCCCGGAGGCTCTCGAGCCGGTCGATCATTCCGGAATGGAAGGCTTTCAGCTCGTCCAGTTCCCCGGTCAGCCGGTCCAGCTGTTGCCTGTCGCCTGACAAGGCCGCCACGGCCATTTGTTTTTCAAGATCGCCTTTGCGGTGATCGAGCAGGTAGATACGGCCCACAAGCTCGTCGACCTCCTGCTGCAGCGCCAATAAACCGGTAACCAGGTTACGTTTTACCAGTTGATCGATCAGCCAGTTGAAACGGGCATTTGCCATGGTATGTGCACAGCCCAACCGGTAATTCCTGGCGGCACGATCGCAAAACCCCAGCCGTTTAAATACATGGTTTTCGGGATCTGCGGTAAAAGAGGACAGGTCGGCATCCGATGCCCCGACTACTTTTTCATGGACTAACATACAGCGCGCCGTATGATACATGGTAAGCTCCCGCCTCGTTTCCTGTAAAAAAATGATATCCTGCACGTTGGTTTAGGTTTGTTAAAATGGGCTGGCTTTTAAATATACATAAAAAATAGATTTACTACATTTATCCAATGATCTGTTACGCAAAACTGCCCATAAAGGTTCCAATTATAGAAATTAAGCGGGAAGTGGACTTGATAACCGGCCGGTGGCACCCGCATTTAAACAGCTATCATTATGAAGGCGGCTGGGAGGTGCTGTCGCTGCGGTCGCCGGGCGGCCTTACGCATAATACCGTACCCGATCTTCAGGGTGAGGATGCGTTTGAGGATACCCCGCTGATGGATCAATGTCCGGCAATCCGGTCGCTTACCCGTTCGTTCACATGCCCGGTGATGTCGGTTCGATTGCTAAACCTGAAAGCGGGAGCCCTGATTAAGCCGCATCGCGATCGGGAGCTTTCTTTTGAACAGGGAGAAGCACGCATCCACCTCCCGGTACACACCAATGACGGTGTGGAATTTTATGTGGAAGACGACCGTGTGATCATGCCCGAAGGAAGCTGCTGGTACATCAATGCCAATTTGCCGCATAGGGTAGCCAACAAGGGCGCTGCCGACCGGGTACACCTGGTGATCGATTGCAAAGTAAATGATTGGTTAACCATGCTGTTCGGCGATAGCGAGCAGAAAACCCGCGATCTTCCTTTTGATGCGGACGTTCAGCGGCAGATCATTGAATCGCTGAGGCTGCAGCGGCATGAAGCTGCGGCAGCGCTTGCCTTACAGCTGGAGCAGGAACTATTGGCCTACCTGCCTGTTAAATCCGTTGATGAATGAACGCTATTAAAAATTGGTACCCGGTTAGGATCCTGGCGGACGACCGGTCGGCATGTCAGTGGATGGATTTCGGGGCGATGCGTTTCGACGATCCCTTTTTTGATGAAACGATCTTAAAGGCGAAACACTCCCTGAATGTCCATGGACCGTACCGCGCGGCCGCCGGTTTATCGCTTCTCGAAGAATGGGCCGGGCTCCTGGATCATGTGCCCCCCACCGCGTTTATTTTCCATATTTCCCGGTGCGGCTCCACCTTGCTTTCGCAGATGCTGGGTATGGACCCGCGGAACATCAGTCTTTCGGAAGTCCCGTTGTTCGACGACCTGCTGCAACTGTCTTTTAATGATCCCGGAACGGTATGGACCGATCCTGCACGGCTGTTGCAGGCGGCCGTGAGGATATACGGACAAAAACGCAACGGCCAGGAAGATCGTTTGTTCATTAAGCTGGACAGCTGGCACTTATGCTTTTGGGAACAGATCAGGCAGCGCTATCCCGGGGTTCCGTTTATTGTGCTGTACAGGCATCCCATGGAAGTACTTCATTCAAACCGGAAGAAAAGAGGGATGCAAGCCGTGCCCGGGTTGGTAGCGCCAGGCGTTTTTGGCTGGGAGGAAGCGCGTCTGGCCCGCCGTTCCCAGGATGAATATTTTGCGGAAGTGCTCCATAGCTACTTCAGCCGTATAACCAGCATGGCTGCCGCCGATCCGCATACGTTGCTTTTAAATTATAGCCAGGGACCGGTAACGATCTTTCAGCAGACCATGGCCCATTGCGGCATCGCGGTAACGGAACAAGAGCTTTACCACGTTTCGCAGCGGGCTGGTTTCCATAGCAAGTTCCCCGGGGAGAAATTCAGGGAAGAGATACCGCCGGCTATCGTCCCGTCCTATATGGACAACGCGATAACAGGCTACCTGCAAGCCGAGAACCTGCGATCCCGTAAATTCGTAAACCAACATTGTGACTAACGACGACCTTATTAACAAACTGACCGGGTTTATCAGCTCGGTCGGTTTAGACCTGTATTTTGAACACATCGAGGAGGCGACGGTGCTGCCGGGGATCCAGCTTCGTAACGGGGCGATGGTAGTTGACCGGGCGCGTTTGCTGTATCCCGGCGATCTGCTTCACGAGGCGGGACATCTTGCCGTACTTCCGGCCTCCGTACGGCGAACGATGAGCGACCGGCTGGCATCCGACGATATCCAGCTGGGGGGCGAGATCATGGCGTTTGCCTGGTCGTACGCGGCTTGCGTTTACCTAGAGATCGACCCGCATATTGTGTTTCACGCGCATGGCTACCAGGGCGGAGGTGAATACGTGGTAAGCAATTTCACTAGTGGAAATACGGTGGGAGTACCGCTAATGGAATGGTTTGGCCTCACGTATACGAAAAAGACGGCCGATGAACTCGGCAAGCTTCCCTATCCCCATATGCAAAAATGGGTTTGCGATCGGGAACTCCCAACCGGTGATTCCGCTTAGGTCCATTTAGCACGGGTTTCAAAATCCGCAGGCAGGTAGTTAATATATTGGACCATACGGGGAAGCCGGGAGGTGTTGGGGCTGCTGCCGTGCGGAAGCGCGTGATGCCAAACGATAAAATCCCCGGCGTTGGCGGCAACGGGCTGTGGCCCCAACGCATAGAGGTCCTCTTTGCGGGGATCGGCGCCGGGCGCGAGGCGGTTCAGCCATTCTTCCACGCGGTTGTGAAAGCCAGGCACCAGGGTAAATGCGCCTTGGTTAGCCGCGGTATCTGATAAATAAAGCAGCCCTTGTAAGCCGAACGGGATAGGCGGCTCGAGGCTCACATCCCAGTGCAGGTGCGGCCCCTGGAACCGGTAAGTCGTGGTTTCCGGGGGATTAAAACTCACCCGGTCGGTATTTACCCACAGGTCCTTGCGTCCCCAAAGCTGCTCATATACCGCGCGTATTTTCGGGGCGTCACGGTTCTTTTGAAGCGCGGGGTGCTGGTATAGCGATACCCAGATACCATGCTGCACCGGGGTCGGCTTGTACCAGGTGGCCGGGTCGTTGAGGTCGATATCAAGCAGGTCTGTCATGGCTTCGACCACGGCCAGGCAGTTTTCTGCGGGCACGGCATTTTTAATGATCAAATAGCCGTTTTCTTTCCAGGATGACCATTCATCGGCGGAAAGCGGATACAAAGTATCACTGCCGCTTTCCGCTGAGGAAGGCACGTTGGCGAATAAGTCATTAAACCCGGAGATCGCTCCCGGGGAGATCCGCCCGTGATCGGCCACCCATTGTTCAAAAGTCGCGAACGAAGGCCCTTCTTCGAAAACGAACTTCAAAGCAGGTTCGAGACCGATCCCTAACGCATTCAGCAAAGTGATATCGGTATTCCACTCTTCATGGTAGGCATCGTGGCTTATTTGACCGTTCCTTTTTGCGATGATCTTGCTCCAATAGCGTTTAAGATGCATTACTCCCAACTGGCCCTTAACGGAGGATGGGAAAAGTTCGGCGTATTTCATGAAGTAACGACATTTTTTGTTAACAAAAGCGAGGAGATGAAGCAGAACAGTTTTTCGGTGGAAGCTTCTACCGTTTCCAGGTGGGTGTTTATCACCAGGTCAGGCGACAGCGGAACTTCAAACGGATCGCTTACACCGGTTAACCCGCTTACTTTATCCTGGTGTGAAGGCGGAAGCGCCGCTCTTTTATACAAGCCTTTCGGATCTCTTTGGGCGGTAACGGAAACGGGGCAAGCTATCCATACCAGCTTTGCGCCGTAATTTTCGCGGAGCTGTTTCCGCGCCTCCTCATAGGGATTGATCATGGCGATAATAACGATCTTATTAGCGTAAGAGGCTGCCAGCGCGCCGGCGCGCCGCATATTTTCCAATCGGTCGGAACGGCTGAATCCAAGATCTGCTGAAATGGTTTTCCGGAGATCGTCGCCGTCTAAAACAATAGTTTCCAGCCCTGCAGACCCGAGCCTGTTTCTTACAGCACTTGCTAAAGTGGTTTTCCCCGAACCTGACAGCCCGGTAAACTGGATGATCAGCAAAACGAATCTATGGTTTATAATGAAAAGTAAAGCTAATCAAATGTTGGAAATTCAGGTACACCATGGATGGAAACCCGCCGGTGGTAATGCGGATCTTACCACCGGCAAGGTTTTTATTTTTAAAGCGGGTCCAGTTTTTGGGTGATCGCGCAGGCGTCCATTTTATTTGCAGGAGCCTGGAAGGGGATCTGTAATTCGTTGAAATAGGCGTCTATATGCTGGAAGAGCATTTCTGTCACGAAATTACATACGTCAACATTGGCGTTGCAGTTATTGTTGCAATTGTAGTTGATAAAACTATCCGAAGGAAAGCTGTCGAGCGGTTGAAATTTCCCGGGAAACTGTCCGTTCAGGGCATCATCCAAGGAATAATAAGGATTGTAGGGGAGGGGATCATAGTTGTGGGCTTTGATATCTGCCGACACCGCGTCGATCACGCCACCCACATAACCCGGTGTATCCATTCCGTACGATTTGTAAATGCTTTTGATCTGCGATAGAAAAGCCGGCGACCATGCATGTGGTACCACGTCGAGTGAATTCCATATTTTGCAATTGTACTGCTCATACTTATTGGCAGGGGGAGGAGTGGTCGCTTTAAAAGTGCCGCTCAGGTAGGTAACATAATCTTTGTTTCCGATATCTGGTCCGGCGGTTGCGTATACTTGCGGCAGTAACCCCTGTTTAAGCAGGGACGGCGAAATATTGCTGGCAGCGCCAAATAACGCAAGGGACAGCGCCGGTGCCAGTCCGCCGCCAAGGCTGTGACCGGTTATGGTTATCACGGTTCCCGAGGCTAACGTCGACAGGTAGGTCGCCAGGTTTACACCTGTTTTTGGATCGGGGAGGCTTAGCAGTACGCCAAGACCATCGTTCGTCCCGGTAGAGATCCTCGGTTTTAGTACCGGCTGTTCGACTGGTACACCATAAGCCCAATCTACCAGGACGCCTACTTTAGCGTCTTCCGTTTTTTCGTCGAAAATCGAAGTAGCTTTCGTGCCGGCGATGGCAATGGTATATACACCGGTGCTTCCCGTGCTGAACACAGCCATGGTATTTGTGGCAGTGGCATTGTAGGTCTTCGTTTTTGTATCCTCCTGGATGTCTGAAGGGTCTATAAAGATTGCCGGCCCCCATTCAAGCGTGGCAAAACCGCCCATCGCTGTTAAACGTTCCGGGATAGACGCAAGGAATTGGCTTTCCATCAGTTGTTCGGCGTCCTGCTGTATCAAATCCAGGTTTTCCGGAAAAGGTTGGTTTACCAATTCCGGAGCCTGGTTTGACAACATCGATAGTAAAAAGGTCTGTTGGTACTCGGTCATGACAATAGATTTAATTGTGATTAGTTTGGTTTGTGAATCAAATCTATCTATGGTTCCCGTCTTTTCTCGCTAAAAAATCGTGTTGATGTACAGAATTCAGTAATCAGGACAAGGTTGTCGTCCGAAAACCCGGGAAGTCTAATTTTTTTAGACTTTCCGCTAATTGGCGGCAGGTGCAGACTTCCCGATTTTTTTAATATATTCTGTTGGACTAAGGCCGGTATCTTTTTTGAAAGCAGCAAAAAAAGTACTTCTCGAAGTAAACCCGCACTGGTACGCCAGGCCTTCGAGCGTAAATTCTTTCCATTTCCCGGTTTCCAGGCAGCTCTTTATATGAGCAATCCGGTAAGCGTTAATAAAATCGCTGAACCGTTGCTGGTAATGCTGGTTTAACACACCCGAAAGTGTGCGCGGCTGCATGCCCATTTCGAGGGCAAGCTCGCTAACGGTGATCCCTTGCCGCATAAAAGGTTTATGCTGAAGCATAAACGTATCGATGGTTGCCGCATATATTACCAGGAGCTCTTTACCGATCCGTTTTTCTTTTACTGCAGGCTGCTCTTCGTTAACGCATGCTTCTGTGGCGGCTTCGTTTTCTTCGGCAGGCGATGCGGGCGACAGCGACTCCTGCACATAGAAAATTTCCTGGTAAAACAGCAGGTAGCATACCATGCCAAGGAAGGTAAGGCTCATTACATATAGTGGCGCCCGGCTTTCGGTGACAGCCGCATTGGGAACGTCGAGATGTTGTAGCGCAAAGACGGTTTGCACCGCAAGTCCCGAATACATCACCGTCATGAACGATGCAAACGCCACTAGCCAGGCGTATTTGCCGGCAGTTACTACCTGCTGCGGATGCGATCGCCGCCTATAGCGAATAAGGATCGGCCATAACAGGAACAGCAAATAAGCCAGTCCAAAGAACGGTCGGACCGCGTAGTGCCATAGCGCAGGTATATATCCCGATCCCAGCACGTACGACCTGTTGAAATCCTCCATAAAGTATAATACGATCTGCCGTTTTTCGGCAGTGCTTTTTAAATAGAAAGGCATCAGTTCAAGGAAATGAACCGCAGCCGGGATAAAATGCAGCCAATCCCTTTTTCTGAAAGCGTTTTCACCCAACAGGGTTGCCCGGGTATAGAAAAAATAGCATGGCGGCACCAGGTAATAAAGCGGGCTTCCCATTCGCCAGAAATGCGGCAGGTCGGCCAGCCATCCGGTAACGGTAAGGGTATGCTGAAGCGCATACCAGGCACAGGCAAATACCACGATGCTTAATAAACGATTCTGAAACAGGTTATTTCCTTTGAAAAAAAGCAGCAGGAAGGTGATGAAACCACAGAAAAGCCCGCCGATCACGAAAATGTTGTACAAAAGAATGGGATACATGAACTGTATTTGCAGCGTTTAATTTAAGATATTTTACGTAATTTGAACTGGAAATGTTCGAAATACCGGATTTGTGGAGGAATGGTTCTTTATTGGAAAAATCACCCTTTCCGGGGGATCGGTCATCGCTATTTTAGTTGTTTATTTAGAATGATGAATTACGTGCGGACCGGAGAGCGGGGATTTCAACACACCTCCCTGCCATTTATATTGTTGCTTATTCTTTCGGCGTTCACGCCGTTTACCCTCCACGCGCAGAAATACAATTTCACACAATACGATATCGAGCAGGGGCTTGTTCAATCGCAGGTGATGGAGATCTACCAGGACCCCTCCAATTACCTCTGGTTTGGCACACGCGGCGGCCTGGGCCGGTTTGACGGGAAGGAGTTTATCTCTTTCAGTAAGCTCGACGGATTGAATAATAACATGGTTACCTCTATCATGACCGACCGGAAGGGCCGCGTATGGATCGGGCAGGAAAACGGCATGTCGCGGATAGAGGGAAAGAAGGTCGTGACGATAAAGATGCCCGCTAAGGATGCGGGCGGATTGGTGCGGTTTATAAGGGAAGACGAATCCGGCCGGTTATGGCTCACCAGCAAGTCGCGGCTTTTTACGCTGGTGAACAACCAGATCGTGCCATACTATATTACCGGCCCGGGCGAGTATGTGACCACGCTGGCCAGGCATCCGTCGGGCAGGTTATACGCGGCGGTATGGGGAAAAGGTATTCACTATTATGACGGTAAAAGCTGGAGGCTCGGCGTTCCCTGTAAAGACAGCTCGGTGGTTGTTACCAAGATCGTATTCGACAGGAACGACCGGTCAAAATGCTACTTGCTTTCGTCGGGCCATATTTTTGAAACACGGGGCAGCGTGATCAGGTCGTACTCGCACCCCATGCTGGATGCGATCAGGGAACCGTTCCTGTCGATGGAGCAGGACGCCAAAGGGAACCTGTGGGTAGGGACCAACAACGGCGCTTATTGGCTGCGTAAGAAAGACCCGGTACATTTTAACGGCGACAACGGGTTTAAAACCATTAACGTGTACGATATTTTCCGCGATTCTGAAGACAATATCTGGCTGGGAACAGACGGTACCGGCGTTTTTAAGTTCGACGGCGGCGCTTATACAAGCTTTCATAAGTTTAATGGCCTGGAGCAGATGTTCATGCCCATCGCGCGCGACAGCGCAAATAACCTTTGGCTGGGTACTACCAACAACGGTCTTATCAAATATGACGGCCGGACATTTAAAAACGTGTACATCCCTTCATCAAACCCCTACAGCAAAAGTATTCTTACGATCTTTAACGATCCCAGGCATGGTTTACTTATCGGCGGGCAGGACGGCTTATGGCAATACAACGGCCGCGAGTTTAACGACCTGCTGCCCGATGCGCCGTACCCGCGGTTTGTCCGGTCGGTGATTTCTGACCGTGCAGGAACGATCTGGATGGCTGCCCCCAGGGGCTGCTTCTACCTGGAACAGGGAAAGGTAGCGCAGGTGGATAACTTCTCCGAATCAGCGGCTATGGTGACCGAGGTCGGGAGGGATTCGATCATGGCAGGTACCAACCGCGGGATCTGGCTGATCAGGAACAAAAAGCTTGACAGATCCTTCCGCCTTCCGGCCGTGAACGAAGCCACGGTACTAAGCCTGCTGCGTTACCGAAACATGCTGCTGGTAGCTACTTTTGGTGATGGCTTGTTCGTGATCGACCTCCATACCAAAGCGGTGAGGCACTACACCACCCGCGATGGATTTTACTATAACGATATTTACAGCCTTGCGCGGGATGAAAGGGGTTTATTTTGGGCCGGCACCGGCCGGGGGGTAAACCGGTTTACCATAAACCCGAAAACGCTGGAGGTGAGCGTGATCCGCGACCTGGTAAAGACGGCGCTGATAGAGTGTAACCAGAACTCCATCATCAGCTTCGATAACAAGATTTGGGTGGGCTCTACCAAGGGCCTGTACGTGTTTGATGCAACGCCCTCGGAAGACAGTCATAAAAAGCCGTTCATCAACCTGCAGTCGGTAAAGGTAGTTAACCAGGCGGCCGCGGCGGGCGATGAACAGCAAGCTAAGATCTACACTGAAAAAATTCCCGCCGCGCTGCGCCTCGACCACCGGCATAACCGGGTGCTGATCTCCTTCCGCGGGATATTCCTGACTAACCCCGACGATGTATCTTACCGCTATCGCCTAACGGGGGTGGATGAAGTGTTCAGTCAGCCGATCAAAACCAATATGATCGAGTACCCTTCGCTGCTGCCGGGCACTTACACTTTCGAGGTTAAGGCCGTTACCGGGAATGGGGTGACCTCCAATGTACGCAGTATCACGTTTACCATTACGCCGCCGTTTTACCAGACGCTGCTTTTCAGGGTGTTTGTGCTCGTGCTGCTGGTGGTGCTCATCATCAGCGTTCAGTATTACTGGACCTACCGCAAGGCGATGCAAAAGCGTGTACGCAGGCAGATCAAGCTGGAAGAGCAGCTCCGTATCCGGCGCCAGACGGCAGAAGATTTCCACGACGACATCGGCAATAAGCTTACCCGCATCGCGGTGCTCTCTGATATCCTGAACAAGCAGATAGGCGATTCGCGGCCGGAGCAGCGCGAGATCGTAGCACAGATCAAGGCCAACGCCGCCACCCTCTACAGCGGTACCAAGGATATTTTATGGGCGCTGGATCCGCAGAGCGACAATTTGTACGAGATCCTCCATTACGTACACGAGTTTGGGAACGAGCTTTTTCACAATACCGATATCGATTTTAGTTTCAACGAAACGGACCCTAAATTCCAGCGCGTCTCCCTGCCGATGGAATATAGCCGCAACATCAGCATGATCGTTAAAGAATCGCTGAACAACATCCTGAAACATTCCGGCGCCAAACAGGTAAAAGTGATGAGCTCGCCGGAGAAGGAAGGCGTGCGGATCACCATCAGCGACGACGGAAAGGGTTTCTGCCCCGATGCACCCGTGAAAGGAAGAGGATTGAACAATATGCGCATGCGCGCGAACCGGATCAACGGAACGCTCGAAGTCTGCTCTTCCCCGGGAAAAGGTACCAGTTATGAGCTTTTTATTCCTTTAACCATACAATAAGCAGCGACCACAATATGGAACGAAATATAAAAATTGTAATTATCGAGGACGACGACACCATCCGCATGGGCTATAAGATCCTGATCGGCGAGGAAGAAGGCTTCGAAGTGATCAACGCCTACGCCTCCGTGGACGAGGCGTTGAAAACCATCCGGGGGGAAGACCCGGACGTGATCCTGCTGGATATCGAGCTGCCGGGTACGAACGGCATCGAGGGTATTCCCAGGCTCAAAAAACTGCTGCCAAAGGCTTTTATCCTCATTCTCACGGTATACGAGTCGGAGAAGCTTATTTTCGACGCGCTGAGCAACGGCGCCGCCGGGTACCTTACCAAAGATACCCCCGCCGACAAAATCTGCGCCGCCGTGCGCGAAGTGATCAAAGGTGGCGGGCCCATGAGCATTAACATCGCCCGCATCGTGATCAAGTCGTTCCGCAAAAACCAGGATTCGCCGCTCTCCAAGCGCGAAACACAGATCCTCGAAATGGTAGGAGAAGGAAAAAGCCGCAGCCAGATCGCCCGGGAGCTGTTCATCGACCTGGAAACGGTGCGTTCACATATCAAGAACATTTATATAAAGCTGGATGTGAACTCGCGCGCCGACGCGATTAAGATGGCGAGGGAAAATAAGTTGATTTAGGATCGCTTACAACCGGTCACCGGCGCTAATTCGCTACCCGGTAATTCCCCGGCGTCATGTTATAAGTCCCCTTAAACAGCCGGATAAACGAGCTGGGGCATTCGAAGCCCACCAGGTCTACGATCTCATTAACGGAATTGGTGCTGTTCTTCAGCAGGTATTGTGCGCGCTGTAAACGTACCTTGATCAGGTATTGATGTGGTGAACAGCTAAATGCCTGTTTAAAGGTGCGGAGCAGGTGATTTACCGATAAACAGGCCTGCTGGCTAATGTCTGCAAGACTAATGGGCCGGTTATAATTGCTCAGGATATAATCTTTGGCGATGGCCAGCCGTTTCAGGATCTCGATCTTGGTCTGGCTGTTCAGGAAGTCGAGTTTTTTACTTTTCTGGACCACTTCCTGGTTGTACACCCGGTAATAAAGGGCCAGCGAATGGTGCATGTACTCGTTGTACAGCATGTCGTTGTCTACATTATTTTCTATGTGTTTTTTCAGGTGAAGCATGTTGAATTTCAGGTCGCCGGAAAGCGGGTACAGCGTTTCGAGGAAATTGGGAACGTCGTTCTGCCAGGTAGCGAAAGGATCGTCGAGGAGGGTGCGGTCGCTGCTGCGCTGGCTGCGGTGAAAATCTTTTAAGAATTGCGGGGCGAAGGAGACTGACAGCGTATGCACCGGCACATCCGAATAGATGCGGCGTGAAAAGCTTGTTCCTTCGTTTAATACCAGGAAGCTGTCGGGGTAGATCTTGAGGTTGCGGGTACCTATCGTGTAGTTTTCGTTGCCGCTGAACACCATGCGCATAGAAAAATCGCTGCCCTGTTTAGGATACGAAACATCACTGGAAATCTCACTGAAGATCCTGTTCTGGTTTTGTAGAATTTTTACGGTTCTCATGATTTATTCTCCTCGTATTCGCGTTCTTCCAGTAGCACATATTTGTTGCCGGAGGCATCTTCGATGGTCACTGCCAGTCCCATTGCCGTGTATTGCGGTTTCTGGCCTGGGGAAATGCCTTTCTGCAGTAGCTCGTTGTAGTCCTTCAGGCAATCGTCTGTGTTAATAATGAGGGTCCCCGCGCTTCCCGGGCCTCCGTTTACCAGGAGCATGCGGTGCGGGTCTGTTACGTTCAGCCCCACGATAATGCCTTCCAGGTTGCCGGTAATAAACGCCTTCCGCCAATAGATAAAGCCAAAAAAGTCCAGCAGGAAATCCTTCACACTTTCGGGATCCTTTACCTGCACAGGCGTATATTTTAGTGTTAAATCCATTATCACTACTAAGCATTCAAAGCTATCCTGATTATAATGTGCGAGTATCACCCCAAGTGGGGGATTTTGAAAATATGCTGTGGTGAATTAAAGTATCATGGTAGTTTTGAACCTGTTAGCGCAGCCCATGTTAAGAAAACCACTCTTTGACCGTCTTTTTTTTGCCGCCGCGGCGATATTTTGGGCGTACGCCGGAAGGGGGCAAGCTGCCTATGATTTCCCCGGCGGTGCCGCAGGCGAGGTGGCCGCGTTATTTGCGCCAGGTATCATCTCGGATGGCCTGAACAACCGCGATTTTACGCTTTCGCCGGATGGCAAAACGGTCTATTTTTCTTCCGGCCGGCCGGTTGATACAAGGGATTCCACCCGCGACTTCGATATTGGAAAGTAGAAAAAAACGGTCGGCGGCCGGGGTACACCCGTGCATCTCGGTAACGAGGTGAATTCGCCGGGGAACGAGTTTTACCCTTCGGTGACGCGTTCCGGTAACCTCTATTTTACGGCCCGGCTTGCCCGCGGCTACGGGGAGGAAGACATCGTGGTATGCGAAAGCGTGAACGGCAAGTTTCGGAAACCGGTGCTGCTCGATACCGCTATTAATACCAAGGGCGATGAGTTTAACGCTTTGTGGATCCCGACGAGACCTGGTAGGCTTATTTACGGCCCCGGGCAATACTTCCGATGATATCTATTTTGTAAAATTCGTCCAATAAGACCCGCTTATTGCAAAATTGGTTACATATAACCACATTTTTCTTTATTGATATACTAAATCACACTTTTTTTTGAAGCTTTTTCAAATAGGTGATTGCCGCATATTTGCCCGGCACGCGTTTCTGTAACATTGGTCTTTCTTCTTCCGAGGAGTTAAAAGTATGAGTTTAACTTAATCTCTCGAACCATGTTCAGCAATTTCCCCCATCCGCCGTGAGCGTTCGCGCGACGCTACAGTGCCGAGAAAGGCACCTATTCAATCAAGAGAAAATTATAATGACAAACACATGAAACAAAAATTACTCATTTTCTTCCTGAGCTTATTTACAGTTGCACAGGCTGTAGCTCAAACCCGCACCGTTACCGGAACCGTTACCGGAAATGACGACGGCGGGCCGATCCCGGGAGTATCGGTACGTGTTAAAGGTACCCAGGTCGCCGTGCAAACCAATGCCAGCGGCGTATATTCTATCCGCCTGGCCGATAACCAGAACGTGATCACTTTTACATCCATCGGGTATAAAACCCACGATGAAACGATTGGTAACCGTACTACGGTAAATGTAGGGCTTACCCCGGACGTATCTAACCTGAACGAGGTAGTGATCACCGGTTACGGCGTGGAGCAGAAACGTGATATTGCAGGCGCTGTATCCCGGGTAACCGGTGCCGAGATTGAAAATATGCCGGTAGCCAGTTTCGACCGTGCCATACAGGGCAAAATGTCGGGCGTGCTGGTACAGGGCAGCAGCGGTATCCCGGGGGGTAACGTGCAGATGCGTATCCGCGGAAGCGGCTCCATCAACGCGGGGAACGATCCGCTGTATATTGTGGACGGTGTGCAGATGCAGGGCGGTGATATTTCGCGCAGCTTAACGTCTGCCAACCTCCTGAACGCCATCAACCCGAACGATATCGAATCGATCGACGTGCTTAAAGATGCCGCATCCGCGGCTATTTACGGTTCGCAGGCAGCTAACGGCGTAGTGATCATTACCACCAAAAGAGGAAAGTCGGGAAAAACGAAACTGACCCTGAACTACCAGACCGGCGGCACAGACATGATTAACAAAACGCCGGTTACCAACGGGCCGCAGTTCCTGGAACTGATGTACGAAGCGAGACGGAACCTGCTCCTGGCGCAGGGTCTCAACGCCACCCAGGCCACGCAGGTAGCCGATGCGCGTTCTACGTCGCTATACGGCTTCGTACCGTCCACTTTCGGTAACGCCCCGACCTACGACTGGCAGGAAGCCATGACCCGCCGCGGCAATACCAACCTCATCGAGGGTAACGCGAACGGCGGTAACGAAAGCACGCAGTTCTACCTTTCGGGATCTTACCAGAAGCTGAACGGCCAGATCATTAAGTCTGACTTCAGCCGCGGCACCATGCACCTGAACCTGAACCATAAGGCATCCAGCCGCTTGTCGTTCGATACCAAGCTGAACCTGTCTACCATCACGCAAAATGCGGTAGAAAGCTCTAACCAGAGCGGCAGCTTGTTCCTTTCTGGCGTAACTATTCCGTCGATCCAGCCGATCTACAATCCCGACGGCACCTATGCCGAGCCGGTACTGGGAACACGTCCGTCTAACGTGATCAAGCAAACCAACTACAACAAAAACCTGGGCGTTACCAACCAGCTGACAGGTTCTGTGGGCGCTGATTTCGAGATCGTTTCCGGTCTGAAGTTCCGTTCTGCCTGGAACCTCGATTATACCGACATCGTAGAAGACCGCTATATCGACCCGCGTACCAGGGACGGCGCAGCCTTCGGCGGGCAAGCAAACGAGCTGAATACACGTCGTGCTAACTGGTCGACAGACCAGGTATTTAACTACATCAAGAAGTTTAACGAGGACAACAACCTGACGGCGCTGCTTGGTTTCAGCTACCGTAACGTGGTTGATAACACCATCACCGCGCAGGGCCGCAGCTTCCCTAACGAGTTGTTCCAGACGTTACAGTCGGCGGCTACGCCATTCGGTGTAAACTCCAGCTTTACCACTTACCGCACCGCGGGATATTTCACCAAGGTGAACTACACTTACAAAGGCCGGTACATCATAAACAGCACCCTGCGTTATGACGGAAGCTCACGTTTCGGGGCCGACAAAAAATACGGCTGGTTCCCGTCGGTATCGCTTGCCTGGAGACTAAGCGATGAATCGTTCGTTAAAAAGATCGACGCCATCAGCGAACTGAAGCTGCGCGGCTCTTACGGCATCACCGGTAACCAGCAGATCGGTAACTTCGACTCGCGTTCGCTTTTCCAGGGAAATGCGGCCAGCGCGTATAACGGGATCGGTGGTATTACCCCAACCGGTCTGGGTAACGCTGTGCTTTCGTGGGAAGAAAACCATAGCATAGACCTGGGACTTGATTTCGCCTTCTTTAACTCGCGCCTGGCGGGAACATTCGATGCGTTCAGGAGAACTTCGAAGGACCTGCTGCTCGATCGTCCGCTGCCATCTACTTCAGGCTTTACCACCATCAGCCAGAACATCGGCTCGGTAAAGAACGAAGGCCTCGAACTGGAACTTACTACCCAGAATATCACCAGCAAAGCCTTCAAATGGTCGACCAACTTTAACTGGACGCTCATTCGCAGCCGCGTATTAAAACTCAATGAAGGACTTGACCGTATCATCTCCTCCAACGCCTTTGTGGGTAAGCCGCTCGGCTCCATTTACGTGGTTGAGTTTGCCGGCGTAAATGCGGCGACGGGTCGCCCGTTCTGGTACGATGCGAACAACAACATCACTTACCAGCCATCAGAAAGCGCCGGTGTGAACGACGCCCGCCGGATCATCGGCAAATCGGTGCCCGATTCTTATGGCGGTATCGGCAACACCTTCAGCTACAAGGGTGTAGACCTTAACGTGTTCTTTCAGGGACAGTTCGGTAATACGCTGATCAATAACAACTCTTTCTTTGGCGAGCGCTCCGGTTCATCAGAAACTAACCACACCATGCGTGTATACGATCGCAGGTGGCGGCAGCCCGGCGACATCACCGACTGGCCGAAGATGTACAACTCTACCGAGCCGCTTAACAGGGGATTGGCGTCTTTCTCCAGCCGTAACTACGAAAGCGGCGCCTACATCCGGTTAAAAACCGTTACTCTTTCTTATAGCTTACCGGCTTCGTGGCTTACCAAAGCGAAGATGAGAAGCGTGCGTATCAACCTCGAAGCGTACAACTTATTAACATTTACCGGGTATACCGGCTATGATCCCGAGGTTACCGGCTCCGATCTTGGCGTGTTCCCGCAAGGAAAGACCCTTACAGCAGGCATCCAGGTTGGATTTTAATTTCAGATAATATTAATCAAATGAAAAAACTTGCAATATATTTCTCTCTGTTCCTGGCAACGGTGTTGTTCTCGTGCAACGACCTGCTGGAAACACAGCCGCGGCAATCTATCGATGCCGACATTGCGCTTACTACCGCGACCGGCGTAAACGGGGTATTGAACGCGGTGTATGGCGCCTATCGGTCGGGCACCAACTATGGTACCAACCGGGTGATCCTGCCTGAGGTGCTGGCGGATAACGTGATCAACACGTCGACCAACAACAACTCCTGGAGAACACAGGAAACCAATAACCTTGGTACCGGAACCGGTGCATGGGATAACAACTACCTGATCATCCTGCGTTGTAACCTGATCATCGACGCGGTAGAAAGCGGCATCATCACCGATGCTACCGCGGCCCAGTTAGCAATGTTTAAAGGCGAAGCGTTGTTTTTCCGCGGGCTGGCTTATTTCCAGCTGGCGACTTCTTACGGGTATATCCCCGGTAAAGAGGTAAACGGCTGGAAAGCGAGCGTGCCGATCATCCTCACCCCTACAAAGACGCTGCAGGATGTAACTTACCCAGAGCGGGCGACCAACACGCAGGTGTATGACCAGATCAAAGCCGATCTTACCGCCGCGATCACGGTGCTTAACAATACCGGCCGGAGCTCTAAAGGGTATGTTTCCAAAGCCGCTGCACAGGCGTTGTTATGCCGCGTGAGCCTGTACCTGAATGATTATACCGCAACGATCTCGTTAGCCAACGAGGTGCTTGGTACCGCTACCATCAACACCAAGGCGACAAGCGTTGCACAAACCGGTACCGCGCTGGTAACCATGTGGCGTACTGCGAGCGAGAAATCGGAGTCTGTCTGGGAGATCATTTACGGAACTTCCGACAACCTGGGTACATCGTCGCTGCAATCATGGTATACCGTGTTCCCGAAACCGGTGAATGCTACCTGTACCGGCAACCCGGCACGTTCCAGCTTCGGCGACCTGGCTGTTTCCACTACGCTGTTAGCGGCATATGATGCCGCCGACATCCGTAAAACACAGTTGATAGAAGGGCCGTATTGCAAAGGGTCTACCGGTTACTATTTCAGCAACAAGTTCAGCGGAACGGCCGGCACTTTCGGCCAGGATAACGTGATGGTATTGCGTACCTCCGAAGTATTGCTTAACCGCGCAGAGGCTTACGCGAAATCGAACCAGCTTGCACTGGCGGTTACCGACCTGAACGTGATCAGGAGCCGTGCCGGTTTATCCACCTATGTGCTGGGCACGCCGGCGAACCTGGTAACGGAGATCCTGTTACAGCGCCGCCTGGAGCTCGCATTTGAAGGCCACCGCTGGTTTGACCTGATCCGTAACCAATCTGACATTCCTAAAGCGCCAGGACTCAGCGCCGTATCGTCTATCGCGTATACCGATACCCGGATCATCGGGTCGATACCTACCGCGGCCGTCGATGCCAACAAGAAGCTGGTACAAAACCCTGGTTATTAAAAATTAGAAGAGAAATGAAGAACTTAATCAGATTAACTTATGTGCTCATCGCAGCACTGCTTTTCACCTCCTGCGAAAAGCTGGAGGAAGAGAAACCCGTGTATAACGGTCCCGCGCAGGTGGAAATAGATGCGGCGGTGTTAAACGCCGCGCTGAGCGGCAGGACTTACCCGATGCTAACCCGCATACCCGGGTACGGACGGCCGGCCCTGAGCACGGCTACTACCTTTACAGACGTAACACCTAATATCACGGTGCCTGCCGATCCTTTGCTGACCCGTACTTCCGGGACCGTGAAATTCCGGGTGAACCTGGTCACCGCACAGCGCTCTGCCGCCGAGGTGATCAAGTACCGCGTGATGGATACGGAAACCATCGGCGGTACCGCTACCACGGTAACCACTGCACAATCCGGGGTACACTACACCACTTCCGGCCAGTTTACGCTGCCTGCGAACTCGAGCTTCGGCGAGATCGAAGTGGTGATCCTTAACCCCGGCGTAACCACCGGTACCCGTGACCTCGTTATCGAATTATTGGGTAACGACAACATTAAGCCGTCGCCCAACTACAGCAAACTGGGCATCCGTATCGCGCAGAACTAAGCGCTGTTAATTACTGTTAAAGAGCCACCCCAATGGGGTGGTTTTTTTGTTTGGGGCAGTGGTTGGTGTTTTTGGCATACCGGAGGCCTCCTTTAAGGAGGAACTTTAGTCAAAAATCAACCATAATCATGAAATCTAAACTAGTAATTGCCTGTGTAACAGCCTTGTTTATGGCTGTCCAGGCCCGCTCGGAAGAGCCTAAAAGTTATACCGCCGTAATCAGTACCTTTATTTCGGGGCATGTTAATACCGATGCCAAGAAGCTCGACAACGTGCTGAGCGACGACGCAACGTTTAAGATCCCGCGCCAGAATAAAGTGATCGTGCAATCGCGCAGTGCACTGCTCAATGCCATGAAACAAGAAAGCGGTGTGGTTCAAAACTGCAGCTCATCCTACCAGCTGATCACTAAAACCGATGCGCTGATCATGGCCCGTGTGGATTTTAAATATCCTGGGTTCGTTCAGCAGAACTTTATCACCATGGAACGTTCCGGCGATGCCGGATGGAAGATCACCCAGGTATACAAGATCTCGGAGAATGCGGAAAAGAATGCAGGCAGCTACCCGTTGGTGACCGCGGTCGACTAGCGCCATGGCTGATACTACCCGGACGCCCGCACCATATTGATGAAAACTGAACCGATGGGCTCCCGGGATTTCCCTGAGCCGGTGCGAAAATGAACCATCCCGTTAAAAGCTGTCCTTGTTAAGGGCGGCTTTTTTTGCGCAATGTACGAGGCAGCCATTCATTGAATACAGTATATTTACTGATCAAATAGCTTGATTATGGTGAAGCCGCGAATCGGCGAACTCTCTTTTGAACTATTGCTTGGCGGCATGTTGCTTGCATTCGTCGTGGTGATGCTGATGCTGCCTTCGGTCACTTTCCTGGCAGGTTACCGGCTAACGCCCTGGCATTTCCCGGTGTCGCTTGTAATTGTGTACGTGACCGTTTTGGTATACTCCCGGAAGGGTAACCTTACCAGGTACTTTAAGGCAATTGGCGCACACCTGGCATTGGTAGCATCAGCCGTATTTGCCGCTTCCGTAACCTATGATACTTCCTACGATGGCCAGGCTTATCACCAGGAAACCGTTTATCAGCTTAAAAATGGATGGAACCCGGCCAGGGAAATACCGCCCGATAGCGTCAGTTATGCAATTTGGATAAATCATTATGCGAAAGGTGCGGAGCTTTCGTCGGCTGTTATTTACGGTTTTACAGACCGGATCGAAAGTGGTAAAGCCACCAATATCCTGCTTGCTGTGGCGGGTTTCTTCCTTTGCGTGTGTGCGCTAACTGCCGCAACGCCATTGTCACGCTATAAAGTGTTATTGCTGAGCGCCTTTGCAGCACTCAACCCGGTTACTATTACCCAACTGTTCAGTTTTTGCATCGACGGCCAGTTAGCATCGCTACTACTGTGCCTGGCTTCAGCTTGCTGCCTCGTCTTCGCGGAAGCAAGCCGCACAAATCTGGTCCTCCTGGGATTGAGTATGCTGATGGTTATCAATATTAAATTCACCGGTGTGCCGTTTGTGGGGATATTTATCATTGGATTGTTCGCCATTATGGTATTTAGAAGACGGACAAACGACCTGAAACGGACCGCCTTATGCGTGGCCATAGCGGGAGCCGCCGCCATCGGTATAGCCGGTTACAATCCGTATGTAAAAAATTCGCTGAGTAAAGGTCACCCGTTTTATCCGCTGATGACGGCCTCGGGAAAGCCGGCGGTAGATATCTTCATCATGAACACGCCCGTTTCCTTTCGGGAAAAGAACAGGTTCGAGAAGTTTTTTATCTCCATTTTTTCGCATACCGAAAATGTTTCTGCCTACCCGGCAACCTCTCCCCGGTTAAAAATCCCCTTTTCGGTTGATCGCATGGAGATACGGGATGCCGTTCTTCCCGACACACGCATCGCTGCGCTGGGACCGTTCTTTTGCGGCATATTCCTTTTGGCCGTTGGGTTGGTTGTTGGCGAACTGGTTCGCGTAAAATCACTTCCCGGCATTACTTATATGTTGTATGCGCTTACTATACTGGCGGTATCAATATTTATCGTTTCGGAGGCGTGGTGGGCGCGATTGGTGCCGCAGTTATGGCTCGTTCCCCTGTTGTTTATCCTTTTGCTCGAGCTGGCTTCGTTATCACCGCTTTCCAGGAGAATAAAAAGTATTCTCTACCTGGCTCTTTTTTTTAATATAGGGCTCAGCCTGTTATCAATTCCTAAAAACATCGTGCAAACCATATTCCTGCGATACCAATTGGCGGAGATGCGCGCCTCACGATCTCCCGTATTAGTCAATTTCGGTTTTCTTCCGGCAAGCCGGACCAGGTTACGCGAAGCGGGAATCAATTACCGTGAAGTAACTGCTTTCCCCGCAGAAAAAAATGAGTCCTGGTTGGCTTGTTCCAGCACCCGGTACAGGATAGGACCGACGGCAGTGTCAAAAGAGCCGCGTTATATCGGTCTGCTGAGGAAAATTCCGGGCGCCGACCTTCGCACTTATTAAGGACCTCGGCGGTAGCGAGAGATCTATTTCTTTGCCAGCGTATATTTACCCCAGAAATCGGTTACGCTAAACATCGACATGAAGTCTATACCACCCGGTCCGCCCATGCGCATACCGCCGCCGCCCATCGGAGCACCGTTAATTACCACCGTGGGAGCGCCGCCGCCAGCCATTGACGGAGGAGGAGGGGGCAGGTTTAGCTGCATGCCGTTCAGCTTAATGTTGTAGGTAAATTCTTTCGGGTTATTGGTAGTGATGCTGAGGTATTTTAACGGGATGGCCAGTTCATACGTATAGTTCCTGTTGCCGTCGAACAGCGCACGGGCCTTGATGCCTTCTTCGTTGTAAATAGAAAGCAACGAGTCTGTGATGTCTTTGATGCCGAACACTTTGATGTCTTTCAGCTTGTCTATCTGCTGTCGGTTCATTTCGTACATAATGGAGTCGGCACGTTTCATCATTGCAGCGGGATCCCCGGAAGGCGGTCCCCCCATTATTACGGTCTGACCCGGGCGACCACCCGGACCGCCGGCACCACCCATGGCCGTACGCATGCCTTGCATCATAGACATCATATCGTTTTTAGGCGGCACAGGGAACATGATAGAGATCCCCTCTTTTTCTTTTTTCTTGCCGGTAGTGTTTACCGTAAATGTAAGGCCACCGCGCATGATCTTATTGGTAATACCCGAATTGGTGGATTGAACCGCAAGGTACAGGTTGTCGTCGTCGTTGGTGATCGTATAAAACAGCGATGTCGACTTATTATATGCCTGGAAAGCGGGCCATTCTGTCGCCTTACCGTCAATTTTGATGTTTGCCGGCGGCCGGAGGCTCACCTCCTGCTGGTCGGGCAACTTCTGCGCGAAAGAACTTACGGCAACCATACTCCAAACACACAAGCCCGATACAACTTTTAATAATTTCATTTTAAGTATATTACGATAAATAATTAAGGACCAAAGGTAACTGAAATTCCCGGTTAGCGGTAATCTTCGCGTACCGGGCTGAAAATATCCAGCAGTTTACAATCTGTTAACGAGGTTCCGCCGTGTAAAGTATCCGAAGGCACCAGTGCGAACAGGCCGGGGTTCAGCACCCGGGTATCGTCGTTGATGGTGAGCTCGAATTCGCCCTCCAGTACGAAGGTATACTGCTCATGCGGATGTTTATGCAGTGCGACATGGTTGCCGGCTTTTACTTCAATAAAATTAATTGTATTGCCCGAGGTGTGGATCAGTTTGGAAAAGAACCCCGGGGCGATCTCTTTTACAAGGATGTCGTCGAAGCTATAAAAGGGAGATTCGGTCATGTACAAGTATACGAAAAAGGCTGGTGGCTATAGGGTCGGAAACCATCTTAAATTACAGGTTACAAGCTATCGGTTATCGGCAGCTATCAGTCATCAGTCATCAGCTATCAGCTATCAGCTATTAGCTATCAGCCATCAGCTCCCTACAACAGGAAGAGGCCGTCTTTTTAGGACGACCTCTTGTATTTGACAGCTTTCGTTAATTAAAGCGCGGCGGATTTAACGGTTTTGATGATACGTGCGGCAACTTTGTACGGATCTGCGGCCGAGTTCGGACGACGATCTTCCAGGTAACCTTTCCAGCCCCATTTAGGAACCTGAACGGGGATACGGATCGAAGCGCCACGGTCAGAAACACCGAAGCTAAAGTCGTGGATACTTGCAGTTTCGTGCTTACCGGTTAAGCGCAGGTGGTTGTCTGCACCATAAACTTCAATGTGCTCTTTTACTACCGGGCGGAAAGATTCGCAGATCTTATCGAAGATCTCTTTGCTTCCCGCGGTGCGCAGGGTAGTGTTAGAGAAGTTGGCGTGCATGCCTGAACCGTTCCAGTCGAGCGCTCCAAGCGGTTTGCAATGCCAGTTGATGGATACGCCGTATTTTTCACCGATTCTTTCGAGCAGGTAGCGGGCAACCCAGATCTGGTCGCCGCAATCCGCAGCACCTTTTGAGAAGATCTGGAACTCCCACTGACCGGCGGCAACTTCGGCGTTGATGCCTTCTACGTTCAGGCCTGCCTCTAAACAAACATCGAGGTGTTCTTCAACGATCTCTCTGCCGTAAGCATTTTGTGCACCTACAGAACAGTAGTAAGGGCCTTGCGGACCGGGATAGCCTCCTGCGGGGAACCCAAGAGGTTTATTGGTGGCAGGATCCCACAGGAAGTACTCTTGCTCGAAACCAAACCAGAAGTCGTTATCGTCATCCTCTATCTCGGCACGACCATTCGATTCGTGCGGGGTCCCGTCTGCCGACAATACTTCACACATCACCAGGTAGCCATCTTTACGTTGCGGGTCAGGGCAAACAAACACTGGTTTTAACAAGCAGTCCGACGATCCGCCAGGTGCCTGCTCGGTAGAAGAACCGTCGAAACTCCACATCGGAAGGTCCTCTAATTTGCCGCTAAAATCTTTTTCAATTTTAGTTTTACTACGTAGGCTCTGGGTGGGTTTGTATCCATCGAGCCAGATGTACTCAAGTTTTGCCATTGTTTGATTGATTTATAAATTTTGGGGTGTAGGTTTGCAGTTCTGTTATTAAAACACCTATTTTAACGGCTAATGTACATTATTTTGATAAAAACAATGCGATTTTTTAAAGATTTTACATTTTTTTTTGTGAAAACATCATCGGCCGGATTTATTGCCTTTCAACCGCCGGATTTCGTTGTAAAATATAATTTTTGGTAAAAAAGATTATGAAGAATCGGTGAAGAACGCGATATTATGATACCATACACTTCATTAATCCCCGATGGCCAAGAATCTGTTATTTATTTATGGAACATTGCTGCAAACCGGGAATAAATATGCAGAATATTTGAAAGAGCGGAGTGTCCGGATAGGATCAGGCTGTTTTAAAGGGTATTTGTACGACATCGGGAACTATCCCGGCGCGGTACATGACCCGGCTGCCGAAAGCGTGGTTTGTGGCACCGTGGTAGCTATCAGCGACCCGGAGGTATGGCCGGTGCTGGATCAATATGAAATGATAAGCGAAATTCCCGATCCGTCCGACGAATACGTCCGCAAAATAGTGAACATCTGCACCGCCACCGGTGATATGGAATGCTGGGTTTACCTGTATAACTGGCCGGTGGACAAGCATGTGTTTATTTCGGATGGCGATTACTTAAGTTATAAGGCCTCGAATTAACTGCCTGGCTGCCGGGGTTTCCCGTCTCGCGGGTTCTGCCGCGTCTGCTGGCTGCTTGTAATACGAAGAACGCCGGAAGGTGACGTGATTTTGTCAGCTCCCGGCGTTTTGATCGGTTTATCGTGCGAAATGTTATTTACTCCAGTACGCTTCACTCCACCTGAGCTCGTTCCTCAGCTGGTCGAGCTTCGTGTCCTTATCGATCCTCACGCACTCGATCCCGGCGATAGCCGCGAAATCCGCCATCTGCCCGGCGTCCAGGTTTTGGCTGTAAGCGGTGTGATGCGCTCCACCGGCGTAGATCCAGGCGGCGCAGCCGGTTTTCATATCCGGTAACGGTTTCCAGAGCACGCGGGCTACGGGTAATTTAGGAAGATCGTGGAGCGGTTCGATGGCTTCCACCTCGTTTACGAGCATCCGGAAGCGGTTGCCCATATCGACGATAGAGGCGTTGATGGCCGGCCCGCCTGCTACGTTAAATACGAGGCGCGCCGGGTCGCTTTTGCCGCCGATGCCGAGCGGGTGTACCTCCAGCGACGCCCTGCCCCTGGCGATGGACTCGTCGATCTCCAGCATATGCGAACCTAGCACCAGCTGATTGGCGGGGTCGAAGTGATAGGTGTAGTCTTCCATAAAGGCGTTGCCTCCCGGGAGGCCTGTACCCATCACTTTACAGGCGCGAACAAGGGCTGCGGTTTTCCAGTCGCCCTCTCCGGCGAAGCCGTACCCTTCGTTCATTAAGCGCTGTGCCGCGATACCGGGCAACTGGAGCATGCCGTGGAGGTCTTCGAAAGTGTCGGTGAACCCTTTAAAACCGCCTTGCTGTAAGAAGGCACGCAGGCCGATCTCGATCCGGGCCGCCTCTCTCACGGACGTATGGCGGTCGCCGCCTTTGCGGAGATCGGCCGACATGGTGTAACGGTCTTCATATTCGGTGATGAGGTGGTCGAGCGACTGGTCGCTTACTTCGCCTACCAGTTTCACGAGGTCGCCGATGCCGTAGGAATTTACGGAGTAACCGAATTTCAGCTCGGCTTCCACCTTATCGCCGTCGGTAACGGCTACGTAACGCATATTATCGCCAAAGCGGGCGAATTTAGCGCCCTGCCAGTCGTACCAGCCGGCGGCTACGCGGGTCCAGCCGCCAATCTGTGCGAGCGCTTCAGGGTCTTGCCAATGCCCAACCACCACCTTCCGTTCCAGGCGCATGCGCGATACCATAAAGCCGAACTCCCGGTCGCCATGGGCGCTCTGCGTGAGGTTCATGAAGTCCATGTCGATGGTGCTCCATGGCAGGTCGCGGTTATACTGGGTATGCAGGTGCAGCAGGGGCTTCTTTAAAATGCCCAGGCCGCGGATCCACATTTTCGCGGGAGAGAAAGTGTGCATCCACGCAATCAGGCCGATACAGTTTTCGGCTACGTTGGCTTGCTGGATCACCTGGTAAATTTCTTCCGTCGATTTAACCGTCGGCTTAAATACCACCCTCACCGGGATCTGTGATGCCGCATCGAGCCCCAGGGCAATTTCCCGTGAGTGTTCGGCTACCTGTTTGAGTGTTTCCTCACCATATAAGTCCTGGCTACCGGTGATGAACCAGACTTCGAAACTTTTGAGATCTATCATTTGGGTTTGACGTTAGGTGTTATGCGTTTGACGTTCCGGCGTAATGCCTGTAGTGAAGACAAACGAAAACGAGGTGTTGATTTAATTGCTTTTTATTAATCCGTTTATAGTGATCTTCCGGAACGTCGAACGTCCCACGTTAAACTTCCAGCCATTGCTACTGGCCGTAGTACGAGTCGGGGCCGTGTTTCCGTTCGTAGTGTTTTTTAATCAATGAGTCTTGTAAGCGCGGCGTATCTTTTCTTACCTGCTCTGTGAGCAGCGCCATTTTGGCTACCGTTTCGAGCACCGCGCTGTTGTAAACGGCTTTTTCGGGAGTTTTCCCCCAGGTAAACGGGGCATGGTTTCCTACCAGTACCATTTCAACTTCCTGGTAGTCCAGGCCTTTTTCTGTAAAGTGGTCCATGATCTGGAAACCGGTCTGGTATTCATAGTCACCCACGATCATCGCATCGCTCATCGGCGGAGCACAGGGAATATCCACGGTGTTATGATCTGCGTGGGTGGTGCCAAATATCGGGATATCGCGTTGCGCCTGCGCCCATGCCGTAGCATAGGTGGAATGCGTGTGTACGATGCCGTTAATTTGTTCCCAGTGTTTGTAGAGCACGGCGTGTGTTTTGGTGTCGGAAGAGGGGCGTAGATCGCCCTGTACGGTTTTTCCGTCGAAGTCTACGATCACCATCATGTCCGGTGTCAGGTTTTCGTAGGGCACGCCGCTCGGCTTAATGGCGAATACACCCAGTGAGCGGTCGGCGGCGCTTACGTTTCCAAAAGTAAATAATACGAGACCGAGCTTCGGGAGCTCCATGTTGGCGTCGTAGGCCGATTGTTTGATATGCTGATAGATACTCATCGGGTAATTGTTTCAACGAGATTTCCTGCGGTGGTATATTGTTCGTAGCGTTTTGCGTAAATGGCCGCCTTTTCAGCGTCCGGCTCATAAATGGCATCGAAACCCTGGCCCATGGCTTCCATGGCGTCTTCTACACGGGGATAGATACCGGCTGCCGTCGCGGCGAACATGGCGGCACCGATGGCGCAGGTTTGTTCTGAACGGTGGATCTTAATGGGCATATTCATCACATCGGCCATCATCTGCATAATGTACGGCGACTTCCGGGCTACGCCGCCCAGGCCGATCAGCCCTTTTACGGGGATGCCCTGTTCGATGAAGCGGTCTACGATCTTGCGGGCGCCGAAACAGGTCGCTTCCGCCAGTGCGCGGAATAATTTGACGGCATCGCTGCCCAGGCCTAAGCCTAAAAACGCACCTTTTAGCGCCTGGTTGGCATCCGGCGTGCGCCGTCCGTTCATCCAGTCGATCGCCAGCTCTCCATATTCCTCTACGGGAAGCTGTTCTGCGAGCCTGCTCAGCTCGGGAATGATCCGCGCTTCGACGTCGTTAACGAGTACCTGTGCCAGTTCAGCGGTAAGCACGCTGCTTTCGGTAACGAGGTGCTTCAGCGGCCACATGAGCAGGTTCCTGAACCAGGCATAGGCATCGCCGAAGGCAGACTGGCCCGCCTCCATGCCGATCATGCCGGGAATGATGGATCCGGGCACCTGGCCGCAGATCCCTTTTACGAGGGTATCGTTCACTTCCGTTGCGGGAGCTACCAACATGTCGCAGGTAGACGTTCCCATTACCTTACTCAGGAAGTAGGGCTCTATCTGGCCGCCCACGGCGCCCATGTGCGCATCGAATGCGCCGATGCCGATGATCACCGCCGTGGAAAGTCCCAGGCGGGCGGCCCATTCTTCGCCCAGGGTGCCTGCCGCCTGGTCGGCCGTGTAAGTTTCGGTAAACAGCCTTGACGTATAGCCGGCCAGCAACGGATCGAGCGAGCTGAAAAATTCTTCGGGCGGGAGCCCTCCAAATTCTGCCGCCCAGAGCGATTTATGCCCCGCGGAACATACGCCCCTGCGGATATCTGCCGACCGTTTGCCGCCTGCCAGCAGGAACGGGATCCAGTCGCAATGTTCTACCCAGGAGTAACAGGCGTTCCTGACGTCCTCGTCTGTGCGGAGAATATGGAGCAGTTTTGACCAGAACCACTCTGAAGAGTAGATACCGCCCACGAACTGCAGGTAATTTACCGGGAACCGGGTGGCGTGCTCGTTGATCTCTGCGGCTTCATTTACGGAAGTATGGTCCTTCCAAAGCACAAACATGGCATTGGGGTTGTGTTCAAACCCGGGAAGCAGGGCCAGGGGTATACCGCTGTGATCGACGGCCACGGGAGTAGATCCGGTGGTGTCTACGGAGATCGCTTTTACCTGCGCGGCTACTGCCGGCCCGGCCTGTTCGAGGCATGATTTAATGGTAAATTCAAGACCCTCGACGTAGTCTAGCGGGTGCTGCCTGAATTGGTTCCGAGAGGGATCACAATACAATCCTTTTTTCCAACGTGGATAATAATATATAGCAGAGGCGATTTCCTGGCCGGATTGCGTGTTAACAAGCACCGAACGGACGGAATCCGTGCCATAGTCTACGCCGATTACAAAGCTTTCAGTAGTCATCAGTTTATTTCGTGTCTAAGTAACACTTATTTTTTTGTTTTAAAAAAAATATTTAGGAATCACGCGATCAGCGCGTGCGGATTGGGTATGAAGTTGAGGAAGGCATCGAACTTGTCGTTATACTCCAGTTCGTGCAGGCTATAGTAAAAGGCGCCCTTTTTAGAACTGCGTTTGTCTTTATCGGGTTGTTTAACGAGCAGGCCGGTAGAGAGGATCTTCCTGCTGAAGTTGCGTTTGTCGAATTCCGTTTCGTAGATCGCCTCATAAAGCATCTGCAATTGGGGCAGTGTAAATTTGGGTGGCAGGAGCTCGAAAAGGATTGGATGCAGGGCTGCTTTGTACCGTAGTTTCTTTTTAGCGAGCTCGACTATTTTTTGGTGATCGAATATGAGGCTGGGCATATCTTTTAGCAGGAACCATTCGGCCCGGTATTGGTCGCTGATCTGTTTTTCGTATTTATGGATGTCGATCAATGCGAAGTAGGCCACGCAAACGGTGCGCTCGATGGGGTCGCGTTTGGGATCGCCCATGGCATGGAACTGCTCGAGATAAACGCCTTCGAGGCCGGTAAGCTCTTTAAGGATGCGGTTTGCGGCCTGGTCCAGGTCTTCTTCGGTACCGATAAAGCCCCCCATGAGGCTCCATTGTTCCTTTTCAGGCTCAAACCCGCGGTGTATAAGTAACAGCTTCAGGTGTTCGCCGTCGAACCCGAAGATTATGCAGTCCACTGCTACCAGAATGCGTGTTTGCCCTGAATACCTGATCATTTGGAGCGAAAATATTAATAATAATTTCAAGTTGCATCCTGCCCTGTTGCGTGCACGGATGACAAAACCCCGGCAAAGTGCCGGAGCGCTAAATTAATGATTATTCTCAGGAGGCCCTGTTGCAAAAATCGACCAGCTTCACGAGATCGGCAGGGTCCTTAAAGTTGGGGTCATTTTGTTTAACATAAGCCTTAATCGCGTCCGACTTCGCCGGAAAGGCGGTGATAAACTGTTTGACGCCCGTGATCTTCACATAGTCTTTGCCCTTTTTTAGCAGGAACTCGGTTTCGGGGATCAGTTTATAGTCGGCAGGAAGCTGGAGTTTGTAAAACAGGTTGGAGGAGATGCCGGAAAGCGTAGTAATACCGGAAGCCTGGGAAGTGGACCCATAGCCTGCCGGTTTGCCGGGCGGGATCACCGTACATTTATGACGGATGAGTAAGGGGGTGGCGCCTGTGGTAGCGACTTCGAAAAAGGCTTTCTCCGTGGGAATAAATTTCCGGCCCTGTATATATATGGTGTCGATGTTCTCTGTCTGGTCCAGCGCCAGCGGGGTGTCTTTATCCAGGAAGAGCATTTCCTGTGTGAGGGAATTGTAATTGAGCTGTGCCTCTTGCTGTGTAGCGTTTTTGAATTTAACGGTACCCTTAACAAAGCCGGGGAACAGGTAATGTGAAAGCGTTACGACTTGTGCTTGTACCGGCAGGTTGCCGGTAAACAGGAGCAATGCGATAAACACGCGGATAGTCCGGGTGGTATTTTTCATTGTACGATTGATTAGTTAATGCAAGGTAAGTACTGGTTTTTATTTTAAAAAATCACATATAAAAATTATTTGCTTGATAATCAATCAGTTGATTTTTAAAGTGTAATGTTGACAGTTTTTTTAAAGTGTTATATTGACAGTTAATTATTCTATCATTACCTTAGCGCAGGATAACCAATTATCACCACGGACCACATCCGTGGCCAACTAACTAACTAAAACCAATTTCATGAAAAGAATCAGACAAAAACTGCTGAGGGGTAGCGTCGTTGCCCTGTTTTTATTGGTCTCCGGGCTGCACCTGGCCGTTGCGCAAAGTGTGCAGGTAAAGGGGACCGTAAAAGATTCTAAAGGCGAGCCTTTGATCGGCACTACTATCAAGCTAAAGGGTACCACGGTTGGTGCCAGTACCAACGCAGATGGGGCATTTGTGCTGACGGTGCCTTCTTCCGGCGGTACGCTGGTGTTTTCGGCCCTTGGTTATCTTACGAAGGAGATTGCCATCCCTGCCGATCGTACCGTAAACGTCGTGCTTGAAAACGACACTAAGGCGCTGGAAGAAGTAGTAGTGGTAGGATACGGCACACAGCAGAAAGCCAGCGTTACCGGTGCAATCAGCCAGATCAATTCGGTTGATATTGTGCGTTCGCCGGCGGTCGCGGCTACCAACGCGCTGGTGGGGAAAATCCCCGGGATCACTTCCCGCTCGCAGGACTCGCGACCCGGTAACGGCACCAACCTGCAGATCAGGAACCTGGGTACTCCGTTGTACGTGATCGACGGCGTGCCTTACAGTACGAACGACAGCCAGTCGGCGTTTGGCTTTAACAGCAATAACTCCGGCGCTAACGTGTTTAATAACCTTGGGCTTGAAGATATCGAAAGCGTTACGATCCTGAAAGATGCTTCGGCCGCGGTTTACGGATTACGGGCATCGAACGGGGTGGTATTGGTAACCACCAAGAAAGGTAAACGGGAAACATCGATGATCAATGTTACCAGTTATTACGGGATGCAAAACTTTACCCGGTACCCTCACCCTGCCAATGCGGGCCAGTTCGTCAGGGCCCAATTGGAAGCCGAACAGAACAAATCGCTTGCTGCGGGGAATCCTTCGTTGCTTTTCACCCCCGATGTATTGGCGAAATGGGAGGCAGGAACTGAAAAAGGCTATAAAAGCTACGATTATTTCGACGCGGTGACACGTCCGAACGTACCCCAGTACTACCTGAGTGCAAACGCATCCGGAGGATCGCAACGGTCCAATTATTACTTCTCTGTAAGCCATATTAACCAGGACGCGCTGATCAAGGATTTTACTTATGGAAGGACTAACCTTCAGGCGAACCTGGATGCCAGTCTTGCCAAAGGATTGAAGATCGGCACCCAGATCAGCGGCCGGTTGCAAAAAGCGCATAACGTGGGCGTACCCGGACTCGACGATTACTTTAACCCGCTTTTGAGTATTTCGAGCATGTGGCCAACGGAGCCGATGTACGCCAATGATAACCCGGCCTACATTAACCAGGGCCACAGTGTGAATGTTAACCCGGCTACTTACAAAAACGACGTAACCGGATATATCGACGAGATCTACCGGAACGTAAACGTAAACCTGAATGTATCTTATGATTTCCCCTTTGGTTTAGTGGCGAAGGGAACCTATTCCCATAATTATACCAACGAGGATTTCGACGGGTTTGAATTTACCTACGACGCCTATAATTATAACGCAGCAACAGATACTTATACGCTTGCCAGCGGAAACCAGAATCCCTGGAGAGAAAAACACAAACGTAACATATTTTCCAATTTTGCCCAGTTTCAGTTGAACTACCAAAAATCGTTCGGTTTTCACTCGCTTTCCGCGGTAGCGGCTTACGAACGGTCTGAGCAGGAAAACGATTACCTGGCTATTCACTCGGTTCCCCCAAATAACTATATCCCGATCATGCAGTTCGCCAACCAGGATTTTCTGGCAGATGCATGGGAAGTAGAAGCGAGGGCTGGGTACACCGGCAGGATCAACTACAGCTACAAGCAAAAATACCTGCTGGAAGTGTTAGGCCGGTATGACGGTTCATACCTCTATGCGGCCGATAAGCGCTGGGGTTTCTTCCCGGGGATGTCTGTGGGCTGGAGGCTTTCCGAAGAACCGTTTATCAAGAATAAGATCGGTGGCGTTGTTAACGATTTAAAGATCAGGGCATCGTATGGCGAGACCGGCAGCGAATCGGGAATTAACCGTTTTGACTACCTCGCCGGGTATAATTTTAACAGCGGAAGCGCGGTGCTCGACGGAAACTACGTGATCGGTTTGAGACCCAGGGGCTTACCTATTACCAATCTGTCGTGGGTTAACAACAAGCTGCTGAATCTCGGGCTCGATTTTGGTATGCTGAACGGCCTTACCGGCCAGTTCGACATTTTTAAACGTAAAAGATCGGGCTTGCCGGCTTCTAAGTACGACGTGTTGCTGCCGAGCGAAGCAGGTTACACCCTGCCGAACGAGAACCTGAATTCTGATGAGACCCGGGGCGTGGAAGGTTTACTAAGCTTTGATAAACGGTTGGGAAAGATAGACTTCTCGATCTCCGCCAACGGAACGATCGGCAGGAGCCGGAATATTGCGCAATACAAACCCCGCCGGGGCAACTCCTGGGATTATTACCGGAACTCTGCTATAGATCGCTGGACCGGCATCAACTTCGGTTATGAGATTGTGGGCCGTTTCCAGTCGCAACAGGAAATCGATAACTATAAAGTTAATAACGACGGGCAGGGTAACCGCACCCAGCTCCCAGGCGATTTTATGTACAAGGATTCTAATGGCGATGGAATTATCACCACGGAAGACCAGCGCCCCATCGGCTATGCCACAGGTGCCACACCGTATATGAGCTATGGATCGAGCCTGAGTGTAGGCTTCAAAGGAATAAACCTGGCTGCTGATTTCTCGGGAGCGACCATGCAAAGCTTCTCCAGGGATGTGGAATTGAAATTCCCTTTCCAGAATAATGGTAACTCGCCAAAATATATGTTCACGGACCGCTGGCACCGCGAAAACCCCTACGACCTGAACAGCGCCTGGATCCCCGGAACTTACCCGGCGCTGCGGAGAAATGAAACAGGCCATGCAAACTTCCGCCAAAACCAGTTCTGGCTAACCAATGTAAGCTATTTCAGGCTGAGGAATCTCGAGGTGGGTTATACTTTTCCGCAAAAGCTGATGAAAAGGGTGGGTGTGTCCAAACTTCGCGTTTATGCGAACGGATCTAACCTGTTCTCTTTCGACTCCGTGAAGGATTTCGAGATCGACCCGGAGATCAGCTCTTCCGGCGGACTGATCTACCCGCAGCAACGCCTGTATAATTTTGGTTTCAACTTAACCTTGTAATTGATTTTGAATATGAAAACACTATATAAAGGGTTGATCCTGGGAATATTTATCATGACGGGCTCGTCCTGTAAAGAAGATTTCCTGGAACGAACTCCCAAAACGATCATACTTGAAGAACAGGTATGGAATGACAGCAAACAGATCCTTGGGTTATTGGCCAATTATTACGACCGGCTGCCGAGCGAGCAAAGCATGGATAACTGGACCAACATGGCAAATTATGACGATGCGATGTGGTCTGGATATACCGGTGAGGACGGCAGGAACAACATCACCAGTTATGGCAGCGGCAGCTGGTATTTATGGGATTATGGCCTGATCAGGGACATCAACCTGGCCCTCGAAAGTATCGACCTGTACAGTACTAAACTTTCTGCCGCGCAAAAGGCGCAATTTAAAGGCGAGCTGCGCTTTATCCGCGCCTTCGATTATTTCGAAATGGTAAAACGTATGGGAGGCGTACCGCTGGTAACCAAGCAGTTGATCTATGATTACAGCGGCGATCCTTCGCCCCTGCAAACGGCCCGTGCCAAAGAAGCGGAAGTGTATGATTTCATCGCTTCCGAGCTCGATGCCATCAAAAATGACCTGGGTAACGTAACCGGCTCAACCGCAAGCAATACCAAGGCCACCAAATACACCGCAATGGCCTTAAAAAGCAGGGCAATGCTGTATGCCGGTTCTATTGCCAAATACAATGCCCAGCTGGCTTCGCCGATCACCCTCCCCGGGGGAGAGGTGGGGATTCCATTAGCAAGAGCGAATGAATACTTCCAAAAGTCTCTCGATGCTTCGAAAGAAATTATCAACAGCGGCCTGTTTACGCTTTATAAAGGCAACCCGGGTAACCTGGGTGAAAACTTTTACGAAGCAGTGGTAAAGAAGATCGGTAATAAAGAGGCCATTTTTGTGAAAGATTACCTGAGTGCAAAAAGCAAGAAACACGGGTTCTCCTATAACAACATCCCGTTAGGGATCCGGGAGGATAACCTGGGATCTTCGGCAATCACGCCCTCTCTTAACCTGGTAGAAAGTTACGAATATCTCGACGGCTCCAATGGCGCCCTTAAGATCCGTAATGCCGCCAATACAGACTACATCTATTACGATAATCCACAGGACATTTTCGCCAACAAGGATGCCCGCTTATATGGAACGGTTATTTACCCGGGAAGCAGTTTTAAAGGGCTGCCGGTGCAAATGCAGGCTGGTGTGCTGGTATGGAACGCAGCTACGAGTACTTATAGTACGGTGGAAGGAAGCTCCCTCGGTGCCAGTTACACGGATGGTAAATTATTAACAGGAACATCCGGCCCGCATCGCACTATCCAGGAGGTTTCTAACAGCGGGTTTTATATCCGGAAATTCCTCGACGCCGGCGCAGGCACAAGCACCAGGGGTATTGGTACCGATGTTTGGTGGGTATGGTTCCGCCTCGGCGAAATGTACTTAAATGCAAGCGAAGCCGCTTTCGAGCTGGGCCAGACTACGGACGCGTTGACTTATGTAAACGCGATCAGGGAGCGTGCAGGCTTCCCGGCCAACAGCCTGAATGCCACTACGCTTACCATGGACAAGATCAGGAACGAACGCAAAGTGGAGCTGGCTTTTGAGGATCACCGCCTTTGGGACATGAAACGCTGGCGGATCGCCCACATCGTGTGGAACGGCAATCCGAATAATGCGGATGCAATGCTGTACGCGCTTTATCCGTACCGGGTGATCCGTCCCGGCGATGCTTCGAAAGACGGCAAATACGTGTTCGTGAAAATGATCGCTCCCCGTTTTAAAGCGCCGCGCAATTTCCAGCTGTTTAATTATTACACGTTCATAAACCAATCTGTAATTGACAATAGCGGCGGTAAAGTAATACGTAACCCATTCCAATAATAACTATTATGAAACTCAAGATCTCATTATACACCCTGTTTGCCCTGTCTGTCTTTTTATTGACGAACTGTGCGAAAGATAACTATGAACCCCCAAAATCGATGCTTTCGGGTAAGGTAACTTATAACGGTACGCCGGTTCCCGTTCGAACCAATGGCGTGCAGCTCGAATTATGGCAGCATGGTTACCAGTTGTTTACCAAGATCCCCGTTTACGTAGCACAGGACGGCAGCTATTCCGCTGCCCTGTTCGATGGCGATTACAAACTGGTCCGCCTAAGAGGTAATGGCCCATGGGCAGACGTTACCGACTCCATCGATGTGAAAGTAAAAGGAAATACCGTAGTGGACGTCCCCGTAACACCTTACTTCAATATCACGGCAGCTACTTTTACGTATGCTGCCGCGGATAAATCTGTTACCGCTACGTTTACTGTGAACCAGGTCGTTACCGGCAAGACGGTGGAGTTGTCGACATTGATGATCGGCGCCACCGAATTTGTAGATAACACTAACCTGATCATTTCTACGGAAGCTGCTAAAACGGTCGGATCGGCGGTTACCGTGAAAATCAGCCTCGACCCGGCAAATTATACGGCCGCAGGACAAGCCTTCGTAAAACAAACACTCGAAGGCATTCAATTTAAGAAATACGCTTTTGCGAGGATCGGGGTGAAAACCACCGGTACCGCAGAACGTATCTTCACCCAGGTACAGAAAATAACCATCCCCTAACCTTTAACCAGTAAAAGCCGGCCTTAAATGGCCGGCTTTTTTTAATTGTATCTTTGACGTTTATAAATCTTTCCTAATTTAGCTCATCTTTCTTTTCGATCATTCACCGGGTATTGGCTTGCCTGGAATTAAAAAGTAATATGTATAAGAGAAAATTTCTGAGCGCCGTCTTTGCAGCTTCATTAAGTTTAGCCGGCGCGAACGGGCAACCCGTTCGGAATATATTTACTATTCACGCCAACCAGGTGAAAGCAGAAGTAAAGCCAACCATGTGGGGCGTTTTTTTTGAAGATATAAACATGGGCGCCGACGGAGGCATCTATGCCGAGCTGGTGAAAAACCGTTCTTTCGAGTTCTATAAGCCGCTGATGGGTTGGACGGTGGTGCCGCGTCAGGTGCCGGAAGGCACGGTGGTGGTGCAAAACCGGCGGGAATCTAACGCCGCAAACCCGCGGTACCTGCATATTTCGCTGGTGAATGCTGCCCGGGGAAGCGTGGGGATCACCAATGAAGGGTTCCGCGGCATGGGTATTAAAAAGGGGATGAAATATGATTTTTCGGTAATGTACCGTGTTCCCGGAACGGACGTAAAATTGCATGCCGAGCTGGTAAATCCCAAAGGTGAGAAGATCGGCTCCGCTACCCTCAACCTCCCCGGCAACACCGGGACATGGAAGAAACAACGCATCAGCTTTGAAGCTACCACAACGGAACAGAAGGCTAAACTGAGCATTTGGTTTGAAGGTAACGGAGGCGTCGACCTGGACATGGTGTCCCTTTTCCCGCAGGATACCTGGAAGAACCGTCCCGGTGGTATGCGTGCGGATATGGTTCAGCTGCTTGCAGATATGAAGCCTGGTTTTATCCGTTTCCCGGGAGGATGTATCGTAGAGGGGCACGACCTTGCGACACGTTATCAATGGAAAAAAACGGTCGGGCCTGTTGAAGACCGCCAGCTGATAGTTAACCGCTGGAATACGGAGTTTGCGCATAAGCCGGCGCCGGATTATTTCCAGTCGTTCGGGTTGGGTTTTTTTGAATATTTCCAGATCGCGGAAGACATCGGCGCCGAACCGCTGCCGATCCTCAACTGCGGCATGGCCTGCCAGTTTAATACCGCCGAAGTAGTGCCGATGGACGAGCTTCAGCCGTATGTACAGGATGCGCTCGATCTCGTTGAATTCGCCAACGGCGATGTAAAAACCAAATGGGGAAAGATCCGCGCCGATATGGGGCACCCCGCGCCGTTTAACCTGAAGATGATGGGCATCGGCAACGAGAACTGGGGACCGCAATACGTGGAACGCCTTAAGATATTTACAAAAGCGATCAAGGATAAATACCCTTTCATGCAGCTGGTAAACAGCTCGGGCACGGATCCTAACGGCGACCGGTTCGACTACCTGAACGGTGAGCTTAGGAAAATGAATGCCGATATTATTGACGAGCATTATTACCGCCGCCCGGAATGGTTCCTGCAAAATGCGTCGCGCTACGATAATTACCCGAGAACCGGCTCGAAGATTTTCGCCGGAGAGTATGCTGCGCAAAGCGATAGAACCGTAAGCGTGAACAATAAGAACAACTGGCAGACCGCACTTTCTGAGGCCGCCTTTATGACCGGCCTCGAGCGGAATGCCGATGTGGTGGCCATGGCTTCGTATGCACCCTTGTTCGCACATGCGGAAGGTTGGCAATGGACGCCCGACCTGATTTGGGTAGATAACCTCCGCTCGTACGGTACACCGGATTACCAGGTGCAAAAACTCTTCTCTTTGTACAAGGGGACGGACGTGATCGCCATGCTGCAAAATAACGAAGTGGTCGCCGGAAAGGACGGGCTGTACGGCTCGGCGGTGATCGACAAAAAAACCAAAGAGATCATAGTTAAGATCGTGAACAGCTCTGACAAGCCGCAGGAAGCCAGTTTCGCGTTCGAGGGGGTTAGCAAATTGGCGCCCAAGGCCACCGTAACCACCATCGCCAGCAGGGACCTGGAGCAGCTGAACTCGTTCGATAACCCTTTGGCGGTAAGCCCTTCGGATAAGCAGGCGGAGGTGAAAAATAAGAAGATCGGTCTTGTTATCAGTCCTTATTCATTCAGCGTGGTGCGTGTGAAAATGCTTTAATTAACGTTTATGAGAATCAAGCTTATTTTCCTGGCGGGCTTAGCGGTGCTGCTTACCGCCGGAACCGCCTCGGGACAGCAACCCGCGCCGGCGTATGGGGTGCTGCGTACCAATATTTCGGTGCATGACCCGGTGATGATCCGCCAGGATAGCCTGTTTTACATTTTCTGTACAGGTAACGGGGTTTCGATGTTTTCGTCGAAGGACATGATAAACTGGAAACAGGAGAAGCCGGTGTTTGCCGAAGCGCCGCAATGGGCAAGGGATTTTATCAAAACATTTAGGGGCAACAGTTTGTGGGCGCCGGATATTTCGTACCACAACGGGTTGTATTATCTCTATTATTCGGCATCGGCTTTTGGCAAAAACACCTCGTGTATCGGGGTAGCCACCAATAAAACGCTTCATACGGACGACCCGGCTTACGCGTGGACGGATCACGGCAAGGTCGTTCAGTCGATCCCCGGTAAAACCAATTGGAATGCCATCGACCCTAACCTGGTTACTGATATAAAAGGACGCCCGTACCTCGCTTTCGGCTCGTTCTGGAACGGGCTGCAGCTGGCAAAACTTACCGGCGACCGCCTTCACCTCGCCCAGCCGGTAGAAAGCATCGTGACAATCGCCAGCCGCAAAAAGGACCCGGGAGTGAAAGAGAACCTTCCTTCGGTCGACAATAACCCGGTTGATGCCGGCGGAAATGCGATCGAAGCGCCGTTCATTTTTAAAAGGGGCAAGTATTATTACCTTTTCGCATCCATCGATTATTGCTGCAAAGGGATTAATAGCACCTACAAGATGATCGTTGGCCGTTCCAAAGAGATCAGCGGGCCTTACCTGGACAAAACCGGCGTTTCCATGGCCAAAGGCGGTGGCACCCTGGTGCTCGAAGGCGACAAAAACTGGTATGGGGTAGGACATAACGGCGTAAGCAGTTTCGATAAAACGGATTACCTGGTATTCCATGGCTACAGTGCCGCTGACAATGGGCGCTCAAAGCTTCGCATCGAAAAAATTACCTGGGAAAAAGGCTGGCCGGCGGTACAGCCACGCACGGCAAACTAGTATATTCATTCTATGAAACGCATATTGTTATTTCTGATGTTTTCGGGCGCCGCCGCAACGGCGCAGGTAAAGGATTACCCTTACCGGCCGGTGGCTTTTACGAGTGTCAAGCTTTCGGATAATTTCTGGACACCCCGGATCGAAACCAACCGTACCGTTACCATCCCGGCATCGTTTGAGCGTTGCGAAAATACCGGCCGTGTGAAGAACTTCCAGATGGCCGCGCAACATAGCGGCAAGTTTGGTACCACCTTCCCGTTTGACGATACCGACATTTATAAAACGATCGAAGGCGCCTCTTTTTCGCTGGCGGTACACCCGGATAAGAAACTCGATGCGTATGTGGATTCCATGATCGTGATCATCGCCGGCGCACAGGAACCAGATGGGTACCTGTATACTGCCAGGACCATCGATCCGGCACATCCGCATGCCTGGTCGGGTACCAGGCGCTGGGAAAATGAGCACGATAACAGCCACGAACTTTATAATTCCGGGCATTTGTTCGAAGCGGCAAGCGCACATTTTCTCGCCACCGGCAAGCGGAACCTGTTGAATATTGCCCTTAAAAATGCCGACCTCCTGGTAAATACCTTTGGCCCGGATAAAATGCATGTGGCGCCGGGGCACGAAGTGGTGGAAATGGGACTGGTAAGATTGTACCGCATCACTTCGAAAAAAGAATACCTCGACCTGGCAAAGTTCTTCCTCGATGAGCGCGGCAAGCGGCAATATAATAAACGAAGCAAAAATCCTTTCCAGAACGGGGAATACTGGCAAAATGCCAAACCTGTTATAGACCAGGATGAGGCGGTAGGGCATGCCGTGCGCGCCATGTACCTGTATTCGGCAATGGCCGATGTAGCGGCACTTACCGGCGACCGGCAATACCTGAATGCCATAGACCACATATGGGACAACATGGTAGGCAAAAAGTTATATGTACAGGGCGGCATCGGGGCGGTGCCGGATGGCGAGCGCTTCGGCGATAATTACGACCTTCCCAATGGCACCGCTTACAACGAAACTTGCGCCGCAATTGGCAACGTGATGTGGAACCAGCGCATGTTCCAATTACATGGCGAGGCGAAATACGTCGACGTGCTGGAGAAAACACTTTACAACGGGCTGATCTCCGGCGTGGGAATGGATGGCAAATCGTTCTTTTATACCAACGCAATGCAGATCAAACACATCTTCGCACACAAGGATATGGAGGGAGGCCGGTCGGGGTGGTTTGAATGCTCCTGCTGCCCAACCAATATCGTGCGGCTCATTCCATCCATCCCGGGTTATGTATATGCCCAGAATGGCGATGCTGTTTTCGTCAACCTGTTCATTCCCGGCACGGCCGATATCGTGGTTAACAACAAACCTGTACAGCTTATCCAGCAGAATAATTATCCATGGGACGGCAGGCTGCAGTTCACGCTGTCGCCAAAGTCGCCATTGACGTTTACCATGAAACTGCGGATCCCGGGATGGGCGCAAAACAAAGCCGTTCCATCAGACCTGTACACCTTTTCGCAGGCGGCCGATACACCGGTAACCATCAGGGTGAATGGCGAGCCGGTAAATTACGCGGTAGAGAACGGGTACGCCGTACTAAAAAGAACGTGGAAAAAGAACGACCGTATTGAAATGAACCTGCCGATGGAAGTGAGATCGGTGGTTGCCAATCCCCTCGTCCGCGAAGACCTGGGTAAGGTAGCCCTGCAGCGCGGTCCGATCATCTACTGTGCGGAGTGGGCCGATAACGACGGTTCGACCAGTAACTTCCTGATGCCCAAAACGGCATCGCTTTCAGCGGAGTTCGATAAAGGCCTGTTTAACGGTGTGACCGTACTGCGGGGAAGTGTTCCTAAGGTAATGGTAGACGCGTCGGGCGAGAAGATCGATACCGGCAGCAAGCCGTTTACTGCCATCCCTTACTACGCCTGGGCTCATCGCGGGAAGGGTGAAATGACGGTATGGTTCCCTCAAAAAGTAACGAACGTAGACCTGATATCGAAGTAGAATCTTACCTTAGCCATTTCAATAATCCTGCTAACCAACCATACTAATGATCATGAAAAAACAGTTTATCTTGCTGGCCTGCTGTGGAATACTTTCCGTCGCGGCCTGTAATAATCCCCAAAAAATGAACTCGAGCAATGCAGATTCGGTTTCTACCGCAGCGTACGATACCGCAGATTTTCACAAAGATGTTGATGGCAAGCCTGTTAACCTGTATACGTTAAAGAACAAAAACGGCTTAGAGGCCGTGATCACCAATTATGGCGGCAGGATCGTGAGCCTGATGGTGCCCGACAAAGCCGGGAAATTGACCGATGTAGTGTTAGGTTACCAGAAACTTTCCGGTTACCAGAAAGATAACGATCCTTATTTCGGCGCATTGATCGGCCGCTACGGGAACCGCATCGCGAAAGGCAAGTTCAAGCTCGACGGGAAAGAGTATTCCCTGGCGATAAATAATGGCCTGAATTCGCTTCACGGCGGCCCGACCGGTTTTCACAAACGGGTTTGGGAGGTGGTGTCTTCCTCCGCTGATAAGCTGGAACTGAAATATGTATCCGCCGACGGCGAAGAAGGCTACCCCGGTAACCTTACCGTGAAAGTGACCTACACCTTAACCGATGAGAACGGCCTGCGGATAGATTACGCGGTAACAACTGATGCGCCTACCGTTCAAAATATTACCAACCACGCTTACTTCAACCTGAATGGCGAGGGCAGTGGTACCATTAACGATCACCTGATGATGATCAATGCCGATAAATTCACCCCGGTAGATACTACCCTTATCCCGACAGGAGAATTGAAAGACGTAACCGGCACGCCGTTCGATTTCAGGAAACCGACCGCTATCGGCTCGCGTGTGGATGCAGATGACGCGCAGATCAAAGCCGGCCTGGGTTACGACCACAACTTTGTGCTTAACAAAAAGGATAATTCGCTAACGCTGGCAGCTTCCGTAACCGGCCCCGCGACGGGCATTACCATGGATGTGTTGACCACCGAGCCAGGCATACAGTTTTACGGAGGTAATTTCCTTGACGGGAAAGACAGTGATGGCAAGAGCGCGAAGCCTTACCCGCACCGTACCGCGTTCTGCCTGGAAACACAGCATTTTCCTGATTCTCCCAACCAGCCGGCGTTCCCGTCGACAGTGCTCAAGCCAAGTGTAACATACACTTCTACAACAGTTTATAAATTCTCTGCCAAATAGCAGAACAAACAGGTAAACCATGAAACGGACCTTGTCTTTAATGATCGCTTTGGCGATCACAGGCGTAGCCCTTGCCCAGTCTGACGCGAAAATCACCATCAAGCCTAATGTTAATAACCAGGTGATCAGCAGGCATATTTACGGTCATTTTGCCGAGCATCTCGGGCGCTGTATTTACGACGGCTTTTGGGTGAGCGAAGGGTCGAAAGTGCCCAATAAAGGCAGGATCCGTCTCGATATTGTGGAGGCGCTTAAAAAGATCAGGATCCCGAACCTGCGCTGGCCGGGTGGTTGTTTCGCAGATGAGTATCACTGGCGTGACGGCGTTGGGCCTAGGAACCTCCGGCCCAAAATGGTGAACACCAACTGGGGTGGAGTTACCGAGGACAACAGTTTCGGCACACACGAATTCATGGAGCTCTGCTCGATGCTGAACACGGAGCCGTACATCGCGGGGAATGTCGGCAGCGGAACGGTAGAAGAGATGGCCAAATGGGTGGAATATTTTAATTTCGATGGCGAAAGCCCGATGGCCAACCTACGTAAACAGAATGGCCATGCCGCTCCCTGGAAGGTCTCATTCTGGGGAGTAGGCAACGAGAGCTGGGGCTGCGGCGGCAATATGACCGCGCAGTTTTACTCTGATCAATACAAACGGTACGCCACCTACGCACGTAATTACCCGGGCGCGCCACTCAAAAAGATCGCCAGCGGCTCTAACGGCGAGGATTATAACTGGACGGAGACCTGCATGAAGAACATAGGTACCCAGATGTGGGGCCTTACGCTGCATTATTATACGCTGCCTTCCGGGAGTTGGCGGGGCAGCAAAGGCTCGGCCACCAATTTTGACGAAAAGGAATACTTTAACACCATCAGGAACACCCTGAAAATGGATGAGATCGTGTCGAAACATTCCGCCATTATGGATAAATATGATCCGCGGAAACGCGTGGCGCTGGTGGTGGATGAATGGGGGATCTGGACCGATGTGGAACCCGGTACAAACCCGGGCTTCCTGTACCAGCAGAATAGCATGCGCGACGCGCTGATCGCCGGTATTAACCTGAATATCTTTAATAACCACAGCGACCGGGTAAAAATGGCTAACCTGGCGCAAACCGTTAACGTGCTCCAGGCACTGGTATTAACCGAAAAAGATAAAATGATCCTGACACCTACCTACCATGTCTTCGACCTGTACAAGGTGCATCACGATGCAAAATACCTGCCGATGGAACTGAATACTCCCGACTATGTAAGCGGCGATAGCAAGATTCCCGCGGTAAATGCCTCCGCTTCACAGGATTCTACGGGCACTATCCATATTTCGCTGGTGAATGTAGACCTGTCGAAAACGATCAACCTGACCACGTCGCTGCCCGGCGTTAACTGGAAGACAGTGACCGGCCAAATTATTTCTTCCGGGAAGATCACAGATATCAACACCTTTACCGAGCCTGATAAAATCCACATCAGGCCGTTTACCGGCGCCAAAAAAATGAATAATGACCTGGTTGTCGCGCTTCCCCCGCAATCTGTAGTGATTTTGAAGGTGCAGTAATAAGAGATTTTTTGGTAATATCGTGCCATGAATAAGTACTTTATCCTGGCTTGCATGGCGATGCTGTGCATGTCGTGCGCCGTCCGGCGGACCGCAAAATTTGCCCCCCGCAAGAACCTACTAACTACCATTGACAAGAACTTTGCCGACGCTGCCGCGCAGTACAAGGTGATGATGAAGAACCTGCCGGAGAACCGTTTTCCAAAATCGTTTGATGCGGCAGCCAATAAATTGGTAACCAGCGATTCCCAATGGTGGTGCAGCGGTTTTTACCCCGGAACGATGTTGTACCTTTACGAGCAAACGAAAGATCCTGCGCTGTATGCTGAAACAAACAGGATCCTGAAAGTGCTGGAAAAGGAAAAGCTGAATACCAGCACACACGATCTTGGCTTCATGATGTTTTGCAGCTTTGGCAACGCGAACAGGATCGCGCCAAGCGAGGCGTATAAAGATATCCTGGTAACGAGCGCCAGGTCCCTGTCGACACGGTTTAGCCCGAAAGTAAACGCAATTAAATCGTGGGACTCTAAAATTGAGTCTGATTTCCTGGTGATCATCGATAACATGATGAACCTGGAGCTGTTGTTCTGGGCCACTAAAGTGACCGGCGATTCGTCTTATTACAAGATCGCGGTTACCCATGCCAATACCACGATCAAAAACCATTTCCGTCCCGATTACAGCTCCTACCATGTTATTAACTACAATAAGAACGACGGCTCGGTAAAAGAGAAGAAAACGGCACAAGGCTATGCAAACGAATCTGCCTGGGCGCGCGGGCAGGCCTGGGGGCTTTACGGGTTCACCGTGATGTACCGGGAGACCAAAGATAAGAAGTATCTTGACCAGGCACAGCATATCGCCGAATATATACTCAATCACCCGAATCTTCCGTCGGATAAGGTACCGTATTGGGATTTTAACGCGCCGGGTATGCCGAATGTGCTTCGCGATGCTTCCGCAGCTTCCGTTGCAGCTTCCGCGTTGCTCGAGTTGTGTAAATACACGGGCGGCGAAGCCGGTCAGAAGTACTTTACCGCTGCCGAAACCATGATCACGTCGCTCTCCTCCGATACCTATAAGGCCGCCGCAGGAACCAACGGCGGATTTATTTTAAAGCACGGCGTTGGCCACCTCCCCGCAAAATCAGAAGTAGATGTACCGCTAACATACGGCGATTACTACTTTGTGGAAGCGATGGAAAGGTATAAGGCATTTAAATAAGCCATTAATTTATTCATTTCATAGCGTTTCCAGATCAAGCTGAATTTTTGGGGAGTATATTGGCTGTTTACTATCAGCATTCAACCTGTAAAGTAGTATGCCTGGTAGATAGGTAATTTGATGTTGATCTATACCAAAAAGAGGTCCGCTACCCGATCGAAGGGAATGAGATCCCTTTGATCTTCCTGAAAAGTTCCACCGCGTACAAGTCTGTCATTCCCGATACGAAATCCAATACCGATTGGATCTTTGAATAAGTATCGGTGTTTTTAGTGAGGAACTGTTTAGGAATCAGTGCAATGAGCTTTTCGTGGTATTTCGATTCATTGTTGAGGTAGGCCGGAACGAACTCTTCCAATATTCCGCCCATTACTTTATAACCTGCAATTTCGATCTGTACCACCGATGAATAGTTATAAATTTTCTTCACGGAAACCTCCGCGATCTTTTTCATCGCTGCCTGGTAAGGTTCGTCGATGCCATCGATCAGGCTGCGGTTCATTTCGCCGGCAAGGATGGCTTCCTGTTCGTTAAAAAACAGCACCGAGCATAGCTGAATCAGCGTGTTGATCGATCGTGCACGAAGGAGGCTGATGCGTGCGTCATCGTCGTCGATATCCGCCAGCCGCGATTTAATCTTAGCATCGCCGCAAAGCGGGAGCAGCAGCTCTTCTACTTCCTGGTAAGAGAGGATCTTGAGCCGGTGAGCGTCCTCGAGGTCGATGATGTTGTAACAGATATCATCCGCCGCCTCTACCAGGTAAACCAGTGGATGGCGTTTATAACTGAGCGGGTCGTCTGTCACTTTTTTCATACCTAACTCTGTAGCGACACGTTCAAACCCGGCCTGTTCCGACTGGAAGAACCCGTACTTTTTCCGGTGAAGTAACTTTTTGTCATGACCAGCCTGCGATGCACACGGGTATTTCGCGATCGACGCAAGTGTGGAATAAGTTAACGCAAAGCTGCCATATCCTTTTCCCGCATAGGGATGTGTTAGGATCCGGAAAGCATTGGCATTCCCTTCGAAATGCGTCAGGTCAGACCACTGTGCCCCGGTTACCTGGTCACGGTAGACCTTCCCTTCTGATTTATTGAAGTAATAAGAGATCGCCGCTTCGCCTGAATGACCGAAGGCCGGGTTCCCAAGATCATGCGCCAGGCAGCCGGCAGCTACGATATTCCCGATCTCGCTGATCAGCGGGAGGCGCCGGTCTAACGATGGATTATTTTCGCGCAGCTTATTGTAAAAGATGCGGCCCAATGACCGGCCGACGCTGGCTACTTCCAGGCTGTGTGTTAGCCGGTTGTGTACGAATATGCTGCCGGGTAACGGAAAAACCTGCGTTTTGTTCTGTAATCTCCGGAAAGGGGAGGAGAAGATCAGCCGGTCATAATCGCGCTGAAATTCAGACCGGGCGTCGGTTGTGTTTCCCTGGTATTTTTCCTCGCTTCCCCATCGCTTTGCAGACAGCAGCATTTCCCACTTCATAATGGACCTGATTTAATTGAAGGCCAAAAGTAAGGATAGTTATGAGTGGTCAGGTATCAAAGCTTTATCTTTGACCAATTATTTGAAATTTAACATGCACCAGGAAACATCAGCGGAAGCACTCGAAGTGATCCTCCATAAAGCAAAAACCGCCGCTACGGAGTTAAAGAAAATGTCGGCACGGCAACGTGGCTCCTTTATGCGAACTATCGGCAAAGAGATAGAGCTGCTCGGTGATAAATTGATCCACACCGCTATGGCAGAGTCGCACTTACCGGAGGCGAGGCTGACTGGCGAGCGCGCGCGTACCATCTTTCAGTGGCAGAGTTATGCCAATGCCGCAGAACTGGGCACCTGTCTCGATTTGCGGATCGATACCGCCAATCCCTCGCGCACGCCTCCCAAACCAGATCTCCGCAAAATGCAGGTGCCTATCGGGCCGGTAGCGGTGTTCGGCGCGAGTAATTTTCCTTTCGCATTTTCCACGGCCGGCGGCGATACGGCGTGCGCCGTTGCGGCGGGTTGCCCGGTGATCGTTAAAGCTCATCCCGCGCATCCTAAAACGGCCGCGCTCATGGAACAGGCTATTCTCCGTGCGGTAGAAAAATGCCGTTTCCCGGAAGGGACTTTTGCACAGATATGGGATCCGGGCATCGAAGTCGCCCAGGCCCTGGTATCGCATCCTGTTATTAAAGCGGTGGCTTTTACCGGGTCCTTCACCGGCGGCAAAGCGCTTTTCGACCTCGCCAACCGGCGAAAGGACCCTATTCCTGTATTCGCGGAAATGGGTAGCGTGAACCCTGTATTTATCCTCCCGGGAAAGCTGGGTGCCGATCCTGCAGCACTTGCCCAGCAATTTGCCGCATCGGTAACATTGGGTGTGGGGCAATTTTGCACGAATCCCGGACTGGCTATCGGCATTGAGGGACCGGATCTCGACCAGTTCATCGCTGCGTTAACGCAGCAGGTAAAGGCCGTGGCTCCCGCCAACATGCTTCACGCGGGTATTGCCAGCAACTATCATGCACGAAGATCGCAGGCATTACAGCAACCCGGTGTTGCGGCGCCCGGGATCTCTGACATTACGCCGGCAGAGGGACAGGGGCTTGCAACGGTTGCCGTTACCGATGCCGCCACATTCCTATCGAACCCCGTCCTTCACGAAGAAGTGTTCGGGCCTTTCTCCCTGGTGGTTAAATGCGCCGGTGCGGCGGAAATGCTGGAGATAGCCGGCGCGCTGCAAGGCCAGTTAACGGCGACCTTGCTGGCTACCGCCGGCGACCTCGCCTCTAACGAAGAGCTTATCCACCATGTGCAGGACTTTTGCGGACGTATCATTGTGAATAACTTTCCAACCGGCGTAGACGTAAGCCTGGCCATGCATCATGGCGGCCCTTTCCCTGCTTCTACTGATAGCCGCTTCACTTCGGTCGGCGCGGATGGCATCAGGCGGTTCTCCCGTCCGCTTTGCTTCCAGAACTGGCCCGACGAGTTTTTGCCTGATGAATTAAAGAACGAGAATCCGCTGGATCTCTGGCGGGTGATCAACAATGAAACTACCTTAGAACCGGTCAAATCTTAATTACTTCCGAATGCCAGAAAAGAAGATCGTTTCGCTCCTTGCCGCAGGCACCGAGATCGTTTATGCACTGGGTAAAGGAGACGCCCTGGTAGGACGGTCCCATGAATGCGATTTCCCGTCCGAAGCGCTTGTATTGCCCGCCTGCTCTTCCGTTAAATTTGCACCGGATCTCAGCAGCACGGAGATTGACCGCAAAGTAAAAGAGATCCTAACAGAAGCGTTATCGATCTATACCGTGGATAAAGAGATGATCAGGCAACTATCGCCTGATGTGATCATCACCCAAACGCAATGCGAAGTATGTGCCGTAAGCCTTAAGGATGTGGAAGATGCGCTTGGTTCCCTGCTGGATAAAAACGCGGAGATCATTTCGCTTTCCCCCAATTTGCTTGGCGATATATTTGCCGACATCAGGAATATTGCCCGTCAGCTCAACGTGCCGGAAAAGGGCGAAGAAGTGATCGAATCATTAGAAGAGCGGATCGATCTTATCCGTCATAAATTGAAGTTCATTACAGAGAGACCTGACGTGTTCGTGGTGGAATGGTTGTCGCCCCTAATGGTCGCCGGCAACTGGACCCCGGAATTGGTGGAGATCGCAGGTGGCGTGCCCATCATGGCGGAGAAGGGCAGGCACTCGCCGTTTATCGATTATGAATCGCTGCGCGCCGCGGATCCCGATATCATCGTGGTATCGCCTTGCGGGTTCTCCATCGAACGGACGATGTCAGAGATCAGCCTGCTGCTGGAGCTCCCCGGTTGGAACGCGCTGAAGGCGATTAAAAACAATCGCTTTTACATTGCGGACGGGAATCATTATTTCAACCGCTCGGGACCACGGATCGTGGATACCATCGAGATCCTGGCCGAGATCATTAACCCGAAACAATTCATTTTTGGGTACGAGGGCGCAGGCTGGCTCAAGTTTGAAGTTTAAAAAGTAATAAACTGGTTGATCTGCTGGTTAGTGAACCGGAGAGTATCTTCCATAAAGAGGTTGCCGTGTTCATCCAGTTCTTTATGTATGGCAGGTATGTGAATGCGAAGCGGCATCACATGCATGCCTACGTAATGACAAACTCCTGTGAAGTGATCGATCCCCCTGATATTGCCATATTTCCCCGAGGAAATGCCGGTAAGTGCGGCCTTTTTCCCGTAAAAACTTTCGGGAAACTTACAGGCGTCTATGAAGGTTTTTAATATGCCGGGGAAGCTTCCGTTATATTCCGGTATCACGAACAGGAACTTGGTGGTAGCGGTTACCTGGTCCTGGACCGGCTGAAATTCCGCGCTTCTTTTGCCATATAAATCGCTGCTGATCAGGTTATGGGGAAGTGAAGTAAGCGAGAGCACGTTCGTTTCTATACCCAGCTCCGCCAGCCTCTTTTGGTAGTATCGGGTGAGCTTAAGCGTAAAGCTTTCTTCTCTATTGGTAGCAGCCAATAATGTGATCATTGTGGATAATATGTGTAAAACGAGCTAACAGCCCCCCCGGTTAATTGTTTAAAGTTCGTATCTTAGCGATTGGTAAAAAGCGCCTTGAACGCTGTAAAAGTAGCGGCTTTCTTTTGCCCGGAAGTGCCTGTTTTGCGCTTTTATATCACACGTTTGTAATTATATCCAAAGAATGAGTAAGATCATCGCAATAGCTAATCAGAAGGGTGGTGTTGGTAAAACGACGTCGTCAATTAATCTTGCCGCCAGTCTCGCCGTACTTGAATTCAGAACTTTGCTGGTCGACGCGGATCCGCAGGCTAATTCGACCTCCGGTATTGGCTTCGATCCGCGGAACATACAGGCAAGTATCTATGAATGTATCATCAACGGGATCGACCCGCGCGAAGCGATTCAAAAAACAGATACTCCGAACCTCGACCTGTTGCCTGCACACATCGACCTGGTGGGCGCGGAGATCGAAATGATCAACCTGGACACCAGGGAATATAAAATGAAGGCGGTGCTTGACAAGGTACGTGACGATTATGACTTTATCATTATCGATTGCTCCCCGTCGCTGGGCCTTATTACCATCAACGCGCTTACGTCCGCTAATTCGGTGATCATCCCGGTACAGTGTGAGTACTTCGCTTTAGAAGGATTGGGCAAGCTGCTCAATACCATCAAGATCGTGCAAAACCGCCTTAATCCTGAACTGGAGATCGAGGGCATCCTGCTTACTATGTACGATGTGCGTTTGCGCCTTTCCAACCAGGTAGTGGAAGAGGTGAAAACTCATTTCCAGGACCTGGTATTCGATACCATCATCCAGCGAAACACCCGCCTGAGCGAAGCGCCGAGTTACGGCGTTTCCGTGATCATGCACGACGCCAATTGCAAAGGAGCCATCAATTACCTGAACCTCGCGAGGGAGATCATCCGTAACAACGGAATGACCAGGGAAGAAGAGGCCGTAACTCAAGCTACCGTTTAATAAATGACGTATCAGAAGAAAACAGGGTTAGGCAGGGGATTAGGAGCGTTGCTCGATGATACCGACAAGCAAAATACCCGTCCGGGAGCCCTCGCAGCGAACGAAGGCCCAGCGCCCGGCTCCATCAGCCATGTGCTGGTAAGCCAGGTGGAGGTAAACCCGTTCCAGCCGCGTACCGCATTTGACCAACTGGCACTGCAGGAACTTTCTGACTCGATAAAACTGCAGGGACTGATCCAGCCGATCACCGTGCGTAAAACCGGCCCCTCGGCTTTCCAGATCATTTCCGGCGAAAGAAGGTTCCGTGCCTCCAGGATGGCAGGGCTCACCGAGGTGCCGGCCTATATCCGTACGGCCAATGACCAGCAGATGCTGGAAATGGCGCTTATCGAAAACATCCAGCGCGAAAACCTTAACGCCATCGAAGTGGCGCTCAGCTTTCAGCGAATGATTGACGAGTGTAAGCTGAAACAGGAGGAGCTCGGGGATCGCGTAAGCAAAAACCGCTCAACCGTAACCAATTATCTCAGGTTACTTAAGCTGCCGCCTGCGATACAGGTTTCTGTACGCGATAATAATATCTCCATGGGGCACGCCAAGGCACTGCTCGGTCTCGAGGGATCAGACAAACAGTTGTATGTACACCGCGAGATCCTGTCCAGGAACCTTTCCGTCCGCAAAGCGGAAGAACTGGTGCGCGCGCTCCAGCAATCCGGAAAAGTACCATCCGAAAGTAAGAAAACGCCCGCGATGACGTTTCAGTACCAAAAGGTTCAGGATGACCTTGCCTCTAAATTTGCCACAAGGGTAAAGCTGAAGATGCAAAGCCAGGGGAAAGGAGCGATTGAGATTCCTTTCGTTTCCGACGACGACCTGAACCGCATCCTTGAATTGCTGGACTGGTAATGCGCATTTTTTTTTTCATAGCGATCCTGCTGTTTGCCTCGCACGGATATTCACAAACAAACCCAACTATGGTGAAGGGAGATTCGTCGATGCGCAATCCCGGAACCAAACCTAATATCCCCGACAGCTCGGCGGCGAGTAGAAAGGCGACGGCAAAGAAATCGTCCGGGGTCGTGAAAGATTCCGCCCGGCTTGCCATAGAAAAAATGCCTTCTACCGCTTTGAAAAGGTCGCTGATGATTCCTGGCTGGGGGCAGCTTTATAACATCCAGATCCGCAAAGGAAAAAAACAGCCGTTCAGGTATATCAAGATCCCCGCAATTTATGGCGGGTACGTGGCCCTTGGACTAATCTATAATTACGACCAGTACTGGTATCGCAAAACATTGCACGAGCTCCAGTACAGGCTGGCGAACTCGGATCAGAAACGGGACCCCGACCTGTTCGTAATTACCCAGCGATCGTCGCTGATCTCGGTTAAAGACAATTTTCGGCGCGATCGCGACCTTTGTATCCTGGGCTTCCTGTTCTTTCATACGATACAGTCCATCGAAGCTTATACTGACGCCAAGCTCTTTCGTTATGATATCGGCGACAACCTGTCGATGAAGATCGCGCCTTCTGTTATACAAAATGGCCCGCCCACCCAGGGCTTTTCGTTAAATACGCCCGCTCCGGCAATGAAGCTCAGCTTATCCTTTAAATGACGTTGCCCAATCGTTGAAAAACGCTAATTTAGCGGGATGGTGAGTGGTTATCAGGGATCAGTACCTATCCCTTTTATACCCCGGGCCTGATACTAAACCAGCAATCAAACTGATCACTGAAAACTGAAAACTATATGAACATCGTCCTCCTCGGCTACGGAAAAATGGGCCGCATTATCGAGCAGTTTGCCGTTGACCGTGGACACCAGGTGATATTAAAGATCGACGCTTTTAACCAGGACCAGCTTACCCGCGAAAATCTCGCGAAGGCGGATGTGGCGATCGAATTCAGTACGCCCGATTCTGTCCTGCCGAATATCGACGCCTGTTTTAATGCGGGTTTGCCTGTTGTGGTGGGTACCACCGGCTGGTATGGGCGTTTGCAGGAGGTAAAAAACAATTGCGGGAGGAGTAACAGCGCGTTACTCTACGCATCTAACTTCAGTGTTGGCGTAAATATTCTCTTTTTTGTGAATAAAGTACTCGCAAAACTGATGAACAGGTATGGCCAGTATGATGTGCAGGTGGAAGAGATCCACCATACGCAAAAGCTGGATGCGCCGAGCGGGACCGCGATTACGCTGGCGGAAGGGATCGTTGACGAACTGGAACGTAAAACCGAATGGATAAACGAAGTGGCGGGTACGCAGAGCGATATGGTAAGCACGCCAAACCAGTTGCTGATCGAGTCGCATCGCCTTGAGGATGTACCCGGAACGCATACCATTATTTACAGTTCGGAAGTGGACGATATCGAGCTTAAACACACCGCACACAGCCGCGCCGGTTTTGCGTTGGGCGCTGTGCTTGCAGCCGAGTGGCTCGCGGGTAAAAAGGGTTTTTACTCCGTAAAAGATATGTTTGATTTTAAAGTGTAATAAGTTAACGGTTGTTGGTTTGAAGTTCAGCGTCGGGCCCGTAACGATTAATGGGAATTATGGCGATTTGATTATGCGGTTAGACATCAAACCTTTAACTTTCAACCTTTAACCTGAGCAAGCAATAAATAAAAGAAGATCATGAGTTGGAAATTCTGGAAAAAGAATTCAGATAAAAAGAAGCCCGCTAAAAAGAAAAGCGCAGCAAGAGAGTGGGTAGACGCCATCGTTTTCGCGGTGGTAGCGGCAACGCTTATTCGGGGCCTGTTCATCGAAGCCTATACGATTCCTACAGGTTCCATGGAGAAATCGTTACTGATAGGCGATTTTCTTTTTGTAAGCAAAGTAAATTATGGTGCACGTATGCCCATTACACCGGTGGCGTTTCCTTTCGCACATCATACTATGCCTTTAACCGGTACCAAGGCCTATTGGGACGGCATTCAGTGGAAATACCGCCGCCTGCCTGGCTTGAGCGAGATTAAAAGAGGAGACGTAGTGGTGTTTAACTACCCGGAGGGCGATACGGTGGTAGTGGAAACCCAGGAGTCGGCCAGCTATTATCAGTTGGTGCGGCAGATGGGCAGGGCCGTTACCCGCGGCAACCCCGGTTATACCTTTGTAGAGCGCCCGGTTGATAAGCGGGAAAATTACATCAAACGCTGTGTGGGAATTGCTGGCGATACCCTGAGGATCATTAATGCACAGATCTATTTGAACGGACAGGCGTTCGAAGATTCCAAAACAAGCCAGAACGAGTACCTGGTTACTACAGATGGTACCGATTTTAACCGGGTTACCCTGGAGGAAATGGGCATCGTAGCCACGGCAATATCAACTACCGAGTATGGTATGAAGCTCACCCGGGAACAAAGCGAACTGATTAAAACCTGGGGCAATGTGAAGTCGGTGACTAAGCAGAACAAACAACCCGGTCAATATGAAAGCGCGGTTTTCCCGCATAACGCGAAATATAACTGGAACGAGGATAACTTCGGCCCGCTGATCATTCCTAAAAAGGGCTGGACGGTGAAACTTGACAGTACCACCCTGCCGATTTATAAGCGTGCCATACAGGTTTACGAGGGTAATAAGTGGGAAGAGCGGGGTACGGACGTGTACATTAACGGCGTAAAGGCCACGTCCTACACCTTTAAGATGAATTATTACTGGATGATGGGCGATAACCGCGACGACTCCCTGGATTCCCGTTTCTGGGGTTTTGTGCCCGAAGATCACGTGGTTGGAAAGGCCTTGTTCGTATGGATGAGCTGGAACGAAAGCGGATCTTTCTTTAGCAAGATCAGGTGGAACCGGATCTTTATGGGCATACACTAGTGAGTTAAAGGCCCGAAGCTTTTAGCTTTACCCTTCCAGCTTTTGAATGTTGAATTTTTCAGCAAGGGTATTAAGATCAGATACGACGGCGTCCACCAGCGGGATGCCGTTTTTTTTGCGGTCATGTGCTGCCTGGAGTTCAGGTTCGCCGGGTATGATCAGCGGTTGAAGCGGGTCGATGGGTTTTGCCGCTTTAAACCGGTCGATCCACTGATCGATGTGGTGGTGAAATTCTGCTACCGGCCTGAAGCCATCTACACGCATGGCGCCCAGGAAATGCCCGATTCCCTTTCCCGGGAGGTCGGGTAGGGGATCGATAAAAGAAACAAAGGGGGGAACCCAAGGGCCATAATTCGCACCGGAGAGCACGGCCGATAAAATATCGACCGTAGCGCCAAGCCCGAATCCTTTATGGCTGCCGTGCTCGCGGTCGCTGCCAAGCGGTAGTAACGAGCCCCCCGATTTTAGCGCGTGGGCGTCTGTACTGCTTTCGCCGCCGGCAGTTTGTACCCAGCCCCCCGGCAAGGGATCGTTCTTCCGCTGTGCGATCTCCAGTTTGCCGTTTGCGGCAGCCGAAGTTGCCATATCTACTACCACCGGCGGATGATTGCCGGCAGGGAAAGCATAGCAGATGGGATTGGTACCCAACAACCGTTCGGTGGTAAAGGTAGGAGCCACCAGCGGGCTTGCATTTGTCATGGCCATGCCGATCATTTGCCGCTCCGCAGCCATCAGCGCATGATAACCGGCGATACCGAAGTGGTTGGAGTTCCTGACCGCCACCCAGCCGGAACCATAAACCGACGCTTTTTCAATGGCCAGGTTCATAGCGAAGGGAGCTATTACCAGTCCTAACCCGCTATCTCCGTCGACCGTGGCCGTGGTCGGGGTTTCATGTACTATCGTGATGTCGGGCGTGGCATTGATCCGGCCTTTTTCCCATAGCCGGACGTATCCGGCCAGGCGCGCCACCCCGTGTGAATCGATTCCGCGAAGATCTGCGCGCAGCAGCACATCGGCGGCAAGCGAAGCATGCGCCTCACTGCAGCCAATTTGAAGGAATATGCTGGTGGTAAAGCTACGGAGATTATTTTCGCTGAAAAGGGCAGATCCTGCAGGCATGTGTCAGCTTAAGATAGTAAACTTGAAGTCTAACGGCTCTAAGTGTTTCACCAGTTCGCTGATCAGTTCGGGGCCATGCTTCACGTAGAACGGTGCGAAATTCGCTTTACGTTCCTGCAATCCCCCTTGGGGAAAGAGTTTTTCGCGGATAGCGGCAATTTGAGATAAGGCCGTATGGTTATTTCTTTTCTCTGCCTTTACCAGTTTTTTTTCCAGGTTTTGTATGGCGCGACCAAGACGGGCCTTTACCGCCTGCGCACTGGGCGCCAGGGTCGGGTCTACTTTCGCAGCGCGGAAACTGATCTTTTCAAAAACCGCTTCCAATTCAGCCCATTCGCCGGTAAGGCTCAAGTCGTTTTTAGTGTGTTTTCGCACCCACTCTTTTTCAAGCAATACAGGATTAGTAAACAGGTCTTCGAAACAAAGGTCGAGCCGTGTAAGCTTTATGGCCATTTCCTCATCAGCCAGCATGGCTGAATTCCTGAGGATAAGTACGGGGAAGCGTGTGTCGTAAAAATCGAAGTTCTTTTTCAGCTGCAGCCAGTAAACTATTTCCGCACCGCCGCCCACGTAAGCGATATTTGGCAGGATCATTTCCTGGTAGAGCGGTCGCAGGATCACGTTCGGGCTGAAACGTTCCGGATGCGCGCTTATTTCGTGTCGAAGCTCTTCGGGGGTAAAACGAACGTCGGAGTTAAGTACATAGTAGGTGCCGTTCTCGAGTACCAGCCGTTCGCGCAAACCATCAGCCAGGTAGAAGAAATTGATTTCGCGTGCGTTTACCTGGGTTTGGAATCCCGTTTGCTGCAATGCCTCGCTGCTTGCGGTGATCTGCCGGTAACTATTTTGTTCGAATATGTCCTGCGCGATAACCGGAGCGAACCGTTTCTTGAGCCTGGTATCGTCGGCATCGATCACCACCAGCCCATAATCCCCGAACAATGCGTTTACGAGATAACGGGTGGCATCGGCCAGGTTTTCGTTCCGCGTGTAGGCGTCGGTTACCAGTTTCGCCAGGTCGGCTGCATGTCCCGAGAGGCCGAGCATCCCGGTGTATGACTTTAGCGTGCCTGCCATCGTAGCCGTATTCATGCGCCCCGTAGCGCCTTTTGCGCCGGTCTCCCATGATAACAGCTGGCCGTCCACGTAAGTATGGTTGATTTCCGCGAAATCGTGATCTTCCGTAGCCATCCAATAAACAGGCACGAAATGTTTCCCGGGGTCGGCCTTCTTCAGCTGGTTGGCAAGGTTAATTGCCGTAACGATCTTGAAGATGAAATAAAGCGGACCGGTAAATATATTCAGCTGGTGGCCGGTGGTAACGGTGAAGGTGTTTTCATTGGCCAGCGAGCGGATATTTGCCAATACCTTTTCCCCTGCGGGACGACCGGCGGCGGCCACTTTTTCATACTGTTCCAACAATACTTTTGCCAGCAGTTCCCGGTCCCCGGTGAAATTTCTGTTTTCGGCGGCGGCTTTCAAGCCGGCCAGGGTAGGCGGGTATGCCTGGAAAGGTTCGAGTTTTTCATCCCGGTTAAGATAACGGATCACGGCGGGGGAGAAGGAGCCGGTCGAGCGATAATCTATACAGCTGGATTTCATTCGGGAACGAAAATAGGCGAAATAACTTAATTCAGACGGGGAGCTATTTTATTTGACAATTTGTCCATAAAGGTCAAAATCCTCGGCGCGCCCGATCTGTACCTGTACAAAAGTTCCTGGTGTGGCGTATTGTTTGCTGGCGTCGATCAAAACTTCATTATCAACCTCCGGTGAGTCGAATTCCGTTCTCCCGGCGAGAAAACCACCTTCCTGGCGATCGATAAGTACCTTTACGATCTGGCCGATCTTCTCCTGGTTGATCTCGTACGAAATTTCTTGCTGTACCTGCATGATCTCTTCCACGCGCTTTTCTTTTACTTCTTCGGGTACGTCGTCTACCAGCTGGTGCGCATGCGTTTTCTCTTCATGCGAATAAGTGAAACAGCCGAGCCGGTCGAAACGTGACATTTCAACCCAGTCGCGCATCTCGTTAAAATCCTGTTCCGTTTCGCCGGGATACCCGCAGATCAGGGTGGTCCGCAGGGCGATGCCGGGCACCTTGTCACGGATCGTATTTACGAGGTCGATGGTTTTTTGTTTGGTGATACCCCGGCGCATCGATTTCAGCATCGGGTCGCTGATATGCTGCAGCGGCATATCGAGGTACTTGCAGATATTCTCGCGTTCGTTCATTACGTCGAGGATCTCCAGGGGAAAACCGGACGGGTACGCATACTGCAGCCTTATCCAATCGATCCCGGCAACGTCCGAAAGGCGTCGCAGTAATTCGTCGAGGTTACGTTTTCCATAGGTATCGAGCCCGTAGTAGGTAAGGTCCTGTGCAATCAGGATAAGCTCTTTGGTGCCACTCGCGGCTAACAAGGAAGCTTGTTTTACGAGATCCTCCATCGGTGTGGACACGTGTTTCCCGCGCATGAGCGGAATAGCGCAAAAAGAACAGGGCCGGTTACAGCCTTCGGCGATCTTAAAATACGCATAATGCGAAGGAGTAGTAAGCATGCGTTCGCCAACCAGTTCGTGCCGGTAGTTCACGCCTACCGATGCGAGCAGGTTTTGAAGATCATTGGTGCCGAAATAGGCATCCACATTGGTGATCTCCGCTTCCAATTCCGGTTTATATCTTTCAGAAAGGCAGCCGGTTACGATCACTTTACCCACTTTTCCCCGCTCTTTCAGCTCACTGTACTGCAGGATGGTGTCTATGGATTCCTGTTTGGCATTATCGATAAACCCGCAAGTATTGATCACTACGATATCGTTCTTTCCAACTTGCCCCGATTCATGGACCACATCCATGTTCCCGCTGCGCAATTGTCCCATCAGCACCTCCGAATCGTAGATGTTTTTTGAGCAGCCCAGGGTGATCACATTCACCTTTGGCTTTGCCGGCGCTTCGTTAAATATCGTTTTCGTCTTCAATGTCAATTATTTAAATAGCGATTCCACAAAAGCTTTCCTGTCAAACAGCTGCAGGTGGTCCATGGCTTCTCCCACGCCGATATACTTTACGGGGATCTTAAATTCGTCGGAGATGCCGATCACCACGCCGCCCTTGGCCGTTCCGTCCAGTTTAGTAAGGGCCAGGGCGTTCACATCTGTCGCCTGGGTAAATTGCCGGCATTGCTCTACCGCATTTTGGCCGGTAGAGGCGTCGAGGACCAACAATATCTCGTGCGGCGCTCCCGGAACTACTTTTTGCATTACATTTTTGATCTTAGTGAGCTCATTCATCAGCGCCACCTTGTTATGTAAGCGCCCCGCGGTATCTATAATGGCTACATCATCGCCGTTGGCGACGGCAGACTGAAGCGTATCGAACGCTACCGAGGCAGGATCAGACCCCATGGCTTGCGCCACCACCCGTACCTTTACGCGTTCTCCCCAGAGTTTCAGCTGGTCGACCGCCGCGGCACGGAAGGTATCCGCTGCGCCAAGCACCACATTGCTCCCCGCCTGCTTTAGCTTATGAGCCAGTTTCCCGATGGTGGTGGTTTTCCCTACTCCGTTTACGCCCACTACCATGATCACGTAAGGTTTATAGTTGCCGTACTCGAAGGTCTGGAAGTCGTTGCTGTTGTTCTCCGCGAGCAGCTCCCGGATCTCGTCGCGCAGGATGCCGTTCAGCTCAGAGGTGTTCAGGTATTTGTCGCGGGCAACACGCTCTTCGATTCGTTTAATGATCTTTAGCGTGGTATTTACGCCTACATCCGACGTTACCAGGATCTCCTCCAGCTCGTCGAGCACTTCATCGTCAACCGTCGATTTTCCCGCTACCGCTTTCGTGATCCTGGAAAACAGGCCTTCACGGGTTTTTTCCGTGCCCTTATCAAGGGCTTCCTGCTCCTGTACGGTGTTCTCTTTTCTTTTGAAAAAATCAAATAGACCCATGATGGTAATGATGGAGGTTTAACAAAAAAAGCCCTCCAGAATACTCAGGACGGCTCTTATCTTTTTCGGAAAAACCGGGTTACATGTTACCGGCAATCGCGTCTTTTACGTGATCGTTGTGTACGATAACTTCTTTGAAAGAGTAAGCACCGGTTTTAGGTGACTTGTTCATCGTGATCACTTTCGAATATTCTTTGCCTTTACCTGTTTTCAGGGTTGCAACTACTTTCTTAGCCATATCTCAAAAATTTGAATGTTGTAATAAACCAGCTATTCGCTTATTTAATCTCTTTGTGAACAGTTACCCGTTTTAGCACAGGGTTAAATTTCTTTAACTCCAGGCGGTTGGTGGTGTTTTTCTTGTTCTTCTTGGTGATGTAGCGTGACATTCCGGGCATGCCGCTTTCTTTATGCTCAGTGCATTCCAAAATAACCTGTACCCTGTTACCTTTCTTTGCCATTTCTTTTATGTTTTACGTCGTACGTTTTACGTTTACGTTCCTGCGCAGCGCTTAGCTAACGTCCCAGCGTCCAACGTTTAACGTATAACTGATTTATACGGTTCCTTTTTTAACGAATTTATTGATCACAGCAGTAATGCCGTTTTTGTTGATGGTTTTAATGGCTGAAGTGGAAACTTTCAGTGTGATCCATTTTCCCTCTTCAGGAATATAAAATCTTTTAACCTTCAGGTTAGGATAGAATTTCCGTTTGGTCTTTACGTTTGAATTAGAAACGTTGAAACCGTTCATCGGCCCTTTTCCTGTTAAATCACAAATTCTCGACATGACTGTACTGTGTTTCGTTTATATATACTTCAGATTCTCAAAAAGAGTGTGCAAATATCCGAATTAAAAACTAAAACTGCAACAGGGTAGTGAATAATTTTTCATCGGGGCTGGGAGTTATTCCCTGGCCGGCCGCCGGCTCATCTATCAAGTATTTTACCACCGGTTCCGTTCCTGCTGTAATTTTTTATTTATATGTTTGACAGTAGCCTTATACGCCATTATAAACCTAATTCACAAAAACAGTTAAGATATGCATCACGGACCCGCTGCCGAACTGGGAGTCGACAATGCCTCCGCGAAGAAATCCAGGCTTGGCGTTTGGTTTTTCTTCGTTTACCTTTTTTTTTATGCCGGATTTGTCGTAATCGGTGTGCTGAACTATGAATTGCTGAGCCATGAGGTATGGGGAGGGTTGAACCTTGCCATCGTTTACGGCATAGGGCTGATCGTTTTTGCGGTATTACTCGGTGTGATCTACAATTATCTCTGCTCACAGTATGAAGACAGCCTGAACAGGGAGGAACAGAAGCCATGATCTATGATATTTCTGTTCCTGCACTGCTGATCTTTATCGTATTTGTTGGATTCGTACTCGGGCTATCGTTCTATTTTGCCCGTAAAACGCGGTCGGCCAGTTCTTATTACGCGGCGGGCGGACAGATCCATTGGGCCATAAACGGGATCGCATTTGCGGGCGATTACCTTTCGGCCGCTTCTTTCCTGGGTATTTGCGGGATGATCGCTACCGTTGGTTTCGACGGGTTCTTATACTCCATCGGCTTTCTGGCGGGCTGGATCGTTGCACTGTTCCTCATCGCCGAGCCGCTTAAGCGGCTCGGGAAATACACGTTCACGGATGCGCTTAACGCTACGTTCAAATCGCGGGCCATTACGCTTACGGCAGCGGTCAGTACGCTTATCGTTTCTATTTTCTACCTCATCCCGCAGATGGTGGGTGCCGGCGACCTGGTAACTCCCTTGCTGGGTTTACCGCATTGGGCGGGCGTAGTGCTTGTAGGGCTGGTGGTGATCGTGATCGTGGCCAGTGCGGGGATGACCTCTACCACGTATGTGCAGTTCATTAAAGGCAGTTTGTTGATAATTTTATCAACCGTGTTGACCGTTTATATCCTCAAACACGGCTTTACGCTGCATCCCGACAATGAAAATCGTACCTATCACCAGTTCTTAACACTTTCGCCGGAGGTGACCGGTGGAAAGGTGACCAATGTGGAAAACTGGAAAGTAGTTTCTCAACAGGAAGTAAAGGGCAAGAATTTTGTAAAACTGGAAAAGGACGGCGTGCCGCGGTGGTTCAGCCTGTCTGAGAAAGACAGTGTATACACACTTAAAGAGGCCCTTTCCATCGCCGAAGGGAATGGAGTGATCTTATATAACGGCGAGCCAAAAAGTAACCAAAAGTTCTTCCCCGTAGGCCACCTGGACAAGATCGTGATAGATGGGCAGGAAATGGAAAGCTCGGGCCCGGTTGGACCGGCCAGGTTCCTTTCTGTGCTGGGCAAAAGCGAGCTGGTACGGTTTTCGGAAGCTAAGTTCACCGACGAGGGAAAAAAGGTAACCGTATATTACCAAAACGTAACTGCGGGAAGCGACTTCATGCTTCCCGGGCTTAAATATAAGATCGGTAAAGGCGCCAGCGCCTGGAGCAGGCTCGATTTCATTTCACTGATGCTGGCGCTGTTCCTCGGAACCGCCGCCCTGCCGCATATCCTGATCCGTTACTACACGGTAAAATCGCAGCGCGATGCCCGCAAATCGACCATCCTGGCTATCGCTGCCATCGGGACGTTTTATATACTGACCATGTTTATGGGCCTCGGCGCAGCCGTGAACGGCGTACTGGATGTAGAATCGAGCAATATGGCTGCGCCGCTGCTGGCAAAAGCATTTGGGGTGTTCCTGTTTTCGGTGATCTCTGCCGTGGCATTTGCCACCATCCTGGGAACAGTGGCCGGGCTCATTATCGCGTCTTCGGGCGCTATTGCACATGACCTGATCGATAACTACCTCGGCTGGAAACAGGATGATAAGAAAAAAGTGCGTGCCGGTAAAATATCCGCTTTTGTAGTCGGGATCTTCGCCATATGCCTGGGCATTGCTTTTAAAGGGATGAATGTATCGTTCCTGGTAGGCTGGGCATTTTCTATCGCTGCTTCCGCCAACCTCCCGGCGATATTGTTCCTGCTTTTCTGGAAAAAGACGACGTCGCAGGGGATCGCCACTTCTATCGTAACCGGTATCGTTGTTTCACTGGCAATTATCCTCACCTCTCCAACCATGTGGGACCGTTACGGACTGGATCCCGCCAATGCCTTACATAAACTGGATAACCCGGCGATCATCTCGTTCCCGCTGGCGGTTTTAATGGTATGGATCGTGTCGCTGATGACACAAAAAACAAAACCGGCGGCCGCTATTAATTGATTCCCGGTTAAATAATATATTTGGCTTTTTACTTAGCATGAACCTACGGACTACATCCTTTGAAGATTACAAAGAGAAATACAATTACAGTGTTACGCAGCCCGAAAAATTCTGGGAGGAGATAGCGGGTAATTTCCAGTGGCGTAAGCCCTGGGACCGGGTGCTTAATTGGAATTTCACTGACCCGGAGATCCGCTGGTTTGAAGGCGCTAAGCTAAATATTACCGAGAACTGCCTCGACCGCCACCTGGAAACGCTGGGCGATAAGCCCGCGATCATCTGGGAGCCCAACGACCCGGAGGAAGACCATCGCGTGTTAACGTACCGCCAGCTTTACGACAAGGTTTGCCAGTTCTCTAATGTGCTGAAAAATAATGGCGTTCAGAAAGGCGACCGCGTCTGTATTTATATGCCGATGATCCCCGAACTGGCGATCGCCGTGCTGGCCTGTGCCCGGATCGGCGCCATTCACTCGGTGGTGTTCGGCGGCTTTTCGGCCCAATCCATCGCCGACAGGATCCAGGATGCCTCCTGCTCGCTGGTGATTACGGCTGATGGCGGTTTCCGCGGACCGAAAGATATCCCGTTAAAATCGGTGATCGACGATGCGCTGGTTCAATGTGCTACAGTGAAAAGAGTGATCGTGCTTACCCGCAGCCGTACGCCGGTATCGATGCTTAAGGGCCGCGATGTATGGTGGGAAGACGAGATCCGGAAAGTGGAAACCAAGGGCAATCCCGTATGTACGCCCGAGGAGATGGATGCCGAAGATATGTTATTCATCCTGTACACCTCCGGTTCCACCGGCAAGCCGAAGGGGGTGGTGCACACCTGCGGCGGGTACATGGTATATGCAGGCTATACCTTCGCCAATGTGTTTGATTATAACCCGGGTGAAATTTATTTCTGCACCGCAGATATCGGCTGGATCACGGGGCATACCTATATATTGTACGGCCCCCTGTCACAGGGCGCTACTACGCTGATGTTCGAAGGTGTGCCCACCTGGCCCGATGCCGGAAGACTCTGGAATATTGTAGCACAGTACAAAGTGAATATCCTGTACACAGCGCCCACGGCCATCCGGTCGCTTATGGGCTTTGGTACCGGCCCCGTAATGGGGAAGGACCTCAGTTCCCTTAAAAAGCTTGGGTCGGTAGGTGAGCCTATCAACGAGGAAGCATGGCACTGGTTTGATGAGCAGATCGGCGGCGGCAAATGCCCCATTGTAGACACCTGGTGGCAAACAGAGACGGGCGGGATCATGATCTCCCCGATTGCCGGCGTTACCACCACAAAACCGGGATTCGCTACGTTGCCGCTACCTGGCATTCAACCGATACTGGTCGATGAAAACGGCGTGGAGATCGCCGGCAACGGTGTTAACGGTAACCTTTGCATTAAGTTCCCGTGGCCGGGAATGATCCGCACTACCTACGGCGACCACGAACGCTGCAAGAAAACGTATTTCTCCACTTACGAGAACCTGTACTTTACCGGCGACGGCTGCCTGCGCGACGACGATGGCTATTACCGGATCACCGGAAGAGTTGACGATGTGCTCAACGTTTCGGGACACCGCATCGGCACTGCCGAAGTGGAGAACGCGATTAATATGCATTCCAGCGTAGTCGAATCGGCGGTGGTAGGCTACCCGCACGACATTAAGGGGCAGGGCGTATATGCGTACGTGGTTTGCCCGGATAAACACGAGAACGAAGAGGTAACCCGCAAAGATATCGTGATGACCGTTTCCAGGATCATCGGCCCGATTGCCAAACCGGACAAGATCCAGTTCGTGTCTGGCCTTCCCAAAACGCGCTCCGGTAAGATCATGCGCCGCATTCTCCGTAAAATAGCCGAGGGCGATACCGGTAACCTGGGCGATACCTCCACGCTGCTCGATCCGGCCGTGGTGGAGGAGATCATGACCGGCGCTACGAAACTGAAAGCGCAATCGTGATCAGGTATCAGTCATTAGCTATCAGCTATCAGCCGTTAGCTATCAGCTTTCAGCTCCTGTCCCTTGTGTTAAAACATTTACCAAGGATAAGACTGGCCACTAATAACTGACAACTGATAACTGACAACTCATTGTAATTTCTTAGTTATTCTTTCCCTCCTCCGTCCATAAACCCTATCTTGGACTTCCTATTATTAAAAAATCATTAAAATAATCAGAATGAACAAACTTTTACTTTCATCCCTGTTGCTTTTGGCAGTGGCGGGTACTGCCAGCGCGCAGAATCGCCGGCAGCCGGCTTCAACGGATTCCGTGGGCAGACCTGCAATTCCGGGCGGGTTCCCTGGAGCGGCAGCCCAGCGTGCACAGCCAAGACCTTACAAATCGGTGATCACCGACAAGGCGCTGACCCGCAAAGGCCTTTTTACCACCCATAAGGTAGACGATAAGTATTATTTCGAGATCGCCGACAGTGTGTTAGGCCGTGAGATCCTGGTAGTAAGCAGGATCTCCAAAGCTGGCGCTGAGGTGCGGGCGGCTTCAGGATATGCCGGCGACCAGATCGGGAGTTCCGTGATCCGGTTCGAAAAGGGCCCGGCTAACCGGATTTTCATGCGTAAGGTATCTTACCGCACATACAGTCCTGATAGCACCAAGTCGATGTACCAGGCGGTACAGCGCTCGAATATCCAGGCGATATCTGCGGCATTTAACGTGGCTGCCTATGCAGAGGGCGGTAAAGGCAGCGTGATCGACGTAACGGATTATATCAATGGCGACAGCGAAGTTTTCTTCTTCGGCTCGGCCCAGGCGAAATCAGGCTTCCGCCTGGGTAACCTGCTGGCCGACCGCAGCTACATCGAAAATGTGCGCAGCTTTCCAACCAATATCGAGATCACCACGGTTAAAACTTACACGTTAACAGCTGCGCAAACAGGCTTCGGCGGTGGTGCGCCGGCTGGCGGCGGCGGTGGTGGCAACAACGGATCTGCTACGGTCGAGCTGAACACCTCGCTCGTGGTCCTGCCTAAAAAGCCAATGCAGCCGCGTTATTTCGATCAGCGTGTAGGATTTTTCGCGGTCGGCTATACCGATTTCGATCTTAACCCGCAGGGGATCAAAGAAGTACAGATCATTAAAAGATGGAGATTGGAGCCAAAACCTGCCGACATGGCCAAATATCGCAGGGGAGAGCTGGTGGAGCCGATGAAACCGATCGTGTTTTATATCGATCCTGCCACCCCGAAAAAATGGGTGCCATACCTCATCGCCGGTGTGAACGACTGGCAGAAAGCCTTCGAGAAAGCCGGCTTTAAAAATGCCATTATCGGCAAGATGGCACCTACCGCGAAAGAGGATTCTACCTGGAGCCTTGACGATGCAGGTCACTCGGCCATCGTGTACAAGCCTTCGGAGATAGCCAATGCAAGCGGTCCGAGTATCGCAGATCCGCGCAGCGGCGAGATCATGGAAAGCCATATCAACTGGTTCCATAACGTGCAAAAACTGGTACACGACTGGTACTTTACCCAAGCTGCGGCCATAGACCCGCGTGCCCGGAAAATGGAATTCAGCGACGAACTGATGGGCGACCTGATCCGTTTCGTGTCTTCGCACGAGGTGGGCCATACCCTTGGGCTACGTCACAACTACGGTTCCAGCTCTACGGTACCTACCGAAAACCTCCGCAACAAGGCATGGGTTGAAGCTAATGGCCATACTCCGTCAATTATGGATTATGCCCGCTTTAACTACGTAGCGCAGCCTGAAGATAACATTACGCCTAAAGGGATCTACCCGCGCATCGGCGATTATGATAAATGGGCCATCGAATGGGGATATAGGCTGTTGCCTGAATATAAAAGCGCAGATGCCGAAATTTCTGCCCTAAACAAGCTTGCCGTTGAGCGTTTGAAAGACCGCCGGTTATTCTTTGGCACCGAAAGCAATCCTGACGACCCGCACTCGCAGAACGAAGATTTGTCTGACAATGCCATGAAGGCCAGCGAATACGGCATCAGGAACCTGAAGCGCATCCTGGCCAGTTTGCCTGAATGGACAAAAAATGCCAACGAGGGGTACGATGACCTCGAGAACATGTACGGACAGATCACTACGCAGTTTGGCCGTTACCTGGGACACGTATCCAAAAATATCGGCGGCATTTACGAAAACCCGAAAACGGTAGAACAAACAGGCCCGGTCTATGAGCGCACACCTGCCGCCACCCAGAAAGAAGCGCTGGCGTTTCTTGAGGCGAACCTGTTCACTACGCCGACCTGGCTGATCAATCAGCCTATCCTGGACAACACCGGGGGCAATTCCCTCCAGGTGATCGGAAGAATGCAGGAAACTACCCTGAACCGCCTGTTCAGCAGCAATACCCTGTCGAAACTGATTGCCGGCGAAGCACAGGATGGCGACAAAGCATTTAAGATCACAGACTTTTTTACTGATATCCAAGGGTCTGTATTCAGCGAACTGAAAGCGAATAAGCCGGTTGACGTGTATCGCCGAAACCTGCAGAAAATCTATGTGGAGCAGCTGATCGAATTGGTGAAACCCCCGGCAGCACCTGCAGCGGCGGCGGTGATCCCGGCTGGCGCCGGACGTCGCGGTGGTGGTGCGGAACAAGCGTCCCTGCCAAATGACGTGAAATCTGTGGCTAAGGCACAGTTAAGATCAGTGAATGCGCTGGTAAAATCGGCGCTGCCTGCAACAACCGACTCAATGACCAGCTATCATCTCCAGGATCTTTCAGACAGGATCACAGAGACGCTGGATCCGAAATAATGATAAAATAAACCTTTCACCAGCCCATGCGTTTGGTATTAAAACAGAAAACCATGGATAAGTTAGAATTGAAAGGCAAATGGAACGAGCTGAAAGGCAAAGTTAAACAGGCATACGGTGATTTCACGGACGACGATCTGCAGCACGAAGAAGGGAAGGATGACGAATTATACGGACGGCTGCAGCAGAAGACCGGTAAGACCCGGGACGAAGTGATCGACTGGCTGAAAAGCCTGTAACTTAAGCTCCAGGCAGAAAGCTCAAAGTATAAAGCATTGTAAAGTGCGCTATACTTTGGGCTTTCTGCTTTCTATGCCGTTACCTATTTCCCTCTTTCATCTTTAACCTGTATTTTCGTCCCGATGAAAAAGGAAAAACCCAACATACTGGTAGTGAATGACGATGGCATCGACGCACCAGGTATCCGCGCACTCATCGGGGTGATGAAAACCCTCGGCAAGGTAGTGGTAGTGGCGCCAGACGGACCACAATCGGGCATGGGGCACGCCATCACCATTGCCAAACCGCTTCGCCTGGATAAGGTGAATATCTACCCCGACGTAGAAATGTATAAAACCTCCGGTACCCCTGCCGATTGTGTAAAGCTTGCGGTTAACCAGGTGTTTAAAGGTCGTAAGCCTGACCTGTGCGTATCGGGCATCAACCACGGTCTGAACCATTCCATTAACGTGATCTACTCCGGCACCATGTCTGCCGCGGTAGAAGGCGCTATCGAAAGCATTCCTTCCATCGGGTATTCCTACGATGATTTTACCTATGATGCCGATTTTTCGCAGTGCCTGCCCTGGGTGAAGAAAACCGCTGAGTTGGTACTCGAACATGGCCTGCCCATCGGGACACTGCTCAACGTGAATTTTCCCAAGGTGACCACGATCAAAGGGATCAAGATCTGCCGGCAGGCAAATGCCAAATACGCGGAAGAATTTGATGAGCGCCAGGACCCGCACAACCGGAACTACTACTGGCTTACCGGTAAGTTCCAGGCCAATGACAACGGAGAGGATACCGACGTGTGGGCACTCGACCATCATTTCGCATCGGTCGTCCCGGTGCAGTTTGACCTCACGGCACACCACGCCATCACCATACTAAACTCCTGGAAGTTTAACTGATCATGAAATACTATCTCATCGCTGGTGAAGCGTCAGGTGACCTGCACGGTGCAAACCTGATGGCCGCCCTGAAGAAAGAGGACCCCGGGGCTTCTTTCAGGTATTTCGGCGGTGATAAGATGAAGGCAGAAGGCGGCGAATTGGTGCTGCATATCTCAGGTATGGCGTTTATGGGATTTGTAGAGGTAATAACGAACCTGAATACGATCGCCAAAAATCTGAAACTGGCTAAGAAAGACCTCCTGGCATACCAGCCGGATGTGCTTATCCTGGTGGATTTCCCGGGCTTTAACCTGCAGGTGGCAGGGTTCGCAAAAGCACATAAGATCCCGGTGTTCTATTATATTTCACCTAAAGTATGGGCCTGGAACCAAAAACGCGTGCTGAGGATCAAACGCTTAGTCGACCGCATGTTCTGCATTCTTCCGTTTGAAGTGGACTTTTACCGTAAATGGGGAATGGAGGTCGATTATATCGGTAATCCGCTGCTCGACGCCATCGCATCACATGTGCCGCAGCAAAATTTCAGGGAAGAAAATAAGCTGGAAGGCCATCCCGTTATCGCGCTCCTCCCGGGAAGCAGGAAGCAGGAGATCAGCCGGATCCTGCCGGATATGATCGGGGCTGCCAGGCAATTTCCCGGGTACCGGCCAGTGATAGCCGGGGCACCAAATTTTAACCGGGAATATTACCTTCAATACATGGGTGACGCCAGCATCCCCGTGGTTTTCGATCATACCTACGACCTGCTCAGCCATGCCGAATGTGCCCTGGTAACTTCAGGGACAGCCACGCTGGAAACCGCCCTGCTAAAAGTTCCGCAGGTAGTGGTCTATAAAGGCAACAGCCTGACCATTGGAATTGCCCGTTTTTTGATACGCACACGATTTATTTCCCTGGTTAATCTCATTATGGACCGCGAAGTTGTAAAAGAACTGATCCAGGGAGACTGTAACCCGTCAGCAATTGCCGCAGAGATGAAGAAACTATTAAAAAATGAGCCTTCACGCATAAAAATGTTAGCGGAATACAAGGAACTGGCAAATTTGATGGGAAAACCGGGCGCTTCTGCCCACGCGGCCACACTTATGGCGCAATACTTGGCTAAATAAGATAAAATACGCGCTTAATTGCACCGGCTTTTGAATTTTTATTTGGCTAAAACGATTATTAAATTTCGATTTCGCTTGATTTTGGCATGTGTATTGATATTATTTTAATAATATTACATTTAGCTGAAAGAAATGTGATCGTTTTAGCTACATTTGTATATCTTTTTAAATATATAGTAAGAAATTCCCTTAATTAGGTTTATAATTGGTTAGTTTGATTAGCTCCTGCCCATCAGGAGCTTTTCTTTTTAAAACAATCAGTACTTTTTATTGTTCACAGTCATAAACCTAAAACTTATGGGGCAGATCTTTACCGTCACATTTAACCAGTCACGTTACCAATACCGCATCGTACAGGCCAACTTAACAGGAGACGTCCCTGAACTGCAGGTGCTTGTACCTGAAGGAACAGTGACGCTTTGTAAAGAAAAACACGGCTGGATCCAAAAGGATGGTGCAGCTTCGATACTAGGGGAGGCGATCAAAGCTATCGGTAACTCTATATCACTGAGATACAGAGTGTAAGGAAAAACCTACAAGGAGTATAATATTTGATACACCACTGTTCCCACCAATACCAGCGTTAACAGCAGCACAGTTACAAGGCGATCTGATTTTACCCGCTCTTCGGCAGACAAAGGCGCCTTTTCTACCTCAATTTGATGAGTTTTTGGCCTGCTAAGAGCGTTGAAGGGATTTTGTAAACGAATAATCATAGGATGTGCTTTATGCTTGTACTTTTATAAAGCAAATTACGGGCCGCTACTAAATTTTCAATCTTTTTTGCGGGTATCAGAAGTTTTGGTAGTTTTGCACCCCAACCGGGGGATTAGCTCAGCTGGCTAGAGCGCTTGCATGGCATGCAAGAGGTCATCGGTTCGACTCCGATATTCTCCACACTGGTAATTAGGCACTTACATATACTGGTAAGTGCCTTTTTTTAGTAACTCCAAAAGTGATTCAAAACGGGGATCAGGCTTAAAAGTTTGGGAGCTATTAGCTTTCAGCGATCAGCTTTAATTACACTGTCAAACCTGGAATACTACTCAGAAATAGGTCAACGTCAATTACTTATCTTATGAGGTATACTTACAGGCTGAATGCTCATAGCTGACAGCCAAATCTACTCCCAGAAATTCACCTTGATCCCAAAACGGTTTAAAAATGCGATCCATAGAACGCTATTTATGTTCTGACAGATACAACGATCAATACCTTTCGAAATATTCACTTACAACGTAGGTTGGCTTCTGTTAAAACAATGGCTGCCTGCCAGCAATCCTGCCATGATCACGGCTAACGGGGAGGAATTATCCACCATCGCGTTAACATACCCTCGATTTGCATACATGCTTCCGGGCTTTGCATACAGCCATCTTGCTCGTGTTACCGAACTTTGATGTGATAAAAACAGTAATATGGAAATAAGGAAAGTAACATTAGGCAGTCAAGGCCTGATCGTTCCGAACATAGGTTTGGGTTGCATGGGTATGACCGGCTTTGAAGAAGGCGACATGTATGGAAAGGCAGATGAGCAGGAAGCCATTGCCACGATTCACCGATCGCTTGAATCAGGCGGTAACTTTTTGGACACGGCAGACCTCTATGGCCCTGTAAAAAATGAGCAGCTTATTGCAAAAGCTATTGCGGGCAATCGCAATAAATACATTATCGCCACTAAATTCGGTTGGGAAATAGACGATAATAATAAGGTGACCTGGGCCATTAATGGAAAAAAGGACTATGTGAAAAAAGCGGCGGAGCGCTCGCTAAAGAATCTTAACACCGATTATATCGATTTGTATTACCTGCACCGCCTTGATAAAACTACCCCCATCGAAGAAACGGTTGATGCGATGAGCGAGCTGGTGAGGGAAGGCAAAGTCGGCTATCTCGGTTTATCAGAAGTATCTTCAGATACCATAAAAAGAGCGCATGCGGTACATCCGATTACGGCAGTTCAAAGCGAATACTCTTTATTTGAGCGCACCGTAGAAGAACGGGGTGTACTGCAAACCTTACATGAGCTTGGTGTCGGGTTCGTGGCTTACTCGCCGCTGGGCCGCGGATTTTTATCCGGCCAGATCCGCTCCATTGATGATTTACCCGAGAATGATTTTCGCCGGGCGATCCCTCGCTTCCAGGAAGCTCATTTCTATAAAAATTTAGAATTAGTTAAAGCCATTGAAACTTTAGCCGAAGAGAAAACCATCACTCCTTCTCAGTTGGCATTAGCATGGATCATGAGCAAGGGTATTCTGCCTATTCCCGGTACCAAACGGAGAAAATATTTGGAGCAAAACATAGCTGCCACCGCTATTCAATTAAGCGAAGCAGACCTTTCCAAACTGGAAAGCATTGTGCCGTTAGGTATGGATACCGGTAAGCCATATGATGATTTTAGTATGGAACTCATTGATTAACTATCTTTGGACGGCTGCATTTTTTAAAAATGCAGCCACTTAGTTTACCAACCATAAGGTTTATGAATGCCATCAGGTCTGTTTCAGAATTTCACCGGTTATTGTCTTTGCCCGAACCCCGTCATCCGCTGGTGAGCGTTATTAACCTGGCCGAAAGCATTTTCCTGGAGGATGATGTGTGGAAAGGCTTCGTTAACCGGTTCTATTGTATAGCCTTAAAAAGAGAAGCAAAGGGCAAAATAAAATATGGCCAGCAACACTATGATTACGATAAGGGCGTATTAAGCTTCACCGCGCCCAACCAGGTGCAGTACCTGGATCTGCAGAATTTGGAATGCGGATCAGGCTACCTGCTGATTTTTCATCCGGATTTTTTGCTCAGTCATGCATTAGCAAGCACTATTAACAATTATGGGTTTTTCTCTTACGCGGTCAACGAGGCCTTACATCTTTCCGCCGAAGAAGAACATGATCTTATCGGTATACTGAACAAGATCGACAAAGAATGCCTGCATATCGATAAACATACCCAGGAAATAATTCTATCGCAAGTTGAATTGCTGCTTAACTACTCCAAACGTTTTTATGAGCGGCAATTTATTACCAGGAAGAACAACAACCATCAATTGCTTGCTAAATTTGAGCAGATCGTAGAGAACTATTTTGATACGAATAATGACGCGCCGCGCCGCCTCCTAACGGTCCATCACGTTGCCGGCCTCATGAATCTTTCACCAAATTACCTGAGCGATATGCTGCGCGTGCACACCGGGCAAAACACACAGCAACATATCCACGAAAAGCTGATTGAAAAAGCCAAGGAAAAGCTTTCTGCCACCAGCTTGTCCGTTAGTGAAATTGCTTACGCACTCGGTTTCGAATATGCCCAGTCATTCAGTACACTTTTTAAAAAGAAAACAAAAATGTCGCCCTTTGAATTTCGGCAAACTTTTAACTGAACGGTACCAAACGGTTAATAGCCTTCGTCTTCTAACTTTCACCCTTTACTATTTCATCAGGCTGATAGCTGTCATACCCCCGTCTGAAAGGATTTCCGTGCCCACAATAAAGGAAGAGTCGTCAGAAGCAAGGAGAACCGCTGCTTTACCCATATCAGAGGGCAGCCCCATCCGGCCTATAGGTATGAGGTCTTTCCAAACTTGTTTAACCTGTTCTACCTGATCCTGCGGTACTATTTTACCGAATACCGGTGTATCAATAGACCCGGGCGACAGTGTGTTCACCCTGATCTTCCTTTCTAACAGATCAAGCGATAATCCTTTAGCCAATGATATGACCGCAGCTTTAGCGGCCCCATATATCGTCATTCCCGGTGCGGCACGGTGCGCAGCACTCGATCCAATAAGAATAATAGAGGCTCCATCGTTCAGATAGGGAAGCGCTTTCTGAACGGTGAAGTAGGCGCTTTTTAAATTCAGGTCCATATACCGGTCATAATTTTCTTCCGTAACACCAGCAATGGCAGCCATGGGAATACCATCCACGATGCCGCCCGCATTAACGACCAACGTATCGATCCTGCCAAACCTGTCAAAGGTGTCTTTGAAGATCCGTTCCAGGTCTTCCATCTTCGTTACGTCGCCGTTAATGCCTGTAAAGGCTGTTCCGAGCTCCTGAACGGACCGGTCCAGCGTTTCCTGGTTTCTTCCGGTGATCGTACCGATCGCACCCTCGTTTCGGAAGGCTTCTGCGATACCGAATCCAATACCGCTATTACCCCCCGTTATTAGGGCTACTTTGTTTTTTAACTTACTCATGTTTCTGTGCTTTACAAATCTTGTATATATCTTAAATTCCGTAAATACCGCCTGAAACGGATATCTTCTCTCCCGTGATCCAGGCTGCATCATCCGAAGCAAGAAATACCGCCACTTTCGCAATATCTTCTGGCTGACCAGTGCGGCCAAGCGGGGTATTGGCAACCAGTTTTGTTTCTGCATCGCTGCCGATAAAACCTGCACTATGCGAGCCCTCGGTTTCTACAACGCCTGGCAGGATAGAATTGATCCGAATATTTTTTCCGCTGAATTCCTTCGACAAGGAAATGGTAATGGCATCTAATGCCGCTTTAGTGGCAGAGTATACCGAGCCCGTCGGGAGAGGCGTTTTACCTGCCTCTGAACTGATATTAATGATAGTTCCGCCCTGATCACCAAACAGTGCTAAAGCCGCCTGGATGGCAAGTAAAGATCCCAAAACATTGATGTTGAATTGTTGGTGGAAAGATGCTTCCGTCACTTGCTCTACCGGCGCGTACTGGTAGATGCCCGCATTATTTACCAGGATATCCAGCGTACCGAAAGCATGCTTCGTTTCTTCGAACAGCCTGGTTACATCAGCTCCTTTCGACACATCACCCTGTACCGAAATAGCGGTGCCGCCGTTATCCGTTATGGCTTTCACCACTTTGTCTGCGCCTTCTTTGCTCGATGCGTAATTTACCACAACTTTTGCCCCTTCTGCCGCAAAATACCTGGCAATCGATGCGCCTATTCCTTTTGATGCCCCTGTTACTATGGCCACCTTGTTTTTTAGCTTACTCATTCTGTATATATTGAATTATTGAGCTGCAAAGGTAGACCAGGTAAATATATTTTAGTTACTTTGTGTCAAAAAGTAACAGTAACCCCGAAGTAACGAAGTAACCTATGGAGTGTGAAAAAGAATTTCAAATGGATCGCAAAAAAGAGATGATGGCTGTTCACGATGCAATGGACGTGCTGAACGGGAAATGGAAGATCTATATCATCTCTTCTATCTGTCATTATAACAAGAGAAGATTTTCTGATATTCTGAATGATGTGACCGGTATTTCGAACAAAATGCTGAGCAAGGAATTAAAGGAGCTGGAACTAAACAAGTTGGTAAAACGAACCGTTTTAGACACGCAACCTGTAACTGTTCAGTACGAGCTTACCAAACACGGCAAAACGTTACAGACCATCATTAACAATCTGACGGATTGGGGAATAGCGCACCGAAAGGAAATTACCGGGAAAAATTAGGACAGAAGGGGATCAGTCCGGGAAGTTGCGCATCAAGTAGAAATTCATATTGCTTGCAGCTTCTCCTTCAGCAAGTTAAAATCCAATGGCTTAGTAAGAAAATCATTGGCGCCATGCGAAATCGCATACTGCCGGTTATCGTCGTCGCCATAGGCGGTGATCATCATAATCAGGGGCGGCGGTACCGGGAATTTCTGTCGGATCCGGTCCAGCAGTTCGAGGCCGCTCATGCCGGGCATGTTGATATCCGACAAGATCAATACCATGCCGGAAGCATGATGGTCGAGGAATTTCAGGGCTTCCTCCCCTGAAAGCGCGAAAGAGAGGTCAATTTTATGCTCCCGGATCTCTCTCCGGAAACGTTGTAAAAAGAGCGGCTGTACGTCCGCTTCATCGTCGACAACTAGGATTTTTATCATATTTTATTAAATATAAATGGTTCGTCATTTTAATGGTAACTTGATAATGAATGTAGTTCCCGGTTCCGGGCCATCGGCCGGGGAAAGTACCTCCATTTTTCCGTTGTGGGCAGCTACAATGTCGTAACTCAGCGACAGGCCGAGTCCCGTTCCTTGGCCGGTAGGTTTGGTGGTGAAGAACGGCTGGAAGATTTTATGCCTGACCTGTTCCGGAATGCCGGGACCGTTGTCTGTGACCCGTATCTCAATCGCATCGGTCGTCCCGGATGTAACTACTGTCACCCTGGGCTTGAAATCCCTGTTCTCCCTCCCGGCCCGCTCCTGCACCGCTTGAAACGCGTTGTTGAACACGTTGAGGAGTACGCGGCCGATATCCTGCGGCACTACGTCAGCTTCCGGCAATGCCGGGTCGAAGTCGGTCACCAATTCCGTGTTGAATGATTGATCCTTCGACCTGAGGCCATGATAGCTTAGCAGAAGGTATTCATCCGTTAAAGCATTCATATCTGTCGCCTCTTTTTGACCGGAACTTGCCCGCGAATGCTGTAACATGCCTTTGACGATGTTATCGGCCCGTTTCCCGTGATGGGCGATCTTTTCCAGGTTCGTTCCGATGTCATCGGCGATCTCCGACACTATGTTCCATTCCGCCTTCTCTATTTCCTCTTTCAGCTCATCCACCAGTTCCCTGCTTACCTCCGAAAAATTATTCACGAAGTTCAGCGGGTTCTGTATCTCGTGGGCGATGCCGGCCGTCAGCTCACCGAGCGAAGCCATTTTCTCCGCCTGTATCAGCTGGTTTTGCGTGGCTTGCAGGTGCCCGAGCGAATAATTGAGTTGAGCGGTGCGTTCGGCGACTAGTTTTTCCAATGTTTCGTTTTGAGTGGCCAGTAACTGTTGTTTCTCCTGTTCCTGCCGAAGGCTTTGCGCCGAGAGCGATTCTACCTGGACCAGCTTTTCCTGGAGCAACTGGCTGTCGAGGGCGAATTCGCGCGCCAGGTACATGGAGATGCCCAACCCGGGCGCCAGGAAGGTGAGGAAGAGCAGGGTCATCTGGATAATGGAGGCACTGGAACCGGCTGCCTGCGACATAACGCCGAAGGCGGCCACTGCCGCCAGGATACATAATGCGAACCCGACCGCGATGATGCCTGCTCCGCGTTTCTTTTGTTTAAGCGCCTTGCCGGTGATCCATAGCTGAGTGACGGCGGGGCCTACCGTGCCGAGTATAAACCCCCATATACTGAGCCTCCCGGGAAGGAAAAGCCCCATGATAAGGCCGGTAAAGACAATAGTCCATAGGAGGATCACGATCATTTTATTTATCCGGAAATTAAACAGCACATACAGGGCGTAAACGATCCAGACGCCGCCGATCAACGTGAAGGAATTAGCCACTGTATATACCAGTATAGCCAGGGCGGCGTCCTGTACGTCGGCTATTAATTTTACCGCCAGGAAACCGACCATCATGAACATGGCATAAACGGCGAAAAACAAGTTGGCCCGTTGCGCCCGGTTATAGCCGTAAAACGCGATGTGCAGCAGACTTAGCAGGAGAAATACAAAAAACAGGGAGCCATACAAAAACGTCCGGGTCGTCTGGTAGACCAGGTAATCGTGATACTTCAACGTTCCCGTTATCCGGGCAAAAAGCACCTCATAGGTATTCGGATACCAGAACGCACGCGGATGCATCGCGAAGCGGATAGCCAGCAGATGCTCTTGCCCGGGCAACAGGCGAATTCCGTCCGGCGGCATATTCAGGCCGGTAGCGTCGAGCGTCGCGGGGCCGGTATTGAGCTTGCCGTGCCGTTGCAGCAAGCGGCCGTCCAGGTAGATCTCCGAGGCGCCGCAATGCTCAACAGTGAGCAACAGGGTTTGTGCAGCCAGCGTATCGCTGACCCTGAAGTGTAAGCGGAGCCAGCCGATCTTCAGGTTTTTGAGCCGGGGATAAGCAGATAAATAGTTGGTGGGGCGAATGGTATCCCAGGTCGCATCGTTAAAGCGGGGTAGGCGAAAAGCGGGGTTATCTGCGGAGCTGAACCGCCAGCCGGTATCGAGGGTGATGCCGTCTTTGGGCATGGCCCGGTAATCAATAACCTGCGCCCGGGACTGGGAGAAAGCCGCTGCAGCGAGGAGAAAGCTCCAAAAGCAGCGCAGTGAATTCTTTTTCATCCTGCTTTAGGTTAATTGGAATAAGGTTACTTGTTTGGTAAAGAGAGCGGCTGTGTGCGACCCGTTATCGGCAACAGTATCTTTCATACGGTTTGATTATTTCGGTTGCTTGAATTTACGGGTAACCGGACGATAAACGTCGTTCGGCGGTCCGGGTCTTCCCCGCCATCCGAAGCGAGAGCGCGCATTTCCATTTTCCCATGGTGAGCGGCCACTATATCGTAACTCAGGGATAAGCCGAGCCCGGTCCCCTCGCCGGTAGGCTTGGTAGTGAAAAACGGCTGGAAGATCTTCTGCCTGATCGGCTCAGGAATGCCCGGGCCGTTGTCGGAGATCTGTATTTCGATCTCATCGGCGCTGCCGCAGGTAACTACGGTTACTTTTGGTTTGAAATCAGCGCCTTCCTTTCTGCCCCGTTCCTGTACCGCCTGGAATGCGTTGTTCAGCAGGTTCAGCAGCACGCGGCCGATATCCTGCGGTACGATCCCGGCTTTGGGCAGCGCCTTATCGAAGTCCGTTACCAGTTCGGCGTTGAAACTCTTGTCCTTAGCGCGGATACCGTGGTATGCCAGCCGCAAATACTCATCGGTCAGCTTATTGATGTCGGTAAATTCTTTCTCGCCCGTAGAAGCGCGGCTGTGCTCCAGCATGCCTTTAACGATACCATCGGCCCGCTTGCCGTGGTGGACGATCTTTTCCAGGTTTGTTCCGATATCATCGGCTATTTCCGCCACCGTCTCCCATTCTCCATTTCTTATTTCTTCCTTTAGCTCCCCCACCAGCTCGTGGCTCACTTCGGAGAAGTTGTTTACGAAGTTGAGCGGGTTCTGTATCTCATGGGCGATACCGGCGGTAAGCTCACCCAGCGACGCCATCTTTTCGGATTGGATGAGCTGGGCCTGTGTGGATTTCAGCTTTTCGAGGGAGCGGTTCAGTTCCGCCGTACGCAAGTTCACGTTTTCTTCCAGTTCCCGGTTTCTCCTGCGAACGGAACGCGAGCGATGCTCGATGAACGCCCAAGTGGCGGCAATAAACAGGATCGTATACCCGCAATAAGCCCACCAGGTTCGCCACCAGGGAGGGGAGATTACCAGGGTGATGCTGGCATCGCCGGGGCTCCAAACACCATCTGCGTTCGCTGCCTTTACACGGAACACATACGTCCCGGGCGAAAGACTGGTATATACCGCCGATCGTTGCCCGCCTGCAGGGATCCACGAACGGTCGTACCCATCGAGCCGGTAAGCGTACTGGTTGAGCCGGGGATTCTTGAAATGCAGGGCCGTATAATGAAAGGTTAACCGGTTCTCATCGTATCTGAAGGCCAGCTGCTTGTTTCCGTAAGCCACGAGAGTCGACTCCCGGGTCGCTGTGCCTTTGGAAGACCCGGCATAGTAAGAAACCGACTCGAGCACTACCTGCGGCGGGACACGGTTCACCCGTAACTTGCCGGGGTTAAAGGTAATAAACCCGCTTGCGCTGCTGATCGCCATGCGCCCGTCGGGCAGGGATTCGGCAACATCGTGTGTGAGCACGTTTTCCGGCAACCCGTGGTCGCTGGTCACCGGACGGAATGTGAACGACTGCGGGTCCAGGCAGCACAGGCCGCGGTTTGTGGCGATCCACAATAAGCCCTTCGGGTCTTCGCGGATGTGGAGCACGCCGTTCGATAAAAGCCCGTCTTTTTCGGTGAACAGGCGCGATGTTCCTTTCGCCCGGTCGAACAGGTGCAGACCGTATAGCGCCGATCCCACCCAAAACCGCCCTTTAGAATCCTCGAGCATGGACGAAATTTTTTCCATTCCCCGGAAGTTATATGGCGTAAAACGACCCGACTTCTCGTCGAGCCTGCTCAGGCCCTGGTTATAACAACCGACCCAAAGCGTGCCCCGCCGGTCTTTATACAGGGAATAAACATGCTCGTCGTTCAGCATACTGGTGCCGGTTTCCTGCAGGACAGCGGTGGGGTACCGGATAAAGTGATCGCGGGCACGGTCGTACCGTACCAGGCCGTCGTTCGTAGTTCCTATCCAAACCTCGTTCTTCGGGTCGATGTAAACGAGAGACAGCCCGTGGTACGGGACGCTCCACGGATCACCGGGAGCGTTCCGGTAAATGCGGGGCCGGCCCCTGTAGGGCCTGAAGGCGATGATAACGTCTCCGTTCGAATTCGCTGATCCCCAGACCCATCCGTTTTTATCCATTGCAAGACTATAAAACACCAGGGGCTGAAGTTGTTCCTGCCCGGAAGGGCGATAGGCTGTGAACTGGTCGGCCTTTGTATTCCAGGTATACAGGCCGGTCGCCGTGGCAACGAGACAGCTGCTGTCCGAAACCTGAAGAATATCATAAACCCGGCCCCATGGCTTCTCCGAAGGCGCGCTTTTTTCATATAGTCTGAATGCCTGCGATCCTTCCTTTAACCGGTAAAGACCTCCCCGCCCCTCCAGCCAGAAACCGCCGTTCCGGTCAACAAGGGCGGTGCCTCCAAAGGTCGTTATCCTGTCTACGGCCTTCCCATCAGCCCGGGCATCGCTCAGCTGTCTGAGTTTCCCGGTAACTGGATCCAGTGTGTAAAGCCCCGTGTTTCCGGAGATCCATATCATACCACTTTTGTCGGCGGTAATACTGCTGATACTTGTTGTACCGTCCTTTGCGCCTGCGGGCAGGGGATAAGAAATGAACTTGTCATGTTGCTCGTCGAAATAGAACAGGCCGGCGCTTCCGCCCATCCATAGCCGGCCGTTCCTGTCCTCCAGGAAGCTGCAGGCGCTGTTGGAACGTGCTTCCGGACCTGGCAGCCGGTATGAGCGGTAGCGCCTGTTCCCGGTATCGAAGCGGTTAAGTATCAGGGGTCCTGAGCGGTAGGAGAGCCAAAGTACCTGTTTCCTGGAAGGTTGCTGGTAGATGACCGGGTTATAAGGCATACCCGACGTATCAGGTGAACCTATCGGGTACTGGAGGAATCTATTTGCCGACCGGTCGTACATATAAAGCCCTGACAAGCCCTGGAACCATAACGCATGCGATGGGTCATAATAGGTATTGATCGGGTAGCCGATACTATTCGTACCGAATGAGAAGTTTCGTATCCGGCCGGAACCGGTGTCGTACAGGCTCATGTATCCGCGTTCACGATCGTGATCATAGGTGTGGATCCACAGCCGCTTTTGACCGGCATCGGTGATATGATGAATGTCGTCCGTCGGCAGTCCGCCTGGTTTGCCCCGACGGCGGGTGACGGCTTGTACGAACTCGTCGCGTTCCGGTACGTACCGGAAAAGACCGTCATGCCAGGTGCCCGCCCAGATCGTTCCGGCATTATCCTCCAGCATGGCGAGCGTCATATCCGAACGAAGCGGCTGGCCGGAAGCGGTTTTAAACAGGTACTTTTTTAGGATGTACCCGTCGTAGCGAGCAACGCCGCCGTCGGTGCAGATCCAGATATAACCGCGTTTGTCCTGGAATGCCCCGGCGATTGCGTCGGTGGGCAAGCCCTGTTCTACCGTAAGAGGTTCAAAGCGCGGTTCCTGCGCATGCACGGTTGCCGCCATGAAGGCCGTTAAAAGGGAGAGGATTACAAACCGCCCGGTATTCATAGATCGATGAGGGGGAGTAAGACGATAAACTATCCATTTCATACAGGTAACGTTAGGGTGAACCCGGTGTAGTTATTTTCCCCGGCAACCACGCTGAACCCGCCGTTATGCCCGTTTACGATGATGTCATAACTAATAGAAAGCCCGGGGCCAGTATCCTGCCCGGTTGGCCTGGTGGTAAAGAACGGCTGAAAGATCTTTCCCAGCAGCTCGGTAGTGCATAAAGGATTCCTGGCCATACATCAGTCGCGAGCGGGGCAGTGGGTTACGAGATTATAGCCTAAAAATAAAATTCGATAGGAGAGATGTTCCCCTGAATTGGCCGATGCCTGCTTTGAGGTTACAGTTGGACGCGGCAAATTGATATCCGGAAATCAGGGAATTATTTTTTTGCCATTTCTCAGCTTCGCGACGGGGATCCGGCTCCATATAAAAGATAAGCGCCTATCCGTTCAGCGGCTTCCCGGGTTGCATCTTTTTTCAAACTTAATTGGCCTTCACGTTGTTATCTCTTCAACATTTACTAAAATTTAAAACATGGCAACAAGAGGAACAAAAGTGGAAAGAAACTCAGTATCTGAACAACCCCACGAGTTAGCATACGAAGCGAAAAAAGAAAGCACGACGCCGGAGAAAGTCCAGGCAGCTAAAAAGGCCGCTGGTTCCGGTAAACGAAGTGCGGTAGAAAAAAAGCTCGAAAATAAAAAATAGCCAAAGCCCCGCAAGGGGCTTCGGTGTATTTGGATCCGGCGATAATTGTTTCACCAACAAGATTTGATCTAGACGGTTTACCAGGTTATTTCTATATACTGGTTTCCGGGCACCGTGAATTCTATTTGCCGGTCCGCGCGGTGAACGCCTGTTACCTCACCCGATGCGCTCCCGCCGGCGTCGACCTTGAAATGCGGCATCTTTTTATCGTCCTGCACCACGATCACCATCCTGCAGGATAAACGCCTGTCGCCGCCCGTAGTGAAGGTTGCCTTACGGCCCTTGCTGCGGAACCCCGAAACCGGGTAATCGCAATAGATGAGCACCTGTTGATCTTTAACCTGGTGGTAATGCCTCGGAACGATACCGAATGCGACGCCGGCGCCATACACCTCCTGGCCGACCTGTCCCGATTTTTCCCATCCATCATAGATGTCTTCCAGCGCGATCCAGAGATTCTTGTCTACTTCTCCCATTTTCACTTCTTCCGAAAGCATTTCGGCCGGCAAGTTCGGCGGGTAATAGAACATAGCCCGCTGCACAAGAAAACGAATGAACTCCGCAAGGAGGAGCTTTACCGATGGCCTGAGGTCCACGGTTTGCGCCTGGATCAAATAATCGTGCAATGCAGCGAAGATTTCCTGTTCTTCATAGGCGGCGGTATAGGGAGCGTCGTTAAGCGGGAAGACGCCGAAGAACGTATTATAATGTTTTGCGTAACCGTAATTGCATTCCCATAGCTGTACGTTCTTCATGATCCCCGCAATGCAGAGATAGCTCAGGTCGAGATATTTCTCGTTCCCGGTTTCCAGGTATAGCTGTAACAAAGCCTTGGCCGAAAAGGCCGTATTATTCCCCTGGTAAAAGAGGTCGAAACCTTTTTCTTCAAGGGTCTTTGCGGCTTTTTCCGCTTCTTTCAGGTATTTCTTTTCTTTAGTAAGCTGCCATGCATGAAGGAGCACCAGCGCATACAATCCTGCCACGTCTTTTTCGCCGCCTTTTTCGGGAGATGTTTCGGCTTTAATCACTTCAAGCGTCTCCATATTGTAGAACACCGGCCACCGGTAATTAAAATGATGAGCGACTTTAATAGTAAATGGCAGCGATTTCAGGAAAAGATCTTTTGCGACGTCATCCCCGTGAAGCGCCATCCGGCATAGGTTTAGCATCGGGTGGTGCAGGTACCAGGCGTCCATTACTTTGGGTTTTAGCTGCTCCTCTTCCTGGCTGAGGTCGCCCTCCATAGATGGCAAGAAACGCGTCACGGTTTTCAGCTTTTGGTCGTAAAAGGTGGGCATACCCTTCCGGATGGTATTAATTACCGGCATATCTTCGCCGGACCACATCTTATAGTCTACCAACGGAAGAAGTACCGCCATTTGCACCATCAGCTCCGGTGGCGTCGAGTAATCACACACGTAAGCGTTCAGGTAGTCCTGTCCTTTACGATGGAGCCAGCACGCCGGACTGTCAAGGTCTTTGAGCCCTTTTTGCAGTATGCCGGGCCAGTCATGCATTTGCGTATCCGGTTTAGGAAGATGTAAATACACTGCCGCCAGCATGTCCAGGAATTGTTTCGCAAGGCCGGCGTTTTTTACAGGGAGTTCCGGGCTGAGGGCCAGGATGGCATCTGACAGGATCAGCTCTTTACCTTTGGGTATCGATTTCTCTATTGAGGACGGCAAAGCAAACCCGATCTCCGGCCATTTACCTCCAACCGTTCCGCCGGCCGAGGTCCCGGTAAGCTGGCAATACTCGTTAAGCGCTGTCAGGTTCTGGAAATAGAGCAGGCTGCCGGAAGCAGGCTCATCTAAACTGAGGTATTGGAGACCCGAGCGCGCGCCGGTTTGTGTGATTTGGATCCGGCCTTTACTGGTGTTCCTGGCGCCCTTATTATCTGTAATCACAAGGTCGCGCGGTGAGAAGGGAATGTAAAGGCCTTCCAATGTTTTCATAGAAGTGGTATACCTAACCATTGGGAACTCCCCACCCGGAAAACTAATTGTGGTTTCGAAAAAGCCCGTCGCAAATTTCAGCCTGACCCGAAACCCTTCGGTCGTTTTCTCCCGCAAAGTGATCTTAAACGATCCGGTAGGCGTATAGGCTGCGCGAACGATAGCAAGCATACCGCCCGGGCATTCAATTCTCAGCCATAGCGTATTGGTAATGCAGTAAACCTTAATTTTATAACTTCCCAATAGGTGAGTATACAGCTCACGAGCAGTATTGGCGTCAAAGATCTCTTCTACAGATGCCGCCCAGGGAGATAAGTCGTTCATAGCAGCGCTTGTTAGCAGATACATAAAACGGCCTTGCCGGCTAAATGTTTAAATCCCGGCCAGGTTAAGTACATACCCCCCGACCAGCCGGATTTATACGTGTCGGGAAAGCGCTACGCTAAAATTGCCCGTGTACCATTAAGAATACAGCCCCGGATAACCGCTTAACTATTCCCGGGCGGAATGTTTAAGAAACAAAGGCTGGCATGTAATTGGTTATACTCAGGTTACCCAAACAAAAACCTATGCAAACCGATAAAACTGTGACAGGGAGAGACGGCGGGAATCTAAGTCCCTGGCAGGATCAACCAAATGTTTCACTACCGGATAATACGCCAACCAACAACCTTGTATACGATTGCCTGATAGTGGGTGGCGGCATAACAGGCCTTACCGCTGCCCTGCTATTGCAAAAAGCCGGGAAGCAGACCGTATTGGCAGATGCCCGGGGCGTAGGTTTTGGCACCACCGGCGGTACCAGCGCGCACATCAACACATTCGCAGATACAACGTTTAACGAAGTTGAAAGTGCATTTGGTAAAGAAGGCGCACAGCTTTTCGCTGATGCTATTGCTGAGGGAATGACAATGATCAAGCGTCATGTGGACGACCTGGAGATCGATTGCGATTATGAAAGCAAGCCTGGCTACGTGTACGCCGAAAGTGACGAGGAAGTAAAACAGCTCGACGATATTTATGAGGGCGCGGGTAAAGTCGGGGTTGCGGTACAATATGCCAGTGAAGTGCCAACCCCCGTGCCCTACAAAAAGGCGTTACTATTCGACGGTCAGGCACAATTTCATCCTTTAAAATACCTCCAGGCGCTGAAGCACGCCTACCTCGATGCGGGCGGGCGGTTATTGGAGAATACCAGGATCGAACAGACCGGATATGAGGACGGGATTCACCTTGCAGGCGGTGTCCGCGCCAAAAATATGATCTATGCCACCCACATGCCTCCCAATATTAATGTTTTTAATTTCGAGTGCGCACCTTACCGGAGTTATGTGCTGGCAGTGAAACTGAAAAGCGGTAAATACCCGGATGCACTGATTTACGATACCCAGGAACCTTATCATTACGTGCGGAGCCACATCGTCAACGGGGAGGAGCTCTTATTGGTGGGCGGTCTCGATCATAAAACTGGTCACGAAGACCCGGAAAAGTCATTTGCCGACCTTGAAAAATATACCCGGAAATATTATAACATATCCTCGGTCAAATACCGCTGGTCCAGCCAGTATTATGTGCCGGTAGACGGATTACCGTACATCGGGCAAATGCCGTTTGCAGAAAAAGGAATTTATTGTGCTACAGGTTATAATGGCAACGGCATGATGCTGGGCAGTGTCGCCGCCGGCATTCTCGCCGACCTGGTATCGGGCAGGGAAAACAAGTATGCCGGTCTTTTTAATGCGTCGCGTATTAAACCTATGGCGGGTTTCACCGAATTCGTGAAAGAAAACGCGGATGTAGTGCGTCGCTTTGTCGCTGATCGTTTCAGTTTCCGGGAAACCGATTCGCTGAAGCGTTTAAAACCAGGCACCGGCAAGTTGGTTGAAGTAGACGGGGAGAAGGTCGCGGCATACCGGGATGAAGACGGCGTAGTTCATGCCCTTAATCCTACCTGCACTCATGCCGGATGTATCGTTAACTGGAACGGCGCAGAAAAAAGCTGGGATTGCCCTTGTCACGGCGCCCGTTATGATATTGATGGCAAGGTGTTAACCGGACCGGCTACCAGGGACCTGGCTGCAATAACACAATCATAAACAGGATCGGTTTTAAAGAGGCTGAAATGAACTATACGGGATATGATCCCGACCAGGTTATATAATCCCTTTCAAAATATGGGCGAACTAACCGGGTTTTAAGCCCAAAATGCGTAACTTTCCCGTTTTACTTTTCCCGCTCTCTTATGAAATACGCATTAACAGCGCTTTTTTGCTGGTTGTTCACTTCCCCGGTCTTCGCGCAAACGGCCGCAGAACCGATCTCTATTATCCCTCAGCCTGTAAAGGTGGTGCAGCTTCCCGGAAGCTTCGTGCTCCAGGAAAATACGGTAATCGTAGCGGGTTCACAACCGGCGGTACTATCCGTTGCGTCATTTTTGCAGCAGCGGTTGGTAAAAGCCACCGGTTACCCGGTTAAAGTAGGTGCTCATGGCCCCGCGTCAGTTATTAACCTGGTATTGAATTCACAGGCTGATGCCCTGATCGGGCCTGAGGGCTATTATCTTTCGGTAACACCAAAGGGGGCGACCATCACCGCCAACGAACCGGCCGGGTTGTTTTATGGAGCGCAAACACTGCTTCAGCTATTTCCCGAAGAGATTGAAAGTGACCTGGTTAAAAGCCATGTGAAATGGCAGGCACCTGCCGTAACCATTACCGACTACCCGCGTTTCCCCTGGCGGGGATTGATGCTCGATGTTGCCCGTCACTTTTTTACCAAAGATGAAGTGAAAGCGTATATCGACCGCATGGCCCGTTATAAATACAATGTATTTCATTGGCACCTTACCGACGATTCCGGCTGGCGCGTAGAAATAAAGAGCTTGCCGAACCTTACCCAAAAGGGCGCGTGGAACGTTCCCAAAGTAGGCAAGTTCGGAACGTTCTCCGCATCTATGCCCGATGAGCCCCGTACACAGGGCGGCTTTTACACGCAGGAAGACATCAAAGAAGTGGTGCGGTACGCCCAAGAGCGGTTTGTAAATGTGCTTCCCGAGATCGATGTCCCCGGCCACAGCATGGCGGCGGTGGCGTCGTATCCCGAGCTCTCCTGTACCGCGGATGCCGTAAATTACCAGGTATATTCTGGTGAAGCAGGTTTTATGAACTGGGTAGGAGGTGGAGTGATCCTCGCCAGTGTGGATAACACGCTTTGCCCGGCCAATGAAAATGTGTATAACTTCCTGGATAAAGTATTTGGTGAGTTATCCACATTATTCCCGTTTGAATATATTCATGTTGGTGGCGACGAATGTGCAAAAAACTTTTGGGCCAAGAGTGACAGCATAAAAGCCTTGATGCAGCGCGAGAACCTGAAAACCATGCAGGAAGTACAAAGCTACTTCGAAAAGCGGGTGGTGAAGATCGTGGAATCCAAGGGAAAGAAAGTGATCGGCTGGGACGAGATCCTCGAAGGAGGCCTGGCTCCCGGTGCGGCGGTAATGGCCTGGCGCGGGGATAAAGCAGCCATAGAAGCTACCAAAATGCAGCATGATGTGGTGATGAGCCCCACGGCCTATTCTTACCTCGATTATATGCAGGGGGACGCCATCGTTGAGCCGGTGATCTACGCCTCCCTTCGGCTCAACAAGGCTTACCAGTTTGACCCGGTACCCGCAGGCGCCGACGAAAAGTATATTAAAGGTGGGCAGGCAAACCTATGGACCGAGCAGGTATATAACTTCCGGCAGGTGCAATACATGATTTGGCCACGGGCTTTGGCCATCGCCGAATCCGTTTGGTCGCCAAAAAACAAGAAGAACTGGGGTAATTTCATATCGCGCGTAGAGCATCACTTTAACCGCTTCGACCAGGCGAACGTGAAATATTCGCGCAGTATGTATGACCCTATCTTTTCGGCAAAAAAGGAGGCGAACGGCCAGATCAGCATTCAGCTTGCTACGGAAATAGAGGGGCTGGAAATATATTATACGTTCGATAACACTTTTCCCGACAGGTTTTATCCCAAGTACACCGCCCCGTTAACGCCGCCAAAAGATGCCACTACGCTGAAAGTGATCACCTACCGCGACCAGGAGCCGGTGGGCCGGATGATCACCATGCCGGTGCGCGAAATGGAGACCCGCGCAGGCAAGCGGTAGACTTTAAAAAAAACTTTCACTGCATATGATAAATTTCTATCTTTGCAGGCTCAATTGTCGTGCTTTGAAATCGTTGCAGCAATATCGCATTCCGTTTACAGGTCTTAAGATTGGTAAACACCAATTCGGGTACGAATTGGATGAGCGCTTCTTTGCAGAGTTTGAATACTCCCTGGTGAAGAATGGTAAACTGACCGTTCTCCTGGAAATGGAGAAACAGGAAACCATGCTGATCTTATCTTTCACGATAAAAGGAATCATTTTCCTGAGCTGCGATGTGTGCCTGGCGGATTACCCTTACCCGGTAGAGATCGCTGAAAGGCAGATCGCTAAATTTGGCAGCAGCGAAGAGGATGACATGGACGAGATCATCATACTGGGAAGGAATGATCATGAGATCGATATTTCTACACTCCTGTACGAGTATGTGAACGTAGCGGTACCTTATATAAACCGCTGCGCAGACGAAGGAAATACCGAGTGGTGCGACAAGGAAATGATCAGCCGGCTGGAGAGCCTGGCACCGAAGGAAGAGTCTGACGAAACAACGGAAAATACAGCCGACCCAAGGTGGGAAGCGCTGAAGAAGATAAAAAATAACTAAAGAGTGAACAATGGCACACCCAAAACGAAAAATATCCAAATCCAGGAGAGATAAGAGAAGAACGCATGACAAGGCGAAGATGCCTTCGTTAACCACCTGCCAAACCACTGGTACTGTGCACCTTCCGCATCGTGCGTACGAGGTTGACGGTAACCTTTACTACAACGGAAAAATCCTTGTTGAGTCGGCTCCGGTTGCATAACGAAACTTCAGCGATAAAAAGCCCTTGTACGGGCTTTTTATATCTTATATCTTTATCCTGATGAAGATCGGCTTAGATATTATGGGCGGTGATTTCGCTCCCAAAGCAGCGGTTTTGGGCGCTATAGCTGCTTATAAAGCATTGTCAAAGGACCAGGCCATCGTCCTGATCGGCAACAGGGACCAGGCGTTACCTTTTTTTGCCGAACAGGATTTTAACCCCGACCTGTTTGAGTTCGTGCATACCACAGACGTGATCGGTATGGGCGAGCATCCCACCAAAGCCATCGTACAGAAGCCTAATTCAAGTATCAGCCTGGGCTTTAGGCTGCTGAAAGAAAAGAAGCTTGACTCGTTTTCTTCTGCTGGTAATACCGGTGCTATGCTGGTTGGCGCCATGTTCAGCATCAAAACCATTCCGGGGATTATCCGGCCGGCACTCGCTACCATCGTTCCCAAGCTTAAATCCGGTTACGGGTTGATGCTCGATGTTGGTGCCAACGCCGATTGCAAACCCGATAACCTCCTCCAGTTCGGCGCCCTGGGAAGCTTGTATGCAGAAAATATCCTGCATATTAAAAATCCCAAAGTGGGCCTTATGAACATCGGTGAAGAGGAAGAAAAAGGAAACCTGCTTTCGATGGCCACTCATTCTGTAATGAAGGACACACACCTTTACAATTTTATCGGGAATATCGAGGGCCGTGACCTGTTTAACAGCAAAGCCGATGTGGTCGTTTGCGACGGTTTTACAGGTAACGTAATGTTAAAACTGGCCGAAACTTTTTATATCCTGACGCTTAAAAAGGGCTTTAAGGACGAGTTCTTTGATCGCTTTAACTATGAGCAGTATGGTGGCAGCCCTATCCTGGGCGTGAATGCCCCGGTGATCATCGGGCACGGAATCTCAAATCCCGAAGCGATTAAAAATATGATCCTTTTATCCCGCAGTATGATCCTGTCAAAGCTGGTTGACAAGATCACGGCGGCTTTCAACTAATTCTAAAAGATCAGTATGCAAAAAATTTTCGCTGCCATCACAGCGGTTAATGGGTACGCACCTGAATACATTCTCACCAACCATGAACTGGAAGCCATGGTGGATACGAATGATGAATGGATCCTCAGCCGTACCGGGATCAGGGAAAGAAGGATACTAAAGGGAGAGGGGCTGGCAACTTCAGACATGGCTGTTCCAGCGGTAAATGGGTTGCTAAAAAAACGCGGCATAACTGCCGATGAGATCGACCTCATCATCTTCTGCACTTCTACGCCAGATATGCCTTTTCCGGCGACAGCGAACATCCTTGCACACAAGATTGGCGCCACCAAGGCCTGGGGATACGACCTGCAGGCCGCTTGCTCGGGTTTCCTGTTCGGGCTAACTACCGGCGCCCAGTTCATCGAATCGGGTAAGCACAAAAAAGTGCTGATAGTGGGCGGCGATAAAATGTCGTCTATCATTAACTACGAAGACCGTACCACCTGTATCATCTTTGGCGATGGTTGCGGAGCAGCCTTGCTCGAGCCTTCCGAAGAACCTTACGGCGTGATGGATTCGATCCTGAAAAGCGACGGCTCAGGTGCACAATACCTTAACATGAAGGCGGGCGGCTCTCTTAAGCCGGCCTCGCACGAAACCATAGATGCCCACGAGCATTTCGCCTACCAGGAGGGACAAACGGTTTTTAAATTTGCGGTGACCAATATGGCCGATGTGGCTGCGGAGATCATGCAGCGTAACAACCTTACTTCAGACGATATCGCGTGGCTGGTACCTCACCAGGCCAATAAACGTATTATCGATGCCACGGCCAACCGCACCGGCGTTACCTCTGATAAAGTGATGATCAATATCGAACGTTACGGAAATACCACCAATGGCACTATCCCGCTTTGTTTGTGGGAATGGGAAAGCCGCCTGAAAAAGGGTGATAACCTGATACTTGCGGCATTTGGCGGCGGTTTTACCTGGGGCTCCGTATACCTCAAATGGGCGTATTAAGCGCGGCACGCACACATACAAAAAAAGTAAAAACCTTATACACTGTTTTGAGATTATATTTTCGACTTTTGAACTCTTCAAAACATAATCAAACCGGAAAAAATGGATATTAAACAAATTCAGGAGCTTATCAAGTTTGTTTCCAAATCGGGCGTAAACGAAGTTGCGATTGAGCAGGAGAACTTTAAGATTACTATAAAGACGAACCAGGCTCCAACGTACGTACAGGCAACTGTTCCGCAGGCACCTGCTTACCACGCCCCGGCTCCGGCAACAGCCCCCGCTTCGCCGGCCGCTGCTGCGCCTGCCGCCACGGCGGAAGAGCCTACTAACCTGGTAACACTGAAATCTCCCATGATCGGTACTTTTTACCGCTCTTCGGGGCCGGATAAGCCGCTCTTCGTGAACGTGGGCGATGAGGTCAAAGCCGGTGATGTGGTTTGCATCATCGAGGCCATGAAACTTTTCAACGAGATCGAAGCTGAGTTTTCTGGCCGCGTGGTAAAAGTCCTGGTCGACAACGCCAGCCCGGTTGAATACGATCAACCCCTGTTCCTGATCGAGCCTATATAATCAGCAATCACTCCGGTGCGCGGCACCGTGTTCGACCATTGCATCCCTACAAAGCATCGAAACATGTTCAAAAAAATATTAATTGCAAACCGTGGAGAAATCGCTTTGCGTATCATTCGCACCTGCAAAGAGATGGGCATTAAAACCGTAGCTGTTTATTCTACAGCCGACCGTGATAGCCTCCATGTGCGGTTCGCCGACGAAGCAGTATGTATCGGTCCTCCCGCCAGCAAAGACTCGTACCTGAGCATCCCGAATATCATTTCGGCGGCGGAAGTAACCAATGCCGACGCGATTCACCCAGGGTATGGATTTCTTTCAGAAAATGCCAAGTTCTCGGCAATCTGCCGCGATTACGGGATCAAGTTCATCGGCGCGACGCCGGAACAGATCAACGGAATGGGCGATAAAGCTTCCGCCAAGGAAACCATGAAACAGGCAGGCGTACCTACTATCCCCGGCTCCGACGGTTTGCTCGGCGACGTTAAAGAAGGTATCGTCATCGCTAATCAGATCGGCTACCCCATTATCCTGAAAGCGACAGCCGGTGGCGGCGGACGCGGAATGCGCATCGTCTGGAAAGATTCGGAGTTTGAAAATGCCTGGGATTCTGCCCGACAGGAAGCCGGTGCCGCTTTCGGCAACGATGGCATTTACCTGGAGAAATACGTAGAAGATCCCCGGCACATCGAAATCCAGGTGGTGGGCGACCAATACGGCAAAGTTTCGCACCTTTCGGAACGCGATTGTTCCATACAGCGCAGGCACCAGAAACTGGTAGAGGAATCACCGTCACCGTTCATGACTCCCGCGCTGCGCGAGAAAATGGGCGAGGCTGCTATTAAAGGCGCGCAGGCCGTTAATTACGAAGGTGCGGGAACCATAGAGTTTCTTGTAGATAAACACCGTAATTTCTATTTCATGGAGATGAACACCCGTATCCAGGTGGAGCACCCCGTAACGGAGGAAGTGATCAACTTCGACCTGATCAAAGAACAGATCAAAGTTGCGGCCGGTATTCCCATCTCCGGGAAGAACTATACTCCCGAGATGCATGCCATCGAGTGCCGCATTAACGCCGAGGACCCGTTTAATGGCTTTCGCCCGTCTCCGGGAAAGATCACCAACTTCCACTCACCCGGCGGCCATGGCGTTCGCGTAGATACGCACGTGTATTCGGGCTACCAGATCCCGCCGAACTATGATTCGATGATAGCCAAGCTGATCTGCGTGGCGCAAACCCGCGAAGAAGCATTGTCGACCATGGAACGCGCACTCAGCGAGTTCGTGATCGAAGGGGTTAAAACCACGATCCCCTTTCACCTCAGGCTGCTAAAAGACCCGAATTTCCGGGCGGGTAACTTCACCACCAAGTTTATGGAGACCTTTGACCTGGAGGAAGAATAAGTGCCAGGCCATCCGTAATCAAAAAAATACCGTAAATACCATTCTTACATCTTACAGAATGGTATTTTTGTTTCCGCACTATGAGTAAAAAGCGTTCAGAAGACCTGATCCAGGCCATAAAAGAAAAGGGAAAGAATATTGAAGCAGAAATGTCCTTCTTCGATCACCTAGATGTGCTCAGGGGACATTTAATCCGTTCGGCAATTGCTATTTGTATTTTCGCCACGCTTGCCTGGTGTTATTACGATTTCATCTACAACGAGGTGATCCTGGGGCCCAAGCACACTGGCTTCTGGACCTACCGGATGATGTGCCTGCTCAGCAAGAATTTCCCGTCGCTTTTTTCGGATTTTTGTGTTACCAAGATCAATTTCGAGCTGATCAATACCGAAATGGCGGGGCAGTTTACGCTGCAGATGAACTCCTCGCTGATGATCGGTGTGATCTTCGGCATTCCTTACCTGCTGTTCGAGCTCTGGCGTTTTATTAAGCCGGGCCTGAATGAAACAGAACAGAAATCTACCACCGGTTTTGTTTTTTTTGCGAGCGCCCTGTTCTTGCTGGGAATTCTTTTCGGTTATTACATCATCACGCCGATGTCGATCAATTTCCTTGCCGGCTTCGTGGTGAGCAGCGACATTAAGAACATGATCGAGATCGACTCATACATGTCGTCTGTCGCCACGCTCACCATCGGCACTGGTATCGTTTTCGAGCTGCCGGTAGTGATCTTCGTACTTTCCAAAATGGGCCTGATGACACCGAAGTTCATGCGTTCGTCGCGCAGGTACGCGATCGTGATCATCCTCATTATTGCGGCCGTGGTTACGCCAACCCCGGATATCCTGACCATGATGGTGGTAAGCTTCCCGCTGTTCATTTTATATGAATTCAGCATCACCATTTCTGGGATGGTGGAGCGAAGCAAGAAAAAAGCGGAATTAGAATTTTATAAAAGATAACGTGAGCACACTATCTGTAGCGATCGGCGCCGACCATGCCGGCTTCGATTATAAGGAGTTTATTATCAGCTTGCTGGACGACTGCGAGTTGAAAGATTTTGGCACATATAGTGCAGATTCCGTTGATTACCCGGATTTCGCCCACCCGGTAGCATCGGCCGTGGAAAGCGGCGGTTTCACTTTCGGGATCCTGGTATGCGGCAGCGCCAACGGTGTGGCCATCACCGCCAACAAGCACCAGGGCATTCGTGCGGCCATCTGCTGGACCGAGGAGCTCGCTTCACTGGCACGCCAGCATAACGATGCGAACGTGCTTTGTATCCCTGCCCGGTTTATTTCGAAAGAGTTGACCCAGCACATCGTTAGGAAATTCCTGGATACCGCTTTTGAAGGCGGAAGGCATGCCGGCAGGGTGGGCAAGATATCCTGTTAAATTGCCGGACAAATAATGACTTATTAGCAAAATAAACATATGAGAAAACAATTACTCTTCACATTATCGCTGGGCTTCGCAACGCAGTTGTTTGCACAGGATAAATTCGCACAGAAGTACGCAGGCCTTATCACTGCCGAAGAAGCGAAAAAACACCTGAGCATCCTGGCATCTGATGAATACGAAGGACGGGAAACCGGGAAGGCAGGCGCTGAGAAAGCCGCCCAGTATATTAAAAAGCACTTCCAGTCGCTCGGATTAAAAGGCCCGGTAAAAGGCGACTATTTCCAGAACCTGGAACTGACCGAGAAATTGATCACCAACAGGAGCATTGCAGTAAATGATAAATCCCTGGAATCAAAAGATTTTACCATTGCCAACTATGTGGGTACGAAGTCTACCTTCACTAATTTCGTTTTCGTAGGCTATGGTATCCAGTCGCCTAAATACGATGATCTTACAGGCGTCGACCTGGCGGGAAAAGTAGTGGTGGTGCTATCCGGCGAGCCGATGGTGAACGGTGTTTCGCTGGTAAGCGGTACCGCTACACCTTCTGAATGGACAGCCGGACGTACTCCCAAAAAGCTGACGGTTTTAAGAGAGAAGAACCCGGCGCTGATCGTTACCGTTTCTGCCGGCGCACAAAACGCAGGGGGCTTCCAGGGTCGTGCCGGGGGTGCCGCACGTCCGCAGCTCATTATGGGTAAAGAAAAAACGCAGATCAATTCCATCACGCTATCCGCCGATGCGGTAAACCAGCTGATGGCCTCTGCCGGCAGGAAAGTGGAAGATCTCCAGAAAGGTATCCAGGAAAGCGGAAAATCGTCGCCGGTAACATTTACGTCGTCGCTAACGGTCGACGTACAAGCCACTTACACACCGGTACTGGCAAGAGAAGTACTTGGCTTTATGGAAGGATCTGATCCTAAGCTTAAACATGAAGTACTCGTTTTTTCGGCACATTACGACCATATCGGTTTAACCACCAATAATCCTAACGATAAAGTGAACAACGGCGCAGATGATGACGGTTCCGGCACTACCGGTATCCTCGAGATCGCTACAGCCTTCGCAAAAGCGAAAAAGGAAAAACACGGCCCGCGCCGCAGCATCCTGTTCCTCGGCAACGTAGGCGAAGAAAAGGGGCTGCTGGGCTCTGAGTGGTATACCGATCACCCGGTTTTCCCGTTAGAGAACACTGTCGCCGACCTGAACATCGACATGATCGGCCGCATCGGCGAAGAATATATCGGAAAGCCGGATTCTGCCAACTATGTATACGTGATCGGCTCGGCCATGCTGAGCACCACCCTGCGTGAAGTAAGCGAGAAGGCCAATGCTACTTACCTGAATATGGTGGCCGATTATAAATACGACGACCTGAACGACAAGAACCGCTACTATTACCGCTCCGATCATTATAACTTTGCGAAACATAATGTTCCGATCATTTTTTACTTCAACGGAGTGCACGCAGACTACCATCGTCCCGGCGACGAGGTAAGCAAGATTAATTTCCCGTTACTGGCCAAACGCGCACAACTGGCGTTTTACACCGGCTGGGACCTTGCCAACCGCGACAAGCGCCCCGTGGTGGACGTGAAGACCGTGATCCCGCCGAGGTAATCCCGCATAGTTAACGTAAAAAAGCCTGAAGCGACGAACGTTACTTCAGGCTTTTTGTTGTTGGGTTATCAGTTATCAGTGATCAGTGATCAGCGATCAGCGATCAGCGATCAGTTATGGCTTAACTTTACTGCTGCGCGTAAACCACTCCCTTCTTCACTATTTTCTTCCCGGTGGATTTTACCACCGTTTCAGGTGATCTGTTCCAGTCGGCATCGCGTTGGCGGGAGAACTTGGTAACCACCTCGTGGCTCTTTGCGTCGCTGAGCGTGGCCTGAACATAGATATTGTAGGTTTTCGAGTTTACAACAGGTACTACAGAACTGTTATTTTTGTTGCTTAGGATCTTATCCAGCACATTGCCGGCTACATCCATGCCGAACGCGGCGCTTTCTGACATGATCCGGTTCTTCTTAATACGGACTTTTAACACGAGGTCGGCACCTATCAGTTTGCCAAGGCTATCGGGATTCATGCTCCACGACTCGCGAACGCCGATGCCGTTTGCTTTTAACCGGCTGTTCACCTGGTCGACGTTGATCAGCTCAACCGATTTGCGGCTCCCGCCTTTTGCAGAATGATAAAGGTACTGGCTGTAGATGGTGTTCTGGATGGTTACGCCTTCTGTTTCTTCTTCGGCGACCTTTTTGTCAAGCGAGTACCCTTTTGGCAGCCGGCCGGTGAATTCAACCTCTACGGGCAGGATGGCGATTTTTTTCCCGGTAAGATCGTTCGACTTAACATATGATTTGTTGTTGTAAACCTGTGAGGAGCAAGCCTGCAAAAATGCCGCAGCTGCAACGATCGTGTAAATGATTAGCTTATTCATGAGTTCTTTATTTATATGGAGCAGACGAAGATTTTTCCACACAGGTTACAAGCGGCTGTAAATATCCTACCTTCGTAATAATGAAATTCGCAGACAATTTCCAGTCGGAGTCTGAGGCCAAAGCCTTTGATGCTGATCACCGGCGCATCATTAACTTCAATATCGGCAGGTACGACACATCTGTGCAGCGCGGCCTTTCACGGCTGGCTAACCTGGAAAACTCGAAGCGCAAAGCGCACGTGATCAAGTGGAAAGTGATGGAGAACCTGGATAAGCTCCTGCCTGAGTTCGAATCCAATTTCCAGCGCCGCGGGGGGAAAGTGATCTGGGCAAATGATGCGGAAGAGGCGCGCAGAGAGATCCTCCAGATCCTCCGGGAGGCCGGCGCCAAGACGGTGATCAAAGGTAAATCGATGACCACCGAGGAGATCCACCTGAACGGGTTCCTGCAGGAGAACGGGGTGGAAGCCCTCGAAAGCGACCTCGGCGAATACATCGTACAGCTGCTTGGCCAGAAGCCCTACCACATTGTGACCCCGGCCATGCACCTCAGCAAAGAGGATATCGCCAAACTGTTCCACGAGAAGTTCGGCACGCCGCCCGATGCAACCCCCGAACAGCTTACCCTGAAAGCACGGGAGCTGCTGCGCGAAAAATATATTACGGCTGATGTCGGTATTACCGGCGCGAATTTTCTCCTGGCCGATACCGGGAGCATAGCCGTTACCGAGAACGAAGGCAACGCGAGGCTTACCACCACTTTCCCCAGGATTCACATCGCCATTGCCGGGATCGAAAAGATCATCCCTTCCATAGCCGACCTCGACCTGTACTGGCCCTTGCTCGCCACGCATGGCACCGGGCAGAACCTCACCGCTTATAATACCATTTTAAGCGGTCCCCGCCAGGAAACCGAAACCGATGGCCCCGAAAAGATGTTTGTGATCCTGCTCGACAACGGCCGCACGAACCTGCTTGCGCAAAAGGACCAGCGGCAAGGGCTGTATTGTATCCGCTGCGGCGCTTGTCTCAATGCATGCCCGGTGTACAAAAACATCGGCGGACACACGTATGAAACCACTTATAGCGGACCGATCGGATCGATCATTACCCCGCATCTACGCGGGATGGAGGATTTTAAGCACCTGAGCTACGCTTCTTCGCTCTGCGGGAAATGCTCGGAAGTTTGCCCGGCGAAGATCGATATCCACAAAATGTTGCTGCTCAACCGCCGCGATTCCGTGAAAGGCGGACTGGTTACCAACGCCGAATCCATGGGCTGGAAAAGCTGGAGAAAAGCCATGCTTAAACGAAGCCTGATGGACTTCTTTGGCGGAAAATGGAAAAACCGGGTCCTGAAGCTGTTCTTTAAGAAGACGTGGGGAAAACATCGTGAGCTGCCAAAGGTAGCCGGAAAGTCGTTCTCCCAGCAATTTAAGGAACGGGAAAACTAGCTACAGCCCTTCTTTGAATCCAAAGCTGTAACTGGACCGCCAGCTCTCGAAATCGGCTGTTTTATCGGTGGTGGCGGGCCGTAAGTAGATCATCCTGATCACCCATTTACCGGATCGGTTCAATTTGAAATAGATCTTTCCTTCAATGTCAGACGTGTAATTGGCTTCGAACACGCTGCCATTCAGCCCTTTCGTTTGTACGCCGACCCGTGCCTTGCTCAACGGTTTCCCCTGGAAAAGTACCTGCGCGATCATGTCGTCGCCGTATTTCATTTTGTAAGGATTCTGCAGCAACAGGATCTCGAGCTCCTGGCCAAGTTTTTCGCCGTAGATCCCGCCGGAGGCCTTGTCTACCATTACCAGTGCTTTCATATAGCTGGTATATTTCTCCCGGAATTCGGGCTGTCCCATGGTTTCCGCCTTTTTATGCAGGTCAGAGAGCCCTTCCTGCTCCAGGTGTTCCAGGAATTCGGTTTTTTCAAAATCATATGCCTGCGGGCTTCGTTCCATGGCCAGCAATGCGAGTCCGCTATAAGCCATGGGGCGTAGCAGCACGGGTTTTGCACCTTCGGCAGCACCGGCTTTCAGGTCCGCTTTCTTACCATCTTCCAGGATGGTGAACTTGGTGACCTTTGCAGATTCGTACTTATCTTCTTTCGGGTTTTCGAGTTTGTTACTGATCAGCAGACCGACATTTAATGATTGCCCTTTCGACAGGAAAAACTCTCCCGGCAGGAGGATGTAATCTTGCGAGAAAGCAACAGGGGTAATCGCCAGCAGCATAATACAACACAGTATTCTTTTCATAACCTCAAACCTACAAAGTTTTGAAATAATAGGTAAGTTTATCGGATGTTTTTTGATAGAAAGGATCTTGATGACGCTGCATTGCTCCACTTTTACGAGTGTTTGCTGCTTCCCAGGATGATCGAGGAAAAGATGCTGGTTCTCCTCCGCCAGGGGAAGATCGGCAAATGGTTCTCCGGGATCGGGCAGGAAGCCATTGCGGTAGGGAGCACGCTGGCCATGAAACCCGCCGAATACATCCTGCCGATGCACCGGAACCTCGGCGTTTTTACCACCCGGAACATCCCGTTACGTAAGTTGATGGCACAGTGGCAGGGAAAGCTTACCGGTTTTACAAAAGGGCGCGACCGCTCCTTTCATTTCGGAACACAGGCGTATAAGATCATCGGCATGATCTCGCATCTTGGCCCGCAGATGGCCCTGGCCGATGGCATCGCCCTGGCGCACCTGCTGAAAAAAGAGCCCCTGGCCACCCTCGTTTTTACAGGTGAGGGCGCCACCAGCGAGGGCGATTTCCACGAAGCCGTTAACGTGGCGGCCGTATGGGACCTGCCGGTGATCTTCCTGGTGGAGAATAACGGTTATGGGTTATCCACACCCGTAAGCGAACAGTATCGTTGTAAGAACCTGGCCGACAGGGCGATCGGGTACGGGATAGAGGGACGGCTGATAGACGGCAATAACATTCTCGAAGTTTTCCACACCATTAATGAGCTGGCTGCCGATATCCGGCGACACCCGCGCCCGGTGCTGGTGGAATGCGCCACTTTTCGCATGCGCGGACACGAGGAGGCTTCGGGTGTAAAATATGTACCGCCCTCCCTGATCGAAGAGTGGGGTAGGAAGGACCCACTGCAGAATTTTGAGCGATACCTGCTGCAGGAGGAGGTGCTTAGCCCGGCGATGATCGTTGCCAGCCGTGAGCGCATAAAAGCCGGGCTGGAACACGAGATCGACCTCGCTTTCGCGGATGAGGAGCCTGTGGCCGATGCGGCACAAGAGCTCGGCGATATGTATGCGCCGGCGACCGTTCCCTACGAGCCGGCGGGTACCGGTTCATCTCCCGTGCGTTATATCGACGCCATCAGCAGCGCGTTAAACCTCGCCATGCAGCGTCACCCGACACTGGTGCTGATGGGGCAGGACATAGCCGAATACGGAGGCGCCTTTAAGATCACGCAGGGAATGGCAGAGGCCTTCGGCCGGGAGCGCGTCAGGAACACCCCGATCTGTGAGTCGGCCATCGTGGGCGCCGCATTGGGCCTTTCCATCAACGGGTATAAAGCGATGGTGGAGATGCAGTTCGCAGATTTCGTAAGCTCCGGCTTTAACCAGGTGGTTAACAACCTCGCCAAAACACACTATCGCTGGCAGGAAAAAGCCGATGTAGTGATCCGGATGCCAACCGGCGCGGGAACCGGGGCAGGCCCGTTCCATTCGCAAAGCAATGAAGCCTGGTTCACTAAGACCCCGGGGCTGAAGGTAGTTTATCCTGCTTTTCCCGCAGATGCGAAGGGCTTGCTGCTTGCAGCCATCGACGACCCTAACCCCGTAATGTACTTCGAGCATAAATACCTGTATCGTGCGCTTACGGAAGAAGTTCCCGAAGGGTATTACCATACCCCGATCGGGAAAGCCCGTTTAGTACAGGAAGGCGAAGCTTGCAGCATCATTACTTATGGTATGGGCGTACATTGGGCGTTAGGCTACCTGGCCGGCCACCCGGGTATTGCCGCAGACCTGCTCGACCTGCGCAGCCTGCAGCCCTGGGACAAAGAGGCGGTGACGACTACCGTGAAGAAAACAGGCCGCGTACTTATCCTCCACGAGGATACGCTGACTTGCGGGTTCGGCGCCGAACTGGCGGCCTGGATAGGGGAGCATTGTTTCCGGTACCTGGACGCGCCAGTGATGAGGTGCGCGAGTTTGGATACGGCCGTGCCGATGCACCCGGTACTGGAAGGAGCGTTTCTCGCAAAAGCGAGGCTGGGAGAGATGCTGGAGAAACTGGTGGCTTATTAATGGATCAGGGAATCACTCAACCTCAAACACCTCCGCCACCGGGTTAAACAGGTACACCAGTCCCGTTTTAACCTCCACGCAGCGATATCTTTTCCTGATCAGCCCCTCTTTCCGGAATACACGCCCGTTTTTCATTTTAAACAGGCTGTTTGCCTTTACCTTTTCCACCGTGATCATTGCAGCTTCCGCCGTTTTTTTCACATCGTAATTTCTTAAAGTGCGGAACAGCGTCAGGTCGGTACAGCTGGAAGCGGCGGGATTTTCCAGGTAGCCGACGATCGCACGTTTAACGTCCTGTGGAAAGATCTCTTTGTCGAAAAAAGGGCGCATCATCCGTTTAAAATTCGATTTCCACTCCGTACCGTGCGGTTTGGCTTTAAACTTATGCTCGTTCCAGGTATGCAGGTGAGCAAATTCGTGCACGGTGGTTACCAGGAACGCGTAAGGGTTAAGATTGTAGTTCACGGAGATCCGGTGCCCTTTACCCTGGTAAGGCGGACGATAATCCCCATACTTGGAATTCCTGCTCCGGGAGACCTTGAACTCGCAGTTAAAGTAGTCTATCCACCGGGCGATTAACGGGGCGGCGTCGGGCGGAAGGTATCTGGAAAGGACGGTAATTTTATCCAAGCGCTCAAAAGAAAGCCAAAGATACGCGAAGAACCGCTTATTTTAAAAGCTGGTATGCGATGAGGCCGGCCACGTAAGCCATTACGGTCATGTACCCGAACTGGATCGCCGGCCATTTCCAGCTTTTGGTTTCGCGGTATACAATGGCGATGGTGCTGATACACTGCATCGCAAACGCATAAAACAACATCAGGGAAAACGAGGTCGCCAGGGAGAATACCGGTCTGCCGGTCTCCGTGTCGCGGGCATTGTTCATCTTATCGCGTACCGAGTCCATGTTCGAGTCGTCGGCGTCCACACTGTAGATGGTGGCCATCGTACCTACAAACACTTCGCGCGCAGCGAAAGACGTAATAAGTGCGATGCCGATCTTCCAGTCGTATCCCAGCGGGCGGATGGCAGGCTCGATGGCGTGGCCAAGTACGCCGGCATATGAATTTTCCAGTTTCTGGGAAGATTTCATCCGCCCGATCTCTTCCGGGGAGAATTTTTGCGAATATTCGGGGGTATCGTATTTTTGCTGTGCGGCTTCGATCTTCCCGGGAGGGCCGTAGGAGGCCAATACCCATAGTACGATAGAAACGGCAATGATCACCTTGCCGGCCTGGAACACAAAGGCTTTTACTTTTTCATACATGGTGAGGCCTACGTTGCTCCATCGCGGGAAGCGATAAACCGGCAGCTCCATGATGAAGTACCCCCGGTCGCGGGCGCGGATCAGGCCCTTCATCACCCAGGCCACCAGGATGGCGCTTACGATGCTGAGCACGTACATAGACATCATGGCCAGTCCCTGCATGTTGATAACTCCCCAAACGCGGGTGTCAGGAACTACCAGCGAAATGAGCAGGGTATATACCGGTAAACGCGCCGAGCAGCTTACCAGCGGCGTAACCATAATGGTGATCATGCGGTCTTTCCAGTTTTCGATGTTGCGGGCGCTCATGATGGAAGGCACGGCACACGCCAGTCCGCCGATCATAGGTACGACCGATTTTCCATTCAGTCCTACTTTCCGCATAAGCTTGTCCATCATGAACGTAACCCTTGCCATGTAGCCGGTATCTTCGAGCACGGAAATAAAAGCGAACAGGATAGCGATCTGCGGGATGAATACGAGTACGCCGCTTAGCCCCGCAATCACGCCATCTACCAGCAGGTCGGCCAGGATGCCTTCGGGAAGCACAGCCTGCACGGCAGATGCGAGCCAGACAAACAGGTCCTCGATAAGGCCCATCGGGTATTCCGACCACGCGAATATAGACTGGAAAATAAGGAACAGGATGCCGAAAAAGATGATAAAGCCCCAGAACCGGTGTGTCAGTACCTTATCGATGCGATTGCTCACCGGTTCCTGCCGGGCGTCGTTGGTGGTTTCAACGGTATCGAAAAGTACGTCGTTGATGTAATTATAACGGGCAATTGTTTCGGCTGCCTGCGATTTCGCCGAGTGAAAAGAGAACTCCCGTTCGAGTTCCTCCACCCGGCCGCTTTGCGCAGCGGTGAGGAAGGTAAGGTTCTCATGCTGGTGTGCGATCTGCAGCGCTACGTAAGGCGCATCTACCTGCAGTTCCTCCCGGATCTTACCGATGAGGCCGGGCGCGAGGGCTTCTACTTCGATGGTGTCTTCCTGCAGCGCCAGCCGCGAGGCATTCGAGATCGCCTCTTTAAGCGCCTGGACGTTTTCAGATTGGCGTGCCGCGATGGGGACGATCCTTACCCCAAGTTTCGACGCCAGCGCATCGACGTTGATGGTGGTGCCGGTTTTCCTGGCAACGTCCATCATATTCAGCGCAATGATGACCGGTATCTTAAGATCGGCCACCTGCGTGTACAGCAATAAGTTACGTTTTAAGTTGGATGCATCGGCTACGATCACCACCAGGTCCGGGTGCGCTGAGTTGTTGCGGTCAGCAAGTACTTCGAAAACGATGCTCTCGTCCTTGCTTTTCGGGTACAGGCTGTAGGTGCCCGGAAGGTCGATCACCTGTACGGTACGTTCGTCGGAGAGCTTGCAACTGCCTAGTTTTTTATCAACCGTAACACCCGGGAAGTTCCCGATTTTCTGGTTAAGCCCGGTAAGAACATTAAAGAGTGTGGATTTCCCGGTATTGGGATTGCCTACCAATGCAATTTTTAGCTCGCTGCTCACTTATCATCCGGCTAGTGCAAAATAATGGTGGAGGCTTCCCGCTTGCGAAGGCTCAGTTGGTAGCCGGAAACGGTGATCGCAATCGGGTCGCCAAGCGGCGCAAATCGCTGAACTTTAACGGATTCGCCCGGAAGGCACCCCATCTCCATCAACTTAACCGACATCTCGAGGTCCGTAAATTCTTTGATCACACCAGATTCCCCTGGCTCTAGTTGCGAAAGCTTCATGTTTGATTCTAAACAGCTCAAATGTAGGGCTTATTTAAAACAAATCCAAATAGGGCGGCTGGAGAACAGAAAGTAATTGGGCGCCCGCCCGTGCTCTATTCCCTGTTCTCCATTCCCATTTCCCCGCCTTACCTCACTATCACCTGATTCGCCACGGTGGGTGCGCTGCCGCTGAATTTGTTGAACCGGTAAGTGAAACTAAGCATGAAGTACCTGCGGAGTACGTTGCTGCGGGTATCGTCGATGGCATTTTCGGTAACGTTGCGATTCACGTTCACATTCTTGTTAAACAGGTCGTTTACCGAGAGTTTAATGGTCGCCTTCTTGTTAAGGATGTCTTTTTGAACATTCGAGCCTACCAATGCCAGGTTCCGGTTATAGCCTTCGCCGCGGCCGGTGCTGGCAATAAATTCGATATCGAAACCGGCTTTAAAGCCACCGGGGAAGTTGTAGTTGAAGTCAGTGCTGGCACTGTAGTCATAATAGTTCAGGTCGTCGAGCGATCGCAACGAATAGTCGGTACGGTTATACGTGGCATTTACGCTCACGTAGAAATCATAAGTGTCTTTGGACGAGTAGCTCCAACTAATGCCTTCGCTAACCGCGTACGCATTGGTAATGTTCTTGTCGTTATTACTGAAGTTCACATCTCTGCGGGTGTTTACGGTAGTATTCACGTTTACGGAAGTTTTAAGCCGTTTTAACGGAACGCCGATCGAGATATTGGCGCTGGCCAGCAGGTTGCCGTCTACGTTCACCGGGGTGCTTACCCGTTTGCCGGTATTAGGGTCCAGGTCGACTTTCGTGGCAATGCGGTTATCCGTTTGCTGCACAATGGCCGATGCGAAGAAACTCTTTTTAGAGGCTACGCTGAAGTTGCTGAAGCTCATGTTCAGCATGTTGTTATACTCCGGTTTAAGGCCGGGGTTACCATTGCGGATGTTGAGCGGGTTGCTGTTATCGGGAACCGGCTGTAGCTGCGCGATAGTCGGCTGACGTACCGAAGCGCGGTAGTTTGCCGAGAAACGCTTGTTCTGGGTGAACTGGTAATTGAAATTTGCGTTGGGAAGGATGCTGGTGTAATCGTGATCGATGGCACTTGGTAAATTGGTGGCTTCACCCTTCAGATTTGTCTGCTGCAGCGAAAGTCCCAGCGTGTAATTCATTTTCTTAAGCACCGTGCGGAGGTTAAATCCATACTGGTTGGCCAGGAAAGTATTGTTGTAAATGTTACTCAGTGCAGGATCGATCACGGTATAATCATTGGTTACCGGGCTGAAGTTATACGTAGAACGGTCGGCATGACTGTAATTATCGGTGAGCTGGTAATTAAGCTCCAGGAAACGGTTGCGGGAAACGGGCTCGATGTAAGCGGCCCGGATGGTGTGGTTGCTCACGCGTGATTGCTGGTCGATGTACTGGCTGATCACCTCCTTAGGGTTCCCGGCGGTGTAATATTGCGTGCTGGAGTTGTTGTAGGCGTCGGTTGCCGACCCGTTTATCGTGCTTGCCACGTTTAAAGAGAATGAACGTCCCCTTTTCATAAAGCTGTGGCGATAGAGCAGGTTGTTATTAAACGCAGGTACGGAGAAACCGGTTTGGTTGGTGCGGCTGCCGGAGTTGATGGGAGCGAGTGCGTCGTTCATTGCCGAAAACCCGGTCGACTGGTTCTGCTGGTTCTTGTTATAGCTGAGCGAAGGGGTAACCCGGATCGAGTTCAGCGAATCGATCTTGTAGTCGACCGTCATGTTCAGGCGCTGGTTCCTGCGCTGGTTGTTCATGCTCGTATTGGAGCTGGCGTACGAGTTTCCGTTCGCCAGTAAGTTGGTGCGGTTATTCGACAGCTCGTTTTCTGCTTCGGAGTAATTGTAGAAGTAGCTTCCGTTCACATCGAATTTTTTCCCCCAGGTATCGCGGTAGTTTATGCCGCCGGAACCTGCCGTGGTGATCCCTCCCTGCGCAGGCGCAAAGTTATCCGGCCCCGAAGCTGCGCTTGCGCCGTTAACGCTCACAGAACGCACCACCACTCCTCCGCCGCCGCCGCCCATGGCACCCAGCATGTTGTTGCCGGTAAGGTCGCCAAGGTCCTGCATGGAGAAATTGCTTTTGTTGGTGTTGTTGCCGTTGGTAATGAGCGAGATCTGCTGCTGTTTATTAAAGCGGTTGATGCTCAGGCTGCCGTCAAAACGGTCATCGCCCGACATGGCAAGGTCCTGCCCGCCGCCGCCCAGGCTGGCATTGCCGAAAAGCCCGATCTTTTTATCTTCTTTAATAGTGAGGTTTAATACTTTTTCACGCTGGCCGTCGTCGATCTTGGTGAATTCGGCCTGGTCCGATTTCTTGTCGATCACCTGTACCTTATCGATAATATTGGCAGGCAGGTTACGTGTAGCGATCTTGGGATCATTGCCAAAGAACTCGCGGCCGTCAACGTATACTTTCTTTATGCTTTCGCCGTAGGCGGTAATGTTGCCGTCTTTATCGACCGTAACGCCCGGGAGTTTCTTCAAAAGGTCCTCGGTCATCGCGTTTTCGCGGGTCTTAAAAGATCCCGCGTTAAATTCGATGGTATCCGGTTTTACCACTACCGGTGGTTTTTCACCTACTACGGCTACCTCCTTTAAACCTAGCGGGGCTGCTTCAATTTCCAGCAGACCGAGCTCGACTTTAGATGAAAGAGCGGTGATATTGATGATCTTCCGCATCGTCCGGTAGCCCAGGTAGCTGATCTTAAGCGTATAGGAGCCTGCCTTTACGCCGTAAAACTTAAAATCACCGGTTTTGCCGGTCATCGCATTGTCTACTACGGTAGAATCGATGGCCGATAAAAGCGAGGCTACCCCGTATTCTACGGGCTCTTTGGTTTTGCCGTCGATAATTCTCCCGGTAATGGTCCCGTTTACGCGCTGGCCGAACGCATGGTTGCCGGCTAATCCCAAAAAGAGCACCGGCAGAAGCCGTAATATTCTGAAGTACAATTGTTTCATAACGTTTGGTTTTTCTGTTGGCACGAAATTAACTTGCTGGCGAGGGGTAATTTGTTAAAGGTTTGTTAAGAGATGTTAAAAGGGAAAAAAGCATATAGGGTAGAAAATCCCTTTCTTTGCGTTAAAACCAATTTTCATGATCTCCTTTTTCGAAGCTTCTTTAACAACCCTTTCTGTGCATTACGTGGGGAACAAAATGCAGGATGAGCACTACGCGCTGTCCGAAAACCCGGTGGAGATAAACGACGAGATACTGAAGAACCTGCTCATGCAGTATTTTCTCAGTCCGTACGAGAAAGTAAACGAGCTTTACCATTTATTTCACACCAGTGAAAACCCTGACCTGAACGAGATCTTTCATTTCTCTTCCGCGATTTTTAGTGATCCTGCCACTTTTCACGAAAACAGTAAGCAGATCGCCAAATTCCTGTTCGATGTGGCAAGTCATCCGAAGATCAAAAGCGGCGAACTATACGTAGCGGCTTTCCACAACGTACAGGTCGACGGGGAGCTCCACGACGCCCTGGGGATCTTTAAGTCAGAAACCAAGGAAACTTACCTGAAGGTGTACCCGCAGGGCGGCGGTTTCGGCCTCGCTTACGAAGAAGGCGCCATCAACATCCACAAGCTGGATAAGGGTTGCCTTATTTTTAACACGGAGAAAGAAGAAGGCTATAAAGTGGCGGTGATCGACCAGACGAACCGGACGACCGATGCGGTGTACTGGAAAGACGATTTCCTGAAGCTGAAAGTCCGCAACGATAATTACAACCAGACCAGCAACGTGCTGGGCGTGTACAAGCATTTTGTGACGGAGAAGCTCGATGAATCGTTCGAGATCTCCAAAGCCGACAAGATCGACCTGCTTAACCGCTCGATGAAATACTTCAAGGACAAGGAAACCTTTGATATCGATGAGTTTTCGAACGAGGTGATAGGCAATGCGGAAGGCATCGAATCGTTTAAGAACTTCAAGGAAAACTACGAAAAAGAGTTCGGCACGCCGATTGCCGGCACGTTCGGGATCTCGGACGCCGCCGTGAAGAAACAGGCGCGGGTATACAAAAGCGTGTTAAAGCTGGACAAGAATTTTCATATTTATATCCACGGAAATAAGGACCTGATAGAGAAGGGATTCGACGACGGAAAGGCGATGAATTACTACAAGGTTTATTTTAACAATGAACAATAGGCAACGAATACTTTAAAAGTATAATTTTACCCTCCAACATGAAGAAAATAATTACCGTACTCCTGTTCCTGTTCGTGGCTAACTTATCTTACGCACAAGGGATCATTACATTAATCAATAAATCGAACGAGTTTTTCGACTTGCTGGATAAGGGAAAATATGAAGATGCGCACGCGTTTTTCGACGATAGCGTGAAAACCAAGATCTCGGCCGATGCGCTGAAAGGTTTCTGGACGTCCATTACCGGTAAGCTTGGCGCTTTTGAATCGGTGGACGGCGCCCAGAACCGTTCGCAGGGCGATTTCTTCGTAGTTACCCTCAATTGCAGGTTCCGGAATGATTCGCAGGCTTTCCAGTTTGCCTGGAACAAAAGCGAACGGATCGCCGGATTCTTCGTAGTTCCCAAGAGTACGGCGCCGGTATACGCTAAACCGGCTTATGCCGACACTGCGCTGTATACCGAGAAAATGGTTTCGGTTAAAACGCCGGGCCATGAGCTCGCCGCTTTACTTACCGTGCCCAGGAACGTGAAAAATTTCCCCGTCGTAGTGTTCGTACACGGGTCGGGGCCGTCGGATATGGATGAATCGATCGGTCCCAACAAGCCCTTCAAAGACATCGCTACCGGCTTGGCTTCCAAGGGAATCGGCAGCATCAGGTACGTGAAGCGCACGCTGGTATACGCTGCAGAGTTCTCGAAGCTGTTTACGGTGAAAGAGGAAGTGCTCGACGATGCGGTGGCCGCCATCGCACTGGCCAAAACCATCCCGGATGCCGACCCTAAAAAGATCTATCTCTTCGGGCATAGCCTGGGCGGGATGCTGGCGCCGCGGATTGCAGGGCTGGCGCCCGATCTGAAAGGCATTATTATGGCTGCCGCACCCGCACGTAAGTTTACGGATGTGCTGCTCGAGCAGAACAAATACATGTTCGATCAACGCAAAGACACTACCGCTGCCGCAAGAAGGGCCCTGAAAGAAGACGTTGCCTATATCGAAAAATCAAGGGTCCTGCGCCTGGGTGCCATGAAACCGGATTCGGCGATACTGGGCCTGCCTGCCGCTTATTGGATTGATATGAATACCAACGACCAGGTTGCCGCCGCAAAACGATACCCCGGACGCATCCTGGTGATCCAGGGCGGCAACGACTTCCAGGTGTCGGTAAAGGATTTCGACCTCTGGAAAACCGCCCTCAGCCTCCGTAAAAACGCGAACTTTAAATTCTACCCGCGCCTGAATCACTTGCTTTCGCCGCAAACCGAAAAAGGGACGACCGACCAATACGCACTGATGACCAACGTGGCCGACTATGTTATAAACGAAACGGCAGCCTGGATAAAAGCGGGGTTATAACTAATTCACCGTATTCCTTGGATTTCTCCGCTCGTTGCCGGCGCCTGCCTTCGCCAGTCGGTAGGTGAGCGAGAGATAGAAGTACCTGGTCAGGTTATTGTAGCGGGTATCCTCTATGCGGGTGTTAAATACGGAACGATTTACGTTGGTGTTCTGGTCGAGAATATCGAACCCGCGGAATGCGACATTGATCCGCCTGTTCATAAAGTACTTTACCAGCGACGCGTTCCACAGAAAATAGTTAATGTTATAGCCTGCAGGCCTGCCGGTAACGCCGTTGTGGTTGATTTCCGTCTCGATACGGAAATCTTTGATAAACTCATAGCTGATATTCAGGTTATTGCCGATGTTAAGATAGCTGTCGTCCTGCGCCTCTTTTAATTGATTGTTTACCTTGTTGTAGCCGTAATAGGTGCCGTAAGAAACGTTAAGCTTGTCGGCGATGTCGTAGTTAATGCTGGCATTCGGCCCCAGGTTAAGCCGGTCTGTGGCATTTGCAACCGAGCTGATAAAGTTTTTCGAATGATCGGCGTACACGTTTATCCCCAGGTTCAGGCGCAATCCTTTCAGGCCGGTTGGCATGCCGAAGTAGCTGCCGGTATTGATATTAAAATTCCCGTCTACGTTTAGCGGTCTGTAATACTGCACCCCGTTTTCTACGCGCGTGTCGTTCGTGATGGCGTCGAACGCTACGTTGTACGCGAAATAACCGTTCCAATAATAATCTGTACCTGGCTTAAACGTGTTGAAGTTCAGGGTTAGCCGGTGGTTTTTTCGCGGTTGCAGGTCCGGGTTCCCTTCGCGTTGGAACAATGGATTGGTGTTGTTTTGTACCGGCTGAAGGTTGATCGCCGAAGGCATTACCACCGTTTCGGCATAATTTACCTGGAGGCTGCGGTTATTAGCCGGGTTGTAGTTCAGCGAAAAGCGGGGAAGCAGGTTCCAATAGTCTTTGTTGAGGAGGCCCTCATTACCGCCATTGTTAAATATAGTCTTCCCGGTCAACCCGGGTTGCTGCAGGGAGACGCCGAAGTTGTAGTTCAGCACCTTGCTGGGCGTGTTGATGAAGCCTAGCCTGGCGGCCTGGTTCCAGTTGGTATAATCGAAACGGTTGGTAAGCGAGGGCACGATCACTTCGTATTTATCGGTTACCGGGTTATAGTCGAACGTTACCTGGTCGGCGAGGCTATTACTCTCGTTATAGGTGTAGGTAACGTTACTGCTCCATTTTTTGCCCAGCGGACGCGCATAGTTCCCGTTAAGCGTAAACCCTTGCGTGCGGGTGTATTGATCGGCGTCCTGGTTAATGTCCCGGGTAACAGGATTGCCGCCGGTAAAAGTGTTAAGGGCGGAAATGTTGTTCCAGTCGCTGGTGGCTTTTGTCCAGGTACCGTTTATGCGTACCGAGAGTGATCCCTTTTGGTAACCCAGCCTGCGCAGCGCGGTAAACTCCCCGAAATACGAAGGCTGCGTATTGTACTGTTTGAAATTTTGGGTACCTGCATTCAGATTACCCCCCTGGTCGTAGTTGCTCTGGAAGTTGCGGCTGCTTACGTTTTCCGTGTGGTTATAAATTACGTTAGGTCTGAAGAAAATGTCGGTAAGTGTATCGGGGTGATATTCCACCTTCATGTTGGCGCGGTGCGCAAAGTTGTCGCTATTTACCAGGCTGTTCTCAGTGGTACGGAGGATATCGTTCTTCCCCAGGTCCTGGATGTCGGAGAATTTGTTCTGCACTCCGTCAGAAAAGTAGGTGAAATAACTGCTGCTCACCTTCAGGTTTTTCTTCTTACCAAATTCATTGCTGTAGTTGATACCGCCTGCATGGGTGTTCACAATGCCCCTCGCGGCGTTGTCAAATACACCGGAGCCGCCGATGGTGGTAGTGCCGTTATTCACATTGATGGAGAACGAGCCGCCGGCAGGAGGGGCAAATACATCGCCGATATTGCCTCCGGAGAAAGCGCTGAGGTCGTCGAAAGAGAAATTTGCGGCATTTACGTTATTGCTCATCGCCAGGATGGCGAGTTGACGGGTGTCGCTAAAACTGTTGGCGCTTAAATAGCCATTGTACCGGTCGGTGTTTCCCATGGAAGCGGTGGCATTGCCGAACCATCCTTTTTTCTTGTCTTTTTTGATCGTAAGGTTCAGCACTTTTTCGCGCTGACCATCATCAATACCCGTGGTTTTGGCTTCCTGGGTTTTGCTGTCTACGATCTGCACCTTATCGATAGCGTCTGCGGGGAGGTTTTTTGTCGCGGTTTTCGGGTCGGTGCCAAAAAAGTCTTTGCCGTCTACCGTAAGCCTCGAAGCACGTTGTCCGCCTACGGTGATGTTCCCGTCCTTGTCCACCTCCACGCCCGGCAGCTTCTTGAGCAGCTCCTCGGTGGTGGCGTCGGGTCTTGTCTTAAACGAGCCGGCATTAAATTCGAGGGTGTCTTTTTTTAGCGTTACCGCCGCTTTTTCGCCCTTTACGGCTATCTCTTTCAGGTCGATGCCCGATTGATCGAGCAGGATGGTTCCTGCATCCGTACCGGTAACTTCCACCCGAACCTGGCGCTCTATCGTGCGGTAGCCGAGGTATGATACCCGCAGGTTATAGGCGCCTGCCGGGATGTTCAGCAGCTTTACCTGGCCCGTGCTGCCCGTCACGGCGCCGAAGACCTTCGTGCTGTCGGCGGAGTTTTTAAGCGTAACAGCGGCGAATTCAATCGGCTGGCCGCTGCCGGCATCTGCTACCTTCGCTGTGAAAGTACCGGTAGCGGCGTTTTGGGCCCCGGCATTACGGACGGTTATAGTCAAAAAAAAAGATACCAGGATCGTGAAAATAGGGGAGTAAGCTGATCGCATATTTGTCTTGTTTGTTGCTACAAGACGCGGGAGATGGGAAAGCGTTACAACGTTTTGCGTTTTACGTGGTACGTTTAACGTTTCTTGTCCCCGTTAACTGCCAAGGCAGCCATACGGTAAGCGAAGGATATAAACGTACTAAGGAAATGTATGAAAGTCAATCACTTAGAGACGACCGTACTAAAATGCGGGCAATTACATTTCTTCTTAAAGATCCCGCATCCGCCCAGTGAGACGAGCGTAACCACTACGAGGATAACTTTAAACGACTTTTCCATTGAAGCGGACTCTATGTAAAAATATATAACTGAAGATCGCCATGCAGGTGCCCAGAATGTCGCAAAATAAGTCCCACCAATCGGCGCTGCGCCAGGTGAACACCTTCCATTGAAGCAACTCGATGCTACCCCCGAGAATGGTCGATAACGCAAAGATCTTCAGTATAGTTACTATACGGTAAGAATAGCTCTTTTGTTGTGTGATCTTCCCATAAAAAAGCAATACGCTGAAGGTAAAAAAAACACCGGTATGCACCAACTTGTCAAATCCTTCGAAAAAACGGACTTGCCGGATACCACCATCCATGTGCATGTCGCAAATGATCAGCGTAAATACTGCCCACGCGATCGCTAAATACTGGTGTTTTAGCGTATTGATCATTAAGCGCCTACCTGTGCCGCGTAATCTTCGGACGATAGCAGGGTGCCGATTGAGGAAATGTCGGCGATCGCGATCTTTACCATCCAGCCCTTGCCGTACGGATCGGTATTTACCAGCTCAGGACTGGCGTCTAACTCGCTATTCACTTCCAGCACAGTGCCGCTTACCGGCATAAAAAGCTCGGAAACCGTTTTTACCGCTTCCACCGTGCCGAACACCTGGCCTTCTGCCACTTCGTCGCCTACTGTGTTGATGTCGATGTAAACAATATCGCCAAGCTCCCGCTGCGCGAATTCGGTGATGCCAACATACGCTTCGCCGCCCTCAACCCTGATCCACTCGTGATCGCTTGTATATTTTAATTCGGAAGGGAAATTCATTCTTGTCTGGTTTTTGTTGAGCCAAAAATAGCGTTTGACGGCGTCAATTACAAGCTATCTGAGATTATGCTTGCATAGTTGATCGTTTGTGGTTAGATTTGCTATGCTTGCATAGTAAATGGTTCAAAGCAGGAAGCTTAAAGCCAAGTATAATGCAATGCGATACATTATTTTAAACGGTAACCAGGCTTCCAGCTTTGAGCTCAAAGCCTTCAGCTAACAAAATTGAGACCCGAAGATACCATCGATTACTTCCTAAAGATCACGTGGCAAAGCGTGGCGAACAAGTACAACCAGATCGCCTCGGCATACGGCATTACGCAGGCACTCGGGTACATGCTCATTAACATCCACGAGGACGGAGCGGCGGTTTCAGCAATCGCGGCATTGCTGGGCGTGAAGGCGACGAGCTTGTCGCGAATGTTGAACAATATGCAAGACCTGGGCCTCATTTACCGGGAGAGCAGCCCGGAAGATAAGCGGTCTGTGAAGATCTTTCTCACCCCGCTGGGAAAACAAAAAAGGCAGGTAGCCAAGGAAGTGGTGCGGTCATTTAACGAGTACCTGAATGCCCGCATCAGCGAGACAGAACGCCTGCAGCTTACCGAAACATTGAAGAAGATTAATGAGCTGACGCTGGGATACGAGGAGCAGAAGTAAGGTACTACAAACACGTTAGGTGCTACAACATGAAAAGAACAATCAAAAAGACTGCGGTGCTGGGTTCCGGGATCATGGGATCGCGGATTGCATGCCATTTTGCAAATATCGGGGTAGAGGTATTGCTGCTGGACATGGTTCCCGGGGACGCCGGGACGGACCAGGCCGCCCGAAACAAGATCGTGAACGCGTCGCTTGAAGCGGCGGTTAAATCAAGCCCTTCGCCCTTGTATACGCAAAAGGCACTCCAGCGGATCACCACCGGCAATTTCGACGACCATATGAAAGACATCGCGTCCTGCGATTGGGTGATCGAAGTGGTGGTGGAGAACCTCGATATCAAACGATCTATCTACGGGCAGGTAGAGAAATACCGCAAACCGGGTACGCTGATCACTACCAACACGTCCGGGATACCCATCGGGATGCTGGATGAGGGCCGGTCGGAAGATTTCAAAGCCTGTTTCTGTGGCACTCACTTTTTTAATCCGCCCCGCTATCTTAGGCTGCTGGAGATCATCCCGACGCAGTATACCCGGCCTGAAGTGGTCGATTTCCTGCTGGATTATGGCGATAAGTTCCTGGGCAAGAATACGGTGCTTTGCAAAGATACACCGGCGTTTATCGCCAACCGGGTAGGCGTATACTCGATCATGGCGTTGCTGCACCTGGTAAAAGAAATGGGCCTTACCGTAGACGAGGTGGATAAATATACCGGCCCGGCGTTGGGCAGGCCCAAATCTGCGACTTTCCGCACGAGCGACGTGGTGGGATTGGATACGATGATCCATGTGGCCAGCGGCTTGTACAAAAACTGCCCCGGGGATAAGGCGCGGGAGCTGTTCCGTCTTCCGGACTACGTAGAGAAAATGGCCGGGAATAAATGGTTGGGCGACAAAACAGGGCAGGGTTTTTACAAGAAAATAAAGCACAACGGGCCGACCGAAATTCTTGCCCTGAACCTGCAAACGCTGGAATATGAACCCCGGCAAAAGGTAAAGTCAGCTACGCTGGATGCCGCCAAACTGGTAGAGAAGCTGCCCGGGCGTATGAAAGTGCTGCTGGCTGGTACTGATAAAGCCGGAGAGTTTTACCGCAGGTCGTTCTATGGCTTGTTTGAATACGTATCAGACCGGGTGCCTGAGATCTCGGATGAGCTGTACCGGGTAGACGATGCCATGCGCGCCGGTTTCGGCTGGGAGATGGGCCCCTTTGAGGTTTGGGACGCGCTGGGCGTAGCCGAAGCCGTTAGCGGGATGGCCGAATACCAACATCAGCCCGCCGGCTGGGTGGCCGACATGTTAGCCTCGGGTAACAAATCTTTTTACAAGCTCGAAAACGGGACCAGGAAATTTTATGATCCTGCTTCCAAAAGCTATAAGCCTATTCCGGGGCGCGGAAGCCTGATCATCCTTGATCAGCTGAGGGCTTCTGCTACCGTGTGGAAAAATGCCGGGACCTCGCTGATCGATCTGGGCGACGGCATCCTGAATGTGGAGTTTCATACCAAAATGAATACCATAGGCGGCGAGGTGATCCAGGGCATTAATAAAGCCATAGACCTGGCCGAAAAGGATTTCCGCGGATTGGTGATCGGGAATAATGGCGCCAACTTCTCTGCCGGGGCCAACGTGGCTATGATCTTTATGATGGCGGTAGAGCAGGATTGGGACGAGCTGAACATGGCCGTAAAAATGTTCCAGAACACCTCGATGCGTATCCGGTACTCGTCTATCCCCGTAGTGGTAGCTGCGCACCAGATGGCGCTTGGCGGCGGATGCGAGTTTTCGCTTCATGCCGATTACGTGCAGGCGAGCGCCGAGACGTATATGGGGCTCGTGGAATTTGGGGTAGGCGTGATACCGGGCGGCGGCGGCTCCAAGGAGTTTGCCCTGCGGGTATCAGACGAGTTTCGCGACGGCCAGATCGATCAGAACGCGCTCAAAGACCGTTTCCTGACCATCGCAATGGCTAAGGTTTCTACCTCCGGTGAGGAAGCGTACGAGCTTGGTTACCTCCAAAAAGGAAAATATGGCATTACCATGAACGCCCGGCGGCTACTGGCAGACGCGAAGGACCGCGCAATTGCCCTGGCCGAAGCGGGTTATACACAGCCTGTGCCCCGTAAAGATATCCGGGTGTTGGGTAAACAAGGGCTCGGGATTGTGTACGCAGGCGCCAACTCGATGTTTGCCGGTAACTTTATTACTGAACACGATCGCAAGATCTCGGAGAAGCTTGGCTGGGTGATGTGCGGCGGAGACCTATCGCAACCTACGCTGGTTACCGAAAAATATCTCCTCGACCTGGAGCGTGAGGCTTTTCTGTCACTTTGCGGTGAGCGGAAAACGCTGGAAAGGATCCAGGGCATTTTAAACAGTGGTAAAGCGCTGCGTAATTAGGGGAGCGCATAACAAATTCATTCAAAAGATATAGAAAAGCAGGATGGAAGCATACATTATTGCAGGATTGCGCACCGCGGTAGGAAAAGCGCCGCGGGGGCTGTTCAGGTTTACCCGGGCCGACGACCTGGCGGCGGAAGTGATCAGGGAACTAATGGCTTCTGTGCCGGCGCTGGATAAGGAGCAGGTGGACGACGTGATCGTGGGCAACGCAACGCCCGAAGCGGAGCAGGGCCTTAACATCGGGCGGATGATTTCGCTCATGGGTTTAGATACCGCGAAAGTGCCGGGGATGACCATTAATCGCTACTGTGCCTCCGGGTTGGAAACCATTGCGACGGCGGCCGCTAAGATAAAAGCGGGCATGGCCGATTGTATTATCGCAGGCGGCGTAGAGGTAATGTCGGGCATGCCGTTTGGCGGCTGGAAACTCGTGCCAAACCCCGCGGTGGCCAAAGCGCATCCTGACTGGTATTGGGGTATGGGCCTAACGGCCGAGGCGGTGGCGAAAGAATATGCGGTGAGCCGCGATGACCAGGATGAGTTTGCGTACCAGTCGCACCGGAAGGCCATCAGCGCCATAGCGAAAGGGCATTTGAAAGACGGTTTGATGCCGGTAAAGGTGAGAGAAACTTTCCTGGATGACAACATGAAAAAGCAGGTAAAAGAATATGTGGCGGATACGGATGAAGGTCCGCGTGCCGACACCTCCATCGAAAAATTAAGTAAATTAAAGCCTGTTTTTGCCGCCGGGGGCAGCGTTACGGCCGGCAATTCCTCGCAAACCTCGGATGGCGCCGCCTTTGTGATCGTGGTGTCGGAAACGATGCTGAAGCAACTCGGGGTGCCGCCCATCGCCAGGCTGGTAAGTTATAGAGTAGCAGGCGTTCCGCCGAGGATCATGGGCATCGGGCCGATCGAGGCGGTCCCGCTCGCGCTAAAGAAAGCCGGGATGAAACAGGATGAGCTACAGCTGATCGAGCTGAACGAGGCCTTTGCGTCGCAATCGCTCGCGGTGATCCGTACGCTGGACCTTGATCCCGCAGTGGTAAATGTGAACGGTGGCGCTATCGCCCTTGGTCACCCGCTTGGCTGCACGGGCGCAAAGCTTACCGTACAGCTTTTTAGCGAGCTGAAAAGAAGAGAACAGCGGTTTGGAATGGTGACCATGTGCGTGGGCACCGGGCAAGGCGCGGCGGGAATATTTGAACTTTTATAAATGACCTGAAACGTTATGGAATCATTAAAGAACAGCAAAATTAAAGGCGGCGAATTTATTATCAGCGAAACCTCTTTCGAAGATATTTTTATCCCCGAGGAGTTTGACGAAGAACAACTGATGATCCGGAAAACCTGTGAGGATTTCCTGGAAAGTGAAGTGTACGGGAACCTCGCCAGGATCGACGACCAGGAGGAAGGGCTGATGCAGCGTCTCCTGGACAAAGCGGGTGAGTTGGGCCTCCTGGCCGTTTCGGTGCCCGAGGAATACGGGGGCTTCGGCAAAAACTTTAACACCTCAATGCTGGTGGCCGATTCCATGGGGCCGGGTCATTCCTTCGCGGTAGCCATCTCTGCGCATACCGGTATCGGCACGCTGCCTATCCTCTATTACGGCAACGATGCGCAAAAAAATAAGTACGTGCCAAAGCTGGCCTCCGGCGAATGGAAAGCCTGTTATTGTTTAACGGAGCCCAATGCGGGATCGGATGCCAATAGCGGCCGCACCAGTGCCAAACTGAACGAGGCCGGTACGCATTACCTCATTAACGGCCAGAAGATGTGGATCACCAATGGCGGGTTTGCCGATATTTTCATCGTGTTTGCGAAAATAGGGGAGGATAAAAACCTGACGGCTTTTATTGTGGAACGTACTTTCGGCGGCATTACCATGAATCCCGAGGAACATAAACTGGGCATCAAAGGCTCGTCGACCCGCCAGGTATTCTTTAACGACTGCCCTGTACCGGTGGAAAATATGCTTTCCGAGCGCGAAAACGGGTTCAAGATCGCCGTGAATATCCTCAACATCGGGCGGATCAAGCTGGGGGCCGCAGCCATCGGGTCGTCGCGGCGTGCGCTCGACCAGGCCATTCAGTATGCTACCGAGCGTGTGCAGTTCGGGTTACAGATCGCCAGGTTCGGCGCTATCCGGTATAAACTGGCGGAGATGGCTACCCGGAACTTCGCGGTGGAAAGCGCCGCGTACCGGGCCGGCCAGCATATCGACGACGCTTACGGGAACCTGGTTGCCGGCGGAACGGACCCTGTTAAAGCCAAGCTGAAAGCGACCGAACAGTTTGCCGTGGAATGTGCCATCCTGAAGGTGTGGGGCTCAGAAATGCTCGACTATATCGTAGATGAAGGCCTGCAGGTTTACGGCGGAATGGGTTATTCTGCCGAAGCCCCGATGGAACGTGCCTACCGGGATAGCCGGATCAACCGCATTTTCGAGGGAACCAACGAGATCAACCGCCTGCTGATCGTAGACATGCTGCTGAAACGCGCCCTGAAAGGCGAGCTCGACCTGATGACACCTGCACAGGCGGTGGCCGCAGAGCTGATGTCAATTCCCGACTTTTCAGAGGAGGAGGAAACGCTCTTTTCTGCGGAGAAGAAGGTGATCAGGAACCTGAAAAAGGCTGGCCTGATGATCGCGGGCTCCGCGGTACAAAAGCTGATGATGACCCTGGCCAAAGAGCAGGAGATCCTGATGAACATCGCCGACATCATCGGTTATGTATATCTCGCCGAATCGGCCCTGCTGCGGGTAGAGAAACTGGTCAGCCTTCGCGGCGAAGAAGCGGTAAAAGGGCAGTTGGATATGATGCGCATTTACCTGTACGGCGCTGTCGACAAAGTAGCGGTGGCCGGGAAAGAAGCGCTTAACTCGTTTGCAGAAGGCGACGAACTGGCGGTGATGATGGTCGGCCTGCGCCGCTTTACGAAATCTGCGCCGTTCAATGTAAAGGATGCCAGGCAGCGCGTAGCCAAACAGCTGGTCGAAGCAGGTAAATATTGTTTTTAACCGGATGCTGAGAGCGAAACGCGCCGGCGCCTGCCAATCGCTTCCTGTCTTGCGCTTTTAGCTTTCAGCTTGTTAAAAAATGTTAATCCTTCAATAATGCCGTTTAAAAAGATAAATTTGCAGCCGCAAGTTTACATGATGAGGAGATTTATACTTTTTGCGTTTGTTATTACGCTGTTCAGTGCGGGTTGTGCCAAAGAAGATCAATATGACGCGGCAAAGCAATTGGTTGCGGATGAAGTCCTGATCAAAGATTTTATCGCAAAAAATAACATCACGGCAGTACGTCACAGCACCGGGTTGTATTACACGATCATTAACCCGGGTTCCGGATCTTATAATTATACCACCAACACCGTTGTGAACGTTAAGTACACCGGTACCCTGCTAAACGGGCAGTTGTTTGATAGTGCAACTACCGGAACAGATATCCCTCTTGGTCAGGTGATAGACGGCTGGCAGATCGGCATCCCCCTTATCCAGAAAGGCGGCAAGATCAGGCTGATTATTCCGTCGCCGTTAGGCTACCGCAATATGGCCCGCGGATCTATTCCCGCTAACTCGGTCATGGATTTTACGGTTGAATTGCTTGATGTTAAGAATTAAAAGAAGATCGATGAAGTTATTTTCCAATAGAATATTCCTGTTGCTGTTCCTGTCGGTTACAGCGTTTACGGCCTGTGAAAAGGATTACGAGACGGTAGAGCAGCAGGATGAGCGCAACATCCAGGCCTACATCAAATCCTCGGGCCAGTCCTTCCAGCAGTACGGCGCTTCGGGATTATACTACAAAGTGGAGCAGGCCGGTACAGGCGATGCGATCGACTTTTCGAAAGAAACCCCGGTATTGGTCTCCGTACGTTCCCTGGACGGCAAGTTTACGGCTACCGACACCCTGGCGTTTTATAACCGGATCTATGATTTCGCCGGGTATCTTTCCCTGTACGGCACCAAAAGGACAGAGACGCTGCCGACACTTGTTAAAACGGCGGTGCTGAAAAAGAACGGGAGCGTTAGGGTGCTTATTCCTTCGCGCCTCGCTTACGGAAAGAACGCTTATACCAACCTGCCGGGATACAGTAACATACAGGTACCTGAAAATGCATCGCTTGATGTGACATTCAAAGTGCTCGACGAGAAAAAGATCGATCAGTATGAAGATATTACGATCCAGAAATACCTCTCCGCGAATAACCTGACCGGTTTCAGCAAGCTCGAAGGGATCTATTATAAGATCACCAAAGCCGGTACCGGCACCGCGGCGATCGGCGTAGACAGCACCGTCGTGGTGAACTACACCGGTAAACTGCTGAGCGGAAAGGTGTTCGACAGCGGCACGGATTATACCGCGACTTTATCCGGCCTGGTAGTTGCATGGCAAAAGATCCTTCCGCTGGTTACCACCGGCGCAACCGTCAGGTTTGTCACCCCCTCAAAACAGGCATATGGAGTGTACGGGTCAAGAGTTTCGGGCTCTACCGCCATTCCTGCCTTCTCTTCGCTTGATTTCGAAGTGACGGTAACCAAGATCGAATAACATTCCTCTTTTCCTTAGCCGGCGAACGCCCGTTTAAATTCCTTCAATACCCTTTCCCGGGCTTCCCTGTGATCGACGATCGGTTTAGGGTATTTAAACGGATCGTGGAATTCGGGTACCCAGCGCCTGATATATTTCATCTCCGGGTCGAACCGTTCCTGCTGCAGCTGCGGGTTAAACACCCTGAAGTAGGGGACCGCATCATTGCCGGAGCCCGCCGCCCACTGCCAGCCGCCTACGTTGCTCGCCATGTCGTAATCAATTAACCGCCGCGCGAAATAAGCCTCACCCCAGCGCCAGTCGATCAGCAGGTGCTTGGCCAGGAAACTGGCGGTTACCATGCGGATCCGGTTGTGCATCCAGCCGGTCTCATTGAGCTGCCGCATGCCTGCATCTACCAGCGGGTAGCCGGTTTTTCCCTCGCACCATGCCTCAAATTCGGCTTCATGGTTGCGCCAGCGGATGTTGTCGAAATTTTTCCTGAAAGCAGCCGTTGCCGTTTCCGGGAAATGCCAAAGTATCATGGCGTAAAAGTCGCGCCATACCAGCTCGTTAAGCCAGGTTTTTTCCCGGGCTTCCCAGGCATCCAGGGTCACCTTACGGATGCTAAGCGTACCGAAGCGTAAATGCGCACCGATCCTGGAAGTGCCTTCAACGGACGGAAAATCACGCGTACGGTGGTAATCTTCGATCACATCGCGGTAGGTTTTACCGGGGAGCTCCAGGTCGCTTTTTTCAAAGCCTATTTGTTTTAGTGAGGGCAGTTCCCACGAGGTATGGGCGTAGAAATTCTTAGCATATTTCGTAACAGGATACGCTTTGAGGTGAAGTTCCGGGTTAAGTGTGGCCAGCCATTTGCGCTTATAGGGGGTAAAAACGGTGTAGGGTTTACCGTCGTCCTTCACCACCTCGTCTTTTTCAAAGATCACCTGGTCTTTATAGGTTGTTAACGGGATCTTATTTTTTCCGAGTACCTTCCGTACTTTATCTTCACGTTCCGTGGCATAAGGCTCATAATCTGTGTTAGCGATCACTTCGCGGATGTCGAATTCAGCCGTTAGTTCCTGCCATACTTCTTCCGGCTTGCCGTATTTCACGCAAAGCGATGAACTGAAACGTGTCAATTCTTCGTTCATTTCGGCTAACGCGTGGTGGATGAACGTTACACGCGCATCATTTTTGTCGGGGAGTTTGTCCAGGATATGAGTGTCGAAAATGAACAGGGGGATCACCGGCAGGCCTTGTTTCAGGGCATGATACAATCCTGCGTTGTCGGTTAACCGGAGATCACGCCGGAACCAGAAGATGTTTACCGGCGACCGTTTATTTGCCATAGATCTTTTTTAGCGCGTCGGCGAGGTTGGGATAAGAGAATACGAATGCGGTGTCCGTTACTTTCCGGGCGGAGGTCCGGTCGCTGGCAAGTACCATGGTGCTCATTTCGCCTACCAGGATGCGCAGAGCGAATGCGGGGACATTTGGCAGCCATAGCGGTTTTTTAAAGTAATGGGCCAGCATTCTTGTGAAGTCTTCATTCCGCACCGGGTTTGGAGCCGCCATATTGAACACGCCCCTTATAGAAGGATCTTCGGCCGCCCGGGCATATAGCCGGGCAGCATCGTCTATATGGATCCAGGGCATCCATTGCTTACCGGATCCCAATGGTGTACCCAGGCCGAACTTTACCGTTTTCGCAAGTGGACCGAGCGCCCCGCCGTCTTGTCCGAGCACGATGCCGGTACGGAATTTTACTACGCGGGTGCCTTCCGGCGCTTCGTCTACAGCCGCTTCCCATGCAACACAGGCCGCTGAAAGAAAGCCTGTTCCCGCGCCGCTTTCTTCCGTAAGTTCCTCCTCCCCGCGGTCGCCGTAGTAGCCTACCGCCGAAGCTGAGATCACGGTATCAATGGTGTGCGGGTGGGTTTTCATCAGTCCGTAGATCAGCCGGATGGAATCCGTGCGGCTTTTTATGATCGCTTCTTTCCGTTTGGTCGTCCACGGTTTTTCCGCGATGCCTTCCCCCGCCAGGTGGATCACGGTAGTTACCCCGCGAATGCTCGCCGGGTCGATCTGCTCCTGGCCTACATTCCACAGGAATAGCCTGGCGCCCGGTGTGCGATTGGTTTTGTTACGCGTAAGGTGGTGTACAGTATGCCCGTTTTTAAGCAATAATTCGGTAAGTGTTTTACCTACGAGGCCGCTTCCGCCGGTTAGCAGGATGGTTTTGCCGGTTTCGCCCGGTGCGCTATTTGAAGTGATTTCGTTCATGTTAGTGTCTCTTTTCCACGATCCCAGCGATCTTTTTTAATCCATAACCGGCAATTTCCCGGGCCATACCTTTAAACAGCACCACGTGAAACGGCCACATCGCATACCAGTACAGGCGCCCCCACAACCCGCTGGGTCTGAAAGTTGCGGTCTGGCATAAAAAGCTTCGGTTATTTTGATGACTGATGGTTAGTTCGAGCCAGGCTTCGCCGGGCACTTTCATTTCCGCATACAGCAGCAGGCGGTGATTTTTGCGGTCGGCGAGCAGCACACGCCAAAAGTCGAGTGCATCGCCCGGCTGCAGGTCGGCGGCGCTGGTGCGCCCGCGCCGCGAACCGACGCCCCCAAGTAACTTGTCGATAAATCCCCGCAGGTTCCACAGCCAGTCGAGGTAATACCAGCCGCGATGCCCGCCGATGTTCCACACATTATCGAATACTTCGTCGCTGCCCCGCTCGAACGGCATCTTCACGTGGTAGTTAACCGTTCCGTTCTGCGGCACCTTTACCTGGTCCATGAAACTTGTTTGCAGGTACCCGCGGTTCAGCGCATCTTTCCAGCTGGATACGATCGAATTTTGTTCGATCCGGGTGAAAGCCAGCGCGAGCGCCTCCCGGTAAGAGACACATCGATGCCGGAAAATTTCGTTGATCTTGTCATCTGCGCAGATCACTTCGTTTTTCATGCTTTCAACAAGGCTTCTTGCCAGGGCAAAGGGTACCGAAGTAACCAGGTTTAGCCAATACGAAGAAAGCTTTGGCGTAAGTACCGGGACGGTGACGATAAGGCGCCTGAGTTTCCTTGCCGACGCATAGGTGAGCATCATTTCCTTATAGGTGAGGATATCGGGGCCGCCGATGTCGGCTTGCTGGTTAAGCGCTTTTTCGTTCATCAGTACCCCGGCAAGATAGGCCAGCACATCGCGTATACCGATGGGCTGACAACGGGTTTTTACCCACTTGGGTGCGATCATAACGGGGAGCTTTTCCGTAAGGTCCCGGATAATTTCAAACGAAGCACTTCCCGAACCGATGATAATGGCCGCCCGGAGAATGGTATGAGGGATCTTGCTGCTTTTCAGGATGTTTTCCACTTCCCGGCGCGACCGTAAATGGTCTGAAAGCGCTTCATCGTTGACAATCCCGGTGAGAAAGATCTGTTGTTTACAGGCGGTTTTTTCGATAGCCGCAACAAAATTTTCGGCCGAAAGGCTTTCCAGCCTGGCAAACCCTTTAAAAGTGGAGGCCATCGAGTGAACAAGGTAGTAGGCGGCGTCGATGTCGCGGGGAATGCCGTCCAGTGTTTCCTCACGCAGCAGGTCACCCTCAATGATCTGTACGCGGTCACCAGGATCGCTCTCTTCGCGAAAGCGTCGTTTATCGCGCACCAGGCAGCATACCTCATGTCCTTGCTCAAGCAGCAGCGGAAGAAGGCGCATCCCGATATAGCCGTTTGCACCCGTAAGAAGAACTTTCATCGTAGGATTAACACGGAATATGAATTGCTGTTTTTAGCAGATTCTCCCTAACCTATTTAAAATCTTACACTAAAATGATCGATATTTTGCCGGTACCTGTAGTATTTTTGCCACATTATCCCATTACATACTACGAGGCCGAACCGTCATCCATCGACGCTGGCCTGTATAACGCAAAGTTCTAGGAAACACGATGTCTGAAAAAACCATTCTTGTATGGTTTAGAAATGATCTGAGGATACATGATAACGAAATCCTTTCAGAAGCTGTAAAAAAAGGCGGCAAGGTACTTCCTGTATATTGTTTTGACCCGCGATATTTTACCGGCAGCGCTTATGGTACGTTAAAAACGGGCGCGATAAGGGTGCGCTTCCTCCTTGAAAGCGTGGCGGATCTCAAACGCTCGCTTAAACAGCTGGGTGGCGACCTGCTCGTAGTAAATGGCCGGCCCGAGGAATTATTGCCGGAGATCGCACAGCGATACCACGTAACGGAAGTTTATCACCACCGGGAAGTAGCGTTTGAAGAAACGGCCATTTCGGGGCTGGTGGAAGCGGCGCTCTGGAAACTGCAGATCAACCTGAAACATTTCATCGGTCATACCCTGTACCATAAAGAAGATCTCCCGTTCCCGATAAAAGATATCCCGGATGTTTTTACCACTTTCCGGAAAAAGATAGAGCGCGACAGTAACATCAGGCCTGGTTTTGATTCGCCCGCGGCGATCGAAGTTCCGGTAAATCTCGAAGAAAGTTCCATTCCTTCTATCAATGAGCTGGGTTTTGAGGAACCTGTTTCTGGCGAACGTTCCGTGCTCCGTTTTAAAGGAGGAGAAACCGGAGGCCTGAAGCGGATGCAGGAATACATATGGGACGGCGACGCCTTAAAAAATTACAAAACGACCCGTAATGGCCTTGTTGGTGCGGATTATTCCTCGAAACTATCCCCCTGGTTGGCATTGGGCTGCCTTTCTACCCGCAAGTTATACTGGGAGATCAAAAAATATGAACGTACCCGTGTAGCCAATGATTCTACCTACGCGCTTATATTCGAGTTGCTGTGGCGGGATTATTTCCGCTTCATGTTTAAAAAGCACGGCAACAAGTTTTTTAGCGAGGAAGGCTTTAAAGGTCGCGCACCAGAGACGGCTGCCAATCAGCAGGAAATGTTCGACAAGTGGAAAAACGGGCAAACCGGTGTCCCTTTTATCGATGCGAACATGCACGAGCTTAATTCTACCGGCTTTATGAGTAACCGCGGCAGGCAAAACACGGCCTCGTTCCTGGTAAAAGAACTGAAGGTGAACTGGACCTGGGGCGCCTCTTATTTTGAAGAAAAGCTGATCGACTACTCACCGGCTAGTAACTGGGGGAATTGGGCTTATATCGCGGGAGTGGGCAATGATCCGCGGGAAAACCGGCATTTTAATGTCCTCAAACAGGCCCAGGAGTACGACCCCAAGGGCGATTACGTGCGGAGCTGGATCCCCGCGCTGGCCGCAATCCCTGGTAGCCAGATCCATAAGCCATGGGAACTTACGGAAGCGCAATGGCGGAATTACGGGTTAACGCCCGATCCCGTTTATTTTCAACCCGGCTTTTCGCTGGTATAACTGTAACCGGCCGAAACAATATTTAACCAGTCTTTGTACTGATTTATACCTTTAAAGTTCTTAATTTTGCCCCCGCTACCACAATTTTAATTCCCATGGACAATTTGTCATATTTAAGCAACGCAGATACCGCCTATATTGAGTCACTTTATCAATCATACAAAGAGGACCCCGGTTCCGTAGATTTTGGCTGGCAGAAATTTTTTGAAGGATTTGACTTTGGCCAGGATAACGAAAACAGGCCGGCCGCAGTTTCGTCGGCAGCCACACCCGCACATGTATTAAAAGAGATCAATGTGCTTAACATGATCAATGGTTATCGCGACAGGGGGCACTTGTTCACCAAAACGAACCCGGTACGCGAGCGCAGGAAATATTACCCGGGTAAAGAGCTGGAAACATTCGGCCTGTCTGACGCCGACCTGGATACCGTGTTCGACGCCGGGGTAGAGGTTGGCCTGGGAGCTGCCAAGTTACGCGATATCCTGGCACTGCTTGAAGAAACTTACTGCCAGTCTATCGGTGCGGAATTCACCTATATCCGCAACCCGGATAAAATGAAATGGTTCGTTACCCGCATGGAGCGCGAACGAAATACGCCCAACTTTTCTATCGAAACCAAGAAACGGATCCTCCAGAAGCTGAACGAAGCGGTGGTATTCGAGAATTTCCTGGCTACTAAGTTCCTGGGACAAAAGCGGTTTTCGCTGGAGGGTGCAGAAGGCGTGATCCCCGCACTCGACTCGGTGTTCGAAAAGGGCGCCGAACTGGGCATTGAAGAGTTTGTGATCGGTATGGCGCACCGCGGACGCCTCAATGTGCTGGCCAACATCATGCACAAAACCTATAAGGAGATCTTCTCAGAGTTTGAAGGAAAAGCGTATGATGCCGCAGAGCAGTTTGGCGGCGACGTAAAATACCATCTCGGTTACTCCACCGATGTGGAAACCGCGGTCGGTAAAAAAGTACACCTGAGCCTTTGTCCTAACCCCTCGCACCTCGAAGCGGTCGACCCGCTGGTGGAAGGCATGGTACGCTCCAAGATCGATTTCAAGTACGATGGCGACCACAAACGCATCGCACCGATCCTGATCCACGGCGATGCCTCCATTGCCGGCCAGGGAATCGTATACGAGGTACTGCAGATGGCGAAACTCGACGGCTACGCTACCGGCGGAACCATTCACCTGGTGATCAACAACCAGGTAGGCTTTACTACTAACTTTAAAGACGCACGTTCTTCCACGTATTGCACCGACCTCGCCAAGGTAACGCTTTCCCCCGTGTTCCACGTGAACGGTGATGATGTGGAGGCGCTGGTATACGCAATCAATATGGCGGTTGAATATCGCCAGAAATACCATAACGACGTATTTATAGATATTTTATGTTATCGCCGCTTTGGGCATAACGAATCGGATGAACCGAAATTCACCCAGCCGCTGTTGTATAAAGCGATCGAGCAACACCCCAACCCGCGCGAAATCTACAACCAGAAACTGCAGGAACAGGGCAGCGTAGACAAGGACCTTGCCAAGGAAATGGAAAAGAGCTTCCGGGCCATGCTGCAGGAGCGACTGAACGAATCGAAAGAAGAACCGTATTCTAATACCAACCCGATGTTTTCGGGCGCGTGGAAAGGGCTTCGGCCGGCTGCGGAGGGAGAAACTCCGGCCCCGGCCGATACATCGGTGTCTGAAGAGGTATTTCTTTCCATCGCGGAGAAGATCACTACACTGCCATCTGACAAGAAATTTTTTAAGAAGATCGAGAAACTGTTCGAAGACCGCAAGAAGATGGTGCAGAACAAAACGTTCGATTGGGCCATGGGCGAGCTCATGGCGTACGGAACGCTGCTGCAGGAAGATCTTCGGGTCAGGGTAAGCGGGCAGGACGTGGAACGCGGGACTTTCTCGCACCGCCACGCCGTACTCACCCTGGAGGATTCGGAAGAAGAATTCGTGCCTCTTAAGCAGATCGGGAACGGCAGCCGCTTTTGTATTTATAACTCGCACCTGTCTGAGTACGGCGTACTCGGGTTCGAATATGGGTACGCACTGGCTAACCCGCAGGCGCTGGTGATCTGGGAAGCCCAGTTCGGCGATTTCGTAAACGGTGCGCAGATCATTGTCGACCAGTTCATCACCAGTGCCGAAACCAAATGGCAGCGCTCGAACGGCTTAGTCATGCTGCTGCCGCATGGTTACGAGGGCCAGGGACCGGAGCATTCTTCCGGGCGTATGGAACGCTTCCTTGCCTTGTGTGCCGAAAATAATATCCAGGTAGCCAATTGTACCACGCCTGCCAACTTCTTCCATATTTTGCGGAGACAATTAAAACGGAATTTCCGTAAACCGCTGATCATATTCAGCCCGAAGAGCTTGCTTCGTCATCCGTTGGTGGTAAGCAAACTCGAGGAATTTACCACCGGCGGCTTCCAGGAAGTGATCGACGATGCATACGTTCGTGCCAAAGAAGTAAAGCGTGTGCTGGTTTGTACCGGTAAAGTATATTATGACCTGCTCGAAAAACAACAGGCAGATAACCGCAGCGATGTCGCCATTGTAAGGATGGAGCAGATCTATCCTGTCGCCCAGGAACGGCTGGAAGCGATAAAAGCGAGGTACACGAACGCCAAACAATGGATCTGGGTGCAGGAAGAGCCGGAAAATATGGGTGCATGGCCATTTATCAGCCGGAAGTTCCGCAAGACGGACTTTGATTTTGATGTGATCGCGCGGCACGAGAGCAGCAGCACCGCAACAGGTTATGCCAAACAACATATTTCGCAGCAGTTGGCAATTGTAGGCAAAGCGTTCGAAGACGCCGCAGGTCCCGAAGTGAAAAAAGCGGTTACCAAAACAACCCGCAAAGTGGTCAATATCGATTAAATCTTAAGCAATTATTACTATATGAGTTTGCAAATTAAAGTTCCTGCAGTAGGCGAATCAATTTCGGAAGTTACCCTGTCGCGCTGGATTAAAAAGGATGGCGATGCGGTTGAGATGGACGAAGTGATCGCTGAAATGGAATCAGACAAAGCGACATTTGAACTGACTGCCGAAAAACCAGGAATTTTGAGAACAGTGGCCAAAGAAGGCGATACCCTGGAAATAGGCGCCTTGGTTTGTACCATCGATGAGAACGGGGAATCGGCGGTTACGGGTGACCAATCATCGGCGCCTGCCAGTACCCCGCCAGCTGCCGCGAATGAGCCGGCAGCCGGCAGCCAGGAACCGCCGGCTTCTATCCAGGTAAAGGTTCCGCAGGTAGGCGAGTCGATCACCGAAGTAGTACTTTCCCGCTGGCTGAAAAAAGACGGCGAGAACGTGGAAATGGATGATCAGATAGCCGAACTGGAGTCGGACAAAGCCACGTTCGAATTAACCGCGGAGAAAGCCGGTACGTTAAAGCAGATCGCGAAAGAAGGGGATACCCTGGCCATCGGCGCCGTAGTTTGCGAGATCTTGTCGTCGGCAGCAGGTACACAGCCGGCAGCCGCGCCCGCGCCCGCCAGTGTCCAGCCTTCCGCCCCCGCGGAAACATCTAAAACATATGCATCCGGCACACCGTCCCCTTCTGCAGCTAAGATCCTGGCAGAGAAAGGTGTACAAGCCTCTTCTGTAACAGGTACAGGCGTGGGTGGCCGCATTACGAAAGAAGATGCCGTAAAAGCGCAGCAACCGGCTCCGCAGGCCCCCGCTCCGCAAAAGCCGGCACAGCCAGCGGCGGTTAGCCAGCAACCCGGGGCCAGCTCGCCTGCCAAGCCTGAGCGCCGCGAAAAAATGTCGTCGTTACGCAAAACGGTGGCAAAGCGCCTTGTGGCCGTGAAGAACGAAACCGCGATGCTTACCACCTTTAACGAAGTGGATATGCAGCCGGTAATGGAGCTCCGCTCGAAATACAAAGATAAGTTTAAAGAAAAACATGGCGTAGGCCTTGGATTCATGTCTTTCTTTACCAAAGCGGTGTGTGAAGCGCTGAAAGAGTTCCCCGCCGTAAACGCAAGGATCGACGGCGATGAGATCGTTTACCATGATTACGCGGATATCTCCATCGCCGTATCGGCGCCGAAAGGCCTGGTTGTCCCGGTGATCCGCAATGCCGGTGCGTTAAGCCTGGCCGGTATCGAGAAAGAAGTGATCAGCCTGGCCACCAAGGCCCGCGAAAGCAAGCTTACGCTCGAGGAGATGACGGGAGGCACATTCACCATCACCAATGGCGGTGTTTTCGGCTCCATGATGTCGACCCCGATCATTAACGCACCGCAATCGGCTATCCTGGGTATGCACAATATCGTGGAGCGTCCCGTAGCCCTCAATGGCCAGGTGGTGATCCGCCCGATCATGTACATCGCGCTTTCTTATGATCACCGTATCATCGACGGACGCGAATCCGTAAGCTTCCTGGTAAGAGTGAAACAATTGCTGGAAGATCCGGCGCGCCTATTGCTCGGCGTTTAAAAGTCTTGATTAAGTTTCAGGAAAAAGTATATTTTAGTCCCGCAAGTGCGGGACTTTTTTGTTTAACCAATCAGCTATGCGTAACCGTAAATTTCTTGTCTTCGTTTTTTTGTTGTTCAGCAGCCCTGCTTTTGCCCAGCAGGCGGAGCATTCAAGTTGGTATATGTACCTGCAATCCATCAAATTCGGGCCGCATTGGGGCGCTCATTTCGATATGCAGGTGCGTACCGGCGATGACCGCGATTATATCCGCAATGTCCTGATCAGACCGGGGATCACTTACTACCTGAATAAAAACCAGTCGCTTACCCTGGGGTACCTGCTCGCCGAAACTAACCGGAACCTGGACGGTACAGCCAATAACCGGTTGACCGAACATCGCGCCTGGGAGCAGTTTATGCAGAATCACAAGATAGGCGGCGTATTTGCGGCCCATCGTTTCCGGTTGGAGCAGCGGTTCATAGAGCAGCCTGCGGGCGATCGGCTGTTTTCGCAGCGGTTCCGTTATTTTGCACGTTTCATCGTTCCGCTGAAGAAACGGGAACAAACGTTTTCGAAGGGCTTTTTCGCGGCCGTACAAAACGAGGTTTTTCTCAATCTCCAGAATAAAAGCCAGCTGAATAACAGTGTATTCGACCAGAACCGGTTTTACCTGGCAGGAGGTTACCGGATCAGCCCTAAGATCGACCTGGAAGCGGGGTATCTCCGGCAGTCGGTCAACGGCCTGGCTGTAAATACCACCAATCATGTGATCCAGGCGGCGGTTTACACCCGGTTTTAAATCGCTGTATTTCCTGCGGGGCGGCCTGGTAGCCGCGATAAACTATTACGCCTCCTGTTTCAGGAATAATACCAGTTTTTGTATGGCAATTGCCCGGTGGCTTATTGCGTTTTTTTCCCCGGCTGTCATCTCTGCAAAAGTTTTCGTGTAGCCGTCCGGCTGAAAGATGGGATCATAGCCAAAACCGGCGGTCCCGGATCGCCCGTTCCGGATGGTGCCGCTGATCGTGCCTTCGAAAAAGTGCTCCCCGCCGTCTTTTACCAGCGAGATCACCGTTCTGAAGCGTGCCGCCCGGTCGGTTTTCCCGGTCATCTGCTGCAGCACCAGGTCGATGTTTTTCGCCGGCTCGCGCGAGCCCGAATACCTTGCCGAGTAAACACCGGGCGCCCCGTCCAGCGCATCGATCTCCAGTCCCGAGTCGTCTCCAAAACACGGGAGGCCGAAATGTTCGAGCACATAATGGCTTTTCAGCGAGGCGTTTTCTTCAAAAGTTACACCCGTTTCCGGGATATCCGCTTCACAGCCGATCTCTGCGAGGCTCCTGATGGCAAATTTTTCCGCCAGGATAGCCCGTACTTCTTCCAGCTTATGTGCATTATTGGTGGCAAAAACCAGCAGTTTTTCCATTATAGTTTTTTCATTTCAGCCCAGAAGGCCCGTTTCTTCTGCTCATCGGCCTGCATTTCTTTGATGCTGTAGGTGGCAAGTACCTTAACCCCCTCGTGTACCGTGATCGTGTTCCCCGGGGTCGGGGGAAGCCCGGTAGCGGTTGGGTCTATGCCGAAGATCACCATTTTAGAGCACATAAAAAACGATTTCATATCGGCGAACCGGGCTTGCGGATGGCCGGCCAGGTTAAGCAGGGCGATATCGCGGACCTCCAGTTGCTTTCCCTTCAGTATGAGGGTAAGGGTATCGATCGTTTTCGCATCGGCATGCATATGCCCGGGTTCGTTTACCAGCAGCAGGAAAAAGCGGTTGTTCTCGCCCAGGTAGTTGAACGAAGGCGCAAAAGCGGCTTCCTGCTTGGCGCTGACAGCGGGTATGTCGGCCGCAGCAGCCGCGTGGGGTACCGGCTTTTCTGCTGCTGCGGCAACCTCCATTATGGCAGCAGGTGCAGGTTCATGGAGCTGGTAAAGATCTTCCGTCATCAGCGTCCGCAAAGCGAAAGGATCGGTGGTGATAAGATGTTTGGACATATCGCGAAATGATGTGTTAAAATTAGTTAAAAGGCGTTTAACGGACGGGCAAAAGATTAATTTAGCTGTCCGTAATCACCTTTCGGGTGATCTGTATTTTATAAATTACATTAAATATCAATTAATCTGATAATTTTGCGGAACCCATAATTCCAGGAACGCCGGAACTCCTGTGATAGGGTTTGCGAAGTAGAAAGTTTGAAGCCGGTAAAGAAAAATTATATGTATAAATTTAACGTATTTACAGGAACGCTCTTATTGATCATAGCGGGACTCACAGGTTTCGCACAACCGGGCCCGGCTCAGCGAAAATCGATCGATAAGGTAGCGGCTGTAGTGGGTGCCGCTGTGATCCTGCAATCTGATATCGAACAACAATATGTAAAGTATCTTACCGAAGGGGGTAAGGAAGACGATAATATCCGTTGCTACATCCTTCAGCAGCTGCTAACACAAAAATTGCTGTCGCAACAAGCGATCATCGACTCCATCACGGTTACGGATGACGAAGTGGATGACCAGATCGACCGCCGTATGCGGTACGCCATCAACCGCATGGGCGGCCCGGATAAGCTGGAACAGATGCTTAACCGCTCCATCCTGCAGTACAAAGACGAGATCCGCCCCGAGGTACGCGAACAGCTGGTGGCCGATAAAATGCAGCGCAAGATCACCGAAAAGGTAACCATCACCCCGCTGGAGGTGCGCCGTTTTTTCGACGCCATTCCCAAAGACAGCCTGCCAACCTATAACGCCGAAGTGGAAGTAGGCCAGATCGTTACTTATCCCAAGCCTACCCGGGCCGAAAAAGAGATCTACCGCGATAAAGCGGAAGCGCTTCGCTTAAGGATTAAGGCGGGAGAGGACTTCGGCACACTGGCAAGCTTATACTCCCAGGACCCTGGTTCCGCTGCCAACGGCGGCGACCTCGGGTTTATTGACCGTGGTTCGCTTGATAAGAACTTCGCGGCACAGGCCTTTACGCTGAAAGAAGGCGAGATGTCGCAAACGTTCGAAACGGATTTCGGATTTCACTTCCTCCAGGTGCTCGAGCGGAGAGGCGACCAGGTTCACGCCCGCCACGTGCTCATCAAGATCGAGTCCACCCCGGGCAGCCTCGCCCGTACCAAGGGACATATCGATAGTATTTATACCAATGTCACCACTAAGCGCCTTCCTTTTTCGACCGCTGCGTCATTGTATTCCGACGACCAGGAAACCAAGTATAATGGCGGCGTGATGCTGAATCCTGAAAACGCACAGGCGCGGACTACTTATATTCCTACCGATAAGCTGGATGTAAGCGTGTTCTCGGCAATCGATACCATGAAAGTAGGATCGTACTCACATCCCGAGATCTTTACTTCGGCAGACGGTAAACAAGGCTATCGTTTCTTCTACCTCAAATCGAAAACTAACCCCCATAAGGCCAGTCTTGAGCAGGATTTCCCGAAGATCAAGGACGTCGCCATGGAGGATAAAACCAACCGTACGGTAAGCCAGTGGTTCGAGAAAAGACGTAAAACAACTTATACAAAGATCGACCCGGAATTCCAGGCTTGCGAGAGCCTGAAGATATGGGTGAAAGAACAACCTTAAATTTATGACTGAATACAGCTCCGAGAAAGAAGCAGTTGACGCGTTAAGCGCATCCTACAACAACATCCGCCGCGAAATTGGCCAGGTGATCATCGGCCAGGACGAGGTGGTAAAATCGGTGCTGATCTCCATATTCAGCAACGGGCATTGTCTCCTGGTAGGCGTGCCCGGCTTGGCGAAAACCCTGCTTGTGCAGACGGTGGCGCAGGTGCTCGACATGAGCTATAATCGTATCCAGTTTACGCCCGACCTGATGCCTTCGGACATCATCGGTTCTGAGATCCTGGGAGAGGATCGTTCGTTTAAGTTTATTCCCGGGCCGGTATTTTCCAATATCATCCTGGCCGACGAAATTAACCGTACGCCCCCTAAGACCCAGGCGGCGCTGCTGGAAGCCATGCAGGAAAAGATCGTAACCGTTGGCGGACGTGAGCACGTATTACCGAAGCCGTTCTTTGTACTGGCTACACAGAACCCGATCGAGCAGGAAGGTACTTACCCGCTCCCCGAGGCACAGCTGGATAGGTTTATGTTCAATGTGTTCCTTACCTATCCCTCGTTTGCTGAAGAGCTCCAGGTGGTTAAGAATACAACAGCTAACCGGAATGTTAAGCTTAACAAGATCCTGGATGCTTCGCAGATCGTCTATTTCCAGCAACTGGTCAGGAATATTCCCATTGCCGACAATGTGCTTGAATATGCCGTTAGCCTGGTGGCTAAAACACGGCCGAATACCGCTGCGGCTACAGACGATGTGAACAAGTTCTTAAACTGGGGCGCCGGCCCGCGCGCTTCGCAGTACCTCGTACTGGGCGCCAAATGTCATGCTGCCATCACCGGTAAATATTCACCGGATATCGAAGACGTCCAGGCCGTTGCGGAACCGATCCTCCGCCACCGCATCGTACGCAACTATAAGGCAGAGGCCGAAGGGATCTCCACGGAAATGCTGATCCGCAAGCTCTTTTAAATTCTTACCCGCCTGCAGCTACCGGGATGTCCTTCAAAAAGGCCGATTTATGTTCATCGGCGTATGCGCCGTATGCATCAATGAGGATGCCTTTGTGACCCGACTTACTTTCGAGGGCGTAGAGTACCACATTGTCATCCGGATCACTCATGCCCTCGAAACGATAAACGGCGGTAATGACCAGGTCGGTCGCCTGGAATTTCTCACTGATCTTCTCGCAATAAAGACAGGCGTGGTCTGCATTAAACTCGTAGGTATAACCACGGCCTTTTAAGTCTTCGACCGCTTCGCTAAGCGTTGAATAATTATGATTGGGGTTGCTCATCGTGCAGGGAATTTGTTGTTTTCATAAGAAATGATCAGTTAGAGGCAGGTGCGTAAACCTCCATCACTACGTTCCATTTAAACGTTGGCGTGATCTCCCATAGCCTCACATACGTATAGGTGCTTACCTTGCCTTTAGATACTATGGTCATGCTCCCATACGTATAAGCCAGCTCGCCGCTGAGCGCGCGATCGCCGCCAGCATATTCCGATTGTACCTTTACCTGTTTCTTCTCCCAGAAAGCGTTTACCTGCGTTCTGCCGCTGATGGGCTGCTCGCCCGGGAACAGTAAACGGGTGTTTTCTGCCAGGAACTCCTTGCGGGCGGCGGCATTATCGGCTTTAAGGACGGTAGCGTATAGCTGGTCGCTGCTTTGCACGATGTCGGCACGCTGCTGCAGTCTCGCCTTGCCTTGCTGGTGAATAAAACGTTGTTCGTCGGGATTCAGGAACACCAGTTTTCGTTCGGCTACCGGCCTGGGATGCGGGGCGCCAATGTCAAGCGCCAGTTTCCAGGGGCCGTTTTTTCGTTTTTTCCATACGGAGAAATAGTCGCCGTAAGAGATCACGGAGCTTGTGTCGCTCTTTTTAAACGTGTAGGGCCCGGTAGTAAAACCCCAGTCGCCGCTGCGGGCGACGCGCGCATATACAGGTTCCCAGGCAAGCTGTGCCCCGTTTTCGGGCTGGTCTTTAAAAAACTCGGCTGCCTTTAGGGGGCCGGGCCGGAAAACAAGCGTATTTTCGTCGGATACTGCCAGGAAAGCTTTTGCTATTCCTTTTTCCCTGGTGATGGCGGCGAAATAATTCTCTGCGGATACCAGTTTCCCTACCAAATCGGTATTTGTTTGTGCGCGAAGGGAAGAGGAGCCGATCACCAGAAGAAAAAACAGACCGGTTGAGCGATTTAATTGCATAGATCAGTTAAAAGGTTTAATTTACCTATAGTCAAGATAATCGGCAAATCTAATGAAAACAGCGATTTTTCTCCTTTGTTTATTTAGCCCTGTCGTGTTTGCGAAGGCACAAACAACAATTTTTGTAGAAAATACGAACTTCTCCAAGCCGGCATATATCATTAATTATGAAGTAGAGGAAGGGTCTCCTTACCTGTACGACTGGGCGGAAGGGGAGGCGGTGCTTTCGGACGGTAAAAAGTACAAGGACCTGGAGCTTAAATATGACCAGGTCGCTGATAAGGTGATGTTCCGGTACGATAGGGGCGACGCAATGAACTTTGAGTTGGCTATCAGGGAGTTTAGCATCTTCTACGTGGATAAGAGACTGGCCTGCACCTCGCGTTTTATGAGCGGCTTTGCGCCCGTGGACGGCGCAACCGGGCAATCTTTTTACGAAGTGATGTCGGCAGGCAAGGAGATGTTGTTAAAACGCACCGTAAAAACGGTGATCTCGAGTAAGGAATATGGCTCATCCACTACCACTAAAAAGATCTTTACGAATGTGGCTTATTACATCGGGTCCCCGGGTACCGGTATTGCCCCTGTGAAGCTTAAGCGTGATAAAAGATCGATCATGGAGCTATTCCCCAAAAAAGCTGCGGAACTGGAGACATTCATGAAGTCGAACCATACGGATCTAAAAAAAGACCAGGATCTGCGCGACCTGATCGCATTCGCTACGGCGTCCTGAAACCTATTTGCTCCAGGTAGTGCCTTCTTTACCGTCTTTTAACTGGATCCCGATTTTACTCAGCGCATTGCGGATCTTGTCAGAGGTGGCATAATCCTTATTGTTTTTCGCGTCGAGACGCAACGAGATAATGAAGTCCATGAGTTGGCCCAGGTCATCGGTCTGGCATGTTTCTTCTTTCAGCCCGAGCACATCGAGAATAAAATTGCTCATCAGCTCTTTGAGCGACGAGAGGTTCTTCTCGTCGATCGCGCCTTTTCCATCGTATACGGTATTGATGATGCGTGCCGCTTCAAACAGTTCGGCAATGAGGATCGGGCTGTTAAAGTCATCGCTCATTGCTGTGTAACAGCGTGCGCGAAGGTCTTCGATGTCAAAGTCGGAGGTATTCGAAGTCTTTAGTTTCCCCAGCAGGTCATAGGCGTTCATGAGGCGCTTAAAGCCTTTCTCAGAAGCGTCGAGGGCTTCGTTCGAAAAGTCGAGCGTACTGCGGTAATGTGCCTGCAGCATAAAGAAACGGACGGTCATGGGCGAATAGCCGCGCTTAAGAAGGGGATGATCGCCTGTGAAAAGTTCCTGCGGTAAAAAGCCGTTACCGGCCGATTTGGACATGCGGGTGCCGTTGACGGTAAGCATATTGGTATGCAGCCAATATTTAGCGGGTTGAGTGTGGTTGCAGGCCTGCGACTGTGCGATCTCGTTGGTGTGATGCGTAGCCGCCAGGTCCATTCCACCTCCGTGGATGTCGAACTGGTCGCCCAGGTATTTACTGCTCATGGCCGAGCATTCGATATGCCAGCCCGGGAACCCGACTCCCCACGGCGATGGCCAGCGCATAATATGTTCAGGCTTGGCTTTTATCCATAGCGCAAAATCCAGGCGGCCGCGTTTTTCATCTTGTCCGCCAAGATCGCGCGTGCCGGCCAGCAGGTCATCCATCTGCCTGTTGGTGAGGATAGTATAGTTATATTGCCTGCTATATTTTTCAACATCGAAATAAACGGATCCGTTCACTTCGTATGCATATCCCTTACCGATGATTTCGCGGACCATCTCTATCTGCTCAGAGATATGACCGGTGGCAGTAGGCTCGATGCTCGGCGGTAACGCGTTGAACATCCGCATGATGTCATGAAACCCAATAGTATATCGCTGTACGATTTCCATTGGCTCCAGCTGCTCGATTCTCGCTTTCTTTGAAAATTTATCATCGCCCTCATCGCGGTCGCCTTCCAGGTGACCTGCATCGGTAATGTTGCGTACGTACCTTACTTTATAGCCAAGGTGCAGCAGGTACCGGTTGATCAGGTCGAACGATACAAACGTGCGGCAGTTCCCCAAATGTACGTCACCGTAAACGGTCGGTCCGCAAACATACATTCCCACGAACGGTGCATTGATGGGCTCGAAGGCCTCTTTTTGCCGGGAAATGGTGTTATACAGTACAAGTTGGGTATTCGGATTCATGTGGGCGAAGTTAAGGAACTTGGAATGAACAATAAATATGCCGCCCGTTATTTCTTATCAGGCGAACCGGTAGCGGGGGGAGCGAGGTAAAGATCGCTTCGCACCGCGTAATGATCGGATAGTTTTTTCCTGGGGATGTTGTACGTCTTCACGGTAAAGGCGTTCGAGGCCAGGATATAATCGATCTGGAAGTTGGGGAAATCGCCGTTATAGGTAATGCCGAGGCCGCTTCCTTTTTCGCGGAAAGCGTTCTTAACATCCTTTTCCATGAGGTGTAAGGTGTAAGATACCGGGGTGTCGTTAAAATCGCCCATCACCATAAAAGGAGTTTTACAGGCGAGGGTATGGGTCTTTAGCAACTTTGCCTGTTCGCCGCGTTTAATAAAGGCGCGTTTGAGGCGGCTGAGGATGCGCCTGAAGGATTTTACATCATCAGATTTATTCGCGCCGATCACATCTTTCATGTATTTGTAGTCTTCGGGCTGGAAGCCGATGGACTGGAAGTGCACGTTATAAACCCTGATCACCCGGTTATTGAACCAGATATCGGCAAAGATCGCTTCGTTCCCGCGGCTGGTATTGGGAAACAGGAGACTGCCGGCGTTCAAGATGGGGAACCTGGAAAAGATAGCGAGGCCCTGCGATTCGAAGTCGTTGCCACTGTTAGGCACATAGTAAACGTGTTCGGTGCCGGTGATCCTTTTCAGGAGCCTGATGTTGTCCATCGGCCCTTTTGCGCGGGTGATGAACTCCTGGAAGCAAATGATATCGGGTTGCTCGATGCGGGTGAGCTCGAACATCTGGTCGCGGATCGGGGAAGAATTTTCCTGCTCGTAAAAGGTACGCAGGAGGTGCACGTTGTAGGTCATTACGCGCAGCAGATCGGGCGACGATTTGGCCGACCCGTCTTCATCGCCCGTGCGGAAACCAAATGTGCCGGCCAGCGAGCGGTAGCCGATAAGGATGCAGGCCAGTGATACCAGTGCCAGCCTGGCTCTTCCAAACATCCAGTATACCATAAAAAACAGGTTAACGGGCAGCAGGATCGGGTAGGCAAGCCCTAAAAACGCAATTGGCCAGAATGTTTGCGGATCGGTAAGGGGGGCGAGATAACTCAATAACAACAACATGGCCACGATACAATTGGCAAAAAACATCAACCTGGCAAAAAAGCCCGGACGTGATTTACCTTTCTTTTGTTTCATTGCTTTTGCTGAGGTTTGACAGTTGTTCCTTTTCCTGTTTACTGAGGCTTTCGATGCCGGAACGACTGATCTTATCCAGGATCCGGTCGATGACTTCCTGGTCAGGAATGGTAGCTCCGCCGGGATTTCCCCGGCTTACTACTTTAAGCTTACGCTGTTTCTGGAACAGGCGGCTCCAATCGTTTCCGCTCTGCAGCTGCCTGATATAAATAAATCCCAGCAGGGCGCCGCCGATATGTGCGAAGCTTCCGCCGGGGTTTTTTACGATCCCGAGCACATCCATAGCTACAAAGATCAGCGCCAGGTATTTTAACCGGAGCTCGAGTACGCCAAAAAGCATAATGCCGTATTCAGGTAACAAGACGGCGGCAGCCAGCACGATGGCCGTTACCGAGCCCGATGCGCCCAGCAGGATGCTCGATCCCTTCATTTCCCGGAAAGCGGGAAAAAGGTTGAATGCCAGCAGGAACAGGATCCCGCCCGCAAGGCCACCGGCAATATAAATGAAGGTGATCTGCTTCTTGTTGAGGAAGTCTTCCAGGATGCTGCCGATCCAGAACAGCCAGATCATGTTAAAAAAGATGTGCCAGAAGTCGGCATGGGTGAACATGTAAGTAAAAGGCGTCCAGAACTTAAAGGCCAGGGCCGGCAGGTCCGAGGGCATGGAAAGGTTGATCTCCAGCCAGTCGTTAAATACGCTGGTTTTATTAAACAGGAACCCTACCACGTTAATGACCAGGAACACCGCCACATTTACCGCGATAAAGAGGTTGATCCTGCTGCCTTTAAACAGGTCGAATTTTGATGGATTTTGATAGGGCCTTCTCATAAATAACCTCCCGGTTGACGGATTCCCCAGGCTTTCAGCAATAAGTACCCGAATAACGCGCCACCCAGGTGCGCGAAATGTGCCACGGAATCGCCTGGTATTTTGTGAACACCAAAAAATAATTCAACAACGATGTATAACGGTATAATCACCTTTGCCTTGACCGGTACGGGAATGAACATCATCGATATTTCCATTTCGGGGAATAACATGCCAAAAGCAAGCAGCAGGCCGAAAATAGCCCCCGAAGCGCCCACCATAGGCGCGGCGTATAAATCGAAGAGCTGTTGCTGCTGTGCGCCGTCGAGCCCTGGAATGGCGATGGTGCCGCTGTGGTCGGAGTTTACGACCACCCCTGGGTTAATAAAGCTCCCGGTGATAGCATGAACCTCGAAGGCTACTACCGTCATATGCAGCAATGCCGCCCCGATGCCGGTGATCAGGTAGAAATTTAAAAATCTTTTGGAGCCCATTACCTGTTCCAGGATAATACCGAACGAGAAAAGACCAAGCATGTTAAACAAGATATGCTGGAACCCGCCGTGCATGAACATATAGGTGACCAGCTGCCATACTTTAAACATATTGGAGTCGAAGTAAGAAATACCCAGGTAATAGGTAACCGGGAAGTTGCTGAACAGGTACGTGGCAATGAAAAAGATGATATTAATGATCAGCAGGTTTTTAACGACCGGCGTAATGTTGGCAAAAGGCGATGGCCTGTAACTACTCATACGTATTTTCTTTAGCTTTTGCGTTTCGGCGTTTTGCCTCCCGGCCCAACAGACTACCTGTCGAATTTCTGCAGGATCTCTGCAAGCGTAAAAGTAAGGATAATTGGTTTTCCCTGTAGGGAAGCATCCGGCATTTTACAGGCAAATAATTCATCGATCAGTAAATTCATTTCTTCCTGCGACAAGGGAGTTCCTGCTTTCAGTGCTGCGTTTCGCGCCAGCGTGCGCGCAAGATTATCGCGCCTGTTAAACTTCAGCAAAGCGTGATTGTTTTTAAAACCTTCAATCAGCTGCTCGAGCATTTCCGCTTCGTTGATGTTGGTCGTCAGCTCTGCGGGCACGCCTTCCACTACGAGGGTGTTGCGGCCAAATTCACGTATGCGGAAACCCAGCGCCTCGATGTCGGGAAGCAGCTCTTTGGCAAGCCCGAAATCGGAAGGGCTGAAGCTCACCGTTTGCGGGAAGAGGCTTTGCTGGCTTGCTCCCTGCCGGTTTTCCAGCTGCTGTTCGAAACGTTCGTACAGGATCCGCTCATGCGCTGCCTGCTGGTCGATGAGCATAAAACCCGACTTGATCTGCGAGATCAGGTAACGGTTATGGAGCTGGAAGATGTGTTTATCGGAAGAGGGCAGGATGCGCTGTTCCTCGTCGGTATCGTCCAGGTCCATCCGCGACTGCGCCTGCGGAGACGTCAACACGATATCGTACAACGAACCCCAGTTCCTGGAAATGGCGGCGCTCTGCCCGCCCTGGTGATAGGAGGGCGCTGCTGTGGTCTTCCTTTCAGGATCTTCCTGGTGGAACGGGTTAAAGTCGGGATTGAAGCTGATCGACGGGGTAACGATATCTCCCGGGTCCATCGGCGTGATCATGTTGCTGAAACCGGTTTCCTGGTTAAAATCGAGGGAGGGAGTGATGTTGTATCGCCCGAGCGCCCGTTTAACCGCCGAACGTACAATGGCATACACGGATTTTTCGTCCTGGTATTTTACTTCGGTTTTGGTGGGATGCACGTTAATGTCGATCCTGGCAGGGTCGATATCAAGATATAAAACGTACAGCGGGTAACTGTCTTCGGGCAGAATATCCTTGTAGGCGGTAAGCACCGCATGGTTGAGGTATGGGTCTTTAATAAACCGTTTGTTAATAAAAAAGAATTGTTCGCCGCGCGTCTTTTTCGCGAACTCCGGCTTACCGGCGTACCCTTTAATGGTGATAATGGTTGTTTCTTCCTCTACCGGTACCAGTTTCTGGTTGTAGGCATTGCCGAAAAGGTGAATGATACGTTGTTTAAGGTTTCCCGGCGGGAGATGGAATACCTCGCTGCCGTCATGATGCAGCGTAAAGAAGATACCGGGATGGGCGAGGGCGAGGCGCTGGAACTCGTCGATCACGTGCCGCATTTCTACGGCGTTCCCTTTCAGGAAATTCCGCCGTGCGGGGATATTGAAGAACAGGTTTTTTACACTGATACTAGTCCCGGTAGGACATGAAACCGGCTCCTGCGAGACCACTTCCGACCCTTCGATAGTGATGCAGGTCCCCAGCTCGTCGTCGTAGCGGCGCGTGCGCAGCTCCACATGCGCGATGGCGGCGATCGATGCCATGGCCTCGCCCCGAAACCCCATGGTGCGGATGGCGAAAAGATCTTCGGCCTTTTTTATCTTGGAGGTGGCGTGCCGTTCGAAACACATGCGTGCATCGGTAACGCTCATTCCACAGCCGTTGTCGATCACCCGGATCAGCGATTTGCCCGCATCGGTTACCAGCAACTGGATCTTATCGGCGCCCGCATCTATCGAGTTTTCAATAAGTTCCTTTACCGCCGATGCCGGACGCTGTACTACTTCACCGGCGGCTATCTGGTTTGCAACGGAATCAGGTAAAAGGCGGATGATATCAGACATATTCAGGCAAAATTAGCTAATTTTTGACCTTAAACCCGTTTTTTTACGTTTGCTAAATTTTTGTAAATTTTTTAAAGATTGGTTGCAATTTTTAAAAAGTATAATCGTTGCCGGCATTTTTTGTTGAAAAAATTCAATGAGCGGTTTGTTTTGTTAAATTCAAAGAAATCAAGGCTTAATATATTTCGTTATACCGATTTGGAGATAATGATTAAGGCTTATATCTTCATAAAACTTTTACACTAACTAATTAAAAGATCACACCATGAAGCCTTCTTTTGGTGTGAGCACAAAAAGCCGAAGACCGTGTTTCACGGGGCAAAGTAGTGCAGGGTACATACGGGGATAACCTCTTTTCGCCCCGAAAAAAAATGAAGATTGCAGTTGCTGCTAGATGGGATTAATCAAACTAACCAAAAAAGACCCGGGACGCCATCCCGGGTTTTTTTATGCCTTGGCAACAATATCGCCCGTTTTCGCTTATATCATTAAAAGCTTTTTATCTTTATCAGCCATAGCCTCCCTTTGAAATGAAGAAATTGTTCCCGGTTTTACTCGCTGCCATCCTGTTCTGCTCCTGCAGAAAAAAAAGTGATGCGGACCTCATCGTTTTTAATGCACACATTTATACGGCCGACAGTCTTTTTTCTACTGCTGAAGCGATGGCGATACACGAAGGTAAGATCGTGATGACCGGTACCGATGACGAAGTGCTCAGCGCCTTCGAGACCAAACAGCAAATGGACGCCGCCGGGAAATTTATCTACCCGGGGTTTATCGACGGTCATTCGCACTTTTTCCGATATGGCGAAGGGCTCCAGACGGTAGACCTGGTGGGTACCAAAAGCTGGCAGGAGATCGTGGACCGTGTAAAGGCGTTCGCAGCTATCAATAATGAAGGCTGGATCCTGGGTCGCGGGTGGGACCAGAACGACTGGACCAATAAGGAATTTCCCGATAATACGGAACTGAATAAACTCTTTCCAGGCAGGCCCGTACTGCTTTCCCGGATCGACGGGCACGCCGCTATCGTAAACCAGCTCGCATTAGATAGCGCGAAGGTGACCGTCGCCACAAAAGTAAGCGGTGGCGAGATCGCTGTAAAAGGCACAAAACTAACCGGGTTGCTGGTAGATAACGCGGTAGACCTGGTGAGCCATAAGATCCCTGCGGCTTCTATCGGCCAGATGAACGAATCGCTGCTTGACGCCCAGCGCAATTGTTTCGCCGTGGGATTGACCAGCGTGGTGGATTGCGGTCTTGATTATCCCATGATCAGCGTGATCGATGCACTGCAGCAAAGCAATAAGCTTAAAATGAGGATGTACGTGATGCTTTCCGACGATCAGAAGAACTTCGACTACTTGTTTAAGAACGGGGCCTTTAAAAGCGACCGGTTGAATGTACGTTCCTTTAAGGTATACGCCGATGGTGCACTTGGCTCACGTGGCGCGTGCTTGCTGGAGCCTTATGCCGACCGGCCCGGTAAATATGGCTTCCTGCTCAATACCAAAGAACATTTTGCCGACGTGGCGCAGAAGATAGCCGACAAAGGCTTCCAGATGTGTACCCATGCCATCGGCGACTCCGCCAACCGCGAAGTCCTGAACATTTACGCAAAAGTATTGAAGGGTAAAAACGATCGCCGCTGGCGGATAGAGCACGCACAGGTGCTGAACCCGGCCGATTTAAGGCTTTTTGGCGAAAACTCGGTGGTCCCATCGGTGCAGCCCACACATGCCACCTCTGATATGTACTGGGCCGGCGACCGCCTGGGCAACGCCCGGCTGAAAGGTGCTTACGCCTATAAGCAATTGCTGAAGGAAAACGGCTGGCTGGTGCTGGGCACAGACTTCCCGGTGGAAAATATCGACCCGCTATTAACGTTCTATGCTGCAGTGGTACGTAAGGACGCCAAAGGCTATCCCGCCGGGGGCTTCCAGCCCGAAAACGCGCTGACCCGCAAAGAAGCGCTCCTGGGCATGACGATCTGGGCCGCTAAAGGGAGCTTCGAGGAGAAGGAGAAAGGAAGCCTGGAAGCAGGTAAGTTTGCCGATTTCGTGGTGCTGGACCAGGACCTTATGAAAGTTCCGTCATCTAAATTATTGAATACTAAAGTATTAAAAACGTACATTAATGGTGAAAAAGTCTACGGGAAATAATGCCGGCAAGTTCCTCCTGGTAATAATAGGTATCTTTTCTCTCACCTCCTGCGCCAACGGCCAGGATCATAAAGCCAACCAGAAGTGGCTGGAGAACGTAAAACAGGCCGAACAGGATGCCGTTGTTTTAAATAACGAAAGCCGGTTCCTGCCGCTTACCGCGATCGAAGATCTCAAAATTGCATCTCTCGACCTGGGGTTTGCTTACCATGCGGTTTTCGACAGCCTGTTGAATAAATATGCCCGGGTTGACGGTTTTTCCGCAAGTTCCTACCTTGCCGCGGGTTCATTAGATCCGCTGGTCGACGATACCAAATACTACAATACGCTGGTGATCCAGGTTCCTGATGCAGCACTTACCGACCAGCGCGTAGTGAACTTTATCCGCGAGACGGAGAAGAAAAAGAAGCTGTTGATCGTGTTGTTCGGTAATGGTAAAGGGCTCACCGCGTTGGAAACCCTGAGCTCGCCGGTGATCTGGTCGCCGCAATTTACCCCGGAAGCGGCTTCTTGTACCGCCCAGGCCGTTTTCGGCGGCGTAGCGGTAACCAACGTGCTTAAGCAGGCGTTCGGTCAGAAATTCCGCGAGGGAGCGGGCTTCAGTACCGCTAAAATCCGCCTTAAATATACCGTGCCGGAAGAAGTGGGGATCAATGCCGCCAACCTCGGCAAGATCGACCAGGTAGCCGCAGAAGCCATTCGCGAGCATGCCGCGCCGGGCGCCGTGGTAATGGTGGTAAAGGATGGAAAAGTGATCCTGAACAAGGCCTATGGCAGCCACCAGTATGATAAGGCGCGCGCAGAAAAGATCACCGATATTTTTGACCTGGCGTCCGTTACCAAGATCTCTGCCACAACCATGGAAGTGATGCACCTGGTAGAAACGGGTCAGCTGAGTCTCGACAGCACGCTCAGCAAGTACATCGCCCGCACCCGCGGTACAAACAGGCAGGACATTCAAGTGAAGGAAGTGATGCTTCACCAGGCGGGTTTCGTTTCGTTCATTCCGTTTTACCAGAATTTGAAGCCAGGTGATTTTAGCCGCGATTCTTCCGCTGAGTTTCCTACCAAGGCCGCCGATAATTACTTCATGCGCAAAAACTATTACAAAGAAGTAATGTGGCCCCAAATGCTGAATTCGAGGCTCGAGACCCGCGGAAAATATGTTTACAGCGACCTGAGCATGTATTATATGAAAGAGATCGTAGAGGGCATTACCAACGAGCCGCTCGATCAATACGTGCTGAAGAACTTCTACACGCCGCTTGGCATGCAAACGGCAGGTTTTAACCCGCGTAACCGTTTCGACCGCGACCGCATCGTGCCAACGGAAGATGATACCTATTTCCGCAAAACGCTGCTCGTGGGGTATGTACATGACCAAGGTGCGGCCATGGTAGGCGGAGTTTCCGGTCATGCCGGTCTTTTTGCCAGTGCAAACGACCTGGCTATTTTGTACCAGATGGTACTCAATAAAGGAACCTATGGCGGTCGCCAATATTTTAAACCCGAAACAGTAGACCTTTTCACCGCGAAACAATCCGGGGTGAGCCGCCGCGGCTATGGTTTCGATCGCTGGGACCCGGAGGTTTCCAAGCATTATCCTTCAGAATTTGCTTCTCCCCAAACCTTTGGGCACACCGGTTACACCGGGACCTGTGTTTGGATAGACCCGCAGTATAACCTCGTTTATATTTTCCTCTCGAACCGGGTGAACCCGCAGGTTACCGACAAGCTGCTGAACCTGAGCATACGGCCGAGGATCCAGGATGTGGTGTATGAGGCGATAAAGAAGGGGTTATAGGAGGACCGTGTTTCCCATTCCCCGGTCTCAAATATTACCTCCCGAAAACAATTCATTCATGCAATTGCTTTTACTTTGCAGCAATGAAAATCGGAATTGTATGTTATCCTACCTTCGGGGGGAGCGGAGTGGTAGCCACTGAGCTGGGTAAAGCATTGGCTGATAAAGGCCACCAGGTACACTTTATTACGTACAGCCAGCCTGCAAGGCTCGATTTCTTTTCCGAAAACCTGTATTATCACGAGGTTTCGGTCTCCAAGTATCCATTATTTGATTTTCCGCCTTACGAGCTGGCGCTGGCCAGTAAGCTGGTAGATGTGGTACGTTTCGAGAAACTGGATATCTTACACGTACATTACGCCATTCCGCACGCTTCTGCCGCTTTTATGGCCAAGCAGATCCTGGCCACGTATGGCATCCAGATCCCTTTTATCACCACGCTGCATGGTACAGACATCACCCTGGTGGGAAAAGACATGACCTATAAGCCGGTAGTTACCTTTTCCATTAACCAGTCTGACGGGGTGACGGCTGTTTCGGAGGACCTGAAGCGGGCTACTTTCGAGCATTTCGATATCGAGAACGAGATCCGGGTGATCCCTAATTTTATCGATCTTTCCAGGTTTAGCCTGAAGTCAAAAGATCATTTTAAAAAGGCCATCGCGCCTAATAATGAGCGCATCGTGGTGCACACCTCCAACTTCCGCAAGGTGAAACGCGCTTCGGACGTGATCCGGATCTTTAAAAAGATCTCGGAAGAAGTTCCTTCCAAGCTGCTGATGGTAGGCGACGGGCAGGACCGTGTAAATTGCGAACAGCTGAGCCGTGAGCTGGGGATCAGCGATTACGTCCGCTTCCTTGGAAAACAAGACGCCGTAGAAGAGATCCTATCCATTGCAGACCTGTTCCTGATGCCTTCGGAATCGGAGAGTTTCGGTCTTGCCGCACTCGAAGCCATGGCCTGCCAGGTGCCGGTGATCTCCACTGATGCCGGCGGCCTGCCGGAATTGAACGTAAACGGCGTAACCGGGTTTATGAGCGGTATCGGCGATGTCGGCGACATGGCGAAAAACGCCATATTCATCCTTGAAGACGATGCCCGTTTAGCAGGCTTTAAAGAGAACGCCCTCGCCCGTGCCAGGGAGTTTGAACTCAGCACGATTCTTCCCAAATACGAGGAATATTACCAGGAAGTGGTTCAGCGTTCGCAGGCGCTGATCTAGCAGCCTGCTAAGAGCCGGTTAAGCGTACCCTGTTGATCACGTTTTCCAGTTCATCGATGTCGAACGGCTTGGAAAGGAAAGTGTCTGCTCCTGCCTGCGTAGCCAGCGTTTGTATGTCGTTATTGGCTGAGAAATAGATCACCGGGATATTTTTCAGGTCCGGCTGCTTTTTAATGGTTTGGGTTGCCACAATGCCGCCGGAATCGGGAATCCAGTTATCCATCAGGATCACATCCGGACCTACGCCGCTCACTTTGTCTACGATGTTATTGCAGTTAGTGGAAGTATGCACTTCCCATCCCTGTTCTTCTAAAATGTAACTGCATATTGAAAGAATGTCAATGTCGTCATCAAAAATGAGTATGCGTTTTCCCATGTGGTTAACTGGATGGTCAATCCTTAAAGCGTACAAGATCGTGTTAATTTAAATGCGAGTGCTAGCTGATAGCTCAGTGCTGAAGGCTATTGGCTTCCGGGTAAGGCCCCTGGCTATCAGCTTCGGCTTTGTACGGAATAGTGAACCAAAATGTTGTGCCTTTTCCTTCCTGGCTATCAACCCCTATTTCCCCCTCATGCCTGGCAATAATTCCTGACGAGATATATAACCCCAGCCCGAGACCCGAAAATTTCTGAGACGATTCCTGTACTCTGAAAAATCTGTCGAAAACGTAGGCCATTTTATCCCCAGGGATGCCAATGCCAAAATCCGTAACAGCCAGTTTGAGCGAATTGTTTTGATAGCCAACAGATAATTTTACTTTTTCTGCTCCCGGTGAGTATTTGATGGCATTTGAGAGGAAATTAATGATCACTTGTTCCAGCCGGTGTTTATCGGCATACACTTCCAGGTCGGTATCGCCCTCAACCTCCACTTTGTGCGCCGCCGATTCATACTGTACCTGGTCGATGCTGTCGCGAATGGCTTCACCGATCCTGAACAGTGATTTGTCGAGTTTCATCTTTCCTGCCTGGATCTTGGTGACATCCAGCAGATCTTCCACCAGCCCGGTGAGTTTGCTTACCTGTATATTGGCTTTGTCTATAAAAGGCTGGATCTTCTCGTTGCCCTGCCCGTTTTTAGCCAGGCGCTGCACGATCTGGAGGGAGGCCTTCATACTGGTGATCGGCGTTTTTAACTCATGACTGGCAATGCTCATAAACTCGTCCTTTTTCTCCAGCAGCAGCCTGGTCGCTTGCAGTTCGCTTTCGCGGAGCTTTTGCTCCGCCTCGTTGAGGCGCGTTACGTCGAACATAGAACCGAGCATGCGGTATGGCGTGTGGAACTCGTCGTGTAAAATAAATGCACGATCGAGCACGCTGGCGTATTTTCCGTCCGCTTTTAAGAAACGGTACGCAGCATGCCATTGCTTTTCGTTTTTGTTTATGGCGTCGTTCAGGCTGCCGCTTACCTTTCCGCGGTCGTCGGGATGCACTTTGCTCAGCCAGAAGCTGCGGCTGGTCTCGTTACCCGGGTAGCCAAACGCCGATTGGAAATTGTGGCTCCACCAGGTTTTGTTCATCACGATGTCCCAGTCCCAGATCGTGTCATTGGTGGCCTGCGATACGAGCCTGAACCGCTCTTCGTTCTCCGAGAGTTCGCGGGTGCGTTCTTTTACTTTGTCTTCCAGTGCCGCGTTCAGCTTTTTGAGGCTTTCGCGCGCGGTTATCAGTTCATTATAGTTCTTTTTTAACTTCTGGTCAGAGAGCTTCCTGGCGGTGATCTCGGTAAAGGTTGTCACCAGCCCCTCTTTCATTTTTACGGCCGTCACCTCGAACCATCGTTCCGTTTCTTCATATAGGACCTGAAGTTCAGTTTGCAGCGGCTTCCCGGACTCTACTACCTTCACCAGTTTTTCGAAGACCCAGGGTTTCACGAAATCGGCAGCATGCTTTTTTAGTGATTTGCCGGCCAGGTAATCATTCCCGTTGCCCAGCAGGTTTTCGGCGGCGTAATTGAGGCTCACCCAGGCGAAGTCGACGATCTTGTTTTGTTCATCGTGTACGGCGTTCAGCGCCATGATCGCGCTCAGGCTGGCATTGAATACGCCCTTTACGATGTTGTTCAGCTCATGTATTTCGGTAACGTCCACGAAAGTGATCACCGCGCCGTCGGTCTTTTTGTCCTTGCGCAGGTAGGGCATTATGCGCATGATCACGGTGTTGCCATCGGTAAGCACCAACTCTTTTTCGGCCAATTTACCGGTATCGATCACCTGGCGGGCATCATTGAACAGCGGTTCGTACTGCAGGTTATTCGAAATATGGTTAAGCGGCCGGCCGATATCGGTGTCTATCAGGTTGATAAGGCTGGCAGCGGCAGGGTTAAACTTCCTGATCCGCATGTTGGGGTCCAGGAAAACCTGCCCGATGCCCGTGCTCCTGAAGTAATTGTTCAGGTCGTCGTTCAGGTCGATCAGTTCCTTGATCTTCAGCTGGTGCTCGGTATTGAGCGTGTGCAGCTCTTCGTTCAGCGACTGCAGCTCCTCGTTAGAGCTTTGCAGCTCCTCGTTGGCCGACAGCAGTTCCTCGTTACTTGACTGCAGCTCCTCGTTCGTCGTTTCCAGGCCTTCGATGGCCAGCTGCAGGTTGCGGCGTGTTTCCGTCAGCTCCGACTCCAGCTCAAACACGTAACTGGTATGCTCCTGGTCCCGCATCGCCGGGGCCTCCGGTTCCGTTCCTCCGGCGATCAGCCCGTTTTCACCCACCACGATCAGGGTGGTTAGAATGTTGTTAAGCTGTACCTGCTTTACGATCACCTGCAGGAAAATATCCTTATTACGCTGCTTTACGCGCACATTCTTAAGCAGGATCTTTTTTCCTTCCTTCCGGGATTTGCGGATGGCGGGTGTTAAGGCAGCCGACAATTCGGGTGCAACCATCTTCAGGATGTTCAGGTTCAGCTTCTTATCGGGAAGCGAAAGAAAGCGGTTAAAATCGCCGATGGTTTCCCGGATCTCGTAGTTCTCATCAATATAAAAGCTCACGTAACCGAGGTCTTCGGTCAGCGTCTTCACAAATTCGTTTACACCGGGCTCCGTTTTAGCCGCAATGCCTTCTTTTGCAGCGGGGGGCGTTCTTTTTTCTGCGCCGGTTCTCAGGCCGTCAACGTTCCTGTATACTTCGTGGTCGTTCTTAATCGCCCCTGTTTTGCGGTAGATTTTCCATTTGGAGTCGATCTCCTCGATGCCCTGCTTAATATAGCCGGCTGTTTCGCTCGGTCCGAGGAACAGGAACCCGTGGTCTTTGAGCGCGAAGTGAAAGGTTGAAAGCACCTTATGCTGCAGGATGCTGTTCATGTAGATCAGCATGTTGCGACAGCTTACCAGGTCATTTTTTATGAAAGGCGGGTCCTTAATCACGTTATGCCTGGCGAAAACCACTTGTTTACGGATATGCGGGATCAGCGAATAGGTTTTGCCCTCTCTGATGAAATACCTGGCGAGGATCTCCGGTGGTATGTCCTTCGCAATAGCCAGGGGATAAGCGTTTTTCGAAGCATATTCGATGTTGGCGCTGTCGATGTCGGTGGCGAAGATCTTTACGTCGGCCACTGTACCGGTAAGCTCCAGGTACCGGTCGATCTGGATGGCCATCGAATACGCTTCCTCCCCCGTACTGCATGCGCAGATCCACACCTTTAACGGGTCGTGCGGTCCCTTGTGTTCCAGGATGCGGGGAAGCACTTTCTCCGACAACAGCTCAAATGCCACCCGGTCGCGGAAGAACTGTGTGACGTTGATCAGGAAGTCTTTGCTCAGCAGGCGCGCTTCCTGTGGGTTTTGCCCCAGGTACCGCACGTATCCATCCAGGTTCCCAACACCCAGCTGCGACATTCGACGCCCGATACGCCGGATGATGGTGGGTGTTTTGTAAAACTGGAAATCGAAATTACTCGAGTTATATACCAGCCTGAACACCTCTTCCAGCAGATCTTCGTCGATCTTGCCCTCATTGAGCACATGGACCGGCGTTTCCTTAATGTAGTTGTAGATCTCCTCGGGCATCATCTCCGGGGAGAGGATCAGGTCGGCATAGCCGGAAGCGATGGCGCTTTGGGGCATGCCGTCGAATTTCGCGGTAGCGGGGTCCTGCACAACGACAAGGCCTTCGCACTCTTTAATCGTCTTAATGCCGCGCGTGCCGTCAGTGCCGGTTCCCGAGAGGATGATGGCGATCGCCTTGTCCTTACGGTCTTCGGCCAGGGTGTTTAAAAACAGGTCGATGGCGGTATTGGGCGACTTACTGTCTTTCTTTTCCGAAAGCTGCAGCGACCCGTTACGTACCGTCATGGTTTTGTTGTTGGGGATCACGTAGATGCATTCTTTCTGGATCACCATTTCATTGCCGGCCTCGTACACCTTCATGTGGGTGTGTTTGGAGACCAGCTCAACCAGTAAGCTTTTATAATCAGGCGATAGGTGCTGAATAATCACGAACGAAAGGTGCTCGTTCTGCGGCATATGATCAAAGAACTCGTGGATAGCCTCCAGCCCGCCTGCGGAAGCCCCGATTGCAATGATATAGTGATCCTTTAAAGCCATTAATTCAGTTCAGCGTTCTTACGAATGCTTGATGTTGTACTCGAAAATAAAATTCCGCAAACGCTCCGCCCAGTTGATCTCCTGTTCGCTCCACGCTATCGCGGTGTCTTTCACCCGTTCTTGCCACACCTGGAAGGAGTGACGGGGGTGATAGTTGTTTTTACCCGGTTCGAAATGGATGGCTTCGTTGGGATTTCCGCCCCAGTTGATATCTTTTATCACCTCCGGCCTGAAGCCGATCACGTAGTGGCCTTCCTCCGCGTCGATGGGCACCACGATGATCCCGCTGGCGATCGCGGAATAGTCTGCTGCACCATCATATACCGCTGCGAGGTTCGCCTCCGTGTATACATGGTCGATGCCTTTGGCCTGGAGCCACAGCACCAGGTTTTCTATTTTCTCTGCATCGGGCACGTTTCCCAGCGTCCCTGTCCGGCCTCTGCCCGTTATCGCCACTCCACCTGCCCCCAAAAAGTCCATTACGTTCACGTCATCTTTCAGCAAACCGCTTACGAAGTCGTTTTCCGAATAAATGTATTCAACCAGTTTCGCGTAATTTTGTTGGAGACGGTTAGAAAAATCGTATTCTTCCTTCCGGATAATGTGGTCGATCCGGGAGGAGATCACATCAGAGAGCAGCTCGAAGATGGAGCACGATTCCTGGTCGAGGTACTTGGGTTCGCGGTGGTGGCAGGAAATGAGGCCCCAGAGCTCGCCGTTGCGGATCACGCGGGTCGACATCGAGGCGGTTACCTTCATATTACGGAGGTATTCGATGTGCACGGCGGCCACGCTGCGTAAGTTGCAATCAGAAAGGTCGAGGAACGATTGGGTAATAGGGTTTATCACCGGGTACAGCCTTACCGGGGTATATTCCCTGTCGGGGATCAGGCGGTACGGGTTTTTGAGGTACAGGGCGCGGGCTTGTTTGGGCACATCCGAAGCGGGAAAGGTGAGGCCCATATACGGTTCCATACCCTCTTCCATAATTTCGGCGATCACGGTGCCGTTCCATTCCTCGTCGAACCGGTACATCATGATCTTGTCGAATCCCGATAGCTTTTTAAGTTCGCGGACGGCAATGGCGCTGGCCTGCCCGAGCGTTTCCGCGGTATCGATGGCTGCTATGACATAGCGGATCTCGTTATACACCTCCGTAAAACCCTTTTTGTGCGCTGGAGAAACGGGTTCGAGCTCTGCCAGGATATGGTCGTCGCGCAGGTGCACCAACGCCAGGACCTCCCGTTTGGACTCACCAAAGGTGAAATTGAACGGGATCTTTTCGCGGATGCCGGAAGCGAGTTTCTCCTCCAGGTTGGCGATGTCGGCGGGAGACAGGTAATCGGAAAATGACTGGCCGACTACTTTTTCTACCGGTTGCCCGAACAGCTCTTCGCTGTTTTCGCTTAGCTGTACAATGCGGAGACCGGCCAGGTCCAATACCAGCAGGTATCCATACGATTGAACCAGGTTTGTAAGATGCAGCGGAAGGCTCCCGCAAAAGTTGGAATCATAGTTGGTTCTCGGACTCATATCGATCTACCCAGGTGTTAAATTTTGAAAATGTTTCATTGGCGGAAGCGATCACCCGGTCGGTTTCGACCGGGTTGCGGGGCAGAATGTCGAGGGCGCGTTTAAAGGCTTCCCAGTTCTTCCAGGTTTTATCGCCGTAACCTTCAAAAAATGTTAACCCCCTTTTGCCCTTCAGTCCCAATCTTTCGCCGATCATTTTAGCAATTACCCGGCCACCCAGGGTCGAGCCTTCGAGCACGTATAGTGCGCCCATGGCCTGCTGCTGGTCGAGGATCTCCGGCAGGTCGACGGTTGCCGGCACTACGTAAGGGGGAGCGGTTACGAAACATGCGATATCATCCAGGATCAGTGACGATTTCCTCCCTGCAAAGTGCGGGCTCGCCTGTTCCGCGTCCGGCATTACTGCCGCAATACGTTCTTCCAGGCCGTTATAAAAACCCCAAAACAGGCGTAGCAACTGTACATAATCACCAGGGGTGCTGGTGGCCCTGATCTTTGCGACCAGCCGTTTTTCGAGCGTTTGATGAGACTGTTTGGTGTCTTCTTTTAGTTGATCACTGAGCATTATTTATTCGTATGCAGGACGGAGTTAGGTTTCAAAGGTAAACTGCGCCTAATTTATAGAATATTTTTATTTAAGTGAACAGGCTGCACAATCACCACACCTGTTTAGTATACTGTCCGCCGGCAGGGCGAAATTTAGGTCAGTTAACCGGCGCGATCGCTATAAAAGCCCTATATTGTATTGGGGCCTGGATTTTGTGCTGTACATGTGTAACCCGGTTTCCTATGTTGGCACTTTACCTCACTCCAGAACAATCTTCTGAAATACACCCAAGGGTGATAACACCGCTCAAAGTCAAGATCTCCGAAGAGGAATTGATCGCAGGATTGCTGGCGGGAGACCGGAAAGCCATCGGAACCTTGTACGACAATTACTCAGCCGCATTGTATGGCATTATCCTCCGCATTGTAAAGACCGAAGAAATTGCCGAAGATATTCTGCAGGACACGTTTGTAAAAATATGGCGATCTTTCGAACGTTACGATGCTTCGAAGGGAAGGCTGTTCACCTGGCTGGCCAATATGGCGCGGAACATGGCCATAGACCAGGTGCGAAGTAAATATTCCCGCAATACCAAAAGCGACGAGCGTATCGGGGAGCATACCGCCAGCCTCGAGATCGTGTATAATTCCACTAAAAACCCCGATCATATCGGGATCAGGACCCTCGCCTGCCGGCTGAAACCCGAGCACCAGGTCATTGTCGACCTGGTTTATTTCCAGGGATACACGCACACTGAAGCCGCAGAGCAACTGCAGATCCCCGTGGGCACGCTAAAAACCCGTTTACGCGTGGCTATCAGGTTCCTGAGAGCTTACTTTAACTGACCTCAACCCGCGTTTTTTTCTTATCACCGCTTTTGCTTCCCGCGCGGTAACGTAGCTGATGATCCGCTCGAACAGGATCCCGTAGATCAGGCTGTTAATAAATAGTCCCGGGAGCGTCAGATCTCCGAGGAGCCTCCCGAAAAAGGTAAGAACAGGGAACCTGAAAACCGTATGTACTTTATCCAGGAACAGGTCCAGCCCGGTGGCGGTATTCTCGCTCAGTGCGATGTTCCCGATAAGCGACACCAGCGAAACGGCGTACCAGATAAACAGGATCACCAGGAACGTTTTCCAATTAAATGGAACACGCAATTTAGACCGCTTCCGGTGGCGGCGCTTACGTTTTTCGGCCATTAAGACATTGGTTAGTGAGTTAAATATAGCATTAATTTGCTACCTGCTCTTACTTAACCCATCTAAGCTCGAGGTATCTCCGGGATTTATGAGCAACGCTTTTTCAAATAGCGCCCTGGCTTCCTCTTTCTTGCCCGTCATCAGGTTTGCCCAGCCCAGCATGTGGTTGCCGTCGTAATCAAAAGGATACAACGCAACTACTTTCGAAAACAGCTTTATGGCATTCGGGTACTGCTTGCGGTTGTAGTAGATCACCCCGGCCCAGTAGTTCGCCTGCGTATTTTGGGGGTCGATCTTCAGAATGGCATTATACTGGTCGAGCACGTTGTTCCAGTTGGTGAGCAGCGACAGGGGCTTCACATAACCGAATCTTGCTTCGATAGAATTGGGCTTCAGGGTCACCGCTCTCTGGTAGTAATTCTGTGACGCTGTATAATTCTTGTTGAGGTAATTCAGCCATCCCAGGCGGATGTTTACCTCGTAATTGTTCTCCGAATAATACGGGGTGATGTCGCTGATAGCGGCCGCGTAATTCTTCTTCGTTTCGTTGTTATAGCTGTTCTGGAACGCTTTCTGTAAAACGGATGCACTTTGCGCCCGCACACCCATGTGCATCATTACGATAAATGAAACTATTAATGTTTTCTTTAAAATTTCCATGTCAGGCCGGCAGTTATTGAGTTTTGACGATAAGTTAGTTGGTTGGTGTTTTCGAGCTTTTGCTCATATAACAGGTTCAGGTAAAGTGTAACGTTCGGATTAATAAGATAATATCCCGTGGCGGCGATTTTAAGCGTAGTGACGTCGATCGAGTTAAAAATATACAGGTTATCTGCTTCCGCGAAGCCGGGAAGGTCGCCGATGACCACCAGCCCGTCGAACCAGGTTTTCCGGCCCGTTTTAAAGCCGACCGACTGGCTGAACACCGTGTTTTGCCTATCGCCGCTGGTGAGGAGCGAGACGCGGCTGGCGCCGTACAGCGCCAGGCTCCCTAGGGGGTAGTAAGAGAGCGCAGCGTTGTATTGCCGGCTATTTTCGCCGTTGATCTTGCCGGTACTGGCATCGGCCTGCAGGGAGCCATAGGCGAAGCTGTATTTCAAACCGCCGAAGGCTACCGCATTTTGGGTGCTGGAGGCAATAAATGAGCTGTTGAGGTAGTGAAAAGCGCCCAGCAGCGAAAGATTGGCCACCGGCATGTATTGCAGCTTGCCATAATATTCGAATTGCCGGTTCCGGTCGCCCGGGAACGCTTGGCCGAAATAACTCAGCGATTGATCGAGCGACAACGAATACCCGATCCGGTTCTTTAAGGCTGCACGGGTGTAGGATGCGTTGCCGCGGGTAACTATTTGCGGCATCTTAACGCTGGTTTCGATGCCGAAACGGGTAATGGCAAAGGAACGGACCGCGCGGCCCCCGACCGTTTTGTTTTCCAGGTTACGGACAAAGTAATCGGCCTCATTGTCGCGGTTCAGGTTGCTGTTGCAGAGCGACAGGAAATAGAGCGCGGTTTGGTTGCGGTCGTCCTGCTTTAATACGGCCTGGTATTGGACCAGCGCCGCGCTGTAACGGCCTAGCATCATCTCGGCATACGCAGCCCGAAGCCGCAGCGCCGGGAAATCGTTACCGGCGGCAATTGCCGTGCGCGCATAGTCAACCAGCCCCCGCCAGTTGGCGGAATTGTACCGGGCAAGCGATACGCTGTCGGCCGACCGGAAATCGGCCTGCTGCGCCCGTGTAAGGGCTGCTGCGCCCAGCAGCACAAACGTTAAAAGAGCTCTTTTGATTGCCATTGTAGTTGTATTGACCGGTTTTTGAACGTTATCCCTACCACTGCCAGGCGATTGTCTTCTATGCCGATCTGCGCCGCAAGGAATGCCTGGTTATGGCTGCCGACCACCGACACGGCCGTGGTGTTGATGGTCGGGCCGTTTGCCCCGCTTTCGGCATGACTGTGGTAGTTAAGTTTAATGAAGCTGTAAAACGGAGAAACGATATCCTGCAGCCAGAGTACCGCCCGGTTAATTCCCAGGTTAAGCGGGTAAAAATCGGTAGCCGGGTGGTCGCTGAAATTGATGCTGTAGGCCGATAAGTAGAAAAGATACAGCAGCGAATCTTTATCGCCATAGAAGTTGGTGAAATAGAACTTCGTATCGTTATTGATGAAATAAGCCACCGCATTCGTTTCTTTCGAGAAAAAATAAGTGTGGTTGTACGCATCGGTAAATACTTCCCAGGTCTCTGTGGTACCGGCCGAGCTGACCGTCGCTACGTACCCGGGTTTAAAGTCGAACGCTTTCTTAACCTGGTAATTTAATTCGGGCGGCTGCAGCAGGTCTCCCTCGGCAGGGATGCCAAAATTTACGTAGCTGCCATTGCGGGTAAAGGCAGCTAACGGGTATTCGAGGGTTTTAGCCCCGATATACGGAGTAGCCTGTACCTGGAAATGGAGGTGCGGCTCCGGCGAACGCCCCGAATTGCCGCAAAGTGCCAGCAGGTCGCCGCGCTTTACAAAATCGCCCGGTTTAACTTTCGCCGAATTCTTTTTAAGGTGCGAGATCTTGGTGTACAGGCCGTGCGCATGGCGGATGATGATGGTGTTGCCCCAATTCTGTACCATGTTCACATGACCGATCGCGTTGTCGTCTATATAGCTGATCACTTCCTCGATGGTGCCGTCGGCGCAGGCCAGCACAGGCTTGTTGTAGCAGTAAAAGTGCTCGGGGAGCGTTCCCCCCGACCGGTAGGTCTTTCCATCTGCATCCCTGATCACGAAATCGAGCGCCTTTCCCCAATCGCCCTTGTGGGTGATACCGCCATCATACCCCTGCGAAACCGCCCAGCTCCCCATAAATGGGAGGGTAAGTTTTACATATTGCAGGTCCTGGAGACGCTCCCGCACGTTGAGGAACTGGTAAAGGTTCTTTTCAGGCGAATAGAACTGGTAAGGAGTAAGCTGCAGCTTTACCGCATGCACCCTCAGCAGGAAAAAATACAGTAAGCCCAGGGTGACGATACAAAATGGCATGGAAAATACCGGCAGGTCGAAGGCGCCGAGAATATTGCCCAGCGCGCTTACCATCAGGAAGCTCACCGGAACGGTAAATACGGCCCAAATATACGACCGCCAGGAGGGGACCAGGAAGAACCCGCCGATTGATGCCGCCACCATCATAAAATTAGCACCGAGGTGGTAATTGCTGATGCCGTCGGGGTACATCCTGAGGTAATGGTTGAACAGGCAGGATGTAATGAACCCGGTAACCAGCAAGCTGAACCCGATCCGCGAGTGGATGAGCAGGCCGATGCTTAGTAAAATGCCCGCCAGGATATTGTTCTGGAACAATACGGAGCTTACCGAGCGAAAGAAAAGCCCGATATAGCCAGGCAGCCCGGAGCCATTCAGGTAACTGGAGAGCCCGGTAATGGGGCCGAGCCCGCCGGTTAGCCATTCGAACAACAGCGAGCTCGTCTGCTGCCCGAGGCCGAGGTTGATGGGACTGTTGGCGCCCGTCAACACCAGCCAGAAGGTGAGGATGAACGGGATGGACAATACCGGCAGGTTATACTTGCCAAGCAGCGAGATAAGCGTGACGCTCAGGAAAATACAGGTAAGAAGTGCGGTAGCCAGCCAGATCCAGTACGCCTGGTTAAAGTTAAAGAATGTGCCGAACCCGATCCCCAGCAGCATGGAGTTGAAAGTGTAGAGGCCGGTTTTCGCGGTTTCTTTGGAGAACCCGGATACGGTGACCATTACCAGCGACGCCACTACCGCCAGCAATGCGGAGATGCCCGCATGGAAATTGAAGAACGACACCACCAGCATGATCGCCGCCAGCGTCTTATTCTGCGAAAAAAATACGATAGCGTAGCTGTTCAGCGTGGCTTGCAGGTAATATTCAGCGTGCTTCTTCATAAGCTATTTCAGGTGGTCGGGCATGGATTCAGGTACCTGCAGGTAGTCGAGCGTTTCCGCTTTGCGTATCACATGCGGCTGGCCGCCCTGGTCGATCATCACTACCGCCGGGCGCATGCTGATGAACTGCATCCATTGTGTCATATTGTAAGCGCCCACTTTATGGGTCACCACGTGGTCGCCGGGCTCGAGCAGTGGCAGGTTGATGTTTTCGCGCACCACGTCTATGTTCATACACAGGGGACCGTACAGCACCATGTCTTCGGTATGGTGCGTAAAATCCTGGGCGGGGCTGATCTTATGCTCATACCAGAAAGAAGTAAAGAGCGTGTTCACCCCAAAATCGAGGATGGTGGCGCGACGGCCGTCGCTGAGGCGTTTGTTGGCGATCACGGTGCCAAGCAGGTAACCCGCATCATCGATCAGCACGCGCCCGCTTTCCAGGATCAGCAGCGGGAGCTCGTCTGGCCGGAAACCGTAGTCGAGGATGGTGGTGGTGATCACTTCCGCGAAATCGTCAACCGAAGGCACGGTGTCTATCCCCGGCAGGTACGATCCCTTTAACGTGTTGGTGGAAGGAAAACCACCGCCCAGGTCAAGGTATTGCACCGCCACCTGGAGCTGCTCTTTGCAGCGGGAGGCCAGGTCGCATAATTTTCGCGCGGCCACCGCGTAAGCGGAAGTGGAAAGCATAAACGTACCGATGTGGCAATGCAATCCAACCAGGTTCAGTTTGCCCGATTCCATGATGCGGGTGATGGCGGTCCATGCCTGGCCGTTCTCGTAGTTGAACCCGAAGCGGTCCCAGAGCGGGTATACGCCGGTGTCCATGTTCACCCGGATGGCTACTCTCGGTTTCCTGTTGAGCGGTTTGCAGAGGCTCAGCAGCAGGAATAGCTCGTCAAAATGATCGATGTGGATCAGCGAGTTGTTTTCGACGGCCAGCAACAGGTCGCCGGGCTTTTTATCGGGCCCGTTAAAAATTATGTGCTCGCCGGGAACGCCGTTGCCCAGGGCTTTGCGGTACTCGAAGCCCGAAACCACTTCGGCCCAGCTTCCTTCCTGGTGAAACACCTTGCATACCGCGTTGATGTAGTTGGTTTTGTAGCTCCACGCGAACTGTACCTTGGGGTAACGGGTGTTGAACGCGCGTACCGCCGATTGGTAATTACGCCTGATCCGTTTTTCCGAAAGCACGAACAAAGGGGACCCGAATTGCCGGATAAGGCTTTTTACCGGTACGCCGTCGATGTCTTTTACGGGCTCGAACTCTGTACGGGTACCGAATTTGTTCATCAGGCCCGTGTTCATTTTGCGGATCACGGGGCGCTCGTATTTTAATTTTTCCATAGTGATCATTTTTGAGCCCTCCCGCCCTGCGGCATCCCCTCCGGGAAGGGGACGATAATTTTACTGCTGTTCATATTATTTTTTACCACTCGTTAAACTATACGGTGTGCCAGAAACCTTCGCCGCAGGCAGTGAAGATGTTGCCGCTGCATTCAAAGTTCCCCGAATGCCGAGATCTGCTGGAACTCAGACACATCCGTTACATGGTCCCACGCGTAGCGAATAAACATTTTGCCCACGGCATAGGTGTCAAAAGGAGCAACTTCTTCGCCCATGGCCATTTTTGCAAGCGCCGCCGGTTGGTTTTGGCCCGCTGCGGCGGTGAGGTAGATCCAGGCCGGAAAGCGGGGATTTACCTCCATAATGTAGAGATCGCCGCCGGGGTCTTTCATTACCTCCAGTTCGAACCCTCCGCGCCAGTGCGTTACTTCGCTAAAGTGACGGGCGAGCTGCAGCAGGCTTTCATCTTCGAGGGTAATGCCCGCCCAGGCTTTTCCCTTATCGGTAATGGTGAGCTTGCGCATAGGCACGATGCTGATGGTCCCGCCCTTGCCGTCGCCGAGCGCCGCAATATTGATCTCGGTACCTTTGATAAATTTCTGTATGATGACGGGCAAGCCCCATTTCGCGTTAAGCCTTTGAAATGCTTTCGATGCTTCGTGCTCGTTCTGGGCGATATAGGCATCGTAATACCGGCCTTTTACCACTATGGGATAGTCGAGCTGTTCGGCTGCTTTTTTTAGCCCGGCTTCTTTGTGGATCACCAGGCTTTCGGGCACTTTAAGGTCGTGTTTACGGCCGAATTCGTCCAGGTTCAGTTTGTCGCGGTCTTCCAGCTGCCGGTGGGTGGGTAGGAACGTCGCGATACCCAGTTTCAACAGCTCGCTGCTGATCCTGATGAAATTATACAGTTCCGCGTCGAAGTTCGGGATCAGCACACCCAGTTCTTCCTGCTGGTGAATATAGGTTATGCGCTCCAGCAGCGTATTCGCACCGGCGGATGGGTAGGGGATCTGGTAGGTTTTATCGACCAGGTCATGGAGGTAGAGCCCCGGTTCCAGGGCCTCGTACGATAGGCCGATGATGCGAATGTGATCAAAGCCCTCGCGCAGGGCCCGGATCACGGCCACGCCGGGCCCCGGGCTATCGGTGGCATTGAGGCCTGTTACCGCGATGGTGATTTTCTTGGGAGAGTTCATGAAAAGGTTAGTCTAACAGGTTGGCTTCTTTAAGCTGCTGCAGCAGGTCGTCCAGGTCGCGGTCGAGCTGCTGTTGCTCCACGTCGTATTTTTCGAGCAGCAGCAGCCGGATCTCGGGGATGCTTTTCTCTTTTTTCAGGTGGTTCACGATCTCCGACGCCATTACGTTAGCCATAAAAGAATCGCCGGTTGCCGGGTTAAAGATGAACCCGTTCTCGCTGGTGGCTATGTTCGGTTTAAGTTTCATTGGGTTAGCTGCTTTTTAGGTATTGGTTCACCACGTCGTTATATGCATCGCCGATAGGCAGTTCGATGGTTTCGAGCCTGATCTTTCGATTATGCAGGGACCTGATCTTATTTACCGACACGATGAAGCTGCGGTGTACACGAATGAACTTCTCTTTCGGGAGCTTTTCGAGTACTTTTTTCAGCGTCATCAGGCTCATCACAGGTTTGTCTGATCCGGCTAGGTGGATAATGATATAGTCAGCCATGCTTTCGATGTATTCGATATCTTTCAGCAGGATCTTGATCATCCGGTATTCTGAATAGACGTAAATACTTTCATCTTCCCTTGGCTCATCCGGCAGGTTTTTGTACTTGTAATAGTCGACTGCTTTTTCCACCGCGGCCGAAAAACGTTTAAGGTCGATCGGTTTCAGCAGGTAATCCAGCGCCTGGAGCTCATAGCTTTCGAACGCGTAGTTCTTGTAGGCGGTGGTAAAGATGATGATCGGCTTTTTTTCGAGCGAGCGCACCAGGTCTACCCCGGTAATATCGGGCATATTCACGTCGACGAACAGCAGGTCGATATCGTGTTTAGCCAGGTACTCGCCTCCCGAGATGGCGTCTTCGAAGGTTTTTACCAGTTCGAGTGCCGGGAATTTCGATACATAGTTGCGGATGAGCTGGAGCGCCAGCGGCTCATCATCAATGACTATACATTTTAATCGCATAATAGAGGTTTGTATTGGTTAACAATCCACGCAAAGTCTTACGGTAAATAACTGGTTTTCGTTATTGATAGTTAGCTGGTATTTGCCGGGGTATAAATATTCCAGTCGCTGTTTGGTATTTTTTATGCCGATACCGGTACGTTCAAGCCTGTTCTGCTGTTCGAAAACGCGGTTCCGGCAGTAAAAGTCCACCTGGTCGCCCATCACTTTTATGGAAATACTGATCACGGTCTTTTGTTTTTTGCTCACACCGTATTTGAAGGCGTTCTCGATGAACGTCATCAGGATCAGCGGCCCGATGCGTTGGTTTAACACCTTTCCCTCCAGGGTGAACTGTACGTCGGCGCTGTCGCCCAAACGGAGGCGCTGCAGGTCGATGTAGTCTTCGATACAATCTATCTCGCTTTGCAGGCGCACCAGGTCGTTGGTCACATCGTCCGTAACGTACCGCATAATGTTCGACAATTTCATGATGCTGTCTGACGTATTCCGGCTGTCCATCACCGATAGAGTATAAATATTATTCAGCGTGTTGAACAGGAAATGCGGGTTAATTTGCGCCTTAAGGAACGACAGTTCGGCATTCACCTTTTCGGCCTCGGCTTTTACCACTTTTTGCTCGGTACTTTGCCATTGCTGCACGGTGGTGGTAGCAAAGCTGATACCCATGATCAGCATAAAAATAAAGAGGCTTACCAGGTCGATGTTGTCTGACTGGTGGATGGCCAGGATACCGTTCGGCTTTTTGAGGTTAGGGTCCTGCATGCGCAGGTCCTGGTGCGGCAATGGCCCAAAAGGCAGGTTGGCAGTGGCATTGGTATCAAAACCGGGCCGTATTTCGGGAATACCGCCTATACTGCCCTGCGCCGGGCCCAGCTTGGAGAGCACCGTTTTGTTATGTCCCAGCAGGTTAGTGTAAGGCTGCAGGTAATAAACACAACTAAAAAGGATGAGCAGCAGTACCCCATACTGTACAAATTTCTTTTTGAATACAAATCTTGGGATGAGGTACCAGGTATTGATATAGAACATCACCACGTATGTTAAGCAAAACAACCAGTAGTAGGGCGACGCCACCAATAACCAACTGCTCTTTCCCTGTTCGCTGTTCATGAACAGGAGAGGGAAGGTAAGGAACAACAGCCAGCCGGCTATATGTATGAAGAAAGCTGTTCCCTTGAACCTGTGCATTTGCAAAAGAAGCTAATTTACGTTTGAATTGGTTAAAAGTTTATGGTTAACCTCTGAGGCAGGGAAAAGATATCGGCAAGGCTTCCGGCCACATTCCCTCGCTCATGTTTGCCCTGCCGATATTTCGCTGCCAGTCATCATCCATCAGGACGGAGGCAAAGTAGTCGCCTGGTTAATTTTCCTGATATAGGGAATTACCTGGCGGCATGTGTCAAAGATGCGGCGGGACCAGGCCCGGAAGGGGCGAGTGTCGTTGAACGGGGGATATGTGTCGATGAAAGGCTGGTGCCAAAGCCAGTAAATGGCGACTTTAGGCCACAGTTGTTCCATGCTCCACAAATCAAAAAAACCCCGTTAAGGGGCTTTTTTGATTTGTGGAGCATGGAGGCATGGTGCGAGATTGCACCGGTACGACTCCTAGTTTAACGATTTCAGCGAGTTTACCGCGTAATCGTTTTGCGGATCAAGCTGAATGATTTTTTTGAAATAATCTTTCGCTTCTTCTTTATCCGTTTTTGCGGAATATGCGCCCAGGTAAGAGTAAGCCTCTATCGCGGTAGTTTTTACCCGGTCGTTGGTAGCAAAGTCAGGTTTGGCGGTTACCAGTTCCACGTACTTTTCATAGTCCGGGATCATCAGCCCCTGCGGATTTTTCTCATCATCCAGCAGGCGTTTAACCCTGGCACGGTACAGGTACGCATCCGGCGAAGCAGGCGATAGCGCGATCACTTTCGAGAACGCCGAATCTGCTTTTACCAGGATGGCGGCGTTTTCAGTCATCATGGCGGTGTTTGTAGAATCCTTGCCTCCCTTCACCTTTGCGGCATAATTAAAGTAATAAGCCATGCCCATGTAGAAGTTGTTATAGGCCACCGATTTCGAGTTCGGATTTTTTAGCGTGAGCTCGTATAGCCTGGCCGCATCTTCATAGTTTTTTGCGGTGAAAAGTGCTTTTGCCGCTTCTTCGAGATCGCCGGCAACGGTAGAATCCATTGCCACCGCTTTTTCGATATTCGTTACCGCATCGGAGGATTTCCCGGTTTTAAGCTGGGCCTTGCCCAGGTACAGGTAATCGCGTGGGATGACCCGGTCGGTTTCCACCTTCGCAATGAAGTTGGTAAGCGCATCCGCGGAAGCGGGGAAATTACCGTTCTCATAAGCAGAATAGCCAAGGTAACGGAGGATCCGCTTGTTGGATTTCTCCATTTGTGCCATGGCCTGTGCTTCCTGCTCAAGGGTTTTGTAGTCTTTCGCCAGGATCAGGAAGTCGGCATAACGCATTCTCGACTCCACCGACCGGTCTGTAAGGTCCACATACTTGCGGTAGTAGGTAAGGGCCTGTTTAATGTTGGCATCGTATGTTTTCGGCTCGATATTGGCCCATAGGTAATAATTTTCGGCCAGCTCGCGGTAAGCGGGGGCATAGTTAGGGTCAGTAGCCAGTATCTTATTAAACTGTTCGGCGGATTCCTTAAATGCGCGCGAGTTTTTGAGCAGCACGCCCAGGTCGACTTTCGCCCTTAGCAACGCAGGGTCGAGCTCGATGGCTTTATTATAGTTATCATACGCATCATTCTGCTTTTTAGAAAGCTGGTAGGTTTCGCCCAGGGCGAGATATACTTCCGCATTTTTCGGATCTATCAGCTTTGCCTGCTGCTGGTACGACAGCGCCCTGGTATAATCAGGTTTGGCTGCGGCGGTATACGCTTTGCCGATCTGTAAAAAGGTTTGCGGATCTTTCTTATTGGTCAGGGAGATCGCTTTGTCGAAATCGGCGGTAGCCGCTGCTGCATTATTGGTTTCGAGCTTTACCGCACCGAGGCCCACATAATTAAGGGCGTACGACGATTCGGCGGCAATCCCCTTTTCAAAAACAGTTTTCGCCGAATCCGGGTAACCTGATTCCAGGTAAATATTCCCCAGGAAGGCATATCCCTCGCCTGACGATGGTTTGGCTGTCACCAGCGCTTTCGCCAGGCCTTTCGCTTTTTGCCATTGCTCGGCGTCGATGGCCTTCTTGATCTCAGGAGCACCTTGTCCCAACACAGTCGTTGTCGCCAGCAGGAGAGCCGGGAGCAGCGCTGTCAACTTCATGTTCGTTTCCATAGTCGTCCTTGATTTATTTCCCCTCACGTAATAATCGGTCGGTTTAAGAATAGAAACGTATTTATAAAGTGTTAGGTATGTACAATTATCGGGCGAAGGTCATATTTCTCCGGCCCGTTAGTTCGCTGCGTGCTGTTCAAGCGGTTTAACGCGTAGGAAGAGAGAAACGTCAGACGTTTAAATAGTGAATTCCGGTTAAATGATCAGGCCGGCATCGCTTTGCCCATGCCTTCCAGGTAAGCCGGCACGTATTTTACCGCGGGCCGCTGCAGCAGCACACGGCTGATACCGGGCTTAAAGGGTTGCCGGACTTCCGGCTCTCCGCGTGGTGACCGCCTGTTGCGCCGTCCAGGTAAAATGCCAGCAGGGAAGCCGATGCGAACATCATGCTGAGCAGGGAAATGAAATTCGGTGTTACGTGTTTCCGCGCCAGGAAAGCGGCCGTATTTCTGGCCCAGGAGGTATTCGGGTAGCGATGGGACGGCGTGGTTCGGGTATTGTGATCAGCTGATTCGATAAGATATCAAACAAATGAGTTTATACCGTAATGGCCGCAAAGTATCTCCGCATGCACAACAACCTTACAGGAATTGCAATTGACACATTATTAACCCATTATTAAAAAAGTGAAATTTTTTTTGCAGAGTTGTGCTTAGCCTTCTATATTTGCAGTCCCAAACGCAAGGGAGCTCATCTCACAAGCGAAAAGGAAAAGGGAGCTTAGCTCAGCTGGTTCAGAGCATCTGCCTTACAAGCAGAGGGTCACTGGTTCGAACCCAGTAGCTCCCACACAGTGAATCAAGCGGTTATGAAGTAAAATTCGTAACCGCTTTTTTATTTGCACAGGATTTGCACAGAATATCGTAAGTCAAGTAATTCTTTCACACTATCTTAATCTTCGCTCGGCAACATCATTAAACCAAACTAGGCGCTACTTCACTATCAAACCAATCCTCAAACCCCGGTCCGTACAAAGCTGACAACTCATCTCTTAGGGTAACATACAGCTCATCTTCAGGGGTTAACTCTGCGTAGAAATGCATAATGATAAAAGACTTCACGATCATCTCTTCTTTTAGCTTACGCTCGCCGGTCTCGGAATAGTTTCGGGTAAGTAAAACTGCGGAATCCAACAATACGGCACCAGCCATTGATCCCTGCTCAAACATGTCTGTGCAGAAATTGTAATGATCTGCTTGCCTTGCAGCTGCAAGTTCGAATTCATTAAGGGAAGTATAACAGCTCGCAAGCATATATAGGTTACTGATAAGCTTGAATTTGCAATCTCCTTGAAATACGTTAACATAATAAAATTCGTTACTTTTTTCAAAATAGTCAGCGGCAGTTTGATAATCCTCCTTTTGCATGTAATGCACAGCTATACCGTCATTGTTTTCGTAAAATAGCATTTGCAGGTTCTGGCCATCCTCAATAATTTCACTTATAAGGCTCTGTGCAAGATCAAAATGGTTTAAACCATCCTTTCGTTGAGCGGTTAGTGTTCTAGCTAAGCACCCTGAAATAAGTGCGTAATTGAATCTGAAACCAAGCCGGTCCTTATCATATAGTTTAGCAACGAGTACTCTTGCATTTTCATACTGAATTTCAGCTAAATCAAAACACTCAGTCTCCACTAACTTATTGCCAAAGGCGCAATAAAGCTCGGTGAATCTATACGCGTAAACGTCTTCGTTCAGTTTGCTAAAAGAGCGATAAAGATCAATGCTCTCTTGGAACTTTGGGATAACCGCTTCAATATCTTTCGTAATCTCAAAATGAATTTGAGCGGAAAGAGATAATCCGTCAGCAAGTTCAACACCATATAATATATCCTTTTCTATAGCAAAGCGCGCCTTTTTTTCAACCCGATCAGCATACGCTTTTGCATCATTATACTTACCACAACCGAGAAAGAAACGAGCTACTGATAGAAGTCCAGACAATAATTCGTGTAAATACTTGGTTTGATCGATTTCATAAAGTTTTTCTCGCAAACGTAGGCTCTCCAAATATGCCGGACCAGCGTCATCGGTGCCATTAATGTCCCAGCAACAATCGCCAAGAAAGGTTAATGCGTTTTGATAACTTATTAAATAAATCTCCTGTGGAATTCCTTTGATATCTCTCCAGATATTCAAAGCTTTATTGAGAAAATGCCATACATCGTTGTGTCTTCCATGATGCTTGGCAATGGATGCTTTAAGTTTACAACAAATAGCGAGTGCATGTTTATCGCGTGAATAGTATTCATCACTCACATCTTGAGTTTGAAGCCGCTTAAGATATATATCAATCAGTCTATCGACAATCGGCTCTGCCTTAGCATCGTCTGTCGATTGACTATAAAGTATTGATAGGTTAATGCAAAGACTCGTTAATTCGCGACTATCTTTCCAATACTCGGATAATTGGGAAATTAAAAATGCAGCATAGGGGATATAAACTGCCTTGGAATGGATTTCACTGTTATTAAAGTGCCAGGTATTTGCGGATAATAGCTTAATATATGGCTCTACAACTTCTAGTCCCGGCGACAAGGCATAATAAATGACCTGCTGTATCAATCTGTGCATATGGAATTTTTTGCTATCAAATTGCAGCCAACCCTTTTGGTGTAACGACTTGAATGCGTTTTTAAATAAAACTTCATTCTCCACGTCGAACAGCGTAGCAATCCATTCCGCGCTATAGTAATCAGGCGGTAAAAAATAAAAGCATTCGAGAACGTATAATTCCCTTTGAGTTAGCTTAACTAACTTGAATGTTATTAACAGATGATTGAGCAGTGTCGTTTCTTGCGTACCGTGTGCTGTCGATATTGAATCTTGTAATAATTCATCATTCAGATTCTTGCTTTTTAGCCTTTCAATTAAATCTCTGATGCTCAAAAAGCCCAAGGAGGATGTGAGCGTTTTTGCAAGCAATTCTATTGTTAACGTGTGATAGTCAATTTCCTCTAAAAGAGCATAAATCTCGTTGGTATCGGATTCGTTAGGATACCATGTTTTAAAGAGACGTACCGCAGCCTCTTGTTTTAGATTATCTAAAATGACTGGATCAAAGCCAGATAAATTGCCTCTGCTGGTAACTAAGATGTGCCAATGAGGTGGGATCGGCAGTGTCTCCCTAAAGTTCTTAATGCTACCTTCTGCATTATCTATCACCAATAAATTCGGTCCTGAAAGATTTTGCAAGGCATACATTATGATTTTAAACTTCTCAATAACAGGCTTTTCAGTTGTAAATTGAAGTTTCAATCCTTCTTCGACCAATACCACATCTTGAGCAAACGCTGAGGCAAAATTATCCATGCTTTCTTGGAGATCCTCCCTATCAGATGCCGTTATGGACACCCAAGCGATGTGCCTGTAATGATATTTATTGGTATGCAGGAACTCCTTGGCTAACGTTGTCTTGCCAATACCACCAAGCCCGTTGAGAACTACAATTCTTTCAGCAGTAGAGATAGTGTTCTGCAAATGCACTAAATCGTCTTCCCTGCCAATAACTTTATCATGTAGCTGTGGTATTAAATTTAAAAGAATTGGAAAGCTTTGAGTTTTAGGCTGGGTGCTTTCTTCGAAGTTTGTCGGGTTCTCTTTATGCTCTAAGTGGCTTTTAACGTGACTTGTCTGTTTTGCTTCTTCTATTTTAGCGTGTATTTTTTTGAGACTTGAATGAGTAGCTTTTGCTATATCCGGATACTGTTTTAAAAAGAAATCATATTTTTCATTGAACAGCCGAAGCTGCGCTTTTGGTACTTGATCGATAGTTAATCCTTGTTCCTGGCGCTGCTCAATGGATATAACACAGCCGATTTTATTAAAAACAGCTACTAAGAAAATATCATCTATTTCAATGATGTTGGTTTTTCTTACGCTATAGTAGGTTAAGTTTAGGTAAATCTCCTTTATTGCCTTCCCAAACAACATTTTCCCAATACTTATCTGCTTTCCGGGAACGTCACTTGCCCACAGATTAGGCGATTTATCAAGAAAAAAAGTAATCCACTTATCGCCGGGAAAGAACTCTTCGCGCACCAGATAATAGGCTACCCAATAAAGCCTAACATAATCATTCAGTTCGAACAGCATATAAAATCATTTGGTCATACATAAAATTAAAAAAAATTATGCTGGATTAATCTGATATCAGGTAGTTGCTGGATCGGTTGTAAGATTGTGTCAGAAACAGCTCTAGTTAAAATTTAGGGCTGTTATCAGACCTGTTTTTTGTGACAAAAAGATCGATTAAATCATCATTTTCATGAAACAAAGTAGCAATTCGAATTCTCATTCTCATTCCAGCTTTTGGTGGGCCAGTATAAAGATAGCCAGCACCAAGAATGTGCTTCAGTTGATGATTAAAATCTCTCATCGCTTCCATATAGCCAGTAGCTCTATCCTTACCAAATTCTTCCTCATATCTCTGGATGCCAACCTCATTCAGCACGTAGTCGCGCTGTTGGAAAATTTCAGCATTCTCACCAGAGTCCTTAAAAATGGCCATTATTTACCTCGCTCAACCCACTTTATACATAATGGTAAATCCCCTGTCAAGCAAATAATTATTAAAACATATAGCTATGCGCACTAAAATTGACTTCAGTAAGCCAGCAGCCACCTACAATCAAGTTATGCTAGAAACATACTTTGAAGATGACAAAAAGGGGAAATTTCAGGTGCTTAAAGGCGCTTGGGAGTACCCTGACCCCGAACTTTTATTCCCAAATGATCAATTATTAACGCCGCGGGAGCATGGAAACGAAAATTAATGCCCAGTTCATCTGTCTCGAAGAACCAGCCTTCTTCGAACTGATCGATGCTCTTTACGAACGGATAAAGGGCAAGGAGAAAGGGGATAAATGGATTACCGGTGACGAGGTCATGCGGATGCTGAATATCAGCAGCCCCGCCACATTGCAGAAACTGCGGGATACGGATGCGTTTCGCATCTCCCAGCTTTCTAGGAAGCTTATCATGTACGACCGGGAATCAGTTGAGAAATATATTGAAAAACACACACGTAAGTAATCATGGCACTGACAGAAGAAGAAAAGAAAATAGCCCGTGCCTATAACATCGGTTATACGCTTAGCAACTATGAACCCCGGCTACTGAACAAGATTATTAAGGACAATCCGAAGAATGACTTTGTCAGGGCAATGCAGGTCGGCAGGGATCATCAGGAGTTCCATGCCAATATCCCCCGCAAAGACTATACACGCGAATTCAAGAACGGGTTTTACAATGGTCGCACGTTGGCCGAGCACGACCCGTCGATGATCAATCGGCTGGTGATGACCAAATACCTTAATAAAGATTACAAGAAAGGCCTGGAAGCGGCTCAAACAGAATATGCGATTAAATCTATACAGGAGAAGATGAAAGAGGGTTCGAAATCTACCGACAAAGATTTCTCGACGCCGAAATGGCTGGAACGTAAATCCGAAAGCAAAGAAGTTGCTCCGGCACAGAAAGACAAAAGCAAAGGCAAAGACATCGATCGTTAGCCTATAAAAATATTGCGCAATGGGAAAAACGCCGAACCCCCTGACGTCAGGCCAGCGATCCTGAAAAGCTGGAACAGAGTAAGAAAAACGAAGCAATTAACATTTTATGAGCAATCAAAATGAAAAAGCTTTGGGTGCAGCTGGCTATCAGCGTTCAGCCTATGAGCCGAATAAGTGGATCAATACCATTAACGGCCATTCGGTGACGCAATATGATGGCGGAAGCACAACCTTTAGCACCTCTCGCCACAACACCTATGGCGCAGGAATGTCGCAAACAGATTTTGCGGCCAGGCTGAAGAAGTAAGCGGATAATCCCCGCCGCCCAAGGTGGCGGGGTTATTCTTACCCTCGGATGCGAAATCAGTAACACATTAAAGCAATCAGAAAATGAAACGGAAAAGGAATGAAAGCGATCAGAATCGCCACGGTCCACCTAGCAGTGACCAGTTTTCTCATCGGATGCCGCTTAGCCTGCAACGGAGCAAGCAATATCGGTGGCGTGCCCGCTTAGGACGCAGACCATCGAGGCCAGATATCGAAGATGATAAGCGGCTGAATCTTGCAAAGGCTATCTACTGGTCCCGTAAGAAACGAGAAAAATAGTGTTTCGGCCATTGCGGCACTCCATCGTGGGTCCATACCACTTTGTTTCAACACATAATCACTCAAAAATGGAAAGGTTTGATTTGGACGCCAAACTCATGCAGTTTGGTACAGGGGATGATTTGTCCCAAGATTGGTGCATCAAGCACTCGATATTAGGCTGCCAGGTCTTCGGTTCGAACGGCTCGGGCAAATCCTCATCGATGCGTACCCTCGCCCTTAAATACTTGCGTGCTGGCTATGGATTTCTGGTCCTGTCGGTTAAATCCGAGCGGGAAACATGGGAAGAATATTGCAAGCTTGCCGGGCGCAGTGATGATCTCATTATCATAGGCGAGAAGAGTCCTCACCGTTTCGATTTCATGCGGTATTTATCGGATCGCTCGAATGGCGGGGCCTTTACTAGTAACCTGCTGAACATTCTATACACTGTTATTAAGGCGGGAGATCAGATTGAAGGTGGAAATTCTGCTGATCCCTTCTGGGAAAAGTCCACGAGGCTCTTGCTACATAATACCATTTCTCTATGTCAGCTTGCCAACGCTAAGGTCAGCATAGAGGAGATGTATAACATTATACAATCTGCGCCGAACGGTTCAGATGATGGTGCGGAAGAGAAAGAAAAGGACAATCCTGATCGTGCTTTTAACAAGGCCTTCGAAACTATCCGCAGTTCGATTGCTGCGGACTATCAGCAATGGACGGAAAGCTGGTCGGATGGTGCGAAACAATGGTTCAGTGACAGACAGGTTCGGGAGGCGGCATTTCTCGAGATATACCCCAGAGCGCGCACCTTCAAATTCGTTGAACAGTTCTTCTTCGAAACCTTCAAATCACTAAGCTACAAGACCAAGTCAGTGATTTTAATGGGAGTAAGTTCGTTTCTTTTTTCACTCCTTCAAGACCCAATCTATACCCTGTTTTGTAGCGGAAAAATCACTGTTACGCCGGAAGATAGCCTTGCGGGAAAGGTCGTTGTACTCGATCTGCCTACTAAGTTTTACTACGGTGCTGGAAGATGTTGCCAATTGCTCTACAAGCATATTTGGCAATTGCAGGTCGAAAAAAGAGACATTACAAAAAATGCTCGCCCGGTTTGTCTGTGGAGTGACGAAAGCGCGGAGTTTATCACAGAACACGATCCGGTGTTTCAGTCTACGGCTCGGAGCAGTCGTATTGCGGTGGTATATATCTGCCAGAACGTCCACCAATATTATTCTGCCTTAAGTGGTCCTTAATCCGCCGATCGTGTTGCCTCGTTTTTAGCCACGCTGAATACCAAGCTGTTCTTTTCCAATAGTTGCGTCACCACTAACAAAATGGCCTCCGAGCTTATCGGTGACGCCATGTTTTACGATCCAAGTCGCACCCTTACGATTGCCGAGAAATTCTCGCAGACCGATGCCGTCAGCCTAAAAGTAGATCGCCTTATACGGCCTGAACAGTTTACGAGGCTTATGACTGGCGGCAAAAGCAATGGCAGCATCGTAGAAGCCTATATCCACGTGCAGGGCGATAAGCTGTTCGGCGGCAGGAACTTTAAAAAAATTCGATTTAATCAGAACTATCAATAATCATTAACCACTAAATTTTAACATCATGAAAAAGTCCAATCTGTATTTCTATGTAACATTTAAAAGAACAAATGGCATTAAACTATTCATCCTTAACCTCTTCCTGGCTCTTTGTAGTTGGCCGAGGCTGTTCCTTGAAGTATTTATTCGTAAGAACTTCGGCGAGCGCTACTTCCTGCTTTATACCAGCATCTGTGCTGCGATCTGGCTGGCACTTTTACCGAGGTTGTTTACAAATTGGGGTGCCTCGATCACCGACATTATTGGCGACAATATCACCTGGTATGCCTATCTCGGAGCCTTCCTGTACTTCTCCGTAAAAAGACATTTTGAAACAGTTCGGGAACCGGGGGTGTTCGATTTTGCAAAATTCAGCCTTTCCCCAGGCATTATCCACCCTTGGTTCCGCAATCTTACCATCTTTGGCAACAACCCTTCTACCCGGGTAATTGCAACCATTCTGGAACCCGGTGTATTCCTGATTGCTGGCGGGTTGCTGGCGCTGTTGAAGCAAGAAATCGGTTATTTACTGATGGGTAGTAGCATCATTTACAGTATCAGTTGGGCTGCCCAATACCATTTGGGGGATCAATTTATCATGGACAAAATCGATGAAGGGATCTGTAACGAGGAGTTTGCAAACACCTTTGTTGACGGCTTGCCTCCGGAAGAAACAAGAGGTTTTGAGGTCTACGGTGACAAGCCACGGAATCGGGAGTTTAGGCGCAAAGTAGCCGAAAGCATCATCGACGAAGAACCGGCTGCTGATGTGTTTTAAGCCAACCTAAGTGTTTAGGACCGATGTCTGATTGGAAAGTTAGGTAAGGCCCTTTGCACTTGCTAGAGCGGTTAAGCCGCCCTTCCTGCGCTTACAGGCTGTTCACCATAATTAATAATCATTGATGAAAGACGAAAATCGCCCTTGGCGTTCGTCTTTCATCTTAGTATTCACACCATGATCCGCGCAATAGCTACCATCAGCGCCGGGCAGGCAAAAAACTACTTCACAGATGCTTTGCAGCCCAACGGCTATTACATTAACGACCAGGAACTGCCAGGCCGGTTTTACGGCCAGCTTGCGGACCGGCTCGGAATAACCGGCCCAACCGACAAGGACACGTTCTTTGCCCTCTGCGACAATACGCACCCGGTGACAGGCGAAAATCTCACCCCACGCAACAAAGAAACCCGAATAGTAGCGTGGGATATATCGTTTCACGTACCCAAAAGCGCCAGCATTTTGCATGTCCTAAGTAGTGACGATCATATCCTGAAAGCATTTCGGGAGGCTACACGGGAGACTATGAAAGAGATGGAGCGCGACTTAATGACCCGTGTTCGTAAGAACGGTAGGAACGAAGATCGCTATACCGGGGAAATGGTTATCGCTGAGTTTATTCACCAGACCGCCCGCCCTGCCAAGGGCGAGCTCAGCGACCCCCATTTGCATTGTCACAATATAGTTACAAATGTGACGTGGGATGATAAAGAGCAGCGATACAAAGCCGGACAGTTTCGTGAAATCAATCGAAGCATGCCTTACTATCAGGCGCGATACCACAAGCGGTTTGCCGATAAACTGATGGGGCTTGGCTATAAGATCAGGAAAAGCCGCACGGCCTTTGAAATCGAAGGCATTCCCGATCATATTATTTCCTTGTTTAGCAAAAGGACAAATGAGATAGGACAGTTTGCAAAGGAACATGGGATAACGGACGAAAAGGAACTGGACCAGCTTGGCGCAAGGACCCGCGGCAAAAAGCAAAAAGATATGAGCATGGCAGAGCTGAAAGTGGAATGGCGCAAACAAATCCGGGAAGCGTCAAAAGGTAAAGAGGACATCGGGGATACGATCATACGCCATAAGGAAAAGATCATGTCCCCTGCTCTCCCCGCACAGCTTTGCGTGGATTTTGCGGCCAAACACCGCTTTGAACGGGTGTCTACAATCAGTGACCGGCGGTTGCTGGAGTCAGCTTACCGCTATGCGGTCGGCAATAATTCGGTTTCAATCGAGGAAATCACTAAAGCCTTTGACCAGGATCAAAATTTCATCCGAGTGAAAGAGGGTTATCAGACAATTTGCACGACAAAAGAAGTGCTGGCCGAAGAACGCGAAATGGTCATGCTTGCCCGGAACGGGCAAGGTAAGCTAAAGCCATTATACGCAACTGCGCCGGATATCAAACTCGAAGGGCAGCCCAAAACAGCCATTGAGAATGTTCTGACGACGACAAACCTGGTGTCGATCATCAGCGGTGCCGCAGGCTCCGGTAAAACGACTACACTCACCGAACTGGACCGGCATTTTAAAGCGGCGGGGAAAGAAGCGATGTATGTCGCACCCACGGCGCAAGCCGTGCGGGAAGTATTGGTGAAGGAAGGGTTTACCAATGCCGAAACGGTCGCCCGGCTGCTCGTTGATCCTGATTTGCAAAACCGGTTGCAAAATCAGATCCTAGTCGTGGACGAAGCCGGACTTATCGGCACGAGAGACATGCGCGACTTGATCGCGCTTGCGACACGGAAGCAGGCGCAGCTGATCTTGGTTGGCGATAGTCGTCAGCATTCGAGTGTCGTGCGTGGCGACGCTCTGCGGGTGCTTGCGACGGTCGGCAAGATCAAGCCTGCGCAGATCAGCAAAATCAGACGGCAGCGCAATGAAAAATACCGTTTTGCGGTAGAGGATTTAAGCAAGGGCGATATGAAAGCCGCCTTTGGCAAGCTGGCCGATATTGAGGCGATCCGGGAGATCGATCCACTAAATCCAAACGCTGAACTGGTTGCCGATTACGTAGCAACAATCAAGCGCGGCAAATCGGCCCTGATTGTGTCGCCTACGCATCAGCAGGGAAAATCCGTCACGGAAGACGTGCGGCGCGAACTGCAAGCGGCAAAGCTGCTGGGCAAAAAAGAAGCGGCGGCGGTTAAGCTCAGTAGTCTGAACCTGACGGAAGCGCAAAAGGGCGATTGGCGTAATTTCAGATCCGGCCAGGTCATCCAGTTTAATTTGCCAGCACCACAAATTAAGCGCGGCTCGGTCTGGACGATCGATGACGTGCAGAATTGCAAGGTATCGCTGATCAGCAAAGATGGCGAGCGGAAAATCCTGCCTCTCGATAAAGCAAAAGCTTTTGATCTTTATGAACGCACCAGCATTCCGCTGGCCAAAGGTGATAAGATCAGGATCACCAAAGGAGGCTTTGACCAGAAGGATAAGCGGCTGAATAACGGCCAAATGCTCGAGGTAGTGTCATCAAACAAAACCAGCATCAAATTACGTAATCGGGAAAGCAAGTCCACCTACAGCCTCCCTTCGGATTTCGGGCATATTGATCATGCGTATTGCACTACCAGCCATTCAAGCCAGGGAAAGACCTGCGACGAGGTTTTTATTTCACAGCCAGCTGGAACTTTTCCTGCAACCGACGCAAAGCAATTTTATGTGTCGGTGTCCCGTGGGCGGGATATGGTGACGATCTACACCGACGATAAAGAACAACTGCTTGAATACGCCGAGCGCAGTGGCGAAAGACAATCTGCCCTTGAGCTATTGGCGAAAGCAAGAACGACCCAGCACCGCTCACCGCAACCGCCACGAACCAGGGCAGCAGAAAAGCTTGCAACACCTACCGAAGAAAAAACATTCAACCGGTCCACTCGGCACTTAGATTATGAACCGTGATTTTCTTTCAAATTTCGAACGATCGGAAACAAAGCGCGAAGCGCCTGTTGAAGATAGTGAGGGTTCATCCGCAGAGCAGGATGTGGAATTTCGTGACGGCGATTATATCCGTAATGTCTGTTTCGTCTGGCCTGATGGCAGGCGCAAGTTCATTCCCTATGGCCGGCTTGATTCTGGTGAGATCGATGACGAATATGAGACCATCCGTTTAACATTCGGTGTAGAGATTGTCGAACTTACAGGGGTCAGGCTATTGCCGCTATTTTACTCTTTCATGGAACATAAGAGGAAAATCGTGTATTGTGATGACCCTCGCTATAACGAATTAAGTGACAATGGCAGCATCGTCAATAATATTGTGATCGTGCAGAATACCTAGAAAAGCTGGCTATTGAATATTCGTCCAGCTTTATCCGGCCGAGAACTCAACTGCGCCCATTGCATGCCCGATCGTGATTGCGAGCTGCGATATACACGCCATTGCCAGTCGCCTATTGGGCCCACCGTTTGGATAGCCATTCATTTTTTTAATATCGCTCATAATATCGTCAGGTCGTAAGCCTCGACCGAGGATCGGTCGAGGCGTCTTGTTTTACAGCCTACGGCTTTACAAAGCGTTGCAACGTCGCGTCATCTTCAACGATCCGTCCGGCAACGCTCGCGGCTCGCGCATAGACACTTAGTGGATATTTGCCTTCAAAGCTAGTATCCCGTTCTAGAAAGCGTAAGAAGCCTTGCGTATCTTTCAGTTCCTGAATGCTTACAGCGCCGAGTTCCGGGAAACCCATGCCGAAGTCACATAAACCGAATGCATGATCAGGAAATTCAGGGTCGAGTTCAGTCAGCAGGCATGTGTAAGAACTGTTTGTCATGAACAGCTTTACAACGGGGATATAATCCCGGTCCGCGTTATTCCACGATCCGTTTTTGATCAGTTGTTCGTATTGTGATTTGGTAAAAAGTTTCATTGCTTGTTCCTTTCGGTTTGGGGTGATGGTAACAAGGGATAGATCAACCGCAAGCTTAGTGAGCAAACCGGCTGTTATTTTGGATGGGCGGGTGAATGCCCCCTAATCTTCTTGGGGGCAGAGGAAAATAATAGTTGGGTGTCGGGAACGGCTGCGGTTATATCTCTTGTGAAAACCATCAGCTCTATACCGATAAATAAGCCAGAAACTTACTTCCGAAATAATTCGACGCATCAAAAAGAGATTTCTAGTCGTCAGTAAGCCGTATTGAGAGCCCAAGATAAACCACAGTTGTTTTCAAGCCTGCCGTTGCCGGCAAGCCTGAACAATTTTAGTTAACTTGTAGCTTTTTCAGGTATTCCACTGCTTTATTCGCTTCACTGGCGGCGGTAAAAATATAACGTTTATTCTCGCGCAATGCTTTCAACCAGGAACTGATATAGGCAGAATGATTACCCTTGTCGATCGTTGCAATTCCAAAATCCGCGCACATGAAAGCTGACCCCAGTTCGGCAACGAGTTCTTCAACGGCATAATCCCAATCGGAAAAACGTTTGCCTTTACCGCGTGCCAACCGGTCGGAATGCCCGGTCCAGTGAGTGAGTTCATGCAAAATAACCGAGTAATACCCTTCTGTTGCTGTGCAAACGGCGTTCGCTGTAAAGTCAGAGCGATAAGGCATATAAATTTTATCATCAATGTGATGATAACAAGCCTCATCAGACCCGTGCTCGATTACCGCTTGCGTGTTCTCAATAAAGGCTTCAACCGGCGGAATCTTATCAAAAAGCGTTTCGGCATATTCATCGACAGGTCGTTTGGGGCGTTCATAACTTGTAAGTTGGCACCGATTAAAAACATAGGATGATTTCAGGAAGGGAATGTTTTCGGTCTCGCCGTCCTCGTTTTCTTTTTCAAAGGTGCTGTAATATACGATCATGCTCCCTCGCTGACCTTTGCGTGGAAATTCCTCTTTGCTGGCCCATTGCTTGAAAGTCGCCCATTCATTTGAGGAAAATCGTTGCTCTATTGACGAGGTCCATAACATTAGGGTGTTGATCCCCTGATATTTATTACCAGTTACAAAGTTGACCGGAAGACGTAGCGGTTGGCCAAAGTCTTTCCACGGTTGCTGCCAGGGAATGACGCCGTTTTCCAATTGACGAATAATCGTGTCTGTTACCTCCTGATGCAGGTCTTTTCTTGGTGCTTTGATTGTTTCAGTTTTAGCAGCTGCGTGTTCCATTTTTTTCTCCTGTTGTGGTTGATGGTTGCAGGGGATGATCAACCGAAGGCTTAGTGACCAAACCGGCTGTTATTTTGGATGGGCGGGTGAATGCCCCCAATTCTTCTGGGGGCAGAGGAAAATAATAGTTGGTGACGGGAACGGCTTCGGTTATCCCCGTCCGCAAACCATTGACCGCGCGACAGGAAATTTAAATGAGCATCACGCCATTAATGCTGCGGCTTGCGCCCCAATTAAGGTCTTGGCTTAGGGACAAACCTTACGACATCGACATCGTCGTCCACGATGAAACCGTAATGTCTTGCTGCGGCTGCATAGAAACTGATCGGAAAATTCCCCTTGAATGTATCATCCCTGCCGATAACATGAATCGGCCCTTGGGCATCCAGTATTTCCTGAATACTTATAAGCCCAAGTTCCGGCGTGCCAAAACCAAGGTCGCAAAGGCCGAAAGCATGATCAGGATAGTCCGGGTCTAGTTCGGTAAGTAGCCAGACACATTGTGCTTGCATGGATAACATATTCAGCATAAATAGTTTTACGACGGGATAGTGATCCGTATCCCTGTTTTCCGGCCTGCCGTTTTCAATCATTTTATCGTATTGTGCCTGGGTGAATAACTTCATTTGGAAAAATCCTTTTCTTGTGGTTGCTAAGGAAATTGGTTTAATGATCAAGGGGCCGTAATTGCGGCGGATCGCCGGTACGGTGCTTCAAAGCTTCAACGTCTCGTATGCCTGTCTAAGCAGTACGTCATCTTCCGTAATCGCCCAGGCTTCATTTGCGGCATATGTGTATACGCTTATCGGATATTTCGCGACGAAGGAGCGATCCCGGTAAAGTAAACAGTGCATGTTTTGCGACTTTTCTAACTCCCACAGGCTATGATGTGTGAGTTCAGGATAGCCGTAACCCCAATCGTAAAGGCCGAAAGCGGTATCAGGACAATCGGGGTCAAGTTCTGTGATCAGCCATAACGATAGTTCATTGTCCATAAACAGCTTTACAACCGGGTAATGATCCTTGCCGCGGTTTCCTGGTTGGCCGTTTTCGATAAGTTTTGCGTATTGCTCGGGTGTGAAGAGATACAAGAAAATTCCTGTCTGTTGAATTTGTTGTTGCGTTCGCGTGAGGGATTGAAATGAAAAGCCCACAGCGATGAGGAACGAATAGCGAGGACTTGTAATGGAAAGCCCGGCCCATAGGGACACGCCCTATTATTTGCCACCCGATGAATTCAAAGCTGTTACGGCACCGCTATTAAATCGGAATCATCCCTTCATTACCAAAGGAATAGAAGCCGCCAGAAGTCAGGATCAAGTGATCCAAAATGTCGACTTCAAGCATCTTTCCGCACTCAACGAATTTTTTGGTGATGTTAATATCGTACCTGCTTGGCTTGAGGCTGCCGCTGGGATGATTGTGTGCAAGGATGATCCCCGTTGCCCTGGCTTTCAGCGCAAGGGCAAAGACAATTTTAGGATCAGCAATGCAGCCCGCTATTCCTCCGCTGCCGACATTTGAGATGCCTAAAACGGTATTTCCCCGATCAAGCAGGAGAATTTTGAACTCCTCGATCAGGTCAATCTTATTGTCATCCCAATAATGACGCAAAAGGATAAATGCGTCGTTGGCGCTCACAATCTTCGGGCGGTCCTGGCAGGGAACTTTGGTACGATAGTTAAGCTCGACTTCCAAAGCTTTTAAGGAGGAAAGACGCTTAGTCATTTGCTAACTCCTTCAGGCCCTGCTTCGCCATCCACCATTCATTCACGTCTTTATGCGGCTTATAAAGATCGTTCATTGGTTTGTGCAGCAACCCTTCTTCCGTTTTGGCGAATTCGGCAAAGATTTCTGTTGCTTTAGAACCTGCATCGTCATTATCCATCCAAGTATAAATTACCTTATAACCGTAGCCCTGAATGTACGGCAGTGCTTTAGGGATACAGGCAATCGAATTCAGGACGATCACATCATGCTTAAAGCCCTTGCCTTTCATCTGGGCGATTGCTGAGAGCAAATCCAGAAAACCTTCGAAAATATGGATGGCTTCCAGTTTCGTGTTTTGCTCTCGGGGAATGGCCGTGATAGTCTTCGGCCCCAATACCCCTTTGAAAAAGGGATTCCGCAACTCCCATCCGTCATCTTCGTTTTTGAAGCCGAGGGTGCGAAAACATTTATCCGTTTTCTTGTTGTGAACGCGGATTTGGAAGAGATGGCGTTTTGCTACATCCAAGGGGATGCCCCGTTTTTCGAGATAGTTCCCTAGCCCCATCTTGGTTAACGGTTCGACTTTTTTCAGCCTTAACGCCGGTTCTGCTTCTTCGGCTTCCTCCGTTGGGGTTTTCCTTTGTGGAAGGGTTAACGAAATTGCTTGACTACCCCACATTTTGCGCAGCAGTCGGAGGGCGTCGGATACGGAATGAGGTTCACCGCAGAATTCGAGATATTTGCAAACGAACCCAACGACATCGCCGCCCACTCGCTCGCCGAAATCATACCATTTGTTTTTCTTGCGGCTGACATGAAAACTGGCCGTTTTTTCATTACGGAAGGGGGATAGATACCATACGTCGTTACCCTTATCGTTAGTGGGGACGATATTTAGCTTGTCGAGAATTTCAGCCATAGTTATAGTATTCGCTTGTTCTATATTCATAGAGCGATCTCCAAAGAAGTGTTGTGATGTGATCTGGAACAAAGGGAAAGGAAAGTTTTGGCAAAAACTTCCTTTCCCGCCTTTAACCTATTAGCTGCCCTTCCAAAAATTTATCGAGAACGGCAAGTTCGTAATAGGCCCGCCCGGCGATTTTCCGGGGTTTGAGATCATGGCGTTTGGTACATGCCCAAGTAGCAAGGGAACCTGGCGAAAAGCCAATATACTTCGCCGCCTCCTTGCGATTAAGCAGGAGGTCTTTACCTTTTTTATTTAACATTTTAATCCTTTAGTCTTTATGGGTTGGTCTACATAGTGACGCTTGGATTGCGTCAATGAAGCGCGTCATGGATACGAAATCAACCTATCATTGTCAAGCGGATCGCTGTATATTAAAGAAAATTAAAGGTCTTTGCTGAACTTTTCTATCTCACCAAATGCTTTATAATACCAAAGACGAGGCAGATAGACCACTATTCGCAACCCGCCCTTTACTGTGACAATGATTAAGGCGAACGGACGGTAAGCCTTGAAGTCGTTCTTGGGTGGGATTTAGCGGCTGATGAAGCGCGATTTGACATTTACCATCAGGATAAATCGATGGGATTATCCGCAGGATGACCGGAATATTGCCGGATGGCTACGAGTGAGAAGTGAGACAACAACCATTGTGTTCTTGCCTGGAATTAGCCAACGAAGTTCATTACGGCTTTAGCCATTCACTATGCGGACTCACTATCAATCTCGCGTTATTATACGCCATCCCCATGGTAAGGCAGGTCCAGGCACTGTATGTGTTCTCATTGATCTTCTCCACTACTAAAGCCAAATCAGGTTTTGTGTTGTCAACAAGATATAGTGGCAATAGTAACTGAAACTTATTATCGTAAAACTGCGGAATCGCGATTTTGTAATTTATCCTAACTCGTTTAGAAATGTCGTCAATCGCACCCATAAGCCTTGACCTAATTTCACGATCAGGAGCTTGTCTAAGCGGCTCAGGAAATCGACCCTTATTGTCCTGTATGATATGATCAATGTTTGGTATTAGTTGGAGTTTCGGATTAAAGAGCAACAGCGCGGGCTGATCAAAATAATTGGCTGATTCAGGTTGATTTTGCGAAAAGTGAATTAAAAACTCGATATCACTTTTCTTAATAAATGCTTTGAAAAAGTATGGTGCCCGTGGATTATTAAATTTATTAAGTTCGAAAAACGCAAATATATCTTCCAGATTAGGGGTAACTAAACCTGTATTAAAACAGGCAAAGTTTTTATCCGGGGTATAGACAATTTTATCCTCTGACTTAACTTTTCGAAAGGTGTGTTCTAAATAATTTCTCAAAACAGGCAACGGAAAGTTAGCTGCATTGTTACCCTCAGCAAGTTCCTTTGCTGGATCAGAATATTCCCACTGTTCATTCAGCGCTAACCTAGTTGCTAAATGCCTAATGCATTCCTCGAATTTTAAAAACTGCCCAAAGCCAAATAAATCCATGTTAATAAGCTATATATTAAAATAGCCACCGAATTTGGTGGCTATTTGTATTTTCTTAAAACTTAAATGTTTAAATCTGAATCTTGTAAGTTACTTGCGAGTATGTACTGAATGTTTTAAAACTTTGTATATTAAAATACTTTTAAATCTTCTCACAAAATTACAACAATTATTGATCCAAACAAAATTTTGTAACATTTTTTACAACGATACCCTGCCAAGATTTACAGCAAAGCTTAAGGCATCAAGTGAATACTGCCAACGGCCGCAAGGATTTTCCTCGGGAAATCATTTTTACCGATTTTCCTTCCAAGTTGGCCGTCAGACCCTTTCACAGTATATTCTTTGCGGGGGTTTCTTGATGCACTTATCCATTCCACTTCCCCATGGACATCATCAAGTATAAGTTTCAAATCATTATAGCTTAGCGTTACAATGCCGTCATCGCCACATACCAAGATAAGGAATACGATAGCAAGCTGTGTATTCATTTGCAGCAATTCACTTTGATGTTCTTTCTGGAAACTAAATCTCCATGGTGACATACGTTTAGCCGAGTGTTTAATATAAATACCTGTATTTCCATTAACGACATATGATGCATTACTAACGCTAGGGTAGGGAACGATTGATAAGGTCTCTTTACTTCCATGGATCAATCGCGTCATTACTGCACCGTGATAAAACTCAAACTCCTTAATCATTTCTTTACCGTTTTTAGAAAGCGAATATTACCTTGATACTTATAAAAAACACGGGCTCTCCCGTGCTCATTAAAGAGGATATTAATATGGTGGATGGCGTTAGGGAATTTTGTAAGCTCCATTTCACGATTACCAATGAAACCTCTGGTACGAGTGATCGTTGCTTTATCTGTTTCATTTTCTTTATCAGCATAGTTAGCAATGCTTTTAGGTGAATGGATTGCCAACGAACTGTCGCCTGATGGCGAAAAACTTTCAATATAACTGATCAAGTATTCCGGAAAAAAATCTTTCCCTAAAAGGGTAGATAAAGCTTTAGCCTTTAAAACAGGTTTAATTTTCTGGTTAAGCACTTCTAGTATATCTGCTTCACTGTAATCGAAGAGATTGAAGCTCATTTCCCCTTTATCTATAAGGACGTTGGTCTTATCAATGCTAGCACTTGCTACTGCCGTAATTCTTTGGCCATCTAACCAAACAGGAGAACGCTTATCTTGCTTGCGTGACTCTAACGATAATCTGTGAAAAATAAAACACTTTTGCCAGTCCAAGAACAGTGATTTAGGGATTGTTAGCTCAAAATATTTAAGATATGCACCACGCGATCCGAACATTCTAGCTCGCTGAATATAAGTATCTTGTTGCAACTTGTGCTTTACGTCTCTTGTAAAGAACATTGAAAGCAAATTATTAAAAGTGACGCCCCTAGAAACGATATTGCCGCCAATGATAACCGTAAACGGTGCGGTCGGATCCGTCGCGGTTCTATTATCCGCAGCGTTTACCTCTTTATCGCTATTCATCACGACTACGTTATTGCGGTCTGAGTTGGCAATAATATACTTGGTAATATGTTCCTCGTAACCAGAATACCTTTCTTTTGCTATGTCCCAAATCTTATGCAAGTATTGTGAGTGATTGGGATTTGTCTCGTCAATTAACGCTTCAAAGATTTTTATTATGAGTTTGTAATCTACCGAGTGGTCTGCCTTCTTCCCACTTGTGTGTATCAATAACGAATAATTAGTATCGACAGTGTTAACGGAACTGTTCAGATATGCTACGTTAACCATGAAGCTGAATAGAGCCTCTCTTAAATATTTAGGATCGTCGCCTGTATCTGGTAAAAAGGTAAGCCGATAAGGCAGACTACTCAAATTTATCGGAAAAAAAATATCCTGCCCTGTGTAGTTGGAGTGAGGCGGAAAATCGATCCAATGCTCATTTTGGTTGTCATGAGTTTTATTTAAGTCTAGTCGAGCTGGTGTAGCTGTGACGCCGATATAAATACCAGTCTTGCCTATTAAGTCTCCAGTGAGCCTGTTGATTTGGCTTTTTTCTGCGTTATTAACTTGGGAGTTTGGCGTAGCATAATCAGCTTCATCGTCAATAACGACCACCTGGGAAGTACCGTTAAGCTTTTGAATTAGCTTCTGCAAATCTTTCGAATTCTTCTTGCAAAATATTACCCATTGATGGTTTCCTATTTTTACTTCAGGAGACAGTATCTCACTGAATTTTTTAGGTGAAGGAGAAAGCCCAGAACGTTGAAATCTTTCAAGGTTTTGCCCTAATAATTGAACGCTATCATTCAATAGAGCGACAATTATTTTAAACCCCTCATCTAGCAGTTTTGAAGTGAGTGCAATCATCATCTCGGTTTTACCGCTTTGAGGTTCGCCATATATGACGAAAGATTTCTGATTACCTTTTATATTCTGTATGGCGTTTTCCACCACAGCGCTAATTCTGTTGGTTTCTTGCCCTGCGGCAACCAATTTTGCAAGCCTTCTTTCATAGCGATTATTGCTCGTAGTTTCTTTTTTAAGTTCCTTTAAATTAAACATGCATACCCTCTTTACAAAACCTATGGATTATTTTTGACTAAATGCCTGAATAAAAATATCCCTAAATTCAAAAGGAATATTCGTGTCAGAAGAAATCTGATTTATCTGCGCAAGAATTATTGCTGGCGTGTTTTGAAGCCCAATCTCGTCATTCTCGAATGTTATATAGTTCGGCACGATAGTCTTCAAACTCTGTATGTGAATCTTGATCTGTTCTGAGGTTATATCTTTAAGATGGGGATATTTCGACTTAATGGTTAATCTGAGAGCTGTTATGTTAGGCCTTTCGGTATCATTACGTATTAAGTCGTAAGCAGTTTCGAGAATTTCTTTCACTGGCCCTTGGTCAACAGTCGAGTTTTTGATATCGTCAATCCATTTAGATGTTTCAATTACTGTATGGCAAGTCTCAAACAGCTCACGTAGTTTCTTTAGTCCTAGTTGCTTAGGGGCCGCAGATAAAATTAGGCTCCATAAATCACTTGCTCGTATCAAAGTGACCTTCGAATGTTTGGCTTCTTTGTTTATTGCCGAATTCGGATCTTCTGCCCCTTGATAATCTATGGCTACGATGACAGCAAAATCTGCCTCATAATCTCTTCGATGTCTGTCCACACCTGAAATGTGGGCAGTACTTGCCATTATTCGATCTTTTGAGGTGCTTTTGGAGTCATAGGTAAAAGAGTAATTCTCTTTCGACCCGCGATGCTCCAAGTAAGCTACTGCCTTACCGTCTGGTTTTCCATTTCCACCAATCGGTGTCGTTTCGAGGCCTAGAGTTTTAAATGACTTCTCTACAGAATCCTCTAAGCCATCAGGATCATTGAGTGTTGCTCTCAATAATGCTGCAACAGCAGGTGCGTTCTGCTTATCACTGAAAGTTAGTTCCCGTAGTACACGATCACGCCGATAGATTATTTCTCTGACATCTTCTTCGCTGACACCTTGCTCAATTAACGACACTTCGGTGATAACTTCTGTTACGGCAAATAACTCGAATGGGAGCTTACTTTTAATATCCTCAATAAAATTAGCAAAGAACGGGTGCATTATATTTACCCGCACGACACCTGAAAGTAAGTCAAATTTAGCGATAGGGTCTTCTGGTTTTAGTGCAGCCCACTTAATTTCTTTAATAACCGCGGCTTCACCAGAAAGGCTGTCTTCAAGTTCTTTAATGATTTCCTGTTTCTCTTGTGCTGTTAGTCTTTCTGGGATGTCCGTTAAAACAAGATTACTAATCTCCCCAGAAAAAATTCTTCGAGCAGCTACTAGAAACGGACGTCTTGACAAGCCAGAAGAAGCGCGAGCTACTTTGTAGGAAGCTAAATTTAGGCGTTCTTCCTCTTCGATTAAATTGAAATAGTACTCTTTTGCCTCTGTGAATTTTCTCTGTATATATCTTTTCAGGTCTTCGAAAGGCAGCGAATCTTTAATGTTCTCGCGTGTTGAGGTAATATAATCATCTAGTTCATCAGCATGAACAGTAATTCTTATCCTGTTGAAAATACCATGTGATAATGCACTCATCCCTGGCAATGTTGCTTCTAGGTTCACAAGCCTGCCTCTAACCATCAGAAATATACCATTGCTCCGTCCCCAATCATCGGCTTTGGTTTTGACTAATGATTCCTTATACAAGTCAACCTGGCCAACAACATTTGATAAGTTTGGCAGATTTACACAGGGTTTTCCTAAATACTCACCAATTGTGTATTCTTTATTCCTATCGACTATTGCATCATCTTGGCCGAAAATCCACGATTGTAAGATTTTGGTTTTTTCCTTGCTCGACTGTAGTTCGGCGCCGTTAAAGTGAAGTTTAAAGTTTGGATTAAGAGGTAACGCAGTTGATAAAATCCATTTCAGCCGGCCTTCCTGTATCTCACCCACTTTTGGTTTCAGCTTGGACATGATTGTAAAAGTCCATGTAGGCTCCGAAGCAGTTCCCCACATTTCAAATGGGACAAGGTTTTTTCCGCTGACTGCGGTGTATGGCTTAATGAGAGTTTTCGCTTCTTCTTCCGTTAACTGGATTTCATCTAAGATTAGCTGCTCGGTGGATTCATGTATATTGCTGTAATCCATTGTTACTGCAAAATAGCCCTCCGCTGTTTTGCAAATATAAGTCAGCTTATAGGTGAGGATATAAGTTGCTAGTTTGCCTATACCAAATTTGCCGATCTGAAGCCGATCTCCGTTTTTTCGTTCCCCACTTTTAGGAGACTCACCGATCTTCCAAAGTGATTTTAAGCCTTCGCGGTCCATCGAGTCGCCGTTGTCACATACCCACAGAGTAGAGTTTTCCTTCAGGCGATCTACAGGAATATATACTGCAACGTTTGTTGCACGAGCATCGTAGGAATTACTGACTAATTCTTCAAACGCCTTATTAGGACTCGAATATAAGCCCCCTGAAAATAGCTCGATGATTTTGTAGCTAATTTTTACAGGAATATCATCAATTCTGGTGCCTATATTACGGAGATCCATTTAAACCTTTTTTCGTGCGACTATTATAAATTCTTCTGGATAGACTAACTTCTTGTTTTTGCTGTCCAAGGTAGTAAACTTACCAGTTTTCTTGTCTCTAATTGTAGGTATCAATTTAAAAGGGATTTCTCTCTTAATTACATTCTCAATCTTTAACCCTTGCATCGAAAGCATTTGAGCAAAAGCTTCAGCGGAAGTTATTTTAACTCCCTTCATTGTTGTGTTGCCAACCACCATACAGACAACTCCACCTGGCTTTAGTATTCTCCGCATTTCTGTTGCCACGGCAAACATGTCATTAAAATAGTTAGCGACTTCACCTGCGCTTTTTTTATCTATCGCTATAAGCCTTTGTACGATTTCCTGAGCAATGGGAACAATTGTTTCTGTTTCTTTATTGTTTGAATAGAAGGTGCCAATAAAATCTTTTCTGAACGAGGTAATATCGGCAATATAATCAAACCAATATCCTGTCAACTGATGAATATCAGCATATTCATACGATGTAACATACGGGGGGGATGTTATAATCGCATTCGCCGAGTTAGCTCTGATCTTCGTTCTGCGGGCGTCAGCGAGACGGATTTTGCATTTTACATTAAGCGCTTTATTATTGGACAATTCTTCATAAAACTGCCCGTTCTTTTTTAACATTCGCTTTACTTGAAATTCGAAAGCCGCAAAGGGTTCCCTAATTACCTTAATAGGATCTATTTGTGGTTTTGTGCTCGATTGTAACCACCTTGAACAGTTTTTCAGGATGTTTGACAATGCACAAAGAAAAAAATCTCTTAAATGCTCATCTCGGATCGGCAAGATGATATGATATAGAAAGGCAATCTTATCCTTCTCTTCTTCCCGAAACCAATAATCAATTCGAGGGTGCTTCTCCGGCGCTGCTACTCTGAATGGCTCATATCCCTGGATTGCCGATTGAATTCTTTCATAGCGTTTCTGAAGCTTCTTCGGCTCAATAGCTGTAATCTTTGCTCTTGTGATAAGTTCAGCGACCGGATTGATATCAACCCCTTCAGAAGTCCTACCATGAACCTTGCTTTCGACTAAAGTGGTGCCGCAACCCGCAAAAACATCGACGATTTTGTCGCCTTTTTGGGTGTAGGTCTCAATTAACTTTTTTACTAATTGCGGAACAAATTTTGCAGGATAGCGATGATAGCCGTGTGTTAGGTGTTCAACAGACCTGCTCTCAGCAAACGACCAATCTTTATTAACCTCAGTATCAAATTTTTGCAAAAATGCTTGGCTCGTTCTCATTGAATATTTTCCGATGCGTAAATCTGTAAAGCTATTAATAGTTTATATAATAAAGTAATCGTAAATACAATATACCATTAAATGCTTATTGCTAAAATCCTTGCCGAATTTTTAAGGAGCATGAAATCGTCGTACTTTAACGAAATTCACGCTCTTTATCTAAATTTACGGGAGGTATATTAAGTGGAACTCAGTTCAGAGCCGTAAAGCATCGCCTGCGTAGCTTTACCTATTGAATCCCGAATAGGATCAAGGTGTAAGCGAGCATAAATTTGAGTCGATTGAAGTGACTTATGACCTAAGCTTCTTCCAATAACTTGGAGGCTCGCCCCTACGATTGCTTGATAACTACCAAACGTTCGCCGCAAATCATGTAGTCTAATATCCATTAAGCCGACTGGCAACTTAATGCTTTGTTGCATGGCGCGTTGATTAATGCGTTTAAAAAGCCTGGTGTGATATGGGTTCTCATCATTTCTCTCAACTTCTTCCAACCAAGATGACACATTTGAGTGATCCCGCCAAAGATAGATTGTGGCATTCTCCAGAGTCCGTTTCCATCCACGCTTCTCGTTTACAATATGCTTACTTAAATCTCCATCTTGGGGGAAAACCCAATCACTTTTTGATGTCTCGCGGCGGCGCTTCAAAACTGTTACCGCCTGCGAGGCTAGGGGTAACAATAATGGATCGCCATTTTTTGTATCAGGAATACGCCATTCTTGAGTTTCAAGGTTCAATTCATCCCAGCGCATCATCATCGTGTTCATTTTTCGTGCCCCGGTTAATAGTAAAAGCCAGAGGTAGTCTTTGATAGTTTGACTTTCTTCTTCATTTAAGGCGCGGATGAAATACGGCATTTCGTTAGGCTGAACAAACCTATCACGAGATTTCTCCTTGAATTTCTTAATTCCTACACATGGATTCTGCCCTTGCCATCCCCAGTAGATTGCTTTGTTATACATAGCTCGAATTCTTTCAAGCATTCGATTGGCTTGGTATAAACCGGACTTTAGGAAAATTTCTTCGTGAAGACTTTGGACGTCATTTCGTGAAATATTAGATATGCGTTTTCCGAACCAGTGAGATACAAAGCTCGGGATCTCCCGTTCGTCATATATCCATGATTTCTTATGTAGCTTGCTGTATCTGCTCATATATTGCTCAAATAGCTCGCCCAAGGTCATTTCTTCTTTGGCAGTGCGAACTTGGTCTTGGGGATTGATACCTTGCGCGATGAGCGAAAGTTTTACTTGTGCCTGCTTTCTAGCATTCTCAATTGAAAGGTCAGGGAACGGCCCTAGGTAGATTTTGGCTGCTTCGCCATTAACCTTCTTAATTACGTAAAAGGTTGTTCGCCCCGTCGGCAAGACACATACCGACAACCCTTTCAGTTGAGCGTCTCTGTAATAAACTCGGCCTTGTAGGGGAATAGGTAATGCTTTGATGTTGGCTTTGGTAAACTGGACAATGGTATTGGACATGTAATTTCTCCGTAGATTATCGGTTCAACCCTCGTTCAACTTTGGGAAGTAAGAACAGATAATCGAGATACATATCAATCAAAGGCTACATGTGGGCTAAATACCTGTTTTGATAACACAAATTGAATGTTATCTATCTGCATTAAACCTCCTATATAACATATTGGCCGCGCTCATAACCTGAAGGCCGCAGGTTCAAATCCTGCCCCCGCAACCAATTTATCAACCACTTAATATATCCCGTTAGTCCTCTTACATTCCGGTTCAACTCTGGTTCAACCTAGGGTCGTAAGTCGATCCCGGCACTTTGCAGCGACGCTGCGGAAAGACTATAATATAAGATAAATTCGGTGTGCAAGTATATTCTCGTAATCAAAGAAGCTGCAAATCCTGGTCCGCAGACAGACAACAGGAGAATAAGTTCATTATGAACCCTTTTTCCGATTAAACCAAAGCAGGTTTCGCACTGCAACGATCTTGTTATCATAAACGTCAATGCCTTCAACTTTCAGTTCCAGGGTTGATAGCTGATCCCTAACATTGTCGATGTCCTTGCCCGTATCAGTCGGCTCAAACTCTGTTGAAAAAACGATGTGAGATTGCCCGGATTGAATGACCTTATCGACGGTTTCTGAAACCGTGTAATGTTGATAAGACCGTGGATTGAGGTTTAAACATTCTTCTAGTTCGGAAAAATGTTTGCCCTTCGTTGTAAAGGAGACGTTTTTGATAATGAAAGGTCCGACACCGTTGTTACGGATCAGGACGCTTATGACGCGTTTGCGGTCCATCACATCAATCTGAATAAGCGGCTTTAACGACTTCGCGTTATGAACGCGTTGCAGATAAGCTTGATAAAAGGTTGCCAGCAGTGCGAGGATTGAAAGCGCGAGAGCCAATTGGTGTCATCCCTGATATAAAAAGAACTGCAAATTTCCTCATGAAATTTGTACATCAATAAACCATCTTCAACCCGTTAACGAAAAACCGCTTTTCCCCGGAATACGCCAAATCCAAGCCGTTGAATTGCAGAGGCTTTGTATTTCTCGGTAAGCGATTTTTAATCAATATCTGCTCAAATATAGCCGATGGTTTAATGATGAACACAACGAGGCAGCCAATGAAGCATGCAATCGCATACTATCGCGTGTCAACTGGCAGGCAGGGCAAAAGCGGTTTGGGGCTGGATGCCCAGCAAAGCGCGGTGCAGCATTATTGCAATACGAACGGTTTCGACTTGCTCACAGAGGTGATAGAAGTAAAATCGACCCGGAAACACCGAGCCGGATTGTATGAAGCATTAGAACTTTGCAGAAAAAATAAAGCAACGCTGATTGTGGCAAGGCTGGACCGGCTTGGCCGGGATGTGGAACAAATTGCCGGGGTTGTCAAATCGAAAGTAAAAATCGTTGTTGCGGATAATCCGCATGCGAACGAATTGACGATTCACATTCTTGCGGCTGTCGCCCAGGATCAACGCCAGCGAATTAGTGAAACGACCAAAGAGGCGCTGAACGCTGCAAGGAAACGAGGCGTTGAACTTGGAAAGAACGGCAAAATACTATCCGTTATCAACAAGCAAGCCGCGGAAGAATTTGCAACTAAGTTGTCCCCGGTAATCCGGCGGCTGCGAAAACGCGGTATCATCTCCATTCGCGCAGTTTCAAACGAACTGAATAAAAAAGGTGTACCGACTTTCCGAGAAGGTGGAAAATGGCATCCGACTACGGTTTTTGCTCTTATGAACCGACTGAACAAACAACACCGTGATTAACGATAAATTAACTGCTATGCTGACCACAAACGAAAACAACATCCTGTTTGATGATGCAGAAATCATTGAAACCGCTCTAGGCGCAAGTTACCTGCGCTTTGATGCCAACCATTTAAGCCCCGATTGCAATTGCTCCAGCGATGTTGATATTGAAGAAAACGACATGCTGTTTGACGATGTGACAATGATTGAAAATGCCAGAGGCAAAGGTTATCTGAACGCGACCACCGTTAATGCCAATTGCGACTGTGGAACTTAATTACTATTGAAGATGACTAAAGATTTAGTGCCGCGTAGATCGCCAGAACTGCTCTCCGGCCTGATCAATGACGATTACGGCTATACAGTCAATTGTTCATATCCGCACTCGTTTCGGGTATTGAACAGGCGACAGTATGAAATTTTGCAAGAAGTGGACGGAGTGACCGATTTGGCTACCCTTGCAGACAAGCTGGTCATCGCACCGGAATTGCTGGAGAAATTTCTGGCACAACTGAGTCGAATGGAAATCATCCGCTTTGACGACGCATTCAGCGCACCGCAAAAACCAGCCAGTCCGAAAGCTCTGAATTTCTGGATACACACC
>NZ_WVHS01000003.1 GCF_009834915.1 Hufsiella ginkgonis | reverse complement strand
GCAAAAGCATTACGGTAACTGCCTCCGCCAAGACTAAGGTATACGGATCTGCTGATCCTTCATTCACCTACGTGGTCACCGGTCTTGTGGGCTCTGAGAAGGTTACGGGCGACCTCTCGCGTGCTGCCGGTGAGGACATTGGTAATCACGCCATCAACCAGGGCTCGCTGAACGGAGGGGGCAATTACCAGGTAGTTTTTGTGGGTGCCGATTTATCCGTCACGCCCAGGACCGTAGCCGTAAAGGCGGAGGCAAAGGCAAAAATATATGGTGATGCCGATCCCACCCTCACCTACACCACACCAGCAGGAGGCCCTGTTAATGGCGATAAATTTACAGGCTCGCTTACCCGCGATAACGGTGAACCTGTTGGCCGGTATACCATCAGGCAGGGAGACCTGTCGCTTAGCAGCAACTACCTGATTGTTTTTACCGGGGCTGAGCTCACCATCGGAAAACGAGCGATAGCTGTTACCGCCGAGGCAAAAACCAAGGTCTATGGCGATCCGGCCCCCCCGTTCACTTATATGATATCCAACGGAAGCCTGGTTAAAGGCGACTCTTTTACAGGCTCGCTCAGCCGCAACCCCGGCTCAAATACCGGTAACTACGGGATCAGCCAGGGCAATTTCGCCATCAATGGGAATTATATACTGTCGTTTACCGGCGCAAGCCTGGTGATCGGTAAGCGGCCGCTTACCATCACCGCCGAAAATAAAACACGTCCGTTCGGCGCATTCGAACCGGCATTTACCGCCATGTACAGCGGCTTTGCTACCGGAGAAACCAACCTGGTGCTCAGCAAACAACCCGTACTATCGACCACGGCAAGCCTGTTTTCCCTGGAGGGAAGCTACCCGATCAATATCGGTGATGCAGCGGCGGCCAATTACGAGATCACTTATGTAAACGGTACGCTCACCATTTTACCGGCAACCGATGCGCCGATCACCCTTACCCAGCTATCGTTTTTCGAAAACCAACCTGCAGGTACCGTGGTTGCAACGATCGCACCGCTGGTAAACAGACCCGGTGAATCCTTCGCTTACAGCCTTGCGCAGGGTGCCGGCGGCGAGGATAACGGGGCGTTCAGTATTGCCGGTAACCAGCTAAAGATCAGCCGTTCACTGGATTTTGAGCAACAACAGACGTATAAGGTCCTGGTTCGGTCTACAGATAAAAACGGCGTTCCGCTGGTACGTGCGTTCACACTCAGCCTGGTTGATGTAAATGAAGCGCCTACGCTTGCGGCGGTGCCCGATCAGTCCGTTTGCCCGGTTACCACGGTACAGAAAATCGCTTTATCCGGCATTTCGGGCGGGCCCGAAAGTGGTCAGACCACATCCGTTACCATAGCTGCTTCCGTACCTGCCATGTTTACCCAACTATCGGTAGCCAGTGGCATCATAAGTTATGCGCTGGCGGCAGGGGCTTCCGGCAAAGCCGTGATCACCGTGAAAGTGACTGATAACGGCGGGACCGCAAACGGCGGAACGGATACTTTTTTGCGCGACATTAACGTATTAATTTATACTCCGCCAGTAATCAGCATTATATACAGCACGCCAACGGCCACCGTAAGCAAAGGGGCTACCATCACGTTAACCGCTTCGGGCGGGGCGACTTATCAATGGGCCAATGCGGCCGGCGTCACCGGGCCACAAAATATGGCCTCGCTTACCGTCACACCGGCGGCTACCACCACTTATACGGTAACCGCTACGAGCGCCACCGGCTGCACCAGCCAGCAATCGATCACTATCACTACCGAAGATATTAAAGAACTGAACGCCGTAAACCTGATGACCCCGAACGGCGACGGTGTAAATGACAAATGGGTGATTAAGGATATCGCCCTGTTTCCCAACAACTGGGTGAAGGTATTTGACCGCGCGGGCCGGTTAGTCTTTAGCAAAGCGGGCTATGAAAACGATTGGGATGCCACCTTTAACGGCTCACCACTGGCGCCAGGCACCTATTATTACGTGGTTAATCTCGGGCCGGTAGGCGGAACCTACAAAGGGTTTATTACCATCCTGTCAAAAAAATGGGTTAAATGACGCCTTACCGGTTATTGTTCTTCCTGGCAGCGGCGTTGCTGGTCACCGGTATCGGCGCCAACGCACAACTTAATCCTTTTGGCGCGGTTTATTACCAGAATCAATACCAGCTTAATCCCGCCATGGCTGGCCTGGAAGCGGGCCTGGTTACCAACCTGGGTTACCGCAACCAGTTCTCCGCTACCCCGGGCACCCCGAATACGCAGGCAGTTACCATCGAATACGGACCCCAAAGCCGCAACCTTGGCGTCGGCCTGAACTTTAACAGCGACAAGGCCGGGCTCGAAAGCCGCACGCGACTTGTAGGCACCTTCGCTTATCACCTGGTATTCGATTCTGATGAGGGCGTCGTAGATGGAGAACAGCGGGTACTGAGTTTTGGTGCATCGTTCGGAATGCTGTCCGACCACATCAACAGTAACCGCATTAAGGGGGATCCGACCGATATTGAAGTAGGCGACTATAACGCACGAAGAAACTACCTCGATGGGGATGCCGGCATTGCCTATTCCGGGTCGGGATTGACGGTGCAGGGCGCCATACCCAATATAAAGAATTTCTTTAAAAGAGACGATTCCGGGCTGGAAGCAGACGTGCCAACCTACATGGTCGCTGCCAGCTACCGGCTTTCTTTTACCGACTCCTTCGAGGAGCCAAGTTTTGCCGTAGAGCCGAAGGTCTGTTTCCGCGGCGTGAACGGGTACAAAAACGTCTGGGACGCAGGTGTAAACATCGGGTTTGGCGGTAAGCTGTTCAACATCATGGGGGTATACCACAGCAGCCAGAGCACCACGGTAGGCGCCGGCGTCAACTTCGGCAACATCACCTTTACCGGGCTATACACTACAGAAACCGCTGCCATCCGCTCCTATGCCAACGGCGACTTCGAAGTTGGTTTGAAGATTAAGGTGTTTTAACCAACCGCTGCCTGGCTTCCAGCCACCGCCTTGCATTCAAGAATGCTTCTATCCACGGTGATACCTCGTCCTTACGTCCTTCAGGATAGTTCGCCCAGTGCCATGCACACAGGGACCGCTCGATATGCGGCATCATCACCAGGTGACGACCGGTTTTATCGCATAACATCGCCGTGTTGTAATCCGACCCGTTCGGGTTGGCCGGGTAAGTTTCGTAAGCATATTTCGCTACAATGCCATATTGGTCTTCCGCATACGGGAACTTGAACTTTCCTTCGCCATGCGAGATCCACACACCCAGTGTCGAGCCGGCCAGTCCAGACAACATCACCGAGTTGTTTTCCTGTATGGTAAGCGAAGTAAACCCGCTTTCGTGTTTATGACTGTCGTTATGCAGCATCTTTGGCTTTTCGGCATGATCCGGGTTGATCAGCCCCAGCTCCACGAAGAGCTGGCAGCCATTGCAAATGCCCACCGACAGGGTGTCCTCACGCTTAAAGAAGTTTTCCAGCGCAACGCGTGCTTGTTCGTTATACAGGAAAGCGCCTGCCCAGCCTTTGGCCGATCCGAGCACATCCGAGTTGGAAAAGCCACCCACTGCGCCAATAAAACGGATATCTTCGAGGGTTTCCCTGCCCGAAATAAGATCGGTCATGTGCACATCCTTTACATCGAAACCGGCGAGGTACATGGCATTGGCGAGCTCACGTTCAGAGTTACTGCCCTTTTCGCGGATCACGGCCGCTTTGATTCGCGGTTTGGTTGGATCCGATACGGGTCTTTTCCCGTCAAACCCTTCCGGGAACCGATAGTGCAGGACGTGTTTTTTGTAGTTATCGAAACGTTCTTTGGCTTTAACCGCGCCGCTTTGTTTCTGATCGAGCAGATACGAGGTTTTAAACCAGGTATCGCGAAGTTGGTCAATGGGAAATGTCCACTCGCCGCCCGTATTTTTCACGGTTAACGATGCTTCCGGTATTACGGTACCGATCTTGTGAAAGATAACGCCGTTGGTTTCCAGGATCGCTTCTGCCGCTGCATCCGCCTGGAAAACAACCCCGATATTCTCGGCAAATAACAGTTTAACGGGATCGGCTTCCCCGAGTGGAGAGAGGTCGACGATTGCGCCCAGGTCCCGGTCGGCGAAACACAGCTCCAGCAAGGTAGTGATGAGGCCGCCGCTGCCAATGTCGTGCCCGGCCTGGATGTAACCGGCTTTGATCAGCTGCTGTAAGGTATTGAATGCGGTCTTAAAGTTGCCGGCGTCGGTGATATCGGGAGTTTCCGTACCGATCCTGTTCAGCACCTGCGCAAACGAAGATCCGCCGAGCTTGTACTGGTCGCCGGAAAGGTTGATGTAATAGATAGCGCCGCCATTCTTCCGGAGTACGGGTTCTATGATCCCTGTAATGTCGTCGCAATGCCCTGCGGCGGAGATGATCACCGTTCCGGGGGCGAGCACTTCGGCATCTTTGTATTTCTGCTTCATTGACAGCGAGTCCTTCCCGGTAGGGATGTTGATCCCAAGATCAATCGCAAATTCCGAACAGGCTTTTACCGCCGCATATAAGCGCGCATCTTCGCCTTCGTTTTTGCAGGCCCACATCCAGTTTGCCGAAAGCGAAACGCTTTCCAGCCCATCCTTCAACGGCGCCCATACAATATTTGAAAGCGCTTCTGCCATGGCGTTGCGGCTTCCGGCGGCAGGGTCGATCAGGGCCGAGAGCGGTGCATGTCCTACGGACGTGGCTATTCCATGTTTTCCGTCGTAATCCAGTGCCATGGCTCCGCAGTTGTTCAGCGGAAGCTGTAACGGTCCGGTACATTGCTGTTTGGCTACACGGCCGCCCACGCAGCGGTCTACTTTATTTACGAGCCAGTCTTTACAGGCAACCGCTTCCAGCTGCAGTACATGTTCAAGGTAGGTGCGCAGCAGCGATGAATGATACGCAACGGGTGCGTACGTACGTTCAACCGTTTTATCGTGCATCACGATCTTCGGCGAGTTACCGAACAGGTCGGCCATCCCCACATCCATCGGCTTTACGCCGGTAGTGGCCGATTGAAAAGTAAAGCGGTGGTCGCCGGTCACTTCACCTACCGTGTACATCGGGGCCCGCTCGCGATCGGCTATGCGCTGCAGCACTTCGCGGTCGGCGGCACCGATCACCAGGCCCATGCGCTCCTGCGATTCGTTGCCTATGATCTCTTTTGCCGACAGGGTCGGATCGCCGACCGGCAGTTTATCCAGGTCGATCCTGCCGCCGGTTTCTTCCACCAGCTCCGAAAGACAGTTCAGGTGCCCTCCCGCGCCGTGATCGTGTATGGAAACGATCGCATTCCGGTCGCTCTCTACCATCCCGCGAACGGCGTTGGCCACACGTTTCTGCATCTCGGGATTTGAGCGCTGGATGGCATTCAGTTCGATACCCGAACCAAAGGCGCCGGTATCTGCCGATGAAACCGCTGCTCCGCCCATACCGATGCGGTAGTTATCGCCGCCAAGTATCACGATTTTGTCGTTTACCGATGGCTTGCTCTTTTGTGCCTGGCTGGCTTTCCCGTAGCCGATCCCGCCGGCCTGCATGATCACTTTATCATAGCCGAGCGTTCTCCCTTGTTCCTGGTGCTCGAAGGTGAGAATAGAACCGGTAATGAGCGGCTGACCGAACTTATTTCCAAAATCGGATGCGCCGTTAGAGGCTTTTACCAGGATATCGACGGGCGACTGGTACAGCCACTTTCGCTCAGAAACCCCGTTTTCCCAAGGGCGGTCTGCTGCCAGGCGTGATAAAGCGGTCATATAAACCGCCGTCCCTGCGAGCGGAACAGAACCCTGTCCACCCGCCAGGCGGTCCCTGATTTCGCCCCCCGCGCCCGTTGCCGAACCGTTAAAGGGCTCTACCGTGGTGGGAAAATTATGCGTTTCAGCTTTGAGGGAGATCACCGATTCGAACGCTTTTAGTTCGTAATAATCGGGCACGTCCGGCCGTTTCGGTGCGAATTGCTGCACCACCGGACCTTTTACAAAGGCTACATTGTCTTTATAGGCAGAAACGATACCGTTGGGATTCGTTTCGGAGGTTTTGCGGATCAGCTTAAAGAGGGAGACCGGCTGCTCCTGCCCGTCGATTACGAAGGTACCGTTAAAGATCTTGTGCCGGCAATGCTCGGAGTTAACCTGCGAGAAACCGAATACTTCGGAATCCGTGAGCTTCCGCCCAATCTTTTGCGACAACCCGTTTAAATAAGCTACCTCATCGTCGCTTAACGATAGGCCCTCCTGGCGGTTATACGCCGCGATGTCGCCTATCTCGAGGATGGGTTCGGGCTGGTGACGAATGGTATAGATCTCCTGCCCCAGTGAGGCATACTTCTGCGACAGCATGGGGTCGAAAGCCGAAAAGTCAGCATCCACCCTGTTGAACTCCTCGATCCTGGTAATTCCTTCAATGCCCATGTTCTGGGTGATTTCCACGGCATTGGTGCTCCAGGGTGTAACCATAGCGGCACGCGGACCAATAAAAAAGCCGTCGAGCGCGTCGGCTTCTTCCGCTTTAGCGTTGCCAAAAAGCCAGCTTAATTTCTGGATGTCGGAAGAGGTCAGGGAAAGTTCTTTGTGTACGGCGAAAACCGTATTCGCTTCGTTTGAGAAAAAGTGGATCATGTTGCCGGTTAAGGCACAAAGTTAAGGGAAAAAATATTAGCAGCGAAGCTGTAAATGCTAGATATTACTTATCTTATAGGTATACTTCACAGGCTGAATGCTGATAGCTAACAACCAAATCTACCCCCCGGAAATTCACCTTGATCCGAAATAGTGCATAATTGATGTTTTGCCTAAAAAACAAAAGCCTGCAATCATTTGATCCGCAGGCTTTTGTTTTTAGGCTACTTAAACAAGTGGACCCGGAGAGATTCGAACCAGCACTTTTATCATTTACTACCTTCAAAACGCCGTTTTTACGCTTTAAACGCCGTTTCTTTTCAGCGGAATCTGGGCTTTTGTCAGCCAGTCGGTCAGTTTCGCTCACAGTCTTTTATTGGGTTTAAGTTGCTGATCGACAGCCAAAGCTATCAGCCTCACTTGGCCTTGCATGTCTTTTATTGTAGCTATGATGAGATCGATATCGCTTCTCAATTCAGAAACGTCATGAATGAGCTTCCGGTCCTCTTTCACGTTCCTTACTGGTGACCCGGTACCGTCAAAGAACCATGTTGGATTAAGCTGCTTCTTCTTCACAAGCACGCTTAAAATGTCGAGGCTTATGCTGACATCTCCGGTCTCAATGTTGCTGACATGCTTCATCGAAACATTCAGCAGCTCGCTCGCATCCTTTTGTGTTCCCACATACTTTTTCCGGAACGATCGGAAGCGTTTAATAAGGTCGGTATTAATAGCCATTACTTTTGAGCCAGTGTGAGTACAATGTTTTCGCGAAGCCGGTACAACTTGTAGCAGAGTGTCATCAATCGAACGTCGCCGGCGCCGCGTTCCTTATGATCAATGGGCCAAGTTGCATGGACCATGCCATTAATAAGGTTGATTTCCGCAGTTACCAAATTCATTTGCATATCCCATCCGCCGGCTACCATCTCATCTTCGTCACATTTCTTATGGAGATCCTCGATCGTTCTCTCCCATCTCCGGTACCTGGCGTTATCCATATCAGTTGAGTTGCTTATCGCCCGGTAGATCCGGGGTAAAGAAATCGCCGAGCTCGCCATTGGCCAGCGCTTTTTTCATGTCGGACTGGCGGACTTCGATCCGGAAACTCATTTCGTGGGGAACGATTAGTTTATCACCAGGCTTGAATCCTGGAGGAAGTGTGAGAACTCTTGGTTTCTTTTCCATATTCAAATTTATTTGTTGACCTTATCATGCATAACGCGAACTTTCTGCAGGCGTTTACTGTATTTGGCAACAGGATAGGGGTGGTAAGCGAAGCGACCATCCGCTCGCCTAAATGGTTCACAATTTTGGTACGCAACCTCAATCTCAGATATGATGTGAATGTTTCCCGGATCAAAAATCGCCGTTCTAAACCTAAGTTCGTTTTCTCGATTCCACACCTTAATTGCAGCCTTAATAACTCTTATCTCGTGATCATATCGCTTTTGACTACGGTAAATAGTTACGAGCCGGTCGTAAGCGTGCATAGCTGGCCGTCCAACAGCGACGTTCTGCTCATAAAACTCTATCACCAAGTCGACATTTCCTTCTGCCTCATACTTGATTTCGAGGTTGTTGAGGTCTGCGGTTCGATTAATATCTTGCAGTAATTTTTGATTGGATACTGCCTGCTCTTCTATCTTATCAAGCCGAGACTTTTCTATTTGTATAGTTAGCCGGCCATTTAGTGAAGCTATCTGCAACTCGTTAAAGGTTTCTTCACCAAGTGCAGCTAGGTAATATTGCTGTAAGTATTTTTGTACTTCAATGATGACCACTACTCTCGTATTTTCAATCGGGGACCTTGTTACGTCCTTAGGTTAATTTAGTATTACCTTCTTAACATTGCCGCCGGAACTTTTTGTAACGTTGTACCAACTGGCTAATTTGAACACTTGCCCATCAGTGGTTTTGGCATCAATATAATTCTTAAGAGTTTCCTTTGAAATCACGATCGCCAATGTTTCATAATCCTTACCTACCGAACTGGATGAAGAGAAATCTTTAACCTGGTAGGACACTATGAATACGAGATTATAAACGCCGGTCATTGCCAGAACAGGTCTGAACTTAAACAATCCGGGAAGGATTATCTCTTCAGCTACGGACTTTGCTCGTTGATTTGCGTCTAGCTTCAGTGTGTTATAGGTATTTTTTGAAAACACTCCATGTTGGCAAAATGCTAATCCGCCGGCGTTAAGAAACTTGAATGGGATTGGATCTTCTTCTGTATAAATGAAGCTTCCATCAGATTCACCGAAAGATTTCAAGTCTTTGTATATCTCCTTAATCTGCGGCTTGTATTTAGCAGCTAGACGTCTAAATGCAACATTTTTATCATTAGCCACTAATGTGTCGATAAATTGCAACAAGACCTCAGGATGCATTTTTTTCACTCCTTCCACACCAAGGTCTAATGCCATTCCTGATATTTTATTTACAGTCGCCGTAATATCGATGAAAGAAACAGCATCTTGTAGAGAAGGTGTATTTACTTCAAGTGGAGTGCGCTTAGCAGGCGATTTTTTAGGTTGAATTTGTCCGAATCCTGTCAACGGCAAAAGAATAATTAGTAGTATAATTGTTTTCATATCTTAATTTAATTTAATTTAACATATCTAGCTTCACCTAGCATCCTGAACAAATTTTAAACCGAGAAGATCTGAGCTAGATCATCGAGTTGCAATTCCTCAACTGGGTATAATGGGTTTTGGGAGAAAATCGTTTTTTTCCCATCCTCAACCACGTGATCTACAACCATCTTAATTAAGATACTCTCGGTGTTATGAATTATTATCCGCAAGTCAGTATAATTTGTACGAGTCCGATTAAAATTCACCTCGACTTTCGCCGCATATCTACCACTTGCACAACGTCAAAAATTTGCTCGATATCGTTCAAATGCAACTCCTGGTCAGGGTATTCTGGGTTTAAAGAATGTATTGTGATGGTCGCTTTCTTAACGTCATGGGCAATGATTTCTTTGATCAAAATCCCCTTTGTTTTGTGGATTATTATCCAAGCATCATTTTCGTGAATATGCAATTTGTAAACCCACTTCGACCGTGATAAATCCCGCCCGATAGCCAGCTGTCCTGGGTAAATACTCTTTCGTGCTAGCTCGGGATCGTATGTAACCATGCTATCGCCTTTCACTTCAAAGGCTAAGTATGTACCGGCGTGCCGCTTATAAACGTTCAACGGTAAGATATCAAAATCTTCGAAGTATTCAGGATCCTGGAAACCCAATAGATAACCAGCCTGCGCTTTGTGCGGAATGATTGGCACCCTCATAAGCAAAGTACCATCACCTAAATCAGAAAATCTACTACCATCATTATCCATATCTCTTGGATCGGCTGCTAAATGAAGTGGCTCAGCTTCTAGGCGTGGTGCTTCTTTTACAATAGTCATCTCTTGTACTGTCAAGACGATATTAAGTTTTGACTTGATATTATCAACAATTTCCTGGCTAAGTAAACCCTTTTGGCACCAGGAGTTCAGCGTCTGTCGCGATATTCCCAACCTATCCGCTGCTTCTTGCTGAGTAAGCCCGGCCAAAGACAAGGCACGTTTTAAAATTATTCCGCTGATTTCCAAGTATATAAAAAATAATATTAACAATGTCTTGATAAGACTGTCAAGACACATTACATTTGTATTGCACAACAAAATAAAGGTAAAAAGAAACTGCAAACAATCCCAATTAACTACTAAAACAGCGCGACACTCCTAGGGGCTCGCGCTTAAGCCATTGAATGAAAAAGTTATTAATCTGGTTTATCGCCATTGCAATTACACTAGGTGTAGCGTGCAAAAAAGATACCGTGGTAAAAAAAGAAGATGTGAAGATCGAAGCCAGCAAGCAGCCGGGTAACAAGGTGATGAATCCACCTGCTGAGAGTGATCCTGGCGGCTATGGTCATTACTGTACATATGAAAGTACATACAGTAATTACCAACTGCATCACCCATGTTTAATTTTTTGCAGGTGTCAGTCATGCAGGGATGCCAGAGAGCGGCAGGAGTACCCGCATGGTCACGGTGGAGATTTAGGTATGCTGCCTTGGCCGGTCGAGTGTACTTATTATTCGCCCTTTCACAATTAAAAAAAGCTAATTAAACCCCGCCCCGCTCCCGTCTTCTCGGGGCGGGGTTTTTAGGTGCCGGGCAACGTAGTTCGGCACCTAAAACAATCCGCGAAATAAACGATGACCCTGCCTAACCTGATCCCTGGACTTGTCGACAAAAGCGTCGAATTCTTTGGTCACAACATGGAGGTGTACTGCATTCATGATGGGAGAACGATCGAGTATGCCGCCTTTCCAATGTGGATGCGTGAAATAATCATGCAGCACATGGAAACGAATCCGCACCTGGTGGCCGCGGTACGGAGAGAGAAGGTTGATTTCAGTGATTTTGTGAAGAAGTACATCTACCTGGTGTTCGGCAGGATTGATGGTATTCCTGATATCGCCTTAGACGGATCTACTAACCACGAGTTCTTCGCTTTCTCGAAACGTGAAATTGACATCCTCCGCTTGGTGCATCTGACCGATAAGGAGATCGCCGAACGACTGTTTATCTCGCGGGAGACTGTCCTTAGCCATTGGCAGAACATGCGCCGGTCGACCGGCCTCAACAATAAAATTCAACTCGCCATTTCGGCTTCAAAAAGAGGAATTATATGAATCAGATTATTGACGTAAAGAAGAGCCCAACCTGGACCCACTACATCTCTGCACTCGAGGTTGGCGAGAGCTTCACAGCTGACTATGATAAGATGCCGACCATAAGCCCCCTGATCTCAACCAGGATCAAGCTTAAGTTCCCGGATCGCCAATACAAAACCAGCAAGGAGAAGGGGCATGATGGTGATCTACTACGGGTTACCCGGCTGGAAGACAAGGAGGAAAGCAATGACAACTGAAGTAAACATCTCCGAGTCGCTGAACTCGCTATTGATCCAAATGCGACTGCTGGAATTCGTGCTAAAGTCGGCCAGAAAAAGAGCGATTAAGATCCAGTACAAAGTGTTAACCAACCCGGGAAAGTATTAAAACATGCTGCAGGTAGTTCACAAAACAGGTCCGGTAAAACGGGAAGTGGAAAGGGTGGAAGCACCGGCGCCCGCTCCTGCCCTACCGTTTCATAAGGATCCCGTTTACCTGGCTACCCTCAAAAAAACATTCATCGAGACCCATAATAGAAAGATCAGGGCACAAAAAAAGGCGGCTGCTCTAACAGACGCCTCCTCTAAATCAACTGCTATTAACAGTTAAAATAAGAACCATGTCAAAAGTAACAATTAATCAAATCACCAGCAAGGCCTTCCTCTCTAAAGGAACCTACCAGTTTGTGCGGGTGAACTTTAACCAGAGCGACAGGCGGTATGAGATCGATCTTGACCGGTCGGAGGTGAAAGAACACATCATGGAGAACCTTGAATCATATTCGTCATGGTTCGATCAGTACGGATTCATCAACTGGAGAAACGAAAACCCTAACGAAGTTGCCACTGAAATGGCTGCCTCGGTATGGCGGAGCGAATGGATCCTGGCTGAGATTATTGAAGCGTTGACAATTAAAGAGCTCGAGGAAGCAGAAGTGAAGGAGGTGTTGGTATGATCCTTTTCGTAACAGGATTCGATGTTCGGGCCAATCTACCGATGAAACTTGATGATCACCGGGCGGCCATTCTCAATAACCAAAGGTCATTTATCCGGCGGCAGTTTGACAGGGCAATCCTTGATACAGACGCATACGCTTGGATTCAAACCGCAAAGCTGCATGGCTTTTTCAAACTGGCAGCCGCCATGGAAGCGGATTTTAAAAGAGAAACGGAGGTACCGGTATGATCCAGAAGAAAATGAATGCTCTCGAACTCAAATTGTTCACAGCATTGACCGCCAAGGGCCAGCGGTTATCACACACGACCTGCCCAACTATCAACACCGTGCGTCCGGGCGGTATCTGCCACCAGGAAGGACAGCAACAGACGCTCGAATGCTCACTTAAAATTTTATCAACTCACTATGGTATTCGATGAAAAAGACTGGGCAAAATGCCCACTGGCGCGGCAGCGACGAAAAGAGAAACTGGACATGATCGTGACGCTTGTCGTCGCCGGAGTGGCCGCATTGGGAATGATCCTATCATTAATTTTTAACATATAAAAACCATGTCAGCAACAACACAAAATGTAATGGCCGTGCTCAAACAGGCAAACCCACTTGAGCTGGTTGAAATCGACTTCGTAAAAGATCGGTTTATCTCCCTTCACAATCAATTTACCGGATCTCAACGTGGAGATCAGGAGTATCACCTGCAGGTGTTTAACTACAAAAAAATGATGGCTGAAAAGCCGGAATTGCGGGACTGCTCTCCCCTATCGCTCTATGGCGCGTTCCTGGATATCAACGTAAATGGGCTGAGCCTGGAACAAGGCAGCAAACCGGACTGCTACATCACTCACCGATCATTTAAGATCGGCTCTGAAAACGGGCAGGACATATACGAAAAGAGAGCCCAACTTTCAATCTCGCCATACGGTGAACTTAAGATGCGCCTTCGCTCCGGTCAAATCAAGTACGCCGACAGTCCTGTCATTGTATACGAAGGTGACAAGTTCAGTGTTCGCACCACAGCCCAGGGCAAAACTGTCGATCACGAGGCAGTGATCCCCCGGACTTCCAAGCGGATCATCGCGTCTTTTATCAGGCTTGTGAGGGCTGATGGCACAGCGGATTTCTTCGTAATGACCGAGGAGGATATCACCAGGTTGAAAGGGTATTCTAACCGCAATAATCGCGGGAACGCTAATAGTGATAAGTCTAATGCTCTTTACACCTCAAACGGCGGTCAGATCGATCCCGGATTTCTCGCGGCCAAAACCATTAAACACGCCTTTCGAACTTACCCGAAAGTGGCCGTCGGGAAGTTCTCCGAAGTGGAGCCTGAGGAAGTGATCGTTCCAGGCGCTGCCGACTACGGCATCGACCCCGATCAATACTCCGCCAACGCGACAACAACCGATATCACCCATGAGGAAGTTCCCGCTGATGATTTTGACGCTGCTCTAAAAGCTGAGTTATCACAGGAGGAGGAAGTGTTGACCATCGCAGATGATGAAGACGAGCCAAACTTCAATTAACAGAACCAACTAAAATAAGAACCAATGTCAACTGCAGAAACACAAACATCAGTCATCAGGGTGGAGGAAATTACCTCCATTATGGCTGGCGCAGGCGCGATCCTTCAAAAGAACGAGACCTTGTCGATCGCCGCCAGCAACAAAATTACCGGCCTCTTAGATACGATCGAGGCCGAAGGCATGAACGCCGAACTGGATAAAGAGCTCAATAAATGGCAGGTAAATGCTAAACAGGCAGTCGAAGTAATGACCAAGCGCCGCGCACCCATTACCCAAATGGCCAACCAGGTTGTTAAAGCCTTCACCGCGCTAGAGGCGCCGCTTGATCCAAAGAAAGCGGACAGCTTTTATGCCCGGGCTCAAAAGTACCGCGATGCGTGGGCAAAAGAATGTGCCGACGCAGAAAAGCAACGCCAGGCTGAAATCCAGAAAAAGCAGAACAAGGAAAAGGAAAGGGTCACGCTTTCTGCCGAGATCGAGCGACAGTTCCGGGGCGCTTATCTCGGAAAGCTGAACGAGTTCAGAACGTTTTACACCGGCAAATTAAGCAAGGCCACCCTTGAGAACATTGAGGACGTTAAAAAGGTGATTACCGGCATCAAGACGGTATATCCACGAGATAAATTTAATGAGCTCTCTGTTACTGTAAACGCCGTCTACCATGATAAAATTGAGCTGGCCAGCCTGATCAATGGCGTAAGAACCACAATTTTCGACGAGCTTGCAGCGAACTTCCTCGAGAACATGGAGCATCTCCGTGAGCAGCTCATTGCTGAGATACCGTCAAAGAAAACCGAGCTGGAATCTATAGCAAAGGCCGATGCCGACACAAAAGCGACACTGCTTCAACAGCAACAGGAAAGAGAAGCTGCACAGAAGCAGGCGCAGTTAGATCAGGCCGCCGCTGAGAAAGCCAAATCGGACGAGCAGATTAAGTTGAACGAGAGCATCGGCATTACAAATACCCTTTTCGAAGCCGCTGCCGAGATGGCTGAGGTTCGCGAGGAAAATACCGCACAGGTTCGCCAGGGATACAAAATACTTGTTCATAACTCTGCCGGTTGGGGCGCCATCTTCCTTTTCTACTTCGAGAAAGAAGGTCAAAAACTGCCGGTAGAAGAGTTCGGCAAAAAGACCTTGAACCAAATGAAGGCATTCTGCGAAAAGCACGCCCACAAAACCGGTGAGAAGGTCGAAAGTGTAAACTTGGTCTACGAAGATGATTTCAAGGCTGTAGCTAAAAAGGAGGCATAATCATGGGGACTAATTTTGAAATACACCACAAGGTTGTGGATGGCAATCACATCTTAACCTTTAAGCCTGAGATTCCTAATAAAGGATATCCGCCTACCACTATCGAAGTAACTGAAGATCAGTGGAACTGCCTCCGGTATCATTTCGCTACCGGTGTCAACGATAAAACCGGCGAATCGATCTTAGCATACGTGATCTAATGGACGAGTTTGAAATCCTAAAAACCGCTATCAAAGCAAGGCTTGAAGATAACGGCTACCTGATCACGATCGAAAAAGCGATCGATCATGGACACCAGTACCGGCTGTCAACCGGGACAATAATTAACGCATTCAACTCGGGCAAGATTACCATTCAGGGGACCGCTGACCGAGACGCAAACCGCCTTTTTGGCTTAAAAAATTAAGATAATGACTTTAAGAAGTATCTCTGAAATGACTAACCGCGAGTTAGTTGATGTAATTAAGTACGACGATAATGCTTCCGAGCGCAACCGCGCCTGGGAACTGCTGGCCACGAAGAACCCGACGAACGAGCAGCTGACCTACATCATTCGCTGGTGCCCGGATGGCGACCTTAAGAACCGCGCCTGGGAACTGCTGGCCACGAAGAACCCGACGAACGAGCAGCTGACCTACATCATTCGCTGGTGCCCGGATGGCGACCTTAAGAACCGCGCCGGGGAACTGCTGGCCACGAAGAACCCGACGAACGAGCAGCTGACCTACATCATGGAATACTGCCCGGATGGCGATCTTAAGAACCGCGCCTGGGAACGTTTACGGGCAAATCTCGGGATTGTCGTCCCTGTTGATGAGGAAGTACTTATTAAAGAAATCGCAAATGCCGTCCTATCCCGTCCGGGTAGTTTAAAGATGGAGTCATGGCATTGTGGTACCTCGCACTGCTTAGCGGGATGGGCATGCGTGCTCAATCCGATTGCGAAGGAAATTGAAAGTAAACACGACACGAGGATTGCAGGAAGCGCTGTCCTGCCCCACTACGCTCAATTCTTTTACTCGGATAATGATCAGGTTCTTGAAATTCTTAAAGGCGTAGCCGGCAAATAAAATGGATCCGTACTACAGCCGCCCAGAGGTTTCACACAGCGACCTTACAGCATTGGAGAAATTGCTTTACGGAAGTGAAGATCGTGATCCTACCCATGCATATGCTTTTGGGACTTTGTTGGACTACATGATCACCGAACCGGAGAAAGTGAACTACTACAATCATACGGTCGCCGGAAGTGCCTACCAATACAACGATGATGATTTCGCCAGGGCGGCAATCATGAAGAGATCTTTCTTTAAGGATCAGCTTTGCAAGATGCTTGCCGGCGCCGCCTCATTTCAAGCGGTATCTACACGTTATGAATGGCCCATTGAGCATGCCGGTTTCGAATTCATTTTCTCGGCGGGTGTCCGTTGCAAATGGGACCTACTGGTTAGGCCTTGGAAGATGGGTGGCGATATTAAGTCAACGGTTTCCGAAACTGAGAAGCAGTTCGAAGCAGCCTGCCATCATTTCAACTACTTCAGGAGCAGAGCCTGGTATATGGACATTGAAGGCACTGATAAGGACGTGCTTATCGGGATAAGTAAGAAAAACTACAAGGTCTTCAAGATCGGGCTTGATCGCAACGCACCGCTCGGCACCAAGGCGAGAGATCTTTATGAGCTCGGTAAATCACAGTACCAAGAGCTTGCTTTCAAGTACTGGACACTTTTTGATGGAATAAAACTAGTAGCATAAATATGAAAAGAGTAATCACAATCAGCCCTGAGCAGCTCCAGGAGAAATTGAAAGCAGCTGCATCCGGAGAACGCCCCGAAGAAATAAAGGTTACGAAGGTGAAGATGAAGAAAGTGACAGCAGATCTTGAACTTGAGCGGTCCTTTATCATCACCGACGACGAAACCGGCGATCCTGTGCAAATCATCCAACCGATCAGCATGCCTGGCAAAAACATCGCGCACCCTGCACTGTTCGCCGCTGTTGCTTTGCTTCGACCACACCTTGCTATTCTTTCAGAACTGCCGGAGGCCGTCGGGTTGTCGCCGGAAGAACTGCTCGACAGCGAGACCGCACTTGAGAAGATATTCGTTACCGGGTTCACGATCGGTGGGGAAGGCGAAGCCGAGGGGGTCACACTTACCGGCTACAAAATTAACAAGCGGGGGAAAACTCAAAACCTGGTGACGCCCTTCGAGAAATACGAAGATTCTACCAACCAGTATGAATACTCGGTGGAGCTCGCTCACATCATTGGGCACTGCCAGGATGAAGCCGCTGCGTACTTCAGGGGCAAGATTGCTCCGAGCGCGCAGCTCGATATCTATGACCAGCTTTCGGATACAGATCAGGACGAAGACGATCCTTATTAACCAGGATTAAAAGTGCACACACACATAATACGCTCATCATAGGTGATGTAGCAGCGCCCGGTTCGCACTCCGGGCAGACGGGGAAAGGGTAGCGCTGAGTTGAACACTTCAATGCCGAGAAGTGTGAGGCAAACCAATGCTAATTGACATGGCCCGACGGTTTTATTTCGATGTCAAGATGCGAAACTGTTCAGCGCTGGTAAGAGACATAGCAGAATTGGTTTGAAAGGCGGTCCGGCCGGTGATCACATACCGGCACATGGCAAGGTGGCGAAATTGGTAAGTATCAAGGCTCTTAAGAACTGAAAAGTCAAGGATTGCAGATACAGACGCGGGAAGTGCGGGAACAAGCGCACGTGGAAGTTCCGGTACGGAGCACAATCGGCAAGGTTTTGCTAAAGAGGCGCACTCCGTACACCTGCAGGTTCGAATCCTGCCCTTGCCACATAACCACAGAGGGCGAACAAAGCACTGGTTATGGTATCGAACAGCAGCCCGCTCTATGTTCGGTATATCAACAAAAACGGGTAGTGCTCGCCTATAGACAGCAGATGTGCAATCCCCCGGTGTAAATGGCCGGGGGTTATTTAAGAAATTATGGAAAACACAGAAATAAAGACAGCAACCATCAATGACAGGGAGGTGATCATTGATGCCAGGGTAACCGACTTTAAAATCGGCCAGAAACCATCCAGCAATGTGGACTATTTCGGCACCAAAATGGGCGCCAAACAACTTTTCGTCCAATTTAAGAACGGGTCATCGTACATCTATTCGGACGTGGATGAGCATAAACTGATCAGCATTCATGCTGCGGATTCCGTCGGAAAATTCTTCAGCAAGGAGATCGCAGGCAAGTTTAGCCACGTCAAGGTGTTGGAACGATTGATCACAATTAAACCGGAAGAGTAATGTTTAATGATCATCGCATAAGGCAAATCTTTGCCAAGAACCTTAGAGGGATCAGGATGGCCAAAAAGCTTACACAGCAGCAGTTTGCTGACCAGCTCGGGGTATCTAGACCGACCTATGGATCGTACGAAGAAGCGCGGGCAACCCCGCAGCTGGCCTCGTTAATCGTGATTTCCAACACGGTAGGCTTCGACATGGCCACCTTAACTACTACTGACCTGTATGGCAAGGGAGGATCAAATGGAGCATAGCCATATTGAATGGACGGATCATACCTTCAACCCATGGTGGGGGTGCATCAAGGTCTCCGACGGTTGCAAAAACTGCTATGCGGAAACTCTTGATCGTCGGTGGAACGGTGGCCATTGGGGACCTGGTAGTCAGAGAAAAGCGATGAGCAATAAATACTGGCTCCAGCCTTTATTATGGGACGAAAAGGCGAGGAAAGCCGGCGTAAAGGCCAAGGTATTCTGCGCTTCGATGGCGGACGTTTTTGAAGGGCATCCTGATACGCTACCACATTTAACCAGGCTCTTTAGGGTTATTGAAAATACCCCGAACCTAATTTGGCAGCTGCTGACTAAGCGTCCGGAGAATATTGTTACGTTACTCAGGTCTGGAACAAACTGGATGTCGAAATTCCCAGATAACGTTTGGATAGGCACCAGCGTAGAGAATCAAAAAGCTGCGGACGAACGTATCAAACATCTTTCGCGTGTTCCGGCCAGTGTCAGATTTCTATCATGCGAACCTCTGCTAGGTCCGGTAGATCTCTCGACCGTTTTCGGTCTGTATGAGTTTGATGAAAACAAATACGCGTTAAAGGTAGGTTCCAGGTGGGCAGATTCTCCTGATTGGATCATTGCTGGCGGTGAAAGCGGTCATCATGCAAGGCCAGCACATCCTGATTGGATCCGGTTACTACGCGACCAGTGTGCGGGGGCTGGTGTACCGTTCTTCTTCAAGCAATGGGGGGAATGGGTTTCTGAATTTCATCCAGCTGCAGATGGCATTGTACCTACTGCCAGTAACCATTCTGACTCGTTTACTACATCCATTATGGATGGCCACGATTACTTAGGTCAATACATGATAAAGGTCGGCAAAAAAGCTGCTGGCGCGACTCTGGATGGTAAAGAGTGGAAACAATTTCCCGTTACACATAACTAAATATATCATGATTCAAGCATTTCCATTGTGTTGGCCAGGTAATAAGCCACGTACTTTAAAAGACAATAGATCACGCGCGTCATTCGGTAAAAAGTCGACTACCAGAAACGGCTATGACCAAAAGGTATCGCTGACAGTAGCCTCCGCGACTGATCGACTACTCAAAGAGCTCGACGCTTATACACGCGTCGGCTGCGATTACCGGGTTCCGCCGGAAAGCGTTATCATTTCGTGCAATGTTCCACCATCTAAGAAAGGGCGCCCATCATCCGGCATGGCGGAGCCAGAGGATCCCGGTGTAGCAGTCTATTTCATCCTGGATGGGAACAATTACTGTCTCCCCTGCGACAAGTGGAATCGTGTGGCCGATAACATCGGAGCTATTGCTGCTCACATAAATGCGCTGAGAGGTATCGAGCGTTGGGGAGTCGGCCAGAACCATGACGTTTATACCGGGTACAAGGCACTTCCGGAATCTGCCTCCGCATCATCCTGGAGACAAGTGCTCAACGTGTCAGCTATCGACGATCTGTTTACTGTGAGGTTGAGCTACCGCTCCCTGGCAAAGAAACACCACCCGAGCGTTGGCGGAGATGCTGAAAAGTTCCAACAAATACAAGAGGCCTGGGCACAGGCGCAACGAGAATTAGGTTAAAATTTTGCTCCGCGATATAACCGAAAGGTTATGTAGGTCATACACATCAAACTATAAGAACCAACATGAAAACAATCACATTACGGCAGCCTTGGGCCACTCTAATGGCCAGGGGCTACAAGAAATTAGAAACCAGATCCTGGGCGACCAAGCACCGCGGCCCGCTACTTATCCATGCATCGAAGCAGATCTCGAAAGCTGATCTTGAACTCTGCAAAATATACCCTTTCAATTTGTTTGTCGGCGATCCTGGCAAGCTTCCGCTGGGCTGCATCGTCGGTGCCGTCAACGTTACTGACGTTCACAGAACAGAGGATGTTGTGGTTAGCATCAATGGGCGCGAAAGGGCATTCGGAGATTACAGCGAAGGCAGGTATGCATGGAGGTGTATCAACGCGCAGGAGTTCGCTGATCCGATATACACAAAGGGAGCTTTGAGCTTATGGGATTACTCAGGCCAGCTGCCAGATCTGAAGGGGGATAACTCATGATCAACGGAGCAATTGAACAGATCGGCAACGTTTATAAAATCACTCTTTATAAACCGATTCCCCGGCTGCTGGCCGCGGTTAAGAATTTGCCCGACCGATGGTATGCTGAAAAGGTATGGTCGGTTCCGGCTCATCACAAGGTAGAAGTTGAACGATTCGCTCGTGTCTACGGTTTTGAAATGGGGAAACGGCCAGTGGAAAACCCCAATCAGCATTTTGTAATCCCCGAAATGCCGGAACTGCGGGTAAACATTCCCCTGAAAATGGAGCTCCGCCCCTACCAGGCACGCGGCGTCGCGTATGGGATCGAAAAGAAATGCTTTATCAACGGCGACGATATGGGGCTTGGCAAAACCTTTCAGTCGATTGCGACCGCGATCGCGCTCAACGCATTTCCGCTGCTGATAATTTGCCCGTCATCTGTTAAAGAGAACTGGAAGAGGGAGCTCATCAAGTTTTCCCATCTGAAAGGGATTGTCCTCCAGGATTCAATAAAGAACAGTTTCCCTGAATACTACCGCGTCGGCGCCGCCCAGGTATTCATCGTGAATTATGAAAGCTTAAAGAAATATTTTGTTCAGGACATTAAGAAGGATAAGAACGGCCGCTTCAAGATCAGTGATATTTCATTCGTCAAAAAGTATGTCGAATTCTTCCGGGGGGTGATCTGCGACGAGATCCACAAGCTGAAGGACTCCAGAACGCAGGCCTATAAATTCACCCGGGGAATTACTAAAGGCAAGGAGTTTGTGTTCGGTCTTACTGGTACCGCAGTTGTAAATAAGCCGATCGACCTGGCCAGCCAGCTGACTGTGGTGAACCGGTTGCAGGACTTTGGAGGGGTAAACGGATTTGTCGAGCGATATTGCGCGGGCCCAAAGCAAGCATCAAACCTTAAGGAGCTGAATTACAAGCTCAACCTGATCGGATATTACCGGCGAAACAAATCCGATCCGGAGATCAAAAAGCATCTACCGGACAAGTCGCGGCAGATTATTATTTGTGATCTCTCCCGGGATGCCCGCAAAGAATACAATCACGCTTTCAATGATCTCGGAAGCTATATGAAGCAGTATAAGGAAGCGACCGATCAGCAGATCCAACGGTCCATGCGTAGCGAGGTGATGGTGAGGATCGGGATCCTTAAAAACATCTCCGCCCGCGGGAAGCTGGCTGACGCTTTTGAGTTCATCGAGGATATCATTAGCCAGGGGCAAAAGATAGTAGTCTTCGCGTACCTCAATGACGTCGTCCAGCACGTCCAGGAACGTTTTCCGAAATCAGTAAGAATCACTGGGCAGGAGAACTCCCTGCAGAAGCAGGCATCTGTCGATCGGTTCCAAAATGATCCGAACATCAATGTTATCGTCTGTAACCTTAAGGCGGCCGGCGTCGGTATCGATGGCCTGCAGAATGTGGCAACGGATGTTTGCTTCCTGGAGTTCGGCTGGCACGCTGCTGTAATGGATCAGGCTGAGGATAGGTTGTACCGTACCGGTCAGCACAAAAACGTGATGTGCACTTACTTCCTCGGCAAAGACACGATTGACGAATGGAACTATAAACTGATCGAAAGCAAACGGGAAATGGCAATGACCATCACCGGAGCCGAAGATGAGACGGATGTGTCATTCATAGACAACATGATGACTCTTTTTAACCAGAAATAGCATGGACTATCACTCGTTTTTAGAGAGCAAGGTACGCCTCGCTCAAAGTAATGGCTTCGAGATAGACGACCATGAAATAAATCCTGCATTGAAGACGCATAACCGAATCATGGTAAAATGGATGGTGGAGGGTGGACGCCGGGCATGCTTCGCTGCTTTTGGCCTCCATAAAACGGTGACCCAATTGGAAACGGTTCGCATCACTTTAACCAGGACCGGTGGTCGAGGGTTGATCATCGCCCCGCTCGGTGTCAGGCAGGAATTCCGGAAGGATGCCGTCAATCTTTTGGGCTGGGCCGAGGCGCCGCGGTTCATTCGACGGATTGAGGAAGCCGGCGAAACCGGTATTTATCTCACCAACTACGAAACTGTTCGGGACGGTAAATTGGATCCTCGCCTGTTTAACGTCGCTTCACTTGACGAGGCATCTATCCTCCGGGGCCTCGGCGGCTCAAAGACTTTTCGAGAGTTCATGCGCCTGTTCACCGGGGATGCCGGTCCCAACGGAAACCGGCGGGGAACTGAATGCGTACCATACCGGTTTGTCGCAACCGCGACTCCATCCCCGAATGACTATATCGAGCTCCTGGCCTATGCTGACTTCCTGGGTATCATGGATGTCAGCCAAGCAAAGACCAGGTTCTTCAAGCGGGATAGCACTAAAGCCGACAACCTTACTATCTATAAGCACAAAGAGGAAGAGTTCTGGTTGTGGGTAGCATCGTGGGCGTTATTCGTTTCGAACCCATCGGATCTTACCGGCAATCCTGCCGATGATGAGGGGTACATTCTGCCGCCATTAGATGTCCGGTGGCATGAGATTGCAAGCGATCACACGAAGGCAGGTGCCGAGCGTAATGGTCAGTTTAAGGCATTCGCTGAAACGGCGATCGGGTTAGAAGGATCCGCGAAGGAAAAGAGGATTAGCCTTTTACCGCGCGCACTCAAAATGAAGGCAATAGCCGATGAGCGGCCTAATGATCACGTTGTTCTTTGGCATGACCTCGAAGATGAGCGGCGAATGATCGAACGCTTGTTTCCTGAATGCCGCTCAGTTTTCGGTAAGCAAGACCTTGACCTCCGCGAAGAAATAGTAAACGATTTTTCCAACGGTCATCTTGCCCAATTGGCGGGTAAACCTTCAATGCTTGGTTCGGGCACCAATTTGCAACGCCATTGTTCCTGGGCGATTTATTCAGGCATCGGTTTCAAATTCAATGACTTCATTCAATCGCTTCACAGGCTTTTACGTTTCGGCCAGAAGGGCACAGTGCGGGTAGACATCATCTATACGGAGGCCGAAAGGCAGATCAGGAAGCAGCTGGAAAGAAAGTGGGCTCAACACAATGTAATGGTTAAAAAAATGACAGACATCATCAAAAAATATGGGTTATCGACTGCCGCCATGGCGCAGCTGCTTACCCGAAAAATGGGAGTTGAACGGATAGAGGTTAAGGGTGAAAACTATACCTGGGTGCAAAACGACAACGTTAAAGAATTGCCGCGCATAGCCAGCAACACCATCGGACTGGCGCTTTCCTCCATTCCTTTTGAAATGCAATACGAGTATTCGCCGAACTATGCTGACTACGGCCACTCCGAGAACTCGGAAGAATTTTGGCGGCAAATGGACTATTCCACACCTGAACTATTCAGAACCCTAATTCCGGGGCGCATTTGTGCCATCCATATCAAAGACCGGATCGTTCCTGGCGGCATTAATGGTTTAGGTTTCCAGACTGTAAACCCGGTTCATATCAATGTCTTCAACCATTTTACTAAGCACGGATTCGCATATATCGGCATGAAAACCATTGTTACAGATGTAGTAAGGGAGAACTCACAAACTTACCGACTCGGTTGGACCGAGCAATGTAAGGATGGGTCAAAAATGGGTGTAGGAATGCCCGAATACTTACTCCTGTTCAGAAAGCCGCCGAGCGATAACTCGAACGCATACTCCGATATACCTGTCGTGAAAGAAAAAAGGATGTACGATAAGTCCACCGGCCAATATAGCAACAACGGCTATTCACGTGCCCGTTGGCAGATGGATGCACACGGTTTCACGCGGAGCTGTGGGGATCGACTGCTTAATCCGGAAGAAGTAACCCGGCTAGAATCCGATGCTATTTTCAAGCTGTTCAAAACTCACTCATTAAATGAAGTGTGGAATTTCGAGCAGGTGGTAAAGATCGCTGAGACAGTTGAAGCCGCAGGCAAGCTGCCGCCGGGATTTATGTTGCTTCAGCCGCAAAGCTGGCACCCCGACGTATGGACGGACATTACACGAATGCTTACTCTTAACGGCTCACAATGGAGCAATGGCCGGGAGAATCACGTTTGCCCTATGCAGTTCGATATCGCCGATCGAGTAATTGAACAGATGAGTAATCCAGGTGATATCGTGCTGGATTATTTCGGTGGGCTCGGTACCGTCCCGCTGCGGGCCATTATGAAAGGTCGAAAAGGGTACGGAATAGAATTGAACCCTGTTTACTTCCTTGATGGGGCGTCATATCTGAAAGCTGCGGAATTAAAGCAAAATATACCGACGCTGTTCGATCTGGAAGAAATGGAGGCTGCTGTATGATACGTTACGACAAAAAACAAACCATCGATTGGGTGAACGGAATAATAGCTATCGACAAATTAGGCGCAATTTGGATTGAGCATTGGATGGCATCAAATGGATCGGCTGTCTATCTTATGGCGCGTACTGAGACTGGCAAGCGCACGATAGCCCGCGTTTCGAGGATGGTATTTAAATGGTTTGATACAGAACTAATCGCGTCGGAATACCTCAATGTAAAAAACTACCGGATAAAAGGACCCGCTACAGGAGACAACCCCTTACCGGAAAAAACAGGCGCCATTCTAGAGGCATTGAAAGGAGGTAAAGCATGAAGAGTTCCCATATAACATTCACGGACTTATTCTGCGGGGCCGGCGGCAGCAGCCAGGGAATACGGAATGTCGCCGAGAAGTATAACGGCGGCGCCGTGACGCCACCGGCGATGGAGTGGCTAGTTGAACGTTTAGTAGAAAGTCTCGCATAATGGAAACAGTTGAATTCAAACCAGGTGACCGGGTTACACTGAAGGATACCTATCACCAGCACCGAGGAAGATGTGGCACGTTCGTAAAGCACTGTACACCGGTCTTTCCCGAATGGTGTCGTGTAAAATTAGATCTGAGAGGTCGAGAGAGAGAACAAAAATTACTAATGATTGAAAAGAAACACATCGAACATGAAGGCGACACAAACTAATTTATTTGAAGGATCGCCGCGGCTACAAATGAACGACAGTATAGAGCTGACTATCCAATCAATTCTCGCGTATGGCCCGCGTTACAAACACTGGTGTATGGCCTGGTCCGGCGGAAAGGATAGCACAACTCTTGTTACGTTGATCGTTTGGCTAATTAAATCTGGACGTATACCGGCACCGCAGACACTTACCGTAATGTATGCCGACACTCGGCTAGAACTTACGCCTCTATTCTTCGCGGCTCAAGAAATCATGGAAGAGCTTCGTGAGTTGTTTATCGAAGTGAGGACTGTAATGGCCCCATTGGAAAAAAGGTTCATGACCTACATCCTCGGCCGTGGGGTTCCACCACCGAACAACAATACTTTCCGTTGGTGTACGCGTCAGATCAAAATCGATCCGATGAGGATGGAGTTAGAACGGCTATTTAGAGACCGTGGCGAGAAAGTGCTCATGCTCACGGGCGTTCGACAAGGAGAAAGTGCTATTCGTGACCAACGAATTATGATGAGCTGTGGTAAAGACGGAGCCGAGTGCGGCCAAGGATGGTACCAGGAAACGATGCCGGAGGCACTTTGTGACACACTGGCGCCTATCCTTCATTGGCGAGTTTGCCATGTCTGGGAATGGTTAAAACACTGGGCGCCGCTGCCAGAATACGGTGACTTTTCAACCGCTATGGTGGCAGACGCTTACGGTGGGGATGAAGCGGAAGAAATCAATGCTCGCACTGGTTGCATAGCATGTCCACTAGCATCAAAGGACACGGCATTGGATAATTTAGTAAAACGTCCAACATGGGCATACCTGTCGCCGTTGAAGCGGTTGAAACCGATATGGCGAGAAATGAGACTTCCGCAGAACAGGCTCAGGAAGACTGGAAAGGACACAACTACAGATAAAAATAAGCAGCGACTTGGCCCTCTTACAATGGAAGCAAGACGCTACGCTTACAATGCCATCATGGCCATACAGGAAGAAATTAACCGTGAAGCTATTATTCAAGGGAAGCCAACGGTTACGTTGTTAAATCAGGAAGAGCAGGACTTTATCCAGAACTGCTGGAAGCAGAATGTTTGGCCAAACAAGTGGGATGGCACTGAACCTACCGGTGACGTGCTTATGGATACAGTTTATGCAGATGGATCTATTCAACCGATCATAAATTTCGGGGATTGATTTTAGACAAAGGAGATGTAATGCCAAGCACTATGGATTTGATCCAGACTTCAATTGAGCGTAGCGACAATGTAGATACTTCCAAACAGAAAATTCCTTGGTTGGAGAATATCATCCTCATTGCCGGCGGCCGCCAGAATCTGATCGACATGATAATTTGCGAATCATTTGAATGGTTCGACTCCTTCGAGTTTAACGCTGCTCGGAAAAGACTGATGGCAAAGGGTCTTTACACGCCTGATAGAGTGGCTGATTTTGAGCCAGACATGACCGCAGCTATCCGAGACAATTTAATGAAACCCCGGGAGAAAGGTTCCAGGGTAGGTTTTGAAGAAGACCAGGTCATAATAAATAATTGGAAATACCTAAGCCCTACAGAAATAGGGCGACGCATCGGAAGAGGTCCAAGTACCGTCAAATTCAGGGCTTTTAAACTCGGTATAAAGCGGAGTAAATTTTAAAGTTAAACATTACAATCAGCGTAATATGGCCAGGAAAGCAGATGCCGGAATAAGGTACTACCCCATGGATAGTGACCACGTAAGCAATAAAAAGGTGAAGCTTTTAGTCACTGAATTCGACAGCCATGGCTACTGGATTTATCAGTGCCTGCTGTGCGAAATTGCCAGGGATAAGGGATATTTTTTCGATACAACCGACAGGGATAACATGATCTTGTTTGCCTCTGATGTCTGCAAAAAGCCGGTGTCATTGGTGGATGAAGTGATCAAAGGGTGTGTCAGGCGTAATCTTTTTGATAAGACCGTGTTTGATATGTTCGGCGTTTTGACCAACGATCGGGTACAGGAAAACTATCTCGAGGCAAAAAAAGAGCTCATAAAAAAGGGTTACATGCTGAAGCTTTTTAAGGAATATTGGGTGATCGATTTTGTAAAAAATGGTGATCGAATCGCCTACATTTCATTAAAAAATGATTCTTCCCGGGAAGAAAGCGATAATTCCCGGGAAAATACAGATAGTTCCCGGGAAGAAGTGCCACAAAGGAGAGGAGAAGAAAAGAAAGGAGAAGAAAAGAGAAGAAAAGAGAGGGAGGGAGTCACTTTCGTTCCCCCCGCCCCCGCCCACGTTTTTGAATTTTTTAAAGAGAAAATACCAGATACATCCTGGTCGTTGAAAAAATGTAAAACGGAAGCCGAAAAATTCGTGGGGAGGTATGGCAGCGTAAACTGGGTCGTTGGTAAAAGCAATACAAAAATGACGTCATGGCAAAAAGCTGCCGAAAAATGGATAACCACCGATGCAGAATTTCAAAAGCCCGGCGATCTGAAAAAAGAAAGTCCCTCACAGGGCCAGCAGCAACGATCTGATCCATCGGTCGAGCCGGACGAAGCCAAAAAATTGGAACTAGCAAAAACTTCAGTGATTGCGTCATTCGAAGAGTTTTCAAGGAAAGGCTACTACGAAGACTTCGGAAATTCTGCGTATAATGCCCTCGAAAAAACGCTGAAGGTTCCGGAATTCTTGAAATTTCTCGCCGGCAAAACTGACCACTATTTTGCGATAGGGATCAAGAAGATTAATGCCAGGACTTGCGAGCCAACTGACATGAAAACTTCCCTACTCAAGACGATCGAAGACAACAAGCTCAACAATTCCGACAGCGCAGTAAAAGCCAGGGTAGCTGGTAAAAAGGAAGCCTTGAACGACTTTTACAGCGAACTGATTGGACTTGAGGTAACGATTAAAGACCTTTTGAATTAAGTAAGTGAGACCGAAAGAAGCCGCAGCGCTCATCAAATCATGCACTGACCGGGGGTGGATTCAGAAAGGCGACGTAATTTACACGCCGGCGCAAGCTGCTGCCATGAACATCCATCAGGAGAAACCGAAGAAGAAGAAGCGCGGCCCGGCCAAAAAACATTCGGACAAACAGGATCCATTTTGCATGCTCGTGCGACAGTCAGCCGGCGTTCACCTCGTAATGGAATTTCGTTTCGATGAAAAACGGCAGTGGCGATTCGACTATGCCAACGAAGAGATTAAGTTAGCGATCGAGCAGGAAGGCGGCGTATGGTCCGGCGGCAGGCACACCCGCGGCGCTGGTTATGTCGCGGATATGGAGAAGTACAACGCAGCCGCGCTGCTGGGATGGACGGTGATCAGGCGGACGCCTCAGCAGATGATGACCGATGAAACGATGGTAATGATCAGAAACTGTCATATTGCTTCACTAGCCGAGGGTGTGGAAAACGCTCATTATGTCACAAATATTTCAGAAAACTGTGACAACGCGTGACATAAAATATCACCATTCGGTGATGGACGTTATTTTTTGTATTTTAGTCCCCCGAATGAGTCCAGCAAAGTTTACCAAGATCGGTAGGCTGCTTAGTATTGAAAATCCTGAACTGGCCACGATGCTGCAAAATCGCATTGAGCGGCTGCAACCTATCAGCGAGGATCTAACCAAGTTGCCGATGATTTACCAGTACTGCCGTGGGGATAAGATGATCTTCATGGCGGTCGCGGTGAAAGTGTACGACCCAGAGTCGCTGATATTACGAAGCCAATATATCAAGAAAGGACTGAGGTTGGAGCTCTCAAAAGTGCTATGCTCCCCGAAATCCTGTGTTTCCAGGATGTTCGGAAATGTCAAAGTTCACATGGTCGCCTACAAATCCTTTTCAGACCTGGTGAATGAAACGTATTCATCGATTTGTGATCAGATTCAAAACAAGCAATAATGGAAATTCTCAACTCAGTAGCAGCATTTTTGAACAGGTTATTTAGCTGGTGGTTTCTCGTTATGCCGTGGGAACAAGCCATTTTCATAAGGGCTGGAAAAAACACCAGATTACTTGGCGCCGGCTTCTACTTCAGGATCCCGTTTCTCGACTCCGTTTACATCCAAACAACCAGGTCACGCATGATAAATATGCCGGTCCAGGATATGTCGACCACTGATGGCAAAACAATCACGATTCAATCGGCAGTATCCTACAGCATTGGCGATGTGGAGAAGCTCTATAACACCATGTTTCATCCGGAGATCACATTGGGATCGATGGTCATGGGTTATATCAGCGAATACGTCAACACACGTGAGCTCGTCAATTGCTCACCTTCTGCCATCCAGGAATATGCCAACAAACGCATCAGCGAAATCGATTACGGGATGAACGATGTGAAGGTGAGCATTATTACGTTTGCCACCGTTAGGACTTATCGCATGATCAGCAGCGATCAAGGCAGAATGTGGGAGAACCTTGAGATGGGACCAAAAAAATAGAATATGGCACGGTCATCAGCTCTTGAGGTAGAAAAAAGGCTCCGCCAAGTCCAGGAATGGATCATGGAGGGACAAACTTGGTCGTACATCATACACCGGGCCGTCACAGATTGGGCGATTACCAGCCGGCAGGCGGCCAGGTACTACGCCGAATCCCTGAAGGTATTCGTGAAGGACAACGATATCACCCTCGAGCAAAAGAAAGCGTTCTACATATCGAGCAAACGGAAGCTCATTCGCGATATGGATCCTGATATGAAGAAAACGCCTCAAGGGGCCCGAACCATTAACAAAATCCTGGATTCCATGGCGCAGCTCGACGGCGTGATGATCCAGAAGGTAGAAGTTACCGACAACACATTTCTCGAGATACTGAAAGCTGCAAAATGAAATTTTTAAAGAACAAGCCTAAGCTGGTGCCGATAGAGGTTGAGACTCTACAGCCCTCACAGCTGCTTTATTTCTGCAAAACGCAGGTGATTGATAGGATAATCTGTCAAGGGAAGGGTATTTCCTGGAACCAGCAATTCGCCGACGATTTAGAAAAGGACGTTCGTCATTACTTCGTGCTAAAGACAAACATGCAGTATGACGTTGTCTCCGGAGTACTGTTCGAACCATGGATCGAGAAGCATAATATTCAGGATCTCAAGCAAGGAGAAAGCGCCAAGAAGGCGATCAATAATTATATCAAATCCCTGTTATAATACATGAACCGGCATCTGGTTGAAAAAGGCGTGAACAAGATCCTGGACTACCGGTCCGCTGATCCCGATAAGGGCTGGCCGTTGTTTTGCCAGGAAGTACTTCGTATCAACCTCGACCCTGAACAAGAAGAAGTTGTGAGGGCCGTTCAAATGAACCCGATGGTCTCAGTGTCCAGCGGCACCGCCCGCGGGAAGGACTATGTTGCAGCTGCATGCGCGATGTGCTTCATGTACCTCACACCACAATGGAATGAGGCAGGAGATCTTTACAGAAATACCAAGGTGGCTCTCACCGCTCCTACCGATCGCCAGGTTAAGAACGTAATGCTGCCGGAAATCTCCAGAATGTTCAACCGAGCAGGCTGCCTGCCGGGCAGATTGACTGGATATGATATCAGGACACCTTATACCGAGTGGTTTCTAACCGGGTTCAAGGCTGATGAGCATAACGACGAGGCTTGGACCGGATTTCACGCCGCGAATACGATGTTCGTGATCACGGAAGCAACGGGTATACCGGATCGTATTTTCCACGCGATCGAAGGTAACTTACAAGGCAATTCCCGGCTGCTCATTATATTTAATCCCAATATTTCGATCGGTTACGCTGCCGAATCACAAAGATCATCCCGTTTCACCAAGATACGGCTGAACAGCATGACCGCCCCGAACGTTAAGGCGAAGAAGTTACTGATCACTGGCCAGGTCGATTGGGAATGGGTCAACGATAAGGTTCATACCTGGTGTAGTCGGATCGCCGGCAACGAGTTCAACGAGGGTGAGGGAGACTTTGAATGGGAAGGAGAACTATGGCGCCCGAATGACCTTTTCCGGGTTAAAATTCTAGGCATGTTTCCTAAAGTTTCCGAGGACACTTTAATTCCTATCGAGTGGATCTTCCTTGCCAATAACCGCTGGAAAGAATGGCAGGAGAACAAGTTCAAGATTCAGGAACCGCTCAAGTTGGGCGTAGACGTTGCCGGCATGGGCCGAGACAGCACAGTTTATTGCCACCGATACGGCAATGTGGTCACAAAATTTGAACAGATGTTCAGCGGTGGTGAAGCTAACCACATGGAAATTTCTGGTCGCACTGCAAACTTGACCCGAGATCCAAAAACCAAATCATTCATCGATACAATTGGCGAAGGTGCCGGCGTCTACTCGCGGCTAAAGGAATTAGAGTTTGAAAATGCACACTCGGTGAAGGGCTCAGAAGGCGCTGATGGATTGAAGGATGTAACGAACGTTTACGAGTTTCTGAATATGAGGGCATACATGATGTGGTGCGTACGCGATTGGCTCAATCCGGCCAATAAACAAAACGCAGCACTTCCTCCCGATGACGAGCTCACCCAGGAGCTAAGTACAACCAGGTACAAATTCAGATCGAACGGAAAAATACAAATCGAGGAAAAGGACGAGATCAAGAAAAGGATCGGTCGTTCACCGGATAAATTCGACTCCCTATCGACTACTTTTTACCCGGGCAAGAAAATCACACAAGCAGGAATCTCAGCACTATCAGCATTACGGTAATGGAAAGACAGGAATTACAAAACAGCATTGCAGCCGGTATAGGTACGGCCATCCAAAAGATCATCCTACAGAAGCAAGATAACAGATGCGAAGAGGTGATTAAACAGTACGAGCCGGAACGGCATAAGGTCACCGATGAACAGGCACGCCCGAAAAAGAAGGTAAAAAAGGACGACATCACCATGCTGGAGGAAGTGAACCGGATTACCGTTGCATTGCAAAAGCTGATCGTAAACCGCGCGGCCTCTTTTCTTGTGGGAGCACCTATCGAACTGCAATGTCTGCCGGCGGATGAGGACCAGAAAACCCTCTTAGCAATGCTTGAGAAAACCTGGGAGGACAATAAACTGAACTTCAAATCAAAATTTCTGGCAAAGCATATGATGGCATATACCGAATGCGCCGAGATATGGTACGTCGACGAGGTCGATCCATTAGAATATTGGGGGATTAAAGGTGTCGAAAGGTACCGGATGCGCATATCCGTACTTAGCCCGAAAAAGGGGGATAAACTTTATCCGGTTTTCGACATGATGGGTAACCTTGTCGCTTTTGGGCGCGGATATGAGGTAAAGGTCGAAGGCAGAACCGCACAGCGTTTTGACCTATACACTGATGACAAAATCTATTACACTTCCCAGACATCAGGTGAGTGGAAGGTCGTGGAAAACGGTGAGATAGCTAACCCGATCGGAAAGATCCCGGTTATATACTACTCCCAGGAAGCCGCTGAATGGGCTGACGTGCAGCGTGCTATCGAGCGCCTCGAGACACTGCTTTCTAACTTTGCGGATACCAATGATTATTTCGGATCACCGATGATTTTCGCGAAGGGCACCATAACCGGCTTCGCTTCCAAAGGCGAGCAGGGTAAGATCATTACCGGCGAAAAAGAGGCAGATATTAAATATCTCACTTGGGAATCTGCCCCGGAATCAATTAAGCTGGAGATCGAAACGCTGTTCGACATTATTTATACAGTCACGCAAACGCCCAATATCACCTTCAAGGAAATGAAAGGGCTGGGTCAGCTGTCTGGAGTTGCCATAAAGCTATTGTTCATGGATGCTCACCTGAAGGCAGCCGACAAGCAGGACGATGTTTTTGGTGAGTGCATTCAGCGTCGCATCAATTTCTTGAAGGTCGCATTATCGAAGATAAACCCGGCCACCAAGAAAGCATTAAGTATGAGTATCATTCCAAAATTCGGCTTGTTCACCCCAAATAACGAGAAAGAAGAGATCGAGATCCTTTCTGTGGCGGCTGGCGGCAAACCAATAATGAGCCAGCGCACCGCTGTTAAACTCAACCCGTTTGTTACCGACGTAGATGAAGAAATGGACCTGATCGGCAAGGAAGGTGCCGGAAGCCTCGAAGAACAATTTTAGGTCCCGACATATAACCGATCCGTTATCAAGGTTATGACAGAACAATCAATACAACGGCTGTTAAATTCCCATTTTGGTGATTACAACTACCGATTGTTTAACTCATTTGTGTACGGCTGGGAAAGTGATTTCTTCTGCGTTTCGAAATCCGGGTATGCCATTGAAGTAGAGATCAAGGTGAGCCGTGGAGACTTTCGAAATGATTTCAAGTGCAAAACTGGTAAACACAATCTGTTCTGTAATCACTTGAAACCGGCAATCGTTGAACGCACTCATCCATGGAAGGGCTATCCCGAAGGTAGATCGCCGCGGAATGGCGAATCGTCTGTAGTATGGTTTTGCACTCCTGCAGACAAACTACCGAACAAATTCTACTACGCCGTTCCCGAAGGTATGATTTCAAAGGATGAATGTCCGCCTTACGCTGGGCTATTATACGTCCGGGGCTATGATCTGGTGATGATCAAACAGGCACCTTTTTTACATAAACAAAAGAATGACCTCACGAAGGTGCTGCTTGATAAGTTTTACTGGAAAAGCACCAACCTGAAAATCAATATTAGCGACTTTCTCTTTTCGATCGGACGAAACCTAAACGATGAAGAACTGGCCAGGCTTGATCAGTACCTAACGAAGCTGAAAGCCACAATTTAGAACCATGCCACCAGTCGACGACCAGTATGAACGCAGGCATCTGCAGAACATCAACGATCTTTCCAAAAGGATCGAGGAGATGTATAAAGAGGCTATCCGAAAAGCAGCCCAAACCGCCGCTGCATACGGCACATCCGCTGCCGGCGGCAAGCTCCCTCCTATCGTTTCAAACTTGGTGGACGAATTGCTCGGGGACCTGAACGGGAACATCTATACGGCAACCGTCAATTCGATAAATAAAAGCTGGCTTCTTAACGATGAAAAATGGCAGATGATCATCGACAAGAACTATAAAACCTTCATTGATTCCGGCAAATACGACATGGAAATCGACTCCAATGAAGCAGCTTTACGGAAATTTATCACCAGGAAGGAAGATTCCAAGACTTTATCGGATCGGGTATGGAGCAGCGTGCAGCCATACCGGCAAGAACTCGAAACAGGGTTGAAGTTGGGCGTGGCAAACGGCAAACCTGCGGCTGAAATGGCCCGAGACCTTACCAGGTATCTCAAGGATCCCGACGGGCTTTACCGACGGGTGCGCAATGAGCATAACGAGCTGCTTCCGTCGAAAGCAATGGCCAATCGCCATCCCGGTCGCGGTGTTTACAAGTCCTCGTTCAAAAATTCAATGAGGGTTACGCGCACTGAAACTAATATGGCTTACCGAATGGCCGACATGGATCGATACCAAAACCTGGACTTTGTGTTGGGATATGAGATCAGGCTGTCTAACAATCACCCGGTTTATGATATCTGTGATGAATGCGCTGGAAAATATCCGAAAAGCTTCGTGTTCAGAGGATGGCACCCACAATGTCGCTGCCATTCGGTCCCCATCCTGATGAATGAAGGTGAATTCGACGAACTTGAAAACGCAACACTGGATGGCAAGCCGGCCCCGAAATCGGATAACCTGGTCACCGATGTTCCCGATGGATTCAAGCAATGGGTAGATGAACATAAAGACCAGGTCGCCAAATACAAAAGCACCCCGTACTGGGTGAAAGACAATTTCAAAAAAGGTAAAATTAGCGATGATCTGAAATTTGCGACCCAGCCGAATAAAGAAAAGGCCATAAAGATAAACAGGCCCATAAAGTCAGCATCCGATGTTCACGCGGTGCTGAAAGATTATTCGGCCATATATCCGGAAGACTTCGCCCGCGGATTTAAGAGCTTCACCCGATCGCCAAACCAAAGCTACTTACTAGAAACAGACGGTAGCGGGCGGATCAGAGTTAATGACCGGACTTTCAAAGTAGAAGGTAATGTCATTAACCCCTATCAGGATCTCATTTCTGCATTCAACAAAATCAAAAATAAGGTTGATCTCACCTTTAACGAGGAGTACGCGATCGAAGGCCTATATCATGAGATCCTTCACAACAAAGCCAAAGGCCTAGAACACCTGCCAAGCCACGCCGCAAGCTTCAAAAGAACGGCGATGGAAATAGCAAACCAATTTGTAGCCAGGCATGATTACGCTAGATTTATTGATCGGATCGGCGGCACAGCGATTAACCAGTCGGCCATCCTGGACAAAGGGTACGGATATCGGGGATGGATCAGCCGATTCCGCGATATCATTAAGAAAACCGGAGCTGATGAAAGCGATATACTGGTAAAGCTGCGCCCTATCCTACTCGAAAAACCTTACGGAAACATTGAAAACGAGTTATTCAAGATCGTGAAAGATATGACGGGTTTGTCATTTATCGAATCAGTAAGGCTGGCGAAGGGTATCTACAACATGAATGAATCTCAGTTCATCGATGCCCTCAATGACATCAAATAGACAGATCATTCATTCGGAAGTACTTCATGGTTTCCCACTCCGGATCAATCTTGTTCCAGTATTCCCTGGCTTTGGCTTTTTCGCCTCGAGCATTGAATAGCCGACAGAGATCCAAGAGCAGGGAATTTTCTGCACCAGGCTTTGCAGCATCTCGCTCGTATTCTTCCCGGGTGACCCGCACGCCGAGATCCGGATAGTTGATGCTTATCAGCGTGAGTTCCTTTTCCGTCGGGTCGTAGTCAAAAATCGTTTCCATTGCAATTAAAAATCAAATGAAAATGCCCCATCTACTTTGCTTCCGAACCTACGTTTGAACAATTGCAAAGTACTTTCATAAGCTACATCAGAAATCAGTGGGATATCAACAACAACGACATTCTCACTAACTAAACTAACGCTCCATCGTTTTATGTTTTGTCGGCCAGCATTTTTTAGCATAAATTCATCTATTGCGATCGTGTCCATGTGGCCGACTACAGTAAATTTGCAGCTGCCCTTTACAGCGGCCGATTGTTCGACTCGCGGATAAAAATCATTAAACCGAGTTTGTGAAATTAAATCCTCAATTCTATCAAGACGCTGCATAAAGTACTCGTTTGCACTTTCCGGGTCAGTGCTTTGGATAATGTTTTTAGCTTGGATAGCGTCATATATGGGGTTTTCTACCGTTGCGTCCGGCCTCAACGCCATCTCAATAGCCTCAGCTAACGCAATTTTGCAATCCTCTACCCCATTGAAAGTATCTTCATAAAAGATTGTTCGCTGATCGACGATATCAAATGGCAACTTTGTACCCTTTTCTGCGAGGGTAACCAACGGCAGCTTGACAGCGTGTCTTACGGCCAATTCATACATCACATTAGGGTTTAGGCCAGTAAGATTTGCTATAACCAATTTGTCCTCGACGATATGTCGTATTATTTGCTTCGGGATCGAACCAGGCGTCGCGATGTAATGCGCCGGAACAGCAATAAAATTGAACTTTGCTAAAACAGGTTCGACTACCGAGGCGATGAGGCCCTTCGTTTTGTTCCAAACATCCGAGTTTACTTCCCCAATTGGCGTGATAATGAAACAATCATCCAGCTTCGGATTTTCCGTTGCGGTTTTTTCTTCAGAATGTTGATCAGCTTTCTTGGCCATTTACAATATTACGAATAACAAAAATAATTTCTGGTTTTATGATATCTTGCAATTATGAAATGGTACTTACATATTTTGCCCGCCGTTATTACCGTTGTCGGCAACATAATATTTTATCTCATAATCAAGGGCCGTATTGATAATAAGATAGAACGGTACAAAACAGTGTTTAACGGAATATTCAAAGAAAAGATTGAAGTTTATCGAGCGTTTTTGAAGCTTAGCCATTCGCTAAGTTACAAGCTGTATGTTTACCAAACATTTTTAAACGACGCGTCCCCTGCGGAAATTAGACAAGCATTTAACGAAATGATTGAGCATTTTTCGATAAATGAACCGTTTATAAGTGTCACGCTCGTTGAGAAATTTAAAACACTTCAAAAGGAACTACAAGAATGCTTTGAAGCTATATTCAGGTACAGTAGCATGCTAACAAATGATCCGAGCAATTCCGGGAAATACGAGGCGGCCTACGTTGAAGCCAAAAATAAGTTGCAGGGATCAACGCTATTGAAGGATTTGGAGAGGTCGATAATCTCAGAAATGAAAAAAGATTTGGGGATTGATAAGCTTTAGAATATTGGTACAATACGAGTATTTTCGCGATTTTTGAGGCATGCAAGACGACAATCACCTATCAATACAGGAAATGATAACGATAGTTTCGGCTTATAAGGCTGATCCCGAAGTCATCAGGCTCGAAAAAGAAATTAATTGGCTTTACGACACATACACCGAACCATTTGTGCTCCCTAATGCGGAAATAACCAGGCGTTGGAAGGATCATGAGCCGCACAGCCGATGGATATCACTTACAGTTGCGTTAAACGACTACATTGAAAAATATCACCCGGGAATGAACACGGCCATAAAAAATAAACCGAAATTATGAAAGCGACAGATGTAAGAATTGGAAATATCGTCAAAAGTCTTAATGAAGAAGTAGAATACTGTATTATCGAAAGTATCACCAAGACCAGAATTACAGGTACCAATAATAATACTCAGGGCCGGTTCGTCAGCAAATGGAATAGCGGGTCTGACTTTTTTCAGGGCCTGCCTCTTACTGAAAAGTGGTTAACAAAGCTTGGATTCTCTAAAATAACAACTAGCCACGACCTGGCGTTGGGTAACTTCCGATGGAATTCCAAAACTGGTTTGTATTACGAGCGGGAAACTGAATCTGATGTCGTTGAGATCGATCTGAGTCATATTGAACATGTTCACGAATTCCAGAATTGCTATTTCGCTATTACCGGTGATGAGCCATTCTTAAGGTAAACCTGTCACACTTCGTGCGTAATCCCCGGCCATCTGTCGGGGATTTTTGTTAAAATCAGACCATTTGCCAATGGTGACATTTTAGCGAGCCGCCTACAGAAGCATCTCCCCTGGTTCGCGATACTTTTGGGCTTTAATCACCTAATAAACCATGAAGGATAAAGTATTGGCGTTCCTTAAACTTAAATACAAGGGTAAGGGCCTTTCTAACACTTATTTAGAAGCACTCGCTGCCAGAATTGACGCAAAAATTACTGAAGAATCGGAAATTGAGGGCCAAGTTGCGGAACTCGATGATCTGATCCAGGATGCTGCAAAAGAAGGAGATCGCCGGGCTACTTTGGCGCTTAAGGCTCCAAAGAAAGAGCCTGCGCAAGAAACTACAGAAGAAGGCAGTGCTACTAAGCCGGTAGCCGAAGATCCTGACATGCCATCATGGGCCAAAGCGCTTGTAAAATCCGTCGAGGGTTTGGGCACTGTGGTTACCGGCATTGTCAAGGAGAAACAAACATTGACCATCAAGTCGCAACTTGAAGCTAAGCTGAAGGAGAAACAAATTCCGGCAGCGTTACTGAAGGGGCGCGTTCCCGAGAAAGAAGAGGACATTGATACTGTTCTTCAGGAAATCGAAGCTGACTGGTCAGAGCTTAAAGGGTCTGGCGTTGTAAGCAATCCGCTTGGCGGGTTGGGACAACCTCCGGCCGGTTCCGGTGGCAACAACAGTGGTGATGCAAAAGTTAACCCAGATGTCGTTGCATTCGCAAAAAAACAAGCTGAAGCCGCGACCAAAAAAACTGCTTAAAAATAAATTTATGGGATTAGGATACAAAAGAGCCTTCTCTACCGGTGACATCCCGGTATGGCAAGGAAAAGGAGAAGATCTCCAGACCGCCCAGGGGGGATTTCTCCTGGACACTACCGGTCTGGTCGCCGGCGCGATCCTGAAAGCCGGCACGCCGATGATCTTCAATGAGGCGACCCGCACCGCAAAGGCGATCACCACCGGCGTCGTCTATGAAAACGCCGGTGGCTCGGCGACCGACTACAAAATCGCGAAAGGTAGCCGCTTTAAAGTTGGGGACAACTTCGGAGCACGAACAGCCAATAAGGCTTACCCTATCACTGTGATCGATACTTCGAATGCGAACTATGATCTGGTGACTGTAGGTACCACGATCGGCGCCGTTTCTGCCAACGATTTCGTGTTCGCCTCAAGTACGACCGGCGCAAACAACTCTTCGTTTGGAGGTGTCAACGGCCTGTTATGGAAAGACACCAAAGTTGAAACTGGCGAAAGTGTAACGGTGATCATCCGCGGAACAATTTACGCCCGCAGGGTGCCATACTCGGTCGATCTGGAAGCGGCACTGCCGAGAATCATTTACTCTCAATCGTATTAAGAAATGGCTATTGTAGCATCATTATTCGGAGACCTGGCTCAGAGCCAGAATCTCCAGGCGCTGATCGACAACTCGGTCGACGCACTTTACACGCAGTCTATCTGGCGCCAGTATCTTGATTGGGGCTTACCACAGACCGACCTTACATTCGCTACCGCCATTGGCAGGTCCCGCATTGAAGCGGCTGCATCAATCGTTGATCCGGATTCTTCGGCACCGCTTCGCAGCCGGGCCGCCCTCGAGAAACTCGATGGTAAGATCCCGACGATGAAGGAAAAATTCAGCCTGAACCAAGATGACTATCGGAAGCTTCGCGTGCTTCAAACCTTGCCGATTTCGGACAGGGAAAAATTGAACCAGCTTATTGCGAAACTTTGGAATGACGTGCAGAACGCTGCAACTTCCACCGATCGCCGGCTCGATATCATGTTCCTCCAAGCCGTATCAACTTTCCAGGTGGATGTCACCATCACCAACAATCCTGACGGCGTTGTTTTTGGCACAGTAGATTTACTGGCCAAGGCGGATCAGAAAAGGACCGTCACCACGGTGTGGACCGACAACGCGGCCGATCCCTTTAAGGACATTCGCGATGTGGTTCGCTACGCTGCGCTGAGTGGCCGCAAGTTCAAAGAGATATGGATTGATCAGGAACTCTGGTTCACGATCCAAAACCTCACGAACGTTAAGGCGGCGATCTCCGGTTACCAGAACCCGGGCAGCAATGCGAAGTTCCTCGTGACGCTCAATACCGTTAACGAATTCCTGGTAGCCAACGGGCTGCCGATGATCAAACTCATTAATGAGCGTAGGGGCATCGAAAAGGACGGCAAAGTGGATACCATCAATCCCTTCAAAAAGGAAAATGTTGTGTTCATCCCTGAAGGAAAGCTCGGGATCGTTCATAATGCGATCTCGATCGAGGAATGGGAAAAGGTCGCTGGTATCAACTACGCGAAGTACGATCGCACCATCGTGTCCAAATGGCATGATAATGATCCGTGGAGGGAATATACCGCGGCAGAACTGAACGCCTTCCCGGCGCTTGAAGCGATTGACGGAATCTTTATTTTACAATCAAATATCGCCACTGTATAATGAAGCCTGAGCAGAACCAAGCCAAGGAGACCGCACCAGGTGCGGCTCCTGCCGCCGGAGCAGAAAACGGCGAACAGACTACCACTGCCGAAAACACAGGGACCTTGCTGGTTTCTGAAACACCGGACTGGGTGGACCAGATTCTACAGTCAAATCAGGCCGTAGTCGATTCCAACGAGAAAGTAATCGCGGCAATCGAAAGCTTTAAGGAGCATTCTGGAGAGTTTATACACGAGTTGGTCAAGGAGTTTACCAATTCCGCTAAGGCCGGCTCGGGAGATATCGCTCAGGAAACGATTAAACGCACGGAGTTGGAAGTAAAGGCCAGAGCAAAGTACGTTGTATCCGACGGCAAAGGCTTCGTAGATAAGGAAAAGGATCGACAGTTTAATTCTGGTGATCACGTGACCGGACTGAACTCTGACCGCCTTAAGATTTTGCTTAACCAGGGCGTTATCCAGGAGCATTCATCTGCCGAGTAATCGGCGCATAGTTCTTTGAAGCATGACAGTTAAAGAGGCCTTGCGAGGACAAATTGAGATACCGGTGTCGGATTTAGCGGTGGATAAAGCGCTCATTGACCAGTCGGTCGATGGTAACGCCATTTACACGAAAGATGATGAAAAGTCGGTAGACCTGAGCCTTGCAAGGCTTTTATTAAGCGTCATCCTGCATCCATCCTCCGTGACAGAAGGCGGGTATAGTTTAAGCATCGGCCAGCGAGACGACTTTCTCAATTTCCGGAAACTGCTTTTGAAGAAATGGGGCGCGCCTGATACGGCTGACCTGGGGAATAACGACAAAATTGGGACCGCGAGTCCCTGGTGATATAACCTTTCGGTTATGCAGGTTATGATAACTCAGTATCCTCATATCATCTCATTTCAACCAGGAACTGGAAACAGTTCTCGGGATGGTAAGGGTGATTGGATCACACCCTTGCCAGGCGAATCTGTTAATGTTCCTTGCCGCGCAGAACCAAACGGCAAGGGCGCGGTGATCAATGGAGCCGACGGGAAGCAAATAGTTTTCGATTGGGCGATATTTTTCCCTAAAGGCACAGGGGAGATCCGAGTTGGTGTGGAGGTTACATTGCTTGGCCGAGACGGTGAGTTTGGCAAGGGAACGATAACGAGATTTTCATCTGGCCAATTGAATTGCAGAGCATGGGTATAAAGCCAAATTTCACAGCAGCCGATATCAAAAAGGAAATAAAGCGAAAGCTTGGCCTCCTGGATGATGCAATTTTTAGGCTTTTCCATTATGTAGGCGAGTCGTTTGTTGCTAACGCGCGAACGAATGGCACCTACATCGACCGAACCGGCAATCTGCGCCAGTCTATAGGGTACATTATTTACAAAGACGGGAGTAAAAGAGCAATAAGCTTTCCCGGAGCTGTACCTGACGGACTTAAGGCTGCAAGGGACGCATTCAACGAAATCCCCTCTGCTGACAGGAAGGGTTACATCTTAATTGTCGTAGCTGGTATGAACTACGCAGCGGCTGTTGAAAGCAAAGGTTACGATGTGCTCACAAATAGCTCGGATAGAGCGGAGTCGATGCTAAAGCAACAGCTTGAATCATTGTTGAGGAACTTCCAAGCATGAAGACGAATTTAGAAATCGTTCAAATCGTTTACGATATCACTCGTGAGAGCCAAGTTGCGTCGATCATTTCTGGATCCGTTTATAAGCTTAAGCGCATCGATGGATCACATCTTGAAGATGTGGTCATCAATTGTTTAGGTGCATCAAATGAAGCAGTTCAATACTGCTTAGTGAACATAAACATACACGTGCCTAACCTAGTCCTGTCAGTTGACGGAGCTAATGTCGATCGATCTCAGGTAGATTTCGTTCGTCTTAATCAGTTGACAAAAATGGTGATCGAGCCGCTGAAGGACTACTGGGGCGATGATTATAACATTGAGATTGATCAGGTAACAACATTCGAAGAGAGAGACATTTTCGAGCACTATCAAAACATCAGATTAAATTTTAGAACACTTAATAAGTAAAAAAATGGCGGAGAAATTTTTATGGGGAGTCGAAACTGTTGAGTTAGGCACCCCCGGCGTAAACGGTGCTGCACCTACCGGTTGGGTCAGATTTGAGGATATCACAGATGATTCGGTTTCACTGACGATACCGGAGCAAACCACCAATGACATCCGGGTAGAAGACAAACCAGGTATCCGGTTGTCGCTTCCATCTGATACAGAAGCTGCTACATTGAATCTCGGCACCATTAACGCCGAAGGTTCCAAAATTGCTACTGTTTCCGGTGGTAGTTATGTCGAAGTTGATGATGAATTCACCCCACCGGCGGATACAGTTATCGTGGAAAAGGCAGTTCGCCTAACAACAAAGCCGCTGAAGGGCAAAAAAGCCCAATTCACGTTCTTCCTTACCAGTTTAGCCTATAACTTTAGCGGAAACTTCACCCGGAGCGGCGTGGTTTCAATGGGTGTTATTGCTAAAATATTGACACCTACTGATGCAAATGGCGTAGCGCTTCCACCCTGGAAACTTAAATACCTTAATGCTGGCGGGTCCATACCGACTTCCTGGGATACTACCCTTACATTCGCTTCGAGCGGCAACGCATCAGGCGGAGGTATTTCAGCGGCAACCAGTGGCGGCGCGGATCCCGATAAGGCGTTCAAATTCAACGTAATCAATCCTCACGTCGGACTTCCGAAAGACATGGAGATCTTCATTGCATCTTCAAACGTTGGAACAATTTCGTTTACGGCAGAATACGCTGGTGAATATTTCTCATTCACTGCAGCGGACGGGATCGAATACTACGGCATTTTTGCCGAAGGCGACGTTGTCCTTACCGTTATGCCTGAATCTGAATAATCAACCCGAATACCATTAACATAGGCAGGCACGGAACACTCCTGCCTGCCTATTTTTTTTCTTATGGAAAGACTAGACGTTCTTAATAACCTGGGTGCTGCGATCACGCAGGAGAAAACTGAAATTGAGGTTGGTTTGACATCGCCTGAGTTTTTTGAAAGCGTGCTAATTAAGCTGAAGCTTAAAAAACCGGTAAAGAAATTTTACCTCAAGCCACTATGCCTGGGACCAATGATCAGGATTGCGCGGATACTACTCGCAGTTGACTTAAAAGAGGTAGATGTAAAGAACTTGCTCTCCACCGGGTACCAGTTGCTTGACAAACACGGCGAAGATGTGGCGCGCGTGATAGTCCTCGCCATCAAGAACAACAAAAAAAAGGTTTCCCGGGCAGACATCGATTTCGTTCTTCAAAATTACGAGGCGAAGGAGATCCTGTCCGCTTTTCGTGTGATAGTCGACAAGATGGACGTGTCGGCTTTTACAGCCTCTATCGCTTTGATCAAAGGAAACATAAAGATTCTGGAAGACGAAGCGAGCCCGGCGAGTACATAGGGGAAAATAGCCTATGGGGGACTATCGGATCCAATATTAAATATTTCCGATACACCTATGACCAAATATTGTGGAAGATGAGTTATCAGAATTTTCAGATGCTGTCGGCCACTATTCCTGATCAGGATTTCGATACCGAAACCGACGAACAGGATAAGTCATCAGAATTAAACGAACAGATCAGCAAGAAAACTAAAAAGAGAGCCAAAGCCACAAGTAAAAATACAGTGATCGCTGAGGATTTTGAAAAGCTGCTAAAGGGAATTTGAAATGGCTGTAAGATTTCGGCAGAATGGAAGTATGAACTGGACGGCGTCGCTCGACGACGATCCGCTGCAGCAGACTGCCGAAAGAATTGAGCAGCGGTTCCTGCATTTGTCCCAAACCATCCAGCAACAAGGTACGCAGTTTGATAATTTCGCAAAAAAGGCTGCGCAAGCTGTTACCGGCTATTTCTCGATAAGTTCTATTACGAGTTTCGTCACATCGATGGTGGCGGTCCGCGGCGAATTTCAGCAGCTGGAGGTTGCCTATCGGACCATACTAAAAAGCAAGTCAAAGGCCGATGCGCTGATGGCCGAAACCGTAAAGCTTGCAGCGGTTACGCCCTTTACTCTCACGGAAGTCGCATCCAGCACCAAGCAGCTCCTTGCGTATGGTGTAGGGGCTGGCGAAGTGACCAGCACGCTCGAGCGACTCGGTAACGTCGCGGCCGGTGTCTCGGCGCCGATCGGCGATATTGCTTATCTGTACGGCACCCTCCGCACACAGGGACGCGCCTACCAACAGGATATTAACCAATTCACAGGGCGGGGTATTCCTATCATCGCAGAGCTCGCCAAGGTATTTAAAGTAACCGAAGGCGAAGTGCGTGGCTTGGTGGAAGCTGGTAAAGTCGGTTTCCCACAGATCGAGGAGGCATTCAAGAATATGACCGGATCTGCCGGGATATTCTACAACCTGATGCGCGAGCAATCGAAAACGCTCACAGGGCAGCTCTCCAATCTTTCAGATGCTTGGGATCGGATGCTCAATGACATGGGTGAAAGCAATGAGGGGGTTTTCAATGCAGGGATCCAGTCGGCGATCTACCTGGTAGAACATTACCAGGATGTTATTGACATCATCAAGGTACTTATCGTGACCTACGGCGCTTACCGGGCGGCCCAGTACATCCATATTGCCTTGATGGAAGCGCAAATGACTGCGACCAGTTTGCTCGAGGTGATGAGCGCACGACTTGACAAGGTTATGAAGGCATTGAACGCCACGATATCTGCAAACCCCTATGTCTTGGCCGCTACCGCCATTGTTGCGCTTGCGACAGCCTTCTACGTGTACTCGGACAGCCTCGATGCCGTAGGTGAAGCTACGAAGGAGGCGAATTCACAGCTTGATATTGAACGCAATAAACTGCAGCAGCTGCTGGATGTCGCCAATAATGAAAATCTTTCGAAAAAGGCCAGGGAGAGGGCAATCAAGGATCTCAATAAGCTGAGCCCGGAGTACCTGGGAAACCTTAACCTTGAAACCCTAAAAACCGATGACGCGAAAAAAGCACTTGACAATTATGTCAAGTCGCTTGAAAAATCGATCCGGTTAAAAATTCTGAACAAAAAGCTCGAAGACCTGATCAACCAGGAAAACGAGGGACCCGGGTTCGGCACGAAGATGCTGGATCTTGTCTTCAATGGCACAACCGGGGGCGTGAACGCGTTTGCACTGAATTCGACTATCAATAACGCGCTTGAGCAGCAGAAGGTAAAGGATCAGATCAAGAAGCTCACCGAGGAGGTTGACGAAGAAACAAGTAAAGTAACTGAAAAGGTTAGGCGGGATATCGCTTCAATTGATGCTGACATAGCGAGTAAAAAGGCTGAACTGGCAAAAACCACAAATAATGCTGAGTATAAACGAGTCGAAGCTGAAATAAACGCTCTCGAACGTGAGAAGGCTCGTATTACTGGTATCGCTACAAAAGCGTCAAAGGAATACAATAAATCGCTGGAAAAGAAGGCTGAATTGATTGCAAAATTGGCTGCGCTGAATGAAAAATATAGCGTTGCCACCGAATCCCAGGAAAAGCAAAAGCTCGCTGAGATTAAGGGTGACTTTGCTGCTTTACAGGCAGAAATTGATAAACTAAATAAGAGCAAAAAAAACAAAGCGGGCGCGCTAAATCTCAATCTTGCCCCCGCTCTTCAAAAGGCCATCAATGATGAAACAGGTCTCCAAGAGGTCGAGCGGACCAAAACGATTATTGAGGAACAGAAGCAGCTTTTCAATGACTATGAGGCTTACAAACTGGAATACGGCGCAAAAAATGCCGACCAGCGTTTTGCTGAAGAGTTGCGAGGCTATGAAACGTATGTCAAGTATCTCGAATCGCTGACGCCTGTTGAGGGTGATTTATCGGTACGCGCTAAAAAGTTAAAGGAGTACCTGGATAAGGAACTACCAAAAGCCAAGAAAGAGCAGGCAAATAAGGAGTTCGACTATAACATGGCGAACCTAAAAAGGGTACTGGACGAAACCCGGACGGCGAAAGTTGAGGAGGCGCGGATCGAAGCAAAATTCGAAAAGGATCTGTCAATTCTTCGTACGAAATTCAAAGGTGAGGAATTCGAAGCAAGGAAAAAGCAGCTTGAGCGGAATCGTGCCATAGAGCTAGACGGCGTGCGAATAATGGCGTTTGAGGAGACGAAGATCGCCCAGGATATGGCAAAAAACCTGTTCTTTATGACGCGGGAGCAACTCAAAGAGCAGATCAGGAATTTAAAGAACGACCTTAAAGATAAATCCCTTACCCCTGCCCAAAAAGAGGCCGGCAAGAATGCTTTAAACCAAGCTCAAAACCTGTTGAAATCGTCAGGCGGTACGGGTTTGGAGGCACTTTTCCCTGAAGCCGTCGCGATCAAGGAAGCATTGGATAAGATTTCCAAATCCTTCGGGATGGCGTCGCAGGATTTCGCTGAATTATCCGGCGCCTTCGAGGGTGTCAACGACGAGCTCGCGTTCACACTTTCAACTATTTCGCGGATCACCGGTGTGGTGTCGAATGTGGCCGGAAAGCTGGCAGCTGGCGATCTGTTTGGTGCAATTACTTCCGGCATCGCCGGAATTATGAGTATCAATAAGAGGGTAAAGGAAATGAACGCTGCAGCCCGTGCAGAGGTCCAAGCCTATTACGATACGGCTTACAAAGGCGAAGTTCAATATTTGGCATTGCTTCGCGAGCGAGCCCGGGAGCTTGCCGCCCAGGAAAAAGGTACGCTTTCCAACATTCAAAAGCAGCGCGTCCTTCTTGCTACGCAAACATCGGACATCGATAGAAAGTACCAGGAGCTTTTCAATAAACTACAGAAGCAGCAGTACGTGGCCAGTGTCGACTACCAACACGGCACCTGGTTCCGAAAAGCGAAAGTTACCCAAAATATGGCGGGGCTGTCAGGCCTGACCTATGAAGAAATAGAGAAGCTTTTCACTGAAGGCAAATTGACGAATGGAGCGAAGGTGCTTTTCGAGCAACTACAAAAACTGAAAGAAGAGGGTGGCGACGTCACTGAAGCTTTGGCATCCGTGGCTGCCAAAGCAGCGGAAATTTTTACCGGCACGACGGCAGAGGCGATTACCGACACGATCGCGGACGGATTTGCAAACGGATTTACGAAAGTCGAGGACTTTGCCGCCAGCACCGAGGACATTATTCGCAAGGCCCTTTTAAACGCTCTGAAATACCAGGCGCTCGAGGGGCCTATCAAAAAACTATACGAGCAGTTCGCGAAAGACGCCGAAAGTGGCGGTGCGTTGGACGCTTCCGAGATCGCGGCATTTACTGCAGGCATCAACAAAACGATCACCGATGCCGCGCTCTTTGCTGATCAGCTGCAGAAGGCGACCGGGATCTCCCTGGGGAAAGTTACAGATAACTCGGCGAACAAGAACAGCTTGAAAGGCGCGCTCGCATCTGCATCCCAGGAAAGCATAGACGTGCTATCCGGATACATGGCTTCCAACCGCCTGATTCAAATTGATATGCTGGCGATCGGCAGACAAAAATTAGCCTCGATCCTTCAAATTGAAATTTATACAGGCAGGACAGCTACCAATACTGACAGGCTGGCAAACATTGAAACAGCGCTGGTTTCAATAAATAAAAAAATGGATATACCCGTCGACGCATTAAGGTCTGGTGGGCGAATTCCTTAAACGAATATCATGGCAAAAAATAATATAACAACGGCTGATCAGGCACGCAAGGCGGCCCTGGCAGTAAACGAAAATGGAAGCGTAGCAATTTTCGACCGGATCAAAGCGATAGTTGAGTGCGGCGGATTCTATTTGGATGTTAAACATGAATTGTCAAAAAATACGCTGGAAAAGCTGTCTGAAGGTAAGTTCCTGATCATTACTTACAAGGACGATCGCGTAGACGGAACTGTTCATCGCATTAAATGGTAACCGATGAACGCTAAGGGTTTATACTTTTTGGAGGGCTTGGATATGTGGCTTACCTACGGATGGGCTCCCCTATCCGGCAGCGACGATTTCGTTCCGTTTCCGGAACGAAAGGATCCACCTTCTCATGACTGGGGCGACGAAGACGGAATAGAGTATGATCTTACAACACCTGTTTTTATGAACCGGCAGGTGACGATTGGCGGAACCCTTCATGCTTCCAGCAGGACCGATTACAATATCAAGCGCGCCGCACTATGGAATGCATTAAAGGCTCCTGGACAACTTGATCTGATGGTCGCCGATTTGGGCACCACCTATCAAGTGTTTTACAGCAAATCCTCCGGCAAAAAATACACAAAGATCAACGCTAACAAAGTAGTCGTCGAACTGAATTTAACTTTTACAATAATAAATGTATAAAAATGGCTATTAACATTAAACCCGGTCCTAACCTATTGATAGCGAAGGCCACAGCAGAACTCGCGGAGGTTTTCGATGACGACAACCTTGCTTTTATCTATCGCCTTGAAGGTAGTTATGATTCATGGAAGCCCGGGCGTCCCAACAACGCTATCGAGGAACTCGAAATTGATGTCAGCTATCTGGTGATTGCTACGGCTGAAATGGATCTTTCAGCACTATTTTATTAAGCATGCCGAACAACCTAAAAACTGGGCCTAACGGCAGACGCGCTACCCAGGCAGTGTCCTTATCGACGATTTTCAACGCGTCGAACTGCGGCGTCGTGTACGCTATCTCTGTACATCCTATGACCGGTGAGCGAAATTACTCCAGCTGGAAGCCGAATCGGTCTGTAAATTTTTTTGATACCACTGTTCCGGGCGAGGTTTATATGATTGTGTCACTGTCTGAAATGGACGTCAGCAGCTATTTCGAGCCACCGTTCGAGGAACTACAATCGATAGTTAACCTACTTTTCACATTCGAAGAAGAGGAGGGTGAACTGGAGGCGACTGCGGAATTTGAGCGCGTTAAGTATGGCATGCACGCCTTTTATAATTGGGAGGCTGACGACAGCCAAAGGACTATGTACGAACTGGCTTTTAAATTTCTGCTGGGAACTATGCACGATGGAGTACCAGCAGGAGACGGTCAGCAGTACCCAGGCAAGCGCGAAATACTAACGGACGGTTGCGGTAACTTTGTGCTTCCCCGTTGCACACATGCGATCTTTACGGTAGCTACGAACGGAAATCCGTTGGTAGGTGGAAGCAATCCCGTTTATATTACCTGGCCGCAATTGGTAGAGATGTACGAGAAGGGTTGGTCTATCAGTGATCATCAATGGGGCGGAACCGCTGTTTTCGGCGGTTACGAAAATCGCTATCAGCAGGTGGAAAAAAACCTGGAACTGATCTATGACGAAATGAAAAGTCGCGGTGTTGACGTTCGCGTTAACGCCGGTGTCGTTCCCAACAATGACCCTGGTTATGTAAGCGTTTGGGCACATATCAAGGATTTCGCAGGGATGTCTTCCCAAGGCTTCGGGACTTATGCAAATGATGGCTACCCGATTCAGTACATGGCAGACAGCGGCAAGCCGCCGGGGTTCGGAAACCTTCAAAAGGTTTACGATGCCATAGACAACGGAGATCCTATTTTACTGGCCCGTGTGTTTTGGGAAAACTCGCTAACGCTTGCCAGTGATGCAGTGGACGGCCTGGCCGGCGAAATGGCGGCGCACCCGGACCAGCGGTTTATTATCAGGTGCGGAAGTCACGGACCTACATACGTTTCCGGTGATCCTACCGAATGGAATACCTGGAAGGCTTATATGAACAAGGTATTTACGTTACTGGGGGATAAGATTTGCTTTGCCTCCACCCAAGAGACTTGCGAATATATGCAGGTAACCAGGAAGGTAATTAAAACCGAAACTATCAACGAAGACGGGACCCTGACCGTGCAGCTGGACTATACCGGCGTACCGGCTCATTACCGCTGGCAAGACATTACGCTGAAGCTGACCGCAAATAAGACTATAGCTGGCATTACGCAAACCGGAGGGGCTAGGATCGAAAAGGACGTAGATACGGGCATCGTAAATATAATCCGGGAAATCACATCCTTTGCTGACCCGTCGCTGGAAGTTGATCCGCCCGAAATACTAGCTGCAAATATTGTTACAGGATCGGCAAACAAGATCAATTTAACGCTAAGCGAACCCGTCTTAATGTCGGTGTTTTCAGCCTTTAGGATCGCCGATACGGTAGAAAATCAGGCTTTACCATCCACCCATACCGTTACAGGCTTGGAGGGGTCCGGCACGTCCTGGCGGCTTGTACTCGGTTCTAACGTGGTCGCTGGCGAATCGGTCAAGCTATACTATTCAATGCAAACCGGGGACGTGCGCTCCGTTGCAGATTCATCAAGAAAACTACCCGCTTATTGGGGTGCAGCAGTTAACAACACAATTTAATTTTTTAAAAGATGGCAGATAATATTTTTAAAGGACCAAATGGCCGGCAGGCCTTGGTCGATTTCGAATTTGAAGGAAGCATTTTCGATACACCCGATTGTTTAAGGATCTACGGCGTAGTTATCAATTTCGACGAAGAAACAGATGAGGAAATTGATCGAACCTATGGCAGTTGGGAGCCCGGTCGCCCGAACAATGCAATTACGTCAGCTGTTGCCGGCGAAACTTACATTTTCATTATGGTAGATGATCCGGAATTTGCCTTGGATGCGAGTGAACTTGTTGGTCCGCCGCTTGTAGCCCCTATTTATACCGTTTTGACTGGTGATTATGTAACCGGGTTACCCCTCGAACATGCTACGGTCTCTGATGATGGCGTAGATTTCGTTACAACCGGTGGCGTGTTTGGTCGTGCTCGCACCACTTTACATATTCCTTCAGGGGTACAGGGCTATGTAATGATGGGTATGGAACAAACAGGTACAGCATCGATGATTCTTGATACTGTTCCAGACGGTACAGCTCAACCAGCAAATGAAGGAACGCCACTAGAGATCAACGGAAACCTGACCAACGGAAGAGTATCAGGAAAGAATTACAGCAATACACACGCAGGAGGCACCACTTATCCTTACAACTTTTACAATACAGCGGATCAGACAGGGTCTGCAACATTTCGAATGCGGATCTTACTACTTTCATCCACCGTAAAATTCCAGTATACTTTAAATGTCGGCTCGGATCCGGATACTGCTACCTGGATTGATCTAACCGCCGCAAATGATGGGGTAACTAATACCTGTCCGCGGCCGTCAGGTAACCTTTATCTGCGCTTCTTTGCATTTTCTGGTTCAGCGCATGCCTACATCAACAAACCAAAAGGCAAGGGCCTGGTACCCAACTAAAATAAATCGATGAATTACGACATTTTAAGGGGCAGTAGCTTAATTGCTACTGTCTCCCCTTCTGGCAGTATTGAAAGGGCGATAATGGGTCCTAATATCGCAAACATGACTTTTGAGCTTAGCAGCTTGATTCATTTCCGTGTGGGCGATCATGTCGTAATACAGGGACAGAATTATTACATAAACACCGAGCCGGATGTAAAAAAGGAAAGCTCTATCAAGTTCATTTATTCTTTGAAGCTGGAGGTTGTTTTATATGACCTTATACGATCGAAGTACTTTTTTTACAACAGTGAGAATGTCCTTACCAAGTCCGAATTCTCTCTCATGGGAAACGCTGAAACGTTTATCGACCTGTTGCTTTTGAATGTGGCCCGCCGGCAGACCGGTTGGATAAAGGGCACTGTGGATGTGACTGACACTCGGATGCTGACATTCAATAATGAAAACTGTCTTACTGTACTTTCACGCTTGGCCGAGGAATTTAAAACCGAGTTTTGGATCGAGGGTCAAACGATCCATCTGACCAAACGGGGGAACCTGGTACCTTTGGAACTTCAGTATGGCCGGGGTAACGGCCTTTATAATATTGAGAGGATTCAGCAGCAGGATAAGCAGCTCGTAACAGTATTGTATGCTGAGGGCGGCGAAAAAAACATTCCTGCTGACTACCGCGGTTTTTCTTCGCGATTGCGACTGCCATCCCCTCTGCTTTTTCTTGAGAGGAACGTTTCCCAATACGGCGCCCGGGAAGATACGATCGTATTTCCTGAAATCTACCCTAAACGGATCGGAATTGTGACAGCAGTTGGTGATGAATTCACCTTCACTGACACGGGGATCGACTTCGACCTAAATTTGCAGCTGATTGACAAGGTGAGCGCGAAGGTAGAGTTTCAAACTGGATACTTGGCCGGGAATAAATTCGAAATTGAAGCGGGGAGTTTTGACTATTCGAGTAAAACAATGCGACTGCTTGTCAACCAAGAAAGAGATCTGGTCATGCCTTCGTCTGCTTTTAAGCCTGCGGTGGGCGACAAATATATCATCAGCGACATTATCATGCCAAATGCATATATTCTAGCCGCCGAACTCGAATTGCAGACAGCTGCTCAAAATTATCTGAATCTTAATTCAGATGCGCGCAAAATCTACCAGGTCACCTGCGACAACATCCTTTTCAAGCAATACAATTACAGCCTCACATTGGGAAGCTATATAACGCTTACAGATGATGATTTCGGATTTAGTGATGCAATTCGGGTACTGGGGTTCAGCCAAGACTTACAGGACCCGTCAAAAATTACGAATCTCAACCTGTCCGAACAGGTTGAGATCAACCGCTACACCAAACAGGCCAATGCACAGGAAAATATTGAAAAAGCAATCAGGCAAAGTCGCCTATTCGACGTTAACCGAGCCAGGCTAAATTGGAGAACCTCTCAAGAGCTGAAGAATTTGGTTTTCGATCCTGATGGCTATTACTTCAGCGAAAGCATTAAGCCGCTTAGCATTGAAACGACGATGATTTCCGTAGCAGCTAAGTCACAGCAGTTCGTTCTTTCTGAAATCATCTTCCAACCTAACTATTTAGGGGATTCGGCGAAGTTCCGTTCTTCGGCCGGTAAATTGGATCATTTTAGTATTTCGGAGGAAATCAAGACATGGAATATATCTGCTTTCAGCAGTGACACGTTGGCTCCGGCCACTGCATACTACATTTATGCGAAGTGCTCCAAAGTGGGGATAGCAGGCACAATAGTACTTTCCATCAGTCAAATGACCGTTGACCAGGATCCCACAGATTATTATTTTCTGATCGGCGTGGTGCATTCTCCTGTGGGGTCGGTACGAGGAATATCCCTAACATACGGGCAGACCGCAATTAACGGAAAGTTTATCACAACCGGAGCGATTTTTAGCACGGACGGCCTCACATACTTCGATCTTGACGCGGGCGTTATTGGCGGTAAAATCGCGTTCGCATCCGGCACCACCGGGTACGACAACATTGCAGATAAGCCGGATCTTTCCAGCTACATAGACGCGGAGTATGTCGACTTGCTTATAGCTGATTTACAGGATCAAATTGATGGGCAACTTATCAGCTTTTTCGAGCAGCACGATCCTACCACATCTAACGCGCCGGCGATTGACTGGACAACGCCCGAATTGAAGGCCCAACATGCTAATGACACGTTTACTAATACCGATACCGGGGCCTCATGGCGTTGGGTGCTGGTATCTGGTGTTTGGGGTTGGGTTCCCATCGCGGATACCGCTACAGAACAGGCTTTGGCCCTTGCCGGTGAAGCCCTAGATACAGCGGACGGCAAACGGCGTGTTTTCGTTGCCACACCCACAACGCCTTACGATGTAGGCGACCTTTGGGTACAGGGGTTCAGCGGCGACATTATGCGTTGCCAGACAGCCAGAACCAGCGGCATCTACATGGCTGGGGACTGGATAAAAGCATCAAAGTATACCGACGATACGGTCGCGGAAGCTGCTGTTCTTGCCGCCGGTAACGCAGCCGCGGCCGCCGGAATTGCAAATGCCCAGCTGGCTGATATTGCCAACGATGGAAAACTTACACCCGGTGAAAAGCACGCTACAAAGGGTGAATTTGATTCCATTACCGCGGAAAAGGCTGCGATTGAAGCCCAGGCAGATAATTACCTTATCACCACTGAAAAAACGGCTTATACCACTGCCTATAATACCCTATACACATATTTGGGTACGCTCAATTTGAGCACAAGCGGTACCGAAACCATTACGGCCGCCGACTTCCGAGCCAAGTTCGCCGACTATTACGAAAAACGGCAATTGCTGCTGAAGGCGTTAGCCGATAAAGCTAAACTGATAGCTGATAATGCCGGTACTGCCGCCGCTGCAGCTGCATCATCAGCTGCCACAGCAAACGCATTGTTGGCCGATATCGCCAATGATGCCAAACTTACACCCGTAGAGAAAAAAGCGGTTAAAAAAGAGTGGGAAATCATTCAGGCCGAAAAACCAACGATCGACGGCCAAGCGACAGTATATTCCATTACCACCGAAAAAACGGCATATGATACGGCCTACGATGCACTAGATGCCTACATAAGTCCGAAACTCACCAGTTTAACTACCACCGAAACGATCGTTTCCGCCGATTTTAGGGCGGCTTTTAAAAACTACTACGACAAAAAGGTCCTTTTACTGAAGAAAATATCGGACCTGGCAGACGGTAGAATTAACACAGCACAAGCAAGTGCCGCCAATGCCATAGCAGACGCACTTGCTGCATACAACGCCGCCGGAGGCGTAGCATCAGACCTTTCCGACCTTTCGGGATCTTTAGGGGGCCTGGCTTTTGAAGATCTGATTGGCGCAGCTCAATTGGATTCAACGATAATCGACGGTGGTTACATTAAAACTACCCTGATAGATGCGGAATGGATCAAGTCAACGGTGATCACCACAGATTACATTTCCGGCTTGGATTTGGATTTTGTTACCGGCACTATCGGGGGTTGGACCATTGAAGCAAGCGCGTTGACGGCGGAAAGTGTCATAAAGGATGGCGTTGTTATAAGCGGAAATCCGCATGTTCTCATTCGCGGGTACATCGAGTACCAAAACAGCGGTGGAACCGTGATCGGCTATCAGGAAGCGGCTTTCGGCAATGAACTGGAAGATCACATTTCTGGAGATCTTAACAGCGAGCTCGCCAGGCTGATCAACCACAGGCCATATATCACCAGTAGCGGAAGCCCCAGCCAAAACCACGCCCTTTATTTAAGTGCAAAAGGTGCCGATAATAATTTTGCCTTAGAAACAAACGGCGGCCGTATTCAGATTTCAGCCACGGAAATTGGTGATTATATCCAGCTTTCGAGTCCTGATATTTATTTAAACCCAGGCACCCTCCATATAGGAGTTGATACTGGATATAGTGGGATCGTTTTCACCTCTTCAAACCCGACACTCAATTTTACCAAAGGAATATTAGTAGGAGTATCATAATATGAAATTTGACCCAAAAGAAATCGTAATCATGGATTTAGCCGGTAGAACACTTAACGTATCGGACCTTAACAAATCCATAGGAAATTTTATCTACCAGCACGCGCGTACGCTCGATTGGCTACCAATTGCCCAGTCCATTCACGCAAATGATCCTGCCGAGCTTAGTGAAATCCAAATCAAGCAGCTGGAGGTGTTGGTGTCCGCTGACACCTGCCCGTTTATAGTCTGCGTAAAGGATGCAATTCTAAGATATCTTTCGCAGCTAAAAAGTGATCATTGACCGATGGCTTTAGCTAAAGCCACGCAGGGTATTATGATAAGCTGCAAAAAAAAAGGTCACCAATTGGTGACCTTAAAATTATTGGGGGGATATCTTATCCTCCGGTATCAATATCTGATAACAAATTCTGGAATTTTTCACTGATGGCCATAGTGTTTGGTTTAATATTTCAAAAGTAGTAATTATTTTATCTTTTTTATTATCGCGATATATCCTTGTTTTGGGTACAATATGCCCTGATATTCTTTCTCTAAGAACCCCTGCGATTCGTTGTTTGTTTTAAATTTCTGCAGGGTACCAATGTCGATAAAATCGAGTGTTAATCCGGCATGTAGGAACTGCACCATAAAGTTATGCCTAATATAAGAACTTATCGCACCAATTATATTATCACAACGTAAAGGGTAACGTTTTTTTACAACCATTTCAATGTTATACCCCGATTTGCCGGATAAGGTTACTTCATACCGCGTTTTTAGTCGCTTGTTTTCAAAACTGGACTGGTGGGATACATGCTGTTCTTTTTCATTTACTTTAAACTTCAATATTTCGAAGTTCACTAGCTCGGGGCAATCCCCGCAATGAATCGTATTTTCAAATTGGTGCACAAAAGTTTCATTCGGCTCAACAGGTATAATCGTAAACCTCGTCTTTTGTATAACTTCAACAATGTCCTCTGCATCATCAACGACTTTTATACTAACATGTTGCTTATAATTGTCATAGTATTGCACGGATGTGGTTGGAAGATAAATTTCCTTGACGTCTTTTGTGACCTTTTGGCTAATTGCAGGAAATTTATTTTTCAAGAGCTCCTTAGTGATTTTCTCCCAGTATTCTGGCAGATCAACCCGGTTTCTTAAGTATTTTACGTCATAAATTATTTCTATTAACTCTTCCTTGAATACTCCCATAAACTGAATACTCTTCAGCATTAAGGCGAATAACGCCCCGGCAAGCATCGTTTTTCCTAACCCTGACCATAATTCTGCGAAATGGTCATCGTCGAAGTTTGCGAAGGTTCCAAAGAGAAAAAGCAGCAAACCAGTTATAAAGGATATCCATGGAACGGCACCGAGAAATGTTTTGTTGTTGAATATTCGAGTAATAACGTTCATTTAGATAATTTCTTTAAATATATATCTAATTATTTTTTATTTCCAACATAGGACAATTGTTATCAAAAATATTTCGCCGGAGGATATGTTGTGATCATTGACCGATGGTTCACCCTTAAATTATCGGAAGGGCCTTTCCAGCATGAACTTTGAACAAAACAAAAGCAATGGCAGATTTCAACAAAGCATTCCAGGTAACAATTGGTCATGAAGGCGGCTATGCGAATAATCCGCTGGACACCGGTGGAGAGACCGTCTTTGGTATCACCAGGCGCGACCATCCCAATTCTTCAATATGGCACGCGGTTGATCAGCACAAGAAAAACCATGGGATGCCGGCCGCAGTGGCAAAGATCAATGCTGATAATTTCATTCTCGAGGGTGCAAAAGCTATTTATTACAGTTCCTATTGGCAGATTAACCGGCTCAATGATATCAATGATCAAGCTATCGCGAATGAGCTTTTCGATACCGGGGTAAATCAGGGTACCGGTCAAGCAGCTAGGTACCTCCAGCGCGCGCTGAATGTCACAAATAAGAACCAAAGGCTATATCCCGATCTTGTGATTGACGGTAAGATCGGAGCTTATACGATCAACGCCCTGAACAGTCACCCGGATAAAGCTTTGCTTTACAAAATCCTAAACGTAATGCAGGGATCCCGATACATCGAAATCATGGAGAAGGCGCCCAGTCAGGAAGCGTTTGCAGTGAGTTGGTTCAGCCGGGTTGATTTAACAAAAAAGTAATGGGCCATGCAAAATCATATACCGAAAATAACCTTTTTGCAGGTCGCGAAATATCCGGGTACCTACATGCTGATCATCGCCGTGTCCCTGATGTGGTTCTTCGTCTACAAGTTCGGCGGGGCCTCTGACCAGGTTAATATAAACTGCGAGGCTGAAAAAGCGCAGCTGAGGTCTGACCTTGCAACTGTTCGGCAGGAGAAGGACGATCTGGTGCAGGCGCTACTCGTGAAGAACGGAATAATAAATGAGATCAAAAGAAACACTGACAGCCTAGTAAGGAACCGGGTAGGCAATGAGGCCAAACAAATAATAAAACGATGATGAAACACTGGACACTCGCAACCGTGATCGCCTGCTTACTGCTGGCGGTCGGAGCCATAATTTATGCTTTTCATGAGAAGTCACTTCGTGACCAACAGGAGGAAGCGTTGCTGGCACAAAAGAAAACTGTGCAAGCCGAAGCCACCATCATCGCCCGCAAAGTCGATAAAGAGGGCCTCGAGCATGTGACGATAGCTGCGGCCGAAAATATTATCTCTGCCAGCCATGCAAGCACTACCGCAGTTAGCGTCGGAATATTGGACACGACAGCAATGGCCATTGGCATACTTAAAAAGCAAATCGAAAATCTCACGCTGATCAATACCACCCTGAAGGCAGATAACCTGCGCGCGAAAATGGAACTGGATGAAAAAAAAAGACCAGTTTATTCGTACTCCGATAAATACCTTGATCTTGCCTACCGGCCTGGAAATCCCACTGACAGCGCGGACCGGGGATCCTTTGATTTCAAATACAACGCCGATCTTAACATTACCCAATACTGGAAGCGCCGGTGGTTTCTTGGAGCAAAAAAGAGCTTCATCGATATCTACAGTAACGACCCAAGGACGACTGTGAACGGTGTCAAGCGGCTATCAGTCGTTCAGAATGAGCCCCGCTTCGGTCTTCGGGTCCAAGGGGTTACCGGTTACAATTTAACGACTGGCGCCACCTCCGCTGGCCCGGGCATCCAATTCGATTTTAAAAGATTCAGCTTTCAGGGAAGTTACCAGTACAATTTCCAGGAACAGGAATGGCGGCCGGGCCTGCAAACACGAGTTGATCTCGTTCGTTTTTAATATATTTGTGAATGAGATTGCGTCACGTGTTAACAGGACAAACGGGGACCTTTTTAAAGGAATATACTCCCTCTGGTAGATTGTCAACGATTCAGATAGGGTTAGATGATGGGCGAATTTACTTTGCGCCCGCACATGAGTTTGTTCAGTCAAATGAGTCTCGACCGGTAATTCAGACTGGGTTCGATATGTCGCTTATTTCAACAGATGTAGTCTCACCTCGATCCGTTCGATTTCCAAAGTAACAGCTACTACGAAATCATCAGGTAGTAGCTGTCCGCCAGTTTGACCCCAATCGCCGGAAGGGGCACGATGAAAAATGTATCTTCCTTTTACTGTTACAAGGGTCCAGCTGAAAATTCCACTGCTATTGCTCTTATAAACGTAACGAACATACCAGCGACCTCTCCATTTAAAAGCGATCTTTCGTTGCCAAACCACGAATGGGATCATATAATCATAATTTACTAACAAAGTTAGCAAATTATGTAGCATCCTCATATGGTTTGATTTCGGCAATTCTTTATTCCGGACTTTTCAGGCAGGCTAATCGTTAAAATTACGACCTTTCTTGTAATCAGTGTTTTGAGTATCTACTCCCAGCCCTCGCATGTAAATCATGGTAGTAGCAAGATCCCTGTGCCGAAGTAACTTCATGATCTTATAAAGGTCCTCGCCATCTTCCCCGAGGTGCTGCGCCCTGGTATGTTTGTAACGATAGATACCATGCTCTGTCGGCGGTATGCCCATTGCTACCTTGTAAGGCCGGAACTTACCGGCGAAATAGTCCTGACCGAGTGGGTACGGTGCGCCGATCCTAAATTCCGTTGCCGAAAGGTTACGAATATCCCGGGGCTTGCCGAATATGTAATACTCGGGTGGCATCTTATCGATACCAAGCTCATACAGCAGGTCCAGGAAATCGGGATAAAGCGGGATATACTCCGTCGTTCTGTTTTTGGCAGTCCCAGAATCGATGACCAAAGTTTTTGTGCGGAAATTAAAATCCCCGGCACGAAGATAGATGGCTTCCGCCTCGTTCCTTAGCGCAGCGTAGTAGATAAAGCTGCAGAACGTGTATAGCAACCGGTCTCCATTGTCGAGCATCATCTCCTTCAAGCGCTTAAACTGCCAATCGTTCCAGGCTTTGTTCCCGGGGTGGTGAACCTTCTTCCTGGAAAGGCTCCTGGTTGGCACCTTATCGACAAGATCGTCGTAGTTATTGTGGTAGTAATTGAAAAAGGTCGTTATGTTGTTGAGGTAGTCATTGTAAGTCTTTCCAGACCAACCCCGTTTTGCCCTATGGTGTTCCATAAAACTCGTGACTAAGGCTTTCTTTACGTCACCGATATCAACATTGCCATAGCCTGAACTGAGTACCCAATCTTTGAAGAGATTAAGTTGCTGTTGGTATTTCTGGTAAGTATTGTCGCTTAGGCTATCTGGAACAGAACTTTTGCAGTGTTCAAGATAGTCATCAATAAGACCGACAAGGCTTGTGTTACGCTGCGCGGTAAAAACGCTGTACTCTTCGTAAGGTGTCCAGCCGTCCTTAAGCAGCTCATCGAGGACTATGATCAATGCTTTACCATGCTGCCGGCGCTCCGCTTTTGTTTTGTACTGGTTAAATCCGACATTATACCTGCCGGCGCGCTCCATTTTGCCGGTGATCGGATGCTGATAGTTTAGCCAGACAAACCAGTCCTTTTTAAGATCTCCGTTAGGGGGTTCATACAGGAAGGGGCCTTCCCATTTTGGTTTCACAGGTAGTAATTTCTTTAAGTTTTCGTCAGTTGTGACGTCAGTAAGTTTTGATAACTTACTGACGATCAACTGTTTAAAAGTGGACCCGGAGAGATTCGAACTCTCGTCCAAACATGGTACACATGAAGCTTTCTACATGCTTATCGGCTATTTAGTTGTCGGGAAAGGGAAGGCCAGCCGAGCGCCTGTACCGTTTTCCTTAGGTGATTGTCTTACCGGGCGGACACACCCTGCGCCCTGGCCAGTTCCGTCGTTCGATGCCCCGGTTGCTGGCCTGACCGAACAGAAGACCAGCGGGACAAAAGCTTACTTAATTCTAAATTAAGCAGCTAAGGCGTAGTTATTTTCGCCGTTTGAAAGTTGAGAGTTCAGATTAAAGCGCTAGTCTCACAACGCGCTGCATGCTTACAACTGTATCGCCATCCTGTCAATTCCGGTCGGGCCCGGTAATGATTGATGTTATGCGTTTACGTAGTATGTTACGTCCCCGCAAATATCAAATAGTTATTGCGGGAATACAAAGGTACAAAAAGCGGGCCAGTTAAGGTAATGTTTATGCTTTGTATTTAAAGCCGGCATTTTTCATGATCTGGTGAACATCGTATTCCGGTTTGCGGGCTTTACGCCAGCGCATGGCGTTTGCCTCCGAATCGTTGATAAACTGCTCTTTTACAGGATCCCACCGCAGCTTACGGTTCAGTTTCATACCGATCCACGAGAGGCCGCAAGTGGTCATGCTGCGTGCGCCCTGGTCAACGGGGGCGATCGGGTCTTTGCGGCTGATGATACTTTCGAGCCAGTTGCGGTAGTGGTTAGGGCTAGGCATCCATATTTTTCCTTCAGGCCCGATGCGGCTGCTCAGGATGCTTTCCTTACTTGCCGAAAGTGCCTTAATTTCGTCACCGGCTTTCCCGTTTCCATCGCTGGCGGTTACTTTTGCCGCTCCGCGTGAGCAGAAAACCTGTCCTTCGGTGCCTTCGAAACTGATCCCGTTAGGGAATTTCTCATCCAGGATCACCTGCACCTTATTGGGATAGATCAGCTCTACGTGGTAGGTATCGTGCACGGTCCATACATCGTCTTTCATAAAACCTGCCTTCGCATCGATGCTCACCGGGCCGCTCAGCTCCATGCCCATGGCCCATTGGGCGATGTCGATGTGATGCGCTCCCCAGTTGGTGATCATGCCGAGACCGAAATCCTCGGTGGTGATCCATCCCGGGCGACCGGAAATACTGTCCTGCGGGTGCACACGGTCCTCAATATAAGGCTGTTCGGGCGCCGGGCCAAGCCAGCGATCGTAATCAAACGTGGAGGGCGGCGTCTGGGCGACAGGCTTCACGCCCTTCAGTTTATCGAGGCCTATCCCGATCTTCACGGTTTTAAGTTCACCTATGCGCCCGTTCCTGACCGCCTCGCTCGCAATGCGAAAATTAGGAAACGGGTTTTCTGAACGCTGCTGGCTGCCCGTTTGCAGGATGCGGTTCTTGGCGCGCACTACCGTGCGAAGCGCTTTCGCCTCTTCGATGGTGTAGGTCATCGGTTTTTGCACGTACACATCTTTGCCGGCAAGAATGGCCGAAATGGCGACCACGGCGTGCTGATGATCCGGAACGCTCACGATCACGGCATCGATATCCGGGCGGGCAAGTACTTCCTTATAGTCGTGGTACACCTTGATGTCGACCTGGCTCTCCCCTTTCTTTTGATAAAACTGTGTAATAGAATTCTTTGCGATACCTGCACGTTTGGAGTCGAGGTCGCATACGGCAACGATGCGGCAGAGATCGTATTGCTCCATCGTACCCTGGTAATCGCCGGTACCCATCCGTCCGCAGCCGATCTGGGCTATCTGTACCAGGCTGCCGGCTTTCCCGGCAAAAAGCGAGCGCGGAAGGATCAGGGTGGCAGCGCCTGCCACGAGTGAAGTTTTAAGAAAATGACGGCGATCTGTATGTTCCATTGCTTGCAAATTTTGATTTTAAAGGTAAAAAAGCAATTCAGCTAAATCGTGCTAATCTTTACAAAAGTTACGGAAACGTTTGTGTTGAGCAAAAGCTTGCATGACCGCAGGAATAAAATAAATTACCATATTTGCAACACTGGGAATATTCCCAATATTATGGGAACGCTCCCATTTATGCCCGAACGGGGGGTAAAAATCCTATTGCATACGACGTGAAAAACCACCAGATCACCATCAAAGACATTGCCAGGGAGCTGAATATCTCGAAATCGACGGTTTCAAGAGCACTCACCGGGCACCCCAGCGTAAAATCAGAAACGCGGAAAGCGATCCTGGAGCTGGCGGAGCAGCTCGACTACCAACGTAACATGATGTCGATCAGCCTGATCACCAACAAAAGCTATACGATCGGGATCGTGGTACCCGAGTTTATCACCTCCTTTTTCCCGCAGGTGGTGGTAGGCGCACAGGAAGAAGCCGCCAAAGCCGGTTACAACGTGCTGGTGAGCCAATCGAACGACGACTACGCCACCGAGGTAGCCAATACCAAGGTGATGCTGGCCAACCGCGTGGATGGGATTATGGTATCGATCAGCAAAGAAACCCGCAACTTCGATCACCTGAAGATCTTCCAGCGAAAGGGTATCCCGATTGTATTCTTTAACCGGGTGTGCGACGAGATGGCGGTACCCAAGGTAGTGATCGACGATTATGACGCTGCCTACCATGCCGTTGAGCACCTGGTCCTGTCGGGAAGAAAGCGGATCGCGCACCTGGCGGGGCCGGAGGTGCTGGCCATCAGCCGCAAAAGGCTGAACGGGTACATAGATGCGTTAAAGAAGCACCAGATCCCGGTATCCGACGACCTGGTGATTCCTTATGACCTGAACCTCTCGAAGGTAAAGATTTATATTAAGCACCTTATGGGCCTCGAAAATCCGCCGGACGCCCTGTTTGCGGTAAATGACCCTACTGCGATCGAATCCATGCGCGTGATCAAAGAACTTGGACTGCGAATTCCCGAGGATATTGCCATCGTGGGATTCGGCAACAATTATGGCTCCGACTTTATCGAGCCGGGATTAACCACGGTGAACCAACCCGTAAAAGAGATCGGGAAAACGGCGATGACGCTCCTCCTCGGCCTGATCGACAAAGATACCGCGCAATGGCGGGCGGTTACCAAAACGTTAGACACCGAGCTCATTATCCGCGGGTCGACGATAAAGCAGGAATTACCACAAAGTAAAAGGTGACCGGCACCTATTCCCATTTTTCGGTATGGTGCATTTTTAATTAATTTGCACTTCCATATCCACCAGAAAATGATAAAACTTTTACTCTCTTCGTTCCTATTGTTCGTTGCCGCTGCTACCGGTTTCGCGCAAAGCGCCTATCGATATTCCGTTAACCTGAATGCCCTTACGGGCGATAAACTGCCCGTTACGCTGGTTAACCCAAAGCTTTCTAAAAACAACGGCATTTTCGCCTTTCCGCGCATCATCCCGGGAACGTATAACATCAGCGATTACGGGAAATTCATTTCCGAAGTAAAAGCCTTCGATGCCCGGGGAAAAGAAATCAGGGTCCAGAAGATCAACGACAACCAGTGGAAGCTTAAAAGCCCTCAAAAGATCCGCAAGATCACCTATATGGTGGAGGATGCGTTCGATACGGAGATCAAGCATAACCAGTACCCGATGGCGGCCACCAACTTCGAAGAAAAAAAGAATTACGTGATCCACACGCCGGGAATCTTCGGTTACATAGATGGCATGTCAAAACTCCCGTTCGAGATCAGCGTCGAAAAACCCGCCGGTTTTTATGGCTCTACCGCCATGATCCCGGTGATCAGCTCTTCCACCACCGACGTATTTAAAGCAGATAACCTCGACGACCTGTACGATTCTCCCGTCATGTACAGCGAGCCCGATACCGTTTCAATGAAAGTCGGCAACTGCCAGGTACTGGTTTCCGTGTACTCGCCCACCAAAACCCCGCAGGCCAAACAGATCGCCGCCGGATTATCATCGCTGTTAAACGCGGCCAAAAACTACCTTGGCGGCAAGCTCCCGGCCGATAAATATGCGTTCCTGTTCTATTTCCGCACCCGCGAGATGAAGCACTCCTTCCCCGCCGGGCTTGGCGGCGCCCTCGAACACACCACTTCATCGTTCTACTACCTGCCTAACACCATCCCGCCTGCACAGATTGTGGATATCGCCTCACACGAGTTTTTCCATATTATCACGCCCTTAACCATCGCTTCGCGCGAGATCAAGGAATTTAACTTTAACGAGGAAGTGCTTTCAGAACACCTCTGGTTATATGAAGGCAGCACGGAGTACACCGCACACCATGTGCAAGTGAAATACGGCTTAAAAACACCAAAGGAATTCCTGGATGTGATGGCTTCGAAGATCACACGCTCAAGAAAGTCGTATAACGATACCCTGGCTTTCACTAAATTAAGCAAGCTGGCAGCCACCACTTACGAAAAACAATATGGCAACGTTTACGAAAAAGGCGCATTGATCGGCGCATGCCTTGATTTGCTGCTGCTCGATCTGTCTGACGGGAACTACGGATTTAAAGACCTTAAGCACGATCTCGGTGTGCGCTATGGCCGCAGGAAGTTCTTTAACGATAACGAGTTGTTTGACGTGATCGGGGAGCTAACCTACCCGCAAGTAAAAACATTCCTGCAGCGATACGTATCGGGCAACGAGCCGATCCCATATGATTATTACTTCGGCCTGGGAGGCATTAAGTTCACCGAAGATGCGACGAAGAAAGCACAGCTTACGGTAAATCCCGAAATCAGCGCCCGCACCAAATTCATACAGGATAAATGGCTTCAGCCGGTTGCCGGGTACTAAGCTCGGCCGGGTCCGCCTTTATTTCCTATCTTACACCCATGAAACCCAAATATTTTTTAGGAGTCTTATTCGTTGCGCTAGTATTAGAAAGCGCTATCGGTAATGCCCAGGTACCCGACTCCCCGCTTAAGCTGGAGGTGAAACTGTTGACGGATCAGCTTACCCATCCTACCGCATTTGCGGAGCCGGACGATAAATCGGGCAGGCTTTTTGTTTGCGAGCAGGAAGGCCGCATCCGGATCATAAAAAACGGAACGCTGCTGCCCGTGCCATTCCTCGACATCACCGGTGAGGTAATAAAAAAAGAAGGCTACGAAGAACGCGGCTTGCTCGGGCTGGCCTTTCATCCCGACTTCGCCAAAAATGGCAAGTTCTACGTGTATTGCAGCATCCCGGTAGTACCTAAAGTGCCGGGCGTGGACCATAAAAGCGTGATCAGGGAGTACGCGGTGTCGAAAGACGCCGATGCGGCAGACAAAACCACCATGAAAACGGTGCTCACGTTTAACGAACCGCAGTCGAACCACAATGGCGGCGATATTAAATTCGGTCCCGATGGGTTTTTATATATCGCGGCGGGCGACGGCGGCGGACAAAACGACAAACACGGCCAGTTCGGCAATGCGCAGGACCTGGGTAATTTCCTTGGCAAGATCCTGCGGATCGACATCAACCAATCGCCTTATGGCATCCCCAAAGACAACCCGTTTGCGGGCAAGCAAGGCATAAGCCCGGAAATCTTTGCCTACGGCTTTCGCAATCCATGGCGGATAAGTTTCGATAAACAGACGGGCAAACTGTTTTCCGGCGATGTTGGCCAGGACAATTATGAAGAAGTGAACCTCGTTACCAGGGGTGGCAACTATGGCTGGCGCAAACGGGAAGGCTTGCATGAAAAATACCCGGCTGACCCGGATCCGGGCAACTGGCTGAATCCCATTACGGAATACCCGCACCCGGAGGGCATCAGTGTAACAGGCGGCTTTGTCTATCGCGGAAAGCAGATCCCGGCATTGGTTGGAAAATACGTGTTCGCCGACTGGACCGGGCCGGTATGGACGTTAACCGATACAAAAAAAGAACGGTGGAACCGGGAAAAGTTATCGATATCACATGCAGCAGGATACTGGCATATCTATAGTTTCGGCGAAGACCGGTCGGGCGAGATCTATTTGCTTACCATGATGCTTGAAACCAACAAGGGCGCCTTATACAAGATCGTACAAGGGAAGTAGCGTTAAGCTCTTCCCTTTTTCTTGTTTCTTCCCCGCCAGATTAAAAAACCCGTAACCGGGAGGCTCGCGGCCACCAGGCTTGCACAAAAAGCGAGCGACTTACCAGGAATTCCCCCGATCGCGCCCACGTGCACATCATAGTTCATGCGGATGATCTTATCGGCCACCGAGGTGTTGCGGTACCGTCCGTACAGGTGGTTTACGGTGATCTCCTCCAGCGTATGCTGATCATAGTAACGGTAATCCGCACGCCAGTAAGTTTCGGTATCGGGGTTAATAGCCACCTCTATCACACCTTTGTCATTGGCTGGCGGGTGCATCTCCACGCTTCCGCCGAAGCGGGGATTATCCTGGCGGGTCTTCAGCCAGAGCTGATCGATGGCCGGCGCTCCCTTCCATGCCGCTATTTTCGCAGTGTCAGAAAACACTTCGTGGTACTCCACTACCTGCTTGCCGCCCGATGCCACCCAGTACACCGATTTGGAGAACCATTGGAAACCCATGATAAGCCCGGTAACCGCGATAAACACGGCAACCCAGGTCATGTAAAAGCCAAATACGTTGTGCATATCATAGTTCACCCTTCGCCACCTGGCGTTCCATTTAACCGAAAAGCGTTGTTTTAAGGCTGCTTTATGCCTCGGCCACCAAAGGATCAGCCCCGTTATCATCAGCAAAAAGAAGATCAGCGTGGCCGAAGCGACGATGGGCTGACCGATGGCCGGAGGCAGCCACAGGTAATAATGCCCCATGATAACCACACGGAAAAAATCGACCGACATATCCTTTACTTTCAGGACTTTACCAGCGTACGGGTCCAGGAAAACAAGATAGTAGTACGCTTCCGGCTCGCTGCCGAAATATACCGCAATGGTGGAGCGGCCGGTTTCGTAACCAATGCTATGGACCGCTTTTCCTGGCAATTGTCGGTCGGCGATCTGTTTGATCACCGATGGGGCCAGGGGTAATTTATCCTGCGCTTCCGCGAAGCGATAGGATTGCGTGGCATCTTCTATTTCGCGCTCGAAAGCCAGGATACAACCCGTGACAGCCAGGAATAAAACGATTAGCCCGGACGAAAGTCCGAGCCAAAGGTGTATCTTTCCGATGATCTTCTTAAAGGTCATGCTTAGAATTTATAGCCAACGCTTAACCTGAAACTCCGCGGCGCTTCTGTTTGCCAGTAAAAAGCGTTCAGGTACGCGTAGTAAGAACCGCTGTACAGGTATTTGTCGAGGAGGTTAAACGCGTTTGCGGTGATGTTCATGCGGTCTTTAGACCAGAATACGCCGCCGTCGAGCCGGAAATAGTCGGGCATACGCACATCCGATTCGCTCCAGCTATCCGTGGTACGGCCCGCCTGGTAAGAAAAGCCTGCGGATAGGCCGGTCCCTTTTAACACGCCCGATTGCAATTTATAATTAAGCCAGGTGTTCATAATGTGCTTTGAAAAGCCAGGCACTACGTCGCCTGCTTCTACCCCTGTAACGCCGGGTGCAACCTCGGTCACCCTTCCATCGGTATAAGCATAGTTCGCGGTAAGATTAAGGCCACGGAACAACTGCCCGCGCAAGTCGAACTCGATACCTTGCGCCCTTTTCTTACCCATAACGACGCTCAAGCCTGAAGTCGGCGGGCTGTTCGGGTCGGCGGTAAGCTCGTTGTTTTTCATGATGCGGTATACAGAAAACGTAGTATTCCAATTGCCGCCGAACCAGTCCCTCTTTAAACCAAGCTCGGTATTGCTTCCGGTGATCGGCTTAACATCGTTGCCACTAGCCAGCTTCCCGCTTTGCGGAACAAACGCCTGGTCATGCAACGCATACAGCGAAGTATGCGGGGTTACGGAAACGCTGAGCCCGATACGCGGGGTTACATGTTTAGCCGATACCGGGGCGCCTCCCCAGGCAGATTGCGAAACATAGGTATAACGCCCGGCCAGCGTAAGCCTTACCTTGTTGTTGATAAAGCCCAGGTCGTCCTGCAGGTAAACACCTGTATAACGCTGGTCCATCAAACCGCCCGCGGCCACTGCACGTGCTTCAAGCGGGGTAGTACGGTCCCAGGTGGGGTACCCGTTAGATGGCGCGCCGTAGTTCGGGTTTTGGTCGTCGAACAGGGCTCCGGCTTTATCAAGTGCGTGACTTTGTCCCCAATCCGCCATGTAGTTTTTGTTACCTACATCCAGCCCGCCCAATATGCGATGGCCAACGCCGCCCGTGTTAAAATTACCGTTTACAAAAGCCTGTGCCAGCGTCATTTCGCTTTTCGCATCCCAGATACCCACCGAACGGATCTGGGTGCCGTCTGCATTTACCTCGTTTGGCCATAACGAGCTTCCTTGCTGCTGGTAATTGAAGTAAGAAGCCTGTGCGGTTAGTTTCCAGTCGGCGTTTAGCTGGTGATCGAGGGTAAGAAAGCTGCTGTGATCGTTGATCTTTGTCGGCTCCAGGCCCGGCGCTATCTGCGTAAAACCGACCGGCAGCGTGCCGTAGCCGTTGGTACCGAACACGTAGAACGAGCCTACGTCCGACATGCGGGCCGCCTGGTACGTATATTCTGCCGTTAACCTGGTCTTCCCGTCCAGCTGGTATGAAATTACCGGTGCAAAGCTGTAGCGGTTATTGTACTCGTAGGCACGAAAAGAGTTCTTGTTCTGACCTGCCAGGTTTAAGCGGTACAGCAGCCTGCCATCCTTGCTCAGCTTACCGTCAAGGTCGAGGGTAGCGCGGTACAGGTCGAAACTACCTACCGTCAGGCTCGCTTCACCTTTGGCCTGCCCGGTCGGCTTTTTGGTTACCACGTTATACAACCCGCTTGGATCGCCGTTAGAAAGCATGAAACCTGCCGGGCCTTTTACAAATTCAATGTGGTCTACAAAACTCATGTCCTCGGTTAACGGGCCCCAATAAGAGTTTACCACGTTAAAGCCGTTCCTGAATGCCTGGATCTGCGAACCGCGCATGGTAATATTGGTGTACATATCTCCCCAATGCTCGAGACGGGTGGCGCCGCTTACGTTCCTGATCAGGTTATCGCTCATGCTGATCACCTGCTGATCAGACAATACGCCGGACGAAATCACCTGGATATTCTGCGGGATCCCGATCAACGGCGAAGTGAGACGCAGGGAAGGCGACGGTTCGTCGATTTTGTATTTTTTCGATTGCGATTTTAACTCGATCTCCCTTAAATGCGCAGTGGTATCCGCCGTTGTCTTTCCCGTTACCCTGGTGGTGTCCTGCGCCTGTACCATGCCTGCCACTGCCAGCAGAGCTATGAGTGGTAAACCTTTCATTATCATATTATCTTTATTTAGATTAATTATAAACAGCGACAAAGAAAAGATAATTTACACTTACATGCAACAACTATCTAGAATCGTTCTAAAGCCTGTATTGTCATTGATTTGTCATTTAGGATTTGATTGTTTAGAACTATTCTAAATAATATAATTTTGAGGCATTGATGAACAGCCGCTATGTGTAAAACGAGAGTCTTAAGCTGGAACGCTCAAACGATGATCAGCCAGTGCATCGACTGCCGGGAATTTTCGATCTGGCATAACAATATCCTCCTCTCATTTAGTCGCAGGGAGGATTTTACCGCATTTAAAAGATCCGTACAGGCGATGGATTTCGACGATCTTGCGCTGCCTTTTCCCGATGGCGAGCTGCGCATCGTACTGAGGACACCCAGCGAAGACGTCCGTTTCAGCTTTGCCGGCGACGAATTCGAGAACTTTAGCCATTCTCTCGGCGAGGCTCTCCATGTGCTGGAAGTGATTGAGCTGATGCAATAACTCTTCAAACTTATACCCCACCATCCTGTTATCCGCCAATTCGTAAGGATCAGGCAATCCACGTCATCGGCGATGTCAATCACTGGATTTAAAGTTTTTTACATTTTTTTTTACAATTAGACGGATCAGCCAGCGTGGGCAGATGTAAAAATTTTGTGCGCACTACCTCCGCCGGGTGCCAATACCAGCCGGTGCAGAACATACGCCAGCGATCGGGGATTTCTGTATTAACCTGTTCAGTACATGATATTGCCTGGTTAGCGAAAGGTAACCGGCTAACGCTTCTTCAATACAGGTATTTTTACGTTTAAATTTACGTAATAATACGCATGCGAGGGTAAAATAATAAAAGAGAAATTTGCTTGAAAGTTAACCAACACGAACTTGATAAACATCGTTTTAGCAGAGGACCACAGTATTGTTAGAAATGGTATTCGGTCTCTCCTTGAAAAAGAACCAGATTTAAAAGTTACCGGTGAGGCCACCAACGGTCAAATAGCTAAAGAACTGATCATCAGCCAGTCAGCTGCCGCAGATGTACTCATTACCGACATTAACATGCCAGAGCTCGACGGCATCCAGCTAACCGCCGCTTTGCGTGGCCATTCGCCGGTTAAGGTGATCATTCTCACCATGCTCGACCAGGAGCAATATGCACAAAAGGCTTTTGATGCGGGCGCAAGCGGCTACCTGCTTAAAAACATCAGCAACGAAGAAATGTTGTTCGCTATCAGGCATGTTTCCTCCGGCAAACAGTATCTATGCTCGGAAATGGCGATAAAACTGTTAAACAAACTGGAGAAGAACCGCGAAATGTCGTTTAAAGAGCCGGCGGGACTTTCAGCGCGCGAGCTTGAAGTGCTTAAGCTGGTAGCCGAAGGGCTTACCAATAACGAGATCGCCGACCGGCTTTTTACCAGCCGGCGCACCATTGAAGGGCACCGTTTTAAGTTACTTCATAAAACAGGCACCAAAAATACCGCAGCGCTGATGAGGTATGCTATCCAGTACCGGATCGTGTAGCTACATTGCCTCCTGGCTTCCTTCTTCGAAGAACTGGCTGCTGAAATTTACCAGGAATAATTCTTTTACCGAACGGGTGATGGCGGTATACAGCCATCTCAGGAAGTCGGTGTCTACCATGTCCTCCGTCAGGAAGCCCTGGTCTACAAAAACCGCCTCCCATTGCCCGCCCTGCGCCTTATGACAGGTAACCGCAAATGCGAACTTCACCTGGAGCGCATTATAAAAAGGATCGGTTTTCATAGCCAGGTAGCGCTCACGTTTGGCAGGCAGGTGCGCATAATCCTCCATTACGGCATCAAAAAAACGTTTATTATCGCTTTGCGGAAGATTGGGGCTATCCATATAGAGCGTGTCGAGCATCAATTTACAGCTCAGCGGCTCTTCGTCGGGGTAATCGGGGAACTCGAGCACCACGTCCGCAAAGCGGAAGCCATACATGGTGGTTTCGGTGCGCACCTTGCGTACTTTGGCGATGTCGCCGTTGGCGATAAACACATTGCTCTTTTCAGGGTCCTGCAGCCAGAAATAGTTATTGCGCACCACCATGATGTAGTCGCCGCCCGTAAGCTCTTCTTCGCGGTACAGGATGCGGTTGCGGATCTGCTGGTTATAGTTGTTGGCGCTTTTGTTGGAACGGCATACCACGAGCGTATTCTCGATGCCGTACTTATCGTAGGCATAGTGCAAACCGTCGGGGAGCTTTTCTCCCGTCATGCGGAACACATCGCGGAAGCCTTTTACCTTTAGTTCCGGGAATCCTTTCTCGTCGTTCATTTTCATCCGGATCCGGGTGGCATTGAACAGGATGCCGGAAGTTTTTTGCTGCCGCACCACGTCAGTAAGCTCGTACTCGAACACGTTCAGTCCGAATTTATCTTCCAGCAGCTTACGGTTTAGTGCCGGGCTGTCGGCAGAATTTACCGGCGGAAGCTGGGCCGTATCTCCTACCAGCATCAACCGGCAGTTCTTGCCGTTATACACATAGCTAACGAGGTCGAACAGCAGGCTGTGGGTGCTGAAATCGCTTCGGTCATCGCTGATCATGGAAGCCTCGTCAACAATAAATATGGTATTTTCGGCAATGTTCTGCGCCGCAATAAAACCGCCATCCGGGCTCATGGCGTTCTTCTTCCGGTAAATACGCTTGTGGATGGTGAATGCCTGCCTTCCCGAATACGAGGAGATCACTTTTGCCGCCCTGCCGGTAGGCGCCAGCAATACGGTTTTCAGACGGACCTTCGGGAGCACTTTTACCAGCGCGCTTACGATGGTGGTCTTGCCGGTACCTGCATAGCCGCGAAGGAGGAAACATTCGTCGCCACCGGTTGTCTCCAGGAAACGGTGCAGCTTTAAGAACGCCTCCTCTTGCTGCGGCGACGGTATAAGTCCAAAATGCTGTTTAAGAAGCGCGGCGACGTTCATTGCCACAAAAATGCACATTCCCCGGCGGTGATGTCTATTCGTGAAAAAATTTTAGTTTTGTTGTTATGAATGAAAGCGCCCCGGTACACCTGTACGATTCTCATTTTCAATCGCAGCACGCGGCAAAATGTGACCTCCTGATCAGGCTGAGCAGCAACAGGGTATCGTATGCGATCGTAGACCAGCTCCAGGATCAGCTGAAGGCTTTTTATGACGCGCCGCTAGACCAGGGACCGGCAGAACACCTGCAGATGCTTTCGGAAACGGACCCTTTATTTAAGTTCCACTACCGCCGCGTAAAAGTAGTCCCGGAAACACGTAAGTTTACGTTTATCCCTTCGGATGTTTACAGCGACGACATGCTGACTTCTTACAGCGCATTCCTCAACATCCGCGAAGGTGAAGAAGTACGGCTCACGCATCTGCGGAAGGCCCGGCTCAAAAACCTGATCGGCCTTAGTAAGCAGGTACGGGACGCGGCGATCCACACGTTTATTAACCCGCTGTTTTTTGGCCAGGCCGACGTGCTGATCGAATCGCTGCTGAAGTTTTACTACCAGGAAACAGGTCTCCGACTGGCGATCCAGTTAAACGGCAACACTTTCGAAGCCCTTTACATGGACGGCAAAAAGGTGCTTTTCTATAACATCTTCGACAACCAGAGCGCTGATGAGTTTAACTATTTCCTGCTTACGCTGATGGGCCAGGCGGCTATCAACGCTGCCGAAACGCCTGTATTGCTTACCGGGGAAATTACCCGCGATGACGAACGCTACCGCCGCCTGGCCAAGTACTTTAAAACGATCGGGTTTACTGATACCGCTAAACTGATGAAGATCTCTGACGAGTTCGGGGAACTGCGCGGACACCGGTATTATTCCGTTCTTAGTCAAAACATATGCGAATAATCGGCGGCCGGTTAAAAGGGTTGCGCCTGGGCCCTCCCGCTAACTTGCCGGTACGCCCTACCACCGACCAATCTAAAGAAGCCCTGTTCAACATCCTGAACAACCGGCTCGATTTTGATGGGCTGCATGTGCTCGATCTCTTTAGTGGTACCGGCAATATTTCGCTGGAGTTCGCATCACGCGGTGCGGAAGCGGTTACCGCCGTAGATGTGAGCTATGGATGTGTGCAGTATCTCAGGAGTATGGCCCAAAAACACGGTCTTGAGGCGGTGTCCGTATTTAAAGCCGATGTATTTAAATACCTGCAGCAGCAAACCGGCCAGCTAAATTACGACCTGGTATTCGCCGATGCGCCATTCGGCAACTCCAGGCTTCCCCTGATCCCGGGTATGGTGTTTGAGAAGAAGCTGGTTCGGCCTGGTGGTTTACTCATTATGGAGCATCCTTCCACCATCCGGCTGGACCATTATCAAGAGTTTCTCGAACAACGTAAATATGGGTATTCCTCTTTTAGTTTTTTTGGTACCTTGGAGCAACCACTGACCACTGATCACTGATAATCGCCATGAAAATCGCCCTCTTTCCAGGTTCTTTTGATCCCATCACCAAAGCACATGTCGACATTCTTCACCGTTCCGTACCGCTGTTTGACAAGGTGATCATCGGGATCGGCATGAACAGTACCAAACAACCCTTTCTGGATGCCGAGACCCGCAAGAAAATGCTGCTCGCGGTTTTTGCCTCGGAGCCGCGCATCGAGGTGCAAACCTACGAGGGGCTAACGGTGGATTATTGCCGCAAAGCGGGCGCCGGTTATATGATCCGGGGAATCCGTACCGTGTCGGATTTCGAGTACGAAAAGGCCATCGCGCAGATGAACCATTCCCTCGCTCCCGAGATCGAAAGCATCTTTATCGTCAGCAAACCGGGGTATTCGTCGATCAGCTCAACCATTGTACGCGAAATACTTCGCTTTAAAGGCGATGTAAGCCAGTTTGTGCCGCCGGCGGCGCTGGAGTTTATTTCGTACGTTTGACGTTACGTCCGGGCGCATACCCGGAGCTGGTAATCCCCGGTCAGGAGATGCATAACGTCCGCCCTACTCTACCGTCCCCAAAATATCCAGTACCAACCCATATGTATTCGCCCTTACTATGCCGAAGTCGCCTGGAGAGATCCATCTTGCATCGGTGATCCCCTCTTCCAGCTGCGGGATCAGGTGAGGCTGGTTCTTAGCGACCATGTGGTACCAGGACGTTTTCTTGAGCACTACTGACCCGCCCATTTCGTACACATGCCAGGTCTTGCAGATCTTTTCGCCCAGCTTGTTTACTTTTATGCCGCACTCCTCTTCCACCTCGCGTACAGCAGCATCCCGCGTGCGTTCCCCGCTATCAATTTTCCCCTTTGGGAGGTCCCACTTCCCTTTGCGGAATATAAACAGGTATTTATTCTCTTCATTTCTTACCAGGCCGCCGGCTGCGCCGACCAGCTGGAGCGTTTTTTTTATGCTTTTAAACAACTTCCGCGCATCGGCTGTCAGCAGGAAATAAGATTTGGGGACAGGGGCATTCTTTACTTTCCGGTAGAACGTCAAAAAATTAAAATTCTCAGTATCAAGTTCCTGGTAATTTGAATTATCAACAGGTATGGACTGCGTTATCAACACAAGTGTTTCGTTAATATAAATCCTATATATTTGCGCCATGACGAATAAAAGTGAGGTCGAACAAAAAGTTGCCGAATTCCTGCTGCAAATTAAAGCAATTAAATTACAACCAAACAAACCGTTCACATGGGCATCGGGGTGGAGATCGCCAATCTATTGTGACAACCGCGTTACGCTTTCGTACCCCGCCATCCGGACGTATATCCGCCAGAATTTAACCGCGCTCATACAGGAAGAGTTCGGTTCCGTAAGCCTGATCGCCGGCGTAGCCACTGCGGGCATTCCGCAGGGAGCGCTTGTGGCGCAGGAACTTGGGCTGCCATTCGCTTATGTGCGCAGTAAAGCCAAAGAACACGGCACGGGCAGCCTTATCGAAGGGAATATCTCTAACGGACAACGCGTCGTAGTGGTAGAAGACCTCATTTCTACCGGCAAAAGCAGCATCCAGGCCGTAGAAGCGCTCCGCGAAGCCGGTTGCGATGTAGCCGGCCTGGTAGCCATTTTCAGCTACGGATTTGATGTAGCTACCGAGAACTTTAAAGCAGCTAAGTGCCGTTTCTCAACACTTTCAAATTATAATACGCTGATCGAATACGCAGCCGCAAACGCGCTGATCAATAATGACGACCTAAACCTGCTGCGCGAATGGCGTAACAATCCTTCAGGCTGGAACACCGCTGCCTGAGCACCCAACTTATCTCCCTATGACCATTATCGAAAGCAAAGCTACCGTAAATAAACCCGTCAACGAGGTATTCGCGTTCCTTTCAGACCTGACCAATCACCAGCAGCTGATGCCGGAAAATATTTATAACTGGTCGGCAACCCGCGATGAAGCCCGTTTTACCATCCAAAACATGGCGAAACTGGCCGTTAAGGTGGCTTCGCGCACAGAAAATCAACAGATCGTGATCGTGCCTTCGGAAGAAGCGCCGTTCGCGGTAGAGCTAAAATGGACGCTGGCCGATAATGGTGGCGGCACCACCGCCGTTACCCACACCATTTCCGCCGACCTGAACATGATGATGAAGATGCTTGCATCAGGACCGCTGCAAAAGCTGGCAGACCACCAGACAAAACGCCTGGCAGCCGTCGTCTAACTAACCCTCCCTGCAGGTTCTAATAACTCGTTTCGTCCAGTTTTACCTTTCCCTTAAAAGTCCAGAACACAAACGTGGTATAGGCAACCACCAGCGGTACCCCGATGGCAGCCACCGTGAGCATGATTCCGAGTGATTTGGAAGATGATGACCCGTTGTGCACGGTAATACTGTACGCCGGATCGAGCGTGGAGATCAGCATGTTGGGATAAAGCTCGATGGCTACAATGATCAGCAGCAGGCTCACTGTAATGCACGACGAAATAAACGCCAGCAAATATTTCCGTTTAGCCACCTGCCGCGTAATATGGGCGATGTTAAACACCATAATTACGGGGATGAGGAACATCCACGGGTTCTGCCGGATGTTGTTGGTTAAATGCGGCACATACAGCAACGTATAGAAACTGAGCAGCAGCACAGAGATGGAGAAAAAAATCGTGGTATCACGCACCATAATGGTGAGCTTGGCATAAAGGCGGTCTTCCGTTTTCATTACCAGGTAAATGGCCCCGTGCATCATAAACAGCGCCAAAGTAGTTATGCCTACCATCAGCGCATACGGGTTCAGGAAATACAGGAGATCGCCCGTAAAGTTGCCGTCACGGTCCACGGGGATCCCCAGCAGGATATTGCCCAATACCACCCCCAGCAGGAATGCAATTGCAGAGCTCGACAGGCAATACGCCACATCCCACATTTTGCGCCACCACAGCATAGGCTCTTTGCTCCGAAACTCGATAGAGATGGCACGGAAGATGAGCACGGTAAGAAACAGCATAAACGGCACATAAAAGGCCGAAAATACCGCCGCATATACCTTCGGGAAGCCGGCAAACAAAGCGCCGCCGCCTATCACCAGCCATACTTCGTTGCCATCCCACACCGGGCCGATGGCATTGAGCGCGATCCGGCGGCTTTCCTCTTTATTAAAGAACAAATGTAACGCGCCGGCTCCCAGGTCGAACCCGTCGAGGATGGCATAGCCTGTAAAAACTGCACCGATGATCATAAACCACCAACTGGCGTAATCGATACCTAAAAACTGCTCCATATTATATCCCCTCAAATTCGCCGGCCATGGTTTTATGACGCGGGCTATGGTCAATGTCGCCCGTACTATACGGGCCATGTTTAATCTTTTTGTTAAGCAGGTAAATAAACAGGATGAACAGCAAAGTATACACCAGGCTGAACAGTACCAGCGAAAATATTACCTGGTTAGCGGTAACCGACTTAGAAAGTGCATCTGATGTTCGCAGCAAGCCATATACCACCCAGGGCTGCCTCCCGGTTTCTGCAGCGTACCAACCTGCCTGGTTGGCAACTTGCGGCAGGATCACCGCCCATGCGAACAACAACAGCAGCCAGCGCTTGTCGAACAATTTCCTCTTGTACCAGAGCCAGCAAGCATAGAGGGTGAGCGCAATCATGGCCATACCGCAGGCGATCATGATATGATAACTCTGGAAGGTGACGTTCAGCGCTTTCGGCCTGTCGTCAGGCTTAAAGCTTCTTAACCCGCGTATAGGCGCCTTAAAATCACCGTGAGTTAAAAAGCTGAGTCCGCCGGGAATACGGATCCCATGTGTTTTCTGTGCCTTCTTATCGATGTAGCCCACCAGGTACATATCGCCCGTCCCGAGGCTGTCGAAATGGCCTTCCAGCGCGGCAAGCTTGGCGGGCTGGTATTTTGCCACGATATCCGCGGAGCGATGACCGGCAAATAACTGTGCCAGTCCCGAAACCGTAGCCAGCACCAGCGCGATCTTAAAAGACGCACGCGCGAAATCCTGGAACTTCCCTTTAAGGATATAATACGCACTGATGCTTAGCACCAGGAAAGCGCCGGCAAGAAAAGAGCCTATCCATACATGGATCACCCGGTCCACAGACGAAGGGTTAAATACCATCGCCCAGAAATCGGTGATCTCGGCACGTGCATTCAGCCCGGTTCCCACAATGTGGTAGCCCGCAGGTGTTTGCTGCCATGAGTTGGCCACCACTATCCAGATCGCCGAAAACATGGAGCCCAGCGTCACCATCACGGTAGAAAAGAAATGTACGCGCGGGCTCACCTTGTTCCAGCCAAACAGCAGCACGCCCAGGAAGCCCGACTCGAGCGCAAAGGCGAAGATCCCTTCCGCTGCCAGCGCGGAGCCGAATACATCGCCTACGTACCGCGAATAGGTCGCCCAGTTGGTGCCGAACTCGAATTCCATTACGATGCCGGTGGCCACCCCGATACCGAAAATGAGCGCAAAGATCCTGGTATAAAAACGCGTCATCTTTTCGTACAGCACATTCCCTGTTTTTAGGTACAAACCTTCCATAGCCACCATAACCAGCCCTAGCCCGATACTAAGCGGCGGATAGATATAATGAAAGGCGATGGTAAAAGCGAACTGGACGCGGGCGAGGATCTCTACTTCCATGACGGCTGGGATTAAGCACGGTGATTGTAGCGGTAAAGTTACGTACTGGTGAGGTAAATTGCGGAAAAAGGCAAGACCACTTACAGTTTAGATCATTTCTAAAATAAAGTTTTTTTTCCGCGATCTTACTGACTGCCCGCACCGATATTCATGCTGTTGGTTCCCTGCTTTCTGCCACGTGTGCGGCACCTGCCGGCGCTGCTTTCCCGGGTTTCCGGCCCGCTATCCAGTACCTTATCAGCATATAAGAAAATATAATGATCCACCAGACAATACCGTACCCAATATTACCGAACGCGTCATCCGGGTTAAGCCGGTACATCAACGCGACGGCCAGGGGAATTGGCGCGGGTACCGGCAGGTCGAGGTCGGCGTTACCCGTTACGATCAGTCCAGGGCCAAAAATGAACGCATAACAAAATGAACGGATGGTGATCGCCACATACTTGTTTCGCTTGCGGGTAGCCCTGATAACGATCACTGAAGTAATCCACGCGCCAATGATATATGCCAGCACATAAAGTGTGATCTGCAGCCCAGGGTCGATATTACCAGGTAACATAGAAATAAAAATTTAACGCTAAAACGGCTGTTACCAGGAGTGTCTATGAGATTGCCCGGTGGCATTCATTCTTCCGGTTAAACCGAGATAGGCATTTTAATTAAAAGCGATATTGATTTTATACCGAATATAATAAATGGATCGTCCGAATAACCGGGTGATCTTCAATACCTGAACCGCATGGTAAAATACGGATACCATCCTTCTTTAGAATAACCGGCCAGTAGCTGCACCACGGCGAACCCGGCGGGCGACACAAATACCCCTCCCCCGGCGGAATGGTGCCAGGCGCCGGACTTTTCGCCTTTTTCCCAGACACGCCCGGTATCATAAAACCCTGTAAAACCGAACTGCCCGGGGAAAATATACCCGCTGAACGTACCCGCCTTTACACGCAGCTCGAGGTTGTTATACAGGCTGTGCTGTCCCGCAAAGCGATACTGGTGGTAACCCAGCAGGTTGCCGTTCTCGCCCAGGAATGCCGATTGATAAAAGGCCGTTTTACCCAGAGTCACAGTTCCGCCAATCCTTTCTGCGAGTACGATCGTCGCCCGGTTGTTGAGGCTTTTAAAGAGCGCCAGCCGCGGAACCAGCTGAAGGTAAGAATCCGCAGCCTTGCTCAGCCCTTTATAAGCGAGCACTTTTACGTCGAAAAAGGATCCCCAGGCAGTAAATGGCAAACGGCCCCGTTTATCTAACGTGTAGCTAAAAGACGCTCCGCCATGCAGTTTGCTCTCCCCGATCGTCAGGCTGTCGGCGCCGGTCCTGGTCGCCGCATCTGCGATAGATCTGCCTATGTTGTCGTCTTTATCCAATAGGTAATACTGGAGTGACGGACCGGCACTGATAATGGATCCCCGTCCGTTCCGCCACCGGAACGCCGGATCGAGGCGGTAATAGCCAAACCTTGCCCGGTAGAAACGTTTGTAATCGCCCTCTTTTACCAGCGGGGTTTCATTGCCGCGGCCGAAGAAATTGATGGTATTATCGGGAGCATTAATGCGGGCGTTCAACGTAAAGTCGGCTTTTCCGGCAGCGCGGATCCATTCGCCGTCATATTGCAGCTTATAGGCGCGCGTAGAAAAAGAATGCGTCCCCATCAGCTGGTGCGTAGCGGCATACGGCGATTTGCGGAATCCCTCCTGGTGCGTATGCTTAAAGCCCAGCGAAAGCAGCAACCCATCGTCGGCATTCATGGCCAGCGAGAACAGCGGCATGGTGATGTTATAAAGGTTTACCGGCACAAAGGCGGTATTTGAACTATCCGCCGAGAAGTGTTTTTTTACCTTCCCGCTGTTACCTTGCAGGGTAAGGTGCTGCGCAGGTGTATACAAGTCGGTCCTGTTAGCGGCATTTACCACGTTTACCGTTTTTTGTCCGTCGTCGCCTATCACCCGCAGCCTGATCTGCGAACCGGCGTCATCAATCATTACCTGGTCGTTACCTTTGCCGGTATAAAGCCGGATCTCGCGGGTAATAACGGGATCAAAAGTTTTCTCAGAAAGCGCCTCCTTCAATGCGCCCTCCTTGCTCAGTTTATGAATGGCGACCGTTACTCCGCCATCCCCGGCATCGGTTATCGTTAGCCGCTCGTTCTTATCGCTTGCGCGGATATCGACCACTTTATTTACCAGCCGGTAATAATCTTCCATGGCTCCGGGAATCCGGGCACGGCGGGCGATCAGCTTATTTAACAGGTCCTTACGCCTTTCTGGCGTGGTCGACGCCGGTAAGCGTGCGATGCCTGCGGCAAGCACCTCGTCGCTTACGGCGGCAATAAACTCCCGGGTGATGCGTACCCAGGTCTCGTGACTCAGCTGGGCGGCCGGGTGTGCGTTCAGGAACCTTGTTTTAACCAGCGAAAACCTCGGGCTCGGGATCTCTTCGCCAAAACCCTGCAAAGTCGGGTAGATCCAGCTGCGGGCGGTGATCCAGGGCACCAGCCCCTCGTTCAGGTACAACGCCTGGTCGCGGTCGCGGGGCACTGGCGCATATAGCTTACCGCTGCCGTCCTTTACGTCGCGCCAGCGCCACTGGTCCTCGTGGCGGTCCCAGTCGCCTATCAACAGGTCGAGCAGCCGCGCCCGCAGGAACTCCCCGGCCAGGTAACTGTTGTCATTGTCTTTCCGGAGGTTGGCGAGCATTTTCAAAGAGTTGTCTGAGTCGCCGGCGGGCTCACGCTCCTCCAGCAGGCAGACGGTATTCGCAAACGCCTTCTCGTATACGCCCAGGTTAGGATCGGGGGCGATCACGCCGATCACCGGGTTAGCATGTTTCACGTGCGCCGCATCCGCGATCGGCGGAACCACCAGCGCCGAGAACGGATGCTGGGCGCTCATCGCATCGTCGAACACGTCGCGCGCAAATGTCTCGCGCAACGGCTCCGGCAGCAGCATTTCAGCGCTCTTCTCTACGGTCCTGATCACCCATTCTTTCCCGGTAGGGTCAGCCAGCCGCAGCGATTTGGACTGAAATCCCCCTCCGCGGCTCAGCGGCTTTAACCCGCCGTGTATTTTCGAAATATGGATCACGGGGAACCGGGTCGGGGCAGCCCACTCTTCCCGGTAGTTCTCGCCAAATATGGCACGGTGCAGACCGCTAACGTCGTTATAAGCAGGATGAACCGCACGCACCAGGCTATCAGCGGTGATTGCCGTATACCCGGCTTCCTGCCGGTAATCCACCTGCCCGAACGGCTTTTTATAGGAGAATACGCTTACTATGCCATTGCTGCCCAGCGCGTAAAAGTTAAATCTCAGGGCTTGGTCTTTTAACAGGTCTATGGTCACGTAGCCGGCGCTATTATCGGCAAACAGGGTATTTTTGCCTTTCTTTACCCGGCCTTCCGCGGCGCCGCCGCCGGTTACCACCTGTAATGTCTTAGTCCCGATCAGTTGCTGCCCGTGGTCATGAGCGGATACCTGCACAACATTCGGGTAGCCTTCCAGCAGCTTACCCAATTTTGTGGTCATCGCTTTGTACAGGGGGTGCCCGGCATCCTGCGGCGAGGCAAAAAGAGAAGCCAGCGAGAAGCTGCTCCCATGCCGTCCATATGTTTTAAACGGGTGGTGCGAGGCCAGCATCACCACCTTGAACCTGTTTTTATAAAGCAGTTCCTCCAATTGCGCGGTCACGTCGTTCCTGGTCCTGCAACTGCATTCATTCTCGGCATTGCCTGCGGGAAAAGTATGGAGCCACCATTCACTATCGAACGCGATGATAGTTAGCTGGTCGGTTACTGCGATCTCTACGGGATCCGGGCAGCCGTTAGCCGGTATCATGCGCAGCCCGTTATCCTGCCGGTCGGCCAGGAACTGCCATTGCTGCTGCACCTTTTGCAGGCCCAGCGGCCCGGCGTTGTCCCAATCATGCTCACCGGCGATAAAAAAAACAGGCGCATTTGCTTTACGCATCGGTGCAAACTGCGATATCAATACCTCGTGCGTCTCCTTTTCACCGGGTTGCCCCGGAAGGGCGACGCCGCGCGGATAAACGTTATCGCCAAGATATAGTACCGATGTGCTATTTGGAAGCACGTTCGCCGCGGCATGCTTTATCACCTGCTGCTGCACTGCGTTCACGCTTCCGGCATTGCCGATCAGGACCATGCGATAAACCGGGCTATCCTGCGCACGCAGCCCGGGACCGCAACAGAGGAACACCAGCACCATCAGCAGCATTTTATAGATCGCCTCCTGTGAGCGGACAGCGGGTGCCGACACTTCGGGCAGCACATTTTGGAGATCTTCATCCAGCAGCACCGCCTGGGTATTATCCGCCCATTGCAGCGCTACCATGTCGAGTACCTGTTGCCTGATGGAGGGATCGTATACGGGGAAACATACCTCAATGCGGCGGTGAATGTTCCGGATCATCCAGTCGGCAGAGCCCATAAAAACCAGGGGCGCGCCGCCGTTCTCAAAGATAAAGATCCGGCCATGTTCCAGGTAGCGGTCTACTATCCGTTTTACGGTAATGTTGGCGCTCATGCCCTTCACACCCGGAATGAGACAACAAATGCCGCGCATCACCAGGTTCACCCGTACGCCTGCGTTAGAGGCTTCATATAGCTTCCCGATCAGTGCCTGCTCTTCCAGGTTGTTCATCTTCAGGGTAATGCCGGAGGGGTTGCCCGACCGGGCCGCCGCGATCTCGCGGTCGATGAGGGCGGTAAAACGCTGAGGAAGGTTAAAGCCGGCTACCAGCAGCTCCTTAAAGGCGATCTTACCGGGATTTGGCGGCTTCCTGCGCTTCCCGAGGAAAATAAAAAGAAGCTCTACTTCGCGGAGCATCTCTTTATGTGCGGTAAGGAGGATGTGATCGGTATAAAACCGGGCCGTACTTTCGTTCAGGTTTCCGGTGGAGAATAGCCCGAGGTACTGCATCCGTTCCCCCCGTCTGCGTTTTACCAGCGCGATCTTAGCGTGTACTTTCAGCGATGAGATGCTGTAAATGATCTTTACGCCGGCACTTTTCAGCCGCCTGGCCCATTTCAGGTTGTTTGCTTCGTCGAAACGTGCCTTCAGCTCGATAAAAACGGTCACTTTTTTCCCGTTCATCGCCGCGGTGATCAGGGAGTGCACGATCTGCGAATCGCTCGCCACGCGGTAAAGGGTTACATAGATCTCTTCCGCGGCAGGGTCTGTGGCGGCTTCATTGAAGAACCTGAGTACCGTTTCGTAAGATTGGTAAGGGGTATGGACCACCAGGTCATTCTTCGCTACCTGTTCAAGAAGCGGAACGCCCGGTTCCGTTGCGGGTGGCGACGCAGGCCAGGACGGTTCCGACAGGTCCGCCCGGTTTACCGGGAAGCTTGTCAGGTCCTTTAAATTATGGTAACGGCCCCCCTCTACCATCCCGGCACTGCCGAGGTTAAGGAAGCGTGAAAACCGTTCGAGAATTAGCACCGGAATTTTCGCATCATATAACACGCGGGTAGCCAGGCCATAATCACGTTTGGCCAGTTGCTTCTCTATTTTATCGGCGATGTCGCCTTCATATTCGTCTTTCAGCTCCAATTCCGCGTCACGGGTCACTTTAATGCTGTAGCTGCCGAGCAGCTCTTTCCCCGGGAACAGGAAAGCGAGGTTCGCCTTGATAACATCATCGAGGAAAACCACCACGCGCTGTCCCGTTCCGCCAAAGGAATGAAACCTGGGCAGGTTGGCGGGAATATTAAGCAGCACAAGTTCCTCTTCGTCGGCCCCGGTACCAAGCACGTTGAGTAAATAGAGCTGGTTATTTTCCGGGAAGAACGAGGTGTCCGCGGTGAGCGCTACCGGGCGCATAAAAGCCAGGGCCGTAGAAAAAAAATAGCGGGTCGCCGCCGCCTCCGTGTCAGCATCAAACGCTTCGTTATATAACAAATGAATGTCGGCGGCCTTTAACAAAGGCAATATCTGTTCCCTGATGATAGTTCCAAACAGCGATTGCTGCCTGCCGGTCACTTCTTTTACCCTTGCCAGTACGCCTTTAGGGTCGACATCTGTTTCGGGCAACGCGCTTTCGCCGAGCTTTACTTTTTTGAGCGCGGTGAGCGAGGGTACGCGCACACGATAAAACTCATCGAGGTTAGACGAGTAGATCGAAAGGAACTTGATGCGTTCCAGTACCGGCACCTGTGGACGGGCAGCTTCCAGCAGCACCCGCTCATTAAACGAAAGCCAGCTGAGATCGCGGTTAAAGAAGGCGTAATTCACTGCCTCAACCGCCTTAGGATCAATCTTTTCCATGAATTAACGTGGCAATAATAAAGGCAATCACGGCAACGACGATGCCGAACATAAAAATGCTGTAGGCGATACGCAGAAGCCGGTATTTTTTGCCCAGCACGATACCCTGCGAATACAGGTCGCGGATAAGGCTTCCATAGAGGAACTCTTTATCTTCCATCATGGCTTCCATTCCACCGGCGAAATCCTCGTATCCCATTTTGTAGAAGTTACCGAAGAACAGCAGGTTCACCCGGCGTGCAGTGAGGTCTTCGGGCGTAAACGTCCCACCGGGGATCGACGGCCTGGTAGCCAGGATCGCGTAAACCACGGTGAGTACCGACACGGTGAGGATGATCACGGTAGGGATCGAGAGGTAGTAGTAATCCTCTAACCTCCTGAGCAGCAAGCTTAGAATAGCCGATAAAATGATCGCATTGACCGTGATCAGCAGGTTAGCTTTGTTATCGGCCATGTCGCTGAGCCGTTGGTGGTTGGCCGAACTGATCCTGAACATGGTCTCTACGCCGCGCTCGGGCCGGTCTTTCCTGCCCTTTTTACCCGATGACGGATCTTCGGTTACCGGCGGCGGCGCAGCGGTTATCAGTTCCTTCGGCGCGGCGGTCGCCTCAGGTTCTGTTTTTCTTCGCGAAAGCAGCCAATCCAGGTTTTCCTGCTTCTTATCATTCAGCAGCAACTGGCAGTATTCCGTAAAATACCGGTGCTTTTCCAGGAGCAGGATGGTCTTTTCGCGCCAGGCGGATTTGCCGGGTTTCTCCTTCCACAACACGCCAAATTCTTTACGTACATTTCGGTTATTTTCTTTAAAGTGGTCGGTGCCGAGGTGATAGAAGTCGGCATCGCAAACGATCTGCTGCAGCAGGCCGCCAGGACGTTGGGGCATAGAGGTAGCGACCACACAATCGGCCACCGCCTGCGCCGTTTCTTCGTCGATGTTAATTGATGCGAGGAATTTAACGGCTTCCTGTGCTCCTACCGTTTCGTGGTTCACGAAATCAATGTAATAACCGATATCGTGAAACCACGCGGCCGCGTTCACTACGAAGAAGTCGCGCCCGTCGAGCTGGTAATGGTTTGCGATCTGCGCCGCCGCCTCAACTACAGCTTCGGTATGTACCTGGTTATGATAATCGAGCTCACCGTTCTTATGTGAATCAAAGAAGGCTGATACGTGCTCTTTAACTTTTGCAAGCGCTGCTGTGTAGTCCATTGGGTGCCTGGATTTCGGAATGTTGTGTCCCGTAAATATACCTGATTCCGTTTTTGTTTGCGGACTGCTGTCTTCCCCTTTTTCTAAATTACACGGATTTGACGAACCAATCATTATAAGCCGTAACTTTGTACCGTTAGTTCACTGATTCACAGAAACATATCACCTAATGCGCTAACTCCCTGATATGCATACACAATTACTCCAAATAAATAAAGATGGATCTGACCATTGCCAGGTGGCTTCCACATTGTCGTTTCGTCCCTTTCTCGATTACCTGAAAAGCCGGATTGCTACTGAAGACGCCATTAAGGCGGAATTTTACCGGTTCGTTCTCGACCGGTTTGAAAAGGAAGCGCCACAGGATATTTGTCTCCGCAAGGAAGACAGCCAGGCCTACCGCGACCTGCTCGAGCTGGTTTATATGATCCTTACCCCGATCGTCGCCGATGAGAAAGAAGTATTCTGGGCGCTCAGCACCCCTATACCCGACCAGATCTTTTTTAGCACCAGCGCGTTTCATTCGCTTTTCCAGCACCACGAGGGGCTGAAAGGCCAGGAAGCACCGGGCGCCGGGGAGACCTTTAAAAACCACCAGCTGCGTTTTATTTACCGCCTGATCCTGAAACGGTTTTACAATTATACCTCGGTTACCAACGACGCGATGATCAAGTCGTATACCGATCCCGTATCCAACATCACCCAATTTTACCGCATCGAAAACGATTCGCGGTTTGTAGACATCCATTTTGACGGCGATCTTCCGGAACTTAACTTTGAAGTGATCGGCGCACAGATCAGCGAGGGCAGCGAGCTGGAACTGCTGAATACGCTGCTGCCGCTATCGCGCTTCTCCTTCGAAGGATTTTCGGTGATCACGCTGACCGATGTAAGCGTACAGCACGCCATCGATACCATGCGTAACGCGCTGGTGAGCCATCAGCCTGAAGAAACGCAGTTCGCTTCTGTTATACAGTCGTTTAAAACGATCGCCGGTAATGGGAACATCGAGTTCGGCCTGCTGCCCTTTCTCACCATCAACGGCGAGCTGGTATTTGAAATGGAGGCCCGCTCGCAAAGTTTCCTGATGGATTCGGCCATGAAAGCTGAACTATCCGAGGAGAATTTCTGCAGCCTGTTCGAAAAATACCTGGCAAACCCCAAACCGATCTTCTTTAATAAACTGAACGCAGATACCATAATGGACCCGCGGTTGCTGAAGGTATTTGCACAGATGGGCGTGTATGCTTACGCCCTGTTCCCTGTTTTTCATAATAAACAGCTGGCGGGCCTGATGGAGGTTTACTCCAAAGAAGCGCTGGTATTTGATGAGCGACTGATCTCCAGGATCCAGGCAGCCCTTCCGCTGCTGGGACAGCTGTTTAAGCACACCATCGACGAGTTCAATGCACGGCTTGACTCGGTATTGAAGGATAAGTTTACGTCCCTTCAGCCGTCGGTGCAGTGGAAGTTTAACGAAACCGCGTGGAACTACCTGAAGAAAACCCGCGACGGCGAGAAAATGGTAGAGATCGATACCGTAACGTTTAAAGATATGTACCCCCTCTTCGGCGCCATCGATATCCGCAATTCCACGGCCGAACGCAACATCGCCCTGCAGGACGATCTTAAAGCGCTGCTGGAACAACTCGTTAAAACGCTGCGCGCCCTTAAAAAAACCATCCCGCTTAATCTAACGGATAAGCTGATATTTAACAGCGAAGAATGGCTGATGCGCATCGGTAACCTCATTACCACCAATGACGAGATCATGCTCACCAACTTCCTCAACGAAGAGGCGCATTCATTCCTGCGGCATTTTAAAGAGATCCACCCGGAAACAAAAGATATTGTAAACGCCTACTTTGCCGAAATAGATGAGGAAACCGGTATTGCTTTTAAACACCGCCGTAACCTCGAGACGTCCATGCAGCTCATCAACTCTTCGGTGAGCCATTACCTGGAAAACGCACAGCAGCAACTACAGCGCTCCTACCCGTGCTATTTCGGCAAATTCAGAACGGACGGGATCGAGTACGACATCTACATCGGGCAGGCTATCGCGCCAGAGCGTCCGTTTGACGTGTTATATCTTAAAAATATCCGGCTCTGGCAACTTACCTCGATGGTGGATATCGCGCGGCTAACACGCAACCTGGCCGGAAAAATGCCCAGGCTGCTGGAAACCACGCAGCTGATCTTCGTGCATTCCAGCCATATCGATATCAGTTTCCGTAACGACGAACGTCGTTTTGACGTAGAAGGCGCCTATAACATCCGGTACGAGGTGATTAAAAAGCGAATCGATAAGGTATTGGTCAAGAACACCTCGGAAAGGCTTACACAGCCGGGCAAGATCGCGCTGGTGTACTTTAACCAGGCCGAAGCGGCAGAATACGAGGAGTATATCAACTACCTGCACGAACAACAGCTGCTGGAGGGAGCGGTAGAACACCTGGAGCTGGAAGAGCTGCAGGGCGTGAGCGGGTTAAAAGCCATCCGCGTAAGCGTAAACTACCACACCGGCACGGAAGAGCAAAAACAAATGCTGAAAAAGTTCAGCAAAGGGATGGTACTGGAGCATAACTAACAGGCGGGAACATGTGCTGTAAGGGAGAAATAAGACAGCCGGCAACCGCCGTTTTTTCTTCCTTATCAATTATTTGAAAGAATTGTATTTAATTCCATTAGTTTCGTATAATTCAATTAAACGTTAACTATGAGATCAGTCAGTTCGTCCGCCCTGCTGTGTTTTATTATTTTATCAACTTGCGGACAGGCGAATCATCCGGGAGCCGGGATATCGCGGATAGACAGCGCGAAAATCAGGCTGTATGAACAAAAAAGCATCTCTTACCAAATCACAAGGCCCGATTCGGCGGTCTATTTCGCCGGCAGAGGCCTTAAGCTCGCCCGCAGCCGCTCCTTTCTTCCGGGAGAAGCGGTGATGCTGGGCCGGCTCGCCCGGATCAATGAACAATATGGCAACCTGGCGCTGGCTGCAAATTATCAGCGGGAAGCGCTGGCGATCGTTAAGCGGTTACCTGATACGGCGGCGGCCACGGCGGCGCTCTCTTACCTTGGTTTGCTGGAAGGCAGGCTCGGGAATCTTTCTACAGGCAAACGGCTGGTAAAAAGCGCCCTCACCCGTTACCGGCAGCGAAAGGACACTACGGGCATGGTAAAAACGTATACCCTGCTGGGCGAGCTGGATGAACTGGGGGGCAAAACCAGCGATGCGCTTGCCAATTACGTTATTGCCGAGAAATTAAATAAAGGGGCGCCTTTAACGGACGACTATTTCAAACTGATCGGGAAGCTGGGCAATCTGCATACACGGCTTGGCGAGCACCAGAAAGCGCTGACCTATTACCAGGCCGGGATCTCCGCCAGTAAATCGCTGAAAGATAGCAAAGTTTATATCGACTTCCTGCACAGCGCCGGCAAGGCGTGGGACTCGCTCGGCAACAAACAGCAGGCATTGGCCTATCACCGGCAGGGGCTGCAGGAAGCCAGGAACTCCGGCACGCCGGAACAGCAAGCCCGGTCGTTGCTGCATGTGGGCATTTCGCTCCGTGACCAAGATGCCGATCAGAGCATCGGGCACCTGAAAAACGCCCTTCAGATTGCCCGCGATATCGGTAACCGGGAGTTGTCCTCGGAAATTTACCGCAGCCTGGCCAGCGTTTACCGGCAACAGTCCCGGTACCTTGAGGCCCTTAATGCGTTGGAGCACCACCACCAGTTGCTAGACAGCCTGGAAAATGCCGCCAAAGGTCATAAGATCGCCGTTCTGCAAAGCAGCTACGAAGCTGCCGAAGCCCGCGCACGTATAGAGAACCTGGAGCTCGTTAGCCAGAGAAGCGCCTACCAGCGTAACGCATGGATCGCCTCCTTTGCGGTGCTGCTCACGGTTTTGTTGCTGATGGCGTTCTATTTCTCCAGGACCCGCCGTTTAAATAAACTCCTTGCAGCCTCCAACCAGGTAAAAGACAAGTTATTTACCATTATCGGCCACGACCTGCGCAATCCTATCGGCGGGATCACCCAACTGCTGGCAATTATGGAGGAAGAACACTTTAGCCCCGAAGAGCACCAATCCATGGTCTCTGAAATGCGAAAACAGGGAGATGTGACCCTGGAGATCCTGAATGCGCTGCTCAACTGGGGAGAGGCCCAGCTAAAGGGAATTCACATTAAGCCTTCCTTGTTTAAGGCCGAAACCAGCATCCGCAAAAACATCGAAGCGCTTTCCCGGCAGGCGGAGGCAAAATCTATTGCGGTTAAAGACCTTACGCCGCCAGGTTTGATGGTATACGGCGACGCCAATCACTTTGATTTTATCGTCAGGAACCTGTTGTCCAACGCGATTAAGTTCAGTCGTCCTTCCGGTATGATCGAAATAGCCGCCGACCGGGATTCCGAGCCGGGTACTATTATCTTCTCGGTGAGAGATTATGGGAAGGGGATAAGCAAAGTGCAGCAAGAGCTGTTTTTAAAGGCGAACCTGGACGTATCCTTCGGGACAAGCGGTGAAAAAGGGACCGGTATCGGACTGATGCTCTGCAAGGAATTCATCAAAGCCAACCAGGGGCGCCTATGGATCGAAAGTGAGGAAGGAGAAGGTGCAACCTTTTTCTTTACGTTCCTGGCAAACGCGCCCGCGCAGTTGTAAGCTAAAACCTGAAACCGACAGAGACATACGGCAGCGCGCCTTCTTTCGAAAACCCGACCACTCCCTGCAATAGGATCAGTTGTGCCGGCGCGAGGTAGATCCCGCCTCCGTAACTTTCGTGCCACGTGCCGGAAGACTCGCCGGGCAGCCACACACGCCCGATATCGGTAAAGCCTATCAGCCCCAGCGTACCCGGCAGCAAATACGAGTTAAAATCAAGCACTTTCAACCGCATTTCGAGGTTATCGTAAAAGATACTTTTACCGGTGAACCTGTTGGTGTGAAAACCCCTGAAGTTTTGCGCCCCGCCAAGCTTCATCTGCTGAAAATAAGCGGCCTGGCCGACAATGGTCCCCGCACCGGTGCGGTTGGCGATCACCAGGGCCGAATCGCCAAGCGGACTAAAGTAAAATGAGAATTCCGAAAGCACTTGCGCATACGTGCCTGTACCGGCGTTTATGCCTTTAAAAGCCGACACGGTAGTGCTCCAGTAAGTACCCGCGTTGGGCAGCACGTGCTTGTCGCGTGTATCCCGCTCAACCTGGCTGGTTATTCCCGCATAATATTGGCTGCCGTACACTTTTTCGCCCGGGTGCTGCGCCGCGTAGGTTTCCAGGAAACGTCCCCGGTTATTTGATGGATCACTGTGGTAAAACTGCCCGGCAAGACCTGCGCTGAAACGGTATTTGTCTACCTGGCGATGCAGGGAGATGTCGCCGGTAACGTAATCATAACGGTTACGGTAAAAATCCTGGCCATCATGCACATCATCGTCATCGTCGTGGCCGGGGATATCATCATCGTCGGTGTCGACAAATACTGAATTATTGCCCGTACCATAAAAGTTCGACAGGTTTCCCGGTCCGCGGGAGAGGATGTTTAACCCGAGATCGTTCTTGCCGAAGGCCCCGGTCCAGCGCCCTTCATAGTTGAGCAGGAAAGACTCCCTGCCCAGCGAATAATTGGCGATAAATTGCTGCCTCGAAGCGTAAGGCTCCTTGCGGAACCCCTGCTTCTCGCGCATAAAACCGCCGATAAGTAACAAACCAATGTCGTTGTTGTAGTTAGCCAGGAAAATCGGCCCGGTTCGGTCATATTTAAAACCGGTTTTATGATAACTGTTCACTACAGTGTCTGTGGCGGTACGGATCCTCGCCAGGCGGCGATCGGGAAGCTTATTCGCCTCATCCCGGCGGTCGTAAACATACAGTTTGCCTTTCCCTGCCCAGGCGGGATCGACCGAAAAACTATCGGCGCCCTCTCCGCCGATCATTCTTATCCTGATCGGTGACTTCCCTTTACCGGTAACCAGGAACACGTCTTCGCCACCCATGCCGTATACACGGATCTCCTTGGTAATCTCCGGGACAAATCTTCTCCGGTAAGTGATCTTACCCGATGTTCCGTCGGCTTTTATTTTACGGACCACGAGGTCCAGCTCCCCTCCCGTCGCTTCGGTTATCTTAAAATCGTCGCGTTTATCTGTTAAAGGCACCTCTACGGTCTGCGCCAGAAAACGGTAATAGTCAATGGCTTGCGCAGAGAGCAGGTTTCTCCGGGAGATCATCTTTTCGGCGATCTCTTTGCCGGAAAGCTGGTAGATCTTCGCCGGCATCCGTTTAAGCGAACTGGTGATCAGCTCGTCAGTGACCGTGTGCTGTACCACCGCGATCTCCTCTTTCCAATCCTGTTCATCCAGCTGGTTCAGGAAGTACCGGTCGAAGCTTTGTGCCTGCAGGTTCCACCCCTTTACATCGCGGATGGCGCCGCTATATCCCTGGAATTTTGACTTGAGCCATTGGTGTGACACGATCCAGGGGATAATTCCGGACGTTTTATAATACACCTGGTCACGATCGCGGGGCACGGGCTTATATAACTTATCGCTTTTATCGCCGGTTTCCTCCCATCGCCATTGGTCTTCGTGGCGGTCCCAGTCGCCAAGCAGGAAATCCAGCAGCCTGGCACGGAGCACCAGTCGCTGGTCGGCGCGGTTATCATTATCTTCCTGCAGCTCGCGCTGTACTTTCGGGGTATTTTCGGTTTTACCGGATGCGACCGGCTCACGCACTTCGAGCAGGAAAACCTGGTCTGCAAATTCCTTGCGGTATTGGCCGAGCGAGGCATCACCGCGCAGGTACACGATCTCCGGGTCCGAATGCGGAATACCCAGCGCCGCAGCCAGGGGTGGTACCGTGAGCGACGAAAACGGATGCACGGCCGACACCTGGTCCTGCAAAATATCTTTGGCAACCGTAGGCCGGAGGTTGGCTGGCAAGCCCTTTTCGGGATATTTCTGGATAGTTCTCAATACCCACTGTTTACCGGAAGGATCTTCCAGCCGCAGCGATTTGGTCTGGTGACCTCCATTTACCTGCAGGATTTTCATGCCGCCTTTTTCGGTAGCCAGGCTTACTACGCGCAGTGGTACCGGTGTAGCCCACAGCTCGCGATAATTCTCACCGAGAAAAAAACGGTGACTGCCGCTCGCCTGGTTATATCCCGGTTCAATAGCCACAGTGATCGAGTCTGAACTGCCACCCTGTGCCCACATCCTAATCGGTAAAAATAATACCAGCAACATGGCTGAACAACCATGCAAAAGAAGGGTTCCCGGAAATAAAAGGCGTAATCGGGCGGTTATCGGCGGCATTCTCGGTATTCTTCCGTAAAGTTACCGTTAATGCAGGCAGATAAAGAATTAAGGTAAATTTTCTACCTTGTCTGCCATGCGAAAATTCATTTTCATTGCCACGTTGGCGTTTGCAGGAGTAGCTGCCGCCGCCTTCAAATTTAAGGCAAGAATACCGGCGGGTATAACGGTGGCAGTGACGGCGAAATACGAACTCCCTTCCGCCCTGCGCGAGATCTCTGCCCTCGCCTACCTGGACGCCACGCATTTTGCCTGCGTACAGGACGAGTCGGGCCATATTTATATCTACAATACCGCTTCCGCGGAGGTGGAGAGCAAGATCCGTTTCTATGGCCCGGGCGATTTTGAGGGACTGGCCGTAAACGGAACAACCGCCTGGGTGCTGCGTTCGGACGGACTGATCTTCCAGGTTAAAAACTATCGTTCTGCGGCGCCCGTGATCACACAATATAAAACGCCGCTTACAGCCGGCAATAATACGGAAGGATTATGTTTCGACCGTAAGAATAACCGGTTGCTGATCGCGGTAAAGGATTCGGACCCGAACGGCAAAAACGTGAAAGGCATTTATGCGTTCAGTCTTCAAACGATGAAAATGGCCCCGGAACCGGTTTACCGCATCAACCAGGACGATGAACTATTTACCTCGGGCAAGAAAAAAAAGAAAACAGGCGTCCACCCTTCGGCCATTGCCATAAACCCGGTAAACGACCAGCTTTACGTTGTAGACGGGCCTGATCCTAAAATACTGTCCCTGAACCGGCAGGGAAGGATCACCTCATTGGTACCGCTTAACCGCAAGGAGTTTAAGCAGCCGGAAGGGATTACCTTTTCCCCTTCCGGCGAGCTTTTTATTTCGAATGAAGGCGGCAATGGCGCCGGCAATATCCTGAAAGTTAAGCTGGGCGGATAGTTCTCAGCCGGTTAATCCAGGCTGTATGCCGTCCACTTTTCGTTGCTTTCGTTACTTTTAACCACGTTATTGATAAAGGCCATTCCACGAACGCCATCGGCAACTGAAGGGAAATCGGTTGCTTCCGCGGCTGGCTCGGTACCGTCTATGCGTGCGGCCAGCGAGGTAAGGAAGTTGCGGTATAAGTTCCCGAACGCTTCGAGGTACCCTTCCGGGTGACCACCGGGCGTACGCGCGTTATACGTGGCATAGCTTGATACGAGGCCGCCATAGTTTACACCTGCCCGGTAAGTTTGCGCAGGTTTGTCGAGCCACTTTACTACCAGCGAGTTAGGCTCCTGCTGCGCCCATTCCACACCGCCTTTCTCGCCATACAGCCTGATCTTCAATGCGTTTTCTTCGCCTGCCGCTACCTGGCTGGCCATCAGTACGCCGGTAGCGCCATTATCAAACCTCAAAAGAACGCTGCCATCGTCGTCGAGACCGCGGCCTTGCACAACGATGTTCAGGCTTGCGCAAAGCTCGGTGATCTTTAAGCCTGAAATGTGCTCTGCCAGGTGGGCGGCATGGGTGCCTATATCGCCCATACAACCGCTTTTGCCAGATTTCTTCGGATCCGTGCGCCAGGCTGCCCCGGCATTCCCTTCCCGTTCGGTGAGGGTGCTGAGCCATCCCTGCGGATACTCGACGTAGATCTTACGGATCTTGCCGAGCTCGTTCGCTTTGATCATTTCGCGGGCCTGTTTTACCATGGGGTAACCCGAATACGTATGCGTTAACAACAACAGCAAACCGGTTTCTTCCACTTTTTGCTGCAGCTGCCTGGCTTCCCCGAGCGTAAGCGTGATCGGCTTTTCAATCACCACATGGAAACCATGTTCGAGGGCCAGCATGGCAGGTGCGAAATGCGCAAAATTTGGGGTAACAATGGTGACGAAATCCATACGGACATCTTCGGGGAGCTGGCTTTCTTTCTCGATCATCTCCTGGAAGTTCAGGTAGGTGCGCTCTGCGGGGAGGAACAACATCTTGCCGCTTTCTTTTGCGATCTCGGGGTTAATGCTCAATGCGCCGCATACCAGCTCGGCAAGGCCATCCATGTTCGCAGCGATCCGGTGAATAGCACCGATGAAGGCGTCCTTGCCTCCGCCGATCATTCCCATTCTTAATTTTCTGTTCATGTTAGTAAAAAGTTCAGGCTGTAAAATTACTTAGTGCCGGCAAATTACAAATAAATGAGTGCACTTGCCCGTCAAATTTATCGATTTAGCAAGCTCATCTCACCAGCATCAAACTTCCGCTGAGTGGCTTACAATCAGTACCCAGGTCCAGCAGGTAGTAATAAACGCCCATCGGGAGCTCGCGTTCTTTAATCTTCCCGGTAAAAGGCGCCGCATAGCCTTTTGAACGAAAAATCTCTTCGCCATTGCGGTTGTAGATGCGTAACATGGCCCGTGGATAGTTCTGGATGCCATGAATGGTCCAGGTATCATTTATGCCGTCGCCATTCGGCGTGAAGAGTGTCGCGAGCTTTAACGCATCGTCGGCGATGGTAATGCTCACCCGTACCCGGTTGCTGGCGCAGCTTCCCTGTTGGTAGCCCACGTACCAATCCGCGGCTTCCGTTACCGGGACGGTGAACAGCCCGTCGGCGCTCTGCTGTACCGGGCTTACCGCCGCCGGCGAGGTATAAAGGTTATAGGTCCCCGGCCAGGGATTGGTAACCCGTATCTGTACGGCTCCCGGTGCGCAGACCGCGATATCGGGGACCACCGGGTCGGGAGGCGAGGTGCGGTCGGGAATCGTTACCGTGAATCGCGCGGTACCGCACGCACTGCCGCCATTATCGGTTACCACCAGGGTGTACGTCCCTGCTTTGGCATTGGTGAGCTGCGGCGACGTGCCTGCAATACCACCCAGCGCGTCTTTCCAGGCATAAGAAAAAGGGGCTGTTCCGCCGGTAACGGAAAGTCCGCTCACACCACCCTTGCCCTGTCCGCACTCGTCCGGGGTTACCAGCAGCTGGTTGTTAACTACCTGGAGCGGCGCGGTCTGCACCAGCGTGTATTTTTTTATAAAGACTTCGCAGCCGTTTGCATCGCCCAGGTACAGGGCATATTCACCCGCCGGCAGGTCTTTCATTTTCGGGCTGCTGCCGATGGTCACGCCCGCCGCGTTTTCCCACCGGATGGTGCTTGGCTGTACCCCGTTCGGTGTGATCAGCACCTCGATGGCGCCGTTATCCCGGCCGCATTGCGGTGGCGTAACCATTTCCGGGTAAATTGGAAATGCAGGCGGCTCATCTTTCACCTCGAAATATTCGCTTTCGAAAGCGCAGTATTCGCCAACAACCAGCTTGTACTTTCCCGGCGACACGTTACGCAGGTCGCTGGAGGTGCCCACCGTGTTACCATTTACATCCACCCATTTAAAGATTGGGGCATTTTGAAGGTCGACGCCCCAAATGGCGCCTCCTTTCCCGCAAGTTGATGCCGTGATCTTTACGTTGACACTGTTCATAAAAGGTTTGGTAAAACCCGATGATTGATCTCCCAGGCTGCCGATGGCGATCAGCTGCGAAGTATAGGGAACGGATTTGGGAAACTCCCAGTTGCCGTCCGGCGATGCCGTTACGCTGCCCACCAGGGTTTGCGCAGAGCAGCTGCAGTGATCGCACAGGAAGATCTCTACCAGGGTACCGGGCGTAGCCACGCCTTTCAGGCTGGAGGCGGTGGCGCCGGTGAGCGCTATCGCCGGCATAGGCAGCCTGTTTTGCGAATACTGGTATTCCTTTGTTACGCACGTAAATGAATTGTTCACCAGCCTGACCCGGCTGCACCGTACCGCGTGGATGCCATAGTCGCTGTTCGCGAAGTAATTCCTGCCGCCGGGGTCATTGGTGCCCAGGAAAAGATCGGCATCCAGGTCGCCCGCATCCAGCAGCCTACGATCGGCGATCTCTACGGAAGTAAAGCCGAGGTTGGTGCTCAACGAACGACTGGTAGCGAAGTAATTCCCATGCACCGCGATATTTCCCGCCAGGTAGGAAAGAAAACACCGGTATGCAAACACGTTATTGTGCAGCACCAGGTCGGTAACCGGCTTTGGATTATTGCCGTTTGCGCTTCGCACCGCAAAAAAGCCGGTAGAAACCCGGGCGGCAGCTATCTTTTGCTCATCGGCGCCGGTGCCGAAATTATTGTCCGCTACGCGGATGACCGATTTTTCTGCCCCGGCAAAGAGTACGATCTCCACGTTGGTGAGCACCACATTGCCTTCGCCGGTACCACCGAAGTAGAGGTTGTAGATCTTGTTGATAAAAATAAAGCCTGTGGACACGTAGCTGCCCGCCACCGCACCGGTACCGAAACCGTTGGCAGATACATGGATCTCGCGGCCATTGTCTATATAAAGGCTAAAAAGGTTATACCCGTTAAAAATGTTGCCGGCGTTCTTCTTCCCGATCGTGATGCGTTCGCAATCGTGCAGCTCTATACCTGATTTTACGCTATGGTCGGGCAGGTAACCGCCGGGGTCGTTTTCATCGTTAAAAAACAAACCGTAGATCCCGAGGCCGGTGATACCCGTTCCTTTAAAAATGGCCATCGTATTTCCGGTATCGTGCAGGCTCTTGATCATCACTTTGGCGTTTGTATCGCCGATGGGGCTGCCGGGCTGCGACGTTCCGTCGATCACCAGGTTTGAAGAGAGTTCCGGTAACAGGCTGTTTACCAGGATCGTTCGATCGTCTACGGTATTTCCCGGGAGGTTGAATAAGATGCGGTCTTCAGTGGCCGAGCCGTTATTGGCGGCATTGGTCAACGCTTCGCGCAGAGAACCCGCCCCGGCGGCAGCGTTGGTGGTTACCACGAAATCTGCAGCCACAGCGGCCAGTGCGGTGTTAGCCAGGAACAGGAAGACGGCACAGCAACGAAACATGTATCAATTGGCTAGTAATGATCGAATATAAACTTAGGATCCGGAACTTTAAGCTTTAGCCCCGGATAATCTTTACGCCTTTGGGCGCCCGGATGACGGATTCTATTTTACCGTTGCCCAGTTTCCGGTGCTTTACCTTTAGCAACCCGTGGGGCGTGGGAAAGAAACCTTCCGCAAACGCCAGATCGCCAAGGTGCGGCTCGATTCGGATCACCGAGCATCCGGCGGCAATCACCTTGATCCCCAGCACATGCTCGGTTAGCCAGGGGGTTGGTCCAGATGCCCAGCCGTGACATAAGCTATGGCGAAAACCTTTATAGCACCAGGCGCCAAAGTCGCCGTGGATATCTTTCATTCCCGCGGGTACCGGCGCATCGATGCCCGCCGCACCGGGAATCCAGGCGAGGTTAAAATCTTCCCAAAAACTAGTAGCGCCAAGCTTGATCATCCCACCCCAGTATTCACGGATATTCTGCAATGCGCCGGTATAGTTCCCCTTTTTCGCCATCGCCTGCAGCATATAGTAGCCGTAAAAAGTCGAAAAATTGGCTGCTCCGCCTGCAGAGATCACGCGGTCGCCTTCCCCAGCCGGGATGAGGCCTGAAAGTGAAAGCAAAGCTGCGGCCTGTTTCGAATCATTTACAGGAGGCACATTTTTCTTTAGTCTTGTCACCGCCTCGGTGCATATCCGGGCGGCCGCCTGGTCCTCCAGCGTCGTCAGCAATTCCGCCGCGGCGGATAACGAAAGTACCATCAGTGCCTGCAAACCGGCATGTACCGCTTTGGGGTCTTCGCTGCTGGGCCAATCGAGGAAACGGTTGCCATCGAGTATTTCGGCGCCATTGGCATCTATCTTTCCCGCGAGGTGAGCAGCAAGTTTTGCCAGGTATGTTTTTTGTGCGGCGAGATAAACCTTATCACCCTGGTACAGGTAGAGGTCTCGCTGGATCAGGATCCACCACATCGAATAAGCGCTGATGCCATTCATCCAGCCCGGAATCGGTGTGATGTCCCTGGAAAGATCGAGGCTTTTGTTCACCACGCCGTTATGGCCGAATACGGCGTGGATAGCAGCTACCTCGGGATGCATGTCGCCCACCCAAACCAGGCGGTCACGCTTTATGCCATCCCATAAAAACTCCTGCATATTCTGGTGCACCGTGTACGCGCCGGTTTGCCAGATCTTATTCAGCAGGGTATCGCTGCATCGGAAGGAGCCCAGGTAAGGGATATCGCGATAGATAGAAATGGCGCTCACTTCTTTCAGGAGCAGGGTAACATCACCGTCGAGCACATCGATGCGCAGAAAACGGAACCCTGAATTCCCGGTCTCGAACCTGCCAAGCCAGGGCAACTTTGTTTCAAAGTCGCGCATGGCGTGGTCGTTAGTAGCACCCTTCACGGTATCGATCTCCGACATGGCTTCGCTTACCGACTCCCCCAAACGGATCCGAACGCGCACCGGTTGGTTGCCCTTCCATAAACCCGTTACCACCTGGATACCGCCATGCAGCTCTTTCCCGAAATCCAGGAGGATGCCCGGATTCCCTTCGCGTGTGCTTTGCATTACGCAGAGGTTCCGGTTGCCCAGGTCGGCCTGGCCGTTACCGGGTTGCAGTAGCCGTTCAGCGTTGGCGATCTTCCCCTGGTCAGACTTCCATACGATGCGAACAGGGGTGATAAGTTTGCGCGTCAATTGGTCATCCGCCCGGCCTGGCTGCGCACGTCCTTGTAACCCCATCGTTATCAACAGGCAGATAAAACCCGACCGGCCTACCCGGTTAATAAAGTGATCGATGTTCAAATCTGCTGTCTTAATTATTTCCCGCCGGCACTGCGCACTCAAGTTAAGTGTTTCATGGTTATTTTCCTAGTGATCTCCACAAGCAGGGCGTCCCGATTTTTAGGGGGACATAAAGGCGATGCCCTAAATCACCAATGACCAACACTTAAATAATCTATTAAGAACTATCACATTATACGCTGATTAGCAGTTGTATAAATAGCAACTCATTAACCGGCATGAACACGCTGTACGAGATAGTAAAACGATTTAGCAATGCTATGCATTTTAGCTCATAAGAGATACCATCCAGCAAGTTCCTGCGGTCTTTGCGCCTTTTTCTTAAAAAGTCAATTACTACAAAAACCAACCGGCCGATCACAGGAACCGCCCGGGTGGTTTTAGTTGATTTTCTTCAAGTTATCCCCTATTTCAACGTAAAATCCGGCAGCTTAACCAGCTCCCCTCCTTTCATCGCCGATTCGTGCGCGAGGATCCCCACGCACGTAATGTTGGCCGACTCTACCGCATTCGGGTAAGGCTGACGCGAATTAACAAGTGCGTTCAGGAACTCGTTGGCCAGGTGCGGATGCGAGCCGCCATGCCCCGATCCCTGGATAAATGACAAGTGCTGGTTGTCGTTCGAATCGTACACTCCGCCAGTGGTAAAATGCCGGATCTCCTGGGGCAGCAGGTGGCCGTAATCGGGGATCTTTACCCTTTCCGGGGATTCGCCCGTATGGACCACGCTGTCTTCATGCTCGATCTGTGTCCACTCGAACGATTTCTTTGAGCCGTACACATCAAAGCTTTCCCGGTATTGACGGGCCGTGTTGAACAGCGAGCGCGTTACTTCCGCCGCAAGGTCGGAATCGAGAAACTTGATGTGACAACTTTCGATGGCGAACGGCGAGCCGTATTTTGGGATCAGGTGCTCGTCGATGCGGCCCGAACCGAAGCAGGACACATACCCGGCCTGTGCGCCTGTAAGCGCCAACACCGGTCCTACGCAATGGGTAGCGTAATGCATCGGCGGCAGCCCTTCCCAATATCCCGGCCAGCCGGCCATTTCCTGCTGATGGGATGCACGCAGGAATTGCACTTTGCCCAGCTCGCCATTGTCATAGAGCTCCTTTACAAAAAGGAATTCGCGACTGTAAACGACCGTTTCCATCATCATGTACGTAAGACCCGTCTCTTTTACGGTTTCTACGATCTGGCGGCATTCTTCTACGGTGGTGGCCATCGGTACGGTACAGGCTACATGTTTACCGGCGCGCAAGGCGGCCAGCGACTGCTCCGCATGGTTTTGAATAGGGGTATTGATGTGTACCGCATCGATATCAGGGTCCTGCAGCAGCTCCCCGAAAGAGGTATACCTGCGCGGGATCCCGAAGGCGTCGCCTACTTCATTCAGTTTCTGTTCGTTCCGCTGGCAGATGGCCAGCATGTTGGCATTGGGATGCTGCTGGTAGATCGGGATGAATTCGGCTCCGAAGCCGAGGCCAACGATGGCGATATTAAACTTGGGTTGACTCATAATATGTGTTAATTGGTTATTACTGTCTCTTTTAAATGCCTTCTGCCCATCGGCGAAGGAATGTCAGCCCGTCGCCGGCAAAGCGGTCCTGGCTTTCGGCCAGCGGCTTCCAGATGCACACAGCGCCGGCCAGCTCTTTTACTTCCGGCGTAAAGCTTTCGATGGATACTACGCCCTGGTAACCGATGGCCGAAAGCCCGCGATAAAACGCCTCCCAGCGTGTTTGCCCGGTTCCCGGCGTTCCACGGTAATTTTCAGACACCTGTACGTGAAGTAACTGATCACCACAACTGGTAATAGCACGCTCTATATCAGGCTCTTCTATATTCATGTGGAAGCCGTCGAGCATCACTTTCGCGGCCGGGTGACCGATGTCGGCAACGAGTTTAAGGGCATCGGCGGCAGTGTTGACCAGGTCTGATTCAAACCGGTTGAGGGGCTCGAGGGCGATCTGCAGCCCGCGTTCCTGCGCGCTGTGACATACCTTGCGGAGATTGTGCACGGCCCTGTCCCACTCTGTTTTCTTCAGCTCAGGCGAAACCAGGCGGGCCTTGCCCACCGCCGAATACATCGGGCCGGCAAGAAACCCGGCGCCCAGTGCCGAGCAGATATCCAGGCAGCGGTTAATGTAATCGAAGCTTACCTGGTGAAAGGCAGGATCGTCATGGGTAAGGTCGCGCGTGGGGCCAAAGGCACCGCAGATCACCGGGCGCAGGTCGAATTCGGTTAACGCTTCTTTTACTATATCCAGGTTGATGAGGTCCGGGTCTTCTACAGGGATTTCCACGCATTCGAAGCCCATTTGCCTGATCTTCCCGAACAGGGAGATGGTATCGGTTGAAAATGGCGAGGTCCATAACCAGGTACTTACGCCGAATTTAATGTTGAGGCTCATATCATCACTGTCGGCTAAGGCTGTACCCGCATGATCCCGTTCATCATCATCCAATGCCCGGGGAAAGTGCACATAAACGGGTAGTCGCCGGGCCTGGCGGGAGCAGTAAATTCGAGGGTAAAGTTTGCGTCTCCCTTTAGCAGGGGCGTAGATTCGATCACTTCGGCGATATCCGGTACATACCCTTTTTCCAGCCCTTTCGGGTCGGCGGCGAGTGCGTTTGCTGCCATCCCGATCTTGTTCAGCGAACCGGGCTTACCGATCACCAGGTTATGCAGCTGCGAATCGTTGTTGTTAAAGTTGATGATCACCTTCTGCCCCGCTTTTACCATGAACAGCTTGGTATCGAACTTCATCGCCTCCGGCACGGTATTGATCTCCAGTACCAGTGTTTTGCCTTTCGGCGCGGCGGGCACTACCCTGGCAGGCGCCGAGGGCTTCATGGTGTGCCCTGCATGCGTTAGCTTGGAGGTAAGGTTAATAGAAAGATCTTGTGCCGTACCGGTAAAATCAAAGCTGCCGGGATAGGTGCCCATTTTATCGGCCGCCGCGACAGGCTTATCCGCACCGAACCGTACCAGGCCGGGCAGCGCGCTCACAAATCCCGAGGGAGCCTTAGCCGAGGCTGCCGGCTGCTGGTCAACAAGTACGCTCATGGTGCCATCCGTCGCCAGGCGTGCCTGCAGGGCGAACCGGTCGGGCAATGGATCGGTGGTTACAGCCCTGTAGGTTTTCCCGTTTTGTTTAACCACGAAGTTCACCTTTCCATCCTGCAGGTACAGCCCGAAGCCGTTTAAAGCGCCTCCCTGCCCGATAATAAAGCCCCGTACCGGGCCGCTTGCCGTGGGCTGCTGTTGCTGCTGACCTCCGTTGCGCCCGCCAAAACCACGCGGACCAACGGTTGTACGAATGGTCAGTTCTTTCGAACGGACATCGATGGGGAACGGCGTGATCACCCGGCTTGCGGGCGCATCGGCCGGCAGGATCATGTAGCTATATGTTTCGGAGGTAAGCGCTTTCAGCACGCGCTGAGGCAGCGTCAATGCCTGGAGCGACGACAGGTCGGTCATCTGCAGTTCCATCGGCAGGGCTGCGATAAAACCTGCCCTGTTGTTGGCTGCCGCCGCAAGCAGGGCTTTGGCGATCCATTCATCGCCGGCGTTCTGCGGATCGGCACTTGCTTTATACAATGCCTCGCCCGTGGCTGCCGATGCCGGAAGGCCGGCCAGCACCACCATGGCATGCATACGCACGTTCAGGTCTTTATCGGTCAATAGGCCGGCACGCAGGATGGCTGCCGCGGTTGCCTGTGTTTTTGGCAATACTTCCGCGGCTGCGCGGCGCACGCCTGCCGCCGGGTGAGACAACGCCTGGGTGGCCACTTGTACCGCTGCGGGCGCAGTGAAAGCTTTTAACCCGCTGAGCGTCCATAACGCGTTGACAGCCGCTCCGTTAAGGCCGATTTCATCAACCGACCGGTTATTAATGATTTTATACAGTTCAGCGGGTGCGGCCGGATTTTTGGCTTCTACCAATAGCCGCTGCGCGGTCATGCGCCAGAACATATTGTCGCTTTTAAGCGCATTGATAAGCCCCTGTAAATCGTTCTTCGAAAGTTTAACGGGTGTAAAACTCTTCCCGTTTTTGTAAACGATGCGGTAGATCCTGCCGTACTGGATGTCGCGCATCGGCGTTTCGTACGCGTTGCCCTGCCCGGTTTTAAACTGCTTGCCCTGGCTTACGTTCGGGCCGGGCGTAGGATTATGCTGGATGATATAGTTATACCAGTCTGCCACCCAAACGTTTCCATCGGGCCCCACTTCGGCTTGTACCGGGCCTACCCACTCATCGTTACTTGCCAGCAGGTTCCATCCGTCCTTCTCGGTAAACCCGGCGCCTTTACGCTCTATGATGCCCCGGTGAAGCAAGCGGCCTGTGGGCTCGTTGATGAGGGCCACGCGGTTCCAGTACTCCTTCGGGTAATTGCGGGCTGTGTAAAAATGGTGACCGGCAGCGGCGGTAAACCCACCCCAAACGTCGACTTGCCGCAGGTTCGGGGTAAGCGTATGCATATCCAGGTGCCCCTGGATGATCTGCAGCGGCTGAAGCGTGGCAGCGGCCGATCTCCCCTGCCGGTTGCCTGGTCCTGTTGGTGCAGCCGCCGTAACGGTGGCCGGCGGCAGCGTGTACTGCATATACCTGGCGGGCATCGAAAAATAGTCGCTGTGATCGCCGTTGGCGGTAGAAACGAATACGTGGTTGTCTTCTGTAAAGCCGAGCCCCCAGGTGTTATTGGTAGACTGTGCCAGGAACTCCAGCTGCGTACCGTCGGGATTAAGGCGATAGAGAGCCTGCGCGGGACGAACACCGTTGTTAGGGCCATCGATCTTGCCGCTATAGCCCGAGTAACCCAACACGCCCCAGATCTTATTATCGAAGCCGTACTGGAGATTAGAGGGGCCCGCATGGGTATCGCCTTTCCCCCAGCCCGAGCCGATGGTTTGGCGGATATCAGCTTTGTCATCCCCGTTGGTGTCCTTCAGAAAAAGAAAACCGGGAGCCATCGATACGATGATGCCGCCATTGGCAAACACCAGGCTGGTGGGTATATTCAGCTTATCCGCGAATACGGTGAACTTATCGGCTTTGCCGTCTCCATCGGTGTCTTCGCAGATCTTTATGCGGTCGTTGGATGCGCCGTCCGTTTCTACGAAGGTATTCGGGTAATCTACCGATTCTACGATCCATAAACGCCCGTGCTCGTCCCACTGCATAGCGATGGGGTTAGTAATATCCGGTTCTGAGGCAAACAGTTTCACTTCGAAACCTGAAGGTACCTGCATGGTCTTCATCGACTCTTCGGCCGAAAGGGCGTACTGGTAACGGGGCGCCCTTGCCGGAGTGGCGTTCAGGCTGGTATAGGGCACCGGCCGCGGGTAATTGGGCACAATGGTGGTATCGTTGTATTTCAGCACCGGGGGGTGAAATGCAGCGACTTCTGCCGCCACCTTATCGCCGATGGCCCACAGCACGCCGTTGCCGATCAGCTTTACAAAATCGGGTTGTGTCCAGGTGCTGTCGTTATGCCCGCCCGCGGTGTAAAACACGCGGCCTTTGCCCTGGGTACGTACCCAGGTCCAGGGTTCCCTGGTTCCGTCGGAATTGGTGCGCTCCTGGAGCACCGTTTTGTCGGGGTTGACCCGTTCGTGCACGTACGACTCGTCCCACGAGGCAAACTCGTTCACCCCGTTCATCACCGGGTGCGATGCTAACACCGTGGTTGTTTTAAACACGCCGGTACCATGGCTTTTAAACTTGCCGCCCACCGCCTGGATGTACCAGTCGGAGTTGGTAAAACAAGCCGACGCACAGTGAAGCGGGATAAGGCCTTTGCCACCTTCCACGAAATCTTTTAACGCTTTTTCCTGCAAGGGGTTGATCTTGTCGTAGTTGGCGTAAATGATCATGCCATCGTACTTGCCCAGCGTAGCCGGGTTCAGGTCGGCGGTGTCGGTGGTATACGTAATGTTAATGTTCCGGGCAAACAGGTCGATCGCCAGCGAGGGTGCGTATTTGCCCGAATCGTGGTGTTTTGAAAGATTACCCAGGAACAGGATCTCCGCCCGGCGGGGTCCGTCGGCCTCGGCCGCTTGCGGATGTCCGGAACGCAGGATCATGCTGGAAAGCATGGCGAAAGTTCCTAATCCGGCTAATAGAACTGCTAACTTTTTCATCGTTCAGGTCGGTATAATTGGTACACAATTTTCCGCTATTACACCCACAAACCATCACCGTATATTATCCAATTCTGACTGTTTTATATCCTTCCTGTTTATCATACGTATTTTTCCTGATAACATTGAACAACAATAAGTTCTTTTCCCGTCGAACGCCCAGTATTTACCAAACCCTGGGGAATACCGGCGGAATGCGGTAAGGCCTTACCGGCCCCTCTGCGGCCCCTTTTGAATTAACTGCGTGTACACGCCAATAGTAAGTGCCGCCGGCGACGTCATCGGCCAGGTAAAAGGGCGCCGCCGCATAGGCGGGATCCGCCTTTTCAAAAGACTGCAATCGTTCACAAGAACAACGCCGACAGGGAAAATCCTGAGCATGCAGAATAAATAGTGAACCGGGGTGAATTATGGTGAAATCGTGGGAAAAATCTTGTGGAAAACGTTGTGATTTATCGTCCTTACTTGTGTAAACTTGGAAAGGATTTAACCTAACACGCAATCACGATGAAACTATTAAGACATGGAACAAAGCATTTGAAAATAAAAAACCGCACCTGGATATCCAAATGCACACGTGGTTAAATGAAAAATATACAGATTGTACTATTATATAGCGTATTGTTGTTAGGCACTATTTCGTGCAGGTTTTCAGAAAAAGAGCTATACAAAATTCCCGACAAGTATAAGGGAAACATCCTGATCGTAAGCGAAATGAAAAATGGATCCGAACCACAATACAATAATAAGACGCGCATATATGCTATACCTTCCACGTTTACCGGCGCCAGCGGCCCGGGGAACAGGACGAGCGCACAGCCTGCAGCACCCCTACCCGGTTACGACCCAAGGCTATCCGATGTTCCTCCGGGAGGTAAAAAAGCTCAGGAAAACACCTTCGCAAAACAACCTTTTAGTGGTTCCTGATCACCAGGAAATTAGATACCCATTGGAACACAATAAACCCGAAAAGGAAGATCGCGCTGTACAGGTTAAACAATTCGCCGGTTACTATCACCGTAATGATTGCGGCAAGACCAACCACCGCCATGCCAATTGCATAAATTACCAGCGCATATTTCTGTTTTGACGGCGCAAACATGGTGCTTAGCGGCACCATCATAACAAAGCCGAAGGCGGTGATGGCCAGGTATTGGTCGCCGCCTGCAAACAGGTACAACAACAGCCCCGTCAAAAATACCAGCACGCTGATGCCCACGAAGTTGGAGCTCATGATCTCCCTGGCCGTAAGCAGGTACCGGCCAAAAGGATTTAGCCGAAGGAACAGGTTGCTCAACGGGGTGATCACCCAGGTAGAAAATGCCACGAATGAAAACAGCAGCACCACCGGCAGCAAGTACGGGCGCAGCGCTTCGCTGCTTTCTGCAACGCCGCGCAGTATCCTGGTTAGCAGGTAAAAGCCTATGATCACGCCCCATTGATATTTGGCCGTAAGGTTACCTATCCAGAACGAATATTGCAGGAAAAGCCGGTAAAAGGGGTTGTTAGCTTTCAGCGCTTCGGCCATGCCCGCCTTGGCGAAGTGAAAATTCGGGTCGCTTTTAAGCGCTTCGCGGAAATGTACCAGGGCCTTTTTGCTATCGCCTTTTTCGAGCAGTCCCCACCCGTAATTGGTGTGGGTGTAGGCATTCTCCGGATCCTCGCGCAATGCCCCTTCTATGGTAGTAAACGCCTCTTCCTTGCGGTTGAGCTTTACCAGCGCCGTGCTGCGGGTATTGAGTGCCAACACGTTCTCCGCATCGAGGCTCAGCGCATGGTCGGCCAGGCTGAGGGCCTCGTCGTAACGTTTCCGGTTTAGTTTTATCATCGCCCGGAGGGCGAAATAGCCGGCCGATCCTGGGTCGAGCGCAATGGCCTGCTGAATGGCTTCATCGGCATCATCGTACCGGTCGGCAAGCAGCGCCACGCGCGACCGGATGTAGAAAAGCCAGGGCTCGTCGGGCGCAAGCCCAATGGCCGAGTCGATCAGTTTGCCGGCAGTTTCCGCATCGTCGCGCTGCAGGTTCACTTCCGCCAGCAATGCCAGGTAATGCACGTTATCGGGATCCTGGCCGAGCAGGTTTTTGAGGATCCCTTCGGCTTCCGCATGCCTTTTCTGGTGGATCAGGATCTCGATTTTGGCAATCTCGTTTCCGGTCATGGTTACTTTTTGATCTTTAAAAAGGTTAATATTTCGTCGTACAATCCGCCATCATTGGCAAACAGCGCGAAATTCTTCGCCGTGGTGAACCATTCCTGGGTGCTTGCCTTGTGTTTTTTTGCTGCGGCAAGCAGGTCTTTGGTCTGGATCGGTTTAATCTCGCCCTGGCTGAAGGATTCTTCCAGTTTCATCTCTATGGCGATATCGATCAGCGCGTTGATATCGGCCCCCGAATAGTTATCCAGTTTTCCCGAAAGCTGTTTATAATCGATCGCTTCTATGGGCTTGCCTGCCAGCTTAATGCGGAGGATCGACTGACGCGCATTGTCGTCGGGCGGCGGGACAAAGATAATGCGGTCGAACCGGCCCGGCCGCCGAAATGCCGGATCGAGGTTCCATGGCGTGTTGGTAGCGCCGATCACCAGTACCCCTTCGTTGTCGTTGCTGATGCCGTCGAGCTCCTGCAGGAACTGGTTAATAAGGTGTCGCCCGGCCGATTGCTTCATGTCGCTGCGGCTCGCGCCAAGCGCATCGATCTCGTCGATGAACAATACACAAGGTGTATGCTGCCGGGCCAGCTCAAATACTTCATGAAGGTTCTTTTCGCTGTTGCCGATCCACATGTCGAGGATCTCGTTCAGCCCCACCGTAATGAAACGTGCGTTCACCTGCCCCGCCGTGGCCTTGGCAATAAAGGTCTTACCGCATCCCGGCGGACCGTATAAGAGGATACCGCCCCCTATCTTTTTGCCGTAGGCCTTGTAAAGCTCGGGATGAAGCATCGGTTTCAATATTTTGAGCTCGATCTCCCTTTTTACGGCTTCCATACCGCCCACGTCGTTGAAATTGATGGTGGGGCGCTGGAGAAAACGCTCATCGTCTTCTTCCCCGCCGTTATGCGGGAGCTGCGAAGTACCCGTCATACGCAGGTCATTATCAAGTTCGTCATCCGTATAATTGGGAACCAACACAAGCACTTTTTTATAGATTTCGATGGCTTTGCCCACCGATCCTTCCTTAAGCAGGGCTTTGGCGTGCAGCACCAGTACGTCTATGTTACGGCTTTCGGTATCCATCAGGTCTTCAAGAATCACGTTACAGGCCGAATAATTGCCTTTTTTATAAAATACCTGTGCCAGTCCTACCCGGGCACGGTGATCATCGCCGGCAGACAACACCATCGAATATTCAGTTTCAGCTTCATCCAGGCGATCCATTTTGAGCAGGGCTTCTGCCAGGAGCAGCCGGAGCGGGATATTTCCAGGCGAATACGCCAGCGCATCGCGGAGGTTGTTGATCGTATTATCGGTCATGCGCTAAAGAAAAGAAAAACTTGGGAGATAAGCACGGTAACCGAGCAGATTTTAGTAGGTAAACGTAGGACATTATGCGTTTTACGTTCCCCGTTAAGCGAAAAGTTTGCGCGCATCTTCGTATTTTAGTACGGGGGTTCATCCTCCCCGACCAGGAAATTAAACACGGTGACCTGAACATGGCGAAAAGAAAATATCGTTCTCTTACATCCCACTATGCGGATAACGAAAAATACCTGTTCATTGGCAACGGGATCAACCAGCTGCAGCTGGGCGCAGTTTCCTGGGGCCATCTGCTGGTTAAAGCCTGCAAAAAGGCGAAAGTGAACATCACCCGGGGAAACAAGGCCTACCCCCTGTTCTTCGAAGAAATGTCCTTTAAATATAACTTTAACCGCCGCGTCGGGGAAAATATTAAGGCGTTAAAGAAATTTATCGGCGGTAAGGCCCTTTCGCTGCAGCTGCATGCGCGTTACCCCGGGCTGGTACAAAGCGATCATTACCAGCACTATCTCGCCACCAATTATGACTATTACATCGAGCGGTCGATCCCGGCAGACCATGATCCTGAAAAGGGAAAGAACGCTAAGAGACAAAAGTCGCGCCGGAGAACTGGGTGCACCTGTTTTATAAGCGCGATATCGATATAACCGCGCACCTTTAACGTTAAGCCAGATGATCAACAGCATCGCCAAATCGGCCATTCCTGAATCGAAATTGTTCGTGGTAAAAAAAACGATCGCGCCGTTTTTCGACAGGACCTTCCACTTTCACCCCGAATACCAGTTATTCCTGGTACTTAAGGGACATGGCTCGCGGTTCGTTGGCGACAACATCAAGTCATTTGCCAAAGGCGATATGGTGTTAACCGGCCCCAACCTGCCGCATGTATGGCGAAGCGATGCCGAACATACCGGGGGCGGACAGGCGGCCGGGACCGAAGGGATCGTGATCTACTTCAACGAGGATTTCCTGAGCGAGTCCGTACTCGGCAAGGAGGAAATGGACGGCATCCGCCACCTCTTTCAAAAGGCTTCCCGGGGGCTGGAGATCGCCGGTAAAACCAACCGCGTGGTGGCTAAGATGATGGAAGAGCTGCTGCAATCGAAAGGCGCGAAAAGCATCATCAAGCTGTTAACTATACTGGATACGCTTGCCTGTTCGTCAGATTGTCACCCGATTACCCATACCCGTTATGTAACCATCAGCAAACAGGCGGAAACCGACCGCATGAACGGGGTGTACGAATACGTATTAAAAAATTTCCGGGAAAAGATCGACCTGGCAGCGGTAGCCGCACTTTGCAACATGACACCTACTTCGTTCAGCCGTTATTTTAAATCGCGGGTAAATAAGTCTTTTTCAGACTTTCTCCAGGAGATGCGCATCGACCACGCGTGCAAGCTGCTGCATGGCGAGAAAACGCCGATCAACCGGGTAGCTTACGACTGCGGTTACCAAACGCTGTCTAATTTTAACAAACAGTTTAAGAAAACGATGGGGCAAACACCCCAGCAGTACAAAAGCGAATACCTGCAGGTGAATATAGACACTTTCGGTGATTTCTAAGAGACCCGTTTGTCTGCGCGCCGTTCACCGGTCGGGGAATGACATTGAATTTTCGCGCTTCGCATCACTTATATCGTTACCTGTAATTGGCATGTTATAGAAGGTTACACTTAATTCCAATCCAATTTTACGAGCAGTACACCCTGACGTGATAGCGCGGTTTTAACCAGGATGCGGCCGTTTTTAACGCTCATGGTGGCTGTTTTGCCCAGGGTGTGCAGCTGACCGGCTTTTTCGAGCGCGGCGATCTGCGCAGTGGTTGGATTTTGGGGCGATCCCATTTTCTTCCATACTTCGTAGGAGTTGCTGTGCGCCTGGTCGATAATATATTGCGTAACTTTTACCTTCCTGGTGGTCAGTCCGTTAAAAGTTACCTCGAGAGGCTCGCCGGGGGTTTTGATATCTTCATCATGGTAATTCCAGATCATTGCAGCGGCGCTCTTCGTATCCTTCGACGCGATGCCGCCTACGTCGGTATACGGCCGGCGTACGCTGGAATCGACCACCGCTTTTGTCGGGTACATCCGGTTACCGTTTACCAGGGCCCGTGTGCCCCGCATTTTGCCGAACATACGGAACACGTTCAGTACCGGTTTATCCACACCGTTGGTCGCCAGGTCGCGGAAGCCATAGAACCATGGCTGGTTCTCGAACTCGAACGACCAGGAAACCGCGCCTTTAAAGTTGATGCCGATCTCATCCGCCAGGGCGTATTTACGCGCAAAAGAAGCGGCGGTATAACTCGAATACAGCGTGCCGTTGCGGTAAGCATTTTCGGGATTGGTGGCCATGCCGCATGCCGCGCAACCTTCGGGATCCGACTCGCCGATGATAATCGGCAGGTTTTTGAATTGCGGGAAAGATGCCACGATCCTGAATCCCGATTGGATATCGCGGAGCTGCGTGCCCACGTTCATACGCACCATGCCGTTTACCAGTCTCGGCTGGCCTTTGGCGTGAAAAGAAACCAGGTCGAGCGGCGATCCGGTTTTGCCTGTTACGTAGTTGGTGCCGGTGGCGCAATGCTCCAGGAACGCGGTAAGGAACTTAATGCCTCCTGCGCTGCCTGCTCCCGCGATCTCGGGGCCACCCACGCGGGCCGTGGGGAGCGCGCGTTTAACCGCATCGGCGGTGTAATCGTATAACTTAAAAAATTCGGGCATGGTGCCCTTCCAGTAACCGATGTTGGGCTCGTTCCAAAGCTCCCAGTACCAGCTTTCCACTTCGGCTTCGCCATACCGCGCCACGCTGTGCTTTACCCATTGGTAAACCAGCTCCGCCCATTTGCTGTAATCTTTCGGCGGATACGCCCAACCGGTGTAGATATCGTTGTAGTTATCGCCGGGTTTCCAGTAATGGCGGTACGGGTCCGGGTGCGATGAAAGCGCCTGCGGCATAAAGCCAATCTGTGCAAATGGCTTCATTTTACGGCTTATATAGGTGTCGAAGATACTGTCTACCAGCTTCCAGTCATAGATCGGGTTGCCGTTGGCATCCTCGGTATACGCATTGGTGGAACCCCATTTTAGCGACGCCTGTCCGTCGCCGGTTACCAGCAGGCTATGGGTACGTACATAAACGGGCGTGGGACTAAGCTCCGCGATCTCGGAAAGCAGCTTCTTACCGTCCTTCATGTAGGTATAGTTCGGCTCGTCATAACCGAACCATGCCCAAACAGGATTCATTGGGCCGGTTTCCTTGTTCAGGTCCACGGTGATGGTGGCCGGTGCACCGGAAGCGGGCTGCGCCCGGGCGGCTTTTGCGGCAAAAACAAGGACAAACAAAAGCGAAAGGCGCGTAGATAAGTGTCTCATAATAATTAGTTAAGATCTTTTTGCCAGCGTGCCGCACACGTTCATCGGGTCGATGATGGGGAACATGCGCATTTCGAAATCGGGCACGGTCATGGGAATGAGCCCGGCATCAAAAATCGCTTCGTAAAGCTTCTGGGCGCGGTCGAGGTCATCCACGGGAATTTCGAACCAGCTTACTGCATGTTTAAAGGTCATATCAATTGGTTTTATCGCTAAATTAGGGATTGTAAAATGGATGACCTAATCCCCCGCCGATTCAAATGACCAAAACGGAAATTTCCGGGATCGCACCGTTCTTCATCGTCAGGAACGTGCCTGCAGCGCTCTCGTTTTACCACGATTACCTAGGTTTCGACATCACCTTCCAGGGGCCTGGCGATGATATCTTCTTTGGCATCGTGCAGCGTGGCGCCGCTATGATTATGCTGAAAGACATCGGCGTGGAGCCTGTGCCAAACTATACACGCGACATAAAAAAAGGTATCGCCCGTTGGGACGCATACCTTTATGTTCCTGATCCTGATGCATTAGCCGAAGAATTCGCCTCGCGCAATGTTGCCTTTTTCCGGCCGCTCGCAAACGACGACGATGGCTTGCGGGGCTTTGAAGTGAAGGATGCAGACGGATACCTGCTGTATTTTGGACGGGTTTTATAACCGTCACCGCGGCAGTTTTTTGCCGTCAATTAGTTCCACATCGTACCTGCGAGGCCGAGTATCAGCGACATCCACAACCCGATCGCATAGCCAAACAGGCTCAACGCTACGAATAGTTTTCCCATCCAGCCGTCAAGGCGGCGCAGTGGTTCGGTAACATCGTAGCATACGCCGATCAGGGCTCCCAATGCAGGCGTCAACAGCAAAGGCTTGATACGCCAGTAAGCTCCCCATGCCGGGTCTCCCTTACCGCCAAGGATAACGAAAATGCTGATCATAACGAACGCGATGATTGCCCCTGTCAGCGTGCGCTTACCTAAAGCGGGCGTAACCAGTGGTCTTGGTGCTAAACTTTTGTCTAATGTCATTTTATATATTATAAAGTACTTTGTTTTGCAAAGTTGTTATTAAGATCTCACTTTTGCAAGAAAAAAAGAAAGTTATTGGATCGGTATGCTGAGGGAGATCTAATTGATTAACGCAGAAATCAGATCGTTAGTTCGTCTGGAAAAATATAGTCCGAAAACCAATTTCATCATTAAATGCATGAATATATTTGACTTCACTTAACACAAAAAATAAGAACGTGAGGCCCTTCCTGCTTGATCTTTACGACATCGATAAAACAATGCAAACCCAGGCCGGCGGCAAAGGCGCCAACTTGGGAGAACTTACCCGGGTCGACGACATCCGTGTACCGGGCGGTTTTTGTATTACCGCAGAAGCCTTTAAAAGGATCGTTGCGGAAGCGTTGCCGGTTAAGGAACTATTAGCGCAGTTGTCGCCGCTTAAGGCCGAAAACCGCGATAAGATCTGCATACTGGGCGATACGATCCGGAAGACCATCGAAGAAGCGGCCGTTCCTTACGACATTCAAGAAGAGATCATCCGTCACCTGTCTGCGCTGGGTGAAGAAAATGCCTTTGCCGTACGTTCCAGCGCTACCGCCGAAGATCTTCCCACGGCCTCGTTTGCGGGCCAGCATGATACTTATCTCAACGTTATCGGCAAAGACGCTATCTTAAAACACATCAGCAAGTGCTGGGCCTCCCTGTACACTGAAAGAGCGATCGTCTACCGCATTCAAAACGGCTTCGATCACCGCAAGGTCCACCTGGCTGTGGTGGTCCAGCAGATGGTATTTCCTGCCGCGGCTGGGATCTTATTCACGGCCGATCCCCTTTCCGGCAACAGGAACGTGTTATCCATCGACGCCGGTTTTGGGTTGGGTGAAGCCATGGTCTCGGGCCTTGTAAATACCGATAACTATAAAGTGCAGAATGGAAAGGTGACCGGCAAGATCATCTCAACCAAGAAACTGGCTATATCCCCGCTAAAAACCGGGGGAACGGAACAACAGGAGATCGAACCTGGTAAACAGGCCAGCCAAACACTCACCGATGCGCAGATCTTACAGATCGGGCACATCGGCAGAAAGATCGAAGCACATTTCGGCAGCCCGCAGGACATCGAATGGTGCCTTGCCGGCGATACCTTTTACATCGTCCAGAGCCGGCCGATCACCACGTTATTCCCCGTCCCCGAGGCGAACGATGCAGATAATCACGTGTACGTATCTGTGGGACACCAGCAAATGATGACGGATCCTATAAAGCCGCTCGGGTTGTCGGTGTGGCAATTAACCAGCATTCGTCCCATGTTCCATGCCGGAGGACGGTTATTTGTCGATATCGCCTCAAACCTCGCTTCGCCCGACACCAGGACCATGATCGTGGAGATGCTGGGTAAATCTGATCCGCTGATAAAAGACGCACTGATGACCATCCTCGGGCGGGGAGATTTTATTACGTCGCTGCCCGGTGATGCTCCGGGAAACAGCCAGGGGAACGGTAATACTGTGCTGTCTTCGCAGGTTCCGCAGGCAGAAATAGAAAACGATCCGGCAATAGTTGCTGAACTGATCCGCGACAGCGAATTTTCCTTAGCGGAGTTAAAGCAACATATCCGGTCGAAATCGGGAACCGCGGTATTTGATTTCATCCTGGAGGATCTCCAGCAACTAAAAAAAAGCTTGTTCGACCCGCGAAGCCTGGCGGTGATCATCGCCGCGATGGACGCCGCATTTTGGATTAACGAAAAAATGTACGCGTGGTTAGGCGAAAAAAATGCGGCCGACACGCTGTCCCAATCAGTGCCAAATAATATCACTTCAGAAATGGGCCTGGCGCTGATGGATGTAGCAGATGTGGTTCGCCGGTACCCGGAGGTGGTTGCGTACCTGGCGCAAGTAAAAGACGATGGTTTCATGAATGAACTCGCACAGTTTACCGGTGGGCAGGAAAGCAAGGATGCCATCGCTGCCTTCCTTGACAAATACGGCATGCGGTGTGTCGGCGAGATCGATATTACTAAGATCCGCTGGACCGAGAAACCAACGTTATTGGTCCCCATGATCCTGAGCGACATCAGGAACTTCGAGCCTGGTGCCAGCACCCTTAAATTTGAACAGGGACGACTGGAGGCATTGAAAAAAGAGCAAGACCTGCTCGAACGGTTAACGCAGCTGCCCGATGGTGAACAAAAAGCCGGCGAGACCCGGCGAAAGATCCGTATGATCCGGAAGTTCGCCGGCTACCGCGAATACCCGAAATACGCCAAGGTTAACCGGTACTTCGTGTATAAGCAGGCTTTACTGAAAGAAGCCGGGCTGCTTGTAAAAGCCGGCGTGATCCTTGACAAAGAAGACGTAAACTACCTCACGTTCGAAGAATTCCGGGAGGTGGTTCGAACACATAATACTGATTACCAGTATATTATACAACGTAAAGACGCATATAAGCATTATGAGCGGCTCACTCCGCCGCGGGTGATCACGTCTGACGGCGAAATCTTTACCGGGAAATACAAGCGGGAAAACATTCCGGCCGGCGCAATGGCGGGCCTGGCGGTTTCTTCGGGGGTAGTAGAGGGGCGCGCACGCGTGATCTTGAACATGGAAGAAGCCGACCTTGAAAAGGGCGATATATTGGTCACATCCTTTACCGATCCAAGCTGGACACCCTTGCTTGTCTCCATCAAGGGATTGGTAACCGAGGTAGGCGGGATGATGACGCACGGTGCAGTGATCGCACGCGAATACGGTTTACCGGCAGTGGTGGGCGTGGAAAACGCCACCACGCTGATCAAAGACGAGCAGCCTATCCGCGTAAACGGGACGGAAGGCTACGTGGAGATCCTTTAATCCCCCGCTTATTTTTTGCCGATCCGGTACAGCCTTCCCTGGTCGGTAATGGCGTACAATGCGCCATCCGTGCCCTGTTTAATATCCCTAAAACGCTGGGTCTCTCCCGAAAGGAGCCGCTCCTCACCCACTACTTTATTGTTTTTTATCACGATCCGGCAGATATGCATGCCGCTAAGTGAGGAGATAAATAAGTTATTGTTCCACTCCGGTATCGCGCTGCCGCTGTAAAAAGTAATCCCGCTCGGAGAGATCACCGGGTCCCAATAATACACAGGTTGCTCAAGACCAGGCTTTTGCTGGATCCCATCGCCAACTTTCTTTCCATTGTACTCGATGCCATATGTAATGGTTGCCCAGCCATAATTTTTGCCTGCCACTATCCGGTTAAGCTCATCGCCGCCCATCGGGCCGAACTCAGTTTCCCACAAATCCCCGGTAACGGGATGTAAGGCAAGGCCCTGCACATTCCGATGGCCGTATGAATATATTTCAGGACGTGCGTTCGCTTTTCCAATAAAAGGGTTGCCGGGCGCCGGTTTACCTTCGGTAGTGATCCTGATCACTTTGCCTAATCCCGAATTAAGGTCTTGCGCCTGGGGACGCGTCTCCAGGTCTGAACGCTCGCCGGTGCTCAGGAACAGGCTGCCATCTTTTGAGAACAGCACCCGGCCTCCATAATGAAGTGTTCCGTTATAAGCCGGTGTTGCCCGGTAGATTACTGTAACACTTTCAAGGCTTTTTTCATCAGCCGAAAGCTTTCCCCTGGCTACCGCAGTTACGTTCCCCTGCTCGCTTTTCTCGGAAAACGCCCAGTAAATCATCTTGTCCCTGGTAAAAGCCGGGCTCAGGCAAACGCCCAATAAACCTCCCTGGCCGTTCCTGTTAACCTGCGGAACTCCGCTGATGGGTTCGCCCACCTGGCCTGCGGCCGATACGATCCGCATGTTACCTTCTTTCTCCGTTACCACGAACCGGCCATCCGGCAGTGGCGCAATTCCCCAGGGAAACCGCAGCGACGAGGTCACGATCTTGCTTTCATAGGCTGATTTCGTAGTCACCCGGACGATTCGTGTCTGGCCTGCAAAAGCGGGCTTGTAATCAGAATTCGGGCTTTTTGTCTCCACAGAAGCGGGAACCGATTGCTGCGCTTTAGAAACGTAGGTGGAAGCCGTAAGCAAGGCTCCGCTCACCAGAACAAAGGTTAATTTTTTCATTAAAGCAATATTAATCAAAAATTCCGGAGGGCAGCTCATCAATTCTCAACTACCCGGTATTTCCCGGCAGGCCGCAGGAGAGATCGCAACCTTTAAGATATTTCCCGGCGGTAAATTTCTCGAAATCCAGCTCCTGAAGTCGGCGACACACCCAAAAAGGCCGCCGACCCATAAAATCTCTTATTTTACTTTGAATAACAAAGCATAATATTAACTTTGCAAAACAAAGTACTTTATAAATTATATTTTAAATAATTCCTTTACGCTTTAACCTAATAACACCATGAAATTTTTATGCTCCCTCCTGGTACTTACCCTGGCTGCCGCTCAGTTCGCGTATCCGCAAGATAAGACTAACGATATTGATAAGATCTTTAGCTGGGCCACACCTGCCACACCGGGTTGTGCCTGCGCCATCTCGCAAAACGGAAACGTGTTAGCAAACCGCTTTTACGGATCGGCCGACCTTGAACGAGGCGTCGCCATCAATGCGGCCACTACGTTCGATATCGGCTCTACCAGGAAGCAGTTCATCGCAGCAACAATCCTCCTGCTGGTGCAGGATAAAAAGTTATCGCTATCTGACGATGTACATAAATACCTTCCCGAGCTTCCTGATTACGGTCACAAGATCACGATCGATCACCTGCTTACCCATACCAGCGGCATCCGCGACTGGACCGGGCTCCTTCCGCTGGCAGGCGGAGACCCTACTGCGTTAAGCCTCATATTGCGCCAGCGCAGCGTTAATTTTGCCCCCGGCGAAGAATGGAGCTATTCCAACAGCGGCTTCGTGCTGCTTACAGAAATTGCCGAACGAGCCACCAGGACCCCGTTTCCTGAGCTGATCCGCTTGCGCGTGTTCGAACCGCTTGGCATGACGGCCACTACTTACGTATCTGATATGCAGCAGGTAATTCCAAACCGGGCCCTGGGTTATGCCAGGGACGGCGGCAGCTGGAAAGTAAATATGTACCTCGGGAATGACCGCGGCGGCGGCGCCATCTTTAGCAACGTAACCGACCTCCTCACCTGGAACGATGCCCTCACCAGCGGGCGTATCGGTGCTTTTGTTACCGAAAAGCTCCAGGAACCAGCCACGCTCAACAACGGCCGGAAACTCGGATATGCACGCGGACTGGCGCTCGATCCGTACCGCGACACCAAACTCGTATGGCACTCCGGGGGCGCCGCGGGTTACCACACCTGGATTGGGCGCATTCCATCGCAGGGCCTGTCTATTGCCATTACCTGTAATTCTGACGCCATGAGCGCAACTTCCGTTGCTAACCGGCTGCTGGCCTTGTACGCAAAATCGTCGGCCGCCCCTGTCGCCGAAGACGGTCCGCCTCCCACCCTTACGGGCGAAGCCCTCGCAGAAGCCAACCAATATGCCGGGCTATACTTCAATGAGAAAACCGGCGATGCCATCACGCTGGCCGTAGACCGCGACAGGTTCCGCGTAGCCGGTGGTCCGGGCCTTGCCTTGATCTCTAAAGGCCGGTTCCGCCGCTGGGCTAACTCGGTTTTCTTCCTGTCGCAGGACCGGTTCGAACTGAATTTTCTTTCGGCGAACCAGTTCGAGCTTAAATCGATGGAAGGAAAAAGCACCCGCTACCGCCGCGCACAGGCTCCTGCGCTAAGTGAAGCAGACCTGCGATCGTTTGCCGGGCATTACCAGAGCGACGAATTGGGCGCCTTCCTGGAAATCGTTCCCGGCAACGGCGTACTCGTAGCGCGCCTCAATGACTCACCGGGCAACAACCCGGAATGTAAGCCCGTAGACCGGGATACTTTCCAGGTGGCTGGTATCTTTTTCCGCTTTACGCGGGATAAAACCGGGAGAGTTACCGGGCTGAATTTTAGTAACCCGGTAGTGAGTAATATTAAATTCTCAAAGGTGAAGTAATCTTTTAGAAACGTGTTGTGTTGTTGTTATAAATAGGTGTGTGAACGGACCGCGATTCTATAACAGGAATTGTGGTCTTTCCATGAAAACTCCCAAACCGGATACCGGCGTTCTGAGTATACCGGTGAACGGCTTTCCAGGTCGCGAATATTAAACGCTTAATGTGTAGTTGATTTTGTGATCGAAGTAAAAAACGAACTCTCGGCTAAATAATAGACCGCTCTGGCTGCCGCACTTTTATGGTTTCCATATCCTGTCTTTCGAACGTAATATTTACCGACCTGTCCCCCACCGGCCGCGTACGATGAACGGCATTTTTGGGTACGGTAAATAATTGACCGGGTTGTAGTTCAATCGTTTCATCTTCAAGATCTATACGAATGCCGCCCTCCAATACCTGGAAGGTCTCGTCAGAATTGGGGTGATAATGCCAGTAGAATTCCTTCGTCATCACACTGACCCGGATTACATGGTCATTCACACGCGTAAGGACCTTGTTCGTGTAATCACCTGTGAGATTTTCAAGCGCCATAACGAGCATGTTAACGGGAACGTGTTTACCTGGCATCATTTTAAAGTTAACTTATCCGAACGATCAAGAGATTACGCATACACACTAAAACACGCCCAGGAACCGCTTCCTTTTCTTCTTTTTCCCTGAGTCCTTTTTAGGTAGTTGGTCGCGTTTTAGGGAAACGGGTTTCTTAGCTGCCACCTTTCGATTGGCGTTAAACACGCTGTCATAGTTATAGGATTTAATAAAGATATAGGGAGAGTAATAAGGCTTGTTCGATTTTATTCCGACAGGAAAGGCTGCAGAAACCGGCATAGGGTCCGGTTTCGCGAAGAATGAGTACAGCAAAAATGCAACAGATCCTAACGCCAACGCCAATACCGTCATAAATACAGGCCGGGTGGTTTGCATGATCCTTCGGCTCTGCTCAAACCGGCCATGCTGTTCGTTGTAAATGATGCCCGCTTTGGCCGCGATGGCCTGTAAACCGGCGAGCTTCATCGTTTCGTTCAGTTTCGCCTGTCGCGACTCTTCCAATTGCGCCCGCAGGCTCTCATTTTCGTTGTGCAGGGCTGCGGTATAGCCGTCTGCTGATGAGAGACTGCCATTTATCACTACGTCCTGCAGCTCCATTGCGTTCTTATACCGGTTATCGGGAGATTTGGCCAGGCAAACGTCGAGCAGCGAAAGAAACCATGCCGGCGCCTGCATTTCACGCGCCTGTTTTTCTGCGCTCCACGCCTGCGGCAGGTTTGCGCGTCTTACTGCCAGGGCATCGGGTACGGCCGTTTCCAGGTGGTTCAGCATTACCGCATTCCTGCCTGTATCGCTGTTTCCCGATAAAGGGAATGGTACGGTGCCGGTAAAAAGCTCGTACAGCATTATCCCGAAGCTGTAAATATCGGTTTGAAACAACATTTTACCGTCAAGTTGTTCCGGGGCCATAAACTCGATAGCGCCAGCGTGGCGCACACTGCTGCGGCGCTGTTCCTCGCTCATCATGGCCAGGCCAAAATCCAGCAGCACGTAGTTGCCGGTGTGCCTGTTATATTTTATGTTGTTACTCTTAATGTCGCCGTGCTTTACACCCGCCCGGTGACAATGGGCCAGCGCTGCCGATACCTGTAAAGCCACTTTCAGCAGCTCCTTCAGCGTAAAAATCCCGTCGTTTGGCGGCTGCAGAAGGTCGCAAAGATCCGGTCCGTCGATGTATTCCATCTCAATGTAGGGGAACGAACCGCTTTCCGTGATGCCCCAGCTCAGCATTTTCACCACGTGCGGACTCGGATCGGCGTTCACCTTCTCCAGCTTCGCTACTTCGCTGCGAAAGTTGCGGTAATTTTTATCCTCCTCGTTCTCAACGGTTACCGGCGTGGGGATCAGTTTCACCGCGGTATAGATACTGCCCGTGCGGCGACCTTTGTACACCGAACCTTGCCCGCCTGTGCGCAGCGCACCGAGATTCTCTAAACCTTCCGCTATGGTAAATACCTTACTCATCGTGTAAAGGACGGTAACTAAACTCGAGCACTGCCGATTCGCCCAGTACTACCTGGTCGCCTTCCTTTAGCTCGTGGCCGATGTCTGACGAATGCAGCTTAACCAGGTGCTCGCTCTCCTCCGATCGTACCTTAACTTTGTTGCGTGGCGGGATCCCGCCGTCGTCGGCAAACAACAGGAACCTGCCCGACTCCGCGCTCCATTCGATATGCGCGTGCTGCCGGCTGATAAACCGGTTACTTTCACTGGCACTCTCCGATGGGAAAGCGATGTGGTTGGTGCGGAAAAAACCGTCGTCTACCTGCGCCTTCTGGTCCCTGCCGATGTTAATCTTTCCCCCTTCAGAAGTGATAGTGTATTCTTTATGGACGGTCTCCCCGCTCAGGGCCCGCAGGTAGGCTGTGACCGAGCGCCTGATAAAATGTTTATTCGTTTTGATAAAGAACGCGGCATCCAGGTCGGCCGCCTTGGTGGCTTCTGACGGCACGTTCTTTTCAAACAGCACCTCCAGTGTCCAGGTGTCGGGCAATCCCAGGGCGTAATCATCGGCGATGCGCTGGACCTCCGCTTTCAGTCTGCCGGGCTCATCGTCATATACCGCCGACTCGTAGATATGCCGTTCCCTGTCTCCGCATGACAGGTACAGCAAAAGGCCCCTGATGTTCCCGCCCTCACCTCCTTCGGCTTTTTGAAGCTCCTGTTTAATAAATTGCAGCAGGGCATGCCTCGTGCCTTTTACATCTGGCTGATGGTCGCCGCTGGTCGTTTTAAATAAATCAAATATCATGCTGTTGTAACTACTTAAGGAGCCGGGAGCGGGCACCGGAACTATACTCCATAAACCCCCGCTTTATTCTATTGTTTGAGGTTTAATGCCAGTTATATAACCCATTTTCAGCAGGAAGGGGATCACATGATTCCCCGCAAGCCTCACCGCATCCGACGAGCCTTTGGTAGCTTCCACCCGCACACAAACCACCAGGTTGCCCTTACCGTGCAGCGATGGCGCGAAGAAAACGTACCACCCGTCATTGATCTGTTCTTTTTTCCAGATACGCTCCGGCGTACCGGTTTTGCCGGCTACCGCGATCTTAAGAATAGGTACCTTTGGAGCGCTTTGCGCGATCATATAGTTGCGCAGTAAAGCGGCGTAACGCGGGTCGTTGGCCAGTTTAACGCCCGGTTTTACCGGGAGCACCGAATCGCTTACCTTAAGCACGAACCTGTTTTGCAACAATACCCCCCGGTTGGCTACGCCCGAAACGAGACGGGCTACGGCGGCCGGTGTGGCGATCAGCTCACCCTGCCCCCATGCCATACCCGAAATCCCTTTGGCACGTGTACGGCGAATGTTGTTAGGATTGTAACGCGGGCGGGTGTTGAACTCCGTTTTGCGCCACAGTTCTTTCCATTTGTTTTCCCGGGCGGTGTTGTTTTCCTGCCGCGAGTAATAATAACCGCCGGCGCCATGGAGAAACATGCCTGTTTTAAGGTACAGGTCGCCCATTTCCTCCTGCAGGTGCTCCTCGTTAGCCAGTTTAATAAAGTACACGTTATTGGATTTGGCCACCGCGCGTTCCATGCTGATCACGCCGGTTTCATCGGGCTCAATTCCTTTGGTGCGGATCCGCTCCCAGGCACTTACGTGGAATTTCTTATCGGCGGCGGCCATGCCCAGCTTATTAAAGGCGGCCATAGCCGTGAGCACTTTGGCGGTGGAGCCGGGCTGCGTAAAATGCGTAAAACCGAGATCGGAGGTGGTGATCCAGCCATCCAGCTGGTTTTGTTCGGCGGTAGTCATCGTCAGCTTCTCCCAGTTACGCACAGGCGGAAGCGGGTACACGGCCGATGTGAGTACGTCGCCGGTACCGGATTCCATAATTACTACCGAAACACGGTTGTCCAGCAAAGAGGTGTCCTTGGCGATCGACCGTTGGATGCTTGTTTGCAGGGCGGCATCGATGGAGAGCTGCACGTCACGGTTACGTTTTTTAAAGGCCTTCACTTCATCGCTGTTAATCCCGGCAAGCAATAGCGGCGCCAGGGCACCGTAATCTTTTTTCACTACCGTCATTTCTCGCACGCCGCGTGCCAGGAAACGATCTTCGCGGTAGCGGCGCGAAACCACGTCATAGCTCGTGGTGGGGAGCTTAAATCCCCTCAGTTCCGCAGCATGCTCATATTCTGCATAATAGCCGTTCGTGCTGCCATTAAACACGCCAGTGTTGGCATCGCCGGTCCAGAAAAACAGTTGTTCTGCGAAGGGATAATACCGGTCGAGGCGTTTGTGCATAGCCGAGTCGAGGCTGTACCCGGTGGCGCCTGCCTCCCGGATCTTTCCCCGTTGCTTCCTGACCAGCGCCGGGTCGCTGGTGGCTATAAGCACGCCCCGACGGTCATATAATGAACCGGCCTGCAGCCTGTTCATCAGGATAGCGATGCGGGGGTTATAACTGAACATACGCGCACCGCTTCTGTCGGCCACCAACGCCGGCTGTACCACCCATTTTTTATTGTTAAACAGGTACCGCGAAACATTTACCGTAAGCAGCAGGATGCCCATACAGGCGGCCACCAGCGCCGGCACCAGGTTACGGTCCTGCTGTTTGGAGAGGTACTCCAGCTGTACCGGCGTACCTCGTACCAGCGAGACCGACAGCAAAAATCCCGACGCCAGGAAATTAGCCACCAGCGACGACCCTCCATAACTCTGAAACGGCAGCGATACCCCCGAAAGCGGCAATGCCCCCGTGGAGCCGCCCGCGATGAGCAGGAACTGGACAAACGTAGAAATGCCGATGCCCGCACACAGGTAAAAAAGGAACGGTGAGCCCGCCCGCCTGCCGATGATAATGGCACGGTGCAGGTATAAGAGGAACAGCAGGAAGATACAGACAATACCGGTCCAGCCAAATTCTTCGCCCATCGAGGGAAGGATCATATCGGTATGTGCTTCCGGAATGGTTTTGGCAAAGCCCTCACCCACGCCCTGCCCGCTTAAGCCGCCGCTCGACATGGCCCAAAGCCCGTTGGCCACCTGGTCGCCGCCGAACACCTCGTTATTCCACGTATCTTCCCATATCGCTTTGCGGTCTGTTAACCGCTGTACCGGACCCTGGAACAGCTTATCAAGGTATGGCAATTGGTCGATCGTTAAAAAAGCGGCCATGATCACGAGCACCATCACCGCCGATTCGCTGAGCTGTTTTCGTTTAAACAGCATCATGCCGGCAACGAGCGCCCCGGTGATGAGGGCAGAGAACCACACGTTTTTTACGATCCACGAAGTAAGTACGTAAGCTACCACAGCGCCGGCCATGAACATAAAATCGCCTCTCGAAAAGGAGAACAGCGTAATAAAAGTGAAACACACCACCATGGCCGGACCGAGATCGCCCAGCAACAGGAACAGCATCAGTGTAACCAGGATCGCCAGCAAGGCAAAAGAAAAGAACGACCAGCGTTTACGGAGTGTGGCATATTCGCTGATGAGCTTCTCGTTAATCGCAAAAAATCCCGCGAGGAAGAATATCACCAGGTATTTGACGATCTCGCTGGGCTGGAACCCGAAAAGATTCACTTTTACCCCGCTTCCCTCGGGGCCGGTACCGAAGAGTATGGTAAGCGCCAGCAGTATCACGGCAGTAACGATCCAAGGCCATCCATTGGCAGCGCTACGTACGTTCTTAAACACGATCATCCGGTAAATCCAGGTATCGGCATTAAACCGCCGCATATTCAGGAACGGTACCAGGAACAGCAGCACAAAGCCGATGCCCAGGTATACCAACGTGTCCCTGGCCAGGAAACGGTCGCGTAACGGGTCTTGTAAGCTTAATAAGGTGAGCAGCGACAAACCGATTAACGTCATCACCACAGGCAGGATCACCTGGTCTGCTGCATTGAATTTCCAGGATAAGAGGCAGTGAAGCACCAGGAATCCCGCAAGGAAGGAAATGGCTATCACTATAAACCAGGAATTAAACTCCGCCGGTGTTCGGATGATCAGCGATTTTTCTTTTTTCAGGATATTAAAATCGCGGGTCGATAACAGCCGGATAGTATGCGGCTGCCGGTTAAAAGTAAACGAAACATCCTCTTCCAGCGATTGAATGCCCTGTGACGATCCGAACTGGAATCCCGGCTGCAGCGGCAGTACCTTAAACGCTTTGCCATTCGGCAGGTTGTTAAAGGCATATTTCCCATCGTCGCCGGTACGCGCGTAGGCGGTTAGGGATTGCAGGGTACGCCGCCCGGCGCTGTCGGGGATATAAGTGCTCACCAACCCGGCGCGCTTTACCGTATATGGCCTGATGGCTTCGGTAGGCTCGTCACTGTAAATGCTATCCTGCGGCAAAACCAGGTCCAGCCGCACCAATACCCCGGCTACGGGCTTACCTGTATCCAGTATCACGCCGCCGATGCGATAGTTGCCCAGGGCTGCGTCGATTCCAGGAGTAAGCGGGGGCGGCGATCTTCGCTCCTGGTTAAACCGCAGGGAATCGTCGCCGGTATAACCCAGTAACGCACGCGATGCGGTTACCCTCCTTTTGTAGGATTCGCCACCTTGCCTGAAGGCTACGTCGGCATCGATGTAATATTTGCGTTTATTCAGCTCGCCGATGTTCTCGATCTTCTGGCGACTTGTCATATTTTGCGCTACGGTGGTCTCAACGAGATCTATGTCGCGTTTATCTTCGAAATAGAATCCGCGTTCGAGCAGCTGCCGGAGCCGGCCCGCCGGATCTTTGCCGTTCAGGTTTACCATCGTGCCGCCTGCAAGACGCTTGTCTACATCCGTCATGCGTGTTTGCAGCACGGTATACAAGCGGTAGAACAGCAGGGAAAGTATCAGGGTGATAAGCAGCAGGAAAAACCTTTCCGTACCCCTTCCGGCAGCTTTTGCGTTACCTGGCTGCATGGTGCGGGGTTTTGGAGACTGGCCGTACGGTTCGTGCCTGCCGCTTATGCGGGGTGAAAGGGGCTCCGCTCCTGGCATGTACTGCGGTGGCGAAACCCTCCAGCTTTACACTGTCAAGTACCAGGTATTTACAGTTGCCGGCCAGCACAAGCGCCGGACCGTTATACCCCGGATCCCGCTTGAGCACCATGCCATTCTTGGATAACAGGTACAGCGAATCCTGCTGCACGTACAGCGTGTCGCTGATCAGGATGGGACTTTTGTAAACGGAGTCAGGGAGCAGAAGGGTGTCACCTGATGCGCGGTCAATGGCCTCCTGCAGCCTTATCTCCTGCGCATTCCGTGGCGGGAATACGCTATCGGCCGTTTGTTCCCCGGCTTTGGCATCCTGCCATTTAACGAACAGCCAAACGGTGGACGCGAGGAACAGCAAACTAAGGAAAGCAAAAACCGGGGTCATACTGGCCTTCTTCCTGGCTGCGGTGGCGGTCGCTCCCGCAGAAGGCCTATTTTGGGGTTCAGCCACCGGGGCGGCCGATGCCGGCAATACGTAATCCTGCGCCGCGCCGGCCGGCCGGGTAACGGTGGGTTTGGCCAGCGCTTTGTCGTTCTCCACAAGCACCACGGTAATGTTATCACGCCCGCCATGGTCGTTAGCGGCCTGTACCAATGCCGATGCCTTTGCCGCCAAGGTGGTGTTCGAAGAAAGTACCAGGCTGATCTCGCTCTTGTTTACCAGGTCGGTGAGCCCGTCGCTGCATAGCAATAGCAGGTCGCCGGGTAAAAAAGGCGACTGCCCGGTTTCGATGTAGCTCTCATCATCGTCTACGTTCGGGGTAAACCCGAGCGCCTTATTAATCTCGTTGCGTTTCATGTGGGTCATCGCGGCGTTTTCAGACAACCTTCCCGAATCCTCCAGGAATCCCACAAAAGAATGGTCTTTAGTGATCTTGATCAGCGATCCGTCGCGCAGCAAGTACAGACGCGTATCGCCCACATGGGCGTAATAAAACACGTTGTGCGCCACATCCGCCACGGCCATCGTGGCTACACAGGCCATATTTTCGTGATTCTTATCCCGCTTCCTTTGCTCGTAAATGGCATCATTCGCCTGCCCGAATGCCTGGATCATGGCAGGGATCAATTCGCCATCTGCGTGCGACATGGCAGCCAGAAACTGCTGCTCGGCGAGGGCGGCCGCTACTTCCCCACCTTCGTACCCCCCTACACCATCGATCACGCAGGCCAGTACGAAGCGGTTGTCCAGGATCTTCGCGGCGATAAAAGTATCTTCATTATTGCTGCGCTGCCGGCCCTGGTCGGTCATCCCAAAATAATTCTCAGCCATTGTTTCTCCGGGAGTTTTTAATATCGATAAAATGAGCAGCCATTAATCCCACCACCGTAACCAGCAGGCAAACAGACAGGATCTGCGAAAGCATCGTCATGCTTTGAAAAGATTAAGGCCAATGATCCCGTTCAGCAGCATCCGCGAGTTTACGGGGACCTCTGTCCACACGGGTGTGTTTACATCGCTTCTGGGAACCGCCACTTCGTTCAGCGTGGTCACCTCGCCAAATGACGCGAGGTAAAATTTACCATCCGCCCGGTTATAACGGATATGCAGGTGCGGCGCGTTCACCCAGTCTGACGGGACCTTAAAGATGCCGGCATCATCGCGGGGATCGTCGTTTCCTGACACGATCAGGTCATCTGCCTGCATCAGGTATTCTACCTTTTTTCCCGCGAATTGCTTATCCGGAATGATGGTCTCTAAACGCGCCACCGCCTGTTTTTTTGCCGGCGGGTTGTCGTCGCCGGTCATTTCCAGTTCATCGTCGTACGGTATTTCGAGATAGCCGTCACTATAATAGGTAAAGCCGGTCAGGATATCCTGGTTTACGTCAAAAGTTTGGGCGATACCGGTTTGGCGCGGTATGAACGTAACGCGCAGGTTCTCTGCTTTCTCGTTGTTTCCGGGAAGCAGCTTACCGATAAACCCTTTGTCGCCACGTACATAATCCGGGTGCGATACCAGCCGGAACACCCATTTCGAGCCTGTTGGGGCCACTACTTTGCCCGCCGCGCGGTATTCTCTCAGGATGCCGTAAAATTTCTTTACGCATTCCTGCACAATGAGCCCAAAGATACCTTGTTTATTTTCCACGAAATCGTGGTAGTCATCCGCGTTAAAGCTGATAATAAATTCGTGGTAAAACACAACGCGGCCTGCAAAGGAGAGTTCATTCACCGATTCGCGGAACTTCTCAATGATGTAGTCATAGATCACCTCGGGAGTGAGCGCCGCGGTTTTCCCGGTGATCGCGGTATTTTCATTGGTTAAAAACCAATCCTGTATACCTATACGCTGCCAAAAACTCGGGGTGGGTGTCATTGCTTATGTTAAAATTATGGTATCTCAACGCATAATGCCGTTCTGATGTTTGCTTAATTACGCAGGCTGACCGGCAATCGTTAATGCGGCAGCGGAATGTGTACCGTAGTATCCTGTGGTGCGTCGCGGATCACGGTATCCGTCTCTTCCTCGGCTGTTTCCGGTGGCAAAACCTGCTCACCCGGGCTCTTGTCAATTGTACTGTCCGCGTTTTTCTGCACGGGTGTATAAGGGTAACCGGAAGATTGATCGTTTTCCCCACCGGCCAGCGTGTCCTGCCCGCTTTTAAGGGAGTCTACCGGAGCCGAAGTAAAATCGCGCCGGTCCCTGTTGGTATAAAAGGCAAAAACGCCGAAAGCGATGCCAAGCACCACCATAGTGACCAGGGCGGTGAATACCGGTTTTGAAAGCATTACGTGCGACTGTTCGCTCCGTTGGTTTTCCTGCACCGAATTGCGGTAAACATCCAGTGCCGCTCTTAGCTGTTCATTCTCGTTCCGCAAGGCGTCTGCATCCGTATTGGCCGCCTGCAGGCTGCCGTTCACCACCGCTTCCTGCAGTTCCATTCCATCGGCATAGCGCTCTGCCGGCGATTTGGCCAGGCAGGTTGACAGTAAATTAAGCAGCCAGGCCGGCACCTGCATTTCATGTACCTGTTTTTCGGCGCTCCATTCCGCGGGAAGATTTGCCTTGCGGGCTACCATCGCATCGGGCACCTGTGCTTCCATATGGCTAAGCATTACGGCATTGCGACCGCTATCACCACTTCCCGGGAGGGGAAAAGGCACCGAACCGGTAAAGAGCTCGTAGAGGATCACGCCATAGCTATACACATCTGTTTGCGGCAGCATTTTTCCTTCATGTTGTTCAGGCGCCATAAACTCGATGGCACCCGCATGGCGGATGCTGCTCCTGCGCTGCTCCTCGCTCATAATGGCCAGCCCGAAATCCAGCAGCACGTAGTTACCGTTATGAATGTTGTATTTTACGTTGTTGCTTTTAATATCGCCGTGCTTCACTCCTACTTTGTGACAGTGTGCCAGTGCGTCGGCCAGCTGTTCGGCGACCTTTATCAGCGCTTTAAGGGTAAAGATCTTTGCATTGGGCGGCTGCAGGAGCTCACAAAGGTCGGGGCCTTCGATATACTCCATCTCGATATAGGGGAACGAGCCGCTTTCGGTAATCCCCCAACCCAGGATCTTTACCACGTGCGGGCTCGGGTCGGCATTCACCTTCTCCAGCTTTGCTACTTCGCTGCGGAAATTACGGTAGTTCTTATCCTGCTCATCTTCCGTAGCAACCGGTGTTGGGATCAGCTTAATGGCCGAATAAATGCTTCCCGTTCGCCTGCCTTTGTATACCGAGCCTTGCCCGCCCGTTCGCAGGGCGCCCAGGTTTTCCAGTCCTTCTGCTATGGTAAACACTTTACTCATTTCGGGGTAGTTTTATGGGTAACGGATCCACCATATAAGTTTACGATCATATCGCTCTAAAATACAGTTAAGAGTAGTAATTTGTTGTAAATGTGGGAAACTACAGGACCTGACTAAACATAACCTAAGACGTTTTGATTAACGCCTGAAGATCTCCGAACTTTTCTCCCCGGTGTGTAGCCTGTGCATGCGGGTACCTGGTTTCCGGGTCGTAAAGGAAGGTATCGATCCTGAGCTTCCGCGCCGCCTGGATTTCTGATTCCGGGTCGTCCCCTATCACCAGCACTTCGCTGTGGTGGTAACCGTATTTTTCCAGGAGACCGGCAAAAACGTCGGCTTTGGTTTGATCAGACTGGTCGGGGTCGACAATGATCACTTCTTTAAAATCCAGCTCGACACCCAATTGCCTGACCTTGCTGCGCTGCAACTTCATGAAACCCATGGTTACCAGGAACTTGTCGTGCGCAAACTCCCGGGTGAGCGCGTAATCAGGGTAGGTTTGCATGGGACCGTTATATTCGAGGTTGCGCAATAGCTCGGTGCCCTTCGCTAACAGCTCCGGCGGAAAACCGCTCGCCGTGGCTACTTTCTGGAATGGACGGCGCATGATCTCCGTTTCGGCCGCCGCCATGGCTTCCTCCCCGATCTGGTCGCGGTAGGGTTCCATTAATTCAAACAGCGGGGCGAAGAGTTTGTCGCCCACAGAGGCTACGGGATAAATGGTATTGTCGAGGTCGAAAATAAGGGCTTTATACATACTTTTAAAAGATCATTGACAAGTATAACAAACGGCGGGTCATTTTGCGCGCACTTATTTCGCCTATAGCTATTTTATACTGGTTGCATGATCAAAAAATGCTATATTACCTCACATCGCTACCTCACCCCATGCACATCACCATCCATCACCGTACCGCTTACCGGTACGACAAACCTGTATTTCTCACTACGCACCTGTTCAGGCTCAGGCCCTCGGGGCATAGTCCGGCTCAGCCCGAAGCGTTTACGCTAACGGTTACGCCCTCCAATATCCACTTTCACTGGCAGCAGGATGTATTCGGCAACTTTGCCGCAAGGGTGGATTTCATGGCGCCAACATCAGAAATGTCCGTCGACGTGACCTTCTCCACCCGGCTGCCCGACTTTAACCCGTTTAATTTCTTTACGGACGAATATGCACTCACTTACCCGTTCGGGTATCCCGAAACGCTCTGCAAAGACCTATTTTCCTGCCTGGAAGTAAATGAATACGGGCCGCGCCTGGCGGCGCTGGTAGAAAAGGCGCGTACTTACCAGGGCCCAACCATAAACATGATGGTAAATATCACCGCCATGATCAAACGGGAAGTTGCATATACCATCCGGTTAGATCCGGGTATCCAGACCAGCGAACAAACTTTAGCCAAAGCTCTTGGCTCCTGCCGCGATTCGGCATGGCTGCTCGTACAATTATTGAGGCACCTCGGCCTGGCGAGCCGGTTCGTATCCGGCTACCTGGTACAGTTGTCAGACAGCGGCGGCGGGGATACGGTAGATCTGCACGCGTGGACGGAAGTGTTCCTGCCCGGAACAGGCTGGCTGGGCCTGGATCCTACTTCAGGGCTTTTTGCCGGGAACGGCCACATTCCCCTTGCCTGCACACCCCGGCCGGAAGACGCCGCGCCAGTTCAAGGCACTACGGATCCCTGCGAATCGACCCTGGTTTACCAGAGCAGCGTTACCCGCCGGTCATAAAAAAAGCCGCTCCTTCCGGGCGGCTTCATTACGAATAACTTATAGGGTGTTAGATTACCTGTACATTTACCGCGTTAGGACCTTTTTGGCTGGTCTCCACGTCGTACGATACTCTATCGTTTTCGCGGATCTCATCGATCAGGCCTGTTGAGTGAACAAAAATATCATTGCGATCATCATTTTGGGTGATAAATCCAAATCCTTTTGTTCCGTTAAAAAACTTAACTGTTCCTTCTTTTTTCATTGTATTATATTTTACACCGGCAAAGGTAATCAATATATTTCAATAATTTTTATTTTAGTTAAAAATCTTAAATATATTTTAAATATACATTGCCGGCGCCGAAAGTGTGGGTCCGCCCACGTTAGAAACGTCCGGTAAACACCGCATCCCCACAGGGATTGTTGAATACATAAACCGCCGGCACGGCATATTGACTTCATTCCAAAATTAACGAGCGGCGCTACGCCTCCAGATTAAAAATAAACCGCCAACGATAGACACCGGTGCGAAAATAAGGATGGCCATCCATTGCGTCCAATGGCTGCCGCCTGCCTTGAGCAGCGAGAACGTGGCAAAACCGGCGATAATAACTGCCAGGACGATATTGAGCGTAAGCGTTTTTGTCCGGGCGATGAGCTGCAGCACCAGTCCGCTAACGATCGAGAAAAAAGCGCCATAGAAAGCGGTTAGCACCCTAAACCCGCCTGTTGCCGGATCGTGCGGCTTTTGCCCCGAAAGCTGGAACAAAGCCAGCGAGGAAACGACAAAAATAGCATAACCCGTAATAATGGCGAGGGTCTTTATGAGTATATTCATGCTGATTACCGGTTATAGTGACTTACGCCTATCCGTATGGCAGGCTAAGTTACAATATGGGCGCTAATTCCGGAAACCTCTCATCGCCGCGTTTATTTTTCTCGCTTATTCCCCCCAGGAGATAGGTAAAGCTTATCCATATCCTTAAAGCATTGTATATTGCGTTTTATTTATGCAAAAAATTTTCATTACCTGTACGGTCCTGTTTATGGCCGTCAGCGCTTACGCACAACCTGCTAAGAAGAAATATTCCCTGGTAGTCACCAATGCAAACATCGTGGATGTGGCCGCCGGCAAAATATTGTATAAAAAACTGCTCGCCATATCCGGTGACACTATCAAAGTCGTTGCCGACACAAAAACGGCCGCCAGTTACCGGGCCGACCGTTATATTGACGCTGCCGGAAAATATGTGATGCCGGGCTTATGGGACATGCACATCCATTTCCGTGGCGGGCCGGCCACCGTAACCGCCAATAAGGCGTTCCTGCCGCTGTTCCTGGCCTATGGTGTTACCACCGTAAGAGAATGCGGCGGCGACATAACCCCGCAAGTACTCGACTGGCGCAAGCGGATCAGCCAGGGCGAACTCGCCGGACCGAGGATCTTCACCTCCGGGCCCAAGCTGGATGGCCCACAGTCGACCTGGGCAGGGTCTATCGAAGTAGAAACGCCGGCGCAGGTCGCTGCCGCACTCGACTCCCTGCAGCGGATCCCATCCGATTTCGTAAAGATCTACGACAGTAAGATTTCAGCAGGCGCCTACCTGGAAATCATCGCGCAGGCAAAAAAAAGAAACCTGAAAGTAAGCGGGCACATGCCCTTCACGGTGAAGCTAACGGAAGCTGCCGACCTGGGAATGGACGGATCAGAACACCTCTACTACATTTTTAAAGCCTGTTCAGCCAAAGAAGACAGCATTACCGCCCTCATCCGGGAACGCGAACATACAACACGTCCCATCGGGTTGTTTGCCGCACTGCCATCGTTAGTAGAAACATTCAGCCAGGATAAAGCTGATCAGCTGTTTAAGTATTTGGCAAGGAAACAGTTTACCGTTACCCCAACGCTTTTTATCAGCAAGACACTGGCCGGGATCAAGGACACCGACCATAATAAAGACAGCCTGCTTAAATACATCGATCCCGTCATCCGCGAAACCTACCAGGGCCGCGTAAACAGCGCAAAAAGACAAACAGCCGAGGCGACTACGTTTACAAAGAAATTTAATGAAGCCTGTACCGCCCTGGTTCCGCAAATGTATGCGGCAGGGGTAAACATCGTGGCCGGTTCGGATTGCGGCGCGTCCAACTCATTCGTATACCCCGGGCAATCCATTCACGAAGAAATAAAACTACTGGTGAAAGCCGGGTTAACCCCACGCGAAGCGCTTACCACGGCGACCATCAACGGGGCGAAGTTCTTCGGGGTATCCCGGTTTTACGGCAGCCTCAAAGCCGGCAAATGCGCCGACATGATCATGCTGACCGCCAACCCGCTCCAGGACATCTCCGCCATCGATCACCTCAGCTCGGTGATCGCCAACGGGAAAGTGTATCATAAGCCGGAGCTCGACGCCATGGCAGCCTATCTCAAATCCACCCCGTGATCGTTCGGGAAGTCCTCCCCGCTCCAGATCCGCTGTGCGCTCCACTTCATCGCCGGGTCGGCCCAGAAGGGATCGGTGGGCGGCAGCCCTAACGGGAAGAAAATACTTGAGCACAGGTACAGGCTCCCCTGGTTATTGTACACATCAGCAAGGTCGGGCTGCTCGCCATACAGGCCAATGGTAAGCCAGCCATTGCGGTAAGTAGTGGGGCTTTCCAGCGTTTTGCGGATCACGGCAGTAAGCGCGCAGCGTACCTGTGCCGGGGCCAGCTGTCGCGGAAGCGCTTTGCGCAAAGCCATATCTGCCAGGTGCTGGAACGCGGCGCCCCGGTAAACGATAGACCTTCCCGTAGCCGGGAAAGTACCGTCGGCGTTGATCAGCCGCTCCTGGATCACGGCGTACCGCTCATTCCGCTGTTTTACTTTCGCCGCAATGGCCGCATAAGTATTGTTCTTTTTGCCCATCACGTTTAAAATTGCAGCCAGGTAAGGATGGATCACGTAGCTGTTGTAGTAGTCGTAGGCGAAAGATTCGCCATCGGTATACATTCCATCGCCTACGTACCATTGTTCCAGCTGCCGTATGGCATAGTCAACGCGCATGGGGTCCCATTCGTAACCGTATTGCGCCAGGAAAGCTTCGTTCATGGCCGAAAAAAGGAGCCAGTTAGAAAACACCGGGCGAAACCTGCGCGTAGCCGTTACAGACTTAACCAGCAGGTCACGTTCCTTTTGCGGCAGATTTTGCCACAGCCAGGGCGCACGAACGAACGCGAAGGCCACGAATGACGCATCTACCAACTGCTGACCGCCCAGCGTAAAACGCATAAAGTCTTTCGAGTTACTGTCAAGCGCGTGCGTCATGCCGGCTATCACCCACTTGCGGTACTGGTTTCTCAGCGCCACCTCTGCGACATCACCATCTTCCAGTTGCAGCCATGGGGCGATGCCGTTCAACGTTCTGCCCAGCACCTCCACATACATGACGTCCAGGCGGTTTTGGCGGTTATCTACGCGTTTTGAAACCACCCCCGGCATGGATATCCGCAGGCTGTCGTGCGCAAGGCCCGCAAATATGGGGCGCACCATCTTGTCCATTTGCGCAAGCCAGAACTGCCGGTCGGTTTGTACGGGCGCAGTAACCGCCGGTTTCTTTTTCTGCCCGTAAGCAAGCGGGCCGCCTAACAAAGCGATTACCAGCATACTAACCGCAACCCCGTATAATTTCAATTTCATGGCGTTAATCGATAAGGCTTAATACATAGCTATAACTGTATTTTTTGTCGAGCAACCGGTATTTAAGGTGGGGTAATGCGCCCCAGCTATCATCCCCGCCCACCCCGCGCTGGTTCAGATCGATGGATAAAAATACCGTGTTCCCGTAATGAAGGTCTGCAGGGTGCTGCTGCCGCTTGTTTAAACCGGGATCAAGCTCTTCGGTGTCCACATTCAGTGCGCTGAAGCAGATCGGCTGTGCTCCTTCAATTTTCAGTCCTTTCCCCTGGGCGTTCAGCAGGCTGAGCCATCGCACATCCGTTTTATAGCCGCTTTCCTGGGGACGGATATAGCCTTTATAGAACTGGTTCTCTACTTTGTCGGTGTACTTGCCCACAAAGGCGGCGGTATTGCGGTCGCTGTAATTTTCCCAGGGGCCGCGGCCATAATAACTCAGGTTATCAAAAGATCCCGGCAGCTGCATCCGCATACCGAAGCGGGGCAGCTCGGGCAGGTCGCGGCCGGTCATATCTATCGCCGCGGTGATCTTCACCGAACCGTCGTTCTGCACCAGGTAGGTCACCGTATAAGGCACGTTAATGCCTTCCAGCTGGTAACCGACGATCACCGGCAGGCCGGCTTCATCCTGCTCACCCACCATTACGTTCTTTACTTTCCGGTTCACATGCGCATTGCGCCAGATCCCCATATTTTGCGGCATGTGGTTGCCAAAATCGTTATCCGTAGGTGCACGCCAGAAATAGGGTTCCGGGAACTGCCGTACCTGCTGGCTGCCTTTTTTATAAGCGTTTATCGTACCCTGGCGAAGATCGATCTCGCCCGAAACGTCGCCCGATGTAAAACTCACCTTACCCTCCTGCCTGGTTATTTTCAGGGCGCCTTTCGGCGATGCCGGGGCGAAAAAATCACCGGCCTGTTTAAATTGCTCTTCGGCGATTACGTGGCCCGCCGGCAGCATTTCGGTCGCCGTTCTTACCGAAGCGCTTAGTATCACGAAATACTCGGATCCTTCTGCAGATTTCATCAGCGGGACCTGCAGCGAAACGTCCTTCTGCTCATGCGGCGCCAGCGCTACCGCGAAGGAGCCTTCTTTTACCTGTTCGCCGTTCCGGTACAGCACCCATTTAAAATTGAACTGGTCGAGGTTGGTAAAGTTGAACAGGTTTTTAATAGTAAAGATTCCTTTGCTGATATCTTTGGCGGTAAACAGCACGTCCTGGTAGACCTTCTTTACCTCGTAGATCCCGGGGTCGGGCGTACGGTCGGAGCTTAACAGGCCGTCGGCCACGCCGTTTTCGTCGTTCTGGAGATGAAAAGCGCCCAGGTCGCCGCCGTACGCCCAGTAAAGGTCCTTATTTGCGTTTACCGAACGGATGCCCTGGTCCACCCAATCCCAGATAAAGCCTCCCTGCATGTGCTGGCTACTGTTAATGATGTCCCAGTATTCCTGGAAGTTGCCGTTGCTGTTGCCCATGGCATGGGCATATTCGCACATGATATAGGGCCGTGTTTTTTCCGCCGCGGCATACCTTTTCATATTGGTAATGCTCGGGTACATCGGGCATACGATATCGGTGTTGGCAGCCTCCCCGGCCTGCTCAAACTGCACCATCCGGGTATTGTCGCGCTGTTTTATCCATTGGTAGGTCTGCGTAAATACGGGGCCGTTCCCGCATTCGTTGCCCAGCGACCAGATGATCACCGAAGGGTGGTTCTTATCCCGCTCCACCAGCCGCACGGTACGGTCCATATGCGCCGGCGCCCATTCGGGCAGGTATGCGGGGTGCTTGCTCTTATCGAACCATGCCTGGAACTCGGCGCCCATGCCGTGGGTTTCTATGTTCGCCTCGTCTACCAGGTACAGCCCGTATCGGTCGCAGAGCTTATACCATTGCGGATCGTTGGGATAATGGCTGGTCCTTACGGCATTCACGTTAAACTGCTTCATCAGCTTAATGTCTTTCAGCATGGTTTCCAACACAGGCACGTGGCCTTGTATGTCGTCGTGCTCGTGGCGGTTCACGCCTTTTACCATAATAGGCATACCATTCACCAGCAGCCGGGCATTGCGGATCTCCACTTTCCGGAAGCCGGCCTTTGCACCGGTATAACAAGGCGCTGCCGTTCCGTTTTTATGCGTGATGATGCAATCGTACAGGTACGGCGACTCGGCGCTCCATTTCATTGGCGAGGCCACCGTGCCGCTAAAATGCAGCGACTGACCGGTATCGGCGCCCATGGTGTACGATTTCTCTTCACCAAACACTTTTTTCCCTGCCCGGTCGAATAGTTCTACCGTAATACTGCCTTTGCCTCCCGGCAATCTCACGAAATGACGCAAGTCTATATCCGCCGAGAACAGCCCGTTGCGGTATTGCGCGTCGAGGTCGGCCTTCAGAAAAAAGTCCCAAACGGTAGATTCCGGCAGGGCGTACAGGTAAGCATCCCGCTCAATGCCGCTCAGCCGCCAGAAATCCTGGTCCTCCAGGTAGCTCCCGTCGTGCCAGCGGAACACCTGCACCGCGAGCGAATTATTGCCTTGTTTTAAAAAACGGGTGATGTTAAACTCCGCCGGCGATTTCGACACTTTGGACATGCCCACCTTACGGCCGTTCACGTACACGAACGCACACCCCGTGATCGACCCGAAATGAAGCATCACCTCCTTATCTCCCCAGTTAGCCGGTACGGTGAACGAACGCCGGTACGTACCCACGGGATTGTCTGCGCCGATCATAGGGGGCGTTTTAGGATGCGGGTAAACAATATTCGTGTAAATGGGGATGCCGAATCCCTTCAACTCCCAGTTAGACGGCACGGCGATGTCGTTCCATCGGGAATCATCCAGGTCGGTACGGTAAAAATCCTTTACCCGGTCGGCATGCTTATCGGCATATAAAAACTTCCATGTGCCATTCAGCGATTGGTACCAGCCGGACTTTTGATAGTCATCGGTCTTTACGTCGGCCGGGTTGTCATACAACATAAAGCTGGCATGGGCCTTCTCTTTGTTGAAATCTACCAGCGACGGGTTCTCCCAATCGTTGACCGTCGTCTGGGCGGTCGCCGCCATGCAGGCGCACACAAGTAAAAAAACGAAGTTTAGTTTCATCATAAAGTACGGGGTTTATATTCCGCTGCGGCCGGAAGGGATTCTCCCTGCGGCAAGGCAGGTTACAATTGGTTGTATGGTACAAAGCTACCGCGAAAAGCAACTGCCGGGGTTCGAAATCATGCCAGATTATGTAGGTAAATGTGCCAGGTGAAGGGAGCGGCATGGGAATTACGCCGTTCCGCTCCTATCGTTAGTTTAAGCCGAACCGCTGCAAAAATTAACCGGGTGAACGGATTTCAAACCATATTGACACACCATTGAACATCACTTTCCACCCAGAAATCAATCTTTGCTACAGAAGATCACCGACCGATTTTTAATCAATAACCAATGCCATTATAAACGCTTGCGAAGGTCCGCGGCAGAAGGCCTGTTGCGTATCCGTACGGAGCCGCAACCATTTGTACCAGCTGTTAATAGCCTGACGGCGTTTGCCGGCCGTCCTTTTTCCCGCGTTGCAATACCAATTAATAACTAACCATATAATGAAACAAACGATCATCTTTTCAGACACCTGACCTGGTTACAGGAGCTAACATCCGGCGCTTGCCAAAAACCGCCGCTAACTAATTTAACTAACCACCTATTTTATTACTATGCTAAATTATTACTCAAAATTGTTGAATAATAAACATCAGCGGTCCGGCCGCAGAAATTTATTATCCCTGCTGATGCTGCTTTTGCCGTTCATGGCATCGGCACAAACACGCACCATCACCGGCGTGGTAACTGATGCCAAAAACGGCGAAACACTGATCGGCGCCGCTGTCAAAGTTACCGGCACCACCATCGGCACCAGTACAGACGCAACCGGTAAATTCACCCTGGCAGTACCCCGCGACACCAAAGCTGTTGAAGTGACCTTCCTTGGATACCTGGCACAAACCGTAGCCCTGGACGCAACCCCGGTGCTGAACGTCAAACTCGAGCCCTCTTCGAAAAACCTCGAAGAAGTGGTGGTAGTAGGTTACGGCACTATGCGGAAAAAAGACCTTACCGGCGCCATTACCCAGATCCGCCCGGATAAGATCGCAGATCAAAACCCGAACACCACCCAGGACATCCTTCGCGGAACGCCGGGCGTGAGCGTCGGGTTCGATGCCTCTGCAAAAGGCGGCGGCTCTATCCAGATCCGCGGACAGCGTTCGGTATACTCCGCCGGCGGGCATAACGACCCCCTGCTGATCCTCGACGGCACCATCTTTTACGGTGAACTATCAGAGATAAACCCCGACGATATCGAGCAGATCGACGTACTGAAAGACGCGTCGGCGGCTGCCGTTTACGGTGCCAAATCCGCCAACGGCGTGCTCATCATCACCACCAAAAAAGGGAAACAGGGGAAACCGAAGATCAACTTTACCTCCAACGTGGGCGTTTCTACCATGAATGCCGAGCGCAAAGTGCTCGACGGGGCCGGATACATGAAATACCGCCAGGATTGGTACGTTGCACCAACCTATGGCGTAAATACCGCGACCGGGAAATACGAGGCTTACCAGTCGTCGTTTAAAGCGCAGCCCGGGTATTATGTACAGCCGACCGCGGAAAACCTGGCGAAATACGGCATTACGCTCGACCAGTGGAAGGCGTATACTACCGCTTCTAACGGTACAGCGTCCGATAACGAGATCTGGGGAAAACGCCTGCTGCTTCAAAGCACCGTGATGACGAATTTTCTTGCCGGCCAAACGTATGACTGGTACGATCACACCTTCCAGAACGGTGTTAACCAGGATTACAACCTCAGCGCATCCGGAGCGGCCGACCAGATCAACTATTATATGTCCCTCGGTTACCTCTCTAACGAAGGTGTTGCCAAAGGGAACGAATACAGCGCCGTTCGTGCTAACCTGAAAGTGGACGGCAAAATCAACAAATGGCTGGACATGAGCGGTAACGTTAACTTCCAGCACCGCACAGACGGCGACCTGGCAGTGGATTGGAACCGGCAGATCACCCTCAATTCGCCGTATGCCAATTATAAAGACGCCAACGGCAACCTGATGGTACACCCCATGGGCGATGCGATGGTAAACAACTACGGTTATAATTATGATTTTAACCGCGGCTACATGGACCTCGACAAAGGCTACACCGTGCTAAATACCATTTTCAGCGCCAAAGTGAAGCTGCCGTTTAACATCAACTACTCGTTTAACGGTTCGCCCCGCTACCAGTTCTTTAACGACCGTTACTACGAATCGGCCAGCCACCCCGATTGGAAAGGTACCAACGGGTTGGTAAACCGCGAGCAGACACAACGTTTTGACTGGTCGCTGAACAACACCCTTACCTGGGAGCATGCCTTTATGGAAAAACACCGGGTAAACGTTACGCTTGTACAGGAAGCTGAAAAACGGCAGTCGTGGATGGACCGGATCGAAGCCCGCAATATCCTGCCAAGTGACGCGCTGGGTTTCCACGAAACCTACTATGGAGATAAGAACAAAAGCAGCTACGACTCTGACGACATTAAGGAAACCGCCGACGGTATGCTCGGGCGATTGTTCTACTCTTACGACAACCGGTACATGGTTACCGGCTCGGTTCGCCGGGATGGGTATTCCGCTTTCGGAACGTCTAACCCGCGGGCGACATTCTTCTCCACCGCCTTCGCCTGGACGTTTACCAACGAAAAGTTCTTCCATTGGGCGCCGATGAGTACGGGTAAGCTCAGGTTATCATGGGGACAAAACGGGAACCGCTCACTTGCCGACCCCTACCTGGCACTGGCCAATCTTGGCGCCGGCGTAGGGGCTACCATGGGTTATTTAGATGCCAGCGGCAACCTGATACAATACCGCTACTTATCGATAGGCCGCCTGGCTAACCCGAACCTTCACTGGGAAAAAACGGAATCATTTAACAGCGGGCTGGACTTTGGTTTCCTGAACGACCGTTTCACCGGAAATATCGATTACTACATCACACCTACCGTAGATATGATCATGAACCGGTCGCTGCCAGGTTTCACCGGCTTCGGAAGTATTACTACCAACCTCGGAAAAGTAGAGAACAGGGGCTTTGAGATCACGCTCAACTCGCAGAATATACGCAGTAACAACTTCACCTGGAGCAGTACGTTCGGCTTCTCGAAGTATAAAAACAGGATCAAGCATTTGTACTATGTGTACGATAACGTACTTGATGCTTCCGGCAACGTGATCGGGACCAAAGAACGGGACGATATCGGCAACGGCTGGTTCATCGGGCAGCCGATCAGCTCGATCTGGAACTACCGCGTAACCGGCATCTGGCAGGCAAACGAAGCCGCAGAAGCAGCGCGTTATGGCCAGCGCCCGGGGGATCCTAAAGTGGCCAATAACTACACCGCAGACGATGTGGTGAACGCCAACGGCACCATCACACCGGTATATAACGATAAGGATAAAGAGTTCCTCGGCCAAACCGCGCCACCCGTCATGGGATCGCTGCGCAACGATTTCAATTACAAGAGCCTGAACTTCTCTTTCAACATGTATGGCTATTTCGGGCACAAAAGCCTCAGCGGAAACTACCTGAACCAGGATAACGGAACTTCGCTGGTAACCAACCTCGCCAATGCGTACTCGAAAGACTATTGGACGCTTGAAAACCCATCCGATAGCTATGCCCGCCTCGACGCCAAAGGCCCTTCAGGCGTAAATGCCCCGGGTATGCTTTACGACCGCACATTCATCCGCCTGGAGAACGTAACCATGGGATTCACCGTTCCGCGGCGACTGACCGTTAACCGCGGTATCGATAAGCTGAAAGTGTATGGTACCGTGCGGAACCTCGCGGTTTGGAAAAAAGATAAGAACTGGGATTACTGGGACATCGAGACCGGCGGTCTAGCGCCCAGGACATTTACATTCGGATTAAATGCAACTTTCTAAAGAGAAGAACGATGAAAAAGAATCAAACTATATATAAAATTGCCGGAAAGCTATCCAAAGTACTGCTGGTATTGGCGGGGCTTTTACTCACCGCTTCTTCCGGTTGCAAGAAATCGTACCTGCAGCCCGATCCTTTGTCGCTGTACGAACCGGGACAAACATTTTCGACCAAGAGCGGGCTGGATGCGGCTATGGCTATTTGCGACCGGCATTTACGCTCTTACTGGACGTACTTTCAATATGTCGACCTGGGCTTGCCGATCAGCACCGAATACATGTTTTCGGACGTGGCCGTAGCCAGTAAAACAGACGACGGGAACATTTTCGCCGACATCGCCACGCGGCTTACGCCCACCGATATGCCCGAACAAACCTCATACTTCTGGAACGAGACTTATAACGGGATCAAGTACGCCAACACCATCCTGAGCTTTATCGGCAATGTACAGGGGCTCGACGAAACCACCAAAAACCAATACAGGGGCAGGGCGCTGTTCCACCGCTCGTTCAGGTACCTCTCCCTGGTGTTCGAATTCAAAGACGTGCCGCTCGTGACCAAGATCCTGGAGAGCCCTAAAGTGAACTACCAGAGCACCAAGCGCGAAGCCATCCTGCAAAAAATCACTGCCGACATGGAGCAAGCGGTGGAATGGGTACCCGAACAGGCACAAATGACGCTTACCGGCCTCGTTAACAAAGGAGCCTGCCGCCAGCTGCTTATTAAATGCTACCTGGCGACCGGACAGTACGACAAAGCCATCACGCAAGCCGACGCACTGATCAATAGCTCGGGTTATTCCTTAATGACCGCCAACTTCGGCGCCTTCATCAGCCCGTATGCTACTACCTGGCCCGTTACCCGAAACGTGGTTTGGGACCTGCATCGCCCGGAAAACAAAGCGATTGCCGCCAATAAGGAAAATATCCTGGTGATGATCAACCGCAACAATACCGACATGGGGATTAAGATGAACTCTATGCGTAACTGGCTTCCGTTTATGGATGCGGCAGGCACCACCGCACCCGATGGAAAACAGGCCATCCGGTTCTTTGCCACGTCAAACGCAAGTTATCGCGCACAGTATGATTATGTTCATGCCATCGGTCGCGGTATCGCACACATCCGCCCTACCTATTTTGCCCAAAAAGCAGTATGGTACGTAAACGGGGTGAACGACGCGGGCGACCTGCGCCATAATGCCGCCGTAGGCAATTGGGGCACCATGGAAGCGGTTAAGTACAACGACCCCAGCAGCGCCGCCTGGTACGGCCAGAACGTGCGTCTGCGTAACGCTGCCGGCGCCCTGCTGTGCAACGATACCATCCGTAACTATTTCGAATGGCCGCACTATAAGTATTACATCGAAGATCCTACCGAATCACAGAACGTGAATGAAGCCAACCACAGGGGTGGCGCCGGCGACTTGTACTTCTACCGCCTTGCCGAAACCTACCTGCTCCGTGCCGAAGCCAAATTCTACAAGGGCGATATCGCGGGAGCCACGGCCGATGTGAACAAGATCAGGCAGCGTGCACAATGTACGCAGCTGTATACCACGGTGAATATCGGCGACATTATGAACGAGCGGGCCCGCGAGTTAAATATGGAAGAATGGCGCTTTACCGAGCTGAGTCGCGTGTCGTATTGCCTGGCTGCCAGCGGCAAAGCCGACGAATGGGGCAACACTTATACGGTAGATAACCTGGCGCAAAACAGTTACTGGTTCCAGCGGATAGAGCATTACAGCGACTTCTATAACAAAAACAAGGTGACCGTAAAGAACCGCTCGTATACCATCGCTCCCAAAAACATCAACTGGCCAATACCGCAAACCGCGATAAACTCCAATGGCGGCGCGGCGATTGCCCAAAACCCTGGCTATAGCGGTTATAGCGCAACCGTTCCTGTTTGGAAAACATGGCAGGAAGCAGTGGCCGACGAAGACAAACAATAAACACAAGAATTTAGAATTAGTTAGTTAGTTCTATTGGTAACATCCGGTGCATGCCTTGCGGCATTGCACCGTTTGTTTGTTAAGGACCCCGGAAGTTTTCACAGATAGCCTGCGAATTTTCCTATTTTTACAGGAAATCTGCGACCATCGTAACTAACCTGGATACCATCTCAACATTTCAAAAGAAAAGCGGCTTCCTCCTGCTATGGGTATGCCTGGCGCTTAACAGCACCGTGTTAGCCCGCCAGATCGGCGTGTTCCCCATATCCGGGAATAACAAACTTCCCTCTAATACCGTCAACCGCATTTTTCACGATAAAGAAGGCTATATCTGGCTCGGCACGGCCGATGGGCTCTGTCGTTACGACGCCTACCGGGTAGTTACTTTCAAAATGACGGATTTCGGTGGCGCCGTTCCCGGGGCGAACAACGTCAACGTAATTACCGAAGTAAACAACGTGCTCCTGGTAGGAACGGAGGCTGGTCTGTTCACTATTGATAAACGCAGCTACCGGGTTTCAAAATTCCCGGATCGGCGTCTCCGCGACAGCAAAATAAACACCATACTGGTCGATCGCCAATCGCAAGTCTGGATCAGCGCCGGGGCTACCCTCTATCTCTACGGTCCGGATCTCAAATTAAAACATGATTTCCGGCGCGATGCCACCGGCGGCATATCGATCCCTGCAACGGCCGTGAGCTCCATTTACGAAGATCACTCGGGAAATACCTGGTTCTGTTTCTGGAACAAAGGGCTGTTCCGTTATGATAAAAATAAGCGCTCCTTTATCGCTTACCCCGCCGTAGGCGCAAATAATAACCCGTTTAAGATCTTCCAGGATAAACAGGGACAATACTGGATCTGCTCCTGGGGAAGCGGCCTCTACCTGTTCGACCCGGAAAAGAAGGGACCGGGAATGTACCGGGAAATAATGCTCACCAGTAAACGGCATAGAGGTGAAAAAGAAAAGCTCTTTTTCGATATTACGCAGGACGACCGCTTTGGTTTCGTGTGGGTGGTGTCCTTTTCCGGGATCACCGCCTTCAGGTATACCGCTGCCGGCACGGTCGAAGAAGTGGAATTCCCTGGCCTGTTTGCCAATGTGAACAACATTTTTAACGACCTCTACAAAGACCGCGACGGCGTTTTCTGGATCGGCACCTTCGGCGAAGGCGCATTCACCGTAAACTTTACAAAGCCGGAGATCCAGAACTTCCAGTTCACTTCCATTAAAGACCGCTATAAGATCGCTCCCGATTTTATGATGCTCTATGAAGACAGCGACGGGCTGATCTGGTGTAACCTGAACCGCCTTGGCCTGGGCTTTTTTGACCAGCATAAAAAAACCGTACAGCTTTACAGCGAGTTTCCGCACCTCACAGACATCGCCGCTATCCGCTCCGTAAGCTGCGCCGTGGAGATTCCCGGCACGAAAGACGTTTGGATAGGCTCCACCAACCTGCCGGTGATCAGTGTTTTCCGGAAAAGGGGTCAGCAAATCGTACGGGAAGAAGAGATCCGGCTTACCGATGCCGCACCGTCCGCCGGGTTCCCGGTTTACCTTTTCAAAGACCCCGGGTCAAATATCTGGATCGGCACCAATAACGGCCTCTTCGTAAAACCGTGGGGCGAGAAATTGCCGCGGCACGTAAACGCCGTTCCCGGTTACATCACCGGCATCACCTGCGATCAATACGGGTCGATATGGGTAAGTACCCGCGGCAAGGGAATTCACCAGCTCAGCATCACCGGCAGCCAGGTAAAGCTGGTCGCGAGGCTGGATGGGTCGGTTAACGGTCCCGGCATCAACGATGTGGAAGCTCTTGCGGCAGATGACGATGGAAACCTCTGGATCGGCACCATAAACGGCCGCGTTATCGCTTACAACATCACGCAAAAACGTTTCCACGACGCCATCGCGGCCGACGTCCTGCCGCGCTCCCCGGTGCTCGACATCCTTACCGACAATAACCATGTATGGATAACCACCGCCAGGGAGCTCTTTAAACTCGACCGCCGCACCGGCTCTTTTGTCGAATATTCTACAGAAGACGGCATTGTGGTTAACACGTTCGCCAAATCATCGGCCATGCAAAGCAAACTTTCGGGCAAGCTGTTCTTTGGCGGTAACCGGGGCATCAGCGTGCTTACCGGCTCGCAGGATACCCCTGTCCCGGCAGGAAACGAACGTGCGGAAGTGACCGATATAAAAATCAACAATGAGTCGGTGCTGCTGCGCGGCGGCGGGAAATACGACTTCGGCACCAGACAATTAGCCCTCGAACATTCAGACTATAACCTGGAAATCGATTTTTCATCGTTAAATTATACCTATTCCAACAAGATCAGGTACGCCTATAAACTGGACCACGTAGACCCGGATTGGGTGTACGCCCCAAAAGGCCGGCAATTTGCCACCTACAACAACCTGGGAAAAGGTAATTACACGTTCCGGATCAAAACCTCGGGACCGGATAATAAATGGCATGAGCACATTACCTCCTTATCTATTTACAAGAAACCGGTATTTTACGAATCAAACCTGGCTTACGCCGTTTACACGCTCCTGCTGATCGGTCTCGCCTATAGCGTCTTCCGGTTTACCTTGTACCGGCTCAGGCTGCGCAGCGACCTTCGCATCGCCCAGATCGAAAAGGAAAAAACGGAGGAGCTCACGCAAGCCAAACTCGCCTATTTTACCAATATCTCGCATGACCTCCTGACACCGCTAACGATCATCTCCTGCCTGATCGACGATACCGAGATCACCGCAAAAAAGCCGCTGCCGCACTACGAAAAAATGCGTTCGAACGTAAACCGCCTGAAGCGCCTCATCCAGCAGGTACTCGACTTCAGGCGGGTGGAGAGCGGGAACATGCACCTGAAACTCTCCACCGGGAATATCTGCCTCTTTATCGACGACATTTGCCGCAACCACTTCAGCCCGCTGGCGAAAAAGAAGCACATCACTTTCACCATCAATTTAAACGGGAATGGCGACGATGCCTGCTTCGATGCAGATAAAATCGACAAGGTGATATTCAACGTGCTGTCGAACGCCTTTAAATACACACCCGAAGGCGGCCAGGTGAAGGTATGGGTGGCAGTGGCCGATGAAGCCGGTACGTCGTTCCTGACCGTGAAAGTAAGCGACACCGGCGTAGGAATCCCGAAGGAGGAACTGGAAAATATATTCAAGCCGTTTTACAATAACGAACGTACCGATAAAGAGACGAACGGCATCGGCCTGTCTCTCACACACGAACTGGTACAATTACACCACGGCACCATCACTGTTGAAAGCGAAATGGAAAAAGGCGCCTCTTTTACCATCCGGATCCCGGTAAGCAGGAATGCTTATTCTGCGCACGAATTAAAAAATGCGGCGGCGATCGTCCGGGAAGAAGAATATAACTACGTAACGACCGCCGAGCCGGGCGCCGCAGAAGAAGTGCAGGCCTCAGAACCGTCCATTACGCTGCTCCTCGTAGAAGACAACATCGAGCTGCTTACCACCCTCCAAAGCGTGCTCCGCCACAGTTACCGGGTGGTAACTGCGTCCAACGGCAAGGATGCGCTCAAACTGGTACATGAACAGGAAGTGGATATTGTTGTGAGCGACGTAATGATGCCCGAAATGGACGGCCTGGAGTTTTGCCGGACGATGAAAAACGACATAGAGACCAGCCATATCCCCGTCATCCTGCTAACCGCCAAAAACAACGTGGAAGACCGGGTGGAATGTTATAAAGCGGGCGCCAACGGTTATATTTCAAAACCGTTCGAATTACCGCTGCTCATTGCCCGCATCAACAATTTCCTGTCGGCGAAACGGGTAAAGCAATCCGGCTTTAAGTCAAGTCCCGAGCTTAATATATCCACGCTTGAGCACCCCTCGCTGGACGACGAATTCCTGAAGGATATTGTCGCCGTCACCGAGAAGCATTTGTCGGAATCGGAATTTGATGTAGTGGCGCTTGCGCAGGAGCTCAACATGTCTCGATCCACGTTATACCGGAAGATCCGTTCGCTCATAGGCACCTCTCCCAACGACTTTATCAAGAATATCCGGTTAAAACACGCCTGCCAGATGATGACGAAGAACAAGTCGATGACGATTTCGGAGATCGCCTTCGCCACGGGCTTTTCAGACCCGCGCTATTTCTCTACTTGTTTTAAGGCGGAGTTTGGGATTACGCCGAGTGATTACCAGAAGAAGTAGAAAAGCGCACCTGGTCGGCCAGGGCACGCTACCGTTTGTACATCCTCCCGGCAACCTCCTCCACGATAAATTTTGGAACAATACGGGTGGCATACGCTACCAATCGGTTGGTAAGCCCGGGCACGATCTCCGCCTTTTTGCGGAACATCCCTTTTATGCCGGTCCTTGCTACATCGAGGGGCGGCATGTTAAAGCGGGCGGCAACCTCAGCCAGGGCGTCAATGCCTGCGCGCTTTACAAAGTCGGTGTCGGTGGGGCCCGGACAAAGACAGCTTACAGAAACAGCCGTATTTTTCAGCTCATACCGCAGCGCACGGCTAAAAGAAAGCACGAACGATTTCGTAGCCGAATAAGCCGCCAGCCCCGGCACCGCCTGGTAGGCCGCAGTGCTGCCAACATTGAGGATATATCCCTGCCGCTGTTTTTTAAGCTCGGGCAGCAGGTGATGGCTCAGTATCACCAGCGCGTCGATATTTAGCCGGAGCATATTCAGCTGGCCGGCAAGATCCGCTTCCGCGAAATCGCCGGCCAGGCCGTAACCAGCGTTATTTACCAATATGGCAATAGGGACCTGGCGGGAAAGGCACCATTCCGAAACCTGTTTTGGAACGCCGTCAGCCGTCAGGTCAGCGGCAAAATAGTGCGCCTCCACGCCATACTTCGCAGTAAGATCGCTGCCGAGCTCCTGCAGGTCTGTCTCTGTCCTCGAAACCAACAGCAGGTGATAGCCGGCTTCGGCCAGTACCTGTGCGATGCATTTCCCGATCCCTCTGCCGGCGCCGGTTACCAGGGCATATTCTTTCATGCTACAAGATAGTGAATCAGGCGGCAATGCCTCTATCGCCCGCCCATTAACTTAAGGATTTTGTGAAAGATCTCGTTGTTAGGGTAAACGCCCCGGAACAGGTCTGAATTAGGGCCGTACGCAAACACCGGTACAGGAGTTCCCGTGTGGTCGTTGGTGCTGAAATTGGCGTTCACCGATCCGCTTTTAAAGTCGCCGTCCAACAGCGTCAAACCGCCCGTTTCATGGTCGGCGGTAACGATCACCAGGGTTTCCCCGTCCTGGTCGGCGAAGCGCAGCGCCTCTCCCACCGCCTGGTCGAAATCGCGGTTCTCGGTAATTACCTGGCGCAGGTTATTGTTATGTCCGCCATGGTCGATCTGCGAACCCTCCATCATCACGAAAAAGCCGTTATTGTGACCCGCGAACGCGCCGGTCACCTTTTCCAGGGCTTCCCGCAGGAACGGACCGCGCCCCTCTATCACCGGCCGTGTTTCCTCCTCGGGGAGAATTGCGGCAATCCTGGGCGCAGAAGCGGATAAGAACGCGGGGAAGCTATTCACCACCTGGTACCCGCGATCCGCAAGTTTTTCCAGTGAAGCACCGGGCTTGGGCTGGCTCGCGAAATGGCTCAGTCCCGAGCCTAGCACGATGTCCGCTTTTATCGTAGCCATATCCCGGGCGATGTCTGCCGCCTGCGACCGGTCCTTCACATGGGCGTAGAAAGCCGCCGGTGTTGCATCGGTAATATCGCAAACGGCAATAAGGGCGCTTTTTTTTCCCGCTTCCATGCTGTAATCCAGCAATGACCTTAGCGGCTTATTTTGCGGATCGACGCCGATGGCACGGTTATTCGTTTTCTCGCCGGTGGCCATCGCGGTAGCGCCTGCCGCGGAATCCGTACAATAAGCATCTGCGGCGTTGGTTATCGAGAAGCCGGTATTGGTCATGTTAAAAATATTCAGCTGCCCGCCATTGCTGGTGTATGCCGAATAGAGTTGCGTGATACCCATCCCGTCGCCAATACAAAGAATAATGTTCTTTACTTTCCGTTTTGCACCGTCACTCTTATAATCCGGACGGTAAACGGCATAACGCTCGCCCGTGCGGTAGTTGCTTGCGCCGTACTTTTCCAGGAACGTGCCAAGCGCCTCTACCTGGTCGGTGCCGATCAGGTCGACGTCCAGTTCCATCAGGGCCATCCAGGCGGTCGGTCCATCGGGCGCGCCCCAAAAACGAATCTTCTTCCCGGCAGTATGTACGCTGTCGATCGTCTTTTTTAAACGGACGGCTTCCTCGCTAACGATCCGTCCCTTGCCGTTCCATACCGAAAACCGCGTAAAAGGGAGGCTCACCAGCCCAACCCGCTCCCATTGTTCGGGCGTGCCGGGCTGGCTCTGGTCATCATCGAACGAGAGGATTGCCGGGTATTTATGAAACTCTGCCGGACCGGGACGGCTTCCGCTGATGACGATCTGTAAGCGCTTCGCGGAAAGCAATTTATCCAGCGGCTTCAGTTCATTCACCAGCAGGTTTAACGAGGTACTGTAATCCTGCTTGATGTCTACCAGCAGGCTCACCCTGCGCGCGGTATCGAGCGTAAGCTCCCGCAAAAGCGGCTCGAGATAGAGGGATCGTAAAGTCCGCGACGGGTCGATGCCCTCGCGGCTATGCGCCACCACCAGGGTGTTATTAAGCGGGAAAACATCGGCTTCTATAGACCCGAAACCTTTTTTGTAAGCTCTTAAAAAGGGGATGTTTCCTTCATAATCATTGTGTGAATGTGCTTGCTGAACGGTATAAACGCGATCCTGTGCGGTTGCGCTGAAAGCCGCGATAAATAATACGACCGCAATACCAGCCCGCTTTAATCCCTTTGGGCGCCCGGCGACTTTATTTTGATGCATCTGGTTAACTAAAAATGGTCCTGGAATTAGCCGCAAAGATCTCCCCGGAAGATGATGCCACCGGGAATAATAAATTATGATATTGTTAACCCACGTAAATGCTATCGACTACGTGGTCGCTCCTATTTGTGTAAGCCGCGCTTTCTCAAATATGCCAGTAAAAACTCCGGCCGGTCCGTTTGTATGATCGTGGCTCCCCGGGCGATGATCCAGTCATAGCTGCCGGCAAGGTCGCCGCTAACCGCGCGATCGTCTTCATGTCCGCCGTTTAGGCTGGTCCACAACGAGTTAACCCATACACGCGAGCCCCTGCCGCGTATAAGCCGGAACTTATTGAGCATGGCGGAAGTATCAGATGCAAAGTTCAGCTCAAAACCGACGGGCTTAAATTCCTGCTGGAAATCCCCGATCACCCGGGCAGCGTCCGGTTTTTCGAGGTTTACGATGGGCATATAGTGAAGCTGGCGCAGCGTGGCTATGCTGTTGTCGGCGAGTACCTTGTTTAATTGGTTCTCCGACTTGGCGATCGCCTGGTTAAGCGTACCGGTCTTTTGAAGCACTCGCTGTGAAGCTCCGATAAAATCGTAACCCTTATCCAGGTTAACCAGTACTTTGCCTTTTACGGCCGTCATCACTTCTTCGAGGGTAGGGATCCTGAATCGGGTAACCCGCCCAAGACCATTTTTGAGCCCGAGCTTTCTCAGCGAATCGAGCGTAAAGCTGCTTACCGGACCCTTAGCGGTGGTAACGCGGTCTACGGTTTTATCATGCATCAATACCAGGTGCCCGTCGCTGGTCATCTGGAGGTCGATCTCTACAATATCAACACCCATTTTTACGGCGCTCAGGATCCCCTCCAGGGAATTCTCGGGGAAATTATGCCAATCGCCGCGGTGTGCCGCCACCAGCACCTGGTCGCTTTTAGGGTCTTCCAGCAGCCTGATGATCCGGTTTACCGGCGGCTCCGGCTTATTCTGCGCACGCGCGACGGGCGGCGCCGATCCGGCCAATAAAATGGAAAAGATAAGGGCGTTAAATTTCATGATTGGTATGCGTGTGTAAACGGACAAAGATACCGGGAGCAGGTTATCGAAATATTAAGTTCATATTACGGGAATGGCTATGCTTAAATAAAATCCTTAACTTTTCCTTGCCATTAAAGATACACGCTTTAGGTATGATCGCGGTGAATTTGCCATCCGCCAATAACCGAAACCACATGGATAATCGCAGAGAATTTATCAAAAAAGCGGCTTTGCTTTCCGGCGCTGCCGGCTTATCGGCCTTGTTGCCCGACTCTATCGCCCGGGCCATGGCCATAGATCCCGCCGCAGGCACCACGTACCTGGATGCGGAGCACATCGTGGTGCTTATGCAGGAGAACCGTTCGTTCGATCATTGCTACGGGTCACTAAAAGGCGTGCGTGGCTTTAACGATCCCCGCACTATACGCCTGCCCGACGGCGACCCGGTTTGGCTCCAGAAAAATAAGAACGGCGATACTTACGCCCCGTTCCGCCTTAACATAAAAGAAACGCGGTCTACCTGGCTTGGTTCGCTTCCACATTCGTGGACAAACCAGGTGGATGCCCGCAATGACGGAAAATATGACCGCTGGCTGGACGCAAAGCCGTCGGGCCGGAAAGGGCTCGAACATGCCCCGCTAACCCTCGGTTATTACAACCGCGAAGACCTGCCGTTTTACTACTCGCTGGCAGACGCATTTACCGTTTGCGACCAGAATTTCTGCTCCTCTCTCACCGGGACCACGCCCAACCGCCTGTACCTGTGGACAGGTACCGTACGTCCCGAGCCACACGCAAGTGCACCGGCCATGGTGCGCAACGAAAATGTAGATTATGCTAAAGAAGTGCACTGGACAACTTTCCCCGAGCGGCTCGAAGAACTCGGCGTTTCCTGGAAGATCTACCAGAACGAGATCAGCCTGCCCACCGGTCTCGAGGGCGACGAAGACGCCTGGCTGTCAAACTTTACCGATAATCCCATCGAATGGTTCACGCAGTTTAACGTCAGGTTCTCTGAAACCCACCGGGCCTATCTTGACAAATTAACGGCAACGCTGCCGCTTGAGATCGCAGGTATGGAAGCAAAATCGGGCACCTTTCCCGCTGGCAGTAAAGAAGCCATCATCCATGCCTCGCAACTTGGGAAGAAGCGATCTATGCTCGCCCTGGTGAACCAGGAACGCCCGAAGTGGACGGCCGCCAACTTCGATAAACTAAGCCGCCATCATCAAAACCTCCACCAAAAGGCTTTTACCACCAACAGGAACGACCCGGCCTACCGCGACCTCACCACCATCGGTTATAACGATGCGGGAACATCGCGAAGTCTCACCGTACCGAAAGGCGATACGCTGCACCAATTCAGGGGCGACGTAAAAGAAGGCAAGCTACCCACAATTTCCTGGGTGGTAGCCCCCGAAAACTTTTCCGACCACCCGGGAGCGCCATGGTACGGGTCGTGGTACGTTTCGGAGATGATGGACATCCTCACCAGCAACCCTGAAGTATGGAAGAAAACTATCTTTATTCTTTGTTACGACGAGAATGACGGCTACTTCGATCATGTTCCGCCTTTCGTAGCCCCGGATCCGGCCCGTCCAAAAACGGGAATGGTTTCGCCTGGCATCGACAGTTCAGTGGAATTTGTCACCCTCTCCCAGGACCGCAGTGCCAATCCCGGGAAGGAATCGAGGGACCTGCGCGAGAGCCCTATCGGTCTCGGCTACCGTGTTCCATTGGTGATCGCCTCGCCATGGAGCCGTGGCGGCGCCGTATGCTCACAGGTATTCGACCATACCTCTATCCTGCAGTTCATGGAGAAATTCCTGGGCCATAAAACCGGGAAGAAAGTCCACGAGCCGAATATTTCCGCCTGGCGGAGAGCGGTATGCGGCGACCTCACCTCGGTATTTCGTCCCTACAACGGCGAAAAGATCGCCCTGCCCGAATTCCAGGCCAGGGAACCCTTGATCCGGCAGATACACAGTGCGCAGTTTAAACAGGATCCCATGGGATACCGTAAGCTCAGCGCCGCAGACGCGTCATCAGCACGTGCCGGAATGCTTCCCGCACAGGAAAAGGGTACCCGTACTTCGACCGCTATCCCCTACCAGTTGTATGCGGATGGGGCCGCGCAACCGGGAAAGAAACAGTTCTCTATCGCCTTTTCGGCGAAGACGGAAGTATTTGGCGCCCGTAGCGCCGGATCCCCATTCCTGGTATACGGCCAGCAGGAAACACCCAGGAATTATGCGCTCAACCCCGGCAGCACCCTGGCAGACAGCTGGGACTTTGACATTGCCGGGCATTATCACCTCGAAGTGTATGGCCCTAACGGCTTCTACCGGATGTTCCAGGGTACAGTGAACGATCCGCCGTTAACAATTTCATGCGAATACCAGCGCACCCGGATGAGCCCGAACAAATTGAGCGGCAATCTCGAGCTTCGCTTCCTCAACAGCGGCCGCACGCCGGTGGCCGTGGAACTTACCGATAACAGCTACGGTGCTGGAACTAAAAAACAAACGATCCTTGCCGCCGGTAAATCAGCGCAGAAATGGATCCCCATGGCCGTTAACCTCGTAGGCAGCAACCGCTGGTACGACATCAGCGTACGGATCCCCGGCGCACCCGATTTTGAATACCGTTTCGCCGGACGCATAGAAACCGGCGAAACCGGCATTTCCGATCCGCTGATGGGTGGAACGGTATAAGGATCGCATTGTGTGTAAAAAAATAGCACATCAAAACGAATGATTTGTCGTTTAGACAGCTATTTCTATTTTTGCATTACACACACACGCCTATGGCAACGATTACAGAACACGATGTAATTACTTTCCTCGAAAGTAAGATAGCAGCCCTGTTAGACGAAATCAGCAGGATCCGGTTAGTCACCGAGTATTTTACGGGTATTGCACCCGCTGCTCCAAAACCGGCGGCATTAAAGACATTAAAAAAGAAGCCGTTAAAACGAAAAAAACAAAAGCAGGTAAAGATGACAGCCCAACCGGGGGTCGGGGAAATCTCCGCTCCGCCGGTACCCCTTACGGGATTAGAAGATAACATCCTGGCGATGCTGTCGCTCGGGCCGGCCTATATTAACGACATTATATCTTCTGCCCAGGCTTTGCATGCCGGCGCGGAACCGCAACGGGTCGAAAACGCCGTGATCAATACGCTTTTCGTATTTAAAAAAAACGGGCGCGTAGCATCGGTACAGGAAGGGAAAAAATACCGGTACAGCTTACAGGCCGTGGCAAGTTAGAAAGACTAGATTAACCTTTCTGCTTCCGGCTAACAAGTCAATACTTCCACAAGTTATATGACTGACCCGGTTCTATTGGAAATTCCTGCAACATTAAATTAGAATAACAGTAAAAGCATAGTAATAACCAACCCAAAATCAATTACTTACTAAATTTTACCGTTATGAAAGAATGAGATTTTTGTTGCTATGTATGGCGTAATCAGGTTGCGCCCGGTTTTATCCAGGGAAATAACGTAGGTACAAGTCCATATAGCGCATCGGCTGATTTGCAATCGCCCCTGCATAAACTCCGGGTCCTTTGTCGCCGCTTTCAGCTGATAAATATATTTCCTCAAGTTTTACGATTCATCCCTTATCACTTGCCGAAAATAGCCGACAACAGGTAATTACCTCCGCGGAACAGCAGCACGGCAATTCCGCAGGGTACCAGCACAGCGGTGGTTACCAGCCATCGCAGCCAGAACCCTAGCTCCCGGGAGACCCGTTCGCCTGCCTTGTTCAATTTCATGCCAGTGCCCATAAATCCGATAACCTGAGCGCTGACAGCTCCGCTTCTGCCTGTGCAAGCTGTGCCTGTGCCGCCGCACCGGCCTCTATCGAAAGAAAAAGGCTGCCATAATAAGCGATGCCGCCGGCCAGCTGCTTCATAAAGTTGTCGTAATGTTTCTTCCTTTTGTCGTCCAGGACCTGTACGGTATTCAGCAGGTCCTGCTTCAGGTAGTTTACATACAGGTTAAGCTCGTTAATAAACACATGGGCACGGCCAATGTCTTTCAACAAATCGAGCCTGCCATAAATATGCCCCACCATCTCTTTAAGTGTATAACTGGAGGAGAAATATGCCAGGTTTGGTCCCGGGCATATACTCACCGCTTCGCTTTCTTTGGGTTTGAGGATACCGTTTACCAGGTAGGCCGACGCACAAAGGCCTTCGCAGAGGCATACCTTTTCGGTAATGCTACTTAAGCGGGCAGCAAACTCCGCTTCAGAAAGACCTTGTTGTTCATTCAGCTCGTTAATCTTCAGGTACTGGTATTCGCGGGACGCGGTACAAATAGGCGCTTCCGTAAACTCGGTATTGCTGCATAAAAACTTCTTGGTACACGGGCTCCCCGGGCGCCCCGCTTCTATCCGTTGTAATCGTTGCGCTTCGGCCGTCGATTTCCTGAAGTTATTGAATAAAACGCCTAATGGCGATGAGTTACTCAGGTAAAAATCGCGCTCCGTTGCCTGCCCGAGGTTATGCAGCGTTTCGGCGTCCACGTTAGTGGCTTCCGGAACCAGCAGGAACGGGCTGCCCCATCCTGTTCCGTCGAGCTGGTAATAATCCAGGAGAAAGGCGTGTTCGCGGGCAGTGCCGATGCCGCCTTGCGCGGTCACGCGTTGCGGGGGTATTACGCCGGCAGCAATTTGTTTACCTGCCAACGCTTGCCGGCAGATGCCGAACAGTTCTGCTCTCAGTGCGGACCGCTGCTGCTTAAACTCCTCGAGGATCGGGCCCAGCAGCAATCCATCCGTGGCAAATGCGTGTCCCCCGCAGTTCAGGCCGCTCTCGATCCTGAACTCCGATACCCAAAGACCGCGCTTGGCGAGCATCTTCGCCTGGATAGCGGCCGACCGGAAGTCGCTTACTTTAAGAATGATCTTCTTTTTAAACCGGCCATGCTCATCCGGGTAAAAATCCACGAAGCTTTCAAAATAGCTATAAAGCCGCGTATTCAGCCCGGCCGATACCACTACCGACGATTGCAGGCTGCTGCCGGCAAAACCCCGCAAGGCAGCCAGCGCATCGGTATTCTCCGTTGCCGGGAACCCGGCATGTGCGCCAGGATTGGCTTTGTCGACTTTCGCCATGATATTTACGTCGATGGCGCCCGGCACCATATCGCGCCTCAGCTGCCGCTGTAAACGGTGCCGCTCCACGCGATCCCGCACGTTCAGCATCCGGTTGTAACGATATTTAAGGGCCGAGCTTTCGGGAAGCAGCTCAAAGTATTTGCAGATATCGGAGCCTGTTAAGAAAGGTTCCTGCTTCAATGCCATGAACTGCCCGTTTACCAGGTCGCGAAGCAGGTCCAGGTACGCGGTGATACGGCGGGCGCGCGAATCGTTGTCAGACTTTTTAATAGCCACGTATTCACGTCCGTTCTCCCGGCAATGGAACGCGCGCATCCGTTCGGTAAGCTCATCGTCGACGATCGAAACCACGGACGAAATACCGTAACGGGCAACCTTGAGCGGTGTATCTATGGAATAACCTAAACCTAAAACAGGGATATGAAATGTATGGTGCATATGATGTGAGTATGCACAAAGCAACGGAACAAAGGGCGCTTAAAAAGTGACGGAGATCATATTTCATCCTGATGGTGAACATGGTTGCAGATCCCGTAACCCGGCAACTTTGTGTCATCAAATTAATATTTAATACGATGGCGACGTTAAAAACAATTCCCCACACCACCTGGGGACACAGTCCGGTTCAAATAACCTCTTCTGCACCTAACAGCTACAGGCGTTATCTCGCCTATGCGGATGCGCAGCAACCTTACCATGCCGCCTGGTGGCTGGTTTCGCTATTGGCGCATAGCTGTTTCCTGGTACCATTATCCTTTCTCCTCATTTATTCGATGGGCGGACCGGTGATGCTGTTCCTCGGCGCAAGCATGGGCCTGTTCTTTGCGAACATTGTGGCAAACATGAGCGGCGCGTTAACCCGCACCACCATATTCCTGTTCTTTTTGAGCCTGGTCATGCATGCCGGCATGATCGGTTTTACCTTGCTTACCGCAGCGTGATCCTGCATGAAAAAGATCACGCTCCAGGTTGAGCGTTGTTACCATTGCGGCCAGGAACTTCCGCCAAAGCCGTATAGGCTGGACGATAAGCAGTTTTGCTGTGCCGGCTGCCAGGGCGTATACAGCGTGCTTGCCGAAAACGACCTCTGCAGTTATTACCGGTACAATGATGCGCCAGGGCAAACCGTTTCCGGCGCCGACAAGCAGACCGCTTACCTCGACGAGCCCAAAGTGATCAGCCAACTGGCAGACTATACGGACCAACATACCACGGTAGTTACTTTTTATATCCCGGCCGTTCATTGCAGCTCCTGTATCTGGCTGTTGGAGCACCTGCACAAAGCACACAAGGGGGTGATCCATTCGCGCATCGACTTCTTAAAGAAACAGGTTTGCATTACCTTCCACCAGCAGGATATCTCCCTGCGCAAACTGGTAGAGCTGATCACCAGCCTGGGATATGAGCCGTTAATTACCGCGAAAGACGAAAGCCGGGAGGTTAAAACCAGGTCGGTAAGCAGCCTGGTGCGCCGCATCGCGGTAGCGGGCTTTTGCATGGGCAATGTGATGCTGTTCAGCTTCCCGGAATATTTCGGGCTGCCGGGTTCCGAGATCCATTTCAGGCAATTATTCGGCTGGCTCAACCTTGCATTGACCATTCCCGTTACCTTTTATTGCGCGCGCGAGTTTTTCATTTCCGCCATCGGCGGGCTGAAGAAGCGCTTTGTAAACCTCGACGCACCCCTTGCGCTCATCATTGCCGTGCTGTTCATGCGCACCGCGTACGAGATCTTCACCCATACCGGCGCCGGGTTCAGCGATACGCTTACCGGCCTGGTGTTCCTGCTGCTGATGGGGCGTTGGGTAAAACAACGTGCCTACCAGCACTTCTCCTTCCAGCGCGATTACCGCTCGTATTTCCCGATGGCGGTTACCGTACTGGAAAATGACCGGGAGAAGACGGTGATGACCGAAGACCTGGCAGCCGGCGACCGTATCCTGGTGCGCAACAACGAGATCATTCCGGCGGATTCGGTCCTGCTAAAGGGGCAGGCTTATATCGATTTCAGCTTCGTAACCGGCGAATCGTCGCTGGTATACAAATCTGCCGGCGATCCGGTGTACGCCGGCGGCAGGCAACAGGGCGAAGCGCTTGAGCTGGAGGTAGTGAAGCGCGTTTCACAAAGCTACCTCACCAGCTTATGGAATAACGAGATCTTTTCTTCCGGGGAAAGCCGCATCCAAACCTTTAACGATTCCATCGCGCAATATTTTGGCGCCGCAGCGCTTGGCATCGCGGCAGGGTCTGCGGTGTTCTGGCTGTTTCAACACGACGGTTCCCGCGCCTGGCAAGCGTTTACCGCGGTGCTGATCGTGGCATGTCCCTGTGTATTATCGCTCAGCTCGCCATTTATCCTTTCGGCGATCCTTACCGTGTTCGACAAACATAAGTTTTACCTCCGTAACACGGAAGTGGTTGAATCGCTGGCAAAAACCGATACCGTGGTGTTTGACAAAACAGGCACCTTAACGGCCCCCAATCGCTTCGACCCCGACTTTAAGGGTTATCTTTCTGCCGAAGAGAAAGTGATGGTGGCCTCTCTCGCCCGCAACTCAAACCACCCGCTAAGCCGCGAGCTGGTTAAATGGTTCGGTACCATGGAATACCTTGATACCGATTACTTTATGGAGGTCCCGGGCATGGGGGTTTCGGGCATGGTAAAAGGCAACCACATCGTGATCGGCAATGCCGCTATGGTAAGCGCCGGCAGCTGCCGTGAAAAGACACCCACCGTGTACGTAAAGATCGAAGGCGTGATCATGGGCCATTTCGCCATCCGGATGAAATACCGCAACTTCCTGGCAGCACTGATCAGCCGGCTGAAAGAGACCTGTATGTTACACCTGCTTTCCGGCGATTCCCACCTTGAATCCAACCGCCTGAAGGAATGGTTCGCACCGGCGAACATACGCATAGGGCAATCGCCCCGGCAAAAGCTGGATTATGTAAAGAACCTGCAGGACCAGGGGCACACCGTAATGATGGTAGGCGATGGCCTTAATGATGCCGGAGCCCTTCGCCAAGGCAATACCGGCATCGCGGTGAGCGACCACATCAACAACTTCAGCCCGGCCTGCGACGCCATCATTAACGGCGATTCCATTCACCTGCTGCCCCAATTTATGGCGCTGGCAAAAGACGCGGTTCGCACCGTAAAATGGAGTTTCGTGATAGCGGCATCGTACAATATCGCCGGGCTTTGCTTCGCCGTACAAGGCACGCTGGCGCCGCTTACCGCCGCCGTGCTGATGCCGTTGAGCACCGTGACCATCCTTACGTTCAGCTACCTGGCCACCCGCCGCCTCACCCGTAAACACCAGCTGCAATGACCATTATTTATGCGCTGGTAGGCATCAGTCTCCTGGTAGCGCTCCTTTTTCTGGGCGCTTTCTTCTGGGCGTCGAAAACCGGGCAGCACGACGATATGCTGACTCCGGCGATCAGGATGCTGTTTGAGGATGAGGCGCCCGATAAGGAAAAATGTGACGAAGATCACGAATCAGCCAGACCCCCGTCAATTTCCGCCCGCCGCTGCCGCAATAGTTTTACCCCCGAAAACACAGATTAATTCCAATGCTCGAAAAATTCCATTACGACAACAAAACCGTCCGCAACTTCGGCATTGCCACCCTTATTTGGGGCATTGTCGGAATGACTGTGGGCTTGCTCGTGGCCATGCAGCTGGTAAAACCAGGCATGAACATGGGTAACCAGTTCACCACCTTCGGGCGCGTCCGCCCGCTGCATACCAACGCCGTTATTTTCGCATTTGTGGGCAACGGGATCTTCATGGGCGTGTATTATTCGCTCCAGCGTCTGCTCAAGGCACGTATGTATAGCGATGCGCTCAGCAAGATCCACTTCTGGGGCTGGCAGCTCATCATCGTGGCCGCCGCCATCACCCTGCCGCTCGGCCTCACCACGTCGCACGAATACGCCGAGCTTGAATGGCCTATCGACATCGCCATCACCCTCATCTGGGTGGTATTCGGCATCAATATGTTCGGAACCATCTTTAAGCGGCGCGAGCGGCATTTGTACGTGGCCATCTGGTTCTACATCGCCACTTTCGTAACCGTGGCGGTGCTGCATATCGTAAACTCGTTCGAGCTGCCCGTTTCCGCGTTCAAAAGCTACTACTGGTATGCCGGCGTGCAGGACGCCCTGGTACAATGGTGGTACGGGCATAACGCCGTCGCCTTTTTCCTTACCACGCCCTACCTGGGTATGATGTACTACTTCCTGCCAAAAATGGCCAACCGGCCTGTGTATTCTTATAAGCTAAGCATCCTGCATTTCTGGTCGCTCATTTTCATTTATATCTGGGCAGGACCACACCACCTACTGTACACTTCGCTCCCATCCTGGGCCCAATCGCTGGGGGTCGCATTTTCTATCATGTTAATCGCCCCCAGCTGGGGCGGGATGATCAACGGGCTGCTCACCCTGCGGGGCGCGTGGGACAAAGTGCGCGAAGACCCTATCCTCAAATTCATGGTAGTAGGCGTTACCGCATACGGTATGGCCACGTTCGAAGGGCCCATGCTGGCGCTAAAACAGATCAACGCCATTGCGCACTATACTGATTGGATCGTGGCGCACGTACACGTAGGTGCGCTGGGCTGGAACGGGTTCCTCACTTTCGCCATCCTGTACTGGCTCATTCCGCGGATCTACAAAACGCCGTTGTTCTCCAAAAAGCTTGCCTCGTTCCATTTCTGGATCGGCACGCTGGGCATCCTGTTCTACGCCGTGCCGATGTATTGGTCGGGCTTTACCCAGGGGCTGATGTGGAAAGAATTTACCGCAGAAGGCTTGTTAAAATACCCGAACTTCCTCGAAACCACGCTGCAGGTCATTCCTATGCACGTGCTTCGCGCCATCGGCGGAACGCTGTACCTCACCGGTGTGATCACCATGGCTTATAACCTGGTGAAAACCATGCAGGCGGGTAAGCTGGTGGCCAATGAACCGGCGGAAGCCCCCGCATTAAGTGCGGATTTCGTTCCCCGGGGACACGATAAAGACACACACCGCGTGCTGGAACGCCGCCCCATTCAATTGATGATCGTGGCGTTGATCGTGATCCTGGCAGGTGGCATGGCCGAGCTGATGCCCACGTTCATGGTATCCTCCAATATCCCCACCATCAGCAGCGTGAAACCCTACACCCCTCTCGAGTTGCAGGGACGCGACCTCTACATCCGCGAAGGCTGCGTAGGCTGCCACTCCCAGATGATCCGCCCGTTCCGCTCAGAAACAGAACGCTATGGCGAGTACAGCAAAGGCGGCGAGTTCGTTTACGATCACCCGTTTCTCTGGGGATCCAAACGTACCGGCCCCGACCTTCACCGCGAAGGCGGAAAATACTCGGATGCCTGGCACTTCAATCACCTGCTCGATCCGCGGACGATGTCGCCCGGCAGCATCATGCCTGCGTACGACTGGCTGATCACGCAGCGACTGGATACTGCCACCACCCGGTCGAAGATCACTGCCATGCGCAAGCTGGGCGTACCCTATGAAAAAGGTTATGAAAATACCGCCAATGCCGATCTCGGCCGGCAGTCGCAAAGCATCGCAGCCAGCCTTGCCAAAGACAATATTAAGATCCGGAGCGACCGCGAGATCGTAGCCATCATCGCCTACCTGCAACGGCTCGGCGTTGATATTAAAGCACATAACCCAACGAACTGATCCACCCGAAAACATCCGTATCATGTTTAAACAATTCATACAATCGATCGCCGGAAGCCAGGTATATGTACTTTCCTCGCTTTGGCTGTTCCTCGCTTTCTTCGTCATTGTTGCAGTGCTGCTGGTGCGCATGAAGAAAAGCCACACCGGCTACATGAGCCAACTCCCGCTATCCGACGATCCACAATAACTTCGCAATGAAACGACTGATCTTACTGACGACCTTGCTATTTACTGCACATGCCGGTTTCGCACAAGAGGAACCGGCCGCTGTGCCTTCCGGGAATTTCTACCAAACCATTATGATCGCCGTATTGCTGGTGTTCATGCTGCTGCTGCTCTGGGTCGCCATTATCCTGCTCAAGGCGGTAAGAGCCATGGAAATCGCCACATTCCACCCGGAAATAATGGTGCAAGAGCCCCAGGAAGCCCCGATGGAATACCACGACTGGCTTGCTTTGCGTAAAGCCCGGCCATCGGTATGGAACAAGTTCCTGGGCCTGAAACCCCTCGCCGACGAAACCGCCATGCAGGCAGACGATGACTACGATGGCATCGTGGAGCTGAATAACCCCACCCCCGCATGGTTCATGGGGCTCTTTTATGGCACCATTGTGTTCGCCGCAGGCTACCTGCTTATTTACCACGTCTTCAGCTGGGGCAAACTGCAGGACCAGGAGTACGCCGATGAAATGGCAAAAGCAAAAACGGAACAGGCCGCCTTCCTGGCAAGCGCCGCCAACGCAGTAGACGAATCGTCTGTAAGGGTATCCGCCGACGCCGGGGAAATAGCCGAAGGAAAAGCCGTTTTTGCCACCAATTGCGTGCCCTGCCACGGCGACCATGCACAAGGTGTAGTAGGACCTAACCTTACCGACGCATACTGGCTGCACGGCGGCGCTGTAAACAGCATCTTTAAAACGATCAAGTACGGCATCCCCGAAAAGGGAATGATCTCCTGGGAAAAAAAGCTCACGCCGAAACAGATCGCGGGAGTTGCCAACTATATCCTTTCGTTGAAGGGAACGAACCCGGTGAATGCGAAGGCGCCGCAGGGGGAAAAGGAATAGCAAATGGCGGCTAACTTTTGCTCATCCGTCCTGCCCCCACCTTCTCCAAAAGAAGAAAAGCTGCCGTGTCTGTGCAAGGAACAACTCGTATCAAAAGCGCTCACGTGAAGCGCACAGATCTTATCCCCCTCCGAAGGAATACCAGAGGCGGGGGAGGATAAACCCAAAAGCATGAACATCGCCCAAATTCCCCCAGGTCATACCGCCGAAGTAACTACCCATGGCAAGAAACGCCGATGGATATACCCCAAAGTCATCAAAGGAAAATTATACCATTACCGCGTGCTGGTGGGTTATACGCTTCTCGGTTTGTTGTTTACCGGCCCGTTCATCCGCATAAATGGCGAACAACTGTTCCTTTTCAACATCCCCGAACGCAAATTCGTCTTCTTCGGCCTGGTATTCCTTCCCCAGGACTTCTACATTTTCGTGGTCGGGATGCTCACCTTCATGGTGTTTATCGCGCTGTTCACCGTGGTGCTGGGACGAATATGGTGCGGGTGGGCTTGCCCGCAAACCATCTTCATGGAGATCATTTTCCGGCCCATCGAATATTGGATAGAAGGCGACCACCTGCAACAAAAAAAGCTGGATGCTGCACCCCTGTCCTTTACCAAAGTAGCTAAAAAAGCAGCCAGGCACGGGATCTTTCTCCTTGTATCTTTCCTCATCGCAAACATTTTCCTGGCCTATATTATTGGCGCCGGGTCTTTAATCAAAATTATCCGCGAACCGGTAACCGCCCATATCGCCGGACTTAGCTTCCTACTCCTGTTCACGCTCGTTTTCCACCTCGTTTTCGCGCGGCTGCGCGAATTGGTCTGCACCGTGATCTGCCCTTACGGACGCCTGCAAAGTGTGCTGCTCGATAACAAAAGCATCCAGGTGATGTACGACGACGTGCGCGGCGAGCCCCGCGGAAAACGAAAACGCAACAGCGAAACTCCAACCGGCGACTGTATAAACTGCGGCCTCTGCGTAGATGTTTGTCCCACGGGCATCGACATCCGCAACGGCTCCCAACCCGAATGTATCAACTGCACCGCCTGTATCGACGCCTGCGACATGGTGATGAAAAAACTCGACCGGCAGCCCCGGCTCATCGGTTTCAAAACAGAGGAACAGGTGACCGGCCGCAAACCTCTCCGCATCAGTAAACGGGTCTATGCCTACTCGGCGGTACTGGGTGTATTGTTGATCAGTACCGCCTTCCTCATCATCCGCCGCAGCGACATCGAAACTTCCGTATATCGCGCCAGCGGCACCCTCTACCAGGAACTGCCCGGCAGCATGATCAGCAACCTTTACACCGCCGAGCTGGTGAACAAAACCACGCATGCCGTGAGGTTTAATATTGCGGCCGACGACCCGGCGGTATCCATCAGGTACGTTAACAAGCAAACCGCCATTGCGCGCGACGGATCAGTGAAGCTGACCTTCTTCCTCGTGCGCAGGCAAAACGAGCTGCAAGACTATAAATCAGAAATTCGGCTCAATATATTTTCAAATGGCAAGCGTATCGACCAGGTACGCACCACCTTTATCGCACCATATAAAACCTATTAGTTATGAGCTGGGGAACAAAATTAGCCATCGGGCTTACCGTGTTTATCGTCTTCATCCTGTCCATGGGCACACGGATGCTCGTAGGCGGGAAAGACGACCTGGTAGAAAAGGATTACTATGAAAAGGGCCAATCCTATGATTCCGACTACCGGGAACAACAAAACGCACTCGACCAGGCGAAGCTGCCCGCGGTTACATCCGGCGCAAAAGGGATCCGGGTTACATTCACGGAAACGGTACCCTACACCCTTATATGCAGGCACCCCTTTAACTCGGCCCGCGACTTTACACTGGCAAACGTTGCCGAAGCCGGCATACCCGTCACGATCCCCGCTCATCGCCTGGCGCCCGGCAACTGGAACCTGGAGATCCGCTGGACCGACCACGGCATCGCCCAAAAATTAAAACAACAGATGACCATCAAATGAGCGACAATACATTGGCCTTTTTCACCGGCTTGTTTGGCAGCATCCATTGCCTGGGCATGTGCGGGCCGCTGGCGTTCTCGGTACCTTCCGCTCACGCGGGAAGCTGGATGCTGGTATTCGACAAGCTGATTTACCAGCTGGGGAGAGTCGTTTCCTACACTTTACTGGGCGTGCTGACCGGCTTTATCGGTAAACAGCTCTGGATGGCGGGCCTGCAGCAAGTGGTAAGCATTGTAAGCGGACTACTGATCGTGACCGCCGCCTGCTCCCTCCTGCTTAAATGGACGGGGCCAAAACATTCGCTCACGTTCCCGTTTACCAGGCTGCTTTCGTTGGCGCTGAAGCACCGCTATAACCACCTGGTTATCGGCATGCTGAACGGAATGCTGCCCTGCGGGTTTGTATCGCTCGCGTTGGCGGGAGCCATCAATACCGGAACCGTCGCCGGCGCCGCCGTTTACATGACCTGCTTCGGCGCCGGAACTATGCCGCTGATGCTGGTGGCCACGCTCGGCGCCGGTTGGATCACGCCCCTATTCCGAAAAAAGATCAATAAAGTGGTCCCATGGTTTATGTTGTGCCTGGGGGCGTGGTTCGTGCTGAGGGGATTAACATTGTCAGTGCCGTACCTGGTCCCGGGGAAAGAAGCTGCGAAGCCCGGAGTAGCGGTTTGCAGGTGAGTACGCGATTATGCGATCAGCCAGCCCTGCTAAATTTCTGCTCCGCCGCCGCACCGTTCCATAACCTTTCATCCAGCATCATACAGATATTTCTCAGGAAACGTTTCCCGTCAGCGGTCACATGGATCACGTTCCCGGTGCAGGTTACCAGGCCGTCTTCAACCAGCGGCGCCAGGCGGGACCTGGCCTGACTGCACAACCTTAGCTCGTCGGGATCAGACACATTCCATATCGTTTCACCCTTACACATCAGGTTAAGGATCTGCCGGCGGATGATCCGGTCGTCGCTGGAGAGCACGTGCCCTTTCATGATGGGCAGCTCCCCCTTACCGATCGTAGCCAGGTAATCTTCCAGCTTCTTCTCATTCTGGGCGAATGCGGTACCGGCGTCGCCGATGGACGAAACACCCAATGCAAGCAGTAACGAAGTGCGGTGCTCGGTATATCCCATAAAGTTACGGTGCAGCGCACCGGCAGCCTCGGCGAGGAACAACCCATCAGAAGGGAGCGCGAAATGGTCCATGCCCACTTCGCGGTAGCCGGCATTCATAAGCAGGCTGCGGCCAAGTTCGTGCAGTTCCTGTTTTTGGGAAACAGAAGGCAAGTCTTTTTCGGTAAACATACGCTGGCCGGGTTTTATCCAGGGCACGTGTGCATAGCTGTAGAAGGCGATGCGGTCCGGCCGCAGCTCCATGGTTTTCCATAAAGTGCGTTGTAAGCCGCCGGTAGTTTGCAGCGGCAAGCCATAAACGAGGTCGTAATTGATGGATTGATAGCCCAGGGCACGTGCCTGTGAAGTCACAGTTTCTACCTGTTTAACTGTTTGTACGCGGTTAATGATTTCCTGCACGCGCGGGTCAAAGTCCTGGATACCGAGGCTCAGGCGGGTAAACCCGATGTCGGCCAGTGCTTGTAAATGTTCGTACGTAGTGTTTACGGGGTGTGCTTCAAAGCTGAAGGAAGCGCCGGGTAATACCCCGCAACCGTTCAGGATCCCTGTTAACAGGAACCGCAGGTTGCCGGGTTTAAAAAAGGTAGGCGTACCTCCGCCGAGGTGAATCTCTTTGATATTCGGCGCCGGCCCGATGATATCGCGGTAAATCCGCCATTCTTTCAAAAGCGCTTCGATATAGGGCATTTCCACCCCATGATTTTTGGTGATGCGGGTATTACAGCCGCAATACGTACACAAGCTTTCGCAAAAAGGCAGGTGGATGTACAGGCTCAGGCCATCAGCGGCGTTGTAGGCTGTTTTTACAGAGGTCATCCATGTTTCCGTTCCCGGCTTCACCGCATCCCAGCAGGGCACCGTGGGGTAGCTCGTGTACCGCGGCGCAGGCACATTGTATTTGTTGATCAGCTCTTTCATCTTTGTTCCTTTGCTGCACACACCGCCGCGCAAGCGCACGCTTTGCCAACGCATTTATTTTCCTGCCATTTATCCAGGTTGGCAATCACTTCTGCGATATTATCTTCCGGCACGACAGAGATCTTAATGCCCCACTTTAACGCGGTATCCCTGTTGATATGGCTTACCGAGGCAGCGCGTGCGGCGATGTATTTCACCCCCAGGCCGGCCAGCCGGATCACCACCGGCGCCGAGAGATCGTCGCTGGCCGCCACCACTACGGCATCTTTACCACGGGCGAATTCGGCCGTTTCCGCGCCAAGCGAATTGGAGATCAGCGTGATATCATGTTTTTTCTGGTTCGCCCTGGAAAGAGGCTCCTTTTCGAAAGGCTTTACACTATAAGCTACTACTCTCATCCGGTATGGGTTTATTTACAAAATTACCGGGTGAAGAAAATGGCATCCATGACCTGCGTCAGGATGAAAAGTGATCGTTATCAGTTTTTCATCCGCTGCAGGCGTTTCAGGTCGGCGATATCGATCTGGCTCCCTTTCTTTTCGATCAGGCCCTCGTCTTTAAAGTCGCTCAGGGTGCGGCTTACGGTTTCCGTAGCGATGCCGGCCATGGCGGCCAGGTCGTCGCGCGAGATGCGGATCGGTTGTCCTGGTCCGCGGTTCGCCAGCCGCACCAGCACCTCCGCGATCCGTTTACGAACAGAGTTGTAGGCCAGCTGCATCAGCTGTTCTTCTTTCTCCTTCAGGTTATTGGCCAGCAGGCAGATAAACTGCCGCGAAATATCAGGATACTTCAACAGTACCTGCTCAACCTGCTCTTTTGGCAACAGGCAAAGCGAGGTATCCTCCTGCGCTTCCGCTGTTTCGTAGTATTCCTCTCTTAGCAATAGCGACTGGATACCGAAATACTCCTCCGGTCCGTAAAAGTTGGTTAACAACTCCCGCCCGTCAGGGTTCAGCTTGTAGGTTTTCACGTTACCGCTCAGCACCAGGTAGATCCCGCCGGGATGATCGCCTTCGTAATAGATCACCTGCTTCTTCTTCACAGTGCGCACCTTACGTTCCGCAATCATCCTGCGCAGCTCGGCCACCCCATCGGCGCGACCGGTCACATTACCCAGGCTCTCGAGCGCCTGGCTGTAAAAGGTCTGCTGCTTCTCTTTTTTCTGGAGACGGACCTCCACCGCGTTCAGCAGCTCCATGTCGTCGAAAGGCTTGGTGAGGTAGTCATCGGCGCCCATTTCCATCCCTTTGCGCAGGTCGACCCTTTCCGCCTTTGCGGTTAAAAAAATGAATGGTATGGCAGCGGTTGCGGGATGCTTGCTCAGCAGGTAAAGTACACCGTAGCCGTCGAGTTCGGGCATCATAATGTCGCATAACACCAGGTCGGGCAATTCGGCCAGGGCCAGGTCTACTCCTTTCTTCCCATTGTCGGCCTGCGCCACCTGGTAACCGGCGAGCTCGAGTATTTCCGCCGTGCTTTCGCGAATGTCGGTATTGTCTTCTATAATCAGGATCCGGGTTGGTTTCATGAGGTTTGCTGATCGGTATTACAATGCAAATGTCAGGGTAAATTTTGTGCCTTCGTTAATGGCGGATTTAAACTCAACAGTACCGTTCATCAACCCGGCGTATCGTTGTACAATATTCAACCCAAGGCCTGTACCGGGAATATTGCCGGTATTATGTGCCCTGAAAAAAGGCTGGAACAAGTGTTTCTGGTCCGCCTCCGGGATGCCGATGCCATTATCGCTGACGGTGATGGTGCAGCTGCCCGGCCCGATCTCCGTGCTAAATTCGATAAAGGTTTTTTCGCCCGAGTACTTAATTGAATTAGCCACCAGGTTAACAATGCAGTTCTTCAGCAGGTTTTGGTCGAGCGAGATCATTTTTTCCGTGCCGGTATGCTGGTAAATGATGTGCTGATCGGCCTTGGCCAGCACCTGCATCTCTTCGGTGATCTCTTCCGAAAGCTTTACCAGGTCGAACGGCGTGAAGGCCGCTTCTACCCTGCCTGCTTCTAGACGTTCGAGCGAGAGAAAATCGTTCAGGATGTTGGTGAGGTTGCCCACCGCGTTTTTTATCTTGCCGATGTGTTTGGGAATATTGGCATTTTCCAGCGGCGTGGCATATTTATCGATCAGCGAAGCCGAAAGCTGGATCGAGCTTAACGGCGTACGAAATTCATGCGAGGCCATGGAAACGAACCTGCTTTTTAACTGGTTCAGCTCTTTTTCTTTTTCGAGGGACTGGCTCACCTCCTCCTTAGCCTCCTCCAGGGCCGATACGGTCTCTTTCAGCGAGCGGGTGCGCTCATTCACCAGTTCTTCGAGTTCCTGTGTATAGTTCAGGATGCGCTCTTCCGATTCCTTTTCGCGGGTAATGTCGTGGATAAAGCCGGCGTATATGACCCTGTCCACCAGCTTTACTTCGCTTACCGCGAGACGAAAGGGAAAGGTAGACCCGTCTTTGCGTAAGCCCCTTACCTCGCGACCGATGCCGATGATATGTGGTTCGTGGGTGCGCTGGTAGCGCTGCAGGTAGCCGTCGTGCTTCTCCTTGTCGGGAGGGGGCATCAGCATCGAGATGTTGTTGCCGATCACTTCTTCCGGCGTATAGCCGAACAGCCTGCAGCCCGAGGGATTGATCGACTCCACTACACCTTGCTGATTAATGGTCAGGATGCCGTCGATGGCATTTTGTATGACGGCGTCTAAAAGGGCGGCTTTGTCCATATCCGGTTAAAAATACGAAATTCTGACGTACCGGGCCCGTCATTAAATTTCCACTTTCACCTTCCCTACCGAGCAAAACGGGAAATTATCCGCAGGGCGAAGCGACAGCAGGAATGCATTCTTTCCAAGATGGCGTGTTACGCTTTGCTGGTAATAATGCTCCAGTTTTTCTTTGTGCGCTCCGTCTTCCCCGTTAAAAGTATATAAAAAGAGCCATTCTTCGGTGCTGACAGGGACCAGTTCGATCTGGTAAAAAGGTGTTGCAAGTTCTGTAAAGTGGTAATGCATCAGGATCGGGTTAAATCAACATATCCTACGGTGAGGTTCATTTTCAGGTAATCCGCCAGATTCGGGAACCAAGTAAAAGGAAAAAAACAACCGGCCTCATTGCAATCGCATTTTAGCTGCCGGAAATGGTGTATTCGATGTAGAGATCGTGTATCACAGATGCTGGCACCCTTAGTCTTTTCGTCCTTCAATTCCTCCCGGCGGATCCGGTAGATCGTTTCATTGATCGTCATCGTTTCGGGTTTCACCGAAAACCCGGGATCAAGGGTATAGCCTCTTAAGTGGCGGTAAGATAATTTTGCCATTATTCAGGGTCAAAGCAATGTACCGATCATCTATTGCTTAAGCCTGAAAGTTACGTCAACTTTATTTTAATAATATGTCCAAAATCATTTATTATTAATTTTAACTCCATGCCTGCTAAAGGCCACAACGAACCGGAGATTGGGACGGCCCGGCGATCATGCTAACAGAGACCAGGTAAAACGGCCGCATCAACCCTTACCTCCGGCACAGGTTCTTTCTCCCTGAGCACCAGCAGCGGGGCAGAAAGATGCATAGACAGCTTTCTCGTTACACTCCCCTGCACCAGGTTATAAAAGAAACCATGTTTCTTGCGGATCATGATCAGCAGCCCCGTATGTTCCGTATCGATGAACTGTAAAATGCCGTCCTGTACATTACGATGGTATACAAAATGAAACTCCGGATCAAGGTCCTTCAAGGCAAGCCTGAGCTGTTGCTGCAGCAGGTTCCTGCCGGTATCAGCCTGCGGCGGAACATTTTCCACATGAAGCAGGTGCAGCTTTGAGCGGAAGCTTTCCATGGCAGCCCTCACCTGATCTACCGGGATCTTTTCCGCACCTTTAAGCTCGCAGGCAAATACTGCGTGGCTTACCGGCTTGTACGTGCAGCCGGGAGGGACGACCAGCAGCGGGAAAGGAAGATCGAGCAGGGAATCTGCCATCGCTGTGCCGGTAACACGTCGGTCGCTCACCTCCCCGCCTCTTCCGCCCGCTATTACAAGGTCGACTTGTTCCTGCCTGGCAATTGCCGGTAAGGCATCCGCCAGCGGCGACTGGCCGGTGCGGCAGTCGATCACCCTCCCCTCTGCCAGCAACGGTTTCAGCGAGCACCGCAGCTCCAGCAGGCGGCCGATACTTTCTTCATAAAAGTCCTCCACCTGCAGCGTTACCGGGAACTCTTCGTCTTCGCACAACGGCTCGAACACAAACGGATGATACAGGATGACCCTGCAGGCAGGCAGCTGACCGGCCAGCGATACCGCGTAACGCGCGGCATTTACCGAAGCTGCCGAAAAATCGATCAATACCAGGAGCGTTTTCATGCCGTTTGTTTTAAAATACCGGTGCATAAACCCATTCTTCTTCCACAAATTTCGCCGGGAACACCAGCAAGGGCACCGTATGATGCTTCATTAATTCTTTGGTAACGCTTTTGTGAAAGATCTTCCTGAGGAAGGGATACCGTTTATGGACAACGGCGATCATCTCCAGCTGTGCAACCTGTGCATGCCCGGCCAGTGCTCGCGGAATATTATCCTCGCGGATGTCGTTAAAAGACACGTTCTCATAACTGATGTCGCGGACTAACGAAGCCATTTCTTCTACAAAATCATGTACGTCTTCGCCTTCATTTGCTTCCGGCGATACATGTGTGATCACTATCCCGGCATCGAACAGCTTTGCGATACCGGCTGTAAAAGCGAGTCCTTTTATCTCCTGCGGGCAAAAAGCGGCTAACGCGAACTCGATCCGTTTAAGCTCGTGGAAATCGGCGCATTCGGGAACCAGCATTACCGGGCAGTCTGCATTGCCAATCACCTCGTTGCTGTCGCTGCCCATTACCAGGTGCGTTAAATGGTCATCGGCCCGTTTGTTGCCCATTACGATCAGCCATGGCCGGTACGACTGCAGCAGCCCGGGCAGTACCGTATCCAGGCTGCCCATGCCGTTACGGCATTCGTACTCCGGGCGCGAATTATCGGCTACCGGGTGATACTGCCAGGCCAGGTTTGCGGCAAGGGCGTTTAACTTATCCAGGCTTTCGTTTTTAAACTGCGTGATCTCGTCGTAGTATACCGGGTACAGGCCTGAGTCTGCCGATAGCGTATGGGGTACATAAAAAGAGTGATAAAAGACCAGCTTTGCCCCTGCACGGGCAGCCAGTTGCCAGGCATAAGCGGCGGCATGTTCCGCTCTCTCCGAGAAGTCTGTGAGCACCAGTATCGTTTTCATGATCTTGTTGTTTATTGTTATAAATTTCGATAGTACAGGAAGATAAATTGGTGACGGTGGTCATCATTGCGGTTGATTCGCATCATTTGCAGGTGAACCAGGTACGTTTTTCATAGGCATAGTTCGTGAAATAAAGATCACGGGTTGATCCTGGCGAATACCAGCCCTGCTATCACCGCCTGCACGAGCCCGTACACAAACCAGCCGGCCACCATCACCACGGTGATATCCAACGCGCTGAAGGTAATCCACATCACCGGCAGCAGCGCCACCAGCGAATACACCAGCCCGAATTCCACGCCACGCGTAATGAACGAGCCGTGAAACAGCGTTTTAAACCGTTCCCAAAACCAGGAAAGCGCCATGCTGATGAGAAAGGCGTGCGAATAGAAAAGCATATCCCTGCTCCCATCCGAATTAAACAGCGGGTTATTGTACTCCACGAACAGGTACGGAAAGAGCCTGACGCCAAGATAAAGCCCGCCGTAGCTTATTACGAACAGGATGACGCCTGCGATGGATCCGGGAAAGACGACTTTTTTCATAAGGGAACAGGAAATAAATAATGATTTAACGGGCTACTTTTATGGCGAGATTGAATTGAACAAATAATGCTTCGTTGGTCTTGATCATACCGCCCATTTTGCGGGGAGGCACCAGGCCGAAGTCTGAAAAGTTCACCTGCCTGGACCCGGTAAGGTTTAATATGCCGGTGCCGCCGGGATTAAATTTATAGTCGATATCCAGCAGCCTGGTGGTTCCGGCAAGCTCAATGGCCACCGTTCCCCTTAACTCCTCGGGCTGGTCGAACCTGGGGTATCTTTCAAGGCTGACAAACCGGATAACCAGCTGAGGATATTCGTTCGCTTTGAGCGTTTTACGCAGATCCGCAGACATCATGGGGTTATGGCAGTTAAACGCCTGCACATCGAGGCTGATTTTCCCGGAAAGTTTTAGCGGGCCTGTATTGTTGTTTTTATATAGTATTAGGGTATCTGATTGGTAATTTCCAACGATCTCGCAAGTGAACTTATTGATGTTGGTACTTCCGCCAACTTTCAGGAAACAGCCTTCGGTCACTACCCATTTTATGCTGGTGTTAACAGGCAACCGGGCTTTGCACACCGGCAAGAAAATCAGCAGGCAAACAGCAAGGTGGCTTAGCAGGTGCATAACTTTGATTAATAGCGTAGCAGGAAGCCGGCCGACTATCATCGACCGGCTCCAAACACGCGTTTCGGTTAAAATCCAACCACTGCCTGCACCACATAGCCCTTGAACGCCCCGCCGTTGCGGTAGTCGGTTGCAGGAAGGTCTTTGTATTGCTGGTCCACGTATTCCCCTTTAAGCAGGATGTTCCTGGTTAAGAACCAGCCTGCGCCGAGCTCCACACGGTTCACTTTCATGTCCTGCGTGTACACGATTGCCGGGCTGGCTGGCGCAGTAGTTACCGCGGGTACGTTTGCTAACCGCGCAGTTACGGCATTGTAACGGACGCCTACAAACAACCGCTCGTCTTTGCAGAAGCGATACACGGCATCAATGGCGTATTGTGTTGCTTTGCGATCGTCCACCTCTGTTTTTGTCCTGCCCTGGGCGGCTTCGAAAGTACCGAAGAGCTCGAGGCCACGGGCTTTTAAAAAGCCATTTAACTGGAAGGCGTCTACTTTTTTACTGAAGCCAGGGTTCAGCCTGCCGGAGAATGCATTGGTGGTGTAAGTACTGCCTGTCTTTTCCATCACCATAAAGTAGTTGGAGCCGGTGCGGTCGCCGCCGTAGAGGGTCTGCCCGCCGGAACTTTTGTTGGTGTAGTAAGAGGCGGCCAGGCGTACCCGCACCACCTCGTTTACCTGCTTGTCAAAACCGCCTTTGAAGTAAATGGCAGGTGATTTATGGATATTATCATCCTGCGGAGTGGCCACCAGGCTGTCGATATTGCCTTTGATCATCCCGTTGGATATTCCGATCATCCCGAACGCCGCATTCTTGCGCAGCAGTACCTCTCCGCCGATCTCGGTGGTATAACCGTCGAGCACATAATTCTCGATAAACGGGTTGTAGATGGTCTGGCCGCCGTCTGACCTGCGGAAGTGCTGGTCGCCGTAGTTGATTTCCATATGGCCTACTTTCAGGGTCACCACCTTCATCAGGTCTTCCCAAAACTGCCCGTTAAACGGAAGCTTGTCGAACTGGATATAGCCGCCTTTCACCCAGGTTTCGTTGTGGTGACGGGAAGACAGGTAGCTGGTAAGGTTTAACCGGATGCCGTCGGCCAGCTGCACATCCATAAACAGGTTGGCATTGGCAGTGTTAAATCCCGGGGAGATCTTGTACAGGCCGCCTGAAACGTTTTCGTGTTTCAGTCCCTGGAACGATTGCGTAAATCCTGCTCCGAAGGCTACTTTGAGGCCGGTGAACCTGGCATCGTTTTCTTTAGGGGCTTCGAACACATTAATACCTGACTGGTCATAAGGACGAAGGTTGGCCACTGTGGTTTGTGCGTACACGTTACCGGCGGCAAAACAGGCCAGCAGGAATATTGATGCCCGCAGGGCTGGACGTAGAGTTTTCATGATATCGATTGATTAAACTATTGATTGGATTGTGCGATAGAGGTCGATTTTTTAAGCTTGAGCACGATGTCGATGGTTAAGGCATCGCCGGTTTTGATGGTGCCCATCATCATGGTAGGCGCTTTTACACCATAGTCGCTCATTTTTATGGGCTCGGTAAGCTTGCAGGTAATGGTTTCATCGCCGTTCACCGTGTACGAAGCCTCCAGTATTACTTCTTTACTTACACCCGCAATTGTTAAGGTGCCGGTGGCTTTAATCGAATGCAGCTGGGCGGATACGGTGGCGTCTTTCAACTTGAAGGTCATTTTGGGGAATTCCTTTTCGTTTAGCGCTTTGTAAGCGCGGGAGTCCATCGAGCTTTCCTTACTTTTAAGATTGGACACCGGGAGGGTGAATGCCAGGGAATTCAAATCGGCAACCTGCCCGTTCTTCAGGAGGAAATTACCCTGCACATCAAAGCTGGTCGCCTGCATGCTCCAGTCGTGCAGTGTCGACGTGCCCGATACCGTGATCTGCGAGCCGCCTGCAGCCACATAAGCGGTTTGCGCAGCGGCCTGTTGTGTAGAAGCAATGAGTCCTGCCATAAGAGCGATAAGCAGCCATGCAGCGCGTTTAACCGGGTTTACAGGGCGGTAGTGAAGCGTATTCATATCGTAAAGTTTTAGTTGTGAATAATTTACGATTCAAAAATACCGGTGCTTTGCCGGCCGTAACGTGACGCAGCGCCGCAATAAATATGATCTTGAACACTTTTTCTGGCGGGCAACCACCAAATACGCTACCTTTGAAGGCATCGGCGGTTACGCCATTATTTAGGGGTCAGGGATTGTTTCTCAACAAGCCTGTCGTCCGGTCCATACATATCCGCGCATTGAAAACTCCAGCTACTACTATTGGTCCTGATGCGAAAAACGCTGCCCAAAGCACCGTTTATGCCATTTTATTTACGATCAGTTTTACTCATTTACTAAATGACATGATGCAGTCGGTAATCCCGGCCATCTACCCGCTGCTAAAGCGCAACTATCATTTTTCGTTCACGCAGATCGGCATGATCACTTTCACGTTCCAGCTTACGGCTTCGTTATTGCAGCCATTTGTCGGCTTTTATACAGACATTAAGCCGAAGCCATATTCGCTGGCGGTGGGAATGACGTTCACCTTGCTGGGTTTGCTGGCACTTTCCATGGCCTCCGGCTTCCCGTTCATCTTGCTGGCCGTTGCGCTGATCGGTGCCGGCTCGTCGGTGTTCCATCCTGAGTCGTCCCGGGTGGCGCATCTCGCATCCGGCGGAAAGAAGGGATTGGCGCAATCCATCTTCCAGCTGGGCGGCAACGCAGGCAGCGCGATCGGGCCGTTGCTGGCGGCGCTGATCATCGTCCCCTTCGGGCAGTTTTCTATCGCATGGTTCGCCCTGGCTGCAATCGCCGGCATCCTGATCCTGGTACAGGTAGGTAAATGGTACGGCGGACATTTGCACTTGAAAAAAGCTTCGGCGAAGACCGGTCCGCTGAATGGCCAGGCGCTTTCCACCCGGAAGGTGGCGGCTGCAATTTCTATTCTGCTGGTGCTCATCTTTTCGAAGTATTTCTATATGGCCGGCATGACGAGCTATTTCACCTTCTTCCTCATCGATAAGTTTCACCTTTCCGTACAGCAATCACAGCTGTATCTTTTCGCCTTTCTTGCGGCCGTGGCGGCAGGTACCGTTATCGGCGGCCCCCTGGGCGATCGCTTCGGCCGGAAATACGTCATCTGGGGCTCCATTCTCGGTGCGGCGCCTTTTACCATGCTACTGCCTTATGCAAGCCTTGGATGGACCGTGGTGCTGGCGGTGCTTATCGGGGTGGTCATCGCTTCGGCCTTTTCGGCCATATTAGTGTATGCCACGGACCTCGTTCCAGGCAAGGTGGGTATGATAGCCGGGCTGTTCTTCGGGTTCGCCTTTGGCATGGGCGGCATAGGCTCTGCCGTGTTAGGATGGCTCGCCGACCGGACCAGCATCGATCACGTATTTAAGATCTGCGCTTTCCTGCCGCTGATCGGCATTATTACCGCTTTCCTGCCGAATCTGCAGCACCAAAAGGCGCAAAGCAAATAATTCACTATCTTTTCCCCGCGATGAAATTCTGCGGCCAATAACCCGGGTTATAGCACGGCCAACGACCAGGAAGAAGAACAGGAATCCAGGCCCGCGATATGGTACGTAAACAAAGGCGATACCGGGAAGCCCGGGGAGCTAACGCTGACAAACGACGACCTGAATGATCGTGGCAATAACCCGGAACGGAAAAAACGAATACTTCCCCAAAGGCGCTTCATCTGTTAAATTTGCCCGGCTTGAACTGGTAAGTGAAGAGGAATTCCGGTGGCCAAGGGAACCGGAATTGAAATCGTATTTTATGAAAGTAACGTTAATGAATAAACCACTGAACAAACAGGCGCACCCGACTCCATGAAAAAAACCAGCCGGCACCGGTTACGTACCCGGATCTATGTGATCGTATTCCGTTCGGATACCCGGGCAGGACGATTATTCGACCTGGTACTGCTATGGCTTATTATCCTCAGCATTCTTTCGGTCGTACTCGAAAGTGTGGCCAGCTTCCGGGCCGGTTACCTTCCTTACATTCGCGTGGCTGAGTGGATTTTTACCACCGCTTTTACCCTTGAGTATGGCTTGCGCGTGTACAGCAGCCACCGGCCCTGGCGGTACGTATTCAGCTTCTACGGGTTGATCGACCTGCTGGCCTTTATTCCCGCCTACCTCAGTATTCTCTTCGCGGGCGCACAATACCTGGTGGTGATCCGCGCGTTCAGGTTGCTCCGTGTGTTCCGGATATTGAAGCTCACACGGTTCTCTAACGAGGGAAATATCCTCAAGAGCGCACTGAAAGCCTCAAGGTATAAGATCATCGTCTTCCTCACTACGGTGATCACGTTAGTAACTATCATTGGCGCGCTGATGTACATTATCGAGGGCGATGAAAGTGGCTTCACCAGCATCCCGATGTCTATTTACTGGGCGATCGTAACGATCACTACCGTGGGTTATGGCGACGTCTCTCCGCAAACGCCACTCGGAAGAATCCTTGCAAGCATCTTAATGGTGATCGGTTACGGGATCATCGCCGTGCCGACAGGCATTGTATCCGTGGAGCTGGCACGTGCCACTGATGAGGCGAAGGAGAAGTGCCCGGCATGCCAAACGCCGGTTTACCCGCGCGGCGCGCGGTTCTGTTCGAATTGCGGAAAAGAGTTGAGAGCGGGATAATGCCTATTCCCAGGAAAATAATTACACATAATATTAAACGCTTAATACTATCAATTGACTTCCTTCGCTTTTTTTATGCCGATGCGGATGAGGTATTCGACATGCAGAAGGGTTTCACTTTCATGGATAAGGAGATGGCGGAACTTTCCCGGGGAACAGACACGAAGCATCCCGTGTTTCCAGCTTAATTTCCGGGAAACTTCACTGCTCTACCGGTATAAAACTTACAGGATCAAACAACAGGACCATCAGCAGCTTGAACAAAGTGACAATCCGTAGTCTTCGTGATACAGTAAAAAACGAATTGAGCTCCCGGTAACCTATTACCGGACTGCGCGGCTTAAATCACCCCAAAGTCATCTAATTTACTTTACTGGCATATCGTGAAAACCCGGTATATCTTTGCGCCATGGACCGGGCAGAGATCTTCATGGCGCTTTCCACCACAACAAGGCTGCACATATAGCGGCTTACTACAGCGAAGGCGCCCCGGGGCGATGCAGGCCTGATCCTTCAGTGGCAGGGTGATCGGCCGCGCCTCCTCGTCTAACGACGTAGTGTCCCGCATTTTTATGGAGCGCAGGCTTTTGGCCGGTGGCGGCGTGTGATCGATGGTGTGCACAGCGCCGGGTGGCAGCATGGCTCGCAACTATGACAGGGCATTATGGACGGTCATCGTTCCGGCTGGCGGACCAATGAATTTGAAAGGGTTTACCAGGACCGCCATGGATGAACTGGTAATGCAATAATCCGAAAGCAACATGACTTCAAAACAGTTAACAGGCATTAAATATTCGGTACTCGACCTGGCTACCGTAGTGCAAGGCAAAACGGCGGCCGATACCTTCAGCAACAGCCTGGCGCTGGCCCGGCACGCCGAACAACTCGGCTATACCCGCTATTGGTTTGCCGAGCATCATAACATGCCGAGCGTAGCCAGTTCCGCCCCGCCAGTATTGATCGGGTATATTGCCGGTGGAACCAGTACTATCCGGGTCGGCTCCGGCGGCGTGATGCTCCCCAACCACTCCCCTTTAATCGTAGCCGAACAGTTTGGCACACTGGCAACACTCTATCCCGGCAGGATAGACCTGGGCCTAGGCCGGGCTCCGGGCACCGACCAAACTACCGCCTACGCCATACGGGGAAATAACATGAATGCCGCCAATAATTTCCCCAGGGATGTGGAGCGCCTGCAAACGCTGTTCTCGGCCGATAACTGGGACGGTGAAGTCCGCGCTAATCCTGGCGAAGGGTTGAACATCCCGATATGGATCCTCGGATCGAGTACAGACAGCGCACGGCTGGCCGCAGCCAAGGGCTTGCCCTACGCCTTCGCCAGCCACTTTGCGCCGACATATTTCCTGGAAGCCATTAAACTATACCGCGAGCATTTCCGCCCTTCGGCAGTGCTGAAGTCGCCTTACGTATTGGCCTGTGTGAATGCCGTAGCGGCAGATACCGATACGGAAGCCCAATACCTGGCAACCTCGGTAAAACAACTTTTTATCGGTGTAGTTACGGGCAAACGCCAGCTATTGCCACCACCGGTAAAAAGCATGGAAGGGATATGGAGTACCTACGAGCAGGCCACCGTAGAACAAATGCTTAAATATTCGTTCATCGGCGGGCCACAAACCGTTACCCAGGATCTCCGCGATTTTATAGGTCAAACGCAGGCAGACGAATTGATGATCACTTCGCATATTTATGACCACGCAGCGCGGATGCGGTCATACCAGCTAATGGCGGAAGCGATGAGACAGGTGTAAACAAACAACAGTCGTTTAATGATCCTATCGTTTGATTTTTGAAAATGGATAATTTCAGCGACGAAATCTCATCGTTTTATCATGTTACTATCGCATTTCGGCTTCGACGAGGATAAAACAACACCGACTTGTAATCTATAAAGAAAACCAGCCTGTAGAGATTAAGCTGAACGAGGTAAATTGTATCGGGTTCAATGACCTGCCCAGGGTCACCATCCCATAACCAGGATCGATCCCTATCGTAACCGGATGGATGACCCGGTACCCGGGATTACTTTACACGGAATCAGGATCAAACCCTTAGGAATAATAATTGTTACTTAAAACCTGGCAGGTATTTCAAAACAAACACTATGTCAAATAACAGCGTCACCTTACACAGGGTCTTGAAAGCAAGCCCCGGGAAAATTTATCGCGCATTTACCGAAGCCGCTGCGATCGCTTCCTGGCTTCCTCCTTACGGATTTGTATGTACCGTTCACCAGATGGATGTACGGGTGGAGGGAACCTTTAAAATGTCTTTTACCAATTTTACAACCGGCAACAGTCACTCTTTTGGCGGGAAATACCTGGCGCTCAAGCCCGGTGAATTCATTAAATACACCGACAGTTTTGACGACCCAAATATGCCCGGGGAAATGCCGACCACGGTTTGGCTTAAACAAGTATCCGTGGGTACCGATATCAAAATCACGCAGGAGAATATTCCCTTACAGATACCTGCCGAAATGTGTTACTTAGGATGGCAGGATTCGTTAGAAAAACTGGCAAAATTAGTTGAGCCGGAAATTCCCGATGCGTGATACTTTTGCCAGGTAAAAACACCGCCAAGCTACCGGTTTATGGCGTCTTTCATTTAGCGCGTTAATTTGTTCTGCACGCACACTCGTGGTGCTTATCGAGGTAATCGATCGACGCTTCACAGATTTTTTGCAGGGCCGGGATACTGATATCGGATAATTTCTTTATGTAAATGCAGGCCTTACCCATTTTGAATTTACCCAGGTCGTTAAGCAAGTGCTTGTTTTCTTCCGTTGGTGAGTACACATATAACGAGAATTCGGCCTTGCGGGGTGAAAAACCGAGCATGGGCGCATCGCCTTCGTGACCACTGGCATATTTATAATGATAACTGCCGAACCCGATAATAGTAGGCCCCCACATTTTAGGCTCAAATCCTGACCATTCCTTCATGAGCCCGATCAGCCGGAAACTATCTGATTTCTTCTGGTCGCTCTCCACGTATGAATTAATGAAATCTGTAGCATCGACCCCGGTTTGGGTCGTTTTATTTTTCGTAGCCATAGCATTTATTTTGGTGGGCACCTGCTAAAATAACCAAATTCAGATAATCGGCAGTAATCTTGCGTTTATTCTTGCGAGTTCTACGTGTTTTTGATATTAATCAAAACTGGCTTGCAATCGGATTGTACTATTTAGCAGGAACTTACTACCATCAATCAACACATCTCATACCGTTATGAAAGCAGTCGTATTTCACAAACCCGGCGATATCCGTGTGGATACCGTCGACGATCCCCGGATAGAAGAGCCGGGCGATGTTATTCTAAAGGTCACGGCCACGGCCATATGCGGGTCTGACCTGCATATTTTAAGCGGTGGCGTTCCTCAAACAAAACCGATGATCATGGGACACGAATTCATGGGTATCGTGGAAGAAGTAGGGCCTGGCGTCACAAAATTAAAGAAAGGCGACCGGGTGGTCGTACCTTTTCCCATCGCTTGCGGTCATTGCTTCTTTTGCCAGCATGATGCGTCGCCGGCCTGCGAAAATTCCAATTACAAACATTATGGGCCGAATGGCGACGTGCTGGACCAAAAAGGCGCCGCTCTTTTTGGTTATACCGATTTGTATGGCGGTTACTCTGGTGGGCAGGCAGAATATGTAAGGGTACCGTATGCCGATATTAGTCCGCGAATCGTTCCCGACAACCTGACCGACGAACAAGTATTGTTCCTCACCGACATCTTCCCTACTGGCTGGTCCGCCATCGACTGGGCGCAGCTGAAGGGTGGCGAGGTAGTGGCTATCTTCGGATCGGGGCCAGTTGGGTTAATGGCGCAAAAAGCCGCCTGGATAAACGGGGCTTCCCGCGTGATCGCGATCGACCCGCTGAACTACCGGCTGGAAAAAGCGAGACTGGTAAATAAAGTAGAAACCCTTAACCCGCACGAAGTGGATATCGTTGATGCGATCCGCTCGATGACCAGCGGCCGGGGAGCCGATGTATGTGTGGACGCCGTGGGCTTCGAACCTGAACGGAGCTTCCTCGATAAAGTGAAAGCAACCGTCAACTTCGAGAAAGGATCGATCAAAGTGCTCGAAACCGCTTTCCAGGCGGTACGCAGGAGCGGAACCGTGACCATTATGGGCGTTTACGGCACGCCGTTCGATAACTTCCCGATGGGCCGGATCTTCGACAAAGGCATTACGCTCCGCATGGGCCAGGCGCCGGTACTGAATTATATCGACAAACTTATCGACCTGGTAAAGGAAGAAAAAGTAACGCTCGACGACATCATTACACATCGCCTGCCACTTGCAGACGCTGCAAAAGGCTACGAGATCTTCGATAAAAAAGAGGACGATTGCGTGAAAGTCGTACTGAAACCATAATACTTATCAATAATTGCTACCTGATGAATTCGAATAACAAAACCGTGCTGATCACCGGCGCAACCAGCGGGATCGGCTATGAGCTTGCCAAACTGTTTGTAAATGACGGGTATAACCTGGTTCTTGTGGGACGTGAACAAGCCACCCTGGATGCTAAAGCCGATGAGTTTCGCGCGCTCGGCGCCGGAGTGACCACCCTTGTAAAAGACCTGTTTGACCGGGATGCCGCCTTCTCGGTATACGATGAAGTAAAAGCCAGGGGGCTCGCCATCGACGTCCTGGTGAACGATGCCGGACAAGGCGTTTACGGTGAGTTTAAAGATACCGACATCCAGCGCGAACTGGCGATCATCGATCTGAATATCGCTTCGCTCGTGATCCTGACCAAGCGCTTCCTGGGGGACATGCTCGAACGCGGTGAAGGAAAGATCCTGAACCTGGCTTCGATCGCCAGTAAGGTGCCGGGGCCCTGGCAATCCGTTTACCATGCCACCAAAGCATTCGTGCTTTCCTTTACAGAAGCTATCCGCGCCGAAAATAAGGATCGCGGAATTACTATTACCGCGCTGATGCCCGGTGCTACCGATACAGACTTTTTCAATAAAGCGGATATGACGGAGAGCAAAGCCGTGCAGGACAAAGACGCACTTTCTGATCCTGCAGACGTAGCGAAAGATGGCTACGAAGCGCTGATGAGCGGCACTGATAAAGTAATTTCAGGCATGAAGAATAAAGTTCAGATCGGCATGAGCAATCTCACGCCCGATAGCATGGTTGCCGACCAGATGTATAAAAAACAAGAACCCGTAGATCGTTAGATGATCGCGTGAACCGGGGAGCGAGTGGCTGCCCCGGTTTTTAACCACCAACATGTTAGCAAAGGAATTAATTGGCGTATGCGCCGGGATATTAACGGCCTCGTCGCTGGTTCCCCAATTCATAAAATCATTAAAGGAGAAAAAAGTCGATGGCGTTACCCCGTTTCTTTTCATCGTTTTGTTAGCCGGAAATGGTTTATGGATGTATTACGGCATTCTGCTCAAAGACATCCCGATCATAGCCACCAACTCCTTCTCCATTATAATGGACGTTGCGATGCTGATTTTAAAATTCAGGTATCGCAAAAAATAATCGACACATTTTAACTCCTTATTATACCATTGCCAAATATGAAAAAACAACCCATTAAATCGGCGAAAGCTGCGGAATCTGCCAGTGGTAAACCCGCTCCGCCGAAAAAATCGACCGACCTTAAAAAGTCGGCTCCCGAATTGACGAATGACAAAACGGACGATCTCGCCGGCAACACCGAATCCGGGGCGGGGGAACGAATGACAACCAATCATGGCGTCGGCATTAACGACGACCAGAACTCGCTTAAAGCCGGCGATCGCGGCGCTACGTTACTGGAAGACTTTATCCTTCGGGAAAAGATCACCCATTTCGATCATGAACGGATCCCGGAGCGGATCGTACATGCACGGGGCGCCGGGGCGCACGGGGTTTTTAAGGTTTACGAACCGATGTCGGCGGTAACACGGGCGCAGTTTCTCAACGATACATCGGTTGAAACACCGGTTTTCGTCCGCTTTTCCACGGTGGCCGGCTCGAGAGGTTCTTCAGACCTGGCGCGGGACGTTCGCGGTTTTGCGGTTAAGTTCTACACACAGGAAGGAAATTTCGACCTGGTTGGCAACAACATGCCTGTTTTCTTTATCCAGGATGCCATGAAATTTCCCGACCTTATCCACGCGGTGAAACCCGAGCCCGATAACGAGATCCCCCAGGCAGCCTCGGCGCACGATACCTTCTGGGATTTCATTTCGCTGATGCCGGAGTCGACGCACATGATCTTATGGGCGATGAGCGACCGCGCCATCCCCCGCAGCTACCGGATGATGGAAGGATTCGGCGTGCATACCTTCCGGTTCGTAAATGCCGAAGGAAAAGCGAGCTTTGTGAAATTTCATTGGAAACCATTGCTTGGCGTCCATTCAGTAGCCTGGGACGAAGCGCAGAAGATCTCGGGCAAAGACCCTGATTTCCATCGCCGCGACCTTTGGGACGCCATCGAAAGCGGGGCCTTCCCCGAATGGGAATTTGGTGTACAGATCGTGCCTGAAGAAGATGAATTTAAATTTGATTTCGACCTCCTCGATCCTACCAAGCTTATCCCCGAGGAATTGGTTCCCGTACAACGCATCGGGAAACTGACACTCAACCGCAACCCCGATAACTTCTTCGCCGAAACGGAGCAAGTAGCTTTTCACGTTGGCCACGTAGTTCCGGGTATCGACTTTAGTAACGATCCGCTTATGCAGGGACGGTTATTTTCGTATACAGACACGCAGCTTATACGGCTGGGAGGGCCTAACTTCCACGAAATCCCGATCAACCGGCCTGTTGTCCCGGTGCATAACAACCAACGCGACGGCTTTATGCGGCAAACCATCAACCGCGGCAAAACCAGTTACGGGCCTAACTCGCTTTCGGACAATGCCCCTTTGCAGGTAAAAGCGGCAGACGGAGGGTTCACCAGTTATGCCGAACGCGTCGATGCCAGAAAGATCCGCGCCCGCAGCAAGAGCTTCCTGGAGCATTTCAGCCAGGCGCGCCTGTTCTTCCAAAGCCAATCGGATGCTGAAAAAGCGCACATCATAGACGCCTTCCGCTTTGAGCTCGGGAAAGTAAAAACGGTGGCTATCCGCGAAAGGATGCTGGGAATACTGGCGCAGGTGGATAAAGATCTCGCCACACCAGTAGCGCTCGGGCTGGGCCTTTCTCTGCCTGAAACTCCTGTACAACTAAATCACAGCGTACCGGCAGACGCCGACCCGGCCGATTATGCATCGGTAAACGAAGAAAGCGCGGTAAGTGTCTCCACCGCCCTGAGCATGGCAGGCACGATTAAAGACAGCATTAAAACAAGGAAGATCGCGTTCCTGACCGCAGATGGGGTGAATGCAGGATCGCTGACGACCGTTAAAAACGCACTGGAAGCAGAGGGCGCCGTAGTAGAAATTATTGCGCCCAGGCTCGGCGTGATCGAACCTGAAGATGGTGCAGCCATTACCGTAGATCAGTCGTTTCTTACAGCAGCTTCCGTACTTTATGACGCGGTATATGTACCGGGAGGCATTAATAGCTCGGCGACGTTAGAAGCGGACGCCGATGCCGTTCATTTCCTGAATGAAGCGTTCCGGCATTGTAAAGCGATAGCTGCAGACGAATCGGCCATACAGGTGATCGACGCCACTTACTTTGCAAAGAAGATCCCCTCAGAGTTTACGAACGAGACGGCCCTTACAGAAGGGGTGTACATTGGAGGCGATGCCGCTGAACTGGCAGCCATTTTCTCAAAAATGATCGCCCTGCATCGTTTTTGGGAGCGTGAAAAGCCGATGAAGGTACCTGCGTAACAGCCTGAAGATCAATACATTTTATATTAAAATGGCCGGCAATAAAGACCGGCCATTTTTCTTTTAAATCGCCCGTTTAACGCCCTCCAGGAGCTGCATACCGTCTGCATTTCCTTGTTGAGCAGCCAGGTCAAACGCGGTAAGCCCGCGATTATCAAGTATAGCCGGGTCAGCACCGCTGGCAAGTAGCAACTTCAACACGTCGTTCCGGCCAAACATGGCGGCGAACATCAGGGCGGTACCGCCATTGCCATGCTGCAGATCAGGATTTGCGCCGGCGTTGATCAATAGTTCAGCCAGGTCGGTGTACCCTTTAAAAGCAGCACCCATCAGGGCCGTGTTCCCCCCTCCGTCCTGTGAGTTTACGTCGGCCCCCGCCTCCAGCAGGAATTGTGCGGCATCATACCGGTTATTATAGCAGGCGATGATGAGCGGGGTATACCCTTTTTCATCGCGCACGTCTAAACTGGCGCCGTTTCCGGCAATTTCTTTTAGCACATCTGCCCGCCCCTGGCGTGCTGCGCTGATAATGATCTCGGGAGTAATTTCCATTTGCGTAAATATTCAAAGATTCGCTTTCAAACCAGTCCCGGTTCTGCCTCCCTCACCAATACCAGGTCCTTAACCGGGAACCAGTCCTGCCTGAGTACGGGGTCGGGATCGTCCGAAAAATGATCGCAATTGGCTGCCCTGCCGCTTACTTCGTTTACAAACATTTCCAGTCCGCCATTTACCCTGGGATCGATATGCCTTACATAGTCCCCGGCTGAAACTCTTGTTGCTGTTATAATCATCATAAGGGTTAAGTATTTTGAAACCGGTTTACCGGTCCCCGATTCCCCTCTATAATGAAGATGCTTTTCGAATTGTTTTCTCCCCGGCCGAATTTTTTCTCAATTCATCTCGCTTATTAATGACTTCCAATGCTTACCGGTAAAGTTTCATCAATGGCTGCCTGAGAATTCGATCTCCGAAATAATGGTAAGCGCTACGCGGTCTATCGCCTGCAGCATGATCTCCTCGGGTGTTCCCTTGTACACTTCGGCGATTGCCAGGGAGGTATCCTTGAACAGGACATGAATAAATATCGTACCTACAGGCTTCTCGGGCGTTTCGCTTCCGCCCGGGGTGGTCAACCCGGTAATCGCGGCATGAATATCTGCGGGAATAAACTTCTTCAGCCGTTTGGCGAGCTCAGCGGTAACCTCCGCCGATTCAGGCGTATACTTTTTTATAAGCTTTTCCGGGACCTTAAGGATATCTTCCTTTAGGCAGGCGTCATAGCAAACCAGCCCGCCTTTAAGGATTTTTCCCGATTCCGCGGTGAGCGCGAACTCGCTGCACAGCCTTCCGGCGGTGGCACTCTCTACGAAAACGATGGTAAGCCCCATCTTCGCAAGGAGCTTGCTGCAGGACACAACGATAGCAGATGGCATAATGATAATTTTACTTACAAGTTTCCACGTGCGGCGCGTTAAGGCAGAAATATGACGGGGTTCCGGTTTTGATTTATGTATTTACATTACGAAAAACCGATCCCCCCGCAATAATAAGCTCTCCCGTGCTTAGTAAAAAGCCTTATTCCGTCTCTGCCAGAATGTATTGCGGTCAATTATGCGATTCCGGGAGCCGTTCCTATAAACGGAAGCACGCGAATTCCGATGTTAAAAGAGGTATAGACGATCTTTAGCGTTTTGATCCCTTTTTTTATCGAACCCTGGTTCTCTTGTGTGGAGTTGTGGACTACTATCATGCTTATTTATAAACCAACTACGTGCCATTTGCCTTTTTCACCAGGTTTACACAGGAACGACCGCGGGCTCAACTAATAGTTGTCTTTTTAATCATACAACTTTCGTTTTTGCGTATCGCTTTGTTTACAGGTACAAATAACCTCGGACGGTGTAATTTACGTAGGAGGATGCATCAATAATAACTAATCGAATACCACCGTCCACCGGTATTCCTTTATGCGATAGCCGAGTCCGTCGGTCATCTCATGCACTTCGGCCTGATATTTTTCACTAAAATAAGAACGTATTTCGCTAATGGTAGTACCACCGTTTTCTCTGCGGAGAAAGAATAGCAGGGCCGGTAAGGTAGGCTCTACCTCGTTCAGGTTTTGTCCTTCGCTTTCGCGAATAAATGCTGAGCTCATGATAATTATAATAGAGTGAATACCAAATGCAGTTATAGTGTATTTATTTCCGAACAACGGATAACCAATTCGTCCTGCTCAAACTGTTTTGCAAGCTTCTCTTTATATCCATGCCAGAAATCTTTGTCTACTTTAGTTGCCATAACTTCAAAAACGATAATGTCGTCGGGTTGCGTCTTGCCAGAATCATCCTTCCATAGTCCCGTTGCAGGTGAGCGGTTGTAGACGGTTAAGCCCCCGAACTTTTTCATCAGCTGATTTTTCACGGCAGTAAATAATTTCTGCGGGAACGCATTCCCGTGGCCGTTATACAGCGGCAGAAATAGCTGGATCAGTTTTCGGGGTTTACCGTTCACTTTACCCTTCTCCAGGAGTTTACCTGCAGCTGCAGCCCCTGATCGTTTTATAACTTTAAATTCCTTACCGGCCTGCTCGTTGTAGTTGATGAAGAATGCCTCTATCTCACCCAGGAGCGTTGCGGGAAATTGGCTGAGATCACTAACCTCCCTGTACAAAACAGACACTTCCGGCACGGCGATAAACCGGTCGTTACGCATTTTTGTGCCGTCACGTTCCTGTTGTTCCGCCTGGATTACGCCTATAATACGGCAAGTAATGGCGCATCCCGTAAACGTATGTATTTCAGAAACTACCAGCGCATCCAACGGATCTCCATCCTGGCCTGTGGTCCCGGGCAGGAAACCGAAATCGAAAGGGAACACGATACCTGCCGGCATTACTTTATTTAATTCAAAATATCCCGAAAACGGATTGAAGTCGTACTTCTCACCCGATCCTTTAGGAGTTTCGATAATTACCGTTCGTGATTCCATCGCACCTAGCGCCTTACCGGTGATCTGCTGTTTCATAAGTTATGGAGAACCAATCTGCCAACCGGCGATTCCTATATTTCGACAGATAAGGAACGATAATTGTTTAGCTACTGTAAACATTTACTGATATGAAGCCTATTTCACCCAAAAGCCATGCTTTGATAGACTACATGCTTGTAGGAAGCTTGCTTACTTTACCTTCTTTGCTCAGGATGAACAAAAACGCCAGGAAGATTTATGCGGCAGAAGCACTTCTGCTGCTTCCCTACGTCGCATTTACCAGGCAGCCTGCCGCAGTAAAAGGTCTTATCCCTTTTAAAACACATGGCAAAATCGACCCTTTCAACATAGCGCAATTTGCTTTACAAACCTTTTTCAAGCCCTTTAGAAAAACGAAAACGGAACTGGTTTTTAACGTCGCCTTCACCGCGCTTGCAGGATTGACCGTTCTGCTCACCGATTGGGATGGCCGTACTACAACCCTTAGCAGCAGTAAGCCATGAAAAACACCGAACCGTTTATCCCCCCTCAGTACACCGGAAAGCAAACTGATTTCGCGGACTCCAGGTCATTCGATAGCCTTACCGCCGCCCGCTCATGTTATGAAGCCTCGGCACTGCGACTAAGAACCATCTCCAAATGGCACGAGTATACCGGTGCCGGCTCCGCGACATTCGGGTTGACAGATGCGACAGGGAACAAGCTGCAAAGGGAAGCACAGGAAGGAGATTATTTTTCTATAGACCTGCCCGGCCCCGGGCCTCTCGCCGGCAACGGCGTAGAGTGGGTACATATTGAGCAGCTCCTTACCGGCGGAGCTGCCGGGGCCGCTGAAGAATTTATCGTTATGCAGGTGCGGCCCTGCCCCGATCCGCGAAACAGCTCTGCCGATACAGCACATTTTTTTGCGGAAACGGCAACAAGTACTTTCGTGATAGCCAGGCGGGCGTTGCGGGTTACCGCCGAAATACACGGCCGTAACGAACAACCTAACCAAAATGCCGGCGTCGTTGATAAATTCAGGAATACGCTGATCGCACTTTTTGCGCGGGAAGGCGCTTCGGGCGTACAATGGGAACGATTGGCTCACGGGTTATTAAATGGCTGATAAAATCCTTTATACTTTAAAACCCGACCTAAATCCGCAACATCTTCCTGCGCGAACTGTATAGCGATTTGAGCATTTCTACCTCGATTTACCTTTGAAGTAGTGATGGCATCGTTTTGGCTACCTGTTAAACAACCAAAACAACTGCCATGAAAATCTCAACCGCAAAAACCGCCGCCGGCAAAATGATGTCCAGCTTTGACAAGCAATTACTCATGCTTTTAAAACGTGACCTTAAAGTATTCCGGACGGTTCGCGCGCAGTCGCAGAAAGTGGCATAGTAACCTATTCCTTCGCCTTATACCCCAGCAACGACAACATTTTAACGGCGTATCTCTCGCCCAGTTTCCTATAACCGGCCGCATCAAAATGCAGGTTATCCGGGCCATCGGTGCAACCGGCAGATGAGATGACGCAGGCATTGGGAACCGTTTGAGGCAACGTCGCTATAACGGCATTCATGCTTGCGCAAGTACCATTCTGGTCGGCATTCACTACTTCGCCGGCCAATAAGGGAATTGAATTGGCGGACAGCGCCAGGTCTTTTAACAGGTTATCGTAAACTATTTTAACCTTGGCGGGCCATTTCTGGTCATTGGTATTCGACTCGCCCTGGTGTAAAAGGATGCCTTTAATTACGCCGTCTTTTTGGGCGAGCTTTGCCATCTCGAGCAATCGGCCATAAGGATTATCCCCATATTCCCTGATCATACCCTTCATCCACCCGGGTGCAACGGTGGCGGTATACGCCTGGTAATTGTCTTTGTCGAACAGTTCGATCCGGCAGCCTCCAATGGAAACATTGATCACTCCTACCCTGACGTTTTTTGGAAGGTTAGCTACCATCGTTCTGCCGAAATAATCGGTTGGGGTAAGGCCCGTGCTGCATCGGCACAACGGAGGGATAGCGGTATACCAATTGCCCATTGTCCTGCCCAGGTTCGGGCAATCTACGGCTTCTAACACCCGGAAACGGGGATCGATCCCTACCGTGTCCCGCGCTTCGGGTTTGGCGTATCCTTCCATGTTTGATTGGCCGAAACTTAGGAAGATATAAAAGTCGGGATCTTGCGGAAAGGCGTTGGTCGCCGAAAGGCTTAGGCTGACTACCAGTGATATAATGGCTTTTTGTTTCATATGGGTTAATTGGTTACGTTATTTAGCATGTATCTCCTCACGGAGGAGGTGCTGCTACGGCTTAAATCCCCGTTTCATAAATTCCGCCAATGTGTACGACGGCTTTTCGTAGCCTCCTGGTATCGGCATCCCGGAAAACGTCTGAAAATACAGCAAACAGGAATCTCTCCACCACCGCGCCTCATTCTCCTGGATCACCAGCAATTTCTTTACCTCTGCGAACCGGTCGCGATCAACTTTTCCTTCCATATCGTCCCAGGTTTTCTGCATGTCGCGCACCTGGGTCACGCCGAGGTAATAATGATCCACGAGATCGTTCCAAAGCGTTTTGTTCGCCCTGGTTTTGAACGTCCACGGCAGGTGATGAAACCAAAGCAGGAAACGATCGGGTGTAGTATGTACATTCTCGAACCGGGTACGCACTTCCGGGAAATATTGCGATACGGCATTGCTGCCCGTCGACGTCCGGTTAAACCCGATGCCTGCAGAATCCGCGCGGTGGTAGTACTTGGGTTTCCAGTCCTCGCGCGGCAAGGCATTGTCCCAGGGACCGGGGCCGTAATGGGAGTTGGCCGCCATAATGTGGTGCAGCCCGAGCGGGGTCATGTAATTTACGGTCGCTTCCCGCGATCCCATCATCATCTCCCTGACCGGTTTAACTAATGCGGGGTCATTGCTGAAAGTCATCCGCACCCATTCCTCAGCGATAGCGGCTGCCGACAAAGACGGGTTCCAGGCCAATCGTCCGAACGCGTACCAGTTCGCCTGGCTAAAAGGATGGCCACACCAGTTGCTGTCTGCACCGATATTGCTCACCCCGGCCATTTCCGAAAGGGGTTGTTTGGTGATCTCGCCGGTAATTATCTTACGGACCTGCGAGTTTTTCCCGTAACTATAAGTGTCTGCCTCCAGCGTTTCTTCGAACGATGTTCCAAGGTATACCAGGTGGGTGCCCTGACCGAGATACTCTTTAGTAAGCTGGAACTCCATCGCCTCCGGCGTCTTTTTAAGCGCACCGAAAAGCGGGTGAAAGGGCTCCCGGGGCTGAAAATCGATCGCGCCGTTCTTTACCTGTACAAGCACATTCGGGTTGAATTTACCGTCCAGCGGTTCAAACTCGAGATTAGCTTGCTTATGGCGATCTTCGGGCACTTCATTGCTGTACACAAAGGCCCGCCATGTAATGGTGCCATGATAGGGCGCCACTGCCGCCGCCAGCATGTTCGCGCCATCGGCATGATTTCGTCCATAGCTCTGCGGCCCCGGCTGGCCTTCGGAATTGGCCTTTACCAGGAAACCACCGAAATCCGGGATCAATTTGTAAATTTCCGCCACCTTATCCGTCCACCATTGCCGAACCTGCGGATCGAGCGGATCAGCGGTTTTTAGGCCACCGATCTCGATGGGCGAACTAAACCGCGCAGTGAGGTAAACTTTAATCCCATAAGCGCGGAAAACATTGGCGATTGCCGCCACTTTGGCGAGATAAGCAGCCGTAAGTATTTTTGAATTGGCATTCACGTTGGTGAGCACGGTTGCGTTAACCCCGATGGAGGCGTTGGCACGCGCATAATCGCGGTAGCGGGGATCGATCGTAGCCGGCAATTCGTCCCATTTCCAGATCGATTGGCCGGCGTAACCGCGTTCAACCGTACGATCGAGGTTATCCCAGTGGTTCAGCGTGCGGATCTTTACTTTTGGTGACTCGGAGATCGACAGCCTGGCTATCGGGGCGTTCGTTTGCAGCAGGCGAAGAAAATGGAAGACGCCATACAAAACACCCGTGTTGAAATTCGCGGCGATAACGGTGCATTTCTTCCCATTAACCAACACGCTACGGATAAGGTAACCTTCCTCGCCGGCAGGGACCAGCAGCTGCCCTATTAACGGCTGAGCCGTGATCTCCCGGCAGGAGGCTGGCGTGCCTACGATCAATGTCCCATCTTTATTTGCAACGGCACTCTCCGGTAAGGGGCCGCCAAGCAAGCCCTTCATACCCATTGCTAATTCCTGCTTTGCGGCGTTTAACGTCTCATTCCCGGCGGGAAAAACCAATTGCACCGTATGTTGCTTATACGTTGCTAACAGCGATTTGTTCGTAACCGGCACATAGCGAAGCCACAGGTCATACCCAGATTCCGCGCGGCACCAGGAACCGGAAAGGCCAGCCAGGAATATCCACACAACAAGTAATTTTTTCATCGTATAATTCGTAATCGATCTTTCAGGTTATTGGTCTGTCCTAAACGGTGATGCCGGCAAGCCTTCCTTATTCACTAAATTGGCACCTTCCGGGTTGTCGGCCCACGCATAGCGAACATACTTAGGCTGAGTGACCGCCTCGCTCCAAACTATCACTTTATCTCCTGAGATAGTCGCCCTGGCCCATACAAATTTTTTGTCGGCGCCTGCAATGGCAAACTGGTTAAGCATGCCGCCACCTTTTGCTTCTAACCCGCCGCCTGTTTCGGCGAACGTGAGCTCGATCTTATTTCCATCTATTTTTGATGACCGGTAAAGCGGCCCCATCGCGACTAAATTTTCTTTATATGCCAGACGCTCCGCAAGCAGCGCCGCCCGCTCGCCTACCGGCTTTTTCGACAGCGGATGAATGTCATTCCATTCGCCGGCGTCGATCGCAACCGCCAGCCCGGTATTCGGGAGCGACAACGCCTTGAGCTGGGCTTCGCGCATCTCGGCCCACTGGCTCTCCGAAGGCAGGTACTGTACCTCCATGAAATTCGGCAACTGTATGACCAGGAACGGGAGATCGCCCTGCCGCCATTTGCCGCGCCAATCGCCGATCAGTGTCTTAAGCAGGGCGCTATATTCCTGCGGCCTGCCTGAATTAGCTTCCCCCTGGTACCAGACAAAGCCTTTAAGATTATAACCTATCGCCGGTGCCACCATGGTATTGTATAAGCCGGTCGGCTCGTTTTGCGCCGTAATGCCGCCCTCTAAACCGCCGGATCCCCCGACCGGCGGAAATACCTGGTGTACGCGGTACTGCCACTCCCCACGGAGGTCGACGACCTCGTCGCCCACTTCAAGCGAATAATTCTTGTCCGGCACAAAACCGCCTTTGCCCGAAGTATTGGTCACTTTTACAGCGACCACATTTTTCCCCGCCTTTAACAAACCTGCCGGAACGGTGTAGCGTCGCGGCGGATATTGGTAAGTGATATTACCCACCTGTTTTCCATTCACAAAAGCTTCGTCGGCATCAACGATCCGGCCGAGGAATAATTTTGCGGGTTGCCCTGCCTCTTTTTCGGTCAGGGTGATCTCTTTGCGGAAATAAACAACGCCGTTCAATCCTTTTACGCCCTGGTCTGCCCAGTACCCGGGAAGCCAAAAGGTTTTCCATTGGTAAGGTTTATAAGCCAGTTCCGTCCACTGGACGGTCCCGTTCGGCTCATCATATTGCAAGGTCACCGGGCTTGTCGGCGCCGCAGGACGGCGCCTGGCCAGGTCGTTTCTATAAGCGGTATCGCGCAGCGCGGCAAGCCTGTTCGCGTAAGCGGGTACCGATGCAATTCCCTCTCCGCTGATCCATGCCTGGATCGGGGTCCCTCCTACGCTTGAGTTGATGATGCCAATGGGTACATGATACTTCCCGAAAAGTCGCTTTGCGAAGAAATAGGAAACCGCACCGAAACTCATTACGTTGGCCGGGTTCGCCGGCAGCCATTTCGAAGAGGGAAGATCGGGATGCAAGCTGTCCACATCCGATACCGCCGGGATAAAAAAGTTCCGGATCTGCGGGTAGTTTGCATTCGCGATCTCGTCGGGGTATTTTTCTTTCACACGCTCCATGGGCGTCACCATGTTCGACTGGCCCGAGCAGAACCATACGTCGCCCATCCACACATCATCGATCCGGATGGTGTTACTGCCGGAAACGATCATGCTGAATGGTCCCCCTGCCGCAGTTGCCGGGAGTATTACTTTCCATTTCCCCTCGGGCGAAGTGATAGTCGAAGCCTTGTTTTTGTTAAAGCGTACTGTCACTTTTTCGCCGGGATTGGCCCACCCCCATACGTTTAGTTTAATATCCCGTTGCAGCACCATCCCATTACTAAAAAGCCGGGGAAGCTTCACCGCAGCGCGGGCGCTTAAACATATGGTAACAAGCGTTAAGGTGAAGAAAAATCGCCTGCAGGTGAGGTTAGTCATAACATATATACGATCTATAAATTACATTAATTAAGTTAGTTGATCTGTACACTTTGCGGAGCCCCGAGATAGGTCGCATCTATCGCCTTGCTTTCCAGGATGACCAGCTTTTGAAGAACGATTCCCGGATCAACCATAAACACCTTCACCTTGTGGTTGCCCGGAGCTTTTAGCCAATGCCGCGATTGCTGGATATTAATATTGTCTCCTGCATGCTTTTCCCAGGTACCCTCAGTTTCATTTTTATTGATGTTAACGGTGTGTGGCGGTTCCCCGTCTACCGACACTGCAAAACGTAACCCACCGGCATTTCTAAAGTCTAATGAAGGAGATAAATACCAATTTACCTGGATGGAATCACCCTTTCCGCTAAAAAACGAATATTCCAGGTAAGGGCAATCAGCCCGGAGCGGATCCTGGGTTTTTACGGCGGCAGGAAGCGGGCAGACCGCTGACCCGGTACGACCGTGATCAGGGAGCAATTCCCATTGTATCATCCCCCTGGATCGGGTAGAAAAGCTGCCGGCATCGATCGAGATCAAGCCGTTATCAGGTACGAAGCCTTTTACATTTTTCCCGAAGTCTTCCACACGGACGGCTATCTCCAGGGCAGTGTTATCGCTTCCTTTTACTAAAATCTTTGCCTGCTGGTCGCCCGAAGGCACCTTCTTCCAGTCGATGCTCACCATGATCCGCTGGTCGCGGCCCAGGGTTCCGCTCTTTTTATCAATTTTCACCCAGGGTGAGGACGCATTAGCTGTAAATGACAAGGCACCCCGTCCCCGGTTAAATAATTCCAGGTAATAAGATCGTTGAGAAAACCGGTTAAACCCCGGCAGCACAGCCGCCTCCCCGGCGGGCCATGTCTTGGCCGAACCTTCGATGCTGACACCTAATTCAGGCGTATCGCCGGGAGTGATCTCCGCTAACCGTGGGATGGTATTCATCTTCGGTTCCTGCCAGGTAAAGTAGCCGATATGTGTTTGATCCATCATATGCCGCCACTTTCCGTTTGCCAGCGTATCGTTATAAAATTTACTGATTTCCGCATCGCGCGCGAAAAGCTTCCTTGCCAGCAGTGCCTGTTCATTTGCCGATGCACGTTTTTGTGATGCGTATAACTGGTTCCTGGCCGTAGCGAGGTATAAGGCATTGAGGTTGAACGAAGCCGCTACGGGGTGCAGTACCAGTTGGTAATAAGCATCGTGGTATTCTTTAGGCAATTGCTTCTTTAAGGAAACCGCTTTATTATAAAGTGATCGATAATCCCCTGCTACCTGTTCAAACTCGCGGGACTGCACGAGGCTGTAGGTTCTTTCATTCAGCAATTCCGGCTTGCGGCGGCTATTGTATTTCGCATATCTTGTTAACAGATCTGCGATATCTTCAGCGTATTTGCCACCGAATTGTTTAGCGGCCCAACTGCGGGTATACTGCCGCAGTTGATCCCGGTTAATGCTTTCAGGGTTCCAGGCATAATCCAGGAAGAAACTGACCGGGAACTCCATGGGTTTCAAATCGCCCACGTTTACGATCCAGATCTGGCGTGCATTATACCGGTAAGCCAGGTTCATCTGCTCCCAGATGCGCGGCAAGGGGTTGGTATTGATCCATTTATAGTTTCGCGGACCGCCCACATAGTCGAAATGATAGTAAATACCATATCCGCCACCCCTGGGTTTGGCATCCAGTGCCGGCAGCTTACGGATAGCGCCCCAATTATCGTCGCACAATAACAGGGTCACATCGTCGGGCACGCGCATGCCTTTATCATAATACTCTTGTACTTCTTTGTAGAGCGCCCAGGCCTGTGGTTGTGCGGAAGCTGGTTTGCCGGTAACGTCGGCAATGATCTTACGCTGGTCGTCCACGATTCGCTCTAATAATTGCAGGTTAGCGTTTTTGCTCATGGGCTCATCGCCGTCGCCGCGCATCCCGATGGTTACTATGCTTTCGTTATTTCCCATCCGTTTTACGCCCCCGGTCCAGAATTTGGCCAGGCCTGCGGCGTTATCGTCGTAGTTCCAGGCGCCGCTGCCATAGCGTTTCCATTCGACGTGCGCGCGCATCAGCGGTTCGTGGTGCGAGGTCCCGATCACCACACCATACAGGTCCGCCAGGCGGGCATTTTCCGGATCATCGTCGTAGAAAGCGTTTCCCCACATGGCCGGCCAGAGGTAATTACCTTTAAGGCGCAAGATCAGCTCGAAAAGTTTCCCGTAAAACTCATGTTTAAAACCACCGAAGTTATCTTTCGTCCAACCCGAAAGTGCGGGCGCTTCGTCATTAAGAAAAATGCCCCGGTATTTAACCGCCGGGCTTCCGAGGATCCACCGCCGGGCGTTTACGAAAATACCGGGTTGTTTTTTCACCGGCACATCGGCCCACCAGTTCCAGGGAGATACGCCAATTTGTTCAGAAAGGGTGTAAAGGCCATAGATGGTCCCGCGTTTATCGCTTCCGGCGATCACTAACGCTTTTTCCGTCCCGGGAAAAGGATTGCTCACCACCTGCACCAGGCAGTTTTCCCAGGTTCCGGCGATATCTTTTACGGATATTTTTCCCGCCGCGATCAGCGAATCGATCATCCGGTTTTTGCCTAGGGTCCCCGCCAGGATCAACGTCTTCCCTTTCGGAACGGAGATCATTGTCGCCTCGCCGCCGCTCACTTTTTTGATATCCGCAGCGAAATCCGCTGCTGCCCGCTTAACGCCGTCGAAGTCGCCGGCATCAACATAAATACTGGCAGACAGCCCTTTCCCGGCGATAGGAAATGCCCCTGCAGAGGGTTGACCGCTTACCCCTATCGTGCCCGGCCGGGCGATTGAGGGCAACACAATTGCCGCCGGGAGAACAAGGCAGCTAACTGCTGTTTTAATTAACCGTCGTAGGATCATGTAGCTAAAATTTCGTAACGGCTTTGTAGGCTGTCTTACGTTTCAAATCTTTGTCAAATAATAGCGGATAGTTTTTGCGGCCGGGCACAGGATAGGTGTCGAGCCAGGTATAACCGTCGGATAAGTTCCAGAATGTTACGCCGGTGATATGTTGTTTGTATTGCCTGAAGATCTTAAAAACTTCGCGGTACCTGGCGGCCTGTTTCAAGTCCATCTCCCGGGTAAAACCTTTGTTTTCTCCCGGCTGCAGCGCCCGTTTCTCCTTTTCCCAGGGATATACCGAGATATCCAATTCCGTGATCTGGATTTGCAACCCTAATGAGCTATATTTCTCCAGGGCCGTTTTTAACTCACCGGCACCTGGTTCATATAACGACCAGTGTGCCTGCAAGCCCACCCCGTTGATGGGAACACCCGCATCCACCAACTTCTTCAGCAGCCGGTAAACACGTTCGCGCTTTTCCGGTCTCTCGGTATTGTAATCATTATAAAACAGCTGTGCCGCCGGATCCGCGGCATGGGCATATTCGAAAGCTTTTGCGATAAACTCTTCGCCGCAGATCTTATACCAAAGTGATTCACGAAGAAAATTAGCAGGATTATCGTCGATAGCTTCATTTACAACGTCCCAGGCATACACCTTTCCCCTGTAACGATTTACTACCGTGGTAATGTGCGAACGCAGGCGGTTGAGCAACTCTTCTTTAGATACCTGCGAGCCATCGGCGTTTTTAAACAGCCAGGCGGGTGTTTGCTCGTGCCAGCAAAGTGCATGTCCCCTCACCCTGATCCCGTTTCGCCGGGCGAAAGCCACGATACTATCCGGTTCCCGGAAATTGTACACGTCGGGCAGCGGGTGGATCGGCCCCATCTTCATGGCATTCTCCGGCGTGACGCTGCTGAACTCTTTTTTTATGAGCCGGGCTTCGTCGCCTGTTAAAATTCGCTGCGAAACAGCCACGCCAACCGGGAAATACGATTTATAATAGTCTTTCAGCCCCTGATCTGCGGTTTCAAAGCCCGCAAGGGTAAATGCAGCGACGAATACACAACAATACTTCAGCATCTGTTCCTGGTAATTATTTAGCTCCGGCGTATGCATCTATGGAAATGATCTTCCCAGATCGATCATAACGCAGTTCTGTCACCTTAATGTTCCGCAGGTGCGTTTTTCCCTTTGAGATCTGCGTATCGTGATAAAACAGGTACCATTTACCTTTTATCTCGATAATAGAATGGTGATTGGTCCAGCCGATCACCGGTTTCAGTACTACGCCCTGGTAGGTAAAGGGGCCATAGGGATTATCGCCGATGGCATAGCAGATAAAGTGCGTATCGCCGGTTGAGTACGAAAAATAGTATTTCCCGTTGTATTTGTGCATCCAGGAAGCCTCGAAGAAGCGCTGATCATGGTTACCGCCCTTAAAAGGTTTTCCCTGGCTGTCGACTATCTGTACATCTTTGGGCTTTTCGGCAAACTGCAGCATGGACGTGCTCAACCTGGCAACTTTCGGAGCCAGCGCCGGTGCATCATCCTGCTTCAAATCGCTTGCGGAACCATTTGCCTCAAAAGCTCCTGTATGCCATCGTTGCAACTGCCCGCCCCAGATGCCGCCAAAATACATATAACTAATCCCGTCACTATCAGTAAATACGGCGGGGTCGATACTAAAACTACCTTCAATAGGTTGTGGTTCTGCCTTGAACGGCCCTTCGGGCTTTTTACTGGTAGCCACCCCGATCCGGAACACGTCTTGTTTATCTTTCAACGGGAAATACAGGTAATAGGTACCATCTTTATATGCCACATCGGGCGCCCAAAGCTGGCGGCCTGCCCAGGGGATATCCTTTATATCGAGCGCTACCCCATGATCCGTTACTTCCCCCCCGATACTATCCATTGAAAAGATATGATAGTCGCGCATGGCGAAATGATCGCCATTGTCGTTTTCGGCCACCTTCACATCGATATCGTGTGAAGGGTAGATATAGATCCTTCCGTTAAACACGTGCGCAGAAGGGTCTGCCGTGTACATACCACGTACTAAGGGCTGGGAGATCGCACCTTTAAACGGATCTTGTACTGGTTTGGTTTTTTGTGCGCAGGCGCCGAGGGATATAGCCGCAACAACCATACACGGCAAGGTCTTACAAAATGAATTCATAGCTAATCTTAGTGGCTGGTTTACATCTGTGAAAGAGAAATAATCCTTTTCGCTTCTTTATTAATGGTTAAGTGACGATAAAGGTCGTCCGCCCCAGGTCAAACAGATAGCAGATTTGTATTTGATTATAATACTTATGTTCACAATAGCCAATAAAGACAGGATTTAGCTGGTGAATTTCCCAGTTGCCGCTCTCCTTATTCAGTTATCGCCCTGCGTTCGTTGCCGGCCAACCAAAACATACGCGCGCCTTACGGTTTTGATAAACATTTCTTTACTAATGTTGTTCAACTTAAAAATCTTCGCCAAAATTATTAGCCAATATGTATTTACACGACGCTATCGTTCATAACCAGGACGACCCGAACGAAATAGTTCCCCTGTTAAATAAATATTTTAATCCTTCTTCTGTGATAGATCTGGGATGCGGTATCGGGAACTTCCTGAGTAAGTTTAAAGAGCTTGGCGTGAAAAAGGTGCTTGGAATTGACGGAGCATGGAGCGATAACGAGATGCAAATGCTACAACCGGAAGATTTGTTACTAAAAAACATCTCCGATGAGCTTCACATCAACGATAAGTTCGACCTGGCGATGAGCCTGGAAGTTGGGGAGCACCTGGAGGGCAAATACGCAAGCAAGATAATAAACGACCTTACCGGGTTTTCGGATTTGATCGTATTTTCCGCGGCGATCCCCAACCAGGGCGGACAAGATCATGTGAATGAGCAATGGCCGGATTACTGGGTGAAGATCTTTAATACATTTGGTTACGATTGCTACGACCTGCTTCGGCCTATATTATGGAGCAATCCCAATGTCCATTACTGGTATGCGCAAAACATGTTTATAGCGGTTCGTTCTTCCAACGCAGCGATCGTGGACAAGCTATTGTCGGATTTCCCGTTCCTGAGGGACAAAAAAAACGTCGTCCCATCATTGGTTCACCCGCTTCAGCTTCAAAGAACGATTTCGGAAACCAGGCATCTACACACCTTCAGAAAATTAGTTAAAGGCCAGGGCAGCATACAAGAATATAAGGAATTTTTTAAAAGCCGCCTTACCAGGAAGTGACCTGATCACCCTGTCAGGGATGAGAGCTGGCTAACCCGCTATATGGTGGTCCAGCAGCCTCAATATTTCCGGGTCAACTTCCGTATCAAACTTTCGCGCGAAAAGCGCATTACTCGCTAACAGCAGTTGAATATCCTCTTTTTTCCAGGTCGTAGGGTGCATATCGCCGGTTGGGATAACGATGAGCCTTTTATTATCATTCTCGATGCTGTTCAACAACCGGTCATCTGCGGCATTTAACAGGATGGTTTGAAAAAACATTTCGTCGGCGAGTAAAGAATACCTGAAAAAGCGGCTGAAGCGCTTGTTATCCCTGAGATAATCCAGGATATAATTAAGTGCATACATATCAATTATCCACCACTGCGAGCCGGCGTAAACTTTTAAATCATAAGGCACTTTCTTCCTCAGGAAGGGAAGGACCTTTTTTAACAGGTTAATGCCCTTATTGAGGTAAAGATGGTGCCATTTAAGCCCAAGGTAGTAATCGTAGATCCTGTTAAGTCCGCCATTATCCCAGCCCGCTACCGGTAACGCGCTAAACGTAGTCATAAAAACTGAGTGTGCTGCGTTGCTGAGAAAATCATCGATATACCGATTTGTCTTCAGCGGATAATCCTGCCCGCTTAGCAGGATCACACGATCGTATAACTTCCCTGCTTCCCTGACCTTTTCCAACGCGTTAACGGTCGCTTTCACGATCCCGGGACCGCCCCACCTGCCGTCTTCCCTTTCTGTAAAGTATAGTTTGGTGCCGAACTCCCGGAGATTTCGGAACGCCCCGGCGTTCACCTTTATATCGATGTGGATAAAGAACTCCGACCTGTCATCATCCAGCTGTTTTACCAGTTTATATACCTGTTCGGGGTTTTTATGGACCAATATGATATAAGCTTTTCTCATTTTGCCGGCACCGCTGCTTCCTCAAGCCACTTAAACTATATCCTGTCTATTTGAGGATTAAATACCACCGCTTTCCACGCCGAGTTCATTAACGCACCGACGAACCTGAAACGGTTATCTTTCCTTTTTTTAATGATCTTAAAAGAGGTGTAAGCAACTTTGGCGGCAAGCCAGGGCATGAAGAAAAGAAAGCCCTTTCGTTTCTTAACCATATAAAATTCGTTCCGGAAGCCATATTTATGTTTCCAGATATTTTTTACGGTGTCGGCCGTTACGTCCGCAAAGTAGTTTGAAGGGGTTTTATGCAACACAAGGCTATCGCTGCAATATAGTCCCAGGTATCCTGCGTCTGTTATTCTTTTCGTGTACTCCTGGTCATCGCCCCAAATAAAGAAATCCTCGTACGGTAAGCCTACTTCTTTGGCTACCGCTATGTTAATTAACAGGGAAGCGAATGAACCGTTCTCGGTGAGACACACACCGTACTCATCGTAAGTATTAAATGGAATACCGTTCACATAGCTCGTCATAAACGGCAAATTCATCCAATGCACGCTTCCATCAGTCCACAGGCATTTTGGGCCTGCAAAGCCTATCGGCTTCGGGATTGCCCCAAATTTGTTAACCATTTTCTCTAACGCGGTAGCGGTGGGTATAGAATCGTCGTCCATTACCCACACCCATTCTGCGTCCATAGCCGACGCTTTTTTTAGCCCGGTATACACCCCGCCCGAGATCCCGGTATTGGGCTGGTCTACTATGGTTATCCCGTCTTGTTGCAATAACCAATCCCTGGTTCCGTCAGTGCTGGAGTTATTGATTATTATAATTTCTCTTAGCGGATGGGTCTGACTTTTAAGGGCGTGAACAACTTCTTTTAATAAGTCGAGCCGATTGTACGTCACTACAGCGGCAACAATGTTATTTGTCATAAATCAGTATTAAATTATCCGGCTCATTTAATCGTTGAAATGAGCGGCCACTTTTGCCAGCGCTGACCCGATGATCTGGTGCATATCATAATAACGATATTCGGCCAGGCGTCCTCCGAAGATCACACCGGTTTCCTTTACCGCCAGATCCTGGTACTTTTGAAAAACCTGGTTGTTTTGCGTGTTGTTAATGGGATAATAAGGTTCTTTCTCCTGCGTCCATTCCTGGGGATATTCCCTGGTTATTACGGTGTTCGGCTGGGTGCCAAACTCGAAATGCTTATGTTCGATAACACGGGTATAGGGTACTTCTCTTTCCGTATAATTTATAATGGCGTTGCCCTGGTAGTTATCCGTATTTAAGGTTTCCTGTTCAAAACGTAAGCTGCGGTATTCAAGCTGCCCGAATTGATAATTATAAAACTGGTCGATCTTGCCCGTAAATACGATTTGGTCGGCCAGGGCATTTAACTCCTCCCTATTTTCAAAATAATCGATATTCAGCCTGGTTTCTATCGTACCAAGCAGGCCTTCTATTAATTTGTTATACCCTCCTACCGGGATTCCCTGGTATTTATCATTAAAATAATTATTATCGAAATTAAACCGGACGGGCAGTCTTTTAATAATGAAGGCAGGCAGTTCGGTGGCCGGTCGGCCCCACTGCTTTTCGGTATAGCCTTTAATCAGCTTCTCGTAAACATCTGTACCCACCAGTGATATCGCTTGTTCTTCGAGGTTAGCAGGCGTCTTTAGATCCAGTTCCGCAATTTGCGACCTTATTTTCTCTTTGGCCTCGTCGGGAGTAATAGATTCCCAAAGCTGGTAGAACGTATTCATATTAAAGGGCAAATTGTACAGATCGCCCTTATAATTGGCCAGCGTATTACAGGTAAAGTGGTTGAATGAGACAAAAGAATTTACATAATTCCATATGTTTTCGTCGTTGGTATGAAATACGTGGGGACCATATTTGTGAACGTTTATCCCCTCCGTTTTTTCGCAATATACGTTCCCGCCGGCATGCTCACGTTTATCGATCACTAAACATTTCTTTCCCCGTTTATTCGCTTCGTGCGCAAACACCGAACCAAATAATCCACTACCGACTATCAGGTAGTCATATTCCTTATTACTTGTCATATTTTCAATTAATGGCCGGGCGTCGAATCGGGATGCTCTTCACGCGTTATTGATTTATTGACACAACGTGGCTATTCAGGGGAGGTTTGGTGATAAAATACGCAAAACGTGGTATAAATATACCTGACTTTGGCGTATAAACGGCGTATATCTACCTAAATACTACATTAGGCGGCTATAAAATTTAATTATAATTAAAAAATAAACAACTAAATCACCCGGATAAATAATTAACGATAATATTGCAGCCGCCGTAACATTCATTTGATGATTTTGTTATCCGGTGCGAATAACAGCTTCGATTGAGGCGTTTACATTGATAAAGTTTTATGGTTTCAGCGATCATTTTAGCCTATAACAGGTCGGCCGAGGTTTTAATAACCGTACGAAAGCTCAGGGAGCTTCAAGCAGAATTAACATTTGACCTGGAGATCATCGTGGTTGACAACGCCTCTCTTGATGATACGTCAAAAATGGTATCCGAAATGCTTCCGGAGGTAACCTTGATCACCAGATCTGAGAACAACGGTATCGCAGGCTGGAACGACGGCTTCGCCATAGCGAAGTACAAATATTTACTGGTACTTGATGATGACAGCCATATTGAGAGCGGCTTGTTAAGAGCGGTTTCGTTCTTAGAGCAGCACCCGGAAGTGGGCATTATTGGCTTTCATGTGGTTGATCAGCACCTTAAAGGCGATCCGCTGCTTCACCCTGAGGATGCCTGGAAAAACCTGCAGGAAGTGGTCGGATTTATCGGCTGCGGCGCTATCATCAGGAAAGAGGTGTACCACACGATCGGCGGCTTTGCGCCCTGGCTCTTTATTTATACGCATGAATTCGAATACTCCATTCGTTGCTTAAATGCCGGCTATAAAATTATCTGGTTCGAATCCGTAAATGTGATCCACCGGGCTAGTAACCTTAACAGGACCAGTAAACGGTTACGCATGTTCACCACCCGTAACGAAATGGCTATCGTGTATAAATATTTCGAAAGTAACAGGGCTAAGTACCTGTTCAGGGTTTTAGTTAACAATCTTAAATTCATAAAAAGAGAAGGGCTAACTACGGGCCTGTATGTCATGCAGGGAGCGCTCCTGTTTTTTAAAATGAGAAAAACTTTAAACTATACCCCGGTATCGAAACAAGTACAGAATTTTTATGCGTCGAATTTTTGGTCGACCAAGCCGGTGTTCAAATGGCTCAAGGGCAAGCCGTGAAGTAACTTGGTTGTGTTCCCGGTCTTGTGACAGGGGCCGACCGGTATATTTGCGTCACTGCTGCGGCTGCTTGCATCAACTTGTGAAGACTTTTTACGGCTGTGCCTGGTGCTGTATTTATTAACGACCACAACCAGGTAGCAGCAATGAACTACAATAAACAGTGCTCCGACAATAATGATAATGATGCTTGCCATATTTCCAAAACAGCCGTAAAAGCCCGCCGGTTTCAAGTTAATTACCTGATGTTTAAGGAATAACTACGTGTTTTACATTCTTTCCTGTTCTCAGTTTATATACTTATACCTCACACATATGCGATCTACCGGTTAAATACCGGATTAAAGTATAAATACGATTTTATAGTCTAAAAATCGCGTATTTAAGAAAGGTGTTTACCGTATTTTATCACCAAACCTCCCCCGTATCGCTACGTTGTTCCATGTAAATCGACTATACGTGAAGAGTACTTCCAATCTGACATTTGAGTGCGCACAGGTGATGAACAACCATTACCATTCAAGCCCGGCAGCAAATCGTCCCCCCATTATTTAAAATTGATGAAAAGTAAAAATGAATATGACTACCTGATAGTTGGTAGTGGCTTGTTTGGAGCGGTTTTTTCTCATGAAATGAAAAAAAAAGGGAAAAGATGCCTTGTGATCGATAAGCGCGATCATGCCGGCGGTAATGTCCATTGCGAAAATATAGAAGGGATTAACGTCCATAAATATGGCGCACATATTTTCCATACCAACGATAAAAAGCTATGGGATTATGTGAACTCCTTTGTTCGGTTTAACAGGTTTGTTAACAGCCCGGTGGCTATACACCAGGGTCAATTGTATAACCTGCCGTTTAATATGAATACCTTTTATAAGTTATGGAAGGTAAAAACCCCGGAAGAGGCAAAGGCAAAAATCCAATCGCAGATTGAGCACCTGGATATCGGCGAACCCGCTAACCTCGAAGAACAGGCGTTATTGCTGGTCGGTACCGACATTTATGAGAAGCTGATAAAAGGCTATACGGAAAAGCAATGGGGCAGGCCGGCGAAAGAACTGCCTGCTTTTATCATCAAGCGTCTTCCGGTGAGGTTTACTTTCGACAATAACTATTTTAACGATAAGTACCAGGGCATTCCCATGGGTGGCTATAACAAGCTGACTGACGGATTGCTTGAAGGTACCGAAGTACGCCTGAACGTCGATTATTTCGATGACCGCGAACACTTGAATTCTCTTGCTGACCGGGTAGTTTTCACGGGCAAAATTGACCAGTACTTCGATTACCGATTCGGTAAACTGGAATACAGGAGCCTCAGGTTTCACCACGAGCTTCATGGAAAAGAGAATTACCAGGGTAATGCCATCGTTAACTACACAGACCGCGAAATACCTTACACCCGGATCATCGAGCACAAACATTTTGAATTTGGCACACAACCGCAAACGGTAATTACCAAAGAATATCCACAGGAATGGTCCGGCAGCAGCGAGCCCTATTACCCTATTAACGACGTTAAGAACACCGACATTTTCAAGAAGTACCGGGACCTGGCGGCGGCAGAGCATGGGGTGATTTTCGGCGGCCGGCTGGCTGAATATAAATACTATGATATGCACCAGGTGATCGCTTCGGCCTTGAAAAAGGCCGCGGAAACCGCCAACCAGATGGCGTCCGCTTAACCTACCATTGCCGTTTAAGAATAACGATGTGATGAAGTATCAATTTTGTATCCGCTTTAAGGATATCGACGTAAATTCGGCGGCCTCTAAAGCCGTACTGGACTGTAACCGGATATTTTCTGAGTGCGGCTACCAGGACTACACATTAACCGTTAACGATAATTCCGGCAAACTCAAATATTACCTCTTCCTGCTCAGGCAGCTTTCCGTATTCTTTTTCTCGATCAAAAGAAAATCTATCGTAAGTATCCAATATCCCCTGTTAAGTATTAACGCGGTATTTAAGTACTTTATAAAAGCAACCAGGCTGAAAAGGGTAAGGTTCTTTTGTATCGTTCATGACCTTGAATCGCTCAGATCAGGCGGAACCGACGATAAGCTGATAGCTGAAGAGGTCCGGAATCTCAATTGCTACGACACCCTTATCGTACATAACGAACATATGATCAACTGGTTAACCGTTCACGGAGTAACCGTAAAGATGATATCGTTGAAACTGTTCGATTACTTGTCGGCCGATTTCATAAGTAACGGACGTGCCGACGCCGCCGGAAGCATTGTATTCGCCGGTAACCTCGCCAAAAGCCGGTTTATTTATTCGTTACCGCAAGTGAAGAATAAACAGTTCGATTTGTATGGCCCGGGTTTCCTGCCGGATGGCAGCCAAGTCAATAAAAACCTCGCCTGGAAGGGCCTGTACGGTCCGGAACAAATTCAAAAGGAACTAATGGGAAGTTTCGGATTAATATGGGACGGAACGCACATAGACAGGTGTGACGAGATACTGGGGAACTACCTGCTGTATAATAACCCCCATAAATGCTCTCTTTACATTGCGGCAGGCTTACCGGTCATTGCGCCAAAAAGTTCTGCGATAGGATCATTTATCAAAAGGGAGGACATCGGCGTGCTGGTTGATTCGTTACATGAGCTCGAATCCTTAACCATAGACGATGACCGGTATCACACCATGAAACGAAACGTGCTGAGAATCAGATCAAAAGTGATCACCGGCGGTTTTTTCAGCGATGCATTAAAATCAATCGAGAATGACTACGCCTTACCCGGTTAACGAAAAGCCACGCATTTTATATGTCTTCGGCGGCGAAAAAGCACAGGGGGCCGAAATTGTGATAGAACGATTAATGGATGAAAATGCGGAGAATGCGGACACCCATTTATTTATATCACCCGGAACTTTTGCCGCCAACCTGGTCAATTCTGGCAAACCCTACCACATTACCCTGGTAAACAGTTTAAAGAAGCTGAACCGCCCGGGAACTAGCAAAATCCAGTTTTATGCTAAAGCGATCGGTAATTATTTCCGGATCTCCTTACAGGCGTTCAGGTATATCAGGAAAAATGGGATCCAACAAGTGCATGCTAACACGTTGGTACCCGCTTCATACCTGGCCCCGGCGGTAATTTATTGTCGCCTTTTTCTCCCCCGGATCAGCTGGTACTGGAGCGATCACGACCTAGGTTACCATTCCTCGGTAGACCGGGCGCTTTCCCAAGTTTGTGCCAGGTTATATGATCGTACGCTGGTTGTATCTGCGGCGGTGAAACGAAAATACACGGCTAATGATAAAGTACAAATTCTCTACAATGGGCTCGACCCGGAAATGTTCAAATGCGATGAAGCAGCACGGGTTGCGTTTCGGAACACCCTGGGAGTAGACGACGGCAAAGTACTGATCGGCATTGCGGCCAGCATCAACCCGGACAAAGGACAGCTTGCATTAATACGTGCATTTAACCGGCTGGACCCCGCGCTGCCGGCATCGGCGTTGCTTATCGCGGGAGACTATGCCGTTGCTACACCATCCTACAGCTCGGAAGTAAAACAAGCCATTAACCGTACAGACGGCGTTCGGCATCTTGGTTTTTCGGACGATATCGTGGGCTTTTATAACGGATGCGACATCATTATCAATAACAGTAACCGCGAAAGAAGCGAATCACTGGGCACTTCGATATATGAAGCCATGGCCTGCGAAAAGATCGTGATCGCCGCCAATACCGGCGGAAACCCCGAGATCATTACCGATAAGCTGGACGGGTTCCTGTTCGAGACGGAGAGCGAAGACGACCTGCTTGAAAAATTAAGCTTTTGTATTGCTAATCATGTACAGTTATCGCCTGTGAAGGTTGCCGCGAGGCGGAAGGTTTTAGAAAAATTCAACGTCCATGAGATGGCTGACAAATACCGCGAGCTGTCTCGGGCGCTCAATGCAGAAAGACAGCGAAAAACGGCCTGACCAATTAATACCTATACTTTGAATAGTTTTTTAATTTGTATTACACTGCTCATATTCGCGTTAAGCGGATATATCGTATGGCCAAGCCGCTATAATGTAATGCAGCACCTGGCTGTCGGCGGCAGCTTTGTATCCATTATTGTGCCAGCCCTCATCCTCGGGATACAGGATAAATACCCGGCCAGCATCGTCAATCTTTATACACTTATCCTTACCGTTGGCGCTACCGCCTATGTAATTGGCTTAATCGCAGGTTTCCTGGTGGGAAGGGGCGTTAAAACCAGTTTCTCATTTGATGTAATGGACAATGCGCTTTACGAGCAGCGCGTGATCAGGATCACCGGCCGCTTAATGGTTGCCGGGATCATGGGACTGATTATCAGCTACATCGTGATGGGGTACGTGCCCATGTTCGCTGAAGACCCGATTTCGGCAAAGTTGTTTAGGGGACAATACCAGGCACCCTATATCAGGATCGCTTTTCTTTACCGGACCTCCTTTTTCATCCTCGCTCCTATCATGCCGATAAGCTGTATCATTTGGTACAAATACCGGAGTACGTTCTTCTTTTTTGCGATATTAACGTCGCTGGCGTTAATGGCGGCATCGCTCGCCCGCAGCGGCGCCTTTATGGGCATAGTAGTGGCCATCGCCATTGTAATGTCGTTTAAAAGCAGGCTGCATTTCACCATACTGATGATAGTACTGGTTGGCGTATTTGTATTAAGCTCGTTTTTCTATTACCTGGTAGGTGTGCGGAGCTTCGACGGCGAAAAGAACATTTGGGAGATCATTACGGCGGGTACTCCCGACATCCCCGATCATCTTGACTTTCTAACCTTTTTTTCTGAGAACCCCGTGTGGACCTATGGCAGGACCATGTACGGCGGTTTGGTGCCAGGGCATTATAAATGGAACCCGGCCGTTTATACGCTTATTATGGTCAACCCAGGTAAAGATATCAACGAGATCGGCTCCGGGGGGCTTCGTCTTCCCCTGCCTATCTGGGGATATGTGTCATTCGGTTATCCGGGTGTGATCGCTTTTTGTGTGCTCACCGGTTTCCTCGGCGGGTATTTCCTGCGTATCCTGAAGGACATGTTTGCCCGCTACAGCTCTATCCTGGTCAGAACGGTAGCGACTATCGCGTTTGGCTCGGTGGTGGGCATCCTCGTAAACTTTGCCCAGCTAAGCATGTATGCCTTACCCGCAGCGTTAGTCAGCCTGCTTTATTTATACAGGTTTAAATGGGAGCACCAACCCCAATCCTTATGAACACCACTTCATTTCCTGTTACCGGCAAAACAAAAACAAAGGTCTTCATAAACGGGAGATTCCTCAATCATGCCATTACAGGCGTACAGCGGAGCGCCTATGAACTGGTTAAGGCGCTGGATTCCCTGATAGACCAGGGAATAATCAGCAATAACGATTTCTCGTTTATCCTGATCTACCCGGGGATAATCGTAAGCCCGATCAGCCTGAAACATATAATCGTTCAGAAAAAAGGATGGCTAAAAGGCAACTTATGGGAGCAGCTTGAGCTACCTTTATATACGGCAGGTAAGCTGCTGGTTAGCCTATGCTCGGCATCTCCGCTGCTAAAGAGAAAGCAGATCGTATTGATCCATGACGCTTCGTGCCTGGTTAATCCCGGCTTCTTTTCATTTGGATTCAGGGCATGGTACAACGTTATGATCCCCGTGCTGGGCAAAATCTCCAGGCAGATCGTCACCGTTTCAGAGTTTTCTAAAAGCGAGCTCACCAGGTATGCAGGTATCAGGAAACAAAAAATCCAGGTTATTTATAACAGTGCGGAGCACATACTCCGGTTCGGCGACGTTTCCGATAAATTCAGGGAAAAAATTGCCGCCTTAAAGCCTTACTGTCTTGCGGTAAGCAATTTAGGCGCGAACAAGAACTTCGCCGGGTTAAATAAGGCCATCGGCAAAATCGACGCTTTAGATTTTCATATGCTGATCGCAGGCGGAGCCCTGGGCGGTCTGAAAGCCTCCGCTACCGATCATAGCCACGTTACGTACCTGGGTTATATGAGTGATGCAGAAATAAAACACCTGTACGCCAATGCCTCCTTATTCATTTTTCCGTCTTTTTACGAAGGTTTCGGGATCCCTCCCCTGGAAGCTATGATCATGGGCTGCCCCGTAATCGCCTCAGCAACCTCGTCCATGCCGGAAATACTAGGCGATAACTGCGAATATATCGATCCGGCCAACCCGGCTGATATGGCGGAGAAGATCTTTACCACGATGCACGACGCAGCCAAAAGAGCGCAGTTAAAAAGTAAAGGATACCAGCGGGCGGCGTTGTTCAATTGGGAGAAAAGCGCGGCCCGGCTATATGAACTAATCAGGAAATGCGATGACTAGGAAGAAGATCCTCCATATTACACAGGCAACGGGAGGCGTAAAGACCTATACCGCTCACATATTAGCTTATGCCGATCCGCATGCTTTTGAATTTGTCGTTATTGCGCCGCAGGATGGATCTTTCCAGCAATTTTGCGCGGAACGCGCGATAACCTATTACCCGCTTAATTTAGAACGGGACACGAACGTATTCACTAATTTATCGCTGTTAGCACGGATCGTGGGGATCATAAAAAAAGAAAAACCGGATATTATTCATACACATAGTGCAAAAGGCGGATTCCTGGGCCGGCTGGCTGCGAGATTTACTTCTTCGAAGGTAATTTATACGCCCCATGCTTTTTCATATCTCCCTTTTTCGGGCATTAAAAGAACGATATTTTTCTTACTGGAGCTTTCCGTTAAAAAATACACGACCATGCTCCTGGCCATATCCTATTCCGAAGCTAACCGCGCCATTTATGAGCTAGGGTATAAAAAAGAGAATGTCCGCATCATTCTAAATGCCATCCCGCCGGCAGCCGGGAACCTGGTGCGAAGCTATAGCAGCTGCACCGAGATCAGGATGATCGGCCGGCTCACTCACCAAAAGAACCACTTCCTTTTCCTGGAGATCGCCAGCTTTTTATCAAAAAAATATGCCTGGCTTCGTTTTGCCATCCTGGGTGCGGGTATTCATGATCACCAGGAAAAGGATATCCGCGAATACTTAAGGGAACACAAACTGGAAGACAGGGTACGGATAGAAGCCTGGGGCGACCCGCTTACCAGCAAACGTTTTTTAACGGAGACAGACATATTTGTAACCACCTCCGTATTCGAGGGCTTGCCGTTTTCGTTGTTAGAAGCGATGGCGTCAGGCATCCCCTGCGTGGTATCGAAGGTCGACGGCAATACTGATGTTATCCAGAACAACGAGAATGGCTTCGCCTGTTTAAGCAGGGAGGAATTCTGTACAAAGATCGAACTGCTGATCCATGATTGCGAACTGAGAGAAACCATCGGTCAGGCAGGGTACCAGTATGTTAAGACGGTGCATAACCTTGAGACGAACCTGAAGCAGCTGGAAGCGATCTACTACGAAATGTAGCCCGTTTATAAATAACTACAAGCGCCGGCCGAAGCTCTGTCCGGTTAAATAATACAGGTTCTTCCTGAGAATGGTTTTCAGCGGGTAGAAGATGTTCTCCGAATGTGCATTTTTCAAAGCGAATTCATACGCTTTTTCAATATTTACTTTATCCGGATCACTCTTCTTGATCTCGAAACAAAGCGCCTGGTACGCACGGTCTGACGCCAGTTTTTTGAGCGCCCGCGAGTATAGTTTAAATTGCGGGTAAGTTAATAGCCGCTCAAATATTTTTAGAAAAACCATATTTTTCTTCTCCAGCGTTTGCGACGAAAAGGTACCGCCGCTATGTACCCGGTAAACGGCAGTTATCTCTTTTAACCGGATCGCATAGCCTTTCAACAACAGGAATGCGCATAACGAAACGTCGCCTGTCGGAAAATCATTCGGATTATAGGGTAAAACAGGGTAGATGTTTCTAAACATCAGCGTGCAGGTAACGATATTAAAGGTGACTAATATATCGAGTATGGTATAGATCCGGCGGGGCCTAAAACTAAAGGACCAATGCATGTTATATTTCTGCCGGCTTTCATCGAATTCCGCAACCTGTGTGAAGCAGATAGTGGCATTCAAATCCGCCTCCAATGCATCTACCTGCATCTGCAGCTTATTTTCATCATCCCAGTAATCGTCGCCCTCCAGGCAAGCGATGTATTTACCTGTTAACAGCGGGTAACAAAATTCATAGGCATTGCGGTATGCCCCTACGTTCTTTTGATGATAAACAGGTTTAAAAATATCCGGGTAATCACGCTCGAATTCCCTGATCACATCCTGGGTGCCGTCGGTAGAGCAATCATCGCCTATAATTACTTCCAGCGCAAAATCAGTTTTTTGCATTACGATACTCTCAAGCGCCTTCCTGATGAACTTCGCATGATTATACGTTACCATCCATACGGATACCATCGGTTTTACCTGGCCAGTTTTTGACATGATAGTTGGTATTAAAATAAGCCCCCGTTCAGGTCTATCGACGAGCCGTTCAGGTAAGACGTCCTGATCATATAATCGACGGTCGAAAGTATATCGACAGGATCGCCCAAGCGGTTTGCGGGAATTTTTTCAATGATCTGCGACAATTTATCCTGGGGGACCTGTTCTATCATCCCGATATTGAAATACCCGAGATTTATATTATTTATAGTGATATTCTTCATACCGTTCTCTACGGCAAGCGACTTACTCAATCCCGATAAAGCGGCCTTAGACGCCGCATAGGCGCTGGTCCCCATCACTCCCTGGAGTGCGACTACCGACGAAAAATTCACGATCCGTCCGTAATTTTCTTCCCGCATAAATGGCAGCACGCCGCTTATCACGTTAAACAGGCCTACCAGGTTGGTGTCTATTACCTCTTTCCATTTCGTGATATCTGCCTTGTGTGCAAATGCACTGTATGCAATGCCGGCCGCGTTAATCACCCTGATATTCTTCAGGCGGTCCTTGTGCCCGGCAAAAAAGGCGGTCACTTCCGCGGGATGTGTAATATCTACCTTATAATAGCAGCCGTTATGCTGATCTGGCAGCGTGTTATTGTAGAATCCGATCACTTCTTCCCCCTGGCCCAGGTAATGCTGCAGCAGGAACTTTCCTATTCCCCTCGATGCGCCGGTGATAATATACATAGTGTTACTTTAAATCCATTTTAATAAGGCAGCGCCCCAGGTCCAGCCCGAACCTACCGCCGCAAATAAGATCAGGTCGCCGGGAGCGATCTTGCCCGCCCGGTAAGTTTCGTCGAGCACGATCGGTATGGTGCCTCCTGAAGTGTTGGCATACCGGTGGAGGTTGACCATTACTTTTTCAAAAGGCAAATCCAGTTTCCCGGCGGTTTTCTTCAGGATGTTGATATTAGGCTGATGAGGTACCAGCATACGGATGTCTTTTATGGAGAAACCGGTATCATTAAGTACCTCATTGATGGCTTTTGGAAGAACGTCAACGGCGGTATTGAACACTTCCTGGCCGTTCATCTGGAAGTAACGTCGTCCCTCATCAAGGTTTTGCTGGCTCATCGGATACTCGGAACCGCCACCGGGGATCGTAAAGTTATCCTTTCCCCGGCCGTCTGAATATAACCGGAAGCTTAGGATGCCGTTATCGTGATCATTTTTTGAAAGCACTATTGCACCGGCACCGTCTCCGAAGAATATACAATCCCGCCTCGTCCAGTCGGTGATCTTTGAAAAGGTATCGGCCCCGATCACCAAAACATGGCGATAAATCCCGTTGGAGATGAATTGCGCCGCCGTTGAGTAAGCGAACAGAAACCCGGAACAGACGGCGGCCAGGTCGAACGCCACTGCGTTGTAAGCACCGATCTTATCCTGTACGATACACGCTGTCGATGGCGCCAGCCTGTCGGGAGTGGACGTGGCCACGATGATCAGGTCGATATCCATCGCCGTTAAAGAGGCCGATTCGAGGGCGTTTAACGCAGCCCGGGCGGCCAGGTCGCTTGTTACCTCGCTGGTTACCACTCTTCGCTCCTGTACCCCAATATTCTTCACGATCCATGCATCGTTAGTTGAAGCATTTTTTTCGAGATCTTTATTCGTTAAAATAGTTTCAGGCAGGTATGAGCCGGTGCCGGAGATCTTTACGTTGGTAATTTGTTGTTTCATAACGAAAATTTACTCCTGATCTCTTCATATTCGCTTGAGATCACGCTCAGCAGCCATTGGTTGTTGTGTGCGCCATTTTTATAGACCGTTTTTCTCATCAACCCTTCCTGCCGGTAACCTACTTTCAGCATCATGTTTAGTGCGGCTTGATGATTTTCCAGGCATTCGGCCTTACAACGCACCATTCGCAGTTCTTCGAAAACATATTTCAGCACTTTTAACGCTACTTCCGTACCAACGCCTCTGCCGGCCTGGCCGGGATCAACTTTAATTCCGCTCCAAAAACAAGTCCCGTTCCGGTAATCGATCTCCGATATAGACGTGTAGCCTATTATATCGTCTGAGGAGCCCGGCGTGATGGCAAAATAAATCATGTGCTGGTGGTCTTTCATAATGAGATCTTCTACCCATTTCAGGTCACGCTCGTAAGATACCGGGCGTATAACACCGCCTATCATTCGTTCTACATCTTCCTGCTGGCGTAAGTTGTTTATAAACCACGCATCCTCCATCCGTAACGGTCGAAACTTAATTTGATTCATATAGGCAATTGTTTAAAATATACTGTTGAACGGGTTCGAGATCGGCGGCGGTATAGCGATGATCTACCGGCACCGGGAGCAGGTTTGAGGCAATTTTTCGCTCGGTATCAAATACATCCCCTGTTTGCCGGCTTAAGCAATCGGCCCAGAGTACCGGTATATAGAAGTTATTTTCCCAAAGCGTCTTTTTATCTATTTGCCTTCCGAGGAGATAGGGATAAAATGACGATACTGCGGTTAAGTCGATCGGAAGCAGGTTGGTGGCGCCAAAATGCTGATGCAGATAATTAAAGTTCTTTCTGCGGGTTTCTATTGCCGCTACGAAATCTACCGACGACAATAATCCTTCGGTAAGGGTGGACATCCTGCCTACCCCGATGCCGCAGAGTAGCTCATTCTCCTTGAAAAACTGGTAGCCCGTACGGGTGTCGCCTTTCAACCTTGCAACGAGGTGACCTGTTACATAGTTTGTATTTACCGGAAGACGTGCAAACGCTTCATCCAACTCGTATCCCCGGGGCACATACAGATCGGAACCGTCCGGTACGCCGAAAAATTTCCTGGTTGAGTTGAAAAACCATGCTTTGCCGTTACCCTTAAGAAAATAGGATTGCGTACAATCAACGATCAGCCTGTCGCCGTAGATGCCTGACAGCACCTCGGCATACGCTCTTTTGATGTCGTAGTAATTGATATAGATGATCAGCTCACCGGGCTGTAATACCGGCAAAGAGGTAATTTCAAGGTCGCCGTTTATGTGATAAAATGTATACGGGATGCCGGCGGCGATGAGCGGCTCCAGCAGCGCATCGCAGGTATAATAAGGCACATATACATTTACCGGTCGCAGGATCCCCAATACGAACGCCAATGATGCCCGGCCGCTTTTAAGCCTGTAGGGAGTGGTATGATAGCGGTTTCCGGTTTTGCCCAGCTCCAGTTCAAAATAACCGCCTATTTCTTTCATCCTGTTGTGATTTGGAAATCATCCAGCATAATGTTAATATCCTCTTTGCTGTTAAACATCATCACATCGATGATGGAAAGCCCCGGCTCGAACGTTTTACGCCGCTGTGAATAGTCGTTTAAGTTGATGTTGAGGAATTTTAAGTCGATCGCCGCCGCTTTAAACTTTTCGCTGTCAAAAAGCCCGGCGCCACCGGGCGGGTTCACGTAACCTGATGCACCAAACGCTTTGGAAATCTGCAGCGCCCAATCGCCGGCATCGTTCACCTCGCCTATCCTGAGGTTCATACGGCTAAAGACCTGGTAGTTGAAGCTGATCCCGAGATACCTGCAGGTGTGCTCGAGGATATGCGCATTTAAACTGGTGATATCGTTCGTATCTATGTCGAAGCATTGTTTCACTAACGCCATCACCGGCTCGAAATAAGGTGATTTTTTATAATGTGCAAGCTGCCTGGTAATCCTGTCGCGCCAATCTTCTTCCCTTATTTTCACATCGCGGATAAGGATATCGCGACCATGTTTCTCCAGCGGTACGCTAATGTATTGCCACCCTTCGGCAGGTTTTAAGACCCTGTTCCTTTCTATCCACCCATGTCGTATATATTGTACGGAGTCAAAAATGATCCACGCATCGGTATGCTTTATCAGGCTATAATATCCCAGGTAAGGAAAAAAATAGGGTTGCATGATACCTAATTGCATAGTGCGGGTTCTTTGAGCTCGTGCAATAAGATCCCGGTAATTTGCAGCTGTTCAGTTTCCAGCAGATCGAAGTAAAGCGGCAGGCATAATACGTTCCTGGCTATACTTTCCGCAACCGGGCAGGACTGATATTCGACATAATCGAGCAGGTTCAGCGACGGGTAGAAATATCTCCGCGGAAAAATCTCCTGGTCTTTTAACGCGGCGATCACTTTCAGCAACGCCGCTTCTGTTTTAAATACTACCGGGAAGTAAGCGTAATTGTAATCTACGTGGCTGCTGATAGTCAGCAATTGAACGTCGGATCCTTTTAGCATTTCATAATAAAAGAGCCATTTTTCTTTTCTTTTGGCCAGGATTTCGCCGACGTATTCAAGATTACAAAGCCCCATTGCGGCATGCAACTCTGAGGCTTTGCCGTTAATACCGATGGTGAAGTACTCTTCGCCTATATGTCCGAATTGCCGGTATAGATACATCTGTCTCGACAGCTTATCGTCGTTGGATACGATACAGCCTCCTTCTCCCATGTGGAAAACCTTGGTGGCGTGGAAGCTGCAGGTGCTCACATCGCCATAATTCAGGAGTGAAGTACCGTTGATCTTCGTGCCAAAAGCGTGTGCCGCGTCATAAATCACTTTAAGCCCATATTTGCTGGCCAGCGCTTCGATAGCCTCCACGTCGCAGGGATACCCGTATACGTGTGTCGCCATGATCGCCTGTGTTCTGGGAGTTATAGCGGCTTCTATCTTTGTTGCGTCGATACAAAAGGTACCCGGGTCTATATCTACAAATACCGGTGTGCAGTTGGCCCATAGAATAGTAGTGGTGGTGGCCACGTACGAAAACGGTGTGGTGATTATTTCGCCCGTGAGGTTCAGCGCCTTAATGGCCATTTGCAGCACTACGGTACCGTTAACGCATAAGATAAAATTCCGGGCATCCAGGTAATCTTTCAATTTTTGTTCAAGCTCGAGAACCAACTCTCCATTATTGGTGATCCAGCTTTTGTCCCAGGCCCGTTTTAATGTTTCGGTATACTGCTCAAAGGGCGGCAGGAATGTTTTTGTAACGTTTATCATGAAGGTATGTATTGAATGTTTTAAGAAGCACTCCCAGGCTTTTGAAGGCTTCGAGCTTATACAGGAAAGCCGCCAGGAGATACAATGAATTAAAAAGCAGGCTTAACGAAACCAGGCTGAGGACATTGTTGGTGAAGCCTGTAGCCGCATATAAATAAAAAGAAAGTACCACAGCCGAAGCACCCGCGACCAGGTATGACATGACGATCTTAAGCTGGTCGACGACCTTTACGGCAATCTCCCTGCTCACGAAAAAGGCATTCAGGGTTACCGCCACTACCGTGGCCCCGATAAAGCAAAAGATGAAGATTTTGAGACCGAAAACAAACCCGAACAGGTAAACAGGCAGTACGATGATCTTTTTGAGAACTTCCAGCTTAAGGAAGGCCGCCGAATTTCCTACCCCCGCAATAATATTGCACATGAGGCTGCTTACCGGCCATGCAAAGCCTATGACACACATAAGCTGGAACAATTCTGCGGAATATTGCCATTTAGCGGTAAAGAGGAGCAGGAACAAGTACTTGGAAATGAGGAAGAGCGTTCCGCTGAGGGCGATAGATACGAAACAGATAATATGCAGGTATTTGATATACAGGACGCTTAGAAAATTCCGGTCATCCTGGTGACGGGCGATGTAAGGAAACAGCGCACTCATGATGCTGTTAACCGAAAACTGCCGGATAAAACCATCCAGGCTTTGTGCGCGGCTGTAATAACCGAGTGTACTTACTGTAAAAAGCTTGCCGATGATAAAGGTATCCAGGCGCATATACACGTTGTCCAGCAAACCTGACGCGAACAGCCTGCTTCCATATTGCCAAAGCGGCCTGATCGACGAAAGGCTGAATGAAAACGACGGATACCAGCCAGCGCAAATGAAATTTAAGACCAGGAGTAAAGCGGAGTTTATTAACGATTGCGTCACCAGGCTCCATACGCCGTAACCGTTAAACGCCATGCATATGCCGATAATGCCCGAAATTACCGTGGAGATCAATGCGATCAGGCCGTTTAATCTAAGCATCAGCTTTTTATACAGCAAAGATGCTGGCACCAGGTTCAATCCGTTTAAAAGAAAGCTAACAGATAATAAGCGAAAAACAGGCTTGATCAGTGGCTGCTCATAAAACCTGGATAATGGATCAGCCGCGAAAAAGCATGCGATGGTGAGCAGCAGCGCGGCTCCCGCGTTTAGCAGGAATATAGTGGAATACTGCGTTTCAGTAATTTCTTTATATTGGATAATCGCCCGGTTGAACCCAAGGTCAAGGAAGATATGTGCCACCAGGATAACCGCCATTGCCATACCCATAATTCCAAATTCTGCGGGAGAAAGCAACCGGGTAAGAACAATAGTAATGGCCAGCCCGATAAACTGCACGGAAACTTTTCCAATGAAATCCCAGGCTATATTCTTAATCATGGCGCGAGGACATTCTTTTTAAGTACTTCGAAATCAAGCTCATGCCCACAATGATCATACTGATAACGAAACCGATAAACGCGCCCGTTACCACGGCGCTCCGTTTGCTGATGGCGTCGGAATCAAGAGGCAATAACGGCTCGTCAATTACCTGTATTAACGGGGTTTCGCGCTGAAGCGTCGCTTTTGCCACTTCCAGGTTCTTTACAACCTCAGCATACATAGCGGAGTTCGACTGGATATCGATCGATTTTTTTTGCGCAGGTACACGCAGAACCTGCAGGTTCGGGTTAGGATTCGGTGTGGCATCCGTTGCTGCGGCCGCCGCGCCTAATGAGAAGTTCAGTATCCTGCGGATGCTGTCAGTTTGCCGCTGCAGTAAACTGACATTGGTCAGATTACCTTTATTTTTGGTCTGGATGTAAAAGGAATTTACATTTTGTACGATCTGATCAGTAAAAGCCTTAGCGAATTTCTGATCCGTCGCCCTCATCTTTACGCTGATCAGGCCGAGTTTTTTATCCCGTTTATCTACAGTCAGCAGGTTTTTGTTCAAGTCCTTTACGATGAATTTAATCACGCTGTCGTGCACCACAGTGAATTGTTCGCGCGGGATATCGAAACGGATGTTTTTCAACCCCGGGTTATTCTTCCACGAATCCCTGATATGGGTGATCTCCAGGTACTTTTCAATAAGCAACTGGTTTTGCCCGGAATATGCTTCCCGGCTTAGCAGGGTTTTGGTAAGCATTAAACGTGATTTATAAAGCTCAAAGATGTTGTCTCCTTCAAAAAGCCCGCTGCTTCCCGCATCCAGCCCGGCAAGCGAGGCCAGCGCTGAATATTGCCCGAGTCCTGCCGCGCTTTTGCCTTTTTCTTCCAGCACAAACGTGCATTCAGCTGTATAGACCGGTTTTCGGTAGATGGCATAGATCAGGGAGAGCGCGGCACAGAGCCCGCAAATAATCGTAATCAGCAGCCACCTGGTCAGTAAATACCGCCATAGCTTCCTGGCCCTCTGTAAATTGTCTTTGATGAAAACTTCATCAGGCTGTGGGGCTGTCATTATTTAAATACGCTTAAGATGATGGCGGCCATAGATATGAGCGTTCCGCCGATACCGATGAGCTCAGTGGTCGACAAACCTTTGCGAACGGGCTTTTCGGGTACGAAAATGGTGCTGCCAGGGTCTACATCCGGGTGAAAGTTAAAGAACAGGAAACGACGCGTTCCCTCCAGGGTGCCGTTTGGATATACCACGTATGCTTTCTTTTTCAACGCATTTGAGGAGTATCCGCCGGCATTTAATATATATTGTTTAAAGCTCTTGGACGCTTCATACACCACCGCGCTGTTCTGCAATACCGCGCCGTTTACATGTACCACTTTTTGCTCTTTCGGAATTCTCAGGATATCTCCGTCCTCCAGGATAATGTTGGTAACGGAGGCCGGGTCCGACAAGATTTTCCCAAGACTGATGCCGACGAACTCGTTTTTGATTTCACCAGATGCCGGAATATTAGCCTCACGGACGCCTTTCTCAGCATCACCGGCAAGTACGAAGCTTTGCCTGAGGAGGGCACCGCCCTCTACGTTGGCTGCAGCTGTTAATCCGCCCGCCCGTTTCACCAGGTCGGAGATGCGCTCATTGTTTTTTTGGATTATATAAGTCCCCGGGTATAGTACTTCCCCTTCAACAGACACGCTTCGCTGTTTCTCAAAGCCGGGCGAGGTATAAACGTTAACGATATCGAAGGGCTTAAGCACAAAGTTCCGGTTGCTCATGCCCAGCGTTATATCCGTGCTTATAATCTCAACCTGCGCTACGTCGCTATTCTTAACGGTCGGGTCGGCGTTATTTATCCGCCGGGCTACCGCGATCCGGTTAGGACTCGCACTCTCGGTAAATCCACCGGCAATAATGATCAGGTCTTCTACCGTCATGCTGTCTGCGTAAAGAAACTGTCCGGGCTTCCTTACCTGACCGTTAATAGTAACATGGTATTCATCCCTGAGGTCGGTGATGTTGGGAATAGTAACCTCATCTTCGCGTTGCAGTACAATGTCGGCTGTAGTTCTGCTTATGATCCCCTGCGGACTGAAGGGCACTAGTTCAACCGTATTATCCGGCTTTAATCTTTTAATAAATCCCCTGCTCGCAAAAGCGCCTTCTCTTAACCCGGAAGCTTTAGTGATCAGCTGGCGCAGCGTAAATCCTTTATCGAGTGCGTAGCTGCCCGGCCTGAAGACCGCACCGTTTATGGTTACCCTGTTTTTAAAGCGGTCGAGTATCCGGTCTACTACGAATTTATCTCCGCGCAGCGGTATATAATTTGCATAATCGGCCTCGGTAACATCCACCAGCTGCCGTTCCTGGCCAATGATCTGTATCGTGCCAATCTTGTCGATATAGGCCTCATTGGTGAATCCGCCGGCAAACCGCACCACGTCCTTCAGGGTTTCGCCGGGCAATATCTCGAACTTCGCCGGCGTTTTAATCTCACCGGTTATCTCCACCCGCACCTTGTAAGTGGGCACCCTTACGATATCCTGGTCTTTTAACATCAGGTTATCTGCCTGCGAGCCGTTCAACAGGAAATCGTATACATCCAGGTGTTTGATCACCCGGTTGTTCCTGATCAGTTCGATTTCCCTTAGTGATCCGTTCGGCCCCGGTCCGCCGGACGCATATAGGGCATTAAATATAGTAGCGAGTGAGGGAAGCGTGTAAGTTCCCGGCTTTACGATCTCGCCAACCAGCAGTATCTTAATACTCCTGATATTTCCTAAAGTGATATTGAGCTCCGACCCGTTGCCAAGATTGTAATTAAAGGCATTGAGTTTAGCCCGAATGAGCGAGGTGGCGCCTTCCACCGTCTTCCCGGCGACGCTGGCGATACCCACATCCGGAATGTTGATCGTGCCTTCAGGACTCACCGTTAGCTTCCAATTAGCTACAGACTTGCCCGAAATATTTATGTTCAGCTGATCATCAGGCCCCAATACATAATTAGCCGGCGTAGCCAAACGCAGGTTAGGCTCGAAGGTGAGGCTACTACCGTTGAACAGGTTGGCACCGAATATGGGAAGCGTGGCAGGCGCCTGAACGGAACGCGTATCGGTGGTATCGGCGTTATTTACCTGCCTCGATACAACGGTATCAGGCATTGTGCTTACGCGACGCATCGCCGCCAGCCGCTTGGCGAGCTTAGCCTGTTCCGCAGGGGGAAGCCCGTTATCAGCAGCTGTTTTAAGAATTTGCGCCGATGGCAGATCGGTAAGCTGCGCCTGGCCGAGCAACTGCCTGAGCTGGTTATCAGACAGTGCATCGATCGAAACCTCCGAAAGGTTACGGATCACCTGGCTTAAGGAAGGGTTTGAAATACCTATGAAAATAATTAATAGAAATAAAGTTGAAAGTTTTGACATAGATATATCCTATATGGGGCCGTAAAGAGTCGCTTTTACCTGGTCATCTTCACTCAATAGACATCGTATTTTAAGTATTGGTTTACCGGTTACTACTCAAAATCCGCTGCGTGATTTACTTAATTTTTTATGGTATTAACCCCATATCACGTATTAATACTTGTACAGGTTAATACCGATCAGAACCGGTAAAGTATTCCCACCTCGCTGTGGAAGTTATATTTAATGTTTCCCTGGTCCGGATCTGCCGGATCCACATACCACTGGTAATTGTTAGATTTAATAGCCTGCAGTTTAGCACTAAATACCAGGCCGCGGTAATCCCATGTCGAAAAAGCCTGTATACTTTGGTCTATCCACCTGTGCTCGGGTATGCGGTCATCGAATGCAAAGTAATAGAAATCTGCATTGTGCTCGTATCTTTCTACTGACAAGCCAATGGTTTTTAACCCGCTGAACCAGTTCAGGCCGGCCGATACAAGACCGCCGCCGGTACCAATGCCTGCGCCAATGATCTCGCCGCGATTGGTATAGCCGTGCCGCACACGGTCATGTACATACCAGATACCGCCTTCCCTGATCACGTTTGACTTAGTAGAGCGCATTTCAGTAATCTCGACGTTAACAAGAAGATGCTGTTTCGGGGCGTTATTAATGGCTAACACTTTCGAGATGCCAAAGACGTAAGCGCTGGAATGGGCGGGTTGAACGGTCAGGTCTCTCAGGTTGTAAGCATGGTCGGTTCTCCCGTATTCCACATACATTTCCGCGCCCACTTCCTTAAAAAACCAACGGGCATAAACCGACGACTGCTGATCCCGGCCCTTGTTATCCTCCTCCCCCACGTTTTTCTTTTGTAACGGGGATAGGAAAGGCAGGTAATCCGCCACACCGTTTCCAATCTCATCGTGATAAACCATGAAAGTCCTCGCAATACCTAAGAATAGGCCCGGTACCCATTTGGGCGTATAGACGGCTATAATTCCTGATAAGTATCTCCAATCGTCATTTTTAGGATTGTATAGTAAAGTTCCCGCGTAAGTCATGTCAGTTCCGGGCGGTGTAAATCCTGAACCTTCCAGGCGGCCGGCAATAACCTGCGCCTCAAATGAGCCGATAATTGTACGTACAGGCTTCACCGTACTCAGTGAAAGATGCTTAAAGCCCGCCGCGTTATTGCTCATGAGCAATGAATTTCGCTGCCCGGGGCCCCACCATAAGTTCTCGTTAGATAATGCTACCGACACCGGTCTTACCGTAAAACGAATACTACTTTGCCCCCACGACAATTTGCTGTAGCTGCCATTGCCGAACCGCTCGGGCACGTCAAGGTGATTATACATGCCATAGTATACTCCCGACCTGAACTCATCAGCATAGATGGGAAATCCCTCATACGCTTTATTTTCCGCGAATACATATTCCGGTTTCAACTGTAAGCTCAGCGGACCATAGCTTGCATACAACCCGCCTGTTAACATGGTTTGGTAGCCGCGTGCGGGGATCATCGGACCATCGTTCCACCCATAGGGCGCTCTTGCGTTGTATTGCTGGGTCCATGCAACAGGAAGTAGTCCAAATGAAGCTTTCCCGCGGGATGTTACCTTACCGATATTATTGCGGACTTCGCTCCCCGTCCGGGTGCTGTCAGCGTTCCCGGAAGCAGTAACAGGCGCTGGATAAAACACGGGCCGGATAAACAGCGATACCGACGAGTCAAGCTTGCCGAGTAGCTGCTCACGCCTTAACAAGCCGTCGATCATACTCCCCACAGGGACAGATTGCGCCCCGGCATCGAAAGAAACCATAGCGAGGACAGCGGCCAGCATTATTTTGTTATTCAGCCTCATCCTGATTTACTTGATCATACCATTCTTGAAGGCGAACGATACCATAGAAATCGTGTTCCTGCATTGCATCTTTCCGAGCATATTTTGTTTATGGCCCTCGATGGTACGCTTGCTGGAAAATAGCTTATCCGCTATTTCCTGGTTGTTGTATCCTTCGGCAAGAAGGTTCAAAACTTCCTTTTCACGCCTGGATAACCCAGGGTCGGCAGTGGTCAGCAACGGAGCCGACTCCGGATGCAGATGCTTCTGGATGAGCCATGATACGATTTCAGCACAGTAATAAGGGGAATTTGAATGGACCTGCCTGATGGCAAAAAAGAGCTCCGCGCTCCTGATATTTTTAATCAGGTAACCCGAAGCGCCGGCATCTATCATCTGTAACACCTCGGGCGGCCGATCCACCGTACTCAGGAAAATTATTTTAATATGCGGATGTTTAAGCCTGGCATTTTTAATGATTTCCGGTCCCGGCAGCTGTTTCATATTCATCTCGGCCAGGATAATGTCGGCATCCGTTCCGTCATTCAGCAAGTCCATTAACTCCGTAATGCTGACAACTTCGCCCGTTATCCTGAAATCGGGCTCCTCCTCCAGCAGTGACCGGATCCCTTTTCTCACAATCATGTGATCTTCGGCGAGGATAATGTTGATCATGGGGTATTACTTGCCTTTTGCCTGGAACATGACACCCACTGTTTTAAATATAATGTGCATATCGTTCCTGAAATTCTGTTTATATTCCAGGTCGTGCACCATACGGTCGCACATTTGATCCACATTCTCCGCGTAACCGTAATACACCTGTCCCACAGAAGTTACGCCCGGCTTTAATCGCATGATCTTACGGTAATCAGGCGCCTTCGTAATGATCTGGTCAATAAAGAATTTTCGTTCCGGCCTTGGCCCTACTACAGACATATCGCCCTTGAGCACGTTCCAGAATTGCGGCAGTTCATCCAGGCGCGTTTTGCGCATGAATAAGCCCCACGGAGTAATTCTGCGGTCGTTTGCCGTAGCAAGCTGGGGGCCCATCCGCTCGGAATCCACATACATACTCCTGAATTTATAGATCACAAAAGGCACCTCGTCAAAACCTATGCGTTGCTGTTTGTAAAATATCGGACCGCGTGAGGTCAGTTTTGTGATAATACCAAGGACGATAAACAAGGGTAACCCGCAAATCATCATTACCGCGGAAAACACGATATCGAATCCACGCTTAACTATCCGTAACTGCTGCTCTTCCTCTTCGCGCGATTTAAGTACCAGGACCGGGATCCCATTATAATTCATCAGGCTGGCGCCATTCTTATCGATCAGGAGATCGGAAACAAGTTTAACCTTGATGTGGTACAGGTAGCATTCATTGATGAGCGTTTTCACAAAAGTGTTATCGATCTGCTTATAACAGATGAAGAGCTCGTTAACCTCCTCCGCGCGCAGCGCATTTACCAGCGAGGTAACGGAATATCCCCTGAGGTCTGCTTCAGACACGCGGTGTATTACCTGGTACCCGTACTCCGAATGCTCGTCGAACGACTTTACCAGCCTGGAGGTAATTTCGCTATCGCCGATCAGCGACACGCGCCGTATATTATACCCCTTTCTCCGGATAAACTCCAGCGCATATACCATAATGGCCCGCATGGTCACCGCCAGGACGAAGAAAAGCAGGTTATACAAAGCGATGATCCCGCCGCTCAGGCTGAACATCTTTAAAAAATAGAAGGCTCCCAGGGTAAGTACGAGATGATAAGCGATAGCTGCCGATAATTTTTGCAAAGTCTTCGAAAAAACCAACGGCCGTTCGAGTACGTAGTTAAGTGATAGCTTCGAGGCACAAATCCAGCTTAAATTGGCTACCAGGATAAATACCTGGAAAGTTTTATCACTTAAAGCAGTAGCGGACGCAGCCGGGTAAGAGATAAAAAGCGCGATATTAAAAATAACGAGATCGCTTATATAAATAAACGGTTCCATTAATTTTGAGTAACGTATAGTCATATTATATTACAGTGTGAACAATTAACAATCAGCACCATCGCCAGTTTCGGCAACAACTACGCAATCAGAGCTTCCTGTTTACTTGATTTTAACGAGACAATAACGTATAATTACGCTGTCAGGCAGCGATTCCGGCAATTCATTCACTGAGAAAAAATAGCGTGATAGTAAACAATACCATGTGTCTGAAGGTTAATTTCAAACTATTAACATATTCAAAATGATTAAGGTACTATTGGCAGAAGATCATTATATCGTAAGGAACGGTATTAAATCGCTGCTTGAGAAAGAGAAAGAAATAAGTGTGATTGGAGAAGCCGATGACGGGATTGATGCGATCACCCAGCTGGATAAAGGGCTGAGGCCCGACATTATAATTGCGGATATCAATATGCCTAAGATGGATGGGTTATTATTAACCGAAACCCTAAAAAAACGCTACCCGGACATTAGGGTCATCATCTTATCTATGATGGACCATGACAAATACCTGGTCGATTCTTTTAAAGCGGGAGCCCAGGGTTATGTGTTAAAGAACGCCCATCTTTCAGAGCTGATCTTTGCCGTTCGTTTCGTATTCCTGGGCAAATTTTATATATGTTCAGAAATCTCTATGCGGATGTTCCGCCACGTATCATCGGAAAGCGCCAAGCTAAGTTATTCCAACCTGGCCTCCGTCGAGTTCTCGGAGCGCGAGCTGGAGGTTTTGGAAATGACCGCAGACGGGTTAACCAACCAGCAGATAGCCACCAGGATATTTTCAAGTAAAAGAACCATAGAAGGCCTTCGCCAAAGTATGATCAACAAAACCGGGGTTAAAAACACGGCGGCGTTAATTCAATATGCGTTCAGAGCGGGGCTCGTTAAATGAGAGATCCTGCTAACGACTGTCGAGTTTTAAACTAATTGATATGGATGTTCCTGCTCCCGGGCTGCTCCTCATGTCAATCTTACCTTTCAGCATGTGCACCCGGCTGATAATATAATTCAGGCCAAATCCATGCTTATCTTTATCAAGGGCGTCCGGCATACCGACTCCATTGTCAGTTAACTCGCAGAGCAGCAGCTGCTTTCTTCTGCTGACAGATAAAACTACCTCCGTCGCAGACGAATGTTTTACCACGTTGTTCAGCAACTCCTGTATCATCCGGTAAATAACGATTTCCTGTGTAACGCCCATCCGTACCTTTAACCCGGTAAAACGTAACTTGTACCCGATGCCTGCAGCTTCCAGGTTCGCTTTTACCATATCCACTAAAGCAAACTGGAGACCGAAATCCTCCAGGATCGGCGGTACCAGTTCATAACAAAGCTTCCTGACTTTTATCATCGCCTCGTCCAGCAGGCTGGTCACTTCAGGCAGTTCCGCCGGGACCTGGAACTTGGCGATACTCAGCAATTGTCCGAATTCATTATGCAGCACCTCTGCGATTCGTCTCCGCTCATCTTCCTGGGCCATGATCACAGAATTAAACACCTGTTTCATCCAGGTGCTTTCCAGTTCCTTCAGGCGGTTCTCGGCACCCATTTCACTTTTAATATCAAGCTCCCGCTGTGTGTTTTTAAGCAGGGTAATATCTACAAACGTAAGAATGGCGCCGGTTACCTCGTGATCCGGCTGCCGAACGTAAGGCATGGCCATACTTTGGTACCAGTTGCCGTTAGTGGTTTCAATTTCTTTAACCACGACTCCACCGTGATGAATTACCTGCTCGATATCCGCTACGATAGATTCCAGCCTGATGTTGGTAGAGATGTTGCTAAGCGGCCTGCCGATATCAGAATCGAGGAGGTTGATCAGCTTAATAGTGCCGGGTGAGAATTTCATCAACCGGAGCTCCCTGTCCACGAATAACTGCCCGTTAACATTGCTTCTGAAATAATTATTCAGGTCATCGTTTAGCTGGAGCAGCTCCTTATTCTTCGATTGATATTCGGTGTTGATGGTTTGCAGCTCTTCGTTCACAGACTGCATTTCTTCGTTGGTGCTCTGCATTTCTTCATTCGCAGAAAGCAGCTCTTCGTTAAACGATTGCAGGTTCTCATTCGAAGCGTCCAGTTGTTCAGCGGCAGAAAAAACAAGGTCTTTCAGCCTTCTCACTTCCTCTTCAAGACCCTTCGTATATTGATCGAGCAATATTCGTTCATCAAATACCTGGGCATCCGCAACGGGAAAACCCGGCGGCGGCTGGTCTCTAAGCGTCACCATGAACAGCTTACCCGCAGTTTTAGAATCAAGCGGTGTTACGGAAAGCGTTACGCCGAAATCTGCAGTACCACGCTTAACGCCGATATCGCCTACCGTTCCCGGCTCAGCTGTGACCACTGCGTTCATCATCAATGTGTTAAAGGCAAGCGCAAGCGGCCCCGGCAAGAGCGCCTCGAGGTCGCGCGTAAAGTTTTTCTGGAGCAGGTACCGCGTTGTGTCGCCATAAGACCTTAACACCTGCTTATTTTCATCGATGCATATGGCCACGTAATCCATGACGGCGGCCAGGTTATTATGCATGAGCTCGTCGATCTCACCGGCCGCTTTCGCGGGATCGACACGCGCGGAAGACGAGGGTGAATAATTGATATTTATCGGGTCGGGTAAGATATAACTGTCAAATTTTCCATGCTTTTGTGCAAGGCTCTTATAGATCTTCCATTTTTTGCTGACCACCTCCAGGTTGTTTAAGATCGGCAGCGGGCTTTCGCTCGATCCTAAAAATAAACAGCCGCCCTTTTTAAGGCCGAAGTTTATCATGTTAAATACTTTTTCCTGCAGGATAGGCGACATATAGATGAGCAGGTTCCGGCAACTGATGAGCTGCATGTTACAATAAGGCGGATTTTTAACAAGATCGTGCTGCGCGAAGATCACCATGCGCCGGATCTCGGGTTTTATCTTGTAGCTATCTCCCTCTTTGAAAAAGTGTCGCTCAAGCCTTCCTGCGGGCACGCCCTTCACGGCGTCAAGGCTGTATACCCCTCTTCCTGCATGCATTAGCGCCGTACCGTCAATATCAGTAGCGAATATTTTTACGGCGATATCTTTAAACCGGCCTGTTAACAGCTCACAAACCAGTATCGCGAGAGAGTAAGCTTCTTCGCCCGTTGCACATCCCGCCACCCACATTTTAAATTCCTCGCCTGGGGGGTGTGCTTCCAGCAGCCCGGGAATGATTTTTTTCTCGATAAAGCTGAACGCTTCCGCGTCCCTGAAAAATGAAGTCACCCCGATCAGGAAATCCTTTGCCAGCGCCTTCACCTCATCGGGCGACCGCTGCAGGAACTCGAAATACGTTCCCAGGCTGTTGAAACCGCCTTGCGCCGCGCGCCGCTTCGTTCTCCTGATGATAGTGGCGGGTTTATACCCCGAAAAATCCAGCGGCGAGGTTCTCCTGATAAGCTCAACGATACCGGCGATGTTCTTCTCGTCGCGCCCGCTGTCCTTCACAAGTTTTCCGGCATACTTCACATATTCTTCAATGGCCTCCGGCATGAGCGCGGGCTCCAGTACCAGGCTGGCTAAGCCGGCGCCGATCACGCTTAAAGGCATGCTGCCGAAAGGAGCGGTTTCCGGGTTGCGTACCATCACAATTCCCCCCTCCTTCCTGATCGCCCTTGCGCCTTCCGTGCCATCGGAGCCCAGGCCCGACAGGATCACCGCGATAGCGCTGCCTGCACTATTTGCAGCCAGCGATGAAAAGAAGGCATCAATAGGGAGATGTGGACCTGGTCCGGCTTGCCTGTCGGCCAGGCATAACCGGTTATGCCTGATGGTCATCACTTTACCGCTTGGAATGAGGTATACCCTGTTGGTGAGTACCCTTGTACCGTTCTGTGTCTCTTCTATCTCCAGCTTACTGTGTTTCGACAGCAGTTCCGCCATCCTGCTTTTAAAATCGGGGGGGATATGCTGGATAACCACGTAAGCAACGCCATCCAGTGGCGTATGATCGAAGAAAGTGACGATCTCTTCTATTCCGCCGGCCGAGGCGCCAATGGCAACAATATGGTGTGGTTCGTCCGGGAGCAATTAGAACAGATTAAGTAAGGGATAAAAATCAAATATAATACAATTATGCCTTGCGAAGCCGGATGATCCGCAGCCTGTGCATTAATCTCATAACAGGATATACCGGGTCGATCTCGAACCAACGCTTACCGAAATTGGCGCTGTTGGGATGGCGATGGTGATTATTTTGAAACAACTCGCCGAGCATCAGGAAGTCGAACGGGGTAGTGTTCTTCGATTTGTCGTTGTTATCGAAATTCGAATAACCGTATTTATGGCCGCACCAGTTTACGATCGCACCGTGTATCGGGCCCATTAAATAATGAACGGGAAGCAGCAGGAACATCCACCAATGTGAGGCGAACGCAATGTAGAACCAGGTATAAGCGGCGCCAAACGACAATCGCGACAGTATGGACGACCCGATACGGTCTATAAGCGGCCATTCCGGGTAATATCCGGTGAACCTCGCTTCCGGGTCGCTGGTTTTCTTCAGATGATCGCGAAACGTATTAATAGTGGCTACCATCATCTGGAATACATCTGTGAAAAAATGCGGCGAATGCGGATCTTTTTCCGTATCGCTATAAGCATGATGCTCGCGATGCATCAGCGCATAAGCCCGGGGATTCAGGAAGGAAGCGCCTTCGAACAAATAAGCCATCAGGTAAAACACCCGCTCCCAGAACTTGCTGGTGGTAAACATTCTGTGCGATGCATAGCGATGCTGGAAAAATGTCTGAAAAAATAAAGACAGGAACCAATGACTAATAAAAAAAATAAGGATAGGCATTTTAATAATTATGATAGAAGTGAAGTAAAAATAACGCTTACATAAAATTGAAAGTGTGGGTATTACTACGGAAACGTGCGGCGATAAATACGGAATCGCCTATAAACTATTCACTCGTTTCCAAATAGTTATCGCATATCCGCCGGCAACAGGCGAAGGCTGACTTTATCATTCGGCCCCTGGAAATTCCATCGGCGATATCTTCGATAGATAAAAGTAATCGTTAATCATATCGGATTGGATTTTAGCAAACCGGCCGGTACGCGCAATTCCCCGGAAGAGGATTCAATGATCCCGTTCCTTTCATCCTCGATATCGGTTGCCTGGGTATATACGTCTCCTGCGATGGGCCGTTTTCTTAGTTCCGCTTTAAACTGCCTGATCCTTTCGTTGCGCTCCTCGCCGTTGTCCGGGCCGCCGTAATTGGCAAAACCAAATCCGCCCCATTCACTAACCAGCAAGGGAACTTGTTTGCGAAAGAAAAACGGATCGCCTACGGTGAGTGGAAAAGCAGCTACCCCTTCAAGTTTCCCCGACACCAGGTCATCCAGCATTTCTTTCCATCGCTGAATTTCAGGAGTGTATAAATGCACGGTGAACAGGTCGCTTTTTAAACGGCCTTCGAAGGAGATATGCTGCCATCCATCGTTATCTACTACCAAAAACTGCGGGTAGGCGATCTGCATATAGTGATACATATCCATTATATATTGCCGCGTTTCGGGATTGGCAGCGATATCCTGCACCCCCCAGTCTTCATTGTACAGGCTCCAGATGATCACAGAAGGATGCGTAGCGATCAATACCAGCATGCGCAGCAGTTCTTCCCTGTGGTTGGCACGGCTTTTTGGCGATGACCGGTGCGGGCTGGGCACTTCCACCCACAGGAGTAAGCCAAGTTTATCTGCCAGGTTGTAGATCCGCGGATCTACCCCGGCGATATGAATGCGTACGAGGTTGCATCCCAATGCCTTCATCGCATACATATGGCTTTTAATTTCTTCATAACTGGCAATCCCCGGCTGGTATAGAATGCCGTCGAGGTACACCTTGTTATTATTCAGGTAGATGCCGCCACCGCGCGATTCGATCTTCCGCAATCCGAAATAAGACTCGATCTCGGCAGCATAACCGGTATGGTCGATCAGTTGCGCTACCAGCCTGTAAAGCCGGGGCGACTCGGGCGACCATGTCTTCGCGTCCGGGATTTCGATCACCAACCGCTGTTGCTTCTGACCGGCTTCGAGTAACAAAGGATATTCGTCTACAGCCACCGGCTCCTCGTCATTTACCGCACGGTCGAAGACTTTAAGTCTCACCGTGTACGCACCAGGATCATGGATGCGTGTGGTCAGGTTGAACCGCACCAGGTTGTCTTCCACAACGCTTACCACGCCCACACGTGACCGCAGCCGGTTACGCTCTACCGATTCAAGCCAAACGCTGCGCACCGCACCGGTATACGTCTGGTACCAGATACCGCCCCGCTTGTATACCGAAGATTCCTGCTTGCCCCGCGGGGTATCGGCATCCATGGTACTGGTTACCCTCACCGTCAAACGGTTTACGGGCTGCAGGATCTCGTCATTAAGCTCGTATGAAAATGAAGTGTATTCACCGATGTGCACCTCTTCGTCTTCTATCGTTTTCAACGGGAAGCCGTTGAGCCACACACGCGTCTCATACCCGCAAGCCCCGAAGGTAAGCTGCAGGCCCGAGCGAACGGGATCTTCCCGCAGCGGGGTGGCGAACTCGCGCTCATACCATACGGTAACCGTATCCTGCCAGGATTTTCCGGCCGGGTTTGACTTAGTGATATGAGCCTCAACACTTCCCGGCCAGTGAGCGGTGTCGGTATACGAATGGCCAAGAAACCAGTTCTCTGCAATTCCGACCTGTCCGCCATCGTGTGCAAACTTCCATTCACCATCCAGCAAGGTGAACGAATTCGGACGAATAACGGCACGTGGAAGAAAATTTTCGGCTTCGGAAGCTGCCGGGTCTTCCTTGCTGCTCTTTGTTAAACTATAATTAGGACGGATCATTAATGTACGTTGGCGTAAAGTTAGCGGGTAATGCTTACAACCTGTGCCGCGGTCAATTGTTCCATATTAAAACGGAATGATCAGGCAATAATCGAAATCATAAAACCAAACGATCACCTTATAGTTGAGGATCAATGAATTAGCGAACCCCGCCATAACAGTTTCACAGGTTTTATAATTGAAAGCGATAATAAGAGATACTGCTTGCAGATGTCATAATCAGGTACTAATCCTACCCATTCTGCGTACTTAGCACAAAACACCCCTTCCCCGCTCCTGTTGATTTAAGATGAACCTCATAAGTCCCCAGGGTATCGGCCATGCCGAAATTTCCAAGTTAAGAGTCTTTACCTGGCATATCCATGGCAGTTACCTCTATTACCTGTCTCAGGCCAACCTGGAGATCTATATCCCGGTGAACCGGGAACAGGCAGAAGGCTATTACGGACGTGGAGAGACATTCCCGTTCGGCGATAACGTCCATGAAGTGCCGGAAGACGAGGTACGAACCATGGCATTCGATTGCATTCTTTTCCAAACCAATACCAATTTTTTAGAAGATCAGTACCGTACGCTTTCCGCGGAACAGCGGGAACTTCCTAAGATCTACCTGGAACATGATCCTCCGCGTCAGCATCCAACGAACACCAAACACCTGATCGACGACCCGGACATGTTGCTCGTCCACGTGACCCATTTCAACAGGCTTATGTGGGATAATAACCACACTGCTACCAAAATAATCGAGCACGGCGTAACCGTTCCGGCAAACGTATCGTGGACCGGCGAAAAGAAAAAAGGGATCGTCGTGATCAATAACCTCCCGTCCAGGGGAAGATTATTAGGCTATGACCTCTTCCTGGACATCAGCCAAAAAATTCCGCTCGACCTGATCGGCATGGGAACCGAAGAGAAAGGGATCGGCGAAGTACTCCACCCGCTCGTCCCCGAATTTACGAGCCACTACCGGTTTTTCTTTCACCCGATCCGCTACACGAGCCTGGGACTTGCGGTTTGTGAGGCGATGATGGCCGGCATCCCCATTGTCGGGCTTGCCACCACTGAACTTTCATCTGTGATCCGCAATGGCGAGAACGGTTTTATCTCTACCGACCCCGGCTACCTTGTGGATAAAATGGACCTCCTGCTCCAGGACCACGAACTGGCTCGCCGTATCGGAAATGCCGGCCGTGAAACCGCGATGGAACGTTTTAACATCCGCCGGTTCGCCGCAGATTGGGAACAAACGATCGGGAATCATGTCAGCTTAGTCCGCCGGAAAAAGCTGCACTTAACAGCATAGCAACGAAAAGTCATGAGCAACAACTTCAGAATTGCGTTTATCAGCGATCACGCTTCCCCCTTAGCCTCTCCCGGCTCTACCGATAGCGGAGGTCAGAATGTATATGTAGCCGAAACAGCTAAACAACTCGCTAAAATGGGTTATAGCATAGACATTTTCACGAGGATGGAAAACGAGCATGCAGCTTCGGTGGTAGACTGGCTGCCCGGTGTACGCGTCATCCACGTTAAGGCCGGCCCGGCGAAAATCATTCCGAAAGAAGATATATTGTGTTATATGCCTGAGTTTCGGGATAACCTGGTCGCCTTCATAACGGAAGAAGCGGCGCGCTACGATTTGGTGCACGCGCATTTCTTTATGTCGGGATGGGTGGCCCTCGAACTGAAAAGATTACTAAGCATTCCATTTACCGTTACGTTCCATGCATTGGGGCGCGTGAGGAAGATCCACCAGGCGGAAAACGACCGGTTCCCTGCAGAAAGAATCGAGATTGAAAAAGCCGTTATCCGCGGCGCCGAAAAGATCATCGCAGAATGCCCGCAGGATAAATCGGACCTCGAAAACCTTTACCAGGCCAACCCGGAGAAGATCACCATCGTGCCCTGCGGTTTCAGCTCCGCGGAATTTTACCCCGTAAACAAAGATGCGGCACGGAAGAAGCTTGGTATTGCCGGCGACGACTTCGTGCTCCTTCAACTTGGACGCATGGTTCCGCGAAAAGGAATAGATAACGTGATCCGGGCGGCAGGCTCGCTGAAAGGTTCCGCCAGCGCGGTTAAACTGCTGGTGGTAGGTGGAGAATGTCCGGCCGGCAAACAGGCATCAAGTCCCGAGCTATTGCGGTTAGCAGCCATAGCTGAAGACTGCGGCATCAGGGAAGCCGTCAGTTTCACCGGCCGGAAATCACGCGACCTGCTCAAATATTACTACGCTGCCGCCGACATTTTTATCACTACGCCCTGGTACGAACCATTTGGCATTACACCGCTGGAAGCGATGGCCTGCGGGTTGCCGGTGATCGGTGCGAATGTAGGCGGGATCAAATATAGCGTGGTGCACGGCGAAACAGGTTTCCTGGTGCCACCGAACGACCCGTTGGCCTTGTCGGAAAAGATCGCGTTGCTGATGGAGGACCGTACATTATTGAAAACCATGCGTTTCAACGCGCTTATGCACGTGAACACTCATTTTAAATGGGACCATATCGCTGCCCTGCTATCCAATGTTTACCGCGATATGATCTTTAAGTGGCAAACCGGGCAGCTTGTTCTCCCTTCATTCGAAAGTATTGAAGCAGCTTAAATTATGCAACGAGCGATTTTTATCGATAAGGACGGGACATTGATCCCTGATATCCCTTATAACGTCGATCCCGCGCTGATCACGCTGTCTGAGAACTGCGTGGAAGGATTGCAAAAGCTGCAGGATAGCGGCTTTTTATTAATCATCGTCAGCAACCAGCCGGGGGTAGCTCTTAACTATTTTAGTGAAAGCGCGCTCCTGTGTTCTTTTGATAAGGTGCGGTCCCTTTTATCAGACCAGGGGATTACGCTGGAAGGAATTGAATATTGCCCGCATCACCCCCAGGGCACCCAACTTTACTACGCAAAATCCTGTTATTGCCGTAAACCCTTGCCGGGGTTGCTTTATCGCGCCGCACAGCGATATGGCATAGACCTTTCGCGGTCGTGGATGATCGGAGATATCCTGAACGATGTAGAGGCCGGGCACCGCGCAGGCTGCAAAAGTATCCTGATCATTAACGGCAACGAAACCGAATGGAAACCCGGCCCTTTCCGCATCCCTTGTTACGTAAGCACTACCATCAACCAGGCGGCCGAAATTATAACAGACACCCTCAAATATTACGACCAATGAACGCCGATTGGACAGGATGCAAAAATATTCTCTGTATAAGGCCCGATAACATGGGCGATGTGTTAATGTCGTCGCCGGCGTTCAGGGCTTTAAAAGAGACTTTTGATTGCAAAATAACGCTTCTTACCTCTCCAGCCGGGGCCGTTATCGCCAGGCTCATTCCCGCTGTCGACGAAGTGATCACCTGTCATCTCCCATGGGTTTCGCATCCGGCGGCCGATGATTCGATCACCCAACTCATCAGCATCTTAACAAGCAAAAACTTCGACGGCGCGGTGGTCTTTACCGTTTATAGCCAAAACCCGTTGCCGTCGGCCATGATCGCCTACCTGGCAGGTATCCCCAATCGTTTGGCCTGGTGCCGGGAAAACCCGTATCACCTGCTAGATTGCTGGATGCCCGACCCCGAGCCCTACCAGCTGATCCGGCACCAGGTAAAACGCGACCTCGACCTGGTAGCCGCTATAGGGGCTTATACGGCCGACGATCACCTGGCGTTAGCGACAGATAAGAATAGATGGCCTGCAGTGGCCGGGCGGCTCACGCAAATGGGGTTAGACTTAGGCAAACCGTGGATCATTATCCATCCCGGTGTCAGCGAAGAGAAACGGGAATATCCTTTTTATCACTGGATCGTCACGGGGCAAAACCTAATCAAGGAACTTAACACCCAACTGATCATTACCGGTTCCTTTGAAGAATCGCAGCAGGCGGAGAAACTCAGGAGCTTCATAGGCAAGAGCGCTTTTTCAGTAGCCGGGACACTAGACCTGGAGGAATTAAGCCTGCTTATCAGCCATGCCCCGCTGGTGATCTCCGTAAACACCATCACCAGCCACCTGGCCGCCGCCATGGGATGCCCGATAGTAGTGCTTTACGCGCTTACCAATCCCCAGCACTTACCCTGGAGGGCGTCGGGGATTGCGTTAACCTATCCCGTAACCGCCGTTCTCCGCAGCAGGAACGAAATTGTGAGGCAGGTAGGACACTGGATGCCGCAGATCTTTATGGTATCGCCTGATGAGATCCTGGCGGCGGCAAAAGAAATACTTACCAGGGGTTTCCACGGTGCGGTCCCGGAACTGGTGCCGCTACAAAAATAGCCTTTGTGTTTGCCGTTTCACCTCATCCAGGTCTTTGTTGTTTGCCCAGTCGTGGGTGTAATGCAACTTCTTGTTGAGGGGCGCCCAGCGTTCCGGCTCGCCGTCCATACTGATCACGATGCCCGGTACCTCCAGGGCAGCGGCCATATGAGATATACCGGTGCAATTGCTGATCAGCGCGTAAGCGTCGCGCACCAGGATCCCAAGCGCACCGAGGCCGGTTTTTCCCGCCAGGTTAATGGCGGGCGACTTCATAAGAGACTGCACCTCCTGCACAATTGCCTGTTCGCTTTCGGTACCGGTTAATAAGATCTCAAAGCCTTCAGCGGCGCAAATATCCGCCAGCGCCGCGAAATGTACGGGCGGCCATTGGCGCCATGGGCCCCGCGAACCGGGATGAACGATCACGTACCTCCCGGGGGCGACTACAATTTCCAGCATACTGAAATCCTTCTCATCCGCCGCATTTAACGGGAACTCCATTTTATAGGATTCCGCAGGGATTCCCAAAAACGACATTAACCGAAGATGACGTTCCGTTTCATGGATCCCCCGGGGATATTCAAGAAATAAGTCATGGTCCGGACAACCGTCCTCCGGGATAAAAAAGCCGGCACAATACGTAGATTCCATCATACCAACCAGGTAATTCACGATAGTACCGTCGCCCTGCATCTGTATGATCAGGTCATATCGATCCTTCCTGGCCTGCTCTATAAACGCGAATGTCTCGCCCTCTGCTACCGTTTGTTCTGGCAAGCCCGTATACCCGGGAAAATGAACGAAGCGGTCTATATACCCTGAGAATCGCTGCACGAACGATTCGGCCCACGACAACCCGAATAAGGTAATTTCCGCACCAGGGTAAGCGGCCCGCAACGCTTTTAACGCAGGAACGGCACAAAGCAGATCGCCTAACTGCAATGCGCGCAGAATGCCGATCTTCTGGATGTTTTCCGGGAGTAATTTCATCTGGAACTTATATAAAGAATACACGAAACTTAAGCGCACCGTACCAATGCCAAAAAACCGAAGCGAACGGAATAGCCGCCGACGTTACCGCGATTTCGGCCAGGTGAGGAGGATTGTGTGAAGTGCGCCGTAACCGCTTCAGGCAAAACAACAGCCACACGATCGTCCAGCAAGCCATAGACACTCCCGCATAAAAATAGGTCCGGGTTAAGAACAAACCTGCGGTCGCCACAAGCAGCAGGATCATCAGGTAATAGCTGAACGGCGACCGCTGCCCGATCTTCTCGTTGTACAGTACGGGATACTTTTTGTAAAGGAGCGCATTATACATCCCCTTCTTCTGTTCCCGGAGGCTTGAGCCCCAGGCTACTTGCCTGACGGGATGAGTTACTACAGCATCCTCAAGACGGACAACGGCTACCTTGTGCGTTAATAGCTTAAACTCCAGGTCGCTATCTTCACGCCAGGCCATTTTAAACCGTTCGTCGAAGCCGCCGGTTTTAAGGAGCGCCTGCTTAGAGCATGCACAGTTAGCGGTAACAAACCGTCCGTTTTCGAGCCCTTTTGTGTTAAGGGCGTGGTCTGTTACCGGCCCGGTTACAGGAACGATAACTCTCCCCGTAAAAGCGATGCCGTTATTTGCGCCTTCATTGGCCGAGTAACCTTCCCAGAGTTTACTTAACCAGTCGGGCGCAGGCAGGCAATCGTCATCGGTAAAAGCGATTAAAACACCTTTCGCCCGCAGCCAGCCGCGGTTCCGGGCTGCTGCAGGGCCTTTGTTCTCAAAAGTTTTGAGGTAATAGCAGGATTTCAGGTACGTTTGCGACTTAACCGGGTACTGACTGATCGTTTCAGCGCCGTCGAGCACCACGATGATCTCAAAATCGGCAGAAGGAAAATCCTGCCTGGTTAATGCATGCAAACAGGCCGAAAGCAGCTCAGGCCGGTTATATGTTGGAACGACGACGGAGATCTTCATGTTACTTTTGAATAAGAAAAGAGCCGATCACCAACGCATCGAACGGCGATGACCAAAAACACTCCACCGCATCACGCGGCGAGCAAACGATAGGCTTTCCAAGTGTGTTAAAAGAAGTATTGATCAATACCGGCACACCCGTTCTGCGATAAAACGCTTTCAATAACGCGTAATATTCAGGGTGCTGACGTTCATTGATCGTCTGGATCCTTGCGGTGCCATCTACATGCCGTACGGCGGGAATCTGTTCTTCCTTTCCGGGGAGCACATCATATACAAAAAGCATGAAAGGCGAATAGCCGGCTCCTTTAAACCAGGCGTGCGCTTCTTCCTGCAGGACCACCGGGGCCACCGGGCGAAAATCCTCCCGGTCTTTTACCACGTTCAAACGCGATTGCATGTCCGGGTTGATCGGGCTGGCCAGGATCGAACGGCTTCCCAGGGCACGCGGTCCGAACTCCATCTTACCCTGGAACCAGCCGATGATCTTATCCTGGACCAACAGGCCGGCGGTTTCCTCGGCGATGTTATCGAGCTTACGGTAGGGAACTTTTGCCAGTTTGAGGAAGCGCTCGATCTCCATATCCGTATAATCAGGCCCCCAATACACATGCTCCATTACGAAATCTTTGGTTTGGCTATTGCGAAGTTTCGAATCGATCCAGATCGCCGCGCCTAAAGCGGTACCCGAATCGCCGGAAGCAGGTTGTACCCAGATATTCCTGAACGGCCCGCGATCGCGGATCCTTGCATTAAGCACGCAATTAAGCGCTACGCCGCCAGCCAGGCACAAATTAGTTTCCCGGGTTTCACGGTGAAGGTATGCTGCGAGTTCGAGAACGGTATCTTCCAGCACCACCTGCAGGGAATGCGCTATATTGAAGTGATACGCAGTGAATTCTTCATTCCTTAAGCGTTTCGGGCCGAAATACTCCTCAATTTTGCCGGAATCTATCGAGTACTGCCCGTTCTCACCGATCCTGATCATCGAACGGAACTCATAAACGAATCCCGGTTTGCCGTACGATGCCAGCGCCATCACTTTATATTCATCCGACGAATGAAGAAATCCCAAATGTGTGGTTACCTGCTCGTAAAGCAGGCCCAAAGAGTTCGGCATGTTTACCTGCCCGATCCTTTCAAGGTCGTTTCCTCGTCCTAAATTATAGGTAGTGGTCGCCAGTTCCCCTCTCCCGTCAAGGGTAAGCACGGCCGCATGACCGAAAGGCGAAGGGAAGTACGCACTGGCGGCGTGGCTGATATGATGCTCCACGAAATGCCATTCAAAATCCGTGGTTTTACATCCGTTGAAGCGATATTGAAGGTGGTGGGGATATCCGTCAACCAGGTGATAGGGCGCCTGGATAATAGAGGAAACGAACAACGGATCCCACGGTGAATTTCCGTCGGGCTGCTGCCGCGCTTTACGGAACGGAACCGTTACCGTACCGGGAACCGTAGTCCACCGGCTATCTACCAGCAGCTCGGGATCAAAGGAATAAGCAATATGATCTACATCCTTCAAAAAAATTCCCGCCTTCTCTAAACAAAAGTTAATTGCATGATAAGGGAGTTCGTAAGCTGCGAAGGGAATAGGCCGCTTTCCATGTTTAAAATGAGTGAAGCGCTCGTCTTCGGCGGCAGCTAATAAGATCCCGTCTTTTAAGATACAGGCAGACGAATCATGAAATGCCGCGTTAATTCCTAAGGTATACATATTGACAATTACGGACCACTTAAAAGCAAGCGATCAAACAACCAACAACGGCAGCGGAAAAAGAGAAGCGTGCTAAGTACGTGAAATTGCCTGAAGAACTACGTAATATGTCATAAAACCACAGAAATGCACTTTTATGACGCTTATTGTCTGAAACTTCCGGCAAATCTTTGTGTTATTCCTCTATCAGTCGGGGCGGCGCTAAGGATCTGCCGGTGTTTAACTATTACTATGAAAAAAAATCTTCTTTGCTTCTCCCACCTCCGGTGGAACTTCGTTTACCAGCGGCCGCAACATCTTATGAGCCGTTTTGCTCAATATCAGAAAGTGTACTTCTTAGAGGAGCCCATGTTTGATACGGATTACAAGCCCAGTCTTACTTTATCAAATATTTCCGATGACTTATGGCTGGTCGTTCCGCACCTGCCTTCGGGCCTTTCAAAAGAAGAAGCGAATGAAATGATGACGCTTTTGCTGGATAATTTCCTGCAGAATAAAACGCTGTCTGACTTTACTTTTTGGTACTATACGCCCATGGCGCTTGAGTTTTCATCCGCTCACCAGGCCGGTCTTACCGTATTCGATTGCATGGATGAGCTCTCCGCGTTTGATTTCGCGCCTAAAGAGCTTAAACAACTGGAAAAAGAGCTTATGCGCAGAGCCGACCTGGTGTTTACCGGCGGGCACTCGCTGTATGAGGCGAAAAAACACCAGCACAGCGCCATTTACCCGTTTCCCAGCAGCATCGAGAAAAGCCACTTCGAAAAAGCGCGCAATCAAAAATCGGAACCTGCCGATCAGTGTGACATACCGGGTCCTGTTTTAGGGTTCTACGGCGTGATCGATGAGCGGTTTGATATCAACCTCATCCGCGAGATCGCGTTGCAGCGTCCCGAATGGCAGATCGTTCTCATCGGACCTGTGGTTAAGATCGATCCGGGAACCCTGCCGCAAGCTGATAACATCCACTACCTCGGACAGAAAACCTATAACCAGCTGCCGGCTTATTTATCCGGGTGGGACATCGCCCTGATCCCTTTTCTACTGAATGAATCAACACGCTTTATAAGCCCTACCAAAACGCCGGAATATCTTGCCGCAGGAATTCCTGTAGTATCTACACCGATAAGAGACGTAATAGACCCTTACGGTGTCAACAACCTGATAAAGATCGGCGCCAACCCGGGGGAGTTCATTGCCGGGATTGAACAGGAACTGAACAAACAGGACTATTCCGGATGGCTAAAAAAAGTCGACAACTTCCTTCGTCAGAACTCGTGGGATAAGACCTTTATGGCTATGAATCAAAAAATGGAGCAGCAGCTTGCCGTAAAACCGAAAGTTTCCATTGCCAGTTAAGCACGGCCACCGCTACCGCGAACGTAATCCTTTCCGGTCCTTTTGGATGGGCGGCTACGAGTGTACCGATCAGTTAAATAATTCCGGTCAACGGGTCGACCTTTTAACGGCTACACAACACCTGGAGCGGCTGGAGGCCGATTATTCGCACCTGGCTGCTTTCGGTATCCGGACGGTACGCGAGGGTATTCGCTGGAGCCAGGTCGAACGTTCCCCCGGCAGGTATGATTTCAGCGTGGTGAAAACGATGATGGATTGCGGCCTTAAAATGGGTGTGCAGCAGATCTGGGATATTTGCCATTTTGGTTACCCGGACGATCTCTCCCCGCTTCACCCGCGGTTTGCCGACCGGTTCGAGTCGCTGTGCAAAGCTTTCGCCCGGTTTTACCTCAATTGTAAGTTCGACGAGCCGCTGATAGTGACGCCTATCAACGAAGTGAGCTTTATTTCATGGCTTGGCGGCGAAGCGGCCGGCACTGTTCCGTACTGTACTCACCAGGGTTGGCAGGTAAAGTATGGCCTGATGCGGGCTTATATAAAAGGCACGGCCGCTTTGCTGGAGGCTGATCCCCGCACGCGAATACTGACCACCGAGCCGTTGGTGAATATCGTTCCGCCCATTAATGCTACCGAAGAACAAATTCTCCAGGCACAGGCCGATCATGAACTCCAGTTCCAATCCCTCGATATGCTTAGCGGCCGCATTTGTCCAGAGCTGGGCGGCAAACCAGAATACCTGGATATCCTGGGCTTCAATTATTACTACAATAACCAATGGGTGCTCGGGTTGCAGGAATTTCTGCCCTGGGCGAATGAAATGGAGGACGAGCGGTGGTTACCGCTGTCGTCGCTTTTAAAGGAGGCCCACGTTCGGTATAGTCGTCCTATCGCGCTTACGGAAACGAGCCATCCGGGGGAAGACCGGCCGCATTGGATCCGGTTTGTGGCGGCCGAATGCGCCACGGCTATTTCGATGGACATCCCGTTTTGGGGCATCTGCCTGTATCCTATTATCGACAGGCCTGATTGGGATAACCTTTGGTATTGGCATCATTCCGGTTTATGGGACGCGGTGGTGCAGGAAAACGGCATTATTAACAGGACGTTGAACAGGCCTTACGCGGTAGCGTTGCAGGAGAGCAGGAAGGTGATCGAGGAGGCTATAAAGCAACGTCCGGTCCCGGGAATATTTAATAGGGTTGTTACCGGTTTTAAGCGAATGTTGCGCAGGATGGCTGGAGAATGACACAATCGTCCGCGCGAATAACTGCCGAAAAGGATGACCAAGCCCCGCTTTTTCAAAATCGGGAATGTGAAAACTTATTATACCCTCCGATTACGTACTAACCCCCGCCATTTCGCGTAAATCACCCCCTAACCTATTGGCGCCCCCCGTGTTCCTTTATCACAAAGCCATAGTTATTTTATGTTCGATTATTTAATTGTTGGGGCCGGGTTCGCCGGAAGTGTGCTTGCTGAAAGGCTGGCGTCTGAATCGGGGAAAAGGGTGCTCATCGTCGACAAACGGAACCACATCGGCGGAAACGCCTTCGACCATTACGACGACCAGGGAATCCTTGTTCATAAATACGGCCCCCATATTTTTCATACGAATAGCGCCGACGTGTTCGATTACCTGTCGCGCTTCACCGCATGGCGCAACTACCAGCACCGCGTACTGGGAAGCGTTGACGGACAGTTATTCCCGATCCCTATAAACCTCACTACGATCAATTTGATGTACGGGCTAAATCTGAACAGTACTGAAGCGGAGCAATTCTTCCTTTCTAAGGCAGAGGAGGTGAAAGATGTGCGCACGTCCGAAGACGTGGTGGTTAGTAAAATTGGCCGCGAGCTTTATGAGAAGTTCTTTCGTGGTTATACAAAGAAGCAATGGGATATGGACCCTTCCGAACTTAACGCATCTGTTGCTGCCCGTGTGCCGGTACGTACCAATAAAGACGACCGGTATTTTACCGATACTTACCAGGCAATGCCCCTGCACGGCTATACCCGGATGTTCGAAAAGATGCTGAATCACCCGAACATTAAGATCATGCTCAACACAGACTATCATGAAATCGTAAACGATATTTCATTCAGGCAAATGATCTTCACCGGCCCGGTCGACGAATATTTCGATTACCGCTACGGAAAATTGCCTTATCGTTCCATTGAATTCAAGTTTGAAACGTACGACCAGGAAAAATTCCAGGAAACGGGAACGATCAATTACCCGAACGACTACGCGTTCACCCGTATCACGGAATTCAAATACCTCACAGGACAACGGAATGCGAAAACCTCGGTGGTATACGAGTTCCCAAAAGCGCAGGGCGATCCTTACTACCCCATTCCCAAACCTGATAACATGGAACTGTATAGAAAATACCAGCTGCTTGCAGAACAAACCGCGGATGTTTGGTTCGCGGGCAGGCTCGGCACTTATAAATATTACAATATGGACCAGGTGGTGGCACAAGCGCTTTCTCTCTTCAAAAAGATCAGCGCGCCTGCACCGCATCGCGGGACTTACGCTGACCCGATAATCAGTTAATCTATTTACATCCGAACTTATACTATGAACAATAAATGCCTTTCCTTTACACTCGCCCTATATTTGGGCAGTATAACCAGCGTGTACGCACAGCGCGGCCTTCCGCCCCGCGAGAAAACGAAATCCGTTTCCATCACCAACTACGCCCAGGCACTCGACTTTCTTCCGGAAATGGTGAACCTGTTAAAAGTGCCCGAAGGCTGGGAAGTTAAAATCGCCGCTTCGGGCTTAGGTAAACCCAGAATGTTATATAACGGGCCCAACGGGTCCATATATATTACCCGCCGCGATGCCGGCGATGTGCTGATGCTTAAAGACCCCGATATGGACGGCAAGTTTGCCGACCTGGTAACCGTACTGTCGGACTTTAAAGGCGTCCACGGCATTACCATGAAAGATAACTGGCTTTACCTGGCCAATAACCACGAAGTAAGACGCTACCCCGTTAATACGGACGGCAGACTTGGCGCCATGCAGTTGTTGATTAACGACTTGCCCGATGGCGGCCAGCATCCGAACCGCACCATCGGTTTCGGGCCGGATGGCATGCTTTACATCAGCGTAGGTTCCGAATGCAACGATTGTAAAGAAAGCGATAAGGAATTGGCTACCATGCTGCAGGTGGATCCTAAAACCTGGAAACGCACCATTTTCGCCAGCGGTTTACGAAATACCATCGGCTTCGATTTCCACCCGCAAACCGGCGAGCTCTGGGGAATCGACAATGGCGGCGATGCCAAAGGCAGCAACTGGCCGCCGGAAGAAGTGAACCACATCACCAAAGGCGGCCATTACGGCTGGCCCTATGCTTACGGCAAACGCGAGGTGGACCAAAGCAGGGAAGATCCGGCGGGGGAAATAAAGGAAGAAGTGGTTAAAAACACCATGCCTTCGGTACTGGAGCTTACCGCTCATATGGCTCCTATCGCCTTTACATTTTTTGGCAATGCAGGCAACATCCCTTCGGCCTACGCCGGAGACGGCCTGGTGGCCTGGCACGGCTCGTGGAACGCTAAGAAACCCGTTGGCTTTAAAGTTCAGCGGATAAAATTCGAGAACGGGCAAGCGGTAGGTACGGAAGATTTTTTAACCGGCTTCCTTAAAGGGAATGCCCGCTTCGGCAGACCGGCCGGTATTGTAGTCAACCCGAAAGGCATTGTTTATGTATCAGACGATGCGAACGGGGTTATTTATGCCATTAAACGCAAAAACTAATGAAACCAACACGATATCTTTTTCTCACGTTCGCCATCCTTTCGGGATGTGCCGTTATCAAACCCAATCCTACGCAGCGTATCGGATTTGAAGCCCCCGAAGCCTATCCTGAAGGCATCGCCTATGATTCCGTAAACTCCGCTTACTATGTATCGTCTGCCCGGCTGGGTAACATCGGTAAAGTAAGTGTTAACGGCGTGTATTCGACGCTTCACATGGATACCACGCTCAAATCGAGCTACGGGATGAAGATCCACCCCGACGGCAAACGTCTTTTCGTATGTATCAGTGACGCCAATTACAGCAAATATACCAGCCCGGCCACCCGTAAAAAAATGGCGCGGCTGATCAGCATCGACCTGGCTACCGGCCGGCGGTTAAGTGATACCGATCTTTCCGGCTTGCTTCCCGGTAAACATTTTGCCAACGACCTCACATTCGACGCCCAGGGAAACGCCTACATCACCGATAGTTTCGCTCATGCCATCTATAAAGTAACCGCGGACGGTAAAGCCTCTGTTTTCGCCAAAGACAAAAGTTTTGAAACGGAAGGTGTAGGTCTGAACGGGATCGTCTATCACCCTGCCGGCTTCCTGGTCGTGGATAATTCCAACACGGGCCAGCTATACAAGATCGATATCGCCAATCCTTTATCTGTCCGGAAAATAAAAACCGACCAGTTTTTCCTGGGTGCCGACGGGCTGCTTTTACAGGATGCCAATACATTGGTGATGGTAGTTAACGGCGGTACCGACAAGATTTACAAGCTGGAAACAGAAGATAACTGGACAAGCGCACGCTTAGCGGCCACTACCCTGATCGCCGACCGGTTTACTTACCCCGCAACGGCCACCCGGAAGATGAACGAGATCTGGGTGATGAATGCACGTTTCAGCGAACTGCCTGATAGCAATTCAGTACCCTCGAAGAACTTCGATATTCAAAAAGCAGTTTTCAAACCGATTCCGAAACCGAAAAAGTAATACCCGGCCGCTTAAGGCTATAACCATGAATTTCAATTTATAACCAATACATCTATAAACCCCAAAAACATGTTCTATCACGTAAAAGATCTACAATTTAACGCCAGGGTGTCGCGCCCTGATCCGCGTTTCGCAAACCTCCTGCTCGAACAATTCGGCGGCGAGAACGGCGAGCTTGCTGCCGCCATGCAGTATTTCACCCAGGCTTACGGCGCCAAAATGCCGCATCCCGACAAATACGATATGCTGATGGATATCGCCGTAGAGGAATTCAGCCACCTTGAGATCGTAGGCGCCACCATCCAGATGCTGCTTAAAGGCGTGAACGGCGAGCTGAAAAATGCCGCCGACGAATCGGAGATCATGCAGGTGATGGACGGCGCAGAAGCCCGCGAGAATATCATCCACCAGGCACTCACCGCTAACCCGCATTTCGTAACCCTTAGCTCGGGAGGCCCAAGATTAACCAACAGCCAGGGTATTCCATGGTGCGCCTCGTACATTCACTCGAACGGCGATCTTACCGTCGACCTGAGAAGTAACCTGGCTTCAGAATCACGTGCGAAACTGGTGTACGAACACCTGATGAAATTTACGGACGATCCGTATGTAAAGGAAACGCTTTCTTTCCTGATGACCCGCGAAGTGGCCCATTACAAGATGTTTGAAGCTGCACTGGAAACCATCCAGCCAAACTTCCCGCCGGGAGTACTCCAGGCAGATCCGCGTTTTACCCGGCAATATTTCAATATGTCGCCGCAAGCAAGCGTTCGCGGTCCGTGGAATAAAGGCGAAATGCCCGACTTAGGAAAAGACTGGGACTATGTCCAGGATCCCATCGCCTATGTACAGGCCACAGAAGGCCTCACCGTATTAGACGATGCCAAGGAAGCGGAACTGGAAGAAGTAGCCGAACTCGACGCTAAAATGAGCGAAATAAAAAGCCAGGAAGTTATTGCAGCGGAACCGAAGGGTACTGCCCAATGGAGCACTTACCAGGATTCAAAACAACTAAATAAATAGGGATGAGCACCAATGAAAACGTGGTCGGGGATCTGAAGGATCTCCTCCGCATTGCGAATGACGGTAAAGAAGGCTATAAATCGGCAGAAGAAGCTACTAAGTCCGCGGAACTGAAGGGAGTATTTTCCAGGTTCATGGGCGAACGTATCGTATACGCGGAAGAACTGAAAGAACATATCGCTATGCACGGCGCAGAGGCCGATAATGAAGACGGAGGAATCCTGGGAAGCCTGCACCGTACCTGGCTGACTATTAAGCAGGCGTTAAGCAGCAATGAAGATGCCGCGATCCTGGGCGCTATAGTGACCGGTGATCGCGCGGCGATAGAGAAGTATGACGAATATATTGAAGACTATGAGCGTCATGCCGATCACCTCGCACTGCTTACCGCTCACAGGGACGGGATTAAATCAGCCTTAGCGGAAATCGAAATACTGCAGGTAAAATTTAACCAACCTGACGACAGCGCCCGCGAACAACCGATGACTGATAATTCCGCCACAGGTGCTGCCGCCGGATACGCCTTTGTAAGTGAAGCTGAACAATCAGGCAGCGAAGGTATCGTGTCGCCGATGGGCAGCTCGGCCGGAACGGATGTTCCGGACCCGGATGAATTTGAGGAGGAAACTGATGAACTTGAACCGGAGCTTGCCGGTGACGAGTTTGGAAACGCCAACGAAACAGGGTTAGATGACGACGATGAAACAGGATTGGAAGAGGACGAAGAACCATCTTACATTGATGATGATGAACCTCAGCGAGACGAAAATTTCATCGTAAAAGGTGATGGCTCTGTTGTGTTTCCTGATGATAAGGATACGAATGACAGCTTTCCTCAAAGAGGAGCCTAGCCTGTTATTCAAGTAATTCGCTTCGCACCTTTAAAAAAGCCTGCCCGGAAAATAACGGGCAGGCTTTTTAAATACAGAATGAAATAAACGTTCACGCCCCGTTTTTTTTCACGGGTGCCAGTTCCTCTTCATGCTGTGGCGGCAGTTCGGCCACGTCTTTTTCCGTTTCCTTCTGTTCCACGTGTACGGCGTAGTCTGCCGGCTCAATCCTCGCGCCAGCATACTCGGTATAGGCTTGGGTGAACTCGGCCCCGAAATAAAGAATTGCCGCAGTGTAATAGATCCACAGCAGGACTACTATGAGCGAGCCTGCTGCTCCATACGTGGAGCCGCTTGCGGTTTTTTCAATGTAAAGACTGATCACAAAACGCCCGATCATAAATAAGCAAGCGGTAAAAAACGCTCCCGCGCGTACGTGCTTCCAGCGGATTTTGACATCGGGAAGCACCTTAAATATGATCCCGAATAAAAGAGCGATCACAAGGAAGCTGACCGCAGCGTTCACTATTCCCAGTACGGTAACGGTTATGTCGGGAAGGAAGGCTTTCAGCCGCTCACTCAGGGCGAGCACCACCCCGTTCACTACGAGCGAAACCATCAGTAAAAACCCGATAGTTACTATAAGCGACGAGGATAACAGCCGATCTTTCAGCAGTTTCACCCATCCACGTTTAGGTTTGGCTTTCACTTTCCAGATAATGTTTATCGAATCCTGGATCTCCCCGAAAATCGTGGTGGCCCCGATCAACAGCGTAACTACGCCGATGATCACAGAAATAGTGGTCTTGCCCGAAAGCTCAAGCGCTTTTATCATGTCCTGCACCTGTACGGCCGCCTTGTCGCCGATCAACCCGTTTATCTCGCCGAATATTCGTCCCTGGGCGGCCTCACGTCCGAAGAACGCTCCGGCAAGCGAAATGAGCAGCAGGAGCAGCGGGGCAAGTGAAAAAATAGTATAATAAGCCAGCGAGGCGCTAAACTTTAAACAACGGTCGTCGGAAAAGCCGGAGAACGCGGCTTTAAGTATTGTAAAACTGTCTTTTAGCCCTTGTTTGGTGATGATCTTCATTGTTGGTTTTTTGTGAATTACGGATATAGTTGCGGATAGAAGTGCCGGCAATCATGAAAAAGCCCGCTGCGTGCGCAGCGGGCCTGAACGATGATCAGGTCCTATGAGGGAAACCATCTTTTGTTTTGTTGTCCATTGTAAGGCTCTGCAGATAGATTTAACCTGTCAATTCATGCAACTCCGTTCCTATACCTGCTGGAGATAATTCTTAGCGGAAAATCCCTCCACGCCCTGTTCCGTTTTAATATAGTACCAGTCGTTATACATCCGCTTGATCAACTGCACGGTTGAGTTATGTGCCGCTTTTCCCACTATTTCGAACTCCGTTCCCGGGCCTTTCCGGATGTTCAGGTTAGACTCATTAGTGGCTACACGCATTTTGATATTTTTAGCCGTCAGATCTTCCATTTCCAGCAGGTTGACTACTTCGGTCACGCCTGCCTGTGTCTTTAACAATTCTACGGCCTTCTCCGCGCTCTGCATATCCGCTACGACACCAGAAACCGTCAGTTTTCCTCCCGCGTTCACTGCTTTGAGGTTCGTAACGGTAATACCGCTTTTCTGCAGCAGTGCGGCATAGTCGTTAACCTGTTGCTGGTTTACAACTGCTTTGTTTACTTCGTCAAACAATCCCATGGCGTTATTTTTTAGCGGTACAAGTAATGGTATTGCCCTGGTTTTTTAATACCAGCTCATCATCGGTAAGCTTTTCAATCGTATACACCGCGTTCTCTTTTCCCGCAGTCGAAGTAGTCGAGAGATTTTTTGCATCTTTGTCTACGGTATACGTTCCCTGGTCGGCTCCGATACCGCCGGTTACGTTATAGTTTCCGTCACCCGTGAAGGCCATTTCCGAACCGGCGAGCATTTTGCTGGTGACTGAATCGGGTAAGGCGGTTGCCGTTTGAATATTACTTACGGTCCAGGTTTTGGCCAGCTTCTTTGCCGCGCCGCCGCTGCATGAAACCAGCATGAAAAGCGCCATGCAGGCTGCACTTAAGTGTAATTTTACGTTTTTCATATCGAAAACAGATTGATTAAAATAGGTCTTTTTTATCTTCGTCACGCTCCTGGGCGGAGTTTGGATACCTTTCCTGTGGTGAGGGCTCCCCTTCTTCCGGTTCGGGGATGATGATCGTTTCTTCATTTGCCATGGCGGCATCGTTTTCAAAGTTCTCCTCTACCGGCACGTTGGCCATTCGTGAACCATAGAACTTTTCTTCATCAAAGTGCGTGTGACTATAAAAGTCATCGTCGATGTGCGCCAGCGTATCCCCTACTGCCGCTCCGATCAGGATGCTGCGGGTTTGCGCCTCAAAAACAGGTGTTACGTTTCCCGCCTCATAGGGCGGCAATGCCACTAGTTGTTCCGGCAATATTCCCGGAAGGATAACCTCGTCTTCGCTTTCATGCAGTTCGGCCAGCCCGATAGGGATGAGCACGAGGTTATTGTCGTCAGGCCGCTCGAGGTCGCTTTCATCCGTATCTACCACCAGGTAACGGACCTTGCGTGATGAAGGATCAAACAGCAGGTCTTCGACATCGCCGATTTTCATTCCTGTTTCATCTTTTACTTCCCAGCCGCGTACGTCGGGCTGTCCGTCTTTGATCTCGAAATCGCTCCCGCCCAGTTCTTCCAGGCGGGGATTATTTGTTACATGCTCTTCCATATTTGTTTATTGGTTTGTGCCTTCCGAAAAGGCTACGATCTGTACGTTCCTGTTTTGTTTTCTTCCCGATGCGGTAGCGTTGCTGCTTACCGGTTCAGATTCGCCCAGCGAGTGCACGGAGATTTTGTCGGCCGTTACCCCGTTTCGGGTAAGCCAGTTCTTCACCGCCTCAGCACGTTCCGCGCCGATCGCCAGGTTGTGGCCTTTAGTCCCTGTGGAATCAGCACTTCCGTAAACCCCGATCGAAGCGCCTTTAAATCGTCTTTCAAGGGAGGTAGCGACCATCTTCAGCTTAGCTTCAGCACCAGGCTGCAGCGTAGACTGATCAGGTCCGAACAGGATGTTTTCGCCCAGGGAATAGATCGTATACCGGTCGTTACCGGTTACCACGATATCGGCATCGGTCACCTCCTCATACGAGGTTGCGGGAGAATTGAAATCGACGTTATCCCAATTGGGACCGGTTGCGGCTACCACTCCGCTGCTGTCTGCCTGTATAGAATCGCCTGACCCGGTAGCGGTAGTACCGGTGTTGCAGCCTTTAAAAAGAAAAAATAAGATCGCCAGCGCAATCAATGCGAGTAAGAGCCAGATCCACCAGGATCCTGAGCGCTTGGGTTGAACTTCCAGTTCGGCCATGTTGAGTTTTAGGTTAAGTGATAGATAAGTATTTTACAGATGCCTGCTGACTAAGAAAGATTATTGCGGGTAAATGTTTTAAGAATAATAATATTTTTATCAATGGTTAAACATCTATTTAACGATGTCGTGCCGGCTCATTGGCAGTCTTTTTGCTAGTTATCGCCCGAATAAGCTTTAAGCGGTAAATGGAACAGCACAACAACCTCAATGTAGTAAAAGACTCCAGCCTGTATGGTTACCAGGAAACAGACATTAACACGTTATTTGATACACTGGAGCGCTGTGCAGGAAACCGCCGCTTGTTATACCAGTTACCTACCGGCGGCGGGAAAACCCGGATCTTTTCGGCAATAGCCGACCGGTTTATCAGACAGTATCAACGGAAAGTGGTCGTTCTTACCCACCGGGTGGAGTTGTGCAATCAAACATCGGCTACGCTAAAAAACCTGGGTATCACCAATAAAGTGATCAACAGCCAGGTAAAAGTGATAAGCGGGCGCGAAAAACACCAGTGCTATGTCGCCATGGTCGAAACCCTGAAAAACAGGATCAGGGAAGGATTATTTACTACAAACGATGTGGGCCTGGTGATCATCGACGAGGCGCATCATAACTCGTTCCACAAACTGCTTGGCAGGTTTACAGGCGCAGCGGTGATCGGGGTTACCGCAACGCCGTTCAGTTCTGATATTAACCGGCCGATGTATAAAAATTACGACGAGCTGATCGTTGGCGAAAATATCGGTTCGCTGATCGAACAGGGTTTCCTTGCTAAACCGAAAACCTGGCGCTACGACGTAGAGTTGAATACACTCAAAACAGGACTGAATGGCGACTTCACGGTAAGTACTTCCGATGAATTATATTCTTCGCCTGCCATGCTCGAGCTGCTCTTACACGCCTATGAGTCGCATTCCAAAAAAAGGAAAACGCTGATCTTTAACAACGGTATCTTCACTTCCCGGAACGTATGTAAATTGTTTGAAGACGCCGGTTACCCGGTAAGACACCTGGATAACCATACGCCGGCAGCAGCGCGTGCGGAAATCCTTAAATGGTTCAAAAAGACGAAGGGCGCTATTTTAACATCCGTATCTATACTTACCACCGGCTTTGATGAGCCTACGGTACAAACAGTGATCCTTAACCGGGCCACTACCTCGCTTACGCTTTACCACCAGATGATCGGGAGAGGCTCCAGGCGGCTGCCGCAAAAGAAAACGTTTAACATTATCGACCTGGGCAACAACCACGATCGTTTCGGCGCGTGGAGCGATCCTATCGACTGGCACCAGGTATTTCGTCATCCTGAAGCATTCTATGAGGCCCTGCACAGCAAAACGGGATTTGAGTCGCATAACCTCCCTTCAGATATGCGGACCAAATTTCCGAATAGCCTGCAGCTAAGTTTCGACATCCAGCAGGCTTACCAGGATGCTGTAGATAACGGAATAAAACCCAGGATCGTGATCAGGGATTCTATCCGTCAGCATGCGCTGATGTGCGCGGATAACAGCGATACGGTCAGTGAAGCGTTTTTGCTTACGGATGAACTGGATAAGGAGATCGGCTGGCGGGTGAAACAGTACGCCAAATGCCTGGGCCGGGTTACCAAGAATTACACCGAATGGCTTCACCAGGATTATAGATCCAAGCTCAGGATGCTGGTTCAGAAGATCATGCAACGCAGGCAATTCCTGAAACAAGCGGGTTAACGCCGTTATCGGCGAATGCAGGAATAGCGACCGCCCCGGGTATAATAGTAATGAAATAAACGCGATAGGTCTCTGTTTATATTATCACTCAAACAAAAGAGCGCATCATACTATTCTTACAGGGAATTCCGTGAGTTGCACTATAAATTACTGCACATGAAAAAAGTTGCCTGGATTGCAGGGTTGGTATTGGTCGTGATATTGAGCGCGATCATATATTACCGTTATTACTATGTCTTTGGTGAAGGCGTCAAATCCGGCCAGCTAAACTACCTGGTGCGTAAAGGCAATATATTTAAAACTAATGAAGGTAAATTAATACAGAACGGGTTGCGTTCCGGGGCTCCCGGATCCGTGCAATCCTATGAATTTAAATTCTCCGTAAGCGATGCCCGGATAGCAGATATCCTGATGAAAAATTCAGGCAAAGATTTCGACCTTCATTACAAAGAATACCATCATACTTTACCATGGAGGGGGTTTACGGAATTTATCGTCGACTCAATTTATGCCATGAGAGCTTCCCCGGCAGGGCCGAACCTGCCGTCCAGGTAGCCCTTATATAATCCGGAGCGTATTATACGTATTGATCCACCCTCTGCCGGAAATGATCAATATTAAACGGTTTGCTTATAAAATCCACGGCGCACCCGAACGACTCTATATCCCGCCTGGTTTTATTGGCCGACATCATTAATACAGGGATGTTGCGAGTTACCGGGTCTGTTCTCAGCTGCTTACATATTTCCAGGCCGTTTCCGTCAGGCAAGAGGACGTCGAGGATAAAAATGTCCGGCAAGCTCCTGGTGACCACTTCATTAAATTTACGTACAGTTCCACACTGCTCCACGTTATAGCCCGCTTCGCATAATATATAGGCTATAAGGTCGCTGATGTCAGCATCATCTTCTAAAACATACACTACTTTACCGCGCATAAAATAAATTGGGTTATTCAACCGTAACAATTATTATGCCTGGGGAACGGCAAATATGAATGATGCACCATTTCCCGGCTCACTTTCTACCCAAATTCTGCCGCCATGGCGCTTGATGATCTCCCTGGTGATATAAAGACCGAGGCCTAAACCTGAAACATGGTGCTCGTCGTTCGTCACCCTGTAGAACTGGGTAAATATATAAGCCTGGTTTTCCCTGCTGATTCCCGGACCGTAATCTTTAACACAAACAATTATTTCATTTTGTTTGCCAGCCGCAGTTATATCGATTTTCGGCGAACCGGGTGCATATTTAACCGCATTGGCAACCAGGTTGGTAATTACCTGTTCCATCCTCATTTTGTCGCCTTTTACGATGAGCCGCGGCTCTAAAACGGTTATAAATTCACGCCCGGGTACGGAATGTTTGAAAGTCTCACAGATCTCTTCGATAAGTAAGGAAAGATCAAATAGCTCGAAATTGAATTGCAGCTTCCCTGCCTGTACCTTCGAGATATCAAAAAGATCATTAACAAGTACGGTAAGCTTTTCCAGTTGGCGGACCGACTTTTCGACGAACATCTTATTTATGCCCTCCAGGTCGTTTTTTTGAAGAATCTGGAGAAAACCGCTCATCGAGGTTAGCGGCGTTTTTAATTCGTGGGCAGCAAGAGCGATAAATTCGTCCTTCTTTCTGCTAAGTTCCGAAACTTCTTCAAACAGCTTGGAGTTGTCCAGGGCTATGGCTGCCTGGGAAGCAACGTTCACTACCATATCCTCGTGCTCTTCCAAAAATACGCCTGGTTGAGGATGTCCGAAAAACAACCCGCCGATAACAGTGCCGGAAGAGGATAAGACAGGCACCGCCAGGTAGCTAACCACCGGCAAGTGACCTTTGGGCATGCCGAAGTGCGGGTCGTTTTTCCCATACCTTGGGTCTTTTGTAATATCATCTGCCCTTACCACGCCCTCTCCGCTAAAAGTAGCATGGAACACCGCAGTGTTGCGGGGCATCGGGAATTCGGCGAATGCTTCGCGTGGCACACCTGACAAGGTATACAGCATGTAAGATTCTCCTTCACTGTTGACCTTATTATAGAAGAACGCCCCGAAAGCGGCACCTGTAAGGTTAGTGGTAGCATCAGTGACTTTTTGCAAAATGGCATTTACATCTAACTTCTCGCTGATATTTTTACCTATCGAATTAAGGATCAATAGCTGCTTCGCTTTTTTTTCAAGCGCTTGTTCTGCCTGGATGTAGGCCGTAATATCGCGGGCTATCTTGGAAGCGCCAATGATCTCGCCGTCGCCGTCGCGAATCGGAGACACGGTTAACGATACCTGCAGCTCGGCACCGTCCTTGCGAATCCTTACTGTCTGATAATGGTCTACTTTCTCCCCTCTTTTAATACTCGCAATGATGCGGTCCTCTTCTGCAAGCCGGTCGGGTGCTATCAATAACGAAATGTGCTTACCTATAGCCTCCTTCTCCGTATAACCGAAAATATTTTCTGCGCCCTTGTTCCAGGTGATAATAATTCCGTCCAGCGTCTTACTTATAACGGCATCCTCAGATCCCTCTATTATTGCCGACCATACGGCCTGCTGCTGTTCCGTCTCTTTTTCTTTGGTAACATTACGGACGATCTGCGACACACCGATGATGTTTTCATTTTTATCGCGAATAGGCGAAAGTGTCAGGAATACCGGTATCTGCTTACCTGTTCGTGCCCTCCGAACGGTATAAAAGTGATTTACGGCACCGCCCTGGAGCAGATCTTTAATCATTTGTTCCTGCTCCGTGTGGTACTCCGGCGACATTAACGAAAAAATGGTTTTGCCCATCATTTCTTTTTTTGTATATCCGAAGAGACGCTCTGCAGCAGGGTTCCAATTGCTTATGTTCTGATCCAGATCGTGGCATATGACCGCATCCTCCAAGCCTTCAAAAATTGATTTGAACGTGAATAATTCGTGCAAAGAATCAGTATCCATAATGATGGTCTCTTAGTCGCTATTAAGCCAAACAGATGTTTTCGGGGAATGGTGGATCACGTACATAACAACACAAACCCTTAAAAGTTTATTACCAGGTGTGCCAACCAACATGTAGAGGGCTGCTGCCTGCGAGGATTGAACAGCATTAACGGCTACATTTTTTCAACTCCCTAAAACTTCCCCGATGAATTTTTTGTATTAAAAACGATGGCTGGAATCTGGAACCGGTACCGGGCACGAACTATTGATACAATTACCGAATGGAGAACTATATGGAAGATCAAAAAATCAGCCGCCGACAGGCTATCGGCGGGTTAAGTCTCAGCCTGGCTGCGGTCAGCCTGCCCTCGCTTGCTGTTGCAAACGATACTACAAACTCTTTAAGTGCGGCCCGTGCTTTGGAGGATCCCTCAATGAAATACCCGCGTCCTCCTTTCAAAGCTCAGACCCAGCCCTGGCCGGCACTGGCGGGAAAAATGGACCCGAGACCCGATCACGGGGAGACCAGCTATAAAGGAAGCGGTCGCCTGGCCGGGCGCAAAGCGCTTATTACGGGCGGCGATTCTGGTATGGGCCGTGCCGCCGCCATCGCTTATGCACGGGAAGGTGCGGATGTAGCCATTAATTACCTTCCGGAGGAGGAGCCCGATGCGCAGGAAGTAATTCAACTGATCAAAAAGGCCGGCCGTAAAGCGATAGCTATACCCGGCGACATCCGTAACGAGGCCTTTTGCCAAAAATTGGTCGAAACCGCGGTGCGCGAGCTTGGGGGGCTGGATATCCTGGTGAATAACGCAGCAAGACAGCAAACCCACGCTTCTATTCTCGACATTTCCACCGAACAATTCGACTGGACCATGAAGACGAATATTTACGCCCCCTTCTGGATCACGAAAGCGGCATTGCCGCATCTTAAGCCTGGGGCTGCTATTATTATTACCACCTCGGAACAGGCTGAACAACCGACCGCCGATTTGTTCGACTACGCCCAAACGAAAGCCGCAAACGCCAACTACGCCAAATCGTTGGGTAAGCAACTGGCGCCCAAAGGCATCCGCGTAAATGGCGTGGCTCCGGGACCTATCTGGACGCCCCTGCAGGTAAGCGGCGGAGCAACGATGGAGAAGCTCAAAGAATTCGGGGGGAACACCGCGTTAGGAAGGCCGGGCCAACCCGCAGAACTCGCATCCATCTATGTACAGCTGGCGGCCAGCGATGCAAGCTATTCTACCGGGCAGATTTACGAAGCGCAAGGCGGCGGAAAAGTTTAGACTGGCAAAGGCATAACGATCTTTATTTACCGGTTTCCATATGTGGGGCGTCTACCGGTTTTGATTCCGGCGAGCCTTTCTGCCTGAGATAAATGGTAAGCCAAACAATTGATGCTACCGATAAGAACTCGCTTTGCCAGTTTTGAAAGGTTTCAAACCAGAATGTCGGTTCTGAAAGGAAAGTTAGTATACTCTCATGTGGTAAATGTTTTAATAACTGGTTCACATTATGATCCTGCCAGCTGCCATACAAGTGTAGTGCCCAGCTTACAAAGAACAGGACAAAAAAACAGATCGATAATGACTGGCTATATAACTTAAGGATCCAGCCTCCCTTTCTCACCGGCCAGGGCGCATCGGGCGAGGGTTTGGGTTCCCGGTCCACTTCCTCCTCCTCGTCGAGCTTTTTAGATTCCGCGGAACCTTTCTGGCGCAAACCGACCGTTAATACCACGTATAGGGCCATCTGCAGGAACTCGCTCTGGAAGTTCTCGAATGTGGCAGAAATAAAATGACCGCTGGCCAGGTAGGTGCTAAACGCAATGCTGTTTCCGTGTTCTTCGGTAAGCTCCTGGTTATGTTCTTTCCACCCCGTAAATGCCTGGGCGATAAGCGTGATCAGGAAAATACTGCCGAATATGATCGTAAGGCCGTTACGGTAGAAATATGAATGAGGTTTAGGTTTTGCTTTCATGACGTTCTCGTTTACGAAAAAGGACCACCTGTTACAATGGTCCTTTTCTGAACTTAGTTAAAAACGGTTTACTCCGTTTCTGACAGTGCGGCCTCATTTACGGACCCTTCGGCTATGCCGGTAAGCAGTGAGTCTGTATCTTTCTCTTCAGCCAGCGTTTCTTCCAGAAGCGCCTGTGCATCGGAGAAACCAAGTGTTCGGGCTAATGTTCTTAAGGTTCCGTAGGAAGCGATCTCGTAATGCTCTACCTTCTGGGCGGCGGAAATAAGACCGGCGTCACGTACTTCGGTACCTTTTTCGGTATCTTCGATAATGCCTTCAGCTTCCTTGATCAGGCCGGCCATCGCTTCGCACTTCTTGGCGGCGGCTTTCTCGCCTACTGATTCGAAAACCCGTTCAAGCCGGGCGATCTGTCCTTCGGTTTGTGCTACGTGCGTGGTGAACGCATCTTTCAGCTCGGATAAAGTAGCTTCTTTAGCCATCTTCTTTAACGCACTCACCAGGTGCTTTTCTGCCCAAAGGATATCTTTAAGCTCGTCGACGAATAGTTCTTTAAGCGCGCTTTCCGCCTCGGGGGTTCTTGTAACTCCGGCAGATGCTTTTGTGGTTTTCTTAGTTGCCATGGTATTATAATAGATGTATTGGGGTTAATAGATACGTGGGGTTAAAATTATAACTATACCTGCCAATTACATGCCATTCGCGATTTCTAAAATATTCCGTATAGGAATGATAGCATGCCGGGGACTCATGTCTTTTTATTCATACATCTTGTATTAATTGCGTATCGCTTTGCTTACACGTATATATAACATCTAGCGGTGTGATCTACTTAACCGGCCTGCAAGCTACATGATTCCGGCGCCGACGGGACCGGCTCGGGTAAGGGCGCATTAATAATAAACATCAGCATGACGGAGCTTATCCCGGCAGCATCACCGCAAACTCCGTAAACTTCCCTTCCTCCGAAACTACCGTTAACGCGCCGCCGTGCATCTTGGTTACGATATCATAACTTAACGACAATCCTAACCCGGTGCCTTCACCGGCCGGCTTCGTAGTGAAAAAGGGTTGAAATATCTTGTCACGGATGCCTTCCGGGATACCCGGTCCATTGTCTCTTACCAAGATCTCTATGCCGTTTTCCGTACGCTTCGTATGAACTTCCACTTTCGGTTGATAACCATCGTGCTCCTTCGCCAACCGTTCCCCCACCGCCTGGAACGCATTGTTAAAAAGATTGAGCAGTACCCGCCCGATATCCTGCGCAATTACGTTCACTACCGGCAGTTCAGGATCAAAACCCGTCACCAGTTGTGCATTGAACGACTTGTCTTTCGCCCGCAGGCCATGATAGCTCAAACGCAGGTATTCGTCGGCCAGGGCGTTCAGGTCGGTCTGTTCTTTAGCCCCTGAACTCGTCCGCGAGTGCTGCAGCATCCCTTTTACGATGTTATCCGCACGCCTGCCATGGTGGCTGATCTTACCGAGATTTTGCTGCAGGTCATCGGCGATAGCGATCACATCCGCCGTATTTCCCGCTCCGGCTTCCTCTTTCAGTTCCCCAAGTAACTCGACGCTCACTTCCGCGAAGTTGTTCACAAAGTTCAGCGGGTTCTGGATCTCGTGGGCGATACCCGCCGTCAGTTCGCCCAGCGAGGCCATTTTTTCCGATTGAATAAGCTGGTTTTGTGTGGCCCTCAGGTTGTCGAGCGACTTGCTCAATTCGTCCGTACGTTTGCTCACCAGTAACTCCAGCCGCTCGTTCTGCGAGGCCAGCAGCTGCTGCTTTTCCTGTTCCTGTACGAGCGTACGGGCGGAAAGCTTCTCTACCTCGAGGAGTTTCTCGCGGAGCGATTTACTGTCGAGCGCGAATTCACGCGACAAATACAGTGAAATGCCTATCGCGGGACAGAGGAAGATACCTGCCCAAACTGCGGTCCAGAGCAGGTTAGATGTGTTAATGTCGAAGACCACGATGGCGATACCCGCAACCAGGAACAGGATAGATGCCGCGAATGCAACGGCGATAATGCCTGCACCGCGCCGTTTTTCGCGCATCGCTTTAATGGTAAGCCAGGTAAGCACACCCTCGAAGAACAGTACCGGGATACCCAGGCAGAGGGCATTCGCGTTGAAAACCACCAACACTGCGCTAACGGCGAACAGGGTCCAGAATACCTGGCGGGCCCGGCGCAGCCGGAACGCGTAGAGACTGATCAGCGCTTCTACCAGGAATACGGTCGATAATATTATTGCCTGGGATGATAGCGTCATCATCAACAATTCTTCAGGCGCACTTTCCAATTGCCAGAACAAGCCCCATATCGCAAAGCCGAAGGTACTCGCCAGGGTATATGCCGAAAAATAAAGATTGGCCCGTTTCGTCGGGTCATACCGGTAGAACGAAAGGTGAAGCAGGCAAAGTAAAAAGCAAACCGATGCCACGAACATATACAGGTAGCCGCCTAGCACGTTTTGTTTCAAAGTGATGGCGAAGCCATGCAGGGAGGTGACGGTAATAGCCATTAACGTGTTCCCCCACTTCAGGGCAAAGGCACCCGGCCATACGGCGAACCGTACCGCCATTACGTGGTCGCCGGGCGTAAGGATAAACTCGTCAGGAAGCGCATTCGCGCCGCCGACCATTTGGCGGTCAGGTTCCGCGCTCACCTTCCCAAACCGCCTGATCAGCTTCCCGTCAAGATAGACCTCTGATGCGCAGGTTTGGTAGGCTTGAAGCACCAGCGATCGCCCGGTCAGCGAATCGTTCACCCGGAAGTGCAGCCGCAGCCAACCTACCTTCAAACCCTTGAGCTGCGGCAGCTTATGAACCATGGAAACGGGATTTATGGTGTCCCAGCGACTGTCGTCGAGATCCGGCCGGGCAAATTCGCGCCTGTCGGCGGCATTGAAGCGCCAGCCGCGGTCGAGGACGAGCCCGTATGCCGGGAGATTATCGACCGAAACGACAAGCGGTTTTTTTTGAGCGAATGCGGGCTGTACCAGTAAGGACAGCAGCAGGAAAGCGGAGATTCTTGTGAGGCAAAGGACCATTGTGACCGGGTTGGGAAGGGAAAATAAGAAAAAGGGCTGAAATCAGCTGTAAAAAGATGTGCTTCTTGAATCCCCTAAGGTAAAAGCTAATCCAGGGTCACCCTTGACATGTTCATCCCCGTTTGCGGTATTGCGGCAGGTTCACCTGCAGCCGGGATCCAAGCTGAAAATTTGACCTCCCGCGGCTGAATTTTTTGCAGGTTCACTGCAGTTTTTGCAGTTTTTCGCACCCGTTCTGCCAGGAGCCGGTTTGGCATAGGTGTTGTTTATTTCCCTCGGATGGCCATCCGAAAATTTAATGAATTAATGTGTTAATGATTTTTAAAGAAATAGTTTAAGGAGAATCAGCCATGACATTGGTTAAATTTAACAGCGACAAACGGAATAACGCATTACTGCCAGGCTTTAATGACGTTTTCGAATCGGTTTTTAACGACACCTTTTTTTCTGACCGCCTGGTTACCCGCGTACCTGCGGTAAACATTAGCGAGTCGGCCGACAACTACCACATCGAGCTTGCCGCACCAGGCCTCAAAAAACAGGATTTTAAACTCAATATGGACCGGAATGTGCTCACCATCTCCGTGGAACGGGCTCATGAGAATACCTCCGGCGACCGTAAATTCAGCAAACGGGAATACAGCTACAGCTCGTTCGTGCGCTCCTTTACCCTGCCTGAGCAGGCTGATCATGAACGGATCACGGCCGCCTACGAAGACGGGGTATTGAAAATTGACGTGGCCAAGAAAGAAGAGGCCAAATCTGTGAGCCGCCAGATCGAGATCAAATAAGTAATAGCTTATTCACTACAATACGGGAGCTGTCCTGCCAGGGACGGCTCCCGTTGTTTTAGGTACCCTTATTATGGATACCTGTCTTCTCCCCGATCACTTACGACTCCCATGTTTTTCAAGGCAGTGTGCGATCTTTTCTACCAGGTCGCGCTCCAGCAGCGGCTTTACCGCGATGTCATTGATACCTGAATCCAGGTATTGATCGTGATCATCCTTCATTACATGTGCCGTAAGGGCCAGTACCGGGGTCGTCGCTTTATCCAGGTCATTCGACACCCTTATCTCCTTCACCAGCTCCACGCCCCCCATCTCAGGCATTTCTATATCCGTTAAAACCAGGTCGTATACATTCTTTCCAAATAAAGCGAGCGCCTCCACCCCATTGGCGGCTACATCACAGGTCATTTTCCATTTTTTCAGGATGGTTATGGCCAGTAAGGCGCTCATTTTATTGTCCTCTGCAAGAAGGATATGTTTATCCCGTAGCTGCTGTCCCAGGTCGGGAGATTCCGAACCGCTTCCGGGTATGCATGGGCTGTCTTCCACCCTGTTATACGGAATGTGGAAACTAAATACGGAACCCTTGCCGGGCGCACTCTTCACCTGTATAGCTCCATGTTGTAGCTCTACGATCTTTTTACAGATGGCCAGCCCAAGCCCGGTCCCTCTCTGTTTCTCGCTCTGGGCTGCACCAACCTGTGAAAACTCATTAAATATCAGGGCCATATGCTGTTTATCGATACCGATCCCCGAATCTTTCACTTCAGCGTATACTACCGTGTGGTCGTCAGCCACGCCGGCCCACGCTTTGAGCCTGACCTCACCCTTGTTCGTAAATTTTATGGCATTGCTCAGCAGGTTTATCAGTACTTGTTTCAGCCGGAATGCATCACCCTCCAGGCAAAGACGGCGATCAAACGAGAGCTCGTGGCCCAGCACGATACCCTTTTTGTCTGCCAGGATGCGCATGGTGTCAATTACCTCTTTAAGCACTTCCGAGGGACGGAACGGGGAATGGCCGATATTCATTTTACCCGTTTCATACTTGGAAAAATCCAGGATCTGGTTCACCACTTCCAGCAACATGTCCGACGAGCTCCGGATCGCCCTTACCTGCTCAGCTGAACCGGGCGGTAGGGATTCCTGTTCCAGCTGTTCGGCAAAGCCAATGATGGAATTTAGCGGCGTACGGATCTCGTGACTCATTCCCGCCAGGAAGCTGCTTTTAGCATCGGCATACCGGCTGGCTTGCTGGCTGTAAGTCACCAGTGCTTTTTCGTTATGGAAAATCTTCCAGATATTATACAGCAGGGTAACGATCAGGATGGTTAGCACCAGCACCGTAAACAGCGATAAGCGGGAAAATTCCGAAAACGCCATAGTGAGCGTTCCGCGAAGCTCATCTTTGCGTTTATACAAGTATCCCTGCTGCTGTTTCTTATAAGCCTGGAGGCTTGATATTAGCAGGTGAATGGTATCGCTAATGCCGGCCGCTACGGCTGCATCCTGGTAATAAGAAGCCGGAGTCGGGTGCGCTTTCTGTTGAAAGACAGGACTGGCTGTTTCGAGGCGGCTTATTAAGCTTACCATATGGGAGTAAACCGTCGCAGGTTTGGAATGCCTTTCTCCCGGGCCGCCAAAAAAGGTAGACCCCTTGCCGGGATTCAACGGCCTGAGAACTGAATAAACGATCCCGATTTTGGAACGATACTGCCGCAGGTAAACCGAATCGCCGGTTGCCATGTAAAGGGCTATACTTTTGTCGGCGCCTCCCAGGGCGACGATGCCGCTGTCAACGAGCTCTGAACCCTCGCGAACGGCCACCAGCCGGTCTACGTCATTTTGGAGCGCTTGCGCCCGGGTAAAATAAAGGGAAAGGTAGAAGCACCCGGTAAATAAGAAGACGATAAGGATGACTATAAGCCCATAGCGCAGCAGGGGCGTCTTGAATGCGGCTTCGATCCTTGCTGACCGCGAAAATGAGTTATTCACGTGCACGTGCAGGATAAATTATGTAAACATAGGAAGGTCCAAAGGCTGACGCTATCGCGGGAGAAAAAAGATCAAGGTACATCATATCCCCGTAGAGCATAATATCAGAAAGTGAGAGCAACGAAATAAGCGTATGCGTGATTCCGGCAAAGATAGGTTAAATAAGTTAAACATGCTGATTATTAAATATTTAAAAACATAGCTGTTATTAGGCAGCGTGGAATGCTGATTTCGGCGCTTCACACAAAGTGCCGGGCTAGCCTTTTTATTACTACACAATATTTCACTGATTTACAGGACGCCGGGAAATGGATAGAAGCCTTTGAATAATTCACGCCTAAGCCATTCAAACCTGACGATTTGCACCCGAAGCTGGCCTTCTATTTAAATAACGAGTCCCGTTAAACCGGTAATTTTTCCTTTCGGCTACCTGCCGATGTGCCTGTATGAAGCAGGGCTGGCCTATGGCTGCTGATCCGGGGATCCGGAAAGACCGGCAACCGATTCTCCTGAGAAACGAGATCCCGCTACTCTTTATTTACTCACTGTAATTACTATCTTTAGCCACCCCAATTCGAACTAAGAGAACGGTTTGTCGCAGGGGAAGACACACCGTCACACCATTTAAGAATTTTCACCATTTATGGCGGTTAATGCCTCCCGGGAACCTGCTGAAAAAGCGCTTTGCGATTCTTTGTGCCATTTGCAAAACAAGTCAGTACATAAGGAAACAGCCGGAATACCGGCACAAGCGGTTGAATTCATCTCCGGCCTGCTTAATACAGATAACTGGCCGCCACGCTGGCATTGCGGTAGCTGGACCGATTTCCATGGCTGGTTATATATCGTATCGGACCTATTGATCTGGGCATCTTATTTTGCGATCCCCCTGCTATTATTCCGGATGATCAGGCGCAGGCCGGATATGCCGTTTCCGAAGATCGTGTGGTTGTTTATCGCTTTTATTGTTTTATGCGGCACCACTCATTTGATCGATGCTATCATCTTCTGGTGGCCGGCATACCGGTTAAGTGCCCTCATAAGATTGTTCACCGGCATAGTGTCATTGGTCACTGTTTATGCGCTATACAAAATATTGCCTGTCGTTTATTCGCTTCGCACGGTCGACCAGTTAGCGTATGAAATAAACGAGCGAAAGGTAGCCGAAGAGAAACTGGCGGCCAGCGAATTCCTGCTAAGCGAAGCCGGGCGGATCGGTCGTCTTGGCGGTTGGGAGTTAGACCTTATAACCCGGAAAAGAGCATGGTCTAAGGCCGTTTATGATATCTATGGCCTGCCCTATGATCATGATATTAATGCTACCGATCCGTTTGATTTCTTTCCCGAACAGTCAAAGAAACGTGTAAAGGACGTGATAGCAAAAGCATTAAAAGACGGAACTAAATGGGACATTGAACTCCAAATAATTACCAGCGACCAATCGGTCATATGGGCACGGTCGCTGGGGGAAGTGGTTTACGATGCTGCTGGTACGCCTTGTAAAATGAGGGGCGTTTTTATGGACATCGACAAATATAAAACGAATGAACTGGCCCTGCACCGGTCACTGGACCTGCTGACTAAAAGCAACCAGCAATTAAAAGGTTTTACCCATATCCTATCCCATAACATTCGGAATCATGCAAGCAACATATCTCTTCTGACCAGCTTCGTGGATGAAGATAGTCTTGCCGGCGAGAATGTAAGGATCTTTGAAAACATAAAAAAAGTTTCTGACGGCTTAAACGGCACATTAAACGATCTTTCCGAAGCCATAAAGATAAAAGAAAGCCCGGTGACACCGGAACTTATTGATTTTGAGCAGATCACCCGCCAGGTGTTGTCTACGCTCGATTCTGAAATCAGGAGGAACCAAGCCGTTGTTTCTTTATCGTTCGACGTACCCACCGTCCTGTTCCCGAAATTGTATATGGAAAGTATCGTGATGAACCTGCTTAGTAATTCACTGAAATACAAGCATCCTGACAGGCCTCCTTTAATCCGGATCGCCACTTACTATACCGAAGATAAAAATTGTGTCCTGGAATTTTCAGACAACGGGTTAGGCATCGACCTCAGCCTCCACGGCAATAAAATTTTTGGCTTATATAAAACTTTCCACGGTCACAAAGATGCGCACGGAGTCGGGCTGTTTCTCGTAAAAACGCAGGTGGAATCGCAAAATGGGCAGATCATGATCGATAGCACTCCCGGAAAAGGAACCACCTTTAAAATTCAATTTAATATCCTATAACACCTTATTCGCAAAAGAAACATAACCTACATATATTATGAACAAAAGGATTGATATTGCCTGCGTAATTGACGACGATGAAATTTACACATATGTAGTCAAGAAAATGATAGCCGTTTCCGGCATCGCCACCAAAACACTTTATTTCACTAACGGGAAAATGGCGCTCGATTTTTTTCAGGAGTATATACACCAGGGAGAGCAATTGCCGGACCTTATCCTGCTTGATATAAATATGCCTGTGATGGACGGATGGCAATTTATGCATGAGTTCGTGAAATTTTCGCCGCTTATAAAAAAACGGATAACTATTTATATCGTAAGCTCGTCGGTAGATGAGGATGATCACAAACGCGCGGAAAGTATAGAGCTGGTTTCCGGCTACGTAGTTAAACCCATTACCATGGAAGTGTTAAAGACGCTCATAAAGCCCGACTGATTTCTGTTTAAGGCTGGGGTTCCCACGCCGCCCCGTTCCCGTATTTTTTTGTTCCTTACGTTCATTTTTCTTTTCATGACGAAAAGTTTACCAGGCTATTGGTAACACGGGATATTGAAATTGTTGCGTAGGCATGCGGTTCAAACAATTTGTATATTACATGGTATGTTCGTGTATAGTTAAACGAAGTCTGTTATGCAAACAAAGCTTGAACTATATCAAAAGGCAACCCCACTCGCCCGGCTGGGTGTTTGGGAAAGAAATTTTGAGACGGGCGAAATCTACTGGAATGCCGTAGTACGGGGTATTTTTGAAGTAGCGGATGATTTCTACCCGGAACTACAGGAATCTTTAGCGTTCTATGCGCAACCAGGGGAAGTTAAGGAACTGGTTGACAGGGTAATAAACACCAAAGCGGCGGAAACCGGGGAATTTGAGCTGATCTCCGCCAAAGGCAATCGTAAATGGGTGCGCATACGGGTACACGCCACATCTGCAAGCGGTAAATGTGTTGCACTCTATGGCACCCTGGAAGATATTACGCAGCAAATCGAGGTGACCAAAATTCTTGCCGAGAACCAGGAAAAATTTCACCAGGCATTTGATTATGCGCCTATAGGGATGGCGCTCGTATCGATCGACGGAAAATGGCTGAAGGTGAATAAGGGTTTATCTCGTATGCTCGGGTATCATGAAGATGAATTGCTTTCGCTGACTTTCCAGGACTTAACTCATCCGGAAGATCTTCACAAAGATCTAACACAGATGCACCGCTTGCTGAATTCCGAAATCTCATCCTATACTATGGAAAAGCGGTACTTCCATAAAGAAGGTCATGTGATCTGGGCGCTTTTAAGTGTTTCGTTAGTAAGCGACCAGGCGGGCTCGCCATTATACTTCATCTCCCAGGTGAAAGATATTAGTGAAAGTAAAAAGACCGCGGAAGAGCGCGAAAGAACATTGGAAATCGTTGCCGAGCAAAATAATCGCCTGCTCAATTTTGCTCATATCGTGTCTCATAACCTTCGGTCGCACACCGGGAATATGAAAATGCTTTTAGATATGTGGCTTTTGGAAGAAGATCAGGCGGAAAAAGAACATTTAAGGGAACTGTTAGTCATCAATACCGACAACCTCCAGCAAACTCTTATGCATCTTAACGATGTGATCCAGGTACAGAGCCATAGTAAAGATGATAAAAGACCGTTAAATTTACTGGAAGCAACTGAACGCGCGTTGGTGGGCCTGACAGCCTATATCCGCAGGACTAAAGCCTTCATTCGTGTTGATATAGACAGTCACATCCAGGTTAATTACAATCCTGCTTATCTTGACAGCATCTTGTTCAACCTGGTAAGCAACAGCATTAAGTATCGTCATCCTGACAGGCGGCCTGAAATTACAATAACGGCCGCGCGGGAAAAGGGAGTTCTTATCCTTCGTGTACAAGACAATGGCATCGGTATCGATATGACTATGCATGGCCATAAACTTTTTGGGATGTATAAAACTTTTCACGGTAATGAAGATGCACGGGGAATAGGACTATTTCTTACAAGAAATCATATCGAAGCCAGCGGGGGAAAAATAACCGCCGATAGCACCCCGGGTGCAGGCTCGACATTTACAATTACCATTCATTAACTACGTCTGTAAGCGCCTCCCTCCCGCTTTGCCGAAGTAAGTTACAATTCCCGGCCATTATCTTCCAGGAACCCCTCCGTTAACAAGAATTCAGGATCTGTCAAAAGAAATTAAAATATGGGGCGACAGTTTTTTATAAAATGGTCTTTGCCGACAGAATGACGTTTAAAATAATTTATTAAACTTTCCGGCCGGACGCGTGTTGCTCTCCCAACTATCAAACACTATGAAAACGACAAAAAGATTATTAGTAACGGGCCTGGCTATGGCCCTGTTTGCCGCCTGTTCGGGTAACAAAGACGGCAAAGAAACTGCTGACAGCCTCAACGATGCAAAGGATACTTCAGGCATAACAGCTAACGACTCAACCCAAAATGGCGCTGCGGCAATGACTGTAAATTCCGATGACGCTGATTTTGCCGTTAACGCAGCAAATGGCGGCATGGCCGAAGTAGAGCTGGGAAAACTCGCAAGCGGAAAAACCGCCAACCCGAAAGTGAAGGAATTTGCTAAAATGATGGCCTCCGACCATACCAAGGCGAATGAAGAACTGATGGCGCTCGCAAAATCCAAAAATATCTCGCTGCCGGCGGCCGTAGCCGAAGAGCAGATGAAGGTAAAAGAAGATCTGTCGGCTAAATCAGGCGCAGCCTTTGATAAAGCCTACGTTGATGTTCAGGTTAAGGACCACAAAAAGACCGTGGATCTCTTTGAGAAAGCTTCAAAAGACGCGTCAGATCCGGATTTGAAAGCGTTCGCTACCAAGACACTTCCCACGCTAAGAACGCATTTGTCAACGATCGAGAAAATACAGGCGGGGATGAAATAGCAGATTTAAGTCCGGCAACTACAATAAAGGCTACTTTTCGGTAGCCTTTATTGTTCCACTTCATTTTAGTAAAGATAAGGATCGGTCCCTCCTCCCCTTATCTTACCAGCGTAATAAACCCTTTTATTTTTTCTCCATCGCCGAGATCGATTAAATAGTAATAAGTACCGGCATTCAGCAGGCTGCCCTGTGCATAGCCGCTCCAATCATTGGTATATCCTTTTTTAGTGAACACCATTTTACCCGCAGCATCCAAAACCGTCACGATGTTATTCGGGTACTGCTCTATATGCTTGATATACCAGGTGTCGTTCTTTCCATCGTTATTGGGAGTCAGGATATTAGCTGCTTCAATCGTTCCCGACGCCGGTTGGTAGCTTATCATGTCAAAGCTGTATGCGACCCTGCCTGCGGATAAAACGTCTAAACCGCCCGTAGTAAAGCTGGCAGGGCTGGTTCCGGTTGTCAGATACTTTTGATCACCTGGCGACCCGTCATAATCCACTACGGTTACCCGATAATTGGTATTGGCCGATAATCCATTGATATTCACTGACGATCCCGTACCATTGTATACACAGTACCAACCCGAAGAACCGATCTGCGTGCCCGCCCCGAACGCCGCAACGGCCGTATAGGTAGTATTGTTGGCCGGAAAAGCGGCTCCCCCGGCGGTTTTGGCAATAAATACGGCGCGGGATTCTCCGTTCCCGTTATGCGTCCAGCTTAAAGTGACCGATGATGCAGCCATATCGGTAAATTTCAGACCGTAAGAGATCATGGTTGGTGTAAAAACACCCAAGTCTATATTGGCCGGAGCGGTCCCTGTGGTAAGATAACGCTCGCTTCCGGGCGTACCGTTATAATCGATCACTGTAACCCGATAGGTTCCTGCGCTTAACCCGCTGATGTTTGCCGACGATGCGGTCCCTTTATAAACACAATACCAGCCGCTAGACCCGATTTGAGTTCCTGTACCGAATGTGTTGCTTGCCGTATACGTGACACCGTTTAAAGGCATGGCTGCGCCGCCGGTGGTTTTAGCGACAAAAACTGCCCGCGCGCTGCCGTTGCCGTTGGTAGACCAATTCACGGTGGTGGTTGTGGCGGTCGTGTTTATAAAGCTCAGGCCATAGGATGCTGCCGTGGGCGCCGATATGCCAATCAACACGTTTGCAGGCGCCGTACCCGCGGTCAGGTAACGCTCGTTGCCCGGGGTACCGTTATAGTCGATTACCGTTACCCGGTAAACGCCCTCGCTTAATCCGGTAACGTCGGCCGAGGAAGCGGTTCCGTTGTATACGCAATACCAGCCCGTAGAGCCGATCTGGCTGCCTGCCCCGAAGGTACCGTTGGCGGTATAGGTAATATTGCTGACCGGCATAGCGGCACCTCCGCCGGTTTTGGCTATAAATACCGCACGGGAGCTTCCGTTTCCATTAACGGACCAGCTAACTTTGGTAGAAGCAGGCGTAGTGTTTGAAAATGCCAGGCCATAGGATACCGCTGTCGGCGCCGATATACCGATTAATACGTTTGCAGGCGCGGTACCCGTGGTCAGGTAACGCTCGTTCCCCTGGATACCGTTGTAATCAATGACTGTTACGCGGTACGTACCATCGCTTAGCCCGCTGATGTCTGCGGAGGAAGCCTTTCCGTTATATACACAATACCAGCCCGTAGAGCCGATCTGGCTGCCTGCCCCGAAAGTGCCGTTGGCAGTATAGGTAATGTTGCTCACCGGCATTGCTGCACCTGCGCCGGTTTTCGCTATAAATACCGCACGGGCGCTCCCGTTACCGCTGGTCGACCAGCTCACTTTGGTAGAAGTAGCCGTAGTGTTAGAAAATGCCAGGCCGTAGGAGACACTCGTGGGTGGAAGGGTACCGATGACTACATTGGCCGGGGCGGTGCCTGTAGTAAGGTAACGCGCTGTTCCCGCGGTGCCGTTGTAATCGATCACCGTGGCGCGGTAAGTGCCGTCGCTGAGACCGGTAATGTTGACCGACGAGCCGGTGCCGTTGTATACACAATACCAGCCCGTAGAGCCGATCTGCGTACCGGCTCCGAAGACGCCGTTGGCCGTATAAGTCATGTTGCTCACCGGCATCGCTGCACCTCCGCCGGTTTTGGCGATAAATACCGCACGGGCGGTACCATTCCCGTTATTCGTCCAGCTCAGCGTGGTTGACGCGGACGTGGTGTTCGTGAATTTCAGGCCATAGGAAGCTGTTGTAGGTGTAACCGGCGCAGCTATCACCCTGCTTAACGGCACGGCAATGCGATCAACCAGGTTGAGCAGTTCAGGCGGCCCGTCATAAAACCCAAAAGAGCCTGAATGTTCTCCAACGGCAGCGTTGGCCGCTAGGCGTACATAAATTGTCTGTGGTCCTGCCTGCCCGTTTACGACCTCTATCGGCGTTGCCTGAAAACGCCATGGACCGTCTGGTGCCAAAGCATACTCAAAGCCGTCGGCCAGGGGCCGGATCAGGAGGAAATCGGATGTTAAACCCTTCGCGGTGAAGGTCATAGCGGTAGCTGCCGAAGGCGTGCCGGCAAACGTGGTCATAGGCTGGGGAGGGGTCACATTCTCCAGGCCTCTCACCACTAATACTATTTTATAGTTAGCTGAAAAATTACCCGTCGAGTCATTCTTTAATACCAGGTTGAAGTCGTAAGTTCCGATTGCAACATTTACCGTTTTAGGCACGTTTACCGCATACCCTATCAGTTCTCCCTTTCTCCCGCCATAACGCTTGCCAAGTGTGCCGTCGCTTATTGGCTCGAATCCTGGCATTACCCGTGCACCGGCGGTTAGCATAAAGCGATCGGCAAAACCCTCTATGAAATGAACATTAGCTGAAAATACGGTATCCGATTTAGTAGTCTTCACCAGAGAATCTACTACCGCAGTAATGGTTGCAGGAACCGGCATAACTGTGCTCACCGGGATGGAGATGCGTCCGAATAAATTGGCGGGCTCTGGCAGGGTGCCGTCAAAAATTTGTACGGTCCCGGACTGTTGTCCAACCGCAGCATCGGCCGCAAGGCGTACATAAATTGTTTGTGGCCCTGTCTGCCCGTCTACCACATCCAGCATGATCGGCGTAGGCGGAAAGCGCCACGGACCATTTGCCGCTAGGGCATATTCAAAGTAACCGTCCGTGGGCATGAGCATCAGATAATTGGATTTTAAACCCCTCGCTGTAAAGCTTATGGAAGTGGCGGCCGATGGGGTTCCTGCTATAGTGGTCATAGGCTGAAGCGGGGTGATGAGCTCGATGCCTTTAATAACCACTACTATTTTATAAACTGCCGAAGTGCTGTCTGTGAAACTGTTTCGCAGCACCAGGTTAAAATCATAAGTCCCCGGAGCTCCGTTTTCCGGTTTCGGGACGGTGATATAGTAACCGCCTGTAGGCGTCGGTTTCCTGCCGGAGAAACGCTCGCTGACCGTACCGCCGGTTACGGTTACAAAACCTGGCATGACGCGCGTACCTGCGGTGAGCGTGAACCGATCGGCAAAACCGCCGGTGAAAAAGATGCCGGCGGTGAAATAATTGTCTTCTTTAATGGTCGTTACCAGGGTATCGACCTGCGCAATTACCGGGGATGCGGTAGCTGTCCCCGTTATGGTAATATGCTTCGTCATTTCCCCGGGAGCAGATATGCTAACGTGACCTGATTTCATTCCCGGCGCCGAAGCCGCCATACGAATATATACAGACAGGTGCCGGATATTTGTAGTGACTGAATCGGTAAAATATTGAGGCGCTACCGCCGGGTCGTGTGGCACTACCGCTAACTCAAAGCCCGCGGATGCGATAAATGTCACTCTTTTTTCAATGTCCCAGTCTGGCACAATAATTTCTAACTCCTGCCAAACCGATGGCTTTCCTGCAGGCGTGGCGAACGGGCTCAATGAGACCGGCACATTTGCTAAAAACGTACTATCGCCGCCAGGCGGCGGCGAAACCGCGTACAAGGCGTTTGGAAAATGACACACAAGGCTAAGCAACAGGAAATACAGCATCTTAAGGCACTTCGGACGTGCGGTGGTAACGGGTAAAGATAAATTCATCATATAAAAATTTGATTAACTATGAACGATAGACACGATCTTATAACTTAAGCCTGATAATAATTAATGTCCCTGCGGCCATCCCGCTGTCGTCTTTCTTGTCAATAACTTCGATAATGCCATCTTTTTCATTGGTATTATTATACAGTTTTAGCCTGTTCGTAATCAGGTTAAGGCCCTGTGACTGATGCGGTAATGTCAGGGCCGACTTATTCGATTCCGATCGTTTCCGGCCAATTCCATTGTCCTCTACCGCACAGTACAGGAACCCTGATCTTTTTTCGATCCTGACGGTCACTTCTCCGGGTTTCTGCAGCGGAAGTACGCCATGCCAGATCGCATTTTCGATAAGCGGCTGCAGCAGCAATGGCGGGACCATAATGGTATTGGCATCGATCGTACTATCGATAAAAAAGTGGAAACTAATCTTATCGCCAAAACGGATGGATTCGAGCTGAGCATATAATTTACAGGTCTGGATCTCCTCTTCGAGGGAAATTTCCTGCTGTACGTTGCTGATCTTATTTCGCACCAGTTTGGAAAAAACGGTAAGGTAATGGATCGCTTGCGGGTTTTGGTTCTCCTGGATAAGCGCTTTGATCGAATTCAGGCAATTGAAAATAAAGTGCGGATTCATCTGCGCACGCAACGCCTGTGTTTCCAGTTCGATTACTTCCCGTTCAAATTGGTGTTTTTGCTTTTCCTGTCTCCTGATCTGCTCAATACGCCAACGGATCGCCAGGTAGGCGACGACGATCGCCATAGCCGCCACGATAGACAGGAACCACCAGGTGAGCCAGAACGGCGGCGTGATCTCTACCCGGAGCTTTTTCACGTATGGGCTCCAGCTCCCGGTTGTATTGGTCGCATTGATCTCGAAAACGTAGCGTCCGGGCGCCAGGTCGGTATAACTGGCGATGCCGCTGGCCGTCTCTACCCATTGTTTGTCAACACCGGTCATCCGGTAACGGTATCTTAATTTTTCGGGCATATTGTATTCGAGTGCCGCAAAATCAAAAGTCAGGAAGTTTTGCTGGTAAGATAAAATAAGTGTTCCTGCACCGTTTATGCTCTCCGAAAGCGGGGAACCGGGCAAGCCGTAATCGGCGTCCTTATTGTTTAGTTTAAAACCGGTGAGCGCCACTTCCGGGTTGAACGTGTCGTACACTAACGTTCGCGGATCAAAGACGGTGTAGCCCTTGGTCCCTCCGAAAGAAAGCCTTCCGTGAGGCAGCTTTAAATAGTGGAACTGGTTAAACTCGTCGATGATCAATCCGTCGAGCGAGGTATAGCTTTGGACCTGCCTGTTCCGGGGGTTGAAGGCGAAAACTCCCTTATTGCTGCTGCACCATAAGTTGCCGTCAACAGGGATGATCGCGTAAACGGTATTATTCGGCAATCCATCGTTCGTCGTATAAATATGGTACTTCAGGGTATGCTTGTTTAGCCGGATCAGCCCGCCGCCCAGGGAGCCGATCCATAATATACCGGGATCTGCCGGATCGTTCGCCAGGGTGGTCAGGTCGCTTGCCGGCAGAATGGTATTAAATTCACGGGTAGCCTGTTTCGCCGCATCGTACCTGAGCAGCCCCAGCGAGGTGGTGATCCAGAATACCTGCTCACCGTCCATTACCATGCTGTTTACCATGCGTAATTTGTCCATCGCCTGCGCTTTTACCCGGTGCCGGATGGTGGCTGTACGGGTCAGGGTGTCTAATTCCAGGAGCCTTAAAAAGAAATCGACGCCCCATAGTTTACCGGAAGCGCTTAATGCCAGGCTATTTATCCGCGTATGCTTGCCGGGCGTATCCGTGTAGCGCCAGTTATCGCTTACCAATTGCCCGTTACTGTAGTAGCACAAGTTGGGAACAGCTGTAGGGTCAGGCCCTGCCCTGGTCATCCAGATCCGGCCATGATGATCGTCGCTGACCCAGCGGAACAAGTAGGGATTGACCTCTGAAAGCGGGGAATTTCGCAACGCGGTGGTGTTTACGTCCAGGTAAATTCTTAACAGGTCTTCCGGGAAGCTTGTCTTATACTGTTCCAGGGTCATCCGGGGTAAGCGGAGGTCGAGCTGCCGCAGGTCATAACCATTGGTACCGATCCAGAGAACGCCGGAGCGATCGTACAGCATGGAAACGATCCCTTCCCGGGGGAACGGGCCTCTCTCCTTCCATAGCACCAGCCTGTTATCCGGCGTAAGAATATAAATCACACCGTCGAAATCGAAAATCAAGTTGCCCTTTTCGTCAAATGAATGGAAAGACGGCAGGTACAACTTCATGAACGGCATCGGTTTTACGATAAAATTCCGCCCTGCCGCCTGGTAAATGATCAGCCTGCTTTCGTCGATAATGATCCAATCCCCGTTTTTTCGCAGGACGGGCGCATTATCTTTCCAGCTCCGGCGGTTATTATACAAATGCGGTTCATCAAATGTATAGGGTATAACCTGTTTAACTTTTCTTTCCGTGGTTATCCTGATCAGCGCGGTATCGGTAACCAGGAACACTTCTCCTGCTGAGGCGGCCATCCCGGTGATCGGGTTGCTACGCATGCCCGGTACGATGTCCGGGTAAAAACGCATACGGTGTTGCTGAAGGTCCGCTACGAATATTCCACCCTGGTCGCCCAGCAGCCAATAGACATACGGCCCGGTCTGGATGATACCGTTGGTTGTTTTTACCGACCGGAACGCCTGCTTGTAAACGGGATCTTTTGTGAAATGTACCAGGTGCTCGGTTGTGGTGTTTAAGATATCGATGTCTCCATTCTGGTAATGTATCCACAACTGATCTGCCTGGTCAAGGAAAAAGCTCACGATCACGTTGGCGGAGAGGCTCGCAGGGTTACCGGGAATGTTCCGGAATACTTTAAAACGTCGTCCGTCATATCTTGCCAGGCCGTCCCGTGTACCGATCCAGATGAATCCATGCCTGTCCTGTGCCAAACCGCTTACATACGACTGGGGAAGCCCGCCGGCAACGGTAAGCCTGGGCTTTTCGAAGGCAATTGCCGGCTGGGCCGGGCAGACGGCGGAAAGAAAGAGCAATACCGTACCGCTCAAACATGCGATCCATACGATGATACTGGAACAGTTATGAACGGGCTTTTTCATTATAAGATACCTGCATACTAACGGACGAATAAGTATAGCGATAAATATTTATTTATGTTTTTTGACGGGTTTTCATTCGCCTGGTACGGCTCTGCGCAAGTATAAAATAGTCTAACAGCTTGACGTCGCCGGTGATCACTACTGATGAAGGCTCATCTTTCCAATTCCTGTTTCTCTTTTGGGCAATTCAAATTTCCCGAACCGGCAAAAAAAATGGTCGTTCCGATTATTTTTTTATTTCAGGCATGCTCTTTTTGCCGTCGCTGCCAGTTCCGGGAAGGCACTCGGAAACATCGTCTTTGGCTTACCTAAAATAGCCGGAAACAGCAAGAACGCCTTTTTATTGATTAATCGGGATATGCCATCCGTAAACCCATACCGCCCGATTGTTGGTCGTGGTTTTTCAGTAGCCGTTATCCGGTTTCACTAAACCGGCAATTACAAGCCCGTGCAGGCTTTCTACTCCGCTTAAGGAGCTGCCTGTGTATCTCCGGCTCATCGCCGGAATTTCGTTTGGCCAGAAATTTCGTACTTACCCCAATAGCTCATAAATTCCATGTACGAAACGCCGCATAGCTTCGTCCTGCCGATCCTGCCGGTTTCGTAAAGCTGGCGCGATAAGCTGAAGTGTGTCCTGTTTGCGAGGTGCGACTTTCTTCTTTTTAACTAAATTAGCGGGGGGGCGGAGCGGCTGCAGGTTACCATCGGTGAGGCCATGCGCTTTACACCCTTCCTGCGCCAAATCGCCGACTTATTCGTAAATTAGCCCGATACGGAATGAGAGCCATCATCATCGACGACGAACCGCATTGTATTTCCTCGCTGAAATATGATATCAACCTGTTTTGCCCGGAGGTGGAAGTGATCGATGCCTGCCACAACGGCCACGAAGGAATATCATCTATCAAAAAGAACGATCCTGACCTGGTTTTTCTCGACATCGAAATGCCCGCGATGAACGGTTTGCAGATGCTCGATCAACTGGGCGGGAACATCCCGTTTCAATTGGTGTTTACTACGGCTTACGATAAATTTGCGGCCCAGGCGTTCCGGCTGAGTGCCGTGGATTACCTGTTAAAGCCCATCGACACCCACGATTTGATGGATGCCGTTTCAAGGGTAAAGCTGCGCCTTAATCGCGATGTCTCCCGGCAGTTCGATAACCTTAAATATAATTTCGGTCGTCCATTTGCCGAGCAACGGGTGGCTTTTCCGCACCGGGACGGCTATGATTTCGTAAATGTAAAGGATATTGCCTATTGCCGGGCGGATGGTGCGTATACCACGGTTACCATGGCCGATGGGAAAAGCACGCTCTTGTCTAAATCGTTGGGAGAGGTAACGGAGATGCTCCCGGTAAAGCTGTTTGAGCGTATCCATCATTCTACGCTTGTAAATATCCAGTTCATCACTCAGTTTATAAAAAGAGACGGGGGGTATGTGGTTATGGGAGACGGCGTTAAACTGGCCGTCTCCAGGTCAAAAAAAGACCGTATACTTTCCCTGCTTGGCCTGGAAAGGTGGTGATCAAAGCTGTTCGCTACTTCATTATCAACTTGCTGCGAAACGCTTTTTGAATAGAGTCGTGGTAATTTCGCCCGGTACAGCAATTAACCAAAGGCGGCGGCCGGTATATCGTTATACATTCCAGGTTGATAACAAGCCGCTGATAACGCAGGATCGATAGGAGCAAACGGCAACCCTTGATTTAATATTCCGACCGACTGTTAACCCGTACCGGACAGTTATGCACTCAAAAGTCCAGGTTATACAAAGACGCTGGTATGCTACCCGGCAATTACTATTTTTAGAACAAAAGGCCACACGGCGAAATATATTCACGCTGGTTTATTAAGCTGGTTTATTAATATGACTATCCGTTTAACTATGATGACCGGAGAGGCTTAAGCCCCCCATTAAATAACGTGTAGCCCTTAAGCCGGGGATAAGGATCCGGGATGCGCACCGGGCATTAGCCCATTACTGTAATTTAATCATTTTGAATAGCTGACCATGCAACTGATCATCTCATCTCTTTCCAAAACGTATCCGAACGGCGTTAAAGCCCTGAACAACGTTTCCCTAACCGTTAACCAGGGCATGTTTGGTTTGCTTGGACCGAATGGCGCCGGCAAATCGTCGCTGATGCGTACCATCGCCACGCTGCAGGAGGCAGATTCCGGAACGGTAACGCTCGACGGCATCGATGTACTTCATCAAAAACAAGAAGTGAGACAATTGCTAGGTTACCTGCCGCAAGACTTCGGTATTTATCCCCGGATCTCCGCGGAGCAAATGCTGGGCCATATCGCCCGGTTAAAAGGTATCGGTAAGAAATCGGAACGAAAAGAGCTAGTAAGTGCATTACTCGAAAAAGTGAACCTGGCCAAAGATAAAAGAAAGAACCTGGGCACTTATTCCGGCGGGATGAAACAACGGTTCGGCATCGCGCAGGCGCTGATAGGCAACCCGAAATTGATCATCGTTGATGAACCTACCGCCGGCCTCGATCCCACCGAACGAAATCGCTTTTACAACCTGCTGAGCCAGATCGGCGAAAACACGATCGTTATACTTTCCACGCATATCGTGGAAGACGTACGTACGCTTTGCTCCGACATGGCCATCATTTGCCAGGGCGAGCTGCTGTATACGGGCGGCCCCGATGCGGCATTGAGCGAACTTGATGGTAAGATCTACAGCAAAACCATCCATAAAGACGAAATATACCTGTACAGGGAAGACCATAAAATTATCTCCACACAATTGAAGGGCGGACAATTGAATCTCCGTACCATCAGCGATACGGATCCCGGTTACGGGTTCGTGCAAGTACCGGCAGGGCTCGAAGATTTCTATTTCAGCCGTATTGCCGAAAAAGCAGACGTAGTTACCCTGTAGTCCTCATTTAATTCCTCCATCATGTTTTGGCAGATTTTCACTTTCGAGATCAGTTACCGTCTGAAACGGCCGGCTACCTACCTCTACTTCATCGCTTTTTTCGCCATCGGCTTACTGTGTTTCAGCTCAGGCTCCACACCCGCCACCGAAAAAGTATATCATAATTCGCCGGTAGTACTGGCACAGTTTATGGCCATTTTCAGCATGGTAATGATGCTGGTCTGCTCCGCGATAATGGGCGTACCGCTCTACCGCGACATTGAACACAATACCAGCGGGTATTACCTCTCCTATCCTGTTTCGGAAAACGGCTATTTTTGGGGACGTTATTTAGGTTCTTTCATCTTTGTCGTTCTCATCGGCACTTCGCTGATGTTCGGCGCTTATTTCGGATCGCTCCTCGGACCCGCTTTCGGCTGGGTGCCTGCCAAGCGCATCGGCCCCAACCACCTGGTTAATTACCTGCAGCCGTATCTTTGCATTGCAGTCCCGAACCTGTTCCTGGCATCGTCCGTTTTCTTCGGGCTGGTGGCCATAACACGTACCGTAAAGGTGATCTACGCAGGCAGCGTTCTTTTATTTATCGCTTATTTACTGTCTAATTTCCTCGTTTCCGACCTGGAGAATAAAGACCTGGTACGATTGCTCGATCCGTTCGCGGTAAATACGCTCGATCTGGAAATCCGATTTTTTACCCCCGCAGAACGCAATACCCTGCTGGTGCCGGTCAAAGGGCTATTTTTATATAACAGGCTGATCTGGTCAGGCATCGGCCTGCTGCTGCTCCTCGTTACCCGGTTCACGTTCAGCTTCCGGAACTTCTTTGGCGGGAAGCTGCGTAAAAAGATCGTGGAGGAGGTCGCGGTCGGTAAAACCTATATCGCCCGGCTTCCCCCTGTAAGCATCAGTTTCGCAGGCGGTTATTACCGGAAAGTGATGCTGAACATGGCCAAAATCGAATACCTGAACATTACGAAAGATGTTTATTTCCGGGCTATCCTGCTTGGCGGGGTGGTTTTCCTGGTGATCGACTACTGGATCGGCGACCTGACCTACAGCGTGGGAACTTACCCGCTCACGGTAAACCTCATGGCTTACAAAAGCTATAATTACATGCTGTTCATCTTTATTATCCTGATCTTTTATACCGGCGAAACCATCCACCGTGATAAAACCACGCGGTTCGCTACCATCAATGACGCATTGCCGATGCCTGATTGGGTGCTATACGGCTCCAAACTGCTCGGGTTATCGGCGCTGGCGCTGTTGTTATCGACCGTACCATTGGTATTCGGTTTACTGGTGCAGCTGTTCAAAGGCTTTACAGACTTCAATTTCCCGGTATATTTTACCGAGCTCTACCTCATCACCTTTCCCCAGATGATCCAGATGATCGTGCTCTCCTTTGCGGTGCATGTACTGGTGAACAACAAGTTTGCAGGGCATGCCGTCGGGATCCTCATCTGGGTACTCATGTTCATGCTCAGGAATTACGGGGAAATGAATTATAACCTGTTTTTCTTCTCGTATGCGCCCGGTTACACCTGGTCTGACATGGACGGCATCGGCCATATGGCCAAACCGGTGTTCTGGTTTAATTTTTACTGGCTGCTGTTCGGCGGATTATTACTGGTGATCGCGGCAGCGTTCTATACCCGTGGCATCGTCACTTCAGCCAAAGAACGTTTAGCTGTGGCCCGTGCGCGTTTTCATGGTGCGATACGCATAGTTGCGTTAACGTTGCTGGTCGGCTTCCTGAGCGCAGGCGCCTACATTTATTATAATGTAAGTTATCTCAACAATTACCTCACCTCCCGGGAATCTGAAGAGCGGCAGGCTACATACGAGAAAACGCTTAAGAAATATGAGAACCTGGAACAGCCTAAGATCACTTCCCTGAAAATGAACACCGACATCTTCCCCGAAGAACGCAAGGTGCTGCTTAAAGCGTGGCTGAAGGTGGTGAACAAATCGCCGGTAATCATTCCTGCCCTTCATCTAGACGGTACGGGCATCGAAAGTTACGAGGTAATTTATAACGGGAAAGCCATCAGGGCAAACTATCCGCTCATTTATAAACGGGGCAAATTCAATCTTTTCAGACCCGCTAATGATACCGCTAAGTATCGCATATACCAGCTTCCGGCGCCGCTTAAACCCGGTGACAGCGCTTTGGTTGAGATCAATTCGGTGTCGGCATACAGGGGATTTACCAACGAAATGAGCGGAACGGATATCGTTTATAACGGAACGTTCTTTGCCGTGGGGTTACCCTCGATGGGTTATAATCCAGATGGTGAACTGATAAGTGATGAAAAACGGAAAAAACATAAGCTGCCGGAGAAAAAAGACGAGTACCCGCCGCAGAATGATCCGAAGGGAATACGCACCCTGCTTTTTAACGACGATGCCAACCTGCTAACCTACGACATTACGGTAAGCACTTCAGGCGACCAAACCGCCGTAGCGCCGGGCTCCCTGGAGAAAAAATGGCAAAAGGACGGCCGTAACTATTATCATTACGTTGAGGATATCCCGGTAGACTTGTTTTTTGACGTGGTATCTGCCCGCTATTCCGTGAAAAGGGCGCAGGCGACTAATTATGGGAGGACTCCTATAGATCTTGAGCTGTACTACCAGGCTAATCATTCTAAGAATACCGATCGTTTCCTGGGCGCCTACAAAGACGGGATCGGATATTTCTCTAAAACTTACGGGCCGTTCCAGTTTAAGCAAATGCGCCTGCTCGAGTTTCCCAAATACCGCGCGTTCGCACAATCCTTCCCCAACACGGTATCGTATGCGGAGGGGTTTGGCTGGACGGCCGATTTCAGCGATGTAAATAAGTTCGACTATGGTTATTTCGTTACCGCACACGAGCTTGCACACCAATGGTGGGGTCACCAGGTGCAGCCGAACCGTACGCGCGGTTCGAACCTGGTATCCGAATCCCTGGCTGAATATACCGCCCTGATGCTTACCCAGCGTAAATATGGAAAAGACAACATGAAACGCTTCTTAAAGGATGAATTGGACCGCTATTTAAGCGGCCGCGCCAATGAGTCCAAAAAGGAAAACGTATTCGTTAATTGTAACCGTCCCTATCAATGGTATAACAAAGGTTCGCTTATTTTATATGGCCTGCAAGACCTTATCGGGGCCGATACGCTGAATAAAGCGCTCAGGGAATTCAGGGACGAATATGCCGGACGAACGGAACCGCCTTTCGCGGGAAGCAAAGACCTGTACCGGCACATTGAAAAGCACGTACCAGATAGTGTCAGGTATTTCCTGGACGACACCTGGAACAAGATCACCTTATACGAAAATAAGGTATTGAGCGTGACCTCGAAGCCAACAGGTAAAAAGGACGAGTACAAGGTAACGCTGAAAGTAAGCACCAGGAAGTTCTATGCAGACAGCGCCGGGAATGAAAAGCCCGCCGCCAGGATGAACGATTACATCGACATCGGTATATTTGCAGCAGAAAGCAAGGACAAAACAGGAAGAACGCTAACGGTGCCGCTGGCACTGAAAAAATACAAACTGACCGCCGGAACGCATACCATAGAAGTGATCGTCAAAGGAAAGCCGGTGAAAGCAGGGATAGATCCGTATGTGAAACTGATTGACAGGATCCCTGATGACAATGTGAGCGACATTTGAATGGGCCGATCCCGGTGAAAAGAGTATAATTACGCCCTTTTCCAAACTTCGGATCTCGTATTTTTACTGATAACCGGCAAAGACGTTACGTTGTGTCGCCTCAATTCCTTACCATGAAACGCATGCGCATTCCGGCGGTATTGGTTGCTGCCATTCTTATTTTAAGTGCTTCCTGCCGGCAAGGCCGGACCGGAAGTGAAGTACTTTTAACAGACCAGCAAAGCGTTCCCGCCGTACGGGCTATTCACTTCGGTAAAAATCAGCCGGTATCATGGACTGTCAAACACCTGGGCGACCCAGGCAACCTCCCGGTCCGGCCGTTCTCGTTGGAAAAGCTCCCGTCGAAACCCTTCGATGTGGGTGGTGAACGGCCCCTGGATTCTACGGCAGCGGCCAAACCGCTCGACCTCCGTGCGTTTCCGGAATCGGCATTTGACCTGGAGAAGGTCCCGGCAAGCGCCCTCAGGTTTAAGTCGGTAGCGCTGCCTCCTCCCGCGAAGGTGAAGGCCATGTCTCCCAAAGGCAGAACGGGCTCGTTTCGCGGGATGATACAGTTTGGCACCGACGAAGGGCTTGCCGGGTCGACGATCATTTCCACCTGCCAGGACCGCTATGGCCTGTTATGGATCGGCACCGAAAAAGGCGTATCGATATACGATGGCGAAAATATCGAGTCGTTCTTATTGGGCACGAGCCGCGACAATACCGTGACCTGTATCTACGAAGATAAAGCCGGAACGATCTGGATCGGAGACTATAACGGCGGCATTTATGTATTCGACAGGACAGCCCGCCTGTTGAAGAAAATAGCAGGTGACGTACCGGCGGCGAGTGTCATATTATCCGCCAGCGAAGATGCGCAAGGCAGGATATGGTTTGTAAGAGCAGGAAAGGAGGTCGTGATCGTCGACCCGAAGAACCGGGTGGTACGACGGCTCAGCAAAAAGAACGGGCTGAAGCACGACGTAGTAGGCCAGGTATCGGTCGACCCGTCCGATCGTGTATGGATTTGCTCAGAAGACGGTACGAATGTGATCGACCTGCGCAGGCGTATGCTCATGAACATCGATCTTCCCGGTGAGGAGTACATCTATGCCGTCCGGAACGACGACGGAGCCCTTTGGCTTGGGACGTCCGCGGGAAAAGTATATCATACCGACCGTGCACGGATCCATGCGCTGCCGTTGCCGCAGCGTTTCGGCGATTTCATAACGACGTTTACCAAAACACGGAACGGCGAACTCTGGACAGGAGACACGAACGGCAATATCTTCGTTTATTCCCCCTCGCGCCGCACAGTAGAGCAGATCTCGGTTGGCACGGCAGTCTCGATCCTTGGCCTCACCGAAGACCGGCAGGGGCAGGTTTGGGTATCGCTTGCCGGCCAGGGCGGAGGATACGTGGTGAAGCGACAGGAAGGAAAGGCCGGCAATTTCAGCCGCGCCGAAGGATTGACTGACAATAACGTATGGGAACTGCTGGAAGATACGCGCGGAATGATCTGGATGGGCACTTACAGCGGGATCGACATCTACGACCCTCATGCGAAGAAAATTCGCCACCTGGGCATGGAACAGGGCTTGAGCCAGTTACGCTCGACGAAGATCGTGCAGATCGGCGACGAGATATGGGTGGGCGGTAGCGGCAGTACGCTCGATATCATGGACATGAAAAAGGGAACGCTCCGCACGTTAGGGAAGCCGAACGAATTGAACATCACCTCTGTGGCCTGTCTTCTTCTCGATTCAAAAGGCAGGATCTGGATAGGCACCTACGACGGGAAGGTACGGGTGATCGACCGCGCCTCCGGTACCGTACGGCACCTGTCCGCCGATCTGCCGGGCTCCCTGGCTTTCATACAGGAAGACGCCGCCGGTTTCTTTTGGATCAGCAGCCGCGATAAAGGGGTTTACCTGATGGAGCCTGGCCTTCAGCGGATGCGTCATATCGACACGACGGGCGGGCTTGTAGGCGACAATGCCTCCGGATGGATGGAAGACGATGAACGGAACGTCTGGCTCACGAGCGAGGACGGCCTGCAGCGGATCGATGCGGCGCGGAAATTGTCGGTCGTGCTCGGAACGGCGAACGGCTTGCCGAAAAAGGAATCGTATTCGATCGCCCGGCGGGGAAAGCTGATCTATGTGGGTACCGTGGATGGCTTGGCCGTGGTCGGCCCGGTTCCGCCGGAGGAGACGAAATCGCCCTGGCCGATACGCGTATACAAAAAATCGCAAGGCCTTTCGCACCTGGATTTCAACCAGGGCGCATTGATGTTCACCCGTGGAGGGCAGTTGTACGCCGGCGTGGAACAAAGCCTGCTGGTAATGGAAGAGCCGCCCGCTGACACGACCGTGCCGGCACCGCAGATCAGCCAGCTCGATATCCTTGGCAAACCGGTGTTCTTTCTCCCGCCGGCACCGGCCGGGGATGAAAGACTGCGGGATACCGTCCGCAAAGCGGGCTCAGATTCGGTAATAATGGCCAAAGAACTTTTCGACGCCCGCCTGAAACCGTTCCGGGAGCAGGGTATTTCCTGGAAGAACGTCGGCGGGCCGTTTAATATGCCGGGAGAACTGGTATTGCCATACGATCAGAATTACCTTGCCTTTCACTTTACGGGGATGCAGCTCAGCAATTCCGACAATGTTCGCTACCGGTATATTCTCGAAGGGATAGACCAGGTATGGAGCCAGCCGGCCGCCCAGGAGGTTTCGGATAGCTACCGTGACCTGCCACCCGGCCATTATACTTTCAAGGTTTCTGCCAAAGGTTTCAATAATACCTGGAGCGCGCCGGCGATCTTTAATTTCACGATCACGCCACCCTGGTGGGAAACGTGGTGGGCATATGTTTTCTATGCGCTTGCGCTCGCAGCGTTGATCTTCGCGCTGATCGTCTATCGCTCCCGTGCCCTGAAACGGGAGAACAGGCTCCTTGAAGAGAAAATCGCCAACCGTACCCGCCAGCTAAAGGAATCGCTCGACGAGCTCAACAGCACTCAGTCACAGCTCATCCAATCAGCAAAAATGGCTTCATTGGGTGAATTAACAGCCGGTATCGCCCACGAAATACAGAACCCGTTAAATTTCGTTAATAACTTCTCGGAAGTAAGCCGCGAGCTGCTCACCGAGCTGCAGGAGGAGATCGACGCGGGTAACATGGACGACGTAAAGGCCATCGCCGGTAACCTTGACCAGAACCTCGGCAAGATCCATCACCACGGGAAACGGGCCGACCGCATCGTCAAGAGCATGTTGCAGCACTCGCGCAGCAGCACCGGTAACAAGGAGCCAACGGATATAAATGCGCTGGCCGATGAATATCTCAGGCTGAGCTATCACGGATTACGGGCGAAGGACAAAACGTTCAATGCGGAAATGCTGACCGATCTCGATCCTTCGCTGCCAAAAACTAACATTATCTCCCAGGATGTCGGCAGGGTATTGCTCAACCTTTTTAATAACGCATTCCAGGCTACACAAGAGCGGGCGAAAAACAATGGTACCGGTTATAAGCCTTTGGTAGAGGTGAAAACCTGGCAGCGTGAAGACGGAATTTTTATATCGGTGAAGGATAACGGGAACGGGATCCCGGCATCCATACGGGAGAAGATCTTCCAGCCGTTCTTCACGACCAAACCATCCGGCGAAGGGACCGGCCTGGGATTGTCGCTTAGCTATGATGTGATCGTCAAACTGCACGGTGGCAGTATCGAAGCCGACAGCCAGGAAGGCGCGTCCACCGTCTTCCTTATTCGGTTGCCGATTTCTCACTAGCTTTAAAGCTCCGTAAAATCATGCCCCCATCCATACACCGGCATCTTGCCGGGATCTCTCCCCCGCCAATTGAGGCGCCTATTTGCCCTCATCCAGGTTCACCGGGCCAGGATAACCCTTACCTTGCAGGCCGGCAACCGGAACAGCAATCTCTTTCCGGCCTGCTACTGCCCGGGTAACTTTTCCTTTCTTTGCCCGTTCCACCTTGCCTGGAGCGACGCCATCCTTTGTTTTAATAGTGGTGTCCCCGGCTGCCTCGATATTGCCGACGATCGGATTGCCTTGTGAATCCAGGTTCATTTCATTTAAAGCGTTTGTGAGCGCTTCTTTTTCCTGAGGGCTCAGGCTTTGATAGCCGACCCCATAGACCTTCAGCACCTGAGTGGCATTTTCAAGCGTGTTGGTACCGCGTTCATACACATCCCGGTAAATATGCAGGCTCCCGCCCCCGGCTACGATAGTTTCATAGCGAAGCTCAATCAACACCGGCTTCTCCAGTTTAACGGACTGGGTTTTCCTTTTACTTTTTTCAAAGCCCAGTATGCTGTCCATAGACATGGGCTTGCCTGCCAATTGCGTCAGCATGCCTGTAAAATCCTGGACCTGCCCATCAGTCAGGCCTACGCATCCGTGCGAGGCGAAGTTCCCCAATTTAGACACTTCTTTGCCGCCATGAATAAGAGAAGGCATCCCGATCGGGATCTTGATCGGGCCCAGCGGATTGAGCTCACTGCCTGCAGCTACTTTTTTGCCCGCCTGTACTTTCCCCTTTACCCAAGGCTCATCGGGCGGCGTCCAGGTCGGGTTGAAAATAATGTTTTCAGCCCGGCGCATGCCGGTAGGTAACGGGAACTCGGGATAACCGATGCCTACCCGGTAGGTCTTTAGCAATTTGCCGTTTTGAAACACATCCATCCGGAAGGCAGGCGCATTCACCACCACGCGTGTATCACTCGGAACAGCGTTAGGTTGCGTAGGGAATAAGCCTTCCACGTCGCCGCCGGCATAACGTTCAGCAACCAGCTGGTACAATTGATCGGCCTTCTCCTGTCCTAAAATGGTTCGGATCTGCTCATCGGAACGCCTGGTCGCCTCACGTGCGGAACCAAGATAGTCAATCCCATCTTCGCTAAGGTCAGCGACGGAAGCGCTGGCAGCTGTTTTCAATTGCAGGATCTGCTGATCGGTCAGCTGAAGCCTGGATTTCAGATCAGCTTTGAAGCCATCTTCAAAGAACAGGGCATCTAACACGGGGAGCGTAAGCCCGATATTACGGATATTATCGGTACTGGCTTTTTGTTTAACGGTATCCGCCTGTTTATCCGCGGAGCCATTTTGTGTCCTGTTCTGATTGTCGCATCCCGCCAGCAATCCAAGAACGATGCATAACGCCAGACCGATAGCTCTAACGCTGGTACTGTATTTTTTTGATTTATTCATTTAATGATTTCTTTTTGTGATGGATATTCTATTACCAGCGGCCTATGTATGTTATGGCCTGTATCGCACATGTTTTGGTTACAACAGCTATTGGTCAAATAAGTTCTTGAGCGCTCCGGGCAGGTAACGCTGTCTTTTAACGGGCAAAACACGTTATACCATTGTCATGACAGTCTGCAGCAATCGGATCATTCGAAGTATGTCTGCAGCGCTTTAACGGCCAGGCGGAGCCCATGACAAGGTGCCCGGTTCCTGTTTAACTACGGAAAGGGGGGTTGAATAGCTACGTAATTTAAATCACACAAAACAGTATTTTACCGCCGGACCCAAACTAAACACAGCAAAAAGAACGGTAAAAGGACTTCGCCATACTAACGACAGCACCTGTGCCCGATATGGAAATAAGGATAGGCATAATACCGAAACAAATCGCGAAAAATACGGAAGGCGTTCTGAATTTATTCATTGACAGGCAGATCGTTACCGTAGATTTTCCCGGGTTTCCCATAGTAATTCTTGCTAAGTTTACAGCTATCGGCGCTTTCGAAAATCGACGTGCAGAGAAGATCGCGCATTTTACACTTCGCTCTTTCAATGTGCTAAGCTATCTGAGGCTGTGACAGCGGGAAAGAGGCATCAGGCCAATTTGTTAACTTCTTATTCAGATATTATGAACAAAATCGCCATCCGGATCAAGTTGAACTATAAACCGGACCTCCGGCCTCTTATCACCATTTTCAAAAATCTTTGTATCGACGTTCCAATATATATTCTCGAGACGGACCAGTTCTTCCAGGTGGGGTTTGACAGTCTTGAGGAATACTGGGAGATCCAGGACCAGCTGTCAGACCAGTTCGATGATTTTGAGTTCCGGGAAGACGTTGAAAACGGGGAGCTTGTCCGAATCATTATTTACCGGAGCTACAAAAATCCCGGTCACCCGGATCATTCGTTACCCGGGCGGCCATCCCTTACGGTAACACATTTTACTCCAAAAAGAGACGACCACGTATTGCCAATGAACACAAAACTTCGTGTTCTTATCGGCGGTTTTGAAAAGGAATATGAATTGCCCGTAAGCCGGAAGGAAAGAACACCGGCAGCTACGGGAGAATTCTGGGATGATTATCACCAGATTTCAGCGAACATCGTAACTGAAAACAGGCTTAGGGGTAAATAATCATTCAAATGACATTACCGCTGTCATAAAGCTCATGTTCATACCGTAAAGTACTGCTTGCCGAACCCGCTATTAAGATAGAAGAAACCATGATTTTCCGCCTTTAAAAAGAGCTTGCTCAGGCGGGTGGGTTATTCAATTAGATTATAGTGGATTAGTTATTTAATCTTACCTTTGGGAACTGCCCGGCAATAATACAAGTAAAGGCGTCCTGCCTGCTGCTTCCTTCCCTGTGGGAACTTACCGGTAATCTATTTAATTTCCTTCGGTCACCGTTAGACTATGGAACGGCGTTCATAAACTGGCTTTCGGGGCGTTGCGCTCAATTTACGTATCATTCAAAACTATGGAACAGGTAACCGATTTCTTTAAACATCTTTTAGATGCTTCTGACTGGCCCTCACGCTGGCACTGCGGCAGGTGGTCGGCGTTCCATGGATGGCTTTATATCGCCAGCGACCTGCTGACCTGGTCGGCTTATTTCACCATATCGCTGGTTATCGTCAGGTTCATTACCAAGAAGAGCCAAGCCCGCTTTCTCCGGCTTTACATTCTCTTCGCCATCTTTATTATGGCTTGCGGCACTACTCACCTGCTGGATGCCCTCTCCTTCTGGTACCCGGCATACCGGTTGAGCGCGCTGATCAGGTTCATAACCGCGGTGGTGAGCTGGGCAACTATATACCATTTGGTCGGCGTCCTTCCGCTGGCCTTTTCCATGAAATCTTCCGGTGAGCTGCAGGCGGAGATCGAGCTGCGCAAACTCGCAGAGGCCCGGGTCAATGAACTGAACAGTGAGCTGGAACGTCGCGTGGAGGAAAAAACCGCGGAGGTCATCCGCCGGTTAACCGGGCAGAAAGAAGCGGAACTACTGCTCCGGAAATCGGAAGCCAATCTCCAGACCATTTTCGACAATACTGTTACAGGTTACGTCCTTATGGACCAGCAATTGAAGGTAACGGCATTCAACAGGCAGGCGGCGGACCATTCCGGTGAACAGTTCCAGAAGCAGCTGGCAGAAAACACTTACGGGCCAGGCTATTTTCCCCGTTCAAGGCAGGATAAGATAGAAGAACTGATGAATACAGCCATGCACGGCGTGCCGGTTGAATATGAGACGAGTTACCCGCAGCGCGACGGCTCGTTCCGCTGGTTTTGTGTCAGCTTTTCCGGGATCTCCGACGCAGAGGGTACCAACCACGGCCTGCTCTTTTCGGTAACCGATATTAATGAACGGAAACAGGCCGCGCTTGAGCGGGACCGCGTTATCGCTGATCTTATCAGGCGTAACAGTACGCTGGAACAATTTACTTATATCGTTTCCCACAGCCTGAGACCTCCGGTATCCAGTATACTTGGAATCTGTTATCTTTTCAGGGATCTCGACCTCGACGAAGAGGAAAGCGCCGAAATGATGAGTGCCCTTACAGGCGTCACCCGCGACCTTGACAGTATCGTGATCGATCTGAACAATATCCTGCATGTAAGCCAGCCGGATTGTGATGAGGTAACGAACATTTCCTTTAAGCAGTTAGTCGAAGAATGCAAGCTTAGCCTGGGTCCGCTGATCGACCGGGAAAACGCCAGTATCCGTTACGACTTTTCGGCGGCCGGAAGTGTGATTTCTATACAAAAATCCCTGTACAGCGTATTTCATAACCTCATCCAAAACGCCATCCGCTTTAGGCGACCTGAAGCGATCCCGGATCTTTTCATCAGGAGCAGCCTGACGAACGGGCAGGTATACCTTTCTTTTACCGATAACGGCAAGGGCATTGACGTAGAGAAGACCCGTGGCGAGCTTTTTGGGCTTTATAAACGTTTCGACCCGTCGGTAGACGGGCGAGGCATGGGGCTTTTTATGGTGAAAACACAATTGGAAATACTAAATGGCAGCATTACGCTGACCAGCCAACCGGGAATGGGATCGACCTTTACCGTAGCGCTGCCGGGTCCGGCAGTATAAAAATCGATCATCCAAGTGCCGCTAAATCAGGGTTTACTATAATGCAGATTAACAAAAGTTCCGTTAGTGATCTTTTTAACGATGGCGCCACGCGCTAAATTAGCCGTGAAAGTGCCCGAAACCGTTTGATGAATCTGATCGAATGCGGTGATCTTGATAAGGCCGTCTCCGCCAGGGGCATTGCTTTCCCAATCCAGGGGATCAGAAGAAGAATAGGTGGTCTGCAGGGTTATTCTTGATCCTGTGGTTCCGTTACAGGGATAATCGCCTGCCCCGGTCACCTTATTCAATACAAGGGTAATGTTATTGCTATTGCCACTTATGGTCGCGGCCTGCGTCAAGGTCAGCTTACCAGCTGCGTAGCTGCCGGTAATAAGGGTTGTGTTGATCAGGGCGCCATCCTGGTTATACGAAAGCGGGTATGGCGGCGGAATAGTGGTTTGCTCCAGGCTGCCCAGATCCACATCCTGTCCGCTCGGCAGAAATATGCGGATCTTGTTAGGCGCATTTAAACCATTGCCTGCGACCGGGGTAACCGCAATATCATAATAATAGGCGGCATCCAGGCCGGCCACGGTGAAATGCCCGCTGCCATCCGGTGTTGCCGTGTAGGTCTGGGCTGGAAGCGCGCCGTTGAATAAAAATCTCATGCGGGATACCGTAATACTGGCCGCCGCACTTGCGGGAGTTACCGTGCCGCTGATACTGGCGGCGCTCGCCTTTTGAAAAATTATCGTGCCCAGGTCGGTCGTCTGCCCGTTCGTCACCGTAATCGTTTGGCTTGTCGGGGTCACATAACCCGGTACATCCGAAAAGCTGACGATATAAGTGCCCACCTGCAGATATTCTGCTTTGATGACGCCTGAACTGTTGACGCTGTTCCAAAACGTAGAGGTATAGGTGCTGCCTGAGGTGTAGGTGATGATCATGGAGGTGGCCAATCCTGCCGGGCTGAACGTACCGCTGATACCGCCCGCTGCCAGGGAAAAGTTAATATTCCCCATATCGGTATTTTGCCCGGCTGTTACGGTAACGCTCCGGCTGCTTACTGCATAGCCTGGCGTAGGAAGAAAGTTGATCATATATACCCCTTCGGTCACTTCGGGGAACTTAAATGCACCGGAAGCTTCAATTGTGGTGTTATACGTTACGGGTTGGCCGTTAATCGTAGCGCTCGCCGTTACACCGGTAACCGAAACGGACGGCCTGACGACCCCGGAGATGCTACCCTTTGCGGCTAACGGCTGTATCTTATCCCGGCTTTTTTTACAGCTGGATAACCCTACACTTAAGATCAGTAAAATGAGTAATAGTTTTTTCATAGGTAAACATGGCTTGACTGGCACAACGCGATACCAGGAATCAATTTGTCGTATAACGATTTGATACTTGGCAAGCTCATGGTCGGCTCTTTCCGGTGAGCTCCCGCCTGTTTACAAAATTAATGGCCATTCACGGCTCCGGCAATCCCCCAATTTGCGGTATTTTGATCACCAAACACGCTTGAAATACCTGAATGACTATCTTAGCCTGATGACGTTCGACGATGCCGTTAATTACTGTATGCCCGCGGAACTGCGGGACAACAACACCCACCCGCGTTACCAGGAGTTCCGTGTGATCGTCAGTTCCGCGCTGATCGCTTTACCCCTGATGCTCCTGTTCCCCATCTTTGTCTATTACATGGGTAAACCCATCACAGGTTACCTGGTCAATGATTTGCTCAACGTCTTTGTATTGATATCTATCCGTGCCTGGGGCCATTACCGCATCCCGATGACGATATCAGCGCTGGCCTGCTACTGGATCATGTACGATTTCGTCGCCGATTCCGGACTGATCTATTCCCCGAATGTGGCCATTATTCATATGTACCTGCTGGTTTCGATCTGGGTAGACAAAAGATGGGGCTGGTGGGCCATCTTCGGTAACCTGGGGCTACTCGGATTTCTATACTACCGGACGCTGCATGCCGGGCTGCCGCCGCCCGTCGGGTCGATATTGGGCGGCCCCTTCTATGCCTTAGGCATGAATGGTCTCATTACCCTCTTCTTCGGCGGCTTCCTGGCCTACCTGCAGATTGACCAGGAAAAAGACCGGGCCAGGTTCCGAGCCCTGCAGGAACAGAAGATCGGCCTGCTGGATGAAGCCGTAAAACGGCGTACCGAGCAACTGAATAGCATGCGCGAGAATATCGCTACCGATTTTCATGATGAGACCGGTAACGTGCTCGCGGCGATCACCCGGCAAGCTTCGCTTTTAAAACTAAAATTGAGTCAGGAACATGAAGTACAGCCAATCGTTCATAGCATCATCCAGAACAGCAACGCGCTTTATGCCAGCAGTAAGGATTTCTTATGGCACCTGAACCATGACAGCGACGACCCGCAGGAATTATTCGGCTACCTGACCGGTTACGGGCAACGTTATTATAATCAATTCGATATCGCTTTTTCTTCTAAAACCGAAAGTTGCCATTTGCAGCAATTGGACCCTACCGCGGCACTTAATGTGCTGTTTATTTTTAAAGAGGCGATGACCAACGTCATCAAGCATTCAGGCGCTACTGAAGTGGAATTAACCATGAACTGCCCTCCTGGCAGTGTCGTTTATGCATTAAAGGACAATGGCACCTGGAAGGAAGCGGATGCCGGCACGAAACATTACGGCCTGGCCAATATGGAACGGCGCTGCCTCAGGAACGGCTTCGGCTTTTCGTTATCTAAACAACCGCGGGGTACCTGCATCGGGATCACCGTATGGGTGAACCCCGTTATTGAACTGTAAGAATGGAAAAAAGCATTACGATCATTGAAGACAACAGTAAGATTCGCGAAGGCTTTGCCGCCGTGATCGAGCATACCCCGGGCTACCGGCTGGCCGGGCAATATGGCAGCTGCGAGGAAGCCTTAAAGCGGGTCGCCGGTGATGCGCCCGACCTCGTCCTAATGGACATCGAATTACCCGGGATCGATGGCATCGAAGGGACGCAGCGCCTCAAAAAACTGCTTCCTGAGTGTATCGTGCTGATTATTACCGTGCTGGAGGATAGCGATAAAGTGTTTCGCTCGCTATGCGCAGGCGCCGGCGGTTATATCGTCAAGAACTCTGATGCCGACCAAATCGTTCAAAACATGGCCGAGGCTTTTGCGGGCGGCGCGCCTATGAGCCTCAGCATCGCCAAAATGGTGGTACAGTCGTTTACCCGTCTGCAGGGTTCTCCGCTCTCCGAACGGGAAACCGCTGTACTCCGGGGAATTGCCGAGGGTAAAAGCTATACGAAGATCGCCGTTGATCTCTTTATCAGTAAAGAAACCGTGCGCAGCCATATCAAGAACATTTACCAGAAACTGGCCGTCAACAGCAAAGCGGAAGCCTTAAAGATCGCCGGCAGCAATAAATGGATCGGCTAAATAGCTAAGTATCCGTAAGATTTGTTACCATCTATCAACCTTTCTGAAATACAAGTTCCGCATTCGATTATAAGAAAATTTACAACCCTTGATCCCTTGCTGATCGTCCCTTACGAAATCTACTTTCCCATTCCATCCATCCATAATAAATACGTCCCGGCTGTCGGGGCTAAACTCAATATTTTTTAAAAAGACATGCTGAGCGGTCAGTTTGCCATTTATAATGCTGATTTGATAAGCGGTTTCCAGCTCGTCACTGTAGTAAGTGCCTGCATATTCCGTCAGGTCTGCCTTTGCGCTGTCAACGGCTACGATATCGGCAGGTTTAGCCTGCGCCGGAGACGATGGCTGTGCTGGTGAGGCAGGTGCGGCAACCTCCTTTTTCGGCTTTAAATAAATATCTGCGATCTGCCTGGCGACAGGCCTGGAATATATATCTGACGCATTAGCAAGTACGATCACGACCAGATCATCATCAGGAAAAACACTCATATGGGCCTTGAATCCTCCCTCCGCTCCCGAATGCCCGATTTCTTTATGCCCTTTGTAGTTTGCGATAGCAAGGCCGAGGCCGTACTCCGTCAGTCTTCCATCGTTTAATTTTCCGGGTGTACTCATTTTTCGGACGATATCGGCATCCGCTCCCGGTTTTAGCAGGTGTAACGCCCAGCGGCCAAGATCACTGACGTTAGTAATTATACCGGTCGATCCTACCAAATCGTTTACCACATATAATTTTTTAGGTCCGTCCTCCCCAGGCTCGTAGGAATCTGCAACACCAGGTACCAGTTTGCCATCGTCATCCTGAAACACGGTTACCGCCATCTTTAGCGGCTTAAAAATGTGTTCTTGTACAAACGCTACATACGACATACCGGATACCCGCTCTATCACCGCGGCAAGCAGTACGAAACCGGTGTTGGAATAATCATACTCAGCGCCGGGCAAAAAATTGAGATCGCGCTGACGGCTGATGAGTTTAAAAAAAGGCAGCTTGCTATGGATTTCATATCCCGACATGGCCGCCAGGCTTTCAAACGTCCTGATCCCGCTGGTATGCTGCAACAATTGGCGCAGACTGATCTTATGGCCAAAATCGGGAACTTCAGGCAGGTATTTACGGATGTCTTCATCCAGGCTCAGCTTTCCCTGCTTTTCCAGTAGCAGCACCCCATAACCGGTAAATGTTTTAGTGATAGAAGCGATATGGAACATGGTGGATGGAGCATTGCGAATATGATTTTCCAGATTGGCCATCCCATATCCTTTCTGATAAAGGATTTTGCCCCCTTTAAAGACAGCAACAGCAGCTGCCGGCGATTGCTGGTTGTCCCAGGGCAGGAAAATCTCATCTATTTTCTGACCCGTGGTGACCGCTTTCGGCCTGACTATTTTAAGTGTAAGCTCGTATGTTGCGGCGGGCCCGTTAGTGCCGAGCCCCTCGATCTCTACCCGGTAATCGCCTTTTGCCGAAGAACGCAGCATTACATATTCAGGGCCCCTGATCCCATTGGGACTGTCTGTCTCTTCTGTTTTATTTCCCTCCAGGTCAAATGTAGTGATCTTGACGTCAGCGCCTTTCTGCATCACTTGGAGAAAGGCGAACTGCTCTCCATCAAGCTTAACTTTATAAAGGTGCTTTTGTCCCGATGCGATCTTTGCGCTTAAGGTTATACCTTTTGTTATAAATCCCTTTTGCTCCTGCGCGAACAGTTGTGTTACGCCCAACAGGGAAATAAGAAAGCTTAGCGTGATTGTTTTCATGCGTGCCGATGTATATGATATCTTGAAGGTAAAGATAGACGGCCGGGTAACACCGAAATAGGATGAACTTAGCGCCGCTCAGACTTTTCTGAAATCTGTAGGCCGCATTGCGGTGAAATCTTTGAACGCCCTGATAAAATGGCTTTGATCAAAAAAGCCACAGGCATAACTCACTTCGGTGAGCGGTATATGTCCTGTACTGATCATTTGAATTGCTCTTTCCACTTTTAGCTTTCGCCGGTATTCACCGAATCCTACGCCGAAATAACGTGTGAAATATTTAGATACTGTAACCGGGTGTACTCCTGCCGCTATAGCGATCTCATTCAAAGTAACCTGGTCATTCCAGCGGTCGTTCAGCAGTTCCCGAACCGTGTTCACCCAGGGAGGAAAATATAGTATATCCGTTTTCCAGCCGGAGGCAGCATCCAGCAGTAATAGATGTACCGAATCGGCCGTATGCTCATCCGCTAACGATAATTCTTTGTAAAGCCGGACCATCAGCAGTACGGCGCCTGGCCGGTCTTTCAATAGTTTGGGAGCGACGTCATTTTCCCTGACGCCATACCTGTCAAAAAATTCCGGTTCCAGCTCCAGATTCATGTTTTTACAGTGAATGCTATGAATCGAGTTCTGGTGTACTTCCCCAGCGCGCATAAACGAAAAAGATTCCAGTGCCTGACCAGAACCTGCAAAATCTCTTCTTTTTACTGACATCCTCCCTTTAAGCACAAAACTTAAATGAGGGTTTTCGTGGTAGTGCATCGGGCTTATACCCTGGTCAGCGTGGTAATCGGTAATTCCGATCAGCACGCCATTTGCCGAAATTGTACTGCTTACAGCGCCTAAATACCTCCCTTTTGTTAGTGCCAACATGGCCATAAATTGCACAATTCACTGCACGAATCAAAATCTGCTATTCATGATTGGATTCAGCGGACCGCCGGAACAAAAACTATCAATATCTACAATAGCCAGATCATAAGCACGCACGCGCATCTTTAGCCCTTACCTAAACATCGAAAACGAAATAAGCCCGGCTTGTTTTTTTAATGTGCGCTCCGAAACGGGCGTTTCACCAACTTACGAAGCACTAACAGGCTTAGTCACTTCTTCCCCACCCGTACTTTTAGCAGATGAATCCATTTTTTTTACCCGAAGGCGCCTTTTACCGAATGTTTTGGATACGATTTTTCCCTTTTTCGATTTTTTATCTCCTTTTCCCATTACACGTTTTGATTTTACTAAGCAACCATGCCGGTTCAAGGGTTGTTTCGGAAGATCTCCGAATTGCGGGGAAACACCAAAAGAATGCGTACTTACCGATGCTAGCCGAATTAATTCCGTAATACCTGGCGCACAACGCTACTTTTTCGCCAAAAAAGGCGTAATCGTCGCCATCAGATCGCGTACTTCCCTATCGAACAGCGGGCTGTCCTCCCTGTTAAAAAATAGCATTACATCGCTGTAGTGTACACGAGAAACGATCATCTAATAATTACAACTAACAAACAAACAAACACACTATGGAAAACTTCACAGAAGGCAAAGTCGCCGAAACAATTGAACAGCAAACAGCAAAAATCCCGTCAGACGTATTCCTATGGGCATCGTTGGCGGCTATGGGCACATCGCTCGCACTGAAATGCCTCGGTTCGAAACATAACGCCTTATTCGTCGGGCAATGGGCGGCTCCCTTTTTGCTTTTCGGGATCTATAATAAGATTGTGAAAACCCAGGGACATGATCAAACAAGTTAGGATACAAGCGCTGATCTGAAGCCTTATTGTAACATAAACGAAATAAAGTTCTGTAATTCAAGCAGTACTATACTTTCCATGTCTTTCGAACGCTGGCCGGCGCCTGTACTGCGCTACGATCATATCAATTGTTAACTCGCTGCTCTTTCGCTGAAACGTATCGTAAACAAACTGCCTTTTCCCGGCTCACTTTCAACAAGTATTTCCCCGTTTGCTGCATTGATGATTTTTTTTGCCAGGTACAGACCGATACCCTGGCCCTCGGCATCCTGGTTCAGCCTGCCGTACATATCAAAAATTTTGGTCAGGCTGTAGGGCGACATTCCTATCCCGTTGTCTTTGACCGAAAGGACCTTGAAACCGCCTTCTTCCACGGTACGAATAACGATCATTGGCAGGGCATCGCCCCTAAATTTGATCGCGTTCGAAACCAGGTTGAACAAAATGCTCCGGAGATTTTTTTTGGAAAAGAAAATATGAGTAGCCTCAAGCTCGAGGGTAATGGTAGCGCCGGACAATTCAATTTTATCTTCCAGGCTCCACCGCACGTTATTTACCAGGTCCTCTACATTCACCATTTCCATGGCCAGCATATTACCCTCCACCCTTGCGATGGATGCAATATCAGTGATTAGCGAGCGGAACGTCTTTATAGAGGTGTTGATAATACCATGAAAATCGACCAGCTTGGTATCCGATAGCGACATCTTATTCATAATATTGATACTCGTTTCTATATTGCCTAACGGTGCCAGCAGGTCATGTGACGCCGCATGGATAAAATGATCGAGATCAGCGTTGATCCTTTGCAAACTTTTATTTCGTCCATCAAGCGCTATTTGTGTCTTCTTTAACTCAGTGATATCACTGAAAGTGATAATTGCCCCCGTATTATGATTATCGGCCTGCCGTACATAAGGCATCGTCATGACCTGGTACCACTTGCCGTCATGGGTCTCAACCTCCTTAGCTAGCACAGACCCTTCCGACAACACTTGCTTGATATCCTCAATGATCGTATCAAATTTGATATTTGTAGAAATATGGTGGAGTGGCCGCCCGATATCCGATTCCACCAGGTTGATCTGGCCGACTGTTCCGGGTGAAAACTTCATCAGCAGGAGGTCGTCGCTGATGAATAACTGACCGTTGACATTGCTCCTGAAATAGTTATTCAGGTCGTCGTTAATTTCAGTGAGCTCCCGGTTTTTAAGCTGGTAATCCGCGTTAATGGTCTGCAATTCCTCGTTAACAGACTGCATTTCCTCGTTGGTGCTTTGCATCTCTTCATTAGCGGAGATCAGCTCTTCGTTAAACGACTGCAGGTTCTCATTGGAGGCATCCAGTTGCTCGTGGGCCGAAATCAGCTGCTCTTTCAATTCCCTTACCGCTTCTTCCAGGTTAATTGTATACTGCCCGTGATAGAGCTGGTCATCAAACAACACTGCATTCCCCATAAAAGGGGCGGCAGTATCCTCACTTATGGTTACCATTAAACAACGACGGTCAGGCTGTGGTAGTGCAAGGGGGCTCGCCGTTAAGGTTAACTCCAGGTCTGCCTCCCCCCGCCGTAACCTGATTCCTTTAACAGCCTCACGCTTGCCTGTTCTTAACACATTGCTCGTTAATGCGTTAAACGCCACGGCGAGCGGTGCTGGCAGGAGGTCAGGCAGATTGTGAGTAAAGTTCTTTTGGAGCAGGTATCTTGTCGTATCTCCGTATGATTTTAACACGTGGTTTCGCTCATCGACGCACATCACCAGGCAATCCATTTCGGTAACCAAGCCCTGGGTCATGGCTTCCGCCAGCACATGGTTAGCTTGCTGGTTGGTACTTCCTTTTGAAAAGACCGGCGCAGCATGGATCGCTCCAGGCAGATCCGGCAGGGAAAAATTATCGAGGCTCAATACCCGCTTAACCTCCAGGTTCCTGTACACCTTGAATCTCTTATGGATCACTTCCAGGCTCCCGATAATGGGCGCCGGAGTCTCGCTGGAGCCTAACAGCAGGTAACCGTTCTTTCGCAAGCCAAAGAGCATCATGGTAAAAAGCTTCTTTTGCAAAACGGGTGTCATATAGATCAGCAGGTTGCGGCAGCTGATAAAATGCATATTACAGTAGGGCGGGTTCTTCACCATATCATGCCTGGCGAAGATCACCATCTTTCGTATCGCGGGTTTAACCCGGTACTTGTCACCCTCCTTTATAAAATGCCGGTCGAGCCGCCCGGAAGAAACGTATTTGGTGATACCGGAATTATACACTCCCCTGCCGGCGGAAACAAGCGCCACACTGTCGATGTCGGTGGCAAAAATCTTTACGACGGTATCTTTCAAATCGCCTGTCAATAACTCACAGATCGCTATGGCCAGGGAGTAGGCTTCTTCCCCCGTCGCACAACCGGCTACCCAGAGCTTTAATTCCTCGCCGGGCGACAGGCTTTGGAGCAGACGGGGAAGCACATCGCTTTGCACAAAATCAAACACGTCCGGGTCACGGAAAAAAGAGGTGACGCCGATGAGGAAGTCTTTGGCAAGCACCGTGGCTTCTTCGGGCGAAGACCTTAAAAAATCAAGATAGTTTCCCAGCGTGGTATGGTTACAATAAGCGGCCCTTTTCCTGGTACGCCGCAGCAGCGTGGTCAGCTTATAATCCGAGAAGTCAAGTGGAGACCTTTCCTTAATGAGATCAATAATAGCGCTCATAATTGCCTCATCTTCCGGGGTGTCAGCCACGATCTTTACCTCATACTTCACGAAGTCGCCGATAGCGTCAGGCATTAATTCGGGCTCCAGGACAAAGTCAACCATTCCTGTTGCGATGGCACTGGACGGCATACTGCCGAATTCGGTCGTATCTGGAGTCCTTGCGATCACCATACCGCCCGCTTTTTTGATTGCTTTCACTCCCTCGCTGCCATCCGTACCCAGCCCCGACAGCACGATGCCGATCGCTTTACTCCCGCAATCTTCGGCTAGCGAGGTAAAGAAAGTATTGATCGTGAGATGGGGGCCCCGGACGTTTGTTTTGCTGCTTAAGTATAGCCTTCCGTCCCTGATGGTCATAAACTGATCGTTAGGGATCAGGTATACCTGGTTACTTTTAATGTCTGCACCATCACTGGCTTCCTCAACGATGAGCTTACTGTGCCTGGAAAGCAGTCCGACCATCTTACTTTTAAAGTCCGGGGAAAAATGCTGGATAATGACATAAGAAACATTGTCCACCGGGGTATGGTCAAAAAAAGCGTTGATCTCGTCCAATCCGCCGGCAGAGGACCCAATGGCAATAATATGATGCGGTTCTACTGAAGGCATAGGTTCCAATATTAGTTAAATACAGACCGGTATAACAAAGCCAGTTAGTAACTGCTTTGAACAAGAGCCTTATGTACTACAGGCAGGTGAAGAGAGTGCAATTGAATAACTAAATAAATGTAAGGAAGTTTTAACAAACGCTCTTACCCGGGCTAATGACCGAACATTTCATTGAAGTAAATTGCCCCCCCGCTATTGCGTAATTATCGGGCCCAAAACAGGTATTAATTCCTAAACATGTCTAAAAGGCAGCCCGGAACGCCACGTTTGAAATATACATTGACACGTTAGATAATCAAAGATGTGCCGTCAGAAAATGCGGTCTTTTTTGTGAACCTGAGTCGTTATTTGCTCAGCGGCAAAGTTGGTGATAGGTGATTAAGAAAATCGCCGATAGCCCCGTTCACCTGGTCGGGCACCTCAAGTAAACTTTGATGCCCCGCACCCACTTGTTTAAACCGACCCGCAGGGATGTTTGAGGCGATGATCCGGTTCGCCCATGACCTGATGACCCGGTCGTGACCTGCACCTAACACCAGCGCAGGTATTGCGATCTTAGGAAGGTCTTTCCGTACGTTAAACTTAAAACATTGCAGTAGTCCTTCGGCAAGCACTTCCGGTGCCGTGCGGGCCAGGATCTTCGATACCAGGCGAAGTTGATACGCCGACTGTTCCCCGGTAAAAAAAAGATACCTGTACAAAAACAAGCTTAACCCTGAGAGGTAGCATAACCAGCCATTTACCCGGAACACCAGCGAATTCCTTTTCACAAAATGAAGGAAAGGCACAATTAGCGGCAGTTTCGCCAATTGCATAACCATTGGATACTGGCAGGTTTTTAACGGGTCGGTAAAACTCCCATGCTGTAAAACTACCGCCTTCACATCATGATCATTTCTAATGCAATAGGACATAATGACCATGGAACCCATGCTATGACCATACAGAACAGGATTTTTCAAACCCAGGTGGCCGATCACCTCCGCCAGCCCTGACGCCAGGCGGTCAATAGACAGATCCACCGGCTTGGGCGCACGGCCGTGTCCCGGCAGGTCTACCAGTACGACCCGGTACTGATCTTTAAAATACGCAATTTGAAATGGCCATTGTTCGATACTGGCGCCGAGACCGTGTAAAAATACAATGGGTTGTGCGTGTTCAGGCCCGTCAATTTCGGCATAAAATACATTACCGTCAGGGCAGTTGATGAAGTGACGTTCAACTGGCGGACGTCTTAACGGCGTTCTCCGGCCGCGCCGAGACGACAAAAACCACGACACCGGGTACCTTCCAAACATGAGTGCAAGACCAGCCGAGAGTATCAGCACCTTTTTTATATTTCCCATAACTCGCCATGTGAGGCTATTGGGTGCAACACAGGTACCGTCCAAATGTTACAGGAACAAAAACGGATGAACGGCAGATTGCGTAGTTCTGTCGTCGACTACCGCGATTATTACGTGTGCATGATATGGTACAGTCATTCCACCAATTTTTAGTTGAATTCGGATTTTATTTCGCTCCCTGCTTGAAAAACCAGCTGTTTCGTTAAGGCATATGCTTTGACGTAATCAGCTAATAACGCATAGACCGCGATGAAGCGACCGTGCCACATCTAACAGAATCACTAACTAAACTTAAACAACGTACTATGCTAGCTATGAACTATCGAGGGCCTTACCGCGTCCGCGCCGAGCAACGACCCATGCCGGAGATCAAACATCCTGAAGATGCCATCGTACGGGTAACCCGGTCATGTATCTGCGGATCCGACCTTCACCTCTACCATGGAATGGTACCAGATACCAGGGTGGGCATGACCTTCGGACACGAATTCACGGGGATAGTAGAAGAAGTCGGTCCCCTGGTGCAAAAGTTAAAAGTCGGAGACCACGTGCTCGTCCCGTTTAACATCGCCTGCGGTAAATGCAATTTCTGCAAACAAGGCCTTTATGGCAACTGTCACGAATCGAACCCGATGGCTACAGCTGTCGGTGGTATCTTCGGGTATTCACATACCGCCGGTGGCTATGACGGCGGGCAGGCGGAATATGTACGCGTACCTTACGCAGATGTAGGCCCAACCGTGATACCCGCCGATATGGATCCCGACGATGCAGTAATGCTCACTGACGTGGTGCCAACCGGTTACCAGGCCGCCGAAATGGGTGGGATCAAGCCGGGCGATACGGTAGTAGTATTCGGTGCAGGTCCAATAGGTATCATGGCCGCGCGGTGCGCCTGGTTTTTTGGACCATCAAGGGTGATCATTATTGACCATTTAGATTACCGGCTGGAGTTTGCCCAGAACTATGCCAAATGCGAAGCTTACAACTTTAAATTTATGAAGGACCCGGTCGAATTTCTAAAAAAGGCTACCGATTGGTACGGAGCCGACGTTTGTATCGACTGCGTGGGATGCGAAGCTGAAGGAAATACGCTCCAAACCTTCAGCGGCCGGGTAACGTTAATGCAGGCCGGCGCCGCTACCGCCTTGCAATGGGCTATAAACTCCGTAAAAAAAGGGGGTATCGTATCTATTGTCGGTGTATATGGTCCCCCGTTTAACTTGCTCCCGATTGGGAACGTCGTCAATAAAGGTATAACAATTCGGGCTAACCAGGCTTCGGTAAAACGGCTGTTACCGAGGCTGATCGACCATGTCCAGTCGGGCAGGTTGAATCCTAAGGGACTCATCACGCACCGAATACCGCTGGAAGAGATCTCAGACGCCTATAACATCTTCTCCTCCAAGCTCGATAATTGTATTAAAACAGTGCTTATTCCACCTTCCGCAAGGAGCTAAAGAAACTACTATGAAAAATATACCAGTAAATATCCAAGACATTCCCGGTTACGGAATGGATGCAGATCCGGAAAACGAGCCAACCTATCCCATGAAAAATTACACGGGTGACGACCATAACCGGATTAACTATGAACGTTCTGAACAGCAGCCTGCCGATGTGGAACTGCTGATGTCAACCGAACGGCCGGCGCTTACCGCTGTTTTCGGAACTTCTACACCTCCGTCGGGCTTAAGCGGGATGATCCGGCGATACGCCTTTAAACACAGCGAGGACCGCTATCGGCATTGGATACCGCTTATCCTCGCCGACCGAATCAACGTTTATGAGGGTGTGCTCGGGGACTTGGCACATGGTCATATTCCGAACATCTTTGCGGAACGCGGCTTAAAGTCTTCATGGAAGTACAACAAAAAAGGTGTGATTAAAAAAACGGTAGTGGCAGTGCTGGTAACCGCGGCAATCATATCCTTCTTCCGAAGAAAAAAGCGTTAAACAATTCCAATATTTTGCGGTAATAATTAGGCCGGGTTAGTATCCGGCCCTTATAATATCATATGGAGAAAAAAAACAATACCATCTCGGTGGGTGATTATGTAAAACACCGCGATCCGAAGGTTAACGGCGGACTGGAAATGGCTGTAAACGCCATAGAAAATGGCATGGCCAATTGTGATCACCTGGTTGGCTACGATCCGGCCGTGCGACAGGATTGGTTTCCGGCTGAGGACCTGATTATTGTTAGTCCGGCGGGACCAGGACTGGCTTAATTGCTCCCGCCAGCGGGTTATCGTCTAATGGATTAAACGTATTTATGCTCAAAGCGTTTGTCGTTTAATCGCATTTATGATTACTCGCAAGAAGATCATCTATTGCCGGGAACGGAATCTGGTCGTTGCTGCCCGACCGCCGACTGAAAGCGGATTAAGGCCGTCATTTTATCCATGATGGACCATCATAAGTACCATACCGATACAATTAATGCCGGGGCGCCAGGCGCATTTTGAAAAACGCCGGCCTCCTCTACCTGATATTTGCCAGACGGCTCATGCTAAGTAAGGCATACACACATGCCTGTGAGCCAAATGTAGCCACGCAGTGTGATGTACATGCACCTGGCAGCGCCATTTTAGCTGGAGTTCCAGATTAATACGTAACAAATAGCGATAAATACCCTGGCAGGTACCAATTTATTCACTGATCATCAGTCCGTTACCGTAGTTATTCACAAGGTTCTAATAGCTACTTTCGGTAGATTTACAGCAATCTACGCTTTCGAAAATTAACTGGAGGAGATCACGGGTTGCAAATCGCACTTCCGGATCAATAAGGTTATGCAGGCTGCGGTAATGACAGTTTCACACAGCAGTTGCTCCTGGATTAACATGGAAAAGCCTATGACTAAACCTAATTGGTTAAACAACGTAATCCGCTTAAAGCCCCGGGGACGGACCAGCATTAACGCACAACTGTATATAGATAAATCACTGGTATTGAAAAGGTTATCTCCAGACCTCGGCGATCTGGTTGGCATAAGAGAAACCGACGTCGGCAGGCCGGTCAGCAGCCTCATGACCAATTTAAAAAAGGAGACGCTTGCGGGCGATGCCCTGAACGTTATCACCTCGGGCGATGTCATTAACCGTGAGGTCGAAACCGTCGCCGGGAAGTGGTACCAAGTGATCACACTCCCGGCCGTCCGGCAAACTGACGGCGAAATAGAAGGAGCTATTATCGTATTCAGCGATATCACCGAAAAAAAGCTGGACGTGATTCGTATGAGCGATTTTATCGCTATGGTTAGCCACGAGCTGAAAACTCCGCTAACATCCGTACAAGGCTATGTGCAGATAGTGATGGCAAGGGCCAGGAGCGCCAAAGATGCTTTCGCCGCCGGCGCTTTAGACAAAGCCAACATCCAGCTAAAAAAAATGAACGCGCTGATCAATGGCTTTCTTAATGTAGCACAGCTGGACGCCGGCAAGATCCACCTGGACAAATCGCCGTTCGAGATCAATACCTTAATAGCTGAGATTGTAGAGGAGACAATGCTGGCCGACCCGGCCCGGAATATCGAATCATCCCCTTGTTTCCCCACCACATTGTTAGCCGATAAGGAAAAGATCGCGCAGGTTATAGGTAACCTGTTGGGGAACGCCATAAAATATTCCGCACACGGCAGCCGGGTTAATATCGGGTGCCAGGTCGACCCGCTCGCAATACAAGTAGTCGTAACCGATTGCGGACGGGGTATCAGTCCAAAAGACCGGGAAAAACTGTTCGACAGGTATTACCGGGTTGATAATGTCACCGGCGAAAGCATTTCTGGCTTCGGACTCGGCCTGTACCTGAGCGCGGAGATCATTAAACGTCATCAGGGCGAAATATGGGTAGAAAGTGAAGTAGGCAAGGGATCGGCATTTTACTTTAAACTGCCCCGTCTTTGAACATCAACCCAGGTGTGCTTAAACCATCATGTGTCCGCACCACAGAAACCGTGATGAAAAAACTTTGTGGCACACAATAGCTTCATTACATTAAAAAACAATATTCAAATGAAAATACAGAATCAGCTTGCACGTGTTGTTGTTATCGGCACTTCGGCTGGTGGGCTCAAAGCGTTAATGGAATTAACTAAGCAACTCGGCGATGACTTTCCAGCGCCTGTATTAGTGGTTCAGCATATTTCTGCCGATGCCAGCGGCGACGTTTTGCTTGATGCGCTGAGGAAGACCAGCGGCCTGAAATGCAGCCGTGCGCTGAATGGGGCTCCTATGTTAGCTGGTCATTTATACCTGGCTCCTTCAGATCACCACTTGATGGTCGGCGATACGGACACCCTGCTGGTGACAAAAGGCGCGCAGGAAAACCGGTGGCGGCCCGCTATCGATCCGCTGTTTCGCTCGGCAGCCGTTACGTTCGGGAACAGAGCCATCGGGATCATTCTCACCGGGTATCTCGACGATGGCACTGCTGGTTTAGTTGCCATTAGCAGATGTGGCGGTAGCAGTATAGTGCAAGATCCCGATGATGCGGACTACCCCGACATGCCGAAAAATGCCTTAAACCAGGTTAAAGCGGATTATTGCGTCCCGATTGCAGAAATGGGAGACATACTGAAAACGCTTGTAAACGATAACCGGGAAAAGATACCCATTCCAGTAGACCTGCTTATCGAATCAAAGATTGCTAAACGCGTATTAAGTGATCTGCCTGCCGTAAAAGCACTGGGCAAACAAGTACCCTTTAACTGCCCTGGTTGCGGAGGCATACTTTGGAAGATAGGAAGCGGAAAAGCAACCCGTTACCGTTGCCATACCGGCCATGCTTATACCGCTAAGGTGCTGCTTGCAGAACAAACCATGAAGATAGAAGAAACCATGTGGGTAGCCTTGCGCATGTTTGAAGAACGGAAAAATCTCCTTACCACAATGGCCGCAGATCAGCACGGAGCAACTTTAAGAACCTCGGAGGAACGTATCGAAAATTCCCAGGTACATATAGACCGGATTAAATCCATTCTCCTTACGGACGATAAGGGAACGAAAAGTGATATGCCAGTGTAATGAAGTATAGAAGGATTTAATTATTCAATATGCGGTAACGATACGATTGATAATGACTTATTAACAGCTTATGATAAATATTCTTCTCGTAGAGGACCATATACTGGTTAGGGATGGCATATGCTTATTACTTGCAGATGAGCCGGATCTTTGTATAAAAGCGACGGCCTCCTGTGCGGCGGAAGCACAAGCGGTTATACAAAGCCAGCCTGAGATAAACATGGTAGTTACAGACATTAATATGCCCGACAAGGACGGTATTGAACTGGTTCGCGATTTAAAGCAAGAATTTCCGGAAGTTAAAATGGTAATCCTTTCGATGCTGGATCACCAGGATTACGTATACAAAGCGTTTGCGGCCGGTGTGCTGGGATACCTGTTAAAAACCATTCCAACTACTGAATTCGTATTCGCACTCAGGCATGTGGCGGCAGGATATACTTATCTCGCCTCATCGTTGTCCCGGCTTCTGATTAAGCAACCTTCAGCATTTTATATCCCCAACGAAAAGGAATTCAAGTGCGAGCACCTAACCGAACGCGAGAGCGAAGTGTTGAAGTATGTTGCCAGGGGCATGACAAATAACCAGATTGCTGATAAGCTATTCTCGAGCCGCCGAACCATCGAAGGCCACAGGCAGAAGTTGTTAAATAAAACGGGCACCATAAATACCGCCGACCTGATCCGTTTTGCCATCCAGTACAATATCATACGATAGCAGGGGAAGTATAAACTTACTTATCCCGGGCGAATGGATCTTCCCGCACCAAAACTGCGTACTAATCCATATCAGATTGGGTATTTATAGCCCCAACCTATCAGGCACAACGCTGTTCTTTTAAAAAGCTGTATGGCATTACCGGTATTAACCCGGGCACAGTCGTTCTGTAAGATCACCAGTCCAGACAGATACCAGCCGTATTAAACAATGCCTATTACCTTGGATTTCCAGCTAATTAATGTCATCTATAACCCCCAAAAAACATGTTCTATCACGTAAAAGATCTACAATTTAACGCCAGGGTGTCGCGCCCTGATCCGCGTTTCGCAAACCTCCTGCTCGAACAATTCGGCGGCGAGAACGGCGAGCTTGCTGCCGCCATGCAGTATTTCACCCAGGCTTACGGCGCCAAAATGTCGCATCCCGACAAATACGATATGCTGATGGATATCGCCGTAGAGGAATTCAGCCACCTTGAGATCGTAGGCGCCACCATCCAGATGCTGCTTAAAGGCGTGAACGGCGAGCTGAAAAATGCCGCCGACGAATCGGAGATCATGCAGGTGATGGACGGCGCAGAAGCCCGCGAGAATATCATCCACCAGGCACTCACCGCTAACCCGCATTTCGTAACTCTTAGCTCGGGAGGTCCAAGATTAACCAACAGCCAGGGTATTCCATGGTGCGCCTCGTACATTCACTCGAACGGCGATCTTACCGTCGACCTGAGAAGTAACCTGGCTTCAGAATCACGTGCGAAACTGGTGTACGAACACCTGATGAAATTTACGGACGATCCGTATGTAAAGGAAACGCTTTCTTTCCTGATGACCCGCGAAGTGGCCCATTACAAGATGTTTGAAGCTGCACTGGAAACCATCCAGCCAAACTTCCCGCCGGGAGTACTCCAGGCAGATCCGCGTTTTACCCGGCAATATTTCAATATGTCGCCGCAGGCAAGCGTTCGCGGTCCGTGGAATAAAGGCGAAATGCCCGACTTAGGAAAAGACTGGGACTATGTCCAGGATCCCATCGCCTATGTACAGGCCACAGAAGGCCTCACCGTATTAGACGATGCCAAAGAAGCGGAACTGGAAGAAGTAGCCGAACTCGACGCAGCAATGAGCGAAATAAAAAGCCAGGAAGTTATTGCAGCGGAACCGAAGGGTACTGCCCAATGGAGCACTTACCAGGATTCAAACATAGCTGACTAACGCTCTCTAACAACTGGTCCGGCCGTTGCGTGCGATTCAGGTGAAGACTGAAGACGGCAACGGCGGCGTTTAAGCCGACAAAAGCAGGATTATTCCTGTTTTGTCGGATTTAAAGCATCATGGAAATGATACTGTTCTATCTCTCTCGTTTTATTGTTAAGAGCGTTGGGTATTGCTCATTATATCACATAAATCGTATTAAATATCGCTTCTTTTAAAGCTGACATTCCTGACCTGGTTGATATACTTCACCGAACCTATCTCTTTTCTAATTGGCTGAGACACAAGTTAAACGTTGTGCTAAAAACGGTATGCGCGAACATCAGGTGCCTAAAGAAACGTCCCTGGGGTACCGATCGACTTTATTCGTCGCGTCAGCTCGGGAAAACGGATCACGGCGGCGATCCATATCACCGCTTCAAAAGCCGCGGGGAACAAAACGTCCTGCTGGTGCTGTAGATGCGTGGCGATCGCGCCGCCTAAGTACGATGAGAGCAGCAATGTACCTAGGATCCCGGTCCGGGGATACAGGAATAAAATAACGGACAACAATTCGATAATTCCCAGCACCCTGTACGTACCGCCGGTCAAGCTGATCAGGGACGCGATTTGCAGCGCGTGGCTGCTCCCGGAAATTTTATCGGTTGCCGATGCGGCCAGCAGCAGTGCTGCCAGCCCGCTTAATACCCATCCAAGGATATTCTTTGTTTTTGATGTCATATTGAGAATCTTAGCGTTTATAAAGCCATACCACCGTCTACAAAAAATTCCGCACCGGTAATGAAAGAGGACACGGTCTGATCAGACAGATAAACGACCATTTTTGCCACATCGTCAGGAGTCCCCATTTTAGCCAAGGGCACATGGCTGATAATGTGTGCCTTCATCCCTGCCAAAGTAGCCTCGTCCATCCCGAACTTTCCCTGCATCTCCGTTTCTGTCGGACCGGGACTCACCGCATTCACCCTGATTTTGCGCCGGGCAAGCTCTTTTGCGGCGATTCTAGCCAAGTGAGCGACGGCCGATTTGCCCGCGGAATAGACAGCGCTGTTCTCCATTGCCAGCGCGGTATTGCCCGACGTGAGAAAGATGACCGAAGCCCCGTCATTAAGCCGGGGAAGAAACTTTTGCAGGGTAAAAAAGCTTCCCTTGAAATTCACGTCGGTCATAGCATCGAACTGCTTCTCTGAAGTGTCCCCGATCGGCGCGAAGAAAGCAACGCCCGCATTGATGAACAAAACGTCGACTTTCTCTGCAGCCTCTTCCACTTCCTTTACCAAACCCGCAATTTGCTGTAAGTCTGACTGATCGGCCAGTATGCCCCTTACACCAAGCTCCATGGACGCTTTTGCCAGGGCATCCGCTCTTTTACCGGTAATAAACACCGTAGCGCCTTGCCTTTTAAATTCTTTCGCGGTAGCATAACCGATCCCGCTGTTGCCGCCGGTGATGACCACTACTTTATCGATGAACTTTTCCATATTGAAATGTGATTAATAGGATACAAATGTTGCTTATAAGTACGGTATATTTGTAACCAATTACCAAAAGGTAACTAGTTACAAAGAGGATAGTATGACGAGAGAATCATCGGATGTAGCGTGCGATAACGTTCATTCCGCCATACAGGATACATTATACGTAGTTAACGGGAAATGGAAGCTGGTTATCCTTTCGATCCTGGTGAACGGCGGGATCAGACGTTTTGGCGAGCTTTCCAGGGAGTCGGGAATCTCGCCGAGGATCCTTTCAAAGGAACTGCATGAGCTTGAAATAAACCAGCTAGTCAGCCGCAAGGTCTGCGACACCAAACCGGTTACCGTAGAGTACGCGGCAACGGAATATGCCGGCACGCTTAAGGAAGTGATCGATGCGATGGTCCGCTGGGGACAACATCACCGGAAAAAGATCACAGGACAGGAGTAGTGCATTAAAACCGGAAGTGCAGGAAATAGTGGACTGCGATAAAAGAAGAGCGCCATGTGATTGATCTACAGGAAATTAGGGAACACAGGCGTGGAATTATCCGCCATCGGTTTGGGTTGTATAGCGTGAACCACGCTTATGGCAGGCGAACGATAAAGAGTCCGTCCAAAAGAAGGAAATATCTATTGACAACGTAGGGTGCGTTGACGTGGAATTATCTGCATACGACCTCCAGGCGATCGAAGAGATCCTGCAGAAATACCCCGATACCGGCGAACGGTACAACGAGGCCAATAATCGCTTTGTAGATAAACTAACTACCTGTGACCACTACTGCGCTTACTATAATTGACCTGAACCAGGAGTTACAAGGAGCCAGTGTCAATAATAAACGTACCGGTCTCTCCCTAGTGAACGACCACGTCGTCCGCTCGCCGTGATGACGGAACCGTATCATAGACGATGCGACTGCGGTTAAACTATCTTCTTCGCACAGCGAATGATCCCCAATCAAACCCTCGGTAGCGTTGACATAGCCGGGATAAGGCGCCGATGGCATTTTGGCAGATTATTTCCCGATACAAAACTTCGAAAATATATTTTCCAGCAGATCATCCGTAGTCACCTGCCCGGTGATCTCCCCCAGGTAATACAGCGCCTGCCGGATGTCCATCGCCAAAAAATCGGAAGTGACGGGGTGGTGCAGGCCCGCCGAAACGGATTGCAGGGAATGGTGGGCGCGGCGCAGTGCTTCTACATGGCGGATATTGGTGACCATCGTTTGGCCGGTGTTCAGCTTACCTTCCGTTACGGCATCGTACAGCAGTTGCTTTAGCTCGTCGGTATGTTGTTTTTCGCGTGCCGAAACTGCGATGACCTTCACATCGGCGGGCAGCTTAATCTCCCGGAAGCGGTTGTTTACCGAGAGATCGATCTTGTTGGCCACCGCGATAAATGGGATCCCGGGCCGGTACAAACGGGTTACATCTTCCATAATCTCTGATGCGGAGAGGCCCAGCACATCGAACAAGTAAATAAGTACCGACGTCTGGCTGATCTTCTGCATCGTTTTTTCCACCCCGATCGCCTCGATGGTATCAGTCGCCTCGCGGATGCCTGCGGTATCGATGAGGCGGAAATTTACGCCGTTGATGTTCAGCACCTCCTCAATGGTATCGCGGGTAGTACCGGCAATTTCGCTAATAATGGCACGGTCCTCGTTCAGCAGCGTATTCAGCAAGGTCGACTTCCCGGCATTCGGCCGACCGGCGATTACGGTATTGATCCCTTGTTTGATCACGTTGCCAAGTTCAAACGAGTGGATCAGTTCAGCCAGCACGGTGGTGATCCGGACGATCAGGCTATTCAGCGCGTCGCGGTTAGCAAATTCTACGTCCTCTTCCGAAAAGTCGAGCTCGAGCTCTATCAGCGAGGCAAAGTGGATCAGCTGCGTACGAAGCTCCTGCAGCTGACTGGAGAATCGGCCGCGCATCTGCTGCATGGCCACCTGGTGCGAGGCCCGGGAATCGGAGGAGATCAGATCGGCCACCGCCTCGGCTTGCGAGAGGTCCAGCCCGCCATTGAGGAAAGCACGCAGGGTAAACTCACCGGGTCTGGCTGCACGTGCGCCGTTCCTGATCAGTAAATGAATGATCTGCTCGACGATATAAGGGGAACCATGGGTAGAGAGCTCCACCACATGCTCTTTGGTATACGAATGCGGGGCAATAAAAAGCGACGCCAATACCTCATCCAGGATCGTCTCACCATCGCGGACCGTACCGAAATGGATGGTATGCGTAGGCATCAGCTCCAGGTCCTTGCCCTTAAATACGCGGTTGGCGATCTTCAGCGCATCCGGCCCGGAAAGGCGGATCACAGCGATGGCGCCAACGCCTGGGGCAGTAGCAAGGGCCACGATAGTTTCGGAGGAGTCGGTCATCACGCAAAGGTAGGATTTTACCGCTTCCCTTCTACGTTGATCGTTACCTTACTCGTATGCCTGATCCCGAGCGTACTTCCCGGGACCACCTGCAGGTACCTGGCCAGATACAGGTCCGCCACCGCCTGGATGGTTTTCTTCCTCGCTTCCATGTCTTCAGCTAATTGTAAGGAAGTAAGCACATGGATCTTTCCTTTTTCACTGATCAGTGCAGTAAAGGAGTAGTAAAAATCTTTATACGCTTCCGCGATCCTGACATCAAAGGCCGGGTACATGTACTCGTCCGACTCTGTGGGATTCTGGAAAACGTCCAGCGTGGCCGGGACCTTGGTTACCTTAACCGAGGCCGAGCGGCTTACGAATGATACCGGGCTTCTTGCCGAAAAAGCGCTGTCGGCGTTCGTGGGGTTCCTGTTCGCCCGGCCGGACTTCTCCCGGATGTAAAGCGTATCGAAATGATTGGGCAATTTCAATTGTTCCGGGTCGGCATGGATCACATTTTTAAGGTAATTATCGGAGTAAAACTTCATGTAGACGTTAGACTGTTCGGCCACGATCTCCCGCGCGCCATTTACCTGGAGCAACTGTAATATCATGCTGTCTTTTGCCAGCAGCTTGATCCTAAACCATTCCCTGGCGAAATTAAATACCGAATCGTGGTCATAGTACATCGGGTAATAGATGTAGCGGCGGCGTTTAGGGCTATAGATCTTCACCGAATCGTGGGGCAAGAAGTACAGCACCCACTCGGGTTTCTGTTGGAATCCCTGTACCCCGAAGGAGGAACCGGTATCGTACGCCCGTCTCACTTCTGTGAATTTTATGCCCGTAACGACGTCGAAGTCGGGTCTTGGCTTTTTCTCGCTGCAGGCAGAAAGCGCCAGCAAAAATAGTGTCAGGTAAAAGAAATGTCTCATGTAAGCGGGCGCAATATCGTGGTTTTGCCATATCCTTCTTCAATACCCATTCCAAAAAGCGCAAAATCATATTTAACCGGGTCATCGGGATCAAACGCGCGCAAACGTTCCGTTAATTCGACTGCTGTTTGCCAGTCAGTCTGCTTGCGGCTAATCAGGCCCAGTTCCCGGGCCACACGGTCTACATGCAGATCGCACGGGCAGATCAGTGCCGCCGGGCTGATGCGGTCCCAGATGCCGAAATCAACCCCATTACCGTCCTTTCTCACCATCCACCTCAGGAACATGTTCAGGCGTTTACAGGTCGATCCCTGCAATGGAGAGCTGATATGTTTCATCGTTCGCCGCGGAAAATCAGGAAGGCTAAAAAAGTAGCTGCGAAAATGGTTTAGCGCCGCTTCAACGGTCAGCTTAGCGGCAACGGCTATTTCGCCTGTATCACAGGTCCCGGAAGCCGTCAGCATGGTGCTTTCAGGTAGACCCTGGTCCATAAACACATCCCGGAACGAGCGCAGGGGGCCCGTCCCCGGCAAAAAAGCATCTTCCAGGGAATCGAACTCCTGGTAATGATTCCTGAAAAAGTGGATGAAATAAAGCAGGTCGGTATCGTTAAACGTGCGGTGTTTAAACCCGGGCAGGGCCTTCAGGTCGCTTTCCTGGTGCCCGGTTATAAATAAGTACGGCTGCCCGTCCATTCTCGCCACCAGTTCCCGGCATTTATTAATGATGGTTTTCCGCTGCCCCCAGGCCAGGATCGCCGTAAAGAAACCCATAATTTCGATATCCTGCTTTTGCGTAAAACTATGCGGGATTACGATCGGGTCGTTTTCGATAAAGCCGGGCTGATTGTACCGGGCGACCTTGGAGTCGAGTAAAAGCCTGAGACTTTCTTGGTTGGACGTTTGACGTTCGGCGTTTGACGCGGGTTCGGGGATATTAACTTGATTTAACTTCATTCTTGTGTTTACCTTCTACACGTATAACGCCAAACGCATAACGTTATACGTCTATCCCAAAGCCGCTTCCAGGTCCGCTAAAAGGTCCTCGATATCCTCCACTCCTACGCTCAGCCGCAGCAGGTTATCTGCTACTCCTGCTTTTTCCCGGACCTCTTTCGGGATCGAGGCATGCGTCATGGTCACCGGGTGGTTTACCAATGATTCCACGCCGCCCAGCGATTCTGCCAGCGAAAACACGCGGAATTTAGAGGCTACGGCAAAAGTATCTTCCAGCGCAGCATCTTTCAGCGTAAAGGAGATCATGCCGCCGAAATCGCGCATCTGCCTTTTCGCGACGGCGTGATTGGGATGATCTTCAAATCCCGGCCAGTACAACTTGCCTACCTTTGGGTGTCCTTTGAGGAAGCCGGCGATCTTGCGGCCGTTATCGCAATGGGCCTTCATGCGGAGGTGCAGGGTTTTTATACCGCGCAGCACCAGGAAGCTGTCCATAGGGCCCGGGGTGGCGCCGCAGGCATTATAAATGAACCGCAATTTCGCATACAGCTCCTCGTCGTTCAGCATCAGCGCGCCCATCACTACATCAGAGTGCCCGCCCAGGTACTTCGTCACAGAGTGCATCACGATGTCGGCGCCAAGGTCGATGGGGTTCTGCAGGTAAGGTGAAGCAAACGTATTATCGACCGTTAACAACAGGCCGTGTTCTTTGGCGATCCGGGCGATGTGTTCGATATCCACGATCTGCATGGTAGGATTGGTAGGTGTTTCTATCCATACCTGTTTGGTGTTCCCGTTGATATATTGGCGGATCGTTTCCGGGTCGCTGAGGTTAATGAAATGGAACTTAATGCCATAATTGGCAAAAATCTTCGTAAACATCCGGTACGAGCCGCCATACAGGTCGTCGCCCGTGATCACCTCGTCGCCGGGCCGGAGCAGCTTCATTACCGCATCGGTGGCGCCCATTCCGCTCGAAAATGCAAGGCCATACCTGGCGTTCTCCAAAGCCGCGAGGCATCCCTCCAGCGCCGTACGCGTGGGATTGGTGCCACGGGAGTACTCGTACCCCTTGTGCTCGCCCGGCGATTTCTGCCAGTAGGTAGAGGTCTGGTAGATCGGCGTCATCACGGCGCCGGTGGTGGGGTCCGGTTCTTGTCCGGCGTGGATTGCTTTCGTTGCGAATTTCATAAATTTCTGTTATGCGGTGACCCCGCGAAGCAAAATTAGAATTCTCGCCGACATGCGCAGTAACATTTAGGGCTTTTAACGCTCGAATGATTATCCATGGAATAATATACCTTTATTCCACCTAAAACTTAAAATTTGTTATGGAACTCGGACAATCAATCGCTGCTTACTGGTGGGTGGTTATACCCATCTTATGCGTAGTCTTTTACAAAACAATCCTCAGGCTGTTCTTCGGAATGGTCATCGTGCCCGAAGACCGGATCGGGCTCGTCACCAAAAAATTCGTGCTCTTCGGCGAAAACAGGGAGCTTCCCGACGGGCGGATCATCGCCTCTAAAGGCGAAGCCGGTTTCCAGGCCAAAACGCTGGCTCCCGGGCTTTACTGGATGATGTGGCCCTGGCAATTCGGTGTGGAGCTGCAGCCTTTTACGGTGATCCCGCAGGGCCAGGTCGGCCTGGTCCTCGCTAAAGACGGTGCGGAGATCCCTACCGGCCGCATCCTCGGCCGCAAAGTAGATTGCGACAACTTCCAGGATACCGAGAAATTCCTGCTCAATAATGGGCAAAAGGGCCGGCAGACATCCATTATCACCGCGGGAACTTACCGCATCAATACTTTTGCTTTTGATATTTCGGTGATCGATATGACCACCATCCGCGAAAACATGGTGGGCATCGTTACCACCCTCGACGGGATGCCCGTCACTCCCGGGCAGATCGCCGGCAAGAACATAGAAGGTCACAATAACTTCCAGGATATCGATGGCTTCCTGGCCAGCGGGGGTAATCGCGGCTTACAGCCGCAGATCGTGCTGGCAGGTTCCTACAATATCAATAAATGGGCGGTACAGATCGAAGAGATCCCCATGACCCACGTACCCATCGGGCATGTCGGCGTAGTGATCTCTTACATCGGCGAAGACGGCCTCGATGTTACCGGCGAAAGCTTTAAACATGGCAACATCGTTTCCAAAGGCTTCCGCGGGGTATGGATGGAGCCGCTCGGCCCGGGCAAATACCCGATCAATACGTACACGATGAACGTGGAGTCGGTACCCACCACCAACCTGGTGCTTAACTGGGCCAACGCCCGCAGCGAGTCGCATGCGCTCGACAAGAACCTTTCGACCATTACCGTACGCTCCCGCGATGGCTTCCCTTTTAATCTCGACGTGGCACAGATCATCCACATTCCCGCTAAGGAGGCCCCGAAAGTGATCGCCCGTTTTGGCAGCATGAACAACCTGGTTTCGCAGGTGCTCGAACCCACCATCGGTAACTATTTCCGCAACTCGGCGCAAGACAGTGACGTGATCTCTTTCCTCACCACGCGTAAAGAGCGCCAGCACTCGGCCAAAGAACACATCAAGCTGGTGCTCGACGAATACAACGTGATCGCAGTAGACACGCTGATCGGCGATATCGTTCCGCCGGAAGCGCTGATGAAAACGCTCACCGATCGTAAGATCGCCCAGGAGGAGGAAAAAACCTATGATAACCAGCGCATGGCGCAGGAGAAACGCCAGGGCGTGGAAAAGGAAACCGCCATCGCCGATATGCAGAAAGAGATCGTAAAGGCGCAGCAAAGCGTAGAGATCGCCCAGCGTGCAGCGGATGCCGCAGTGAAGAAATCGGAAGGCGAAGCTACCAGCTTAAAGCTGCAGGTAACCGCCGAAGCGGAGGCCACCAAGCTGCGGGCAAGCGCCGAGTCTGAGTCGGTACGCTTAAGGGCTGCCGCACAGGCCGAAGCTACCAAATTCAACGCCTCGGCGGATGCCGAAAGGATCTCGAGAACCGGTCTCGCGGAAGCGGAAAAGATCATGGCAATCGGTAAATCGACGGCAGAGTCGTATGAACTGCAGGTAAAAGCCATGGGCGGCGATAACTTCACGAAATTTAAGATCACCGAAGAGCTCGGTAAAGGCCAGGTGAAGATCATTCCTGATGTGCTCATCGCCGGCAGGAACGGCAGCGACGGCCCGATCAGCGGTTTACTCGGACTTAAATTAATGGAAATGCTCGACACAGGTAAAAAGGAGTTACCTTTGAAACTAAATCCGGGCAGCGACAAGACCAACGACAAGGAAAAGGATAACTAAACGCGGTGACCATCCAGGAATATATCGATAGCGGGATACTCGAAAGTTACTGCCTCGGCATGCTCACAGAAAAGGAGTGCGCCGAAGTGGAGCTGGCCTGTGCCCGCTATCCTGCTATCAAACGGGAACTAAACCGTATACAGGTCACCCTCGAAAATTATGCGCAGCAAAACGCCATTTTACCCGATCCGCAGCTAAAATTCCGGATCATGGAGGCCATTGCCGACGCCGAACGGCAGAAACACCAATCGCTAGACGACCTCCCCCTGATACATGCGCGCTCCAACTACCTCGACTGGCTTAAATACCTGGAGGGACGGATCCCTGTGCTTAAGCAGGAAGGCCGGATCGTTAACCTGCTCCGGAACAACAAAGGAGTAATGCAAATGCTGCTGGTGTCATCCACCGATTTTGAAGACGAGGTGCACGATGAGCTCGCCGAAAGCTTCCTGATCCTGGAAGGGGAATGTGAATGTACGGTAAACGACGATGTTTTTAAGCTTCAGGCCGGCGGTTTTACCCGGATCCCGCTATACGCACACCATAGCGTAAAGATCTTATCCCCTTACGTGGTGGCTGTCCTCCAGCGGGTTAGCCTTTGAGGAAGAGGGTTCCAGGGGCTCGCAGCTTTTCATGGTGATAAAAAACGTGGTCCCTTTTCCCGGAATACTTTGAAAACCGATCTTTCCATGCTGCAGCTCGGTAAATTCTTTGCAAAGCATTAATCCCAGGCCTACGCCCTTTTCATTTTTTGTACCGAAGGTCGACTTGGCTTTCATCGAGAAAATTCCTTCCTGCTGGTCGTAAGGTATACCCGTACCGTTATCCATTACCATAATGCGGCACATTTCACCCTCGTTTTGGGCAGAAAGCACGATCTCCCCGCCCGGCTGGGTAAATTTGATGGCGTTATTCACCAGGTTGCGCACCACCAACTGAAGCATGTCGGGATCGGCCATTAGGCACGTTTCCTGGTCCATGTTATTTACCAGCCTTACACATTTTTCCACCGCAGCGGTATACTGGATCTGAAGCGTATTTTTTAACGTTTCGTGCAGGTTAAGCCTCGCAAGATTTACCGTAAGGCCGTCCATCTGCTCCTTGCTCCAAAGCAATAAATTGGAAAGCATTTGCTGCGTATTCTGTGTTTCCGCAAGCAGCGCTTTTTGCATGGTGAGGCGCTCTTCGTCCTCCAGTTTATATTCAGACAGGATCTCCAGGAAGTTCTGGATCGAGCTGAGCGGCGAGCGCAGGTCGTGGGCCAGGATAGAGAACAGCTTGTCTTTGGTATCGTTAGACTTTTCAAGCTCGGCAGCCCGCCGCTCCGCCAGTTTTTTCTCGAGAATGTAATTCTTCCGGATGGCATTGGTAACCAGGAACGTCAGCAGTACCGTGATCACATAGGTATAACTGAGATCGATGTAATGCGATAACCGGTCGGGATAAGAATTCACGATCGAGCCCGGAGATACATAGGCAGAAACCAGCAAGGAAAGCACCACCAGGATATTCAGAGAGATCCATAAAAGATATTGCTTTTTTGGCGCCACTGCGATAACAAGCACAAACGACAGGAGAAAGATGAGCAATGTCGGCCCGTTTATGCCTGAATTATAGTAGAAATTCACCACGAACAAACCATTGCATACCAGGTTAAACAGGGCGATAGAAAGGTCCAGTTTTTTCTTAAACCGCGACAAGTAATAGAAAAAGCCCGCAAGCACGAAAACCACGGCCATAAGCATGGCGAGCGAAACGATCCCTAAAAAATAATTAAATACCGCAGTGAACCCAAGCAATATAAAGGAGCAAAAACAGACTGCGTGAAAAATGCGGCCCTCGAGCGATGTATTACCGGGTTCACCGATAATCTTGCTCCAGCTGGATTGGATAGTTTGAGAATTCAATGGTGTGTATTAACGGGCTAATATACAAAAGTTTATAATTACATAAACCACTTGTAAAGTTCTTCTTCAGAAAGCCGCCCTTTCTCTCCCGCATCCAGGTCCTTGCTGATCTCTCCCTCCCGCATAAAGATCAGCCGGTTTCCAAACCTGAAGGCATCCTTCAGTTGATGGGTGATCAGCAATGCGGTCAGTTGGTGCTCCCTGATCAGTTTATCGGCCGTTTGCAGCACCAGCTCCGCAGAGCGCGGGTCGAGCGCAGCCGTGGGCTCGTCAAGCAGCAGGATCTTTGCCTCGTCCATTACACACATCAGCAGCGTGAGCGCCTGCCGCTGGCCGCCAGACAATGTGCCCATCTGCTGGTTCACCTTATTTTCAAGCCCCATTCCCAGCTGGCTGATCTGCGTCTTTACGGCATCTTTAAACGTATTGGTGGTGCCCACCTTTAGCGTCTTGGCGGAGGTGCGCAATGCCGCAAGGCGGAAATTATCCAGGATACTCAGCTCAGGCGCGGTACCTTTCAGCGGGTCCTGGAAGATCCGCGCCACCCACTTGCTCCTGTTATATTCTGGCAAAGCGGTTACGTTCTGCGCACCGATCTTAATTTCGCCCGAGGAAGGCAACACACTCCCCGCCAGCACATTCAGCAGCGTGCTTTTACCCGAACCGTTCGGACCGATCACCACCAGGTATTCCGACGGCTTTAGCGCCAGGCTTACGTCACGCAGCGCGACCACTTCGTTCGGCTCGCCTTTATTAAACGTTTTATGGATGGCAGACAGGCTGATCATGCGGTACGGCTTTGAAAAATACGCGGCAAACTAACAATCAACAACACAAACAAGGCGGTTACCAGCTTCAGCAGCGTGGGGTCGATACCCAGCGTGAGCGTTACCGCGAGTGCCAGCTGGAACAACACCGCACCGGCCAGCAGGATGGCAAGTACACTAACGGGCTGCACGACCCGGAATCGCCGGATGATGGTTTCGCCGATCACCACGGAGCCCAGCCCGGTGATCACGATCCCGATCCCCATGTTTATATCGGCAAACCCCTGCAGCTGCACTACCAGGTAGCCGCTGGTAGCCGTAAGTGCGTTGGCCATGGCCAGGCCGGTGATCTTCATCCGGTCGGTATTTACGCCGAGCGCGCGCACCATGCTCTCGCTGTTGCCTGTGGCACGCATGGCGATGCCGAAATCGGTACGCAACACGTAACCCAGTAAAAAAACGAGCGCTGCGGTAATAACCAGCAGCACGATCAACGAATCAGGTCCCTGGCTGCCGGTTAACGCCCAGTTACCAAACAGGTTTGCAAATGCCAGCAGCGGCAGGTTCGACCGGCCCATCAGCGTAAGGTTTACGGAGTAAAGCGCCGTCATTACCAGGATTCCCGCAAGCAAGGCATTAATGCGCAGTTTGGTATGGATAAACCCGGTAATACCGCCCGCCACACCGCCGCTTAATAATACCGCAGGCAGGATAAATCCCTGCGGGATGTGTGCGGCGAGCATAATGCCGGTCACGGTTCCGCCTAAGGTATAGCTGCCGTCGGTGGTGATGTCGGGGATATTAAAGATCTTCATAGACAGGTAGATTCCCAGGGCCAGGCCCGAAAAACACAATCCCTGGAGTACGGCGGCGAGGTAAAAATCCATGAAAGGCCGGTTATCGCTTTACTTCTTCGAACCCGTCGGGAACGGTGATCCCGAATTTTTTCGCAGAAACAGCGTTAAAAACACGTTTGCGCACTTTCACCATTTCTATAGCGAGGCCGTCTATTTTGCGGGTTTTCAAGTACTTGGCAGCCTGTTCGCCCGATTGGTACCCCCACTGGTAGAGATCGGCGCCAAACGCGGCTACCGCACCTCGCTGTACCAGGCCGGCTTCGCTGGTGAATACCGGGACACCTGCCTCGTCGCAATTTTTAAAGATGGTATCGAATGCCGAAAATACGGTATTGTCCGGGTTGGCAAAAAACGCATCGATCTTGCCCGAGAGCAGCCTTTTGGTGATCAGCTGTGCTTCCGCGGAATTGTTTAACGGCAACGCTTCCACGGTAACGTTCAGCCCTGCGGCTACGGCTTTTATACGGTTAAGGGCATCTACTGATTGAGGCTCGGACTGGTTATACACCATGCCGACCACCATTCCGGCGCCTTTGGGCTTCACCAGTTTGGGGATCAGTGAGAAAGAAGTGTCGATGTATGCCAGCTCCTCGGCGGTGCCGAAAAGATTATCCGGCGCAGAGCCGGAAGCGTCGGTAAGCTTCATCAGCTGCGGCGTAGGCGAAACGATCATGCAAACCGGGATCCCCCTAGTCTTCTGCACCGCGGTAATGGTAGATAATGTGGGGCAGGTAGCGATCAGGTCGACCTTCTCCGACACAAAATAGCTGGCGATCTGTGTAAGCGTGGGTATATCGCCCTGTGCGTTGCGGTAAATGATCTTCACGGTCCCGGCGTCTTCGCTGAAGCCGTTCTTTTTAAGCGCATCGGTAAAGCCGGCCCTTGCCTGGGCGATCGTTGCATCTTCAAAAGCGTCCATAAACCCGATGGAGGGCACGCCGTCCTTCTTAGCCGAACCGCAGGCAAACAGGAACAGGATGGTTAACAGGAGCACCGCATTTTTACGTATCGACATAACAGGATAGAATTTGAGGTGAAAATAAGGAGATTAATCTATTTTTGCGTGATGCTCAAGATCCAATCGCGCTTACCCGATGTGGGTACCAGTATTTTCTCCGTAATGTCAAAGCTCGCGATAGACTCGGGCGCGATCAACCTCTCCCAGGGATTCCCGGATTTCGATTGTGCGCCGGAGCTGATCGCACTGGTAGAAAAGCACCTGCATTCAGGTAAAAACCAATATGCCCCGATGACCGGCGTTCCCGTGCTAAACGAGCGCATCGCCGAAAAGGTGAACGGCTTACACGGTTCAAATTACCGGGCCGAAAGCGAGGTTACGGTAACCGCCGGCGGAACACAGGCGCTTTTCACCGCCATAGCGGCCACCATCCATCCCGGCGATGAGGTGATCATTTTCGAGCCCGCCTATGATTCGTACATCCCGTCTATACGGCTTTTCGGGGGCGTGATCCGTTCCGTGGCCCTCACCCCGCCCGATTATCGCATCGATTGGCAGCACGTGAGGTCGCTGGTTACCCCGCGTACCCGCATGATCCTGCTTAACTCTCCGCAAAACCCTTCCGGGACCATCCTTACGGAGGAGGACATGCGCCAGCTGACCGACATCACCCGCGATACAAACATTGTTATGCTAAGCGACGAGGTATACGAGCACCTGGTGTACGACGGCCTGCAGCACCAAAGCATGGCGCGTTTCCCGGAGCTCCGGGAAAGGAGCTTTATCGTTGCTTCCTTTGGCAAATTATTTCACACCACAGGCTGGAAACTGGGGTACTGCGTCGCACCGGCGCAATTAATGTCCGAGTTCAGGAAAGTTCACCAGTTTAATGTGTTCAGCGTAAATACCCCCATGCAATACGCGGCGGCAGATTTTTTGTCGGACCCGCAAACATACCTGCAACTTAGCGCGTTCTTCCAGCGTAAACGTGATGAGTTTACCCGCCTGATGAAAGAAACCCGTTTCGACCTGTTGCCATGCAAAGGTTCGTACTTCCTGTCAGCCTCTTACTCCCGGATCTCCGGTGAGCCCGACACGGCATTTACGCAGCGGCTCACGAAGGATTTCGGCGTGGCTGCGATCCCTGTCTCGGCCTTTTACGCAAAGGGAAACGACTACGGGATCGTTCGCTTTTGTTTCGCCAAGAAGCAAGAAACATTGGAAAAAGCCGTTGAGAGATTGATGAACGTTTAGGCCGGACGCTATACGTTTGCCGCAGGACGTAGTGCCGACTAACGGGCATGATAATTAATATTAACCGATTGGGGCGTTACGTCGCGTCCAACGTAAAACGTTAAACCTACATGAGTACCCTAAAAATAACTACCTTCCAGGCCTATCTCTTCTGGGAAAACATCGATAAAAACCTCCAGAACCTGGGATTACGGCTCTCGTGGATCAGGGAGAAAACAGATCTCATTGTACTGCCTGAGATGTTCAGCACAGGTTTCAGTATGAACGCCGAAGCGCTGGCCGAGGAAATGGGAGGAAAAACCATGACCTGGATGCAGGAACAAGCCGAAAAATACAGCTGCGTAGTAACCGGGAGCCTGATGATCCGCGAAAACGGAAAGTATTACAACCGGCTGATCTGGATGCGCCCTGACGGTACTTATGAAAAATATGACAAGCGGCATCTGTTCGGCCTGGGCAAAGAGGACGATGTTTACACACCGGGCAAGGACAAGCTTTTTGTGGAATTAAATGGCTGGAGGATCTGCCCCGTGATCTGCTATGACCTTCGCTTCCCGGTATGGCTGCGCAACACCGCACCGGAATATGACATGCTGCTGGTGGTAGCCAACTGGCCCGAGCGGCGTTCGGGTCACTGGAAAGCCCTGGTGCCTGCCCGCGCCATCGAAAACCAGGCGTACGTAGTTGCGGTAAACCGCATCGGGCATGACGGGAACGAGGTGTACCACTCCGGAGATTCGATGTGCATCGATCCAAACGGAGGCACTGTATATTACAAACCCAACGACGAAGACCTTTACACCTTCTCTATATCCAAAGACGAGGTGACCAAGTGGCGCCGGGCGCTCCCCTTTCTGAAAGATGGGGACGATTTCGGCATGGCAGGCTGATCATTCCCATCCGGCAAAAAGGCGGCCACCATATTTTCCACATTATATAATACCTGCAAGGTATGTCCGCCTGTCCCCTTCACTAAAACTTCATGGAAGAAGAACAATTTTGTTACATCAATCCCAAGCGAAATGTACCAATTAAAGAAACTTCTTTCCGGCAAAAGCTTACCCGGCATGGCTGTTGCCGCTATCGGTATCGGCTTTGCCGCCTGGTTCGCGTGGACCGACCGGCAGGAGATGCAGCAGGCCATCGGCGTGGCTTCGTCCGGCAACCGCTTGCTGATGGGCGGCGGTCTCCTGCTTACCGCGTTCTATTTGCTGCTGCATGGCTGGATGTATCAATCCGCTTTTCGCGCCACCGGCGAAAGAACGGTGCTGACGGCTACCACCAGGTTGTTTTTACAGCGCAACCTGGTTAGCGTCTTCCTCCCGGGAGGCGGGATTACTTCGCTGGCGCTTTTTACAAGGACTTTGCATAAACAAGGCGTCAGCCGGTCGAAGATCAATTTCGCCTCTTATTTATATGGCGTGATCGGGATCGCGTCGCTGGTGATCGTTTCATTTCCTGTACTGGTTTACGAAACTTTACGTGGCAGCGAACCCGGGACCAACTGGGTGGTGCTGAGCATCCTGGCCGTGTTCGTTTGCGTGATTTCCTGGACCACCTGGTCGGCAGTGAACAAAACGATTATCTACCGGCTGCTAACCAGGATCAGCCCAACGGTGGAAAAAACGGTAGAAGAAATCTCGGGCAAGCACCTATCGTGGAAACCTATTGCGCAAATGTTAGGTTTCTCTTTATTAATCGAACTGGCGGGTATGGTGCATTTGCTGCTCGCCATGATGGTGCTGGGGCTGAACGTTTCCATCGAAGCGGCCGTTACGGGGTACACCGTAGCCACGTTGTTCCTTTGTGTCTCGCCTTTCCTGCGGGGATTGGGTGCGGTAGAGCTCTCACTTACCCTTATCCTGGGTCGTTTCGGGTTTACCGTGCCCGAGGCGATGGCCATTACGCTGCTGTACCGGGTATTCGAATTCTGGGCGCCGTTAATGGCCGGGGTACTTAGTTTCGTGTTCACCAAAGAAAACATCCTGCTCCGGGTATTTCCTGCAGCGCTGTTGTTCGGCCTGGGACTGGTGAATATCATTTCGGTGCTCACCCCCGCTATTTCGTCGAGACTTAAACTGCTCAAAGAGTTCGTGCCTGTTGGCTCCATTAACGCCTCCAATTACCTGGTTCTTGGCATCGGGGCGGCAATGCTCGTACTGGCCGCCTTCCTGTTAAGGGGAATAAAAAATGCCTGGTACCTGGCTATTACGCTGAGCCTGCTTTCGCTCATCGGGCACCTAACCAAAGCGATCGATTATGAAGAAGCCTTCATGGCGTCGGGTGTCGCCGCGGTGCTTTGGGTTACGCGTCACAATTATTTTATCAGGGGCGACCGGGCCTCGCAACAGATCGGGGCGGGGCTGGCGGTATGGGCTTTCTTTGCCGTGCTGGTATTTGGCGTTACCGGCTTCTATTTCCTGGACCAGCGCCATTTCGGGATCGATTTCAGCTTCAGGCAGGCCCTATTCAACACGCTCGACAATTTTATGCTGCTCAACTCCGCCGGGCTTTCTCCGAAAACCGCTTTCGCGAACGTATTCCTGCTGCTCATCAACGTATCGGGTGCGGCGTCCTTCGGGTTCCTGTTCTATAGCTTTATTAAGCCCCTGGTTTTCAGACATGCCGGGGAAGACGACCAGCATGCGCTTGCCGCCGCGCTGCTGAACAGGTTTGGAAGGTCGCCGGTTGATTATTTTAAGCTATACCCGGATAAGCTGCTCTTTTTTGGCGCAGCGCGCGAAGGGTTCGTGTCGTATAAGCGCGCCCGTGGCTTTGCCATTGTACTGGAGGAACCGGTATGTGAAAATGATCCGGGGGTGCGCACGGCGCTGCTGCACGAATTCGAAATCTTTTGTAAAACGAATGGCATCCGTCCCTCCTATTACCGCATAGATGAAACCGGCATTGACCTTTTCCGGAGGTTGGGGAAAAAATCGATCCTCATCGGGCAGGAAGCCCTGATCGATCTGCGCACGTTCACGCTGGAAGGAAAGGAGCGGAAATCACTGCGAAACGCGGTTAATAGTATCACCAAGAAAGGTTTCCTTACCCGGACCTATGAGGCGCCGATCAAAGACGGGTTGATCCGGAAACTGAAGCTGGTGTCTGATGAATGGCTGAAAAGCATGGACCGCGAAGAAATGGTGTTCTCGCAGGGCATGTTCAATTGGGCCGAGCTAAAGAACCAGTCTATTATTACCCTGGAAAATGCGGATGAGCAGATTTTCGCGTTTCTTAACATCATCCCGGATTATGCAGAAGGGGAAGCCACATATGACATGATCCGGAAAACCGTCGACGCCCCCGGCGGGAATATGGACGTACTGATCCTGGAACTGATCCGCTACTGCAAAGAAAAAGGCTATCACCGGTTAAATATGGGGCTGGCCCCGCTTTCCGGTATCGGCGCCGCACGCGATTTCCCCGAACATACCATCAAATTCGCCTATGAGAAAGTAAAACAATTCAGGCATTTCCGTGGTCTGCGCTCTTTTAAAGAGAAATTCGACCCCTGCTGGCAGAATAAATACCTGGTGTACGAGCATCATTTCGACCTGATCAGGCTGCCCGGGGCGTTAGCGGGAGTGATGAAGGTAGAAAGGGAGAAATGAGGGGATAGGAAATGGGAAATAACGAAATGAGGCTGGTTGGAAAGTATATCCTGCTGGCGGTGACCTGGCTGGTGAGTTTAGGGGCCGCGGCTGCGGAGTTACCCATGGTGGTTACGCCGGCTAAAGTTACTAAGGGCGGTGAAATGGCGGTGATGTTTTGTGGCGATGGCGGCTGGAACACCTTCGATCAGCAGCTCGCCGATGAATTTGCAAAAAACGGGATCCCGGTAGCCGGCATTAATTCCCTCAAATACTTCTGGAAGGCAAAATCCGCGGATCAGATAACCGGCGATGTGGCCCGGGTGATCGAGAAATACAGTGCTTTGTGGAAGAAAGACAAAGTGATCCTGGTGGGCTATTCTTTTGGCGCCGACGTGATGCCTTTCGTGTACAACCGACTGGCGGTCAATCAGAAATCCCTGATAAGCGGTATGGCGCTCCTCTCCCCTTCAAAAGACACCGACTTCGAGATCCACGTGAGCGAAATGCTGCATTTCGGGAACAAATCCGCCATGCGGAAATATAACGTCCACGAAGAGATCAGGAAAATGGAACCGCTAAAACCCGTTTGCTTTTTCGGGCGCGGTGAAGACACCGTACCGGCGCTTTTCAACAACAAATACGTTTGCAAACTGGTATACCTGGAAGGAGGGCACCATTACGAAGATGCGACCGGTACGATAGTAAGATCGGTTGCTCCGAACGATTAATGCCCGGCGCCGCATCCAGCACATTACATCCTCTCCGGTACCCCGATACCCATCAGCCCCATACACCGCTTAATGATCGCGCCCACCACCAGCGAAAGCCGCAACCGGAAATTGCGGGAAGCAGCGTCTTCGGTTTTGAGAATGGGCGGAGCATCATGGTAAAATTTATTGTAGAGCCTGGCTAGTTCGTACACGTAATTGGCCACCATGGCAGGGCTATGATCTTTGGCAGCAGCCTCGAGCATCGCCGGGTAACCATTTAACGCCAGGATCAGCTCACGTTCTTCGGGCAGCAGGGTTTCGTAGCCGTTCCAGCCGGAGTTTTCATCATAATTGGCTTTAGCGACCAGGGAACGGATACGCGCATGGCTGTATTGGATAAACGGACCGGTATGCCCCTGGAACTCCACCGACTCTTTGGGATCGAATAGCAGGCGCTTTTGTGGCTCGACCTTCAATAAGAAATATTTCAGCGCAGCAAGACCGATCATCTGGTGAAGCTCCTGCTTTTCTTCCGGCGAAAACCCGTCAAGCCTGCCCGATTCCTCCGTGTACTGTGTGGCGGTCTCCGTCATTTCGCGGATCAGGTCATCGGCGTCTACTACGGTACCTTCTCTCGATTTCATTTTGCCGGAAGGAAGATCGACCATTCCATAAGACAGGTGGTACAACCCTTTTGCCCAGGTTTTACCAAGTTTGGAGAGAATCAGGAATAAAACCTTGAAATGATAATCCTGCTCATTGCCCACCACGTAAATAGACTCGTCCATACCGAAATCATCGTATTTCAGCTGGGCTGTGCCCAGGTCCTGCGTAATGTACACAGAAGTACCGTCGGCACGCAATACGAGTTTCTGGTCAAGTCCTTCGGCGGTGAGGTCGATCCAAACCGAACCGTCGTCTTTTTTAAAGAAAACATCTTTTTCAAGTCCTTCCTGGATCAGGTCTTTTCCGAGAAGATAAGTATCAGATTCGTAATAGAATTTTTCAAATGCTACGCCCAGGTTCCTGTATGTTTCCTCGAAACCAGCATACACCCAGTCATTCATCATTTTCCAGAGGTTAATCACCTCCTCGTCGCCTGCCTCCCATTTCCGCAGCATTTGCTGCGCTTCCCGCATCAGGGGCGTACCGTTCCTTACCAGTTCATTTTTTATTTCTTCCGCCTCGCTGATCACTTTCTGCGACTCGTTGCACTGGCTAACAGCCTCTATTAACTTCTTATCCGGGGATTTCTTCCTTACTACATCCAGCAATGGTTTAAAATTGGCGTTGTCAAGTGCGGTTTCCAACCGAATTTCTGCATCCGGCCCTAGTTCACGGATGGCAGGTGCGATTGAGGTGACCGTGTAGTTTATGATAGCTTTATTCTTTTTAATGACGCTTTCTTTGGATAAAACGGCGTTCCTGGTTTCGTTACTGATTAAACTTGTACTGGTAAGATTGTTTTTTATCTCGGCTATCTGTTCCTTAATTTCTGCTTCAAAGCGCACATAATATTTTCCAACCAGGTGATCTCCTTTTATGTGCGCATTTGCAGGTGTTTCGCCATTGCCGAATTGCTGCCAGGCAAGCATAGATTTGCAGATGTGGATCCCCCTGTCGTTTACCAGGTTGGTACGGATCACCTCGTAGCCGGCCGCTTTAAGGATCTCGGCGACAGAAAATCCAAGCAGGTTATTCCGTACGTGTCCCAGGTGCAGGGGCTTGTTGGTATTAGGCGACGAATATTCAACCATTACCTTCTTCCCGTTAGGTGCAAGCTGGCCATAATCTGCGCGCGAAAGCTTGTCGTTAAACAAACCTATCCAATAGCGGTCAGAAATGACAAGATTTAAGAAACCTTTAATGGTGTTAAAACCTGATATTTCCGGCGTGCTGGCAAGCAGGTAAGCACCTATCTCCTGCCCGGTTTGCTCCGGCGACTTCCTTGAAAAACGGGTGAACGGAAAAGTCACAATAGTTACCTGCCCCTCAAACTCCCTGCGGGTTTGCTGCAGGCTGATCTCACTTTCTCCTATTTCGACACCATATAGCGTCTTAATTGCACTAACCGTTTGTTCAATAATGAAATTCATGCGGCAAAAGTAAGATTTTAGTGAGTAAACTTGCACACTATCCTGTAGCATGAACTTAACCGGCCTGAAACTGTCTGTAAGCTCCGAGATCGGAACACTGCGCGCCCTGTTGATCCATAGTCCAGACAGCGGTTTGGGCAAAGTGGTCCCCTCTAAAGCGCAGGATTGGCTGTTCGAGGATATCGTACACCTCGACATCCTTCGGAAGCATGAGTACGACTACTATTTAAAGATCCTGCTGTATTTCCTCGATCCGGACCTGATCAAAGGAAAGCTGGAAGAGATCGATCAGTCCTCGCAACGCCGGTCATTCTTTAAACCGCGCAACCCGGCGTTCCATGGCTCCCGAAAAGTGGTTGAGCTGGAAGGGTTGCTGGCAGATATCCTGGCCGAGCCTCCTACCCGGCAGAAACTGGTGGCATCGGTATGTGCACTGGAAGATTGCAGCTACCGCCTGCAGGACGAGTTTAACGCAATGCCGGCCGGCGACCTGGCATCGATGCTGATCTCCGGCTCGGTGAACGGCAAAATGCACTTCGCGCCCATCCCTAACCTGATCTTTACACGCGACATCGGCATTGTGATCAACGATCATATCCTGCTAAACAAGCCCGCAAAAAAAGCGCGGCTCAGGGAAACGCTGATCGCTAAATACCTGTTTTTTAATCACCCGCTATTTGCCAGCTACCGCGAAAATGTGCTGGAGATCCCCAACAGCTTCAACAATTTCCTGCGCCCGGGCGACGATACCGACGAAAAAACTACGCTGGAAGGCGGCGACGTAATGGTGGTAAGCCCCTCCCATATCCTCATCGGCTGCAGCGAACGGACCTCGGTAAGCGGCGCCAGCGAAGCGGTGAAACTGCTCTTTGAAAAAGGCGTGATCACCAAGGCTACCCTGATCAGGATCCCGCATAAACGCGATTTTATGCACATCGACACCTTGTTTACCCAGGTAAAACGCGACACATGGGTGGTGCTGGGCTCTGTGGCATCCCGGCAGGTAAAACCCGAACCGGAACCGGCAGACCGGTTCACGGATAAAAAATCCAAAGACAAAACACAGATCATGCAGTTCGAGAAAGGCCGTGTAGGACAGCCCAGGGAATTCGCCTGTATCGAGGACCTGCTCGACGATATCAGCAGCAATGACCTCGGCAGCACCATACCAACCACCTTTATTTATTCCGGCAACAACAGCTTTCCCTTCGACGCACGTGAGCAATGGACAGACTCCTGCAACCTGCTCGCACTAAAGGAGGGAGTGGTGATCGGTTACGACCGGAACGACAAAACCGCCGAAGCGTTCAGGGAAAAAGGGTTCAGCGTAATAAAAGCCGCCGACCTGGTTCAGCAGTTTGAAAATGGCGGCACCGACCCGCAATCGCTCACCAATACGTTGATCACGGTACCTTCTGCCGAGCTTTCACGGGCCCGCGGCGGGTTTCACTGCATGAGCATGCCGCTTAACCGTAGCGAATTATGAATACCATGACCGGTCAATGTACCTCGCGGATCTTTATGGTCCGTCCTGCGGATTTCAGGTATAACCCGTTAACTGCGACCAGTAACGCCTTCCAATCCGCTGGCGACGATCCCGGAAACGTGCAGCAGCGGGCTCTTTCCGAATTTGACCGAATGGTAGAAATCCTGCGAAGCAACCAGCTGGAAATCACTGTGATAAACGACCTGGAAGCGAGCAACACGCCCGACTCGATCTTCCCTAACAACTGGATCTCGTTTCACAACGGCCTGGTTTTCCTGTACCCGATGGAAGCCGAAAACAGGCGCGGTGAGCGGAGAAAAGAAGTGATCGGTACCCTGTCGCACATAGCCGCGGTTTCCAGGATCGAGGACCTGAGTTATTTTGAACAACAATCAAAATTCCTGGAAGGTACCGGCAGCATGGTGCTCGACCGGGTAAATAAACTGGCTTACGCCTGCCTTTCGCCGCGTACCCACCGCGACGTACTCACCGCCTTTTGTGAAATCGCTGGGTATACGCCCATTGTTTTCCGCGCCATGGGCGATACAGGAACGCCTATTTACCATACCAATGTGATGATGTGTATCGGCGAACAATTTGCCGTGGTCTGCCTGGAGAGCATCGCCGACGTTACGGAACGCGAAATGGTAAGTAATTCGCTCGGGCGTACGGGCAAAGAACTGGTAGCGATCTCGTACGACCAGGTGAACCGGTTTGCCGGCAACATGCTGGAGCTGAAGAACATGAATGGCGAACACATCCTGTTTATGTCAGAAAGCGCTTACCGGTCGCTTACAACTGCACAGGTAGCCGTGCTGGAAAAATATGCCAGGCTATGTTGGTGCAGCCTGTCAACCATCGAGCGAAACGGCGGCGGCAGCGCACGTTGTATGATCGCCGAAATTTTCTGACGGGCAGTAAAGTAGCTATATTTGGATATGCCTCACCACGAAATTTACATGCGCCGCTGTATCGGGCTGGCGAGGCTTGGCGCCGGTAAAGTGAGCCCAAACCCGATGGTGGGGTCGGTGATCGTACATAATGACCGGGTGATCGGGGAAGGCTATCACCAGCGATATGGTGGCCCGCACGCCGAAGTAAACGCGGTAAATACCGTGCTCGAACGTTATCCCAATGCCGCGGACCTGCTGAGCAATGCCACCATCTACGTAAGTCTCGAGCCTTGTGCCCATTTCGGCAAAACGCCGCCCTGCGCCGACCTCCTCATCCGCCATGGCATCCCGCGCGTAGTGGTCGGGTGCCGCGATCCGTTCGACCAGGTAGATGGCAAAGGCATCGAAAAGTTAACCGCAGCGGGCGTAAAGGTCACCGTAGGCGTACTGCAGGAGGCATGCGAAGACCTCAACAAACGTTTTTTTACCCGCGTACGCAAACAGCGGCCGTACATTATCCTTAAGTGGGCGCAAACGGCCGATAGTTTTTTCGCACCTGCGGACGGTTCGCAGCGGTGGATCACCTCTGCCGCCGCGAAAAGATTGACACATCGCTGGCGAAGCGAGGAAGATGCCATACTGGTAGGAAAAAATACCGCTTTGGCCGACGACCCGCAGCTAAATGTACGCCATTGGCAGGGCCGCAACCCCACCCGGATCGTCATAGACCGGAGGCTGGATCTGCCGGAAACGCTCCGATTGTTCGACCAGTCGCAGGACACCATCGTGCTTAACGGGTTAAAAACCGATAAACAAGGAAAGATCAGCTGGCTGCAGCTCGAAGATTTTGACCACTACCTGCCGCAACTGACGGCTTTCCAGCTATATTTACTCGATGTACAATCTGTGATCGTGGAAGGCGGCGTAAAAACACTGGAATTGTTCATCAACGCCGGTTTATGGGACGAAGCGCGGATCTTTACCGGCCCGCAATCGTGGGGCGAAGGGACCAGGGCGCCATCGGTACGCGGAACAAGCATTTATTCAGCTGATTATGGTCCTGATCATTTACAGGTCATACGCAATAGAACCAATTTATGATCTATTTACTTTTAAGTATTTGCTGCAGTGTAATAGTGTCCGTAATGCTGAAACTTTCTGGCAGGTACCGCATCGATATTAACCAGGCCATTGCATGGAACTACCCGGTGGCGGCATTGCTCACCTTGATTATTTACCGCCCGGTATTTACGGGCCTGCAACAGGCGCCGTGGCTGATCTATGGCTCGCTCGGCATCCTGCTCCCTGCACTTTTTATCATTATCGGGTTGTCCGTCCTGCGTAACGGGATCGTGCGGACCGACGTTGCACAACGTCTGTCTGTGCTGGTGCCGCTGGCTGCCTCGTTCAGCCTGTTCGGCGAATCGCTGCCGGGCGGCAAAATGGCCGGGATCGTCCTGGGCCTGGCAGCAGTGGTATTGTCTATCCCGTTTCGTCGTCAACCCGACCAGGCCGTCTCCGGGAGCGGTAAAGCGGTGTATACGTCGTGGATCTGCCTCGTGCTTGTTTTCGCCGGGATGGGCGCTATCGATATCCTGTTTAAAGAAATAGCCGCTCTCAAGAGCGTTCCTTATTTCACTTCTCTTTTCCTGGTATATGTATTGTCGTTCCTGGTGGGAAGTTGCTGGTTCGCCTGGCTCGTGCTTACCAAAAGAGCCAGATTCGAATGGATCAACATGGTTTGCGGGGGGATCCTGGGCCTCTTTAATTTCGGGAACATCCTCTTTTACGTAAAAGCGCACCAGGCGGAGGCTGCACGTCCGTCCCTCATTTTTACGGGAATGAATATCGGGGTGATCGTTGCCGGATCATTGGTGGGGCTGCTGATCTTCCGCGAAAAGCTCAGCCTGCTAAACAAAACAGGCCTGGTCTTGGCTGTTATCGCCATCTGGATGATCCACAGCACCTGATCAGGGTTTCTTTACCCGTTTACCCATACCTTTATTCTTATCCAGCCACTCTTTTAACCTCCGGGTAAGGGCAATGCGCTTGTCGCTGAACTCGAGGTCGGTATCCCAAAATTCGTACTCCACATTTTTCTTTGAGGTGTACTTTTTCAGGAATTCGTTGTTGTGCTGTTCATCGATCACCAGTACCGGTTTTGTAGCGTCGGAAACCATCTTTTCGATATTATATTCGGGCAATTTTGCAACGATATCCAGCAGGAACGTTTTGGAGTCCATCTTCAACATGCCAAGTGTTTCGAAATACTCGTTCATATCAGAGAAGTTCAGCTCGGCATTCTCCCCCCTGAAAGTGGTATACGGGTTTACAAGAGAAACGGCGGCTACACCCCGCACCCGCGGGTCGTTCAGCCCTTCGATCATCCCGATCCCTGCCCCGAGGTTATGGCCCACCAGGAAGATGTTGCCTATATCGACCCTTAGGCGCAACGCATTATCGGGGTTCGTTACAAAACCGACCACCGAGCGGGTGTCTTCGATACAATTAGCGTAAGTATAAGTGCCTTCGCTGCCCCAGCTTCCGCGATAGTCGAAATAAAATACGTTAACGCCGGCGCGGCGAAGGTTTTGTGCAAGGTCCAGGTTTCGTTCATTCCCGGGGTTGGCGTGTACCAGGATGATGGTGGCATGCGGCCCTTCGCCATTGGCAAGGTAACCGAACCCGTAGATCCTGGCACCGCCGGAAGTATAGGTGATCTCTTCGATCGTGGCAGGGAATAAGGTGTCCCTGGCGATATCCTGGTACAGGTACTTATCATCTGCGGTAATTTTCCTGGGATTTTTTGACTTACCGCCTTTGCAACAAAATAAAAGAGCGGTTGAAAATAGAAGTAATATAACCTTAATGTTAACGGATCTCATTTACGCTTTTTGCGGTCAAGATAATTAACATTCCGTTGATGTACAAACAATACACCGGAGGCAACCCCTTAATTAATCCAGCTCCGAATAAATAACTTTTTCACCCATTTTTAGCGCCACGATATGCTTGCTGTTTAACGAGGAAGGGAACAGCGTCCAGTGCCTGGCATAAGAGATCTCAACGGTTTTTCCCACCAGCGTCGAACGGAGCTCGTTTAACCGCAGCCCATGCTCCAATCCCCGGTTAATATACATTACGCGGGGGTTGCCGGCTACTTCGAAAACTGCGTCTTTCGTCCCGGCCTCATACACCGATAAGATCCTGGCGTTCACAGTTACCGCGTTTTCCCCCGTGGTGTCGACCGGGCGGAACCCCATACAGGTGATCATGAACACGACAAAGAATGCAAAAGCGGCGAAAGTGATTTTTAAGAACTTTTTCATGACAATGGATTTGTAACTAATATCGTAAAAAAATAAAAATAACGAAGCATTGTCCGTTGGCTGATTATTCATCGGCAAACGCTTTGATTTCTCCCAACTAAAGGAGAATTTCGCAGCCTTGAAACTGAGGACATGATCGATCATACAAAAAAAATTGCGGAAGAGCTTTCCATTGCGGGGAAACAAGTAACAGCCGTATTGGCGTTACTGGAAGAAGGCGGCACCATCCCGTTCATTGCCCGTTACCGGAAAGAGCTGACAGGTAGCCTGGATGAAGTGCAGGTGGCGGCTATCCGCGACAGGTCGCAGCAGCTTAAAGAGCTGGATAAGCGCCGGGAAGCGATCATCCGTTCGTTAACCGATCTTGGAAAACTAACGGACGGGCTCAAAACCCAACTCGACCATGCCGATACAATGACGCTGCTGGAAGATATTTACCTTCCTTATCGTCCGAAAAGAAAGACGAGGGCTAGTGCCGCCCGCGAAAAAGGACTGCAGCCGCTGGCCGACCTGTTACTTGCACAAACCAGTGCAGACATCCGGGTGGCCGCGGCGACCTTCGTAGATACCGAAAAGGGAGTGGCAACAGCCGAAGAGGCGCTGGCAGGCGCACGCGATATCGTGGCAGAACACATTGCGGAACATGCGGAAGCCCGGGCCGCAGTAAGGAAGCTATTCATAGAAAAAGGCACCTTCCGGTCGAAAGTGGCCGATGGGAAAGAAGAAGCCGGCCAGAAGTATAAGGATTATTTCGATTGGACGGAGCCGGTTAAAAGTGCTCCATCACACCGGGTGCTGGCCATGCGGCGCGGCGAAAAGGAAGAGATCCTGTGGCTTGACGTGCAGCCGCCGGAGGATGAAGCCATCGCCCTGCTCGACCACCAGTTTGTAAACGGTTACCATACCGCCTCCGACCAGGTAAGGCTGGCGGTTGCCGACAGCTATAAACGGCTGCTTAAACCTTCCATGGAAACGGAGGTGAGGCTGCTTACCCGGCAGAAAGCAGACGAGGAAGCCATCCGTGTATTTGCGGAAAATGCCCGCCAGTTATTGCTGGCGGCGCCGATGGGCCAAAAGAAAGTAATGGCGATCGATCCGGGCTTCCGCACGGGCTGTAAAGTGGTTTGCCTGGATGAGCAGGGACAACTGCTCGAATACACCGCCATTTTCCCGCATACGGGAGCGGGCGGCGCCAGGGAGGCGGAGAAAACCCTGCGTCATTTATCGGAGAAACATGCTACCGAAGCGATCGCTATTGGCAATGGCACGGCGGGAAGGGAAACCGAAACGTTTATCAGGAACCTGGGACTGTCGCAGATCCCGGTGATCATGGTGAACGAAAGCGGGGCGTCTGTTTATTCGGCATCGGAGGTAGCACGCCAGGAGTTTCCTGCACAGGATGTAACGGTACGCGGCGCGGTTTCCATCGGCAGGCGATTGATGGACCCGTTGGCGGAACTGGTAAAGATCGATCCAAAATCCATCGGTGTAGGGCAATACCAGCATGATGTGGACCAGGCCCGTTTACAAGCCTCCCTGGACGATACCGTGGTTAGCTGCGTAAACGCGGTGGGCGTTGAGCTGAACACCGCGTCGAAACAGATTCTCTCCTATATTTCCGGTCTGGGGCCGCAACTGGCGCAAAACATCGTAGAATACCGCAACAAGAACGGTGCGTTTAAACGTCGCGACGAATTGCGAAAAGTGGCCCGGTTAGGCGATAAAGCTTTCGAACAGGCCGCAGGATTTCTCCGGATCAGGAATGCCGTACACCCGTTAGACGCCAGCGCCGTGCACCCTGAGCGATATCCGCTGGTAGAAAAAATGGCCGCTGACCTCGGCTGCGGCATCGCCGACCTGTTAAAAGACGCCGAACTGCGCAAAAAGATAAAACTGAAAGACTATGTGAGCGAAAATATCGGTCTGCCTACACTCAGCGACATCGTAAAAGAACTGGCCAAACCAGGGCTCGATCCCCGCGAGCAGTTCGAAGCATTTAGCTTCACGGAAGGAGTAAATGCCATCGGCGACCTTAAAGTGGGCATGAAACTGCCTGGAATAATCACAAACATTACAGCATTTGGCGCGTTTGTGGATATCGGCGTACACCAGGACGGCCTGGTACATTTGAGCCAGCTTGCCGACAGGTACATTAAAGATCCGAACGAAGTGGTTAAAGTGGCCCAGCATGTAGAGGTTACGGTAACCGAGGTCGATGTAAACCGGAAACGGATCTCGCTGTCGATGAAACAAGCCCGGGAGCCGCGCAAACCGGCGGAAAAGAAGCAGCAGCCTTTTCCGCGCACGCAGGGGAAACCACAGCCGGCAAAAGAAAGCGGCGGCGATGACATGCTGTCCAAACTGGCCGCGTTAAAAAATAAATTTAGTTAACTGTACGGTACCTATTACTATCTTACCACCCTATGAAAAAAATCATCCCGGCGATCCTGTTCGCCCTTCCCTTACTTTTTGGTGCCTGCACCTCTTCTTCGGCGTCGAAAGAACCGAAAGACACGAAAGATTCAACGACCACTGAAACCGCTGCCCCAGGTGGTGCGGCTCCTGCGCAGGCGCAAGTTCCGGGAAAGGCTGCCAACGCGGCCACCATTTATGCGCGCAAACAGGTGCCTATCCTGTGTTATCACCAGATTCGCGACTGGCGGGCAAAAGACTCCAAAGCCGCTAAAGATTATATCGTACCCACCGATACGTTCCGCGGGCACCTGAAAATGCTGGCCGATAGCGGGTACCACACCATCCTGCCCGATCAGCTATACAACTACCTCACCACCGGCGCCGCGCTGCCTTCTAAACCGATCATGCTGACGTTTGACGATACAGACCTCGACCAGTTCACCATAGCCGCTCCCGAAATGAAAAAATATGGCTTCAAAGGGGTGTTCTTTATCATGACCGTGTCCATCGGGCGGCCAAACTACATGACAAAGGAACAGATCAAGATCCTGTCTGATGCCGGTCACGTGATCGGCAGCCACACATGGGACCACCACAACTTTAAAAAGTACGAGGGCGAAGATTGGGTAACCCAGATCGAAAAACCGACCAAAAAACTGGAGGAGATCACCGGGAAAAAGATCACTTACTTCGCTTACCCATTTGGTTTATGGAACGCGAAAGGCATTCCCGAGCTCAAAAAGAGAGGTTTTATCGCCGCGTTCGCGTTAGCAGAAAAACGCGACCTGGATGATCCGTTATTCACCATCCGGCGGATCATCGCCAGCGGCTACTGGACTTCGAAAACATTGAGGAACAGTATCGTAAATAGCTTCTAGAGAGAAGCTATTTACGCGGCAATCCGAAATTAATGATGGCCGGTAACGCGGCGATGATGGCAAAGAACCGCTCTTGTTGTTTCTTATCAATGCCATCCATAACGCCGGTTATAAAGTGTGCATCTTTTCTCTGAGAAATTATTCTGCTTTGATATCTCCGAAACCCGACCCTTACCAATTGTCCTATTTCTCCTCATTTTATTGAGAATAACTCAACCTTAGTAGGCCAGGTTGATCCCATCGGGATTGGAGCCCGTTTCTACAGAAGCCGCTACCTCAAATTTCCCGAGATCGATCTTGCTCACGCGATTTTGCCGGGTACGCGACACATACACATATTTGCTGTCTTTGGAGATCACCATCCCGACAGGCGAGCCATCGAGCTTAAGACGCCTCAGCACCGCGTGCGTACGTATATCGATCATGATCAGTTCCTCCCCGGCGTTGTCTACGGCAAGCGCAAATTGCTGGTTAGGGGCAAACTTCACCCGGATAGGCATTTTGCCTATCTTAAAAGTGCCGGTCACTTTATTGCCCGCGGTTTCTATTTCAGAAATGCTGCCATCGTCGTTGTGTCCTACCCAAACCAATTTACCGTCCGGTGAAATATCGATACCTTCCGGTTTTGGTTCTACAGGAACGATGCTGTTCTTCGCCGGGTTGGCCACCTCGATCACAGACACGCTATTGGACTGAATATTGGCGGTATATAAACGTTCTCCGTCTGGCGTAACCACTATCATATGCGTTGCCTGCTGCCCGGTTTCCGCTTTCCAGTCGATCTTACCCGACTGGTGATCGTAGCGGGCCACCAGCTTGCTTCCTTCACAGGTGAAGTACAACTTACCCGCTTTTTCAAAAAGGCCATGCGGACGCTGCAGCGCCCCCACGTCGATCCTTTTAACAAACACCTGGCCTGGGATATCAAAAACATCGATCGAGTTTCCGCCTTGCTGGCTCCCGTAGTTAGAGACATAGGCCAGCTTATTGTCGCCGGAAATGGCAACCTCATGAGGCCCGTCGCCGGTTGACAACGTTTTAAGTACCTTCATCCCGGCCGGGTCGACAAATACCAGGGTATTGCCGGATTTGTTTAACACGATCAGGGTTTCTTTAGGTTGTGCCCGCAGCAACGATACCACTAAAACCAATAGTACTAGCAACACGGCCTTTTTCATCACGCCCTCCTGTATATGTTTATTTCTCTTTCTTAGCTTCGAGATCTTTGCTCATCATGTTAACGCTCATCAGCTCCTGTACGTTCCGTTTCATGCCATCGGTGGAACCGTCGAGGAATATCACGTTACCTTTCGAATTCTCCGAAAAATGCTTGATCGCTTCTGTCCACATCGTAAAGAGGATCACCGAAGTATCCATATTTGCCTGCTGCATTTCTTTAGCTGCCACCGACATCCCCTTGGCCACTTCTTCGCGGAACAGCGCGATCCCCTGCCCCCTTAGCTGTGCCGCCTGCCGTTCGGCTTCCGCAGCGATCTTAATGGCATTGCCTTCTGCCTCCGCCCCTTTCGTTTTGGTGATCAGCAGTGCCTGGCCTTCATTTTCGGCGGCAGCTTTCAGGTTATTGGAAGCCACAACCTGGCTCATGGACTTCATGATCACCTCGTCGAAGGTAATGTCGTTCAGCTGAAGATCCTGCAGGTGATAACCCCAGTCTTCCAGTGTCTGGTCTATCTGGTCTTTCACATGCTCCACAATATCCTTGCGTAGAATTAATACGTCGGCTTGCTTTTTTGTTGCCACGAAAGCGCGGATCGAGCCTTCCACGGTACGGATCAGCGCCTGCATCAGGTTGCGCTCGTCAACGAACTTAAAAGCTACGTTCTTGATCGCTTCCTCGCTTTGATTAAATACCGAATATAAAAGCATCGCTTTGAAGTATACGTTCGCCTGGTCCACTGTAACCGCCTGGAATTCAAGCTCCACAGATCGGTTCTGAATAGAGATCCGGCTGTAGATCACCTCTATCAGCGGGATCTTAAAATTCAACCCGGGCTGCAGGATACGATGATACTTGCCAAAGATCGTAATCACGGCCACTGTTCCCTGCCGCACCGTAACGAAAGATAAAAATGCGATAAGCACGAGTATGCCGATCACAATCAGATAAGTATAATTGTCCATTAGTTAGTCAATTTTAAGCGAATATAGAACATCGCTCCTCATAAAACCTCTTTTACACGAAAACATTTACCGTTTAGTAGCGCCTGCTTACCAATCACTAAACCAGCCAGTTTTGCACCCAGTGGTGAAGCGAGCGAAATGGTGTAATAATCCTGGCCATCAATGACTGTTTTACCGGCACTGATGGCGATGTAGAAATTTCCCCGGTCGGTTATAACGAGGCTGCCGGCATGCACTACATTGGTTTGACCGGTGCTGCTAAGCTGATCGAGCACGGCTTTTAGTTTCCCGGCCTCGTAAAGCTGGGCCTGGTTCCTGTCGATCTCCTGCTGGATCATCGCGCGGCCGGTCTCATATTTGTCGCCCGCACTGCTTTTGGTCTCCGAACGGGAGGCTTCCTGTACTTCGGCGATGGCGCGTTTTGCTTCCGCGATGCGTACCTCCGTATATTCCAGGCAATACTGGTATAGTTGCTCTTTAATGGTCATTTCTTATAGTTTAGCCAATACTTTTTTACCCCTGCTTTGCATCGCGGCAGAGCCGCCCTGCAGCAGGAATGGGATATGCAGCCTCAGCTCACCGGTTACCCAATCGGCCCGGTGTCTCAGCAGGTACAGGATATCCAGGCAGTTCACCTGTACCGCTACGGGGCTTCCGGGTTGGATGAGCCATTCGAACGTGGCATCGATCACCGGGTCAAGGTTACGCTTTTCCAGCACCGTTTTATATCGCAGGCCGTTTTTTTTACCCGCTATTTCCATCATGATGCGGCAATAATGACGCTGGCAGATTAAGTTCCGCTGCTCGGGATAACGATCGAGAAAAGCCTCCGCTCCCGGCTGAAATGCGTCCGGCATATCTGTGGCCAGGTGCTCCAGGATCCAGGCTGCACGGAACGCCTGCTCCTTTTCGGGAGCGAAAGTCAGTTCCAGCAGCCGTGTTACGGGCAGTTCCTCGCCGGCAAAGCGCGCAGCGGCCTGCAGTACCCGCTTTTTTCCTATCGCGGTCTTAATCGTATCGGTTAGCCAGTTAGTATCCATTATGATCGCGGCGGCGATGCGTAAAGAGACTAAATTTAATGGAAATTCCGTACCTTTGCGGCTCATTTTTACGCATGATCACGGTATCCAATCTCTCGCTGCGTTATGGCAAGCGCACACTATTTGAAGACGTCAACCTTAAATTCACCCAGGGCAACTGTTATGGCATCATCGGCGCCAATGGAGCGGGCAAGTCCACCTTTTTAAAGATTCTTTCGGGGGAGATCGATCCCAGCACCGGTTCGGTGAGTTTCACTCCCGGTGAGCGGATGGCCGTGCTGACGCAAAACCACTATGCGTTCGACGAATTTCCGGTGATCGAGGCGGTGCTGCACGGCCATAAAACGCTGTACGACATCATGAAGGAGAAGGATGCCCTGTACGCCAAAGAAGACTTTACAGATAAGGACGGGGAACGTGCCGGTGAGCTCGAAAACCTGTTTGCCGAAATGGATGGTTGGAACGCCGAAAATAACGCCGCCACCCTGCTCAGTAACCTGGGCATTAAAGAAGAACTTCATTACAAGCTGCTGAAAGAGCTGGATGGCAACCAGAAAGTGCGTGTGTTACTGGCACAAGCTTTGTTTGGCGATCCCGACATCCTGCTGCTTGATGAGCCTACCAACGACCTCGACATTAACACCATCGCCTGGCTGGAAGACTTCCTTGCGGGATACCAGGGCATTATCCTGGTCGTATCGCATGACAGGCACTTTCTCGATACCGTTTGTACGCACGTGGCGGATATAGACTTCGGAAAAGTGTCCATCTTCTCGGGGAACTATACTTTCTGGTACGAGTCGAGCCAGTTAGCGCTCAGGCAGCGTTCAGACCAGAACAAGAAAATGGAAGACAAAGTGAAAGAGCTCCAGGAATTTATCCGCAGGTTCAGCGCCAACGCCTCCAAATCCAAACAAGCTACCAGCCGTAAAAAGGCGCTGGAAAAGATCAACCTCGACGAGATCAAGCCCTCAAACAGGAAATACCCCGCCATCCTGTTCAACAACCACCAAGGACGTGACGCAGGCGACCAGATCCTCCAGATCGATAACCTGCGCAAGGTGTCCGGCGGCGAGGTGTTCTTCTCAGGTATCAACCTGATGGTGAACAAGGGCGACAAGATCGCCGTACTGTCTAAGAATAGCCTGGCCACCACGGCATTCTATAACGTTCTTACGGGAAGGGACACGGATTATACCGGTACCTTTAAGTGGGGAGTAACCATTAACCTGGCCGATATCCCGAATGACAACAGTAAATTCTTCGAGGGTAAAGACGACAACCTGGTAGACTGGCTGCGGGAATATTCGCTGGGCGATAAGGATGAGCAGTTTATCCGCGGCTTTTTAGGCCGGATGCTTTTCTCCGGTGAAGAAGTGCTGAAAAAGAGCTCGGTGCTTTCAGGGGGCGAGAAAATGCGCTGCATGTTCTCGCGCATGATGCTGCAGCAGGCTAACGTGCTGATCTTCGATGAACCGACCAACCACCTCGACCTGGAGTCGATCACCGCGCTTAACAACGGCATGAAAGATTTTCGCGGAACGATGCTTTTCACCTCCCGCGACCATGAGCTTACTGAAACCGTGGCCAACCGCATTATCGAGCTTACCCCCAAAGGACTGATCGATAAGCTGATGACTTATGACGAATACATCAACAGCGAGCAGGTACAGAAACAACGGGAGGAGTTGTACGGGTAGCCCGTTAATCATGACACCTGCCGCTAAACCTGTTTCATCCGTCGCCGTTATCGTCGCTTTTGCAACCGTGTATATCGTATGGGGGTCCACTTATTTTTTCATCCGCATAGCGGTTCACGAGATTCCCCCGTTCCTGCTGGGTGCGATCAGGTTTATGGCTTCAGGCCTTATGATGCTTGCCTGGTGCCTGGTGCGCAAAGAGGATGTTTTCAACAGGAAAACTGTCCTGCATGCATCGGTTTCTGGTTTCCTGATGCTTTTTATTGGCAATGGCATCGTGATCTGGGTGGAGCAACACCTGCCGAGCGCCCTGGTAGCGATCCTCGTTTCGGCCGCTCCGCTGTGGTTCGTATTGCTCGATAAACCGAAATGGCGGGAGAACTTCAGCAGCCGCAATACCATCTTCGGCTTGCTGATCGGTTTTGCAGGCGTTATCCTGCTTTTTTACGAGAAGATCACCGCAGCCATTCACGGCGATGCCGTCCAGGCGGGTGCGGGTGCGCTTGCCCTGCTCATGCTCGGCTCCGCAACGTGGGCCGGGGGCTCCCTTTACTCAAAATATCACCAGGGCGACAGTTCCACTACCGTTACTTCTGCCTGGCAGATGCTGGCGGCAGGCATCGCTTTTATGCCCGGTTCGGTCATCGGGAAAGAGCTGGGGTCTTTTAATGCGGCCGCCGTACCGGCAGATGCCTGGCTGGCTACGGCATACCTGGTGGTATTTGGATCTATCGCGGGGTTTAGCGCTTATGTGTGGCTGTTAAAAGTACGTTCGGCTACGCAGGTAAGCACTTACGGGTATGTTAACCCGGTAGTTGCGGTGATATTGGGTGTAGTGTTTGCCGGGGAAAGCATTACCGTCATCCAGGTACTGGGATTGGCCATTATCCTGGGAAGCGTGTTGCTCATCAACCTTTCAAAGTACAGGGGTACTAAAAAAGCCGCCAAAACCCAGCTCAGCAACGGCTAATCCGTGCCCTGTTCCCGGCAAAGGCGGTTTATGAGCGCCGCATGCACAGGATGGTCGGCTGCAAGCTGCAACCGGCTAGCCATTTCAAATTCGCGGAAATCGAAACCTGGCGCAACGGCACAGCTGGCCAGTGTGAAGCCCTGTTTACCGGGCAGTTCCGCGGCGAACCACAAACCCGCGGGAACGGTGACGGACAAATTACCGCCCGGCTGGTCAGAAAGTTCCCTGCTGATAAGCTCACCTGCCGCGCCAATGATATGGATCACCAGCGGATCACCTTTGTGGAAATACCATATTTCGTCTGACGCGATCCGGTGGAACCCGGAATAATCCGCTCCTTCAAGCAGGTAATAGATCGAGGTAAACGCCTGCCGGGGAATCGACTCGCCGGTCCTGAGCACCTCGCCCGGTGAACGGAAGACCTCTTTATAGAATCCACCTTCGGGATGAGGCAGCAGCTGGAGTGCTTCTATCCAGTACCCCGCATTTTGAGCAGCCATTATTCTACTTTAAAACGATAAACGGTACGGCCGATGCGGCCTTCTTTATCTATACCTTCTACTACCGCGCGGTAGGTGCCCTTGTTATCGGCACTAAAGAACTCGGCCGAAGCCTTGCCGGCGGCATCCGTTAGCACTTTGGGGTTCCAGAAAATGGTGGTCCGGAGGTCGGGACCAAAAGTATTGGTGCCAACCACGTATTTAGGCACATAAAATACCTTGGCAAAGTCATAGCCTTTGGGCGACATTTTCGCGACGCTTGGCTGGCCTATGATATCCTGTAACTCCTGCAGGCTGATCTTGGTGCCTTTGGGGGCTGTTTTGGTGTTGATCACCAGTACGCCGTTGGTTTGGTAAGCACGGTTTACCAGGCCGAGGTCGTCTTTCAAAAAGATCTCCACCGATTCTATTTCTGCTGGGTTAAGCGACATCAGGTAGGAAACGTCCACCGGCATACCTTTCACGAAAACCGCCATCGGTATGCGTTGGCCGGCATTATAATCACGCGCAACATAAAACACGTTGTCTACCAGCGTCACACCAAATGCCATCGTTTGCAAACAGGTGAGCACGTTGTTGCAGCCCGTCAGGCGGTCGCCGTTGATCACATGGTCCGCATTAGGACTCAGGCCGGTAAGCGCCGGGTAGTCGGTATGTACCGTGGTGGTTTTTTTAGGCGCTTTAGAGGTGATCGTGATCTCCTTCAGCACGCGCGAGCTTTCATAGATCTTCTTAACGTTCTGCAGGTAGTTTACCATCATGGTGTCGATATTGAGGCGCTCGTCCGGGTAATTCGGGTTCTTCTCTACGGCCGGGTAAGCGGTACCATCCATCATCACCATCAGGCTTTTGGCGTTGTAATTGCCTTTTGCGCTCACAATCACCTGTGCCGAATCTGCAAACGCCAGGTTGGGGAATTTAAACTTGCCCTCTGCATCGCTCACCGCCCGTGCGGAATAGTATTTATCGGGGATGGAAAGGTTTAATACCCCGCCTTTGAATGGCCGGCCATCCAGCGCGCGCAGGGTACCGGTAAGTTCGATGCCCTGCTCCGGCAAATACACCACCGGAGGGATCTTGCCTGATAATATTTCCTGGTAAGTGAATCGCCGGTAGCCTTGGGTAAGCATCAGCAGGTCTAGATCGGCCATGGTTTTTTCGGTCACCTGCCTGAAATAATAGTTCGGGTTCTCGATATAACCTTTCAGGTCGGATGAAAGCAGGAGATGCGACAAAATGGTCGTTTCTGTGCTTTCATTTACAGGTATCCTGGTTTCATCAATCACGGAGAGCGAGAGATCGGCAAATGCCGGGGTAACGCTGTTCTTTGCGGTGATGCTGAGCTTAACCTTCTGCCTCCGGCCATAAACAGGCTTATCGGAAGCTACCGTAAGCCCGAGCTGGTCTTTGTGCGATACAAACACCACGCGCTCGCTTAGCGGGATGCCGGTATTGCTCATCAGCGTGATCTGAACGACGCCCGACGGAAACTTCCCGGTAGGGATATAGGCGGAGAAGGAAGGGCTATTAAGGCTGATCTGCGCGGCGTAACAAATGACCTGGCCGCTTTTACCGAGCACATAAAAAGTCTGCCCCATGCGGCTCTTAAAGTACGTAGAGTCGGCGGTAAGCCTGATAAAGATCTTACTGGTATCGGTAACGCTGGCGCTGAGCAATATCCCGCTGGCGCGGACGCGGGGAAGATCGTAGCTCCCCCTGGTGCCGTCTTTAAAATCTACGTTTACCTTATAACTCTTCCCCGCATCGGGCGTGAACACAAAGGCGCCGAGCCCCGCATGCTGTGAATCGAATGTAGTGATAGATGCTCCCGAATTGTCGGTTACCGTGGCACTAAAGTCTGTGCCCAAACCGTTCGATTGAATGGCTTTAACGGCTACTTTCGACCGGATGCTGCCGATCAGGCTGCCACCTTCGGGAAAAAACTGCACATCGTTGGGGGCCGCTACAGATTTGAGCGGATAAACCTGGTCGTATTCCTTTTTATTGCCGGCATCCAGCGTGGTGGTGAGAACGGCTCCCGCGAGGTCCAGCGAGCGGGTGTTTGCAAAATTGATGGTAAGCAACCCTTTGTCGTCCGTGGTTTCCCTGCCTTTGGCGATCTCGTCAAAACCCGAAGTGATCACCCAGTTCACTTTCTTATTCGTATAGGGGTTACCGTCCGGATCGTTGTAAGTAATGGAAGCGCTTACCTGGGGAATATTGTTGCTCACGCTTCTTTTAAAGGCCACGCGCGACGTTACCTGTTTGTTGATGGAATTTCCGACGCTGATGGTTTTATTAAAAAAGTAAGCCTGGTCGAAATTCGCCATCCATTTAGTGTACGCCTTTATGTGATAGTTATCTTGCTTAAACATGGGCGGTGTGAGCGGTACAGATCCCGTGGCTGCGCCGTCCTTGACCGGAAGCATCAGGGTCCTTACCAGTGAATCGCGGCTGCTGATGATGTCTACATACACGATCTTGCTCAATTCCGACGGCTGGTGCAACCCGAAGGTGAGGTACGCTTTAAACCAGATCGTATCATTAATAGCGTAATACGGTTTGTCGAAATGCAGGTACACCTTTTCGAGCGGGCGCGACTCCATGAGGGTGTTGGTTTTATTAATAACGGTGCTGAGCGAAACGCTGTCGCGCTGCGAGAAAGCGGGCAGCACACAACACAGCAGAATGGTTAGTATGGCGAGAGTTTGTCTGATCTTCATCAAAGGCAAAATAAGTGAACACGTGCTAAATATAAGCAACCTGTCACAAAGCATGGTCAGGCCTGCGTTTTTTAACAAATTTTCACATTGGTGATCCTGGAAGATAAACTGTTATATTCCCGTTTTATTACTATCACTTACAGGAAGCTACGTTTCTCCCTCCCAGCGATATCGTCGTCTCAGCAGTTATTTATATTTTCACTCCGAACGTGACCGTTTTGCTTACGGTCCGCCGTTGGCGGTAATGCCCTGGAGGAAAACCTGGAACGTGCCTGTTTGGCCCGGCGCGTAGAAGCTTTTAATAGATCTCCGCCTGTGCTGTCATGCAGTATTAAACGGCGACATAACAGCATTTTTACCTGCGATGTATTTACGCTGTCCGCAGCTTGCGCGAACGTTCTTTCGCCTGACAGGAGCACGATTCCCGCGAGTAAAACCCATACCCTTTCATAAAAATAAAGAGGACTCGTTGGTTAGCGGCGTCTTATGTATTATCTTGTGGCAACATAACCGAATTAAATGAAAATCCTGTTCCAGCTTTTGATCCTAAGCCTGGCGATTCCTGCTATGGGTCAGCCGCTGCGTCAAAACCCCTACCAGGAACTGCCGTTAGGCGCCATTAAACCGAAAGGCTGGCTGAGGGAGATGCTGGTACGCCAGAAGAACGGCGCCACCGGGAATCTCGATAAGCTGTATCCCAAGGTGATGGACCAGCGAAACGGCTGGCTTGGCGGCGATGGCGACCAATGGGAACGCGGACCTTACTGGATAGACGGACTGCTGCCGCTCGCTTATATCCTTGACGACAAAGAGCTGATCGCTAAAACGAAACCCTGGGTAGAATGGGCGCTCCGAAGCCAGCAACCCGATGGCTACTTCGGTCCTACCACAGACTACCCCGGCGAGCGCGGTATCCAGCGCAATAACAGCCGCGACTGGTGGCCTAAGATGGTGATGCTGAAGGTCCTCAGGCAGTACTATTCCGCCACCGGCGATCAGCGCGTGATCAGCCTTATGACCGGCTACTTTAAATACCAGTTAAAAGAGCTTCCGGCAAAGCCGCTGGACCATTGGACCTTTTGGGCAAAATACCGTGCCGGCGATAACCTCGCCGTAGTGTACTGGCTGTATAATATTACCGGTGATAAATTCCTGCTCAGGCTTGGCGACCTGCTGCATAAACAGGCTTTCGATTTCACCAACGCCTTTTTAAACACGGATATGCTCAGCAAACCCGGCAGTATCCATACTGTAAACCTTGCCCAGGGGATGAAAGAACCGATCATTTACTACCAGCATCACCCGGAAAAACAATATGCAGATGCGCTGGAAAAAGGCCTTAGTGACATCCGAAAATACAATGGCCTGGCGCACGGGCTTTATGGCGGAGATGAGGCGTTGCACGGCAACAACCCCACCCAGGGATCGGAGTTTTGCACGGCCGTAGAAATGATGTTCACGCTGGAAAGCGCGCTCGGCATCACCGGCAGCGTAACGTATGCCGACCAGCTTGAAAAGATCGCGTTTAACGCATTGCCCACCCAGGCTTCAGACGATTTTATGGCCCGTCAATACTTTCAGCAAGCCAACCAGGTGATGCTTACGCGCCAGATGCGCAACTTCGGCGACAACCATGGGGGTACCGACGTTTGCTACGGCCTGCTCACCGGCTACCCTTGCTGCACCTCGAACATGCACCAGGGTTGGCCGAAATTCACGCAAAACCTCTGGTACACCACGCCGGATAAGGGAATCGCCGCACTGGTCTATTCAGCCAGCGAAGTAACGGCTACCGTGGCCGGCGGCATAAAGATCTCGTTTACAGAAGATACAAATTACCCTTTTGATGAAACCATCCGGTTTACGCTCACGACGGATACGAAAGCCCGGCCTGTAACATTCCCGTTCCACCTCCGCATCCCCGGATGGTGCAAAAACGCCGCGATAAGGATAAACGGCGCCCTGTTCCGGGAAGCAACAGGCAACCAGGTGGTTAAGATCTCCCGCAACTGGAAGTCGGGGGATGTGGTGGAACTGCAGCTCCCCATGCACATCTTTAAAAATACATGGTATGAAAATTCGATATCCGTAGAACGAGGCCCCATTACGTATGCCCTGAAGATCGGCGAACAGGTGAAGCACGTAGCCAATGACAAGGATGCCGACGATTACGGCTCATACGATGAAGTGTTCCCTGCCACCCCATGGAATTACGCGCTGATTGAAACACCCGTTACTCAACTGGAAACCAGTTACATGTTCGAAAAAAAGGGAGAAGTGGCCCTCTACCCCTGGAATCTTGAAAACGCGCCGGTGCAGATCAGGGCCAAAGGGCGCCCGGTTCCTTCATGGCAGCTTTACAACGGCATGGCCGGACCGCTGCCTTACAGTACCATTTATGGAGTAGAGGCCGGACCGGCGGAAGATATTATCCTGGTCCCATACGGTTGCACGCAACTTCGCATTTCGCAATTTCCCGTCACCCGGCGCAGGTAAATAAAATAATTTAACATGAAATCACCCTTACTCGCGGGGCTCGTCCTCCTCAGCAGCCCGCTTTTCGCCCAGGAAACCGACCTGGTAAAATACGTAAACACGCTCCAGGGCACCAACTCCAAACACGAGCTTACCCGTGGCAATACCTACCCCACTACCGCGCTCCCCTTCGGCATGCATACCTGGACCCCGCAAACGGGCAAAAACGGCGATGGCTGGAAATACCAGTACTTTAAGACCCATATCCGGGGATTCCAGCAGGCGCACCAATGCAGTTCGTGGACCAACGATTACGCCGTTTTTTCGCTGATGCCCGAGATCGACTCGCTCGTAGTGAACGAAAATGCGCGGGAGGCCGCCTTCAGCCACGCCAACGAAGCAGGAAAACCGAACTATTACAGAGTGAAGTTCGACAATGGCATTACCACCGAGATCGCGCCTACCGACCGCGGCGCACACCTGCGCTTTTCCTTCCCCAAAGGGAAAAAGAGCTTCCTGGTGCTCGACGGGTACACGGGGCTGAGCGGCATCCGCGTGGTCCCGGGAAAAAACAGGATCACCGGTTACGTAAACAACGGGCGCGGGTTCCGGGCAGGCTGGAAAAGCTACTTCACCATCCAGTTTGATAAGCCCATCAGGAAATATGGCACCTGGGAAGCGCGGACAGGTGCAGTCCATCCCGATTCGCTTACGGCAGAAGGGCGCGGACGCGGCGCATACCTCGAATTTGCGCCAGGCGCCGTAGTACAAGCCAAGACGGCCTCCTCTTACATCAGCGCAGAACAAGCCGAGCTTAACCTGGCCAATGAGCTGGGTGATGATAAAACGCTCGAACAAACCAAAGCAAAAGCCGCCGCGGTATGGAACAGGGAGCTGGGAAAGATCCAGGCAGAGGGCGACAGCGAGGCGGATAAAGCAACTTTTTACTCGTGCCTGTTCAGGGCCAGCCTGTTCTCGCGAAAGTTCTATGAGCTCGATAAGAACGGGAAAGCCGTGTATTTTAGTCCTTACGATGGTAAAGTACACGATGGATACATGTTTACCGACACCGGTTTCTGGGACACCTTCCGCGCGCAGTTCCCGCTGAACACGCTTTTACACCCCACCATGCACGGCCGCTACATGCAGGCCATGATCGACGCCTGGCGCCAATGCGGCTGGCTGCCGTCGTGGTCATTTCCCAGCGAAGCCGGGAGCATGGTGGGCAACCACGCCATCTCGCTGTTGGCCGATGCGTGGGTGAAAGGGATCCGTACGTTCGATCCCGCCGAAGCATTGAAAGCCTACCTTCATGAATCAACGGACAAGGGGCCTTGGGGACCGGCAAACGGCCGCGACGGCTGGCGCGAATACGCACAACTGGGATATGTGCCTTCGCCGAAATACCGCGAAGCCGCAGCCAAAACCCTTGAATACGCTTACGATGATTTCTGCGGGTACCAGCTTGCGAAGGTTACCGGCAATACGTTCTACCAGGGTGTGTTCGAACGCCAAATGTACAACTACAAAAACCTGTACGATCCGGGCACCCGGTTTATGCGCGGCCGCGATGCCGAAGGGAACTGGCTTCCCAACTTCGATCCCGTGGAATGGGGCGGCCCGTTCACGGAAGGAAATGCCTGGCATTGGCAATGGTCGGTTTTCCACGACATTAACGGCCTGATCGGCCTGATGCAGGGCGACCGGAACTTCACGGCCAAGCTCGATTCTGTATTCACCGTTCCCAACACCGTAAAAGTGGGAAGTTATGGCGGTATGATCCACGAAATGACGGAAATGGTGATGGCAAATCTCGGCCAATACGCTCATGGTAACCAGCCGATCCAGCACATGGTGTACCTGTATAATTATGCCGGCGAGCCCTGGAAATCGCAGTACCACGCCCGTGAAGTGATGACAAAACTTTACGACGCGTCAGAAAACGGCTACCCCGGCGATGAGGACCAGGGACAAACTTCGTCGTGGTACGTGCTGAGCGCGCTCGGCTTTTACAGCGTTACACCCGGTACCGGCGAGTACGTGTTGGGAAGCCCTATGTTCAAAAAGATTACCATTAACCTGGAGAACGGAAATAAGTTCGTGATCAGCGCGCCTGCCAACAGCAAGGAAAACGTGTATATCCGGTCGGCCACCTTAAACGGCGCAGCTTACACCCGCAATTTCCTGTTGCACAGCGACATCCTGAAAGGCGGCAATTTAACGCTGGAAATGAGCCCGCAACCGGAGAAAACACGCGGCCTGGCAACCGCCGACAAGCCGTTCTCTTTAAGCAAGCAATAACCTGTTTTATCGTCCGCTCGCTTCCCGGGTGCTGCAGGGGCAATTTCACCCTGTAAAATACCGGTTGATTCAACCCTTGCCAAGGTGGTGCGCGTAGCTTAGATTTTACGAATCCGCAAAAGGCATTTTATTATCTTCGGCATATAATTTTAATACCATGATCCACTTAAAGCGACTTCTCCCGGCATTGCTCCCGGCCATTTTGTTAACCTCCGCTGTGCATGCGCAATCTTCCGAAGTGATCCAAAAAAAGGGCTATAAACTCACTTTCACAAACCAGGATGCCACATTCCCCGACACATTAAAGGACAAGCTGATCAAGACTTTCTTCGAAGTATATCCCAAGCTCGCAAAGGAATACAACAGGCAAACGCTTAAAGAAGTAACCTTTGTGATCGATACCGCCTACAAAGGCGTGGCGGCCACCTCCAACGGCCGGGTGGTGTTCAGTTCTAAATATATGCGTTCTCACGCGGGCGACATCGATGTGGTTACCCACGAGGTGATGCACATCGTACAGAATTACGGTCGCAGCGTAGGTCCGGGCTGGCTTACCGAAGGTATTGCTGATTTTGTGCGCTATAAATTCGGCGTGGCCAATCCTGCAGCCAAATGGTCGCTTACGCCGTACAAGGCCGGTCAGAGTTACAAAAACAGCTACCGCATTACCGCGCGTTTCCTGGCCTGGATAGAAGCGACGAAGAAAAAAGGGCTGGTTAAGGAACTCGACAAACAGTTGCGATTACATACTTATACGGCCGAAAGCTGGACACAGCTCACCGGAAGCGCGCTCGATGAGCTATGGGAAACCTACATTAAGGACCCGGAGTTTAAGATTAAGGGCTGATCGCGCCGATCATGATAACAGCTCCGCGAGCCCTCACCCCCCGGGAACGCCCGCATTGCGGGCAATATAATCTTATCTTAGGCCACTACTCCCCGCTCGTATGAAAATTGCTACCTACAATGTTAACGGCGTAAATGGCCGTTTGCCGGTGCTGCTTCGCTGGCTCGAAGAAACTAAACCTGATGTGGCATGCCTGCAGGAATTGAAGGCGCCGCAGGAGAAATTTCCCGAACAAGCCATTCGCGATACAGGTTATACCCCCATCTGGCATGGGCAAAAAAGCTGGAACGGCGTGGCCATCTTATCTCGGAGCGGCGATATCCAGGAGGTGAGGCGCGTACTGCCCGGCGACCCGAACGACGAGCATAGCCGCTACATCGAAGCAATAGCCGATGGCATCACGGTAGGCTGCCTTTACCTCCCCAACGGGAACCCTGCTCCCGGCCCTAAGTTCGACTATAAATTACAGTGGTTCGACCGCTTTATCGCGCATGCCGAAGAGTTGTTCGCCTCCGGGAAGCCGGTGGTATTGGCGGGCGACTATAACGTGATCCCCACCGAATTCGACGCATACAAACCGGAACGCTGGGTAGAAGACGCCCTCTTCAGGCCCGAGACACGCGCCGCGTTTAACACGTTACTGAAACAAGGATGGACGGACGCGCTGCGAAAACTGTATCCCGACGAAACCATCTACACGTTTTGGGATTACTTCCGCGATGCCTACAGCCGCAACGCCGGGTTACGCATCGACCATTTCCTGCTAAGCGCCGGGCTCGATAACCGCCTGACGTCCGCGGGTGTCGACCGCCATGTACGCGGGTGGGAAAAATCAAGCGACCACGGGCCGGTCTGGATCGTGCTTAATGATTAATATGCCGGACTTCCAACTTTCAACCCATACGGTATCCCCTCGCTAACTTCTGCCTCTCCTGTTTCTCCCTTTCCGCTTCCGCCAGCACGGGCGATTCGAACGTTTTAATGATCCGCTGCCCCCGGGTGCCTATCCTGCCGTATTGTACCACCAGGTCGCTACCTTCTACCCAGGCTTCCCAAAACTTGTTGCTGCCGTTTTCGGTATTAATCAACCGGTTTGGAACGGTTTGCGCCTGTTCTTCAGGCCCCGCGCCGATCACCCATTCTACTTCCACAAGCTTTTCTTTCAAAACAGGTTCCTCAACAGGAGTGTCTTCCATCGTTTCGTCGCCGAGCGGCTCACCTGGTCCTGGTTGTTCTCCCGGTTCTTCCAGCGCAGCGATGACCTTTTCGAGCACTTTCTCTTTATCATCATACCAGTCTTTGGAAAATACCTGAACCACGCGCCATCCCCCGGAGCGGAGCACTTCCGGCTTAAAGAGGTATTGTTCCAGCAGGTCGTTGCTTGTATAATGCAGTGCATCATCTACCAGGATCCCGAGTGTATAGCTATCGTCCTCCCTGGATTTCTTAACTCCCAGGTGGCACTTAAAGTGTGATTGGCCCACCAGCGCTTTTGTGGTGTATCCTCTCTCATTCAGCAATTGCTGTAGCTGATCGGTCACTACCGTTTTATAAAGACCGGCAGCAGCCTGCTGATCGTGCTGCGATACCGACCGCAGTACCTCGTTAGCCAGCTCCATGTTCCCGGTGCTGGCCAGCTCGGCATACAAAAGGTACTTCCTGAAATAGTTGGCGCCCTCGTTGTACTCGTTCCTGATGTCGGTATACTTGACAGAGCTTACTACGCACATGCGTTTCTTGGCTCTTGAAAAGATCACGTTCAATCGCTTTTCGCCTCCCCTGCGGTTGATGGGACCGAAGTTCATGATCATCTTCCCATGCGGGTCGTGCCCGTAACAAGTGCTCATGATAATAATGTCGCGCTCATCTCCCTGTACGTTTTCGAGATTCTTGAAAAAGATACCCACAAACTGGTTGTTCTCCATCCGTTTGTACTCATCCTCCATCATTTTCCCGAATGTTTTATCAACCTGGCAAAGCTGCCCGATGGCGGTTTCGATCTCGCCCTGCTGTTCCATCGAAAAGGCGACTACGCCGATACTCAGCCCGTTCTGCCGCAGTAAAAGCCCTCTCACAAGTTCGGCGATATATTCCGCTTCGGCGATGTTGCTGCGATTCTCATATACGCCGTTCTTCAGGAAATGGTAGCTGATCGGGCGCTCAAGTATTGCCGGGACGTACCGCAACGCGTCTTCTTTACTTTCGCATACAATCTCCGGCAGGTCGCGGTGATGGTCCAGCGCATCCGGGATGGTTAACAGCTCATTCTTATAAAATGATGCGTTCGAAAACCCTATCAGCGATTCGTGGTGACTCCGGTAATGCCAGCCCAGCATCACCGACGGAAATTTACGTGCGCCCTGGGTAAGAAAGCTATCCGCATCCAGCGAAAAATAACGCGGATCGTCGTTATCATTCTCCCAGAGATCGTCGGGATCTGAAGCAGAACTGCTAAAGAAGTTGCTTGGCGGCATTTGCATTTCATCGCCCACAATAATCACTTGCGAGGCGCGGTAAACCGGCGGCACCCCCTCTTCGAGTGTGATCTGGCTGGCCTCATCAAAGATCACCACGTCAAAATAATCTGTTTGCAGCGGCAGCGTATCCGACACGCTCAGCGGGCTCATCAGCCACACGGGCTTCAGCTCGCGGATGAGCTGCCCCGATTCTGAGGTAGCAAGGTCGCGGATAGAGCGGTAGCGCATGCTTTTCCCGAACTCGTTCTCCAGGATCTTGCGTCCCTCTATCAGCGAGCGTTTCAGCTCTTTCTCCTGGACGGTAGCGCCAGCCACCGATAGCTCAGAACGCTGGACCAGCTTATTCAACCGTTCCTGCTGTATGGCCACGAGGTAAGCGCCGTTAGCCTGCATCAGGTCTTTGTAGAGTTTTTTTATCTTTTGGGCGTGGTGCCTGATGCGGTCGCCGCCGATCCGCTCAAACTCGCGGTTCAGGTTCATAAAGTCATCCAGGCTTGACTTTGCAAGGATCATTTTGATCTGTTCGGGGTAATACGCCTCGCTTATCACCAGTTTTTTCAACGCGGCGTGCGCGGCGGCGAGGTCCTTCATCAAGGGGATAAAAAGCGGCAGGTCTCTCGATTTGTCAAGGATCTGCTGCAGGATTACCTCTATTTCGCCAGGGCTCTTGCCGGGTATATGGTTGAGGGCGGCTGTTAACAACACCTCTAATTCGATCGCCATCCCGCCTGCATGCACCAGGTCTTTGATTGTCGCCAGGTCGATATCCGGGCGCATTACATAGGTAAGTGCCTGTTTATTCGCGCGATCCGTTAGTTGCCTGGCGGTTTCCAGCAGTGCATACGGATCGCCCAACGCGAAAAAACGGGTAGCTGCCAGCTTTTCGGCGTTCAGCCGTTCTTCGGCTTCGTATTCCGCCAGCAGGTTTTGCAGCACCTGGGTACAGGAAGGAGTCACCTGGTGCCGGCTAAAGTCATAGGATTGCCGGATGGCTTTCCTGATCCTCCTATAGCCCGGGTTAAGAAAGGAGAAAAACGACGATTCCTGGCTTTTAACCACTTCCAGTGCGTTTTCAGCATCCGCAAGCGGGAATTTGTTTAACCAGTACCCGTTTTTTTCCGCAGCGCGTTTCCATTCCTCATCCAGTTGTTCCAGCAGCTTAACGGTTCCTGTAAGCTGTTGCTGCTGTGCGCTCCCGCTGGTTAATAACTCCATGCGGTTATTTTCTTTAAAGGGGACCAGCTTTTCGACGGAGACCAGGAAACCAGCCAGCGTTTGCAGGTCGGCCATTACCGCTGCCGGCACATCGGCCATTTCCAGCCGTTCAGCCAGTTCACTTACCCCTGCGATGGCTTTTTCGAGTATCCCTCGCAGCTCGCCCACAGGCATTTCCGACAAGTAGACATGCTCTGCCAGGTACCTGAACGGGTGACGGGAAAACAAGCGGTCGCCGCCCAGTTTCCTGCTCGTTTCAGAAAGGTTCCCGATGATCTCTCCAAAAAGCACCCACTGCCGGTAACCTGGCAACGAATGCACGGCGGGTTCGGCGACCTGTTCCTGCCCGGCATTCAGCAATACTTCCAGCAGTTCCCGGAGTTTTACGCCGGCGCCTTCCGGCTGGTGCCGCATACCCTCATGAAACACCCGGATACTATCCATCTCGGCGGCAATATGCGCCAGGATCTGCTCCCGCTCCGCTGCTGCCTGTTTCGCCGGTAGCGGTTTCCTGGTAAACGATTCAAAGGTCGCTTTCAGGTTTTGGATAAAGCTCTTTTTGTCGCCCTGCGAATCGTGGATAAGACAACAAAGCTGGTCGAGCTGCTGTTGTTTAAGGCGGTAAAACACCACATCGATGGCGGCTCGTTTTTCGCATACAAACAGTACCTTTTTACCTCTTGCCACGTAATCGGCAACCAGGTTCGAGATCGTCTGCGATTTCCCTGTCCCGGGAGGGCCCTGGATAATATAGCTTTCCCCTTTCCTCGAAAAGGCTATCGACCTGTTCTGCGTGGGGTCGGATTGCACCACGTTAAACCGCCCGGCCAGGTCGCCCTCTGCCAGCTCCTCTCCGGCGCCTGTTTTGACAGGCATTTCGTTAAACAGCGCGTCGAACACTTTGCTGCCGATCTCCCCGTCGATAATGGTATTGTAATCCTGTACCAGCGACATTTTCTTATAATTGAAGTTACCCAGCACCATATTACAGGTATCGAACTCCCACTTGAACGGGTTTACGCTGCCCTCATCCAGCTCGTAAAGCTCACGGGCGGTTTCGCCGAGGCCGGTATCCGCATAGTGAAAGGCACCTGGCTTAATATCGGTGTTCACCAGGAACTCGAGCGAAGAGTGCTCCGGCTGTATATAGTTCCGGAACAGCTGCAGGCCGAGCGGCTGGAAGTTGCCCGCATCGTAAGAATAGTCGAGGTTATGGAACGAATTTACATTCCTGTTCTTGTTTACCTTGCGTTTATACTGTGATAGCGTTTGCCTGGCAAGGGCATGGATCAGCTTGATCTTCGGCCTGGCGGCGTGTTCCAGGATCACGCCCGAGCGTGTCCGTTCAATTTGCTTTTTCAGGTCTTTGAACACGGCTTCCAGGCTGGTATCTTCCAGGTGAATGGTTTTGGGAAGACGGATATCGTAGAGGTCGCGCAGCATAAATGACAATACCGGGTTGATCTCCACCTCCGTATCCACGATCTCCAGGATGAACTGGTCCTTTAGTCCCTTTTTCTTAACCAGGTTTACCGGCACCAGCAATAACGGCGAAGAGATTTTCTCCGTAACCTGCTCGCGGGTGTTATACCAGTTAAGGAACGTTATCACCAGTTTCAGCTGGCTAAAGCCATATTCGTTCAGGTCTTTATTGGCTTCCAGCCTGATGCGGTCCAGCGAAGGTGCGATGTAGGGATTATCTTCGAACCGCAGGTATTTGGAAAGCGAAATATCCTTACCCAGGGTGATCTTTTCAGACACCTCGCTGTTCCAGAAAAACAGGGATTCCGGGTTGATGTTATTGTAATTCAGCACCTGCGGGACAGAGGAAACCGACAGGTTCAGGAACTTGAGGTTCGACTTAAAATACAGCAACCGGTTCCGTTTGCTGGTGTCGAACAACCGGTTCCGCAGTTTGTCCTGGATAAACTGCTGCCGGCTTTGCTTCAGGATCTTCCGCGCCCCGGCGATCTCAGAAAGATCCTGCTCCATTTCCGGGTTATAATCGCGGTAATTCTTCAGGTCGTCGATGATCTCCGCCAGGTCCTTCCAACGTTTACGGCGGTCGAGGTGCGTCATCCCCGCAATAATGTTGGCAATGGCCGGGTGTATGCGCGGGTTGAGGAAGATCATACTTTCGCGGTTGTCGGCAAAGCTGTGCAGGTCGTGTTCACTGCTAAAATCCAGGCCGAGCGAAAGGCTCGCCAGGATCATTCCCAGCACGAAAATATCGCCTGCAGCATCGTGGTGGCCGAGCGCCATCTCGTAGCACCGGTAATTAAGCAGGTACACCGGCATGGTTAACAGCCTTGACGGATCGGTTTCTACCAGGCTGTTGCGGGTCCCGGCGACGTCCTCCTCGCCGATCATGACCGATTGCTTTAACCGGCCGCTAATCTCGAAGGTATGGCCCGGGTTGGGCAGTAACGCCTTGATGGCCGCCAGGTTATTAACGGGAGCTTGCGCCAGGCGCTCATCGATATCCAGCTTATCATTGGTAACCAGCAGCGCGCCCAGATGATGCAGGGGCGCTACTTTGCCGTTGAGGTGAAATGAATACACCTCCTCCAGCAACGGCATGATCACCGCCACTACATCATCATTGGCAAATCCGCCTTTTGCGAGCGCTGCTGTAAGGAATTTATGAAACGCGGTTTCGTTAAGCGGAGTCATGGCTAGTAAATTTTCTCCTGGTCAGACTCCATAATCGCATTGAGCTCGCTGGCGGCAGCCTGGACATACTCATTAAATTTCTTGTCGCTCAGGTTCAGTTCTTTTTTAAATATCCTGGTTAATGGCTCGCTGAGGCCGAGCTGCTCCGCCAGGTCGAGGATCAACCCGGATGCAGGCGTGCTGATCTCGGTGTCGCACAAGGCAAAGTCGAGCATTACATAGCAGTAATACTCTTTCAGGCTGGCGCTGCTGCTGCCAATGCGGGCTTTAAAGTCACCATCGGCGATGCCTGCGCTATTCGTTTTAAATTCTCTAAAATATTGCTGGTAATGGGCTTTGTTCAGTTCGCTTTGCATCCACTTTGGCTTTAGCAGCAGTTGGATAAGTTCCCTCGTAGTTTCCAGCAGGGCCTGCTGCATAAAGATATTGAGCGAAAACAACCCCGGGTTGCCCAGGATCATGCGGCTGATCCCGTCGAACGCGGCAGCGCCGTTCCTGGCGTACAGGTCGATGGCTTTTGCCCTGATGAACGACTCCGGATGCGACTCGCCGCCCGAGCCCTGGTCATGCCGGGCGAAGATCTCATCGGCCTGTTTCACATAGTTCGCTGCAGACACTTTCTCCAGCCCGGTATCGATCTTTACCAGTGCAGAGATCACTACAGCGGAGTCGCCGCATACTTCGAATGAACCGATATCGCAAAAAAGCTCGGTAAAAAGGCTGAATAAGCGGGAGGTTTCGGCATACGTATCCCCGCTACGGTAGTCGTTCCCAATGGCCGTAATAATGCGGCTCGTTACCTCGAAATCGCCGCCATCCAGCGTATAAAACAGGATATGCGAAAGCTCGTGGGCGATCAGCGCCAGCAGCTCTTTTTCTTCCAGGGAGCGGATCAGCGGCCCGGAAAGCAGCAGGTGGGCTTCATTCCCGATAAAAATGATCCCGGCGTTGGCACTTTGCGAATATTGCGACTGGTAAACGGTTACGGGGACAATTACGCCGAGCTTACTTTTGGCTTCGGCCACCAGGCGATGGATCAACGGCTCCGAAGCTTCCTCCAGCCGGTACGTGTTCTTAAGAAGCGAGGTTTTAAACTCTTCGACCTGCTCGTTCCTGATCGTTACCTGCGAGAACCAGTTCCAGGTTTTTTCCTGTCGTTTAAAGTGGTCGCGCAGCTGGCATTGAAAATCGAAAGGTTTAAGCATCTCAGCCGAAAGGTAATACTAAATCTACAAAAACCTTTACGCAATTGCAGCTTTAACTCCCCTGGTTCACCGGCATACTTGCGGCTATTCGTTACTTAAAGTTCCTCCCTTTGTAAAACACCTCTTTTTGCACGGGGCCCGGCGAGGTAGTTTCGTCACTCCTTGATAAGGTAAGTACCGGCAGGTTCTCATCGAGCGCGGGGATTAAACCGTGCAGCAGGCGGGTAAGGTTAAAGCAGCGGTTCACCACCACATGGATCACCTCCCCTTCTACCTGAAGCTTGCCCTCCACCATCAGCAGCCGCGATTGCAGGATTTCCTTACGATACTCCGTAAAGATCTTCTCCCATACCACCAGGTTGGAGAAGCCGGTTTCATCTTCAATGGTGATAAACAGCACTCCCTTAGCGGTGCCGGGGCGCTGGCGCACCGTAACCAGCCCGGCTACTTTTACACGATCGCCATTTTTAAGTGTGCTAAGGGCGGCCGTTTCCGTAACCTGCAGCATGTGGAGCTGGCTGCGTACAAAACTTACCGGGTGCGCCTTGAGGGATAAGCCGATCGCGGCATAATCCTGTACCACATGTTCGGCAGGGGTCATAAACGGCAGGCTCACCTGGGCTTCGAACGCGCTTTCGGAAGGCTGACCGGCAAATAGCCCTACCGGTTTGCCGGTCAGGGCAGGTACTTCCCATAGGGCTCTCCGGCGGTCGAGGTCCATAGAACGGAATGCATCGGCATCGGTGAGCTTCTCGATTGCGGTCTGCGGCACACCGGCATCACTCAACTGCTGCATGCTGCGGAACCCGGTCCCGCGCGCTGCAACCAGGCGCTGTATATCCGCCTGGTTCAATCCCTTCACCTGCCTGAACCCCAGCCGCAGGGCGCAATACGCCCCTTCCTTTTCTTCGAGCGTATTATCCCAAAGCGAATGGTTTACGTCTACCGGGCGCATCACTACTCCATGTCTCTCTGCATCGATCACGATCTGTGCGGGCTGGTAGAAGCCCATCGGCTGGCTGTTGAGCAAGGCGGCTGCAAACACATCCGGGTAATGACATTTCATCCATGATGAAATATATACCAGGTGTGCGAAGCTGGTAGCATGGCTTTCGGGGAAACCATAGCTCCCAAAACCTTCCAGCTGTTTAAAAATGCGGTTGGCAAACTCTTCGGTATAATTTTTTGCCATCATTCCCGCCACCAGCTTCTCCCTGAACTGGCTTACCATGCCCTTCGCTTTAAAGGTGGCCATACTCCGGCGCAGCTGATCTGCCTCCGCCGGGGTGAAACCTGCTGCTACGATGGCGATCTCCATAGCTTGTTCCTGGAATAAGGGAACACCCAATGTACGTTTCAGTATTTTTTCCAGCTCAGGTGAAGGATACCCGACATCGTCGATCTTATCCCGGCGTCTCAGGTAAGGATGCACCATATCCCCCTGGATGGGGCCCGGGCGAACAATAGCGACCTCTATCACCAGGTCATAAAAATCCCTTGGCTTCAACCTGGGCAGCATGGACATCTGCGCCCGGCTCTCGATCTGGAACACGCCGAGCGTATCTGCATGGCAAATCATGTCATATACCCTGGTATCGTCCTGCGGAACATTGGCCAGTGTAAGGTTGCGCCCATAATGCTGCCTTACCAGGTCGAACCCCTTACGAATACACGTAAGCATACCCAAAGCCAGCACATCCACTTTCAGGATCCCAAGGTCTTCCAGGTCGTCCTTGTTCCATTCCAGCTGTGTGCGCTCTTCCATACGGGCATTCATTACCGGGCAGAGGTCAGAAAGCTTGCACTGGGTGATCACGAACCCGCCTGTATGCTGACCCAGCTGGCGCGGGAATCCCATCAGCTGTACGGTGAGGTCCAGCACCTTTAAAAGGTGCGGGTCGTCCGGGTTCAGTCCCTGCTCTATGATGCGCTGCCGGTCGAAGGCTTCTTCAGAAAAATCCCAGATGGCGCCGGCTAAACGTTTGATCGTATCTTCCGAAAGCCCCATTACTTTACCCACATCCCTGAGGGCACCTTTATGACGCTCCTGTGTTACCGTGGCTACAATGGCGGCATGTTCACGGCCATACGTTTCATAAATCCACTGGATGATCTCTTCCCGCCGTTCGTGTTCAAAGTCGACATCCACGTCGGGCCATTCATCCCGCGCATCCGACATAAACCGCGAGAACAGTAGCCTTGATTTAGTAGGGTCTACCGGGGTAATGCCGAGACAAAAACACACGGTACAGTTTGCCGCAGACCCGCGTCCCTGGTGCAGGATCCCCAGTTCTTCGGCTTTTTTGGTGTACTCATAGATCCGCAGAAAATAAGGGGCCAGCTTTCTGCGGGCAAAAAACGCCAGCTCAAACTCGATCTGCGCCCTGATATCGTCCCGGACCTTTCCCCCGTAGATCTTTTCGGCGCCGGCCCAGGTATAACCGGCCAGGTGCTCGTCGGCAGAGCGGCCATCCGGACTTACCCACTCGGGTTCCAGGTACTTTAAAGTGTCCAGGGAAAACCGGCAGGCATCTGCGATCTCTTCCGTTAACGCAATCGCCTCCGGGTATTGCCGGAAGAGGCGCTGCATTTCGCTGATAGTTTTAAGATGCCGTTCAGCGTTGGCATGCAGTTTAAAACCGGCATGGTTAATAGTACATTTTTCGCGCACACAGGTAACTACATCCTGCAATTCGCGGCGTGCCGCTTCGTGGTAATGCACATCATTGGTAGCTACCATCGGGATACCGGTTTGCGAGACCCGGTAAAGGCGCTTGGCATCATCGCCGCTGTACGACCGGCTGGCGGCAATGTACAGGCTGCTTCCCAAGGCTTCTTTGTAATGCTGCAGGTCGCGTTTAAATGACTCCCCGAAATCGAACCGCGCATTTAATTCGCCCGGCGGCAGTACAATAAATTTGATCCCCTCCGAATGTTCAAAAACATCCTGTTTATACAGGTCGCATTTCCCTTTTTCCGTTCGGAGATTGCCCCTGGTAAGCAATGCGCATAAACGTCCCCAGGCGGTAATGTCGGTCGGGTAAGCCAGCAGGCTGTGGCCATCCAGCAGGTCGAGGCGGCAGGCTGGTATAAACCGGATCCCCGCATCTTTTGCTGCTTTATGACCGCGCACTACGCCGGCCACGGTGTTGCGGTCTGTTATTGCAATGGAAGTATACCCGTATTGTGCGGCTTGAGCTACCAGCTCTTCCGCATGCGAACCTCCCCTAAGAAAGCTAAAATTGCTCGTTACCTGTAGTTCCGAATATCCCATCCCCTTTTCACGCAAAGAATCCATGAATAAACCACTGGTCGGAGTGGTCGCCCGAATAATGTCCTGACCTGAACAGCCAGTAACGCTGTCCGTGCTCGTCCTCTACCTGGTAGTAATCGCGGTGCTCGCCCTGTTCGAGCCACCATTCGCGTTCGATGCGCTCCGGCCCATCGGCTTTTTTCACCTGGTGTACCTTGTTCCTGTAAATGAACAGCATGGGCGGGTAATCGGGTATCAGGGCCGTTACTTCTACCCGCTCGGGCCTTGGCAACAGCAGCGAGGGCCTGGGCCGGTCGGTACGCCAGGCTGTTGCGGGCTTTTCTTTTAAGGAGTCTGCAACTTTAACGGAGCGCTCCGGCCAATAATGTTCCTGCGGCAGGTAACGGCAGATGGCGCCTGCACCCAGCTTATTGGCCAGCCGGTCCAGCAGTCCGGCCAATGCCTGGCTACCGAGGCCGCACCCTTCCGGCGACCACAACGCCTCCTGGCCGGGCTCCACTTGTTCCACTTTCGTGCCTTCCAGCGTAAACAGCTCGATGCCCAGTGCCGGTTCCAGCGTGGGAATCTTAAGCTCGAACAGCTTGAATAAGTGCTCTGCCTGGTGCGAGGCGCTGTTGGTACCAATGGCCGCCTGTATCACCTGCCCGTCTACCCGGTATCCTTTCAGTACGGCAGTCCGGACGCCCATGGCTTCGCCTGCCAGGCGATGACAAAGCCGCCCGAGCAAGGTCCGGATGGCAATTTCAATAGCTGTGGCCGTGCGCACAGGCTCCAGGCAGGGCAATCTTTCCTCGTAAGGCGCTATAGGGTGCAGTAGATGCAGCGGCTCGTCCTGGTTGCCCAGGGCCTGGTCGATGCGCAGCAGAAATGTTTCTCCAAAACGGCGGCGCAACACCGATCTTCCCATCCCGATAAAATGCCGGATGCTGTAAAAGCCAAGTTTCTGTAACCGGTCCAGTACTACCGGGTCAAGACGCAGGGCGGCAGGCGGCAGCGGCAGCAGCGCGTCCATCTGCCCGTTCGCGGGAATGATAGGTTTAACCCGCCCGAAACGTGCCACCGCCCAGGCAGCGCCCGCAGTATCCGCCATTGCCCCGCGAACGTCGTACCCTTTACTTCGCAAACGCGTAATAATTTCCTTGAGGTAATCCCGTTCCGTCCCCCATAAGTGTGCACAGCCGGAAACGTCCATAATCAGGCCATCAGGCAGATCAATGGCCACCAGCGGCGTGTAACGGATGCACCATTCTCCCAACGCATTCATCAGCCAGGTCTCCCGGCCCGGGAGTTCGTCAAGCACCTGCAGTTGCGGAACGATCGCCTTCGCATCAGCCGCAGCCATACCACGCGTGACCCCTTGCGATTCTGCCAGGAGATTGGCCGCTGTAACTATTACCCGGTTACGTGCCGGCGCTACCAATACCAAGGCGACATCCTTCAGTTCCGGCTTCTTCAGGGTAAGCCAATCCGTCACCAAATGACGGAACCAGAGTGAAACAAACCGCTTTGCCATCTCAGCCTGCCCTCCTTCCGGGTAAGGTTATTTCAACTGTTCCTGCTGCCGCTTCCGCAACAGGCATGAAACGGCCCTCTGCCCATTCCAATTTCCAGCTGCCCGGGTTTCCATTACGAACGCGCAGCAGGTCCACCTGCCAGCGGGGAAAGCCGATACCGGGCACTCCTTCCCCTGGCTCACTGGGCAGCGATGTTACCCGCCACCGTGCCACACAAGTATTGGCGCCCGGTTTACGCGGATCATTCCGCAGCAGGAAGCCTGTTACCCTGCTGCTCTCCACCGCCAGCTGCAACCGCCTCGATTGCGCAAAACTGATCTCGCGCACTTCGGCGATCACCGCTGCCAGTCCCTCGCACTTCAACCCTTCCTCCATGGCCCATAATAGGTCTTTCTCGCACTGTACATCCACAAAGATCACCCGGTCCGGCACCACCCCGAAGGCATGCAGCGAGGGTGGGAACAGCTTTCGCGATAAGCTGATCCACAAACACACGCCCCCTTGCTGCATGAGCGAAGCCAGCAAACCTGCCATTAAACCGCCGGTAGCCGCTGCCTGTTCGGGAGTGGGACAAAGCATCTCGTGGATAGCGCCCGTTGGAAACACGCCATTCGGGAACGCATGCTCTACCGGGCCAAGACCTATGCCCCTGCTTGCGCCTGCCGGCGGAACGACAAAACCCTGCCATTGCAAAATGTTCTTTTGCAGCTGGTTAATAAGATCTTTCCTGGCCTGGAGCATGCAGCGTTAACTTCGGCCGTAAAGATATGCTAATATTTTTAGTATTCAAAGGAAGCAGAAGGGAAAGGTTGGAAGTAACCACCTAACCAGGATAATCAACTAAAAACATAATAGCAGGGGTGCCGCGATTATGGAATAGATCCCCGAAAGCCATCATTCCAAAAGATCCAACCCCTTATGATAAAGCTACATTCATTTAACACCCTGATCCTTGCCTGTATCATTATTACAATAACCGGGAGCAGCTTGCTCTTTTTCTGGGTTACCGTACGGCGTAATATTCCTTTTTTGCATTTGCTGGCCCGATGTAAAACCTGCGAGTTGGCGAAAACGGCGGCCAGGGACGATTTCGATAAAGGCATCTACCAGGTTATAAGGTGGGGAATGGGCGATACAGACAGCCCCGATAGAAGCCGGTTCCAGTTTATTCACGATCTTTATCACATAACCACAATCCGCGGGGGATGCAGTGCTGATCGTGGTGTGACATGTTACGATAACCAAATGAGGCTTTTATTATGGCGTAACATTATTAACGATATTCATCCGGAAGGCCGTTACAAAATGGTGCTTAAAGATCAACGACCGGGGTACACCATCACCCTCCTGGATAGTATTTATTATAAACGATACAAAGGCAAACAGGTAAGCGGCCAGATTTTCGGCAAGCGATACAATGACGGATCGGTTAAGATCTACCTGTACGACGACGAACAGCCTACCTTCAAAACATCAGTGGACAGCTTATTAGCGGATTCATTTGGCAGCACGGTGGTCGAGCTTAACTATAGCCGGACGGATACCATCCCTTTCAGGACCACTTATGCTTTCAACTTACATATCCAGCTTAATGAGGGGATGCTGATCAGGATCAAAAGGTGAGGCTCTTGGCGGATACGCGAAGTATTTGGAAACCACAGGCAGTGTTCTTATCTTTTCTTTCCTTTTCCCGGGGATGATGACCATGAGCAGCCCCCAGCTCAAGCCTCATCAGAAGAGACGTATACAGGGGCGTTAACGTATAATTCCTTCGCGGTTCTTCGTGCCCCCGGGCTAAAACACGCAGAAAATCCCTATATTCCGGCATTATGATCCATCTCAAATTCCTCCTGCTTTTATTGTTTAGCTCCTTCGTCCTAACGTGCGTCGCACAAAAGCGGTCCCCTTCCATCTCCTCCCGCGTGGGAGCCTGGAAAACCGAAGCCATCAAAGCCATAGACGGGCAGCAGAAAAGCGCCCAGGAAATGGTAGACATGGTATTTAGTTTCTCCGAGCTGGGCTTCCAGGAAAAAGAGACCTCGGCGTATCTCACCGCCATACTCGAGAAGAACGGGTTTTCTATCGAGCGCGGCATAGGCGGCATCCCTACGGCGTGGATGGCACGATGGGGAGCCGGCAAACCGTTTATCGCCCTGGGGAGTGACATCGATTGTATCCCCAAGGCCTCGCAGAAGCCCGGCATCGCCTATAAAGAGCCGATCGTAGCAGACGCGCCGGGGCATGGTGAAGGCCATAATTCGGGATTGCCGCTGGTTATTTTATCGGCCATTGAAGTAAAAAAGATCATGGATCGCGAAAAACTGCCGGGTACGCTGGTGATCTGGCCCGGTGTGGCCGAAGAGTTGGTAGGCTCCAAAGCCTGGTACATTCGTGACGGCTATTTCAAAAATGCCGATGCCTGTATCTTCACCCATGTAGGCGACAAACTGGCCGTATCATGGGGAGATGCGGGAAACAACGGCCTGGTATCGGTAGAGTTTAAGTTCGAAGGGAGCTCGGCACATGCCGCCGGGCAGCCATGGCGCGGCAAGAGCGCGCTCGACGCCGTGGAGCTGATGAATGTTGCCTGGAACTATAAACGGGAACACATGAAGCCTACGCAGCGCTCGCATTATGTAATTACGGATGGCGGCGATCAGCCAAACGTAGTGCCGTCAAAGGCCTCGGTATGGTACTACCTGAGGGAGCGTACGTACGAGGACATTAAAGGCATGTATGACGACGCCGTGCTTTACGCGAGATCCGTAGCCGCCATGACCGGTACCAAAATGACCTACCAGCTGTTGGGCACTGCCTGGCCCGGCCATTTTAACAAGCCCATTGCCGAAGCGGTATACCGCAACATTAAAACAGTTGGCCTGCCCGTATGGGACCCCGCCGACCAGCAATTCGCCCGGGCGGTGCAAAAATTGGTGAACGCGCCAAAAAAAACGCTGCGCGGGGAGCCGATCGACGGCCTCGCTACCAGGATAGATACCCTAAACGGACCGGTACAATTTTCGATGGGGGGCGGCAGCGACGACATTGCTGACATCGCCTGGAACGTACCTACCGTAGTGCTCAACTACCCTTCCAACATCCCGGGCATGCCTGGACATAACTGGGCGAACGCCATTGCCATGGCCACTCCCATCGCGCACAAAGGCGTAGTATCCGGGAGCAAGGTACTGGCGGCCACCCTGCTGGATATCCTTACCAACCCGAAGATAGTTACCGATGCCTGGGACTATTACCGCAACGTGCAAACAAAGGATGTAAAGTACATCCCCTTCCTCGAGCCTGCCACACCGCCCGCAACTTACCTTAACAAAAAGATCATGGACGAATTCAGGCCGCAGCTGGAAAAGTTTTACTATGATCCCTCAAAATACGCCACCTACCTTGAACAGCTCGGGATTAAATATCCCCAGCTGGAAAAGAAATAACCCAATGAAAGCTGTTTTCCACACCATGCTCTGCGCATACCTGCTTACCCTGGCGATCCAGGGTTACGCGCAAAAGAAATCCAAAGCCGTTTACTTCCCCGAGCCTGGCAAATGGGAGCATCGCTCTCCGGCACAGGTAGGCATGCGCGACTCGCTGGTGAAGGAGGCTGTCGCTTTCGCCGTAGCGGCAGAATCGACCACACCCAAAGACCTTAAATTAAATCATTACCAGACCTTCGGTAAAGAACCGTTCGGAACGGCGGCAGGTCCTTTCAGCGACCGTGGCGCGGCTGCAGGGCTCATCATCCGCAACGGGTACATTGTCGCCGAATGGGGCGACCCGCTGCGTGCCGATCAAACCTTCAGTGTGGCCAAAAGCTTCCTCTCCTCCACCGCCGGCGTAGCCTTCGACCGTGGCATGATTGCCGACCTGGCCGACAAAGTGGCCGGCTACATGGGCCCGATCGTGCCCTATGATCCGTTTAACCTCAGCCGCAACAAATCGGATGCGATGGCGCAAAGCGATATGATCAGCCTGTTCGATACGGAGCATAACCGCAAGATCAGGTGGGACGACCTGCTGCGCCAGACCAGCGACTGGGAAGGCACCTTATGGGGCAAACCCGATTGGGCCGATCGCCCGGCCGCCGATGCGAATACCTGGCTTACGCGTGCGCGTACCGGTCCCGGCGCCGTATACGAGTACAACGATACCCGCGTAAACGTGCTCGCACTCGCCCTGCTGAACATCTGGCGAAAACCCCTCCCGGTAGTGTTAAAGGAAAACATCATGGACCCAATCGGGGCGTCGAATACCTGGCGGTGGCTGGGTTACGACAACTCGTGGGTGGTAATAGACGGCCAGCCGATGCAGTCGGTAAGCGGCGGCTCGCACTGGGGTGGCGGCCTCTTCATCAGCGCATATGACCAGGCCCGCTTCGGGTACCTTACCCTAAATCGCGGTAAATGGAACGGTAAGCAATTGCTTTCGGAAAAATGGATCAGCATGGCGCTTACGCCAGGCCCTGCACAAAAAACTTACGGGTTTATGAACTATTTCCTCAATACAGATAAACAGCTCCTGCCGGATGCGCCGGCCTCGGCCTTTTACCACCTGGGAGCGGGCAATAACATGGTATATGTAGACACGGAGAACAACCTGGTGATCGTGTCCCGGTGGATCCGCACCACCAATGACATGAACGGGCTGGTAAAACGGGTTATCGCGAGCCTTATTTCTGAGATAAAGTAATGCCGTCGTATGTCAACCCGTTCAACCCTAAACCGAAGGGGTAACCATATTAACGATCTGTTAGCGATGGGGAGTGGCAGTGTAACATCTCACTACGGCTTTGGCACCGTAATCTTCGGCGTCCATGTCCACTCCGGCGGCTCCACCCCGAGCAAATGCTTTACAAAAAAATCACGGCGCTTGTGTTCTCCATAATCGCCGCCTAATGAGTGTTTCATACCGGGAACGAACAGGAAGTCGAAGTTCTTATTGTGTTTTACCAATTGGTTGATCACCTGCATGGTCGAAGCCGGGTCCACGTTATCGTCCAGCTCGCCCAATATCAGCAGGAGCTTACCCTGTAAACGCCAGGCGTTGTCTACGTTGCTGCTTTCGGCATACTGCGGACCAATGGGATACCCCATCCATTGCTCGTTCCACCAGATCTTGTCCATGCGGTTGTCATGGCAGCCCGACGACGACACGGCCACTTTGTAGAATTCAGGGTGGAACAACAGGCCCCCCAGCGAGCTTTGCCCGCCTGCCGAATTACCGAAAATGCCCACGCGCGTGGTGTCCAGGTAGCTGTAGCGACCGGCGAGCGCCCTGATCCACGCCATGCGGTCGGGAAACCCGGCATCTTTCAGGTTCTTCCAGCACACATCGTGGAAAGCTTTCGAACGGTTCGAGGTGCCCATACCATCGCATTGTACCACTACAAAGCCCAGTTCGGCGAGCTCATGTAAAGAGCCTCGACTATCGTTCACAAAACTTTTCGGCACAAAGCTATCATGAGGCCCGGCATAAATGTATTCGATCACGGGGTATTTCTTTGCGGGATCGAAATTGCTGGGCCGCACCACGATTCCCCAGATGTCGGTTTTCCCGTCGCGGCCTTTTGCCGAGAATACCTCGGGCAGCTTCCAGCCGGTTTTCAGCAGGTCGGTAATATCGGCCTGCTCCAGCTGCTTCAGCACTTTACCGCTTTTCCCGTCGCGCAAAACGGTTACCTGGGGCTGGTCTACACGCGAGTAGGTGTCTACAAACGTGCTGTAGTCGTCCGCAAAAACCGCTTTGTGGTTGCCGTTCTCCGTCGTTAGCTTCACCAGGCCGGTGCCGTCGAAGCCGATCTTATAGTACTGGATAAAATAAGGATCCTGCTTCGCATCCATGCCGCTTCCTTCGAAGATCACTGTGCGGTCCTGCTCGTTCACCTTTACCACGCTTCTTACCACCCAATTTCCTTTAGTCACCTGGTTCTTCACGTTGCCGTTGGCGTCGTACAGGTAAAGGTGGTTCCAGCCGTCGCGCTCGCTCATCCAGATCGTTTCCTTCCCGTCGTTGACGTCGAACCGGAATCGTTTGTAATAATATACGAAGAAGGTCTTCGCCTGTTCTTTGACCAGCTCGCGCAGCTGTCCCTTCACATCTACTTCCACCACGCTATAAACCTGGTGGCCGCGCTGGTTGTATTCGAATGTAAATGCCCGGCTGTCGTTACGCCACGCAATGTTGGTGAGAAAATACTGGTTACGGATCTTTCCGGCATCCACCGGGACCTGCTTGCGCGCGCCCACATCGAACAAGGCCGGCGTTTTTTGCTCCACGGAATCGCCCGGTTTCTGGTAATCCCGCGATCTGAGAATGGGTTGAAGCTGTGTCCCGGGCGAGCTTTCCACGAAATAGATCTTATGCTCCTGCCCGGGATGGACCTTGTAGGTGGCCAGGTTCCGCGAGTTGGGAGACCAAACGAGGTAACCGGTGTAATAATCATCCTTCGTACCATCGGTGCTCAAGGCGAACTCAGCGTCTCCATCGGTTGCCCTGACATACACGTTGTAATTTTTAACGAAAGCAGTCCATTTTCCATCGGGAGAGCGCCCATTTGTCCCTCCGCTTCCTCTTCCGCTGCCGGCGCCCGTATTTTCCGGGGGCGATGGCTGTCCTTCCGTTACCGCGAAGGTTTTCGCATCCAGTCGTTTATATACCGTTCCTGTAGGTGTGATCACCGAATAGGCATATTGCCCGCGCTCTTTCAGGTAACGTACATCCGCCGGGGCGTAATAGATCTTCTTTTGAATGAGGCCGTTCAGTTCTTCCGCCCGTTTATAGTCCTCCGGTTTACCCTGTGCCCGGGTAAGCTCGCAGTATGCCAGCGGGAAAATGCATAAAAAGAAAATAAGCCTGGTCTTCATCTTTTAGGTGTATCGGGCAGACAAGATAAGGTTCTCACTCCAAAGGCATAGGCGTCAAGTTAAGCGTCATTGCCTGATCCATTATTTACCCGCCCAGTAATCAATCACCAGCACCTTATCCAGGTGTGGTTTTAACACTTCAACAAACGCGCTGTGTGCGGGATGCGGCAGGTACACATCACGGTCTTTCTCCGAGTCGAAGCTTACGAAAAAACAATGTGTAAACCCTTGGTTTTGCCCCTCGGGGCTGTTATTTTTCCCCCACTCGAAATCGCGGATAGTGCTGATCCTGGCGGGCAGCGCGCGAAAAGCATCTTCCACCTTTTTAATATCGGCGGCGGAGCTGGCGTCTTTGAACTTAAATAAAACCACGTGACGAAGGCGGTTCGCCGGGGATGCTGGTGCTGTCTGGGCCTGTGCACCCGTTAATGTTGCTGTCATAAAGAGTAATAAGATAAGAAAGTACTTCATGTGGATTAGTTATTAAAGGCCTGCACGGTGAGGCGTACGCGTCTCAAACGTACGTGCTCCGGAGGTAATTTACAAGGGGTAACCGCCAAATTATGTCACCCGGTCTGCAAAGTTATAGCGCTTTAATATCCCTGACCAGCAGGTGAAGGCTCCCTTTGAACAAGTGCCCGCCGCTTTCAGGCTCCCGGAAGGACGCGCCAGGAAGCCTGTCACGGTAAGCGGCAAAGTGGTCAACAGGCACCTCGTCGTCGTCCCGGCAGCGGTAAAAGAAAATCCGGATGTTCTTTGGAAGCGCTGCGGCGAAATCTTCTTTCAGCTTCAGCCCTTGTTTCCAATGCTCGTTACCGCTCCAAAAAGGTGCTGCCAGCAGGAAAATGCCGGCTATGCTTTTCGCCACCAGTTGTTCTGAAAGATATTTAAGCACCATGGACGCACCCAGCGAATGAGCGACCACTATAACGTTTTCGCCAGAGCTGCTGATCTCCTCCCCGATCTGCCTGAGCCAGCCAAAATCCGGCGCTTCTTCATCCGACTCCATCCGGGGGTAATTCACCTTATAGTCCTCTCCCACAGCTTCCTGCAGCGCTTCTGCTAGCGGGATGCCGGCTTCGTAGCCTCCTTCGCCGCCGCCTTGTATAAAAAGTACTCGTTTTTTCATGGCCCGCCGGTATGAGTTAATTTGCATCAAATCGCGTGCCTGCCGGAACAAAGTCACCGTGCAGCCTGTCCGACTTTAAGCACCTCAACCCCAAGCGATGACAAAATAACCCAACGGTCGACATTCCGTTGATCAGGGGATTTGATTACCATCGAAAAGGGCTGATATGTATTTCGCGTTCTCCGCTCTTGGCATTACGGCCCCTACTATTGTAACTTTGGTCATATGGCTACCGTCGATCACTCGTTCGACGATTCGGAGCTTTAGCTTCTAAGGATGCTTTAAAACGTAGCGATAAAGAGCGCTTTGAAATGGCTGCGCGGTAATATAAAGTGCAGCCAATTGTGAAGAAGGCTGCAGATGGAATTGCTAGGGGAAATCCGAAAGCTGCACGGGAAAATATAGCAAATTCTCAAAAACAAAAAGCGATACCTTAAAGTACCGCTTTCATTTGGTGACCCGGGAGAGGCTCGAACTCTCGACCCAGTGATTAAGAGTCACTTGCTCTACCGGCTGAGCTACCGAGTCGTGTTGGGAGTGCAAAGGAACGAAAATTTCTGAAGAAATAAAATTTTACTGAATTACTTTATGATCGCATACATCCTGTCGTATCCACTGGGTACCGAGGGCTCCGGTTGTATCGCCGTACCGTTGAGTTTAACATTTTCGGCGTAATTTTTATCCATCGGGTAGTCGAACGTTAGGGTGTCGGGCGTTCCCTTGCCCAGGTCGAGGTAAAACTCACTGGCCGTATTGGCAACACGCAAAATGGCTATCTGCGACGAGATCAATTGGTTAAAGGTAACACCGGCGCCCTGGCCGGCATTGTAGTTATAGGGCGGGCCAAACCCGAAAGCGATGTCCTTCAACACGCCGTTTTGCTTATACTGCATCTTAATCCGCGTGCGGTCGATCGCCCCGGGTACGGAAGGATCCAGGAGGTCGGCGTTTTGACTGCTCTTAATGATCAGGATCAGGTGCCGGTCGATCGGGCTGCAGCCGCATAGCGGTTCTTTGTTACAGCTCAATCCAATGAACAGGGCAGCGAAGATAAGGCGTGTTTTCATGATAAGGGAGATTACGGGTAATTATGCAGGGAGGTGCCGGGGCCTGGCCGGTCTACTTAAGCAAATAGAAGATATACCCGAAGGTTTCGGGGATAGAAGGCTCGCGCAGCACCGTTTTGTTGTTCAGCTTCACATTAGAAGCGGCGCCGGCAAATTTGTCGAAGTCGAACGTAAGGGTATCTGTATCGCCGTTGCCGAAATCGATATAAAACTCCCTGGCATAATCGGAGATCCTGAGGGTGGCAAGCTGGGCGGAACGCACCTGGTTGAACTTAAATGTTACCGAATTATAGGTAAACGGAGGAGCGATGTCGTAAGCGATGTCTTTCATCACGCCCTTGTCCAGGTAACGCAGCTTGAGTGCGCTCCGGCTAAATGAGCCGGTTACCGACTGATCGAGCAGGTCGGCATTTTGTGCGTTCTTGATAATGAAAGAGACCTGGGGCACATAAATACTGCAGCCGCATACCAGCTCATCTTCTTTTTTGCAACATAGCCCCACCAGCAGCACCACTACGAAAGCAACGAGTTTTTTCATAACTTTTTCTTACCGGTACGAAAGAAATGGCGGATGTGCTACAAACCAGGAAAAAAAGGCTATTTATCGCCACCGCGTAAGGCTTCTTCGATCAGCTCGCCGTAAAACTCCCCGATGTCCATCCCGGCTGCCCGCACCTGCTGCGGGTAAATACTGGCGGCAGACTGCCCCGGCGTGGTGTTGATCTCGATAAAATAAAAGTTGCCGGTATGTTCCTGCAGGATAAAATCCACGCGCGACATCCCCTTGCAATTTAACACGTGGTATGCCTGGCGGACTATCTTACGCACCCGGTCGAGCTGTGCCGGCTCCAGGGCGGCAGGCGTGATCTCCCGGCTCATTCCGGGTGTATATTTAGCTTCGTAATCAAAAAAGTCCTTCGAGCTGATGATCTCTGTAGGCGGCAGCACGAAAATCTCACCATGGAAACGGTATAAACCGATGCTGAACTCCCGGCCCGAAATAAATTCCTCTACCAGCACATCGTCGTCTTCGCGGAACGCTTTCCCGAGGGCCGCCGGGAGTTCCCCGGCATCGTTCACCTTCGACATGCCCACGCTGCTTCCCCCATTATTGGGTTTGATAAACAGCGGAAATTGCAGGTGCTGGTCCATGATCCCGGTAACCGGGTCGCCATCATTCTTATAAAAACGGGCGGAGCGTGCCGTATAGAGCCCGGGCACATCTCTTACCACCGCTTTGGTAAAGGCCTTGTTCATGGTAACGGCCGACGTAGACGTATCGCAGGTTGTATACGGTATGCCAAGAATATCGAAATAAGCCTGCAGTTTTCCGTCCTCTCCCGGGGTACCGTGAATGGTAATAAAGGCGGCATCGAAGGTAACTTTTTCGCCATCAAGCATTAAAGAGAAGTCGTTTTTGTTCACCTCTACAGCAATTCCGCCAGGTATTTCATAGTACCAGTTACCGGTAGTTACCACCAAAGTATATACGTTATACTTAGCGGGATCGAGGCTGGCAGCGATGTTACGGGCGCTGTTGATCGACACTTCGAATTCACCGGTAAAACCACCGGCCATTAGTGCAATGTTTTTAGGGGCCATGCGCCAAAGATATTTTTAAATGATTTCAATCCCAATAAGTTGTGTTATTATCGCTTGAAATACTATATTTTTAGGCTAAGTTTGAACCAATGAGCAAATTTTTCGCATACCTGAGAACTCGTGAATTCCGCAAAAATTTCCTGGTTGCCATTGTCTCGCTGGTATCGCTGTTACTGATCGCCTTTTTCAGCCTTCGTTTTTATACTAACCATGGCGAAGCTTTGCCCGTTCCGGAATTGAAGGGACTGATGCTCGAAGAAGCCATCCAGGTCCTCGAGTCGGAAGGGTTCCAATACCAGGTAGATTCCGTTTACCAGGCTGATAAGAAACCCGGCGCCGTGGTGGAACAAGACCCGGATGCGGGCACCCGGGTTAAGCGCAACAGGGTGATATACCTTACCGTGATCACGCGGACGGCACCAGATGTGGGTTTCCCCGATATCCTCAATAAAACGTTCCTGGAAGTGCAGGCCATCATCACCAACTACGGGCTGAAGGTGGGCGACACGTCTTATGTTTCAGACATTGAACGCGACCGCGTGCTCGAAGCTAAGTTCGGGGGTGTGACCGTCAAACCCGGACAGGAGATACCTAAGGGCTCAAGGATAGACCTGGTGCTCGGCGACGGGCAGGGCGCCAGCGAGGTGGACTTACCGGACCTTACCGGCCTCACCATTTCTGAAGCGCTCTTTATGCTGAAGGGCGCCTCGCTCGACCTGGGCGACCGCGTATACGAAGGCTCGGTCCTCGATTCCGCCAAGGCGAAGATCATTAAACAATACCCTGCGGTAAGCGATTCGTTAACAAAAGTATCCATCGGTACTAAAATCGATGTGGTGCTGTCGAACCAATAGTGCCGTAATTATGTTTATTTATTCATTTTAACCAGCTACGCTATGTCCGCCACCCGGCAAAAAAAGAAAGGAATGTTTATCAAGGTGATCATCGCCGTGGTAATGATCATTGCCATCGCCCTCGCAATTACCTTATTCAGATACTATAAAACCTACTTCGCGCCCAATATCAGCGGGCAGCGCCAATACCTTTACATCCATACCGGCGCCACTTTTAGAGACGTGCAGCAGATGATGACGGATTCGGGGATCGTAAAGGACATGCAAAGTTTCGTGAAAGCCGCCGAAGGCATGGACTATAGCGAGCGGATCAGGCCCGGCCGGTACCGCGTGTCTGCGGGCATGAACAACCGCAGGCTTATTAACATGCTGAAATCCGGCAGCCAGGAGGCGGTAAAGTTCCGGTTCCAGAACATCCGGCTCAAGCGCGATTTTACCCGCTTTGCCGCGAGCCGTCTCGAGCTCGATTCGACGGCCCTGCTGTCGCTTCTCAACTCTGCTGCCTTCGCAGAAAAACACGGTTTCACTACCGATAATGTTTATGCCATGTTCATCCCCAACTCGTACGAGATGTACTGGAATACCACAGCCGGCCAGTTTGCCGAACGGATGGCACAGGAGTATGAAAAGTTCTGGAACGAAACACGACGCGGTAAAGCCGGGAAGATCGGCCTCTCCCCTGTGCAGGTCAGCATCATGGCATCGATAGTGGACGCCGAAGCACTTTACAATGACGAGATGCCGGTTATCGCCGGACTGTACATGAATCGCTTGCAAAAAGGCATGAAACTGGAATCGGACCCTACGGTTATTTTCGCGGCAAACGATTTTACCATCCACCGTGTGCTCAACAGGCACCTGCGCATCGAGTCGCCGTACAATACCTACAGGTATACCGGTCTCCCCCCGGGGCCCATCAACATGCCGAGCATCAGCGCCATCGATGCCGTGCTGAACTACCAGAAGAACAGTTATCTCTATATGTGCGCAAAAGAAGATTTCTCAGGACGCCATAACTTTGCGGCGACGCTTGCGGAACACGAGGTAAACGCACGAAAATTCAGGGAAGCGCTTGACGCACGCAACATTAAACGCTGATGCTGGTACATGAAACGAAGCTCCGCGTGCGCTACGGCGAAACCGACCAGATGGGCTACATGTATTATGGCAACTACGCGGAGTTTTATGAAGTAGGGCGCGTTGAAATGCTCCGCAGCCTCGGGATGACGTACCGCTCTATGGAAGAATCGGGCGTAATGATGCCTGTGCTCGAGCTGAAATGCAAATACATTAAACCCGCGCTGTACGACGAAGAGATCACCCTGAAAGTGACACTTAAAGACATGCCAGCCGTGCGCATTAAGTTCGATTATGAGCTATTTAACGAAACCGGCGACCTGATCAATATCGGCGAAACGACCCTCGTGTTTGTAAATATCGAAACCAAGCGGCCCTGCCTGCCCCCGGCCGATTTCCTGCAACGACTGGAGAAATTTTTCGTTTAGCATTACATGAACAGACTGCAGCGCGCCTTCATAAGATTAAAGCCGGTACATGCATTTATCGAATGGACGAAGGTGACCGTGCTGCGCGGGTTCAGCCCGCTGCCTATTTACACCATTGCAACGTTTTTCTTCCGGGAGATCGCCCGCGAGTCGCTGGCTACCAAGGCCTCCTCGCTGGCCTATAACTTTATGCTGGCCATTTTCCCGGGCAGCATTTTTTTGTGTACGCTCATCCCGTACATTCCCATTACAAACTTCCAGGACGGGCTGCTGGAGCTGATCAAGCTGGTACTGCCGGAGAATGCCTTTATGGCCGTAAAATCTACCCTCGAGGAGATCATCAAAAAACAAAACGGCGGCTTGCTTTCCTTCGGTTTCGTTACGGCGCTCTTTTTTGCCACCAATGGGCTGCATGGATTAATGAAGGCATTTAACAAGTCGTCGCTCACGCTCGAGAGCCGTTCGTGGCTCAAGCAGCGCCTGGTAGCCCTCGCCCTTACGCTGGTAACGGTTACCGCCCTGATCATGGGACTCGGCATCATCACCATCGGGGAATACATCCTGAGCGTGATCCGTTCAAACACGCCCGATTTCCACCTCAAAGAATCGTTCTGGACCTTCCTCATCGACCTCGGTAAATGGTTCATCCTCGTTTGCGTGTACTTTATCACCATCTCTATCCTTTATCGTTACGGACCGGCGACGGCGAAAAAGTGGCGTTTATTCAGCGCCGGCGCATGGATGGCCACCACCCTCGCGCTGCTTACGTTCTGGGGCTTTGCCATCTACATCAGTAATTTCACTTCGTATAACAAGCTTTATGGCTCAATCGGTACGCTTATCGTGGTAATGGTGTGGCTCTATATCAACTCCCTTATCATCCTGGTAGGGTTCGAGCTCAATGCCAGTATCGACCTTTCCAAACGCAGCATCCGCATCGTAAAACCAAAGTTCAACTCGTTTAAGGAGCCGGTCGACGAGAAATTTGAAGGCAACCGCCTGAAAAACCTGTAAGGCCGCAGCGGCTGATGTCGACAATTTCCCGTAACGCCTCTGGTCCTAAGGGCACGCAGCACCGCCTGCTACGGGTAAGCCTTAAGGCGAAGACGATGAGCACGGCGAAACTCCCCGCAAGCGACCTCGTATTCCTGGTAGACGTTTCCGGGTCGATGGACGAACAAAACAAGCTCCCGCTGGTGCAGTCGTCTATGAAAATGCTGGTGGAACAACTGCGGCCGCAGGACAGGGTGGCCATAACGTGATCTTTCCGGCAATGTCCTTACCGATTACGGCGACCTCCGGTAAGTCTGGTATAAATTTACGCAGGCGCGCACCGCCGGTATAAGCGGTGTATCGCCTGTCGTGTCGGGCTCATTTACTTTTGCGCCATGCGCGATAAGCACCTTCGCCACTTCAGGATCCTTATTTTTCAGCTATCTTTTTCCGGTACTGTTCTTCCAGGCTGGCAAGTATCGCGTTATATCCTTTTTGATCGGTAAAAGCCGAAGGGTTATAGCGATCGCCCGGCTTGTGTTTCTCATGCAGCAAAAACTGGCTGGCATGTGAAGAAAGCCAGAGGTCGAAAGAAAGCTTTTTCATGGCTGCCAGCGTGTAGGCATAATCCTTAACAATTTCGGGATAGGTCGTTATTTCGTTAAACTTCTCATTCGTTACGATCGTAGGCATATTGGCGATCAGCACCTTATAAGTTTTTGCACCGTCTTTCACCTCAAAAATAAAGCTGCACGAGCCCTTGGTATGCCCGGGATGGTGCAGCAATGTGAGGCGTGTGCCGCCCAACGAAATCACATCGCGGTCCTGCAGCAGCTTATCGGCTTTTACGGGTTCGTACGAGGTATCGCCGCCGAGGGCATAATCAGACTTTCCGCCGTCGGCCATTACACCGGCGTCTTTCTTGTCGACCATCATTTTAGCCCCTGTCAGCCTTTTTATGACAGCCATGGCGCCCATATGGTCGTAATGCGCCTGCGTAGTTAGGAGGATGCGTGTATCGGCCAGGTTAAATCCCAGGGCTTCGATGTTCGACTCGATCTCTTCAACCGAGGCCGCCAGCCCGGTATTGATCAGGATATTTCCTTTCGGCGTAACGAGGAGGTAACAGGCAAGGTCGTAAGTGCCTACATAATAAAGATTTCCGGCGATCCTGAACGGCGGGTACGGTTTTGACCATTCTTTGGGAGTATTGGCGGGTTCGGTTACGTGCTGGGCAAAGGAGAGTGTACCGGCAAACGCCAGTATAAATGCCAGTAAGAGAGTTTTCAGAAGCATATGCGGCGGCTAAGATAAATGAATCGGGGCCGCCGTGCAAACGGGGACAATTACAGGCACCTTATAAAGCAGAGCGATAATATTACCTCACTTCCTCAATCTTCAGCACCACACTCCCCCTCCCCGCATTCACCACGGGGTTAATTCCTGCCGACATCAGGAAATCGCCTGAATAGACCGCATCAGGGCCAATGGCCGATCGAGTCGTGCCGTACAGGTTTATTTCCTGTACCCGGTATTTCTTCGCCGCATCCAGCCCTTTTAACACTACAGGTTCCTTGCTTGCCGCGCCGTAGCGGTTGCTCACCAGGTAGGCAAACAACACGGCCGAAGACTTATCGGCTGTGCCATACATCACCGAGGCGAAGTCGCTCTTCCAGGGGCTTGTCAGCCGGTACTGGTCGCCATGCCATACGATATCTTTAATCGTGCTGTACGTTTGTACGGCTTGCCGGGCGAACGCGAGGTCGGCCGGGCTCAGCTTGCTTACGTCCACATCAAAGCCCAGCTTCCCCATCATGGCTACGTCGATCTTAAACTTCAACGGTTGTTTCCCCCAGTCGGTAACGTGGTTGACGCTGGTAATGGCCGGGTAAAAATACGAGTATTCCCACTGGATGAATATGCGTTCCAGCGGATCCGTATTGTCGCTTGGCCAGAATTCTGTAAAATACTTTAAGGCGGCATAGTCGACACGACCGCCACCACCCGAGCAAAGCATCATAGGCACGGCGGGATATTTGGCCCTGATCCGTTCCAGCACCTTATAAAGTCCCCGTACATACTCGATATACAAATGCGATTGCTTTTCGAGATGTGCGGAATAGGCGTTGTAGATCACCGCGTTACAGTCCCATTTAATATAAGCCAGGCCAGGATTCCTGGTAAACATCCCGTCCACGGTATTAAAAACAAAATCCTGCACTTGCGGATGGGACAGGTCGAGCACCAGTTGGTTTCGGTATAAGTGTTCGGCGCGCCCCGGCTGTTTGATCACCCAACCCGGATGTTTAAGATAGAGGTCGCTTTTAGGGTTTACCATTTCCGGTTCCAGCCAGATGCCGAACTTTACACCGTTGGCTTCGGCCTCCTTTACCAGTGAGCTGATACCGTTGGGAAGTTTCTGTTTGTTTTCCTGCCAGTCGCCCAGGCCGGCGCGGTCGTTATTGCGGGGATACTGGTTGCCGAACCATCCGTCGTCGAGCAGGAAAAGGTCTACGCCCAGCTGCTTCGTATCTTTGAGCAATTGTGCCAGTTTCTGCTCATTAAAATCAAAGAATGTAGACTCCCAGTTGTTGAGAAGCGTAAAACGCGAGCCGTTGCCATCTATTACGCGGTACTTACGTGCCCAGCGCTGCAGGTTGCGGCTGGCTTCGCCGGTCCCGTGCCCGGAAAAGGTGTACAGGAATGCCGGGGTGGTAAACCGTTCACCGGCTTTGAGTGAATATTCCGACGCAAAATCGTTCATACCGGCTATTACCCGCAGGTTATTGAGAGGATCGAGCTCCAGGTCGACCCTGAAATTACCCGACCATTCCACGCTGCCATACAGTACCTTGCCCTCGTTTTCCTGGGCGGGTCCGCCAAGCGACACTATAAAGAACGGCGGCTGGTAAAGGTGCGACCGCGTGCCCAGCTTGGTATCGAGCACCTTGATGCCGTGGGTAATCTGTGACTCCTCCGGCTGCATCTCTTTTGCCCAATCGCCATGAAACTGTTTAAGCCAGAAGCCCTCCCCTTTTAAGTACAGGTTGGCAGAGGCGAACTTATGCAGCGTAACCGCTTTTTTCTCCTGGTGGCTCAGCACTGTCCATTGCTCTACCACGTCTTCGCTGGCATATACCTTGTAAAACAACGTGGCTTCGAATGCGTACACCGGGTCCCTGAGCAACACGCTGGTAAGCGTCACCTGGTCATCCAACTTTTGGGTGGCCGAGCTCACGAACTGGAGATCGAGCGACGTATTGCCGTCGCTATGCGTTACCCTCACCGCGGGCTCAACCAGGTTATGCGTTCCCGAGGACGTGTAGGCGGCATTTAGTACCCCCGAATAATCGTCGCCCTGGCGGTATAACCCGGCCACCTTGCCGTACTCGGCGGCATTTACCAGCTTCCTGCCAAAGTAAATGATCCTGGGCGCTTTGCCTTTTTCGGCCTGGAGCACCAGCGCGTTATTGCGGCTCTCGATGGGGATATAGGTAGATTGGGCATGCGCGGTTACGGAAATGATCATCAGCAACGGCGGCAGAAGCAATTTTGCGTGGTTTAACAAACAACGTACATTCATTACATAGAGGTTTATGGGCAGGACACAAGTTTAGCAGGAAGTTTTGGAATTTTGGAATAATGTGAAAAAACCTCCCTGAGTACAGTATAACCCGCTTACGCTAATGCCTGTACGCGCGTTTTGGCGATGACCCGTTTGATCATTTCGTTCAGCGCCCCGGCCGAATCCAGGGTCGGCAGGGGTCGCCTGATCCGGGAAAGCGGCGCGCGCAACACTTGTGATTGCGTCCGCCGATCTCGCTCAGCCGGGTTAATATAGTGCAAAATATGGAGAAAATGTGCTAAGCTACAAGGGGATTCTATCGTAAAAAGCGGCTATCCAATTCAGAAAAATACAATTTAACTTACCGGGCGGACGACACCTGCCGCTATTAAAATATCCCATACGTTGATTCTGGCGCTCTATAGATCATAAAATACAGCCCGGGCCGGGTCATAAAAAGCGGGCCGTTTAATTAAAGAAAAAAAATGTGATATTGCATAAGCATGCTGGTCTACAAATTAACAAGTAACTATCAGTCTGCAACCTGATATTACGAAATGACAATACAAAACGGTCTTATAATAATTACATTTTCTTATTTTAATTCTAATTTTTTAGTGTAACTTCAACACATTGTTTTTAGAATCCAATCCGTTGCCTGTTGCTTCCATAAGCAACAACACCTAAATCCTGACTTATTACAAACAATTATAGCGATGATAAAAAACCAGTACCTCAAAGAGCTTGCTATTACAGGCACTTGCGCCAGCAAATCGGCGAACAAAAAACCCGACGTACTTAAAATCCAATCCTGGTTAAATCTATTCGCACAGGTGCAGCCGGCAGCGGGAACAGCCACCGCCATCGACGGCGACTTCGGATCTTCAACCGAACTGGCGGTTAAGAACTTTCAAAAAGCAAAAGGCCTGCCGCAAACCGGTGTGGTAGACGCCGGCGTGTTTAGCCAGCTTTCTATGCCGCTTCAAAAAGCGTTTACCGCTCCCGGCGCAGCAACGGGCTTACGCGGGCGTATTGTCGAACTGGCGCATGTGCACCTGGGCCAGCACGCGTACGAGCTGATCATTAACCAGCAGGCCAATACCGGACCCTGGGTGCGGAGCTACATGGATGGCAACGAAGGGACGGACTGGTTCTGGTGCATGGGGTTTGTACAAGCCATTATCGACCAGGCAGCCTCCCAGTTTCAAAAAAGTTTCAAGACCCTGATGCCGCTAACTTACAGCTGCGACGTGGTGGCGATAAAAGGTATTGAAAAGCAGCTTCTCATCACTAACAAGGCCCTGGTAGCCAACCCAAGCCTGGCAAAACCGGGGGATATATTTTTGTTAAAGAAATCGGTCAGCGACTGGTACCACACCGGCCTGATCATGGAGGTTAACGGCGACAGCCTGGTCACCATCGAGGGCAATACCAATAACGATGGATCCAACAACGGCAACGGGGTATACAAACGCACCAGGAACTTCAAAAAACAGGTGATCGACGTATTTTCAATTGCCCCTTTAGTTTAATTAATTCTCCCCCGCCTTTCTCCCCCGGAGGAAGACAGGGCAACAGTTAATCCACTGTTATTAATAACGTTTTGATTGCGTGAGCCTTATCTCCTTTGGGGGCGACCTTACGGCTTTCAGCTAATAAATAATACTTTTCTCAGATTTTACGCCAATCCCTTTTTCAATATAACACAAAAAGCACTGAGATCAGTGCTTTTTCTTAGCGGAGAGAGAGGGATTCAAACCCCCGGTACCTTTGACAGTACACCTGATTTCGAATCAGGCACATTCGATCACTCTGACATCTCTCCGGATTTTTCAGTCTGCGAAAGTAGGAATATGTTTATTATTTCACAACACCTTCGCATATTTCGTCATTTCTGCGAGGGAATGTAACCAGGATAAACGATGTCGCATAATGGGCTCAACCTACCCGGGTAATCGATACCCGGGAGTTGCTGCCTTACGCCAGACAAGCTTTCCACCGGGCAGGTGATCGGGAAGAAAGGACCTATATAGTTTGTAAGCTCACCAGGTACCCTTCTCTGTTATGTTTTTGTTAAACAATGCGCCGATGTTAGCCAAACCGGCTATAATTCCCAATTTTGACCTGTGGCTAACTTGTAATTGAATGAGCGATTTCAAACTAAAGTGGTACCTGCTATTAAGTTTTTTATACATGCTTCCGGGATTGCGCCCGGCAACCCTCAAAGCGCAATCTAACAGCGAACTAAAACGGATGAATATCGTGGCTAAACTAGCTACCGAGCATCCCGATTCTGCCTATACGCAACTCAAAATACTGGTAGTCAAAGCCAGGCAAGACAAAAACCGCATCGCAGAAGCTACCAGTTTGCAACAAATGGGACAGGTGCTCCATTATGAAGGCAATTATGCCGGCGCCATTAGTCACTTGCTGGAGGCACGGAAAATTTTCCAGGAAGAAAATCAAACCCGCTACCTCGCGCAAACGCTTAATTACCTGGGCAATGTTTATTATTATAATAAGCAGCCCCGGCAGGCCAGGAAGGAGTTTAATGAAGCTCTTCGCCTGTTCAGGAAGCTGAATGACGATAAAGGCATCGCTGAAAGCTACGGCGAGATCGGTCACCTCTATGAAAAAAAGATGACCTACGATTCGGCTTACCTTTACCAGCAACTAGCCATGACCCACCTGGTACATATCGGCGACAGCGCTTCACTGGCCAAGATATACGAGAATATTGCCAGCATTATGGAGGATCAGGAAAGATACGACTCGTCTTTATATTACTACAGGGCTTCCCTCCGGCTAAATGAACGTTTTCACAACACCGTCGCCCAAATAGAAATAGTTAATAACCTGGGAGATATTTACCGCAAAACAGGCCGGTATTCCACGGGACTGCAATATTCAAAACGCGCCCTGGTAATGGCGCAACAAATGAATGAAAAATACCAGCTGAGCAGCGCTTACCGGGATATCGGCAGAAGTTATGGGTTAATGAAGCAATATGACAGCGCTTATTATTATACCGAGCTGGCCCGTGTTTCATCAACGGAAGTTTACGATACCGAGAACAGCAGGCAGATCGCGTTAACACAAGTGCTCTTCGATACCGAAAAAAAAAGCTCGGAGATCACCAGGCTCAATGCCGAAAAGCGCGTAAATATCATTGTTACCACAGCTTCCGTCATCATTTTTTTCCTGCTGCTGCTGCTTGCGGTGTTGATTTACCTGCGGCAAAAGCTAAAGATCAAAACGGAGCAGGAAATAAGGCAAACACAACAGCTTATCTTCAAAACCGAGAATGGGTTACTGGAAGCCGAACTTAAAAATAAACAGCTGGAAGAATCCAGGCTCAAACAGCAACTGGAGCTTAAAAGCAAGGAACTTTCCTCGCATGTCCTGCACCTGATACAAAAGAACGAAGTGCTGGAAACGATAAAAACGGATATGAATGCGCTGCTGAACGACGATAAAAGAGACCATAAGAAGCAACTAAAACAACTCATACACAAAATAAACATTAGCGTGAGCCAGGATACTTACTGGAGAGAGTTCAGGGTGATCTTTGAGCAGGTGCACGAAAGCTTCTTCGATAAAGTTAAAGCGATATGTGGTGACCTGACGGCTAACGACCTCAGACTTGTTGCCTTACTTAAAATGAATCTTAGCTCGACTGATATCGCTACGCTGCTGGGCATTTCTCCGGACAGCCTGCGGGTGATCAGGTACCGCCTTCGTAAAAAACTGAAACTGGGCCAGGGAGAAACCCTCAGCACTTTCCTGCAATCGCTTTAAATCGCGCCCTGCCTTCACCCATTCTCTTAATGTTACGGTAACAATTTGATAATGGGAGGTTTTGTTTCGATAAAATAGCTTGATAATCAATTGATTAATACTATATCGTTTACACTTGTTACGACTTGTAACGGCTGTTGTTAACGTTGTTGCCTTTTAGTTTACGCTACTTTTTTCTTTTCTAAAAAGGCTTTACCCAGCTTTGTGACGCAAAAAAACGGCATCAATTTATGCGTCGAATCGTTACTTTATTATCGTTCCTGTTCATGGCAGCGCCGGCAATGTCGCAAACATTAAGGGGCCTGATCATTTCCGACCAAACAGGAGAAACAATTATCGGGGCGGTTATAAAGGCGGACGGGACCACTTACCATACCGTCTCGGGGCTTGATGGCAGTTTCGTTATCAGGAATATGCCGAAAGGCGATTATAAAATCACCGTCTCGATGGTGGGCTTTATAACGGAAACCCGTAACCTGAAACTGGATAACGGCATAGTCGTACTGCCGGTGATTAAGCTTAAGACAGACCAAAAGGAGCTTTCCACCATTACGATAACCACCACCCAGCAGAAAAATAACGACTTACAGGCGCGGAACCTGGAAAGAACAGCCAACCAGGTTATGAACATTGTATCGGCGAGGGCGATTGAAATTTCCCCCGATTTAACGGTAGCCAATGTGATACAGCGCGTTTCCGGTATCACCATAGAAAGAAACAATACGGGCGATGGACAATACGCCCTGTTGAGGGGGATGGATAAACGTTACAACTATACGCTGGTAAACGGTGTAAAAATCCCCAGCCCCGACAACAAGAACAGGTTTGTGCCGCTGGACATTTTCCCGGCCGAATTACTTGATCGGCTGGAAGTAACTAAATCGCTTACACCTGATATGGAAGGCGACGGAATTGGCGGAGCCATAAACCTTGTAATGAAAGACGCTCCCGCCAAGCTGTTGATTTCCGCGAATATAGCTACCGGGTTTAACACGCTTTTCTTCGACCGACCTTTTTATACCTACGATAAATCACAGATACAAACCCAGTCTCCCTACGAATTGTTAGGCGCCGCCTATCCTTCACAATCAAGGGATTTCAACCCGGGCTTACTGGATGTGAAAAAGATGGGCACTAAACCCAATCTTTATGGAGGGATTTCGCTGGGCGACCGCTTCTTCAAAGGGAAGTTTGGCGTATTGGTGGCCGGCACCTATCAGAATAGTTTAAGAGGCAGCAACGGCACCTACTTTTCTTTTAACACGGCCACCAGCGATGCTTCCAACCTGCCGGTATTAACGAACCGCTCCTACAGAACGTTTTCGGAAGAACAAACCCGTGCCGGTTTGCACGGCAAACTAGATTATCGCCTTTCAGAAAACCACAAGCTGCAGTTCTACGGCGCTTTCCTGGACTTCGGGACCTACCAGGTGAGAGACGACCGCAGAACAGACCTGTCTGTTGGCTACGATCCTGAAAATAACAACTACAATTTAAGCTATAACAGGAGGTTTCGATATACGCATCAGCAAATATCCAACAACACCCTGAAAGGTGATCATAGCTTTTTTGGCAAGCGGTTCGCGATAGATTGGTCGGCAGTTTACTCAAAAGCTACTAATGAGGTGCCAGACAACAGCCAGGTACATATGGCATCTACCGTAAGAAAAGGTGTAGAAAACCCCAAATCTGTGGTAGTACTGGGTGGTGCAGAAAGAAGATGGGAACATAATTCAGACGAAGACAAGGCAGGCTACCTGAATTTCAGGTACAGCTTTGGCAGCGAAAGTATGCCCGTCATTATTTCGGCGGGCGGTATGTACCGTGATAAACAAAGAACTAATTTCTTTAATGAATACCAGTTCCGGCCCCTGGACGATTCGAAGCCGGCGGGTACGCAAACCAACCTGATAGAAGGGACCGACTGGAATAGCTACAGCGGTATAAAATTCACCGTATTCAATCCCTTCGGCTCGCCCGGAGACCCGCTAAACTATGGGGCGTCTGAAAAAATTGGTGCAGGTTACTTACAGGGAAAACTAACCAGTAAGCAATTTGAGGTGCTGGCCGGCGCGCGCGTGGAAAATACCAGCCAGGGGTATCACCTGGAACATGTGGTGGCGGGCCTGCAAAATGAAGGCGAACAGGAATACACGGACTTACTGCCCAGTATAAACCTGAAATTTAAATTGAACGACAAAACCAACCTTAGGACTTCTTATTATGAAGCCGTTAATCGTCCCAGCTTTTTCGAGATCGTTCCCTACAGGGTGGTGAATGACGACTTCACAGAGGCCGGTAACCCGAACTTAAAGCACACCGTTGCACACAACGCCGACGTGCGCTATGAGCTGTTTCCCAAGGCCTCCGAGCAGCTTATGGTGGGCGCATTCTATAAAAAAATATCGAACCCTATTGAATTTGGAATGGTACTGCAGGGACAAGGATCTTTCTATATGCCCGCAAATTTCGGGGATGCCGCCAACTACGGCCTGGAACTGGACTATACAAAATATGCTTACAACTTTGGGATCAAGGTTAATTATACTTATACCAATTCAAACATCACCACCACCAAGCTTCTCTACTTTAACAATCCCGACCCCAGCGCTACTGAACATGTATTGGTGAAGAACGTGGACGAAAAACGCCGGCTGGCAGGGCAAGCTGCACACGTGGCCAATTTCACCTTATTATATAAAAGCATAGCGAAGGGTATTAACGCGCAAATGTCGCTGGCATATACGGGCGACAGGCTATTTGCGGTATCCCGGTATGTTGATAACGATATCTGGCAGAGCGGATTTGTACAACTGGATGCTTCGGCGGAGAAAAAATTCGGCAACAGGTATGTAGTGTTCGCTAAAGCGACCAACCTGCTGAATACACCGGTTAAAGATTATGTGAAGGCCATTAATCCAGCCAATAACAAAGCTCCCGGTTATGAGACCTTCCATCATGGCACAATGACCCGGAGCGACACCTATGGTCAGACTGTCCTGGTCGGTCTGCGGTTCAGCTATTAAATCAAAAATGCAATAAATAAAAACGCAACAAATAAACAACATGAAACAATTAACATTCAAGTTATTGCTGGCTATCGGAGTAATCACCCTGTTGGGCGCCGGCTGTAAAAAAGACAAGATCGATACCTCTGTAAAAGGGATCGCGCTGGCAAAAACAACCGCCACCTTAAAAGTAGGCGAAACCCAAACATTGACCTACACTATCTTCCCGGAAAACGCTGCGAACAAAAACACAACATGGTCAACCTCAGACGCTACAGTGGCAACTATTGATAAAGGTGTGGTTACCGCAGTAAAACCAGGCAGCGCCACTATTACCATCACTACTGAAGAAGGCGCGCAAAAAGCGACCTGTGCGGTAGTTGTCACTAAGAGCGATGCCATCACCGTAACGGGTAACGTGGAAGGAACCTGGGCTAAGTACTCCGTGATCAACGTAACGGGCCACATCAGGGTCCCGGCAGGTAAAACCTTAACTATCCAGGAAGGCGTAGAAGTAAATATCGGCACCGGCGGCCAGGACGCCAATAACACCAAAATCGAATGGGTGGTAGAGGGCAGCCTTTATATCAAAGGTACTTCCGCCAGCCCTGTACTCATTTCGGTATCGGCGGCAGAAAGAACTGCGGCCAACACTTTTAAACGCCTGTGGGGGGGTATTATCGGTTCTGCCGCCTGCCCGGAGATGCTGATCGACAATGCCATTATTGAATATACCGGCGCTATTACCACTGCTACTTCCCCTTCAGTAACAGCCGGTTTGTTCAAAGCGGGGGGCGGCGAAGGTATGGTGGCATTTAACACCAACAATCCGCAGGGTAAATATGTGGTCCAGAACACCACTTTCCGCAGTACCGGCGAGGATGCCATTTACGTACAGGGCGGCAGCTGCATATTCACCAACAATACATTCTATGCCATTGGCGAAGCTGGCGGCGAGGCCATAAACGTAAAAGCAGGTTGCAAAGTAGATGCCGCTTACAACTTAATGTACAGCGTAAACACAAATGCCTTTAAACTGTCTAACTCCGGTTCTTCCGCCACGCGTGCGCAAGCGCAGATCAATGCCTATAACAATACCATCGTAGCCAGCGGCTGGAGAAGAGATCCTAACGGGCCTAAAGGAGGCTCTGTCTGGGCCGAAAAAGGTGCATTGGTGAACGTTTACAACAACCTGGTTATTAACGCCATGTTCCGCACTAAAGCCCCAAGCTGGCAAAAAGACGCGACCGATGGCCCCGACCTGAACAGCAAAATTGATTATAACTATTATGCCGCGGGCGCACAAACGAGCGCGGTTCCGCAACACATCGCCAATGGCACCGCCAACGGTTACGACGGCTTTAAAACAGGCGTAAAGGACGCTGTTTACGGCGCACATGATATCTCTGGTACCGCCGCCGGTGACAAAGATCCTTTGTTTGTGAATTTCCCGTTCGCAACCAATGGGCTGCTCGATTTTGCTTACACCAGTACCTGGAACTTTCACCTAAAAGCAGGTTCCCCGGCGCTTACAGGCGCCAAAACAGATGTCGTTCCTTACTTTATCACCACTGGCGTTACCGTTAACGGTACCACTTATAAATCGCCTGCCGCTTCGGCGTTCTTCGGCGCATTTGGCACCAATTAAGTCGTACCATTTTCTAATAATAAAAGAGATTTTTGTAAAAACAGGAGGCTGTATCAATGCCAGGTTGCCTGGAACTCGCCGTATTTATTTCGCAGTCGTTACGCTGCGCAACCAATCTGTAGCCCTTGGTGAAAACCGCTGTGTGCTCCGTGTTAAAAACAAAGCGCCATTTACACACGGAACACACAGCGGAAACTCACAGAGGTCGCAGGAGCATGGGCGTCAAATATTATTTGGTTAAAGTAATTCCTATGCAGCTTTGATACAACCTCCTCTTTATAAAGGATAAGGATAATGGAAAGAAGATTTTTCCACAAACTGCCAGCAGCATTGGCGCTGATAATGCTCGCCGGCTGCGGAGGCGACGTTACAAAACAAGGTGTTGAAGAACAGAGCGAGAAAGCCCCGCTTAAACCAACGCTCCTCACAGAAATGGTGGAATTTGATACGGATGATCCGGCTATCTGGATCAATCCCGTGGATAAAAGCAAGAGCCTGATTATTGGCACCGATAAGAATGAGCACGGCGGCTTGTATGTTTTCGACCTGGACGGAAAAGAAATAAAGAGTAAAACAGTAAAGGGGCTGCAACGACCAAATAACGTAGATATCGAATACGGTCTTTTACTGAACGGGGCACCCACGGATATTGCGGTAGCAACAGAACGGATGACACATAAACTTCGGATCTACCGCCTCCCGGATATGAAGCCGGTTGACAACGGCGGGATTCCCGTTTTTGAAGGCGAGAGCCAACCCGAATACCGCGACCTGATGGGAATTTCTCTTTATAAAGATCCCCTGGGAAAGATCTATGCCATCGTAGGCAGGAAAACCGGCCCGGTTAACGGCTCCTATTTGTGGCAATACCAATTAGGCGATGACGGAACCGGAAACGTTAGCGCGAAACTGGTAAGGAAGTTCGGCATATTCAGCGGAAAAAAGGAGATAGAATCCATCGCCGTTGATGATAAATCAGGCTATGTTTATTATTCCGACGAAACGGCAGGCGTACGCAAGTATTATGCTGATCCGTCCAAAGGGAATACCGAGCTGGCTTTATTCGGCCAGGGGCAATTTAAAGGAGATAACGAAGGTATCTCTATTTATGAAACAGGCGACAGTACCGGCTATATCCTGGTGTCTAACCAGCAGGCCAATACGTTTATGGTATACCCCCGGCAAGGCGCGCGGAACAACCCGCACCAACATACGCTTATCGCCGAAATTCCCGTTTCCACTATTGAAAGCGACGGCTCGGAGGTAACCAATGTAAACCTCGGCGAAAAATTTCCCAAAGGCCTTTTTGTTGCCATGAGCAACGGAAAAGTGTTCCATTATTATGACTGGAGAATGCTAGCGAAATACCTGCCGTAAATCTTAACAGCTCCTCGTTTTTTTCCGTGCGGGCAAAGCGTATTGTAACAGAAAATTCACATAATGATTTTGCATTGACAATCAATAGTTTATGTAAAGATCCGGTTGCGCTTTAAACGTCAAAAAATAACAGTAACTTACTAATTATCAATTAATTACAGTAATTTTTTCTTGGTTTTGTCATTCCTTCTCATTTATCTTTGCCGACTAACCAAATCAATTACTAATGAAAACTATTAAAACTCTGCTCGGCATGTGGCTGTTGATGACAGCTTTACTTTCATGCAAAAAAAACCAGTCCATTCCTGAAGAATCGGATAAAAATCATGCTTTAAATCCTAAGAATACGGCAAGCACCAGCGTGGTGCCCGGCTCGAATTTCAGGGTAGTTGGATATATGCCCTCATGGGCAGGCGCGGTAAATCAAATTCAATTTTCTAAACTTACTCATGTAAACTATGCATTTATACTACCAAATGCGAACGGTACTTTACAAGGAGTACCGGGACCATCGAAATTAACGAGCCTGGTCAGCGCTGGTCACGCAGCCGGTGTGAAAGTGCTGATCGCAGTTGGAGGCTGGAATGATGGAAATGATTCTGCGTTTGAAGCATTAGCGCAGAATGCATCAACCCGAAATACATTCGTAACCGCTCTCGTTAACCTGGTAAACCAATATGGCCTGGACGGCGTAGATATTGACTGGGAATACCCGGAGAATAGTACCGCCGGTAACTTCACCCTGCTGATGCAGCAACTTTCCACTGCGATGCATAATAATGGAAAACTATTATCGGCGGCAGTTGTAGCAAGCAACGGAACAAGTATTCAAACTGCGGTGTTTAACGTCGTAGACTACCTGAACCTAATGGCATATGATGGCGGGGGAGCGAATCACTCAACATATACTTTCGCTTCAAATTCAATCACTTACTGGCAAGGCAGAGGCTTGTCTAAAGCCAAAACCACTTTGGGTGTGCCTTTTTACGGCCGATCTTCAAGTTCTTATGTGGATTATAAAGACATACTGGCCCAGGGCGGCAATCCGAATTCTGATACCTTCGGAAATGTTGGTTATAACGGGATACCAACTATTAAAAGCAAGACCAACCTGGCGTATGACGAGGCCGGAGGAATAATGATCTGGGATCTCAATGCCGACGCTACGGGCGCTAATTCATTATTGACGGCAATTGACCAGGTGGTGGTCCAAAGAGTTAACGCACCTTCGATACCCTACGGTACGATTATTAGTCTTAAGGGGGTGAATGACAGGTATGTTACTACTAAAAACGGGGCGTCGGGAATGATCTGCACTGACTTGACTGTTGAGGATCCGGAAAGATTTACTGTAATAGATGCCGGAGGAGGTAAAGTAGCCTTAAGAAGCCAGGGCAAATACGTTTCATCAGAAAACGGAACCAAAGCGATCACCTGTACGCGAACAACGATCGGGGATTGGGAGAAGTTTGACTGGATCGTGAATGCCGATGGTCAAGTTGCGTTAAGAGGTAACAATGGAAAATTTGTTTCAAGTGAAAATGGCACAAAAGCCATGACCTGTACCAGGGATGCCGCCGACGCATGGGAATATTTTAGAATCAACCAATAATATTGAAGTAATAAAATAAAAACCCCGGTTGCTCAAGCGTCAACCGGGGTTTTTCAATAGCTTATTTGCAATGAAATTCTTTGCCTGTTGCCCCACCGTGACAAGCTCCGTTCGCCCATAAACTAAAATCCCACCGGGCCACTAAAGGACAAGCACACGGATCCCGGCGGTAACCTGCTTTATTTCTGATCGACGGTAAGCTCATCGGCCGACTATGCCTGATACCGGGTGGACGAGAAGACGCTGCTCCATATTGTTATCGAAAAGCTCCGGCAGAACCGATTTCGGAGTTGAAATCGCCTTATTAAGATCGTTACGAAAAAGGCGAAAAGTAAAAAAGTGTTAAGGATCAGGGCGCAAGCCGCTAAGTTAGCACAGCTGCATTACGTTTATCAGCGCCACTTCAACGCAGGTGCAACATGCGCTAAGATCGAGGACAAAACGTGTACATTATAATTAACTCCTAAAGTATTGGGTATGGTTAAAAGCAGGGTATCTGCTTCCTGGATAGCCTCGTCCTGCGCTAATTCTTTGATGAGCTGATCCGGCCCGGCAGCATAACTTTTCCCGAAGATCGCCCGTTTATCAGCCTCGATGTAACCTATCTTATCCGCCCCATTGGTTTGCTGCCCGAATAAATACCTGTCCTGATCGTTCACAATTGCAAAAATGGAACGGCTCACGGAAACCCTGGGTTCCCGCTTATGTCCCGCTTTTTTCCAGGCTTCTTTGTACAGCCTGATCTGTTCCGCCTGCTGTACATGAAACGGTTTCCCGCTTTCATCGTATTTTAACGTAGAGCTTTGCAGGTTCATTCCGTTCTCTGCCGCCCAAATAGCAGTCGCATTGGATGCGGCTCCCCACCAGATACGTTCCCGCAGTCCTTCCGAATATGGTTCCAGCCGTAATAACCCTGGTGGATTCGGAAACATCGGGTACGGGTTGGGCTGGGCAAATCCAGTCCCTTTTAATTTATCCAGAAATTCCAGGGCTTTCTGGCGCCCCATGTCCGCATCAGTTTCTCCCTCAGCAGTTTTATAACCGAAATAACGCCAGCCGTCGATCACTTGTTCCGGCGAACCTCTGCTGATCCCTAATTGTAAACGCCCTCCCGAGATCAGGTCGGCAGCACCAGCATCTTCCACCATATACAGGGGATTCTCGTAACGCATATCGATCACGCCGGTTCCAATCTCTATTTTGCTGGTTTTGGCGCCTATGGCCGAAAGCAAAGGAAATGGTGACGCTAATTGGCGGGCAAAATGATGTACCCGGAAATAAGCACCGTCCAAACCAATTTCCTCTGCGGCAACCGCCAGATCAATTGACTGAAGCAACGTATCGCCTGCCGTACGGGTTTGATAGGAAGGATGGTCAGACCAATGCCCAAATGATAAAAACCCTATTTTCTTCATCGACAGTTTAATATTTATTAAATGTACACGTTAAGGTTGAGCTATAAACAGAAAATGCCACCCTTCGGGCAGCATTTGTATTTGGCGGAGAGTTAGGGATTCGAACCCCAGGAACCTTTCACAGTTCAACAGTTTTCAAGACTGCCGCAATCGACCACTCTGCCAACTCTCCGGGGACAAAAGTACAAAAGCTGGCTTAATCTGCAACAAGGAATATTATTTTTTTGTTAAAGCATTATTACGGGACATAACTCAATAGAAAAGAGACATTTAACATAAAAATCAGGCAGGTCTCCGAGCGCGTATAGCCGGTCTCTTTTAATTTACTTTTGCGCCGTTCCTGACCTGTCGGCTATTAATATCCGGGAATCATACAGAATTTATCTCCATATCGCCCCTTTGTTTATAGGGAGCTCCATTGAGCTCAGGGGTTTCCTTTTTCCTGTGTCTTGGCGACGAAACCGATAGCTACCTGAAGCGAAACGAATACCAGGCAGAACTGGCGATCAGGAACTTCACGCACTTTGGGATGGATGGCGGCTTAGGCATCCACCAGGAGCACGAGGTCCCCGACAGCCCCATGTTCGGCGAACTGCCCGTCCTGAAAGGGTTGCACGGCAAAGCCGTCCGCCAACTGGGAACCTCCGGCAACGGGACCCATTTCGTGAATTTGGCGAGCTGGAACTGGTGGAAGGCAACTATTTCGGCCTTCCTGCCAAAAAGTACACGGCGTTGCTGTCGCACTCCGGCAGCCGCGGCCTCGGGGTCGCTATCGCAAAGCATTACACATAGATCGCGATGAACACCTGCAAGCTTCCGCGGCATGCACAACAACTCGCCTGGCTCGATATAAACAGTAGTGCCGGCCATGAATACTGTAGGGGAATGACCTTCGCGGGGGATTATGCCCGTGCCTGTCACCAGCGTATCCATGCCAACCTGCTGAAGGAACTGGGTCTGCAGGCGATCACCGTGATCGAAAACCACCATAACTTCGCCTGGAAAGAGTGCCTTGCGGATGGCCGCGAAGCGATCGTACATCGAAAGGCGCCACACCGGCGCATACAGGAGAGCCCGGGATCATTCCGGGAAGCATGACTACCGCCGCTTACCTAGTAACCGGGAAGGGCGTGGCAAACGCACTGCATTCTGCCTCGCACGGGGCGGGGCGCGCCATGAGCCGGCAACGGGCAAGGGAAAGCATAACCGTTTCTGCCATGAAAAAGATGCTCAGCCGAGCCGGCGTAACCCTGACCGGTGGAACCGTAGAGGAAAACCCGCAGGCGTATAAAGATATCGAAACAGTGATCCGTGCCCGGCACGAGCTAGTGAGGATAGAGGGTCGCTTTTTACCGGCAACTGTTAGGATACACAAGGATTAACGGTATGAAAAAGGTAATTGTACAGATCACTACAGGCACAGGGAATGTTGCTTAAGCAGGCGAAGGGCCCCGGCATTCCTCGCCGAATGGCAGGGAACAGTTCAACGGGTCGCCTAAAGCCCCTGCCGCAAGCTTTACAAGCGCAGGAACTGATTATTGATATTTCTGGCGTCGATGTGCACCAGCTCGTTAAATGCGATGTAAACGACGTAAAAACAGACACGATGAGAGTCTCGGGGCCCATCGGGCAGAACGTGAACAAAGTAGAGACTGCGGTACGAGGCGTGCACGTCCTTCGGGATCCGGCACGGCTCGAAGCAAAGGTACTCGCCTGGCAAACGGAGCGGCTGGTTGAACGGCAGCACGCCCATGGCCAGCGCATCGCTCGCTGAAGCCTGGTAAATGCAATAAAAGTGATCGACGCGCCATTGTAGCCCGGCGCCATCTATCCGGATCAATTTTTTCGCTGAGAGTTAATTACTTACAGGTAATTTTAAAAAATACGAAACCAAAGCTTGCGCAATGTTGGTTATAATCCTATATTTGCACCACTTTTAAGGGAAACGCCAACAAAAGAACTTAAAAAGATGATTCCGTAGCTCAGCCGGTAGAGCATAACACTTTTAATGTTGGGGTCCTGGGTTCGAGTCCCAGCGGGATCACAGAGATGACCTCCAAAAATTGCAAAAACCCTTCAAATGACATCATTTGAGGGGTTTTTTGTTTCAGGGGACCCCCAAATTATGCATCTGAAAACAACTAAAACGGGAGTAATTCGGGAGTCAACAGGCACCCGGAACACCTTACTCCCGAATTAGGTCGCAATTCGCTGATTCACAACCTGTTCGCACATCGAACATCTTGATCTTAAAGAACATTGAACCTATTTTTAACCACTTAATGTTAATGTTATGAAAAGAACATTCAAGGTGCTCTTCTTCGTGAGGAAGCCAAAAAATTACTCGGACGGCACCGTGCCGATCTACTTACGACTAACTGTTGACGGGGAACGTGTGGAATGGCACACCCAGCGCGAATGCGATCCCGAACGCTGGAACGCGCAGGCGGGCCGCATGATCGGAACGAAACAGGATGCAAAATCGGTAAATGCCTGGCTGGAGCAACTTCACGTGCAGGTGTTCGATACCCAACGGCACCTCGCCCACATGGGTAAGGAACCGACAGCGCTTGCCATCCGCAATAAGATTCAGGGCAAGGGTGACGAAAAGGTACACACATTGATCGAAGTCTTCGAGTATCATAATGAGCAGTTCGCCCAGCTGGTGGGTAAAGACTTCGCGCCGGGGACGCTAAAGAAGTTTAAAACTGCTCTTGCCGCCTTGCAGAATTTCATCACCTGGAAGTTCAGCGTGCGGGATGTAGCAATTACCCAGGTGAATCACCAGTTCATTACGGATTATGAATTTTACCTGAAAAGCATTCATGGCGTCCAGCACAACACGGCTATGGGCATGATCAAAAAGCTGAAAAAGATCATCCGACAATGCGTGGCGAATGACTGGCTGGCTAAAGATCCGTTCCTTTCATATAAAATAAAGACGCGTGAAACGCATCGCGCATTTCTGCTGGAAAAAGATCTCGAACTACTAGCGAATAAGCATTTCCCAACCGATAGGTTAAACTTGGTTAAAGATCTTTTCCTTTTCAGCTGCTTCACCGGGCTTTCCTACTCAGATGTTGCAGAATTGAGTTCCACAGACATAGCAATCGGCATCGACCGGGAAATGTGGATTCATACCCGGCGCACCAAAACGGATACGAACTCGCGAATTCCCTTGTTACCAACTGCGCTTTCCATTATTGAGAAATACAAGGATCATCCGAAGGTTCAGGCGGAAGGTCGTCTGTTTCCCTGCATCAGCAATCAGCGGATGAACTCCTACCTGAAGGAAATATCAGATTGTCTTGGTCTTCAAAAGGAGCTGACGTTCCATTGTGCCCGTCATACCTTTGCTACAACGGTAACGCTCACGAATGGCGTGCCTATCGAAACGGTGAGTAAAATGCTGGGACATCGGAGCTTGCGAACTACACAGCAATACGCGAAGATTTTGGATGTTAAGGTAAGTAACGATATGCAGGTGCTGAAAGATCGATTCGCGATTAAGGCAGGTACAAAGTCGGCCATATAGTTGCCCAGCGCGTTACAGACCTTACAAATTGCATGGGCCGAAGAAAGCGTATTCACTGGGTGCAAAGTTGGCGACAACACGAAAGAGCTGGTATGTAAGGGAGCCGTTGCCATTGATCACACCCAGCCATTTTCGCCGACTAAGCAGCAAAGAGCGCAAAGCCGGGCAATGTGTCAAGGCCGGGAACGAGGGACGAGTTCCCGCTTGTATAGCCTTGACACGTTGACCGGCGGCGGTAACTTTGCGGTTGGCGGTGAAATGGTAGCCGGGTTACCAAATTACCCTAACTATTTCGGGGTATAAGCTCACCTTTTCATCTGCGGATAATATATCGGCATTTTCTTCCATAGCTGTAGCGATCAGCAGTCTATCGAAGGGATCGCGATGTTGTTCGATAAGTGGAATATCCCCGTATCTGAAAATATGTTGGTTCTGTATACACAAAACCCTACAAGTTATGCCTGCGATGAGGCTAGTTTGCTGCAAGGGCCGGTGGAGCTAGAGGATTTCGTCTGGCTTATCCCATAATAATTCAAACTGAGATACTGCCACAGTTCAAGATCTGTTAACTTTCAATATATTTGCTTCACTAGCTGAAGTCGAGCGAGATTTGATTCGAAAGCGGACGAAAACCGATTTAAATACTGCTAGAGCAAAGGAATTCACTGTTGAGAAAAGGAATAATTTAATTTAGATAATAACTTGTCTCGATCATTATTGGCGTATAGCATAAACTAAATTTCCAATTTTGGAGATCTTTAAATCCTTTAAAAATGAATTCTCCTGATAATTCCTCAAAAAACGAGTCTTCCGAGGATGTTTTCTCAAAAGAGACACAAGATAGGATTAGCAAGGTAACAAAGAATTATCAAGACACACATAAAAACGTCAATGATTTAGTAGATCTAGCAGCCATTACCTTGCTAGATATATTTAAAAAACCTCTTAAAAACAGAGTAATTGCTCTAGCAACATTACTCTTAGTGTTCTTTAACCCCCTGTTAGTAAAAATCTACCTGAATGCTTTTCCCATTAACATTTGGTCTAAAATTGGGGATTTTTATGCTCCCGTTTTTTATAGTGTTTTGGTAGGAGCAATTATTATGGCTGTTGTTTTGCGCGCCATTGAAATTAATAAGGAGCACACGCAAAATAATCAACTCGATTTCTACCGATCAGTTTCAGCCATCAAAGGGTTGTACGCATTTAATTATACTGATAAAGAAATATTCCGGACGCTGCAGCGTAATCGAGAGATTCGTTTAGTAACCGATTGCATTTTTCAAGATAACTACAAGGCAGGTGTTTTATTCGGTGAATCAGGTTGCGGAAAATCATCCTTTCTACAAGCTGGTGTAAAGCCATCTTTGGAAGAAAAAGGAGCTTTGTGTCTAGTTGTCACTTTATCTAATGAGTCCCCTCTCGTGTCGGCAAGTAAAGCGCATCTTGCTCAGATCGGCACTCACTCTAAACTTGAAAATGTCGCAGATCTATACACTTTATTGTCGACTTGCACTCCGAACCAAAGCATTAAGCTAGTTGTAGTCTTTGACCAGTTTGAGCAGTTTTTTACTCAATTCAAGAAAAGCGAACAACGCCGAGAGTTCATTGATCAACTTGATCTTTGCTCTCGTGATATTCCAAATTTGAAGATTTTATTCTCAATTAGGTTAGATTTTATGGCACATTGTCACGAGCTACAGGAAGTAATGAAATTTGCTTTGACCGCTAATGAAAACTCGTTCCGATTGATGAAGTTTAAACCTAAACAGGCAACGGCTATCCTTAAAGTTATGGCAGAGGAAATAAAGTTGCCTTTCAATGATAATTTTGTCCAACGCTTAACCGAAATAGAACTTTCTTCTAAAGAAAATGGTCTTGTTTCAGCAGTAGATATTCAGATCGTAGCCTCTATAATTGCTAATTCTGCTTCTAGTCAGCTAATAGGTTTCAATGAAAAATCTATTCAAAGCCTGGGCGGGAGTAGCGGCCTTTTTGTACGTTATCTACAAGAGAAACTTCAAGAACCAAATATCTTTAATAAGGATGGGCTTTGCTTACGTATATTATTACTTCTGATCGACCAAAAAAATGATACGCGGGCGGGGCGATTGACTTGTGGGCAGATAAAAGAAAAACTCTCAACCTCAATTAGCGATGATCATGTGCATTATGCCTTAGAATGGTTGCAAAAGCTACGCCTAATAGTCCTGTACATCGATCCCGTACAAGACGAGCAATACGAGCTAGCTCACGAGCGGCTAGTAAACCCAATTCGTATCCTTAGCCAAATAGAATTAAACGATATAGAAAAAGCACGTCAACTGTGGGAGCAACGTACCAGCGAATGGCTAGCCAATAACCGTAAACTGAAATATACTCTATCTCTGAAGGAACTATTGTTAATTCAGCAATTAAAACCGCAGTTAGAAGCCAATGTATCTCGCGAAGATTTATTACGAGTTTCGAGGCGTAAGTTTATTAGACTAATCGCAGTCGCAACAAGCATTTTATTTATAATGCTAATTTTATTGGGCGTTACACAGACAAATTGGTGGATAATTAAAGTAAAACTTCAATCTGAATTAAAAAGTGAGTTAGCAATGCATAATAACTGGTATTTAGTCAGTGATACTACGTATATACCAGTGGAGAATATTTTAGTTGAAAATTTAGATAATATACTTAAATCAGCCCAGCAAGTATTATATAAAGATGATATATATATTCAAGCTGCTGAAGCCACTACTAAAATAAGTAACTCTTCTATAGCCGCCACTTGTTTGGACCGGATATTTAATGCTACTAAACGGCTAGAATATGATCCTTCTACCGGGCATATATATAGATCTTTAATTGAAGCAGCAATTAGGATTAATGATTCTACTAGAGCTAATACTTATCTGAGTTATGCTTTAACGACTGTGGAGAAACAAGAATATGAACCGTATAAAGTGCACATATATACGACCTTAGCTGAAGCGGCAAACATGCTTGGCGACTCAATAAAGGCTATTAATTGTATTGATCATACTGAAAAGTTATGCCAAAACATATTTGCCAATAATATCAAAGATAGCAGCTTCAAACAATATGCTTACAGTCTTTTAGCAAATGCAGCAACTGGGCTCGACAATCCTGCTAGAGCCAATGCTTACCTTGACTTAGCTATGCAGGCAACTCTGCGAGATGAATCCCCAAATAACAAATCGCAACTATTCCCTGCTTTAGCTGAAACCGCAATTAATCTCAATGATTCTGCCAGGGCTATAGCTTATCTAGATTCTGCCATTAGCAGAATTCGACCAACTGATGATGGTTTTGGAGAGTTAGGAATAGAGGATCTATACGTTGATGTAGCCAAAGCGATAGTCAAATTCAATGATGTAAAAATTGCTACTATTTACTTAGATAAATTGTGGACTGAAACTCAATATATACGAGACAAAAATTATAAAATTGGAGTGTATAGTGTTATGATTGAAGTAGCAACTAAGTTTAATGATCCTGCTAAGGCGAATGCTTACCTAAATCTCGCCATTGAAATAGCTCGAACGGTAAACTATGATAGCTTTAAAATGGAAGCTTGTTCTAAGCTAGCCCAAGCAGTTGCAAATATGAAAGATATAGGGAAAGAGAATCAGCATTTCTCTGTGTTGGCAACCGAACAAGATCTGGCACTAATTCCTGTAATAATTAACTTACATGTGAAAGCCGAACAATTTCAACGAGCATATGCTTTATCTAAAAGCTTAAGCAATGCCAAAGATAGGCATAAGGCACAATTAGTTATTTTAAAGGCGTATTTAGCTTTAAAATAAGCCTATTGAAGTAGGCGTTTAATTGATAATCATTTTATAGGTATAGGGTTTGTTTTTGATCATTCAACGGATAAGATTTTCGAAAATGCCCTCCTTCATCGAGTGCCTGTTGAATCGCCAGGTGTACTCGTTGATGTAAGCCTGAAGAAGACTTACCGAATGATGGGTTCCCCGCAGCCAGGCCTTGAACATCATTATGCAGCGATGCAGCAACCTGAAGTTCTTTCCCTTCTTCTCCGATTTTTCCTGTTCCAAACGGCGGAAAGCGGCGATCACTTCTTCTTTTGATAGTTCTTCCAGTGCCGTCTGCATGCTTTCAAGATACGAAAAAGCATCGGTACGGGCAAGTGAAAAACGTCTTTTATCGCTTCAAACGGCCACTTTTTCCACGACGAACCGTTTGCTCCTGCGGCTCTTCTCCACCAGGATACCTTCCACCATCAGCACCAGTTCGGGCCAGTCCATCATACCCCGTTACTGCGCTACCAAAAACTATTCTATCATGGATACAAACTGCATGCGCTGGTCGGTATGAACGGTATGATCGACCAGTATGATCTGAGCGCGGCAAATGTCCACGACCTGCATTATCTGCAAGATGTCCGCCATCAGAAGGCGAACTGTCACATTATTGGAGACAAAGCCTACGATGCCATACCCACACAGCTCTCGCTTTTTGAGCAGCATACTATCCGACTGCTTGCTCCCGCAAGAGCGTATAAAAACCGCTATCAGAACTTCCCCAAATCCGCTGTCCGCATCAGAAAACGAATTGAAACCACCTTCTCTCAGCTCTGTGATCAGTTCAACATCAAACGAAATTACGCCAAATCATTCCTGGGGCTCGCCGCTCGCAGCGTTCGCAAAATCGCCGCTTTCTCTTTGCTGCAGTACATCAATGTCATCATCAACCATCGGCCACAAAATCAAATCAAACATGCCCGCGCTTAATTTCGCACAACGGGTACGTTATCAGTATTGATGTATTATGTCACTTCTAAATAATTAGCTGTCGATCATCTGAACCAATCGAACTGAAACTTGGCGATTCTGCGTGTCAAAGTAAGTGCTCGTTCCGTTTCGCAGTTTAATTGTTGCATTATGTCTCAGCTATATTTTTAAATAAAATTTCCAAACGTTCCGGGACGACCCTGTGAACGCCAATCTCCTTTTTCCGTCGATCAGCAACCAGCGCATGAACTCCTACCTGAAAGAAATTGCCGATTGCCTGGGCATATCGAAGGAACTCACTTTTCATTGCGCCCGGCATACGTTCGCAACCACCGTTACGCTAAGCAATGGCGTCCCTATCGAAACGGTGGGCAAAATGCTCGGCCATAACAGTCTACGCAGCTATACGCGAAAATCCTGGATACGAAGGTGAGCAACGACATGCAACTGCTTAAAGAGAAATACGCGACCAAGCATATTGTTAAAGCAAGTTAGCCATCCGCGCAAATCGAGGCAATTGTTCACTTTTTGAGAACTTTAGTTATATTTGAAATGTATTTATGAAAATACACCTGATTAAAAGGGCGACGCTGGAAGCCTTTATATGGGAACATGGAAGAAGCAGGACGTCATTGGAAGACTGGCTGGAGAAAATAAAGCAGGCTGATTGGCAAACACCTAATGATATTAGGCAGACGTTCAATGCTGCGGATTTGTTAGGTAACAGTAAACGTGTGGTTTTTAATATTGCAGGGAACAATTACCGGATGATCTGCAAATACGTGTTCGGCGCAAAGCAGATCCATTTGTTTGTTTGCTGGATGGGTACCCATACCGAATACGATAAATTGTGTGATGCTGGCAACCAGTACACCGTAAACGTATATTAAATTGAAATATGAGCGCACTAAAATACACAGTGATTAAATCGATCGCGCAGTACAATGCCTATTGCAAGGTGTTGGAACAGCTGCTCGAAACCGGATCCGACGATCCGTCTACTATCGATGAAGTTGATCTCGTCACGCTCCTGATCGAAAAATACGACGAGGCGAACAACACTTTTCGCGAGGTTGACCCCGTTGCATTGCTTCGCTCCTTCATGACCGATCACGATCTTAAAGCAAAGGACCTGGTCGAATTGCTTGGGGTAAGCAAAGGCTATGTATCCGATATCCTGAACTATAAAAAGGGTTTATCGAAAGATGTGATCCGGAAACTGGCCGAACGTTTTAAAGTTGCCCAGGAAGCGTTTAACCGACCTTACAAGTTGCACGTGCCGGAGAATTTGCATCTGAGGAACACCAGCGTGATGAACACTACGAAAGAACTGGTCTCTTGAAATTTGCCAAATGAAGACGTCAATTAATAACGAACACCAGTATAATTTGGCATTGGCTCGTCTGTACGAGCTTATGCAGACGGATATTTTAGAGGGCAGCTTGGAATCCAATGAAGCAGAAGCATTAAGTATCCTGATAAAGGAATACGAGAATGAGCGCCATCCAGTACCGCCACCAGTAAGTTGATCACACCCGGCCATTTTCTCCGCCTAAGCAGCAAAGAGCGCAAAGTCGGGCAATGTGTCAAGGCCGGGAACGAGGGACGAGTTCCCGCTTGTATAGCCTTGACACGTTGACCGGCGGCGGTAACTTTGCGGTTGGCGGTGAAATGGCAGTCGGGTTACCAAATCGCCTTAATAAGGCAAAGTATCCAGCAGGTAACGGTTAACTGCCATTACATGTGATCTTTCAGATCATCTAAAGGTTCGTTGAAATCGTCCGGTATTGATACTTTACCTTTTAAAGCACCGGGAATTCTTTTGCCTTCGCTTTGGTGTTTTTCGGCGGTTAAAAATGTAATGATAACTTCCGTCCTCGTATGTACAGGTGCATCTTCCTCCATAATGATTTGCCCCTTCTCATAGTATCCCTTAATAGCAATTGGCATGGCAATTCTTTTAAACAAAAATACCTGATCGGAGCAATATATGAGTGCAACGCTTGGTGCATTTTGAGCATGATAATTTCCATGTAATAATCTATTCAGCAATATCAAAGCAGCTCATTCGAGCGTTAAATACAATCTGAGCAGTCTCGATCAGATTTTCCACGCGCGATAGGAAAGTTAGCATATCTTCGTCGCTTAAGGTATAATTCTCGGCATACCGGGCGTCGAGGTAAGCATCTTCCAGCACCTTTAACAAATGTTCCTCAATCTCGGTATCAGCCGGAAAGATGCTGTTTAATTGTGGTGCCAGTCGTCTATTTAGCTTTTTAAGGGATCTGATGGAATGAGTTCTCCGCTCCATACCATACAGCGCGATCGCCACCGTTCTAAATGTGAGTTCGGCGGCTTGCTGTAGCATAAACATCGCCATTGCCGATTCTTTGGCTTCCTGATAAAATTTTGCCCCTGTATAAAACGTGACAGCTTTTGCGATCCCGGTACTAAATGCCTCTTTCGCTTTGATTACGATATCAGCAAGACGCTCGATAGGTAGCTTCGGCAATTTACTCTCACCGTTCTCATAGATCAGGTTTTCTTTAGTGCATACCAATGAATAATAAATGTGTCCGTTTTGAAGCGCCAGAATAAGCGATGCGGATTTATGCAGCGAGAAGGAAACCCACTCGTCGCTGATTGTAACGAACTCAACGAGCGGCTCCAACTGTTCAAACGGTGTATTGTTAGTATCGGGAAGAACGATCAGCAGATCGGTATAGTTGTTCTCGTCTCCGTTTGCCGGATGCGCTACCCGGAAGATCATTTCCGGCTGCATGGCAGCGATGATTAGATCGACAATAGGATTCAACCCGGTAGCCGCTTGAACCCTGTTGAAAGGATTTACGCGGGTGACCGGGATATTCTGCGTTCGGCAATGCGTGAGGTGAACGGCCTCAAGCAAGCCTTCCAGGAGTTCGTATTGCTCAACTTCGGCACATTCGCAGGTCGCCTCGCAAATACTCATGCGGCTTAAACCATATTCTACCCAATTTTCGAGTATGGCTTTCCATTCATCGATAGAGCCGTAGCCGAAGAATCGTTTAATTGCAATAATCGGGCGTTCAGTTTCAGCAAGGCTTAGCCTACGGATGGTACCTTGATACCGGTCTCTGACATCGTAGAGGTTGCGCATGTAATCGCGGTCGGCTTCGGTTTTTTCATCGGAGAAAGGCTGGAAGTCGATCACCGGGATTTCGTTGTCTTCTGCCTCCGCCACGTCTAGGATTTGCCTGCATGCGGTGATCAGTTTCCTAATCATCTTTTCGAAGTGGATGGCGGTTGACGGATCGCCTCTGAACGACCAGGGTTCGCAGGAGGTAACCGCCTTGAAAAGTTGCCACAATTCCGTTCGGATATATTCAATGTCTGATGCTTCGTAAACTTCCCCGATCCATTGTTGAGCCTCCAGCAGCCGTTCGTTGTTGGAGCTGATGCCTCCATTGACTATTGCTTCGATCTTTTCCATATCTTCATCCTTGTTTGAAAGCAAATGACGGACAGCGGTTTACCGTACCGAACCGCTTCGACCGGTAACTAACTTTCACGTTCCGGTTTTCTACTGGAATTAAATTTTTTATCTTTGAGTATGGAAACAGCTACCAAAACCATGAGCAATCACATCGGACGGAAGATCAGTCGCGTACGCGAACTTCGCGGCATGAAACAGGAAGCCCTTGCCCTGGAAATCGGGGTGAGCCAGCAGACGATTTCGGAGATCGAGCGGAGTGAAACGGTAAAGGAAGAGGTGCTGGAAAAGATTGCCAAGGTATTAGGCGTGGCACCTCAAGGCATTAAAAACTTCAGCGAGGAAGCTGTGATCAGCAATATCAATTCTTTTTACGACCATAGTCAGTTCAATTTCCAGTGCACGTTTAATCCGCTGGATAAGCTGATGGAAGCACTTGATGAAAACAAAAAGCTCTATGAGCGTTTACTGGACAGTGAGCGGGAAAAAGTTGATATTTTAAAGAATAAACAGTAGGCATGTATACTCGGGAGCGGATCATCGACATCTTACAGCAGCATAAAGCTGCCTTAATTAGGAAGTATCCGATTTCCGAACTGGGTTTATTTGGCTCATTTGCCCGTGGCGACTACCGCGAGGATAGCGATATCGACATTCTAGTCGACTTCAACGACCGTATCGACGGATTTGATTACATCCGCTTGGCGCATGAATTCGAAGATATCTTTCAGCATAAGATCGATATGGTTTCCCGCCGGGGGATTAAAGCCGGATATTTACCTTACGTAGAACGGACGCTGATCCATGTCTGAGTGCGCTGCCGGTCGCTTTATTCTTTATATCCGTCATAATATTCTGAGCTACCGCTGGCATATCATACATTATTTCCTATAGATTTACGGGAAACCGCATTTTTAACTAATTCAGCTGCTGTAATTTGCGCAAAAATTTGAATGCAGTGTAATTTCTAATTGCGAATATCTAATGACAAACCAAAACCCTTCCCCAGAAAACTATATAGCAGATCGACCAATTAAAGACGCAAAAGAAGACAGGTTCCAGCGCTATAATTTTTCTAAACGAATTGCCGAAACCATAATAAACCGGAAAAGCAAGGAAAGCCTAGTGTTCGGCTTATTTGGTGCCTGGGGAGAAGGGAAATCCTCCGTATTAAACTTCATTGATGAGGAACTTAGTAAAGAAGAGGATATCGTCAGAATTAATTTAAATCCTTGGCGATATAGCGATGAAGACAGCTTGCTAATTAACTTCTTTAAAAAAATATCCGAAGCTCTTGACAAAAAACTAAACACGAAGATGGAACAGTTGGGAGGGTTTGTGAAGAAATATGGGTCTTCTGGACGCATGTTTGGCTTTGACATCTCAGGAATTGGAAATTCAATATCGGATGTTAAGATTGAAGAGCTTAAAAAACGAGTGGATGACTTCTTAGAAGAAAGTACTAGCAAGATAGTCATCTTTGTTGATGATATAGATCGGTTAGACAAGCAAGAAATTTACACGCTTTTCCGTCTGGTGAAATTAACAGCTGATTTTTCAAATACTACCTATATTTTATCTTTCGATGAGGCAATGGTAGCAGCAGCAATAGGGGAAAGATTTGGTGCTGGCGATAAAAGTTCAGGCGTTAGCTTTTTAGAAAAAATCATTCAGGTTCCGCTGACTATTCCGAAAGCCCAACCAGAGGCGTTGAAAAAGTTCTGTTTCGATATGGTCAACAATGCCATTGATGCAGCAACTATACAGCTGACGGAAAAAGAAGTACAAAGGTTCGTTTTTCAATTTAGTACAAACATCTTACCTCGCTTAAACACGCCTCGTCTAGCCGTAAGATACGGAAACGCCATATCATTTTCACTCCCCTTGCTAAAAGGTGAAGCCAATATGATCGATTTGATGCTTGTTGAAGCTGTTAAGATATTTTACCCTGAACATTATCAGTTTGTTAAAGCAAATGCTGAATATTTTGTGGGGTCTTACGAGCATTTTGGAATTGGCAATGATCAGCAAAAGATAAATAACCTAAAGGCTAATTTCGAAGAACTTGGTAAAAATTTAAGTAAAAATAACCAAGCCAACATTATTGATTTATTAAGCAACCTCTTTCCAAATCTAGATACTGTTTATGGGAACTTTCATTTTTCTGACGACAACAAAAATGATTGGTACGTTGCTAAGCGAATCGTATCTCCTCAATACTTCGATAGATACTTTTCTTATGCTGTGATCGAAGGTGATATATCTGATATAGAGTTTGATAACTTATTAAAAAACCTAAGCACCAACACATCCCAACAAGTTGCAGATCAGATACGTGAGATAATAAGCCGAAGTGATACAGGTACCCTACTGCAAAAACTAAGATCGCACGAAACCGATTTGGAATGGGGCGCCAGCAAGAATATAGCCCAAGCACTTTGCTTGATCACTGATTTATTCTCTAACACGGGTGGCATGCTTGGATACGGATTCGATACTCAGGCTGGGCAGGCGGCAATCTTTATCTATCAACTATTAAATAAACACAAGACTGAGAATACTTTCGAATTAGCGAAAGAATTAATGACAAATGCAAAAGATTTTGCATTTGCTTACAATCTGAATAATTGGTTAAGGACGGGGGATCGTCCGGAGGAGAAGTTGTTCAATTTACCTCAGTATCAGGAATTAGCAAAAATTTTAACAGATAGAGCAAAAGAGGAGGCTGGAGATGAAAGTATATTTGAAAGATTTCCTGACCAAATTCATTATTTGGCTTCTACATGGAGAGAGCGAGATAATGAATCCTTTCAACGTTACGTTAAGGAATACTTAAATAAAAATAATAAGGCTGTCTTAAATTTGCTTAAATCATTCGTTCCGGTCCAACGAACTAGCTTCCGTGAAGGAGAGCATAAAACGGACATTAGTAAACAACAATATGATTATATAATGTCTTATTTTGATAAAAATGATATATACAGCCGTTTGCTACTAAATTTTTCGATCGAAGAAATCAAGGCAGAAGATCCATATTGGATCGATATGACCGACCAAAATTTCACCTTATTAAATATGGTCAGGCAATTTTATAAGTGGTATCAAAAAGAAACCACGGAATTATCCTCACAGAAATGAACTTGATATGTGATCTTGGTATATGGCTTAGAAACCCTGCGCAGCCGGAAAAGCTCTCCCTATCCCGTCAAAATATCTCCTAACCTTTCTTCGCCAGCTACTTCTCGCTTGCATCCAATTTTTCTGGTCAGGTAACACGTCAACTCTCGGATTTGAATGCCCCGGACGGGCATGCTTTCCCTTAATAGGTTCTTCGAACTTTAAAAGAAGATCGGGTTCGGCAATCGGGCTTCTTTCGTCATCCAAGCCAAAAATGCTCCGGTGAACGGGATCAGAACAACGATCCTCTTTTTCTTTCAGTAGTTCGATAACCTTGTCGAGCGCAATTCGATCCGTCAGGTAATCAAGATCGTAAATATCTTTCTCATTCGCCCTATTGCAAGCAGTCACGATCTTAAGTACAGAAATGTCATTCTCGGTCATTAACCTTATCCCATCTACTAAATCAGGCTTTTCATAGAATTTCATATTTTGGAGGATCTCGACTTTGATTAGCTCGTCACCTTTCCGAACGTAAAATCGCTGAAAGATATATTGATCATCTACATCACAGGGGTAATCAAAATTTAGTACGTTATCACCAAAAAATTCGATTGCCTCTTCCTTTATTCGTTCATATCCAGGTTTGCCAATAATATCGGGAAAGAACAAATCAATATCCACCGATACGCGGTGCTGATAACGGATTGCGAAATTGGTGCCGCCGCCCAGGCAACTCGCGCTGAGCGATGGCAGAGCCTGAAGTTCGTGTATGGTTTGTAATAGATGCTCAGCGATAGCCTTCATCTGGCGTAGCGCGTAAATTTCTTTACATGATAACGGCGGGCAACCAGCAAGCATACCTTATCGCTTATTCGCTCCTTTGTTGCTTTCAATTCCCTGGCGATAACTGCTTTAGCGTAGAAAGCTTCCAGACGGGAAATATCGTTACTAAACGTTTCCGCTGTGGTAGCCATCAATGCACGGGGAATTATCAAATCACGATCAGCTTCAACGTTGAGGGCAGACATATCTACGTCCCAAAACAGGTGCTTTGGGAAAACCTTATCGATATGTACGTTGCGGCTTGACATTACGCAAATTTATGCTTTTTAATGGTCATCAACAATATTACGTCGAATGGACGATAATTAAGGTCAATAATTGTGCCTGTACTAAACAAGCGAAAGACTACCTCTTTATTTAAGTTCCCTTTCCGCTGCCGTAGACTTTCCCTCATTATCCGCTTCTTGTTTGGCCTCCAACCGATCAACATTCTTAGTCGCCATCTCCGGATTCCGATGATATTCCTTATTCGCCCACCTCGCCGCCACCGGATAATACTGCCGGATCATCCGAAACTTCACCGAATTATCGGTCATTTTCCGATTATCAATCCATGACGTGACCATCAGCCCAACAGATAGTACCGTAAGCAAGATCATCCCGATCATCCCTACAATATACCCCTTCGATCCGTCCTGGAAATAATGCCGGTGCTGGTACTGTATCCGGTCGGGAATTTTATCTACCAGTGTTTTGAAATCCTTTACCTGCTTATCGATCCGATCTACCGGGTACGAATGCTGAACCCGTTTCAGTTCTGTTTCGATGGCCTCAAGCAGGCGCGTATAATTGGGAAGCCGGATTTCAGGCAGTTCAACCTTACGGTTTTCGAGTTCCTTTACTTTGTTTACCGTGTGCTGGACAACTTCTTCGAGTTCTTCCAGGCGATTGTCGTTTGATGTGTTCATCGTGTTATTCCTCTTGATTGTTCATGTGTCTTTTTCTTCTTCTTTTTCAGGAAGTCGGGAATGGGAGAATTGTCCACCGGTGCCGGTGCCAGCATCCCGGATAGTAGATCAACAGCACCGTTTGTGTTTCTACCGCCGGAATGCTGAAGCCAACGGGTTTCCGTTTCTTCGTGCTCTTCTGTGTGGTGGTGTACGTCGCGGTGAATGTGCTGCTCCTGTTGGCCGTTTTGTTCGATCTGCTGGTTCAACTTCGAATAGCTCATGCCCCGGTCGACCTCGGAACCTTTAAACTGGTTGCCGTCCTTGCTGAAAGAAACACCCTGAATTTCATTCGTCCCGCTTTTGTATTTGTACTGGATGCCGATATCCTTTTCTTTCAGCCAGCCTTCAAGTTCCTGCCAGCTGGTCGCTTTCCCTGCCGCCTGCTTTATTGCAGCATATAATTCATACTTTACTTTGTCGGCCCCGGTAAGCCGTTCCTGTTTTACCTCCGTTTTCCCGGTCGCCAGGTAATAACTGTGCTTCTTGGTAAGCTGATTGCATACTTCAGCGTTCCGTTTGCGCTGGTACTGGTCGGATATGGTTTTGGCATCGTTGTTCACCCGGTTGTACACGATATGAAGGTGCGGATGCTCCCGGTCGGTGTGCCGAATCACTAGAAACTGCGTGCCGGTGATCTTCATTTTTTGCAGGTATTCTTTAGCTCGTTCGGTCATCGCTTGGGGTGTGAGCTTGTCGCGGTCGTGCTTGCTCCAGCTTAAAACGATGTGGCCGACTGCCTTTCCCAAATCAGAATTCATTTTGCGCTGCATATTAAAATCGTGAATGATGTCCTGAACGCTGCCCGTGCGTATTCCCTCGGCATGAAGGATAGTTGCCTGTTCCCTTTCCAGGTTGTAGCGGATACAGCCGCCGAAACTTTTACCGGTCATTACTTTTCCGATCATCGCTGTTAAGGTATTTAAGGGTGGTATCTATCTCTGCCAGAATCTCGCGGCAGCGCTTCTGCACGGTAAGCAAACTTTCCTGGTGCGCCAGTTTGGTGATCTGGTTCAGGTTGTTGGCCATACCTGCCAGCATACGTAAAATGCTGAGATCGTCGGGTGTGAGTCTGGATACTACCGTGGCTCGTTTCGCCGCCTGCCGGAACCATTCGCTGGGGCGCATCCCGGCTTCTTTGGCTTTGCCTTCGATCAGGATGCGTTCGATATCGGTTAACCTTACGCGCATATCGTTGCTTCGCCGGATCCGTTTAGGTGGTCGTCCTCCTTTGTTTCGCTTATCGGCTTCCGGTTTCAAATCGTTTATTTCCATTGTCAGATCGTTTAAGGTGGCTCCGCCTTGCGACCATCGGGAGCAAGGGGGCAAGTTGGTTCCGGCTACCGCCGGAAGGGTTTTTGTGGAACAAAAACACAAACTTGCTCCCTGCTAATCCGATAGTGGGGCGCGTTTACCAATGGCCTGTAGAAAGGTTCAATAAGGCTTTTCGGCTTTACATTTAATTGCCTGTTAGAAGCTCGGCATTGCTGGCTTTCGTGGGATGATAAGATGGCTGGTAACGGACATATCCAAAACTGATCAACTCTTTAAGCCGCTTGTGATAAGTAGCGATGGAGCCGATCTTGCTGATCGCCATCAAATCCAGGCGACTGATCCGAAACGGCGTTAAGCACCCGCTTTCCTGCCATAAAACGAGCAATCCCATGTAAAGGCTAATGTGGGTGACCGTTAGTCTGCCGTCGTAAGCGATCCGGCTTACGAGTCGGGCAAGGGAATTAGCCTGCGTCATCGCCTTCAAGCATTTTGTAAATGTCGGCTGCTTTGTAAAACATGATGCCGCCAATCTTGGTGAATCGCAATGTCCCGTTGATTCGCAGGTTTTGCAAGGTGCCAGGCGAAATGTTTAAGAGCTTGCGGACTTCCGCGCTTTTAAGCCATTGCTTGGCTTGTTGGGTTGGCTGGTTAAGCACTTGCATTAACTCATGAATGAGTTCAGTCTTGAATTGCTGAAGGTCTTCCAGTGTGATCAGTTCTACGTTCATAGTGTCTTCTGTTTGATAAATGATATCGCAAAGGTGAGCACGTGGGGGCTATTTTATATGACCAATGGGGGTGTTTGGTCATGCGAAGCACTGGGAGCTTAGAGCATTACAAAATTATTGGTGCGTAATGACATTCACATCTAACCTTATTCCGTAATTTTAGAATCTAAGCCACTCAAGTGTCGAAAAAAAAATCAGTTTTCCTTTTTGGCGCGGGAGCTACCCTTGAATGGGGTTCGCCCTCCACGGCCGAACTAACCGAAATCGTACTTAAATCCGGTTTTAGCACTACGGACGGCAAACTAACGCTTACCCAATTTATTTACGACAAATTATTAGCAAACGGCTTTACTGCGGGTAGTGTGAACTTCGAAACCATTATAAATGTTGTCGAAGAACTTATAGTATACTATGGGAAGTTCAATTATGCAGAACATTTCGATAAGAATCTCCTACCTTCCCTACTTTACTGCTTCTTCACGCCTACATTTGAAAAAGAGTTACTAAATTTCACAGTAAAGGGTGGGGAAATAAAACACGGTTATCAAATCCAGACACCTGCGGGGATTAATTATCAACACAGCCATTATGCGTATCACAGTGAGCCGCCATCTCAATTTTTCTTTCAGCATCTACTTAACGAATTACTAACTTCCATAAGCGCACGCATCAGTTCTTATGCCTACCACGCGGCCGGGCATTCTGTGATCGATCATGAAAGTAAGATAAGCGGATTATTTGTTAAATGGATGCAGCAATTGCAGCCATCAACTATCCTCCGATTGTACACATTGAATTACGAGCGAATATTTAAAGTGCTTTTAGCACGGTCTGATATTAAAGTGTTTGAGGGTTTTGACTGTGATGAATGTGTTGGCTATACGGATCTTCTTCGCGCTAATATTAAGCGCATTCATTCCGATTCAGACGCTAATGTTCACTATAACCTGCATGGATCTGCCTTCTGGAAGGTTTTAGATTTAGATAAAGAGCAGCTACCAAATGCGGAAATTGTTCTTACTGCTGGTATGAATCTGCCTATTGATAACAGCCCCGCCACCTTTCAAGTGGAAAAGGGTAAAACCTTAATGGTAACAAATATTGTTACGGGCTATCAAAAAGCGCAAAAGGCGATGATTAGCCCTTTTAAGCAAATGCAGGCCGCCTTTGATCGGGACTGCTGCTTTGCAGACCATATCTTTATAATCGGGTACTCATTGGCCGACGAACACATTAACGAAAGTGTTAAAACTGCTATCAGGCATAATCCGGAGGTGAAGATTTTTCTGATTGACCCATTTTTTATAAAGAACAATAGAGAATTGGAGATTGCACTAAAATTTAATCCTTTTCGGCAGACCGGAAATTTATCTCCAACAAATGTCAGCGATCATGTTTATGCGTTCATGAATGGTAGCTTTTTAGTTTATGCCCTAACGTTTGAGGAATTTCTGATTTTACAAACAGATTCCAAAAGTCAATTAGCTGAACGACTTTCGATAATGAAATTTCCCGCTAGCAACACAATACGCACAAACTGGCTGAAGCCAGGTCTATGAGGGGTTGATATTGAATAACTTATCCTCATCCTTAACTTCTGACCCCTTTATTAAAGGTACATTTCTTTGAGCTGGGAAATAATTCCTCGCCGTATTAACGGGAATCTCGTTCCCGCCATGATCGAAGTATTTTGCTAACATTTTATACCAGCCGCTTTGTGTCTGATACCTAAACAGCTTTTTACTATTGGGCAATAGCAAATCCTGCAACTGTCTGAAAAGATGAATTACCGCCGCCAATTTCCCGTCAGCAATGCTAATTTTCTCCGAAGCTTCATACAGTCGTAACTTAGCCAGCTCGGCCTCGAGTTTGTTTATCCTTTCATTTAATATCTGAATTTCTTGGTCCTTATCCCCAATTATGGCCTCTACCGGAAAATGTACCTTCCAATGATCCATCGTCACTAAATAATCTTTAAAGGCGGTCAGCTTTTCACCATTCGCCACATGTAGGGCATGGCTGCCTGAAAACGGATCTCGACTATCATAATGCCTAATCCTATTATTCACGATCTTCCACACATGCGCAAAGAACTCACGCTCCATTCCGGGGTTAGCCTCCAAGAACGGCTTCAGATGACACTCATAAAATTCGGCGAATTGCTCGCTGGGCAGGCCATATAGCTTTAAGCAAAACTGGTTATCCTCATATCCTGTCTTTACGCCTAACAGGTTGCCAATTTGGAAAGGATGCGGGTGAAAATCGAAGGGGCGCCGATGCTGAAAATAAGCAGTAGTCATAGGGCGATCAATTAATGTATAACTAAAACGCTCAAAATTAGCTTGAAATTGCCAACAACTTGCAGGGATCCCGGGTTGTGATCCGGCAAGGACTTCACGTTTTTCCTTTTTAAAAATATTTTATAACTTTGAGAATATAAACGCCGTTCTTTCGCATCAAAAAATACGTGAGTGTTTTGGTGAGGCAGTTTTACTAAATATCTGAATAAGAATTACTTATTTCATATTTTGATCTCCCAGCGGGATCACATAGTAAGACTCCAAAAATCTCTAAAACCCTCTAAATCAAATATTTAAAGGGTTTTATGTTTCAGTTAAAACACCAAAATATTCATATTAAACGGGATCAAGGATCAAGCAGAATTCTTGGGGGGAATAGAAAAAAAGAGTTGTTTTGTGCGACCAAATTGATCTCAGTTTTGCAAGACACGTACGAAACTCTTGTCCGCTTATTATTGCCGGAAGGCCTTCTCGATTATTTTGAATTAACCAGCGTTAGCAAAGGTGAAACAGGATCAAGCGTAAAAGTTGGGGACTAAGCATAGATTTTGGCTAATCGATACATGAAGAAGTCGATATTTCTCACGCCTCTGGACGTTGCCCTGAAGGCCTTGACCTTTGCATTAAAAGACTCTGCCGAAGCGTTTGTACTCCTGTTATCGAAGTAGTTGAGGATGGTGAGGTAATGATCTGGATTGTGCGGGATACAGTGCGGAAGGATTAATACCTGCCTCTTCGACCTGGTTATACCACCTGGCCAGTCGTGTACAGCCTACCCCTTTGTCTTTAGTTGAGGAGAAGATATGCGACAGCTTCCTGCTGATCCGGTAGGCCGTTTCCAGCGAAGGGTATAATCGGAACAATATCTCCGCCCGATGATGCTGGGAAGCCGTCCATTTGGTTTCATCCTTAAAGAGCAGGTACCGGCTTCTGGCCAGCAGTTGTTTTTTGGTGTCACCGTTTTCAAGGATGTCTGGGACATAGTTTTTATCGAGTTCTGGCCAGTGCGATCTTCAGGTTTTCCTGAGGTCCCCGATCCGAATAGGAAGCTAACGTTATCCAATTCAAGATAATTTTTCAGCATAAACCTGATCTTATCGATGATCTTATTTTGATAAAGGTTTTCGGTTGTCCATTCTTCCAGCTTATTTGTATTGCCGAAGAAAATCTTATTATTGATTAGATCAAAGTACATATATCAGTTACTTTTTTAGGGGATTGGCTGGTGTTTAAACCTATGATATATTTGCAGAGTAACAAGAAAGTTGTCGTGAAATCAGGTATTCCTATCTGTCGACCATGTCGATCTTAATTTGTTGTTCAATAACGTTAAAACCCCCTACAACTATGGGCATTGGGTGTTAATCCGGTTTTTCCAAGCGGCGGATTCTGTACCTATCCAACGACCAACAAAAGTTAATACAAATCGCCTCTTTACGGGAACCCGTTTTTTCGACCTAAAAAATGTCTGCAACTTCGATAAGTTGATAACATTAAACAATTAAACAAATGGCAAAAGTATCACCGTTCCATTCAGTAAAACCAAACACCCCGAATGTTTACCATGACAATGATAAATGCACGGAAGGAAACAACATCGAACCGGCCAATAAAAGAAGTGGCACAGATAGTCGGCCGAGGTGCTCTCATTGTACCAGGCTGGCTAACTAAAAGTTCGGTCTCCTTTAAAGAGATACTGCCCCTGTCGATGAGATAAGGGGCTTTATTATGTCCTGCCGTTGCTGTCGCCCCCAACAAGTGTTTCCTGTTCAATTCCGAGTTTTAGACCTATTGAACTTGCTAGGAAAACCGGATCTGCACTAACCTAAGCACTCTGTCCATAAGTCTTCGAAAATAAAAACTGCTCAATTTAACGGATTTGATAGTATTAAAATTCGATGCTTTATCAACGACGTTAAAATCAGCGCCAAATTGTATTGACATCAGATAAATTAATGCTTTTTTAGCAGGTAATCGCTCATAACAAGTATCGATGTGCTTCCGACCTTTTTAAGATCCAATAAATCCTTGTCCCCTGTAATCAGATGAGTTGCCTTGCCATCCTCTGCAAGAGACAGCAGGAAATTATCCTTCGCATCCCGGCAAAGCGTGATTTCGCTGGTTACAGCTATAAATTCCGCACGTAAGCTAATATGCTAAAGAAGGGCTTCGAGATGTGGCAGTGAAAAGTATTTCTTAAACTTTGGCCACCTGGCGACTTCTACAAACTCTTCTAAAAGAACCTCACTGAATAGTAGGGTAACAGATCAGTCGGTAAGTATCGCGTCGAGCTTCGAAAAGTCTTTCGTTAATAAGAAGCTGATCCACAGGTTGGTGTCGATAATAACCCGATCATTTGCCGGCATAACGTCTAGCCCTTACCAATTCAACTTCTGCGGTAATATCTTCTAACGAAGGGGGATTAGCAGCGGCTTTAGTGCGCAGGCGCTTTACAACGTTTAAGAACCCATCATCAGAAGGTTTTTTAATGGCAATAAGCTGTAAATCTGCCAGATCTTGCAGAAGCTTGGTTGCCTTTGGGTTTAATATATCAATCTGGTAGGAGATCATATTCAAATATATAAGATTTCTAGTTTCTTGTTTAGCCCGAGCTTATTTTTATACTGCTTGGAGACAATGGTGTTCATCGCCATCAACACCTCGTAATCAGTTACCGCAAGTATCCGGGAAAACAGGCTTTTCCCCGATCCGTTCGGCCCGGCAACGATGTACAGTCTTTGAACCGCCATCGTCAATTAAGCTAACACCCGGATGGTTCGTTGGGCAAAGGTGTATGGATCTTGCTCAATGAGCAGTTTTTTACCAGCGGAGTACTGGTGAATGAATAAGCCAGGCGTCACACATAGTTCGTTCCGATAAACTATGGGGAGGTTAAGCGATGCCGTTTTAATCATCTCGGCAGTAACAACTGTTTTAACTTGCTCTCCTGTTCGGAGGGGGTAATATAATTTATCACTTATCCGCTCTTTTGTGGCTTTCAGCTCGCGGCGCGAGAACCTGCAACAATTCGAGACAGAACTCATCTTCGAAACACTCGACTGCCTGTTTTGGATGCTGCCTGTAGAAGAGATGATTAAATATAAAAAGGAACTCAACCCAAACGAACTATTTCTTGCCGAATACATGATATACTCGGATTCATGGATTTTAAGGTTGACTTCCTCTGATCCTGACAGTTATGAGATTGTGAATTCCGATCACAACTCGGCTGAAACGTTAACCCTGACAAGCTCATTTACTGAGTTTGTAATTCGATATATAGATTCGGGCCTTTTTTCTGAAAGCGGGTTATGCTATTGGCATGAAGAACTTAGGGCCGCAAAGTTATTCAAAGTACTGGCTTCCTTGCCGACTTATGGCCCTATGTATGTTCCTTTGACTGAGACCGGTGAACCATTTTACTCCGAAGGTTTAGCGCTCCTTTGATGGAGTAATAGCATGGTATAAACTCTCCTATCTAAAGAAGTAGTAATGGCCGAAAATAAATTCTGTCTCCTTGTATGTTAGCTGCATATCGTACTCTATCGATTTAATAATCATAAATATGTTCAACCCTTATCCTTCGTCGATGCAGCTCCCTAAGCACGGTCGCTAAAGAACTAACCTTTACAGCTATGGCAACCCGCTGTACACCCGGCTGCGTCACTATCGGCTGATTAAAAAGTACATTATAATCAGCACCGGATTTCATCGGTTCCGAAGATAGTACAGTAAGCATAATGGCAGACCTATTCCCTGCGACCTCTTTAAAATCAGCACCTAGTTCTGCCAGTTTTCCGGCAAATACACTGAAATCAGCATACCTGGGTAAATCGATAAGCACTAAACTATCAGGAAGCAAGCGAACTTTGCCAAAACCGTTGTTACGCGCTGCATCTCGTGGAAAATGATCAACTACTACCGCGGTGTTAAGTAAGGCCGCGTCATAGGCCGACTTCGTTGCTTGCTTAATCAGCCATCCATATCCGCCTTTAACGAGAAGTTCGGTGGTGAGATAGTATCGACGCTCGAGTTTTCGAAACAGGCTAGATCCGGAAAATAGAGGTAACTTCCACAATCTCTTCAAATCAGTGCTAAACGAATATTCATACCACGGAGTATCCTCTATGAAATTCACATACCGGCGCATATAATTTGCGTTAAAGCGATCTTCAGCGGTTATTACCGATCCAGTCGACTTGTCTGTAATCCGCCCGATCACCGTTTCATATACCGACTTTATAAAATATTCCACGGTGGTACTAACACCAATTACCATGATCATCACGTGGTAGCCGGTGTTAAACTTATAATTATCCTTCACCTGATCGTAAACAACTCTATAACCCTCCCACAACTGACTTACATGCGTCATGTATGGAAATGAAGTGGATGTATGTGAAGTAAAATAATCCGCTTGCTCTGCCGGGCTAAAAACAAGGAACCATTCAGGATATGTTAAGAATGTTTGGTCTGCCGGGCGGATGTCTTTGGCCGGAGTTATCGGATGGGCATTCGTGGTCAGCCAGTCCTTATCAACAAGTAAACCTTCTCCAGCAGTGGTGGTCGACTGCTGGTTTTTTGCCATAAAGATGATCGCGGCAAATACCACCGCGATAAGAGTCAATAGCCTGAGCCGTGCCATAATTATAACTTATTGAACAACATTAAGGTATTGTCAGACGGATCGTTATCCTGTAGTATGCGTTTCCCGGAATCAGAGAAGCCCGCACTGATCACCAGTTCTGACCATTCCTCAGCAGACTTAAAGTTCTTGAAATCATTCTTTTCGAACTCCCAGGTCTCATTTAACCCGACATTAAACACGGTGTGAACCAGGGAAACGAACGTAGCCGTTTCTGCATCTCGCACGTCGTGGTCGCGCATTATAAAAGAACCGCCGGGACGAAGGACACGATGAACCGAACGGATAAAGCCGTCTAGCTTATTTACCGGGCAATGGTGCAACCCGATATAGCAGGTAACCACATCAATACTGGCACCTGGGACAACCTGCTCATTAATTGGCTGGTAGCCGGAAATATCAACAAACGTCCCTAACTTGCCGATCTGTCCCCGCTCCATAAAATCGCCCGGAGAATTACCGGGAGCAATGTCGTTCAATAAAATGATTGGATCGGTAACCTTAATCTCTTTTCTCAGCTGGCTGATATAGCGGCCTGTCGAGCCAATCTCAACATAACCGTTAATCTGTTTTCTACTGCCGAGCAAAAGCATTGTTTGCCGGGTGATCTCTTTCTTTTGCTTCTTTAGCGCCGGTAACGCATAAGTTAATTCTGACAGGAAAGGCTTGATTGTTTTTAATTTGGCTTGTATCGACTTATAAATCGCTTCGTCAGTGGTATTAGCGGCGGTTTCTTCTTTTATCAGCTGGTGGAATTTTGCTTCCGGGTATAAGTGGAAGATCACCTGAAGGAATTGGTAAAATGCATCACTCCAACGGGTGTCGTTAAATACTGCTTTAAATTCGGACGTTGTATTAGGCATGATTGGCAGGTTTTGAAGGATTATAATAGGCTTCCAACAGGGTATTTCTGAATCTATAGTTCGGATCCAGCTTGTTTTTTAGTTCAAATAGTTTTGTTGCGCTTGGATAGGCCTTGTGGAACTTTTCTGGGGTGACATGCACCTGGTAAGGCAGGTAATAGCTGCCATTCACAGCAATTACCGCATCGGCAAGCTCGCGTGTCCAAACGGCCACTTCATTTCTTGATGCAGGGTCGGTATGTTGTTTGTAGTAAATAACGAAGGCGAACACCTCTTCGCGTGCCCAGGCAAGGTAGGTGCCAGGATCTGCTTTGGCGTGCCTGATGGAAACATTTAAGACGTTTACCCGGTAGCGTATAAATATTTCTGCCATCGCTTTTTCAAATTGATCGAACTGCTGTACCGGCACAAAATATTCCAGTAAGACATAGGTGGTATCATTTCTCGAACGGGGTTCCAACTCTGCTACATCATAGCCAGCCTCATAATTGCGCCAATGAACTCTTTTGCTGCGAAGTAATAAAGGGTCAATCAGAAACTCCCGTCGCCACTTTCCAAAAGGTGTTTCTGTAAATGACCATAAAAAATATCGTTCCAACGGATAGGACTCTTTTAGCGGCATCAATCTTGTCTTAACGGTCGGTTTCTCATGGGTCTCAATCCAGGTAACAGCCCGAAGCCGCTTGTATCCTGGTGGATAGATGTCGCCGTTATGGAAAACTGCCTTGCTATTGTCGCGAATATTCTTGAAGAAGTATTCTTTGTAATTGCTCACATCCATCTTTTGATGAACCCGTTTTATCGCCACGTTATCAGCCAGTTCCAGTTCCGCCTGTACAATTACGCCAATGGCGTTATAACCCCCTATCGCGCCGTAAAACACCTCTGAATTTTCGCTCCGATCGGCATGGAGAAATGAGCCGTCGGCCAGCACTATATCTATGGATCTAACCGATAATACCACTGGTCCCAACCCCATATATCTTCCGTGTGCGTTGACACTTAATGCGCCTCCTACAGTGAAGTTGGCGTAGGTTTGCATGATTTTAACGCTCAGGTCATACTCATCTATATATTGTTGAATATCGCACCAGCGAATGCCACATTGCACTTTGATGAATTTGTCCTCTTTTGAAAACCGGAGCACCTTATTTAAACTTCTCATATCGATATGCAGGCTATGAGCGCTGGCAGTTTGCCCTCCCATGCTAAAGCGGCCTCCGCCTACGGAAATCGGGCCATCGGTCTTTTTTACAATGTCGCAAAGCTCTTCGACAGTTTCCGGCCTTGCTGTGCCGGAAACCACTATAGGATTTAGTTTTGTTACATCATTGATTATTCGCTCACCAGTTTTAGAATCCGGTAAAACGACCCCGTTATCATTACTCAGGTAATCGGCGGCCGTACCCGGAACACGTCCGAACCTATTGATATGCTTGTTTCCTTTTTTAAATCCGAGGCAATAGAGCAGCCAAAGGGGGCCAGCCACGGGTATTATAACCGCAAACAACCAATAGCCGGATCTATTTAGATCATGAAGGCGTTTAACAGACGTTCCTAATATCGCCCAAAGCAGTAAAGGGTATAGGATCAGCGTAATGGCTGACCATTGGGAAAGTAACAGAAGGTTGTACAATACATAAAAAGTACACCAGTAAAAAAGGGATGCTGTCCAATAGGCGCTTCGTGAAATCCTATCTGCGAAGGTAAAAAGGATATGACTTACGGGCAGTTTTTGTTTAAATCGCATTAGAGGTAATGTCGAGGGACACAGCTAATATAATGCTAAAAGGCTGGATAGACTGGGTAGCTAAAAGTCCAGATGAAAAAGATTCTGCGCGAAAGTATACCGCGCTCCGATACATCTCAACGGCAGGTCCTTTCGGGAAACGTATCCGTAGCTTTTCTTTGTCAACCTGTGCAAGTGCTGCGAGATATGATCACTCAGTCATTAAACCATTACTGGCCATTATCAAGCTTAATTAAAAGATCAGTAAACGAAGAGGCAATCTCAATATGATATTCTGCTCTAATTGTTCCATGGTTACTTAGTTAATGTAATACAAAGCTTCGTGTTACCTGATCGCCTTCATTAAATAGTAAACCGGTATGATCAACCAACACCAAAGAAAACGAGGTTGTATCAAGCTGCAAAATAATTACTCAGTCAAATATTTGTGGCGCGAGTGAATCTGACTCGTGATACAGCCTCGTTCATGACACAGGCCCGCCAGGAACCCGGCTCATCTCCCCCCTCTGCTATCCTCATAAGTAGGCCCGTACATCCCGGGCACCTTATTCCCTGTAGCGCGCAGGTACACGATCATTTCACCGCGATGGTGATAAATATGGTTAAAGAGAAATCCACGTGCTACAACTCCCCTTGGCATAGGCCCAAGCACCACCCGGTCGCCAACTTTCATGGTCCAGTTGTCCTGCAGTTTCTCCTCGGTAAGGGAGGTTAACGCCGCCCTTGCTTTTTCGACGTTGCTTTCAAAAAGCGCCAGGGTGGCTTTGATATCATTCGTATCGCCGCGCTCGAGGCGATCCGTAGCCATATCGTACACATCTTGCGTGAACGTTCCTACATACCAGTAGTAAATAGTGGCGATGTGCTGTGCCAGCTCCCCCATCGTCCATGAAATTTCTGAAGGTTTATAACGAAGATCTTTTTCGGGAATCGCCTCCAGCAATTTACGGGTGCTGGTTACTTCATGTTCGAATTCTTGTGTCAGGAATTGCAGCATCATATTCAATAGTTTTTGATTAATTATAAAGCAGCATGTCTGCCAGGCACCTTACCGTTGGCAGGTCTTTTCTGCGAGCGCAGCCTGCCGGAAATAGTCGCCCGGGATCTTTCGACTTACGCGGCCGTCGAGCGGTTCCAATACCGCCAGGGTGATGAATCGCCTTCCATAAAAATGGAGCGCTTCAGCCACTTCGCAGGAGAAGTAGCTATACCCCTTTATTTATCGTCAGGGGCGGGGACGCTACCTTATGCCTGCTTCAGCTTGGCTTCCATACTTAGCGTCGTATGCGGCACCGCCATCAGCCTTTCCCTGGGGATCAGTTTACCGGTTTCGCGGCAAACGCCATAGGATTTGTTATCGATCCTCGATAGGGCGGCATCCAGCTGTTCGATAAACTTCTTCTGGCGGGCGGCCAGCTGGAGGATCGACTCTTTTTCGAGGGTTGCTGCGCCGTCTTCCAGCCCCGCGTTTGCCCCGCTGGTATCGTCTGTCCCGTTCGGATTATTGCTTTGCAGCGAGGCAGTCAGGTCGTTAAGGTCCTCACGGGCAAGGGATATTTTTTCGAGGATGACGGTTTTAAACTCCTCGAGTTCGGTATCAGAATACCGGGCTGAGTTTTCCTTTTTGTTTTCCATAGGAAGGCATAACAGTCGTTGTGCAGCAATGTTTTTTCGATTTTGCGTTACGGTTATGATATCGGGATGTAATAGTGATCTCAACAGAGACCATCGCCTTGCAGCGGCGAGCAAGTGTCTTCCGAATCGCCATATGAGCGGATAAGCCACCTCTCTATTACGTTAAATGCCATGATCGCGGCAGCTATATTAACCAGGCCGGCAAATATTAAATACCCGAACACCGGCAGCAAAGCATTCCGACGATACACTTTTACATGCATGCTGCGGCGATGGGTAACAAAACCGCCAAAGGGACAACAACGCCCTGGAAAGGTAGGAGACCGACAACATGTGTTATTCCAACAGTCCTGTTTTGAGTGAGACGTTTTTCTTATCTCATAAAATGCACATCTTAGGGCTCCATGTTACCAACGCGATAAAGTTTATGTATTGAATTCCGGCCTCGCCACGGAAATTCCATAATTAGAAATACTGCTATGACACAGTAATCCAAATATAGAAAAACACAATGGTTATTTCAATAAAAAGGCACCGCCCGCAATAGCAACCTATTGCAAGCAGTGCCTGGTAAAAGTCACTTCACTACTGCGCGGATCAGTTCAGCCCGAACCTGTCCAGGTTCATCACCTTACTCCAGGCGGCCACGAAATCTTTCACAAACTTATCCTGGCCATCCGAGCTGCCATACACTTCGGCAATGGCCCTGAGTTCGGAATTAGACCCAAATACCAGATCTGCACGGGTAGCAGTCCATTTGGGCTGCCCGGTAGCGCGGTCGGTACCCAGGTAAAGCTCACGGTCATCGCCCATGGCCTTCCATGCGGTGCTCATATCCAGCAGGTTGGTAAAGAAATCATTGGTAAGCAGGCCCGGGCGCAGGGTGAACACGCCATGCGGGGAACCGTCGAAGTTGGCGTTCAACACCCGCATCCCTCCTACCAGCACCGTTAATTCGGGTGCGGTAAGGGTGAGCAGCTGTGCCTTATCTACGAGCAGTTCTTCGGTTGATACGGTATACCGCGATTTGCGGTAATTGCGGAAACCGTCGGCAATGGGTTCCAGGTAGCCCATCGACTCTACGTCTGTTTGCTCCTGCGAAGCATCCATGCGGCCGGGCGTAAAAGGAACGGTAACTGGATGTCCTGCATCGCCTGCCGCTTTTTCCAGGCCCGCACAACCTGCCAGCACGATCAGGTCGGCCAGAGACACCCTTTTACCTGGTTGTGTACTTTGGAATTCCTGCCGGATGTTTTGCAGCGTACCTAATACTTTTTGCAGCTGCACCGGGTTATTCACCTGCCACGATCTTTGCGGCTCCAGCGCGATCCGGGCGCCATTAGCACCGCCGCGCTTGTCGGAACCACGGAAGGTGGAAGCAGAAGCCCAGGCGGCAGAAACCAGCTCACCGACGGTCAGCCCGGAGGCGAGAATGTTCCCCTTTAACCCGGCAATATCATTCCCGTCAATCAGCGCATGGTCAACGGCGGGAATAGGGTCCTGCCACAGCAATACCTCTTCCGGCACATCCGGGCCCAGGTAACGGGTACGCGGCCCCATGTCGCGGTGCGTTAATTTAAACCAGGCACGGGCGAAAGCGTCTGCGAATGCATCGGGATCCGAGAGAAAGTTCCTGGAGATTTTTTCATAGGCAGGATCGAACCTTAAGGCGAGATCCGTAGTAAGCATGGTGGGCGCTTGCTTTTTAGAGCCGTCAAACGCATGCGGGATAATGTCCCCTGCGGCCTCGGCCACCCACTGGTGAGCGCCGCCAGGGCTTTTGGTTAATTCCCATTCGAAGCCGAACAGGTTCTCGAAGAAATTATTGCTCCATCGGGTAGGCGTGGTCGTCCAGGTAACCTCCAGGCCACTGGTAATGGTATCGGCGCCTTTGCCCGAGCCGTAGCTATTGTGCCAGCCAAAACCCTGCATCTCCAGGTCTACCGCTTCCGGCTCTTTGCCTACATGCGAAGAGGGAGCGGCGCCATGCGTTTTGCCAAAGCTGTGTCCGCCGGCAATCAGGGCGACGGTTTCTTCATCGTTCATGGCCATACGGCCGAAAGTATCGCGGATATCCCTCGCTGCAGCAACCGGATCAGGATTGCCGTCCGGGCCTTCGGGATTTACGTAGATCAGCCCCATCTGCACGGCGGCAAGCGGCTTCTCCAGGTCGCGGGAATGAATGTCGCCATCGGCATCATCGTCCGACACCAGTACCGCATGCCTGGCCACACCTTCAGAACCATGCGCATAACGCACATCGCCGCCCAGCCACTTGGTCTCGGAGCCCCAGTATACATCTTCCTCCGGCTCCCACACGTCTGCGCGTCCGCCGGCAAAGCCGAATGTCTTAAAGCCCATCGATTCCAGTGCGACATTCCCGGTAAGGATCATCAGGTCGGCCCAAGAAATATTACGGCCATACTTCTGCTTAATGGGCCAGAGCAGCCTGCGTGCTTTATCAAGGCTTACGTTATCAGGCCAGCTGTTTAGCGGCGCAAAGCGCTGCTGACCGGCCCCTGCACCGCCGCGGCCATCGCCTGCCCGGTAAGTACCCGCACTATGCCAGGCCATGCGGATAAATAAGGGGCCATAATGCCCGAAGTCGGCAGGCCACCAATCCTGCGAATCGGTCATCAATGCATGCAGGTCTCTCTTTACCGCTGCCAGGTCGAGGCTGTTAAATGCTTCGGCATAGTTAAAGCCCTCACCCATCGGGTCAGACAACGACGAATGCTGGCGCAGGATATTTAACTTTAACTGGTCAGGCCACCAATCGCGGTTCCTGGTGCCGCCACCGGCAACGTTATGCTTCATACTGCCATTGTGAAACGGGCATTTACTAATGTCGTTTGATTCTTTTTCCATGTTTATAAGGTTAATTTGCTCTTGTTTTCCTTGACAACTATAAAATTATGCTTTTAACCTGGATAACTATAATCGATTAATTCTATATTTCTATAAGTAAAAACTATTTATTGAACCTTCCGCTCCAACCCGCCGCCACACCGGTAATAAAAACATTTGCGTAGTTAAATAGCTACACATATATTTGTAGCCAAATAACTACGCGATGAATTTAAGACGAGACGTTTTCCAGGCCATAGCCGATCCTACCCGCAGAGCCATCCTGCTGCTGGTCACCACGCAGGCGATGACCGCCGGCGCCATCGCAGCGAACTTTGATACGGCGCGTCCCACCGTTTCAAAACACCTGCTGGTACTCACGGAATGCGAGCTGCTGAAGCAGGAGCAAAAAGGCCGGGAAGTTTACTACCAGCTTAACCCGCAGAAAATGAAGGAAGTGGCCGACTTCGTGGAACCGTTCCGCCTCCTATGGGACGAGCGCTTTAATAAGCTGGAAAGTGTGATGCAAAAATTCAAATCGACATAAATCCTGGAATGATGGGACTAAAAACAAAAATCACCGCCGAAGCGGGCAAACAAGACCTGGTAATTACCAGGGAATTTGACCTGCCCCTTGACCTGCTGTTCAGGGCGTACGTGGAACCGGAGATCGTAGAACAATGGATGGGAACCAAAGTATTAAAGCTCGAAAGCAGGAAGCACGGCAGCTGGCAGTTCGAAACGAGCGACCCGCAAGGAAACGTGGTGTTCAGGGCCAATGGGGTCGTGCACGAGTTCGTTCCCGGCCAAAAGATCACCCGGACCTTCGAAATGGAGAATACGCCGTTCCCGGTACAGCTGGAGTTCCTGGAATTTGAAAAGCTTACCGCCCATACCAGCAAACTTACCATGCAGATCGTTTATAAATCGGTGGCAGACCGGGACGGGATGCTTAAGTTACCCTTTGCACAAGGCATCAATATGGCGCATAACCGCTTGCAGGAGGCTGTAAACGACCTGAAATAAAGGAAGAGATAAACGGATGACCCCGCACTCACGGTAGCATCATGGCACTTAAGACCGGCAAACGAGAAACCAGTTCAGTTAATTAACGAATGAATCCCATGAATCCTAAAGTCGATTTCTTTTTCCGGAAAAGCAGGAAATGGCAGAAAGAACTGGAGCTCCTGCGTACCATCGCGCTCGGCTGCGGGCTCACCGAAGAACTGAAATGGGGTTGCCCCTGCTATACCTTCCAGGAAGGCAACGTCGTTTTAATCCACGAATTTAAAGAATACTGTGCGTTCCTGTTTTTTAAAGGCGTTTTGTTAAACGATGCCGATGGGATCCTGCTGCAGCAAACGAAGAACGTGCAGGCGGCACGACAGATCCGGTTCACCGGCATTGAAAAGATAACGGAGATGAAACACATCCTGGAGGCCTATATTCTCGAAGCCATTGAAGTAGAAAAGGCCGGCTTGAAAGTAAACCTAAAAAAGACCGCCGGGTTCGCCATGGCGGAAGAATTTCAGCATAAGCTGGATGCGCTCCCCGCTTTGAAAGCAGCGTTCGGGTCGTTAACCCCGGGACGTCAGCGCGGGTACCTGCTGCACTTCTCCGCACCCAAACAAGCCAAAACCAGGGAAACCAGGATTGAGAAATGGATCCCGCAAATCCTCGACGGAAAAGGATTGAATGATTAATGGTGATCAACTTAAGTTGGTAACTTAAAACAATGAAAAACAACCGAAACCAATTATCCCCCCAACAACGGGAAGAGCTCCTTACCACGTTAAAAGCCCGGTTTACGAAACACGCGGACCGTCACCCTGGCCTTGATTGGGCGGTCGTACAGGCAAAGCTAGAAGCCGATCCCGGAAAACTATGGGTGCTTGACAATATGGAGCGCACCGGCGGAGAACCGGATGTAGTGGCGTACGATGAAAACACCGGCGAATACATTTTCTTTGATTGCGCCGCTGAAAGCCCCAAAGGCCGCCGAAGCGTTTGTTATGATCATGCAGCACTTGAAGCCCGGAAAGAACACAAACCGGCCGACAGCGCCGTGAACATGGCCGCCATTATGGGCATCGATCTCTTAACAGAAGAACAATACCGGCACCTCCAGCAACTTGGCAAATTCGACACCAAAACATCCAGCTGGATAGTTACACCGGCCCATATCCGGAAACTCGGCGGTGCACTCTTTGGCGATTTCCGTTATGACACGATATTTGTATATCACAACGGGGCGGAATCTTATTATGCGGCCCGCGGATTTCGCGGCTCATTAAGGGCGTAATATAAACTAGATGACTATGGAAACTTATAAAATACTGGGATTAAGAACAACGATTTACCAAGTGAGCGACATCGGCGAAGCAAAAGCGTGGTACGCCGGCGTGTTTAACACAAAGCCTTACTTTGATGAGCCCTTTTACGTTGGATTTAACATCGCCGGGTACGAGCTTGGCCTTCAGCCGGAAGAGCAACCGGTAACCCGGAAAGCGGAGAGCGTTGCCGCCTACTGGGGAGTGGAAGAGGTACAGGTGGCTTACGACGCCTTTATCGCAGCAGGTGCAACGGAACATGAAAAGCCAACCGATGTAGGTGAAGGGATCATCGCTGCAACCGTGAAAGATCCATGGGGAAACGTAGTAGGGTTGATCCACAACCCATATTTCACGCTAGGCTAGGGGAATCAGTCTGAAAGTGAAGCAATGAATAGGCTGGCGCCGTCGGCGCCGCGAAAAATATTCGATCTTTTTTATCTGCGCAAAAAGAGTACGCAGTTTGCATATTACTTTGTACCAGTTTAACATTGTAATTACCGCAACACGATAAAACATGCTTCTTACCGTTACCACCACGCATTACCCTGCCAGTGACCTGAGCTTTCTTCTGCACAAGCATCCCGGCCGCGTACAATCTTTCGGTCTATCTGCCGGGAAGGACGAGGCCGTTGACCCAAGACCATAAGAGTAGGAACAGGCGAAGCGGATATCCATCCATTATGCGTGCGAGTCGGGCAGCCGGGCGTCGATCAGTTGGCACATAACTTAGGTACAGCTGTTACTTTTTACCTGCTCTTACTATCACGATCCGTGGTTTTGGCGGCTGTACCATGCCATACCCGAAATAAAAACCGGTATGCGGGGGCTGGTTATAACTCGTGTTTTGCCAGGCGACGCCGAGGCGATATTGCGGATCGTGCATTAAGGTGTAACACCTGAAATCCGTAGGGATGGTAGTGGTGTATATCCGGAGCTCCGTATTGTCGGGCGTGCGCCAGATCACCTCTTCACGCCAGTCGCCGAATAGGTCGGCGCTCAGGCAGGGCGTAGCCTTTGTGCCGTTATTGGATACGGATCCTTCCGCGGTAAGCAGGTTTACGGTAGTTTCGGTTTTCCAATCCCATTTATCTATGCGGTTCTTATCCAGCAGTTCGCGGGTAAGATCGCCATCCCACCAAACCAGGAAATTGGCAGACGAAGGCACCTTCGGGGTAATCGTTTTGCCGTGCAGGTCTCTCAAGCCGCCCGGACCGCCCCAGTTTTCGAAGCCCGGGTGCGTGGGATCAATGTCGGCCGCCACGCCGCGCCCTACGTCTTCGCTTTCCCCGAGCGACCATAACACCGCGCCTGTTTTTGCGTTAAACATCGCTACCCCGGGTGTTTTTAAAGCAATGGTTTTTTCTTCATTTTCGTGGATGCCGAAAACCTGCTTCATGGCAGGGTGATCAGGGTCCATTGCAGTGAGGTGGAGCGCATCGCCGTGCCGCAGACCGGTGGTGTACAGGCCCCGGCCGTCATCGTCAACGGTCATGGCGCCTACACAGATCTCGTCTTTGCCATCATCGTCCACATCGGCTACCGACAGGTTGTGGTTGGCCATGCCTGAGTACGGGTTTTTGCCGTCTTTCGAATCGAAGAGCCATCGGGCAGTAAGCTTATTTGCTTTAAAATCGTAGGCGGTAAGCGCGGTACGTCCATACCAGCCGCGTACAAACACCGCACTGGGGTGCACCCCGTCCAGGTAAGCCACGCAAGCGGTAAAGCGGTCGGGGCGCCCCCCGGTCACATCGTTGCCGCCGTTGCCGCCAATGCCGCCCCAGCCATCCAGCGGGTAACGGTCGGGCAGGTAACCGGCGGTAGCCATTGCAGCCCCGGTCATACCGTTAAATACGGTAAGGTATTCGGGACCGGTCACTATTTTCCCGTAAAACGGACTTTGAGGGTCATCGAGCGAGCGCCAGTCTTTAGTAGCGTCGCCGATAGGCTTCCCGGCGCCATCGATGGACCCGTCGGCTGTTTTACAGATCATTTCGGCCTTGCCATCGCCATCAAAATCATACACCAGGAACTGAGTGTAAGCGGCGCCCGCACGGATATTTTTTCCAAGATCGATGCGCCAAAGCCGCGTACCGTCCAGTTTATATGCATCGATGAGGTCATGACCGGTAACACCGGGTTGCGGGGGATTACGGCTGTTGGAAGGCTCCCATTTCAGGACGATCTCGTACCGGCCGTCGCCATCCAGGTCGCCTACACTCACATCGTTGGCCGTGTAAGTGAACTTTTGTCCCCCGATTTCCCCGGGAGGAGGAGGCTGGATGGGCACGGGCAGGTACTGCCTCGCGGGTGCGTTGGCAGGCAGGGTAAACGTTGCCTGAGTGGCTTGCTCCGCACCTTTCAGTACAGGTTTTACGAACCAGGAAACCGGGGCGTTGTTCGCCACCCCTAAATCCGCGTAATTGGTAGCGCCGGCAAGCGGTCGTGTATTTAAACGGGCGGCTTTTCCATTTATCACACGGTACAGGTTAAACGCGATCCCTTCCGGGTCGGTGGCAAGCAGGCGCCAACTTAGAAACACCCGTCCATTCCCCTGGTTAACGGCTACCAGCCCGCGGTCGAGATACTCCATCTGCCGTTGGGCGGAGAGGAACAACGGGCAAAGGAGGCCCTGCACCAACAGTATTCTTAGCAAGCGCATGCCCGGCGAGCGTTTAGCTAAGGCTGAATTTAAGCTTATCTTTCAGGTAGTCCTTGGCCATTTGCCCGCTTTCCAGGGGAGTACGGCCTTTAACCGGTACGCCGTCAAGCTCTACCACGGTATAACCTTTAAACTTGATCTTTTTAAGGGCGTCAAAGATCGCCGGGAAGTCCACACGGCCCTGGCCAAGTTCAACGAACTGGTAACCGCCTTTGTCGTTGGTGGTTTTCACATCTTTAATGTGCAGGCAGTGGATCCGGTCTTTATATTTAAGGATGGCCGCCGCCGGATCGCCGCCCCCTTGCTGGTAATGCGCCACATCAAGCAGGAAACCCACATATTTGGGATCGGTGTTCGCCAGGATCGTGTCTACCTCTGCCGGTGTCTGCCCAAGTTGCCCCATGTGATTATGGTAGGTAGTTTCGATGCCGATGGCGGCTGTCTGTTTGCCGATCACGGTAAGCATGTTGCCATATTTTACCAGGTCGGCTTCTGCCACTTCACCCGATTTGGGACGCGCGGAATTAGTCACCTGGATGCGTTTCCCGCCGAGCGCTTTCACAAATTTCGCATGGGTAACGTGCGGGGCGATCTGTGCCTGGTCATCAGGCGTATTCACATTTGCGTTACCCGAAGAAAACATTACAAGTTCAAGTTTCGCGTCGGCTATCATTTTCTTCAGTTCGTCTACTTTCTGGCCGTATTCCTGGTAAGCATTTGCCCTGAGCTGGATACCGGTAAAACCCAAAGAGGCGATATCTTTTATGGCCTGCACATCGTTTCCGCCCCAGGTAATGGCAGAATAACCGAATTTAATGGGACCGCCAGCCGGGAGCAACAGTTCTGTGGACGGCTTGATGGCAGCCGACGCGGCTAGGATGCTTAACTGGGCGAGGAAGTCGCGACGGGAAAGTTCGAAAAGTGTCATATCGATTTAATTTATGCAGTGACTATTGGTTGAGCGCTGCAAAATACGACATGACGGCGGATTTCCTATTGATCGCCGCGTTTTAACTTTCGAAAAAGCCGGCGATACTTTCCAGCCGGGCAGCTACGAGCAATACGTAGCGCGTTTTAAAGCAAATGCGGTTTCGCCTGGTACGTTTCCCAAAGGAATTCGCCGAACAGCGTATTTGCCCACGCGAACCACTTGCGGGTAAAGCGTTTAGCGTCTTCCTTATGAAACGATTCGTGCATAAAACCGGTGTCCGCGTGACTTGCTTTCAGCGCGGCGATACATGCCTTGATCTCGGTGTCGCTGGTGCTGGTTAACCCGCGCATAATAATGCCCAGCGGCCAGATCATGTCTTTCCCTGCATGCGGGCCGCCGATGCCCTCGCCCGCTTTTCCTTTAAAAAAGAAGGGATTATTCAGCGAAAGCAGCATTTTACGGGTATTGCGGTAGATGGGATCGTTCATGGGCACCGCACCCAGGTACGGCAGGCTAAGCAGGCTTGGCACGTTGGCGTCGTCCATCAGGTTATAACTGCCAAAACCATTTACTTCGTAGGCGTAGATCACGCCATACTGCGGATGGTTGATCACCGCATGCTTTTTCAGGGCCGCAGCTACTTCTACGGCCAATGCGGTAAGCTCTGCAGACAAAGGCAGGTCGTTACTGATGGTTTTCACCATTTCTGCCGCCTGTTTAAGACTTACCGCCGCGAAGAAATTCGACGGCACCAGGTAAGAGTACACCGTGGCGTCATCACTCGGACGGAAGGAAGAGCAGATAAGCCCGACCGGTTTAACAGGGTATCCATAACCGTTCATCGGCACACCATCCGTAGCCCAGGAAGTAGTACGCTGGAACGAGTACGGGCCATCGCCATTTTTACGCTGCTGTTCTTTAAATGTTTTGAGGGTAAGCGTAACCGCCTGTTTCCATTGCGCATCGAACGGGGCGGTATCGCCGGTGAGCTTCCAGTATTTATACGCAAGGCGGATGGGGTAGCACAGCGAATCGATCTCCCACTTGCGTTCGTGGATACCTGGCTGCATTTTGGTATGGTCTTTCGCCCACTCGCCCACTTTGGCAGGGTCGTTATAAAATGCGTTGGCGTACGGGTCTTTGAGTACGCAAGCGGTCTGGTGATTAATCACGCCGGCGATCAATTGCTGTAAAGGCTGATCTTTTTTGATAAATGCCAGGTAAGGCCATACCTGCGCGCTTGAATCGCGTAGCCACATAGCATCGATATCGCCGGTGATCACGTACGTATCCGGGCGGCCGTTCTTTTGCGTGTGGGTAACCGTGGTATCGAGCGTATTGGGAAAGCAATTGTTAAACAGCCAGCCAAGCTCGGGGTCTTTTACTTTCGACTGGAATTCGACGATGGCCGCTTCAACAGACCGGCTGCTGAAGTTCCGCCCGGCCACTGCTGTACGCACAACGGGAAACTCAGGATAAATCGTTTTAGCATACGAGTACGACTGATTGAGCAAAAGGCTCCCGGTGAGCAGACCGGATTGCTGGAGGAACGTTCTTCTTTTCAAAACCTGTTGTTTAATGGGGTTAGTAAATCGGTTTATAAGTTAGGGAGGTGAAGATAAGAAATAGATCGCGAATACCCTAGCTATCGGGGCGATCCCCGGCGGGAAGCCGGAGCGGTCTCCACGGGCTCATCCCGGACAGTGTTTGCTTTACCTGCTTTCGGCACGGTATTAACGACCGGTTTTGGCGGGATAGCTGACTTCGGGATAGTCTCCGGCTGTTCGCGAAACCCAAAAAAACTGACAGCGATGAGGGCGACGGAAGCTACCGTAGGCCAGAAAAGCTTACTATAAACGTTGGTGCGCTGTTCGCCGGCAGTATAGCTCACCTGTTGCAGGATCCTGTCTCGCACATCCCGCTCATGCAGGGTGAGCCCGTGCTTTTCGCGTGCCGGCAGCTCAAAATCGTCTTTATAATCTAATACTATTTTTATTTCTTCGGGGGTGGCGCTGCCGTCGAGGTATTTCTCAAACAGCGCCAGGAATTCGTCGCTCGTCATAAGTTTACATTGGTTCTAAAGCTATCGAGTATATTTTCTAAACGCACACACACAACTTCTAAAAAAATAGTTGCAAATGTGCTTTATAACTGTAAATTTACGCTACTGACCACACACATATGGCTATAAGTTCACTGAACGATGCCGAATTATGGACCTTAATTATCTCGGACGACTACCGGGCCTTTACCGTTTTATTTGAACGGCATTGGTTAAGGCTCTATAAAACCGCATTACGATACACAAAAGATCACGCTGCCTGCGACGAAGTGGTGCACGACCTGTTTGTAAACATCTGGGAAAAGCGAAAACACCTCGTCGTCCTGGATTTCGAACGATATTTGGTGGCCGCCACGAGGTACCAGGTATATACTTATCTTAAACGCTGCAAGAGGTCCGCGCTCGAATACCGGGAAGACGTAAGCCTGCTAAAGCAAAGCATAACGTTGAGCGCCATCAATACCGGCCAGGAAAAGATGCTTTACCACGACCTCGAGAGCGCGATCGACGATAAGTTGAAATTGCTGCCCAAACGCTGCCAGGAGATCTTTTTCCTGAGCCGTAAAGAACATCTCTCTAACAAGGAGATCGCGGAGCGGCTCAGCATCTCGAAAAGGTCGGTGGAGAACCAGATCACGGTCGCGCTGAAATACCTGAGGGTTTGTTTAAAGAATACGGCGTAGGATATTATTCCCCGGAATTTTGCGCCCTGGTGGAATACCACGCTAGCCTGCTTTAGCATACTTCCAGTTAAACGCCTCCGCCAGCGTATCTGCCACATGATCTACTTCAGCCGTAGTATTGTGTTTGCTGAAAGAAAACCTCACGGCGGTGCGTTCAAAATCAAAGTTCAGCGCCTGCAGCACGTGCGAGCGCGATGCGGAATGGCTGGTACACGCACTTCCGCCAGATGCCGAAATAAAATGCTGATCCAGGTGCGTTAATACAGGGACGCTTGTTTTTGGCAATGATACACTTAAGATGGTATACAGGCTTTTATCTTCTAACAAGGCATTCCCATTAAACTGAACGTCTGCTATCCGCGAAGTCAGCCGGGCCGTCATCCTATTTTTCAGCGACTGGATATGCTGCCTGTCTGCCTCAATATCGCGATAAGCGATCTCGAGCGCCCTGGCCAATCCAACGATCCCTGATACATTTTCGGTACCTCCCCGTTGCGCCTTTTCCTGCGACCCGCCTAATAACAACGGCAGCACATCGGCTTTGCCGGAATTATAGAGAAACCCCACTCCTTTCGGGCCATGAAATTTATGTGCCGAACCTACCAGGTAATCGAGGTGAAGCTTTTGCGGGTCTAGCCAACAGTGCCCCATGGTTTGCACGGTATCCGAATGGAACACCGCGTCGTATTGCCGGCACAGGGCGCCGATCGCTTCGAGGTTGTGCAGGTTACCCGTTTCGTTGTTCCCGTGCATAACGGAAACAAAAGCGCGCTCGTTCCCGGCAAGCAGCGTCTCCAGGTGCGTGAGCGAAAGGTTCCCCGCATCATCATGCTGAAGCAAGACCAGCCTTATCTCCCCTTTCTGTTCCAGCGAGCGTAAGGTATTAAGCACGGCATGGTGCTCGAACGGCGTGGTGATCGCCAACCGGATCCTATGCCGGCGAATGCCTGAAAGAATGGCGGTATTATCGCCTTCTGTACCTCCCGACGTAAAAATGATATTCGCGGAAGCAGTGCCCAGCAGCCCGGCAATGGTGGCGCGCGACCTTTCGATGGCTATGCGCGCTTCGCGTCCATGCGCATGTGCGGACGAGGGATTTCCGAAATTCCCGAACAAGTACGGTTCCATCGCTTCAAATACTTCGCGATCAAGTGGTGTGGTGGCGGCATTGTCAAAATAAACTTTCATGTTGTAGAAAAATTAAAGCTTATCTTAAAAGCGCCAGGTGTGGCAGGCTGGTAGTTTCCCGGAAGGAAAACGAACACCAACTTATCTCTTTCGCCAATGGCGAACAGGAATTAGCACCTTGTACATTACAGGTTGCTAAGACTTCACAGGGCCTTTCCCTCCGTCTTTCTGGATAAGCATGAAATAAAAGAACTATTGCGATGCAAATATAATCACATAGTCTATAATTCCTATAGACTATAAAAATATTTTTTTCATAAGACGTGACGGTATCAGGCATTTTATTGTCTCCTTTGCAATAACAATTCGGCCTGTAATAATGTACCCGCGTGTAAAGATCTGCTGCATCAGCTCTGTAAATGAAGCCGCCATCGCGGTAAAATATGGCGCATCGGCGCTTGGACTTGTTGGCAAGATGCCTTCGGGACCAGGCGTGATCAGCGACACCCTTATCCGCGAGATTGCCGCCGGCGCCCCTCCTGCGGTAGCCACTTTCCTGCTTACCAGCGAAACGGGCGCCGGCGGGATCATTGCTCACCACGATCTTACCCGTACCAATACCCTGCAGCTGGTGGATTACCCGGATGAACAGGTATACCGGGAGCTGCGTGCACAGCTGCCTGCTATTAAACTCGTGCAGGTGGTACACGTACTCGATGAAAAAGATATAGAACTTGCCCAGCGTGCCGCAACTTACGTGGATGCGCTTTTGCTCGACTCGGGCAATCCCAACCTCGAAATAAAGATCCTGGGCGGTACGGGCAACGTTCATAACTGGAAGATCAGCCGCATGATCCGCGAAAGCGTAAAGCTACCCGTTTTCCTGGCCGGAGGCCTGAATGCCGGGAATGTACGCAGGGCGATGGATGAGGTTGGCCCGTACGGGCTGGATCTTTGCAGCAGTGTGCGCACCGGCGGTAAGCTGGATGAGAAAAAGCTCGGAGAGTTCTTTAACGAGATCTACCGGGCATAAAACTTCCTGTTAATTAGGCGATTACGCGATTACAGTATTCGGGGCCTGCTTAATAATGGGTATGGTTAACTACTGAGCTTTTCAGGTAATTAAGGTCTTTTTTAGTGTCTTTGTTATGATAGGTGGCATACTTACTTCCATAAACGCTTAATATCCCGTTTGCCAGGGTGATCACCTCTTCTGCGCCCTTGCCCATAAAATCGAACATATGAAAGACCGGGGCCGGAAAATAGCAGGTACCTTTCCCGTTATCGCCCAGCTTAAACTTATACCAGAAGAGGTGTTCCGCCCCATCGCCGCGCCAGTTGCCCTTTATGAAATCGGGATTGCCGTTAATGGGCTGCCCCGGCCATTTTAGCAGCGTATTGCCCTGGTTATCGAACCAGTAAAGCTGGCTCCATAGATAAGGTTCATTTAGCTGCCTGTTACCGTAAGTCCTGCCACCGGCCACCACCTGCGGGCCTTTCACTCCTTTTAGAAAGTAACCTGCCTGGATCTGCTGGGCGTGTTCGGCAACCGCCTGCCATATGATCCTGCCGGTCATTGCCTCGTAGATAAAAATACCTGTTTCGCTGTTGGCGGTAACGATGTCGGGTTTACCGTCCAGGTTTATGTCGGCGAATTTGTAGCTGTCGGCATGATCGTGGTTATCCGGCAGCAGGCCGAAGCGGTTCCAGATCTCTTTGCCTTTTGCATCGAGCAGCAGCGATCCCACCAACACCTCGTCTATACCATCGCCGTTAAGGTCTGCCGGGTAAACGTAATGCCCGAGGTTGTCTTTTTTCCGGGTTTCGGTATGTTCCCATAACAGCTCCAGGTTGCTGGTATAGGCATTTACATTCACGGTTCCGCCCATGTCTGTGTATACCACCAGCTCGTTGGGGCTGCCGGAGGTTAGTTTCGCAATGGCGAGCCTGAAATTATTGTACTCGTGGGGCAGCGGACGAGTGGGCCATTCCACCTGTTTTTTTACCTGGCCGGTTTCGCCGCTGGCTATTACCAGCCATTCTTTCCCGTCGAGGAAACGCCAGTGGACCACCTCCGCTTTTCCGTCGCGGTCAAAGTCCCAGACCACGCCCGGCGCTTCAAATTCCGAACGGGCTTTGGCGTTGGTTTCCGGCGATTTCCAGTTCCAGAGCTCCTTGCCAGCGTTATCAAATACATAGGCCGAAAAGTCGGGTGTCAGCACCATGAAGTCCGTCAGTCCGTCGCCGTTCACATCGCCGAACTTTACGGCATTAGAAAGCGGGACGTTATATTGCTTTAGCAGCCTTACTTCTTCATTCAATTGGAAAGGACGGATCTCCTCCTCCGTTACATCTGGTTTTTTGGAAAGCACCACCACATCGAACGAAGCTCCCGGAGTAATGCGCGTGATCTTTACGTATGCCACGCCCTTGCTCAGTTTAAAGGAGCCGCCTTTTTTCCACAGTTGCGGTTGTTTGCCAAAAACAGAATCTGTTACCCGGTCGTTCACGGCTATCTTAAATGCACCGGCACCTGCGCCCTTGCTCCTCACATATAAGTAATAGCTGCCTTCTTCGGGCACCGTTACGCGGGCTATCAGGTTGGTTTCCGACTGTAAAACGATGGCTGTGTTGTTAAACTGCCATTCCGTTTTGAGCGTGGCCGCTTCCGTTAATTTATTGCCTTTCGGAAACTCATCGATAAAATCCGTCGCCGGAATTACCAGGAACCCCTTTGCCACCGCACCGGGATGCGGGCTGTAAGCCTGGCCGGACACAGGGCGAGTTACCAGTGAAAACGATACAGCCAGCAGCACCAGCGCGAGCTTCGTTACAGGTTTGATTGTCAAATTCATTGTATGTTGTTCCTGATAATTGGTTCGCCTGTAACGCCCACGATCTTTAAACCGGCCAGGTCTACATTACGGGCATGACCTATCACGAACCCTTTGCTGGCCGTAATGGTACATTTTTTAAAGGTTACACCGAGTACCGGGCTCTCCGGCAACCCGTTCATATCGCCTACCGTGGCTACCGTGCCCGACACGTTGATGATCTTTACGTTGCGTACCACCGGCAGTATCTTAGCGGGAGGTTTGGGGTTTACCATCCGCCAGGCCATGTTAAACTCAAAGGCCTTCTTTGTATTTTTTAAGGTGATGTCCTTGTAGGTGATATTCTCCACCACCCCGCCCCTGCTTGGTTGCGACTTAAACCGGATGGGCGCCCAGTTTTCTGCCTCCGCCACACAATTCCGCACCAGTACGTTGCGAATACCGCCGGAAGTTTCGCTGCCCATAGCCACGCCGCCGTGCCCGTATCCGAACCGGCATTTCTCTACCAGGATATCTTCCGAAGGGCGATTTACGCGCAGGCCATCTTCGTCTTTACCCGCTTTTATGGAGATGCAGTCATCGTTCACATCTATGTCGCAGCCTGTTATCAGCACATCTTGGCTCGAGTCGATATCAATCCCGTCAGAGCTCGGGATGGTGTGTGCGGCGGTGATCTTCAGTTTCGAGATCTTCACATTTCGGCTGTACAACACAAATACGCCCCACGAGGCCTGGTTATTAATATACAGCCCGGAGATCTCTATACCGGTACAGTTCTGGAAACCGATGAGCCTCGGTCTGCCATATCGTGGAGCGGCAGACGAAGAGGGTTGCGGGGCGACCCTCCTCGCCCGTTCATTCCACAGTTCTCCTGAGCCATCTATCCTGCCGGGACCGGTAATTTTTATTCCTCTCAACCCGATGGCGTTCACCAGGCAAGCCGTCCACTTGCGCTCCTCGCCTTCCCAGCGGGTATCGATCTGGGGATAGTCGCCGGGATTAAGCGAGCCTTTTAATACGCCGCCTTCGGCTACCTGCAGGCTGACTCCTTGCTTAAGAAAAACGGATCCGCTGATAAAGATACCGGCGGGGACCACCACCGTGCCGCCGCCCTCGGTGCTGCACTTGTCAATTGCCGACTGGATGGCCTTCGTATTCAGGAACACGCTGTCGCCCGTGGCGCCAAAATCGGTGATCACGTACTTTTTGCCCGCTTTAAAAGCAGATGCAAAGATAAAAGCCAGTACCGTAACCAGCATAACCGCCGCTTTTAATATCCGGGGAAACGGGAAGTTGTTTGTAAGATATATCATGTCAGAGATGGGTCAGTCCGTGTATAGGACACGTCAGCACCGGTAAAGGGTGACCGGCCTTTGTCTATCATTATCGTTGCAATCGGTTTCACGCCGGTGGTTATTACCGTTAGCGGACTACCCGGGTAATTACTGTTTCCCCTTAACGTTAATCCTGACCTTCGTCGAATCGCGGTACGGTAAACCGGAAACAGGTACCTTTTCCCAGCTCGCTGTCAACGCGGATGGTACCGCCATGCTGCATCACGAAATCCTTCACGAGCAGCAGTCCTAAACCGGTACCTTTCTCCTGGCTGGTACCCATCAGGGAGGAGTAGTGTTCGTCGCCCAGCAGGATTTTTTTGGTTTCTTCTGACATGCCGGTGCCAAAATCCCTGACGCAGATCTCCACCATCCCGTTTAACGGCTGTGCGGTAACTTTAATGGCGCCGCCGCCGTTGGGAGTAAACTTAATGGCATTGGTTACCAGGTTTTGCAGGATAGAACGCAGCATCAGCGAATCCGCATGTACATAAATATCGTGGGGAATATTGTTTTCCAGCTTAAGTTCCTTCTGGCGGGCATTTCCGCGGAGAAGCTCCAGCGACTCGTTGATGCCGTGCACCAGGTGAAGCCGCTGTTTGTTAAACTCCGTTTTCTCGCGCTGGCTTTTGGCCCACTCCACCAGCTCGTTAAGCTGGGTGAGGATCCTGTTAGAAGTGCGGTTAATGATCCCTGCCAGCATCTTGATGCGGTCCGGGGGCATCTTCGCGGCATCCCGAAGTAAGTTTTCTGACGATGCCAGCAATGACGTGAGGGGGTTACGCAGGTCGTGGGAGATCACCGACAAGAACTTATCTTTTGATAAATTGAGCGCCTTGAGCTCGCCGTTAAGCTTTTCGAGCTCGTTGGTGCGGTCGAGCACCCGCTGCTCCAGCACCTGGTTAAACTGCATCAGTTCGTTGTTGATAGATTGCAGCCGCTCTTCCTGCTGTCGCAGCAACTGGTTTTTTTGATAAAGCTCAGAAAACACCGCGACTTTCGACCTCAACAGCTGTGGGTTAAATGGCTTGCGGATAAAGTCCACAGCGCCCGCCTGGTACCCTTTAAAAATAGCCGCCTCCTCGTAATCGTGCGCGGTGATAAAAATGATCGGGATCTGCCGCAGCTTGTCGCGTTGGTAGATCAGTTCGGCGGTTTCATAGCCGTCCATCGTGGGCATTTTAACATCCAGCAGGATGAGCGAAAAATCCTCCTGCTTAAGCAATACCCGGAGCGCTTCCCTGCCGGATGTCGCCCGGAAGAACTGGTACCCTTCTTTTTCGAGCACCACTTCCATCGACATCAGGTTATTCTCATTGTCGTCTACCAGCAAGATCTTTATGGCGGTATCCATTCCTTACTTGATGAGCCAGACACGCATTAATGACAACAGCTGGTCGGTTTTTACAGGCTTGGTAATGTAATCCGAGGCGCCGGAGGAAATACATTTCTGCCGGTCGCCGATCATCGCCTTGGCGGTAACGGCAATAATCGGGAGCAATTTATTCCTCGGCTCCTTGCGGATCATCCGGATGGTTTCGTAGCCGTCCATTTCAGGCATCATAATGTCCATAAGCACAATATCTATGCTTTTGTCCTTATTGAGGATCTCCAGCGCCTCACGACCGCTTTCTGCGGTAACTACCGCGATGCGCGAGCGTTCGAACACCGCCGTTAATGCAAACAGGTTACGTACGTCGTCGTCTACCACCAGCACTTTTTTCGATTCCAGGATATCGCCTTTGTTGCCGATACTGTCCACCAGCTTCAGTTTTTCCCCGCTGATGAGCTTCTTATCGATGTGCAGCCTAACCAGGATCTCTTCCAGCAGGTAAAGATGTGAATCCGGTGTTTTGGTGATGATCTTATGGTTGAGGCGTTTCAGCTGGATCAGTTCGTCTTGCGTAAAATCGCGTGCCGAATGAAGGATAATGGTAGTTTGCTCGTGCTTAAGCAGGTTGATCTTGTTCAGCAGCTCCAGGCCGCTGGCATCGGGCATCATATAATCCAGGATGATGCAGTCGAAAACTTCCTTCTTAAGTACGGAAAGGCCTTTTTGGGCGGTGGTAGAGCCGAATACCTCGATATGATCGTTGCCTACCAGGTTGGTGAGGCGCTCCAGTTCTTCTTCGTTATCCTCGAAAATGAGCACCCGTTTTTTATTGTGCGCATGAAAGGCCACGATGCCGCTGATGAGCTCGTCGAGCGTGTTGTTCGACAGCGGTTTGAGGCTGAAAGACCGCGCGCCGAACTTTAGTGCCATTGCTTTATTGTCTTCCCCCGAGATCACGTGGACGGGAATGTGGCGGAGATTGCCGTCAGACTTCATCAGCTTGAGCAGTTTCCACCCGTTCGATTCCGGCATGTTCACATCGAGTGTGATGGCGATCGGGTTGTACTTAATGATGCTGTCGAATATCTCCAGGTAATTGATGGCCACCACCGCTTTCAGGTTAAGGTCGTGTGCTTTATCGATCAGGATCTTGGTGAACCGCAGGTCGTCTTCTACCACCAGCAGCACGCGGTCCTCGGCAGAGATATTATGGCGGTCGTCGTCGATCACCAGCTCGGCGGTATCGATCATGCTCGACCGCTGGTGTGCGGCCTGGTAAGTTTCTTTATGCTTAACCGGTGCGATCTTTTCTTCCTTATACTTTAAAGGCAGGTACAAGGTGAACACGCTGCCCTTACCCAGTTCGCTTCCAACGGTGATGGTGCCTCCCAGCAACTCGGCGAAGCCTTTGCTGATAGACAATCCGAGTCCCGTACCGCCGTATTTGCGGCTGGTGGACCCTTCCGCCTGCTGGAACGCTTCAAAGATAATTCCCTGGGTATTTTTGGAGATCCCGATGCCGGAGTCCTCTATAGAGAATGCGATCACCGAGCCAACGTCTGTGAGCGGGTTCGCCTCGTCGGGCCCGGGCTTAAAGATCTGGAGTTTTACGCGTCCCTTTTCGGTGAATTTAAACGCGTTTGAAAGCAGGTTTTTGAGGATTTGGTTCAGTCGCTGCATATCCGTTTCCATCACGTCGGGCAGCCCTTCCTGGAGCTCGATATCAAACTTGAGGTTCTTGGCTTCGGAGATCGGTTTGAACGTAGATTCGGCGAACGCAGCGATCTCGTTGAAACTCACCGGCATTACATCCGCAGCAAGTACACCCGACTCGATCTTCGAGAGGTCGAGGATGTCATTGATAAGCTGGATCAGGTCATCCCCGCAGGAGTGGATGGTCTTGGCATATTTCCGCTGCTTTTCGGTGAGGTTACCTTCCGGGTTTTCAAAAAGCTGCTGGGCAAGGATCAGGAGGCTATTGAGCGGGGTCCGCAGCTCGTGCGACATGTTAGCGAGGAATTCTGATTTATACTTAGAGGTAAGTGTAAGCTGCTCGGCCTTTTCCTCGAGCGAGCGGCCCTTATCGTGCAGTTCGTCATTGGCGCGCCTCAGCTCCTCCTGCTGCGCAGAAAGCTCGCTGGCGAGCGATTGCGATTGCGATAACAGCTCTTCGGTACGGGTATTCGTTTCGATGTTGTTCAGCACGATCCCGATACTTTCCGTCAGCTGGTCCAGGAAGTCGATGTGGGTATCGCTAAAGTTCTCGAAGGAGGCCAGCTCAATTACCGCTTTGATGTTATTTTCAAATAAAACCGGCAGGATCACCAGGTCGATCGGTGCTGCCTGGCCGATACCGGAGCTGATCTGCAGGTATTCATTAGGAACGTTGGCCAGCCGGATCTTCTCCTTGTCGGTAGCGCACTGGCCTACCAAGCCTTCGCTGAGCGAGAATTCCTGGTTCACATGCTTGCGGCTCTTGTGGGCGTAACCGGCAAACAGCTTCAGTTTAGGCTCATCTTCGCCTTCCGGCTGTTCCAGGATGTAAAAGGCGCCATACCGCGCGTTTACCAGCTCGGCCAGCTCCGAGAGCACCTTGTTGGCCACCGCATTCCGGTCGCGCTGCCCCTGCAGCATCTGCGCAAACTTGGCCAGGTTTGATTTAAGCCAGTCCTGTTCGTGGTTACGCAGCGTGGTGCCTTTCAGGTTGGCGATCATCTGGTTAATGGTATCTTTTAATGCTTCGAGCTCACCTTTCGCTTCTACGCGGATGGTACGTGTCAAATCCCCTTTGGTTACGGCCGATGCCACCTCAGAAATGGAACGTACCTGGGTGGTGAGGTTCTGTGCCAGCTGGTTCACGTTCTCGGTAAGGTCCTTCCAGGTACCGGATGCCCCGGGTACGCTCGCTTGTCCGCCCAAACGTCCCTGCACCCCTACCTCGCGGGCCACCGTGGTTACCTCATCCGCAAATACGGCGAGGGTATCGATCATTTCGTTGATGGTATCCGTTAGCTGCGCCACTTCGCCGAGGGCGTTAATAGACAAGCGTTGTTTGAGGTTCCCCTTGGCGATACCGGTGGCTACTTTGGCGATACCGCGGATCTGGCCGGTGAGGTTCGATGCCATCTGGTTCACCGAGTCGGTTAAGTCCTTCCAGGTACCAGCTACCCCTTTTACGTGCGCCTGTCCGCCCAGCTTACCTTCGGTACCCACTTCGCGCGCCACACGGGTTACTTCCGAAGCGAAGGAGTTCAGCTGGTCTACCATCGTGTTGATGGTATTTTTAAGGTCCATGATCTCGCCCTTCACGTCGATAATTACCGTTTTTGAAAGGTCGCCGCTGGCTACCGCCTTAGTCACCTCGGCTATGTTACGCACCTGTGAGGTCAGGTTACTCGACATCTGGTTCACAGAGTCCGTTAAATCCTTCCAGGTACCTGCCACGCCCGGTACAAACGCCTGGCCGCCGAGGTTACCGTCCGTTCCCACTTCGCGCGCCACGCGGGTTACTTCCGAGGCAAACCCGCGAAGCTGGTCAACCATGGTATTGATGGTCTCTTTAAGCTGGAGGATCTCGCCGCGCACGTCGACCGTGATCTTTTTGGATAAGTCGCCATTGGCGATGGCGATCGATACGTCGGCGATATTACGGAGCTGGGCGGTAAGGTTACCTGCCATTTTATTTACGGAGTCGGTTAAATCCTTCCAGGTACCATCTACACCGGGTACGTTCGCCTGGCCACCCAACTGGCCTTCCGAACCTACTTCGCGCGCTACGCGGGTCACTTCCGACGCAAACCCGCGAAGCTGGTCCACCATCGTGTTAATCGTATCTTTCAGCTCCAGCAGCTCGCCCTTGGCGTTTACGGTGATCTTACGGGAAAGGTCGCCCTTAGCTACCGCGGTAGTCACCTCGGCGATGTTACGTACCTGCGAGGTCAGGTTATCCGCCATTTTATTTACCGAGTCTGTTAAGTCTTTCCACGTACCCCCTACTCCGGGTACGTTCGCCTGGCCGCCAAGCTGCCCTTCAGAGCCCACTTCGCGCGCCACGCGTGTCACTTCCGAGCCGAAGGAGTTCAGCTGGTCTACCATGGTATTGATGGTGATCTTCAGCTCGAGCATTTCGCCCTGCACGTCGACCGTGATCTTTTTGGAGAGGTCGCCCTTGGCTACCGCGGTGGTCACCTCCGCTATATTACGTACCTGGCCGGTAAGGTTACCCGCCATCTGGTTTACGGAGTCAGTCAAATCTTTCCAGGTTCCCCCTACGCCCGGCACGTTCGCCTGGCCGCCTAGTTGTCCTTCGGAACCCACTTCCCTCGCTACACGGGTTACCTCCGAGGAAAACGAGTTGAGCTGGTCCACCATGGTATTGATGGTGTTCTTCAGCTCGAGGAGCTCGCCCTTGGCATCGACCGTGATCTTTCGTGAAAGGTCGCCTTTGGCCACCGCCGTGGTCACCCCGGCTATGTTCCGCACCTGGTCTGTCAGGTTGCTGCCCATCTGGTTTACCGAATCCGTGAGATCTTTCCACACTCCGCCTACGCCCTTTACGCGGGCCTGGCCGCCAAGCTTCCCTTCGGTACCTACTTCCAGCGCCACGCGGGTTACTTCGGAGGCAAAGGAGTTAAGCTGGTCCACCATGGTGTTGATGGTCTTTTTCAACTCCAGCATCTCTCCTTTTACATCGACCGTGATCTTTTTAGAAAGGTCGCCGTTGGCCACCGCCGTGGTTACCCCGGCAATATTTCGTACCTGCGAGGTCAGGTTTCCCGCCATGCGGTTTACAGAGTCTGTTAAGTCTTTCCACGTTCCGGCCACACCCGGCACCTTTGCCTGGCCGCCGAGCTTTCCTTCGGTGCCCACTTCGAGCGCCACGCGGGTAACTTCCGAGGAAAAGGAGTTCAGCTGGTCCACCATGGTGTTGATGGTATTCTTGAGCTCGAGGATCTCGCCCTTCGCCTCTACGGTTATTTTCCTGGAAAGATCGCCTTTGGCCACCGCCGTGGTTACGGCCGCTACGTTACGCACCTGGGCGGTAAGGTTACCGGCCATCTGGTTAACGGAGTCGGTTAACTCCGCCCATACGCCCGCTACGCCTTTGATCTTGGCCTGTTCGCCCAATTTACCCTCGGAACCTACCTGGCGCGCCACGCGTGTTACCTCCATAGAAAACAGGCGCAGCTTGGACAGCATCTGGTTCGATTCTTTGGCGATGCGCAGGAACTCTCCTTTTAACGGGTGTCCTTTGATTTCCAGGGGAATCTGTTTGGAAAGATCGCCGTTGGCCACCGAGTTGATCATTCCAGCGATCTCCAGCGTAGGAGAAGTGAGGTCTTCGATCAGGTTATTCAGGGAGTTTACGCCGGCGGCCCATTCGCCGCGGGCATCGGCCAGCTCTATCCGTTTGGAGAGGTTTCCTTTTTTCCCGATCGTTTTCTCGGCGGAGGAGATCTCCGCTACCAAACGCTCGTTCATGTCGATAATATCGTTCAGCACCTCGCAGATGCGCCCGTTTATCCCGGCCTGCGTAACCGGCATGCGGACGTTAAGCCTGCCGCTTTTTACCAGCGAAAGTACTTTTAACAGTTCCTTAAGGTCGAGTGATCCGGTCAGGTTATCGTTAACGACGCCTGTATCGTCCAGGATCGTTTCTAACAATGCATCATTCATAGTAAGGTTTGGTTTGTAACAAGCAAGAGACTGCACCTGCCATCACACCTTCCGGGACCGTCCTTTTCCCCCTTAACTACCCGGTCTGCGATGCGCAAAATGACTGCAGGAACTTGATTTTAGCGGATAACAGTAATGTGTAAAGAAAGTTTTCAGGAGAGCGTTATTTTTTTCCGCGGGGAGCGATAATGGGCATCAGCCGCGAAACATCACGCCGTACCATAAATGGCTGCAGCGGGTTTCAGTCCAGTCCATGGCATCACCGGTTTCGGCTGATGGAAGCTGAGTTTAATGTCAGCCTCATCTTCAACAACAATGTTCCGGGCTTTCAAATTTGCCGGCACATTTTAACTAACGTTTGTTTAAATCTTGACAGGATCCGGTTACCGCGAAAATCAAATCAAATAATATTTTTGTCTAAACAAATATAATAATATGAAAAAACAGTTATTTGCCATCGCCTTGATGATGGTGGTTGCTTCGTGCAAAAAGACTGCCGAAGTTCCACATGTACCGGTAAACAAGATCTCTTCTAAAGTTAAAATGCCGGCTGGAGTAAGAAGCGCCGGAGACGGTGTTTGGGATGTGCTGGGTTACGGTTACGATCTTACCGGGGAATACGCACATTCCAATTCGGCTACGTACCAGATCATAGACGTGGCCCAGATGGACCTAGACCATCCAACCCTGGTTGAAAACAGCGGTGCGGAAACCGGAACCGATCAATTGGTTTATGGTTATAACGCAGCAAATTATTTACATGAATTGTCTGTAAAAATCAATGCAACGGGCGGCACCGACTTGCTATTAAAAGGAACGATAGACGCACACTTCACCGACACGCAGAAATTTTCGTCGAAGTATATCTATGGCAGCTATGGAAAGGTAGCGATCAAACGCCGGGTGTACATGCCCGCACCTCTCCTGAGCCTAATAAAAAGTTATCGTACGGCAGACTTCCTGAATATCGTACAGAATGAAAGCGCGGCAACAATAGTAGCCATTTACGGAACGCATCTCCTGACAAACGTAGCGCTCGGCGGCAAGCTTGAGCTGATCTACAAGGCAGAAACCTCCAGTTCAGACCGTACATCGGCTGCCAACGCGGGTGTTCAAATGAAATTCCTCGGCATATTCAATTTAAACACTACCGGTACCTCTTATACCAGCTCACAAGGTTCCAGCAACTTTAATGAAACCGCTTTCGTACGTACCGTTGGCGGCAATGCGGGAGCTGCAATTATCGGCACCGTTACCTTCAACGGCAGCGGCACGCCAAGCGCCACTTATAATACAGCTGCCTGGTCGGCTGGCGTAACTGACGCTAACGCGGAAATGATTGATATCGCTCCCGGCTCGCTGATACCCATTTATGATCTGATCGACGACCCTACGAAAAAGGCCGATGTACAGAACTACATCACCCAGTATCTCGCGACAAATAACGTAACGCTTACGCCCGACCCGGTTTATGAATTTTACAGTCCCAGCCTGAATAATCATGCGCTCGACCTCGACATCAATCTACCCGCAGCCCATCCAGGCTGGAACTATAACGCGCAACCGTTCAAAGCGTTTACTTCGCAGGTAGCAGGTTCCGTTCCCGTTTACCAATTTTTGCACACGTGGGACGGAAGTCACGTGTATACAAGAAACCCATATCCGGGTTGGTCGAATTATATAAACGATGGAGTTGCCTTTTACGCATACGCAACCCAGGTTGCCGGCTCGGTGCCTGCGTATGAGTTTTACCACGCCGGCGGCCATAATCATTTCTACTCAACCAACATCAATGCCAGCGCGCCATACGCCGGTTGGGCATATAATGGATTACCATTTTATGTGATGCCGAACTAAGGCTGGAATACACGTCTCTTCTAAATATGACCCTCATCAGATGAAGTCATCTGATGAGGATTATTCAATCTTTACATTCGCCGATCCAGCTACCAGCTTCCGGTTAGGATCTTTCAAAAACGCATCAAGGTAGTCGATGCCGTCTGCCATAAAACCTGGCCCATGACCATTATTGCGACGGATAAGTACTTGCGCCTTCGGCATACCCTTCTTGATCGATCGCGCATAATACGGCGGACACCACGGATCAATGTCGCCCGTAACAATCAGGGCGGGGATGGGCGAAGTCACCCGTGTTTTAGCGACAGGTGGTTCAGCACCGGCTTTCCAGCAGTCGCAGATCTGGTGATCAACGTTGTTGAAGCGATAACCCGCCAGCCAGGGAAACAACCTTTGTTGCCGGCGCATCACTGATCTACGCGCATAGGCGATCTGCTCCGTACAATAAACTGAATACCGCAAGCCATAGGATAAATCCTGGTGCGGGCGAAAATAGTCATCGAGCACCTCCCGCACGTAACGGTCGTGCCGGCCATTCAAGATGTCGAGTATCACCAACGGAACGGTTTTAACCTGCGCCGTGTTCATCCTGTTGACCACGGCCTCCAGCAATTCATGTTTGGTGTAGCTCACCAGGAGGGAATCGCCCGCATTCCCGGGCCGATACCGGATCTTAAACGTTTTTTCGGTGATTGCCGAGAAATATCTCCGGAATCGCGTTTTCAAATCACTATACCGGGTTGAGGAATCGCGGCTGCAGTTAGCAAAAACCTGGTCAAGTGCCTGGTTGATATTAAACAGCGCATCTTCCTCATAACGCGCGAACCCGGGTAACGGAGAATTAAGGATCAGCGCCCGTACTGCCCCGGGATGATTGCGGGCCACGGTGAGCATCAGGCCGCCGCTGTAAGAAATGCCCACAAGGTACAAAGAGTCAAGGCCTAACACGCTCCTGAGGTCGTTGATGTCCGCGGCGCTTTCAATGGTATTATAGGCGGATAGGTCCACGTTTGCCGCTTCAAGGCTGTTCCGGCAGCGATTTACCGCGATCCGCACCAGGCTATCGCGACTATTCCCCGTAACGTAGCTTTCACGTATGGCCGGGTCGATGGCCGGACAGGTAAGGCAAGGTTGAGAGAGTCGTGTTCCACGTAAGTCAAAAGCGATGAATCCCCCGTACTTAAGGTAACCCGATTGAAAGCCGATACTGTCGATCCCAGCCACGGTGCTGTATCCCGGGCCACCAGTGCTGTATAGCGCAACCCCTTTGCGGGGATCCTGCTCCGGCTTGCGCACGAACACGAATGGAACTTTGGTTTGCCGGCCACGCGGGTCGGAACGGTTTTCAGGCACCACAAGATATCCTGAACGAACGATGAGGCGCGGATCCGTCTTTATCAATTTGGCTTCTTCGATACGTGGCTCGTATCGTTGTGCAAACACGTGCGGCCCGCTCAGGAGTAAAATTGCGAAGTAAAACAAGCTGGTTCTTTTCATCCGGATATTTTACCAGCAAAGCACGTAAGACACGATGATCAAAAAAAGTAAAAAACGGACAATCGTTATCGCATGGCACGAAACGGCTGCCCGGTAAAGTTCGACACGTCGCGGTAAAAATGGCTATGGTCATAATAACCATAATCATAGGGCTGAAATTCAGCGCTGTTACCCAGCCATGCGTTCAATGAGGCACGGGCCCGGAGAATGCTGAAATAACGTTTTGGCGAAAGTCCCACTACGCGGTGAAAATACCGGTTGATCGTTTTGGATGTTACAAACAGCCGCTCTGCGACTGCCGAAGTGTTCAGTTGCATGTCGCCGTTCGCATATTCACCGATCGCCCGTTCCACAAGGCTTCGATAGTGATCCGGCTCTCGTATACGCAGAGATGAAAGCAGGAACTCTTCCATCAGGACGGCCCGGTTCTCGAACGTAACAGGCTGCTTTATGCACGATATCAAAGCCGGCGGCAGTACCTGGTTTAACGGTACGATGCGATCGATGAACGGCACCTGGCTAATTCCCAACACAGCTTCTAATCCTCCCGGGTGGAACTTCACGGTAAAGATATTGTCTGAAGGGAGATTTTGCCGCTCTACGATGCCGTCCCGCAAGATCAGTACGTCGTGGCCGGCAGGTACCCGGTAACGTTGATGGCCAACCTGCATCTGGTATACGCCGCCAAGGTTGAAATAGAAAGTCGGTGTCCAGCTGGCAAACATTTTCACGGAAAAATCACAGTCGAACAGGGCGCTCGTGCGCTCAGGCGACGACTGCGAGTAGAACTCCACGAACGGTCTTAGCGCTTCGCAAGGAGTAATGAAGTCATAGATATAACGGATATTTTGAAAGATCTCTACCATAAAAATTCATGTCCGCACCATTCCTGTGCTGAATGCTGCACGGATATCAAAAATAATAAAGATAAGGTATTTTATCAGCACCGCTTCCGTTTGGCAAGTGCGCTATACCGCATTGTGCCCGACCACTATGGAACTCCTTTAAAGTGCGTTAGAACACCTTCCGCCAATCCGGCGTTCGAACATAACCTGCTGATACTAAAAGAAAAAGGATTGCTCTTACAGAACAACCCTTATCTGATTTTGATAGAATCTCATCAGGCCGGGCGAAAGCCTGAAGGTAGCCGTGTGCGATCTGGCTACGGCAGCTGTTGCCTGTACAAAGAACTAATATATGTGTCATAATATAACCTGATGTATGCTGTATATTCAGCATAACTAGCAACAGCCCGATCCCGGTTTACAGGAAGCCTCTGCAACGGCCAGCATTTTTAGTTGAACCACCGGCTTTTCAGTCGGGGTGCAACATTCCTCCCCTTTATTATTGGTTCCGCAACTTCCTCCCCGGCTAATGGCCTTACATTGAGTGAAGTCAGGTTGAAGATCGACGATTAGGTTATCATCCCTTTTGAGGAAATCGCGCGGGTACATTTGCCGCGTATCGAACTGGCTGTTTCCGAACTCGATTTTTACTACAGCGTTCGGGTTCAATGGCAGCCTCTTCTCAACGATATCGATGATCGAAAGGGCTTTTCCAACGGTCATCGCCCTTTCCTGATCCAGTGCTTCGGGTTCCCACAGTTGCACAACGATCTCGGTCCAGCTGTTCACCACCCCACCGCAATCCACGGAAACGATGGGAGCCTGTTTGATCTCTGTAATGTGATACGATGCATCCACCCACTTGCCGTCCGCGTATTGAAATTGCAACGTTAGCTCCGGCTTTGCCAGTAGCCGCGACTTAAACGTCTTCCAGTTGATGAGAGATGAAGTTTCCATTATTGTAATATTACGATGTATACGGGTAAATTTTTTAGCAGCAGTTAGCGGGCTCTTTATACGATCGGAAGAAGCCGTCCAGGTTTTTATGTAAGAGCTCCCATGTCTTTGGCTCGATGCAGTAGCACACACTCACCCCTTCAATGGTGCCTTGGATCAGGCCGGCGTTCTTCAGTTCTTTCAGGTGCTGGGAAATGGTAGCTTGGGCGAGGCCCAATTCTTCCACCAAATCTCCGCAGATACATGTGTTTGCGTTGATGATCTGTTCGAGAATAGCAATACGGGCGGGATGTGCCATTGCTTTTAGCATAACGGCAAGCCGATTTTGCCCTTCGGTGAATATTTCTGTTTTGGTGAGTCCCATTATATTGTAATATTACGATAAAAAGAAATAGCAGCAAAATTTAGTTTTTTTACGAAAGCCAGCCCCAGGCATGTTAGCGCAGCCAAACCTTTGCTTATGCTGCCGCACCTTGGTTAACCACGAACTACTCGAAGGAAAAGCTGCGAAACTGGGCTATGGACTTTTTTATCGACCCGGCCCAAGCGAAGCGAAAAGCGACCGACCAGGAGAAATTTAAAACTATAGCCCGCTGGGTCACTATTGGCTACTTGTCATTCTTGCACCGGCAGGTTATCTTCTCTTTGCTCCAGCGCATTAATTTTCCGCGCGCTCTCCCGTATTACCCCGTCAAGGTCCTTCGCGCAGGCTTCCACCATTTTGAGGCATTCGTTTCTTTCTTCTTCCGCGCTGCTCTGCAGGAGAATTTCCACCAGGCTCAGCATCGATGCCAGCGGTTTTCTTACCTCATGGGAGTTTGCCCAGGCAATCTCCCTGAAGGCTTTATAGAGATCCAGCAGCCGGGCCTCTTTTTCCTTTCTTTCCGTGATGATATTCTCTACCGAAATGAAGAATTCGAACTCCCCCCGGTCATCGAAGATCGGCGAGATGTTAAGTTGTGTCCAGTAGGCTTCGCCGCTCTTCTTATAATTGATGATCTCGCCGCTGAAAAAAGATTTACGCCCCAGGGCCCCAATGATCTGCCGTATGCAATCCGGGTCCGTTCCGGCGCCGAACAGGAGTTTTGCCGGATTTTCGCCGATCGCGTCTGCGGGCTCATAACCTGTAAATTCGGTGAAGGCGCGGTTGATCCAGGTGATCCGCCCGGACTCCCCTACTATGAGCACCAGGTTGCTGATCTTGTCTATCACTTCCGCCATTCTCCGGCTTTCCTTATGGGCCTTCCGGAGGAGTTCCAGCTTTTCCTCAAGGGTTTCATTCAGTTCATGCTCTTTTACCACAGCATCCCGCAGCATCATGTTACTTTTTTCGATATCCGTTACATCGGTCACCATTACCATGCTGCAGGGCAGGTTATTGAATTTCAGGCGGTGCGCGGTTACCCGGACCCGGATACGCACACCCGACCTGAGAATATGTTCCCAGAGCGAGCCGTCCTCTATCATATTCTCACCGGATCTTACCGACTCTTTTACCCTTGCCAAATCCGCAGCGGGCCGTATGTCCAGAATAGTCATGGCGAGGAATTCCTTCCGGCTGTATCCGTATTTCTGTATCGTTGCATCGTTTACTTCTATAAACCTGAGGCTTTCGGTGTGGTAAACCCACATCGGGTTCGGGTTAGTAAGAAAGAGCTGTTTATACTGCCTTTCCGACCTCATCAGCTTAAAGCGTTCTTTCCTCACCTGGAGGTAAAGCAGAACCGCTGCAAGGCCGACAAACACCAGGTCATTAACGCCCCTGAAGGACTCCGTGATACCAAGAGTATCTCCTCTGGCCAGCAGGATGATAAGCGGATCGCTCATCAGGGCCCAGCAGACCCCGAAAATCAGGAAATATAAAGGGGTTTTAAAGTTCTTTAAGTCCATAAGATCTTATTTAGACCGGGCGGTGTAATAGCACTGTATGGACTAGGGTGTCCAGAAGGTTGTAAATACGGTCAGTTTGTCAAAAAGGAAACCGTTGTAATTATGTATTGTTTTGTTCATTTTGTCTACTTGGCGGGTAAGTAACAGATGGATCAGAAGCTCATCGTCTTTGGCGCCTTCGCCTTCAGTAATCTTCAGGTAAACGCTTGTCTACGGATCTTTTACACTCAGCTCGAATTTGAACGCCGCCCAGGATCGAGGATATTCTGGTGCGATTAAAAACAAAAAACCCGCAAATCTTATCAATTTGCGGGTTTTTGCTCCCATTTGACTGGTTTTCAGTCGGGGTGATGGGAGTGTATTAGAACACTTATTGCAGATTCTTGACGTTTTAAGAAGAATTATGCAATAATATGTAAATATGCAATGACAGCCTCGGGATTCAGGGAAATCGCGTTTAACTTTCGAAGGGAACAGCGGCAGTTTTGAAGGAAACTGTTTTACCGGACAATTGGGTAATCAGAACATTGTGATTCTGTTTCTCCCTGTAAAGCGAATCCACACGGCCAGCGAACGATTCTTCTAACCAATCGTTCCGCAGTCGTTGCCTCAGTTCGCTCAGCCGTGCTGGGTCATTGAAATAAATGTAGCCTGCAATCATCAACCCGCAACCGGCGAGAAACCTCACAGCACCCCATTTATCATTTGCTCTCATATCTATACAGCTTTAACTCCTTACTTCGCAAGTCGACAAACGCTACCCCACCCTATTGGAGTAACAGTAACGATCCTGAAATACGATTTTGGAGATAAATGTCAAAAAAAGAGATGATCCTTTGTTATTTAAACTTGATAAAATTATATTTATCTTCAAATATGGCACTTTGATTGTTACCCATCCGCCAGCGTAACTCTTCCATTTACTATTGATTTTCCATTTACTATTCTAACTACTCAAAATGAACGTTATACTGATCAAATTATCCGGGTTTGCCATAACCTTCGTATTTTTCTTTCTCATACGATTCCTGCTTGCCCGTCAGCGCAGTTTTTCCGATTTCTTTATCGGTGAATCCGGTGCGTACAGTCTGTCGAGAGTGCAGATCGTAAGCTGGGTGTACATTATTATTTCCTTCCAGATCAGCTTATTGGTCGCAACGGCGACACTGGGCGCTATAAACAAGTTTGACGTTCTTTTCCCTGAAGAGATCATGTGGCTGTTGGGCTTATCATCGGCCAGTTATCTTGTGGTGAAAGGTGCGACTGTGGACATGATAATTAAGCAGCAGAAAGTGCAGATAAAGGTCAGGAAATTAAGCGACCTGATTGTGGGTGATAGTGGATTGGATTTTACAAGATTCCAATTCCTGATCTGGACGCTCGTTGGAATATTTCTCTACCTGAGTCATTGCAATTTCTATATCGAAAGCTTATTTAACCCTGAAAACAGCGGTAAGCTAGGGACTCTGTTAAGCGAGGCTAACCCGGATATGCCATCGGTATCCTGGTCGTTCATTGTTTTGATGGGACTTAGCCAGGGCACGTACATCGGCAAGAAGCTGATCCCGGAGTTCAAGGCGGCGGAATTTAAAGAAGACAGGTGTATTGAATTGAATAGGCAGGTGGATTTGCTTGGGATCCAGATCGCTGCAAAACAGGAGATTGTGCAGTTAGCGAAACCGGTAACAGAGGCCGGGATCGTGCACGTTGCCGCTTTAAAGGAAGAAATAGTTCATCTTCAGAGCAAAAAAGTGGCATTAGAAGCCGAGGTCAGAAGAATTAAAAACTAAACACGTAGTAAACATGAAAAGAGCACTTGTGGTCTGCCTGGGCGAAGTTTATACCAGCTCTCCCAATTACGATACTTTCTCTTCCCTACCCAACAAAACGCGGATCGTTCAACTATTGAGCAGCAAAGGATGGGACACCATTGATCCGGTTATGGAATGGGACGCGACAAAGAGTAACGTAAAGGCATCGTTAACTCAATTGTTATCGCTCACCAGGTCGGGAGATTGTTTGCTCTTTTATTATAACGGTCACGCAGAAAAGAACTATGCGGGTGCCGGCGAAACCGGGACTGACGATAGCGGGGACGAATTCCTGGTAACGTACAGCGACTATATCAGCCGGGCGGATATTCCGATGCCTTCGAGCGTCTGCTTTTTGGATAATGAGTATTACGATCTCTTGTTCAATTTCTTTAATGTACACCGGGACCGGTTCTTGATATCGATATTCGATTGCTGCTATTCAGCAGGTATGGTCGACGCCGAACTGCGGTCGCTTCCGAATCATATGGTCCTTAATTCGTCTTCTGAGAGCGTCAGTTCCTGGACCTCGGCAAATGATGGCTCCTATTTTACGAAAGCGCTGTGTTTTGAAGCAGGGCAATCGACGAGCATTGATGAACTATTTCAAAGGACAGCAAAAGCGCTAACGGACCAAGGCTTCCCCTCTCCTGTTTTTATCAGGGGGGCGCTTCCTGCAGGTACATTTATCATATAAACACCTAAACCAATCCATATTATGAAACTTTTTACGCTTCTATTTCCCCTGTTCTTTAGTTTCCTGTCATTAAGCGCTCAAAATACTATAAAAATCGAGGGCAGCAAAGAAGTCAGTATCAGCCGAGACGAATTAAAGGTCGCCGATTTTTCTTCGAAAGAATCTACCTATAACTTCATTATTAACACGATCCTGAAACCGTCCAAAATGGAGGATGTCGCCGCGTTGCGAAGATGGTCGGCGGTAGATGGTATGAATTTAAACCAGTCGGCCATCCTGTTTATCCGGCATGATTACACCAAATCCAGGCTTCAGGATTTGTCTGCACCCGCAAAAGAAGCTTTAGATAAGCTAATTAACCTTGTACCGGCTTACGAGCAGGCGTTGAAAGATGGAGACAAATGGTTAATTCAACTGAAGTTGGGCACCATAACAACAGGCGACGCAGATAACCTGGTTAAGAATAGCAACTACTTCACAGATGATGAGAAAGCTGCGCTCAGTCCTTTTCACTTCACCGCCGCGGTGCCTGCCAACCAACAGCATTTCATCGAGATTTTTACCAATAATCTCAAAAGGCTAAAAGAGGTCACCCTCCCCAACGCGATCGCCAAGATACAGAAGGATGAGCCTACGATCATCGAGGAGCCTGCGATCGTGACTACGCTGCTGCACAAAGAAAAAGGCGAGTGGAGCGACTATCTCCTGAAAACGAAAAAAATACTGGTCATTTTACTTGGGGGAGAGGAAGATATCGCCAAGGCTTCTATCGAAATCGAGAATACGGTCTCGGCCATGGATGCCAGTTTAGCCGATTTGAAAAGTCTGGCGCAGGCCTTGGCGATGTCCGCCAAAACGGGTATCAAGTGCAAAGTAATCGCTTTGAGCCCGGACGGCATCATCCCTCCTTCTACCCTCACCATCAAACATGCCGCCTTCAAAGAAGCTCCGCAGTACAAAATCCACGAAACCGGTAATTTCCTTTTCAAAGTGGGCGTGTCGGCAACGTACCTGGACAAGAACACTTATAAAATCGAGAATCAGGAGCTTGTTATCGCTCCCGATCCGGATCAGCAGAAAGTATGGAAAGAAAACCTGGTAGCCATGGTCGAATACTCGTTTGCACCGCGGGATTATGACCGGTTCGGTTCCTTTTTTAGCAAAGACGATAAAACACCCCGATTGAACCGGTTCGGGCTTTTCGCCGGCTGTAAATTATCGAAGAAACCCTGGGAACTTTTAACGATGGGCGGAAGCTTTGCATTATCGAATACAGTGTCGGTAAATGGGGGACTTAGTTTCGCGTTAAAGGAAGGTCAGCAAACGGTCGATGTCGGAGAAATTACAGATCTCGAGGACGCCCGTAAATTGGCCGACCAGGAATACCAAAACGCGAAGTGGTTTATCGGGCTTTCGTTCTCGCCGAAGATTATTACTAAAGCGCTGGGATTAGAGAAAGAGAAAAAGTAAAGAAGGTCGAAGGCTATAGAGAGTTGAGGTGTAGTGTATTGAAGTGTGAGTCGGGATATAATCCCAAAGAATCGGGATATTCTGGTACGATTAAAAACAAAAAACCCGCAAATCTTATCAATTTGCGGGTTTTTGCTCCCATTTGACTGAGTTTCAGTCGGGGTGATGGAAGTGTATTAGAACACTTGAGGGGAATTTTGAACACTATATCTCTTATAGCGACGAAAAATGACTCATAAATCGTCTCCTAAAATCAACCATTATCAACATCTTCCTCGGGGAATAATTCGTTATAGTACAGGTATTCGATTAGCTGATCAAGCCGCCAATGGATATCTTCAAGCCGAACTACCAGGTTTTCCAGATCAACCTCAACATTTCCTTTTACCTCGACGTAAAATGATTTATATACTTATTGTTGATCAGGTATCTTGTAAAATCCATATTGCCGTACCCGGCACGCTGGGTGATTTCCTCAATATAAGCTTGCAGGTTTGCCGTTGCCTCTTTGAAATCAGCAAGACTTAGCTGTCCGCCATCCTCTTTTACCCGAGCGGTTATGGTACGGTATATTTGTTGAAGATCATGACTCCCCTCAATTTTCGAATTTGCGCCCTTGATCTTGGAATAAGACAGATTTTAAGCAGTTCATGGAAGTAAATTCAATGATGGTATCTTCTATAGAAGAAGTCAAAGTAGAAGGGTAATAGTTGGGGTAGGCAGGAGAAAGAGACGGGGCGCCGCCAGGGTGGCGAAGGAGATCAAAAAGGGCAGCTCTTTACTCCTCGTATGATTTATCCCTATGAAATTACAGTTATCACTTCAGATAGTAGGCTTCTTTGCCAAAGTTAGAGCACTTTGTAATATCGAAAAAATAGCCTGAGGAATTTCGCTAGGCTTGTAAATTCTGGGAATAATACCAGCTTCTAAAAGAGCCGGAATTCTCCTATCGGTCTCCGGACCAGGCGTCAAAAAGGCAATTCCATATGGCAAACTTCTAGTGACCCCTTCATCCTTGTACCACTTATTCATGACTCTCAAATAAGGGCAAACATCATTATATAGAGAGTCGGCAGACAGGCCCACTGCGAGAAAAGTATGCCTTCTAAAATACTCGAAAAAATATTCCTTCCAATAATCCTTTCCTAGCATGCGATCTTGGAATTCTTCGTTGGAAAAAGTAATTTCCTTTGAGTTTTTACCAAACTTCGAATCGTGAGGGAGGTAACCATGAATATGCGCAATAACGACATCCGCGTTCTTGGTCATGAATTGCCTTTTTACGAAGGTATCCACTTTAAGTCCCATCAATTCCAGATACCATTCGAGCGCACTGTCGAAGTTATAAGTAATTATATTTCTCACATTTCCACGATGTCGACCCGTAATTAATGCTGACAACGCTATCAAAAGATCTTTTTTAGCGAACTCGAAATCGAAGGTCACTCCATCATAAAGCGCTTCTTTTACCTCCGCCAGATAATCCAATCCTTGCTTTGTTATCTCGTTTTTAACGTCTTGCGCAATATCTTTTAGCTCATGCCCGGAATAAGTTTTTCCGATCTCCATACGCCCTTTGAGATGCTTATCACAAATCAAAAATAATAACTTCGACCAACCTGGGAACTTAAGATCGACCGATACTCCCCCGCCAAGCAATAAAGCTAAGTGGCCATCATTAAGAAACTGCGCAAGCAAGCCTGAGACATCAGAACCCTCCGGTGTATACAGTTCTAAATCGAAACCAAAATTAGGATTCATCTTCGAGAAGGCTTTTCTTATTTATAAAAGAACTTTCATACAGCGAATTACTCTCTTCGAAAAAGGTGACAGCTCGCGCTAATATATCACCAATGTCCGCAGTCCTGTTTCGTTTAAGCCAGAATCGGAGATTTCCCAATTTATCAAAAGATAATTCTAGCACCCTGTTTTCTTCCGGAAGCTCACAATTCAGTTTAAGCGACAGAGGTTCAATACTTATCTGATTGTCGCTACTTAACAAATTGTATACGCGCGATTTCAACGGACTATTTCCGAGAATATTTATTTTATTCGCTGTGTCATCCTTTACTGCAGCAGAATACTTGCTGATCTCCACTTTAAGTCCGTTATAACGATCATTGGGATTGTATTTTAAGTGATTCAGTACCGATTCAACTTCAGGTTTTATATATCGACGTACTGCATTTGCGCCAATAATATCCCTATCGATATATGTGCTTAACGTAATGTATGGGTAACAAACGAAAACTAGAGGCCCCCTACGCGCTTTTATATGACCAATATACATGTCATACCAAAAACTATCAGGTTCATCGTTTTGGCTTACTTTGTTAAATTTCGATAATAGACTTTCACTTCCAAGTAGTCGAGAAAGTTTAACTTGAACATGCAAAAGATTTCCATTCCCATCGACAGTCTCCACCTCATTCTTTTCTTGAATAAGGCGTGTAAAAGCCACGGAAGTCGAAATCTGTGCAGAATCGATCAATGCTACATAATAAAAGTGCGACGAGGCAATTTGCGATTGAACCATTTATTTAAATGAACTTAAGGACAACAGCAACCACGCTGACGTCTTTTCTATTAAATCATCACTTCGGGCAACATTGTGCTCATAGTACGCTTCCTTGATAAGCTGGTCCAGCAGAAATCTTACCTTACTTTTTATACTTTCCCCCTCGAATGAATTTCGCTGAATATAGTATAACGCCGGGACCCCGAATTCATCCTCATTTCCCACTGGCAAAGTGTTCTTATCATTATTATCCAATAACGTCTCTAATTTACCTACAAAAAAGTGATAAGCCAAATCACCAACGATCATGCAGTTATAAAAACGATATTGTAAATCTTTATAGTGTTCCTTTTGATTTAACAACGAAAATATCCGATTGTACATGAAGTTATTGTCCCTGGATTTAAGCTTCATTAAGATACTACGGAATTGCTCGACCACCAATGTATAACGCTTCTGAAGACTGCCTTCTATCTGCAAGCCGATTATCACCAACGATCTCAAAATATATTGCTTGATATCGTTTACGACGGCTGGGATAGTCGACCAGGAAGCCCATATTGACATCATATATACTTCTTCTTGCTTTTTATAGATATAGCAAAAGTCGATGACATGAACGAAAATCTCTGTTACATCTTTGTAATACCAAAGAAGCTTGTTTTGTAAATGAAGCGAATCTGGCATCATATAATCCGTCTTCCGTTCTGCACTTCCTTGGCATTCAACTATTTTAAGCGAATCAGAGGGCGCTATAAGCGACCCAAATACCTCTGCATTTATCACAAACTTAATAATAGTTGCTATAAAAAATTCGAAATAAGTAATAGGCCGCTTCTGAGCGTCTGCGTCGAGGATTTCTTCTATTATATCAGTAAAGTGCTTTAGGTATTTACTTTCTTCCTCAGGACGCCAGGATTTCAAATCCACAAACATCTGGTTGAGAATCATTCTCACATGGTTGTGAATGACCTCGTGTGTATAATTTATGATATGCCACGGTAATCTATGAGACTCTACCAACACCTGAATAGCAGCTGTAGCGCTGAGTTCATACTCTCTAAAACCTAAACGACCGCTAAAAAAAGATAACCTATGAAAAAAATCTTCAGGGAAGCTCACACTCAGATGGCTGACCTCGGTGCCTACCACAGTGTTTTTCACAACATCGTCATACCAAACACGTGCTTCAAAAAGAGAAGGGTCAATAATTAAATTACTGTACTCCGGCGGACAATTTGTTTTAAAGTACAAAGTTGTCGTAAGTTCATCAAACGGTAGCCTGAAGAACACGTTTTCAAGCTGAGATAAAAGCTCATATAACGCTCCGACACCCGACCCTATGCCCAATAGTGAATGCCGTCTTACTAATCCTATATGGTCGAAAATCGGAAATGTGCCAGAATATGTCTGACTATAAATGTAAGACATGGAAGAATTGAATTGTATCAGCTTACCATGCCAATCATTAATTAATTCATCAACGCCGATGCGCAAGGATGGATCATGAAGTTTCTGCACTGCCAACTCTTTGGTTTCCGCGTCCAAACTCGAAAGCAGCGCATCACTGGGTGATTGCAATTCGTCCTGATAGAGAAATGCAAGATCTGTGACTAGGTCGTTTGCAGCAAGTACGGTTTTTTCATGCAAAGAAAAATAGTGTGGGGTAAACTTCTTTGAAGCTGTCAGGAATTTGTCGACAGATATAATATATTCCGAACAAGCGAATTTTATGTGTAGCGGAACTTTCTCCGAAATTGCTAAACCACAGTGATAAACATCTTTGTCCGCACTAAAGTTCTTAACGATTGGCGGGTTAACTAAACTTATTCTCCCTTTATCAATCTCCCAAACTTCATATGCAGTAATATTCTCCTTATCCAAAAGGACGCTTACTATTGCTTGGGTTACGCTCCCATCCTTACTGTTGTCAAATAGAACAAGATTAGCTAACCCGATACTAAACCATAATTCGTTGGAAAGCGTAAACCTCGTAATTAGCTCATTTAATGTCGGAAAGACAGAAGGAACCATCATAAAAATGACCTTCGTCCCTTCTTCCATTAGAGGCTTCTCACTTACCCCATCCTTGTGAGGACAGAAAAGTGGGCTAGTAATAAAAAGATTCTTATAGCTTTCAGTAGCAGGATCGCCGGTGGTAAGATGGATTTTCGCGCTGCGATAGTTGGGGTAAGCATCATACTCACCCTCAACCGTTAAGAACAACCGCTGAAAAACGCTCACTTTTTGGGAACTATATGCAAATCCTCACCATCCCACACGATTTCGCCGATTTTTTTCCCAGCAAACTTCCGTGCAAGTGGAGCAGGTACCACAGGACTATCTACGTGCATTTGCGTTGTAAGCCCGTGCTCAACCAAGGCATCCTCATAATGCTGCTTCGGCTGGCCTGATCCTCCAAACAGCTTATACTGGGAAGACCAAACAAAGTGTAACTGCTTTTTTGTTGGCATATAATTTTAACCCCCCGAAAGGGACTGCAAAGATAAAAGACGATATTCAAATACACAATAGCACGGATGTTATTTTTTCGATTAAATACCTTGACCTGAATTAGTTGCATTAATAGTAAAATAAGGTACTGATCTGATCGCGACACCATGAGGTGACAACCATCCTTTCATTTCCCCCTTCACTTTCTCCCTCTTCTCCTGATTCCCTATCTTTATCCCCGTAAAATATTAATAGCGACAGCTATTTGATTTATTTTCGAAACCGGATGAGCTTCGAAAACGGGTGTAGCTGATGTCCCACGCTATTTTTTTGCGTAAAACTCAGCCGGGACGTGCTTATCGGGGCTTAATAAATATTGCTAGGATATGATCGAACACCAGGTACAAACAATTATTAGGAGGTGTTCAAACGAATCCCATCTTTAATAAAAGTGCACTTAGAACACCTTCATCGATCAACCCTTCTGCTATAACTCATTGATACCAAAAGAAAAAGGGTTGCTCTTTTCAGAGCAACCCTTTCCGGGTTCCGGTGAACCTCTTTAAGTCGGGGTAGCAGGATTCGAACCTACGACCTCTTCGTCCCGAACGAAGCGCGCTACCGGGCTGCGCTACACCCCGAAAAACAGGATGCTAAAATAATAATGGAGAGGATAACAAAAAAACTTTTTGAAAATGTAGCCTGGTATCCTAACGAAACAAAAGAAACATCCGCCGGGTTTTATACCTGGGAACGATGCTCCTTCCCGGCTTCCAAACGGATTAACATGGCCTATATAGACTATTATAAAGCGCTCGGCCTCGAAAAGAGCGCCACCGAAAAAGACATTAAGAGCGCATACCGCAAGCTTGCCCGCAAGTACCACCCGGATCTGAACCCCGACGACAAAGAGGCCAACAAACGCTTCCAGGAGATCAACGAAGCCAACGAGGTGCTCAGCGATCCCGAAAAGCGAAAGAAATACGACCAGTATGGCGAAAACTGGCAGCACGCCGACGCCTACGGGCAGGCGGGCAAACAACAGGGCGGGCGTGGCTATGGCGGCGGGCGCGGAAACGGGGCTACAGGCGGATACAACTTCGACGACCTGGGCGGTGACAACGATTTCTCCGACTTCTTCAGCTCGATGTTTGGCGGTGGCGGCGGCAGCCGCAGCGCGAAGTTCCGCGGACAGGATTACCATGCGGAACTCCGCCTGGAACTTAGGGACGCTGCGGAAACCCATAAACAAACAATCACCGTAAATGGGAAAAACATCCGCATCACCATCCCCGCCGGCGTAGAAAACGGGCAAATCATCAAGATTGCCGGGCATGGGGCACAAGGGGTGAACGGAGGCCCGGCCGGCGACCTCCTGATCACTTTCGTGATCAAAGACGATCCGCGCTTTAAACGCCACGGCAACGACCTGCACGCCACCATGAACCTCAGCCTCTTTACCGCGGTGCTTGGCGGTGAGGCGACTGCCGAAACACTCACCGGGAAAGTGAAGGTAAAAGTAGCCCCCGAAACCCAAAACGGCACCCGTATTAAACTTAAGGGCAAGGGCTTCCCGGTCTACAAAAAAGAAGGGCAGCATGGCGACCTGTACATCACCTACCAGGTACAGATCCCCGTAAACCTGACCGACCGTCAAAAGGAACTCTTTAAACAACTCGCCGAATCTTAATAGCTATCTCATGAAAACAGGAAATTTCATACAGGTCCGCGTTTTTTGTACCGCGCACGAAATAGATCCCGAATTTATCAGCTCCCTGCAGGAACTTGGCTTACTCGAGCTGGTCGCGGAGAACGGCCCCGCTGTTATCCCCCACCACCAGCTGCCATCCCTCGAACGGATGACCCGCCTGCACCGCGACCTGGGCATTAACGCGGCCGGCATCGGGGCACTCGAACAACTGCTTGAACGAATGGAGCAAATGCGGGAGGAAATGCGCGTACTAAAAAACAGGCTGAGCTTTTATGACACCCTATTGTAGTTCAAGGCTTGCTAAACGGTTGCTTACCGTACTTTAAGGGTATAGCGGTTCCGGGCGGGATTCAACTCCGCCGGAAGGCGATAGAAATACTACCTGTCTATTGATCAATTTCAGCCAGCAGGCTTTCTGCGGCCGACAGGGTGCGGTTGTAACACCTTAACACCCAAAAGGAAGCGCCCAGGAAAATGGCGATACCAAAGGGAACGACCAGCATCCAGAAATAGGGCTCATGGGCGACGCTCTTGCCCATCATGTCTATTAATACCGGGAAAAACACCAGCATAAACGCGAAACTCGCGACCAGGTTTATCACCTGGAACTTCTGGAAACGGATCCGCTTTTGCGCCTGCCGGCGGATCGCTTCCGCATAACTGATGTCTGAAAGGCTGATCTTTTTCAAATCGCGCAGCATCGAAAGCGAAATGAGCGGCAATACCACGAGGTAAGCGACAGACAGTGCGCCAAATACTTGCATGAGCGGCTGGTGAATGCGGTAAAAATTCAAGATTAGCGCCGCCGCGAATACAAAACAAAACACAGTAGCGATCTTTTCAGGTAAGGCGATGCCATCGAGGCGTGAGCGGTATCGTTGTTCAGTCATTTTTTCAATCATTTGATGGGTGAGTTTATCTTGTTTTTCTACTTTCCTGCCGAGGTCCTCCCAGGCAGCTTTCATTTCTTCTAATTCCATGATCAGGCGGTTTTGTTAATTTGCGATTTTAGTTTTTCCCTTACGCGGGAAAGCTTTGTAGCCACGTTGGTAACGGTAAGTCCCACAATAGCAGCGATCTCCTCGTAGCTCCTGCCCTCGAGGTAAAGCAGTACGATGCCTTTTTCGAGTAAGTTAAGCTGCTGGATCTGCGCATACAGCGTTTTGATGCGTTCCTGGGCGGCGGTGTCGTCGCTATCCGGCAGTTCCAGCACCTCCGGGTCAAGCGGTATGGTCCGGATACCGCGCTTACTCTTTTTCAAGTGACAGATCGCCGTATTAAGCGCGACGCGGTAGATCCATGTGCCCGGTTTCGACGCTCCTTTAAAAGAGTCCATAGACTTCCATAACTGGTACACGGTTTCCTGGTACAGGTCTGCGCGATCGTCGCGGTCGTTGGTATAAAAGCTTACCACTTTCAGGATAATTCCTTCGTGCGCTTTAATGATGCTTACAAACCTGCTTTTCTGATCCATTTTGTTACTACCTCCTATTAGTAACTGAAATTGCTAAAAAATCACAACGCGGGAATATTTTGCGGAGGTATTAAACGGGTGCCGGTGCCGCAGAGGGCAACGGAAACACGCGCTAAACGGATGGAATAGCCAACCCGGGAGGCACTTAAAAGTAAAAAGCAACCGGGATTAACGGTTAATGATGCGGAACGTGAGATTCACCCGCGCCTTCATCGGGACGACCGACTTGGCGATGCGGTGCTCCCAATGATGCTGCAGATCGCCTTTCATCAACAGCAGGGAGCCGTTCTCCAGCCTGACCGCATATTTCCTTGCATGATCCCGTTTATGGCGAATGTCGAACCGGCGTACCTGCCCGAAGCTTACGGAAGCGATTAACGGCTGTTTACCCAGCTCGGTCTCGTTATCACTGTGCCAGGCTACGGAATCGTTTCCATCACGGTAGTAATTGAGCAATACGGAATTAAATAACGCCCCTGCAAGCGGCTCGATGCGCTGCTTAATTTCCAGCAGCTCCTTGGTCCACGGCAATGGCCTGAACCGGTTTCCCGAAAATGCGTAATCCCTGCCTGTATCGCCAAACCACGCCGTTAACCGGGGAGTGATCACCGGTTTGCCGTACATGCTCACTACCCGCTGCTCCCATGGAATGGTGCGGATGAATGTTTGCAGGTACGTTTCGCTTTGTCGTTCATCGAACAGCTGTGCGCGGTAATCAAGCACATCGGTCGGTAAACCGGTACTTTGACCGGATTCGCCAAATATGGCCAGTTGTTCCATAATGCAATATTACTAACATTATTAGCAATATCAAATATCGTGAGGTGTTTTGTAAAGCCGCCCTTTACCATCAATCAATTCTTTATTTATTATTGTAAAATGGATCAATACAAACCAGTAAACTCCGTAGAAGAGCAATTTAAACAGGCGCTGGAAAAAGAACAAGCGCTAAATGAAGAGCTCGCCACCACAAATGAGGAACTGGCGGCAGCAAATGAAGAGCTTACGGTCACGAACGAAGAATTGAACCGCGCCCGGGAGAGCCTCGCGGTATTAAACGGCCAGCTGGAAAACCTGGTGGCCATGCGCACGGCTGCCTTAACGGCCAGTGAACATAAAACACGCGGCATTGTAGAAAATGCGCCCTTCCCCATTGGTGTATATACCGGCAGGGAACTGCGGATCGAGCTGGCCAACCAGGCGATCATGGATGTATGGGGCAAGGGAAACGAGGTGATAGGTAAACGGTACACCGAGATACTGCCTGAACTAAAAGGCTCCGGCATTTTCGAACAATTGGATGGTGTTTTTACTACCGGGATCCCCTTTCACGCCCGTAACCAGCGTGTGGACCTGGTAATAGGGGGAACGCTGAAGACCTTTTATTTTAATTACAGCTTTACCGCGCTGCGGGATAACGAAGGGATTATTTACGCGGTGATGAACACCGCCGCCGACGTGACCGACGTCGTGCTGGCCAAACAACAGGTAGAGCAAAGCGAAAAGAACCTCCAAAACATGATCCTCCAGGCGCCCGTAGCCATGTGCATCATGCTCGGACCGGACCATGTGGTGGAGGTAGCCAATGACCTGATGATCGCTCTTTGGGGCAAACCGGCGCACCAGGTAATGAAGAAGCCCATTTTTGAGGGACTGCCCGATGCGAGAGGTCAGGGCCTGGAGCAACTGCTGGGCAATGTATACCAAACGGCCGTCGCTTTTAAAGCGAGCGAGCAGCCCGTATCCCTTCTGAGGAACGGGAAATATGAAATGGTATACCAGAACTTGGTTTACGAGCCTTATAAAGATGCCGCAGGCAATACCCTCGGCATAATAGCAGCCACCATTGATGTAACGGAACAGGTGATGGCCCGCAAAACACTCGAGAAAAGCCACCGGGACCAGCAGGAAGTGAACGAAGAGCTGGCCGCCAGCAACGAGGAACTGGCGGCGGTGAACGAAGAGCTCACCGCTATTAACGAGGAACTGATAGAAACGCAGGAAGACCTCTCCCGAAGCGAGAAGCTTTTTAAATCGATCGCGGTAAACATCCCGGGATCGATGGTGATCGTGATCGACAAAAACCACCGGTTCGTGGCCATTGAAGGCGACCTGATGAAAAAGCTGGGGTATGACGGCAACGATTACGTAGGTAAACATCCCAGCGAGGTAAGTCCTCCGGAACGTTACGAAGCATCGAAATATTTATATGACCGGGTGCTGTCGGGCGAGCAATTTTCGGTAGAACGAAAATCAGCCACCGGCGAAATTTTTATGGTGCATATGGTACCTCTTAAAAACGAGGTGAATGAAGTGTATGCAGGCCTGATCATCGCCCTGGATATCAGCGAAATTAAAGCAGCTGAAGAGAAGAGCGCCAAACTTGCCGCTATCATACATACCTCCGATGATGCCATCATCAGCAAAACACTCGAAGGCATTATTACCAGTTGGAACCATTCGGCTGAACGCATATTCGGGTATACCGAACAGGAGATGATCGGCCAGTCGATCCTGAAACTGATCCCGACAGACCGGCACGAAGAAGAACCCCGTATCATTGGCCGCCTGAAGCGGGGAGAACGCGTAGAACATTTTGAAACTAAACGCATCACCCGGGACGGTCGTGAGATCGATATCTCGCTGACCATTTCGCCGGTGACCGACCCGCAGGGCAACATCATTGGGGTTTCCAAAATCGCCCGTGATATTTCGGAAAAGAAACTCGAAGAAGTGCGCAAGAACGATTTCATCGCCATGGTAAGCCACGAGCTGAAAACACCCCTCACCTCGATGAACTCCTACGTACAGATACTGCTTTCCAAGGCCAGGAAACAAGACGACAGCTTCGCGGTGAACGCACTTACCCGGGCGGGCGTACAGGCGAAGAAAATGACGACGATGATCGCCGATTTCCTGAGCCTCGCCAGGTTGGAGGAAGGAAAGATCCATCTGAGCAAACAATCCTTCGCCTTGTGCGAGCTGCTGGACGAGATCGTAACCGATGCCCGGTACCTCACTACCAAGCACCGGATCCATTACGACGATCACCCCGACCTGTTAGTGAACGCCGACCGGGATAAGATCGGTCAGGTACTGATAAACCTGCTAAGCAATGCGATAAAATATTCACCAAAAGGCGGAGACATTAACATACGCTGCGAACGGCTTGACGGAAAAGTAAAGATTTCCGTAATAGATGAGGGCGTGGGCGTTAGCGAAGCAGATCAACAGCGCCTGTTCGACCGGTTTTATCGTGTAAAGAATGAGAAAATGAGGACCGTTTCGGGTTTCGGCATCGGTTTGTACCTGGTTTCGGAGATACTTAACTACCACAACAGCTCCATCAGTGTCATAAGCAAAGAAGACGTAGGCTCTACCTTCTTTTTTTACCTCGACGAAGCGTAGTACAAGTAAAACCCGCTTCTGCAAGGTATTTTTACGCGTATCTTATATCCTACATCATTATGGCCGATTGCCCGCGCAGGGATACAGTCGGCATCGTTATATGCCTGTTTTGCTGTGTAATATGTTCATGGCACCATTATCGCTTATTGTTGCTTGCAAACACTTATCAATCTCATGGCTACAAAAACAACAAGCAAAAGTACGGTCAAGGCACCGGCAAGCTTAACAGGAAAAATGGAAGATTCAGAATTTCACCAGTTCTTTGTCGACGAGTTAAAGGACATCTACTGGGCGGAAAAACACCTTGTAAAAGCGCTCCCTAAAATGCAGAAAGCGGCTACCAGTCCTGATCTCGCAGCGGCTTTCCAGAAACATACCCAGGAAACACAAACGCATATCGAAACACTCGAACAGGTTTTTTCCCTCCTGGACGAAAAGGCCGTAGCTAAAAAATGCGATGCCATGGAAGGCTTGCTTGAAGAAGCAAAAGGCATTATGGAAGATACCGAAAAAGGCACCATGGTACGCGATGCAGGATTGATCCTGGCCGCACAGAAAGTGGAACATTACGAGATCGCCACGTATGGCACGTTACGTACCCTGGCTCAAACCATGGGTCATACCGATGTTGCAGAACTCCTGCAGCAAACCCTGGACAATGAAAAAGCGACAGACGTCGCCCTTACAGAAGCCGCAGTAAGCTTCATTAACGAGCAGGCGGCCGCTGAGTAAGCACCCTGCGATATCTTGCATAAGCCGTTTAGCGAAAGTTAAGCGGCTTTTTTTTATTAAAGGGAGACATACACCGGCAGGAAGTTAATCGGATCAGGCTTAAAGTTTGGGAGCTATTAGCTTTTAGCTATCAGCAATCATCTTGGATTACTGTCAAACCTGGAATACTAATCAGAAGTATCTCAACGTCAATTACTTATCTTATAAGGTATACTTACGGGCGAAATGCTGATAGCTGACAGCCAAATCTACTCCCCGGAAATCCAGCTTGATCCGCCTAATCCAAATAGTTTAAAAAACATTTGCGAAACCAACTAGTTGCGTATATATTTGCAACCAATCGGTTTCGAAAAATAATACTGGATATGAGAAGAGATGTTTTCCAGGCCATCGCAGACCCTACCCGGCGGGCCATTATTTTATTGATCGCATCGCAGGCGATGACTCCCAACTCGCTGGCCGAGCATTTTGACACTACCCGCCAGGCGGTATCGAAGCACCTTCGGGTGTTAACCGAGTGCGGGCTGGTAAAGCAAGAACAATCCGGACGGGAAATTTATTACGAAATAAACGCGGAGAAGATGACTGATATCGACAAATGGCTCGACCAGTTCCGGAAGATCTGGCAAAGCCGGTTCAACCAGCTTGATGAAATCCTGTTAACCATTAAAAATAACCAAAAATGAGCAGCAACTTAGCATTCGACTTTTCTGTCGACAAAGAGAACAAATCCATTACGGTAACCCGTGAATTCGCAGCAGCACTTCCGCTCGTATGGGAATCCTACACCAATCCGGCCATCCTCGACCAGTGGTGGGCGCCAAAACCGTGGAGAGCCCGTACCAAAGGCATGGATTTTCGCGTAGGCGGAAGCTGGATCTACGCCATGGTAGGGCCTGAAGGCGAAGAACACTGGGCTATGGCTACCTACCAGGCGATCGAGCCGGAAAAAAAATTCACCGTTACAGACGCCTTCTCCGACGCAGACGGCAACGTGAACGAGGCTATGCCAAAATCAACGTGGGAAGTAACGTTCAAAGATAAGGGAGATGTTACGCTGGTAACGTCGTACATTACTTATGATGACCTGGCGCAACTGGAAGCTACTATTCAAATGGGCTTCAAAGAAGGACTTACCATGGCGATGGAAGGGCTGGACGAGTTACTGCCGACGCTGAAGAAATAAACCCGGTATTAAACCTGAAAAAGACCGTCCTATTAGCTGGGACGGTCTTTTTGCTGATCAAACAACAGGCAGCGGGATCGCTTATTACCGGTTATTTGAAACGGATCATGGAAAGCATCTCGCCTTTGGGTGTTTCCCGGGCGGTATAATAAAGGCTAAGCTCATGACCCGTATTTTTCTTTGCTTCCGCCAGCAGGTCTTTTACGGCTATCGCCATCTTCGCCTCGGGAACGGTGGTATCGGCAAACGGCCATGTATGTACGAGATGGCCATCCTCATCTTTTAATGTGAGGCTCCGGCCGGTACCGTTCCCTTTACTCATACAATGAGTGTAGCCGATCTTTAGCTGGCCGTTTTCTTTGGCCTTGTCTAACTGCAGTACCCGGAGATTTAAAGGCTGGTTCACGTAATGCTTCGATACCAGCTTGTTGTCCAGATAGATCTCATAACTGTCCAGCCCGAACCTGCTGGTAAAACTGGACGTGGTAAAACTTAGGGTGATGAGCGCAAACAGTAACATGAATGCCCGATCAGATCTGAAATTTTTCATGTGCTTTTAATTTAATTAAATGAATAATTGTTGACGTTTCAGCACAAGATTAAGCGTACGATATAGTTCGGCGAAAAATAGTAGAGCAATAACCAAAATAGTAGATAACATGCGGAAAATAAGCCAGTGTAACTATTTGTTCCGTTGGTCTGAATTAAATTGGTTCAGCCACTTTTCGCTCCCCGTTACATCTTCTTTAGCCAGCTTGCCGGCAGCGATCGCTTGTTTCATAATGAGGTAGCTCTTGTTCTTTTCACCGGTTTTAAAAAGCAAGCGGGCATAAGTATCAAGGTGATCATATTCCGGGGTTTTGCCTGCAATGGCTTTCATCCATTCAGCACAGGGTTTCAACACACTTATCTCGCTGCATTTTTCTGATGCGGCGCGACAAAGCCGGGCAGTCTCGTAATCGCTTACCTGCTGCGCGTTTTTACGTGAACTGAAGCTTTTTAATGCTTCCGTCCACCTGCCCTCCTGCTGAAGCATCTGTTCTTCCATGCCGAGCAGGTACTGCTTAGTTTCCCCGGTATCCAGGTGCTCCTTAGCAAGCCGCACCGCGGCATTAAAAGCCGACCGGTCTTTTGCGTCAATGGCGTCGGATAGCTTCGCAGTGATCATCATTGTAAGAATGAACTTCACATCCAGTTCGCCGTAGAGGTCTGCATATTTCTTTTTATTCTCCAGGAAGAATTTGTTCACTTCGTCGGTCGCCCCCTGGAAATAGCACAATATGGCGAACGGAACTTCCGAAAGATAGTCGGAGTTGCTCTTCCAGTAATCCGTTACCTTAGCCGCTACCCCTTTGGTATTAACGCGGAACACGTAATCTTCATAAAACCTAGGGTATGTGAGGTCGGTTGACGCCGACACGCCTTTAATAAATTTGTTTTCGGCGGCATTGGCGCTGGCTTTCCTAAGAAAATCCAGGTAGGCCGGGACCATCTTTTCCCCGGTACCACTGGAGCCAATTAACCGGTTCACTACGCGCTGCGCAGGATTGAGGACTACCGTAGTGGGGTAAAACGATACATGGTGCTTGAGCGTGAGCCTGTGCACGTTATCCTTTTCCGCATCGTATCTCAGTACTACGAACTGCCCGGCAAACTGTTTGCTTACGGTGGTGTCTTTGAACACCGCTTCATCGAGCTCTTTACACGGAACGCACCAGGTAGTATAAAAATCGATGATCAACAGCTTATTCTGCTTAACTGATTCCGTTTTCGCCAGTGTATAGTCCTGATTTATCACTGTTAGTTGCTGGGCATAGCTTAGCAGGTTAAGGAGCACGATCGCCAGCGAGATCGCACCGCTTTTACGATGAGTGGTGTTCATTTGGTAAGTTATTAAGGGTGAATTTTTGCGTATATAGCACTCCCATGCCCGCAGGGTCCGGGAAAAAAATAAAAGCTGTATATGATGAAGAGCCGCTTTTCGCGGCATTGATTGCGGATGTTAATTACCCATCAGGCGTACCGCCGATTATATCCGGTAATTTACTGGCGAAGCGTTTGTTATACTGCTCTATCGTTTGACGGTATTCTTTCATCTTGAGCTCGTATCGTTCAAGCGCCTGGTGATATTCTTCTATTTTTCGATGGTATTCCGCTATCTTTTCAGGGTACGCCGCCATGAGGGCTTCGTGCTCCCGTTGTCGCCGGGCATATCGCTTCATTTGCTCCGCTTGCGGGCCAGGCGAAGTACCGCTTTCTACCACCTCGCCCGTTCCATCGTCGCTGGCGGCCGGTTCATCTCCGGGATAAGGATCCTGGCTGGCATCGGTCGTCTCACTGCTATGAGGGAGAACAGGTTTGCGGCCGGGTGATATTCCGGCAGTTACCGCGGCCGGAACAGTGTTTCCCACAGCTGGGCTCATTACCACGTTAACCGGTAAAGCGGCAGTTATCATTGGCGTTAAGCTACGCGAAATATCCGCCTGCGCTTTTTCGGGAGCCGGCGTACGCATGCCCATCATCGCTGTTAATACCAGGATGGACAGCATGCCGGAATATACCAATGCTTTCACGCTTCCGGCATCGTTTACCGGAAGGGGATTCCCCACGATCCGGTTAATGCGTAGAAATAACTGATCTTTCGAACCGGCGAAAGCCAGGGGAAACCGGTTTCGATAAAGGGCATATTCCTTAAAACTGACCAGCGCATTTACGAATGTCATTCGGTCTGGTATATGCTTAAGCGCCAGGTCATCACTGCAATGTTCCCGCTCAACACGCATTGATCCGGATATCCATAATAAGCCGGGATTAAAGAAAAACACGGCCTCGGCAAGGCCCTGAGCCAGGTTTACCAGGTAGTCGTTTCGGCGAATATGAGCCAGCTCATGCAGCAGCACCGCTTCCAATTGATCAGGCGGCAACGAGGCGAGCAACCCGGCCGGCACCAGGATAACAGGTTTCAGGTGGCCGAGAAGTACCGGGGCACTGACCAGCGTCGATTCCATGAGTGCCACCGTTTTACTTATTTTAAGCGTGTTGGCCAGTGCCTGCAGTTTGTGTTTCCAATAATCAGGTGCTTGCAACGTGCCCGAGCGGACCCGCGACTGATGATGGGCGATACCTACCGCGAACCGGGCAACATGGATCATAAAAATAACGAACCAGGCGGCTACGATCGCCGGCGAATAAACCCGGAACCCGGAAAGCGCTCCGGCAAAAGAGAGGTCTGCAAGATTGGACATGTACGGCGTGTAATGTTCACCTTTAGTTAAACCGGCCAATTCCCTGAAAAATATAAATCCGCAAGCGGCAACAAAACAGGAAAACACAGCAAGTAATACATTATACCTTGCTGTGGGGCTAAACCGCCTGCCGGCTACCAGGAACACGGCAGAAACAATGCTCAACAGTCCCCCTATCCAAACGGAGTGTACAAGCATGGCGAAGCATGCCCCGGATAACCCGAATATCATGTCATTCATGGTTTCTGCATAGTATTGATTAACCCCTTGATTTTCCGGAGCTCTTCTGCCGACGTTTGATCGTCGCCAAGCAATGCCAGCACCAGGCTGCTGGGCGAGCCTTTATACATACTGTCTACAAACCGGCTCAGCATCGTCCGTTTTACCTGTTCCTCCTGCGGAACAGCGCTGTACAAGTGCCTCATATTGCTTTCGTCGCGATTAAGGATGCCCTTCTCTTTCATTACCTGCATAAGTTTAAGCGTAGAAGTATACACCACCTCCTCTTTATGCTCATTCAACTTGTCGTGAACAAACCTGACAGTTGAGGGACCGTATTGCCAAAGTACCTGCAAAACGTCGAATTCTGTTTTGGTGGGCGTATACTGTGCTGATTGATCGGGCTGTTGCATAACCCAAAGGTACGTATTAAAACGTACGTTCCAAATATTAGTTAAATATTATAAAAAAAGCCTGGGAGCCGGTTAACCGCTATTGAAAATGTAAAGCGAAGATCACCTTGTCGCAAACGGCACCGTAATTGTCGTATTCAACCCCCGGTTAACAGCGTTGATTAACCGACCTTTGAACAGATCAAAAACAACATGATGAGACCGAAAAAAATCTGGGCCAACCTGGCAGTGAAAGACGTAAAAAGGACCATGGAATTTTATACGACACTTGGATTCAAACTCAATGGCGGGCATAACAATGGAAAAGAACTCGCCAGTTTCCTGGTTGGCGATAACGATTTCGTAGTACACTTTTTCCGGAACGATCTTCTTAAAAAAGCGATAGAAGGCGAATTAGCAGACCTATCAAAAGGAAATGAAATAATATTTACGCTTTGGTCAGACAGCAAGGCCGAAGTGAACGCCTGGGCTGAAGAAGTTCGCCTGGCCGGTGGAACGTTATTCAGCCGACCTGCCGAGTTTGGCGAAGGCTATTATGGATTTGTTTTTGCAGACCCCGACGGGCATAAATGGAACGTGTTTCATATGCAGAACGAATTATAAAAGGCCACGGATTTTTTGGTATAGTTTAGTATAGTAAAGCAGTCTTTCGCTTCCAGGAGAATACGCGCCTGGATAACCTGTAAGCAGCCAATACATTTGCACTCCCGGCCAGGTGCTATCCCCCGCTAATTCATCACCCATCAATAACTGAGATAGAACACGCCCTCGGTAACCGACTTGTCGGCAAGCGTGGCCGGTTTATCACTGGCCAGGGTAGCGGAGAAAGTCCCCCGTATGGTGCGCGCCGCAGGATCGATGGAGATCACTTCCAGTTGCCCGCCTGCCGTAGCCCCGTTCACGCTCCAGGTGTTCGTAGTGCCCTGCAGACCATAAGAGGGACGTTTAGTTTCGCTGAAGGTGAGATTCGAATTCGCAGTTCCCCTGAAAGTATATTTTCCCGGCCCGGTGACGTTTTCCAGGGCGACGGTTAATGCCGTAGTGGTAGTGAGCATATTTTCCGGGGTCGGGCCGCTGAATGAAGTCTGCTGCAAAGAAAATTTCAGCAAGCCATCCGCGAAGCTGGCTGTCAGGTTGTAGCGCAATGAACTTTTCCCATCTATTTTATACGAAAGGACGCGCACTTCGTTATCATACTGGAACGAAACGGTCCCCATATCGGTCTCCTTCCCGGCGGTCACCGCCACCTCGATATCCGCATGCGGCAGGTAAGGGATATAGGTGGTAAAGCTGATCTTATAAGCGCCCGGGAACAGTACTGGGAATCCAAAACTGCCTTTTGCCCGGTCTATGGTCCCTAATATCACATCGCCGGTTTGGATACTGGTCGCTTTTACCGATCCCAGTACAGACACCGGATTCATTTTCCCGGTAATACTTCCGGACGATCCCTGTTTGCAAATGACGCTGCCCAGGTTTAACGGTTTTCCTTCGACGGTAGCTCTCATATCCTGGGGTGCTTCCGCGGGAGCATTGGCAGCGAAGTTTATAGCATATTCGCCGTTGGGAAGGATGATGGTAAAAGATCCTGTGGAAGCATTCGGGATAGCGGTATACACCCTCCCGTCGTTAAGCACCGTGGCGGTAACGCTCTTTCCAAAACCTGCCGGCAATACTGTTCCATATACGCTTCCGCTTGGAGCGATGGCCTGCTCGAAGCTGATATTCCCGGCATCGGCGGTCTGCCCGCTCTTAACTTCCAGCTCTAAATTTATGGTTGAATTGAAAGCCGGGTTTGCAGGTACAAACAACCTGTATTTTCCGGCAGGGAGGTTATCTAACTTAAAAGCACCCGTAGCGGGCGACACCCCGGCCGAAAAACTATTTCCCGAAGCGTCTGTCGCATAAATAACAGCGAATACGCCGGGAGGCGTTATACTCCCGGTAATAGCGCCCGCACTGGCTACAGGAGCGCCGGTCTTTTTACAGGAGGCGAAGAGAGCCGCAAGGCAGATCACCAGTAATATTTTTTTCATATATGGTCGTAGCCGGCAAAGATACCAGTTGTATTCATACCGCGCAATCCCGCAAATTGGGTGATCCTGGTCCGGACAAGGTCACCGTTCATAAATTCTTGTATTCCTTACTTCACGTAATTCCGGGATAATTCCTATTTTCAGGCTGATGAACTTGATTACGATGAATATTCCCGGGCAGTGGGTAGAAAAGGCGCAGATGATCCGCGCCCGGCGTGACTTGCTTTACGGGAATATCTATGAGGAGGAAGATACCGACCTTCGCTGGACGGGCGACCTTGGGGAGATCTGTTTCAATCACTGGCTTAAGCGCAGCGGCGTACGGGACGCGCAATGGCACCTGGAAAACGCCGCCGGGCAAGCAGACTTTACGATAAACGGCGTGAGAACAGATGTCAAAACCGTTAAGCGCAAGGGCCCGCCCCGCCTTGATTATACGGCTCAGATCACCGCCCGGCACAAGGATCATCCCATAGACCAGCTTTTCTTTATGAGCTACGAATACCCGGCAGAAAAAATGTGGTTTCTCGGCGGCATCTCCATGGCCGGATTTATAGCCGCGGCGGCTTACTACGGCCAGGGGGAGCAGGTACATGAACATTACCGCGTACGCAAAGGGCATGAAATTTATAATGCACGTCTTACTATTTTACAGGCACCCGAACAGTGGCTGAACGGTATAAATACTATGGGCGGCCGGAAGTCGCCGGAGAATACCGGAACGAAAATTGACGATGCGTGATTCCCGGCCATCTTGCAGTTTATGCCCGGGCCACGACCAGGTGTCACCAACTTAAAACATTTGACTTTCTTTTTATTACTATAATATTATGAAATACAGGAAATTAGGAAATACCGGTGTCGAGCTGTCCGCCATTGGCCTTGGCTGCATGGGGATGAACCATGCCTACGGCGAGGCGAATGACGAGGAATCGGTCGCCACGTTGGAAAAAGCGATTGAGCTCGGGATCAACTTCTGGGATACGGCAGACGTATACGCAAACGGCGCCAACGAACAACTGGTGGCCCGGGTGCTCAAACCTAACCGGCAGAAGATCTTTATAGCCACCAAGTTTGGTTTCGAGCTGCATACCTTCGGCAAAAACACCGCGTTCAACGGGTCGCCGGCTTATCTTAAAAAGGCGGTCGAAGACAGTTTGACCCGCCTGCAAACCGATGTGATCGATCTTTACTATGCACACCGGATCGATCCGAACGTACCCGTTGAGGAAATGGTCGGGGCCATGGCCGGCCTGGTAAAAGAAGGCAAGGTCCGTTTCCTGGGCCTGTCGGAGGCTTCGGTCAACTCGGTCCGCCGTGCCCATGCCGTTCATCCTATAGCCGCATTGCAAAGTGAGTATTCCCTGCTTACCCGCGAGCCGGAAAAAGAGATCATCCCGCTTTGCCGGGAACTGGGAATCGCCTTCGTGCCCTTCAGCCCGCTCGCACGCGGCCTGATGACCAGCACGCTGGATGTCAGCACCCTTGCCGATAACGATTTCCGCAAGTCTCTTCCCCGTTACCAGGCGGAATATGCCGAGAACAATAATAACCTTGCCAGGGCTTTTGCAGAATTCGCAGCTGAAAAACACTGTACTCCGGCCCAACTGGCCATCGCCTGGGTACTTGCACAGGGCGATCACATCATCCCCATTCCGGGGACTAAACGAAGAAAATACCTTAACGATAATGCCGGCGCGGTGGAAGTGGAATTGTCGTCAGCCGACCTGCAGGGCATCGAAGCCATCCTGCAAAAATATCCCGATACAGGTGCGCGCTACAATGAAGCCAATAATAAATTCGTAGACAAGAATTGATCAACCGCAGGTATCTTTGATAAACGAGGTTCCGCAAACTGCTGATTTAAATGATAGCGTCGAAAGGTGATAGACGTTTACTTTTTCAGCCGGTTCTTTCGTTTCTTCTATGACGGAAAGGTCAGCCGCCAGGGCCGCTTCCGCACCTGTAACCCCGCGAATCGGCCGATGTCCAGGGTGAGCCTTTTGTTCCAAGCCATCGTATCCGTTAATTAAATACCGGGCGACGAGCAGGATCGGCCGCTTACAGGTAAAAACAAACTCATCGTTTTTTGCCGGGTACTTAACATCCGGATTTAGCCCTGAGTGCCTGGTGCATGGCGGCTGTTGAAATTACAGGAATGCAGGCCTGCGCAAATCACTCCCGTTGTTCAGCTTCCCGGACTCTCAGTCCTGAAGGCAGCAGGAAAGCACATTCGAACGGGTTCGACATCAAACTGTGGACATGGAATAGCGATCTACAAATCGTTAACGGATAAAATCATTTACGGATCGGGCAGGAAGGAAAACCCGGTAATAATCTCCGGTTTGCGTAAAACGGCTGGATAGACGTTACGGTACGGCATGCTATCATGGGAAGATTAATATAGGGGTAACATTCAAACCCGTACATTGGCACACAATCTAACCGCTAACTCTATGAATGTAAATTATTTATTTGTCGGCGCAGTAGCTATTGCCGTTATCGCCCTTCTTATTTTCCTGATCACTCGGAATAATAAGGACAAGAAAAGATTCGAAATGGAGAACAATAAAGCTGAGCTCAAGCCCGAAAAACATACCGGGGAACAGATTTAATTACCCGAAGTGCCCCTTGACATAATTCGCGGTTAACTCATTTTTGGGATTAGCGAACATGTCTTTGGTTTGTCCTTCCTCGATGATCTCTCCAAGATACATGAACACGGTTTTATCCGCTACGCGCTGCGCCTGCTGCATGTTGTGCGTAACGATCACAATGGTAAAATCCTTTTTCAGCTTAACGATCAGTTCCTCGATCTTTAAAGTACTTAACGGGTCGAGTGCCGAACAAGGTTCGTCCATCAGGATCACTTCCGGGCGAAGGGCCACCGTGCGGGCAATACATAAGCGCTGCTGCTGTCCCCCGGAAAGCCTGGTTGCCGGCTTTTCCAGCTCATCCTTCACTTCCTCCCATATGTAGCTTTCCCTGAGGGCGTTTTCGATAATCCCCGGGCGCTCCGCTTTGGGAATATCGTTGATCTTTAACCCGTAATTGATATTCTCGTAAATACTTTTGGGAAACGGGTTGGCTTTTTGAAAAACCATCCCGATGCGGCGGCGCAATTGAGTGACCGAAAGCCCTTTCTCGTACAAGTCCTGGTTTTCCAGCATAAATTTACCTTCGATGCGGGCGTCCGGCGAGAGGTCGTGCATCCGGTTGAATGCCCGCAGCAGCGTACTTTTACCGCAGCCCGACGGGCCGATGAGCGCCGTGACCTTATTGGGCTCGAAATCCACGCTGATATTCTTTAATACCTGCTTATTACCGAACCATAGGTTTACACCTTTTGCCGAAAGCTTTACCAGATCGTTACTCATTCTTACTGTATTTATACCGGATATAAAATGCGGTAAGGTTTAACAAAAACACCACGATAAGCAATACCAGCGCCGTTCCGTAAGCCAGCGGGCGAACCGCCTCGATGGCCTGGTGCTGCGTAGAAAGCATATACAGGTGATAAGGCAGCGCCATAAACTCCTGGTTGAGGTAGCCGGACGGGTTATTAATGTAAAAAGCTACGCCTGTAAACAGGATCGGCGCTGTTTCTCCTGCTGCACGCGAAAGCGTAAGCACCAGCCCGGTGAGCATTCCCGGCATAGCCGAAGGGACCACTACATCCCTGATGGATTCAAACTGCGTTGCTCCAACTGCCAGCGCGGCTTCCCTGGTACTGGCCGGGATCCGGCGAAGGGCTTCTTCGGTAGTAATAATGATGTAAGGAAGCGACAGTAATCCAAGTGTGAGTCCGGCCGACAACAATGAAGTTCCCATCTGCAGTCCCTGTACGAAAAGCGCCAGGCCGAACAACCCGTAGATGATAGACGGCACCCCGGCAAGGTTACGAATGCTGGCGCGGATCAATCGCGTGAGCCAGTTATCGGCAGCATATTCATTCAGGTAAATCGCGCAGCTCACACCAAAGGGCGCGGCGACAAGTGCGGTGATCATAGTGAGGAGTACCGTGCCTGTAATGGCCGGGAGGATTCCGCCGCTTGTCATCCCTTGGGTGGGCAGAGAGCTTACGAAATTCCACGATAGTGAGGAAGCACCTTTGCTTACCAGGTCCCACAGGATCACCACCAGGAAAAAGCAAACCAGGCCGGTAGTGATAAGCAAGGTGCCCCATTCCAGCAATGGCGTCAGTTTCTTCCTCATGCGCTATGATATTTACGAAACTTGTTCACAAAATGCTCACCCACAAGGTTTACCAGCAACGTGATGAGGAACAGCACTGCGGCGATGGCAAATAACGCGTAATAATGAGTGGTTTGATAAGGAACTTCCCCCATCTCGATCGCTATCGTTGCGGTAATGGTCCGGACAGAGTGGAAGAAGCCTTTCGGGAAAGCGGAGGCGTTGCCTGTGGCCATTAATACGGTCATCGTTTCGCCGATGGCACGGCCAACGCCCAGCATCACCGCTGCAAGAATGCCCGGGGCCGCTGCAGGGATGGTTACCCGGGTAAGCGTTTGCCATTTGCTGGCGCCTACGCCATAACTTGCTTCCTTATACGTGTGCGGGATACCTTGTAAAGCATCTTCGGCTACCGTAATAATGGTTGGGAGCGCCATGACCGAAAGCAGTATCGCTCCATTTAGTGCATTTAACCCGTTTGGCTGACCGGTTACGGCGGCGATTCCCGGCCCCAGGACTACGATCCCCAAAAAACCGATCGCGACCGACGGAACTGCAGCCAGCATTTCTATCATGGGTTTCAAAATATTTTTCCATCGTTTCCCCGCATACTCTGACAAGAATGCTGCTGTACCTATCCCAAGTGGAATGGCAATGGCCATGGCACCGAGGGTGACAAGACAGGTGCTTACCAGCAAAGGCAAAATTCCGTAATGCTCACCTGACGGGTCCCACTGGGTCCCGGTAATGAAATCCATCGGTTTTATTTTCAGGAAAAAGGCGATGCTGTTCCATACCAGCATAAAAAAGATCCCGCCCAATATGGCGATCACTATTAAACCTGTCGTTCTGAACAGCGTTCTTGCCACGCCGTCTATCCTTTCTCTCGCTGCTAATTTCATTGGGTGGACTTACCGGGTGTAATGATGTAATAACCGGATGCCCGGATGAGGTCCTGGCCCGTTTTGCTCTTTTCAAAATCTATAAAGGCTTTTACCTTATTCCATGACGTCTCAGGGATGAACTGGTAAAGCGGGCGCTGGAAATAATAGCGCCTGGCCATAATGGCTTTTTTATCCAGGGGGGATATGGCTGTAAGGCCTTTCACCGGGCTAATTTTCAACACCTTAACAGGTTGGTCCGTTCCGTCGTGCAGGATGTACCCGGCGCCCACATACCCGATTCCCGATTCGTCCATTTTCACTCCCTCCATGATCTGGGCGTTCCCGTTCATCTCTTTGGCGTCGCGGCTAAACCGGATCTTTAGCTTTTTCTTTACGAACGAGTGCGTTCCCGAATTGCTTTGCCGTCCATAGATATTGATGGCCATGTCTTTACCTGTGATCGCTTTCCACGATTTTAATTCACCGCTTAGTACCTTTTTTAAAGAGACAACGTCTATAGAATCCAGCGGGAAACTCTTTCTTACGATAAATGCGGTGGCGTCTTCCGCGAAGACCACGGTGCGGATAGCGATATTCTTTACCTTAAAGAGACTGTCTTCTTCCGCATTAAGCGGGCGCGAAGAATTGGCGATGTCGGCTTGCCCGTTCAGGAGCGACGCAATACCCAGTCCCGAACCGCCGCCGGAGATCGCTACGCTGAAGCCGTCATTCACTTTGTAAAAGTTTTCGGCCAGGTTCACGGCCAGGTTTACTTCGGTATCAGAGCCCTTCACTTTTATGGCCTTGTCCCTATTGCTGCATGAGGCAAAGACAACCACCAGTGCGACCATGAATCGATACTTCATAGGAGCAGGTCGTGATTTACCGGCTGCCGGCATATAACAGGCTCTCAAGGGAGATATTCCGGATCGTTACCACTTCCCTACAAACGGGACAGGTTACCAGCAAAGCTTTCATCGGGGTAGTAAAGGCCTCTGCTATGTCCTTATCGGGCACTTCGATCGCACCCTTGTGCTCAGGGCAGACAATATTCATAGACCAAAATTAAGGCTGAAAGATAAACTCAGGTTTATGTCAGCGTTAAGTCTTTCTACCTATATTCAGTCATCATCTAAGATCGCTTTAACCCTGTCCTCTAGCACCTTTTGGTCTGGCAAATACAACTGGTATTTGGTATTTGAGGTAAAACTGGCGGCAAAGGTAGATATTGCTCTTACTGAATCCTTTACCAAACTGCAACTTCAGATCTTTAGAGAGGTTGGTTAATAAAGCACTGCCGTAATCCGGTACATGGAGATCCCAATGCTGCGTTTGCACTGGCGGCCGGGCAGGGCGTTTCTTTCGGGCGACTGCCACCGGCGAGCTTTTAACCGCGGCAAAAGGCGGGACGCATGGTTACGTGCCAACAGATTTTAAAGAAATTCAAACCGGTTTCGTCGCTTTCGGCCGCGAGATCAAGCCAGGGGTAGTATTGACGGTGATGGGACAAGAGGATATCGCGCCGTTACCGCGACCCTGCTTGGCCTTACTTTAAAAACTGACGGGTTGCTTACCCGGGAATATTGGCCCCGGTAAAAAAGTAGCAACAGTTGATTAGCCAGTAGCTAATCAACTGTTATTTCTCCGCCTTGAACAGGGGAAACAGCATCGGTGTCGGCTTCCTTCTTTACCACTGCTTTTCCCTGGTGGTTGGATGCCGCCCGGCGTGGTTTATTGTTTTCCGCGCCGCTTAGTCCGGCATCAGCTTTATCGGCTTGTTTGCCTTCAGCAGCCGGCGAAACCACGATCACAGGCTCACTTTTCTTAAAGTGTGCGGAGAGTTTTTTAGCCAGCTTCTTAGCTGCTTTGTCAATTTCCTTGCTTATTTTTTTTGAACCCTGGTCGAATTTCGCTACCGTGTCCTTCAACTGGCTTGCCAGGTCCGTCGTCAATTCTTTCCGGATTGCCTGGCGGGCAGCTTTGGCCATCGTTTTTTTACTTTGTTTGGTCATGTTATGAGGTCATTAATACCGATAGCAAAAGTAGATTAATAATACGTCAAGTCTATATTATCATTATGTTAAGATATCCAGATGCTGACGAACATGATTAATCTATTAATAAAGCACATGTTACTTAATTCAGAAAAAAAAGGCGCAGCAGGCAGATAACCTAAATGGGATACGCATATCCAATGACAGATACAGGCGAGCCCGTTCTCATATCGAACTGCCGTTTCAGGCAATTACCATGAGCCGGAAACTGGTAAAGTACTGCGATGCGGTGGATTGCTTTTCTGAAACTAGTTGGCCACACCCTTCAATTTTGAACACTTTCTTTTTTGGTCAATTAACATTACCCGAACCATAAGTTAATACAACGTTCACATTTTTGCAGCGGGCTATTCATAAACACTAAACGAACCGATGGCCCGATTATAACTGTATTATTATGAGAAGATCCTTTACTCATTTTTGTAAGGTGCTTTTTCAAATTGCCTTTAATTTCGGGCATTTTGAGGTATGGAAGGCATCCTTATTAAACAGGCGGCCCTCCCGGCACTCCTTCGCGAAATTTTTACCGGTAGTAGCCGCCCTGGTGCTGGCTCCCCCGATGGTGTCGCAGTTACAGGCACAACAAGCGGCGCTCATTACCGTAAGGGGCACTGTGATAGATGCTGCAGATTCTTCGCCTCTGCCCGGCGTATCAATTGTTGACGCGCAGCGGAAAGGCTTTGGTGTTACGGATGCAAATGGCGTATTTACTATCCAGGTGCCAAAAGGTACGTTGGTACAGTTCCTTTTTCTTGGCTATAATGTGTATACAGCAACATATACCGGGAGCCAGGATAAATTAGTTATAAGGTTGCAACCCGGCACCAGCATGATGAACGAGGTGGTCGTAACGGCGCTCGGCATTAAACGCGAGCAGAAATCGCTCGGTTATGCTACCTCTATCGTTGATAGTACAGCGCTTACTAACGCAGTAGCCGCTAACTGGACGGATGCGTTATCCGGAAAAGTTGCGGGTTTGAACCTGGTACGCAACAGTGGTCCCGACGGGTCGAACAAGATAATCCTCCGCGGGGAAAATAACCTTACGGGCGATAATGAGGCGCTTATCGTAATTGACGGCGTGGTAGCCAGTGCGAGCAATTCCCGCAGCGCATCGCCTTCGGGCGGCGTGTACGGCACGTCGGGCGATAACCTGCCGGTTGACTATGGAAGCGCCATCAATGACATCAACCCGGAAGACATCGAAAGTGTAACCGTATTGAAAGGTCCCGGCGCCGCCGCGCTTTACGGACAGCGTGGCGCAAACGGCGCTATCCTGATCACCACCAAATCAGGGAACCTGAAAAGAAAGAAACTGAACATCAACTTCACTTCAAACACCACCTTCGAGGAGGTTAACCGTAAACCGGATCTTCAATCGGAGTATGGACAAGGGCTATTAGGCGCCGCCTATTATTCAAGGTCGGCATCCGCAGATGGCCCTGGTACCAACGGAACGAGTTCTGCATGGGGGCCCAGGTTCGATGGGCAGTATTATTTCCAATACGACCCGGTGACTCAAGGTACGGCAACCGTACGTACACCCTGGGAATACAAGGGGAACCCGATAGATACCTTCTTCGGGACAGGAAAAGAATCCAATAACTCGGTGAGTCTCGACGGCACCATTAAAACAACAAGTCTTCGCCTGGCGCTAAACCACACGGACAATGAATGGATCGCTCCTAATACCGGGTACGACCGCACTTCGGTGGCATTATCAGTTAATTCGAAGATCACCAAAAAGCTGACCCTTACGGCTAAAGGCACGTACAATAATAAAAATAGCGATAACCTGCCTGCCACCGGGTTTGGCAACCAGGGATACATGTATTGGGTGTATTTTTCACAGCCCAATATCGACCCGAACTATTACAAGGATTATTGGGTACACGGGTCAGAAAACCGTGCGTTTATAAATATTACGACCACTACCTTGGAATCGCCATGGGCAATTTCGTATGAGTATTTAAACCCGCAACGCCGCAATGGCTTTGTCGGCAATCTTCAACTCAGTTACCAGCTTGCCAAAGGGCTTACGGCCCAGGTACGCGCCACGCTCGATCTGAATAGAGATATAACCGAGCAAATACGGCCATACGATGCCGCCGGATCGAAATTTGCGCAGGGATCGTACCGTATTCAAAATGCCAGGAAGTATGAGAAAAATGCCGATGCGCTGATCAGGTACGAGAAGAAGGTAAGCAGGGATATCGGGGTGAACGTAACAGCAGGCGGGAGCATCCTGCGAAACGAATATAATAAGGCGGAGAGCCGGGCGGACGGTCTGCGTGTTCCAAGAATCTGGGATCTCTCTAATAACCTGAATCCCGTCATATCGATCCCCGATACTTCCAGGTACCGCTTTAACAGCGTGTATGGTTTGATTTCGGCATCATATAAAGATTACCTGTTTGTTGATGTAACCGGCCGGCAGGATTGGAGCAGTGTGTTAGCCTCGCCATACCGGACCGCAGCCGTGGGTTTCTTTTACCCATCCGTTAATATGGCCTTTATTCCTTCCGATCTTTGGGACCTTCCCGCAAGTTTTGACCTGGTTAAATTAAGGGCATCCTATTCACAAGTGGGGAGTGGTAGTACGACCTCCTATCTTACGTCTTATAACTACGTACCTGCCAACAACGGGTTGTACCCTATCAATTCAACCACCAATCCGGCCGTTCTTCCGGCGCTGAACCTCAAACCGCTGATAACTACCACCCTTGAAATAGGTACCGATATACGTATGTTCAAAAGCCGTTTGTCGGTGGATGTTGCTTTATATCACGGGAAAACGAGAAACCAGATCTTAACCCGGGTAGTAGACCGCTCATCGGGTTACGCCAGCTCTATTATCAACGCCGGGCGTATCGACAATGAAGGCCTTGAAATCGGCATGAACGGAACGGTACTTCAGTCTAATAAAGGCGGCTTTAAGTGGACCTCGTTTGCGACATTCACCGCTAACAGGAACGAGATCAAGGAATTATTAGACAGCTCCGTGGTGCTCCGCAACAGCCCCATCGGCAATGCCCAGGTAATAGCAAACGTTGGCGGCAGCATGGGCGACATGTATGGCGTCGGCTTCGCACGTACTAAAGAAGGACAGATCATATATAAAGCGGATGGTACGCCATTAACCGCCGCAAACCCGGTTTACCTCGGTAACTCCATACCGAAATTTAAAACGAGCTGGGGAAATACGTTCAACTACAAAGGCTTCAGCTTAACAGCATTGTTTGACGCACAGTTTGGAGCTGTAGGCAACGCATTTTCGTTAGCGCGTATCGCCGAAAACGGCAAATCAGCGCTCACCCTCCCCGGGCGCTATAATGGCATCATCGGGGTTGGCGTTACAGAGAATCTGGATGCGTCGGGCAAGGGTACCGGGACGTACCGCACCAATGATATCATTGCTACAAACCTGAACGCTTATTATAAAGCGGTTTACTACGATAACTCCGAGGGAGCTATGTTCAGTACCGATTTCGTAAAGTTCAGGGAGGCAAACCTTACGTATATGCTGCCGGCTCCATTCGTTAAAAAGATGGGTCTGAACAAGGTAACTGTAGGCGGGTTCGGACGTAACCTTTACATCTGGTCGCCATGGCCGGTTTTCGATCCGGAATTCGGTTCCCTGGCAGGTACTGATATTGTAACAGGTTTCGAGGTAGGGCAGCTTCCGTCTACGCGGACGTTCGGTTTCAGGATCACTGTGGGCCTTTAAAAATTAATCTGGTGGCAAATGATAGCTTCATTGCCGTTAAAAAACAATTTATTCAAATGAGAAATATCAAGATAAAATTAACCTGTATCGCTTTACTTGTTGGCAGCACGATGCCGGCATGTAAAGATTTTGTAGAGGTAAATACAGATCCGATCGGTACACCCACGACTACTCCGGCCCAGCTTTTGGCGCCTTCGCTGGTCAATTTGGTTTCGGCAAATATGCTGCGGGGCCGCACATTCAACAATGAGCTCATGCAGGTTACCGTCAACATCAGCGATGCCGACGGGCAGATCAACCGGTACGATATCCGCCGTCCCCAGGCTGATTATACCTGGAACGCGTTGTTTACGGAACTTACCAACGTCAGGGACATTTATACGCTGGCCAGCAAGCCGGAGTATGCAAACGGTTCCTACAAGGGCATTTCACGAATACTCGAAGCCTATGCCGTCTCAGTTTTAACAGATACTTATGGCGATATCCCCTACACCGAGGCTAATAAAGGCCGCGACGGAATCGTAGAGCCTAAATTTGACAGGCAAAAGGATATTTACCTCGACCTGTATAAAAACCTTGAAGAAGCCAATACATTGCTTACCACAGGTACGGCCATTAACGCCACCACCGACCGGCTTTTTAATGGTAATATTACCAAGTGGCGCAAGTTGGGAAACTCCCTGTACCTGCGTCTGCTGCTTCGCCTTTCGGGCAAAGCCGAAGTATCGGCCACAGCCATCAGTAAACTTAAAGAGATCATTGGAGATCCGGCGAAATACCCGGTCATGACTTCTAATGACGATACCGCACGCCTCCCCTGGACGGAGAGCCTGACCAGTACCGCGCTGTATTCGTCGCCATATACTTCCATTCGTGCCCTGGATTTCAGAAGCGCTGTTTCAAAGTTTTTTATTGATCACCTGCGCGACTGGAACCACCCGGTGGTGAATATGACATACGGCAAGAACGGAACGAACCGGTGGGGCATAAGCACCGTAAGCGGATCATATGTGGGTGTCCCTGCAGGATACACCCCGGGCAGTTTAAGCACCGGGCAGTCGTCGCTCTATGCTGTTGATAACGTTCCGGGCGCTAACACAGCTAATGTCGGCAATACGCTGCAAAACGACGCGTATACCGGGATTATCATGAACGTAGCTGAGGTGGACTTTATCCTGGCTGAGGCCGCTATAAACGGCTGGATCTCCGGACCAGTTGCAACATATTACAATAAAGGTGTTTTAGACATGATCCAGTATTGGATACCTTCCTACCCGGTTACCAGTTTAGCCGCTTATATGACGGCAGCAGATATTAACTGGTCAGACGCACAGCCGCTTGCTGATAAAATGGAAATGCTTCACCTGCAAAAGTATTATGCCTTGTTCCTGGTAGATTCAGAACAATGGGCCGAGTATCGCCGTACGGGGCATCCCGTTCTTCCGGTCAACCTGCCCGGTACGACTTTCGCTAACGGTGGTGTTATGCCGGCGCGGAATTACTACCCGGTTATCGTTCAAACGGCTAACCGCGACAGTTATAACGCTGCGGTAGCTATCCAGGGCGCCGATGCCATCAACACCCAAATCTGGTCGTATAAAAAACCATAGAAACTGATAAGATGAAAGTTATGAAAACTATATTATTGAATTTCGTTCTTCTCCTCACGGTGGCTATCGCCTGGTCGGGATGTGAGCAGGACGATAAAAACCCGTACGATGGCGGCATCGTCAGCCCGTATGTCTTCACTTTTGACTTGCGTAAAGTTTACAAACAAGCTGATGTGGTGCTTACGACCACCAACATGTCGGGTGCGACTTCCATACAGGGAATTGTAGTATCTGATCATGCTGCAAAAAATATGCTTAACGGACTGATGATGGTTCAAAATTCACGTAACGCGTCTTCCGGCGATTCGCTGAGGGGGATAGCCCTTAACGTGGGTGCGGCTGCCGCCAATTACATGGTCGGCGACCTGGTACGGGTAAAAGTGGAGGGAAGAACGCTGACCCGCCGCAACGGGATACTCCAGGTAATTGACATTCCGGCAACAGACATCGTTAAAGTATCATCCGGAAATACCATACTCGGTAACAGGGTTACAACCGCAGCCCTCCTGGCCGATCCAAGACGTTATGAAAGCACGCAGGTTACCATTATCAAAGCTACGTATAATCCAAGCTTATTGGCAACCGACGTATTTTCGGGCGATAAATTGCTCAACGACGGGTTTGGCAACATTACCCTGCATACCGAGGCAGGAGCCGCGTTTGCGGGCGCAAAACCGCCGTTTTCTGCCAATTATACTGGCCTGGTCGTAACCACCGAAGGTGCTAATGGCGCTCTTGTCCCGCAAATAAGGATTAGAAACAATACCACTGACCTTAAAACGCTCAGCTCAAATACTGAACAACCGGCAATTATTATCACCGGCTTTATGAGCGACGTTAAAGGAGGAGACGGCAATTATGAATACATACAATTCAGGGCGACCCGGGCAATTAACTTTGCTGCAGAGCCTTTCTCGGTAGTGACCACCAACAATGCAGGCACCAATCCGGCTCCCGCAACAGGATGGGCCATCGGGGGAGTGAGAAGCTATAAACTGGACCTGACTTCCGGATCGGTGGTAAAAGGGGAGTTCTTCTATGTGGGCGGTTCCAGGAAATTGATTAATGGCGCTACCTCGACCACCAGTATGGCCTCGTCCAAATGGATCCGCTCGTTTGATTATTCTACGATCGATGGTGACGGATTTGGGACGAAGACCTCCGGTTTGCTGGCCAATAGCGGCAATGCATCGGGTATAGCGGTATTTAAAGGAACCGCCGTTAACGTCAGCTCCGTTCCGGTAGATGTTGTTTTTATTGGTACCGGGGGCGGCCTTTTCAGTGCCGGGCCGCCTGCGGCAGGATACCGTGTAACCAGTACGGACGTTTATGATGCTGTTGAGCCCGTTACCGGCGTCGATCAGCCATTCTACCGACAGGGTACCAACACAGCTGCGTTTATTTATTTAACAGCGGACCTGGGTTATTTTAACCAGCTCGGTGGAACTTATGATACCGTGCTCGGGAAATGGACCAAGATAAGAACACAGGTAGGGCTCTTGCTTACTACGAGTAGCCCCGTGTCCGATATCGAAGGCGCCGGATCTACAGAAATTAAGTAGAAATCGCTCCTGGTTGCCGGGGCAAGTAATTTTACAGGAACGGAAGTCCGTAACGGGCTTCCGTTTTTTGTATTTATTTAACCGGTCTCTGGCCTAAACGACCGCGTAATCCTAATTAATATTAAATGCTTATTCCGGCCTTAACATTCTCATTTTGAAACGGCAAATGACCTGCGGTCCGGTCCCCGTACCTGGGGACGTGATGGCGCCATCGGGGATCGTGCGGAACCCGCGCTGATCGTTATTCATGATAAGCGGCCTGGCAAAGCTGTGAAGGCCGCTTATTGCCGATGAAGGTACTCAGGCAGAACCTTGCAAGCATCGTCAAGAGAGCCATGAAACACCATCTTGTTTTGTGCTATAATGATCACCGTGGGATAATACCTCACCCCGAAATCATTTCCGGTGGTAAGTGTTGAAGTAACCTGGGGAAATGAATAATGAAACGGGGCAAGCATCCGGCTCCATTGGCCGGTTGTATCGCTCTTTAAGGGAACGTTAACGCTTAAAAACCGGATGCGTTCATCGCCCTTATATTTACGGTACTCTTTTTCCAGGTTCGGGAACGCATGAAAACAGGCCGGGCACGAGGTGTTCCAGAAATCCAGTACTAGCACCCTGGTTTTCAGTCCCGGGTCATTGAACGGCTTGCCCGAGGCGTCCGTAAACATGAACGCAGGCACGGGTATAGGGTCCATATTCGCCCTAAAGAACCCGTAATTCACAAAATTGAACCATAAATGTGCCCCCACCGTCCAGAAGAATAGGTTTATAAAAATGAGCAGCATAGCAGGCAGCAGCCTTAGGGACGGCCCGAGAATAAAGAAAAAATAGCCTGCCAGTATTCCTAAAAAAAATGACAGGAAACTCAGCAGCGATACCAGCGTCTCTCCGAAATGGAACAGGTGAGCAGGCGAGTGGATGACCAGGACAGGAAGGGCGATTAACAGGTTGGTCACCCACGCCCTTATCGCCGGGGTACGCGCGCGGAGCGAAAGCAGCGTGAATAAAAAATAGACCGTTGAGGCCACACTGAACAGCGTACTGTGTCCAAAATAAGCAATCGCAGACACAGCGGCAGCCACTATGACCGACAGCAAAAAAAACAGGACATTACCCGTGACCGACCTGTTTACCATAGGCTATTTTATGTTGTTCCTGACGAAGTACCTGATCCGGAACGGGATAAAAGCGTTGGCAACATTGGCTGACACCAACGCCGTTTTTACCTGTTCACCGATATCGCTGGGCGAAACTATAAAAGATACCGTTAAAAATGCCGTATCACCAGGTATCGTCCCTTTCCTTTTCCAGCTGGATTTTATACAGTCACAGGAAGTAGTAACCGTATCAATGGCCAGATCCTCTTTTCCTTCGTTGATGATCGAAAACCGGTGGCTGACCGTATCGCCCGTGGCGAAGGTACCGGCAAAAAAAACCGGCTCAGAAGTTTTTACGGAGGTCATACCGGAATGATTCACGCCGCATCCCGCGACGGCGATAAAGCAAAATAGAAGCGCCGCCGCCGGACAGATCAGTTTACGCATCCGGGGCTCGCTGGAATGGTTATCGAAATGCATCCTCCCTGGCAGGTATAGTTCCATAGAGTCCCGCAGCCTTCCTCGTCGAGGGTCTGGGCTGTACAGCCGGTACATTTGCTGCAATAAACGGTAGATCCGCACCAGTCGCTCTGGGTGGAGCAATGGCAGTCAGCCTTCGTGGTGAAGCCGACAGAAAGTTGCTTGCTTTCGGGAAAAGAGAATGACAGGTCTGCGACGATCTGGGCAATTTCGTTCCGTGTGAAGACCTCATAAGCCTTGTTTATCCAGTTGGTAATTACGGCGTCCTGCGGTTTGTTGCGCTTATCTGTCGAAAACAGGCTGGCTGTGATGACCTTACGTAACTCCCTGATCCGGTTATTTTGTTCCGTGCTGAATTTTCCGCTGCTGATGATATTACCGAGATGCTGACTCCAAACTTCAGCGCGTTCACCGGCAGTCAGCGTCCTGTAAGCAAGTTTCAGATCCAGCCAGGAAGTCAGATTAAAAAAAGCCTGAACCTTTGAAGGTGCCTCCGGTTCAACATCAGCCGCCATCTTCTGGCAGCCGGACAAACCGGCCAATAATCCGGCAGTCAAAAAACAAGACAACAGAAATTTTTTCATGATTTTTTTTGAAACAATTATAGTAATAACAATTTTTTTCCCAACGAATTATGAAATATTTTTTTCAACAAACCGGTAAAATCAACGGATACATCTAAAAATCTACTCCCGAGAAAAACAGGTGATTTACGCATATGACGGGACCATAATCCAAAAATGGAATTGGCTGCATCACCTGCTCTTTTAACCGGCAAACAACGGGTATCGCTTAGCCAAAATATGGCTGTCCCAACTTTTACGGATCCGGCAGGATACTTTAACAACGACATCGTAGTTTATTGATAAACTATCGGCGCGCTTGCCGTGATGAGATATCTTTTCGAGATTTTGCTTGAGATCACCGGCAATTGCCGTAACTTCTTCGGTGTCTCCGCTGACCAGGTAGTCGTTTAACTCTACAATAAGCTCCTGGCTCACCTCTGTTCCCAAGTTGCCTTAACAGTTTGCCTCCTTAACCCTATATTTGGAGCGAAAACAATACGTTATGATCACACTATGGGGCAGCAGGCGCGTTTTAATGACTCCGGTTCTTTGTTTCGTGTTCCTGGTTGGCACCCGGTGCAACAACCAGGCAAGCAGCAATTGCGCAACACAAGATAACCTGAACTGGGTAGCCGCAGATACGGGTTGTTTACGCATCAACACGTTTAAGAATCCTGCATTGTCGGCTAATCCGAACCTGGTAATCGTTATTCATGGCGACGCTCCCTTCAATAAGCCCGGTTACCAGTATGCGGCAGCCAAAATCATCGCCGCACAAAATCGCAACACCATCGCTATCGGGCTGTTGCGCCCCGGTTATACCGACCCCGAAGATCAGCGTTCACACGGGAGGAAAGGAAACACAACAGGTGATAATTATACACCTGAAGTTGTCGCGTCTGTTGCCGCGGCTATAAAAAACCTCAGGGAAACTTATCACGCGGCCAGGACGGTGATCGCTGCGCATTCCGGCGGGGCCGCGATTACCGGCGCCCTGGTAGCGTTATACCCTGAACTGGCCGATGGCGCCGTATTGGTAGCTTGCCCATGTGATGTAACGGAATGGCGCAAATATATGCAGTCGCAGCAACCTGGCAACAAAGAATGGAGTGCGCCGGTGAGCAGCATTTCACCCATTGAAATAGCCGGAAAAGTGAGCGGCAAAACCCGGTTAGTACTGATCTCCGGCGACCAGGACGAGGTGGTGCCCATCATGTACAGCTCGAACTACCACAAGCGCCTGAAGGCCTTCAACAAACAGTCGGCACTGGTGATCCTAAATGGCGAAGGGCACGAGGCGTTTTTTAATAAGCGGGTGTTCGCGGAAGTTAAAGGCCTGCTCGGGAACTAAGACGCTGAGTCCGCGGTACCCTGGTACCTCCTGCGGATCTCAGGTAATCCTGACGCGTTGCATAAGTAAGCAGGGGCCGACTGGTAGGTGTTATCGTCATAATGAATCGATAGGTATCGGGTTACCAAATTCACCAGGTTCAAATCACGGCCGTACGACCACATTCGGGATTGTAACTGAACAATTGGCTCAATCAATGTTTAGCCGCGATCCCGGCCCATTCAAAGGCCTTTTGGTTGCTGGCAAAGGAATGAAATTCTGCCACCGAGCCGTCTTTTATTATAAACCCGTCTGCTATCCGCGCGTTGATCCATTCCGGGTTATTTTTAAGCCGGACTTTAATATGAACTGTAACAACAATCTTATTCCCGGCGGCAATAAAATCCACAGGTTCACACCCTCCTTCTGCCCAGGTGCTTCTTCCGGTGATCAGGTGCTGACGCATATCGGTATGCCCCCGGTAGGTGCCTGCCGTCGGAAATCCTTCAGGTTCAATGCGGGTGATATCGGCATCCATTAAATTAATCACAGTATCGATATCGTTCCGGTTTATGCCGGAATAAACCTGCTTAATGATTTCAATATCTGCTTCAGACCCGGGATGTTTAAATGATGTCATTGATCTGCCGTTCGTGTTTTCCAAAGATAAGGGGCAGTTGTGTTTTTTTAAAGCGTCTCAGTTTTTATCCATTTATCATGTTATTCGGCCCGACTCGAAAGACAAGCGGCTCGGCATTGAGGGTGGTGGCTCGTTCGACCAGGAACACCTAATGGTGCTAACTCCGAGAATAATGGTGCTGCGGATCAAGCTGAATTTCTGGAGAGTAGATTTGGCTGTCAGCTATCAGCACCGGCATCAATCAACCCCTGGGCCATAACTAATTGACACTAAAAGAAAAAGGGTCGCTCTTTTCAGAACAACCCTTTTTTGGGTTCCGGTGAACCTCTTCAAGTCGGGGTGGCAGGATTCGAACCTACGACCTCCACATCCCAAATGTGGCGCGATACCGGGCTACGCTACACCCCGAATTGGGTTGCAAAGGTAGCAGTTATATGTACATTGCCAAAAAAAAGTCAAGAAAATGTTTAATAACGCTGGTAACTAGGTAAATAGATTTCCCGGGGAAAATTATCCGTAGAAAGGCCTCCTGGAACATACCATGATCGGGGGGCTGCTTACCCCCTACGGGTGGGGCGCCTTAAAGAGACCACGGAGATGGTTTCCGGCATTACATGATCCTGTTCCCCGATAGCCAAAGCGGCGTCCTGATCATGGCCAACAGCGACAACATTTTCAAAAAGCTGCCCGAATATGCTACCGGCTGCAAATACACGCCCTGGTATCGGGAGAATTGCATGCCCTACGATCAAAAGTAACCCTGTGTACGGGAGGTATGGTAAATACTGCCTAACTTCGAAAGAAAATCCGCACATGAACATCGTTATTCTCGACGGTTACGCCCTCAATCCCGGCGACCTCAGTTGGCAAGGCCTGCATGCACTTGGTAATGTAACGCATTACGACCGCACGCCGGCAGCGGAGGTTGCCGCGCGCTGTGCCGGTGCGGCAGTGGTTTTTACGAATAAAACTCCCATCAGCGGCGAAGTGATCGACCAGCTACCGGGTTTGCGGTTCATCGGGGTGCTTGCTACGGGCTATAATGTCGTGGATACGGAAGCGGCCAAAAAGAAAAACATCGTCGTATCTAACGTTCCGGGTTATAGCAGCTATTCCGTGGTGCAGCTTACGTTTGCGCTGCTGCTCGAGCTTTGTCACCATGTGCAGCGGCATAGCGACAGTGTGATGTCTGGCAAATGGACGGCTTCGCCCGATTTTTCCTTTTGGGATTTCCCGCTCACGGAACTGGCGGGTAAAACGATGGGTATTATCGGGTATGGCGATATCGGGCGGAAAGTTGGCGACGTAGCGCTGGCGTTCGGGATGAAAGTGATCGGCAACAGCCGGAGCAGGAAAAACGGTTCCTCGCATCCTGATTTCCGCTGGGCGGAGATCCCGGAACTGCTGGCTTCGGCCGATGTGGTAAGCATCCATTGTCCGCTTTCACCGGAAACGAAGGGATTGATCAACCGCGCAAATCTCGGGCTGATGAAACCGGCCGCTTTCCTGCTGAACACTTCCCGCGGCCCCATCGTGGTGGATGAAGACCTTGCCGAAGCGTTAAACAGCCACCAAATCGCCGGTGCGGGTATCGACGTGCTCTCGACGGAACCGCCTTCAGCAGACAACCCGTTATTTAATGCAAAAAATTGTATCATCACACCACACATCGCCTGGGCTACCAAGGAAGCGCGGGCGAGGCTGATGGACCAATCCGTAAAGAACCTGGCCGCCTTTCTTAATGGTAAACCGGTGAATGTAGTTAACCCGTAACTCCCGGCATGCGGATCCTCGTCGCTTCCAATGCCTTGAAATACCCGGGTAAATCCTACGGATCCTGCGCTTTGCTCAAACCTCAAATAAACTCCTTTGGCTTAATTAATTAACACGTATCTTTAGCGATCTGCCGGATGCACATTTACCGAGTCTACCCTATTCCCCGGAAGAACAATTTGCCGCACACTCTTTTACAGGTATGATCCCTGAAGTTGATCATCATTAACAGATTACCGATGAGACAACTTAAAATTTCCCAATCCATCACCAACCGCGACAGCCAGTCGCTGGATAAATACCTGCAGGACATAGGTAAGGTCGACCTGATCACCGCGGAAGAGGAAGCGGAACTTGCAAGAAAGATCCGTAACGGCGACCACGCAGCGCTCGAAAAACTCACCAAGGCCAACCTGCGCTTCGTTGTTTCCGTTTCCAAACAATACCAGAACCAGGGTATAACGCTCGGCGACTTAATCAGCGAGGGTAATCTCGGGCTGATCAAAGCAGCACAACGGTTCGATGAAACCAAGGGGTTTAAGTTCATCTCTTACGCGGTATGGTGGATCCGCCAATCGATCCTCCAGGCCGTAGCCGAGCAATCGCGGATGGTGCGCCTGCCGCTAAACCAGGTAGGCGCCCTTGGAAGGCTCAGTAAGGCTTTTTCCAAGCTAGAACAAACGCATAACCGCGAACCTTCCATTGAGGAACTCGCCGATGCAACTGAAAGTACCGCGGGCAAAGTTGCCGACCTACTCAGTAAATCGGGGAGACATGTCTCCGTAGATGCACCTTTTTCCCCGGGGGAAGAGAACTCCCTCCTGGATGTTATGCAAAACCAGGATCCGGGTACCGACAACAACCTCATGAATGAATCGTTAACCGAAGTGATCCGTCGGTCGCTTACCATCCTTACCCTCCGTGAAAAGGAAATCCTGATGTTGTTCTTCGGCATCGACGAAATTCATCCTTTGTCGCTGGAAGAGATCGCACAACGGTTCGGGCTTACCCGCGAACGCGTAAGGCAACTAAAAGACAAAGCGCTGGTGCGCCTCCGCCACCACCGGATGAACGGCCAGCTGCAAAGTTACCTGGGATAAGTTTCGCCGCCTCCCGCTCCTACACGTCCCCGTAGGGACAAATTCCTATGTTGCGTAGGGTTTTTGTAGGGCTACCAAAAAAACATTTTCTGAAGTACCTCTATACATTTGGTTCCTGTTAACGACTTCTGCGGTCGTTAACAGCACACCATTAACCAATTTCTATTTTTCTAATCAATACTTAACCACAAAATGAATGTAATTATGAGAGTAACATTACCTGCATGTTTCGTCTTCAACTTACGGCATCCGGCCAGCACCGGGAACCGGGAACTTTTAACCGGAATGTCATGAGAAAGCACCTGAGCTTTTTGCTGAAGAGCGCCGCGAGAGCCTCGTTCTTCGTTTTGCTGTTCATGTCATACACTGCTATGGCACAGAATCTTAAGGTAAGCGGAACTGTACGCGACAGTACCGGCGTGTTGCCTGGGGTGAGCGTAAAAGTAAAAGGTGCGGCCACCGGCGGATCAACCTCCGTGAACGGTACTTATACCATTACCGCCCCGCGGACCGCCGTGTTAACCTTCACCTTCGTGGGGATGAAAACCCAGGAATTCCCGCTCAACAATGTAAGGGCCAATTCAGCCGGCGAATACACGCTGAACGTAACTATGAGCCCTGACCAGAACGCCCTCGAAGAAGTGGCCGTTGTAGGGTTCGGTACACAGAAAAAAACCACCATGGTAGGGTCTGTGACCACCATCAGCCCAAAGGAATTGAAGGGCCCCACAAGTAACCTGACTCAAATGCTCGCAGGCCGGTTATCCGGCGTGATCGGCTTCCAGTCGAGCGGAGAACCGGGATCGGACAATGCATCCTTCTTTGTGCGTGGCATCGGCTCGTTCGGTACAGGCCAGGTAAGTCCGCTCATCCTGATTGACGGTATCGAATCGACACAGACCGATCTCGCCAGGCTCCAGGCGGATGACATCGCCAGTTTCTCCCTCCTGAAAGACGCTACCGCCGCGGCTGTATATGGCGCACGCGGAGCGAACGGCATCGTGCTGATCAAAACCAAGGAAGGTGAAGCCGGTAAAACGAAATTCACTTTCCGTTTTGAAAACACCCTGTCGGAAAATACGCAGAACTTCAAATTTGCCGATAATATTACCTATATGAACCTGGCAAACGAGGCTGCGCTTACCCGTAACCCGCTGAACCCGATCCCCTACTCACAGACAAAGATCAACCGCACCGCATCCGGTACGGCAAATCCTTACCTGTACCCAAGCAATAATTGGATCGACCAGATCATTAAGGACAAAACTCTTAACCAACGGTACAATATGAGCGTAACCGGTGGTGCCGACAAAGCAAAATACTATGTCGGCGGTACCTTCAACGTAGATAACGGGATCTATAAAGTGGATCAGCTGAACAACTTTAACAACAACGTAAAGCTGCTTAACTACTCGATCCGTTCGAACGTAACACTCCAGCTAACCAAATCGACCCGCGCAGACATCAGGGTATATGGCCAGTTCGACGACTACAACGGACCGCTCGGAGGCGGAAAAGAGATCTTCCAGGCAGCGATCTTCGCTAACCCGGTAATGTTCCCGATGAGGTACCCGGCATCTTACGCGCCAAACATCAAACACCCGCTGTTTGGCAATGCCGTTAAAGAAACCGTACCCGGCTCGTCTGTAGGCGGCGGTTTATATAACAACCCATATGCGTTCCTCGTACAGGGTTACCGCCAACAGAACAAATCGAACTTACAGCCACAGATCGAGCTGACCCAGGATTTAGACGGGCTGACCAAAGGCCTGAAATTCCGTTTCATGGGCTATGTACGCAGGAATTCGGAGTTCGACATTAACCGTTCTTATTTTCCTTTCTATTACAGCGCAGGTTCCACCGATGGAACAGACATTGTGCTGAATGCACTCAACCCCGGTGGTGCGGGCTCTATCGGTACTACCGGAAGCGAGTACCTGAACTACGCCGAAGGCGATAAAGAGCTTTCTTCTGCGCTTTACACCGAAACCGCCATGAACTACGGCCGCACATTCGCCGGGAAACACGCCATTTCGGGAATGCTCATCGCAACCCTCCGTAACTCGCTGAATGGGAACGCCGGAAGCTTACAAGCTTCATTACCGAAAAGGAACCAGGGGATCTCCGGCCGTTTCACTTACGGGTACGACGAGCGTTACATGACGGAGTTCAACTTCGGTTACAACGGTACGGAGCGTTTTGCTAAAAATCACCGCTTCGGGTTCTTCCCGTCGATCGGCGTGGCTTACGTAGTCTCCAATGAAAACTTCTGGGAGCCAATGTCAAACGTTGTCAGCAAAATGAAACTGAGAGCGACTTACGGGCTGAACGGTAATGACGCGATAGGCGCTGATACCGACCGCTTCTTCTACCTCTCTAACGTAAACCTGACCGGTGGCCCAAGCTACTCTTTTGGTGAAGATCCTTCGCTGCTTTATAGCCGTCCCGGGATCCAGGTATTACGTTACGCCAATGACCGCATTACCTGGGAAGAATCGAAACAATTGAACCTGGGTGTCGACTTTTCTCTATACAATGCACTTAACGTAACGATCGATGCTTATAAAAAGAGAACTTCCAACATCCTGCAGGACCGCAGCGCGGTGCCAAGCACCATGGGTCTCCTGGCAGCCGCAGTAGCGAACGTAGGCGTACAGGATAATAAAGGGATTGATATGCAGGCGGATTACAGCAAATCCCTCGGCAATAAATCCTGGGTACAGATCCGCGGAACATTTACTTACGCCACCAATAAGATCGTTACTTACGATGAGCCGTCGTACCCCGCCAGTCTTGCACACCTTTACCGGGTAGGCCACTCGGCCGGCGAATCGATGGGTTACATCGCGGAACGCCTCTTTACCGATGACATAGAGGTAGACAACTCCCCCAGCCAGGCGGCCATTGCCGGCGGCGTACGTGTAAGAGGCGGCGATATCAAATACCGCGACGTAAACAACGACGGCGTGATCAACACAAACGACCGTGTTTTCATGGGTCTGCCCAGCACCCCGGAGATCACCTACGGCTTCGGATTCTCCGCCAGCCACAAAAGCTTCGATTTGAGCGCACAGGTGAATGGAAACGCACGTTTTGCGTTCTTCGTAAACTCGGGCGCATTTAACGGCAGCAGCCTCAGCGAAAGCGGTATCGCGCCGTTCGTACAGATCGGTGGCTACCAGAACGGCCTGCTGCAAGCAATCGCGGAAGACCACTGGTCTGAAGACAACCGCAACGCCTACGCTTTCTGGCCGCGCCTGAATAGCATCAATACCCCAAATAACGCGGTACGGTCTAGCTGGTGGATGCGCGAAGGCTCATTCCTGAGACTTCAGCAGGTGGAGGTCGGTTTCACTCCCAAACAGCAGTGGAGAGACAAGCTGCATATGAAAAACATTCGCCTGTACGTAAGTGCAAGGAACCTGTTCGTGGTTACCAAATTCAAGCTATGGGACCCCGAAGTCCGTGGCAACGGGCTCGACTACCCGCTGCAGCGGGTGTACAACTTTGGCGTAAACGTAGGACTCTAACTAATTGATGATTAAGACAATGAAAAAGATAACAAAAACGTTAGTAGCCCTTACCGTCGCCTTACTTTCGGTAACTACTTCGTGTAAGAATTACCTGGACATCGTGCCAGACAATATTCCGACCATCGACAATGCTTTTACCAGCCGGACCGAAGCGGAAAAATACCTGTTCACCTGCTACTCATACCTTCCTAACGATGCCGACCCGGTAAGTAACGTAGCTTTCCTGGGCGCCGACGAGATCTGGATCCCGCCTTCAAGACGTGGTATACTGGAGAACTTCAACATGTCGTGGGATATTGCCCGCGGAAGCCAGAATGCCGGCAGCCCGATCGTAAATATCTGGAACGGCCGCTTCCAGGCGATCAGGCAGTGCAACATTTTCCTGGAAAACATCAGTGACAAGAACAAGGTGCTCGACCTGCCCGCAGACCTGCGCACCCGTTGGATCGCAGAGGTGAAGTTCCTGAAAGCCTTTTACAACTTCCAGCTGCTGAGAGCTTATGGCCCAATCCCGATCATTGATACCAACCTGGATATCTTTGCCGATACCGAGGACATGAAGGTAAAAAGAATGCCTTTCGACACTTGCGTAGACTATATCGCAAAGCTGCTGGATGAAGCCACACCGGATCTTCCGCCGTTGATCGGCGAAAGAGCGACCGAGATGGGCCGGATCACCAGGCCGATCGCAATGGCTATAAAAGCCAAACTGCTGGTGCTTGCCGCAAGCCCTTTATTTAACGGTAACCCGGATTACGCCAACTTTAAAGATAAAGACGGCACGCAGCTTATCAACACCACCTTCCAGGTATCGAAGTGGCAAAAAGCGGCCGATGCGGCCAAAGCGGCCATCGATGCAAGCGAGCTGTCTGGTCATAAGCTCTACACGTTTGTACCTGCTTCAAACTTATCAGACACGACCGATCGCCAGATGAGCATTCGTAACGCCATCACCGAAAGGTGGAATGCGGAAAAAGTTTGGGGGCTTTCAGGCAGCAACGCCAACAACCTGCAGCGCGTAGCGATGGGTTGCTTAACTACTGCGTTTAACGTAAACAACTCTAACTCACAGCTATCCGTTCCGTTAAAGATCACAGACATGTTCTACTCGAAGAACGGCGTGCCGATCAACGAAGACAAAACGCTCGATTTTTCGAACAAGAACCAGCTGCGTACCGCAGTCAGGGAGGAACGCTTTTACGTCTCCAACGGTTACCAGACCGCGCGCATCAACTACGACCGTGAGCCGCGTTTTTACGCCGATCTTGGTTTCGACGGCGGCGTATGGTACATGATCGCCAATAACCCTGGCATCAGCGGTACAGACGAAAGTACTTTCTACATGCAGGCTAAATACACACAGCCAGGCAATTCAGGCGCCGAAGGGTACTACAATGAAACCGGTTACTTTATTAAAAAGCTGGTTGAATGGAACCTCACCAACTCGGCCAGCGCCAATACCGTGAGAACTTACGAATGGCCCGAGATCAGGCTGGCAGACCTTTACCTGTTATACGCGGAGGCGCTTAATGAGGCCAAAGGTCCGGACGAAGCCGATATCTTCGTTTACCTCGACAAGATCAGGACACGTGCAAGTCTTCTGGGCGTAAAAGAATCGTGGGCCAATTTCTCGAATAATCCGGCCAAGTACACTACCAAAGACGGATTAAGGGCTATCATTAAACAGGAGAGAAGCATCGAACTTGCCTTTGAAGGCAGCCGTTTCTGGGACCTTCGCAGGTGGAAAGACGCGGTAACGGCGATGAATGCGCCCATCACGGGATGGTCTATCAGCCAGTCGACCGCAGCCGGTTATTACCAGCCAAGGCTCATTTTCGCACAAACATTTGTGGCGCCGAGAGATTACCTGTGGCCGATCGCGACAAGCAACTTCACCGTTAACACGAACTTAGTTCAAAACCCCGGATGGTAGTTTATAAACCAAAGAACATGAAAGCATTAAAATTCATATTAACATTAGCGGTGCCTGTCATCGTATTCATGGGATGCAATAAGGAAATATTGGGTCCGCTGTCGTCAAACGATACGCCGCCGGCACCGGTGACCTCGGTAACCGTGCTTAATCAATCGGGCCAGGCGACATTAACCTATAAATTGCCTGCCGACCAGGACGTCTCTTACGTAAAAGCGGTATACACCCTGGTAACCGGCGCCGAAAGGGAAGTGAAAGCCTCCTTCTACACCAATACGCTGGTGGTCGACGGGTTCGGAGATACCAACGAGCACGAAGTAAAGATCTACGCCGTAAATAAGAGCGAGGTAGCCTCCGTACCTGTGATCGTGAAGGTTAAACCGCTCGAGAATGCTATCCAGGGGGTAAAACGCTCTATTAAAGTAATCGCCGATTTCGCCGGCATCAACATTTCTGCGGTAAACCCGACCAAATCAAACATCGCCATCATCCCTATGAAAAAGGATGGCTACAAAGGTTATGTGCAGTTTGACGGCATTTATACCTCTGCGGAAACGATCAGCCGCGATATCCGCGGACTGGATACTGTTCCAATCACCATTGCAGTGGTGGTGCGCGACCGTTTCCTGAACACCACCGATACCGTTTTCACAACCGTGAAGCCGTTATTCGAAATGAAGCTCTCCAAAACGCTTTACAAAACCATGAACCCGGTGATCTGGCCAGGCGACCAGCGTGCAACGTATTCGAACGCAGGCACCTCTCCTACCGGGATCTCCACTATGTGGGATGGTGAAACCGTGGTTTTTCCAAGCTGCGCATACACGCCGCCAACCATTACCGACGCGGGCCCGCATTCTATCACCTTCGACGTGGGTCAGCTAGCGCAGCTGAGCCGCATCGTGATCTGGGATTACCCCGAAACGATCAACGGCTTAAAAACCTGGTTCTATCGTGGCAACATGAAGAACTTCGAGATCTGGGGATCTGCCAACCCGAATCCCGACGGCTCTTATGACAGCTGGTACAAACTGGGCACTTATACGTCGGTAAAGCCTTCTGGCATTGCCACTTATGGCGAGCTTACACAGGAAGACCGCGACATCGCCGCTGCCGGCTTCAGCTGGAAGTTCCGCATAGACGTGCCGAAACTCAGGTACCTGAGGATCAAATGCATCAACAACTGGATGGGCACCCAATTCCTGATGATCACAGAAGTACAGGTATACGGTAACCCTAAGTAGTCAATCATTAAATCCGAAATCATGAAATTAATTGCTAACAATAAAGTCCTCGTATTCCTGCTTGTAATCCTGATGGCGGGAATCACATCCTGTACCAAAATGGATGATTTTAAAAAATATGTTAAGGACGGCGAAATATCTTATACCGGGAGGGTCGACTCCCTTAAAATCCTGCCGGGTCGTAACCGGGTATTGGTAAAAGGCCTGTTCATTTCAGATCCTAAAGTTACTACCTGCAAGATCTATTGGAACAGCCGTAAAGATTCGCTGGTAGTACCCGTGGTAAGAACCACTAAAACCGATACACTTAAACAGCTGATCCCAAACCTGCAGGAAGGAACGTATAACTTCGAAGTGATCACTTACGACAAGTTAAAGAATGCTTCGATCGTAGTTCGCGCTACCGCGAATGTATACGGCGACCGTTACGCAGCATCGCTGATTAACAAACCGACCGCCGACGTAGAGCTGGCCGACAACGGGACCACCACCATCAACTGGGGCGGTCTTGATAAAACCGGTGGCGCACAATTCACCCGGTTAACTTACACGCTTACCTCGAACGCAACCGGTACCGTGAAGGTGCTTCCTGCCGCCGAGCAGACTTTGCTGCCTAACTACAAATATGGCAGCACCTTCCGCTACCGCACTGCTTACCTGCCTGATACGGCTTCGATCGATACTTTTTATACCGATTTCAGGGAAGTGAGCGCAAAAACCAACGTTACCGCTACGTACATCAAAAATGCGTCCATCCCAATGGCGCCTACCAGCGACGCCGGCGTAAGTGTAACCACTGCGGGAACAGCCGTAAGATGGCGTAAGCTCGCTGACTGGACATCCAACGCAGCCGCGAATAACTGGGGTGTAGCGCCAACCAACGCAGGCTATGGTACCTGGGTAGAAAGAGGCACGCCGCTTGCAGGTACGATGTCGATGGAGGCCGGTAAAAACACCACCACCGGTTTAACCATTACCAATGGTAAGATCTACCAGACAGCTACCTTACCTGCCGGATCCTATACCATGGAAACAGTGGTTGGAAATATGGCCGTCGCTTCGCCGGGCGCCTGTTACTTTGTAGCAGTGATAGGTACAGATCTGCCGAATATCGGCTCGGCCAGTTTGACCACCCCTAAGTCGACGCTGACCGCCACTGGCGATGCCGCTTACCTGAGCTTCACTACGATCGCCACGCAAACGATCAACTTTACGCTCACCTCCCAACAAACCGTAACTTTTGGTTTTGTAGCTACGCTGATCGGTACCAGCACTACCAACCAGTACCTGAAGATCAATTCGGTTAAAATGAAATATCTTAAACCTTAATCGATAGAATGAACCGCCTCATGGAATCCATGAGGCGGTTTTTTTTGACCTTTAAGTTCCTAACCCCATTTTTTACGCATATAAATGGTTTTAGTAGGGTTGTTGTAGGGCGCACAAATGGTAGAAAACATAAGATTAGTCTCATTTTTGAACTATTAGATCCAGCGATCACGAATGAAAAAGTTTAGATCCGTTATTCTTCCCGGCCTATTTCTTTTGCTGCCGGCGGTTAGTGCTGCGCAACCCGCCATTTATGTTAACCAGGTGGCACTGGATGCCGCAGGACCAAAAATGGCGGTGATCCGCCTGGATTCGCCGGCGCCGTCCAAACCTACGTTCTCGTTAATAAGCCTTACCGGAAATAAAACCGTACTTACCGCGCCCTGCGAGCAGGCAACCACCATCGGCGATTGGGCGCCTGGCAAGTATTATTACCGCGCTAACTTTTCCGCATTTACGAAAACCGGCAAATACGTGGTCAGCACCACTTCAGGCGGCAAGGAATACCGTTCCGAACCTTTTGAAATATCCGCTCATGCACTCGCGGTGCGTACCGTCCCGGCCATTATTTCCTATTACACCCATCAGCGTGCCGATACGCCGGCAGAACTTTCCGCGGATGCGAAAGTATTGCTATACGGCAGCAATGAAACAGCCGACATGCGCGGCGGCTGGTGCGACGCATCGGGCGATGTGAGTAAGTACTTTTCTCACCTGGCGTACGCTAATTTTATGTCGCCGCAACAAACACCCCTCGTTGTTTGGTCGATGCTGAGCGCCAACGATGCCCTGCCGCGATTGCTTCCGGGCGCCGTAAAGGACTCGCTCCGGCAAGAGGCGATCTGGGGAGCCGACTATATGATGCGCGCCCTGTCAGACAGCGGATACTTCCGCATGATCATTTTCAGTTACTTTAAAAAAGATCCTTCTGCACGCCGCGTGGTCGGCTTAAAGGCCAACAGCATAACTACCAACGAATACCAGAGCGCTTTCCGCGAAGGCGGGGGACTGGCGATTGCCGCCCTTGCCCGGATCTCAATGCTTGGAAAAGACGGAGATTTTACCTCCGCAGCGTATCTCGAAGCCGCAAAAAAGGCGTTCGATCACCTGCTGATTAATAACACCCGCTACACGGATGACGGGAAAGAAAATATTATCGATGATTATTGCGCGCTCCTTGGCGCTACCGAACTATGGATCGCTACCAATGATCCGCGTTACCGGACGGAGGCCCGTAAACGTGCGGCGAACCTCGAAAAAAGATTAAGTCCCCAGGGATACTTTATCGCCGATGATGGCAACCGCCCATTTTGGCATGCTTCTGACGCCGGGCTGCCGGTGGTCGCACTTTCGCGCTATTTAACCAAAGAGACCGACCCGGCATATACCGCCCCGGCACTGGCGACCATTAAAGCAGCGCTCGATTATAACCTCCGCGTGACCTCCGAAACCAACAATCCCTTCGGCTACGCCCGGCAAACGTTCCGCTACAAGGGTAATATCCAAAACGGCTTTTTTATCCCCCACGAAAACGAGACCGGCTGGTGGTGGCAGGGTGAAAATGCACGACTTGGCTCCCTCGCGGCGGCGGCTATCATAGGCGGCCGGCTGGTGTATCCCGCCAAAGGCGGATGGGGGGTAAAACCCGAACTGGCGGAATTCGCGGCAAACCAGTTATCGTGGATCCTCGGCCGTAACCCCTACTCGATGTGTTTCCTTTACCAGTTCGGGAAAAATAACGTGCCGTATATGTCGTCCAATTACGGACATGGGTCGGGAAAAGGAGGCATATCCAACGGCATAACAGGCAAAGACGGCAACGCCGACGGCAGCGGTATCGATTTTAAAATCAGCGCGAACGGCAACGAATGGCGCTGGACGGAACAATGGATCCCGCATGCTGCATGGTTTTTACAGGCAGTAGCCGCAATGGCGGAAGAGAGATAGCTGTGGCTGATAGCTAACGAGTAACAGCTTGATTGGGGGTACAAATAGGTTAATGGTTATTAGTTATTAGCAATCAGATAATAGACAATAGATAATAGATAATAGATAATACAGCATATCAGGTACAATCAAGACATCAGCTAAAAATGCGCCAACTCCCCAAACGACTTCTTTCCCTCGACGTGCTCCGCGCGATCACTATGTTCCTGATGATCTTTGTGAACGATCTGAGCGGGGTGGCCAATATCCCCGCCTGGATGGAACATGCCGAAGGCAATGAGGACCGCATGGGGTTTGCGGATCTTATCTTCCCGGCCTTTCTTTTTATCGTGGGACTTTCCATTCCGCTGGCGATCCGCGCACGGGTAAACAAGGGCGACTCGTTCCTGCAGGTAGCCATCTACATTTTTACCCGTTCGCTGGCGCTCATCGTGATGGGTTTTTTCCATGTGAACCTGGAGAGCTACAGTTCGGCGGCCGTACTGCCTTACCCTGTTTGGGGATTGCTGATCACCATCGCCTTCTTCCTGATCTGGCTGGATTATCCTGAATCCTGGCCGAAACTAAAACGGTACGTACCGATAGGCATTGGCGTGGCTATCCTGGTCCTGATGGCCTGCCTATATAAAGGCGGCGACGATGCGAACCCGCATGGCATGGAGCCTTCCTGGTGGGGCATTCTCGGTATCATCGGCTGGGCATACCTCGTTTGCGCCTCCCTGTTCTTCCTGGTAAAAGAGAATTTCTGGGTGCTGCTGGTGCTTTTGTTCGCATTCCTTGGCATTAATATTTCTAACCATGCCGGGTTCTATTGGTTCAATATTCCGCTGATAGACGACGGATCCTCGGTAGCGCTTGTGATGGGGGGAATCGTGATCACCGGCACGTACTCAAGGCTATCCGGGAAGGGAAAAGATCATTTATTGTGGATCATTTTCGGCATAGCCGGAACGTTAGCCATCATTTGCGGCTTCCTGGTCCGCCCGTTTGCAGGCGGGCTCTCCAAAATTCAATCTACACCGGCCTGGGTATTGATCTGTGCCGGCATTACCATACTCGTTTTCGAGCTCCTCATTTTCCTGGTCGACAGGAAAGGAAAACAGGACTGGTTTAAGATCATTCGCCCCGCAGGAACGAGCACCCTCACCTGTTACCTCGTTCCATATCTCCTGTACTTTATTTTTGAATTGACCCATTTTAATTATCCCGATGCCCTCAATACAGGATTTGGCGGGGCGATCCGTTCTGTCGGGGTTTCACTCTTCGTTATTCTCCTGGTAAGATTTATGGAAAAAGGAAGGATCCGGTTAAAAATATGAGAACTATACTTACTACTTGTTTCGTAGCGCTGATCATTTCGGTGCTTTCTATGAAGGTGGCCGACAAGCCGAAACCGGTGATCATCGGGTACATCGGCGGCTACAAAGGCCTGGTAAAAGCCGACCGCATTAATGCCGAAAAATTAACGCACATCAACTACGCGTTCGTAAACGTGCAGAACAACCGGGCGGTGCTTACCAATCTCCGTACCGACAGTACCAATTTCCGCAACCTGGTACTGTTGAAGAAAAAGAACCCGGACCTTAAGATCCTGATCTCCATCGGCGGCTGGTCGTGGAGCGAGAACTTCTCAGACGCCGTACTCACCGATACTTCCCGGCAGGCCTTCGCGGCGAGCGCAGCCGGTATTATCCGCAAATACCAGCTAGACGGGGTAGATATCGATTGGGAATATCCCGATATGCAGGGCGAGCAAGGAAACATTCACCGGCCGGAGGATAAACAAAATTTCACCCTGATGTTCGAAGCCTTGCGCAAAGAACTGGATGTACTGGAGAAAGAAACCGGTAAACATAAACTGCTTACCACCGCGGTGGGAGGCTTTGAATCGTTCCTCGATCACTCGGAGATGGGAAAAGCACAACAATACCTGGATTATATCAACCTGATGACCTACGACTATTACTACAGCTCGATTGCCGGACACCACACAAACCTGTATGCTTCAAAGCTTTATAAATCAAGCAATGATGCGGATAAGGCCATCCGGTCTTATATCGCAGCGGGCGTACCGGCCGGCAAACTGGTGATGGGCGTGGCGTTCTACGGCAAAACTTCCAAGCTGAAAGAAGGCGCTCAAAAAGGGATCGGCGATGCGATGCTGTCTCATTCTTTCGGGAAAGGATACACGTTCATAAAAGACAGCCTGGTTAATAAAAAAGGATTTACCGCTTACCGCGACAAAGCGGCAAAAGCCCCTTACCTGTTTAATGCCTCTACCCTGCAGTTTATGACGTACGATGATGAATGGTCGGTAAAAAACAAATGTAAATACGTGCTGAAGCATCGCATGGGCGGTGTAATGTTCTGGGAATATGACTCGGACCCTAAGGAGTATTTACTCGACGTAATGAACGATAAATTAAGATAGCCCGGCACAAGAATAAATCACGGCCGATCGGCTTAATAACGAAACTATGAACCGGAATTTTAGCTCCAGGAAGTCCTTAAAAAAGTTTTTTCTCGCTCCAGTTTTACTGATGTTGCTGGGATCGGCCGGTAAAAGCCAGGTAAAGCTCATCCCCGAGCCGGTAAAGGTTACGGAACACCCGGGAAGGTTTACCTTACCAAGGCAGATCACGATCCAGGCGGCAGGTACCGGTATTGCTCCCGTTACCTCGTTCCTCGGGCAGAAGCTGGCAGTAGCGACCGGGTACACGGTAAAAACCACCGGCAAACCCAGTGCTGCCACTATCCGGTTAATACTGACCACGAAGAACGACCCTGAAATCGGTAAAGAAGGCTACCACCTCACCAGCAGCGCGGCGGGGATCATCATCCGCGCCAATCAGCCCGCCGGCCTGTTCTATGGCGCTCAAACGCTTGTGCAGTTGCTTCCTGCCGAAATAGAAAGCCATGACCCGGTTAACACTGTGCGTTGGACCGTTCCCCACGTAAGCATTACCGATTACCCGCGGTTCGAATGGCGGGGGCTGATGTTCGACGTAGCGCGGCATTTCTTCTCCGTACAGGACGTTAAGGCGTATATCGACCAGATGTCGCGTTACAAGCTGAACCTGTTTCACTGGCATTTAACAGACGATGAGGGCTGGCGGATCGAGATCAAAAGCCTGCCCAATCTAACAAAGAAAGGGGCCTGGAATATCCCGAAAGTGGGCAAATTCGGCAATTTTGCACCTTCAGAGCCAGGCACTCCCCGCACCCAGGGCGGGTTTTACACCCAGGAAGAGATCCGCGAGGTGGTAAAATATGCCCAGGACCGCTTTATTAACGTGCTTCCGGAAGTAGATGTGCCCGGGCATAGCCTTGCCGCCGTGGCCTCGTATCCCGAAATTTCCTGTACCCCTGATGCGGTAAATTACCAGGTAAGTTCGGGTGATGCCAATTTTATGGATTGGAAACCTGACGGCATTATCGCCAGCATTGACAATACGATCTGCCCTGCCAATGAAAAAGCCTACGAGTTTCTGGACAAGGTGTTTTCAGAAATGGCCCCGCTCTTCCCGTTTGGGTATATTCACGTGGGCGGCGACGAGTGTGCGAAGAACTTCTGGGAGAAAAGCGACGCCGTAAAAGCCCTGATGCAGCGCGAAGGGCTAAAAAGCATGCACGAAGTACAAAGCTATTTCGAGAAACGGGTAAGCGCCATCGTTAATTCTAAAGGGAAGAAGCTGATCGGCTGGGACGAGATCCTGGAAGGCGGACTGGCGCCCGGTGCAGCCGTTATGAGCTGGCGCGGCGAAAAAGGCGGTGTAGAAGCCAGTATCCTGAAACACGATGTGGTAATGAGCCCTACCAGCTTTGGCTACCTCGATTACATGCAGGGCGATCCGGCCACCGAGCCGTTGATCTACGCCAGCTTACGATTGGAAAAAGCCTATAAATTCGAGCCGGTCCCGGCAGGGGCCGACGCAAAATACATTAAAGGCGGGCAGGCCAACTTATGGACCGAGCAGGTGTATAACCTTCGCCATGCGCAGTATATGACCTGGCCCCGTGCCTTCGCCTTGTCTGAATCTGTTTGGTCGCCAAAAGAAAAAAAGAGCTGGAAAAGTTTTATCCCCCGGGTGGAGCAGCAGTTTGCACGCTTCGATGCCGCCGAGGTGAAATATTCTCCCGCGATGTACGACCCGGTAATCCGCAGCGAAGTTAACCCCTCGGGCGATTTGAACATCGTACTGCGTACAGAGATCGACGGCCTTGACATCTATTACAGCTTTGACAATACCTATCCCGACCGGTTCTATCCAAAATATACCTCCCCGGTGGTCCCGCCGAAGGACGCCACACAAATGAGAATGATCACCTACCGGGGAAAAAAACCGATAGGCCGGATGATGACCATTCCTGTGAAGGACCTGCGTACGCGCGCAGCTAACCGCGAACCCAGGTTCAGGGTGCTCGTGCTAGCCGAAAATGGCGGTCACCACGAAGCCTACTCAGCCAGGGCAAAAGAATACCTCAATAAGCTTGGGGCCGACAGCAGCTTTTCGTTCGTTTTTATCCGCAACACGAAACCGGTCACTGAAGACTACCTTAAACAGTTCCAGCTTTTTATCCAGTTGGATTATCCGCCATATGCCTGGACGGATTCGGCGGCAACCGCTTTTCAAAAATACGTTACCGAAGGTCGCGGCGGCTGGATCGGCTTCCACCACGCCACACTGCTGGGCGAGTTTGACGGTTACCCGATGTGGAAATGGTTCTCTGGTTTTATGGGCGATATCACCTATAAAAATTACATAGCCACTTTTGCCGCCGCCACTGTAAAGAACGAAGCAAAAGATCACCCGGTGATGAAGGGCATACCTCCCAGTTTCCCCGTCAGGAAGGAAGAATGGTATACCTATAATAAAAGTCCAAGGCCAAACGTAACCGTGCTGGCCAGCGTAAATGAGGCTACCTACGTCCCCGATTCTAAAATCAAAATGGGCGACCACCCGGTGATATGGACCAACCCGAATGTTGCGGCCCGCAACGTGTACATCTTTATGGGCCACTCTCCCGATCTTTTTGACAACCCTGACTATTTAACCCTCTTTAAAAACGCGATCTCATGGGCATCAAAAAAATAACGTCCGCCTGTTATGCTGAGCGTGCAGGAGCACGCAAAAGATTACTGTTCTCCACTATTTTCCTGCTCTTCTGCAGCCCGGTTTTCGCACAATCAACTTTTAAGGTACTCGCCTTTTACTCAAATACCGTAGAACGCGATCACGTGGTATTTAAACGGGATGCACTTAAATACTTCGCCAGGCTGGCTGAAAAGAAACACTTCACGTTCGATTCGACCACACATTGGTCCGATATGAACGAGGAAAAACTCCGCGACTACCAGGTAGTGATGTGGATAAATGATTTTCCGCAAAACCCGGCCCAGCGTGCTGTTTTCGAGAAATATATGGAGAGCGGCGGCGGATGGCTCGGGTTCCATGTAGCCGCGTATAACGACCGTTATACCAAATGGCCCTGGTACCTCGCCTTTTTGGGCGGCGGAGTTTTCCACATGAATAACTGGCCGCCGCTGCCGGTGCAATTAATTGTGGATAACCGGAAACACCCTGTTACACACCGCATGCCGGCCGTGTACCGTGCCCCGGCGAATGAATGGTATACGTGGGAGCCCAGCCCCCGCCTGAATAAGGACGTAACGGTATTGGTAACGCTCGACCCGGTGAACTACCCGCTTGGTATTAAGGACCAGATCAGGGGTGGCGACACGCCCGTGGTGTGGACTAACAACAAATACAATATGCTATATATGAACATGGGCCATGGCAGCCACATATTCACCAGCGACTTACAAAATAAAATGTTCGGCGACGCCATCCTTTGGCTCGGCAGGAAAAATAAATAAGATGAAAGTTAACCCGGGACCGAGATCTTTATCACTGGACGTGTTTCGCGGCATGACGGTCTGTTTCATGATCATCGTGAACAATCCGGGCGATTGGGGGAACATCTATGCGCCGCTCGAACACGCTTCCTGGCACGGACTTACCCCTACCGACCTCGTTTTCCCCTCCTTCCTGTTCGCCGTGGGAAACGCGATGAGCTTTTCGCTGAAAAAATACAGCGAACTTGGCAACGCCGCATTGATCAGGAAAATACTGGTCCGCACCCTCCTCATTTTCGCGATCGGCGTGCTCTTGTTCTGGTTCCCGTTCTATAACTTCGACAAAGACCCGGCAACCTTCCGGCCGTTTAGTCATGTGCGCATTTTTGGCGTGCTGCAGCGCATCGCCTTGTGTTATTGCTTCGCTTCGCTGATGGTCCATTTCCTCTTCACAAGATGGGTGATTATTACCTCGGCGATCCTGCTGGTTGGCTACTGGGCCGTGCTTTTGCTGTTTGCCGATGCTTCCGGCCCGCTGAGCATGACAGGTAATGCGGGCGCACGCCTAGATACGTTCCTGCTGGGGAACGACCATCTTTACCATGGCGAAGGCGTTCCATTTGATCCTGAAGGGATCCTGAGCACGCTGCCTGCCATCGTGAACGTTATTATCGGCTACTACGCCGGACGCCTGGTACAGCTAAAAGGCAAAGGCTATGATACGCTTACCATGCTACTGCTTTCAGGATGTTTGGCAATTTTCGCAGCACTTTGCTGGAATATGGTACTGCCCATTAATAAGAAATTATGGACGAGTTCTTTCGTACTGGTTACCAGCGGGACCGATCTCATCATTCTCGCTTTCCTCATCTTCTGCCTCGAACTAAAAAACTGGAACAACGGTAACTGGACCTATTTCTTCCTGGTCTTTGGCCGGAATACCTTGTTCATCTATGTCCTTTCCGACCTGTTGGTACAGTTACTTTATGCGGGCCCCGCCATCGGCTGGAAAGCGAACCAATGGATCGGACGGTACATTTCCCATGGAAAGCCGGGGTCGCTGCTTTACGCGGTCCTGTACATGCTGCTCTGCTGGTCTATTGGATGGATACTTGACAAACGCAAAATCTATATAAAGATATGATGCCAGGAATAACGAAATACCTTCTGGCATTGCTGCTGCTGCCGCTGGCGATGCGCGCGCAGCAGGCAAAGATCCTGGTCAACCACGTCGGGTACGAGGACGCCTATGCCAAACGCGCAGTAGTGGTAGCAGCGAGGAAGCTGGCCATCGGGAATTTTCAGCTGGTGGAGGCCATTACCGCGAAACCGGTATACACTGGGAAATTAACATACGCCGGCCCGGTAGATAAGTGGAAGAACCGGGTGTTCTGGGCGCTGGACTTCTCCGCCTTTAAAACGCCGGGCACCTATTTCCTCAAAATTAACACAGGAACCACGGTGGTAGTGTCCTGCCCCTTTAAGATCGGTAAGGAAGTACTGGAGCAAGCCACGTTATCAGACGTGATCTACTACTTTAAAGGGCAGCGAAGTTCGGGCCTGCCCGACAAAGCCGACCGCAACATCCGCCTTGCGGGTAAAACAGACACGGTTGATGCACACGGTGGCTGGTATGACGCATCCGGCGACTATGGCAAACACCTGTCGCACCTAACTTTTTCGTCGTTTTTTAATCCGCAGCAAACATCGCTAACCGCGTGGACCCTGTTTAAAACCTATATGCTGCTCACCCAAAGAGCGGGTACCAGCTATCGCCAATACAACCGGAGGCTGCTGGACGAAGCGCTGTATGGGGCCGATTTTCTTGTCAGGATGCAAACTGCCAACGGATCTTTCTACCGCTCGGTTTCTGCCCCTGGCCCGGGAAAACTGCCGCAGGACCGGGTGATCAGGGCGGAAGACCAAAGCTATCGCATAAAACAAACTAAGGACCAGCCATTTAACAACAGCGCCGTCAGCGATAACTGGCGCAGCTACCAGGTAAGCTTCCGCTCGGGCGGGGGATTGGCGATCGCGGCGCTTGCCATGGCATCTACGTTCCCGGTTTCGGGCGATTTTAAACAGGCTGACTACCTCCGTGCCGCAGAAAAGGCCTTCGCCTTTCTCGGAAAGGAAAACGTGCAAATGACCAACGATGGACAGGAAAATATCATTGATGATTACACCGCCCTTTGTGCCGCCACTGAGCTTTACGCTGCTACAAAAAAGGCCGGCTATAAAGATGCTGCAGAAAAACGCGCACTTCAACTCATCGGCAGGCTTGCCTCGTGGGGAGCCTACCACGATTATTGGCGGGCAGACAACGCCGACCGTCCCTTCTTTCACCCCTCGGATGCCGGTCTGCCCGTAACGAGCCTGGCTTTTTATTACCCCCACGCCTCCGCGGAAACGCAAAACAAGATCCGCCAGGCGGTGAGAAGATCGATGCAATACGAACTGGCAATCACCCGCGAAGTGACCAACCCTTTTGGTTACAGCCGGCAGCTGGTACAGGACACACTGGGTAAGCGGAATAGCGCCTTTTTCTTTCCACATGGCAGCGAGGCCGCGCCCTGGTGGCAGGGTGAAAACGCGAGGCTGGGTTCTCTGGCCGCCGCCGCGAAACTCGCGGCAGCCCTGTTTAAAGATGACCGGCCTTTCCACGATGCGCTGCAGCGCTTTGCCCTCGACCAGCTGAATTGGGTGCTGGGGCTAAACCCTTTCGATGCGTCGATGCTCCAGGGTACCGGCCGCAACAACCCGTCGTACGGCTTCTTCGGCACGTTCGAATACTCGAATGCGCCCGGCGGGATCGTGAACGGCATTACTTCCGGGTTAAACGATGAACATGATATAGATTTTAACCTATCCTATGCAGTAACCGGTAAAGATTACGACTGGCGATGGGGAGAGCAATGGCTGCCGCATGCAGCCTGGTACTTACTGGCGGTTTCGCTGCAATAAACAGGCAGTATATGAAAGATCTTACCAGGACATTTATCATTACCGCGTTGCTGCTATGCCGGAGCACCTTACCGTTTTCACAGGACGTTAAAACGCTTTCGACCGGAGAACCCGGAGGCAAGATCGTTTATGCTCGGCAAGGCACGACCGATCCGGCGGAAATGAGAAGGACAATTTTTAATAATCGCCTGGTCAGGCGGTTGTATGAGCCGATCCGTAATTAATCAGATAGCACCATGAAGAAAACCTTACCTCTTTTCTGTTTCACGCTGGTCCTTTCCCTCTTCAACCGCGCCGATGCCCAGCAGCGCACCACCATGCAATACAAACATCCGCTCGATCCGCTGGATTCTACCGAGATCAGGCTGATGAGGCAGGTGCTCCTCAAAGCCGGCAAAGTTCGTAATGATAGCCTGAGCCTGTTTAGCATCATCAACCTGAAAGAACCGCCTAAACAAGAGGTGCTCGCCTGGAAACCAGGGCAAACCTACCGGCGCGAAGGATATGCTTTGCTTTACGACTATGCCAGTAACACGATGGCCAAAACGGTGGTCGACCTGCGGGAGGCCAAAATGCTGTCGTACGAGATCGTGCCCGGCAAACAACCTGTCGGGAAGTTCAGGCAGGATTCTATCCTGGTTTCCCAGGTCATTTACGGCAACAAGGAATGGAACGCGGCGCTCCGCAAAAGAGGTATCGATCCCGATTCCGTTCGTTCGCACCGCGGGAATTTTGCGGCCGATGTGGGCTTATCTCCCATCGGTCATCGTGAACGGATCGTTTCACCGGAGTACAAGAACAAGAAATACAGCGAAAATCCTATCCCCGGTATTTACGCTTATCTCGACCTTACCGATAAAAAAGTGCTGAAAGTAATCGACATGGGTAAGGGCTATTCAGAACGGCTGGCCATCAGCTACTTCGACGGAAAGACCTTAAAACCCGATCTCACGGCGCCTAAACCGGTAGTGATCACCCAGCCCGAAGGAACCAATTACCGCATCGAGGGTAACCAGGTGATCTCCCCGTTCTGGAAATTCCGGTTTGGTATTCACAATCGCGAAGGACTGGTGATCTCGGAGGTACAGTACTTTGACAATACCCAGAAAAAATGGCGCTATATCATGTACCGCGGCTCGCTCGCCGAAATGATCGTCAATTACGGGTCGCCGGATCTTTTAAATGCCGTGAACAATTATTTCGATGTGGGGGTTTACCGCCTCTTCCAGGACCAGGCACGTCCGCTCACCATCGGCGCCGATGCCCCTGAGAATTCATCGTACCTGCCCGCAACCCTGCACGATGAATTCGGCTCCCCGATAAAATCCGACAATTCCGTCGCCGTATTCGAGGAGTATGGCGGTATTCTCTGGCGGCACGAAAACTATTCGCGCAGGGCGACCAACCTGGCCATCAAATATTATGTAACGGCCGGTAACTACGACTACGGCTTTAAATGGATCTTTAAGGAAGATGGCAACATTACCGTGGAAACCGAACTGAACGGCATCCCCCATATCCGCACCGTGGCCCGCGTTTCTAACGACATGGGCGATATGAAAAACATGCCGATGAATGCCATGGACCCTGCCACGGCCGACGAAACCATCCCTTACCAGGGAAGTCAGTACGGCACCATCGTGGGACCGCATATCGAGGCGACCAATCACCAGCACTGGTTTGTATACCGTTTCGACCTGGACGTAGACGGGCAGACCAATAACGTAGGCGAGATGAACACCATCCAGGTACCGAAAGGCCCGAACAACCCGCTCGGCAACAGCCTGGTGTCGAAAATGACCCTGTTCGTGAAAGAGAAAGATGCCCAGCGCGACGTAAATACGGCCACTAACCGGAGTTGGATGGTGAGCAATCCCACGGTAAAAAATAAATTCGGCAATAATGCCTCCTACATGTTAATGCCGGCATCGGGAGCTACTCCGCTGGCCGATAAAACATCCTCGCTGTTTAACCGCACCGAAGTACTATGGCACCATTTCTGGGCCACCCCTTATAACCCCGACGAATTCTATCCCGCGGGAGACTACCCGGCCAGTAATCAAAAAGGACAAGGGCTGCCGGCGTGGACCGCCAAAAACCGCAGCATCGATAATACCGACGTGGTGGTGTGGTATGTTACAGGCGTTACCCATGTAGTGCGCACCGAAGAGTGGCCGATCATGAACCAGCATACCGTAGCCATTAACCTGATGCCAAACGGATTTATGTCGTCCAACCCGGTAGCTGGTATGCCAGCCGCAAAAATTCAACCCAAAAAATGATGAGACAATTCCTGATAGCTTCCCACGGCACCTTCTCTTCCGGTGTTAAATCGGCACTCGATATCATCACCGGTGCCACAGAGCAGGTATTTATCATACAAGCCTATGTCGACGAAAACAGGACGATAGAACAAGAGCTCGATGCCGTGCTCGGGCAGGTAAGCCCCGATGCCGAACTGGTCGTTTTTACCGACCTGCTCGGCGGCAGCATCACCAACCAGGTGTTAACCCACGCTTTGCAGGGCAGGGCGCACGTGGTGTCGGGCTTTAACCTCGCCCTTGTAATGGAAATCATCCTTTCTGACCCGGCAGAACCGGTGGACGAAGTGATCGAAAACGCCATTGCAAACGCTAAAGAACAACTGGTTTATGTAAATAAACTCATGAATACGGAACAAGCAACAAACACTTATGATTAAACTTACACGAATAGACGACCGATTGGTACACGGCCAGGTAGCATTTACCTGGGTACCTTCCCTGGGGATCGATTGCCTGGTGGTAGCCAACGACAAAGTGGCCAGCGATGAATTTTTAAAGCTCACGCTCGGCCTGGCCAAACCGGCACGCACACAACTGATGATCAAATCATTAAAAGAAAGCATCACCTTCCTTAACTCCGAGAAAAGCAAGGCCTTAAAGATCCTGCTGCTGGTAAGCTCGATTAAAGACGCCGCACTGCTATCGGCACAGGTGCCCGAGATCAGGTCCGTTAATTTTGGCGGCATCCGCGGAAAAGAAGGCTCGAAGCTTATTTCGAAGGCCATCGCGGTAAACGACGATGACATTACCCTTATCAGGCAACTGGCAGATGACGGGATTGAGCTGGAGATCAGGCAGGTGCCGTCTGACACAAAACGATTCGTACAAAGCCTGATCTGATAATCACCGGAAGATGTTCATCACTTACCTGCTTATTACGCTCATTGTGCTGTTCGGGCACTCCGAAGATTTTCTCGGCACTTCATTGCTCAGCCGCCCGCTGGTGCTTGGGCCGCTCGTAGGCCTTGTTCTTGGCGACCTTCACCAGGGGATCCTGATCGGCGCTACCCTCGAGCTCATTTTTATGGGAAACATTAAGGTTGGCGCGGCCATTCCGCCGGACGTGATCACCGGCGGCGTGCTCGGGACCGCCTTTGCCATCCTTTCAGGAAAGGGACCGGCGATAGCCCTCGCGCTGGCCGTTCCAATCTCTATACTGGCCGAATTACTGATCAGCGGCCTGTTCGTGTTCAGACCCGTTTTTAATAAGCGGTTTAACCGGTATGCCGAAGAAGGGAACTACCGCAAGATCCAGTGGCTGCATATTTTTTCGGGACTACTGAAACCGCTGCTGATGGGTTTCATCTCCCTGCTTGCCCTTCAGTTGGGCTCGGAGGCGATTAAAATGGCGCTCGACCAGGTCCCCTCCTGGGTACATTCAGGACTGCAGGTAGCCGGGAACATGCTGCCGGCGCTCGGTTTCGCTTTGCTGATGAACCTGATGTTCAATAAAAATGTAGCGCCTTATTTCTTCCTCGGTTTTATCATGACAAGCTACCTGAAACTTCCGCTCATCGCTGTCGGCGGACTTGGCGTTATTACGGCGCTGATCATCACCAGCCTTACCCACAAAGACGAACCCGGGGAAGAAGACATGGACCCCCTCACGGCCGAAAAAGAGCCCGCCGGACCATCAGGCATCGGTAAAAGGGAGCTCAGGAGCGTTTTCTTGCGGTCGATGGCGCTGGAAGCGAACTTTAACTTTGAGACCTGGCAAAATACCGGTTTCGCCTTTTCGATCATCCCGGTGCTCCGGAAACTATATCCCGCCCGGGAAGACATGGCCGCAGCGCTGAAACGGCACCTGCAGTTCTTTAATACCGCACCGCATGGCTCCACGCTCATCCTGGGTATTACTGCCGCCATGGAAGAGCAGAACAGCCGCGATAAAAGCTTTGACGAAGAATCCATCAACTCCGTTAAACTGGGCTTAATGGGACCGCTCGCCGGTGTTTTCGACTCCTTTTTCTGGGGCACGCTTAAGGTGATCTCCGCCGGCGTAGGCACCTCCCTGGCATTAAAAGGCAGCCTGCTAGGCCCTATTCTCTTCCTGCTCATCTTTAACATTCCCCATTTTTTACTGCGGTACCGGCTTACTTTCATCGGGTATACCGCCGGCACCAGGTTCCTCCAGAAAATGGCCAGGAACCAGGTATTGGATAAGCTTACTTATGGCGCCTCTATCCTGGGGATGATGGTGGTGGGCGCCATGCCCGCCACGCTGATGCCTATTACCACGCCGCTTACGATCGGTACACATGGTTCGCCGATCGCCGTACAGGGGGTGCTGGACCAGGTCATTCCCGGCGTGCTCCCGCTGGGCCTTACCTTCCTGGTATACTTCCTGGTAAAAAAGAACGTAAAAACCACGTGGCTGCTGCCGGGCTTACTGGCCGTTGGTTTCCTTGGCAGCATCTTAAATATTTTCGGCTGATGAACCTCAAAATTACCGGCTTAGGCGTTTCACCCGGCGTTGCGATCGGCAAAGCCAGGGTGCTCAGGAAAACGAAAACAGCGCTCCGCGGGAAAGTGCTGTCTACCGATGCCGAAATTGAACAGGAGCTGGCCAATTATGAACAGGCGGTGACTGGCTCCCTGCGCGAAATTAATGCCATTCGAAACGAAAATACCAACCTTTCGGCCGAAGCGTCCGACATCCTGGAGACACAAGTGGAATTGCTGAACGACCCCCAGTTGCGGGGGGATGTAACCGAACGGATCGGCACGGGGCGAATGACCGCGCACGATGCGGTGCTGGAAGCCATTGCCGCACTGGTACAGGTATTCCGGCAAATGGACGACGAATATATGCGTGCCCGGTCGGCCGACATCGAAGACATCGGCAACCGGCTGATGAGGCAATTAAGCCCGGGAACCGCGGAATCAATGGCGCACATTGAACTGGATACGGTGCTGTTCGCCGAGGATATCGCCCCCTCGGATGCACTTACCTTTACGGCAGATACCATATCGGCCATCGTGACACGCATGGGTGGAAAGACCTCGCATACCGCCATCCTCGCCCGGTCTAAAGGCATCCCGGCCATTGTAGGCTGTGTAATGGAGCCCGGGCAGGTAGCCGACGATGACCTGGTGATAGCCGATGGTTCGGAAGGGCTCGTGATAATTCGTCCGGATGAAGCTACCATCGCCATGTACAACAGGAAGAAAGCCCGCGAGAATGACCAGTTTAAGTTAAAATCATTAAAAGACATCCCGGCGGTTACCCGCGATGGAAAACTGGTGAAGCTCCTTGCGAATATCTCCGGCCCGGATGAGCTCGAAATAGTAACGGCCAACGGCGGCGAGGGCATCGGCCTGCTGCGTACGGAAATGTTGTTCCTTGGACATGATTCATTCCCCACGGAAGAAATGCAGTTTGAGTTCTACAAAAAAACCGCGTTAAAGCTGGCCAGCCGAACCCTGATCATCCGCACGCTGGATATCGGCGGAGACAAACAACTTCCCTACCTGCCGCTGCCCGCCGAAGAAAACCCTTTCCTGGGATATCGGGCCATCCGCATCTGCCTCGACCGCGAAGACCTGTTTATTACCCAGCTGAAGGCGATCCTTAGGGCCTCGGTCTATGGCAACCTGAAGATCATGTTCCCGATGATCTCTTCGCTGCAGGAGCTGCGCCAGGCAAAGGCGATGGTCGAAAAAGCGAAACACGAACTGGCAGCCAGCAACCTCACCTATAACGCAGGCATCGAGATCGGGATGATGATCGAAATTCCGGCGGCAGCCGTGATGGCCGACCTTTTTGCCCGCGAGGTCGATTTCTTCAGCATCGGCACGAACGATCTTTGTCAATACACCGTTGCCGCCGACCGTATGAACCAGCAGGTAGAAAAGGTATACGATCCTTACAACCCCGGGGTGCTGCGCCTCCTCCGGAACACCATCGAACAAGCCAATCTCCACGAAATTCACGTGGGCATGTGCGGAGAGATGGCCTCAGACCCGATGGCCACGCTGCTGCTGCTCGGCATGGGTCTCCGGGAATTCTCCATGAGCGCCTCTGCCATTCCAGGTATTAAACACATCCTAATAAATAACTCCATGGCGAAGGCCCGGGAGATCACAGAAAACGTAATGAAAATGGATAATTCCGCAACCATCATCCGATATCTGAAGGAGGAAGGCCAATGATCACGAAAGAATACAGGATCCTGGCCGCCAACGGCCTCCATGCACGTCCCGCAACCTCGCTGATCCGGCTTGCCCGACAGTTTAAATCGGCCATACATGTTACCAAGAACGAAAAACGCATCCCGCTGCAAAGCATGATCGGGCTGCTGTCGCTGGCCATCAAGCACGGCGATATCCTCCTGGTACATATCGACGGCGAGGACAAACTGTTCGCCGCTACCCAACTCGACAAATTTTTCAACGAAGACCTGCAGAATTTGTAATACTGTTGCTGCCAGCTGATAGCTGCCGGCTGATAGTTAACAGCTGACGGCTGACAGCTGATAGCTGATAGCTGACAACTGACAACTGATTCCCCAAAACATGAAAATAACTATAACCTCTACCGAACAGGAATTTAATATCGCCGCTGCCTGGCGCATCATCGCCCAAATGCTGGAAAAACCCAATGCGGTGATCGGGCTATCCACCGGCCAGACAACGATTGATATGCACGCTATCGTGTCGGATATCTACGCGAAATACCCGTTCGACGTGTCGAAGATCACCTTGTTTAATGTCGACGAGCTCACCAACCTTTCGCGGGACTACGCAGGGAGCTGTTACACTATGATCCTCAACCAACTGGCAGGACCGCTGGGCATCCCTGAAGAAAACTTTATCATGCCGCCCACGCTTTCGGATGATTTTGAAGCGGAAGCACGTCTCTTTGAAGAACGCCTCGCTTCGCGCGGCGGCGCAGACCTCCAAATGCTTGGTATTGGCAGCAACGGTCATATCGGCATCAACCAGCCGGGAACACCGTTTGAAAGCGAAACCTGGGTTTCGCCCATGGACCCGGATTTTGAGGCGCGTGTGCGCAGGGAAACGCAAGTACCGCCCCATATCGAGCTCGGTGGCTTAACACGGGGAATAAAAAATATTATGCACACCCGTAAACTCATCCTGATCGCGAAGGGCGTACATAAGGCTGAAATTATCGAACAGGCCATCCTGGGGCCTGTTACCACAGACATTCCCGCTTCGGTGGTGCAGCTGCACCCCAATTGCGAGATCCTGCTTGATGCCGCAGCGGCATCAAGAATTGCGGGAAGGATTTAGGACCAACAAACCACCAATCACAATGAAAAAGCTCATTTTCTTTCTGCCCTTATTTATGGCTATACATTCCTTCGCACAAAAGGACTCTATCATCCGCATGCCCATTAAAAAGGGGATCGTCTTTTACGAAAGATCGTTCCCGGTAAACGGGACGAGGGATGATGCTTATAAAAAAGCATTGTCGTGGTTTAAAGCGAGTTTCAAAGGAAAAGACCAAGGACTGCAGCATGCCGGTAAACTATCGGGAAGGATCTCCGGCAGCACTATCTTTAAGCTCACCACCAGCGAATCGGGCAATTACTTTTGGGTAAAACCTGAAATCGCTATACTGGTTCGCAATGACAGCTGCATTTTCCAGGCCTATAATTTTTATGTGAACCCCATCATGCCCGGGGTTACCCACGAATACTCGGAGATCGAATACCGTTGGTGGGACTATAAGAACGGAAAACCCTGGAAACGCGATGACCAGCTATTGTTTAAAGGTATCGACGACTACATGAACCAGTTAATTAGCGGCCTGCATCAGGAAATCAAATAAGTTCACTTCCTGCGAGAGCCCTAGTTTTTTTCTCAGCCGGTAACGACTGATCTCCACGCCTTTAAGCGAAATGTTCATCAACTGGGCAATCTCTTTCGAGCTGAGATTAATCCGCAGGTAGGCGCATAACTTCAGATCGGTAGAGCTGAGAACGGGATACAACGCCTTCAGCTTAGAGAGGAAGTTGCGGTGCACCTCGTCAAAATAGGTGGAGAAGTGCTCCCAGTCTTTATCGCCCTTCTCTGCTTCGGCTAACAGCCGGAGAATGGACCTGAACTCATTGGAGCCGTCCGTTTTCCTGGGAAGCGCAGCCAGCTCATCGCGGATCTTCGAAAGCAGCTTTCCTCTTTCTACCAGGTGCATGGTAATGGTCGCCAGCTCCTTATTTTTGAACATCACATCCGATTCCAGCTTATCGTTCTTCAGGGCAATGATCTCCTTCTCCGTGCGGTCGAGCTCCAGCTGGTGCAGGTAGGCGCGGCGTTGCTGCTCTTCCTCGTGTTTCTTTTGCTGCAACGCCAGCCGCTTTTTTTGCTGCCCCGTTAACAGGTATATCACCCATCCCGCCAGCAAGGCGTAACATAAATAGGCCCAGGCGGTTTCGTACCATGCGGGCTGAACGATGAACGTATATTGCACCGGTTTCGAAATCGCTCCCAGGTTGTTGCGTACCTTTACGGAAAAGGTATACATCCCATAAGGAAGATTGGTATAATCTTTCTCCGTTTTGGATGACCAGTCAGACCATCCTTTGTCAAACCCCGAAAGCTGGTAGCTAAACTCAGCATGATCGTTCTGACCATACAGGCCCGGCGAATATTCGAAGTGAAAGGAATTCCAGCGACTGGGAAGGCTCACGATCTGGTCGGCCTCCTGTTGTTTCGATGCGCCTTTCCCGTTAAAGAAATAACCGTCAAAGATCAGGCTATCCTTACCGGAAACCGCTTTTACAGCACTTAAGCTCACAGTCGGGGCCACTTTGTCGCCTGAATATTTACTGTAATTAAGGTGATATACACCTTTACCAGACCCGATAAAAACATTCTCCTGGTTATACGGGTAGATATATCCGTAACCAGCCTGGTTTTGTGCCGTGATCTCGGGGAAATAAATGATAGTAAATGGCTGCTTTCCATTCGGTTTGTGGAAATCTACCACGCCTACCCGCTGGTTACTCACAAACCAGATATTACTCCGGTCGTCTTCCACCAGGTACCTGATGCTTTCTTCCTGAAATACCGGCTTAAACAAGGGCGATGGCCGAAATCGCTTGTGTGTTTCATCAAACTCGTAGATACCTTTCCCGGTAGCGATCACTACCCTGCCCCTTACCGGGAAAACGAAATTATTTACATTGGAAGGCAAGCCCGACGTTTTACCATACAACGTGTCAGGCACTACCGACCGGTGATCGGCCGACAACCGGAGCCGGAAAACGCCGCGGAACGAATGGGATGCCCAAACCGTTTGCCTGTCGATAGCCACATACCGCAATGCTTCGTAAATTCCGTTCACCTTCCCCGCATCGGCAAAAGATCCGCCTTTGAAGCTCAGCAGCTCCAACCCGGTATAGGTGGATGCGAGCGCTTCGCCGCCCGGGAGCGCAAAAAAATTAAATACGCCATGCTGCGTGGTTAACGGTACCGGTTGATTATTGCGGATGGCGAAACCGCCGTCGTTGTGTCCCAGCAATAATTGACGATTCACCTCAGACAGGCCCCAAACCATCCCTTTGGTATTAGGAACAGGTGTAAAAGTTCCCTTGCTAAAGCTCAGGTCGCTTTTCGAAAAGTCTAGCGGAACGAAATAAAGACCGTTGGAAGTACCTACAAACAGCTTTCCGTCGAAAATACGGACGACGCCGCAGTTCACCTGGTCTTCCCTATCGGGATGGATGCGGGTGACTGCGCTACTATAGGCAATAAAATCGACGCCATTTTCAAGCGCCAGCCATAGATTATGATCACGGTCCAGGAAAATGCTCTTGATATTGTTGTTTTGTATCCCCTCCCGCCGCGAGAACTTCTGTACCAGCCTGCCATGCAGATCGATAATGTAACAACCTCCGGAGATCGTGCCCACCATAAATCGGTCTGCGCTGATCTGCCGTGCACAGTTTACAACCGCGCTGGTAAGGTAGGGGTCCGCCTCCGAAGGCATCCGGAATAAGGTGGTTCCGGAAAGCAGGAACAAGCCGTCCTTCATGGTATAAACCAGCAGCGTATCGCCCCTGTAAAGGGTAATTGCCTTTATCTTCAGGTGATTGGTGACCCCGGGGATGACGGGAACCCATTTATTGCCGGAAAACGTTACAAAACCGTCGCGCTTATCCTCCGCAAAAAGGCGGGTTCCCACATTGGCGAGCAGCCGCCATCCGCCCGGGGCGTCGAAGGTGGTGATCTTGTTATCCTTTAACCTGAAGATAGACTCGTTGGTGCGAAAGAAAACTTCTTTGCCATGAAATACGATGTTCCATATATCCGCGAATTGCCGCTCGCCGGCAGGCACCAGGCTCCTGAGTGAATGAAATACAAGTGTTCCCTGTTTTCCGGGAGCGAAGTAGCCAAGCTCATCGTGTCCGCCCACATAAATGCGCCCTTCGTTATCTACCGCTATCGCTTTTACCTGCGCCTTATTCGGCAGGGCATAAATCTTCCAGTAGCGACCGTTAAAGGTAAGGAGGCCATCGTCATTGGCAAAGTAAAGAATGCCGTTCTGGTCCTGCGCAATATCGGAGGTCTGGGCTCCTCCCTTGTAATCCATGCTGCTGTAATTGGTAACGGATGGCCAGCCAATGGTATTCTGAGCGCGTGCGGAAAAAAGGGAACTACAGCCAGGAACCAGGAATAAAAAGATAACCAGGGAAAAAAAGATCTTCATGCAATTGGAACGGTGGTATGGTTATGTTGAACCCGAAATTAAGGATAATTAATTTGGATCAGCTTAACTGTAGGGGCATCAAAAAATCGGGAAATGGTAATATAACCTGTATTTCGGGTAGTTGTAGAGTTATTGTAGTGTGTAAAAACTACAACTCTACAGAACTAATCCGCACGTTTGTAGTGGGTCAGAAAGATCCGGCCAATTATACTTATGTCTATAAAAAATTACCTTTCATTCCTGTTTTGCGGTTTGCTGTTTACCGGTTCACGCGCACTGGCGCAGGAACCCGCTTTTAAAGTGATCGGCTATTTCCCCGGCTGGGCCGATATGAACAAAGACATCGACAGCCTCGATTTTAAGAAGCTGACGCACATCAACTGGGCATTTATTAACCCCGATACCACCGGGAACTTCCGTGGCAACAACCGCGGGATGGAAAAGCTGGTTACGCGCGCCCATGCAGAAAATGTGAAAGTGCTGGTTTCGCTCGGCGGCGGGTCTGCCAGCGGGAACATGCGTTTCAATTACTTTAAATTGATCGCCACACCCGGGGCCCGCGCCTCGTTTATACACAACATCTCGGATTTTCTGAAACGGAATAAGCTGCAGGGCATCGATGTAGACCTGGAGGGACCAGCCATCAACAAGGACTACGATGCTTTTATCCGGCAGTTGTGTGATACGCTTCGTCCGCAAAAAATGCTCGTTACCGCGGCCTTAAACGGCGATGCCAGCGATCGTTTCAGCGATTCGACCATACCGCTGTTCGACTGGATCAATATCATGTCGTACGACGCTACCGGCGCGTGGACGCCCAATAACCCGGGGCAGCATGCCTCCTACGAATACGCGCAGCGTGGCCTCGACAAATGGGCGAAACGCGGGGCTCGGCGCGACCAGCTCATCGTAGGCGTCCCTTTCTACGGCCATGCCTTCCGCGACCTGATCAAAATGGATTACAAAAATTATAACGAGATCATTAAAGTGTACCCGGATGCCTATTCGAAAGACGAGTTGGGCGACATTTTCTACCATAATGGCATCCCAACCATCCAGAAGAAAACAAAGCTCGCCATGGACCAGGCCGCCGGGATCATGATCTGGGCACTGTCATACGATACCTACGACCAGTATTCCCTGTTAAAAGCGATTGACGATACCGTAAAAGCTTATAAGAAACAATGAAGATAAACCGCACATGGCTTACCCGGGGCGCCACCCTCTTTATAACGGTGCTCCTGCTTTCGCCGGAGTTGGCGGCTGGAGACCTCGGCAAATGGCGCTTCGTAAAAAAGACCGCATTGATCCGGGTGCTGCTCTCATCCGTGAAAGGGAACGGCAGTTCACAGGCCATTTACCTTTACCGGGGAAACGCGGGTGCAGCCTCAGCAAACGATTCACAGGCGGTGCTCGATACCGGCATGGGCGTTACCTGTGTATGGCACCTTAATGAAACGGACCCTCGCAGGATTCAAAGACGCCACGAGGCCCGCGTAATGAACCAAGCAAAAGATGAACATTGGGCCAGGCTCGATTACGAAAGTCAGAAAGAAGGCCAACGTTTTACTTCCTACGGCAAACAAAAAAGAAATATTAATCCCTTATTACAACCATATGCCTTCAGTTTTTAACACCGCCGGCAAGACCATCGCCGGTTTGCTGGTTATCCTGGCTGCCTTCTCCCCGGTTCGCGCGCAAAGCGGCAAATCAAAATTTAACGTGATCGCCTTTTACACCGGCAAAAGCGACCTGGCACATATCAGTTACGTTCACGAAGCCAACCAATGGTTCCCTAAAATGGCCGAAAAGTACCACTTCACCTACGATTCTACTTCGAACTGGGATAACATGAATGCGGAGTTCCTCGCCAAGTACCAGGTGATATTGTTCCTGGATACCCGGCCCGAGAAACCGGCGCAGCGTGAGGCATTCCAGCATTACATGGAAAATGGCGGCGCCTGGATGGGCTTCCACTTCTCGGCCTTCGCACTCAGTCCATCCGCTTACCCGCAAAACTGGGACTGGTTCCACAACGTGTTCCTCGGCTCGGGACAATATAAAAGCAATACCTGGCGGCCAACATCCGCTGTGCTGCGTGTTGAAAACGCCAAACATCCTACCATGAAAGGATTACCGGGAACATTTAAATCTTCGCCAAACGAGTGGTACCGCTGGAGCAACGATCTTAAAGCCAACCCTGATATCGATATCCTGCTCGCTATCGATTCCACCAGCTTCCCCCTGGGCACAGGCCCTAAAGAATACGAGATCTGGCACAGCGGGTATTACCCGGTAGTGTGGACCAACAAAAAATTTCGCATGGTATACGTAAACATGGGCCACAACGACATGGATTACGGAAAAACCAACCAAGCACTCTCGTTCACGTTTGATAACGAGACGCAAAACAAGCTCCTCATCAACTCCCTTTTGTGGCTGGGATCCCGCAGGAAATAACTATACAGTCGCGGTTTTTAACGCATAGAGCACTTCGGGGGTTACGTTGCCGAAGATCGATACGCCCGCAGCGCCGTTTTTTAACGCATACTCGATACCTTGCTTTACTTCCTGCGGGTTCTTAAAATCCGGAAGGTAAATACCTGCGTAAAGCGGGTATTTGCCGTGCAGGGCATTCACGCCTTCATGTACCGCATCGCCGATCCAGGCTACCGGCTCTTTGTAAAACCCGTGGTATATCATCGGGCAAACGCCGTCGAGGTTCCAGTTCACCCAATCCTGGCGCACATTGCGGCGGGCGACTTCCGGTGTAGGAAAAACAGCAGCGGTAATGGGCTTTTTATATGAATTTGCCACTTTCGCCAACCGGTTCACCACGTTGGTGATTGCCTGGTAGCGAAACAAACGCCAGGATAAGCTTGCCTCCGGGTACTGGATAGCGCTAATGTCTTCGCCCCGCCACTCCTTGAACCCCGCACGGCATACCTCGCAGTAGCAATAATCGTATTCCGGCAGCTCCTTTGTTTGGTCAAGCTTGTAGTTAGCCCAAAGGTTTACCGGCAGGATCACGTCGCAAAACCGCACGTAATCCAGGTGAATGCCATCCACGTAATCTTTCGCGAGAATACTCTTCACATCGGCTTCCAGGTATTGCTTCACCTCCTCCCGGGAAGGACAAAGCCAGCGGTAATAGTTCACATATGGAGGTTTATCTGCACAGGACTCGCCTTTGCGGTTGCGGCTATACCATTCGGGATGTGCAGACAGCAACGATTTTTCACCCCTGTTCATGGTCCACATCCACCGGTGAGCCTCGAGTTTTTGCGACTTAGCGATGCGGTAATGCTTTTCGCTGTCGGCTTCAAAGAAAATAGCCCGGATGCCGGCTTCATAGTATTGCCTATACCGGGCAACCAGGTCGGCGTCTTTATCCGCTGCATTGGGATTGATCCATACCCAATGCTTACGCGACGATGTCTTCACCGGGTCGTTATCGGTAGCGCTTACGGCGCCTGCCGGAACCGCGGATGCCAGCCCGGCCAGCACGCTCTTTTTTACAAAGTCTCTTCTGCTGGTCATTTTGATGTCCTTCCCGTTTGAATTAATCCTTCATCATTAATACTCCACGTCTCGCCGCCGTCTTCGGTTATGGTGGCGTTGAACTGCCGGCCTGCGGTCTCCATCATGATCCTATTCAGTTGGTTTTCAACCTGCGGCTCACCGCTTATTCCCAATTCTGTCAGCGTAGGCGCGTACTTCCCGGCCCTTTCAAAATACGCTTTTTGTTTGTAATAAACCAACCATAAGTACTGTTTTCGCAGTTCGGCATGGGGAAATTTAAAAGGCTGCGGCTCCGTGCCGGGTTTTACGAACTGAAGATAACCCCAGCGTTCGGGATAATGCATATTAACCACTCCCTGGGGAGACCATACCCAGTTATTCTCAGGCAAAGTACGTCCTTTGCCGTCTTTTTTCTTCACGTATTTCCCGCCGATGATCCCGGTATCCCACTCCACGCGCGAAAAATTAATGCGCCACACCGCTCCTGGCTGAGGAACCTGCGCCCCGTTACCCATACTGATCGCGCGGAAAGGAATGCGCATCTCTACCGTCCAGCCCTGGTCGGTGTCTGAGGGATCGTTCAATGTACCGTGCACTTTTACCGCGGTCTTCATTCCCGGGGTATCGTATGGGATAAGCGCCCCGCTTCCGTTCCGGTAAGGCTTTGGCATAAAAAGATCGAAGATGGTATTAAGGGCGTTTACTTCGATCTCGTAATACTGGTGGGTATTGTTGTCGGGATCGATAAATACCTCGAAATCATTATCGTAAAACACCACTTCATCGTGTTTCCTAAGGTTCGCCCAAACATGCGGCTCTTTTAGCTCTGCCGCAATAAACAGGCAGGTGTCGTTCCAAAGCATCTTAATCCGGGTATCAAAGCGCGGGGATGGTTTCTTGTCGCCCTCTATATCCACGAATGACGATGACCAGGCAACGGTTGCCCAGGCGGCATCGCTAACCTCCCCGTCTATCACAGGGGGTCGGGCAGTAAATGAAGCGGGATAAGATTTAGGCTGTGTAAACAGGTGTTCCAGGCCCTGGAATGGCGATTGTGCAGCGGCATCTACCGCTAAAAATGAGCATAACAAGCATACCGCAACCGTTGATTTTGCGTGGTTCATATCCGCTGTAAAATAGCGAAATAACCCGCTATTTAGCTTAGGTTCACGCAAACATTACAATTGCAGCCTGCGCGGGATAAGGTGACCGGCTACGCTACGCTTCCCAGTTTTTTGATATGCAGCAAATGCGACAATATGGCGCCGGCCATGGTACGGTGCTCCAGGTAAGCCACGCTGAATTCATGACAGGTTTCTTTCACCAGTTTATTGATCTGGGGGTAATGAACATGGCTGATGCCCGGGAAAAGGTGATGCTCCACCTGGAAATTCAACCCGCCCAGGAACCAGGATACTATCTTGCTCCGGGTGGCAAAATTAGCCGTGGTACTCACCTGGTGTATCGCCCATTCTTTCTGGATCTTATTGGTTTGCTCGTCGGGCTCAGGAAATTGGGTGCCTTCTACCACATGTGCCAATTGGAACACCGTGCTGATCACTAACCCGCAAACCACACAAGCAATGGTGTAACCGATCAACGTTTCTAACCATCCCACCATTATCAACGGCAATACCAGGTAGATAAAAACATAAGTGGCTTTGGTGAGCCAAAAGATCAGGTGCTCTTTTACCTCCAGCTTTCTTTTCGGACCGACCTTTCCCATCTTACCGGAGAAATACTTGACAAAATCTTCGTATAATATCCACGCCATGTAAGAGATGCCGTACAACAATACGAAATACAGGTGCTGGAAACGGTGGTACCAGTGTTTTGGCTGTTCAGCGTGTAAACGCATAAACTGAACGTCGATATCGTGGTCCATCCCCTTGATATTGGTATAGGTATGGTGATCGATGTTGTGTTTCTGCTTCCAGAAATGGATGGTGCCGCCCAGCACGTTCAGCGAATAACCTGAAAATTCATTGATCCACTTATGGCTGGAAAAGCTGCCGTGCCCGCCTTCGTGCATGATATTAAAACCGATAGCCGCCATATTACAGCCAAATAAGCAACAGAGCAGGATGGCGACCGGCGCCGGAGGCGTGAAAAAAACAAGCGCCACATAGATCGCAATAGCGGAAAGTATAATATACATCCCCTTAATAAAGAGCTTCCTGCCGCCTGTTCGGGGGAGCTGCGTCTCTTCGAAGTAATTGTTTACCTTCTCTTTTAACGACTTAAAAAAAGGACTGTTGGTATTATTGAAGGTAACTTTTGACATGCAATAGGGCGCTTTGATTTTACTAAATTAACGAAATTTAAACCATCTTTATTTTATAAAACAAAATTATTTAAAGAAGAAATATATTATCTTAAAACGACAGTAAAAACATGCTTAGTTTTTTACTGTTATCTTTATTACATGACAACTACCCAGGGATCCGGCGCTGAGCACCTCTCGAAAACCTCCTTTCCCATTAGGGAACTGATTGACGAATGCAGCCATTCACTGGATTACGCGCCTTGTCACGAGCTCTTTGGCGAATGCCATACCGATGCCAGGGTTTTTGCCGACCGCGAACATCTCGGACAGGTGATCAATACACTGGTTTCGTTTGCGGCAAAACGGTCTGCCGATGGCAAAATGATCATCATCACCGCAAGCAAACTAAAAGGCGCCGTTAAAATAACCGTGACCGATTTCGGTAGCGCTATTCCCGTGGAAGAAATCCCTTTTATCTTCGATCAAGACCGGGACCACGGTACGGGACATAGCCTTGCGGCGGCCGCGGAAATGATCAGGAACCACCAGGGGACGATGGGTGCGGAAAGCATTGCAGGGAGAGGCTCCAGGATCTGGTTTACCACGCCTGCCGAAGATTTCTGAAGCTATCCTGGTTTTTTCGGCGGAGAATTTGTTACGCCGAAAATACTACCCGGTAATTTAGTACTTTTAAGGCTGTCAACTTTTCCCGGGTACCGGATGGAATTTAAACATTGGTTGTTCACTGCCTTGTTCTGCCTCGCTGCACTCGCAGCCCTGGGGCAAACAGTGGTAGAATGCCCGCAAAACATCGGGTTCGAAAAAGGCACGTTCGCCAACTGGCAATGTTTGACCGGCGAGATCAGCGAAACCACACAAACGGATCCGGGCGGGGTAATTACGCTTTCGCCCAGCGGCTCAATTAACGGCAGGCATACCGTCATCAGTGATGGCGTCGACGAATACGGCGATTTTTCGCTGAAATCGCCTAACGGAAGTAAATATGTGATTAAGCTCGGCAACAATGAGGGCGGCAGGGGGGCGGAGGGGATCAGTTACACCCTGAAAGTACCCGCTAACGCGCCAACCTATTCGGTGATCTTTAATTACGCGCTGGTACTCCAGAATCCCGGTCACCCTACCCTCCTGGAGCAACCGAGGTTTATTGCTACCGTAATTAATGAAACAACCAACACTACCACGCCATGCGGATCTTTCACGTTTATTGCCGCCAGCAATCAGCCTGGTTTTAGTATTTCAGCAAAGGATGCTTCCGTAACCTACAAACCCTGGTCGGCAGCCGCCATAGACCTGTCTGCCTACCAGGGGCATACCGTAAGGCTCGAGTTCACTACCAATGATTGCACTCATACCCGGCATTTCGGTTATGCCTACCTGGATTTCGCAGAGAACTGTTCTGCGCCGATAAGTGGTGCGGCCGTTTGCACCGGCGACCGGTCGACCGTACTCAGCGCAGTACCCGGATTCGAAAGGTACCGCTGGTATAAACCCGACACACAAGAAGAGCTGGGAACAACGGAAAGTATTACGTTATCACCGGTTCCGCCGCCCGGTACCCGTATCGCGGTAGATATGTTTGCCTTCCCGGGCCTTGGATGCGATCAAACACTGGTTACCACCATTACCGGTGTGGCACTTAACGTCAATCCGCCGCAGGCAAGCTGCTACCCGGTCGACCTTACTGCCACTGCTATCATCGCCGGAAGCACGGCCGGGCTTACTTACACGTACTGGAAAGATGCCGCGCTTCGTGAGCAGGTGCCTGACCCACGAAATATTACGGCCAGCGGTACTTACTACCTGCAGGCACAAGCGCCATCGGGATGCAAACTGGTGCGGGAGGTAGATGTAATTTATAACCCGGTACTGCCTATCGAAGTGATTCAACAGCCACAGATCCAATACCCGGCTACACTCGACCTTGGCGCCTCCTTCCTGCCAGATCCCAGGCTCACATACTCCTACTGGCTGGATACAGCCATGAAAATTCCTATCCGGGAAGATCCGCACAGGGTGCGCTTTGGCGGTGATTATTACCTGAAAGGAGTTAGCTCCGAGGGTTGTACCGTTACCGCTAAACTTTTTGCCGACATCCTGGTGCTCGACATCGATATCCCCAATGTGTTCACGCCGAATGGCGACGGGATAAACGATGTACTCACCGTCGACCTGAACCGGCCCGTGGACCTGAACTACCTCAAGATCTATAACCGGTGGGGAGCGCTGGTCTTCCAGACCCGCGATATCACCAACTTTTGGACGGGCCGTAATCAGAACGGCAGCAACGCCCCCGGCGGCACCTATTATTGGGTGATCGACGGTAAAGAGAACCTGATGCCCTACAAACGCTCCGGCGCCGTTACCCTGGTAAGATAACTACACAACCAGCAACCTGACATGAACCGTGTTGACCGCCTCTTCGGGATCCTGCTATTCCTGCAATCGAAAAAATACATCCAGGCCGGGCAGATCGCCGAAAAGTTTGGCATCAGCGTGCGTACCGTCTACCGGGATATTAAAGCACTGAACGAACAAGGCGTACCCCTCAGTTTCGAGCAAAACAAGGGATATTTTGTAGTACAAGGCTATTTCCTGCCGCCTGTTTCTTTTAGTTCCGACGAAGCCAATGCCCTGCTGCTGGTGGAACAGATCGTAAATGGGTTTGCAGACAACTCGATACGCAAACATTATGCTACCGCGCTCAGCAAAGTAAGGTCGGTGCTTAAAACCTCGCAGAAGGAAAGCCTGGAAAACCTTGATAACAACATCCTGATGCAGCTGCCTTCCCGTCCCGACCAGGATTTCGGGTACCTCTCTACCCTGCAGCAGGCCATCTCCGCCAGGAAGATTATCGAGATCGATTATAAAAATAACAATGGCGAATTTAGTAAACGCTGTGTAGAACCGATAGGACTGGTATTTTATGCGTTCAGCTGGCACCTCATCGGCTGGTGCCATTTACGCAGCAGCTACCGCGACTTTAAGATCTCCCGCCTGGAGGCGGTGCGCATCCAGGAACGTGGTTTCCAAAAGGAAGACCACATGGCCATGAGCGATTACATGAAACAGTTACCCGTTTCGTTCTGATGAGTCAAAATTAGTATCGCCGAACGGGCGGAAGGAAAGCGCTTACACAGTCAAGGCGGCGCTTTCCCGGCCAAATAACAGGTACGCGATCACCAGCGTGATCAGCACGTTAAACGTTTGGGCCAGCAGGAACGCGTACAGCGGTTTCCGGCTTTCTTTGTTAAACAGGTCAGCAAAATTGGTTTCGAGGCCAATGCTGGTAAAAGCCAGCGCGAACCATAAACCCTGGAGGTTTTTCAGGCTGTCTTTCACCGCCGCAGCCGCTTCGGCAGAAACCACGAACGAAAACAATAACGACGCACCCACAAAACCCAGCACGAACTTGGGGAACCGCTCCCAGATCACTCCCGCGGTAGGCTTTGCCTGTATCACTTCGGCGGATGATTTATGGGTATACGTCCAGTAAACGGATATGGCAAACGCTGCCAGTCCGAGCAACACATTTTGCGAAAACTTAATGATGGTACTGTACTTCAACGCTATGTCGCCCACCAGCGTACCCGAAGCTACCACGGCCCCGGTGGTATCTATACTGCCCCCGAGCCAGGCACCGGTTACTTCCTCCTTAAAGTGAAAATAATTGGCGATCATAGGCATAAAGATCATCATGGGAATAGCCGTGATAAGCACCATCGAGATCACGTACGACAGCTTCTTGGCATCCCCCTTAATGGCACCCGAGGTGGCTATGGCCGCCGAAACGCCGCAAATGGATACCGCGCTGGAGATCATCATCGCCAGCTCATCGTCCACTTTCAGCTTCTTGCACAGCCAGAACGCAAAATACCATACCGAGAGCACCACTACCAATGCCTGCAGCAAGCCGAGGGAACCCGCCTTCAGGATATCCGAAAAGATAATGCCCGTGCCAAGCAATACCAGCCCGATCTTTACAAACAATTCCGTGGAAAGCGCATCCCTGAACCACTGTGGCAGCTTAAACAGGTTGCTGATCAGCAGGCCCAAACCCAGGCTAAAGATCACGGCTTCCAGGTTCAGCGCTTTTACCCTGGCGTTCCCGGCAAGCAGCAGCGCCAGGATGGTGACTACAAATACCACCGGGAATACCCATATGAACTTCCTGAGCGGCTTACCGGTTAACAGCGAACCCAGCACCGCCGTAGCCAGCACCAGGAGTAACTGCTGCCCCATCTTCCCCAAATTGGCCGCCGAAAGCACGTTGGCAAACAGCGTTTCGCTATCTTTCCACCCGAAAGAAGGGGCGGGAACGATCACGCCGGAAAGAGCTAAGAAGATGATCGCGCCGCCAAGCAGGACGACGGTCCAGTCTTCGGTAAGTTGCAGGGGTTGTTTAGTGGACATTGGTGAGCTGAATCGGTTTATCACTTTAATTTCGCGCCAATGTCGGTTTTTTCGGCGAAATGAGAAGAAAATTGACAGGCGAAATTTATGCAGGGAACGCGAGAGAAATTCGCGCAGCGGGCGCAAGTTTCGCGGTTGGTAATTTCCTGGATCTATGCGATTCCATATACCGGGGGAACCACCGTGAAACCGTTTTCAGCGATCCCTGCTTTGCTCTTCCGGCAATTTCGGATGACCAGTTCATTCCAGCGGCGGCGTTTGGTAAGTATCCGCCGGTTTTACTTTGGTAAGATAGGTATAACAGAGGATCAGCGCCATACCGGTCATGATGGATACATCGGCCATATTAAAAATACCCGTGCGAAAAACGACAAAGTCGAGGTGCAGGAAATCGGTAACAGATCCATGTACGATCCGGTCGTATAAATTACCCACTCCGCCACCGATCACAAAACAGATCCCAAGCGCCAGCACGTTAGAAATATTGGTTTTGGTGATCACGAAATACGTAGCTCCGCCAAGCACCAGCAAGGGCAGTAACGAAAGCACCACCAGCTTAACCGGCAGGGGAAGCGTATCGCCCAGGCTCAGAAAGGCGCCGGTATTTTCCGTTTTAGTGATGGTGAAATGATTGTTGAGATAGCTGAGCTGCTCATACTCCCCCATGTTCCGGCGGATAACGGTTTTGGTGACCTGGTCGCAACCAATGTTGCAAAGGATCACCGCAAGTATAGCGAGGTTGCGGATGGTTCTTGTTAATTTCATTTTATAAAGATAAAGAAGAAGGAGAACTTCACTCACATCAAAATATTACACGTCAACTGACGACTATTTTTATAACTAAGTTTTTAGTTATATTTGTTCATGCGTGCGATACTTCATACAATTCTTTTAACTACTCTTCTTTTTACGGGTTTTAAATCCTTTTCCCAGCAGTTCGACAGCGAGCAGCTCCTGGACATGATCCAGAACCAGCGGTATAAAGAAGCAGCCGCCTACATCAAATCGGTTTACCCGGCTGAGATCTCCGATGATAAGATCCTTTCGCGCCTCGCCTATTGCAATTACATGGCAGGAAATCTCCCCGATGCGGAACGAAATTTCGGGATATTGCTGGCAAAGGACACCACCAACCGCACCGCGCTCAACTACCTGGCCGGCATTAACGAGAAAAGAGGAAATTATCTCCAAACCAGGCGTTATTACGAGAAAATGCTATTGCTGGACAGTATCAACTTCCTCACCTATAAAAAACTGGCCGATGTATGTGATAACCTGCGCGATACCACCGGCTGGCTCCGGAACCTTAAAAAAGCCAACGGATTAAATCCCCGGGAACCTGATATCGCCTACGATTATGCGCGGCTGCTGATCAAAAGGAAAAGATACGGGTTGGTTGATTCGGTGCTGAGCATTGCCATGGCAACAGATTCCCTGAATATCCTGCTCATTAATACCCGTATGAACCTGGCCCATAAACAGGAAGATTATAAGTTATCGGTAAAAATGGCCAGGAAAGCGATCGACCTGGGAGATAACGCGGGCCAGACCTTTAATCTCCTTGGGATCGGCTGCTATTACCTGCGGCAATACAAGGATTGTGTGGCCGCCTTCTCCATTTTAGAATTGACCAGCAATTCGAATGAAACGACTTACTACTACACCGCATTGGCTTACCGGCAACTGGGGAATATATTAAAGAGCAACGAGTACCTCGCCAGGAGCGTACGCGAAGGCATCTCTAACAACATCCCGGTATACTACCAGGAAATGAGTGTGAACGATGAGCAGCAAAAAAAGTACCGCGCCGGGATCAATCATCTCGACAAAGCGGAAACCTTCGACAGCCGAAACGTTTTTAACTATGCCCGTGCCCGTATTTACGATCAGAAACTGGAAGACCGGAAAAATGCGCTGAAATACTATAAAAAGTACGTTGACTTATATAACGAGGAGCGGGACAACAACAAAGCGTGCTACCATTATTCATTGGCAAGAATAAAAGACCTCAGCCCGGCAGGCACTTCAGCTTCTGCCAAGTAAACGGGCCACATATTTGCCGATAATATCAAATTCGAGGTTCACCGTCGATCCTTCGCGCACCTGCTGCAGGTTGGTATGCTCGTACGTGTACGGGATTATGGCGACCGAGAAACTGTTCGCCTGCGAATTTACCACGGTGAGGCTTATACCGTTTACACAGACAGATCCTTTTTCAACCGTAATATTTCCCGCTGCGGGGTCATATTCAAAAGTATATTCCCAGCTGCCCTCCAGTTGCCGGAAAGCGGTGCAGGTGGCGGTCTGGTCTACATGCCCCTGTACGATGTGGCCATCCAGCCGGCCGTTCATCGCCATGCAGCGCTCGAGGTTTACCAGGTCGCCTTCGCGAAGGGCGCCGAGGTTGGTTTTCTGAAGCGTTTCATCGATCGCGGTTACGCGGTAGCTGGTATCACCGGACGAAACCACCGTTAGGCATACGCCGTTATGTGCCACCGACTGATCGATCTTCAGCTCGCTGGCAATAGATGCCGTTACGGTAATGTGTAGATTTCCCTGGGTTTGCTCGAGGCGGGTAACGATGCCTGTAGTTTCAATAATTCCTGTAAACATGCCGTTAACTTATTTTTCGGTTTCTTTTCCAGTTAGAAACCCCGCTTACCTGCGGTGCTATCGATGATTGCGCCTGGTCTGCCAGCAGGGATGCGGCCAGTATCGCCGCAATCATGGCCTCATCCCTGTTCTGCGCTGCGGGCGGCGCCGAAGAATCAAAATATTTTTTTACGAAGTGTGTGTCGAAGTTCCCGGAAATAAAGGCCTCGTGCTCCATCACAAAACGCCCGAAGCCGAGCGTGGTAGTGATCCCCGTGATGCGGTACTCGTCAATGGCCCTTCGCATGCGCGCGATGGCTTCCGGGCGGTCTTTCCCGTAGGTGATCAGCTTGGCGATCATCGGGTCGTAATAGATCGGGATCTCCATACCTGCCTCGAAAGCGTCGTCCACCCGCACACCCGGACCGGCCGGTACCGAGTAACTGAGCAATGTGCCGATATCCGGAAGGAAATTATTGGCGGGATCTTCCGCGTACACGCGCAGCTCGATGGCATGGCCCCTGATCTCCAGCTCGTTTTGGGTAAAGCCCAGCTTTTCGCCCATGGCGATGCGGATCTGCTCTTTAACCAGGTCGACACCCGTGATCATTTCGGTTACCGGGTGCTCCACCTGCAGGCGTGTATTCATCTCCAGGAAGAAGAAGTCCAGGTTTTCATCGAGGATGAACTCCACGGTGCCGGTACTTGAGTAACCGCAGGAGCGTGCCACATTGACCGCGCTTTCGCCCATTCGCTGACGGATCTCCGGGCTGAGCACCGATGACGGCGCTTCCTCCACTACTTTCTGGTGACGGCGCTGCACCGAACATTCGCGTTCAAATAAGTGCACGATATTGCCATAGGTATCACCGATCACCTGGATCTCGATGTGGCGGGGCGACGACACATACCGTTCCATAAATACCGAACCATCGTTAAATGCCGATTTTGCCTCGGACACCGCCAGCTTCATCTGCTCTTCAAAATCCGCCGCTTTCTCCACGATCCGCATTCCTTTTCCGCCGCCGCCTGCCGCCGCTTTAATGAGGATGGGGAAACCGATCTTTACGGCTTCTTCCATAGCCTCGTTCACATCCGTTACCGCCGAAACCGTGCCTGGAACCATCGGGATGTGGTAGGTTAATGCGGCCGCCTTAGCGGATAGCTTATTGCCCATGATCTCCATGGCTTCGGGCGACGGCCCCACTAATACCAGGCCTGCATCGCGCACCAGCCGTGCAAAGGCGGCGTTCTCAGAAAGAAAGCCATAACCGGGATGAATATATTTCGCGCCGGTTTGCCGGCAGGCATCGATGATCTTCTCCCCCACCAGGTACGACTGCGAGGAAGGCGCCGGTCCGATAAATACCGCCTCATCTGCGTAACGCACATGCAGCGCGTCCCGGTCGGCTTCCGAGTATACCGCTACGGTCTGCAGCCCCATTTCCCGCGCCGATCTCATCACACGCAGTGCGATCTCGCCGCGATTGGCCACCAGTAGCTTGTCTATTGTCGTCATACTTGATATGCAGGTTACAATATTAGGCAAAAAAGCTGACGGCTGACAGCTAATGACTGATAGCTGACTGCTAATGGCCATCATCACGTCAAGGTTGATAATATGGGCATTGGTTAGATGGAATGTTTTGTTCTTTCTGCCTGAAGCTCACATCCCCTGCGGTATACTTTCGCGGCAATTAAAATAATGATCCCGGCCGCCAGGGTATATCCCGACGCGGAGCTAAGGTCGGCCCGGTAGCTGCCCCCGGTAATACTCCGGACAGCTGCCGCGATATAAAAGTACCGCACCGTGTTGAGCACCCCGCCCGCAATGATTATCCAGCCAATAACCTGCAAATAATTGGCTACCGGGAAGAGAAACGGCTGCCGCAACGTAAGGATCCGGGTAACCCGGTAGCCGTAAGTCAGTACCGCCATGGTAAAAAGTGCGTTAAAAAATCCGAAACCGGCGAACATGCCACGGTCAAATGCCAGCCAGTCGGCCAGGTTACGGGCCTTAAAATGATAATCGTAATGCATGGCGTCGCCGGAGCTGCCTGCAGTACCTTTCGGCGGGACCGCGTGCGCATTCACTGCGATCATCTTTACCGCCGGATCGCCGGCTACCATCATATAGCCTGAAAAGACCAGGAAGAGCGCAGTTAACGCGAGCACAACAGGGAACCGCATGCGGAAAACGGCCAGCACGGCGGAAAGCCCCCCGGGATGTTTCCGGTATTTCATCGTGTCAAAAGTTCTCATAAAAAATTCCCGGTAAAAGCCACCCCAATGTCATTATCTGCCACGGGTCAACAAACACCGATCATAATGGTTTACTTTACAAACCGAATGAACGTTCAATTAGAAAAGCCGGATAAGCGTACTGCCATTCTTAAAAGTACGCTTGAACTGATTAAAGAGCATGGCTTTCATGGCACTCCCATGAGCGAGATCGCCCGGAACGCGCGCGTGGCGGCCGGTACCATCTACCATTATTTCGACAGTAAAGATACGCTGATCACCGCCTTATATGTATATGTTAAGGAAGAGCTGGCCCGTGCCATGCTGGCTGGTTATAACGAAAACGTGAGCTATAAAGACCGTTTCCTGGCCTTTTGGGTGAACCAATGCAAGTACTACATCAGCAACGAAGGCTCCCTTGTTTTTATGGAACAATATGTGAACTCCCCGTACCCGAGGCTTTATCCCGACCAGGAAAGCGATTTGTTCCGCGGGCAGATCGTGCCGTTTTTCCGTTCGGGTATCGAGAACGGAACTCTTAAGCCCATTGATTCCGAACTGCTCGGGCCGGTGATCCGCGGAGCCATCGTGGCCACCGCCAAATACCACCTCGCCGGGCGATACCTTTTCACGGAGAAAGACTTGTATGATATTGCCTGCATTTCCTGGGATGGTATTAAAAAACATCAACACACGAACCAAGACCATGATCAATAGCATGAACCAGATCCGATACCTGCTCTTTTTACTCCCGCTGGCGTTTTGCGGCGCAGCTGCCCAAACGAAAACGGATACCCTCGCGGGGCCGGTCACCCTCGAGCAATGTATTCGCTATGCGCTGAAAAATCAGCCCGGCGTACAGCAATCGCTGCTCGACGAGGAGATCACCGAGCGCGATATCCGCGCCAGCCTGGCAGGGTGGCTGCCACAGGTCAGCGGCGACGCCAACCTGTCGCATTACCTGAAAAGGCCTACCACCCTTTTTAACGGGCAGCCGGTGCAGATACAGCCGTCGTATAGCTCGCTGTTCGGTGTAGAAGCCAACCAGTCTATCTTTAGCACCGGCCTGGTACTGGCCTCGAAAGCCTCCAGGTTCACCCGCGAGCAGAGCCGGCAAAATACAGAGCTTACGCGGATCGCTACGGTGACGGACGTAAGCAAAGCTTACTATAACATCCTCACCAGCCAGGAGCAGCTGCGGATCCTCGACGAGGATATCCTCCGCCTGGAAAAGCAGCTGAAAGATTCTTATGCACAGTACCAGGCCGGGATTGCAGACAAAACGGATTACCAGCGTGCTACCATTACGCTGAACGGCGCACGTGCGCAAAAAAAGACCACGGCCGAATCCCTCAACTACAAATATGCCTACCTGAAACAACTTATCGGACTGTCGCCGCAGACCCCCATTCAACTGGCGGTACGGAGCACCGGTATGGAGCAGGAGATGCTGCTGGACACCCTGCAGGCACTTAACTATGATAACCGTGTAGAGATCAGGCAGCTGCGCACCCGTCAGCAATTACTGGCGCTTAACACGTCGTATTACCGCTACGGCTTCCTGCCCGAAGTATCTGCGTTTGTTAACTATAACCTCTCGTACCAAAACAACCGTTTCCAGGACCTCTACAGCACTAAATACCCCAATTCGCAGGCGGGCCTCACGCTCTCGATCCCCATATTTACCGGTACCCGGCGACTGCAAAACCTCCGCCGTGCGGAATTGCAGGAACGCAGGATGGAGCTCGACCTGGTAGATACACGCAACGCCGTAAACACCGAGTACCAGACGGCCATCGCCTCCTACCGCAGCAACCTCAACGAGTGGAAAACCTACCAGGCGAACGTGGCCCTGGCAAGAGACGTTTACAATACCATTAAACTCCAGTATAACGAAGGCATCAAAACCTTTTTGGAAGTTACCATAGCCGAATCAGACCTCCGCACAGCGGAAATCAGCTACCTGAACGCATTATACAGCGTTTTATCCAGCAAACTCGACGTACAAAAAGCCTCCGGGACCTTACCTGTCAATCCTTAATTACCTTACCATGAACAAAAACATTGCAATACTTTTCCTGGTCGCTTCTGTCGCGGCCGTTTCCTGTTCAAACTCCACCCCTCCGGCGGCGCCTGTTCCGCCGCCTGCCAATGTGGCCACTTATATTGTAAGCGAAGAAACCGTAGTGGGCACCGACAGCTACCCGGCCTCGGTGGTACCGCTTAACGAAGTGGAGCTCCGGGCGGAAGTTGGAGGTTACCTTACCGGTGTGTATGTAACAGACGGACAGAAGGTTTCGAAGGGACAGAAATTATACGAGGTAGACCGCACCCGGTATCTTGCCGCGGTACAGTCGGCTTCCTCGGCGGTACGGATCGCTCAGGCCAACCTCGACAAGGTAAACAAGGACCTGGAGCGCTATACCCGCCTGGCGCAGCAGGACGCCATTGCCAGGCAGCGGGTAGATTACGCACAAACCGACGTAAATAACGCGCAGGCGCAGCTCGAAGCCGCCAAATCGACCTTAAACAACACCCGGAACGACCTCGGCCATGCGGTAATCACCGCACCGTTCTCCGGGACCATCGGCATCGCGGCGGTAAAACGCGGCTCGCTGGTAGCGGCCGGGTCCACCCTCATCAATACCCTTTCTTCGGAAGATCCCATCGCGGTAGATTTTTCCATCAATGCCGCCGATATCGGGCGTTTTAACGCTTTGCAGCGAAGCGTTGCCGCAGAGTCGGTATTTTCTGTCGCCGTAGCCGGGCAGGACACCCTCCGGCTTCCCGGGAAGATCGTTGCCATAGACCGCGCCGTAAATGAACAGACAGGGACCATCACCGTAAGGGTGAGCTTTCCCAATGCCGGCGGACGGCTTCGTGCAGGCATGACCTGCACGCTGCTGGTGCGCAACTCAGATGACGGTAAGAAATTAACCATCCCGACTAAAGCGCTCACCGAGCAAATGAGCGAGTTCTTTGTGTTCATCGTGGGCGACAGCAGCAAGGTATCACAACGGAAAGTAGATGTAGGCGCCCGTTTTGGCGATAAAGCGGTGATCCGCAACGGCCTCAAAGCCGGCGACACCATTGTAAGCGACGGCGTGCAAAACCTGCGCGAAGGAGCCGTTGTAAACGCGAACAAACCTTAAACCCGTCCAGATGATCTCAGATGTATTTATAAAAAGACCGGTTACTGCCATTGTGGTCTCTATCGTTATCGTGTTGGTGGGGGTGATCTCTATCCTGACGCTGCCCGTAAGCCAATACCCCGACATCACGCCGCCAGTAGTACAGGTATCGGGCGGCTATACGGGAGCCGATGCACAAACCGTAGAGCAAACCGTGGTTACGCCCGTGGAAACACAGATCAACGGAACGCCGGGAATGGCCTACCTCCAGTCGAATGCCACCAGCGACGGCAGGATCTCGACCAACGTTACTTTCGAAATCGGCACCGACGTGAACATCGCCACGCTCGATGTGCAAAACCGTGTGAGTGTAGCCCTCCCTACCCTGCCCGACGAGGTGAGACGCCTCGGCCTTACCGTTAAGAAACGCAATCCCACGATCATGATGGTGCTTACCGTGTATTCTCCCAAGAAATCGCACGACATCAAGTTCCTCGATAACTACACCAATATCTATATCAAGGACGCCCTGTTGCGCGTAAAGGGTGTGGGTGATGTGACCGCTATCGGGCAGGATTTCAGTATGCGCGTGTGGTTAAAACCGGATAAGCTCTCCCAGCTGGGCATGTCGCCCAACGAGGTGCTCAACGCCCTCCGCGAGCAGAACATCCAGGTAGCGGCCGGCACCGTGGGCGCAACCCCGCAATACAACTCCCAGGCCTTCGAATATTCCATTTACGTAAACGGAAGGCTTGACAGCGAAGAGCAGTTCAACAACGTCGTGGTACGCACCAACCCGCGCGACGGGAGCCCGGTTTACCTGAAAGACGTAGCCAGGATCGAGCTGGGACAGTTCAGCTACGGGCGGTCCTCGACCATCAACGGCAACCCCACTACCATCCTGTTGGTGAACCAGGCGCCGGGCAGCAACGCCATCGAAACCGCCGAAGGGGTAACCAAAACCATGGAGGAGCTTAAAAGCAAGTTCCCGGCCGATATGGACTATAAAGTAGCTTTTGAAACCGTAAACGTGGTAAAAGTGTCTATCGAAGAAGTGATCCATACCCTGGTGGAGGCTTTGCTGCTGGTTACGCTGGTGGTATTCCTGTTCCTCCAGAACTGGCGCGCCACGCTGATCCCGATCCTGGCTATCCCGGTTTCGATCATCGGTACGTTCATCCTCTTTATCCCGCTGGGGTTCACCATCAACACGTTAACCTTATTTGGATTCGTGCTCGCTATCGGTATCGTGGTAGACGATGCCATCGTGGTGGTGGAAGCCGTGCAGCATTATATAGACCACGACAAATTATCGGCAAAGGAAGCCACCCGCAGGGCGATGAAAGATATCACCGCACCGGTGATCGCTATTGCGCTCATCCTGGCCGCGGTATTTATCCCCGTAGGGTTTATCCCCGGGATCGTGGGACGCCTGTACCAGCAGTTCGCCATTACGATCGCGATCTCGGTAATGCTTTCGGCGTTCATCGCGCTGTCGCTTACCCCGGCCCTGTGCTCGATGATGTTAAAGCCTGCCAACCTGGATAAGGATTCCAGGGGCATCAACAAGCTTTTCTTCCGGTTCAACCAATGGTTTGGAAAAGTAACACACTCCTACTCCAACGGGGTAAAAAGGAGCATCAAAGCGACGCCGCTGGTACTCATCATCGGGGTATGTATTTATGCGGGCACGCTCGGGTTGTTTAAAATGAAGCCAACAGGTTTTATTCCTACGGAGGATGAAGGCCGGCTGTTCGTTTCGGTAGAGCTTCCCCAAAGTGCGTCGAGCATACGCACCAAGGAGATCCTCAACCAGCTTTCTGACATTATCGGCAAAAAAGTTCCCGCCATCAGCAACGCCACCGCTATCGCCGGGTTAAATGCGCTCAACTTCTCCTTCAAACCGAGCAGCGGTACCATCTTTATACAGATGAAGCCTTGGGATGAACGGCAGGCAGATTCCTTACGCCTTTACGGTGTGATCGCCAAGCTGCAGCAGGAGTTCTCGGTGATTAAAGGCGCCACCATCCGCGTGGTCGCCCCACCGGCGATTCCCGGGCTGGGTAACTCCGGCGGCGTGAGCTTTATGCTGGAACAGCGTGAAGGCGCCGGCGACATCAAGGCATTTGAAACCCAGGTGATGAAGTTCATGATGGCCGCTAACCAGCGGAAGGAGATCGGCCTGGCCTATACTTTCTTCACCGCTAAAACACCGGGCTACCAGGTCACCGTCGACCGGGAACGGGCCAAGAAGCTGGGCGTGCCTTTGTCGAACATATTTTCAACGATTTCCACGCTCATGGGGAGTTCCTATGTAAACGACTTTACCAAATATGGCCGGAATTTCAGGGTGGTGGCACAAGCCGATACGATGTACCGCAAAGACATCAGCGATATCGGTAACTACTTCGTGCTGAACCAGGCCGGCGAGTCGATCCCGCTGAGCACGCTCATCAGCTATAAAGTGGTAGAGAGCGCCCCGCTGATCTCGCATTATAACCTGTTCCGCTCGGCGGAGTTCACGGTAGAAGCAAGACCCGGTTATAGCTCCGGGCAAGCCATACAGGCGCTGCGGGAAGTGGCCGCGCAGGTGCTCCCCGCCGGTTATGGATACGATTTCTCCGGCCTTAGCCGCGAAGAGATCAGCTCGGGGAACAGCACCACCGTGATCTTCGGCCTCTCCATCGTATTCGTGTTCCTGCTGCTGGCGGCATTGTACGAAAGCTGGTCGGTACCGTTCTCGATCCTGCTGGCGGTACCGCTGGGCGCTTTCGGGGCGATCATTGCCCTTACCTTCCTGCCACAGCTTACCAATAACGTGTATGCACAGATCGGCTTGATCACGCTGATCGGGCTCTCCGCCAAAAACGCTATCCTGATCGTCGAATTCGCGAAAGAAAGAGTGGATTGGGGAATGTCGCTGCTGAGCGCTACCGTCGAAGCGGTACAACTGCGCTTACGACCGATCATCATGACTTCGTTCGCGTTTATCCTAGGGGTACTGCCACTGGCGTTTTCGTCAGGCGCGGGCGCCGTAGCCCGTCAAACCATCGGCTGGACCGTGATCGGCGGTATGCTGGCGGCGACCTTACTGGCCATCTTTATCGTACCTGTTATATTCGTGCTCATCGTTAAGATCGCTTACGGGAAAAAGAAACTGGAAGCGTTACAGGCCGCGTATAACCCGGAAGCGCATAAAGATACGCTGCATGCGGAGGAGTAGTGGTTTGTCAGTTTCCGTGAGCAATTGTCAGTTCCTGTTCTGCAATTACGCAACCGTTAATTGGTAACGATCACTCCCACGTCATTAAGTGAGAGTTCTGCGTTTGTCAGCAACAGGTAACCGGAAATTGACCGCTGACTGGAATGATTTTTGCGGGTGGATATGTACATAATTATTTTCAAAAAGTCAATACGTTTGCGTCAACTTTTTTAGTCAAAACTCGTTAATCACTTAAAAGTTGTTAACTTTGCAAACTTTCAGAAAGGGGAATCCACACAATCAATGAGACAACTCAAGATAACGCAGTCCATTACCAACCGTGAATCGCAGTCACTCGACAAGTATTTACACGAAATTGGTAAGGTGGACCTGATTACAGCCGAAGAAGAGGTTATTCTAGCACAGAAGATTCGTGAAGGGGACCAGGCGGCATTAGAGCGACTGACCAAAACAAATTTACGTTTCGTAGTTTCGGTAGCGAAACAGTACCAGAACCAGGGTTTAACGCTCGGCGACCTGATCAACGAAGGTAACCTCGGTTTGATCAAAGCCGCCAAACGCTTTGACGAAACCAAAGGCTTTAAATTCATCTCTTACGCGGTATGGTGGATCCGTCAGTCCATCCTGCAGGCCATTGCCGAGCAATCGCGTATTGTGCGCCTACCGTTAAACCAGGTGGGATCGCTCAGCAAGATCAGCAAGGCTTTTTCAAAGCTCGAACAGGAATATGAGCGCGAGCCATCGCCCGAAGAATTGGCAGATATCCTGGAAACTACGGTAGACAAGATCTCCGATACGCTGAGTAATTCCGGCCGTCACGTGTCTATGGATGCGCCTTTTGTACAGGGCGAAGAAAATACCCTGTTAGATGTACTCGAAAACAACGATCCGAACACGGATAGTAACCTGATCAACGAATCGCTTTCGGAAGAAATAAAACGTTCATTGGCTACCTTGACCGAACGCGAGCGCGAGATCATCGTGCTTTTCTTCGGGTTAAGCACCAATCACCCGCTTTCGCTGGAAGAGATCGGCGAAAAATTCAACCTCACGCGCGAGCGTGTACGCCAGATCAAAGATAAGGCGCTTCAGCGGTTGAGACATACCTCAAGAAGCAAGATCCTGAAATCTTACCTGGGGTAATAATTTCCCGGATAACCAAAATTAAAAGGCTTCCTGTAAAAAGGAGGCCTTTTTTATGCAATTTCCAGCCATTGCTGTATTTTGCGTCATATGACCCTAAGCATTCCCCGGCTGCTCTTCTCCCTGTTCATAGCAGCTACCGCGATCACGTTCGTATTTGCTTATAACGGTTATCCCTTATTTTCCATCGATTCTTCGTGTTTTGTGCCGGCAGGTTATTTCATTCGCCATACGCATGCGCTGGTCAACCCTTTCTATGATGGCGGCGTGAGTACAACGCCTGGTAATTTCTTATTCTATCCACCGCTTTTTCCCTGTGTAATAGCCCTGGTGTCGGGCATGCTTCCCTCCCATTTAAATAGCCTTGCCGCCACGTTAACCCTATTGGACACGCTTACCGTTGCCGTGCTGCTGCTCAGCCTGTACCGGTACATCCCTAAAAGCAGGCACCGGGGCACCTGGATAACAGCGTTATTTTCAGCCGTTTGGCTAACCGCTTTGTTTAGTTTCCAGGGAATCTCGCCGGGCAGGCCCGAGATCTTATGTAAGCTGTTCATCTCGCTGTTCATTCTCAATAACTTATATCCTGGTTCGCGAAAGAGAAACCTGTTTAACGGCGTCCTTACCGGGCTTACCGCCATCACCTCACCGATATCGACGTTTTACCTTTTGCCCATGATGTGGTGCGTCCTCCTGTACCGGGAAGAGCTCACGTTACGGACCGTCTTCGAAACGATGGCGGGCGCAGCCTTCGTCTTCCTGCTTTTCGCGGTTTTTTACCCCTACAAGATCAGCGAGCTGGTTACCGCCATGGTCGCACATTCACGGAACGTGATCTTCCACCGTTATGAAGAAAGCTTGTTAGGCGGGTTTAAAACCAACCACCTTTTTACGCTCAACCCTTTAAGCGTGGTGTCTTTTTTTGCGGCGCTTGTGATCGCGCTGAGCGCACTGCTCAGGAAAAAGAAATACCGGGTTATCTTTCCTCTCACCCTGCTGGTTGCGGTGGTGTGCTACTTCTCCTTCAGGAGCATGCCCATGTCTTACAACCTGTACGTGCTTACGCCACCGGTGTTCTTTATCATTTTTGTTTGGTACGTTAATACAGGCGAAGGGGTTCGGTTAACCGGGAGGCATGGTATTGCGCAATGGCTGCTTATCGTCCTGCTCGCCGTTAACGCCACAGGTTTTATCCGCCGGGTGGCTGTTTTTGCCGCTGCGCGCGACCGGTTTGTTACCGCATCCTATTTCCGGGATGAGTTCGAAAGCCTGCAAAGAAAGATCAGGCAGGGAGAAAAGATCAGTATTACCAGCGGTCTCTGGCCGTATTGCCTGGACCGGTCGGACCGTGTTATTATCGCTTACTCAGGTGAGCAAATACCTTCCGATACCGCCGTTCGCTTTTTAATGGTGCAGCAAAGTTACTCCGGCAGGCTCGAGCCGGAAGTATATCCCGGCTTCCACATCATCAAAGACGGGTTTATCAGGCAAAACGTACGGCTGGCTGGCCTAAAAATAAGCAACACCTACCCGGGCTATCAAATAGCGATCTATGAAAGGAATTAAAAACCCAGTTTACCGCGACTTTATCAAGCTTTACTGGGCCTGGTTACTGGTGGGTAATATTGCGGGATGGGTGGTGTTCATGGGCGCCGGCCTCCTGCTGGCTACCGTTACGAAACTGGTAATCTACCCGGCCGTCTACTCCGTCTCGCTTATTTTCAGCAGCCGGAATAAGTATTACTTTCTTAACCTGGGAAGCAGTACGGGTGCTCTTTTTATCAAGCTGGTCCCGGCCGACTTCCTGCTATTCCTGCTAATCGCCTGGCTCCTCCAACTGTTCACCCATGCTTAACATCGACAGCGTAACCCTGAGTTTTTCGGGCAAAAGCGTCCTTTCAGGTTGTTACCTGTCCTGCCGTCCCGGCGAGATTGTCGGCCTCCTGGGCAGAAACGGGTCCGGGAAGTCGAGCCTGCTAAAGATCATCTTCGGATCGCTGAAAGCCGATTTCAAACACCTGCGGATTGATGACAAGATCGTAAACCGGGCTTTCAAGAGCCAGGAAGTCGCTTATTTGCCGCAGGATAGCTTCTTCCCGTCGTTTTTAAAGGTACCGGATGTTCTTCCAAAGATCCGCCGGTCATTGATCGCGGGCACCGGTATTGAGCGTATACTTGACAGTTGCAAGGACAAAACAGTGGGCGACCTTTCGGGCGGGGAGCTAAAAATGCTGGAAACCAGCTGGATCGTATCACGGCCTGCTACATACATCCTGCTCGACGAGCCGTTTATGGGCGTTTCCCCGATCCATGTAGAAATGCTGCAGGAGCTGATCCGCCGGGCGGCGGTAACTAAAGCGGTTGTGCTCACCGATCATAATTACCGCCCGCTGATGGAAGTAAGCACCCGCATCTTGCTGCTTCACAACCAGGCGGTGTACCCCATCAGGGAAGAAGCCGAACTGGTGCGCTACCAGTACATCCCCGACTTCCGTTAAATTTACAATTGAATAACGGAAGATGACCTTCGCCATCGTATTTTGCGTCATGAAAACGATCGCAATTTACCAGGCTGATGCATTTACCAGTCATTTATTTGGTGGTAACCCGGCGGCTATCTGTCCGCTCGACGAATGGCTGCCAGCTCCTCAAATGCAAAAGATCGCCGCCGAAAACAACCTGGCGGAAACCGCATTTTTTATTCACCAGGGAAACGACTTCGAACTGCGCTGGTTCACCCCTGAATACGAGATCGACCTGTGCGGACACGCCACGCTGGCGAGTGCACACATTCTTTTTACGGCGCTCGGCTATAACCGCGATACCATCCACTTTCATACCCTTAAAGCGGGCACGCTTACCGTTACGCGGGAAGGCGACAAGTACAGCCTCAATTTCCCGTCGCGCGTGGCGGAAAAAGCCGAAGCGCCCGAATTCCTCCTGGAAGCGATGGGCGCCAAACGGCCCCTTGAAATACTAAAATCACGTGATTATATGCTGGTGTACGAGTCGGAGGACGACATCGTTAACCTGAAGCCCGATTTTAACCTGCTAAGCAAGGTAAATACCGTGGGCGTTATCGCGACGGCGCCGGGCAGATCGAGCGACTTCGTTTCTCGCTTCTTTGCACCCGGTGCCGGGATTAACGAAGACCCGGTTACAGGCTCGGCACATTGCAACCTCATTCCCTACTGGGCGGAGAAGCTGGGAAAGACCGAATTACACGCTTTCCAGGTTTCGGCACGCAGAGGCGAATTGTGGTGTGCGCTTAAAGGTGACCGGGTAACTATGGCCGGGAATGCGGTAACGTATTTGAAGGGGGAAATCTATGTATGAGGACGTTTTAACCCTAATTACATATAAACATAAGTAATTCCGTCGCCTCCGCGGTCTGCGTGCTCGTCTTCTATGCGTTTTACATGCGAATACTTTCTCAGGTAGTCGCGGATCAGCTTGCGGAGAATGCCATCGCCTTTTCCATGAATGATCCTGAGGCTTGGGAAACCCATCATTAAAGCGCGATCTAGCAGCTTCTCGATCTCGTAAAGCGCTTCTTCCCCGCGCATACCCCTCACATCAAGCTCGGGCTTAAACTGTGCGATGGAATCGGCGCTCAGCGTAGACGACGATTTGCGCACTTCCTTCGGCACCTCTTTCATGGTGATCTTTTGCACGCGTTTGCGCTTTACCACCGAACGCAGGTCGCCGATGGCCAGTACCACGTTGTCTTTATGGAGGTCTATTACCTGGCCTATGGTGTCAGAATCCGTTAGTTTTACCCAGTCGCCCTGCGCGAGCTCTTCCGCCGGCTGCGCGGCTATCGCGAGCTTCGGCGCTTCCTTCACTTCGTTCTTTTTCATCTCCTGGCGGAGATTTTCGCGGAGGTCCCGGGTTATTTGCTGATCGGCTTTGCTTTCGCGGATCCCGGAAATAGTGTTTTCGATCAGCTTGTTCGCTCCCTGGATGATCTGCTGCGCTTCCTGTTTCGCTGCTTTTAAAATGCCCTTCTTATTCTCTTCCAGGTAAGCTTTAAGCTTCTCGTTTTCGTCGATCAGCGCTTTTACGCGGCGTTCCTGTTTCTGCATTTCCGCGCGGGATTCTACCAGGAGCTTTTTGTCGCGCTCAAGATCGATCAGCATCGAGTCGACCCGTTTCTGGTGTTCCCCGATCTTGCTTTTCGCAGATTCGAGCACTTCGTTGGGCAACCCGATCTTTTGGGCGATCTCGAATGCGTAAGAGCTCCCCGGCTTACCGGTTTCAAGGATATACATCGGGCGCAAGCCTACCGAATCGAACAGCATCGAGGCATTTTCGATGCCTTCTGCCGCATTGGCGAAGATCTTGAGGTTAGAATAATGCGTAGTGATCACCCCGCGGATCTTCTTTTTATTGAGCGCTTCCAGTACCGCTTCGGCCATCGGGCCGCCAAATTGAGGGTCGGTGCCGGTACCGAACTCGTCGATAAGCACCATCGTCCGCGCATCTGCATGCTGTACGAAATACTTCATTTTTGACAAGTGAGCGCTATAAGTACTCAAATCGCTTTCAATAGACTGGTCATCGCCGATATCCGCAAAGATCTGCCTGAAAACGCCGACTTTCGAAGCACTGTCTGCAGGGATCAACAAGCCTGCCTGCACCATTACCTGCAGCAGGCCGACCGTTTTCATGCATACGGATTTTCCGCCGGCATTAGGCCCCGAAACAACCACAATGCGCTGCCCCTGGTCGATCCGTACGTTAAGCGGCACAACAGCCTGCTGGTGTTTCTTCATGGCCAGCAGCAGCAACGGGTGACGCGCGTTTACTAGGTTAAGCGTTTGGTCTGTGAGCAGCTCAGGCATTGCGCCTTCCACTTCCAGCGCAAAAAGGGCTTTTGCACGCACAAAATCCAGTTTCGCCAATAAGCCGTGGTATGATTCCAGCAGGGGCACATACGGGCGGAGCTCGGTAGTTAGCGCGGTAAGGATCCTGATAGTTTCGCGGCGAAGATCGAACTCCAGGTCGCGTACCTGGTTGTTCAGCCTGAAAACTTCTTCGGGCTCAAGGTACACGGTTTGCCCGGAAGCTGATTCATCATGGATAAATCCCTTAAGCTTGCGTTTATTTTCGGCGAGCACCGGGATACACAAGCGGCCATCGCGCACGGTTAAGCCGCCATCGGCCACCCAGCCGTTTTCACGTGCCTGGTTAAACACCTGGCTGATCTTCTTCCTTGCCTCCTGCTCTGCTTTGGCAATGGCCGAGATGATCTCCTGCAGCTCTTTCGATGCGTTCGGCCGGATCTTTCCCCTGGGGTCTATCACCTGTTCGATCTGCCGGATGATCTTCTTTTCTACGGGAAGATGCTCAAATAAAGCTTCGAGGTTTGGGTACAATCCTTCCCGGTCGTTAAAATAAGCGATCACCGCGAATACGGTAGTGAGCGAAACCAGCAAGCGGAAGAACTCGTCTTCGGTTAAAAAAGAGCCTTCTACCCTGGCTTTTCGCGCCAGCTGTTCGATGTTATAAAAGTTCTGGATGGGAAGCGGAGAATCATTCTCCAGGATATTCTTACACTCGTCTGCCTGCCGCAGGAACTTGTTGATCTGCTCGAAGTTAGACATCGGCCTGATCCTGTCGGCCATTTCCCGGCCCATTTCACTGAGGCACTGGGACCTGATAAGGGCTTTGACCTCGGTAAAACCGAGTTTATCGAGGGCGTTTTCGGGGTATGTCATGCAGGGTTGAACGTTATTCGTTGACGTTGTACGTTTCTATCCCTCTTTTAGTATGGCGCAGCCTGGCGTCAATGCAGGGACGCAGAAAGTACAACGTCTAACGTCGAACGTATTAAACTTTTGCCGGCGTATTCAACGCTTTGGAAGCATCCAGGGATACGGCAGATTTATCGAAACGGATCTTACCCCCGCCTTCGGTTTCAATCAGGAAGGTGGTGTCGTTCATATCAACAATTTTGCCATGGATGCCTGCGGTGGTGATCACGCGCGAGCCTTTTGTTAATTCGTCAATATACTTCTTGTGATCCTTTGCCTTTTTCATCTGGGGGCGTATCATAAAAAAGTAAAACACTAAGATGATCATCCCTAAGGTGAGCATCGAGGTCATGTTTGGGTTCATATTTGTTTGCTTACACTATTAATTTGTACTTTTTGCGGTAACCTCGCCGGTTAAATGGACCTCGTTAACTGCAGGGCTGGCGTTCGAAGTAACGGTGATCACTTTGTCCTGCATACCGCTTTTGCCGGTGCTGTTAAACGTCACGTCGATATTGCCGGTAGCGCCCGGAACGATCGGCTCGTGCGGGTAAGTCGGCGTGGTGCAGCCGCAGGTGGCGGTAGCGTTGGTAATGATCAGCGGAGATTTCCCGGAGTTCTTAAACTTAAAGGTGTACGATATTTTCTCACCTTCTTTGATCTTTCCGAAGTCGTATTTCACGTTCTCGAACTCCATGATCGCTGCATCCGGGTTTGGCGCTACCTGCGAAGTATCCGTGCTCGCTACGACCGTTGCCGCCGTAGAATCCTGGCTGGTTGCCGATTTGTTTCCGCTGCATCCTGCAGCAAGTGCCGCTGCAGTCAAAATATAAATGAACTTGTTCATATGATTAATTATTCTAATAATCCTCTTCCAAATTTACGGACCTTGCCTTCCGCTTTCAGTTCCGCGTAAATTTTGTCTAAAATACCATTTATAAACGTATTGCTCTTGGGCGTGCTGAACTCTTTCGAGATCTCTATGTACTCGTTAATGGTTACTTTAACCGGGATCGACGAGAAATGCACCAGTTCCGTAACGGCCATTTTCATGAGTAAAGTATCGATCATCGCGATGCGATCAGACTCCCAGTTCTTTGTTTTCTGCGCGATGAGGGCCTGGTATTCCGAATCGAAAGCCACGCACCGGTTAAACAGGTCGACAATAAACTGCCGGTCTTCTTCCCAGTTAGGGCAAAGTTCAGCCAGCTTGTTCTCTTTGGGATTTTCGCTGCTGAAGTTCTTGAACGTTTTGGCGATCAGCGCCTGGAGCACTTCCTTATCTACCGGCCAGTTGATGAACTTCTCTTCGAATACCTGCTCGATCACCGGGTTTTTGAGAATGATCTTCTTAAAGATCACCTTGATGATATCCTTTTCCGCGCGGATGGAGCGGTCTTCCTGTACCAGGTATTCGCCGTATTCGGGCATGGCCCTGAGGGTGCTGAAAACGGTGCGTACGATCTCCGGGTCGAACGACCAGGAAACCTTGTACTTCTTAAAACCCGCTAAATATTCAGGATTTGTACGTAAGGCGTTAATGAACTTGTTGTTATGGAGCGCCAGGTTTGCGTTGAGGTCGCCTTCGGAAGGAAGGTACTTATTTGCGCGCTCATCGGCATCGGTAACTACGTAGTCTGCAGTTTCGATCAGCAGCGAGAGCACCCAAATGTACATCTGGTAAACTTCGTCTACGCTTTGTAACAGGCTTTTCTCAAATGTTTTTACTTGTTTATTTTCCGACTGGTGGTATGCGTATAGTACCTGCAACACTTTAACCCTGAGGTGCCTTCTGTTTAACATAGAAATTGATAAGAACGATTTTTTTTATTTGCCGCAAATATAAGAACCCTTTATCTTTTTTATATCGGATATTCTTTTTAATGCAATAATATCTGCGGCTTCGTTGGCAGGAATATGCTCCTCCCTGGATTTTCTAAGCACAGAACGGGTTGCTTCATAGATATTTTCGGTGAGCTGCATGGTGCGCTTTTTGTTGTAGCCGGCAATTTCTGAATAGCAATTGATCATTCCGCCGGCGTTAATGAGGTAATCGGGCGCGTAAATGATCCCTTTGTCCAGCAGCATCTTACCATGTTTCTTCTCGTCGGCGAGCTGGTTATTGGCCGACCCGGCGATGATGGCGCATTTCATTTTCCGGATGGTATCGGTATTTACGGTCGCGCCGAACGCGCAAGGCGCGTAAACATCGAACTCGATATCGAAAAGTGCATTATTAGAGATCGCTTCGGCGCCATATCGCTTCGCCACACGGCCCGGTCTTTCGTCGTTGATGTCGCTCACATACACCCTGGCGTTCTCTTCGCGCAGCATTCGCACCAGGTTCTCGCCCACGTGGCCCACTCCCTGTACGGCAACGGAGCGTCCTGCGAGGTCGTCTGACCCGAACATTTCGCGCACACAGGCTTTAATTCCCATAAACACGCCGCGCGCGGTAACCGGTGCGGGGTCTCCGCTACCGCCTATCGATTCCGGTACGCCCGTAACGAAACTGGTTTCCATGCGGATAAATTCCATATCGCGCAGGTTGGTGCCGAGGTCTTCGGCGGTGATAAAAGATCCGTTAAGGTTTTGAATGAACCGGCCGAAACGACGCATCATCGCTTCGGTTTTATGTCCGCGGCTATCGCCGATGATCACCGCTTGCCCGCCGCCCAGGTTTAAGCCGCTGATAGCCGCTTTAAGGGTCATGGTACGGGATAGCCTCAACACATCCTGCAGGGCTTCCGCTTCCGACTTATACTGCCACATGCGGGTACCGCCCAGCGCAGGGCCGAGGGTGGTATCGTGAATGGCGATGATGGCCCGCAGCCCCGTGTCTTCATCGTTACAAAAAACCACTTCCTGGTGACCAAAACGGGTCAGCTGGGAAAAGATCGCGGCATTATCTTGACTGAAATCGGACATGTGGGTCAAAAATAATAATAATCACGTACTTTTACCGCATTCCAATGAAACACCTCTCCTACCTGAATAAGTTCCTCTACAAATACCGGTGGCGGTTAATTCCGGGGATTATTTTTGTTGTAATTTCCAATTTATTTGCCGTGCTTCCTGCGCAGATCATTCGCATGGCCTTTGAGCTGGTGCAGGAAAATATTGCCATGTACCATCTTTTCGAAGGATTTGCCAGGCAGCAGCTGGTTTACAAGATCTTCGGGCAAAGCCTGCTGCTATTTGGCGCCACGGTGATCTTTATGGCGATCCTGCGCGGCATCTTTCTCTTTTTGATGCGGCAGACCATTATCCTTATGTCGCGCCATATAGAATACGACCTTAAGAACGAATTGTATGCGCATTACCAGCACCTGTCGATGTCGTTCTACCGCCGCAACAATACCGGCGACATGATGAACCGCGTGAGCGAAGACGTAAGCCGCGTACGCATGTACCTGGGGCCGGGCATTATGTACACCAGCAATACGGCGGTGCTGTTCCTGATGACGATCTATTTCATGATCAGCGTAAACGCTAAACTGGCTTTTTACTGTGTGCTGCCGCTTCCCCTGCTGGCGGTTACCATTTATTACGTAAACAACATGATTAACCACCGGAGCGAGCGCATCCAGCAGCAATTGTCGGGGCTTTCGAGCTTCGTGCAGGAAACATTCTCCGGCATCCGCGTAGTGAAATCGTACGTGCGCGAGGAGTATATCCGCAGCAAGTTTGCGGAAGAAAGCAATCACTACAAGGAACATTCCTTGGCGCTGGCCAAAGTACAGGCGCTGTTTTTTCCACTGATGCTGCTGCTGGTGGGGCTAAGCACCATCATCACCGTATACGTAGGTGGTATCGAGGTGATGAACGGCACGATCACGGCCGGCAATATCGCCGAATTTATAGTATACGTAACCATGCTTACCTTCCCGGTTACGATGCTGGGTTGGGTAACGTCGCTGATCCAGCGGGCGGCGGCATCGCAGAAACGCATCAATGAGTTTCTTCAAACTGTGCCCGAGATCCAGTCGCCGGCAAACGCCTTAACCGTACCGCTGCGAGGCGGGATCGAGTTCCGGGATGTGAGCTTCACCTATGGGGGAACCGGCATTACTGCCCTCAAAAATGTATCATTCAAGGTAAAACCGGGCGAGTTGCTTGCCATCATCGGCAGAACGGGCTCCGGGAAATCGACCATTGCCGATCTGGCGCTGAGGATGTACGATGCCAGTTCCGGGGCGATCCTGGTAGACGGTCATCCCATCGGGCAGCTCGACCTGAACCACTACCGCAGCCAGGTGGGATTTGTGCCGCAGGATGTTTTCCTCTTTTCCGACACCATCTCTAATAATATCTCTTTCGGGTCACCCGACGCTTCGCGGGAGCAAATAGAGCGGGCCGCAAAAGATGCCGCTGTTTACCAGAACATCATGGGTTTTGAGCATGGTTTTGAAACCGTTACCGGCGAACGTGGCGTAACACTTTCAGGAGGCCAGAAACAACGCGTTTCTATTGCCCGTGCATTGGTGAAAGAACCGAAATTGCTCATTTTCGACGATTGCCTCTCGGCCGTAGATACCAGCACGGAAGAGGAGATCCTTAGCCACCTCGGCCGCAATATGGCCGGTAAAACCAGTATCATCATCGCTCACCGCGTTTCCACCATCAAAAATGCCGACCACATCATCGTGCTCGAAGCCGGCCGGGTAGTGGAAGAAGGCACCCACCACGTATTGATGAATGCGCAGGGCGTTTATGCCGACCTTTACGAAAAGCAGCTGCTCGAGGGCAGCGGGGAAACCGGTAAAGAATAGCCCCTTATACCGGCTCGCTGTGGCATCACGGTCTTTTTATTGTATTCCATTCCTTGCATCTTTAAAAAAGTTTCTATTATATTTACCGCAACCAAAACTGATAACTGAAAATGGGCGATTTTGAAAACAAAGAGAGAGAAGAGGTTTTTTCAAAAAAGGTAAGAGCTGGGAAGCGTACTTATTTTTTCGATGTTAAATCAACAAGATCAAATGACTACTACATCACCGTCACCGAAAGCAAGAAAAGACTGGAAGATGGCGTATTTGTAAAACATAAGATCTTTTTGTATAAAGAGGACTTCGAAAAATTCGCAGAAGGGTTAAAAGACACGGTTGATTACATTAAGGCACACCAGGAAGTTGTAGAAAAGCGGTACGAATACACGGATAACCACGCTGAAGTTACCGCAAAATCCATTGCCGACGACTTCTCTTTCGATATTTAATAAAAACCTGTTACTGGTAGTAAGGAACCATCCCCATAAAGGATGGTTTTTTTATGAGCCCATGTGTAAAACTGCCTTGCACCGGGCATGTCCACGCACCCCGTAAAATTTCGCAGTCATTTAATTTTACTAGCTTTATACCTTACGTTTATGCGGATGACTAAATACCTGCTGCTCATTATTTTGCCGGTTTTTCTTTTCCGATTTGCATCCGCACAACCCACGAAGAGTAAAATAGCAGGTAAGGTCGTCGACGAGCACGGCCAGCCATTATATCTTGCCACCGTATCCCTCATCAATTTAGAGAAAAAGATTTTACAAAAAACGGTGACCGACAGCACCGGCCTTTTTTCGCTCGATGCAGGTGGTTCAGGACAGTTAAGCGTACTAATCGAGTTCCTCAATTATCATTCATACCGATCCGGATTTTTTAAGGCATCCGATTACGACCCCGGTATTATCCAGTTAAAACCGGCCACAAAGAACCTCAAAGAAATTTCGGTTCGCGCCAAACAGGACGCGCTTGAAATAAAAGGCGGCAACCTGATCTTTAATGTCGATAAGAACATCACTTCCCAGGGCATGACAGCGCTTGAACTGCTAAAAAAAATGCCAGGTGTTGACGTGGATAATGAAACCAGCATCAGCCTTAACGGAAAACAGGGTGCGTTAATTTACCTCGACGGTAAGCCTACCTACCTGTCTGCCAAGGAAGTGATCGACCTGCTGCGATCTATGCCGTCATCGCAGTTAAAAACGGTTGAGCTGATCACCACACCCGGCGCCCGGTACGATGCCGAAGGCTCGGCCGGCATCATTAACCTGCGCACGAATAAAAATCTGCAGAAAGGCTTAACCGCAACCCTATCCACCGGGCTCTCTTACGGAATATCCGTTAAACACCAGGCGGACGGGAACATTACCTACCGTAAAGAGAAAGTGACCGTTTACGGGGGCTACAATCAAAATCTCGGCAATTATAATTATGAATATGGGTCAGACAGGCTCCAATCCGGCACGCGCTTCAATAGCTATACAGAAGATATTGATAAGAGGCAAAGAATGAATGGACGCCTTGGCGCCGACGTTCAGCTTAACGCTAAAAACACGATCGGCTTTTTAACTACAGCAAATTTTATTCTCGGTGGCGGTATCACGGATACGCGAACGCAGGTCACGGATCCCGTTTCCGCCAATTTAAGACAGACCCTTTTAGCGCTTAACGATTATTATTCCCAAAAGACCCGGCGCTATAACAACAACGTGAACTACCGTTTCGAGGGCAAATCCGGCCGATCCTTTAGCATCGACGCCGACCACGGATGCTTTAAAAAATCAAATGGCAACCTGCAGGATAACAGGTACCTCGACAACCAAAATACGATCACCGCTCAAAACCGGTATCGCACGCTAAATGCGATCGATATCCGTTTATTTGGCGTAAAGGCCGACTACGGAGACAATTTGTGGAAAGGCAAACTGGAGCTTGGCGGTAAATATTCGCAGGTTAATTCCGGTAATGATGGCCGTTTCTACCACATCTTAATGGCGGCAGCGGATAGTTTAGATGAACAGCGCTCCAATTATTTTACGTTTAAGGAACGGATCGCCGCCGCCTACCTCAACTATGGAAAAAAACTCGGTAAATTGTCGGTCGATGCGGGCGTACGATTTGAAAATACCAATTCTGACGGCGTTCTCAGTTTCATAAACAACGGCTCCGGGTCCCGGCAGGCTATTAAACAGGACTATAGCAATTTCTTTCCATTTTTAAGTTTCTCGTTCGCCCCGGCAAAAGGCCATAGCTGGTCGATCAGCTATAACAAACGCATAAGCCGGCCTGCTTACCAGGAACTTAATCCCTTCGTATACTTGTTGGATGAATTGTCATTCTGGCAAGGAAACCCGTTCCTGAAACCGCAATCTACGCATCGCTTATCACTGCAATACGGGTTCCGGAGCGCAACGTTCGTCACCTTCGCGGTGAGCCGTACAAACAGGTTCAGCGCAAACGTGACGGACACGCTCGGCCTGAATAAAATTGTAATGGTCACTAAAAACCTGGGGATACAGGATAACCTGTCGCTCAATATCGCGCAGAACATCCATCCTGTTTCCTGGCTCGATGTTTCCTTAAACGGACTTGGTTACTACCTGCATAACGACATTTCCCCCGCAGATTTCGCCAATTTGAACCTTAGCCGCTGGGCGGCACGTCTTAACGGCTCGGCAACACTCAGGTTTCCCTGGAAACTAACCGGCGAAATTTCCGGCGCGTACAATACCCGTCGTCTTGGCGGAGCAAATACCATCAGCCGCGCCAATGGCCGCCTGGATTTAGGACTTCAGCGGCCGCTCAGTAAAAACGCATTGTTACGATTGGCGATCAGCGATCTTTATAAAGGAACCCGGACATTGTCGACGCAAAACTTCTCAGGTTTCAAATACAGCAACTACGGTTATTACGAAAGCCGGCAGCTCCGTTTAAATTTTACCTATAAGTTTGCCAGCGGTAAAGTGGACGGCCAGAAAAAACGTGAGTCGGCGCTCGATAAGGAGAACGAGCGGACGGGAAATTAGCTTTTGGCATGGCAAATGTTATCCGTTTTCCAATCCTCGCCCGGTTTTATGCTGTAATTCATCGATCCTTTTTGATGCCTCCGCTTTTGTAAGATTCTCATCGAACTCTTCCCCGGCCTCGGCACATAATGTGGTGAGATATGAATGCTGGGCCCCCGTCATCCGTTCGTCGCCGGTCGTCCAGTCGTCGGGATCTTTAATCGTATTTGAGCCTTTAATTTCGGTCGAACCCATACCGGTTTCATCTCGCTGAAAAAGTTTTTCTTCCTGGTCGTTACTTTTCATAATAGTTTATGCTAATATATTTAGTAACAACAGCCGGTTCATTATGTTTAAAAAAATGAAGAATAGTTGAAGCCTGGTCCAGCCTGTGCAACCTGCCCTGTGTGCACGGGGAATTCTGCCTCGCTTTGGTGTCCGGGCCGCGCTGAGCATACCTGGCAGGTCACATAATGCGTGACCAGGGTGAACCGGGTGACCGCACGATAAAGCCACCATATTATTAGAGCACACCCTTTTCAGCTGCCGTAAAACGGGTGAATACCGTGTACGAGCATCAGCCAGGGATATTTTGCAGCGCAGACAGGCCGTTCTTAATATTGTGGAAACTTTAATACGTGTCAATCGTACAATTACTAACTAACGTCAATTATTAACCCTTAAACTTAAGAAGGATGAAAAAACTAACATTCTTTAAAGGCATAGCGACTGCAATCGCGATGCTTATCTCCCTGGTAATTGTGCAAAGCTGCAAAAAGGAAAACCTTCCGCCACCCGGATCATCCGGAGAAACAGTGTCTTCCCGGAAAGGGACCGGGACTATTTCTGCCTCGTCTGCGGAGGTAACTAAATCCGGCAGCAATTACATCGCCAAAGTGAACGGCGTAACAAAGTATACCGGTACCGATTATATTGCAGCTATCCAGGCCGCCTGTAATAACCTCACTTCCGGCAGGACCGCCAAAGAGTGGGTGGTGGTGAAAAACTCGGGAAGCTCCGGCAATTCCGGGGGCTCGGTTAAAGCTGTAAACCTGCCGAGCTATACCGGCATCGATTTCAGCAATACTACATTTACCTGTAATAGTAACGACCTGCTGATTGTACCGGTGCAGGCTGACAGGAAAACCCAGATCGAGGTAAAGAACCTCCAGGTGTCAGGCAATCCAAGGTATGGAATCTGGTTCAAAGGATGTACCAATATGGCCATCAGTAACATCACTATGAACCTTACCAACGGGTCAGGCCAATATGGTTTGGGGATTCGGGTAGACCACAGCACCGCTGCAACCAGTAATCTCACGATCAGCGGAACGATCAATATTACCGGCGGCGATATGTCAATAGAGACCTACGGACTCGACGGATTCAGTATCGGTAACGTTACCTCAAGTAATAATTTCGGTTGCGGCGTGTTGCTTAACCAGTCTAAAAATGGTTCGGTGGGAACAGTGACAGGCAACTATAATTGCAACGGCGGGGGTTACGCTACTTTCAGGGTGGCAAACAACAATGGTCCGAATGTTACTTGTGCGAAGGTTTATTCCCGCAACAGTGGCCGGGGCTTTTTTAGCGTATCAGGAAGCAACGGTACCACGGTCACAACGGTCGATATAGCCAACAACACCAGCCACGGGATCTTCCTGGAGGATGCCACCAACACGAAAGTCAACGGGGGAACCGTATCCGGTTCACATCCCAACGTACAGCATGTACGCACGGCGTCGTGCACTACTAAAGTAAACGGGCAGACCTATACCGCTGCCAACGGCTCATGGTAATATTAACTGATTAATTAAAAACATGTGGATAATTGACAGTTGGCATAAACCGCCGGTAGCCGGTCACCAGCAGGCGACCGGCTACCGGCGGCTTTATTTTAATCGGTTAACCGTGCGCGGACCAGAACTTGCGGTATGGCTACTGTTAATATTTATGGCATCCTGCCAAAGAGCGGACCAGTTGAATCAAAACGGCGCCGGAGATTCGATCATTCATCGGCGACGCCATACTTTACCCAATGATATATTGTTTTACATCCACGGGCAATTGCCTGGATCGGCATTAGTTGACACTGCGGAATATGCGGTCAGCTGGTGGTCGTTCTATGACCGGGACGAGATTCCCTATCAGGCGATTGCCGATTTTAACGACGACGGTTTGGCCGATTACGCCCTTTTGTTAAAGAACGGCGATAAAATTAACCTGGTGATCATCTCCATGCAGGGCAACAAGTTAAGCCATTGGGTGGCTCCGGGACCGGTCGCCAACGGGACGGCTAATCTTCATGTGGGTTTATCTGTTGAGCCGCCAGGCAGGATCGATATTGTAAGGCCGGCTATCCGGTCGCTGATACTCCGGTCTAACGCCGTGAACCTCTACGATTTCGAGAACCGCGTGCGCATTTACTATTCTAAAAACGGTTCATTTGAAGTATTTGATACACATTGATCTGCAAACCATTAATATGTTCTTAATAACGCGCATACTGCTAATCGTCACTGGCATTGCAACGATGTTCTTTTTCTCCTGCAGGCCCGCAAATACGGTATCGGATGTCGACGGGAATACCTATCGCACGGTTCGGATCGGAAACCAGCTTTGGATGGCTGAAAACCTACGGGTGACCCATTACCGGGACGGCAGCGCGATACTCCAGCTTCCGGCTAATGAGGCATGGCGCAAGGCGGAAGACGGTGCATGGTGCGATTATTTTAATGAACGGGAAAACGGTAAAACTTACGGGCATCTTTATAATTGGCTCGCTGTGAACGACGTACGCGGCATTGCGCCGGCAGGCTGGCGAGTTCCTTCCCAGGAAGATATTGCAGAACTCATTACTTACCTAAAAGGCGATACCATAGCCGCGTCGGGACTGAAGGAAGCAGGCGCGGCACATTGGATTGATGCGGGCTCTAACGCCAGTGGCGACAGTGGTTTCGACGCGCTGCCGGGCGGCTACCGCTCAGGCATCGACGGGTCTTTCCATACGTTGAAAAGCAATGGTTACTGGTGGGCGGCTACACGAAGCTTCGAGCTTTTTGCGTGGAGCCCAAGGATCTTCGGGTCATTTGCGGATGTGGACCGCGATAAAAGCTACTATACCTATGGTTTTTCAGTCAGGTGTATCAAGGAATAAACCGGCAAAAAATTCGGTTTCAAATGTCGCCCGTTCGCAGAAAGGTCGCCCGCGGATATCCCATGCTCACAATGACCACCCGGCCCGGTAATGTTGCCGATCCGGTAATTTATCATCTTTTGTTCCGAAATGAATGTTCGCCGGAAGGTCTTCACTTTGATGAGTTACTCTTTTAATCGTCGTCCGCATCCTTTTTCTTTTTTTTCTCCAGGATCACGAATGCGGCCCGTCGGGGCGCCGGCATAGCCGAGTTTTCACCTTTTACCGATTTCCAAACCACTTCATTCAGCTCCAGGTCGGGAACATCGTCTTCCTTGGCAAAGTTGAACAGATCTGAGCGCATACTGCTTTTATTAACGGCCACGTTACGCTGGTTAATGTCTACAAGTGCCGGCGTGGCGATAAAAGGCGCGAGATCGGGTTTAGAGGTAAAGCATTCAAATAAGGGCAATGCGCCTGCATCATACTGGCTCATGGGCGGGAGGCCCAGGATAAGCTCCATGGTACGCAGGAAACCAGAAGTGGAATACATTTCATGGATCACGGCGTTTCGCTTCACATACGGGCCAACCACGTAAGCGGGTGACCGATGCGCATCCACATGATCAGGGCCGTTTTGGGCATCGTCTTCGAGGATAAATACAACGGAAGTGCCCCACAGGGAGCTTTTGGAAAGATGCTCTATCATACGGCCCACGGCAAGGTCGTTATCGGCAACTGAAGCGATGGGTGAATACTTTCCCTTCGCCTGACCGCTGGTATGATCGTTTGAAATGCGGATAGTGCTGAATTGGGGCACCTGGTTAATAGCCAGCAGGGAATCGAAATCATGGATCCAGGCATCGGCGCGTACCTGGTCCAAAATATCCATATTAAACCCGGGCGAATGCGGCGCCATATGCCCTTCGAGCGATTTTATATTGGCTTTGCCCATCTGTCCGAACTCGCCATAACTGCGGTAGGTGATCCCTGCACGCTTGCAATAATCCCATATGAAGCCTCCCTTGGGATAAGTGGCCGGCCTCCCTCCTTCATAACTGGTGGACCCGCCGCGGCTGCTATAGGTAGAGGGCCATGTTTTTTCGATCACGTCCGTGGCATAGGCTGCCATGCTCCAGTTGTGGCCGTCGGCGCTTACTTCGGCATCTACGTAAAAATTGTCTAATAAAATAAAGCTTTTAGCCAGCGCATGTTGGTTTGGCGTTACTTTTTCACCGAAAATACAGAGTGAAGTATCACCGTTCCCTTCCGGGATGTCGCCCAGCACCTGGTCATACGTGCGGTTCTCCTTGATTATATAAAATACGTGCTTTATAGGTGATTTCTCTCCCGGTTTTCTGGGTACCGGGTTCCCGGGTTCGCCATCGGCCTGCAGGGTCCTTTTCGTGGTGAACGGGGTATTCGCATACACCTGATTTGTGTAAACCTTCATTTCCTCCGGCCTGGGAGTATCGATAAAAGACATCGATCCTTTAAACAGCCCGCCAATATACTGGAGCCTGCTGTTCACCGTGGCGCCGACATGGATGCCGGTATCATCGCTTTTGAGTACGGGTTGCGGGCCGAGCGGATTGGCAAGTGAGGTGAGGCCCTTGCCGTTAGTGACCAGTATCTTTCCCAACAGGGTTTTTACATTGGTAGGATACCATCCAACCGGGATAAACCCGCGGCTCTGGCTGCTGCCGGGCTTCGAAACGTCAAAAACCGCCAGGCAGTTATTGTCGGCATTAGCGATATACAAGGTCTTTTCGTCGGCAGAAAGTGCCAGGCCATTTGTAGTCGACCCGGTTAATGTAGTTGGGTAAAGGGTTGTAGTAACCGTTTCTATCACTTTATGGGTTGTGGTGTTCACCACGGAAACGGTGTTGTCATTGGCGTTGGCGATAAAAAGCCACGTGCCTTTTTTGTTCAGCAAGAGTTCGTTCGGATGGTCGCCCGTAGCTATTGTTTTCACAATTGTTGCTGTCGCTGTATTTACAAGCGCTACTTTACGGCCATCCCAGAGGGATATGTAAAGGATCTTTTCATCAGGAGAGAGTAAACATGAGTAAGCTATTGACGGCAGCGCGACTTTATTCAGCACCTGTTTAGTAGAAGGGTTTATAATATACAGGGCACTATCTTCCTTAGTCACTGCAAATAACCGGGTGTTAGCCCTGTTTACTGCAATGCCGGTCGGGCAGATCTTGCTTTTCGGCCACGGGGCTCCCAGTTTTATGGTATCAGCCTTTCCGATCTTGCCGGATTGTATAGAAAAATCGAGTATCCAGTTGTCGTTGCCTCCGGAAACGTACAGGTCTTTTTCATCCCTGCTGAAGGCCAGGCCGTACCATGACTTACCCAGTTCTCTCTCATCTAACAGTTTTTCACTTCGCGGATCTATCAGTTGCAGCGATTGTGTGCTCTGCCCGTTGTTGGTTACGGCAAGCAACGTGCCCGATGCGCTCAATTGCATATTTAAAGGAAGGTCGCCAAGTGGTAGCGAACGGCCGGCGGGACTTATTTTCCAACCGTTTGGAAGAATAACCTGCCCGGTTTCCTTTATTTTTCCCGGAGTTTGTGCCACTGCCCCGCCGGTTAACCCGGCTAGTACGGCAACTATGTAAAGCTTCCAACTGTTTTTCATATCGTATAACTTTATTAATTTCCCTGCAGGTTGAAAGAGACCATCGCTCTTACAGTGTAGCCGTTCTTTAAACTTAAGTCCCTCAATGCCTGTGAAGGGACCGCGTTGCTGCGTGTTGCATAAAAGACCGGGCCGCCGCACGCTGAGAATCCGAATCGCGAACTTCCGGGGACGATATTGACAGATGGGCCGATAAAAAGCCTGGCCCCTCCTTCCGCTTCATCTTCCTCCCAAAAGCCTTCGAGGTCCTGGCCAACTGCCTCAATTCCACCGTATACCGTTTTCCCGATACTGTGATGGAAACCGGCGCTGGTAGTAAAATCAATTTTGTCGCGCGAGGCATTAAATGACTTTTCAAAACGCATATTTCCGCCGAACCGCCATTTGGCCGCATCAAAAGAGGCCGTTATCCTGCTTGACACGGATTTAACGTTCTCCCAGTCACGGCTCACTCCAAAACTCAATCCCAATCTTGGGCCCGACTGTTTTTTACCTCCAACCAAATCGCGTATGATTTCTGCCTGTTGTGCACTCGTTATTTTTCCGGAATGTGGAAATCCTGCTGCCACGCTGGCCCAAAGAGTGAACCGTTTACCGAGATATCCTTTAATTGCAAGCTGCTGCCCCAATCCATCATATCCAAACGGTCCGAACGTGCGTTCGCCATAGCTGCCGGAGTAAGCTAAGCTCCATACTCTCCCGCTTTCTGAAAGAGTAGTTACTGAAAATAAAAACGGCTGCGGCGAACCGGCGGCTGTTTCTGATAACCTTGAGGAAGACGGCATTTGCGCAATAGCATGCCCGCTGCACAGGGTGATTAAAATGCATAAAATGCTTATTCTCATTTAAGACCAGTTCTAAGTTCAGAGAGCTAAGTTACCGCTTGCAGCTTAGGTAAATATTATGTTAATGTTAAGATAATACTTGGTACTCGTTAAGCCATCCCAATAGAATTTGCCGCCGACATACAATGCCACTGAAGATGTTCCGGCCGCAATAAACCAGGCAAAATAATTGGGGATCGGGATATGTTGTCCTCCTCCGCCTTCGGCACCTCCTCCCAAGGAGGATAAAATCCCTGTCTTACTGAAGTAACTTAATAAAAACAAGTTACTTATTTGTAATGAAATCCTGTCTCCTCCCGCAGGGAAGAAAGGATAATTATCGTCTCGGATCAAGCTGAATTCTGGGGAGTAGATTTGGCTGTCACTATCAGCATTCAGCCTGTAAAGTATACCTGATAAGATAAATAATTGATGTTGAGCTCTTCCTGAGTAGTATTCCAGGTTTGACAGTGTAATCAAAGCTGATTGCTGATAGCTGAAAGCTAATAGCTCCCCAGCAATTCAGCTCGATCGGACTTATCCTGTTTAATATTACGGGGATCGTTTTTTGCAAAAAATAAGGGACAAAAACCTTCCAAAAAAGGTGATGTCCCTTTGGGGTGCACCCGAAGGGATTCGAACCCCTATCGATGGTACCGGAAACCATAATTCTATCCGTTGAACTACGGGTGCATTGGATGTGGCAAACTTAATAAAAAGCTGTCAGCTATCAGCTATCGCTTCAGCTTTTTTTCAACTACACTGATAGCTACACGTTAAACCTGAAATGCATAATATCGCCGTCTTCTACTACATAGGTTTTTCCTTCTACACTCAGCTTCCCGGCTTCTTTGCATGCTGCTTCTGAGCCAAGCCTGACGAAATCCTCATACTTGATCACCTCCGCGCGGATAAATCCTTTTTCGAAATCCGTGTGGATCACACCAGCCGCCTGTGGTGCGGTAAATCCCCTGGTGATCGTCCATGCACGCACTTCCTGCACGCCGGCGGTAAAGTAAGTATACAGATCGAGGATCTTGTAAGCCGCTATGATGAGCTTATTTACGCCCGATTCTTCCAGGCCGAGGTCATCAAGGAACATCTGGCGCTCTTCATAACTTTCCAGCTCCGCAATTTCAGACTCGATCCTGGCAGAGATCACCAATACCTCGGCGTTTTCTTCCTTCGCCAGGGCTCTTACCTGTTCTACGTAAGCGTTGCCGGTATTTACCGAAGCTTCGTCTACGTTACAAACATATAATACTGGCTTGGCGGTGAGCAGGCTCAGCTCGGCGATAAATTCAAAATCCCCGGGAGAAATGGGAGCGCTTCGCACCGATTTACCCGCTTCCAGGTGCGCTTTTACTACGGTTAAAATATCAAATGTACGTTTAGCCGCTTTGTCGCCGCCGGTCTTGGCCATTTTCTCCACCTTCTGGATCCGTTTATCTACGGTATCCAGGTCTTTTAGCTGGAGCTCGGTATCGATGATCTCTTTGTCGCGGATCGGGTCCACAGAGCCGTCAACGTGGATCACATTTCCATCATCAAAACAACGCAGCACGTGGATAATGGCGTTAGTGGCACGAATATTCCCCAGGAACTGGTTGCCAAGACCCTCGCCCTTACTGGCGCCTTTAACCAACCCGGCAATATCAACGATCTCGATGGTATTCGGTACTACGTTCCTGGGCTTTACCAGTTCGGTCAGTTTATTCAGCCGGTCGTCCGGCACGGTGATCACGCCTACGTTCGGCTCGATGGTGCAAAACGGAAAATTAGCCGCCTGCGCCTTTGCATTCGATAAACAGTTAAAAAGTGTCGATTTTCCCACGTTGGGCAAACCAACTATTCCGCATTGTAATCCCATGATTCTTTTTATAGCTCTTGGCCGGTAGCTGCTGGCTAATAGCTTGTTAGTAGTTTGTAATGCTGTTACCTATGGACCTTAGCGGTGGTCTAATACACATATTCCGTCACAATTCAGCGGAATATGCACGTCCCTCTGCTATCGGCCAATAGCCGCCAGTCATGTCGCCGGCAAAGATAAAATTCAATATGCAGTAGTTTTTATAACTTTAAAAAATAAATTTGAAGCCAATATGGACGAAAATAACGGGCAGGAAGAGGCGGAAACGGAATATCCGCCGGTAAAGTTTACCGAAGAAATGCAGTATTATGTATACGAAGCTGCGAAATGGGCCAGGGTGCTGGCTATTTTCGGGTTCCTGGTGTCGGTGATCATGATCTTGTCGTCGCTGGCATCCGGCCAGGCTTTCGAGGTCATGAGCAAGTCCAATCCTGCCCTGTCGCAGGTGATATCTGGTCCGCAGGTGCTCGGGTTCTTTTACCTGCTGATGGCTTTTATGTGCCTTATCCCGTCTGTACACCTGTTTTTATTCGCCAAAAATGCGAAGGAAGGCATCAACTTCAGCACAGAAGAGCAGCTCAACACGGCCTTTTCCAAACTCAAGTCATATTTTAAATTCTGCGGCATCCTGGTGATCGTTATCGTCGCATTGAATATCCTGTCGGCGTTTTTATCCGCTTTCGGCGGAATGCCGAAATAACTACCTGTAACCGCAGGAAGACTATCTTCCCGTATGGCCTGGCGCCGTGCGGGCCGACGATCGCTTCGTCAGAAACCAGCCATCACCTTTTTAACGTAATCTTCCCGGTTCGATCTTTTAATAACCAGGTCGCGGCATTGGTTAAACAGGATGAATGATTTGAGGGCTGCAATAATCTTTTCGGTCGCATCGTCGTTAAGCATTACCGCCTCGAAGTGCAGGTTATGTACGATCAATACCTTTGCTTTACGGTCGGCTTTGGCGTCCATCCGCGCAACAAAAGTATCGCCCACCAATATGGGCAGTGAGAAATAGCCATATTTCCGCTTCGGCTGGGGCACGAAGCATTCAATTTGATAGTCGAAATTAAAAAAGTCGCGCAAGCGGTGACGAAAAACATTCAGCACATCAAACGGGGAAAGAATAAAAGCGTCGCCGGAGAGCTCAGCTTCTGTATTTTGGCTGGCGAGCATGTAGAGCGGTGCACTTTTTAAGCCCTCTACGGTAACGGTGCGTACTTCGCCTTCGGCCACCATTTTCTCCAGTTCCGTTTTTACCAGGTTGCCTTTTACGCGACGAGCCCGCCAGGCCATTTCCTTTACACAGGCCATGCCGAGGGCCCTTAAGGTACGCCGGATGATGAACCGCGCAAATTCTGCCGGCGCAGGCATGGTAAGGTCGATGTCGTCGGGGACCAGGTTTGCCGGCAGGTCGTAAACCTTGCGGAAATCTTTCCTGCGGGTGATCATCAGCCTGCCGTCGACATACAAGCGCTCGAGCGCCACCTTCGAAGGCCGCCAGTCCCACCAACCCGAACCGGCTTCTACCCGGTCGTTCTCAAAGTCGCTTACCATCAGCGGGCCTTCGCGTTCTACGCGGTCGAGCACCTGGCTCATCAACCGGCTTTCGGCGGAAGTGAGGGGTTTTCTATTGGTGGCAAAACCCTCTTTAACAGGGAGGGAGAATCGAAAATCGTTCATCGGCAGGTAGCCGGCGTCGGAAGTAAAGAACTCAAATACGCGGCCATCAGCTTCTAATTCCCCCAGCCATTCCGGTCGATATCCAGGCACCCGCGCGGCGATGGTGTGGTGATGGGCGCGTTCGACCACATAATTGGTGTCGATCTGAACGAATCCGAGGTGATCGATCACCTGGTATACCGCATCTATACCCGTTCCAAATTGCCCGTAACGGGCGAGCCCGGACGCCTGCAAAATAATCCTCCTGGCCTGCGATCGCGAAAAGATGAGTGGCTGCATGGAAGGCAAAATAAGAAAAAACGCGATCCAATTCCCAATCCCATAAACAGCCCAGCCACCAGCACATTTATCGCAGGATAAAGAGCTGGTGGCTGATAGCTGATACCTGACGGCTGACAGCTGATAGCTGAAGGCTGACAGCTGATAGCTGATAGCTGAAGGCTAATACCTAATACCCCGTATTCTGTTCCAGGTTCGGGTTTAGTGCGCGTTCGCTGGTAGGTACCGGGTAGATCCTCCTGAACGTTTCTGTATTTGTTTTGAAACCCCAGGCTGCCTCGAACTGCCCGAAACGGATCAGGTCGTTCCTTCTCCAGGCTTCCCAGGCAAATTCACGGGCCCGTTCTTCCAGGAGCTCCGGAAGGGTAATAGCGGCTACTACGGGGGCTTTCGCACGGGTACGGATCTTGTTTACCAGCACCACCGGTGTTTGCAGTTCGCCGTTTACCGTTGTGGCAGCGGCGCCGCGCAGAATGGCCTCGGCTTTCATCATCATCACGTCGGCAAGCCGGAAAACAGGCACGTCATTACCCTGGTGACGGGTGCTTGGGTTGGAATTTTTATCGGGATAGTATTTAATGGAACGTACGCCGCGTGCTTTCCCAAGCTCATCGTTACCAACGTCCATTGTTGCAACCTTTACCAACGGCATTTCAGGCGTAAAGTCCAGTTGCCATACAATCGCCGCTCCGCCATCGGTGCCGGTATAAGAAGCATCCAGCCCTTTCTTGGTGGTAGCGATCGTGATCGGCGTGCCGTTAAATTCGAATTGTTTGCCGGCCAGCCAGGTGGTATTACGAACGTCGTTTGCCAGGTTAAATTTCTGGTAGAACGAAGCGATGGTGCTTAGCGCGATACTTGGACGGAACGGCAGGCTGTACTTGGTTTGAATGGAGGTATGAAGGCCGAAGCGGCTAAACTGGTTTCCTTCCGCCAGGTTCGGGTCGTAAGGAATAGCGAAGATGGTTTCCTTAATCTGCGGGCCATTTTCGGGGGCAAAAACGGTCAGGTAATCTGCATCCAGCGAATAGATGCTTTTGGCACCGTTCAGGATACTGTCTGCAAAGGCAACGGTTTCGCTATACTTTGGTGTGCCGGTATAATACTCGGCGTTCAGGTACAATTTTTCTAACAGTGCGAAGGCCAGCCACTTGGTCGCTCTTCCGTAGGTGGTCATATTTACGGTAGTGGTAAGCTTAGGATATACCGCCTTCAGCTCGCTTTCTATGAAGGCGAACACCTCGGCGCGTTTAGCGGTTTTTGGCGGTTCGGTGGTTCCAAAGGTGGTGGTGATCGGCACGTTCCCGTAAAGGTCCATCATAAAGAAATAATACAGCGCGCGCATGGTGCGGATCTCGGCCAGGTACGATGCTTTGGTGGCACTTTCAGGCGCAGCTTCAAACAGCTTCAGGATGCGGTTACAGGTATTAATACCGCCGAAACCCCATTCCCAGTTCGACTTCACATTGGGATGGTCGGGGCTCCAGGTATGCAGGTGCAGGAAACGGTATTGCCCGCCGTCGTCGTAGTTGCCGTCCCTCGCCGGGATGATGGCTTCATCCGTCGAGAGCTCCTGCATGCGCCAGTATTCTACGGCATAAATGGAACGCAAATTGGTGTAAATCGGTCCGCTTGCCGCGATAAACGCCTCTGGGGTGGTGGGAAAATTATCCGGTGTATATTGAGATTCTACGTCAACATCGAGCTTAGTACATCCCGCAGCGGTCATCAGTCCCGTGAGGATAAATAGGTGGATGAACTTCTTCATATCTTTTCGTTTATATACTGTTAAAAGATCACGTTTAACCCGAAGATATAAGAACGTGTTTTTGGGTAGTAGTTATTGTTGTCTATACCTGGCGTAAGGCCTCCGATATTGATCTCCGGATCGATCCCGCGATAATCGGTGATGGTAAACAGGTTGTTGGCCGAGGTGTACACCCGCAGCCTGCTAATGGATTTCAGCTTCGTATTGATGGTATAACCCAATGTCGCGTTATCTAAACGCAGGTATGAACCGCTTTCGATAAAACGGTCGGAAATCAGGTAGGCGTTATTGTCGGCAACCGATTCGCCCAGCGTAAACCTGGGAATATTCAGGGTAGTGGCATCAAGCGGGGCGTTCAGCGCAGCGAGCGTAGCGTTCAATACTTTATTACCGTACACACCGCGTACAAAGAAGTTAAGGTCCAGGTTACGATAGCTGAAAGAGTTATTCCATCCATAGATGAGTTTAGGCTGCGCGCTTCCGGTAGCCACAAAATCGGCAGAGGTTGGCGCAGTAGTTAACGATCCGTCCTTCTTATAGATCTGGGTCACGCCTTTCGAGTCCTTACCGGCATATCTCCAGGTGTTAAAAGAGCCGATCGGCATGCCTTCTGTCACCACCTGCGAAGTATTGCCCGACTGACCTTTCCCGCCAAGGTAAGCGGTAGGAATACTGGTCAGCGTAAATTTGTCGTTAGAAAGCGATTCTACATTGTTCTTATTATGTGCAAAGTTAACGGAGGTAGACCAGCGGAACTTATCCGTCCGGAAAGGCGTAGCGTTAATCCCTATCTCCACTCCTTTGTTGCTGATCTCGCCTGCATTTGCGGTGAGCGTATTTACGAAATACTGGGTGGTAGACACCGGGTAAACCCAGATCAGGTCAGACGTTTTTTTGTCGTATACGTCGATAGAGGCGCTTAACCGGTTGTTAAACACGGCGATGTCTAAGCCTACGTTCGTCATAGCGGTACGTTCCCATTTCAGGTCGGGATTTTCGTTCTGCGATGGGCCGATGGCATTGATATACTGCCCGTTATAGTAGAATTTGGCGGTTGGGCCTGAACCGTAGATGAGCAGCCTCGTAAACGCGTCGAAGCCCTGGGAGTTACCGGAGACCCCGTAGCCTGCACGCAGCTTCAGCTCGTTAAGGTAGGTAAGGTCTTTCATAAAGCTTTCCTGGCCGATACGCCATCCGGCGGAAACGGCGGGAAATAATCCCCACTGGTTGTTAATACCGAAGTTCGAAGAGCCATCACGGCGAAGGGAAGCCTGTAAGGTATATTTGTTGTCGAACTGGTAATCCGCTCTCCCGTAAAACGAGATCACGCGTTGTGTGGAGATGCCGATCGAGCCGTAGCCGTTAGGTATCATGCCGAAGTTACCCAAACCGAGGTTGCTATAGCTCAGCTCATCAGATACGAAACCCTGGTTGCTTGACTGGAAGCCGTCGCCGTTGCGGTCTTCCTGCCATGAATATCCTGCAAGCAGTTTAATGTCGTGCAGATCACCAAAGGATTTATCATAATTGAAGTAAGTTTCGAGCACTTTTTTGCGGTTGTTGTAAGTATTTCGGATCCCGCGTCCGCCGGCGCCTACCGCGAGGCCCGAGTAACGGTTCAGGTATTGGTCGTTAGATAACTGTTCGTCCTGCAGCGAGAGGCTCAGCGTATATTTCAACCCGGTGAACAGGCTTGCTTCGGCCATGCCATGACCTAAAAACGTTTTTACTTTTCCCTTGAAGGTGTTGCTTTCGATCAGCGAAACGGGATTAAGGTAGCTTCCGCGGGAGAAGTTTTCGGTGTAGCTGCCATCCGCCTGGCGAACATTTACCGTAGGCAGGTATTTCAGCATGTTTGGAAATACGTCGCTTGCCACAGTTTGCAGGTTCGATAAGCTGTTAGTGCCCGTCAGTGTGATCTTGAGGCGGTCGTTCAGCGCTTTCTGTTCGATGCTGGCGCGAAGGATCAGCCTGTCAAGCGAGGAGGTTTTAATGATCCCTTCGTTATCCATATAGTTGATACTGGCCGCATAGGAGGTATTGTTGGTATTCCCGTTAAACGAGAGGTTATGATTTTGCGAAAAACCGGTGCGGCTCACTTGCTTCTGCCAATCGGTATTGGCGCCTGGATTGTTATCAGAAAGATTGAGGTTTTTGCCGTTAGCGGTAAGGTACGCCCTCAGCTCGTTGCCGGTAAGCATCTCGATCCGGTTAGAAACTTCTTCCGTGGCGGCGTATGCACTGTAAGATATGCGCGACTGGCCGGGTTTTGCCTTCTTGGTGGTTACCATTATCACCCCGTTGGCAGCGCGCGATCCGTAGATGGCGGTAGAAGATGCGTCTTTCAGCACGTCGATGCTCGCGATATCATCCGGCGCCAGCAGGTCGATGGATGCGCCCGGCACGCCGTCAATCACGTAAAACGGTTCCTGTGCGCCTTCACGCAACGTTGAAGGGCCGCGGAGAATGGTCGCGCCTTTCGAGTTCGGATCACCGCTGCGCGTGATGTTGAGACCCGGCACCTTACCCTGCAGCAATTGCGCGGGTGAGGTAAGCACGCCACGGTTCAGCTCTTCGGCCGAAACCGAAGTTACCGCACCCGTGATCCTGCTTTTGGAAGAGCTGCCGTAACCGGTTACCACTACCTGGTTAAGCGTGGTGGTGCTTTCTTTCAGCACGGCGTCTACGGTAACCCGTGCCGAACCATCGACGGCGAACCCGGTAAGTACCGTATTTTCGAAACCTACGAAGCTGAAGGTAAAGCTGTAAGTACCTGTTGGCAAAGCGGCGAATGAAAAAACACCATCGGCATTGGTAGACGTTCTGCCGCTCATTTTGCCATCCGCATTGTTTGCCTGTACGGTAACGCCGGGTAATGTTACTCCCCTGGAGTCTTTAACCGTGCCACTTACCAGTGGAGTTTGCCGGGCACTTGCGGCCCCGCCTGAAAAGATGATCAGCGCCAGCAGGTAACCGGTCGCCGTCATTCGTTTTAAATAATGGGTAATTTGTTTACTCATATGATTAAATTTATAGGTGGTTGCGCAAATATCAACGCGATGCCGTTACGCAACCATGCTGTTAAATAACGGCGCGAAGATAGGACAGGAAATGCAACGAGATTATGACCGGCGAATTATTTAATTGTTAATTCACCGGCCGGGCTGCGTTAATAAAAGGTCGAAAATACGCTAAAACTTTAACCTCGCTGGCAGGTATTTTTCCACAAGGGCTTCATAATAAGGACGTAGCTCGTTCCAGTTCGGCGCCACCGGGTTTTTAGAATACAGGTCGTAAGGATTGAACAGGTTCACCCACCTGAGCATTTTGCGGTCATGGTCGTCCAGCAGGTACCCGTATTCCCCTTCGCGGTGCCAGGCGTAAAACGAGTGGTAGCGCAGCATATACAGGCCTTCTTCGGGAAGGTGGTCTTTAAGCATCTGGTATACGTACTCATCATGTCCCCATGACATGGTTACGTTCCGTAAACCACAGCCCTCCTGGTATATCCCGAGCCTGGTATTGAACCGGGGATCATCGAAATCAGGGTTGGCGGAGAAAAATTCGGGATAAACGATCTTATCGGAATAAGCGCATCCTACCGGGAAGGTGTCGCCCACCACGGCCCATTGCGGTTCGCCGAACAGGCAAAGCACCTTGCCCATGTCGTGCATAAGCCCCGTGAGCACCATCCAATCCGGGTGACCGTCTGCCCGGATCGCTTCCGCTGTTTGCAGCAGGTGCTGAAACTGGTCGAGATCGGTATCCGGGTCCGAGTCATCCACCAACTGGTTCAGGAACCCGAAGGCCTCCCACACCGTTTTTTCGCCACGGGTAAAAGCCAGGTACTCGGCCCGTTTTTGCTGCACGAAGTCGTAGGTTTGGAAGGTATGATTCAGGCGATAGAACTCCCTTACGGTGTCGCGCGCGGGATCATCGTAGTTGCGGTACTCTTCGGTGGTTTTTGCAGCGGCGATGGCGCCGGGCTCCGGGTAGCGCAGTAATACGTCGTCTTCCCACTCGTCGAGGCTGCCCAGCGGGTTTAATTGAGGCTTATCAAAATTGCTCATATGCTTTATTGGTTAGTTAAATGATCGTATGATGCAGCTCAAAAATGGAAATCTTTAATGCTCATTGTAACGGATTTGTTCGTATTTATTTACGAAACCGTTTTCGAAACGCCGTTCTCGCTTCAAATTAGTTAAATTGGCAATTCCTCCACCGTACGATGAGCGCCGTTACCCTTAAAATGCTTGCTAAACATTTGTCGCTTTCGGTGGCAACGGTATCTAAAGCGTTAGCCGACAGTCACGAGATCAGGCAATCGACCAAAACCCTGGTGATTGAAGGCGCCCGCGAGCTGGGGTATGTAGGCAACCCGTATGCCAGCAGCCTGCGCAAGCGTGCCAGCAAAACCATCGCGGTGGTGCTGCCCGAAGTGGCCGATAGTTTTTTTTCGGAGGCGATCAACGGCATCGAGTCAGTGGCCCTGCAGGAAGGCTACCATGTGCTTATTTACCTTACGCACGAACACCTGGCCCGGGAACAAGCCATTATGGAAGAGTTTAAAAGCGGACGCGTAGATGGCGTCCTGGTGTCCGTTTCGGAAGAAACAGGTTCAGGCGAGCACATCAGGCGCGTGCTGGATTCGGGTACGCCGGTGGTATTTTTCGACCGGGTATGCGACGGGCCGGGCACCGCCTGCGTGATCACCGACGATTTTGAAAGCAGCTACCGGGCCGTGGTACACCTGGCGGCATCGGGCTGCCGGCAGCCCACGTTCCTGGCTACGCCAACCAACCTTTCCATCAGTATGAACCGGCTGAAGGGCTTTGAAAAAGCACTTGCCGACCTTGGCCTGCCGCGACACAAAGACGAGGTGTTGATCTTCGGTAAAAACGAAGCGGAAAACATGGACCTGCTGCGGGCGGCGCTCTCGCAGCCCCGGCCACCTGATGGTATGCTGGTATGTGTTGAAAAACATGTAACATACGTATACCAGCTTTGCGCAGAACTGCGGATCTGTATACCGGACGCGCTGAAAGTTATCGCCTTTACCAACCTGAAAACCGCGCAGTTTATGAGTCCGCCGCTCACCACGGTCAGCCAGCCGGCGTTCGAGATCGGTAAAACAGCCGCTGCTGCGCTGTTCCGGGCATTAAAACGGGCGTCGAAAACCATCGATGAGGAAGTGATCGTGATAAAATCAGCGCTTGTTAAACGGGAATCTACGGGTAGCTCCCCTGTTTCTCCAGGCTAAGCCATGGCTGACCTGGTATTTTTCCCTGTGAATTTTCCCGCCCCACGTTACATCGCCAGTTACCTGGTACTGATCTCGATCTTGCCACCGTTCAGGAAAAGGTCATGCGGCACAAAATAACCCTTGTTTTCTTTGCCATTCACCTTAATGGAGGTGAGCGCCCTTCCTGCCCCCGGCTTGGTAATGGTAAGCAGCTTGCCGGTACTCGTTTTCCATTTTACTTCGTCGAAAAGCGGAACGGTTACGAGATATTGCGGGTCAGTTGCCGAAAACGTGTAAAGCCCTAGCGCACTGAACACGTACCAGGCCGACATTTCGCCGGCATCATCCATCCCCGAAAGGGTGATCCCGTCGCCAATGCCGTACAAGTTGTTCATGATATGGTCAAGAATTTTTTGTGTCTTCTCCGGCTTCCCGATAAAGGTATAGGCAAACGGCGCCTCGTGGTCGGGCTGGTTACCCTGGCAATACTGCCCCACCATGGTCTCTACGTTTCGGGCGATGTATCGGGGGTTCCAAGGCTTGGTAAAGAACGAATCGAGCTTGGATTCAAATCCTTTCGGCCCTCCATACAGGGCGATCAGTCCCGGCATATCATGCGGCGCAAAAAACGACACCTGCCAGGCGTTGGCTTCACGGTACATGTATTCGTAGTATGGGAATTCAGGGTTAAAGTTTTTGATCCAGCTGCCGTCGTCCAGCCTGCCCCGCATAAACCGGGTGGCGGGATCGAACATGTTTTTATAGTTTTTCGATCTAGCCATCAGGATCCGGTAGTTGGCCGTATCGCCTAATTTTTTGGCGATCTGGGCAACGGAATAGTCGTCGTACGAATACTCCAGCGTTTTGGAAACGCCGGCTTTCGCTTTGGTCTCCACTTTCGGGTCGGCGATATCTGGATCGGAGATATAGCCTTTTTCGATGTATTCCGCGATAAAAGGACGGGCGCGACCGGGTACGTTAGCGTTCCTTAACAGGATCTGGTAGGTTCCTTTGACGTCGAAATCGTCGATGCCCCGCAGGTAAGCGCCGGCGATGGAAGAAGCGCCATGGTCCCCGTGAAAAAATGTCGGGATAAAGCCTGTTTTGTCGCCCACGTCTTTCATGGATTTGATCACGTCGAGCGTAGTTTTAGGTGTCACCAATCCCAGCAACACATCTTTGTTGCGATAGGTATCCCAAAGGGACGGCTCTGTGTAATAGTTAAAATCAGCTTTTACCACGCCTTTTTTGGCATCCGTAAACTGGCCGTTCACATCGCTGCGCAGCGCCGGCCAAAGAAACGACCGATAGAGACACGAGTAGAACATTTCCCGCTGCTTGCCTGTTCCTCCTTTTACCTGGATGGACGACAGCAGCGATTCCCAGGCCTGGTTCGCTTCTTTACGCACTACATCGAAGGTTTTACTGCCGATCTCCCTGGCGAGGTTTTCCCTGGCGTTCTCCATGCTCACGAATGACAACCCGATCTTAAGTTCAACCGGGCTATTCCCCCCGTCGGCAAGGTGAACAACGGCAAAACCGCTGCTGGTGCCTTCGTCCTTCTTGTCGAGGTTTTTTATCGGGGTATTCAGCGTGGCGTAGAAATATACGTTCTCCCCGCCCTGGAAACCCTGCACCGCATGCGTGCCTGCCTGCTCGATCTTCCAGGTAGAAACACGGCTGTTCGCTTTGGCGAGGTCGAACAGGATCTGCCGGTCACTGTTGTTTTTATACTCGTATTTATGATAACCGGCCCTTAACGTCGACGTGAGGCTTACATTCACCTGGTAATCATCCAGGTACACCTGGTAAAAGCCAGGCGAAGCGCTTTCTTTTTTATGTGAGAAACGCGAGCCGAATGCTGCCCCGGGATTTGACAACGGCAGCACCGGGATATTACACAGGTTCCAGTGCCCCTTATTGGTATGGGTAAATGCGAGGATCACCGAATCTTCGTATTCATACCCGGCACCTGAGCGGTATTCCGTCATCGGGCTTAACTGTACCATGGCATTTGGCAAGGAACTGCCCGGGAAAGTTAACCCCGCCCACGACCGCCAGCCTTTTGGAAGCTCGTAACCCAGGATCTTCGGGTCGGTAAGCGGCGCCGTGCCCACAAAAGTGTTTACATATTTTGTGTAAGCGGTGGTTTGCCCCCTGCCTGCTACCGGTGCAAGCAGCACCACCACCATTAAAGCGAAGAGACTTTTATTCAGCATTCTCATTTTGATTAAAGTTAGGTTTGTTAGCTGACCCAAATCTATGAAATAAGAATGCTAAATTGTTTTAGTGGGTGACGAAAAAATGTATTTTCATAGTGACGAAAAAGAATATCAACCGGTTCCATCGGGAAGCCGGATTCCCCTTCGACTGGGTGAGATGTCTTTCGGCAAGCCCAGGATGACAAACTGATAGGATCCGGGCATTAATATGGGTTTGCCGGAGACCGGCGAACCAGCTTCGATTTCCCGCAGGTTAGCGTGTCATTCCTGAGCCCTCCGAAGTGACTACTTCTATTGCTTTAACACGCCTAACTGCCCCCTTACGATCCCGCCGGGGAATTTCTGCGTGCAAACCAGGTAGTACCATTTCCCGGCCAGGAGGTCTTCGCGCTGTGCGGCCGTAAGGCCATTGTTACCGGAGAGCGAGAGGCTTACCGTGCCGGTGAAACTGGTGCTGTTCACGTAGCTGATAGTGCGGGCCAGGGTGCCATTTGTTCCGGCGGCAGCTGGTCCATAAAAACTGATACCGGTAATGACGTCGGTAGCTGCGGTCGTCCACAGGCCGGTCCAGCCGAGGGTAAAGGTCAGCACGTTGGCATCGGTGCTGTAAATACCGGAGAAGGTGGCTGCCGCCGTTCCGTTTGCGGCGGGCACCAGCTGCTTGGTGTCGGCGGCGCCCTGGATGGTGTAATTATCGCCTGCAAGCGAGTCGATGTCGCCGCCTTTGGTGCAGGCGCACAGCATCCCGGTCAACAGGAACAAGGTGAAGATCATGTTTCGTTTCATACAAAGAATCAGGTTAGGGTTAGTATCCGGGGTTTTGTTTTAATGCCGGCGATTTGGTGATCTCGCTTTGCGGAATGGGCCAGAAATACATATTTTCCCGGAACACATGCTTACTCACCACGATAAGCCGGTAGGAGAATACGCCGTTCTCGGCCCGGGTGATCTCCAGGCCGTGCATTTCTTTGTTCTCCGTTTGCGGTGCGATTTTCCAACGGCGGACATCCCAGAAGCGATGTTCCTCGTAGGCAAGCTCCACACGCCGTTCATTGCGGATCACCTCGCGCATCTCGTCTTTTAAAAGGCCGTTTTTTATGCCGAACGTGGCACCTGTTCCGGCGGTGATACCTGCCCTGCTGCGGATATCGCGCAGCCAGGTATATACTTGCGCCGTAGGGCCGCTCGTTTCGTTCACAGCCTCTGCCGCATTTAGCAACACCTCCGCGTAGCGGATAAGCACCCGCGGGCGATTCAATTCCGCGCCGCCATTGATCACGTTGTTGCTCAGCATCTTATAGCAGTAATAGCCTGTGCGGGTGGCGTTCGATTTGTAGATCCCGTCTAACTGTGCACTGCTCAGGTTCGGGTTTCCCTGCGACCCGGCAGGCAAGGCGCCGGTATAGGTACGTACGGGCTGGTCGCCGGTAATGCCGCTAAAAGCGCGCAATGCACCATTATACGAAACCGACTGGGCAAGGCGCGGATCACGGTTGAGGTACATGTTATCGCCAATTCCCGGGTAGCCTGAAGCGGGATCCGAAATCGGAAGCCCGTTGGCCATACCGAACGCATCAACCATTTCCTGCAGCGGGAAACAGCTGATCGTAGCCGTATAGCGGGTCCCGCGGCTGGGCGGGTTCATAATAGTTTCGCGGTACATGTTATTGGGTGTGGTGGTGGGCGGCATAAATGCGAATATATGCTCGAGGTTGGGCGCCGTAAGTCCTACGAGGAAATTCTGGTAAAAAGCCGGCGCGGACGCGCGGTATAAGCTGTAATAGTTCATATCGATCACCGCCTGGGCTGCATCAGCCGCTTTTTTCCAGCGGTTGGGATCGGCATTGCCGTAAGAAACCAGGTGGCCGGGATCATCCGTCCGGTTGTCATTGGTAAGCGGACTGGCGGCATACAGCAACACCCTCGCTTTAAGCGCAAGCGCAGCGCCTTTGGTAGCACGGCCGTAATCGATGGCATTTACATAACTGACGGGCAGCAGGCTTGCTACCGCATCGCATTCCGAAACCACGTAATTTACGCTCTCCTCGTAGGTGCTCCGGGGCAGGTTTATCTCATCCTGCTCTTCAAATACGGTGTTGCCTACCAGCTGAATGCCCCCGTAATGTTTTATCATGGCCGCCAGGTACCAGGCCCGCATAAACCGCACCTGCCCTTCCCATACCTTTTTGGTGGCGGCAGTTACCGGGACGATATTTAAATTTTTGAGGAAAATGTTCACCGCACGTACTTGTGCATAGGTGGTATTATACAGCACCTTATGGGTGTTGCTCGGGTTAGCTGCGCCCGAAGAGATCAGCGAGTGATAATCTGTTACGCTGGGGGCGGGCTCGGCTTCATCACAAGCCGACTCCAGCCCGCCCACTGCGCTGAAGCGGTTCGGTTCCCAGGAGTACGTGGCATTCACATACCGGTTGTTTACAAATTGAAGCGCATAGGTGCTGTCGGAAAAGATCGCCGACTCTCCTAAAACGGACAGCGTTTTTTGATCGAGAAAATCTTTTTTACACGACCCTGAGATGATCAGCATTCCAACGAACGCCAGGAGCATCCTGGAGGCTCGGACCGCGTTGTTCTTATCTATTTTCATACATGTGTTTTTAAGCGTTAAAATCCTACGTTCAGGCCCAGCGTGAAATTGGCGGTAAGCGGGTAAGCGTTGGCCCTGCCGGAAGCGATCTCGGGGTCGACGTCAAACTTTCCCACGTTCCTGATGGTCAGGAGGTCGTAGCCGGCAGTGTATACGCGGCAGCTGTTTATGAACCCCACTTTGCTGAGCCACTTACCGGGGACCTGGTAGCCCAGCTCCACCGATTTAAGGCGCACGTAACTGGCGTTAACGAACCAGAAATCGGAGGTAGTTTTATCCGAGAGGTTATTGATGTTAGTAGTGGCATTAAAGCCCAGCCGCGGGTAAGTGGCGGTAGCGGCAGTTTCGGGCGTCCATCTTTCCAGGTGCCACGGCCGGATATTGCTGTTAAACGCATCGCTGCCCTGCGCATTAATTTGTACGGCATAGCCAAAGGCGCCCTGCACCAGCGTGTTCAGGGTAATGCCCTTGTAGCTCAGGGAGAGATTGGTGCCGAAATTGGTGGTGGGCAGGTTAGGCTTGGAGAGCAGCGTCTGGTCTGCGGTAGTGATCACACCATCGCCGTTTAAATCGGCATATTTAAGGTCTCCCGGTTGGATCGTGCTCCATAACGGCTTGGGGATCCCGGCTTTTACGGCGCCGTTGGCTTCGAAATCCGAAAGCTGGTAAAAGCCTATGCTGCGGTATCCCTGGGTGAGCCCGATCTGCGTACCCGTGCGGGCCAGGTAGGGGTAATCGGGCGCTTCGCTGAAGTAAACGATCTTATTTTTTGCGTACGACACGTTTCCGCCGACCGAATAACTCACCTTTCCTATCTTATGCTTAAATGACGTTTCCAGCTCAAAGCCCCGGTTATCGGTTATACCGATATTCTTCTGTGGCAGCGCCTGGCCGATGAGCGTCGGCACGTCGCCCTGCGCGATCAGCTGGTCGTAACGGTAGGCATAGAAGTAATCGGCATTAAAGGTTAGTTTCCCGTTAAACAGCACAGTCTCTAATGCGATATTGGTCTTGCGCTCTTTCTCCCAGGTGATCGCCGGGTTAACCAGTGCGCCTTCCGAAACGCCGTTCCCGAAATAGGTAGAACCACCCGACACGTTGTACTGGATGGCGTTTAAGATCGTGCCCGGGTAGCTTTTGTCGCTGCCAACCAGCCCGTAAGAGCCTTTTATCTTAAACAGGTCGAACACGGGCAGGGTCTTTTTAAAGAATCCTTCTTCCGAAAGGTTCCAGCCCGCCGAAACGACCGGGAAAACGCCATAACGCTGTTCTTTTCGGAAAAGGTCGTTCCCGTTGCGGATGATGTTGAACTCCAGCAGGTATTTCCGCTTGAAATCATAGCCCAGCTTGCCGGTAAGCCCGCGGTAATTCTGGGGAACGTTACCGCCGTTTACATAGCTGTTCTGGTTAACCAGCGCCAGGCTATAGATGTGGTGAACGCCAAAAGCACGGTCATAGCTTAACGATCCCTGGAGGATCGTGCGGTTGTTGAAAGCGCCGTTAGAAATATTCGAGTTAAAGATCGGGAACCGGTACTGGGCTGAATTGCGGATGGTATACGTGTTAGCCGCAGCGTTATAGTAATAAACGGGCAGCTCGCCGGCAAGGCGGGTAATGGCCCTGTTCTCATTGGTATTGGCAGCATAAGAAACGGTAACCCGCGCAGCCAGGCCGGTGGTGATAAAATCAAGCTTCTGATCGGCCCCGAGGTCGATGTTGAAGTTATTGTTAAAGTTCCGCCGGTATCCACCATTGGCGAGCCGGGTAATCGGATTCGGGTTCCCGTTGCCCCAGGCCTGGTTGGCATAACCGTAGGTACCGTTGGGGTTTATAGCCGGCATGGCGAAAGGCGAAAGTCCCCGGAAGGTTTGCAGCTCCTGGAACAGGCCGTCGCCATCGAGCACACCGCCCGGGTTGTTAATGGTTTCGAACCTGCCGTTCCCGTTAAAGTGGATGTTGAGGCTTTTAATGGGCGTGATATCGATATTCGACCTGAAATTGATCCGGTTATAGAAATAGTTGGCCACCACGTTATCGCTGGGATTGGCCGGTTCAAAATCTTTGAGGATGCCATCCTGGGTAAAATAGCCCAGCGAGGTGAAATATTTTACGATACCGTTACCGCCGCTGATGTCGAGGTTGGTACGGCTTTGCATGGAGGATTTATTGAGGATCAGTTCGTTCCAGTTCACATTCGGATGTCCGTATGGATCAGATCCATCCTTGAACTTTTGCAGGTCAGACGCGCTCCACGGAAGTGCCAAGGGCGTTGAAAGGCCATAGCTATCGTTTACATAGGCCTCATTCTGCAGCATCGCGGTGGTATACGCATCCATATACGAGGGTAAGCGGATCACTTTGTTTAACCCGGTTTCCGTAGCCAGGTTGATCCGGGGCTTCCCGATCTTGCCCCGCTTGGTGGTGATCACCAGTACGCCGTTCGCGCCTTTCAACCCGTAGATCGCGGTGGTCGCCGCATCTTTCAGTATAGTAATGGTTTCGATCTCGTTCACGTTCATCTGCGCAACCTGCTCATAGGTATATTCAATGTCATCTACCACGATAAGCGGCTGACTATCGCCATTCAGGGAGTTTACGCCGCGGATATAAAATGCGGCAGCGTCCGAACCCGGCTGACCGCTGCGCTGCTGTGAAAAGAAGCCCGGCAGCCGTCCCACCAGCGCGTTTTGCAGGCTGGAAGTAGGTACGCTCTTAATCTCTTCGGCTTTGATAGAGCTGACAGAGCCGGTATTGGTGATCTTCTTTTGCCGCGAGTAACCAACGATCACCACATCTTCCAGCCCTTTCACATCGGGCTCCATCGTTACGGTGAGGAGCACGCCGTCCTTTGCATCGGCGGTTTTAGGCAAGTAACCGATGGCGGTAAATCTCAGGGCCGAATTCTTGTCTTTGAGGGTAAGCCTGAAATTCCCTTTTTCGTCGGTCGATACCGCGTTCTTTACGTTCCCCGCCTCGGCGACAGTGACGCCGGGCAGCGCTTCGTTATTTTCGTCCAGTACATGGCCGTTCACTACGCGGACCTGGGCATATAATACGCCGCCGCCAAGTAACAGGAAGACCACCAGGATCAATTTTAATATTTTCATCTTAAGTCGCTTGTTTTTTAATCCGGACAATTAATAATTAGGGTTCTGCTGCATGGAGGGGTTCACGAGCACCTCGTTGTTGGCGATCGGCAGCAGGAACATATTCGCTTCGTTGAAATAAGGCGTCGCCACGGTTTTTGGCGTATAGGTGAACGTGCCGTTGGTGTTTTTCACGATGGTTACGCCGTGCAGCGGTACACCGTACACGCTTTTAGCGATCTTCCACCTGCGGATATCGTAAAACCGGTGTTCCTCGAAGGCAAATTCCACGCGCAGTTCGTTCCGGATGGCCTCACGCATAGGCAGCTGCAAAAGCCCCTGGGGCAGCGTGTACGGCACCAGCCCTGCCCGCTGCCGGACCGCTTCTACCGCGCTATATACCGAAGCATCAGGCCCGGAATACTCATTTTGAGCTTCTGCGTACATCAGCAGGATATCGGCATAGCGGATAAGGCAAAAGGTGGGCGTTACCGAAGAGTGGTACATTACCGGTGTAAAAGCCGTTTTATTGGCGTCGTTCGCCAGGAATTTCTTGAGGTAATAGCCGGTTTGCGTTTGCACGCCGCCGTTTACGGAACTGTTATTAGGCTTGTCTTTACCGCCTTCCCAGGTTTCTACCGTAGGCGCACCTGCCCGGGTGAGCCAGGTTGCGCCGTTGTAAAACACCGTCTGGTCCAGTCGCGGATCGCGGTTAGCGTAAGGCGTGGCCGCCACATAACCCGAGGTCGGATCCGAGATCGGCTTGCCGTTCTTCATCGGGAATGCGTCTACCAGTTCCTGCGTGGGGCTGATCAGGCCGTTACTTACCGTAGTACCGACAGTATATCCTACCGGCGACATGATATTCCCCCACGTGGTCTGGTAACTGGCGCCGAACCGCATCAGGATAAACTCTTTGTTCACATGCGTGGTGCTCAGCGTATACCGGTTCGGTTCGAGGGCAAACAGGTTGAGGTCCATTACCGCTTTCGCGGCGTCAGCGGCAGCTTTCCAGCGTTCTTTATCGAAAGCAGGATAACCGGTATAATCTTTTTCAGGCGTAGCCGAAGGGTTAAATAACGGGCTGGCTGCCAGGAGCAACACTTTAGCTTTGATGGCCAGGGCGATACTTTTCCGCATGCGCCCGGCCTCATTGTCGGTACCTTCGGCAGTGCCGTTGCCGCTGCCCCGGTTTGCCAGGGTCTGGTCCGGGCGGAGGCTGTCTTTAACTGCGTCAAGCTCGCCGAGCACATATTTTACACAAGCATCGAAGCTGCTTCTTTTCATTTTAAAGAGTTCGGGGTCGTTCGAATCGAACACCGTGTTGCCCAGTAAGGGTACGCCCCCATACCGTTTCATCATGTCGTAATAAAAGAACGCCCGAAGCACACGCGCTTCTGCGCCGAGGTACTGGGGAACGAGCGGGTCGGCCCATGGCACGCGTTTATAGTTGGCCAGGAACAGGTTCACTTTTCGGATGGCGGAGTAAGAATTGCTCCAGTTATCGTCGAACGTAGACATTGGTGAATACCCGCCGTTAACGATGTTCCAGGTGGCGTTGGTGGTATTGCTCGGCACCGCATCGTCTGACGCGCATTCAAGTATCACGCCGTTTATTCGTACGTACCCGGTAGGCAGCTGCGAGTAAACCTTGGTGAGGAATACGCGGGCATAAGTGCCGGTAACGTCGGTATTATCCCAGATATAATCCTCGGAGGTAAAGGTAAGCGGGTGATCTTCGAAGGTTTTCCTGCAGGAAGTAAAGGCCAGTACGGCAACAACCAGCAGCGCAAGATTTATGATTTTGTTCATGATTTAAGAGATTAAAACTTAGCGTTTACACCAAAATTGAAAACACGCATGGTGGGATAGGCTGCGCCCATGGCTTCCGGGTCGATGTCTTTGCGGATATCGAACAGCTCAGACCAGGTGACCAGGTTTAAGCCATTGGAAAAGACACGCAGGGAGGGAATGCCGATCTTCCGGCTAAAGTATACCGGGAAAGTATACCCTATTTCCGCGTTTTTTAATCTCACGAAATCCGCGTTCCGCAACCAGTATGTGGATACCTGCTGGTTGTTCACGTTGTTGCCCAACCATAAACGCGGAGCGGTGGCGGTAGCTGCGGTTTGCGGGGTCCAGCGGCCCAGGTTGTACTCGTAAGCGTTATTATTGCCGCCGTTCCCGAACCCGTTAAAGAAGTCGCCGTTCTGACCGGCAGGCCCGCCGAGCGCCAGCTGCCTGTTCGCTGTACCCTGTACCAGCACGCTTACATCAAACCCTTTGTAACTAAAGCCCGCCGTGCCGCCGAAATAGACGGTGGGTTTCCCGCTGCCGATGGCGCCGTTGTCGTTATTGTCTATCACGCCATCGCCATTAAGGTCTTTGTAACGGATATCGCCGGGGCGAAGTGTGGACCGCGGCGTGGAGGAGAACACGGCCGTTTTAGGGTCATTGATCTCCGCGTAGCTCTGGAACAGCCCGGTGGCCACGTATCCGTACAGGAGGTTCACCTGTTTGCCCGTGCCCCGCTGGTACTCGTAGGCTTTGGGCACTTCGTCGTTAAACACCACCTTCGACTGCACATAGGAGAAATTGCCGGTAACAAAGTAGTTAAAGCTCCGCACCTTGCTTTGCCAGGCAGCAGAAAGCTCGTGCCCCCAATAATCGAATTTCTGGATGTTCTTAGAAGGGAATCCTGTTCCCAGCAGGGTAGTTTGGGTGCCGGGAGACCCCACCAGGTCGAAAAATTTGTTCTTAAAATATTCCGCGGTCAGCGTGAACTTATTACCGAACAGCCCGAGATCGATGCCTGCATTCGCTTTTTTAGCCTTTTCAGGCTCGAGCGCGGGGTTAGTGAGGGCGTTCTGACCGGTGGATCGTTCTACGCCCACGCCGGTGCTGCCGAAATAATAGCCATCATTATTATTGGTATTGCTGCTGGGTGTCCAATACGTCTGGATGTAGGTGAAGTAACCGGCGTTCGCCTGCCCGGTAAGCCCGTAGGTCGCGCGCAGCTTCAGGTTACTGATAAACGCTGCATGCTCCTGCATAAACGCTTCCCGGTGAACATTCCAGCCAAGTCCCACGGCGCCAAAAGGGAACCATCGTTTATCCGGCGCGAAGTAGTTATACCCCGCATAGCTTCCGGCTGCTTCGGCCATGTATTTATCGTCCCAGTTGTAAGTGATCCTCGCCGCCAGGTCGGTATAATTTTCCGGCAGGTTACCCGATGCATATGGCAGCGTGCTTTGCCTGTCGGCGAGTACCAAGGCGTTAAGGTTGTGCTTCCCGAAGGCATGCTCATACCCCAACGCCGCTTCCAGGTACGAGACCATGGTGCGGTCGCCTGCCGAACCGGAGTTACCCTGTTCGGAGGTGTTGCCTATTTTATTATAAGTGCCGTTGGTTTGCAGTTGGAATACCGCGAAATCTTTAGCCCGGGTGGTATTATAAACCGTGGAGTTGTTATACGTTCCCTGGGCCCTCAGGTATAAACCGGGCAAAGCAAAATCAAGCTTTTGCGTAACCTGGAGGTCGACCGCCATGTCACGCACGTCTTGGAACTGGTAACCGCGACTTACGGATTGTCCATAGATATTCACATTCTGCCCGTACGCACTGGTACCTGCGAGGGAGCCGTCGGCGTTAAACACCGGGTACGCATTGCGGGGCGTATTTACCAGCGACGCCAGGATGCCGGAGGTCCCGCCGCCAGGCTGGTTATTCTTGCCGATCCTGCCGAACAGGTTCAGCTGTACCTGGGTAGTTGGCGTAACGTCGACCCCGAGGTTGGTCCTTACAATGTAGCGGTCTGCCTGCGCGTTGGTATTGTATACGTTTGCGTCAGTGGTTTTCAGCAGGCCGGTTTCTTTCAGGTTGTCCAGGTCGACAAAATACCTGAATCCTTTACCACTCCCCTGCACGTTAAAATTGTACCGCGTAAGCATGGACTGCTCGTTAAGTACGGTATTGTACCAATCTACATTCGGGCGGTTGTAAGGATCCGTTCCATTGCGGTAGGCGTCGATATCTGCCTGCGAGTACCGGGGGGTTACGGCGGCCGCACCCGCATCATTTTGCTGGGCCTCGTTGTAAAGGGTGGCGTATTGGTCGGCGCTAAGCGGTTTCGGCAGCGCCAACGGGCGCTGAAACGCCGATTGTACGTTAAAGGAAAGCCTGGGCGTGCCCCGGTCGCCCTTTTTAGTAACGATAGAAATGATACCGTTTGACGACCGTTGCCCGAACATCACGGTCGATAGCGCATCTTTCAATACTGAAACAGACTCGATCTGGTCGGGGTCTATGGAAAGGTATCCGCGTTGTACCCCGTCAATCAGGATAATATTGGCGCCACGGGCCGTTCTCACGTTGTAGCTCAGGCCGCTGCCGTCGAGCCCCGGCGAACCGTTGGTAAACCCAATATTCAGCCCCATAAGCCGGCCCGGCAACGCAGCCAGGAACTGCGCCGAAGGTGAAGTAACCAGCTGGTTGGTACTTACCGTGCTTACAGATTGGAGCAGGTTTTTCTTCAGCTGGCGGCCGTGCAGTACTTCTACATAACCGTCGCGCTCATCCACACTAGCCTTGCCTCCGGCATTTGCCGGGACCAGCGAGGAGGTTAAATAACGTTTGGTGAGCTGCGCCACGGTACTGCCTCCCTGCTTTATGCGGATCTCCTGCAGGTAAAATCCCGGGAGCTCAGCAATAAGCGTTTGCCCCGCATTTGCCCTGATGGCGTAAATGCCGGCTTCGTTTGTTTGCGCAGAAGAGCCGGTGGCGGGGTTGGTGATCTTAACATCCCTCAGTGGTTTGCCGTTGTCGTCCACAACCGTTCCCCTCACCGAATCTGCTACCGCCCGGCCGGGTGTTTGGGCCGACGACCGGGTTGTATTGCCGGTGATCAGCGCGACCAGGAAAACAGCCAGGATACATTTTTTGTAAAATTGACTCATTTGTTTACACGGTTAATTTTGGTTAGTGATTTATGATGGTAAAGACAGGTTGTGCCGCATTTTATACTCACCGTGCACGAAAAAAACAGCTGGTGGAACATGTCTCCTTCATGCAGCGGTCCGCCCGGTTAGTTGCTGGTTTATGCGGCAAAACGCTGTTGTTAACGTGGGTTAACGAGGGCTAATTTGAAGGATATTTAGCGGTAGCGTGGGATACAAATCATCCAATTAAAGGGCTCATTTCAGCCAAAAACCGCCTTATTTTTAATTTAAAGCGGTTTAGTAGAATTTAAGAAGATCATACAGGATAGCAGCGCGAAAGCTATGGCATTACTTTTCGATCGTTACCTGGTCGAACCTCACCGTGGTGCTGTTTTTCATGCCCGAAGCGATGGCTGGTCCGGCCAGCAGGCTGCCGCTCAAATGGGTTGTGAACCGGCCGGCTTCGCGCCATTTCGTGCCATTATAAGAGATAAATGCGGTGATCAGGGCACCTTTTCTTACCAGCCGGAGCCAGTAGTATCCCGTTAAACGTCCATAGGTTACGGCAGGCGCAGACAATGGCCCGGTTTGCCCAATTATTTTCGCCACGCCACCCGTTGCTTCCCTGCTTAGCAGGCGTGTATGCCAGGCGGGCGCTTCTAACTGGTCTGTTTTCCCGGGGTATACCCACAACGACGCTTGCGGGGCATTGTCATGCAGCGATTCCCGCATCATGATGCCAAAGCGGGTAAATTGAGAGCTAAGCTGGGGAACGTATCTTACGGTCAGACTGCCGTCGCCGGCGAGGTCGAACCAGGTGAACTGAAAAGCATCTTTCAAGCTGTCGGCACCCGCTCCCCATCCCGAAAGGCTGAAGACAGCGCCATCATACTGCGCGGTACCCGCAAAAAGGCCGGCGCCTACCGGCGCGGTTTTCCAGGGCGACGGCAACCCTGCCGAAGCACCTGCCGGATAAGAATCCGCACTGTTCCGGCCGTCGGCCGACGCCGATACCCGGTAATAATAGGTGGTTGAAGACTTCACCTGTTTGTCCGTATAGCCCTCACCGGCAATGTTTTTTGCGATAACCGTAAAAGGGCCCGCAGCCTTTACTGCTCTTTTTATGGTATAGCTTGTTGCGCCGATGGAAGCGACCCAGGATAACTTAACGTGCTCCGCCGATCCTTCGGCAAATAATGCCCCCGGAGCCGCCGGCGTTAAAACGGGTTTATCCGCTGAATGTTCAGCGGGACGGCTATAGAACAGGGTTCCGTAGCCGGGATGGTCCGCACCGGGATTGCCCGGGCCTTCGGGGCGAAGCTTCGCTGCCGCCTGCCCGGTAAAGGGCGCCGCCATTCCTTTCCGCCTTACGTAGTGATTATAGATCTGTTCATAAACGGCGCGCAGGTTGCCCCGGGCCTGGGTTGAGGGCTTAAAATGCTCGTATTTTCCGGTCCTGTCCAGTGTATGCTCAAAAGGCACCTCGTTACCCAGGTTATAACGGGCAGTGTACTCGAATCCTTTCAACAGCCGGTTGCCCGCGTAAGCGTACAGGTCCAGGCCCTGGTGCCATGCAATTTCTGAGCAATCGCCCAGCAGGGCGATGCCGAGTTGGGTATGCGCCTGGTCGCGGCCGCTTTCCTGCACCTGGCCGGCTTCGTTTATCACGTAATTGGTGAGCATACCGTTGCCCCATCCGTTTACATAATACCGCAGCGCCCGCTCGAAGAGAGCCCTATCGTTACAGAAAACGCCGATCGACATCACCGTTTTGATGGCGGCAGCGTCCCAGTTCCCATTGGCAAAAGGCGCAAAATCTTTAACGACCGGGTAAATCACCTCTTTAAAATGTTTCTCTGCCTGCAATATCCCCGCCTGCGACCACCCTGCATTGGTGTACCGGATGAGCTCGGCTGCATTCACCATTTTAAAGGGGCCTAACCCTGCCATCAATACCGCATCGCGCCCGGTGACAGACTTGAGTACAGACGACCACGCATCCAGGATCTCGATGGCCTTGGCGGCGTATCGCTTATCACCGGTGATCGCCCACATCAGCGCATTCTGATGAGCGGCGTTGGCGTCCGCATCATAATCGCCCTGACCCACTGTCGGATTGCGGCCGACCACCGGCAGGGGGCCTTTCAGCTGGTAGGTAAACTGCGAAACCGCATTCTGCTTAAAGACCATGAACCCTGAAAAAACGGGTTCCTCCTTCTCCGCTACGGCGTTTCTCATACGTTCGAGGTCCTCCTTCGCGTGAAGCAAGCCAGGATGAACAAAAACCTGCTCCTGTGCCGCGGCAGAAAAATAGCCGTACAACAATATAAAAAGGGCGAGCAGGGGATTCTTTAATTTCATACGTGGTATTCTCAGGGAATAATGGCTGCTTCGCCGGTTTTAATATTCAGCGTCCATGGGCGGGGTGCGGGCAGCCGCAGTTTGCCGCCGCCGATCTCCAACGGCATCCACAGGTAGCGGGAATCCCATTGGGTAGCGGGTTTCCAGATATCCGCCAGGAAGATCACAGTAGTGGTTTTGGTACCCGTCACCTTCACCATCATGGTCGATTGGGATCCGTAGGTATTGGCTTCCGGCGGCGCAATGTCTGTAAATTCAGACCAGGGCCCTGCCAGCGAGGTGGCGGTAGCGTATTTATTGGGATTGGCGCGCCAGCCCGTTAATGCAGAGCCGATGGCATAATACAGCCCTTCATAATGCACGATGGCGCCTCCCTCCAACGGCGATCTGATAAAGCTCACTTCTTTTTCCACGTTCAGGTAATCTGCAGACAGACTGGCAATGTAGAAGCCTTTCGAGGGCCTGCTCTCGAACACCAGGTAGGCCGAGCCGTCATCGTCTACAAACTGCCCGATATCCCGGCTTTCGAGGCCGAGAGGCCGGAAGCTCCTCACATATGTGAACGGACCTTCCGGCTTATCGCTGATGGCGGTACCTACCCGTGCAAGCTTGTATGATGACCGCCCTCCTTCCGGGCCGGGTCCGTCGAGGTGGAAGTACATCACGAACTTCTTCGTTTTGCCGTTGTAAAATACTTTGGGACGTTCGAGCACCCAGGTTTTGCCGGCACTGTCGGGTTCGGAGAGCTTGAGCGCATCGCCTTTAAATTTCCAGTGCACCAGGTCGTCAGATGCATAACAGCTAACGTACCTGAAATCGGGGTCGAGGCCTTTCCGGCGTTCTTCACCATACCAGTAATAGGTTTTTTTGATCTTGAGGATGCCGCCGCCATGTGCCTGTATGTGGTTGCCTTCGCTATCGGGCCAAAGTTCGCCAGGGTAAATGGCAGCGGGCTTTTGCGCGAAAGCGGTTTGCCCTATAAAAAGCCAGGAAACAACCAGGAGCAGCCGGTGAAAAGTAGTGGTCATGTTAATCATTGGTCTGTATTTATAATCGGACACCCTAAATTGCTGATTTTATGTGGCAAACTCGCTCCCGCTAGGTATTTAAGGTGCCACAAAGCTCCATTGCAGGTTGTTGCTGGTACTGGTGGGGTAAAATTTCATTTGCGACCCGTCTGTAGTGCCGCCGCCGGTGTCGAGGCATTTGCCATTGGCCCGGTTAAATATCTTGTAATAACCACCGCCCACGTCTACGATGCTCCATTGCTGGTTGATGCTGCTGCCGCTTGCCCATTGCACCACGGTAGAGCCGTTGGTCGTGTTGCCCCCGCTATCGAGGTATCTCCCGCCGGTAACACAGCTTAGCTTATAGTAACCGTTAGCGTAGGTAACTACCCATTTCTGGTTGTTGCTGGTACCGTCTGCCCACTGTCCCATTACAGCACCATTGGTGGTGGCGCCCAGGTTATCGAGCATTTTGCCGGTTGCACGACTTTTAAGGCTGTAAGTGCCATTGGCAATGGGACGCGTGCTTGCGTCCCGGTAAAAAGTGAGCGAGCCATAGCCTGGCTGGTCAAACGTAGTAGCATGCCCGCCCGGACCGCCTTCTGGCCGGTGCAGTGCGGCACGCGCCGAGCTGTTGGGAACAGGCTGCCCCATCCGGTTGGCGTAATGGTTATAGATCATCTCGTAGATCGGCCTGAGCTCTCCCCGCCCGGCGGCAGAAATTACGGTTTGCGACATCGGCGCGCAGTTAGTGCCACTGCCCCAGTTATAGGTGGTAAAAGGCACGGTATTGCCATTGTTATAGCTGGCCACATATTCTGCGCCCTGCATAAAACGGCTGCTACTATAGCCGTACATATCCAGGCCCTGGTTCCAGGCCATTTCGCAGAACGATCCCATCAGGCCTACGCCCAGCAGGCAATGTCCCTGGTCGCGGCCGCTCTCCTGCCACTGCCCCAACCCGCCCGCGTGCAGGAAAGGAACGGCGTTCATGATCGCGCCATTTCCTGCGCCCGTTTTGAAATAGTTGATGGCCTGATCGACTTTTGCCTGGTCGTCGCAAAAAACGCCGATCGCCAGGATCGATGCCATGTTGCAAAGATCCCAGTTTGCCCAGTAATTGGTGATGCAGGCAGTGTTGTGGTTCACCAGGAAATCATTATTTCTCACGTAAAAAACGTTGAGCAGCATCGTTTGAAATGCCGCAACGTTAAAGCCGCTGTAGCCCCGCATCATTTCAGCGGTATTGGCCAGCTGGTAGCCGAAAATGCCTGCCGCTAAAAATCGGTCGGCATTGCCGTTGATCTGTGTCAGCGTGCTCCCCCAGCCGTTCAGGATGTCGCGCGCGGCATCTCCATGCGCCGTATTGCCGGTGATCTTCCAGAGCAGGGCATTCTGGTAGGCGGCGGCAACGTCGCGGTATAAAGTTGCCACGTTGTCGCCGGTGCCCCCGCGGATAATGATGGAGGTAGCGTGTGATGTCCACGTAGACGCCGAATACTCCGATGCTGCCAGGAGGTCGTAACTGCCTTTCCACGGCTGCGCGTTGGCATTCACCTTTACCCGCATACGCTCAAAATCGGCTTCCGTATGCAGCAGACCACCGATGTGGCTGATCGCCGCGATTTTAGCGTTGCCGTTTTTTGCGTTTAACACGTTTTTGTTTTCTCCCGGGTCAACTGTCCGGATCTCTTTTTTGCATCCCAATGAGAGTAAGAAGAGACATACTACCATTGCCTTTTTTTGTGTTTTCATTTTGTAAATGGATTAGTTTATAATAGTTAGTTAGCACCCGCGATCCGAAGCGGATCGCGCCATAATACATTGTGCGGCAGATGGTTCGGCTTAGTTTCCAGGGTTCAGGCGGTTCCGCGCCGGTAAGACAGGGAGGGAAATAGTTTATACTCTTCTAATTATTATTTATCATTAAAATTATTCCGCTATGCGGAAAACAACCGCCTGGCCGCCTTTTTCCGCGAGGTTTACCGGGAACTGCTCTCCGCATTTCACGCGCAGCGTACGAACAGCGATCCCTCCCGAGCCATCATCATCATAAACCGATGCCACGTAGGTTTTTCCTTTTTTAAGAAAGCTGAGAGAAATAGTTGTTTTCCACGGGTTTAACCCGGCGGCGCTTCCCATAAACCAGGTATCGCCTTTCCTGCGGGCCACGCTCACCGATTCGCCGATGGCTCCCTGCAGGTAACGGCTTTCGTCCCAAACCGTAGGAACCTGCCTGAAAAAGCCGAGGTCGGCATCGCCGGGATCATAATCCTGGGATTTCCCGTACCAGAAAATGGCTTGCAGGGGGTCGAAATAAACCACCGTGAGCGCCAGTTGCTGGCCTTTGCTTACCTTCAGATTTTTGCTGAACGAGTTATTCTTATTGGGGTAACAGAAGGTAAAATCGGCCGGCCCGGCCAGGTAACGGGTAAAAGGCAGCACCATATTATGAAAAGCATCGGGACTGTTTTCGTCTCCGCGGATGCCTTCCTGGCTGAGGTTGTAAGGATAGCGCCTGCTCAACCCGGTGGGCTTGTAATGATCGTGCACATTGAGCACGAACCCGTAGTCATTTACCTTCTTCATGGCGTTATCCAGCCAGGTAAGCCCCTGCTGCGTGCCGCCGTCTACAAAGCCGAACTTCATGCCGCTCACGCCCCACTTCTTATAAAGCGGCAGGATGGTATCCAGGTATTGCCTAAGTCCCACATAGTTAACGTAAAGGATCACGCCGATACCTTGCTCTTTTGCGTGACTGATGATCTTCGGCAGGTCGATCTCCGGGATCCATTTGGTTGGGTCGGAGTTGGTGCGAAACTCAGCGCCGTACCACCCGGCATCGAGCATGATGTACTGGAACTTCATCTTAGCGGCAAAATCGGCCCCCTGGATCCCCCCTTCGGTGCTGATGGGGACACGAAAAACCTTACCTGGCAGGATGTGCACCGGGTTTTCGCGTGTGAGCGGCGTGGTAAGTTTCAGGTTCAGCTGGCTGAAGGCATGCAGCCCGACCGCATTTTCCGCGCAGCTGATGGTGCGCCAGGGCGTGACCAGGCTATCGCGAAAGTAAACGCTGGTATCTCTCTTTACGGAGGCGATCTTCCCGTCGCGGTAGAGGGTATCCCTGTAAAAGTCTAAAGCGACGCTGTTGGCTTCGTCTCCTTTAATTGCTACGCATTTGGTATAGTTGCGGTTTTCTGCTTCGCCGATGCTAAGATACAGGCCGTTGCGCGAAACAAGAGTTGCCGGCAGATCGGCGCTGCCCGCCATCGAATCGAGCGGCATAGGCCGGAACACCGATTCTTCGTGGTACTGGTAGATCTTGTAAGTGTCGGCCAGGTTAAATGAGGTAAGCTCCCGCTGCAGCTTTACGGGCGCGGCGCCTGTTTGCCTGCACACGTACCTGAACGCAAAGCTGCCGTTATATACGCGTGTGATGAGGCTAAACGCTGTATTAGCGGTTTCGCAGGTTAGCACCAGCTCGCCGTAGCGGTTGTCTATCCGCGCATCTTCGCCGAGCGCCCAGTCAAAACTTTCGTCGCGGTTGCGCCTGGTCACTTTCCGGATAGTAATGCCATTCGCAAGTTCGGGACCGTCGGTTTTAAGGCCCAGTCTCGACCAGCCGGTTACCTGCCTCTTTTTATACTGCATCCGGTAAAACAGCTGACCCTGTTTGCCGAGGCTGAAATCGACCACCGTATGATGGTCGGGCGATACCTGGCTGGCGACCTTTTTGTCCTGGGCAAATCCCCTGTCCGCAATGCTGGCGGCAATGAACAAGGTCAGTAACAGCACCCTGCCGGTTCTTAAAAAACTTACTTCCATAAATTATGCGCTATAATATAACAAAGAGACAGGATCCCGGCCGTTTTATACTCACCGGTCGTGCAGGGATCCGGCTACGGCAATTACTTTGTTACAAAGCCGGTTTATCGCCCTAAACTGGCGATCAGCAGAGTATAAACCAGGCGTTGTACTGTCTCTCCTGCAATAGCATGACACATCCACAGATCCTTTCGGGTATGAAACGAATCGTACTCCTGGCATTCGCCATTTGCGTCGGTCAACCGGCAACCGCGCAGCTGGCTGCTTATCCCGCACCAAAGGGAAGTATTTTGAGTACTTACTTTACCGTAAAAGTGCGGGAAGCCGGCAAGAGCTGGCAGCCGCTTCCTGTTTACCCGGCGCATGTAGCGGAAGTGATCAACAGTAAAAGCGTGATACAGCAAACCTCCTTTGCTTACTTCGATTTTTCGGGGAAGGTAGAGATTTCTGTTACGTATAACAAAGGCGCGGTGCATGCAGCGAGGGTACGGCCGCTTCGTGAAGGGATAAACCCGGGCGTGAAGGGTAATACGATCTCCTTTTTCCTCACGGAACCGAAAAATCTTTCCATCGAGGTAAATGGCGACCTTTTCCACAACCTGAACTTATTTGCCAGCCCACCCGACGTTTCCCCGCCTTCGGCGCAAGACACCAGCGTGATCTATTACGGCCCGGGCATTCACTACGCGGGGAAAAAGCTGGTTCCCTCCAATAAAACGGTTTACCTGGCGGGAGGCGCCATCGTGCAGGGCAGTTTCGTAGTTAACCGGGCCCAAAACGTAAAGATCCGGGGGCGTGGCATCCTTACGCAGGTTGCTATCGTCCAGGAATCATCCGGTAAGCCGCTTCCCCGCGACCCGGGCTTACCGGGAAACGACCGGAGTGATGAGATCACCGTTCAATACTCAAAAAACGTGGAGATCGAAGGGCTGATAGTGGTACCCGACAAGTACAGTGTGCTGGTGGGCCAGTCGGCGGGCGTTACCATCCGGAATTTCAAATCGTTTAGTGCGGGCGGGAACGCCGATGGGCTCGACATTTTTAGCAGCACGGATGTGGTCATAGACCGGGTTTTTATGCGCAATGCGGACGACTGCATCGCCATCTACGGCCACCGGTGGGGCTACTACGGAAACCTAACGAACCTTACGGTAACGAACTCTATCCTTTGGGCGGACGTGGCGCACCCGGTGCTGATCGGCACGCATGGCGATTCGCGGAACCCGGATACCCTGAGCAACATCCGGTTCCATAACATCGATATTCTCGACCAGTTCGAAAACCAGGTCGATTACCAGGGATGCCTTTCGCTGAATGCCGGCGACAGCAACTTTATCAGGGACGTTTCCTTCGAAGACATCCGCATCGACGATATCCGGAAAGGCCAGCTGGTTAACCTGCGCATCATGTTTAATTCCAAGTACAACACTTCCGCCGGGCGGGGAATTGAAAATGTGCATTTTAAGAACATTTCTTACAATGGCAGCCGGGCGAACCTCTCGATCATTGCGGGTTATGACCAGGGCAGGGAGATCAGGAACGTAACGTTCGAAAACCTGGTGATCAACGGCCGCGTGATCTATGATAACATGACGGGAAAACCGGCCTGGTACAAAACGGGCGATATGGCTAATTTCTTTATCGGCGAGCACGTAAAAGGCATTAAGTTCCTTAGGGTTGACGGCGCTGCGGAAGCCAAAAGCGGCACCGGGAATTAGCACCGGCACTAAACCGGCGGCCCGGTAGAATCCCTGATAACCAGCCTGGCCGGGATCACGCACCTGGTGGGCGGCTGTCCCGGTCCTTGCTTAATTTTACTGATCAGGATCCCGAACAGGTTTTCGGCCATCACGGCAATAGGCTGCGCAACGGCGGTAATGGTAGGCAGGTAGGTGTCGAACACGATATGATCGTCGAACGAGACCACGGCCATATCCTGCGGGATGCGGATCCCCAGCCCGAACATCGCTTTCATCCCGCTCATGGCGAGGTAGTTTGTTGCAAAAAACAGCGCATCCAGCTCCGGGTTATGCTTAATAAAGGCGGCGATCTTGGTTACGGTATCGTCGTGCCCGTTGTTAAAAGGCACCCGCATGATGCGGGGATTTCCGGCAATCGCACCGAGCGCCTGCAGGTAACCCGCTTTGCGGTCGCGCATCTGGCTTTGTTCAGAATCAAGCTCCACGTAACCGATGTGCCGTGCCCCGCGCTCAACCAGGTACTGCACTGCGTGACGCGTGCTTTCCAGGTTATCGAGCACCACATGGTCCGCATCGATACCAGGCAGGTACCGGTCGAAAAGCACAAAGGGCAACTGGTCGTCCTGCAACGACCTGATCTCTGCCTGTATGCCCTCCGGAGGGGTAATAATAAAACCGTCGACCCCCTGGTTTCGGAAAAGCCGGATGAGCTCGCGCGTACGCGCACCGTTGTTCTCCGTGCTGCAGAAAATGATCTGGTAGCCATGCCGGTTCGCCAGTTCTTCGAGGTGATATACGAGCTGCGAAAAAAAGTAGTCGGAAATTTTTTCCACCATGAGCCCGATCGTCATGGATTTACCGGTACTCAGGCTTTTGGCAAAGTGGTTAGGGCGATAACCATGCTCTTTCATGTAGCCCAGCACTTTTTCGGTAAGCACCGGGCTGATACCTTTTTCGGCCGACTTGCCGTTTACGATAAACGAGATCGTAGTTTTAGAGATGCCAAAGGCCCTGGCAACATCCCGCGCGGTAATTTTACCCATTACATAAGCACAAAAAAGACCTCATATCGCTACGTTAAACGACCGTTCGGGCTGCTGGCCACCGGCAAGCTCGGTACGCAGGTGCAGCATTGCCCGGTGAAAATGATTAACTACCGATTGGTAGCGGATGCCCGTGAGCCCGGCGATCTCCGAGTAATTGCGGCCTTCGCTGAATTTCATCTGCAGCATTTCGCGCTGGCGTTTGGGCAGGCTGCTAAATGCTTTGTTAAAATTTCTCGTCATCTGCAGGTTGTTCTCTTTCTCTACCAGCAGGTCTTCCGGCGAATGGTCAGTTGCCGCGAATTGCGCCGGCTGCTCTAAGATCACGAAGCGGGTGTTCCTGAACTTTTTAAGGTAGTTGATAGCGAGCGAGCGCGCCGACCGGAAGAAATAGCCTTCCACGTTTTCGATGTACCCGATGCCCTCTTTCTTCTCCCACAGGCGAATAAAAAGGTCCTGCAGCAGGTCTTTGGCCGCCATGTCATCTTTCACTATACTCAGGAGGTATCCGTAGAGCTCGGCGCGAAGCCTTTTGTAGATCATGGAGAACGATTCGATATCGCCCTGGCGCGAGGCCGCCCATAAGCCCGCTAATGGTAAAGCTTTTTTCAATGGTTTATAAGATTAGTCGGTAAATATTTCCGGCTTGCGGCCGATGCGTTAACGTTGATTAACGAATGCTAAAATGGCCGGTAAACAGTTAACGAAAGGGATACAAATCGACCATTTTAAGGTCAATTTTTGTTCAAAAACGCTGAAATTGAGCTTTTAAAGCGGTTTAGTCGGGTTGATTAGTTCTTTACGTTAAAGCGCTTGATAAATACCGGGCGGTTGCGCTTCATAAAATCGGAGGGGTTTACGCCGAACAGCTTTGAGAACTGTGTGCGGAAATACTTCATGTTGCTGAACCCGGTAGCGGTGGCCACCTCGTTTACATTATATTGGGTGTTAATAAGCAGCTCGGCGGCCTTACGTAAACGGATAAACCGGATGAAGTTATTGATATTAAAACCTGACATGGACTTTACCTTACGGTAGAGGGTCGACCGGCTCATGCCTAGTTCAGAGATCAGGCTATTCACATTAAAGTGCTGGTCTGTGAGGTGTTTTTCTACCACCAGGATACATTTCTTCAAAAAGTCCTTGTATTCCTCCGAGATCGCGATGTTGTTCGACTGCAGCGTGATCTCGTTATAAAAGTAGTTACGGAGGTTGTTCCTTGTTTTTACGAGATTGGCTACGCGGGCCACCAGCAGGTCGCGTTCAAAAGGCTTGCTGATGTAATCGTCGGCGCCGCATCCCAGTCCTTTCAGCTTGCTTTCTGAGGAGGCGCTTGCCGTAAGCAGTATTACGGGGATATAGCTCAGCGCCGGGTCCTGTTTTAGCCACGCGCACCATTCTATGCCGTTCATCCCGGGCATCACCACGTCGCAGATCACCAGGTCGGGCATCTTTTCCTTTACCAGCAACATGGCTGTTTCGGCTTCCGGGGCTTCGTAAACGAGGTAGCCGGCGCTAAAAACCGCTTTGATGTAGTTTCGCATCTCCGAGTCATCATCGACCACCAGGATCACTTTATTTTCTGAAAAGATGTCGTCGATCTTAAAACCATCTTCCACGGTTTGGCTTTCGGGGCCGGCTGGCAGCACCTCCTCCGAGAGCTCTTCGAGGAAAACCGGGCCGGGGGAGTCGTCCATGCTCACCAAGTCCGCGGGGAAATGCGCATGCCCCTTCAGCAGGCTTAGCACGAAGGTTGTGCCACGCCCTTGTTCGCTGGTGTAGGTTAACCCACCGTAGTGATCGGCGGCAAACTGGCTGGCCAGGTAAAGCCCGATACCGAAGCCCGCCTTTAGCTGCCGCACCGATGATTTCGACTGGTAGAATTTTTCGAACAGCCTGTTTCCGACCTCTGCGGGGATACCGATACCTGAATCGCTCACGTACACCCTGATATGCTCCTGCTCCTCTACGACCCGGATCGTTACCCGGCCATGCGGCGGCGTGAACTTAATGGCGTTCGACAGCAGGTTAAACAGGATGATCTCCAGCTTTTCCCGGTCGGCAAATACCTGGAAATCATGGGCGGTAGTCTCGAGTTCGTAGTGTATCGCAGCCGATTTCGCCTGCTGCGAGAAGCATAAAAACACTTCGCGGCAAAGCTGGTTGAGGTTAATCGCTACCACTTTGAGCCCGGAAATGCCTGAGTCTGCTTTCCTGAACAGCAACAGCTGGTCGACCAGGCTCAGCAACCGCCGTGCGTTCCGGTAAATGATGTGCAGGTCGCCGGCATCCTGTGGCGCCGAACGGCTCAGCAGATCGTTAATGGGGTTAATGATCAGCGAAAGCGGCGTGCGGAATTCATGCGAGATGCTGGTAAAGAACTCCAGCCGCTTCTCGTGCACGGCAGATTGCTTTTCGGCATTCACCCGGGCGAGCGCCACTTCGAACTCCAGCAGTTTTTGCCTGAACCGGTAGCGGAAGTAGCCGTAGATACACCCCGCGGCGAATAACACATATAGCGTGTACGCCCACCAGGTACGGTACCAGGGCGGCAGCACGATCACGGTCATTGAGATCTCGCGGTTGGTCCAAACGCCTTCCGGGTTGGTGCTGTTCACCCGGAAGGTATAACTGCCCGGGTCGAGGTGCGTATAAATGGCGCTTCGCAGGTTGCCTGCATTGATCCAGCCACGGTCCCACCCTTCCATTTTATAGCGATAGCTGATCTGTTCGGCAGATGGGTATTGGATGGCGGTAAAGTCGAACGAAAAGATGGCTTCATTATAGGGCACCCGGATCTCGCTGATCCTGTCGTTATCCAGGACTGCCAGGTAGCCTGAAACCTGTTCGGTGGGCAGGTTATTGATCTTAAGGCCCGTAAAAACGATGCTGGGATCGGTAACCGATCCCGAGATGCTTGTGGGAGAGAACAAGGTTAGCCCTCTTATTCCGCCGAAGGCAAGCTCGCCGGAGGTTAATTTAAGAGAGGCATTGTAATTGAACTCTTTCTGCACCCCATCGCTCCTGGAAAAAACGTTGAACTTCCGCGTGCGCGGATCAAATCGCGACAAGCCGTTATAGGTGCTCATCCATAAAAAACCTGCCTGGTCTTCCTGCATGGTAAGGATGTAGTTGCTCCCCAGCCCGTCGGCGGTGGTGTATCTTTTTACCACCCGTTTCAGCTTCCTGTCGAACAGCATGAGCCCGCCTTCGGTGCCCAGCCAGAAATTGCCGTACCGGTCTTCCACGATCGCCCGCACGGGCTTATCTATTTCATACCACTGGTGGCGCTTTGTTTCGGGGTCGACCTGCACCAGCTTGGAAAACGCACCGCCCCATAGTTTTGCCGAACGGTCTTCGGTGAGCACCAGCAGGTCGCGGAGCGTCCGGTCGAACAACTCGAAACGATCGGCTGCCCGGTTGTACAGGTAGATGCCGTTCTGGAGCCCGCCCGCCCAAAGACGGTGGTCGCGGTCCTCATAGATCAGCCAGAACGTGGAGTTCACGGAATTATCCTGGGCGCTATAGCCGTAGTATTGCTTAAACTTATCGCCCGACGGGATATAGCGGCTGATCCCGGCCTCGTACGTGGCCAGCCAGGTATTGCCCAGGTAATCTCTCTTTATGCTGGTAATAAAATTTCCGCCGGGGGCGGAGGAATTACCTGAACCGGCCCGAAGGTTCTTAAACGTTGCGTTCTTCCGGTTCCATATGCTCAATCCACCGCCATCAGTACCGATCCACAGCTTGTGGGGCGTTTCTTCAAAAAGCGATAATATGAAATTGGAAGCCAGGCTATTGGGCATGGAAGGATCGTGGCTGATGGTTTGAAACCGTGCCCGCCGCGGATCGATCACGTTGATACCGCCGCGCAGGGTCCCGATCCACGTCCGCGATTCGTGGTCGAGGTAAAGCGCATGCACGGCATCGCTGGAAATAGGGGAATCGCGGTCCTGGCTGTTCAGCATCCTGGACCTGCCGGCCGAAATGGTATAAATGGTTATTCCTCCCCCGTCGGTACCTATCCAAAGCTCGTCCGCCCCCGCGCGCAGGAAGCTGGTGATACGGGATGAAGCGAGCATCCCGGTGGTTTTACCGCCCATAAACAGGTATTGGTTTGAACGGATAACGTACCTGTAAACGCCGCTCAGCGTACCGATCCACAAGGCGTCGTGGTCATATTGAATGCAAGAGACGAACTGTACATGGTTGTTCACCAATGTAAACCTGTTATTGGAGACATGGTATTGCAGCAATCCTTTCCCGCTTACGGCGAGCCATAACCCGCCATTGCCATCCAGGGTGAAGCCGGATACGTTGTAGGGCTGGCTTCCGGCGGAGATGAGCATGCCGGTTGCGCTTCCTTTGCGAAATACCACCAGGCCCAGGTCTTCGGCTGCAACGTATACATTTCCTGCTTTGTCGGCCAGGATGCTTTTGATAAACCCGGTAAGCTTTTTACGGGCTCCGCTCCCGTTGCCGGTATACCAGGCGGCCGTGAATTTCCCGGTTACGCTGTTTAAAATACCGGCACCCTGCCGGGTACCGATCCATAAGAGGTGGGCGCTGTCTTCTGCGATGGCGTTGATCCAGTTATGCGGCAACGAGGTGGTATCGCCATACCGGTTTCGAAAGATCTTAAAATCAGAGCCGTCATAACGGTTCAGCCCGTCATAGGTGCCGAACCATAAAAAACCGCTGTGGTCCTGGTAAATGCATCGTACGGAACTGCTGGAAAGCCCGGTTTCAGTGCCGAGGTAACCGATCACATGGTTCTTTTGCGCCCCCGCAGCAAGGGAACAGAACAGGACGACAATCAGCAGTACGTTATGCTTCCCGGCACGCATCAAAAGGATCATTGGTTACCTGCAAATATGCTATAAAATACCACTTAAACGCGATCCGCAATTTCTTGCGCTTTAAACAGCCCGGTCGCCCCGATCATAGCGGCGATTTCCCCCATTTCCGCTATGCGGATTTCCAGCGGGCTTAGCGAATGGGTAAGCGGTAAAAGGAAGTGCCGGTTTGCTTTGGCGATATTGCCGCAAATGAGCAGGACCTCGGGATCGAGCTTTTGAATGACCGGGGTAAGAAATTCGCTCATATTGGCAGCAAATTCATAGAATAGCTTTTTGGCTATTCTATTGGTTGCGGCAAGTTCGGCCAGCTCCTTAACCCCTTGCAGTGAAAAGCCGGTGAGGTCCGCGTAACGCTTCATAAACCAGCGGGTGGACAAGTGGTCGTCGGCGATGCCGGTCCTGAAACGCTCACTACCCAGGTTTAGGTCCAGCGCCTGTCCATTTACCAGGTGCGCGGAGCCGAAGCCGGTACCCAGGGTGATGCCCAACACGTTTTTAAACCCGCGGCCGGCGCCGGCGAACACTTCACCCGCGATGGTTGCTTCGGCATCGTTCCGGAACCGGATGCGTTCGGGCGGCAGCCCGGTGATCCCGGCGAAATAAGACTTGATGTTCATACCGTAAAGAGCCTCGTATTTATTAAGTCCTTTAATTAGGGAAACGCCATTTTCATAGTCAAACGGTCCGGGCATGGCAACGCCGAGCGCTATGACCGGCCCGTCGGCGGCCACCATGGATTGCTCCATACACCGCGCCCATGACCGCAGAATATGGCTGGCGGAACCGTTGCTCAGCACTTCTACACGACTTATGCTTTGTTTGAGCACCGTGGAACCATGCAGGCTGCAAATGCCCGTGGTAATATGAGAACCGCCAATATCGGCTGTTAACAGGTAAGTATCAGGTGAACTGGTCATAAGCACGAAATGCGGTTTTTATACAGTGACAGTTACCGCCCCGTTTTATACTCGCAAATTGAAATTGTTTGTGGTATCTTCATCGTTCATCAACCCGGCGCCGGAGTATAAACGGCCCCGGGAACTGTTAACGCAGTTAAACCTGTTAAACCAACATGAAAAAAGTGACTATTACTTTATGGATATGCATATTGCTGCCCGTAACGCTCCTTGCACAAAGCCCCAGGACGACGGTGAGGAAAGATGTGCCACTCGACTCGATCGTACTGAGCGACCCTTTTATCCTGGCCGACAAGAACACCGCGACGTACTACATGACCGGCACCGGCGGCATGCTTTGGAAAAGCCGCAATTTAAAAACATGGGAGGGTCCTTATGCCGTTACGAAAACTGATCCGGGTTCCTGGATGGGCCCGCGACCAAGGATCTGGGCTGCAGAATTGCACCAATACCAGGGAAAATACTATTATTTCGGCACGTTTACCAACACCAGCATTAAAATTGACACGGTGCAGGGAAACGTGATCGATCGCCGCGCAAGCCATGTCCTGGTAAGCGATGCGCCGGGGGGGCCGTATGTGCCCATGAAAGACAGCACTTACCTCCCGCCAGGAAAGCCAACGCTCGACGGCACTTTCTGGATAGATACCGACAAAAAACCCTACCTGGTTTACTGCCATGAATGGCTGCAGAACTGGAACGGCACCGTCGAAAAGATCGAATTAAAGCCCGACCTGAGCGGCACCATCGGCGAAGGTAAAGTGCTCTTTCGGGCCAGCGACTCGCCCTGGAGCAAAGAGAAAGACAAAAACGGGAACATTATTTTCAATAAAGTAACGGATGGGCCTTTCCTGTTCCGTACAAAAACAGGCCGCCTGGGCATGATCTGGACAAGCTGGGTGTATAACGTGTACACCCAGGGCGTGGCATATTCAGCCGGCGGGAAGCTTGACGGTCCGTGGATCCACGAAAAAGAACCTATCACGCCGCCTAATTTCGGGCACGGCATGTTGTTTAACACGTTAGACGGACGGTTGCTAATGGTCCTGCATAGCCACGAAGAGATTAATGGCAGGTACCACCGCGTTCCTCACCTGTTTAACGCCGACGTGTCTGGCGATAAACTGGTACTGGGCGCCCCTTATATCCCGTAATCAGCGGGACGACGACCTTAAAACACAAACATTTTAAATACATAGAGTATAAAAACATAACCGGCTTGTCTCTTCGTAACTAAAAATGCTGCCATCCGTTTTTACGCAATTTATCATCATCTCCCGTGTCTAATAACCGATACTTCAATTTTCTTGCCTGGGCAGTAATTATCCTGGAAGGATGCAGCGCCGGCAAAACGGCATCAACAACCTACCTCGAAAAACAGGCGCTCAAAACGATGCAGGTAATTCCCGCCGGCGTGGCGGATCTGCCGAGGAATGTAAACAAAGGCACCGATAAATGGCGCTTCGTCGATTTTAGGGACTGGACCAGCGGTTTCTGGCCAGGCACGCTCTGGTACCTTTTCGAGGCCACCGGCAACCCGCAATGGAAAGCAGCGGCGGAGCGGTTCACGTCGCAACTGGCGCCTCTTTCACGTATGAAAGCCATCGACCACGACCTGGGCTTCCAGGTGTTTAACAGCTACGGCAACGGTTACCGGCTAACCGGCGACCCGGAATATAAAGCCACCATCCTCCGCACAGCGGATACCCTGGCCACGCTGTTTAACCCGGCGGTAGGGACCATCCTCTCCTGGCCGCGGCCCGTACCCAACATGGAATGGCCGCAGCACAATACCATAATGGACAACATGATCAACCTGGAGCTGTTGTTTTGGGCATCGAAAAACGGCGGCAGCAAACGGTTATACGATATCGCGGTAAGTCATGCGGAAACCACCATGAAGAACCATTTCCGGCCCGATTACACCTCGTACCACGTGGTGGTGTACGACCGGAACAGCGGCAAAAAGATCAAAGCCGTAACCCACCAGGGGTATGCCGACGACTCGATGTGGGCGCGCGGGCAATCGTGGGCCATCTATGGTTTTACGATGTGCTATCGCGAAACACGCAAACCGGAATTCCTCGACTTCGTACAAAAGGTCGCCGATGTTTATCTCGACCGCCTCCCCGCAGACCTGGTCCCTTACTGGGATTTCAATGCACCCGGTATCCCCAATGAACCCAGGGATGCTTCCGCGGCGGCCATCACAGCCTCCGCCCTGCTCGAGCTTTCAACGTATGTGACCGATCCGGCAAAAGCGAAAAATTACCGGAAGAAAGCCACACGGATGCTTGCTGAGCTATCGTCTAGCCGGTACCTGAGCAACGGGGAGAATTCGGCATTTCTCCTGCATTCCACCGGCCACAAACCAAACGGAACGGAAATAGATGCCTCGATCAACTATGCCGACTATTACTTTATCGAGGCACTGCTGCGTCTTAAAAAGCTGGATGCCGGCAAACCGCTACCGGCCCCGTTATAGACCGTAAATCCATTAGCCCCCGCTATGAACCACGCAACCAAACCTGCCTTCACCGAGAAACGTTTTATCCTTACCCTGGTGTTCGTTACCTCCCTGTTTATGTTCTGGGGCATCGCCATCACCATGGCCGACGTGTTAAATAAACACTTCCAAAGTGTGCTTAGTCTCTCGAAATCGCAATCGGGATTTGTGCAGTTTGCGGTTTTCGGGGCGTACTTTGTAATGGGGGTACCCGCCGGGCTTTTTATGAAACGTTTCGGGTACAAGCGCGGCGTGTTGCTGGGGTTATCGCTGTTTGCAGCAGGCGCTTTCCTGTTTGTGCCTGCCGCCAATACGGCTTCTTTCGGCTTCTTCGGGGTCGCATTGTTTATTGTGGGCTGCGGTTTGTCTACCCTCGAAACAGTGGCGCACCCGTTTGTGGCCTCACTTGGCGATCAGCGTACCAGCGACCAGCGCATTAATTTTGCCCAGGCATTTAATGCAGTTGGCGCCATTGCAGGACCGTTGCTTGGCTCCTATTTCCTGTTCAGCCGTCATATTTCGGGCAGCACCGACCTCACTTCGGTAAAATTATTGTACCTCGGTATTGCGGTGGTCATCACTGCCGTAGCTATCGCCTTTTCATTTGTACAGGTTCCTCCCATCACAGATCCGCATGCGGTAAGCAAGAACGAAGCTATAAATAAAGACACCGCCCCCGGCAAATCGCTGGCAGCGCACCGGCACTTCGTATGGGCGGTTATCGCGCAATTCTTTAATGTCGCCGCGCAGGCCGGCACCTGGGCCTTCTTTATTAATTATGGACATGAAGTGATGAAATTCAGTGATACCGTGGCCACCAATTACATGAGCGTATTTATGGGAATGATGCTTACCGGCCGTTTTTTAGGCACGCTGCTCATGCGTTATATAGCGCCCAACAAGTTACTGGCTGCATTTGCTGCGGGTAATATCCTGATGTGCCTCATCGTTACACAATGCCTGGGCTGGCCCTCATACATCGCCTTGCTGATGATCAATTTCTTTTTCAGCATCATGTTTCCCACCATTTTCAGCCTGGGAATTAAAAACCTCGGTCCGCGTACGCAGCAGGCATCTTCGTTCATTTCCATGGGCGTGGTTGGCGGCGCGTTCTTTCCGCTGATCATGGGGCAGGTCGCCAATCACGATGTTGCAAAAGCGTATTACCTGCCCATCATTTGCTACGCGATCATCTTTTTCTTCGCAGCAAAGTTTTCCCGTGTGAAATAACCTCCGGGATACGGCAACCCGTTATTAACCCGGGTATATTTGGCCCGGAACGGCATTATCCAGCCTGGCATGACCAGGAATCAGCAAGCTACCTGCTGCCGTACACAGCCTAAACCGTAACACCAACCTATCATAATATCCTTTAACAACTGTAATTTAAATACCAACCGGTATATTAGCGGCGTTATGGATAAACCACGCAGCAAACCAGAACGTACACGCGCTTTTATAATCGGGCGTACGGCAGAGATCTTTAACAGGAAAGGATATGCGGGCACTTCATTGTCAGACCTCACCGGGGCAACCGGCCTGACCAAGGGGAGCATTTACGGCAACTTCGAAAACAAAGAAGAGGTGGCGCTTGCGGCGTTCGACTACAACTACGCCACCATTGCACGCATTATAAAAGCGGAAGTGGATAAGGCCGTTACCTATCACGATAAGTTAAAAGCTTACGCCGAAGTTTACCGCCGGATAGCCGGTGAGGTGAACGACCGCGGGGGATGTCCCATACTAAACACCGCCATCGAGGCCGACGACACGAACGCGGCCCTCAAAGCGCGCGCATCAGCCGCCGTCACCAGCTGGCACCGGCACCTTTCCAGGCTGCTCCGCCAAGGGATTAGTGCCGGTGAGTTTATTGCCGACACGCCGGTGGAGCAGTTATCCCTGTCGATCATTGCGCTGATCGAGGGCGCCATGATGATCGCGCGCGTGCAGGGAGCGCCCGGTTATATGGACCAGGTGCTAAACACCGTAAATCTGCTGATCGCGCAGGTAAAAGTCGCAACGCAGTAGCCTATGCGTTGTTGTAAACCTTAATAACCGGCTCTCTGAGCGCAGCGGCCGTATCGCTGCAAATAAACTTCATGATATCTGCAAGCTGCTGGGGTTTAACCCATTTGGCGGGATCCACGTCGGGCATCGCCTTCCGGTTCACTGGTGTATCAAGCGTACTGGGCACCACTACCGTAGCTACCACATCGATGCCTTTGGCCTCTTCGTTCAGGCAGGCGGCCAGGTTGAACAGGAGCGATTTACTCAGCGCATAGGCGATCATCGCTTTGCCGTCGGCGGGCTGAAGCGCCGGACGTGCGCCTACGAATACCAATCGTCCGCTGCCCGAGTCCTTCATGTGCGCAAAAAGCGGGCGGGCCGTATAATAAGCCGTTTCGAAATTCAGGGAGTACATTTTTTTCAGCTCCGCGCCGGTGGTAGCCGCAATATCGCCCATGGCAAACCCGCCGACTAACAGCAGCGCCGCGTCTATGTGCTGGTATTTCGCAAGGGCGGATGCGATAAACCGGCCGGTTTCGGTTTCGTCCGTAAGGTTAACCGCCTGTACTTCGAGGCTGGGATGCGGGGCGAGGTTATTCTTTGCAGCTTCGTTCACCACCGTGGCAAGTACTTGATAGCCTACTTCTAGGAACGTTTGGGTAACGGTGGTGCCCAGGTTTCCGTCGGCGCCGGTAATAAGGATAGTTTTCATGATGGTTGGCGGTTATCGCGATAAATTTAGCTAAAACCGGGGCTTAACGATTCCCCTGTTCGAAGAAATCCGTTATCGGGTACATTTGAGTAGTCCGGCAGGCGATAGGTGCCTCCCCGACGTTGATGGTTGGCATCTTTTATCCGCAAAAGCATACCGGTTTCACATTTTTAATGGCAAATTACCTTTAATGGTTTGTGCAAGTACATATTGTGTTGTACAGGCCAGTACTAAAAACCAGGAATGATCCTCTTCATGGTTCAAATTCACTTTTTCCGGGTTTTCGTGTAAATGTAATTTACCAGTTTATCGATATCGGCTTTCGTGATGGCGCCAGCCCACGCCGGCATTCCCTGGTCGATAATTCCGTTGGTAATGTTTGTTGCGATAGCGCGTTTGCCGGCGCCATACCTGAACTTCCCGGCGAGGAGGTTGGCGGTTTTGCCCGTTCCCTGGAGGTTATGCCCATGACAACCGGCAAAAAGGTATCCTGGTGGTGAATGACGGGCCATCCGTAGTTCCTGCCTTTTTTAATGCTGTTAATCTCGTCGCCGCCTGTGGGACCGTGTTCCGAGGCGAACAAGTTGCCGCTTCCCGGTTCAAAAGCCAGTCCCTGGGGGTTGCGGTGACCGTATGTCCAGATCTCTTTACGGGCGGTGTCGCTCTTGAAAAAGGGGTTATCTGCCGGGACGGTACCGTCATCATTGACCCGCAGGATTTTACCGTTATACGCTTTCAGGTCCTGGGCCAGCGCAGGCTGATCTGTATATAGTTATTTGCCACATAAACGAACTGGTTGGCGGTAAAATCCGGGTGAATACACATACCCAGCAGGCCGGATTTATTGCGAAGCGGTATATCAGGAACAAGGTATGCGGGTTTGGGCAGCAGTTTCCCGTCGCGGTAGATGCGTACGCGACCGGGACGCTCGGTAAAAAGCATGCTGTTATCGGGTAAAAAAACGATCTGCCACGGCACTACCAGGTCGCGGGCGAGGGTATCAATGATAAAACCCTGGTCTGCAGGAGAACCGCCGACCAGGGTTTTATCGTACAAAGTGGCACTGGTTAAAAGGCCGAAGATGGAAATCATTAACCTTTTTTTGAATGCAATATTAATTACCAGCTTAATATTCCGCCAGCGGCAGCGCTTCGCTCGTTTCCAGCTCTACCTGTTTATAACCGCCCTTCCGCGACCTGAACCATAAAATAAGGCCCACATAACAGGCAAACATCACGATGGGGAAAATTGCTACCGTTTTAAGTGCGTCTTTTTTCGCCTGGTTTTGCACTACCTGCACAATAGCGGTCGTTTCCAGCGGCGCGGTCGCAAGCTTTTCGGCGTCGATGGTTTTATAGGCGCCGAAGATCCCTGTTTTTTCCTGCGTTACGTAAGTGGAATGCAGGGCGGTGTTGTTATTCTTGTCATACAGCGCCAGGTTCTGGTCCAGCTCTTTATCCTGCACGAAGCCGAGTACCACTGCGCCCACTACACCTACGCCCATCATACCTACCGCGCCGGTAAAATTCAGGGCCAGGGCGCCTCCTTTGGGGAACTGTTCAGACACCAGTCCAAGCATGGTTGGCCAGAAATAGGTCTTGCCAAGCGCATACACGGTAGCGGCCACGATGATCATCATACCGGTAGCCTGCGAGAGAAAGAACAGGCCAATTACGGCGATAAACGAGCTTGTTGCCAGCAGTCCAAGCGGGGAAAGCCGGTGCACGATCGGCCCGGAATAAAACCGAAGGAAGGCCATGATGATCGATGTGTAGATGAGCACCCATCCGCCCTGCAGGCCTTTTTCAGCCATAGCGGGCGTCATCAGGTCGGTGATCCAGCTGTCCGTGCCCAGCTCGGTGGTAGCCAGGGGAAGCATGATCAGGATGAGCAGGATAAACACCGGCTGCCCGAGCGAACGCACATAAAATCCAAAAAGACCCGTAACCAGCAAGGTGCCGATCACGCTTACCGTAGTCGACCAGCCAAACAGGCTCCCGAGCTGGAACATGCTTAGCGCGATGATAACCAATGCACCCAATATGCCTACTTCCTTCAGCATTTCGAGGTAGGTAACGCCGGCTTTCACACGCTCGTTCACCGGGAACTCGCGTTTTACGATCAGCCAGCCGTATACCACCACCGGGAGCATAATAAAGCCGATAATGATGCTCCAGGGAAACTGCTGGTTGATCATAAAGATGCCCAGCAAACCGCCGGCCACCATCCCGGCAGGCCAGGCGGCGTGGAGGATATTAAGCCATTTCGTTTTTTCCTTCGGGTACATGGTGGCCACAACGGGGTTCACCACCGCTTCTACCGCGCCGTTGCCCAGGGCAAACAGGAACGTACCAACGTATAACGCCCAGTACCCATTGGCCATCACGGTAATGATCACCGAGGCTACATGGCAAACAAACCCGAAGATCATCGATTTTTTGTAGCCGATCTTATCGATCACGAGGCTGAAAAGCACGATACTGATGCCGAACGGCCAAAAGCCCACGCCAAAGATCTCGCCCTGCTGCGTTTTACTAAGGCCGAACTGGGTTCCCCACTGGGCCATGATAAAAGCGCGGAACACGAAGCCGAATGCCGAAGCCACAATGGCCATAAAGCATCCCCAGAAAAGTAATTTTTTGGCACGGGCGTCTTCCTGCATTACTGCATTACTGTTAGATACATTCATTTAATTAACCGGTTAGTAAAGGTTTATGGTTGTTTGAATAATTCCTTATAAAACCTGAGGCCTTCGCGTGCCAGCTCATCCGAACTGTTTGCGAGCGGCCGCCATATGCTGGCAGCCTTTGCGATCTCTTCAGACACATCTCCGAAGGTTTCGATGACAATGGCGCCGTCGTATTTTATTTCGTATAGTGCATCCCTGATGCCGGTCCAATCGAGGTTGCCCGTGCCTGGGGTTCCCCGGTCGCTTTCATTGCCCTGGATGTGGCAGATCAGGTCGCCCGCTTTACGGATGGTATCCGGGATGTTTTTCTCTTCGATGTTACCATGGAAAGTGTCGAGCTGCAGCTTCACGCTTGCCATTCCCACCTCCCTGATCAGCGCTATTGCCTGGTCGGCGGTATTGATCATGTCGGTTTCGAAGCGGTTAAGCGGCTCTACGCCCAATGTCACCCCGTGAAATTCCGCTACCTTCCCTACCCTTTTCAGGTTTTCTACGCACCATTCCCGTTCTTGTTTCTTCTGTTCCGGCGAAACCACCCTGCATTTGCCAACCGCCGAATACAACGGACCGCCAAATACCGGGCTGTCCATCTCTCTTGCAATATTAATGCAATCTATGATATATTGAACACCTTGTTCACGAATACCGGGATCGGTGCTCGATATATCGCGGCCGGGCCCGATGGCGCCGCTGACGGTTACCTCCAGGCCGGTTTCTTTTACCATCTTCTTCAACAGCGGCCAATCCATTTCATCTTTGCGCTCTATAGCGAGCTCGATAATGTCGAAACCCATCTCCTTCACTTTGTACAGCAGGTCGAAAGAGGCTGTGGTAAAAGGCGAAGTCCACAGGAACGTACTTACTCCGAATTTCATCATTTAAAGCTCAAAGTCAGGGATTTGGATCCTTTTGCCGCCATTCATGGCCGATTCGTGCGCACAAATACCTGCACAGGTATAGTTGGCCGCGACATCGGCGTCTACGGCCGAGTTCCTGCCTTCCACAATGGCCGCTACGAACTCCTGCACCAGGTGCGGATGCGAACCGCCATGGCCGGCACCCTGTAAAAAGGATACGTGGTTAGGGTCATCGATCTTCTCGCGGCGGGTAAAATGTTTGATCGGCTCGATCAGCATGCCATCGGTATCGGGCACATCGATGCGGGCAGCATTCTCGCCACCATCGAATATAACGTGGCTTTCATCCTGCAGCTGCTCCCACTCGAACGACATTTTAGTGCCGTACACGTCGTAACTTTCGCGGTACTGGCGCACCACGTCGAACAATGAACGGGTAGCTTCCGCAATTACATCCGAATTTTTCAGCGTAAACGTAGCCGTTTCTACCGCGTAAGGCGCATTGTAGCGGCTGGCGAGATCGTCGCTCAAGCGGCCGGAGCCATGGCATACCACGCTTTCTGCTTTCGTATTGTTTATGCGCAGCAGCGGCGAAATGGCATGGGTGCCGTTCAGCATCGGCGGGAAACCTTTCCAATACTCGCCCCAGCCTTCCATGCTCATGTCCTGGATATGCGAGCCTCTTACAAACTGGATCTTACCCAGTTCACCGCTTTCGGCAAGGTTCAGCCCGTACAAGAACTCGCGGGTATAAAGCGCGGTCTCCATCATCATGTATACCTTGTTCGCTTTGCGCTTTGCTTCTACAATGGCAGTGCAATCTTCAACGGTCATGGCCATGGGAATGGTACAGGCGGTGTGCTTGCCGGCATTCAGCGAAGCCAGCGCCATCCTGGCATGATCGGGCACCGGGGTAACGATATGGATGGCATCTACATCCTCCCGCAGGGGCACATCTTCAAAGTTCTGGAAGCAAAGGTCTTTATCGAGGTTAAATTTTGCCGCAAGTTCATCCAATGTTTGCTGGTTCCTGGTGCAGATCCCCACCGCTTTAATATTTGGATGAGCCTGGTAAATGGGAATAAACTCCTTTCCAAAACCCATTCCGACGATCACTACAGTAATTTTTTTCATGTTTTTAAATTTGCATTAAGGTGTTAGTTAGATAGAAGACCCGTGCGCAGGTAGCTGAAGCTCGACGGGTCGATCGTTAATTTATCAGGTTGCCCTTTTTCTTTGGTAAATTTTGCTTTTATGAGCACGGTGGCGCGCGGCGAAACTTTCGTTTGCGAGCGGTGAACATGAAACACGTAACTGAGCGTTCCGTCATTCGCGGTAAAGAAATCTCCATGCCCGGTGCCGTTCACATTCAATACATTCCTGCTGATCACCGGGTTCCCCCGGTATTTTTTCCACGGCCCCAAGGGCGATGCGGAGGTAGCATATCCCATGGCGTAATCAATGTTCCTGAAATCGTTTGCACTGTAGAACAAATAGTAAAGTTTATTATGCTTTATCACGGTAGGCCCTTCGGTTACCGGCCAACCGGCGTTAGCGGTGTTCTCCCATGGCTGGGTGCCTGAAATGCATTCCACTGCTTCACCCGCCTCCACGTCAGACAGGTCGCTCTTCATCGGCGCCACAAAAATGCGGTTACCGTTGGTGAGCCGTACATGGTAGAGGTAAGCCTTCCCGTTTTCGATAAATATGAACGGATCGATCTGTTTTACCGGGCCCGAAAGCGGCCTGATCTCTTTCTGGGTGAACGGGCCTAACGGGCTGTCGCTTTGCGCTATGGCGATATGCTCGTCGGCCGTATAGGCCATATAATACAGGTTGCGGTATTTAAAGATCTGGGGAGCCCAAAAACCACGGGTGCCATAACTCTCGCCTTTCAGCAATGCAAACCCGTTCCGCTTGCCTGCGGGAGCGCTCCATGTTTTAAGATCGGCAGATGTATACACCTGGAACCCGTTATTACTGCCGGTACCGTACAGGTAGTACGTGCCTTTGTCGGCGAAAATGGTTGGATCTGCCAGGAAAAGCGTGTCCTGCTTTTCTATCGCCGGACTGGCGGATTGTGCAAATGCGGCCATGCTTACCCCGCCGGCCAGGAACAGGAAAAACAGGACGCCTCTCATTTTTTCGAAACCCATTTCACCGCATTACGAAGGATAGCCTGGTATTGAGGAATGTTGTGCGACTCGGCATCGTGCCCCAGCGCGATTCCCACGATCCTTGCCTTATCGTTTTTAACCACGAAGATGGACGGGAACGTTTTTTCGGAACCGGCCACGCTGTTACTCGCCAGCACTTCAATGCCCGGGCCTGCCGGATCGGGGATATAATAGTAGCGTTCGTCTTTTAAGGTAAGCTTTGCCGCCTGCCCCTGGGTAACCGGGTGCGTGGTGTTGGTAAAATTCACGTCGAAACTACCGTACCGGTCATGGCCGTTAGAACCGCCGGCGGCGATCTGCTTGTTGTACTCGGGCCAATCTTTCCAGTTATACCAGAGTGCGGCGTGCGCAAGCAACAATCCCTTGCCAGCCGCTATGTGATCGAGAATCGCCTGGCGCGAAGCCTGGCTCTTAATCGCCTGGTTGTTGCTTAGGTATAGCACATCGGTACTTTTCAGGTACTCGGCGATAGAATCTGTATTGGCGGTATAAGTAACCAGGTAGCCGGCCTGCCGCAGCGTGGTTGCATCGGCGCCTTTATACCAGAGATCGAAGTTATGCGAGGAGCCGCCGCCTACCAGCAGCACCCGCGTAGCTTTACTTCCCTTTGCGCCCGGCGATTTAACCGCGCATGAAGAAGCGAACATGGCGAGCAGCCCCAGGATAAGCAGCCTGCCGATCCGTAATGAGGGATAAGATGAATGATTTCGTTTCATTTTATGATGATTTGGTATGATCTGGTTATTTATTTAACTACCCGCATAATTCCGTTCATGCCCCGCCAGTGACCGGGAAAAGTACACACAAACGGGTAATCGCCAGGTGTAGCCGGAACGGTAAAAGTTAGCTGGAAATCGTCGCCCGGATCGAGCAGTTTAATGGAGAACAACACCTCAGGGATAGACGGGATATAGCTCTTGGCCGAGGCTTTGGGGTCGGTGAGCATGGCATCCGCCGCCGCTCCCAGTTTAGGTAAGGTACCGGGTTTAATGATCACCATGTTATGCTGCATGCCGTCTGGGTTTTCGAAGTTGATGGTTACTTTTTGCCCCGCCTTTACGGTAAACAGTTTTTTATCGTACTGCATCATCTCCTTCACTACGCGGATGGTGACGGTGGCGGGCCCGGTGGCCGCAGCGGCAGGCTTGGTTACCGCTGTCCCGGCCGCCGGTTTTGCTGGGGTTTTGGTTTTTGCCGGCGACGTTTTCTTCGGCGCTGTTTGCGGCGGCGTTACCACGGCGGCCACAGGCTTTTTAAGCTCGATGGTTGCGCGCTGCATGTCGCCCCTCAGGCGGAACTGCCCGGTGTAAGGGCCCATCCGGTTGTCGTCGTCGAGGTCTGCCGTGGTACGCAGCGGTTGCACCAGCGGTTGCGTGAACAGTGACGGCGCTTTCGCGGAAGCGGCTTCTTTACCGTCGATCAACACGGTCATTTGCCCGTTGCCGGCAAAGCTGGCGGCCAGCGCAAACCGATCAGGCAACGGGGCAGAGGTGGCGGCGGTATAGCTACGTCCATCCTGTTTTACGGTCATGAACAGTTTCCCGTCCTGGATGTAGATGCCGTACCCGCCCAGGATACCGCCCTGTGCTGCGATCACGCCCTGGACGGGGTCCGGACCTCTTCTGTTAATATTGGCTTTGATGGTAAACTCCTTTCTGGCCACGTTGGGCGACATTACCAGGTTTCTTCCCCCCAGGTCGTACACTTCGTTGGTGAGCGCTTTAGCGATACGCTCGCTTAACGACATCACATCCGATGACACTACATTGTCGCCCTGCGGTTTTGGCGCCGCGGCCATAAAGCCTTCGCTATGCGCTATAGAGGCGGCAAACAGGGCCCGCGAAAGCCATTCGTCTTTCCCGTTTTCGGGTTTTAAGCTGGCCTCGTACAGTTTTCTGCCCATCGCTTCGGAAGCCGGCATTTCTGCGACGGCGAGGAATACGGAAAGACGGGTATTCAGGTTGGGATCGTTTAACAAGCCATTCCTGAGGAAAATGTCTTCCGTGGTTTGTGTTTTGGGCAATACTTCGGCAGCAGCTTTACGCACGCCGGCGGCGGGATGCGCCAGCGCGGCAGTGGCAGCCTGCAGTGCCGCGGCGTTGGCGCCGTTAAGCGCTCCCAGGCCGTGCAAGGTCCACAACGCGTGTACCGCCGGGCTGTTGAGACCGATGGAATCTACGCTTTGATTGCCTATGATGTTTATCAACCCCGTAACCGCCGAAAGGTCTTTAGCTTCTACCAGTAACCGCTGGGCCGTCATGCGCCAGAACATGTTATCGTTGTTAAGCGCACTTACCAGGCCGGGGATATCGTTCTTTGACAATTTTGGCGCGGTGTATGACTTGCCTTTTTTGTACACGATGCGGTAAATACGGCCGTAATCGATGTCCCTCAGCGGGCTGCTGAAAGCATTTCCCTGTCCCCTTGGCTGCTCCGTGAACGGAAGTACCATCAGCGAAGGCGCCTGCCGCTCCACGAATACGTTGTGCTGGATGATAAAGTTGTACCAGTCTGAAACCCATACCGCACCGTCAGGACCTACTTCAGCCTGTACGGGCCCCACCCACTCGTCGTTACTGGCGAGCAGGTTCCAGCCGTCCTTTTCGGTAAAACCGGCGCCATCAGGTTCGATAACGGCGCGGTGAAGCAACCTCATGGTTGGCTCGCACACCAGCGAGATGCGGTTCCAATACTCGCGCGGAAAATTACGTGCCGTGTAAAGGTGGCTTCCGGCGGCGGCCGTAAACCCGCCCACCACATCCACCTGCCGGAGGTTTGGCGTCATGGCATGTGCGTCATAGTGCCCGTCGATCTTTTGAACGGGTAACACCGTAGTACCCGAAAAACCACGCTGCATAAATTTGCGGTGCATGCTGTAATAAGCGGCATGAGTATTATTGGCGGTAGAAATAAATACGTTATTATCTTCCGAGAAACCGAGTCCCCAGGTATTATTGGAGGTGTTACCCAGGAAATCGAGGCCGGTACCATCCACGTTCACGTTATATACGCCTCCGCGGAAATTGATCGGTTTGCCGTCTTCCTTGGCAGTGCCGGTAAAAGAAGAGCCCACTACTCCCCATATCTTATTGTTAAAACCGTACTGGAGGTTCGAGGGACCAAAATGGGTGTCGGCTTTTTCCCATCCGGTAAGGATATTTTCACGGATATCGGCTTTGTCATCACCATTGGTATCCTTCAGGAAAACGAAGTAGGGAGCCATAGACACAATCACGCCACCATTGGCGAAAACCATACTCGTAGGAATGTTCAGTTTATCGGCAAAGATGGTAAACTTGTCGGCCTTGCCATCCCCGTTGGTGTCTTCGCAGATCTTAATGCGGTCGTTGGCCGCGCCGTCTGTTTCCAGGAAAGTGTTCGGGTAATCCACCGATTCAACGATCCATAAACGGCCGCGCTCATCCCACGACATCGCGATCGGGTTGGTAATGTCCGGCTCTGCCGCGAAAAGCCTGATCTCGAAATCGGGTGGTACCTGGATCAGCTTGATCGATTCTTCGGGTGTTAACGCCGGCTGTACTTTGGGTACGAGGTGACGGGCAGTGAAGTCTGCGATGGTATCCGCGTAAATGCTTACGTTGGGGACCTTGAGGCGTTCTACCTGGTCGCGCACCTGGTCGCCGATGGCCCACAGCACCCCATTGCTTACGAGTTTTAAGAAGCCGAGTTTTTTCCAGGTCACGTCGTCATGACCGTAAGCGGTATAAAACACGCGCCCTTTCCCCTGGTTGCGTACCCAGGTATAGGGCTCGCGTTTGCCGTCTTCCATGCGCTCCATCAGCACGGTCATGTCAGGGTTAAGTTTCTGGTGAACGTACGTTTCGTCGGTGGTCTGGAACTCGGTAAGATCACGGGTAACCGGGTGGTTTTTATTCGTAATGGTCGCAGTAAACGGCCCCATTTTGTGCGAGAGGAACTGCCCGCCGACGGCTTTTATGTACCATTCCGAGTTTTTGAAACACCCCGATGCCGAATGTAACGGGATGAGCCCCTTACCACCTTCCACGAAATCTTTTAAAGCGCTTTCCTGCGAGGGCGAGATCACATCGTGGTTGGCGTAAATCACCAGGCCGTCGTATTTAGCCAGGTTAGCAGGGTTCAGGTCGTTCAGCTCGGTGGTATAAGTTACGTTAATGCCCGATTTAAACAGCTCGATGGCCAGCCAGGGAGCATATTTACCGGAATCGTGGTGTTTCGAAGTATTTCCAAGGAACAGGATCTCGGCCCTCCGGGGTGCCGGGAGGTTGGCGGCGTCGGCTTTTGCCGGGCTGCTGCTGGTCGTCCGCGTCTTATTGGCGCAGCTGTCGAGCAATAAGATTCCTATAAAGAAGACGTAAATAATCCTTTTCATTTTGTTAAGTTTATACTGGGTCAGCACAACAATAGTAGCGGTTATTCTACACTAAAAAATGCTACATATTATCCAATTTGTGTCAAATTGTACCACAATTATGAAATATTTCCTTAATTTGTGACAACATTAGAAAGTAATGAGTTTTTATAGTGGAAACGAATATTGGGATATGGGGGGGAGAAAGAGAGAATGGAAAATAGAGAATAGGGAATAGAAAATAGGCCGCTCCCCTATTCCCTATTCTCTATTCTCTATTCCCTATTTTCCATTCTCAATCCTCAATCCTGTTACTACTAACCAACCATAACGATGAAAAATATCATCCAGAAATCCGTCATCCCCGACTCCAAGACGTTTGTGATAAGGGAGCTGAACGAACCGCATTTCGATCCCACCTTCCACCTGCACCCCGAGTACCAGCTATCCTATGTTACCAAAGGCGAAGGGACGCGTTTTATCGGTGACAGTGTGAAGTCGTTCGGCCCGGGCGATATGGTGCTTACGGGGCCTAACCTGCCGCATGTCTGGCGGAACGATCACGCTTATTTCGAAAAAAAGAACAACCTCAGCACCACGGTGATCGTGATGTATTTTCACCACGACTTTCTCGGCGAGCTTACCCACCAGAAGGAAGAGCTGGAAACCATCACCCGCCTGTTCCATAAATCTGAGCGCGGCCTGGAGATCACGGGCGAAACGCACGCTATCATTAGCAAGATGATGAAAGAACTGCTTACCATGAGCGGGGTCGACAGCATCGTGCAGTTGCTAAAGCTTCTCGACGTGCTTGCCAATTCTAACGATTGCCATGCCGTTACGCACAACCACTCCGATTCGCTTAACACAGAGGCCGAAACCGACCGTATGAACAAGGTTTACGGCTATATCATGAAAAATTTCCGGCAAAAGATCGTGCTCGAAGACGTGGCCGCGGTGGCGAACATGACGCGTACTTCTTTTTGCCGGTATTTTAAATCGCGGGTAAACAAATCATATTCCGACTTTTTGAAGGAGATCCGCGTGGAGTACGCCTGCAAGCTGCTTAAAGAAGATAAGATGAACATTAACCTTATCGGCTGCGAATGCGGCTTCCAGTCGCCATCGAACTTTCACAAACAATTTAAAAAAGTGATGGGAAAACAGCCCCTGCATTACAAGAACGAATACATGAAGGCACAGTTGGAACCGTATTGAGGTCGGACGTTTACGCCCAACCCCACCTACTCTACCCAAACCATCTGCGTAAACGCCCCGTTTGCCGCGGCGTCCCACGCTTCCACCCGCACCCATTTTTTACCGGAGAGATTTACCGGCAGGTTATAGGTTTGTTTGCCGAAGGCCTGGGTTTTATTCAGGTTCACGCGGTTGCGGTATACTTTAGCGCCATCGCCGGATACGATCTCGATAAAGTTCATCGGGAATGTCCAGCTGAGCTGCATGTTAATGTTCACATTACCGGTGGCGCCGAGTTTCAGGGTTTCGCCTGCTCCTTTTCCGTCGACGGAGAAAGCCGGGATGAGCACCTCCCCGGTCGACACAAAGAATTTACCTTTGCTGATCACGTCCAGCACCGGTTGCCAGCCGCCGGCGTAGGTTGGCAGTTTATCCATCTGGAGATAATTCACGTTTAAATGCGCGTACATCTCGTTCTGGTTGGTAATGGTAAAAATATCCGCCTCGCAGATCACGTGTTTTTTCAATCCCCAGTTGGCCATGTCGTCCATCAGGTTCAGCACACGTTTGCTGAGCGTCGGGATCGAAAGGTCGGCCGGGATGGCTTTCCAGGCAGCGCCCAAAAAAGTGCCGGATTTAAAGAACGCTTCCTCTTTATACGTGTCCGGGAAGCCGGTAGAAGCTTTGGTACGCGCATGAGCCGTCCACGCCAGGCCGTTTTCTGTTTCAAGGAGCTTCAGCATTTCGGCTTTGTCTCCTACGTGGTACACCCTTCCGTAGATGGGATCGTTAGATACGAACGGTTGCTCCGGCTTCCTCGACATTACCCAATATACGGGCTTTGGAAAGAATGCCAGCCAGTGGCCGCCATAAAAGTTGTTGGCCTCCTCGCCGGGAAGCAGGAGAAAATCTTTATCAGAAAGACGCTTGGTCTGGTCGAATAAGGCTTTCAGCTCCTTTAACCGCGATGTGTCGGGCCCTTTTGGATGGCCAGGCCCGTGAAACTCGGCAAGCTTCACAATGTTGAGCCCGGTTTTTTTTAATACGTCTACGAACTCCGGTTTTTCCGGTACCGGCTTTCCGGACAGTGCCACGTTCATGGTGAACTCGTTATGAAAATGCGTCGCCATAGTTTTGTATCCCGGCAGGGGCGCATACGAATCGCCATGCGTAAACTGTTTCACTTCCTCCAGTACGGGGGCCGCTTTACCGGGGCCCAGCAGGCAGAAGAAATTGAGACGCTGCTGTGTTTTCGGCGGTGCGTTAAACCATGGAACATAGCGCTTATCGCCCAGTGGATCCTGCCGGATCCCGATCCCGAAACCTGGGATCATCTTCATATAATTGCTTCCGTACCAGGTGAACTTCAGGTTAAAAGCCTCATCCAGCGGGTAAAAATACTGGTGGGGAGCCGGGAACAGCGCCAGGCTGCCGGTGGCATTTTCACCGATCACGGTACGGTATTTCACTTCCAGGTTTACGCTTTCGTCGGTGCGCGAAGGTTTTACACCCTGCATGTTCTTATTTACGTCAGACCAGGCGATATTATCCCAGACCTTCTTCTTGCTTACCAGGCCTGCATCATACAGGATCGCCGTCGAATCCCTTTCGGTGGACATCACCGCCGCCACGTTAAACAGGGGGCTTCCGTTATACAGGGTGATCTCGAGCGCACCGCTAAAGGTGGCCGCACTTACTTCCGACACGCGGACCACGGTACGCGAGCCTTCCGTTACCACGCTGGCGTTACGTTTATCGAAGTCCACGTTGTACGACTGGTACGGGCTGCGTGGCACACGATCGAAGAAAACGTCCCAGCCGCCGCTGGAAGGGCTCAGCGTTCTTTTGCCCACGGTAAGGATAAAGGCAGGATCGAGCCCGGCGGTAATTTCTTTTAAGGCACCCGCGTTTCCCAACTGGATGCTGCTAAACAAAGGATTGGCGTTATCGAGGTCGAGCACCATCTTCGCCAAACGGCTTTTCCCGGCGGGCCAGCTTATGGTTAACGTTTTTTTGCTGACGGCGACAGTTGCTCCATTCTTCCCAAAACCTTTGAGGTCGACGGGGACCTGGGCCCGGATGCTTGCGGCAGTAAGAAGCAGGGCAACGATAAGTAGTCTTTTCATAATGTCTAAAGTAAAAAATCTCCCGCCAAACCGTCCTTGCGGACCGGTCCGGCGGGAGAGCGGAAGCGGGAGGATCCTTAAAAAGTGAGCTTTTTCAACGGCGAGAAGATCATGTCTTCTACCCCGGTGATCCTTACGCCCACGCGTGCAAACACATAGTTTTGGGTGGGCGAAATGGCCGGGATAGTTACGTTCAGGCTGATATTCTTGAGGTCGGCAGGCAGTGCAGTGCCCGCAACGGAAGCCGACGCAATATTGTCGTTGCTGGCGCCCGAAACGAATTTGGTCTTGTTGATGTACAAGACGACGGTCTGGATATTTTTAGCGAGCGCCGCATCGGTGATCACCTTCTCGATATCGAAAGCGGCCACCACTTTGCCACCGCTTACCGTCAATTGCTGGTTACGCACCATGTAATAAGGAGTTACTTCGATATTAACCGTCTGGCTGCCTTGCAAGCCGACTTTCAGGGTATCCCTGGCGCTTGCGGTCAGTTCTTTCCATAGGAACGGGCCCTGGTTTTTAGGCATCGTAAACTGGTAATTCCCGTCGAACACCAGGATAGAATAGGTACCGTCGGGTGCGAAGGTTCCGGTAATAGCCCCACCCGATTTCCCGTAACCAGGCTGAAACACGTTAAACGGCACCTGGTTGTACTCGACGCCAATAGAGTCGCCTTTGTAAAGCAGCGCTCCGCGAAGTGTCGACGTTGGCGCATCGTAATTATCTTTTTTGCATGCAGCCGCCAGTATTAGCAAGACTGCCGGTGCGATATGAAAGAATTTTATCTTCATGACTAAAAAATAGCTGGTTACTTACTGGTTTGGTTGTCTGATGATCTTCGGATTAGCGCCGAGCACGGCATCGGTGATCTGGGAATAATAGTTACCCAACTGGAACCGGCTCGCCCCGGTCGCGTTCGACGGGATCGTTTCTTTAAAAATCCACTTTCCGTTATTCGGATTGCCCGGATCATAATACTTGTATGGCCATAGTCCCCACGGATTGGTGTTGCGTTTGTTTGCTGCGGCCAGGTTGCTGGTCAGGTCGGCTACGGTAGCGATCCGTGTTCCGTCCCAAACCTGGTGCGCCAGGCGCCAGCGTTTCATATCGAACAAGGTATGTCCTTCAAACACCAGCTCTACGCGTCGTTCGTGAACGATGCGGTCGAACCCGTTTGCAGCCGTAAGGGTGATCGGCGTAGTAAGACCCGCACGTGAGCGTACCTGGTTGATGTAAGCAGAGGCAGCGACGTAATCGCCCAGTTCCATGGAGGCTTCGGCAGCGTTTAGCAATACTTCCCCAAAACGGTAACGGACGAACCATACATCACTTTGCCGTCCGCGGCGACCTGAACCTTCTGTCGGGTCGAGGTACTTACGGATATAGAACCCGGTTTGTGTACGAAACTCAAGCCCGTTAACAGGGCCGTCGTCGCCTACGACCTGCACCGGGGTGGTGGTACCTGGCAGCGGTTTCTGATCGGAGGCATTTCCTGAAGTGAGCACGGTTCCGTTAGCGAGCTGATAACCTGCCCAGATATCCAGCTTTTTACTTTTAAAGAAGGTATTTGGAAGCAGCACGGTACCTGCCAAACGGGCGTCGCGCCCGGCAAATGCATCCAGCGGATCGGTATAATAAACAAAGGCACCGCTGCCGTCCTTTGTCGCTATCGGGGCAAATGTGTTATCGAGCTTTTCGTAAGCCTGTACCAGGTTCAGGGATGGATTTAAACGCCCTGCGTCCTGTCCTTCTTCCGATTGCGAAAACGGCTGATCGTTCACGGTAAAGTTGTGCGTTCTCCCCGATCCTACCTTGAAATCTTCTACAAAGATCACTTCCTGGTTGCCGTTGCTCTTGTCTAGAAAGAGTTGCGCAAAGTTGTCTGAAAGGTTCGGCAATGCCTGGTATAGTTTATAGGTACCTGCGCTTCCGCTGATGATCTCCCTGGCGGCTTTCAAAGATGTGGTGTAGTAGGCATTCGCCATACTGGAAGGAATTCCCACTTCGTTGCCGGCGAGCGTTACGGTAGGCGTATTTACTCCATATTTAGCGATCGATGCGGCATAGAGGGCGGCGCGGCACTCCATGGCAAGCGCCGCGCCTGCGGAGGCCCGGGTTTTTTGGTTAGAAGTTGCGGCCAGGGAACCTTTGATCGCCTCGCATTCGGCGATCACGAAATCATACACTTCCGATTCTTTGTTACGTGGTTTTTGCAGGTTAGCAACGCTCCCGGAAAAATCATACTCCAGTGTAGTAGTCACGATAGGAACCCCTCCCATACGTTTTACCAGCTCGAAGTAATAATGGGCGCGAAGGAAACGGGCTTCCGCAACAAACTGTTTTTTATCGGCCGCGGTAAGGGCAGCAGCCGCATTTACACGCTCGATAAAAAGGTTCAACTCGCGGATATAGGTATAATCCCAGGTTTGCCACTCGCTAAATGCCCAGCCGGTACGCTGAACGATGCCATATTGGGCGTTTTCGGAGGGGAATGCTTCGCTGAAATCGACAAAGCTCCGCCAGTCGTTGTCCAGCCCGGTAAAATCGACGATCCTGTTATATAAGTTACCCAATACTGCGGTAACGAGAATGGGGTCTGAGAACACGACATCATTCGAAAGGATCGTGGTTGGCTCGATCGTCAGGAATTTATCGTCATTCTTACACGAACCGCTAAAGAGTAACGCGGCCAGTGTTAATATATATATCTTCTTCATGTTCTTTCTAAAATTGCCAGTTAAAACGATAGGTTGAGGCCGAAGTTCAATACACGCGTTTGCGGCGCCTGCAACCCGTTATCATTCGATGTTTCCGGGTCTACGCTATATTCCGCCAGGTTATCGATCGAGAACAGGTTATACACGTTTGCGAAAATGCGCGCTTTCCGCACTTTCACTTTCGAAAGCAGGCTAGGCGACATCGAATAGCCCAGCTCTATAGACCTCGCGCGAAAGAACTTCGCGTTATGAACCCACATGGTCGAGTTGCTGTTGTAGCTGCTCAGCGTGCTTTGGTTAAACCGGAGCGGGGGATATTTGCCGGCAACCCAGGGACTGTTCACATCGAACAGGTTTTCGCGGTGCCAGCGGTCTTCGAAGATCGTGTTCAGGTTGCCGCCATCGGCAAACGCCCAGCGTACCTGCGCGTTCTGGAACCAGGTGTATCCTGCGCCACCGGAAAAGTCGGCGTTGAAATCGAAATTTTTGTAGGCCGCTCCGAGCGTAAAGCCCATGTTAATATTTGGCTGGCTGTTACCGTAGCCGATCGGGCGCTGATCATATCCATCGATCTTTCCATCGCTGTTCTGGTCTTTGTAGATCAGGTCGCCCGGGAGAAGGCTCCTGTTCGAACGCCCGTCTATATTTACCGGGTAGTTGTTGATCTGTTCCTGCGACTGGAATTGCCCCAGTACCTCGTAACCCCAGTCGATGCGGGAGTAACGTCCCTCGCTCGAGTTACGATAGCGGTCCCATGAGTTGAAAAACAACGGGTTGTATGACTGGATGAACTTAGAGCGCGTATAGGAAGCGTTGAGCCCGATGTTGTAAGTAACTTTACCGGCCTTACTATTAAAGTTGATAGAGCCTTCCGTACCGTATTGCGCATCCTGGTTGATGTTCGCGTTAGGCAGCGAATAACCTACCTCGGCCGGCAGGATCACCTCGTTTTTGGCCGCCAGGAGGCCGGTACGTTTCCGGTAAAAATAATCCCCGGAAATGGCGAGACTGCTGTTAAAGAGACTGAGGTCGAAACCTACGTCGGTGATCTTACTTTTCGACCAGGTGATCCGGTTATCAGTTTTTCCTTTATCCCGGGCGGTAGTGATCGTCTGCCCCTCGAGGATCGAAATCCCCTGTCCGGGCCCATAGTTATATCCCGGAAGGTAGAGGTAAGCCGATACGCCGCTGTCGTCGCCTAGTATCCCGTAAGAACCGCGTATTTTTAAATCGCTCAGGATGGTTGAGTTTTCAGTCAGTTTTTTCATGAAATTTTCCTGGGTGATCCTCCAGCCTGCGGAGAAGGTAGGGAAATAACCCACGCGGCTGCCTGGCTCGAACAGGTAAGATGCGTCGCGGCGCCCGGCTGCTTCAAAGTAATACTTATTTCCGAAGCTATAGTTTACACGCCCTACATAACCTAAACGGGCCTGTTCAACATCGCTGTCTTCGTATAAATCGGAATTTGAAAAGTAGATCAGCGGCAGGTTGTTTGATACCGGGATCGAGTGAATACGGTTACGAAGGTTCTGTACAGTAAGGCGTTCGGTTACGAATGTAGCACCTATCGTATGTTTGCCAAAGGTGTTGTTGTAGTTTAGCTGGCCTTGCAGGGTGGTATTGTATACTTTTTGCTGTGTGCGCTCGCGGAACGGATTGGAGCTGCCGCCCGTAACGTCGTAATTATTGGTTACCGCGTTGTAAGTATAGGCCTTATAGGTGTATTCGAAGTTATTATAAAGGTTATCCGCAACATAATACGAATACAATCCTTTGACAGATAACCCTTTAAGGCCGGGAATTTGATACTCGGCGTTCAGGGTGGTCTGTAGCACGCGCCATTGATCACGATACACGCCCGAGATCTTTTCATTCAGGAAGGCGTAGTTGGTCTGGGTGTTCCCGATCTTGTTCAGGTAGGCCGGGTTGTCATTCGCATAAGGGCGTTCGAGCGGCGTGTTACGCAGAACTGCACGGCGTGGCAGGTCATAGTCGTCACCACCCGGTACGCCCGGGTTACCTCTTTTTTCCACACGGCCGTTCAATGCGATACCGATGGAGAAACGGTTACTCACTTTGGCATTAATGTTCGACTGCAGGTTAGCACGGTCAAAGCGGAATTCGTTCCCGAGGTTAAATCCCTGGTGAAAATTACTCGCAGCTACATAGTAGTTTACTTTGTCTTCTCCCCCGGTGAAACTCAGGTTGACCTGGTTCTGCGGCGCATTTTTATGATCATCTACTATAAATTCCTGCCAGTCGAAACTGCGGTAATTCGGGTCAGTGCCCGCCTTCCATTTGTCCAGTTCGGCCTGGGTCATAGGGGTGGTGCCGTTCAGGTTCACTTCTGCCTCCGCTTTATAGCGTTGCCAGTCATAAGCGTTCCTTAACGCACCCGGGAACCTGAAGAAGTTCTGGTAACCCTGGTAGCCATCGATATTGATACGGGTTGCGCCCGAGCCTTTTTTGGTGGTAACCAACACCACCCCGTTGGCTGCACGCACGCCGTAGATAGCCGCCGCGCCGTCTTTCAGTACGGAGATCTGGTCGATATCTGAAGGTGAAATGTTATTAAACTGGCCCTGGTCAGACTGCACACCGTCGATGATAAAAAGTGGTGTGCCCATATTGCGGATCTGGATACTGGCGCTTGATCCGGGACGACCTTCAGATTGGCGAAAAGTGACTCCGGGCAGCTTGCCCGCGAGCATGGTACTGGCGGTACCGCCGCCATGCGCACGGTCGATATCCTTGGCGGTAACGCTCGCTACCGCACCGGTAATCGTTTCTTTTTTACGCGAACCATACCCGGTTACCACCACCTCTTCCAGGTTGGAGGTAACCGCCGCTAACTTCACGTTGACCGTTGTCCTGCCGGATATGGTAACTTCCTGCGTGGTAAAGCCCACGTACGAAAAAGTCAGCACACCGTTCTCCGGTACGCTGATGGCGAATTCGCCATTCACGTTGGTGCTCACGCCGCCGGTAGCACCCTTAATCTTTACACTCACCCCAATTAATGCTTCCCCTTTCTCGTCCGTTACTACCCCTTTCACATTTGTTTGGGCAAATACAGCGGTAGTAAGTAACACGAGAAACATGATACACAGCATCGTAAACGGTTGTTTTTGAAGCAGTGTGTTAGACATGTGGTTCGAATGGCGCGAACCATGGCCCTGCCATTGCAGTAAATTTTTTCTCATAATTTGGTTAGTTTAAAATGTTTTGAAATTGTCCCTGGAAACGTTTGGGCAATAGCATTCCCGCGAAGAAAAAGTGGCTTTTTTCTTTCATTTGACTTAGTTTAATTTGGATTAGCAGAACAATAGTAGCGGTATTTCCAGCGCAAAATATCCTTTATCTTATCCAATTTGTGTCAAAATGTATCACAATCTGCCCATATTTTCAGAAATATTGACAACATTAGAAAGCAACGAAAATATTACGGTAAAATCTTCAGATTTTTTTTGAAGTGAAGAAAGCCGGCTAAAACAATTTACCGGAAGCTAGCGTTTGAGCCACGCTGCGGGCACCGGAACCACACAAATGTTCATGGAACGGTTGTCCGCGGAAAGCATGGCCGATTGGATCTGGATTTTCGTGCCATCAGGACTAAAGGTGGGATGGATATGATCGGCCGCGGTAGGTTTATGGCCGGTAGTGAGGAGCATCATCTCGCCGGAACGGCGATCGATCAAGTACAGGTTACGGGCGAAATCATCGCCTGTGGCGAACCGGCCGTCCGGCGAGCCGCTTACGTGCCATAGTCCGCTGCCGGAAGGTGTTTGCCCGGCAATCTTCATCTCGCGGGTGCGGATGTTCACAATGGCCAGGCCGGTTGGTTTCTCGCGGGTACCGGATGACCCCCAGGCGGCTTCCTGGCCGGGATTTGCCCCGCTAACCGCTGTTCCGTCGGGGGCGGCTCCCGCCGTTCCGGGGATCTTGCGGTGCCCCATAATGGCGAAGGCCACTTCGTCCCTGGTGATCACGGCCTCGTGGGTCACCCATTCATAGTCAGCCTCCGGGTATAAAGGTCGTAAACCGCTGCCATCGGCATTTACGATCCAGGTGCGCTGGGGCGATTTGCCTCCTGTTTCCCAGCAAAAAACGATCTCGCCGGCCATCCAGGGGTTGGTTTGGATATGACCTACCTGGAACGGTACGGCAACCACGTGTTTGATCTCGCCGGTGCGGATGTCCATCACGCCGATGCCCGAAGGACCGGCGCCCATTTTACGCGGCCCGAAAGCGGCTTCGATCCTGGTCCCGGCAGCCAGGTGACGCGCAGCCTCTTCTTTTCCTATGCGGAAATAGGCGCGGGTTTCGTCGCCATCCAGCGCCATGTCGCCTCCCGCGCCAAGCCCGGGTGGCGTTACACCGCAAACACGCTGATAAACCGGTGCCGGTTTAAGATTGCCCGACTTACTGTCTGCAAAAAGTTTCGCGAGGTCTACCTCCACGATCTGCAGCGAACCTTTGGGCAAGCTGGCGGCATTGCGCATAAAATAGAGCTTCATGGTTTTGCGGGCGATGTTGAGCATTCCCGTATAGCCCCCTTCGGTAACCTGTACCAGCTCGCCGGTTTGTTCGTGCACGGCCATGGCCTCGCCGTTTACACGGCCGGAACGAAAAATGAGCCACTGCCCGTCGGAAGTCCACTGGTTGTGGGTCTGGTAGATCTTCGAATCACCGTTTGGTGTGCTCGTAAGGAAGGTAAGCATGGTCCCCGTTACCGGGTCTTTTACCACTTTGCGCTCTGAGGGAAAGCGACGACCGATCTGTGCGCCGGCGGTGAGGCCGCACAACAACGTGATGGCTGAAATAGCGGTGGCAAGGCGGTGATTCATGAGAGAAGGACGGGTTAGTTTAAGGGTAAAATTCACGAATAAAACGTTATGTCCCGTCCTGTACCGTCATGTGGGGAAATGGGGGGATATCAAAAGCATCCCTATTTCCCCTCATCATACACCTCGAACTCCGCAATTGCAGGCTGGCTGGCATATGCTTCGATCTTTACGCGCACTTTTGTGCCTGTAACCGGTTTAAACCGGTGCACTTTTACGCGGCCCGGGTTGGTACCGGCTTCGATGGGTTTCCAGGCGCCGTTAGAAAACACTTCGAGCAGGTATTTGGTGATATTTGCTTTTGGCTCGGCGATCACGACGGCGTTAAATGTTTTGGCAGACTTAAAATCGATCTCCAGCCACGGCTCTTTAACGGTAGGGTTTGAACGCCATGCCGTGCGAAAGTTATCATCGTTGGCAAAGTCCATAATATTCATATCGTCGCTCCAGCTCGAGTTTGCCGGTTTGCCTTTGGCGAGGTTGGAAGAGATAATGGGTGCGTCCATATCGCCCAGCGCTTCAACCGGGCCTTCGTTTTTCCAGATCCGGCCAATCTCCCTGAGGGCAGCCAGGGCATTGTCGTCGAACAAACCATCGCGGTTAGGCGCTACGTTCAGGATAAAGTTGCATTTGGCGTTGTTCAGCGGGATCAGCGTTTCATTCACCAGCCGGGCAGGCTCTTTAACCGCGGCAGCCGGGAAATCCGTTTTCCAGAACCAGGAGCTTTGCAGCGGCAGGCATGCCAGCGAAGGCATCAGGTTGCGTTCTTTACCCATCCGCTGCCCGGCACCCATCTCGTAGGTCTTAATGTCGGTATAATAGAGCGCCTCCGCGGGGTACTTGGCGCCGTTAAGGTCCATGATGAGGCAATCCGGCTGTAACGACTTCACGAGGCGGTAGATCTCATCAAAGGGGATCTCATCGTAGGATATCCGCGACCAGGGAGCGTCCCACCCATCGATCACCAATGCCTCTACTTTCCCGTATCTGGTTAGCAGCTCGGTGATCTGGGTCTTTACCATATCGATATGCTTCGGCGTGATCTGGTTGGGGCGCAGCTTATGGTGCGTATCCAGTATCGAATAATAGAGCCATACTTTTAGCCCGTTGGCCCTGAAGGCGTCGGCGAATTCCTTCACCACGTCTTTCTTTAACGGGCTGTTCATCACGTTGTACGGGGTGCTTTTGGTATTCCAGATACAATACCCGCTATGGTGCTTGGTGGTGATACATCCATAGGTCATATTCGCTGATTTCGCCGCTTTCGCCCATTGGTCGCAATCCAGTTTACCCGGGTTAAACAGGCTCGCCTGCGCTTCCGGGTCGGCCCAATCGGCGTCCATATAGGTTGGAATGTTAAAATGGATGAACATGCCGAAACGGTCGTCTACAAATTGCTGCTGGAGCTTTTTGAGTTTCCGGGCGGGAGTGGCTTGCGCAAACAGGAGCACCGGGCTTAAAGCCCATGCGAATAACAATAGGGACCGGGTATATTTCAGCATAGCGGGGTGATTTTTAGCTAAAGATAATTGTTAAAGGGTTAAAAGCCGAAAGCTTAAAGCAGAAAGACTATCGCCACCCATCATAATTGGCGGCGAAAAACATGACTTTCCGCTTTAAGCTTTCGGCTATCCCCCTACAACGTAACTTCCGCCATCACCGGGAAATGATCTGACGGGAATTTTCCGAAATAACTATCGGTAAGGATCCCCCACCTGTTTACCGTGAACTGTTTCGTCATAAATATATGATCTATCACGCCCGTTCCGCGTGGTGTACGGAAACCGTTCATCGAAGAGTTGTTCTCATAAGGATGGTTTACACCCTCATGGGTATCTTTTAATATGCCCGAGCGGGCGATGGTTAAGTACCACTCGCTATCCCGTCCGCCATTCAGGTCGCCGGTAAAAAGCGCCGGTTCGCTGCCTGCGATCTCTTTGATCTTCTGCACCATCAGCTTGCCGCTTTCTTTACGGGCTACTACGCCCTGGTGATCAAAGTGCACATTGAAAAAGTAGAACTTCTTTTTGCTTTTCACGTCCTGCAGCTGTACCCAGGAGCAGATGCGGTTACAGCATCTGGCGTCCCAACCCAGGCCCGGTACATCCGGGGTTTGCGACAACCAGAAATCGCCGCTTTTCAGCATTTTGTATTTGCCGGTTTTAAAATAAACGGACGAATGCTCGCCGGCATCTTTACCGTCGTCGCGGCCCTTGCCGTAGCGTGTGTATTCCGGCAGGGCTTTGCTGATATCGTCGATCTGGTTCTTCAGCCCTTCCTGGATCCCGAATACATCAAAATCGTGAAAACGGATGAGGTTAGCCACTACCGGGGCACGCTGTACCCACAGGTTGCCGCTGTCGCTTTTGTTGTCGTAACGAATATTAAAGGTCGCCACGTTAAAGGTTTGCGCTTTGGTGGTTATCGTTGCTGCTATTAAAAGCAGGATTGCGAGTATTATCGGATTTCTTTTCATTATATGATCGTTTGGTAAAGGTTAAAGCCGAAGATAAAAGCCCGTTATGAATTTTCGGCATAATTTGAAAAAAGCAACCAGCTTTAACCTTCTGCTTCAACCTTAAGCGTTAACTACCATCCCGGATTTTGTCCAAGTTTAGGATTTCTTTGCAGGTCAAGCTGCGGGATCGGGTAATAATACATTTTATCGTCCCATTTACGCGGGATCTCGTTCATCCAGGTAAGCTCGCCCGAAGTGCCGTTTTTAAGCAGCTGCGAGTTTGTTTTTCCGCCGACGGTCGCAGAAACATCCACATAGGTAACACCGGCAACAGCCGGCGTTGGGCGCGTACCCTGGTAAAAAGCTACGTCCAGTACGCCGTCTTCGTTCAGGTCCATCGGGGTAACCAGCGCGGGCACGTAAAATCCGTTCCATTCCTGTTCCATCAGCGGGCCGCGTTTCCACCTCATCAGGTCGGCATAACGAAGGCCTTCGAGGCTCAGTTCGATACCGCGCTCGCGACGGACCTCGAGAATAGTGGGATCGGTAATACCCGGGAAGTAATTGGTTACCAGGTATGGATCGGCCACGGTTGGTTTCGCCGACAATCCCCCGGTAATGCCTCCTCTTGCACGAAGCACGCCAATGGTTTTTGCCCAATCTGCATCGGTGAGGGTGCCCAATTCAGCTTTCGCTTCCGCAAAGTTCAGGAGCACTTCCGCATAGCGAAACAGCGCAATGGAGTTGATGTTCAGCGCCCCGGCATCGTAGTACATATCGTCGAGCGTCCATTTGATCGGCTGGTAACCGGTAAACGTATACGAGAAAACCGGCGGCGCGGCGACCGGCGTACCGCTGCTGATGCGCTTGTAATCTCCCAAACGAATGGTTTGCTTTAAACGGAGGTCGCGGTTCTTTACTTCGTCTTTAAATAAGATGGTCTTATAATTAGGATCGTTGGTGAACGGCGTGCCGTCCAGTTTCAGGTACGTGTTAATGAACGTGCGGGTAAAGCTCGCTTTAGCGCCATACGTACCGCTGGTCCACCACCAGTTTGCTTCGTTCAATACGTTTAAGGTCAGGTCGCTGATGGCTGCCTGCAGCACTTCACTGGCAACGGGGGCAGTGCTTGTAAACACCTGGCGATAGGAGCTTCCGGCACCGCCGGCGGTGTTGATAGAATACCCGCCGTTGTCCATCACGAACCTGGCGGCATCAGCAGCTTCATTAAGCCATTTAGGGGCGGTCGAAACCAGGTTCAGCTCGGTATGATATTTCCGGAACGTACCTTCGAACAGGCAAAGGCGTGCTTTGTAGGCATAAGCCACGTACCTGGTGACGGTGCTGCGTGTGGCATCATTGGTCGCAGTAATGTTCGCGCAGGCAAAATTGATATCGGCCAGCACCGAGTCCATCACCAGCTCGCGTTTATCGCGGCCGGCATACAGGGCAGGATCATTGATATCGAGCGGTTTACCGATCCATGGCACGTCACCGAAACGCTTGATCTTATCCATGTAAAAATAGGCCCTGAAATACCGTGCAATACCCAGGTAATTGTTCCGCACGGAAGCGGCCACCTTCGGATCGTTACAGTTTTCGATAAAATAGTTGATGTTGCGCAGGTCTCCCCATGACCACCCCGAGCTTAAGTTGGCGGCGTATGCATTGGGCTGAAGGAAGGTCTCTACAGATTTAACCGCGAGGTAGTCCGACATCGCATCCTGCGCGGTCGAGTTCCTGGGCAGGAAACCCATGTTATAAAATGTATTTGTGTATAGCTTGAGGCCCGTTTCGCTGCCAAACACAGCCGATTTGGAGGCAGATGACTGCGGTTCCTGGTCGAGCGTTTCGCAGGCCGTAAAGGCCATGCAGCAAAGGGCGATGAACCAATAATATGTTTTCATGTGAATTTTTTTTGTGTTGATGAATCTATCCTGTACCGGATGCCTTTATCATCCCTCCCCTTCGGGACTCCCTCCAAAGGGAGATAAGTTTGTGCAACCTTAAAATTGTTCCTTTTCAAATTGTAAACCTGGCTTGTTCTCCTTTTGCGGAGGTGCCCAAGGCGGAGGAGGATCCCGTAACAAAGCCTCCCCGCTTTCTTCCGGGATTGGTTAGAACCCGATGTTTATACCCAGCGAGAAGCTTTTAAGCAGCGGGTAGTTGTAACCGTCGCCGTTGGTGCTGTTCGCGTTAAATACCTGGTCGGCTGGTACCGCATTCTCCACGTCGATGGTTTTTACGATCTTATACAACGGTGAGTAAGTGTACAGGTTCTCTCCTGAAAAGAAAACTTTCGCAGAACGTGCTCTGATCTTCGAGATCAGGCGGTTAGGCAGCGTATAACCTACCTGGACGTTCTTCAGGCGCAAATAGGCCACGTTTTGCAGGTACTTGGTTTGTGCCACGCCCAGCTCCCTGTTGGTATTGCTGGAAGCGGCACGCGACATGGTCCTTGGAAAGTAGGCATCGGTATTGTCAGGCGTCCACATATTCCCGACGTGGAAGGTTGGGATATTGTTATAAGGTCTGTTATACTGTCCCCAGAACATTTCCGTTTCGGTACTTGGGTACCACTGTTGTTTGGCCACCCCCTGAAAGAAGGTCGAGAAAAAGAAGCTGTTCCAGTCGGCGCCCAGGTTAACGCCGTACATGTACCGCGGAGCGGAGCTGCCGATGATGCGGCGGTCGCCGGGGTTGCTTACCGTGTTGGTACCTGTGTTGATAAACCCGTCGTTGTTCAGGTCCTTCAGCTTGATATCGCCAGGGAACCAGATGTTGGTCGGCGATGCCCTCATCTGCGGGCTTTGTTTGGCATGGCTATCGATATCTTTCTGGTCGATAAAGAAACCTTCCGTTTCATAACCCCATATCTCACCGATCGTTTGCCCGACATAATAGTCGCTCAGCAGCTTATCCGGGTTGTTGTAACGGGTGATCTTCGATTTGTTGTCGGCCAGGGTCGCCCTAACGTTGTAGTTGAATGGTTTGCCCGATTTGCCGATCCTGTCTCTCCACGAAAGTGAAAGCTCCCAGCCCCTAGTGCGCAAGTCGGCATAGTTTCCTTTTGGCACCGAAGCGCCGAACACGGCAGGGGCAGATAAGCCCACGGTAAACATGTCGGTGGTATTGCGCACGTACGCATCTCCCGTAAAGGTGAGGCGGCTGTTCAGCATCGACAGGTCGAGGCCAAAGTTGGTAGTGGTAGAAGTTTCCCAGGTGATCCCGTTAGGAAGTACCGCGGGCTGACCGGTGGTTTGCGGACGAACACCACCCAGGATCACGCCAGACTGGCTGATGTTAAAGATCTCCTGGTAAACGTACGAGTTGATGTTCCCGTTACCCAGTGATCCGTAAGAGGCCCTTAGTTTCAGGTCGGAAACCAATTCCGGCGACACTTTCCAGAAAGGCTCCTGGTTAATCCTCCAACCGGCAGAAACCGACGGGAAGAAACCGTAACGCTGGTCTGCCGGGAATTTAGAAGAGCCGTCGTAGCGTGCGTTCACCTCCAGCAGGTAGCGGTCTTTAAAAGAATAGTTCAGCCGGGAGAAGCCGCCCAAAATAGCCCATTTCTCATAGCCTCCGCCGGTGGTGATGGCCTGTCCGAGCACCAGGTTCAGGTCGGTAGCATCTTCAAAGATGATCCCGTTCCGCTGGGTGGCAATGCGGTTATAAGTAGACTCTTCGTAGTTATAACCGGCCATTAATTTTACGTAATGGTCAGAAGCGAAGGTATTTTCGTATTCTCCGTAAATATTGGTGGCCAGGTATTGTGTTTCCCGCTGATCGAATAATAGGTCGTTGGTAGTGGTACCCACGAAAGCAGTTACACCTTTGTTGGTGCTGTAAGGCACCTGAACGCGTTTTTGCTCCGCGTCATTGTTGGTGTTACGGAACGTAAAATCGGCATTTACCCGGAACTTGTTGCCAAAGAAATTAGACCTCAGCCCGGTGATGTTCCTGAACACCTTCTTTTTGCTATCGATGCCGTTCTTGCCGTAGTAATAATCGCCTACAGTATATACCGAGCTAAAGGTGAGCGACCCGTCCGGGTTCAGCAGCGGTACGGTAGGGTGGCCTTCATCGGCGATGTTTCTCCAGATCCCGCCGCCTTCACCCACGTTGAGAGGGGTATGGTAGTTCATCACCGAATAATCCGCGTTGTTTTCGATGCTTAGCCACTTAAACACATTGATGGAGCCTCTTGCACGGATATTCTGCATATCGTAATCGTCAGAATTATACCGGAACAGCCCGTCCTGGGTAAGAAAGCGACCGGATACCAGGAACGACGTTTTTTCATTGCTTCCGCTGACAGAGAGGTTGTTCTCTGCCGCGCCATTGCTCTTTTTGTAGAGATGACCGTACCAGTCGGTGCTTCCGTAATAAGTGTATTCGCCGGTGGCCGGGTTTACGTCGATCTCGTTGTACGGCTGCCCCGACTCTGCTCTTTTCCTGAACTCGTCGAGATACGCCTGGGAGAATTTCTGTGTTTTATTCACATTCTGCGGAAACGCGCCGTCGCCATTCACGAAAGCTTCAGCGAACATCTTCGACCAGAGATAACCATCGGTTACGAAATCAGGCACCTGCATGGGTTGTTTCAGCGATAGGTTGGTAGAGTAGTCGATGCTGGTTGCGCCTTTTTTTGCTTTCTTGGTGCTGATAAGTACCACGCCAAACGCCCCCCTTGCCCCGTAGATCGCAGCCGACGCGGCGTCCTTCAGCATGGAAACGCTTTCGATGTCATTAGGGTTCAGCAGACTGGGATCGCCTTCAAAGCCATCGATCAGCACCAATGCGCTTCCGCCCTGGCCGATCGAAGTAGTTCCCCTGATATTGTAAGCGGGCGCCTGGGTGGGCCTGCCGTCCATCATTTTGATGTTCAGGTTGGGCATTACACCCTGCAGTCCCTGGCTAAGGTTGGGAATGGGCCGGTTTTGCAGCGATGCAGCCGTTACCTGGTCAACCGCACCTGTCAGGTTGGCTTTCTTCTGTACGCCGTAACCTACTACCACCACTTCGCTTAACGCCTTTGCATCAGGCTCGAGGGCAACATTAAGTGTGGCTTGTTTACCTGGCGATATCTCCCGCGGCGTATATCCCACGAAGGAAAATACCAGGACGTCTTTGTCGCCCACCGCGGTCATGGTATATTTACCTGACGCATCCGTACTGGTGCTGCGGGGCGGCGTGCTTTTTAATGTAACCGTAACGCCGGGAAGAGGCTGGTTTTTCTCATCGGTCACTATCCCGCTTACGTTGGTTTGTGCAAATACGCTCGCAGAAATGAATACGAGAAACAGTACGCATGCTATTACGCGCGCCATTCTTTGGGACAGTTTGCGAGCTGCCATGTCCGGGTGATACGAACCATGGTCTTGCCATTTCAGTAGATTTTTTCTCATGATGTTATTAGGTTAAAGAGTTTAAAACCGGCCCTCCGGATATTTTTGGGCCGTAGAATTCCACGAAAGAAAAAGGTGGTTTTTTCTTTCATCCAGTTAGATTGGTTTGGTTAGTTGTAACAATTTAATGGCAATCTGATCGTCAATCATTCAGTGTATCAAATCGTATCTAATTTGTTCCGAATTTTATCAAGATCACCTATGGCTGCGGCATTGGCAGTTAACCCGGGAGGGAGCAGAAAACGGCGGGAGAGCGCCTGTATCTTGGTTGATCGAAGTTCCATAGCCTGCTTGTTTATTTGCAGGCAAAAGTACCGGGACGGCTTTAAGCGGATGTTAATGTGTTGCTATGATTACAACAAGGGAATGTTATAAAGAGGTTATGTACAGCGGCGAATATTAACGTAATGTTTATAAAAAAAGAAACGCAAAGAGCGCAACGGAAATTCGCACAAAGGGCGCAAAGACTGTTACCTCTTTGCGCCCTTTGTACAAAAACGTTTGCGCTTTTGCGTTACTGACCGGCAGGCCGGGAGATAGCTACTTCACCCTCTTCAACGTCCCTTTCATGTCCTGCCCCTGGAACCCGACGGTGATATCCATCTTATCGCCAACGATCTTTCCCTTTACATAAGAGAGCGAAATACCGTTGTACGACATTTCCTTAAAGGTAATGTTATTCCCGGTGATCACCCCGCCGGTAAGCGGCGCGTCGCCGATCTGGGAGGTTACCGTGCCCGACACTTTCCCCTTCACTTCTTTAATGTTCACTGATACGTCGAACTGTCCGCCAACGGTTCCCGCCCAGCGGCCGTTTACCGTCGAAGCAGCATAACACACACTAAAGATCAAACACACACAAGCCAGCAGCAATACCTTCTTCATCATAAAAATATTTGTTATTTACTAAAAAAAGGGCTCGCATTACTGCTAACCCTTTCCTGTTCGTTATTAAAAATTACTTAGCCACCACCCGGGTAAGAGTGATCTTGATCGGCGAGTTGTTGTACGTGGTGGTTAACACCAGTTTATCGCCGGTGAGGGTACCAGTATAAACGATCGGCTTTTCATTGAACAAGGTAGTAAAGGTGACCTTTTCGCCTTCCGCCTTACCTTCTGTAATGGTGTTTTTGCCCATCTGTGCGGCGACAAACGGTGTGTAGCCCGCATCGTCGGGATTCTCTGACTTCGGGTTGGGGTCTGTCAGGGCCAATACGCCTGATACTTTTCCGCCCTCTGTTTTAAGATCGGCTGTAATTTTGTACTGTCCTTCCACCAAACCCTTCCAGGCGCCGTCAATACCGGCGGCAAAGCTCATTACGGCAGTAAAAAGGACCAGGGCAAATGATAATGCGATTTTTTTCATTTTAATAATTTGTTTTTTCTTAGCTATTTAGTTTTTCTGTGTACAGTTCGATCACGAAATTATTCAATTTTAACGGAAATGTTTCATGATTCGTATAAAAGGCGACCTTTAAAACAAAAGTATTACATGGTAAAAATAACTGTTTCGCGACCGGCAGCCGTTTCCGCCCGGATAGAAACCTTTAGCGGTGACGTTCCATCTTCATCAAATATCACGATTTCATTTCGTCCCTCCCTCAACCAGGGCTCAGGGATATACAATCCATTGATCTTGATCTTCTCGGGGTATCGCCCCAAATGATGCCCGTTCACCCAAACCGAGCCGTGGCCAAGGCTGGTGGTGATCACCCGCCAGGTCGTGCCGTAACCCGGAGACGCTGCAAGATTGAATGCCGACCGGTAAAAAACCGGCCCCCGGTCTGCAACCAGCTTAAACGGCGACCATCCGCCGAGGGTATCCGTTCCTGCGCCGCCTTTCATCTTCCAGTTTTCAACCGCCACAGACGACGCACCTTTAACGGCTTTGGTCAACGTGACTTCGCCGCTGATGCCTTTCGCGTCTATCGTATCCAGCACGCCCCGGTAAAAGAGCAGCTTATTACGCCCGTTATGCGACGCGAAAACCGACAACGTGTTTGTTTTGCCCGACTCCAGGCGCATCTGCACCGCCTTGTTCTCCATCTCGCCGGAGTCGATCCGCGTTCCGTTCAGAAACACCGAGGCCCGCTCACGAATATTTTTAAACCGTAGAATATAATCGCCGGTTTCGGCTACCTTGAGCTGTGTACGATACCAGGCGTTCGCGGTAATATCGCCATCAGCACCCATCTGCAACGGCGGCTTACTTTGTTTCCAGTTTTTATCATCAAAAGTAACCAGGGCAGGGACCGAAGCGCTTTTCATTTCCCAGGAGGACAACACGGGCAGACCGACGGGCGTATCCCCTACCGCTTCAACAGGATTCAATTTTAAGGCGCCCGGTTTAAAGATCCAGGCTGGCGATTTAAGCTTCTTGCCCAATGGAACCTCAGTAACAATGACCTGTTGATCAGGACCGGCGGCACCGGGGCCATACGCGCGTTTTGCCGGCCGATAGCCCGCATAAGTAACCACAGAAGAACCCACCACGATATCGCTGTTTCCGCGGCCGGTTTCGTCCTCCACGATCCAGCATCGTTGTGCGTGCGCCTTGCTAAGTACCAGCACCTGCAGCTGCCGGTCCCCGGCCGCCAACACATACGAGGCCGGCGCCGGCGCCGCAACCGGTGCCGAGAAGGCAATGATGCCAGACCCTAGCTGCTTAAAATTTTTCGTTACCGTAATTGGGCCGGCGGCGCCCGTAATTTTAAAGTATAACGAGGCCGTTGAACCCGGATCGCCATAAGTAATCATCGTGGTGGTTTTATCCCTGGTAACGATACCAAATATTCGGGAAGCGTTCCATTCCAGGCTGATCCCGGGCGCCGCCTGGAACTGGTTGACCACCGGCATGATCTCGCCCGGCGCAAGCCTCACCGTAACCGGAAGCGCCGGTTTCAGCGTCTTTGGCGGAACGATACGCACCAGCGCAGCGCGGGCTTTCGGGTTATCTGCAAAAGCGATGTTTCCCGCCGGGCTTATCCGCGCATTGATCTTGATCGAGGTGTCACGCACCATCCACCGGTAGCTGTTCCCGCCATCTTTACTATTCGCCAGGATCTCCTGGAAGCTGCGGGCAAACCAGGCGGCACGTTTAAAGCCGTAATAAATTGGCCGCAGATCGCCCGTTTGGCCGATAGCCGCGCCGTAGTCATACGAGGCAGCCATGTCGCGGTCGTTATTGTACCCGAAATTACTTCCCCCGTGCGCCATATACACATTGTAGCCATTTCCGCCATGGGCGATGATCTTCCAGGTGCGCCGGTCATAGATCGTAGAATCCTGCGGCTGTGCGCCATAGTTAAAAAACCACACCCCCCAGTATTCCGTGGAGAACCATGGATTGGGACGTTTGGCATCGTCGAGGCTTTTAAGGTTGCCTGCCGGGTCGTTACCCGGATGCAAGCCGCTAAAGAAATAAGGGACCTCGAGGCCAAGCGATACGGTTTTATCGGCCAGGTATTTGAAATAGCCGTTTGGCACGATGTTGCCCCAGCTCTCGGGGTGCTCGTTTTCCAATTGCACCATGATCACCGCACCGCCCTTGTGCACCTGGTTAGCCGAGACGATAGGGATCAGCTTGTCAAAGAACTTACCGACCGCGGCCAGGAATTGCGGGTTGTCTTCGCGCACACGCAACCCGGGCTTAAACTTAAGCCAGACAGGGTACCCGCCAAAGTTCCATTCGCCGCAATAGTACGGGCCTACCCGCACGATGGCATACATGCCGAGCTTTTTGATCAGCCGCAGGTAGGCATCGAGGTCCTGGTCGCCCGAAAAGTCGAACCAGCCTTCCTTCGGTTCATGAAAATTCCAGAACGTATACATTTCCACGGTGTTAAACCCGGCTCGCTTTAGTTTCACCAACCGGTCTTCCCACAGCTCATGCGGCACGCGGGCATACTCCATCCCGGCCGATACCACGAACATACGTTTCCCGTTTACCAGGAAACCACGGCTATCATAGTCGATAAACGGTTTCGCTGCCGCGGAAGCGGGGAAAATATGGTCGTTACGCGCAACAGGCATCGTTTGCTGCGCATAGCTTCTGAGAAAAAACGCCAGCAGCAATAAAACCAAACTGTTCTTTACAGGTACGATCAGCTTCATGGGCACAAATCTAAACAAAAACAGGAGGCAAGCTTTTGGGCCTCCTCCTGTAGTTATTGGGGGATTGTTGAGTCTGAATTAAACGCCGCTTGGTTTCCATGGCGCACGGTACTCGCGTTTAACGAACTGGTTCACTTCGTCAACGTTGGTTACCTTCATGTTCGCCGCATCCCAGTTCAGGTTAATGTAACGGGCAGGGAATTGCGGGCCGCGCTGGCGCATACCTGCACCCGGGGTTGCCGCACCGGTTCCGGCAGTTGCAGGAGGTGCCGCAACAGCTGCTTTTGGTACGTTCACACCACGGATGGCGAGGTTACACATCAGCATAGCTTCGGTTAAGAGGGCAGCTTTCTCGAACGGAGAGCTCACCACACCTTTTCCATAACCGTCCAGGCAGGCCTGTACCCACTGTGCGTAGTGGCCGTCGGCACCGTTGGTAACACGCGCGAACTTTTCAGGTACGTTCACCTCGTCCATTCTAGATACCGGGAGCAGGCGCGCTCTCGCCGAATAGCAACCGGCAGTCATTTTGCCTTTGCTGCCGATAAAGAGCATGCCACCATCGCCGCTGCCGAATGCTTCGGCCGGGTCAAGTTCCTCCGGACGAGGAGGGATCATACCACCGTCCATCCAGTGTACACGAACCGGGCCTTTGGTCTTATCTGTTTTAGGGAAGGTCATGATGGTGTAGTTAGATGCAGGACCGGTTTCGAGTGATCCGCCACCGCTTACGCTGGTTTGCACGCTGCTCACATAACCGAGGTTAAGTACGCTCATAGGCGCCTCGAGAATGTGCGCACCCATGTCGCCCAATACGCCTGTACCATAATCCCACCAGCCTCTCCAGTTAAACGGAACGAGGTCGATACCGCCTTCTGCAGCCATTGCCGGGAAAGGTTTTGCAGGTGCGGTACCCTGCCAGAGGTCCCAGTTCAGGTCGGCAGGAGCCGTACCAGGCTTAGAGGGCCATTTCATATTGTTGCCTTGCGGCCATACCGGGCGGTTGGTCCAGCAATATACTTCCTGTACATCGCCGATAATGCCTGCATCGAACCACTCTCTCATCTGGCGCACGCCGTCGTTCGAAGAGCCCTGGTTACCCATCTGGGTAATAACTTTGTGCTTCTTAGCGAGTTTGGCAAGCAAACGTGCTTCGAATACGTCGTGTGCCAGGGGTTTCTGGATCCAGGTATGTTTACCCAGGGTGATGGAAGCAGAGCCTACCACCGCGTGGGTATGGTCTGGTGTAGACACCGATACCGCATCGAAATTTTTGTGCTCCTTGTCGAACATTTCTCTCCAATCCACATAGCGTTTTGCTTCGGGATATTTCTCGAACGTTCTTTTTCCCCTTGACTGGTCAACATCGCAAAGGAAAGCCATTTTTGCTTTTCCGCTGCCCATAAAACCGTTGATGTCGCTTTCGCCTTTACCGCCCACACCCACAGATGCGATGTATAAAGTGTCGCTTGGCGCTCTAAAGCCCTTGCCAAGTACATGGCGGGGCACAATGGTGAACGCAGCCGCAGCTACGGCTCCGTTCTTTACAAAATCTCTCCGGGAGATGTCGAGTTTTTCTGTTTGGTCTTTACCCTTCATTATTATTTTAGTTAATCAAGTGTGGTGCCCGCTAGTGCCGGGCTGATTTACGTTTGGTTATTATATATTTGCCTCAATCGTTTTAGCTACGACTAAATTAGAAAGTTTAAATGGATTTTTTCCAATAATTAAAAGAGACTAGGTAAAATTTTTGTGTAATAAATATTTGATAAACATATGCATAGTAATCGATCAATTGCCCGGGTTGCTGGCCTTAGCCTACTGGTGACCGGGGGAATTTTCTACTCCTTCGTTGCCGACGTCCCGAAGAAACCGGACGAAAGCCGTTTCACCGCCGTGGCGCTTACCCAGCCCGGCGACCTCGACGAACCCAACACCTTTGAAGTACTAAAGGACGGGCGCGTACTCATCAGCGAACGCAAAGGCGCCGTAAAGCTCTATGACCCAATCACTAAGATGACTTCGACGATTGCGCAGATCCCCGTGAATATGAAATACACCAGCGCCAAAGGCGTAGTAAGCGAAGCGGAAGAAGGCCTGCTCGGGCTCACCGTAGATCCTAACTTCGCCGTGAACCATTGGGTGTACACCTTTTACTCGCACCCTACCGAAAGCAGGTTCCAGCTCACGCGCTGGGTGTTTGCCGACGAACGGCTGGTACCCGGCTCGGAGAAAATCGTGCTGCAATTTGCTACGCAGCGCGAAACCTGCTGCCATACCGGAGGCGGCATGACGTGGGACGCCAAAGGCAATCTCTATTTAACGGTAGGCAACAATACGGGGACGTCCCTGTCTTCGTCGACAGACGAACGCCCCAACCGTGTAAACTGGGACGACCAGCGCGGTACCGCCAACACCAACAGCCTGCTGGGAAAGATCCTCCGGATTAAACCGAAGGCCGACGGCACGTACCTGATCCCCGCAGGAAACCTGTTCCCCCCGGGTACAAAGAACACCCGCCCGGAGATCTACACCATGGGGCACCGTAATCCCTGGCGGCCATCTATCGACAGTAAAACCGGTTTTCTCTATTGGGGCGATATCGGTTCTGATGCCAACGAAGATACCGAGATAGGTCCGCGTGGCTACGACGAGCTGAACCAGGCACGTAAACCGGGTTTCTTCGGCTGGCCTTATTTTGTGGGGCCCAATGCGGCGTTCCCGATCTTCGATTATGTAGGCGGCGAGCTGCTCGATAAAAAAGATCCCAAAAAGCCAACCAATACCTCGGTAAACAACACCGGGCTAAAGGAGCTTCCCCCGGTGGCTCCCCCGTTTATTTATTACCCGTATGCCGCTTCAGAAGAATTTCCGCTGGTAGGAAGCGGAAGCCGCAGCGCTACCGGCGGTCCTATCTATCACCGCGCCGATTTCCCGCTGGCAAAACGCCCGTGGCCGGCCTACTACGAAGGCAAATGGATCGCTACCGATCTTGCACGCGGCTGGATCATGTCCATTGCCATGAAACCGAATGGCGACTACCTGTCGATGGAGCGCTTCCTCCCTTCCTACCGCCCCGTAGAGCCGATCGACATGAAGTTCGGCCCCAGCGGCGACCTTTACGTACTGGAATACGGCAGCGTATGGTTTGGCGCCAGCGCAAGCGCGAAACTGGTACGCATCGAATACAACGCCGGTAACCGCAAACCTGCCATCGCCGTTTCGGCGGATAAAAGCGGCGGTACCGTACCTTTAAAAGTTGCCCTCTCTTCTGCAGGCACAAAAGATGCCGACGGCGACCTGCTTAAATATCGCTGGAAAGTGAATACCCCGGGCGGTGTTCCGTTACTGTTTACTACGGCCAACCCGGCTATTACGCTTACCAAACCCGGGGTGTACACCGCCAGCCTGACGGTTACCGATCCCAAAGGTGCTTCGAACACGAAATCGCTGGCCATCATTGCCGGTAACGCCGCCCCGTCGGTAAACATCGAGCTGAACGGTAACGCTACCTTTTTCTTTAACAACAAGCCCCTGGGGTACTCCGTTTTGGTTAACGACCAGGAAGACGGAAGCCTGGCGGCCGGCACGATAAGCGCCGACCAGGTGGCCATCAGCATGGATTACGCCTCCGAAGGGTTTGACTATGCCGAGATCATCCAGGGCCAGCGCAGCGTAGACGCCAACACCCGTTTTGCCGTGGCACGCGCCCTGATGGCGAAATCGGATTGTAAGAACTGCCACCTTGACGATGCCAAGAATATCGGGCCTTCGTTTACCGATATCGCCAAAAAATATAAAGGCGACGATAAAGCGCCGGCCCACCTGGTAAGCAAGGTACGCGCAGGCGGCATGGGAGTATGGCAGAACCTGATCAGTATGCCTGCACATCCGTCTATCTCCGACGCAGATGCACATACCATCGTAAAATACATTCTTAGCATTACCGATAAAACGATCAATACCCTCCCGGTGAAAGGTACTTATGTAACCAAAACGCCTGAAGGCGACCCGGGTAACGGCACTTTCGTGATCCGCGCCGCATATACTGATCACGGCAATAAAACCATCCCGAAACAAACTTCCGAATCTACTATCGTGCTGCGTAACCCGCTGGTGAGCGGCGGCGCCGCCGAGATCATGAAAGGGGCCATCGTGAAGGTAAATGGCCAGGACGGTATCGTGAACGTGATCCCGAATACAAACGGCTATATCGGTTACAAAAAGCTCGACCTCACCGGCATTAAGCAGGTAGAGCTGCGCATCAGCACCAGCGTACGCGAAAAGAACCCCGGCGGCAAGGTGGAGATCCGGCTCGATTCGCCCGATGGTGCATTAATCGGGCAGGCGGAAGTTCCTTCGGTAGAAGACGAGCCGCGCGCCATTAACGCGCCGCCGCTAAAAGCTGACGTGAAAGACACTACAGGTAAACATGACCTTTATTTTGTGTTCAAAAATGCTGCGGCAAAAGCGTCAGATCCGTTGTTCTCCCTGATCAGCGTAAAGTTTAATGATGAGAAAAAATAAACCGTAGCTGTTAAACCTGCCAAAATAAAAAGAGACCGTCCTTTTCGCGGACGGTCTCTTTTTATTTTGGCAGATCGGTTCTGGCCGATTTAACTTCAAACAGGTGCTCTCGGGGGTTGTTCGTGCTTCACATGGTGAGCCAGGGTTTTCGGGCTGATCCCGGGCACCGGCAAGAGAGGGTCACAAACAAAAAAGACCGCCCTTTTGGGGACGGCCTTTCCATTACCAAATCAACAACCTATCAACCTATAGGTATCCAGGATTTTGTTTCAGGTTCTCGTTCAGTGTACGCTGTACTTGCGGTACCGGGAATAACTGAAGATCTGCCTTATTAGTTGGCGTATGATCCCACCAGGAAGCCGTGTGGAACTTACCGAAACGGATCAGGTCGCTTCTTCTAAAACCTTCGAAGATGAATTCGCGGCCACGCTCTTCAAGCAGCTCATCCATAGTTAAACTTGCTACTGTATACTGACGGGTCGCGAAGTCGGCCGTGCTGAATGCGCGTTTTTTGCAATCATTAATCAGCTGTACGGCTTCTGCGGTAGCCACATTGTTATTTTTACGCATCAGCGCTTCTGCCTTTGCAAAATATACCCAAGTAAGGCGGTATACGTTCCAGTCCGTGTTATTGTATGTAGCCAGTGCCGCCACCGGGTTTCCATTGCGCACACCCGCAAGCTGGTTACCTAACTTATACTTAAAGAAACGAACACCGCTGTTTTCTTCACCTTCGCTCATGTTTGAAAGGGTAGAACCGACCTTATTCTTACGAATATTGTCTACAAAAACAATCTGCTGACCGCTGTACTCGTTACCACCTGAAGCGAGAGCCGGCTGGCCGTTATCGAAACGTACCATCGGTCCTTCATGGAACCATCCGCGTTTGCGAAGGTCGGCGTCCTCGTATTTAGTCCAGTTACCGGGAACAACCACGATACCGTCGTTACCGTTACGGCCGTGCCCTTCGATAATACCCTGCTGGAAGTGGAAGAAGTCACCGGTCCACGATGGCTGGCTGTTTGCCAGCTGGAATTCGTACGCGATTGAAAAAATTCCTTCTTTGGAATTGTTGTTAGTCGTATTGAACTGGGCAAAAATATCCGGGTCGAGCGCCATCGCGCCATTCTGGCCGCCAGCGGTGTTGTTTATCAGCGCATTCGCGGCAGCGATACAATCATCCCAACGGGCAGTACCAGTCCATACCTGTGCGTTCAGGTAAAGCTCTACCAGCATGGCATAACCGCCAGCCTGCGACATGCGGCCCACCATCTGCTGCGAATGTTTCGGCGCTGCAGCGAGGTTATCCTTGATCTCTTTCTCGATGAATGCAAAGACCTCCGCACGCGGACGGGTTTCCGGTTTAGCAGGGATACCGATCTGGGTAACGATTGGAATGTTCCCGAACATATCCATCAGCTTGATGTAGTGGAATGCGCGGAGCAACTTCAACTCTGCCACGTAAGCGGCTTTTTCAGTTTCGGTTATACCCATGGAAGTGACCGGCCTTTTTTCGAGGTTCTCGATCGCATCGGTACAAAGCGACATACCCCAATACATCAGCGTCCAGGCGGTGTTAAGCATCCCGTCGTCTACTGTCCAGGTGTGGTAGTGCAGGCGTTTCCACTGGCCGCCGTCTTCGCCGTGACGTCCTTTGGTAGGCCACGCCAATTGGTCGGTCGTCAGCTCACTCGTACGCCACCATCCATGCTGCCCGGAGGAAGTTACCCAGGCGTTGGCATGCGTATAGGGTCTCAAAACTGCGGAGAGTACTTCCGTTTTGTTGTTATAAAAATTATCAGCGACCAGTTGACTGTAAATGTTCTCTTTCAGGTCTGAACAGCCGCTGCCGATCGCAGTAAAAACTGCGGTCAGGGAAAGGGCGATTATTTTTTTAATATGCTTCATGTCTATTGACTAATAATGTTAGAATCCAAAATTTACACCAAACAGGAACTGGCGGGTGATCGGGTAAGGACTGCGTGTATCGATACCAGGGCCTAAGCCAGTAGTAGAAATGATGTCAGGATCGTTACCGGTATACCCGGTGATCAGGAATAAGTTCTGACCTGTAACATAAGTACGCAGGTTACGCACATACTTAGTTTTCAGCTTAAAGGTATATCCCAGGGTTGCTTCGTCCAGTTTCAGGAAGCTGCCTTCTTCCACGTAATAATCGGAGTACATGTACGTATCCTTAATTTCGAGATACTTGGTGAATGCACTTCTGAGGAGATTTGATGAAACACCATTCCTGTTGCCGTACGAGATGGCAAGGGTATTAAGGATCTGGTAATCCAGCTGGCTGCGGAAGAATGCACGCAGGTCGAATCCTTTATAAGTGAAGTTATGCCCCATTGACAGGTAGTACTTCGGAATGGCGTTCCCGATAACCTGGAGATCGGTTTGATCACGAAATACCGAGTTGTTTATTGAGGCATTCGGAACCTTTTCCCCGGCACGGTTGTAGAACAGCCATTTGCCTGCGGCGTCGAATCCTGCAAATTTCTTGCCCCAGAATTCACCTATTCTCCGGCCTTCGTAGGTACGGATCGCATCGCCAAGAGCACCGAAACCACCGATACCGCCGAAGGTCCTCATATCACGTTTGTACTCGTCGTTCGAATACGAGTCAAGGACGTTTTTCGTGGTGTTCCCGGTGAAATCGATATCATACCTGAAACTGCCTTTATTCACCGCTTTAAAGTTCAGCGCAAGCTCGACACCTTTTGCGGAGATCGTTCCTACGTTGGTATAAATAGAAGACACGATGAACGGCGGCTGCGGAGACGTATAAGTATCGAGCAGATCCTTCGTTAAGCGTTTGTATACATCCAGGGAGCCGCTCAGCCTGCTGTTAAAGAGAGAAAAGTCGGCACCAATGTTGGTTTCCTGTTTACGCTCCCATTTCAGGTTCGGGTTCGGGTTACGGGTCGGACCATAAGTCTGGTTGAACGATCCGTCGGGGTACCGGTAAATATTACCTGTTCCTAGCAATACCAGTGAAGCATAGTTCTCAAAGCCCGAGTTACCCGTTTCACCATAACCTACGCGAAGTTTCAGGTTGTTGACGAATTTAACGTTGCTCATAAAGCTTTCGTCGGAAATATTCCAGGCAGCCGATGCCGCAGGGAAGGTGGCGTATTTATTATTGGCACCGAAACGTGAAGATCCCTCGCGACGAACTGAAGCGGTTAGGAACACTTTATCGTTCCACGCGTAATTCACACGGCCAAAGTAAGCAACCAGCGTATTATCCGATTTACCGCTGGAGATACCTGTGTTGTTGGTAGTGATCGGAACACTGCCCATGTTGTTGTCGCGGAACAGGTCATTAATATAACCACGGTTGTTGGCGCTAAAGTTTTCCGAAACCTCGTAGCGGAACGAATAACCAGCCAGACCGGTCAACCTGTGATTAGCACCTACGGCTTTCGTATAGTTCAGCGTAGGCTCGAAGTTAAAGTTCTGATCGAGCACTGTGCCACGCGCAGCATAACCGCCGTTTGGAACGGTTGTGTTCTGTACGGAGTTCTGGCTGGCACGCAAGCGGTATTCGCTGTTCACGTAAGCGTTACGAACTACTGCACCAAATGCCGACAGCGTCATGCCCTCGATGAGCTTCAGGTCGAACTTCGCATCCGCAGAGTTGGTCAGCTGGTTACGATTGTTGGTTTCCTGTTTCAGGCGGGCAAGCTCGTTGGTCGGGCTGGAGATCACCGGCACGAAGAAAGATCCGTCGGGATTGTAATGCGATTCCGTCGGGTTCTTAGTCAGTACGTTCTCGATACCGCCCGAACCGCCGAGCAGGTTAGCCCTGTTGTAGTTGGAACCGATATTGAACTGCCCGGAAAGACGGTCCTGGAAGCCGCGGGTAGTAAGGCTTAAGCGCAGGCCATATTCTTTACGATCGTTTTCGCGCAGGTAACCCTGGAGATCGCGGTAGTTTAACGACGCCCTGAAGCTGGTTTTACTAGCCCCGCCGGAAACCGCGAAGTTGTGGTTATGGCTTACGTTGCCGCCGCCGATGAAATCTTTGTAGTGGTCAAAACGACCGCCAAAATCAGCTCCGGGAGTTGCATACCCGAAGTTTTTGATCTTATCTACGAATTCTTCGGCAGTCATGAAATCCGGCCGCTGATAGAGCTTCTCGGTCCTCACATACGAGTTATAATCGAAACGGGGGTCACCACTTTTACCTTTTTTGGTGGTGATGATGATCACGCCCGCATTCGCACGCGTTCCGTAGATCGCCGCGCCAGAACCATCTTTCAGCACGGAGAACGATTCGATATCGTCCTGCTGAAGAAGGTCCAGGTTACCGCCGGGGATACCGTCAACGATAAACAGCGGGGTAGTCGTACCAGACAGCGAGGTTACGCCACGCAGCTGAACGCTGACGCCCGAGTTCGGGTTGGTACCGCCCGTACGGGAGATCTGCAGACCGGCAACCTTACCGATCAAAAGGTCAAGCGGGTTTCTCGAGCCGCTTTGCCGGAATTGCGCACTGTCTACCACTGCTACGGCAGAAGTAACTTCTCTTTGCGCGAGGTTACCGTAACCTACCGCTACTACCTTGATCTCGTTAAGCTCGCTGGCAGCAGGCTCCATAGACAGGCTGATGGCCGCATCGCCCCGTACTGCCGCTGTTTTAAGTGTATACCCGATAAAACTGAACTCGAGCACGTCGCCCTCGTTCGCATCGATGGTGAACTTACCGGAAGCATCGGTAACGGCCACTTTGGTCGTTCCCTTTACCTTTACGTTCACCCCGGGTAACGCAGCCCCCGCTTCATCCCGGACAGTACCGGTAATTGGCTTTCTTTTCAACGCCATTTTAAAATGGTTCGTTCCGGATTCACTCCCCAGCACCCCAAGGCCCGTAGCATAGGCCTGGGACTGGATCGCACAGAGTACTGCTAATCCTGAAATCTTAAATAAATTAATTTTCATACGCACAGTTTGTTAGGTGGTTAATTGTTCTGTATATAGTTTTAGCAAATAAAACCCGAATTCATGGGCCCGGCGATACCAGGCAGCTGCAAGTGTAATTGTTTATTGTGTGTTGGTTAATTCGTTTTAGCAAAATAAGCAGAATTTATCATTCCGTTGCTTTCGCGGCCTAAAATAAATAAAAAGAATGCGCTCTTACATGGTGAAAATGGTGAAACCCACTTGTATCATTTATGTTACAAATCACTTTTCGATATGTATATACAATCTATAGGCTTTACCGTTTTAGCATAATCGTATACCCTCATAATTCCTTTACTTCCCGCTAATACTCCGGAAATACACGACCTGTATATTGCACCATCGGGGTATTGTCCCCTGCCCACACTTGCAGCAGATGAAAAAAATACGGGTTGCGTTTTTTGCCGAAATCCTAATCCAAGATCTTGATGGGGCAGCCCGCACCATGTTCCAGTTGATCGGACGGATAGATCCCGCCAGGTTCGAATTCCTGTTCTTTTGCGGCAAAGGCCCCGACCAGTTAGCAGGTTTCACCTGCTGCAGGCTGCCGGTGGTGAGGCTGCCCGCTACTACGTATTCGATGGCTTTGCCCGCCCTGGCCAAAAAAAGTATGACAGACCGCTTGCTCGAATTCCGCCCGGACGTTATACACATCGCCACCCCTTCCCTGCTCGGCGGTTTTGCTGTTAAGTTTGCGAAACTCTACCAGCTCCCGGTGCTCACCATCTACCATACCCACTTTATTTCGTACATGGATTATTACCTGAGCCACACCCCTTTCCTGGTGCACAAGGCGAGAAAGATGATCGCAGGTACCCAGCGGTGGTTCTATAATCAATGCGATACGGTTTACGTTCCGTCGGGAAGCATTCAAACAGAGCTGGAAGAAATGGGGATCGACGCATGGCGGATGAAGCGCTGGCAACGCGGCATCGATACGGGCCTGTTCTCCCCCCTTAAAAGAGACCCGCGGGTGATCGAACGGATCACGGGCAACGACCGCCCGGTGGTGTTTTTCGCCAGCAGGCTGGTGTGGGAGAAAAATCTCGAAACGTTGTTCCGCATCTACGACCTGTTGCAGGCCGTGCTGCCCGATGTAAATATCCTGATCGCCGGCGACGGCATCGCGCGCAAAGCATGCCAGTTCCGCATGAAAAAAGCCTTTTTTGTCGGCATGGCAGGTCACGAAACACTTTCGGTACTCTATGCCAGCGCATCGGTGTTTCTCTTCCCCTCCGTGTCCGAAACCTACGGGAACGTAATAGCCGAGGCAATGGCCTCCGGTCTTCCCTGCGTGATCGCGGACGGCGGTGGCTCTTCCGACTTTATCCGCCAGGGCGTCAACGGCTTTAAGTGCAGGCCGTATGACGAATATGACTACGTGGAAAAGATCCGCCTGTTACTGGAAAACCAGCTGCTGCACGACCAGTTCTCGCGGGAGGGGCTGGCAGACAGCCGGTTGCTGGACTGGGATAAACTTGCTGAAACCTATTTTGACGACCTGGCCGGGCTGGTACGAAGCACCAGGCTGGCGGTAGTTTAACTGCATGGCAAAATACGTTAAACCGGTCGTTCTTGCAGGCATGCTCGTGCTTCTCGCCGTTTTTCTCCGCCATACCGATTTTCAGAGCGTTGGCGCCTCGTTATCACTCGTAGGTTATCGTTTTAGCGCGCTGCTGCTTACCACGTTTGCCGCCTATTTCCTGGGCACCATCAGCTGGAAATATTGCCTTGGCGACAAGTCTGGCGAAATATCTGCTACCCGCCTGTTTTTTGTACGCCATATCGGCGAAACCGCCGCGCTGCTCAATCCTGCCGGTATGGTGGGCGGTGAAGCGGTGAAGGTGTTGCTGCTTAAGGATCATGGCATCGCCGCAAAATCAGCCACGGCCTCCATCGTAATGGCAAGGGTGATCATGGTGATCACCCAATTGCTCGTAGCGGGAATTGCGCTCGCGTTCTTCCTGGCGAAGGAACCGGGCATCACCATCCCGCCGGGTAAGCTGCTGCTTTACAGTCCCGTAGTGCCGCTGGTGCTGGCCGCTGGCTGGTTCGGGCTTCGCTATCTCGCCGGCAAGAGCCCCGAGTTTATGCAGCTCTTTAAAAACAGCCGCAAAAAGCTATTGTATGCCTGCTTTTTTGCTGCGCTGCACTGGGTGGTGGGCGGATTAGAATTTTACTTCATTCTCCGGTTCCTCGGCCACCCCGTCACCATGACCGATGCGCTTGCCGCGGATATGGGCGTCGTATTTTTTAAGGTAGCCGGTACGTTTATACCCGGGCAGCTCGGTATCGAGGAGTATGGCAACAAGGTGATGCTCTCCGCCATCGGCCTGCCCGGCGCCGGGCTATGGGTCACTGCATCCATTTTACGCAGGGCCCGGCAGCTGACATGGATCGTTTTCGGGGTCGTACTCTATTTTGTATTGTATAACGGGCGCAAAATACCGCAGCAGGAAGTATAGTGGAAATATTATTCGTTAGTCATAAATATCCTCCCGCCATCGGCGGAATGGAAAACCAGAGTTTCGAGCTGATCAACGGCATGAAAAAGCTTGCGCGCGTACATACGCTGCTGCTCGGCGCCGGCGAAAACCGCTTACAATTTTTTCTGTCCCTCAACCGGCGAATCCGTCAGCTCTGCAAAGCGAACCCGGGCATTACGGTGATCCATTTTAACGATGCCCTGGTGGCCTCCGTCAGCCTTTTTCACACCGGCTACGCTCATCTTAAGCGTACCGCCACCGTACATGGCCTGGACGTGGTGTACCCAAACCTGCTGTACCGCCGGTTCGTTTTCCATGGGCTAAAACGATTGGATCTCGTGATCCCTGTAAGCCAGGCCACTGCCCGGGCCTGCACCAGGCTTGGCATTCCGCCCGGGAACCTGCTTGTGATCAACAATGGCGTGGATGAACAGGCGCCCCGGAGCATCACCCGGGAACAGGCAGACCGCCTCTTGCAAAACCGGTTTGGCATTGATACCGGCGGACGTCGTCTCCTGGTTGCTATGGGACGACCCGTGAAGCGAAAAGGCTTCTCCTGGTTCATCAAAAACGTTTTACCACAGCTGGATCCCGCCTTCATGCTGCTGCTTATCGGTCCCATTCCCAACCAGGAGCATATTGGAGGCCGTATTTTCCGGCGGCTGCCCGCGTTTGCCAGGAAACCTTTCGAGCTTATGCTGGCACTCCCCAGCGACGAGCGACCCCTGCAGCAATTGCTGGCCAAACGCCCCTACCGCCACCGCGTGTTCCGCACCGGTAAACTATCCAGGGAAGTAATTGGTAACCTCTTAAGCGTGGCTGATGCGTTTGTAATGCCCAATATCGAGGTAAGCGGCGATATGGAAGGTTTCGGCCTGGTTTGCCTCGAAGCCAGTATCTGCGGCGCCCGCGTACTTGCTTCGGCAAGCGGAGGCATTCCAGACGCTATCAGCGATGGTGAAAATGGCCTGCTACTGCCTCCCGGGGATGCGGATTCGTGGATCAGGGCGCTGAATAACCCTTCTGATACCCTGCCCGGCGCCGCGTCACGTATCGCCTTTACACGCCGGCAATTCAGCTGGGAGAAAATGACGAAGGAATATCTCGAAGCTTTTTCCCGCATATAAATCACCCGGCAACCAGTAAATTATGAACTACACCATCATCGGACTCGTACTCGCAGCGATAATCGTCCTCATCGCGTTCCTCATTCGCAGGAATAAAAAAGACGAAAAGGAATTTACCACCGGCCTTACCCGGTCGGAGCTGAAGCCGGAAAAGCATGAAGACGGGCCGAATTTGTAAGGGGGCTTCGGCAAGCTCAGCCTGACGAAAGATACCGTAAGCCCGGCGTGACGGCGGGTTTACAGCCTGGTGCTGTTGAGCCTGGGGTTCATACTGGCATTTACCTGGTAGGTAACCACCTGGTTTTCTGCGGTGACTTCTACAATGCGATAGCCTTTGTAGTCGGTGCCCCAGTTCCCGCCGAAGTGCGAGTCGAACAGGTGCGGCAGCTTATTGGTATAGCGCACACCGTCGAGGGAATGATCGTGCCCGTGAAACACGGCCTTGATGTTCGGGTAGGCATGCAAGATCTCCAGCACTTCTGGGCATTCTAAGAAGATCGATTCCTCTTCCGGCGTCCAGCGGTGCGGCGCAATGTGCAGCACCGTGAACACGATCTTCTTACTTTTCATTTTCTCAAAAGCTTCCTTCAGGAATACCGGGTTGGGGCAAACATATTCGCCCCTGGTGTTGGCGGTATTGGCCAGTACGAAACCTATGTCGCCAAACTCGAACATATAGTTATCCTCGTATCCAAACACCCGCTTCCAGAGCGCCGCATCGGCAAAATCATGGTTACCTGGGAGGGTGTGGTAAGGCACCGGGAGCTTGTCGAGGAACGTGCTCTTTACTTTAGGCAGCAGGTCTGGACGATCATGCACCAGGTCGCCGTTAATGATCACCAGGTCGAGGTGATTGTCGCGGTGCTCCCTGGTGAGCCACTTGACCAGGTCATTGTAAAAACCGTCCGAATCGATCCCCGGTTGCCCGTAATGCCCGTCGGACGCCAGCGCAAAGCGAAGCTTAAACTTCCCTGCGGCCGATGGGGCCACTGACCCTGCGGGACCGGCAAACGAATCCACGGGTGGCAGGAGGGTAACTCCCGCCAGCCCGGTAAGTCCTGTTTTAAGAAACCTGCGACGACTATTCATACTCAAAGTAAAGAAAAACCTTTCTTAGTTCCGCCGAAACGATAGTTTAACGATACCTCCTGGGTGGAATTGGTACCTTGCCCGAGGTTTTCGGCCCCTGCGCTAAATTGGTAGCTATAGCCTATCCCGATGTTGTTCCTGAAGATATAAGACAGGATCCCTGCCATCTCGCGGTTGCTGCCGTAGTTCACCCCGAAGCCGAGCTGCTCCTTTAAATAGGCGGTTACAGACACATCCGTGCGAAGCGGCAGGTTAGCCACATACGAGAACAATATGGCCGGTTTTAGCTTCAGGGTCGTTCCGGCATCCAGCAGGTATCCGCCCATTGCGTAATAGCCGGGCTTAAGCAGCTGAAGGTCGTTTCCTTTTTTCAGGCTGATGCGGGGTACTGACAGGCCCGCGTAAAACCTGCTCCCGTGAAGCAGCAGGCCGATCCCGGTTAACCCGGAAGTTTCGGTGGTATTTTCCCTGAACTTGGGGTCGCCGGAATCCAGTTCATTGTAATTGGCGTTAAACCTGCGCAGTCCCGCGTTTACGGAAACCGACAGACTGGTATTTTCCGCGAGACTTACCGATTTAGCAAAGAACGCCTGCGCCTCGAACTGTTTTTCGATCCCGGCTTCTTCGTTTGCTACGATCAGCCCGGCACTGCTTTTAATCGACGGCAGCCATAAGCTGCCGGTAAAAAACACGGTCGACGGCGACCCCTCGATGCCCACCCATTGCTTACGGGCGAGAGCGCTGGCGGTACCGGACTCGCCAATGGCCGCATATGCGGGGTTTAGCGGCGTCAGGTTGTTCATGTATTGGTTATAGTTGTATCCCTGCTGTGCGAGGACGGGCGCAGCCGCAAACAGGCTTACAACCAGGAAATAGGCAGATCTTATGTTAAGTTTCATGGACATTTTAATTAAACTGTTAATACCTGATCACGAAATAATTGGTTACCCGTTTTTGCTCCCCGTTGTCCTTGTATACCAACAGGCAATAGTAGGTGCCGGCAGGAAGCAGGTCATTATTATTGCCCCTCCCGGTGAACACTTTCAAGGTATTATCATAATTGGCGATATCGAACACCTTTATCCCCGCTTTGTTGAGGATGATTACCCGGTTATCGGGGAAGTTCTGGGCGCCCTCGATCATGAGGAAATCGTTAATATTGTCGCCATCGGGCGATAAAGCGCCGTGGATACGCACCAGCTCGCCACCCGCGCCAATCACGGTAACGGTTTGTGTAACCGCAGTGGCAGGAAGGTAATTGGCGTTACCCGGCTGGGTGGCGGTGATCACGGTGGTACCGATGCGAAGCGGCGTAAATAATTTAGCGGTAAGGGCGCCCGTAAGCGCATTGCTGGTTGCCAGTTCCACTGCCAGGCCGGAGCTTGCGGTTACCTGAAGCGTGGCGGCCGCCGCTCCCCGTGTAAGTACCGGCACCGCGCTGAACGAAATGGTCTGTGCGGCTTTATTTACGGTAAGCACTTGCGTGGCCGTTGGCGCGGTGGTGTAATTGGCATTAACGGTAACGCCGGCGGTAATGGTCGACGTTCCAGCACCTGTAATATGGATCTGCCCGTTTACGATCGTGGCTACGTTGGTGTTTGAGCTCGAATAGCTCACTCCATCGGCCGTGCTGGCCACCGCACCCGGTGCAAAATCGGCATCGCCGAATGTTTTGGCGGCAATCGCCCCGAAGGTAAGCGTACGCACAGCAGGAGTTACCGTTAACGTGCCATTGGTATAAGTGAACGTGTAGTTAGCGGCGGCCGCGCCCGCAGGGGTAATGGCATAGGTTCCTACTGCCGAACCTGCCGCAGCGGTTGTAGTAGCCGCAGGCTGAGTGGTTAACACCGCGCTGGTGTTGCCGTTTACAAAACCGGTAAATGTTACGGTGAATGCCGGGTTGGCTTCGCCAAACACGCGCGATTTGTCTTCGGCAGTTATGGTTAATTGTTTTTTTGCTACGGTAAGCGCCTGGGTGGCCGTAGTAGCCCGGTATCCCCCGCCGGCGGGAAACGATGCCGTGATCTCTGCAGTTCCGGCACCGGTGATGCGGATGGCGCCGTTCTCTATCACCGCTACCGCGGGATTGGCTGATGTATAGGTTGGTATCGTCCCGGCGGCAGATGTGGCAACCGGTGTGAATACCGCATCGCCAAACGTTTTAGCAGGCAGCGCAGCAAACGTAACCGCCTGGTCCTGTTCAATAATGCTGAATACAGATACGTTACCGCTGATCTCGTTGGCAATGGCGATATAAGCTTTTCCATCCGGGCTGTCTTCCTTGCGGATATAAATGACGCCTTCAGGGCCTAAATCGCCGGCCAGTGTGGTAAGCGAGCGGTTGTTCTTATAATCTACCAGTTTGGCATTGGCCGGATCGGTAATATTATACACCATCACGCCTCCTACCCTTTCCAGCGTTACAAAGGCATACGTAGCGCCGTTGATGGCGGCAACGGTTACGCCTTCTGCTTCGGGGCCTTTTGCGCGGCTGCGCGATTTGATTGCGTTCCCTTCATTATCCGCGTTAAAAATAGCCAGCTCGGGATGTCTGGAGATAAACAGTTCGAACTCATCCTTACTGTCGTACACCAACGTTTTGGTATCGGCGTCCCATATAGAGAAAGAACGGGCGCCGTTCATTACCAGTTCATCGAAGTCGCCGTCGCCGTCCGTGTCACCGTTCAGGTTAGTGATGCGCAGGCGGCCGAGGTTGTGCTCTTCTTTCAGCACCGCGGCGTTGGGGAAAACGGTAGGATCCAGTGCGGCAGCGCCTACGGTGGTCCGCTCATTCAAACCGCCATATTCTTTTTCGTCGCCTTCGTTAGCCGACACCAGGTAGGTTTTTCCATTCACAGAGAAGTTGGCGATCCCGTCGGGCATAAAGAACGATTTAACCGGGTACGAGGAAATATGGATCACACCGCTGTTATCCGAGGCATCGAAGCCGAAGGTGCCGGTATTAAAATCCTTCCGGCCAAGCGGCCATACCGCGGTGATGGTATTTGTTTCCAGGTTGATCTCGCCAATAGCGTTGTTTTCCTGTATGGTGACCCAAGCTTTTTTAGAGTCGGGCGATATGGTGATGTATTCAGGCTCAAAGTCCTGGGCCAGGGTGCTGGTCGATTTGGTTTTGCGAACGCCGGCGGCCCGCAATGCGGCTTCCTGCGCATTAAACGGGGCAAAGGAAAGCGTCGTTACTTTCGACTGGTCAACGGAGCCCAATCCGCCGGAGATGTCGATCACGCTTATCGAGCCTTCGGGATCTACCGTATAAGCGTCGTTCGGCTGGCCTTCATTGGCGGTCATGATCTTCTTGCCATCCGGGGAGAAAGTGATCATGTCAGGAAGCGCCCCCACCGTTACTTTTTTCTGAAAATCACCATTGATGTTAAAGAACACGACCGAGCCATTGTCCTGTTCGTTGGGTGCCGGACTGGCCACGGCCACCACGCCGTTTTTTACGGCCACGCTGGTAATTCCGCCATAAGGCGCCATATCGATAGATCTTACCAGGGTGATGGCGGCCGGGTTTGAGAAATCTGCGATATCGAGGCGGTCCTGGATAGCGCTGGTCATAAAGAGACGCTGGCTGGCCGCATCGTGCACCACGATCTCGGTGGTGCTGCCGGCAGTGGTATTGGGTTTAAAACTGCTTACATAATTAAGCTTGATCTCGCCGGTAGCCTGGGGCGCCTGGCGGTCGTCATCGCGGATGTACACGGTGAGGTACTGTTTCCCGCTGAGCGACAAGCCCGAAAGATCTTCGAGACTTAGCACAAAGTATTCATCGGTTTCTGCCAGGGCATCGTTCACCACCGGGATATTGATGGTTTGAACACCTGTGCTGCTGCCCGTAAAAGTGAGGGTTTGCGTGGTAAATGTGACATCCCCTGCGCTGGTATTGCTAAAAGGCGCCGGTTTAAGCACCAGTTTAACCGAAGCGGCTGCCGGGTTTTCGAGCAATAATTTCACCTGCACGCTGCCGGCATCTTCTTTTACTGATAAGAATTTATCCTGGAAACCTACCCGGGTGATATAGCTGAACGGGAAATTAAATGCGCTGAACATCGCCCGGTTTTCGGTGTCTTTTATCCCGTTCACCGCGAGCGAATAGTTAGTACCAGCTGTAAACGGCGTGGTATAGGTCAGTATCAGCGTATCGGCAACGGCGCCATTGCTGGTACGGGCTACGCTGGCCAGGCCGGCGACACCGGTGAAGTTAGCCAGGTTGGCGGCGCTTATGGGATCGAGGTCTTTATTAAATGCCAGCTGAATGGTGATTTGGGAGAGCACTTTGGCACTCACCACTGCAGGCGGGCCCGGGAAGTTGAACGCAGGCCAGGTTTGTCCGGGGGTGCCGGACGCCGTACCCGTCCAATTCGCCGGGTTCAAGATAGCAGCTTTTAACTGTGCGATAGTACCGGTTTGTGTACCATTATAATATGCGTTTACCGTATTACCGCCGGTATTACCTAGTGCAGCGCTCAGGTTTACCGACGATTGTCCGTCGACCAGTGCAGCGGGCAATTTCGAGTTGCTGCCGCTATAGCTTGTGTTGGCGGTCACCCAGGCGTTGGAGCTTAAGGCCGTAACATAAGCAGGAGCGGTTGCGGCACCTGTATAAACGATCGCCTGGTCGCCGCTCGAGCTTAACCCGAAAGGAGCGCCGCTAAGCGTACCTATATTGGTGGTCGAGGCGTCGTTCTGGATCCTGATCACGGTACCCGCCGCCACACCTGCTGCGGGTGCCGTCCACACCAGGCCGCCGGGGCCTTGTGCCGGCACGAGGTCGGTGTACTTGGCATCCGTTACGTTGATGAGCGTTCCCGGGAGGATATTCACGAGCGTGAGCAAGGCTATCTCATCGCCCATGTCGGATGCATTCATGCGGTAAGCTACCGGCACGATGTCACCGGGCTGGAATATGGTTTGTACGGCGAGCGTGGTAAAAACGGTCGGCTGAACAGCGGCGATCGCGTTGTTTGCGTTGTCCTCTACCATGTTGGCTTTCAGTGCCAGGTAATATTTTTGGTTTCCGGCAAGGGCAGCCGCGGGCACTACGGTAATCACTTTGCCCGAAATGGTGGCATCAAAAGGTACCGGCGTGCCGGCCGCATCGTTTAGTCGGAAATCGATCGCCTGGTCAACGGAGGTGTTGGTGAAGGCGCTGTTATCAATCGCCCGGACATCTTCGTTAAACGTAAGGGTCGGCTGAACGTTCGTGGCCACGTTCACCGCGTTATTCTCCGGGGAGAACGTAATCGCAGGCGGCACCAGGTCGGCGCTGCCGGCTCCAGAACCTTCTACGCTAAAGTTATCGAAGCGGTTGTTTCCTTCCAAGCCGCCGCCGCCTTGCGTAAAACCGATCCTGATCTTAAAGTTGGGATTGTTATTCGCTCCCGCGATGGCGGTGAAATCCAGCGTTTGAAGTGTCGGGTTACCGTCCACAGGCATAATGGTGGTCAGATTGGTATAGGTGGTACCGTCCAGCGAGTAATCTACCACCTGGTTGTAAGGTCCTGAACCGGAACGACGGGTGGCGTATTTTACGATGACGTCGCGGTAGCCGGTAGTTGGCACGGCAAACACCAGTTTGCCGCCTATTGGGTTATTGAAGCGGATGTGGGCGCCTGCGGCATCACCGTTGCGGGCATTGGGATTGGTAGTTTCGAACCCCTGCCCGGTGGTGTTGCTGGTGATCATAATGGCGCTGGTAAAACCGGCGTTGGTGCCAGCCAAATGGGTAATACTACCGCCGCTAACCAACGATACGTTGGGCGTTAGCAATGAGGCTTCGGTGGCCGAATTGTTAAAGTTCCAGTAGTGCAGCAGGGTATTTACCGGAACGGGTGAGCCTTCCAGCGAAAAGTTATCGAAGCGGTTGTTTCCTTCCAAGCCGCCGCCGCCTTGCGTAAAACCGATCCTGATCTTAAAGTTGGGATTGTTATTCGCTCCCGCGATGGCGGTGAAATCCAGCGTTTGAAGTGTCGGGTTACCGTCCACAGGCATAATGGTGGTCAGATTGGTATAGGTGGTACCGTCCAGCGAGTAATCTACCACCTGGTTGTAAGGTCCTGAACCGGAACGACGGGTGGCGTATTTTACGATGACGTCGCGGTAACCGGTAGTTGGCACGGCAAACACCAGTTTGCCGCCTATCGGGTTATTGAAGCGGATGTGGGCGCCTGCGGCATCACCGTTGCGGGCATTGGGATTGGTAGTTTCGAACCCCTGCCCGGTGGTGTTGCTGGTGATCATAATGGCGCTGGTAAAACCGGCATTGGTGCCAGCCAAATGGGTAATACTGCCGCCGCTAACCAACGATACGTTGGGCGTTAACAATGAAGCTTCGGTGGCCGAATTGTTAAAGTTCCAGTAGTGCAGCAACGTTTGTGCACCGGCTGCGAAGGCCAATAAGCATTGCAAGCATAAAAAGAGTAGTGTTTTCTTCATGTAATAGTGTTACTGAGGTTTTTGGTAAAGGCATACCGCAACACAGCGAGGGGTTCCGGCAACGCCGAAAGTACCCGCATCGTATTACCATGAAATAAAATGATTGTTAAGTTTTACCTACCTTTGCGGTATCCAAAAACCGTTCATGAAGAAAATCCTTGCCCTTTCTGCCGTCATTGCAGCCTTCTCATTTAGCTTACAGGCGCAGGTAAAAAAGCCTGTTGCCCGGAAGAAGCCGCTTCCGGCAAAAACCGGGGGAATGGCCGCGTCGATCGTTCGCGGGAAAGTGGTTTATACCAGCGTTTGCCTGCCCTGCCACATGGCCGACGGCGGAGGGGTGATGAACCTCAACCCGCCGCTTATAAAAACAGAATATGTGCTGGGGGATAAAACACGGCTCGTAAATATCCTGCTGAAAGGGTTTAATGAGCGCATCGAGATCGAGGAACAGCAGTACTCGAACCCTATGCCCGCTGTAGCACACCTTAGCGATACCGAAATAGCGGATGTACTTACCTATGTACGCAACAATTTCGGGAACAAGGCGCCGGCGGTATCACCGCTGGAAGTAAAGACGATCCGCGCGGCGAAATAGTGATCAACTGCCGGTAAACAGAACAGGAGCCGTACGTATAACGCAAAGCTCCTGCAAAATCAAAATAAGGAAAGTATTCTCTTAATCTTCGTACGCAGCGATATAGTTATCCGTACTTCTTTTCATGGTATAGCCAATTTTTACGAGGTGACTGATCAGCTCGGCGGGGTTATACAGTTTTTCGCTTGGCTCGAAGATGATGCGTTTTATTTTTTTGGCCGTTTCGGCTGTCATGCTTTTAATTATCTCGTATTCAGCGCCTTCGCAATCCAGTTTGAGCAACGAGCAGGTTTTTGGGCCGAGCGCCGCGAGTACTTCGTCGAGCGAAACGATGTCGATATCCACCGACTCATTGTTATCATCCTGCTTGTAGATGCTGTGTCCGCCGAGGTTCTTGGGGTTAAGGTATAATTTCTCGATGCGGGTATGTCCGCCCACACCACGCATGATCGGGTTTACATGTTTCACCTTACTCAGCAGCAGGTTGCTTACCAGCTGATCATAGTTCTGTTTAAACGGTTCGAACGAATAAACGGTCATATCGGGATACTGCTGTTTCATCCACAGGGTGAAGAGGCCGATATTGCCGCCGACGTCTATGATCGTACCGTCCTCTTCGAGCTTCATGCCCAGTTCGTAACACTTGTCTACAAATATCTCTGTGTAAATGTACAGCGTCATGAAATCGTGTACATAAAACTTACCACCTTTTTTTAAACTGAGCAGCGCCGGCGCAGGGTTTACCTTATTCACCAACTTTGTTAGCAGGAGCCACCAATACCTCCAGGAGGAGTTTAACTCGATAAAGTGTTTCTTGTAATTGGGAAAGGTAATAAACTCGTTAATGAGCCATTGGAGCTTCCAGGATCGTAGCATAAAACAAAAGTGAGAGGGTTAATTCGCAATTATAAGTATAAATCTTAATCAGCTATATAGCATTTTGCCCCAACCGGGACAAAAACCATGCCTCCTTCAGATTTACCGTTCCGGGGAAAGATCTTTCGCGAAAACGGGGGATGAAAAGGGAATTTCAGGCAACAGATTGCCCGTTTTGTGGCGTTAACGCATTTCAGGCACATCGCCCGCTATCACCAGTTTTCCGGCGGTAGCCCGTTTTATTTCGTCGACTGTTACCCCGGGAGCCCGTTCCAGTAGGAGGAACCCGCCTTGGGGAAGTACATCCAGCACGGCCAGCTCCGTAACGATCTTGCGGACACAGTTAACGCCGGTAAGCGGCAACGAGCACGAAGTGAGCAGCTTACTTTCTCCCGCCTTATTTACGTGCTGCATGGCCACGATAATATTCTTGGCTGAGGCCACCAGGTCCATCGCTCCGCCCATGCCCTTTACCATTTTACCGGGGATCTTCCAGTTCGCGATATCGCCGTTCTCTGAAACCTCCATGGCGCCAAGGATGGTGAGGTCTACTTTTTGGGAGCGGATCATCCCAAAGCTCATCGCCGAATCGAATACCGCCGAGCCGGGAAGCGTGGTGATCGTTTGTTTACCGGCATTGATGAGGTCTGCGTCCTCCTCCCCCGCCAGGGGGAAGGGCCCCATGCCCAGCAGGCCATTCTCCGATTGCAGCACCACATCCAACCCTTCGGGGATGTAATTAGCCACTAGCGTGGGGATGCCGATACCGAGATTCACATAGTAACCGTTCTTTATTTCTTTCGCGATGCGTTGGGCGATACCGTGTTTATCTAACATGTGGAGTAATGTTTAACTTGTGAGGTTGGCCGATAATTGATGAGCTATGGCTGGTTAAGGCGGGCGGTCATGACTATTCAGAACAAGCTGTCAGCTACCAGCTATTCCTAACCGTTCTCTGCTCTATTCTCTTCTCATATCCTTCTCCCTGGAAGATCCGGTGCACGTAGATGCCCGGTGTGTGTATATGATCGGGGTCCAGCGCCCCTTCTGGCACCAGCTCTTCCACTTCGGCGATGGTGATCTTGCCGGCCATAGCCATTACGGGGTTAAAGTTACGCGCGGTGAGGCGATAAACGAGGTTGCCTGCGGTATCGCCTTTCCAGGCTTTTACTAATGCAAAATCGGCCTCGAAAGCGTGCTCCACCAGGTATTCTTTTCCATTAAACACGCGTATCTCCTTTCCTTCAGCTACTTCGGTACCTACACCGGCCGGGGTAAAGATGGCGGGCATGCCATATCCGGCGGCCATACAGCGGGTAGCCAGGGTGCCCTGGGGGACCAGTTCCACCTCCAGCTCGCCGCTTAGCAGCTGACGCTCGAATTCGGCGTTTTCGCCCACATACGAGGAGATCATTTTTTTTACCTGGTGTTTATGAAGCATCAGGCCGATGCCGAAATCGTCGACACCCGCGTTATTAGAAATACAGGTCAGCTGGCTAACGCCTTTATTTACCAGGGCGGTGATGCAGTTCTCGGGGATCCCGCATAAACCGAAGCCGCCCAACATCAGCGTGGCTCCGTGGGGAATGTCGTGGATGGCTGCTTCGGCTCCGGCCACTACTTTGTTAATCATAGTTAAAATAATTGGTGGGACAAAATTAAAGGTTTCTCCCGGCGAACCATATTCCGCGTACAATTAACGGGCCCATTGATATTTAGTTTGCAGATTTACCTTTAAAATCGGACATTGAACCCTCTAAACACCTATCGGACCAACACGCGGGTATGCAGTTAACAAAACTGGAAATTAAGGGCTTTAAAAGCTTTGGGGACAAGATCACCATTAACTTCAACGAAGGCGTAACGGCCATTGTCGGGCCAAATGGATGCGGCAAGTCCAACGTGGTCGACTCCATCCGCTGGGTTTTGGGGGAACAGAGCACCCGGATGCTGCGTTCCGAGAAAATGGAGAACATCATTTTCAACGGCACCAAAAATCGTAAGCCGGCCAACCTTGCCGAAGTTTCGCTCTCGTTCGACAACACGAAAAATGTACTCCCTACCGAGTTTTCGCAGGTAACCATCACCCGCAAGCTTTACCGCAGCGGCGAAAGCGAGTACCGCCTCAACGATGTACAATGCCGGTTAAAAGACATTACCGACCTTTTCCTGGATACCGGGATCGGGTCAGACTCTTACTCGATCATCGAGCTGAAGATGATCGACGAGATCATCGCCAACAAGGAAAATTCCCGGCGCATGCTGTTCGAGGAAGCTTCCGGGATCTCGAAATACAAGCTCCGGAAGAAACAGACCTTTACCAAGCTGAAAGATACCGAGGCTGACCTGAGCCGCGTAGACGACCTGCTATTCGAGATCGGGAAGAACCTGAAGACACTGGAAGCCCAGGCTAAACGCGCAGAACGCTATCTCAGGGTGAAGGAACAATATAAGGAATTGAGCGTCATGCTCGCCTCTTTCCGCATTACGGGTTTCCGCACGCTGCTGGAAACACTGGAGCTGCAGGAACAGCAGCAGTCTGACGATAAAACCGCCCTGCTTACAGCAACCGATCAACTGGATGCGCTTCTTCAAAAACAGAAACTGGAGAGCCTAACGCTGGAAAAAAACCTGTCGGCACAGCAGAAAGCCACCAACGAGTTCGTTTCGAAGATCAGGGCTTATGAAAGCGAGAAAAAGATCAAGAACGAGCAGCTGCGCTTCCTGCGCGAAAAAGAGAACCGCCTCACAGAAGAGCTTACTACCGACCGCAACCAGCTGAACCACGTGCTGTACTCGGTAAAGCGGCTGAATGAAGAATCGGCCAGCGAGGGCGCGCTGCTCGAATCTATGGGAACGAAACTCGCGGTGGCGAAAACAGAGCTGGATGAGCTTCGCGTGCAGCAACAATCCGCACGCGCCAAAACCGACCAGGGCACGCGGGAGCATAACGAGCTGCAAAACGCCATCTATAAGCTTGAGAAAGAACTCGCGGTCCTGAACATCCAGAAGGACGCGCTCTACCAGGAAAGCAGGAGAACGACGGTGGATACCGAATCGAAAGAAACAGAGCTGAACGATTTTAATAAAGCGATCAGCGGCCTGCAGGAGATCATCGGCGACCGCGTGGAAAAACTGGAAGCCGGCAAACAGGCCGAAGAAGAGCTGCAGCGGCAGATCACCGAAACCCAGGACCTCATCGCCGAACAGAAGGAAGAACACAGCAAAGAAAGCCGCAAGCTTGACGCCAGGCAGAACGAATATAACCTCACGAAGTCGATGGTGGATAACCTGGAGGGGTTCCCCGAATCGATCCGCTTCCTGAAAAAACATACCGGCTGGGCAAAACAGGCGCCGTTGTTTTCGGACGTACTTTTTTGCCGGGAAGAATACCGCATTGCGATCGAGAACTTTCTCGAGCCCGTGATGAACCACTACGTGGTAGAGACACAAACGGAAGCCGTTCAAGCTATCCGGCTGTTAAGCGACTCGGCACGAGGCCGTGCTAATTTCTTTATACTTGAGGCTGTAAAGGTAAATCCCACGCAAAACGGGTTCCCGGAGCCGCAAGGGACTGTCCCGGCGATGTCGGTGATCGATGTAGAACAGAAATACCGTCCGCTCTGCGAGCTGCTGCTAAAACACGTCTTCCTGCTTGAAAACGACCGGGAGGAGGACCTGTTCACCGCCCTCCCGCAGGACCAGGTGGCGGTCCTCGGTAAATCCGGGAAATTCTCCAAAAGCAGGCAAACCATGTCGGGCGGATCGGTAGGGCTGTTTGAAGGAAAGCGGATCGGCCGTGCCAAAAACCTGGAGAACCTGGCTAAAGAGATCCGGACGCATGAACGCACGGTGACCGACCTGAAAAACTCGCTCGAAATTGCCGCCGAACGGGTGCTAATGCTCCGGGGCTCCACCAGGAAACAGCAGATCCAGCAGGAACAACAAGACCTGAACCGGCTGAACAACGAGCTGCTTACCGTCCAAACCAAGCAGGAACAATACGCCGCGTTTATACAGAACAGCCAGAACCGGCAGCAGGATATTGAAAGAAAGATCACATCGGTAACGGAAGAGATCACGGTTTCTGAACCGAAGCTAACGGAACTGAAGGAAAAGATCCGCGAAAAAGCTGCCGGCGTACAGGTGCTGCAGGAGAACTATGCGGAGTTGGCCGACCTGGTATCGGCCAAAGCGACCGACTACAACCAGGACAATATCCGGTTCCACCAGCAGCAGAATAAAGTATCAGGGATCGGCAAGGACCTGGAATACCGTGAAGTACAGCAGCAAACTTACGGCGCGCGCATAGCCACGAATACCGCGGAGCTCGAAAAAACACAGGTAAGCATAATCGATATCTTGAAAGACGCCGATGATTCTGACGAAGACTTACTGGCCATGTACGTGCAAAAGGAAGAACTGGAAAACGGTGTGACCGAAGCAGAGCGAACGTATTATGCCTCACGAGCCATCATCACGGAAACGGAGGAAAAGGTTACGGCGTTACGCCGCAAAAAAGAACAGGCCGACGTGCTGGCCACGGAGCTGAAGGACAAGAAATTACAGCTAAAGCTGGAATTACATGCGCTTCGCGAACGCCTTTCGGTAGAGTTCGGGATCGACATAAACGACCTGATCGACAGCCCCGTTCCGGAAAACGAGAACGAGGACGACCTGGTCGGGAAAACAGACCGTATGAAGCGGCAGCTGAACGAGTTCGGCGCCGTAAACCCGATGGCCATGGAAGCTTACCGCGAAATGAACGACCGGTACACGTTTATCACCGCCCAGAAAAATGACCTGCTCGATGCCAGGGCGTCGCTGCTGCAAACCATCAAAGAAATAGACGATACCGCCCGCGGAAAGTTTATGCAGGCATTTACCGAGGTGCGCGATAACTTCATCATCGTATTCCGTTCACTGTTTAACGAAGAAGACAGCTGCGACCTCGTGCTCTCCGACGCCGGGAACCCGCTGGAATCTGACATCGAGATCTTGGCCCGTCCAAAAGGCAAACGCCCTTTATCTATCAACCAGCTTTCGGGCGGTGAAAAAACGTTAACGGCTACGGCACTCCTCTTCTCGCTTTACCTGCTCAAACCTGCCCCCTTCTGTATCTTTGACGAGGTGGATGCCCCGCTCGACGATACCAACATCGACAAGTTCAACAACATTATCCGCAAGTTCTCCGACCGTTCCCAATTTATTATCGTATCACATAATAAGCGCACGATTGCGAGCACGGACATCATTTATGGGGTAACGATGGTAGAACAGGGAATTTCGAGGGTAGTGGCGGTGGATATGAGGGAGGTAGCATAAGTTACGTTCCTGCGAAACTTGCTAATGTAACTGCATAAAAAAAGCGATTCGGGTGATCAAATCGCTTTTTTTATCAGGGCGCCTTGCAGGAACGCCGGACGTAAAACGTATTACGCCAATACCTTCTTAACCAGTTCGGCCGCATCTTTCAGCAAGATTGCAGAATACACCTGTAAGCCGGATTCGTCGATCAGTTTCTTCGCTTCTTCGGCATTGGTGCCCTGCAGGCGAACGATGATGGGAACGGGAATATTTCCGATTTCATTGTAAGCGTCGATCACCCCCTGGGCAACACGGTCGCAACGAACGATACCGCCGAATATATTGATCAGGATCGCTTTCACGTTCGGATCTTTGAGGATGATGTTGAATGCCGCTTTAACGGTTTGCGCGTTTGCTGTACCACCTACGTCGAGGAAGTTGGCAGGCTCGCCACCGGCGATCTTGATGATGTCCATGGTAGCCATCGCCAGGCCGGCGCCGTTCACCATACAGCCTACGTTACCGTCGAGCTTCACGTAGTTCAGGTTTGACAAGCTGGCTTCTACTTCGGTCGGATCTTCCTCGGAAGTATCGCGTAAGGCGGCATAATCCGGGTGACGGAACAAACCGTTATCGTCCAGGTTTACCTTGGCGTCTACCGCCAGGATCTTGTTATCGGAGGTTTTAAGAACCGGGTTGATCTCGAACATCGAAGAATCGGTGGCTTCGTAGGCTTTGTACAGCGCAGCTACGAACCTGGTCATATCTTTGAACGCATCGCCGGAAAGGCCGAGGTTAAACGCGATCTTGCGTGCCTGGAATCCCTGTAACCCTACTTTAGGATCAATTTCTTCTTTAAAGATGAGATGTGGTGTATGTTCAGCCACTTCCTCAATGTCCATACCGCCTTCGGTAGAATACATCACGATGTTGCGCCCCGCCGCGCGGTCCATCAGCACGCTCATATAAAATTCTTTGGTTTCGCTTTCACCGGGGTAGTAAACATCCTGTGCCACGAGCACTTTATTTACTTTTTTACCTTCGGCACCGGTTTGCGGCGTGATCAGCTGCATCCCGATGATCTGCTCAGCGCGTTCCTTCACTTCATCCAGGTTCTTTGCCAGTTTTACGCCTCCGCCTTTTCCGCGTCCGCCTGCATGGATCTGCGCCTTGATCACCACCCATGACGAGTCGTAATCTTCCTTTAATTTTTTTGCCGCTTCAACCGCCTGCTCCGGTGTATCCGCAACGATCCCTTCCTGGATCCGGACCCCGAAACTCTTTAAAATAGCTTTACCCTGGTATTCGTGAATGTTCATCGCTTAGAATTTTGTGTGTAAAACTACCACTTTGGATTGAAATACGAAAGGTTGCAGGTTGGAAGTTTGAGGTTTGGCGCACTGGTTATGCTTTCAATCCCGCACCTCTACCCTCAAACCTTCCCCCGCTAACTATGTTAAAAGTTAATATCTTCGCCCCATGTTATCCGCAACCGGTATCCACAAATCCTACGGCAAGCTCGAAATCCTCAAAGGCGTTGATCTCGAAGTGGCGAAGGGCGAGATCGTAACCATCGTGGGTGCCTCCGGGGCCGGTAAAAGCACCCTGCTGCATATTATCGGCACACTTGACCGGCCCGGCTCCGGCGCAGTGAGCATTAACGGGATAAATACCGGGAAGCTCTCTGCGCGGCAATTAAGCGCTTTCCGTAACCAGCATATCGGGTTTATTTTCCAGTTTCACCACCTGCTGCCTGAGTTTACCGCCCTGGAAAACGTCTGCATCCCGGCGTATATCGCCAGGAAAAGTCAGAAAGAAGCCGCCATCCGGGCCACGGAACTGCTTAAAATGCTGGGCATGGACCACCGCGCCCATCATAAGCCGGCAGAATTATCCGGCGGGGAACAACAACGCATCGCCGTGGCGCGCGCCCTGGTGAACAATCCGCTGGTGGTGCTTGCCGATGAGCCTTCAGGGAACCTCGACTCAAACAACGCACAATCCCTGCATAATTTATTTGTAGACCTGCGGAACGAGTTTAACCAGACCTTTATTATCGTAACACACAACGAGGACCTGGCAGACCTGGCCGACAGGAAGATCGTGATGAAGGACGGGCTTATTTCGGGGATGGGAGGAACAACGGGGGGAATAAAGAATGCATAACGGGTAATCAGGAATAAATGGCGATACTGGTGACTTCGGGGACTGGTGCAGCAGCGTTTAGGGTTGAACGGTTGCTGCAAACCCGTGAAAAAGTTATTTTCGGAGACCACGAGGGGTTTCCCCTGCCGGCTTTTCCTGCCGGGAAATTCATCCGGATCCCCGGCGGGAAAAGCAATACGTTCATTCACGATCTCCTGGACCTTTGCCTGGACCTCGGCATCACGGAAGTATATGCGCTAAGGCGCGATGAGCTGACGCCGCTGGCGGAAGGGAAGCAGCTATTCCTGGAGTTCGGCATACATGTTTTTGTGCCCTCCACAGAAATTTTACAAATGCGGCTTTTAGCGGGACCTGTACCCGGAAACGATATTCAAATCAGGGAAAACGGACTTTTTGTACAAGATGCCTCAACGGGCGATTATTCGGTATTTACCGCCGATTAACAAATTCTCCCTTACATTTACCGCGCCAGAGCATATTAAATTTACCGGGATAACCGTTTTTCAATTATTCCGCTTATTTTGTGCTGATAATCGCATTAAATTTTCTTAAGAATACATGAACAAACAAAAAGAGTTATTCGGACATCCCGTTGCATTATATGTGCTTTTCTTCACAGAGATGTGGGAACGGTTCAGCTATTATGGGATGAGGGCGATCCTGATCCTGTTCCTGGTGGCTAAAGCGGATGAAGTGAACCCGGGATTCGGTTTATCGCATAGCGATGCCAAACAGATCTATGGCCTCTACACATTCCTGGTATACTTATCATCCATTCCCGGGGGAATTCTTGCGGATAAATTGTTAGGGCAGAAAAAAGCGGTCTTTCTGGGAGGCGTGCTGTTAGTGATCGGCCATTCGGTGTTGGCGATACAAGCCCCGGCCGCTTTTTATACGGGCATCGCTTTCATTATTGCCGGTGTAGGCTGCCTGAAACCCAACATCTCTTCGATGGTAGGCAGCCTGTATCCCAAGGGGGATGAACGGCGCGATAAAGGATTCAGTATTTTTTATATCGGTATCAACGTAGGCGGGTTCCTCGGGCCTTTGTTAGTGGGATATTTTGGCGAGACCTATGGCTGGCATTACGGCTTCGGATTGGCTGGCATCGGCATGGTACTCGGCCTGATCACCTTCTGGTTCAGCAAACAATATCTGGCGGGATTCGGCGAATCTATCAAATCGTTGTCTGCCGCTGAAAAAGCGGAACAGGATAAACCGCTGACTGCCATTGACCGCGACCGCATCATGGTAATGCTGCTGGCATTTTTAATGATCATTGTATTCTGGGGCGCGTTTGAACAGGCTGGCGGCCTGATGAACCTGTATGCTTCCGAAAAAACAGACCGTTCGTTGCTGGGCTGGACGGTACCCGCTTCCTGGTTTCAATCGGTTAACTCGTTCTTCATTATGATGCTGGGAGTTCCGATCGCCGCCTTCTGGTACAACTGGAAAATGAAGGGCAGGGAATCGTCGGCCATTTTAAAAATGGCGCTCGGGATCTTTATTATGGGTGCCGGGTTTATTTTCATGGGACAAGCTTCTATGCAATATGCAGCGAACGGCTCCTCTGCCATGTATTGGCTGGTGTTGGCTTACTTATTTCACACTACCGGCGAGCTTTGCGCTTCCCCGGTTGCACTTTCATATGTAACCAAGCTGGCTCCGCCAAAATATGCTTCCATTATGATGGGTCTCTATTTTGCCGCTACCGGCTTAGGCAATTACTTAGCCAGCTGGGTGGGGATCTGGTCCGAAAAGCAGGGTGAAAAGGAGATCTTCTTCGGGATCACTATCTTCTGTACCATTTTCGCCGGGCTGGTGATCTTGTTCCTGAAGCAATTAAAGAAACTTTCTCATGGCGCCGAAGATCTCTTGAAAGAACAGCCGCCCATGGCCAATACTGACCAGATCGAAATAAAACCCGTTTAGCCTCCCTGTTTGATGGATGTCGCAAAATGGACCCTTATCCTGGGCTGGGCCTTCGTGGCGCTCTGGATCCCTGTTGTAATTATCACCAACCGTAAAACGCACCCGAAAGCGTTGTTCCTGCTTTTTTTTACGGAGATGTGGGAACGGTTCAGCTATTATGGAATGCGTGCGCTGCTCACGCTGTACATGGTGAACGTCCTCTTCCTGGGCGACAAGATGGCGGATACACGGGCGCTCGGCATCTATGGTTCGTATACCGCTATGGCTTATCTTTTCCCGGTGCTTGGCGGAATGATCGCTGATAAATTTTTTGGGTATAAGAAATCGGTAGTCATTGGTGGAGTGCTTATGATGCTCGGACATTTCTGCCTGGCCATAAAAGGAAGCGAGTCCCTTTTCTTTTTGTCGCTCTCGCTCATTATCGCAGGCAATGGCTACTTTAAGCCTAATCTCGCCAGCTACCTGGGCACCTTTTACGAAAAGAACGATCCCCGAAAGGACGGCGCATTCACCATTTATTATATGGGGGTAAATATCGGCGCGTTTCTTTCCACTCTCACCTGCGGCTATGTGGGACAGCGGATCGACTGGCATTACGGTTTCGGCCTGGCCGGCATAGGTATGGCGATCGGTGTGCTTATTTTTATTTTAAGCTTTAAGGTTTTTGGCGATACGGGCAATCCGCCTGCGCCCGAAAAAAAGATCCTTGGCATAAATCCAAACTTTTTTATCGCGGGCGCCACGTTGCTGATGATCCCCTTCAGTATGTTCCTGCTAAGCATGAGCAGTGTTATGTCGACCGTGCTCGTCGCAACCGCCGCGCTTATCATCGGTTATCTTCTTTACGAGGCATTTACTTCCGAAGATAAGGTGCAAGGCCAGCGGCTTGCGGTTATCGTGGTGTTGTTCTTCTTTCACGCCGTATTCTGGATGCTTTTCGAGCAAGTGGGCGGCTCGCTTACGCTATTTACAGAACGAAATGTAGATCGTGTGGTGAACGGAAGCGAGATCCCGGCCTCGCTGTTCCAAAGCTTCAACCCGTTCTATATTATGGTGTTCGCGCCGGTATTTTCATGGATCTGGCTAAAACTCAACAAGGCAAAATCTGAACCCTCCACACCCATGAAGTTCGTGCTCGGCCTTTTCCAGGTTGGCCTGGGTTTCTTAATGATCGTGATCGGGGGGAAATTCTTCGCAAGTCCGGGCGGGCTTATACCCATCGCGTTCGTCGCGCTGTTATACCTGTTTAACACCACCGGGGAGCTTTCTTTGTCCCCGGTAGGGCTGTCGATGATCACCAAGCTTTCACCCGGCAAGATCGTAGCGTTTGTAATGGGCGCCTGGTATCTTTCTATCGCCCTTGGCAATAAGATGGCGGGCGTGATCGGGGCGCTTACTTCGGAAGGCGGTACGGCTTCGTTAACTACGCAGCAGATGCTCACACAATCGGTTTCAACCTACCTGGTTTGGGGTGTAGGCGTGGTTTGGGCTGCGGCGCTGATCCTGTTGCTGTTCGTTCCGAAGTTAAATAAATGGATGAACGGAATCCATTAAAGCCTATCTTCGCTCTCTTAAAAAACATTGAAGTGCTAGCAGACAGTATTGTTCTGATCCCGACCTATAATGAAAAGGAAAATATCGAACGCATCATTCGTAAGGTATTCTCCCTGCCCCATCCTTTTCATATATTGGTGATAGACGACGGATCGCCGGACGGCACAGGCCTCATCGTAAAAAGCCTTCAATCCGGGTTCCCGGACCGGCTGCACATTGAAGAACGCAAAGGAAAATCTGGCTTAGGGACCGCTTACATCCACGGATTCCGGTGGGCGTTGGCGAGACCTTATGAATACGTCTTCGAAATGGATGCCGATTTTTCGCATAACCCGGAAGATCTTTTAAAGTTGTACCATGCTTGTAAAGACGGTGCTGACGTGGCGATCGGGTCCCGTTATATTAAAGGTGTGAACGTGGTGAACTGGCCGATGAACCGGGTGCTGATGTCGTACTTCGCGTCGATGTATGTGCGGATCGTTACGCGGATCGATATCCGCGATGCCACGGCGGGCTTCAAATGCTACCGCAGGCGCGTGCTCGAAACCATCAACCTCGACAAGATCAAATTTGTAGGCTACGCTTTCCAGATCGAAATGAAATTTACCGCCATTAAGCACGGCTTCAAGGTAGTAGAAGTCCCCATCATCTTCACCGACCGTACCGAAGGTACCTCCAAGATGAGCACAAGGATCTTCCGGGAAGCCTTCCTGGGCGTGATCCAGATGAAAGTATGGAGCTGGTTCAGGAGGTACGAGCAGGTTTGAAGCTGGAGAACCTTCATCTCATTTCGTATATTAGCCCCCCTATGAACGAACATCTCGATCCGCAGCCTGAGCGGCTTTCGAACGCTGAGCGTGAGATTGAAAAGGTACTGCGCCCCCAGGTTTTCGAGGATTTTACCGGGCAATTCAAGATCCTGGAGAACCTTCGCATATTTGTGCAGGCGGCAAAGCTTAGAGGAGAAGCGCTGGACCATGTACTGCTTCACGGCCCCCCGGGATTGGGGAAAACGACCCTGTCTAATATCATCGCCAATGAAATGGGGGTAAATATTAAGATCACTTCCGGCCCTGTGCTGGATAAACCCGGTGATCTTGCAGGCTTATTAACTAACCTGGAGGCGGGCGACGTACTGTTTATCGACGAGATCCATCGGCTAAGCCCGCTGGTGGAGGAATATCTTTACTCGGCGATGGAAGATTTCAAGATCGACATCATGCTCGAAACAGGTCCCAATGCCCGTTCCGTGCAATTATCGCTGAACCCTTTTACGCTGATCGGCGCCACCACACGTTCAGGCTTGCTAACCGCTCCTCTACGCGCACGTTTCGGGATCAATTCCCGCCTGGAGTACTATGACGCCAAATTGTTAACCACCATCGTGCTCCGCTCATCGGCCATCCTTCGCACGCCTATCAGCGATGAGGCCGCCTATGAAATAGCGCGCAGAAGCCGTGGCACTCCGCGTATCGCCAATGCGCTGTTACGGCGTACCCGCGATTTCGCCCAGATTAAAGGTACCGGCACCATCGACACCGGTATTGCTAAATTCGCGCTCAATGCGCTGAATGTCGATGAACATGGCCTCGACGAGATGGACAATAAGATCCTGGTCACCATCATCGATAAATTTAAAGGCGGCCCGGTGGGGTTAAAAACCATTGCTACCGCGGTAGGCGAAGATGAAGGTACTATCGAGGAAGTGTATGAACCGTTCCTGATCCAGGAGGGCTACCTGATGCGGACATCGAGAGGCAGGGAATGTACGGAGATCGCGTACAGGCATCTGGGTAGGCTGAAGACGGGGGGAGGAACGCTGTTTTAGCTGAATTCTGTCTCGTCCTCCTCCGGCCTGAGGCCGCATGGCGGGGGGAGGAAACAAAAAGGGAGAACCGTTTTATCAACGATTCTCCCTTTTTGTTTTTTTGCTTAGCTTTTAATACAGCGTAAATTCTACTCTCCTGTTCTGCTGTCTTCCGGTTTCAGTAGCGTTGGTAGCAATGGGTTGACTTTCGCCGTAACCTACCGCTTCTACGCGTGATGAATTGGCGCCTTTGCTTACCAGGTATGCTTTTACTGATTCTGCGCGGTCTTTAGACAGTTTGAGGTTGGCGGCATCGCTACCTACGTTATCAGTATGACCTGCAAGCTTCAGGCTAAAGTTCTTTTGAACCAGCAGCGCAGCTACACGATCGAGGCTCGGGAATGATTTTGCGCGGATAGTGGCTTTTCCGAAATCAAACTCGAGGTTGGTGATGGCTTCTTTTACTACGCGGCGATCTTCTTCGGTGATGATCGTGGTTACGTTTTTAGCTTCAGGCAGCGGGCATCCGGAACCATCTACTTTTACACCTGCAGGCGTATTTGGACATTTGTCAAGTTTGTCGATCACTCCGTCGCCATCGGAATCGGCCAAAGCGGCTTTCAACTGTGCCTGTAATTCGGCCAACTGCTGCTGCATAGCTGTTTTCTGAGCGGCAAGGGCAGCTTCCGTAGCGCTTCTCTGTGCGGCGAGGTCGTTTTTAAGCAATTGATTCTGTGCTACGTAATCGTCGTACATTACCTTTACCGGGTTGCTCCTGGCAAGCTGGGGTTTGGAACTAGCACCTAAAGCAAACTCTAAACCAGCGTGGGCATACCCGAATTTGTCGATATCGTCTGACTTAAAGCCGTCCAGGTCGTCGCCATCCATAAAATTAGCCTGGTAACCCAGGTCGAGGTTTACGCCTTTACCCAGTCCAAATTTCAGGCCTGCGCCCAGGGGAATGAAAAAGTTGTTTACGTTGCCGTATTTAATGGTGGTACCGGTTTTGGTGGTTAATGTAGGATCGTACGACATGTAACCTGCACCCGCGCTTACGTAAGGCATGATGGCGCTTTTGCCATGCAGGAAGTTCACGTTGGCGAGCGTCAGGTCTACGTTGAGTGATCCCGACCAGTTGAGGTCGGTCTTGAAACCTGAATACGCACCGTTGTTGCTGTTGGTGCCTTCGAAAGCGCCGCGCAGGAAGTCGGCACGGAACCCGAACCCGTGAAGTACCTGCTTCTTAATATACGCTCCGTAGCCTATATTGGTATTTATTCCCCGGAAATCCGAGCCGCCCAGTACGAGCTCGGGATTTAATGCGCCGCCATGGATCCCGAATGACCATGTCCGGTAACTGCTTACAGGAGAAAAAGGTTTAAGCCCGTCAGAAGAGGATGATGTTTCCTGTGCTGATAATTGATTTACGGATAGCAACAATCCGCCGATCATTGCTGTCTTCTTTAGAAAATTTGTTTTCATATAGTTCTTTTTTCATAAACTCCGGTATCGCCGTGCGGCGGAATACCAGAACTGCCAGCAACTATGTAAAAATCCTGCCAATATGTGCGGCAATACGTTAACAGCTTGAATTGCAGCCGTGACATACGGCTCTTCTCAGTTAATCAAATAAAGGAAAACTTAAATTGATGTTATTTCACACAACTTATGCAGCAAATTGCATACACTTTCGGGTGAACATTATTGCCCGGGAAGGCGGTTTTCTTTCCAGGACTTGAAGGCGAGGTTCACCACTGCTTCCAGCTGGGTGATCATAAACGGCTTTTGAAGCACATAGTCTGCACCGGCCTTTTTGGCCAGCTCATCGATGTCATTATCCGAAGTAAAATATATCACCGGGATTTGCTGGTACGAGGGGTGCCGCTTAATACTTTGTGTAGCTACGATGCCTCCATCATTGGGGATCTTGTTGTCCATAAAGATCACGGAAGGCTTGGTGTCCCTGATCTTATCGATCATGTTGTTACAATCGTGCAAAGTATATACTTCCCAGTCCGAATCCGCAAGTACCAGCGCAACTACCTCAGAAATGGTGATATCATCATCACAAACCAATACACGTTTCATTATTTGGTTAACTCCATCCGCAGCAGATTGTTTAGCGGATTTGAAGGAAAATTACCTGACCATCCATGGTGGCGGCCAGCAGTCTATTTTTCGGCGTAACGTTAACGGTGTTCACCATCGAATTGTCGATCTTGTACACCCAGTTTACCTTCCTCTTCTTAGGATCGGCGCTGTAGACCTCCCCTTTGCGGGTGCCAAAATAAACGGCGCCATTGCGTTCGATAAGCATGGAAGGTGCATGCTCGTAACCAAACCCGCAGTTCAGTTTCCAGGCAAGTACGGCGCTGTCTGCCCTTACCTGGTAAGCCACGATCTCGTCGTTCATCGTTTTGGCATATACCAGTTTCTTATCAGCCGAAAGGCCGATGGATTCTCTCACCCCGCCTTCTTTGGTTCGCCACAGCGTTTTGCCGGTGACGAAGTCGATGGCAGTGATAAAGCGATCGGGCGCCACGATATAAACCACGTTCCCCACGGCCTGCGGAATACACATTGCGGGCGAGTACATCCGGTTTGCCGAACAGTTAGACCATTTCCACATTAAGGCGCCCGTTCTTTTATCGAGCGCATACAGGTACTTATCCCAGGCGCCGAATATCACGGCGTTTTTCCATAACAGCGGCGTGCTTACCACGGGACCTTCCAGCTGGTTATATTCCCAAAGCGGCTTGCCGGTAACCAGGTCGAGCGCCCGGAAGGTATGATCGCTCCCGCCGATGTAGACTATCTTTTTGTCGATCAGGGGCGATCCCAGCACAGACGAGCCTGTTTTTTGTGCCCACAGCATCCCGCCCGTCGACGAATTAAAACAATATACATAGCCGTCGGCGGAACCTGCCACGGTCCTGTTACCCGCCATGGCCGGCGAAGAAAATATCCCGCCGCCGGTTTTAAATGACCACACGCGTTTACCCGTCGCGGCCGAAATAGCTTCCACCAGTCCGCCGGCGTTGCCGAAGATCACCCTGCCCTTACCGTATGCCGGTGTAGACACCACGTTGGCGTTTGAGTGCCAGGTCCACAACGGGGCGATGACCGGCGTTTTCGTATTGATTGCGAAGGATGGCCTGGGATAGATCTTCGTGGTATCGAAAACGGCGGCGCCGGCCTTTACGGTACGCCAGGACGCGGAGGTTTTCACCCCGGGCGTACGTTCAAAAAAAAGCACTGAATCTGTACGTACTTCAGCCAGGGTATAGCCTCCGAAAGCCGCCTTAGCGCGGAGATTCGAGCGGCCCATGACACCTGGGATCCCCTCAAAATCAAGTGCGTTGTTGCTGTGTCCATGCCCGCATAAAGCGAACTGTGTGTTAAACCGCTTTAACCGGTCGGTTATTTCGTACCAGTTGTCCAGGCCGTTATCCAGCGGATAATGATTTACAAACACGAGTGGCTGGCTGCGCGGCGTTTTGGCCAGGATACTGTCCATCCAGATCACCGCATCGCGCGGGATATGCCCGTCAGACATCCGCACATAGGGCCCCGAGGCGCAACCGATGAACTTGAATCCCTGGTACTCGAATACGAACTTGTCATACCCGAACTCGCGGATAAAGCCTGCGCCGCCAGACTCCGACCAACCGGTATCGTGGTTCCCTGGAACGATATACCAGGGAATGGCCAGTTTGCCGATCAGCCCGCGGGCTATTTTAAGCTCCTCGTTAGTGCCCATTTCAGTAATGTCGCCCGAAAAGAGCACGAACGCCAGGCCGGGCTGCGCATTCAGGTCGGCGACGGTACGTTCCAGGTCTTCGATGGCGTTATCCGAGCCGATGTGGGTATCGCTCACCAACGCGAATTTGAAGGGCTGCGCAGAAACCCGCCAGGACAGGGCGAGCGCAAAAACGAAACATAGCAGGCGTAAGCTCATGGTAACCTAAAGGTGCGATTTTATCATGAAACGACAGGGAGACAGAGTTTCTTATATTTGTACCTGCATGAATCTCCTGCAGTCCCGCCATACCGAAATGATCAAGGCCGAAGCCGCCCGGCTCGGGTTCCTGTTTTGCGGCATATCTAAAGCCGGTTTTCTTGAAAAAGAGGCGCCGCGACTGGAAAACTGGCTCAAACAAGGCATGCACGGTGAAATGAAGTACATGGAAAACCATTTCGATAAACGCCTCGACCCTACCCTGCTGGTGGACGGCGCGAAATCGGTGATCTCCCTGGCCCTGAATTATTACAGTGACGAAAAGCAAGCGGACCCGGAAGCTCCCAGGATCTCGAAATATGCTTACGGGCATGATTACCACCACGTGATAAAGTCAAAACTGGCACAGTTGATGGATTTTATTCGCGGGCACATCGGCGAGGTAGATGGCCGCGCCTTCGTAGACTCTGCGCCGGTGCTCGACAAGGCGTGGGCAAAAATGTCGGGAATCGGCTGGGTGGGTAAAAATGCGAACCTGATCAACCCCAAAGCAGGCTCCTTCTTTTTTATCGCGGAGCTGATCACCGACCTGGCGCTCGATGCCGATATAGACCCGGGTAAAGACCATTGCGGCACCTGTACCCGCTGTATCGACGCCTGCCCTACCGAGGCCATCGTTGCACCGTACGTGGTTGACGGCAGCCGTTGTATTTCCTATCTTACTATTGAGCTTAAAAATGCCATTCCTGGCGAGTTTAAAGACAAGATGGATAACTGGATGTTCGGTTGCGATGTGTGCCAGGACGTATGCCCGTGGAACCGGTTTTCGGTACTCCATACAGAACGGGCATTTGAACCGCCTGCCGACCTCCTGAACATGAAAAAACATGAATGGGAAGAGATCACCGAGGAAGTATTCGCCAGGGTTTTCCGGCATTCCCCTGTGAAAAGGACCAAATTTGCCGGGCTTACCCGCAACATCCGGTTCCTAGGCCCGGGAACGGAATCCTGAAACGCATAAACCCCGGATGCACAGCCGGGGTTAAGGCAGGAACCTCCTGCGGGGATTAGCGCACGAAACAAAAAAAAGTCTATTTCCTGGTGATGATGATAAAGACCTTCCCACCATCTTTTCCCGTGTCTTTCCGCACGTTTACCGCTTGGATCTTATTAACGTCGAGATTGCGTACCTGCTCCTGCGTAGCGGGCACGCCATCGATCACGAAACTGGCGCCGTCCAGCTGGCCGTTATATCGCATGCCGCTAACACGCTTGGATTCAAGGACGCGTGCAGCACCGCCCTCCCCCGGGTTGCGGGATACCGCAGATATCTCTTGCCCCGGCACCGTGTTAGTACGGAGAGATCCGGCCGAACCCCGGCTGCGGATCCCATAACCTGTTACCACTACTTCGTGGTTGGGATCCCGGACCTGCTGACCGGTAATATTCACACCCTGGACTGGCTCGGTAAGGCCTCGTGAGCGGGTACCATAACCTTTAACTGATATTACCTCCTGGTCATTCGCCCGGGCCTTTTCGAGATACCGCGCTACTGCTTCCTGGTTGGGATTTGTTTTAGTAACCACGAAAAACACTGGACCCGCGTGTGCCGGGTCATCACCAAACACCAACGGCGCGTCTTTGGTATCGATCACCCGTACGGTTGCTATCGTAGCGGGGACGATCACCTTAAACTCATCGCTGGTTACCCATTTGCCGTCAACCATGTAACGGATCAGGGTATCTGCCGACAGTGTAGCGGCATTTTCTTCAACCGGCAATTTCATTACGGTGACAGCATCGGTCGGCCCTGCCGGTTTTTCTACGGCAGCACCGGTTTTTGTTACGCGAGGTATACTGGTAACGCTCCTTACGTGGTTTTCTGCGGCCTTTACTGGTTCAAGGCTGCGCATCACTTTATGGGGATTTGTAAGCTTACCGGCAAACTGCGCTTTGCTGATGGTAAAAACAAGTGCCAGCGCCACCACAAGCGGCAGCATCACCAGGTATTTTACGGCCTGTACCGGCGAAGATCTTTTCTTGTTCATCATGATGATTCTTTTTTTAAGGGTTAGTAGATTAAAATGACTAGCTAAAGGCGATACCTGCTGCATAGTCCCGATCCGGAGCAAACTATACTGATAAGTACGCGGTTCAGTACCGCTCCGGATCACGCGGTAATCTGTAATAAATTCCAGGTTTTCCCTGATGGCACGTTTCATGAGCCATACGCCCGGGTTAAACCAGTAGAAGATCACGCTCAGCTCGGCCAGCAGCACATCGGCCGTATGCCATTCGCGCACATGTACCCGTTCGTGCACCAGCACCTGCTCCAGTTCCGAATCCTGCAGCTGGTCCGTATTCAGGTAAATAGTCCGGAGAAAGGAGAACGGGCTTACCGGGTCGTTTACCTTGCGGAAGCGGAACTGTCTCCACATCACCGGTTCCGAATCGAGGTGAACACGGTACATCGATACCAGCTGCATTACCAGCCTGACGGTCATAAACGCCACCCCAAGCCAAAAGATCACCTGGAGTATAAACCAATAGCTGATGACCGGGGCAGCGTCCGCCGCAGGCGATGTGATCACCGGCAAATGCCGTTGCCAATCGGGAATAAATACGATCAGGCGGGGCGTAAGCGCTTTGTTTTCGCGGACAAACCAGGAAAGGTCCGCCAGCGGGTAAAGAGTAGAGAACAGGATACCCGTTACCAGGAAGATCCGGCTGAGCATATAGAACGTAAGCGGCCGGAGGATGAACCGGTAAGCCAGGTAAAACAGTACCAATACGATGTTTACCTTCAGTAAATAGATGAACAGTGCCGGCATAATTATCTCCTTTCCGGGTTTTCGATCAGCCTGATAATATCTTTCAGCTCGCCTGCACTGATCTTCTTCTCCTCTGCAAAGAAAGCGACCAGGTCTTTATATGAGCTCCTGAAATAATCTTCCACAAACCCGTTCATAAAACGCTTCTTGTATTCCTCTGCCTTGATGGAAGGCGCATAGCGGAAGGAGTTCGCCATTTTCTCGCTGCTGAGAAAGCCTTTCTTTGCGAGATTCTTCACCGTAGATGCCAATGTAGTGTACGGAGGCTGCGGATCTGGCATGGCGTCGAGAAACTCCTTGATGAAGCCGCCGTTGAGTTTCCAGATGGCTTGCATCGCTTCTTCTTCCTGCTGGGTGAGTTTTTCCATGGCTGCGTTTCGGACGAGGATTATGATATTTTCGTAAAACTACGAAACAATCGTAGATACATCCAAATTTATTTTCACTTTTTTGCAGTTGCGGGTTTTCAGACAGGCGGCCGAAACAGGATTGATAACCGGGATCAGGCCTACTTACCTCGTCCACATATTATTCTTCTTATCGGTATCCGGCACATACGTACTTCCCAGCACCACCTTTTCTACTTGTTTAGTGGCTTTAAAAGAAACGGTGACGGCCTTGCTGCCAGTCTCCCACACGGCGATGCTGCGATGGAACTTTTCCGACGACCCGTCTGCGTAAAAAACCGACAGGTCTACCGGTACCGGTTTTGTGCCTATGGCCGCCACTACCACGTTGCATTGGCCTGCCGCTTGTTTTACGCTGGCGATGCCGAGGTTGGGCACACCACTGTCAAAAAACCAGCGTTTCCAGAACCAATCGAGGTTTTTGCCGGAGCCGGCATTCATGCAGTTAAAGAAATCGTACGGGATGGGGTGTTTCCCGTTCCACTGGCTGATGTAGTAATGCAGGGCCCTGGTAAACAGCTCGTCGCCAAGCAGATCTTTCACATACAGATAGCCCATTGCGGGTTTCGGGTAGATATTGGTGAATGAGCCGGCCCCAACCTGCTGGGTAGTTAATGTCATGATCGGGAGGTCGGCTTCTGTCCCTGCCGACCCGGAATAGGCAGACATCCCGTATTCGTCCACGATCGACTTATCGATCATGGGTGATATGAGCCATTCGCCGATGGTGGCCCAGCCTTCGTCCATCCACCCGTATTTAGTTTCGTTTATGCCCATGTAAAAGGGGAACATGGTGTGAAATATCTCGTGATCGGTAAGGGTGATGGCATCCGTGCGGTCCTGTACGGGATTGTCATTCACCATCATCGGGTACTCCATTTGGTCGAGCCCGTCAAATACCGTTTCGTGTGCATACGGGAAGGGCCATTTGGGGAAGGTATAACTCATGAGCTGCACTGTTTTATCAGCGAAGCCGATCACTTCATAATAATCCTTATGTGCCGGGTTAAATACCGCGTCTACGCGGGTGCGGCGGCCGGTTGCGGGATCTACTACCAGGCTCTTCGATTTCCACAGGTAGTGATTGCTGATGGCGAAGGCAAAATCAGTTACGTTTTTGGCGCTGAACTTCCAGGTATGTTCTCCGGCGGTGGTCACCTGGTTGCTTTTAAGATCTGCGGAATCGATCACATCGATCACCTCATCCGACTTTTCGGCGGCGGCGATCCGTTTGACGATGGCCGGGGTAAATACCCCGGCGGCATTGGTGAGGTCGCCGGTGGCCCAGGCCGCATATTTTTCCGGGAGGGTGATCTCTGCCTCGAAATTGCAGAAATCGTTATAAAACTCTTCCGACCCGCGATAGGGGTTCATGTTCCAGCCGTCGATATCGTCGTACACCGCTACGCGCGGGAAGAAATACGCGATAAAGAACGCACCCGGATCTACCTGCCCGGTACGGTTATGCGAGCCTTTATTTAATATATAGGAATAAGTAACCGAGATCTTTGCGCTCTTTTTGCCGGCGAGCGGCGGGATGATCACCGTCATGTTGGTGTTCTGCGGGCGCAGGCGTGAGATGACGTTATCGTTCACCGTCAGCTTTTCAATTTTCATGCCATCGTTAATATCCTCTGGTGCGATCCGTGAAGCTCTCGGCGCCCCTTTCTGGTACAGGTTCGGGTAAAGCTTAAATACGAGCTGCCGCAGCGTGTCGGGGCTGTTGTTCACATAGTTAATAAGCGCCGTGCCTGACAGTTCGCGTGTTTCGGGGTTGAATTTCACCTTCAGGGAATAGTCGGCCGTATTCTGCCAGTACGATGCCCCGGGTTTACCCGACCACGAGCGTGTGTTCTTTTTAAAAGCCTTTTCAACGTTCGTCGCTATGGGCAAGGCGCTTTGCCCCACCGAGCTTCCGGCAAAAAGAGCGAGCAATCCTGACAGTACGATCTTCCTGGTTAACATGCGGTTTAAATTACGTGTAAACATCAAATGTAATTATTTAAAAAAAAATCAATGCAGGCATAGGGGTAAGTTCTCACGAGGTTGTCTCATTTCTAAATACAGAAAAAAATGAAGATCATTAAATACGCATTGATACTTGCTTCGCTTAACAGTTTCGCGCAGACAAGCACCACCAAAGTAAATGTTGGAGTTATCTACCCGGTTAGCTCAAACGGCAGCCATGCACCGTTAGACACCAACCACTTTTCGCTTAACCTCATCGGCGGCGTTTCGGCCGGAGAACAGGGCCTTGTTTTCGCTGGTCTTTCTAACGTGGTACATCACGATGCCAAAGGGCTGCAGTTCGCAGGCTTCTCCAACCACATTGGCGGCAAGGCCGACGGGATGGCGTTCGCAGGCTTCGCCAATACTTATGCCGAAGGCCGGGGGTTCCAGTTCGCCGGGTTCACCAACGTCGCTTCAGGTAATGTAAACGGAGGACAGTTCGCGGGATTTCTCAACAAGTGTGCCGATATTAAAGGCGCGCAGTTCGCGGGATTTGCCAACGTGGCCGGAAACGCGGAAGGACTGCAATTTGCCGGGTTTATTAATACCGCTGTAAAAGTAACCGGGTCGCAGTTTGCCGGGTTTGCTAACGCGGCGCGGCAGGATATTACAGGTTCCCAATTCGCCGGGTTTGTAAATACAGCCAGAAATGTGGCAGGGTCGCAGTTCGCGGGCTTTATTAACGTGGCTAAAAAGGTAAAAGGCGCACAGTTTTCCGGCTTTATCAACGTAGCCGACAGCAGTGACTGCCCGGTAGGCATCCTAAACCTTATTAAGAACGGCGAAAAAAGCATCGCCTTTACTATCGACGAAAACCAAACCGCGCTGGTAACCTTCCGCTCGGGCGGGAAAATGATGTACGGCATACTGGGCGGCGGCTACAACTTTAATAACGAAGAAGAAAAATACGCTTTCGAAGCCGGTTTCGGCGCTCATTTCTTTGAGTCGAACTTCTTCAGGCTTAACATCGAGGCCTCATCCATGCTGCTCGAAGATTTCCGGCACGGAGAAACGTTCAACTCCTCGCTCCGCATGATGCCCGCGCTGAAATTCGGCGACCACCTCGAGCTGATCGGCGGCCCCGCGCTTCACTATGTGAACAGCAACACCGAAGAAGGCCGTAAACTGTCTGACCACTACATCGATAGCTGGACCAACCGGTGGAGCCATAATTTCCAGGGGTTTTACATCGGTTATACCGCAGGCCTCAACATTATTTTCTAAACACGTAACTAATTACTCTACAATTCAGTCATTTAATCACCAAGTCATACAAGGAAAACAATTATGAAAACGATATCACCCCTTTTATTTTTAGCATTACTAATCGCCTCCTGCTCTAAGGACCGGCTGGAAGCCGACGGCAATATAGTTACGGAAATGCGCACGCCGGGCACTTTTACCGGTGTCCGCAGCAGCGGGTCGACGCCGGTCCACATCACCTACGGTACGCTTTACAAAGTTGAGCTGCGCGGCTCAGGCAATCTTATTCCCCGCTTTAAATCTACCATAACCGGAAGCACGCTTCACCTGGCATACGAGCGCGTAAATGTGGTGCACGATGATATCGAGGTCTATGTAACCATGCCCCTGCTGAAAAACGTCGACATCAGCGGAAGCGGGAAGATCTGGGTGAACGGCGCTTTCCCCGCACAGCAACAGCTGGAAACAAGGATCAGCGGCTCGGGCGATATCTATGTGGACGATACCTTTGAATGTGATGCCGTATATGCCGACATCTCGGGGTCAGGCAGCGCCAACCTGCAGAAAATCAATGCAAAAAGGTCTGAAGCACACATCTCCGGCAGCGGAAGCGCCAGGCTTAGCGTACAAAACAACCTGAAAGTACGCATCAGCGGAAGCGGCAAAGTATACTACTCCGGCAGCCCGGTGATCGATTCGGAGATCAGCGGATCGGGGAAAGTGGTGAAGATGTAAATGGAGCTTTCCATTCTCTACTCACCCTGATATTACTACTAATACTATATTTGAACCTGTACAACCGTGACACTATCATTTCCCCCGGAGCCGTCTTTAACCGACGAGGTGCAATTTGAGCAACTTTTCCGTTCAAACTTTAAAGCCTTGCATGCCTATGCGCAGGTAATTGTGCGTGACGCCATTATCGCCGAAGAAATCGTACAACAGTTGTTCCTGAGGCTTTGGGAAAAGAGGCGCCATGTGAACGTACAGGGACCGATCCGCGCCTATCTCTATAAATGCGTTTATAACGATAGCCTGAATCACCTGAAGCACGAAAAAGTACGGGCGAGATTTGAGGACCATACCCAATACAGCATGAAAAACGAGGCCGAAGAAGCGTCCGGGAAGCTGGAAGCCAGCGAGCTGCAGCAAAAGATCAGTGAAGCGCTGAACGAGCTCCCGGAACAGTGCAGGACCATTTTCCAGTTGAGCCGTTTCGAGGAGCTCAAATACCGCGAAATTGCTGATTTCCTGGGCATCTCCGTCAAAACGGTGGAAAACCAGATGGGAAAAGCGCTCCGGCTGATGCGCCTTAAGCTGGCAGATTTTCTGCCGCTGATCGCATTGATTATTGACAGGCTATTTAAATAACGGAGGAACGATGAAAGACGAGCTGCTGATCAAATTCCTGCTAAAAGAGACCAACGCCCGGGAGGATAGCGAGGTAACCGAATGGCTGGCCGCCGGAGCCGCCAACCAACGCTATTTTTCACAGATGGAACTGATCTGGAACGTAAGCAAACAATTGGCCGTAACGAGTACGGTAGACGAAGATGCCGCCTGGAACAAGTTTAAAGAAAACGCCGGTCAGTTGGATGTGCAGCGGCCGCGCGTTCGGATGTTCCCCGGTAAGTTCCTGAAAGCCGCGGCGGCGCTGCTGCTGGCGCTGGGAGCCTGGTCGGCATACATACTGCTTCGGCCAGGTTATACCACCATCGAATCCGCCGCCACGGTACGGACGGAGATCTTGCCGGATGGATCGGAGATCACCCTTAACAAAAATGCGTCACTTTCCTACCAGACACGCTTCAGCGGCAACAGGCGAAACATCAAACTGAATAAAGGTGAAGTTTTTTTCAAGGTGGCACCCGACAGGAAAAAGCCTTTCGTGATCGCGTCGGGCAATACCACCGTCACCGTGGTGGGTACTTCTTTTAATGTGAAGTACCGCAACGATCAAACCGAAGTGATCGTAGAAACGGGGATCGTAAAAGTACGCAACGGCGATAATGAAGTGCTGCTTCATGCCGGCGAACGCGCGCTGGCCGGTAAAGGCATAAACCTGGCGGCGCAGAAGAACCCCGACCAGCTTTACCAGTTTTACCGGAGCCGGGTATTTATAGCGCATAACACCCCGCTATCCCGCATAGTAGAAGTGCTGAATGAAAACTACGATGCCCGGATCCGGGTCGCGGACCCGGAAAAGGCCGCGTTAGAGATCACTACTACCTTAAACGACGAAAACCTGGACCATATCCTCGAGATCCTGGCTTTAACGCTTAAGCTCACCGTGGTAAAAGAAGGCGATGAGATCATCCTTAAATAGCACGCATGAGAAGATCCGTTACACTTTTCCTGGCACTTTTCCTGTCGCTGCAATTATTCGGGCAAGCGGTTAACCGGGCCTCGCTCCTTGCGTCGAACGTCACCCTGAATGTAAGCCAGCAGCGGCTGGAAGATGTGCTCAACATCATCAGCAAAAAGAATAACTTCTATTTCTCGTACGGCAGCGGCATTCCTGCAGATAGCCTGGTATCGCTTAAGGCGGAGAATATCACCGTCCGGGAAGCGCTTAACCGCCTGCTAAACGGGCGCGCAGAGTACCGCGAAAGTGAGAAATACATTGTGTTGCGTGTTATGGTACGCAGGTTTTCCATCCGCCCGGAGGAGATCATTTCCGGTAACAGGGAATACGTGATCAGCGGGTTCATAGTCGACGAGCAGAGCAGCGAAAAAGTAAAGGAAGCCAGCGTTTACGAACGCAACCTCCTGCATGCCGCGCTTAGTGATGAAAACGGATACTTCCGGCTGCGTTTTAAAGGCGATTACTCATCGGTGGTACTTACCGCCAGCAAAGAGAACTATCGCGACACCAGTATGCGCTTTCTTTCGAGCATCGATATCCTGCCCGAAGGCGCAGATAACCCGGTATGGCAGGGGATCAACACCGCGTTCAGGCGTACGGGACGTACTTTCGGCGGCTGGCTGGTTTCTTCGCGGCAGCGGGTCCAGGCCCTGAACATCCCCGATTTTTTTGCTACCACCCCCTTCCAGGCGTCGTTCCTTCCGGGATTGAGCTCGCATGGCCTGTTCAGCTCGCAGATCGTAAACAAGGCGTCGTTAAACGTGCTTGGCGGGTATACCGCAGGCGTGAACGGCTTAGAGGTGGCGGGCATCTTTAACGTAAATAAGCATGACGTAGAAAAGGTGCAGGTAGCCGGCGTGATTAACATGACGGGCGGTTCAGTAAAGGGCGTGCAGGTGGCCGGCGTACTTAATTCGGTTTTCGACAGCATCCGGGCGGTGCAGGTAGCCGGTGTGCTTAACGAGGTACACGGAAATGCCGAAGGCGTACAGGTTTCGGGAGTGGCGAACCTGGTTTTTAAGGACCTTAACGGCACCGGCATCACCGGGCTGGTAAACGTGGTAGCGCGCAGCACCAATGGCATACAGGTAGCGGGCCTGGGAAATATTACCGGCAAGAAGCTTCGGGGCGCGCAGATAGCCGGTCTCTTTAACTATGCCAGGGAGATGCACGGAATGCAGGTCGGTTTGCTGAATGTGGCCGATAGTTCCTCTGGCTATAGCATCGGGTTGCTCAACCTGGTCCGAAGGGGTTATCATAAGGTAAGTATCTCTGCCAACGAGACCATGAACTTTAACATCGCGGTTAAAACCGGCAATGCCAACCTGTACACGATACTCATCGGCGGGAAAAACTTCTCTGATAAGGAGCTGATCTACTCCGGCGGCTTCGGGCTGGGGCATGATGTGTTGTTTTCCGACAAGCTGTCGGTGGCCGCGGAGATATCCTCCCAGTTCATCTACCTCGGTAACTGGGAAAGCACCAACGTCCTCAGCCGCTTTAAAACCAATGTCCAGTTTAAATTACATAAGCTGGTCAGCATTTTCGCAGGACCAGCTTATTCCGTATACTATTCGGATCCGGTGGTACGATCGGCTCCCGGTTACAAAAGTGATATCGTACCCGGAAAGTATCGCTCGTTTTCGAATTATACGACAGGGTGGTTCGGCTGGAACGCGGGGATAACTTTTTTATAGCCGTCAGCCGTTAGCTACGTACTTTAAAAACAACTCCAACGCTTCCCTTTTCCTTTCATCAAGCCCAAAACTGATCCTGTTCATCAGGTAGTCGGTGAGGTCGAAATCATTGCGGGGCTGCAGTTCGGCCAGCACTTCCCTGCGGTGATCGAGGCCATAAGCGAGCGCAGCGTTCAGTTCATCGGAAAACTCTTGCGGGATGGGCTTATTGGAAGCCCAAACGGCGAATACGAAGGGCAGACCGGTAAAGCTGATCCATTCTTCCGCGAGATCGTATGCAAAGGGGTATTGGTCTTTTTTGCCGAAAGTACGGTCACCTATTAACACGAATGCGTCCGCGTCCTGGTCCTGGTCGGTAACAAACTCCGGGGTTACTTTCCAATGGTGTTTTAGCAGCACTTTGGCAAGGTTGTTAGAGGTACGCGACTGGCTGTCGGCACAAACCGTACGCACCTCGCTAACGGGTTTATGACTGAAGAGAAATACGGAGTTCACCGGCCCTTCCGCCCCGATGCAATAGTCCGCAACGATCTGATAACCCGGGATATGCAGCAGCGCCGCCACGGGAACGAGCCCGATATCCGCCTCATCCCGGATCAATTTGCGGGCGCATTCCGCAGGCACATCGAGCGTGAGCTCCGTTTTTTGCGGTATTTCTGAGTGCATAAGGCCATAAACAAAGGGCCGGGTGTTGGTATAGGAAACTGCTGAGATCCTGATCTTGTTCACTAGTTGTTAGCTGGGGAGCACGTACTTGAGGTGGTCCGTATTGTTAAAATCAATGATGGTGAACCTTCCGTCCTGGTATTCGAGCCGGTAAAGGGTGGTGTTCTGGTGCGGAAAGGTATCCATTTTGTACAGGGGCAGGTCGAGCAGGAGGCAAAGGAACAGGCGCATGGCCCGGCCGTGCATACAAATGAGAATGGTTTGATCGTCATCGGTTTCGATGATCTTTTCGAGTACTTCAAGCTGGCGCTCTTTTACTTCCAGCGGGCTTTCGCCCTGGTCGAACTTAATGTGAAGATCGCCTTTACTCCAGCTTTGCAGGATGCCATGGAAGGCATCCCGTGTGCTTTCGGTACTTTCCTGCCCTTCGAAAACGCCCCAGGCAAGCTCATCGAGGCCCGGATACTGTACCCAGGGGATACCATCGTCGATAAACCGCTGTACAGTTTGGTGGGTACGCTTGAGGCTCGAAGTATAGATCTTATCAAAAGGAACGTAACGGTAGGCCCTGTAAAAGGCGGCGGCCTGCTCACGACCGGTTTCATTAAGGTCGGTATTCATTCCGCGGCCCTGTACAATGCCGCGTTTATTCAGGTCCGTTTCACCATGACGGATAAGGTATATCATTTTGTCTGCCACCTGTTAGTTTAAGACGGGCAATTTATAAAACTTTGGTTGTTCTGCGTCTGGAAAGGTAAAGTCTGCAAAGTCGGTTACCACATTGTAAAGCGTATCCCGTTCCACCGGCCGGCGTCCCACTTGTTTAATGAGCTCCACCAATTCGCGCGTGCTCATACCGGGGTGCTGCTCTTCGGCGCCGGCCATGGAATAGATCTTCGTGGTATCATCGAGCGTACCATCAATGTCGTCTACACCGAAGTTCAGCGAAAGCTGTGCGGTAGAACGGCTGATCATGGCCCAATAAGCCTTAATATGGTCGAAATTATCGAGGTAAATACGAGCGATCGCGTAGTTACGCAGATCTTCCACCACCGAAACTTCCGGGATATGCGACATCTGGTTATCCTGGTTCCTGAACTTGAGGGGGATAAACGTCTGGAAGCCATGCGTACGGTCCTGGAGCTGCCGCAGCCGCTCCATATGATCTACGCGGTGATGATAGGCTTCTATATGACCATATAACATCGTCGCGTTAGAGCGCATGCCCAGCTTATGCCACTCCTCGTGGATGGCCAGCCACTGGTCTGCCGTACATTTATCTTTAGCGATCTGGTCGCGTATCTCCGGATCGAAGATCTCTGCGCCTCCGCCTGGGATAGAATCGAGCCCGGCTTCCTTCATCAGCTTCATCCCGGTGGCGTAATCGATCTTCGCTTTTTTAAAGATGTAATGGTATTCCACCGGCGTAAGGGCCTTCACGTGCAGCCCGGGGCGGTGCTCATGGATACGGGTAAACAGTTCCGAATAAAACTGCACGTCGTACTGCGGCAGTACGCCACCCACAATATGCACTTCGGTAACGGGCTGGTCGTCATATTTCCGTACGATGTCCAGCATCTCTTCCATGGTGTATTCCCATCCCTCCTGCCGCTGTTTGATCAGCCTGGAATACGAACAGAACTTACAATCATACACGCAAAGATTGGTGGGCTCGATGTGAAAGTTGCGGTTAAAATAGGTATTGTGCCCATGCCGGGCTTCGCGGATGTGGTTGGCCAGCACGCCGAGGTACCCGGGGCTGGCGTGTTTGTAGAGGTAAACTCCTTCGTCGAAAGTAATACGCTGGTGATCCTGAACTTTTGCGGCTATCGATCTTAGTTCGCCCGGAAGGGTTGGGTCATCAAGCAAAACGGTGAGGCTAGGTACAGCGTCCATCTATATTTTCCTGATTGCTGCACAAAAGTACGATAATATGGGGACTCAACGATCATCCGGTTGTAAGATATCCGCCGCTTTGGGACCCGGAAACCGGATATCGTTCCGGTGGTTAAGGCTTACCAGCTTTTATATAGCCGGTGAGATGCCGGTGAAGCGATCGTCCGTGCAATTCCCGGGAAAGTACCCGCAGCAGAGATCATTCCATCATTTTTTGCTTCGAAACAGATCTCGTTTTCTTCGACGCTCATTTTCATCCACCGCTTTTTCGCCTTGCGATACACCTGGTCGGGCGTAAGCGCTTCATGACCCTCCTTGTGTGAGCCGATATCGCTGCCGGTTTCGGTCCAGCTACTACCAGTACGCCGGGGTAAAATGAATGCTACAAACCGGATAAATTTATTTTCCTCTTCCAAGCATTTCGTTAAATCTTACTTTTGAACACTTAGTACTTCGTGATATGAAACTTGAAACCATCGCTATCCACTCCGGCAACCAGGTCGACGCCGCCACACGTGCCGTCATCCAGCCCATCACCCTTTCCACGACTTTTGAACGTGGTGAAGACGGCAGTTACCCCGGCGGCCACGTATATACCCGTGCCTCAAATCCGAACCGGGCATCACTCGAGCGGGTGCTTACACAGCTGGAAGGCGGCGATGATGCCCTTGCATTTTCATCGGGCAACGCAGCGGGCGGCGCAGTTTTCCAGTCGCTTGGCAGCGGGGCGCATGTGATCGCACCCGACGACATGTACCATGGATTAAAAAAATTGCTGCTGGAGGTGTACCGGGGAATCCTGGCGGTAGATTTTCTCGACCTTTCCGACCCGGCAAACGTGCGGAAAGCGATTCGTCCCGAAACAAAACTCATCTGGATCGAAACGCCTTCTAATCCATTGCTCAAGATCACCGATATCCGGGCGATCGCAGACATTGCCCGCGAACACAGTTGCCTGGTTGGTGTAGATAACACGTTCGCCACCCCTGTTTTCCAGCGGCCGTTGGCGTTGGGCGCCGACCTGGTGATGCACTCCGGCACGAAGTACCTCGGCGGACATAGCGACGTGCTCGGCGGTATCCTGGTTACGAAAGAAAAGAACGACCAATGGGCGAAGATCCGCACGGTGCAGGAACTATCGGGCGCCGTACCGTCACCGTTTGATTGTTATATGACAGTAAGAGGCATTAAAACGCTTCCCTACCGGATGCGCGGGCACTATGAGAACGCTTCGAAACTGGCGGCTTACCTGCTGAGGCATCCCAAAGTTGAACAGGTTTATTACCCCGGGCTTGCCGGCCACGCCTTGCATGAGGTAGCCGCATCGCAAATGTGCGGATTTGGCGGCATGCTTTCTTTCCTGGTGAAGGGAGATGCGGAAGCCGCTCATAAAGTGGCAAACTCGGTAAAGGTTTTCCTGCAGGCTACCAGTTTAGGAGGTGTTGAAAGCCTCATTGAACATCGCTTCTCGGTAGAAGGACCGGCCACCAAAACGCCGCATAATTTATTACGGGTCTCTGTAGGGCTGGAAAACATCGAAGACCTGATCGCTGATCTTGCACAGGCGCTGGACGCGTAGTTAATTTTTTCCTGCGGGCTTCACCAGCAGGCGGGCGACGATAAACGCGCCATAGAACTTCTTTTCTCCCTGTTGCCGGTAACCTGCTTCGCTAAAAAGGAAGTTCATATCCGGCAACCAGGTCGCTTCTACCCGGCATAACCACCTGAAAAGCACATACATCATTTTCAGTAACAATTTGTGGAAAACAGGTGAAGCCCGATTGATCCGGAAATCGGTATAGAGCCAGCATCCGCCTTGGTTAAGCATCCCATCGAGGTGGGAGAAGATCGCCCGCGCATTGCCGCCTGTAAAATTATCGAACAGGAACGCCGTAAAGAGGCAGTCGAATGGTTCCGTTGGGGCAAAATCTTCGATGCCGGCGTGTACGAACTGCACCTGGTGATCTCCATGGTCCCGTTTCCTGGCCTTGCTGAGCATTTTCCCCGACTTTTCCACATAGGTGACGGACAGCGTTCCGGGGTGAATCCTGACCAGTTCCTCCAATATTTTCCCCGTGCCTCCCCCGGCGATCAACACCTTCGAGCCTGGCGGGACCAGGTGAATAAACGCATTTTGCGCCCGCCTTTGCGCTCCCCAAAAAACAAGGGCGGATAAGGGGTCGTAAAACCAGGCCGGCGTATCATAATTATTAATCCGTTCATTGGTTCCCATCAGATTCGATTTATCTTTGCCATTATCCTTCCCATATGGCACAAAGATCCGTTTTATATTTGCTCCTGTTAATAATTACCGTGTCATGCACGAAACAAGAAAGGAAGCTTCCCATACTGGGCAACCGCGAGCCGGTAGAAAAGGTGGTAGATGGGAAAACAGTGATCGATACCATTTACCAGGCCGTTCCCGCTTTCAGCTTTCTTAACCAGGACAGTGTGAGGGTTACCGAACAGGCCTTTAACGGGAAGATTTACGTAGCCGATTTCTTTTTTACACGATGCCCCAGCATTTGCCCGGTTATGCACCGCAACATGCTTAAGGTGTACGAAAAATATAAAGGAAATGCCTCGGTAAAGCTTCTTTCCCATACCATTGATGCGATCCACGACCAGCCGTCGGTATTAAAAACCTATGCTACAAAGCTCGGTATAACGGGCGACCAATGGGAATTTGTGCATGGCTCCCACGATTCCGTATATACCATCGCCGAAAAAAGCTACCTCGTCGCCGTTGGCAAAGAAGCGTCCGCACCCGGCGGGTTTATTCACCAGGGCTGGTTTGTGCTCGTAGACAAGCAAAAACGTCTTCGCGGGGCATACGACGGTACTGATACCAAACAGGTGGCACAATTGATCGAAGACATGGGCGTGCTGCTTAACGAGGAAGACGGGAAGTGAAGCGCAACCTTGTAATTACACTATTTGCAGCGGTTTCAATGACCGCGGTGTACTCTTCCTGCCAGGATAGCTCACAGCTGAATTACGCCTGGTATTATGCCAATGGCAAGCAGTTGTATGAGCAGCATTGCCAGAACTGTCACAATGCCGACGGTTCCGGCCTGGGCGCGCTGATCCCCCCTTTAACAGATACCGTTTTCATGAAAGAACGGAGCGGTTCACTGCCATGCTTAGTGAGGGACGGCGTGAAAGGTAAAATGATTGTAGGCGGCAAACCGTTCGATGGCGAGATGCCAGGTAATAATAAATTAGCCGATATTGATATTGCGGCGGTGCTTACTTATGTAACTAATTCGTTTGGCAACAAGCAAGGCATCTACGAAACTAAGCGTGTGGGCGCCTGTGTCGGCGTCAGGTAAGCATCATCACGGCAGCCACTACCGTCATGCCGATAATAAACCAGCGATAAACCTTTTCCGACAAGCTTTTTACGATGACGATCCCCAACCAGGCGCCCAGCAGGATCACGGGGATGGTGAGCAAATCGAGCATTACGGTGTTCCAACGGATGGTGTGCCAGGCGAAAACGTGAAAAGGGACCTTAAACAGGTTAATAAAAGCAAAAAACCAGGCGGTGGTACCAATGTAAACGTTCTTTGGTAAACGCATCGACAGCAAATAAACGGCCATCACCGATCCGGCCAGGTTGCCTACCATGGAGGTAAATCCGCCGGCGAGCCCCATTCCACCGGCAAACAACCGGTTATCGGGTATTTTCTCACGTTTCACCCGTTCAAGCCAGGTCATAATGGAGATACTCGAAATGATGGTCACCGCCATGATCATCTTAAACAACTGGTCGTCTATCCGGGCGCCCACAAACGTACCGAGCGCCACGCCAAGTGCCGCCCATGGAAAAAGTATGCGCAGGTATTGCCATGCCGCATGCCGGTGATAGTATGCAATACCGAAAATATCTGCGAAGATGAGCAGCGGCAACACGATCCCGCTGGATTGTTGCCCGCCAAAAACGGAGGCCATTAAGGGCGCCGTGATCATTCCCGCACCATGTACGCCGGTTTTAGACATCCCGGTAAGCAGGGCGACCAGCAGGATAACGGCTATGTCAGTATAAGTAAGCGTAAAGGAGAAGAGCGTAATCACTGGTCCAAATCTATGAAATAGCCCGAACAAGTCGTCCCTGGTCAAATATTTATTAGATTTAGCGCGAATAACAAGCCTAAAACCGGCCGGCATAAGCACAACGATCATTACAATATGGAAAGAAGAGAATTCGTAAAAAACACGGCGCTTGCTTCTGCGGCGTTTTCGATCCTCCCAACCGGAAGCCTGCTCGCAGGCGCCGCTAACAAGGTACGACTCGGCTATATCGGGGTCGGCGCCCGCGGTCTCGATCACGTAAATGAAGGTATACTTCGCGATGATACAGAGATCGTAGCCGTGTGCGATACCCAGGAGAGCTCGCTTAAGCTTTGCCGTGAAATATTCAAAAAGAAAGGTAAACCGGCTCCCGCAGAATATACCGGGAGTACCGACGCTTACAAAAAGCTGCTCGACCGGCCGGATATCGACGCCGTGATTATTGCCACCCCCTGGCAGTTTCATTACCAGCAGTCCGTCGACGCCATGCACGCCGGCAAATACGTGGGATGTGAAGTAATTGCCGGTTTAACCGTTGATGAGCACTGGAACCTGGTGAAAACCTATGAAAAAACAGGCGTGCCTTATATGACCCTCGAAAATGTTTGCTACCGCCGTGATGTGATGGCGGCACTGAACATGGTCCGCCAGGGCCTGTTTGGCGAACTCGTGCACGCAGAGGGCGGCTACCAGCATAACCTCAGGCAGGTGCTTTTTAACAATGGCAAACAATATTATGGCGGCGGCGTAGAATACGGCCCAAATGCCTTAAGCGAGGCCCAATGGCGCACACAGTTCAACATCGATGTGGATGGCGATATTTACCCCACCCATGGCGCGGGACCTTTGATCCAATACCTCGATATTAACAAAGGGAACAGCTTCACCAACCTGGTCTCATTCAGCTCAAAAGCACGGGGACTGGCGCAATATGTAGAAGAACAATCACCCGGCCATCCCAACGCAAAAATAAAATACAGGAACGGAGATGTAACGAACACGCTGATCAATTGCGCAAACGGGGAAACAGTCATGCTTAGTCATGATACGCATCTCCCGCGTCCCTACTCGCTCGGCTTCCGTGTGCAGGGCACGCAGGGGATCTGGATGGATGTGAATAAATCCGTTTACATTGAAAAGAAGTCGAAGAAAAACGACGTTTGGGATCCTGCACAGGAATGGTTCGACAAATATGATCATCCCCTGTGGAAAAAATACGAAAAAGAAGCGCTCGGGGCAGGCCATGGCGGCATGGACTGGTTTGTTTTCAACGGGTTTATCGAAGCGGTTAAGCAGAAAAAGCAAACCCCGATCGACGTTTACGATTCGGTAACCATGAGCGTGATTATGCCGTTATCCACGGAATCGCTGAAGAAAGGCAACAAGACGATGAAATTCCCCGACTTCACCAGGGGAAGCTGGAAAACCAGGAAGAATGTATTTGCCCTGGACGATAACGGGTTATAACGCAAGGCTTTTTGCAGCTTCAAGGTACCTGGCCAACAAAACGAACTGGTTCTTCGCACGCATAAAGTTATGCCCGGGATATCGTGCGCCGTAGTAGGTATCGCCGTTCAGGTGGTCGGTTAAAAACCGCAATGCCTGCATGTAAATCATAAACTCGCCCGAGTAAAAGAACAGTTTTTGTTCCGCTTCGGTAAGCGCTCCGCCCATTTCCGAAAGATAGCCATCGGCAATGGCCCGGAGGAAGTCTGTCCGCACTTCGATCTTATCGAGGTCTTGCTCCTCCTCGTTTGCGGGGGAAAGATAAGTGCGCATCATGTCGCCCACATCACTGATAAAATAGCCCGGCATTACGGTGTCCAGGTCTATCACGCATAAACCGTGGCCATTCCTGTCAAACAATACATTGCTGATCTTGGTATCGTGGTGGATCACACGGCGCGGAATGGCGCCGCCCGCCACGATCGAGTCGTAACGATCCGCGATCCCGCGGTAACGCCTCGCCAGGTCGATGGTTTCGGCTGTCTCCGCTTTTCTCCCTGCCGGGGCGTTTGCTACCGCTTCCTCGAACTGTGTTATGCGCAAACTGAGGTTATGAAAGTCCGGCAGGGTGTATTGCAACCGGTCCTGGTTAAATTCACGCAGCAGCCTGGTGAACTTACCGAACTGGGCCGCAGCTTCGTACGCATGCGCGCTGTGCATAACCACGTCGATGGTTACCGAGTTATCCACAAAAGGAATGAGCCTGAAAACATTTCCATCCGCATCAGGAACCAGCAGCCTGTTATCCACATCCGCAAGCGGCGCAACAAAAAGGTAGTGTGGAAAACGCTGATCAAAGAAATTCTTCAGCTGCCGGACGTTCTCCGCGATCTGCCCCGGGTTATTAAAAACCGCCGTATTGATGCGCTGTAAGATAAATGACCGCTCTCCGTCCGTCCGGGAGATCTTCCAGGTAGCGTTGATCAGCCCGGTGCCAAATGGTTCGATCGTGTATTCCCCGGCTGCGAGGTCATAGCGCGAAAGTATCTCTTGCATGGCGCCGAATATAGCCATTAATCCGTACCTTCGCCGGAGCAAGCTGGTCTATCGCTCCGTTTGGAGAGGAAAGTCCGGGCAACACAGAGCGTCTCGCTTCCTAACGGGAAGAGGGCAGTCCTGATAGCATTCTGAGCTTGGCGAAGAGTGAAATCGGGCCGCTGTCAATGGAAAGTGCCACAGAAAAGAAACTGCCTCGCCCCTGGCGCGGTAACGGTGAAAACGTGAGGTAAGAGCTCACGGCTCTGCATGGCGACATGCACCGACGGTAAACCCCGGGAGTTGAAAGGCCAAATAGGTCATGGAGCTGCTCGCTCACTAACATGATGGGTAGGCCGTTAGATCGTGTCAGCAATGGCACGGCCAGATAAATGATAGGCATCCCGCGTACGCGGGAGAACAGAACCCGGCTTACAGGCTTGTTTTTTTGTTTTCAGTCGTCAGTTATCGGTTATCAGTTCCTGCGAGGGATATCAACTGATCACTGAAAACTGGCCGCTGATTACTCTTCAAAAACAATTCCACTACACCAACGTTATTGCCATCGTATAAACCGTCCCGAAATCAGGACATTACTTGTTCGGGAAATGCTGAAAAGGGCCAATATGACTAAAATCCTAATTATTGATGATGAGCGGGCTATCCGAAGCACGCTGCGGGAAATCCTGGAATATGAAGATTATGCCGTTGAAGACATCGACAACGGGATCGACGGGCTGAACCTGATCAGGAAAAATGACTATGACCTGGTGCTATGCGACATTAAAATGAACCGCATGGACGGCATGGAAGTCCTGACCGAAGGGCTCCAGATCAAGCCAGATCTTCCATTCATCATGATATCGGGGCACGGCACCATCGAAACCGCCGTTGAAGCGAGCAAGAAAGGCGCTTTCGATTTTATTTCGAAACCACCCGACCTGAACAGGCTGCTGATCACCGTGCGCAACGCGCTTGAACGCGGAAGCCTGGTAAGCGAGACCAAAGTACTGAAGCGGAAAGTGAGTAAAACCCGGGAGATCCTGGGAAACTCACCCGCCATCACCAAGATCCACGACACGATAGAGCGCGTGGCCCCTACAGACGCCCGCGTGCTGATCACCGGGGCTAACGGGAGCGGCAAGGAACTGGTTGCACGCTGGCTTCACGAAAAATCGAACAGGGCAAATAACCCGCTGATCGAGGTGAACTGTGCCGCAATCCCTTCAGAGTTAATTGAAAGCGAGCTGTTTGGCCATGAAAAAGGCTCCTTTACTTCAGCCGTTAAGCAACGGATCGGGAAGTTCGAGCAGGCAAGCGGCGGCACCTTGTTCCTGGATGAGATTGGAGATATGAGCTTATCCGCGCAGGCGAAGGTATTGCGCGCCCTGCAGGAAAGCCGCATCACCCGCGTGGGTGGCGAAAAAGAGATCGAGGTGAACGTACGCGTGCTGGCAGCAACCAATAAGGACCTGCTTAAAGAGATCGATGCCGGCAATTTCCGTATGGACCTTTACCACCGGCTTAGCGTGATCCTCATCCATGTTCCCCATCTTACCGAACGTAAAAACGACATCCCGATTATCGCAAATGCTTTTTGCGAGGAGATCTGCAATGACTATGGCGTACCGGTAAAGAAATTCTCCGACGGCGCCATCGAAGCGCTGAAAGCATTGCCATGGACCGGCAATATCCGCGAACTGCGCAATATGGTGGAAAGGCTTATCATCCTGAGCGAAAAAAGCATTACGGAAAGCGACGTGAACACGTTTGCCAATCCATCAGGCCCCGCGCCTGCCGCTGCGGCGAACGGTAACGGCATTGCCGTAACAGGAAACTATGACCAGTTCGCCAATTTCCAGGAGTATAAAGATTACATGGAGCGCGATTTTATTAAGTATAAGCTCGAAAAAAACAATTGGAACGTGTCTAAAACGGCGGACGATATCGACATCCAGCGAAGCCACTTATACAGTAAGATCGAAAAATATGGCCTGAAAAGAACGGACTAATCACCGCTATTTTCGCCTGTATAAAATACGGCACATGTTGAATTACGCGGATCTGGACCCTGCTAAAAAGGCCTTTATTTTCGAACTAGACAACGTACTTTACCCGGAGCGGGATTACCTGCTCCAGGTATATTACCTGTTCGCAAATTTCATCGAATATACCGAAGGGTTTCCGCCTGCGGCCGATCTCACTTCTTTCTTTAAAACCTCGCTCGACCATCATGGCGCCGCCGGGATCTTCGACCGTGCCCTGGCTGCCTTCGCCCTGGATGAAAAATACCGGAGGAACTTCGGGCTGCTGCACCAAACGGCCCGACTTCCGCTCAAGCTCCTGCTATATAAGCCGATGCTGGAACTGCTGCAGGAAATTGTGGTCGACCGGAAGAAAATATTCCTGGTAACCGACGGCGATCCCGGGCAGCAACTGAATAAAATACGCCAAATCGAGTGGCACGGGCTCGAAAAGCACCTCACCGTTTATTTTACCGCCGAGACAAACCCCAAGCCTGAAACCGACGTACTAAATATGATCCTGGCACAGCACAATATTCTGCGAAAAGAACTGTTAATAATTGGTACCCTGAAAGTTGACGAAGAATTTGCTGACGCTGCTGGGATCGATTATTTAGATCAGGGTTTTCTTAGATAGATTAACATTATCGTGCTACTATGATGAAAAGCTTTACCTGTTTGAAGTTAGCGATGTGGTGCCTGTTGGTCACCAGCCTTGTAGCAACATCCTGCAAAAAGGACAAAAAAAATAAAGTCGACCCAGCCCAGAGGGAAGCGCTTACGAAAGATTCGATCTACCTCTATGCACAGCAAACTTATTTATGGAACACCGCGCTGCCGACTTATGAGGCGTTCAATCCCCGTAAGTACACGTCCAACGACGCGGAACTGCTGGCCATTACCAGGCTCACACTAAATCCTGCCACCGGGAAAAATTACGAATACGACGAAGATTACCCGGATGAGCCCAAATATTCCTTCATTGATGATGGGACACTGGCCTCTGCGATCGGCGGAACGGCCGGTGATTATGGGTTTTCCGTTTTTTTTAACTCCACTTCGGATCTCCGGGTAAAATATGTGTACCCGAACTCTCCTGCCGCAGCGCTCGGGCTAAAACGCGGTTACCAGATCATAAAACTTAACGGAAGCACAGACCTTACCACGACTACCAACGCCAGCATCAACTTTATAGTGAATGCCATATTCGGTTCGGCAGCCAGTGTAACCATGACGGTAAAAAAGCCTGACAACAGTACACAGGATGTGGTGGTAACACGCGGAAGCTATACGATTAATCCCATCCTTTTCACCAACGTATATACGGAAGGCGGCAAAAAGATCGGTTATATCGTGTTTAACAGCTTCACCCTCAACGTAAACCAGCAGTTGATCGCCGTCTTCGCTGATTTTGCGTCGAAGGGCGTAACGGAGCTGATCATCGACCTTCGCTACAACGGGGGTGGCGCAGTAGACACTTCCGAACTCCTGGCAAACCTTATCGTGCCTGCGAGCGCAAATAATACCGCCATGTATTCGCTACACTTTAACCAGCTGATGCAAAGCGGGAACGCTACTATCCTTAAAAATCAGAAATATTATGATAACGGCGTACTTACTTCTGCGTTCGATGAAAGTTATGCCGCATCCGATTTAACCCGCCGGTTCGCAAAAATCGGGAGCCTGAACGTGAACCGTTGCTACTTTATTGTGACCGGCGGCACCGCCTCCGCGAGCGAACTGCTTATTAATAACCTGAAACCGCTGATGGATGTGCAGCTGATCGGCAATAAAACGTATGGAAAACCTGTGGGATTTTTCGCGATCACCATTGACAAGCTCGACCTTTATATTCCGCAGTTCGAGTCGAAAAACAGCCTGGGACAGGGCGGTTACTACGACGGCATAGCCGTAAACAAAGAAGATAACGACGATCTAACGAAAGAATTTGGCGATACTTCCGAAAAGCTGCTGGCTTATGCGCTTACCTACGCGCGTAAAGGAACATTTGCCGCGACTAACTCCGGTGAAAACAGCGTAAGCAGCTCAAAATCGACTGGCGTGTTTACTGTGGCCGAGGCAGCCAGGATCACCAAAAAGCTGGACAGGAATGAATTTAAAGGGATGGTAATTAGAAATTTAAAAGTTAAATAAATGACGTCTCAACAACGACGGAACCTCTCGATGCTTAAGGTGATGGTTCCCTGCCTGCTGGTTTTACTGGCGGTATCCTGCAAAAAAAGTGCTAAAAAGACGCCTGATACCGGTACACCACCTGAAACGGCAAATGGCACACGAGCCGAGCTTACTAAAGATTCGATCTTTTTATATGCCAAACAGGTTTACTTTTGGAACGACGCCTTACCCACCGTAGAAGCTTTTAACCCCCGGGGGTTTACGGCGTCGGGCAGCGAATTAACGAATTTTAACAGCGAGCTGTTCGCGATCAGCCAATACAAGATAAATACCACTACCGGTCTGCCTTACGAATACACCACCACTGTCGGTAAACCGAAATACTCGTATATCCAGGACCGCGCCACCATCAACCCGGTAGCGTATATGCCGGGTACGATCAGCGCCGTGGACCTGGAAGGAAACGGGAATGACCTTGGCATTGCCGTAACGGGACTTTATAGAGATGCGACAAACACCACGTACGACCTGTATGTGCGTTTCGTGGCCCTGAATTCGCCGGCATGGAACGCCGGGATTCGCCGGGGACAAATCCTTAGCAAACTGAATGGCGTAGCGTATGGGGCCAATTTTTCGGCCGAAGTAAATGCCATTAACAGTGCGTTGGCACAAACTACGCTTCCGCTTACCCGCAAAGTGAACGGCGTGGAGACCAACCTTACCCTCACCAAAGCTGTATATAAAAGCAGCCCTATCTTCGCCAGCCGCGTGATCGACACGCTCGGTAAAAAAATCGGTTATATTGCCTACGCACGGTTTTCCTCTGCCGAAAACTCCGAAGCCGCCCTCACCACGGTATTCAGCGGGTTTAAGACCGCAGGGGTTACCGCGCTCATCATCGACCTAAGGTATAATGGCGGAGGATACGTTTCTACCGCACAACATCTTACCGACCTGATCGCTCCCGGGACGCTTACCGGAAGCACCATGTTCAGCGAAACCTACAACAGCACCATGCAGGCAAACAATGCCAGGATACTGGCAAATCAGCCGCAATTGGACGACAACGACAAGGTACAATATGTTAACGGGCGCATCAGGACTTATGCAGATGCAGATTTTTCATTGGCAAAGCATACTTACAAATTCGCCAAGAAAGGTGCTCTTGAAAACATTACCAACGTCGCGTTTATCGTTACCGGGAATACCGCATCGGCCAGCGAGCTCGTGATCAACAACCTGAAGCCGCATATGAACGTAAAGATCTTCGGCGCGAAATCGTATGGTAAGCCGATCGGTTTTTTCCCGATCAGGATCGGTAATTACAACGTCTATTACTCCATGTTCCAGACCCGGAACTCGGCTGGAGAAGGTGACTATTTCACTGGATTTACCCCCGATAAAACTACGTTCGACGATGTCACACGCGACTTCGGCAACTCGAAAGAATCGTCGACGCTTGCCGCCATCAATTACATCGCCACCAATACGATCTCTTCCGTGAGCGCCTCTAAAGAGAGCGCCACCGTTAGCGCGTCGGGCGCACAAGCTATAACGATCGAAATACCCGGAGAATTTAAAGGAGCAATAGAAAACAGGATCAAACAGAAAAACTAGCCGCTCCGGTTAGTTTTTCATGATCAGTTTGCTTTTCGACTTTTTAGCCGTGCTTTTATCATAGTTGCCCGCGATCCGGATGATCACTTCAACGGCATTTACGTAAAAGTCCTTCGTGATGGTGGAATATTCATCCGTGGCTTTATGATAATCCGGGTGATCCTCCACACCGAAGTAAAGAAAAGGGATTTTTTTTGCGTTAAATGCGCCCTGGTCGCTCTGATTGGTCCAGTCATCATGTCCAAGCTTGGGATCGTCGTGCCCGGCAATCAGTTTAACTTTTGGATTATTACTTACCAGGAACGGTTTAAGCGCGGGATTCGCAAAGGAGCCGGCCACGTAAAGCTCGTTTTTATCATTGTGGCTGATCATGTCCATATTGATATTCAGGAGGATCTTTGAAAGCTCAGTCGTTGGATCGGCCACAAATGCCTTCGCCCCCTGCAGGCCCATTTCTTCGGCATCAAACGCCGCTATGATGATGGTCTTCTCAGGCTTGTTATTCGTAAAAAACTCCGCTGCTGCCAACAGCCCGCCCACCCCGGAAGCATTATCGTCGGCGCCATTATAAATTAGTCCGCGTTTAATCCCCACGTGGTCGTAGTGTGCGGAGATTACGATCAGGCCCGCGGTTTTTCCCGGGATTATTCCCAGCACATTTACGCCTTTTACGTCTTCGCCCTGGCGCGTTTTAAAGGTAAAAGGGTGTTTAAAATCCTTTTGGTACGGAGCGACACCCAACTTTGTCAGTCTCCCGATGATATAATCGGCCGCCATCTGGTTCTCTTTCGTGCCGGTCTGTCTTCCCTCGTACACGTCTGACGATAAGATCTCCACATCCTTCAGTACCTGTACCGGGTTAATTACCTGGGCAGTTACTCCAAAACCATAAAACATCGCTGCGATAAATACAATTTTCTTCATACGGCTAAAATACTGTTTTTAACGGACCAAACTAACGGTGCGAAACCACAAGACCCAACGGAAGGGCAGCCGGGGGAAAGCGACGGCCGCCGTCCCGGATCTTTCCGGCGGGAGCCGTTTATAAATTCCAGGGCTGCTCGCGGGCCGCATTACGTGATTGAAAAAATAAACAACAAATCGCACCCAACCTGGGTTATTTATCGTTCGTATTGTTTAATTTTAAGGAAGAAGATTACGAAAAGATTAAATTTTGTTTTGTGAACACTTTTATTCTTTTTTAATATCTTTAAAAAAATTAAAACTATTCCCAGGAATAATTCTTTAACAGAAAAGCTAAATTAAATGAACATTTTTTGTGCCGGTTTTCCCTACAGCTTAGAGGAAGATCAATTAAGAGGGATCTTTGAACAATACGGAGAAGTTAGCTCTATCAAGATTATTACAGACAAAGAAACCGGCAGAAGCAAAGGTTTCGGTTTCGTAGAAATGGCTGATGAATCTGAAGCGCTGAAGGCTATCGAGAACCTGAACGGTTTACAGGTAGGCGGCCGCTCTATCGCGGTATCGCAGGCCCAGGAGCGTCAGGATAAAAAACCAGGCGGCTTTTCACGCGGCGGCGGTGGCGGTTTTAATCGCGGCGGTGGCGGCGGAGGTGGCTACAATAAAGGCGGTAGTGGCGGCGGTTACAACAAAGGCGGCGGTGGCGGTGGCTACAATCGCGGTGGCGGCTCCGAATACTAGGTTCATATTCCGTTTGATACGGAAATCAGGCTATCTACCGGTTATGAAAAAAAGAGCCTTGCTCTTACTTACATTTTCGTTTCTATTTAGCGTTACTGCATTTGCGCAAAGTCCCGAAACGGATGCGGTAAAAAAAGTGATAAATACTTTGTTTGAAGGAATGCGCAAGGGCGATAGTGCGTTGGTTAAAACTACGTTCGCTCCCGGGATGGTCCTTCAAACAATTCCAGCCTCCCTCACGTTAGCTGTCAAAACCGACGACCCCGCATCGTTTCTTAAAGCGGTGGGCGCCCCGCATCCCGCTGTATGGGATGAGCGAATCACATTTAACTACGTACTGATCGATGGTCGCCTTGCGAGCGTGTGGACCAACTACAAATTTTATACCGGCGACCAGTTCAGCCACTGCGGCGTAAACTCCTTCCAACTGGTAAAGGGACCTAACGGGTGGAAGATCGTTTACCTGGTCGACACCCGCCGAAAAGATGAATGTCCCGGTTAACCTAATTTAATTCTTGCTGAAAACGTGTTAGTCCCGGCTGCGGGATCATAAGCATACGTAAATTCGTCGGATGCTTTGGTGATGATCGTCAGGCCGTAATGCTCGGAAAGGTGCTCAACAAGCGGCGGCCTCGTCAGGTCGTGGTCTACTACGTTGAAAACCAACTTATCATCCGTTAGCGGTTTCCCGTACAACGTGGCCATATCGTCGCTGTAGATCACATGATCCGGTCTTTCGACCAGGAAACGCTGCCCGCTGTCGGAGCGGCTGATGGTCACATTACTACCGTCGATCTCTAAACAGATAACGGAAATGGTCCCATTCGTATGTTTGATCGCGTTGGTGAGCAACTCGATCAGGATAAACCGGCTGCTGCCCCTGATTCGATTAAATATTGTTTCGCCCGTACGCTCTTCGATCTCTGAGAGAATTTCGAGCATAAAAGGATATAGATCTCCCGTTTCCGTGAAATGGAACTGCTTCTTAAAACCAGCCATTCTCCGGTTACGGTAAGGTTTTATAAATATGAAATACCTTATCCATCCTGATCAACTGGAACAGGTTGAAAATATCCTTATTCAGATGTACTACCGCGATGTCAGAACCCAGCGTCATTGCATATTTTAACGAAGAAACCAGTGCTCCGAGGAAGGAACTGTCGACATACATTACTTGTTCGAAGTCGACAATGATCTTTTTATGGCCCTGATCGATCACTTCCATCAATTCCTTTTTAAACCTTTCGGCTTCCGTGAGATTCGCTTCTTTCAGTTTGAGCGAAGCCACAACATAGTCACCGAGCTCTTTAACTTGTATCATATCTTATTTTATTTCAAAAAAAATCATGCTGCAGTCATCCACCTGTACTTTCTCCGTATTTTCGGCGAAGGTGGCTGCTTTGATGCGCTCGAACGCGTTCTCCTGCCCGATCACCGGTAACACCGAGTTATAAAATAGCTGGAAATCACTTTTCTTTCCCACCTCATCCTCGTAGTCGATCATTCCGTCGGAGATCATGATCAACTTATCTCCCTTACTCATCGTGACCCCTGCTTCGTCGTATTTTCCATCCGGAAACAAGCCGAGCAATAGGCCCGACGATGTTAACCGGCTTGTTTCATCGAGGTCGGCCCGGTACCGGATCAGCGGCAGATCTCCCGCACCAGAATATAAAATATTCCCGGTAGCATGTTCGATGCGGATAAGCGAAACGGTGGAAAACACATCGCTTAGTACGGGGTCGAGGTAAATCACTTTATTAATCTTGCGAAGGATGCTTGCGGTAGACAGGTCGCCTTCGAACACACAAAGCCTCACCGCAGAACGGATATAGCTGAGAAAATTGAAGGAAAAAAACCAGGCTCCCCACTTTTTCCCCATCACATCGCCAAGTATGCAGAAAGTAAAGGAATTGTCGACGACAATAAAATCGATAAAATCCCCGCCCGGGTAATTTTGGAACGGGTGATGCAGGAAATCGATCTTTACGCCGCCGATCACGGGTGCTTTCACCGGTACCGAACGGAGGTTCAGCGCCTCCGCCGTTTTGCGAAGCTCCTGCAGCGATCGCTGATGCTCTTCGCGCACCGTGCTTAACAGGTTATTAAGCTTGGAGACAATCACTGCCAGCGGTGTATTCTTCGTGATATAATCGACCGCCTGCAGGTCGAGGCCCTTGATCATCAGGTCTTCATCGGTAAATGAAGTAAGGAAAACAAACGGGATATTCTTCAGTTTCGGGTCCGATAACACCCGCTGCCTGAAATCAAAACCATTCAGCCCCGGCATATCATAATCAGAAAGAATGATATCTGGCAGCGATTGTGCAAGTATCTCCAATCCTTCCAGTGCCGACAATGCCTTGTGGCAAAAAAAGCCTTCCTTCTCAAGCGCCCTCGCGGTAAGCTCAAGCATAAATCGATCATCATCAACCAGTAAGATCTTTTTCGAGGCAGTCATCAATGTTCAGCTCTGCGCAAATACAACCATGCGCTGATCAGTAAATAGATGCCCGAAAATACAATTAAAACGGAAATTAAATCCATGAGGGTGATGCCGTCGTCCCACGTGAAGTAATAGATCGTAAACATCTCAAAATTTGGCGGAGCCTTGATGATGATCATACTAATACCCATAATTATTAACAGGAAAGAGATGATCACCTGTACCACCCGCTTAGAGTGCTCGATGAGGAGGTATTTTTTTGAGATGTTGCTATCGAGCGGGATCTGCGCCAGTAACGACTCAAGGTCGTCGGCCATATCCTCGCGGGAAAGCTGCGTATTTTCTCCAAGCTTAACAAAAGGCTCGAAAACGTCGGGATCAAAAGACGAGCGTTTTAATGCTTCGTTTAAACGCTGCTGCATAAGAAACTTCTGCTCCCTATCCAGTTTTCCTGAATCGAGCATGACGATAAGCTCATCCAATTTCCTGTTGGCCATCGCCGCTTCTTTTCCGTCCACTTCTTCAATCATTATTACCGTCGGATTATCGCAATTAAATTGTATTTTTCGGCTCTTTACAACAACTATTCATGGCAAGCATCTCTGTTATTACGGTCAATTTCAACCAACCGTTGGTTACAGAAGAATTAATTCATTCTATCCAGGCGCAAGGATCTACCGTAACGGAGATCATTGTGGTAGACAACGGCAGTAAAATTAACCACGTGCCGGAGTGGACCACCAGGTACCCGCATATTAGCTTTATACGTTCCAACACGAACTTAGGTTTTGCCGGCGGCAATAATTTGGGGATAAAAGCGGCTACCGGCGACTATCTTTTCCTGGTGAATAACGATACAGAATTTACGCCCCGATTGGCAGAAACCCTGGCGGATACGCTCGACCGGTTTCCTTCAGTCGCGGTAGTATCACCCAAGATCAGGTTCTTTAGTGTGCCAGACACGATCCAATACGTGGGGTTCACACCGATGAACTATTACACGATACAAAACGCCAGCCCGGGTTACCTGGAAAAGGACCGGGGGCAATATGATAATATCGAGCGAGAAACCGGGTTCGTACATGGCGCAGCGATGATGATCCGGAAAGAAGCCATAGATAAAGCAGGACTGATGCCCGAAAATTTCTTCCTGTATTACGAAGAAATGGATTGGTGCGAGCGGTTTAAACAAGCCGGGTACCGCCTGATGATCAATACGAACGCACTTATTTACCATAAGGAATCGATCTCTGTGGGCGCCAACAGCCCGTTAAAAGAATACTTTATGAACCGTAACCGCATCCTGTTCGCCAGGAGGAACTCGCCGCCTGCCGCCCGGTTATTTTTCTATGTGTATTTTATACTGCTGGTTTGCACACGAAACATCTTGGTGTATATCGCTAAAGGGAACTTCGCTTTTATTCCCGTACTTTTAAGGGCGGTCTGGTGGAACGTTACAAATAATAAAGACAGCACAGTTTTAGGTTACACGCTTAAGTAAGTTCATGGCCCTGATTTTCTGGTTAAGTATTTTTGTTGTTATATACACTTTCGTGGGATATGGCTTTGTGTTGTTTATCCTGGTCAGGATCCGGAGGGCGATCAAGGGAGCAAGGCCGCTTCCGGTATCGTCAGACGCCTCCCTGCCCTCCTGCACGCTGGTTGTGGCTGCCTACAATGAAGAAAATTACATCACCGAAAAAATCAAAAACACGCTTGAGCTTCGTTACCCGGCAGGCAAACTGAGCCTGGTATTTATTACCGACGGGTCCTCAGACCGTACACCGGAGCTCATCGCGCAATACCAGCAGATCAGGCTGATGCATAGTCCCGAGCGCAAAGGCAAAATCGCTGCCGTTCACCGCGCCGTTACGGAAGTAACAACCGATGCCATCGTGTTCACCGATGCCAATACCTTTTTAAACCCGGATGCACTGATCAATTTATGCCGGCATTACTCCGATCCAACGGTTGGTGCCGTAGCCGGCGAAAAACGCGTTTCCGCCGGGGAAACTGCTGATGCAAGCTCGGCAGGCGAAGGATTTTACTGGAAATATGAGTCGAAGCTAAAAAAATGGGACTCTGAGCTGTATTCGGTTGTAGGCGCCGCCGGAGAACTGTTCAGCGTAAGGAAATCGCTGTACCTGCCCGTTTCGCCGGATTCGATCATCGACGACTTTATGATCTCGATGCTGATCGCCCAAAAAGGGTACCGGATCATTTACGAGCCCGAAGCGTATGCAGTGGAAACAGCCTCTGAAAACGTAACTGAAGAGCTTAAGCGAAAAGTGCGCATCGCCGCGGGCGGCATGCAGTCTATCGTGTGGCTTGCCGGCTTACTGAACATTTTCAAATACGGCATGCTGAGCTTCCAATATATCAGCCACCGGGTACTTCGCTGGACGGTCACCCCCTTCCTCCTGGTCCTGGCGCTTATTTTAAATGCATTGCTTGCAGCACAACCCGGTGCTGTGCTGTACCAGCTCCTTTTTATTTGCCAGCTAGGATTCTACTTGCTGGCCCTCGCAGGTTTTATACTCGAAAAAAGACAACTTCGCGTGAAAGCCCTATTCGTGCCCTATTATTTTTGTGTGATGAATTACGCGGTAATTGCGGGTATCATCCGGTACTTCAGGAAAAAGCAAAGCGCCGCCTGGGAGAAATCGAAACGAAAAGAAGGCTGATCTTAGATCCGCTCTGCGTCGAACCCGGCTTTTTTTATTAGCTTCACTACCTCGCCTTCGCCTATATTCTGCACCTCAACGGTTAATATGTTAGCGGGATGGTCGGTATCCACTTTCCATTTTAAAATATTTTCTTCCTTATGTAAGAAGGGAGTAACCGCCGTTACGCATCCGCTGCAGTTGATATTTGTCTTAAAATTCAGGGTTTCCATGATCTATATAGCCTCCGGTTGTATAACCTCCGAACCGGGCAACAGGTTTTACTTTTGGAGGATATACTTTCTGTATCATCGGGCTATATTTGAAGATAATTGAACACACTTGACCCGTCCTGAACTTTACATCATCGGCGCCGGCCCCGGCGACCCGGAACTAATTACCATGAAAGGGTACCGATTGCTCCGGCAAGCGAAAGCCGTGCTGTATGATAATCTTGCCAACAAAGAACTATTGGCCGTAACACCGGCCGGTTGCGAAAAAATATACGTAGGCAAACAGCCTTACGGCAAATATACGCCGCAGGAAACCATTCATGCCCTGATCCGCGAAAAGGCGTTCGAACATGGGTCTGTTATCCGGCTAAAGGGAGGCGACCCGTTTATTTTTGGCAGAGGCTTTGAAGAGATGCTTTATGCCCGGGCGGAAGGCATCGACGCTTATTACGTTCCGGGCATTACCAGTATGCAGGCCTCGGGGATGGAAAACGTTCCCCTAACCCATCGTTCGGTGAGCGAAAGCGTATGGATGGTAACCGGCACGAAAAAGGACGGCTCTTTATCCGACGATCTCAGGCTTGCCATACAAAGCCGTGCTACCGTGGTGATCTATATGGGAATGAAAAAGCTGGCGGAGATCTCCGAAACTTATTTATCCTCGGGAAATGGGGAAATGCCCGCCGCGATTGTTCAGCACGCCTCACTGCCCAATAAAAAATTTATCTCCGGGAAAGTAAAAGATCTTCCTGCTATGGCGACCGCAAGTAAGCTCACACATCCGGCGCTGATCATCATCGGACGCGTAGTGGAATTACACTTCTCCGGGGAATCAAAAGAATAACCGCGGACCAGCCCGGAAAATGTTATTTCTTCGCTCCTTCCTCACTATTTATAGCTAACAGCGGCCATTTATTTAGTACGTATGTAGCTGGCGCAGAATGTTAAAATTCAACAAAAAACCCCGCCGTTTCCGGGCGGGGTTTTATAACACAGGGTTATCCGGCTAATTATGCCGAAACCGCATTTTTTTCTACGGAATCCAGCTCAAACACCGCCAGGTGGTTTAGCAGGTTATAATGCAGGGTACCAAAAAAGTTAAAGATAGGACCATTATCCGCTTTACCCTGGATAACGATACTTTCCTTAAAAATATCTCCCCGGGTCAGGTTCTTCTTGCACTCGATCACTTCCTCATCACGGATAGTGAAATTTGTACGATCGATTGAAAATCGCTTTAAGATCTCGTTAAAGCTTAAGCCGTTTAGTAATACCTCTTTTAAGTTCATGGTCCCTGATGTTTAAGTGGTGAATCGTTTACAAAATGATTTTATCGTTTTGCGTTTACAAATTTAAATACCAAAAATAGCTTTTGCAAATTATTTCATATTTTTTTTGATGTTTTATTGATAAAATATCAAAGGAAAACGTTTTAGCTTAACACATTGGCATTTTAATGACAAAAAAATGAGTTTTCAACACCTTTTAGTTTCAAGACACGGAAATAAAGCCGGTTAAGGGCACACATTAATTTTATCCACAGGTATACTAAAAGGAACCCGGCTGCCGGTCGATAGCCGTTTTATTAACAACCGCTACTTTACCGGATAGTTTGGGCATGTTGATAAAATATCACGAACGGCGCATGGGGATTACAGCGTTACCCGCAGCTTCTATCTTATCATTCCGCTTTTCCACATCCTTTCATTTCTCCACAAATCCCGCTATACCCGAAAATTTTCTTACTTTTGAATCCCGTACAAAAACCATTACCGGTTGCTAACATCAGGCAATAGTAAGTGGCTAATCCTTCACTCATGACTAAGTATATTTTTGTTACAGGCGGCGTAACCTCGTCGTTAGGAAAAGGTATTATTTCGGCTTCACTTGCCAAGCTCCTTCAATCGAGAGGATACCGCGTAACCATCCAGAAATTCGACCCGTACATCAACATTGACCCGGGAACGCTGAATCCCTATGAGCATGGAGAATGCTATGTCACCGAAGACGGTGCGGAAACAGATCTCGACCTTGGCCACTACGAACGTTTTTTGAATGTTCCTACTTCTCAAGCCAACAATATTACTACCGGGCGCATCTACCAGAACGTGATCAACAAAGAACGTGAAGGCGCCTATCTCGGGAAAACCGTGCAGGTAGTCCCGCACATTACCGACGAGATCAAGCGCAACATGCGTATCCTTGGCGAAACCGGCGACTATGATATCGTGATCACGGAGTTAGGCGGAACGGTAGGCGATATAGAGTCGCTTCCTTTTATCGAAGCCGTCCGTCAGTTCAGGTGGGAAGCAGGATCGGGCAACTCGATCGTAATTCACCTTACCCTGATCCCCTACCTTGCCGCGGCCGGCGAGCTAAAAACGAAACCCACACAGCACTCCGTAAAAATGTTGCTCGAGTACGGTATCCAGCCGGATATCCTCGTTTGCCGTACCGAACACCATATTAACCAGGATATCCGCAAAAAGATCGCCCTGTTCTGTAACGTGAATATCAATGCAGTGGTCGAATCGATCGATGCTTCCACCATTTACGATGTTCCGCTGCTGATGCTGAAGGAACAGCTTGACAAAACCGTGCTTACCAAATTAAAGCTTCCCCATAAAAGCGATCCGCACCTCGAAAGCTGGAAGGACTTCCTGGGGAGGCTTAAAAACCCGACTGCCGAGATCTGCATCGGGCTCATCGGTAAATATGTCGAACTGCCGGATGCCTATAAATCCATCAACGAGGCATTTATCCACGCCGGCGCGAAAAACGAATGTAAGGTTAAGCTGAAGTTCATCCATTCGGAAGAATTAACCGCGGAAAATGCGGCGGAAAGACTGGCCGGGCTGCATGGCGTATTGGTGGCCCCTGGTTTTGGAAGCAGGGGAATAGAGGGAAAGATCGAAGCGATCCGGCATGTTCGCGAAAACAACATCCCGTTTTTCGGGATCTGTCTCGGGATGCAGTGCGCGGTAGTAGAATATGGCCGCAACATCCTCGGATGGAAAGACGCCCACACCACCGAGATCGACGAACATACAAAACACCCGGTTATTTCTATGATGGAGGAGCAGAAAAAGATCCGCAACAAGGGCGGTACCATGCGGCTCGGCTCTTACACCTGCGAAATAAAAAAAGGCACCAAAGCCGCCATGATCTATGGCAAAAATAAGATCACCGAACGCCACCGCCATCGGTACGAATTTAACAACGATTACCTGGCGGATTTTGAGAAGGCCGGGCTCATTGCCTCCGGGATCAACCCGGAAAACAGCCTCGTAGAGATCATCGAATTAAAGAATCACCCGTTTTTCGTGGGCGGACAGTTCCATCCGGAATTAAAATCAACTGTTGATAATCCGCATCCACTTTTTGTTAACTTTGTCGCCGCTTCGCTGGGCTTTGCCCGAAAGAAATAACAGGCGATTTATTTTTTAGAATGGATAGGAATACTTATACAGGACTTTTTTTGATCCTGATCATTATAGTTGGCTCAACTTTCTTAATGAAGCCCTCGGAAGCCGAGTTAAAAAAAGAGCGGTTAGTTCAATACCAGGATTCAGTAAAAAGAGCCAACGCAGGTAAACCGACAGCAGCACTCAAAACAACACCGGCCCCGGGTAAGCAGGCGGTTGCCGATTCCACCGCCTTTAAAGGTCCTTTCGGCGGAGCCATCGCCGGCACCAGCCAACTGATCACCCTCGAAAATGAACATTTAAAAGTAAGCTTCGATACCAGGGGCGGAAGGATCGCTTCCGTACTTTTAAAAGAGTACAAAACCTACGACAAGAAACCCCTGGTGATGTTCGAGGGGAAAGACAGCAAGTTCGGCCTCGTATTTAATACCGCCGGCGCCCTGATCTCTACCAACGACCTCTACTTTACACCTTCTTCATCGTCACTGTCGGTAGCCAGGGGCGATTCATCCTCGATTTCATTCAGGCTTACCTACTCCGAAGGAAAATACATCGATTACATCTATTCACTGACGGGCGACAGCTTTAAAGTGGGCTTCACCATCCGGGCGCAGGGCATGGAGGACGTCTTCGCGCCAAACAAACCGCTTACGCTGAATTGGGAAGCACTGCTTAAACAAAAAGAAAAAGATGTAACCAATGAACAACCTACTTCTACCGCATATTACCTCGATGCAGAAGACAAGGTAACCCACCTCGAAACGGCAAAAGACGAACAAAGAGCCATCGGCGACAAAGGGAAAATTCAATGGATCTCTTTTAAGCAGCACTTTTTCTCTAACGTATTGATTGCCAGGGAAGGATTTACCAAAGGAACATTGAGTGTGAGCTCCGTTCCTTCAGATCCCCGTGCGGTAAAAGCGTTCGCTGCCAACATGCAGCTTCCATATTCCCGCCAGGCCGTGAACGCCTATCCTATGGAGTTCTACTTTGGGCCAAATAAGTTCAGCATCCTCGAAAAACAGGGGTATGAGCTTGAGCGACAGGTAGAGATGGGTTACTGGCCGTTAAAATACATCAACCGCTACGTAGTGCTGTACGTTTTCAGGATACTGGACAGCTTTAACTGGAACTACGGGCTGATCATCCTGGTACTCACCCTGCTGTTGAAAGTGGTATTATCGCCGTTAACTTATAAGTCGTACCTCTCGATGGCCAAAATGCGGGTTTTAAAACCTGAAATGGACGAGATCAAGGCAAAGGTCGGCGAAGACAACCCTACCCTGCTTCAGCAGGAATACCTTAAACTATATAAAAAGGCCGGCGTAAACCCGTTAGGCGGATGTATACCGATGCTGCTGCAGCTGCCTATCGTAATGGCGTTCTTCTTTTTCTTCCCGAACCTGTTCGAGCTCAGGCAGCAGAGTTTCTTATGGATGGATGATCTTTCAACTTATGATGCGTTTATCAATTTCGGGATCAAGGTTCCCTTCATCGGGAATCACCTGAGCCTGATGTGTATCCTGATGACCATTTCGACCCTGATCTATACTTATTTCAACAACCAGATCTCCGGGGCTACGGGACAGATGAAATACATCGGGTATATTTCTCCCATCATCTTCCTGGGTGTGCTCAACAGCTATCCTGCTGGTCTGAACTATTATTACTTCCTGGCCAACATGCTCACCTTTGCACAGCAATTCCTGATCAGGCAGATGGTAAACGACGACAAGATCCACGCCCAGATACAGGAGAACAAGAAAAAACCGGAAACGGCGAAGAAAAAATCCGGCTTCCAGCAACGCATGGAAGACTACATGAGGCAGCAGCAGCAAACTGCAAAAGGCAAAGATTTACCGGCGTCTTCTGCCAAACCCAAAAAGAAATAAGCTGATTTATTGTATTTTTGTTCAATTTATCCCTGATGCAAAACCTAATCCTGCTCGACGGTCAAAAGTTCCAGGTCACGCTGCAGCGTCTTTGCTATCAGTTAATTGAAAATCACGACAATTTTACCGATTCCGTGATCCTGGGGATTCAGCCCCGGGGAATCTTCCTTGCAAGGCGGATCACGGAAGAGTTGCGAAAAATTCTCCCGGCGGCCAGGATCAATTGCGGCGACCTTGACATCACTTTTTTCAGGGACGATTTCCGCAGGCGCGAAGGGCTCATCCTTCCAAGCAGCACCCAGATCGATTTCGCGGTTGAAGGCAAACGCGTGATCCTGATCGACGACGTGTTGTGGACCGGGCGCACTATCCGCTCTGCGATGGATGCCCTGCAATCGTTCGGGAGACCAGAAAAGGTTGAATTGCTGGTGCTGGTAGACCGGCGTTATGCGCGTCACCTGCCTATCGAACCCGATTATATCGGGATACAGGTAGACACCATCAACTCGCAAAAAGTGATCGTTAGCTGGAAAGAGACCGACAAGGAAGATAAAGTCACTTTGTTATCAGAGTAAAACCCGAGATATAAATGGCAGAAAAGTTAAGCACCAAACACCTACTAGGCATAAAAGATCTCCGGGAATCTGACATCGGCCTCATTTTTAACGCCGCCGACCGATTTAAAGATGTGCTGAACAGCCCGGTAATTAAAAAAGTGCCTTCGCTTCGTGATATTACCATTGCCAACATCTTTTTCGAAAATTCTACCCGCACCCGCCTGTCTTTCGAGCTTGCCCAGAAACGCCTCTCCGCAGATGTGGTGAATTTTGCGGCATCCTCTTCTTCTGTGAGTAAGGGAGAAACGCTGATCGATACCGTGAACAACATCCTGGCCATGAAAGTGGATATGGTGGTTATGCGGCATCCTTATCCCGGGGCGGGCATATTCCTGAGCAGGCATATTAATGCGCAGATCGTGAATGCGGGCGACGGTGCACATGAGCATCCTACCCAGGCGTTGCTCGACGCCTACTCGATCCGCGAACGCTACGGCGACGTGGCAGGCAAAAAGGTGGCTATCATTGGTGACATCCTTCACTCCCGTGTAGCGCTCTCCAATATTCTCTGCCTTCATAAACTGGGCGCCGAGGTGATGGTTTGCGGGCCGCCGACACTCATCCCCAAATACATTCATACCCTTGGCGTAAAAACTGAGTACGATCTCCGGAAAGCACTCAACTGGTGCGATGTAGCCAATATGCTCCGTATACAGCTGGAACGGCAGGATATCAAGTACTTCCCCACGCTGCGGGAATACACCATGCTATATGGGTTAAACAAAAAAATCCTTGATTCGCTCGACAAAGAGATCACCATTATGCACCCGGGCCCGGTGAACCGCGGAGTGGAGATCACCAGCGATGTGGCCGACAGTAAACAGTCGGTCATTCTCGACCAGGTGGAAAACGGGGTGGCTATCCGGATGGCGGTATTATACCTGCTGGCAAGCCAGCGGGATTAGATTTTTCTAATCTTTTCCACACATTCATACCATTTACCTTCTTTTGCCGTTAGTCCCTTAATTTTCCACATGTGTTAGTTTCTACTGTGGATTATGGTACTTTTCGTTTTTAATTTTGCCTGTTCACCTTAGATTAAATTATGCTGAAACCCTATATACGCCTCACCTTTTTATTATGCCTGCTTGGTGTTACGGCCAAATCCCAGCAAACATCCTGGTTCGAGGTGGATAAAGCATACAAGACAGGCCTCGAGCTTTTCGAAAAAGGCAAATTTGCCGCCGCATCCGCGCAGTTCAGCCGTGTTGACGAGTCGCGGATGTTCCCCTCGGACGGCAGCGGTGACCAGCGCCAGTTTTCGCTCTTAAAGGAAAACGCGGAGTTTTACAGGGCCGTTTGTGCCCTCGAGCTTGGGAATGACGATGCGGAAAAGCTCTTCCTGAAGTTTATTAACGACCACCCGGTAAGCGCCAACGCACGTTCGGCCTATTACCAGGTCGGCAGGTTTTATTTTAAACAAAAGAACTACCCGAAAACCATCGAATGGTTTAAAAAGATCGAGCCACAGAACCTCTCCTCCAAAGAAAGCGAAGAATACCGGTTTAAATTGGGCTATTCTTACTTCTTCTCGAAAGATTACGTAAAAGCGGAGCCATTATTCGCTTCCCTTAAAGACGGCAAAAGCGAATTTGCGGAACCTTCCATATACTATTACGCTTACCTCAATTATGCGGATGCCGATTACAAAACCGCCCTCCGCGAATTCGAACGGCTAAAAGGATCAAAAACCTACGAAAAGAGCTATCCCTACTATATTTCGGCCCTTTACTTCCTTGATAAGAGGTATGATGACGTACTCCGGTACACCATTCCCGCCACCGCTACCATCGACGACCAGTATAAGCCCGAAATGAACCGCATCATCGGTGCTTCCTATTTTGCCCGGTCTGATTATAAGAACGCGGGAATTTACTATCAACGCTTCCAGGACAAAGACCTCGGGAAAACACAGAATAACCAGGATAGTTACCAGATCGGGTATACCGCTTTTAAAAATGCCGCCTACGCCAAGGCGGTTACCGAACTCGAAAAAATGACCGTGGCCGACGCTTATTACCAGCACGCCATGATTACGCTCGGCAACTCGTTTCTTAAGACCGGCAATAAACAGGGCGCCCGCAACGCCTTTTTCCGGGCATCAAAGCTCACCTTCGATGCCGCTTTACAGGAAGAAGGACTCTTTAACTACGCGAAACTCTCATACGAGCTTGAATTCCACTCCGTTGCCTTAGACGCGATCCAGCTTTTCCTCAAAACGTACCCCAAATCTGCCCGGACCAACGAGGCCAAAACCCTGCTGGCGGAAGTATTGCTCACTACCAAGAATTATAAGGAAGCGGTGATCGTGCTGGAGTCTATTACTAACAAAAACCAGGACGCCAGGCTGGCTTACCAGAAAGTGACTTATTTCCGCGGTCTGGAGTTTTACAACGAACGTGCTTTCGAAAACGCGATATCCATGCTGATGCGGTCGGCTGCTAACGGCATCGACAAAGAGATCGAAGCGCTTGCCACCTACTGGCTCGCCGAAGCCATGTTCGAAGTGAGAAAATACGGCGAATCTGTTGTCCAGTTCGAGAAATTCCTTGCATTGCCGGCTGCGAAGAAAACCGATGTGTACAATTACGCTAACTACGCCATCGGCTATTCCGCTTTCCAAAATGATAAATATGCAAAGGCGGCAACCTACTTCGAGCGCTTCATCAGGGGCGGGGAACAGGATAAAAACACCCTTAACGACGCCACCCTCCGCCTGGCGGATTCATATTTCGTAAACAGGAACTATGGTGATGCCATGGAACAGTATAATAAGATCATCGCCTGGCGGGCAAGCGGCGAAGACTATGCGCTCTTCCAGCGCGGGATGATCTTTGGGCTGCAGCAGCAAAATGCCGAGAAAATCGCTACCCTCCAGTCGTTACTCAAACAATACCCCGGCTCGAACTATGCGGATGATGCGGATTTCGAGATCGCTTATACCTATTTCGTAACCAATGACTACGCTAAAGCGAAAGCCGGGCTGACCGCGATGCTGGAAAAATACCCCCGCAGCAGCTATGCCCCGCGGGCGTTGGTAACCATCGGGCTGGTACAGTACAACCAGGACGACGATGCGGGCGCACTAACTACCTTTCAACGGGTGGTTTCGGAATATTCCACGGCCGACGAAGCCAAACAGGCGCTCGAATCGATCAAAAACATTTACCTCGATAAGGGAGATTCCGACGGTTTTCTCACCTATGCGAACAGTACCAACATCGGTAATCTCACCACTTCCGAGCAGGATAACATTACCTTCCAGGCCGCTTACAACAGGTACCAGCGAGGTGATTTCCAGGGAACTTTCGAGGCTGTAAATGCTTATTTCGATAAGTTCTCACGGCCCATCCACGAAAAACAGGCTAAATTTATCCGGGCGGAAAGCCTGGTAAAGCTTAACCGGCCAGATGAAGCCGTTCCCGATTACACTTTTATCCTGAACGACTGGACCAGCGAATACACCGAACGCTCACTGATCAGCATCATTAACCTTTACCTGAAGCAGAAAAAATATAACGAAGCGGTGGTTTACCTGAAAAAACTGGAGCTCACGGCCGAGTACAAGGCGAATTACGGTTTTGCCATCAACAACCTGCTCGAGGCTTACAGTAATATGCAGATGCCGGATGACGTACTTAAATATGTAGCCCTGGTCGACAAGTTCGAAAAATCCTCCAAAGAAGAAAAATACCGTGCCATGCTCTTCGGCGGGAAAGCTTACCTGATGAAAGGGGACACCACCGTCGCCCTCCGCCAGTTCCAGGAGGTGGTTACGCAGGCGCAGACCATCTCGGCAGCCGAAGCAAAATACAACGTCGCCGAGATCCAGTACCTGAAAGGTAACTACAAAGCGGCAGAAGCCACCATCTTTGAGCTTACCAGCAAGCTGTTCTCCTATGATTACTGGGTGGCAAAAAGCTATGTGCTGCTGGCGGACGTATATGTAGGACAGAAAAACCTTTTCCAGGCGAAAGAAACATTAAAGAGCATTATTGAAGGTTATAAAGGCGACGACGATATCCTGCCATCGGCAAAGGCGAAACTGGAAAGTCTGAACAAAAAGAACTAACGGATGAAGAAAACACCTGGTTATTTAAAATACGGCATGACCGCTGCCCTGGCAGCTTACGCGTCCTTATCGCTGGCCCAGGGTCAACCGGCAAAACAACCCGAGAAAATAGTTACTACCGAAGAGATCGTGGTAGAACGAGCCTATAAACCGGTACTTGCAGATGCGGTAAAGATACGCAGAAGTCCTGACCTCGACGAGAACAAGCCCTTCAAGCCTAATCTCAGTTACGAGATCCTCGACAAGAAACTGGAACTTAACACCGATATCCGGAAGCTGCAGGCACAGGAGCTCGCCGATATTAAGGAGACGATCCTGAAAAATAACTACATAAAAGCCGGCGCGGGCAACGGTAACACCGGGCTCGGGGAGCTCTATTTTGCAACTGGCAAGGACGAGGCGCTCCAGGCTGGTATATTCGGCAAACACCTCAACCAAGCCGGCGACCAGGCGGGCCAAAAGTACTCGCAACAACAATTTGGCGCGTTTGGGCGAAGCATCCAGGATAAAATGACACTTGGAGGTGATGTGCGGTTTGACCGGAAGTCGACCAATTTCTACGGATATAACCCTGAAATTACCACCGCTCCTGTCAACATCCAAAAGCAAACCTACAGCACGCTTACCCTGAACGGGGAAGTGCTGGAACGCTATGAAGAAACCGGCAGCAACCTCGGCTACGCGGTTAAAACAAATGCTTACCTGTTAAGAAACGCATTTAAAGCGCGCGAAAACGCATTCCTGGTAAGCGGATCTGTAAGCAAGGGATTCAGCCGGTTCCACCTTGGCGCTACCGCTGCGCTCGATTTTACAGGCACTAAAGATTCCTCTTACAGGATATCAAACAACATCCTGCGGGCGAATCCATTTGTTAAGCTGCAGGGAAAGAACTACGACCTTACCGTAGGACTAAACGTAGTACAGGAATTTGGACAAACCTCGCGCACTAGCCTCCTGCCTGCCGTAACGGCCTCTTTTGAGATCGTGCCCGGGTTTGCCACCTTGTTTGGCGGTTATACCGGTGATGTGCAAAAAACGACGCTGCTAAACCTCAGCAACGAAAACATGTTCATCAACGAAAACATCCTTATCAAAAATGCGCTGGAAAAATCGAACATCTACGGCGGCGTGAAGGGAAATGCGGGATCGGGATTTGGCTATAAAGCCTCCGCCTCCTTTAAAACCATTGAAGACATGCCGCTCTTTGTGAATAATTTTACGAAAGCGCAGAAATTCGACGTAGTATATGACAGCAAAACCGAAGTGATCGGCCTCGAAGGCGAGATCAGCGTAAAAACCGGCGGCATGTTTAACTGGACGGGGAAATTTATCGCCACAGATTACAATACCAGCGTGCAAAAACAAGCATGGTTTAAGCCGGGGCTCGAATTTCTGTCGAACGTACACTTGGTCATCAATAAAAAGCTGACCATAGACGGAGAGGTATCGCTTCGTGGCGATTCCAAAGCGCTCACGCGCGAAACGGTCGCACCGTTTAACGATAAGATTGTATCCGTAAAAAGCTATACCGACCTGAGCGCCGGCGCCGAATATTTCTTCCGCGAGAAGGTAGGACTGTTCCTTCGTGTCAATAATATCTTCGGAACCAACTACCAGCGATACCTGTATTATCCCTCTATCGGCACAACCATCTTCGGCGGTTTGAATTATTCTTTCTGAACCGTTTTGGCTGAATAGGAATTAAAGGCTAATTTTACCCGGATGGACATCGCCCTATACATCGCTGAAATACTGGAAGATCATGATGAAGTGACTATTCCCGGTTTCGGCACGATCTATAAAAAGAAGGTAGCCGCCTCGTTCGACGAAAATACACAGTCCTTTCTCCCTCCCGGGGAAACCTTTGCCTTTACCCAAAGAGAAAACGCGGATGCGCTGTTGAGCCGGCACATCAGTAAAACCAAACATATTTCTGAAGCGTCGGCCGATTTCTTTGCCGCTAAATTCGGCGACGACCTTAACAGGCAGCTCAACGGGAACGGGGAAGCTGGTTTATTACCGGTCGGTACCCTTCGCAAAAAAGACGGCGGGATTTACCTCGACCTGTCGGAAGAAAATCAATTAATGTCCAGTTTCGGGTTGGTCCCTGTTACTGAACCTGGCAAGTCAGAAGAAATACCGCCGGCGTTGCCAACGGCCCCCCTGCCGCCGGCTGAAAAGTCAACCGAACCGCCTACACCCGAAAATATCAGCGAAGCGCCGGAAACGGAAACGGCAAACGATCCCGAGCCGGAGATTGCCGGCACATCCTATCGTGATAACGATGCGGGGGAACCGGTACAGCCAGCCGCAGAAATCAAACATCCGGAACCTGAAATTGCGGCTGTTAGTGCAGGTGGCGACGATTCGGTACTATTCGACAAGATCGTGCTCCGCGACAGCTCGCGCGGAGGCGGCTTTATCAGCCAGCTTACGAAACCAACGGGAGATGCCGACGATGAAGACTCTCCCAGCGACAGGTGGATATGGATAGCCGCAGCAGCGGTGATCGCGATCGGCATATTGTCTGCAATCCTTTACCTGATGGTACCGAAAGCAGAGGAAGAGCCTAAAGATAACAGCAAAACGATCGCTTCCATTAAAACGACGCCGTCCCCGATCTTGCCTGATTCGTTAACACAGGCAGACTCGCTGAGGAACGACAGCGTCTTCCGCGCAAACCAGGCGGCAGCTGCTGCTGATACGGCCGCGGCAGCCGACAGCGCAAGTTTCCAGATCATCCTGGCCTCCTTTCATACAGAAAAGAAAGTGCAGGAATATATCAGCCTAAAACGGAATTCCAACATAAAGCTCTTTATGATTACCAGCCCGAAATGGCTCTTTGTGAGTGCCGGTTCCTACAAAACGTTGGGAGACGCCTTAAAAAATCTGGCCAAAGTGAAAGCCGGGGTAGACACGGCCGCGCGGGTAATGCTTATTAAAACACCTATAAAATAATCTATGCTCTTCTTACTTATTGACACGCCTTTAACAGATACCACCCATACCGCCGCTACGCAGATCGCACCAGCGGAACAGGACCTCCGTTTTATCGACCTCCTGATGAAAGGCGGCTGGGTGATGCTTCCCATCGCGTTGATCGCTTTTATCGGCCTGGTGATATTTATTGAACGGTACCTCACTATCCGCAAGGCTTCGCGCGATGAGTCGAACCTCATGCTCCAGGTTAAGCAAAGTATTCTTTCGGGAAAACTCGACGCGGCTATCGCCATCTGCCGGAACAGCAACACCCCGTTAGGCCGGATGCTGCAAAAAGGACTCCTTCGCATCGGCCGCCCGATCAAAGACATTGAAGCGGCTATCGAAAACGTCGGTAAGCTCGAGGTATCGAAACTCGAAAAAAACATCAGTATCCTGGGAATTATAGCCGGGATCGCACCCATGCTGGGATTCGTAGGAACGATCATCGGGGTGATCACCATTTTCCATGACGTATCCATCAAGGGACTGATCGAGATCGGTACCGTTTCAGGCGGCTTGTACACCAAAATGATCACTTCGGCGGCAGGCCTTATCGTGGGTATCGTATCTTATGTACTGTACCACATCCTGAATATCATGGTCGACCGCATTATCCTCCGCATGGAAACCGATGCCATCGAGTTTATTGATCTTTTAGAAGAACCCGGAAAATGAATCTAAAAAAACGACACCGCGGCCATGTAGAAGTACATACTTCGGCACTGAACGATATCATGTTCTTCCTGCTGCTGTTCTTCCTCCTGGCATCGGCGGTAGTAAACCCCAACGTGGTGAAACTGTTGCTGCCCAGGTCGAGTTCCGGGCAAAGCATCCCCACGAAAAAAATTAACGTATCCATATCAGAAGACCTGAAATACAGCGTTGAAAATAAGGAAGTGGCCTTCGACCAGCTGTTCGCCGTGATCGAGTCGTACCAGAAAGCTTCTCCTGACATGACAATCATCTTATCAGCCGACAAAAGCACCACGGTACAGAACCTGGTCGATATTACCGATATAGCCAACAAATTACAGGTAAAACTCGTTTTAGCTACTGAAAGCAAAAAATGACAACCATCAGCTACCGCGAAGAGAATAATTACCCGAAAGCCATCGTGATCTCGGCGGTCCTGATGGGCGCTTTTTTGTTGCTTAGCTTTTTCTGGCTGATCAGCTCGCCCGTGCCTGAAGTAGGTACCGGCGGGATCATCATGAATTACGGTACCACCGATGCCGGGATGGGCGACGACCTGAATAGCATGGAAGAGGCTTCGCAGGACCCGAATGCCAATAACAAAGTGCCCGACAAAGTACTGCCGAACGAAACACCGGTAAAAGAAAACACCCCGGAGACCAACGAGAAATCGGTGGCCACCCAGGATATCGAAGACGCCCCGGAAGTAAAAACCAGTGAAAAGAAATCGGTAAAACCACCGGTGACCACGCCCGAAAAGGAAACTAAAACACCAACTGTAAATCAGAATGCGCTGTATAAAGGTCCCAGGAATGGCGCTACCGGCCGCGGCGACGGCACTACCACCACGCCCGGCAACCAGGGAAGCGTTAACGGCGACCCGCTTTCTGATAACTACAACGGCGGCGGATCGGGCAATGGCGAAAAAGCCCCGCCCGGGAGATCGTTTGTGAACTATCCCAAAATCGAAGACGACGGGCAGATCACCGGTATCATCGTGATCAGGTACCGGGTAAGCAAATCAGGGAGAATAACCACCGCCCAGGTTACGAAAGGTACTACCATCTCCGACCTTACCCTCCAGAATAAATGCATCAACGCGATGCTCAATGCCAGCATGAACAGCACGGACGAAGCCGCCGATGAACAGATCGGTGTAAAACGCTTCGTCTTCAGGGTAAAATAATAGGGTTTTTCTTCCTACATTTCATGATGACCTACGCCGAAACATTGGACTACCTGTATGCCAAGCTTCCCATGTTTACCCGCATAGGCGCGGCTGCCTTCAAAAAGGACCTTACCAACACCATCGAGCTCTGCCGCAGGCTGGGTGATCCGCACAAAAAATTCAGGACCATCCACGTTGGCGGCACCAATGGCAAGGGCTCCACTTCGCACATGCTGGCTGCCATACTGCAAACGGCCGGCTACAAAACCGGTTTATATACGTCCCCGCACCTGCTTGATTTCCGGGAAAGGATCCGTATAAACGGGGAAATGATCTCCCAGGAGGATGTGGTTGCGTTCGTGCACGCTCAAAAAGCGTCGATCGAAGAAATAGCGCCTTCCTTTTTCGAGGCGACGGTGGCAATGGCCTTTGATCATTTCGCGCAGCAAGAAACCGACATCGCCATCATTGAGGTAGGCCTCGGCGGCAGGCTCGATTCAACCAATATCATTACCCCGCTCCTGTCCGTGATCACCAATATCAGCTATGATCACATGAACATGCTGGGGAATACGCTCGGGGAAATCGCCGGCGAAAAAGCTGGGATTATTAAACCTGGCATCCCCGTGGTAATCGGCGAAAAACAGGAGGAAACCGCGCAGGTGTTCCTGTCAAAAGCATCCGGTACCGGTTCCACCCTGGTATTCGGGAGTGATCTTTGGGAAACCGCCATCCGCGGCCGCGGGAAATACCTGGACATCGATATCAAGTATCGGTTAAATGGTAAGCCATCATCCGCGTATGATTTTCCATCGCCTTTACAACTCGATCTCACGGGCTCTTACCAGGAGAAGAACCTCACGACAGTGCTATCCGCCGTGGCGGAGCTTCGGCGGCAGGGATTTCACATTACCGGCGAACACCTTCGTGCGGCATTAAAAGAAGTTAGCACGCTAACGGGGCTCGCCGGGCGTTGGCAAACACTCAGTCACTCCCCGCTTATTATCTGCGATACCGGTCACAATAAAGACGGGATCCGCGAAGTGGTGAAAAACCTGGAGGCTACCCCTTACCAGCACCTTCACCTGGTAATAGGCATGGTTAAAGATAAAGACATAAGCGCGATGCTCTCCCTTCTTCCTAAAGAGGGAAGGTATTATTTCTGCCAGCCGGCAATAGAACGCGGCAAACCTGCGGAAGAGCTCGCCGGCGAAGCAGGGGCGTTCGGATTAACGGGCGACATATACCCAACCGTGCGGGAAGCGCTGGAGGCTGCCCGGAAAAATGCGTCGGCGGCCGACCTGGTCTTTATCGGCGGTAGTACATTTGTAGTTGCCGAAGTAATTTAACAAAACCCATACAGGTATGGAAACGGGCCGGGATATTTTTGTAACGCTTTCTGAAATGCATCCGCGCTACCGCGAAGCAAGCCTCTACGATCGTTTTTTTAAACACACGGAAATTCTTACCCTGCTCAAAAAATGGAAGCATGAGCCCGAAGTTAAGATCAGCGAAATCGGTCACTCATGCCTGGGCAAATCCGTATCTCTTGTAAAGACGGGTACCGGGCCGGTAAAAGTGCTGTTCTGGAGCCAGATGCATGGCGACGAGCCTACGGGCACCATGGCGCTTTTTGACCTGCTGAACTTCTTGTTCGCGGGCTCCGATGCGTTTGGCGATATACGCGAAAGTATCCTGGAAAACTGTACCCTTTACCTGGTGCCCATGGTAAACCCCGATGGCGCCGGTGCGTTTACCCGCCGCAATTACCAGCAGATCGATGTCAACCGCGATTTCCATGCACAACAATCGCCGGAAGGGAGGCTGCTGCGGTCGGTGCGCGACATGATCGAACCACATTTCGGGTTTAACCTGCACGACCAGAGCATCCGCTGGTCTGCCGGTAACAGCGGGAATCCTGCCACCGTCTCGTTGCTGGCGCCTGCGGCCGACGAACCGGCATCTCTTACCCCCGGCAGGAAGGAAGCGATGCAGGTTTGCAGCGTGATGAATGCCACGTTGCAGCAATTGCTTCCGGGACATATCGGACGTTTCGACGATACTTACGAACCGCGCGCATTTGGCGACAATTTCCAGTCACTGGGCACCAAAACCATTCTTGTAGAATCAGGCGGTCTCGTCAACGACCCGGAACGGCAGGTAAGCCGCAAGCTGATCTTTACCGCCTTTATATCCGCTTTACATGCCATTGCCACCCGTTCATATACCGCGGAACCGTTGGAGAATTACTTTACCATTGTTCCGAATAAACCGCTGCACGTGAGCCTGCTGCTAAAAAACTGCCGCATTGATGCGGAAAATGCCTGGTACCGCGCAGACCTGGGCCTGGTGGCCGAACTCGATTTCGCCGAACCTGGCAAATTCCCAGGTCTCCTGTACCGCGTAGAAGATATCGGCGACCTCTCCGGCTACGCCGGTTACGAAACCGTCGACGCAACCGGCCTGACCTTCATCCCAATCCGTCCCCCAAAACTTCAGGAACCTGCAGATCTCATCCTCCAGGAGGGAAATGAAACAATTTTATCCATCGAAAACGGCAGGATTACGGTAAAAACTGGTAGATTAACCAACTAATCACACGAATCGCATAATACGTCGAACGTGTTGCGTTAAACGTCAAACGTCCTATGGCCCTAAACTACATCTGGATCGCTTTCTTCCTTGTTGCATTTATCGTTGCGCTGGTCAGGCTGATCGTGTTCGGCGACACCGAGATCTTTACCGAGGTGATGAAGAACATGTTCGAAAGCACGAAAACAGGTGCGGAGATCTCGATCGGACTTGCCGGGATCATGACCTTCTGGCTGGGGATCATGCGCGTGGGGGAACGGGCCGGGATGATCGCCCTGTTCGCCAAAGGAGTGGGGCCGTTTTTCAGCAAGCTTTTCCCGGGCGTACCGAAAGACCACCCGGCAAACGGATCGGTGATCATGAACTTTTCGGCAAACATGCTGGGACTTGACAACGCCGCCACCCCCGTGGGGCTTAAAGCCATGAAACAGCTCCAGGAGCTGAACCCCGATAAGGATACCGCCACTAATGCGCAGATCATGTTCCTGGTGCTGAATACGGCAGGGCTTACATTGATCCCTACCTCGGTGATCGCCATACGGCTGGTTGCCGGGGCCGCCAACCCGGCCGATATCTTTATCCCTTCCATCATCGGTACGTTCATTTCCTTCCTGTCGGGAATGATCGCCGTATCCCTTTATCAACGCATTAATTTATTTAAACTACCGGTCATGGTGTTCTTCGGTTTATTTATCGGCATGATGGGCGGGCTGTACCTTTGGCTGGGGGACCGTTCTCCGAAGGAGATCGAACTGGTAACGGGGTTACTGGGCGGATTGGTGATATTTTCCGTCATCGCACTTTTTATTGTGTACGGAATGGTGAAGAAGATCAATGTTTACGAAACATTTATCGAGGGCGCCAAAGAGGGTTTTCAAACTTCGGTGATGATCATCCCCTACCTGGTGGGTATCCTGGTAGCGATCAGCGTGTTCAGGACCACGGGCTGTATGGATTACGTGGTAAACGGTATCGGTACGTTAGCGGCAGCCTGCGGGCTTGATACGCGCTTCGTTCCCGTTTTACCGGTGGGCATTATGAAATCCCTTAGCGGCAGCGGCGCCCGCGGCCTGATGATCGATATCATGAAACAATATGGTCCCGATTCTTTCCAGGGAAGGCTGGCCTGCATTATACAGGGATCTACGGAAACCACGTTCTATGTGCTGGCTGTTTATTTTGGATCGGTCAATATTAAGAACTCCAGGTATGCCGCCGCCTGCGGGTTAATAGCCGACCTGGTGGGATTGGTTGCCGCGATCATCATCGGGTACGCATTTTTTGGTTAGGGAATTTGGATCATTAAATATCGTCTGCAATGTTCAACACCAAAATCTTCCTCATCCTAACCGGTTTTTATCTCTTCTCGTTCTCCGGCGCTGCCGATTCCGGCCAAAAATCAAAAGATGCCTACGTGCTGGCGGAGACTACTCATGGCAATATGGTTATCCGCCTGTATAAGGAAACTCCACGCCACCGTGATAATTTCGTTAAGCTGGCCAGGTCGGGTTATTTTAACCGCTTCGACATGAACCGTGTGGTAAAGAACTTCGTGATCCAGGGTGGTGAAACCGATTCGGCCTATGCAGCACAGGAAAAAGCCAAAGGCCCAGACGCCTTCCCCAGGCTGATGCCGGAGCTCGACACGTTGCTCTTCCATAAAAAAGGCGCCTTTGCGGCCGGCCGCGATGATAACCCGGGGAAAACATCCTTCACCGGTCAATACTATTTTGTACAGGGGCGGGTATGTACCGATTCCGAGCTCGACCGCATCGAGCACCGGAAAGGCAAAAATTTCCACTTCAGCGCCCGCCAGCGGGAAGTCTATAAAACTGTTGGCGGTACTCCCGCACTCGACCAGGACTATACGGTTTTTGGTGAAGTGATCTCCGGAATCGGGGTGATCGACAAGCTTGCTGCCGTAAAAACCGGCCCCGCCGACCGTCCTGTGGAGCGCTTAAACGTAAAATTCCGCGTGCTGAGCGATAAGGAAATAACGAAGCTCCTTAAAAATTAAATTCCTGTTATCTTCTTATTATCTTATTCCCTGCAAAACAAGCGGAGAGCGGCCGGCGTTATATTTGCACTAACCATGTACGTTATGAATCTCCAGGCACAAACGCTAAGCAGGTTTGCTTCGCAGCACAAAACCATTAAAAAATATATCGACAACCTCCCGCCAGAGGCCATTTACAACCGTCTTAATTCGGATAAGTACTCGATCCACGAAACCATCGCCTATCTTACACGCTATCACTATATTTTCCTCGAAAGATTAAAAGGGATCATGAACAGCATTAACCCGTTCTTCGGGATGTATAAGCCGGATGAAGACCCCGAATACCATTTCGCGGTAGCCCGCACCACCGGCTCCCTGCTCCACGAGCTATACCGTATGCGCGATCACATTATGCTCGAGCTGGAAGATATGTCGCCGGAGCAATTCTCAAGAGTGGGCACCCATGCCATTCTCGGCAGGATGGATATTTCCCAGTGGATCGATTTCTTCGTCCTCCATGAGTCGAACCAGTTGTTCCGCATCTTTAAGCTTTCGGGAAGCTTCTGGTCGATGGAGTTTAAAAACTACAGCAACGTGATCTACCTGCCAAGACTTGCCCAGCAGGTAGATGAGCTTGCCGGTTAACGCGGCTCCTGCTGGCTGAGGCAGTGAAAACTGCCTAGTCCCCAGATAATATCAGTAGAATCAAGACCCACCGTTTTGCGGGTAGGAAAGCAGGCCTGGATCAGCTCCAGGGCCTTTTCGTCCTTGTGGCACCGGTAGGTAGGTACGATGACGTGTTTGTTGCTGATGTAAAAGTTGGCATAGGACGCGGGTAGCCGGGTGCCTTCCCAGGTCACCGCATCTGGCATGGGCAGCTCTATGATGTTCAGCTGCTTGCCATTTAAAAGACGCATCTTTTTAAGGGCGCGCAGGTTGTCCTGCAGCAGGGTATAGTTCTCGTCGTTCTTGTCAGTCTCGACCACGGTGAGCACCGTGTCCTCATTTACAAAACGAATGGTGTCGTCAATATGCCCGTCAGTATCGTCGCCTACGATACCCTCATCCACCCATAGCACCTGCTCCATGCCATAATAGTCATACAGGTACCGTTCAACCTGTTGCTGGCTGAGGTAAGGGTTGCGGTTCCCGTTCAGGAGACAACAGGTTGAAGTTAATACCGTGCCTTTGCCGTTAAACTCTACCGATCCGCCTTCCATAATAATGCCCGGGTTAAAAACCGGGAGGCCAAAATGGTTTGCAATGCGGGTAGGGATCACATCGTCCAGGTCGAATGGCGGGTACTTTCCGCCCCATGCGTTAAAGCCCCAGTCTACGATCGCCTTTCTTTCCGCGGCCTGGTTATTTAGCAGGAACGCTGGTCCGTGGTCCCGGCACCAGGCATCGTTGGTGGGATGGAAATAAAACTCCACCTGGCGGAGGTCTGCACGGGCTTTTTCCAGGTGCTGCACGGCGGCGGCCCTCATGGTCTCATCAGCCACATTGATCCGTACTTTTTCGCCTTCAGCCAGCAGCTTTACAAATTCGCCGTACACGGGATATATCGCATCGATCTTGCCGGGCCAGCTCGCCTCCTTATGAGGCCAGCTGAGCCAGGTAGCAACGTGCTCGGCCCATTCGGCAGGGAACCGGTAGCCCAGCTGCCGGGGGGTGCTATTTTCGTGGTTCATATAGTCAGAAAGAAATCATCGTCATTAATTGTTCCAGGAATTGCTGGTCGGTGGTATCGAACTGGTCGTATCGGTCGCTGTCTGCATCCAGCACGCCGATCACTTTACCGCCCCTGGTGACGGGCACTACGATCTCCGATTTAGAAAGCGAGCTGCAGGCGATATGCCCGGGGAACGCTTCTACATCCGGAACGATCAGTGTTTGCGCCTGCGCCCACGCGCTGCCGCAAACGCCCCTCCCTTTGGCGATCCGCGTGCATGCCACCGGTCCCTGGAAAGGGCCCAGCACCAGTTCGTTATTTTTTACCAGGTAAAATCCCACCCAAAAAAACCCGAACTGCTCTTTCAATGCGGCGCAGCAGTTCGCCAGGTTTGCTACCAAATCGTCTTCGCCCTGCATTAACGCCTCAATCTGCGGCAGCAGCGAACGATACTGTTCTTCCTTTGCCGCTTCAACAATCTTTAAGTCTTCAGCCATCGCGCAAAGTTATTACTTTTACGTTATACGTTGGACGTTTTGACGTAGTACGTCCGGTCCCTTAGCTGCCTCAATAAACAAGGGACAGGAACTTCCAGACATCCGACGTAACACGTAAACCAACAGCTATGTTCCGCTTGTTCCTCATTTGCCTTCTTTTAACCGGTTCTTCCGCTTTTGCCCAGTATGGCAAACTGGAACCATTATCGGAAACGGATACCTTACACAAAGTGATGCGCACGCCAAAGGTCACGCTCGAAAAACTGAGTGCCGATAAGAACAAAGAAACGCGGCATCTCGCGTCGCTGATCACCGCCATCGAACGGCAGTTGGAGTTTGCGCGGGCCGGCTACCTGGTTAACCGGACTCCCACCATCAATGTGCAATCGTTTACCAGCAACATCCGGATGCTGGAAAGGAAACAGGTTGAAACCGAAAATTACCTGCAGGAGTTCTTTCTCTATTACCGTGGAAGATAAGCCACCCTAATTAATTGTTTTTCATAAATATATGATCGTATCGTTAACCATTGTCCGCTATCGTACACGCTTTATCCCGGTGGCGTTGCTCGCTATGGCGGTACATCGGTTACCACTATGGCTAGCCCAGAAGTGTACGTTCTGGAAACTGCTGGGCTCCGGCAGGAACGGCACGTTCGACCTTCAACCCGACTGGCGGCAATGGGGGCTGCTTGCGGCCTGGGAAACGCGGGAGGACTACGAAGCCTTTGCCCGATCGTCCTTCGTCCCACGCTGGTGGAACGCTTTTACCACGGAACAATGGACGCTGCTGGCCGAGCCGATCGCCAGCCACGGAAAATGGGACGGCAGGGAGCCTTTTAAAATCACCGGACAATCACAGGTGCCTCCTGCGCCCATTGCGGTGCTTACAAGGGCCACCATACGCCTTAAAAAGCTCCCCAGGTTTTGGCAACATGTAACGCCAGTAGCAAATCTTATGCATAGCGCTCCCGGATACCTCACATCCGTGGGAATAGGGGAGGCACCTTTTTTCAGGCAGGCCACGTTCTCCCTGTGGGAAAATGAAGATGCCGTTGCCGATTTTGCATACCGTTCGCCCGTGCACCGCGAGGTGATCCGCAAAACCCGCGAAGAAGGCTGGTACAGCGAGGAGCTCTTCGCCCGCTTCCGCCCCATCGCCAGCTATGGCACCCTCCATGGATGCGATCCCCTCGCCGGAAAATTAACTAACTTAGCGCCCTAAACCTCAACTGATAACTGATAACTGATAACTGATAACTGACGGCTGACCGCTGAAGCTGATAACTGATAACTTACCCACTGCATCCCATGCGCGTAGTAGCTGAACTCCCTCGTCCCGATTGTAAGATCACCATCTTTTCCATGAACATGAAGTTCATCATCAAATTCGAAAAAGGCGTACTGGAACAAACCTATAAGCTCTCCGAGATCGATATGATGAAGGGACTCGACTCCGTGTTCGAGATCCTGGACGAAGCGTTTATCGCCACGGTAGTGCAACGCTTCGAGGGCATGAGCGCTGATTTCCGCCAGGCTTACCAGCGCCATGAATATTAATCCCTGTGACCTTCCGTGTCATAAGTTAAACATATGCTTAACCGCTGATTACCTGTAAGATATCCTTTTAAGCCAAATATTATTTGGCAAAAAACAGTCCCATACCAGGCGTTTTTTACCCGTGCCGGTCATACGATCCGGCCTACGTGAATAAAGCATCAATATAAAAACCATATTAAACTGGTTAACAGTTGTATATTTTAAAAACAAAATATTATTTGGCGTTTGCTTCCCCGAAAAAACCGGTTGTTTCTCATCCTGCAGGGGAAAAATGAGTTATTTTACCTCTCGAAAAAAAATCCTATTTTTGGGGATGATCAAACAGGAAAATATTTACCGGTTCGTGGTGCTTTGCGCACTGATAGTATTGGCTGCCTATACCCGGGCGTTACCCCGGATAGCTCCCCAGCTTTTCTTATGGAACTTCACCGCGGTAGGCGCATTATGCGTTTTCGCGGGATCTAAATTTGAGAACAAGTTCCTGGCTATGGCAATCCCGATGGCGGTAATGGCGTTGTCAGACCTCTTCCTCGGCAATGGTTTCGACCTCATCGTTTACGCTTCGTTTCTGCTGATGGTGGTATGCGGAATGGTGATCAGCAAACGCACTACCATAACCAGCATCGCAATTGCCTCTATCACCGGTGCTGTGCTTTTCTTCCTCATCACCAACCTTAGCTATGTATACCAGAACACCTGGTATCCACATTCGCTACAGGGCGTAATTGCTTCGTATGTGGCTGGCCTGCCCTTTCTCCGCAATATGATCATCGGGGACGCGATTTACGGTATCGTGCTTTTTGGCGGCCTGTATCTTTTGGAAAAGAAATTCCCGCAGCTGGCGCCGGCGCGCGTTAGACGTTAACGTATTAACGTCCAACCCCCAGCATCCTCTCCACTACCTGCACCACTCCTACCGTCGCCTTGTCCGTTATCACCTCCAGGTTCGCCACCGCGTCTATTTCCCGGAGGTTTGGATCGACCAGGATTTTGGGAACATTCCGTTTAACGTAATTGATAAGACCTGCGGCAGGGTAAACCTGCAGGGAAGTGCCTATCACCATAAAGAGGTCGGCCTGGCTGCAGATCTGCGCCGCTTTTTCGATCATCGGCACCGCTTCCCCAAACCACACCACGTGGGGCCTGAGCTGGGAGCCCAATTCACATAATTCGCCCATTTTTATTTCCCAGCCTTCAATAGGGTAGGTAAGATCCGGGTTTTTATCCGACTGCGACCGGGTGATCACCCCGTGTAAATGCAGGATATCGGAAGAGCCGGCCCGCTCATGCAGGTCATCGATATTCTGCGTAATGATCGTCACGTCGAACCGCTCTTCCAGCTTCACCAATGCCCGGTGCGCGGCATTTGGCTCCGCCTCCAGCACCGTTCTACGCCGCTGGTTATAAAAGTCCTGCACCATCACCGGGTTGCGTGCCCAGGCCTCGGGGGTCGCCACATCATATACATCAAAGCCTTCCCACAGTCCATCGGTATCCCTGAAAGTTTTAAGCCCGCTTTCCGCGGAGATCCCTGCGCCTGTGAGAACGGCAATTCGCTTCATAACTACTCTTTTTTATCGATCACCACCAACTTATCCTTGGACCCGTCACTGGTGATCAAATATACCCTGCCTTCGGGCGAAACACAAACATCCCGCAGCCTTCCGTACGTAGTTTTAAAAAATTCAGTGGCTGAAGTGACCGTGTTGCCGGCGTCATCCAGCTTTAACTGTATCAGGACGTTACCCTTAAGCACCGCCAGCAGCAGCGAATTGCGCCATTGCGGGATACGTGTGTGGTTGTAATAGTCGATCCCCGATGGGGCAATGGTGGGTGTCCACGCAAAAACGGGCTCCTGCACGCCGTTACTGCTGCAAAACGATTGTTCTGCAGTGGTATTGCAGAATCCTTCTACATTAGGCCAGCCAAAGTTTTTTCCTTTGGTGATGATGTTGATCTCATCGTCGGTAGTATTGCCGTGCTCCGAACTGTAAAGACGGTCTTTAACAAACACCAGTCCTTGCGCATTGCGGTGCCCGTAGCTCCAGACAGGGCTTGCCGGGTTTGGGTTATCTGCCGGGATGCTGCCATTTAAATTGATGCGCAGGATCTTCCCCGAGATATTCGACAAATTTTGTGCATTAGGCGAAACAGACGCATCTCCGCTGGTGATAAATAGCTTCTTATCCGGCGAGATCGCCAGGCGGCACCCGTTGTGGATAGTGGAAGCCGCAATGTTATCCAGCAGCACCACCGGGTTGATGAGTGTAGTGCCGTTATAAGTGTACTTAACGATCTTTTCAGTATAAACGCCGTTTTTATCATAATTATAGGCCACAAACACTTCAGGCGTGGTGCTAAAGTCAGGGTGCAACACCATTCCGAGCAAGCCGCCTTCGCCTTCCGATTTCACTTCGCCGATATTGAGCAACGGGGTGAGCGCACCCGTACCCGGATCGGCTTTGCTGATCCTTCCCCCTCTTTCCGTAAGCCAAAGCATATTATCAGGTCCCCAGAGCACCTCCCATGGAAATGTTAAGCTTTGATTAAGCACTTTTGCAGAGAGTTCCACATCCGCCAAATCCTCCGTAGCCGGTTCGCCGGATTTTTTGCACGCGCCTACCCATATCATACCAATACAAGCCAGGCAGATGATTTTCTTGATCATAACCGTTTCGTTTAACTGTACAAAGCAACACGCCGACATCGCATATGTTTCACCGCCTCATCGCCGGATGAAAAACCGCCCTTCACCGGAAGTTTTCCGCGTTTCGCCGACTGCCGCTTGCCCGGGGCGCCACGTCACGATAGTTTTGACCCCATATTAACTCAGCAGCGTATGAATCACTCTACAATTTCAATGGATGCCATCGATTACAAGCACCGGGAAAGTGCCCTGTCCTACCTCAACTACGACATTAACGAGGGATGTTTATCCGTTTTTCTCACTGCCAGCTATCCCTGCGAGGTGACCATCACCTTATATTCTGCCAGTATTTTCTCCGGGATGCGCAAGCAGGTGATCTATAACAAACCAGTGGAAAGCGGCGACCTCTGCATCACTTTCCGCGAGCGGGTACTCTCAGGCTTCGGCGCCAAGTGCATGGTTATGCACGTAAACGGCAAAGTATATTACATGAAACGCATTTAGCAAGCTGACAGCTGATAACTGATAACTGACGGCTGATAACTGACGGCTGACAGCTGATAACTGATAGCTGATAACCGACGTCTCACAACTGCTCACTATTCCGTACCTTTGTTGTATGTCAAATCCCTCCCAGGTAACGGAGTTTGGAAAGATCTTACTTTTCCTGATCACGGGATCGGTATTCGTGCTGATCGCGTTTTTTACTGCACGGTTGCTTTCTCCCCGGAAACCTACCCCCGAAAAGCTGTTGTCGTACGAATGCGGTGAGGAACCGACAGGATCGTCATGGATCCAGTTTAACCCGCGTTTCTACGTAATTGCGCTCGTATTCCTGTTGTTCGACGTCGAGATGGTGTTCATTTTTCCGTGGTCCACTATTTATGCGCAGCAGCCGCTGTTAACCGCCGAGCCGGCCTGGGGATGGTTATGCCTCACCGAAATGATGATCTTCGTAGGGATACTGTTATTAGGCCTGATCTATGTCTGGAAAAAGGGCGACCTGGAATGGGTAAAACCCGCGCCGATAACCCCGGAGGTAAAAACGGGCATTCCTCCAGCTGCGTACGACCGGCTAAACCAGCAAACCTACCAGGTGAGGAAATTTGACGCACCGGTAAAAGAACTAGAGCATGAGCGATAAATTACATCAGGACGGCAGTGTGGTGATCACCCGGCTCGATGACCTGTTAAACTGGGCAAGACTATCTTCTTTATGGCCAATGAGCTTTGGGCTTGCCTGCTGCGCCATCGAGATGATGGGCTCGATGGCCTCCACCTATGATCTGGACCGCTTCGGGGTGTTCCCGCGCCCCTCTCCCAGGCAATCGGACGTGATCATTATCGCCGGGACCGTCACCTTTAAAATGGCTTCTCGTATAAAAAGGCTATATGAGCAGATGCCCGAACCTAAATACGTGATCTCGATGGGCTCCTGCTCCAACTGCGGGGGACCTTACTGGGAACATGGCTACCACGTGGTAAAAGGGGTGGACCGCATCATTCCTGTTGATGTGTACGTGCAGGGCTGTCCCCCGCGGCCGGAAGCGCTGATAGGCGCTATCATCGAGCTGCAAAAGAAAATAGAATCGGAAGTGATCAAAGCCGGCAGCGCCGAAGCAGATCTGCTCCTTAACGACCAACAAAATGTCTAAAAAGAAAACTAACAACATAAAACTTGTTTTAACCCGCCTGATTGGCGATGTGCTTGAAAAATCGGGAAATAAACCCCTTAATTGTAAACAGATCTGCGCACAGCTGAATATTAACGACAGCGAATCACGCGACACCATCCTGCAGATCCTCCAGGAGGAAACCCGCAAAGGGGAGTTCCAGGAGCCCGACAAAGGAAAATTCAGGCTCAAGGAGCTCAAAAACTTTATTACCGGAAAGGTGCAGATGACCGCCGATGGCTCTGCCTTTATCGTACCCGACGACGAATTTGAAGAAGATATCTATGTGGCGCCGCGCAAACTTCTCAACGCGCTCCATGGCGACATTGTGAAAGTATATGCCTTCGGAAAAAGCAAAGGCGGCCGGAAGAAAGAAGGCGAAGTGGTGGAAATCATCACCCGCGCGAAAATGGACTTCACCGGTATCATTAAACTATCGGAACACTTTGCATTCCTCATTCCCGATGACCGGAAGATGCTGCACGACATTTTCATCCCCCGGGAAAACCTGAACGGTGCCCTCGATGGCGAGAAAGCCGTAGCCCATATCATCGACTGGCCGGAAGGTTCTAAAAATCCCATCGGGAAGATCAAACATGCCCTGGGGAAACAGGGAGAGAACAATACCGAGATGAACGCCATTCTCGCCGATTTTGGGTTCCCCCTCGAATTTCCCAAAGAGGTGGAATCCGAAGCGAATGCCATTCCTGAGGAAATATCGCAACAGGAGATATCCCGCAGGCGCGATTTCAGGAACACCCTTACGTTTACCATCGACCCCGCGGATGCCAAGGATTTCGACGATGCCATTTCCTATAAGAAACTGGACAATGGAAACTACGAGATCGGCGTGCATATCGCGGATGTTTCACATTATGTTAAGCCGGGAACGCCGTTGGACGATGAAGCTTTTCAGCGGGGTACTTCGGTATACCTGGTAGACCGCGTAATCCCGATGCTGCCCGAACGCCTGTCGAACGGTGTATGTTCCCTGCGTCCCAATGAAGACAAACTTTGCTTTGCAGCGGTATTTGAAATGGATGAGGAAGCGCACATCATCGGCCAATGGTTCGGCAAAACCGTCATCCATTCGGATAAACGCTTTGCCTACGAAGACGCGCAGGAACTGATCGAACAGCGAACCGGCGAGTATAGCGAAGAGATCCTCACGTTAAATGCGCTGGCTTATAAGCTCCGCGACCGCAAGTTTAAAAACGGGGCCATCAGTTTCGAAAGCACGGAAGTAAAGTTCAAACTGGATCATGCCGGCAAGCCGGTCGGCGTATACGTAAAAGAGCGAAAGGATGCCCATAAGCTGATCGAGGATTTTATGCTGCTCGCCAATCGGCGGGTGGCGGAGTTTATTGCCAAAAAGGGTAAAGGAAAACAAAAGCTTACGTTCGTGTACCGGGCACACGATGCACCCAAACCCGACGCCCTGCTGAACTTCGCCCAGTTCGCCGCAAAATTCGGATACAAGATCAACACCCGCTCAGACCGCGAAGTGGCCAGTTCGTTAAACCACCTGCTGGAAGACGTAGAAGGCAAAAAAGAACAGAACGTACTTACCCAACTGGCCATCCGCTCTATGGCCAAAGCCATTTATACCACCAAGAAGACCAGTCACTACGGGCTTGCGTTCGACTATTACACGCACTTCACCTCCCCCATCCGCCGGTATCCCGATGTAATGGTACACCGGCTGCTCGAACGTTATCTGGCCGATGGAAAATCCGTAGACGAAACTACGTACGAGAAAATGAGCGAGCATTCCTCGCAGATGGAGAAGAAGGCCGCCGACGCGGAACGCGCTTCCGTTAAATACAAACAGGCCGAATACCTGGAAAATAACATCGGGACCCAGTTTGAAGGGATCATCTCCGGCGTTACCGAATGGGGAATGTATGTAGAGATCATCGAAAATAAATGCGAAGGCATGGTGCGGCTCCGCGATATTACCGACGATTTTTATGTGCTCGATGAAAAGAATTATTGCATTATCGGGCAGCGCAAAAAGAAGAAGTACCAGTTAGGCGACACCGTTAAGATCCTGGTAAAAAAAGTGGACCTGGGCAAAAGAATGATCGATTTCACGCTGGTGAACCAATAACTGAACAAGATATTATATTGAACTAGAACCCATGCATCAAATACAGCACCTGCAGCAGCTGGTTAACCAGGCCATCGCGGGCAAGACCTTTAAGGGCGAACCTGCGGAACTTTACGACCCGATCAACTACATCATGTCGCTCGGCGGCAAACGCCTGCGTCCCGTATTGCTCCTGATGGCAACCGACCTTTTTAGCGGAAGCGTATTAAAGGCCCTGGAGCCGGCCGTCGCGATAGAGCTGTTCCATAACTTTACGCTGGTGCACGACGATATTATGGATAAAGCCCCGCTACGTCGCGGCAAGCCCACCGTTCATGCAAAGTGGAACGAAAATGTAGCGATCCTTTCAGGTGACGTGATGCTGGTAGAAGCCTACCGGCTGATGATGAACACCGAAGACCAGGTACTGCGCCAGGTGCTCGACGTCTTTAACGAAACCGCCGCAGGTGTTTGCCGTGGCCAGCAGATCGACATGAACTTTGAACAGGAAGACGGGATCACCATCCCGGAATACCTGGAGATGATCCGGCTTAAAACCGCGGTGCTTCTTGCCGCCAGTCTCCGGATAGGTGCGCTGCTGGGTGGCGCAGCCGCTGACGATGCCGGTAAACTCTACAAATTCGGCGAAAGCCTCGGCATCGCCTTCCAGCTCCAGGATGATATCCTGGATGTTTACGGGGATCCCGAAAAGTTCGGCAAACAAACCGGCGGCGATATTATCGCGAACAAGAAAACCTGGCTTTTACTTAAATCGCGTGAGCTGGCTGAAGGCCTGGACGAGGAAGAATTAAACTACTGGTTTAATGAGAGTGATGCCGGCCCCTCTGAAAAGGTCCGCGCGGTTACCGCTGTTTTCGACAGGCTTGGTATCAGGACCCTGGCAGAAGCGGAGATGAACGACCATGCCGAACACGCGTTGCAGCAACTGGAAGCGATCCCGGTGCCGGCAGAACGGAAAAAGCTATTGCGCGAATTTGCCGAGCAATTGCTGGTGCGGGAAAATTAACGGACTCCTAACAGCAGCTAAAGTAAACCACCACCTTACCCTGTTTCGCCGACCAGGCGATAGAGCTGTTGTTCTCTATACCCGTTGGATAAGTAAACCCAACTAGTCCGGGGTTTGACTGAATTTCGTCCCAATTGGCTTTATTAGCATGTTGTCCGTCAAACCGTTCCCCGGCACCGATCGCGGGTTTACCGAAATTGGCTTCCGCGAAGAACTCTTTGGCCCGGGACGTGATTAACTCTTCCTGCGGACGCTGCGCCGCAGTTTCGTCTACCGGCATACCCATCAGGTACGATGCCGGGAATTTTTGTGAATAAATGACATCGCCGCTGCCGTTGGTAATCTTAAGGGTAGCGGTTCCTTTTACCAGGGACGCGCCGGTAACGGTAAGCTCAAAGTGGTCCGGCGTTTTGGCGCTGCTAAAAAGGTGATCGGCGGTTTGCGTTAATAATACGGCGCCGGTATCTGCCGGCACCGGGCGGGCCGACGCCGTTGCTGTAGAATCTGGCTTCGCACCATGGCTGGTTTTTCCGCCGGTACAGGAAAAAATGGCTAACGCTGCCAGGGTAACGGCGAGGCAGGAGGTCGCTCTTGCTGTTTGCTTATGCATATATTTCCAGGGACTTTGCGGAAATAACGATTAACATTTGCCGTTGTTGGCATTGTGACGAAATTAATTAAAAATAGGCCGAAAAAAACGCAGGCTCTTAAGCTGTTTTCCATTCCTGTAACCACCTCACCGGTTTACCTTGATCCTAATCCTACAATCACTACCTTTGCAGGCTGAAAGAAATTATGGTAAATCCTGAAATAGAAAAAAGAAAAACTTTCGCCATCATCAGTCACCCCGATGCCGGAAAAACTACCCTGACCGAAAAATTCCTGTTGTTCGGCGGCGCCATTAATACCGCCGGTGCCGTAAAGCGCAACAAAGCGAACCAGAGCAACACCTCCGATTTCATGGAAATAGAGAAACAGCGCGGGATTTCCGTAGCCACCTCCGTGATGGGATTTGAATATAAAGGCAAGCGTATAAACATCCTCGATACACCCGGCCACAAGGACTTTGCGGAAGACACCTACCGCACCCTGTCGGCCGTTGACAGCGTGATCCTGGTGGTCGACAGCGTGAAGGGCGTCGAAGAGCAAACCGAGAAACTGATGGAGGTTTGCCGCATGCGCAATACCCCGGTGATCGTTTTCATCAACAAAATGGACCGGGAGGGCAAAGATTCCTTCGACCTGCTCGACGAGATCGAGTCCAAACTGGCCATCAGCGTGTGCCCGCTCTCCTGGCCGATCGGCCAGGGTCATACCTTTAAAGGCGTATACAATATTTATGACAACCAGCTTAACCTGTTCGAGCCTGATAAGTCGAAAGTGACCGAACCGGTGATCAAAGTAAACGACCTTAGCGACGAGCTGCTGAAAGAATTTCTCCAGCCCAAAGAGCTTGGCAAACTAAAGGACGACCTCGAGCTTACTGATGGCATCTATGGTCAGCTGGATAAAGAGATGTATCTCGAGGGCCTGCTGGCTCCAGTGTTCTTCGGCAGCGCTATTAACAATTTCGGGATCCGGGAACTGCTGGATACCTTTATAGATGTGGCCCCCAGCCCCAGGAGCCGTGAGGCGGAGCAGCGCGTGGTGCTCGCCAACGACAAGGCCTTTACCGGCTTCGTGTTTAAGATCCATGCTAACCTCGACCCCAACCATCGCGACCGCATCGCGTTCCTGCGTATCTGTTCGGGCAAGTTCGAGCGCAACAAGTTCTTCTACCACACCCGCCTGAATAAAAAACTGAAGTTCTCGAACCCGATGGACTTTATGGCCAACGAAAAGAGCCTGGTAGAAGAGGCCTGGCCCGGTGACGTGGTAGGATTGTATGACAGCGGCAACTTCAAGATCGGCGATACCCTCACCGAAGGCGAACAACTCCAGTTTAAGGGCATCCCCAGCTTTTCGCCGGAGATCTTTAAAGAAGTAGAAAACCGTGATCCGTTAAAGACCAAGCAGCTCGAAAAAGGCATCCAGCAGCTCACCGAAGAGGGTGTGGCGCAGCTGTTCATCCAGCAGCCAGGTAACCGCAAGATCATCGGTACGGTGGGTGAGCTCCAGTTCGAGGTGATCAGCTTCCGCCTCGAACATGAATATGGCGCCAAATGCGGGTTCCGCATGCTTACCTTTAAAAGGTCCAGCTGGATAACGGCGAAGGATAAAAAAAATCTCCAGGAGATCATGCAGCGCCGCGCGGCAAATATAGGCTACGACAAAGAAGGTAACCCGGTGTTCCTGGCCGATAACGACTGGGCGCTGAACCTGGCAAAACGCGATTTCCCGGAAGTGGAATTCCATAAAACTTCCGAGTTTAGCTAAGTTATGATTCGTTATCGTTTACCCCCTTTCCCAAAGTGTTCCACCATTTTCCCCACTTTCCAGGCCTCTTTTTAGATCATCCGGCAACAAATTCCCCATTCTATAAATCTAATAGCGCCTTTTTACGTAAATAAGGCACATTGTAACGATTGGCATACAAGTTGAATTGAATGAATAGATTTGTATATAATTATGTTCCCATTAACTATTACTATTATGAAAAGAATTTACGCGGTACTCCTGGTCATTGCCGTAGTTGCTTTCGGATCCTGTAAAAAGAACAACGGTCCCGAAATCATTGAAGAAAACAGCTTTAACAACCTGGTCGTACCAACAGGGTTTACCTGGAAAATGTCGCGCGAAGTACAATTTAATATCACACTGACTGACACCCGTTTTAACGGCATGGCTAGTGTGATCTCTATTTATAACGCTGACCCGGGAACTGGCGGCGTTCTTTTGTCCAGGGGTGTCGCTTATGCCAACACACCTTTCAAAAACAAAATTGATCTGGCTGATGTGATCACCGAAGTATACGTGGTGAAAACAGCTCCTGACAATTCTCAGTACGCGATAAAAGTTCCTGTTACCAGTGCGTTGGTCAATGTGGCCATGGGCGAAAATAGTGGTGTTGTCTCTTCTAAAAACAGCAATCCTGCTATCAGCAGCACCGGGAAGGCAACTGTTTCTACTGAACCGACGAGCTGGCCGTCATGTTCGACTACGATCACAACAAGCACCAACAATGTTAGTGTAAATAGCGGCCAGGTTTTGTGTATCAACGGTAGCAATATAACCGTTGGTTTTGCATCGGTAAACGGAACGATTCTGGTTAGCGGCACAAACGTGACACTTTCTAACGTAACCATGAGCAGCAGCACCGCGAAGCTCCTTATTAAAAGTACTGCATCTGTGATCGTGGGCTCCAGCCTGCAGGTAAATAACGGTGCCACTTTTAATAATTATGGAACGATAACTACCGGTGCATTCTCTGTGAGCGGTCCTTTTATCAATGAAGGAACTATCAACTCAAGCGGCACTTTAACCCTTTCAAGCGGTACCGCTACTAATTCAGGAACCATCAACTCGACTACGTTAACCACCGGTACAACCTTTACTAACTCGGGAACGATTAACTTATCGGCAGGTAATTATGACGTAAACAGCGGCTCGGCAATTACCAACACCAGCACCGGAGTTATCAACGTTAACGCCGGTAAAATGGTAGTGGGCGGCACTTCATTTGTTAACAGCGGTAAGATCATTATCTCCGGCAACCTGGAAGTGAATGCTCCATTCACCAATAGCTGCTACCTATGGACTAAAACAAACTATTTACAGAGCTCCGGTTCAGCAATGATCAATCAAAATGGAGCGCTTATCCGGGTAGATGGTACTTCTTACATCAACCAGGCAGGTATTACCATGTCAGGTGCTTCAATGCTGCATACGGCTACGCTCGTGATGGACAACGTGACCATCACCGGTGCCACATCAAGCAGCACATCATTTGTTAAGGTTACTTCTGCTACGACCGTTCAAAATAGCCCTAAGTTTTCCGGAACGGTACAGGTATGTAATCCTGTTCAGCTTACTGCTTCTATATTTATCAACGGTGCAGGTCAAAGCTGTACTACCACCATTCCGGTAACTACCTGTAACCCGGTTGGGAACGTAACCGTAGTTGATACAGACGGCGACGGTGTAGCTGATGGCTCAGACGCAGCGCCTACCGATCCGACTATTGCGATCAGCACTCCCGGAAAATCCGGCACCCTGGCTTTTGAAGATAAATGGCCTTTAAAAGGTGACTATGACATGAACGACGTCGTTATCAGCTACAATTATACACTGTGGGCCAGCGCACAAAGCGTAGTGAGAAAGATCACTGCAGTATACACGCTGAGAGCCACAGGAGGTGAATTCCTTAACGGATTCGGTGTCGAATTCCCTGTGTTGAGATCAGCGGTTGGAACGCTTACCGGCGGAACGCTTGAAGTGGGCAGAACCAACGCCGTAGTGATCCTGTTCAACAGCATGCGTGATGAGCAGGCTACCTGGAACACCCGCTCTACCGAGCCTGCTTCAGCAGTGAAGACTTATAACGTAGAGTTCACCCTGCCATCCAATACAGTCGTGCTAAATTCGTTCCCACAAACGGAATATAATCCGTTTATCTGGAATGGTACCAATGGTTACGGCCGTGCTTACGAAATACACTTGCCCGGACATACACCTACCGCGCCGACACTCGCAGGTACGTCTACATTGTTCGGTACCGGCAATGACAACACCAGCGCTGCCAACTCACGTTACTACGTAACCAGCACCGGCTTACCCTGGGCGATCGATATCCCCACTACTACCTTCTCTTATCCTAAAGAAGGCATAGATATCGTGAACACCTATCTTCGCCTGGATGATTGGGTTTCTTCAACCACCACTCCCAAGGCGTATGCCGACTGGTACAGTAACACAGGTACCGGTTATAGAAATACCGCGAACATATATTAATACAAATCAAGTTAGCGTTCTCAAAAAGCTACCGGCAACGGTAGCTTTTTTGTTTTGAACAAATCGTAACGGCAGCTGTTGTTCAACAGATTACGTACCGCTATGAAAACCCTTCCATTTTACATCTTGCTGCTTCCCGTTTTACTGTCGGCCTGCGGCAGAACGCCTAAGACACTTGCTACCGTAGAGATCGGCATGAGCAAGCCCGGCGTTACCGCCATTGTTGGTGAGCCCAAACAGCGTAACACCATTCAAAATACCGAGATCTGGGATTACCCCGATTCTGGCCGTACCATCGTTTTCCGCAAGGATACCGTGTATACCATCCTCACCTCCCCCGGCGCACGCGCCGATTCTGTGGCGAAGTGGGTGTCGAAAACCGGCGATAAGCTCAATAAAGCCGATGATAAGGTTGCCAAAGGAATAGAGAAGATCGGCGATAAGATCAACGATGCCGGTAAAAAGATCAGCGATAAGCTGAAAGACAAAGGCAAGAATTAACAAATTTTCCCCGCCTGCCGGTATTTGATTTTATGTATCTTACTCATTATTCTACCATGAAGATGAGATACCTTCCGTTCCTGAACGGGAAATATAGTGTGGCTCCCGGCCTGCAGCAATCTGACAAGGCAGCGATCCCCGCAGACCGCCAGGTTTTCCAGGTCGACGATCAATATATGGCATGGCTTGGCAATAAACGCCGCTGCCGGCAAGAAGACATCTATAAATATTACCATGAATCGGCGCTTCCGCGCGAAACGGCATCGGCCATAAACCGGTACCTCGCAAACCAGCTGGCGGCCGAACACCCGTCGGTATTCCGTTTCGAACAACAAGCAGGTTCTTTTTCGTTTTCAAATCTCCTTACGGGCGAAAGTTTTAGCTGGGGCGACGATTGGATCGCTCTCCCGCACGATACCTATGTGAACCTGTTCGACGCCCTCGCCTGCCAGGTACAGGAAGATGTGCTCATCTGCCAGCTGCACCAGGACAACGATCATATGGCGGCCATTCACCTGTGTGCGCCCAATCATTGGGAACCGGGCGATAAGATCGGCAAACGATTTTCGTATATCCACCATGCCGTACCTGGTATGGAGAAGCTGAATGCCAGTTACTTCAGCATCCTTAATGCCGCGGTGCATAAAGGCCCCTTCACACGCTTTGCCTGGGGGTTGTCTACTGATACGTATCTCAACCATCATCCTGTTGCTCCGCCCGGCGCCGATGCCATAGGGTGGCAGGGCCGCGCATTCGGGCCTGGTGTTAACGAGATCTATGTGCGCACTGAACGGCAAAACCTGGTGGGCTTCCCAGGCCGGGAGGCGTTCCTGTTTACCATCCGTACGTACTTTTACCCGGTAAGCACCCTCTCCCGCGAAGAACGTGCCGCGCTGATGCGCGCTATCGGCGATATGTCGCCCGCCTCTTTAGCCTATAAAGGACTCGCCGGGAGCCTTCCCTGGCTCCGCACTCACCTTTTACCCACCACGGCCAATGCCTGAACCGGTCGATCCCCGCTTCAAACGGGTTGCGCCTTCGCCGGAACTGGCGGCTATAATCGAGTGTTACTGGATCATCATTTCTGATGATGCCACACCGGCAGAACAGAAGATCATCCCCGATGGGTTTGTCGAGATCATTTTTCACCTGGGCGATCCTTACGTCATCCGCCTGAAAGATCGCTGGGAGGAACAACCCACCGCTTTGCTTGCCGGGCAGATCAGCAGGCACTTTATGCTGAAAAACACCGGCCGCTCACACATGGTGGCCATCAAATTAAAACCGACGGCAGTATATCACCTGTTCGGGTTAGATATGCACCTGCTAAAAGACCGCGTGGCAGACCTGCACCAGGCGATTAAAGGAGATCCCTTCCGGCACCTGGAAACGGTGTTAAGGGACACGCCCGGTCACAGGGAGGTTACCGGCCTGCTTAACGATTGCTTTAAAAAGTTACTTGCAGACAGCGACTACCGTCCAGGCCCGGCAGATCGTGCGGTTGAGCTGATCACCGGCAATCACGGCATGATATCCGTCAGTAAACTGCTTCCTGGCAGCGGCACCGGCGAAAGACGGCTCGAATACCTGTTCAGGAAAATGGTAGGCCTCTCCCCAAAGTTGTTCGCGCGGATCGTCCGGTTCAATTATATCTTCAGCCTGGTGGATGAAGAAGAAACAAACTGGTCTGAAATAGTATACAAAGCCGCATTTTTCGACCAGTCGCATTTTATCCGGAATTTTAAAGCGTTCACCGGCGAAAATCCCTCCGCGTATGCTTTCAGGGAAAAGAACATCGCCAATTTTTTCCTTCAGCCAAAGCAAGGCGACAGTTAATGGCCGGGCCTGTTTCTTTTGTACCACGCGATCACCAATTTAACCATGCGGTTATAGGTTTGCAGTCCTTCAGGCTGGTTGTTTATCTTAAGGTACTGTTCGTACATCAGGCTGCTCAGGATCCCTGCTTTTCCGCGGAACCGGCGCCAGTACTCCCGTTCGGCCTTCAGGTCTTCGATCACTGCGGGCGAAATACAGGGTTTTAGTTCATTAAACGCCGTGGTGTCCCGGTTACGCAACTCGGCCATAAACTCCTGCATCCCCATATAATAAGCCGAATATTTCAGCAGGCGCTCATCTGAGGATACCCCTGCCAGGAATCCGCCGAAATTGGCCTCATCCTCCGCATTAAACCCGATCTGGTGCGACATCTCGTGGCAGGCTACTACCGGCCGTGTGTATACCGGCATCTCATAATTGAGCTGGGCTTCTGAAGTAAACGGGTTATAATAACCCGCCGTACCCATGTAGTTCATAAAGAACGTAAGCATCGAGGGTTTTACCGTGGGAAAATACGTTTTGAAGCGTGCATCGTGGCTGCCCAGCGCTTTCATGGCTGCCACGGCATTGCCGAAGATCTGCCGGTTATCCTGCTGCAGGTCTGAAGGCTTTAACCGGAGCTTGACCGCGTTGGCGCTGTCGATCAGGATGGCTGCCACGCGGCGGATGTCTTCGCGGGAACAGCAGCTATCCTGCAGACCAAGTCTTACAGCGGCCGGCGGCCTGAAATAATTGAGTCCCCAGAACAAGTAAAACACCAGGATCCCCGCCTGTACCCCTATCAGGGTTTTCAACACCAGGCGACCCGCCTCGCGAAACTTCTTTGTGAATAATCTTTTCAACAATTTACCCGCTATCACCACGAGCCACAACACCGTAGCGATGTACAGGAGGTCACCTACACTTACCGGGATAAAGTTAAAAATGGCCTGTGTAGCGGTGGCGATCACCGGGTAAATCTCCTGCGAGTAATACTGCTCCACAAACAGCGGGGCATGCCCTGCGGCAACTACCAGGCCATATAATAATAACAGGCTAACGATGGTCAGGAGCAGCCTGCTGGTTGAAACCGATTCTTTCATTATAGCATAAAAAAAGCCGGATGCATACATCCGGCTCTGTTTTTTTCAACAAGCAGCGTGCTTACCAGCCAGAGCCTTTTTTTGCTGCTCCGCCTGCAATATGCTCTTCAGCTTTCGCTTTCGAAAGGATCGCAGCCATTTTGTTCCCAGCGCCATCAGTACCGGTAGCGATGTATCTACCAGATTTAACGTCGATCACAGGATCAACCATAGGAACGTTTTTTGTTTTTGTCTTTACCGAATAAGCGGTGATTCCATTTGTTGCCATAACAGGTTTTTAAAGGTTAATATAGTTTGTTGTGTACCAGGTCTTAATTACTCAAAGTGGTAACAATAAACAAGTATAGCAGTTTTTCAAACAGAATTTATTTCTGCCTAACAAAATTTATCCACATATCAACGTTTAAAGGCTTTTCCGGCAGGTTCTGGCGATTATTTGGCTTTTGAAGCTCCGTAGAGCTGGTTAAACAACAATTTAAAGGTTCCGTGAGGCTGCGCCCTGAAGGTGATTTCAGGTCCGAAAGCGTATAATTTACCGGCACCGATGGGTGCCTCGAACGCGGCGACCCCATCTTTCAGGTACGATTGCCCCCACGCCCAGCCGCTGCGCAGCGTCTTGTCTGTCGCATACCAGGCAAGCGTTTTAATGCCAGCGGCTTCTGCGCCGGGCTGAAGCTTAAATACGGGACTGCTATCGAAAACCACATCGGCTACTTTGTCCATGCCCCATTCGGCCGGGTCCGTGCTGGCAAGCGTTACCTGCATAATACTTCCAGGGATATAGAACTTCTCGCCGGGTAATGGCCGGTCTTGTCCGTTAACCGTTTCGGTAAGGGCGTCTTTTACGGGCAGTTTGAGGTGATAAGCCAGGTTGCTGCTGCTGCCGATGGCCACTACAGAGCCGCCGGCTTCCATAAACTTCTTCAGCTCCGGCACCGATTTTTCGGCCGTGATCGAGCCGGTCATCTTCTGGAACTCGGCAGGGATCTCTACCCTTGCACCGCCAAAAGCACCGCCGCCTCCGCCACCAAAGCCGCGTCCGCCGCGAAGCGAAGGGATGCCGCCCGAAGCGAATACGATCACATCATATTTATCTTTCAGGTTACCGCCGTCAATCTCCTGCGGATAGATCACCGTGAACGGGAAATGATATTGCTCAAACATCCAGCGGATCCATCCGGAAGGCATTGAGCCCCCGTAGGTGTCCCATAAGCCGATCCGCAGCGCGGTGACCCTAACGGCACCAGCCGGTTTTTTGGCCGCCGCATTGGCACGTACGCCCAGGTCTGCCGCCGATCTCAGGAGCGATGTTTTCGCAACGGCAGAAGCCGGGATAAAGAAAGCACCGGCATCAACACCGGGTTGCGCCGCAGAAACACGGTATACTTCGGCGCCTGCCTTTAGCAGGTCGTTTACCGCGATAAAGGCGTTATTCACCTTAGGGCTCAGCAAATACCCCGCTTTAGCCGAGGCAGCTACCGTTTCTTTCGGCGCGGCCAGCAGCTCGCCATAAGGCGTTGCGGTAAAAGGTCCGTCTAGCGCATCGAGGATCCGGTCAAACTGCACCCCCATCTGGAAAGCCAGGGTCCAGCCCGCCGCATCGTACGGACGGATCGGCGGCCCCCCGGGGTACTGGAAATCGTTCGGGTGGTCCTGCGGCTCGAACATGTCGAGCACATGCGGACGGAACGCCTGGTCGGTTTTTACTATGTATGATCCCGCAGGATATTTCTTGCCGGCCACGGTAAACGCGGCCGTGGCCTGGTGTACGCGAACACCGGTAGCGATCAGCGTGTTCAGGAACTTTACCGCGGTAGGAAAATCCGCCTGGTCAGCGGGGACTACGTAGGCGCGGGCATCCCGCAACGCAGGATTTTTAAGTACGGCATCAAAATACTTTACATTCATGCCGCCCCGGCCGCCGAAGCCACCGGGACCCCCTGCTCCTTCAGCACCTGCCGCAGGCGCAGGCTGACCTTCGCGCGCAGCTACTTTAATCTCTTCCACCCTTTTGGGTGAAAGCGTCCAATAGTCCCTGCTGCCGCGATCGATGGAATTCTTAGCCATCTTGTACATATTAAACAGCACCTCGTCGTGGTAGCGGACCGCGTAATCGATCACGGCGTAATTAAGCGATACCGAGTAATCGATCGACTGGCGGTAATGCCATACCTGCGGCGTTACCGGGTTAGGTGTAGCACTGTTCGGCTCCAGGCGGTCGGGCACCAGCGGAACCTCGCTTGGTGTAGGGCTGCCGATGATCTCGGTAAGCAAACCCAGCATGTTGTGAAAATACGTGGTGGTGCGCAAGCCGCCGTTCCACCAGGTAGAAAAGGTAGAGCCCGAGCGGGACGTATAACCTGGCTTCCCTTCGAGGTTCACCCGGTTGTTCATGGCGGCGCCGATGGCATCGAGGCTGGTTACCAGGAGCGGATCGAACACGAAGTTGAACGGATCGCGGTACGGGGGACCGGCAACCACCGATCCTGCGGGACCCGCCTGGTGGTGGTTGTACACGATCTGCGGCAGCCACTCGAGGTACAGCTGGCGGTTAATGTTTTTCGACTCCTTCATGTTCATCATGTAGAAATCGCGGTTGTTATCATGCCCGATGTATTTCTGGTAAAGACGCGGAACCTGGCTCAGCGAGCGCTTCAGCGGATCTTTCTCTTTCATATACCAGTTGGAGATCAGTTCCTGCCCGTCGGGATTGGCATGTACCATCAGGATGATAGCGCCATTGAGCAACCGCAGGGTTTCCGGGTCCTTACGGCTTACCAGCTGCCAGGCGGTTTCAATTAACTGGTGCGCACCAACGGTCTCATTGGCGTGCAGGCCGCCGTCGATCCATACCACCGTTTTTCCTTCGGCAGCCAGCGCCCTGGCCTGCTCGTCTGTAAGACCTTCGGCGCGTGCCAGTTTTTTTGAGATTTCGCGGTAGCGCTCCAGGTTCTTGATGTTCTCCGGCGATGAGATGATCATCATAAACTGGTGCCGTCCCTCTTCGGTAAGGCCGATGTCGACCATCTTAGTACGGTCAGACGCGGAGAGCTTTTTAAAATAAGCCTCCGTTTGCGTAAAGTTCGCAAGATTGTAGTCATCGCCGATAGAGAACCCGAAGTGTTCTTTCGGTGACGGGATGTTTTGCGCCGATGCCAGTGTAGTAATAAACAGCAGCATGAACGCCAGTGAGCTCAGGTATTTGTTGATCATAAAGTTTGGGGTTTTTCAGCCATGATTTAAGTTATCCGTTAAGCGTATAACCTACCCAAGCAAGATACAATTTCTAGAGATACAGGTCAATATAGCTAAAGCCCGCGCGGACGGCCGGAGCCTCCTGCAAACGCACGCCGAGCGGACGAAAAACGACTTCCCCGGTTCTGAAATCAACCGGCCGGTTAAAAACGGGGCCGTCAAAACAGAAGGTATGAAACTCGCCGTTCTCGCCGCAGGGATCTGCGTTTACGGGGAGCATCGCTATAAAATCCTCGTTTATTTCAATTCCAAGGCTGTTTTCAGAAAGTACCGCGGTATTTATGCAACAGGTCACCGTGCGAAAACCGGCCCGAAGGAAATCGCGGATGAGCTTGTCTGTTGGTTTTTTCCAAAGCGGGTAGACGCCGGTTATATGGTGTTCCGAAAGTATCTTGTCACGATATTGTTTCAAATCTTCGAGGAATATATCCCCAAAAGCAACATGATTGATACCCTCTGCCCTGAGCCCAGCAAGCACCCCGTGGAGTTGTTCTTCGTACGCAAGGTTGGCCGGTTCGTTCGGAACCCACATTTTATCGAGCGGCAGGCCCAGGTTTTCCGCCTGGCGGTCCAGCAGTTCTTCGCGCACGCCATGCATAGAGATGCGTTTGAACTCAAGGTTAAGAGTAGTGATAAGACGTACTACTTCCAGCCCGGGATGCTCCTGCCGGATATGGTGTAACGCGAAGGAGGAATCTTTACCTCCGCTCCAGAAAAGGGCGACCGGTGTTTTCATCACTCAGATCCTCCTCCGATCTCCTGGCCGCTCCCTCCAAAGGGGGGTTAAGTTTTTGTCTGCCATCATGATTTGATTCATCTTAAGACCTAACCGTTATTGCGCCATGGCGCTTATCCCGCCGGACGGGGCGACGAAGACCGGGGAGGAAAACCTGCGTATTACTATTTAATCGTGTACTTTACTCCTGCATTAAAGTTTCTGCCGGCGGTGGTATATCCCTGCCATTCCGTATAACCTTCGTCGAAGATATTCTTAATATCGGCAAAAACCACCAGCGCAGCCGTCGGCTTCAGCTGGAGATAGGTATCCAGCAACGTGAAAGCATGCTGGTTGGTGTTCACTACAGGATAACCAAACGGATCTAACCGGCTGCCGGTATATTTATAGATCAGCTTTGCCGAAAACAGCTTACTGAATTCGTAACCCGCATTTGCGCCGAACGTCTTCTCCGGGCGGCGGAGCAGGTAGTTAGTTTTCGCGCCGGCCGCATCGGTGCCTTCGCCTTTTACGTAGGCAAACCAGCCTTCCAGTTTAAAGCGATCGGTAGGCGTAACCGCTACTTCTGCTTCCAGGCCTTTGTCGTGCTGCTTACTGCCGTTGCGATAGGCAGAAGCAAAGGTAACCGGATCGGTGTAAAAGTAGATCAGGTTTTTAGTATCGCGGATAAAACCGGCCACGTTTAGCTTCAGCTTTGACTCAACCAGTTCCAGTTCGGTACCTGCCTCGTAAGAGGTGGTGGTTTCGGGCTCCAGGCCGTTCGGGTTCTTATATTCGGATGTTAAGTGATAAAGCGAAGGCGCCTTAAACGCGGAAGACGCGCTTACAAATACCTTGTAGCGATCTGCGATCACGTATGAGGGGTTCACCGTATAGGTGTAATTATTACCGTACTGCGAGTGGTGATTGTACCTGCCGCCCAGCTCTGTGTTAAAACCAGCGGCTTTGAGAAAGAAGCTGGCATAACCGCTAAAAATATTGTTATTGGCATCGTCGGCTTTTAAGTAGCTGTTAAACGGACCGAAAGAGCTCCTGGATTCGTAAGTCTGGTCTGTTTCCGAGCGGCGGTAGTTAACGCCTGCGGTGAGGCCCAGCGCCGGGATGAACTGCTGGCTCAGGATAGCTTCAGAATAGGTTACTCTTCCTTTGTTGTCCTGCCGGCTGAAACTGGTGCCGGTACCCGGGTTTGTAAACTGGTTGCGTACGTTATTCTGGTTAAAGATCAGGTTTATAGTCCCCTTGGGCAGCGCGTAAGCGGCATTTAATCCGCCGAAGAACGAAGAGTTCTTAGCGGTATAATCCTTGTCATCGGCAAAGGCACCGGCATCCAGGTCGAATTTATTCCAGTTAAACTGTACATTTCCCTGCAGCGAAAGCTTGTCCGTAAGCTGTTGCCGGACGTGCGTAGTAAGCGCTTTCTGGTTAAACCCATCTTTATCAAAGGTGCTCTCATCGCCTTTGGCGGAAGAGAAACCATCCGAATTATTGTTGGATACATTTAGTGAAACGGCCGTTTTGCCCGAAGTTCCGCTTACGCCGAGCGCCTGTTTAAAGGTCCCGTAAGTGCCGCCTGTAAGCAGCAGGTCGGTATGCACATCTTTCGAAGGCTGTTTAGTAATAATGTTCACCACCCCTGCCACAGCGTCAGACCCATATAAGGTAGAGTTGCCCCCTTTCAGGATCTCGATACGCTCCACCTGGTCGATGGCGATCGAAGAGATGTCGTACTCGCCGGTAATCCCGCCTGCATTATTCGCAGGGATGCCGTCGATAAGCACCAGGGTGTTGCCGGATGCCGCTCCCAGGGTAAAGAGTGTAATATTGGATCCCGGCGCGTTGTGCCCGCCCGAAAGCTGTAAACCCGCTACGTTGTTCAGTACGTCAACAAGCGTTCTCCCCTGGCTGGCCGCGATCTGTTTGGCGTCGATCACCTTCACGACCTTACCGATCTCTGATTGTTTTTTGGGTGAACGGGTAGCCGTTACCACCACTTCGTCCAGTTCCCGTGCAGGTCGTTCCTGTGCGTGGGCTGCTGTACTCAGCAGCGCCAATTGTGCAAACCCCAGGCTTGCAGCAATTACAATTTTTTCTTTTTTCATTTAATCATGTGCCTTTTAACGGCAATGAAGCTTGCATGAGCTTATCCATTTGGATTTTTAGCGGTATGCTCATGCAGGTTTCATTTTGTTGTGAGTAAGCCCACAGCAAACAGAAGGATGGCGGAAATGAAATATACGGAAAGCATATGTTCATCCTAAGCTTCAATCCCCGAAAGCTATGAATTAGTTCAGGCTCCTGGCAGGTCTTCTGACTTACTCCCGGTGAGGTCCTGCCTTCCCGCCCCGCCGGCGGCAGGACAGTGACAATAAGAATGGACGACCGTTAAACGGAGAACACAGCAGCGGGACTGTCCGGGATTCGCACCCGGTTCCCTTTTAAGTCCGCATTTGCGGACACCAATAGCGCCGCAAAGGTAGCAGAACATTCCTCACAACGATAAAAATTCTCTATATCTTCGTTTATGATGCGGATTTTCCTCTTATTATGTATGCTGCCAGCCATGCTACCTGCCCAGAATAAAACCGACAAACGCTTCCTGGAGAAACTAATGAAGGCGCACCCGGACGAATTTGGCGGCATTCTTTCCCGCCCGGGAAACAACGAAGTGCAGATCCTGTACACGCAGATCAACCGCGATTCGCGGAACGTGCCTCATTTTAAATCATTCGGCTATCACCCCGATCCTTCCTGGTATTTTTACCCGGCGAGCACCGTGAAGCTCCCTGCAGTGATCTTCGCCCTGGAAAAGATCAACCGCCTTAAAATTCCGGGGCTTTCGCGTACCAGCGTCATGATCACCGACAGCGCCTTCGCAAGGCAGACGCGGGTAAACGTAGACAGCACCGCGGCAAACGGCCTCCCCTCCATCGAGCACTATATCAAAAAGATCCTGCTCACCAGCGATAACGACGCGTTTAACCGCCTCTTTGAATTTATCGGCCGTGCGGAGATTAACGAAAAACTACGGCAGAACGGCGCCGTGCACAGCCGTATCCTGAACCGTTTGGCCATCGGCGATGCCGGGGAATCCGCCAGGCATACCAACCCCGTCAGTTTTTATACCGGCGGAAAGCTTGTCTACCGGCAGGAAGCCCAATACGACGCAACAGACTACCCGCTGAAATTGCAAAACCTTTCACGCGGTACTGGTTATATGGACGCCAATGATAAACTGGTGAACGAACCCTACAGCTTCGCTGACAAGAATGTTTACCCCATACAGGACCAGCAGCAGGTGATGAAAAAACTACTCTTCCCGGAAGCGTTCCCCGGGAAGGAGCGATTCAATCTCACCGCCGGCGATTACGAGCTGATCTACCGGTATATGTCTATGTATCCCACCGAAAGCGATTTCCCAAAATACGACCCGAAAGCATTCTGGCCCACCTATGCCAAAATGCTTTATTACGGCCGGGATAAGAATGCCTTGACCGATCCCAACCTGCGCATCTTTAATAAGTACGGCGATTCATACGGGTACGTCATCGATAACGCCTACATCGTCGACTTTAAAAACAAGATCGAATTCCTGCTCACCGTGGTCGTCCAGTCTAATGAAGACGGGATCTATAACGACAATAAGTATGAGTACGAAACGGTTTGTTATCCGTTCATGAAGAATATAGGGCAGCTGATCTACCAGCTGGAGCTGGAACGAAAGAGAAAACACATACCGGGGCTGGATAAATTTAGTTCGGTAAGGTGATCGGGGTTATAAGCAGGCAGCCTACAGCTTCAGCATCACCTTCTCCCCCGTCTTTACCGCCTCGTAGATCGCGTCGATGATCTTCAGGTCTTTCAGGCCCTCTTCTCCGTCGACCGGGATGGGCGCAGATTTGCCTTCGAGCAGGATGCCTGCGAACTGCTCCATTTGCTGAGTCTGGTGGGTTATATGGGGGCTGGTCAATTCGCCCTTATGTGTTTTACCCTTTAGCGGGCCGTAGCCGGTGGACGGCACCATTTCAGCAAAGCCCTTTTCCCCCGTTAAGAAAAACCGGTCGAGGTTGTTCATATTATAAGTTGAGAGGCAGGAAGCCACCGCGCCCGACGGGAAGCCCAGCTGGAACTGGATAGTTTCGTCGATCCCGGCTTTAAACTTTACCGGGTCGGTTTTCGTTTCCTGTGCGGTTACCCAGATCGGGTCTTCGCCCAGCATGTATCTTGCACCATTGATGGAGTAAACGCCTATATCCATCATCGAGCCTCCGCCGGCGAGCTGTTTATTGAGCCTCCACTGGGTGGGGTCTCCTATCCTGAAGCCGCTGAGCCCCTGGAAAAAGCGGATCTTGCCGAATTCTCCGGCCTGCCGCATACGTACCACTTCGAGCGTTCTCGCTTCGAAATGCAATCGATAGCCTACCAGTAATTTCACGCCCGCTTTCTTACAGGCATCGATCATGAGCTGCCCGTCTGCTGCATTCACTGCCATCGGTTTCTCGGAAATCACGTGTTTACCGGCGGCTGCAACCCGTACGGCATAGGGACGGTGAAGTGAATTGGGCGTGGTGATATAAACCGCGTCGATGTCGGGATTCGACTTAAGCGAATCGAAGTTTTCATAGGTGTAACAGTTCTTTCCGGGAATCCCGAACCTGTCCTGCCAATCGGTGATCTTCTCGGGCGTACCGCTTACCACGCCTACGATCTTCGCCTTCACACACGATTTCATGGCATCGGCAACGCGGTTAGCGTAGCTGCCCAGCCCCATCATGGCGACGCGAAGAACGGGCCCATCGTAGGGTTCATGACTTATGGCATCGGCAGCCCAGCTTTCAGTTACAGGTGCCATGGGCAATACGATCGCCGAGGCGGCTAATTTCTGGAGGAAGTTGCGGCGGGTTTCCATTGGTTCGTTCGTTTTAGGGTAGTTAAGAGCCGGAAGGCCGGTTAAACGCTAAAATACAAATATATACGTCACTTCTACCGTGTCCTGTCACCCCGCCAGGCTATTTCCTCCTCTCAAACTCCAAACTCGCCAATATAAACGGCCCGATCGCTTTCCCCTCATTTTGGGTAACCGTTACATCCTTACCACAGAGATAATAATTGATCGTACCCGTTCTTGATCTGTCTTTTGCCGGTCCTAATCCCGCTGAGGCGCAGGATTGCGTTATCGACAACTCCCCGTTACTTTCTTCACGGATAAAGTTGGTCAATAGTCCCAGGTAGGCTTTTTCCGCTACCGGGAGATAAGTTCCCCGGTCGAGCACTTTCAAACGGATTCCCTTCAGATAAGCATAGGTAAACATCGACGATGCCGAAGATTCCAGGTAATTGCTCTTATTTCCGCCGTTAAACGTTTGCCCCGCCACCAGGTCGCCTTTATTGTCCGCTATCATTCTACCGTCGTATTGCAGGAGCTGGTACCAGCATCCGCTCGTTTTATCCTGGTAACGGGCAAGCCCTGCCGCTACCTGGTTAACGATGCTTTTTAGCGTATCATAGCCGGGGCGTTCTTTGGGCATCAGCTCCAATACATCGACCAGGGCCGCGAAGTACCAGCCCATTCCCCTGCCCCAGAACTCCCGGGAACAGCCCTTGAACGGCCCGCTTTTACGAGCCCAGAAAGAGTTTTCGTCGTCCGGGTCGGCGCTCCAGGCGTGGTAGTTGAGCTGCTTTTCGGTGTCGTAAGTATATCTGTGGATGGTTTTGAACTGCAGCGTGATGTCGTCCCACGATTGGCGGTTGTCCTCATCACCCGTTTCCTTTCCAAACACGGTCTGCCAACCCGCATACATCGCCGGGCCCATATATAAGCCGTCGAGCCACATCTGGTTAGGGTATTGCGCTTTATGAAAAAAACCGCCGGTGCCGGGTTTTCCTGCGCTGATGCGGCGGTGGTCGTACTTCAGCTTGTTCCTGAGCACGGTTACGCATGTTTTATAACGCACCGCATCGGCTTTATTGCCTTTTTTTAACTCGGTTTGGTAAAGGGTAAAAAAGATCCTCCCGGCGGCCAGGTCGTCGATGTTGCTTACGCCGACGCCCACGGTATCTTTTCCCTGGAGGCAGTGGTCGGCATACGCCTTTACCACCCGGTAGTATTCCGTTTTCTCCGGGTATTGTTCCCAGGCTTTCAGCACGCTGTAAGCTACCAAACCGGGTACATAATCCCAATGCGCCGTTGCCAGCTCTTGTTCGCCGCGGTTACTGAAAAACCGCTTCATGGCACGGTTCTCTACCATCTTTTGGGAGTAAGCCGGCTGTTTGTCGGGCTTCCTTAAAGACGGGGCGCAGGCAAGCAGTCCGGACGCTAAGAGGCAAATAAGATAGTGGTGCTTCATAAGGTATCAAATAGGATCAGTAAGATACCGGAGAACCGGAACGACTCCGGCATTCCTTCAATCCTAAGTTGTTAAACCGTCGTACTCCCCTTCGGTTTCGAAATAAAGTAGATCGGCAGCCCTATCAATACGATGATCAGCCCCGGCCAGGTATATTCCGGTTTAAACTTGATGAGCAATGCACAGAAAGCCAGCCCCATCACGATGTAGATTGCGGGAAGCACCGGGTAAAGAAAAGCTTTATAAGGCCGTTCCGCATCGGGACGCTTCGCGCGAAGGATGAAGATCCCGGCTATGGTTAACACATAAAAGATCACCACTACAAAGGAGATCATATCCAGCAGGTTACCGTATTGCCCGCTGAGGCATAGGATGGCAGCTACCAGGCATTGCGCCCAAAGCCCGAATTCAGGCACGGCATGTTTATTAAGCTCTCCCGCTTTTTTAAAGAACAGGCCATCTTTCGCCATCGTGTAGTATACCCTGGCTCCCGAAAGAATGAGGCCGTTATTACAGCCGAAGGTAGAGATCATGATCATTACCGCGATTACGATGGTGCCCATATCGCCAAAGATCACCTTGGATGCGTCGACGGCTACCCGGCTTTTTTCGGCGTTCACGATATCATTCAGCGGAAGCACCGCGGTATACATGAGGTTGGCGAGCACGTAGATAATGGTTACGATCAAAGTACCCAGGAACAGGCTGAGGCCGATATTACGTTTTGGGTTTTCCATTTCGCCGGCGATGAAGGTCACGCTGTTCCAGGCGTCGCTGCTGAATATCGAACCCACCATCGCGGCAGCAACGGCACCGATAGCGGCGATGGCGGCATATTCTGTAAAGGACCCGTCCTTGCTTAACCCCCGCAATTGCCAGGCATCGGCCCAGTTGGCCTGCCATACTTCCGGTTTCATTAGTATGAAGCCGAAGATGATGAGACCAAAAAGGCTTAACAGCTTGGTAGAAGTAAAGAATGTTTGAATGAGCTTACCGCCTTTTACACCTTTGGTATTTACATAGGTAAGAAATACGATGAGCAGTATCGAAACGATCTGCGCAGCGCTGATGGTAAAAAACTTGCCCGCGCCGGCGGCATCCACACCGGTTTGGAAACTTAGTATAATATTGTCTTCGCTGAGCGGCGGAAAAATATACGCGGCGAACTTCGAAAACGCAACCCCTACCGCAGCGATCGTGCCCGTTTGTATGACCGCAAAAAAACTCCAGCCATATAAGAAGGCGATAAGTGAGTTATAGGCTTCTTTCAGGTATACGTATTGGCCGCCGGCTTTCGGGAACATCCCGCTCAGCTCGCCATAGCTCAGGGCGGCGGCCAGCGTCATAAAACCTGTGATCAACCACACAACGATCAGCCACCCGGCCGAGCCTACATAACTGGTAATGTCTGCCGCCACGATAAAAACGCCGGAGCCGATCATGCTTCCCGCCACTAAAAGGGTACCGTCGAGCAAGGTGAATTCCCGCTTCATCGCGGTTGGTTCTGAAGGTTTGGTCATGTTGTTGGGTTTAGGTTGAGAATACGAATATATCACTTTTAGTTATCAGTACCAGTGATCAGCGTTCAGTTTGATAACGACAGGCAACGATATAAACACCCGTAACGCGGATCACTGAAACCGATAACTGGCAACTGAAAACCGGCAACTAATAAATCACCAATAAATTTGATTAATCCGTTAAGCCTCTTATTTTTGGCCTCTTATCAAAAAACTAATCGATATTAACTAATACTACATGATGGAGTTTTTACAAACTAATTTAATTTATCTGATCCCGGTGTTTGGGGTTGCGGGGATTTTAGTGATGCTGGCAAAATCGGCCTGGGTAACCAAACAGGATGCGGGAGATGAGAACATGAGAACCCTTGCAGGTTACATTGCCGACGGTGCGATGGCCTTCTTAAGGGCCGAATGGAAAGTACTTTTTTATTTTGCGGTAATTGCTGCCATCTTATTAGCATGGTCGGGAACGCTGGTGGAGACCTCCAGCCCGGTCATCGCCATCTCATTCCTTGTCGGGGCCTTCACTTCCGCTTTCGCGGGATACATCGGCATGAACATCGCCACGAAAGCGAACGTACGCACCACGCAAGCGGCGCGCACCAGCCTGGCAAAGGCGTTAAAGGTTTCTTTTACCGGCGGGTCGGTGATGGGCTTCGGTGTGGCCGGGTTAGCGGTACTTGGCCTCGGGTCTTTATTTATCGTATTCTACCATATGTACGTGGTTAGCCAGGGCGCCGATGTGAACGGCCCGGCCATGGAAAAAGCGCTGGAAGTACTGGCGGGCTTTTCGCTGGGTGCGGAGTCGATCGCCTTGTTCGCGCGCGTAGGCGGCGGGATCTATACCAAAGCAGCCGACGTAGGCGCCGACCTGGTGGGCAAAGTAGAAGCCGGTATCCCGGAAGATGATGTGCGTAACCCTGCTACTATTGCCGATAACGTAGGCGATAACGTAGGTGACGTTGCCGGTATGGGCGCCGATCTTTTCGGCTCGTACGTGGCTACTATCCTCGCCACCATGGTACTTGGCCAGGAAATCGTTTCAAACGACAACTTCGGCGGCATCGCGCCTATCCTGCTGCCGATGCTGATCGCGGGGTTAGGACTGATATTCTCAATCGTAGCGGCGTCTTTTGTAAAGATCAGGAACGAAACAGACAGCGTGCAGAACGCGTTAAATATAGGCAACTGGTCGTCGATCGTGTTAACGGCCATCGCCTCTTATTTCGCGGTCCAATGGCTGCTGCCGGATACGCTTACCATCAGGAATGTACCGTTCACAAAGAACGACGTATTTTTCTCCATCCTGGTAGGTCTCGTGGTGGGAACGCTGATGAGCATCATTACCGAGTATTATACGGCCATGGGTAAACGCCCGGTTCTATCTATCATTAAACAATCTTCTACCGGCCATGCGACCAATATTATCGGGGGCCTTTCCGTTGGGATGGAGTCCACTGTGTTACCGATCCTGGTACTGGCAGGCGGTATCTACGGTTCATTTTATTTTGCCGGCCTCTATGGGGTATCTATCGCCGCGGCAGGCATGATGGCCACTACGGCGATGCAATTGGCTATCGACGCCTTTGGCCCCATAGCCGATAACGCAGGCGGGATCGCCGAAATGAGCCAGCTGCCCGAGGAGGTGCGTCACCGTACGGATAACCTGGATGCCGTAGGGAATACCACGGCAGCGACAGGTAAAGGTTTCGCGATAGCTTCTGCCGCCCTTACTTCGCTCGCGTTATTTGCCGCGTTTGTGGGTATAGCAGGGATCGACAGCATCGATATCTATAAAGCCGACGTGCTCGCCGGCCTGTTTGTAGGTGGTATGATCCCCTTTATTTTCTCGTCGCTATGCATCTCGGCAGTAGGCCGTGCCGCTATGGACATGGTACAGGAAGTACGCCGCCAGTTCCGCGAGATTCCGGGCATTATGGAGTACAAGGCGAAACCGGAGTATGAAAAATGCGTGGCCATTTCCACCAAGGCGTCGATCCGCGAGATGATGCTGCCGGGAGGCATAGCCCTGGTAGTACCGTTGATCGTTGGCTTTACCTTCGGCCCCGAAGTACTGGGCGGATTACTGGCGGGTGTAACGGTTTCGGGCGTACTGATGGGTATGTTCCAGTCAAACGCCGGCGGAGCCTGGGATAACGCCAAAAAGAGTTTCGAAAAGGGTGTGGAAATTAACGGGGAGATCTTCTATAAAAAATCGGAACCCCATAAAGCCTCGGTAACCGGCGACACTGTGGGTGATCCTTTCAAAGATACGTCCGGCCCGTCTATGAATATCCTGATCAAGCTGATGTCGATCGTATCGCTGATCATCGCGCCGCACATTCATGTAAATTTAGCGGAAACCAGCGCCATCAAACCCGAAGTGCGTAAGGAAGTGCGCGTAAAAGAGGTTAAAACAGCTATGATTTCGGCGGGTAAGCTCAGATAACGTAACAATTCACCGTAATACAGGGGATCAGCTTTGATCCCCTTTCTTTTTTAAATTTATTTTAATTAGGTTTGGATTCAGACTAATAAAAATCTTATCGAAACACATTAACTCTTAATCATGAATTTCAGAAAGTCAATTACTGTACTTTTAGCTGAGGCGGCAGAGACCGGAGAGGGCTCCCTTAAGCGAACGCTTGGGGCAACCAACCTGGTTGCACTTGGTATCGGGGCAATTATCGGTGCGGGATTATTTTCGATTACTGGAGGCGCTGCGGCCAATAACGCAGGTCCTGCCATTACTATCTCTTTTATCATTGCAGCAATAGGCTGTGCGTTTGCAGGGTTGTGCTATGCAGAATTTGCATCTATGATCCCCGTAGCCGGCAGTGCATATACGTATTCTTACGCCACCATGGGCGAATTTGTAGCCTGGATCATCGGCTGGGACCTTGTGCTGGAATACGCCGTTGGAGCCGCCACCGTTTCGATAAGCTGGAGCAGGTATTTAGTTAAATTCCTCGGTTATTTCGACCTGCATCTGCCGGTGGGGCTTACCATGTCGCCCTTCGATTCAGTTACATTGGCAGACGGAACGGTCGTAAGCGGCGGGGTAAACCTGCCCGCGGTCTTTATCGTGATATTGATGTCGCTGGTGCTTATCAGGGGCACTAAAGAATCGGCTTTCATTAACGGGTTGATCGTCGCGCTTAAAGTTGTCGTGGTATTGATCTTTATCATCCTCGGCTGGAGCTTCATCCACACAGAAAATTATACGCCATATATCCCGGAGAATACCGGCACGTTCGGCGAGTTCGGGTTTAGCGGGATCGTACGCTCGGCAGCCATCGTATTCTTTGCCTACATCGGTTTTGATGCCGTGTCTACCGCGGCACAGGAGGCGAAAAACCCCGGCAAGGATATGCCTAAAGGGATTTTGATCTCCCTGCTTATCTGTACCGTACTCTACATTTTGTTCGCGCATGTAATGACCGGTGTAGCCAACTACACTGACTTTAAAGGCCAGGACGGAATTGCGCCGGTAGCTGTCGCGATAGATCATATGGGCGCCGTAAATGCGGACGGCTCTATCACACCTGCGTTCCCGTGGTTAAACAAAGCCATCATCGTCGCCATTCTTGCCGGTTACGCCTCTGTAATCCTGGTGATGCTGATGGGCCAGTCACGCGTGTTCTTCTCTATGAGTAAAGACGGGCTGCTTCCGAAAGTATTCTCAAATGTGCACGCAAAATACAGCACTCCTGCTAAGAGCAACATGTTGTTCATGCTTTTTGTGAGCTTGTTCGCCGCATTCGTACCTGCACGGGTGGTAGGAGAAATGACCAGCATCGGTACACTCTTTGCATTCATCCTGGTTTGTATAGGTATTATTATTCTTCGGAAACGCATGCCGGAAATTCCAAGAGCGTTTAAAACACCTCTAGTACCGCTGATCCCGATCCTCGGTGTGGCAACCTGTCTCTTTATGATGGTGTTCCTGCCGCTTGATACCTGGATCAGGTTAGTGGTTTGGATGATCATCGGGCTTGACGTATACCTCTTCTACGGCATGAAAAACAGCTTACTATCTGATAACAACCCGGTTACGCTGTTAAAAAGCAGTCGTACCGTATCATTAATCGGCGTTAGCCTTACTGTGCTGCTGGCACTGATCGCAATAGCCCATCACCAGGTAGCAGAAACAGACGATTCCGCCTTGTTCCTTTTCTCAACCGGGTTCGCCGTGTTACACCTTTTCATCTATTTATACCGGGCTTTCGGAGTGAAATCTATCTCTGCCAAAGTATAAGCTAAAGCATGTTATAGATTTAAATCCGGGAAAGCCCCTTTAAGGAGGGGCTTTTTCTTGTTTAAAACCTCCTAAACGTTGTACGTTATACGTACGCATCCGGTGTTAATAAAGCGCAGCCACGTATAACGTACAACGTATAATTCCTACCTTTGTCCGGCATTAATCTATTAACATGTTCAGCTTCCGTGAGATCCTTTCCGTAACCATGATCCTGTTTGCGATCATCGACATTATCGGCACTATCCCGGTGATCATCCAGGTGCGTCAGCGGGCAGGGCATATCGAATCTGAGAAAGCATCCATAACGGTATTGATACTGATGATCGTGTTCCTGTTTATCGGTGACGAGCTGCTGAGCATTATCAATGTGGATATTAAATCCTTTGCCATCGCGGGCTCACTGGTGATCTTTTTTATCGCAATGGAAATGATCCTGGGAATCCGGATCTTTAAAGAGGAGGAGATCAGCTCCACTGCATCCATTGTTCCGCTGGCGTTCCCCCTGATCGCCGGAGCGGGAACAATGACGACCCTCCTTTCGCTTAAATCACAATACGCCACCGCAAATATCATCGTGGGCATTATCCTGAATACCATATTCGTTTATTTCGTGCTGAAGAATACACACCGCATCGAAAAACTGCTGGGTAAAACGGGGCTGGGTGTGCTCAGGAAGGCATTCGGGATCATCTTACTGGCGATCGCGATCAAGCTATTCAGGAGTAATACGGGGTTGTAGGGGTTAGACGTTTCTATCCCGGATATAGGGAAGTGCAGCTAATGTGCCGGAGGCGGGGTGCCAGGCCATGAATAGTTGGAAGTGTGATCAACTGTAATATTGCTGGCGTAAGGGTATAAGGCGGCTTCATATAGCATCAAATGATACTATCAAAGTTAATGTTTCTATCGCACAAATCTCGCCACAAACATCGTATCCGCTTTCTTCTCATAACCTTTTATCACCTGGCACGATTCAGTTGACAACCCGAGCGTTGTTGAAATGAAATCTACCATGTCTTCGTTCTCCTCCTTAAAAACGGAGCAGGTGATGTAAACCAGGGGTTTCCCCGGTTTGAGATATTTGGTTACGTTGTTCAGGATAGATTCCTGCAGGCCATGAAATCCCCTTATTCCTGTTTCCCTGAACTGGCTGAGCATTTCGGGGGTTCGTCCCCACGTGCCTGAACCCGAACAGGGCGCATCGAGGAGGATGCCATCAAAATGATAGTCGTGTAATACGGGTTGCGGGTCCTGTGTAAGGTCAAGGAGTTTTTTGTGGTATTTCGTAAGTCCCGAGCGCGCGAAACGTTCGTCGAGGTTGGCCAGTACGCTTTCGCGGATATCGGAAACGAGCAGCTTTATGGAGGGCTCCTGGTTAAACAGCAGCAACGACTTCCCCCCTGAGGCGGCACAGGCGTCCCACCAGTAATCGTGCGCGGCAGGCTTAAACCAGGCGCCGGTTTGCTGCGAAGAGAGGTCCTGCACTTCAAAATCGCGGCTATCCGCGAACAGGGGATCGAGCTTGGTGCCGTTCTCCAGCCGCAGGGTACCGGGGGCTTCTTCCGAGTATGTGATAGCTGCCGAATCCAGTACGGCTTTCACTTTCTTTTCTTTGCCGGGATGAATTCGGATAAAAAGATCCGGCTGAATAAAGAACGAGGCCAGGAAAGCTTCGCGGTCAATCCCGCGGGAAAGATGGGTATGGAACGGGAAAACGTCCGCTAACTTAAAGCCATAGTCTTGCGTTTCGAGCCAGCCGATCTTCCCGCGAAGCGGCAAACCTGCTTTCTCATAAAGCGCCGGTTTAAAATGAGCCAGGAAGGCGCTGTCGGTATTGCATAGAAATTCCGCCAGGAAGAGTCTTTCCTCCGGCGGCAGCGCATCACAGGCCCGGCCAAGCCGGAAATAAGTATATAACAACCTTGATGCTGAACGCCTGTCGGCCCCGCCCATTTGCTTGTTCTGCCTGAAATAGGCGGGCAGGAACTTCCCGACAGGACTATCTGCCGGGTAAAGCTCCAGGATCTTTAAAAACGTACGAAGGTGCTGTTCATGGCGCATAGTTTCGCGGGACGTTACTCCCATTCGATGGTTGCGGGGGGCTTCGAACTGACGTCATACACCACCCGGTTGATACCTTTTACGTTGTTGATAATCTCGTTGGAGATCTTGGCCAATAACTCATAGGGTAGGTGACTCCAGTCGGCAGTCATACCGTCAACCGAGCTTACCGCGCGGAGGCAGATCACGTGTTCGTAGGTGCGTTCGTCGCCCATCACCCCCACCGATTGCACCGGGAGGAAGATAGCTCCAGCCTGCCATACTTTGTCGTACCAGCCGCTTTCTTTCAGGTTATTGATGTAGATGGCATCGGCGTCCTGCAAAATGGCTACCTTCTCCGGGGTGATGTCATCCAGGATACGGATGGCCAGGCCGGGACCGGGAAAAGGATGCCTGCCGAGGATCAGCGGATCGATTCCAAGCGCTTTCCCTACCCTGCGCACTTCATCTTTAAACAAAGTATTGAGCGGCTCAACGATCTTCAGCTTCATAAAATCAGGAAGACCGCCTACGTTATGGTGCGACTTGATGGTGGCCGACGGGCCTTTTACTGAAACAGATTCGATCACATCGGGGTAGATCGTTCCCTGGCCGAGCCATGTCACGTCCTGCACTTCGTGCGCGGCATCATCAAACACCTCGATAAATACGCGGCCGATGGCTTTCCGTTTTTGCTCAGGATCTTTCAACCCCGCCAGCTGGTCCAGGAAGCGGTCCTTCGCGTTCACCCCGCGTACATTCAGGCCCATGTGCTGGTAGGAATCGAGTACGTCTTCGAACTCATTTTTGCGCAGCAGGCCGTTGTCGACAAAAATACAGTGCAGGTTCTCTCCTATGGCGTGGTGGAGCAGCACGGCGGCAACCGACGAATCGACGCCTCCCGAAAGTCCCAGCACTACCTTATCATTGCCGATCTTTTCTTTTAGTGCCGCAATGGTAGTTTCGATGAAAGAATCCGGTGTCCAATCCTGCGAACAACCGCATATCTCTACCAGGAAGTTCTCCAGCAGCTGTTTGCCATCCACGCTGTGGGTTACCTCCGGATGAAACTGTATGCAGTAAGTGTTGGTATCTTTAACGTGGTAAGCAGCCACTTTTACCGTGTCGGTACTGGCTATGATCTCGAAATTATCGGGTACCGCGGTAATGGTATCGCCATGCGACATCCACACCTGCGAGTTGAGGGGGATATTCTTTGTAAGCGCGTTGGCGCCGTCGATAAAATTAAGGTTCGCCCGACCATACTCCCTGATAGAGGACGGATTAACCTGGCCGCCCGAATGCAGGGCGATGTATTGCGCCCCGTAGCAAACGCCCAGCAGCGGGTACGCATCGCCGATGGCTTTAAAATCCACGTTCGGGGCATCTGCCTGGCGCACGGAATACGGGCTTCCGGAAAGGATCACTCCCTTTACGGCATCGTCAAAATCGGGGACATGGTTAAACGGATGGATCTCGCAATAGACGTTGAGCTCTCTTACTCTCCGGGCAATTAACTGGGTGTATTGCGACCCGAAGTCGAGAATGATAATTTTTTCCTGCATGGGCAAAGATAGAAAATTGTTCCCTACATTGGTAACAGATTAACCATTTGTTAATGAAAAATCCAGGCACCCGATATAGCTACACCAAAGTTGTTTTCCTGCTGTTATTAGCCCTTACCTTACCTGCCTGCCGCTATTTCCAGAAAGACCTGAAGCCGGATTCTGCCTATAGCCAGTTCCTGGAAGCGTATACATCGGGCACCATCTCCAAAAAATCGCCGATCAGGGTGCAGTTTGCGAGCTCGGTAACACTCGTGCATCCGCAGAACGGCGAAGCACCTGAGGTGTTCAGCTTCAGCCCGTCCATTAAAGGCAAGACTGTTTGGGTAACCGACCGCACGCTGGAATTCCGGCCGGATGAAGACCTCGACCCCGATAAGCGTTACGATGCCACCATCGAGCTGGCGAAAATCACCGAAGTGCCCGAAGAGCTGAAAACATTCGCTTTTGATTTTAAAGTGATGAAGCCCGGTGTGGAATTTAAAGAAGACGGTCTTAAAGCGATCAACAGCTCGTCGCTGGATTATATGAAACTTACCGGATCTTTGTCGTTTGCCGATACGGAAGATCCCAGGAAGATCGAAAAGGTCCTCACCAGCAGCTATTCAGGCGGGAAGATGAAGATCAAATGGGCACATGATCCCGAAACACGCGTTTCGAGCTACACCATCGACAGCATTCCGCGTAAGAAGACCGCTGAACCGATCAGCCTGAGCTGGGATGGCGATCCGATCGACGCCGAAGCGAAAGGGAGCACTTCGCTGGAGGTGCCTGCCGTAGGCGCTGATTTTAAAGTGCTTGATATCAAAGCCGTACAGGACACCGATCAATATGTGCTCGTGCAGTTCTCAGACCCGGTACTGGTGGCACAGGACCTGAACGGGTTGATCGGGATCGCCAACGTTACCGACCTGCGTTATACCATTGAAGGCAGCGAAGTGAAAGTGTACGCGCCCGATCAGTTGAACGGCAATTACTCCGTTACGGTAAATGAAGGCATCGAAAACATCCGCGCCCTGAAAACCGGCAAGGGAATGTCGGCGAACGTGAACTTCGAAAGCCACCTGCCTTCGGTGAGCATCCCGGGTAAGGGCATTATCCTGCCGGGTGCGGGAAAGCTTACATTCCCGTTCGAGGCGTCGAACCTCAGCGCGGTGGATGTGACCATTATCAAGATCTACGAAAATAATATCCCGCAGTACCTCCAGCGCAATACGATCGACGGCGAGCAGGAGCTGCGTCGTGTGGCCAGGCCGGTGGTCGAGAAAACCGTTCGCCTGGATGCCGACAAGAACCTGAACCTGCGAAAGAAGAACCGCTTTTCGCTAGATATCGACAAACTCCTGCGCACGGAGCCAGGCGCCATTTACCGGATCACCATCGGGTTCCGCAAAGCCTACGCCCTACAGGTATGTAACGGTTCGAAACCTGCGCCAGCTGAGGACAGCAATGAATATGAATATGACGGCGATGGCTATTATTCAGACTCCGGGAGCGATATCGACGAAGACGACGACTTCTGGAGCCGTTATGGCAGTTTTTACCCCGATAACTACAGCTGGGCCGACAAAGACGACCCCTGTACCGAATCTTATTACACCGGCCGGCGATGGGCATCGCGAAATGTGATCGCTTCCAACATCGGCCTGATCGCCAAAGAAGGCGCCAGCAACAGCCTGGTAATTGCGGCTACCGATATTCTCACCACGAAACCGATGAGCGGCGTGGAGCTCCGCCTGCTCGACTACCAGAACCAGGTGCTGCAAACCATCACCACTGACGGCGAGGGCCTTGCCCAGCTCAGCTTGAAGCGCAAGCCGTTCCTGCTGGTGGCCCAAAAAGGAGCGGAACGCGGCTACCTGAAGCTCGACGACGGCTCTTCGCTGCCCCTGGGGCGCTTTAACGTAAATGGCGACATCGTTCAAAAAGGTCTCAAAGGTTTTATCTACGGTGAGCGCGGCGTCTGGCGTCCCGGCGACTCCCTGTTCCTGAGCTTCGTGCTGGAAGACAAGGATAAAAAGATGCCCGCCGATATGCCGGTCACATTCGAGCTGTATAACCCGCAGGGACAGCTTACCCGGCAAATGATCAAAAGCAACCCGGTAAATGGGTTTTACAGCTTCCATACGGCTACGGAATCCACCGCCCCTACCGGGAACTGGAGTGCCAGGATCAAGGCGGGAGGCGCTCTTTTCCAAAAAACGCTGAAGATAGAAACGGTGATGCCTAACCGGCTGAAGATCAATTTCGATCTCGGCGGCCGCAGTTACCTCACCAAAGACGGGCCGGGTAAGGCTTCCCTTTCCGCTAAATGGCTTTTCGGCGCAACGGCGCAGAACCTGAAAGCGAAAGTTGACGTTACCCTCAAGCCCGGGAAAACAAGTTTCCCCGGTTTCTCCGGGTACGTATTCGACGATCCTACGGGTACCTTCGAGCCCGAGACTAAAACCATATTTGACGGCGGCCTTTCGCCTGCAGGCACCGCCGATATTGAAACCGGCATCAGCGCCGCGACAACCGCACCGGGTGTGCTTACTGCCAGCTTTAACACCCGTGTGTTTGAACCGGGAGGCGGCTTTAGCATCGATAATTTCAGTATTCCCTACCATATGTATGATGCCTACGCAGGGATCAGGTTTCCGAAAGGGGTCGGGTTTTCGGAAATGCTGTATACTGACCGCGACAATAACGTGTCTATTGTTTCGGTTAGCCCGGAAGGGAAACCGGTGGCCGGAAAACGGGAAGTGCAGGTTGAACTTTATAAGATACAGTGGCGCTGGTGGTGGGACCAGCAGCAGGAAAACCTGGGCAACTTTACGCAGGACCGGTATAACAAGCTGATCTCCGTCCAAAAGTTGACCCTGAACAATGGCGCCGGCCGGTGGAACCTGCGGGTGAACTCGCCCGAATGGGGCCGATACCTGGTGCGTGTAAAAGATCTTACCAGCGGACACGTTACAGGACAAACCGTGTACATGGATTGGCCCGGCGGCGCGAAGCGCGAGCTGGAAGGCAGCCAAACCGATGCCGCAATGCTTTCGTTCACCGCAGATAAACAAAGCTATAAAGCAGGGGAAGAAGTTACTCTTACTATTCCTTCCAGCGCAGGAGGCCGCGGCCTGGTAAGTATCGAAACCGGCAGTAAAGTACTTAAAACCTGGTGGATAGAGACCGAAAAAGGGCAAACGATCTATAAGTTTAAAGCGAAAAAAGAGATGGCGCCAAACGTGTATGTGAATGTTACGCTGCTGCAGCCGCATTCGCAAACGGCGAACGACCTGCCAATCCGCATGTACGGCGTGATCCCGCTGCTGGTGTCGGATCCCCAAACCGTCCTGAAACCGGTGATCAGCATGGCCGACGTGCTCAGGCCGGAGACTACCAGCACCGTAACGATTTCTGAAAGCGGCGGCAGGCCGATGACCTATACCATCGCCCTGGTAGATGAAGGCCTGCTGGACCTTACCCGTTTTAAAACCCCCGATCCGCACAGCGCCTTTTATGCCCGCGAAGCATTAGGCGTTAAAACCTGGGACCTGTTCGACCACGTGATCGGCGCCTGGGGCGGCGACCTGGAAAGGATCCTGAGCATCGGCGGCGACGGCATGAACCGCAATGTGGATCCCGCCAAGTCTAACCGCTTTAAACCTGTCGTAAAATTCCTCGGTCCCTTCCACCTGGAACCTGGCGAGAAGAGAATTCACCAGGTTAAATTGCCGCAATACGTCGGTTCGGTACGTATGATGGTAGTGGCCGGGGAGAACGGCGCTTACGGATCTGCAGAAAAAACCATACAGGTAAAGAAACCGCTCATGCTGCTCACCACTCTTCCGCGTGTAGCAGGCCCAGGCGAATCGTTCAAGGTACCTGTTACCTTGTTTGCCATGGAAAACCGGATCAGGAGAGTTAATGTTAGAGTGCTAGTTAACGGGCTGCTTTCCGGCGCGAAAGACTATGTAGTCGACTTTGAAAAACCCGGCGAAAAAATGATCGATGCAGATATCGCAGTTAAGAACCTTACCGGTGTTGGAAAGATTACGGTGATCGCTACAAGCGGTACGGAGCGCACGCAGGTCGAAACCGAACTGGTGATCCGCAACCCGAACCCGTTCATCACTTCGGTGGTAAGCGCCGAGCTTGACGGCGGGAAGAAATGGACGGGCGCCGTAAGCCCGCTGGCCAATGGCAGCACCTCGATCGAGCTTTCCGCCATCCCGGTGAACGTTGGGAAAAGGCTCGACTACCTGATCCAGTACCCGCATGGCTGCATTGAGCAGACCACTTCCTCGGTATTTCCGCAACTGCTGCTTGATAATGTAACCGACCTCTCCGGGCAGCAGAAAGCCACTATCGAACGGAACGTACGCGCGGGGATCTCCCGGATCAGGGGCTTCCAGACCGCTGACGGCGGGTTAGCCTACTGGCCCGGTGAGCGCGACGCCGACGAATGGGGAACTAATTATGCGGGGCACTTCATGCTGGAAGCGCAGGCGAAAGGATACAGCCTGCCTGCCGGCTTCATGGAACCATGGAAAAATTACCAGCGCGGCAAAGCGGTCCAGTGGGCGCCAAACACGAATAATTTCTACGGCGGCGACCTCATGCAATCCTACCGCCTGTACCTGCTTGCCCTTGCCAAGTCGCCCGAAATAGGTGCGATGAACAGGCTTAAGGAATTCGCTTACCTTTCACCGGCGGCGAAATGGCAGCTGGCAGCCGCCTATAAGCTGATCGGGCAGGCGGAAGTGGCAAACGCGCTGGTGCGCGGCCTGGATTACCATGTTAAGCCCTATAAACAGATGGGATATACCTACGGATCCGACATGCGCGATGAAGCCATCATCCTCGAAACCCTTACCTACCTCGGTAAACGTGCCGAAGCAAACAAGCTGTTAGTGTCTATTGGCGCCAGGCTGGCCACCGACAACTGGTACAGCACGCAGACCACGGCTTACGCGTTGATCGCTATCGCTAAGTATTGCGGCATTGCATCGCCGGGCAAGCGGATCCAGGCTACGTATACGCTTAACGGTAAAGTGCAGAGCGTGTCTACCGGCTCCTTTGTTTACCGCGCGCCGCTGGTATTGAAGGGCGGAAAGAACACGATAGCGGCGTCGAACCAGCTCAACGCAAAGTTATTTGTGAAAGTGATCTCGGAAGGGCGCCCCCCCGCAGGGACCATACTTCCTTCGGTGAGAAAGCCAGCGATATTGGTGATGAATGTAGCCTACAAAACACAGTCGGGAGCCAGGATCGATCCTGCCGCCTTACGCCAGGGCACCGACTTTGTAGCCGAAGTGACCGTCCGCAACCCGGGCAACAGGAGCGTTTACGAGCAGATGGCGCTCACACAGATCTTCCCGTCGGGTTGGGAGATCATCAATACAAGGCTTGCTGAGAACGACGAAACGCTTAAGCTGTCGCCATATACCTACCGGGATATCCGCGACGACCGGGTGCTGACTTACTTTAACATCCAGCCGGCGCAAACGCTCACCTACCAGGTGTTGCTTACCGCCGCATATGCAGGACGTTACTTCCTGCCACCCACCAGTTGTGAGGCGATGTACGATAACGACATCCAGGCGGTAGCTGCCGGTAAATGGGTGATCGTTACTAAATAACCATCCCAAAAAGAGTTCCGTGCGTATACCCGCGGAACTCTTTTAATCCTGCATGATTCTCCGCTGCCGGCCGTTGGCAATGCGGTTTTATCCGTCGTATTAAGCGCAGTAGATTTTATCTCCTGGCCAGGTAACATTTCGCCGCGGACGGGCGTCTTATACAGATCATCGGTAAGTCATTTTTTTATGCGCCGGGGATAGGCAAGGGCGGATAATAAGCAGGATAATTACCTTCGCCAGCCGCTTAAAAGATGCGGCAATAAATCGTTTATCTTTGTGAAATTCTCAAATAAAAATACGTGCAGATTACAAAAAGATATACTGTTTAAGTTACTTTACAATAAATTTGCGAAGAAATAACAGAAGGTTAATGCGTAAAAAATTACACGACCGGGTGGCTTCCTTCAAAGATGCATCCGATTTAAGAGAGAAAGGTTTATATCCTTTTTTCCGTGCCATTGAGTCAGGCCAGGACACCAGGGTGATGATAGACGGGAAGGAAGTGCTTATGTTCGGCTCGAACTCATACCTGGGCTTAACCAATCATCCAAAGATCAAAGAAGCGGCAAAAGCGGCCATTGATAAATACGGCACAGGATGTGCAGGTTCACGTTTTCTGAATGGCACACTCGATATCCACTTAGCGCTCGAGCGCAGGCTGGCACAATATGTGGGTAAGCCCGCGGCGGTTATTTTCAGCACCGGTTTCCAGGTGAACCTGGGCGTACTCTCCTGCCTTACCGGCCGTAACGACTACCTGATCCTCGACGAATACAATCACGCATCCATTATCGATGGCAGCAGGCTTTCGTTCTCCCGTGTGATCAAATACGCCCACAACAATATGCAGGATCTCCGGGTAAAACTGAGCCTGCTTCCCGAAGAGGCTACCAAGCTGATCGCGGTTGACGGTATTTTCAGCATGGAAGGCGATATTGTCAAACTGCCGGAGATTGTGGAGATCGCCGAGGAGTTTGGCGCGAACATCTTCGTGGATGATGCCCACAGTCTCGGGGTGATCGGCATGAACGGCGCGGGTACGGCGTCACACTTCAACCTTACCAACGAAGTAGACCTGATCATGGGCACCTTCAGTAAATCATTTGCGTCCCTGGGCGGTTTTATTGCCGGCGATGAAGATGTGATCGACTATATAAAGCACCGCGCACGTGCTTTGCTGTTCAGCGCGAGCATGACGCCGGCTTCAGTGGCCAGTGTGCTGGCGGCCATCGATATCGTGGAGTCGGATCCGGGCATCATCGATAAGCTTTGGGCCAATACAAACTATGCAAAGAAATTGCTTCTTGCCGAAGGATTTGACCTGGGGGGAACGGAAAGCCCTATCCTGCCTATCTACATCCGCGATAACGAAAAAACCTTTATGGTGACCAATTTACTCCAGGAGAACGGGCTGTTTGTAAACCCGGTAGTATCTCCTGCGGTTCCTTCAGATTCCTCCCTGATCCGTTTTTCACTCATGGCCAGCCATACGTTCGGCCAGATAGATGAGGCGGTCGATAAGCTCTCCAAAGCTTTTAAGGCGCTTAGCGTACCTTTAGTGAAAGAAAATATATGAAGCAAGTCCTTCGCGCCGATCTGAAAAAAGATCTGAAGCATTTTATCGATTTCCCACACGACCTTTACAAGGACGACCCGAACTATGTACCGGAACTGTTCATTGCGCAGCAGGATATGCTTACGCCTGGGAAACATCCTTTCCACGAGCATTCTACGGTCGATTTGTTCCTGGCGTACGACGGCGGAAAGGTGATCGGGCGCGTGGCTGCTATCATGAATAACAACCATAACAAGTTTAACGGTACCACCGATGGCTTTTTCGGCTTTTTCGATTGTATTAACGACCAGGAGACTGCCAATATGCTGCTCGACGCGGCAAAGGCGCGTATCAGGGAACTGGGCGCTACCAACATGATCGGCCCGGCTAGCTTTTCGAGTAACGATGTACTTGGTTACCTTATCGAGGGCTTCGACCGTCCGCCGGTGGCGATGATGCCCTACAACGCCCCCTACTACAACACGCTTTTTGAAAATTACGGCCTTTCCAAGAAGATCGACCTGCTGGCGTACGAGATCACCATCGGTGAGCAGAACGACAAGGCATTTAGGATGCTCGACCTGCTGGAAACACGTCTGCAGCGAAGCGGTATCACCATCCGTAAGATCAACCTTAAAAACTTTAAAGAAGAAGCTGCCAAATTAAGGGAGCTCTACAACACCGCATGGGATAAGAACCTTGGCTTTGTACCCATGACGCCAGCAGAGTTCGATTACCTGGCGAAGGATCTCAAGATGATCCTCGACGCGGATTACTGCCAGGTAGCAGAAAAAGATGGCAAATTCGTGGGTTTCGGCCTCGCCATTCCCGATATCAACCAGATCCTGAAAACCATTAAACGCGGCCGGCTGCTCCCGACCGGGATCTTTAAGCTGCTGTTGAACAAGAAAAAGATAAACGGCTTGCGCGTGCTTTGTTTAGGTGTAAATGAGGGATACCGCAAACTGGGCATCGAAGCCTGTATATACGGCCATTTCATTAAAAACTCCAAAAAAGGAAATATGAAAACCGCGGAATGCTCGTGGATGCTGGAAACCAATTACGTGATGAATCACGCGATCGAACAGTTAAACGGCAGGCTCTATAAAAAATACCGGGTACTCGAACAGGCGATATGAAGGAACGGGTATTGATTACCGGGGCATCCGGCTTTGTAGGATATCACCTTGTGCAGCAAGCGCTTCAGAAAAACCTGGAGGTATTTGCCGCCGTGAGGCCTTCAAGCAGGATCGACCACCTGCAATCGTCGCCCGTAAACTTTACCGCCCTCGCTTTTGATGACCCCGGACAACTGGAAAGAGAGTTAAAACGTCACCAATACCAGTACATCATCCATGCCGCCGGGCTCACCAGGGCTAAAACGCAGCAGGATTACGACCGGGTGAATGCCGATTTCAGCCGTAATCTCGCCGCCTCGGCCATGGCTTCGGGCGTTCCGCTGAAAAAGTTCGTTTTCATCAGCAGCCTGGCGGCTCTCGGGCCCTTGAAAGCCGGCGATACCACACCGATATCCTCCAGCCATCCCCCCCACCCCGTTACCGCTTATGGCAAGAGCAAACTCCTGGCAGAAAAGTACCTGGCAGAAATTCCCGGCTTACCGTTAACGGTGATTCGTCCTACCGCGGTTTACGGGCCGCGTGAGCGTGACCTGTTCATCCTGATCAATACGATCGCTAACGGATTTGAACCCTATATCGGCAGGAATAAACAGCAGCTTAGCTTTGTTTATGTAAAAGACCTCGCCGAAATCGTCGTAAATACACTTACTAAAACGGTAAATGCGGGCAACGCCTACAATATCTCCGACGGCGCTGCGTATGATAAATACAGGTTTGGCGAAATTACCCGTAAGTTGCTGGATAAAAGGACCGTTAAATTCCATATCCCACTGGTACTTGTAAAAGGCCTTGCATTTTTTATGGAGAAAGCTTACACGTTCAGCTCCGCTCCGCCGGTGTTGAACCAGGAAAAAATGCATGAGCTTACGGCGGAGAACTGGGTATGCAGTATCGCGGAAGCGAAGGAAGACCTGGATTTTGTTCCGAAGTATAACCTGGAAAGTGGTCTTGAGGAAACAATTAAATGGTATAGAGAAAACAAATGGCTTAACTGATACACAAAAGAAAATCTTACTTTTGCAAATTCTCTGTGCCGGAAACGTAAATTTAATATAATAGTAAACAAGAATAAATATGAAAGAATCAGTACAACCTGCTGAAGGTAAATTAGGTATCCTGATCCCCGGGTTAGGAGCTGTTGCAACTACCTTTATTGCGGGCGTAGAGGCAGTAAAAAAAGGTATTGCACAACCAATCGGGTCACTTACACAAACTTCGAACATCCGCGTAGGAAAACGTACCGAAAACAAGTATCCGAAGATCAAGGATTTCGTTCCCCTGACCGACCTTAACGACATCGTTTTCGGCGGATGGGACGTTTACAGCGACAACGTGTACGATGCCGCGATCAATGCGAAAGTGCTTGAGCCTGCCCTGTTAAACCAGATCAAGGACGAACTCAGCGCACTGGTTCCCATGACCGCTGCTTTCGACAAGCGTTTTGCCAAAAACCTCGACGGTACCAACGTAAAGACCTTTACCACAAAATATGACCTGGCCGAACAGCTGATCGCCGATATCCGCAACTTTAAAGCCGCCAACAACTGCAGCCGCCTGGTAATGGTTTGGTGCGGTTCTACCGAGATCTACCAGGAAGAAACCGAAGTACATACCACCCTCGCAGCTTTTGAGGAAGGATTACACAATAACCACCCTGATATCGCACCGAGCATGATCTATGCCTACGCTGCGGTTAAAGAAGGTGTTCCTTTCGCTAATGGCGCTCCTAACCTGTCGGTTGATATTCCTGCCATCGTAGAGCTTGCGAAATTAACTGAAACGCCTATCGCAGGCAAAGACTTTAAAACCGGCCAAACGCTGATGAAAACCATCGTGGCCCCAGGTCTCAGCGCAAGAGCACTTGGTGTAAGAGGCTGGTTCTCTACCAACATCCTGGGCAACCGCGACGGATGGGTGCTGGACGATCCGGATAACTTTAAAACCAAGGAAGTGTCTAAATTGAGCGTACTCGAAGAGATCTTCCAGCCGGAGATCAACCCGGAGCTGTACGGCGAACTGTACCATAAAGTCCGTATAAACTACTATCCTCCGCACGGCGATAACAAAGAAAGCTGGGACAATATCGACATCTTCGGATGGTTAGGCTACCCGATGCAGATCAAGATCAATTTCCTTTGCCGCGATTCCATCCTGGCAGCTCCTATCGTATTAGACCTGGCCCTGTTTATGGACCTCGCCAAACGCGCTAACATGAGTGGCGTGCAGGAATGGCTGTCTTTCTACCTGAAATCGCCGCAAACGGCCCCCGGGCTGAAACCTGAGCATGACATCTTCAAACAGTTGATGAAGCTTCAAAACACGCTGCGTCACATCATGGGCGAAGATCTGATCACGCACCTCGGATTGGATTATTACCAGGACCTGGTAGAGTCGATGTAGTTAATGAAGTTTTTAAGATCACAACTGGCTGCGTTCGCAGCGACTATAGTCGACTTCCTGGTGTCGATGCTGTTTCACGGGGTATTCGGGGTTTCCGTTATCACGGCAAATATCAGCGGCAATATTTCGGGAGGGATCACAAACTTTTACCTGGGACGTACCTGGGTATTCAATGAAAAAAACCATACAGTACATACCCAGTTCCTGCGGTATGTACTGGTTTGGGTTGGTAACCTGGTATTAAATACCGGCGGCGTTTTTTTGATGACAAATTACGGTCATGTAAAATTTCCGATCAGCAAGATCGTCGTGTCATTGATCATCGGGTTCTTTTATAACTATCTTTTACAAAACAGTTTCGTTTTTAAGAGCAGTGAAGAAGAGCAGGAAGAAGAAGAAGAAGAAGAAATATCGCAGCACATAAATATTAAGTACAAATGAGTATGGCAAATATTCCATTGCGAACCAAATTGCAATTGGGAATCTACAAGATCATCGATCCCTTTGTTATGCTTCTGATAAGGCTGGGACTCACTCCTAACGCAGTAACTTTCATAGGGTTGCTGCTAAATGTGGGTGTGGCCTTTATCTTTGTTTTCGGCGCCGAAGAAGGCAACCGGGGCGACCTGCGGTTTGTAGGCTGGGCCGGGTTCCTGGTACTCATAGCCGGGTTATTCGATATGCTCGACGGGCAGGTTGCACGCCTTGGCAATATGAAATCGGCGTTCGGAGCGTTATTTGACTCGGTGCTGGATCGTTATAGTGAACTGATCCTTTTCCTGGGTGTTTGTTATTACCTCATCGCACATCATTATTTTTTGAGCTCGCTTTTCGCGTTTATCGCGCTGATCGGCTCCATGATGGTGAGCTATACCAGGGCACGCGCCGAAGGATTGGGAATAGAACTGAAAGGGGGTGTAATGCAGCGCCCGGAACGTGTAGTAGTGTTGGGAACCTCGGCCTGGGCGTGCGGGATCGTTTCTTTGTATATAGGCGGAGATTATAAACTGTTTGTACCCGGAATTAAGTTTCATGTGTTCGAAACTATGTCAATATTCACCATTCCTATTGCAATTATGGCTATATTGACCAATCTGACGGCGCTTAGACGTTTGCTTGATGCAAAAAAAGCCCTGGAAGCAAAAGAATCACAACAATAAGCAGTAACATATTTGCTTCATGAAGAAAACTTATATATCAAATTCCTCTGAATCAGTGAGAATGTTTAAGAGCGGGTTTATGGAAAGCCTTTCCAAAGTCCCTTTTTACGTTCCGCTGATCGTTTATATCCCGGTGATCATCTGGTTTATCTGGAAATCGCTTTTCTCTCTTAACCTGAGTGCGCTTACCTTTTCCGCTTATGTAACTGCAGGCTTCGCCGTCTGGAGCTTTATCGAATACTTTCTTCACCGTTTTGTGTTCCATTTCCACCCGACGTCTGATTGGGCTAAACGGATCCATTTTATTTTTCACGGCGTACATCATGATTTCCCGAATGATGCGGGGCGCCTTGTGATGCCTCCTTCAGCCAGTTTGCCGCTCGCATCGCTGTTCTTCCTGCTGTTTTATGTGATCCTCGGGAATATGGCGTTTCCGCTGTTCTGCGGCTTTATTACCGGCTACCTGATCTATGATATGGTGCATTATGCGCTGCATCATGCCACTTTTAAAAGCGGGTTCTGGAAAAAGCTAAAAAAGCACCACATGCTCCATCATTATTCAGATGATACCAAAGGCTATGGCGTAACTTCAGATTTCTGGGATAAGATCTTCCGCTCGGATTTTATTAAAAAATAACGTGTCTTTAGTTCCTGTTAGCCAACGATTTACGCTTACCCGTAAACACGTTTATCTCTCCCTTTCCCTGTCCGCGGCGTATATGCTGCTTTCATACCTCGTAATCGGTTACCGGCCAGAGCAATTAACGCTGGTTGTGCTGTTCAATTTCCTGTTCCTGGTTTCGGGCGTAACGCGGAATTTTGTTACCGGTTTCTCCATCTTTATTGTTTACTGGATCATTTTCGATTACATGAAAGCGTTCCCTAATTACCGGTACCATGACGTAGATATCCTACATATTTATGAACTGGAGAAGCTTCTTTTTGGCATTCACAGCGGTGGAAAGCTATTTACCCCCAACGAATTCCTGTTTTTACATAAGAACACTTTCCTGGATGTGCTCAGCGGCATTTTTTACCTCTGCTGGATCCCGGTGCCTTTGCTAACGGGCGCATTCCTGTTCTTCAAAAAACGTACGCAGTTCTTCCACTTTGCTCTTACCTTCCTGCTAGTAAACCTGCTGGGATTCATAGTTTATTATTCTCATCCGGCGGCGCCGCCCTGGTATGTACAATACCACGGGTTTGTATTCGATGCCGCTACAAAGGGCAATACTGCGGGGCTCGCCCGTTTCGACGTGTTCTTCGGCATCACCGTGTTCAAGTCCATCTATGAAAAGAGCTCGAACGTGTTCGCTGCCATGCCTTCGCTGCACTCGGCTTACCCGCTCATTGTTCTTTATTACGGAGTTAAGAATAAACTGGGGTTTGTAAATGTATTATTCGCCATGGTTACCGTGGGGATCTGGTTTGCGGCAGTTTATACCAGTCACCATTACGTGCTCGACGTACTTTCGGGCATTACCTGTGCTGCTGTGGGGATCGCTTTGTTTCACTTCGCGGTTAACCGCAGTACCTGGTTAAAAAGCTTCATATTGAAGCTGGAGCAAGCAGCCTCCGTGTAGGACTACCCGTAATTGGAATTGTTGTGGCCTGCCCGGGGATCGTCGGCGAGGATCTCCATCCCTGGATTCTTGATGTAACGTGCATACCAGCGTATCGCCTCGATGATCAATCCCGGATCGTCCATATCATAATGCCAGGTTTCGAACGCGAGCAGCTCGCCATTGTTATCGGCATAAAACTGCAGCTCGTCGGGGTTCGACTGGTATTGTTCCTCGCCAAGACAATAGACACGCATCCGCAGGTTACTCCCACGGTGGTAGATCATGTCTCTGCACTCGTTTTCAGGGTCCCTGGCTAAAAGAAAAACGTCCTTCATTCCTCTTCTAACAACAGAAGCAAGATAAAGTTGCTTTCAATAACTATTAAATCCGTAAATACACCTAGTCCATTTTCAGGGTGGCCGTCTTTCCGCGCGAACCTGCCAGCACCACCCAGGTACCCTTCTTTGCCCTTCGCGCTGAATTAAAGGCTTCTTTAGAAATATTTCTCCAGGTGATTCCGCCGTCCGTAGAAATATCCGTGCCCGAAGTGCCTGTAGCAACCAATACGTTTTTGGATAGATACTCAACGGCCGAACGATAGCCAAGCGGCCCGGAAGCAGGTTTTTGCCAGGTTTTACCGCCATCGCGGGTAAGCACCAGGTTGTCCTGCCGTAACGTATCTCTTTTATAATCTCCACCGGCAGCTATGCCAATGTTTTTATCGAGGAATGCGATAGAAAAAGGCCCTGCCGACTCCGGACCCTGGATCACCGGGCAATCAAAAGCCTGCCAGTTCTTCCCATAGTCAGGGGAGTAAAAGATGCGTGAGCGCTTGCCGCCGGTTGCTACCCAGGTATGGCCGCCCTTCATGGCCCTGATGGTGGTTCCGCTGGCTGCGAAACTGGCCTCTCCTTCTACCAGGAGAACTTTAAGGTTCGGGGTGATGTTCTCCCAGTTCTTCCCGCCGTCAACAGTCTTCAGGAGCTGCATTTGTCCCAGGATGGGGTCGCCGAAAATGATGCCTCTCTTATTATCCCAAAAATCGATCCCATCGAGGAAGATCCCGGGCGCATCGTTTCGGTATACTTCGGTCCAGGTTTCTCCGCCGTCACCGGTGCGAACGATCACAGCCGGCGATCCTGCGTTCACCATCACTGCCACCTTATCCGAAAAAGCCTCGATATCCCTGAAATCAAGTTTGGTGTACTTTTCAAGTTGCTTCCATTTCCAGGTAACGCCGCCATCTGTTGTGCGTGCAAACCAACCATTGGAGCCGCTCACCCAGGCAGTGTGGTTATCCACTACAGATAACCCCCTTAAACTTGCGCTTTTACCTGCGGGATGCAGTGCGATGGTTTGTGCGCCAGCGTCCACAAAAACCGACAGTAGTAACAGGGAAAGAACTATTTTTATTAATCGACGCGGATCCATACTTCTGTTTTTCCCAGTAAAGATACGCCCTTATAGCCACGAATCTCAAGTTTATCGCTGCTATCCATCATCATTTTGCAACGATAGGTTTTGCCGCTTTTGGGATCATAGATGGTGCCGTCGTCCCATAAGCCGTCGCGGTCATATTTAAAGTCGCGCAGGATCTCGAGCCCCAATATTGGCCTGTTTTGCAGCTGTGTATCGGGATTATGCCAGTCCAGGCGCGGTTTCCCGTCTTTTAGCGGCTCCTTCAGCCAGATCACTTTTCCAAAGTACTTGTCTCCGCGTTTAAAGATCTGGATATGGCCTGCGCCCGAGGAGTGCTCCCAGGATCCCAGGACAGAGTCGCTCTCTATCGGCGGATACTGAACATATAAAAAAAATGCCAGGACGGATGCTAGTGCCAGTTTCATAAAAATGCTTTTAGCTTAACACTTGCAAGAATTTAGCCAAATCAGGGATCAATCGATAAAATCCGGGTAGTAGACAGGGATGTAATCTCCTCCTTGCTCTGCCGGTCACAGGGTAATTAGTACCCCTCAGCCTTCGGCACTTTCTCCCAGGGAGGATATTTGGCTGTCAGCTATCAGCATTCAGCCCGTAAGTATACCTTATAAGATAAGTAATTGACGTTGAGCTCCTCCTGGGTAGTATTCCAGGTTTGACAGTGTAATCAAAGCTGATCGCTGATAGCTGAAAGCTCCCAAACTTTTAAGCTTGATCCTCCTTGATCGCCTAAGGGTAGGAAGGAATGGAAACAAAAAAAACCGCTCCAAAAGGAGCGGTTCCTTAACTACGTGCCCGAAGAGAGACTCGAACTCTCAAGGGACAATTCCCAACGGCTTCTGAGACCGCAACGTTTACCAATTTCGCCATCCGGGCGTTGAGCAAGTAGTATTATCTTTTACCGGTTTGTGCCAGTGTTGTTTTTGTGCCCGGAAGCGGATTCGAACCGCTACACCCGTAAGGCGCCACCCCCTCAAGATGGTGCGTCTACCAATTTCGCCACCCGGGCTCAAGGGATTGCAAATATAGAAGTAGTATTCGAAATTTCAGAATGTAATTTGAAAAAAATACTAATCCATTATAAATCAATCTGCAAGCCGTCATAAGCCAGTCGAATTCCTGCAGGAAGCATGGCCGACACCTCGTCGTGCTTACCCAGCTTATGGCTTATATGCGTAAAATAAACCGAAGGCACCCCGGTAGATTGCGCAAATTCGATCGCTTCCCGGAACGTAAAATGCGAGATATGAAAGTCGTGCTGCAAAGCATTAACCACCAGCACCTGTGAGCCTTTGATCTTCTCCCGCTCGCTTTCCGAAACCGTTTTGGCATCGGTGATATAGGTAAAATCGCCAAAACGAAAACCCGATACCGGCAGTTTGTGATGCATTACCTCAATGGGAATGACCCGGATGCCCGCCACCGTGAATGGCTCGTTGGAGATCTCCACCAGGTTTATCAGCGGGATCCCGGGGTATTTACTTTCGGCAAAAGCGTAATGAAATTCGTTGCGGAGCATGCGCTGCACCCGTTCTGTAGCGTATACATCCAACGCCGATTGCTGCTTATAGTTAAAAGCGCGGATATCGTCCAGGCCTGCGATATGGTCCTTATGCTCATGCGTGATCATGATACCTTCCAGGTGCTTTACGCCCTGGCGCAGCATCTGGTACCTGAAATCGGGACCAGAATCTATCACGATATTCTTCCCGTCCACTTCTACCAGGACCGACACCCTCAGCCGCTTATTATGCGGATCAGGCGACATACAAACCTCGCATTCGCAGGCAATTACCGGCACGCCCTGGGATGTTCCTGTTCCTAAAAAAGTGACTTTCATGTAGTTATTCCGGCGCTATAATTTTAATTCTGTCTGCTTCAGGCTATACAGGAACTGTTTGTGTTTTTCATCGAGTATCTCTTCCGCAACGGACAGTTGCTGCAGCAACTCGATCAGGGAGTTGATGCGGCTTTCAACGTTCGAGAATTTGTTCACCACCACGATCTGGCTGCTTTCGAGCATGCAGGCGCCCGTTCTGAAGTTACCACGCTCATAGCGCACCTTAAACCCCAACTGCTTAAATAGTTCCTCGAGCTTATCAAGGGTGTGCTGGGTATAAGTAACAGACATATCAGCGAAATTAATGAAAATACCGGAGCTATCTCAGGTCTACCACTTCCACGCCCGGATACTTTTTCACGTCGAACGTAAATGTACTTTCGGGCACTTTAACATTCGGGGTGAATGTTTTAATTGCGTAGGTATACTTATTACCGTTTTTATCAAAGATCGTTGCCCCGCGCACCTGTTTTAGCACCTTATCAATGCTAAGCCTGATCTTAAAATATGAACGCTTTGTATCCACCGGTGTAAGATCTACGGTTTGGTATACGCGGCCGTTCGACTTAGTTTCGCCCGAATACACGTATTTAAACCCGGTTTCGTAGATAATAAAGATCCTGGCCGGGTTCATCGCGTCTGTATTGTCGGCCTCGCCGATCTGTATTTCCTTGTCCTCTTTAAGATAGGTCCACCGTGTTTTGCCATCGCTCACCATCTCCTGTTCCTTCAGCTGCACCTTATACTTATTCGTTTTCGATTTAACGTATAACGTTCCCGCCTCTGTTTGCTTCGTCTTCTCCTGCGGATTCTCGACGGTGTAGCTGAAATCTGTTTTAATAACGTCGTACGTGCGGTAGATCCGGCTTACTTCCGCCAGGATCTTTTTCGCAGCCGGGTCTTGCGCCATCGCCGGCGAAACCATATACAGCAGGAACATCATTCCCGGGATCACTTTTCTCCTTATCATACTATCCATTATTCATGTTGTCTAAAAACTGCTGCAGGGCGTAATCATCAGGAATCAGCACTTCACGCGCCTTACTGCCCTCAAACGGCCCTACTACCCCGGCGGCTTCCAGCTGGTCGATAATCCTGCCCGCGCGGTTGTAGCCGAGCTTTAGCTTGCGCTGGATGAGCGAGGTAGATCCCTGCTGGTGCATCACGATCAGCTTTGCGGCGTCCTCGAACAGCGGGTCCTTATCGTCGGGATCGAACTCTTTGGTGCCCGATTCGCTGTTTTCGTCAAAATACTCGGGCAGCATCCACGCCGAAGGGTACCCCCGCTGTGCCCCGATGTAGTCGGCGATTCGCTCTACTTCCGGTGTATCCACGAACGCGCACTGGAGCCTGATCAGCTCGCTTCCTGTTGAAAGCAGCATGTCTCCGCGCCCGATCAGCTGGTCGGCGCCACCCGAATCGAGGATCGTCCTCGAGTCGATCTTAGACAATACCCTGAATGCCAGCCTCGCCGGGAAGTTCGCCTTAATGGTGCCGGTAATGATATTCACGGAGGGCCGCTGTGTAGCGATCACCAGGTGAATACCCACCGCGCGTGCCAACTGGGCAATACGGGCGATCGGCGCTTCTACTTCTTTACCGGCTGTCATCATCAGGTCGGCAAATTCGTCGATGATCAGCACGATAAACGGCAGGAAACGGTGCCCCTCTTCCGGGTTCAGCCTACGGCCGATAAATTTGGAATTATATTCCCGCAAGTTTCTTACCTGTGCGTTCTTCAGCAGATCGTACCGCAAATCCATCTCTACACAGAGTGAATTTAACGTATTAACCACCTTCTTAGTATCTGTGATAATAGCATCTTCTTCCCCGGGAAGCTTTGCCAGGAAATGCCGCTCGATCTTACGAAACAGCGTAAGCTCCACCTTCTTAGGGTCCACCAGCACGAATTTCAGCTGGGCCGGGTGAAGTTTATAGAGCAGCGAAACGAGAATAGAGTTGATCCCAACCGATTTTCCCTGCCCGGTAGCCCCCGCAACCAGCAAGTGAGGCATTTTCGCCAGGTCGGCAATAAAGATCTCGTTCGAGATCGTCTTCCCGAGCGCGATGGGCAGGTCCATGGTGGTGTTCTGGAACTTTTCTGTGGCAAGCACCGAGCGCATCGACACCATCTCCGGGTGCAGGTTAGGCACCTCTATGCCGATGGTTCCCTTCCCGGGCATCGGCGCAATGATCCTGATCCCGAGCGCCGCCAGGCTCAGTGCGATATCATCTTCCAGGTTTTTGATCTTGGAGATACGGATACCGGGCGCAGGGATGATCTCGTACAACGTCACGGTCGGTCCTATAGTAGCCTTGATCTTATCGATCTCGATGTTGTAGTGGTTCAGGGTTTCAACGATCTTGTTCTTATTGGCCTCCAGCTCTTCGGTATTTACGGCGATCTTATTGGATCCGTAATTTTCGAGGAGGTCCAGCGGCGGGTACTTATACCCCGAAAGGTCCAGCTTGGGATCGTATTCCCCGAACCGTTCTACCAGGCTGTCCGCCGTTTTTTCTACGGTTGTTTTCTCATCGCGCGGCCTTTCGACCGTCATCTCTACCTCGGGTTCCGGTTCCGGCTCCGGTTCGGGACGCAGCACATTCTCGAGTGTGATGTCGCCTGCCGCAAAGGTCTTATTTGGCCGCAGCACCTGTTCTTTAAAATCCTCCTCTTCGATCACCACCGGCGGCGCCAGGCGCTCCTGCTGCTGCAGGCTGGCAGGCTTTTCCCGGGTTTCGCGTATGTTTACACGTCCCGGCAACGGGAATTCTACCGGCTCCGAGCGGATCTCATTTAACAGTTCGATCTCTTCATCGCTTATCTCCGGTTGTACCTTCACCTCCCGCTTCTTCTCAGGGAGCTTAAAATCTATATTATAAGCGATGATCAGGATCGAAAGCCCCAGGAATACCAATAGACCCGCAATTCCTGCGTTGCCGATCTCTGCCTGCAGCAACCTGTTTGTCCAGAAGCCAAATTCCCCTTCGAGGAAATGCGGGTAATCAGACACAAAGCTGTGGATAAATCCCATGGTAACCGATGCGAACACGAGGAAAAAAAACGAGTAACCCAATGTTTTGGAGATCGACGCGATCCGTACCTTAAATAACCAACGATAGCCGATGATAAAAAAGATGACGATGAAAATGAACGAAGCCACACCGAACCATTCATAAATGAACTGGTGCGCGAGCAGCGCCCCGAACTTGCCCAACCAGTTTTCAACGGCTATATCGCGAACACCTGCTTTTTCCAGCGCCTCCGCATTCCTGAACAGGTTATGCCAGCCGCCGTTAGCGTCGATCACGTAGCTTTGATCTTCTTCCCAGGTGAACAGGTAGGACGTAAACGACACCAGGAAATATACCGATATCACCAGGAAAAGCAGGCCAATGATCTTCACCGCACGCCCGTTATCGAACTGGAACCGGGGGAATATTTCTGTCTTTTCTTTCTGAACCTTTTCCCCGCCGGTTTTCGGCTGTGGCTCATCCCGAAAATTATTTGATCTGAATTGATTTCCTTTTGAAGGCATTCGTTTTCGTAGGATTAGGTAACAAATATACGACGATCTATCGTCTATGAACAACCGGCAATCAACAATGAACGATATTTATACGGGCTTGTTTGCCGCCGGCCGGCAGATATTATGCATTGGGTCCCGATCATTATTCATTCTTATATAAAATCATTATTATTGATTATTAATTAAAAACGCGATGAGCCAGGATCTGGTCGAAGAATATATACAAGCTGGCAATGCCGATGCGCTGAAGGATCTGTTGGATTCAAACCCCGCATTGGTGACTAAACCCACCAGCCAGCAAGTTTCCCCGTTAATGCTTGCCTGCTATTATAAAAAGCCTGCCGTGGTGAAGGTGATCCTGGGTTTTGTAAAAGATCCCGATCTGCACGAGGCCAGCGCCTCCGGGAAGTTTGACAGCGTAGCCAACCACATCTATAAAAACCCCGGCCAGATCAACGCTTATTCGCAGGACGGGTTTACGCCGCTTGGGCTGGCCTGTTATTTCGGGCATGAAGATATCGCCCGCTACCTGCTGCTAAAGGGTGCGGAAGTGAACATAGCGTCCAGGAACGGGTTTAATGTGTATCCCATACATTCGGCGGTAGCCTCTAATAACGACGTCATCACCAAGATCCTGCTTGAGGCAGGCGCCGAAGTAAACGTTACCCAGCAATCCGGCGCCACACCGCTTCATTCTGCCGCCCACAACGGGAATATCGAGATCCTCATCCTCCTGCTCGAAGCCGGGGCAAGCACAGATATACGCATGGAAGGTGGAAAACTTGCCTCGGATATGGCTGCTGCAAAGGGATTTACCGAAATTGCGAATATATTGTCGTAACAACACCCGGCGTTATATTAATTAACAACTGTAAGAACGATCAATAGTAAACTCCTAACTTTTCAACATTCCAAATGGAACACTCAACTAACCGCCGTAACTTTCTTAAAACCGCATCGGTTGGAGGTATGATGGCACTTTCCCTGCCCGCTATCGTGCAGGAAGCTTTTGCCGCCGAAAAAAGCAGCAAGATTAAACTGGCGCCCGGAGATACCTATCTTTTCCAGGGCGACTCCATCACCGATGCGGGGAGAAACAAAACCACCAAAGACTTCAACAACGCTGCGGCACTGGGCAGCGGCTATGCGTTTCTCACCGCAGGCGCCCTACTCAGGAAACATGCGGAACTTAGGCTCAAAATTTACAACAAAGGGATCAGCGGTAATAAAGTGTACCAACTGGCGGAACGCTGGGACGCCGACTGCCTCGATATCAAGCCGAACGTGATGAGTATCCTCATCGGGGTCAACGACTACTGGCACATGCGCAACGGCAACTATCCTGCGGGCACGCCGGAAAAATACATCAATGATTTCCGTGCGCTGCTCGAACGTACCAAACAAAAATTACCGGGGATCAAGCTGATCATTGCCGAGCCATTCGCCGTAGTAGGCGGAACTGCCGTGAACGAAACCTGGACCGCCGCATTGGCTCCCTACCAGGAAGCGGCACGTAAGCTTTCGGCGGAATTCAGCACCGCGTTCATTCCGCTGCAGTCTGTCTTTGACAAGGCCGCGGCAAACGGGATCCCGGGCACCTATTGGACGGCCGATGGCGTTCATCCGAGCCTGGCGGGGGCGCAGCTGATGGCTGAAGCCTGGCTGCAGGTTTTGAAATAGCCGGCTGATACAGGATCTAATCCGTGCGATATTGCTCGGATTGGATCTTGTATTGCTGCAACCCGTTTAACAGGTTGGCGACTAATTCTTTCTGACCACTTTCAGAGCTCATGTAGTTTTCTTCTTCTGGTGAGCTGATGTACCCGATCTCACAAAGTACCGCCGGCATGCCCGCACGCGCCAATACTGCCAGGCTCTGCTCACGCACCCCACGGTCTATTCTTCCCGATTGACGGAACTGGTCCTGTATCAGCACGCCGAGGTTAATGCTTTGTTTGCGGAAATTATTCTTCATCAATGATAAGATGATATAGCTCTGCGGATCGCGTGGATCAAACCCGTCGTAGTTTTCTTTATAGTCTTTTTCAAGTAATAGGGAGGCGTTTTCGCGTAACGCTACATCCTGCTCACCCAGTCGTCCCGAGCCTGAAAGCAGCGTTTCCGCACCGCGGAATGACGCACGTCCCGGCTTATTGAGTGGAAGGGAATTGCAGTGTATGGAGATGAAAATATCCGCTTTAATGCGATTGGCAAGCCCGATGCGGTCATAAAGGTCGATGAACACGTCGGTTGTACGGGTATAAACAACCTTCACGTCGGGCATTTTCTCTTCTAACGCTTTCCCCAGGCCAAGCGCCACTTTTAACGCGATATCTTTTTCCTTGTTGCGGACACCACTTGACCCGCCGTCGCGACCACCATGCCCGGCATCGATCACGATGGTGCGGATCTTTCGCTGGCTGCCGGCAGGATTGGTACGGTAAGACGTCAGGAACAATAAAAAACAGGCTGCCGTGCAAAACAGCCATTTCGGGCGCACGATCCTCATAAGCAGGTTAATACATAGACCATAGGTGAATAGTTTCTTCGGGGTAAACCAAAAATGCGAATAGTTGTTTAGCCTTTAACCAACAAATATACCATGAAAATCAACGTAATAAACACCTTATTATTTTCGGCGGGGATCGCACTGGCGAGTATGGGCTGTAACTCTGCCACCAACACGCACAGCGATGCAGATTCTACTGCGCTGGTAGATTCAGATAGTGTAAGCAGCCAGGCGCTCGCGGCACACGCCGATATTACCGCCACCAAAACAGATACCGCGGTAACAGGTACCGCTCATTTTACCAGTAAAGGCGACGGAACGGTGGAGATGACCCTGTCATTAACCATCCCGGCAAAGGCTAACCAGACGATAGCGGTGCACTTCCACGAACATCCCGATTGCTCTGATGCAGGCAAAGGCGCACACGGGCACTGGAACCCTACCAACGAGGCGCATGGCAAATGGGGCGTCCCTCCTTTCCACTCGGGCGACATCGGCAATATACAGCTGGATAAAGACGGCAAAGCCGAAGTAACCATCGCCAGTGACCGCTGGAGCATCGGGGGAGATGAAAAAACAAATATCCTGAATCGCTCAATTATTGTACATTCGGGTGTGGACGATCTGAAAACACAGCCCACCGGCAATTCCGGAAGCAGGATTGGTTGCGGACCGATCGTCCAAATGAACTAATGCCCTAACCCGCAGCAGCTTTTCCCGGAAGAACTAAATGATACGAAGATTCCTGCAAAAGCTGCTGCGCAACCGGGTACGCCGGTTAGCCGACCGGTATTCGTCGCGCCCGGTTAAACGGCGGGTACATGCTTCGCTTACCAGGCTTTTCCACCGCATTGTAAAAGACCCCGGCAAGAAAGGCCCCATTCTCCATTTCGGTTTAAACGATCGTTTTATTATTCTTTCCGATCAGCATAAAGGCGCTAAAAACGGCGCCGACGATTTTATGCTGGCCGAGCGCAACTACCTGGCCGCGCTCGACCACTATTTTAACGGCAATTACTGCTATATCAACCTCGGCGACAGCGAAGAACTTTGGAAGAACGGCGTAATATCGGTCACCCGGGAAAACCCGCTGTCGTTCGAAAAGGAGAAACAGTTCTTAAAAGAAAAGCGCTTCATTAAAATCTTCGGCAACCATGACCTGTTTTGGGATAACGACCCTTTGGCTGCCATTACCTTACTGGGTATTTATGGTGAAAAGGTGAGGATCTACACCGGCGCCCTGCTGGAGACGGACATCGGGGGTAACCCATTTAAGATCTTTTTAACGCATGGTCACCAGGGCGATCTGCAGAGCGACGGCAACTGGTTCAGCAAATGGTTCGTTTCTATGGTATGGGCGCCGCTGCAATCCTACCTGGGCATCAATCCCAATACGCCGTCCAATAACGACGAGCTGAAAACGGAGCATAATCGCCTGATGTACGAATGGAGCGCCCGGCAGGAAAACATGCTCCTGGTAACCGGTCATACGCATCAACCTGTTTTCCTGTCGCTTACCCATCTCGAACGCCTCTATCAATCGCTAAACGATGCAAAGAAAGCAGGGGATCAGCTCTTAATACAAGAGTTCGAACGGGAGATCAGGTCACGCTGGAGAAAAGGCGATATCATCCCCGATTTCACCTCCTACCGTCCTACTTATTTTAATGCCGGATGCTGTTGTTTCGACGATGGCGACATCACCGGGATCGAGATCGCCGATGGCTATATCCGCCTGGTGAAATGGGAATACGATGAACAAGGTCTTCCTGCCCGGATCGTACTGGAAGAAATATCGCTTTCCGTACTGGCCGGGTTGATCGGCAATAAGTGATTACTGCTATCATGAGCCGTACCCCATGGTGAGCAAAGAACTATGCGGCCGGATCGTCGCACCCCGCAAGGGCGATGGGTTACGAAACCGAAAGCACGTTTCACAGATCATAAATGGTTTCGGGAGCAGCGATGCCTTGATCTGTTCACATCTTGCGCTCGTTACAGCAGGTGCGAACCACTACCTGGTTTTCCAGTATCTTTGAAATGGGGCAATGAGCGGCAATTTCCTGCAGCCTTATTTTCTGCTCATCCGGCAAAGCCGAAAGAAAAAGAATCTCGCGATCGATCACGGTACGCGCTTTTCCATCCTTTATTTCCTGGAACAGGTTGGCGTTAACGGCGATCGCCGGGATCTCCCAACCCTTCCGGTTTATGTACATACGCAGCGTGATCAGCGTGCAGGAGGTTAATGACGCGAGGAGCAACGTATAGGGATCGGGGCCTTCATCTAATCCTCCCAGGGTAGCCGGTTCATCCGAAATAAATTTTCCGTTTCGCCAGGTAATGGTACACTGGTATTTAGCGGTGCCAATCTCGCCATGAACAGGCTTTTCGAATTTGTAGTTCATGGCTTAAATATCAGGTTTTTCTTAATAAAAAAGAGGCTGTCGTACTGGCAGCCTCTTTCTCTTCTTATGCTTAAAAACTATGGCTTCACTATCTCCATCTTCTGTTGGAAGAGGCTTTTTGCTCGCCGCTTTGTGCCGGTTTAGCCGCACCGCGCGAACGTCCGCTCATGCCGTTTCCTCCGCGTTGGCTGGCCCTGCCCTGGCGCTGTGCCGGGGCCGCTTTTTTTGAAGCTGCGGCGGCATCTGAAGCGGTAGTCGTCATCGGGTACGGATGATCACTCACGATCTTAATCGATTGCGACGTTAATTTATTGATATCCTGGAGGTACGGACGCTCTTCCGCATCGCAGAATGAAAATGCGGTACCGCTCAACCCTGCCCTGCCGGTACGGCCGATACGGTGTACATAGGTTTCGGGAATGTTAGGGAGCTCGAAATTAACCACGTATTTCAGTTCATCGATATCGATACCGCGCGAAGCGATGTCGGTAGCAATAAGCACGCGGATCTGTCCCGACTTGAAGTTACTCAGCGCACGCTGGCGCGCGTTTTGAGATTTATTGCCATGAATGGCATCCCCGGTAATATTATGACGGACCAGCGCTTTAGCCAGCTTATCCGCACCATGTTTTGTACGGGTAAATACCAGCACGCTATCCATCGCCGGATCCTGCAACAAGTGAACCAGCAGCGACGGTTTGTTCTGTTTATCTACAAAATAAACCGACTGGGTGATTTTTTCGGCGGTAGACGACACCGGGGTGACTTCTACCCTTACCGGGTTCGAGAGGATAGTGTTTGCCAACGCCGAGATCTCCGCAGGCATAGTTGCCGAGAAAAACAAGGTCTGCCTTTTAACCGGGATACGGGTGATCACTTTCTTCACATCGTGGATAAAGCCCATATCGAGCATCCGGTCGGCTTCGTCTAACACGAAGATCTGGATACTTTTAAGATCGATTTCGCCTTGTGAAGCAAGGTCGAGCAGGCGGCCCGGCGTAGCCACCAGGATATCCGTACCACGACGCAGCTCGCTGATCTGGTGAAAGGAGCTTACACCGCCAAAAATAACCAGGTGTTTCAGCTTAGTGTGCTTGCCATACGCAGCAAAGCTTTCCCCGATCTGGATCGCCAGTTCGCGGGTTGGAGTAAGTATAAGCGCACCGATCTTTTTGGTACCGGTTTTTACATACTCGTTCTTATTCAGGATCTGCAGGATCGGCAACGCAAAGGCAGCCGTTTTACCGGTACCGGTTTGGGCGCAACCTAACAGGTCCCTGTTATTTAATACTACAGGAATGGACTTTTCCTGGATGGGGGTGGGTACGGTGTACCCTTCAGTCTTAAGCGCCCTCAATAAGGGTTCAATAAGATTTAAATCTTCGAATGACAAAATAATATAGTAATTATGTTAATAATGCTAACAACCGGGATATACAGGGGGCAGTTAATGATATCCTCTTCATCCTGTATCAGATGAGCTTTAGAAAGGAATAGCAGCTTTACAAGCACTGCTAAACGAGAGTATTTTACGCAAAGATACTATTTTTTAATTGTAACTTATTGTCAGCGGCTTGTAAATACGGTATAACATGTTTATCTTGTATTAACCATCCAAATCTTAATTCACTTTTATGAGTCTTCAAAAATTCCTACTCTCCGGGACCGCCGGTGGCGTCGCCAATTTTTTTATGGGTTTCCTGATCTACGGCTTCCTGTTGTCGAAGTATTTTATGGACACCGCTGGCACCGCGACCAATGTTTACCGGGCCGATAACGACATGTTATTTTGGGCGCTGATACTGGGAAGCTTGTTTAGCGGTTTTCTCCTGGCCTTTATTTTCGGAAAGTACGGCAGTGTACGCACCTTTGGCGCCGGCGCTCTTGGCGGCTTTGTGATTTACGTGCTAATGGCAGCCAGCCACGATTTCACGATGCTGGGCACCACCAATATCTCCACGCTCCAGGGCACCTTAATGGACCTTCCTGCGGCAGGGGTAATGGGCGCGGTAACCGGAGGCGTAGTCGGCCTGGTAAATGGCCTGTTTACCAAAAAGACCGGTGCGTAATCACGGCTTCGGCCCTCTTTTATAGATCACCAGCCCATTCAGGAAATTACGCAATACCTGGTCGCCGCAGGGCTTAAAATTCGGGTGATCTTCTGCACGGAAGAAAGCGCTCAACTCTGTTCTGGTGATATTAAAATTAGCGAGCTTAAGGATATTTACGATATCATCGTCGCGGAGCTGCAGGGCTACGCGAAGTTTTTTCATGACTTCGTTGTTACTCATATGGCAGGGAATTTTATGCGAATTTGGCGATAAAAATCCGGAATCGCTCTGCCGGGCGGCTCAACGGACGAGGGTAACCGCGCCTTTTTGTATCACTTGCTTGTTTTCCAGGGAAATGAACGTGGCGATCCAATAGTAAGTGCTTACGGGCATGGGCCTGCCACGAGCATTGTTACCGTCCCAATTGCCATGCAGGTCAGTGGTTGAAAATACCAGCGCACCCCATTTATCGAAAATCCGCAGCCGGAAATTGCTCGCCGTACTTTCCGGCTTTGCGCGGAAAAGGTCGTTCACCCCATCGCCGTTAGGCGTAAAAGCGGAGGGGAACGATACCGGGCTGCAGCGTTCGGCGACCAGCGCAACATCGATCTTATCGGCGATGCAGCCATTCTTTCTCAGCACTTCGAACTGGTAATCGCCTGCCTCCAGGTCGCTAAAAACATGGTCTGAAGGGTAAATGCGACCATTAAACCTGATATCATACAATGCGGCGCCGGTTTCTACCGCCAGGCTTATCTTTCCCGGAAGCTCACATAACGGGTTCGTTATTGAGACCCGGGTTACGGGTTTGGTGAGGCTAAAGTCGGGCATGCTGATCGTCCTGCTTTGCGGCGTTCCTCCACCCGACGTATTTACGGTGAGCTGGTAAGTCCCCGGGGAAAGCATACCGAAAACCCCGGTACTATTGGTGGTGTTGGTAGCCTGGCCGGTAAGTGTGTATAAATAGGTTTCGGGTATAGGAGGGCAGTTAACCCGCAACACGTCTCTACCTATAATATCGCATTCGGCGCTGGTACTGATGTCGCTGATCACCACATCACAGGGCTTGTATTTTAACACGATGTCGGCCTCCTTTACTATACAACCTGCGGCGTTGAGGATAACAAAATGGTATTTCCCGGCGCCGAGCCCTTCAAACAGGTGCGCTGCGGGAAAGACGTCGCTGCCGAACATTACCTGGTACCCGGAACTGGTCCCCGCGACGGAGAATCGGACATCGCCTTTAGCCGCACATGCCGGATCGTGCGTGGTGTAGCTAACGGTTGGCTGGTCGGCGATGTATCCCTGCACGGAGAAAGCGGCGGTTTGTTCGTCTGAAGCGGACTTCATGGTCACGGAATACGTTCCCGGCTCCAGTCCTGTAAATATTCCAGTGGTATTGGTCGTTCCATTATCCAGGGTGAAAGTTACCGGCTCGAGGTGAGGTTTGAGGGAGATCTCGGCTATGCTGCCCGATGCCGCATCGCAACCCTGGCGTATCTTCACCTTATCCAACTGAATGCCGACGATACTGCCGTCTTCTACGATACTTGCGGCATCGAGTACATTTATCGGCAGGGAGCCTACCACTCCTTTGTTTATCCGGTTGTCTATGTCGAGCTCGATAATGTCGGTTTGTGTGGCAGATACGGCGCACAAACCATATACGGTATTTTTATGCAGGGAGGTAGCCAGCGTAACCATGCCATACATATTCAGCGAAGCGGGAAGCGGAATGTGCAGGGTACTGTTAGCGGGGTCGTTTATATCTATCTTGATCACGCCTTCTCTTGCGGTCATGTACAGTTCACCCTCATAGAAGGTCATATCGCCCGTAGGCTGGTAAGTCATCGGACCAAGATTCCTGGTCTGGCCGGTGCTCACGTCAGTTGTCGTCAGGATTGCGGCTGAATAATACAATTTGTTATCTGTACCTATGGTAAGCGCCGCTGATCCTCCCGGGACGGTCGCTATTTGACGACAATTCACTAACGAATTACCAGATATCTCCGCTTTGCCGACCTGGTAGCCATTCACCCAGTACAGCCCGGTCGCATCCATGGCGATGGAGAGCAGCTTATATGCCGGTCCTGCGCAGGCAGTTAACAATTCCGTAGAAAATCCGGCAGGCGTTTTGGTGATCCTGTATACCCTGGTATCGCCGCCCGGGAAGTAATAATCTGAGGCCGAGCTCGCATAGAACGACTGCGCGGACACTTTAAAAATGCCCGGCACGCATAAAAGCAGGAACAAGTATTTCTTCATAAGACCGATAGGACATGCCTGGCAGGATCAAAAATAGCAACTTTGCCTCAACCGGAATTCAAGCCCATCCTTAATATTACAGGGAATGTCCAAAAATCAACCTATTGCTATCGACATAGACGGCGGCGTACGGGCCGATGTGGCCGCAAGCTAGCTGGACCGGTACGAAAAAACCTGGATCGGGGTGGCCGAAGTATTCAAACCGAAAACCGTTTCGCCTGCCGATGGTTCTCTTTAAAAGGCCTCCATGAACCTACACAGCAACACATCAGCCATCTCTTACCAGCACCTGATCCCGTTTGCCGAAACGCCTGATCCGGATAACGAAACACTCACCGGTCCAGGGGCTGGCGACGAAGACCCGCAGGATGATGATCCCACTTCCGTGGAAGACAATAACGCCCCCGATCCGAACATAAAGAAAACGGATGAAGCGGATAACGAAGAAGAGGAAGATTTTCTCCTGTCGGAAGACGAGGACATTGCCGAAGATGACGAAGTACGCACGGATGAGGAAATATCCGGCCCCGATGGCGTGATCTAGCCCGGAAATATAGAAGCTAATGGCTATCGGCCGATAGCCATTAGCTTCATGGTAGGTTATTTAAAGTCTTCGGCGGTTACGCCTTCATTCAATTTAACTTCCTTTGCCTTAATTGGCAGTACCTGCGATTGTCCGCCGGCGCTCACCGTCAACGTAACGTCGTAAGGATACAGGATCGTACCGATTTTCTTATAGTTGCTAAATTCGGAGGTGGTATTAACGCCTGTTGCGGCATCAACCTCATCGCGTTTAACAAGCAGTTTGGTCGTAGTATTATAATATTCCGTCTTCACTTTTCCCGAGGGATAAGTAATTACCAATTTATAAGCGTCAGCGCCCGCTACTTTTTCGATACCCTTGACTTCTGCTTTAAAAGCAGGATTTTTTACATAGTCTACCTGTTCAAACAGGCCGGTGATGGCATTTTTCTCTTTGATCTCTTCGACAGTCATTTGTTTTTTCTGGCCCATTTGCAGCTGGTATCCCGAGGTTCCGTCGAAAACGGTTTTCATCATTACATTTCCACCCATCGACATGGTCATCAACTCTTTGTTGGGCGTCATCCCCTTGCTGGTCACGTCGATTGCCATTCCCTGCATTTCCATGCCCGCCAGCATGCTTAGTGTTTTTACTTTCGCGAGCTCGGCAGTCCCTCCTATGGCAGTAAGATAGGCGTTAAGCACATCTGCGGCCTTCACCGTAACCGGCGCTGTTGATTTAACTACTGCGTTTGCATAGGTATCATATTGTTTTACAGGGTACTTCAGTTTCTTTAACGATTCCAGTATCTGGTCGCTATTACCCACCACCACCACGCGTGTGTTGGCATAGTTAAAGTACTTCTGGGCAACGCGCTTTATATCAGCCTTGGTGACTGCATTTAATTTCTGGAGGTAGGTACGGTAAAAATCCTTTGGAAGTCCGTTCAGCAGAATATTGCGCGCATAAGTTGCGGTGCGTTCCGTGTTCTCCATGCCCAGGGCGAAAGAGCCGTTGTACAGCGCTTTCGCGTCTGTGAGCTCATCATCAGCTACCTCGGTGTCGCGAAGGCGGGCTATTTCGTTCAGGAACTCGTTCACCGCGCTATCTGTTTTGGCTGTTCTCACCGCTGCAGAAGCAGAAAACCGGCTCTGGAAACGGCCTGCGCCCACACTGGAATAAGCGCCATAGGTAAAGCCATGTTTTTCCCTGAGATTCATAAATAACCTTGCGCTGGCACCGCCGCCCAGGATCTGGTTAGCCAGCAGCAGCGGGAAATAATCCGGGTTATTCATTTTAAGGTCCACCAGGTTAACCACGGTGATCTCAGACTGCACGGCATTTGGCATATCAACTACGTTGATCTCCGTTTTTAAGGGGTTAGCCACCGGTGCGAGCACTTCCAGCTTGAGGGGCGCGCCTTTCCAATCGGCAAAGAAGGACTGGCTTAATTTCTTTGCCTGGTCGGGAGTAATGTCGCCTACAAACGTCAGATACGCCCGGGACGGTGTAATATATTTCGCATACGATGCCTTTACATCGGCCAGCGTAAGCGCAGAAATCGACTTTTCGGTCGCAAATTCGCCGTTAGGGTGCGTTTTGCCATAGGAAAGTGCGTTAACCAGCCTTGTAGAAACCGCCTTTACATTTTTCTCATCAGCCTTCATCCCGGTTAAGGTTTGCGACTTTATTTTATCAAATGATTCTTGCGGGAATGCCGGCGTTTTTACGCCCTTGGCCATCAATTCAAATGCCTGCGGGAAGTAACGCGTTAAAGCCGAAGCGCCGGAGCCGCTAAAGCCGAGGTAAACATTGGCGCCGATGCGATCCACCGCTTCGTCAAACTGCGCCTTGGTCATGTCTTTAGTGCCTTCATTAAGCATACTGCCCATGAGCGATACCAGGCCGGCCTTGCTTCCTTCGGTAACCGGGCCCATATCGATAAAAAGCGAGGCGTCTACCTTAGGCAGCTTATGGTCTTCTACCACTAATACGGTGACTCCATTGGGCAGCGTAAAAATTACCGGGTCCTTAATAGTGATCACCGGGGCCGGGCCGGCAGATGGTTTTTTCGACCGGTCGATCCCAACCTGTGCGCTGGCAGCAATAGATGCCAGGAACAAGGCGGTCAATATGATGTGTTTTTTCATCGGAATAATTGTTTTAAGAGTTACGAAGCATGTATGCGCTAAGATTGCCGTAGTGAGCAGCAGCCCATGCAAGTTTCATTATTTTGCGATTAACGTAGTTCGATTTCATTATTTAGCGGCTTTTGCCGGTAAGTAGTATAATACCACCCTGCTGTTTGGCTGAAGGTATTTTTGTGCCGCTGCCTGGATATCTTCACGCGTCACTTTTCTTATTTCGTCCAGTTCCGTATTTACATGGTTCGTATTCTTATTAAAGAATGTATAACCGGAAGCCAGGTTCTCGGCCACGCCCAGCATTTTTGAATTGGCCGATACAAAGTTATTCTCAAACTGGTTCTGGATCTTTTTATAATCGTCTTCGCTGATGAGCTTCGTCTGCAGGTTCACGATCTCGTCGTCGATGTCTTTTAATAAGGTATTCAACGGCGTATTGTTGTTAGGAAGGGCAAGGGTAATGTAGGCTCCGTAATCTTCCAGGGTATAATTAAACGCGGCCACCTGGAGCGCATTTTTCTTTTCATCGACCATTTTTCGGTAAAGTTTTGAGCTCGATCCGCCCGATAAAATGGAGGATATCATTTCCATCACGGTAGCGTCTTTACCGGTCATGCCGGGTACCCGGTAGGCAGCAAATATCGCCGGGATCTGGATATTGGCATCGTACATGGTGTCAACGATCGCCTTGGTGATGGGCGCTTCTTCGATCTTTTTATACAGTACCGGTTCTCCTTTGGGGATCACGCTGAAATAGGAGCTCACCCAATCTTTCGTTTGTGCGATGTCGATGTCGCCGGCGATAGACAGCACAGCATTGTTAGGCACATAATATTTCTTGAAGAAAGCCCTGAATTCTTCCAGCTTGGCGGCATCGAGGTCGGCCATCGACCCAATGGGCTGCCAGGTGTAAGGGTGTTTTGAAAACAGGTTGCTAAAGATCTTGTCGGCAAACCGGCCGTATGGCGAATTATCCACACGCAGGCGTTTCTCTTCCTTCACTACTTCATTTTGGGTTTTTACGCCCACTTCGTTAATTACAGGGTGATACATCCGCTCACTTTCCAACCATAAACCAAGTTTCAATTGGTTAGACGGAAATACTTCATAATAAAATGTCCGGTCTTGCGACGTGTTCGCGTTATTTTGCCCGCCATTACTTGAAACGAGCTTCATAAACTCGCCTCTTTTGATATTTTCGGAACCCTCGAATAACAGGTGCTCGAAGAAATGTGCAAAACCGGTACGTCCCACTACTTCGTTTTTCGAACCCACGTGGTACATTACCGAGACCGCGACTACCGGCGCAGAACGGTCCTGGTGCAAAACAACATGCAACCCGTTTGGCAGGTCGTACTCCGTGAACTCCACTTTCTGTGCCGCTGCTATGGAACTAAGCCCCAGGCCCATCCCCACACATAGCAGGTGTTTTAATTTTAGCATATAGATAATTATGATTTAACAGGTACAAAGTAGCGGAAAAAATCATTGATTTATTGTGCCACGTTTAAAATTTCATGGGGATTTCATGAAAGGCAGGTAATTTGGTAAAAAGCTGATAGCTGATAGCTGATAGCTGATAACCGATAACTGAACCCCATGCGATCCGACATTATACAATTCGATAGAACTACCAGCCCCGTGAGGCTTTCGTCATTTAAAGGAAAATATATCCTGCTGCATTTTTGGGCCAGCTGGTGTAAGATCAGCCGGGAGGACGTACCGTTCTTCAAACATTTACAACAGCGTTTCAGGGATAAGAACTTCGAGATCATCAGCATTGCGCTGGACACGGAACGCTCGCAATGGCTGCAGGCCATAGATGAAGACGGCGCAGACTGGGTACAGCTAAGCGACCTGCGCTACTGGAGCAACCAGGCCGCCGGGGAGTTCGGCATCCGTGCACTGCCGGCCAATGTGCTTATGGATACCGATGGCGAAGTGATCACCCGCAACCTGGAGCCCGAACAACTGGATAAAATACTGGAGCAGCTCACCAACGAATACTATCACCAGCCTTCGCTGATGCACGCCTGAAGGTTACCTCATTTTACGTAGCGCCCCGATGGTATAATCGACCATTTCGCCGGTAACATCCAGGTGAGTTACAAACCTGATCATCTGTTCGCCAAAAGTATTGCATAAAATACCCGCGTGCTTTAGTCGCAGCACGAATTCATCCGCCTGGTGTTTCGGATCCAGCTCAAAGATGATGATATTGGTATCGACCGGGAGCACGCGTATTACAAAGGGGAGTTCGGCTAATGCAATCCCGATCGCGCGGGCATGCTGATGGTCTTCTTTTAAGCGCTGAACGTGGTGATCGAGGGCATAGATCCCTGCCGCGGCCAGGAAACCCGCCTGCCGCATGCCGCCGCCCAGCACTTTCCGGATGCGCCGCGCCTGGTAGATCGTTTCGAGGCTTCCCAGCAGCACGGAGCCTACCGGTGCGCCGAGCCCTTTAGAGAGGCAAACGGAAATACCGTCGAACATCCTTCCGTAATTCTTCGGATCGTCGCCGGTTTCTACCAGCGCATTAAAGACCCTGGCGCCATCGAGATGCAGCTTCAGCTTTTTTAACCGGCATAAATGATAAACCGGTTCTATCTGGCCAACGGTATAGCAGCTGCCGCCGCCCCGGTTCACGGTGTTTTCGAGCACCACCAGGCTAGTTCGCGGGTGGTGTATATTATCCGGGTTAATGGCCGGCTCGATCAGTTCCGGGTTCAGGCGACCCCGATCGCCATACAACAGCCTCACCGAGGCGGCCGAGTTAAAGGCGATGCCCCCTCCTTCGTACCGGTAAACATGGGCGGTTTCGTCGGCGATCACCTCATCCATTGGCCGGGTGAAGCACTTAATAGCGATCTGGTTGGTCATCGTGCCCGAAGGACAAAAAATGCCGGCTTCCATTCCGAAAAGTGCGGCGGCCTTTTCCTCGAGGGCATTTACCGACTCATCTTCACCAAATACATCGTCGCCCACCGGGGCGTTCATCATGGCTTCTTTCATGCCCGCCGTGGGCCGGGTTACGGTATCGCTTCGCAGATCAACTATCATGTAAAATCGTTTATGGCCAAATTTAGCTATTTTCGGTGCCCGCAAGAAAATTACATCGTGTTATTTATACACCAGTCATTTTTTATACATTAGCAGGCAAACTGAAAACAAAATATGATCATAATCGCTGACGGTGGTTCTACAAAAACGAACTGGTGCCTGATCAATGACGAAGGCAAAAAAATCTATTTCAATACTGAAGGATACAATCCTTTTTTCGTCGACGAAGAATATATTATCGGCTCCCTTCAAAAAGGCCTGCCGGAAGACCTGGAGTTTGACAAGATCACCGAGGTCAATTACTATGGCGCAGGTGTACATAGTGACGAAAAGGCCAGCATTCTCGAAAGAGCGATCAAGGCAGTATTTCCCGGCGCAAAAGTTTTCGTGGGCCACGACTTACTGGCTGCCGCACGTGCGCTCCTCGGAAAAGAGAAAGGTTTTGCGGCCATCCTGGGCACCGGCACAAACAGCTGCCTGTATGACGGCGACGATATTACGCACCAGATCAATTCGGGTGCTTATATATTGGGCGACGAAGGCAGCGGCTGCCACATCGGTAAAAAATTGCTGATCGACTACCTTCGCGGCTACATGCCCGAAGCCGTTCGCCAGAGTTTCTGGGACACCTTCGGCTTAACGCCGGAAGAGATCGAAGACGCCGTGTACACCAAACCGATGGTGAGCCGCTTCTGCGCAAGCTTCGCCAAGTTTGTTTATGACAATAACGTGAACATAGAATACACCCGCAACCTGGTTAAAACATCGTTCGACGATTTCTTCCGCAACCTGGTGAGCCATTACCCTGATTATAAAAACTATACGTTTAACTGCGTAGGATCTGTTGCTTACAATTTCCGTAACGTAATTGAGGAAGTAGCGGCCGAATGGGGAATGGAAATGGGACAATTACTGAGATCCCCGATAGATAACCTGGTGAAGTTCCACCTCGAAGATAAGTAGAATCTTGTAAACATAATCGTAATAGAAGAGAATGGAGAATGGAGAATAGAGAATGGACGACACGCCTATTCTCTATTCTCCATTTTCTATTTTCTATTTTCTATTTTCTATTCCCCATTTTCCCATTCTCTACCGGACCCTGCCCCCACAACCGGATCCTGTTCCCACAACGCGATTGCTACTTACTAAACGATAACTCCTTCTGAAACAGCCTTGCATACTTCCGCCTGTCGAACTTATATAAGGTTGCGGCGCGATAGGATACTCCGCGCTGTTTTTCATCCAGCTCTTTCAGGATGCCATAATTAAGCATCTTTTTACGAAAGTTCCGTTTATCGAGCTTTTTGTTCAGGATCAGCTCGTAGAGATGCTGTAGCTGGGTAAGGGTGAATTTTTCGGGTAACAATTCAAAGGCAATGGGCTGGTAGCTGATCTTGCGGCGAATTTTCTCGAGGCTCTTCTCGAAGATCTGGGTATGGTCAAAGGCAAGCTTGGGCAGGTCGTTTATCGGGTGCCAGAAAGCTTTCCTGGCGTAGTTGATCACCGGTTTCAGTTCCTTGAGCGGGTTTAACCGGATCATGGCAAAATAGGCTACCGTGATTACCCGGCCCTGCGGGTGACGATCGACATCGCCGAACGCATAAAACTGCTCCATGTAAATATCTCGCAGGCCGGTAAGCTCGTACAGGATACGTTCAGCGGCCGGGTCAAGTCCTTCATCCTGCTGTACGTAATAACCGGGTAATGCCCACCAGCCCGTATAATCTTCTTCATTACGCTCGATCAGCAACACCTTGAGCTCACCTTCATCAAAGCCAAAAACCACACAGTCAACGGTAAAAATCGATTCGAACTTAGGGACTATTTCCTGCACGCCTGTTTAATTAAGACCTTAAAAGACCTTAAATATAGGTGATTACTATTAGTGTAAAAAATTATTGCGAAATTTACCTTAGTGTAATAAATACACACTATATTCGTATTTATTTTCAAACCTTAACCAATCGTGAAAGCCATAAAGAAAATCGGGGTACTTACCTCTGGGGGCGACGCTCCCGGGATGAATGCCTGCATCAGGGCTGTGGTCCGGACGGGCATTTATTTGGGTAAAGAGGTAGTGGGGATTAAACAAGGTTACCAGGGGATGGTCGACAGGAAGTTCGTAAATATGGATTCCCACTCGGTTTGCAACATTATCCAGCTTGGAGGTACCATCCTTAAAACCGCCCGTTGCGACGAGTTCCGCACCTATGAAGGCCGGCAGAAAGCATATAAGAATCTAAAAAAAGAAGGCATTGATGCGTTGGTAGCTATCGGCGGTGATGGTACGTTTACCGGCGCCGAGCTGCTCTCGCGGGAGTTCGACATCCCGGTGATCTGTGTTCCGGGGACCATTGACAACGACCTGTACGGTTCTGACTTCACCCTGGGTTACGATACCGCCAATAATACGGTGATCGAGGCTATCGATAAGATCAGGGACACAGCCGCCTCGCATGACCGGTTGTTTTTTATCGAAGTAATGGGACGAGACTCCGGCTGTATCGCACTTTGGGCGGGTACTGCGGGAGGCGCCGAGGCGATCCTCCTTCCCGAAAAAGACACCGGGATAGAAGACCTGATCCAGAAACTGGAGAAAGGCGCCGATAGCAATAAAAGCTCCAGCATCGTGATCATTGCCGAAGGCGATAAAAATGGCGGCGCCTACCATGTAGCGAAATTGGTAAAAGAAAAGTTTCAGTTTTACGACATCAAAGTAACTATCTTAGGCCACTTGCAGCGCGGCGGCAGCCCGACCAGTTTCGACCGTGTGCTGGCAAGCCGTCTCGGGTATGCAGCGGTAAAGGCGCTGGAAGCGGGCGAAACCCGTAAAATGGTCGGGATCAGGGGCAACCGGGTAAAGCTGACGGACCTGGTTGAATCGATTAACAATAATTCTTTTAAACTTGAAGAGGACCTGATGGAAATGTCAACGATCCTTACCATATAAATGATTGCAGTAGTTTACAGCGGTTCGAGATATGCAAACTGGAAGCTGGCAGATAAGGGCTCGATTATCGCCGAGTTTAAAACGCTCGGTATCAACCCCTTTTTCAACGACGAGCGCTTCATCACCCAGTTGCTGAATAAAACCAACGAGCTGGTTACTTATGCCGAGCGCATCAAAAAGATCTATTTCTTTGGTGCAGGCGCTTCGTCTCCCGACAGGAAAAAGATCATTGCCACGTCGTTCAGTAATTTTTTCAGGTATGGTAAGATCTCAGTCGAGCACGACCTGAAAGCGGCCGCTTTGGCTACCTGCGGCGATCATGAAGGGGTGGTAGGCATTATCGGCAGCGGTTCGAACGTTGCTTATTATAACGGGCGATCAGTAAAAGAGAACAACAACGGACTGGGATACATCTTAAGCGACGAAGGCTCGGCTAACTGGCTCGGCCGAAGGCTGCTCAAAAGCTTCCTGAACCATACGCTCCCCGAGCCGCTATTGAATAAGTTCAACAAGAAATTCGGGCTCGAGCGCAAACAGATCCTGGACAAGGTGTACAGGCAGCCGCAGCCGGTATTGTTCCTTACGTCGTTTTCAGAGTTCTTCGCAGAAAATGCAAACGACACTTATGTCAAAGAAACGGTAAAGGAAGGTTTCGACCTCTACTTTAAGAACTATGTGACGCCGATCACTGAAACGAACCCGGGAGCGCCATTACATTTTGCCGGCACCATCGCCTTTGCCTTCGAACCCTGGTTGCGGGAAGTGGCCGGCAATTACGGCCTGGAAATTGCCTCGGTTGTTAAAGCGCCCATTTTTAACGTATTAACATATTACACAAATAAAAATCAATAAATAATCATGAAAATAGGAATTAATGGATTTGGCCGCATCGGCCGCCTGGCATTCAGAGCCGCAAGCGAACGTAATGATATCGAGATCGTTGGGATCAACGACCTTGTAGAGCCGGATTATATGGCGTATATGCTGAAATATGATTCTACACACGGTCAGTTTAAAGGTAGCGTTGAAGTAAGCGGCGGAAACCTCGTAGTAAACGGCAAAACCATTCGCGTTACCGCGGAGAAAGACCCCGCAAACCTGAAATGGGACGAGGTAGGCGCCGAAGTAGTTATCGAATCAACGGGGTTATTCCTTACCCAGGATACTGCCGGAAAACACCTCCAGGCGGGCGCCAAAAAAGTAGTTATGTCAGCTCCCGCGAAAGACGATACCCCTACCTTCGTGATGGGTGTAAACCACACCAAGCTCACTGCCGATCAGAACATCGTTTCGAACGCGTCATGTACCACTAATTGTCTTGCGCCGATCGCAAAAGTACTGAATGATAAATTCGGGATCGTGGAAGGATTGATGAGCACCATCCACGCGGTAACTGCCACACAGAAAACTGTTGACGGCCCGTCTGCAAAAGACTGGCGTGGTGGCCGTGGGGCATACCAGAACATCATCCCTTCTTCTACCGGCGCCGCTAAAGCGGTTGGCCTGGTACTCCCTGAATTAAAAGGAAAGCTTACGGGTATGTCGTTCCGCGTTCCTACCGCCGACGTTTCAGTAGTAGATTTAACCGTGCGGCTGGAAAAACCAGCTACTTACGAGCAGGTGAAAGCAGCGATGAAAGAAGCCTCAGAAGGCGACCTGGCCGGTATCTTAGGCTATACGGAAGATGAAGTGGTATCCACCGATTTCCTCGGGGATGCACGTACTTCCATCTTCGATGCCAAAGCCGGTATCGCCCTCAATGATAACTTTGTAAAAGTGGTATCGTGGTATGACAACGAATGGGGTTACTCCAACAAGATCATCGACCTGGTTCAGCATATCGGGAAATTATAGGAGATCGAAACAAAAAGAACCCTGCCCGGACGGCGGGGTTTTTTGTTTATGATCTGCCATAATCCGCCCGGCCTTCCACCTGCCAAAAACGGCCGGATACAACGATGGAGCGGATCGCCAGTGGTTACCGGAGATATAGTGCTAAGTAACCAGCTTTGTACCTTCATAGATCTTTTTTAATGACAACCGCACCCTGATGGATTCCAGGTAGATCCATTTATCCGGCTCGTTACATCTTAGCATCCCCCAATTCCCGTTACCGTTAACCTGGTATACTTCGGTGGCGATCGCTTCCGAATCTATCAACACATATTCACGCAGCGTCGGTATGGACTGGTACAGGATAAACTTCCTTACGCGGTCATAATTACGGGTGGAATGCGACAGCACTTCAAAGATCACGGTCGGGTTCAGGAGGTTCCATTCGTCATTATTCAAGGTTTGGACTTTACCGCATACCACGGAGATGTCAGGATAAGTGCAAAGCGTATTCGCCGGGATGTGCAACCGCTGGTTGCTGTTGTGCGGCCGGCATCCTTTTCCCGCTAACTTTTGCATTAACAGCGCAGAAACGTTCATCACGATCAGGTTATGTGTGAGCCTGGGGGGCTGCATCACAAATACCTCTCCGCGGAAAAACTCGTGTTTCTCTTCCGAAGATCCTTCCAGCCCGAAATATTCCTCCATCGTGTAACTCCTGGATAAATAATCGGGAGCCGGCTCATTCAGTTCGTGTAACGGCGGTTCACCGTATAGATAAGGAACCTGGTCGTGGTCCTCTTCATATTTTTCGACTTCTTCATTCTTCATATTCAAATATAAATAACAAAGAAATTAAAACGAAATAATAAGAAATTTAGATAATTATAAAGAAATATTTCAAAATTCCTTGCTACACTTTAATCTATTCCTGGCTTTTCCTTTTTAATATTATTCCTCCCAGCGGCGGCAAACCCATGGATACCGAGCAAGGTTGGTTCATCCATGCGATATTGTCGGCGCTTAAGGCGGGTTGTATGTAAACACCGCTGCCATCGAATTGCCGGTCGTCAGAATTAAAAATCACCTGCCATTCTCCCGGTCCGGGCACACCGATCCTGAAGCCGGTTCTTGACACCGGGGTCATATTCAGCGCTACCACTACTTCATCATGCTGGTGGTCACCTTTGCGGGCATATACCAGGATCGAGTTCGCTGCATCGCCGCCGTCTATCCAGGCGAAACCATCAGGGGTGAAACTTTTCTCGTATAAAGCCGGTTCCTGTTTATAAAGGGCATTTAACTGTTTTACCAGCGATTGTATCCCCAGGTGCGGGGCATATTCAAGCAGGTGCCAATCGAGCGAGCGCGAAAAGGCCCATTCGCTGCTTTGGCCGAACTCATCACCCATAAACAACAGCTTGGTACCCGGATGTGTAAACATATAGAGGAACAGGAGCCGAAGGTTAGCAAAACGTTCCCAATCATTCCCGGGCATCTTATATAGCAGCGACTTCTTGCCGTGCACCACTTCATCATGCGAGAAGGGCAGCATAAAATTCTCCGTAAACGCGTAGATCGTACTGAACGTGATCTGCCTGTGATGATATTTCCGGTAAACGGGATCCTGCTGGAAATAGCTCAGGGTATCGTTCATCCAGCCCATCATCCATTTCATGCCGAAACCCAACCCGCCAAGATGAACCGGTTTACTTACGCCACCCCAGGCGGTAGATTCCTCGGCAATGGTTTGCACGTCAGGGAAAGTACCATATACCGCTTTGTTGAAATCCTCAAGGAAGCTGATGGCCTCCAGGTTTTCGCGGCCGCCATGTTCATTGGGGATCCATTCCCCGGCTTTCCGCGAATAATCGAGGTATAACATAGAGGCCACCGCATCTACCCGTAGCCCGTCGATGTGATACCGGTCGAGCCAGAAGATCGCGTTACTGATGAGGAAGGACCGCACCTCGTTTCTGCCGTAATTAAATATGTGCGATTTCCAGTCGGGATGAAAGCCCTTGCGCGGATCCTCGTGTTCGTATAAATGAGTCCCGTCAAACCGGTGAAGCCCATGCGCGTCTCCAGGGAAGTGTGAGGGTACCCAATCCATAATCACGCCGATCCCGTTCTCATGGAAAAGCTCCACCAGGTACATCAGGTCCTGGGGAGTGCCGTACCGGGAAGTCGCCGCAAAATAGCCGGTTATCTGGTATCCCCAGGAGGGGTAATAAGGATGCTCGGCGAGCGGCATAAATTCCACATGTGTAAAACCCATTTCCTTTACGTAAGGTACCAGCTTACCCGCCATTGAACGGTAGCTAAGAAACTGGTCGGGCGATTCGGGGCTCTTGGCCCACGAACCAAAATGCACCTCGTATACCGAAAACGGCTTATTCAGCGCATTCTTCTCCGCACGGGCGGTCATCCAGCTCCTGTCCTTCCACTCGTACCAGGTATCCCAGATAATGGAAGCGGTTTTTGGCGCCTCTTCCCACCGCAAGGCGAAGGGATCGCTTTTTTCGAGCTCCTCTCCGGAGTTCGCGCGGATAAAATATTTATAGATCTCGCCGTTACCGGTATGGGGTATAAAGCCTTCCCATATTCCCGACGAATCCCAGCGTACAAATAACTGGTGTGAATCGCGGTTCCAGCCGTTAAAATTGCCGGTTACCGAAACCTGCCGTGCATTGGGCGCCCAAACCGCAAAATAAGTACCGGTAACGCCCAGGTGCTGCAGTACATGTGAACCCATCTTCTCATAAAGCTTAAAATGTTTGCCTGCCTGGAAGAGACTGACATCAAAATCCGTAAGCAGGCTAAAAACCTCTACATTTTTCATTGCCACAAAACTACCCTGGCCGGTCGCAGGAGAGGTTTCGCCCGTGTCAACGGCTTTAGTTTTCCTGGGTATGCGCGCAGGTTTCGGCGACTGACCTTCCTGGTCCGCAACGGTTCTTTTAGCCATAATTATAGAGATGATGAATGATTAACAGGTTCTTAATTGGTGAATAAAGATACCTGTTTAACAGGGGAAAAGGCCGATGGTTGGTAATAATCTTGAGAATCTTGGTCCGGCTTGAAGAAATTTGATGTTTGAGGTTGCATGCGCTTATCGCTCATTTATAAAGCGAAGCTAACCTCAAACATCAAACGTCCCACCTTAAACCTATATGATCCTTTCCTAAGCCAATACCTGTATATACCTAAAGTTCTTGCTGGTTTTAATCCTCACCCTTTGCAGGTTGTCTACCTCCAGGCTGCCGGTATAATCTTTGCCGTCTATGATCACCCTGGAAGGGTTGAACGGCAGGCAGATCAGTTTCAGGTCGTAAGTTTCGTAACGGGGAGTGAACAGGCCTTCGATAGATTGACGGATCGTCATCGAAGTGGCATCGCCGTTTACCACGAACTTCTTCTCCAGGTAAATATCCTGCTCGTAGGCGAACGTATCACCATGGTCCTCGTAATAAAACGAGTTAACCTCGTAGCTGGAATAATAGATCTGGAACATTAGCTCGTCTACATCTATTTCGCCCACATACTGCATCAGCGGCGATTCGGGGATCACTGATCCCGCTTTCACAAAGATCGGCATGCTGTCCAAGGGCGCGTCGACGGTTATCTCCCTGCCGCCCTGCAGGAGCTCATGGGTCCAGTAATTGTACCAATCGCCTTTTAACAGGTAAACAACTTTTTTCCGCGCGCCATAATCCGTTACCGGGCATACCAGTATCTTATCACCAAAGGTGAATTCGTTTTCGCGGTAGTGGTTGCTGGTCTCCTCCTGTTCCACCATCATTACGGGACGAAGAATGGGAAAGCCATATTTGTGGTGCTCCCAGAACGTGGAGTAAATATAAGGCAGCAAACGGTAGCGCAGCTCGATGAACTTACGATTAATGGCCTCCAGTTCAGGGCCAAAGCTCCATGGCTCGCGTTCCTTGGTATCGCCTGCGGAATGCGCCCGCATAAAAGGAGTGAACACGCCGAACTGGATCCAGCGTGTAAACAGCTCGCCGTCGGGCTCGCCGCTAAAGCCGCCGATATCCGTGCCGCAGAAAGGAATGCCGGAAACCGATAAACGGGTACACTGGATGATGCCCAGCTTTAGATGCTCCCAGGTGGCCACATTGTCGCCGGTCCATACAGACGAGTACCGCTGCACGCCCGAATAGCCGGCGCGTGTAATGGTAAACGGGCGTTTATTTTTCTGGTTCTTTTTTAATCCTTCGTAGGTAGCCCTCACCATTTGCATGCCGTACACGTTGTGTCCTTTGCGGTGCGAGCAGTGATGACCGTCATAATCATGCCGTACATCCACCGGGAAAGTGCCGGTGCCAAATACGGCAGGCTCGTTCATGTCGTTCCAAACGCCGGCGACGCCAACGTCTGTAAGTTCTTTGAAGAGCGTACCCCACCAATCGCGTACTTCGGGATTCGTAAAATCAGGGAACTGGCAGCGGCCCGGCCATACGTAACCTTCCATGAGGTAATCGTCGCAACGGCGGCAGAAGTACTTCTTCTCTTTCCCTTCTTTAAATACCCAATAATTGTCGTCTACTTTAATACCGGGGTCGATGATCACCACCAGCTTGAAACCGTCGTCGGCCAGCTCCTTGATCATTCTTTTCGGGTCCGGGAAATATTTCTTGTTCCAGGTAAAGCAGCGATAGCCGTCCATATAGTCGATATCTAGATAGATGGCGTCGCAGGGGATCTTGCGGTCGCGGAAATTCTTTGCGATGTTCTTTACTTTACTTTCCGGGTAATAGCTCCAGCGGCATTGGTGAAATCCGAGTGCCCACAATGGCGGCATCGGGTGTGTCCCGGTGAGGGTATGATAGCGTTTTACCACGTCCATCATGTGCGGGCCGTGGATGTAGTAGTATTGAAGCTCGCCGCCATCGGCCCAGAAACTGGTCTTATCGCGCTGTTCCTGTGCAAAGTCGAACTGCGATTTAAAGGTATTATCAAAAAATATCCCGTAGCTGGTATTGTTGGTGATCCCGAGATAAAAAGGGATGGTGCGATACAGCGGGTCCTGGTGCCGGGCAAAGGAATAAGTATCCGAATTCCAATTTACCAGGCGCTTTCCGCGAAGGTTAAAATCGGTGGTTTTATCACCAAGACCGTAGAAGCTCTCATCGGCGCGCGCCTGCTTGGTACAGTAAATGTAATAACCGCCAAACTCGGTATTTTCTTCCCAGTGCATGGGAAAGGCATCCTGGCTCACCACGAACTCGTGGTTGTCTACAAAAGAGATAAGGAAATCCTTTTTGCTGATCACACAGGTTACGGTATTGGTAAGCACGCGGTAGTTGTCTTCATCTTCCTTAAAAGAAAACACGGTAACGCGTTGTGCGGGTTTTTCTACGGCGTAAGAAAATTCATCGAGGAATACGCCGTGCGGCGCCAGCCTGATGCGAATGATCTCATCGCTTACCACCCTTACTTCCACCCTTGCTTCGCCGTCCGAAAAGTAAAAGCTGTTGTCCTTTTGTACGTAGTCCTTAATCGCTGTAAGATATTTCTTCACAATTGGCTTCATGCCAACGATCGGATTATTCACATGCTGAAAACCCTCTTCTTCAAATTGCTGCAGGCTCAGCTCCGGTGCTTCATCCAGCGGCTGCGACGACGGGTCGTTGATCTCATCCATATATTAACAAGTGCTTATACTTTAAGCTCAAATAAAGGAAATAATATTGAAAGCGCCAAGCTGGTCCCAAGCTAAAAGCAGAAAGCCTAAAGCTAAAAGCGTCGCGCAATGCCGGGCATTATGCAGGAAGCTTTTAACTTTAGGCTTTCTGGTTTCGGCTGAAAAAGCCTATCTCATAAATTGATCGAAGGTAAACGACAGGTAGTAAACCGCCCCGACCGAAGGGTTGCCATAGGAAGTGCGGTAATATTTGTTCAGGATGTTTGATCCTCCCAATTTCATTACTGCTTTATAGAATGGGATCTTGTAGCTCACCTGCGCATCTACGGTACCGAACGCGTCCACCTGGCCGGCGGCGAAGGTAGAGGACCAGCGGTATTCGTCCTGCCAGCGGTAAGCTACGTTAAAACCAAGGTTCTTGGTTAGCGTACGGTTTCCCAGGCCAAGATTAAACCGGTATTTCGGGGTATTAAACTCGCTGTTCAACGAGCTGTTGTTGTCGTTAAGCTCGTTGTAAGAGATATTTCCGGTGATGTTGTAACCGCCGCCTGCAAGGTAATCAAGACCCAGCGCAGCTCCCTGCGAAGACACTTCATCCGGGTTATTTACTACCGTTGAATACGTGCTGGCAGTTGCGAGACCGGCCGGGGTACCGCCTGCAGGCTGAAGCAGGATCAGGGTAGAAAGAAAATCCTTGTAGGAATTATAGTAGTAATAAGCGTCTACCAACAGTTTCTCTTTCATCAGGCCTTTGTAACCGATCTCGTAAGATTGCACGCTTTCAGGCTTGAAGTCGCCGAAGGTGTAAAACTGAAGATCCGCTGCGTTACCGGTAGTTTTAAATTTATTTACACTGGCCAGCGTGTAACCTTTGTTGGCATTCAGCTGGTATTTATCGATCATAGAGCCAAGGCCGCCGATCAGGCGAACGCCGCTGCTTCCGCCCACCAGCAGGTCGATGTACTGGTTCTGCGTGGTCGGGTTACGGTAACCGGTCTGGTAAGAAACACGCAGGTTATTGTTTGGCGCCACGGTATATACACCGGAGATCCTTGGAGTAAACCGGCCTTCAAAGTTCTCGTTCTTATCATACCTCACGGCGCCTGTTAGTTTAAACTTATCGGCGAACATTTTCTTGCCGGCCTGTGCAAAAGCGCCGTATTCTTTAATGGTCAGCTCCTGGTTCAGGTCGTCGAAGATCGTTCCGTCAGACCGCAGCTGGTAAGTGCGGTGAGATGCGCCCACCTGCAGCTCGAAGGCACCGTTAAGCGCATTATCGAAGTTATACATCCCCTCGTAATGATAAAGGTTCGACTTATCGTTGAACTTAGCACCTCCGGCAGGGCCGATGGTTTTTCTCACGATATCAGCCTTATACGACTCAAACTGGGCGGACCCTGGCAGCGGACGGTTACGATCTGCAAATTGCCGGGCGCTAACATGGGCCTGGGCATCGGTGGCACCGGCCATTTTTGCCTGGGCGAAAGCACCGGTATATTCAGGGAACCAGGTAGTAGCGGGTACAGAATTTTGATTGATGTAAGTACCCAGTAGCGTGGCGTTATAAGCCTGGCCCGAACGCTCCTGGGTAGTATAGCCGCGCAGGAAGAAGTCTTTGCCCTTCAGCTCGAGCTTGTACTGGCCGATATTGAAGTTACGCAGTGAATAACGATCGGAACCGGTATACACCGAAGTTCCGGTACCCCAGTTCGCCTGGAAGATCGCCTCGGTATTGCTGGTCACCTTATAATGCAGCGCACCGGAGGTTTTAATCGATTTGGTATCATAGTCCACCAGGTATTTCTCTTCGTATCCGGTACGGGTCGGCGCCACCGCCGGGATCGCGTTGTTACGCAAACCGAAATAGAAAGGGATCATGTTCTGAACGTTCGGACGCAAAGCCGCCGGCAGGGCACCGATAAAACCGGCGATCTGTGCAGGAGTGGCGTTCGCCGGAAGGCTGGCGTTCAGCTGCGCAACGATATCAACCGTATTCCCGGTAGCCGCCAGGATTCCGGCGCGGGTTTGGGTCTGCACGGCAGTAGCCACGGCCTGGAGCGTCGGGAACGCAGCATTTGGCTCATCACCGTATACGTTTACCCCGTCGTAGGTAGGATCAGAATTACGGTCGCCCGTTTTTGCCGCGCCTGTGTACCGGTCGAAATTTGAATAATCAGACGCAGCCCAGTCATTTGCGGTCATATACGATAAGTTCGCTTTAAACGCGAACTTGTTGTTCCACGCTTTGGCGTAACGCATGGAAAAGTCGCGGTACTCGGAGCGGTCGGCCTGGTCGTCGTTCACGTGGTTTACACCTGCTTTATAAGTAAGGCTCAGGCCCTGGTAATTAAAGGGGTTTTTAGAGTTCATGATCAGCGTGCCGTTGGTACCGCCGGCGCCGTAAAGGGCCGATGCCGCACCCGGAAGCAATTCTGCATTTTCCACGTCGAGATCAGAGATGCCAACGATATTTCCTACCGAGAAGTTCAGGCCGGGAGCCTGGTTGTCCATTCCGTCTACGAATTGGTTAAAGCGGGTGTTTCCGTTTGCGTTAAATCCGCGGGTGTTTATGGACCGGAAGGTTAAGCTCTGTACGCTCGACTCTACGCCTTTCATGTTGGGCAACGCGTCGTAGAACGAGGGCGCGGCAGACTCACGTACCGCTATCGCACCCATCCGCTCAATGGAAACGGGGGATTCGAGAATGCGCTCCGGCGTTCTCGAAGCAGCTACCACCACTTCCTGGCCGAGTACCGTACCGGCCTCCAGGCTGATCATTAAAGCTGATGCGGACGTTACTTCCTGCTCATAAGGTTTATAACCGATATAAGAGACTACCAGCGTAAACGGTAGTTTCTCGTTGGTATTTAAGGTGAATCTTCCGTTTTCATTGGTAGAAGTGCCACCACTTTTTCCCTTGATCGTGATGGTCACACCTGCAAGTGCCTCATTCGTGGATTTGTCGGTAACGGTTCCCGTGATCGGGGTATTTTGCGCAAACACTGCTGCTGCTGGCATCAATAACACGATCATAACCGCAAGTCGGGTAAATATTTTGCTCATAATTGGAAAATTGGTTAGCTATTAATTTCTAAGGATAAACATAGGTGTTTATTTTAAACATACAAAAATCATTTTTTGACCTCCCTTTTTTATATTTAACAACTATTTAGCTATGACTTTAAACCGCCGTTCCTTTGTAAAAAATGCCGCAGCACTTGCCGGGGCGTTTTCCGTTAACAGTTTGTTCCAGCAGGCACATGCGGCGGATCTGCAAAAAATCAACGAACGGGTAGGGCATTTAACGCCTGCGCAGCTGGCGGCCGATGAGGATTACTGGTTTTTTATCCGGCAGGCATACCCGGTAAACCGGAATATCATCATTCTCAATAACGGCGGCGTTTCTCCGGCCCCGCTCGTGGTGCAGCAGGCGGTAGAAAGGTATAACCAGCTTTCGAACGAAGGCCCCTCCTATTTTATGTGGCGGGTGCTCGACCAGGGCCGCGAACCATTACGCGAACAGCTGGCCCTGCTTGCCGGAACACTCCCCGGCGAGATCGCCATTAATCGCAACGCCACCGAATCGCTTAACACCATCATCTACGGACTAAACCTGAAAGCCGGCGATGAAGTCATCGGCACCAAACAGGATTATCCCAACATGGTCCAGGCGTGGCGCCAGCGGGCCATGCGCGATGGTATCGTCTACAACCAGCTCAGCTTCGATTTTCCCATAGAAAACGATGATACCATCGTTGCGGCTTATGAAAAGGCCATTACCCCTAAAACCAGGATCATCCATGTTACGCACGTGATCAATTGGGTAGGCCAGATCATGCCCGTACAAAAGATCTGCCGCATGGCGCATAAAAAAGGGGTTGGGGTAATCGTAGACGGCGCGCACTCCTTCGGCCTGCTGGATTTTAAGATCCCCGACCTGGAATGCGATTATTTCGGCACGAGCCTGCATAAATTTCTCTCCGCCCCGGTGGGCAGCGGCATGATGTGGATCAAAAAGGAAAAGATCGCTTCCATCTGGCCGCTTATGTGCAACAGCGAACCGCATAGCGAAGACATCCGGAAGTTCGAAACGTTAGGCACCCGCAGCTTTCCCATCGAACAGGGCATCGGCGAAGCCATTAATTTCCATAATGCCATTGGCAGCAAACGAAAAGAAGAACGCATCAGGTACCTGAAAAATTACTGGGCGGAACAAGCCGTAAAGATACCGAAAGTAAAGATCCATACTTCGTTAAAAAGCCAGTATTCCTGTGCCATTTGCGGAGTAAGCATCGATGGGATGACACCGCAGCAACTGGACGGCGCGCTGTTCGCCAACTACAAGATCCACACCACGGCCATCGTTTGGGAAAATATATCAGCCGTACGGGTAACGCCGCATGTATACACCAGCCTCGCCGACCTCGATAAACTGGTTAAAGCACTCAAAGAGATCGCCGCCGCCGGCAAATAAACGCATGATCACACAGGTTATTCACAGCTATAAGCAGGCTTATACCGGCCTTTCGCGCAGTAACTGGTACCTGGCGCTGGTGATGCTGATCAACCGCAGCGGCACCATGGTGGTCCCTTTCATGACTATCTACTGTACGCGTCAGCTCAATTTTTCTATCGAGCAAGCCGGTACCATCATGGCCTTATTCGGATGCGGTTCCATTATCGGTGCCTACGGCGGAGGAAAGATCACCGACAGGTTCGGTTTTTACAACATGCAGCTGGTAGCGCTTTTTACCGGCGGATTGCTGTTCATTTGCACCGGTTATCTTAAAACGTTCACGCCGCTTTGTGTCGCGGTGTTTGTACTGAGCATGTGCAACGAGTCTTTCAGGCCCGCCAATTCGTCCGCGACGGCATACTACAGCACCGACGATAACCGCACCCGGTCTTTTTCCCTGAACCGCCTCGCCATTAACCTGGGCTGGGCTTTTGGAGGCGCAGCCGGCGGATTCCTGGCATCTTTTAATTACCAGCTACTCTTCTGGGTGGATGGATGTACGAATATCCTGGCCGGGCTGCTGCTGCTCAAATTACTGCCTGCGGTAACTGTTGCTCCTGCCAGGCACAATGCTGCCGTCGCGGTACGACAATCTCCTTACCGGGACGGGGTGTTCCTGTTTTTTATAGGTATCACGATACTCTATGCAGCCTGTTTCTTCCAGATGTTTACCATACAGCCCGTGTTCTTTAAAACCGCATGGCTGATGAGCGAGCGATTTATCGGCATATTGATGGCGTTTAACGGGATCCTCATCGTATCGGTCGAAATGGTGATCATACACCAGCTCGAGAAACAGAAACGGCCCTTGTTTCACGTCGCGCTTGGTGTGCTGCTCACCGGTGCGGCATTTGCCCTGTTTAACTTGTTGCCGGCCTCAGGCATATCGGCGCTCCTTGTAATCGCTACCATCACCCTCGGCGAGATCCTGGCGCTCCCGTTTATGAATACCTACTGGCTGCTGCGCACCACCACCGATAACCGGGGCGAATACGCAGGATTGTATACCATTGCCTGGTCCGTTGCCCAGATACTTTCGCCGGTGTTTGGCAGCCGCCTGATCAGCAACTATGGGTTTAACGCGCTCTGGTGGGTTTCTGCGGGCGTATGCGTCTTTACCGCCGCCGGGTATTTCTCGGTTTACTTATGGGAAAAGCGGCCATTAACAGAAAATTAACGCGTTTTTTACCTCCAACACGCTAGTGTACTTATTACACCAAGTACCGATTTTAAGTCCTTATTTAAGGATTTCTCAAAATAGGCGCCGATATTGCGTACATTTTTGAATTTTATAAGATAGAGACATAAAAATTATTACTTTTTCATAAAAAATAATTTTTTCTTACAAAATTTATAATCAACATGTATATTTGTTGCGGATTTAAATTTATACATTATGAAAAAGCTATTAATTGCAACTCTCTTTCTGGCCATGACCGCCAGCACGTACGCTGCTACTGACGTAAAAGCGGACGACGATTCCAAAAGTATCTCCTACACCGTGTTGAACCAGTTCGCGGCAGAATTTTCCGATGCGACCAACGTCGTGTGGACTTTAACCACCCAGTTCCAGAAGGCATCTTTTGTGTCGAACGGCGATAAAATTTCCGCTTACTATTCCCCGCTTGGCGATTACCTCGGTGCCACCAAATTCGTTTCTATCGACGTCGTTCCTGCGAAAGCAAAAGCAGAGATCGCTAAAAAGTACGAAGGCTACACCGTAAGCTACGCGATCCAGGTGATCTCAAGACCTTATGTTGCCAACGCTACAGACGATACCGGTTCTTACTGGGTAGACATCACCGATGGCAAAAAAGAACTGTACCTGAAAGTGACTCCTTTCGGCGGGATCGAACTTATTAAAGAATCGGCCGTAAAATAAGCTCGCAGGAGCTATTGTTTACCGGCCGTATCCCGCTTAGCCCCTGTAATGGAGGTATCTTTCTGGGACTCCCGGATCCCCTTGGGGATGGGTCCCCTGCCGGTTGGATCAACGGTCTTCTGGGCGTTACATGCCAGGAACACCGCAACCGCAAGAACGAACAATACAAGTAATTTTCTCATAAGTAGACCAGGTTTACCAGTTAACAGCTAAACGGTAAATCTGGTTTACTTTTTATTGCTCCCCGCTTCTCAGCACTACGCGGGTTTTGCGGTAGGTGATCCCATAAACCGCAAAAGCAGTCGTCACCAGGCCGCTCATTCCTATACATACCCCGGTCCAACCTTTCCATTCCCAGAGCTTAAGGCCGGCAGCGCTTCCGCATGCCGTTCCAATAAAACTGCAGGTCATAAATACCGTGTTCAGGCGATTACGGGCTTCGGGGATCAGTGCGTAGATCCTTGCCTGGTTGGATACATGGATGCCTTGCTGCCCAAGATCTAGGATCAGTACGGCCACGATCACCATCGCCAGGTGCAGTTCGCCGGAATACAAAAGCACAACAGCGGTTGCCATCATCGCCAGGCCGTAGCCGATGGCGGTCCTCGGGTTCTTTTTATCGCTGATGCGGCCGATCACCGGCGCCGCCAATGCCCCGATAGCGCCTGCAACGCCGAATAAGCCGATTGCAGCACTCGTAAAATGATAAGGATTACCGGCGAGCAGCAACACCATGGTGGTCCAGAAACAACCGAACACCGCAAACGCCAGCGCATTGATCATGGCGGCCTCGCGAAGTACCGGTTGTGTGTTGACGAGATTCCAGAGCGACTGCATCAGCTGGCCATAAGATCCTTTAAACGACGGCTTGCTTACGGGGAATGTTTTAGCGATCACCATAAGGATCACCAGGCAGAATCCCGCTGCTATAAAATACATCGCACGCCAGCCCAAAGCTGCCCCGACGGCGCCGCTCAGGGTCCTCGAAAGCAGGATACCTACCAGCAAACCGCTCATTACCGTGCCGATCACGCGGCCGCTGGTGCCCGGTTCGGCTAAATGTGCCGACAATGGCAGGATGAGCTGCGGAACTACCGAACTAAAGCCGATAACCACCGAAGCGATACAAAGCATCATAAAGCTTGGCGCAACGGCCGCAGCCAGCAACGCCACCACCGCCATGGCAGCCGTAAACAGTATCTGGCGCTTTCTCTCTACGCGATCGCCAAGGGGAACGAGAAACAGCAAACCCGTCGCGTAGCCTGCCTGGGTAAGATAGGTGATCCGGCCGGCGTCGCTTTCAGCCCGGCCAAACTCCCGGGCAATCAAGATGATCAATGGCTGGCAGTAGTAAATATTGGCAACGATCACGGCGGTGCTGAGCGCCATGATGAAGATATCGGCTTTTTTAAGGTACATCGTACCACAAAGAAAGAAAATAAAGCTTCGAGTTCCTATCTTCGCACTATATCCTTCTCAAATGATCGACCAATTAAAACAAGACTTCAGGAATTTTTTCGGACAGGAAAGTCAATACAGCTTTTTCGCGCCCGGACGCGTTAACCTCATCGGCGAGCATATCGATTATAACGGCGGGCTGGTAATGCCCTGTGCAGTTACGTTTGGTACACACCTGCTCGTCGCGCCAAATGCAGCAGGTAAATTGCGCTTCAGAAGCATCAATTTCGCCGAAACGGCGGAAATCGGCCTGCAGCCGTCTTACCGGAAAGAAGGTACGTTATGGTTCAATTACCCGATCGGCGTGATCAACTATTTTACCGAATACGGCAAATCACCGCAGGGACTGGATATGCTGTTTTACGGCAACGTACCTATCGCTTCGGGGTTATCTTCTTCGGCGTCTATCGAAGTGGTAACCGCCTATGCGCTGAACGAGCTTTTTAAAGCCGGCTTTACGAAACTGGACCTGGTAAAAATGGCCAAGCGGGTCGAAAACGAGTTCATCGGGCTTAACAGCGGCATCATGGACCAGTTTTCCGTTGCCTTCGGCGAAGCCGGCAAAGCCCTGAAGCTCAATTGCGAAAACCTCGATTATGAGGCGGTCGACTGCAACCTCGGCGACCACGTGCTGGCCATTATCAACACCAATAAGCCCCGAAAACTGGCGGAGTCAAAATACAACGAACGGGTAAGCGAGTGCCGGCGCGCGTTAAAATCACTGCAAACGGCGCTGCCCATCGAAAACCTGTGCGACATCGGCACCGCAACGTTCAACCTCCATGCGCATCTTATTGAAGACAGCCTGGTACGCCACCGAGCCCGCCACGTAGTCGAAGAAAACGACCGCGTGAAGCTCGCTGCCAAAGCCTTATCAGAAAACCGGCTGGAAGAATTCGGCAGGTTAATGTATGCTTCACATGCTTCGTTAAAAGACCTCTACGAGGTTTCGGGTAAAGAGCTCGATACCATTGTGGAGTTTTGCCTCACACGCGCCGATGTTACCGGTGCGCGCATGACCGGTGCAGGTTTCGGTGGTTGCGCAATCGCACTCGTTAAAGCTGCCTCATTCGAAGATTTCAGCCAGGCCGTGTCCGCCTGGTATACCGAAAAGATTGGTTACGCACCTTCCGTATACAGCTCGCTGATCGGCGATGGCGTGCGTTCAACGAATAACCGGGAAACGAATGATGCTGCCTCCACCGATAAAAACCTCGTGGTCGCCTGATCGTGTGATCACCGAAAATCAATCACAATCACCCCAGTTTAAACGTGCGCAAATTAACCACTTCAGAGCTCGGCCGTACTTCGGTAGAAGCGTTTCGCAACCAGGATAAGCTGCCGCTGGTGCTTGTGCTCGACAGTGTGCGGAGCATGCATAACGTCGGCTCTGTTTTCCGCACGGCGGATGGGTTCGCGGTAGAAAAGATCCTGCTTTGTGGTATTACCGGGCAGCCGCCGCACCGCGAGATAGAAAAAACAGCGCTGGGAGCCACTCAATCCATCGCGTGGGCTTATTTTGAAAAGGTAGAAGATGCACTCGCTTCGCTTATTGCGGATGGCTATACGGTCGTAGCCGTAGAACAGGCTGAAAGCAGCATCCCCTTAAATGCATACCAACCGGCCGCTAACGGCAGGTATGCGCTCATTTTTGGAAACGAGGTGAATGGTGTTTCCAACGAGGCCATGGCGCTGGCTGCCGGCTGTATCGAGATCCCGCAGTTTGGCACCAAGCACTCCTTCAACATCGTGGTTTCCGCCGGCATTGTGTTGTGGGATTTTTATACAAAACTTACCCAACAAGCCAACGGTTAACTCATACAGCAATAACCAGGGCAATTTAAACCAGATCGCATGAATCCCTTAGCTAAAAAGTTATTGATCAAACCCGGTTCCCGCGTATTACTGGCCAACGTACCGGCGGGATATCCCGACCAGCTTGACCCGCTACCCACCGGCGCCAACGTTTCGCTTGCAGCCGGAGAAGGCACCTATGATGTGGTACAGCTGTTCGTGGTCGACCGGGCCCAGTTGAAAGACAGCCTTTCCTGGCTGATGGGCTACCTGAAAACGGAAACCGTATTCTGGATCTGTTATCCCAAAAAAAGCTCGGGAATTGTTTCCGATCTCGAAATGATGCAAAGCTGGGACGAACTGAAAGTTTACGGCTACGACGGCGTAGCAGCGGCGGCCATCAATGAGAACTGGACCGCCTTAAGGTTCAGGCCCAAAAATCTCGTCAAAAAATCGGACGCAAGTAACGAAGAGATCCCAAAAAACGATTACGGCAACTATATCGACCTCGCTAACCGCGTAATTACACCGCCCGCAGACTTGAAGGCCGCGTTGGAAGGGAAACCTTCAGCCATGGCTTTCTTCCAAAACTTGTCATTTACTAATAAAAAAGAATATGTGACCTGGGTGCTAAGCGCTAAGCAAGAGAAAACCAGAGCAGACCGCGTGACCAAAAGCGCGGAGAAACTGCTCGCAGGAAAAAAGAACCCTTCCGAGAAATAATATGACCACCCGCAAATCCAGGTATCCTGCGTTTCTTTCGTTTATCAACCACCTGGATGGCCATCACCGGTTATTGATCTGCGTGATATTCTCGCTTGCCGGTCTTATTTTCAACCCGGCGGGTATTTCCTGGCCAGACCGGGCGTTGTTTGTATGGCTGGTATTTACGCTGGTTTACCTGCTGATGGCGTGGATCACATTTCTTACCAGTCATCCTGCAGAGATCCGCAAACTTGCCGCCCTCCAGGACAGCAGCCGCACACTGATCTTCCTTTTTATTCTCACCACATCGATCATCAGCCTGCTGACGGTGATCCTGCTGATGCGTTCGGGCGAGAAGCTGCACGGCGCGGAACGCACCACGCACATCCTCCTTTCGGTACTTTCGGTGGCCAGTTCGTGGTGGCTGGTACACACATTGTATACGTTCAGGTATGCGCATTTATACTACACCCCCGTCGCCGGGAAACAGCCGGGCAAACAACACACCGGCGGCCTCCAGTTTCCCGAAGAGGATTTCCCGGACTACCTGGATTTCGTATATTTCTCCTTCGTTTTAGGGATGACGTTCCAGGTATCTGACGTTACCATCACCTCTAAAGACCTTCGTCGCCTTGCATGGCTACATGGCATGTTATCGTTTGCTTTCAACACCGTTATCGTGGCGTTCAGCATCAATGTCATTTCAGGAATGATTAAATGATTCCTGTTAACAGCAGGCCACCGGTCCCACGCAAAATGAGTACGAAAATTATCGAAAGTACCTTTATTTAAAGAGCCTCGCTGGAAATGAATCAAAAAAAAATCCCGCCACTTATGACGGGATCCTAATTGTATTGGGTTTGGTTTGGTTAAGCGAACATACTTACTGCATCTTTACTGGCCAATGCAGTGCGGCCCATCAGGAACTGGTCTACTTTACGGGCAGCTTCCCGTCCTTCGGAAATAGCCCAAACCACGAGTGACTGCCCGCGTCGCATATCGCCCGCAGCAAACACTTTATGCACGTTGGTCTGGTAAACGCCTTCTTTTGCTTTTACGTTTCCGCGTTCATCAAGTTCGACGCCTAATTGGGCAAGCACTCCGTCTTTTTGCGGATGCAGGAAACCCATTGCCAGGAATACCCGCTGTGCGGGGAGCAATCGCTCCGACCCTTCCACCTCCGTGAACTTGATGGGACGACCCATGAAATCGGTTTCCCAGCTTACATCGGTAACACGCAGCGATTGCAGGTTCCCGTTCCCGTCGCCGATGAACTCTTTGGTATTGATGCCCCAGAAACGTTCACAACCTTCTTCGTGTGAGCTGGTGGTTTTAAGCACCATCGGGTATGTTGGCCAGGGCATGTTATCCGTACGGTCTTTTGGCGGCTGGAACATCACCTCGAATTGTTTGATAGATCGGGCGCCCTGCCGGTTGGAGGTACCCACGCAATCGGAGCCGGTATCGCCGCCGCCGATCACGATCACATCTTTACCTGTTGCCAGGATCTCTTCCTGCGTGAACTTGATGTTACTGACCCGTTTGTTTTGCTGCTTCAGGAAATCCATCGCGAAATAGATCCCTTTCAGGTCGCGGCCCGGTATCGGCAGGTTCCTGGGAATGGTGGAGCCACCGGAAAGCACCACCGCATCAAAATTGCGCAGCAGCTCTTCACCGGAAACATGTTTACCTACCTCGGTATTGGTTTTAAACAGGATGCCGTCTTCTTCCATTAATTTTACGCGACGTTCAACCACCCATTTGTCGAGTTTGAAATCAGGAATGCCATAGCGGAGAAGTCCTCCCGGACGATCGTCGCGCTCGAAAACCGTTACCGAGTGCCCAGCCTTATTCAGCTGTGCTGCTGCGGCTAACCCCGCAGGGCCTGAGCCGATCACGGCAACGGATTTCCCCGAACGGATGAGCGGAGCATTCGCGCGTACATATCCTCTTGTGAAAGCGATCTCGATGATATGTTTCTCAATTTCCTCGATCGCCACCGGCGGACGGTTAATCCCGAGCACACAGGCAGACTCGCATGGCGCAGGACAAATCCGGCCGGTAAATTCAGGAAAGTTATTGGTGGAAGCAAGAATATAGTAAGCTTCTTCCCAGTTCTGTTTGTAAACTGCGTCGTTAAATTCAGGAATGATATTGCCCAGCGGGCAACCGTTATGACAAAAAGGGATGCCGCAGTTCATGCAGCGGGCCGCCTGTTTGTTCAGCTTATCGTCGGAATACATTTCCACGAACTCTTTGTAATCGTTCACCCGGTCATGGGCGGGCCTTTTTGAAGGAAGCTCCCTGTCGAACTCTTTAAAACCTGTTATTTTGCCCATTACTAATTTGCTGGTTGGTATTGTGCACGCTGTAAAACTTTTTTGTATTCGGTTGGGAATACTTTAATAAACTTATTGGCTTCTTCTGCCCAATTGCTTAGGAGGTAAAGCGCCAGGTGGCTTTGCGTGAGCTGCATGTGCTTACGCAGGAGGGCGAGGATCTGGTCCTCGTCTTCGGTGGATAACGGATCGAGCTCTACCATTTCGGTATTACAATTCTCCGGGAAAGTTCCCTCTGCATCGTAAACCCAAGCGATACCGCCGCTCATGCCGGCTGCAAAATTCCGGCCGGTCTTACCCAGGATAAGCGCTCTTCCACCGGTCATGTACTCACAACCATGGTCGCCAACGCCTTCTACCACGGCCGTTGCCCCAGAGTTACGCACTGCGAAACGCTCGCCTGCCTGTCCCCTAACATATAACTCTCCAGAAGTTGCGCCATACAGGGCAACGTTCCCGATAATGATATTTTCCTCAGGAACAAACGTGCTGGCAGAGGGCGGATAGATCGCAAGCTGTGCGCCTGACAGGCCTTTTCCAACGTAGTCGTTCGCTTCGCCTTCCAGTTCGAAAGACAGGCCTTTCGCGCAGAATGCGCCAAAGCTCTGCCCGGCAGAACCGCTAAACTTAAAGTTGATGGTGTTATCCGGCAAGCCAGCCGAGTGGTAAAGCTTAGAAACTTCGTTTGAAAGCATCGTTCCGATAGTACGGTCGGTATTTTTCACCATGAACGAAGCGAATACCGGCATTTTTTGGTCCAGTGCCTGCTGCGCATGATCCAGTAATTTCCAGTCGAGGATATCAGACATGCCGTGATCCTGCGATTCGCTGTTGTACATCGTTACGCCCTGGCGGGTGGTGATCGGGTGAATAATATCCGAAAGGTCCAGCGTTTTCGCTTTCCAATGCGATATACCTTCGCGTACCTTCAGGAACTGGGCGCGTCCTACCATATCGTTAATGGTACGGAAACCAAGATCGGCCATGATCTCCCGCAGCTCTTCCGCCAGGAATTTAAACAGGTTTACAATATGGTCGGGCTGTCCGCTGAATAATTTTCTTAACTCGGCATCCTGTGTGGCTACTCCTACCGGGCATGTATTTAAGTGACACTTCCGCATCATGATACATCCGCCGGCCACTAAGGCAGCCGTTGCCACGCCCCATTCCTCCGCGCCTAATAAAGCGGCAATAGCCAGGTCGCGGCCGGTTTTAAGCTGCCCGTCCGTTTGAAGTACGACGCGGCTGCGCAGCTGGTTACGAACCAATGTTTGATGTGCTTCGGCCAGGCCAAGCTCCCAGGGCAGCCCGGCGTGCTTGATCGAGCTTACCGGGGAAGCGCCCGTGCCGCCGTCGTAACCTGCAATGAGGATCACGTCGGCATGCGCTTTTGCAACACCCGCGGCAATGGTACCTACGCCTGCTTTAGAAACCAGCTTTACATTGATCCTCGCCGCACGGTTTGCGTTCTTAAGGTCGAAGATCAGCTGGGCAAGGTCTTCGATCGAGTAAATATCATGGTGCGGCGGCGGAGAGATCAGCCCCACACCGGGGGTTGAATGCCTTACACGGGCAATCCACTCGTCGACCTTGTGCCCGGGAAGCTGCCCGCCCTCGCCGGGTTTGGCGCCCTGCGCCATTTTGATCTGGAGCTCGTCTGCATTGGTGAGATAGTTCGAGGTTACCCCGAAGCGCGCCGAAGCGACCTGCTTGATGGCCGAGCGCATCAGGTCGCCGTTTGGCAAACGTTCATAACGCATCTCGTCCTCCCCGCCTTCGCCGGTATTGCTTTTTGCACCGATGCGGTTCATCGCGATGGCAAGCGTTGAATGCGCCTCGTGGGAAATCGAACCGAACGACATCGCACCGGTGGCAAAACGTTTCATGATGCTTTCTGCCGATTCAACCTCGTCCAGCGCAACCGGCTCACGGTGATGTGCGAAATCAAGTAATCCCCTGATGGTGAACATCTTTTGTGTCTGATCATTGATCAGCTTCGCATAATTCTTGTATACCTCGTAATTGTTGGTACGGGTTGCATGCTGCAGCAGGTGGACGGTTTGAGGATTGAATAAATGCGCTTCGCCGCGTCTTTTCCACTGGTAAATACCTCCTTCGGGAAGCATTTGCTCTTCAGGCTTTGACCTGCCGAAACCGTTCCAGTGCTTGTATAACGTTTCTTTCGCAATTTCATCGAGACCCAATCCGCCGATGCGGGTAACAGCGCCCGTAAAATATTTATCGACCACCGACTGGTTAATGCCAAGTATTTCGAAAACCTGCGAACCGTGGTAAGACTGCAGGGTAGAGATCCCCATTTTGGAGAAGATCTTAAGCAGCCCCTCGTTTATGGCTTTAATATAGTTCTTGGATAAGTATTTCCATTCGAGTGAAGTATCCAGCTTGCCTTCCTGCTTCATGGTGTGAATAGTGGCGAGCGCCAGGTACGGGTTGATCGCGGTGGCGCCAAATGCCAGCAAACACGCAAAATGATGCACTTCCCATACATCGCCGGCTTCTACCACGAGGCCCACGGAGCCGCGGAAACCCTTTTTCACCAGGTGGTGATGCACGGCCGAAACCGCCAGTAGCGAGGGGACCGGTGCGTGTTCTGAGTCGATCGCCCTGTCTGAAAGGATCAATACTTCGAACCCGTCGTGAACGGCATCTTCGGCATAGCGGCAAAGGCGGCTGAGGCTTTTTTCCATCGAACCCGGCAGCCCGTCGGCTTTGAAATAAGTTTGAAGCGTTTTAGCGTGGAACAGGCCGGTGTCTATACTTCTCAGCTTTTCGAGCTCGTAGTTCGAAAGGATAGGCTGCTGCAGGGCCACGCAATGGCAATGCATTTTATCTTCGTCCAGCAGGTTACCGTTGTTGCCGATAAACGTAGCGAGGCTCATCACCAGGCGCTCGCGGATGGGGTCGATCGGCGGGTTGGTCACCTGTGCGAAGAATTGTTTAAAGTAGCTTGACAGGTGCTGCGGACGATCAGAAAGCACGGCAAGCGGAACGTCTGTTCCCATCGAGCCAACGGCTTCTTTTCCTTCGAGCGCCATCGGTTTAATGAGGGTCTCGATGTCTTCGCGGCTATACCCGAATACCTGCTGATATTTAAATACGGAATCGGCCGCCAGGTCGGTGAACGCCAGGCGCGGCTCGGGAAGGTCCTCGATCCTGATCTTATAATTTTCGAGCCACTGGCCATAGGGTTGCCTCGAAGCGAGCTGCATTTTAATTTCTTCGTCGGTAATGATCTTGCCTTCGCCGGTATCGATCAGGAACATTTTTCCGGGCTGAAGACGACCTTTACTTACCACGGTGCTTTCATCAATAGGCAGTGCGCCCGCTTCAGACGCGGCAATCACCAATCCATCGCTGGTAACCACGTATCTCAGGGGACGTAAGCCGTTCCTGTCCAGCATGGCGCCAATGATCTTGCCATCGGTAAATGTTAAAGCCGCGGGGCCATCCCATGGCTCCATCAGCGTGGCATGGAACTCGTAAAACGCCTTTTTCAGCGGGTCCATCTGCTCGTTGCCGTCCCAGGCTTCGGGCACCAGCATCATCATTACGTGCGGCAGCGACCGGCCGCAGTGCAGCAGGATCTCCACGATGTTATCAAGGCAAGCCGAATCAGACTGGTTATTGTCGATAACGGGCAGCAGCATATCCATTTCATCTTTCGAGAAAAAAGGAGAAGCATACGATCTCAACCCGGAATAAAACCAGTTAAGGTTCCCGGTTAAGGTATTGATCTCGCCGTTATGCGCCATAAATCGGAACGGCTGGGCAAGCCGCCACGAAGGGAACGTATTGGTAGAAAACCGCGAGTGGATCATACCGAAGCCGGATTTCACCCGGTCATCCGAAAGGTCCAGGTAATACTGGCGAACCTGGTACGTGGTTAGCTGGCCCTTATATACGATCACTTTCGCAGAAAACGACGTAAAATAGAAGTCGGCAGCAGAACCTTTTACCGTATCGTGCACCGTTTTGGTAATATAACGGCGAAGCACGTATAATTTACGCTCGAAATCATCGACATTGGTAATATGAGACGGCCGGGCAACGAAAACCTGCTCGATATCGGGTTCCGAAGCGAGTGCAGTTTGCCCCACCACCGAAGCATTTACAGGCACTTTACGGTACCCGGTGATCTGCAGCCCCAGCTTATCTGCTGCGCTGTTAATTACCCCCCGGCACGCTTCTTTAGCAACAATATCTTTGGGGAAGAAAGTCATGCCTACCCCGTAATAGCCCGGCTCGCCCAGGCGGATCTCGAGCGCAATACACTCTTCTATAAAAAACTCGTGTGGTAATTGCAGCAATAAACCGGCGCCATCGCCTGTTTCCGGATCACAACCGCAGGCTCCGCGGTGTTCCATGTTCTCTAAAATTGTGAGTGCATCAGCGATGATCCGGTGTGAGCGGTGACCGTTTATGTTGGTTATAAAACCGGTTCCGCAGGAGTCGTGTTCGAATTCAGGACGATATAAGCCCTGCTGGTCACTATCAGTTTGGTTCATCAGGTTATTGATTATTTGTGGCGATTACGAAAATAGGAATTTGTGCCAATGATTGCTATATTATACAGTATTTTTGAACTTTCCGTAAAATAAGCCCAAAAAACCAATAGATCATTGAAAGTTTAATATTTTAATTAATGATATATTATCAATTTATTAAATTAATTATCCAAAATTAATAGCAAAACAGTTGAAAACCTCTCCTGGAAACCCTCATACTATGGTAATCCGATAGACTTACCGGTTATGGTGCCCGGTCAGCGATATATTTATATAAATGACCGCGGGGTTGGCATACTCATAAAATTTTATACCTTTGTCGCGGGTTAGTCTTCTACGACCAGCTCCTCTTGAACTCCCCCAGGGTGGGAACGCAGCAAGGGTAGAGAGTTGTAGCGGTGCGATAGAAGGGGCTAGCCCATTTTTTATTTTTTTTGGTTTTTATGCCACGAAGACCAAAGTGTTGTTCAACGATCTTCTCGATTACCTGAATATCAATAATCTTAGCAAATGAAATTTTTTATTGACACTGCCAACCTTCAGCAAATTAAGGAAGCACACGACCTTGGCGTTTTAGATGGCGTAACTACCAATCCCAGCCTCATGGCAAAAGAGGGCATCGCCGGAAAAGAAAACATTATCAACCATTATAAGGCTATCTGCGAGATCACCGATGGCGATGTAAGCGCTGAAGTAATTGCCACCACTTACGACGAGATCATCGCCGAAGGCGAGGTTCTTGCCAAACTTCACGAAAGAATTGTTGTAAAAGTGCCGATGATAAAGGACGGCGTCAAAGCCATCAAGTACTTCTCCTCTAAAGGCATTAAAACGAATTGTACCCTCGTATTTTCGGCCGGCCAGGCATTATTAGCCGCTAAAGCGGGAGCTACATATGTTTCGCCGTTCATCGGGCGCCTCGACGACGTATCGACCGACGGCCTTCAGCTGATCGAGGACATCCGCTTAATTTACGACAACTACGGCTACGAGACCCAGATCCTGGCTGCCTCTGTTCGTCACCCGATGCACATCATCAGCTGTGCGAAATTAGGCTCCGATGTGATCACCGGTCCGTTGTCTGCCATCACCGCCCTGCTGAAACACCCGTTAACAGATAACGGCCTGGCCCAGTTCCTCGCCGATCACGCGAAAGCGGCGGGAGTATAACGTTTTACGCCGGACGTATAAGTAACACGTGCTGTCCCGGACTTAATAAGTGCGGCTATGATCAGTTTACGTATACGTCCAGCGTTACACGTCAAACTTTCAAGCGCTATGAACTATTACGATATCCTCATCATCGGCTCCGGTCCCATCGGGCTTGCCTGCGGAATAGAAGCGCAGCGTGCGGGATTGTCGTACGTGATTATTGAAAAAGGCTGCCTGGTAAATTCGCTCTATAATTACCCGGCGAACATGACTTTTTTCTCCACCTCAGAAAGGCTGGAGATTGGCGGCGTGCCGTTCATGTCGGTCAACAACAAGCCAACACGTCCCGAAGCGTTGGAATATTACCGGCGTGTAACGGTCAAATTCGCGCTCAATCTCCGGCTGTTCGAGGAAGTACTGGAAGTTTCGCGCCTTGCTGACGGATTTTCGGTAACAACGTCAAAGACTAGCTACACTGCCGGCAAAGTGATCATCGCTACGGGGTTTTACGACATCCCGAACCGGATGAACATCCCGGGGGAAGATCTTCCCAAGGTAACTCATTATTATCGTGATCCCCATTACTATGCCATGCAGCAGGTATTGGTGGTAGGGGCCAATAACTCCTCGGTAGACGCCGCGCTCGAAACTTACCGGAAAGGCGCCTCGGTAACCATGGTGATCCGCGGCGAAGAGATCGGGAAACGGGTAAAATATTGGGTACGCCCTGATATAGTTAACCGCATAGCGGAAGGCAGCATCAAAGCGTATTTCCAGTCGTCGCTTACCGCGATAGGGCCACATGAAGCAGAGATCCTGACCCCTAACGGCCCCATTACCATCCCCAACGATTTCGTGCTGGCGATGACCGGGTACCAGCCGGATTTTAAGTTACTGCGAAAATTCGGCCTCAGCCTATCGGATGACGAAAAGCTTTGCCCCTTCCACGATCCCGACACCATGGAAACCAGCGAACCGGGCATCTACCTGGCCGGCGTTGTGTGCGGGGGAATGGACACGCATAGCTGGTTTATCGAAAATTCGCGGGAACATGCAGGGAAGATCTTAAAGGATATTACTTCAAACTTATTCAGGAAGTAATTTACAAGAAATACCCGCAACCATGTGCGCGCTTCGATTCTTACGAGTCGATAACCTTTCCTTTTTCAAGTTTGAGATACTTTGTAACGGCATTGGGCAACTCTCCGGGGTAATGTGTTACATAGATCAGCGTGATATTGCTTAAGCGGCAAATGACATCTACGAGGTTTTTAAAGTGGAGTTGCTGGTGTTCGTCGAGGCCCTGGCACGGCTCATCGAGAACAAGGAGTACCGGGGTTTTTACCAGCGCGCGTGCCAGCAGGCAAAGACGCTGCACACTGGCCGAAACTTTATTGAACGGCTGATTGGCGGCCTCTTCTATTTCCAGGATCTTCATCCACCTGACGCACAGCGCCCGGTACGCGGCGTTACTTGGCCTGAAAAGGCCCTGCGTATCATAAAAACCTGATTCGGTAACCTGTACGCAGGTAGAGCCCGAAGGAAAATACTGTAGCATCTCCGGGGAAACATACCCGATACGCTTCTTGATGTCCCAGATACTTTCCCCTGTTCCGCGTTTGCGGTCGAACAAGATGATATCATTGGCATACGCCTGCGGGTTGTCGCCGGTAATTAGGCTGAGCAGCGAAGATTTGCCGGCGCCGTTAGGCCCCAGAAGCGCCCAGGCATCGCCCTGCCGTACATGCCAGCTGATGTTATCGAGCACCGTTACATTATCGTAGCGGAGCGAGATTGCGTTCATCGCTATGATATCGGCAAAAACCGGGATGGGGTTCAATGCCAGCAATGCCGTTAATTCCCCTATATCAGCCATCACCCCTGCTGCCGTTGACATGGACGCCGGATCGAACACCGCTTTAGGCCCCCGTGAAACGATATCGCCCGCATCCATCACGGCTACGTGTGTGACGGCTTCGGGCAGCTCCGCCGGCGACGTCGCAACCATCACCGTGATCCCCGACCGGGTGATCTCAGTGATAATTTTGTCCATCGCCGGGCGGGATGCCGAATCGAGCCCGGTAAAAGGGCTATCCAACAAAAGTAGCTGCGGATTTCTTAACAATGCGGAAGCGAACAGCAGCCTCCGTGTTTCACCGTTCGACAGCTTGATCACTTGCTTACCGAGCAGCTGACCGAGTTTAAAAAGTCCGGTCACCTTATCGGCCGTCCATACCGGCTCTTCTGCCGGACTAATCGCATGAACAGCTGCGAGGTGTTCCGCAACGGTAGCGGCATTTTCCGAATCCGTGGCGTTGTAACGCTGCTGGTAGTAAAATTCGGTAGTATGCGACAGGTTCCTGAAATGATGCTTTTGGGGCACCATCGCGATCAGCTTTGCCGCGTTAAACAGCGGGTCGGTAATCCCGTTACTGCGGCGAAAACGGTCGTAAAAATGAAAGCTGACTTTGCCGCCTGTCATGGCCAAACGACCCGATATCGCGTTCAGCAAGGCACTTTTTCCCGAACCTGAGGGGCCGACCAATGCCCACTGTTCACCTTTTTTAAGTTCAAAACTAAGATCTGAAAAGAGTACCTTCCCGGGAGCGCGCGCTGTGATATGTTCGAGAGAAAGAAATGATAGGTCCTCAGCCATTATCTTGTTTATATGGCTAAATTAGCAATAAATGAATCTTAATAAAGCGTATGAAACTCAAGGAAATTCGCCCGGCGTTATACACCCGGCAGGTGAAAGAGACCGTAGACTTTTACACTAATATACTGGGATTTACCTGCGGGGCGGCCGGTGATGATGGCAGTTGGGCCGCTCTTACCAAAGATGATACGGAGGTGATGGTAACCCTGCCTAATGATCACGTCCCGTTTACCGGTCCCAGGTTTACGGGTTCAATTTACTTCATCACGGAAGAAGTGGATGCCTATTGGGAAGCAGTTAAGGACCAGGCCAGGATATGCTACCCGATCGAAACGTTTTTCTACGGCATGCGCGAATTTGCTATCTACGACAATAACGGGTACCTGCTGCAGTTCGGGGAAGAAGTTTAAGCGTTAAACGGTTGACGTTTAACGTCCGACGTAGCCCAATAGCCTATTACGCCGCCTAAAGCAAAGGATGGAAAACGTAAAACGACAACGGTGTCCAAACCCGTAACATTTCCCCGCAAACCCGATCTTACATGACAGAAACCATCAACATGCTTAGTATCCGACATATCGTTAAACAATACGCCCAGCATCGTGCGCTCGATGACGTGAGCATTGAAATAAGCCAGGGCAGCATTTTCGGCCTGCTTGGCCCGAACGGGGCAGGCAAAACCTCGCTGATCCGGATCATCAACCAGATCACCGCGCCCGATAAAGGGGAAATAATACTCAAAGGCGAGAAACTGGGTCCATCACATATCAGTAAAATTGGCTATCTCCCGGAGGAAAGGGGACTATACAAAAAAATGGAGATCGGCGAACAGATGTTGTACCTCGCGCAACTAAAAGGCCTTTCCCGCGCAGATGCGGCAACACGGATCAAATATTGGTTCCAGAAAATGGAAATTGAATCATGGTGGAAGAAAAAAGTAGAAGACCTGAGTAAAGGGATGCAGCAAAAGATCCAGTTTATCGCCACGGTGGTGCATGAACCGGAGCTGATCATCCTGGATGAGCCTTTTACAGGTTTCGACCCGGTGAACGCAGACCTGATCCGCGACGAGATCCTGGAACTTAACAGGAAAGGCGCTACGATCATTTTTTCCACTCACCGGATGGAAACGGTAGAAGAATTATGCGACTCGATCGCGCTCATCCATAAATCGCATAAGATACTGGACGGAAAAGTAGACGCGATCCGGAATTCGTACCGCAATAACACTTATGAAATCGAATACCTGGGCGAAAAGTGCGGATTTGACGACTCCGCTCCTTTCGTAACGACGAACGAAACCGCCACCAACGAGGGCTATATGATTACCCTGAAGCTCACCGAAGGCAAAAGCGCCAACGAGGTGCTTTCCTACCTTGTGCCAAAAGTACGGGTGAACATGCTGCGGGAAGTGATCCCTACCATGCATGAGATATTTATTGAAAAAGTGAGCCAAATCAGCTGATCCTATGAATAAAATATTACTCATTATACGCCGCGAGTACATGACGAGGGTGAAGAAAAAGTCATTTATCGTGATGACGTTCCTCGTTCCTTTCCTTTTCATGGCCATGTATGCCGTCATTTTCTACGTGATCCTCAACAAGGAGGAATTCGCCGAAGTGGAAAAAATTGCGGTAATAGACGACTCCGGAAGCTTCAGGAGCCTGAAAAGCAGCACCAGTATTCAATATAATTACCCTGCCGGAACGGTTGAAGAAGCACGCGCACATTTTAAAAAGTCAGACAACAACTACCTTCTTATTATACCTTCCGACAAGAGGAACATCTTATTGCTGAGCCAGAAAAAGCCTGGCATTAGTACCGTGGCTTCCATCGAAAGGCAGCTGTCGCGGATTAACCGCACCGAGAAATTGCTTGCGGCGGGCATCGATACGGCCATCGTAAATTCAAAAAGCAATGACCTCAGTATCACCGCGCGCCAGTTAACGGAAGAGGGCGAAAAAGATGCCGGGGCCTGGGTGGCATTTGGCGTGGCGATGCTGTTTTCGATCATGATCTATATGTCGCTGCTCATTTACGGCGTACAGGTAATGCGGGGCGTGATCGAAGAAAAGACCAACCGCATCATCGAAGTCGTGATCTCGTCCGTAAAACCATTTCAGCTGATGCTGGGCAAGATCATCGGTGTGGGGATGGTAGGTTTGACACAATTCCTGCTTTGGATCGCTTTAAGCGCCATTTCGGTAACCGCTGCCGGGCTTATCCTGCTGAAAGATACAGACGTAAGCAAGATCAAAACCGAACAAATAAAAAATACCGCCGGCGTCCAGGCGGCGCCGGCTGCCGGATCCACCGTAGGCACCGATTTTCTCGAATCGCTTAACACCATTCCGTGGACCTACACGATCTCCGTTTTTATCTTTTACTTCCTGTTCGGGTTCTTATTATACAGTTCCATTTTCGCGGCAGTTGGCTCGGCGGTCGACAGCGAAACAGACACGCAGCAATTTATGCTGCCGATCATTATGCCGCTGATATTTACCTCCATTATTTCCATCAACGTTGTCATTTCCAATCCGGGCAGCCCGCTCGCGTTCTGGTTGTCGATTATCCCGTTCACCTCGCCTATCGCGATGATGGTCCGTATTCCATTTGACGTTCCTGCATGGCAGCTGGCTTTATCCATGAGCCTGATGATCGGCGGGTTCCTGGTCATTACCTGGATCGCCGCAAGGATCTACCGTGTCGGTATCCTGATGTATGGCAAAAAGGCGACGTATAAAGAGCTGGTTAAATGGTTCTTCTATAAAGAGTAAGCGATGATGAGCCGGCAGCGGCAAACATTATGGGTGCCCGTACCGCCATTAATGTTAATTTTGTTCCTCATTTATTGGAGAGACAGATGCGGATAATTTTCATGGGCACCCCCGATTTCGCGGTAGCGTCGCTGGAGGCGTTGCTGAATGCGGGAAAAACGATAGTTGCGGTGGTTACCGCGCCGGATAAGCCATCCGGCAGGGGCCAAAAGCTTAACGAATCTGCGGTAAAACAATTTGCGATACAACGGGGCCTGCCGGTATTGCAGCCGGCCAGGTTGAAAGATCCCGGTTTCCTGGAAGCGCTCGCGGGCTACCGGGCAGACCTGCAGGTAGTGGTGGCTTTCCGGATGCTGCCAGAAGTGGTATGGAAGATGCCGCCGATGGGAACCATCAACCTGCACGGTTCATTACTCCCTCAATATCGCGGTGCTGCGCCGATTAATTGGGCGATCATTAACGGCGAGCGCGAAACGGGAGTTACTACTTTTATGCTCAGCCACGAGATCGATACCGGTGATATACTGGCTGCAGAACGGATTCCCATCGGGGATACAGAAACTGCCGGGGAACTGCACGACCGCATGATGGTGATCGGGGCAAAATTACTGGTATCGTCCGTAAACGACATCGCCGGGGGCAAGATCACCCAATTATCGCAGGATGTGCTGATCAGTGAAAATAGCGGGATGGAACTCAATCACGCCCCTAAATTATTCAAAGAAGATTGCCTCATCGATTGGCGCAGCCCGGCGAAAGCGACCTTTGATAAGATCCGTGGATTAAGTCCTTTCCCCACCGCCTATATCGAGTTTCGTGGTAAAACACTCAAGATCTTTAACAGCTCCTATACGCTTACAGATCCCGGGATCCAGGCGGGCGGTTTCTTAACAGATGGCAAGACGTTCCTGAAATTTGCTTGCACCGACGGATTTATCAGCTTACTCGAAGTACAGATGGAAGGAAAGAAACGGCTGAAGATCGATGAATTCTTAAGGGGGACCAGGCTGGATTAATTTGTTCGGACGGGCATACTTTAGCGGGCGTTACTTTATACATTTCCCCATCCATGCGCCAGCACATCCGCCAGGTGCATGGTCTTTAACGGGAGCTCATGCTTATCGATATAAGCCTGGAGGTGCAAGAGGCAGGACGCATCTGTAGAAATGATATATTCGGCTTCCGCCGCCAGCGCGTTTTCCACTTTTTGCTGCGCCATAGCGCTCGAAATACCTTCGAACTTTACCGCGAACGTGCCGCCGAAACCGCAGCAGGTAGTATTGTCGTTCATTTCCACAAGGTCGAGCCCATGCACTTTTGACAAGAGCTGGCGGGGTTCATCTTTTATTTTACACTCGCGCAACGCCGAACAGGAATCATGGTAAACGGCTCTTCCTTCCAGCTCGGCGCCGAAATAGTCCTTTTGCAGCACATTTACGAGGAAATCAGAAAGTTCGTGAATATTGGCCTGGATAGAGCGGCAGGTATTGTGTACCGTGGTGTTGGTAAACAGGTCGTTATAATAATTTTTAACCATCCCGGTACACGAAGCCGAAGGCGACACGATATAGTTGCTTTCGGAGAAATCGCTGATAAATTTGGCTCCCACCTTCTTGGCTTCATCCCAAAATCCGGCATTAAAGGCTGGTTGCCCGCAGCAGGTTTGTTTCCCGTTATAAATCACTTTACAGCCCGCTTTTTCCAATACGCGAATGGTATTAAAAGCCGTTTCGGGATATAATTGATCAATAAAACATGGGATGAAAAGCTCGATAGTCATAGCAGGGCAGGCCGGTAGTGCGTGTAAAGCCGGTGCTAAATTCGGAAAAAATATCAGTAATCTTTTCTTTCCTTCATCTTTAACATGGAGACGAGGATAACCAGCCCTATCAAAAAGAAGATCACGAGCGCCAGCGCCGAATTCCGCATATTATCCGTTACCGACTCCATATAACCAAAGGTAAAGAGGCCTATTACGATGGCGATCTTTTCGGTTACGTCATAAAAACTGAAAAAAGAGGTGGTGTCTGGCGTGTTTTCCGGCAGAAATTTCGAGTAAGTGGATCGTGATAATGATTGGATGCCGCCCATTATCAGGCCAACCACCACGGCTAATGCATAAAACTGGTTGGCAGTGGTCGTATAATAAGCGCCCACACAAGCCCCCATCCAAACCACTACTACGCAGATAAGCACCCGGATATTGCCATACTTTAGCGCAAAGCGCGACATGAAATAAGCTCCTAAAATTGCAACCAGCTGTATAACGAGCACCGTTTTGATTAAACTATCCTGCGGCAGATGCAGCACCTTAGCCCCAAACGCGGCGGCCACGAGCATGATGGTCTGTACACCCATCGCATAAAAGAAAAACGCAAGCAGGAATCGCTTAAGTACGGCCATCCCGCTGATCTGTTTCCACACTTTGGCCAGCTCCTGGAAACCGCTATGGATCACCTTATGATTAACGGCGCCGCGGTTCTGGCCGCCTGAATGAAGCTTCCTGAAAGGGATCTGTGAAAAACCGATCCACCACAATCCCACCAGCAGGAACGAAAGCTGAACCGCCTTTTGCGTTGATAGCCCGAACGTTCCCGGCGATTGAATAAAAACAAAACAAATGATTTGCAGCACCACACTGCCGATATACCCATAGGCGAACCCCCTGGCGCTCGCTTTATCCTGTTCATCAACCGTAGCGATCTCCGGGAGGTACGAATTATTAAAAGCCACGCCGCCGATGTAACCCATGGCCGCAACCGCCGAAAGGATAATGCCGAGTTCGAGCGTGTCCAGGTCAAAAAAGAATAATCCGCAGCATGCAAGCGACCCGATGTAAGTGAACGCCATCATAAAGGTCTTCTTATTCCCCCTGAAATCGGCGATCGACGACAGCACCGGGAGCGAAACAGCCATCACCAGGTACGCAAAAGCCAGCGAGTAATTTGCGAGTGCGGTATTTACGAACGTAAAGCCGAAAAACGATACCTTGTCGCCATGTTCGGGCGTGGAGGTGATCTCGGTATAGTAAGCGGGAAACACCGTGGAAGTGATCACCAGGTTGTAGGCTGAGTTAGCCCAATCGAACATGGCCCATGCCCGGATGGTTTTTTTGTCGTTTTTTTGAGACATGGTCGCGGCAATTACCGTGCTATTGGATTTTCTTGAGGCTGGATGTCCCCGAATCGTGGTTATTTACAGTGGCGGGATTTCCCTTGTACTCGATCACGCTTGCGCCGGCAGAATTGACATCGAGCTTGCTCAATACATTAATGCGGCATTTACTCGCGCCGGCGCTTTTAATATCATAATTGCCCACTACAAAATCAGTGGCATTCACATCGGCTGCACCCATTACGTCGAGTTGGTGACTTCCGGCCTGCCCGGTGAGTTTCAAAGTAGATGAACCGGTCGACGAAGTTTTAACTTCCGATGCGTCCAGGTTCAACCGTACCTTATTGGCACCGCTCAGCTTCATGTTAAAGTCGGTGGTCCTGATCACCGATTCCCCCGAAACCTCTACGGCCCCGGAGATCTCCAGCCCTTCGAACACTTTAGCGCTGATGGTAATAACCACCGGGCTTGTATCGCAAAAATTCCCGTCCGTATCAACAACAAGCTTGTTCCCCGTAACATGTAACCTGGTGTATTGCTGGATATTATCGTCGGCTGTAACCGTAACCTGCTGCACCGAATCCTGCTTAAGAACCAGTTTATACGTACCGCTCGCTTCTATTTTCGTAAAAGTTTCCAGTGCCCGCGTCTCGGTCACCGCGTTACCCGATCCTGTCACACATTTTACCTGGCATCCCTGCCACGCAGGAACCAGGGTTACAGCACTTAAAAGAGCAAATAACGAACTTCTTTTCATGACGGATCTTGCTTTATACCGGGAGGGACCTACCTTCAGCATACAAGTTTAAGCTTTTAGGCGCCTGTTCACAAATCGCGCAAAACAAAAAAGGCCGCTTAAGGCGGCCCGGTATATGATGGAGTTTACGAATGTTAAAACCCGGCACTCATTTTTTGCTCCGCCAGGTAAGTACTCGACGAGCTAAAGTCGGCGGCAAAACGCGAAGTATCCATTTTCGCCTGGCCGCTCAGCATTGTCACCTGGTTTTCGGTATCGCCGGAAAGCGCCAGTACCGCCAAACCCTGCAGTTTAATATTCATGTTATAGGTTTCGGCGTCGATTGCGGCACTGGCACAATCTTTCAGGTTGATGTCCAGGTCCAGCGCGCTTAACTTGTTTACAGACCGCACGGTAGCAAAACCGCTGGCAGTAATACTTTCGAGGTTGTTCACATTTACCATAATGGTGAGCTTCTCCGTTCCGTAAGATGCGATTCTCAGTTCATCTTCTTCCAGCTGCACCATGGCATTCTTGCCGTAATAGTTGTCGTATACTTTAAGGCTTTCTTTGGCATCCTGCATCAGCAGCAGCTCTACATTACCCGTCACACTGATCTTGCGGATATTTTTTACATTTTCCAGGTAGGTAATGTTCTCGTTTTGCCCGGCAGCCAGGATCGTTCCGGTTGTCATACACATGGCCATCGCAAGCAGCGCGATCGCCTTCATCTTCTTTGTAAAGTTTATCGTTTTCATCTCTTTATATATTTAATCCTTTTAACGAATAATTAACCCGTCATTTAACCATAAGACGCAGGCATTTTATGCGCGTTACGCTTAAAATTGTTAAATAGTGTTAATATTCATCTTGTTAAGGTTATATAAAAGACGACGATTTTCCATAAAGGTTACAAAATAATGTGCTTATTCACCTCTTAATTTTACTGTTAAGAAAATCTATATAGCAGATAGAATGAGGATAGGTTTGACATTACCTACATGGCAAACTATACATAGTACCTGGTCCCGTCGGTTTTGATCCGCCCGGAATCGAGTAAGTTCCGTACCACGGCAATGCGTTCTTTTTCAGAACCCAGGGAGATCGAGGTGATCAGTTTATCGAGCGAAAGATGATCGAGTGAAAGCAATTGAACTACCTCGTTTTCAATCTGTTCCGGGAGGTTAACGGCGGTGGCGCGGCGCTTCTCTTCGAGGCATATGTCGCAAATACCGCATTTTGGCGGACTCGCTTCATTGAAATAACTGAGCAGGAACTGGCTCCGGCACTCACTTGATCCTGCGTAGGCGATCACTGCTTCCACCTGTCGGGTGACGATCGCTTTACGGTCCCCGATATACCGGCGATCGATATAGAGGTCTTTGTTGTCAAATCTTGGCCTTACAAACTGCAGGTACGGCTTATCTGATTGTGGTAAATAATCTATTATCTCCATCGTCTTGAGCTGTGTGAGCATGTCTTTTACCACCTGGTACGGTTGCTCCATGCGTTTGGCGATGTCGTACTCGCGGATGGCGGTGTACTGCTCAAACATCCCGCCGTACGATCGAAGGATAAGCTTGATAAAAGTGTCGAAAGCCGAATGCTCCACCTGGAACCTGTACAGGTCTTCGGAGGTTACCATCACCTTTACGCGAGACGGCAGGAAAACACTTTCGCTAAGGCTGATATAACCGTCTTTTTCGAGGAACTTTAACGCATGAAGCGTTTTAATCACATCCAGTTTAAACCGCGAGCAAAATTCCGGCAGATCGAACTCCAGCGACTGCCCTTCCCCTGCCCCGTAGGCCACCTGGAAAAAGTTACCCAACTGGTGGTATATCTTCCTGATCTCATCTACCGAAGGAAAACTCAATTCCAGCTTGCGCCTGAGCTGCGCCACATCCGAAGTATCGTATAACAGCACCGCATAAGCACGCTGCTCATCGCGGCCTGCCCGACCCGCCTCCTGGAAATAGGCCTCTACACTCTCCGGGATATCCAGATGCACTACGAAACGGACATCAGGCTTGTCGATCCCCATTCCGAACGCGTTGGTAGCCACCATGATACGAACCTTGCCTTTTTTCCAGGCTTCCTGTTTGGCGCTCCGCGCGAGGTGGTCCAGACCGGCATGATAGAAATCGCTGGAAAAACCATTTAAACCGAGGACCCTGGCCACTTCCTGCGTCTCCCGCCTGTTCCGCACATACACGATACCGGTTCCTTGAATATTTTCAGCGATGGAAAACAGCTTCCTGAACTTGTCTTCGAGGTTAAAGATCACATAGGCCACGTTTTTGCGCTCGAAGCTTTTACGCAGCACGTTCGGCTTTTTAAAACCCAGTTTCTCCTGGATGTCTTTAACCACGTTCTCTGTCGCGGTAGCCGTTAACGCCAGTACCGGAACGGTTGGATGCAGCTCGCGTAAGGCGGTGATCCTGAGGTAAGGAGGCCTGAAATCGTATCCCCACTGGGAAATACAGTGAGCCTCGTCTATGGCGATCAGGTTCACCTTCATGTGCCTGATCCTTTCTTTTACCAGTTCAGAAAGCAACCGTTCGGGAGAAAGATAAAGGAACTTGATGTCGCCATAAACACAGTTATCGAGCTGGATATCGATCTCGCGCTTTCCCATTCCCGAAGTGATGGCGATGGCTTTGATCCCCTTTTCTTTGAGGTTCTCCACCTGGTCTTTCATTAAGGCGATGAGCGGCGAAACCACGATACAGATGCCGGGTCTCACCAACGCAGGTACCTGGAAACAAATGGATTTCCCGCCGCCGGTGGGCAGCAGCGCCAGCGTATCATTCCCATCAAGCACCTGCTGCACGATCTCTTCCTGCAGCGGCCGGAAACGACTATGTCCCCAATAATGCCGCAAGATTTCGTGAATCGTCATGGCTCACGGATCAGGGTTACACCCATCAAACCCATCACTACGTCATTCGCAAGGGTTCTCAGGGTAATTGATTGAAGGGTTTTAGCCGCATCCAGCGGAAGGTCGAGTATGATAGCCGCTCCCCCGGGAATTTCCTTGCCGTTAAATTCGCTGGCATTGGAAACGATACGCCCGGTTTTGAGGTGAATGCGCGGCGGGTATGCGGCGCCGGTGGAAAACGCATAACCGTCGTCCAGGTAATCGCGCTCTATGGGCCACCAGTTCCCGGGATTTGACAAGGCCATTTTCGCCGAGGAGCCATCCGTATACGTAACGATCAATTCGCCATTGGCAATACGGCTCTGCATGGGGTTTGTAGAACCGGCAAGTAAGAAATAGGCATGCGGGGACTTTCCCGAAAGCGGTATCGTTTTCTCTTCCGGGTAATTGTCCCACCGCGAAGTAAAAATGATGTTCCTGGCTTCCGCATCCCCGGGTACGCGGAAAGGTATCGCCTTAAACCGGAATTGGCCCGCACTTCCCGCAAGGCGGATGATGCCAGAATCATCGACCGAAGGCGTTTCCAGCGGGTGTGTCCATTCACCAGCTCCCTGCACAGGCAGCTGCAGGGTGGGATAAGGGGCTCTCGGCGAGAGGTATTTGTTCTTAAATATTGCGGTCACTTTGTCGTTAAAGCTGGCAAAGAGGTCGATCGCTTCTGCTTGTCGCGAGGAAGTAATGTTCCAGTTAACGATATTCTGCTCCACCGAATCCTTGCCAAACGAAACAACGACCCGGTTACTCCCGGTAAACAGGTAACGGCCGGGGACCGCAATTTCCGGTCCCTCCTCCCCGGCAGGCAGGCTAAGCGGTGCAGCGAAACCATTTACCTTTACGGTACAGGGTAAAACGGCCGATGTATTGTTCGTGACCTTCAAACGCAGCCCTTCGCCCTGCGGAGCCGGCGTGGTAACAGAAACAGCATCCGTTATCCCGAAACATACAGGATACCACCATGTCATTTGTCCTTGTGAAAGCTTTAGAAAAATGGTATGGTTGCCTTTTTCACCGGTAACGGTAGCCTGTAATTTTCCGGGTAAGGGTTTAACGTTATCAAATACTTTCTGCGGATCCTCCAGTTTGTGAAAAACCGATTTCTTAAGGTCCAGCTCGATTTCTTCTCCCTTAACATACTTTGGCTTCACTGCCGGAATTGTCACCGGTGTGGTTCCCCAGGTAAGCTCGACCCGGTAGCTGGTGGCAGGCTGGCTGAAGATCTCCACCATCGGCTGCCCCGCCACGTCTTCCTGTCTTACCCAGGCGGTGCTCTTTCCGTTCACTTTTACGGTCACCAACTGGTCGCGGCGGGCTTTCAGGCGCAGCTTCAATTTCATTGGCTTCCCGAAAGAAGGGACGATGGTATAAATCTCCCTGTTTCCCGTGCGGTTAAACCGGAAAGAGAGATCGGGAATGGTTAACGAAGCCGTGTTCCAGGCGGCCGGTAATCCGGGGCGGATCCCGAGCGTTTGGCTCAATGCATCTGGTACGATGCCAAAAAGGCCTTCCACCAATGTGCGCGAAACCATCCCGACCGGGTCGCCAAAATCGCGGTAAGCCTCGCCCCTGTTCGCGTCGTAATAAGAGATCTGCACAATGTTGCCTGGACTACCGCCCAGGTACATCGACGAGATCAGCTCGCTTTTCCATAACCTGAACGCTTCCTCCGACCTGCCCGCCTGCCAGTTGGCGAGCGTGGTATGCATCGATTCGGCGAGTGCCACGTTGTTGAGCGACCAGTTGTATGGCATCCAGTTACTGGTAGAGAGCGTGTAAAAGCCTTCGGGCAGCCCATCTGCGCGCACCGGGATATGTGGGATCTCCAGGTCGGTATAACGAAGCTGCTGGTATGCCTGGAAAAGATCAGGCACCTCCGAATCCTGGCTATGGTAAATTGTCCACAACGCCGGCGCAGGATGAAGTAGCTGTAGACCCAGCAGGTCCTTATATTCGGCATAAACACCTTTTTGGGCTATCCACAATTGTGAATTCATAGCGGCAAGGATCTTTGCCGATTCCGCGAGGTAAGGAGCAGGATCTTCGCCGATCAGTTTTGCGATAACGGCGGTCATTTTATTCGCGTAATAGTTATATGCCGACGTGTGGGTAACGCCTCCTCCGCTGTACTGGAGCGCATCGCTTGCCCATATGGCAGCGTAAGCATCGTATAAACCATCGCCGTTACCGTCAAAGTTTCTTTTCTCCCAGGCCAGGTGGCGTGTAATAACGGGCCACATCTCCCGGGCGAAATCCAGGTCGCCGGTCCATTTCAGGTGCCTGAGCAGCTCATCGATATAAACAAGGTTCATATCATAATGGTGCGCGCGCAGTGATTTTCCCGCCGGATCACGGCTGATGTAACCGCTCGTAAAAACCGCCGTACCGATCTTTTCCTTTTGCCTGGCCAGGTTGAATGCGGTATCGGGGACGCTCGGGCCATCTGGCGGGCTTGTTAGCTGCGATTGTGCATAACTCCTGAAGTGCATTTTCGCACGGTCGTGCCAGCCCAGCGGATCTGCGGTATAAGGCCCGCGCCAGCCGTTCAATCGCGAACGCCAACCGATAGCGCCATGAAGATAGGTGGGCTCTTCCCATATCGCGTCGGACGCTATTGCGAGCGCGCCGCCAAGCGTGTTGATATATGGATCGGGTGTTCGTACGATGACCCGTTCGGCCAGTTTCCTGCGGGCGGCTTCGGCCTGGTCAAAAATTACCTGCAGGTCATTATAACCTCCGGCAGGCACAGCCGCATTCTGAAGCGCGAAGTAAAGATTTTTGCCAACCGCTAATTCAATTTTGCCGGTTAGTACCGGCGCTTGCTTTTCTGCCGACGAAAGTATCGCGCCTGGCTCGACGGCGGCGGCATCCCCGATTTTCAACTCAGCGCCTGTAGGAAATATGCCGTTAACGGTTTTTTCCTGCCCATAGGTGAGTGTGAATATATTGGCCGACAACTGGTATCGATTCCCCGCGCAATTCTCCGGTTTAAGGTAAAATACGGATTCCGGGTCGGGGCCCATGTCGCCATCCCTGCTAAACTTCTTACCGTCGGCCCCGCCGTATACCCAGCAAAGCCCGGGGAGTTTTGCGGCAGTGCCCGTTATCCAGGTTTTCGCCACCAATCCTTCCGCATCGACGCGTGCAAGGACCGTGAGGTGAAGGGTCGCTTTTCCAAGAGCGGGATCCGTGATCTCGTAGATCATCGTCCCCGGACGATAACGCGCAACTATTTTCGCGGAAGCCGAAAGCCACCTGGCGCCGCCGGCAGATACCAGCCCGAACCTCAGGTTTCCACCCATTCCCGGCATATACAATGCAAATTCCGGGAGGTCGCCGGCTTCGATGCGAAATGCGGTATTGCCGCCGTACAATGCCCGCGTAAAACGCCTGTTACCGTTAGTGATCACAAAGTCGGTCCCATCCGGTTGATAACGGAGCGCACGGGATATATTATGCCAGTAACCCGGCGCCAACTGAACCGGATATAATTCCTGGCCACGGATCAGCGGCGCCGAAAACAGCAGCATGAGTACTAAAACCGAACGTGAAAAAGTCGGGAACATGGGAGACTTGGCTAAAATTTTGTGGAACTTATTACCCAATAGGGAACATTAGACTTTTACCCATTCGCCGGTTTTAGCATCGTAACGTTTAATAATCCTGGCGGGATTGCCAACTACCACACAAAAATCGGGTACATTTTTAGTAACGATAGATCCCGCCGCCACCACGCAATGTTTGCCGATGGTAACGCCCGCAGTGATCACCGCATTGGCGCCGATCCAGCATTCATCGCCGATCACAATGGCGGCCGTAGTTACTTTTTGCTTGTGGATAGGCATGGTCACGTCCTGGTAGCCGTGATTAAGACCGCTGATCACAATGTGCTGAGCCAGAATCACATCGCTTCCGATAGTAACCGGCCCGATGATCACATTCCCCATCCCTATGAGGGTATTGTCCCCGATAAATACATCGCCGACGCCATTGTTAACCACGCTAAAATCTTCGATCACCGAATAGTTTCCGAGCACGAATTTATTGAAAGGCAGCACGTCCATCCGCACCCGGTTTTTTACTTTCGACCCTTTGCCATGCTTGTGCAGTAAGGGGTTTAAAAACAGGCGGACCCACGATCTCGGCCGTGCCTCGTTGTTAGGAATTAATGCTCTGTGGATAACTTTTTTTAGTTTGGGACTATTCTTTACTGTGTTCCTAATTGACATAAAACAAATATAAAGTACATTTAACCCCGGGACAAACTACCTGTATTTAACTTCAAAAAAAAGCCTGGCATGGTACATCAAAACAAATCTATTTAAACTTTTGGCATTATTGATGCCTATGTCTTTTTAAATTCAGTCAGCCGTCAAGCGACTACTATGAAAAAACAAATACTAATTGTCGACGATGAAATAAGTATTCTAAAACTACTCAATTTCCTGCTGTCGCGAGATTACGACCTGGTCATTAAGCAAAATGGAGCCGAAGCGATGAGCTGGCTCGAAGAAGGAAATGATCCATCCATTATCATATCAGACCTGATGATGCCGTACATCGACGGCAGTTCGTTTATCCGCAACCTGAAAGTAAGCGGATTTTACCGGGAAACGCCCATTATCCTGCTTTCTGGAGCCGACGATCTCGAAGCGATTGTAAAAGATATGCCGTTCAAAGCCGACAGGTACCTGAAAAAGCCGTTCAATCCCACTGACCTGAAAACCTATATATCGGACATTTTAAGCCAGAGCAACTAACAACATGCGTCATAGACAATTATTTATTCCCGCTTTGTTGCTGGTTTTCGTAATAATTATTTTCCCTGCGAAAGCACAGGACTCGATGATCGGCGATATTTCATACGTTTACCTGGAAAAGCTTATCACGATAGCGAAAGAAAATTATCCGCGAATGAAAAGCGTGCAATCCCGGGTAGATATCGCCAGGATAAACGTCACCAAACAGTCGGTAGCCTGGCTCGATCCCCTTACCGTTTCTTTTATCTACGCACCAAACTACACGTTTAATATCGTAGACCCGACGTATTTTGACGGGATCCAGCTTGGGTTGTCCGTTAACATCGGCTCTATCCTGCAAAAGCCATTTAACGTAAAGCAGGCCAAACGGGAAGTGGAGATCGCCCGGGCCGACCTCGCAGAATATAACATGACGCTGGAAGCGGAGGTAAGACGACGCTATTTTACGTATATACAACTGCTGAACCTGCTGAAAGTACAGTCAAAGTCGCTCGTCGACGCACAGAGCGTCGCCGAGCAGGTAAGGCTGAGGTATGAAAAAAGTGAAGTTACCTTCGATGTGTACAGCCAGGCAATGGTCGCCCTTGGCAGCGCCAGGTCGGCCAGGATCAGTGCAGAAAGCAGCATGCTGATCGCCAAGGTTTCCTTAGAAGAGTTAGTTACCAGAAAGCTTGAAGAGATAAAATAATATGCAGGAAGTCCGCAAGTATTTTCGTTTATTATACAAGTACCGACTTATTATCATCACCATACCGATCCTGGCGACGATCTGTACCTATTTTATGGTCAGGAATCTTCCCGATGTGTATGTGGCTAAAGCGCAGATCTCTACGGGTATTGTGGATGAAACCCGGCAGAACACCATTTCCGGGCTGGAGATCCTCCAGGAGTCGCGTGTAACGCAGAAGTTCAGCAACCTGGTGGAAATGATCAAGATGAAGAATATTATCGACCAGCTTTCCTACCAGCTGATCCTTCATGATCTTACCTCGGCAAAACCGTTCAGGAAACCAAGCTCACTGGTAAATGACCTCGTCCCCGCAGCCAGGACCCACGCAATTGAAGTTTACCGCGCCAAACACGAAAAGAAGGAAGGGCTCGACCTGTTTAACCCCGACCAGAACGGGCTGCATGCCGTACTCGAATCGATGGGATACGACGAAGGCTCCATTCTTTCTGAATTAAACGTTTACCGTTCGGGCACAAGCGATTTTATCACGGTAGAGTTCTCCTCAGAAAGCTCTGAACTATCGGCTTTCGCGGTAAATACGCTGTGTACAGAATTCATCGCCTCTTACAATACGCTATTTAAGGCGAACCTGCATAAATCCGTAAACTTTCTCGCGGGAGCGATGAAAGAAAAACAGGACTCGCTAAATAAGAAAGTAGCCGAGCTGCGTAATTACAAGATCAAGAACGGTTTATTAAACCTTGAGAACCAATCGACCTCGCTTTACAGCCTGATCCTTGAAAATGAGACCCGGAAGCTGGAAGCGGAGAAAACGGTCGCCTCCAGCAGGGGAGCGATCGACAATATCGACGCTAAATTTAACCCGAATGACCGGCGGTACATTGAGTCGGCCATGACACGGATTAACCAGCAACTGCAGGCGCAACGCGAAGAAGCCCAGGCACTGGAAGAAGAGTACATTAACAGCGGTTTCGAAGAGCGCATAAAAATACAGGCCGACTCCCTGCGTAGCGAGATCAGCGCCAACATCAACAAGCTCACGGATGAGTATATCGTTAACCCGATGAGCACCAAACAGGCGCTTATCCAGCGAAAACTGGAGCTTGAAGTACAATACGACCTTGCGCGTTACAGCCTGGGGCTGATCGACAGCCGCCTGAACCAACTTTACGAACGTTACCAGAAACTGGTACCTCATGAAGCGGTCATCCAATCGTTCGACCGCGAAATTGAAGTCGCCGCACGTGAATACCAGGAGGTGGTGGTACGGTACAACCAGGCGGGACTGGAGGCGGCTTCGGCGGTGACGCTCAGCCAGGCGCAGATCGCAATGCCCGGGTTACCGCAGGCGTCTAAAAAGATCCTGCTGGTCATCCTGAGCTTTATCGGTACCACCTTTTTCTGCCTGCTTATCTTTTTCGGGATCTATTTCTTCGACAGTTCCGTTAAGGAATCGTCAGAGCTTGCTAACAGTACGGGCGCCCCGGTATTGGGACACCTCAACATATTAAGCGACTCGGTGCTCGATCTGAAGAAAATGTGGAATGACCCGGACACCCGGGACCGGAGGCTGTTCAAAGATATGCTTCGCTCGGTCCGTTTTGAAATCGAACGTATCATTGGCGACAACAAGGTGCTGCTGGTCACCAGCCTTTGCCGCGGCGAGGGTAAAACGGTGTTTTCGCTTAGCTTAACTTATGCCTTCGCCATGACGGGCAAAAAGGTGTTGCTGATAGACGGCAACTTTAAAGACAGCGGGATCAGCAAGACATTGCAAACCCAGACTTACCTGGAAGATTACCTGACCGACAATAACCTGACCATCCTTACGGAAACAAGGTCGATTAACGTACTGGCCAACCGCGGCGGCGATACTTCGCTGCTGGAGATCTGCCCTGAGCACCTGCTGAACGCGAAAATGGCTGACCTGAAAGCTGCTTTCGACATCATTATTATCGAAACTGCCGACTTAAAAGCGTTGAACGTTTCTTCGGAATGGGCTGTGATTGCTGATAAGATCGTCAGTATATTTGAAGCCGGCAGGAAGATGAGCATAAACCGGGTAAATAACATCCATTACCTGATGAATTTAGACGATAAATTTATCGGTTGGGTGTTAAACAAAGTCCCAGGAAGGCATTTAGCGCCACTGATAGATAAAACGTGGCTGAAGGGAAGTAAAAAGAAAAAATGAGCTTTGTCCAGGTAGCTGGTATCGTATGGATCATATTCCAGGTTATCATCGGCATTCACCTAGTACTGCCTTTGGTACTTTTTGTGCTGCATTCTATCAAAGGAAACCGTACAGCCTCACCCACATCGCCGCTCAGGCCAGCTGATTTTGACTATGCCGTTATCGTAACGGCCTACGAACAAACAGATTCGCTTCCCGCCGTTGTCAACTCCATTTTAAAGCTTAATTACACCAATTATCTCGTGTATGTGGTGGCCGACAAATGCGATATTACGGGTTTGTCGTTTGATCCGGAGCGCGTGGTGCTGCTGCGTCCCCCAACCGTGCTTGCCGGCAATACGCGGTCGCATTTTTATGCGATAAATAATTTCAGGCGCGATCATGACCTGCTGACGATCATCGATAGCGATAACCTGGTGCAGGCTGATTACCTGGATGAGCTCAATATTTACTTTAGCCTGGGATTTAAAGCGGTACAGGGGATCAGGGCCGCTAAGAACATAGACACCGTGTACGCTTGCCTGGATGCCGCCCGCGATATTTATTACCATTATTATGATGGCAAGATCCTCTTTAACCTCGGCTCGTCGGCCACACTTGCCGGGTCGGGCATGGCATTTACCACACAGCTTTACAAGGATTGCCTGGGCGATAAAGATGTAAATGGAGCAGGTTTCGACAAAGTGCTGCAGGCAGCTATCCTCGAAAAAGACCTCCGCATCGCGTTCACCGGGCAAGCCGTAGTCTTTGACGAGAAAACGTCTAAACCCGACCAGCTCGTTAACCAACGTTCCAGGTGGATCAACACATGGTTCCGTTTTTTCGGCTACGGCTTTAAACTCGCCTGGCTTGGTATCAAGAACTTTAGTTTCAACCAGTTCCTTTTTGGTATCATCCTGCTGCGCCCCCCGCTTTTTATTTTCATCATCCTATCAGGAATCTGTATGTTGGCAGACCTGCTGATCAGCCCCCTCTCATCGCTGATCTGGCTGATCGCTTTTGGTTGTTTTATTCTCGGGTTCGCGTTGTCGCTAACGCATTCGAAAACGGATGAACGTATTTATAAGTCGCTTGTTAATATTCCTCAGTTTATTTTTTACCAGGTGCTTTCGCTGCTGAGAGTTCGCAACGCGAATAAACGTTCGGTGGCCACCAGGCACCACGTTAATGACACGATAGAAAACATTAAGCAAAATGAGGATTGACCCGCACAAGCCGAAAGGGCATATTTTTTCCTTTTCAGACAACCTGAAACGGTATGCCGCATTTGCTTTATTGATAGGTACTACTTACTTATTTTTCATTAAGCTGCTGTTTTTCTGATGCCGGTAGTTTACTCATCCGAACGGCGTTATAAGCCGGAAACGAAGACCTTCGTCGAAAGGCAAAAGATCTTTTTGCGGAGCGATGGCGCAAAGAGGCTGGGTCTTGGGCTGATGTGCCTCACTTCCCTGCTAATCAGTTTCCTGATCAGCATTGGCGGAATAAAGGCCGGCGTTATGATCATGGTCGTGTTGGTTGCACTGCCGATGCTGTACATCACGGTAGTTTACCCGCGCACCGGGATTCTTATTTTGCTGATTGCCGCCTATATGGTGATGTGGGTCATCCGCATGAATCTCATCTCCTTTCCGCTTGGTACCGTGATGGACGGCCTGGAAGCCCTGTTGCTGCTTGGCTTTTTCATCAAGCAGAAGACCAGGCGCGACTGGCAGTTCATGAAGAACCCGATCAGCGTACTGATCATTATCTGGATCTCGTATAACCTGCTGCAGGCGCTTAATCCCGGTGCGGCATCTGTTATGGCCTGGTTGTATACGGTGCGAAGTGTGGCGGTGGTAATGGTCATGTATTTTATCTTTAGTTACCATATCCGGACGGTCCAATTTATCAGGCTTATCTTTAAGATCTGGCTGGGGCTCTGTACTTACGCAGCCCTCTATGCCCTGAAACAGGAATTTATCGGCTTTAACAGTTATGAGCTCGCTTATATCAACACCCCGGGAATGGACGCGCTGTTGTTTATCGGTGGTTTCTGGCGAAAGTTTTCCATCTTCTCCGACCCCGTTGCCTTCTCTTATAACATGGTGGCGGGCGCAGTGCTCGCGCTGGGCCTGATGTTCGGCAACCTCCCGGTAATTAAAAAAGTGATCCTCGGGTTCCTGATCGCGCTGTTCCTGTTTGCTATGATCTACTCGGGAACGCGGGGCGCTTACCTTTTGTTCCCGGCTGCGATAGGGCTTGTGGCGATCCTGCATTTTAACCAGCGCGTAATGTTTCTGGCCGGGGTGGTCGGTATGTTTATGCTGTTCCTGATTAACGTACCTACCAGCAATGCCGCGTTATATCGTTTCCAGTCTACATTTAAGATTTCCGAAGATGCCTCGTATAACGTAAGGGCCATTAACCAGAAAAGGATCCAGCCCTATATTCAAACCCATATTATTGGCGGCGGACTGGGCGCTACCGGCATATGGGGAACCAAATTTGCGCCGGATTCATACCTTGCCAAATTGCCTCCCGATAGCGGATACGTACGTGTTGCGGTAGAGCTTGGCTGGCTTGGCCTGCTGATTTTTTGTACCCTGATATTCGTGGTGCTGAAAACAGGGGTCGATAATTTTTTTAAGATCAAAGACCCGGAGCTCCGAAGTTACTGCCTGGCTATGACCCTGACCATCTTTGCGTTAAATATCGGAAATTTCCCCCAGGAAGCATTCGTGCAGTTTCCCACAAGTATTTATTTATATCTTGAGATCGCATTAATTAACATCACGCTGAGGCTCGACCAGGAACGCGGGCAAAAGAGATTGCTGACATGAACCTGAAGGACCAATATATCTTTATCCTCGGAAACGCCCGGTACGATTCCCCGTTCGAATCAACGAGCGTTACAGTCGCCCGGTACCTGGCAGCCGGGAACGACGTATTTTATATAGATAACCCGTTTACCTGGAAGGATTACTTCAAGAGACGGGACTCTCAGCAATTCAAGAACAGGAAGGATTACTTCGCTGACTCTTCATTCGGCCTTATTGATACTGCCGTTGCCCGTTTTAAGATCCTGATCACATCACCCCTGCTTTCACTCAATTTCCTGCCCGAAGGCCCGCTGTACCGCTTGCTACTCAAGTACAATGAACGGCTGATCGCCAGGCGCATCAAGCTGGTTATGAAGAAGTATGGGATTAAGGACTTCATTTTCATTAATTTTTTCAACTTTCACTACCCGAACGTTGGAGACCGCGTTGGGGCACCGCTGAAAGTGTACTATTGCGTGGATCCGCTGATCATACCATTCGATATGAAACATGGGTTTGTATCTGAAGATAAGCTGGTTAGGGAAAGCGACCTGGTGATCTGCACGAGCCGCCAGTTATACGAGGAAAACAAAGAGCGGAATAAGGAAACTTACTTTATCGCCAACGCGGCCGACATTAGCCATAGCAGTAAAGCGCTGTCGCCCGATCTGCAGGTACATTCATCGATCCTGGCGCTTAAAAAGCCGGTTATCGGCTATTTCGGGGCCATCGAGCGCCGGATGGATTATGACCTGCTTCATGAGGCAGCGAAACAAAACCCGGATAAAAGCTTCGTGTTGGCAGGTCCTGTGTCGCCAGAATTTACTCCTGGATGGTTATACAATACCCCCAATGTGCACCTCCCGGGAAGGGTGCCTTATGACCAGATGCCGGCTATGATCAAGGGGTTCGATATTGCGATCATCCCTTTTAAATCCGACAAGGTAAGCCGGACCATATTCCCGTTAAAGCTTTTCGAATACCTGGGTGCGGGCAAACCGGTGATATCCACCGATTTCAACCCAGATCTGAAGGAATTTACCAAAGACGCTGTGGTATATTGCAGCGATGCCGACGCATTTTCAGCTGCGATAAGCACCATCTTAAAAGAAGATAACGGGGACCGTGAAAAGGAGAGGTTGGCGATTGCCAGCGAAAACACTTGGGAAGCAAGAATCCGGGTAATTTCTTCTCTTTTGGCTAATGCGCTTGGCAGGAAGAAAAATCCTGATCACACGTCCATAAACAGGATATCGTAATTGTATTTCAGTTGCCGGTAAACGTACCTCACGCCGGCAATGAGCGGATTACTGCTGGCTTTCCACTTTGTGCGGGTGCCGGTCATGGTGCTCGGCTCTTCTTCGGTATTCTTCTGGATGAATAAAGCCTGGAAATCTTCGTAAAAGATCCCCTGTCCTTTGTTCTTTAAAAACGAAATACACATGCGGTATTCTGTTTTATCTCCCTTGATGCCTTCTTTATAGCGCCCGAACTTTTCGAAGAAACTTGATCTCCGCAGGTGCGGATGGTCGCTGTACATGTATATTTTCAGGTAATTCGGCGCCCATTTACTATTCGACATCTCGGAGAAACCATAGCCAAAAGGCTCCAGGTACGGAAAGGGAATGTAGGCATAGAACCGCGCAATGTCAAACCGGGGGTTTTTATTCATCAGCTCCAGTGCGTCGGTAAAATGGCCGGCAAATGACCTGGCGGGTTCAAAATCCTCCTGCACATATAGGGTGTAGGGCGTTTTTACGGCATCCTGGCCTTTATTGATGTTGTTCCCGAGGCCTTTATTTTTTGGTGTCAGGATCAGCCTGAAAGCGAAGTCGTTCCGTAATTCTTCCAGGTAGCTGAGATGTTCGGGTTTGCTTCCGTCGTCAGACACTACGATATCCCCGAACCGGATGCGCTGCTCCCTAAATACGCTGAGCAAATGATTGAGCGAACTGCTGCGATTGTAGTGGGTAATCAGTAGCGTAACATCCTTAAAAAAATATTCCTTTTCCATCCAGAGATCAAAAGAAGGTAGCCGACCGGTTTGTTAAATCACCGACAATTTGTTCATACAGCAGATAATGTTTTCACCGCGATGCGTGATTGAAAAATCGTAGTTAACCAACGCTTTAAAAAACGACTTCGACGAGCCCCACCGCGTGCGATCGTGAAGCTCGATGATCAGCACTTTCGTAAGTGGCAGCCATTGTTCGAAATTACTATCAAAGAGCTCTTTTTCTGAACCCTCGATATCAATTTTAAGAATATCGATCCCGGTAAGGCCGAATTCGGTCATCAGGTCTGCAAGGCTCACTCCTTTAATGGTATGGTCGTTCGTATACTCAACTTCCTTTACGGTAAATCCCCATTCTCCCAGCTTGTTATCTTCTTCTATTACCAGGTTGGCAGAACGGTTCCAGATCCCGTATTGAACCGGGTAAACGTCCTGGTAACCCGCGGTGTTCTTCTTTAGCTGATCGAAATTAGACTGCTCAGGCTCGATCGAGATCACTTTCGCATCAGGGTATTTGTTCTTAAAGTACACTGCCGCCAACCCGATATTAGCACCGCAATCCAGGATCACTTTTGGCTGGAAACTAGTGTTAATATCGTATTCCTTATACAAAAAGATCTGGTCGAAAGTTTCAACGTCTGATGTGTTCCTTCTTAGCAGGACCGGGTGCTTAACGTCGGGAGGCTTGATGGAAATGATACCGGAACCCGAAAACTTCTTTTTTAAAAGAAACTTTATTCCCTCAAAGCCAAAATTCTCAAAGTATTTAACAAGATATTTAATGCTGGCAATCAGATTGTTCATTGAAAGGAATTATGTCTTTGTTTTCTGCCTCCAAAGTACTCATTTTAAAGTTATTTTTGGGGCAATAAGTGTAAATTTGAACTTAAACGCGCGTCTAAAAGCTTCTGTAAAATTTAAAATCCGCTGCAGCTAACAGCTCTTTATCGCCGTTACTGTCGCCATATGCGTACAATCCATAATTTCCCCTGTCGGGGAATTCACTGAGCAAGCGAACTACTTTTTCGCCGCCATAACAATTGTTGGTGAGGAACTTGCCGGTGATGTGGCCATTCACCACTTCCAGTTTGGTGGCGAGTACTTTTACGCCATATTGACCGGCCCAGGGAAGGATCCAATTTTCGGGGGAAGCGCTGATGATGACTAACTGGTGCCCGCTCTCCTGGTGCCACTTCAGTTTCGCGATCGCCTCCGGGCGCAGCAGCTTTTCAATACCAGCGGCAAACTCGCGGCATTTTTGATTAAAACCGTTGATCTCCGTCCCGTTAAAAAAGTACCTGAACAAACGCTCTTTGGCTTCGTTGTTTGAAATCACCTTTAACTTGTACAAGAGCAGCATCGGTGATAAGAGGGCAAATCCCGCCGCCAGCCTGGAGAGGGGAAAATAAAAAAGAAGGAATTCGAACAACGTATCTTTCGTTGTCAACGTGCCGTCGAAATCGAAAGCGGCAATTAATCTTCGGTCTCGCCTGCTATCTTGTTGCTCCATTTCACTAAAAAAGGTTCTGGTAAAGGTTTAAAGTCGGCTGGCAGCTGGAAAAACGAATCGGAGCGAATGATCTTATATACATTTTTCGTTCCCAGTTTGGGGTAAAGCCGGAAAGGAATGTGGTGCTCGGCGAATCGCACGCGGTTACTTTGCGCAGATCCCCACCAAACAGGGATCACCGCATTGGCTGATTTCATCTGCCTGATCTGGAAATTGATCTGTGCCGTTTTCATGATGTTCCACGGAATGGAAATCGCGCTGAACGCGATATTGAAGAAGATCGCCGCCATGATAACGAACGAAAGAACCCGGGTAAGCCTGCCAGGCTTCAGCGCATGCGCTACCACGATTACGAGGAACGGAATAAACCAAAGTTGCGGCACATAACGGGCCCACCACGATTCGGGAATAATTAATACGGAAGCGACCAATACGGCTAAAATATAGAGGAACTTCGAGGTAAGCGGCTCCTTAAACCGGCCATATAGCATCACAACGGCAAGAACCAGGCTGAGGATCATGATCCCGCTAAAAAACGGACCCCAACCCGCTATGCGCGTATCGATCTTTGGCGCGTTCTTAATATCGTCGGCGTTTAAGGTAAACGGGATCTTTAGGGCGGGCACCTTCCCTTTTTCTGCCTTAATGTTGTCGGTATGCGAAAAAAAGGAGATGAAAAACTTCTCGCCCATGCTTTTATCAAAAAAACCGGTCGGCAGGTTTCCCGAAAAAATATCTGCCACGGGTTTCCCGGTGCTCGACATGATCGGGTAAAAAGGATGCTTGTGATTAATGGTGTTTTTAATGAAGGGGTTGTAACCCACCACTACTACGGCAACAATTCCCGCTATCGCGGAAGTTTTCAGGACATTAAAGAAATCTGGAAATCGCTTAAAATATAAAAGGATGAGTAATATCCCTAGCCCGAAAACGCCTGCAAAAACCACCGCCGTGAACTTGATGTTAATCAGCGTCATGATCACCGCACCGAATAATACGAGGTAATACCTGTTGGTGCTGTAAAACAAGAGGCAGCAACACAAAAACAGGCAGAGCAGGAGACAAACCAGCTGCCCATCCACATAATAGGTAAGCAATTGATTGATGGCTACCGGGTTAAGCACAAGGAAAGCACTGATCAGTATTTTCCCTGGGAACGACTTGACGGGCGTTCTGTACAACAGCGAAAGCGACAAAAAGAACGCAGCGATCATCAGGAGCATATTGGTAGACTTCCCCATTTCTATGCTGTTGGTAAAGCTATAGATCACGGCTTCAGGGATTTCTGCGCCTTTGGCATAATGATTTACCCAAAGAGAGCCGTTTACCGAATCGGGCAGCTGCCGGTACACGGGGTTCCAACCGTTTTTTAACTGGTACATGGCTTCCTGGTGATACTGCTGGCCATCATATGAAACATCGTACACCAGGCCCGCCAGGATCATGCACACAAGCAATAAAATAAGCGAGACAAGCCCTGTACGAAACATGGTCTTTGAAATATCCCCGGGGAAAAAGTACTTCACCGCAAAATACTGGAGTGTAAAAACACCTGCCAGCGACACGGGAAAATGCCAGAAAGTTAAATGATACCCTACCAGGAATGTGATTGCCGCGAGCAGCAGCATCACGGCCACGAAATTTAATATGGCAAAAGCGATCAGGAAATAATAATTAGACTTTACAACTGACGATTCCATGTTATTTTATTTTGTCGTACCACGTTGCTACCTGGAGTGATAATAAAGTATAACGCCCAGGCTGCTCACCCATCCTACGATACTTGCCTGCAGGAAACGGTCCCGGAGTAGTATCATGGTGGGGCTGCCGCTCAGGTTCCATACAAAAGTGATCTGGAGGTACCTGATAATGCCGAGGATCACAAAAAGTGCCGTATAGTAAAGATCCGGGCCTGTTTTCGCCACCACTTCTGGAGACACGGTATACATAATATAACAGATTATTACTACCGAAGCCATGATGGTAATGCCAACGTTCAAAAATTCGAGGTTATAGCCTTCCACGTTCTTCCTGGTTTTATTGCCGGTCTCCAGAAATATCAGCACGTCGTCTCTCCGTTTTGCCAGGGCAAGGAACAAGGCAAGCAGGAACGTCATCAGGATGATCCAATGTGACAGGTCCGTGTCAGTCACCCAGCTGCCAATCAGGATCCTCACAATAAAACCGAGCGATATCATTACCACGTCGGTAATGGCTTTTTGCTTGAATTTTAACGAGTACAGTATATTTTGAACGATATAGTAAGCAATAAAAATGAGTACGTCGGTATTTTTTATTCCCCATACAAAAATGGCGCAACCGGCTGCACAAAAGAAAAGCATAGCGATAATGCCTTCCGTTTTGGTAACGGCGCCACTGGCAAGTGGCCTGCTTTTTTTCTTCGGATGCAGTTTATCCTCCTCGATATCATTGAGGTCGTTAAAAATGTAAATGCTGCTGGCCACCAGCGAAAAGCCAATAAAAGCCAGTATGGCATTAACGAGGATGTGCTGCTGCACGAGTTTTAACCCGAAGAACGCCGGCAGGAAGATGAAAAAATTCTTCGTCCACTGGTGCACTCGAAGCAGCTTTATAAGAGAAGTTATTTTTTTCATAGTAATTCGATATCGGCTTTATAAATTTTCCAGTTCTGCGGGTGGCTGTGTTTTGTCGCGCTTTACAAACTTGTGATACATCTCCGGGTAAAAATGATAGGCATAGATCAATGTATTAAATACGTTTACACGCAACACTTTGCGCAGAATGATCTGGGCGACGATGAACCCGATGAAAATTGCCAGCAGCGTAGCGCAAGGCGCGCCAATTACACCGAACTGCTTAATAAAGAAGTAATTCAACGTAAGGTTTACCAGGGTAAATCCAACCACGTTATAGAACGAGATCGACGTTTTGCCGATCGAATCCATAATCACGCCAAATTGTCTTCCATAAGGGATGAAGAGACTGTAAATAAGTGCTACGTTCAGGATCGGCACGGTGGCGGCATATTTATCGCCTGCGAGGACCTGGATTACGAACTTGTCAAAAACAAAGAGGAAAACGACGGCAGGGACCAGGATCGCGACAATAGTACCAACCGATTTTTCATATAGGTACTTGATGGCTTCCGTACCGCCCGACGCCAATCTCTTCGCGCTTTGCGGAAAAACGATCACCGCGATGGCATTGGTTGGGATATCGATCAGGTTCATTACACTTACGGCGACACGAAACGCGCCCGACTCCTTGGTGGAGAGGATCGCAGCAAGCATCCACTGATCGACCGTACCTGCTAAAAGTGCGCTGAGCGAGGTTCCAAAAGCATACTTCCCATAATGAAAGATGCTTTTTATCCACTTGAGATTAAACCGGAACGAGTAATGCAGGAAAGGACGCACATAATACCAGGCGACAATAACGCTTAGTATCACGCAGGCCATGTGAAGGTAAACCAGCCAATAAAGGTCGATCTTAATCTTGAAAATAAACACCACCGCCAACACCACGAAGAACACGCCCTGCCTGATAAAACTGCTCGCAAAATTGGCGGTGTACTTAAGATTGGCGCGCTCGATACAACAGAACTGGGTAAGCAACCCAGAGATGATGAACGTGATATTGTACACGTAAAACATATACTGCAGCTCAGGCGTCTTCAGCAGCCGTGCGGCAAAACCTGCGAAGCATAAATTCAGTAATACACAAATCACCGTTAAGGTGATGCTTATGGCAAGCGATGCGGAAATGATCTCGGAGTGCTTTTCTTTCTCGCTGGAAGCAATGAACTTGATCAGTGCGCTTTCGATCAACCCGTTCCTGGTGAGCTCGAGAATGGTAACAGCACCCATAAAAATACCCCACGCCCCGTAGTCGAAGGTACTTAACACCCTTACCAGGATAAAGAAGGCTCCTACCGAGAAAAAAACGCTGGTAACGTTTTGCAGGATGTTAATTATCCCGGAACTTAACCAATACTGTTCTTTTAGTTTCATCTGCCTGGTTTACGATACGTTATATAAATTACGCTGCTAATCAAACTGTTGCGTAAGCGGTACAAAAGTACGTTCTATGTGGCCGATCACTTCCTCATCATTCCTGGCGAGCAGGATCCGGGCACCCGATAGCATCGGGAACACCGTGTCAAAATCCCCGAAGAAATGCTCCCCGCCTTGTTTTGAAAGAAGCAGGTTTATTCCCCCGAAATAACTGGCAAGTGTTCCTGTGCCGCCATGCGTAGAAATAAAATGATCGCAATTGGCATATACCATCAATTGCAGGTGATTGAAACTAGTGGCATTCGCTTTATTCTCTTTATATAAATCATCGAGCAGGATCACCTCGGGGTGTTCCTGCGCAAGCCAGTCGAACTCTTCGAGGCTAAAGATATCGCTGTTGTCATTTGTAATATTAGCGGCCTGCGGACGGTTGTAGATAATGGTAAAGTGGTCCTTCAATTTACCGATCATGTAATCGAGCAATTGTATGCTGAAGAAGCTCACCGGCTGTCCGTCCCATTCCATATTGTAACGATTGGCAATAATGAGGATAGGCTTTTCATATACGTAAATGTCGTTCTTATAGGTTTCTTTCAGCGGTACCCGTTCCCATTTGCCAATATCGTAGTTTTGACTATGCAGGATACGCGGCATCTCAAAGTTGTAATTACCCTCGTTCGAACGGACCGTAAACTTCTCCCGGTGATCCGGGGAAAAAAAATAGATCTCTTTGGTGTAGTTGGACGACGTGGTACTTTTTAATGTACCGTTTTTATAATGCCAATAGGCGAACGGAAGCACAAAGATCAACTCCTGGCCAAATTCTCCCTGCGTTTCTATTTCCTTGTAAGGTTTTTTGATAATATAGTCCTTAATAATATACCTCAGCTGGTTAAGCTGACAATAGTAAGTATCCCTGTAGAAATACCTGTATATAACCGGCACATTTGCATGACGGATCTTGGTGTATAAACCGAGGCACTTAAGTATAAATTTATTAGGCATAGATCAGTGTAAACATAAGATCCGACATCGCATCCGAAAATGGTTATTTAAATTTCTTTGAAAGCTTGTTATACATTTTCTTGAGGTATCTCGAAAACTCGCCTATCGGTTTATCATTCTTCCAGTTCGTTAAACCCAGGTACCGGTAAAATTGCGCCTGGTAATCCTTGTTATATTTATACGATTTATAGATCGGTTTAACGCCGATAAAATGAATGATGAACGGATCAGGGTCTTCGGAATTTGCATAACAATTCCACCGGTGATCGATTTCCTTCCACTGGTCTGCGAATACAACATTCAAGCCATATTGATCAGGGAAGGTAACAGACGGTAAATTTTCGTTGACCGCGCGGATCACCTTTGCCGTAATATCCTGTTCGCGCCATTGAACCGGGTCCATCAGCAACATACCGCTATTGAAGTATTTGGTCTGCTCATCAAGGCCGAGTTCTTTATAATTCCGGATTCCCCCCCAGGGATTGCTCACTACCTGGGCCCTGTCCGGCACCCCTCCAATTACTTTGCCTTCGAGGTCGATCGTCCAAAGTTCTGAAACATCCTTAACCACGATCATATCCACATCGAGGTACAGCACTTTCGTAATATCTGAAGGTATAAACCACGGAATGAACAACCTCACATAGATATTTAGCGGAAATGTTGAGTCATCCATCGGCAAATCACTCGCTGATGCAATCACGTCCGACATCTTCATCCACGTCACAGAAACCATTTCCCTGTTAATGGAACCAGCCAGCTTTGCTTTATTCTCTTTGCTGATCTTGTCTTCGATCACATACAGGTCGATAGGTTCACCAGAATGGTGATTAGCCTGCAGCGAAACGATAAGCGCCGCTAAAAAACGAACATATTGATTGTCACAAACCGTTACGATAGTTATCCGGCCAATTTCTTCCATAGGGATATTACTGAAACAAAACTGCGGCATACCTGCCCTCATTACCCCATTCCACTGCAATATGGGCATTTATTTACACATTTCTCAACGCGGGCAATTTTTGAATATAAAAAACGAAAGGCCATCATTTTTTACGTGATAGCCTTTGTTAAGAACGTGATTATTATATTACTTGGTGTACAGGAACTGCGTTTCGCGGTAGCCTGAACCGGTATTACTCCACCAATCCTCAAACAGCGCACCTGAAGATGCCGCCCAATCGAGGAAGTGAAGGTAACCCGTCTGGATCGCGCTTCTTTCAGTCATGTAAGTAAAAGATCCTGCGATGTGAATAGCCCATGGCCATTTCCCTGACGACAGGTAATAAGTTGATGGCGTTCCTTGTACGGAAGCGTCGTCTGCTGTGCCCAAAAGCCCAAGGTTAGCCTTAGAAGTTGGCAAATGACCTGGTAAATGAACTTCCGCTCCCCGCTGCATGTTGCTGATGAGGAAAGGATTGAACGGTCCGTCGCCGATGGTTGCACGTGAAACCGGGGAAGTAAAGGTCATTAATACGGTAACCTGGTCGCCTTCCACTTTAGGCTGGCTCATCTCGGTGTTGATCACCTGGCCGGCGCCCGCGTTGCCGATCACCGCGTTCTGGTTATCGAAAGGAATAATAGTTGCATTTACTTGCCCTGCCTCGAGACCATTTCCGGCATAAGTAATATAACCGCTTACCGACCGCTGACCCGTTACACTGGCCACGAGACTTGAAGCAAATGGGAATTCAACACCGAAGCCGTTTTTGAAATTTGCACCCGCTGCAAGAGTTTTGTACTCGCATTTCAGGTCAACGACCTGGTTAGCTGCATTCTTCACATACGTGTAACGGTATTGGATCACTACGTCGTTCAGGTCATAATCGCCTTTTAAAGGCCACTGATCTTCGAACAACAAAGTATTCCAATACATGGTCTCATTGTATGCGCGGTTTGGATCTCCAGGGTATTCGTCGGCCGGCACGGGAATTCCGTCACCATCGTCGTCACCGCCTTTATCTACGTCTTCTACGTGGTCAGGATCGATGCTGTTCAGCGGGTTAGAGGTTGCGTAAAACACGAGGTCGTTAAAGTCGTTATCACAGCCGTTGTTGAGCGAACCGTTAGCGAACTGGCGCTGAATATCTTCGAAACCAACCAGGAACAGGTTGTGAACATTATCATTCAGCAGTACAGAATGCCTTTTGAAATAATCAGGCGCTGATGTTCCTACTTCTGGGTTCAGTGCATTGTGAGTAAAGAAGTTCAGCCTGCTGGTTTCAACGCCCCAATATTCACCGAAGCTCACCCATGCATCCTGGATCAGTACAAAAGCAATAGATGTACCGGCATTGAAGGTACCTAACTTTATCTTGTCGCCAGGAAACAATTCCCCTTTAGAGTCGTGTGCCGAAGCATTCGGGAAAACCATAGTGACCGTACCGATGTCGTCTTTTGTTTGCGGCGGGTTGTTTGTCGGATACGTATAGTAGCCCAGGGAATTCTGGTAGCTGGCGCCTTCGGAAACGAAAGTCACCCAGATATCTGCGGCCTGCGTAACCCTCAGCACCGAGATCGCCTGGTCAGCCAGGTAAGAAGCGTGATGAGTAGCTACGGCTACCTGCTCCGGAAGCGAGGCATCGATATAATTTAACAGTGATTGCGGAATCGGGTCAGCCTGCGGTAACATGAATTTTGGAACCCCCATGTATTGGCGATAATTGCCATCGGTCCTGACCGCATCCTGCGAATTGGTGTAAGGTGCAGGGTATACATAATTGGGATCCGCCAGGAATTTCGACCCGGTAGAACGTTTCTTAACGCCAACCGGTTCCGGGATCACGTTGCTGCTTGCACCGTTCACACCGCCAAGCGTAGCCGTTAAGGTGCTGCCGGAGATCAGTACTTTTGCGTTGTTGATCAGGCCAGGGTAATTAGGCGTGATCATCAGCGTATCCAGGTATGACGGGACGGTCATCGACCCCTTGATATACCCGTTGGCATCAGAAGCCGCTTTAAACAGCACACCATCCTTCTCGGTAGTTCCCGGCTTAAGCACGCTTACCACGACGCCCTTCATAGGCGCATTGGTGTTCGTGAGCAGTCGAAGATTTAATTCAACGCTTTTTGTAGTGGAGAAATTAAATCCGTTTGCTATCGTTTTAGCGGTAGGATCAACCACTTCGTCAGTTGCTTCTTTGCTACAAGAAACGACCGCCAAAGTTGCGATCAGGAGAGTCCAGAGTATCGGCTGTTTCATATACTGAATAATATAGCGCGTATAAAGCTAATATTGTTCCAAAAAACCGGAAAGCCCCCTGGATCTTCCAGGCAGCTTTCCGATCAAAATCTCTTAAAAATACGGGGAATAATTTCCTTACCGGTGGGGAATTTTATCTATAGTGAAATTCCACAGTTTTAGGGATTTCCACAATTCAGCTGGCTCAGGTTAACACCGTTCACAATGATGTCGAACTCTGTCCTGCGGTTCAGTTGCTGCTCTTCTTCGGAGCATGGAACACCGTCAAAACAACGGTTAGTCAAACGGCTTTTTCCATAGTACTCTACGCGGATGCGTTTGCCGTCAATTCCCCGGTACATCAGGTAGGTCCTGGCTGCATTTCCGCGCATTAATGACAGGCGTTTATTGTATTGGTCGGACGCGCGGCTATCGGTATGGCTTGCCGTTACGATCTCTATTTCGGGGTGCTCACGCATCAGCATAACGAGGTGATCGAGCGCAGGGTAAGCATCGGGCCTGATGTATGATTTATCCAGGTCATAATAAATATTCTGTACTGCGAACACGCGTTTCAGTGAATCGCATTTATTGAGTACGAACTGCTGTCCGAGCTCGGCCCTGCCTAGCTTAAGCGGTTCATTCAGCGTGGTATCCTTATCGATGCCCGCTGTGGTGAAAAAGTTATTGCTGGTTACGTACCCTGGTTTCTGTGCGACGATCTCGTAATCGGTTTCCTTCGCCAGGTCTTTCTGGAAAGCACCGGCACGGTTGGTTACCAGGGTATCTATTCCGCCGAAATGGCGAAGTAAAACCTGCGCACCCGCAATCGGAAGCCTTGTCCTGGTATCGGTTACCACCCCTTTAAGGGCCACACGATAACTGCTTTGCTCGAACTTGTAAATATCGTCGTTGCCACCGCGATTAGAGCTAAAGTAGCCGCTGCGTTCGTCATCTGCTTTGATAAATCCAAAATCGTCGCCTGAAGAGTTAAGCGGCGCACCCAGGTTATGAGGGACGCCTGTCGGGCGCATATCTTTCAGTGTCACCTCGAAAATATCGAGCCCTCCCAGGCCTGCGTAGCCTGTTGAAGAGAAATAAAGCTTGCCATTTTTATCAAAATAGGGGAATTGCTCGTTTCCCTCGGTATTGATCCGTGCGCCGAGGTTAACCGGTTTGCTCCATTGTCGTTCGGCGCTGGTCCTAACGCTATAGTAAAGGTCCGTACCACCGTAACCACCGGGCATATCTGAAACAAACACCAGGATGGAGCCGTCTTTGGTGACTGCCGGATGTCCCACCGAGTACTCGTTGTCATTGTAAGGGAAAGACTGAATATGGTTCCAATTCGGACCTGTCGCCGTAAAGAGCTTCAGCTTGTTGATGCCTCCTTTTTTACTTTTGCTGGCTTTACCTTTATAGTAATTGTTACGGGTAAACATGAGCGAGCCTTCCGGGAGCAATACCGACGGCCCCTCGTGGAACCGGGAATTGATCTTTTTCCTGAGCTTGACAGCTTTCACTTCCGCCGCCAGGCGCTCTCCTGCAAGATCAACCAGCACCCTTGTGCTGTATTGTCCAAGCGTCTTGCTGTCATTGCTTGCTTCCTCGGTATCGTCATCATTGATCTTGTAGGCATTTCCTTCGCGCTGGCGCTCGATGTCTTCCATATCGGTTTTGCTTACTTCGCCGATGCGTTTAAGGTCATCGATGAGGTAAAGATCTGTAAAGGGCGTTTGATCCCATCCGAATACATCTTTCGAGACCTTCCCGATCCTTCGGTTGCTGCTAAACACCAGTCCCTTTTTATAGAACATGGGCGAATATTCCGCGCCCGCCGTGTTAATGTTGGTGTAGGATACCTTCCAATCTCCCTTGTCTTCTGATAATCCCGAGATCCCCGTGCCCAGCTTTACAAAGTTGCCGGCGCGTCTGTCGCCGGGAGCGGCAACCATGAATTTACGGTACCATTGTTCAGATTGCTCGTATTGCTCCTTATTTGCCAGCGCTTCGGCGTAATAGAGGATCCACTCGGGTTTAGCGTCCTTCTGTTTATTCAGCCTTTTGTACCAGAACAATGCCTGGTCGTAATCCTTGATCTTGCGGTAGCTGTCTGCCATCATTTCCTGTGCGGCTACGTTGTCAGAATCTACCCTTAATACTTCGTCCAGCTGCTTGATGGCGGCCACGTAGTGAAGGAGACGGTATTCGTCCTGCGCCTTCTTTAAAATGGGCGGCGTTTTTTTTGTTTTAGGCTGCGCGCTGCCGATACTTACACACAGCGAAACGATGAGTAACGTAAGGAAAGCGGCTTTAATAGTATGTCTGCGTTGCATAATTCGATAAATCAAAAGTACCTCGGTGATAATACTTTATCGGGCTGGAAACCAAACTCGTAGCGAAGCATGACCTCGTGGCTTCCGGACCCATAACTTCTCAGGCTGGTAAGACTACGGTCATAAGAGTAGCCCACCCTGATCTGCGGGGTCGCCTGTAACTCTACCATGGCGGAAATGTCTGCGCTGGTCCTGTATTGTGCTCCTACAGCGATGAAATCTTTGAACCAGATGGTGCCGTTGATATCAGCCTCCAAGGGCGCTCCTTCAACCCCTTTGAACAGGAACGATGGTTTGAGCTTAAAGCTATCGCCCACCGGCAAAACCACGCCCGATGCCACGAACAGGTGCAGTGCCTGCCTGGAAAGTTCGCCGCCGGCGGATACGCTCTGGCTGGTGAGCTTATTGCGCAGCAGCTCAGGTACCGAAATACCCAGGTAGAACTTGTCGGAATTGAAATAAACACCGGCGCCAGCGTTAAACAGCACTTTATTGATATCCTCGCTAAAAGCCGGATCGGGAATGGGCGAACCGCCCGGCGAAAGCTCTACCTGCGAATAGGCCGCCCTGTACTGTGTTACGCTTCCCTGCATGCCAAAAGAGAGTGTCGCTTTATCGAGCCTGATGCGGTAAGCACCGCTAACCACGCCCCCGGTTGTTTTGGTAATGCCGAGCTGGTCATTAAAGATCTGGATCCCTGCGCCGATGCGTTTGCGGTAAAATGGTGCATCCATGGTAAAAGAACCGGTTTGCGGGGCACCTTTTATACCCGTCCACTGGGTTCTGTAGAGTGCTGTCGCCGAAAGGACGTTCCTGCTTCCCGCATAGGCCGGGTTAACCGCCAATGCATTAAACATATATTGCGAATACATGGCCGCCTGCTGTGCACGAACATTGCCGGCAGACAGACCCATCCCCACTACGAGTAAACTGTATACAAAAAGCCTTTTCATTTTTACCTGTTGATAGTTATAAATCCGACGTATTTGTCTGTACCCACAATAATTATATAATAATAAGTTCCGGCAGGTACGGTATCGCCCAGGTGGATACCCTGGGTTACCTGGCCTTCCCAATCATTCTTGTAATCTTTGGACTTATACACCAGGTTATTCCACCTGTTATAGAACTCAACGCTGATCTTTTTATCTAATGCGTTCTGGATCACGAACTTATCGTTAATACCGTCGTTGTTTGGAGAAAAACCTCCCGGGATAAACAGCGGGTTGATCTTCAGGTCTACCGGTGTGGTAGCCGATGGGCTTACGTCGCCGGCAATTACCGGATCGGGCCTTAAACCGTCTGTTGACTGATCCGTTACCCTGGTGCCCGCATCATTGGTAGCCTCTACGTAAGAAGTGTTCTGGAATACACCCGCACGCGATACCAGTTTAACATTGATGAAAAGCTCTACCTGCTCCTCTCCCATCGCACTGATGGTGCTCGACGCCGGAACCAGCAGGTCTGTGCTCGACAAACCGTTAAAGCCGGTATTCACCACAAGGCTTCCCTGGTGCGATACCCTGGTTACCTTCACTTCTGTTCCAGTGAAGATCGCGGCGAGATCATCCTTCAGCGAAACGTTGCGAAGAACGAAAGGTGAATAATTCACTATTGTGAAAAGATACCTGATATCATAAGTTCCGTTCAAGCCTGCTTTTACCTCCAGCAGCTTTTTGGCAACACCGATCTTCGGACTGGCGATGTTGATATTCACCGTACCTGGTCTCGACTCCAGTCCCTTATCGTCTTTTACCGTGTAGGTAAAGCTATCCGGACCGCCGTAGTTAGGGAACGGTGTATAAGTGATCTCGCCCGTAACCGGATCCACCGAGATGGTACCATGCTGCGGCGGCGTAGTGATCACCACCGTTTTGGGATCGATAGGACCATCACCGCGGTCGTTACCGATCACGTTGATCTTCACCGGCGGGCCGGTAACTGTAGTGATCACGTCAGGTGTTGCTACCGGCAGGTTCCTTACTTCCAGCGTTACGGGGATCGGATCAGATTCTACACCATCCGGGGTAAGCAGGCTGTAGGTAAAGGTATCAGGGCCTACATAACTTGCTGCCGGGGTATACGAAACTGTTCCATCGGGGTTTACGGTTACCGTACCGTGAAGCGGATCCGTTTTTTTAACGATGGATGTCCCGTTTTTGCCCGGGTCATTGTCTTTGATCTTTACCACCGCTGGTGTTCCGGATGCGGTGATGGCCGCATCAGCAGTTCCTGTAGGCTTAACATTAACGGTAACGGTGATCGGGTCCGACTCAATTCCGTCAAGTGTCCTGATGGAATACGTGAACGTATCCTTTCCGTAGTAGCCTGAAGCGGGCGTGTAAGAGGCCACAGATCCGTCGGCATTAAGCACAGCGGTACCATGTAAAGGATCCGTTTTCTTCAACCCGGTGGTGAGCGCCTTGCTCGCATCATTATCCTTGATAGGAATTGTCACCGCGGTACCCATCGGTGTGGCTGCCAGGTCTGCCGATCCCACCGGTTTCACGGTGATTGATACGATGATCGGTTCAGATTGCAGCAAGTTATCGTTGTTCTTCAGGATGTACCTGAATTCGTCGGTACCGGCGTAGTTAAGCGTAGGAGTGTAGGTGACCGTACCATCTGCCAGCACGGTGATGACACCATGCGAAGGATCGGTTTGCCTGATCACGGTAGTACCTGTTTTGCTTACGTCGTTGTCTTTTACAGCAAGTATCGACGAGCCGTTCAGCGGAACGGTATACGCGTCATTTGTTCCGGCCGGGATGAGGCCGATATTAACGGTGACGGGCAACGATTCTACATTATCACCATCCACGAGCGCATAAGTGAAGGTATCAGGACCAACATAACCGGGTGTCGGCGTATACGTAATTGTCCCGTCGGGATTTACCACGATGCTGCCATGTACCGGCGGAGTTTTAGGGATTACGGCCGTATTATTTTTACCCGGGTCATTGGCTTTTACGTTGATGGTTACCGGTACGCCAATGGCGCCGCTTGAATTGTCGGTCACTCCTGTCGGCCTTACACTCACTACCGCGGTGATCGGGTCCGATTCAATCCCGTCAACTGTTCTAAGGGTGTAAGTGAACGTGTCTTTTCCGTGGAAATCGGTATCGGGCGTATAGGTAACCGTTCCATCGGAATTTAACTTGGCGATGCCGTGTCCTGGTAATGTGCCCAGTATTACGGAGGTAACTGCCTTGCTGGCATCGTTGTCTTTCACCAATACGGCAACAGCAACGTTCATCGGCGTTTCGGCTGCATCGTTGGTGCCCGAAGGTTTCACACCGATAATTACGCTCACCGGATCTGATTTTACCAGGTCGGCATCAATCAGGCTATAGGTAAACGAATCTGACCCGGTATAAGTTGGATCGGGAGTATAAGTAAATACCTGTGTTGCCGGGTTGTAATCAACCGTACCGTGCGCCGGGTTGGTTTCTTTAACCGGTGTACTGCCTGTTTTCCCGGGGTCATTATCCTTAACGGCGATCACCGCCGGCACACCGCCCGCAGTGGTTTTAACGTCGGCAACTGCAACCGGTTTAACGCTCACGTCTACCGTGATCGGAAGCGACTCAACCAGGTCGGCTGTTTTCAGCAGGTAAGTAAAGCTGTCTTTTCCGTGGAAATCGGTAGCCGGAGTGTAACTCGCCACGCCTGCCGCATTCACGTCTACCGTGCCGTGTGCAGGCAGGTTTTGCAGTATAACAATGGTTCCTGTTTTACTCGCGTCATTGTCTTTAACCATGATCGGGACGGCCGTATTCATGGGTGTCGAAGCAACGTCGTTGGTTCCCAGCGGACGTACGGTGATCGCCACCGTAATCGCGTCCGACAGCAGGTTATCAGCTATATTCTTTAAAATGTAGGTGAAATTATCCAGGCCTGCATAGTTGGTGAACGGCGCATACCTGATCGTTCCGTCATCATTTAAGGTAATGGTGCCATGTAAAGGATCAGCGCCTTTTAACAAGGTTGTTCCCGTTTTATTGATGTCGTTATCCTTAACCGGCAGGTTGGTGATGCTGTTTACAGCAACGGTATAAGCATCATTCGATCCACCCGGCCTGACGCTCACGGTAACGGTGATCGGGTCTGATTCCACACCGTCGGGGTCGACAAGGATGTAAGTAAAGACATCCGGACCGGTATAGCCGGGCGACGGCGTGTAGTCCACCGAAGTACCGTCGGGGTTTACAGTAACTGTACCGTGGGTAGGCTCAGATTTTTTTACGATCGTAGTATTGGTTTTGCCGGGATCGTTAAGCTTTACCTTAACATTTGCAGGCGTTCCAACGGTGGTGGCAGCATTATCAGGCAAACCGGTGGGCTTCACGGTTACGTTGACGGTAATCACGTCAGATTCCACAAGGTCCACCGTTTGCAGGCTATAGGTAAAGGAATCCTTGCCATGAAAATCCGCAACCGGCGTATAAGTAACTGTTCCGTCCGCTGCAGGGGCCGACGCGGTACCATGCGCCGGTTCACTTTTCTTAATAACCGTGGTTACCGCCTTGCTGGCGTCGTTGTCTTTTACCAGGATCGGGACGGCCGTATTCATAGGCGTGGTAACGGCGTCGTTGGTTCCGGACGGTTTTACGTTGATGGTAAGAATTACCGGGTTCGATTTAAGCCCTTCGCTGTTTAATAAAGTATAGGTAATAAAATCCTGCCCGGTAAAGGCCGCATTTGGCGTATACGTAATGGTTTGATCCGGGTTAAGCGAGATTATACCATGTACCGGAAGCGTTTCTACCACTACGGTAGTTCCTGTTTTCGCGGGGTCATTGTCCTTGATATTGGCAACTACCGGCAGTCCTACAGAAGTAGATTTCACATCGCCTGCGGCGGAAGGTCTTACACTCACATCTACGCTGATCGGTAACGACTCTACGCCGCCCACCGTAGTTTTTAACGCGTAGGTAAACGGATCTTTTCCGTGGAAACCGGTGTTTGGCGTATACGTAAGCGTTCCGTCGGGATTAACTACCACTTGCCCGTTTACAGGTGGGGTAACCACGATGGGGTTAGTACCGGTTTTGCTCACGTCGTTATTCTTCACCGGAACGGAAACCGCTGTATTCATAAAGGTTTCGCCTGCATCCGCCGTACCCAAAGGCCTGATGTTAATGTTTACAGTAATGTCTTCGGACTGCAGGTTATCACTTGTCCGCAAAGCATATTTGAACAGGTCAGTGCCTGAGTAATTATTTTCAGGCGTATAAACCATCGTTCCGTCTGTATTATTGGCGGTAACCGTACCGTGAAGCGCCTCCGCCTGTTTGATCAGGGTAGTTCCTACTTTACTTACGTCGTTATCTTTTACAGTCAGTTGGTTAGTGCTGTTCAGTGCTACCGTATAAGTATCGTTGGTACCGGCGGGATTAACACCGATGGTTACGGTGGTCGGGTCAGACTCCAGGCCGCCTCCATCTCTCAGGATGTATTTAAAGGTATCAGGCCCGTAATAATTAAGGCTCGGTGTGTATCTCAACGTTCCGTCAGGGTTTACCGCCGCCGTGCCATGGAGTGGTACTACAGTTACGATGGCGTTGGCTCCTGCTGCGCTGGCGTCGTTCACTTTCACATCCACGTCAACCGGGACATTCAGGTTGGTAAGCCTGGTATCCGGGGTGGTGATCAGCCTTGGCAAAATGGTCATCGTTACAGTGATCGGGGCCGATTCGAGACCGCCCGAAGCACCTTTCAACGCGTAGGTAAACACATCGGTACCCTGGTAACCGCTGGCCGGGGTATACACGATCTGGTCGCCGTTTACCACCGCGGTAGCGCCGGCAACACCGGGATTGGTTTTAATCACTAGCGTAGTGTTGTCTTTGCTTATGTCGTTAAGCTTCACAGCCAGTGAAGTCGCGGTGTTCAGGTTCGTGGTATAAGTATCGTTAGACCCTACCGGTCTTACCTGCACATCTACCGTAATCAGGTCAGACTCATAGCCATTTGCATCACGAAGAAAGTATTTAAACTGGTCGGGCCCGTTATAATCCGTGGCAGGTGTATAGCTCACCGAATTCGAGTTTACGACCAGGCTTCCATGCGAGGCGGTCCCTGAAAGTACGATCGTGCTTCCCACCCTTCCAGGGTCGTTATCCAGCACAGGGATCAGCAGGGGAACATTGGTAGATGTAGTCCCAAGGTCGTTCACGCCCGTGGGGCGCACTACGATCTGCACATTGATCGGCGTAGACTGCAGCCCCGAGGCGTTTTCCAGGGCATAGGTAAAGAAGTCGAGCCCATGGAAATTGGTATTCGGGGTATAAGTGGTAGTACCAAAAGCGGTTAACGTAGAAATTGCACCGTTCACCGGGTTGGTAAGCTTAACAGCCGTCGTTCCTACGCTGCTCGGATCGTTCGTTTTAACGTTGATAGGCAACGGCTGATTCGTGGTGGTGGTATACGAGTCATCGGCCCCTGTCGGGCGCGTACTTACCGTGATGTTCACCTGTGCGCTGTTAGAAGTCGCACCGCTATTGTCTTTTACCGTATACTGGAAGTTATCCGTACCCGTAAAACCGATATTGGGACGATAAGTTACTTTCCCGTTAACCCCGTCTACCAATACAATAGTACCGTTAGTGGGTTGTACCGTGACCACGACCGTAGTTTTATTGATCGTTCCGTCAGGGTCCGTATCGTTGGAGGTGACGTCCATGATCAGGTCCGTATTCAACGCAGCCGGGTAGGTGTCATTTACCGCAGTGGGTATGGCGTTCACCTGCAGGTTCATATCATCGGGTGTTCCGCAGGTTCCGGGAGAGAATAAGCTCCACCTGAACACATAATTTCCAAACGAAAGATTCGATACGGTAGTGTTAGGACTGGTGGGATTGGCAATCACAGGATCAGGAGCGCCTGCAGGCTTAGACACGAAGGTCCAGACGCCGGTTGTATTTAAAGGAAGAGGGCTGGCGTTCAATGTCGCACTGGCGCCCGTGGTCTGCGAGTTTACGATCTGGTCGGGACCTGCTCCATTGTTATTTGAAGGGCCTGCAGGCGCGTCATTAAGCGTAATGGTCGCGGTAGTAGAAACGGCGTTATAGGTATCCCTAAAGGTGTAAGTTGCCTGTACCGGTCCGGTTACGCTGCTATTAAGCGGCGTGAAAGTCACATTACCGGATGCATCGGCCACGGTAAAAGTACCCTTCCCGGGAACCGTATAGGTAGTTTGCGTACCTGCCAGCGAAGGGTTCAGGTCAATCGTATTGGTATTGATCGAACCGTTCTGGTTTACGCTGCCATTGTCATTACTTAACGGGTTAAAAGTGAACGGGGTGCTCAGGCAGGGTGCATATGTATCGTTCGAGGCAGTGGGGCTTGCAAGTATCCCATCGTTAAACACCTTTAGCGAAACGCTCCTGATCTCGTGGAAGTTGGTTTGGTTACCGGTGGACGACGCCAGGCCGTATCTCAACATCGCAGGCGGTGGCTCATTATAGGGCTCATCAGTAATAACCGGGTAAGTAACGGTAGGCGTACCGCCCACTACGATCCTCACCGACACCTTATAACCCGGACCGTTGGGTGCAAGGTCAATCTCCACCCGCCGGTAATTCGGATCTGATTCTTCGGTAGCCGGCGCTACGCCGTCCGACAAACGAAAGCCAAAGTCTTCGAACGCGCGCACGGTCTTTATGAAGGAGTAATTGGTCGGAACAAAGGCTGCGCCATCACCCTTACCACGGATCGTGATCGAGCCCGGGTGAAAACCGGTACCTAACTGCCTGCCTTCGGTAGGGTTAGAAAAGTTCCCGAACTCGTCGAGGCCCACCCCGATATATCCTTTGCTCACCCCGGGAGACGCCGGTGTGGTGGTATTGATCTGTGCATATCCCAATGATCCGCCGAATCCCCCGATCTGGAAAGCGCTGGTCGGTACGGAAGCGTCAAAAAGGAAGAAGGAAATACCGTCGGCGCCGCTGCCGCCATAAACAAAATATTCATACTTTACTTTCAAACCGAATGCCGAAGGAAATGAGGCGTCACTGATAATATAACCTTTCTGGCTTTGGCTATTATTGGTTAACCGGAGAAACCCCTGGCCTTCTGGATGTATTCCCGCCGCTGCCGTCAGAAATGCCGCCGGAGCCCCGCCAAAAGTGATTCCTTGCGCAGTTGAGTTTTTAAAAGTCTCTTCGTAGGGAAACTGTGCATAAGCTTTCCCCGTGAACAGGGTAATCGCTAAAAGTAAAGCGCAATAACGTAAGTATGTTATCATAGGTATCTTATAATATGATTGACTTTATGCAAACATCTGTAGTGACTAACTCATCCATAACCGCACACGCTCGCTGTGAACGGATTATTCGTTTAAGCTTAACAATTTAGATGCCTCAAAGTATGATTCTAAAAAACAGGCGGTTTTGTTACGATAATCATAATTCTCTCCCCTGTTTTTTAATCATTAGATCAATATTTTTCACAATCTGACTGGTAAATCGTAAGTAAAAATACTAAAATAGCGTTAAGAACACCCACTTACACCTCAAATTGGGTATTAAATTCCACATTTCTATGAGCTTCCTACGGTAGCTTCCAAGCCAAGCATTCGTTTCATTCTCTTCGCGGTACCTTTCCACAGTCCGCCATCCATCTGGATACGACGGTCGGTGGTCCAAACCAGCGCACGCGTAGCAGATACCTGGTAAAGCTTTCCAAACTTCTCCCGGAGTTTGGTGGCCAGCCACCCGTCTTCGTTAGTGGCAGGCGGATGGTTAAACCCGTCGACCTCAATCCCCTGCACCCGCCTGAACCCCGAATTAAACCCATACATGTTCACCGCTTCATCTTTGAAACGCCGGTTCAGCATCCGCATAAAATCGGCGGCATACTCGTAAAAAAACAGTACGGTCCTTCCGGTACTTCCCACCGGGATAAAGGAAAACTTACCGTATACCGCAGCCACTTTTTCGTCGCTGGCCAGCGGCGATACCATCTCTTCTACCCAGCAATCCGGGTAAAGCGAGTCGGCATCTGCATTGAGGATATATTTTCCGCTTGCATAGGCAAGCCCGGCATTACGCGCAGGGGTGATGCCCTGCGTGGTCTCCAGGATACAGGTTACGCCGCATTTCTCTACAAGCGCATGGGTGCTGTCTTTCGAGTTATTATTAACCACAATGATCTCTACCGAACGCGAAGTCACATTGTTACTTAAGGAAAGCAAGGTTTTTACGATACTGGCTTCCTCGTTATAGGCAGGGATTACGATCGACACGTCAGGCACGCCATCGCCTTTGCGCAGCCTGCCATACGCGGAGCGGACCGACTCAAAGACCGCGTCTGTTAATGTTTCCGTATTCCAGTAGGAAAGAATGTAAGGTGGGATGGACAGCGGCCGCATAATAATCCTATATTAAAATGTAATTATAGGCACTTCTGGTAAGAACTCAAGCATATACTTCTTCACATGTCATCGGGGATGTGTATAAACTACCCGTCATGTCAGCGAAACCTGGTCTAAAGTATTTTCATCTCCTCCAGCTCGCTGCGAAGCAGGCGGGCATCGGTAAAGTGAATACTGCGGATTCCCAACTGCTCCGCGGCATGGGTATTCCGGGCATTGTCGTCTATAAACAGCACATCTCCTGCCTCCAGGGAAAAGCGGTCCAGCAGCAGCCGGTAAAACTCCGGAGCGGGTTTACGCATTTTTTCCACTCCCGATACTACGATCCCGTCAAACCAACCAAGGAAATCATATGTACGCTCCGCGACTGGAAAGGTCTCCGCCGACCAGTTGGTCAGTGCATACAGCCTAAATTTCCCGCTTGCCTTAAGCTCTTCCAATATCTTTACGGTTCCCGGGATGGGGCCGCCCAGCATTTCCTCCCAGCGATCATAAAACGCACGGATCGCGGTTTTTTTTTCGGGATACCTGGCAAGCAGCAGGTCGGTCCCTTCTTTCAGCGAACGCCCGGCATCCTGCTCCTCGTTCCATTCAGAAGTACAGATGGAACGAAGGAATTCCCTCATTTCACTTTCATCAGGGTAAATCTTCTGGTAAAGATATTCTGGTTTCCAGTCTATCAATACGGCTCCCAGATCGAATATTACGGCTTTTATCATGCACAAAAGTACAAAAGCGCGGCGAGGCGGCTTGCTTAATGATATCGAAAATTAACCGGGCCGGTATGTTTCTACGGGTTCCGCCAGCAGCAGCACCTCCCGGTCATTCACTTGCCTGAACCCGTATTCATAACAAAAGAAACAGGGTTGCCCGTTCTGCAGGTCACAAATATGTGTGTAATAACCTGGCTCAAATCCGCGCTGTAAAAGCTCGCTTCTGTGCACCAGCCGGTCCGTTTCCCCTCGTAACGATTCCAGCACGATCCTGTTCTTCTTTAAATGGGCGTCTACCCTCCGCACGAAATTGGTAATGGTCTTATTCTTCCTGTTGTTGAAAGCGTTACGGCAGTGTTCATCGCAAAATTTCTTATCGGCTCTGCCTTTTAATAAGGTGCCGCATTCATGGCAATACATCATATAGCTATTTATAAATGATTGGTAAAATAATTATTTACTTTCAATTATAATTATTTAATTTAATATTAAATTAAATAATGTATCTTATTATTGCACATCAGTTAATTTAAACACAATAAATATGAGTAATCTTAGGAACAGCGTTCGCCTGGCCGGTTTTCTCGGCAGTGAGCCTGAAGCGAAATCCATTGGAAGCAGCAAAAAAGTGGTGCGCGTATCAATTGCCACACACGACTCTTACAAAAATGAAAAGGGAGAACGGGTAGAAGAAACGCAATGGCACAACCTCGTTTTGTGGGACAAACAAGCATCCCTGGCCGAAAAATTCCTTCATAAAGGAAGTGAAGTGGCTATCGAAGGAAAGCTGACCAGCCGCAGCTATACCGACAAGGAGGGAACTAAGCGGTATATCACCGAGGTGGTCGTCCACGAAGTACTATTGATGGACAAAAAAGCGATAACCGACTAGCTATGGCGTGGTTACTGCCACCGGCAGGATCTTACCGTTAAAGAACCGGTGCCCGTTTAACGCGAAATCCGCTACATATTTTCCCATTTCGAATGCCATCACGGGCGATTGATACTCCGGGAACGCTTTTTCCAGCATTTCAGTTTGAGCGGAGCCAAGCGCCAGGCAATTAACACGGATGCCCCTTTCTGCAAACTCATACGCCAGGCATTCTGTTAATGTATGGAGAGCGGCTTTGCTCGCTGAATAAGCAGACAGACCAGGGAATTTAACGCTTCCCTGGAAACCACCCATGCTCCCGATGTTTAAAATATGTGCGTGGGCAGACATCATGGGAACAATCGACTGGATCATCTGCACATGCCCCAACAAATTTGATTGGATCATCCCGGCGAAATCCAGCGGCGAAGTTTCCAGGAAAGCCTTGTTCACCAATGTGCCGGCGTTATTGATAAGAATGTCCACTTTGTTGAATCTCTGCCTGACAAACGGCAGAAATGCGGTCTCATAATCGTCTTCCACGATGTCAAACCTGGCAGGATACAAGTTGCATTCCGGGTTAAGCCCCTTCGCGATCGTGTAAAGATTCTCCAGCTTGTCCTCGGAACGGGCGAGGGCGATCACATGATTGTCATTGCTAAGGATCAGCTCTAATGCCGCTTCAAAGCCTATACCGCTGCTGGCGCCGGTGATTATGATGTTCATCTTATCCGTAGTTATAACTTTGCCCTGGCCGGGATCATCCGAAGCCCGTCTGCAATCAGTTTCGCATACCCGGGCATTTTTACACGCTTTTCGGCAAGGTCGTTCCTGATATGGTCCGCAAGATCGGGCATCAGGCTTTCTTTTTCAAGCAATTCGAGAATTTCTAACCGGCAAAGCCAATCGGCCGGGAAATGTAAAGATAACTCCTGGTAGACCGCCGGCAACTCATCATAGCGCCGCTGTTCTTCCCGGCAGTTCCTCACCCGGGCAAAAAGCGCATGGTACGCCCTGGTGTGCTCGTCGTGTACCGGGTGATGGGTGGATGTTTTCGACAATGGCACGATGTCTTCAAATGCATCCTTGTCCGCGGCGCCGCTGAAAACAGAAACGATCCGCTCCCCTATCGCGAGGTCAAAAGTGCCCCATGACGGATCGAAATAAACGGTCCCTTCTTTATCTGTTACCAGGCAGTCACGAAAACTGAGCAGCACCAGTTTCCCGTCTATCCGGGTACTGCCCGAAAATTCTGCCGCTAGCGTAAATCCATTTTCAAATTCAAGGGTAACATCCTCACCGGGCGACAGCAGCGCGTATTTGAGGTCGTCGTCGCCGAAGTCTTCCAATAATTTGCCGCTGCCTTTCAACTTGCCTACCACCGACGAAAAACCATTAATATGCATACCCTTTCCATGCCCTGCCAGTTCCCTGCCGTCGTAAGACAATGCAGTGGGGCCGGTCGTACGTATAAAAGCGGGCTCACCATACTCATCTGTTTTTAAGTCGGTCACCACACCGCTAACCTGCAATCCCGAACTGTAAACTACAGTGGCTGTCCGGCGGCTTTCAATTGCTTTAAGTACACTTTCAGAGCCACCTTTTCGGAAGGCCATCCCTTCGGCGAAACGCTCCAGTACAGTGATCAGGTTCTCAAAATCCGGAGTTACAAAAAGCTGGGGCTGCGGTTTGGTGATGTCATACGTGTAATTCACGGCCTCAGGTGTATACCATAGTTTTTTTACGCCGGGGTCCATACACGACGCACTTTCGCCGATCGACGAAAGCAAACCGGCTCCATAGATCTTTGGATCTTCGGGTGTACCAATCAGTCCGTATTCCACGGTCCACCAATGGAGACGGCTTAGCAGCGCCATTTCAGAAGGCTCGCTTGTCGCGTCCTGGCATGCGGCGACACGTTCTTCGGCTCTCCGGATGGATTCCGGATCGGCATCATGCATCTCTTTTAAGATAGACAGTTCCCGGATCGTTTCATACAGCTCAAAATCTGCCGAAGAAAACATGGCCTTAGATCCGATGCTACCGAAATAGCTCAGGTACTTGTTATAATCCGGCTCCGCAATGATGGGGGCATGCCCGGCAGACTCATGAATGATGTCTGGTGCAGGCGTGTACTCGATGTGCTCCATTTGCCGGATATCGGCAGCGATCACCAATACACGATAAGCCTGGTATTCCATAAATGCCGCCGGCGGGATAAATCCATCGACGGTTACGGCGCCCCACCCGATCTTGCCCAGGGCGTCGTTCATCTCCTGCAGGTCGGGGATCCGCTCAATAGTAAGGCCCGCTTTTTCTAAACCGGGAATATAGGGATAATAAGCCACATCCTTCAGGTAACTGTAATTCTGGCGCATCACGTATCTCCAAACGGCATGATCGGCGGCCGTGTAATGTTCGTAATGCTGGTCGACAATATATTGCCTCAGATGACGCGGTAATAACGCGACCTGCGCATTATGGAAATCATTAAATTGGTCCATCAAAGAGGCTCCTAACTGGTTAAGTAACGGGGATAAAAGTAAGAAGTTTTAATGGAAGCGACTGATGGCCTATAATTGTAAATTATTTGATTGATGACACCGGATTTATTTTTACTTCGTAATATTATTTCCGGCCGATAACGACCTATCCGTATGTTAAAAAAGAATAAGATCACCACTGTGCTTTGCATCCTGGTGTTTATTGCCCTAGGCGTCGCTTCTACCGCTCAGCAACAGCAGAAAGAGCGGCCTAAAAACCTGCTCATCCTGCCAAAAGACATCAGCGAAGGTGCACTGGACACCATTATGCACAATTACAACGATGCGCTTGGCGTAAAATGTAATTATTGCCACTCCCCTATCAATAAAGACAATCCAAAGGATCTCGATTATGCCAGCGACAGTAAAGCTGCCAAAAGGATTTCCCGCGATATGATGAAAATGACAAAAGCCATTAACGAGCAGTTCTTTAAAGATCACGTGAACGACAAGGGAGAAGCTTCGGAAGCTATCTCATGTATCTCCTGCCATAACGGCCAGGAATACCCGGCGTTTACCAAGTAACGAGCCGTCCTGCCTAAAAAGAAAAGGCCCGGTTTTGATCAGCCGGGCCTTTTTCTCGAAGTATAACAGGTTCTATTTCTTATCGTCCTTTATTTCTTCGAAGTCTACATCGGTAACGCTGTCCGGGTTACCGGCGGGTTCGCCACCGCCTTGCGGATCCTGGCCGGCATCTCCTTGCGGAGCGCCACCGTCTGTAGCTTTATACATTTCCTCTGAAGCGGCATTCCAGGCATTCTGTAATTCCGCCGAAGCAGACTCGATATCGCCGAATGATTTAGAAGCATGCGCATCTTTGAGCTTCTTTAATGAATCCTCGATGGCCGATTTCTTGTCAGCAGAGATCTTTTCGCCATATTCTTTCAACTGTTTTTCAGTCGAAAAAACGAGCGCATCCGCCGCATTCAGCTTGTCGATCTCCTCTTTCGCCTTTTTATCTGATTCAGCATTGGCTTCCGCTTCATCCTTCATTTTCTTGATTTCCTCATCGGTTAAACCGGAAGAAGCCTCGATCCTGATCTTCTGCTCTTTGCCTGTGGCTTTGTCTTTAGCAGCTACGTGGAGAATCCCGTTGGCGTCGATGTCAAAAGTCACCTCGATCTGCGGAACACCGCGCGGTGCCGGAGGAAGCCCGTCAAGGTGGAACCGGCCGATGGTACGGTTCTGGTTAGCCATTGGCCTTTCTCCCTGTAAGATATGGATCTCCACGGTAGGCTGATTGTCAGAAGCGGTAGAGAATGTCTCAGATTTTTTCGAAGGAATTGTCGTGTTCGACTCGATCAGTTTCGTCATTACACCACCCATGGTTTCAATACCCAAAGAAAGCGGGGTAACGTCGAGCAGTAACACGTCTTTTACTTCACCGGTAAGTACCCCACCCTGGATGGCTGCACCAATAGCTACTACTTCGTCAGGATTCACCCCTTTTGAAGGCTCTTTACCAAAGAAGCTTTTCACGGCATCCTGGATAGCAGGGATCCTGGTAGAACCACCTACGAGGATGATCTCGTCGATATCAGAAGTTTTTAAGCCGGCATTTTTTAAAGCAGATCTGCAAGGTTCGATCGTACGTTTAATAAGACTATCTGCCAGCTGCTCGAATTTAGAACGCGACAAGGTACGCACAAGGTGTTTAGGTCCGCTTTGATCAGCGGTGATGTAAGGCAGGTTGATCTCAGTCTGGGTAGAGCTGGAAAGTTCGATCTTCGCTTTTTCAGCCGCTTCTTTTAAACGCTGAAGCGCCATCGGATCTTTGGCTAGGTCCATCCCGTTCTCGCTTTTAAACTCGTCAGACAGCCAGTCGATGATCACCTGGTCGAAATCGTCACCGCCAAGGTGCGTATCGCCATCGGTTGATTTCACTTCGAATACACCATCTCCAAGTTCCAGGATAGAAACGTCATGTGTACCGCCACCGCAGTCAAACACTACGATCTTCATATCCTTATGTGCTTTGTCAAGGCCGTAAGCCAACGCAGCAGCAGTAGGTTCGTTAATGATACGTTTCACATTGAGGCCGGCAATTTCACCCGCTTCTTTTGTTGCCTGGCGCTGTGCATCATTAAAATAAGCGGGTACAGTGATCACTGCGTCCGTTACTTCCTGTCCTAAAAAGTCTTCAGCAGTTTTCTTCATTTTCTGAAGGATCATTGCTGAAATCTCCTGCGGAGTATATTTCCTTCCGTCGATATCAACACGCGGTGTATTGTTATCTCCTTTTACTACCTGGTAAGGCACGCGGCTGATCTCTTTAGAGACCTCCCCGTACTGGTTACCCATAAAACGCTTAATTGAATAAATGGTCTTCTTGGGGTTCGTGATAGCCTGACGCTTTGCAGGATCCCCAACTTTGCGTTCTCCATTATCGACGAACGCGACGATTGACGGTGTGGTTCTTTTTCCTTCGCTGTTTGCGATCACAACCGGTTCATTCCCTTCCATTACGGCTACGCAGGAATTCGTCGTTCCCAAATCGATACCAATGATTTTTGACATGCTTATATTTCCTTTCTAAGAGTTTTCGATTACTAGTCAAGCATAACAAGCCTTATGCCAATACCATTTAAAGGTGTCATGACAGGTTATTGCCTAGTTTTCGTCAGAGAATAGAAACAAGAAATGACAGGATGACAGCCAGTAACAAAATGCCATTTCCACTGTCGAATTTGTAATCGACTTTCAGAGATACTAATTTGCAGCAATAATTATACATTATGATCAATAACCACGAAATAGACTATCGCATTATCGGTGAAGAAATGCAGTATGTCCGCATTGAGCTCGATCCCCAGGAAACCGTAGTAGCTGAGCCAGGCGCATTTATGATGATGGATGACGGTATCCAGATGGAAACCATTTTCGGTGACGGCAGCCAGCAAACAGGCGGCATATTTGGTAAGCTGATGAGTGCCGGAAAACGACTGTTGGTGGGAGAAAGTTTGTTTATGACCGCCTTTACCAATATGGGCTACGGCAAAAAACGGGTGAGCTTCGCGTCGCCCTACCCCGGCAAGATCATCGCGCTCGATCTGCTCCAGCTCGGCGGAAAGATCATCTGCCAGAAAGATGCGTTTCTCTGCGCAGCTAAAGGGGTCAGCGTAAGCATCGAATTCCAGCGACGCCTCGGGACCGGCTTGTTTGGCGGTGAGGGTTTTATCATGGAAAAGCTCGAAGGGGATGGGATGGCATTTGTCCATGCGGGGGGACATGTTTTCGAAAAAGAGCTTCAGCCAGGCGAACTGTTAAAGATCGATACGGGTTGCCTGGTCGCCTTCACACAGGGGGTTAGCTACGACATTCAATTTGTTGGCGGAATAAAGAACACACTATTTGGAGGTGAAGGAGTGTTCTTCGCCACGTTACGCGGTCCAGGGAAAATATGGATCCAGACGTTGCCTATCAGCAGGCTCGCCAGCAGGATCTTGTCTTTCGGCACCGGTGCGCGCCGGGAAGAAGGCAGTATCCTCGGCGGTTTGGGCAACCTGCTCGATGGCGATGGCCGTTAGACGCTTTAACGACAAACGAGGCGCTCTTTTTGAGAAAGCCTCGTTTGTACATGCGAATAAGCCAGGGTACCTCGTACCTTAAGTCTTACTGCCCCGCTTCTTCAAACGCCCTGGCTTCGATATATTTCTCCATATCCAGCTTATTCACTCCTTTACTCCACCAATCGGGGGCCGGCTTGCCTTTCAGTTGGTAATCAAAATATTCGAGCATACGAACAGCGTAATCTTTCCGGTTGGGAAGCTTCACGATGCCATGGTTCTCGCCTTTATAAGTGATCATTACCACCGGTTTGTTTAAACGGCGGAGGCCATTATAGTACTCAACACCCTGGGTGAAGTCGACCGCCCCGTCTTTATCATTGTGCAACAAAAGCAAAGGCGTATTCACTTTCTTGATGTGATAGATCGGCGAATTGCGTGCAAATGCATCCCAGTTATCCCAATAACCGGGTGTTAAACGACCCTGGCTTGCCTCAAAGATCGCCTGGTTCGTACCACCGCTGTTCCAGTAGATCAGGCTGTACATGCTGATCATGTTAGTTAATGGAGCGCCTGCCGCTGCAGCTTTAAAGATATTCGTTTGAGTGATCAGGAACGAAGTTTGGTACCCACCCCATGAATGGCCGTGAATAGCCACGTTCTTACCGTCCACAATTCCGGTGGCGATCGCCGCTTTCACGGCCGGAACCACGCAAGCCACCGCCGACATTCCCGGATCATTTAATTTGTAAGTGATATCCGGCATCAGTACAGCGTAACCATTGCTGTTGTACACGGCTTTGTTGAAGCCGCCTCCCGGGAAGGCCGGCATGGTATATGCGTTCAGGCCATCGGTTAAACGCTCATAAATGTACGTGATCGTAGGATAAGCTTTTCCCGGCTCATAGTTCGCCGGGAGATACAACGCGGCCTGAAGCGAATCGCCGTTTGCACTTACGTAGTTGATCAATTTCACGCCGGATGACCAACCGTATTTTTCCTGGTCGGGCGTGTTCTGGCTAATTTGCGTTGCCGAAGCTAAGGCCGGGCCGGCAACATAGAATTCCGGCGATTTCAGGCTGTTTGATTTTGAGAAAACAAACGTGTTTCCTTTAGTTGCCCTGGTCAGGTTATCGTAACTATTGTCGCCCATAAACAACACGTTGATAGAATTCTTGCCGGGTTCCAAAATACCGATTCCCTGTTTCTTAGTAGCGCGGTCGAATACCGAAAAATATTGAGTCCTGGTGAGATCGGCGCCCTTTTCATTTTCATAAACGCTGAAACGCCCCTGAACCTCTTGTTTTTTTGCCTTCCAGTTATTGGTCAGGGCGGTGAAGGCGCTTCCATCGGCACTGACTTTCCACAAATCATAATTGTCTTTAATGAGCACATACTTCGAATCTGCCGTCCAACCGAAACTGCGGGTAGCTGGCTTCAGAACGTTGTGATCGTCCAGTTCGTTAACGAATGACGCATTAATTTTCGAGGTCAGCGGTTTGCTTTCGCCCGTCGCAAAGTTGATGGAATAAAACGTGCCATCTTTATAATAACTGCCCGCTTTCCCGTTTGGCGCCATACTGATCCCTCCAGCGCCGGTTTGGTAAAATTTGCTGAACAGGATAGATTTTTTACCGGTTTTTAAGTCTATCAGGTAGATGTCGGTATAACTTTGTCCATCGAGATTCGACATCAATTCATAGCTCGAATTATCGTAACCGATGGCGTATAATTGTTTCGGCGCGATCACTACGCTTCGCAGGGTACTGTCGGCCAGGCGCGTGTATTTTTTTGTCAGCGGCCGGTACATACCCAGGTAGCTATAATTCTTATCCGTTATCTCCTGAACCTGCTGCGCCGATTGCAAACGTTTATCCTGCCAGTTCCAGATGATCATATCCGGTTTCTCGATATCGTCTTTCTTAGCGGCAGCCGCCATGGAAGGTCCCTGCGCTTTTACCCCCGCAGAATCCGGTCTTTTCGTGGCGGATCTATTGGCAGAATCGGCTTTGCCTTCTGGCTTCTTGTCGCTGGCTTCCAGTTTATCTATCCCGAAGAACAAGGTACCCAGGTCATCAGACCAATACGGGCGGCTATTCGTACTGATGCCCATCCCCTTAGGAAAGGTCTCGTCTTCAATCCCTGAATAAATGGTTTTCTCTGAAAGATCGCCGTTCAGTTTGCTCACACCAATCACTGAGAAAACGTCGGATTTATACTTCTCATTCTTATTAGACTTTAACAAGGCAAACGCATCACCGTTGTCCGTCCAGCGGATAGACTTATACGTGGCTTTATCGTTGTCAATGGCGGATGCGATGCCGGTTTTAAAATCGTAAAGCAGAATACCGTTGCCGTTCTGCCCCGCCGCATCAATGGTGTATGCGAGCAGGTTTCCATTCTTGTTAAAGGAATATTCGCTCACGTTCCCGATATTAAAGCTTTTTTTGCTCACTACGTTGTACAACAGGAGGTCGGTCCCCTTAGCCGCATCCGGAGCGGGCGGGCCTGCCGGGGCGGATCCGGCAAAGTGAATAGCAACCCAGTTAGAGGCCTCTTTGGGAAATGCAAACGTCTTTACTTTTTCGAACTCCGTCTTTTTGTTATCCGCGATCGAAATGATGGCCAGCTTATCAAACAAGGGTTTATTGATCTTCTTTGCGGCCTTTGCCTCGGCATCTTTCGGCGCCACCTTAAAGGCGAAGTACCTGGAATCCCCTGAAAACGATACCGATGCTATAACAGCTCCGCAAGGATACTTCCTGGTCAATGTATCGGATGTGCTCCTCAATACCACCTCGAGATCGCCTTCTGTCGGGCCGGTCACCCAGGCCATCCATTTACCGTCAGGTGAAAGTTGGTCGGAGAAACTTTTAATGGAGCGCCACCTGGAAACGTCCTTCCATGTTATTGCAGGCTTTTGCTGAGCATAGAGCGCCAATGTCAGAAACGGCAATAATAGCAAGGTTAAAACAGCCTTTCTTCCAGTAAAGAAATTTTTCATAAAATATAATAATGATGGATAGTCCGGCAACCGACGCCGTTTAGTGGACTAAAGATAATATTCCTGCAGGAAATTAAGAGCCCGTAAATAAGGATAGCCATAAAAACAAAGAGGCTTCCCTCTAATGAAGGAAGCCTCTTTGTTTGTAGTCGTTACTAACTATTCGCCTTTTTCTGCATTCTCTTCAGAAGCCGCGTTTTCTGCGGGATCCGCAGGCGCCGCTTCTTCAGTGAAAGCGGCTGTTTCTTTTGCAGCCGGAGCAGCAGTTACCGCTTTACCCTTGCTGCCAGAACCACGGCGACGTGTTGATTTCTTCGCTACCGCAGCTTCTCCGCCTTTGGTATAAACGGTGTTGTAGTCAACCAGCTCTATAATCGCCATCTCGGCGTTATCGCCTAAACGGTTTTCAAGCTTGATGATACGGGTGTAACCACCCGGGCGGTTAGCCACTTTCTCAGCGATTTCGCGGAACAGCAAACCTGTAGTTTCTTTGTCTTTCAGGTAGCTGAACACGGTACGACGTGAATGCGTGGTATCGTTTTTCGATTTGGTGATCAGTGGCTCTATATACGTGCGCAGTGCCTTAGCTTTTGCCAGCGTAGTGGTGATGCGTTTGTGTAAGATAAGCGATGACGCCATATTAGAAAGCATCGCTTTCCGGTGGCTGTCTGTACGACCTAAATGGTTGATTTTTTTTCCGTGTCTCATTTTCTTTTTATTTACACCTGCATACCGTTCCCGCACAGTTAGCAGGAGGATTTATGCAGACGTCGCTTATTAATTATCGACCAGCTAGCTGCTTAGTCTTCGTCGAGTTTATATTTCGACAGGTTCATTCCGAAAGACAGTCCCTTAGATTTAACCAGGTCCTGGATCTCAGTTAACGATTTTTTACCGAAGTTTCTGAATTTAAGCATATCCGCTACGTCGTAAGAAACCAGCTCGGCAAGACTGCGGATATCCGCGGCTTTGAGGCAGTTCAACGCACGTACAGAAAGATCAAGATCAACCAGCTCGGTTTTCAGGATCTTGCGCATGTGCAGGATCTCTTCGTCAACTTCCTTGGTTTCCTCTTTCGCCTGTGCTTCCAGCATGATGTTCTCGTCAGAGAATAACATGAAGTGATGGATCAGGATCTTGGCTGCTTCTTTCAGCGCATCTTCCGGGTGAACGGATCCGTCGGTAGTGATATCCAGCACCAATTTCTCGTAGTCGGTTTTCTGCTCTACACGATAATTCTCGATAGTGTATTTCACGTTCTTGATCGGCGTATAGATAGAATCGATCGCGATCACGCCTACTACGGCGTCAGCGCTTTTATTCTCTTCCGACTGTACGTATCCCCGGCCTTTGTTTACGGTAAGCTCGATTTCGAGCGTAACCGAAGTTTCCATATTGCAAACTACCAGCTCAGGATTTAATACAGTGAAGTTATTCGAAAACTTGGTGATATCTCCGGCTTTAAACTGGTCTTGCCCGTTGATGATCACGAAGATCTTTTCAGTATCTCCTGAATCGCCGGTCTTTTTAAAACGAACCTGCTTTAAGTTAAGAATGATCTCGGTAACGTCTTCTACAACGCCCTGGATCGTGGAGAACTCATGCGACACTCCGGAAAAGCGAACGGACGTAATTGCATATCCCTCTAACGAGGAAAGCAGGATACGTCTTAAAGCATTACCAATAGTAACCCCAAAACCTGGTTCCAACGGACGAAATTCGAAAGTGCCATCAAAATCAGTCGATTTTTGCATGATCACTTTATCAGGTTTCTGAAATGCTAAAATTGCCATTATATCTAATTAATGTTAAATGAAATAAAGCTGCCTGGTAACCACCAGGCAGCGTATATGTTATGCTGTTATTTAGAGTAAAGCTCGACGATCAGGTTTTCCTTAATGTTCTCCGGGATCTCATCGCGATTCGGATAGTTGAGGAATTTACCTGTTAACGAGCTAGCATCCCATTCCAGCCAGCTGAACTTGTTGATCTTCCGGCCTGCTACCGAGTTGGTTACAGACTCCAGGGATTTCGAACGCTCACGTACGGCAACTACATCGCCGGCACGTAAAGAGTACGAAGGAATATTTACCACTTCACCGTTTACGGTAATGTGTTTATGGCTTACCAGCTGACGTGCACCTGAGCGTGTAAGGGCAATGCCTAAGCGGTAAACTGCGTTATCTAAACGTGCTTCCAATAACTTAAGAAGGTTCTCACCGGTGATGCCCTCTTTTGAAGACGCTTTATGGAAAAGGTTCTCGAACTGTTTCTCCAAAACCCCGTAAGTGTACTTAACTTTTTGTTTCTCCATCAGCTGAACAGCGTATTCCGACTGTTTTCCACGACGCTTTGAAGCTCCGTGCATGCCTGGGGGGTAGTTCTTTCTTTCGAGTGCTTTGTCCGGACCAAAGATCGGTTCCCTGAATTTACGGGCGATCTTTGATTTTGGGCCTGTGTATCTTGCCATTTTTGTTTGTTTAAAGTATCATGCAACCCGCAGTTGCCGACTCTTAGCTTTAAAATTTATATTAATTTACTATAAGAAGTTATACTCTTCTTCTCTTTGGAGGGCGGCAGCCGTTGTGGGGCATAGGTGTAATGTCCCTGATAGTGGTTACTTCGATCCCAGTGGTTTGAAGCGTCCTGATTGCAGACTCCCGACCTGCGCCCGGGCCTTTTACGAACACTTCTACTTTACGTAATCCAAGGTCGTACGCTACTTTACCGCAATCGGCAGCAGCCTGTCCGGCGGCATAAGGAGTGTTCTTTTTAGAACCTTTGAAACCCATCTTACCGGCAGACGACCAGGACACTGCTTGTCCCTGGCTGTTAGTCAGCGTGATGATGATATTATTGAATGTCGCATTCACGTGCGCCTGCCCAACGGGCTCAACCACTACGATGCGCTTTTTGGTTACTTTTTTAGTTTTAGCCATTACTATCCGGTATTATTTAGTAGCCTTTTTCTTGTTTGCAACTGTCTTACGCTTGCCTTTACGGGTACGCGAATTGTTTTTGGTGCGCTGTCCGCGAACAGGAAGACCTTTACGGTGACGTAAGCCACGGTAACATCCGATGTCCATCAAACGCTTGATATTAAGCTGAACTTCAGAGCGCAATGAGCCCTCAACTTTGATCTGATCGTTGATGATACCACGAATTGCCGACAACTGCTCGTCAGTCCAATCCTGTACCTTTACATCATAGCCGATTCCTGCCTGATCTAAAATGCTCTGTGCGGTAGACCGTCCGATACCGAAAATGTACGTAAGACCGATCTCTCCCCTTTTGTTTCTTGGTAAATCAATACCTGCTATCCTTGCCATAGTTTTATTTAGCGATTTACGATTTCCGATTGATGATTTACGCCATACTGGAAACCGTAAACCGAAAATCGTCCATCTGAATTATCTTATCCCTGACGTTGTTTGTATTTAGGGTTCTTCTTGTTAATTACGTAAAGTTTTCCCTTACGGCGAATGATCTTGCAATCAGCACTACGCTTTTTGATGGATGCTCTAACTTTCATATTATTTATACCTATAAGTTATCCTGCCTTTTGACAAATCGTAAGGCGACATTTCTAATTTAACTTTATCCCCAGGCAAGATCTTGATGTAGTGCATCCGCATCTTACCTGAAATGTGTGCAATTATCTCGTGACCGTTTTCCAGTTCTACCCGGAACATCGCGTTTGATAATGCTTCTTTTATGATGCCGTCCTGTTCAATAGAGGCTTGTTTAGCCATATATTTTCTTGATTTTTACTTAATTTACCCTGTTAAACGGGGACGCAAAATTAAATAAAAAATTTCGAAATTTTATATTCCCAGGATTTTTTTTATAAATTTTCCGGCGCTGTCCGCTTTCCCAATACTTCTTCGATATATTCGAAGGTAGAGAGTACGTCGGACTTTCCTTTTTTCACCGCAACCGTATGCTCATAATGCGCCGACGGCTTTTTATCGACCGTGCTTACGGTCCAGCCATCATCCCAGAACTTCACCGATGCCCTTCCCTGGTTGATCATAGGTTCAATCGCAAGTACCATTCCTTCCTCGAGCAGCATGCCTGAACCGCGTTTGCCATAGTTAGGCACTTCGGGGCTTTCATGGAGCTTTACTCCCACGCCATGCCCAACAAGTTCTTTAACTACACCGTAACCGTTCTTTTCTGCATGTTCCTGCACAGCATGTCCAATATCGCCAAGCCGCATTCCCGCCACCGCTTTCTCGGCGCCCAGGGCTACGCATTCTTTGGTGACCCTAAGCAACTTTCCAATAACCGGGTCAATCTCGCCGATAGGAAAGGTATATGCCGAATCACCGAAAAACTTGTTCAGGATCACCCCGCAGTCTACGGAAACGATATCACCCTCTTTCAGTGCATATTGGCCGGGAAAGCCATGTACCACCTGGTCATTCAGCGAAATGCAGAGCGACCAGGGAAAGCCGTTATAATTAAGGAAGGCCGGCACGCCGCCGTTATCCCTGATAAAGCTTTCCGCAAGCGTATTAAGTTCAATGGTCCTTATGCCCGGTCCTATCACCTTAGCCACTTCGGCCAATGTCCTGGAAACCAGTAAGGAGCTTTCTCTGATTAGTTCAACCTCTTCGGGAGATTTGTAATAGATGTTTGACTTCGAAGGCATGGTTTAGTTACCCGTAACTCCTGCAGCAACAGGTGTACGTCCCTTGATCCTGCCAGTCTTCATTAGCCCGTCATAATGACGCATTAATAAATGACTCTCTATCTGCTGTAACGTATCCAGCACAACACCCACCAGGATCAATAGCGAAGTACCTCCAAAGAAATGCGCAAACTGGCTGCTTATTCCAACTTTGGCCGCCATGGAAGGCAGGATCGCAATGATGGCGAGGAATACCGAACCGGGTAACGTGATCTTTGAGATCACTGAATCGATGTACTCCCCGGTGAACTTTCCTGGCTTTACACCCGGGATAAATCCGCCGTTCTTCTTCATATCATCAGACATCTGTACCGGGTTAACGGTAATGGCCGTATAGAAAAAGGTAAAAGCGATGATCAGGAATGCAAACACCAGGTTATACGGAAGCGACGTGTAATTGCTCAGCGAGGTCAATACCGGTCCTTGTGCAGATGGGAAAATGCTGCCCAATGTTGTCGGGATGAACATGATCGCTTGGGCGAAAATGATCGGCATTACACCGGCTGCATTTACTTTCAACGGAATATACTGACGCACACCGCCATACTGCTTGTTACCAACGATCTTCTTCGCATATTGTACCGGGATCTTTCTCACACCCTGAACGATCAGGATAGTGAACATCACCACGGCGATCAAAGCGATGATCTCAAGTACGAACGGAATAGGCCCGCCGGCACCTTCACCCGCCATTCTCGAGCCGAACTCTCCAAGGAGTGCCGGGGGCAGCTGGGCAATGATCCCAACCATAATGATCAGGGAAATACCGTTACCGATACCCCTGTCGGTGATCTTTTCACCCAGCCACATCACGAAGAGGGTACCGGCAGAAAGAACGAACATCGAAGAGATGGTAAACATCGGTTCAGACAAGATCTTCGCGTCGACGGGGATCTGTCCTGAGCGAACATACGCCGCGCCCTGGAGCAGGGTGATCGCCACCGTCAGGTAACGAGTGATCTGGTTGATCTTTTTACGGCCGCTTTCTCCTTCTTTCTGCATTTTCTGGAAAGAAGGGACAGCGATACCCAACAGCTGAACTACGATGGATGCCGAGATATACGGCATCACGCCAAGGGCGAAGATAGATGCACGGGAAAACGACCCCCCTGCAAACATATTGATCAGGCCTACAAGACCACTGGCTTCTTTAGCCGATTTCAGATCGAGGATATTCGCATCAACACCTGGAAGGGTAATATAAGATCCCGCCCGGTAAACCAGGAGACATATCAGTGTGAAGAAGATCCGCGCCCTGAGGTCCTCAATATTCCAGATGTTGGTTAAGGTTGTGATCAGTTTCTTCATCTGTTACAATTTAACTGTAGAACCACCAGCTGCTTCGATAGCTTTTTGAGCGGTTGCAGTAAAAGCATGTGCTTTAACTTCCAGTTTAGCTTTTAGTTCGCCTCTTCCGAGGATCTTAACCAGGTCGTTTTTCGATACGAGACCGTGCTCCTTTAATACGGCGAAATCAACCGCTTCGAGGTTGAATTTCTCAGCGAGGCCCTGGATCACATCCAGGTTAACACCTACATACTCTACCCTGTTGATATTTTTGAAACCTACCTTAGGTAAGCGGCGCTGTAAAGGCATCTGACCGCCTTCAAAGCCGATCTTGGTAGAATTACCAGAACGTGAACCGGCACCTTTATGTCCGCGTGTTGATGTACCACCCCGTCCGGAACCCGTACCGCGACCGATACGTTTCCTGTTTTTTGTAGAACCTTCTGCAGGTTTTAAGTTACTTAAGTTCATGATTAGATACTTTCTACTGCCACTAAATGATTAACTTTCCTTACCATCCCGATAATGGCCGGGCTGGCTTCCACCTCTACAGACTGGTTGATCTTATTCAAGCCCAATGCCTGCATGGTTTTTTTCTGGCGCTCGCTTCTGTCGATAACGCTTTTAATCTGTGTTACTTTGATCTTAGCCATCGTCTTATCCGTTAAAAACTTTACCCAATTCCACACCACGGTGCTGCGCTACTGTATATGCATCGCGCAATTGCGATAATGCCGATACAGTTGCTTTAACCACGTTATGCGGGTTCGATGATCCTTTTGATTTAGCGAGTACGTTATGTACGCCGGCACTTTCAAGCACTGCACGCATCGCGCCACCGGCGATAACACCGGTACCGTTTGCTGCAGGTTTGATGAACACGAAACCACCGGAAAATTTGCCGATCTGCTCGTGCGGGATGGTACCGTTGATCACAGGAACCTTTACCAGGTTCTTTTTCGCGTCGTCCACACCTTTAGCAATCGCCTCCGTTACTTCTTTGGCTTTGCCCAGGCCGTAACCTACTACGCCATTCTCGTCGCCTACTACCACGATTGCCGAGAAACTGAATGTACGTCCCCCTTTGGTAACCTTAGCCACACGCTGAATACTTACCAGGCGGTCTTTTAATTCGATCTCGCTTGATTTTACTCTCTTTATATTGATTGTTGACATTTTCTTATTTTTTTCAGCTGTGATTAAAAATCTAAACCGCCTTCACGGGCACCTTCTGCGAGTGATTTCACGCGGCCATGGTATAAATAACCATTCCTGTCGAAGACCACTTTGCTGATCCCTGCTGCGATCGCTTTCTCAGCTACTGTTTTACCGACTTCTTTCGACTGCTCGATCTTTGTTCCTTTTACAGAAAAATCTTTTGCCAGGGAAGAAGTAGAAACCAGTGTTTTTCCGGTGGTATCATCAATGATCTGGGCATAAATGCCTTTGTTGCTCCTGTATACTGATAAACGGGGGCGCTCAGCTGAACCAGAAATTACTTTCCTGATCCCTTTTTTAATCCGCTCTCTGCGGGATGATTTTGTTCCTGCCATGATGATTATTTTTTAGATGCTGATTTACCTGCTTTTCTTCTCAATACTTCACCCGCGAACTTGATACCTTTTCCTTTATATGGTTCAGGTGTACGAAGTGAGCGGATCTTTGCAGCTACCTGGCCCAACAACTGTTTGTCAATGCTTTCTAAAATGATGGTCGGGTTCTTACCCTTATCCGCGGTGGTGGTTACTTTGATCTCTTTTGGTAACTCGAAAACATAATGGTGAGAGTAGCCCAAAACAAGGTCAAGTGTATTACCTGTGTTTGTAGCACGGTAACCTACACCTACCAGTTCCTGCGTAGTTTTGTACCCTTCGGTTACACCTTTAACCATGTTATTGATCAGTGAGCGGTACAGACCGTGAAGCGCTTTGTGGCGTTTCTGCTCAGATGGCCTTTTAACGATAATATTGGTATCTTCCTGTGATACGGTTATATCCGAATCAACCTGCTGGGTTAATTCTCCTTTTGGTCCTTTTACAGTTACCAGGTTATTATCTGATACAGAGAGGGTAACTCCTGCCGGGATCGCAATTGGCGCTTTTCCTATTCTTGACATCGCTTAATCTCCTATCGTTAATAAACGTAACATAAAACTTCACCGCCGATATTGAGGCTCCTGGCTTCTTTATCGGTCATAACACCTTTAGAAGTAGAGAGGATGGCGATGCCTAATCCGTTGAGTACGCGCGGCATGTTGTCCATTCCGGCATATTGCCTTAAACCCGGGCTGCTTACGCGGGTGATGGTGCGGATCGCGGGGATCTTGGTGATCGGGTGATATTTCAACGCGATCTTGATCGTGCCCTGCACGGTTGAATCTTCAAACTTGTAGTTTGTGATGTACCCTTTGTCGAAAAGTACTTTGGTGATCTCCTTCTTCAGGTTAGAAGCGGGGATCTCAACCACCCTGTGGTTCGCCTTGATCGCATTCCTTACCCGGGTAAGATAATCTGCTATTGGATCTGTATTCATTATATTTGATCTGTGATGGTGGTTTCCTTCCCGTCCATCGGGACGACCTTCCATCGGTTAATTCATTGGGGTTGGACGTTATGCGTTTGACGTTGTACATTCCCCCAGGCGCCTTGCTAAGCGCCGGACCGGGAACGCACAACGTCGAACGTTAAACGTATAACTTTTATTACCAGCTCGCCTTCTTCACTCCCGGGATCTTGCCCGCAAGCGCCATTTCACGGAATGTTACACGTGAAATACCGAACTGACGCATATATCCTCTCGGACGGCCGGTTAATTTGCACCGATTGTGGAGACGTACGGGCGAAGAGTTCTTTGGCAACTTGTCCAGCTCTTCAAACTCGCCTGCAGCTTTAAGCGCTGCTCTCTTTTCAGCATATTTGGCAACTAACCGTGCACGCTTTACTTCACGCGCTTTTACACCTTCTTTAGCCATTATTGATTGTTGTTATTTTGATTCTTAAAAGGCAAACCAAATTGCTTTAATAACTCCAGTGCTTCTACATCCGATTTCGCGGAGGTTACAAAGGTAATATCCATTCCCATGATCTTGTTAATCTTATCGATGTTAATTTCAGGGAAAATGATCTGCTCTGTAATACCCAGTGTATAGTTACCACGGCCGTCGAATCCTTTGTCATTGATGCCTTTGAAATCACGGATACGCGGAAGCGCCACAGCGATCAGCCTGTCGAGGAACTCGTACATGGTATTATCGCGAAGCGTAACACGTACACCGATCGGCATACCTTTACGTAACTTGAAGTTCGAGATATCTTTCTTCGAACGGGTAGAGATCGCCTGCTGACCGGTAATGGTGGTCAGCTCGGTGATCGCATGCTCGATCAGTTTTTTATCTGTAGTTGCGGCACCAACACCCTGGTTAATGGCAATCTTTTCCAATTTCGGGACCTGCATTACGCTCTTATACTGGAACTTGTCCTTAAGCGCGGTGCGGATCTCGTCTTTGTATTTTGTTTTTAATCTTGGTATATAAGTCATTACTTAATTTCCTCCCCGGATTTTTTAGCTACACGAACCAGTTTACCTTTATCGTCCTTTTTAATTCCTACACGTGAAGGCTTACCGGATTTAGGGTCGATCACCATCAGGTTAGAAATATGCAATGAAGCCTCTTTCTTAACGATGCCGCCATTAGGGTTGGCCGCATTTGGCTTAGTGTGTTTAGATACCATGTTAGCACCTTCTACCACTGCCCTGTTGGTTTTTGTAATTACTTCCAGGATCTTGCCTTCTTTGCCTTTTGAGTCGCCGGCGATGATCTTCACCAGGTCGCCTTTGCGTACCTTCAGTTTGGCTACTTTAGTCTCTTTATTCATTTTACAGTACCTCCGGTGCTAATGATACAATTTTCATAAACTGTTTTTCACGCAGCTCCCTGGCTACCGGGCCGAAGATACGTGTACCGCGCGGCTCATCCTGGGCATTCAGCAATACAGCCGCATTGTCGTCGAAACGGATATAGGAACCGTCTTTACGTCTTACTTCTTTACTGGTGCGTACGATCACGGCCTTAGAGACGGTCCCTTTTTTCACGTTCCCGGAAGGGATCGCGCTTTTTACGGTAACCACTACTTTGTCGCCCAGGGAAGCATAACGCTTGCCTGTGCCGCCCAGCACCCGGATCACTAAAACTTCTTTGGCTCCGCTGTTGTCTGCAACAGTGAGTCTTGATTCCTGCTGTACCATGTTACTTAGCCCTCTCTAAAATTTGAACCAAACGCCAGTTTTTTGTCTTACTCAGCGGACGAGTTTCCATAATTAACACGGTATCTCCGACACCACATGTGTTTTCTTCGTCATGAGCCTTAAATTTGGTAGTTTTCTTTACGAACTTACCATAGATCGGGTGTTTTACTTTCCTTTCCACGGCAACTACGATGGATTTATCCATTTTGTTGCTTACTACCAACCCGGTACGGGTCTTTCTTAATTGTCTTTCCATTTCGACTTATTGTTATTCAGAAGCGGACCCTGACTCCGCAGATGCTTTCGCTTCCGCTTTGCGCTTGGTCAATTCTGTGTTTAAACGTGCTATATCTTTTCTTACTTTGGCAATCCGGGTAGGATTTTCAATCGCAGAAACGGTATGTGCAAATTTTAATTTAGTGAGGCTGGCCTTTTCTTCGCCAATGCGAGCCACGATCTCCTCTGTTGATAGCCCTAAAATCTCTGAGTTTTTCATTTTTTTCTAGCTTTCGGCTATTGGCTGCCAGCTATCAGCTATCAGCCACCGGCCTTTTTATGCTTCTACGTAATCCCTACGCATAACGAATTTGGTTTGTACCGGTAATTTTTGAGCGGCTAAACGTAATGCTTCCTTGGCAACTTCCAGAGGCACACCTTCAGCTTCAAAGATCATCCTGCCCGGGCGTACAACAGCTACCCAGTACTCAGGGGCACCTTTACCTTTACCCATACGTACTTCGGCAGGTTTTTTGGTTACCGGTTTGTCAGGAAAAATGCGGATCCACACCTGGCCTTCACGTTTCATAAAGCGCGTTACGGCAATACGGGCAGCTTCAATCTGCCTGCTGGTGATCCACGCCGGTTCTAATGATTTTATTCCGAAAGAACCAAAGGCAAGCTCCGCACCGCGACCGGCGAGGCCTTTCATTTTGCCCTTTTGCATCTTCCTGAACTTCGTTCTCTTTGGCTGTAACATGTTCTTATATTTTTATCGGAAAACCGATTTCTGTACTAAAATTATCTTTTTCCACCCCTGAAGCCGCCACCTGCGTTACCGCCACGGTTCTGGCCTGGGCCGCCACTGCGGTTTGGACCACCGCCACCACGATTCTGGCCCGGGCCGCCACCGCGGTTATCGCCCCTTCTGTCGCCGCCCGGACGACGATCGTTGCCACCGCCACGACGGTCGTTCCGATCGCCACCACCGAATGACGCAGCGCCTTCAGCGCCTCTGCCTTTCACGCCGGTAGTCTGGCCGATGTTCGGAGAAAGATCGCGTTTACCGTATACTTCACCTTTACAGATCCATACTTTAATACCGATCTTACCATAAGTGGTATGTGCTTCAGCTAGCGCGTAGTCGATATCCGCACGGAATGTATGCAAAGGAATTCTTCCTTCTTTGTACTGCTCGGTACGTGCCATCTCTGCGCCGCCCAAACGTCCTGAACACATGATCTTGATCCCTTCGGCACCCATGCGGATGGTAGAAGCGATAGATGTTTTCATGGCACGACGGAAGGAGATCCTTGCTTCGAGCTGTTTTGCGATACCTTCGCCAACCAGCTGGGCATCTAACTCAGGGCGTTTGATCTCGAAGATGTTGATCTGAACGTCTTTCTTAGTAAGCTTCTTCAGCTCTTCCTTCACTTTATCAACTTCCTGGCCGCCTTTACCGATCACGATACCCGGACGGGCAGTATGAATAGTTACGGTGATGCGCTTCAGGGTACGCTCGATCACTACTTTAGAGATACCTCCCTTAGAAATACGGGCTGACAGGTATTTTCTTATTTTCTCGTCCTCAACTAATTTATCGGAGTAGTTGTTTCCGCCGAACCAGTTAGAATCCCAACCTTTGATGATTCCTAACCTGTTACCTATTGGATGTGCTTTTTGTCCCATTATCCTTACTTAGCTTGAGATTCAATATTCTTGCTGTCAACGATAAGCGTTACGTGGTTCGAACGCTTCCGGATCCTGTAACCGCGTCCCTGTGGGGCCGGGCGTAATCTTTTAAGCTGACGGCCACCGCCTACAGAGATTGTTTTTACATACAACTCCTGGTCTTCATATTTTAGGCCCTCGTTTTTAGCTTCCCAATTTTTGATCGCCGAGAACAACAATTTTTCCACTCTCGCAGCAGCTTCCTTGTTGGTGAACTTTAAGATCGCTAATGCTTTTTCAACACGCTCTCCGCGGATCATATCGACAACCAATCTCATCTTACGAGGAGAAGTAGGGCAGTTTTGCAGGGTGGCAACAGAAGCGCCGCCTGTCTGAGCTTTCTCCTGCTCTTTGCGTTGTCTGATCAGTACAGACCTTTTAATTTTGTTTGTTGCTTCCATTACCTGTTATTTTTTCTTTTCAGAGTGACCTCTAAATGTCCTGGTAGGAGCAAATTCTCCCAATTTATGTCCAACCATGTTCTCAGTTACATACACCGGGATAAACTTGTTACCGTTGTGTACTGCAAATGTATGACCAACAAAATCCGGGGAGATCATCGATCTGCGTGACCAGGTTTTGATAACAGTCTTCCTGCTGCTATCATTCATCGTATCAACCTTCTTTACAAGGTTGTGGTCAATATAGGGTCCTTTTTTTATCGAACGAGCCATTGTTATTTCTTTCTCCTCTCAATGATGTAACGATCGGATGTTTTCTTCTTATCGCGTGTTTTGAAGCCTTTCGCAAGTAAGCCCTTGCGTGAACGTGGGTGACCTCCGGAAGCCCTTCCTTCACCACCACCCATAGGGTGATCTACCGGGTTCATTGCAACACCTCTTACTCTCGGGCGACGGCCCAGCCAGCGTTTGCGGCCTGCTTTACCCAATACTTCGTTCGCTTTCTCTGAGTTAGACACGGTGCCGATCGTAGCCATGCAGGTAGCCAGGATCATCCTGGTTTCGCCTGAAGGCAATTTTATGATGGCGTATTTGCCGTCGCGTGCAGAAAGCTGCGCATAAGTTCCGGCGCTGCGTGCGATAGATGCACCCTGCCCCGGGTTAAGCTCGATATTGTGGATGATAGAACCTAACGGGATGTTCTTTAAAGGCAACGCGTTCCCTACTTCAGGAGCAGAACCTTCGCCTGATACGATCACCTGTCCGACCTGCAGTCCTTCGGGAGCGATAATGTAACGCTTCTCTCCGTCCGCGTAGTTTACCAGGGCGATACGTGCCGTACGGTTAGGGTCATACTCGATCGTTGCCACAGTTGCAGGAATGGTATGCTTATCGCGTTTGAAATCGATGATACGGAACGACTTTTTATGGCCGCCGCCGAGGTAACGCATGGTCATCTTACCGGACTGGTTCCTGCCACCGGATTTTTTAATGGATGTTACCAACGACTTTTCAGGAACGTTAGTCGTAACATCAGAATAATCACCGCCTACTCTGAAACGGGTACCGGGAGTAACCGGTTTAAATCTTCTTACTGCCATGATCTAATTAAATATTGCTGTAAAAGTCAATGGTTTCACCTTCTTTCAGCGTAATGATCGCTTTTTTGTACTTAGGCGCATTACCTGATACAAATCCGGCTTTAGTATATCTTGTTTTCTTCTTCCCCGAAACCACGATGGTATTGATCGATTCGATACTCACATTATACATCGACTCAATTGCCTGTTTGATCTGCAATTTGTTGGCCTTAGGATTCACTTTGAACGAGTACCTGTTTAACTTCTCAGTAAGCAGGGACGCTTTTTCTGTTAAAATGGGTTTCTTTAAGATTTCCATAATTATTTGGACAATGCCTCCTCCAGGGTTTTAACAGAACCTGCGGTCAGTAAAAGCTTGCCTGCGTTCAATACATCGTAGGTATTCAACTGGTCGGCTGTGATCACTTTTGCTTTCTTTATGTTCCGGCTTGATAAATAAACCGTTTGATTTGCGGCTGGCAGTACCAGTAAGGTTTTCTCACCTGCCACGTTCAGATCAGTCACCATCTTGATGTAGCTCTTGGTCTTTACGGCATCGAAGGTGAAATCTTCCAGCACCACAATGTTGTTGTCCTTCGCTTTGTAAGTAAGGGCGGACTTGCGGGCCAGGGCTTTAAGCTTCTTGTTCAGTTTAAAGCTATAGTCGCGCGGTTGCGGACCGAACACACGGCCGCCACCATTAAAGAGCGGCGATTTGATGCTGCCTGCACGGGCGCCGCCTGTACCTTTTTGTTTATATAATTTGCGGGTTGACCCTGCAATTTCGTTACGCTGTTTTGATTTATGCGTTCCCTGGCGCTGGTTAGCGAGGTACTGCTTTACGTCCAGATAAACAGCGTGGTCGTTCGGCTCGATACCGAATATCGCATCAGAAAGCTGCACCTTAGCGCCTGTTTCTTTGCCTGCTATATTGAATACGTTAACTTCCATCTCCTTATTTATCTACAATTACGTAAGAACCTTTAGCTCCCGGAATTGAACCGCTCACTACCAGTAAATTTTGCTCGGCATATACTTTCAGGATCTGAAGATTCTGGATCTTCACCCTGGCGCCGCCGGTACGACCGGCCATGCGCATGCCTTTAAATACGCGTGACGGCCATGAAGACGCACCCAGTGAACCAGGAGCCCTTAACCTGTTGTGCTGGCCATGCGTTTGCATACCCACACCACCAAAACCGTGACGTTTAACCACGCCCTGGAAACCTTTACCCTTAGAAGTGCCAACTACGTCTACGAAATCGCCTTCGGCAAAGATGTCGACTGTGATGGTTGAACCCAATTCCTTCGCATCCTCAAACGTCTTAAACTCCACAAGCTTCCGCTTTGGAGTAGTGTTTGCTTTTGCGAAATGTCCTTTGAGCTGTTCGGTGGTGTTCTTTTCTTTCTTTTCGTCGAAAGCTAACTGAATGCCGTCGTAGCCGTCTTTATCGACCGTACGAACCTGTGTTACAACACAAGGCCCAGCTTCGATCACCGTACAAGGGATGTTCTTCCCGTCGGCATCGAAAATGCTGGTCATTCCTACTTTTTTTCCAATAATTCCTGACATTTTCTTTTAATCTTTTGTGCCCATCGAAGCAGTAGGGCTTCGTTCAAGACATTTTAACCCCCCGAAAGGGACGGCAAAGATAGAAAACATTAATTAATTGTCAAATAGTGAGCTTGTTATTTTTCAAGAAATATTTATAGCAAGTTTTACCTGGCCGCGGCAGGTTCGCTCATCGATAGATTTCCATTGTAAACCGCACCGTTTTCAACCACCAGGTTGCCCGTTATGATCCCGCCTTTTACTTTGCCCGAACGCTTAACGGTGATGTGCGCCGCCTGGATATCCCGGTAACGAGCCGTGCACGATCACTGCTTTGGCGCGGATGTTTCCCGACGTCAATTTACAAGGTTCAGAAATTTCACCGGGTTGATGAGCTTATTATGCAGCCTCACCTCGTAATGCAGGTGAGCTCCTGTTGAGCGGCCGGTAGATCCCACTTTACCGATCAGCTGACCGGCCGTAATGGTCTCCCCTTCCCTTACCACTATCTTCGACAGGTGTCCGTACAATGTTTCGTAGCCCGCGATGTGTTTTACCCGCACACACTTTCCGTAGCCGCTAAACCATCCTGCGCGCACTACTTTGCCTCCGGCGGTGCTTTTAACGGCATCGCCCTGGTTGCCCCTGAAATCGAGGCCGGGATGAAACTCCGTTCTCGAAAAATCATAAGGATCGTTCCTGAAACCGAAACGCGAGGTCACGGACGGCTGCCCGGGATACCCCAGCGGCACATTCGAGATGCCTGAAAGCACCCGGCTTACATACTGGTCCATCAGCGCATAATTCTCCACCAGCGGCAGGCTCGACAATACTTCGCTGCCCCCGCCTGCTGCATCTTTCGAAAATCCGCGCACGCCTCTTTTCAATAACGTTTTATTGATACTGCTCAGTTTTTTCTCGATGTGCTCGATATATCCGCGGAGCTTCGAAGTGTCGGCCCGTTCGGGGATCTGCGCCTTTAATGCCGATAACTGCACGTTCATCTGCCGCAGTTTTTCTTCGTTCTCGCGGTTGCGCTGTGATAAAAAGGCCGTAGCCGCTAACATACTCAACACGGAAACCACGATACAGGTGACGTAATATTTTGCCCTGGTAATGTGCTTCGTTTTGACCCTGGCAGAGGTCAGTTTAGGTTTATTAAGATCAATGATCAGAATGGTGGATTGCCCTGGTCTCTCTGATACCAACATACTTGTATAGCCCTGTTTAATAGGTTACAAACTTCATTTTCATTTTTTAAACATTTCACAGGTACAGATGTATCGCGGCAGCGAAGCGCAATATAAAACCTTTTGATGAAATCTGTTGTTGCGAAATAACAAAACACCTATTATGAAGACAATACATTTTTTAATCGGCACCGCGCTCACGGCAGGCGTGCTGAGCGGCTGCAACAGCAAAGAGCACAAAGACGCTGACACCGATACGGTACTAACGGAAGAAGCGGTTACAGGGTCAGACGAGCCGCAGATCACCGCCGGCTCTTATACCGATCTCAATACGGGAAAACAGGTTTACATCGTAAAAGACCCGGAAACAGGTTATGCCATGGACAGCATCGCCCGTATACCCGTGGAGCTGTACATAGACAACTCCGGCGATACGATCTACAAAACCGGCGTGGTGGTGAACAACGCGGTGGTACGGTCTGATGCAGGTACGTGGATCCTCGACGAATCGAAGGTGAAGGTGGATGGCGACAAAATCAAGATCAAAGACGGCGACACCAAAATAAAGATCGACGGCGACAAAATGAAAGTAAAAGAAGGCGACTATAAGCTAAAAACCGACGGTGATAAATCCAAAGAAAAAGACGGCGACTATAAAAAGAAAGTTGACGGTGAAGACAGCAAGGTAAAAACCGACGAAGTGAAGATCAAAACCGAAGACGGCAAGACCAAGGTAAAACCGAAGGACTAAGGCAGCAATCCCGTTTCGTCTTTCAGGGCGATGCCGGATACTTTGCGCCGCAGCGATTCCCGTACCAGGTAGGCGATCTTTTCGGCCGCCTGGCCGATAGAAAGTCCGGCGGGATGAATATTCGACACGCAGTTCCTGCCCTCATCGGTAAGCCCGCGCATCGGCCGGTAGGTAATATAGGCGCCCATGCTTTGCGGCGAACTGAGCCCGGGCCGTTCACCGATTAATATGAGGCTTAGCCCCGCCCCCAGTAATTGCCCTACAGGATCAGCAAACGCAACCCTGGCCTGTTCGGCAATTATCAATGGGCCAAGTGTAAACCCGGCCTGCGCCAGCCTGTTTACCAACAGACGCACCAACGCTGGTGCATGCCGGTTCACGGCTTCCGAAGATAAACCATCAGCCAGGATGATGCATACGTCACAGCTATCACATCCATAAGCTTTAACCAGGGCGACGGAGCGCTCATCGGGCTCTCTCCCCAGGTCGGGTCGCTGCAGGTATTGGTCGCGGTCGGCAGCCTTGCTTTTCAGGTGCATTACCGGCAGACCTGCCGGCTTTAATTCATCGTGAAGCGCGTTTACGTCGAGCATAGAAAATACCGCATCACGCGCAGCGGCATGCGCCAGCTTAAATGCGAGCGCTTCTTTATGGGGTACCGAAGTGCCCGTGCGCCCCAGGGCGATCCTGGCACGCGTAAATTGTTTCAGCGCCGCGGTATGATCGCTGACGATGTAAGGATGCCTGTTCTTTTCTTCACCGCTCATTGACCAATCCCTCCCAACAAACGTGTATAGGTCCCGGCATCCGGCAGCTGGTTACCTTGCCTGTCCATAATTCCCTGCTGTACCAGCCAGGCCTCAAACTCGGGGGCGGGACGCAAGCCAAGCGTCCTGCGCAGGTAGAGGGCGTCGTGAAATGACGTCGACTGGTAGTTGAGCATCACATCGTCTGCGCCGGGCACGCCCATAATAAAAGTACAGCCGGATACTCCGAGAAGCGTGATCAGCGTATCCATGTCGTCCTGGTCGGCTTCGGCATGGTTGGTATAACAAACATCCATCCCCATGGGAAGGCCGAGCAGCTTCGCACAAAAATGGTCTTCTAACGCAGCGCGGATGATCTGTTTGCCATTGTAAAGGTATTCAGGACCGATAAAACCCACTACCGAGTTCACCAGCAGCGGGTTGAATTTGCGGGCCACCGCATAGGCGCGTGTTTCGCACGTCTGCTGATCGATGCCGTAATGGGCGTTGGCGGATAACGCACTTCCCTGTCCCGTTTCAAAATACATCACATTATTGCCGATCGTGCCGCGATTAAGTGATAATGTAGCCTGGTAAGCCTCTTCCAGGAGCGACAGGCTGATCCCGAAACTGGCGTTGGCGCTTTGGGTACCAGCAATCGATTGAAAAGTAAGATCGACGGGCGCATGTTTCTCGATCAGGTCGAGCGTGGTGGTTACGTGGCAAAGCACACAGGATTGCGTGGGTATGGCAAACTGCCGCCGGAAATTATCGATCATCTCCAGGAGGCGGCGTGTGTTGGCGGGGCTGTCACCCGCCGGATTAATACCGATCACCGCATCGCCGCTCCCGTACAGGATCCCATCAATAATGCTGGCGGAGATCCCGGCAGGGTCGTCTGTAGGGTGATTGGGCTGCAGCCGGGTAGACAACCGCCCGCTTAACCCGATCGTATTACGAAAAGACGTAAGCACTTCGCATTTTTTTGCTGCCGCGATAAGCTCCTGGTTCCGCATAAGCTTGGATACTGCGGCGGCCATCTCGGGCGTGATCCCGTTTGCCAGTGACTTCAGCACCGCTGTATCGCAGGCGTCGCTTAGCAGCCAATCGCGGAACTGCCCCACGGTAAAATGGCCGATGGGTTTGAAAGCCGCCGCATCGTGCGAGTCGATAATGAGGCGGGTTACTTCATCCTGTTCGTAAGGGACAAGCGCTTCGCGGAGAAATACGTCGAGGTGCACATCCGCCAATGCGATCTGTGCGGCTACATGCTCCTGGTAGGTAGTTGCCGCAACACCTGCAAGCGCATCTCCCGACCGGAAAGGAGTAGCACGGGCAAGCAGGGTCTTTAAGTCGTTAAACGTATACGTAAGGTGTCCGATGCTGTATTTATAAGCCATGATCAGGGGTTCGAACCGGTTCCGGGTACGTGCGCGCCGTTAAGGGTCTTCCCCGAACCAGGCACCAGGAAACAGATCCCGCCCATCAATACCATCCCGGCCACGAATAGCAGGGCCAGGCGCGGGTTAAACCAGGTGATGGCTGCCAGCGAAATCACCGACAGCACCAACGCAATGGCCGGGAACAACGGATAAAACGGCGCGATAAACGGCCGGTGCAGCCCCGGCTCTTTTTTACGGATCACGAACAGGCTGATCATACTGGTAATGTACATCACCACAGCTCCCATCGCCGAAAGGATAATTACCTGCCCGGTAGTATTGGTAAGCAGCGAGATACAGCCCACCAGGCCGCCGGCAATGAGCGCCCAGTGCGGCACCCGGGTTTTGGGATGCACCTGCGACAGGAACCTGGGAAGGTACCCGCTTCTTGCCAGCGCATAGATCTCGCGCGAATAGCTCAGGATAATACTATGAAAGGAAGCGATCAGCCCGAAAAGACCGATCCCGGCAAAAAGCCTGGTCAGGCTGCTGGTCTTTCCCAATACAATGCCGATGGCTTCGGGCAGCGGGTAGTCGATCCTGCTCAGCCGGCGCCAGTCGGTAATGCCGCCGGTAAGCACCATTACCCCCATGGCAAGCACTACCAGGGTAAACATTCCCCATAAATATCCCCTGGGGATGTTGCGTGCCGGATCCCTCACCTCCTCGGCCACCATGGCCACACCTTCTATGGCCAGATAAAACCAGATGGCGAAGGGCAGGGCCTCAAATACGCCCGGCCAGCCATGTGGCATAGGATTGGCCATAAAGTTGGTGTGCTCGTAAGCGGGCGCCACGATACCCATAAACAACAGCAGCTCTGCCACCGCCAGGACGGTAACCGCCAGCGAAAACATGGCCGACTCCTTAACCCCCAGCAGGTTGATCACGATAAACAGGACATAGCATCCGAAGGCTACCGCCAATACCGGTGCCGCCGGGTGAAGAAAATGCACATAGCTCCCCAATGCAAGCGCGATGGCGGGCGGCGCAAAAACAAACTCAACCAGGGTGGCGTACCCGGCGATAAAGCCGCCCAACGGGCCACATGCCCGGTACGAATACGCGAACGGGCCGCCGGCATGCGGAATGGCCGAGGTAAGCTCCGTGAAGCTGAAAATAAACGTGACGTACATTACCGTGATCAGTAACGTGGCGATCAGGAACCCGACGGTGCCGGCCGCATCCCAGCCGTAATTCCACCCGAAATACTCCCCCGATATCACCAGGCCTACCGCAATAGCCCAAAGGTGAATGGCGGTAAGGGCGCGTTTAAGGGGCTGGGACATGTCGGTGCAGTAAGAGGATCTTAGTTGGGATTAAGATAGAAAAAATAACCGGAATTTATAGTTGGACGTTGTTAGTTCCATCTACCGCAAATGCCCATGTTTATACCCATGACCCGATTGACGAACGCATCCCCCTTGCAGGAGTGAGAAGGTACAAAGTCGAACACATTACGTAACCTAAATCAGCCGGCTGATCAACTCCCCGCTCTGCGCCAGCCCATCCTGCAAACGGTGGGAGAAAAACGCCTTAGTGGCTTCGAAATGGGCTTTATAGCCTTCCATATCACCATAGCCGATAATAGACGACCATTCGCGTACGGCGGAGTGAAATTCGAGGTCATCGCCGCGAATACCTTTGTCGAACAATGCCGTATGTATGGATTCCTCGAGCAATTCCTCGTTTTTAAAAAGATATTCGGCAATACCCAGTCTCAGGCGAAAAGGCGGGGTCTGGCAGATCAGGTTATCATAAGGGTTTACGCCGAGGTGATACCAGGCGTCTACCATGGCCAGCAGGCTCAGGTGGGAGTTGGGCCGCCTTGCACCGGTGTTACCGGAAAGCTTATAGGTTTTCATGATGGCGTCGTCGAGCATCAGCAGCTCGCGGCTTTCGTGGAAAACGAAGTCGCGTGCTTTATAGATCCGTTCCCTGAAAGGGGCTTCGTCTTCACGGATCATCATTTTAAAGAGCTCTGACTCTGATACGGCATATTGCCTGACCTGTTTGCGGGCGTAGGGATTTAGGATGGCAAGGCCCGCATATACGTGCGCTTTGTAACTAAAAATACGCAGGGTGGTAAGGATCTTTACATTATCGATCCCCCCGTTATTATAAGAATCATTATCCCAGGGATAAAAACCGGCGTTCTTCCAGGCGGTACCCATGCTTTCGAAACCCATGTGGGTGAGGGCCTGCGTATCGGCCACGATCTGGTCGTGCTGGTGGTAATCGGGGATCTCGGCCACCTTCGATCCCAGGGCCTTGTAGACCTCCAGCGCGGCGGCATAAGCTTCGTCCGTAGCCCGGTGCCTGATAACGATGAGTTGCTGCCCCGCGGTAGGAAACGCGGGGCCGTGCAATGAGTGGCAGGTAACGATATGTGCGTGTTGCGGGAGATAACGTTCAAAGGCGGCGATCTCGGGGGTTTTCACCGAGGTTTGTCCGCCCACAATGGCGCCCATTTTGGTGGCATGACCACTGGCAGCCACTACTTCCGCGATCTTTTCGGCCTCTACCGAATAAATGATGAAGTCGGCCGCAGCCGAAACCTCGGCGCCGTTTTCGAGCACCGAAATTCCCTCGGGCGCTAATTCCCGCTGCAACGCCTCACGCGTACCGGGCAAATCGCATCCCAGGGTATCATAACCTGCTTTACTGAAAGTGCGGGCATATAGTTTGCCCATATCGCCGAGGCCGATAATACCGATCTTCATGATGCCTCCGGTTATTTGCTGCGCGTAGTGTCGTTTTCGACCTCTTTAATGGTGAACGTATTGTTGCGCAGGCTGTATTCTACCTGCTTCTTTCCTGCTGAGGGTTTTCCGGCAGGATCGCTTTCACCGAATAATGGGAAATCTCTGCGCAGCTTGCCGTCTTTCACGTATACGGAGTCCATCCCGCGGTACAGCTTCCGCGTGGCAGCGGTCAGCTCCGGGAATTTAAGTGGTTGTGCCGAGCCGGAATTATTAAATTCGTATACGTACAGGTTCAGGTAAGAGCCCTCCCCTTCGCCTTTCGACTGGATAAAGATCTCGGGGTTGCCGTCAGAATCCATATCCATGTTCCAGGCATCTTCTACCCGGCCATCGAGCTTTCCTTCCGTAGACCGGTACTCGAGGTGGGTAGAATCAGAACGAAGGATAAGGAACGAACCGCTGGATTCGGAGCCACGCCCCCAGCTTAACACGTCGAACGTAAGTCCCGGTTTTACTTCAATGGCCTTATGAAACCGGAAAGGCGCCGTTAACGCCGGCTCTTTAATCACCTGCTCTGCCACCACCTTGCCTTTATCGTCGCCGGCACACGACGCCATCAGCGACGCTGCCGCGGCTGCAATGAAAAACGAAATTTTCTTCATGATGGTCAAAGCTAGTAAAAACGTTTGAGGTTATACGTTATACGTTTCCTGTCACGCCATGCGGGCACGTATAACGTAACTTATTCTAGTGTATCACCATATTCAGCAGCATCACCCCTGCGATCCCCCCCAGGGATACAAGCGTTTCCATCATCGACCAGGAACGTAGCGTATCTTTTACGGAGATGTTAAAGTACTCTTTAAACATCCAGAAGCCGGGGTCGTTTACATGGGAGAACATCAGGCTGCCGGCGCCGATAGCGAGCACCATCAGGTTGGGGTCTGTACCGGAGGCCGCCAGCACCGGAAGCATAATACCTGCAGTGGTAAGGCCGGCAATGGTGGCGGAACCGAGGCATACGCGGATCAAGGCGGCGATCAGCCAGCCGAGGATCAGCGGGTGGACGTGCAGGTCGCGAAGCGCCGTTGCGATCTCCGCGTTAACGCCGCTATCCACAAATACTTGTTTTAGCGCGCCGGAGCCGCCGATGATCAGCAGGATGATAATGATGTCCTTCAGCGACTCGCCGTAAACGGCCATCACTTCCTTCATGCTCCTGCCGCCCGAAACCCCCAGCGTGAAGGTGGCCACCAACAGGGCCAGCAGCATGATCACCGAAGGTTCGGAGAGAAATGTCAATAACGACGAGATACCCTTAACTCCCGGCAACAGGAACTGTAAAGCGGTGACCGCCATCAGTAATACTACCGGGAGCAGCGAAGAAAAAAAGCTGTTAAAAGCGCCGGGAAGCCGCTCTTCCGGGATGTCATCGGTATAAAATGACTTAAGAGGCACAGAAACGATGTTCTTTAACGTACGGGTGTATAAGGGACCGGCAATAATGATCACGGGCACCGCCAGGATAATGCCATATAAAAAAGTAAGCCCCATATTGGCGTGGAACTGCGTAACGAGCACTGTAGGCGACGGATGTGGCGGCAGGAACCCATGCATCACCGAAAGGGAAGAAAGCATAGGCAGCCCGATGTATACCGGCGGGATCTTATACTTGCTGACCACGGAGAAGATCAACGGGATCATGAGCACAAAACCGACGTTATAGAACAAGGGGATCCCGATCACGAAACCGGTGATGACCATGGCCGCCTGCACATACTTTCGCCCGAACAGGTCCATAATCACGGTGGCGATGCGTTGTGCGGCGCCGCTCTCGGCCACCAGCTTGCCCAGCATTGCGCCGAACACGATGATACAGATAATTCCGCCGATGGTATCGCCCACTCCTTTGGAAACAGATTTTGCGACGCTCTCCAGCGGGATACCCAATAAAAGCCCCGCCATGAGCGAAACGATAATGAACGCGATAAAGGCGTTGATCTTTCCCCAGGTAACTAGCCCAACGAGCATAAGGATGGAAAACAGGATGATAAGGAAGGTCATGAGTCGGATCTTCTAACTCAAAAAGTCTTCGCGCATCGGGCTGAAAGCGTCAACCAGCATTCCCGGTTCCAGGCACCTGCATCCATGGATCACGTGCGGGGGTACGTAATAGCCGTCGCCTGCGCGGATCAGGCGAACGTCATCGCCGATCGTCATTTCGAAAACCCCGCTCTCCACATAAGTTACCTGCGAATGCGGATGTTGATGCAGCTCGCCCACGGCCTCTTTCTCAAAAAGAGCCTTAACCAGCATGATCTTGTCGTCGTAGCCGAAAACCTGGCGTTTGATACCGTTCCCGAGGTCATGCCAATGGGTTTCTTTTTCGAACTGGTAAAGAAGGCTTTGCGTGATATTGTCCATAAGTTATAATTGGGCGACTATCGTTCCAAGTCAAAGGTAATGAAGATCGGCGTTTTCTCTTCGCGCCGTTTGCGAAATTTCTTTGTGGTACTGTATGGCGCTTAAATTCATACAAAGAAATTTCGTAAAGGATTTACATGAACGGCGCAAAGAGGCAAGCAGCGATGGCGGCCGCAAGCGTATTTAAGAAGTTAACGACGTTATTGCCGATGATCCCGCGCCGCTCGAGGGTGGCGCCGAGCACCGAGTCAGCAGCATTGCCGAGTGTGCCGGCTATGATGATCACCGGGATGGCGGCAAGCTGCCCATATCCCAGGTAATGGGTCACGGCAATTACGGCAGCGCCAAGGACGCCGATGAGGCTCCCTTCGAGGCTAATGACGCCGTCTGCCCCCCGCCTGCCCGGCCGGAACGAGTTAATATGATAAAAACGCCTTCCATAAACGGTACCAAGCTCCGATGAAAGCGTATCAGCGGCTGCCGAAGCGATAGCCGCCGACATCATAAGCAGCATCAGGTCATGACGCGACGTGATAAAAGCGGCCAGCGCCAGCAAACCGGCGACTCCCGCATTGGCCACCACCTGCCACGCGTTTCTGCGCACCTGGTGGTCCTGCTCCGGCGCATACTGCCGTTTCACTTCTTTCTTCCACGACGTAGCGGCGGTACCCATCACAAAAAACACCGTGAGCGACAGCAAAGCCGGGTAGCCGCCGGCTGCAAAGATCAATGCGCCGAGTAAAGCCCCGACGGCAGAAGCCGCTACCGTTAATTTCTTTGCCCGTATGCTCCAGGTCATGCCGGCCAGCAGCAGCAGGCATGCAGGAATTGCAGGTACCAGGTCGTCGGGCGAAATCAACGTCAGCGATCTTTTAATGGTTTAAGCAGGTACTCGAGCCCGTTCAGCCGGATCTCGTACATAGTGGACAACAGTTCGCCCATTTTCCCCGCAGGGAAACCCTTGAGCTGGTACCACGATAAATAATGCTCCGGCAGGTTACAAATGATGGTTCCCTTATACTTACCGTAAGGCATAGGCATGGTTACCAGGCTTTTTAAGATCTCGGGGTTCATGGCGATCGGTTAAGCAAGCGCTTCGCAGCAACTTGGCAACGGCGAAGATAAATACTATCCAGTTTACCGGACCTGGACGACATGAAAGATCAGAATTTTAAAACGATCCCCGCTATTAAAAAGTTATCTGTAAAGTGTCCTGATCATTTACAAACAATTACATCGTTATGGAAAACAAAAAAGAAAGCGCCAAAAAGGAGTCAACGCATCCCAAATTAAAAACAGAGCGGCCGCTGGCCGAAAAAGACGAATTCCGCGAGGCACAGATCCGCACCAAAAAGGGATACGAAAAAGTAAAAAGGGATAAATAGGATTAACTATCTTACCAGCATTCGGGGTAAGTTTGCGCTGCGGGTTAGTTCCTGAGCTTGCCGAAGGAATCCTGCCAATCAGACTTACTATGGCAAAAAGATTTATCCACGTGGCCCTTGTGCTGTTCCAGCTGGCAGGTGTTAATAATATTGCCGCGCAAACATTGCCCGATCTTCCCAAATCAGCGAGGACATCGCCCCGGCTGAATGTCGTTTTCATTCTCACAGACGATCACCGGAACGATTTTATGGGTTTCACCGGCAAGATCCCCTGGTTAAAAACGCCAAACATGGACCGCATGGCCAGCCATGGCGCTTATTTCAGGAATGCGTTCGTTACCACTTCACTTTGTTCTCCCAGCCGTACCTCGATCCTCACCGGGCAGTATTCGCATGTACATACCATCGTGGATAACGTGGCGCCCGAACCTGCCAACCTGTTAGTTTTCCCGCAATACTTGCAACGGTCGGGATACCAGACCTCTTTTTTCGGTAAATGGCACATGGGCAACGACGACGACAAGCCGCGAAAGGGATTCGATCACTGGGAAAGCTTTAAAGGACAAGGCGTTTACTGGAACCCGGAGCTAAACATCGATGGCAAACAGGTAAAGTATACCGATTCCACCTATATCACCGACCTGCTAACCGAACATGCCATCTCCTGGTTAAAAGCACGTGACCCAAAGAAGCCGTTCTTCTTGTACTTATCCCATAAAGCCGTACATGCGCCCGTGGAGCCCGCTAAAAGACATGCAGGGATGTACAGCGGCAAGCAGTACGCCCTTCCCGTAACTTTTTTCCAGACCCAAACGGACGAGTACAAAAAATATGGCTGGCCCGACTGGGTAAAACAGCAGCGCTACAGCTGGCACGGCGTAGATTTTCCCTACCACGCGCACCAGCCCATTGATGAGTTAGTGCGTAAATATTGCGAAACACTTGGCGCGGTAGACGAAAGCGTAGGTGCCGTAATGAACTACCTGGAGGAAACCGGCCTTGATAAAAACACCGTGGTAATTTATATGGGCGACAACGGGTTCAGCTGGGGTGAGCACGGACTGATCGATAAACGCCATTTCTATGAAGAATCCGTAAAAGTTCCCTTCCTGGTATGGTCGCCAAAATTGTTTAACGGCGGGAAAACGATCACGAAGATGGTACAAAACATCGATATCGCGCCCACCGTGCTGGAATGGGCCGGCCTGAAAAAACCGGATTACATGCCGGGTAAATCGTTCGGCCAACTGTTACGCGGCGACGAGAGCGGCTGGCGCGACAAGATCTTTTATGAATACTTCTGGGAGTACGATTTCCCGATGACGCCCACCATCTTCGGTGTGCGCACCGACCAGTACAAATACATCAGGCCCTGGGGCATCTGGGATACGCACGAACTGTACGACCTGGTAAAAGACCCGCTGGAAATGCATAACCTCGTACTGGATACCGCTTATACGCGGATCCAGAAACAACTTGCCGGGGAGCTCTTCAACTGGCTGGAACAAACGAACGGCATGCAGATCCCGTTAAAAAAGACCATTAAAAGGCCCTCGGGCGATTACCGGCATCAGGGACAGTTTTAGCAGGTCGTACGTTAACGCTCAACATTATTGGGCCTGCTATACACCAGCTGCATCACATTGATATTACGCATGGTAAAGGCGGCCTCGCAGTAGCAGAGGTAATAATTCCACTTGCGGACAAAAGCATCGTCGAACCCCAGGGCATGTACTTTCTGCAGGTTTTGATTAAACTGTTCGAACCAGGTCTTTAAGGTAGCGGCATAGTCGAGGCCGAGGTCTTTGAGGTCTACCAGCGTCATATCGCCGGTGCGGTTAACGGCCGAGTTGATGGCCGCAACCGATGGCAGCAGCGATCCAGGGAAAATATGTTTCTGTATCCAGTCGACGCCGTTCCGTAAGCTCCGGTAGCGCGAATCGGGGCTGGTAATTACCTGTATCGCCAGGATCCCCTCCTGTTTCAGGAGCTCGTGGCAGCACCTAAAATATTGGTCGAGATGTTTGTAGCCAACTGCTTCGAGCATTTCTACCGACACGATCTTGTCATACCGGCCCCGGATATGGCGATAATCCATCAGCAGGATCTCCACCTTGCCAGCAAGACCTTCCCCGTTCACGCGTTCGCGGGCCAGCTTTAGCTGTTCTTCGGAAATGGTAAGCGAAGTAACTTTACAGCCATAGTTCTTGGCCATGTAAATAGCGTTCGCTCCCCAGCCGCTGCCTATTTCGAGCACATGGTCTGTCGCTTTAAGATGGAGCTGTCGGCAGAGCCGCTCATATTTGGCATACTGCGCTTCTTCGAGCGATAAGCCTTCTTTAAAAAAGTAAGCGCTCGAATAAGTCATCGTGGGGTCGAGAAAGCTGGTGAAGAAATCGTTATTGAGGTCGTAATGGGCGGCAATATTCCGGCGGGAGCCGGAAAGTGTATTATCTCTTTTTGAATGGATAAGCTTGTTGAACCACTTAAGCAGGTTTAGTGCAATAAAGCGCGATTTGCCGCCGGAAACCACCGGGGTATTGTCAATATTGTACAGCACCCAATTGATCACGCCGGTGATGTTATCGGTTTCCCAAAGCCCGTCAACATAAGCCTCGCCAAAACCGATATCCCCGTAAAGGATAATGCGTTTATAAAATTCGTTGTCTACGATGGTGATCCTGGCCAAAGCGGTGCCCTTACCATCCCCGATGGTAATGTTCTCGCCGCAGGGCAAGGTAAGGTAAAGCCTGCCCCTGTTCATTCCGGCAAGTACTTTCAGTACAATATCCTGGTAAAAACCACTTTTTCTAACGAGTGTAAGCGTGTTAGCCATGTAGCAGACTGTTAGGTATATAATTGTCGTTATCTACGAACTTTCCCTGCTGAAAAGTTTTTCGATCGTAAAATTATTTCGTCTTGTACGGGCGGTAAACGTCTTTTTGAAGGTGCTTATCATCGGCTTTCTTGTGAAAAGGCAGCTTCTTAAGCCACAACTTCAACGCCTGCCAATGGATAAGCCCGATCACCTTTAAGGTAATAAGCGGAAAGCTAAGGAAATAGGCTAGCAGCTTCGCATCGGTCAACGGCACACTTTCTCCCGTTAACGTACTGATAAAAAAACGTTTACCGGCCTGGTCAAAATCGTCGATCCGGATCCGCAGCTTCTGGCCGGGTACCTGCAGGTCGAAATCGAAACGGGTATCCATGTCAATGAACGGTGAAACGTAAAAGTCCTTTGCAGTATTTAACCGGAAGTGATCACCGTTCCTTGTTTCCAGGCCAAGCAAATAGGGCTTCATCTCCCGGAACGTGTTGCATACTTCTACCACCGCACATAACGGACGCTCCTTCTCATCATAACAGAAATAAAACGACACCGGGTTAAACTGGTATCCCAGCGTACATAAATTGGTGAGCACCATGATCCGGCCGTTGCCGATGTTAATATCTTGCCCGGCAAGATAACCGATGATATGTTGCCTGGTGGTTTTACTTGTCTCCGGTTTTTCCCGGGGCAACTGCAGATGATCTTTATCCCTGAAATTGAAGAGGTTAAAGCGATTCCTGCTCATGAACCGTAATCGTGCCGACAAGCCATCGATCTCGTCAAGATCCAGGTAAAACATAAAAATATCATAGTGAAAGCTATGCTCCTTCGGCGACAGCCGGTGGTGCATTACCCGGGCTTTGTAGAGGCAGGAGTTGGGGAGGGCTTTCATCAGGATCGGTTGTCGGTTCCGGCTTGGCGCTTTAAAGTCAGTGATCATTGGCAGCCGATCGCTGGTAATCCCCTGCACAACTCCACCGCGCTCGCAAACGCATCCTCATGGAACCCATATTTAAAATAGCTGCCGCAGAAATAGACAGGACCTGTTTCATTTAATTTTTTCAATTCCGCCTGTGCGTTTATGGCCGGCACATCAAATAGCGGATGCTCGTAATCCAATTCTTTCAGGACCTTATTCCCGGCGAGGTCGCTATGCGGGTTGATGGAAACGAAATAGTTTTTTTTGCCTGATACGCCCTGCAAGCGGTTCATCCAATAAATGGTACCCGGTTGTAAAGCGCCATTCTCTTCGCGGATCCGGTAGTTCCAACTACTCCACGCCAGCTTTGATTTGGGCATAATGCTTTCGTCGGTGTGGAGAACCGCCTTATTGTATTGGTACTTAAATGTGGATAACAGCCTATCCTCCTCATTGGAGGGCTGTTCCAGCAATGCCAATGCCTGATCGGCGTGGCAGGCCAGGATCACGCGGTCGAACACCTCCTGCGAGCCATCCGACGCATGCACGACCGCCTTCCCGTTGGCGCGTGAAACTTTTACCGCCCCCCGGTTTAAATAGATCTTATCTTTAAACGGACGGATCAGGATCTCACGGTAGGATTGGCTGCCCTTTTCGAGCGTATACCACTGGTGCTGTGTATCGAGCCCTAAAAAGCCATGGTTCAGGAAAAAACGGATCAGGGTTACGGCGGGAAAGTCGAGCATCTGCTCCATCGGGGTCGACCAAACCGCCGAGCTCATGGGTACCAGGTACTTCCAGAGCATTTCCTCCCCGAAATTAAATTCACGAATGTACCGGCCGATCGAATAGTCCGCATACCTTGGATCATCGAGGATCCGGACGCTTTCTTTATTGAAACGGCTTATCTGCCGCAGCATCCGGAGGTAGGAAAGATTAAAAATATTCTTCCGCTGTGCGAACAGGTGATTTACGCTCGAGCCACTGTACTCGAGCCCGCTCGGCACATGCTGTACGCTGAAAGACATGTCGGTTTTTTTAACCGGCGCGTTGATCTCGGTAAACAGCTTACACAGGTTTGGATACGTTTTGTAGTTAAATACCATAAAGCCGGTATCGATGTACACCGGTTTGCCGTTTTCGTCTACCGTTACCGTATTGGTGTGGCCGCCCACGTAATCATTCTGTTCGTAAAACGTAAGATCTGTTTCGCGGTGAAGAAAGTGACCGCAACCCATACCGGCGATACCGGTGCCAATGATGGCCGTTTTATGCATATTATTTCGTTGCGTAACGTAAAAAACGTTCGATCACATAGTTTGATAGCTGCCCGCCGGGACCATTCTGTATATAATCGAACCCGTGTGTAGCCCAGGGTAACTGCAGCCAGAAATGCTTAACGCCGTTCTCCTGCAGCTTCTCATTTAGCCGGCGACTGTGCTCATAGGCCACCAGCACGTCATTTTCGCCGTGGATAATCAGGGTCGGCGGCGATCGCCTGCTTACAAACTCCAGCGGCGAGCTTGCCGCATAATTGCCGGGGACCTTTTCATACGGACCGCCGAGGTAATCGCTCATCACTTTTCGCGAATCCATGATCAGCGGGTTCGACGGAATCGAATATCCCCAGACCATATCGGCAGGGCCATAAAAATCGACCACGCCTTTTATCGAGGGGTCGGCCAGGCTATAGGCAGCCAGGAGCGCGATCTGCGAACCGGCAGACCGCCCGATGAGCACGAACCTGCCGGTATCGATCTGCAGGCTGTCGGCATGCCTGCGCAGGTAACCCATTGCGGCCCTTACGTCTTCTACCGGGGCCGGCGACCGGTATGCGGGTGCTTTACGATAGTTGATAGCCGCCACCTGGTAACCTTTTTCGGCCAGCAAGCCATTCAGCTCCGGGATCTGCCTGCTGTTGCCTCCCTTCCAGGAGCCACCGTGCACTACGATAACGCAGGGCCGCTTGCCGGCGATCTGTGAAGCATAAAAATCGAGATTAAGTGATTCTTTCCCGTAATTCACATAAGTTAACGACGAAAAAGGTACCTCCTTACGCCGGTAATACAGTGATTTGAACGGGTTATAGGGCATTTCAGCCGCGTTATCCACATTTGCAGTGCCGGGGCCGAACGCCGCCCCGAACTTTGTTGATAACTTATTGGCAACCATCAAGCCCCTGAAGACCGGTGTTAAAAACAGGATAACAGCCAGGATCCCCAAAACCGTTCCAGGCATCTGGTACTTTCCGAAGCGGTAACCGGTGGCCAGTACTATTCCTGCGATCAGCGCGAATACCCACGAAAGCTCTCCCGCAAGAATAGCGATGAGCCACAGGTGAAACTCAAACGCCTTAAAAACAGTGAGCAACGAAAACAGGAAGAGCAATAGAAGCAGGATGAACCGGATCATTTGTTTGTTTTATGAAATAAATAGTGGCTCACGAACCATTCGTTGCCGTTATTGTAATTCCAGAGCTCCGCACAGGCCATGTAAAAGATCCGCCAGTATACCCACCATTTCAGCGCGTTTTCACTGCCATAGGTTTGTTCGAACAGCGGCACGATCTCTTTCTTGTGCGCGTCCATATTGCGCAGCCAGGCTTCAGCGGTTTTCCCATAATGAGACCCGCTCACGTGCCAGTGCTTTTCGACCACGAGGTCGTCGTTAAAATAAAGGACCAGGTCGTCGCTGGGCATGATCCCCCCGGTGAAGAAGTACTTGCTCATCCAGTCGGTATCATCGATCACTTCGAAAAGATAAGCATATTCTTTATGAGTAAAGATGTGGATCCATAACTTTCCATCAGGCCTGAGGAAGGAAGCTATCCTGGCGAGCAACAGCTGGTAGTTGCGCATGTGCTCGAACATTTCGACAGATACCACACGGTCGAACTGTTCGTCGACGGTAAACGTGTTCATATCCGCCGTGATCACCTTAAGGTTGGTGATGCCTCTCGCCGCTGCCTGTCCGTCGATGTGCTCCTTCTGCGTCCGCGAGTTGGAAACTACTTTAAACCGGCTCCCCGGGAACTTAGTTGCCATGTACAACGATAATGATCCCCAGCCGCACCCCAGTTCAAGCACATCCTGCCCGTCTGTAAGCTCGGCACGCTGGCAGGTGAGCGCAAGCATGTCATCTTCTGAAGTATTGATATCGGTAACCCCATTTTTCCAGTAACCTGATGAGTATTTGAGGTTCTTCCCGAGACAGTACCGGTAAAACTGTGCGGGTACCTCGTAATGCTGCTCGTTTGCTTCAGCGGTGTTCACGGCGATCGGCGATACTTTCAGCTTGCCGATCAGCTGCATCAGGTGTGCCTGCTGGTGCTCAACACTGCCCTTGTTCTCGTCGCTCAGCCGCTGCTTTAAGCGCCTGCGTATGCCTTTGCGAAGGACCAGGTCGGGAACCTTATTTTGTTCAATCAATTTATCGTACCACATAACTTGTATAAGGCTGGGTTAACATTCTATGTACCAGGATTACGTGATTTAAGTCCATCCGGATTTGGCGGCAATTAGTTTTCAATTATTCTTATGCGCAGTGGGCCCGTTTACCGGTTCATAAAGCGCCGATGCTGATTATTGAGGGCTCACGCCAAGGGCGCGAAGCAGGACTACTTTTAGCGCCCCTTACGAAAACCCTTTTACGTGAATATTAACCCTTTCGAAACCACGGAACAAATACGCTCACTTTCTCCTGGTACCTCTTAAATGCCGCTCCTTTTGAGCACAGCGACTGCTCTTCAGTCGCCGGGATACCCGTAACCTTCAACAGCAGGTAAAGAATAACGGCGGGGCTGATCACCGCCACGCAGCCATAGGGCGATGCCAGGGCGAATACGAAGTACGACATCCACATCATCCACTGGAAGAAGTAATTCGGGTGACGCGAATAATGCCATAAGCCCGTATCGCATACATTGCCTTTTTTATCCGGGTCTTTTTTGAACGCCGCCAGTTGCCGGTCTGCAAGGGCTTCGCCCGAAACGCTAATAAGCCATAATATAAAGCCGGCGTATTCAAAAGCAGATAGCCGGGGTTCCGTATTCATGGTAATTACAAAGAACGGGGCCGCCAGCAATACATTCGAAATTCCCTGGAGCTGGAAGAAAAAGAAAAACTTCCGCTCCGCTGACGGCGCCCACTCCTTGCGAAGCTGCCGGTAACGGCCTTCCTCTTCGTCAAGATGGCTGATGATCCTGGCGGACAAATGGGTTCCCAGCCGCAACCCGGCAACGATCGTCATCCCGCAAATGAGCCATTTACGGGTTTCAAATCCTGGCGCCAGCAGCAGCAGGATAATGCCAATGACCGGGAAATTATATGACCAGAAAATGTCGACCACACCCGCATTCCTGATCTTATGCGCCCAGAGCCAAACCAGCGCCATGATGCCACAGCAAGCCACCAGGCTGATCAGAACCAGCCACCAAACCGAATAATTACCCATATCGCTTCGAAAAAAGTTCTTTTAACCCTTCAGCAGGGTTTAGCCTGAATAGCTGGATGAGCATAAAAACAGCGGCAGCAATACTGCCTGACGTGACTAACAATACCAGCCATAATCCCTTAAGCCACCAATTCCGCTCCTTATAGCATACCCAGCAATAGATCACCAGGATGTTGGCATAAAAATCCCAAAGCGTGGCGCGCATCCAGGCGATGGAGGCCAGGTGATCCCATTCTGTAAAAAGATTATGGGCAATAGAAGTGCCGATCACGATGTAGCACATCCACAAGAGAACCACGCTAAAAAGTACCTTAAGAAAAATGATCATAGGCTGTCATGACTTAATCAAAACAATCTACGGAATTTGGGTACTCAGCGGTTTCATCAAAAAATAATTGCAGGGTATGAACCGCCCAGGGAGAATTCTGCAAACAATTTCGGAACGACAAATGGGGAGGGCGGGGAAAGGTTCTACCCCGCCGTTACGTAACTGTTCAGTTTGGCGAGGTCCTTAACGGCATCCCCTACGGTATTGTTAAAGTAGGTGTAAACGGTTCTGCCCGCTGCCAGCCAGTCGCGGATGTACTGCGCGTATTCGTATAGCATATCATCTGGGTAGCCCCCGCGATAATCGCCTGCCAGGCCATGAAACCTGAGGTAAGTAAACGGCGCATGCAGCTCCTGGAAGCTGGTACCGGACGCCGGCATGTCATGCAGCACCAATCCCATTCCGTATTCATCGAGCAAATCATAAGTTTCCGGCTGGTACCATGACCGGCTGCGAAATTCCAATGCAGTTTGCCATTCGTTTCCCGGATCTGCCGCGCGGATCAGCCGGACCAGGTTCCCGACCTGCCGGGCATAATAGCTCGTAATGGAGGGTGGAAACTGTACCAGCAGGCTGCCTTTCTTCTCGCCCACATTGTTAATCACGCTCATAAACCGTGCGACTTCGTCGGGGTCGTAAACCAGTTCTTTCTGATGGGTGATCTCCCTCCAGAGCTTAAAGCTGAACCTGAAGCCGGCCGGGACTTCTGTGGCCCACTTCCGCATGGTCGAACCCATAGGCACCTTATAAAAAGAGCTGTTTATTTCGATGCTGTTAAACAGCGATGCGTAGTAAGTAAGTCGTGTTTTGTCCCTAAACTCCGGCGGGTAGGACAGCTTGTTGGGTACGGGCAGCACCAGCCCGCTGGTTCCTGAGTAATAATTGACTTCCTGATCGTTGTCCATTTCGTTATTCCGGGTTACCGGTGAAATGCTTAACAACTATTAGCCTGCACTGTTGAGAGAAATGTTAACTACCGTATTCTCTTTACCCGGATCACGCTGGCCGGGTTCACCGCGTAGCCTGTGAGACCCGGAAAACTGCTTCCCAGGATAACCCCCGTGGTTGATTCTATCGCCGAAGAGCCCTCCCAGTGCTCACCGCCGTCGCCAGTAACGTAGATAGAGGAACGTGCGTAGCCGATATCGCCTCCGGTGTAATCGCTCCTGCCGAGTGCGATGCCCGCTTTTGCATCCCAGAAATGCATCGAGAAGGTATCGCGCGGCGCATCAATTGACATTGTCCACGAGCTGGCATCATCCACAGAGCGGATTACTTTATCCTGCCCCGAAACATAGGGCGAAGCGCCGCTGCCCGCCGCATAATACCCTGATCCAAAGCCAGGGGCAGCCACCTGCCAGCTTGCACCGCCATCGGTAGTTTTCAGCAGCTTATCTCCTAAGCAGGGGATATACCCCTTTTTATCGTCGATAAACATCGGTTCGACATCTTGCCGACCTTGGCCTCCACCGGCACGGGCGACCAGGATGCTCCGCCATTGGTGGTCTGCAGGATACTCCCGCCGGTGCAGAAACCGAGTAAGGGGTTTACAAAATAAACGGAAGAGATCGCCTGCTTTGCCGCAGGCGTGTAAATCGTTGTCCAGGTTTGCCCGCCATCGAGCGTTTCCAGGATAAATCCGCCGGCAGGCGTACACCCGGTCCCCCCGCAGCTGCTTTCGCCGCCGACAGCGAACCCTTTTGCTGGTTTACAAAAAGAGGCCGAATATGGGGAGGGTTACGCCGGAAGATAAGGGTGTCCAGTTTTTCGCTGAATCGACGGTTTTATAGATACCCCCCTTGTTCCCGGATACATAACCGATCTCGCCATCGACGAAAAACACGGATTGAAGCGGTTCCGGGAACTTTGAAGACAACACGATGGTTTTGATCTTCACGGCGGATGCCGGCGCCCCATTATCGCAGGAGATGAGCAGCGCCGAAGCGATACAGGCAATGAAAAAAACGGATCTTTTATTGTTCATGGCGAATGGTTCGGGATAACAGCTAATACGAGAACTTTTAGGAAAGTGCTACAAGGGGGGTATAATGGTGGGATTTGCAAAGGGTTGGGGATGACACATCAATGTGATCTTACGATTCTCCTTCGGCAATTCGC
>NZ_WVHS01000025.1 GCF_009834915.1 Hufsiella ginkgonis | reverse complement strand
GCTTACGGGCGTGAGGCGGTAAAGTACCTGCCTTATTCCACCTCTGCCGGAACGGGCGGCAGCTACCGGAGCGATGCCCTGGCTGGAACCGGCGGTTACACCGGCAGCGCGCAATACGGCTTCTACCAGGTGACCGGGCAAAGTTACGCCAGCACGGCCACGCCCTACTCGCAAACGGTATTCGAGCCGTCGCCGCTGAATAGGGTGACGGA
>NZ_WVHS01000024.1 GCF_009834915.1 Hufsiella ginkgonis | reverse complement strand
GAATTAGGGCAACGCCTGCCGGCAAAGTTTATGGCGACAATGATCCGGTATCCTTGCCCTACACCGTCACTTCCGGGGCGCTGATCCCCGGCGACAAACTTACCGGCCAACTTGCCCGTGCCGCGGGTGAGGACGTAAACCACTACGCGGTGAACATCGGCTCCCTCGGCGGAAGTAACTATACAATTTCCTTTATTACCGCTGACTTCACC
>NZ_WVHS01000023.1 GCF_009834915.1 Hufsiella ginkgonis | reverse complement strand
GAGCCAAAAGCCATCACCGTAACGGCTGAAGCGAAGACCAAGGTATATGGCACGGCGGATCCCGCGCTTACTTACCTGGTTACCGGCCTGGTTGGCAACGACAAGATTACCAGCGATCCGCGCCGTGACGCAGGTGAAAATGCAGGCACTTACCCCATTAAACAGGGAGATCTTACGGCAGGGCCTAACTACGTGATCACCTTCGTACCTGCCGATTTTAACATCACCC
>NZ_WVHS01000022.1 GCF_009834915.1 Hufsiella ginkgonis | reverse complement strand
GGCGAATTGCGGGGAGGAGCTGGTCTTAAGCCAGCCTCTGGGATTGTAAGCATAGGCTGTGGTTTGAATGCTGTCGTGCAGGCTTTTCTGCTTTAACTGCCCGGTCTCGTTATATTCCAGGTCAGCGATCTTCACTTCATTGCCGGAATTGATCTTTTCAAACGCATTCTTCTTCCGGCCCCAGGCATCGTATTCGTTTCGGGTGACGATGTTTACGCTTCCGTTGCTTGAGGTATGGCTCCTGTTTGAAGTGAGCAGTTCGCCAGTGAAACTATAGGTATTGTTCACGATATCCGTTCCGGCAAGGTGGTTTTCACTCTTGCTTTGAATTACCCGGCCTTCGCTATCATAATAATTCACCGATAACAGCATGGTGCCGCTGCCAAGAATGTTTATCCTGCCACCGGTCGGAAGCCCGCGTACGAACGTACTTTGTCCAGC
>NZ_WVHS01000021.1 GCF_009834915.1 Hufsiella ginkgonis | reverse complement strand
AATCACCAGGTCGGCGCCTGTAAAGTTGATGACGTAGTTGGATCCGGCGCTGAGGTCCCCGATCTTGATGGCGTAGGTACCGGCATTGTTCATGCCGGCCGTATTATCTCTTCCGGGCTTTCCGCTGAAGCCGTCGGTACCTGTCAGCCCGGTGTAGGTATAGGTAAACTCCGGATCGGGCCCGCCGTAGGTTTCACGTTTTGCGTCAGCGGTAACGGTAACCGTTTTGGGACGGATCACCACACTGGCGGGCACGAAGGTAAGGGCGTAGTTCGCCCCTGCGCTGAGCGTTCCCTGTGTGATGGGGTAGGTGCCCGCATTTTTTGCTTTCGCCCAGGCGGGCTCCCCGGTAAAGCTGTTCCCCGGCAGGGCGGAGGAGTAGGTAATCGCAGGCTCCGCATCGCCATACACGATATGTTTCTCGTCGGCGGTCACGGTAACGGGTTTGGGGGTGAT
>NZ_WVHS01000020.1 GCF_009834915.1 Hufsiella ginkgonis | reverse complement strand
CGTCAATCATAATTTGTCAAATATTTTTGTATGTCTTTCCTATCATCTATATTTAACTCCATATCTCATCATAGATTCAACAAGTTCAGCTAATGAAAATAAGCTGTTATCCAGGCAATTTGCTTGTTAAAGTTTCCTTTTAAGGCACAGCTATTACGATAAAATCAGTTGGCGGCATGAAACGGTTTTCACCAAGGTTTTATCTCAGTCTGCCTTTGTGGCTGATCTGCCCGATCCTTGCCTTTGCCCAACGAACGGTGACCACCACTATCTATTCCGGCAAAGCCGAGATCACCGCGACCGACACGATCCGATTTTTGCCCGGGTTTGCTACCGGGCCGGGAGCGACGCTACGGGCTTATATCACGTCCAATGCGGCGGGTTGTCCCATTCTAACGTCTGCGCCGTCCGCTAATCAGAATTACGTCCTCACCAATACCATGCGGCAGCCGGGAATCACGGGTACCGCCGGTAAAACGGTCTGCCAGGTGAACCAAACCATCCAATATATCGACGGCCTAGGCCGCCCCTTGCAGACCGTGCAGGTGCAGGGAAGTCCCACGCAGAAGGATGTGATCCAGCCCGTTTCTTACGAT
>NZ_WVHS01000002.1 GCF_009834915.1 Hufsiella ginkgonis | reverse complement strand
CATGCGTGATGATTGCGCCTGAATGAACGGCCTTCCCGTGCATGCACCGGATCAAGCAATGTTATGGGACCAGGCAAAATAATAGATCCCAAACTTTTATGCTTGGTCCATAGAATGCCCGTGAAATGGCTATAGAACGCGGGCGTTCTTCCCTGGCATCTTATAGATTCCGGGCCGGGTTGGCCGGTGACAATTGGCAGAATTTTTGCCCTGCAAGCAAACCCATAGTTTGAGAAAACCGTACGTTCACGTAACCGTAACCTGGGTATATATTTTACTAAAGGAAATTTTAACGCATTGCGAAAACCAACCTTCTCATTATATTAGCAAACTACCCAATTAACGCTTAGAGAAAGTGAAAGATAAAGATAAAGACAAACGTTTTCGCGTATGCCCCGCCTGTAACGGGCAAAAAGTAGAGCGGATCTCGCGCGGAACGATCCTTAAAACGCTGCTTTTCTGGTTGCCTGTTCAAAAATACTACTGCTTTAAGTGCTTCCGTACGTTTTACAGGTTTGGAAAGTAGCCTCGCGGCGTTTTCTATGGTAACCCGGAAGGTTATGGAGAACATTTGTCAGGATTCATCCGCCTCCGGCGCCTCATCCTCAGCGGAGGATAACACACGGTTAATAAACAAGTAAACAACAATTTGATTGCTGGGCCTTTCCGCTTCAGGGGAGACTGCCGCATGCGTGTTCAATTATTCAGGTTGCCGGAATACATCCGGTTTTTCCGCGAAGAGGCGCCGGAGGCGAAGAAGATATTGATCACAACGAGGTTAGACTACCGCTTTCTTGCTGCTTTTCATCAGCACCAACGCGGTGATGAACGAAATGATGATTCCCACCGGTAATATCTCGGCATAGGTGATCCCGACAAAGAAGAGGGGATTCTTATACATTTCATTCGATTCGGCCATCTTGGCGGCTTCTGCGCTGATCTCGGCCGGGGTATGTCCTTCGGCTTTAAAGTTCTCCAAAGACTTGGCGGTAAACTTATCCATAAAATCGGGGAGAAAGTAGTGGTAGTCGATGGCCCACGTGATCACATACAGGGTAGAAGCTACCAGCGCGATCAGCAACCCCAGTTTTAATGCCTGTCCGAACGAGATCAGGCCCGCGTTCTGCTTGTCGCGATAGTTTTTTACGCCGACGAAGATCATCGAGAATGCAAGGATCATAGAGCTGTAGCCTACCAGCATGGCGTTTACCATGTTGCTGTGGTCGGCGAAGGCCATGGAGACTACCATGAACGCGGATACAAAAATGCCGGCGATGAGGCCGTAGGTGAGGACAGTTTTTTTCATGAGTTCATTATGATTTATGCTCAAATGTGGATCATTTGCTAAAATTTGGGCTCATACTTTCGGGTGATTTTGCATAAAAACCGCTTTTTCAACCTAAAGTGTGAGATTCACGGGATCAGTCCCATCCGCCGGGCTTTATCAATGGCCTGGGTACGCCGCCGTACCTCCATTTTGCCGAACACGCGCGACGAGTGTGTTTTTACCGTATTTAACGAAACGAACAGGCGTGCCGCGATCTCCTCGTTACTAAGCCCTTCGGCGATAAGGGTAAGCACTTCCATCTCGCGTTTACTGATACCCAGCCGCGCGATCATTTCGTTGTTCACGCCTGCGCCAGGGCCCGGTACAAGTACTTCCCTTTCCAGCACCACAACTTTCGGCCGGGTCAGTTTATGCGATAACCAGATACCAAGCAGCGTAAATACCAGGGCGATGCTGCCAATGTACAGTTCGATAGAATAATGGATGAACAGGAAGCGTAACTCGAGCCATTTAAGCAGGAAGAGCAGCGACGCCAGTGCCACGCCATAGAGAAATAGCGATCCGTAGCGCCGTAAAAAAGATAGAACGGAGGTCTTCATACCATTAACTCAACTAAAATAGGTTTTTTTACCTTTGCCCATGTCTTATTTCGAGAACCTGCTCCAACTGCTGCTTACCGAGCGCGGCGCCGACCGCCGGATTTACCAGCTGCTTACGCAAACCGCTTCGGTGCCTGAGCGGCGCGCCAACGGCTTAACCTGGTACCCGGTAGCGATACGGGGATCTGAGTTCGGGAGGGGCGATTACCTCACGGTGGAGCTCGAGCGGACCACCCACCAGGATATTCCTCACCAGTTCCGTTTTGGCGCTGCCGCGGCCCTGTTTTCCAACCACGATGCGGGGAATTGCCGGGTGGAAGGCACAATTACGCATATCAGCGGCAATAGGATGAAGGTGACGCTTAAAACGGATGAACTGCCGGAATGGTCGCGCAACGGCAAGCTGGGCGTAGACCTGTTGTTCGACGAAAACAGCTACGACGAGATGGAAGCCGCTCTGAAGCAAGCCGTTAAACCGGATAAGCCTGCAGCTACCGGCAGGCTCGTGGATATCCTCACCGGGGAAAAAACGCCTACGTTTGCCGAAGAACGGGAGTCGGCACCGGGTTCAGTCCTCAATCGTTCGCAGCGGGCTGCCGTGCAAAAGATATTATCGGCCAACGAGCTCGCTATTGTGCATGGTCCGCCGGGAACGGGCAAAACCACCACGCTGGTGGAGGCCATCTGCGCCATGATCGCGCGGGAGGATAGGCAAATACTGGTGGTGGCGCCGAGCAATACGGCGGTAGACCTGCTGAGCGAAAAACTGGCCGCACAAGGGCTGAACGTGTTGCGCGTAGGCAACCCGGCCCGTGTGTCTGAACGCTTGCTGGCGCTTACGCTCGATAACAGGATGAGCGCCCATCCCGGCATGAAAGATGCCCGGGAGCTGAAAAAGCGGGCCAATGAATACCGGAATATGGCGCATAAGTACAAGCGGAATTTCGGCCGTGCCGAGCGCGACCAACGGAAGGCGTTGTTTGATGAAGCGCATAAGATCATGAAAGAAATAGGCATGATCGAGCAATTTGTAACCGACGACCTGCTGGCGAAGGCGCAGGTGATCACCGCTACGCTGGTAGGAGCCACCCATTACACGGTGAGGGAGCTGCGGTACCATACCGTGGTGATCGACGAAGCCGGGCAGGCGCTGGAACCCGCCTGCTGGATCCCCATCCTGAAAGCGCAGAAAGTGGTGCTCGCCGGCGATCACCTGCAGCTGCCGCCTACCATAAAATCTGAGGAGGCCGCTCGTAAAGGCCTTGCAACCACGCTTCTTGAAAAATGCGTGGCGCTGCATCCCGGCGCGGTTACGCTGCTGGAGGAACAATACCGGATGAATACCAGGATCATGGGGTATTCGTCGGATGTATTTTACCACGGCCGGCTGCGGGCGCATGCTTCCGTTGCCAGCCGGGTGCTGTATCCGGGTGATAATCCGCTGGTATTTATAGATACGGCAGGCTGCGGGTTCGAAGAGAAGGCCGAAGGTACCAGCACCACTAACCCGGAAGAAGCCGCTTTTATAGTGAAACACCTGGCGCAATTGCTCGCAGCGGCGGATGCTGCGGGTGCATTGCCTTCTGTGGCCGTTATTTCCCCGTACAAACAGCAATTGCCCATCCTGAACGGGCTGGTACAACAATCCCCGTCGTTGCAGCCGCACCTCTCCCGCATTTCGGTGAATACCATCGACAGCTTCCAGGGCCAGGAGCGCGATGTAGTGTACATCGGGCTTACACGAAGCAATGCCGAAGGAGTGATCGGGTTTCTCTCAGATACCCGCCGGATGAACGTGGCCATGACCCGCGCCCGCAAAAAACTGGTGGTAACGGGGGATAGCGCTACGCTTTCCGGTTCGGCATTTTATCGTAATTTTATCACCTATGTGGAAGAAAACGGCGCTTATCAAACTGCCTGGGAATTTATGGAAGCTTAGCTATGCGGCGTTGTTATTGCTGGTGGCCGCGTTCCCGGCAGCTGCGCAGGTAAGGGACACGCTAAACGCGCCGCCGCCCGTACTGCCCGGCGTATACGCCGATCCGCATATCGCCGTGTTCAACAAAACGTTTTACCTGTACCCAACTACCGATGGCACCACCGGCTGGCTGTCTGCCAGTTTTACCTGCTGGTCGTCAAAGGACCTTGTCAGCTGGAAGAATGAAGGCGTTATACTCGACCTGCCCCGCGACCTTACCTGGGCTAAAGAACGTGCCTGGGCACCGGCCATCGCTGTAAAAAACAAGAAGTTCTATTACTATTATTCGGCTGATGTAAATATTGGCGTGGCGGTGGCCGATAAGCCTACCGGTCCTTTTAAAGACCCCCTTGGCACGCCGCTCATAAAAAAAGGTACCCGCCGGGGGCAGATGATCGACCCGATGGTGTTTTCAGACGACGATGGAGCGGCCTACCTGTACTTCGGCCAGGGGCAATGCAACATTGTAAAGCTGAACGACGATATGGTCTCCTGCGACACTTCGAAGATCGTTTCCTTTCGCCCGCAAGGGTACAATGAGGGTCCGTTCGTTTTTAAAAGGAACGGGCTTTATTACCTGATGTGGTCTGAATACGACACCCGCGACCCGCGCTACTCCATTGCTTATGCCACCTCATCATCCCCGATGGGACCGTTTAAAAAGGCCGGGGGCTATCCGGTACTTAAAGGCAGCGGCGTGGTGAAGGGCGCCGGTCATCATTCGGTGGTACAGGTGCCGGGTAAGGACGAGTGGTATATCGCTTACCACCGGTTTAAGATCCCGGGAGGAAACGGGTATAACCGCGAGACCTGTATTTCGCCCATGCGTTTTGATGCGGAAGGACATATCCTGCCGGTGAATGTTTTCGAGAAGGTAAAGCCGGTAAAGGTAAGGTAACCGGCTTATTTTTTCGGCGGAAGGACCATGATCTCTACATTCCTGAAGTCGACCGGCTGACCTTCGCTTTGCAGGGCGATGAACCCGCTTTTAAGCGCGGTGCCGTCGATCTTGATCTTCGGATCATACCGGTTCACCACGTCTCCCCCGATCTGCGGTTTGGAGTATTGCATCACGGTTTCGCCGTTGATCTTATGGGTAATGAGCGAATCGCCCAGCACGATCAGCTCTCCCTGTACCCACTGGTCGCCATCATAAGTTTTAGAAGAAGAATCGATGCAATGCCGTTCGTCAAAAACGCCCTTGTACACGATGTTGGTTCCCGGAGAGCACATGTTGCCCGTGGTGCGTGGTTTGCCGTCGCCGAGACCGCCCAGCAGCTGCATTTCGATGGAGATGGGCCAGTCCTGTTCCTTTGGCATGGTGCGCGGGTCCTGTGAGTGGAACATCACGCCGCTGTTTAGGAGCGTGTAACCTGGTGCGCCCTGCTGCAGCTCACCCACAAAACGGTACTCGAATTTAAGATGGTAGTACGAGAACGGTACTTTATAATAAAGGTGCCCGAAGCGGTCGTTAAACGGGCCGTACTGGTCGTAGCGCACCTTAATGATCCCGTCTTCCACCCGGAAGGTGTTGCCGAAGTTCTCCCCGCATTCGTAATGGTGGATCTTTACGATCCAGTCTTTAATGTCCGTGCCGTTAAAAAGCGGGATCCATTTCCCCGTCGCTTTATTAAGTTGCACGGTATGACAGCTTAACAGGAAAACCAGGCTGAAGGCGGTGAGTAACAGAGATCTCATGTGTAGGGCGATTAGGTGACTGAAGGTAACAATATTGCGTTACTTATGGTGACTTTTGACCATTATGTTAGGGCAGTTTCGTGAAATCGATCGCGGGGTGGTCGCCCGGGACAGCGGTCTTGTTCAGTAACGACTTTGCCGGGGTGAAATCGTTGAAAAAGCCGCAGTTGCGCAAGTAAAAGCGATCCCCGGCAACGCCGCCGCTGTAATCTTTGCGGTAGTTGATGTTCGCGGTAGCATCTACGGTAAAAATTGCCGATGCTGCGGGGATCCATTTCCCGGTGGTAGTTACCGCCCATTGGTTGCCGTAAAGCGCTTCGCGCCGGATATTCCCCCGTGAAGGGTCGAAATTTTCGAGGAAAGAATGCATACGTTCCAGGTAAAACCCCGACTGCGGCCGCTTAAAGCTGGCGATCAGCAACCAGTTATCTTGCCCCGTTTCCCTGAAGTAAGCGGTGTAAACGGTTGTTTTTGATGCGGCATCTGCTTCTGCATGCGTTAAAAATGCATAGGTTTTGCCGGCTCGCCAGGGGAAGTTGAGGTAGCTCTGGCCGCCCGAGCCTTCGTTGCCGAACTCGCCGGTGTATACGCCAGGGCCTTTTTTTAACAGGCGGATCTTCAGGCTGTCGGGGATTTTCCCGGGATCGTCCGTAGTGAAGGGCGCCCACACCGAAAACAGCACGTGACGCTCCGTCGGCGAGTTTACCTGCATGCCGAAATAGCCCACATTGAAGCCGTTCGCCATAAAATACGACCCCTGGACATCATTACCTTCCGGGACCGTGATCTCGCTGTAAAACCATTCGGCGGTATTTTTTATTTCCGGGGGGAACTGGTAGTTGAGATGGACCGAGGGCCCGCGGTGCCCCCAGTAAAAGTAATTGCTTTCGTTGTTTTTTACGTAGGCGGCGCCTTTGGATAGCGCGCTGCCGCTGAGCAGGAGGTCGGATACGTCGGCATACGTGTCCAGGGACCTGCCGATCCGCACCAGCCTGACCTGTTGGTAACCCGGCGCCTTTACGGTGATCCCGCCAAACTTTACGACCTGGAAGTCCTTATTGTCAACCTTTTGAATAAACGATCGGTTGTTGACGGCCATTTTTATGCGGCTGGCGCCCCCGGTAACGCGGAGGCGAAGCGACAGGTTGAGCGTTCCCGCCGCTTCCAGCCTGACAAAGATCCCGACCGTGTCGTTGGACGAGACCCAGTTGATGAGCCCCGTATCGGTTAAACGGGCCTTCGCGTTCTTATTTAGCCAGGCGTTTCCGCCTAACGGGACGCTGACGGCTGGGTCCTGTGCGTTACAGGGAGCGGCCAGGGCCATAAAAAGGCAGGTGGTAAGGAGGACGGATCTTTTCATCGCGCGGGTTAACTATTGGCTAACGGTTATTGGCTTGCGTATGATCAATTATAAAGCACTCGGCCGATAATTGAAACGGTGCTGGTCACTAGCCGTCAGCCATCGGTCACTAGCCAACAGCCGTCAGCCATCAGCTAATATATTACGATCGGGGTAAATCTCCGCTATTTTTTTGCCGTCAGGCAACCCTTCGCCTGTTAAATCCGTGTAGGGGGTAAAGGCAAGTCCTAATTAAAACCGGAGATTATGAAAACGTCGGGCTTACTGCTTTGTTTATTTTTCGCTCTCGGCGCCCATGCCCAGGGCACTGTTTATACTTCGAAAGAAATCAAAAGCCGGATCTATTCCGAAGCCCCGATGGAAAATATCGAGGCCGTTTCTGCCAAAGGGATCTCGGTATTAAATGCCGCAACGGGCGAGATACAGGTGACCATTCCCATCCGTTCCTTTCAGTTCAAAAAGAGCCTGATGCAGGAGCACTTTAACGAAAATTACCTGGAGAGTGATAAGTATCCCAATGCAGTATTCAAGGGCAGGATCAACGGCCCGCTAACACTTACCGACGGCGAGTATAAGGTAACCGTAACCGGCGATCTCGATGTGCACGGGGTGAAGCAGCAGCGAACCATCAGCGGCACGATCAGGATAAGCAAAGGCGTTGTATCCATCAACTCGGTATTTATGGTGATGTGTAAGGACCACAATATCAAGATCCCTACGCTGGTGTTCAAAAACATTGCGGAAAGCATCCAGGTCAGCATTTCAGGAAATTACACCATTTATTCAGCCCCAAAACCATGATCAACAAAAAGTACTTTTTTTTAGCGGCCTTATTCGCGCTTAATTATGCCGCATCGGCGCAAACGGATTCGCTGATGAAAGCGATGGAAAAGGAGCAGGGCGGCGCGCGCGAAGTGTCGGGCGCGGCGTTCAAATCCGGCAGGCTCATTCTCTCGGAGACCACGGCGATGGTTAAAAAGTACGACCTGGACTTTAAGGTCGTTCACCGTTTCGGCGACATCGCCGGCACCGATGGCGGGGGTAAGACGCTGGTGGGGCTGGATAATTCGTCTGACATTTACATTAATTTCGAATATGGGATCAGCGACCGCCTGAATATCGGGTTTGGCAGGAGCAAATATGAGCAACTGCTGGACCTGCAGCTCAAGTACGCGCTGATGCGCCAGTCTACCGACGGGCGCGTGCCATTCTCCATCGGCCTGGTGGCCAAAACAGGATTTACGCCGTACGAGGTAACGACCGATATTTACGACGATTATATCAACCGGTTCTCGTACCTCGGGCAGGTGATCATTGCCAGGAAATTTTCGCCGGACTTTTCGCTCCAGGTTTCGCCTACGCTTCTGTTAAGGAACAGGGTGCTGGCGCCTGGCGACGAGGCATCGCTGTTTGCACTGGGCGCGGCCATGCGGTACAAATTCACCAAACGGTTCGGCATCGTGGCCGACTACTACCACCCCTTTTCGAACTACCGCGATAACCATCCGACCACCAGTTTTTATGATCCGCTGGGCGTAGGTATCGAGATCGAAACGGGCGGGCACGTGTTCACCATGAACTTTGTAAACGCAAAATCGGTGGTGGAAAACAACTTTATCCCCAACTCCACCTCTTCCTGGGGGAAAGGACAATACCGTTTCGGATTTACTATTTCCAGGATGTTCACCTTGCACCAATCAAAAACCAACAATAAATAAAGTCATGAGAAGAGATGAATTTTTAAGTACCCTGGGCATCAGCCTTGCGGCAGTTTGTGCAGGCGGATGTTTAGCGGCCTGCGGCAAGAGCGATAGCGGCGAACCGGGTGGGGAGATAAACCCTCCGTCGAACGTAAGCTTTACCGTAAACCTTGCCAGCCAGATCACCGCAGTGGGCGAAAGCCTTGCCAGCAATGGGGTTATTGTGGCGCGCATCGCCACCGGTAGTACCGCCGCCTCTTTTACCGCCGTGCAGCAGGCGTGTACCCACGAAGGGACCTCGATCCTTTACACCACCTCAAAAACCCGGTTTACCTGTCCTAACCACGGAAGCGAGTTCTCTCCCAGTGGCTCGGTGCTTCTCGGGCCAGCCACAAAAAGTCTAAAGGTGTACAACATCGCCATAGCGGGGAATATGATGACCGTGACGGGATAGTGATCGCTATCAGTTATTAGTCAGGCTCCACTACGACAAAGCCTCCGGTCTTTCAACCAAAGGCTTTGTTGTACACACAAACTTTCTCTTCGCGGCAGTTATTTATCCCACCATACCGGGATGATAATGGCCTGCAGGTGGGCCGAAGGGATCTCGGCAGGAATGTTTTCCTGGTTGTAAGACCTTTCGGAGGACGGATAGGGGAACCTGACGGGGATCGAGTTGATCACGGGTGCGGTTCCGCCGGGAAGACCGGTATACGCCTCGTTGTTAATGGGGAGCAGCGGGTAGCCTGTTCTTCTCCAGTCGTTATATGATTCGAACTGCAGGTAGTTGGCGATGTATTTCTCCGTCATGATCTGCGCGTAGGCGGTGGCGGGGACGGCGCTCAGCACGTGTGCGGCGAGATAAGTGGTGATGTCAGCGGCTGCAACGCCATAGATCGTCATGGAGGCGGTAACGGCCTCGTTATAAGCGGCTATAACCGCGGCGTTCACCACTTTGCCGGCTTTGAGGAATTCGGCTTCGGCTTTGATGAAGGCGGGTTCCGAGTTCATGAGCAGGTTTAGCGATGCATCGGCTGCGCTGTAGAAGGGTGCGATAGACGAGTAGTTGTTTAACGCAAAAGGCGGCGCATCGTTCACCACGCCCGAGTATTTACCGGCATTTGCGCCCGCGGCTGCTTTGGATACCTGGTAGGGCAGGCGGGGGTCGTTGCGGTTAACCAGCATAGAAACGTAAAAGATGGACGGCTTATCTGAAGTGCTCCATTTACCGTCGATGGCATATTGGTACCATGGGTTTTCGGCATTGGGCTTGGCGGCGTAGGCTACCTTCGGCATGTCGGCCGTGCCGGTGATGCTTCCTGCGGCCAGGGCGGTAAGCGCCAGGTTTGCCTGCGTAGCGGCAACATAACCCGGGGCATTGCTCAGGCGCAGATAGAAACGGGCTTTTAAGGTGCGTGCCAGTTTTTGCCATTTGGCCATATCGCCGGCATAGATAAAGTCCTCGGTACCGGGTTTGAGACCGGTGGTAGCGCCTGCTTCGGTAATGCCCTCGTCGAGCAGCACCTGGATAGCCTTGTAGATGTCTTCCTGCTTATCATATTTCGGCTTGATAATGCCCGATTCGCCCTTAAATGCCTCGGTTAAAGGGGCGTCGCCGAAGGCATCGGTTACGTACGACATGTTCCAGGCCAGCATGATCTTGCCGATGGCACTGTAACGCGGGTTGTTATTGGTCTTTGCCAGCGCGATCATGTCGTTGGCCGTCTTCATAATGTGCGTGTACGAGGAGGTACGCCAGAAGTTGTTCACGTCGTTGGCAGTGATGAGGTAGTTCCCTTCGTGCGGCGCAGCCGTGGCGGTGGCCAGGTGTTTGGTCCACAAGACCGAGGTGCGCACGGGTAAGCCTCCGGCCACTTCGTAAGCAAAGGTGCTGATAATAGAAGGCGTCATTAATTTTTCCGTCACTTCCGACGGGCTGTTGGGATCCCGGTTAATGTCCAGGTATTTATCGCATCCGCTGAGAGCGGAAACCGAAAGTAATGCGGATAGGATGAATTTATTCGTTCTTTTCATGATCATAGCTGTTAGAATTTAACATTCAGGCCAAAGGTTACGCCCCTGGTACCCGGAGTTACGGCATTATAAAAACCCTGGCCGTTGGTGTTGCCAAGGAGGGCCCCTTCAGGATCGCCAAAGCTGAAGTCAGACTTGGTCCACAGGTTACGCCCGGTTACTGAGAAGTTCACGGCATCGAACGTCGATTTTGCGAGGATTTTTTTACCCAGCGTGTAACTGAGGGTAACCTCTCTTAACTTGATGAAGCTGCCATCTTCAACGAAATTCTGATCGATGGAGGAATACCAGTTCTGGTAGTAAGCCTGGTCGCGCTTGATCTTCACGTCGTTCTGTTTACCGGTGGTCTCGTTTACGCCATCGTAGGTATACATGGTGTTGCGGTTAGCCGTAACCGCCGAGGTGCCGTAGAAGGTAGAGTAGTATAAGTCGAAGTTCATGATGTCCCCGCCTTTGCGCACATCGAGCAAGCCGGAGAGCGTGAGCCCTTTATATGACATGCTGCTGCGGAAACCGGCATTCCATTTCGGGGTGGCATTGCCGATAGGGCCGAGCTCGTCGGCGAGTACGGGCAGTCCGTCGTCGTCAATCAGCAATTTACCTTCGGCATTGTGTTTAAAGCCCTGGCCCCAGATCACGCCGTAACCGTAGTTTTTATCGGCCCTGATCTGCGGCGACGAAAATCCGCCGAGGAAGATGTTGTCTACGCCTTCGGCGATCGATTTGAGTTTATACTTGTTCCTGCCAAAGTTTACGGCCAGGTTCCAGCTAAAGTCTTTGGTCTTAACCGGGGAGCCAGTCATGATCAGCTCGATCCCTTTGTTGGAGATCTCACCGGCGTTGGCAGTCCTAACGGCATAACCGCTGGCAGCGGAGATCTCCTGCTGCAGGATCTGCGACTCGCTCGTTTTATCGTAGTAGGAGAAGTCGACGCCCAGGCGGTTGTTTAAGAAACGGAGATCGGTACCCACTTCTATTTCTGTTACGATCTCTGGTTTCAAACGGTTATTTGCCAGCAGGTCGGAGGTCTGGAACCCGTTCACGCCATTGTAAGGGAATGCGATATTCCCTCTTCGGCCGTCGCCGGGGTTTGCCTGTGTGAAGGTTTGATTAGTAAGGTATTCAGATGCATCATTACCTGCCTGGGCATACGATAGCCGGACCTTTCCGTAAGGAAGGTATTTGTTTCCCGACATTCCCAGGAGATCCGTGAATACAAAACCCGCCGATACCGATGGATAGAAATAAGAGTTATCGCCTGTGGGGAGGGTTGACGACCAGTCGTTACGAGCCGTGGCACTCAGGAACAGGTAGTTTTTATAGTCGAACGTTACGCTGGAATAAACCCCAACCAGCCTTCTCTTAGAATCGGCTTGCAGCGACTCGGTAGTTTCTGCGTTGGTGATGTCGTAGAAGTTAGGGATGCTCAGGTTTAAGCCGCGGATGGTCCTGCGGGCGTAATTCCGAGAGTTGATGTTGTTCCCGATCAGTCCCGAAAAGGTGATATCCGGGCTGATCTTTTTGTCGGCGGTTAAGATCAGGTCGTTGTTAAACTGGGCTCTTTTAATGAGCGATTCATACATTCTCCCGTTGGGGATGCTGATGGTACCGATGTTTACCTGTTCCCGCTGCTCATCTGTGTAGGTATCGACACCAATGCGGTTAGTGAGCTTTAACCAGGGCAGGATCTTCACGGATGATTCGTTGGATGCGATCAGCCTGTCGACGCTGCTTGGCATCAGGATGTTATTTACCAGCCAATAGGGGTTGTTGAACCCGGTGGCGGTGCTCCAGGAAAGGTTGCCGAACTTTTCGTACGCGTCTTTGCTGTCGAAATTAATGGGTGCAAAGTTTAACGAATACAGGAACGAGCGCTTGGTATTTCCTTCGGGCATACGCTTGTTGGCGGAGTTGATGTAGTTTACCGAAGTGCTGGTAGTAAACGCCTCGGTTAGCTGCGAGGAGAAGCTTGCCGTAACGCTGTTGCGCTTAAAGTCGTTATTCTTTACGATTCCTTCCTGGTTTACGTTAGAATACCCGAGTATGTAGGTGGTTTTGTCGTTACCGCCGCTAAGCGAAATGGAGTTGTTGTAAACGCTTCCGGTCTGGTAGAAGGATTTTCGCGGATCGAGCACGGTAGGCCGGCCTACGGCTGCGATCACGGCTGCGCTTACCGAATCTTTGTGCGGCCCCCAGCTTGCCGTACTTTGTGTAGCGCCGCCGGCTGCTTCAGAATAGCCACCCGCACTTGCCGGCAGTCCATTTTTGTACAGGCCCAGGCTTCCGCCTAAATAGGAGGTCTGGTACCCGGTCGTATACGCATTGTCTGCGGCATAACTCGAAGAGAAGGATATTTTAGGGAACTTACCGCTGCTTTTTTCGCCTTTCTTAGTGGTGATAAGCACCACGCCGAAGGCGCCCCTCGATCCGTAAATGGCGGTGGCAGAGGCGCCCTTAAGTACGGTGACGTTTTCGATGTTAGCGGGGTCGATGTCGATCCCGCGGTTACTGCCGTATCCGTTAAAGAGGGCGCTTTCTGTCGCTTCGCCGATGGCCCTGTTGGTGGAATTGTCCACCGGGATGCCGTCGATCACGAATAACGGCTCATTGTTGCCGGTTAGTGAAGTGTTACCGCGGATAACGATCCGTGACGATGAACCTGCCTGCCCGCCCGAGTTATTAATGGATACGCCGGCTACTTTACCAGAGAGCGCGTTGACGATGTTCGTTTCGCGTGATTGTACGACCTCGGCCGGGTCGACCGACTGAACGGAGTATGTAAGCGCTCTTTTGGCTCTTTGGACACCGAGGGCGGTTACCACCACTTCACCAAGCAGCTTGCTGTCGGGTACGAGGGATACGTTGATCACATTGTCTGCTCCTGCCGCGATTTCCTGCGTGGCATAGCCGATGTAGGTAAAAGTGAGTGTTCCGTTGCCGGCCGGCAGGGCCAGCTGGTACTTGCCGTCTGCGTTGGTTTGCACACCGGTGGTGGTGCCTTTCAGCCTGACCGATACTCCAGGGAGCGGTAGTCCGTCGTCTTTTCCGATCACTGTTCCGGTAATGGTCCGGTTTTGAGCAAATGCGTAACCAACGGTTAGCAGGCTCAAAAAAAATAGGGTGAGTAATTTTTGTTTCATAAGTTCTGTGTTTACTTTTTAAAAGCTTTTGTCATCATTTATAAAGGAGATTTCGTAAAACCCTAAGGTTGGAAATTAACGGGCAGCAGGATGTGCGAAACCCACCAAGTTAAGCGGACGAGAAGTTAATGTTAAGTTTTGATGGGGATTTTAGCTCATAGGAGAAATAGGAAATAGACCGTACTTCCCAAATACGCTTGTCGCGTTACACTAATTAATACTTGCTGCCGAAAATGATCGTTCTAATTAGATCAACTATTTATGAAAGAGATCATATGAAATCCAATTTATTAAAGAACAGGTTAAATCTTAGAGGTTTAATGCTGTTCGGCGCGGCGGCCGCGTTTTTTTTATCGGTAGCAGCAGGGTGCAAGTCGGACATAGATGATGCGACGCCGCAAGAGGCGGCGGCTTTTAATGTGTACAACGCCTCCCCGGGCCCGCTGGCGGTGAATTTTTACCTCGATAACCTGCTGGTGAACGGTCCGGCGCTGGCCTTTACGCAGCAGAGCGACTATATCCTGGCATATACCGGCCAGCGGAAGTTCGACATAACGGTTGGCGGTACCAACCAGGTGTTGGCTACGCAAACCCTCAGTTTCACTAACAACCATTATTATACTGCATTTATCGCCGGCTCCAACAGCGCACCGGTAGTGGTAGTCACAGACGATGATCTTGCTGCGCCGGCAAGCGGTAAAGCGAAGATCCGCCTGGTGCAAATGATCCCTGATGCCACATCGGTAGACCTGAACGTTTCCGGCGGGGCCACGCTATTTGCCGATCAGGCTTTTAAATCGGCCTCGGCATTCGCCGCTATCGATCCGGGTACGTATAATTTTACGGTTCAGGCCAGTGACGCAGCTTCGGCGGCGCTCAACAACATCACCATACAAGCGGGTAAAAGCTATACGGTAGTTGCCAGGGGAATGATCGCCGGGAACGGCGATTTCGGCGTTGGGGGAAGCGTTTATTCCAGGTAACGGTGAGTTGCTGGCATTTAATGTAACAGAAGGGTTACAATTTTAAAAATAAGTTGCTGGTTGTCAGTAAATAACTATTTGGTGTAATTTAGCAAGGTGTAATGTTTTCGCTATCTTCAGCACATTAATCTGCCCCAAGTTATGTTTAAACACCGTGGTTCTTTACTGTTACTTACTTACCTGGTTATCAGTTTCTCTGCCTGCAGCAAGAAACCCAAAGACCCTGAGCCTGATGGAATTGACCATACAGACAACTCGCCGCTAACTGCAAATACGGACCAGTTAAAGACCTGGACCGCCTGGAAGAGTTCCAAAAATTCGCGGTTCGACATGGTATTTATCGGGGACTCCTACATACAGGCAAATTTCTTTGCTTATAAGGTACACGACGCGTTGCTTAGCGGCAGTTTTGCCGATGGCGGGCCGGGATATTGCAGTTTTGCGCGATGGAATGCCGATTTGCTTAACTCGATAGACGGTTCTATCGATAATGATCAGCTCACGTTTACTTACGAGCCGGCAAAATGGACGTCGAGCACGGCCGGGGCAGCAACATTAGGACCTTGCGGCTATGTAACAAGCAAAGCTGCCAATGCACCGATCCAGGTCATTGGGAAAGTTCCGTTGGCCTCCCTTACATTGGAATATGAAAAACATCCGAACGCGGGTGAATTCCGGTATAGGTTGAACGGCGGCAGCTGGATAACGGTTGATGAGTCTGCGGCAACCCAGGCAGTGGGAACGCTGGATATCGACGTTTCGGGCGCCGGAAGCAACTTTACCGTTGATATAGAGCCGCTAAAAGCAGGTGAGATCTTTTTTGGCGTGTTAGGGAGGCGCACAGGTAATGTGCTGGCTTTTCATAAACTGGGTATCGGCGGCGCCACCGCCGGCGTATTCGCGCAAAGCACGTTGTGGAGTACCTCTACCTCGCTCATGACTCCCAAAACCGCTATTCTTCTATTTGGGACCAATGAGATGGATGGGAACATCAGTCCGGCGGAGATGAAGGTGACCATGCAGAACCTCGTTGATAAGGTACGCCAGATGAACGCTGCCTGCGATATTATGATCGTCTGTCCGCCGGAAACGAAGTTGCAGAAAGAAGATCCGCGTAAATATAAGCTGGGCGATTACGCAAATATGCTCTACCAGCTGGCGCTGGATAACCAGGCGGCATACCTGAACCTATCCAAGGTTTTAGGGCCATTCAGCCAGGCTTCTGTCGACCAGGGGCTGATGTCTGACGATCGCCTGCATCCCGGGGCAAAGGGCAGCGATAAAATAGCAGACGCGATTCTCGCCATCTTAAATAAGTAGGATCGTGTACAGAGCTTAAGGTTCACGTGAAGGGCGCAGCGTTTTTCGCAAGGGTCGCAAAGTTAATCTCTGCGCCTTTGTGTGAACCGTTGCGTCTTTTGCGTAGCCCCGTCACCTAAATTCCAATAAAAAATACACGACAGTACAGGACAGTTTTATATCTTGCAGCCACTAATCATTAAAGATCCACCTGCAATCGTTTGCATGAAACACCCTGGCTGCTGATGAAAATTTTACGTAACTTGTTGCTTCCCGGCCTTATACTGGTAGCGCTGTATTCGTTTAATAAATGGTATTTACCCGCAAAACCGCGCGTGTTGGTTTTTAGTAAAACGACCGGTTTCAGGCACGGCTCCATTGAAGCCGGTAAAGCCGCCCTGGTAAAAATGGGGAATGAACAGGGCTTTTTGGTAGACACCACCGAAAATGCCGATTGGTTTACCGAAGATTCGCTGAAGCATTATGCGGCGGTGATCTTCCTGAGCACTACCGGGAATGCCTTAAACGGGATCCAGCAGGCAGAGTTTGAACGTTACATCCAGGCGGGAGGCGGCTACGTAGGCGTACACGCCGCCGCGGATACGGAATATGACTGGCCGTGGTACGGGAAACTGGCAGGCGGCTGGTTCCTGAGCCACCCGAAACAACAGGAAGCGGTGATAAATGTAGTGAACGGTGACAATATCGCCACCAAACATTTACCGGCTGCCTGGAAGCGCTTCGACGAGTGGTACAACTATAAAGATCTCAACCCTGATGTAACGGTCCTTCTCAAGCTGGATGAGAAAAGCTATGAGGGTGGTAAGAACGGCGACAATCACCCGATCGCCTGGTTTCATGCCTTTGATGGCGGACGGGCATTTTATACCGGTCTTGGTCATACAGATGCGTCGTACCAGGAACCGCTTTTTCTTGCTCACCTGCTTGGGGGAATTAAATACGCCATCGGCGGGCAGCCGCTCAACTACGCCAATGCCAAAACAGCACGTGCACCCGATAACAATCGCTTCGTAAAAACCACGCTTACGCAGGGAACTTTATACGAACCTACTGAAATTGCCGTGCTGCCGAACCTCGACGTGCTGATCTCGCAACGCAGGGGCGAACTGATGTTATATAAGAACGAAACAAAGCAGGTGAAAAGCGCCGGCGCTCTCGACGTATACGCAAAGACTAAAGTGAATACCAGCGTAAACGCCGAAGAAGGGTTACTGGGCATTGCCGCCGACCCCGATTTCGCGTTGAATAAGTTTGTGTACGTTTTTTACAGCCCGGCAGATACCTCGGTGAACCGGCTGTCGCGGTTTAAGTTTGTGAACGACCAGCTGGATAAAAGCTCGGAAAAGATCATCCTCCAGTTTTATTCGCAGCGGGAGATCTGCTGCCATACCGGCGGGTCCATCGCTTTTGGGCCGGGAAAAACGCTCTTTGTGTCAACCGGCGATAATTCGACCCCGTTTGATGCACCGAAGGAGAAATTTGTGAATAAAGGCTACGCGCCGATGGATAACCGCGAAGGCCTGCACCAATATGATGCCGGTCGCTCCTCTGGAAATACCAACGATTTGCGCGGTAAGATCCTCCGCATCGTGGTAAATTCCGATGGTAGCTATAAGATCCCGCAAGGTAACCTTTTCCCGGAAGGCACCGGTAAGACGCGCCCGGAGATCTATGTAATGGGCGACCGTAATCCTTACCGGATCGCGGTGGACCAGGAAAGCGGGTACCTTTATTGGGGAGAAGTGGGGCCTGATGCGCAGGGCGACGATCCTGCCCGCGGCCCGCGTGGTTACGATGAGGTGAACCAGGCACGCAAGGCCGGTTATTTCGGCTGGCCGTACTTTATCGGCAATAACATCCCGTATAACTATTACGACTACAAAACCGGTGAAAGCGGGGCGAAATTCGACCCGGCAAAGCCGATGAATATTTCTGTGAACAACACCGGGTTAAAGGATCTTCCGCCCGCGCAGCCGGCCTTTATCTGGTATCCTTACGGCAAGTCGAAGGAGTTTCCGGATGTAGGAGATGGCGGCCGTACCGCGATGGCCGGGCCTGTTTACCACAGCGGCAAATACCCGGCGGCCACCCGTTACCCTTCATACTATGATGATAAGCTGTTTATTTATGAGTGGGTAAGGAATTGGATAAAGGTAGTGACCATGAAAGAGAACGGGGATTACACAGGCATGGAGCCATTTATGCCGGGCCTGCCGCTTTCGGCGCCGGTAGACATGGAGCTCGGTCCCGACGGGCGCTTATACGTGCTCGAGTACGGGAAAGGCTGGTTTGCTAAAAATGCCGATGCAGGCCTGTCGCGGATCGATTACCTCGCCGGCAATCGTCCGCCGGAAGTGAAACAAGTAACACTCAGCCAAACCAGCGGGCTGCTGCCGTTCACCATTACCGCAAAGGCAGAAGTTACCGACCCTGACCGGGATGCCGTTACCTACGTATGGAACCTTGGCAACGGGATTCGCAGAACCACCACCACGCCGACGATCAGATACACATACACCAGGGCCGGCGCATACCCGGTGAGCGTGCAGGTATTGGATCCGAAGAAAGCGTCGGCGAAAAGCGACGTCACCACGGTTTACGCCGGGAACGCCCAACCTGAAGTGAGCATAGCCTTGTCGGATAACCAGACTTTCTATTTCCCGGGTAAGCCGGTAAGTTATTCCGTAGCGGCAACTGATAAGGGCGCCGTGGTAACGAAAGCCAATATTTACGTTTCTAACTCTTACCGGGAAGGTATGGACATGGCCGGCGCTGCGTTGGGTCACCAGGTAGTGGCCGATAACCTCGCCGGGAAGGCGTTAATGCAGAAATCTGATTGTATGACCTGTCATAAGATCGATACCAAATCGATCGGGCCGGCATTTACGCAGGTGTCGGCAAAATATAAGGACAATGCCGATGCCATGACTCACCTCTATAACAAGATCCTGAAAGGCGGCGGCGGCGTTTGGGGAGAGGTGCCCATGCCTGCCCATGCCAGCATGCCGGTGGCCGATGCCAAAAAGATCGTGGAATGGGTGCTTTCGTTAAATAACCAGGAAGCTGCAAAACCATCGCTTCCGCTGGCCGGAAAGATCGTTCCGGAGCAGCAGGTAAAAGATAGGCGTATAATGGTGATCCAGGCTTCTTATGCCGACCGTGGCGCCTCCGGTGTGAAACCATTAACCGGGAATGCCGCGGTATACCTGCGCAGCAACTTGTTAGATGCCGCTGAGCTGAAGACCCCGGCAGGGTTAGCCGTCCGCGACTCATCCGGCAATAAGTATCTGGTTTTCCCGGAGAAAACGGGCTCCTTTAAAACGGGGGCGATCGATCTTTCGAACATCGGAAGCATAAACCTGACCGGTTTCTCGCGCGGCGATGCGGCAAGTTATACAGTTGAAGTAAGGCTCGATAAGGAAAATGGCGCATTGATAGGCCATGCGACCTGGAACATTCCTGCAGCCAAACAAGCCGTAAACCTACGGGTACCTCTTCAGCCGGCGGCTGATAAAAAACTGCACGACGTGTATGTGGCCATTAAATCGGCGGGTACCGGCGTTAAGCAAAAACCATTGTTAAAAACGATGGTAGTGGAGCATTTATAAGTCCTGTGTTATCGCTGCAGCGTTGTTTGCGGATTGCTTTGCAGGTTGGTATTACAGGAATTTATGAGGCCTGATCCGAGCAACATCGCCAGGAACAGAGAAAAAAGCCGGAATTTATAATCGGCTGATCTTTTTGGGTAAGTACGGGTTCTTTTCATAGTGTATCTGTTTGTGATCACCAGTGCAAAAAGTGCACCAAATCAGGGAGTTGTCATATCATAGCGGGAAAAAGGCTATCGGATGCATTATGAAAAATTATCTGTAGTATTTGGTAGACACAGTAATATACATTTCATAAATCGTTACACTATTTTTACCTCGCGCGACAAGGCGAAATGATAAATAGTTGCTTAATTTGCCTGCTTAAACAATTTAGCACATGCTTAAAAAAATCCTACTTTTTGTGCTTGCCGTCGGTTTTTCGGTTACTGCAAGTGCACAGCTTGTTTCCCTTTCGGGAAAGGTTACTACGTCTTCTTCCGCCGGCATCAGCGGCGCAACGGTTAATATTTTGAACACGGGCTTCACGGCTATCACGGGCAGCTCGGGCTCATTTTCGATCAATAAGGTTCCGGCCGGTACTTACGAGGTGCAGGTGAGCGCCTTCGGATATGCCGCCGCTACCCGGCGTGTGGTGCTGAAGAACGCCGACGCGCAGCCGGACTTCGTGCTGCGTGAGCAGACCTTACAGCTGGACGAAGTAGTAGTTACCGCCCAAAAGAGGGAAGAGTCGCTGCAATCCATCCCGGCCAGTATTTCCGTCCTTTCCGCTAAAAAGGTGCAGGATTACCGGATCTGGAATACCCGCGACCTTAGCGCACTGGCGCCGAACCTGTATTCGGCCGGCCCTGGCGATAACCGCAACATCACCGCTATCCGCGGGATTTCGACCACTTCTTATGACCAGGCCGTAGCGACTTATGTGGATGGCGTTAACCAGTTCGGTCTCGATACTTACATCGCGCCGTTACAGGATGTTGAGCGTATCGAAATATTACGCGGCCCGCAAGGAACCTTGTATGGCAGAAACGCGATGGGCGGGGTGATTAACATCATCACCAGGCAACCTGGAAGCAAGCCGGGCTTTTTTATAGAAGAGTCTTTTGGTAATTACGGGCAGCAGCGGCTTACCGGCGGCTTGCGTGTGCCGGTGGTAAAAGACAAGTTGTTTTTTGGCGCTTCCGGCCTCTACTCGGGCCTCGGCGGGTTTTATACCAATTCGTTTAACAATTCCAAGTTTGACAAACAGCATTCTACCATGGGTAACTATTACCTGAAGTGGCTTGAAAGCGACCAGTTAACCATTACCCTTAACGTAAAGCATAATGCAAACAGGAACCTGGGAACCTTTCCGCTGGCATCGAGTATTAATGATGCCCTAGAGAACCCGTTCACGTTAAACCAGGACGCACAAACCAGGCTGATCGACAACATCTTTAACACCTCGCTTTCTTTAAACTATTCGGGAAGTAAAGTTAATTTCAGCTCGCAGACCGCTTACCAATACAATAACCGGTATTATAAAACCCCGATCGACGGTGATTTTTCGCCCATTGACGGCGTTACCGTGGTGAACAACTACGGCAATGACTGGAATCATGTAAAGGTATTTACCAACGAGTTCCGGTTAAGTTCGCCGGCATCGTCGGCCTCCGACTTTAAATGGACCGCCGGAACGTTCACCTTTATCCAGGAAACCCCTGTAAAACAGGGAACGCACTTTGGTAAAGACGGAGGCTTGCTTGGGGCGCCGTTCCCTAACTTCACGGCTATTAATATTAACAACGGCAGTGCATCCGGGGCGGCGTTTTTTGGCCAGTTCACCTACACGCTCGCGCCGAAGCTGGACCTTACCGCGGGCATGCGTTATGACTACGAGCATAAGCGGCAGGCAGTGAGGGGAGAGTTCCAGCCAGATGGTACGGATGCGATAATAACACGCCCGGATACCTCCGGGATAGCTGATTTCCATGCAGTATCACCTAAGGTGAGCCTTGCTTACAAGTTTTCTGACCGGCATAATTTATATGGATCTTATAGCCGTGGCTTCCGTGCAGGCGGTTTCAGCCAGTTGTCGTCCGACCCTTCGCAGCCACCTTTGTATGCGTATGAGCCGGAATACAGCAACAGCTTCGAGGTTGGGTTTAAGAACTCGCTCGCCAACCACCGGCTGCAGTTGAATTTAACCGCATTTTATACCGCCGTACGTAATGCACAGGTGCCCACCCTGGTATTGCCCGATGCCATTACCGTTACCCGCAACGCCGGTAAGCTGAACAGCAAAGGCGTGGAGCTGGAATTGTCTGCTGCGCTGGGCCAGGGATTTAATGTCGACTATAACGCGGGTTATACCGACGCCACCTATAAAAGCCTGGTTGTGCCGTCAAACGGTGCCGCGGTAAATCTCGATGGCACGAGGCAGGTGTTCACCCCTAAAATGACTTCGATGTTAGGTGCGCAATATACCCGCCAGCTGGGTAAAAGCGTAAGGATGTTGCTGCATGGCGACTGGAAGTACCTGACCAACCAGTATTTCGATCTTGCAAACCAGCAGGAGCAACCGGGCTATAACCTGTTTAATGCAAGGGCAGGCGCGTATGTTGGCGTGGTAGAAGTATTTGTTTGGGGCAGCAATCTCGGCGATAAAACCTATGTTGATTACGCGTACGATTTCGGCGCCGCACACCTTGGTAATCCACGCACGTATGGCGTATCCCTGGGAATGAAATTTTAACTGTTTGGCAATGAAAGCTTTCAATATCACTTTCTGTGTGCTGTTTATATTGTGTGCCGCGCTGCAGTATAACGATCCGGATCCTTATGTCTGGGTGCCGATCTACCTCTACGGCGCCTGGTTATGTTTCGAAGCTTCACGTAATAAGTTTTATCCAAGGGGCTACCTGGCCGGGATGGCGGTTTACCTCGTTTATGCCGCATACCTGTTCTTTGATAAGACGGGCGTACTCGACTGGTACCAGGAACATAACGCAGAAAACATCGCGCAATCCATGAAGGCCACCAAGCCCTGGGTAGAGGAAACCAGGGAGTTTGGGGGATTGCTGATATTGATCATCGCATTGGCAATAGACTGGGTTTGGAGCGCACGTAAGCTGCGCACCTAACCCGGTTTTTCATTTATTTTTCATCTTCTGCGGATAACTTGCCTCACTAAATCTTAAAGTCAGCTACATGAAAATTAATTTACCCGCCGTCAAATCACGGGCGTTAGCTATGGTGTTGATGCTTGCCGGCACTGCCTCCCTGTTAATTTCTGCTTGTGTTAAATCATCGGACGAGCAACCCATGCTGTACACTGCGCTCCAGGTGGTAAATGCTTCGCCGGGGCTTCCGGCCATCGATCTCTTTTTTAACAATAACCGCGTAAATGGAGACCGTGAGATAAACTATAAGGATACCATCTCTTACAAGAGCTTTATCCAGCAAACGGCAAACATCGTGATCAAGAAGCATTTCTCTTCTACCGCGTATATAAACCAGAACATTACGTTCGATGGGGCTAAATATTATACGTTGTTCCTGATCGGTAAACCGGATTCTCTTACTTACGTTATTACCGAAGACAATACCACCATTCCTGATGCCGGGAATGCCCGGGTGCGCTTTTTACACCTGGCACATGATACGCCTGCATTGGAAATGCGGCTGGGAGCCAACAAGCTCTTTTCAGGAGCTGCGTACAAGTCGGCTTCTCCATACTCGCTGGTGGTACCGGGCACGTATACGCTGGGGCTATACAAGTCGGGCACAGATCAGCTCCTGTCGCAGCAATCCGTTACCATTAAAGACAAAAAGATCTATACTATTTATGCAGCCGGGTATACTACGAATGCGGTAGATTCGCTAAAAATGAGCGCAAAGGTGTTAGAGTACTAAAAGGACTTTACAGCCATGCGTTAACAGGCGCAGGATGACATGATCTGTCAATCCTGCGCCTGTTCTGTTTTAATCGCTTTAGGCGACGGGTGAGGCGTTAACCAGGTAATTAATGATGTTAATCCGGTAACTGTTAATCAGAGCGAGGTTGAGTAATATTCTTTAAGGCAGTAAAATGACGTCCGGCGCCAGCAAAGTTCTTCGGTGAAATCGTTAAGAACTATGCTGGTGCCGGGCTTGTGGTGTAGATCAAACGTTAATTAGGGCAAGTATCGCTGGGTAATTTCGTGTCGTCACAAATTGCAGTTGAAATAGTTGTTAGCGTGAAGGTGCCGGGGTCTGTAGTGCTGCGATAGCCCTGGATTTCGTTTTTTCCAAATTTAAATAAGCTCTTGACTTCGAGGTTTAATTTTTGTTTTGACAGTGTTTTCATGTTATATTTATTTATATCTAAAGATAACTTTTTGAGCTGTGACGCATGCGCGTTTTACATGAAATAACGGTTTGTAATGATGAAAAATAGCTCCATGAATACCGCGGTAAAACCCGCTAAAGTTTTTGATTTTCCCTTAAAATATCATCTTGCCGGGTGGTTGATTTTTCTTTTATATGAGAAGTCGGCCTATCTTTTCATTATACATGATTTTTCCAAAATATCAGGTTACCTGGCTTATGATGCCGTGAATGTTTTTCTTGTATATTCAAATATCTATATCATCAGGTGGGGCGTGAAAAGAACGGCCAGGCCTGCATTTACTGTCCCCCTGTTAATGTTTGCGGAATTGTCGGCGTATGTTTTGTTGTCAATCCTGGCAGGAGTTTTACTCTTATACCTTCTCGGCGCTGAAATTTCTAACGCAGTTACAAGTGTATCAGTCGTGCGAACTGCCTGGCGCGGCGTCTATTTCCTCCTCCTCAGTACCGGCTACTGGTTGGCCACGCGTACCGTAGACCAGCAACGGGAGATCCAGGCTACCCGCAATGCCTTCCTGCAATCGCGGTTAAGCCCTCATTTACTGTTTAATACGCTTAATTATGTGTACGATTGTGTGTATGGGGTTTCGGCCGAAGCTGCGAAAGCGGTGATGTTATTGTCGAACGTGATGCGGTTTTCGCTGAGCAAAGTTTCTGCCGAAGGCAAAATAAAACTGGTTGATGAAGTCGAGCAGGTGCAGCACTTGATTAACCTTCACCAGCTACGGGTAAACAATCGATTGAATATCGATACGCATTTCGGGATCGATGACAATGAGGCCGAAATTATTCCACTGGTTATTCTCTCGCTGGTGGAGAACGTGTTTAATCATGGTAATTTTTCGGAGCCCGGTAAAAAGGCGTTCATCGGCATTTCGTTAAAAGATGGCCGGTTTGAATTTAGAAGCGTGAACCATAAAAAAGAGTTCGACCGGGCCGGTTTTGGTACAGGAATTTCTAACAATAAAAGCCGCCTGGAGAGTTATTATTCAAAGAAATTTTCGTTATCTTTAGTCGACACACCTATTACCTACGAGGTAAAATTGACCATCGACCTAAGACCATGAAAACAATCACCTGTTATGTGATCGACGATGAATTTCGCGCGATCAGCCTCCTGTCTAAATTTATTGAAGAAACGCCGGGTTATGAATTAACAGGTTCGTCAGAAAATCCGATGGAGGCGTTGCCATTCATTTTATCGGCTCCGCCGGACTTGCTGCTGGTTGATATCCATATGCCGCAGATCTCGGGACTCGACTTTTCGAAGATGGTGCCAAAGCAAACCGCCCTGGTCTTTACGACGGCTTACGCCGAGCACGCCATCCGGGCATTTGACCTGAAGGCAACGGACTACCTGTTAAAGCCCTTTACTTATGAGCGGTTTATCGAGGCCGTCACCCGTGTTTGGCAGCCCGCCGAAAGCCCGGTAAACCAGTATAGTGACGATTACTTTTTTATAAAAGTAGAGATGAAAGGAAAGCTGGTACAAGTAGCCTACGAAGAGATCAATTACGTGGAAGCCGCGCAGAATTACCTCACCATTTTTTTAGATGATACCAAGTACCTGACTTACCTCACCATGAAGGAGATGGAGGCGCAATTTGAGGGGCGGCATTTTATGCGGATCCATAAATCGTATATCGTAAATATCCGTAAGATCAGTTCTGTACAAAACAGCGCGGTGATCCTGAAGAACAGGACGATGCTCCTGATCGGCACCAAGTACCGGGATGAGTTTATGAAGCAGGTATCGCTGAAGACCCTGGTAAGCAAACGCGGTTAATGGCCGCGTTTGCGTGCTTTCTGATCGCCCAGGGTAAATTTGTACAGCACGTAGTAGGTGGTGAGCTCGAGCTTGCGGGAATCCTGCACGAAAATGCGGTTCATATGCATGTGCAGGATATCGCGGTAGCGTGCAATATGTTCAGCCGGTGGAAGCTTTGACGTAAGTTTCCGGAGTTGTTTTAACGAACCGCGTATCGCCGCAAAGCCCGACCCCAGTCTTAGTTGCGACAAGTAAGACTGATCTTTTAAGGCGGCTTCAAACTCCTTCCTGAACTTTCGGAACAGCTGATCAAAACTTACTTTCAACTCGCGTTGCCGGCCATATTCGGCCAGGAAACCCTTATAGGTGTGCTGTAAAAAGCTGAGTCTTTCCGTCTCATCGGGAAATAGTATCTTAACCTGCTCGTTCACGGTAACGAGGGCAAAACTGTAGTAGTTATATCGCGAGCGTCCCTCCTCAAATTTTTTTATGAATGTTGCCACCAGCACGCTGCTTCGGTAGAACAGGGTTTCGGTGATATCGATGGTGCGTTCGCCGTACCGCTCCAACTCGCGGACGTAAGTGTCCGTTTGGATCTTTTCCACCTGTTCGCCGTCTACGGCGTTGCCTAGCAGTTCATTGCATTTTTCGAGAAAGTGGGCTGCATCTGCCGGCGAAATTTTTAACCGCACCCTCAGGTGAAATGAGGGGTCCTGGTACCTGACAAAAAACCACTCCCTGCTTTTGCCGGTGCCAGCGATGGCGGGCACCAGGTAACCGGAAAGGATTTCATTCGAACGGTTGGGGTGACAGTATATTTTCAGGTATAGCCAACCGCTTCCGGGTACGAATTTACGTTTAGCAACATCGCTCTTTTTTAACTGGAACGTATAAGGGCGGTAAACCTGTTGGTTGCTGGTGGCACAAGTTAGGAACTGGTTGATGAACGGGTGTCCCTGTTGCCCTTTTACCAGCGCATCTTTTTCAAGGATGAATTCTTTCAGTACCACGCTTCCTGCGTTTTTAACCGTTTCCCAGAATAGCAATACATCCTGTTCGTTTTCGGTATCGAATACCAGCTGATGGTCATTCCTGGTAAGGGAGAAGTAGCGCGGCACGCCGTGTTCCCTGAAAAATCCCGGTTGGTCGCCGGTTAGCTGGGCTGCTTTGAAATGCCATGCGGCCAGGTGCAGGATGCTTTGCCGGTATTCTATCCGCGGGTAAAACCCAAGGCCAGGGAAGAGCCTGGTGAGATCGAGTGAGAAGCTGCTTTTCAGTCCCTGGAACTGCAGGTCGCATAAGAATCGAAACAGCGGCAGGTCATTACGCAGGTAATTAAATGCGGTGCTTAACCGCGGGATCACCCTCTTTTTTAAGCGCCCGGAATAAAGTACGAGCTCATTGTTCTTTACGGCGACAAACAGGTCGTTTAGCAGCAGTTGTTGTTGTGCGGGCAAGGCCGACTGGCAAAGTACGGGGATCTCGAGCTCGTGGATAACGGTACGCCGGTTGATGTTATCTGCGTGTGTATCGCAAAGGTGCACGATCTCCGCGAAGGCGATCCCGGGGTTGGCGGCTTGTTCCTGCCGGGCGAGTGTTTTCGCCACGCACGCCACCTCTTCGCTGAAAAGCGAAAAACGCCCGATCAGTGCGGTGGAGGTTGCACCGCCTGCCTGTTCGATAAGCACCTTGTCGTCAAAAACCCGGAACAGTACCGAAATCCCTGCAGGGTACGGGGAGGTGGGCTCCGGTAGCTGCATCAGGTCGGCATCCGACAGTTGAATGGTGGCCGGTTCGTTCTCCGCATTGGGATATTGTTTCCATTTTTGGAACAACAGGCGGTGGGTGGCGGTCCAGTGTAGTTTCTCGGGCGCCGGGTCTTCCTTTACGAACTGAACGGTTTCCAGGAGCTCGTCGGTATTACCTACTGCGTGCGAGTTCCCGTAGCCCACACCTGCTTCCGGGTCGAGCGCCAGGAGCAGCGGTATGGTCCTGCCTTCGAACTTTTGCTGAAATGCCTCTTTAAACCGTTCTATTGCCGGGTTGATCTCCGGGGCGGGCAGCAGCCGGTCGAGGCATCGGATACCGCTTTTTACGGAGGCCAGTATCGATTGATCCAGTACCGGGTTCATTACCTGGTGCTCATAGGCGCTGTAAAAGCATCCTTTACCCGGTACATCCAGCCCTGAAGCAGAAAGTTTATCCGCTATTCGTGCCGTAAGCGCCTTATCAGGCAAGTGATGACCGTATAACAAGGTGGTAAGTGTTTGTATGTTGTCGATGTCGCTGCCGGCGATACCCAGGTCCCGGCATTTTACAAGTAGGGAGATCTCATAGGAATCGCCGGTTATCGGTTGATCGTCAGCGCTTTCCAGTACCTGTTTAGCAGCCAGCGAATCGATATAATCCATCGCCTCCTGTTCGCTGCAGCCGGCTTTTTCGCAAATAAAGGCCGTAATTTCCCGGGTAGTGCGATACCCGCTGCAGAAGCTTAATATGCCCCGGATCAGCGGATTGCGTGCAAAGGAATCCAGGTTAAACTGGTAGCGGCTTTTACCCTGTACCTTTTGTGCAAACAAATACCGGTATTCCTGTCCCGGGGTATAAATCGTCGGGTTAACGCGGTATTGTGCGAACGGTTTGAGCCTGCTTTTGAGTATCTTACCGAGCGCTGCCGATAGCCCATGATCGGCATGCAGGTGCACCTTTCCGAATGGCGCTTTAATAGTGACCGGGCCTTCTTGCACTCCCCATTGCAGCACGGAAAACCCGGAGAACAGCCCGAAAGGTGTTGGCCTGAAGCACATGCGGTTTACGTATTTCATCAACGTGATTCGCTGGGCGCTGTTAAGCAGGCTCATCTCGAAACGGTTTTTCTCCAGCTCCTGGTAAAAGCTTTCGCTGGCGAGCAGTATCGCCGATTTAAAGAAGTCCGTGCGGCAGAGCGCCTCCGCATATGCCAGCGAGTAGTTCGCATAGCTGATAGCGGGGCTGCGCATCACCAGTTCGGGCAGGAAATGATAGTTCATGGTTGCTTGCTGCGGGTTATACCTTTTTACCACTGTTTGCTCATTGTTGGGGAGAGTTACTTTGTGGTATCAAACCCTGACGTATGCCTGATTATCCTGCCCGTCGTGCCGTTTTTCCCGAGATCGTGGTAAACGCCGCTTGTTTCCTGCTCATTTTGTTGTGGACTTATGCTGCGCTCTCCAAGCTGGCCGATTATTCCCAGGCCCGCCAGCAGATGCTTAACCAGCTGTTCCCATTCTGGCTCTCCGGGATACTGGTATGGCTGGTGCCCGTTACCGAGCTGGTTGCTGCCGGGCTCCTGTCGGCTGCCCGTACCCGCAAACAGGGCCTTTACCTCTCGTCGGTGCTGATGGCCGTTTTTACCGGCTACATTATCCTGGTGATGTGCCGGGTATTCGACCGGGTTCCCTGTTCCTGCGGCGGCATTCTCAGCGCCATGAGCTGGCGGGTGCACCTCGTATTTAACCTGTTTTTCCTGGTACTGGCATTCACTGCCATCTGCCTGTTCAAAATATCCGGGAGCAAGAGCGGGAAGCCCGCTTATCCACATTCCTGATCCAACAGGGGAAAGCTGAAAACCTGCGAAAAGAGTAAGCGTCATTTTTTAATTCTTTTAATTTTTTAACAGTATGAAAACTTTAAAATTTCCTTCGGGCATCATGGCCCTTGCACTGGGTTTGGGATTGGCATTGACCACGCAAAGCTTTAAGGCGGAAAAGACCGGTGAACTGTACGGTTACAATCAGTCAGCTGAACAATGGGAGCAGGTTTCCGAGATCGAAGAAGGTTACACCTACCGGTGCGACCTGAACCCGGCAAAAGAATGTACCGCTGAGTTCACTACCGATCCTAACCAGGACCCGTCATCCCAGGCAAACACTGAGCATGGGGTGTATACCATCGTGGAGATCCAGTAACCCGATCGCCGCTCCTGTTAGTCATGCAGGAGCGGCAATTTTACCTCGGGTTTTGCGCGATGCTATTTCCGGCCAGCTCGTCTTGGGGAATGAGAAACACATACCGCGGATCATTTGGCGGCAGCATGTACGTTTGCGTTCCAAGTATTCGCTTAAGTGTGATCGCGCGGGACAGTTCCAGGTTCAACCTTCGCAGGTCGGTCCATCTCAATCCCCTGAATAAGAGTTGTTTTCTCCGTTCAGTTAAAATAATGTTCAACGCAGCTTCAGCGGTACTGGCGGTGTACGGAACATAGGTGCCTTTCTTGAAGCGCGTAACCAGCAAGGTGTTCAGGTCGGCCAGCGCGTTCACTGCGTCGCCTTTACGTGCATAACATTCCGAACGGACCAGGTAAACTTCGTCCGTGGTCATACCGGTAAAATGATTAGAGAACCCGCTCCCGGAATAAGCGCCCTTGAAAGTGATCACCCCCTTTCCGCGATCATTAAAGAAAATTACTTTTCGCAGATCGTTTGAATTGTACGACCGGTACAGCGTAGAATCCACCATCGTAGTAGTATTTGCGGTGAAACTATAGCTGAGAAAGCACGAGTAGTACAATACCTCGTCATTTGCATAGGGCAATACCGCAGGAAACGGTCTTGTCGAGGCAGCGTTCAGTGTGCTATAATCGATTAATTTAGATTGAAGCGCGAGGCATGACGTGGCAAAACTCAACGCTTTTTCGTAGTTGCCCATCGTTAGATACGTCCTGGCCAGCAACGCGAGTGCAGCGCCTTTGCATGGCCGGCTCTTAACGGGAACGGTGACCGGGAGTACGCCGGCGGCATCTGTAAGGTCGGCAATTACCCGGTCATAAGTTTGCCGGAGCGTTCCTCTTCCTTCCCTCACGTTTACGTCAGACACCATTACAAGGGGAATTCCCGGGGTTTTATCCGCTTTAGCTTCTACATAAGGTTCTGCAAAGATCTGCGCCATCTCATAAAATGATTGCGCCCGGAAGAACAGCGCGGTGCCTTTAGCGAGGTTGTATTCCAGTTGATTTTGCGGTGTTTGTTCAATTTTTTCCAACCCTTCTAACACGATGTTGGCATACTTTACATGGATGTACATGTTGGTCCAATCCCCGATAAACCCTGGAACAGGCTCTTTAGACCAGGTATAAGCGCTTTTTTCGGTCTGGCTGGTTAAACCGAGGTAACCGGCTTCGGTAGTGTAATTGTCGTCCGAGGCAATTTCGCCCTGGATGGGTGTTGTGTTCATCAGCGGGTAGTTGTCCAGCATCGCCTGGAAATCGGAGATGTTTTGAGGTACGAGCAATGCTTTGTCTGCTCGTTTGTCGAGAAAGTCCTTCCCGCAGGCGGACACGAACAATACCGCTGCTCCCAGGCCGATTAGTTGTATGATCTTTTTCATGTGTCTGTTAAATGATTGGTTAGAAATCTGCCCTGAATCCCCCGGCAATACTTCGCGGCAGCGGGGCGACATTAATGTAATCCGGGTCGTAGTTGCTTTTTGTCGCTTTCCATAACACGCCAAGGTTACTCGCATAGGCAAAGAACTGGCCCCCGGAAAGCGCTAATTTTCTCAGCTTCAGTTTAGGAAGATTATAGCTTAGCCGCACGTCCTGTAAGCGGACATGATCTCCCTTTTCCACGTTTACCGACGAATGTGCGAAAAAGGAATCCCGGTTGCTGTTGGCGGCCGCTGGCATAGAGGGGATAGTTGTAAATGCCTCGTCACCGGGTTTCTGCCACCTCAATGCATAGTCTGACCTGCTCACGCCGGCGCCATACAGTACCGTGTAACTCACGGTTGGCCGCTTGAAATAATACCCTAACCGGTAACTCAAGTTTGCCGAGAGCGAAATGCTTTTATAATTTACCGTGTTGCGGAATGCGCCGTATACCACGGGATTTACCGGCCCGTGATAAATAATATTTGCCGGGGTGGAAGACGAGATGATCTTCACGTAGTCTTTGCTCAGCACGCCGTCCAGGTAACCACGCGGATCACCGTTTGCCGGATCGAGACCGCCCCATTGGTAACTGTATACTGCATAAAGCGGTTTACCTTCAAACGGTGCGATGGTGCCGCTGCCGCCGTCGCCGTTGGTTACATACAGTGAACCGGAAGACGCTACCAGGTATTTGGTGATCCGCTCTTTGATGTAGCTCATAAAAAAGTTGCCCTGCCAATTAAAACTTCCCGCGGGGATTTTGGAGGTCAGGTTAAGATCTGCGCCGTTCCCGCTGGTGTTTGCTACGTTGCCGCGAAAGTTGCTGATGCCTGTAGAAGGAGGGAAGGGTGCATCGCCGATCAGGTCGTACCCAAGTTTCCGGTAAATCTCCAGGGATCCGGACAGGAGACTGTTTTTAAGTGTGAAATCAACCGCTGCATTCATGATCTTCACGCGCTCCCATCTTAGTTCAGGGTTAGGGGCGCTGTTGAGGGTGGCAAAAGGTAACCGCGTAAGCGATGAGGCGCCGTTGTTGTAGTTCACGGTGGTATAGGCGGTAAGCGATTTGTTTACGTTCCCGCTATAACCGTAGGTGAGCCTTAATCTCAGGGAAGGGACCAGCCCGGATTTGTAAAATCCTTCGTCGGAAATGTTCCAGATCGCGCCTGCAGACCATAGCGGGACACCTTTCTGGTTGGTGTTCACCCCGAAAATGTTGCTCTGGTCGAACCGTGCGCTGCCCGTTACCGTGTACTTTTTCCTGAACGTGTACCCCGCATTTCCGAACCAGGAGATGAACCGGTCCGTAGTTTCCTTAAACACGTCATCAAAAGGGATTTTAAGCGTCGACGCTGAATTGGTGTACGATTTAAACGAAGTTACATAGTCGACCACGCTTCCCAATGCGTGCACGTCGTCATAGCCATAGGTCGTGTTGTAACGCGAGCTGCCTTCATTGTTCTTCACCTCTCCGCCGGCGAGCGCCGTCACTTCGTGGTCATGATGAGAGAACGAATAGTTTAATTGCCCGCGGGCCGTGTGGGTATACGAAGAAACGTTACCCATTTCGAGTATGGCGCCTACCGGGACAGGGCGTGTTAACGTACCGTCGGCATTTACGATGGTTACCTTGTTGATCAGGTCGCGGGTGGTCCATAGCGCTGTTCCCCGCAGGTTGCGCTCTTCGACCCCGCCTTTCCAGTATTGATAAATTCCCTCGGCGGAAAGCCCGGCAGGAAGCCGGTATTTTAGCGAAATATTCGCCCGGTAGTCCGTGGTCTTGCTGTTGTTGTCGTTGGCGTAAAGTTCCGCTAATGGCTTGTATTCCCAGTTCAGCAAACCCTGTGCAGCTGCGGCAGCGTTCAGGGAAGCCCGGTAACTGCGGGTAACCGTGAGCGGATTACCGTTTTCGTCTGCCAGGCGGCTGTAAGGATAGTTCATGGCTGTCAGGGTGGTAATGATCGGTGAGCCATTGGTAGTGGTAAGACCGCTGGTGTAATAGAGCCCTGCGGTAACATCCAGTTTCTTGTTCATCAGCGAATAAGTGTTCGTCGCATTCAGGGTAACGCGCGAGTATTCGTTGCCGATATTGGTTTCCTTATTCTTATCGTAGCCGCCGGATATATAGTACCGCTGGAATTCACTTCCTCCCGAAATGTTCAGTGCATGCTGCTGCCTGAAAGTGTTGCGAAAGAAGTATTTATCGAGATCGCTGCGTACGTCATGTTCCTTTAAGAGGTCTATCTGGCGGTCGGCTTCAGTTGCGGACAGCTTGCCGTCGCGCCTGGCGATCAGCAGCTCGACCACCGGAGAGAGCGCTGTTTTAGCCACGGCGGTTTCCATCGCTGTGTAATATCCCCTGCTGAAAAGGAGCTTTTCAATGTCTACGAAATCTGCGCTCGACATCCGGCTTACGTAGAATTGATCCCGCTTGTCCGTCGTCGTAAAATTGGAGTTGAAGCTGATCTTTGCGGCCTTGTTATAGCCGCCTTTTTTGGTGGTGATCACAATCACGCCGTTTCCCGCCCGCGAGCCCCAGATGGATGCCGCGGCCGCGTCTTTCAATACCGTAATACTTTCCACATCTGAAGGGTTGATATTATCCATATCCCCTTCGTAAGGGAAATTGTCGACCACGATCAGCGGCTCCGCATTGGAAAATATGGTACTCGACCCCCTGATGCTGATGTCGCTCTTCGCTCCGCGGTAGCGATTAAACACCAGTCCCGGCACCACATCCTGCAGCCTGTCGAGAATATTCGTGCTTATGCTGCGGTTCAGCAACGCATTGTCTACCTGCACAAACGAGCCCGCCGCACGTTCTGCGGAGATTTGCTGGTAGCCGGTAGATACCACAACTTCCTTGAGCTGGTTAGCCGCGGGCTCCAGCGCAATGATAAGCAAACGTGTAACCGGTAACGTTACTGTCGTCGTTTTAACGGAGTAGCCAATGTAGGAGACCGATAACGTTGCCGTTGTGCCTGAAACCGGGAGAGTAAACGTTCCTGTGGAGTCGCTGGTCGTGGCGACGGGGCTGCCTGTAAGCCTAACGGAAGCTCCGGCCAGGGGAATGGATTCGGTGGTGGTTACCCTGCCCTTAAGCTGCTGCTGTGCCAGTACAGGCAAAAGGCCGGCCACACACACTATAATTAGTGATAAAGATCGTTTCATGCTAAGAAAATTTAGGGGTGACTAATTCTTGTCGGAGATAACTAATACATCTATTTCCAGTTCTTTTTTAGTGAAGGTTACATCATATTTGGCGAGCTCGCGGTTGACCGCTTCCAGGTTCCCGAGATTTCCATTTATTTTAAGATCGACCCGGCCGGTAAAACCGGTATCATTTACGATGGGATACGGTAAGTTTTGCAGGTAGTAAAAGTCAAGTCTTGTTATCAGGTGACTGAGAAAGGTATTGGTGAGCGTACAACCAAATCTGTCTGCCGTTACGGCGGGCTCCTCGCCTTTGGTGGTTAATTTGTCCTCTTTTGACGTTCTCACCAGGGCGAGGCAAGTGACGCTTCTCTTTTCCATTTTTGCTGAGTAATCAGGAAAATACCGGTTAAGGTCTTGCCGCATAAGTTCAAAGCCGTAACCAGCCGTGTTTTTAGGTCCCCAAAGTTCGTAGCAATAAGCGTTTTCAGCCACCCATTTTTCTTTGACAGCGGCATCCGCAGATTCGGGAAATTTAACCCGCGCGGAGTCCTTTACATTTAGCATCACTCTCGCATGCATGATTTTCCCTTCACCATAGGCAAGCTCAAATAGTTTTGGGATAGTAGTATTCCTGCAGGTGATCTTTAAAAAAGGAAGCGTATCATGAAGTTTATCAGGAGCACTGCTGCCCGAGTTTAGTCCCGGTATAAATCCGGCCAACAGGGAGCGTCCGATCACGGTGGAGCCACCGCCCCCGTTATTTTCTATGAATAACGGCTTCGATCGGTCATATTTAGTGTAGTAATCTCTTTTAGTCCTCAGCCCCGGTGCCCCCGTCAACATCTTCTCAATGTTATTCTTATTCACATCTGTAAACCCCGTGATCGCCAGCACCGTTCCTGCCCCATCTATCCACACGTAGTGCGGCAGCTCCCGGTGCGGGAAAAGGTTGTGCAGCGCTTTATCTTCATAGAGCTCCGGCACCGGCGACGGCACCCGCTTTCTCATCCGCTCTGCGAAAGGCTTAGCCACGCTTTCCTTTTCATAAGTTACGGCCAGGAACTGCACCTTCCCCGTGAACTCCTTTTGTAAACTGTCTATCTTCGGGATCATCGATAAACAAGGCGAGCACCAGGACGCCCAGAAATCGATGATCAGCAGCTTTCCCCGGAACTCGGAAAGCTTAATGTCAGGCGAAGAATAGTTCCGGAGCCCCGTGAGTGCAATGTCCGGAACTTTCCCGCCTACCCTGATGCCGGTTAATTCCTGTTGTGCGGTTAAGCGTATGGAACCTAACAGGAAAACGGCTGATACCAGGAAATATCTTAGTGATGGTCTTTTTAGACAATTGTATAATGATCTCACAGCGCGCAATGGCGCTGTAAAGCAAGTTTTTAGATTCATTGCCGTGCGTTTTTAGAAATAGATAAGAAAGAAAAATTGTGATGAAAACCAGGCTACTCAGGCGGCGAAATAAGCAGCGTCCAATCCTGCAAAGAAATGCGGGAAGGCGTACCGGCGCGAGGGAACGCGCTGCTGCTGAAATGGATGTTGACCGGTTTCATATCAATAAATAGAACTGTTCGCAGAAATGAGACCTAACTAAAGCCGGCTTCGTTTTAGTTATTTATCTCTTACGAGAATTAGATTATTTAAGAAATGTAATGGTATAAATATTGCAATTATTATGCTTAAGTGCAAGAATATTTCACACATAATGCATAATTATTTCACAATCGGTTGATATTCAGGCGAAATAATTTAGATAAAAATTACGTACCTGTTTCGCTTTTGAATTTCCTGAAAAGAACAAGGGTATGTATGTTCAGATAGTGGAAAGTAAAATTGGTCTATCTAAACTAAATGGTGGTGTAAAAAATGGAAAAATCCGTTGAGATACCCCTAGTTTGATTTTCAGCGAACCATGATTTCGCTCAGATAAACAAAGCCGATGCACATGAACGATACCGGGATCGGGACTAAGCTTACCAGCAGTAATCTTTCGCCTGCTTTTTTCAATGTTATTTCAAGTTATTTTTCAGGTTACAAAACTGGTAAGTCCTCCGTAAACGCCCGCGGCTACCATGCGGAATTATCGGCTGCGATCGATGCTTTTTTCCAGGACCGGCCGCACTGCGATCCCGAAACAGGGTTGACCGACCTGCTCCTCCGTATGAATTTTAATACGTCGCCTTTCATTGCCTTTTACCAGTCGAAACTGCAGGCAGCGGTCGATGCCATTCCCGATGCGTCGCTGCGCCTGGCCGCCATCGCCGATAAGGCAACTAAGCTCCGCAAATCGCCGCTTAGTTCACGCGCCTGCTGCCCTGGTCGCCCTTCGGTCCGCGAAAGTGCGCTGGAAACTCTGCACGAATTGTTCGTGAACACGCTGGTATGCGGGTTGTTTCAGCCGGTCCGCGACGAGCCCGGTACCAAGCTCGCCCTGAATTTTTCCGTTGCGCAGCTTGCCCTGTTTGTAAAGCTGCAGGCCGACGAAGGGCTGTTCCGCGCCTGCTCGGTAACCCAACTGCTTAAGTTTACCGTGCGTAACTACCGGTCAAAGCGGCAGGATGATTTTTCGTACCGCACACTATCCAAAGAGTATTATGGTGCAAACCAGGTGACGGCGGCCGTGGTGCGCGACCTGCTGGTAAGGATGGTGGCCCGGATCGACCGGAATTTCTTCCCATAAATTGCTATCTTGAGCCATCGGCCATAACCGGCCGCCCGATAACATGAAATTTTATCCCTGCCTTTTCTTTTTATTGCTCGCACCGGCTGCGCTTCATGGCCAGGCAGGCTCTGAGATCTACCTGTTCGATCTTTCCGTTGTTCACGGTGTGCCTGCATTAAGCAACCCCATAAATATCACTAACCGGCCAGGCTATGATAACCAGCCTTCGTTTTACAGCTCCCGTGATCTGGTGTATTATGCGTCGATGGATACCACCGGGCATACGGACATCCATACCTACAATTATAAAACCGGCAACGCAGGCATCCTTGCGCGTTCGCGCGAAAGCGAATTCTCTCCCACGGTCACGCCCGATAAGCGGTTCATTTCGTGCATCATCCAGCGGGAAAACGGCGTGCAGGACCTCGCGAAGTTTCCTGTAAAAGGAGGCTTTCCCTCGGTGATCATCAATAACTTAACGGTGGGATACCACGCGTGGATAAATAATACCAAACTGGTACTGTTTACGCTGGAGGCCGGCGATACCAGCGCCCTGCGGGTTTACGACGTACCTACAAAAAAGGACACGATAATTACCACGGCTATCGGGCGGTCCCTGCACCGGGTCCCCGGGCAGCGGGCCATAAGCTTCGTCTCAAAAAGGGAAAAGGATGCATGGAAGATCATGCGCCTGGATATGGCGACCTATAAAATAACGGAGCTGATGCCCTCGCTGCCAGGTAAAGAAGACCTCACCTGGACGAAAGACGGCACAGTGATCATGAGCGACGGGCAAAAGCTTTTCTGGCGCAAGCCCGGAAGCGCTGCCGGCTGGCAGGAAATTAAAACCGGGAATTACCCTTTCCTGAAAGGCATTACCCGCATTGCCATCGACCCCGCTAATAAAAAGCTGGCGCTCGTGGTGAGTGAATGATACGGGTGCGGTGTAATTTTTTTGTGCGGGCGCCCGGCTGCACGGACATGCCTGCCGCAGATGACCATTAAATATTATATTTGATAAACTAAATAAACCTGATGGCAAAGTTTAACCTGTCTGTCAACAACAAAGCAATGTCTGTTGATGTAGATGCCGACACCCCTTTGTTATGGGTGCTGCGCGATCATTTAAACCTCGTGGGAACCAAGTTTGGCTGCGGGCTTGCGCAATGTGGAGCCTGCACGGTCCACTTAAATGGAACGGCAACGCGTTCGTGCCTGTTACCGGTGTCGCAGGTTGGCGCCAATAAGGTCACCACCATAGAAGGGCTAAGCGAAAAAGGCGACCACCCGGTACAGCTTGCCTGGGACGAGGTAGATGTTGCGCAATGCGGCTATTGCCAGTCGGGCCAGATCATGCAGGCGGCGGCCTTGCTGAAACGGAATCCGAGTCCTACAGATGCCGATATTGATGCGGCGATGACCAATATATGCCGTTGCGGTACCCATTTCCGCATGCGGAAAGCGATTCACCTGGCGGCAAAGAAGGGGGTTAAGCGATGAGCACACAGGCAGTTTCCCGTCGTCACTTTTTGAAAGTTACGTCGATCGCCGGAAGCAGCATGCTGCTCGGCTTCCATTTAAGCGGGGGCGCCCGGGCAGCGGGCATTGGCGACGCAGTGTTTGCGCCCAATGCGTACCTGTCTATCGATTCGGCGGGGTTGATCACCCTGATGTCGCCGAACCCGGAAATCGGGCAGGGAATTAAAACGGCCCTGCCGATGATCCTGGCCGAGGAATTGAGTGTTGGCTGGGACAAGATCGTGGTCGACATGGCCCCGCTGGACCCGTCGAAATACGGTTCGCAAAGCGCGGGAGGCAGCGGCGCCATCCGCGGCAGGTTTACCGACATCCGCAAAGCGGGGGCTACCGCCCGCGTGATGCTCATCAACGCGGCCGCACAAAACTGGAACGTGCCCGTAACTGAATGCATAGCCGAGGACGGCGCCGTATTACATAAAACAAGCGGCAAAAAAGCCAGCTACGGCGAACTTTCCGCCAAGGCGGCATCCATGCCTGTTCCGGCAGAGGTCACATTAAAGGACCCTAAAGATTTTAAGATCATAGGCACACGTGTGCGGAACATCGACAATAAGAAAATTATTACCGGTAAACCCCTGTACGGCATAGATACGCGTCGCGAGGGAATGCTGTACGCCATGGTGGTGCGTCCCCCCGCTTTTGGCAAGGTGCTGAAATCTTTCGACGACACAGAAACGCGTAAAGTAACCGGCGTAAAAAATGTAGTACGTGTAAAGAACGTGGTCGCCGTGCTGGCAGATTGTACCTGGGCCGCGAAGAAAGGCAAAGAAGCCCTGAAAGCCGTGTGGGAGGATGCCGGCAAGCTGGAAAGCACCACCGAGCACGAGGTGAACTACAAAGACCTGATGAAAAAGCGGACGGAGAAACCCGTTCGCAACGATGGTAACGTAGATGAAGCCATGGCCGCTGCCGCTAACGTGCTGGAAGCGGTATACGAGGTGCCTGCCCTGTCGCATTCGCCCATGGAGCCGACTAACTTTTTCGCGCATGTAAGCGGGGGCAAGGCGGAACTGTTCGGCCCTACGCAGGTGCCCGGCAATATGCGGGGAGAGGTAGCCAGGGAGCTTGGGATCCCGCAGGAAAACGTAACGCTGGCCATGCCCAGGCAGGGTGGAGGCTTCGGACGAAAATTGCGCCCTGACAACGGCGTAGAAGCTGCCCTGATCTCCGCGGCGGCTAAAGCGCCCGTGCAAATGTTATGGACGCGTGAAGACGACATCCAGGGTGATTTTTATCGCCCCAGCGGAATGTTTAGCTACCGCGCCGCTATTGGCCCTGATAACCAGTTAGCCGCATGGCACATTACCAGTGCGGCACTCAACTCGGGCAGGTCGTCGGTAGCGAATGGCTTCCCTGCGGCTGCGATCCCGAACTTTCGTGCAGATAACCATAACCTGCAGTCGAACATCGCTACCGGCCCGTGGCGCGCGCCAACCAGCAACGCCGTAGCTTTTGCAGACGAAAGCTTCATGGACGAGATCGCACGGGCGATGAAAAAAGACCCGGTACAGCTCCGGCTGGAACTGCTGGACAAAGCGAAGAGCTCCCCGGTAGGACAACCCGGTTACGATGCGGATAAGTTAAAAGGCGTGATCAGCCTGGTGGCTGAAATGAGCAGCTGGGGAAAGAGCCCGAAAGGGGTGTTCCAGGGATTTGCTGCACACTTTTCGTTCAGCACCTATGTGGCGCAGGTAGCGGAAGTGAAGTTGTTTAACGGCAAACCACGCGTTACCAAAGTGTACTGTGCCGTAAATTGCGGCCGCGTGGTGAACCTGAGCGGCGCCGAAGGCCAGATCGAAGGCGCTATTATCGACGGTTTAAGCCATGCTTTACACAGCGAGATCACTTTCGACAAAGGAGCTACCGAGCAAACAAACTTTCATAATTATAAATTTGCCCGTATGAACGAAACGCCGTTCGAGATCGTCGTTAAATTTATGCAAACGGATAACCCGCCTACCGGTCTTGGCGAACCCGGTCTTCCGCCGATAGCCCCTGCCGTTGCCAACGCGATTTTCGCCGCTACAGGAAACAGGATCAGGAAAATGCCGTTTAACGTGTAGGAGGGATCAGGAATCAGCCGTCAGCTTTTAATATGACGCCATACAAAAGCTGACGGCTGACAGCCAATAGTCTAGTCTATGACCAAAGAAATCGACCTCATTCTCGCAGCATACCGCAAAATCGACTTTAACCGCCAAAAAGCGGCGTTGGCTACCGTGGTGCTGGTAGAAGGATCGTCATACAGGCGGCCGGGCGCACGCATGCTCATTACCGATGACGGAAACCTTACCGGCGCTATTAGTGGCGGCTGCCTGGAAGGCGACGCTTTACGCAGGGCGCGCCTGGTAATGCACCAGGGCGAGCCCACCATAGTGACCTATGACACCACCGACGAGGACGATGCTGCCCTGGGCGTAGGCCTCGGCTGCCAGGGCGTCATTCACATTCTTATCGAACCGCTTGACGCGGGTGATCCCCATAACCCGGCGGAGCTACTGCGGATCGCGCGCAGCGAACGGCAAAGCGCAGTGATCGTTACCCTGTTTTCGTTAAGCGGCAAACGCGGGGCGCTACCGGGAACGTGCGGTGTGTATACGCAAAAGTCAGGGTTTGTATTCCGCGGCATGCCGCCCGGGAAGGTGCAGCAGCAGGTGGAAAGCGATACGCTTAGCGCAATGGAAACAGGCTCATCCATCGTAAATTCTTATGGTGAGCAGGGACAATTTACGGGGTTCATAGAATTTGCCCGCCCGGCCATCGCGCTCGTAGTGCTGGGTGCGGGCAATGACGTGATCCCGCTTACGGAAATGGCTTATGTACTGGGGTGGGAGGTGACCGTGATCGATGGCCGTCCCGCATACGCCAAAGCGGAACGGTTCCCGCTGGCCCGTCGGGTGGTAGTTGCCAGGCCCGCACAGGTGCCGGACCATTGCGTTCCCGATGCGCGGACGTTTTTCGTGCTTATGACCCATAATTATAACTACGACCTGGCGGCGCTGAAAGAATTGCTCAACCACCGCGTAACATATATCGGCGTACTTGGACCCCGTAAAAAGATGCAGCGCATGCTCCTCGAAACAGGTGAGCACCCCAATATCTACGGGCCGGTTGGACTGGATATCGGCGCGGAGGCCGCCGAGGAGATCGCGCTGTCTATCATCGCCGAAATAAAGATGGTGGACGGCAAACGAAATTCAGGCTCCTTACGGGAGCTTCCTGTACCCATCCACGCCAGGGAGATACGGGAAGCCCCCATCGGTCATTACCAACCGACTACCCTATGAAAACAGGTATCGTGATCCTTGCCGCCGGTGACTCGTCACGTCTCGGCTCGCCCAAACAGCTGCTCGGTATACGCGACACCACGTTACTGAACCACACCGTAGCGGTTGCGGCCGGGCTGAAAGAAGCAGCACTGGCACTGGTATTGGGCGCATTTGCAGACCAGCTGCTGCCGCGCATCGCCGTTTCCCGTGCCATTATTGTGCATAATAACGGGTGGGAAGAAGGGATCGCTTCTTCTATACGTACCGGGCTCGCCGTGCTTACCGATTATTTACCGGGACTTGACGCGGTGATCTTTATGGTCTGCGACCAACCGTTTGTCACCACCGAGCTGCTCGAACACCTTGTGGACGCAGCCACCTGTAACGATAAGGGCATGGTGGTGAGCCGTTACGCAGGAGCCCATGGCGTGCCTGCACTCTTCAAAAGCAAATACTTTGAGGATTTGCGTAACTTGCAGGGCGATACCGGGGGTGGGCAGTTGTTTGCGCGGTACGCCGGCGACCTGCTTTTCGTCGACTTCGATAATGGAGATATCGACATCGATACCCCGCAGGACTATGACAAGCTACAGGCGAGATGAGAAATGATAACTGATACATTTAACCGGATACATACCTACCTGCGGATCTCGCTTACCGATCACTGCAATTTACGCTGCAGTTATTGTATGCCCGGGGAAGACCAGGTATTTGCCCCGTCATCGCGGCTGATGCAAACGCATGAGATCATTCAGCTGGCCGGGATCTTTGTTAAAGCGGGCGTCACCAAGATCCGGTTAACCGGCGGAGAGCCGCTGGTGCGGAAAGATGCCGGCGACGTGATCATGGGGCTTGCGCAATTACCGGTATCATTGAGTATCACCACTAACGCCACCCGTATTCACGAGCACATTGAAGTGCTCGAAAAAGCAAAGGTGCGTTCGGTGAACATCAGCCTCGATACGCTGGATGCCGACAAATTCAGCATTATCACCAAACGCAACTACTTCCACGAGGTGATTCGTAATATCTCGCTCCTGCTGGCACGCGGCTTCCACGTGAAAGTGAATGTAGTAATGATGAAAGGGGTGAACGATATGGAGATCCCCGACTTTATCCGCTGGACGAAAAATGAGCCCGTGCACGTACGCTTTATCGAATTTATGCCGTTTGACGGTAACCGCTGGAGCAGCCGGCAGGTGATCACGTGGCAGCAGATCCTGCAGAAAGTATCGGAACACGAAAATGTGATCGCGCTACCCACGGATGCGCACGATACGGCCAAAACATATACGATCCCAGGTCATGCCGGAACCTTCTCGGTGATCAGCACCATGAGCGCCCCCTTTTGCGGCTCCTGCAACCGCATGCGGCTTACCGCCGATGGCAAAATGAAAAATTGTCTTTTCTCTACCCACGAAACCGATCTGCTGCAGGCGCTCCGCAGCGGTGAGGACGTCGAGCCGCTTATTCACCAGTGTATTTTAACAAAAGAGGCTATGCTTGGCGGCCAGATGAACGTTCCCTTTGCCGAACTGGACGCCGCTACCCTGCGCAACAGGAGCATGATTGCCATAGGAGGTTAACATGATCAGCGTTAGCCAGGCCGTACAACTTATCACCGACCATTGCATGCCGACGGAACCGGTACGTGCAACCCTGTCAGAAGCTGCGGGACTGGTGCTTGCAGCCGATGTCGTTTCTCCCATCGACCTGCCCCCTTTTAAACAATCGGGGATGGACGGATATGCATTTCGCTTCCAGGACCTCCCCCCTCATACTACCTTAACAGTAACCGGTGTGATCGCTGCCGGCGACTCATCGCCTCGCGCGATCCAGCAAGGCCAGGCGGCACGCATTTTTACCGGCGCCCCCCTGCCGGAAAACGCGGATACCGTGGTGATGCAGGAAAAAATATCATTAGAGGGGGACCAGCTTCGCATTTTGCAAACCGATCTGGCCAAAGGAGATCATACCCGTTTGCCGGGAGCCGAAGTGAGAAGCGGCACAGTAGCGCTACAAAAAGGCGTGGTGCTGGGTCCGGCGGCCATCGGTTTCCTGGCGGGAATGGGTATTACCTCGGTACTGGTTTTCAAAAAACCGGTAGTATCGCTCATTATTACCGGGAACGAGCTTACGCAACCCGGTAACGCGTTGCCGTTCGGCCAGGTGTACGAAGCGTCGTCGTTTGCACTCAGGGCAGCTTTCCGGAATTTACCGGCCGTGCTTAGCGAAGCCGTGTATGTTCCTGATGACCCGGAGCGGATCCGCGAAACATTAAAAGAGGCCCTGCACGCCAGCGATATCGTATTGCTTACAGGCGGCGTGAGCGTGGGAGATTTCGACTTCGTGACCAACGCTGCAGAGGAGGCAGGTGTTACCCGGCTCTTTCACCGCGTAAAACAGAAGCCCGGAAAGCCTTTGTTTGCAGGCAAAATCGGGGCAAAAGTGGTCTTCGGCCTGCCTGGGAATCCCTCATCGGTACTTACCTGTTTTTACCGCTATGTGGTTCCAGCCATCGAAAGACTCACCGGCAGGGGGCAGCTCCTCATTACGCTCACGGTGCCGTTTACCGGCGATTACCACAAGAATGCGGGAATGACCCACTTTCTGAAAGGAAGTTTCCGCAACGGAACTGCTAGCGTATTAACGGCACAGGAATCGTACCGGTTAAGCTCTTTTGCCCATGCCAACTGCCTCATCTGCGCCGAAGAGCACCGCGAACATTATCAAACAGGCGATATGGTAGAAATTTATCTGCTGCCGGATTAAATGATGTGTATTTTTGTATTACTATGAAGATTTCTTTTTTCGGCCAGTTAACGGATATCGTTTCGGGAAGCACCATCGAGATCGACGCGGTGAGCTCCACGGCGGCGCTGGTAGAAGCGCTTAACCGCCGCTATCCCGCCATGCGGCAGGTCAGCTACGCCATCGCCATCAATAAGAAGATAGTTAACGGGAACGCGGAGATAGTTTCGGACGCCGAGATTGCCTTGCTTCCGCCATTTTCCGGGGGATGACCGGGTCAGAAAGATACAGCCGGCAGGTTATCCTTCCCGGGTTAGGAGCCGCCGGGCAGGAGAAGCTGGCCGCCGCGCGTGTGCTCGTGGTGGGCGCCGGCGGCCTTGGCTGCCCCGCGTTGCAATACCTGGCTGCCGCAGGGGTGGGGATGCTTGGCATTGTGGACGGGGATGTTGTAACCGAATCGAACCTGAACAGGCAGCTGCTGTATTCGGCCGCGTCGATTGGCCGGGCGAAAGCACCGGAAGCCGCCGCTGCATTGAAAACGTTGAACCCCGGGCCTGTTTACCAGCCGCACCGGCTGTACCTCGGCAACCGGGATGCCCTGGCGATCATCCCGGACTATGATGTAGTGATCGATGCCACCGATAACTTCGAAACCCGCTACCTGCTCAATGATGCCTGCGTCCTCTTGGATAAGCCGCTGGTTTATGGCAGTATATCGCGTTTCGAGGGCCAGGTAAGCGTTTTTAACCAGGATAAGCAAAGTGCCAACTATCGCGATATTTTCCCCGTTCCGCCTGCCAGGGAAACTATACTTAACTGCGCAGAAAGCGGCGTGTTGGGTGTTTTACCGGGCATCATCGGTACGATGCAGGCGGCGGAAGCCATTAAACTGGTGACAGGCATCGGCAGGACGCTCAGCAACCGGTTAGTTACCTTTAACCTGCTCCGGCAGGAATGGATCGAGCTCGCGTTAACACCCCGGCCGGGTACGCCGGACCTTATTCCCGCGGGTGCGGAGGCCTTTATGGCGTATAATTACCGGGAAAACGGCACTTCGTGCGAGCCGGAGTATACAGACGTCGGCCCCGAAGCTTTTGACGAGCTGCTCGCATCTCCGGGCGCCGTGGTGATCGATGTGCGTGAGCATGGGGAACATCCCAGGATCACGCAGTTCCCGCACGTGGCGATCCCGATGTCGGAAATAGTAGAGAAGGCCGCGGCGTATCGTCATCGCACGATCGTTTTGTTTTGTCACGCCGGTATCCGCAGTGCGGAAGCGGCTGCATTTTTTCCCCGCGGCAACAAGGTCTACCACCTGAAAGGCGGGATCGTTAAATGGTTACGTTATCACCAGCGGCGTGTATCGCACTAAACCCCGGTTATTTATATGGCGGAACATAAAATAAGATCAATTTTCAAGCAGGGGCCGGTTGCCCCGGCGTTCATTGCAGAAAGCATCGGCAAGCACAGTACGAAAACCGGTATCGGGGCGCACAGTATTTTTATGGGGCAGGTGCGCGGCGATACCATCGACGGGAAAGAAGTGATCGCTATTGAATATACCGCTTATGAAGAGCTTGCAATTGCGAAGTTTCACGAAATAAGACAGGAGATCTTCGACAAGTACCCGCTCACCTGTTTACATGTGCATCACAGTCTCGGGCGGGTGAGCGCCGGCGAGCTCTGTCTATTTGTGTTCGCTTCATCCGCACATCGTGCAGCGGCCACATCCGCCTGCGGCGAAGTAGTGGAGCGCATCAAAGCCGATCTTCCCATTTGGGGGAAAGAGCTGTTTGCTGGCGAAAGTTACCAATGGAAGGAAAATAAACCGCTATGAATACCATCACCCGGAAAATAACGACCCTGCGTAAAGCCGTCGCGGAAGCCACCTTGCTTGTTTCGTCGGCGGATACCATCGCCGCCATCCAAAACGGGCAGGTACCTAAAGGGAATGTGTTCGAGTTTTCGCGTGCGGCAGGCTTGCTGGGGGTTAAACGTACCAGTGATATGATCCCAGACTGCCATCCCCTGCCCATCGAGTATACCGCTATTACGCATGCCATCAGCGACCTCACCATCACCGTTACGGTGGAAGTGCACACCATCTACAAAACGGGCGTGGAGGTGGAAGCCATGCACGGCGCTTCTGTTACCGCGCTCACCATGTACGATATGCTGAAACCCATCGATAAGGGCGTAGAGATCACCGGGATCAGGCTGCTAAAGAAAACCGGCGGAAAGTCTGACCGGAAAGCTTTACAGCACTCCGTAAAATGCGCCGTTGTGGTATGTTCAGACAGCATCGCCGCCGGCGAAAAAACGGACCTGAGCGGCAAAGCGATTATCGCGAAGCTGGAAGGATGGGGCATAGACACGGACTTTTACCAAGTGGTACCGGATGACGCCCCCACGATCGAACGTACCGCGCTGGCACTGAAAGCAGCTAACTACCGGCTTGCCATCTTTACCGGTGGTACGGGTCTCTCGCCCAGGGACATTACACCCGATACGTTAAGCGGCCTGGTAGACCGCGAAATTCCAGGCATCATGGAAGCTGCTCGCAGCTACGGCCAATTACGCACACCCTATGCCATGCTCTCCCGCGGCATAGCCGGGTTTGCCGGCGATATGCTGGTGATTACCGTTCCCGGTTCTTTAAAAGGCGCAGAAGAGACGATAGATGCCTTGTTCCCACATGTGTTACATGTGTTCGGTATTGCGGGGGGCGAGGGTCATTAATATCCTGTGTGAGATCCGGGTACTAAAAAAAACCGTAATAATTTCGTGCTTTCGCCGCAAATGATAAATTTGTAGGACACACACACAATTTAATAATTTCTTGATATGCCTAAAGTAACTGAACAGGATGTGGTCACATTCCTGGAAGAGAAGGTTCAGTCGTTGCACGCTGAGCTAAAGAAAGCGCAGGAGCTCCTCCAAGTATTTACCGGGACGCTTTCTGCCACACAAACCAACGCTTTTAAGTCGCCGGTATTGCCATTAAGCGGCGCAAAACGGGGAAGAAAGCCCAGGCCTGCCGGGGCGGATTCGGCCATGATCGTAGCGCCGGCGGAATTTCATCCCAAAGCCAAAATGGAACTGAAGGTAGCCTATGCCCTGTCGCAAACCGGTCCGGCTTTTAAGGAAGAAGTTACCCGGGTGCTAAACGACCTTGATCCGGAGGCGGATCCTAAAAAGCTGGACAAGGACGTTACCGTTAAGCTTTCGTCGCTGTATAAAAAAGGCCGTATTAACGCGGTCCGCGAAGGCAGAAAGTACAAGTATTCTTTGTAATGTTAAACACGTGTTAACAGGAACGCTCTCATGATCCTGTTAACACTTCTGTAACTGAAAAATTTCCCGCTTTGCTAAACAATCTTTCCTTAAGGCTGTAGTGTATACAGGTAGTTACGTTACCATTTAACACCAGTGTAAACACTAAGCATTTTGTGAGAAGATGAGCAGTAAACTAATGATCATTGAGGATGATCACGATATATTATCCATACTTTCGCGAATCTTTGAAGATGAAGGTTACGAAGTGAAAATATCCACGAACGGTGATGTGGAAGAAGTGATACGAAACTACCAGCCCGACCTGGTGCTGTGCGACATCTGGCTGCCGAAAAAGAAAGGTACTGAGCTCTGCCGCAGTCTTAAAGCCGACGAATCTACCCGTACAATCCCTTTTATCTTAAGTTCTACCTCCATGAACCTGCCCAAGCTCGCACACGAATGCGGGGCCGACTCTTATATTGAGAAACCCTTTAATATAAAAGAGGTGTTAAATATTGTGAAGGCTTACCTGTAGCATTATACGTTTTCTATCCTTACTTGTTTGTTATTAGTACAACGTCAAACGTCAGCGTGGCGTATAACTAAAAAAAGCCATCCAGGTTTCCCTGAACGGCTTTTACTCACACATATCCCTCTCACTTAAACTTGCGAATCACGCAATGCTTTTATGCGGTCGTGCGACACTTTAAGCTTTTGCTGTTGGTCAAACACGAGGCTGCTGATGTGGGCCGGAAGATCGTCGTCTTTAAGCGCCATTTTATATGCTTTCTGGGCGGCATCTTCGCCGAACTCGCAGTTAGCCAGCACAGTTTTACGGTCATGCCCGGTAAAAACTGCTTTGATATCCATCCAAGCGCGGTACACTTTACCGCTGTTGGTAGTACCTGTTTCGATGCTTTCGCCGGCTGCGGCAACTTCGGTGGCCAGCGCCATTTTTAAATCGTGGCTTTCGCGGATCATATCAACGAATAAAGCTTTCAGGTCGCTGTCTTCTTCTTTTAATTCTTTGATCGCTTTCTCATAACCGGTGATCCGGTCATTGTTGATCTGTACCAAATCATTCAGGATGGTGGTGGTCATTTCAGTAGTTTCCATGGTAGATAGATGTTGTTTGCAGAGTATATTGCAATTACCATTCCAAGCCTGTTTACTGCGCCGGATGCCGTATATTCGGCCATAAATTGTCTAGTTTTCTGTCTAAACTGCCCCAAACGGTAGCCTATGCGCAAAGAAAATAACCCGGTTGGCAGCGAGCAACTGGTAGCCCGTCTTACCGTACTGATCGCGGGCTTATACCTGTTCCGTATCGCGGTAATGCCGGAGATCATCCAGGCATTGTTTAGCAACTTTCTAAGGAGTTGGCAGGATTGCCTGTATTACCTGTTTAACCAGGTATTAGTGGTGCCGGGACTGGTGGCGTTCTACCGGCGGAAATGGTTAGGGTGGGCACTAATGATAGTTTATACCGGTTACCAGGCGGTGCATAACATCGTCCTGTTATCGTCCGGCAGCCTGCAGGTAATGGGCTACCTTACACTTGGGGTGCTCCTTGTGGCCTACGGGTATGCGTTTATTGCCCTTTGTTTACCGGTCTTAAAAAAAAGGAGCAATGCGTAGGGACGACTGTCCTTGTGCATTGTTCCTTTTTTTGGACAGTTTCTTACAGATACCTGGTAAGCTCTTCCGACATCGGTTTTACTTTCGATTTAAACCGGTGGATCAGTTTACCGTTTTCGTCGACCAGGAATTTTTCGAAGTTCCAGGAAATATCGCCGGTGATGCCTTCCGCATTTTCCGCCGAGATGAGGTATTTGAATAACGGATCAATGTCGTCGCCTTTTACGCTTACTTTTTCGCTAAGCGGGAAAGTAACGCCGTAGTTGGCTTTGCAAAACTCTTTGATCTCGAGGTTAGTGCCCGGATCCTGCTCTTTAAAGTTGTTGGCAGGGAAACCGATCACTACCAGCTTATCCTTGTATTTTTCTGATAACTGCTGCAATTCAGCATATTGAGGTGTGTAGCCGCATTTTGAAGCTGTATTAACGATCAATACCTTTTTGCCTTTGTATTTTTTGAGGTCGATCTTTTTGCCTTCAATAGAAGCCACCTTGTACTGGTAGATAGATGCCGGAGCTGCCAATAACAGCGTAAGCATTAAAGCAATTACTTTCATCTGGTTAAATTTTAGTGGTGCAATATACTAAGGTTCTGTGTTTTAAAAGTGTCACAAATCTATGATGTCTGCCTGCCGCTGTCCTGTGTTGCCGCCAGGCGCCGGCCCGTTCATTTCCTGCCCGGGAAGGCTTTCCGTTAGGGAATCTTCGCGGCTGATCATGTCGGCAATGCTTGTTTCGCCAATGATCTTGAGGGTGGCGTCGCGCACGTCTTTCATCACATCGCGGATGCCGCAATAAGGCTCATTGGAGCATTCTTCGCAACGCTCGTAAAAGTTCAGGCTTACACAGGGGAGCAGCGCGATAGGGCCATCTATTATGCGAATGATCGCCGACATTTTGATCTCAGCGGCGGGTTTCATTAAGTAGTAGCCGCCACCCGCACCCTTTTTGCTGCCAAGGTAACCGCCCCTTTTCAGCTCCAGGAGGATCGCTTCGAGAAATTTCTTTGGCAGTTGCTCTTTCCGGGCGATATCAGAGATCAGCATCGGCCGGTTATCGGTATTGCGGGCAAGGGCGATAAGAGCTTTAAATGCGTATTTGGCTTTTTTGGTTAGCAAGATGATTGAGTTTGGATAAAATTAAAGAATAAACTCTAATACTCCTATGGGGTATTGGTGCTTGGTAGATTTTTAATTCTCCGTATCTGTTTTTTTACCGAGAATGGAAGTGATCTCGTTCAATTGCTTTACCTTTTCGGTAAAATCGCCCGAAAGCGTCCCCCGGATCCGCTCGATATTGTTTAAAACATCGTCAATCTCAGCCGGGAAGCTCTCATTAAGTATGTCTTTTACCCGTTTGGCAACGGTGGGCGATTTCCCGTTGGTAGAAATAGCGATCTTCAGCGCGCCTTTCCGTACGACCGAACCCAGGTAAAAATCGCATAGACCGGGGGTATCGGCCACGTTCGTAAGGATGTTACGGGAAGCGCAGTATTGTTTGATTTCGGCACTTACCGCTTTGTCGTTTACGGCGATAACGGCGATACGCGTATTTTCGAGGTCGCTTTCGCGGAAGGAGCGCTCCTGGAAAGGGATGCTTCGGGCCAGCAGGAACTCTTTTACCTGCGGGTTAATGCGGGTAGCAACCACGCTTACCCTGGGATCGGGGCAATTCTCGTAGAGTGCCGTCAGCTTTTCGAGCGCCACATTTCCGCCGCCGACCAGTAAGAGCCGCAGCGACTCGAGTTTGAGGAAAACGGGAAAAAGGGGGTTGGACATGGGAGGGGTTATCAGTTATCAGCGGTCAGTTACCAGTGCCGGTATGGCGCCATAAAGATACTGATAACTGACCATTGATCACTGACCGTTAAATCAGTTGTCCCCGCCGGAACGCCATCGCATCCTTATTAAACAGTTCCGCCTGCTCCATATAATATCGTGCGAATTCGGCCGAAGGCTCCTGCTGGTTGAGCTGGTAAACGAGCGCCGCAAAAGTTACCGGCAGTGTAAACCGGCCGGTAGCAACCAACAGCTCGTCGAAACTCTTTACAATGCCCGCCTGCGAGTTGGTCTTAACCTCTTCGCTGGTTAGGATCGCTTTAGCGGTATTAATGAAAGAGGTATAGGTGTAATAGATCGAGTCGGCATAGTCGTGCGAGGCCAGGGCGGCAGCCGAATTAGCGAGCTTTTCGTCGCTTTCGGCCAGCAGGGTGGCCACCAGGTCGATCATTACGCCGGCGCACTCGCCTACGCCGATGGCGGTTTCGTAAGGTTTATCCTGCTCCCAATCGATATAATCGGCAGGGGTGATGTTTTCATGGCTGGCGAGCGGGTTTAACAGGTCGTAGAAGTAAATTTTCCCCTGGCGTGCATAGTACTGGTTAAACAGCTCGCCTTCCGCTGCATGTTCGGTATAGTCGTTCAGCAGGGTACGCAGCACCGCAGGTCCGCGGCGGCTGGGTACTTTTATCACCTTGTCGGAAACCGTACCGTGCCCGTTCCCGGTAGGCCCGCCGCCAAGCAGCACCTGCAAAGCGGGTGCAACCAGCTTGTTGACCTTCATGCTCGAGCCGTGAAAACCGATGGCGGCCATTGCATGCTGGGCGCAGGCGTTGATACAACCGCTTATCTTAATGGTAATGTCTTTATTGTAGATCAGTTCCGGGTATTCTTCGAACATTACCCGTTCCAGTTCCCGGGTGATACCGGTGCTGTTTGAAATGCCCAGGTTACAGGTATCGGTTCCCGGGCAGGAAGTGATGTCTACCACGCTTTCAAAACCCGGTTTTGCGAGCCCCAGCTTGTTTAATTCTTCAAATAGATAGGGAAGGCTCTCCGTGCGCACGAACCGCAGCAGGATGCCCTGCGTATTGGTGAGCCGTATGTCATCGGCCGCCGCGGTGCGCACCAGGTTGGCCAGCTTACGCGCAACGGGCGTTTTTATATCCCCGTTTTGCACTTTAATGCCCACGGCATGGAATCCTTCCTGTTTTTGGGTGTACACGTTGCTCTTAAGCCATTGCTCGTATTTCAGCGGATCAGCCGGCGGCGTTTCAAGCAAAATGGCCGGCGTATTCACCTTTTCGGGTGCAACGTGTGCGATCTTAAAGGTTTTGTTCTTTAAGGCAAGCTGCTCTTCAGCCGCCAGGCGGAGAAATTCTTCCAGCCCAATTTCCTGCACGAGGTATTTCATGCGCGCTTTATGCCGTTTTACACGTTCGCCATACCGGTCGAATATGCGAAGTACAGATTCCCCGAACGGGATGATCTGGTCCTCGTGCATAAACTCGCTCACCACCTCCGCAAGGTGCGGCTGTGAACCAAGTCCGCCGCCAAGCACTACCTTAAAACCGCGGACCTCTTTTCCATTCTCTATGCGGATCTTGGGGATGAACCCGAGGTCGTGCATAAAGGCATAGGCGGTATCTGATTCTGACGAGGAAAAGGCGATCTTAAACTTCCTGCCCATTTCCTGGCAGACCGGGTTGCGCAGAAAATACTCGAAATAAGCCTGCGCATACGGGCCGACATCAAAAGCTTCACCCGGATCGATGCCCGCCATGGCAGAAGCGGTTACATTGCGCACGGTATTCCCGCAGGCTTCCCGCAGGGTGATGTCGTCCTGCTCCAGCTCCGCCCATAACTGCGGGGTGCGGTCGAGACTTACAAAGTGGACCTGGATATCCTGGCGGGTGGTGATATGCAGGTTACCGGTGGCGTATTCATCGGATACATCCGAGATCCTGTCCAGCTGCCTGGTACTCACCTTGCCGTAAGGAAGCTTGATCCGGATCATCTGCACCCCGGGCTGACGCTGGCCGTACACGCCCCTGGCTAACCGGAGGCTGCGGAACTTCTCGTCGTCTATCTTTCCTTCGCGGAACAGGCGGATCTTTCTTTCAAGGTCGATAATGTCGCGCTCAACGACCGGATCCTCCAGTTCTGTTCTAAAACTTTGCATAATCTATAGAAATACTATTTTAAGTGCAATGATACAGTTTTCGGCCATGAAGATAAAATATTTGAAGTTGATCATGAGGGAAATGACGTTAAAAACATATATCGTGTTTTATAGGTTCCTTGCAAATACAGTATATTCGTTCATTTAACTAAAACCGTCAGCTATGTCAGCAGAAATTAATATTCCACGACTTGATCTTAATGATTACATCCACGGTACGCCGGAACAGAAAAAGCAGTTCTCCGATGATATCGGCAAAGCCTTTAACGATACCGGTTTTGTAACGATCGCCAATCACGGGATGACGCAGGAGTTAATGGACGCCCTTTACGCAGAGGTGAAGAAGTTCTTCAGCCTGCCCGAGGAAACAAAGCTAAAATATGAGAAACCGGAGCTTGCCGGGCAGCGCGGATATACTAGCAAAGGAAAGGAGAAGGCAAAAGATTCCAAAACTCCCGACCTGAAAGAATTCTGGCAGCGCGGGCAAACGGTCACCGACGGGGACCCGGTAAAAGCCGAGTACCCGGACAACGTGGTGGTGGAAGAGCTTCCGGCGTTTAATGAAACAACCGCGGAAGTGTATAGCCGGCTGGAGTACGCGGGAAAATTCCTGCTTCGCGCCATTGCGGTTTACCTTGGCCTCGACGAGAACTATTTTGATGATAAGGTACATAACGGGAACTCGATCCTGCGCGGTATTCATTATTTCCCGATCGAAAACCCGGACGCGCTTCCGCCGGATGCGGTACGTGCGGGCGCCCACGAGGATATTAACCTGATCACGCTGCTGATCGGCGCCAGTGCCGACGGCCTTGAGGTATTAACCCGTGAGGGAAGCTGGTACCCGGTAAAAGCGCAGGTGGCCGACATCGTGGTGAACGTAGGCGATATGCTGCAGCGCCTTACCAATAATAAACTGGTTTCTACTACCCACCGCGTAGTAAACCCGCCGCGCGAACTGATGAAGACTTCCCGCTACTCGGTACCGTTCTTCCTGCATCCCAAATCAAAAATGGACCTTACCAGCCTGGATTCCTGCATCGACGATGAACACCCTAAGGCCTATGCTGACATGACGGCAGGGGAATACCTCGATGAGCGCCTGAGAGAGATCGGCTTAAAGATGTAGCCAAGAATCACGAAAGCGCCCTTTCTTAATTTCTTTTAAATTACCAAAATTAACTATTGTTATAATATTGGTTGATTTATGCTTTTATTTGTGCATGAAATGGCACGAAGACGAAGCGCATAATATGCTGCATGATCCCGCGGAAAACTACCCCAGGCAAAAAATGACGATAGAAGAGTACCTGGAATTAGATAGGAGTTCGCCGGAGAAACATGAATATTTCGAAGGCGGGGTGTTTAAAATGGAGGGAGCGAATTTTACGCATGGGCAGATCATAGATAACACGAATGTCCAGCTTCGGCAAAAGCTGAAAGGATCGATCTGTCAATCGTATACGTCGAATATGCGAACACATATTCGCGAAAACTCTTTATTCACCTATCCTGATCTGTATGTAATTTGCGGGAAGCCGTTCTTCCTCAATAACGATGAGTGCAACTTGTTAAATCCCACGGTGATCATCGAAGTACTCTCTCCATCGACGCGAAACTATGACCGTGGCGCGAAGTTTAAGCTTTACCGGGATATCCAGACCCTGAAAAGCTATATCCTGATCGATTCCACCGCTATTCACGTAGCGTGTTACCATAAAGACCCGATGACGGGCTGGGGCGATTCGAAAAATTACACGGCGCTCCATGAAGCAGCCTTGTTTGAGCACTTAAATGTTAAGGTCCCGTTGAAGAAAATCTATGAGGATACCAGGCTGGCAGCGGAGTAAGCCGGGTTAATCTTTACGCGCCCATTCTTGCCGGATTGCCTGTTCGAGCTCGGCGGGGCTTTGCGTGCCGATCACATACATCAGCCCGTCCCGGTCGGTAAGCCTGATGGCTTCGCGGCCGCCTGCATAAAAACGGATCTTGCCCTTCTGGTGAAGGTTGTACACCGGGTTGTTGATGATGTAGGTGCTATAGGGCGTACGTTCAATTTTGACGATGCTCTGGAGGTCGATCTTTACCAGCTTGGTGGTCCATAAGCCGTCGAGGATCACGCTTTTATTGATCACGGTAGTGCGGTAATGCAGCATAAACATCATGATCACAGAAGCTACCAGCGTACCGCAGCCCACGAGCAGGAAGAGGTCGCCGCGTTCCTCGGTAATGTAATACGCGGTAAAACAGAACAGGATCACTACCAGCCTGATACTAATGCGGGTATAATCCCTCCCAACATATTGTTTCTCGGTGAAGACGGCGGTATTTTCCATGATTATTTGACCGTTTCGAATATAGTAACTTTTTTAGTATGCTGATTAATTTTATACCTGTCGTCCATACGCCATCCCGCGACCCAGATGATCTCACCATTGCCATTAACCAGGACCGCGATCGCTGATTTCTGGTTCAGCGGTATTTTCTGGCTGGTAAAGAAATCACTTAGTTTCTTTTGTCCTTTCATCCCCAGCGGGCGAAATACATCGCCTTGCCGCCAGGAACGGACCAGGAGCGGGTATACAAGTCTTTCGGTATCGGTGAAAGCCCTGGTCGTTTCGGAAGTGAACATGGTGTTCTCCCTTTCCCTGGTAGTTTGAGAGAATACCAGGCCGTTCCAGGTAATCATCGCATCGGTTGCCTGCAGTACCGTTACTCCTGCCGGATCGTTTTCTTTCACCGGGCTTAAGAAGAGATATTCGCGATCAGCCAGCAACTGATGAGTTTTCGACCGGAAGATCTTTCCGCTGCATGTCGGTAAGCTGCCTGCCAGGTCGTCCAGTACCGCAGCACTGAAGCCGAACGGCCTGAAAAGGCCAAACCACAATAGCTTGCGGGGATGCAAGGTCATTAACCGGGAGATGTTGATCTTTATGAACGGGCTTGTTTCTGAAAACAGCTCTTCCCGGAGTTTATCAACCTGGTAGTTAAGAAATTCTTCCAGCTCCGCGAAATATAGCGCGCCGCTTTCAAAGGTGTTTTCCAGGTCGGGGTTTAATGTTTTCAATACCGGGATCACCTGCCGCCGGATTTTATTCCGGGCATATTTTACCGAGAGGTTCGAGCTGTCTTCGCGATAGGCCAGCCCGTTTTGAGCCGTCAGCTCGTCGATCTCGTCCCGTTTAAGGAACAGGAGCGGGCGGATCAATGACCCGCGCTTCGCCCTGATGCCATGGAGGCCGGCGATTCCCGTTCCCCTGGTAAGGTTTAACAGCATCGTTTCCACGGCGTCGTTCCTGTGGTGAGCAATCGCGATAAATTGATAGTCGTTGGCCTTGCGGATTTCTTCAAACCAGTCATACCGGAGCTCGCGTGCCGCCATCTGTACGGAGATCTTCCGCGTCGCCGCAAAAAAACCGGTATCGAAATGAACTGTATAGAACGGTACCCCGAACCCGGCGGCAAGTTCCCGGGTAAACGCCTCATCGCCGTCTGATTCCGCGCCCCTGAGGGTAAAATTACAGTGCGCAATACCAAACCGGAAACCCGCTTCGTTAAACAGGTGCGCCATCAGTACGGAGTCTTTTCCACCGCTTACTGCCAGCAGGATTTGGTCGGAAGGATCAAAAAGCCGTTGTTCATGGATAAAATCGCGGAAGGCAGGAACTGGCAGCATTGCTCAAAAATATTTAATTTAATATCCTTAGCCAAAAAACTAATTTTGTAAGGTGAAAAAATGGTTCCTCCTGTTCATCGTGTTTATTGGTCTCTCTTCGGCTTATGCGCAGCAGCCTACACGAATCAGCCTGTTGTCTTCAGACCAGGTGCAGGTAACGAATAACAACAAGGATTTGCAGCATATCGGGCACCCGATTGCCCAACACGACGGGTCGACGCTCGCTTCCGACAGCGCCAACCTGAACTTAAAACTAAATACCTTCGATGCTTTCGGTCATGTGGTGATCACGCAGCCGGACGGAACGGTGATCTATTCAGACCTGCTGAATTACGACGGCAATACCCACGTTGCGGTGCTTACCAATAATGTACGCCTGGTAGATAAAGATGGGGCCGTACTTACCACTAATTACCTCACCTATAACACGTCTACCAAAATCGGTACGTATATAAATAACGGAAAGATCGAGAATAAAGGCGATGTGCTTACCAGTAAAACCGGCTATTATTTTGTAAATACCAGGGATGCTTATTTTAGGTATAACGTGGTAATTACCAACAAAGATGCGGTGGTTAAGGCGGATACGATGCGTTATAATACCGGTACTTCGATGGCTTATTTTTATGGTCCCACTCATATTTATGGAAAAGAGGACACCATTCACACAGATTTCGGTGATTACAACACCAAAACCCGGCAGGCGCATGGCTACAAGAATAATCTCTATCAACAGTCCACTAAGTTTTTGAGGGGTGATTCGATCTTTTACGACGATATCAAAGGCTTTGGTCGGGCAAGCCGTAATGTAGTTTTCCTGGATACCGGTTCTCAAAAGATCATGTTATACGGCCAGAAGGGGTTTTATAACCGGCTGGATTCAAGCGCGCTCATCACTGAGCATCCTTATGTGATCTTGCTCACCCAGGATTCTTCAAAGGTGGACTCCATTTACATGACCGCCGATTCGCTGTACACCAGGCTGATCGAGAAGCGAAACTTTGTCCGCGTATCGATGGAGCGTTTCGATCCGGATGAAGGCGAAACCGTTTCGGATGAGCCTGATCCCGCCGACAAGCCGCGACGACTGCTGCCTGTAAAGAAGCCGGCGCCTAAGGTAGTCGCCCGGCCGGTGGAGAAAAAAAAATCGCGCAAAGAAAGAAAGCAGGAGAAGAAGAACAAGAAGAGCGAAGCGGAAAACCCGCCCGCACCGGCGGTCGATTCGGTGGCCGTTAAATCGCCTGTCGCCGATTCCGCCAAAGTGGCGATACCCAGGGTCCGACCCAAAACGGCTGCGCAGATCGCGGATTCGATCCGGGTCGACAGCCTTCGCAGGGATTCTGTAAAGCTATCGCTCGATACGACCAAAACACGGATCGTGCTGGCCTATCACCATGTAAAGATCTTCAAATCAGACCTGCAATCGGTGTCGGACTCAGCGTTCTACAGCTATAAGGATTCCATCATTCGCAGTTATGGCAAGCCGATGATCTGGTCGCAGGGGTCGCAGCTGTCTGCAGACACGATCTACATGCAGCTAAAAAACAAGAAGCTGGATAATATGCTGCTCCGTCGCAACGGGTTTATTGTGAGTACGGAAGGCGACTCCCTCGAATTTAACCAGGTAAAAGGCAAGGTGATCACCGGGTATTTCCGGAATAACGAGCTGCGGGAAATGTACGTGGACGGTAACGCCGAAAGCATCTACTTCATCAGGGATAGTCTCCTGAAGCCCACTTCGCTGAATACTACGACGGGCAGTGTGCTGAGGATCAATTTTGGCGACAAAAAGCTGAAAACGGTAACCGGCGTACATAAAATGACCGGGCGCGTGATCCCCATCGAGGATGCCCGGGAAAAGAAGCTGAAAGGATTTTTATGGCGGCCCAAGGACCGGCCGAAGTCGAAAGATGAGATCGTGCCGCCGTCGCCTAAAAAGAAAACGCCGGCGAAAGCACCCGTAAAAGCCCCTGTAAAAAAGCCGGCGGCAAAGCCTGCCGCAAAACCGACAGGTAAAGCGCCTGCCCAAAGTACGGACACGAAAAAGCCGGCAGCAAAACCTTGATAAGCGGTTCACTGCCGGCTGGTTGAACTTAGTTAAACGTTATATTTTCTTTACGCTGCCCGAGCCGCTTTTTACCATGCTCACCTGTGCGTTACCCGAATATCTTACAGATCCGGATCCGCTAAGTTTGGCATCCAGTGTTTTCTCGGCCGCTACATGTACTGATCCCGAGCCGCTCACTTTTACGCTGGTGGAAGAAGTGCTGAAGTCGCTTCCCCTAAAACCGCCGGAGCCGCTTACCAGGATGGACGCATCGGTTGCCGAACCTGCAATAGAGATCGAGCCCGAGCCGCTGATCACCGCGTTATAGTCTTTGGTATCTGCAGACAACCGGATACTACCCGACCCGCTTACGACGGTGTTCAGTTCGGCGCTTTTCAGGCGGTCTTCCACGGTGATCGACCCGGAGCCGCTGCAGGTTAACGTGCTTAAGGAACGGGCAGTAACGTAAACATTCACTTTCCCGGTATTCCAGCCCCAGTTCATGCCACGTTTAGTGCGGATCACCAGGATACCTTTTTCAACCACCGTTTCGATCTTGGCCAGCACTTCACTGTCGCCTTCGATCTTGAGTGATTCCTGGCTGCCGATATTAACCGTCACGTTAAAACTTCCGCCGGAGGCGATGCCGTGAAAGCCTGAAACCTGGCGCGTTTCACTATCGGAAGGCGTATGTTTAATCACCGGGTAAATGGTCCGTGTTCCTGCCATGGTAAAGAACGGGATCAGCAGCATAAGCCAGCCAAGAGAAGTTGCAATTTTTTTCATGGGAATTTCTTTTAGGTTGTTTGATTTAAAAGCCATCAGCTTTTCTATTAGACGATTGTTCCTAAAAAAGGTTGCAAACTAAATGGCGGTTGTTTTGATATAAAAGTTGTCGGTATCAATAACCAGCGGGCTGGCGGCGTCTTTAACCGAGCTCTTTCCCCATTCGGTGGTAGGGGTGATCCAGGTCCAGCTCCCTGTTTCGCCAAACTTTACTTTTATCGGCATCTTGAAGTCTTTTACATCAGTTGCCCAGCGGAACAACACTTTCCCGTTTTCCTTTTTATATTCAAGGTCCGGGATATTCGGGTAGCGCAGGTATTGGTCGAATACCGGCTGCAGGTCTTTACCCGATTTTTTGGTGATATAGCTTACCACTTCCCCGGTGGTAGTGGTTTTCAGACCGAGGTCTTTATTTAACCCGCGGAGGATGCTTCGCCATTTTTCATCGTCGTTGATCACCGACCGTACCGTATGCAGCAGGTTCGCACCCTTGTCGTAAATATCGGCGCCTTCGCGGTTCACATTATAGGGGCCGATCATGGGGGCACGGTTCCGGATCCGTTTCCGTACGCCGGCGATGTATTTGGCGCCGGCTTCTTTGCCTTCCTGCGATTCCACGAACAGGCCTTCCGAGTACATCGTGAAACCTTCATGGATCCACATATCGGCGATATCTTTAGCGGTGACGTTATTGCCGAACCATTCGTGGCCGCTCTCGTGAACGATGATGTAATCCCATTTCATACCATACCCGGTACCAGACAGGTCCGAGCCGAGGTAACCCTTCATAAACTTGTTGCCATAGGTAACTGCCGACTGGTGTTCCATCCCGAGGTAAGGCGCTTCCACCAGCTTATAGCCGTCGCGGTAAAAAGGGTAGGGGCCAAACCAGTATTCGAAGCTTTTCAGCATGGGCTTCACATCATCGCCGAAGTGTTTTTGGGCTTTCCCGAGATCCTCGCGCAGTACATAGAAATCCAGCGTAAGCGGGCCTTTTTCGCCCGCGTAGGTGTCGCTGAAATGTGCATAATCGGCAATGTTAATGCTCACCGTGTAATTATTAATGGGGTATGACACGAACCAGTTAAATTTGGTATACCCATCGCCGGTGTCCTGTGTCGACCTCAGCCGGCCGTTACTCACATCCATCAGCCCTTTTGGCGCAGAAATACTGATCAGCATGCTGTCGACCTCGTCGGCCTGGTGATCTTTGGTAGGCCACCAGGAGCTTGCGCCGAAACCCTGTACCGCGGTCGCCACCCAGGGTTTGCCCGCCTGGTCCTTTGAAAACACGAAGCCGCCATCCCACGGCGCACGCCGGGCCACTGCCGGGTTGCCGCTGTAGATCACGGTGAACTCGTCTTTCGCACCCTTACGGATCATTTGCGGGAAGTCGACAAACACCGCGTTAAATTCGCGGGTATAAGTCAGTTCAGCGCCCTTATACAGGATCTTTTCAATCTTCATGGCTTGAAAAAGGTCGAACTGCAGGCGCTTGAAATCCTGCGTGGCCGTAAATTTGAACAGGTTGGTGCCGTTAATAAATTTCTCGTCGATATTCACCTTCACATCCAGGTGGTAATAGTTAATGTCGTAACACGTTCGAAGCGGGGTCAGCATCCCGCGGAGCGTATCCGCCCGGGTAAATTGCCTGGCAGGTCCGCCGAGCTGCGCATACGAGGGTAATGTAAAGGCGGCTCCGGTGAGCAAGGCCAGGGTAAAAAGTTTCTTCATCATTATTTTAAGATCTCAAAGTCAATATAACTGTCGCCAAACACCTTATGTGTGGCCTTTATGTAGTCGCTTTCGTTTGCTTTGTAAGGATTAGCGACAAATTTCTGCGGATTACGCGCCATCAGGGGAAACCAGGTGCTTTGCACTTGTATCATGATGCGGTGACCTTTCTTAAAAGTGTGCAAAACATCCTGCAGCTTGAAATTTACGTCGGTTTTCTGGTCAGGAATAAACGGTACAGGCTTCTCGAAACTGTTACGGAACCTTCCCGGCATGATCTCCGAACGTACCATCTGCTGGTAATTGGCCAGCAAAATATTATTGTTCGGCATGTAAGCGTGATTGGGCTCGTCGGGCGGGTAAACATCGATCAGCTTTACGATCCAATCGGCATCGGTGCCGGTAGTGGCCACCTTCAGGTGCGACATGATCTCGCCGCCAAGGGTGACGTCGTTCGTAAGCACTTCCGTTTGGAACACCAATACGTCAGGTCTCTTACCGGCAAATCGCTGGTCTTCACTCATATAATTATGCGGGGTAAAGCCCATGGTGGTGGTATTGTCTTCGGTATGCGGCACGGGTTTTAGCGGATCGCTGACAAAAGATACGAAGCTTGCTGCCGGAGACGGCGCCGTACCCAGCTTACCGTTACTGTTCAGGAACATTTTCTGGTGGACGGCCGCGGGAGATGGCCATTTATCGAAAGTTTTCCACTCTTTTTTACCAGTGTCGAACATATAAGCGTTGGGCAAACCGGAGTTTTTGTCGCCGCTGCCTTTCAGGAAATGATGAAAGAACTTTGCCTCGATGCTGCGCTGGTAAAACGTGGCGATACTGTCGCCAAAGTATACATTGCTATGCAGGGTGTGCCCGGTTTCGCGCGACCAGCGGCCATGCCCGAACGGTCCCATCACCAGGGTGTTATAGGCCGAAGGGTCTTTCTGCGCGATGGTCTTGTAGATCGCGAGGGGACCGGTAAGATCTTCCGCATCGAACATGCCGCCTACGACCATTACTGCGGGCATCACCTTCCCGTAATGTTTCGGCAGGGAGCGTTTCTGCCAGAACTCATCATAATTAGGGTGGTTTACCGTTTCCTGCCAATAGAAATTATCTTTATAAAACTGGTCGAAATTTTTAAGCGGCCCCATATCGAGTAAATACTGGTAGCCGTCTTTGGTAGGCGTTTTAATGGTTTGGTGGCTGTACCACGATTTGCTGGTGGTATCGGTTTTCTGCACACCAAACGTGGGGAATGTAAAAATATAACTCTCGAGAAATGCACCGTTATGGTGAAAATCGTCGAAGAAGAAATCAGAAATGGGCGCCTGCGGCGAAGAGGCCTTTAACGCGGGGTGGTTGGAAAGGATCCCGGCGGCGGTATAAAATCCTGGGTATGAGATCCCCCATTGACCTACGCGCCCGTTGTTAAAAGCTACGTTCTTAACGAGCCAGTCAACGGTATCATAGGTGTCTGAACCTTCGTCTACGTCGGTTTTACTTTTTTTGTCATCGATCACAGGAGTCATGTTCGTCCACTTTCCCTCGCTTTTCCACCGTCCGCGCACATCCTGGTATACCGCGATATATCCTTCCTTCATCATGATCTCCGACGGGCCCAGTTTTGCAGGAAATTTGTCTTCCCCGTATGGAGCTACGCTGTAGCAGGTACGCTGCATGATCATCGGGTACTTCTTTTGCGCCGAAGCGTCTTTAGGCGTATAGATCGCGGTGAACAGTTTCGTGCCATCGCGCATGGTGATGTACACTTCTTTCTTGGTGTAATTCGTTTTGGCGTATTGGCTTTGCGCGAACGCCGGATGGCGGGAAATAAACAGGATAAGTGCTATCAGCAGGGTTTTCTTCATCAATAAAGGGTTATGAATGGACTAATTTACAAGTAAATCCCGTTTCGCGCAGGTCTATCTTAATTCTGTTACAAAAGCCGGGTCCATAAATTGGGGTGCCCCTGAAAATTCTTACCTTTGCGGCGAATTAAATCTATTTACATGCAATACGACGTCGTAGTGATCGGGAGTGGTCCCGGGGGATATGTAGCCGCCATCCGCTGTGCTCAGTTAGGGTTAAAAACCGCTATTATCGAAAAGTATGCTGCCGTTGGCGGAACCTGTCTCAATGTGGGTTGTATCCCTTCGAAGGCGTTGCTCGATTCTTCAGAGCATTACCACAATGCTGCCCATACTTTCGGTATACATGGCATTAAGCTGAAAGACCTGGAGGTCGATCTGCCGCAGATGATCAGTAGGAAAAGCCAGGTTGTGGCAGAAAACGTGGCCGGTATCGAGTACCTTTTCAAGAAAAATAAGATTACCCGTTACCAGGGCCTTGGCTCTTTTAAAGATAAGAACACGATCAATATCACCAAGGGCGACGGCACCGCCGAAACCGTCACCACCACGAACGTGATCATCGCCACAGGTTCCAAACCTACGGCGCTGCCTTTTCTCCCGATCGATAAAAAGAGGATAATCACTTCTACCGAAGCCCTTAACCTGCCCGAAGTACCCAAGCACCTGGTGGTGATCGGCGGCGGTGTGATCGGCCTCGAGCTTGGCTCCGTATATGCACGCCTTGGCGCGAAAGTGACCGTGATCGAATTCCTCGACTCGATCATCGCTACCATGGACAGATCGCTGGGCAAAGAGCTTCAGAAATCGCTGACCAGGATCGGTTTCGAATTCCTGCTCAGTCACAAGGTGACCGGCGCAACCGTGAAAGGAAAAAAAGTAACCGTTACGGCCGATAGTCCTAACGGCGGAAAAGTAACGGTAGAAGGCGATTACTGTATCGTAGCAGTAGGCAGAACGGCGTACTCAGAAGGCCTGGGTCTCGAAAATATCGGCCTTGCCGCGGAAGAACGCGGTAAAAAGATCACCGTGAACGACCACCTCGAAACCTCGGTGAAAGGGGTATACGCCATCGGCGACGTAATAAAAGGCGCCATGCTCGCCCATAAAGCAGAAGAGGAAGGCGTATTTGTAGCGGAAACCATTGCCGGTCAGAAACCGCATATTAATTATAACCTCATCCCTGGTGTGGTCTATACCTGGCCGGAAGTGGCCAGCGTAGGGTATACCGAAGAGCAACTGAAGGAGAAAGGGACCGCTTATAAAGCAGGTTCGTTCCCGTTCAAAGCCAGCGGGCGGGCGCGGGCGAGCATGGATACCGACGGTTTTGTAAAAGTGCTGGCAGACGCCTCTACCGACGAGGTGCTGGGTGTACATATCATCGGTCCCCGTGCTGCCGATATGATCGCAGAAGCGGTTGTCGCTATGGAGTTCCGGGCCTCCGCCGAAGACCTCGGCCGGATCAGCCACGCACATCCTACCTATACCGAAGCGCTTAAAGAGGCCGCATTGGCAGCTACCGCGAAAAGACCTATACATATTTAGTGATCAGCGATCAGTTATCAGTGGTCAGTCCCTGCTACGCGCCTACGGAACTCATAACTGACAACTGACAACTGATCACTGATAACTGACAACCAATGATCCCCATACACGAGCATTACTCCCTGAAAAACCTGAACACGTTTGGCGTGGCGGCCTCTTGCCGTTGGTTCGTGGAGATCAATGAGGAGGGCGACCTGCAGGAGCTTTTTAGTGATCCGCAATGGCTCAGCGTTCCGCGACTGGTATTGGGAGGCGGCAGCAATATCCTGTTCACGCAGGATTTCGATGGATTGTTAATAAAGATCAATATTCCCGGGATCAATTATGTGGAAAACGGCGACGACCTGTTTGTTACCGCAGGCGCCGGGGTGATATGGAACGATTTTGTTAATTACTGCGTGGATCACGGGTTTGCCGGTGTGGAAAACTTAAGCCTGATCCCCGGCTCTGTAGGGGCTTCACCGATCCAGAATATCGGTGCCTACGGCGTAGAGATCAAAGATGTGCTCCATTCCTGTGAGGCTTTCGAGATAAAAACCCGAGAGACACGGCATTTTACAAACGAAGACTGCCAGTTCGGCTATCGCGACAGCATTTTCAAAAGCCGGGTCAAAGGACAATACATCATTACGGCGGTCACCTATCGCTTATCGCGCCGATCCGCCATCAATACCAGTTACGGCGCAATCGCGCAGGAGCTTGGTAATCGCGGCATAGCGCACCCTACCATCAGCGACATCTCAAATATAGTGTCTGCCATTCGCGTCAGCAAGCTTCCCGATCCCTCAACCATCGGCAACGCCGGCAGCTTTTTTAAAAATCCGGTCATCGAGGTAGACAAATTCAGACAGTTACAGTCTGCTTTTCCAGACATTGTACATTTTTCTGTATCCGATGGCATGGAAAAACTCTCCGCAGGCTGGTTAATTGAAAAAATTGGCTGGAAAGGTGTAAAAATCAACGAAACCGGTACCTGGAAAAACCAGGCCCTGGTACTTGTTAATTATGGAAACGCCTCAGGAATAGATGTTTATAACCTGTCTGCCGCAATCATCCAGGATGTGGAAAAACATTTTGGCATTACCCTCGAAAGGGAAGTAAACGTCTTTTAGCCTTGCCGGTCCCGGTTTCTCTATACGGTATTAATACCCGTCTTTACCGGGAAAAGTACTCGTTTCTGCTCATTTGCATAGTTGTTGTATTAAAACGATCACAGGCCGGAAAGTACGCCTGAATAAAAAAAGATTGTTTGACATCACCTGACCTCTAACATTATGACAAAGATCGAATTCAACACCATGGTAATGCGCCAGACCAGCTCCCTGAAAATGTACGCTTTACATTTTACACATGATGCAGATGATGCCAACGACCTGGTACAGGATACCATGCTGAAAGCCATAACTTACTATAACAAGTTTAAAGAAGGTACCAATCTTAAAGGATGGCTCTATACCATTATGAAGAACACCTTCATTAATAACTACCGCAGGTTTGTAAAGATCAGCTCTTTTGTGACCAAATCAGAAGAGATTTCATCCGCTAACCTCGTGTTCAGCTCTACCAAGAACCAGGGTGAATCGAAATTCATCATGGACGATATCAAGATGGCGCTTGGAAAACTGCCCGAAGAATATTATGTGCCATTCAGCATGTATTTCGAAGGACACAAGTACCACGAAATTGCCGATCACCTGAACATCCCGATCGGAACCGTAAAAACAAGGATCCACGTTGCCCGCAAGCTGCTTAAGAAAAGCTTGAAGCCGTATGATAACGGCGTAAAAAAACCGGTGTACGCAGAGATCGATTAATCAGCCCCCTTTTCTAAACTCATCATATGAAGCGCGCAGGATCCCAACCTGGCGCTTTATCTGTTTTAGAGGTACCCGGGCCGGGCAGCGCAAAGTCTATAGAGCTCACTCCCGCTGTTTACCCTTAAGATACCTGATCACTTCCTTTGCCGCCACCTGTCCCGAAATGATCGCCGGGGGTACTCCCGGTCCCGGCACCGTCAGTTGCCCGGTATAAAAAAGATTTTTGACCTTTTTCGAACGCATTTTGGGCTTTAGGAAAGCTGTTTGAAGCAGCGTGTTGGCCAACCCGTACGCATTTCCTTTAAACGAATGGTAATCGGTCGTAAAGTCATTTAAGGCATAGCTTCGTTTTACCATGATGCTGTCCCTGATCCTCTCTCCGGTCACGGTTTCAAACCGGGTGATCATTATTTCGAAATATTTTTCGCGGAGCTCGTCGTTATCGGGGAGGCCCGGGGCCAGCGGCATAAGAAAGAACAGGTTCTCACACCCGGCCGGCGCTACGCCCGGATCCGTAACAGAGGAGCAGGAAACATAAAAAAGGGGTTTCGATGGCCATACAGGCTGTTCATAGATCTCGTGCGCATGGCGTCCGAAGTCCTGGTCGAAGAACAATTGGTGATGACGCGCATCACTAAGTTTCTTGTTGATCCCGAGGTAAAAGATAAGGCAGGAAGGCGACAACGTCCTCGATTCCCAGTAGCGGGTGCTGTAACCGCGAAACTTCCCGGCAAGCAGCTGCTGGTCGGTGTGCTCGTAATCTGCACCGGAAAGTACGAGGTCTGCCTGGAAGATCCCCTGGTCTGTTTCTATCGCGGAAGCTTTATCGCCTGTTACCACGATGTGTTTAACAGCGGTGTTTAACCGGAACTTAACGCCTTGCGCCGCAGCGACGCTCACCATTGCGTTTACTACCTGGTGCATTCCTCCCATGGGGTACCAGGTACCGAGAACGAGGTCGGCATAATTCATCAGGCTGTACATGGCGGGTGTGTTTTGCGGCGTGGCCCCCAGGAAAAGCACGGGAAATTCGAGCAGGCTCACCAGGCGTGGATCTTTAAAGTACTTTCGCACGTGTTTGCGCATGCTCGTGAGCAGTTCGATGCGCAGCGCCTGGATAAGTAACCGGGGCTCCAGGAACTCCAGGATGGAAAGCGAGGGCCTGAAAACGTAGTCTTGCATGCTCACCCGGTATTTGTAAGCGGCCTCTTCAAGGAACTTTTTTAGCGAAGGGGTGCTTCCAGGTTCGACGGCTTCAAATAATTGTTCCAGTTCGGCCATGCCGGCAGGAACGTCGATCGCGTCATTTTTGGCAAACCATACCCGGTAGGAAGGGTCGATCCGCACAAGGCGGTAATAATCGCTCACCTTTTTGCCGAAGAGGGCAAAATAATTTTCGAATACTTCCGGCATCCAGTACCAGCTCGGGCCCATATCGAAACAGAAGCCCCCGCTTTCCCAGGTTCGTGCCCTTCCACCCGGCTGGTCATTTTTTTCGTAAATAGTTACTTCAAAGCCTTCCCGCGCAAGGATTGCGGCAGCAGAAAGCGAGGAAAAGCCGGAGCCGATGATGGCGATCTTATACAAGGAAAAAGGAATAAACAACGATAAATACCAGGTAACGAACAATAAGGATGGCGGTAGTGTTCATGTAAATCAAGATAACGTGATGGTAAATTTAGTCAATTCAGTAAATTTGGAGGAATGCGGGTGAACAATGAACTATATGATGAAGCATGTTTTGCATGCTGCAAGGTAATTACCCGGAAATACAGTACCTCTTTTAGCCATGGGATCCGGGCGTTCGACCGCAAGCTGCACAACCCCGTGTATGCCATTTACGCATTCGTACGGTGCGCCGACGAGATCGTGGATACCTTTCACAGCCACGACCAGGCTGCCATGCTCGGCAGCTTCAGGGCCGAAGCGTTCGAGTCGATTAATAAAGGGTTGAGCCTCAACCCGGTACTTCACGCTTTTCAATGCGTGGTGAACCGTTACAGCATTGATCATCACCTGGTCGGCTCGTTCCTCGATTCGATGGAGATGGACCTTCACCGCACCATCTATTCACCCGAAGGGTATCGCAGTTACATTTACGGCTCGGCGGAGGTGGTAGGCCTGATGTGCCTGTACGTATTTTGCGAAGGCGACAACCGGCTGTTCGGTCATCTCAAGCCCCATGCCATGAGCCTCGGGTCGGCTTTCCAGAAGGTGAACTTTTTGCGCGATATCCGGGCGGATTACGAGGAACGCGGCAGGATCTACTTCCCAGGGGTGGATTTTAAGTATTTTAACGAGGCGGATAAACATCACATCGAGCAGGATATCCAGCAGGATTTTAACACTGCGCTGGAGGGGATCCGGCAATTACCGGAATGCGCCCGTAAGGGTGTGTACATCGCTTATACCTATTACCTGGGGCTTTTTAGCAAGATCAGGCAGTTGCCGGCCGCAGCGGTAACCGAATGCCGCATAAGGGTATCAGACAGGCGTAAGGTGTGGCTGATGGCAAACGCGCTGGTGAAGGAGCGGATGTTGTGAAAAACTATCGGTTGTCAGAGGCCGGTTATCAGCCCGCGGCAGGCCGTTGGTTTCCGGTTGCGGGGTACCGGCTTTTGTGCGGGATTTTATTAATGTGCTGCTGGTTGATGGCCGTGGGGTTCAAGGCAGCCCGGCATAGCCCTGAAGACATTAAGCAAGTTCGCGAAGAGTTTTACGTAGCGGTAAACAATCCGGCGGCTGCCGACAAGTTTTACGATAAACTCAACGGCCTTAAACCTGCCGAGCCGGTATTGATGGCTTATTATGGCTCTGCGCAGGCCTTAAAGGCCCGGTATGCCTGGAACCCATATAAGAAGCTCAGCTACTTGAAACAAGGCAGCAAAACGCTTAGCGCGGCGGTAAAGGCCAACCCGGATAATTTCGAGATCAGGTTCCTGCGGTTTTCGCTGCAGCATTTCGTGCCTGCTTTTCTGGGCTACAGTAAAGAGCTGGAAGAAGACCGCCGGCAGCTCATCGCCCTGGCGGTGAAAAGACAATTCGGGTCGATGGATAGGCTGCTCATCAACCACCTGCTGGAATTTATGATCGATACGAAACGCTGTACCGCCGAAGAGATCACCCTGTTGAAAAAAGCGATGGCCGATGGATAAACAGTATACCTACCTGCTGATCAACTTCCTGACCGTGTTGTTCCCGGTGGCGCTTTCGTTTGATAAACGTGTGGCATTTTACAAAAACTGGAAGTTTATTTTCCCGGGGCTTTTCCTCTCCGGATGCCTGTTCCTGGTTTGGGACTATGTATTCACGCTTACGGGTGTATGGACCTTTAACCCGGAATATATCGTCGGTATCTATTTATACCGGCTTCCGCTGGAAGAGATCCTGTTCTTTTTCACGGTGCCTTTCTCCTGTATATTTATCTATGCGTGCTTAAATCATTACTTTAACAAGCCCATGCCGCTAGGCCCGGGCAGGTATGTCAGCTTTGCGCTGATGGGGGTATCGCTGGTGCTGGTATTGGTGTTTCGCGGCAGTGTGTATACGGTGGTTACATTTTCGCTGCTGCTGGCTTTGCTGTTCTACGCGTGCTTTATCCTCCGGGTAACTTTTCTTAACCGGTTTTACCGTGCATACCTGGTTTCGCTGCTGCCTTTTTACATCGTGAACGGCTTGCTGACCTCCATCCCCGTAGTACTGTATAACGATGCCGAAAACATGGGCGCCAGGGTGGGCAGCATTCCGTTGGAAGACCATTTCTACCTGATGGCCCTGCTGCTTACCAACCTTTTGTTCTTTCATTATTTCAAAAAGAAATGACCGACCACCTCCCGCATTATACCCGCTCACAGCTCGCGCTGCGCAACGGGCAGGACAAACCCCAGGTCTGGGTGGCTTACCAGGGTGTGATCTACGACGTTACCGAAAGCCGCTTATGGCGTAACGGAAAGCATTATGAACACTGGGCAGGACAGGACCTCACCCATGAACTGAAAGACGCGCCGCACACGGTCAGTGTATTCGCACGATTTAAAGCGGTGGGCGTTATCGCAAATTAACTGATAAGTCGCTCACGGAACGTTTTGGTGCAAACAGTTATGCGGGCTACTTCTGCAGCAGAGAAGCAAATTGAGTGAGTAGCCTGAAAAGGTCGTTATATTTATTTAAGGGTAGTGTTTTACTGATGTCGAACACGTCGTGATAGGCTTTAATCCCGCCCATCGTGTAGATAAAAAATGCCGGCACGCCTTTCTCCGTAAAAAAGTAATGGTCGCTGTTGGCCGCTTTACCGCGGGAAACCACTTTTGGTAAGTAACGTCCCTGCCCGTTCAGCTGCCTGATCAAATTGAACTCCTCCGGGTAAACCGTGGCATTTACTACCGTGATCCCTTCTTCGCCGGTACCGGTGATGTCCATATTTACCAGGAAACGGATGTTATTTAACGGGACCAGCGGTTTTTCGGTGAAATGTTTTGACCCCAGGATACCCGCTTCTTCGCCCGCAAAACAGATAAAGAGAACCGAATAGCGTTGCGGATGGGCGGCATAGAATTTCGCTAAACTTAGCAGCATGCTTATACCGCTCGCATTATCGTTAGCGCCGGGAAACCAGGTTTTGGCACCCATACCGCCCAGGTGATCGTAATGGCCGGTGAATACGATAAAGGAATCGGGTACCGCCGTTCCCCTCACCACGGCCGCAATGTTGGCCGCCCGGAAGTTACGGACCACTTCGTTCCCGATATTTACGCTGACGGTGACCGGCGGCCCCTGGATCGATTTCTTATCGATCTTAATAACGGTGTAGTCCGCCGCTTCCTGTGCTACAGACCAGGTGAGCTTATCTTCCAGCGTCACCAGGATCCGGTTGGCCGGGTCGGAGAAGTTTAGGCTGTCCTTTCGTACCAGGGTGCCCGTCGCCTTAATGCCGCGGCTTTCCGGGCTGACGATAAAATCGCGCCCGGGTTCCAGGACGGCGCCATTGACGGTTACCTCCATTCGCCCCGGAAACGTGTTCACATCGTAACCGAACTCCTGCAGGTAGCTTTTACCGTTAACGGGCTTAAGCCCGAAAGCCAGGAACTGTGCGCCGATAAACCTGGCGGCCTTGCCCATTCCATCGTTGGTATAACCGCGTCCCCAGAAGTACCTGGAGGTAAGCGTATCCACGATGCCGCGCGCAAAGAGCGAATCCTGGGCGAATAACGCGTTCGCGGAAAAAAGCAGGAGGAGGGTAAGTTTGAGTTTCACGGGGGGCGTCAGTAATCAGTTGTCAGTAATCAGTTGTCAGTAATCAGCTATCAGTTCCTGCGGGCGTCATGCCGGAACTGGCAACTGATGACTGACCACCGGTCACTAAATTATAAAAATCTTGTTACCGTATCTCTTTTTACGAATAATTCGTAGTTTTACGAAATATTCATAATAATCAAGATGGAAAAAAAGAACAGCTTCAGCTTTATCATGGCCGGTATCCTGTTTACGGCCTTTTTATCACCTGCATCCGCGCAAAAATTACCCGACAACCAGGAGGTGGGTATACGCGCCCCGCAAGCCGTTAAGATCGACGGCAAGGCATCGGAATGGGGAACGCTGCAGGCTTTTAACAAGAATACGGAAGTTGCCTACACGGTGGCTAACGACGACAGTACCCTGTACCTGGTAGTGCAATCAACTGTCGGCAATGTTATTTCTAAGATCACCGGAGGCGGGATTACGTTCTCTATTAACACGGAGGGCAAGAAAAAAGAGAAAGATGCCGTGTCGGTTACCTTTCCTGTAATTGCGCCGCCAAAGCCCGTGGCCGAAACCGCAGTTGCAGGCGGCAGGAGCGGGGCGCCGCTCACGGTGGTAGGCGGCGGCATGTCGGCAGGGCCAGGTATGAACGCGGCGGCGCTAAAAAAACGAAAGGATTCGATCATGTTTGTAAACACCAACAAAAAGATTGATAAATTTAAAGACGTACAGGTATTGGGGATCCCTGCAATCAAAGATACGTTGCTTTCAATTTACAACGAGGAAGGCATAAAAACGCGTTGCACTTACGAGGAAAGCGGTCTCTATACTTACGAGCTTGCTATTCCGCTTAAATACCTCGCTATTAATATCAGGAACCCGAAAGAGTTTCTTTTCAACCTCAGGCTAAATGGTATCAACCTCGGCGCTCCGTCATCCGGAGGATCAATTTCCATCGTGAGCACCAATGGCGGCGGCGGCGATTTCCAGGCGATGTTCTCACCGACAGATTTTTGGGGAAAGTACCTGGTGGTGGCAAAGTAGTTTAGGTTGTACGTTTGACGTGGTAGGTCCCTGTTCCGTTGTTATGAGCCGGTCAGGCGACGGCGTCTAAACGGCTGACGTCAAACGTACAACCTGCTCAATATCAAATAAATCAATCTTCACATCCGTTTTTTTGTGTACCTTTACGGGATTTTAGAATCCTGTAAATGCTCTCAAAATCTTTTATTTCGCTTACGGGCAAGTTGCGACCGTACAGATACTTCCTAGTGTTTGTGCTCACCCTGCTTTCGCAGCGGGGCCTTGCACAAACGCCTTCCGGTTCGTCTGATAATTACCTGGTTCCGATGAACCTCCCGGCCATCCTCCCGGTGAAGGACAATGATGCCGGTAAAACAGGGACTACGGTGGTCGCTTCGGCAAATCCGTCTCATGGTACCGTAACTTATAACGCGAATGGCACGGTGACCTACCAGCCGGCAACCGGGTTTTACGGGCAGGACAGGTTTGAATACAAGCTCAGGTCTTCCGCCGGTGTGCTTTCCGCAAGCATCGATGTACGGGTGGCGGTGAGACCGGCAGGCAGCCCGGATGCCGTGTTTACCCCGTACAATACATCTTTCGTTTTCCCGGTGATTACCAATGATGTGAGTAAGACCGGGACGTCTGTTTTTGCTGATGACCAGCCGCTTCACGGCTCGCTGGTAATCGACAACGCTACACGCGAATTCACTTATGCTCCTTTTAATGACTTTTGCGGGTACGATACTTTTCATTATAAACTGCTCACCACGGTTGACAACGTAGCTTCCGAGCCTATCCTGGTGACCATAGGCGTACGTCCCCTGGGAACACCAGACGTGGCTGGCTTCTCATTGAATACAGACGTGGCGATCCGCGTAAAAGACAACGACCTGAATACGGTTGGTACCTCGGTGAAAATCGTTGCCCCGCCAACGTCGGGAACCATCGTCCTGGCAGATGCGGTAACTAATACGATTACCTACCGGCCTAACACCGGTTTTACCGGGACGGATACTTTTACGTACGCATTGGTAACCACAGACGGGTTGGAATCACTGCCAATAGTGGTGAAGTTAATTAAAAAACCTGCGGGAACTAACGACTACCAGGTGACAACTACCGGGCTTAAGCCAGTGAAGATCGCTGTAAAGAATAATGACGAGTCAAAAAATGGAACGTCTGTGATCCTGACCAGCAACCCGACAAAGGGAACGGCGGTGGTGAACGCAGATAATACGGTCACTTACACACCTGCGGAAGTTTCAGTAGGGCATGACGTCTTTACTTACCAGCTTGAACTGGAAGGCGTGCGGTCTAATACCATTTACGTGGGCGTTATACTAAGTCCTGCCGGCACGGATGACCAGGTGTCGGTACCGATGAACACTGCTACTTCGCTGAACGTGCTGGCGAACGACCCCGATGGTGCAGGCTCACCCATCACCATCAAAGTAGACCCTTCCCATGGTACGGCGGCAGTTTCAAACGCGGCGGTAACCTACCGGCCGGTAACTGGTTTCCACGGGAAAGATTCTTTTAAGTATTATATTACGAAGAATGAGCTAGAGTCTGACCTGGTTACTGTTTTCATAAATGTTAAACCTGCAGGTACAAGCGACACGTTTACTACGGGGGTGAACACACCGGCTGTATTGGCCGTAAAAAACAATGACGCGGGCGCCGTAGGTTGTACCGTGGTGATCTCCACTTCGCCCTCACACGGATCGGTGGTTGTAAACCCAAATGGTACGATAACTTATACCCCCGCAGCAAGCTCCACCGCCGGCGACAGCTTTTTCTATATACTACGCGATGAAGATAACGTGGACTCTGAACCCATCGCGGTGGCGTTGAATATCGCCCTGCTGACCGAGGCGGATGTAGTTTTCACCGATAGGGAGGCTGCTGTAAAAATTGCGGTTAAAGATAACGATGTAAGTAAAGGCGGCACAACCGTGCTGCTCGCAACGGCGCCCATGCATGGTTCGGCAATAATAAACGGCGATGGTACGGTGACTTACACGCCGGTTGCCGGTTTTTACGGCGCCGACAGCTTCAAATATGTGTTAAACAACGCATCAAGTTCCAGTGCAAATACGAATGTAACGATATACGTAAGACCGCGGGGCACACCCGATGCGGTATCTACCGTGATGAGCACCCCTGTGAACATCGCGGTAAAAACGAATGACCCTGATACATTTGGTACCACGGTGGTGAAAACTACCAGCCCGGTAAACGGAACGGCTACGGTTAATGCGGATAATACCATCACCTATATCCCGGCGGCCGCGTTCCACGGAAAAGATACGTTTAGCTATTTGCTGAAAACGGCAGATGGCAGCGAGTCTGCGCCGATCAGCGTAACGGTAAGTGTAATTCCTTCCGGTACGGCGGATGTTGCTTCGGTTATTGCCAACTCCTCTACCGATATCCAGGTTAAGCTAAATGACGAAGGTAAAACAGGAACGGTGGTGTCCTTGTCAACTTTCCCTGAACATGGCACCGCGACCGTTGGAACGGACGGCGTTATTACTTATAAACTTGCTTACAACAGCGTTGACCCATATACCGGGCTGGATAAATTTACTTATACCCTGTCAAACCTCGATGCCTTAAGGTCGGCGCCGATAACCGTCACCGTTCAAGTAAAACCAAGCTCGACCAGGGACATCGTAGAAACCTTGATGACGCAACCGGTGGTTATCCCCGTTACTATAAACGATCTTTATACGTTGGGCACCACGGTGGTTAAGAAGAGCGAAACAACACACGGGACCGTGGTGGTGAATGCCAACAATACCGTTACTTATACACCTGTAGCGGGCTACCTGGGGCAGGATGCCTTTAGTTATGTGTTGAGGACGGCAGACGGGGTGGAATCGAACGTGGTGACCGTCACCATTACGGTGATCAACCCGGTGGCTGCCGCGCCTACCATCGTATCATTTACGCCCTCATCCGCAGAGATTGGTACACCGGTTACCATCACCGGCACTAATCTTACAGGAACCACTGCTGTTACTTTCGGCGGGGTTGCAGGTTCGTTCCTTGTGAATTCTTCCAACTCCATCACCGCAGTGATGACAACCGGTACTTCGGGCAGTATCGAGGTGACCACGCCGGCAGGAAAAGCGGGCAAGGCGGGGTTTACTTCTCTCTCAATCCCGCAGATATCCTATGCATCTCCCAAAGATTTCGGGTCTGGTGACGCGGTCGTTATTTCAGGTAGCCAGTTTAAGAACGTAAGCCAGGTAAAATTCGGAGGTGTTCCGGCTGCTTCCTTTGTCGTGGGGACGAACTACGAAATCACTGCCATTGCCGGGACCGGAGCCTCCGGAGCTGTAGAAGTGATTACGCCCGGCGGGACGGCCACTTACGGTTCATTAACCTACTATGTGAAGCCCACTATAGCCTCATTTTCACCCTCGGCTTCCGGCATGAGCCAGGACGTACTGATCACAGGTACCAACCTGGCCGGGATCAAGAGCGTTTTGTTCGGCGGAAAACCTGCAGCTAGCTGGTCGCTAAGATCGCCGACCCTCCTGGTAGCAAGACCTGCATACGGTTCACAGAGTGGCGACATCACCGTCATCGGCTTCGGCGGAACGGTAAGACTGCCCGGTTTTACTTTTATCCCGGGGCCGGAAATAACGGCTATTACGCCTTCGACCGTAGGTCCGGGTGATACGATGGAGATCACCGGTAAGAATTTTACAGGCATTACCTCGGTGCAGCTTACCAGCGGAGGCGTGGAATCTTTTACGGTTAATTCACCAACCAGTATAACCGCTAAGCTGGGCTCCTATGTTTATGGAACATTGGTAATAACCGCGGCTAATGGTACGGCGACTTTTGAGGGACCTGCTATCGTCCAACGTACTTATATAAGTTCAGTCGCTCCGTCAAGCGGCAAGGAGGGAGATGCCATAATTATTTACGGGGCAAATTTTGACAACGTAAGGAGTGTCAGTATAGGCGGAGTCCCGGTTGACGTGGTCAGCGTGTTCAATAGTTTCGAGATCAGGATCGTGCTCGGCAAAGTACTTAGCGGCGAGGTGAAGGTCGTTACAGATCAGGGTATAGCCACCAAAGCCGGCTTTAATTTTTACCTTCCGCCTTCAATTACCTCGTTTACGCCCGGATCCGCTAAAGCGGGCGGCACGGTAGTTATCAAAGGGAAAGACTTCACGAATGTCAAATCAGTAAAATTCGGCAATATGAATGCCGCTTCATTCAAGGTCGACTCGGCGGCAGGCATCACCGCGACTATTGGAAACGGGGCAAGCGGCGACGTTTCGGTAACTACATTGGGAGGAACCACAAGCGCAGGCGGCTTTACTTTTATAAATATCCCGGCTCCTGCGTTAACTTCCGTTACACCGACGGTGGGAATTGCAGGTACGGTAATCACTTTGACGGGTACCAACCTTAATGATGTAACGAGCGTAACGGTTTACGATACCAAGGTTTCCTCGTTTACCATTTTATCGCCAACTACCATAACGGCCGTGCTGGCCCCGTCGTCCGGTCTTAACGTCGGTTTGGCGATGGTTAACAGTCCCGGGGGCAGTGCGTCGATCGGGTTCAGGTTTATACCAACACCTGGAATTACTTCCTTTTCGCCTGCCGTTGCTAAAACAGGAACAGCGGTTACGATTTACGGATCCAATTTTAAAGAAGTGTCCGGGGTCACTTTTGGAGATATCCCGGCCGCATCCTATGTGGTCAGCCAATCTGGCAATAGCATTACGGCCATTGTAGGGCAGGGCGCTAGCGGCGAGGTAAAGGTGGCCACGCAAGGAGGAAACGCCGTTTTAGGCGGTTTTAAGTTCGCGCTCCCGCCCGTTATTACGTCTTTCAGCCCTACAACTGCTAAAACTGGCGATAGAGTAGTGATCACCGGGGAGAATTTTATAGGCCTTACTACCGTTTATTTGGGCAGCTCTGTATTGGGCAGCTATGAGAAACTTTCCGACAGTTCTATCGCCGTTATCGTTCCTTCTTCGAGTACCAGCGGCGAAGTCTCGCTAACTGCGCTTGGAGGCAGGGCCGCCCTGGCAGGATTTACCTTTATTCCGGCTCCCACTATTGCTTCTTTTTCGCCAACATCGGGTACAACCGGAACGGCGGTCACTATTACGGGCACTAACTTTACCGGTACAACATCTGTAACTTTCGGGGGGGTGCCGGTCTCATCTTTTACGGTTGATTCGCCAACGAAGATCAACGTGGTAATAGGTGCGGGCGCTGCAGGGCCTTCCGTTGTTAATACCCCGGGCGGCACAGCCACACAGAGCGGTTTTACCTTCCTGGGGGGACCGTCGATCAGCTCATTCTCGCCCTACACGGTAAAAACCGGCACCACGGTCACCATTACCGGCACCAATTTTACCGGTGCTACCGCGGTAACCTTTGGCGGGGTTCATGCAAGCTCCTTTGTCGTGAACTCGGCCACCAGCATTTCGGCTGTGGTGGGTGCGGGCGCATCAGGCGCCGTTTCAGTAGTTACACCTGCCGGTACCGCTACCCGGAACAGCGGATTCTTTTTCTATGATCCCCCAAGCATCACCTCATTCAGCCCGGCAAGTGCCGCCGTTAACCAGGAAGTGACTATAAAAGGGACCCACTTTATCCAGATCCATAGCCTTGTAATAGGAGGCAAGCCGGCAGCCAGTTGGCGGCTGGTTACAGACTCACTGGTCATTGCTAAAGTTGGCGAAGGTGCTGCAAGTGGCGACATCGTACTTACCGCCGATGGTGGAACTTTCGCCATTCCAGGATTCATCTTTATCCCCGGACCGGAAGTTACTTCGATCTCCCCGGACCATGCTGCTGTAGGGCAAACCATCGAGCTTACCGGGAAACGCTTCGCCGGGGTAACCAACGTAGCTTTCGCCGGCAATGCGGTAAGCAGCTTTACCGTGAATTCTGATACGCGTATTACCGTTACCGTGCCTCAAAATGCGGTTACGGGACCGGTACTGGTTACCAGCCCGGATGGCCCGGGTAGGAGTAACGTCAATTTAACGATCGTCGAAAACGTGGCTGTACCGGTTATTACCTCCTTTTTACCATCTACCGTGGCAGTAGGGACAACCGTCGAAATTCTTGGGAACAACTTCCTGAATGCCACTGCCGTGAACCTCGGCACCACGCCTGCCGCATCGTTCATCGTGCGGTCGGCTACACGTATCACAGCGGTAGCGGCTTTCGCCCCAAGCGGCGACGTTACCGTTACCACCCCAGCGGGAACAGCCAGGAAAGCGGGGTATGTGGGCATAATGCCGCCGATCGTTGGAGGGTTCTCGCCACATGTTGTTTCACCTGGAGATGTAGTGACCATCCACGGTGAGGGACTGGATGGCGCAACCGCCGTAAGTTTTGGCGATGTGCAGGCAGCTTCGTTCGTGGTTAATTCATCAACCAGTATCACCGCAGTGGTTGCCGGCGCATCATCGAGCCTGGTAACCGTGGTTACACCCGGCGGTATATCTACTTCCAGCGGCCTAACCTTTAATACACCGCACGTAGGCTCCTTTATTCCCCAAACAGGTAAGGAAGGCACGGTAATAACGATTACGGGCTGGAAGCTTGAGAACGCGACTGCGGTGCGCGTTGCAGGGATCCCCGTAGCATCGTTTACCATAAAACCGGGTTCTCCAACGGAGATCGTAGCCGTTCTTGCCAATGGTGTTGGCGATGGCAGTACCAATGTATCTGTAACGGTACCCGAGGGGGTGCTCGTCCAGTCGGGATTTGTGTTTATCCACAAGCCTGTTATTACGTCTTTTGCGCCGCTTACAGCCAAAGCGGGCGATGTTGTAACGCTTACCGGTTATAATTTCACCGATGCCGCGTCTGTAAGTTTCGGTAATACGCCTGCAGCCTCTTTTACCGTCAATTCCCCGCAAAGTATTACCGCGGTAATAAGTAATGGGGCGAGTGGCGATATCGCAGTTACTGCGGCAGGAGGAACCGCCTCCTTTCCTGGCTTTACGTTCGGTTTCGAACCGGCTATCACTTCCTTTTTGCCCACCGTTGCCAAAGCCGGAACTGCCGTAACCATTACCGGTACTAACTTTACAGGTGCCAACGCCGTTTCTTTCGGCGGTGTTGCAGCAGCGTCGTTTGTGGTAAATTCCTCCACCAGTATTACGGCGGTTGCCGGAACCGGCGCAAGCGGCCAGGTTAAGGTAGTAACGCCGCTAGGCACCGCTGCTGCGGAAGGGTTTGAGTTTGCACCCATCCCGGTTATCACTTCTTTCTCTCCGGCTTCAGCGGGACGGGGCACCGAAATTACCATCACAGGCACAGGGCTGGGGAGTACTACGGCAGTGGCAATTGGCGGTGTTGCAGCCACGTCTTTCACCATAAATTCGCCAACGAGCGTTAGCGCCATCGTGCCGGTTACCGCAAGCGGGCCGGTAAGCATAACCACCGTGGGCGGAACGGCCACAAAAACGGGTTTCAGCTTTATTCCGCCGCCCGAACTTTCTTCGTTCACGCCAGAAAAGGCGAAGGCGGGCACAACTATAACTATTTACGGCTTCGGGTTTACCAATGCTACCGCGGTGAGCTTCGGCGGAATTCCCGCTGCTTCGTTCACCGTGAAGTCTACGGCCGAGATCACCGCAGTGGTGGGTACCGGCGAAAGCGGCGAGATATCTGTGACCGCACGCGGCGGAACAGTAACCAAGGCCGGATTTACTTTTATCGCACCACCGGTGATCACTTCATTTACGCCGGCAACTGCAAAATCAGGCGATGCGGTAACCATCACGGGTGATAATTTTACCAATGCCAGCATGGTAACCTTCGGAAATGTGAATGCGGCATCATTTATTGTGAACTCCCCTAAAAGCATTACCGCGATTGTGCGAAATGGCGCCAGCGGAGAAATTGCCGTAACCACCGAAGGCGGAAAGAGCGTAAGCCCGGGATTTACCTATATCCCGCCTCCCGTCATTACCGGTTTTGCGCCGTTAAGCGCGCGTTCGGGCGTACCGGTCACTATCACCGGTACCGGGTTTTCAGACGTTACTTCCGTCACCTTTGGCGGTACGCCGGCTGCGTCTTTCGTGGTTAACTCGGCTACCAGTATCACGGCAGTTACTGCCAACGGATCAAGCGGGGTCATCCAGGTATCCGGCGCCAACGGAACAGCTGCCTTAAGCGGGTTTACGTTTGTGCCGCCTCCGGCTATCTCCTCTTTTGCGCCGTCAAGCGCTAAAGCCGGTGCCACCGTTACCATAACCGGCACGAATCTTACCGGGGTAACAGCGGTAAGATTTGGTGGTGTAGCAGCCACCTCCTTCGTGGTTAGCTCACCTTTCAGTATCCTGGCAGTAGTGGCTGCGGGCGCCTCGGGCGATGTATCGATTGTTGGCCCGGGCGGCTCGGCTAGTACTCCCGGCTTTACCTATCTGCCGCCCCCGGTCGTGACTTCGTTTACACCGTCGGTCGCGAAAACAGGGTCGGTGGTGACCATTACAGGAACGAACCTGGATAGTGCTACTTCCGTTCGGTTCAGTAATGTGGCCGCGGCATCCTTTACGGTAAATTCAACGGGGAGCATCTCCGCCCTGGTAGGCGAAGGAGCATCAGGTGAAGTCACGGTAGTTACACCAACCGGTACGGCACAGCTAACCGGGTTTACCTTTATGCCTGTGCCCGCAATTGCAGCCGGGCAAACCACGTTCGCCACCGGCGGTGATGTAACGCTCCGGGTTGCCCCGGTTGCGGGTCTTACCATTCAATGGGCGCGTGATGGCGCAGATATTAACGGCGCTACAGATGCGGCGTATGTGGCTACTCAGGCCGGATCCTATACCGTAAGCCTCGTGGCAGGTAACCTACGTACAACTTCGGCAGCAGTGGCCTTGCGCAAGATCTTTACGCTGCCTGCCAGTAACTTCAGGTTACTGGTAACCGGGGAAACCTGCAGGACCAGCGACAACGGATCCGTGAAGCTTACCGCCGCGGCATCCTATAATTACACAGCTACACTGGTTGGACCAAATAAGCGGATCACCTTACCGTTCACTACTACGCTAACCTTTGGCGACCTTGCAGCGGGCGCTTATACGCTCGAAGTTACGGTAGAAGGTCAGCCAGACTACAAACAATTATTCCAGGTAACGGTTACCGAGCCCAAAGACCTGGCGCTTATCGCCTCCGTAAACGCGGACGATAAAAAAGTAATCCTGAAAATGGCTGGAGGCGCGATCTATTACGTGCAGCTGAACGGAGAAAGCTACAGCACCGCTGATCCGGAATTGACCCTGCCGCTGGTAAACGGAGTGAACCAACTGACCGTTTCTACCGACAAGGATTGCCAGGGAGCTGTTACTAAAATGATCACGCTCGAAAGCAAACCGGTGCTTTACCCTAACCCGGTAGAAAAGATCCTGACGATTGCCGACAGTCATTTCACGAAAGTGTACGCCGAAGTAAGAACCCTTGATGGCAAACTGGTAATCTCAGGTACTTATATAAGCGAGTTCGGCGTAATAGAAATGGATCTCGGCCAGGTACAAACCGGTGTTTACTTACTGAAATTGGTTTCTGATAACAAATCTATGTCCTTTAAGATCATCAAAAAATGAAGCGACTGATCCTCCTGGTAATATTATCATCGTCACTTTATAGCTGCGGTAGCGCAGGTGACGATCCGCAAACGGAACCTGTACTGCCCCCGGCAAAAGCCACACTATTGACGCCTGCCATGAACGAAGCCTGTACCACCGGTACGGTAATTTCTGATTCCGAGAGCCGGATCACCCTCAAATGGACGGCTTCGGACCATACCGACGGCTACGAGGTGAACATTAAGAACCTCGCAACCGGCAGCACGGTAAAACAGCCCAGCATTAAGGCGGAACTCGAAATCGCATTGCTGAGAAACACACCTTATTCCTGGTTCGTCGTGTCGAGGTCGCTTAAGTCGACCGATATCGCGCAAAGCGACACCTGGAAATTCTATAACGCAGGAAGTGGTGTACAGGCTTACGCGCCTTTTCCGGCGGAAGCCGTAACGCCGGTGATCGGTCAGCAGGTAGCGGCGGGTACCGTTAAACTCGAATGGCGGGGCGGCGATGTAGATAACGACATTACCGGGTACGACGTATATTTCGGTACCAGCAGAACGCCCGGGGTATTAAGCAGCAACTTGACCACCAGTTCGGTAAACGCCTCTACGGCCGCAAAAACCACGTATTACTGGAAAGTCGTTTCGAAGGACTCCAGGGGGAACTCCTCGGACTCGGGCGTGTTCGAGTTTAGTACCAACTAGGACGCGCTACCGGCTTATCTATTCACTTTTTGGTGAACTTTTGGGTTTTTAAAACGGTTTATTGGTTCCCCTGATTTGGGAAATACACATATTTATGTGTAATATCGGTACAAATTACAACCAATTTAATCTCTCAACACTTAACTGACACATTATGAAGATCGCAATGATTGTGGTAAGGAGCCTGATGGGCCTTTTACTGTTGTTCGCCTCGGTGACGTACTTGTTTAAGCTATTCCCCGTACCGGCGATGGAAGGCGCCATTAAAACGTACAACGAAGGCCTGGCAGTAGTGAACATGATGTTTTATGTGAAGATTATCGAGCTGATCTGTGGTATTGCGTTCCTGACCGGTCGTTTCGTTACCCTGGCGGTGGTAGTAATATTCCCGATCATTCTCAATATCGTGTTGTTCCACGCGGTGGTACAGCCGGCCGGTCTGCCCGCAGGCGTATTCCTGCTGGTAGGAAACCTGTTTATAGCCTATTACTACAGGAAGAATTACGCGCCGTTGTTTTCGATGAAATAGGCTAACCTGGGGAAATTAAATATCGCTTTCTATTTCGTCTGGGCATCCGGAGTAACGCTTACGCGCTATTTACTCCTTTATTTTAAAGATGAAAGACGAGGCCGTCATGTACTTTCCGCCCTGCGAAGTAGTAAACAGGTAAGCAGGTTCGCCGTGCTGGAAAAGTAGCTGCGGACGTTCGAACCGGCCGTTTTCGATTGCATCAGCAAGCCAGTTCTCCGCTACCGCTAGACCATTTGCGGTTCCCCCGTACCAGCGGATCGTAGAAGTCTCGTGTTCGCTGGTACGGGGGCCGTGCGCGTCATAGTGATCTTTTTTAACATTGCCGGGCGCGGAATTTTGGCCTGGAAAAAGTACTGCCTTTTTTGGAATGTTAAACAAACATTCCGCCCGAAACCTCGATGCGCTGGGCGTTCACCCATTTGGCATCGTCTGAACATAAAAAGGCCACTACACCGCCGATATCATCGGCCATTCCCGGTCTTCCCAGCGCGGTAACGCTGCTTACGAAGTTCATGAGTTGCTCGCTGTTGCGCAGGTGTGCGTCGTTAAAGTCGGTGGCGATGGCGCCGGGAGCCACCACGTTTGCCCGGATGCCCCTGGGGCCGAGCTCCTTGGCCAGGTATCGTGTGAATACTTCTATCGCACCTTTCATAGACGCGTACACTGAAGATCCCGGTACGCTGAATCGTGCAAGGCCCGAAGAAATATTTACAATTCCGCCGCCCTCGTTAATCAGCGGCAGGATGCGCTGGGTGAGGAAGTAAACGCCTTTAAAATGAACGTTCAGCAGGTCGTCAAACAACTCTTCGGTTACTTCGCCGATCGGCGCATTGCGGCCCATACCCGCGTTGTTTACCAGGAAATCGAGGTGTGCCGCGCCGAATTCCGAACTTAATACTTCCTTTACCTGGTCTGTAAAGGAACCGAAGCTGTTTATTTCACCAGTATTTAGCTGCAGTGCGGCGGCTTTCCTTCCGCTTTTGCGGATTTCGGCGACCACACTTTCGGCATCCGCCGACCGGGTGTGATAGGTAATGATCACGTCGATCCCTTTCCCGGCAAGCCTCAATGCCATGTCTTTGCCCAACCCGCGGCTGCCGCCGGTTACCAGGGCTATTTTTTGTGTTGTTTCCATCCTGTTGTTTTGTAATACAAAGATGGGAAGAATGGGGGGCAGGTGTTTGAAAAAATCAATCGGTTATTTGCGAATTTCAAATAATGGCGTCTTGCGGAGACCGCAAAGTCCTGCAGTTACTTTTTAAGCGCCTGATTTTGTTTTATCTTGGCGTCCTTTCGTGAACGGACCAGGAATAACATGCAGCAGTATCGAAAATGACACCGGGCTGGTGTTTTTAACAACAGGATACCGGTACATGAGGGCAACTAAGCTGCTGTGGTTCGGCAACCAATGGGTTCGGCAGACCCGCAATAAGCACCTGCCAGCCGCGAATTAATTTTATATGGAAGAAAAGGAAGATATACTGCATGAAGGAAAGAGGTTCACGGATGTCGATTATTCGGGGAAAAAGCTGGCGGACCGCGAATTTGTACGATGCATTTTTGAGCGATGCGACTTTTCGAACAGCGACCTGGGCGACGCTGACTTCGTAGACTGTGAATTTCGCGGCTGTAATTTCTCCATGGCAAAGCTACAGGGTGCAGGCCTTAGCAATACGTGGTTTGCCGGTTGCAAGCTGATGGGTGTTGACTTCAGCACCTGCAACAAATTCCTGTTCAGCTTTACGTTTGAAGATTGTATACTGGATTATTCCACGTTTGTAAGAACGAAAATTAAAGGGACGAAGTTTAAGAACACCTCGCTTAAGCAGGTGGATTTCGAGGGAACGGACCTCACTGCGGTGTCTTTCAGCCACTGCGACCTTGCAGATGCCACCTTCGTAAATTCCATCCTTGAAAAGACGGATTTTAGTACAGCGAGGAACTTCACCATCGATCCCGATGTGAACAGGATGAAGAAAGCGAAGTTCGCTTACCGCGATCTGGCAGGCCTGTTAGGAAAATACCAGCTGGATATACGGTACGATTAACCAATTCGCCGCCAGGGCTACCGCCGGTATGCGCTTCAGCGACTTTCGGGCCTTCTATGAAATATCTAGAGATATGAAGTTAGCAACGCTTGACCAGGCCATTTGCCGCACGCCCGCTTTCGCACTGGATGCCACCCTTGCGGAAGTATGGGACGAGCTGAAGGAAAAGATCAAAGCATCATCGCCGGCATTTTACGAGGCGGTTGCTCACCTCTCTGCCGGCGACCTGGACAGTATCGACCAGAAAACCCGCTACTCGATCTGGAAGTACTTTAACCGCTCGAAATACCGGGGCACGCCATTTGGCGAATTTGCAGCTACCACCATCTTCCCGCTTACGTATGATGAACAGTCGCCGGTGGTTATCGCCCGGAACATGCGGCGCCACCGATTTACCGATTGGCGCCAGAAGGAAGCGGTTATCCCGGGTGTACAAGCGCTTGTTAAGACCGCGGCGGCTTTCCACGCAAACACATCCGTTTATTACCTGGAGGAAGAGATCAGGTATATCCGTTTCCGGGACGGGAATTTTGAGCTGGCTGCTGTGCAATCATTCCCGCAGTTAAAGGCATTAATGTCTTTCTGTTCAACCCGGCGGCTTAAGGAGGAAATAGCGAATGAGCTGTTTGCGCAGTTCTCGCTGGACACGGAGAGCGTGGATAACCTGCTCGGGATTTCGGTGGAACACCAGCTGTTGCTAACAGACAGGCACCCCAACATTACCGGGCCCGATTTTTTTAACCGCGTCTGCCCGGGTACCGCGACGAGCGAGAGCAGTTATCTCTTATCAGAGCGCGCACACATTTCCGGCAGTCTTCGGAAACAGGTGTTGAAAGACCTCCCGGAGCTGCTTCAATTTTTAAACAGGGTACTGCCCGCACCCGGTAATCAGGACCTGGACCGTTTTAGAACGGCCTTTCTGAAGAGGTTCGGTCAGGAGGAGATCTCCCTTGCGACAGCCATGGACCCCGAAACAGGTATCGGGTACGGCAACCTGGAGGAGCAGGGTTCGGGGGACCTGGTTGAAGCTATAAAATCCGGCGGCGGCCCGGAGGACGACGGAGAAAATCTTTTCTCTCATCCCTATACTGCCTTCACCAGTTTCCTGGTGAACGGCGTTGTCCGCGGAGCTCCCATCAAACTCGAGCTGTTTGAGGGCGATGCCCGGACAGGACCGCCGGAGATTCCTAATTCATTGAGCGTTATTTTTCATGTATGGCAGGGGCGGCCGGTGATCGCCAACGCCGGGGGCTGTTCTGCAACCGCTTTATTGGGCCGTTTTACGCTGATGGGCGAACGTTTCGAAGACTTCGGCAAGTCTATAGCTGCCGCCGAAGCCCGTGCCAATCCCGGCATCATGTTTTTCGATATCGCCTACCAGGCGGAAAAAGAAGTGGATAACGTGAACAGGCGAAAATCGCTGTACGGAACTGAATTACCTGTACTCAGCTGGTCCTGCCTGCCGGAACCGCTCACCTTTAACGAGATACTGGTAAGCATACACGGGAGCAGCATCATCCTGCGGTCGAAACGCGATGGTGCGCGACTGGTGCCGCGAATCCCTTCCGCCTATAACTATACCCGGTCTGATCTAGCGGCTTTCCGCTTTTTATGCGACCTTCAGTACCAGCAGATCCGCCCCGACCTGGGTTTTAACCCGCAGCATTTTCTTCCCGGGCTTTCGTATTATCCCCGGGTCACTTTTAAAGAAACGATCGTTTCGCCCGCAAAATGGCTGGTGCCCAAAGAACTGCTGGAATATGGAAAAAACGATAGGCCTGAAATAAAAAGATCGTTGCTGAAAGATTGGCTCAGCCGCGAAAAGATCGACTTCCTGTTCAAAGCCGGCGATGCCGATCATACCCTGTGCTTTGATCCGGGCAGTACCTGCGACCTTACCGCTTTCCTGCTGTTTTGCAGGCAGCACCGCAGTGGCGATCTGCTGATCTCGGAGGCCCTGGTGGATGAAGACGAAAGTGTCCGCGATGAAGGCGGGAAACCTTATTTTGCCCAGTTTATAGCCAGTTACGGTCATCCGGGATGTGTTTACCGGGCGGTTACGGGGTATGGCAGCCCTGCGATCGATCCGCGCAAAAAACAACCGGAAGAGATGCTGATCCCCGGCGGTGATTGGTTATACTTCCAGCTATTTTGCTACCCGGCACGAACGAATAGCCTGCTCCTTGGTCACGTGGCGAAGTTTATCGGCGAGATCAATAAGCTGATAAAAGAATGGTTTTTTGTCAGGTACGATGATCCTGCGCCCCATATCCGGTTAAGGGTGCACCTGAAGTCGCCGGATGACGGATTTAGTGTGATCGCTGTGCTTAAAGACATCATCGCGAAAGATCTCCGGTCGGGCATTATCCGGGATTTCAGCATTAAGCCGTATATCCGCGAATTGACGCGTTATGGCATCGCCCGGATCGGGCTGGCGGAGCGTTTTTTTTGGATGGACAGCAAGTATGCGCTTGATCTGCTTTCCCGTGCGGTGTCCACAGAGCAGTTGTATGCTACTACGCTTTACACCGTTCGCTTCTTTTTATCGCTTTGCTTTGCCTCGGCCGCCGAGCAGGCGGAGGTGGTGCAGGCTATTGCAGGCAGTTATGCAAATGAAATGGAAATGGGACCGGCGATTTTTAAAAAGCTCAACCAGTCGTTCGCTCAATTGTATGCGGGCGTTCATCCCGGGGTGGTGCCGCAGGCCGCCAGGCGAGCTGCGAGGCAGGGGCCGCTGCTCAAACGCCTGATGGCGGCATGCACGGACGCCGAAAAGGTACAGCTATTCACAGACCTGGTACACATGCACGTCAACAGGCTGTTCTCCTCAGACCAGCGCGTGCACGAAACCATTATCTATCAATACCTTTTAAAACTGCTGCGGATGCCGGCAGCGCGGTTAAAGGCAATAACGGGATACTGACCGAAACGGTGAAATAGTTATCGTCGCCGGCGCCGTAACTAAACCGCTTCAGGTCGCCATAGGTATAACCGAGGCGTCTTTCGATGTTGTCCAGCCCCGTATGCGGGATATCCGGGTTGTGTTTATGGCCGATCAGGTTGCTGGTATTGAGGTGCAGGTAGTTGTCGTCCCTGTACACCTCTATCAAAGCCTCATGACCCGGGGAGTTAAGGTCGCCGTGTTTAAAGATATTTTCTACCAGGGTGAGCAGTACCAGGGGAATGATCTCCAGCCCGCCCACTTCGGGCGTATGTTCGAAGCGGATGGCCAGTTCGTTATTTTTCCGGAGCTGGTATAAATGCAGCAGGTTTTCTACCTGTTCTATTTCTTCCGAGAGCACCACGAAGTCGCCTTTTTTGTCGGAATCGATGGCATAACGCATCATTTCCGCCAGGGTGATGATGGCGTCGCTGGCGGCGAGCGACAAGGTATTCACCTTATGATAAACGAAATCGAGCGTATTAAACAGGAAATGCGGGTTGATCTGCGCTTTCAGGAAGGCATTTTGCGCTTTTGAGAGCTCGTGCTCAGTTCGCTGCTGGTTGATGATGTTATTTAAGCGGATCCGTTCCAGCTCTTCCGCGCGGCGTTTTTCTTTGTTGTAGGTGATCATAAAATAATAACCGCTGGAGATCCCGATAAAGTAGAGCCCCCGGTAAAGCGCCCGCAGGATGAACTGGTAATCGAATTTCGCCACTTTAATATGGGTGATAGACTTGATGGCAATCAGCACGCTATCCACCGCAAACGTACCGCATACATATACCGCCATTTGAAATACCAGGATCAGCGGTAAACGCCAGAATGCGCCCACACGGGTCTTTTGCGCCCAGGGAAGCGCAATAAGCGAGTGGAAATAAAACAGGGAAAGTATGAGCGTATAATGCGCCACGTAGGTAAGCAGATTGCCGAAGACGCCAAAAACCACGCCTACGATCACCGTTTCGTACATAATGAATATTCCCCAAACCAGCAGGTGGATCTTATTCCTTTTGAGCCATTCTGAAAAGATCTTTTTCACCAGATAATTCCTTCCTAAATAGAATACTGACCGTTCTGTATAACGATTTTTTTTGGGCCGAAATGCCCGGGTATGTTCCGTGAAAAAAATCATGAAACAGAACCAATTTAGCATTAAAGACACTACGCTTGTTGTCTATCGCAGAAACAAATCAATGAGCGGAAACAGGAACACCGACCCAACCACAACTACGATTACCATCACATTAACCGGCATCGCCCGCGGTCGTAAGTAATTATTTTAAGGCATGGCGCTAATTTTTGCGCCCTGCCTTGATTAGTTTCTCGGACACAAACGCCGTGAAATGTTTCCGGTAGTATTCGCCCACGGTAATCGTGATCCCGTTATTCATTTTTATCATATTGCCATCGATAAACTCGATGTGATTCTGGCTGATAATAAAGCTTCGCTGGAAGCGTACAAACCCGGGATATTCCTCTAATATCGCGGAAATTTCGCGTAACGAGATATATGCCAGTACTTTTCGCTTGGTGGTGTGTATCATTACGTAATTGAGTTTGCTTTCCACGGCGATCACGTCGGCAAAAGAGATCCTGATCAGCTTCAGGTTGTCCTCTTTGCTTTTTACAAAGAAAAAGTCGCTTTTTTCCTTTGGTGTTTCCATAAGCAGCGGCTCTTCTGCCGCCATCCTTTTGGGGAACAGCTTGCTGATGGTGGCGGCAAACTTCGCGAGCGAATAGGGCTTGAGCAGGTATGCGTCTGCCTCCGCCTCAAAGGCGTCGTACCCATACTTGGTATGCGCGGTAGTAAATATCAGCTTATTGGTTTTGCCCCTGATGTGCCGCGAAAGCTCGATGCCGGTTATTTTTGGCATATCGACATCAAGAAAAATAATGTCGACCGGGTCGCTTTCGCTGATCTCCCTTAAAGCATCTATGGGGTCCATATAGCTTTTAACAAGCTCTAAATCCGGGATTGAATTGATATAACGTTCCAGACCCTCAATCGCGTGAGATTCGTCGTCAATTATGACACATTTGTACATACACCTGATCCGTAGAACAACGCCCTAAAGATACTGTTTCCTGTTTGATATAGATAATAACCACTTACATATAGAAAATACACCGTTCCGGATAAAATATTACCGGTTGAGGCCGGGGATGCCTACCTTTCTCTTAAGTGCAATGGTCACTTGCTAAAGGCAAAGCAAGCGAGCCGGAATAATCTCAAACCGAAGGGCGTGCTGGTGTGTGTGCACCCCTTCGGTTTATTCTTTTCCGGGGTCTAAAAAAAATCCCGCGTTATTGAAATATTTTAAAAGAACCTTATATTAGTCAACATAAGATTCGCTCCACCCAGCCAGAGTAATGTGCTGTTTTCGGGAAAACATACAGGTGTTTCCAACCGGGCAGGTGCTATCCAATTTGATTTTATTGAAATAATTTGATTTTATTGAATAAGTAATGATCAGTTCACTGCGGATATGATGAGGCTCCTGTGCGGTGGATCGAATAAGCGGCGAAAACGGCTCAATCTGGTTTGATCCAGAACCGGAAAATAACCTAACCCTTAATTAATATGTTCAACAATGTGGTACTGGATGTCGTTATAGGCATCGTCTTTATTTTTATGCTCTACAGCCTGCTGGCGACCTCGATCCAGGAGGCGATCGCCACGGGATTCGCCTTGCGCGCCCGCACCCTGCGGGACGGTGTGATTAACGGCATGCTGTGTAACACGCCTAAGATCTCGCTCTGGAAGAGTATTATTCTCGGTGTCTGGGGCTTTCTGAAAGAGGCTGTGTATACATTTATCCATCGTCCCGCGGTGAGCAAGAAACACAAAAAGCTCGGGCATTTTTTCTACGACCATCCCATCATTAAGAACTACGGCTCGAGCCGGGTATTCCGGTTCCCGTCTTACATTGCCGGCGGCAATTTCTCTATCATCCTACTGGATGTGCTTCGCGACGAGTTCAGTAGGCTGGAGGACGGGATCATTGCCTTTAAGCTTGCCGGAACAGCAGGCAGCACCGAAGACGCCGTACGCGGAGAACTGATCAATGCCGCCGATACGCTAAAGCTGAAAGATCTGTTCAGCTATTATGCAAGTGAGTATAAAAAGCCGGTCGCGGAACGGGTAACTGGTCTTGTGATCGAAGAAGATACGCTGCGCATCCTGCAATTACACCTGCGCAACAGCGCATACAACATGGACGAATTTAAACGGCGCCTGCTGGTTTGGTATGACGACAGCATGGACCGGATCTCCGGTTGGTATAAGCGGCAGGTACAGTTCATCCTGTTCTTCATCGGCATTTCCCTGGCGGTGATATTTAACGTAGACGTTATCCAGATCGCGGGAAAACTGTCCACGGATAAGGACGCACGCAAAAACCTGGTAGACCTGGCGGTTAAAGAGGCCGAAAGTTACCGGACCGTGGTAGATTCACAACGCAGCGCAAAACAGGTGGACTCGGTCAGTGCGCTTTACCGGAAAAGTTTAGACGATGCACGTAAGAAAATAGACTCAGGCGTGGTCAATGCCAACCAGGTGCTGGCACTGGGCTGGGGAGATTTTGGACGAAAAGCGGATAGTGCAGCCATCATTAAAGCGGAATTTGGCGAGGCCAAAGTTGCGGATACGATAAAAAAGCAGCGGCTCGATTCGCTGTACGAAAAACACTACGTGCGATATAAAGCAGGGCATGTGTTGTCGGCCACGTTTACCAATCCCAGCAAGATGACGGGGTTTTTACTAACCGCCCTGGCTATTTCGTTAGGTGCGCCGTTTTGGTTCGACTTGCTTAATAAGCTCATCAATATACGCGCTACAGGCAAACGCGAAGAAAATAATAACAGCAGTGGAAGTACGGCGGGAGTGAGCCCCGGGCATCAGGCCGTAAATGTACACGTAGGTTCTCAAACAACTGACGAGGAGGCAGTGGGATAATATGGCACAATACCAGGTAACCGCAAGCAAATTAAATAAAAGGACCGTTGTTCCCGCAAATTTGCCGGACAAGCGCAACATCGCCGGGACGGTCTTTAAGGGGTTTAAGTTTGAAGGCCGGGAAGCCGATCCTTCGGAAGTGCCCAACCCGGATATCGGGAAATGGATAAAGGACACGGCAGGCTTCTTTTATTGGGGAGGGGCCCTGGCCCGGGTGACCCTAGCCGAAGGCGCCGAGCTGACCGCCGAACAGGTGAAGGCCGCTACCGGCGCCCGCCTGTTAGCTACCGCCCAGAAATTTCTGCCGTTCATTATCGATACCTGTAAGCAATACGACATCGATACACCCGGCAAGCGCCTGGCTTTCCTCGCACAGCTGGGCCATGAAAGCGCCGGCCTGTACTATACCGAAGAACTCGCCAGCGGGAAAGCGTACGAAGGTCGCGCAGACCTTGGCAATAGTGAAGCCGGCGATGGCATCCGCTTTAAGGGACGAGGGCTTATCCAGATCACAGGACGTGCAAATTACAGATCTCTGTCTTCTGCCTTTAAGGTTGACTTTACTGCTAGCCCACCCTTGTTAGGAGGTAAAAATGCGTCTGTTTGTTCACCCGATCAGCTCAAATACGCCACGCTCAGCGCGGGCTGGTTTTGGGACAGCCGCAAGCTAAACGACATAGCCGGCAAGATCGATTTGCTTAAACCGATCGATGCGGATGAGAACCTGGTCTATTTTAAACAGATCACCCGCAAGATCAACGGCGGCTATAATGGATTATCTGACCGGATATCGCGTTACAACGGAGGGATCGACTTGTTTAAATAGGTAGGAGGGGATGCACCGGTAAGCCGGTTCCCCGGATCTTGCGGCTTTTTTCTATCTTGCCGCCGGCTTACCGCGGAGCCTTATCCCTTCTAATGAACAGAATTAAGAGTCTTGACGGCTTAAGAGCGATATCCATTATATTGGTATTAATAGGGCATTGCAGGCCGACCATGCCACCCGTACTTGCTCAAAGCCTCCTTTTTGATATTCTGCCGGGCGGGGCGTTGGGTGTGAATATTTTCTTTGTGATCAGCGGGTATTTAATTACCCGGCTCTTAATCGCAGAAAAGAATAAAACCGGCAGAAACAGCCTTAAGCAGTTCTATTTGAGGAGGATCCTCAGGATATTCCCGGTTTTCTACCTTTATATACTGGTCATCATACTGCTGAAAGTATTCTTCATGCCCGACATTATTAACGGCTTCACGACCGTTGCGGTTGCCGGGCTTTATCTTTGGAACTATGCCGTGTTTTTTCATTTTGACCCGGGGCCCATCGGCGGCTGGTTCCTTGGTCATTTCTGGTCGCTGGCCATGGAAGAGCAATTCTACCTGCTCTGGCCGCTGGCGTTCGTCCTGGCGGCCAGCCTGAAGAAGTTGAAGAAAGCCGTTGTGGTAATTATATTGCTGATGCCGGTCATCCGGGTAGGCAGCTATTTCCTGGTCCCCATGATCCGGCCGGAAATTGGCCTCATGCTGCACACCGCCGGCGATTACATCCTGACAGGTTGTTTGGGTGCGTTGATTGAAATGTCGCCTGAATTTGAGGCCAGGTACTTAAAGTACGTCAAAAGCAAGTTGATCGTCATAGTAGCTTTCTTCTGCCTGCTGGTGATCGATCCGGTGCTCACACATTATTTCGCGGGGGCCTATAACCTTTCGGTAGGCATGAGCGCAAACAACCTGTTCATTTTAATTATCTTATTCTGGAGCATGTATGTGCCTTCCTGGTTTCAGCGTATGCTGAATAAGAAATTGATGGTGCGGATCGGCTTGCTGTCTTACTCCCTGTACATCTGGCAGCAGTTAATTCTGACTCCTCACATGGATACCTGGCTCAATAAGTTCCCGCAGAACCTGGTGGTGGTATTTTTGATTGCGCTGCTATCATACCACGTGGTTGAGAAGCCGGTTTTAAGGTTAAAAGAGCGGTTTAAGGCGGTGTAGCTCATCAAAGCGATTGCTCCTGTAACTTATCTCCCTTATTATGGCAATTCATCTGTAAGACTTTTTTATAAGACGAGATCTTAATCTGCCGGGTTTTATTACCCATGCGGGGATTAATTGTAATAACATGTGTTTTTCAGCCAGTGTCATCACGGCGGAAAGATCTCGGTGACTGTTTACGCCTTGTATGGGCGGCCATGACATTCCGTAGCGTTGGAAAAATTATCAATAAAAAAGCCCCCGGTGAAAGGGGCTTTAAGTTTCGAATACCTGTTACTTACCGAATGCTTTCTTCAGTGCATCGGCGGCGTATTGCTGGGCGTCTTTCGCTTGCGGAACAATGGCCGGCATCCCAAAGAATTCGTGGGTAACGCCCGTATAATTTTTACTATCCACTGAAACGCCGGCCGCTTTCAGCTTATCAGCCAGCATCATCCCATCGCTGTTTAGCGGGTCTATTTCAGCCGTGATAATGGTTGTTGAAGGTAAATTCCTGAGATTTGCCATCACCAGGGAGATCCTTGGATCTTTTGCTTCGGTCATGCTATTCAGGTAATGCCTGGTGAACCATTCCATCATTGGTTTATCCAGGGGCTTTGCAGCTGCATATTTTATATAAGCGGGCGTGTTCATATCTGATTGAGCTATCGGATAAATCAGCACCTGGTAAACCGGCACCGTTATCCCTTTATCCCTGGCCATAATGCTCACGTTGGCCGCCAGGTTACCGCCTGCACTTTCTCCCACTACTGCGATTTTCTTAGGATCGCCCTTCATACTGCTGGCATTCTCCGTCACCCATTTATAAGCGGCAAATGCATCGTTATGGGCAGTAGGGAATTTGTGCTCAGGCGCAAGCCTGTACGCCACGGAAACAACTATGGCGCCCGTAAGATCAGAGAGGCCCTGTGCCGAAGCGTTGTAAACGTCGATATTTGCGATCACAAAACCGCCTCCATGATAATAAACGATAACAGGGAACGGACCGGCACCGGTTTTCGGCGTGTATACCCGCGCGTGAACAGTGCCGCCGTTTACAGGTATCTCCTTTCCGGTAGTATCACACATGGGAGGTGGAATGGTACGATGATGCTCACTGATGAGATCCATCACCGCATCTGTCGGCGTGTGATTTTTACGCGCCTCTGCCGGGGTAAGCTCCGGGATAGGCTTGTCACCATATTCGGCGAGCTTTTCAATCACCGCATGCATTTCGGGTTCGATGGTCTCGCCCCAGGCTGGCTTCGGGCCGGTGGCCGCAATTACCGTATCCGTTGCGGTACTATCTGTCATAACGGCACTTGAGTCGCCTGCGGGCTTTGTTCCTGAACCCGCACAGGAAGCCAGCATCGCGACCATCGCCGGTACAGCGAAGGCCAAAAGAATGGATTTAGAAAGTGTTGTTTTCATAAGTAGATGAATAGATTCTTAATCTACTAACGAGAAGAAAGGGAATACGGTTCTATGGCTGGTTCGATTTTGAGCCATTCGGACCCCATGTCGGTTATGCCGCAAGCCTAAATCCTATGGGGCTTGTTAATAAGCTATCTACTGTATCAGCCAGCGGACAGGCGGATAAAACGATATATGAATTGTTATACAGATACAGCCTGGAAAAAATGATGTAAAATTTGCGGAACCGGAAAGTTGCACATATGCCTGCAATCGAATAGTTGCATATATAAATTTAAAAAAATGAGGAGACATTTCAAGCAATAGCAGATCCAACCAGGCGGCAATGATCGCCCTAATTGCGTTACAAGCAATGCACCCAACGCTATTTGCTATTCTCCTGAAATAAACTATTTTAGAGTTGGGGGCAGAAGATTTTATGCAATGGTAAGCCGGGATGGAGCGGAAATAGGTTGGCAAATCCTTGAGTTTACTTCCATTACACCAAATCAAATTTAAAATGCCTGAGTGTTTTTACTGATAAGGATGAAACGTTACATCTGCGATTGTCTTTTGTTTGACAATTTCTTGTCAAATCCAAATCAGCCAGGTATCCCTGATAACGCAATCAATAAAACCGTAATTGCAAATGATCCGGTGAAAACATTAAAATAAAAGTATGATTACTCAAAAAATTACGCCCTATTTATGGGTAGAGAAAGATGCCAAGGCTGTAGCAGATTACTACCTATCCATTTTTAAAGACGGTAAGCTGAAAGATTTTCGGGAGTTCGATAGTGACGAAAGTGGAAATGATGCGGGCATAGAAACAGCTGTAATTGAAATAGCAGGAATGGAGTTTAGTATATTAGCAGCAGGCCCACTATTCAAATTTAATGAAGCGATTTCTTTTGTTATCAATACAAAAGACCAGGCTGAAACGGATTATTACTGGGAAGCTTTTACTAAAAATGGTGGGGAGGAAGGCTCTTGTGGATGGTGTAAAGATAAATACGGATTATCATGGCAAGTTGTGCCCACTGAATATTTTGAATTAATACATAGCGATGACCCCGCAGTAAGGGAAAAAGCAATGAAGAACACTTTAAAGCAGAAAAAATTGATACTTTCAGAACTCAAATGAACAGATATCATTATTCATGGTAAGTAAGATATATAGCCTGCGGTGAGTCTTTGATTTATCGCTTATTGACTGGCTAACTTAAAAATACTATCTTAAGACCATCGGTTTTCTTACTTAACCGGTAAGTAAAACTGGTGCAAATTTTAACACAGTGACTGATAGAGCAATAGAAGCGGGTTCATTAAAAAAGCTTGTCGACAAGAATTTTTCGGACGTCTCGGCTGAAACGCTGGGCCAGGCGGAATGGTATCAAAGCCGGAAGCAAAATAAAAGCAGGTGGTCGCAAACCATCCGGTTCGCCTCTATTGTCCTGATAGGACTTGGAGGAATATTCCCGTTGATTGGCACGATAAACTTCAGATCGGGTCCTGTCGTGGTAACCAACTGGGGATATATCGCCATTGCAATTGCCGGTGTGCTCATTTTCCTCGATAAGTTTTTTGGGTTTTCTTCAACCTGGATCCGCTATATCAACGCCGAAATGGAGATCAGGAAGTTACTAAAAGAGTTCACCAGCAAATGGCAGATTGAAATGGCGAGGATCGAGCTTTGTAACGTGGAACTTACTTACGAAAAAACCGTGGAATTGTTAGTCTCCCTTCGCGATTTCAGATCGGTTATCGATGAACTGGTGAAGCAGGAAACCCTGATCTGGACATCGGAGTTCCAGTCAAATATTGCAGAGCTTCAAAAAATAGCGAATACGAGGACAGAAGCGACACAACCGGGTGCTGTACGCGTGGTTTTGAAGGATCATACAGCTTACCAGGACATCAGCATTAAGCCCGGCCAAATGGAAAGCAGGCCGTTTACCGGCGGACAATCGCTGCTAAAAAACATGAGCGTAGGCCCGCACGAGATCTGCCTGACTGCAAAAAAGAAGACCGGCCAATCTATCGTAATTGTGAAAGGTGTAGTAGATGTGGAGGCAAACAAAACAGCAGAACTTCAACTGGAATTTCCTGCTTAGCTATGAGAACTTCCACGATTGATCACATCGCGAAAGCAAGTATATCACTATGGCAAAGCCGGTAATTTACTTATCATCTACCTTTTCCGACCTGAGGGAGCACCGGAGTACCTTATTGCAGGTATTACGCGAGACCAGGTTATTTGAAGTGATCGGCATGGAAGATTACGGGACCATAAATGAGACGCCGCTCTACCAATGCCTGAAGGATGTCGCATCGTGCGAATTCTATATCCTCCTTATCGGGAAACGATACGGCTTCATTCCCCCGGGTGAAAAGTGGTCGATCACCAACCTGGAATATAAAGCAGCCATCGACGATAACGATAATAACGTCGCCGCCGTTGCGTACAGGCGTGATAAGGGCAGTAAACGGTGCGTGCTCCCTTTTGTCCTCGATGAACGTTATGAACTTGGTAATGATATCGACGACCTCATAAAAAAGGAAAAAGATGGAGACGGCAACGCGCTTACTGCCCAAAAAGAAGCCAAATACAACGAATTTAAGAACCGCATTTTATCAGATTTTACCATTAGTAAAAGATTTACACGCCCTGCAGATCTTGGCATGATGGTCATGGCAGCGCTCATTCCCGAGCTGGTATCGCGAAACTATGCCTCTGTGAGAGAAAAACTCCTTCTTCCGGATAATGTGGTCAATCGCTGTGACCGTATCGCCCCCACGAACCGCTTCCGGAATACCAATAAGAGTATCAGGAACCAATTTTTTAAATCATTTATTATACACGGTGAGGAGACCGACTTGCCTGAAGAATTTTCGAAAAGTATCTCGAATTTCGAATTGCGGAATAGCGAGATTAAACCGCTGCAGGTGGATTGCAGTTATGTAACCAAAGATGAGCTTATCGAAAACGTCGCGTTAGAATGTCACAAGAATCTCTTTACCGGCGACCCGGCTAACGATCCCTATTCATTCATGGACATGGCCCTTGACCTGGTCGTACACCCGACCTATCAAACGGTAGTATTTCAACTGAGTGTTGGGTATATTGCCTGGGAGCGAACCCATCCCTTGATGCTGCACCTGTTTAGAACGTTAAACAGCATCCAGGTTCCGGGCGACACGAAAGGGAAGTCGGTGTATTTCCTCGTCAACCTTTACTACAACGATCCCGACAGCGAAATTGCAAAACACGAAGAGGTGAACGTGCTGCCGCGCCTCGCGAAAGTGACTGACAACGACATCCGGAACTGGATTCAAACATATTTTACAGAAGAGGATAAGATTGGGCTTCCCTTAAAAATCAAGAAAAAATACTTCCCGGGCGTCGACGCCGAATTCACTATGGCGGAAACTGCCGAACGCCTCGAAAAAATAGTGGCAGACTACAATGCGAAAAGAGAACTGTTCGCCGGAGCTGATTAACCCCAGTGTTTAAAATTATACGATCATGAGCACTTATATTTCATCTTCAACCCTCGATAAAGCGGTTGAAATTGCCTTATTACTAAACAAACCGCTATTGCTTTGCGGTGAACCCGGAACCGGCAAGACAGCGCTCGCCAAAGCATTAGCGACGCGGTACAATAAAAGCGCTCCTAACGGATGCAGCCCTTTCCTGCCAGAACCGTTGATCTTTTCTACCAAAACCACTTCCGCAGCCACCGATCTTTTCTACACCTATGATTCGCTCGCCCGTCTCCGGGATGCGTATAACAATGAAAAAAAAGAGGCTGAAGATTACATCCGTTTAAATGCGCTCGGGAAAGCCATCGCGATCAAACATGGCCGAAATTCAAAAGGCCTGGATAAACTGGTAAAATTGAAAATATTTGACACCGTCAATCTTCCCAACACGGAACCTTTAAGTTCAGTAGTACTTATCGATGAGATCGACAAAGCGCCCCGGGATTTCCCGAATGACATCCTGAACGAGATCGATGAATATGCTTTTGAGATCCGCGAGATCCCGGCGGAGATCCCGGCAGCAGCGAACGATGCGAAGATCCTGGTGATCATGACGAGCAATAACGAAAAATCGCTTCCGGATGCTTTCTTAAGAAGATGCATTTTCCACTACATCGAATTCCCTGAGACGCAGCTGGCCGCGATATTGGAGTCCCATTTACCGGGGATCAGCACTGACCTGGATGTTTTAACCCCGGTGATCGATCTTTTTAACAAATTTCGTGGTCTTGCTGTCATTAAAAAACCTGCTACCGCCGAGCTAATCAGCTGGGTCACTTACCTCCAAACCAACAATCTTCTTAAAACCATACAGACTAAAAATAAAATAGGTGAAAATGAAGCGATAACGGCCGGCCTCGGCATCTTGTTCAAGAACCAGTCAGACCAGCTGAAGGCAAAAGAATTCCTGTCTAGATATTAATTATCCGTCTGTGGCGTCGCCGATCGTAAACAAAGCCCTGTACCTCTGGCTTACCCCTTTTCTCGATGCACTTGAGAAAAAAGGTATGCATTTTGGGCCGGATGCACGCCTCCAGGTGCTCCAGGTACTGGAGGCCTATGCCGGCGAGATCACCAGCGACGAGGACCTTTTCAATTATATCGCCCCAATCCTGGTAAAAAACCGGGAAGACATGCTTCTTATTAAGAAGGAGTTTAACGCCCATTTTCCACCGGCCCCGCATAATGTGGTAGTGGTCAAGAAAACCTGGCGCAAATGGGTGTTCGCAGCGGGGGGCACCCTGCTTGCCCTGCTGGGTTTGTTACTGTATCACCTCCCGGAAAACGAGGTCTATTTAAAATCTTCATTTGATATTCAAGTCATTTCCGTAAAAGAACCGGTAATTGTTTCCGCCTCCGGGTTCGAGAAACCGGCAGACACCATTTATGCCAGCTTTGTATGGGATTTCGGCGACGGGACAAAAGATACCACCACCAGCGCAACCGCCAGGCACCAATACCGCGAACCGGGAGGCTACCAGCTATCGTTACATCTTTTACCGCGTAAACCTGACAAACATATCCATTTGCCCCCGAAGGATACAATACAGTCGGTCAATGTTTGCAAACCGGCATTTACCGTTGAATCCGAAACCGGTGCAAAAGCTACGCTCAACCAGCCGGTCCGGTTTTTTGTCCGTTATGATTCCCTCTATCCGCCGTCGGGAGCCAATACCTGGAAAGTAAACGGAAAAGTGACGGAGCAAAACCAGTCTTCATTTACCATCACTTTCAGTAGACCCGGAGTACAAACGATCACTTATACCGATGCCTCGTACACAACCGGCACGGCATGCGACTCGGTAGCGGAGACCACCATCGACATACAGCCGGCATCGCAAAGCGGTGTGAATATTCTCCAGCGTAACGACTCCGCGTCCCTTCATAATTATGTGAACCCATGGATGATCGCTGTAATTCTTTCCCTGGTCATGCTATTATCCTGGATCTATTTAAAGGCCCGCAGCCGCGGAATGCTGGTGCCTGAAAATTCAGATTCCATCCTGAATAAGCTAAAAGGAAGAGGCCCGCCGTACGAAATCCCGTTTAACGATACCACCAGGCTTATTACCGACGAAACGCTCATCAACCCGGTTGCAGAAAGCTGGAAACAACGGTTCGCCGGTGAAGGGTTTACACTCGACATCAGGAAAACGATCGCCAATATTCCATTGTCCGGTGGCCAGATTGTCCCTGCCTGGAAGCGGCGGACCATTGCGGCCGAATATTTGGTGCTGATAGACCGCACGGTAAGGAACAACCAGCAGGTAAAACTTGCCAGCTACCTGCTCCAGCGTTTTTCGCGAAGCGAAATCTACATCAGGGAGTTTTATTTTTCGGACCTCCCGGACCTTTACATTAACAGCGAATTTCCCCAGGGTTTACCGATCAGCCGGTTGTACGATCTTTACCCCGACCATGTGCTTCTTATATTTAGCGACGGTAAGCCTCTGCTCCGCGATTTCTACCCGGTAACGAATAAGTTCCTGGTAAAACCGCTGGAACGATGGTCGCGCCGCGCTATTATTACCCCGATACCGTTTCCCGACTGGGGCGCCAATGAACAGGCATTACAGGAAAACTTCCTGGTACTCCCTTCCGACCTGAAAGGTCTGATGCTGATATTTACACTCACCGAAGCGGCTGATATTTATGATCAGCGATACAACCGCGGGATCAGCGATAGTTATAAAGCAGCAGGAGTAAATTTTACGAGGATCGATGACGTTAAGAGCTATCTCCGCGAGGATCCGTTCCTGTTTCAATGGCTCTGCGCCTCGGCTATTTATCCTTCAGTAGAATGGAACGTGTTTTTAGGCATCGGCGACGCCCTTCGTCATCAGCGATATACCAACGATCTCGTTTCATATAGTGGGCTACTCAAGCTCGTAAGGATCAGCTGGATGAAAGACGGCATAATGCCTGATTGGCTCCGCCTGGAGCTATTAAAACAACTCGAGCCCCTTAATGAGAAAATAGCCAGGGAAACCACGGTAGCACTGCTGGAATACGTGCTTAAAAATCTCGACGGCATCAAAAACCAGGTGGTAAAACGGATGCAGCTACAGCTGATAACCGATAAGTTCCTGCTCTATGCACATGCACCCTTAAATCCCGCTTATCAACGTTTTGAAGAAGCCTACGCGCAGTTTAAAACGCTTTGGCAGGATAAACAGGTAACCATGGATCCCATCCTGCAAGTATACCTTCAAAAGGACGGGGGATGGAACACCCTTGTAGGTAACCGCTCTTTATCCGACCGGTCGTCAGCCAGCGAAGCCGTCGATACCTTTTTTAATAAGGAGACTACCGCCAAACTACGTAACCTTTCGGTCACAAAGATCGCCGCCTCAGTTCTTTCGACATTGCTGATTCTCCTGCTTATAGCTTTATCTGTCTGGAAATCGGAAATTAAAGGCACCAAAGCGGATAAATGGCTGCATATCGTAAAAGAAGACGAAAGTATGCTAGTTCCATTTACCATTCAGTTCTCGGTAACGGGCTATCCCGAAACGGCCAAACTCCGCGCCGACTCGGTATCCATCTGGCTTTACCTGCAGCAAAATGATTCGGTAAAAGTGGGCGTAACCGACACGGTGATCACCAGGCAGCTTCCCTACCAATGGATCAGGGAGAAAAAAGTCAGGATGAAGATCCTTAACAGGCGGAATTCCTTTAAGCCCGGCACCATCTACCTCCACAAGAACAACGTAACGGTGAAGATAATCAGGGATAAGAACTCGTGCCTGTTCCTGTCGTCATTTATCGATCTTCAACTGCAGAATGATCTTCGGGGGCAATGGGTTGACGGCCGTGATAGGAAAACACCGGTAATGACTTATTCTCGCGGAAGGCTAAACGGCGATACGGTGTTGCTTTACCTGCGCTGTGACCAGAATAGCGAAAAGTTTAAAGCCATAACCACTAACGGCCGGCAATTCTTCACCTATTATTTATCCCGGATAGATAGCCTTGGCCGCCTGGGATATTATAAAGATCCTAAATCGTACACAACGCAAAACGAAGCCCTGTCGCAGCAGCAAAACCCGGCCTTAAGATTGCTGGTGGATCCTTCGGCTGTCGTACCAGAAGTAGCGGCTCAATTGCCGGACTTTACCCAGGATAACTGGAGGAGCGGCACCGGTGAACTGATCGCCATTGACCTGTATTATAACGCACTGTATTACACTACCGGCAACAAAAAGAAATATGCAACCTATCTTTTAGGTAAGGTAACGGTTAAGGACGGAGTGTACCGTGTAATTTCATCGACCGGTCAGAAGACCTATCGGGTGATTTTCCTGAAGGACCTGGGTCCGCAGGCCATTTCGGTGTCGCTTTGCACGCAGACATTTTCAACGGCTGCCGAAGCCGCAATGGTAAAACCAGGCTCATGCGGCAGCTTTAAACGGATGACGGTTTATCACGGCAGCGCACCGGCTAATGCCATTTATGTAAGGCCGGGTGGACAAGGAGCAATATCGCCGAAATCGGAAAGGCAAATAAAAGATATTTACAAGCCTGAAATGATCTACCAGACGGGGACGATAGATATCTATATGAATAGCATGGACTCCCGCGACAATGGCACTGATCAGAAATGGATCGAGGCCTTGTTTTTCTCACATATCGGGATGGATGAAAATGACGCACGACACGTCTCAAATTTCAATTTCGTGATGCACCCCTACTTTGACGGAACGCCATTTGACCGGAGTTATATTGTATATACGAAAGGCATTTCCCTACCTGAGCTGTATGGCAAGATCGGGTTTGAATATAATAGTTTGGTATTGCGAACTTCATCATATCCATTGCTGGATAAGTTAGCGGCAGAAATGAAATCCACCACTGCGCTTTCTGTGTGGCTTCAAGGTTACATGTCGTCCGAAGGAGCTGATGAATATAATTTAAGGCTTTCTGCAGATATGGCGAATTCGGCAAAAACCTACCTGGTAAATTCCGGCGTCGACCCTTCCAGGATCATGGTTAAAGGCTATGGAGAAGCCAATCCAATCGCAAGTAACAACACAGAGATAGGCCGCATACAAAACCGCCGTGTAGAGATCCACCTCAAGTATAATCCCCTTTATCAAAAACCAACCACTAACTAAGCTTACTCACTTTCATTCGCTGTAATTCCCGCTAAATATTTTATTAGGTTCTTATTAGCTGGAATTGATGTTCGTGAAAAAGATTTACCACCTGCTGTTGTTCACGTAGCTCTTACAAGCTCGATCATCTTTAAACAGCTGCTGGGTCCTTCGGAGGAAAAATAACTTTTAAGGATGTTGTAAAAGCCGGCAGCCACCCGCTCCTTAAACGTCGGATAACGATCTATAACGGTGAGTGCCGTTACTTCGCTGGTTGAATAGCCCCAAAGTAAAGGTCTGTCACCAAAACTTATTCTCATGCCCAAACGTACTTAGTTGGATATGCCCAAAAAAGAATTAGAACGGCTACAAGCCGTCAACCGGTTTTTGAAACTAGATATAGACCGCGAAAAGGAGTTGCAGGAGATCGTTGAGTTGGTGGCCAGGATTTGCGGTACACCTACCGCGCTGATTACGCTGATTGCGGAGGATTTGCAGCATATTAAATTTAAGATCGGCTTCGACAAAAGCACGACGAGGCGCCAGGACGCCTTTTGCAACCATGTAATAGAACAAAAGGGGGTGATGATCGTGCCCGATGCGACGAAGGACCTGCGTTTTGTTGACAATACGCTGGTCACCGGACATCCGAATATCCGGTTTTATGCCGGTGCGCCGCTAACCACGAGTGACGGCCATAGCCTGGGTAGCTTGTGCGTGATCGACCGGGAGCCCAGGGAACTTAGTCCGCTGCAAGAACAAATGTTGGCGGCATTGGCTAAGCAAGTGATCCAGTTGTTGGAGTTCGATGCGAGCGTGCAGATTTTGAAACAACAGTTTATCGACGCGCGGGAATCGGAAAATAAGCTGCGTTCCTTTTTCGAGAGCTCGTCTTCATGCCATTTGTTATTGAATCGAGACATGGAGATTGTAGTATTTAATAAAGCGGTAGAAAATTTTCTTCGTGCCGTTAAAGATGCTGAATTAAGAACGGGGGCGAAGATGATCGACTTTATCGATCCTTCGCTAATTCCGGTATTTCATAAAAACTTTAAGAAAGCCCTGGCGGGGAAAGTCACTACTATCGAGCGAATGGTTGATTACAAACACGGCAAGATGTGGTGGTCTATCACGTTCGACCCGGCACGAAATGCTGCCGGTGAAATTATCGGCGTTTCTTACCATGCGAGCGATATTACACGTCGCGTGGAAAAGGAAAAGCAGGTGCAGGCGCAAAACGATTCACTGCGGCATATCGCGTTCATGCAATCACATGAGCTGAGGCGTCCGGTAGCATCCATCAGCGGTATCATGAACCTGATCAAAGCCGGAAACTACGGCGCGGATAAAGAACTTTACCAGCTTATGGAAGCGGCTGTGAATGAGCTTGATGAAAAGATCAAACTTATCGTAAACGAAACGCTCCCTGCAAATTAATCGCTTCGCAAAGCTGCTCCTCATCACAAAGCGTGTAATGCTGTTACAAAGCAATAACGCTTCAACCAGTCGCCGTGGATTCGTCGGTACTCACTCCAACAACTATATGACGAATTAATTATTCTCCTGTTTGAGATCCGGCAATACCCCGATTGCGGCGTATACAGTTTGTCGTTCTAAGCCTCCTCCAGGCAGATTTGAGTAATATCGAATATTGAAAGATACTCCCGTCTCTGGCTATGAGTGATAGTGACTGCATTTCCTGTGAAGCCGCAAGGCCTGCGTTTTTTGAACCCAAATGTGTGAGAAATGTGTGAGAAAAAAGCCTCAGTCTTTAAAGTGGGGCTAACTACTTGTTTCACAAGCTCCCCTGAGTGGGCAGTTTTTGAACCGTTTGATAGAAAATTTGAAACTGTTGGGTGATTTGCCTTGCGCTAACTAATCGGTTCGCGTCTTGTTCCGGCTACCCCAAGTAATAAGCCTTAGCCGAAAGATTAAGACTTTTTTTCGTTAAAGTTAATTTTCACGCTGGTATGAGCCTTAATGGCCATCGATTCGAATCCTGTTTCCGTTGTCCAACTACGGTAAGGAGGGCTATAGAAAAATTCAAGATGAATTTCGATTCTGCTTGCGCAAGCAAATGATTGCGTTTATATTTGCAAGCATATACTTGCATAATGATACAAAGAAGAGATGTTTTTCAGGCAATTGCTGATCCTACCCGCCGGCAAATCATAAACATGGTGGCCGAAAAGCCGCTAAACGTAAATGCCATTGCCGAAAGCTTTGATGTTAGCCGACAGGCTGTATCCTTACATATCAAGGTTTTAATCGAATGTGAATTACTTAAAATTAAAAAACTGGGGCGTGAACGATATTGCGAAGCGCAATTGGATCAGCTGAAAGAAGTAGCAATTTGGGTTGAACAGTATCGCAAGCACTTTGAAAGCAAACTAGACAATTTAGAAACTTATTTAGATAAACTTAAAAAAGAAAGACAGCATGGTAAGTAACACTAAAGACCGCGAACTACGCCTGATGAGAACCCTTAATGCCCCCATCAATCTGGTTTGGGAAGTATGGACAAAGCCCGAACATATAGGGCAATGGTGGGGACCTAACGGGTTTACTAATACGATAACCATCATGGACGTGGTACCGGGCGGTCATTGGCACCTGGTGATGCACGGGCCTGACGGTACCGATTATCCGAATAAAAGCAGGTTTATAGAAGTGATTGAATTTAAACGGATAAGCTATGAACATTTCAATCCGCACATTATAGCCACTATTAATTTCGAAGAGGATGGCGAAAGAACACACCTTGACTGGCATATGTTGTTCGATTCAGCAGAGATTTTTCAGGCCGTGGTCAAAGCGCATAATGCAGCCGAAGGATTGAAACAAAATGTGGAAAAACTTCAAGTTTACTTAACTAATCAATTAACCAAATAATGACCTTTAACCCCCGCGTACTGTCTGCATTATTTATGTTATTGCTCACAGGACAGGTTTCAGCACAAAAAACGCCAGTCAAAATGGGAACAATTATCACATCAGGAAAAGCTCCGATCAATGGCATTGATATGTATTATGAGACTCATGGCAAAGGCAAAATGCCTTTAGTCCTGATTCACGGAGGCGGTTCAACCATACAAACCTCTTTCGGAGTTTTATTGCCGTTGCTTGCAGTCGATCATCAAATAATAGCTGTGGAACTGCAGGCGCATGGCCGAACCAGCGACCGTAATGCCCCGGAATCCTTTGAACAGGACGCCGATGACGTGGCAGAATTGCTTAACTATTTAAAAATAGATAAGGCAAATATTGTTGGTTTTAGTAATGGGGGTACCACCACGTTACAAATAGCGATCAGGCATCCGCAATTGATGAATAGAATGGTGATGATGTCAGGTGCTTACAAACGCGATGGCTTCATCGATGGCTTTTTCAATTTTATGAAAGCAGCCACGTTTGAAAGTATGCCGGAGCCGTTAAAAGAAGCTTATTTGAACGTTACGCCGAGCCAGGCCGGACTGTTGAACATGTTTAATAAAGACAAACAACGGATGATTGATTTTAAAGACATTAGCGATGAAGCAATTGGAAATATAAAAGTTCCTGCGCTTTTTATGGTTTCAGACAAGGACGTAGTAACGATAGAGCATACCATAGGCATGTCGCGATTGATAGCGGGAGCTCACCTCATTGTTTTACCCGGCATGCACGGCCAATTTTTTGGCGAGATGGGATCGGCAAATGACAGCAATAAAACACCTAAGGCTACGGCAATATTGATTAACGAATTTTTAAAATGATAGTAAGCCAGCCTACTGAAGTACTTCCTCTTGCTGGAAAACGCTTACGGGAACTCAAATAATTAAGTTAATATACCCTGCAATGTGATTGAGACGCCGATAACTTAGCGCTTTGTTGATAGTTGATTATGGCCTCAGGGGTTCGATGCTCCGGTGTCCTATGCAGAGTGGGCTCGAACCAGAAGGTGGCTTTTTGGGGCATTAAACCACATTTAAAAAATGCCTAAAAACCAAAAATGGCCTCTACGATATCGTTGAGGCCATTGGCTCCTGAGGCTGGGCTCGAACCAGCGACCCTCTGATTAACAGTCAGATGCTCTAACCGGCTGAGCTACTCAGGAATTTTATCCGGTTATGGAACATATTTTAAGGCTAAACCTTAAAATCCATTCCCCCGTTTTGGGACTGCAATGTTCGGGATTTAAAATTATTTATGCAATATTTGCGGGGAAAAAATTTAAAAAAAATATATGAGCCTGGTCGTTATAGGAACCGTTGCATTCGATGCCATCGAAACCCCTTTTGGAAAAACTGATAAGATCGTGGGCGGCGCCGCCACTTATGCGAGCCTGGCCGCATCGTACTTTTACGATAAGGTAAAGATCGTCGCCGTGGTGGGCGATGATTTTCATAAAGAAGATATAGCGGATTTTAAGAACCACGGCATCGGCGTAGAAGGGCTGCAGATCAAAGAAGGGGAGAAGTCCTTTTTCTGGGCCGGCAAGTATCATAACGACATGAACAGCCGCGATACGCTGATCACCGAGCTCAATGTACTGGCGGATTTCGACCCAATCATCCCGGATTCGTACCAGGATTGCGAATACCTGATGCTGGGCAACCTCACGCCGCAGGTGCAGCGCACCACCATCGAAAGGCTAAAGAACCGGCCCAAGCTCATCGTGATGGATACGATGAATTTCTGGATGGACATCGCCATGGACGACCTGAAGCAAACCATTAAACTGGTGGACGTGCTTACCATCAACGATTCGGAGGCACGCCAGCTTTCGGGGGAGTATTCGCTGGTAAAAGCCGCGAACAAGATCCTGCAGATGGGCCCTAAATACCTGATCATTAAAAAAGGGGAGCATGGCGCACTGCTGTTCCACGAAGACCTGGTCTTTTCTGCGCCGGCGCTGCCGTTGGCGGAAGTGTTCGACCCTACCGGCGCCGGCGACACGTTTGCAGGCGGCTTTATCGGCTATATGGCTAAAGTGGGCACCGTAAACTTCAATAACATGAAGAACGCCATTATCTTCGGCTCTGCGCTGGCATCGTTCTGCGTAGAGAAATTCGGTACAGAGAAGATCAGGAACTTATCGTCGGAAGAAGTAAGCGCACGCGTACAGCAGTTCGTCGGCCTCAGCAGCTTTGTGATCGGGCAATAACGATTTGGACGCAAACAGCACGAAGCTTTAACGTAAAGGACGTAAAGGATATTAACCTTTGCGTTAAATTGTTAGCCCCGAAGTGGTTTTCGCCTGCCCCGGTTTCTGCGCCAAATGCGTATCTTTAGGCTTCGAAATCCTGCGGCTGTTAGCCCGGGTTTCCATCGCCATGTACCCGTGTTTTAAGATACTGAAAAGAGCCTGCTGTTGTTTCTTCCTGTTAGTGCTTTCGGGCACCGCTTCGGGCTATTTATCCGACCGGCCTGGTGTACCGGTGGCCGAAAACGGCGTGATCGATCTGCGCGGCGAGAAGTTCGGCAACGAGATCGCCCTCAACGGGCAGTGGGAATTTTACTGGCGGCGGCTGCTCGATCCCGCATCGTCCGTTAAGGGTAAACGCGAGTTAGTGGACTTTCCAGCGAAGTGGAACGGGTCTGTGTATAAAGGAGAACGCCTCGGCGGATTTGGTTATGCCACCTATAAGGTCCGGGTGCTGCTTCCCCATAGGTCAGAAAGGCTGAGTCTCACTATGCCCGACGTCTATTCGTCCTACAAACTTTTTATTAATGGGAAAGAGATGGCCGCTAACGGGGTGGTAGCTACCACGGTGAAAGATTTCGTGCCACATTGGGAGTATCATGCCGTGAACATCGAGCCGGGTACCGATACGCTGGACCTGGTGCTGCAGATCGCCAATTTCGTGCATAGCTCCGGCGGGATAAATAAACCGCTGACGATCGGGCAAACGGACGCGGTAGACCTGCTCCGGCGGCAAGGCGAAGCCATCGACCTGCTCCTTACTGGCTGCCTGTTTATGGGCGGGTTGTTTTTCCTGGGACTGTACCTGCTTGGCAACCGCGATAAGGCGATCCTGCTGTTCTCTCTTTACTCGATGGTATATAGTTACCGGATCGTGGGCGTCGACAATTACGTGCTCCATTCGCTGCTGCCGGGTTTAAGCTGGCAGATCGCCGTACGGCTGGAATATATCACGCTGTTTACAGGGATCGGCCTGTTCGGCCTGTATACGCGGCACCTCTACCCGGAAGATATCAACAAACTGATCGTTAAGGGGATGCTGGTTATTTGCGTGACCTTTTCGCTGGCGACGCTGCTGCTGGCACCGGTTTATTTTACACGGTTGATCAACCCGTTCCTGCTGTTTACGTTGTTTTGCCTGGTGTACATACCTTACGTGTATACGCAGGCCTATAAAAGGCGCAGGCCGGGAGCCATTTATTCGCTCATCAGCACGGTGGCGCTGATGTCTATATTCGCCATCTCGCTGTTCCATTACTGGGGATTTATCCCGGCGCTGCAGCTGCTCAGCTTCTTGTGTTATGTGAGTTTTTTCTTCCTTCAGTCGCTGGTATTATCTCACCGGGTGTCGTTTACCCTTAAAAAGGCGCGTGCACAGGCCGAGCAAGGCCTTACGGCAAAAAGCGAGTTCCTGAGCACTATGAGCCACGAGATCCGCACCCCGCTCAATTCGGTGATCGGTATGAGCCATCTCCTGCTAAAGAATGATCCGCGCCCTGACCAGGTAGCGCAGCTGGACGTGATGCTTTTCTCGGCCAACAACCTGCTGGCGATCGTGAACGACATCCTGGATTATAATAAAATCGAGGCCGGGAAGATATCCTTCGAGCATATCGAAATGGACCTGGTATCTATCACCCGAAACATTGTAATGGGGTTGCAGGGACCTGCGCAGGACAAGGGGATCGAGCTGAAACTGCAGGTGGACAATGCGCTTCAGCACAAACTCCTGGGCGACCCTACGCGGATCTTCCAGGTGATAAGTAACCTGGTACACAATGCCATTAAGTTCACGCAGAAGGGATATGTAGAGATTGGCATCGCGGTACAGGCAGAAACAGAACGGACTATTACACTGCGCATCCGCGTGAAGGACACCGGGATCGGGATCTCCAGGGAAAAACAAAAGCTCATTTTCGAACGGTTTACGCAGGCCGATTCGTCCACATCAAGAGGATTCGGCGGAACGGGCCTGGGCCTGGCTATCTGCAAGCGTATACTCGAGCTCCAGCATTCGTCGCTGCAGCTGCAAAGCGATGAGGGGATTGGCTCGGAGTTCTTTTTTGTGCAAACGTTCGAAAAAAGCATCCGCACACGCGGGCAGGAAACACGGGAGAACAGCCTTCCCAAAGAGGAGGATAAACCGCTGACGGGCGTTTGTATCCTGCTGGTAGAAGATAACCCGATGAATGTGCTGGTAGCTCAATCGTTCCTTAAAAAGTGGGGCGCGGCTACGGACGTGGCGCAAAACGGGCGGGAGGCCCTGGATAAACTGGACACCGACCGCCATAAACTGGTGCTGATGGACCTGCACATGCCCTTAATGGATGGCTACGAGGCCTCAAAACGCATGCGTGCCAGCGGAGTTACCATCCCCATCATTGCGCTTACCGCTAACCTCCCGAACGAAATTGAACAGGAGGTCACCGCCACCGGGATCAACGATATCGTGGTAAAGCCGTTCCTGCCGGATGAGTTGTACAGGAAGGTGCTGCATTATGTTGTCGGGAGGATGGGGAATGGAGAATAGTCACATAATACGTTTTAGCATTCCGTATTTGGGGTTTTTCCCATTTCTTTGGCAGAAAATACCTACTTTGTAATACCGTTTGCCCTGCCCGGTTAATGAGGATGCAGGCACCTAAACCTCCAAATTATTGTTATGAAAACGAACTTCCTGGTAAAACTCTTTTTACTGACCATGTTGCTGCCGGCGTTCGCGGGAACAATGCGGGCGCAAACGTTAAGTAATGCGCCCGTACGGGTGGCCGTCGCCGGGTTGGTACATGGTCATTCTGCCTTTATTCTTGGACGAAAAAGTAAGACCGATATTGTGCTGAGCGGTGTTTTCGACCCTGATGCGGCACTTGCACAACGCTATGCCAAACGGTATAATTTCGATCCGGGGATCATCTATACCGACTTTGATAAAATGCTCGACGAAGTAAAGCCGGAAGCCGTACTTGCCTTTGGCAGTATTTTCGATCACCTCGCAGTAGTAGAGAAGTGCGCTCCCAGGGGAATCCATGTAATGGTTGAGAAGCCGCTCGCCACTACCCCGGCCGCGGCGAAAAAAATGCAGGACCTCGCCCGTAAATATAAGATCCACTTGCTTACCGACTACGAGACATCCTGGTACCCGGCCGTAGAAAAGGCCTTTCAATTGGTGAAGGACAGTAATTTCGTGGGGCAGGTGCGTAAGGTGGTAATCCACGACGGGCACCAGGGGCCAAAAGAGATCGGTGTGGGCCCCGAGTTTTTTAACTGGCTGACGGACCCGGTGCTGAACGGCGGCGGAGCCCTCATCGATTTCGGATGCTACGGCGCCAACCTGATGACCTTCCTGATGAAGGACGAAAAACCCATTTCTGTTACGGCCGTTACGCAGCATTACAAACCCGCGATCTATCCAAAAGTGGAAGATGAAGCAACTATCGTGGTAAATTATCCATCAGCGCAATGCATTATCCAAGCATCGTGGAACTGGCCTTTCAGCCGCAAAGACATGGAGATATACGGTGATGCGGGATATATCGTGCAGGTGGATAAATCCGCTATGCGCATCCGCGGAAGGAAATTCCCTAAAGAACAGGCAGTGCAGGTAACCGATAAAGACATTGCGGTATATACCGATCCGTTTACCTACCTGGCCGACGTGATCCATGGGAAGATCACCGTGCCTCCCCATGGATTATATGCGCTGGAAAATAATGTGGAAGTAGTAAAGATCCTGGACGCGGCACGTACTTCGGCGAAAACGGGTAAAACGATTTACTTTAAACCGGGGAAGTGAACTAACCTCTTTGTTTGCGGGGATCAGCTGAAATTTCTTAATTTTAACTGATCTCTCAAAACTATAAACTATTAGCGTATGAAACTGGCAGCATTTATTGTACTGGCGATGCTCATGCAAACCAAGGTAGAGCATTACGTATTCACTAATTTTGAGCGTGGGGTTATCAAGTATAAAACGGGGAATCCGCTTACGGCGATGATCAATTACAACACCCTCACCGAAGAAATGGTATTTAAGAAAGGTGACGCTTATATGGCCATGACCGAAACCGCGAAGATAGATACAGTATTCGTGGCAGGGCATAAGTTTGTTCCGGAAGGGGAGACATTTAAGGAAGTGCTGCAGGTAAAAGATAAGACACTGTACATTCGTTATCATTCAACTGCTGTGGCGGTGGTAGCCAAGGCGGCCGGCGCCGGTGCTATTTCTCAGAATGCCAGCCAGCTGTCTACCAAAAGTTCTAAAGGTATTGCGGGTGTGTACAATATGAACATCCCGGAGGAGTTTAAGATCACTTCCGCCAACGAATGCTATATTAAAACTGGCAAAGGCATTTACCAGCGTATTACCAATACCAAAAGCCTCGAGGTGATTTACCCTGGCCGTGGAGATGACATCAGGAAATATGTAAAGAGCAATCACCTGGAACTTAATAAGGTGGCAGACCTTACCCAGTTGATCGAATATCTTGGTTAACCGCGGTATTGCTATTCCGCTGTATGAAAAAGCAACGTATCATCCTGGTCACTTCCGGGATATTTTTTTTCTTTCTCAGCCTGCCTTCGAAATCGTACGGACAGCAACATACCGTAGATGCCGGGCTCCGGTTCCAGAAAGCTGTCGGCCTTTATTATGAGAACGGGCTTACCGCACAATACAATTACAGCCGGCGATGGGTATTCGGCGTCTCTTACATTACCAGCCGGCTAGGCTCCGCGAGCCGCTCCAATGCCATTAAGCAAGATAATTTTCTCATTTCCGGCGCTTATTTGTTCAAGGCGGCTGCGGCGCTGAATCCTTTCGTGCGCGCCAATACCGGATATTTTCGTGCCGATTACGAGACAGAGATCTTTAACCGGCTGCCAAAGAGCTCGGTGCTCTTGTCGGCGGATGCCGGATTGATGTACCGGTTTAAGTTTCCCCTGAAAATGAACGTGTCTATCGGCTATAACGCCATCACCGGCGACGGAGAAAGCGGTCCTGGCACGCTCTACCCGCTATTTTACCAGTTAAGCGCTCTCTGGAACCTTGGAAAACACCAGGCTAAATGAAGAAAAAAATCCTGTTAGCCGCTGCCATGATATGGTTAACCTCCTGCGGTAAGGAGCCTTCACTCGGAAGTGCTTCGCTCGACAGCGGGTTTTATATGGATCCTTCGCTAACGGATCCCGGTAACTACCTGTTGTCTTCAAAGAAACCCAACCCTACCATCCCGGAAATGCAGAAGCCGGTAATTATCGCCATCCACGGCTTTGGGGCGACCACATTTGAGTGGGACGAGCTCCGTACCTGGATGGGCGCAAGAACGGATTTTTACCTGTCGCAGGTATTGCTTGGCGGACATGGCCGTGATTTCCACACGTTTAAAAGCGCCAGCTGGGAAGATTGGCGGGCTCCCATCATGACGGAATACGAGAAACTGGCCAGCCTGGGCTATAACAATATCAGCTTTGCGGGTTCGTCGGCCGGCTGCACCCTGCTGCTGGAGATGCTTGCCGATGGCTATTTTAATGACCGGCTAAAACCGAAACATATATTCATGGTCGATCCTTTCGTGATCCCGTCTGATAAATCGTTATCCATAGTGGGATTGCTGGGGCCGATGGTCGGGTATACTACTGTGGACAATACCTCGGGGGAGGAGCGGTACTATTATAACTTCCGCCCGGTGGAAACGCTGAAGGAGCTTAACGAAATAAGCGGGCTGGTACGTAAGAAGCTCGAGCAAGGTTTCAGGCTGCCGGAGGCCTGTACCTTGAAAGTTTTTAAGTCGGACAAAGATGAGGTGGCCGACCCGGTGAGCGCACTGCTGATCTACAAGGGGGTGAAAACCCGTGGCGGCGAGCCTATCCAGGTGACGATGATATCGTCGAAACTGCATGTTTTTACCCGGCTCGATGAGCGTAAAAACAGCCCGACCGCACAGGATCGCGCTAACCAGCTGGCGGCGTTTAGCGAAATGGCGATGGTGGTAACCCAGTGATGGGCGCATAACCTAAGCTCCGTTTCAGTTTCACCGTTTTTCGTGGTGTTGGGCTAGGGGGCGCCATGGTGTTGTTACCAGTATTCATTGTGCGCTATCGCAGGAAAACTCGTTAATTACGGTTGCCGCTTTCTGGCGCCGCTTACTGCTTCGGCCACCAGCGGATTCTCGGGCCAGGAGTGTTTCGGGTACCGGCGCTTCAGCTCTTTACGCACCTCGAAATACGTGTTCTTCCAGAAGCTCCGGAGGTCGGTGGTAACCTGTACCGGTTTAAATCCCGGGGAGAGCAGGTGCATCACGATCGCTTTCTGACCGTTGTTTACGCGGGGCGTTTCCATCATCCCGAAAACTTCCTGCAACCTGACCGCCAGCACGGGATCTTCGCCATGGGCTGGGTAGCTCAGCTTAATCGTTGAACCGCTGGGTACGCGTATGGATGCGGGTGCCAGTTTTTCCAGGGCCAGTTGTTGCTCATAACTTAATAGCTGCTGTACTGCTCCTGTTAAATTGATCTTTTTGAGATCTTCAGCTTTCTTTACCTGTGGCAGCCACGACCACAACCAGTCTTTATTTCGTAACAGTAATGCCTGGGTGCTCACCTCCGGCCAGTCTTCGTCGGGCCGCCAAAGGCGAAGCGCATTTACCCGGCTTTGCCATTGTTCCAGCTCTTCTGTGAAGTTGAGCAGGGCGCTGCCTTCGTCTTGTATCGCCTGCGAGATCACCCCGGTAACGAGCGCTTCAGCCGGCGCTGGTAAGGCAACTGACCGGATCACCAGGCTGCCGATGCGCAGATCCCGGGAGGCGATGAGGCCTCCTTTGCGTGTATTCCAGCTGATGTTGTCGGAAGGCGCGGCCATGGGCAGCAGGTCTGCGGGGTTCAGCGGGGCGGCCAGGAAGATCTTTCCCAGGCCTTTCCTGTCGTCTACCTGTGCAATAGCGAGCCAGCTTTCTTCTGCCAGTTCATCCTCCCGGGAGGTAGCCGCATTTTTGCCATTTGCCAGCTGGAACTGCCCGGGTTGCCCGGCTTTTGCGGAAGCGATCCTTTCGGGGTAGGCATAGGCGAGCAGGAGACCGGTTTCGTAAGGATCTGTTGCCTGGTTGTTTACCTCCGTCCGGAAAAGACGGCGGTACGAGGAAGCGATCTTTTCAATGACGTCCATGCGCCGGTCTTTGCGCTGCTCGCTGCGGTGCCGCCTTAAAGCCTCGATGCGAAGATTGAGGTCGATGCCGGCGGTTTTTTCCAGCGGGTCGCGCTCTTCCAGCAAGGCAGCGAGATCGGCGGCCAGGTGCAGCACCTGGCGCGCTTTGGCGATGATCAGCATGTTTCCCAGCCTGGGGTGAAGCGGCAGTTGCTGAACTTCCCGGCCATGTGGTGTAATGCGGCCGTTTTTTAGCGTTTGCAGTTGGGTGAGAATTTCCACCGCCCGTGTGAGCGCGTTGGCGGGCGGCGGCGAAAGCCACGTGAGGCGTGAAGCGTCATAGATCCCCATTTCGGCCAGGTCCAGCACCAGGGGCGCGAGGTCGGCCTCCATGATCTCGGGCACGCGGAACGGCGCCATACGTTCCTGGGTGGCCTTGCTCCACATGCGGTAACAGGCGCCTGGACTAAGCCTGCCCGCACGACCTGCCCGCTGGTCTGCGGAATCGACGGAGATAAGGGCGGTCTTTAGTACCGACAGCCCTGATTTGGGGTCGAAGCGCGCCGTGCGCCCATAACCGCTGTCTACCACAATGGTAACGCCCTCGATGGTTAAGCTTGTTTCGGCGATCGAGGTGGCGAGCACGATCTTGCGGCGCCCATGCGGATCGGGGAGGATAGCCGCCTGCTGTTCTATGCCCGGCAGCTGACCGTACAGCGGGTACACCAGCGCGGACGCCGCATTTCGTTTCAGCAGGTCGGCACAACGGGTAATTTCGCCCTGTCCCGGCAGGAAAGCGAGCACATCGCCTTCTTTTTCGCGCAGGGCGCGGTTAATTACGGAGGCACACTGTTCAGGCAACTGCTGCGGGTCGCAATCTTCGGTGTAGATCACCTCAACCGGGTAGATCTTTCCTTTGCTCTCTACCACGGGCGCCTTTAGCAGGCTGGACAGCCGGGTCATGTCAAGTGTAGCCGACATTATCAGGATGCGAAGATCGGGCCGCAATACTTCCTGGGTTTCCCTGCAAAGCGCGAGCGAAACATCGGCATGGATGCTGCGCTCGTGGAACTCGTCAAATATTACGAGGCCTACGTCTTCGAGGGCATTGTCGTGCTGGAGCATGCGCGTAAGGATGCCCTCGGTTACTACCTCTATGCGCGTTTGGGGGCTTACCTTATTTTCAAAACGGACTCGGTAGCCTGCGGTCTTGCCAACGGGCTCGCCCAGTAAGGAAGCCATACGGCTGGCAATAGTGCTGGCGGCGAGCCGCCGTGGCTCAAGCATGATGATCTTCTTGTTGCCAAGCCAGGGCAGGTCAAGCAGCGCCAGCGGCAGGAGCGTGCTTTTCCCGGCGCCAGGCGGTGCGCTTACGATCAGCGTCGGGTTGGCTGCAAGGTGATCGCCCACAGTCTGCAGGATCTCCTTAACGGGAAGCGGGGTGCTATAAGGATTAAAAGTCAATTTTAACGGATTGAACGGTCAAAGATAAGTTTCACGCGGGCTGGTGCAAACGATAGCGGCAAATCATTCAAGAAGCTAGTGATAAATGGCTTCTGAACGTGTTTGATACGCTTAGTCCGCAAACGTTTCCGTAATTAACCCGCAAGATATTTGTAGCAGGCGCCATTTGTTTTTACCTTCGGCAGTAACCAATTATCTATATTCCCTATGACGATAAGCTTGCTGAACCGATTGGTTTTCCTGTTCCTGTGTTTTGGTGTTCTGCCTTCATTTGCCCAAAAAACCATCACCATTGGTGAGAAAACAGATGAATATATCTTTAACACGTCAGATCTCGCAGGATTGGAAGATCCCTCGGGAAAGCTGACTTTCGAACAGGTTTCGTCCGCGGCTTTCGAAAATCGTTTCACCACTAATAAGGATTATTATCCAAAGAACTATCACCAGGCTTCGGCCTATTGGTATCGTATTAAAGTGAAACTCCCTGAAGGGCTGGCGGGTAATTCCCTGTTTGAGTTTTACGACCAGACCACAGATGCGATCGAAGCTTACGTACCCGGACCAGGAGGCAAATACCTTAAAAGCGTAGCCGGGGCCAGGCTGCACTTTACCGAGCGCATGTTTGAGCATAAAAATTTCGAGTTCCTGATCCCGAAGAATGCCAGCGGCGAGCGGCTGTATTATTTCCGCGTGAAATCTGCGCAGCCGGTGAACGTGATCGTGGTGTTCAGGACCATGGGCCGCTTTATTAAATACGGACTCACCGAGTATTTTACCTACGGACTGTTTTACGGGATGATCCTGATATTTAGTTTTCATAACCTGCTGATGTTCATGGCAGTGCGAAGGCGGCAGTATCTTTTCTATGTGTTATATATTCTTAGTATCGGCCTGTATGAGCTTTCGGCTGATGGGATTGCTTTTCAATACATCTGGTCGGATTTCCCGAAATGGAATCATTACGCCTATGGGATCGCACTTTACATGATCAGCATCTTTTCCCTGGTTTTTACCAACGAGCTGCTGCACGTAAAATCAAAAGCACCGTTAATACATAAGGTCTTTAAGGTGGTAATTGTGCTGCGGACCGCCTTTTTCCTGGTAAGCCTGTTTTATAAGCCGGAGTGGTTCATTTATAAGTTCATCGAATTTGTGCCGCTCACTCTTGCCTTTTTTACGGGGATGTGGATCTGGCGCAGCGGTTACCGGCCCGCACGGTTTTTTGTGATGGCTTACGGGTTCCTGTTCGTGGGATTCACTATGAAGGTGCTTAACGTGTTGGGTTACAGTCGGTTTATTCCCGGTTACATTCTTTATTACAGCCTGAGCTTTTGTTTTGTCCTCGAAATGGTATTGCTCTCTTTTGCCATTGGCGACCAGGTTCGTCTCCTGAAAAAGAAGAAGGACAAAGCCCAGAAGAAGATCATCAGCCAGATGGAAGTAAATGCCCGCCTGAAAGATTCCATTAACAAGGAATTAGAGGCACAGGTACTAAAGAGGACGAGAGAGGTGGTCGAGAAATCCCGTGAGGTGTTCGAGAAGTCCCAGATCATAGAGGACCAGAATGCCGAGCTGATCTCCATCAATCTTATACTGCAGCGGCAGGCGGAAGAGATCTCGCGGATGAACGTGCTGCTGGAGAACGACAACATCACGCTTAAAACCAATATCGAGAAGGTAACGGATGCACGTGTGCTGTCTACAGACATGGAATTCGATGAGTTTAGCCAGAAATATCCGGACAGGGATTCCTGTTATAAATTCCTGGCGGATCTGAAGTGGGAGAAGGGTTATTCCTGTGTCCGCTGCGGTAACCAAACGTTTTGCAATGGCCGGATCCCGCATAATCGCCGTTGTACTAAATGCGCCTACGAGGAATCGGTGCTCCATAATACCATTTTCGAAAACAACCGCATCCCTATCAATAAGGCGTTTTACCTCGTGTACCTCATGTACACCAGTAAGGGCACTATCTCGTCGCATAAGCTGTCAGAAAAGCTGGGTATCAGGCAAAGTACCTGCTGGGTATATGCCAGCCGCGTAAAAAAGGTGCTGGATTCCCGAAAACGGGCGCTTAAAGGGAGCGGTAATTCCGGGTGGAGTAAGATCCTGTTCGAAACGGTCCCCCAATAACCGCTGAATCCCCATCCATCCTGATCTATGCTGTTCTGCACGGCATTTGTGGATAATTTTTTTAATGCTCATGAACCGTATCATCCATAGCGAGAGCTATCGGATTGCCGTACGATCTGCTCAGATTTATATCACGATACCAGATTTAATTTTGCTTGGTACAATATCAAGTAACCTCATCAATTTTAACTAGTTGTAACCGGCGGGGCACAAGTAGTGTGGTGATTATGTAGTGTTATCTGGTGATTTTTTTGTTCTGCAGCTCATTTCCCTCCGAAAATGCAGGAACGTCCCGCTTGCGACTGAAGCGTATTAAAATATTTGTAACGTCCTAATTATCAGTACGTCACGAGTTTTTTTATTTGCTTTTTAAACTTGAACACCTTTAAATTTAGCCCACCAAATCAATTAACTAACCAAATAATTCGTATGAAAAAACAAATTACTCTTCTTATTGCGTGCTTGTTTTCTGCCATTTCCCTTGCTGTGGCCCAGCAAACGGTTACCGGTACGGTGAAAGACAGTAAGGGCGAGGTGCTGCTGGGTGTAACCATCAGGGTAAAGGGATCTACCACGGGTGTTTCGACCGGCATTAACGGAACGTATTCCATTTCCGCCCCTTCAGACGCGGTGCTGGTAGCCAGCAGCATTAGTTATGTAACACAGGAACAGCCGGTAAGCGGCCGTTCGACGGTTGATTTTATACTGGTGGATGATAAGACCCAATTACAGGAAGTGGTAGTGATCGGCTACGGTACTGCCCAAAAGAAGGACGTGACCGGGGCGGTTTCAAGCGTACGTGCCACGCAGCTCGAAAACGAAAATCCACAAAGTGTGGCAGATATCCTTCGCGGTAACATCGCCGGTTTGAATGTCAGCTATAACAGTTCGGCAAAAGGCGGCGGCGACCTCCTGGTACGTGGCAAAACTACCCTGAGCGCGAGCACTTCCCCGCTCATCGTATTGGACGGTGTGATCTACATCGGGCAGTTGTCTGACATTAACCCGAACGACATCGAAACCGTAGACGTATTAAAGGATGCGAGCTCTCTTGCAGTTTACGGCGCAAAAGCGGCTACCGGTGTGGTAGCCATCACCACAAAAAAAGGCAGGGCAGGCGCAGCGCAGATCAGCCTGAATTCGAATGTTGGTCTGGCGACGATGTCGGTAAACCAGAACGTATATGACGGCCCGGGCTTTTTGAAATGGCGCGGCGACGTGGCCCGCAGCGGCGGAACCACCCCGGCGTACATTTACCTCGATCCCAACAACCTGCCTGCCGGAGTTACCCTTACACAGTGGCTGAACGGGCAAACCACCACTAACCCCACCGATCTCTGGTTGACCCGCCTCGGCCTCGTGGATAACGAAAAAGCCAATTATCTCGCCGGTAAGACAACAGATTGGTATGACCTGCTCTTTCGCGATGGCAAACGCCAGGACCATACAGCCAGCTTATCCGGCCGCAAAGAAGACGTGACCTATTATATGTCGCTCGGCTACCAAAAAAATGAAAACCTGATCGAAGGCGGCGATTTCAGCTCGTTCCGTTCGAGAGTGAACCTGGAAGGTAAGGCTGCGAAATTCCTCACTGTAGGGATGAACCTGCAGTTCGCTAACCGGAATGAAGGCGCTATCGAAGCAGATTGGGGCCAGTTGGTGAACCTCTCGCCTTACGGCGATTTCTACAATGCCAACGGAACGATAAGAAGGATCCCGACAGACGACAACGGCTTGAACGCCAGGAACCCGTTCCTTGCCACTACCTATAACTCGAGGTTACAAAAACAGGGTACCGTATTCGGAAGTCTTTACGCGAAAGCGGCACTACCTTTCGGCATCACTTACTCACTGAACTTCAGTCCTGGCTATGACAGCTATCGCACGTTTAACGCCGGCTCTTCACTCAATCCGGAAGTTACCACACCGGGCGGCACCGCGTCACGTGCTACCGAAACCCGTTACAACTGGCAGATAGATAACCTGTTAAAATGGAACAAAACCTTTGCGAACATCCATAACGTAGATGTTACCTTGCTGGCGAACGCAGAGAAATACCAAACCTGGTATACCATTGCATCCAACACCGGGTTTGTGCCAAGTGACATTCTCGGTTACCATAACCTGGCCAGCGGAACCACGCCAACCGTAAGCAGCGACGACCGGATCTATACCGGCGACGCCCTGATGGCCCGTTTGAATTATTCGCTGATGTCACGCTACAGCCTGACCCTTTCTGTTCGCAGGGACGGATACTCCGGGTTTGGTGCGCAAAACAAGCGTGCTACATTCCCCGCCGGCGCACTGGCATGGACCTTCACCGAGGAGCCCTTCCTGAAATCGATCGGTAACGTGCTTAACTACGGTAAGATCCGCCTATCATACGGTATCAACGGTAACCGCGAGGTGCGCAGTTCAGGCACCATCGACCCGTATGTGGCGTTATCACAGCTCGACGTGGGTAAATACCAGCTGGTGAACAGCAGCGGTTCGGCAAGCGAGATCAACACCGTGTCGGTAAACAACAGGATCGGGAACAGCGGTCTGAAGTGGGAGAAGACAGCTTCCCTCAACTTCGGGCTCGACCTGGCGTTCCTTAATAACCGGTTCACCGCCACCTTTGATGGTTACGACAAAAAAACCACCGACCTGCTGATCAGCCAGACATTGCCTAACATCACCGGTTACTCTAACGTAACATCGAACCTGGCACAGGTAAGTAACCGCGGTTTTGAGGCCAGCGTAACCAGCAAGAATATGTCTACCAAGAACTTTAGCTGGAACACCAGTGTAAATTTCTTCCTGAACCGCAACAAGATCGACAAGCTGGCGACACCTGCCAATGATCTTGGCAACGGCTGGTTCATCGGTAAAGACATCGACGTGATCTGGGACTACAAGATCCTTGGCGTATGGCAGGCGGATGAGCTTACCGAAGCAGCCAAGTACACCAAAGCGGGCATCAAGGCGGGTGACTTTAAGCTTGAGGACGTAAACGGAGACTATTTGTACACCGATGCCGATAAGCAGTACCTCGGTTACAGTAACCCACGCTTCAACTGGTCGATGCGCAACGAGTTTAACATCTACAAAAACTTCGACTTCTCGTTCCAGTTGGTTTCCAGCTGGGGCCAGTATGCTACAGATAACCTCCGCAAGAACAACATCGGTGGGGTAGGTTATTTCAGGACCAACTCTTACGCGGTTCCTTACTGGACGCCTGAGAACCCGATCAACGATTATGCGCGCATCAATTCAGCATTCAGCGGAACAAGCTTTAACGTGTACGCAAAAAGCTCGTTCATCAGGCTGAATACGGTTGCGCTTTCTTACAGTATCCCTAAAATGCTGCTTACCAGGGCTAAGATCCAGAACGCGAAGCTGTACGTAAACGTAGCGAATGCAGGCGTGTACGCTCCTGACTGGAAATATTGGGATCCGCAGAACGGCGGCCCGACCCCAAGGTATTACACGCTTGGCTTAAATGTTTCATTGTAAAACTGAACAGACATGAAGATCAATCATAAATTAATTATCATGAGTTCCGTGGCGGTACTGCTGTCGGCGAACGCGTGTAAAAAAGACTATTTAGACAACAACGCGCTTTCGAAATACGAGCCTGCGGCGTCGCTAACTACCCCTGCCGCGATGAAAGCCGCCCTCGCCGGCGCCGGTTTAACTACCCGCGGCGAATTCTTCGGAGATATGGCGCCAATTGTTACCGAATCTATCTTTTCTGATGTGGCGGTTGACGGTACCACCGATAAATCTACACAGGCCCAGGATATGATCAGCCGCGTGACTCCCGAAGCAGAGCTGGATAACCCGGATTATAACCGCATCGGTTACTACTGGACGAACTTTTTTAGGGGCATACGCCAGGCCAATACGGTGATCTCTAATATCGACGTGCCAACCTATGCCAACGCAGCGGAGAAAAACTCCATCCTGGGGTCGGCTTATTTCTTCCGCGCGTATTTTTACTACCGGTTAGTACACCAGTTCGGCGATGTGCCGCTGCTGTTAAGCGACCTGGATGCGCCGAAAGACGACTTTTATTCCACTAAACGTGAGGTGATCCTCACCAAAATGAAAGCAGACCTCGAGTTTGCGCAGGCAAACGTAACTGACGTAGCCAACAGGGGTGAAGTAACCAAAGGAGCGATCAGCCACCTCCTCACTAAAGTGAACCTGGCATTGGGCAAATTTGACGATGCGATCGCTTCCGCCAGCAGCGTGATCGGCGGAACTACCTATTCACTGATGCGTACACGTTTCGGCAGTACGGCCGGCGATGCTTCAAAGAACGTGATATGGGACCTTCACCGTATGGATAACAAAGCCATCGCAGCTAACAAGGAAACTCTTTACCTGGTGATCGACCGGGAGGCATTTGTGAGCAGTTCGACCGGAAGCGGCTCGCAGGTAATGCGTAACTGCGTACCGATGTGGCACCTGAACTTACTCAGAACGCCGTCCGGCGCTAACCAGGCCATCACCGATGCGGTAACCGCCGAGATCCCGCTTACACTGATGTATGGCCGCGGCATCGGACGCTACCGCGGTACGCCTTATGCCACTAAATATATCTGGACAGACAATACCGATTATCGCCATGCGAAAGGCATGTGGATGGATATGACAGACCTGGTATACAACAACCCGGCGCTCAAAACCTCTACCAATCCAACTGAAAAGGCACTTTACGGGCAACCGTTGGTGCAATACAATTCGACTACGGTAAATAACATGTTTACCAACAAATCGCTCGATACGATCCGTCACTGGTTCGGATGGCCGCATTACAAAACCTTTATCAACTCCACCAACGCGTTGGCGGTAGATAAATGGTGGTCGCCGCCAAGAGGTACCAATACTGACTGGTATGTGTTCCGTTTAGCGGAAACCTACCTGCTGCGTGCGGAAGCCTACGTCTGGAAAGGCGAGCTGGCTTTGGCCATGGCGGATATCAACCAGGTCCGGACACGCGCAAACGCTGCGCCGCTGACCGATGCCTCGAAAGTTAATATCAGCACTATTCTCGATGAGCGTGCACGCGAGCTTTATTACGAAGAGCCCCGCAAAAGCGAGCTGACCCGTATTGCTTACATCTTTGCATCGACCGGTAAAACGGCTCCGAACGGTAAAACCTATTCGCTTGCTACGTTCTCAGACAACAACTATATGTACGATCGCATTATTGAAAAGAACGAATTCTACCGGGATAAGGTTCCTACCGTGAGTGGCGTGAGATTCCAGATCGCACCGTACCACGTATTATGGCCGGTTCCGGCAAGCGCCCAGCGGTTCAATACCAACGGACGTATCAACCAGAACAAAGGATATACAGGCTATGAACTTAACGTTCCTGCCTTAGACAAGCTCCCTTAGTTAGTTAGTTAGTTAGTACAATGGCGAGGCCTCATTCAATTGAATGGGGCCTTTTTTATAACTTACATTCATTCGTATAAACGCTATATGAAGCAGATCCAAACCCGCCGAGATTTTATTCGCACCACCGCCATAGCAGGCGCCGCTGCCGGTTTTCAATTACCGGATTGTTTTGCCGCTATACCGACTGCCGCGTCGTCGCCGCTATACGCACTCAGCAAATCGCTGGTTGAACAATGGGCTAAGGCGTTGCTAGCGCTGCAGGTTACCGATGCTGCCCGTGACGCCGATTATGGAGGTATCTGGTGCCCCGCCAATAAACTGGTGCATGGCCGTGTGGCCGATAGCATCTATCCCTTCGCTTATATGGCCGCAAAAACCAGCGACAGCCGTTACCTCGACGCTTCGGTATTACTGTATCGCTGGATGGAGCGCCGCGTAAGCCAGGACGACGGGTCATGGCTTAACGAACCGGTAAAGGGATCGTGGAAAGGGACGACCGTGTTCACCATCATTGCCTTTTGCGAGACACTGAAGAACCATGGCGCCATACTCGACCCATCCTTTAAAAAGGAGATGGAAGACCGCCTGCGGAAGGCCGGCGAATATGTGTACGATACATTTTCGATCGATTACGGAAATATCAACTACCCCATCTCGGCATCGTACGCGCTCACACTCCTCGGCACGCTGTTGGATATACCTAAATACCGGGAAAAGGGGAAGATGCTTGCCAAACAAACCCTGCCCTTTTTTACGAAAGAGGGATTCCTCTACGGGGAAGGAAGGCCTTACGACCAACCGAGTAAAAAGGGTTGTTTTTCCGTTGATCTTGGCTATAACGTAGAAGAGTCGCTCCCCTCGCTGGTTTTGTACGGCCTGTTTACCGGGGACGAAGAAGTGCTCGCCGCCGCCACCCGCTCGCTTCAAACCCATATGGAATTTATGCTGCCCGATGGGGGATGGGACAATAGCTGGGGAACCCGCAACTATAAATGGACGTACTGGGGCAGTCGTACTTCGGATGGTTGCCAGCCCGCTTATGCCTTGCTGGCAGACCGTGATCCGCGGTTCTATAAAGCGGCACTGCGTAATACGGAGCTGCTGCGGCAATGTACAGACGGGGGGCTGCTGTATGGCGGCCCGCATTATCGTTCGCACCAGGTACCGCCCAGTGTGCACCATACGTTCTGCCACATCAAGGCACTTACTACTATTCTGGATCATGGCAATGCCGAAAAGAAATATGATCTCCCGAAGATTGTTCTTCCCCGCGAAAAAGTTTACGGCGGGCGATTTTTTAACGACATCCAGACCTGCCTGGTCTCAACCGGTAAATTCCGCGCAACCGTAACCGGCTACGACCGCGAATACCACCCCGACCAGAATGGTCACGCATCCGGCGGCGCACTTTCCATGTTATGGCATGAGCACGCCGGCCCGATCCTGGCGGCGAGTATGACGGATTATACGTTGATTGAAGCCGGCAACATGCAGGCAGATAACGACCCGCTGAGCATGCCGCTTACACCAAGGCTGGAGTGGCGAACCGATCACAACACGTACAGGAATATAAGCGATCTGCAGGCGGTTGTGAGCGACAGCAACGAAAAGGGAAAAGTAATGGTGAAAACACGTTCGCGCCTCGTGGACAAAGCCCAAAAGGATCCGTCGACCGGTCCGGTACATTGCGAAGTGAGCTATATGTTTTCTGCGGAAAAAGTAGTCATTACTTTCACACACGATCAGCCGGAGAACCGGGAGATCAGGCTGATCTTACCGGTGATCTCACGCGCAGATGAAACGGTCCGGGTGTTATCCGACCGGAAGATCACCGTTAAAAAAGCAAGGTCAACCGTAACCATCTTATCAGACCAGTTGTTGACCCGGCTGCCCGTTACGCAGCAAAGATTGTTTAATTTCGTGCCCGGCCTGGAGGCGGTGCCAATATCCGCCGGCGGCGGTAAGATTACGATAGAGATCCTGGTAAGTTAATACGGGGTCGACGAACTTGCCCTATTGACCGGCATTATCGCCGGGTGATGCCTTACGACCCTGCTCATATACCCGGTATTGGATGAAACGCCGTTAGGTGGCGGTCGCCATTCCCGCCATTATGGCTTATTTTTTAAGCGGACCTGGTGACATAATTAGGACACCCAAAAACAGCAATCGCGGATTTTTAGAAAATAAAGATGCGAATTTCGTGAAAGCTTACGATCTTTCGTAGAATTAACTAACCAAACCGCAATGAAACGATTCTCCTTTCTCACAGTATACGCGTTGATTACCTGTTCTGTATTCGCGCAAAGCGGAAAAGTGTATGACAACCTCACAGTGCCAAGTAAGCTGTTAAAGATGGAGCGCAAATACGCCGTTTACCTGCCACCCGATTACGAAACTTCTGGACGCAGCTACCCGGTACTTTACTTGCTGCATGGCGCCGGCGATGACCAGACCGGTTGGGTGCAATTTGGCGAGGTGCTTAACATCACCGACCGCGCCATCGCCGAAGGAAAGGCTACGCCTATGATCATTGTGATGCCCGATGGGAATACCGGCCGCCGCGGTTACTTTAACGATCCCAAAGGCGACTGGAATTACGAGGATTTTTTCTTCACGGAATTTATGCCCACCATTGAGAAAAAATACCGCATCAGGGGCGAGAAGCGGTTCCGCGCGATCTCAGGCCTTTCCATGGGCGGCGGCGGTACTTTCGTGTATGCCCTTCACCACCCGGAGCTGTTTTCGTCTGCTTGTCCGCTAAGTGCCGCAACCGGTCCGCTTACGCTGGATGAGGCCCGCCGTAACATTACCCGAACCCTGCCCGCTGCCACGGATACCCTTGTTACCGGGTACTATAACCTCCATAGCGTAGTGGCCATGATGAATAACATGCCCGATGTTCAGAAAAAGGCCGTTCGCTGGTTTATCGATATCGGCGACGATGATTTCCTGTACGAGGGTAATGACCTGGTACACATCGCCATGCGGAAGAAAGAGATTCCGCACGAGTTCCGTATCCGCGAAGGTGGCCACACCTGGACCTACTGGCGCGGCTCACTTCCCGTGGTGCTGGAGTTCGTGTCGCAGGGGTTCCATCAGTATTGATGGCGCTTTCTGTCAGCGTGTCATCCTGAGCCTGCCGAAGTAACTGACACCCGGGATACAGGTAAAATGGCTACATCCAACGACCCGTACCCCCTGGGAATCCTTCGTTTTTTTTCGGGAATACGGTGCGGTTACTTTTCGTACATTTACGTTTCCGGCTAACGAACAGGAAGGAGCTACCATGATACTTAATAACGTCTGCCAGGTAAAAAGACCCCGACGGGGAGGCCGGGAAGATACTGGAGCAGGTTTACTATGGTAAGAAATTTTAACTGGTACCGATAGCTGACCACCCAAAACCGATTTAACCACGTTCACCATAATTACCACAGACCCAACCGGAAAACTGACAACTGACAATATGCTTACACCAAGATCACTATTCCCAATCGTATTCTTACTTGTATTTTCCGCGCAAGCCTATGGCCAGCAATCTCCCCGCTTTTCCGAAGATGTAAAGATCATTAAGGCATACGATAAGCTTTTTGAGCCGCCGGCTGACCCGATCCTGTTTGTCGGCAGCTCCTCCATCCGCAAGTGGACGCGGTTGGAACAGGTTTTCGGCGCTTATAACGTCATCAACCGGGGCGTGGGCGGAACCGTTACCAACGAGATTACCGGTTTTGCAAAAGATATCATCTTCCCGTACAATCCCCGGCAGATCGTGATCTACGTAGGCGAAAACGATGTGGTGAACGAACAGGCGTCTGCCGACACGATCTTTAACCGCTTTAAGGTGCTGTATGCTACCATCCGCCAGCAAATGCCGGTGGTGCCCATCGTATACATTTCCTTAAAACCAAGCCCTTCACGCGAAAAGTTCGTGGAGAAGACCAAAGCCGTAAACAAACTGATCAAAACCTATCTTGCGGCCGAGAAGAATACCGCGTTTGTAGATGTATTCAGCAAAATGCTGGATAAGAACGGGAAAATGCGCCCGGAACTGTTCGTTAGCGACATGCTGCACATGAAACCGGAGGGCTATATGATCTGGGAAAAGGCGGTGAGGCCGTACTTGTTGAAGTAGCCATTAGCCAATAACTATCGGGGCACATGATGAGCGCGTAGCCGTAGCTATCGCCCGCCGATGCACAGCAGCCGGTGAATACGTCCACCTGTATATCCCGGAGATTAATATTAACCCTTGCCTTGTTTGGCTTTACGGTATATATGCTCACCGGCGAAGTACGCTTCTACCACAATTTTATTTATGTTTGACCCTTTATACAGGATCGGTGATCGGCCCGTGGCATAGCGAATTGCGTTTCGGATCCGCGGGGAAGAATGAGGAAAAGGATAAGGCAGCTTAAAAATGCTCCTGTGCCACAGCCGCGCATGTATAGAAGTAATTAAATGACTAACCATCCCGGAATCGCTAATGAAGCTCAAGCTCTTATTTCCCGCGTTAATGCTGTTCGCTAGCGCTTACGCGCAGCAAGGTACACCGGTCGTCCAGGCGCCAGCCGCCAAAGAAGATTTTAAGGACGACTGGGCAGACCTGAACCACTATTCAAAAGAAAATAAATTGTTAGGCGACCCGAAAACGGGGGAGAAGCGCGTGGTGTTCCTGGGGAGCTCCATCTTTGAAAACTGGAAGAAAATGGTGCCGGAGTTTTTCGCAGGAAGGCCTTACATCAACCGCGGGGTGAGCGGCCAGATCTCGCCGCAGCTGCTTATCCGTTTCCGCCAGGATGTGATCGACCTGAAACCCAAAGCGGTGATCATCCTCGCAGGAAGTAACGATATTTCCGGCAGTACCGGGCACGTTACCAACGAGACCATTATGAATAACATCCGTTCCATGGTGCAGCTGGCCAAAGCCAACAAGATCAAAGTGATTCTCTGCGCATACCTCCCTGTGTTCGATTATCCCTGGCGGAAAGGGATCGAACCGGCGGGTAAGATCATGTCGCTGAACAAAGAGATCATCGCGTATGCGAAAAAGAACAAATTGGTGCTGCTGGATTATTTCACCCCCCTGGTGGACGACAGAAATGGCCAGAAGGCCGAATTGACCCTGGATGGCGTGCATCCGAACGTGGCGGGATATGCCATTATGGCTCCGGTTACGGAGGCGGCAATTGCGAAAGCGTTGAAATAATCACCACATAACACGCAGGTCCCGGTCACCCAACTATTTGATATATTCTTCGTCTTCAGCACTAAGCTCTTTCCGTTCGACGGGGCTGCCTTCCAAGCTGGTGTTTTCCACTGGTTTCTTCTTCCTTGGCCTTCCCAGGATAAACCCGAAGACCAGCCCGAGCCCGAACATCGTACCCAGCACGGCGAGCTTTTGTACATACCTGTCGCCGAAGATCCAGAACTTTACCTCGTCGGTATTTTTCATCAGGATGATGGTGACCAGTACGGTGACAATAACCAGGAAGATATATTTCGGTTTCATGAGCGGAGCTAGTAGTTATAGGTGAATCCGGCATCTAATATCGTTTTTTTGCCGCTTGCCGCATCCGAGAAAATGATTTTGGTGCTGAACGAGAAGTCGGGAAGATAAAACCGGAGCAGGTTCATGTCGGCCCTCACCTCGGCGCCGAACGTGCGTGGCGCAAAGCGGTTGCCGTGCCCTGCGTTCTCGAAATCGGCGAAAAAGCCCCCGGTGAAGCGCTTGATATAGGCCAGCGGACCGATCTCCCAGTCGGGATAGAAAAGCGGCATCCGGTAAGCCGTTAACAGTGTATTGTGCACGGCGCCCGCCGGAGGCAGGTTGCTGTAACCGCTTACCCGCGGGATATCGTTCGTCATGTCGTAATTGCCCGAGCCTTCCTGGTAGTTGAAAGATGCCTGCAGCGAGTGGTTGAGGAACAGGCCCGGGAAAAAGAACGTGCTCTTAAAGGTAAGCAACTCGCCCTGCAGCTGGTTCTCGAAAGGAAAGTGCCGGTATTGAACCGACATGTTCTGGCCCCAGCGCGGCGCCAGGTCACGTGCGCTCCGCTGGGTGTTCATGCTTTCGTAAAACCGGTAAGACATCGGGAACTTCAGCCGGGTGACTACATTTCCGGGCCGGTTCTCGAACCCGTAACGGGTAACGTACGACGTAGACACCTCGAAGCCCGTGCCGTACGTTTTGTTGAGCCGGTTAAATACCAACGGGATCTTCATGGTGGCTTCCCACGCATTTTCGCGCCAGCTTACCGGCACATCCGGCAGCGGGGAAGTAGGCAGCCGTTTCACGTACGTGAAGCGGGCACGGTTGAGGTAACTGAGGTCGAACACCGGGAACAGTCGCGACCAGGTGAGGCCGGCCAGGTATTCGCTCCTGCCGAGCGCGTTGTTGTATTGGTAACCGACGTACGCGCCGAGCGTGTTCAGCTTGTTGTTTGACTGAAGCTTGAGCCCGTAGTTGTTGTCGTTGAAATAGTCATTCTCTTCCGCGATGGGTACCAGGCTGTGAAAATAGAACAGGTTGGCAAATTCCCGGTAGGGTTTTGACGGGTAGTTCACAGCCGGGATGCTATCGAACACATCGCGGTTGCCTTCCTGCTTCGCTACCGGCTCTATGTAGGGAAGCACTTCACTGCCCGGCGCCGGGCGACTGCCGGAAAGTTCAGCCGCGCTAATGGCGGCGGCATTGTAACCCGATGGCTGGTAATCATTGAATAATACCCGGTTCGTGGCAGCGTCGTAAGAAGGATTATAAGCGCCGTAGGGCGATGATGTGACCTGCAGGGTACTCCTGCCAGGATCGAGCAGCATCAGGTTGTCTGTGCCGTTATTTTGTCCTTTGTAAAGGATCTTGTTTTCTATGTACACCGGCTTGGAGATCAATTGCAGCAGGTAAGGCATCAGCATAGTGAATTTCCCGGTATTGCAGTCGAGCTCGTACAGCGTCTTGCCTTTCCCGGAAACGCCGGTCACCACTACCTTTTGCCCGCTGGCATGCCACGACGGGTTTTGCAGCATGTCATTCCCCGGGCTGGGAAATTCGCGGAGCGTTTTCCCGTTTCGGTCCATCTCTACCAGCGAGATCACGTTGGCATACGAAACCGCCACCGCGATGATCGTTTGACCGTCGGGCGAAACGTTCGGTGCAAACAGCCGCGTTTTATGGGTAAGCTGCCGTTTGGCGCCGGTAGCGGGATCATAGCTCATGACCACGTTAAAGGAGCGCTTATGGAACCGGGCATCGAAACGGAATTCATCCCACACATACAAACCGGCCGCGTACCTGAAATACGGCTCCTCCTGGATCCCGATCCGCACGAGGGTGGTTTCTTTGCCGGCGCTGCCGAGCAGGACGATGGCGGGTACCTGGCCGACACCCCGCCGGAGCACGGCTGTTTTGCCGGGCGCAACGGCCACCGGCATCAGGTAATTGAGCTCGGCCCGCGTGCGCCGTTTATTGATAGGGGCGTAGGGGGCAACGCCCGCGGCAACCTGTTGTTGTTTCCATAGACCGGTGAGTTCCGCGACGGTAGAGTCATGCAGCTGCCGCGTATTCATGCCCGTAAGTTTCTTGATGGAGCGGCTCAGGCGGTAGGGCAGGAAAGGCGCGCGGGCCACCCGGCTGAGGATGCTGTCCATAATACGGGGGCCATAATCGCGCCGCAGTTTAGCAGTCATAAAATAACCGAGCGGGTAGTAGCCGGGAGTATTATCGGTAAGCGAGCCGAGGTAGTTTTTCGAGTAGCTGAACCGGCGTCCGCTGAGCAGGTTTGCGCGGAACGGAAGGTCGAACTCCGCCTGTCTCCCGCGCCCAGCGTGGGTAAGCGCGGTCTCGGTTACCACGGCATCCCCTTCGTAAAACCAGGGGGGTAAGGTGATACCGAAAATGGCCAGTCCGAGGCTTTCCAGGGGCGCCTTAAAACCGCCCGCCAGCTTGTCGAATTGCACTACGTGGCGGAGCTCATGAACGGCCAGGCTATTGAGCCAATCCTGGTAATCGAACTCTTGCGAAGGGATGGTAAAAAACTCCGAACGGCGCGGCGCCAACTGTACGAAACCGTTGGAAGTGGTGCCCTGGTTTTGCAGGATCACGGTGATCTTTCGCGGGACTTTATGATAAGAGCGGCTCACTTTTTCGATGATCGCGGTAAGCGTATTGGCCATGCGGCGGGCCTCGCTCTCCAACCCGGCGGGATACACGACCTGGAAGTTTTTGGTATTCAGCTGCCGCCATTCCAGGGAAGGAGGATTTTGGGATTCGTCGAATAACTGTGAAAATGCCTTCTGGAAAGTTAAGGTTAATATTATCGTAAGCAAGTATTTGATCGATAACGTTTTATAGTTATAAATGCTGGCTCTTTTCATGGAATGCTAAAAAATATAGTACTAATCGGTCTCCTGGCGCTTCATTACTTGAATCTACACTTGTATTGATATTAAATAATCCACTGGTTTACAGCATCATATTAATATATTTTAATTCGTGTGAAGTACAGGTAATTATTAAAAATAAGCCGTAACTTACTGGAATAAATGTAGGAAAAAAGTTTTATGCCGGAAGGTATACGTTGACGTTTGGCGGTTCCTCACCTACCCGCCCTTCCTCTTCCCATCTTATTTTTCACTACCGGGTAGAGGAATATGGCGCCCAGGATCATCACCGATCCGCCATAAAAGCCGGCGGTCATCTGCTCTCTTTTTCCGAAGAAAAGAAAGGCCAGTATGATGCCGTATACCGGCTCTAAATTGGTGATGAGGGCTACCCGGAAAGCCGACAAAAACTTCATCACAGAAACGCCCGCCACGTATGCGACGGAAGTGCACAGGATGCCCAGAATAAGCAGGTAAAAGAGGTCCGAAAGACGCAGCCGCATCTCCTGGTTAAAATTTCCGGAGACCGCCAGGTACAATGAAATCCATATCCATGCGCCAAATAATTCATAGAACCCGATGATGGGCGCCGGGCGGTTTTGCACCTGCCTGGAGTTGATGATGGAGAACAGGCTGGCACAAACCGCGCTGGCCAGGCCGCAGATAATTCCGGTGGTGTATTGCGACTCGAAAGTAAAGATGAGACAGATCCCGGCTATGATCATCAGCCCGGTGAAAATCTCCAGCGGCGAGATCTTCTTACGGTTAATGATGGGCTCGAAAATAGCCGTAAACAGGGTGATGCTGGACAGGCACACCAGCGTTACCGATACCGTGGACGACTTGATGGCCTGGAAAAAAAGGATCCAGTGCAGCCCCACGACGGCTCCGGTAAAGAACAGCTTGAAGAACACTTCGCGGGAAACCCGGATATCGGTTTTCTTCCACTTAAAATAGACGAACAGGGTAACGAAAGCGATCAGTACGCGATACCAGACAAGGTGCGCCGCTGAAACGGATATGAGCGCTCCCAGCACACCGGTAAAGCCCCATACCAGTACTGTAATGTGCAGGATAAGCAGGTCTGTTTTAATCTGCTTATTGGTCATTTGGGCGCCTGCTTGATGAGGTACGTGCCTAAAGCACCGAACAGGATGTTAGGGATGAATACGGCGATCAACGGCGACAGCCCGCCTTTGAGCGAGAACATCGTGGTGAACTGGATAGACAGGATGTAGGCAAAGCTAAGGAAGATCCCGATGCCCAGCGGCAGCCCGATCCCGCCTCTTACCTTGCGGGAAGAAAGCGCCACGCCCATCAGCGTGAGTACGAATGCCGACAGCGGGTACACAAAACGCTTATATTTCTCCAGCTCCATATTTACCATCAGGCCGGTGCCGCGCAGCTTTTCCTTGTTCATCCGGTCGTTCAGCTCCTTCATGGTCATCGCCTGGAAGATGTTATCATAGGCTTCGAAATCGCCCGGGCGCATGTCCAGCACGGTGTCTTTAGCGGCGCCGTTGCTCATCTTTTCGTGCAGGCCGTCTATTTTTCGTATGGTGTATGTAGAGAGCTTCCACACATGTTTCAGCGAATCCCAGGCCACCTGGTCGGCCATTAACCGTTCCTTCATCTCGTCGCCCTTAAACTTCTCCATGGTAAAGCGGTAGCCTACTTTGCGGTTATTGTCGAAACTTTCAACATACACATAGGTGTTTTTATCGAGCTGCATATGTGTTTCCCGCTTGGTATTATCGGGGTTGGGATTGATATATACATTTTCGAAATCGACCTTCCAGCGATTGGTCCTGGGTATCACGTAGATATTGAAAAATAAGGTTACCAGGAAGATCACCAGCGACGATATAAAATAAGGGTAGAGGAACCGGTTAAAGGTAACGCCGCTGCTCAGGATGGGGACGATCTCCGTCTGGTCGGCCATTTTCGCGGTAAAAAAGATCACCGCGATAAAGTTGATCAGCGGCGAGAGCATGTTCAGGTAAAACGGGATCAGGCCTGCGTAGTACTGTGTTACGATGCTCGAGAGCGGCGCGTGGTGTTTCAGGAAATCGTCGAGCTTCTCCGAAACGTCAAATATCACGATCACCACGGTAAATATCGCCATAGTGAATGCGAAGGTACCGAGGTATTTTTTGATGATGTACCAGTCGATGATGCGGATCATGTTGTTGCGGTATGGTTCGACGTTTTACGCCTGGTTAGGTTAACTAACGGGTTTCCTGGTTATTTATGTTTATCGTTACATGTTTTTACGCACAGGCTGTTACGTATTTTGGCGGCACGCCCAACCTTTATCGTTCAACCTCCTACAATCTTTGCGCGAGCGTCACTACCATTTTCTGTTTCCATTCATAAAACGTGCCGTCAATGATCCGTTCTCGCGCCTCGCGGACCAGCCACAAATAAAAATGCAGGTTGTGCAAGGTAGCGATTTGGGCGCCTAAAATCTCTTTTGAATGGATGAGGTGGCGCAGGTAGGATTTGGAATAGGCGAGATCGGCGAAGAGGTCGCTTTCGGCATCGACGGGGCTGAAATCGTTCTTCCATTTTTCGTTGCGGATGTTGATGATCCCGTCCCGGGTGAAGAGCATGCCGTTACGGGCGTTGCGTGTGGGCATTACACAGTCGAACATATCGATGCCGAGGGCGATATTTTCGAGAATATTCACCGGTGTTCCTACCCCCATCAGGTAACGGGGTTTGGATTCGGGTAAGATGCCGCAAACCAGCTCGGTCATGGCGTACATTTCCTCGGCAGGTTCACCTACCGAAAGACCACCGATGGCATTCCCTTCGCGCCCGAAGGAGGCGATGGTTTCGGCCGATTTTATCCGGAGGTCCTTGTACGTGGAGCCCTGTACGATGGGAAACAGCGCCTGGTCGTAACCGTATTTTGGCGTGGTTTCGTCGAACCTGTCGCAGCAGCGTTTCAGCCAGCGGTGCGTCATTTCCATCGACTTCCGGGCGTACCCGTATTCGCACGGGTAGGGGGTGCACTCGTCGAACGCCATAACGATGTCGGCACCGATGACGCGCTGGATATCCATTACATATTCGGGCGTGAACAGGTGTTTGGACCCGTCTATATGCGACCTGAAAGTAACCCCTTCCTCTTTGATCTTGCGCACGTCGGTGAGGGAATACACCTGGTAGCCGCCGCTGTCGGTAAGGATGGGCCCTTGCCAGCCGTTAAATTTATGCAGACCGCCCGCCTGCTCAAGGGTATCGAGCCCCGGGCGTAAATATAAATGATAGGTATTTCCTAAGATGATCCGGGCCTCAATATCATCCTTCAGTTCGCGCTGATGTACCGCTTTTACCGATCCTGCGGTGCCGACCGGCATAAAGATAGGCGTTTGTATGGTTCCGTGTGCGGTAACGATCTCGCCTGCACGTGCCTTCGAGAACTTATCTGAAGAATGTAAACTAAATTTCATCTGGTGCGCAAAAATAAGAAAATAACCAGCGGCGCCGTGCTCAATTTTTTATCAACATTCATGCGTACGGTCGGGTTAAAAATGCCAACTTTGTTTTTTTGCAGCTAGCTGCTGCCCATTGATAGTTAAGCGCTGTCAGCGGTCAGCTGCCAGCTGGTTAACGTAACGATCCCGATCAGTAAACACAACAGGGCTGGTAGCTGATAGCTGACAGCTGATAGCCGGATAAGACATTTTGGATTACCTTCTCATTGCCATCTTCATTCTCTTCCAGGTAACCTTCCTGGTGCAATTATATTTTATCCTGGTGATCCACCAGAAACTGCGTGCTAAAGCTCCTGCGGAGCCGCTGTTCGAATCGGTGCTGCCGGTTTCGGTGATTATTTGCGCCCGTAACGAGGATGCCAACCTGCAGGCAAACCTGCCCCTGGTGCTGGAGCAGCGGTATGACGATTTTGAAGTGGTGGTGGTGAATGATTGCTCATCCGACGAGTCGGAAATGACCTTAAAAGCGTTCACTGAGCGGTACCCGCAGCTGCGCGTGGTAACCATTGACGAGCACAAACGCTATAAGCATGGTAAGAAATTCGCGGTAACGCTGGGCATTAAAGCGGCCCGGTACGACCATTTACTGTTTACGGATGCCGATTGCAAGCCGGCATCGCCCAACTGGATCGCGCTGATGGCTTCGAAGTTTCGCCATGGGGAAAGTATCGTGCTGGGCTACTCGCCGTACATGGCCGAGGGTGGTTTTCTGAACAGGCTGATCCGTTTCGAAACCTGGTATACAGCCATGAATTACCTGTCGTTTTCGCTGGCCGGTAATCCTTATATGGGAGTGGGCCGTAACCTCGCTTATACCAAATCGCTGTTCTTTAAAGGGAAAGGCTTTGCATCGCATATGCATATCCAGTCGGGCGACGACGATCTTTTTGTGAACCAGCACGCAAACGGGCTTAATACAGTGATCGAGATCAGCCCGGATGCGCATACTTGGAGCGAACCTAAGCATTCATTCAGCGCGCTGATGCGCCAGAAGATCAGGCACCAGGGCGCTGGCGGTGCTTACCGGCGTGAGCATAAACGCATCCTGGCTGCACAGGCGGCTTCCGGTTTGCTGTTCTATGTTTCGCTGGCCTGCCTGATCGTGCTGAAAGCACAATGGTGGGTTCTGCTCCCGGTATACGCCGTGCGCTTGCTGGCGCAGTTATGGGTATATCTCCCGGTATTTAAAAAGCTGAGATACAGCGACCTGGCCTGGTGGTTGCCATTATTTGATTTAATTTATTATTTTTATCTATTCGCGCTCACTTTCATATCCCTATTTAAGAAGAAAATTCAATGGAAATAAATCCGAATTTTTCAGAGAATGCGAAAAATGATTTTAACCTCGTACTGCGTGCCAAAGAAGGCGATCAGCGGGCGTATGCCGAGCTGATGCAGCGCTACAAGGACGCCATTTACTTCATGGCGCTCAAAATGCTGAATAATAAAGACGATGCCATGGACCTGGCGGTAGAAACTTTCGGAAAGGCCTTCGAAAACCTCGATAAATATAAACCCGACTTCGCCTTCAGCACCTGGCTGTTCCGCATCGCCACCAATAGCTGCATCGACTTTATCAGGAAGAAAAAGCTGAACGTGGTTTCATTGAACACGATGGTGGACGATGACGGCGACGATCGTCCGCTGCAGATCAAATCAGACTCACTGAATCCCGAAGAAAGCTCCATCCGCAAGCAGCAAAGCAAGCAGCTCAAAATGATCGTAGACAACCTGCCGCAGCGCTACCGTAACCTGATCGTCCTGCGTTATTATAACGAACTTTCGTACGAGGAGATCGCCCGGCAGCTCGACCTGCCGCTGGGCACCATTAAGGCGCAGCTTTTCAGGGCACGCAGCCTGCTGTATCATATTATGGACCGAAAACGAAAAATTGAGCTGTGACCACTGATCTCATCTATTCTTATTTCCCTGACCTTACTACCCATCAAAAGGACCAGTTTACCGAGTTAAATGCGCACTACCGTCACTGGAACGCCCAGATTAACGTGGTATCGCGTAAAGATATCGACAGCCTGTACCTGCACCATATTCTTCATTCGCTGGCCATCGCCAAAGTGATCAGTTTCCTGCCGGGCGAGAAGGTGCTCGACGTAGGTACCGGCGGCGGATTTCCGGGCATCCCGCTGGCTATTCTTTTCCCGGAGACAAACTTTCACCTGGTAGATTCTATCGGCAAAAAGATCAAGGTGGTGAATGGTGTGGCAGGCGGCGTGGGGCTGGGCAACCTGGTGGCAACACATGCCCGCGCTGAGCAGATCAACGATAAGTTCAACTTCGTTGTTTCGCGGGCCGTTACACAATTGAAGGAGTTTTATCCCTGGATAAAGGGCAAGTTCCTAAAGGATTCGCGCAACACCCTGCAAAACGGCATCCTGTACCTGAAGGGCGGCGACCTTTCGCAGGAGATCCTGGAATCCGGGCTGCAGGCAACGCTGATCCCTGTTTCCGACTTCTTTAAAGAGGAACACTTTAATACCAAATACGTGGTATATATTCCACAGTAATAGCTAGCGAGGCTAAAAATCATTAATTTTGTTTTTTCTAACCAAACACATCCATGGCACAAATTGAATTACTACTTCCAAAAATGGGCGAAAGCGTTGCCGAAGCGACCGTGATCAAATGGTTGAAGAAACCCGGCGATATGATCAGCGAGGACGAAGCGGTATTGGAGATCGCCACAGATAAGGTAGATTCAGAAGTGCCTTCTCCCGTTAGCGGTCGTTTGATAAGCCAGTTATATAAAGAAGAGGAGGTGGTGCAGGTAGGCGACGTGATCGCACTGATAGAAACGGCAGCAGCAGCAGCAACACCAGCCGGGGGAGACACGGTGGGCGAAAATGCACCCGCGGTCGAACCGGTCGAACCGGGAATCCCGTTGGAGGACATTTTTCCGGGCATGGACATGCTCAGTCAGGCGCAACCCGAGCCCGGGAAACGGGAAACAACTGCCGCAGCACCCGCAACGGTGTCCGGCAGGTTTTACTCACCATTGGTGAAAAGTATTGCAGCCGAAGAAGGTATTTCACCCGAAGAGCTTGAAAAGATCACCGGAAGCGGCTCTGAAGGACGATTGACCAAGGAAGACCTCCTGGGCTATGTAAAGAACAGGAAACCCGGCGCAGAAACCGCGGGCCCCGGAGCCCTGAATGAAGCGTCGAAAGCCGAAGAGCCTGCTCCAGCCCCGTCAAAAGAAGCTGAAGCTCTTAAAACAGGTGTAAACAAGCCGTCAGCCGGCAGCCAACAGCCGCCGCCCGCAACCGGCAACATCGAGATCATCGAAATGGACCGCATGCGCCGCCTCATCTCCGACCACATGGTGATGAGCAAGCAAACCTCGCCGCACGTAACCTCGTTCGTGGAGGCCGACGTAACGAATATTGTGAAATGGCGCGATCGCGTGAAGAACAGCTTTGAAAAACGCGAGGGACAGAAGATCACGTTTACGCCCATCTTTATCGAAGCGGTAGCGAAAGCCATCAGGGATATGCCGATGATCAACGTGTCGGTAGACGGCACGAAGATCATCAGGAAACGCGATATCAACATCGGTATGGCTACTGCGCTGCCTTCGGGTAACCTGATCGTCCCGGTGATCAGGAACGCGGACTTCCTGAGCCTCGTCGGCCTCACCAAAACCGTGAACGACCTGGCCAACCGCGCCCGTAACAATAAGCTGCAGCCCGACGAAGTAAAAGACGGTACCTTTACCATCACCAATGTGGGTACCTTTGGCAATGTGATGGGCACCCCCATCATTAACCAGCCCCAGGTAGCTATCCTCGCCATCGGCGTGATCAAGAAAAAGCCCGCGGTAATAGAAACCCCCGACGGTGATATGATCGCTATCCGTCATATGACCTATCTTTCGCTGTCTTATGACCACCGCGTGGTCGACGGTGCGCTGGGCGGCTCCTTCCTGAGAAGGATAGCGGATTATTTGGAGGGGTGGAATGCGGGCCGGGAGTTTTAATCAACCCGTCTATTTAACATACACCGTTTTAATATTCACAAATTCATGAATTCCGTACAGGCCGAGCTCGCGCCCGTAGCCGGAGGCGTTGATGCCGCCAAATGGCAGCCTTGGGTCTGACATTACCTGCGTGTTGACGAAGCAGGAGCCCGCGTTTAGCTCCAGCCGGGCGATACGTTCGCCTTTTTGCAGGTCGTTGGTAAACACGGCGGCGCCTAATCCAAAGGGTGTGTCGTTCGCGATGCGGATGGCATCGGCCTCGTTTTTTGCGGATATGATGGCCGCAACAGGGCCAAACAGCTCATCGTCATAAGCCGGTGCGCCCTTTTTTACCTGGGTGAGAACGGTAACCGGATAGTATGCGCCCTTGCCCTTTGGGATCTTTCCGCCCAATACCAGGCGGGCGCCCTTGCCAATGGAGTCGCCTACCTGCCGGTGAAGCTGGTCGCGGAGATCGGTGCGTGCCTGCGGGCCAATGTCGGTGTCTTCCTCCCTTGGATCTCCCAGCTTTTTGGCCGACATTTTTTCCACAAAAAGCCTGGTGAACGCTTTTTCCACCTGCTTAACCACGATAAATCGCTTGGCGGCAATACAACTCTGGCCGCTGTTGATCAGGCGGCTGTCTGCACATACACGGGAGGCCAGCTCGAGATCGGCATCTTCCAGCACAATGTAAGGGTCGCTGCCGCCGAGCTCAAGCACGGTTTTCTTTAAGAGTGATGCAGCTTTGGTCGCCACTTCCGTCCCCGCGGAAGTACTACCGGTAAGAGTTACCGCTTTCACCAGCGGGTTTTCGATCACGGCGCCTGCTTCTTTGCCGCTAACAAGGAGGGTTTTAAAAACGTGTTCGGGAAAGCCGGCATCTGCCAGCATCTCCTCGATGACCAGCGCACAGCCCGGTACGTTTGATGCGTGTTTAAGCACGCCGCAGTTCCCCGCCATCAGCGCAGGCGCGAGGAAGCGGAACACCTGCCAGAAAGGGAAGTTCCAGGGCATTACGGCGAGTACAACGCCCAGCGGTTGAAAGGAAACATAGCTTTTGGCGGCTTCTGTTTTTACCGGCCCGTCGGCCAGGAAGGTTGCGCCGTTCTTTGCATAGTAGTCGCAAACCGTGGCGCATTTCTCTATCTCGGCGATGCCCTGTTTTATCGGCTTGCCCATTTCCAGCGCCATCAGGTTTGCCAGTTCCGCTTTGCGGCGATGCAGCACCGAGGATATATTGCGGAGCAGCGCGGCACGCTCATTAAAGGTGGTTTGTTTCCAGGAAAGCCAGGCCTTATGGGCCTGCGAGATCTTTCTGGTAACCTGTTCAGGAGTGTGAGCGCGGTAAGTTCTGATCACTTTGCCGGTAGCCGGATTAACGGATTGAATTGCCATAGTTGCACAACAGTTCGGTTAGAGAAGAGTTTGTAAAGTTTCCCCTTCGCCTCTTTGCGTGAAACGAAGCGCTTTATTTCACACAAAAAATACGCAAGCAGGATCAAGAATAATAGAATCGTCCTTGCCGATCAGGATGCCGCGCTGACATGCCGGAAAATTCGATCGCAGCTCCCGCTGAACCCTGGCAAAATCACGCTAATACCCGGATCATATTAGTTGTCACCCTGAGCTTGCCGAAGGAACTAACACCCTGAACCTGCCGAAGGAGTATCCGGACTACGCCGGCGCTTCACCGGCATCATCACCTTCGTTGAAACGTACGGGATTTTCGGTACCAGGCCGCATCAGCGGTTTCACCGGGTGTGAAAGCGAGAACGGCGCTATTGATCCTGAGCAGGTAGGGCAGGTGAACAGGAACCGGCTCGTCTATTCCCAGCAGGTTTGCGGGCTCGTCGCCAAGCAGGTAACGCATCAGCTGGCGGATTTCTTTTTCCGTAACACGGGAGCTGATGGCGCCGGTAAAATACGCAGTCAGCGATCGCGTCAGTTCCCTCCCGTGTTCCGATGCTTTAAAATGTCGCGTCCTGATCGCCTGCTCGAGCAAATTGGCTGATTTCCCGTCGTGTGTAATGAGCGGTTCCCGGATCCCCATCAGCGAACCGATCACATTCCATAAATGGAGGAACGCTTGCTGGTCCGCATACGAAATGGAATGACCGAGCTTACGCAACCCGCGGATCACGATGAGGGAGAATGCGAGGTTAGTGCCGGCCATGTCTTCCTGGTTGATGGGATAGCCATCTGCAAAATCCCAGGTTCCCGCACGCAGCAGGTAGTAACGCCCGGCGGCATGCGTAAGCCTGATCTTCAAAATAGCGGTAAATCCCTTTCCCCCAGGAGCGAAAGCCCTGGGCGATAAAACGTCCCATACAAAACTTGCGGTATCGGTAAGGCGCTTACCTGCATCATGCGTGAGCCGTTGCGAGAGATGGAGCACTTTTGCACCATCTGCAGCTGCGTAACAATAGGGCAGGGAAAGGAGGCCGAGCAGTTGCATGATCTGTTCGGCGTGTTTAGCGAAGAAGGCGGCGCCATTGGCCATCATGTGCCTGTTCGCCCAGGCCGGGAGCTGCAGCGCCGGGGATACCGGCGGACATTGATACGCCGCAGGGAGGTGCCGGAGCGCTTCGTTGCTTCCGAGGCTGTTCAGCCATTGCTGAAAGGCCAGTTTAGACGATGTATCGGTAAATTGAGTTTCGATAAACCGGTCGGCCTCGTCGTCACCCGATACGCGTTGGGAAGAGAGAAACTCGGTTGACCAGGATACCGCGACCATGTTTTTGTGTTAATGCTGCAGGGCCAGGTCGGCTACGAACGTATCCGTGCGTACGGTTGCCTTCAGTTCATGCAGGATATTGTACAAACCGAAATTCGTGCGGTTAATATAGATGAAATGTTTCACCCCGCGGGCCTGCTTAAACTCCGGCATCCGGGCGATCATTTCGCCGTAGCGGTAAATGTCTTCGAAAAATTCCGTTCCGGTGAAATCAAATATACCCGTGGAATACGGTTTGGCAAACAGCCCGATCATCTGGCAGTACATCTCGTAGTAAAAGTCGACCTGTGCAGGGGTGTCGTTCGGCTGTACCATCTCCAGCTCCCTGAATGCCCGGAGTGTTTTTTCGCGGTCATCTAAAAAGCCGGAAGAGGTGAGGGAAAAGAACGGGTAGTAAAAATCGTCGGGCAATACCTTGATACAACCGAAGTCGATGATGCCAAGCTTTCCATCCGGGGTTACCAGGAAATTCCCGGGGTGGGGATCGGCGTGTACGGCGCGCAGCTCGTGCTGCTGGAAATTGTAGAAATCCCACAAGGCTTGCCCGATGCGGTTTCGGTCTTCCTGCGAAGGGTTGGTTTGCAGGTATTCTTTCAGGTGCATGCCCTCCAGCCAATCCATGGTGATGGTCCTCTTACTGGAAAGTTCCGGGTAATAGGTCGGGAATATGATATTTTGCAGGTTGGCACAGGCCTGCGAAAACTCCACGGAGCGGCGTACTTCCAGCTCGTAGTCGGTTTCTTCGAGCAGGCGCTCTTCTACCTCTTTCATGTAAATGTCCAGTTCTTTTTCGCTCATGCCCAGTAAACGGAACGCAAAGGGTTTGATCAGCTTCAGGTCTGACGTGATGGAATCACCTACCCCCGGATACTGGATCTTTACCGCCAGCCATTTCCGGTTGAGGGTGGCTTCGTGTACCTGTCCGATAGATGCCGCATTGGTTGACCGGATATTGAACGTGTCGAAAACCTGTTCCGGTGTTTTTCCATAGAATTTCCTGAAGGTTTGCACGATCAGCGGGCCCGAAAGGGGAGGCGCATTATATTGCGATTTCGAAAACTGGTTGATATATGCTTTGGGCAGGATATTCTTATCCATACTCAGCATCTGCGCCACCTTAAGTGCGCTGCCTTTCAGTTTGCTGAGCGACTCGTAGATATCGGTCGCGTTGTCTTCATTCAGCTCATCCCGGCTGAGGTCAGGGTTAAACAGCTTTTTGGAGTAGTGTTTTACATAGTTCCCGCCGATCTTAAGTCCCGTTTTTACAAATTGAGTAGATCGCTCTGCTTTGCTGGTGGGAATGCTGTCCTGCTCCCTTGCATCTTTTCCGGCCATGATCAGAAGGGCATTTTAATGCCTGAGTTTTTTGCGAGGAATTTCCCGTAGTCGAACAGCTCGTCTACCGGCGACCGCTGGAAGAAGTTATAAGTTACGTTTACGCCCCGCTCGATGGCCTCATCGGTTTTATCAAACCCGGCGGAGGTATCGTTGAGCCAAAAGTTGAGGATGAAACCGAATTGTGCCCACAACGCATCTTTGTATCTATTGGCGAAGAAGGGCCGGTCCATCAGTTCGCCGGATTCGATTCCTTCGCGGATGATCTCCGTGCCGAAGTTCTCAAATTCGGTTTTCAGTCCTTTCAGCACGGGGCGCGTGCCAAGGGTCCTGCCTGCCTGTTTCAGGCTGAACGTGGCAAAGCTGCGTTTACTTTTCATGAACTGGATAAAACTGTAAAACAGGCTGAGCGCTTTTTCGCGCGAGGTGTATTGCGCCCATATTTCCTGGTTCTTTACTTCGGCGATGGTGTGCGACATAAAATCCTTCCAGGTCTGGTGCTCGATGCTTTCAAAAGAACCGAAATAATTGTAGAATTCTTCTTCGGCCATGCCGTTCTCCTTTGCAAACAGGTATACGGATTTAGGTTGTTCGCCATGGTTCAGCACATGGTGAATGTAAGCGTCCTGGAGCGTGTTTTTGATATCCATATAATGGGAACGTTTTTGAAGAAGTGAAATTATAGGGCAAATATCGTGATTTATATTAACTTGATCAGATGCCCCGTAATCTCCATTAATTCCCTAAATTTTGCCCGAAATGGCAAGATCACGAATTTACCCGAAACCCGAAGATGCACCTACACCGACTTTTAAGGAGCGTCTAAGCGCGCTTGGCAATGTGCCCAGGTTCCTGCTGCTGGTGTGGAAAACCAACCCAGGCCTGGTTATAACCAGCGCTGTGCTGCGGGTGCTCCGCTCGGCGGTGCCGCTGGCTATCCTGTATGTAGGCAAGCTGATCATCGATCACGTGGTGCTTTTTACCCGCGAGCCTGCCGGTGTTTCGCATGAGCGCCTCTGGGAGCTTGTGGCGCTGGAGTTCGGGCTGGCCATTGCCGCCGACGCGCTTAGTCGGGGCATCTCGCTTTGCGACAGCTTGCTGGGCGACCAGTTCGCCAACCAATCATCGGTAAAGATCATGCGGCACGCCGCGAAACTGGACCTCGACCAGTTTGAGGATTCGGTGTTTTACGATAAGCTGGAACGTGCGCGGCAGCAAACTGTGGGGCGCACCCTTTTACTTTCAGCCGTAATGAGCCAGGCGCAGGACCTGGTAACTATGGGTTTCCTTGCCGTAGGATTGCTCGCGTTTAGCCCCTGGCTGATCGCGTTGCTGCTGCTGGCCATCATCCCTTCTTTTTTGGGCGAATCGCATTTTAATAACCAGGCCTATGTAATGAACCGATGGCAAACACCCGAACGCCGCGAGCTGGATTATGTGCGTTATCTTGGGGCAAGTGATGAAACGGCTAAAGAAATAAAGATCTTCGACCTTTCTGATTTTATCGTGGAACGATTCCGCGCTCTTTCTGCGAAGTTCTATAACGAAAACCGCAGGCTGGTGATCCGCCGGGCTACCTGGGGCGTCTTCTTCTCCATGTTAGGAAGTGTTGGTTACTATGCCGCCTACGTAATCATCCTGGTGCGTACCATCAATGGACGTGTGACTATCGGCGAGCTGACGTTCCTGGCAGGTTCCTTCCGGCAGATGAAGGGGTACCTCGAGGGGATCCTCACGCGGTTCACCGGGATCTCGCAGGGTGCCATTTACCTCGGCGATTTCTTTGAGTTTTTCGAGATCCAGCCCAAGATCCGGACCGCGGCAAACCCGCTGCCATTTCCACGGCCCATAAAAACCGGTTTCACGTTCGAAAATGTGGGCTTCCGTTACCTTAATTCCGAACGCTGGGCAAACCGGGGACTGAGCTTTACCCTTCACCCGGGCGAAAAGCTGGCCCTTGTCGGTGAGAATGGCGCCGGCAAAACGACGTTGGTGAAGCTGCTCGCCCGCTTGTATGATCCTACCGAAGGCCGCATCCTGCTTGACGGCGTCGACCTGAGGGAATACGACCTCAGCGACCTCCGCCTGAACATGGGCATTATTTTCCAGGATTACCTCCGCTACCAGATGACGTTGGCACAAAATATCGCCGCAGGAAATATCCGCGAAGCGGATAACCGGGAACTGATCATGGCTGCCGCGAAGTCGAGCCTGGCCGATGAGCTGGCCAACAGGCTGCCCGGGCAATATGACCAGGTGCTTGGCAAACGTTTTGCCAATGGGGTGGAGCTTTCAGGCGGCGAATGGCAAAAGATCGCACTCGCCCGCGCCTACATGAAAGATGCGCAGTTGCTGATCCTTGATGAGCCCACGGCGGCACTCGACGCCCGGGCCGAGTACCAGGTGTTCGAACGGTTCGCGGAGCTAACGAAAGGAAAATCTGCCGTGCTCATCTCTCACCGGTTCTCCACCGTGCGCATGGCCGACAGGATCCTGGTGCTCGAGAAAGGCCGGTTGATGGAGATCGGCAGTCACGAAGAACTCCTGGCTAAACGGGGAAGGTATGCAGAACTGTTCGAGCTGCAGGCGATGGGGTACAAATAAGAGCACAATTATTTGTTTGAATAGTGTGACCAGGAACATAACAAATGGTTTCATGCCGGTTGAATGCTTACGCACGACGAAAGGTTTAAGCGAATTACACTTTTACAGCTATGACCTGGCTGTTTTCTATTCCTTGTCTTCTAACGACAGGCGATAAATAAGCAATGCCGCCCGCTGCACCAAATAAGGAAACTGTTTAAGGTTGATGGTTTCGCCGGGATTGTGTGAGCCGCCGCCGGAAGCCCCGAGGCCGTCTAAGCAATCGGTGTATTGCGCCACGAAGGAAATGTCTCCGGCCCCGCGCGACCCGGGATCGCCGGCATTGGTTGCACCGATACCCATATCCCTCGAGATCTTATCCAGCACGGTAACCAGCCGGTTATTGCCTGCGGTAGGCGACATGGCCGGGTAACCATCGCTAAAGGTGAGCGAGGATTTTGTACCGTTGAGGTTTTGCGCGGCTATTGCCGACATTTTTGCCCGGGCGGCTTCTTTTTGCGCTTCGGTAATAAACCGAAGGTCGCCGGTTACCAATGCTTCCGGGGCAATGATATTGGTTTTCGAAACCGTTTCGCCGCGTACCAGTGCGGCATCTTTTTTGATCTCGGTACCGCCGATAAACATGCCCGGGTTAAATGTGAGGTATTTTTCGGCTGATAGCTCTTCGCGGAAGCTGTTCACTACCCGGGCTGCTTCGTAAATGGCGCCATAACCGGAGCCCCTGCCGAACACGCCCGAAGAGTGGCCCGTTTTTGCGGTCACCCCCAATGTCCAGCTGCTGGACCCGCGGCGGGCCGTAGCCACCGTATTGAGCCCCTGTGCGCCTTCAAAGCCCAGGGATATATCGCTTATCTTTGCTTTGGCAATAAAATCCGCCCGGGCTACGCTGTAGGGGAGGCCCGGCTTTTCCTCGTCACCTGTTAGGTAAGCGATGATGCTGGCGTCCTTTAACGACCCTGTTGCGTTAAGCGCCTGCAATGCGGCGATCATGATCACGTCGCCGCCCTTCATGTCGTTGGCGCCCTGCCCCGTGGCTGTGGAATCGTTAAGCCTGGTATAAGGCGAAAACTTCATGTCGAGCTCGAATACGGTATCCAGGTGACCGATAAGCAACAGCCGCTTTTTTCCGTTGGCGCCCTTGCGCACCGCCACCAGGTGACCGGCACGATTCAGTGAGTCGGGGAGATTTACCCATTCGGTGGTGAAGCCGATCTTGTCGAATTCTTTCCGGAAAATATCGCCGGTTCTGCGCACGCCTTCTTTATTGAGGGTGCCGCTGTTAATGTTCACTGTCTGGATCAGCAATTGCTCTGCCGCGGGCAGGTTCCTGTTTACATAGTCGATAATTTTGCGCTCCTGCGGGCTCAGCTGCGCATGGGTTGTGATAGCGGCGAGAATTAACAGGAAGGTCAGTCGTAGTTTCATACATAAAAATATCACTTTTTAAGGTAGATCACCCCGTCTTTCATCACGAATATCACGTTGCGCGTGCGCGTGATGTCGAGGGAAGGATCTCCCTGTACCGCCACCAGGTCGGCCAGCATGCCATTTTGCACCCTGCCCACCTGGTCCCCGATGCCGAATACCGAAGCGTTTACAGAGGTAGCGGATTTGAGCACGTCGAGTGGCTTCATGCCGTATTGCACCATCAGCTCCATTTCGCGGGCGTTGGTGCCGTGACTAAACACTCCTGCATCGCCTCCCATACAGATGGTAACGCCGCTGCGCAATGCTGCCTGGAAGCTTTTTTTCTTTTCGACGATACGCTCCGGATCTGGTTCCGTTCCTTTCTTCCACCCGTTGTATTGTTGGGTAGCATCGCTAGCGGCAAGCGTGGGACATAAGGCCACTCCTTTTTCTTTCATCAGGCGGAAGATCTCTTCATCCCCGAAATCGCCGTGTTCGATGGTAGATACACCGCCTGATACCGCTCTCCTTATACCTTCTTTGGTTGAAGCATGCGCTGCCGTTTGCCGGCCACCGCTTTTGGCGATAGAAACGGCCATGGCGATCTCTTCCAGGGTAAATGTAGCGGCCGGCGCTCCCCCCGCTCCCCAACGATAATCTGCGTAGAGCTTAACCACATCCGCCCCGCGGCTTACCTGGTTACGTACTTCGGCAGCCATTTCCTGTACGTTGCCTACCTCGGCGGCGCCCTGCGGCAGGTCGAGATCCGGGTTGCCGTAGTTTGGGCCGTAGCTTCCCTTGGCTACGATGCCCTTCGTGGCGATGATCATCCTCGGACCGGGGGTGATCTCTTTCCCGATGGATTGCTTTAACCCTACGTCGTCATATGCCGCCCCCTCTGTACCCAGGTCGCGAACAGTGGTGAAGCCCGCCATCAACGTGGCCCGCGCATGCGTAACGGCCCTTACGGTGCGTTCCGAGCGGCTTTCTTTTAATACCTGGTCGTTCCACGAAGCTTCGTTATAAGGGTGTAGGAAAAGATGGGAATGCCCTTCGATAAACCCTGGCAGTAACGTTGTGCCGGGCAGTTCGATCACCCTGGTTCCTGCAGGAAGCTTAAACTGCATGGCGCCTGCGGCTTGTATGGTATTGCCTTTTACCAGGACCACCCAGCCGGTATGCATGGTTTCGCCATCAAATACACGCGTTGGCTTAAGCAGGTAAACAGAATCGGTTTGGGCGCAAACGCCGCAGCCAAAAAGCAGTAGTACGAAGATGTGGAGATATTTCATGCCTTGCGGAGCTAAAAGCTTGATCGGGGTAATATAGGTGATTTCCTGTCCAAAACCGTGCGCTCCCTGTGCGAAAATGAACACTCTATTGCGTGTTTAAGTAGTAATCAACTGATAGTTAATGAAATGCATAAATGGTATGAACTTTGGCAATGATCGGTTATGATAAAAAGTTACCTCAGGTCCGCATGGCGCAATACCTGGAAGAATAAGGTTTTCTCGGCCATTAACATCGCCGGCCTGGCCGTGGGTATGGCGGCTTGTATTACGATACTCCTGTTTGTCTCGTACGAGCGGAGCTTTGATAATTTCCATGCAAAGAATCTCTACCGCCTCAACGAGGTGCAGAAATTCCCGGGCATGCTGGCGTCGCAAAAGGTGGCGCTTTCGATGTACCCGATGGGGCCGGCGCTTAAAAGCGATTTTCCCGAGATCCTGAATTTTACACGGGTAAGCTGGGGCCAGCAGTACCAGGTAACTTACCAGGAAAAGCGCCTGTTCCTGCCACAGGCATTGGCGGTTGATTCGACGTTCCTGCAGTTGTTTGATTTTAAGCTGGTTAAAGGAAATCGCGCCACGGTGCTCCAGAAACCGAACAGCCTGGTACTTACACAGGCTGCCGCGCAGAAGCTGTTTGGCGATACCGACCCGGTCGGTAAAACGGTAACGCATTACGCCACCGATACCGTTGGATTCGTGGTTACGGGTGTGCTGGCCGATGTACCGCAAAACTCGCAGATCCAGTTCGATGCTATTTACCCGATCAGCACCAACTACCAGTCGTGGATGAACAGATGGGGTGGCAACTGGCTGAATACCTACTTCGAGCTTGCTCCGGGCACGAGTCTTGCTTCGCTGGAGAAGAAGTTCCCTTCATTCCTGAAAAGGCATATGAACGCGGACCAAGCTACGTATTACGAGCTTTTTATGCTTCCGCTGACGGACGTACATGGCGGTTCGGCAGACATAGGCCTGGATTACCTCAACTTCCAGAAGTTCGATAAAAAGACCACGGCGTTGTTTACCATCATCGCCTTTATCGTGCTGGCCATTGCAGCCATCAATTTTATGAATCTCTCTACCGCCCGTTCTGCGGAACGCGCCAGAGAAGTGGGCGTGCGTAAATCTATCGGTGCGAAACGCTCGCAGCTAGCCGGGCAATTCCTGGGCGAAACCCTTATGCTGGCGATGATGGCGCTGCTGATCGCCATTGGCCTGGTGGAGCTGGCTTTGCCGTATATTAACGGGCTCAGTTTACGCGACCTGCATTTCCCGCTGTTCACCAACGTAAAAGTGCTGCTGACGGTGCTTGGCGGAACCGCGCTTTTGGGACTGGTGTCTGGGATCTACCCGGCTTTATTTCTTTCGTCGGTGCAACCTGTAAAGGTGCTGAAGGGGGTTACCGATACAGGCGGCGGTAAAAGCTCCCTGCGCAATATGCTGGTGGTGGGGCAGTTCACCAGCGCAGTGTTCCTCATGATCGCCACCATTTTCGTAGTGAAACAGCTGCATTTTATGAAGGATAAGGATCCCGGCTTCGTACGCAGCCAGGTGGTGACCATCCCCCTGAGTCGTGTAACCTCGCAAAAATATGCCTTGCTGAAGCAGGAACTACTGGGAAATAGCCTCATTTCCGGCGTAACCGGCTCTATTGATAACCTCGGCAGCCACCTCGACCAGGGTGGGGTGATCTTTAAATATGGCAATGACCCGGTGCGCGAAATTACGGCCACGGGTCTTATCGTAGATCACGACTACCTGGACCTGTACGGCATCCAATTGCGGGAAGGGAAGAACTTCTCGCATGAAAAGTCGGCTAACGGACGCGAGTACATTATTAACGAGGCCATGGCGAAGGAGCTGCTGAAGGATCATCCCAAAGCTGCATTGTCAACGCTTATCGGTAAACAATTCGGCGTCGATTCGCTGGGTAAGATCACCGGGATCGCAAAGGATTTTAACTTTAATTCGATGCATCATAAGATCGAAACTTTGTATATGTTCAACCAGTCTGATTGGGGCTTCAGGTATATGTCTGTTAAGATCAACGGACAGAAGGCAAAAGAATCGCTGGCATTTATAAAACAAACATGGCAGGCCATTCAGCCCGATTTCCCTTTCGAGTACCAGTTTCTCGACGATCATTTCGAGGAAGTTTACCAGGCCGATAACCAGGTGAGCAAAATCGTGAGCCTGCTGGCCGGCCTGGCGATCTTTATCTCGTGCCTGGGTCTGTTCGGCCTGGCTTCGTATTCTGCGGAGAAGCGGGTGAAAGAGATCGGTGTAAGAAAAGTGCTGGGAGCATCCGTCAGGAATATCGTGGCCTTACTTGCGGGGCATTTTATCAAGCTCGTACTCATTTCCAACCTCATTGCGTGGCCCATCGCCTGGTATGCCATCAGCAAATGGCTGGAGGGTTTTGCCTACCGCATTGAAGTGAGCTGGCTGGTTTTTGCTGCCATTGCACTGGTATCGGTGCTGATCGCGATGATTACCATCAGTTTCCAGTCGGTAAAGGCGGCGATTGCCAACCCGGTACGGAGCCTAAGGAGCGAGTAAGAAGCTACGGATGCGTCTTGGCAAGCCCAAAACGTTCGATCTCCTCCAATTCTCTTAATTAGTACTGGCCGACGCCGATTGAGGTTTTTCCAATACTGCTTTGGCTGGCTCCGTAACTTCATATTTCCCGGTCTGGAACAGCAATTTATCGGAAATATCGATGTACACTACGCCTTTGTTTACTTTAATGTTGATATCCTTGTCGTTGAGGTTGCCTATAGCGCCTTTCAGGTTCATAACCAATGCCATGTTGAGCGAATCTTTCGCGAGATAGCCGATTGCAGGTTGCGGATGTACGAATCTTTACCGCTGATGTTATCGAGCGATTCTTGATGCTCTCCGCCTGGGAACCGGAAATTACCGAAAGGTCCTTTAGCTGGTTTACCAATTGGTCGTTGGTGCTGCTTTGCCGGCTTACCTGATCCCGGGCCGCCAGCAGCTGTTCGCGCAATAACCTGTTTCTGCCCTGGTAGTTGCGGATGGTGTCCTGCGCCGCGCCGTATGAGCGCTGTAATACCTGGTAATTACTATCAGACGTATTGTAGCGTACCGCTGCAGACTGGAGCTCTTTCTTGAATGGAGTGTACCGAAATTGTTGCATGGCTTGCGGTTTTTCTGCGGTTTTTTGGATGCCATTTGTCGGTGGGATCCTTTGCCGCATGTTTTTTGCAACCTGCGACATTGCGTAGAAAATAACCTGCTGTTTTATATCATATTGATAATCAGTATCTTTTTTGAGTAAAAATATTCCCGGAGCGTTACGGAAACGTTTGCGTAAAACGATTTATAAAAAACAGGCAGTTAGTGTTGTGTATTAAAAATATTACTAGCTTTAGTTAACTAACTAAAGCTAAATTAAATTCCCACCATGCTCACAAGACTAAACACTTCGTGAACCAGGACTTCGTATTGTCCAAGGTTGTAAAATCACTTATTTCTTAAAAACTAACTATGCTAATAAATTTACCAAATGGCAAGATTTTGTCCATTCGCAAACTCTTGTGCCTTATTGCCGGCATTTCACTATGTGTGCCACAGCTCACTAAAGCCGCTAATGACAAAAACGGGTCGACCCCCGCAACAGGAAATTACCTGCCCATCGCCGTAGTCACCGGGAAAGTGGTCGACCAGGCGAACATGCCCCTTCCGGGCGTAAACGTGGTGATAAAAGGGACCACCGCCAGCACCACCACCAACGCTGATGGTATTTACTCCATCAAAAATGTGCCCGATAACGCCGTCCTCGTGTTCAGCTATGTCGGCTACCTCACACAGGAAATTCCCGCCAGGGGCGAAACATTGAATGTAACCATGACCGAAAAGGTTAACGACCTTAGTGAAGTGGTGGTGGTGGGTTACGGTACCCGCCAAAAAAGGGACCTTACAGGCGCTATTTCCCAGGTAAAGGCCACTCAACTGGAAAACCAGCACCCGAATAGCGTGCAGGATCTGCTCCGCGGAAATGTACCGGGACTTAACGTGGCTTTTTCCGCTTCACCTAAAGGAGGCGGCAACGGCGACCTGCAGGTGAGGGGACGGGCATCGCTTATCGCGGGAACCACCCCGTTGCTGGTGGTCGACGGGGTAATTTACCCGGGCCAGTTAAGCGACATCAACCCCAGTGATATCGAAACGATCGACGTACTGAAAGACGCAAGCTCTGCCGCTGTTTATGGCGCCAAAGCAGCTAGCGGTGTGGTGATCATTTCGACAAAAAAGGGGAAGGCGTCTAAACCGACCGTCAACATCAATACCACTACCGGCGTCGCTTCGCGGGAAGTGACAGAACACGTGTATGATGCAGCCGGTTTCGTGAACTGGCGTACCGAAGTATTGAAAAGTATCAACGTTACCACTGCCGCAACCCAGCCTTACCGGTTTAATGATCCGCGCACACTGCCGCCATCTGTTACACTGGCGCAGTGGTTTGCGTACGATGCCACCCCTGCAACGGCCGATCCGGTAAACACCTGGTTAACACGGCTGAAATTATTTCCCGTGGAAATTGCTAATTACAATGCGGGCAAAGAGACCAGCTGGGAGGACCTCATTTATACCAATGGCCGCCGCCAGGACCACACGATGAGCCTTTCGGGCAGGAAAGAGGAGATCACCTACTATATGTCTGGAGGGTATACCAATAACAACGGGCTAACAGTGGGCGACCAGTACAAAAATGCACGCGCCCGGTTAAACCTGGAAGGCAGGGCGGCGAAATTCGCCACGGTGGGTGTCAACTTCCAGTACGCAGGACGCGATGAGAGCGCCGTACCGATCGATTACGGCCAGGTGAAAAATGCTTCGCCTTTGGGCGAAATGTTCCAGGCGGACGGCGTCACCCTGCGATCGAGCCCCAACGATGATTTTGGTAACAACAGGAACCCGTTCCTGGATAATTACTACCGCACCCGCGTGTTGAAGTACAATACGATATTTTCTAGCTTATTCGTGAAAGGCGAACTGCCGTACGGCTTCTCCTACAGCGTTAACCTTACGCCGAGCTACGATCAAACCCGTGAGTTTAATCACTACAAGATCACCCATCCTGATTACACCGCGCGTAAAGGTTATGCCAACCGTACCGGCACTACCCGCTTCAACTGGCAGATAGACAACGTATTGAAATGGAACAAGACTTTCGCCAGCAAGCACCAGTTCGATGTAACGCTGCTTGCAAACGCCGAAAAGCTGTCGCAAACCTCCGAAAAAATGGAGAACGAAGGCTTTGACCCGAACGATAAGCTTGGCTACCACAATATGGGTGCCGGTATCAAGCCGGTGATCAGCAGTAACGATATCCAGACTACCGGCGATGCCCTGATGGCAAGGCTTAACTATACACTTGCGTCAAAGTACATGATCACGGGAACCGTTCGCAGAGACGGCTATTCTGCCTTCGGTCAGAAAAACCCGCGTGCCACGTTCCCGTCGGTAGCCCTTGGATGGGTGTTCAGCGACGAAAGCTTTGTAAAGAAAGCAAACTGGCTAAACTACGGAAAGCTCCGCCTGTCTTACGGCGGAGTGGGTAACCGCGATATCGACGGCTACCTGGCGCTTTCCGATCTCTCTACCGGTAAATACCTGTATGTAACACAAGCAGGAGTGGTTACCCCGGTTTCGCAGTTATTTGTGAACAGGATGACTAATAAAGACCTGAAATGGGAAACTACTTATTCGCTCAACGGCGGACTCGATTTCGCGGTGCTTAACAACCGCATCGACGGTTCGGTCGAAATTTATAACCGCGATACCCGGGACTTGCTTCTTAACCGTGCCCTGGCGGATGTAACCGGGTTCACCAGCGTAGCATCTAACCTCGGAAGCGTGCGTAACCGCGGGTTCGAGCTCGCGCTGAATACCAAAAACGTTCAAAGTAAGAACGTTTCGTGGAGGTCGACCCTGAATTTTGCCCTGAACCGCAATAAGATCGTTCACCTGTTCGGCAAGGTGAACCAGCTCGACGCGAAAGGAAACGTCATCGGGCAGATCGAAAATGACGATATCGCGAACAACTGGTTTATTGGTAAAGACATCAACGTGATCTGGGATTACCGCGTACTCGGCGTATGGCAAACCGAAGAAGCTGCTGAAGCGCTGAAATACGGCGTTAAACCCGGCGATTTTAAAGTACAGGACCTGAACGGCGATTTAAAATACACCAATGCCGATAAACAATTCCTCGGTTCACGAAATCCTAAGTTCACTACCTCCCTGCGCAACGAGTTCAACCTCTTCAAAAAGTTCGATTTCTCATTCTCGATGTACTCTTACTGGGGAGCGATGACTGACTTTAACGAAGCCAAGAACAACGCCGGTTTCCAGGACCGGCAGAACTCATACAAGCTGCCATTCTGGACCGCCGAAAACCCGATTAACGATTACGCAAGGCTTTACTCGAGCAACGGCAGCGCCAACTATAGCGTGTACCGTAAAACGTCGTTCATCAGGCTCGACAACGTTTCGCTGGCTTACACGTTGCCGAAATCGCTGGTTCAACGTGCCAGGATCAGCAATGTAAGGGTATTCGGTACCGTTCAAAATGCCGCCATATACACCCGGGAGTGGGAGTACTGGGACCCGCAGAACAAAAACCCTACACCCAGATATTCTACCCTTGGTTTGAACGTAACGCTATAAAATTGACATCATGAAAAGTATATATAAGATATCCGTCACCGGCTTTGCCGCATTGATGCTGGTTGGAACAAGCTGCAGCAAAAATTACCTGGAACCGGAGCCGCTTTCATTCTATGCACCTGAAAACGCCTATGTAGATGCCGCAGGCTTTCGCGCCGCGCTCGTGGCCTGCGCACGTAACCTGCGCAACGAGTACTATGGCGACGGTGCTCCGTTTATTACTGAGCAGATCTTTACGGATATAGCCGTTGAAGGCATCACCGATAAATCGGGACCGGCACAGGACCTTAACCTGCTGATCACTCCCGATGCACAGCTGAATAGCGTAGACTACAACCGGATAGGCTACTATTGGATAGAAGGATACAAAGGCATCAAATATGCCAATACCATCATTACCCGTATCGACGATGCAAAATACAAGGATGAAGCCGAACGTAATTCGATCCTGGGTTCAGCGCTGTTTCACCGCGCTTTTCGCTACTACCGGCTGGTAAACCAGTTTGGCGACGTTCCGCTTTCGCTGGAAGAAGTTTCAACCGCTAAGGTAGATTACTATACTACCAAACGGGAGGTGATCCTTCAGAAGATGAAAGAGGACATGGAGTTTGCCGCAAAATGGGTGACAGACAACGTGAGCCGGGGTGAAGTTACCAAAGGAGCGGTGAATCACCTGCTTACCAAGATCAACCTCGCCCTGGGCAAATTCGATGACGCCATCGCTTCTGCTTCCGCGGTAATTACCGGTAGCCCGTACTCGCTGATGACCGCCCGTTTCGGCACCACCAAAGGCGATCTGACCAAAAACCTGGTATGGGACCTGCACCGTCCCGACAATAAGTCGCTGGCAGAGAACAAAGAAGGATTGTTCATGATCATCGACCGGCAGCAGGAAGGCGGATTCGAAGGCTCGAACCTGATGCGTAACTGCGTTCCCCAGTTCTATGGCCCAACAAATACGCCGAATGGTAAAAAAGGGCTCAGTGACCTGGCCACCGCCGAGATCCCGCTTTCCAGTATGTATGGAAGAGGGATCGGCCGCTTACGCGGAACATCTTACAGCACACAGGCTATCTGGGACGATGCTAACGACCTCAGGCATATTAAAGGCAACTGGATGAATATGGAGGACCTCGTTTACAACGAGCCCGCTTTAAAGACTACTGATCCCACCTATTATGGTAAACCGGTTCAGCTACGTAATGCCGCCGGCGGTTTATTATGTACCGACACCATCAGGAGTTATTACGGATGGCCTCACTACAAGCTTTACCTGCCCGACCTGGAACGTACGCCTATGACGGGAGGTCACTCTGATTGGTACGTGTTCCGCATTGCGGAAACCTACCTGCTGCGCGCCGAAGCCTATTATTGGAAAGGCGATGCCGCCAGCGCCGTAGCCGACCTTAATAAAGTGAGGGTCCGGGCGAACGCCGCTCCCTATACCGCCGCGCAGCTAAACATCGGCACCATCCTCGACGAGCGCGCCCGCGAGCTTTTCTACGAGGAACCAAGAAAATGTGAGCTTACCCGTATCGCTTACCTGTTTGCCATGACCGGCAAAACAGCTTACAATGGGAAAACCTATACGCTGGCGAACTTCTCAACCGATAACTTTTATTACGATCGCGTGAAAGAGAAGAACGTTTTTTATAAGAACGGCGTGCGTACTAACCACGGCGACCAGTACACCATGAGCCCTTACCATGTGTTATGGCCTATCCCACAGGCAGCCATTACCGCCAATGTATTAGGTCATATTAACCAGAACAAAGGCTACAACGGCGCCGAAAGTAATATACCCCCGTTAGATAAGATCTAAAAAGACCTGCCTTACTTAAACCTAAGCCTGTTCCGGATCAAACCGGGGCAGGCTTTCTTCATTTATTTCGCGTATTTTGCGGCTGGCATGTGGTGTCGCGGTATATTTTTACGATGGCTAACGGGGATCTTGCTGATGTGCGGTTCCGGTTGGCTGCACGCCCAGCCTCGAAACATGACGGGAACCTGGGCGGGGGCGTACCTTTTGCCCGGCGTACCCAACGCACACATTATTCTCAACCTTAAACAAGATGGGAATACCGTGAAAGGAACCTCGAAAATTTACTCAGATATGGACAGCATGTACGTGGTATATGCTATAGAGGGCACGATCAATGGCAACGGTGTCGTGCTCAACGATGCAGGCGTAGCCGATCACAACAGCAAAACCAATAATTACTGGTGTAAACGTATCTCCAAAGGCACGATTTCCATGGAAGGCGATTCGCTGGTGATCAGGGCCGACGTAAGCTCTACCGGTTACGGATTCAGCGGCAACAAAGCTATCCGGATAGACCGGGATTGTGCGCCGGGTAAATTCACGGTCTTTAAAAGCTTACCGAAACCGGTAAAGAGCGTGGTAAGCAGCCCCGCTGCCGGCCCTCGCCGGGTACGCCTCGCTATTACAGACCGCGGCATCGCCGATAACGACCGGGTGACGATCAGTTTCAACGGGCGGCCCCTCAGCGATGTATATAACCGGCCGCTCAGGGATGCCGCGCTTACCCGGAACCCGCTGTATGCGGATGTGGTACTATCGGCCACGGGGCCAAACCTCCTCGAAATCGCGTCCACCAGTACCGGGAAAAGCGCAACCAGCACCTTATTGGTTACCTTCTGGAGCAAAGCGCTGCGGAAACGGGTAGAATATACCGTGGATTGTTCTCCTGGTAAAAATGGAGCAATTTCCATCGATCAGTAAAAGTGCCATCAAACAGCGGTTCTGCACCACCAACCGTAACAATAATTGGTCATTTTGATGGTATGAAAAGTTTGCTGGTATATGATATTCCGGGCAATTTCGACCGTTTTGATGTGCAGCCGTTCCAGGTGTATTGTATGGTGCCGGGCCCCGGCAGAAGGCTCATCCGCGCTGCGTGCCAAATGTCCAAGATACAGGCGGGGGAATATGTTCAGTACTGGCTTACGCCGGGGCTGCATTTTAATAAGGAGATGGCGGGTAGTGATCAGTAATCAGTGATCTGTTCCTGCATGGCGCCAACGTTGGCTGACACTGACCGCTGATAACGTACTGACGAATGACGACTCATTACAGTTCCTTTATCGCCCCTGCCAGGTTTTGCAGCACGCTTTTTGCGTCGCCAAAGAGCATAGAGGTATTGGGCTCGGAAAAAAGGGCGTTGTCGATCCCGGCATACCCCGGACGCATGCTGCGCTTGTTGACCACCACGGCTTTCGCTTTGCCCACTTCCAGTATAGGCATGCCGTAAATGGGGCTCGAAGGGTCGTTTTTAGCAGCTGTATTCACCACGTCATTGGCGCCGAGGATCAATACTACATCGGCGGTTGCCAGGGCATCGTTGGCGGGCTCCAGGTCGAGCAGCTCATCGTAAGAAACGTTCGCTTCGGCCAGGAGCACGTTCATATGGCCCGGCATCCGGCCCGCTACGGGGTGGATGGCATATTTCACTTCCACGCCTTTATCGCGCAGCAGCTTTTCCATTTCGTGGCAAACATGCTGCGCCTGGGCCACTGCGAGGCCGTACCCCGGCACGATCATCACTTTACGGGCATACGCCATCAGGATGGCCAGGTCGTTTAAGCCAATCTCTTTATAGTTGCCTTGCTCCCCGCCAGACACCGGGCCGCCGGATGCCGTGGCGCTGAACGACCCGAGCAGCACATTCCTGATGGAACGATTCATCGCTTTGCACATCATAATGGTGAGAATGGTACCCGCGGACCCCACAAGGATGCCGCCGGTAAGCATCACCTGGTTGTCGTACAGGAAGCCGCCAAAAGCCGTTGCAACGCCTGTGAACGAGTTTAACAGGGAAATAACCACGGGCATATCCGCCCCGCCTATCGGGATCACGAATAGTACCCCGTAAAACAGCGAAAGGAAAGTAACGGTATAAAAGATGAGTGCGGGCTGACGGGGATCGCCGCAAATGAGGTAGACGGACAATGCCGCAATGGCGGTGATCACCGCCATGTTCACTACCTGCTGCCCGGCGAAGTTCCGGTCGCTGATCTTGCCGTCCAGTTTACCGAAAGCGATAACGCTCCCGGCGAACGATACGCCGCCGATCACCAGCCCGGCAAGGATGGCGAGCACATAGAGCGACAATTGCCGGCTTTCGAGCACCTGTGCAAAGGTGACCGATGCATCTTCGGGTAATAAGCGGTTGAACTCGATCACGGCGATCAGCATGGCGCATAAGCCGCCCATCCCGTTAAACAAGCTCACCATCTGCGGCATAGCCGTCATTTTTACCTGTCGCGCCGCCATCGTGCCTACCACGCTGCCAATGACCAGGCCACCTGCGATCCACCCGTAATTATGCAGGTGTTCGCCATCGTGCCGGTAAAGGAACAGGGTGCCCAGGATAGAGATCACCATTCCTGCCGCTGCCAGCCAGTTGCCTCTCCTGGCGGTTTCAGGGTGCGAAAGCATCTTTAAACCGACGATGAAAGTGACCGAGCCAATAAGATAACAGACTGATAATATACTGGAAGGTATCATGGTATATGCTCTTTGCGGTGAGTTATTTCTTTTTGCTTGATTTGAACATTTCGAGCATGCGGTCTGTTACCACGAACCCGCCGACCACGTTCAGCGTCCCTACGATCACGGCGATAAAACCCAGGAACAAGGCGGTGTAATTTCCGCTGTCGGCTTCGCCCATCACAATGATGGCCCCGATAATGATCACGCCGTGGATGGCGTTTGCGCCGCTCATCAACGGGGTATGCAGTACCGCCGGTACGCGGGAAATGACCTCGATGCCCAGGAATATCGACAGGATTACGATGTAGAACATCTGGAGATTGGTGTGGATAAAACTCAGGATTGCTTCCATAATCAGGCTTGTAATGCGTTAAGTCGTTCGTTTGTAATGGCTCCGTCATGCAGCATGCAGGCGCCTTTTACCAGGTCGTCGCCGAAATTGAGGTTGAGCGCGCCTGTATCATCTATGATCAGTTTCAAGAAATTCATCACGTTTTTGCCGTATAGCTTGCTGGCATCGAAGGGGAGAGAGGCCGCCAGGTTCGAATCGCCGATGATGGTAACTCCACCGTGGACCACGTGCTCATTGTCTTTGGAGAGCTCGGTGTTGCCGCCGGTAGAAACTGCCAGGTCTATGATCACGGAGCCCGCCCGCATGGTGCCGATCATTTCGGCGGTAACCAGTACAGGCGCTTTTTTGCCGAAGATCTGCGCGGTGGTGATCACGATATCGGCCCTGGCGATGCTGGCCGCAATACAGGCTTTTTGCTTCCTGGCGAACTCTTCCGATTGCTCTACGGCGTACCCGCCCGCCTGCGATACATCGGCGGTCCCTTCTACCTCCACGAAACGGGCGCCTAGGCTCATTACCTCTTCTTTTACGGCGGGGCGTGTATCAAACACTTCAACTACGGCGCCAAGCCTGCGCGAAGTGGCAACTGCCTGCAGGCCTGCTACGCCGGCGCCCAGTATAAGCACTTTCGCGGGAGCGATACTGCCCGCCGCTGTCATCAGCATCGGGAAATAACGGGGATATTGAGCTGCCGCCAGTAACACTGCTTTATAACCGGCAATATTTGCCTGCGAACTGAGCACGTCCATGCTTTGCGCACGTGTGGTACGCGGCAGCATATCGAGGCTGAATACGGTATGCCCCGCAACCGCCCAGCCGGCCATCAGGCCCGGGTGATATAGCGGCTGGTAAACACCTGCCAATACTTTGTTTTTTAAACCTGGGGTAAGTGCGGGATGGTTAATAGCCAATAACAGGTCAGCTTCCGCGAAAATCTCGGCGGCAGATCTTAGCAGGGCACCTTGTTTTACGTAGTCGTCATCTGTGCAAAATGCGCCTGAACCAGCGCCGGGCTCTACCCAGACTGTTACTTTTCGTTTTAGCAAAGCGGCTACCTCATCCGGCAGCAATGATACCCTTGATTCGAACGCAGGTTCTTTCAATATGGCGATGATCATCAGTATAATGGGTTAGTAAACGGACCAGGCGATCCGTTTCCGAAAGTAGTAAAAATTAAGAGGTTGCCGCTAAGGTAAAGATGATTTTACCGACGGCGAAATCGGTCGGTCATAACCCCCTTGGAGGTAATTTGTAAAAAGGTAAAAGCATAAAACCTCCGTGCGCTTGCGTACGCTGTGGTTTTACCAGGCCGCATTACTTACCAAGCAGTATACAGGGGCACGGAGGGGGGAATTACACAGGCTTAAGCCTGTGTAAAACAAACGATTATAACGTCGCCAGGTCGATCACGAACCGGTAGCGAACATCACCTTTTACCATGCGGGCGTAAGCAGCCTGGATGTCTTTGATGTCGATCAGTTCAATGTCTGATACGATGTTGTGTTCGGCACAAAAATCCAGCATCTCCTGGGTTTCGGCAATGCCGCCGATGCCCGAGCCGGCCAGGCTTTTACGTCCGCCGATCAGGCTGAATGCCTTGATGGCGGCAGGATTTGGCGGCACGCCCACGGAGATCATCACCCCGTTTGTGCGTAACAGCGACAAGTACAGGTTGAAATCATGCTCGGCAGACACGGTGTCGAGGATAAAGTCGAAGCTGTTTTTTGCTTCGGCTAGCTGTGTTTCATCCGTGGTGACCACGAAGTGATGGGCGCCTAGTTTTTTAGCGTCCTCCTCTTTATTTGGCGAGGTACTTAACACGGTAACGTCGGCACCAAAAGCCACACCGAACTTAACCGCCATATGACCGAGACCTCCAAGGCCAAGTACGGCGAGTTTATGCCCTTTACCTACTTTCCAGTGTCTTAACGGCGAATAGGTGGTAATGCCTGCGCAAAGCAGCGGCGCTACGGCAGCAAGGTCCAGCTTGCCGGAGATGTGCAATACAAACTCTTCGCGTACCACGATGGTATTGCTATAGCCCCCATAGGTAGGCGAGGAGCCGTCGCGCTCCATCCCGTTATAGGTCTGTGTGTTACCTTCAAGGCAATATTGCTCCAGGTCTTGCCTGCAGTTTTCGCAAACCTGGCACGAATCAACCATGCAGCCTGTGCCTGCGAGGTCGCCAACCTTAAATTTCTTTACGTGGTCGCCTACTTTAACCACGCGGCCGACAATTTCATGACCGGGCACCATCGGGAAGATCCCCGGGAACCAGTCGTTATTCACCTGGTGCAGGTCTGAGTGGCAGACGCCGCAGAATAAAATATCGAATTGCACATCGTGCGGACCGACCTCGCGGCGGTTAAAATTCCAGGGAGCTAGTTCGGCATTGGGTGTTTGGGCAGCGTATCCTTTTGCAGGGTTCATATCAGTAAATAATTAGGTATGTGAATTATCGTGCAAGATACGAATCAATTCCTGATCGTGATCGCGTTTGACGGTGTATCTGAATAACTATCATGGCCGGGGAGGGCTGAGCATGGATCGATGAGTGTGGGTCTTTCACAAACAATATTTTGTGCTGAAGGACAAATACAGGTGTTTTCTGCTTATAAGATTAACGGACTTAGTTATACACATTATTTTATTTAATATTACCCCTATATTCAGCAATAATTGGTAGACGCCAATGTGTTTTATACAGTAAAATTACATCTCCAGTGTTTGTAAGGCGTTTATTCGAGAGCGCTAAGCGAATTTTGGTTTTTTAAATAACCGTCCATTTATTATTCAACTTAAAAAAAGCATGAAAAAAATTACCCTTGGGCTCCTGTTTTTTATTGTTTCCACGGCTTATTCGCAAAGCGTTCCGGGAAATGCAGAGCTACTGAGTATGTCTGTGACCTTGAAAGTACAGGATATCGCTTCAGCGGTTTCTCTTACGGATGCAAAGAAGGTGGCCTTGTCGGCTTTCTTTCAGAAAGAAGAGAAAGCCATCGCCGCGGCGGCGAGCTCCAATATGAACGCCGGCCAAACCGTAGCGCTGACAAAACAGTTACAGGCAGAGTTTAGGTCAATATTAACGGCGGAAGAACTGAAAATATACAGCCATAAAAAGAAAGGTTCGATATACGCATTGCCTGATACGATTAAACCAGCCACCATTCAAACTCCCTAACCGATATCTTTATGAAAACGCTCCTTAGCTTCTTCGCCCTTTGTAGTGCGTGCCTGTATGTCCATGCCCAGAGTAATATCTTTCCGGCCTCAGGTGACGCCGGTATTGGCACCACCTCTCCCACCTATTATCCTGGTTTTTCAAACCTCACGCTTAATAACTCGACGGGCGGGGTGTTGGATATCAAACAAAGCGGCACCGTGAGAGGCCAGATTTGGGGTACCTCTATCAACGTGGGTATGTTCGCCAATACCGGTGTTGGCCTGACATTCTGGACGGACGGGAATGAGAAAATGACCATGTTGACTAACGGGAACCTGGGTATTGGAACCAATATTCCGTCCGCAAAACTGGACGTGGCAGGGAACACCCGTTTAGGTGGCGCTATCAGCGCCGGAGACAGCGGGATTATGCCGGCGAGTGGATCCATGAGCCTCGGTAATTCTTCCGTAAGCTATTCACCGGATATCATTAACTGGCCCAGCAGCGGCTCGACCCTTTTACTTAGCGGCCTCGATTATTCTACGCTGGGGTTTCATGACTCGGGTTTACGAGTCGACTTCATCCGTGCCGGGGCGGGAAAGATCCAACTGGGCTACGATGGCGGTTTCGGTGAAGCCAGCATCGGGATGCCAGGAACAGGGATCTGGAATCATGACGGAAACGTTGGTATAGGAACGGTGAGCCCGGATGAAAAGCTAACCGTAGCCGGTAAAGTGCATTCGCGGGAAGTGATCGTCACCATTGATGCCGGTGCTGACTTTGTTTTCGCAGATGATTACGCATTGAAACCGCTTGCAGAAGTGGATAAATATGTGAAAGCGAACAAGCATCTGCCAGAGATCGCGCCAGCGGCCGAAATGGAGAAGAGCGGGCTGCAATTAGGGGAGATGAATATAAAGTTGCTTCGGAAGGTAGAGGAACTGACGCTATATCTTATCCAAAAAGATAAAGAAGTTACCGCATTGACTGAAGCGCTGAAAGAACAAAAAGAACGAAATGATCAGCAGGATCGCCAACTTCAAAAGCTGGGAGTAAAGAATTGAATGGGCTGCTGTTTAGTCAGGAACTTTTTGCGTACTTCCCACTGATAATGGAATATTTAGTTTATGGTGCATATCAAGTAGGTGAAGTAGTGTAGTTTCTAGGGTTTGACTGCCACTCTCCGCGTAGGAAAGTGACCTCCCGGGAAGGCAAGTAAAACCGTTGATCGGCGCTGTCGGTTTTTTCAGGGAATAGCTTTTTAAACACTTCAAGAAGTGATTTCCGGTGTTAATTTTAGCTTTCCTGTTCTTACTGAAAATCATCTCTTTTTATCATCTGTCACTGACCCCGTTACTTACTCATTTTTTATTCTTCCCCCGTTCAACCATATCTTTGCATCTGAATTAACGCCTCTTTTTTTGTCTGCTTCCCTGAGGCAATCCCTCTTTCAGGCCGTTGAGATATTCGTTTTTCTCGGCCTGTGATGCGTTAAGATTTTTGGCAAGTTCCGGCTTATACTTATTATCCAGTATCCGGCCATCATTATAGCCTTCGACAAGTTCCTGTACGTTATCTATGGTCATGATTATCTGCCTGATTTTTTCTTGCTTCTTAGATACGCGCCGAGCGAGGCTGTTTCATACATATAAATCCTCGGATACCTGTGGTTGGATCTACAACTTGAAAAATCTAATTTCAAAAAAATAGATTTACAGGAGCGTATAATATCACTATGTCGCAATTTCTTATATATTTGATTGTCCACTTAAACCCGCAGACAATGAAAACAAAAAAAATCTTATCCTTTTTGATTGGACTATTTATAACAGGCGCTGTTATCCATTCCTGTAAGAAAGACGACACCATTTCAAAAAAAGACCATATCAGTGGAGTAAAGAACTGGTATGAACAGGCTATCGGAAAAAAAGAACAAAGCGTGTCGATTTTCAAGCCGCTAAGCGATGGAAATTCTATTTCGTCGGAAACCGCCGCTTTACCAATCATTCCCGATTGGGAGAGCGCGATCGTTTACCAATCAGGCGACAGTACGATTTCGGAAATTCCTGTCGGCAGCACAAAAACCTTTGCCGTTTCAATAAACAGCGACGGTAAAAAAGCCGATGAAAAAAAAGCCGGATCGTTTCTAAGACTGATCTTCATCGAAAGCGCAGGAACGACTTCGGCTTTTTATATGACCGTTATCGGAGATAAACAATATCTCGCCGCCAATCCCGGGTCACTGGTAAAAAACACGTTTAAAGCGAAAACGGGTAATTTCTCCGGCACCGTGTTGATTAATTCCCTTTCCGGTCAGTTGATAGGTGGCAATGGCTATAAAGACGGTGCCGCTGTAAGCACTATTCATGCGGCTTCAGTTCCCAAGAAAACGAAGGACGATAAAATGAAGCTTGTGAACCCGGATGATTGCGTCCCGTTCACAATCGATTGGTATTGGTACGAGTGCGATTATCTTCTCGGAGCATGGTATTGCGATGAAACATATATGTATTCGGAAACAGTTGATAACTGCCCCACAGGCGGCGGCGGAAGTGAGGCGCCACCAAAAACTTGTTTGGAACTTGCAGAAGAGGCATTTGACGGGATGGGTTGGACGGTAGCCAATAGCGAATCCGAAGCGGCTAATCCAAATTATAGTGAGGCTGTAGACAACATATACCCCATGATTTACGTGTGGTATCCGGCACATGCCAGCGCCGTTGCGGCGAACAAAATTAAAAGTGTGGAGCTAGCCACAGTAAAAGTGATCACCAGCACCAATCATCAGTATCAGACATTTACGCATCAGTCATTGACGTATGTCGGAGCAGGCCCGCTAAGCTATGAAACCGCATCAATCACCGCAGCGCCGTATATCTATCCCGGTCATAAACAGGTATCAATGGCGATTGCCGCGGTAATGACTTCTTATTGTGACTGTTCGCCAAAGGTTCCGGTTAAAAATATCGATATTAACACGATAAAATCCTGGACACTGCCATAATGATGTTTCGAAAAATCTCTTTGCTATTGTTATCCGGGTTGGTTTTATACAGTATCGTGTCATGCGATGCGCATTACATGGCACAAAAAACTTCACAGGCTTTTGTGCTGATAAATCATTTTCATTGGGTCGATACGATCACAAATAAAGTAATGATCGATGACGACAGCCTTGAAGTGATGCCTGTCGGCGATCTGATATTCTTTAAGCGGTTTTATGAAGAAATCTTTGAGAATTTGCAATTCGATCCGGCGACCAACACGGAAAAAACGCTAAGCTTCAAGAGTACCAGGAATGCGAAGTATGTCGTGCAATCCGGTCGAAACGCCACAGGCATAATTTTTAACAGCTATGCGGATAGTCTCGGTAAATCGGCGCGGATCGACTCCATCCTTATGCTATATGGCTTTAAAGGGGCGCAGTTTTTCGATTTGACCCAAAAACTGTTCAAAACGGAAAACGATCAGACGGGTAAGGTAAAAGAAACTTATCTGCCTGACAAAACCGTTAGCAGTAAATACCCGGATACCATGATTTATACCTACGATAAGCGATTAAATCATATAGCTTACTCTCTTGCGCCCGGCAGGGATAGCACCCTTACCGGAAAGCTCGTTGACGTTAAGATGATATTTAATAGGAAAAAAGGTGTCCCCAGGCGAATTTTCGAATTCGAATTGAAACCTTCCGCCGGACTTGGCAAAGATGAAATAGAAACCATACAAAGAAAGTTCCGATCGCGCCGCCAGTGATTACAAAACAAAAAAACCGCCTCATAATTGACTTATGAGACGGCTTCTTTTTTGTACTCGGAGCGGGAATCGAACCCGCACGCCTGTTGAGGGCACAGGATTTTAAGTCCTGCGTGTCTACCAGTTCCACCATCCGAGCAACTGTTTTTAAACTTTAAATCCCTTCTTTTTCAGGGAAGGGATCTATTATGGAGCGAAAGACGAGGTTCGAACTCGCGACCTCAACCTTGGCAAGGTTGCGCTCTACCAACTGAGCTACTTTCGCATGTATGTTTTGTGGTCTTCGAAACTTGCTTTCTCTAACCTCCCAGCCCGTTCTTTCGTGTTGGGAGTGCAAATATAGAGAGATTTACAACGCTGTCAAGAAGTTTTTTAAAAAAATGGCTTAGCGCCTGAATTTGAAATGAATAGACATTGTAAGACGGGTGCCTTGTAAGCGGGGCCGCCTGCACGTGCAAACGGCCCCGCTCGCTCATAGGCGGTCTTTCCTAATTAGGAAGAGTGTAAAATGGTAAGCCATTATATGTCCATCCGGGGAAGGGGCTGGCGGCGTTAATATTCGTAGAATAAAAATGATCTCCCGAGCCATGCCAGAACTCGTAAACGGGTACCGTTCCGGGTGCATTGTAGGAGTAGGCATAAAATACGATCCCGTCGTATACGTAATAAGGTCCGAATCCAGGATACCGGTTAGTGGTATATACATGATCCGCGTTTGAATTATTAAGGAACTGGTAAACCGGGACGGTGCCTGTGAGGTTTTTGGCATATGCTTTAAAAGGCTGCGCATTGTGATTCCATCCTGCGTGTAAAGATGGCAGACCGTAATTTAAGCTAAGCGCGTGGTTGCCCAGGGATGAGTTGTAGAACTCGAATACCTCCTGCGGCGATCCGCTGTCGGGACTAGCTACAAATAGCTGTGTGCCCATCGCACCATTAAAGAGAACGCCGTAATCAAGCCACATACAGCCCGGGTAAGTGGCATCTCCACCAAACGTACCCCATGAGTTCTGTATCAGCACCGCATTTTTGGCATCGTCATACCCCACGATACAAACGGCATGCGCGCCGCGGTAATTACCGCTGACGGAGGAGAATGTAGTGCCGAAAAAAAACGCATCGTCGAAGCTATCAAATACATTAAAGCCCATTTCTACCGGGAGGTGCAGGCTTAGCGCTGTTTTGATCTGCGTGAGGTTAGAAATGGTGCCATACCGGTAAAGCACCTTATTGGTTGCAGCATCGGCATTAACCGTAGAGGAGGGGGCCACGCAGGGCGACCCAAGCGAAGGGTCGAGGCTTTCGGCCGGAACGCCGCTGTTGGTGGCGATGGTCATTCCATTCACAATGGTCATACCATCCTGGTCGCTGCAATTTCCAACCGCAGAGTGATCTTTTTGATAGATGTACCATCCGCTGCGTGGATTTACCACATTTACCGTTGGAAATTCATTGTTCAAAGTACCCATCAGCGCATAACCGATGGACCATGACACGCAAGTTCCCGTAAAACCCTGGTCGCCGGCAGCGGGATGATTCAATATCACACTGCCGGGTAACACAGATACGCGGTCTGCCGAATACCCTAACTTGCTCAGCGTCTTCCTGATCTCGTTAAAGTCTGCCGGCTGAATTTTTTGGTAAGCTTTGTTGTCGAGAATGGCCCCTAATCCATGCTTGGGTTTTGCCTCGTCTGAAGCTCCAGGTTGGTTTTTTTTACAGGAACCGATGGTTAAAACCAGTAAGAAAGCCCATAGGACTGCCAGGTAATGTTTTTTCATAAATTTTTGATTATAGATTTTCTATTTTTAGACTTATACTGTTTCAGAATAAAAATGTTGCAAGGTATGCAGATAAAAGTCGACGGGTAAATCGCCTACGGCGGATAAAAGTCGTCGAATAACGATAGGTGGTCTCTTTATTATGCTGCGTGGTATACTTTAGGCCTGGCATAAGTTACTATTGCGCATCTTGAGCCGGTAAATATCTTGCAAATCATGAGCATAAAATTTCGGGCCTTTCTTTTGTTATCGCTTCTTACCCTCGCCGGCCTTGCTTCCGCCCAAAAAAACACCATTGTGATCAGCGGCAACGTCAGCGCTGCGGAGGACCGGCAGCCGGTGCCTCATGCCAATATCAGCATCAACGGCAAAGGGATTGCTACAGCCACGAATACGGCGGGCAGGTTTGCGCTCATTATCCCGGAAGAAAACCTCGGCGACACCTTAAAAGTATCATGCATTGGGTTTATGACCAGGTATTTTCCTGTTTCCGGGCTGTCTGACAAGCAGGCGTTAATTATATCGCTTACAAAAAACGTAACGGCACTTAAAGAAGTGAACGTGATCTATTACGATGCGCAAAAGATCCTTCAAAAGGCTATTGCCCGTATTCCGGGGAACTATATCAGTCATCCCCATATCCTCCGCGGCTTTTACAGGATGTATACTCATAGGGATTCTTTGCCGCTGCAGCTGTCTGAAGCGGTGTTCGATGTGTATAACTTTGGTTATGGCGACCAGCATGCCGACCAATTCAAGCTGCTAAAAGCACGCAGCGAAACGAATTCCCGCGATTTCGATATGCTGAAATTAGGGCAGAAGCCTAACTCCGTGTTCGAGGACGACATCATCAACCACCGTGCGGCCAGCGGCTTTTTAAGCGATAAGGGGATACCCAATCACCAGTTTCACGTAACCGACGTGGTCGACTTCCAGGGCTACCAGGCTTACGAGATGGAGTTTAAAGAAAAGCCCGGATCAGAAGGCGCTACATTTCGGGGCAAAATGTACATCGACACCAGGACCTTCGCCTTTATTTATTTCGATTTCGGCCTGAGCCCTTCGGCGATAAGCGACTGGCGGTCGTCGAATTTTATTGCGCATGCGCTGGTAAGTGCAGGTGATGTAACCATCGGGCTTAAACAGGATAGTACCGGGGTTCTTTACCAGCAGGTGGGCAAAAACTGGGTACTCTCTCATGTGCAGGGAGACCACCTGCTGGCACTTAACACCTCCGACGGGAAGGCCGTTCTCGCCGCACACGTAAAATTTAATTACCAGGTAACGGCCGTGGATACGGTGGCGAAATCGTCCTTCAATACCAAACTGGGTCGCGGAGAGAACATCAACGACTATAAAGGAAACGACGATCCGAAATTCTGGAAGGATTATAACATTTTGTTGTCGGATTATGATGCGGAGGGTACGTTTAAAAAGATCCAGGAGATCAATAAGGGCTTATCAAAGCCCAAATAAAAGCTACCTGTAAATATACCCGTCGAGCCTTCCCTTAAACGTATCGCTCACCGGCAGCAGTTGCTCCCCGATGGAAACGCGGCTTCGTTCCACAAAATTGATCTTGTCCAGCGCAACGATATATGATTTGTGGATCCGCATAAACCGGTTTCCCGGCAATCTTTCTTCGAGGTTTTTCAGGCTCTCCAGCGTTAGCACCTGCCCTTCGCGGGTGTGGATCACCACATAATCCCGCGCGCCTTCCAGGAACAGGATGTCGTCGAACTCGACTTTCAGCATGCGGTACTCTGTTTTAACGAAAATGTTGTTCGGGACGCTGGCGTGTTGTGCAGGATGCCCGGTGATTGGTTGGATCAGGGGAAAACGCCCGGTCGCTTTTTCCACGGCGATAATGAACCGGTCGAAAGTGATCGGTTTCACCAGGTAGTCTACCACATGATGCTCATAGCCCTCCAGCGCATATTCGCTATAAGCGGTGGTAACGATCACCAGGCTCCGTTGGCCGAGGATTTTCATGAACTGCAGGCCATTGAGCTCGGGCATCTGGATGTCGAGGAAAATGAGATCGGCTTCGCCGGAAATAGCCAGCGGCAAGGCTTCCATTGGGTCGGAAGTGGCCTTGTACAGGTTCAATTGCGGGATCTTCCTGATGTAGTCACTCAGCAGCGATAGTGCAAGCGGCTCGTCATCTACCACCATACAATTAAGTACCCCTGGCTTACTCATGCAATTGAATGTTCAGTTGGACGGAAAATAACAGGTCCTGGTCGTCGATCGTTAGCTGGCGACGTTCTCCATAGATCAAAGTTAAGCGTTTTCGCACATTATCGAGGCCAATCCCGCCTGTTTCATCTTTCTGGTGCCGACCTTTTTTATTGATTACCTCAAAAAATAAGCGACCCTCGTTTACCGCTATGCTGATCGTGAGCGGGAACGACGCATCCTTCAGGTCGCCATGCTTAAAAGCGTTTTCCACGAAGGGGATCAGCGTAAGCGGGGCGATCTTGAGCGGGAGATCTGCGGGAATGCCGGTCGTTACCGCCAGGGCGGGCTCGAAATTGTAGCGCATCAGCTGCAGGTCGATGTAGTTACGCAGAAATTGCACTTCCTTTTGAAGCGGCACCAGCTCGGCCTTTTCATAGAGCATGTAACGGAGTAATTCAGAGAGCGTGCTGATGGAGGGCAGGGCGTTGGGCGAGCCCTGGTAAACCAGGGTATACACGTTATTCAGGCTGTTGAAAAGGAAATGCGGGTTGATCTGCGAACGCAGGAATGAAAGCTCCGCATTGCGGTTCTGCAGCACCAGTTCCTGTTGACGGCGTTGGTTATAGCTGCTTAGTTGCAGGAAGAAGAACACGATGCCAAACATGCTGTAATAGATAGCGAAGTAAATATTGTCCATGAAATACCGGGCAGGTACGCGCATATGCTCACCGTAATTGTGGTAGCCGAACAAGGAGTAGAACAACGTTTCCTGGATGAGGTAGCGTCCGCAGATCATCACGGGAATGGTAACCAGCAGGTAACCTGTTATGGCCGCCACCTTTAGTCTCCGGCGGTAATAGAGCACAAAGAATAACCCGTAGCTGAGGAGGTTATCCAACAGGAAAGGGAGAAAATTAGAAACCTCCACCGCCAGTCCGCGCCAGCTCTTAAGGAATCGGTAAATGTCGTTCCCCGCGAGGTAATTCCCGATCTGCCAGTTCATGTCTGTGAACAGGTAAAACAGCAAAAAACAAAGCGATAACAATAATAAGCGGGGCTTCATGGCCTAAAGCTAAAAGAACCGCCGGAGGTTTACGGCCAGAATCGTACTCCCCCAGGATTTTATCTGCAAAATGCGGCTATTTGTCTGCGATAGGGTTACAGACAAAAACAGGCAGGTTGCCGTAGAAAAATGCCCGAACAAAGAATCCGTGCTTTAGCCGTTGGAGCCGCAAATATATTTGATGATAATCTTATCACATGACCAGGTTTTTGCTGACTATTTTCTTTCTCGTGCCGTTATTACAAACTTTCGCACAAACCCCAAAAACGTTTCGTGGAACTGTGCTCGACACAGCCGGCGGACCAATTGCCGGGGCCACGATCACGCTCTACGGCGCCGATTTCAAACCCACCGGCAACGTCGCTACGGGAGCCGATGGCACATTCCGCATTCAGGTTCCCGCAGGGGCCTCGTATGGCTATATCACCCATACCGGTTACTTTCCTTTCCGGATCAACAGCCTGGCGAAAGATTCGGTGCTGATCTACCTGAGGCCGGAAACCCGTCAGCTCGCCGAAGTGAACATCCGGTCGGAAAAGCCTTTCATTGAACAGCAGTTCGATCGTATGGTGGTGAACGTGGATGGCGATCCCAAGACCGGGATGAATGTGCTCGACGTGCTGAAGAAGGTCCCCGGCCTGGTGATTCCCAATGAGAACAGCGTCGTTTTCGAAAATAAAAGCGTCAGTATTTTAATCGATGGTAAGCTTACCCGTCTTTCGGGCCGCGAACTGGTGACCTTGCTGGCCAGTACGCCCTCCTCCGGCGTGAGCCAGATCGAAATAATGCCTACTCCCTCCGCGAAATATGATGCACAAGGCGACGGCGGTCTGATCAATATCAAAACGATTAAGCGGGTGAAGCCGGGCTACGACGCCAATGTTAGTCTCACCGGCGGACATGGCTGGAAGTATTTGTCCAACAACAGCGCCTACGCCGGGTTGAACTACCGGTGGGGCAAAAACTATGGGTACGGCAGCTACGGCTACGGTTTTGGCAAACAATCCCAGGAGATCCAAACCACCACTTACCTGGAAGGTGCGGGGCAGCGGTTGCTCGATTCGCTCCGTTATAAAACCCCGTACCGCAATCAGAATGTACGGTTAGGCTGGGACCACTACCTGGATAAAAACGAGGTGTTCGGTGCGCTGCTTACCGCCTACCGCGGACATTATGACCCACAAACCGTTTCTCAGACAGGCATTTACCGCTTAAAAGATTTCCGGCCCGACTCGGTGCGTTATGCCGATAACGCGACTTTCAGGACCACGCAGGGTGTTAACCTTAACCTGAATTACAAAACCCTGCTCGATTCGGTAAAGAAAAAGGAACTTAGCATGGACGCCGATGCAGGGCTTTTTCATTACCAAAACGATAACCGCATCGGTCTCCAGCTAAAAAGCAACGGGGGAAGCGCCCTTTCGCCGGTTCAGCAGCTTTCGCAAAATGGGGAAACGCTCACAAAAATTTACAGCTACAAAGCAGATTACCTGCAGAAATTTAAAAAAGGGACTCTTGAAACCGGCATTAAAGGAAGTTACGTAACTATCGAAAATGATTTCCTGGCCGAAAGCGGCATTGCGGGGAGCGTGTTGAGCGATAATGGCAGCAATGACTTCCGCTACCGCGAAACGGTGCTCGCGGGGTACGTCACCTCCAAACAAACATTCGGGAAGCTTACGCTCCAGGGAGGATTGCGGGCCGAACAAACCTTTACGCAGGGAAACTCGCTAACGCTCGACAGCGTGGTGGACCGCCATTACCTGAACCTTTTCCCAAACCTCATTGGCGGTTATAATTTCGGGAGCGGCTCGCTGAATGCTTCCTACGCCCGCAGGATCGGGCGGCCTTCCTACGGTTACCTCAACCCGTTCCGCATAGTAAGGGGCGCTTACTCGGTTTTCAGGGGCAACCCTTACCTTCAGCCCTCCTTTACCAGTAATTACCGGCTGAGCTATACTGCCAAAAGTAACTTCAGCTTTACGGCAGCGTATAGCCGGTCAGAAAACGTGATCGCCGACCTGAGCCTGGTAGACGAGCAAAGTAAGGTGACCACCGCCTTAAAAGCCAATTTAAACGACAATATCAACGGCAGTATGCAGGTTAGCTATTCCGGGAAACTGTTCGGCTGGCTAGCGGCAAGCTATACCGCCGGCATGGCCCGCAACAGTTATCATTTCGATTACCTGCAGTCGCCGGTAACGGTGAGGCAGCTTACCGGGTATACCTACCTGGATAACCAGGTGGAGCTGCCCGCGGACTGGTGGCTCGATGTATATATCTACGCCCAGTCGCGGGTAACCTACGGCAACGAGGTAAACCTGCCGCTTACCACCACACAGCTAAGCGGCGGTAAGAAAGTGCTAAAAGGAAAAGGCAGTTTCTCGTTCAGCATCAACGACATTTTTTTTACAGGTGTACAGCGAAGCCGCGCCAATTACGGGAACGTAAACAACGAAACCCGGAGCCGTTACGACAGCCGGAATGTGCGTCTCAGCCTGAGCTATAATTTTGGCAGCGCCAAAGTGGATGTACGGAAGCGAAATTCAGGTTCGGCGGAGGAGCAGCGGAGGAGTTTGTAAAAAGGCCACGAAACTTTATGTAATCTCATTACGCCGCCGGTTAAAAATCAATATCTTTAGCTCGTAACCCTATTTTATGAGCGCTATTACCTTATCACCCTCCGGTCTTTCGGTGGCGCAGGACCGGCCTGCCGCAGCCGCTGCGAAAGTTCCCCTGTACATTTATGCCACGGTATTTTCGTCGCTGAGCATCATTATCGGGCTGATCTGGGATATTTCCTGGCACATGAGCATTGGTCGCGACGGGCTCTTTTCCCCCCCGCACCTGGCCATTTATCTTGGAGCGGTAGTAGCGGGTACGTTTTCCGGGTACCATGTGCTGCGGGTTACATTTGCGGGCAGTGCGGCAGAACGGAGCCAAAGCGTTAAGTTCTGGGGGATGTTTTACGGCTCGCTGGGCGCGCTTTTCGCGATATGGGGCGCTTTTACCATGATCACTTCCGCACCATTCGACGATTGGTGGCACAATACTTTCGGTCTCGATGTGCAGATCCTGTCGCCACCGCACACCGTATTGCTGCTGGGAATGGTTACTGTACAGTTCGGGGCCATAGTGAGCGTGCTCGCGCTTGGGAACCGGCTGGATGCCGGCGCCAGCAATGCCACGCGTACGGTGCTTCGCTGGAGCTTTGCTCTTTCTTCCGGGTTCATGCTTATCATGCTGTTCACCATCGCGTCCGAATATCTTACCCGTCATGATATGCACAGTACGGTTTTCTACCAGGTAAGCGGCGGGCTTTTCCCGCTCTTTATGGTGGCGGTGTCGGTTTCTTCATTTTCGCGTTGGGGCGCTACCGCGATGGCGGCCGTTTATACCGTCATCATGGCTTTAATGGTATGGGTACTTCCGTTATTCCATGCCGAGCCTTTACTGGGGCCGGTACTTAACCGGGTCGAATCTTTTCAAAGCTTCCATTTTCCGCTGCTGCTTATTGTTCCGGCTTTTGGCATCGACCTCGCGCTTCAGCGCCTGGGCGGGAAGAATATTTTTATCCGGGCGCTGGCGACGGGCGTAATTTTCACCGCCTTGTTATTCGCGGCGCAGTGGCCGTTCGGTAACCTGCTGATGTCGGGCAGCCCCAATCGTTTCCTGGGCACGGATTCTTGGTATTTTGGCTCTTCGCCGGATTATGCGTACCGGTACCTGTTTTACCCGGGCAACGTGGCTTCGGGCGTTTACCTGGTAAAAGGAATGGCTATCGCATTGGTGGCAGCCATCATCTCCTCCTTTGTTGGATTAAGCTGGGGAAGCTGGATGAAATCTGTAAAACGTTAAACGGCGATGAGAAACCTGTTTATTTTCCTGTTTGTTGTTGCCTGTTCGTTCAGCGGTTTCGCCCATGTTGGCAGTCCCGGGGTTACCTACGAGGGCAAGGCGGGCCCGTATAAAGTGTTGGTTAGTATTGCGCCGCCGGATGTGATCCCCGGAACCGCGCAAGTAAGTGTATTCCTGGAGGGCGCTACCAAAGATGTGCGCATCACGGCCATGCCCGTATATTTTATGAGCGGGAAGGAGGGGACGCCTAAGTCTGACGAAGCGAAAGCCACCGATCAGCCCGGGCGGTATGATGTAAGGCTCTGGTTTATGAGTGCCGGCGCATCGAGTGTGTCGGTTAAGGTCGACGGGCCGGCGGGTAAAGGCGAAGTGCTGATCCCCGTAATGGCCGTTTCTACTGCGGTAAGGACCATGCCGCCCGGCCTTGGCTGGGGATTGCTGGCCATGGCGGTCTTCCTGGTGATATTGATGGTGACCATTATCGGCTCGAGCGTAAGCGACGGGCAGCTGATGCCAGGTATCTCTACCGATAGTAAAAGGGCAACCCGCAGGATCATCGGTTCGGCAGGCTCTCTCGTAGTGCTGGCCCTGATCCTTTGGGGCGGGAAAACCTGGTGGAACGGCCTTGCCGCCGATTACCGCGATTATCTTTACCAGCCGTTCCAGGCCACCACCATCGCCGACGTAGACAATCATATACTCACGCTCAGGATCGATTCCATGCTCCTGCATAAAATGAGAACCACGGGCCGCTTCGTTACCACCCGGAAGTTAAACTACCTCGTACCTGATCATGGCAAACTGATGCACCTGTTCCTGGTAAAGGCAGGCGAGCTGGATGCCTTTGCGCACCTGCATCCGAAAAGGGTCGATTCGGTGACCTTCGAGTCGGCCTTGCCGGAACTTCCTGCAGGTAAGTACTGGCTGTATGCCGATATCACGCGGTTGAGCGTTTTTGCCGAAACAATTGTTGATACCGTTGAAATTCCCGGTATGCGCATGCGCAATGCCGCTTATTCGCCGGTTAGCAGCGCTCCCGACCGGGATGATACGTGGTTTGTTACCAATGGCATTTCTGCCGCTTCAAGGAACTTGCGCAATGCGGATGTGGCGATCTGCGGGAGCCCCGGGGTAAGTGTTCCCCTGGCCGATGGGTCCGCCGCTACCTGGATGCGCAAGTCCGGAGAGCGTCTCCAGGCGGGCAAACTTACCGACCTGCGCTTTGCCTTTACCGGTCCCGAAGGAAAGCCAGCCTTACTCGACCCTTACCTGGGGATGATGGCTCATGCGGTGATCCTGAAGGATGATGGCACCGTCTATATCCACCTGCATCCAAACGGCAATTACTCGATGGGCTCACAACGTGCCATCCTCGATCGCATTGCGTTTCATAAACCGATCTCGGAATACCTGCCCAGGCCGAGGGTGTTTGCAGACAGTATCGACCATTTTGTACGGAAGCTCGATGAAATGGACGATAATACCCGCAACGCGCTGCTGACGCTGGGCATGGATCACACCGCAAGTGCCGGAGGGCATACCGCACATGAGGTTAGCTTTCCATACGCATTTCCGAAAGCAGGCAAATACAGGGTGTGGGTGCAGGTAAAGCGTAACGGGAAGATACTGAACAGCGCGTTTGATGCGGAGGTGAAAGATTAAAGTGACAGTGCTTCGGCAAGCTCAGCGTGACAGCGCTTCGGCAAGCTCAGCGTGACAGTAAAGATGTGGGAGAATATTTATAGCTTTAAGCACCAATTAATCCCTAATGAAACCAAGGTTAATCCTGCTCGCCCTATGCCTGTCCACTTCACAGTTGCTGCATGCGCAAACCGATAAAGCGTTCAACCTCGCCACGAAATTTGTTTCCGGCTTAACAGAGGACCAAAAAGCGAAGGCGCTTTATGCATTCGAAAGCGACGAACGCTACAACTGGCATTTCGTTCCCCTGCAAAACCGCATCGGTGTTAAGTTTAACGAATTAAGCCAGGCGCAGCGCGACCTCGCGCTCGAGCTGCTGCGGGCCTATATCGGCGATAAAACGTACCAGAAAACGCTCGACATCATGAAGATGGAGCTGTTGCTGCACGAGCTCGAAAAGCGCGAACCGGGTAGCTGGAACCGCGACCCGGGCCGGTATTCGCTCACCTTTTTTGGTACGCCCGCTCCTGGTCATGCCTGGGGCTGGCGGTTTGAGGGCCACCATGTGTCGTTCAGCTTTTCGAGCATCAATAACAAAGTGATCGCCTCAACGCCCTCGTTCATGGGCGCTAACCCGTCGATCGTTCTTGCAGGCCCCGAAAAGGGAAAACAGATCTTTAAGGACGAAGCACAACTCGGTTTCGCTTTGCTGCATAAGTTTTCGCCCGAACAGGCGGCAAAAGCGGTTTACACTACCACGGCGCCGGGCGACATCATTACGATGACAAACAGGACGGCGCTGATCACACCCTCCGCCGGGATTCCCTATGCCGAACTTAACAAGGAACAGAAAGCGTTATTTATGCAGCTGATGAGCCTGTATATCAATCGCTTTTCGCCGCGGTTCGCGGATGACATGATGCACGAAATAGAAATGGCCGGTGTGGATAAACTGCTTTTCGCATGGGCAGGCGCCACCGTAGAGGAACTGGGAAAAGGACATTATTACCGCATCCAGGGGCCGACCGTATTAATTGAGTATGACAATACGCAAAATGAAGCGAACCATGTGCATACCGTGGTGCGCGACCTGAAACATGATTACGGCGGCGATGAGCTGCTGGCGCATTATAAGAAGTTTCATTATTGAAGGTCCAGCTCCTCTATGGCAGAGACGATCAGGTCTGATTCAAACCCCTTGCCGTACGCAAACTGCATAAGCTGGTAACGACGCTTAAGCGGGCTTTGCTCTTTAATCGAGAACGATTTTTTTTCGAGCAGCGTTTTGAGCGTTTTTTCATATTCCCGGGCATCCAGGCCGTTTAGCGCCTTCGCGATAAGCTTGTCGGGAACTTTCCTTAGCTTTAACCCCTGTTTGATCTTTGTCTTTCCCCAGCGCTTGATGCGGAATTTGCCGCTGGCATACGCATTGGCAAACCGCTCCTCGTTTAAGAAATTGCCTTCTATGAGGGCTGAGATCGTCGCTTCCACTTCCGAAGGAAAAACACCCCATTCATACAGCTTATCACGGACTTCCTGCTGCGCACGTTCCCGGTAAACGCAGTAGTTTTCGATGCGGGTGAGTAGTTTCGGATCAGGCATGTCGTTTGGCGTTGGCAGAAGCGGTGAATTCTATTCCCTGTTTCCCATTCCTTATTCTGGTAAAAATAATGGAAATTAGCACCACATGAACCATAAAATCTATCCTGTTACGGAAGTGGGTAAAGTGACCGGGGCGTTTACGCATTTTTCTGATCCGGGAGCGGGGATCAGGACACTCAGTACCGACAGCCGTAAGCTTGCGGATATGGACCACGCCGTGTTTTTTGCGCTGGCAGGGCGCCGCGACGGGCACCAGTTCATCCCGGAGGTGTACCAGGCAGGTGTGCGGAATTTTATCGTTTCTGCGTATGATCGCGACCTCGACCGGTATCCCGGCGCAAACTTCCTTGTGGTACCTGATACGCTGAAGGCGCTGCAGGCACTTGCGGCACATCACCGCAGCCAGTTTTCATTCCCGGTGATCGCCATAACGGGAAGCAACGGCAAAACAGTCGTAAAAGAGTGGCTGTACCAGTTGCTCGCGCCCGAATATCATGTTATCCGGAGCCCTAAGAGCTATAACTCGCAAATCGGCGTTCCCTTGTCCGTTTGGGAAATGAATGAGAGCCATACCCTCGCCATCTTTGAAACGGGGATCTCCCGCACGGGTGAAATGGAAGCGCTAAGAGAGGTGATCCAGCCGACTATCGGCATCCTTACCAATATCGGTGAAGCGCACCAGTCGGGCTTTTCTTCCCGGGAGGAAAAGATTGCAGAGAAACTGCGGCTGTTTAAACAGACCGGTTTGTTTATTTACGCCCCGTTTTACCTGGAAAATTATATCGGGGAAATTCCCGGTGAACGCCGTTTTACCTGGAGCCGCCACGGTCATGCAGACCTGGAGGTGGTCGACGACGAGATCCTGGAAGATAAATATCAATTCCTCCGCGGACGTTTCGGAGCGGAAGAAGTGCAGTGCCTGGTACCGTTCATGGACGCGGCTTCGGTAGAGAACGTGATCTGCTGCTGGGCAACCTTGCTGGCGCTTGGCTACGATCCGGAAGTGGCCGACGATCGCCTGGAAAAGCTGCAGCCCGTAAGAATGAGGCTGGAACTAAAGAACGGTATCAATAATTGTTCGGTTATCGACGACTCGTATAGCCTCGATACTTCGTCGCTGGCTATCGCGCTCGATTTTTTAAAGCAGCAAAATCAACATCCCAAGCGTACACTGATACTTTCTGATCTGCCCGGCACGGGGCCGCAGGATGACTTGTACGAACAAGTGGCGTCGCTGCTCGGGAATAAGTTCGTGGACCGGCTGATCGGGGTGGGGCCGGTGATCGGAACGCACCACGACAAGTTTAAGATGCAGGCACAGTTTTTTGACTCCACAGAAGAGTTGCTCGATAACCTCGGCAACCTGAAGCTGGTAAGCGAAACTATCCTGCTCAAGGGGGCGCGCATTTTCGGGTTCGAGCGCATCAGCAAAGCGCTTACACAGAAAGTGCATGAAACCATCCTGGAGATCAATCTCAATGCCCTTGAGTTTAACCTGAACTTTTACCGTTCGCAGCTGCGGCCGGGAGTTGGAATAATGGCCGTGGTCAAAGCGTTCTCGTACGGCAGCGGCAGCTTCGAGATCGCCAACCTGCTGCAGTTCAATAAGGTAGACTACCTGGCGGTTGCGTTTGCAGATGAGGGCGTCGCATTGCGGAAGGCGGGGATCACCCTGCCCATCATGGTGATGAGCGCCGATGCGGGCTCGCTCGATACGCTGATAGCGCACGGGCTGGAACCGGAGGTGTACAGTTCCCGGATCCTTGAAGAGTTAATTACCGTGCTTAGCCAGAAGAAAACAGAGAAATACCCGGTGCACATTAAACTGGATACGGGAATGCACCGGCTCGGCTTTATGCCCGCGGAGGTTGGCGGGATGCTTGAATTATTGAGGAATGCACCTTCAGTAAAGGTTAAATCGGCTTTTTCTCACCTCGTTTCAAGCGAAGATGCGGCAGACGATGCATTTACCAGCCACCAGGCCGCGTTATTCAGTGAGCTTACGGCTACGATGGAGGAAACGCTGGGCTATTCCTTCCTGCGGCACCTGTCTAACACATCGGGCGTTACCCGGCATCCTTCGGCACAGTTCGATATGGTTCGCTTAGGCATCGGTTTATATGGCATCGATACGGCTTTTAAAACGCGCTCGCCGCTGCAGACCGCTGTGGTGCTTAAAACCAGTATTTCGCAGGTAAAAATACTTGAGCCGGGCGAAACGGTGGGCTACAACAGGAGGGGAGTGCTGCCGCACGGCGGAAAGATCGCTACGGTAAAGATCGGCTATGCGGATGGGTATGATCGCCGCCTCGGTAACGGTGCAGGTAAAATGAGTATAAACGGCTACCTGGTGCCTACCATAGGCAATATCTGCATGGACATGTGCATGCTCGATGTTACTGGTACCAATGCCCGCGAAGGGGATGAAGTGATCGTATTTGACGAAGAGATCAGGATAGAGGAAATGGCCAGGCAACTGGGCACGATCCCGTATGAGATCCTGACAGGCGTTTCGCAACGGGTAAAACGGGTGTATTTTTACGAGTAGGAATGGGGGAAAAAAGATTCCGTCACGTTTTGTACTTTCAAACAAGATCGTTATCTTTGCACCTCTTAAAACGAATAGAATATCATGAAGGCGGACTTACATCCTAAAAACTATAGACCAGTTGTGTTTAAAGACATGTCTAATGACTATGCCTTTTTAACCCGGTCATGCATTGATTCAAAGGAAACGATCCAGTGGGAAGACGGAAATGAGTATCCTTTAATAAAGCTTGAGATTTCTCACATGTCGCACCCTTTTTATACCGGCAAAATGAAACTCGTAGATACCGCAGGACGTATCGATAAGTTCCGTACCCGTTATGCAAAGAAATAATTCTGCGATTAAAAAAATATCCCTGGTCCCGGTTCAATAACCGGGACTTTTTTATTTTTGCCGGGTAAGGCTCCCTGGCGGGGCTTTAAGAAAGAATGCATGAAGATCACCTTATTTGATGATTCAAGCCGGCAAACCCTGCTTCCGCTAACCTTTACGCGTCCGGTGGCAGGTATACGCATCGGTATCCTCACAATTGCCGGGAAATGGCAAAAATGGCTAGGCGCCGAAGTGGCTTTCCATACCGAAGATTATTTGCAGGAGCTCTTCCCGCCGCATACCGATCGTTCCTCATTGTTTATAAATGGGTCCGTTTGCCCTGATGAGCCGTTGCTGAACGCCATTTCGGCGTTGAATACCGGTGATGCGCTGATGGCCGGGGACCTGCTGATCGCGGTAGCCACCGGAAATGCGGATTTTGAGGGAACGGCTGCCAGCGACTTCAAACCGGTTCCTTACACAGGAAGTTTTACACGGCTGGTTTACCCGGAAGACATCTTTAAGAATAACGATACCGAGCTCAGGAAAGATTTCGCGCTGCTTACCACAGGCAGGAGCTCCGCAAGCCTGAGCGCTACCAATACGATCATTGGCGACCATTTATTCGCAGAGGAAGGCGCGGAGGCCGAATGTGCGACCTTTAACACGTTGAAGGGCCCGGTTTACCTGGGCCGGAACAGTGCTGTATGGGAAGGCAGCAACATTAAAGGGTCGTTTGCCCTGTGCGATAACTCGCAGGTAAAAATGGGTACAAAAATTTACCCGATGACCACCATCGGTCCTTACTGCCGCGTGGGAGGCGAGATCAACAATGCGGTCATTTTCGCTCATTCCTCTAAAGGGCATGAAGGCTACCTGGGTAATTCCGTGCTCGGGGAATGGTGCAACATCGGCGCCGACAGCAATAACTCGAACTTAAAAAATAACTATGCGGAGGTGCGGCTTTGGGATTATTCCAGGGATGATTACCGTAAAACAGGACTGCAGTTTTGCGGGTTGATCATGGGCGATCATACCAAATGCGGGATCAACACCATGTTTAATACCGGCACCGTGGCGGGCGTTTGCGCGAACGTTTTCGGCGCGGGCTTCCCGAAGAACTTTATCCCCGATTTTTCATGGGGCGGCTCAGCAGGGATAGAGACATATCGCCTCGAAAAGCTCTTCGATACCGTGGAACGGGTGTTCGAACGCCGCGACATAAAGCTCGATGCTGCTACCAGGCGCATGCTGACCGCCATATTTGAAAAAACAGAAAAATATAGAAGTTTTTAACAGGAAATATCATGAGAAAAAAAATTGTAGCTGGTAACTGGAAAATGAACCTGGACCATACCGCGGCGCAAAGCCTCTTTTCAGAGATCGTGAACATGGTGAACGACGAGGTGCTGGGCCAGCAGGAAGTGGTGGTTTGCCCGCCCTCAGTTCACCTGTATACGCTGGCACAGCTTGCCGGTAAAGATGCAAAGGTGGCGATTGGTGCGCAGAATTGCCACCAGGCTGCTTCAGGAGCCTTTACAGGCGAAATATCTGCTTCGATGGTGAAATCGACCGGTGCAAGCCATGTGATCCTCGGTCACTCGGAACGCCGCCAGTATTTCGGCGAAACCGACGAACTGCTGGTACTAAAGGTGAATACCGTATTGGAAGCCGGTCTGACCCCTATTTTCTGTATTGGCGAAACACTTGAGGAAAGAAATTCCGGGAATCATTTCGACGTGATCAGCGGTCAGCTGAAAAATGGCCTGTTCCACCTTCCTGCCGGATCATTCGGCAAAGTTGTGCTCGCCTATGAGCCGGTATGGGCCATCGGCACCGGGTTAACGGCGAGCCCGGAGCAGGCGCAGGAGATACATGCATTTATCCGTCAGCAATTGGCTGATCAATACGATGCGACGTTCGCCGGATGCGTTTCCATTCTGTATGGCGGAAGCTGCAACGCGAAAAACGCACCTGAATTGTTCGCTCAACCCGATATAGACGGTGGCCTGATCGGCGGTGCATCCCTTAAATCAAGGGACTTTACAGATATCGCAAAGGTTTTTAATCATCAATGAATTACAGGGAAGTAGTTTTTAAGGTCGGTAAAGGAGAGGCGTTTCACCGCGACCTGCTGATCGCGGCACTTGCCGATGCAGGTTTTGATACGTTTGAAGAAAACACGGAAGGCTTTAATGCCTACATACCCGACGGAAATTTTAGCCAGGAAGCGCTGGAGTCCCTGGCGGCCTCTTTCCTGACCCGGGAATTTGAATTTTCGTTTGAAACGAATTTTATCGCGCATAAGAACTGGAATGAAGTATGGGAAAGCAACTTCGAACCGCTTCTTATCCGCGATGCGTGTTATGTGCGCGCCACATTCCACGAACCGCACCCGGAATACCCGCACGAGATCGTGATCGACCCGAAGATGGCCTTTGGCACCGGGCACCACGCCACCACTACTCTCATGATCAGCTATATGCTGGATGAGGATTTTACCGGTAAATCGGTACTGGATATGGGATGCGGCACAGGGATCCTGGCGATCCTGGCAGCCCGCTCCGGCGCCGAAAAGATCCTGGCGATCGATTATGATCCCCTGAGCTATGACAGCACCGTCGAAAATTCGGTGTTGAACGGCGTGCCCCGGATCGAAGCGCGCTGCGGCTCGAAAGAAGCGATCCCCGACACCGAATTCGACGTCATCCTGGCCAACATCAACCGCAACATCCTGCTGGACCAGATCGGCCGTTATGCTGAGGTGATGACCCCTGGCGCGGTTCTTTATCTCAGCGGGTTTTACGAAGAGACTGACCTCCCGATGCTTATCCAACAGGCAGGAAGCGTGTCGTTAACCTATATCGGCCATCGTAAATCAGGCGAGTGGGTAGCCGCGAAATTTATGCGGCAGCTCGTGTAATTCCTTTTTTACTGAAAAAATTTTTACTTCTTAAAAATATTTTTTACGTTAGCGTTTCAATGTACACACATTTTATTGCAATTGGCGGAAGTGCGATGCATAATCTTGCTATAGCTTTAGTCAAAAAAGGAGTAGAAGTAACCGGGTCTGACGACGTGATATTCGAACCCTCGCGATCGAGGCTGGAGCGCTATGGATTGCTTCCCGCGACCATGGGATGGGATACAAATAATATTACAGCCGACCTGGATGCCGTGATCCTCGGTATGCATGCGCGTCCGGATAATCCTGAACTGCTAAAGGCCAGGGAGCTCGGTTTGCGGATCTATTCGTACCCCGAATATGTATACGAGCAGGCCAAAGAGAAACTGCGCGTGGTGATCGGCGGCAGCCATGGTAAGACCACCATTACGTCGATGATCCTGCATGTGCTGAAAGCGAACAACAAGGATATCGATTACCTGGTAGGTGCGCAACTGGAAGGCTTCGAAACGATGGTGAGGATCACAAGAGATGCGCCGGTGATGGTGATCGAGGGCGACGAATACCTGGCATCGCCGATAGACCGCAGACCTAAATTTCACCTGTACCGGGCTGATATAGGGGTTATAAGCGGGATTGCCTGGGATCATATCAATGTGTTCCCGACATTTGAGAACTATGCAGATCAGTTCAGGCAATTCCTGGATACCATTACACCGGGAGGTACCATCATCTATTGCAGCGAAGATCCGTTGTTGAACGAAATGGTGAAACATTATGACATTCAACTGGAAAAAATTCCATACCAAACACCGGCATATGTCGTTAAAGACGGAGTTACCGGATTGGTAGAGAATGGTGAGCGGGTTCCTTTGAAAGTATTCGGGCGACATAACCTGTTAAACCTGACCGCCGCCCGTCTCGTGTGCGGGAAATTGGGCGTGAGCGACCGCGAATTTAATGCCGCCATCAGCACTTTCACCGGTGCTGCGAAGCGGCTGGAAGTGATCGGCAGGGGTGCCGGTACCATGGTTTATAAAGATTTCGCACATTCTCCTTCCAAGCTTACGGCAACCACCAGTGCGGTAAAAGAACAATATCCCGACCGCGAATTAATTGCCGTGATCGAACTGCATACTTTTAGCAGCTTAAACCGCGATTTTCTTAAGGAATACGAGGGAAGTATGAAACTTGCCAATGAAGCAATAGTTTTTATAGATAAGCACACTTTCGAGCAAAAAAAGATGCAGGAATTTAGTGAAAGTGAGGTTAAGGCTGCCTTTGGCGACAATAAGTTAAAATTTTTCAATAACACTGAAACTTTGGAAAGGTTTTTGAGTTCCCTTAATTATAAGGGTAAAAATTTGCTTCTGATGAGCTCTGGCAACTTTGGCGGTATGAACTTGCAGGAATTAGCGGAAACAGCAGTTAACAGTTAAACAGTAACAAACACACACACAGGATAATTAATTAAGAAGTAAATGAAAACGTTAGGAAAAAAGATCAGGTTGTTAAGGCACCAAAAGGGTTGGAGCCAGGAAGACGTAGCAAAAAGACTGGATATTTCGATCCCTGCTTTTTCAAAGATAGAAACCGGAATTACAGATATTAACTTATCGCGGCTGGAGCAGATCGCTACCTTGTTTGAGATGAGCGTAGTGCAATTGCTCACGTTTAACGATTCGGAGCAGCAGGAAAAATATGTCTCCGAGCTGGAAATACTCACCAAAAAGCTGCAGGAGAGAGAAGCCGAAGTGATCGGTCTTCAGAAAAAGATCATCGACCTGTTCGAGGAGATCAGGAGAACAAAAATTTCTGTGTAAAATGCCGGGTCGGGTATCAGCTGATTTAACTGGTACCTTACGCCTGGTCCTCTTTAAATAACTTACGCATCGTGAGGTGTTTCTTTCCGGGAACCGCCCCTGTTGCTTCATGGATCGCCAGCATCTTGCTGTTAAAATCGCCTACCCACGAAAGTTCCAGCTCTTCGTATCTGTTAAGCGGAAGCACGTATTCTTTTAATTTGATAAACATGGCCGATTCGAGCCCATGTTTCTGGTATGCCTGCTTGGTGCCCATCACAATTGCACGCATCCGGTTTACGCCGCGGTAGCGGTAATACAGGAACTTTAGCTTTCCGATAAGGCCCAGTTTTCCATTTAGCGGTTTTATGATCTGGTTGGCATCCGGCATAATTACCACGAAACTGGCGGGCTCGCCATTGATATAGGCAAACCAGATCAGTTTCTCGTCCATGATCGGTTTCATTTTTTCGAAACTTTCCAGGATGGTTTGCCTGGTGATGGGAACAAAATTCTTGAAGTCCTTCCAGGCATCGTTGTAGATCTCCATAAAGTCTGTGGCGAATTTACCGAACTGCTTTACTTCGAGGTGCCTGAACTCGTAACCGGGCTTTTTAGCCACCCACTCTGCGATTTTTGTGAACCGTTCGGGGAACGGCTTCTTAACTGCCAGGTGGTTGGTGATCTGCTCGTAAAGCGTTTGGAAACCGTACGCATTAAACAACCGGTGGTAATAGGGCGGGTGGTAATTCATCCCGAAAGAGGGGTGTGTGAATCCTTCTACGAGGAGACCCCAAAAGGTATCGTTCTCGCCGAAGTTTATGGGGCCGTCCATGGCCTGCATCCCGTTTCCGGTAAGCCAGTTGCGCGCGGTATCAAACAGCATTACCGATGCCGGTACGCTGTCGATACATTCGAAGAAACCGATCCCGCCGGTCGGTTGTTCATTCGCGTAAGCTTTTAGCTCGTCGATAAACGCGGCGATGCGGCCGATGAGGTTCCCCGATGCATCTTTAAGGATCCAGCGGGTTATTTTGCCATGTTTATGGAAATTATTTCTCGCGGGATCGAATACGCTTTCGACCATCTCATCGAGCGGACACACCCAAACCGGGTCGTTCCGGTAAATGGTCCTTGCTGCATCCAGGAAATCTTTTTTGTCTTGTCGGGAAATAACTTCGCTTATCACCATCCGCGCTAAAATAAAAAAGCATCCGTAGAAATCCGGATGCTGCGCCAATTTTATCTGTAATGATTAATAATCGTCGTCGTCATCGTAGCTGTTCAGCTCGTCAAAACCATCAATCTCGTCCAGCGGCATGCCGTCGAAATCATCGTCGTCGTCGTCACCCGTGAACCGGCTGTTCATCATTTTATCCTCGGCTGGTTTACCGGCTGTGTTCTTAATCTCTTTGCCAGGAGTTTTATTAATGCCTGCCTTCTTATCGGTTTTCTTTGGAGTCTTCATCGAATTAAATTGTGATAAAACGAATGGTTGTTACTTCCTGTACTTTAAAATTAATAAGATTTTTACTTCTACCAAATTTACAAGAAATCATAGTTTCTGAAATAGCAGAAAATAATTTATTCGGCATGTTCGCCGATTTCATTTTGTTCGCCTGAGATGTCTTTCATCTCAGGAAGTTCGGCCATCGAGTTGATCCCGAAATAATCCATGAACAGCGAACTGGTGCTGTATAAGATGGGTTTTCCTACGGTTTCGGCTTTGCCGGAGATGCTGATAAGCTCTTTATCGAGCAATTTTTGTACCGAGTAATCGCAGTTTACACCCCTGATCTGCTCGATCTCCAGCTTGGTGATCGGCTGCCGGTAAGCGATGATGGCCAGCGTTTCGAGCGCCGCCTGCGAGAGTTTTTTCCGGGAACGCTGTACCTGCAGCTGGTTAATCACGGGGTAAAATTCCCTGGCGGTAAGAAACTGGTAGCCGCCGTTCAGCTCGGCAAGCCGGATAGCGAATTGACCGTCGCTGTATTTTTCCCGGATCGTGTGAATGGCCGATAAAATCGCTTCGTAGTCCGGCGCAGGCTCGATGAGCGTTTGCATAACTTCCCTGATATCGGCAATTCCCACACTTTGCTCGGAGGCGAAGATCAACGCTTCAGTATATAAAACCAGCTTGTCCAAGTATGTATGTTTTGAGGGCAATTATAAGGAAATGAACTTTTGCTACACAATTGTCAGGAAAAAATCATGTTGCGAAAACTGGTCCTGGTTTTTCATCGTAAGTTCATTTAACCGATATGAAAATTCTTACTCAATAATTATACATCACTTTAACAATTAACCTATGGAAAAATTAACTTATGCTGAAGAGAAGAAAGAGAAAGCCTTTCTATCCGCCAGTCTCCAACGCCGTTCGTTCCTGAAATATGCAGGCGCAGGAGCAGCATCGATCGCTTTGCTGGCTGCGGGTTGCGATAAGGACGACGAAATAAACGGGGTATATTTCGGTACGGGGGATATCGCCATCCTTAACTATGCATATGCGCTGGAGCAACTGGAAGCCGCATTTTACACCCAGGTGGTGGCTACACAGTACGCCTCGATCACAGCGATGGAAACGTCTTACCTGACCGATATCCGCGACCATGAGATTGCCCACCGCGAGTTTTTTAAGGCGGCGCTTGGGGTTAATGCGATCGCCGCATTGGAGGTGAACTTCTCGTCGATCAATTTTAACAGCCGTGATAGCGTGCTCGCTACCGCGAAGGCCTTTGAAGACCTCGGTGTTTCTGCCTATAACGGCGCCGGGTTCCTGATCCAGAATCCCGAATACCTGACGCTTGCGGGCAAAATCGTTTCTGTGGAAGCCCGGCATGCTGCGCTCATCCGCGACCTGATCAGCAACGGCACGTTCGTTGGTACCGATGTGTTGGACGGTTACGCGATGGAGAAATCACGCAGTCCTTCGGAAGTATTGGCGATCGCAGGCGCGTACATCAAGACAGCAATTAACGTAGAAGGACTTCCAACCTATTAAAAACAGCAAACATGAACTTATTAAACATTATAAAAGAAATTGAGACCGTTGATCCCGAATTTAATGAGCGCATTAGTCCGCGCCGTGCCGCGATCAAGAATATTACCAGCTTCGGCTCAAAAATTGCCATAGCGGCATTACCTATGGCATTTGCGACTCTTTTCAAGAAAGCATACGGACAGCAGTCGACTGCCGACGTAAACGCGGTACTGAATTTTGCGCTTACGCTGGAATATCTCGAGTCGGAGTTTTATGCGGCGGGCACCAATTCAACGCGCAGCGCATTGTTTACCACGCAGGGACAGAGTACTGCCGCGGCAAGTGCATTGCTGCGTATCGCCGGGGATGAAAACGCGCATGTGGCGTTCCTGAAGTCTGTATTGGGCACTGCCGCCATCGCCAAGCCTGCCTTTGATTTTACAGCAAAGGGCACTTTCCCAACGGTATTTACCAACTATGACACGTTCCTGGCCGTCGCCCAGGCATTTGAAGATACCGGCGTACGTGCCTACAAAGGACAAGCTCCTTCGCTGGTGGGAAATAAAGTAGTGCTCACTGCGGCATTAAACCTTCATTCCGTGGAAGCACGTCACGCTTCTCATTTGCGGCAGATGCGCAGGGGAAGAGCCACTTCAATCGCCGCCTCGGCTATGAAGCCTTGGATCACAGGAACCAATGATACCGGCATCGGTACTTCGGTCGACGCGATCTATGCGGGTGAAAATAACGTGTCGCAGAGCGGTGTTACTATTACTTCCATTATGGGAGTGGGCGGCAACATCTCTACCAACGCGGCTACAGAAGCCTTCGACGAACCGCTCACCAAAGCAGCTGTTCTCGCAATAGTTACTCCGTTCCTGGCTTAACGGTCGTTCGGGGAACTATAAAAGAAAGAGGCGGGAGAAATCCTGCCTCTTTCTTTTATATATGGAATGTTATACGTTCGGCGCTGTACACCCGGGTGCATACGTCCGCAATGTGTTTTAAGCGGGGGACAGGAACGTCTAAATGCCGTACCTTAATAATTAATTACCTGTTCCTCAATTTCCGCCGGGATGTCGCGGAACCGGTAGCGCTGATCGCGCAGTTGTGGTTCGAACCCTGCTTCGATGATCGCTTCCTGGATCCCTTTGGCAGTGAACCGGTGAGGTGCACCCGCAGCCGAAACCACGTTCTCCTCGATCATAATAGAGCCGAAGTCGTTGGCGCCGCCGTGCAGGCATAGCTGGGCTACCTGTTTTCCCACGGTGAGCCACGAAGCCTGGATATTCCTGATGTTGGGAAGCATGATGCGGCTGAGTGCGATCATGCGGATATATTCATCGCCGCTTACGTTGTTGGTAATGCCGCGTACTTTCCGGAGCAGCGTACCGTCGTCCTGGAACGGCCACGGGATAAATGCGGTAAAGCCCATGGCGTGTTCGGGCTTTTCGGCCTGTACCTGCCTGATCCATACCAGGTGTTCGAAGCGTTCCCCGACGGTTTCCACGTGCCCGAACATCATGGTTGCCGATGACGGAAGATCCAGTTTATGTGCGGCGCGCATCACGTCGAGCCACTCCTGGCCGCCGCATTTACCTTTAGAGATCAACCTGCGCACCCGGTCATTCAGGATCTCGGCCCCGGCGCCGGGAAGCGAGTCAAGCCCGGCTTCCTTCAACGCCTTCAATACGTCGTAATGCGACATGCCTTCGAGCTTTGAAACGTGCGCAATCTCCGGCGGGCCGAGCGAGTGTAATTTCAGGTTAGGATATAATGATTTTAATTCCCGGAAAAGGTCCGAGTAGAACTGAAGCCCCAGGTCGGGGTGATGCCCGCCCTGTAGCAGCAGCTGGTCTCCGCCATAGCGGAAAGTTTCTTCAATTTTTTGTTTATAGGTTTCGATCCCGGTAATGTAACTGTCGGCATGCCCGGGACGGCGAAAGAAATTACAAAACTTGCAGTTGGCAATACAAACGTTCGTGGTGTTTACATTGCGGTCGATCTGCCAGGTTACCTTGCCATGCGGTACTTGTTTTTTCCGGAGTTCGTTGGCCACATGCATCAATTCGGCGGTGCCGGCATGTTTAAAAAGAAAAACGCCTTCTTCTTCCGAAAGAAAATCGAACGCCGCAGCGCGGTTAAGGAGCTCCGAAACAATCATAAAGCAAAGATAGCGAGTAGCGATCCAGATTGAGAATGGGAGGGGGGTTATTTTACATTGGGTCAACGTGAGGCGTTAACCAGGCTGAACTTCTCCCCGTCAAACAACCCCATATCACTCAGTTTAAGTGAGGGGATGACCAGGAGTGCCATAAAAGAAAGCGACATGAAAGGTGAGGCGAGGGTTGAGCCCAGATTTTTTGCAAAAGCGTCGATATGGGTGTAGGCGGCCGCCACCCGGTAACCATCGTTATCGCTCATCAGGCCGGCTACCGGGAGCGGAAGCACGAGCGCCTGTACATGATCATCCACCGCGCTGATGCCTCCTCTCGCCCCGATCACCAGGTTGACGGCCCGGGCGATGGTTTCGTCGCTGGTGCCAACTACTACGATATTATGACTGTCGTGCGCTACCGACGACGCAATCGCGCCCCGTTTAAGGCCGAAATTATGAATAAAAGCCGTAGCCACGGGTGCTTCGTGGTAACGGTTCACCACGGCGATCTTTAAGATATCACGGCTAAGATCGGGACGGATCATCCCGTTCGTTACCGCCACAGCTAGCATGAGCTTGTTGGTGATGAGTTGCCCGTCAAGCGCTTCTATTACGGGAACGTTTATTTCGGGAACGGTTTCTGTGGTGTGAACGGCAAAATCGGCGGGAACTTTGGATTCGCAATTGAACTGGTTGAGCGGCACCACCGGTTGGCGATCGATAAACGAGACGCCGTCTTCCGCGACAAGGATACCGTTTATGTAAGTCTTAACAATTTCGAAACGCACGAGGTCTTTTAGCAGGATAAAATCGGCGGTATCGCCTTCCCGCAGCAAACCGACGTCGAGCGAATAATGTATGACCGGGTTGATACAAGCCGCTTTCAGGACGTTATATAACGGGACGCCTTGTTGTACCGCACGGGCGCATAGCTGGTTAATGTGCCCGGCTATGAGGCTATCGGGGTGTTTATCGTCGCTGCAAAACATGATGCTATCCGGGTATTCATGCAGCAAACCGATCAACGCGTCGAAATTCTTTGCGGCGCTTCCTTCCCTGATCAGGATCTTCATGTTATGGTCCAGTTTATCCCGGGCTTCTTCGCGCGTAAAACATTCGTGGTCGGTACTGATGCCTGCGCCACCGTATTTTTTTATTTTCTCACCGCGTAGCCCGGGTGCATGGCCATCAACAGGCTTGCCCAGCCGGTGGGCTGCGGCGATCTTTTGCAGCACTTCGGGGTCGTCAGACAGCACGCCCGGGAAATTCATCATCTCCGACAGGTACTTAACATCGTCGCGTTCAAGCAGTGCGGTCACTTCGGCTACGTTGAGCCGGGCGCCGGCGGTTTCAAATGAAGTGGCGGGGACACAGCTCGGTGCGCCGAAATTGAACTTAAACGGTACGGTTTTGCCGTTTTCGATCATGAATTCTACGCCGGCCATGCCGCAAACATTGGCAATCTCGTGCGGGTCGCTTACCGTGGCTACGGTACCATGTACCACTGCAAGCCTGGCAAATTCCGAAGGCACCAGCATAGAGCTTTCGATGTGTACGTGGGCATCCACAAATCCCGGGAGGATAAAAGGAGCCCCGGGATCCGCCATCGATTCCAGCGGCAGGATCCGGGTGATCCGTCCGTTTTCTACGAAAATGGTTGCGGGAAATATGGCGGATCCTGCAATATCAACAAGGTTCCCGGTGAGGTTGAAAGTCATTCCTGGGTTTAATTTCGGACGGAAGATAGGGAAAACAGAATAATTGATAAGTTTGAATGTTCAAATTATCGCCTTAATGATAAGATCGGGATTGACAAGGATCGCCATCGGGTTACTGTTTTTGCTTTCGCTGCTGCCGTTTGGGGTGTTGTACGTTGTTTCTGACTTCATCTTCCTGGTGCTGTATCACGTGGTGAAATACCGCCGGCCGGTGGTCCGTATGAACCTGCGCAACGCCTTCCCGGAAAAAACGGAAGCAGAGTGCGCCGAAATTGAAGAGGCTTATTACCGTTATTTATCGGATCTGATCGTGGAATGTGTAAAAATGATCACCATTCCTTACAAGGAGGCGGCCAAACATTTCGTATTTCTTAACCCGGAGGTATTGCACAAGTATTTTGCTGATGGAAAAAGTGTTATTTTGGCCGCCGGTCATTACGGCAACTGGGAGATGGCGGCTACGATCGGGTCGTTAACGGATAAAAAAGCATTGGTGATCTATAAGCCGTTGGCGAGCGGAATTTACGAGGATTTCACCAGGAAGGTACGGTCGCGGTTTGGGGCGGTAATGGTGCCGATGAAACTTACGTTGCGAAAGATCGCGGAATTCAGGCGTGAGCCTTCCATATCGGTTTTCCTAAGCGACCAAACCCCGGTAAAGCACGAAACACAGTTTTTTACCTCGTTTCTAAACCAGCCGACAGCGGTATTCCTTGGGATCGAGAAGATCGCAAAAACAACCAATTATCCTGTCGTGTTCTGTGATGTCAGGGTGGTGAAGCGAGGGTACTATAGCTGCAATTTTGTGCCGTTGGTAGAGAACCCGGCCGAAATGAAGGAGCACGAAATTACCGAAGCGCATGTGAGGTGCCTGGAGCGCCTCATTATTCGGGAACCACGGTATTGGCTTTGGTCGCACAGGCGATGGAAGTTCAGGCCGGAGGATTATAAACGATAGAAAACTACATGGTAAAATTTAACCGGTTTACACTCGCAAATGGGCTGCGGGTGATTGTGCATGAAGACAAAACCACCCCCATGGCGGTGATGAACATATTATACGATGTAGGTGCGAGGGATGAAAACCCGGAACAAACAGGATTCGCCCACTTATTCGAGCACCTGATGTTTGGCGGCTCGGTAAACGTGCCGAGTTACGACGAGCCCTTACAGCGCGTTGGCGGGGAGAATAACGCCTTTACGAGTAATGATATCACCAATTATTACATCACACTGCCAGCGGTAAATCTAGAAACCGCCTTCTGGCTGGAAAGCGACCGGATGCTCGGGCTGGCGTTCAGCGAGAAAAGCCTGGAAGTACAGCGGAACGTGGTTTCGGAAGAGTTTAAGCAGCGATATCTTAACCAGCCATACGGCGATGTGTGGCTTAAGCTTCGCCCGCTGGCTTACCGGGAGCACGCGTATCAGTGGGCCACAATCGGTAAAGATCTTTCCCATATCGAAAACGCAAAGATCGAAGATGTGAAAGCGTTCTTTTACAAGCATTATAACCCGCAAAACGCGATACTGGTGGTGGGCGGCGATGTTGAAACGGCTGCGGTTAAATTGCTGGCGGAGAAATGGTTCGGGAACATCCCCGCAGGAGAAAAATATGTGCGCAACCTGGTGCAGGAACCTGCGCAAACCGCAGAGCGACGGCTGGTGGTGGAAGCGAAAGTACCGGTGAACGCGATCTATATGGGATTTCACATCCCGGCAAGAAGGACCGGCGGATTTTATGAGTCGGACCTTTTGTCGGATATCCTGTCGAGGGGGAAATCTTCACGGTTTTATCTCAGCCTGGTAAAAGAGCAGCAACTTTTCAGCGAAGTGAACGCGTATCATACCAGCAGTGTTGATCCGGGCCTGTTTATCCTGGAAGGTAAACCGGTTGCCGGCGTAACGCCCGGACAGGCGGAAGCGGCGCTTTGGGCAGAGCTGGATGTGCTAAAAAACGGGCTGATTGGCGACGATGAACTTACCAAGATTAAGAACAAGATCGAATCGACTGCCGCTTTTGCGGAGATGAGCCTGCTGGATAAGGCCATGAACCTGGCCTATTTCGAGCTTCTTGGCGATGCCGGGGACCTGAACCGGGAAACCGAAAAATACCTGGCCGTTACTTCCGAAGATCTGCGGAACCGGGCCCGCGAGGTATTTACCAAACAAAACGCCTCTGTAATGTACTATCTCGCCGAAACGCCGGGAAAGGTAGCCGAAACCCCGGAAGCTTTACGGGCATCCTGATAAGAAAGAAAAATGGATAGAAAAATAGCGCCTGCCTTCAGGCAGGTAGAAAATATTGAGCTTATACGCCCGCTTAAGCACGTGCTGCCAAACGGGATAGAAATTTTTACAATCGATGCCGGCGACCAGGAGCTTTGCCGGATTGAGTTTATTTACCAGAACGTAAACTGGGATGCTGCAAAACCGTTGCAGGCCCAGGCAGTGAATACCATGCTGAACGACGGCACAGGCAAGCTGAAAGCTTCGGAAATAGCCGGGCGCGTGGATTACTACGGTGCATTTATCCAGATGGAGCACAGTGTTGATCAATCGTCCGTAGTGCTTTATACGTTAAATAAGCACCTTCGATCGGTATTGCCGGTGGTGCGGGAGGTGATCACAGATTCGATATTCCCGGGGCAGGAACTTAAAACTTTTAAACGTAACCAAAAGCAAAAGCTGCTGGTGAGCCTGGAAAAGAACGACGTGGTTGCCAGGAGAGCATTCTCGTACGCCTTGTTCGGAACGACGCCTTACGGCTTCCCGGTACAGGCCGGCGATTATGACCGGCTGACCCGGGAGGATCTCCAGCATTATTTTAAGAAGTGCTACCGTCCTAAGAACTGCACCATCATGATAGCCGGCAGGGTAACGGGCGATATGATCGACGCGATCGGCGAATATTTTGGCAGCGATGCAGACTCCGGCGCACCCGCAAGAAAAAACAATTTTACTTTTTCGAAGGGAGCAGGGCAGGAGCATTACGTAGAAAAGCCGGGCGCGCTGCAGTCTGCTATCAGGATCGGGCAGTTGTCGGTAAATCGTACGCATGCAGATTTCCCGGGATTGCAGGTGCTGAATACCATTCTGGGCGGCTATTTCGGCTCGCGGCTGATGGCAAATATCCGCGAAGACAAGGGCTATACCTATGGCATCGGCTCGGGCCTTGCGTCGATGCAGCATGCCGGGTATTTTTTTATCTCTTCCGAGGTCGGGGCGGAAGTATGCAGCGCTGCCGTTAACGAAATTCAAAAGGAGATCACTTTGTTAAAAGAGGAACCGGTGGGCGGGGAGGAGCTTGGGCTGGTAAGAAATTATATCCTGGGGTCGTTCCTCGGCGGCCTGGAGAATGCGTTCTCACATGCCGATAAATTTAAGAACATTCATTTTTTCGGATTGGATTACGATTATTATGACCGCTACCTAGAGGTGATTAAAACGATCTCGCCTCATGAGCTGCTTCGGCTGGCCAACGAGTACCTGCGGTTTGAAGATATGGAGAAAGTGATTGTGGGCAAGCGGTAGGCTTTGACGTTAAACGTACATAACTTTCCAAAAAGATTCCATACCTTTGCCCGGCAAATAAGCGTTCCTAAAACCCTGTTTGCTATGTATCTTGATCCAGAAAAATTCGTAAGTGAAGGCCTTACTTATGACGATGTCCTGTTAATTCCTGCTTACTCCGAAGTACTGCCGCGCGAGGTAGACACGCGCAGCTGGCTTACCAAAAAGATCCGGCTAAATGTCCCCGTGGTGTCTGCGGCTATGGATACCGTTACCGAGTCGGGTCTGGCCATCGCCATCGCACAGGCTGGCGGTATCGGCATGCTGCATAAGAACATGAGCATCCGGCAGCAGGCCGAAGAGGTACGTAAGGTTAAGCGCTCTGAAAGCGGGATGATCCAGGATCCCGTTACCCTCCATGAACGCGCGCTGGTAGGAGATGCATTCAAGATCATGCGCGGGCATAGTATAGGGGGGATCCCGGTAATTAACGACGAAAATATCCTGGTCGGGATCATTACTAACCGCGATCTGCGCTTCCAGAAGGATATGAGGAGACCGATCAGCGAAGTAATGACTTCAAAAAACCTGGTCACCGCTCCCAAGGGGACCACCCTGGTGCAGGCGGAAGAGATCCTGCAGGATATGAAGATCGAAAAACTGCCGGTGGTTGATGATCGCGGCGAACTGATCGGCCTTATCACGTTTAAAGATATTCAAAAAGTAAAAAATTACCCGGCCGCCTGTAAAGACGAGCACGGACGGCTGCGCGTAGGAGCAGCGGTGGGCGTAACCGCCGATACCCTCGATCGCGTAGATGCCCTGGTAAAAGCGGGTGTGGACGTGGTGACCATCGATACGGCACACGGCCATTCTAAAGGCGTGATCAGTATGCTGAAGGAGGTAAAAGCGGCGTTTCCTGATCTCCAGGTAATTGTAGGTAACATCGCCACCTCCGAAGCCGCCGCGGCATTGGCCGAAGCAGGAGCAGATGCCGTGAAAGTAGGCATCGGTCCTGGCTCGATCTGTACCACGCGGATCATAGCCGGGGTAGGTGTTCCACAGTTATATGCTGTTTACGAATGCGCTAAGGCGCTCCGCGGAACCGGTGTTCCCGTTATAGCCGATGGCGGAATTAAACATACCGGCGATATTTCTAAAGCCATAGCCGCCGGTGCAAGCTCTATTATGGCGGGCTCATTATTCGCCGGAGTGGAGGAATCTCCGGGCGAAACCATTATTTACGAAGGGAGAAAGTTTAAGTCTTATCGCGGAATGGGATCCATCGAAGCGATGGAATCGGGTTCTAAAGACCGTTATTTCCAGGATGTGGAGGATGATATCAAAAAACTTGTGCCTGAAGGCATCGTGGGCCGCGTTCCATTTAAAGGCACGCTCGCCGAAGTGATGTACCAGTATGTTGGCGGCCTGAAGGCAAGCATGGGCTACTGCGGTGCAGCCACCATCGAAAAATTACAGCAAGCCAGGTTCGTGAAGATCACTGCGGCAGGGATGAAAGAAAGCCACCCGCATGATATTACCATTACGAAGGAGGCGCCCAACTATTCGAGGTGAGAAATGGGGAATGGAGAATAGAATCTGTTCCCGCTTTCTCCTTTTACTCTTCTTTTTTTAAAAAAAGTTTGCAGCATCCGATCTCTCACCGTATAATTGTCTATTAATCCTATAGACTTTGTAATTAATGAACCGGATCATTCATTCTTCATCTCCATGTTGCTGCTGTTGTTGCGTCTCCTGCAACTGAACGGGACCTGTTTCCCGACAGCTTCGTTTATTTCCCGGTAACATATCATTCCTTAACACAACTTTTTATATCCAACTCACATTATGAAACGTTTACTTTACGTAATAAAATTTTTGCCTTTATTCGTTCTGCTCTTACCAAACACGGCGGCGCTTGCCCAGGGCACGTTAACCGGCGTGATAAAGAACGGCAAAGGGGAGGCGGTACCACGCGCAACGGTGGCGATAAGAGGCACCACGGTTTCCGTAAGCGCAGATGACAATGGCGCCTTCAGCATCAATGCAAGGCAAGAGCCGCCGTTCTACATCAGGGTTAGCTCGGTTGGTTATACTCCCCAGGACTTCCAGGTGCTGAAGCTCCAGGATACTCCGCTGGAATTAGTGCTCGTAGAAAATGCGCTGCTTGACCAGATCGTGGTAACCTCCAGGCGGCGTGCGGAGGTGCTGCAGGATGTGCCAATTCCTATCTCGGTGGTAAGCGGCGCCCAGATAGAACAGTCGGGCGCGTTCAACGTAAACCGGTTGAAAGAGGTAGTTCCCTCGCTCCAGCTTTATACGTCAAATCCCCGCAATACGGGTATCAACGTCAGGGGCATCGGCTCGCCGTTCGGGCTTACCAATGACGGTCTCGACCCGGGTGTGGGATTTTACGTGGACGGCGTGTACTACGCACGACCGGCCGCCGCCACTTTCGACTTTATCGATGTAGAGCGCGTTGAAGTATTACGTGGTCCGCAAGGCACCCTGTTCGGTAAAAACACCGCAGCAGGTGCGATCAATATTACCACCAGGAAGGCTAGTTTTATCCCCGACGCCGATTTCGAGACCAGCTTCGGCAATTATGGATATATCCAGGCCAAAGCTTCGGTTACAGGACCGTTAAGCAAGAAGTTTGCCGGCCGTCTTTCCTTTTCTGGGACGCAGCGTAACGGCCTGGTTGAGAATGTAAGAACGGGAAGAGCGACCAATGACATCAATAACCTGGGCGTTCGCGGTCAGCTGCTGTTCAAACCATCTGAAAATACGGCCATCACGCTCGCGGGCGACGCATCAGATCAAAAACCGGATGGTTATGCCCAGGTAGTGGCAGGCGTGGTTACTACGTTACGACCTGCATACCGCCAGTTTAACGCCATCATTGCTGATCTTAATTACACGCTGCCAAGCCTGAATGCTTTCGACCGCAAGATAGATCACGACACCCCATGGAGGTCAGGCAACCAATTGGGCGGCGTTTCACTGAATGTTGATTCAAAGATCGGGTTCGGTACGCTCACCTCTACCACGGCATGGCGCTATTGGAACTGGGACCCGTCTAACGACAGGGATTTTACCGGTCTCCAGGCACTCGCAAAATCACAGAACCCGGCCGAGCACAGGAGCTGGTCGCAGGAAGTGAGGTACGCCGGGGAGTTGTCGTCCAGGCTTAGCGGCGTTGTCGGCGTATTCTATTTCGACCAGGAGGTTAAAATCCATGGTACAGAAGAGTCTGGTTCCGCGCAATGGCGCTTTTCGCAAAGCTCGACCAGCGCTTTATGGAAAACACCGGGCCTGTTCGAGGGGTACGGAATTTATACGGAGGCTTCTATCAAGTCGAAAAGCGCGGCGGTATTTGCTAATCTTGACTGGCAGATCTTCGAGGGATTCCATGTATTACCCGGTGTGCGCTTCAACTACGACAAAAAAGACGTCGTATACGACCGTGTTGCGAAAGGTGGTCTCCAAACTACAGATGCCGCCTTAATCGCTTTAAAAAATGGTGTATATAGCAGCCAGTCGTACGCTGCAGATGCGGATGAAAATAATTTTACCTACCAGCTTACCCTGGCTTACAAGCCCACCGGCCGTATCAACGCGTTTGCTACCTATTCTACCAGCTACAAGCCTGTTGGGGTGAACGTCGCCGGTCTCCCTACCGTTAATGGCGCTGCAGCGACAGACCTGGCGGTTATCAAGCCCGAAGACACTAAACATTATGAACTTGGGGTTAAAACCACGCCCGCAGATAACCTCACCTTCAACGTAACCTTCCATAATTCTGATATTAAAAATTACCAGACAAACGTTCAGTCGGCCGAACTTGGCGTTAACCGCGGTTACATCGCCAACGCCGAAAAGGTAAATGTAAAAGGGGTGGAGCTGGATGCCAATATCAGGGGCGGGCAGCATTTCTCGTTCTTTGGAGCCGGCGCCTATACCGATGCCAAGTATGTTCGCTTTACCAATGCACCGCTTCCGCTGGAAGAAACAGGTCTTGCCAACAGCAGCAATGTACAAATAGCCTTTAAAGATATCTCGGGCGGCGTACTCCCGGGTGTATCGAAATGGGCCGGATCGCTCGGAGGCGAATTCTCTGCTGCGGCTAAATTTGTAAGCCACGGCTCGAAATTCTTTTTCGCGGCCGACGGATCTTTCCGGTCGCATTTTTCTTCGAGCCCGTCTCCGTCAAAATACTTGAATATCGATGGCTATACGCTGGTTAACGCCAGGACGGGTTTCAGGGCGACTTCGGGCCTCTCGGCTTTTATCTGGAGCCGTAACCTGTTTGATAAGAACTATTTCGAACAACTATTGCCGGCCGGCGGCAATGCCGGGCATTATGCAGGGGTATTGGGGGATCAACGTACTTTTGGCGTAACCTTACACTATTCTTTTTGATAACCAGCATATTACATGACGAATAAATAAGACTTGTTTGTTTGATTGAGGAAAAGGGAGATCCATAGCGGCTCCCTTTTTTATTTAAGTCTTGTTACATTTGCCCGATGAAATTAAAGGCGATTTGTATTTTTTGTGGCTCAAATTTTAATGGTGATCCGGCGTTATCTGCTGCGGTTGAACAATTGGCGGCGATCCTCGTCCGCAATAACATCACGCTTGTTTACGGTGGCGGTAAAGTAGGCGTAATGGGCCTTATAGCCGATGCCGCACTCGCCAGGGGCGGCAAGGTGATCGGGGTGATCCCGCGGTTCCTGGTAGATAAGGAGGTAGGGCATACGGGGATTTCGGAGTTGATCATCATTGAAAACATGCATCAGCGGAAGCAAAAAATGGCTGATCTGTCTGACGGATTTATCGTGCTCCCAGGCGGATTCGGTACCCTGGAGGAGTTTTTCGAAGTACTGACCTGGCTGCAGCTGGGGTTACATGGAAACCCGGTCGGCGTTCTGAATATCGGCGGCTTTTACGATCCGCTGTTTGCCCAGATGGACGTAATGGTACGGCACCGCTACCTGAAGCCGGCGAACAGGGAACTGGTCTTCAATGAACCAGATCCACAGACGCTGGTGGAAAAGATGAGTAAGTACGACGCTAAACCCGATGAAGTTTGGTTCAGGGACCGAAACCTTACCTGACCGTTTTTCCTGCACGGTACCGGAACATATTCCTGGTAACCCTGTTTCTCCTTTGGATAAAGCTGCGAAAATACCATAGCTTTATCCGTACCCCCAACCGTGAATCCCCGTAAACGCCTAGTTACTAACCATTATGACCGATCTGAACTTCAACAAGAATGAGGATGTTAACAAACAGCTGAGCTATGAACTGGGCACACGGCTAAAAAAAGCGTTTGCCGGTGGCGGCGAAAAGGCGGCGCTCAGACAAAAAGAGCGGGGTAAAATGCTGGCCCGCGAACGCGTCAGTTACCTGATCGACCCCGGAAGCCAATGGCTGGAGATCGGCGCACTGGCGGCGGAAGGTATGTACGCCGAATATGGCGGTTGCCCATCGGCCGGGGTGGTTTGCGGTATAGGGTATGTGTCAGGACGGCAATGCGTTATCATTGCCAACGATGCCACGGTGAAGGCCGGCGCCTGGTTCCCCATGACGGCGAAAAAGAACCTGCGGGCGCAGGAGATCGCCATGGAAAACCGGTTGCCGGTGATCTATCTGGTAGATTCCGCAGGCGTTTTCCTGCCGCTGCAGGATGAGATCTTTCCGGATAAAGAGCATTTCGGCCGCATCTTCCGGAACAACGCACGGATGAGCAGCGAGGGGATCATACAGGTTTCGGCCATTATGGGCTCTTGTGTGGCGGGAGGCGCTTACCTGCCGATCATGAGCGACGAAGCGATGATCGTAGAAGGCACCGGTTCCGTATTTCTCGCGGGAAGTTACCTGGTGAAATCCGCCATCGGCGAAGACATTGACAACGAAAGCCTCGGTGGCGCTGCCATGCATTGCGAAATTTCGGGGGTGACGGATTACAAGCATAAGGACGATACCTCGTGCCTCGACTCGATCAAGAAGATCATGAGCATGACAGGGCTCCCCGAAAATGCAGGATTCGACCGTGTAAAACCGGCCCCCCCCGTCAAAGACGAAAAGGAACTCTACGGGCTGCTGCCGGACAGCCGCGAGAGCCCGTACGATATGCTGGAGATCATTTACCGGATCACCGATCATTCAGAATTTGAAGAATATAAGAAACTGTATGGGCAGACAATAATCTGCGGGCTTGGCCGGATCGATGGTTGGGCGGTAGGCATCGTAGCTAACCAACGAAAAGTGGTGAAATCAAAAAAAGGAGAAATGCAGTTTGGCGGTGTGATCTATTCGGATTCTGCTGATAAAGCGGCCCGTTTTATCATGAATTGTAACCAGAAGAAAATCCCGCTGGTTTTTCTCCAGGATGTAACGGGTTTTATGGTGGGCAGCCGCTCTGAACAGGGCGGGATCATCAAAGACGGGGCTAAAATGGTAAACGCAGTAGCCAATTCAGTCGTCCCTAAGTTTACCATCGTTATCGGAAATTCTTATGGTGCAGGTAATTACGCCATGTGCGGCAAGGCATATGATCCCCGGCTGATATTTGCCTGGCCTTCGGCGAGGCTGGCGGTAATGGGCGGCAGCCAGGCGGCGAAAACACTTTTGCAGATCCAGGAATCTGCCCTGCGGGCGAAAGGACAGGAAATCAGCGCGGAAGAAGAGGCGGAACTCCTCAAGAAGATCAGCGAGCGGTATAATAGTCAAACGTCGCCATATTACGCATCTGCACGCTTGTGGGTGGATGGGATCATCGATCCGCTGGAAACAAGGAAGGTGATCTCGATGGGGATTGCTGCGGCCAACCAATCCCCGATCGTGAAGAAGTTCAACCCGGGTGTAATACAAACCTGATCATCGTTTGATGAATAGGACAATCAAGCCAAAGGTGGATAAATCTGTGCGCCCCAGAAAATGAACATACATTTAATTATTAAGAAATAAAATACGACTTTAGGCAATTTATAGAAAATTTTAATCTTATTTCCTGGCGCTTGTCATCTTTCGATAAATTACAGGAGAATTATTTATCCCGCGTCATTTTAGTCGTCCTCCGGCTGATACCTGTTGTACAACCCTTAATAAACCCTTAAATTTGTGTTTCGAAATACTTCAATGTCACAAGAAAACGAACACGTTCACTGCCTCATTATAGGCTCCGGTCCGGCCGGTTATACTGCCGCTATTTATGCTGCCCGTGCAGACCTGAAACCGGTAATGTATACCGGGATTGTCCCCGGCGGACAACTCACCCAAACTACCGATGTAGAAAACTTTCCCGGTTATCCGGACGGCATTATGGGCCCGGAGATGATGGAAGATTTCCGCAGGCAGGCAGAGCGTTTCGGCACGGAGATCCGTTTCGGATATGTCACTTCGGTTGATTTTTCCTCGCTGCCTCACCGCGTGGTGGTGGATGAGCATAAAACGATCACTGCCGATACCGTGATCGTGGCAACCGGCGCTTCCGCCAAGTGGCTCGGCCTGGAAAGCGAACAGAAATACAACGGTTTCGGCGTTTCAGCATGCGCGGTTTGCGACGGATTTTTCTTCAAGGGAGAAGAAGTGGCGATCGTTGGCGCCGGCGACACCGCCGCAGAAGAAGCCACCTACCTGGCAAAGCTTTGCCGCAAGGTGCATATGCTGGTACGTAAAGGAGAATTCCGCGCCTCGAAGGCCATGGTTAACCGGGTGCTTAATACGCCTAATATCGAGATCCACTACCATACCGAAACCCGGGAAATTATGGGGAACGGCCAGAATGTAACGGGCGTCCGCGTGTTAAATAACAGCACCGGCGAGGAGTCGACCATCCCGGTTACCGGTTTTTTCGTGGCCATCGGGCATAAGCCCAATACCGACATCTTTGTGAACTGGCTCGATATGGACGAAACAGGGTACCTGATCACCAAACCGGGTACCACGCAAACCAACATCGATGGCGTATTTGCTTGCGGCGATGCGCAGGACAAGATCTTCCGCCAGGCCGTAACGGCAGCCGGAACAGGTTGTATGGCTGCGCTGGAAGCAGAGCGCTACCTGGCCGCTAAAGAGTACGAGCCGCAAAAAGAAGTACAGCTCTAAGGCTTTCTTTCGGTGCGGGGGCGTGTGCCTGGCCCGGAAGTTCCATTGGTACGTTTACGGTATCCGCCGGTGCGGATGGTGGCATTGTCGCCGCTGGTACTCTGGTTATAGCTGTTTGCGTTGTTGCCGTTGTAGTTCGTGTTTGATGCATAGCTGGAGCCTGCGGTATTGCTGTTATAGGTATTCCCGTTTACACCGGCACTGGTTTTGTTCCGTTTAGGCGCATAGCCGCTTTTGGCAGGGGCATTGCCATAAGGTTTGCGCGCTCCTTTTACGAAAGGCTTTTTAGGTGGTTCCACTTTTTCAACTCCGGCTTTTACGCTTACCGTCATCCCGTCGACCACCGCTTCATGCAGTGCCTCGATAGCGCGCATCGCCTGCTCGCGGTCGGGCATCTCTACAAATCCATAGCTTCGGCTGATACCGGTCTTTTTATCAGTTACCACCCTGGCAGAGCTTACTTGTCCAAAATCGGTAAAAGCGTCGAGCAGATCGCTGTCCGTAATATCTTTCGGTAGTCCTCCTACAAAGATTTTCATGAGAATCGGTTTTTTAAAGGTGAGCTGACAGATAAGCTGTTAGTCATTTTATCGGTATAGGTAAATCTTTTTGTGAATGTCACGAAGTGCGCGATCATCGCGTAAAGATAAAGAAATTAGCCATAGCTGCAAAAATCATGAGGTATTAGTAGATTGCACCGTCAATTTTTTATTGCAGGACAATCCGGCGGGTAGTTTCTGCGTTGTGAAGGAATCAATAAGACCGGGAGGGTTGCCGTTGCGTATTTATACAAATATTGCTTCTGTTTACAAAGTTAGCTATGCGGCACACGCATGTGTGTTATCGCTGTGCCTGTTGTTTTCGTTATTCGCGGGCCGCTGCCTGGCGCAAAACGTATCGAACGAAGGTACGGAGTTTTATGCCGTATTTCCCACGCACGTGCCCGGCTCCGCAAGTACCGGTATCGGAAGGCCGGTACCTTCCCTCGCAAAGTATAATATCCTGATCACGGGCCGTCAAAAGTCGTCGGGCGTAGTTTCGGTCGGCAACTTCTCCACCCCGTTCGATTTCGATCCGGCCAAAGAAGCGGTGATCAGCATCCTCATTCCCAGGGACCAGGCTTATATCAGCAGTGCCGACAAGGACCAGGTCATTAAAAAAAAGGTCATCAGGGTTTCTGTAAATCCCGGGCAGCCTCGGGTGGTGGTATACGGTCATATTTATGGGGAAGCGCGTTCCGCAGCTTCGCTGATCCTTCCCGAAAATGCGCTCGGCCAGCGTTACATCGCGATGAGCTACAACCAGTATCCCACTTCCGATGCCGACCTGGAACCCCGGCTTTCGATGATCACCATCGTAGCTGCTGATGACAATACCGACGTGCTTATCCGCGTTCGGCAAAATAACCAGCCCACCGGTAACATTGTGCGTATCAGGCTTCCCCAAAAAGGCGATGTGTATGAATACACAAATACCCAGGATCTTACCGGGACGATCGTTGAGGCAGATCCGTCCACTTCCAGCTGTAAACGAATTGCCGTTTTTACGGGAAGCTCGGCCACTACCATTTATGCCCCTAATTGTTCTCCCCGCAATATTTCGGCAGACCCGCTTTACCAACAGGCTTACCCGGTAGAAAGCTGGGGAAATACTTACGGATTTGTCCCATTCAGCACACAGCGTCCCGGCGGAAAAAGCGCCCGTACCCGTGGCAGTATTTACCGGGTAGTTGCTAAAGAGGACCTGACCACGGTGCGCTCGGATAACCAGGTGATCGCTACCTTAAATGCGGGACAGTTTTATGAGCTGCCGTCGCCTGCCACGGCTGCGTCGATGATCACTGCCGATAAACCCATCGCGGTAGCCCAATATGCGCTTACACAGGATTGTGCCGGAGGCGCGCCCAGCGACCCGGATATGGTGCTGCTGAACCCGGTAGAGTACAATATTTCGAATATTACGGTGTTCTCATCGCCGCTGCAGAATATCCAGGAGAAATACCTGAACGTGCTGATCAAGACCACAGCCGCGGCGAGCTTCAGGATCAATGGCGCCATGCCGGCGGGTAATTTCACCGCGATGGGTACTTCCGGGTATTCTTTTCTTAAATTGATCCTGAACGGGAATTACTTCAAGCTTTCGGCGAGCGAAGGCTTTAACGCGATCGCGTACGGATTTGGTGACTACGAATCGTATGCCTATTCAGCGGGAACGAACCTTGCCTCCACACAGACGCTTACGGCGGTAAGAGTAACAGGGGGGCAGGAGACCGGTCCTGAATTATCAAACGCCTGTACGCTGGAGGATTTTAGATTCAGGTTGGTGTTAAATGAACCCGCAATAAGTCTCCGCTATAATTTCGCCGACGGCTCTGAAGTTGTTTTTGACCCGAATCCTGTTCCGAAGGTTATTGTGAAGAATGGCAAAACACTTTATCAATACTTTCATCCGAAAACCAAGACCTTTGAAACCGCGGGACAACGGAATGTGGAAGTCACTGCCCAATATGCCGGCGTAGGAAGCTGTAACCTGGCTTTCCAGGACATCGAATTTATTTTCGATGTGTACGATCCGCCGACGGCCGACTTCTCCGCGGCGACGGCGGCCTGCGCTAAAACGGGGATCTCTTTTACGGATAAGAGCACCGACAAGGTTAAGGAGATAAGTACCTGGACCTGGGATTTTGGCGATGGCGAAATTTCTTCGGAGCAAAACCCGGTACATAGCTACGCACGACCAGGAACGTATATCGTTAAGCTCAGCGTGGCCAGCGGCACCGGTTGTACCAGTAACGTAGCCGAACATACGGTGACGGTACGACCGCTGCCGGTCGCCGTTTTTGCCAATACCGACGGAACCTGCGAGAACAACACATTCACCTTCACCGGTTCATCGCAGCCTGCCGAAGGGACGATCGTTAAATGGAGTTGGGACTTTGGCGACGGTACTACCGTGGAACGGATATCCGGAGGCTCTTTTAATCACACCTTCGCTAAGGTGGGCAATTACCCGGTAGCGCTCCGCGTAACCAATTCGCTTGGGTGTACCAGCGAACCCGCCGTGCGTGTAGTAAACGCATTCGCGCCCTCCCTCGAAGCCGGTCCTGACATGGTCATACTGGTAGACGGTGAAAAGAAAATGAACATCTTCGCAGATGGCAACAACATTCGTTATAAATGGACGCCGTCCGCAGGCCTGAGCCGCGATGATATCAAAAATCCCGTAGCGTCGCCAAAAGAAACCACCATTTACTCGGTCACCATCACTACCGGGGAGAACTGCACCCGGACCGACCAGCTGGAGGTGCGCGTGATCCCTGATTTTAAAGTTCCCAATACTTTTACCCCCAATAACGACGGGATCAACGATCATTGGACGATCAATTACCTCGATAGCTATCCCGACGTGCTGGTTACGGTGTTTAACCGGTACGGCATCCGGGTATTTATGTCTGTCGGATATACCCAGCCATGGGATGGCACCTCCAATGGAAACCCCGTGCCGGTGGGGACCTACTATTACGTGATACAGGCCCGCGACAGGAAGCCGCATTCGGGGTATGTTGCCGTGGTGAGGTAGATCTGTCATCCGAAAGAAATATTCCTAATGCATTTGTTCTGAGATAATTTATGGGGGATATACCCGTTTAATTATATTTATGCACGATTTGTAACGCTTATGAAGAAATGGCTACCCGGGATGTTGTTGTTATGCAGTGCTACGTTGACCTTTGCCCAGCAGCGGCCGCAGTATACCCAGTACATTTTTAACAGCTACCTGCTTAACCCGGCCATTACAGGAATTGAAAACTACATTGACGTGAAAGCAGGTTACCGCAACCAGTGGAGCGGCCTGGATGGTGCGCCTGTGACCTCTTATATTTCTATTCATGCCCCGCTTGGCAAGAACTTTTTATGGAGCTCCGCTAATTCGTTCGGCGGCCAGGGTGACAACCCGATGAACCGTAGTTACGTACAAAACTACGCCGCTTCTGAACCGCATCATGGCATCGGTTTCCACGCAGTGGTGGATAAGGCCGGCCCCATCAGGCGTACTGACGTGAACGGTACCTATGCTTACCACATCGGCGTAAGCAACACCGTAAATGTTTCTTTGGGCGTGTCTGCCGGTTTTTCGCGCATTAGTCTCGACCTGGATAAGATCAGCCTGGAAAATGCGGTAGATCCCGCTATCGTAGAAGATGAGAATAACCGCGTAAAGCCTGATATGGGCGCGGGTATTTATGTATACGGCGCCCGCTATTTTGTGGGACTTTCGGCGCAGCAGCTATTAAGCCGCCGCATAAACTTTACCAACGACGATACCTATACGCAGGGTAAACAGGTTCCGCACTTTTTTGGCACTGCGGGGTATAAGTTCTTTCTGAACGAAGATATTGCAGCCATTCCATCCGTAATGGTAAAATACGTATCCCCGGCGCCTACCTCGGTGGATGTGAACATGAAAGTCGCTTTCCGCGATAAGTTCTGGCTCGGCGGCAGCTACCGCAAGAACGATTCGTTTTCGGCGCTCGCCGGGTTTAATATCAGTTACCTGTTTAACCTGAGCTATTCGTACGATTTTACTACCTCGGATCTCCGCACCGTAAGCAACGGCTCGCACGAATTTGTACTGGGAATCTTGCTGAATAACAGGTATAAGGTAACGTGTCCGCAGAAAACGTTTTAAAGCTCCTTCCTCAGCCTGGCCACCGGTATATTCATCGCTTCGCGATATTTTGCGACCGTTCTCCTGGCGATGTTGTAGCCCTTCTCCTTAAGGATCTCGGTAAGGCGTTCGTCGGCGAGCGGGCGGCGTTTATCTTCTCCGCCGATGCATTCCTCCAGGATCTTCTTCACCTCTTTGTTCGATACCTCTTCGCCGCTATCGGTTTGGATAGCCTCAGAAAAGAAAGATTTGAGAAGGAACGTACCGAATTCCGTTTGCACATATTTTGAGTTGGCAACACGCGAAACCGTGGAGATATCCATCCCGATCCGGTCGGCAATATCTTTGAGTATCATGGGACGCAGGTTACGCTCATCACCGGTGAGGAAATAGTCGTACTGGTAGTTCATGATGGCGTTCATCGTTTTCAGCAGTGTTTGCTGGCGTTGCTTAATGGCGTCGATAAACCACTTAGCCGAATCAAGTTTTTGCTTAACAAACTGAACGGCTTCCTTCAGTTTCTTATCTTTCTGCGATGCTTTGTCGTAATGCTGGAACATGTCCTGGTAAGAGCGGCTTACCTTCAACTCCGGCGCATTCTTCGCGTTCAGGGTCAGGATCAGGATCCCGTCGTTATTGGCGATGTGGAAGTCGGGGATCACCTGTAGCTGTTTGGTGGTCGCTTCGCCGGTATCGCCCGGTTTAGGATTTAATTTTATGATCTCGTTCACTACCTCTTTCAGCTCGTCGGAATCCATATTCAGGATGCGTTCCAGCTTGTCGTAGTGTTTCCGGGTAAATTCGTCCAGGTAATCTTCCACCACGCGGATCGCCTTCTGGATCACCGGGCTGTAAGCGTCCTTTTTTCGAAGCTGGATGAGCAGGCATTCCTGCAGATCGCGGGCGCCGACTCCCGGCGGGTCAAAGGACTGGATCACTTTCAGCATTTCCTCCACTTCCTCGTCTTCCGCGAAAACGTTCTGTGAAAATGCCAGGTCGTCTACCAGCGAAGTAACCGCGCGCCGCAGGTAGCCGTCGTCGTCAAGGCTGCCTATGATCTGCATGCCGATCTGGAAATCTTTATCCGATAGCGGCACCAGGTTAAGTTGTTGTTCGAGGTTCTCGAAAAAAGAGTTCTGGATCGCTATCGGGATCTCTTTGCGTTCCTCGTCGTCGTCGTTGTTCTGATCATACTTGGAACCGTAATCGTTGATATTATCTTCCTGGAGGTATTCCTCCACGTTAAACTCGTTGAATTCGTCAGAGCTGTCGTCCTTATCGAAGTTGTCGTCCGGGTCTTTGTCCGGGTATTCTTCAACGGGCTCGTTCATGTTTGCCAGGCTCAGGTCCTCCAATGCGGGATTATCCTCGAGCTCCTCCTTGATTCGCGTATCCAGCGCAAGCGTAGGTACCTGTAAAAGCTTGATGAACTGGATCTGCTGCGGCGAAAGCTTCTGTAATAATTTCTGTTGAAGATTTTGTCTTAGCATGTTGTGTGTAGAAAACCAAAATTACATTAATATATTGATTAGCGGAACAAGGTTTTAGGGGAAATGTTCGGCGGCCGGCAAGTGATTTGGAAGTGTAAACGAAAAATAAGAACTTCGGTTTGGAGTTTGACTTTCGGGGTTTTACGTTCCGGCACCAGGCACGGCTGCGCGCTTATTTATAGCCGTGACAGAACGTATAACGTCGAACGTACTATTCCAAAACCCTAAAAGATTACTATGGGCCTTCTCAAAGAATTCAAAACGTTTGCGATAAAAGGAAACGTGATCGACCTGGCGGTAGGTGTGATCATCGGCGCGGCATTCGGCAAGATCGTTACTTCGATTGTTGACGATATTATTATGCCGCCGATCGGCTACATCTCGAATGGGATAGATTTTAAGGAGATGAAGTATGTGCTGGTTAAAGCCGATGAAGCCAATAAGGTAAGCGAAGTGGCCATCAAGTACGGGAATTTTATCAACACCGCTATCCAGTTTCTTATCGTTGCCTTCTGTGTGTTCCTGATGGTGAAGCTGATCAATTCCCTGAAAAGAAAGGAAGAAGCTGCCCCGTCCGCTCCACCTGCGCCTGCAAAAGAAGAAGTACTGTTAACGGAGATCCGCGACCTGCTGAAAGAGAAAAACCTTTAATGTTCAATAGCTCCGTTTCACGCCCGGGTCGGTGATGATTATGAAGTCTCCCAGCGAGGCCAGCTCATCCCAGGAGGGGTTTGGAAAGCCCTTGTCGGAAAAGCTTGATATATTCACAATTTCCAGTTTAGGGGCATACCGGGCCAGTTGTGCGGCGGCGCCGAATTTCTGGTCGCTATGGAAGCGCCCGTTCACCTGGAAAACTTTCGCATCCTTATTTTTCTTCAGGTAACGAAGAATGCTGGAAGCCATGGTGGCATCCCAGAGGTTTTGCGATTGGTAGATCTTCATGCCGCCCATCGCGCTGTGGCCTCCCATAGTTGTCACGAACTTCTCGTAGTAAGCACCGGTTGCGGTGTCGATCGGGAGCGGCGCAAGATAGGCTTTCGCTGCTTTCCCCAGGCCGTTAAGAGCGGGCAGACCGCCGCGGGTGACCATATTCGTATAGCGTGCGGGCGCGTTTGCAGCGATCACGGGCAGGTGCTTGCTTTTGGCGAATTCTATCATGGTACGGTAGTCTTTGTAATTAGACCAGGCACGTGCATCTTTGATGAAGTTCTTCTCGCGGATCAGCCCTTTAAGGTATTCGTCTACCACGATCTGCACGTCGTTTTCGAACATCTCCATGGAAAGGGCCATTTTTTCGCCATAGTTGTCATATAGCTTCTCAAAGATCCGGTTTTCCAGGTAGTGCCCGATCGAGTCGTTATGCTCTTCCCCGAAAAATACCACGTCGGCATTCTTTACGTTTTTAACAAGCTCGTCGATGGTGATCACCTTTTTCTGAGCCGCATCATAGACGCGGTAGTGCGCTTCCATGTTCGCCTGTGAGAAACCGGTAAACGGCATAAGCATGGTGAATAAAAAAAGCATTCTTTTCATCTCCGCAAGTTAACAATTCACGCGTATATTCGATGCCCGGCACGCCGGTCATAACCGCCCGGACCTCCGTCAAAGGATAAAACATTTCTTGCATTTTTGAAATCATTCTCCTATATTTGCGCTCTTGTTTTTTAGAGCATAGTAAAAAAACGTCATGAAAAGAACATTCCAACCTTCCCAGAGAAAAAGGAGAAACAAGCACGGTTTCAGAGAGCGCATGAGCACTGCAAATGGCAGAAGGGTGCTGGCTTCCAGGAGAGCTAAAGGCAGAAAAAAACTGAGCGTATCTGACGAGAGTCGTCATAAAGCATAATTTTGATTGCAGGCCTTTCTGATCTGCATCAGGGCTTATTCAATCAAAATGTACACTTTTAGTAAAGAAGAACGGTTATGCGGAGAGAAGCTGGTTAGCAAGCTTTTCCATAGCGGTTCTTCTTTTGTTTTATATCCTTTTAAGGTGATGTGGCTTAAGGAAACGGAAGCCATGATGTTCCCGGCAAAGATCGTGATCAGCGCACCCAAACGCCGGTTTAAACGGTCCGTGGACCGCAACCTGTTAAAACGGCGCATTCGCGAGGCTTACCGTCTCCATAAGGAAGAGCTGCTGTACGCTTTCCTCCGCGATCACCAGCTCCAGTTGTTATTGGGGATTACTTTTATCGGCAAGGAGGTCATCGGGTATGATTTTATCGAGAGGAGAATGAAGGCGATGCTGGAAAAACTTAAAACAAGTTGTAATGAAGCAGCCGGGTGATGCCATCGCAAGAGTTATCGGATTCTTGTTCCTGCTCATTATCAGGTTTTACCAGTATACCATCTCGCCGTTGCTGGGCCCTTCCTGCCGCTTTACGCCCACATGCTCGGCTTACGGGGTGGAGGCGATAAAAAAATATGGACCTTTTCGTGGCGGTTGGCTTACGCTGAAACGCATCGGCCGATGCCATCCATGGGGAAAACACGGGCACGATCCTGTACCCTGATCAATTACAGTATGGCACTTATCTTACAAATAGAAACCGCAACGGTTGCCTGTTCGGTAGCGCTGGCCGCTGACGGCGAATGTATCGCGCGCAAAGAGCTGGCAGAAAGGAATGTTCACGCAAGCCACATTACGTTATTCATCAAAGAAGTGGTGGAAGCAGCCGGGAGATCGCTGCATGAGCTCGACGCGGTGGCGGTAAGCATGGGCCCGGGCTCTTATACCGGCCTGCGGATCGGCGTATCTACCGCCAAAGGACTGTGTTTCGCCCTTGATAAGCCGCTGATCGCCATCAATACCCTTCAATCGATGGTTTACGGCTTCGCCGGAAGTAATCCCACCGCGCCAGGAAGCCTTTTTTGCCCGATGATAGATGCCCGCAGGATGGAAGTATATACCGCGCTTTTTGAATCGCCGGTACGGGAAGTGCTTCCGGTGCAGGCGATGATCGTAGACGGGCAGGCGTTTGCACCTTTCCTGGAAAATAAACAGGTATATTTCTTTGGAGATGGCGCTTCAAAATGTAAACAGGTACTTGACCATGCCAACGCGGTCGTCGCCGAAACTTTCGTGAATTCCGCGGCGGATCTTTCGGCGCCTGCTTTTGCAAAATTTAACGCCGGCGATTTTGTAGACGCCGCCTATTTCGAGCCGTTCTACCTGAAAGATTTCATCGCCGGAAAGCCGGCCATAAACCCCTAATAAGTGCCGGGGATCCGGTTCGTGTTCATGGGATGTTCGACCACCCGCCCAAAATTGAAAGCCATCCCCCAATAAACAGAGGCGCCCACATGCCCGGAGCCGAATTCTTTATCGCCGTTAATCGCGCCCCGTATCATGGAGTAGGTTTTAAACACCTGGTCGCATCCCAGGAACACCTCGAAACCAGGCGTTTTATAAAGGAGCGAGCCGCCCGCCATAAACGCTTTCGAGGTATTGTATACGGTAGATACGCCAAGATTCCAGCTACCGTACTTTATTTGCTGGATCAGGCCGATGTCGCCGCCCCTGAAAAAGGTGTTTTTTGAAAGCAGCAGCGACGGTTCGTAATGTTCGTAAGTTTTGGTGAGCAGCATTTCTGCCTTTCCATTGAGCAGCCCGATAAAGCTTTCGGTTTTATAGCTCTCGTTAATGGCGCTGTCGAGCTTGTTTCCCAGGCGTGAGGAAGCGTTCTTACTCTGTGCGTTCTCCACCGTAATGGTTTGCTTTAGCGAGTATTTCGGCGAGTTATTGTTCCAGCGGATAAAACCTATATCTTTTAAATGTCCCGAAATATTCCAGTTGTACCGCAATTTATAGGTCGCGCCTACGGTAACCGCTGCGCCCGGGTTGGTGAATCCCGGAACGGCGGATGCCGAAACGATACTGTCGGCGCCATCAAACGCGAAACTTGAACGATATACGCCGTCCATTTTAAGGTTATACGTCCTGAGCTGCGGGTTTACAAAAAGAGAGGACTGCCTGACGTTTATTTTCTGGTAAACGATGCCGCTCAGGTAACTCAATTTAAAGCCCACACCAAGGCGTTTGTCGTAGTTTTCTCGGTAACTGAAGCTAAACTGGTGGTAGTTTTGGCTAACCGCGAAATTATTGAACGGATCTGTATAATTGGGATCGGTAAACAGCCGGTAATTGTCGAGAATGGCGATCGTTTCGTCAGATGCGCGAACATACGTATCCGATCTCAGCTGCCAGGCAAAGCCGAATTCGCTGTGTCTTAACACATCGTGGTAAACACGAAGCATCGCCAGGTAAGTATTATTATTGATAATGAGATTGTTAAAATTTTTCTTCCCAATGGTAACGCCCGTTCCGGAAAAGACGCCTTCACCGATCATTCTCCGCAGGATAGGTTCGGCATTGCCGGCAGCGATCGCATTGGTCCCCATGTTTGGGAAGAAGAAGTTGAAGGAAAATTTCCGGCTCGTATCCTGTGTGTACACTTTGCGTTCGGGGTTTTCGAATGCATCGAAGAGCGTTTTCGTATTATAAAGCGCGTATTGCTGTGCCGATAACTGGCCCGCATAAGTGAACGCCAGCAACAGCAGCAGGCTTTTTAGTCTAAAGTTTATACACATACAGATAATTATCGGTTTTCCCACATATAAAGTACCTGGCGCGGCCTTTATCCAACGTGCCGGTATAAAAATCCGGCAGGCAATGGAAAGGGAAACCTTTCAAAATACTTCCATCGTCATTAAAAAGATATACCAGCTGATCGCTTGCGGACGCCACACCCAGCTGGTAAGATTGAGACTCCATCGAGAAAAACTCCGGGCGGCTCAGAATATTGTGTCCAAACTCATAATTAAATACGAGATTACTGTCGGCGCCGAAAACATATAATTGGTTGTTGTCGAGATAGATCAGCTCCTTCGACTCGTCATTGGCTATGTTGTACGTATCGAAGAAATGCCCGGCGGACCAGCTTCCCATATTTTTAACGTTCATTCTGCCTTCCAGGTTTACGGTTACCAGTTGCCCGGCCTGGTTAGTGGTTACCATAAAGGTGCTTTTTAAGTCCGCGCCGTTTTGAATAGTTACGGGATTCCGGTATTGCGGCGTTGGTGTGGGATCGGCTGCCCGGGTAACTATTTTCCCGCTAAGATCAAATACGGTGAATTTTCCATTTTCTGTGCAGGCGGTCACGTAGCTGGTTTCGTTTACGGTGGCGATCTTAAGTTCTTGCACAAGTTGTCCGCCCGTATTTTTGTTCCATCCGGGTACGTCGTGTCCAGAGGCGTCAACAGCGGCGATCATGTCGCCGCAAGGGATAAAAATAATTGCCGCCGCCGGGTCAATGCTGCTGAACGTGGCGCCTGCCGAAGCCCTTAAGGCGAGTTTACGCGGAAATCCGGCCATCATACTTCCGCCGGTATTCAGGCGGTATAGGTAATCCGCCGTGGTACATACCAGCGAACGGTCGGTTAGCTGGGTGATCGGCCCGGTAAGGCGACCGGTTAGCTGTAAGGCCCAGCGTTTTTTCCCTTCGGGCGATAAGGCATACAGGTTATTCACTTTATCCTGTACCACCAGGAAGGGGGAGCCCTGTTCGTCACTAAAAACCTGCGGCGTGTTTGCGATTTGTGCATTCAGGCGATATTTCCACGCAAGCTGCATGGGCGAGCTGGCGGTATCGGCGTACCCGGCATACAGGTTGGTAAAGAAGTGATCGCCGTCGCCGCTCCATTGCCATTGCCACCCGAAGAAATTCTTCAGCCCGTACGCCTGGTCGGAAAAGGCGTCTGCGTAAGGCAGTTTTAAGTCCGACCGTACGATCGATTTCGAATTCGCCGTGTGAAAAAACATCGACACATTGGATTGTGCCGCCACAAACTGGTTGAAACTGGTAAAATCGGCAGACCTTGTAAGCAGCTTTGCCGACGAATAGTCGCTCATGAACCGGTTAACCGTAGAAGCGGCGTTGGCAATTACCAGGTAGCTGTCTGTAATGGTGTAGTAAGGTCGCGCGAAAGCCCGGAAGGGATCGCCAAAAAAGTAATACGGAATATTGGCATTTTTTAACTGGAAGAGGTTTTCCGTTACCGGTGAGCTTACCTGCGCGAGTGCGGCAGACAACGCCTGCGTATTCTGGATCTTAACGATGCCGATCTTCTGCTGGTCGGCGAGCTGGATCATAGCGAATTCATTACCGATGAGTGGTTTAAGCTGCTGTTCGACGTCGAATCCCGTACTGTTTCGCAGCAGCTTATATTGCGTTTCGAGCCTGGCTAGTTCACCCCGGCGGGCGAGCAGCTGATGCAGCGCCTGGTAAAATTCGTTGTAGGAGGAAGTCCCGAAGGCCACGTAATTGGCGGTAGCTGCCGGGAATGTTTGCTGCAGGGTTAACGGCACCGGTGTTTGCCTGAGAAACAGGTCAAGGTAACTATGTGAAGCCGTATCGGGTTTACTGATGCCGCTAAACATCAGCGCATCACTTTTATAATTCAGGTTTAACGTGGTCTGCCCCGACATCCCGCCGAGTAAACCAAAATTACCGTTTAACTTCCCCTTCACCAACAGGGTTAGGAAGGAGGCTGCCGCATGGTGGTTAATAAACAGGTTCACGGGGGAGGCTTCCGTTTGCCGGCTTCCTGCGCTGATCTCGCGGATAAACTCTTTGCCGATCCTGGACTGTGGCGGCCTCTCCAGCGAACGCTGCAATACCGACCTGGAAAAACTGCCGATCGCCATGCCATCTCCTACGAAAAGGTAGAAGCTTTTTTTCAAGGCGGTAAGTGTAACCTGCATCACCGTCTTCCCCGAAAGGGTGATTTTGATAGCGTTAAAGGTTTCATCCGGCTGCAGCAGTATATCCACAAGGTCGTTTTTGTCGGCCTTATCACTAAGGGTCATCAGCAGCAGCAAGGAAATGCCATCCTGCTTTTCGGTATGAAAGCTTAGAAAAATGTTCTGTCCTTCGGCAGCTTCCATGATGCCCGGACGTAACAGCAGCAATTGCTGAAGCTGCCGCAGTTCTTCCGTATGTACCGTTCCGAGCACCGCGCTGAACAACTGGTAGTCGCGGAAAATGTCGTAAAAAGCTTTCTCATTCCTGAATCCGGCAACCATCGCGGCATCGCCGGGTATGAATGCCAGCGCCTTATCGTTACTACGGGTGGAGATCCCCAGCGTCGAAAAGTACAGTACGGCCACAGCGATAGTGGTTACGGTCAGTAATGAAATAAGAATAAGAATTTTCCTCATCGGGAGCCCCTGTACAAAATTAATTTTTTAAGTTGAAGAATGGGGAGTAATTTAGCTGATCGGTAGCTGTTTGCCGCTGGCCGGCGCTCGATTACCGGCAGTTTCTCACTGATACGATCAAAATCTGCTAAATGAAACAATCCTTTGTTATTACCGCATGTGTTTTTGGCCTCATTGCCGTGGTGCTCGGTGCTTTTGGCGCCCACGGGCTAAAAGATAAGCTAGCCGCCGATCAGCTGGAGAACTGGAAAACCGGTGTGAGCTATCAATTCTACCACACCCTGGCGATCCTGTTCCTGGCGAGCCTTTCCGGCGATATGGATAAGGGCTGGGTTAATTACTCGTTTATTTGCTTCGTAGTTGGCATACTTTTTTTTTCAGGGTCGTTATACCTGCTTTCCACGCGGTCGCTGACCGGTATTACGGCGACCAGAATCCTCGGCCCTGTTACGCCGGTGGGTGGCTTGGCATTCGTTCTCGGGTGGGCGTTCCTCTTAGTCTCTGCACTTAAAGGCAAGTAATGCTTGAGCTGAACCAGGAACAGGCGGGCCGGACTACGCTTTTTGTGGAAGTGATCCTGCCGTTGGCTATTTCCAGGAACTATACTTACCGGGTTCCGCTTTCCATGAACGATGGGATCAGGATCGGCTCGCGCGTCATCGTACAGTTCGGTAAGAGCAAGATCTATACGGCGATTATTTATTCGGTGTCTGAAACGGCCCCGGAGCTATACGAGGCCAAATACATTCTCGATGTGCTGGATGAAGAGCCCGTGGTCAATGCCCAGCAATTAAGGCTGTGGGAATGGATAGCGGCTTATTATTTCTGCAGCCTTGGAGAAGTAATGCAGGCCGCGTTGCCTGCCGCCCTTAAGCTCGCCAGCGAAACCAGGATCATCCTCATGGAGGATCACGAGACCGATAAAGCTACCTTAAATGATAAGGAATACCTCATCGTAGAGGCGTTGAGCATCCAGCCGGAGCTGAAGATCAGCGAAGTGACGAAATTGCTTGGCCAAAAAACGGTTTACCCGGTGTTAAAATCGCTTTTTGGAAAGGGCGTTATCCACATTTCGGAAGAAGTGATCCAGCGATATAAGCCAAAGAGAAAGGCGTTTTTCGAGCTCCACACCGATTATGCCGACCAGGAGAACCTGCGCGCGTTGTTCACCGTACTGGAAAGAGCGCCAAAACAGCTGGAAGCGTTGATGGGTTATATTAAGTTAAGAAGGCAAGGACCGCAGATCTCGAAAAAAGAACTGTTAGAGGCCGCTAACTGCGGGGAGGCCGCCATAAAAGCACTGGTAGAGAAAGGGATCTTTATCCAGGAAGAGCGGATCGTAAGCAGGCTTTCGACGGACGAAGCCGAAACCTATACCAACTTTACCCTGACCGTAACGCAGGAACAGGCTTTACAATCCATCAGGCAACAATTCGACTCGAAAGAGGTTGTACTGTTGCACGGCATTACTTCGTCAGGTAAAACGCTGATCTATATCAGGTTAATAGAAGAGGTGATCACGTCCGGCAGGCAGGCGCTGTTCCTTCTTCCCGAAATTGCGCTTACCACGCAGGTGATCGAGCGGTTAAAGCAATATTTCGGTAACCAGATCGGGGTTTACCATTCGAAGTTCAGCGACAACGAACGCGCAGAAACCTGGACGCAGGTGCTTAAGGGGCAGTACAGGCTCGTGTTGGGTGCGCGGTCTGCGGTACTGCTGCCGTTTGCAGACCTCGGACTGATCATCGTTGACGAAGAGCACGAAACCTCGTATAAACAATTTGACCCCTCACCTCGCTACCATGCGCGCGATACGGCGATCTACCTCGCCCACGTGCATCGCGCCAAAGTACTGCTGGGATCTGCGACGCCCTCGCTCGAAAGCTATTACAACGCCGAAGCCGGTAAATATGGCCTCGCCACCATTTCCGGCCGGTTCGGTAACTCGCGCCTCCCCGAGATCCGGGTGGTAAGCATTGCCGAGGAGACGAAGCGTAAAACGATGGTTTCGCACTTCACTTCCGTGCTCATTACCGAAATCGGGGACGCTTTGAGCCGCAAAGAACAAGTGATCCTTTTCCAGAACAGGCGCGGGTATACTTCCTTTTTGCTTTGCCGCACCTGCGGATTCACCCCAAAGTGCATTAACTGCGACGTAAGCTTAACCTACCATAAAAGCACACAAAAGCTGCATTGCCATTATTGCGGGTATAAACAGGAAACCGTGTCGGTTTGCCCGGCATGCGGATCTACCCACATCGAGCAAAAGGGATTCGGTACCGAAAAAGTGGAGGATGAGCTGGCGATGATCTTCCCCGGGGCCGTGATCGCGCGGATGGACCTCGACGCCACACGCACAAAATACAGCTTCCAGAAGATCCTGGCCGATTTTGAAGAACGCAAGACGGACATCCTGGTAGGCACGCAAATGATCACCAAAGGCCTTGATTTCGACCATATTACGCTTATAGGCATCATCAATGCGGATAGTCTCCTCAATTACCCCGATTTCCGGGCGTACGAAAAAAGCTTCCAGCTGCTATCGCAGGTGGCCGGTCGTGCCGGAAGACGTGAGAAAACCGGGAAAGTAGTGATCCAGGCTTATGATACCCAGCATCGCGTGCTGCACCAGGTGATCAGCAATGATTATCATGCGCTTTATAAAACGGAGCTTGCCGAACGGAAAAACTTCGCTTACCCGCCATTTTACCGGCTCATCCGGCTGGACATTAAACATAAAGACCAGCAGAAAGCAGAGATGGTGGCCACCCGGATGGCCGCTGAACTGAAGGTAACCTTCGGCGACCGGATCCTGGGGCCGCAGCCGCCGCTGATCGCCCGCGTGCGCAACTTCTATATCCAAACGATCCTGATCAAGTGTGAACGTGCAGGCGATTCCATCCAGAAAATAAAGCAGGCGCTTGCCGCGATCCTACTGAAGTTTGAAGCGGATAAAGCGAATAAGGGCATCCTGCTAAGGGTAGACGTCGATCCGTTTTGATGCGTTTGCCTTTGACAGCCAGCGATCAATAAATATCTCATACATTTTAAGCACGCGAGCCGTATTTTAGTACCCGGATGGCCTATAAATTCGTTGATAATTACCGTGAAAAAGGAGCAAGAAAACGTCTCGTAAATAAATTGCGCGAAAACGGGATAGACGACGAGCGTGTACTTGCCGCGATCGGACGCGTGCCCCGGCATTTCTTTTTTGATGAAACATTCTGGGTGCAGGCCTATAAAGACATCGCTTTCCCGATAGGGGATGGACAAACTATCTCGCAACCATATACCGTGGCCTACCAGACCCAGCTGCTGCAGATCAAAAAAGGGGATAAAGTACTCGAAATCGGCACCGGCTCGGGTTACCAAACGTGCGTACTGCTGGACCTCGGCGCTAAGGTTTTTACCATCGAGCGACAGGAGAAACTCTTTAAAAGGACTGAGTACGTGCTCCCGAATATCGGGTACCGGCCGGCATTCTTTTGCGGTGACGGCTCGAAGGGAATCCCGGAACATGCTCCTTATGACAAGATCCTGGTAACCGCCGGCGCACCGTTTGTCCCCGGGCTGCTGCTAAAACAGCTTAAGGTGGGCGGCACCCTGGTGATCCCGGTAGGTGACGAAAAGGAACAGAAAATGATCACGGTTCTCCGTGTAAGCGAAACGGAATATGACCGGATCGTACTGGATACCTTCCGGTTTGTGCCACTGGTAGGCGACCAGGCATGGTAGGGTAGTGACACCTGGTTACTGACGACTCACCCTTTCAGCGCCCGTTCCATTTCGATCTTTGAATCGCGCTCCTTCATGGTTTCGCGTTTGTCGAACGTTTTCTTTCCCTGTGCAAGGCCGATCTCGAGCTTGGCAAACCCGCGGTCGCTGATATATAATGAAAGAGGAATAATGGTGAGCCCCTTTTCTTCGCCTTTTTCCCTTAATTTTTTTAACTCTTTCCTCGTGAGCAGGAGTAACCGGTCGCGCTTCGACTCATGGTTGTAAAAAGACCCGTGCGAATATTCGGCGATGTGCATATTCCGTACGTACAGCCCCTCGTTCATGAACGTACAGAAAGCATCGTTCACATTCGCCTTGCCTTCGCGGATGGATTTGATCTCCGTGCCAAGCAGCTTAATACCTGCCTGGTATTTCTCGAGGATATGGTATTCGAAATATGCTTTTTTATTCCTGATGTTCAGATCACTTCCCATAACTGCAAATATACTAAACCTGCAACTTAAGTGGCGGCTGCAGGACTGGAGAATAATCCCTGGACTATTTCCATCTCCGGTCGACGGATCATCCGGCAGGGCCGGCATGCGCATGGTCGTGCAACAATCACTTAAGCCCGTAGCTGCCCTAAAAATAAGTGGAGAACCCGGCCTGGAAGCCCGCCGTCCGCGCCGGGGGATTGCCCAGCAAATCGGTTTTCCACTGGTACCGGTAGTTTAGCCTCAGCACCGTTTGCGCAGAAGGGCGCCAGCTAACGGCAGGTACGATGCTGTAGACATGATCGGCTATATTGGTGCCGGTAGAAGAAAACGTGCCCTGGTTAAAATCGGCATATTCCAGTCGCAGGGCGGCGTTTAGTACTGCGTCGGGAAAGTCGAGCATCCTTCTTTTTAACAGGGGCTGCACGATATCTACGAAACCGCCTGCCTGTTTCCTGCCGAATTGCTCGGTATAAGTTTCCGGAACGTCGACGGCAAGCCACGCCCACTCGCCATTGATGAACGTACCGGTTTTAGCTAAGGTTGTGTTAAGATCTAACGCAAAAGTCCGTACGCTGCGTTTTTTGTCTAACGTGAGGCCATCTTCCTCAAACTTGTTGTAGATCCCGCCCATATATGATAAGCCCAGTTCCCCCAGTTTCTTGTGCCTTAATGCTACTTTCCCCGTGAACAACGGAATCCCGTTAAAGCTTTCTTCGAACCGTTCACGATTTTCTTTGGTGGCGGGCAGCGAAGTGCGGTTCCCGCTATTGCTGATGATCTTATCGTCGAACCCGTTGGTAAGGTAAGCTTCATAGGCATACACCCAGTTTCCTGTGTATTGCTTCCCGAAAATGCCAAAGCCGGCATTGCTCCAGGTCGCAGGCAGCAACCGGGTGGCGGAGATCGGCCGGTCTACAAATTCCCATTTAGGGCCGTCGTGGTTTTGGTTGAAAGCCCCGATCGGGTTCATGATAATACCGCCACGGATATTCAGGAGGGAAGCGAGCTCAAAGTCGACGGAAGCGAACTCGAGGCTGATCTCCCGGGTGCCGTCTTCAAATTCGAGCTCCGACAAAAACCTGATCCGTTTGTTCACGGCCGATGACAGGAAAAAAGTAAACCGGCGCATCTGGAACTGGTGACCTTCACTGATCCCGTCTTCATTTAAGTATTGGTAGTTTGCTTCCACATATCCGCCAACGGCGACCGGTGTTTTGCCAAGATTCATGAAAGGCCGTTTGTATACCGCGTCCATATTAAGCTGCAGGCCCGTTGTATCGCCAGCGGGTTTCTTCAGGAGATCAGGATTAATCTGCGCCCGGCAGCAGAGCCCGGCCGCCGAAAGCAATATAAAGATCAAATTTCCTTTCATGCTTTTTTTCTTAGATCGATGAATAGCTGGGCGTCGTCCTGCACAATTACGGGAAAATTTAATAGCTGCCTGTTTGCCGGTCCCGAACTCACGCTGCCGCGGTTATCGAATTCACTGCCATGCGCCGGGCATTGCAGCGAATCGCCGAATACCTGTAGTTCAGCGCCCTGGTGCGTGCATTGCATCCATAGCGCCACGTACTGTGTGCGGGAAAAACGGTAGAGGCAGATCGGGAATTTCAACGCACTGTTGCGGACCACGAGGTAGGGATGGAAGTGGTCCCCGCCTTTTTTCCCGTTCCTGAAATTGGCCGGATCAACCACCAGGCCGTCTTTAACCAGCAACCCGGCGATATAACGGGATGTATTGCACGACGAAATAATTCCGCCCAGGAATCCGGCAGCAATACAGGCAGTACAGGTTTTGGTGATAAAATCTCTTCTGTTCATGATCATAACGATTCCAGGAAGTGTATCAAACTGCTTTTCTCTTCGGCGCCCAGGCCCTGGAAACTGGTCTTGCTTTTCAGTCCCTCGCCACCATGAAACAGGATGGCTTCTTCAATAGACCTGGCCCGCCCGTCATGCAGCAGGAAATAGCGGCCTCCCTGGGAGTTTTTCGACAGCCCAAGCCCCCATAATGCAGGCGTTTTCCATTCGGACGTTTTTGCGCTTCCTTCGGTGAAGCCATCATCCAGCGCATTGCCCATATCATGCAGCAAAAGGTCTGTATAAGGGTAAAACTGTCGGTTGCTGAGGGCTGCGATGGTGGACGTTCCGGTTGTTAGCGTCTGTTTATGACAGCTTTCGCACCCAATGCGGATAAAAACCGCCTTTCCCTTCACTACTTCCGGGTCGCCGGGCATGCGCTGAATAGGCGCTTTGAGCGTTTTCAGGTAAAATACCACGTCGTTTACCGTTTTATCGGACACCTCGGGGTCTATCTCCAACCCGCTATAAGTATCCACAGGCTCGAAAGACGATGTGATGCCCATATCCTGGTTATACGCCGTGGCGGTTTGCTGCAGCAGGTCGTACACACTTCCTTTTTTGCCGAAACGGCAGATGTAGAGACCGTTTTTAACCACCGTATTCTTTCTTATGGTTACGTAAGGCGGGATCTTGTTCCAGTTAACCGCGCCCGAAATGCCGTCCCCGTTAAGATCGTCGGGATCGGCCATCGCCAGCAGGTCGGCATCAGGAACGAGATCGATAAAGCCCAGGCCGGTATTGGCCGGTGGCGTGAATTTCGAAAAAGGCACGTTCCTGGGAAGCTGCTCCGGCAGGAACCCCGGGATGGCCCGGTTCTGCAGTTGGGTAGGGCCCTGATCGAGCACGGTATTGCCGGTACTGTCTTTAGCAGCGGTGAACCGGATCAGTGTCGAAAAGGGATGGCCCTTTCCATCGCCTGCGTGGCAACTTCCGCAAGAAGTCGCTACGAATACCGGTCCCAGGCCGGTTTCCGTCGTAAATACTTCGTCATTAAACGCAATGTCGCCATTAAGAAATTGCCTGTTTTGCCCGCCCGTCAGGTCTGCTACAGGGCCGTCCAGCAGTCTGTCGTCTGCGGGCGCAGGCGGAAAGATCTTCTCACACGATGCCATGACAACAATTAAGGAGAAGATCGCGCACAGCAGGAGCAGGTGTTTTTTATTCATAGGGAGATGCCGCTACCGGATGATCATTACCGGGATCTTTACCTGGTGGCGTACGGAATCGAGCGTAGTGCCGAAAATCAGGTCCTTCAGCCCTTTATGGCCATGCGCGCCCATCACCAGGAGGTCCATGTGGTAGGTTTGGGCAAGGGCCGAGATCGCTTTAGACACGTTTCCATACCCGATATGCGTAGCCGCACTATATCCAAGGTTGCCCAGGTCTTCTTTATACTTTTCGAGATTTACCAGGTCGCTTTGTGTTTCGTGATCCATTACTTTTTCGCCATGGTATCGCGCGGCGGCGGTTTCCACGATGTGAATGAGGTGATAATCGGCCTGTTTTCCGCCCTGCATCAGCGCATGGCGGATAGTTTGCAGGTCGTTTTTTGAGAAATCGACCGGGATGCCGATATGCAGGTAATTCACTTTTTCAATTTCTGTGATCTGCAGCGCCTGCCCGTGCGGGATGTTGGAATTGGAGATGCCGTTTTTCCTGAAAAAAGGTTTCAGGAAAACATAGACTAACAGGCTGAAAACAACCAGGGTAAGCGGGATCACCAGCAGGTAGATGAGTACGGGGTTGTCTGCCGTGTTTAACCAGCCTGCGATCTCCTCAAAAACGAGCTTAATGTTTAGTCCCACGATAATGCATGCACTCAGCCATGCAAGTACCTTCGTCCAGGTCTTGATAGCGAATTCTTTCATTTGCACTTTATCTGAGGTGAAATGGATCAATGGGATAATGGCAAATCCCAATTGGAGGCTCAGTACCACCTGGCTCATGACGAGCAGGTCCCCGAGGGCTTCTTCACCAAAGTACAGGATAGTGAAAATGGCCGGAAGGATGGCGAGCAACCGCGTAAGCAGCCGGCGCATCCAGGGTTGAATGCGCAATTTTAGATGTCCCTCCATAATAATCTGGCCGGCCAGTGTTCCCGTGATCGTAGAACTTTGCCCGGAGGCGATCAAAGCAACGGCAAACAGGGTGGGGGCAAGCGAACCGAAAATGTTGTCGAGCAATTTATGCGCATCCTGGATCTCAGCTACTTCATGCAAGCCATTTTTAAAGAAAGCGGTGGCAGCCAGGATCAGGATCGCGGCGTTTACGAAGAATGCCAGGTTTAAGGCAATCGCGGTATCGAAAAAGTTAAATCGCAGCGATTCGCGGATGCCTTCGGACGTCCGGTTGATCTTTCTTGTTTGTACCAGCGAAGAGTGCAGGTAAAGGTTATGCGGCATCACGGTGGCGCCAATGATCCCGATGGCGATATATAGCGCGCTGCCGCTTAAAATAGATGGCTTAAACCCCGACGCAATTTCGACAATGTTAGGTTTAACGATAAACATCTCCGTTAAAAATGAGACGCCAACGATAAATACCATCGACACGATGAATGTTTCCATCATACGCATGCCTTTATTCAGCAGGAACAGGAGCAGGAACGTGTCGAGGATAGTAACCGAAACGCCCCAGATAAGCGGCAGCCCGAATAGCAGGTTTAACCCGATGGCCATCCCGATGATCTCCGCAAGATCGCAGGCAATGATCGCGGTTTGCGCCAGCACGAACAGCGGCAGATTAACCATTTTGGGATACGCATTGCGGGATGCCTGTGCGAGGTCAAGGCCTTTTACGATCCCAAGCCGTGCGCTGAGCGATTGCAGCAGCAGCGCGATGAGGTTCGACATGAGCAGGATCCAGATCAGCTTATACCCGAACTGGCTGCCCCCGGCGATGTCGGTAGCCCAGTTCCCGGGGTCCATATAACCGACGCTTACGAGGTAAGCCGGCCCGATAAAAGCAAGCAGTTTCCTGAAACCGGTCTTCCCGGCGGTGTTTACGGAGGAGTGGACTTCGCTTAAAGATTCAGAATTTTTATTGCTCATATACCAGGATGTTTTTTGCTACGTCGCGACTGACGGTGATCTCCTGGTTGTCTACCAGCAGGGTTACCGAACTGTCGAATTCTATTATTTCGTAGATGACCACCTTTTTACCAAGCACCAGGCCGGTTTTTTCCAGGTAACGGAGAAAGCCCGCAGAGTGCTCGTTCACCCCCGAAATGCTTCCTGAATCGCCCACCTTCATCTTCGATAAACGGATCAGCTCTTTTTTGTGGAACTTTCCATGTTTGTCGGGGATCAGGTCGCCATGCGGATCTGATTTCGGGTTCCCGAGAAACTCCTGTAACCGGTCCACCAACTCCTCAGAACGGATGTGCTCCAGCTCCTCGGCAATATCGTGCACCTCATCCCACTTAAAGTTCAGCTTCTCCACGAGGAAAACTTCCCATAAACGGTGTTTCCGGATAATGCCGAGTGCGGCCTGCAGACCTTCGCCGGTAAGGCTCACCCCCTGGTACTTTACATAGTGGATCAGGTTCTTATCGGCCAGCTTTTTAAGCATGTCCGTTACAGACGATGCCTTGGTGCTCACCGAATCCGCAATGTTATTGGTAGTCACCAGGGCGTTTCCTTCTTTGCTCAAGTGATAAATGGCCTTGAGATAATTCTCTTCAGTTAACGAGTTCACGAAAAAATTGTTTTTGCAAACCTAAGTATAAATTTAGATTTATCTAAAAATTATTATTAAATTTTAGTGCTATTGAGAGAATTAAATTCTGTACATCGAATAAAAAGTTATTTTTGTACTACTTATGGCACTAGAAGCAGATAAAATTGATTTTCAGATACTAAGGATTTTGCAGGAGAACGGCAGGATCACCAACCTTCAGCTTTCGAATGAGATCGGTCTTTCGCCGGCTCCAACCCTCGAACGGGTAAGGAAACTCGAGAACGCAGGGTATATTAAAAGTTACCATGCCCTGGTAGACGAAGAACTGTTGGGTCTTGGTATTAAAACCTTTATCCAGGTCCAGCTGGACTTCCATAAGAACAATACTATCCAGACGTTTGTAGACGAGATCCGTCTCATCAAGGAGATTACGGAATGCCACCACGTAACTGGCCAATGCGATTTCCTGCTGAAGGTGTATGTAAAGGACATCAAGGCATACGAAAGACTGATCATGGATAAGATCAGCAAAATCACCGTAGTGAAAACCTTCCAAACGATGATGATCATGTCCACCAGCAAAAAGGAGCCGGCAGTTCCGCTGGAATATTAGGAGGGGGAACAGGGAACGGGAAATTGGGAATGGAAAATAGAGAATAGAGAATAGAAAATGGAGAATGGAGAATAGGCGGCGCAAAGTCCCTATTCTCCATTCTCTATTCTCTATTCCCCATTCTCCTACACGATCTGCCAATCAATCCCCGTTTTGCCGTTTTCTTCGAGGATCGCATTCGTTTTCGAGAAATGTTTACAGCCAAAAAAGCCGTCGTTAGCAGAATACGGGGAGGGGTGTGCGGCTTTAAGCACCGTGTGCCTGGCCGAATCGATCAGCAGCGCCTTGGATTGTGCAAATTTCCCCCATAGAAGGAAGATGATCCCCTCGCGTTTCGCCGAAAGGCGTTGAATTGCATTGTCGGTGAACTCCTCCCATCCTTTCTTCTGGTGTGAGGCCGGCTGGCCTGCGCGCACGGTAAGCGTGGCGTTCAGCAACAGTACGCCCTGGTCGGCCCATTTGGTTAGCTCGCCGTGCGGCGGATAGGTAAAGCCCGGAATGTCGTCCTGCAGTTCTTTGTAGATACTTCGCAGTGACGGGGGAATGGTAACTCCTTTTTGCACAGAAAATGACAGACCGTGTGCCTGGTTTTTGCCGTGATAAGGGTCCTGGCCGATAATTACTACCTTTACTTTGTCGAACGGTGTATGGTTAAACGCGTTAAAAATGAGGTTTCCAGGGGGATATACCGTTTGGCCCGTGGCTTTTTCCTCCTGCAGGAACGCTTTCAGGGTTTTCATATACGGTTTTTCAAATTCATCCTGCAGTTCTTCTTTCCAGGAAGGCTCGAGTTGGACGCTCATAATTATCGGGCAGCTATTGGTTAAACGCGCAAATAAACAGATATTTGCAATCACGAATTTAGAAGATTGAACTAGAAATATGCCTAATTTTATCAGATTAATTATCGCATTTGCATTCCTTGGGTCGGCGGTTACCCTGTTTGTATTCGGTTTTTGGGGGTGGGGGATTTTGGGAATTTTCCTTGCGATACTGGTTGCAGTAACCTTCTTTTTTAATGAGAACATGCTGGTCGCCCAGTTCTACATGCGTAAAGAGAACATGGACAAGGCAAGCCAGTGGCTCAACCGGATTACCAACTATGAGAAACAGCTGATCCGTGCCCAGCACGGTTATTACAACTTACTGATCGGGCTCATCGAATCGCGTAAGGCGCCGATGCAGTCGGAGAAATACTTTAAACGCGCCCTTTCCCTGGGTATGACGATGGACCATAACGTAGCGCTGGCCAAATTAAGCCTGGCAGGTATCGCTATGTCGAAGCGCAATAAACGCGAGGCCACTATGTACCTCCAGGAAGCCAGGAAGGCCGACAAAAACAAACTGCTTGCCGAGCAGATCAAGATGATGAAAGACCAGATGGGGATGATGGACCGCCAGGTAGTGAAGGGCGGGTACCGTTAATTACCAGTTATTTATCATCAAGATTATCATGCCACGGAGTATCCGCCTCCGCGTTGCGGCTGATAATGTCTTCTTCCATTTCCATAAACGCGTTACGGCTAAAAAACGATTGTTCAGACTGGATCCTTTTCAGTAGCTGGTTAATAAACGAAAGGTCAAAGTCATCTTTATTCAACCTGATCAGGTATTCCTGCCCGGTGATCTCTAAGCTTGATGTTCTCATAATCTCCATATATCTTGGGATTATAAAAATAGAAAAGGCTTATAAACGTGTTGTTTATAAACCTTTAAGATTGTGTTAATCCCGGTTTTAAGGTAAGGATTACCTAACCCTCACCTGTAGTTGAGAACCAGGTCATAGCCTCTTCTTTGGTGGGCAAGGCAATAGCAAGTTTTAATTTCTTCCGCATGCTTCCCAGGTCGTTAAATACCTTGTTTGGGTTGGCTGCCTGCAGCTCTTCAGGGGTGTTAAAGCCCATTTTGTGCAGAACAGGAACCCATTCCGCAGGTACGCCAATTTTTAAGAAATCATTTGCGGTAATAACGCGTGCTTTTTTCTCGGGACGCATCTGCGGAAAGAACAACACTTCCTGGATGGTGCTTTGACCGGTCATCAGCATCACCAGCCGGTCGATACCGATACCGAGGCCGGAGGTAGGCGGCATGCCGTATTCAAGTGCGCGAAGGAAGTCGTCGTCCATTGCCATGGCTTCCTCATCGCCGCGATCGGCCAGCAGCAGTTGTTCTTCAAGCCGTTCGCGCTGATCGATCGGGTCATTCAGCTCTGAATAGGCGTTTGCAATTTCTTTCCCGTTTATAAAAAGTTCAAAACGCTCTACCAGGCCTTCTTTGCTCCGGTGTTTTTTGGCCAGCGGGGTCATCTCGATCGGGTAATCGGTGATATAGGTGGGCTGGATGAGGTTGGCTTCCACTTTTTCACTAAAGATCTCGTCGATCAGCTTTCCGCGGCCCATGGTGCCGTCTACTTCGATAGCAAGTTCCTGGCAGAACTGGCGAAGAGCGGTTTCGTCCATGTCGGTAACGTCAGTGCCTGTATATTTCCCGATCGATTCGTACATCGACATGCGCTCGTATGGCCCCGCGAAATTAATCTCGTGCGTGCCTACCGGTATTTTCGTGGTTCCATGTACTGCGAGGGCCACTTTTTCCAGGCAGTCCTCTACCATCTTCATCATCCAGATATAGTCTTTGTAAGCTACATAGATCTCCATCGAGGTAAATTCAGGGTTATGGGTGCGGTCCATGCCTTCATTCCTGAACATTTTACCAAACTCGTACACACCGTCGAACCCGGCTACGATCAGTCTTTTAAGGTACAGCTCGTTCGCGATGCGCAGGAAGAGCGGCATATCGAGCGTGTTATGATGCGTTTTAAACGGACGTGCCGCCGCACCGCCATGTACTGGCTGCAGGATCGGTGTCTCTACTTCCATCCATCCCTGTTCATCAAAATAATTCCGCATGGTGTTGATCACCTTCGATCGCTTGATGAAGATCTGTTTAAAATCGGGGTTTACCGTAAGGTCCACGTAGCGCTGGCGGTACCGCAGCTCGGGATCGGTGAACGCGTCAAAAATATTGCCTTCCTCGTCGCGGCGCACCACCGGCAGCGGTTTCACGGACTTCGAAAGTATGGTGAGCTCTTTTGCATGGATGGAGGTCTCGCCAGTTTGGGTAATGAACACGAAACCTTTTACGCCGATAAAGTCACCCAGGTCGAGCAGCTTTTTAAAAACGGTGTTGTAGAACGTTTTGTCTTCGCCCGGCGAAATATCGTCGCGCTTTACATAGACCTGGATACGACCCGTGGAATCCTGGAGCTCCACGAAAGATACGCTGCCCATGATCCGGCGGCTCATGATCCGGCCTGCGAAGCTGATATCCTGGTATAATTCCGTATTAGCCGGGTAATGCTGTTTTATTTCTTCTGCCGTGGCACTAACGTCAAACGACCCGGCAGGGTAGGGGTTGATGCCAAGATTGCGGAGGTCCTGCAACGCCCCGCGGCGTAATATTTCCTGTTCGGATAATCCGATGCTCATGTTTAAATTTTTTGCGAAATTACGTTTTTACGCCCGATATTAAAGTAATTTGTGCGATTCACCCGTGGCTCCCGCCCGGGAGAAAGATAAAATATAGTTTTGTGCATGAGTAAAACCGGAGCTTCCAGGTGGTTCTGAGATTTGGTCACCTGCTCACGTTATAATAGGTCGTTCCTCTGGTTTTTTAACGTAGAAGTAGCCCCGGAAAAGAGCGATCCGGAGCTTTACGTGTTAGCGAATGCGTAACGATGGATGGTTATTCGGCTTCGACCTCGCCGGCATACATCTCTTCGATCGTTTCGGCGTACTTTTTTTCGATCACTTTTCGCTTGGCTTTTAGCGTGGGGGTGATCTCACCTTCCTCGATGCTAAAAGGCAGCCTTTTGACCTTGAAATTCTTGATCCGCTCAAATTTCGCCAGTTCTCCCGAAAGCTTTCGGATATCCTGGCCAACCCAATCAATAATGTGCTCATCCTGGATGAACTGATCCGGTTGCTGGAAGAAGTCTTCTTTCAGTCCAAATACCTCTTGCAGGGTTTCTTTCGACGGTACCACGATGGCAGTGATATATTCCCGTTTATCCCCTACCAGGAAGATCTGTTCGATCTTCTGGCTTTTCAGGTAGGTGTTTTCTACCGGCGTCGGGTAGATGTTTTTCCCATAGGCATTTACAAGCATGTTTTTGATACGGTCGGTGATCTGAAGGTTGCCTCTGTAGAAACGACCGATATCGCCTGTGTGGAACCAGCCATCGGGATCTATTACGGAACCGGTTTCATCCGGCTTTTTCCAGTAACCCTTCATTACGCAATGGCCCCTCACCACGATTTCGCCTTCGGCGGATTCGAACGTCTCCTTAAAAGTATGGTGCGTTTGTACGGTAACGAAAGCCTTGGTGTCTACATCCTGGATGCCAACTTCGATGCCTGGGATCACGCGGCCAACGGTACCATATACCTGCCGGTGGTACTCGGTAACAGACATCACCGGTGATGTTTCCGTAAGGCCAAATCCTTCCAGGATCTTGACTCCCAGGTTCCCAAAAAACTCCCCGACATTTTTAGGTAATGCGGCGCCTCCTGAAAGCATGAATTTAAGGCGGCCCCCGGTTTTTTCTCGGATCTTGCTAAATACCAGCTTGTCGGCAAGTTTTTGGCGTATGCTTAAAAAGATTCCGGGCTCCTTGCCTGCTTCTTTGATTTCCCGGTAGGTTTTACCCACATTAAGCGCCCAGAGAAATATGCCTGCTTTAATTCCGCCGGGAGCCGTGCCAGCTTTCATTGCTTTGTCGTGGATCTTTTCCAACAGTCTCGGCACGGCATTCATAACCGTGGGCCGGATCTCGCCCATGTTTTTTGCCAGCAGCTCGAGGCTCTGGGCGAATGCGATCTTACACCCCTTTGCACAACAAACATGATAGGTAGCTGTGCGCTCAAAAACATGCGATAATGGTAAAAACGACAGGAAAAGATCGTCTTTGTCGATCATGGGGATCTGCTCGAGGCAAACCTTTACGTTCTCTACAAAATTTGAATGTGTTAACATCACCCCCTTGGGGATCCCGGTAGTGCCGGAGGTATAGATTAATGAGGACAGGTCAGAAGGGAGGATCGATTCGCGTAAGCTTTTGATGGCAGGTGCATGTGCAGCCAGAACTTGCTTTCCTTCTTCGATCAGCGGGCCTAAGCCGATCACACCTGCTTCCAGTGAGAGTTTCGCGGTAAATTTCTCATAATCCGTAAATACGGGGATGATCCGTCGCAGTTCCTTACAGTGGTTGGCTATCTTCAGCACTTTCCGGAAAAGGAAGGGATTGCCGGCAAGAATGGTTCTTGCGCCGGAGTCGTTTAAGATATATTCCAGTTCCTGTTCAGACAAGGTAGGGTATACGGAGACGTTCACGCAGCCGATCTGCTGCAATGCCTGGTCATAAAAAACGTATTCGGGCGAGTTTTCGATCAGCAAGGCAAGGCGGTCGCCTTTTTGGATGCCCATTTCCAGGAAATAAGCGGCGATTGCATCCGCCGTATCCAGCGTTTTTTTGTAAGAGATCTCCTCCCATACGGCCCCCGACTTCCTGATCAGGAACGTTTGGTCTTCGGGATGGATATTGGCTACTACGTTGCGGAGTAATGAAGGAACAGTGTTTTTATCCGTTATCAGGCTCATTCGAATAAACTGGTTGTGGAAAACAAGTATACGAATTTAGCGTGAAATTGAAAGAAAGCCGTTAGCTGATCGCTACTGCTTACACTGAAAAACTCTCCCCGCATCCGCAGGTGCGCGATGCATTAGGGTTATGGAAATTAAATCCTTTCCCGTTCAGCCCATCGGTAAAGTCCAGTTCTGTGCCGGCCAGGTATAGGAACGACTTCATATCGAGCGCCATCCTTATGCCTTTGTCTTCAAAAAACTGGTCGCCTTTTTTCTCTTCGTTATCAAAATCCAGGTTGTAGGACAATCCTGAACATCCTCCGCCCTGAACAGATACGCGCAAAAAGTAAGAGCTATCCAGTCCGGAAGTACGGACCAGGTCTTCTATCTTGCTTTTTGCCTTATCGGTTACTGTTACCATGAATCTTATAGTTTCAGTAACCAGCGATCAATAGCCAGTATCTTTTAGCGCCCTGGCGGGCCTGATAACTGGCAACCGATCACTGATCACTCATTAATGATGTACCTTCGCCACCTCCAGCACTTCCATGCCGTTTTTTACGCGATAGTCGTTAATCGCTGCTTTGATTGCGTCCTCCGCGAGTACAGAGCAGTGAATTTTCACCGGTGGTAGAGAAAGTTCTTCCACGATGTCCATGTTGTCGATTTTCATGGCATCGTCGATGTTTTTGCCTTTCAGCCATTCGGTGGCCAGTGAAGAAGAGGCAATTGCGGATCCGCAGCCGAAGGTTTTGAACTTCGCATCGGTGATCACGTTGTTTGCATCTACCTCGATCTGGAGGCGCATTACGTCGCCGCATTCCGGAGCGCCTACCAGGCCCGTGCCCACATTGGATTTGCTTTTGTCCAGTGTGCCTACGTTGCGCGGATGGGTATAATGATCGATTACTTTATCTGAATAAGCCATAGCTTTGTTGTTTATAGTTTCATATGATGGCACGTTTCACACTGAACGTGGTACGTGCCGGTTTGATTGTTTTTTGTTAGTGCTCTACCCATTCCACCTTATCCAGGTCGATGCCTTCTTTAAACATTTCCCATAACGGGGAAAGGTCGCGCAGGTGGGTTACCGCTTGTTTGGTTTGCGCTATCGCGAAATCGACTTCCTCTTCTGTCGTAAAACGGCCCAGCCCAAAACGTATCGAAGAGTGTGCCAGGTCGTCGGACAGGCCAAGACTTTTTAATACATAAGACGGCTCTAAAGAGGCGGAAGTACAGGCAGAGCCTGAAGATACGGCCAGGTCTTTCATTGCCATCATGAGGCCTTCCCCTTCCACGTATTTGAAAGAGATGTTCGCTACATGTGGCAGGCGATGTGCCGGGTTACCGTTCACGTAGCTTTCTTCAAGCTGCAGCAGCGATGCCTGGAGCTTGTCGCGCAGCGCGGACAAACGGGTTGCCTCTTCGTCCATTTCAAGGCGGCAAAGCTCGCAGGCCTTACCAAAGCCTACAATGCCGGGCACATTCAGCGTGCCTGAGCGCATGCCGCGTTCGTGACCACCGCCATCCATTTGAGCAGTTACCTTCACCCTTGGGTTTTTACGGCGAACATACAGCGCGCCAACACCTTTAGGACCGTACATTTTATGTGCGCTGAAAGCCATCAGGTCTATACCGTCATTAATCACGTTCACCGGGATCTTACCAACCGCCTGGGTAGCGTCTGTAAAGAACAGGGCGCCATGCTTATGGGCAAGGTCTGCGATGGCACGTACCGGCTGGATTACGCCGATCTCGTTGTTGCCGTACATGATGGTCACAAGGATGGTTTCGCTGGTAATGGATGCTTCCAGCAGCTTAAGATCGATCAGCCCGTCTTCCTGCACCTGCAGGTAAGTTACGCGCGCGCCCAGTTTCTCCAGGTGCTTGCAGGTATCGAGCACCGCTTTATGTTCTGTGGTACAGGTGATAATGTGGTTACCTTTGTCTTTGTACATCTCGAATACGCCTTTGATCGCGAGGTTGTCTGACTCGGTGGCGCCGGAGGTAAAGATGATCTCTTTTTCGTTTGCACCTATCAATTTTGCTACCTGCTCACGGGCGTAGTCCACGGCTTCTTCAGCCACCCAGCCAAAAGGATGGTTGCGGCTAGCCGCGTTACCGAACTTGCTGTTAAAATAAGGAAGCATGGCATCCAGTACCCGTGGATCCATTGGAGTAGTTGCGTTGTTGTCTAAATATATAGGGAGATTCATGATTTGATCCGTATAATTCCTAGTGAGAGACAAAGATACGAAAAACTTTATGAGTAGTTATCAATAGCTATGGCGCGGATATGGTTTAAAATGGTCATTTTTATGCCACAATCTGTCCGGGGATCAATGGTGATCTGCGGAAGATCAGCACAGCAGGATGGAACGGATAGAACATATCGGCATTGCGGTAAAGAGCCTGGAAACCGCCGGGCTGTTATACAGGAAGCTGCTCGGCACGGAGCCGTACAAAACGGAAACGGTGGAGCCGGAAAAAGTTTCTACGCAATTTTTTAACGTGGGCGGCAACAAGATCGAACTGTTGGAAGCTACCTCGCCCGACAGTACCATCGCCCGGTTCATCGAGCGGAAAGGAGAAGGGATCCACCATATCGCCTTCGAGGTGGACGACATCGCAGCAGAAATGGCGCGTCTCCGCGAAGAAGGCTTTATCCTGCTGAGCGAAGAGCCGCTGCCCGGCGCCGACAATAAATGGGTGTGTTTTGTGCACCCGCGCACTACCGGCGGCGTGTTGGTGGAGCTATGCCAGGAACGCTCCGTATAATTTGTTTACTTTTGCGTAATGAACAGGTTGTTAACTGCGCTTTTAAAATATTTCATTAAAGGAATTCTCGTGGTGGTGCCGTTGGGCGCCGCTATTTTCCTGGTTTACTGGATCGTATCGTCTGTAGACGCCCGGCTGAACGTAAGCGACCTCCTTCCGATGAACAGTGAAACCGGCCAACCGGTCTACATTCCGGGCCTGGGCATCGTAACCGTACTGGTGCTTATCCTGCTGGCGGGGATCATCGTCACCAATTTTATTACCGACCCGATCAAGCAATGGATCGGCCGTTGGCTGAACAGGCTGCCGCTGTTTAATTTCCTGTATTCTTCGATCAAAGACCTCACCGAAGCTTTTGTAGGCGATGAGAAGAAGTTCAACGAGCCCGTACTGGTGGAAGTGAACGAGTCCGGCCTCCGGAAAATTGGTTTCCTTACGCAAAAAGATCTCTCCGCGCTGGATCTTCCTGGCGACGTGGCGGTATATTTCCCTTATTCGTACTCGTTTGCCGGGCAGTTATGCATCGTTCGGAAAGACAAAGTTCATCCCGTTAAGATGAACGGTACCGATGCCATGAAGTTTGTGGTTTCCGGCGGCGTTAGCGGCCTGGAATAAGCTCCCGGTAGATCCGTTCGCTTTCCTCGTCAAAACATACGAACAGCACTTCCCGGATCCCGGTTAGTTTGTGCAGGTGTTCCGTCACGGTTTCCACCGCTACCTTCGCGGCGTCTGCTTTGGGGTAGCCGTATATCCCGGTACTGATCCCCGGAAATGCGACAGACACAACCTGGTACTTGTTGGCCAGGTCGAGGGAATTCAGGTAGCAATTCCTTAAGAGCCCCGGTTCACCGTCGTTCCCGCCCCGCCAAACCGGCCCCACGGTATGGATCACGTATTTCGCCGGTAGTTTGCCTGCGGTGGTGATCACGGCTTCGCCGGTAGCCAATCCGCCTTGCCGGGCCACAATATCACGGCATTCGTCCAGGATCTTTGGTCCGCCCTTACGGTGTATCGCCCCATCTACGCCACCGCCGCCCATCAGTGAACTATTGGCCGCATTCACGATTGCATCTGCCGCGATTTTCGTAATATCTCCTTTAACTACGGTTAATTTAGCAGGTTCCATATAACGAAAACGGTTTGGGAGGGGAAAGGTTTGGAAGGGGATTTCCTTAAAAATTCGGCTTCAGCACATATTTGTCATAGAACCTGAAGATGTGTTCTACGGCGTCTTCAGCGGTATCTACCAGCCGGTAGAGGTTCATGTCTTCGGCGCTGATATTTCCGGCTTCGATCATCCGTGTTTTTACCCATTCCAGCAATCCGCCCCAGTAATCCGATCCCACCAGTACGATGGGGAAACGGGCGATCTTACCGGTCTGGATGAGCGTGATGGCTTCGAACATCTCGTCCATGGTGCCGAACCCTCCCGGGAGGACGATAAAGCCTTGTGAATATTTCATGAACATCACCTTACGCACAAAGAAGTAATCGAACTCCATCAGCTTGTCGCGATCGATGTATTTATTGTGGAACTGCTCGAAAGGAAGCTCGATATTCAATCCCACCGATTTGCCGCCGGCTTCATAAGCGCCTTTGTTGGCAGCTTCCATGATCCCGGGGCCGCCGCCGGAGATCACCCCGTACCCGCGTTCAGAAAGCAGCCGCGCCGTATCTACGGCCATCTGGTAATATTTGCTGGTATTTGCGGTACGTGCGGAACCGAATATGGATACACAAGGACCGATCCTGGCCATTTTCTCAAACCCATCTACGAACTCGGCCATGATCTTAAAGATCTGCCAGGAGTCTGTCACCTTGATTTCCTGCCAGTTACGGTTCGCGAACGCGTTTCTTATTTTATCATCACTATTCATTTCACTAAAATTACAACGTTAAATTATTACTAATACTGAGTTTTTCCGGCCGTAGGTTTGCTGATCGCCATCAGCCCGGCGAACGTAATAAGCCCGTTTACGAGGATCAGCTCATTGTCAAATACGTATCCGCCCAGGATTGTTTTCGAATTTAAATTAAGGAAATAGCATACAACGGGGGAGAGCAGGCAGATGAGCGGCACCAGCTTGTCGTGCACTGTACGGCCCTTCATAAACAGGCCGAAGCCGTACAACCCGAGCAACGGGCCGTAAGTGTAAGAGGCCACCGTGAATATGGCGCTTACCACCGACTTGTCATTTACCGAATTAAATAACAATATCACCAGGAAGATAAGCAGCGAGAAAGCCACATGTACCCAATGGCGAAGACCTTCACTCCCTTTTTTCTGTTTGTTCTCTGTTTTGTCCATTCCCAGGAAATCCACGCAGAAAGAAGTGGTTAGGGCGGTCAGCGCAGAATCAGTAGTGGCGAAGGTAGCCGCGGTAAGTCCCATCATGAAAATGATCCCTGGCAGGATCGACAGGTGATTTAACGCGATCTCCGGGAAAAGAAAGTCGGTACGCACGACGCCTGTATGTGCATCCACCGGCATGGCGATGCCGTTTTTACCGGCGTATACGTACAACAGGGCGCCTACGCTGAGGAAGAACAGGTTGATCACCACGAAAATCGACGTAAACGTGAACATGTTCTTTTGTGCTTCGCCGATGTTCTTACAGCTCAGGTTCTTTTGCATCAGGTCCTGGTCTAGGCCGGTCATGGCGATGGTGACAAAAATTCCCCCGATCAGCTGTTTGCTTACGTGAAATTTACTGGCGGCAAAATCCTCCACGAACACGATCTTTGCGTAACCGCTGTTCTTTACCGTTTCGAACGCTTCTGCGATGTTGAGGCCCAAACTGCTGCAGATGAAGTAAATGGTAAGGAACACCGAAGAAACCAGGAAAACCGTTTGCAGGGTATCGGTGATGATGATCGTTTTTAAACCGCCTTTAAACGTGTACGACCAGATGAGCACCAGCGAGATGAGCACCGTCGCCCAGAAGGGAATATGGTAAGAGTCGAAGATGAATCGCTGCAGTACGATCACTACCAGGTAAAGCCTGAACGACGATCCGATGGTGCGGCTTAGTAAAAAAATGGATGCGGCCGTTTTATAGCTGTAAGTGCCCAGGCGCTGTTCGATGTACCCGTAGATCGAAGTGAGTTTCATCCGGTAGTAAAGCGGAAGCAGCACGGTAGCGATGATTACGAACCCGATGGCGTTGCCCAGCACAAACTGGAAGTAGGCAAACTCTTTACCCGCCGCGTTCCCTACTTCGCCGGGCACGGAAATAAAGGTGACCCCCGACAAAGCCGTGCCAATCATACCGAACGCGACCAGGTACCATTTTGAATTCCTGTTGGCGATAAAGAACGAAGAGTTATCTGAATTATTCCGCGACGTAAAATAAGAGACCGCGATCAGCAGCAAAAAATACCCGATAATAAACGATAAAAGGATAGACGGCGCCATGTGGAATTTTTGTTGAGGCGCTAAATGTAGTAATTAAGATTGAAAAGCAAATCTTACCTTTGTGTACATGAATTTCTCTTCGCGCCTGCTCGAATCTGCTGTTGATGAATTTGCCAGACTGCCCGGTGTGGGACGAAAAACCGCGCTGCGCCTCGTGCTTCACTTGTTAAACAGGCCGGAGGCAGAGGTGGAACGGTTCAGCTTGTCGATGACCAGCCTTCGCAGCGGGATCCGCTTTTGTAAAGTATGTCATAACATCTCGGACCAGCTTGTTTGCGGGATATGTACGGCGACCCGGCGCGACCGTTCGCTGGTTTGTATCGTGGAGGATATCCGCGATGTGATGGCAATTGAAAATACCAACCAATACCAGGGCGTTTACCATGTATTGGGAGGCGTTATTTCGCCCATGGACGGCATCGGCCCGTCAGACCTGAATATCGCCACGCTGGTAGAACGTGTACAGGCCGGCGAAATTAAAGAGGTAATTCTTGCCCTGTCGGCCACCATGGAAGGCGATACCACCATTTTTTACATTTATAAGAAACTGAAAGATCTGCCGGTACGCATCTCTGCTATCGCCCGCGGAATCGCCTTTGGCGGCGAGCTGGAGTATGTAGACGAGATTACCTTAGGCCGCTCCATCGCCACGCGCGTGCCTTATGAAAGCACCTTAATGAAATAACAGGATCCGGGTTATCAGCTATCAGCCAGCTATAAAAATAAAGAAACCACTATGTCCCTGAACAATAAAGTAGTAATTATTACCGGTGCTTCGTCCGGGATCGGTAAAGCCTGTGCCGGGGAGTTCGCGCGCCAGGGGGCAAATATCGTGCTCGCCGCCAGGCAATATGTAACGCTTTGCGAAATCGCGCAGGCGATAGAAAAAGAGTTCAGGGTGAGGGCGCTGGCCGTACAATGCGATGTAGCCCATGAGGATGATTGTGATCATTTGATAAAGCAGGCCATCGCCACCTTCGGGCGAATTGACATCCTGGTAAATAACGCGGGGATCAGCATGCGTGCCTTGTTTAAAGATCTCGACCTGGTGGTGATCCGGAACCTGATGGACGTAAATTTCTGGGGGAGCGTTTACTGTACTAAATTCGCCCTGCCGGAGTTGCTGAAGAACAGGGGCTCGGTAGTGGGAGTAAGTTCGCTCGCAGGTTACTATGGCCTCCCGGGAAGGACGGGTTATTCGGCTTCGAAGTTCGCACTGAAGGGATTCCTGGAGGCGCTGAGGATCGAGAGCCTGCAAACCGGGCTTCACGTGATGGTGGCCTCGCCGGGTTTCACCTCCTCCAACATCCGCAAGGCGGCACTTAATAAGCGGGGTGCCTCACAGGGGGAAAGCAGCATGGACGAAGGTAAAATGATGACCCCGGAAGAGGTTGCCGGCATTATCGTGAATGGCGTGATCAACCGCAAACGGAACCTGGTGATGACAAGCCAGGGGAAACTATCGGTGTTTCTCAACAAGGTAGTGCCTGCCGTGCTCGACAAGCTGGTGTTCAAGCATTTTAAAGGCGAAAAAGATCCCCTGATCTAGGCTGGTCCTCCGGGCTAATGCAGCGGCCTGCGTTTAACGATCCCGCCCTTGGTATCGGTGATCACATTCATCACCATAAACGCCTTGCGGTCGATTCCCAGCACTACTTCCTTTAATTTAGAGACTTCCAGCCGGGTGATCACCGTGAAAATAATGTTGATGTCTTTATTTCGTACGCCAGTGCTTCCAAAGCCGCGTTCCCCTTTGTAGATGGTTACTCCACGGCCAAGGTGATTGATGATCGCTTCCCTGATCTCGTCGCTTTTGGGGGATACGATGGTAACCCCTGTGTATTCCTCGATGCCCTGGATGATAAAATCCACCGTTTTTGCCGCTGCGAGGTAGGTAAGGATGGAGTATAGCGCGGTTTCGAGCGTAAGTACGAATGCGGCGATCACGAAGATCAGCACGTTGATCAGCAGGATGATGTCGCCGATGCTGAATACACTTTTCCGGTTAATATAAACCGCCATGATCTCGGTGCCGTCAAGTACGCTGCCGCCTCTCATGGTAAGGCCGATCCCCGCACCCACGAAAAATCCGCCGAAGATGGACGTTAATAATTTATCATGGGTGATCACGGGGAAGTCGATAAAAAAGATCACCGTTGCCAATACCAAAATGGCAAGTAAAGTGGTGAGGGCGAATCGCTTACCGATCTGTTTCGCACCGATGATGATAAAGGGGATGTTGAAAATTACCAGCCAAACCGAAACCCGTATATGCGTAACATGTGCCGCCAGCAGGGAGAGGCCGGTTACCCCTCCGTCGATAAAATCGTTGGGAATGATAAACCCCTTTAGCCCGAACGAAGCAAGCAGTACGCCGATCATAATGAACAGCCCTTTGGTGAAATCCTGTTGAAAGTGTTTGTATCGTCTATGCCATTTATTGATCTTCATCCCGTAAGATAGTAAAAAAAATGGTGCCCCAAAATAATGGGCTAACTCTTGCAGCAGATAAAAAGAATAGCCATATTTGTCGCGGAACGATGATGAACAATACCAGATACAACAGTTGGTGGCTTCCCGAAAGAGGATAGCAGCCATCCGCATGTATTCAATTTTGAACTAAATTTGAACTAAAGATATTGGGAAGGGTTGCTTAACAGGCAGCCCTTTTTCTTTTTACAAACCGTGCATCAACCATGAAACAGATACTGAACCACCTTTTCGAGCATAAAACATTTAGCCGCCCGGAAGCGATGGAGATCCTTACCCATATTGCCACCGGAAAGTATAACCCTTCGCAGATGGCCGCTTTTATGGCGGTATATTGTATGCGCAGTATCACGGTAGAGGAACTGGCGGGATTCAGGGACGGCATGATCAGCCTTTGCCTGGACCCGAAACTACAGGATTATGAGCTGGTTGACCTTTGCGGCACGGGCGGCGACGGGAGAGATACGTTCAACATCTCTACACTGGCTTCGTTCGTAGTGGCAGGAGCTGGCCATTTAGTGGCAAAACACGGCAATTACGGCGTTTCGTCGGGCTGCGGCTCTTCAAACGTAATGGAACACCTCGGCCACCGGTTCACCAGCGACCCCGGTATCTTAAAACGTAACCTCGACGAAGCGGGCATCTGCTTCCTGCATGCCCCGCTTTTTCACCCGGCCATGAAAACGGTAGCGCCCATCCGCCGTGAACTGGGCGTGAAAACCTTTTTTAACATGCTCGGTCCGATGGTGAACCCCGCAAAACCGGCAAACCAGCTGGTAGGCGTATTTAACCTGGAACTTGCACGGTTATACGCGTATCTTTACCAGAAATCGGGCAAGAACTATACAATACTGCATGCCCTCGAAGGTTATGACGAGGTATCGCTGACCTGCGACTTTAAAACGTTTTCAAATGCAGGGGAACAGATCCACCGCATTGCCGACCTGGGTTTCGAAAAGATCGAAGCCGCCAGTATCGGCGGCGGAAGCACCGTAAAGGAATCTGCAGAGATCTTCCTTTCGGTACTGAATAATGAAGGCACTACCGAACAAACGAACGTGGTGCTGGTAAATGCGGCGATGGCGATCAAAACCATTCACAGCGAGCGCTCTTTCGCCGATTGTTTCTACAAGGCAGAAGAATCGTTGTTAAGCGGCAAAGCCATGAAGAGCTTTAAAAAACTGGTAGCATGAAGATAAAAGTATGCGGGATGCGCGACCCGGAGAACATCAAAGCGGTTGCAGCACTGTCGCCGGATTATATGGGGTTTATTTTCTATCCCGGGTCGGAACGTTTTGTCGCCGGCCTTCCGCCAAAGGCGATCTGGTCGCTGCCGGAAGATATTATTACTACCGGTGTGTTTGTGGATTCCGGTTACGACGAAATTATCGCAAATGTGGAAAAGTTCCGGTTACAGGCGGTACAGCTTCACGGCAGCGAGACCCCCGAATTATGTGGAAAACTCTATGCGGATGGATTGCAGGTGATCAAGGCCTTCGGCGTAAACGAGCAATTCGATTTCGATACCACGGAGCCTTTTTCTGAATATGCGGACTACTTCCTGTTCGATACCAAAACACCCGGGCACGGCGGCTCCGGTGCTTCCTTCAACTGGGCGCTGCTGGAGAATTACCTGCTGGATGTGCCTTATTTCCTCAGCGGGGGGATTGGCCCGGATGCAGTGGACGACCTGAAAGCGAACTACGATCACCGGTTTTATGCCGTCGACCTGAACAGCCGCTTCGAGGTTTCCCCCGGCCTGAAAGATGTGGAAAAACTAAGAAACGTATTTAAACAACTAAGAAGCCCGGTAAGAGGGCAGGAGAAATAATGAGCTATCACGTAAACGAAAAAGGCTATTATGGCGACTTTGGCGGCGCCTATATCCCGGAAATGCTGTACCCGAACGTAGAAGAACTGCGGTCGAAATACCTGGAGATCATCCGAGAGCCGGGTTTCACCGCCGAGTTCGAAGCGTTATTAAGGGATTATGTAGGGAGGCCCTCTCCGCTGTTCCTGGCGGGAAGGTTGTCTGAAAAATATGGCGCGGCAATCTACCTTAAACGGGAAGACCTGAACCATACCGGCGCGCACAAGATCAACAATACCATCGGGCAGATCCTGGTGGCCGAACGGCTTGGCAAGAAGCGCATCATCGCCGAAACAGGCGCCGGTCAGCATGGGGTGGCCACCGCTACCGTATGCGCGTTAAAGGGACTGGAATGCGTGGTATACATGGGTGAGGTCGACATTGAGCGGCAGGCGCCCAACGTAGCCCGCATGAAAATGATGGGCGCCACGGTGATCCCGGCCACATCAGGCAGCAAAACGCTGAAGGACGCCACTAACGAGGCGATGCGCGACTGGATCAATAACCCGGAAAATACCCATTACATTATCGGGTCCGTTGTAGGCCCGCATCCCTACCCGGATATGGTGGCGCGGTTCCAGTCGGTGATCTCGGAGGAGACCCGCTGGCAGCTTAAAGAGAAAACCGGCAGCGAAAGCCCGGACTATGTACTGGCCTGCGTAGGCGGCGGAAGTAACGCCGCGGGCATGTTCTACCATTTCCTCGACGATCCGAAAGCAAAACTGGTTGCGGTGGAAGCCGCCGGTAAGGGAGTTCACTCCGGCGAATCGGCAGCCACTACGGCGCTTGGCAAAGAAGGGGTGCTTCATGGCAGCCGTTCTATCCTCATGCAAACGGAAGACGGACAGGTGGTAGAGCCTTACTCCATATCGGCGGGCCTGGATTATCCGGGTATCGGTCCGCAGCACGCACACCTCTTTAAGGTTAAAAGAGCCGAATATGTGAGCGCCACAGACGACGATGCCATGAGGGCCGGCCTGCTGCTGGCGCGCCTGGAAGGCATTATACCTGCCATTGAGAGCGCACATGCGCTGGCGCACCTCGACAGGATGACCTTTACCGGCAACGAGACCGTAGTTGTTTGCCTCTCCGGCAGGGGGGATAAGGACCTGGCAACGTACATGAAATTCTTTGGTTTATAGCCCGTACCGTCATGAACAGACTCAATCAACTTTTCGACACCAAAAAAGAACCCATACTTTCCATCTATTTTACTGCCGGTTACCCGGAGCTGAACGCCACGCTCGATATTGCGGAAGCCCTGGAAAAGGCTGGCGCCGATTTCCTCGAAATTGGCTTTCCGTACTCTGATCCCGTAGCCGATGGTCCCGTTATCCAGGAAAGCTCCCAACGGGCACTCAATAATGGCATGACGCTCAACGTGCTTTTCGACCAGCTGAAAGACCTGCGAAAACGCGTTTCTATCCCGGTACTGCTGATGGGCTATGTAAATCCTGTGCTCCAGTATGGCGTGGAGCGGTTTTGTGCCGCTGCCGCGGAAGCGGGTGTCGATGGCGTGATCGTACCAGACCTGCCTATGTACGAATACGAGGAGCTGTACCGCGATTGTTTCGGGAAACATGGCTTAAGCAACGTGTTTCTTGTTACGCCGCAAACAGCGGAGGCAAGGATCCGCAAGATCGATGAGCTGACGAACGGGTTCATTTACCTGCTGTCGTCGTCGGCGACCACGGGGAAAAACCTCGATGTTTCTGTTACAACGGAAAGTTATTTCTCTCGTATCCGCGATATGGAACTAAAAAATCCGGCCATGATCGGCTTCGGGATCTCAGATCACCGCAGCTTTCAGAAAGCGGCACAATACACCCGCGGCGCCATCGTGGGAAGCGCCTTTGTGAAGATCCTGGGCGCGTCGGACTACCTTGCAAACATTCCCGCGTTTATTAGGTCGATTAAAGAAGGGTAGGGGAATTATCCCCGGTATCAACAGCATAAGCTTTGCCAGGGCCAATGATTAATGGTTAATGCTCGTCAAGGTTAATACGGAGATCCGGTATCCGCTCTCAAGAAAACCTACGTGATGCCGTTTGGGGGAACGGCAATCATCCGTTCGGTTTGGTTCACCGGCTGTTTTAACGCTTCTCGCGCCCGATGCCGGATACGGTTGCCGTACAATTATATGCCGGCATCAGCCGGTTGTCTGTGAGGAGCTGCAGATGGGTGGCCGGCACGTTGCGCACACGGCTGTTTCTAAGATGGGGCGGATGATTCCGTAAGCGAGTTTACGGCTGGCCGGGGTTCGGTGCATTATATCTCCTTCGAAGGAGAAGGCCCTGCGCTAGCCCGGAAGGGACTTGCGCACTTACACCGTGCGGCCATCTCTCCCGGTAACCGGTTTCTTTTCGCGAATGATTCCGGCAGCGACCGGATATACGTATTGCGGATCAGTAACGCAAAAAGATGTCGCCCCTGACCGGCATCCACGTGTTTTCTTTGTTGAAGTGAGTGTTGTTACGGTCTTTATAAATGCGTAATTTTTCCGGACATAACGAGTACTTCTAACAAGAACACAGCAACGGGCATGGTGTTATTTATCTAATTATTAAAACACGACATTATGTATCCCGATCAGCAAGAGCAAAATTCAAATAATAAACCTGGCTCAACCGGCTCTAATCCCGGCGCGCCCGGGGGAACGCGCGAAACAAATGATGACGAAATCGTTAAAGGTGCCCAGCAGGACGACCAGCTACAACGGCTGCACCCTGACGCGGAGGTAACGCCCGGTGAAAATGAAAATACCGGTTCTCCCCCGGACACGACCGTTGAGAATGGGGAATAACTGAATCGACAGTTTTTTAAACCTGCCTGCTATTTAGCGCCTGGTTAAAAGAAAAAGGTATTTCCGGCATTAAATGCGTAATAACAAGGCAAAACAAGATGCGGACGTTTACGTTTCCAGGAGCGACCATATGAAATTACACTGGCACACCGGCTGTTCAGGCTTTCATTATAAGCATTGGAAAGGCGTTTTTTATCCTGATGGCTTGCCGCAACGCTTGTGGTTCGAACATTACTGCAGGCACTTCCGCACGCTGGAGCTTAATGTAACGTTTTATCGCTTCCCAAAAGTGTTGTTTTTGAAAAGTTGGCACGAACGAAGCCCTGAAGATTTCCGCTTTGCGTCCAAGGTTCCGCGGGCGATCACGCATTTTAAAAAGCTGATCGGGACAACCGGTATGTTAAACGACTATTACGGTGCGGTTCGCGAAGGATTACAGGAAAAACTAGGCTGTGTACTTTTCCAATTCCCCCCTAATGTGCCCTATTCTGAAAAATTTCTCCAGCGAATTTGGGATAGCCTGGATCCGGCTTTTCAAAATGTGGTGGAGTTCCGGCATGCCAGTTGGTGGCAGGCTGAAGTTTACCAGCGCCTCGCAGAAAGAAATATAACCTTTTGCGGCATGAGTCACCCCGGGCTGCCTAAAGAGATCGTGACGAACACCAGGTTCGTATATTACCGGTTCCACGGCGACGAACAGCTCTATGCATCGTTATATAGCCCCGACATTTTGCGGGAGGCCGCCCACCACATCGCTGGCGTAAAGTCAGTCGAAGATGCTTACATTTTCTTCAACAACGACATACATGGATATGCAGTGACGAACGCCGGGCAAATGCAGGAAATCGTAGCGCAGCTAAAGGCGCCAGAGGCGGAGAAGGATTAATTCCCGGATCTACTCCTCCGGATTTGTTGCTTGATCGGATACAATCGATGTCCCCTAAAATATCGCCCGATCTCTTTTTTACGCATAAAAAAAGGGACAGCTGCCTTTGAAATTGGAAGTGTCCCTTAGTGTGCGGAAGAAGGGACTCGAACCCCCACGCCGTGAAGCGCCAGATCCTAAGTCTGGTGCGGCTACCAATTACGCCACTTCCGCAGTTAGGAAGTGCAAAGGTAAGAAATCGTCGCAGGAACACAAATCTTTTTTAACGTATAGCGTACAACGTCAAACGTATTTCCTAATGCCGCCCCTATTTGTATTTTTGCGGGGAACACAAGACAAGTCACGTAAACATACAATGTATTACGTCAAACGTACACTCATGATGAAGCGCACTAAGATTAAAGATCTCTTATCGTCAACAGAATTCGGCCGCCAGGTGGTAGTAAAGGGCTGGGTAAAAACTTTCAGGAATGACCGGTTTATCGCTATCAACGATGGTTCGACCCTGAATAATATCCAGGCGGTAGTTGATTTTGAGCATACCGGCGAAGCGCTATTGAAACGTTTAACCACCGGAGCGGCAGTTTCTGTGACCGGCGAGCTGGTGGAATCGCTGGGGAAAGGGCAGCGTGTGGAGGTAAAGGTTACGGAACTCGAAATACTGGGCGACAGTGATGCCGAGAAGTTTCCGCTGCAGCCCAAAAAACACAGCCTCGAATTTTTACGGGAAATTGCACACCTGCGGTTCCGCACCAACACATTTAACGCGGTTTTTAAGATCAGGCATCATCTCGCGTTTGCGGTACACCAGTTCTTCTACAGCAAGGGGTTCGTGTACATGCACACGCCTGTGATCACGGGGTCTGATGCCGAAGGCGCCGGCGAAATGTTCCGCGTATCGACGATCGATTTCGATAACATTCCGCGTAACGAAGACGGCACGGTAGATTATACAGCCGATTTCTTTGGAAAACCGACCAACCTTACGGTGTCAGGTCAGCTTGAAGGCGAGCTGGCCGCGATGGCGTTCAGCGATATTTATACGTTCGGACCTACCTTCAGGGCGGAAAATTCGAACACTACCCGTCACCTTGCCGAGTTCTGGATGATTGAGCCGGAAATGGCTTTCTACGATATCCGCGACAACATGGACCTCGCCGAAGAATTGCTGAAATATGTGATCAAAACGGCATTGGAAAATTGCCCAGATGAACTGGAGTTTTTACGGAACCGCTTACTGGAAGAAGAGAAATCGAAACCCCAGAATGAGCGCTCGGACCTCGACCTGATCGCCAAACTTAATTTCTGCCTGGAAAATGAATTTGAACGCCTCACTTATACGGAAGCCGTTGAAGTGTTAAGGAACTCGAAACCTAACCAGAAGAAACAGTTCAAATACCCCATCGAAGGCTGGGGCGCCGACCTGCAATCGGAACATGAGCGCTACCTCGTAGAAAAACACTATAAGAAGCCGGTGATCCTGACGGATTACCCCGCAGACATCAAATCTTTTTACATGCGCCTGAACGACCCGGATGCGCAGGGCAGGAGAACGGTACGCGCCATGGACATCCTCTTTCCCGGCATCGGGGAGATCGTTGGCGGCTCGCAACGCGAAGAACGCTACGATCACCTGGTAGGCCGCATGGATGAAATTGGAATTCCCAGGCACGAGATGGACTGGTACCTGGATACCCGGCGCTTCGGCTCGGTGCCGCATTCAGGTTTCGGACTGGGATTTGAACGACTGGTGCTGTTCGTTACCGGCATGACCAATATCCGCGATGTGATCCCTTTCCCGAGAACGCCGAAGAATGCGGAATTTTAGGGGTCGGAGCGTTTGACGTGGACGTTAACGCGCCGCGCAACAGATCAGGAATGGAGGAATAAACCTATAGATGATTCCGGGCAAACGTACACGTAAACGTATTACGTTACCACAAAATCCACATTGATGCCGCTCAGATTCCGCATTGTTTCGATTGTACAGGAAACTTCCCAGGCGAAGACCTATACGCTTGAGCAGGTCGGGGCAGACCAGGTTTCATGGGAACCCGGGCAGTTCCTTACCTTTATATTCGGGATCGACGGCAAGGAATTGCGCCGGTCGTATTCCATCGTTTCGCTCCCGGGTGAGCCGCTGCAGGTTACCATCAAGAAGGTAGAAAACGGGGCCGCTTCCAGGTATGCGCTTATCCATTTGAAAGAAGGACAGGAGATTGCGGCGCTCGCCCCGGCAGGCAGGTTCGTGCTTACCCCTCAAAAGCTGGTGCAGCGCGATATTTTCTTCATCGTCGCCGGAAGCGGGATCACCCCGGTACTTCCGCAGTTGAGGCGTCTATTGGTCGCCGAGCCGCAAAGCGCTATTCACCTTTTTTACAGCAATCATTCGGAGCAGGACACGCTGTTTATGGAACGGTTAACGGCGTTGCAACGTAGTCATCCCCAACTGCAGGTTTACTGGTTTTTCAGCGATCCCGCCAGCCGTTCGTTCCCGCAGCGGCGGCTTAACAACGGGATCCTCGAGATCATGGTGAGAGAGAAAATGCGGTTTGCGCCCGGGCAGGCCGTTTTCATGATCTGCGGACCGTTCACCTTTATGCGGATGGCAAGGATCACCCTGATCTTTATGCACGTTGAGGAAGACCGGATCCGCCGGGAAAACTTCCTCCCGGAGATCATGCGCAGCAGCCCGGGAACGGCCCATCATTTCGAAGATCATACCGTTACCCTAGAGTTTAACGGCACCAGTTACCGCTTGCCCGTTAGGCACGATGAAACGATATTACGCGCGGCGATGGCACACCATATACCGCTTCCCTACAGCTGTGAAGGCGGCGTCTGCTCCACCTGCGCGGCCAGATGTACCCGTGGAAAAGTGGAAATGACCGTTAACGAGGTGCTTACCAACCAGGACCTGGCCGAGGGTTGGATATTAACCTGTACGGGGCACCCGGTGAGCGAAAACGTGTGGATAACGTTTGACGTACGTTAGACATTGTATGTGCCTGCAAGGCGCCGGTGGGAGTACCCGCCCGCCGGGATAAACACCGCCTGGGCGCATGGTCCCGGAGCGGTAACAACGGTTGTAAAACTATTGGCTCCCGAAATTGTACTTTACCCTATCATGCTAATCCGTATTTATAAAGAGAACCCCAACGAGAAATCCATCCAGCAGGTGGTTGATGTGCTGAAAAAAGGCGGTCTTGTTATTTATCCCACCGACACGGTATACGGGCTTGGCTGCGACATTACTAACCAACGCGCCATTGAAAAGATCTGCCAGATCCGAGGAATTAAACCGGATAAGGCGAACTTCTCCTTCATCTGTTACGACCTGAGCCATATTTCCGACTATATAAAGCCGATCGACACCACCGTGTTCCGCGTATTGAAAAAAGCGCTTCCCGGGCCGTTCACTTTTATATTTAACGCCAATAACCAGGTACCCAAGTTGTTAAGCTCCAATAAAAAAACGGTAGGTATCCGTGTACCCGACAATAATATCGCCCGATGCATCGTGAAGATGCTTGGTAACCCGATCATCTCCACTTCTATCCACGACGAAGACGACATCGTAGAATACTCCACCGACCCGGAGCTGATCCATGAAAAATACGAGGACCGCGTAGACATGGTGATCGATGGAGGTTACGGCGAGAATATCCCTTCAACCGTGATCGATTGCACCTCCGGTGAGTTCGGGATCGTTCGCGAGGGTAAGGGTAACCTGGAAGATTACCTGTAGAGAGCAAATTCCAGTATCTTAGCCGGATGCGGAAACAGGTAGCCCATGCTTTCAGGGATTTCTTTCGTTCGGAACAAACCGGCGGTTTGATCCTGTTCTTTTGTGTGATCCTTTCGCTGGGCATTGCGAACTCGCCTTTTGGCGATGCTTTTGCCGGTCTGCTCTCCTGCCGGCTTTATTACCCCGTACTTTCCTGGATCAATGACGGGCTGATGGCCGTTTTTTTCTTGCTGGTTGGCCTGGAGATTAAACGTGAAATGCGTACCGGGGAACTTTCTACTCCACAAAAGGCCGCCATGCCTGTTCTCGCCGCACTTGGAGGGATGTTGTTCCCGGCCGCCGTTTTTGCATTTATTAACCAGGGGGCGCCTTCGCGTGCAGGCTGGGGGATCCCGATGGCCACCGATATCGCGTTTGCGCTGGCAGTGATCGGGTTGTTGGGCAAACGGGTGCCGGCATCGCTAAAGGTGTTCCTGGCAGCGCTGGCTATTGCCGACGACCTGGGAGCCATTATCGTGATCGCCGTGTTTTACACCGACGGACTGCATGCCGATCACCTGTTATATGCGGCAGCCATATTACTGGTATTGATCATTTTCAACCTGCTGAAAGTGAAGAGGCTGTATTTTTACCTCCTCCCGGGAATTTTACTCTGGTATCTCATTCACCATTCGGGGATCCATGCCACCATTGCCGGGGTGTTGCTGGCGCTGGTCATACCTGCACACGGTTCGCAGGGAACATCGCCGCTCGTTAGGCTGGAGCATATTCTCAATAAGCCTGTCGGCTTTATCATCATGCCGCTTTTTGCGCTCGCCAATACCAATATCCGGTATGAACCGGGAATGTTTGCGGGTTTGTCCTCGCCTTTGGGACTGGGGATCATGGCCGGTTTACTGCTCGGCAAGCCGGTCGGGATCGTGTGCTTCTCATGGCTGGCGGTTAAACTAAAACTGGGTGCGCTTCCCCACCGGGCAGGATGGATACACATGGCCGGTACCGGTTTACTCGCGGGTATCGGGTTTACGATGTCAGTGTTTATCGCACTGCTCTCGTTTAACGATGCAGGCCAGCAGGCAACGGCGAAATTTGCGATCCTCGTTACGTCTGCCGTCGCCGGCACTTGCGGGTATTTGCTGCTTACACGTGCCCGTACGGCCAGGCCCAAAGCGCGTTAATTAATCAAGCGCTGGGGCGCTCCCGCGTGGTATCTTCCCTGCCATGGCTTCCCCCGGCATAACATTTGTTATGCAAAACCCGTTAAAAAATCTTAATTTCGCGCCCCTTAAGTAGTCGCTAAAAAGGCGGGTAACGTGAAGTCAAATTTAAGTAAAAACGTACAAAACGAATAAACTATGAATATTACCCAGGAGAAAATTGATAACCTGAATGCAGTTGTTAAAGTTGTCATCAAACCTGAAGATTACCAGGCACGTGTTGAAAAAGCGATCAAGGACCAGGCAAAAAAAGCGAAGCTTCCCGGATTTCGCCCGGGCATGGTGCCGCCCGCACACATCAAAAAGATGTATGGCAGGAGCATCCTGGTGGATGAAGTGAATAACCTGCTCAGCGATTCGATCAACAATTACATCACCGACAACAAAATCGACGTGCTCGGTCAGCCATTGCCGAAAATGGATACCGGGAAAGCGTTCAACTGGGATTATAACGACGAGTTTGAATTCGATTATGAACTGGGACTGGCCCCGGAATTCGACCTTAACTTTTCGTCGAAAGATGCATTAACCTCATACGAAATCCGGATCGACGAAGAAACCCTGGCATCGAGGATCAAGAACCTGCGCAAAAGTTATGGCAAAATGTCAAATCCTGACGTATCGGCAGAAGGTGACGTGCTTTATGGGGAATTAAAACAGCTTTCGTCGGATGGTGCTGTTTTTGAAGAAGGAATTACCAGCACCGCATCCGTACGTCTTGACCAGGTAGAAGACGGGGAAATTTTGAGATCACTTACCGGCTTGAAAAAAGATGACGTGGTTACTTTCGATATTCGTAAAGCGTTCCATGGAAACGCGACGATCATCGCCAAAGTGCTGAACATCTCCGAAGAAGATGCACAGGACCTGAGGTCTGACTTCCGGCTTACGGTTAAAAATGTGAACCGTTTAAGCGAGTCGGACCTTGACCAGGAGTTCTTTGATAAGGTATTTACACCGGGTACCGTAACCACGGAGGAGGCTTTCAAAGCCAACGTGACGGCGGAGCTGGAGTCGATGATGGAACAAAACTCCGAGCAAAAGCTGCAGAATGATCTTCACAAGTTCGTTACAAGGCAGGTGAACTTCGAGCTGCCAGACGAGTTCCTGAAACGCTGGCTGAAGGCGACGAACGAGAAGCTTACCGACCAGGAACTGGAAGAGGGGTACGACGATTTCGCCGCTAACCTGAAGTGGACACTGATCGGCAATAAGATCGTGAAAGACAACGGGATCGAGATTAAGTACGAAGATGTGTTTAAAACAGCAAAAGCGCGCCTTGACGCACAGTTCAGGATGTATAGCCCGCAGCCGATCCCCGAGGAGCAGCTGGCGCAGTACACCGTACAGTTCCTCCAGAACAAAGAGAATGCGAACAAGATCTTCGAAGAAGTGAAATCTCTGAAAGTTTTCGAATACCTGAAAGACGTGATCACGATAAATAAAGAGACGATCGGGTACAATAAATTCCTCGAGTTGGCATAACGGAAAGTTGTCTGTTGTGTGAGTGTAGAGGGTCGGAAAAATTGTTAGCACATTGTCATTTGTATTTATCTTAAACTTTACACTTTAAAAACTGTATAACTTTAAATTATGATTGATAAAAAAGAATTTCGCAACTACGCGGTTAAACACCACCGCATAGGAAGTCAGCACGTAGATAGTTTTATCGGCCGCGTGGAGAATAATTTCCCGAAAGGAATGACGCCTTACATCATAGAGGAACGTCAGTTAAATGTGGCCCAGATGGACGTGTTTTCGCGGCTGATGATGGATAGGATCATTTTCCTGGGCGATGCCATCTACGATTCGAACGCCAACATTATCCAGGCGCAGCTATTGTTCCTGCAATCTGCAGATACCAAGCGCGATATCCAGATCTATATCAATTCACCGGGAGGTTCGGTTTACGCCGGCCTGGGGATCTATGATACGATGCAGTATATTTCGCCCGATGTGGCAACCATCTGTACCGGTATGGCCGCATCGATGGGAGCGGTATTGTTATGTGCCGGCGCAGCCGGGAAAAGGGCGGCGCTGCCGCATTCCCGTGTGATGATCCACCAGCCGTCGGGAGGCGCGCAGGGCGTGGCTTCGGATATGGAGATCAACCTGCGCGAAATGTTGAAGCTGAAAAAAGAATTATACGATATCCTTTCAAAACACTCCGGCCAAAGCTACGAGTGGGTAGAGAAAGCATCCGACCGCGATTACTGGATGATCGCATCTGAAGCGAAAGAATATGGCATGATCGATGAGGTCCTTGCCCCAAGCCCTAAATAAAATGAGTAAAAGCAATAAGGATATCAAGTGCTCTTTTTGTGGTTCCGGCAAACAGGACACGCTGATGCTGATCGCGGGCCTCGATGCCCATATCTGCGATAAGTGTGTAGCCCAGGCTAACCAGATCCTTTCGGAGGAATTGGTAACCCGCAAATATAAATCCACGCAGTCCCACCTCACGCTGCTGAAGCCGCAGGAGATCAAGACGCACATGGACCAGTACGTGATCGGGCAGGACGATGCCAAGAAGGTGTTATGTGTGGCCGTTTATAACCATTACAAACGCCTTAACCAGAAGATCGACAAAGACGAGATCGAGATCGAGAAATCGAACATCATCATGGTAGGTGAAACCGGTACCGGCAAAACCCTGCTGGCGAAGACCGTTGCCAAGATCCTGAATGTTCCGTTCTGTATTTGCGATGCCACCGTGTTAACGGAGGCCGGCTATGTAGGCGAAGACGTGGAGAGTATTCTCACCCGCCTGCTGCAGGCCGCCGATTATGACGTGGCGGCTGCCGAAAGAGGCATCGTGTATATCGACGAAGTGGACAAGATCGCCCGCAAGAGCGATAACCCTTCCATCACCCGCGATGTGTCCGGAGAAGGCGTGCAGCAGGCATTGCTTAAGATCCTGGAAGGTACGATGGTGAATGTTCCGCCACAGGGCGGGCGAAAGCACCCCGACCAGAAAATGATCGCGGTGAACACCAACAATATCCTGTTTATCTGCGGCGGCGCATTTGACGGCATAGAAAAAAAGATCGCCAATCGCCTGCGTACCCAAACCGTCGGTTACAAAGTGAGCCGCGATGAGCTCTCGATCGACCTCAAGAACCTGTATAAGTACATTACTCCGCAGGATCTACGCGCATTCGGGTTGATCCCGGAATTGATCGGAAGGCTCCCGGTGATCACGCACCTGAACCCGCTGGACCGCTCAGCCCTGCTGAACATCCTTACCGAGCCGAGGAATTCGCTGATCAAACAGTATAAAAAGCTGTTCGACTATGAGAACATTAGCCTCGATTTCGACCAGGAGGTATTCGAATTCATCGTAGATAAGGCTATGGAGTTCAAGCTTGGCGCGAGGGGGCTGCGCTCTATTTGCGAAGCCATTATGATCGACGCCATGTTCGAAGTTCCTTCCGCAAAGAATAATCCCAAGGACCTGTACATCACCCTGGATTATGCGGAGGAGAAATTTTCGAAATCGGATATTAAGAAATTAAAAGTAGCTTAGAACGTTGGACGTAATACGTTAAACGTTGTACGTAGATCCGTAATACGTTGTACGTGTAATGCCCCAGGCAGGAGCGTCCGACGTATTACGTACAACGTATATGAACGAAGAAAAAGACATTAAAAAAGATCCCGGGATCGTGGCGCAGGCCGAAAAGATCCGGGAAGTGGAAAGCCCGGTAAAAAAGGGCCTGAAATCTAAAGAAGAAATTGTGAACAACTGGCTGCCGCGGTACACCGGCAGGCGACTCGACCAGTTCACCAGCTTTATCCTCCTCACCAATTTCTCGAAATACCTGCAGCTCTTTTCGGAGTGGCATGACAATGCACCGATCATGGGCCTTGACAAGCCGATGCAGAGCGTTTCCGCGGAAGGCATTACCCTCATTAATTTCGGAATGGGGAGCCCCCTGGCGGCGACCATGATGGACCTGCTGAGCGCGATAAAGCCAAAAGCGGCGCTATTTCTCGGCAAATGCGGCGGCCTTAAAAAGAAAAACAACCTGGGCGACCTGATCCTGCCCATCGCGGCCATCCGGGGAGAGGGAACGTCCAACGATTATTTCCCGGCAGAAGTACCTGCGCTGCCTTCCTTCGCGTTGCAAAAAGCGATCTCGACCACCATTCGCGATCATTCACGCGATTACTGGACAGGAACGGTATACACCACCAACCGCCGCGTTTGGGAGCACGACAAAGAGTTTAAGAAATACCTGAAAACGCTGCGTGCGATGGCTATCGACATGGAGACCGCCACGATATTTACTACGGGATTCGCCAATAAGATCCCTACCGGGGCGATCCTGCTGGTGTCTGACCAGCCGATGATCCCGGAAGGGGTGAAGACCGCGGAAAGTGATTCTGCCGTTACGGAGAAATACGTGGAAACACACTTGAAAGTAGGCATCGATTCGCTGAAACAGCTGATTAACAACGGGCTGACCGTACGTCACCTGAAATTCTAAACCTGGACATCGCCATTACGCCGCGCCCTTTGCCGGAACCAGGCGCCTTTTCAAGCGAAGGCCGCAAAAAGGGCTTTAGATTCTCTATAGAATTGATATACTAAATACTACCTTTGCCCGATGTGGTACAAGAATATATTAGAAACGATCGGGAATACCCCGCTGGTCCGGTTAAATAAGATCACCAGGGATGTGAGCGCCACCGTACTGGCTAAAGTAGAGACTACCAATCCAGGCAACTCTATCAAAGACCGGATGGCCATCAAGATGATAGAGGACGCCGAGCGGAGCGGTGCATTGAAGCCCGGCGGCACCATCATAGAAGGTACATCGGGCAACACCGGGATGGGTCTTGCGATCGCGGCGGTGATTAAAGGCTATAAATGTATTTTTACCACAACTGATAAACAATCGAAGGAAAAAACCGACGCCTTGCGGGCATTTGGTGCGGAGGTGATCGTTTGTCCCACGAATGTGGACCCGGAAGATCCAAGGTCCTATTATTCGGTGTCGTCGCGATTAGTACGCGAAACCCCAAACGCCTGGAAACCCAACCAATACGACAACTTATCAAACAGCCAGGCCCATTACGAGCAAACAGGCCCCGAGATCTGGGAACAGACGGAAGGCAGGATTACACACCTGGTAGTAGGGGTGGGCACGGGCGGAACCATCTCCGGTGCCGGAAAGTACCTGAAAGAGCGAAATCCCGGCATCCAGGTATGGGGTATCGATACGTTCGGCTCCGTTTTTAAGAAATATAAGGAAACGGGGATCTTTGATAAAGACGAGATCTATCCTTATATCACCGAGGGGATCGGCGAAGACTTTCTTCCGCAGAACGTGGATTTTTCGGTGATCGACCTGTTTGAAAAAGTAACGGATAAGGATGCGGCGTTGACCACGCGCGAGATTGCCCGTAAAGAAGGCATTTTCGCCGGTAACTCGGCTGGCGCGGCAGTGGCCGGATTGCTGCAGCTAAAGGACCGGCTGAAACCGACGGATGTCGTGGTGATCATTTTTCACGATCACGGATCGCGTTATATGGGTAAGATGTATAACGACGACTGGCTGCGCGAACGCGGCTTCCTGCACGACGAGAAGTTAACGGCGAAGTCGATCCTGGCCAAACGTGATCGACAGGAGATTGTGACCATCGACGCCGATAAAACCATCCTGGAAGCGGTGAACACGATAAAGACCCTTAATATTTCCCAGATCCCGGTTACCCAACAGGGCATGGTGATCGGGAAGATCACGGAGAGCGACGTACTTTCAGCGTTGCTGGAAAACCCGTCGCTTAAGGCAAGCAAGGTGCAAACGATCATGACGCAATCATTTCCTTTTGTGGACCTGAATACGTCGATCGATAAGATCTCGTCGATGATCAGCAAGGAGAACACCGCGGTGCTGCTGGAAGATGAGATGGGTAAGATCGAGATCATCACCCAGTACGATATTATCAGCGCCATTTCCGGTTAGTCGCTTTTGCCGGAGCGGGCTTCTTTGAGCTTGGCTTCGTACGTATTACGGATGCCGTCGAGCGGGTTCCAAAGGAGGTATACCGAGGCGCCTTTTTCGCGTGCGTAAGGATTAAGCACTTCGCCAACTTTCTGAAAAGACTTGAAACCTGCGCTGACCCTGGGCACACCCCGTGCTTCCGACACATAGATCAGGTATTTAGGCTCGATGCTGGCCGGCGCCCAGAGGAGGTAGCTGCTGTTAAAGGAAACGGCTTTGGGCAACAGGTACTTCTTCCCGAGGTGGTCTATTGCGCCCGCCATTCCATAATTTTCCGCAAAAATGGTCACGAATTTTTTGTCGGCGGCACTCACCAGGCTATATGCTTTTTCCACGTGATCGGTTATCTCGTTCCATCCGAGCATATCCGCATAATCCTGTGTAGTGGCGTGCATTTGCTGGTCCTCCCATCTCAGCGGGAAGTCGATGTCCATCTTTTCTGAGGCGAAAGCGAAGAACTTTACGGTGACAGGGAGCGACAGGACGGGAATGGCAATAGGTACGAATAACAGCGCGGGCACGAGGCAGGCGCCGAGGATGGTATATCTCCCGGGGGAAGTAAGGCGGGTCATCACGCGGTCCCAGGCAAGTCCGCCGGCCGCGAACAGGGCGGGGTAAGCGCCAAACCCGTAGTACACCTTTCCATGAAGAAGGAGCAATACCACCATCGTGGTAACGAATGCGTACGAGATGAAGGTAAATTTGCTCTTTACCCGGCTGGCGAACAGGTATACCATTCCGGGGATCCAGATCAGCAGGCCGGTAGCATGGATCATAAGCGATTCAAGGAGGAATGTGAAAGGATCTACATATTCCAGCTGGGTCTTTTTGAGCTCCCGCATGTGTGCGAGCACCGGGAAATCATGGCTGATCTGCCAAAGCAGGTTAGGCAGGAACAACAGGAGGGCCACCAGCATGGCGCCGATAACATGCCGGTTAAACAGCATTTTGCGTTGTGAAGAGATCAGCAGGCCAACAAACAGGCTGAATCCGTACAGGAGCATGGTGTATTTATTGAGCATCCCGATGCCGCATGCCACGCCGAGGCAGTACAGGTAAGTGATCTTTTTCGTCTGGATATACTTTACCATGAAATAGGCCGCAAGTGTCCAGAAAAGCTGGTCGAATACGACGGGCTGCAGCAGGTATTGGCTGGCAAGAAACGCGGGCGATAAGATCACGCCGATACAGGCGGCGCTCACGGCAAACCGTTTTCCGCCCATATGGACCACCATCAGGCCGGTAAGATAGACGATGAACGCGCCGGCGATAGAAGGGATCAGCCGGGAGGCGAATACTGAATCTCCAAAAAGATGCCCCGACAGCCAGGAAATAAACGCAATAAAAGGAGGAACTTCCTTAAACCCCCAATCCAGGTGATCGCCCAATGCCAGGTACAGCAGCTCATCCCGGTGAAAACCGAAATTGCTGTTTGCGGCAAGATGAATAACGAGCTTGAGACAAGTGAAAAGGAGGATCAGGCGGGCTTCTTTTAGGTTTCTCCTGAAGATTGACATGTAGCTGTGAAGTTAGTCCGGATAAATATAAAGAAAGAAAGTTACTTGTTTATTCCTGCAGTGGTAAACTGGAGGTCATATAATCGCTTATAATAGCCGTTCATCTGGAGCAGTTCCTGGTGCGTGCCGGCCTCCCTGATCTCTCCTTTATCGAGCACCAGTATTCGGTGCGCGTTCTGGATGGTCGACAGGCGGTGAGCGATCACGATCGAGGTGCGGCCGGTAAGCAGCTTGCTGATGGCATTTCGGATGAGCAGCTCGGTCTCGGTGTCCACGGAAGAAGTCGCTTCATCGAGTACCAGTATTTCCGGGTCGTTCACCAGGGCGCGGATAAAGGAAATGAGTTGTGCCTGCCCTGTAGAAAGCGTGGCCCCACGTTCCATCACTTCATAATCATATCCGCCGGGAAGGCGCTCAATAAATTCGTGTGCGCCCACTTCTTTTGCTGCTGCGATCATTTTTTCACGGGAGATGGCCGGGTTGTTCAGGCTGATGTTACCCGCAACGGTATCGGAAAAGAGGAATACGTCCTGGATCACGGTGCCGATCCGCGAGCGCAGGAAGTTAAGCTCGTATTCGCGGATGTCGATGCCGTCGAGCGTAATATGGCCGCGGCCGATCTCATAGAAGCGGTTCAGGATATTTATTACGGACGATTTCCCGGCGCCTGTAGCACCAACCAGCGCCAGTGTTTCGCCGGGACTGATATGGAAATTGACGTCTTTCAGCACCCATTTATCGGTATCGGGAGGCGTTTCTCCTTCTTTGGGTGCTGTCGGGTAGGCGAACCAGACCCCGTTAAAACGTATTTCTCCCCGGATCGTTGCGGGCTGCAGGTGGCCTTCGGAAGAAGTGAACTCGTTAGTATCCAATACCTGGAAGATCCGGTCGGCACCAACCATCCCCATTTGTAGGGTGTTAAACTTATCGGCCATCTGGCGGATAGGCCGGAAGAGCATGTTGGTGAGCGCAATGAACGAGATCACCAGTCCGGGGGTAACGCCTTTGGCGGAAACGGAAAGCTCCGCCAGTTGCTGGTCGGATAAGATGCGCCCCGACCCGTACCAAACCAGTAGCCCCATAGAAAGTGCCGAGATCAGCTCCACTACCGGGAAAAAGATCGAGTAATACCAGTTAGAGCGGATATGCGCATCGCGATGCTTTTGGTTCACCTCGTTAAACCTGAGCATTTCCTGCTTCTCGCGGGCAAAATACTGGATGATGGCCATCCCGGTAATGTGTTCCTGCAGGAATGTATTGAGCCGGGCCACTTGCGTGCGCACTTCCTGGAAAGACGATTTGATCGCTTCCTGGAAAATATACGTGGCGAGGATCAGCAGCGGCAGCGGTACGAGCACCACCAGGGTAAGTTTCCAGTCTTTTACCGCCATAAAGATCACGATGCCGATCACCAGCAACAGGTCGCCGAGGATGGAGATGAGGCCTTCGGAAAAAATATCGGCGATCGTTTCCAGGTCAGAAACGGTGCGGGTGATAAGCATGCCGATAGGTGTACGGTCAAAATAACTGAGCCGGAGTGCGGTGATGTGGTTGAAAACCTTGATGCGGAGGTCCCGGATCACCGATTGCCCGATGGAATTGGTAGAATAGGTCTGGAAATATTGTACCAGCGTTTGCACCAGCAGCAGCACGATCATGAGGATGATGATAAAGGTGAGTCCTTCAAAATCGTCTGCCAGGATGTATGAGTCGATGGCCTTTTCCATCAGCAGCGGCTGCGACAGCGAAATCGCCGACAGGAATATCGTGAAAAATGCAGCCAGGATGAACGTAGCCCGGTAAGGGGCAGCCAGCTTTAATAAGCGGCCGAGCAGCCTGGTGTCGATGACTTTACCGGTTACCTGCGACATGAGCGTTTAATTGTTAACGTGGGTAATATACGGATACTCCACCGCTGTTAGGTAGAGTCCGCAGGCTGGAACCGAAGCGCCGGCGTTCGACCTGTTTTTGCTTTCAATGATCCCCCGGATGGCAAGGGGCGATATCTTCCCCCTGCCGATCTCCATCAGCGTACCTACAACGGCGCGCACCATATTGCGCAGGAACCGGTCGGCAGAGATGTAAAATACCAGGCTGTCATCTCGCCATAGCCATTCGGCCTTCGAAACGGTGCAGTTATTGGTAAAAACCTGGGTGTTCGATTTGCTGAAACAACTAAAGTCTCGAAAATCGGCCAGCTGTACAGCAGCCTGGTTCATGGCAGCTACGTCAGGAACATCGCGCAGCAACCACGAAAAGCCGTGCTTAAACGGATCTTTCATAAAATGTACGTGGTATTCATAAGACCGTAACGTAGCGTCGAAACGTGCATGCGCCCCTTCATTAACCGCGATCATCCGTTTTACGGCGATCTCAAACGGGAGGAGGGCATTAATGCCGTTGGTGACGTGCTGATGGCTGATAGCTGACTGCTGTTGGCTCATAGCTGATAGCTGACTGCTGATAGCTGTTGACTGATGGCTGATAGCTGACGGCTGACCGCTGATAGCTGACTGCTGATGGCTGATAGCTGATAACTCATCCCTTCCTTCGAGGTCGAAATGTAAATAGAATTGTTTGGCATGTACACCGGTATCGGTCCTTCCGCAGCCTACGGTGGCTATTGGTTGCCGGAAATAAATCGACAAGGCTTTCTCAAGCACCTCCTGCACGGTCGCTGCATTGGGTTGCACCTGCCAGCCATGGTACTTGCTGCCATCGTAGGCGATCTCGAGAAAGTAGCGGCTGGGTCGGTTCACGGGGCGAAGATAAGAAACAATGGATAATGAAGCATAGGCTGGCCATGATCCCGTTTTAACACTTCTTAACCTTTTTTAACAACTCCGCTTTACGCGATGCCTTAATTTCGGTAATTATTAATTTCAACTTAAAACGCAAGCATATGTTAAAAAAGTTTTACACAATTTGTCTCCTGGTAACTGCCGCAGTTATCAACATACAGGCGCAGGACAAAACGTCGGGAGTGATCTACTATGAGCAGGTGATCGAGCTCAAGATGGCGAACGGGCAACCCGGCGGCGGCGTAGTCGCTTTTGGCGGCGGTGGCAGCGTGACCCTACCTAAAAGCATAACCAACCATTACGAGATCGAATTCAGCCCGGCAGGAGCGAAATACCAGAAGACGATAGAGGACGTAGCCCCGGCCACCGGCGGACTCGTAATGCGCATGGGCGGAAGCGAGCGTGAGATGTTTTTCAGGGACGAGAAAGTGATCGAATCTTTCGAGCTCGACGGTGAGCCCCTGATGATGGAAAATAAGCTTGGTTACGGCTCCGCAAAGGCGGAAAACACCGACGAAACCAAAATGATTGCCGGTTATACGTGCAAAAAGGCGGTGATCACCGGCCTGAACGATGCGAAAACCACGATCTGGTATACCCCTGAGCTGGCGTTCAAAGCTTCGCCTTTGTCTGCTTTCTGGACAGAAGGTGTGGTGCTCGGCATAGAGAACGACCGCATGAAGATGTTTGCCACCAGCATTGAGTACCGCAAGGTAAAGGATTCCGAATTTACCCTTCCCAAAAAAGCCAGGCTCCTTACCCAGGAAGAATATGCCAAAAAGATGGAAGAGTTTCGTGCTAAAATGGGCAACGGGATTTCTGTCGGCCCGAACGGGGAACGGAGGGTGATCAGGATGAACTAAACAGGTTTTTAGGGTAGACGTTCGACGTTGTGCGTGATACGTGCTGGTGTAGAGCAGGTATGATGTGCAACGTTTTTATTTTGATCGGTTGCTGCAAGTTAAACGCACCGGCATCATGCACGTACCGCGCCATGCGTAACGTTAAAGCAAAATATCTTGTATTAGAAAGTTTTGCCTACTTTTGCCCCTCATAAAATATCACGTCGTAAGTGATAGCAGAGAACATATTTTATTAACCGGTTCCTGGCTTTTTCGAAAGTACAGCCAGTACCAGATCATAGTTGTAGATGATTAATATTACACTTCCCGACGGATCCGTCCGTCAGTACGACAGTGGGATCACTTCGTACCAGATTGCGCAATCAATTTCAGAAGGACTGGCCAGGAATGTGCTTGCCGCCGAAGTAGACGGACAGGTTTGGGACGCAGCACGCCCGATTGACGCGGATGCTTCTGTAAAGTTGCTCACCTGGAATGACCTTGCCGGCAAATCCACGTTCTGGCATTCGTCGGCACACCTCATGGCCGAAGCGCTGGAAGCGCTGTACCCCGGTACTAAGTTCGGCATCGGCCCTGCCATCGAAACCGGGTTTTATTACGATGTCGATTTCGGCGATCGCGAGTTTTCTTCCGATGATTTCAAAAAGATCGAGGATAAGATCCTCGAACTGGCCAGGACAAAATCTGAATTTATCCGCAAACCGGTAACTAAAGAGGATGCTATCGCCTATTTCACCGAAAAGGGCGACGAATATAAGCTTGACCTGATCAGGGACCTGCCGGACGGATCGATCACGTTTTACACACAGGGCGAGTTTACCGATCTTTGTCGCGGACCGCATATTCCAAATACCGGCTTTATTAAGGCCGTAAAACTGACCAACGTAGCAGGCGCTTACTGGCGTGGCGACGAGACCCGCAAGCAGCTGACCCGGATCTATGGGGTAACCTTTCCAAAGCAAAGCGAGCTGACCGACTACCTCCACATGATCGAGGAAGCCAAGAAACGCGATCACCGCAAGCTGGGGAAAGAACTGGAGCTATTCACCTTCTCTGAAAAAGTAGGTATGGGCCTTCCGTTGTGGCTGCCAAAGGGCGCGATGCTTCGCGAAAAGCTGGTGAATTTCCTGCAGAAGGCACAGGTGAAATCGGGATATGAGCAGGTGATCACGCCGCATATCGGTCATAAAAACCTGTATATTACTTCAGGACATTATGAAAAATACGGCGCGGATTCTTTTCAGCCGATCAGGACCCCGCAGGAGGGGGAGGAGTTCTTCCTGAAACCGATGAATTGCCCGCACCATTGCGAGATCTATAAGTCGAAACCGAGATCGTATAAAGACCTTCCTGTTCGCTATGCGGAGTTCGGCACCGTTTACCGGTACGAACAAAGCGGGGAGCTGCATGGATTGACCCGTGTACGCGGGTTTACACAGGATGATGCGCATTTATTCTGTCGCCCCGACCAGGTGAAGGAGGAGTTTAAAAAGGTGATCGACCTGGTGCTGTACGTGTTCGGGGCCCTTGGTTTTGAGAACTATACCGCACAGGTTTCCCTGCGCGACCCCGCCAATAAAGCCAAATATATCGGCAGCGATGAAAGCTGGGCATTAGCGGAGAGCGCCATTATCGAAGCGGCGGAAGAAAAAGGATTGCCTACCGTCGTAGAACTCGGCGAAGCAGCATTTTACGGCCCGAAGCTGGATTTTATGGTGAAAGATGCGCTTGGCCGCAAATGGCAGCTCGGCACAATCCAGGTTGATTACAACCTCCCCGAGCGATTCGAGCTGGAATACACTGGCAGCGACAATCAAAAACACCGGCCGGTGATGATCCACCGGGCACCGTTCGGCTCCCTGGAGCGTTTCGTGGCGGTATTGATCGAACACTGTGCAGGCAACTTCCCGTTATGGCTCAACCCCGTACAATTCACCGTGCTGCCGATCTCTGAAAAGTATGAAGATTATGCAAAAAAAGTTTTAGAATCGCTTAATAATTCCGATATTCGCGGCTCCATTGACCTGAGGGATGAAAAGATCGGTCGCAAAATACGCGATGCCGAGGTGAAGAAGGTACCATATATGCTGATCATCGGGGAAAAAGAGATGAACGATGATCAGGTATCCGTGCGGAAACACGGTCAGGGAGATTTAGGAAGCATGCCTGTTGGAAGCTTTAAGGATCAGTTAATTACAGAAATAACAATTTAATATAACATAGCATTTGGCATTAGGTAGACCAGGATTCAACAGAGGGCCCCGTCCTCCGTTCAAGAAAAAAGAAGCAGAGCACAACATTAACCAGTTTATCAAAGCGCCTGAAGTGCGGCTGGTAGGCGATAATGTTGAGCAAGGCATATTTTCATTGAAAGATGCATTGGCGATCGCCCATGAGCAGGAACTGGACTTAGTCGAAATATCGCCAAATGCGGTTCCCCCGGTTTGTAAGGTTGTTGACTATAACAAGTTTATCTATGAGCAAAAGAAGAAGCTCAAAGAGATCAAGGCCAACGCTAAGCAAACGGTAATTAAAGAGATACGTTTCGGTCCGAATACCAACGATCACGATTTCCAGTTTAAACTGAAACACGCGATCAGTTTCCTGGAGGCAGGCGAAAAGGTGCGGGCCTATGTGCACTTTAAAGGCAGGGCGATCGTGTACAAAGAGCATGGAGAGATCCTGTTGCTGAAGTTTGCCCAGGCCCTTGAAGAGGTAGGGAAGGTAGAGCAACTGCCAAAGCTGGAAGGAAAACGGATGTTTTTAACCGTTGCCCCGAAGGCCGGGAAGAAGTAGTAACGTTTGACGTGAAACGTTTGACGTTGTACGTTTGATACGAGTTAAATGATGTCCGGCTTTTCCCGGGCAGGAGTAGGATAATAATAGTTAGTAGTAAACAAAACGTCTGACGTAAAACGTCAAACGTCCAACCCAAAGTGTTATGCCAAAAGTAAAAACCAATTCCAGTGCTAAAAAGCGGTTCAAGCTTACTGGAACAGGTAAGATCAAGCGCAATAGTGCGTACATGAGCCACATCTTAACCAAGATGTCGACTAAACGTAAGCGTAACTTAAGCCACAGCAGCCTGATTTCGGATGCTGACTTAGGTAACGTAAAACGGATGCTCGGTATCGGTAAGTAATTAATTAATTTTTAACCCAGGCTTTCGGTATTAAGTTTCTGTAACAAGAGCGCCGTCCGCCAAAAACAAACAAACATGCCACGTTCGGTTAACGCAGTCGCGTCAAGAAGAAGAAGAAAGAGAATCCTCGACCTAGCCAAAGGTTACTGGGGATCAAGAAGCAAGGTTTATACTGTTGCTAAGAACACGGTGGAGAAAGGTTTGCAATATGCTTACCGCGACCGTAAAACCAAGAAAAGAGAATTCAGGGCGCTTTGGATCCAGCGTATCAACGCAGGTGCCCGCCAGCACGGAATCTCTTACTCACAATTGATCGGTAAATTAGCTGCTAAAGAAATCGGCCTGAACCGTAAGGTATTGGCTGACCTGGCGCTGAATAACCCCGACGCTTTTAAAGCGGTGATCGATGCGGTGAAATAAGGGATTTTAATTCCGGTAATAAAAAGAGGGATGACGTAAATGTTATCCCTTTTTTGTTAAGACGCAGTGCTGGAGCGGGCTTTCTTGATCAGGCAATATTTTGGGGCGACCCAGCTCATTCCTCCCTCCCCTTCGGTGAACTGTCCAGGTCGCTTGGCGTGTCAACCTACTATTACTAATGCCATGTACTACCCATTGCATTGCGCGGTAGTTACTCCATTACCGGGGAGCTATCATTGAACGAAAGATGGATGGTATATGGAATAGCAGGCTTTTTAAAGGAAATGGAAAATATTCTTTGATGGATATTCTTACGAGATAATTATCAATTATCTTCGTTCTATGGATTTCGGTCGTCTCCCCCAAGAAGAGCTAAACAGCGTAGATTTTACGCTGCCCCCTGATAAAGCGCTCACCCAACAAGTGCTCAATGGTACAAGGCTAGACGAAATTGAACTTTTTGTCGGTTGTGCCAAATGGGGACGCAAGGAATGGGTCGGTATGATCTATCCGCCGAAGACGAAAGAAGCAAAATTCCTGGATGAATACGTAAAACACTTTAACAGCATCGAGCTGAATGCCGTTTTTTACGGGATGCCTAAAAAGGAGCAGGTGCGTACCTGGCGCGAGAAGGCGGAAGCGGGAAGGAAGGGTTTTAAGTTTTGCCCCAAGTTTACGCAAAGCATCAGTCATATCCGCCGGTTAAAGAACGCCGACGAGGAAACCTCGAAATACCTGGAAAGTATTTCGGAGTTTGGCGAATACCTGGGACCCTGTTTCCTGCAGTTAAGCGACAACTTCGGTCCCAATAATTTTGATACGTTAAAAGAATATCTCGAAAAACTTCCCCACGATTTTAAAATGTTCGTGGAAGTACGTCATAAAGAATGGTTCGCCGATCTTTCCGTCCGCAACGAGCTGTTCGATATGCTTCACGGGCTTAACAAAGGCGCCGCAATCACCGATGCCAGCGGTCGCCGGGATTGCGTGCATATGGAACAGCCGACAGCGGAAGCGTTTATTCGCTTTGTTGGGAACGGGCTGCACCCAACCGATTTTACCCGGATAGATGAGTGGGTGGAACGCCTTGCGGTTTGGGTAAACAACGGCTTGCGGTCGATCTGCTTCTTCCTGCACCAGCACGACGAGAAAGACACCCCGATACTTGCAGATTATACCATTAAAAAGCTCAACGAGCGGTTGGGAACTAACCTGGCGCCCCCCGGGTTTATCGCAAAAGAGCCACTGCTCCTGTAGTGCGGTCTGATTCACCCGGTAGTGTCACAACTTATTTTCTACCTTATTCTGACACTGCCGCTTGCATTACTGGATAAAAACCTACTAAATTAGTAGATAATTAACCTGATTAGCATTAACCCAAAATATAACTTATCATGAGTTTAAGATTAGGCGACAAAGCCCCCAATTTCCAGGCCCACACTTCGCAGGGCGACATTGACTTTTATGAATATACCGGCGATAGCTGGGTAGTTTTGTTCTCGCATCCGGCAGATTATACACCTGTTTGCACCACCGAGCTTGGCCGTACCGCTTCGTTAAAAAGCGAGTTCGACAAGCGGAACGTAAAGGTGCTCGCATTGAGTGTTGACCCTGTGGAGAAACACCACGGCTGGATCAGCGATATTAACGAGACCCAAAACGTGGAGGTGAATTTTCCCATCATCGGCGATGAAGACCGCAAGATCGCGGAAGCCTACGATATGATCCACCCGAATGCGTCGCTCACCGCTACGGTGCGGTCTTTATTCATTATCGCCCCCGATAAAACCATCAAGCTGATCATTACTTACCCGGCTTCAACAGGCCGTAATTTTGTGGAGATCCTGCGTGTGATCGACTCCCTGCAGCTTACCGCCAACTACAGCGTAGCTACTCCGGCAGACTGGAAACATGGTGAGGACGTGGTGGTGGTACCGGCCATAAAAACGGAAGATATTCCCGCTAAATTCCCGAAGGGTTATACAGAGGTGAAGCCGTACCTGCGTACTACGCCTCAGCCGGATATTTGAAGGGATGGAGAAAGATGGAGAATAGAGAATAGAGAATAGAAAATAGAGAATAGAATACAGGCGCCCATTCTCTATTCTCTATTTTCTATTCTCTATTTACTAATTACTATTTTCTATTTTCTATTTCCCCCCCTCACAGGTGCCGCATCTATCACCACCAGCTTATCCGGGTGAACGGTGGTAAAGAACAGGTATTGTTCGCCGCCTTCCGCGATCTTGTGTTTCGTCCTGATCTGTCCGACGGTGAGAGGGAAGTTCCTGGAAATGATATTCGCTTTTTTAAGCTGGCTTCCCTTGCTGAAGTCTTTGTATGATGAAACTTCGTTGATCGTAAACGTACGCCCGATAAAGTCCTCGCGGGCTGACCCGGCGGTGTACAGGTGCGAGTGCTGATGCAGTTTTTGGATGCCGAACCGTTCGCCGATAAGCTTAAATGCGCCTCCTTTCATCAGGGCGGCATCGGGCTCATATAGGTATTTACCAGGAGGGAACCATTCGCCCGTGGTATGTTCCCGTTCCACGGACGCTTTAAATGAAAAGCTCCGGGTCTCCGTATCTGCCAGCGCGGAGCAGGTGATGAGCGGTTCGCCTTCGAAATCGCGCTCTATGAGCCAAAGCACTTCTTTACATTCGTTTTTTACACTCAACACGTGGATTTGACTTACGTGCGATAGCTCTCTCAACCCCGATTGGATATCGAGCAGGGGAGCGGTTTTTACCAGGATGCGGGGTGCTCTGCGGAGCAGCAGGGGGAGAGTGGACACTATATCTGGCTCGCAATCTTTCAGGAAGAACACTTTCCCGGCACTCGTTCGGCGGGAAGGATCTGCATAGATAGTGTCGAATTCCGCCTCCGCCGAAGCGATCCGCGAGATGCCGTTTTCGGCTTTGTACCTGATGTTGCCCGCTCCTAATAGCGCGGCATTATGTGCGGAAATAGCGGATAGCTCCGGGTTTAGCTCGCAGTGGATAACCTGTTCCGCGGTTAGCGAAAAGTAATAGGAGTCGACGCCAAAGCCGCCGGTAAGATCGATCACCGAGCCGCCTGTTAGTAAGCTGCTTTTGTATTTCGCCGTCAATGCGGAAGATGCCTGTTCGATAGAGATCTTTGGCGGATAGTACACCCCCTCCGTGCTGAACCATAAGGGAAGCTTTTTCTCGCAGCGTCTCCTGCTTTCTACCTGCCCGGCAAGTTCCCGGGAAGATACAGCGGGGAAGGGACTTTTAGAGAGCAGGATCCGGGTCACGTCCTTATCCGTGTGAGAACGGATAAACTGTTGTACAGCGGTATCGGTTATTGCCGGGTTCAATCTGGTATTTTTACAACTAACTGCGCAGTGTTACGGCTCAGCTGTTCGAGCAAAACTACGCGGCCGGCGGTTAATTCGGTGATCAGGTCGCGTTTATAATGGCGGATAGTAATCAGCTGGAGGGGCGAATTATATTTCAGGTGATATACGCTTCCCAAGGCGGCGACCAGTTTCGCGAAACGTTTCTCATCAAAATCAAAGCATACCGAGAAACTTATCGCAGATATCTGCATCATGTTGATCTTTACCTGGTGAGTGGCAAACGTTTTGAAGATCTCGCTCAGGTGTATTTCGGTAATGAACGAGTGGTCTTTTGCGGCCATAGACACCAGCGCCTGGTTGTTTTTTACAATAATGGCCGGTATGGAAGTATCCGTTTGTGAAGTTTCGCTAACCAGCGTCCCGGGTTCTTCAGGTGCGTAAAAAGGTTTTACATACAGCGCTATCCGTGCGTTTTGAAGCGGCTTGATGGTTTTAGGATGGATCACGGTGGCTCCATAGTAAGTCATTTCCAGTGCTTCGGGATAAGAAAGCTCACTGTACTTTTTCGTGTCGGTAAACAACCTCGGATCGGCATTCAGCACACCCGGAACATCCTTCCAGATGGTCAGTGAACGCGCCCCGAGGCAGGAGGCGAAAATTGCCGCGCTGTAATCGGATCCTTCACGGCCAAGCGTGGTGGTGTAATTCTCTGACGTACCTCCTATAAAGCCCTGCGTTACCAATACCTTGCTTTCTAATAACGGAAGGAGCTTTTTGGTGCTCTCCGCACGTGTTTTCTCCCAGTCTACCTGTCCTTCCCGGTAGGTGTTGTCGGTATGGATAAAGCTGCGGGCGTCTACCCATTGTGAACTGATGCCGGTATATTCGAGATAGGCGTTCACGATGCGGGTGGATACCAGTTCGCCGACAGATACCACCTGGTCGTAAATAAAGTCGAAGTCTTGGTGCGGCTCTTCTTCCAGGATCCAGTCGATCTCTACGAAAGTGTTGGCTACCTCGTTAAAAACCGGGTGCGAGGTTGTACCGAAGAGGTCAGCCAGGACCTGTTCATGCGAATGCTTTAATGTATCGAGTAACGAAAACGCGTCGCCGCCACCCACGTACGCCGTCGTGATCGCTTCCAGTGCGTTGGTTGTTTTACCCATGGCCGAAACTACGATCAATAAAGGTTCTTCCCCGGCAAGAGATACGATCCTGGCCAGGTTTTTCACGCCTTCGGCGTCTTTAACGGATGCCCCGCCGAATTTATAAACCCGCATGCGCCGTTACCAGTTCCTTTGAAAGCGAAACATTCAGCCAGCCTGGTTCCAGGTGGGCCTTGTATTTATTGTAAAAATTAATGGCGGGCTCGTTCCAATCGAGCACCTGCCACACCATCCCGTTAAAGCCCCTCTTTTGCGCTTCGGCGATGGTGCGCTCAAAAAGCAGCTTCCCGAGCCCCTGGCCGCGCATGGCTTCCGTTACGATAAAATCTTCGAGGTACAATCGGCATCCTTTCCAGGTAGAGAAACGAATGTAATAAAGCGCAAAGCCGTGTATCCGCCCGTCGGATTCACCTACGAACGCTTTCCATACGGGGTTTTCGCCAAAGCCGGCATCTTCAAATTCCTGCAGGGTTACGGTCACCTCGTCAGGTGCTCGTTCATATTCGGCCAGTTCTTTTACCAGCTCGAGTAGCCGGGGGCAATCCTGTTTTTCGGCTTCGCGAATGATGATGTTGTTCATGAATTAATTATTTTTCCAATGGGGGATCACCCGTTTTCCAAAAATGGTGCTTCCCATCCGTACCATGGTGCTTCCTTGTTCTACCGCGATCTTGTAATCGCCGGACATGCCCATGGAAATCTCCTTAAAGGAGTCTTCTTTCCGGAAATAACTTGCTTTCAGTCCTTTAAAAAAGGTGGCCAGCTCATAAAATTCTTCGCGGATCTGTTTCGGGTTGTCGGTGTTCGTGGCAATACCCATCACACCGGTGATACGCACATGCTGTAACGCGGAGAACCCGGCCGAGCCGAGCAGTTCCACCACTTCGTCGAATCCGAGGCCAAATTTGGTGGCTTCATCCGCAATATACACCTGCAGCAGGCAGTCGATCACCCGGTTGTTTTTAGCGGCTTGTTTGTCGATCTCCTGGAGCAGTTTCAGGCTGTCGACCGATTGGATGAGCGTTACAAACGGTGCGATATATTTGACTTTGTTGGTTTGCAGGTGCCCGATCAGGTGCCATTCTATATCTTTCGGCAACTGCTCGTATTTTTCGGTCATTTCCTGGACGGTATTTTCGCCGAACACCCGCTGACCGGCTTCGTAAGCTTCACGGACGGCTTCTACCGGTTGTGTTTTAGAAACAGCAACGAGCTTTACGTTCACCCGTTCAACTTCGCTCTTTAACAAGGATATATTAGCCGCAATGCTCATTTATGTGTAATTTTGCACGAAACACGGCAAAATTAACAAATGAAGCGTTTAATCCCTTTCTTTTTTATTTTCATTTTTTTTGCCAATTGCCGCGACAATGAAGCTGAAAAAGGGATCCTGCCGGAAGAAAGAATGATCAGCCTGCTGGTAGATGTTCACCTGGTAGATGGTTACACCAATTCCGTAAGCGCCGATTCGCTGGCTAAATACGCCCCGGTTTATTACCACTCCGTTTTCCAGAAGCACCATACCAATTTCTGGGGCTTTGAGCGGAGCCTGAAATATTATTCGGAGCAGCCTGCCCGTTTTTCGCGGATGTACGATACCGTGAAGGTACGGCTGGAAAGGCTTCAAAAGGTCGAGGATAAACGTGTTAAAGACGAAGCCGTCCGGAAAGAGCGCGCAGAGGCGAAGAAAAGAAAACGAGCCGAAGCGCTGAAAAAGCAGCGTGAGGCTGATGAAAAAAAGAAAGCCGATTCGTTAAAGAAGGCAAAAGATTCCCGTTTGAAGAAACGGACGGACTCCCTGCAGAAAGTAAAAAAGCGCCCTGCAACCAAACCCAAATAAAAGGATGGCGATCCTGATGCTGAATAAGTCGGAACAGCGTAAGCTCACTTTGTTTGTTACCTGCCTGGGTGCTGCGGTGGGCGTGTGGCTGCTGGTCGCCCTTTCGAAGCATTATGTTTATAAGGTGCAAACACCGGTTCACTATGTGAATTTCCCGGGTAATAAGTCGGTACATCCGCTTCAATCAGATTCGGTAAACCTCCAGATCCAGGGAACGGGCTGGCAGTTGATGTTCGACCGGATCCGGCTCAGGCCGGGCACCATTAAGGTAAGCCTCAGGCGGCTGGACCGCCAGAACTTTGTAACATTTACCGACCAGTTGACCGCCATAAACGCCGATTTTGGTTCGGATCAGCGCATCGTATCGGTAAACCCGGATACCCTGTATTTTGATTTTTCTCCGCGCGCAGTAAAACAAGTGCCGGTACGGGTAGCCTATCGTTTCCAATTCGTTAAACAGTTCGATATTTCCGCACCGCTGAAAGTAAGGCCGGCGTATGTGAATGTTACGGGCCCGAAGGAAGAGCTGATCCATATTCGCGAGTGGGTAAGCGACAGCTTGACAGGGAACCGGATCTCTTCCGGTGTAAACCGGAAAGTGTTGCTGAGACAAAGTGATAAACCCGGTATCGATGTTTACCCCGGGGTGGTGGATGTGCGCGTGCCGGTAGAGGAGTTCACAGAGAAGATCATCGAAGTGCCGATAAAAGTTTTGAACAACCGGAGCTACCAGGTTAAGCTGCTGCCTGAGAAGGTGAAGGTTACTTTTATGACTTCGTTGTCTGATTATCAAAATGTGGATAAAGATGACTTTACGGTGAGCGTCGACCTTGCTGACTGGATTGATAAAGGCTTTCCGCAGTTGCCGGTGATACTGGGCAAAAAGCCGGTGTTTTGCCGGATCGTTAGTATAGAGCCCCAAAATATCGATTTTATTATACGTAAATAATGCTGAAAGTTGGAATAACCGGCGGAATAGGAAGCGGTAAAACTACCGTATGCATGATATTTGAGGTGTTAGGAACCCCCGTATTTTATGCAGACGACGCTGCCAGGACTGTTATGAACACTGACAACGACCTGGTAAAAAAACTCATCGCTGCCTTTGGGAACGAGACTTATATTAACGGCCTTCTTAACCGGAAGTACCTGGCGGGAATAGTTTTCAACAATGCAGCTAAGCTTGCCGAGCTGAACGCGCTCGTGCATCCTGCTGTTTTCCGGGCGTTCGATAAATGGGTGGCCGCACAAACGCGCGCACCCTATGTGCTCAAAGAAGCGGCATTGTTGTTTGAAAGCGATTCTTATAAACTGTGCGATACCAGTATCCTGGTAACGGCCCCGGCTGAGCTAAAAATTGCGCGGGTAATGGCCCGTGATAAAGTTAGCGCCGCCGAAGTGCGTGTACGTATGGATAAACAACTAAGCGATGAGCAGAAATCCCGGCTTGCCGGTCACCTCCTGGTAAACGACGAAACGCAGCTCCTCGTTCCCCAGGTGCTTAGTCTTCATGAGGAATTTATCCGGTTATCTGTTGCCGCGCTATGATCGTCCCCGATTTCCTGGTGATTAATGAAAACGGGATTTATTGCAGGCCGGGCAATTTCTACCTCGACCCACAGTTACCGGTTCAAACGGCGGTGATCTCTCACGCGCACAATGACCATGCGGTAAAGGGTAACCGCGCCGTTTATTGCACACCCTCCACCAAGACCATTATGGAGCTAAGGCACGCGAAAAACCATGCTACACAATTTAATACGGTAGGGTACCGCGAGCCCTTCTCTATCGGAGACGTTACCGTTACCTTTATCCCGGCTGGCCATATATTGGGTTCGGCACAGGTGGTGATGGAGTATGCAGGAGCCCGCTACCTGTACACCGGCGACGTTAAACTACAGGCCGACCCTACCTGCGAGCCAGCCGCTTTTTGCAAAGCGGATGTGCTGATCACCGAAACTACTTTTGCAGACCCGGCCGTTTCGCACCCTGACCAGGTATCGGAAATAGAAAAGCTTAGCGCCAGTCCCCATAATATTTTACTGGGAGCGTACAGCCTTGGCAAAAGTCAGCGGTTAATCAGCCTGCTAAACAGGCATTGCCCCGAAAAAACGGTGCTGGTGCATCGTAACGTGCTGTCGATCAACCGCGTTTACGAGTCGTTTGGTTATCCGCCGGGAAAATACCTGCCCTATAGCCGTAAGCTGATCAGGGAGGCGGCAAAGAACTACGTCTATATCGTTCCCCCGCTGACATTTAATAGTTACTTTAGGGCAAAGAACGTGTTGAGGGTCTTTGCTTCCGGCTGGAAAAAGCTGCATCACCAAAATGATATAACATTACTTATCTCGGACCATGCCGACTGGAACGACATCCTGGCGATTATTACCGAGGTTGAACCAAAGGAAGTGTGGACGCTGCATGGCGATGGCAGGCATCTTGCGCATCATTTCCAGGACCGCCCGGTTGTTAAGATCCTGAATAAATGCTGAAAGAAGGGGTTGACTTCTATTATGAGAACGGTTTCATGGTGTTTACCGAACAATATCACCTGAAACGCGGTAGCTGCTGCAAAAGCGGCTGCAGGCACTGTCCATGGAAATATACCCGTCCTAAAAATACGGACGGCGGGCAAACAAAATAGCCGCTGGTTTATTTACTATGAAATTTTAGGTGTAATTCATGGAGCTCGAGAAGGAAATTGTAAGCGATAAGTTCAAAGATAATTATCATAAAGCGGTAGTAAACCTGGTTTATACCTATAATTGGTTAACTAACCTGCTGAAACAGAAGCTTGATCAGTACCAGATTACCCTGCAGCAGTTTAATTTGCTGCGGATATTACGGGGACAATACCCCAAGCCGGCTACCATTAACTTGTTAAAAGAGCGAATGCTCGATAAAATGTCTGATGCTTCCCGGATCGTTGAACGGCTTGTTCAAAAAGGGATGGTTACGCGGTGCACCAACCAGCGCGACCGGAGAGCGGTAGACATCATCATCAGCCAAAAAGGGCTTGACCTGCTGAAAAAGCTGGACACGGAGATGACCGGGGCTGACATTTTAGAAAAAAATCTTACTGAAACCGAAGCGGGGCAGCTGAACGTGCTCCTCGATAAGCTGAGAGGCTGATGCCGTTACACTAAGAAGCTGAGCAGCGCGATAGCCGTTCCGGCCAGCACTGCCAGCAGCTTTTTCCTGTTAAAGTGATGATCTACGCTTGATTCGAAAAGGATCGTGGTAGATATGTGCAGGAATATCCCGATCACGATGCCCATCATCCTGGGGAAATAAGCGCTGATCGTAACGGAAGAGCTGTTGCTGATGAGGTTGCTCAGTAAATAACCGGCCGGTGTCATTAAAGCGAAAACGAAAATTATCACCAGTATGCTCTTCCTGGAAATGTGCCGCTCCAACAGTAGGCTTCCAAGGGCAAATGCCGCAGGAACGTGATGCAGCGCGATGCCGAATACCAGCTCATTCCGGTGGCCGCCCGATAGTGGCATCCCCTCCAGCAGGGCATGCAGGCATAAACTCAGGATGATCCCGAAAGGAAACGAATGATGACCATGCGGGTGGCTGTGCATATGTCCGTGTTCGATCCCCTGTGAATACTGCTCCAGCAGGACCTGGAAAAGAAAGCCACCCAGCACGAAAAGGCCGATATAACGATCGCCTTCGATATATACTTCCGGTATCAGGTGCAATATGGTAATGGCAAACAAGTACGCGCCGCTAAAAGAGAGGATGAGCTTGAGGCGCCGCGTATTGTTGCCTTTGGTGAAAAAAATAGTAATCCCGCCTGCGAAACAGCCCGCAAACAGGATGATCAGCTGCCAGGGTGCCATTGCTTGCCTGTTTGAAGGGTGAGAAATATAGTGCCGGTAACATAGCCGATCATGCAGCCCAATACTGCGCCGGCGATAACGTCTAACGGAAAATGCACGCCCACGTACACCTGCGCCAGGGAAATAGAGAACGCCCAGCCAAGGCCAAGTGCCATGATCCATTTCCATTTACGGCGGAACACCGTAATTAAGAAAAGCGCGATTGCAAAATGATTGGCGGCATGGGAGGAGGGAAAGCTGAATCCCGACCCGCAGGCAACGATTGAATTGACGTCGTGTTTTAACGTTACATCGTTGCACGGCCGCAGCCGGTGGATGGCCGGTTTGATCATTCCCGAGCTCAACATATCTGTAATGGCGAACGTAACCAGCAGGAACACAACCAGTACAAATCCTTTGCGCCCGTAGTTCCGGGTAAAAAAAATGATCCAGAAGAGGTACAGCGGGGCCCAGAAAAACCGGTTCCGCAGGAACGGCATCAGCCAATCGAAAAAGGGATTCGAAAGCCCGTTATTAATGGCGAAAAAGAGCTGGTGATCTAACTGGATCAGTTGTTCCATGATGGGGTTTGGCGGGCTGAAAATAACTGTTCCGTTGCTGGCACGAACGCGGCAAATATAGGAAATTCGGGAATGACTGCATTATGCTGTTGAAGGATGTGCTTTTATTCCTAATTTTGGCGAGAAAAAAATATACGGTGACGCTCATAAAATCTATCTCTGGCATACGCGGGACGATCGGTGGAACCCCCGGAAACGGTCTTACCCCGGTAGACATTATAAAATTCACAGCTGCATTCGGGCAATGGGCAACCGCCCGTTCAGGTACCAAAACGATGGTGATCGGGCGCGATGCGCGGATCTCGGGCGACATGGTGCGCAACCTCGTGGCGGGCACATTACAGAGTATCGGGATCGATGTGATCGACCTCGGCTTGTCGACCACTCCCACCGTGGAGCTTGCTGTTCCGGCGGAGAACGCTGCGGGTGGCATTATCCTCACCGCAAGCCACAATCCCAAGCAATGGAACGCGCTGAAATTACTGAACGATAAGGGTGAGTTTATCAGCGAGGCTGACGGGCAGGAAGTGCTCGACCTGGCAGAGTCGGGCGAGCTCAGCTTTGCCGACGTAAACCAGCTGGGAAAAGTAACGTTTGACGATTCCTGGATGCAAAAACACATCGACCATATCCTCGGGCTTGTACTGGTGGATGCGGATGCCATCAGGAACGCCGGTTTCAGGATCGCTATTGATTGCGTAAACTCCAGCGGCGGTATTTTTGTGCCGGCCCTGCTTAAGGCGCTTGGCGTCGGCACGGTGTATGAGCTTTATTGCGAGCCCGACGGGAAGTTTCCGCATAACCCTGAACCACTGCCCGAAAACCTCACCGATCTCTCAAAGGAGGTGGTGAAGAACCGGGCGAGCCTGGGTATTGCCGTTGACCCGGATGTTGACCGCTTGTGCTTCGTTTGCGAAGACGGCTCGATGTTCGGTGAAGAATATACGCTGGTAGCCGTAGCAGACTACGTGCTGGGCCAAACTCAGGGAAATACGGTATCAAATCTTTCTTCTACGCGTGCATTGCGTGATGTAACGGAACGTGCCGGCGGATCTTATCATGCCGCCGCCGTAGGTGAGGTGAACGTAGTGACAAAAATGAAGGAGGTGAATGCCATTATCGGCGGTGAGGGAAATGGCGGCGTGATATACCCCGAATCACATTACGGGCGGGATGCGCTCGTGGGCATCGCCTTGTTCCTCACACACCTGGCCAAAGTGAACAAGCCTGTTTCGTTGCTCCGGAGCAGCTACCCTAACTATTTTATTTCCAAGAACAAAATCACGCTGACCCCGGAAATGGACATCGCGAAATTGCTGGTCCGGGTAGAGGCGAAATACCAGGCACAACCCCATAGCACGATCGACGGGCTGAAAATAGAATTCGATGAAGAATGGGTACACCTGCGCCGTTCGAACACCGAGCCGATCATCCGGATCTATTCCGAGGGAAAATCGGAGACCGTAGCCGATAACCTCGCCAGAAAGATCATTTCGGATATCAAAGAAATATTAGGGGATAAAAATAGCTGAAGCAATGCGCGTATACTTAGATAATGCGGCCACAACACCCGTTGACCCGGAAGTGCTGAAAGAGATGTATCATATCATGGAGAACCAGTTTGGTAATCCATCGTCTATCCATTCTCACGGGAGGGAAGTGCGTACCATCGTAGAGAAGGCGCGTCGTTCGGTAGCGGCGCTGCTGCACGCCTCGCCGTCAGAGATCTTTTTCACCTCCGGTGGCACCGAGGCCGATAATACCGCGATCCGCTGCGGGATCATAGATAACAAGCTGTCGCACGCCATCACCTCCCGGATCGAGCATCACGCGGTGGTGCATACGCTCGAGGCGATGGAGAAAAGCGGGCAGATCAAGCTGAGCTTCGTGGATGTCGACGGGAAAGGGAACGTCGACCTGGCCCATCTCGAAAACCTGCTAAAGGATAACGAGCGCTCCTTCGTTTCGCTGATGCATGCCAATAACGAGCTGGGAACGCTTACAGATATCGTTAAAGTGGGCAACCTGTGCGAGCAATATGAGGCGGTCTTCCATTGTGATACGGTTCAAACCATGGGACACTACCCGCACAATGTGAAAGAGCTCAAGGCTAACTTTATTGTTTGCGCCGCACACAAGCTGCACGGGCCCAAAGGCGTGGGTTTTTTATATGTGAGCAGCCGCACAAAAATAAACCCCATGATCTTCGGCGGCTCGCAGGAGCGGAACATGCGTGGCGGAACGGAAAACGTATACGGCATCGCCGGCCTCGCAAAGGCGCTCGAGACGGCTTATACGGAAATGGGAGAACACCAGCAACATATACAGCAGCTGAAAAGTTATATGATGGCCCGGTTACTGGAAAATATTCCCGGTATCCACTTCAACGGCGAAACAGAACCTGAGAAAAGTCTCTACACGGTGTTAAATGTATCGTTTCCCGAAATGGAGATGGCGGATATGCTGCTGTTCAGCCTGGATATCGCGGGCATCTCTGCGTCAGGCGGAAGTGCATGCAGCTCGGGTACCAATATCGGTTCCCATGTGCTAAATGGTATCGGCGCCAATCCTGACAGGCCGGCCGTGCGCTTCTCTTTCAGCAAGTATAATACCCGCGGGGAGATCGACTACGTGGTAGCGAAACTAAAAGAGATCCTGGCCGGTAAATAAGGGAACCGGGGGCATCTCAGCGGTCTGCCGGCAACGATTTCATTTTTTCAAAACAATACCTGCCTCCCGGCGTGTTTACCTAGTACATTTAAACACGAAAGCCATGGAAAACATTCAGAATGATTTCAACGACTACAAAGATGAGAACGCAGGTCACGACATCCAAACGGTGACCCCAAACAACGACAATGAGCCCGATAACATCGTTTTCCGTGTAGGCGGTGATGATGATGACGGCGATGATGACGAGCTGATCCCTGTTGAAGGCGATGACTACGAGGATACCGATGCGGACGACGCCGACCTGGATGATGACACCCTGGATGATGACACATTGGATGATGACACCCTGGAGGATGACACATTGGACGATGACACCCTGGAGGATGACACTTTGGAGGATGACACCCTGGACGACGATTTCGAAGAGGAGGATGATGACGAAGAGCTCGACCCGTTAGCAGACCGGCCGACCACCTTTGAAAGCAACGCCAATTTTTCGAATAACTCGCACGGACGCAGCACCGGCACCATGGTAGATCATGAGCCCGGTATCCCGGGGCCCATCGGGGGAAGGCAGTAACTGCAGCAAGCTAAGCGTTAAACAACAAAGCTTAAAGCTGAAAATATAAGCTCCGGTGTGGCGCTTCATCTTTCAGCTTTAAGCTTTTTGATTTATTAGTTCTTCATCATGGTGAGGAAAGAAGCCAGCTTGGTTTTCATCTCCCTCCTGTCTACAATAAAGTCGAGGAAACCGTGCTCAAGTACGAACTCGGCTGTCTGGAAACCTTTGGGAAGGTCTTTCTTGATGGTTTCTTTAATTACCCTCGGTCCGGCGAAGCCGATAAGCGCCCCCGGTTCGGATATGGTAATATCGCCCAACATGGCATATGATGCGGTAACGCCGCCTGTTGTCGGGTCGGTGAGCAGGGAAATATAAGGGATCTTTGCCCGGCTTAGTAGGGCCAGCATCGCTGACGTTTTCGCCATTTGCATCAGCGAGAACGCGGCTTCCATCATCCGGGCGCCGCCCGATTTGGAGATCATCAGGAACGGGATTTTATTATCGATGCAGTAGGTGATGGAACGCGCGATTTTTTCGCCTACCACCGAACCCATAGATCCCCCGATAAAGTTGAAGTCCATACAGGCGATCACCAATTCCTGGTCACCTATTTTGCCGTGGGCTGAGCGGATCGCATCGTTAAGGCCGGTTTTAGCATAGCTTTCTTTTAACCGGTCGGTGTATTTTTTCGTGTCTTCGAACTGCAGCGGATCGCCGGAACGAAGGTTGTTGAATAATTCTGTGAACTGGTTGTTGTCAAATAAGATCGAAAAGTACTCTTTCGACCCTATGCGGAGGTGGTACCCGCAGTAATGACAAACATATTTATTTTCAACCTGCTCAGCGTAGTGCAGCGGTTTTTTGCAATTTGGGCATTTATTCCAGATCCCGTCAGGTGCCTCTTTTTTATCTTCGGTAGAAGTGATAATCCCCTTTTTCTCTCTTTTAAACCAGGCCATATGTGTTTGGAATGAACATGCAAAGGAACGAAATTTTAATTTATTTGTTGATGCGCCGCCTTAAGTTAAAATCTTTAATTTCGGGAAATTTAAAATCATAGCAATATTATGGGTCTGAAAGATTATAAGGGTGTTTTGTATGGCGATCTTGTTCAGGAATTGTTTGAGCACGCCAAGAAGCATCAGTACGCAATTCCGGCAGTGAACGTGATCGGTACCAACAGCATTAACGCGGTACTCGAAACCGCTAAGGCGGTGAACTCGCCGGTCATCATCCAGCTTTCTAATGGCGGCGCGCAGTTTTACGCAGGTAAATCGTTACCGAACGATCAACTGCAGGCATGCATTACCGGTGGTATTTCTGCCGCGCAGCACGTGCACCTGCTTGCAGAACAGTATGGTGTTGCTGTGATCCTGCACACTGATCACGCGGCCAAAAAATTGCTCCCCTGGATAGACGGTATGCTCGACTTTGGCGAGAAGTTCTATAAGCAGAACGGCAAACCTTTGTTTTCATCGCATATGCTTGATCTTTCTGAAGAGCCCATTGAAGAAAATATCGGGATCAGCAAAAAATACCTCGAGCGTATGAAGGCACTCGAAATGACCATTGAAGTGGAACTTGGCGTAACCGGCGGCGAAGAAGATGGTGTGGATAACTCGGATGTAGACAGCTCCCGCCTATATACTCAACCTGAGGAAGTGGCGTATACCTACGAAGAGCTGAAGAGCGTAAGCGAACGTTTTACCATCGCAGCAGCTTTTGGTAATGTACATGGCGTTTACAAACCCGGCAATGTAAAATTGCAGCCCGTGATCCTCAAAAATTCGCAGGACCACGTGAAACGGAAGTTCGGTATAGATGCTGAAAAGCCGGTCAACTTCGTGTTCCATGGAGGTTCCGGCTCTTCACAGGAGGAGATCAGGGAAGCCATCTCGTACGGCGCTATCAAAATGAATATCGACACGGATATGCAATGGGCGTTTTGGGAAGGGATTCTCGGGTATTATAAATCCAAAGAAGCCTACCTGCAAGGCCAGATAGGCAGCCCCGAAGGCGAAGATTCGCCCAACAAAAAATACTACGATCCCCGCGTATGGCTTCGTAAAGGCGAGGAAGCCTTCGTGAAACGCCTTAAACAAGCTTATGAGGACCTGAATTGTATCGGGGTGAATGATAAGTTGTAGTGAGTTATCAGTGGTCAGTTATCAGTGGCCAGTAGTCAGTTCTGGTATTGCGGCTGTAGCCGGCCGCTGATGCCGGTAACCGCTCACTGACAACAATAATAAAAATGCCATCGTTACCTAAACAACGATGGCATTTTTGTTATTATTGACGTAAACAGGTACCATGACAAAGAAAAAGGAAAAAAGGGGGATTTTTGAACGTTTCTCTAACGCAGCAACACAGGCAACGGGCAGTTCGGGGGCTTTTATCGCCGCCGTTTCGGTAATAGTGGTGTGGGCGTTAACAGGCCCGATCTTTAATTATTCGGATGTTTGGCAACTGATGATCAATACCGGCACCACGATCATTACGTTCCTGATGGTGTTTTTGATCCAGAAATCCCAGAACAAGGATTCGAAAGCCATCCACCTGAAGCTGAACGAGGTGATTGCCGCGCAGCAAGGCGCCAGTAACCGGATGGTAGACCTGGAGGACCTTTCGGAGGAGGAACTTGACCAGCTTCATAAATTCTATGCAAAACTGGCGCAGCTGGCTAAAAAGGACAACGACATCCTGTGCTCTCATTCGATCGACGCAGCAGAGGAGATCAATACGGAGAAGGAAGCCAAGTTTAGTCCCATACGTAAAAGAAAATCGAAACCGGCGCACACCGCCAAAAAACCATAGCTTTATTTCATGGAAAATAATATAGTGGTCAGGAAAGTCTCCGATCCTGCAGCACTCGAAAAAGTGTTCGCCATACGGCGGATCGTGTTTGTGGGCGAGCAGAACTGTCCGCCCGAATTGGAATGGGAGCATGAAGATGAGTCCACGCATTTCCTTGCTACAGTAAATGATGAGCCTGCGGGAGCCTGCCGCTGGCGGAAGACAGAGAATGGCTATAAGCTTGAACGGTTTGCGGTGCTTAAAGAGTTTCGCGGCCAGGGAGTAGGACAGGAACTTGTGAGAACCGTGTTGGCAGATCTGCCGGAGGACGCTTCGTACGTGTACCTGAACGCGCAGATCGATGCGATCGGTTTATACCAGAAGTTCGGCTTTAAGAAAGTAGGAGCGCAGTTCGAGGAAGCCGGGATCCAGCATTTTAAGATGGAGCGATAACCCGTTAGCGTAAAAATACCTTACCGGAGAGGTCCATGGCTTCCTGCCATTTTGAGTAGTTTATTCCCGGAAGGTCTTTTTTTTCTGCAAGGTATGCCAGCAGGTTTTCGGTGGCGATGTTTCCCGTAAGCACATCGCTGGCCATGGGGCAGCCGCCATACCCTTTTAATGCGGAATCGAAACGCCTGCAGCCTGCTGAATAAGCCGCGTCTATCTTTTCCCGCCACGATGCCGGCGTGCTATGCAGGTGAACGCCGAGTTCTGCGGCCGGGAACGTAACCGCCAATGACGAGAAGAGCGTTTCAATGTCTCCGGGCTGCGCGCTTCCCACGGTATCGGCCAGGGAAAGTATAACAACGCCTCTTTTTACCAGTTCAGCGGCCCAATGTTCGGCAATTTCTATGTTCCATGCATCGCCATAGGGATTGCCGAAAGCCATCGATAAGTAGATCACCGGCGTTTTATGATGTCGGGCAGCAAGTTCCACCAATTTTTCAACCGTTACCAACGATTCCCGGATGCCCGAATTGGTATTTCTTTGCTGGAAAGTCTCCGAAATAGAAAACGGAAAGCCAAGATAAATGATCTCGTCGTATTGTACCGCTTCTTCTATCCCTCTCAGGTTGGCCACAATAGCCAGCAATTTCGTGGATGACGCCGAAAGGTCCAGTTTGGAAAGTACGCCGGCCGTATCCCGCATTTGTGGAATAGCTTTCGGAGAAACGAAACTGCCGAAGTCGAGGGTGTCGAATCCTACTTGCAGCAACAGGTTAATATAGCTGGCCTTTAAGTCTGTCGGGATAAATTCATGGAGGCCCTGCATGGCATCACGGGGACATTCGACCAGTTTCATAGATTTCAATGGAATCAACTAACCTAAGTTATGTTTAAATTACCGGATATCGCTGCGTACCCGGCATATCACTCGTATTGCGGCTATTACTTGATCCTCGTGTCCTCTGTCATCGTCCCCCGGTTAAAAGGACGGATGATAAGCCTGGTCCCGCGATCGTAGCTGAAATAGCTCCACATCCAGTTTACAAATGTTACTACCTTATTCCTGAAACCGACGAGCGACATCAGGTGGACGAACATCCATACAAACCACGCGAATATGCCATGAAAGTGAATTTTGCCGATATCCACCACCGCACGGTTTCGTCCCACGGTTGCCATGGAACCTTTATCGAAATAGTCGAACGGTTCCGTTTTTTCCTTGCTGATCAGTCTTAACAGGTTTTTCGCCAGGTGCTGTCCCTGTTGTTGTGCCACTGGAGCCACCCCCGGGTGCCCATGCGGGTATTTCTCTGTGATCATGGCAGCCACATCGCCGATGGCAAAAATGTCGTCCTGGCCCTTTACCCGGTTGATCTCGTCTACCTGGATGCGGGCCCCACGCCCGATCGCTTCTTGCGGAAGACCGGGAACCACCTGGCCAACCACGCCCGCAGACCATAACACGTTTTCGGTATTGATCTCCTGGCCGGTAGAGAGCGTGACCGTATTGCCGTCATAGTTTAATACCCGGGCATTAGTCAGCACATTTACCCCCATATCTTCGAGGAATTTTTGTGAGCTGCGCTGTGATTTCTCAGACATTGGCCCCAGTACTTCAGGTGACCCTTCGATGAGATAAATGTTCATGGATGAGATGTCCAGTTCCGGGTAATCCTTAGGAAGGATATGTCTTTTTAACTCGGAAATGGCGCCTGAAAGCTCTACCCCGGTAGGCCCGCCGCCAACTATTGCGAAATTCAGGAGACCGGCTTTTTTTACGGGGTCTTGTTCGACCAGCGCTTCCTCCAGGTTCTGAAGGATCATACTGCGAAGGTTGAGCGCCTCCGGGATGGTTTTCATCGGCATGGTATAATGCTCGAGCTCCTTGGAACCAAAGAAATTGGTATCTGAACCGGTGGCGATTATAAGGTAGTCGTATTCGATTTCGCCAATTGATGTATGCACAACTTTGCGTTCAGGTTCGACGTTGGTTACTTCCGCATTGCGAAAGCTAAAGTTTTGCTGGTTCTTAAAGATTTTCCGGAGCGGGAATGCGATGGAATCTGCCTCGAGGCCGCCGGTAGCTACCTGGTATAGCAAGGGTTGAAATGTATGGTAGTTGTGGCGATCGAGCATTACCACGCGTACTTCTTTGTTTTTAAGCTTTTTGGCCAGCTCGATGCCGCCAAACCCTCCGCCTATGATCACAATCTTGGGAAATTCGACAGGCTGTTTAGGTGCTTCCATGTTTTTAGTGATTAAGATGATTGTAGAACCCGTTTTTAAAGGAAATGTTGGGGCTAATATTCATTCCCCAGGATGCATAGTTCCATGCCGTCGAGGTTTTCGTGCACGCGGACCTGGCAGGCGAGGCGACTGTCAGGTCCTGCATCAGGCAATGTATCGAGCATGTCGAGTTCCGCGTCGCCGGGTGGCGGCAGTTGTTCTCCGCCTTGTACTACCCGGATATGACAAGTAGCACAAAGGGCCATTCCGCCGCAGGTAGCCATAATGGGGTAGTCGTATCCTTTCAGTACTTCCATCAGGCTAAGGCTGATATCTGTTGGTACCTCTACCGGTTCCCGGCCGCCGGTTTCATTCCGGACATATAACGTGATCATGCTAAAATGTATTTACTCCGTAAACGGTGGTATATTTAAAGCTCAGTTTCTGGTCGGGGTATACGTACCTGAAAGCGCTTTGTGCCATCAGCGCCGCTTCGTGAAAGCCGCAGAGGATCAGTTTCAGTTTGCCGGGGTAGGTGTTGATATCGCCAATGGCATAGATCCGTTCGGTATCGGTGGCATAATCGAATGTGTTTACCTGGATAGCCGACCGGTCGATCCCGACGCCCCAACCGGCAATCGGACCGAGTTTAGGGCTTAACCCAAAAAGCGGGATGAGGTAGTCGGTATCCAATTGCTGGTCGGTTCCGTCGCGCCCTTTTACGGTGACTTGCTGCAGGTGACCGTTGCCGTCGATACTCATTACGGTGGATTGAAGCAGTAAATTAATGCGGCCGCCGCGGGCGAGCTCCGCTACTTTTTCTGAAGAGTCGGGCGATCCCCGGAAGGTATCTCCCCGGTGCACAAGTGTAACCTCGCTGGCTATTTCAGACAGGAACAACGTCCAGTCGAGCGCCGAATCGCCGCCGCCGGCGAGGACCACCCGTTTATTGCGGAAGAGCGCTGGGTTCTTCACCATATAGGCGACGCCTTTCCCCTCAAATTCGGCGAGGTTGGTGATATCGGGCTTCCGCGGCTCAAAGCACCCGAGGCCGCCCGCGATAACGATTACCTGGCAGTGTACTTCCGTGTCGTCATCGGTACGGATGATGTAAGAGCCATCAGGTTGCTTTTCCACTGTCTCTGCACGTTCGCCAAGAGTAAATCCCGGCTTAAACGGGCTGATCTGTTCCATCAGCTTTTCAACGAGGTTCTGCGCGTTTATCGCCGGGTAACCCGGGATGTCGTAGATCGGTTTTTGAGGGTAGATCTCTGAAAGCTGCCCGCCCACCTGTGGCAGCGCATCGATCAGGTGGCAGCGCATTTTTAATAAGCCGGCTTCAAATACAGCAAAAAGGCCAACGGGCCCGGCACCGATAATTCCTATATCTGTGGTGATCATCTTGTTTATAAATCAAGGTTCGAATAAATTTTATTGAGGATCTTTTTTAGCAATTCGTAATCTTCTTCCGTAAGGTTCTCCCAGGCTTTCATCCTGATCTCGGCGACTTTTGGCGACCATACCACTACGCTTTGTTCCCCGGCCTCCGTTAGGTGAACGGTAAAGCTCCTGCGATCGCCAGGATGCACACGCCGTTCCGTAAGGCCTTTTTTACACAACAGGTCGATGATCCGGGTTAGGGTGGGATGGTCTTTGCCGGTGAGTTCGGCCAGCTCGCTTTGCGAGAGATCAACCCCTTTGTTCAGGTTTTTCAGGATCAGCCATTGATCTACGGTAACGTCCAGGTTTTCCTGGTTGAACCTTCGCTGGGCATATTGTTTTACCCTGCGCGCCGTTCGGTCGAGCAGGTAGGAATACATAGAGAATTTTTCTGTTGGCATGATAATAATTAGTATGACAAATATATTAAGAAATATTGGAAACAAAAAAGGCCCCGGGAATTAATTCCGGGGCCTTTACGAGGAGGTAAGGTATATTAAACTTTTTCCTTGATCTTACGTTGGAATTCAACCACGAACGGCGTTGCCACGAAGAGTGAAGAGTAAGTACCAAAAATTACACCGATCAGCATTGCGAAGGAGAAGCCGCGAAGGGTTTCGCCACCGAAGATGAAGATGATGATAAGCACCGCCATGGTACAGAGGCCTGTGATCACCGTACGGCTGAGGGTACTGTTTAATGCGTTGTTGATCACCGCCGGCAGCGATTCATCTTTAGAATGATGTTGCTCGATGTATTCGCGTACGCGGTCGAATACCACCACCGTATCGTTGATCGAATAACCCATTACGGTAAGAATGGCGCCAATAAATACCTGGTCGATATCCAGCGCGAACGGAACGATGCCGTTCAGCAGCGAGAACAGCGCAAGGAGCACCAATACGTCATGCAGCAAGGCCACGATGGCGGCCAACCCGAACTCGTACCGGCGGAACCTCGCCAGGATATAAAGAAAAATACCAAGGATAGAGAAAATTACGGCCCATACCGCGGAAGTCTTAATGTCTTTTGCGATAGTAGGCCCAACCTTCTGGGCATCCATGATCACATATTTATCGCCTACTTTTTTAAGACCGGTATTCAGCTTCTGCGTTACCAGGGCTTCGCTGGCCTCGCTGGTAGAGTCGCTCATAAAGGGTGTGGTGATCTTTACCTCGTTGTCTTTCCCGTAGGTTTTTACTTCTGATGTTTCCTTAAATTCTTCATTGAGGATATCGCGAAGCTTGTCCTTATCAACCGCTTTATCAAATTGTACGAAGTAAGAGCGGCCACCTTTAAAGTCGACACCCAGGCTGAAGCCGCGGGTGAACATAGAGATGATCCCTGCCACGATGATGATCGTAGAAAGTGCATAGAACTTACGTCTTCCGCTGATAAAGTCGAACTTGGAGTCTTTGAAAAGATTTTGGGTTGCTTTGATCGAGAAAGAGATCTGGCGATCTTTTTTCAGCATGCCTTCGAAGATGAGGCGGGTGATAAAGATCGCTGAGAACAACGAGGTGATGATACCGATCATCAGCGTAGTGGCGAAGCCCTGGATGGGGCCCGTACCGAACGCGAAGAGGATCAAACCGGTTAAGAAGGTAGTAATGTTTGAGTCGAGGATAGACGACATCGCTTTCTGGAAACCCGTCGCGATGGCAATCCGCATGCCTTTGCCTTCAGCAAGCTCTTCACGCACACGTTCGTAGATCAGTACGTTCGCGTCTACCGACATACCCAGCGAAAGTACGATACCTGCAATACCAGGCAAGGTGAGCACGGCGCCAAACGAGGCGAGCACTCCCATCAGGAAGAATAAGTTAATAACAAGGGCAACGTTGGCTACCCAACCGGCCTGTGAGTAGTACAGGGCCATAAAGATCAGGATAACGGCGATACCTACCAGGGAAGAGATCATACCTGCGCGGATCGATTCCTCACCCAGTGAAGCGCCTACCTGGTATTCGCTAACGATGTTGGCTTTGGCAGGTAAACGACCGGCCTTTAGCACGTTTGCAAGGTCCTTGGTATCGTTGAGCTGGAAGTTCCCGGAGATGGAGGAGGTACCGTTGGGGATTTCGTTCTGTACGGTCGGTGCTGAGTAAACAAGATCGTCGAGCACGATCGCGATACTTTGCTTGTTCTGCTGGTCGGCAGAAGCTGCTGCCGTAAGGATCCGCCATTCGCGGGCGCCTTCCGCATTCATATACATGGTAACCTCTGGATCGCCATTCGGGCTGATGTCGTCGCGGGCATCGATCACTACGCTGCCTTTTAATGCGGCCGAGCCATCGGGTTTGGTCACCCGGATCGCGTACAGCTCGAACATTTTGCTTTCAGGGGTCATTGGTTTTACACCCCACAATAACCGGATATTCGAAGGCACCACGGCTTTAACGGCCGGTGTGCGGAAGTACCGGTTGATGTCGGCGGTATCTTTTTGAGCGGCGTAACCTACAACCGGCCCGCGTCCCAATCCCTGCTGACCATTAGGCCCCTGTGTAAGGTTCGGTGCAAGTTTGGCAAATAAGGGGTTCAGTTTTGCTTGTGCTGCCAGTGATTTGGCGGCTGCCGAAGTATCTTTGGAAGCGTCTTTTTTGCTCCCGAGGGCAGCCAGCTTACCGGCAGCACCGGCGGTGGCAGTATCCGCTTTTGCGGTAGTGGTGGTATCGTTCGTTTTTTCGGTCGACGCCAGGATCTTGTTTACGTTGTCGAGCAGCGGGAAGATCTGGCTGTTATCATAAGTTTCCCAGAATTCCAATGCTGCAGATCCCTGTAATAATTTACGCACGCGCAGGGGATCTTTTACGCCAGGTAACTCGATCAGGATCCTGTTGGTCCCTTCCTGCAGCTGGATGTTTGGAGACGTCACCCCAAATTTATCGATACGTGTACGCAGGATGTTAAAGGAGTTGCTGATCGCGCTTGCAGACCGTTCTTTCAGGAAAGAAATAACGGTTGAGTTGTTTGCATCTGGTTTTACATAGGCCGCGTTTTCGGTAGTTGCAAAGAACTTGGAAAGTTTACCGTCGTTAGAAAGCTTTTTGTATTCGTCGGCGAAAACTTCGATGAAATTAGCGCCTGTTTTCTTAACGCGTTTGTCTGCTTCGTTCAACGCGGTGTTAAAAGCCGGATCGGTCGGCGAATTGGCCAGGTTACGTACAAGGTCCACGAGGGAGATCTCCATGGTCACGTTCATACCGCCTTTAAGGTCGAGCCCGAGCGGGATCTCTCTCGCTTTTGCGTACTGATAGGTAATATATTTCGGAAAATCTAACACTGGCAGCGAAGCGACCGAATCTAAATACCCGTTGTATTTATCGTTATCCCCCTTTGAAAATTTTTCCGCATCATTCTCAACCTTTCTCGCAAGCCAGGTGAATGAAAGGCAATACAAACAAATGATAGCAAATACTATCGTGAAAACTTTAATGAGTCCTTTACCTTGCATTTCAATTAATTATGTAAACTTTTTTTATATGGCGCTTCTAAACAAGTCGGCAAACTTAGATAAAATTTTTGCCTTTTGAAGAAATGAAACAAAATTTTTTATAGGCTGTTTAGCGGCGGCGGTAGGTGATAAATGAATAGGGGAAGGGGTTCTTTTCATTGGCTTCGTGATCTTTCCGCCCGGTTTCTTCCCAGGTATGGGGATCTATCGCCGGGAAAAAAGTGTCGGCCTCAAAAACGGCATGGATCCTGGTCAGGTAGATCACGTCGGTAACGTGGATGGCTTGTTCGTAAATAGTAGCGCCTCCCACCACGGAAATATGACTGGTCCCGCCGCACAATTCCAATGCTTCGGGGAGTGAATGAACAACTTCGGCACCGGCTATTTCAATATCCTGCGTAGTGATCACGATATTTCTTCTCCCCGGTAACGGTTTGCCTACCGAGTCGAACGTTTTTCTTCCCATGATCACCGGGTGACCGATGGTTAGTTCCTTAAAGTGCTTCAGGTCTGCCGGCATATGTGCAAGCAATGCGTTATCGCGGCCGATGCCGTTCTCCCTGTCTGCAATCACTACGATCCTTACTTCCATTTACGTGGTACTAAACGGCTACAGGCGCTTTGATGTGCGGATGCGGATCATAGTTACTTAGGGTAAAGTCGCCGAACTTAAAGTCGAAGATCTCTTTAACGTCCGGGTTCAGCGTCATTGCCGGCAGCGGCCGCGGTTCGCGGCTCAGCTGAAGTTCAGTTTGTTCGAGGTGGTTATTATAAAGGTGTGCATCGCCCAGGGTGTGGATAAAATCGCCTGCCCGGAGACCGGTGACCTGCGCCATCATCATAGTTAGCAGGGCATATGATGCGATATTAAATGGCACTCCAAGGAAAATATCCGCGCTGCGCTGGTAAAGCTGGCAGCTCAGTTTGCCGTCGGCCACATAAAATTGAAAGAAACTATGACAGGGGGGCAGCGCCATATTTTCTATTTCCGCCACGTTCCAGGCGGATACGATTATCCTGCGTGAATCCGGGTTATTGCGGATCTGGTTCACCACTTTGGTGATCTGGTCGATCGTACCGCCATCCGGCGCGGGCCACGAGCGCCACTGCGATCCGTACACCGGGCCTAGCTCGCCATGCTCATCCGCCCATTCGTCCCATATGCTGACGCCGTTTTCCTTCAGGTAACTGATATTGGTTTCTCCTTTAAGGAACCAGATAAGCTCGTGGATGATCGAACGCAGGTGGACTTTTTTGGTGGTTACCAACGGGAATCCGTCAGCCAGGTTGAAACGCATCTGGTAACCAAATACGCTGATGGTGCCCGTGCCGGTGCGGTCATGTTTTTGCGTGCCGTTCGTAAGCACGTGGTTCATCAGGTCGAGGTATTGTTTCATGGTCTAACTCTTCAAAAACGGTTCTATTTTCTCCGTAGCGAAATCCAGCTGCTGGGCTTCTGTCAGGTTGGTATTATCGAGAATGATGGCATCTGTTGCCCGTACCAGCGGACTTTCTACCCGGGTAGTGTCCTGGTAATCTCGGTGGGCCAGGTTCTCAAACACTTCTTCGAGGGTGATCGGGTCGCCTTTGGCGGAAAGCTCTTTAAACCGTCGCTCTGCGCGGACATTGGGATCGGCGGTCATAAATATTTTCAGCTGGGCATCCGGGAATACCGTAGTGCCGATATCCCGGCCATCCATCACGATGTTTTTCGACTTTCCCATGCGCTGTTGCTGCTTCACCATTTCATGACGAACTTCACGTATGGCGCTCACAGCGCTTACATACTCAGAAACAGGCATAAGCCGGATCTCTTCCGACACCTCTTCGTCATTTAGCGTGATATGCGTCTGGTAATCGCGTGCGTGAAAATTAAGGTGAATATCTTTAAGCGCGGCGATCACTTTATCATGGTCGTTCACATCGATGTTATTTCTCAGGAAATAAAGGGTTACTGCCCGGTACATCGCCCCGCTGTCGATATAAATAAAATGAAGTTTTTTGGCAAGGGCTTTTGCCAGGGTGCTTTTTCCGCAGGAGGAATACCCGTCGATCGCGATAACTAGATTTGTTCTCATCAAAGCACAAAGATAGTGCTTCATTTAAAAACCCATGCCGATTTAAGTATTTTTGGCGATGATCATTTCTGAGGAGGCGCTGTTGCCTTATATTTCATTTAAAACCTCCCGCAGCGGCGGAAAAGGCGGTCAGCATGTAAACAAGGTGTCGAGCAAAGTGGAGCTTAACTTCGATGTGGAGGCGTCGGCTCTGTTTACTCCCGGGCAAAAAGACAGGATCCGAGAGAAACTGGCTCACCGGCTTACCGCGAATGGAATGGTACAGGTGATCAGCGAAGCCGACCGCAGCCAGTATAAAAATAAAGCCGATGCCATCGAACGCTTAATCGTGCTCATCGTGCAGGCTCTCCACCAGCAAAAACAGCGGAAGCCGACAAAGCCTTCCCGGCAGGAGATCGCGAACCGTGTTAAAGACAAACAGCAAAAGGCATTGAAGAAGATCATGAGACGGAAGAACTTCCCGGGAGAATGACCGGGCCTAGTTAAACCGGTAATACAGGTTTGCCGTTCCGAACTGGTGCGCGCGTGCGGCGCTTTCGATCTCCCTGGTTTGGAACACCGCCGAGAAATTGGCCGACCAGCGCTTATGGGCGAACATCACCCCGGCCTCCTGCGAAAAAACGAGCGGTTTAACATCATACGTTACCGGGCCTTTGTTATCGCTAAACAAGCCACCCTGTATGGTGGCATCATAGGCCACGTACGCAAGCCTGGGACGTAAATAAAAGAAGAACTCCTTAGCCGGGGCAGCATTACTCCCGGAAGCGGAGATCCGGCTGTTTGCCGATACCGAGCCCGAAAGCGGGTTGAGGGCACCAAGGCGAATGAGGGCCCCTGCGCCAAGCCCGGAGAAAGTGGTACCCGCTTTTAACGCAGTTTCAAATAGCACGTCGGCGTTGCTGTCGCTGGTTCGTGCAAGCAACTGGCTATAACTTAACGCGGTGTTTAACTGTAATTCGTTATTCACCTGGAACTGCCAGCCGTCTATTTCATAAAATCCGATGATCTTATGAAGCAGTTCCTGCACATCTTTACCGAATGCGTGCGGGCCTATAGTGCCGCCGTGCACGGAAAACTGGAGCAGCTTATCGTTCTTGTAAAACCAGTTTAATTTTCCGCCGGCATACAAATAAGCGGCGAAAGGGCGATCCACCAGCCCGATGGTGGGGACCGAGCCTGATTGTGCGTTGTACATTCGCTGCCCGACCTCCGCTTCCCAGGTCTTTTTTATTGCCTTTTTTGCGTTTTCAGGCATCGTTATGGCATGCCTGAAAGTAATGAATAAGCCATTAGTATAATAGCGGTCAGAACCCTGGGCGAGATAAGCGTCGTTATCGCTCTGGAAGCCAAATTCATTACGGAAGTTTTTATCCTGCGCATAAGCGACCAAAGGAAGCAGGAAAAGAAGCGGAACAATGGTTTTTATAGCGATCTTCATGTGAACCAATGAAAAGCCCGGTAACAAATGGTACCGGGCCGCCAGGATTACCTGGATGTGTTGTTAAAAAGTATAACCAAGACTTACCCCTGCATAATAGGGGACGAAGAAGTCGCCGTTAAATACCGGGGTAAAACCCGCCCTTAGTGAAAATCCTTTGTCAACAGGCTGTAACCGGTAAGCAAAGCTCATGGTTCCCACTACGTTGCCGCCGTTTTCGTCAAAGATGATAGAATCGTCGTCAGAGCCTGCCGTAACTACCGTTGCACCCAGTCCGATCTCGAAAAAACTCCTGCCTTTGCCAAGCAGGTAATTCAATGAAAGCGGGATGGTGGTTACATGCTCGCCGTCAACCGCAAGGTAGCCGATACCTGCACGGCCGCCAAGCCCGTCGCGGCGGTTGCCAAAACGGGTATCGTAGTTTACGGTAAAGAGGAGACCCTGTCCGCCTAACTCGACAAATACGTTCTGTGCACGCGGACCTGTAGTTTCTGCCTTAGGAAGCTTTAAGTCCATGGGGGCTTTAAGGTCCATTTTTACCGCCCTTGCTTTGGCATAGTTAAACTGCTGCGCAAAGGAAACAGACGTTGCCGCCATCAAAAGCAGGGTAATACCTAATAAATAAATTTTTTTCATTGTTGGTAAGTTTAGTTCCGGGGTTGAATATAATAAACCGGATCGAACGAACAATGCCTTTAATTTAAAACGGTTGCCGGTTGTTCCCTTACCTTAAGGTCTACCGGGTTCTTCACCTTGTCGGCCGTTAAAGCGAGATTGATCACTTCCGTCATTTCGGTCACGTAGTGGAATTTAAGGTCCTTGATATAGTCTTCTTTAATTTCCAGGATATCCTTCTGGTTCGATTTCGACAGGATAATTTCTTTAATGTTGGCACGTTTTGCCGCCAGGATCTTTTCCTTAATGCCGCCCACCGCCAGCACTTTCCCGCGAAGGGTAATTTCGCCGGTCATAGCAAGGTTCGGTCTCACCCTTCGTTGGGTGAACGCGGACGTCAGCGCCGTAAGCATGGTGATCCCGGCAGAAGGGCCATCCTTTGGCGTAGCCCCGGCCGGTACGTGCACATGCACGTCCCATTGTTCGAATAAGCGGTAATCGATGCCGAAATCGCCGGCATGCGCTTTTAAATAGGCCAGGGCGATGCTGGCTGATTCTTTCATTACCTCTCCCAGGCTGCCGGTTAGCGAAAGTTTTCCTCTTCCGGGGCTGAGGCTGGCTTCAATAAAGAGGATATCGCCGCCTACCTGCGTCCAGGCCAGGCCAGTAACAACGCCGGCAACATCATTGCCTTCGTACAGGTCCTTGTCAAAGACCGGCGGACCGAGAAATACTTCTACATCCGCTTTGGTAACGGCGGAAGAGTGTTCTTCCTCCATGGCCAGCTTCGTGGCAATCCCCCTTACCAGGCCACCTATTTTTTTCTCAAGCCCGCGCACGCCGGATTCCCTGGTATAATCTTCGATTACTTTTTCGACCACGTTGCTTTTGATCGTGATCTGGTTGGGTTTCAGCCCGTGCTGTTCGCGCTGTTTGGGCAGCAGGTGTTGTTTGGCGATCTCGATCTTCTCTTCGATGGTGTAGCCGTTCACCTCGATCACCTCCATGCGGTCGACAAGTGCCGGCTGAATCGTGCTCAGCGAATTGGCGGTGGCGATGAACATCACGTTCGAGAGGTCGTAGTCCATCTCCACGTAGTGGTCGTAAAATGCGTTATTCTGTTCGGGGTCCAGTACTTCCAGTAACGCTGATGATGGATCGCCGCGGAAATCGCTTCCCACTTTGTCGATCTCGTCGAGCACGAATACCGGGTTGGAAGTGCCGGCTTTTTTCAGCGACTGGATGATCCTGCCGGGCATCGCCCCGATATATGTTTTCCGGTGACCACGCACATCGGCCTCATCGTGGATCCCGCCGAGCGCCATGCGCACGTATTTCCGGCCAAGCGCACGTGCGATGGATTTCCCGAGCGACGTTTTGCCCACCCCCGGAGGGCCCACCAGGCACAGGATCGGCGCCTTCATATTGTTCTTAAGCTTAAGAACGGCCAGGTATTCGATAATGCGGCGTTTCACTTTGTCCAGCCCGTAATGGTCTTTTTCCAGGATCCGCCGGGCGCGCTTCAGGTCGAAATTATCCCTGGTGAATTCGTTCCAGGGCAGGTCGAGCAGGAGTTCGAGGTAGTTGATCTGCACCGAGTAATCGGCTGCCGCCGGGTTAATTCTGCCCAGTTTTTCGATCTCTTTGCTAAAATGTGTGCCGATCTCTTTCGCCCATTTCTTTTTCGCCGCACGCACGCGAAGGTTTTCGATCTCCAGGTCGGGCGAATTGCCGCCAAGCTCTTCCTGGATGGTTTTTAGCTGTTGGTTGAGAAAGTAGTCGCGCTGTTGCTTATCCAGGTCGGTACGCACCTTCGACTGGATCTGGTTGCGAAGCTCCAGCATCTGCAGTTCCCCGGTTAAATGCTCGAGCACCATTTTCGCGCGCTCGCGCAGGTTGGTCACCTCCAGTAATTGCTGTTTTACCGGCACGTCGGCGTTCATATTCGACGATATGAAATTGATCAGGAACGAAGTACTCTCGATATTCTTGATCGCGATGCCCGCTTCGCTCGGTATGTTGGGCGAAAACTGGATGATCTGCATGGCCATTTCTTTCACAGAAGCTACCATTGCCTTAAACTCCTTGTCTACCTTGTTTTTGGTTTCCTCGAACTTATTGATGGTGGCCTTGATGTAGGGTTCGCTTTGTACCTCCTGGTTCAGCCGGAAACGTTGTTTGCCCTGGATGATCACCGTGGTGCTTCCATCGGGCATCTGCAGCATCTTAATGATCAGGGCCAGGGTACCCACCTGGTTCAGCTGGTCGAACGCCGGATCTTCCACCGCCACATCGCGCTGTGAAACCACACCGATCATTTTATCGCGGCGGTAGGCATCTTTAATTAATTTGATGGATTTATCACGCCCGACCGTGATCGGGATCACCACACCCGGGAACAATACCGTGTTCCGGAGCGGGAGAATGGGGAGAATTTCAGGCGTTTGTTCATTGTTCATTTCCTCTTCGTCCTCCTGGGACATTAACGGAAAGAACTCGGTATCTTCATTTATAATAGGTAGCGCCTGGTTAAAATCGAACAAGTCGTTATTCATGAATTGCGGTATATAGTCAAACTGACAGTAAACTGGAAAAAACAGGTTGGTTATTCCAGTAATAAGTAGTCATGCAATGGATATGCCAAGCCGTTCGCGATTCAAAAATATAATTAATGTGCTGCTAAACGGTAAATATTTGTTAGGTTCAGATCAGGATAACTGTTAAAACGTCAGGTGCGAAGTCCGTACGCATTTCCCGCACCTTTGGGAAATAATTTATATACTTGCTTCGTTTAACTAACAACTTAACGTAAGAGATAAATGAGAACCGTTTTCCCTTTATTTGCCTGTTTTTTAGTGAGCGTTGGCATTTCCGCAGTCGCTCAGCCAAAAAAAGATACTCCCAAAAAAGAAAATCAATATGCACTGATCGGCAACAAAGATCTGCTCGACGGCAAGTTCGTGGAAGCCTCGGCCAACCTCGAAAAAGCCTTGCTGGCAGACAGTAACAATGTTGAAGTGCTGTATATGCTGGGCTATTCGTATTACCATTCGGGCAATTATGCCAAATCGGTCGCTTCTTTCAGTAAGGTTGTTTCTTTAAAGCCCGGTGATGGTTCGGCCTATTATTACCGCGGGAAAGCGAGAGATATTCTTGCCACGCAATCAAACACCACGCTTTCTTATGCGGAACGCGAAAAGCTCCTGCAGGCGTCGGTGAAAGATTTTACCCGGGCGATAGAATTGGCCGCAGACGACATGAAGCTATACCAGAACCGCGCCATCGCTTACCGCGACCTGGGAATCTTAAAGAGCCAGAAGATCCCGAAGTTTTATGATAAGGCTGTCGCCTCTTCCGCTTACAAATCCTGTATCGCCGACTTCCAGAAGGTGCTCGACTCGAACCCTACCCGCCAGGACCTGCAAATGGAGATGAAAAAAGCGCGGGTATACCTGGCTAACCTGGACAACTAATTGGTTGGACGTAATATGTCAAACGTCCAACGTTCAGAAAATGCATCTTCGTAAGCTCGAAAACGCCCATATCGCGTTATGGTTACTAAAGGACACTTGCTGGGTGATGGATTTGCATGTGCCGGGCCTGGTCATGATCGCGCCTACGCTTGCGCTGGCGATCTTTATCACGGCCAGGTTTCGCCGGTATACGGCAGAGTTATTTCATAATATTGCGGTCTGTCTCTGGATCACCGCGAATTCCGTGTGGATGATCGGAGAGTTCTTTTATGATGACGGGCTGCGGCCCTACGCTACCGTACTTTTTGTAGCCGGGCTGATCACGGTAGCTTATTACTACCTGTTCTTATCGCGGAAAGAGATCCGGGAAACCTGATTACTGTGTAGCCTGGTAGTTTTCTTTAAAGGGAACCCGACCGCCAAAATCCTGTACCCAATATAAGTTTTCTACTGCAACGCCAACTTCCCGGAAATCAGGGTTCATCAGGTTTTTGCAGTGGCCGGGGCTGTTGAACCAGTCGTTCGTTACCTCGCGGATGGAACGCTGCCCCTGGGCGATGTTTTCACCTATCGTCCAGCTTTTGTAACCGGTAACAGCGTAACCGGCGGCGAAAGTGCGATCGCGAAGCTTTCTGCCGTCCAGGCTGTAATGACTGAAATAGCGATTGGCCGCCATGTCACGGGCATGCGCATACGCCGAAATGGCGAGGTTATCATTCCATACTACCGGGTCGGCGGGCGGCATGTAGGTTCCGCCGCAATTACACCCTTTTGCACGCATGGTGTTAATCCGGCCTAATACTTCATATTTGAAAGTTTCGTCGGTATGGGCGGGTTTGCCCGTGGTAAACGACATCAAGATAAACAGGGCTCCCAGGGCCCCAGCTACCATTCTCCTCATAAATTCTCCCTGATCTTGATAAATAACGACGAGCAGTGTAAATTATTGGGAGCTGGTATTTATTTTTCCTGTTACCAGGTAACTGGTTTCCCCCAGCAGCATTACCTGTTGTTTCTTTTCCACCTGGTAAAGCGAGTCAGGAAAGAAATCGAGCACCTCGTTGGAGGTGTACAGGTAATTCGAGGTATGGTTCACGATCCTGATGTGCGTTACGCGCCCCTTGCTGTCAGAGCTGATGCTTAGCTGCCGTGTTCTCAATTTCGGGTCTGTGGAGAGGTAGCTAACCTCCCCCTCCTTTTTTACCTCACGGTAACTGGATCGCCAGGCGGGCTTGTTGATGTCGGATCCGGCGAATATCGCCAGCTCACGTTTCCAGTTAACGATCTGTTTCGTTTTACTTTCAGGTATGCCGTTCTCTGTTACCGACTTAAGCACTTCAGGGTGAGTCTTCTGCATGGCTGCCACCTGCTGGCGCATATACGAGGCCAGGTCAAAGTAGCTTTGCTTCTTTGTTTCTACCCCCGCGTGCTCCGTTTGCATGCAGGAAGAAAGCACAGCGATCAATCCCAGGACACCGGTGAGTCGTTTCATGATCAGACCAGCACGTTCCCCGTCATTTTTTCCGGGGCGGCAATGCCCAGGATCTTCAACACGGTGGGGGCGATATCGCCCAGTTTGCCATCGCGCACGGCTTTATAGTCGCTGTCGATCAGGATACAAGGTACCAGGTTGGTGGTATGGGCAGTATTGGGAGATCCGTCTTCGTTGATCATAAACTCCGCATTGCCATGATCGGCGATAATAATGAACGAATAACCCAGCCCGATACCAGTTTCCACCACCGTTTGCGCACAATGGTCGACCGTTTCTACGGCTTTTACCACGGCTTCGAAACTCCCGGTATGACCCACCATATCCGGATTAGCGAAATTCAGGCAGATAAAATCAGGATGATTATCCTTCATTTCCCTGCAGATCGCGTCGCGGATCCCTTCGGCGCTCATTTCCGGTTTAAGGTCGTATGTTGCCACTTTGGGCGAAGGGATCATCAGTCTTGTTTCACCTTCAAACGGCTGCTCTCTTCCGCCGGAGAAGAAGAAAGTTACATGCGGGTATTTCTCTGTTTCCGCTATGCGGACTTGTTTTCTGTGATTTCTTTCGAGTACTTCGCCCAGCGTATCGGTAAGGTCGTCTTTGCGAAAAACTACCTGGACGTCCTTAAACGTTTCATCGTAGCTGGTCATGGTGATATAATTCAGCGGGAGCGGTTCCATCTGGTAATCAGGAAATGCTTTCTGTGTAAGCGCGATGGTGATCTCGCGCCCGCGATCGGTGCGGAAATTGAAGCAGATCACCACATCACCGGGACGTATCACGGCGAGCGGCCGGTTGTCGCTGCCAACTTTTACGATAGGTTTGATGAATTCATCGGTCACCCCCTCATTATATGATTTTTTAACGGCGGCAGCGAGATCGCTCACCGCTTCGCCGGTACCATGTACCAGCAGGTCATAAGCCATTTTTACACGTTCCCAGCGGTTATCGCGGTCCATGGCATAATATCTTCCGATGAGGGAGGCGATTTTCCCTGACGAGGCAGCAAGGTGCTCTTCCAGCGCGGCGATAAAGCCGAGGCCGGAATTCGGGTCCGTATCGCGCCCGTCCATGAATGCGTGGACAAATACCTGGTCGAGGCCGGCGGCTTTTGCGGCGTCGCACAGCCCCGATACATGGCCGATGTGTGAATGTACCCCGCCGTCAGACAATAACCCGATGAGGTGCACCGGCTTATTTTCGCGTTTGGCGTAGGCAAAAGCTTCAGACAGTACCGGGTTGGTGGTCAGCTCGTTATCGGTTACCGCCTTGTTGATCCTGCCCAGTTCCTGGTAAACGATCCTGCCGGCGCCGAGGTTCATGTGCCCCACTTCCGAGTTGCCCATCTGCCCGGCGGGAAGGCCAACGGCTTCACCGGACGCTTCAAGCTTCGAGTTGGGATAGGTGGCGACAAGTTTGTCGAAAAAAGGAGTATCAGCCTTTAATACAGCGTTCGAGCGGTCGTTTTTTCCGTATCCCCAGCCGTCGAGGATCAGGAGCGCGAGTTTTTTTTCTTTCACGGCACAAAATTAAATATTTAGCCCGGCGTTTTTATGAAAAGGCATTTTATTTAAAGTGTTTGTACATCGTTTTCGCTATTTTTACCATATGCTCCCATCCATACATACCCGGATCAGTCCTTCTTTTAGCAGCCTTCTTCTATTGATGTTGCTGTCTGTTAACTCATTAGCAACAACGCCGGCGGATGCCGCCGACGATCTGCTGGCGCTCCTTAAAGCAGGCAATGCCAAAGAGATCGCCAAATCGCTGAACGCCACCGTAGAGCTGACGATCTTAACCGAAGAAAATATGTATTCGAAGGTACAGGCGGAGGCCATCCTGAAAGATTTCTTTGCCAAGCACCAACCCTCGGCTGTTAAGCTGGTGCACAAGATCGCTTCCAATCCCAATCACCGGTTTGCCGTAGTATTGTTAACTACCAACAATGGCATTTATCGGTTGTCATTTGCCATGAAGAACACGGAGGGCACCTTCCTCGTGACCGAAATGCGGATCGAGGCTGCCAAGGAGTGAAATAATTCCGTTATTTTCGCCCTGTTATGCAAGAATACCAGGAGCTGCTTCAAAAATTTATCGTAAATGCGTTAGCGGAAGACGAGGGCGACGGAGACCACACGTCGTTATCCACCATCCCGGAAGGAAGTACCGGTGCGGCTAAATTACTCATCAAGGAAGAGGGCGTGGTTGCCGGGGTGTCGGTTGCGCTCGAAATATTCAGGTTGGTGGATCCTGGTCTTGAAGCAGAGGTGCTTATAGGCGATGGCGCCCGCGTTTCACCCGGTGATATCGTGCTGGTAGTGAAAGGCAGCGACCGGTCGATCCTGCTCGCCGAGCGGCTGGTATTGAACACGATGCAGCGTATGAGCGGAATCGCCACTGCCACCAGATACATTGCAGAGCGGCTGGAAGGTACCCGCACCCGCGTGCTCGACACCCGCAAAACCACGCCCAATCTGCGTTTTCTCGAGAAAATGGCCGTTAAGATCGGCGGGGGGACCAACCACCGCTTCGGATTGTATGACATGATCCTGATCAAAGATAATCACGTAGATTATGCAGGCGGGATCGCCAATGCGCTGAAAGCGGCCCGGCAATACCTCGTAGAAAAGCAAAAGCAACTCGCCATTGAGATCGAAGTAAGAAGCATCGGCGAACTGGAACAGGTATTGGCGGAAGGCGGCGCCGATAGGATCCTGCTTGATAATTTTGACTACGAAACACTGCGTACCGCCGTAAAATTGATCAACGGCCGTTACGTAACTGAAGCATCGGGCGGTATTACGGCAGAAAATGCCCTCGAATATGCCGGATGCGGCGTCGACTTTATTTCGATGGGCGCCCTAACGCATTCTGTAAAGAGTCTCGATATGAGTCTAAAAGCTATGCACGAATAATTTTTTTATTATACGGCCTTTTCTTTTATTATTGTAGCTGAATGATATCCATTTTCTCCCTTTCGGCTTTACTTACTGCATATTTATTCGGATCTATTCCAACAGCTGTCTGGATAGGACAAGCGTTTTATGGTATAGATGTGCGCGAATACGGAAGCGGCAATGCGGGCGCTACTAACACTTTCAGGGTACTTGGCAAGAAGGCCGGTATCAGCGTTATGCTGATCGATATTTTTAAGGGGTATACGGCAACCAACCTGGCCTATTTTATCGGCATCTCTATCACGGGGCCGCACGATTCGGTTCAGTTTGTGAATTTCAAACTTGCGCTTGGCATTATCGCAGTAATGGGCCATCTTTTTCCCATTTTCGCCGGTTTCAGGGGAGGCAAAGGAATCGCTACCTTATTCGGTATGATCCTGGCTATCCACATCGAGGCCGCGTTGCTTTGTGTGATGGTTTTCCTGGTGTTTTTCATTATCTTCAAATATGTTTCGCTGGGATCTATCATGGCCGGTTTTACCTTCCCACTGAGCATTATTTTCATCTTTCACTCGCCCATCCGTTCCATGGTGCTTTATGGCATGTGTATTACCGTGCTGATCCTTGTTACCCATCAAAAAAATATCGAACGTTTGCTGAAAGGAAAAGAGTCGAAAATCAGTCTCTTCAAAAAACCGCAAAACTAAATCGCTGTTAACTGTTTATTGATCAAATAAACATAGTTATGAAACAGTTGAAATTCCTATTTACTACTATCGCTATACTCGTACTCGCCGCCTGCGCTACCGTACCGCTTACCGGGCGTAAAAAGTTAAGCCTGGTAGACGAGGCTTCTATCCAGACGGAAGCGGCCACCGCTTACAAGCAGTTCCTCTCCGATCCCAAAACAAAAGTGATCGCCAATTCTACTGACGCGCAGCGTGTTAAGCGGGTTGGTACCGCCATAGCGGGCGCCATAAGCCGGTATATGCAAGCCAACGGGTATGGCACCCAGTATAATTACAACTGGGAGTTTAACCTGGTAGAAAGCAAGGACATCAACGCCTGGTGTATGCCCGGCGGAAAGGTTGCGGTTTACACCGGGATCTTGCCGGTTACCCAATCAGATGCCGGCCTGGCCACCGTTATGGGACACGAGATCGCCCATGCCATCGCCGGTCACTCTTCAGAACGGGCTTCGCAAACTGCCCTGGCCCAGGCAGGGGGCAGCGTAATTGGTGCCGCTACCGGTTCGCAAACTGTTGCACAATTGTATGGCGTAGGCGGTCAGCTTACCCTGCTTAAGTACGGCCGTAACCAGGAATCTGAAGCAGACCGGCTAGGGCTTATTTTTATGGCGATGGCCGGCTACGATCCGCAGGCCGCGGTATCTTTCTGGCAGCGGATGGCTACAGCTTCCCAGAACGGCGGTACGCCCGAATTCCTGAGCACGCACCCCAGCGATGCTACCCGGATTGCCGATATCCAGAAACGTTTGCCGGAGGCGATGAAATATTACAAGAAATAACAAGCTTCAATAGGCGCATCTCAAGCCTCTCTTTTGCTTCGCGTTGTTGCGGGTAAGAGGGAGGCTTTATCAATTAATCCCAGGACTTCCCCAGGATGCTCATAATTCCGCTGACCTTTAGCAGGCACTCCCCGTATTCCTTTTCCGGGTCGGAATCGTAGGTAATGGCGCTGCCTGCCTGGAATGACAGGTATTTTTCGGCCGCGTTGTAGAGTAAGGTCCGGATCACTACGTTGAAATCAAAATCGCCTTCGGGCGTAAAGTACCCGATGGCACCGGAAAACGCCCCCCGTTTTGTGCGTTCATATTGTTCGATCAGCTGCATGGCGCGAAACTTCGGCGCCCCGGTCATAGAGCCCATGGGGAATACGGCGCTTATCAGCGAGGCAGGGCCTTTTGCGGGATCGGGATTGCTTACGATCGTCGAGATCATCTGGTGCACCTGGCTGAAGCTGTAGATGCCAAACAATTCTTCTACTTTTACGGATCCCGGTACAGAACAACGGGTAAGGTCGTTGCGCACGAGGTCCACGATCATTACGTTCTCCGCCTGTTCTTTTGCGTCCGAGCGTAATTGCCCGATGATCTCCCGGTCGGTGTCCGGGTCGGCGCTCCTGCTGGCCGTACCCTTAATGGGTTGTGAGATCAGCCTGTCCTTCGCTTTTTTAATAAATCTCTCCGGGCTCGCCGAAAGAATGTACCGTTCGTTATGTTTCATGAAACCCGAAAACGGAGTAGGAGAGATCGCATTTAAGGCAAGGTACAGGCTTACCGGGTCGATCGATGCGTTTTCTGCATAGAACTCCTGGCAGAAATTCAGCTCATAAACATCACCACGGCGAAGGTGTTCGCGGATAGCCTGCACGGTTGCGATATAGTCTTCCCTGCTGAAACGGGCGTTGATGAGGAGGTTTTCCTGGCGCGTAGTTGTTGTCATCTCTTGCATACGCCCGATGGCAGCCAGTACCTCATCCGGGTTTGCCGACATTATGGTGAGTTCGCCGCCTTTCACCAACAGCAGGTGGAGTGGCTGGAAGAAGCAGAGATCAGGAAAACGCAGATGGTCCGCATTCGCTGAAGTTAGCTCTTCGACGTCGTTTTTCAGGTCGTAAGAAAGAAATCCGAAATACCATCCGGGTTCTTTTTCCAATAGCGCCCCGAGTTCGCCGAAGGCATTCTCACCCTGCGGGGTGATCAGCCTCCTGGTCCCGGCTGCGATGGCCAGGTCGAATGAAGTATAAGGGTCGGTGAACCCGTTAGAATCGAGCAGGCATGCCGTATCAAACGAAGAGGCCCATTGAAGGGCCTTTTCTTTAAATTTATCAATAGCTGGCAGGGCGGTTTTCACCTGCAGAAGATCATCATCAGCGTTCATCTATGCTGGTAATAGCGTAATTATTTCATCACCAGTGTTTGTACTCTGTCTGGTCCTACAGAGAGGTATTTTACCGGTACTTCCAGCGCATTCTCCAGGTATTTAACATAAGCGGCAAGTTTTGCGGGCACTTCCGCCGGTGTGCGGATCCCCGTAAGGTCTTCATGCCACCCTTCGATCTCCTCGAGTACAGGTTCCGGTTTAATGGTGCAAATGTCGTAGGGCATGTAGTCAATTTTTTCGCCGTTATACTGGTAATGCGTGCAGGCATAAATTTTCTCGAAACCGCTCAATACGTCGGCTTTTGTCATTACCAGCTCGGTTACGCCGTTTAGCATAATGGCATATTTAAGCGCAGGGAGGTCGATCCACCCGCATCTCCTGGGCCGGCCGGTGGTAGCGCCAAACTCATGACCGATACGGCGGAGCTCTTCCCCGGTATGGTCATTCAGTTCGGTTGGAAATGGCCCGCCGCCCACCCGCGTACAATATGCCTTAAAGATCCCGATCACGTTGCCGATATTTTTAGGAGCCACGCCAAGCCCTGTGCATGCGCCCGCGGTGGTGGTATTGGAGGAAGTAACAAAAGGGTAGGAGCCAAAATCAACGTCGAGCATAGCGCCTTGTGCACCTTCGGCCAGCACGGTTTTCCCCTCTTTAAGATATTTGTTTACGAAATGCTCGCTATCTACCTGTTCAATGGTTTTGAGGAACTCTACTGCTTCAAAAAAAGCGGTTTCTTTCTCGCTGAAGTCAGCAACTTCACCGTAATGCGATAAGATCGACCGGTGTTTGCCGACGAGTTTCTCATAACGTTCGCGGAAATCCGGAAGAGTGGTGTCGCCTACACGCAAGCCGTTACGACCGGTTTTGTCCATATAAGTAGGACCAATACCTTTTAGCGTAGAACCGATCTTGCCTTCGCCCATACGGCTTTCAGAAGCCGCATCTAATAATTGATGAGTCGGCAGGATCAGGTGCGCTTTACGCGCGATCACCAGTTTGCCCAACCCTACAGGGTCGAAGCCATTTTTCTCCAGGTTATCGAGCTCTCTTTTTAAAATGATGGGGTCGATCACCACGCCGTTACCGATCAGGTTCATGGTCCCCGGGTTAAAAATGCCGGAAGGGATGGTGTTCAGCACATACTTTTGTCCGTCGAACTCGAGTGTATGCCCTGCATTGGGGCCGCCCTGGAACCTGGCGATGAGGTCATAATGCGGGCATAGCACATCAACGATCTTTCCTTTGCCCTCGTCACCCCACTGGAGCCCCAATAATACGTCTACAGCCATTAATTATGGATTATACTGGTAAAAAAGTTAAGTTAATTTTTGGAATATGATTCGCAAAAGCCCTGTTTCAGCTTCGCGCAATCACCGTACATGTTTAATGAATGGTGTTTGATCTCGAATTTCAGCAGGTCGCCCATCATGCTTTGGATCTGGCCGATCCGCGGATCGCAGAATTCCACCACTTTACCGCAATTAAGGCAAATGATATGGTCGTGCTGTTTGTACCCGTACGATTTTTCGAACTGCGCCATGTTCTTGCCGAACTGGTGTTTGGTCACCAGGTCGCAGGAAACAAGCAGTTCAAGCGTATTGTATACCGTGGCGCGGCTTACACGATATTTTTTATTCTTCATGTGAATGTAAAGCGACTCCACATCGAAATGGTCACTTCTCGAGTATATTTCTTCCAGGATAGCGAAACGCTCAGGAGTTTTACGTAGGCTTTTATTTTCGAGATAGGCCTCGAAAATCTTTCTAACCATATCAATGGTTTCTTGTACTGCCATATAAGTGATGTAGTAAGAGGCAAAGGTAATATTATAAAGAACAATTAGCAACGGACAATTGGGTTATTAACTATCAGCTATCAGCCGTCAGCTATCAGTCGTCAACCATTACTCGTTACCGCCGCCTGCGAGTCGAACCGGGTGACTGCCGTTACGCCTTTTACCTGTTTTAAACGTTTAATGAGGTTATCGAGATGTTGCGTGTCATTTACGTAAACCATAATGGAGCCTTCAAAGATCCCGTCGTTGCTATCCACGGTAATAGAGCGCATGTTTACCTTAAAGTCGTTGGATATCACGGTAGTAAGCTTGTTAATAAGGCCCACGTCATCTATCCCCCGTATGCGCAGCCCGGTTAAAAAGGCGAGTTCTTTCTGCGAAGTCCACCGCGCTTTTACGATCCGGTAACCGTAGTTCGACATCAGCTTGGTGGCATTCGGACAATTAGTGCGGTGTATCTTGATCCCTTCGTTAATGGTAATAAACCCGAACACATCGTCGCCCGGGATCGGGTTGCAGCAGTTCGCCAGCTTGTAATCTATTTTCTGGAGGTCTTCGCCGATGAGCAACGTATCGCTATCCTTGGCTTTTACCCGGTTCATCAAGCCTTCTATCTGGGCGCTTTCGATCTTCTCGGGAGAGCGGTTCTCTACCAGCTTTTCAGATGCGTGGAAGTCCTTGAGGTCGCGGAGGTCGATCTTTCCACGGCCTACTTCGTAAAAGAGATCGAGTGAAGAGTTCAGCTTGAAAAAATAGGTAAGCTTGTAAATGTTGTCGGTATTATAAGTGATTTTCAGCGACTTAAGTTTCCGTTCGAGGATCTCTTTACCTTCTTCCGCGATGCGGCGCTTTTCTTCTTTCAGGGCCGATTTTATCCGGGCTTTGGCTTTGGCGGTTACCACGAAATTCAGCCAGTCTTCTTTCGGCGACTGTTTTGATGAGGTAATGATCTCTACCTGGTCCCCGTTCTGCAGCTTATAAGAAAGCGGCACCAGCTTATGGTTTACTTTTGCGCCGATACAGCTTGCCCCGAGATCTGAATGGATCTCGAACGCAAAATCAAGCGCCGTGGCATCTATCGGTAACTGGATGAGCGCTCCCTTGGGAGTAAAAATGAAGATCTCGTCAGAAAAGAGGTTCATTTTAAAGTCGTCCAGGAAGTCGAGCGCATTAGATTCGGGGTTGCTCAGCAACTCGCGCACCTTCTGGATCCAGATATCGAGGCCATGCTCGGCTGACGACTCTTTGTATTTCCAATGTGCCGCAAATCCTTTCTCGGCGATCTCGTTCATACGTTTGGTACGGATCTGGATCTCCACCCACTGGCCTTTGGCACCCATCACGGTGGTGTGCAGCGACTCGTATCCGTTGGCTTTTGGCGATGAAACCCAGTCGCGCAGCCTGTCGGGATTGGGCCGGTAGAGGTCGGTAACGATGGAATACGCCTTCCAGCAGTCAGATTTCTCGTGCTCCGGGTCACTCTCCAGGATAATGCGGATCGCAAAAAGATCGTACACTTCTTCAAAAGGAATACTTTTCTTGCGCATTTTATTCCAGATCGAATGGATGGATTTCGGCCGTCCATAAACCTGCGCATGCAGCCCCTGCTCCATCAGGATGTCTTTTATCGGTTCAATAAAATTCCGGATATACAGCTCGCGTTCCGTTTTCTTCTCATTCAGCTTTTTAGCAATGAACTTGTAAGTCTCAGATTCCATGTACTTCATGGCCAGGTCTTCCAGCTCCGACTTCATCGCGTAGAGCCCGAGCCGGTGCGCCAGCGGCGCATAGAGATACACGGTTTCGGAGGAGATCTTCAGCTGTTTGTCACGCGGCATGTAATCCATGGTGCGCATATTATGCAGCCGGTCCGCGAGCTTGATGAGGATCACCCGCACGTCGTCTGCCAGGGTAAGCAGCATCTTGCGGAAATTTTCGGCCTGCAACGAGCTGTTCGTGTCGAAAACTCCCGAAATCTTGGTGAGCCCATCGATAATGCGGGCCACTTTTTTACCGAATTCCTGTTCGATCTCCTCAAGCGTGATAGCGGTATCCTCCACCACATCATGCAGCAGCGCGCAAACGATCGAGGTGGTGCCAAGCCCGATCTCTTCCGCTGCAATCTGCGCCACCGCGATGGGGTGATAAATATAAGGCTCGCCGGATTTGCGCCGCATATCTTTGTGGCTATCCAGCGCCATATCGAACGCCCGCCGGATCATGCGTTTGTCACCTTTTTGTAAAGTTGATTTGCATGCCCGTAAAAGCGCCCGGTATCGCTTCAGGATTTCCAGTTTTTCGGCTTCGAGATCGATGAGTAGTTCTTTCATTTTTCAGTGATCAGCTTTCAGCAATCAGCTGTCAGCCCGGTTTATCTAACTTAAATGTGCTTATTTTAACCCGCTAAATTGTTCTTCCCCTGTAATTTAAGCTACTTTAAGGAGCTGACAGCTGACAGGCGATCGCTGAAAGCCGTAAACAAACTCGTTGGGTTACTATTCCACAGATGTTGTATTAATAAGTAAACGAAATTTAATGTAATTTTGCACTTATCTAATATATGAAAATTTTTAGGTACATCGCTGCGATCTCACTCCTCCTGTCAGGCATCACCGCTTTTGCCCAGGAACCGGAAAAGTATGATCCTTATGTGAAGGGGAAAAATGATACGTTAACGGTGGCCTTAACAAAGGTGAACGATGTGATGATCCCCTGGCTTCCCTTGTCGGATATCGATATCCGGGCTAAAGGCAGGATACTCACCGCCGAAGAACGGGCAAAATATAATCGCCTTCGTTACAATGTGCTAAAAGTATGGCCTTATGCCATCTTCGCCAGGAACCGGTACGCCCAGCTGCAAAAGGACCTGGCCCTCACGGGCGATCGCAAAGCCCAGAAAAAGCTGGTAAAGGCCTGCGAGCAGCAGATCAAAGACATGTTTAATAAGGAAGTGAAGAATATGACCATTACGCAGGGCGAGATCCTGATCAAGCTGATTGATCGTGAAACCGGTAACAGCAGCTACGAAATGGTGAGACAGCTTAAAGGCGGGATAACGGCCTTCAGCTACCAGGTGGTGGCGCGTGTGTTCGGGCACGATCTCAAAGAAAAATATGATCCCCAGGAACAGCGTGACATTGAGGCTATTATACAGTCAATAGAATACAGATATAATTAAAGCATGAGTGATAAGAGTATTTATCAGTTCGAAGTTCAGCGTTTGAACGGCGAAACGATAAGTTTAAGTGAGTACAGGAATAAAGTTCTTCTCATTGTAAATACCGCTTCCGAATGCGGATTTACCCCCCAACTGGAAAATCTGGAGCACCTGAGGCAACTTGTCGGAAGCGAGGATTTCGAGATCCTGGCATTTCCCTCTAACGATTTCGGCGGGCAGGAACCCCTGGAAGGTTCGGCCATCGGGAAGTTCTGCAAGATGAACTTCCACACCAAATACCCTGTTTTTGATAAGATCCATGTGCGGGGCGCCAAAGCCCACCCGCTATATAAGTTCCTCGCGGCTAGACGCCAGAACGGCCGCAACAGCGCCTCCCCAAGGTGGAACTTTCATAAGTACCTGATCAATCGCGAAGGCGAGGTAGAGGATTACTATTATCCCTTCACCAAGCCCGATTCCGGAAGGATCGTTAAACGGATCCAGCGTTTACTGGACCTGATGCCCGTTCTGCAATGAAATTAGACCTGCTGGTATTGGCTGTGCATCCCGACGATGCAGAGCTGGGTTGTTCCGGGACGCTCCTGAAATATATTGCCCAGGGAAAAAAAGCCGGGATCATCGACCTGACGCGCGGCGAGCTCGGCACGCGCGGCACCGCAGAAACCCGTGATAAAGAAGCGGCGGATGCCGCGGCAATCCTGGGCCTGTCTATGCGTGGTAACCTCGCCATGCGCGATGGCTTTTTCCGGAACGACGAAGCGCACCAACTACAGGTTATCCACGCGATCCGGAAGCACCAGCCCGAAATTGTTTTTACTAACGCGCCTGCCGACCGGCACCCCGATCATGGACGTGCCAGCGACCTGGTAAACGATGCCGCTTTCCTGGCAGGATTAAGAAAGATCGTTACGCACGATGCGGAGGAGGTCCAGGAGCCCTGGCGCCCCAAACTGGTACTCGAATTTATACAGGACCAATACCATCAACCGGATATCATTCTCGATGTAACAGCGCAGTGGGACAATAAATTGAAGTCGATACTGGCTTATAAAACGCAGTTCTTTAATCCTGATTACGACGAGCCTGATGCTACTTATATTTCCTCGCCCGCATTTCTCAGGATCGTGGAGGGACGGGCCAGGGAGTTCGGTAAATCCATCGGTGCAGAGTATGGCGAAGGTTTTGTGTCCCGGAAACTGCTTGGAGTAACTGACTTGTTCAGCTTGTTATAACTCAGCCAGCACCTCTTTCATTACAGCGATACCTTCGTCGATATGTTCCCGCTCCATGATCAGGGCGGGCCTGAACCGGATGCTGTTGTGTGAGCATCCCAGGAACATTACATGCTTTTCCATCCCTTTTTGTACAAAACGGTTCCGCATTTCTTTATCCGGGAAATCGAAGGCCGTTAACAGGCCCCGTCCGCGAACATTACTGATGCGCTGATCATTTTCCGCCACTTTTGCCAGCTCATCTTTAAGATAGCTGCCTATGGTGGCCGCGTTTTCCACCAGGTTGTCTTCTTCAATGATCTGGAGAATGCGGGTGGCTCGCACCATGTCGGTGAGGTTGCCGCCCCAGGTAGAATTGATCCTTGAGGGAACGCGGAAAACATTGGTCTCTATTTCGTCGACCTTGGCGCCTGCCAGTATTCCGCAAATCTGCATCTTCTTGCCGAAGGCGAGGATATCCGGGCGGGCCTTCTCTCCAAAGTGTTCATGGCACCAGAATTTACCCGTAAGGCCAACGCCGGTTTGTACCTCGTCATACACCAGCATGCATTCGTTTTCATCCGCCAGCTGGCGGAGCTGCTCCAGGAACTGCTGCCGGAAGTGATTGTCGCCGCCCTCAGATTGAACGGGCTCGATAATGATCGCGCAGATTTCGTCCTTATTGGCCGAAAATACTTCGCGAATTTCTTTCAGGGATGTTTTTTCCCTTTGTAACAGGTCCGCGTGGTTTTCGTCGTTAAGGGGGAACCTGATGTAAGGCGCCGACACCCTTGGCCAGTTAAACCTGGCATACCAGCGCGTTTTTTCGGGCAGGGTGTTGGTGAGGCTCAGCGTGTAACCGGTGCGTCCGTGAAACGCATGCTCGAAGTGGATCACTTTTGTCCCTACCTCCCTAGTGTATCCTTTTGCGAAATTCTTTTGGACTTTCCAGTCCATCGCTGTTTTCAGGGCATTTTCGATGGCCAACGCACCGCCGGAGATAAAAAATGCATGCGGCAGGTAGGAGGGGATCCCGAACCCGGAGAACGTTTCTACAAATTGGGCATATTGGGTGGTGTAAATGTCTGAATTAGAAGGGTTGGTAAGCGCAGCCATCAGGAGACTATTCTTAAACGCTTCGTCGCCGGTCATCTTGGGATGGTTATACCCCAGCGGAACCGACGCAAAACAGGTAAAGAAATCAAGCAGCGTGCGCTGGTACCGGGAATCGAAGATCCGTACACCGTTGCTCTTTTCCATATCGAACGTCAGGTCGTACCCATCGGCAAGAATATGCTTCGACAAGGTTTGCTGAACGTCTCCCGGGGAAACGGTTAGTTTATACATGGCAGGATGCTTTATGCAATGTTAAGGGAAATTTTCCATTCCCCATTTTCTCTACGCCAGTTCCGGTCTTTCCTCGAATAACCGTTTATGGTACCATTCCTGCAGCGGGAACAGCATGGAAACGATAATGAAAGTAACCGTCATGGTGATCAGGAATTCGGGACCTGCATACTGCTGACTTACGTAAATGATCGGGATAAAAAAGCGGATGATCTCGAGATAGTAGATCCATCTTTTCTGTTCGAGTAACGCGCCGCAATTAATCAGCGTAACGAGAATGGTGGAGGAGATGGCTACAATAGAAGCTGTTTCCATTTGATCGTACATCACCGACATCACAAACAGCGAAATAATGCTCACGGCCAGCTGGAAATTAAGGTAAAACCGGAAGTTTGCGTTAGTCTGTGCCTTTTCCGTATGGATCTTGTACTTGCGTTCGAGCGCCGGGCGAATTCGCGGGTCCATGTTTTCCGGCGGACCGAACACGGCGAGGAACTTATCCTTAAAGGTGGCAGCCCGGTTTACCGCTACCGCGATCTCCAATACGTAGTGAAAATGCTGCCATAAAAAGCTGTTGCTTTTCAGCGGATGCGTGATGCCATAGGTGGGCGCTTCCTGCTCGCGCTGGAACGTGCCGAACAGCATATCCCAAAACACGAAAACGTCTCCATAATTTTTATTCAGGTACTTTTCGTCGGAAGCGTGGTGTACCCGGTGATGTGAAGGTGTGATGAGGATATTTTCAAGGAAGCCAAGTTTCCCGATCATCTGAGTATGCGTAAAGAAAGAATAAGCGCCGTGGAACAACAGGATCGGGATCACCATATCGGGGTGAAAGCCCACAAGCGGCAGGAAACTCCAGAAAACGGTGCGCACAAAAGCCTGGAAAATGGTGATACGTGCGGAGACCGTGTAATTAAATTCTTCGCTTTGGTGATGGACGATGTGCGCACCCCAGAGTACATTCACCTCATGGCCGAGGCGATGGTACCAGTACCACACCAGGTCGGTGGCCAGGATAAGGATCACCCAAACGTACCATGATTTGCCAATATCGAAGAAATGAAAATTTTTGTAAACGTAATAATAGAGTGCGTAAAAGCTGCCGGAGAAGAAAAGGTCCATCAACCGGTCCGCCACTCCAATACTGATATTAGTAATGGAGCTGCTAAACTTAAAGATCTCCTTTTTCTTTTTACGGCGCGCATAGATAAACTCGATGGCCATAAAAAGCAGGAAGCCCGGTACAGCAAATGCTTCGTATACGTGGTTGATCATTGTGAATAAATAAACGTTTTAACTACAGGATACATTTAAGATTAAGTTCTGTAAAAAAACGTTGCAAATTGCCTAAAATATATCAGGAAATCAAATTAAAGCTGAAATCGTTGAGTTTCCCGGCGATGCCGGTCAGGCCGCCGGAGTGGATAATAAGCAGCTTTTGATGCGGTTTGAACTGGTTTTTAACAGCCATATCAGCAACTGCGTAAACGAGTTTCCCCGTGTAAACGGGGTCGAGGAGAATCCCGGTGGCCGCCCCGAAGTCCATAATGAAAGCGGCTAACGATGGCGGGCATTTAGCGTACCCGCCGAAGTGGTAGCCGGGATGAATATGGCCGTCGAATTTACCCGTCAGCTGGTGTTGTATGGTTCCGGGTAAGCGCTCTCCCTCCTTTAGCACCGGCACCAGGTGCAGGGTGTGGGAGCGGCCCCGCAGGTGAAGTCCGTTCCAGAGACCGGCTGCGGTGGTGCCGGTCCCGCAGGCGCAGAATACGTGGTCAAAATCTGTGGCAAGTTCGTCCGCCAGTTCTGCGCAGCCCTTAACCGCATCCGGCCCGGCGCCACCTTCATCGATAAAAAATCCCTGGGAATCATTGCCAAAATGTTGGTTAAACAGGGCTTGCTTATCGCGATAGCTTTCCCGCGAGGTGAAGATAAGCTGCATCCCAAAGATGCGGCATAATGTGAGCGCCAGGTTTTGTATCTCTTCGCCCCGAACAAAGCCGGTACTTTTGAACCCGAACTTTGCCGCAGCGCACGCCGTAGCCACGAGATGGTTTGACCACGCGCCGCCAAAGGTGACCAGGTGCCGTTTCTGTTCCTGCTCCGCCCTGCGCAGCGTGTACTTGAGCTTACGCCATTTGTTACCCGAAATGTAAGGGTGGATCAGGTCGTCGCGCTTGATGAAAACCCTGAGCTGTTTCTCCGCAAATACGGGGTAAAGAACAGGTTCCACCGGGCTGTATACAGGCAGCGTGATCAAATTCCAATCCCGATCCCTGCGTTAAATAACTTGTATTGCGCCGCGGTGAATGATCCGTAGAATTTGAGGAATGCCATGTCGAGCTGGAATCCTACCGTGCTTTTTAAGCCGTTTACGTCTTTTTGTTTTATGGAAACCGGGTCTGTGAAAGTAGTGTACTGTTTTACGCCCAACACCACATCGGTAACCAGGGGGTAATTGCCTACCAGCCCCACATTTGTTTTCGAGGAATTGTAGCCTACGCTAAAGAACGGCGTAAAGAAAAGCAGTTTTTTAGAGATGATGGCATCGGCGTTGAAGCCTGAGAAACTGGCGTCTACACGCTGCCCGGAAAAATCCTTTACCTGCGAGATATCTTTCGGCGCCGAGCCTCCTGGCGGATTGATGTCCAGGTCGTACGTGTATTTTAAACGGGTATAGCCGAGGCCCACGGCAACGTTGAAAGGCAGGATCCTGTCGGCGGTTTTATTAAGGAGTGGCAGCACTTCAAACTTAACGCCGCCGCCTATCAGGCTTACTTTGCCGAAATCGTCACCCAGTTTTGTTTCGGGGATATAGCGTGCCGTAACGTCAAAGTTTTTGGGCAGACCGAGCGTGACCTGCAGCTGCGGAGCCGGGACCAGGGGAATCCCGGTACCCTTGGGGAGGCTGAAGGTTTCTACCACGTTGCCGCTGTTGTCTTTTACCTGCATGGTGGGACCGGCGGTCTCCCTGCCGAAAAACGTTTGCGCCGTGGGGCCGCTTCCTGGTGCAAGCGCTATTTTATTAGAAAGGCCGAGGGTAGTTACATCGAAGGTCTTATCGTCTTTTGGGACAAAGGCACCGGAACCGCTGAGCCGGATCTCTATATGGCCCGTTTGTTTTGTTCGCCCGGTATTCATCCAGCCGGAGTTCAGGCCAACGCCGAATCCTTTGAACAGCGGATCGAGGTATGCGGCGGCAAGCCTGGTGGCATCCGCCGGGCCGGATTTGATCAATTCAGACAGATCGCCCTGCGCAAATACGGGCAAGCGACCGGCCGAAACCAACAAACAGATCGCAAAGAAGCTAACAGATTTTTTCATGGCTTATCAGGTATTAATGGCATAAAGATAAAATATTCCGGCGATGTAGAATTAAGCGCGTAATCTTCCGCCAAACCTTATTTTTGCCGGATGTCAGAAGCCGAAGATTTCCAGGATCAGGAAGAACAGGATCTTTATGAACATTTGCGGGTGGTGGTCGACAAGGGCCAATCGCTGCTGCGTGTGGATAAGTTCCTGATGCACCGTGTGGAAAACGCATCCCGTAACCGCATCCAGAATGCTATCGAAGCCGGCAATGTGCTGGTGAACGGTCATACGGCAAAGCCGAGCTACAAGGTGAAACCGAACGATGTGATTTCGGTGGTTCTGCCTCATCCTCCGCGGGATACAGAAGTTTACCCGGAAAATATCCCGCTGGAGTTATTGTATGAAGACGACGACCTGATCATTGTGAATAAACCCGCCGGGATGGTGGTACATCCTGGTTTCAACAATTATACTGGCACGCTGGTGAACGCGCTCGTTTATCATTTTCAACAACTTCCGCAGCTGCCGGGAAACGATGGCCGGCCCGGTTTGGTGCACCGTATTGACAAGGATACCTCAGGCCTGCTGGTGATCAGCAAGAACGAACGGTCGATGACCTACCTCGCCCGGCAGTTTTTTGATCACAGCATCACACGTAAATACCTGGCGCTCGTTTGGGGCGATCTTACGGAAGACGGTACGGTGACCGGGTATATCGGCCGCAGTGTGAAAGATCGCCGCGTGATGTCGATCTACGATGACGAAGCGAAGGGCAAATGGGCCGTAACCCACTATAAGGTGCTGGAGCGTTTTAACTACGTTACCCTGGTGGAGTGCCAGCTGGAAACCGGTCGTACCCACCAGATCCGCGCGCATATGAAGCACATCGGTCATCCCTTGTTTGGCGACCCGGTTTATGGCGGCGATAGAATTATTAAGGGTGCTGTTTATGCCAAATACAAGCAGTTCGTAGACAATTGCCTGGATATCCTTCCCCGGCAGGCATTGCATGCGCAAACGCTCGGGTTTACGCATCCTTCGAAGAAGCAGTACATGCACTTTGAAGCTCCCTTGCCGGAAGACATGCGGCGGGTGATCGAAAAGTGGAGAAAATATGTAACCGCAGCCGGGGATGAGTAGGTATATCAATTTTAACGGGACGATAGCGGCGGCAACGGAAGCCGTGCTAACAGCCGATAACCGCGGATTTAAGTATGGCGACGGGCTCTTCGAATCCATGCGCTACCTGAAAGGGACATTAAAGTTCGCCGACCTGCATGCCGAAAGGCTCCAGCGTGGCATGAGGGCGCTGAAAATGGATGGGTGGGAGAAAATGAATGCCCGGTTCCTGGCCGAAGTAACCGAAAGCCTGGTACGGCAGAACCGGCTTGGCGCCAACGCCCGCGTGAGGATCACCGTTTTTCGCAATCCCGGCGGATTATACAGTCCTTCTGATAACGGTTCCGGTTACGTGGTGGAAGCGGAGAAATCAGACGAGTCCAGTTATAAAAGCAGTTCGAAAGGATACATTGCCGATGTGTTCACCGAGCTGCATAAGCCTGTGAATTTTCTTTCGAATTTTAAGACGTGTAATTCGCTGATCTACGTGCTGGCGGGAATCTTTCGCACACAAAATGCACTCGACGATGTGCTGATCCTTAATCAACATGGGTTTTTATGCGAAACCATGACCTCTAATCTTTTCGTGGTGTATGATAAGCAGATCTATACTCCTGCATTAAGCGAAGGCTGTGTGGCCGGCGTGATGCGGCAGGTAGTGATGTCGCTTGCCCGCAAAAACGACCTGCGTGTAGTAGAGGCCCAGATCAATCCGGCGATCCTTCACGAAGCGGATGAGCTGTTCACCACCAATGCCGTACGCGGGATCCAATGGATAATGGGACTCGACAGGAAACGTTACTTTAACGAGACCAGCAAGTTCCTCCTTCAGCAATTGAACGGCATTTAGCTTAACGATAAATTATTTTTAAATAATACACTACCAAGTAAGTAGAGTATTATATTTGTAATGTGTCAGTAAATGAAAAAGAGCTATTAGCGGTTGACATTGAACCGGTAAGAAAGGAAGCGCTTCCAGCAGCGGAGCCGAAGGAGGAGGAATATGCCAGGCCGGTGAAGGATGGGATCGCCGACGAGCAGTCGAACAAGCTTGCTGAAAAACGCTGGAAGCAGTTTGCCAACAGGTGCTTGTTTGCGCTGGCGTTTATGTTGATAGGCCATGCTATTTTTTCTTATTTCCCGATCATAAAAGGGTGGGAGCTGCTCGTTGCACAGTTCAACCGCATCGATCCGGAGTTTTTCTGGATGCTGGCGGCCGGCTTTCTCGCACAGTTGGTGGATGGCGCCCTGGGGATGGGTTACGGCGTAATCTCTACCACCATCTTGCTTTCCACGGGTCTTAATCCTGCCGCCATCAGCGGAAGCATCCATACTGCCGAGATGTTTTCAAGTGGTGCCTCCGGTTTTAGTCACTACCGCTTTGGAAATGTTAACAAAAAGCTTTTCCGCACGCTGCTTATCCCCGGTGTGATCGGCGCTATTACCGGTGCTGCCCTTTTATTTTACCTCGGCGAAAAGAATGCTGGTTGGGTACGCCCCGCGTTGTCGGTATACACCATGTTACTTGGCATCCGGATCCTGGTAAACGCGTTCCGTAAGAAAACCGCTTCCCGTAAGGTGAAGAATGCCGGCTGGCTGGCGGGAGCGGGCGGTTTCCTCGATTCATTCGGCGGGGGAGGCTGGGGACCGCTGGTAACAAGCACGCTGATCTCTAAGGGCCGCACCCCGCGGTTTGTGATAGGCACGGTAAGCCTCACCGAATTTTTCGTTACTCTTGGCAGTGCGCTCACCTTTTTTATCCTGCTCGGCGTGAGTCATATCGAAACCATCGCCGGCCTTATTATCGGTGGCGTGATCGCAGCGCCGCTCGCCGCGCGCATGGCCGGGAAACTGAAGACCAGGTCGATGATGATCGGGGTGGGCGCACTGGTGATCATTTCGAGCCTGCGTGCGCTGGTTAAGTTCGCCGCATCGTTTTTCTAGGCATGCCCAACGGCAATTAAAAATCCTTTTACCAAATCCGAAATATTCATTAGTTTTGCGTGCTTTTACAAAAGCCTGCGCCCATAGCTCAGCTGGATAGAGCAACGGTTTTCTAAACCGTCGGTCTCAGGTTCGAATCCTGATGGGCGTACCTAACAGGACTGGTCTCTTTTTTTGAGGTTCAGTCCTGTTTTTTTTTGCCCAAAAATGGCCTTGAATTTCAATTAATTGAAGTGAAAAATGGTTCGAAACCGTTCAGCCGGGTGTACGAATGATGTTTAAACATGTAATAAGCCTGGTTATGCCGGGCTCTTTTTATTTCATTCTTTACGTATCGTCTGAAGCGTAAAATTTATTTCTTACAATTGCGGAATCTAATTCCGAAATTGTAAGAAATAAGTGATATGTTTGCCTCATGGTAACAAGGAGCGTCACTAAAGAACTTATTAGTTTATCTAAGCAATTTAAGGCTATTGCTATCGTCGGACCGCGCCAATCAGGAAAAACGACCCTTGCACGAAGTGTGTTTCCCGGTAAGAAATATGTTTCCTTAGAAAATCCGGATACCCGCCAATTTGCTGTAGAAGATCCGCGCGGCTTTCTGGGGCAATATCCGGAGGGCGCCATTTTTGATGAAGCACAGCGCGTACCAGAGCTGTTTTCTTATTTACAACAAATCCTTGATGATAGCCGGGAACAGGGAAGATTTATCCTGACTGGCTCTAACAATTTCCTATTGCAGGAAAATATATCACAAAGCCTCGCCGGCAGGATCGGGTATATTTTTCTTCTCCCATTCTCGACTGAAGAAGTCAGGTTGTTTCTTGGGGAGTTTCAATCTATCGAAAGTTCAATGTTCCGTGGGGGGTATCCTCCAATCTATGATAATCCTATCTCTCCCGATCGGTGGTTACCGAACTACATTCGGACCTATATTGAAAGAGATGTGCGCCAGCTTAAAAACATAGCTAATGTGAACGCATTTGAACGGTTTATAAAGCTCTGTGCGGGCCGGATAGGCCAATTGTTAAACCTGAACAGCCTGGCTACTGAAACCGGGGTGGATGGTAAAACGATAGCTTCGTGGATCAGTGTTTTAGAAAGTAGTTTCATTATTTACCTGCTTAAGCCTCACCATAAAAACTTCAATAAAAGGCTGGTGAAAATGCCAAAATTATATTTTTACGACACGGGTTTGGCCTGTTCGTTATTAGGAATTAGTAAAATCGACTATTTGGATACGCATCCTCTCAAAGGGAGTTTGTTTGAAAACTATGTTCTAAGCGATCTCGTTAAAGAACGTTATAATAAAAACGAGGTGTTTAATCTCTACTTTTGGCGTGATAACGTAGGCAACGAAATGGATGTTGTTGTGGATAACGGGACTGATCTCTATCCTATAGAGATTAAAGCTGGTAAAACAATAACAAGTGACTATTTCAAAAACTTTTTGTTCTGGAAAAAAATAACAGGATCGGAACGAGGAACAGTCATATACGCTGGCAGCGAAACGCAAATCAGAAGCAATGGTTTAAAGGTTGTTCCATGGAATAATATAACGGATAATCTCAATTCGATATCAATTTCGTAGAGCCTGGCATGATGTTAGGCAACGGGCAGGTTTTTGCAATTTTCCCCTTCAACGGTTCGAAAACCGTTCAGCCGGGTGTACCTGGTGTTTAAAAACCGCGTTTTTAGCTCAAAAACGCGGTTTTCGTATTTTTAAATGCTTTCTTTCAGAATATTTTGAAGGTAAAAAGGTTCGAATCCTGTTGGGGTCAACCATACCGTACTTATCGAACCGTATAGGTAGATATGCATACATTTCCGTGAATTCCGTGGTTTGATGTATCTGTACCTCTTCACCGAGTCAATTCACCCTTTTACCGGGACATTATGCTTCACCGGTAGAAGTTGATTAACTTTCCCAAACGTTTAGCAATGGAAATATGTGGCTGCACTTAATTTAGCGGCGTAAAGTGTCGGATTACGGGGGGAACTGAACAATATCGTATTAAACATATTTAATTTTAAAAGAACCAAAGTCATTATGAAGTATTCGGGTTTATTTTATTTAGGAATTATTTTACCACTCTCGGTAGCTGGGATTCGGGAACTTACCGCGGATAAGCTGGCTCACGACCCATTACCCCGGTTTTCATCCGGTCACCCTGCCGCGTCCAATATTTCCAGCATAGTCAAGCTCGCTGACGCGTTTAAAGCAACATTAAGTGATGACCAGCGCGCGTTATTACAACTGGAATATTCAAAAAGCAATGCTGTAAGATGGTCAAACTTTCCGCAGATGGCCGCCAGGCCAAACAGGGTAGGATTAACGCTCGGATCGCTCAATACCGTACAAATGACCGCATTTAAAGCGTTGATGGCTGAAGCAATGGATGCCCAAACCGTAAATGAAGGTCTTAGCGAACTGGAGGGTGTACGGGTTGCCGATGATACGATCGCGAGACATACCGGCCAATCCAGGTCATTCGGTTCGGGTATCTATTTTATAGCGTTCCTGGGGACTCCGAGCACTTCAGGCTTGTGGGAACTGCAATACGGAGGCCATCATTTCGCCTTTGCAGATACGTATAACAATGGTGAACTGGTTGGGGCAACGCCTTCCTTCCGCGGAGTAGAACCCATCGTACCCATGACGGCTAACGGCAAGGTGTATCAGCCCATGAAACAAGAGCAGGATGCTTTTATCGCAGTACTGAACAGCCTGAGCGAAGGTCAAAAGACAGCGGCCAAACTCAGCGGAACCTTTAACGACATTCTGCTGGGTCCGGGAGCGGACGGAAGATTCCCGAACACTCCCCAGGGACTAAAAATTTCTGAATTGAATGCCGGTCAGCAGCAACTTATACTTAAAGCCATCGAAACCTATGTAGGCGATCTGGACAAGGATACCAAGGCAGCCTATATGAACAGATACAAGACTGACCTGCCCGGCACCTATCTGGCATTTTCAGGCAGCGGTAGTATGGAACAAATATCAGATTATATTCGGTTGGATGGCCCCCGGCTATGGCTGGAATACAATACGCAGGTGAGCAGGGACTTCCGGGGTGCCACTCATCCTCATTCTGTCTGGCGCGATAAGAAAACAGACTATGGCGGAAACTAAGCAGGCACAACACGTTCGCACCAGGTTTGGCTTTAGCTGTAAATGATCATAGCGGAAGTAGTGATTACGGGCGCTTATCGATACAAGGTTTGTGTTAATCGACTCACTGGTAATTTCACGGCGAGAGCGGGTATTTTTGAGTATTAAACGAAAGTGAAAATGATCAGATCGAAATTAATTTTAGCAGTAGTCCTTCTTAGTGGACTACTAGGATCCTGCAAGAAAGATAAATCAGCAAACTCCAATACTACTGGTTCGACAACGTACAATCCAGACCCTGTCGAGGTAACTGGTTGTGCCATTCAAACAGGTATTAGTAAGGTAGTTTGCCTGTCGGATGCATTTAAAGCAACCTTGACTTCCTCGCAGGTGGCTACCTTACAGACCGCTTATTCAAGTGCCAATGCAAAAAAATGGTCGAATTTGCCCCAGGCCCTGGTTCAAAGTTCTAACAAACGCGTTGGCCTGAATTTCGGCTCCATGACTACGACGCAGATCCAATATGCAAAAGCGCTGATCAAAGCGGTAGCTGGTGCAGGAGCTGACGAAGGGTGGGACGAACAGCAGCAATTACTAAATGCAGACGAGTATCTGGGCGCAAATGGCGGTAGCAGCGAATATGGAGCAGCCAACTATTACATCGCACTCCTGGGCACGCCGGCTACTACCGGCACATTCGAGATCATGTTCGGCGGTCATCACGATGCATTCGCAAATACATATAAGGACGGGGTTCTCGTCGGTGCAACACCGTCATTCCGCGGTGTAGAGCCATTTGGCACGTTTACCTGGAACAGCAAAAGCAATCAACCGCTACAGGCAGAGCAAGCAGCGTTTTCTGCCATGCTTAACGGGCTGACGACTGCTCAGCTCGCTACGGCGAAATTGAACGCCACTTTTAGCGATATTTTGGTTGGCCCGCAAAAAGATGCTGCCTTTCCTTCTACGCCTTCCGGAATAGCCTGCAGCTCGTTGTCTGCTTCGCAAAAAGCGCTTGTCATGGCAGCTATCGCAACGTATGTAGGTGACGTCGCTGACGCCGCCCCGATCACTGCAAAATACTCGAATGAACTGGACAATACCTACATTTCCTATTCCGGGACGACCGGTCTTGTCACGCAAAACGATTATGTAAGGATTGACGGACCATCTGTTTGGATCGAATACAATTGCCAGCACGGGGTTATTCTTTCAGGCAACCATCCGCATTCTGTTTGGAGAGATAAGAAAACCGATTACGGCAGTAATTGAAATATTGTCCGATCGGTGAATGCGTAACTATTGTTTTTTAATCGCTTTTCTTTTATTCGCCGGAGACCTGGCCGCACACCCCATGCCCGGCTCGGTGGTGAAGCTTTCCGTTCTTAACCGTGAAATACGTGGTGTAGCATTTATGCCGAAGATAGAACTGGAAAATGCGATAGGCAGGCCGGTCGGTAACTTAAACACGCCGTTTTTTACACGGTATTTTACCAGTCACATTCGGGCGATATCGGGCGGTAAACCCTGGAAAACGACTATCGATAAGATTTTAGTAGCCACCACTCAGGATTCTACAGTGGGCAGTTATGATGAGGTGGAAGTGCATTTTTTGATGATGCCACCCGATTCGGACAACCTGCGTAATTTCACGTTCGACTACGATGTGATTATCCACCAGGTGGTTACACATAGTGCGATCGTGTTTGTGGAGCAGGACTGGAAGAACGGGGTACGCGATGATTTAACCACCCGGCCCCTCGGCGTGATCAAGCTTGACGTGCCTACTGGTAAGATCTTCCCCCTCGAAGTACGTCTTGGGGAGGGCAGCAGCTGGAAGGGATTTATGAGTATGGTCAGCCTGGGCATGGAGCATATCCGTGAGGGAACGGACCATTTACTGTTCCTGCTGACCCTGCTGTTGCCTGCTACGCTGCTCGTTAAGCGCAAGCGATGGGCAGGATTCTGGGGAGTATCCCACAGTCTACGTCACATTGTAAAGATTGTTACCGCTTTTACTATTGGCCACTCCATCACGCTGATTATCGGATCAACAGGGATTGTCCACTTTCCGGTTAAACCGATAGAAATCCTGATCGCGGTAAGCATACTTGTTTCTGCCGCCCACGCCTTCAGGCCATTGTTCCCGGGAAAAGAGCTGTTTATTGCCGCAGGCTTTGGTCTCATTCACGGCATGGCCTTCGCAGAAAGCCTGGTAAGCCTTGATCTTGATGCGGGATCGCTCGCATTAAGTATACTTGGGTTTAACCTGGGGATCGAATTAATGCAATTGCTGATCATCGTAATCACTATTCCCTGGTTGATTATTTTGAGCCGGAACCGGACTTATAAAGAGGTCAGGGTCGGAGGCGCAATCTTTGCCGGAATCGCTGCGGTCGCCTGGATCATTGAGCGGGTTTCGGGAAGTCCCAATAGCATCAGTAGTGCGCTTCAGGCGATATCAGGATCTGCGTATGGGTTACTTTTTTTCCTGGCGATTCTGGCGTTACTCAGTTATTTTAAAAAGAACAGCCCTGAAGCTGATTAAAGACGATCTCGGGGCTCTAACCGCTCAGGCTATTAAAGAGAGGCATTAGTGCATTGCAAAAATAATAGAGGCCTGCGATCCCGACCGCACCGGATGCGTACCTCCGTACAGTTGGCCAACGACCGGAATTTCCGACGTCGTTGTTTACCCAACCCAGCCACCGCAATACTCCATATAGCGGCAATAGCACGATTTGATTTCCTGCCTCTACTCCAAGGCTGAATCCCAATATTGCATACAACAATATTTGCTCCGGCATGGCGTGCATTAGTTCCAAAAGTCCACCAGCAAAACCTAGTCCGTGGAAAAGGCCGAAGAAAAAAGCTACGGTAATCCGGCTGTATCCTTTGGCCTGATTCGGCCAGGCAACATTCTGAATAGCGACAAACACGATGCTCGCAGCTATGATCGGTTCAACGCTATTCTGCGGTAGATGTGCATATCCCAGAGCAGCAAGGGTGAGCGTCAGCGAGTGAGCGATCGTAAACGCAGTTACAACCTTTATAAGGTCCCATAAGCCAGCGGCACCCAATACCAGGGCGCACAAAAAAAGCAAATGGTCATAACCTGTGAGGATATGTTTAATGCCGTGCAGGAAATACGTTTTAACAACGGCCTGGTGATCTTCGCTCTTCAGCTGGTCTGCAGTTGAGGCTAGTGATATCGGCCCTGTAGTAAAATCGAGCTGATAGATGGACTGGTTAGTGTTCCGCGTCTGGCTGGTTACGTGGACGCTGGGATCGGCCGGAAGGAGGCAATTCACCAGGTATACAGCAATAGAAGGGTAGTGGCGATTCTTTAAAATGAACGTGTGTGACGGTTTTTGCTGATCGATATCACCTTCATAGTTGATGGTAATGCTACCTGTTCCTTTACTGAAATCCCGGACTGCAGGAAAACTAAAGGAAGAGAGATGGAGGGTAGTGCTGTGTCCGTCGATGGAAACCAAAAGGTCATGGCTCAACATCTTCAGGTATCCCTGTTCTTCCGCTTCTGAAATTTGGTGATCGTTGTTGAGATCAATTATTTTCAATATCGCAAGTGCGACGTCGACGCCGGGTGTTAAATGAAAGCCGAGTACTACTTTGTCACGTGAAAGACTAATAGTAGTTGCCTGGAGATATTCGTTTAAACGATGTGCGAACGCACCGGGCGTTGACACAAGCTGGAGCGCGAAAAAAATCAGTAACCTAAATTTCAGTCGCATAAGCCCTTACTAGCGCGGATTACTTCGAAAACGCATTCCCGTAACTGTTCAGCGGATCCCGGTAAATGGTATGGACATGCATTGTTGGATCTCCGCCAACGCCTTGTGGTGAAAATTCGATGATCACTCGCGGTCCCTGGATACGGTAGTAAGAATTTCCATTCTTTCCGGGTTGGTGAGTCGTAGGGCCGCTCCAGGCAAAGTACGTGTCGTTAATTCCTGCCCTGATTTCCTTCATCCTGGCTTGCACATAAACATCATTAATGATCCCGGCCCACTGTGAGATCAGGTCAACCAGCATCTCTTTTTGTTTCGTTGTCATTCCCGATGCTTTCAAACCCTCCGGCACGATCACTTCACCATCGTGACCGGGGCCAAGCACGAGGTCGCCGATGTTGTAATTCAGGATAGCTTTTTTTCGTTGTTCATCGTCGAGGGCATTCAGCAAGTCAAAAGCCTTGTCATTTTCTGCGGCCAGTACACGTACGGTTTTGCCGTTCGACTGGTAAACTGAGGGTTGTGCGCCGGTCAAGGTAGGCGTTAGCGCACCTTGTGATCCGGCGATGATCACGTTAAGGCCCAAATGATGCCCACCAAATTCGACCATCCAGGGTGTTTTAGTATTTGGGGTTCCGAAGATTCCGAGCGTGTACACATCTTTTCCTGAAGCATAGTTGGTGCCACCATCTGCCAGTGCCTGGTCAGAACCCATGATCTGTAAGACCTTTTCGTAGCCTTTGGCACTTAATAGCTGCTGAAGCATCTTCATCGCCGCTTCCCGCTGAACGGCAGTAAGGCTGCCCAACTGAAGCCCGGGCCGTGGCACGTCGCTGACAGGATAGTTCGACCATACAGCCTGACCATATTGTTCGCCGATAAAGCCGGCAAACTGTCCGCCCCTGCCACCGCCGCCGCCTCCCGGAGGGCCGCCTGCCGGACGATTGCCGTTTCCTGGTGGGCGATTGCCCTGATTTCCCCCGCCTGCCGGCTGACCTCCTGCGTTGCCCGAACGTGCGAAAGTAGCCGACACTGCAGCTTTCTGAGGCGTAAAAGGGAAGGAGATCTTTACGCGCTGTTCAGCGTTTAGTGAATTTAAAAAGAGAGTCGTCGCTTTGACAATTACTTGAGTTTGATCTACTGGGGCAATCGCCCGGTCCGAATTCCTTACAAGGCTAGACCCGAGCGAAAATAAAGCGATGATGGTGAAGGATAACAAGCTGGTCTTTGTCATGTCTCAAAAATAGTGTTAAATGGTTTTATGCCTGAATAGATCTCCCTGATCAACTGCTAAACTAATTAACGGTTTTTAAAGATCGATTCATAATCGCCGATAGGGTGTGATCTATAGACCAATAGTGATTTTCTATCGACTACAGGAACTCGCATGACGCCGAGACGATAGTTTGCCGGGGTGGCCCGCGTACCGAGATCCGTGTACGGCGAGGAAATCGCCGCCCGTATCCTTCTCGGGCTGTTTCGATAGAAATACCTTTTGTCGTTTAAACATCGGAAAGGTGGCTAAATACCTTGACGTATTCCTCGCTGAAGAGAACGAGCCCTCGGCATTGCCGGCTCTCTATCAGTAAACATTAAGATCATAATTGCCACTTTTTAGCACCTCTACCCACTAGACGTTTGAAATTTGTCCAATTGGTATCTGCAGCCGATCAATGACTTTGTTTATGGTGATTGTCCGGTTTTTTGGCTTGAAAACGATTAGCGAGTTTTGTGCATTACAGAATGCCTTATCGCCTTTATTACTATCTGAATATAAATGTCTTTTTTCTCCGTGAAACCTCGGCGACAACTGAACGCTAGTTACTTAAGGCAGTTAAAAAAAATCGCTTTTTTACGATTTTAGCTTCAATGGTTCGAAAACCGTTCAGCCGGGCGTACCTGGCCGGAGTTAGTTCCGATTTTAGTTCTAACTCCGGCTTTTTTCTTTTCTAACTTATTGTTTATCTGGTAATAAGGGATCAGGCTTAAAAGTTTGGGAGCCATTAGCTTTCAGCTATCAGCAATTAGCAATCAGCTTTGATTACACTGTCAAACCTGGAATACTACTCAGGAAGAGCTCAACGTCAATTACTTATCTTATAAGTATACTTACGGGCTAAATGCTGATAGCTGGCAGCCAAATCTACTCCCAGGAAATTCAGCTTGATCCGATGTTTTCCAATTTTCAATAGCCTGATCTACCATCTCCAGTAGTCTGCGCTATTACACGATCCTTGGCGATTTGATAAATATTTCGAGATTTATTTGTAACGTACGTTTTTAATGCATAGGTTTGCGTCATGGATTTATTTAGGAAAGATAGTGCCGGGGAAAATGCCCCAACAAAAACCGAGATGGACGTGCTGAAGATCCTTTGGGAATGCGGTCCCTCTACTGTTCGCTTTGTGCACGATAAACTTAATGAACAGCGCGAAGTAGCTGTATATACTTCTACGCTTAAGCTGATGCAGTTGATGAAAGAGAAAGGGATGCTGGACAGGGACGAAAGCCAGATGAAGCATGTTTATTCTGCTGCGGTGAAGGAGGCGCAGGTAAAAGGCTCACTGCTGGGCAAGTTCGTCGAGAATATCTACAACGGCTCTCCGAGCGAGCTGATGCTGGCTTTACTGGGTAATGATCAGACTTCGGCCGAGGAATTGAAAAAAATCAAAGAGCTTTTAAAAAATATTGATTAAGGTCATGGTAACTGCGGCGGCTTATTTTACTGATCATTTCCTGGAGGCATTCAGCTGGATGCTGATCCATTCGTTGTGGCAGGGAATGCTGCTGGCCATAGTGGCGGCGTTAGCGCTGATGGCCGGACGGGGTTTATCGTCCGCTGTCAGGTATAGGGTCGTGCTTGTATGTTTTGCTCTTTTTATCGCCGGTGCAGCTGGTACTTTTTTTTGGTATTGGACTAGTCGTGACGGTGTACTTGTAGCTTCTGTTACCGGCGCGAACGCTGGGAGCGGATGGGTACGGCTGGACCGCTCTGTATTATCAGGGATTACCGTGTATTTCTCGCGAAATGCGCCGGTGGTAGTAATGGTCTGGTTTGTAATATTTGCATTTCGCGCTGTAAAAATGACGCGCGGCGCGATGGAGTTAAACAGACTTCGTTACTCGGAAAACCAGCAGGTAACTGATTACTGGCAGGAAAAGATGGCGGAATTGGGTTCCCGGCTGGGGCTTAACCGGGTGGTCAGGCTGCTGGAATCCAGCTTGGTAAAGGTCCCGGTTGTTCTTGGACATTTTTCGCCCGTCATTCTAATGCCCGTAGGACTGCTTACCGGTTTACCTGCCGGGCAACTGGAAGGGGTACTGCTGCATGAGTTGGCGCATATTCGCCGTCACGATTTTCTGGTGAATCTGGTGCAGGCTTTTACAGAAACGGTTTTCTTTTTTAACCCGGGGCTGCTCTGGATTTCTGAGCTGCTAAAGCAGGAACGCGAATATTGCTGCGATGATCTTGCGGTGGCCCAAACCGGGAATCGTAAAGAATTTGTGCAGGCGCTGGTGAGCTTCAAGGAGTATTCCCTGGCCGCATCGGAACTGAGTGTCGGCTTTTCGGGGCAGAAGAACCAGTTGCTAGAAAGGGCGAGCCGGATTCTGGGCCTGAAACGGAGCAGTGTCCCAACTGGAGCTTATGTATTTGTGGCAATAAGCGGGTTTTTGCTGGTCTGCCTACTGAGTGCCACACTCACTGTGGCGCAAATCAGTCCTTCGATCAACAAGTCAAAACCAATACCTGTAGAACTTACCCACCTGTTTAAAAAGGAAAGTGCCCGGGAGCGCGCGGGAAAGACATTGGAAAAAGTTAGGATTGAGACTACCAAAAAAGAAGCGGCAACCCAGATGCGTTTAGCCGATACTGCAGTTAATAAGGATCCGGTTGCAAGGATTCCGGATTCGCTCAATAGTGCGGCCGAGCTCAACAGGATGGCCAGTGAAGAAAATGCGCATCACGCTACGCTTGACCGGCAACGGGCGGATCAGGACAGGCGACAGGTCATGGTCGATAAAGCGTTGGCCGAAAAGGAGCGGGAGCAGGCCGAGGCGAAGCGCCTGGAAACGATTCGCAATAAGAGCAGACCAATTCCCGTAATTAAAAATATCATCGTTCCGGTAAATAAACAATAAATTTTGTCATAAGACCTGTCACTGGCTCCTTTATTAGTCAGCAGGGAATTCTATTGCCTAAAAATTAAATATGAATCAGGAGAATTTTAAAAAGGCTACCGCATTGATGGTGCTTTTATCCGCCTGCTTACCTACCCGGATGCTTGCTCAGGAGACCAGCCAGCGGTTGGACAGTCAGTTTGTAAATTTGGTCCGGCACAATGAGTTTAACGGGAACGTGCTGATTGCGCAGCAGGGGAAAACCATTTACAGCAAATCGTTCGGCTTTGCTGATGTAGCGGGCGAGCGGTTGAACGACGCAGCGACAACCTTCAACCTGGCTTCGATCTCGAAGACTTTTACCTCGGTTGCGGTATTGCAGCTGATGGAAAAAAGGAAGCTGAAACTGGATGACCGTTTTGTTAGATACTTTCCCGAATTCCCTTTCGCGGACATTACCATCTCCCAGCTATTGAGTCATACTTCGGGCCTGATTGATTACCAGATTTTTGAGGGGTCATACCAGCGTGATTTCAAACAGATCTATACATTAAAGGATCTGATCCCGGCGATTAAAGCAGACAAAAGGGCGCTGGGGGCAAAGCCCGGTGAGCGCTGGAGTTATTCCAATACCGGTTACGGTCTGTTGGCGCTGCTGGTGGAAAAGCTGAGCGGTGAGGCTTTCCAGGATTATTTGTCCAGGCATATTTTTTCTCCTGCGGGTATGAACAATAGCTATGTGACCAGCCCGCTAATTCCTATTAAGGATAGTCATAGGGCTACCCGGTATGAATATGTCCCTTATGCCCCTTCGGTCTTCAGGCCGGTAGATTCTGTAAAATCTGATTACATAGATGCAGTCGTGCTGGGTGCGATTCTGGGACCAACGGCGGTAGTGAGCAACTGCCAGGATTTATTGAATTATGACCAGGCGCTATATGCTGGCAAGCTGCTCAAAGCGAAGACCCTGAAGCTTGCTTTTACTCCGGCGGTGTTGAACAGCGGTGAAAAAGTGCAGATGGGCTGGGGTGGCAGCTATTATGGTCTTGGCTGGATGATTCTTCAAACCCGCTTCGGGAAGGTGGTCTGGCATTCTGGCGGCGCAGCTGGGATTGTTACCGCTTTTATCAGGAACCTCGACAAAGGTCAAACGCTGATCGTACTGGATAATGTGACGCACCGCGGTCTGCATGCGGACGCGATGGATGCCTTTTATTTGCTGAACGGAGCTTCCGTTGCTAAAAAAAAGCGCTCCGCGGCGGCGGCTTACATCGCGGTTTTACACCGGGATGGCGCTAATGCGGCAGCTGCCCAGCTACTGACTATGCGCTCGGATACGGCGGCTTACTTCCTGGACGAGCGGGAAATGAACCGTTTGGGTTACGCCCTGGCTGGAGACGGGTTTTCGGCTGAAGCCCTTGAGGTCATGAAGGTGAATACCTTACTGTTCCCTGCCAGCTTTAATACTTATGACAGTTACGGTGACCTGCTTAAGCGGGCAGGCAAAAAGCAGGAGGCGATATTGATGTTTGAGCGTTCGCTTGCATTAAACCCTAATTATGAAGGCGCGAAAAAAGCCCTGGCGGAACTAAATTCCGGTAACCATTAACCATTGAATTTAATTTTTAAAACCATAAAAAAAGAACAATATGAAAACTACAACAATTTTAAACGGCTTGCTTATGCTGAGCATGCTGGCCATGAGCATTAACCTTTGCGCGCAAAGTTCAACTGAGAAAATCGAGTTGCGGGAGTCTGCGCATGGGAAAGTAAGCGCCCGGATCAGTAAAAAGCTCGGTGGAAAGGACTTTGAGCTGAATTTATCCGGAGAAAAGGTGACAGCCCTTTCCGTCGATGGCAAAGCCGTCCCCGAATCCGGATGGGATGCTTATGCTTCGGAGATTAGTGAGCTTAAAACCCAGCTAAAAAAGAATGAGCAGCGGGCGAAAACTGAAAAGGCCAGGTCCGTGGGTGATCAGAAGAAAAGCCTTGTAGAAAAAGAAAGAACGCTGAATGTAAAATCACAAACGCTGGCAGCAAAATCTGCTGCGGAGCAAATGAAGATTAAGGCTGAAAAAGATAAAAATTTGGCCGGGAAAGACCGTGCCAAGGCGGATGCAGCAAAAGTTATTGCGGATGGTGACCGCCTAAAGGCAGAAAAGGACCATGAAGCGGCGGAAACAGATCGTAAACTTTTGGACGAGCTGATGACTGAGCTGGTTTCCGATAAGATTATTGGGGCTAAACATGACTTAAAGAGTCTCCAACTGGAACCTTCAGGTATGCGGGTGAATGGCAATTCGCAGAGCGGGGCAATACTGGATAAGTATCTTAAAAAATATCCATCCCTGGTCAGAACAGGGGTGAGTTACAACTTTGGGGTCAATAAAGCGAAATAGGGTGAAAAGTTATTTTTTGAGTTGGAACAGGCTATTCGTGTTATTACAGTTAATCGTTAACTGTTCAGCTGCCGTTGCTCAGCATCTGCCTGTGCAGCTGGACAGTTTTTATAATGCCCTAGATGCCGATAGAAAAATTAATGGCAATGTGCTTATTGCTGAAGGTACGGATCTGATCTACGAAAAGTCCTTCGGATTTGCCGGTCTTACTCCGCAGATACCGAACGCAGCTGATACCCGGTTTAATATGGCCTCTGTGTCAAAACCTTTTACTGCGGTCGCGATTTTCCAGCTGATTGAAAAGAAAGAGCTGCATCTTGACGATAAATTGAGCAGGTATTTTCCTGATTTTCCCTTTGAATCGGTAACCATCAGGCACCTGTTGTCCCACACCAGCGGACTGCCCAATACCGAAGCCCTTTTCTCGCCGCTGTTAGAGCGCGCACCTGGTTACCAGGTAAAGAACGCAGACCTGGTGCCGGAACTGAAAGCATATGCTAAACCTTTGCAATTTTCCCCTGGTGAAAAATATGAGTACTGCAATACCGGGTTTAGTTTATTGGCACTCCTGGTGGAAAAGTTGAGTGGCGAAAAATTCCCGGCTTACCTGAAAAAACATATATTTCTGCCTGCTGGTATGCTGCATTCCAGTGTGGGGGGGCCGCCCGGAAGCGCCGGGCGGAGCGGCACGGCAGTCAATTTCATTAGACCTGCTCCCTATTCCAGTACCTTGCAGCCGGTTAATGAAGTTCCTGTTTTGCGCAAATGGACGTTCAACTGGTCCATGCTCTATGGGCAGGGAAATATATATGCCACCGGCGGCGATATGTTGCTGTTTGACCGGGCGCTTTTTTCAGGCAAGCTGGTATCGCCTGGCAGCCTGAACCAAATGTTCAGCCCGGTCAAACTCAACAATGGCAGCATTCCGTATTTCCGGGCGGGAATTGATGAAGCGAGCTATGGCCTGGGCTGGTTTATTTATAAGCATGATGACGGGGGTAAAGTGGTATGGCATAGTGGGGGGATACCCGGCATGAATTCTTTTTTTCTGCATAACCTGAAGACAGGGCAGGTGATAGTGACTACGGATAATGCCGGGAATGCCACCATTGCCCCGGAGACGTATTTGCTGTTAAGCGGGAAATCTTTTGTTTACAAAAGGTCATTGGCGCTGATCTACGCGAGGCTGCTGCTGGAACAGGGCATCGATCAGGCTAGTTCCAGCCTGGCAGGCTTAAGAAATGATCAGCGATATGTATTAAGCGAAGGGGAACTTAATTTTTTAGGTCTAAGGCTTTTTGAAGATGGTTACACCCAACTGGGAATGGAAGCGCTGAAAGTAAATGCGCTTTTATTTCCTGAAAGCTTCAATGTGTATGACAGTTACGGGGAGGTGCTTTTGAAAACGGGTAACAGAGAGGCAGCAAAACTTATGTACCAAAAATCTGTCAATTTAAATCCTAAAAATGAGGGTGGCCTCAAAGCACTCAGGCAACTGGCGAACGAATGATCTTCGTCTGTTTTTGCGCAAGCCCGGATAGCGGCTATGGCGGTCACGAGTAGGTATAAACTTATTTCTTCATCTGATTTATTTGGCTGGGATAAACTTCAATGCGTAAGAATTCATACAGTAACGCTTGCCGGTGGGAGCGGGGCCATCGTCGAACACATGGCCCAGGTGCAGCCCGGTACTCCGCTCAACCACTTCTTCGCGGACCATTCCGAGCGAACTGTCCCTGATGATCATGATATCCTTTTCATTGATCGGCTTAAAGAAGCTCGGCCAGCCAGTGCCTGATTCAAATTTTGTATCCGAACTGAACAGCGGTTTGCCGGTTGCCGCGCTCACGTACGTACCTTTTTGGTGATTGTTCCAGTAGGGATTTTTAAAAGACGGTTCCGTACCCTTTTCTACCATAATGTGGTAGGCCTCCGGCGTAAGGGTTTGTTTCCAGTAGCTGTTCGGTTTGGCTCCGGGGAAGGTACCGGCATCTTCGGAAGTTGCCGCTTTCATTTTCTTCGGGTTACCCTGGCTGCAAGCCTGTAACGAGACCAGCAGCAGGGGCGCTATAAACAATTTTAATAATTTCATAGTCAGTGATTTTAGTTCTTTAGTGATCTCCATCTTCTCCTCCTTATAACCAGTTAGTTTTTATTTAACCGCTCGTCGATCCGGTTTTGCAGCTCCTGTTTGAAAGTTTCATCCAGCGGCTTTTCCCGGCTCGATTTCAACAATTGTTGTACCGCACGCCCGATCATACCGCTCTGCTGCTGGTATAACCGGCAGAGGGAACAGCCTGCCAGGTGGATACGCAGTTCGATCGACTCGCGCAGACTGAGCCTGGTAAGGCTTTGCTTCTCGATCAGGAACGTAGCTTGTTTGCAGTTGTGTTGTATTTTCTTTAATGCGTTCATCGTTTGTTCGTTTAAATCCAGTTCTTTTGAAGACAAGCCCGCAGGCTTAATTTTGCCCGGTGAACGATCACCCAGTAATTGGAGGAACTGATGCGCAGCGACTCGCAGATCACGGGGGTGGTTTCCTCATCCAGGTGCTTCATCGTAAAGACGGACAACCAAAGGGCGGGCAGTTTTTCCATGCACCGCTTAAGGACCTCACCGAACTCTTTTGCCTGCAACGGATCGGGTTCCGTTGAAATAAAGTTCTCCGGGTAATGCGCCGGTATCCAATGCCCGAAATCATTGAAAAAGTCCTGCTGCTGCAGCGCCTCATGTTCTTCCGTTCTCAGCTCTTTCAAACTTCCCGACTTCTCCCGGTATACGTCGTAAATCTTGAATTTGATAATAGCGGTAAGCCAGGTGCGTTCGCTGCTCCGTCCTTCAAAAGCGGCGGCTTTTTCGAGTGCGGCCAGGAAGGTATCCTGCACAAGGTCGCGCGCGATATCTGCGTCGTTCACCCGCTTAACTGCATATTGGTACAGGTAATCGGCATGGTTGGTCACCCAGTCGGCAGGTTGTAAATGATCGTTGGTCATTGATGAAGCGTCAGCTATGTTATCGCTTAGTCGCGGCGAAAGCGGGTTCCTTACAAAATACTTATTGTTTGTAAGGTATCCGTTAATATGCCGACTAAACCCCAAAACCAGTAAATTAATACTATTATGAGTATATACGTAAAAATCACCGTGCTGGTCGTAAGCGTAGCGATCCTGGCAATTGCCGGTTTCTCCTTTACAGGTGGTGAGGCATCCGCCGGTGAGCCGCTTCCAGGCTTCGCATTCATCGAGCTGTTTACTTCCGAAGGTTGTTCGAGTTGTCCGCCGGCCGATGAATTAGTGAGCCGGATAGGGAAAGAATACGCCGGGAAACCGGTGTATATCCTGGCTTATCATGTAGATTATTGGGACCGCCTGGGCTGGAAAGATCCGTTCAGCAGCGCGCAATGGTCGGAGCGTCAGCGGCAGTATTCCCGATGGTTTCATCAAAACGGCGTTTATACCCCGCAAATGGTGGTGAATGGCAAAACGGAATTTGTCGGATCTGATGAAAGTAAATTACGAAAAGCGATTATGTCGCCGGGGACGCCGGCGTCTACCCCGCTTAATCTTCAATTAAAAAGCCTTTCACCCGGCGTTGCCGTCATTAACCTTACCTTTCCCAAAGTTGATGGCCAGGAATTATACCTTGCAAGTGTTCAAAAATCGGCGACAGTGAAAGTTACCCGTGGCGAGAACAGCGGCCTGACCTTGCCTCATACCAACATCGTTCGGTCGCTTCAGCAGGTTGCCCCAGGAATCGGCCAGGTATCGCTTGTGCTGCCAAAGGATTTCGATCCGCGCAATTGGGAGATCATCGGTTTTGTTCAAAACACGCAAACCGGGGAGATCCTTGCCGCCTCAACCGTAAACTCAGCGCCCCGCCTAAATTAAGCCTATGAAAACGATGAAAGAGAAGCACCCGTTAGCCATCCGCTGGTTCCATTGGGTGAACTTCCCGGTGCTTACCATCATGACCTGGAGCGGACTGCTGATTTACTGGGCAAACAGTCATTATACGATCACGCTTTTCGGGCATACCTTTTACCTGTTCTTCCCGCAGGGATTTTATAAAGCACTCCATATCCCGTTCCGGCTAGCCGAAGGGATGGCCTGGCATTTTATGTTCATGTGGGGTTTCTCTTTAAATGGGCTCCTGTACGTGCTTTACACCTGGGTTTCCGGTGAATGGCGGCACCTGCTCCCGAAACGCAATTCTTTTAGAGAAGCCTGGCTGGTAGTATTGCACGACTTCCATATCCGGAAAGGCCTTCCCCCGCAGGACAAATACAATGCCGCTCAACGGATCGCATACACATCGATCATCGTGATGGGGTTTGGCTCGCTGGTAACCGGCCTTGCCATTTATAAACCCGTGCAATTTTACTGGCTCACCTGGCTTTGCGGGGGTTACCACCTCGCCAGGATCTTTCATTTCGCCTTAACCATTGGCTACGTCTTGTTTTTCCTGGTCCATATCGTCCAGGTGTTCCTTGCGGGATGGAACAACTTCCGCTCGGTGATCTCGGGCTTCGAAGTGATCGAATCTCCTAATATCAAATCTTTAACTATTCCTTCAAACGATGAACAACCTGCCGAAGAAAAACCCTAAACAGCCGCTCACTGTAGAGCAGCAGATCAAACGCAGGAACTTCATTTCGTTTACAGCCTTTGCCGGGTTAAGTGTCGCTGCTTATGGCGGATGGAGCTGGCTGAAGAAGTCGCCAAAAGAAACACCCGGGATAACGGGCAAGGCGCAGGCGCCTTTTCGCCGTGCGTTAAACCAATCGGAACTGGCTTTCCGGAATTTCTTCAGCAGGAACCATTTGGTAAAAACGTATCCCAAATCCGGGGCTGCAAAGAAGGTGAGAGAGAATAGCCATGTGGGTATGAAAGAAAAGATCGACGTCTCGTTATGGAACCTGTCTGTAATGAAGCGATCCGGGCAGGTGCTGCTCATCGGCCTGGACGACATAAAGGCTTTACCGAGAACGGAAATCGTCTTTGACTTTAAGTGCGTGGAAGGCTGGGACCAGGTCCAATACTGGGCAGGTGTGAAATTGATCGATTTTATGGATCATTATCGCTTGAACGACGAAGCGGCAATGGCTTATCTTGGGTTGGAAACCCCGGATGAGAAGTATTACGTGGGTATCGATATGGATAGTGCGCTGCACCCGCAAACCATCCTGGCCTATGAAATGAACGATATGCCGCTAACCGACGGACATGGCGCGCCACTGCGGCTCATCATCCCGGTGAAATACGGGATCAAAAACCTGAAGCGAATCGGGACAATGACGTTCAGTAACGAGCGGCCCAGGGATTATTGGGCGGAGAGGGGGTATGATTATTATTCGGGGTTGTAGTGTAAGTTCCAAACTATTTTCCCTACCCCTCATTTTGCCAACTCCCACCTGGCACCCAAATTTCCTTCGCCTTTTTTTAATCCCTACCTTCACTTCGCCGAAAATGAGTAGTGATAACCTGAATTTATCATCCTGAGAAAGGCGTATATAGATTCGCGGTATAAGTTGAGGTATACTGTAAGTGAGGAAGACCTGGAATATTTGGCGGGAACGGTATTGAAATTGAAGGAACTGACTGAAGTGGTGTGTGTGAAACAAATCGAAGCATTAAGGGGGGAGGAATAAGGCAAAATGAAATCTGTTGAGAATAATTATAGCGAACTGATCAGACAAATTAGCCTGATCGTGGAGCAATCCAGGAGGAATATCGCCCGCAATATTAATATAGCGCTACTTCAAACTTATTGGACAGTGGGTCAATTGATTGTTGAAAAGGAAACAAGCGAAAAGTATGACGAAGTTTCCACTCGTCAAATGCTCATTGATCTGTCAAAAGAGCTCACAAGGGAATTGGGCAAAGGATTCAGTAGAAGCCAACTTACATACATGCGATTATTTTATAAACGATTTGTTGTTTTTCCGCAGGCGTCTGGTAATTCTGCGGTTGGTGTGACGCCGTTACACCAACAGGCAACGTACGAGACCCCGACTGGTCTGACAGTGTCACACCACCTCAGCTGGTCTCATTACTATGATCTCTTGAAATGTGATAACGAGCAGGAAATGAGTTTCTACCAACAAGCATCCATTCAAGAAAATTGGTCTGTAAGAGAACTACGGCGGCAAATGGACAGCGCTTTGTTTGAGCGCATTGCCATGAGCAAAGACGCTAAGGGGGTCAGAGAACTGGCGGGTAAAGGAAGTATTGTACAAACGGAAACTGACCTTATTCGCGACCCTTATGTCCTTGAGTTTCTGCAAATCCCCGAAGCGCAACAATACGACGAAAAGCATCTGGAGCAACGGATTGCCGACAATTTGCAATCGTTCATTATGGAACTCGGCAAAGGTTTCGCTTTTATCGGCAGGCAATACCGGGTTACGCTCGATAATACTCATTTTTATGTCGATCTGGTTTTTTACCACCGCATACTGAAATGTTTCGTGCTGATCGATTTGAAAGTAAAGTCGGTAAAACACCAGGATATCGGCCAGATGAATCTCTATCTGAATTATTTCGAGGTGGAGCAAAACGTGGAAGGCGATAATCAGCCGATAGGGATCATTTTATCCAAATACAAGGACGATGTAACGGTAGAGTACGCCACACGGGGAATTTCGAACAAGATCTTCGTCTCGAAATACCAGTTATACCTGCCGGATAAGAAAGTATTGCAAAAAAAACTAAAAGAGCTGTTGGCCGAATAACGCCCGGAATAGGTCTGTAATTTAATCCCGCTTTTCTTGTAAGGTTTAATTATTGCACCCGACTAAGCTGTTAAAATCCTTATCATGACTATAAAGTTGATCAATCAGTTGGTAGTGAAATTATCCGAAATCATTTTTATCGTATTTATTTTCGCATTTTCAAGTACAACTTCACTAAAGGCCGGAATACTTCCTGCCGATACTATCAAAATGACCGCGGGCGTTCCCCTGAAACCGCAAGATATCAGCCCGCTGTTAATCGGGGAATCAATTCCAAAACTGGTATTACCCAAATCCTCAGGCGAACCCTTCGACCTTAACCTGGCCGTTGCCGCCAAACCCACCATCCTCGTATTTTACCGCGGCGGCTGGTGCCCCTTCTGCAATAAACAATTAGCAGGCTTACAAGCCATCGAAGCCGACCTCAAACAAATGGGTTTCCAGGTCATCGCCATTAGTACAGATAGCCCGGAGAATCTTTCGCAGACCATGACCAGGAACAAGCTTTCGTACACGCTTTTGTCGGATGCGGATCTTAGCGCCGCCAAAAAGTTCGGGATCGCTTTTAAAGGGCCGAAGAATTACGATAGCTTTTTACCTGCCGCATCAGGGGGAAAGAATACAGACAAGTTGCTGCCTGTACCTTCGGTGTTCATCCTCAACAAAAAAGGCAATATCCGTTTCGAATACATTAACCCGGATATCACCCAGCGATTGAGCGCCTCGCTCCTGAAAGCTGCCGCCACATCCCTCCACGACGAACTATAATATGAAGAGCTTATTCGCTATCGTTCTGTTTTTTGTTATCACCGCTTTACGGCCGGCAGAGAAGCCTTCTATTAAATTCATAGAAAATTCCTGGCCGACGGCTCTTGCAAAAGCCAAAGCGGAGCATAAGTACATTTTCGTAGACGCTTACGCCACCTGGTGCGGTCCCTGCAAGCTATTAAAGTCGACCACTTTCGCTGATCCTGAAGCCGCAGCATTCTTTAACGCGAATTTCGTGAACGTTTCCATCGACATGGAAAAAGGAGAGGGGCCGAAACTGGCTGAGCGCTGGCAGGTGGAAGCTTACCCTACGTTGATCATCTTCGATCCGGAAGGTAAGCCGGTGCTTGGAACTGCCGGGTTTATGAAGGCAAAGGAGTTGATCCGCTTCGGAAAGCAAGCGCTGGCCAGGAAATAGCGGAATTGAACGGCTAAGAAGAAGCAGGTTATTTCTGTTTCTTCCTGGCCGCTTTCGCGAATTTATTGAACGCCAGGCAAAGGCCGATCCAGTGGTCGAACTCCTGGTCTGTCCGCATGCCTTCATCAGCTACAAGTACGTATCCCTTCATCGGTCGTTTGGTGAAATCCATTTCGCGGCAACCGTTCTTTTCAAGGAGCGCTTCCTGGAAAACAGGATCTATGCGGCACATCATCTCGTCTTTCAGGATGCCGACACACATTTTTTCATTCACCATAAAGACTAAACCGCCCATCATCTTCTTTTCTTCCACGTGCGGCAGGTCCATCAGCTTTTCGCGTATACGGTTTGCCAATTGTTCGTTGTATGCCATGGGCCTGTTTTTTTGATTCAACTCAAATCTAAGGATACTGCGGGCTACCTAACAACAGTGTCTTTTTTAAATGAATTTTAATAACCTAAACCCCGTGGGGGAACGTTCGCCGCTGTGAGCGATCCGGATGGTAACGACCTAAGCCTGTCCAGGACAATTAGTTTCGCACTGGTTTAAACAAAAATCCCGGGCATCACCCGGGATATTAACCGCTTTTGTGCAGTTTCTTACACTGGCCTTTTTGCGTAGGTTATTTCGGGGTTACTACGCCGTCGATTACATGGATCACGCCGTTCTTCTGGAACACGTCGGCAATGGTCACCTTGGCCGTAGCGCCGTTCTCGTCTTTCAGCACCACGTTTTTTCCCATCATCATGATCCAAAGCTTGCCTCCGCTCACGGTAGTAAATTCGGCAGTGCCTTTGCCCATCTTGATCTTTTTGGCGATGTCAGCTGCTGAGTACCTGCCGGCGATTACGTGATAGGTCAGGATTTTGGTCAACATAGGTTTGTTCTCCGGTTTAAGCAGGGTTTCAACGGTCCCTTTCGGCAGTTTGTCAAAAGCCGCGTTAGTGGGGGCGAAGACGGTGAACGGGCCCGCGCCTTTAAGTGTTTCCACCAGCCCGGCTGCTTTTACAGCGGCGACCAGCGTAGTGTGGTCTTTTGAATTTACGGCGTTATCAACAATGTCTTTGGTGGGATACATGGCAGCGCCGCCAACCATTTTAGTTTTCTGAGCGAAAGTTTGTGAGCTGATCGCCGAAACTGTCAGGGCGATAGCGAGAATTAAAGTTTTTTTCATGAGTTGTTTTTAATTGTAACTGCATGAATTACGCAATCGGGAAGGCGCCTGGTTTCGTAAACAAACTATAAATTTTTTTTCAATCTAAACAGGAGCAGATCACGTAAATATGCCCCGGCTGTGTACCAGGTTTTCTATACTGGTTTGAGTGGGCGCCTTAAAATGTTCTTTTGATCGTGAGCAAATAAAAGTGAGCATCTATCCAGGATGCGTTTGTATGGAAACATATACACCGCCATATGTTTTTCTAAATTAAAAACTTCTATTATCTTAGTTGTTAAACCCGTAACGGGATATTCCATGTTTTCGAGTAACCCTTCTTTATCCTTTTTAGCCGGAGGCGGTGAAATGGGACAACTGACCCGGGAGTTCGATTGGGCCGGCACAACGCTCGGTTCACCGACCACGTGGCCGCAAAGTCTCCGTACGACGCTAAGCATCCTGTTGAACTCACGGTTCCCGATGTTCCTGTTCTGGGGCCCGGAACAGATCGGGTTTTATAACGATGCCTACAGGCCGAGCCTGGGGATCGATGGTAAGCATCCTAAGATATTGGGAATGCCCGGAGCGGAGGCATGGCCGGATATCTGGCACATCATTAAACCCTTGATCGATGGCGTACTTGCTGGCGAAGAAGCTACCTGGAGCGAGGACCAACTGATCCCGATCGAACGCAACGGCAACCTGGAGGATGTGTACTGGACTTTCAGCTACAGCCCGGTGCGAACGGAATCAGGATCTATCGAAGGCGTATTTGTCACTTGCAGCGAAACCACTTCCAGGGTAAATATGCTAAGAGAATTAAAGGAGAGCAACTACACCCAGCAGCAGCTGAACGGGGATCTGCAGCACTCATTAAGGGCTACGCAACTGAGCGAGGCGCGTTTTCGTAATCTCGTTGAGCAGGCTCCCGTGGCCATCGCGATCCTTGAGGGCCGCAGCCTGGTCATCAGGGAAGTAAATGAAATGATCCTTCAGATCTGGGGCAGGGACCATTCCGTGGTAGGCAAGCCCATTCACCTGGCCTTACCCGAAATCCAGGGGCAGCCCTTTTTAGCCTTGCTGGATCACGTGTACATTTCCGGCATCCCTTATTACGGAAATGAAGCGAAGGTATTACTGGAACAGCAGGGAGAACTGAAAGAGCTATATGTGAACTTCGCTTATAAACCTGTTAAGGATACGGACGACACCACACATTCGATCATGGTGATCGCTATTGATGTGACCGAACAGGTGGAGGCCCGCAAAGCGATCGATGAGGTCAATGCCCGGCTTACCATTGCGATGGAAGCGGCAGCATTGGGATCTACGGAAGTTGAATTCGCAACGGGGAAAATGCAGGCGACCGCGCAGTTCAAAAAGAATTACGGGCGCAACCCGGAAGAAGACTTTACCTACGCGCAGTTATTCGAATCTATAATGCCTGAATACCGCCAGGAGATCAAACATCGGGTGGCTGCCGCCGTAAAAAACCGTACGGTATACCAGGCCGAATATGAAGTACGGTGGCCCGACGGAACGCTGCACTGGATCGCCGCTTATGGGAAGGCACGCTATGACGACGAAGGAGTAGCAAGAAGGATCGTGGGAATGACGGCGGACATCACCGACCGGAAAACATTCGAGCGGCGCAAAGACGATTTTCTGAGTATTGCAAGCCACGAGCTCAAAACCCCGCTTACCTCGCTTAAAGCGGTGCTGCAGTTCTTAAATCTTATCAAAGATCAGCCATTTACCAAACGGCATGTTCAACTGATCGAACAGGCTAACCGGAGCATGGATAAAATGGGCAGGCTGATGGACGATCTGCTGCATGTGAACCGGATCAGCGAAGGACAGCTGCAGCTGCAAAAAACATGGTTCAACAGTGCTCGCATGTTAGAAGGCTGCTGTTCCTCCGTAGGCCTGAACGCTGATGAAGAATGTGCCGTCACCGGTGACCTTGACCTGGAACTTTATGCGGATGAACAACGCCTGGGGCAGGTGGTGATCAATTTTATCACCAACGCGGTCAAGTACGCCCCGGGATCGCCCATTTCGATCAGCATAGAAAACCTCGGCGACCAGGTGAAGATAACGGTTGCCGATAATGGCCCCGGCATCCCGGAAGAGGCAAAATCGCAGATATTCGATCGATACTTCCGCGCCAGTCATTCCAGTAATGAGTACACTGGTCTTGGGCTGGGATTATACATCAGCGCAGAAATAGTGAAGAGGCATAACGGCCGGATCGGTGTGCACAGCGAGCCCGGAAAAGGCAGTTCCTTTTGGTTCACGCTGCCGCTGGAAGACCGGTCCAAACGCTGACCGCAAATTTATTTACCGGAGATCTAATTTGAATGAAGCTGGGAGTAAAAGATTCAGCGCTGGTCACGCTTTCGGAAGACTAATTAATTAACATCGCAAAATTGGTCGCATAATGATGGATTTAAACTCAGAGTACAACTGATTCGCGCCAAAGCGATCCAACCTCATTGGTGTCTCATTTATATGCTGAACGGCGAAAGGGGGAATTTACTATTCGCGTGGATAAAAGAGCGTCGTTTAAAAAGATGAACGGATCAGGTACACATGCCTGGTAAGCGGACCAAAAACGTCGCCCCGTCTTCCGCAGGTAAACATTCGATAGTTCCGTGATGGCTCTTGGTGATGATATCATAGCTCAGCGAAAGCCCCAGGCCGGTTCCTTCTCCCGTCGGTTTGGTAGTAAAGAAGGGTTGGAAGACCTTATCGCGGATGGATTGATCGACCCCGGGGCCGTTGTCCATTACCCGGATCTCAGCCCCGCTACCCGAATACCTGGTGCGTACGCTCACTTTAGGCTTGTACCCTTTATGGTTTTGTCGCTGTCGTTCGGCGGTGGCCTGGAACGCATTGTTGAAGAGGTTCAGGAGCACCCGGCCCAGGTCCTGTGGGATCGCATCGACCTTTGGCAGCGAGGGATCGAACTCCGTTACCAGCTCTGCGTTGAACGATTTATCCTTCGCCCGTAATCCATGGTAACTGAGCCGTAAACATTCATCGGCAAGCGCATTGAGGTCGGTCGGTTCTTTTGCGCCCGGGTTGGTGCGCGAGTGCTGGAGCATACCTTTTACAATGTTGTCCGCACGCTTTCCATGATGACCGATCTTTTCGAGGTTCTGGTCCAGGTCGCCGGCAATGGCCAGTACGTCGTCCGTATTCCCTGCCGAAAGCTCTTCTTTCAGTTCATAGAGCAGCTCGCGGCTTACTTCAGAAAAGTTATTGACGAAATTTAAAGGGTTTTGTATCTCGTGGGCGATACCGGCGGTAAGCTCACCCAACGAAGCCATTTTTTCTGACTGGATAAGCTGGTCCTGGGTGACTTTAAGTTCCTGGAGGGTGATTTGGATCTGTTCCTTTTGTTCCTGCAGCAACGCGTTGGCGCGCTTACTCTGGCGGTTGGCCCGCAGGATAACCCAGGCAAGGAAGGCCAGGCTGAGTACGACCACTCCTAACCCCACGATCCCTGCGGTAAGGAACCGGGAGCGTGCGCGGCCGGAATCTAACTCGGCTTTCTGCAGCTGCAGCGAAGCGGCCGACGCTTTCAGCTGTTGCATATTCGCCCTGCGTTTATTTTGCTCGGCCTGCAGCCCGGCCTGGGTTCTTAAAAAATTCAGGCGTTCGATGTCTTTTTGTTTAGTAGTGATGGAAAGCTGCTGCTGATTCAGCTGGAGCGCCTGCTGCTGCTGCGTAGCGAGCAGGGTTTGCTGCGCAAGCCTTGAGCTCACCAGCTGTTGCTGGTAGCGCAGTGAATCTTCCTTCCTGGCAAACTGCAACGCGCTTTCTCTTCTTACGAGCTCGGCCCTGTTGTTAAGTTTGACGATACTGTCACTGAACCCGACGAACTTTTGGTAAGCGGAGTAAGCCTTAACATAATCTTTATCCAGCTCATATATTTTTGCGAGCTCCCCGTAGTTGTCTCTCATGTAATTAAGATCCTGCCGGCTTTCAGGCGTGTTTACGGATGCGGATAACAGCCCGGCGGCTTTATTATAACGATCCGCCGGGCGAATCCCCGCCTGTTGCAGGATAGAATCGGGGGCATAGGCGTAAATCTGTCCCAGGACGGTATTAACCCGGCCGGTGGTTCGCGCCATATTAGAATTGAGGGCCTGGGCGCGCTGCGTATATTGTAAAGCCTTGGAAAAGTCTTTGTTCTTGTAATAGGTCCATGCGATCTGGTTAAGGATCATAATTCTGACTTCCCTGTCATTTATCTTATCAGCGCTTCCGATCAGGCTAAGCGCTTTCTGGCTATAGCTAAGCGCGTCGTCGAAATCATTCAGCCCGGCATAATCCTCTGCGAGCGTCATCAGCGCAATAACAAGCCCATTGCGTACACTCGCTCCTGATTTCGGGTCTTCTATTAATTTCAAGGCCTTTACGTGATAATCCAATGCCATTTTCCATTCATCCAGCCCGGCATAAATATTGCCGATCAGGGTGTTACAGATAAACAGGGAACCCACATCCGATGCGTTTGCTAACCTGAGCGCCTTGTAAGCATACGTCAGGGCAGATGGAAAATCGTTGCTGGATTGATAGATACTGGCGATACTGGAAAGCGTACTGACGTGTTCTTGTGAACGATCATCTTCCTTAAATTGTTTAAGCTTTGTTAAATAGGTCTGAAGCGCCGGTTTACGGTTTCCCTTCATCATCTCAGCCTGGGCCATATAGGTTTGGATCGTTTCAATAGTACTCTTAGCATTTTTTGATATATAGTAATCCAGCGCCTGCTTTCCAAATCGCAGGGCCTGATCAGCCTCGCCCAGGAGTGTATAGGAATATCCCATATCATAAGCCAACCGGTTTACCAGATCGTCCCGCCCCGCTTTAACGGCCATGTCGTACGCTGTTTGATAATGTGCGATGGCTAATTGAGGCTTATCGGCCCGATAGGCGTTTCCCAGGTTCGCATTTCCCAGCATAATGCCCCGCCGAAAGCCCAATTTTTTCGAAAGCTCTATGGTAAGATTGCCGTATTTTACCGCCTCTTCCATATTAATCACCCGGTTCTCATAAGAAATGGTATTGTATAAAAGGCATTTAAGCGAATCTTCCTTCATAAATGAGATTCTCGATTTTAGTGAATCGATGCGCTCCTGTCCCTTTTTTTGTGCAAACAGGACATGCGGCAGGACCAGTAAAAAAAGCAGCAGAACTTTTCGGATAATATGATTATGCATGATAGGGTTTTCTATTCGCTAACGCAGGAGGATCGGCTTCATCGTTTTAAATTCAGAAATATGATAGAAGTCAACCGGGTAAGTCTTAAATGTTTAAAGAATTTAATTATCTAAAATGTAATTTTTTTTTAATATCATCGTAAAAAAAAAACTGTGGGCCTAAAACAAATCAGACTAATGTCTGTATTGTACGGATTTTTATACCTGATTTCCGGCCAGGCCTATTCAAACACTTATTACTTTTCCGCTAGTTCTGGCAGTGACAATTACACGCAAGTACAATCGCGCAATCCATTAACACCCTGGAGCAGCATTAACCGATTAAATGCGTTCTTTAGCCGGCTCGCCCCGGGCGATTCCGTATTATTTAAAAGGGGGGACACTTTTACAGGAACGCTATCGGTTACCAGATCAGGGGCCGCATTCGCCCCAATTTACTTCGGAGCTTACGGAAAAGGAGAGAAACCGGTCATAAACGGGCTTGAGGAGTTAAAAACGTGGAAACGCGCAGGCAATGGAATTTACGAAGCGTTTTGTACGTCGTCAAAAGGTGGGTTAATTATTAACGGGTTTCACCAGGTCATGGGGCGCTTTCCTAACCAGGGTTACCTTTCGCCCGAATCACATACCGGGAATATTTCAATCACTGATAAACAGCTGACCGGTTCCACCTGTTGGGTTGGGGGAGAATTAGTGATCAGGAAAAACAGGTGGACGATCGATAGAAGTACGATCACAAATCACCTGAAAAATACGCTTAGTTACGCAGCCGGGAATGCTGCGGTTCCGATGAATAATTATGGATATTTTATCCAGAACCATATCAAGACACTGGATAGGGAAGGGGAATGGTTTTACGACAAGGATCAGCAAAGAATGTTCGTTTTCTTCGGAGTAAAGAAACCCTCATCGTTTATCGTCAGCGTAAGTGTTAGCGATAACCTCGTAGAAATTAATGGACAGCAGTTTATCACTTTTCAAGATTTAAAGTTCGTTGGTGCGGGGAAGAGCGGAATCGCTATCAAGGGTTCCGGTAATATAACCATCAGGGATTGCGGCATTAGCCTTTCCGGTACAGAGGCTGTGCTTGCTTCTTCCAGCACCTGGCTAACGATTGAAGGTACGCACATTGACCATTCATTAAGCGGCGGAATCCATCTCGATGCAGGATGTTCTTATGCGGCGATAGCGGGCAACAAAATAAGTAACACCGGCCTGATAGCTGGCGCGGGGCGAAGCGGTACCGGGACTTACGAAGGTATTACTTCGTTCGGCGACTTCACCCGGATTGAACGTAATATCATTGACAGTACCGGCTACAACGGGATTTATTTCGGCGGGAACTCATCTATTGTTAAGAACAACGTGGTTAACTTCTTCTGCCTTACAAAGGATGATGGTGCGGGTATCTATGTGGGGGATTGGTCAAAAACAACGAATAAAAAAGTGGTCGGGAACATTATCCTGAACGGGATTGGCAACGGGGACGGAACCAATAGTCCTTTTAGCCTGCATGCTGAAGGTATTTATGTCGACGACAATACAACTGGTGTAACGGTCGCCGGAAACACGGTTTCGGGCTGTGCAAACAATGGGATCAAGATCCATAACGCTGCTGAAATTTCCGTATTTGACAATACGGTGTTCGACAACGGTGTGCAGCTCCGGCTCGAACAGGACCACTATCTCTCTACCAGCAGTTTGATACGGAATACCACTATCAGGAATAATATCTTTTTTTCGAAGAACAATATTCAACCACTTGCAAAATTCTCAACTTACCAGGATGATATCGCCCAGTTTGGCCGGTCAGACAGTAATTTCTTTTATCAACCCGTTAATGAGCTGGCGGGAATAATGTCGTCTATAAACAAGAATGGAAAAGAGATCAACCAGCTTTTCGATCTCCAGGGCTGGCAATCGGTTTATGGGACGGACCACTTTTCGTCGGAAGCGCCGCATAACGTTCCTGCATATGCCGTAACGAAGTTACTTGGGCGCAACAGGGTGGATAATGGCGAATATGACAAAGATATAAACGGTACAAATTTTTATTCAGCAAGTAGCAATTGTACGGCGTCTTTCACCCGTGAAGTTATGGATGGCGGGTCATTACGGTTATCATTTATCCCGGTTGCAGATGGCGGCCGTACAACAGTAAATATCAAAGTTGGCAAAATAAGGGCGAAAAAGAATTACCTGTTGAAATTCAGCTTGTCAGGAACGGCGAAGAGCCACTCGCTTGATATCTTTCTGAGGAAAACCGGCGCTCCCTATAATACGCTCAGTAATCGCAAGAACAGGAAGATAAATACATCAAGAACAGAAATAGAGTGCTTGTTCGTAAGTACCGCTGATGACGACGATGGGAGTGTGATATTTGAGATTGACGAACCGGCCGGTGAGCTTAATCTGGACAACGTCAGGTTATATGAAGCGGAAATAACCAATACCACCCCGGATGAATACTTGTTTTTCGAATTTAATGCCAGCAATGAGCCGAAGATCGTAACATTAAAGAAAAATTATACCGATGTACACAACCATCTGTATTCAGGAAACGTAACGATCAATCCGTATTCATCCCTTGTGTTGGTGGTGTCAGATCTTGAAAAAGTTCTGCGGGAACGCAATAGTTATATTGCGGTGCTGGAAACCGGGGCGAAGAGTTCTGCCCGGGATGTTACCTTGCCGGCAGGGCCTAGTCCGCCCGATAAATAATTTTGTTACGAGCGGGAACTTTTTTTCCGGAAGATAGCTGTAAATACTTTTCTTTCAGGATCAACCATATGAACTGCGGCCCGAAATAAAGGTATCGCATACTCAAGCGCCGGGGTTCCTTTATAAGGCGTATAAACCATTCCAATCCCAGGCTGATCCATACTTTACCAGGACGGGTGAGTGTCCCGGCATAAAAATCAAATACCGCGCCTATCGTACAAATAATCCTGGTATCCAGCTTTTCTTTATGAAGATGCACCCATATCTCCTGTTTCGGTGCCGTCATGCCAACGAATAGTACATCGGGCTTAAATGTATTTACTGCGCGGATCATGCCGGCATCGTCGTGGCTATTAAAAGTTGTTTTATAAGGCGGCGCATAGGATCCTACCTGGATATTTGGAAATTCGGCTGAAAGCTTACTGGTGATCTTTGCTAACGTGTCATTCGTACTTCCGAGGTAAAAACAGCTTCCGGATCGATCATTGAGCCGACGGAGCATATGTTCGTGAACATCTGTTCCGGCGATTTTTTTTATCACTTTACCAGTTAAAAAACGTATGGCCATTACAATCCCGATGCCGTCGGGGAGCAAGATATCCGAGTGCTGCAGTGATTTTTTAAAGATGGAATTTGCCTGTGCAATACAATACGAATATTGGTTGATAGTGTTTACCAGCAACGTTTTACCCGAAGGCAGGTTATTCAGGGTTTTTGTGAAAACCGAATAATCCAAAAAATTCTTTCGTTGGTTGTTCATTTGAGGTGCGTTACCTTTTGTTACAATTCAATTATTTCTGACAATTCTGACGACACCTGCTCTTTGCTGAAAAGCCGGGCTTTCATTATATTATTTGTTTTCATAGTGCGCATGAGCTTTTCCGAGCCAAGCAAAGTGTTCAAGGCATTTGCGACACTGCCGCTATCCTGCGATTTCACCCAGATGCAATTTTCCGGATCCGACAGAAAGTCGGTAGCGGCGCGGGTTGGTGTGGTAATGATCGCAAGACCGGCACCGACGGAATTGAACAGTGCCATAGAAAATCCTTCCGGGAAGTAGGTGGGAAAAACCAGGATGTCGCTGTTAGCGTAGAATTCTACTACTTCGGGTTCTGGAATAAATCCCGTGAAAATTACCCGGTCGCCTGCCGCCAGTACGCTTGCGAGCCCTTTTATGTTTTCAAGTTCGCCGCCGCCGCCAACCACAATCAACGTAGTTTTATAACCTTCGCCGATTTGTGAGAACGCCTCGATCACCTCGTATATCCCTTTCTCCCGGATAATGCGGCCGCTAAAAAGCAAGATTTTATGGTCCAGCGGAATATTTAGCCTGGTCCGGAACCCGCTATCAATTTTGAATTGATTCGTACGTACGATATTCTTTGTTACGAAAATTCGCTTTGGGGATAAGTACCCGTTTTTAGCGACTTTGTTGCGTTCTTCGGTCGACAGGAATAACCACCCGGAAATGTTTTTCCTCAGGTAAGGTAATGTGATCTTACTTACCAGGAAGTTTTTACTTTCCAGGACTTCGAGATCTGAGCCATGCGATTTCAAAAAAAACCGGACCTTTTTGTGATAACTGGCTTTAAAGATCACAATGGTGAGGAAGTCGCGTATAGTTGGAAGTACTTCCAGGCGCGAATTCAAATAGATAACGTCGGGCTGAAACCGGTAAGCCACTTTTACCAGGTTAAAGGCATTTTTTAGGATCATTTGGATGCGGCTGAGTTGGGATCCGTTACTGTCTTTTGCCGCAAACGGGAATTGATCACAATCGTACCCGTGATCTCTCAGGCCTTCGATCTCGTCAACCGCAATCTCCACATGGGTTTGACTGGGCATGCTAAATAGAATTTTTAATTTGTTCATAATTAATGTTTTAACTATTGGTGGTTGATTTTCTTTCGGTACCGGCGTACCCGGTTACTGTACTATGCGCGGATACGTTTCTCACCACGACCGTTCCGCAGCCTATGTTTACATAATCCCCGACGGTAATGCTTCCGATGATGCAGACATTACTGCCGATATCCACATGATTGCCGATGACCGGCGATGAGCTTACAAGCCCGTTTCGAAGTTGTTTATTGCCTATGGTAGTACTTTGCCGCAGCGTACAGTTCTCCCCGATGACCACATCCGCAGCCATCACCAGCGCCTGCGCGTGGAACAGGGACAGGTTTTTGCCGATCTTAACGTTCCAGGGAATTTCTACGCTAAAGAACCATTCGACGAGCACACGGTAAAATAGGAGATAAGGAAACCCCAGGTAATAATATGCCCTCCGGGTGGAGCAAAAGTTGGCGGTGCGGAACAGGAGCAGCAATAACCTCCCCTTGGTGTTCCCCCGGTTTACACGCCAGTCCTGGACAATAAATTCGAATAAATTCATAAAATAAAGGGCGTACTTTGCCATAACCATGGCGATGATTAGATTTTTATAGGTGGATGATGGAGCGGTGAGGCCTGTTTAGCTTCTGGTCACTACGTCAGATCGGGTGAGAAAGCAGTATAGATACATTACCCAGGTATAGATGACCGGCGAAACCGAAAATAATTGAAACGCATACTTATGTTTCTTTCGAACGGAGGCCGCCTCCAGGATAAATGTTGCATGACCTTTGAGGTTATCCACCACTTTATTATACTGGCTGACGTAAGTGTTCTTTTTAGTAAGCAGTAATAGATTAAGCAGGGAAATATTTGCCATTACATCAAATGATTTGGCTTCGGCAATACAGCACTTGTTACTGGCAGAAACAAGTTGTACCATTTTAGCCGACACTGCAATGGTTTCCATATAATCCAGGTTAAATTTGGTCATGCTGGCAGAATTCGCACGGACGATGTAATTGTATTTCACCGTATTTTCCAGCACTGTTTTCCCGGCGGCGAGAAACGCGCGGCAGGTATAAAGAATGTCCTCATAAATATGGCCCTCGAACTGGATCTGCCTGGCAATTGCTGCTTTGTACAGTTTATTGTTGGCGCTTTGGTCAAATTCTCCCTTGAAGTACGATGATAAGGCTTCGTCATGACTAAAAACCAGCGTTCCTGTTGTTTCAGGGTGACTTGTCGTTTTATTAAAGGAAATTAACTTCATCCGGCACACAGAGATATCCGCGTCAAAAGCCATGGAGTTTTTCAGGAGTAACTCGTACATATCGGGTTCAATGGTATCATCGGCGTCTACGAAACCGATATACAGCCCTGATGACCAGGAAACCCCGGCATTCCTTGCGGCCGAAACCCCCTGGTTGTGCTGGTTTACAACGACTATCCGTGAGTCATTCATTGCATAGTCACGGCATTTCGTCTGGCTGCCATCTGTTGAGCCATCATTTACAAGTATCAGTTCGATATCTTTAAACGACTGATTGAGTATCGATTGGATGCAGTCGTCCAGGTACTCCAGCTTATTGTAAACCGGAACGATGATTGAGATTGTCGCTAATGGAAATTCCATAATTTTAGGATAATACGGGCTTACCCGGCTTGGCGAGGTTTAAACTTCGCCATGGTGAAACAGTTAGTAATGCTGCCGCACAAGCAATGCCGGCAGCAAGGAGACAGAATACCAGGTACGGGTTTGCAATTGATGAGGCGAACCAGTAGCTGAAAAGGAAAAGCGTCAGTACGCCGTAAAAGCATAGGCAGTTTTTAAAAGAGGTAATTCGCCTGGATATTAATAATGCATCCTGGGAAAGGTGGAAGACGAGGAAGGAGAACAGGATGGCATAATTGATGACCGCGAGTGAGCTGAAAAACAGGAGGCCGGTAATACAGCCCGCCAGGTAAACCAGCAGGCTTACCACGTTGAACCACATATCCCGTTTTTCGAGCCCCATGGCTACCAGTAAATTGGCTTGCAGCAGCACTGTCGGCATCAGCAAAAAGGTAAGCGACATTTGCTGCAGACACTTGCCGGCACCAGGATAACCATCCCCGAACGCAAACGGGACGGCCAGGCTCGAGAAGGAATATACAAATGCGTAAGCCACGATCGCAAATAAAGAGTAGCCACGGAAAATGGCCTGGTAAATTTTTTTCAACCCGGCGAGGTCGTTGTCCGCGATATACGTAACCAACCGCGGGAAAATGGTTGCTGAAGCTATTACAGGGAGGATCTGCATTATTGAAAAGATCCGGAATGCGATCTCGTAATCTGCAACGTCTGCGAGCGACATCGTTTTCGAGATAATAAGATTTCCTATTCTCCAGTAGATAATAGAGATACTGCCAATTACCACGAATTGCCAGTTCTTAGTGATCAGTTCTTTTAGGTCTCTAACTGAGATAGCGGTAGTGAAGATTGATCTTAAACTAATCGTACCGGCTGATCCTATCCTTGTGAATAATCCGGCCGTTATTATTCTGGCAACGATGGTTAAAAGGGCAAGCATCACCGGCGTAATAGCTAGGATTAGTACAAAAATTCCTGCCAAAAGCTTCAGAAAACCATCAATCACCAGGATGGTCGCGGTAGTTCGCTGCCTTGATTCGACAATATTTAAACTACGGATAGCATTTATAAAGTTATCAAAAATAATGTTGGTACCCAGAATCAGGCAAAGCATCCTGACCTGCCCGTCTGGGTATACCAGGTAAGCCAGGCAAATATTCACCAGGTAAAATAAAAGGCCCAGCACAGTTTGCATCTTTAAGAAGCGTGCCGTAAAGCCAATCTTATCATCTTCGCGAATGTATTGCCTGATAAACCACTGCCCCAGGCCCATGGAAGCAACAGCTGCCAATAATTGGTAAACGGTTGAGGCTATAAGGAATTGAGCGAAGGTTGCGGCATCGTAGCTGCGCGCCATAATGGCGAAAAAGAGGCATATGAATAGCGTTTGCAGCATACTTGACGCAATGCCCCAGGCGCTATTGCTCACCAGCTTTGACCTGGTAAATTTCTGACCGGTCTTAATGATCTGGTTCATAATTAATTAAGGATTTTTTCGGATAAGCGATAAGAAGGGCGGTCATACTGCTCATCATCAGCAGGATCCGGGTATCATAAATGGAATAAACCGTGTTAAATGCTACCATCCAACTGAGCAGAGAAGCCACGAGGAACACGATCCGCTTATCGAAAATGCCTGCTGCAGCATATATAACGCCCCTGGCCGCCGGCAACAACATAAAAACAAGGAAGATACTGAAGCCGGCAAGCCCTAGCTCTACAAGGATCTTTAAGTAACCATTTTCCGGCTGATCGAAATAGACAAGCTTGCCTTCTTCTATCTCCAGGTACTGGCCCTGGGCGTGGATCATCACATGGTCCTGGTAATTTCCCGACCCAATGCCAAGGTAAGGGTGTTTTTGAAATATCTGGAAAGCCTCTTTCCAAATGGACTGGCGAAACAGATAGTCGTCTGAAAGGTTTTTCGCCCGGTCGAACACGCCGGTATACGACGATACCAGCACGTAGGCGAGCAGGCCGGTTACCACCATCGCGCTTCCAAGGATGCGGAACTGTTTCCCGGCCATGAAGATCACCAGGAGCAGGCCTGCGGCAAATCCGCCGAATGCCGCACGGCTTCCGGCCAGAACGATTGCAATTACTGCCAGCGCAAAAATGGCATAACTGGTAAACACGCGCTTCCTGCCTGCAGGCTGTTCGACATACAGGAACAGGAAGCTGCCCATAGCGAGGTATTGACCATGGGCCTGTGGATCGTAAAACACACCCGGGTAACGAATGATGTGGAACACGGTATCGACCGTATTCGGGCCCAGCTCAGGGTAAAATGTGAACTTCAGGCCAAATATTACCTGTAATATCAGGAACCCTAAAGCAGTCAGGTAGCTGATCTTTAACGCCCGTATTACGTAGTTGATGAACAAGCGGTCCTTCAGGCATTCTGTGACCAGGAACCTTCCAAAAACAAATACGGGCAGGATCTTAAACAGCCCCAAAAATGCTTTACCGGGAAATTCGGACATAAGACCTCCAATCAAAACAGCAATACCGAACAGCATAAAGAGCGCGAAATAGCCGTTGTTCCTGCTCCTGAGGTTAATTGTGGTGAAGTCTTTGAAAAGAAAGATAAAAGCATAAAGACAAATAACGTCGAGCGTTTTAAACCCTCCCAATGCTTCGGGCGTGATTTTCAGGTTCATCAGCGGCAGTAAAGAGAGAATAAACAGCAGGCAGGTTCGCACTGAACTCCCTTTATATAAAATAGTGAGGAAAAACAGGATCAATACGATGCCTGCCATGATAATAATCAGCTTGTCTGGCATTTAAAACCTGCTTAAAAATGTTTTGAATGATGCGCGTGAGGCCGGTTTTGTCTTTCCGGTATAATAGTAGCTGGTATCAAAGCCGTAACCATAGCCGTATTTAGCTTTATTGATCCCATTAAACACGATGCGCATATTGGGCAGTTTATCCTCGTCGTGTATTTCCGAGATAAAGTCCAGCTCATTTTTGCCGGTTACACCCTGTCTGATGAGGTATAAGGATACATTGGCTTCCATGGCTATGATCATAGCATCAGTTACTAGATGAATCGGCGGGGTATCGATGATGATATCATCATAAATAGGCCTTAGATCGTCGATCAGCTTCTCAAGTCCGCCGTTGCTTAATAATTCGGAAGGATTATCGGCGATCGCTCCACAACCTATAACGTCCAGGTTAGCAACAGCGGATGCCTGAGTGATATCTTCTGATGACAGTCGTCCCGATGAGAGGAAGTCGGTAATTCCCGGGTGACGTGACGGGAGTTTAAACATCGCGGAAATTTTTGGCTTGCGCAGGTCCATTTCCAGGATCACTGTTTTTTTGCCCGAAGCCGCAATGGAGACAGCCAGGTTTGAACTTACGAAGCTTTTTCCTTCATTGGAAACACTCGACGTTACCAGGGTAACCCGCCCGTGGGGGGCCGGGGAGCTTTCTTCTTCAAGCGGCCAGCGGGAAACGCTACCCGCCATGGCCGGTATCCCGGTATGATCGGCGAGTCGTTCATGGCGGTTCACGGATATGCCGGTGTTTTGCTGATGTAAATAATGCAGGTTAGTGCGTATCGACCTGAACTGTTCGCTGATCATCGGGTTTGTTTCATTGGTGAGGACTATGTTGCCGCCTGCTTCCTGGTAAGAGAGCTCTCCGATGATCGGTATTGCTAACGCTTCTTCTATTTCATTTCGCCCGGTGATTTTTCTGTTGAAGGAATGCCGGAAATAAATGACCAGGAACGGTAGCCCAAGCCCGAAGATAACCGCCAGCGCGCCTACCAATGGCAGCCGCGGCCAAACTACGTCGCCAACGCTGGCATAATCCACTATTCGGGCATCCGAAACGGTACCGGCATAGCTCAGCGCCATTTCTTCTCTTTTTTGTAATAAATAAACGTAGAGGTTTTCCTTAATGGCCTGCTGGCGTTTCATGCCAACGAACTGGCGTTCCTGCCCCGGTATATTCCTGATCGACGACTCGAACTTGTTGTTGAACGACTGCAGCTCACGTTTGGTACTAAGCAGGCCGGACTTTATACCCTGTATATTTTCCTTTATTCCTGCCCGGGTCTCCCTGATCTGATCGTTAATCGGTATGAACTCCGGGTTTTTTTCAGGCGTAGTAGCCAGCAGGGCAACACGTTTGAGTTGTAGTTGAGACAGCTTTTCTACCAGGTTGTTCAGTGCAGGATCGGCAATGCCGACCATCGCCGGTGCATTTTGATTAGCCGGGCTGGAATTAACGTACTGCTCCACACCGCTAAGTACATTTAACTGTACGTTCACCTCGTTGAGCTTACTATCATTCATCTGCACATTTTCCAGGTAAACTTTTGATTGTGAATTGATATCGGTTAACCCTTCCGACGTTCTGAAGCCTTCTACTTCTTTCTCTGCGTTATTTAATTCGCCTGTTAACGAAGCCAGGCGGCTGTCGATAAAATCGATAGTGCTTTTGGTGGTGCGTTTCTCCTCCGCCGCGGTCAGGATATTGTACTGGTTAATGATATGGTTCAGCACATCTTTACCCCTTGTCGGAACTTCGTCGTTGATAAACAAGCCAATAGTCGGCGCAAGTTTATCGAGTAAATGTACATCCAGCGCTTTCATGTAAGCATTACTGGTTTTATCCGGGTCGTTAAACGCTATATTTATGGTCGAACCAATATGGCTGTGTAATGTTCGGGCCGGTTCAATCGCCCATCGTCCCAAATGACTGCTAACCTCTTTTCCGAAAGCTGCCGTTTTCCGGGCACCGTCGGGATCGGTAAATTCGAACCGTTTATCGTCAAGGATCGTTACGCTTAGCTTTTGGCCGGTCAGGTCGCGGCCTTCATGAAGCAATGTGAACGTGAACGGTTTTGCCTGGTAAATATCCCGGGAGGTCATTCCCTCTGTTTTCGTATATACCGTCCAAAGCTGGAGGTCGTTTACCACTGCCGCAATCAGGCCCCTGGACTTTATGATCTGGATTTCGCTTTCCGCGTTATTGGGGGCGCTTGACTGGTTCAGCTCTTGTAAAGCAGATTTCTCCCGCGGCGATTTCTTTTCGTCTTTCACGAGGATCGTAGCGCTGATCCCATATACCGGCTTTGTTATTTTCAGGTAAAATATGCCCGCTGCAATAGAGAGCCCTGCGCCGAGTACGAAAAGCGGCCAGTGATAGACATACCTTGTCAGCACAGTCCAAAGGTCCGTAATATGGTGTTTCGGCAGCTGACGCCTGTTTGATAGGTGATTTGTCATCTTGGTTATTTAAGGATGGAAATGGTGATTGCGAGCAACGAAAGCGCAGAGATCACCAGGCTGGCATTGCGGTAGCCGGTGTCTGCTGATGTCAGTTTAAGCTTTCCGGGTTGTACCACTAACTGGTCGTTGCTTTTAAGATAGAAATAGGGTGATTCGAACAAGTCTTTCTTTTTAAGATCGAGCCGGATAAACATGCGTTTTCCGTCTATCTCCCTAACCAGGACGATCTCGCGTTTGGCCGTAATATTCAGGTCACCGGCAAGGCTGAGCGCTTCGGTAACGGTAAGACGTTCACTGGCGCTCCTGTAGATATCAGGTCTCAGGACATCTCCGAGCACGGAAACTTTGAAATTGAGCACCTGTACAGATACCGTAGGCTCTTTGAGGAAAGGTGATAATTTCTGGAGAAGTTGTGATGATAGCTGCGCGGTAGTTAATCCCGCCGCTTTAATGGTACCTGCCAGCGGTAACGTGATGTCGCCTTCCGGACTAACGAGATACCCGTAGGTTGAATTGCCGGAATTGCCGCCGTTTTGCAACGTCTTATTAAATAGATTAGCGGTCTCCGGGTTTAAACTTCCCACATTGATGGCTAACTGGTCCCCGGGTTGTATGGAAAGAGAACTATAATTGGTAAGATCACCGGTGGTGACGGGCGATGCGCTCAAATCCTGGAGGTAAGGAATGTCTTTGTACGAACTGCAGGCCGATAGCATCGAAAGCAATGCCATACTAGTGATAAGGATTTTAACGCGTCCTGCGTAATGATTTTTTAAGGTATTATTCATAACATTAGTTAATGGTTTGATGTACCGGCAGCAATGGCGGTAACCGTTTAAAAGAATAGATTAATGGGAGGTAAATGACAACACGTTGCCCGGCACGATTTTGCGTGCCTGTGTGATTTGAATGAAAAACCTTCTGGAGGTAGTAAATTTACTTTTTCTGCTGTATTGCAAAAAAGCCTATGCGAGATCTATTTCAACTCTAATCAGGCAACCATCATGCCTGCTTGTGCTTTATAATTAAATATAGGTTGCCGATAATCTTACCTATTGTTTTAAAAATAAAAAAGATAAAAGGCGGGATATATTTCAGATTTCAGAGCAATGACATTTAAATAACATGTTTTTGCCTTATTGCAATACCTATGGGAATCCCGCTATTCCCCGTTTTGGGATATGTGGGAATTATATTGCCCGGGTAATGTTCCTGAACTAGTGTTCGAAAGCGCCTATATCATTTGGCACGGTCCGCGACCGATGATTAAAATCGCCCTTACTATAAAGTCCGCGATTACCCCGGTTAATGGCAGGGCTATGGGGGCTGAGGTTAAAATCGGCATCGAGGCTCTTCCGCGGTGATATAAATCCAGGGTCGAGACCCACTATACAGCTTGCATTGGAAATAGCCGCTTTTATTCGCCCGGGGGCTGTAACATTAAAGTGCAGGTTATTTAAATAGGTAAGTTGCGTATTCGCGTAGTTTGTATTATAATTATTCGAACCATCGGCTACCAGGATATTATTAACGATCCTGATATCACCGCTCGCTCCCGCGAGGATCTGCCCGGCGGTTAGCTCTTCGCTCTGAGAGTTACAATAAGCCGTGTTATTAATAATATCGACATGATCACTTTGGAAAGAATGTATACCTGTTCCGCCATTGAACCAGCAAACGTTATTTTCGATCAATGTTCGTCCTTTGTAGCTGCCAAGGCGTGAGCCGTTTTGCTTATTCCTGAAATCATCTATAATGATCCCATTTCCATCAGTAATCTCGCAATTGACGAACCAGGGCACATAAGAACGGTTGTTGAAGCATTTATTGCGTCTGATGACATTGCGATATCCCGCGGCGCGGTCGTAGTTCCAGAATTGGTAGAAGGAGATCGCGCTCGCTCCGAACAGGGTATATAAGCCGGTGTTATATACAATGTTGTCTTCGAAAGTGATGTAATCTGCTTGCGATGCGCTTATACCGCCACCGCCGCAATCGTGTACTGTGTTGTTCGAGATTATGATATGATGCGGGTGTTTTCCGCTTCTACCATCAATGGCTATCCCGTTACCATTATATGCGGGGTCGTAGCTTCCTTTTTTGTTTATACAACCCTTCGGCTGCCGGAGCGCAGCGGCCAGTGTAACGTTCGCATTGTTACCGATTATTTCGAAACCGCTGATCTTTATATAACTAACGTTGTTGCGGACCGAGAATCCACCCCAACCGTTAAAAGCGATAACCGGGTGGTGACCGCGATAGTTAGTAAAAACGATGTATTTGTCTTTAGTCCCGCCCTTGACTACTTCTATCACATTGCATGACGGACAACTGTTTCTATAGGTGCCGGCCATCACAAAAACCGTGTCTCCCGGGCGGGTTAAATTAGCGGCATCTTGTATCAGGTTTTTTGGTCTTGATGGCGAACGGCCGTTAAAACGGGGATTACCGCCGGGGCTTACATAGTAATTTGTGGCCGAAACGTGGCAGGAAACGATAGATAACAGGCAGAATATGCTGATTTTCGTGCAGGTTATTTTAAGAGAGGCCGACACTGCGCTTATGGCTGTTTAGCTTACTTTCTCATTGAGGAAATCAGTGAGGTGTTGTTCCAGCAGTGCCGTATTGTGTTCAGCGCCGCCGGGAGCATGTGTTAGCGTAAGCTCATCGCCGGTAACCGTTATCGTGAAAGTGGTCACGCCGATCACTTCTGCAAAAGATATATTGATTATATCCTGCACATGCGCAAATTCTACTGCAAGGTTTGACCCAAGGCGTGAGTTGACATAATCGGCGAATTCGGTTTTTAAAGACGAAAAAAGCGTTTCTGCACTAACAGGCGTTATTGTTTTAATGGAAAACATAGGGAGTAGAATAAGGAATGAAATAAAACAACGAACCATAACAGGTATTGTTTGTTAAAGTTGCTTTTTGTCCATTGGTTCAGGCGGCATTTCAAGCTCCCTCCGGGAACTTTTAAATAACTTGTACCCGGGCAAATCAGGGGATATTCCCTTAATTTAACCCAGGCCAGGCATGCGTCGATGGATACGAACAATACCACACCAGCAATGCTGAAAATGAAGCGTCACTTCGAAATTCTCGACGGGTTAAGAGGGATTGCCGCCCTGGCGGTGGTAACGTTTCATTTTATGGAATGGGTTTACACCGATGCCGGCAAAAATTTTATCGGGCACGGTTTCCTGGCGGTCGACTTCTTCTTCTGCCTTTCGGGATTTGTGATCGCATATGCTTACGATGATCGTATCGGAAAAATGGGCGTTCCCGAATTCTTTAAATCAAGGATCATACGCCTGCACCCGCTGGTCGTGGCAGGATCGGTACTCGGCCTGCTTGCATTTTTATTCGATCCGTTTGGCGGCCATCCCGGATCGTACGGCGCAGGCAGGATCATCCTGGTGTTTTTTTGCTCGGTGCTGCTTATTCCCTTTCCCGTTATAGAAGACCGTGGATTTAACCTGTTCAGCTTTAATGCGCCATCGTGGTCGTTGTTTTGGGAATATGTGGCCAATATCGTTTACGCATTTGTGCTTTGTAAACTCAGCCGCGGTTACCTGCAGCTGTTAGCCCTTCTATCGGCGGTGGCCATTTGTTGGGTAAGTTACCGTTCCGGCAATTTATTGGGAGGGTGGAGCGGCCCCACTTTCTGGGACGGGAGCGCCCGGATCTCCTATTCTTTTTTGGCAGGACTGCTTATTTACCGTTCTAACTGGATCATTAAAAACAAACTGGGATTTCCCGGCGTAGCCATTTTATTGTTCCTGACTTTTATCATGCCATTCTCTCAATGGAATTGGATAACCGAACCGTTGGCAGTGCTCGTTTATTTTCCGTTACTAATCGCTTTAGGCGCAGGGGCCAGGTTAACGCCCCGCTTAAAAAATGTATGTACATTCTCGGGAAAGATCTCCTACCCGTTGTACATGACCCATTATGCCGTGTTATGGATGTTCGGTAACTATTATACCAGCCACAAACCGGGAGCCACGCAATTGGCGGTCATCATCATAGCGGGGATCGTCCTGCTGTTCGGGGCAGCTTACCTGGTTATGGTCGCTTACGATATTCCCGTGAGGAAATATTTAACCGGCAAGCGGAATAAAGGTCTTGCCGAACAAAAAGCCGGCGGTACGCCATAGGGTTATTCCGAAGCCAGCAATCCATCCAGCTGCTTAAGGGTCGGGCTCATGCCGTTTTCAAAGCCGCCTTCCGCGAACATTTGATGGTGGATCCGTGTGTGATCACCTGCGGAGGATCTTTTCCATTTTCCTTCCTTTCGCCAGCTCGTCCACCAACTTATCCAGGTACCGGGCTTGCTGTGTTAACGGGTTTTCGATCTCTTCCACGCGGTATCCGCAGATCAGCCCGGTGATCAGGTGCGCAGCAGGATTTAGGGAAGCCTGCTGAAAAAACGCTTCAAACGTTACCCTTTCCTGTATAAGCTCCCGGAGCTTGTTATTGTCGAAGCCGGTTAACCAGGTTATCACCTGGTGTAATTCCTCTTTTGTGCGGCCTTTCTTTTCTACTTTCGCCACGTAATGGGGATACACCGAGGCAAAGATCATTTTTGCTATACGCTGATCGTGTGTTTGTGAATTGTCCATAGTTGCATTCGTATTATCTATCGCGCCGTAGGTTCAGGATGCAAGCGGTCTGCCAGGCGGCGGAAGTATGGAGAAGCGCATGATTTTTTCGTTGACTATCTCCTAAAATATCTTTTTCCCGTTAACATTTACATTCTTTAGTATGAAGTTCTTCACCACCGAAGTGTCTGCCTGCGGGTTTTTTGCGGTGATATGGAGGTTTTCAAACGTAAAATCAGCTAACGTATACTTAAAGCCATTAGCAAGGCCGCCGGCATCCGGGAGCCCTACGTTAAAAAAGTTGGTACAATCCAGTTTAATATTGCGCATGGTGATGTTGCTGCCAGACGATGTCCTCACTTCCTTCACTCCTTTGAGATCGAAGAACTGTGTCCACGGGCGTATGAATAAGAAGTTCGAAATATTGCTTCCTTCAATGTCTTCTACCCGTACGTATTCATAATTTTGGGGGGTGTCGCCACGCATTTTAAGCCAAAGCAGGCGCTCCGCATTTTGTATCCTGATACGGCGCAGTATGATGTTGCGGTTGTGAATGGATTCACTCCCCAGCGTTAGCGCACCATGGCAAAACCCGTATGTGCAATCTTCGATGATGATATTCATGTTCTCCCCGTTATTTTCATCCTTATCAGCTAAGGGGCCTTTACCGCCTTTAAGGGCTACGGCGTCGTCATTTACAGACATGTAGCAGTTTTTAATGAGGAAATTTTTGCACCCATCGATATCAACTGCGTCGGTACTCGGCGCTTTAACGGGTTCTTTCGGAGAAGAGATGTGCAGGCCGAGGAGTTTTACGTTTTCACATTTATAGAAATGGGTCGTCCAGAATGGCGAGTTCATTAGTTTTACATCCGAAAGCCTGACGTTCCTGCTGTTCGAGATGTATACAAGCCGGGGGCGCATTTCATCCATATTGGTACAGTTTGGATTGAACTGGCGCCTTAACCAAAATGCTTTCCAGTACCGCAGCCCGTTACCATCGATGGTTCCTTTCCCCGAAATGGTAAATCCGTCAAGGCCGTCGGCGTTTACCAGCGCAGCAAAATATTTTAAGGTTTGCCCTTCCATACGGGTCATCACCAGGGGAAAATTACTGATGTCGTCGCTGCCTTTCAGCCTGGCGCCTTCTTCCAGGTGGAGATGTGTTCCCTTTTTGAAGAACAGCGAGCCGCTTAAAAAGGTTCCCTTGGGAATAACCACCACGCCGCCGCCGTTCTCATAGGCTTTGTCGATAACGTCCTGTAGCTTCTTTGTCTGCACCACGGTACTGTCTTTAGCCAGCTCGTAATCGGTAATACGGTATTGTTTACCCAATGTTGATAGGTCGGTAGGGGCATTTTGCCTGAACCAGTCAGGTATCGGCGAGCCGTCAGGAAAAACCTCCAGGGCATAGCTTTGGAGTGTCAGCATCATGGAAGCCACAAGAAACAGGGCGAGCTTAAAGGTTTTCGTTTTCATGATTTTGCGCTTGGCGTTATTTATGCCGGATAAAGATACTTATCCGCCGCCAAATAGCCTGAAAATACCCCGGGGAACCGGTATTCAATGTCCAGGCTCTGCCACGCCCACTGAAGGCGATCGTTGCAACGGTAATGCCGTGCCAAAATAGTCCCGCTTTCCGGCATCGTCAACGCGTACCCCCGCACCAACGGCCGGAGATCGAGGGGCCGGGCGGTACCCTGCGGGGTCGCCTTTCCCGGGGTTGACCAGCAGGGGATCAGTACGCAACGCTTTACTATCGCCGGGCTGTTGTGTTGCCGGCTCACCGAAATAAAGGTTGTTCCCGAAAAAGCTGTTTGTACTCTCCCCCAAATCGTACGCAGCGTTTTTGCCGAGGTTGTAAAAGATGTTGTTCTGGTAGATGGTTCCGTCCGGGGCGGTTTTCCAGGTCTCGTGGGATACGATCTTAATATCGGCCTGGTCAGGTCCCAAATACACCACGTTGTTGTAGATCCGGGTGTTTGTGGCGCTGCCTCCTACGCGGAGCACGCATTTTCCATGGGTGGGATGCGCATAGCGTCCGTCGTTCTCAAAGATGTTGTAGCGTACCAGGGTGCCATCGTTGAATTGCGCGGGGCCGCCGGTGATCAGCATACCGTAGTCGTTATCATGTACAAAATTGTATTGCACGATAGTGCCCCTGGTCTTATAATCCGAATCGATCCCGCCGGCGTCGCGATCGTCGATATTGGCTTTGGTGAACCGGCACTCGTTGAACTGCCACAAAGCACCGTCAGAATTAAAGCTGAAGGCGGCGTTGCCGGAGGCTTTAATGGCGCAATGATCAAACAGGTTATACTCCATAAGCGGGTCCAGGGCAACGCGCACGATCAGCGCATTGGCGCCCGTATTACTAAATACGTTCTTGCGGATCACGATGTTTTTCGAGGGCGTCCAGTTGCCGTTCCCCGTAAAAGTGCGCTGGCTCCACGTTGAGCTGCAGATCACCATGCCTGTGCGGTCTACATCATGAACGGTATTGGATTCGATCAGTATGTCACTGAACCAGGTGGGTTTTACCATACCGGTGATCTTAAAAAAAACGCCGCCATTGTCTTTGCTGGCCTCGTCTGCCTGGTCGATGTAGCCGTTTACGCCGTGGATGTCCAGGTCAACGAGGCTGAGGCCTGACAGTTCACCGGCATCTTCGCCCTGTACATAGATGCCGTATTTGGGTTGGTTTTTATTCTTAAATTGAGGTGGAAGCGCAGGTTTGACATAACTGGTAGTATTCCGGTTTTCCCACTCCTCCAGGCTCAGGCCGGTTTCTTCGTCCGCACGGTAGTTTGTGATCTCCAGGCTGCTGATGCGCCAATATTGCTGATTGTAGAGGTAAACGGTGCCGTTCGCGGTTCCACCACCCTCTAAATGCGGACGGCGGCCTTTGCCATATTTACCTATGCGAATGGGGTTTTGTTTATTCCCCGAGCCTTTTGGGTGGAGTTGCCCTTCCCATTTGCCGGAAGCTTTAAACAGCAACTGATCGCCCGGCACAAAGGTGGCTGCGTTTACTCGTGACAGGCTTTTCCAGGGTTTTGCCTGGCTGAGACCGTCGTTGCGGTCGTTACCGTTCAGGGCATCGATGTAGAAGGTACGGCCGTTCATCGCAACAGGCTGATTGGTAAAGGAAAATGAAAACATGATCAGTAATGCCGATACAAACGCGACCATAATCCTGCCGGTTAGGAAAGAAAAATGAAACATATAAAAATTATAAGATGAGGACAAATTTGGTTAATGGGGGGGAATAGAGAATGGAAAATAGAGAATAGAAAATAGAAAATAGAAAATAGAGAACGGAATTCCCTATTTTCTATTTTCTATTCTCTATTTTCCATCCCCTCCCAACCTTAAAATCACAGCCCGGCCCCGTTGTACGCCCCAATATTAGGCGCTGTAGTAGATGACACCGGATTGCCAAAATAATCCTTCCCGCCGTTCCCGGTGATCACTTTCCCGGCAAGCAAAGCGACCGAACCCGATTGCAGCTTATAACCGTTCGGGTCGCCCGCGCCGGGGTTCACGAATTTAACCAGCCCGGTCACGTTATGTACCTGCGAAGGCTGGTTGGTTGCCGTATTCATGTTGAAAATATTGTAATCAAATACGTTTCCGGTGCTGCCGCCAAATACGTAAGCGGAACTGGCCGCCGCGTTGCGGATGATGTTGTTATAGTAAGAAGTATTGGAAGGCCATACCGTCCACTGGGAATGTACCACGATGTTGTAATTCGTCCATCCCGCCTGGCTGTTGATCACGTTGTTGTAGATCTGTGCATTGGTGGTAGCGCCGGCCACTTTCACGGCGAATTTGCCGTTCGATGGGTGTGCGTATTTTCCGTCGTTTTCAATGATGTTGTATTTCACCTGGGTTTGGTCGTTAAAGCTGTTTCCGCCGCCGGTGATCAGCATGCCGTAGTCATTGTCGTGCAGGTAATTATACTGGATGATCGTGTTCTTGGTCTTGTAATCCGCATCCAATCCCCCGGCATCGCGGTCATCTATATTGGCCTTGGTGAAACGGCACTCATTGTATTGCCACTTGGCATAATCGGTATTGAAGTTAAAGGCGGCATTCCCCGAGATCTTGATGGCGCAATGATCGAACAGGTTATGCTCCATCAGCGGGTGGTCGGCAACGCGCACGATCATGGCGTTGGCGCCGATGTTGCTGAAGGTGTTGTTCCTGAAGATGATGTTCAGGCCCGGTTTCCAGTTGGTGTTGCTGGTAAATGTGCGGTCGTCCCAGGTAGAGCTGGTGAACGCGCCGGTACGGTCAATGTGGGTAAATGTGCAATTTTCCACCAGGATGTCATTATACCAGGTCTGTGTGCCGGTACCGGTAATGCGGAAAGCGAGGCCGCCGTTTTCTTTACTGCCTTCGTCGTCCTGGTCGATCGTGCCGTTCACGCCGTGGATAGTAACGTTTTGGAGGTAGATATGGTCCACCTGCCCCATATCCGATGCGGTAACCAGGATGCCCAGTTTGGCCGTGTTGTTGTTAACCGCTTGCGCGGGAAGTGTGGCGTTTGCGTAATTGGAGAGGTTGTTCGATTCCCAGGTAGCGAGTGAGATGCCGCCTTCCTCAGAAGCATTGTAATTAGTCACTTCGATATCCCGGATCTCCCAGTATTCCTGGTTGGTAAGGCAAATGGTGCCGTTCGCTACGCCTGCGCCGTTGATCTTCGGTTTAGCCCCGCTGCCGTAGCTGCCGATCACGATCGGGCTTCCGCTGGTCCCCGAGCCTGCGGGCGCCAGTCGGTTAGTCCAGGAGCCGCCTGCTTTAAACAGGATCTGGTTGCCCGGCGCAAAGGTTACGGAGTTCACTTTGGAGATGTTTTTCCACGCCGTGGTGGTAGATAAGCCGTTATTGCCGTCATTGCCGTTCACATTGTCAACGTAATAGGTAGCGGTAACGGCGGCGGTTTTCGCTGATTGTTTGGAAGAACCAGAGATCTCTTCCTCGGTGGTGATCGCCGTTTTTTTACAGGATGCAAAGCAAACAGCCAGGGCCAGGATGGCCAGTTTTGATTGATTTTTCATAAAATATAGTTATTGGTTAGTTGTTTTGTTGGGGAAGGGTGCCCGCATCACTGCGGATACCCCGGGTTTTGGGTGAAAGTACCTTTACCTTTCATATTGTCTATTTCCGATTGCGGGATCGGCCACCTGACGTGGTAATCCTGGATCCCGGTACGGGCCTGGATGGCGCTTACGGCCGGGTCGCCGGCATACAGTTTTACCCGTTCAACGAGTTTGCCGAGCCGTTTCAGCAAATACCAGCGCTGACCTTCGAACGAGAGCTCGCGGGCATCCTCGTCTATGATTAGGTTTTCGGTCACGGCGCCGGTGAAGACGCCTAACCCGGCCCGTTCGCGGATGGCGCTCATATATTTCACGGCCAGCGGATCATTGGCTCCGCCTTCGCGCATATGGGCCTCGGCGCCGATCAGGTAGGTTTCGGCGAGGCGGTAGATGATGATATCTTTAAAGCTTTGGGCTTCATTCGGGGCAAGCTTCGTCCACAGGTCAACATACTTAAAGCATGCGGGATATAACTGGTCGAAATAGATGGAGGCGTTGGTGGAAGTCACTTTATCGCCGAGTTTCTTGCCGGCGGGCAGTGTCGCCGGATCGTCGTACACCCAAAAAAGCTTGTAGAATGCCGCCAGTCTTTTGTCGTTGGCCGGGTACAAGCCGATCAGGTACGGATTGGGATAGGTACGGCCCCAAGCAGATCCGCCGTTGGCGTCGGTTACCAGTATCCCCGCCTGTTTAAAATAGTTGGGAACGAAATACTGCGCCAGGCGGTGCCCTACAGGATTACCCGCGGAACCGCCGGATGCACGGTCCCATTGGCTCACGAAGATCGCTTCGGAGTGGTTCAGGTTTGCACCTTTAAAAATGTCGGCGGGATCGGCCAATAGCTTATAAGGACCTTTCGTAATGATCTCATCGGCCTGTAATGCGGCTTCTTTATAGTCTTTTCTCCACAACGCTACTTCCGCCTTCACGTGGCGGGCTACGCCCTGCGTAAAACGTCCCGGGTTTTTAGCAGTGTAGCTGAGTTTCCCGATCGCATAATCCAGGTCGCTGTACATTAATTTATAAACATCTTCCGGTTCAGCGGGGGCGTAGGTCCGTTCGAGGTTATCCACCGAAGTGGCTTCGGTATTCAGGATAATGCGGTCGAACGTGCGAAGCAGGTAAAAGTAGGACCGTGCGCGAAAACAACGGGCTTCGGCTACGGCCTGGGCAACTTCAGCGTTACCAAGCCCTACGGCCTCGCCGGAAGAAATGATCTTGTTGGCCCGCTCGATGATGGTGTAATAGTGGCTCCAGAAAAGGCCGACCTGCGAGGTGGAAGCGTTCACGGTGTTATCGTACCGGGCAAAGCCGACACCGCTCCCTGCGCGCGTTACGGTGATGTCCTCGGCGCGGATAAAGCTGGTCCACACGGTAGATTCCGCATCGTTCCGGTAAATGTTCCGGTCCAGGTTATAGAGCGCAATGACGGCGGTGCTTAATCCTTCGGGAGTGCTGAATACGGATTCGGAGGTGATCTTGTCTTTACTGGTTTCTTCGAGCATGTTTTTACACGAGCTTGAAAGAATCGCAAGTACGGCGGACAGGTAAATTAATTTCTTCATTATGATTGCGTTTAGAATGAAACATTAAGGCCAAAAAGGAAGGTGCGCGGGTCGGGATAACCACCGGCGGTTACTTCGGGATTGTACGACGAGTAATCTGTTTTGAAGAACAGGTTGTTGCCGGTTACGTAAGCACGCGCCTTTTTAATACCCACAGGGCTGAGGATCTTTCCCGGAAGGGTGTAACCCAGCGTGGCCGAACGGAACTGGATGTACGAGTTATCCTGGTAGCCAAGTGCCGAGAAATACAGGATGGTAGAGCTGAAGCGGGGGCGCGGAAACGTATTAGACGGATTCTCGGGTGTCCAGTAATCTACTTTGATGCCGTTGTTTTTGCCGCTCAGCGATCCGCCGCTGTTGAAATCGTAGAGGTACGGGTTGCTGCGTACGGACCCCTGCACGGTGTAAAAGTCAACCAGCATATCAAACGCTTTGTATTTGAGCGTGGTACCCAATGAACCGTACCATTTCGGGTCGCGGAAGATAATGTCGCGGTCATTGGCGTCGATCTTGTTATCGCCATTGAGGTCTTTCACCCGGATGTCGCCTGGTTTTGCCGCCGGCATATGCGAACCTGCAATGTTGTCGCCGGTCTGCCAGATCCCGTCGAAGATGTAATTATAATACACATTGATGGGCTTGCCGATGAACCAGTTATTATTCAGGTCGTTGATGGGATTACCTGCCGCATCGACATCCCCGGTGATCTTCACCAGCTTGTTGCGGTTAGCGGTAAAGGTAAGGTCGACGCCCCAGGTGAAATCCTTCTTCCGTACGGGCGTGGTGCTGAGCTGCATTTCAACCCCTTTGTTGTTTACTTTGCCCAGGTTCATCAGCACGGAGCTGTACCCGAGCGATTGGTTGATGGATTTGGAAACGAGCAGGTCTTTGGTATCGGTGTTGTAATATTCGAGTGCCCCGGTGATCCTGCTGTTAAAGAAGCCGAAATCCACGCCCAGGTTCAGCGAAGTGGTAGTTTCCCATTTCAGGTTAGGATTGGAGAGCTGGCTGTTAGGGAGATAGCCGGTTTGGAAAGACCCGTCGCCGAAAAGGAAAGGGTAGGAGTTCACTTCGCCGAGGGTGGTATACGGGCTTACCGCCTGGTTACCCACCTGGCCGTAGTTCACACGGAGTTTCAGCTGGTCGACCCAGGCGGCATTTTCCAGGAATTTTTCCTGTTCCATTTTCCAGGCGAAGGACGCGGAAGGAAACACCCCATATTTATTGCTGGGACCGAATACGGTGGATCCGTCGATACGCGTGGTCACCGTAAACAGGTATTTATCGAGCAGCGTATAGCGGAGGCGGCCCATGTACGAGAGCAGCGTCCGGTCGGTCACGCTGCGGCCGGGAGCGGCGGTGGTTTGCGCTGACGGCAGGCCGTTATAGCTGAGCAGGTCGGTGGGGATGTTGGAGCCTGATAAGCTGGTGGTACGCCCCACCTCTTTATAAACGCTTTGCAGGAGGGTAACATCCAGCAGGTGCTTTTCCGCGAAGTTTCTATTATAACTCAGGATGTTCTCTATAAGGTAATCGTTATAGTTCCCCGAGGAGATGGACGCGGCGTTCCCGATATTGCTTCCTTTAAGGTAGGCCTTGGTGCGGTAGGTGCCGGCTTCATTGTTCCGGGTATTTACGTTCGCATTCACGCGGTAGCGGAAACCTTTGAACAGGTCCACGTTCCCGAAAACGTTAAATAACAAGCGATTGGTGGTATTCTCGTTCAGCGTTTGCTCGTTCAGGAATTTCGGGTTGGTAGTGTTCTCCCCGTTTACGAACAACTGGAGGTTTCCGTTAGCATCATAAGGTTTAGCCAGCGGCGAAGTGATAATGTATTCGTTGAGATTACCATCTTCCTGGCTGATCTTGGAGCGGGTGAACGAAAGGTTCGCGCCGACGCTTATCTTATTGTTGATCTTTTGATCGACATTCATCCGGCCCGTGCCGCGAAGAAAACCTGATCCATCCACCATTCCCTGCTGGTTGAAATAACCCAACGATGCGGCTACCTGGGTTTTATCGCCTCCGCCGCGCACGCTGATGTCGTGTTTCTGCGACCAGGCGTCGCTGATCATGAATTTTTGCCAGTCAATGGCGTTCCCGCTGTTAAGCACTTCGAGCGCTACCTTATCGAATACCACGGCATCCGATTCATAGTTGCCGGCCGCGTTTTCGGTGCGGAAAGCCTCGCGGCGCATGGCAGCCCACTCGTTTCCGTTGTAAAGGGAGAAATTCTTTTTCAGCTGCTGGATGCCGGTATAGCCGGTATAGTCAACGGCGATCTTGCCGGAGGCGCCGCGTTTAGTGGTGATGAGGATCACGCCATTGGCCGCACGGGTTCCGTAAATGGCCTGCGAAGCCGCGTCTTTCAGGATCTCCACGGATGCGATATCCGCCGAGTTTATGTCGTTGATGTTATTCACCGGTACGTTATCTACAATGTACAGGGGCGCGTTCCCGCCGGATAACGAGCGCTGTCCGCGGATCAGGATATTGGACGATCCGCCGGGACGCGAACTCTCCGTGGTGATCTGCACGCCCGCAGCCTTGCCTCTCAGCATTTCGCTGATGCTGGTGGTCGGGATGGCGTTCATGGCATCGGGTTTTACGGAAACGACCGAGCCGGATACGTCGCTCTTCCGCTGCGTGCCATAGCCCACTACCACTACCTGCTGAAGCTCAGAAACCGAACTTTCCAGCACCACGTTCAGCTCATTACCGCTGACCGCAGAGACCGCTGCTTCTTTCGGGGTATAGCCGATATAGCTGAACACCAGGATGTCGCCATTGGAAACGTTTATACGATAGTTGCCTGAAGCGTCGCTGGAAACGGCCTTGCCGGTACCTTTAATCACTACGCTCACCCCCGGCAGCGTTTCGCCGGCCGACGTGACTTTCCCCGAAATGGTGCGTTCCTGCGCAAAGGCGATTTGATGTAGTAGCAGGAACAGGAACAGGAGAGAAAATCCCGGCATGTTTTGGTAACATGAACTCATAAGATGGTTAAATTAGTTTTGGTTATAAATTGGTTCGTTAACCCGCAACCGGTTAGCTCATGAGATTAAAAAAAAGGATAGCCGTAGCGATCAGGAAGATCGTTACAAGCACTAACCCAATTTTGTTCTTCTCCATAGTGAGGTTGGTTTAACGTCACTAAAGTAGCTGGCGACGAAACGGGATGCCTGGCAGTTTTCTTCCAGATTTGCAGGGTAAATCATTCATTTCACGGGTCGTTGTGAAGAAAGGCTCCTATTCCCCCCGAGACTTACGGCCTGGAGAGGGGCAACCGATTTACCCGGGCTTTTTGAAAGGATTACCGGGTAGGAGAATTTTCAGCGCGGAGTACCTTGCTGATCAATTTTACGATACCGCCCGCTATGCTGTCTGCTCACATATTGCGATCACCTGCTTTTTTTATTTGCCTGCTTCTCTTCTTTATTGCGCCTGCAACTGCCGGCGCACAGCGGATCACGATCTCTGCCAATTCCGATTGGAAGTTCCGCCAGGGCAGGATCGTTAATCCTGGTGTGCTGCCTGCTGCAGGTTGGCAGGCCGTTACCCTTCCGCATAGCTGGAACCGGTTTGACACACAGGATGACGAACCCGGTTATTACCGCGGTGAGGGCTGGTATACACGCCGGATCATATTTCCCCCAGGCTGGAAAGAAAAGGAGATTTTCCTGGAGTTTGGTGGCGCAAACCAGGTGACGGAGGTTTTCCTGAACGGGAAGAAAGTGGGGGAACATACGGGCGGCTATACGGCGTTCAATATAAATATTACGTCAGCTGTTATATTCGGCCCTGCCGGGAACGGGTTGACCGTAAAAGTAAACAATTCGCACCAGCCCGATGTCCCTCCGCTGAGCGCCGACTTTACATTTTTTGGCGGGATTTACCGCGAGGTACATATAGTTGCCACGGAAAAGATCCATTTCGAAAGAGACCAATATGGCTCCCGGGGGATAGTGATCACCACACCTGTAGTAAGCGCAGAAACCGGTGAGGTGCATGTGGAAGGCACGCTCACGAACAGCGGGCCGGCTGAACGAAAGGTATCGGTGCGCGCCTCCGTTTATTACCGTGATTCTTTAGTTTCGGCAACAGCTACGACATTGATAGCTAAGCAGCGGTCGTCGTTTACGATCGATTTACCTGCGGTTAAAAATCCGGGGTTATGGTCTCCTGCCGACCCGGAGCTGTACGTGGTGCGTACAACGATCATCGACGCTGTTACCGGGATCGTTAAAGATGAGCTCAGCTCCCCGCTCGGTTTCCGCTGGTTCAGGTTTGATGCGGAGAAGGGCTTCTTCCTGAATGGCGAACCGCTGAAGCTGATCGGTGCCAGCCGTCACCAGGACTATCAGGACATCGCCAATGCGGTGCCCGCCGAACTTGCCCTGCGGGACGTGGAGCTGCTTAAAGAGATGGGCGGCAACTTCCTCCGCGTAGCGCATTATCCGCAGGACCAGGTGGTGCTCGATGCCTGCGATCGCCTGGGGATCCTGGCGTCGGTTGAAATCCCGATCGTTAACGCCATTATCGAAACACCCGCTTTTTCGGCCAATTGCCTGAACATGCAAACGGAAATGATCAGGCAAAACCGCCACCATCCAAGTGTGGTAGTGTGGACATATATGAATGAAGTGCTGCTTCGTCCGCCGTTTGCAACCGATAGCCTGCGCCGTGAAACCTATTTCAGGAACGTAGCGGCCCTGGCCCAACGACTGGAAGACCTTACCCGGAAAGAAGACCCGACGCGCTACACGATGATCCCCAACCACGGGAATTTCGCATTGTACCATCGCGTAGGGCTTACCCGCATCCCGATGATAGTAGGCTGGAACCTATACCAGGGTTGGTATTCCGGCAAGCTTGCAGGTTTTGCGGACTTCCTGGATAAACATCACCGCGAGCTTGGCGATAAACCGTTGCTGGTTACCGAGTATGGTGCCGACGTGGATTCCCGGATCCACTCTGATCACCCGGTGCGCTTCGATAAAAGCGTGGAATATGGGTTGACGTATCACCAGGTATATCTCAAAGCCATGATGGACCGTCCCTTCGTCGCTGCGGGAATCGCCTGGAACCTCGCCGACTTCAACTCGGAAGAAAGAGGAGAGAGTGATCCGCACATCAATAATAAAGGCCTGCTGACCATCGGCCGCAAGCCCAAGGATACGTATTATTTCTACCAGGCAAACTTGTTAAAAGTACCGTTCCTGAAAATCGGGTTGGGCGGACGCAGCTTCCTGTCAGGCGAAGCTAACGGGGAGGGGATTTTGATACAACGCGTTCGTGTGTACAGCAATCAGCCGATAGTGAGCCTGTTCCTTAACGGGAAAAAGTTAGCGGAACAGCGTCCTGTACAGGGTGTAGCTACGTTCGAAGCTGGTTTTCGTGCCGGTAATAATGTACTGCTCGCACGTGCCGGCGAAGGCGATGCGTTAACCGATCAGTACGTGGTGGAGGCAATGCCGGTTCCGGGGCAGCTTTCCGCGATTACATCCGGCTTCCCGGCTTTAAACATGTGTTTAGGTGATCCGCGCCATTTCACGCAGGAAAACGGCCGGCAGGTGTGGTTGCCGGAACAGCCTTATAAAAAAGGGTCTTGGGGATATGTCGGCGGCAGGCGTTTTACGATGAAAGATACTACCCGACTAAGTTTCGGGACCAACGAGGCGATCGCCAACACAGACCTCGACCCGGTATATCAAACGCAGCGGGTCGGGATCGAGCAATTTATTGCCAGTGTACCTGCAGGACAGTATGAGCTTACCTTGCATTTCGCAGAGTTGCTTTCTGCCGGACCGGCGAAAGTATTGGCTTATGACCTGGGCGCAAAAAGTGCAGCAAAAGATGAGTTTAAAGGCCGTATGTTCGACGTGCAGGTAAACGGTGTCACCGTCCTTGAAGGAATAGGCGCAGAACTCACGGCGGCGGATGCCGTTTCTTATAAAATCCCCGTAAGCGTGAATAATAAAGAGGGGCTTGTTGTTACTTTCGTGCCCAGGAAAGGGGAAACGATCCTTAATGCCATCCAAATCCGTAAAATTTATTAGTTATGCCGCGGTTTAAACTCTTTTCTTTTTTTCTCCTGGCGGTAAATCTCGCGCAAATACCAATGGCCGGCCTCTGTCAATCAAAGCCGGCGCCTACCACCTACTACCTGGACGCGGCGAGCGGGAACGACCAGCAGGACGGGCGCAGCCCGGGTACGGCATGGCGAAGTCTTCCCCGCGCGGGCGGCCAGGTGTTCCTTCCCGGGGATTCTTTACTGCTCCGCCGTGGCGGCAAATGGAACGGGCAATTGACGCTCCAGGGCTCCGGGGCGGCGGGGGCGCCGGTTGTTGTTGCCGGTTTCGGTACAGGTGCACGTCCGCTGCTCAACGGAAATGGCGCAACCGGCCCCGTGGTATCGCTCCCGGAAACCGATCACTGGGAGATCCGGGGGCTGGAAATCACGAACCCGGCTTCAGGCGTTGGCAGCAGGACGGGTATCCTCGTCAGGGCGATGACCGGTACACGGAAGTATTTCCGCTTTAACGACTTATTTATCCACGACATTACGGGCGATTATTCCTTCGAAACCAAAGGAAAGAATACCGGCGGCATCGGCATCATCGGCGGACCGCAAACACGCTTTGAGGATATCGGGATCGAGAATTGTGAGATTTCCAATGTCGTTAGGGTAGGCATTTTTACCAACCTTACCGATGGAAAGCAGGCTACCCGCGGAAATCGTCCGATCCATGGTCTTGTTATCCGCAACAACCGCATCCACCATTGTGCCGGCGACGGCGCGATCATTCGTTATGCTTACCGACCGGTGATCAGTCATAACCTGGCATATGAGAATCATTGTGCGGCAGAAGACCTGGTGAAACATGGTGTCGCCCTTTGGTGCCGCAGCACGGACGAAGCGCTTTTTGAGTACAACGAGGTGCATCATACCCGCGGCGGCATGGACGGGCAGGCATTCGACGCGGACCTGGACAGCTATCGCACGGTAGTGCAATACAACTACACGCATGATAACGAAGGCGGAATGATGTTGGTCTACGGATCTTCCGGCGAGGCCGTCGTGCGCTACAACCTGAGCGTAAATGATGGCGAAAAAGGGAAGCACCTTTTCGACTTCCCGGTTTGGACGGCGCCGAGAGGGTCGGGGATCTTCCATAATAATACGCTGATCAGCACATTAGCCGCGCCGCCGGTAATCGCCGACGAGGCCCTCGAAACGGCAAGGTTCTATAATAATGTATTTTACAGCACGGCCGGTGCCGCACCAGTTATCCCTTCGGATGGAAAGCAGGCTTTTTTTAGCAATAACTATTATGTGGGTTACAGGTTCGGGACGCTTGGGGATGTGAAAGCTGTTAAGGGGCGGACGTTGAAGAAGGCGATAATTTATGGGAATGGGTTTGACCGTGTTCCCGTATTAAATCTCAAGATCCGCCAAAAAGGCGAGCTGGTCTCAATTAAAGAAAAGGGATATTGGCTGCCGGATACCGGGGCCGTTAACCTTGGCGACCGGAAGGTTGGGAAACGTAAAATAGGGATAGGAGCGGGTGAGCGGTAGAGGGCCGGGGAATCTCAAACGACGTTTTGCCAGCAAAAGCGGCTTTTTCTTGTGAATTAAACGCGTCAAAAGAATTTTTTTTCGTGATGAAGGTGTCTGCCGCTAAGCACAGACCTCAAAATCCTATTCAATATCCATTGCGGATTAAGCGTATCAATTTGTTAACAGCTGAAATACAGCTTGTTATGTAATTTTTTTTCTTCAACTTAGCCACCGGCTCAGCAAGCGCTTGTTGTTGCCAACCATTATAAACTAAACTAAAATTTTATGAAAAGACAAGTAAAGAAAAGTCTGGTACTGGCGTTTTCTATGGTAGTTGCCGGTGTGTTGGTTACCAATTGTACCAAAAAAAGCACGTTAGCGGAGGAACCCGGCAGCTCCGGTCAATGGGCGGAGAAATCGGGTAAGGCGGTGGTAGCTGCCGATGTATTTAAGCATCCCGGGGTACTGAACACGAAGGAGAGCCTCGACATTATAGGCAACGAAGTGGATGCCAGCCCTACCGGGGCTCGGGGAATCGCCTATAACCAGGTTAAAAGTTACGTGGACAACGTACAACCCAGCAATGCCTATGTAGCGGTGGTAACCGTTGCAGGCGGCTCTTCGCCCCAGAGCGAAACTAATTTTAAAAAGGACGCCATTCTTTCGTATGCGCTCGCTTTGCGGTGGGCTAAAACGGGCGATGCCCAGTATGCTACCAAGGCGAAAAATATATTGAACGGTTGGGCGTATGCCTTCCAGTCGTTCGCTGTTACCGGGGGTGAATCAAGGCAGGCTGCGCTGGAAGCCTCCTGGGCGGCTCCGAACTTTACGGCGGCTGCGGAGATCCTGCGTCGCTACACTTGCCGGAATGGCGCCACCAGCGGCTGGAGCAGTACGGATATCAATAAGTTCACCTCCTTTTTGAACAACCTTAACCAGAACTATATCGACAAAGTGGTGAATACCTACCACATGACCAATAACTGGGCGGTGTCTGCCGGTTATGCGAAAATGGCGATAGGCGTATTCGAGGAAAGCCTCAACCTGTATAATACGGGGCTGGGAATTATTAAGGAGCGGTTGCCTAACCTGATTCAAGCGGATGGGTCAATGCCCGGCGAAACTTGCAGTCACGACGATTTCGTTCATTTTCAATATTCCCTGACCGGGTTTTCATACGCCGCCAATATCGCCGCTATTCAAAATGATGCATCGGTCTATTCAGATGGCAGCTCCAGGCTTCGTACGGGATATATTTATTTAGATAAGATAATCCGCCATGCGGTTACCGATCCTTGTGGAGTAACTTGGGATAATTCGCAGATCCAGCCCGGTATCGATATTGCAAACAGGCGGTATAACACGGTTGAAACCAATCGTATACAGGCAATGGGAGATCCTCATGGCCCAACCGGTGATAATTGCTTCCTCGGATTTACCACTTACACCCATCACCAGGTTTTCCCATAAGCTTCAGGGTAAATACCATAAGGCGGTAGTATCTACTAATAAGCTCTGTGTCCCTCTGTGTTTAAATTGACGCCAAATAATAACATGGGGGGCACAGAGCTTGTACGAAGTTTCCGTAGTGTTACTTGCCTTCATTCACCTTTACCTCCTTAAACTGGAACAAGTTATCGCTAACCCTTACCGGTTTCCCGCTCGCCGTGGTTACGTTCTTTAGGGTGACCTCTTTCGTTTTTACATAAGGAAATTGCTCCCGGTACGTACTGTCTTTCATCTCGGGGTTGAAATTCGCGAAGATCGATGGGCCTTCGTACTTTTCCGGGTGACCGGAGTCGTCGATACGGAGATTTTCGATGGTGATGCGTTCAGGCATGTAGCATACGTAACCAAAATCATGCTGGCCGGAATTGGACCCGCTAATGATGGAGGCATTGATGGGTTTGCCGTTTGCGGGTATGAAAACGCAGTTGCGGATCACCAGCTCGCCCTGCCAGGTGCTGCCGTAATCGGGACGCAGGTTAACCACGCTTCTGCCGCGGATGGTGGAGTTCTCGATCAATAGTTTCCCGCTGCCGATAGCGTTGATCCCCATGTGCCCGAGCGTTGAGTTGCGGATGGTAGCGTTGGCTACGCCCTGGTGGGCATCGAAGCGGGATAGCGTGCACCGGTCGTAGAGCAGGTTCTTGCAGAAGTTAGAGCCCAGGATCCCCCAGTATTTGGTATCGTTAATATCGTTCGTCTGGCTGCAATTGATAAAGGAAACGTTAAGCGCCCGGTTAGCGGAAAGGTCGTAAGTGCCCATAGAAACAGGCTTGCCTGCCGCGCCGACGGTGTTATAAGTGAGGTGCCCGGTGAGGATGGTATTTTTTACCGTTACATAAGCGCATTCGCCGATATTGATAAAACCTCCGTAGGGAGCACCATGATCGCCTTCTCCGGTAACCCGGTGTTCCAGCCCTTCAATCGTTACATTGGACCGCCTTACAGCGATATTCCGGTTGTAATAAGTATACTTTGATTCGGCGTTGTTAGCGATGGTGGTGAAACGTCCCCCGGTGATCTTCAGGGGTTTCTCATCAATGGGACGGGCCGTGATATCCGTGATTTGATCGAAATCCCAGATAATGGGAGCGTTCATATCTACGTTGCCGTTTTTGTCGGCCACGAAGATATCCGTCTGCGAAGATCCGTTATTCTGGTTGAGGCCAAACCGGATGTACTGCTTAATATGCGAGTTCGTGACCGTGATCAGGCAGGGGCCGGGCAAAGGCACGCCGATCTTTTTTTGATCTCTTTTCAAGGTAGTTACCGTCGGCAGTTTAAATGGCTGAAGGGTAGAGCTCACCGTGAAAATGGCCCCATCGCGGTCCTGTACTTCGGTATCGTCGATGATGAAGTTCGCTTTACCGAAATCGGTGTCGGTCCGGACCACTACAGTGCGCGCTTTCCCGCCAATGTAGTAAGTGGCTTTATCGTCGGCTTTCACCGGCAGGCCGTGCAGGTTGGCGAATTCGTGCGCTGCGGCAATGGCGTCGAGATCATCGGTTTTGCCGTCGCCTTTGGCGCCAAAGTCATGGTAGCTTACCGGTGCGCGGGAACTGGATGGATGGAGCCGGTTATCCTGGCCCTTAGTATCACGTGCACAAATGAGAAGGAAGGGTATTAGCAGTGCATACTTCATCATTAAATTTTCTATCATTGTTTTAGGTAGTGCAGGGCGATATAACCTGGCATATTTACAATTTCATCCCGTCAATGGTTTCCTTTGCTGCGTATTCTTTCGGCGTAACGCCAAATTGCTCCTTGAAGCATTTCCTGAAGTAATCCTGGTCGCCAAAACCTACAAGATACGTTACTTCGCTTATATTCAGCTTTTGCTGCAAAAGTAGTTGCGCCGCCCTGTTCAGCCGGATGCTGCGGATGAATTCGTTGCTGTTCTGCCCGGTAAGCGCTTTAAGCTTGCGGTACAGCGTAGTTTTACTCATGTTCACCCCGCGGCTTAGTTCTTCTACGCCGAGACTTTCTTTTGCGATGTTGTCTTCCACATAACGCAGGGCCTTTTCGAGAAATTTCTCGTCCACCGAGCTGATCGCCACGTTGGTAGGCTGGAGCGTCACGTTCCTGCTGTATTTTTCGCGCAGCTTGTTCCTGGATTCCAGCAGGTTCCATACGCGGGCATCGAGGTAGCGGAGGCTGAAGGGTTTCACGATGTAGTCGTCGGCACCGGTTTCCACGCCCTCGATCTTGTAGAGCAGCGTTTCCCGGGCGGTGAGGAGTATTACCGGGATGTGGCTGGTCCTTACGTCTTCCTTTACGCGGATGCAAAGTTCGGTTCCGGTCATTCCCGGCATCATCACGTCGCTGATGATCAGGTCGGGGATGTGTTCGAGGGCCTGCTGCCAGCCTTCGTTCCCGTTGGCGGCGGTAAGCACGTGGAAATCGTCCCCGAAATGTGAAGCGACGAATTGGAGCACCTCGGGGTTATCTTCTACGAGCAGCAAGGTAGGAGGTTGTTCCGATCCGGCTAAAATAAGCTGCTTTTTGCCCGGCAACAGGGCTGGAGGCAGTTCTGCTTCGTTTTGCCGGTACGCCTTAATGTCTTCGCTGTTGCTATAATCGGGTATGATTTCTTCGGCAGAGAGGTGGTCCTTTCCCAACGGCAACCCGATGGTGAAAGCGGTATGACCGCGTGCTCCGGGTGTTGCGGGCGTGCTTTCGGCGCGAATGGTGCCGTGGTGCATCTCTACCAGGATCCGGGCAAAGGAAAGCCCCAGCCCGGTGCCTTCCTGGTTGGTGCCGTGTGTATCGTACGTTTCAAAAGGATTAAAGATGAAGGGCAGGCGTTCCGGCGCGATGCCGGTACCATTGTCGGTCACCCGGAGGATCGCCCGGTTTTGCGGTTCCTGCGTGTGCACGCTGACGGTGATCGTTCCGCCGGAAGGCGTGAATTTGAGCGCATTGGAAACCAGGTTATACAGCACTTTCTCCATTTTGTCGCGGTCGAACCATACCCGGACGCTTTTTTGCCCCGCGTCCAGGCGGAGCGTAATGCCTTTGCTTACCGAATAGGATTGGAAAGCGGTTAGCACCTCCCTGGTGAAGCGCACCAGGTTACCTTCTGCGGCCTGCAGGTTCAGGTGGCCCGCTTCGAAGCGCCGGTAATCCAGCAGCTGGTTGGTGAGGTGCATAAGCTTTTCGCCGTTGCGGTGGACGAGCTGCAGCTGGTGCTGCACCTTGTTGTTCAGGCTGTCGTTGGTCATTAATTTCTCGATGGGGGAGAGTATCAGTGTGAGCGGCGTTTTTATCTCGTGGGAGATGTGGGTAAAAAAGCTCAGCTTGCGCTGCGAAAGTTCGAGGTCTTTTTCATGGTTGAGCTGTTCGAAGTCCAGCTCGCTTTTGAGTTTCGCCGTTTGCAGCGAGAAATAATAGAACAGGTAGAGCAACGCGCAAAACACGGAGATGTAGAGCAGGTAAGCCCACCAGGTTTTGTACCAGGGCGGGAGCACCAGGATATGGATGCGGGCTTCGGCGCCTGGAGAAGGGCCCGCTTCGGCATTGGCTTTTACCATAAACACATAATCGCCGGGGCGGAGGTTGGTATAGGTCGCCGTTCGTTGCTCGCCTACCTGGTGCCAGTCGTCGTTTGAAAAGCCCTCCAGGCGATAGGCGTAGCGGTTCTTGGAGGCATTGATGTAGTTCAATGCGGCAAACCTGATGGTGAAATTCGCCTGGTCGTAGGCCAGTGTCACGTTTCGTTCCGCGTTGATGTGCGCTTTCAGCGGAGAATCCCTGGTGCCGATCGGCGCGCTTTTGTTATTGATCAGGAAATCGGTGAACACCACGGGGTAGCGGCTGGTATTTTTGCGCATTTTTTCGGGGAAGAACCGGCTGATGCCGTTGATCCCGCCAAAAAAGAGCTCGCCGTTTTCAGAGCGGGCAGTAGCCCCGGAGAGGAACTGGTTGCTTTGCAGTCCATCGGTAACGCTGTAATTTGCCAGTTCCCGCACCTTTAGTTCCGGGCGCCCGGGCCATACGTCGACCATGGTGAGACCTTTGTTGCTGCTGAGCCAGATCCTGCCCTGAGCATCTTCGTTCATGGCGCGTATCACGTTGTTGGCCAATCCGTTTTGCTCGGTAAGGGCGTAGAACCGCCCGGAGCGCTCGTCGAGGAGGTTCAGCCCGCCGCCGCGTGTTCCTACCCAGAGATATCCCCGGGAGTCGGCCAGGAGGCTCGTGATGTTGTTATTGGTCAGGTTGTAGGGCTTTCCCCGTTCTCCCGGGAAGCGGGTAAAACTTTTGCCATCGCGGTCGAGGCGGCACAAGCCCTGCAGGGTACCTATCCAGAGACGGCCGTGTTGGTCTTTGGCGAGGGCGCTGATGTTGTTGCCGCTGATGGAGCGGGGGTTGCCGGCTTCGGTCACATATACCTGCTCCTGGCCATTGTTGCTGATATGTACCAGCCCGCCGCCGTTGGTGCCTGCCCATAATCCTTCCTGGTCGTGAAGAACGGCGTACACCTGTGTACGTCCCTTGTATTTAGCGTCCGGCAGGAAGGGGTGCGGCTGCATCGAGCGGGTGCGTGTATCGAAGCGGTAGAGGCCATCGAAGGCACCCACCCACAGGGTACCGCCGGTACCCCAGGCGATGGATTTGACAATATTCTCGGGGGATGCGTTGTCTTTTTTGGGCAGCGTAAAAGACTCGCAGCGACCGGTTTCGAGGTCCAGCCAGTTCAAGCCGCCGCCCTCCGTACCGATCCAGAGCTCGCCGTTCCTGCCAGTTAACATCGTGCTCACGATCGGGTTGCTGAGCCCGCTTCGTGTGCCAAATTGCTCGCCGATGTAACCGAAAGTTTGGTTCTGAGGGTGATAGACATTTACGCCGCCGGCATAGGTGCCCACCCAGATGCTGCCGTTGTTATCCCTGAGGATCTTTAGTACCGACTGGTGGGAAAGGCTTCCGGCCTGGTATTTATCGTGCCCCAGATTGGTGAACGTTTGTTTCACCGGATCGAGGATGCTCAGGCCCTTACGGGTGGCGATCCAAACGGTACCATCCGTGTTGAAGAAGACATCGCGCACCACGTTGGCTGGAAGCGACCCTGTACCGGCCACGTACCGGTTGCATACACCAGCGCTCCCCCGGTAGCAAAACAACCCGGATGTTTCGGTTCCCAGCCACAAGTTTCCGGCGGGGTCTTCCCGGATCACCCGGATGGTGCTTGGGTGCTCTTCCAGCGATCCTGCCAGTACCAGGGGTATTGGCAGCGCTTTTTTCGACCGCAGGTCGAAACACTTCAGCCCGCTACGGAAGCTCACCCAAAGCCGGTTAGTACGATCTTTGTAGATGGCCTGTACGTTACCCTGCAGCAGGGAATCAGGTATGCCAGCGGCGATGAACGCGTTGCGGCCCAGGTCGAAATATTTTAACCCGTCGTAAGTACCGATCCACAACCGGTCCCTGCCCTCCAAAACCAGTGAGGTCACGAAATTGGCCGACTGGTTGTCTCTTTTTACGGAAGGTATGGGGACGTTCAGGAAATCCTGGGTCCTGCGGTTGAAAAGGCTGATGCCGCCATTGGTGCCGGCGATGAGCCTTCCCCTGCCGTCTTCGGCGATCACGTTCACCTGGTTATTACCGAGGCTTCCCGGTTTTGACAGTTCGTTTTTGAAGATCCTGAATTCATAACCATCGTAACAGTTCAGGCCGTCTTCGGTCCCCAGCCAGATAAAACCGTTATGGTCCTGTAAAATACTGAACACGGTATTTTGCGAAAGACCTTCGTTGATGGTGAGGTGTTTAAATTGCAGGGTGTTCTGCTGCGCGCGGAGGGCGGGTATTTGACACGATAACGCTCCGGCAACAAATAATATTAAAATGATAACTCTCTTCGCTAATCGGGGGAGCATGGGCTTATGATGGTCGTTCTAATATACGACGTTGGCGCCGGAATCGGGAATGGAGGGCGAATTAGAACGATTTACACGGTTGATGTGGATGAATTGCCATGCTTGTAACGGTCATATCATACAGTTTTATTTTTTTTGTCGGCCAATTTTAAATCTATCACGTCCCTTTAGCAGGCTCGCCCGGTTTATGGCACAGGTTTTTACGCAGAAGCGATGGGAAAGAGTTAAACATTATCTGCAAAATAAGGTTAATAACGAGCAGCTTACCAACTGCATTCGGATCATGTGGATAGTTTATGCATTGCTTGCTGCGCTTACAGCCGCCATTGTAGTGGTGGCAACCAAGGCTGGTCTCGAACAGGTGGCGCCAGCTACGGCGCTGGCCATCCAGGGAGTATTTATATTGGTGATCTCCTGGTCGCTGGTTTTATTCGGCGGGCATTTCGCCAAACTGGCCGAAATTGATCGCCGCGCCTGGATCTTCCTAATAGTGGCAGGCGTAGCCACCACCCTGTCGTCTTTCTTTTCCTACAAGGCGCTAAGCCTGGGAAATGCTTCGTGGGTGACTTCCGTCGAGCGGTTGTCGATCGTTATTGCGCTGATCCTGTCGGTTACGTTCCTGAAAGAAAAGCTCAGCTGGCAGCTGGTCACCGGGGCGGCAATCATGATCGTGGGGGCGGTGATGATCGCGATGGCGGGAAAGGGCTGATAAGGCGATACGCGGGATCCGCCATAAATCCAAAACGCAGTTTATAAAGAAAGCCGTGGAAGAATTCCGGCAGGGAAGCCGGGAACACCCGTTAAGAGCGCTCCCGGCTTGTAGATTAAAGCTATTTCGGAATCACCTTAACGGTGAGGGCGTTTGATAACGCGGTTTTATCATTAATGCTGACTTTTGCTTTAACAACGGCCTGTATATCCTTTTCTGTATTAGCGGCGAGACCCAGCTTGGTCACCAGGATCGCATTCAGCTCTGCGTTGGTATATGATTTTGTCAGGGCGTTCTGGGCGATCACGGTGGTGTCTGTTTTTGTACCCGACGACAGGATTAACGAGTACCTCACCAGCGAGTTCGGTACGGCCGTCCACGTAAACTTAACAGCTTCCGCGGTTGGTTTGGTGAGGTCTACTTCCACCGCGGTTTTGGAAGCTGAGAATGTGCCTGTTTCTAAAGGCGCCGGTTCCGGCGCGTCCAGCGTTTTATCACAGCCCATAATAAAAAAGCACAACATAATGGAGAAAGTGCATGTCCTGAATAAGCCGCTTCCGCTTATCCCGGCCGTTTTATCGAAAAATGGTATGGTGTTCATTGATTTAGCTAAGTTTAATTGTAACCAGGATTCTGTTTTAGGTTGGGGCTGATATTCAATACGTTCTGCCCGATGGGGTAGATCTTGGTATGGTCGTCCGCATCTGCCTCTTTGTCCCACCAGATGCCTGTATTGAAAACGTTCCAGCGGATGAGGTCGGTGCGTCTTCTGCCTTCGGCTAAAAATTCCCGGCCCCACTCGTCAATCATTTCCCGGTCTGTAAGCTCGCTTCCCGACGCGCTGTATAAGCTTGGGGAACCGGCAGGGTAATACCGTTTCCGCACGGAATTTAAAAGCGAAGCCGCTTCCACTTTATTTCCCTTGCGGTATACGCATTCGGCGAGCGAATAGTAAATCTCGGCCAGCCGGATCTCGGCATACGAGGAGGTGATTTTATTGGCATCGTCTGACGGGTAGATGGGGTATTTGGCAGGCCAGATACCGGAGTTGTCATCGGCATGGTCCATGTTAGAGACTTTGTCGGCGATCTTTTGTCCCGGCGGCGTGGCCTTAAACCAACCTACCATATCCCGGGCGAAAATGGTGTAACCCCTATTGCTCTTTACCAGCTGCTTCGGATCCTTGTAGTACGGCAGGTAACCGTGCAGGAACATGCCTTCGCGCTTGCTGTTCCCGAGGTTTTTATACTTCACCAGGCGCACGTCGTCGGTATATTTTTGGAACTTAACAAACGGCTTACCAAGAGTGAAGGCGTATTCTACGCTATCCACATCTCTTCCGGGCTGCATGCTGAACCGGGTGTTCATGTTCCCGAAATCGGTGAACCCGAAGAAATTGCTTGCCTGGTGCGGCGCCATCCAGAAATACATGTCGCCGCTATACTGCCAATGTGTTTGGGCAAAGCTGCCGGGGAAGCCGAAAATAACCTCGCCCGATTGCGCGTTGTTGTAATCGTAAGGAGCGTCCCAGCGGTTCTCCAGCGCATAAGTCCCGTATTTGCCGCTGAGGATGTCGCGGCACACCGCTTCGCATTGCGTAAACTTATCCTGGTCGGTATACACTTTTGCGTTCAGGTATAAACGAACGAGGATGGCGGCGGCGGCCGCTTTTGTCCAGCGGCCCACGGCATTTACGCCCAGCTCCTGGCGTGTAGGCAGGTTGGGAATGGCTTCCAGCAGTTCCTTTTCAATAAAATTGAACGTTTCCGCCGGCGGCGCCTGGTCGGGCGTTAAGCTTTCGCCTTTCACCCTGGTAATGATCGGGATGTTGCGGTAGAGGTCAAAAGCCCTCAGGTTCATCCAGGCACGCAAGGTCCTTAGCTCGGCGATAAAGCCGTCCTTATCCTTTTGTGTTAACCCGAACTTTGCAGGGTCGATGGCTTGTATATCTTCGAGGGAGTTGGTAGCTAACGACACGCCCTGGAAAAGGCCGTTCCACATGTTAGAGGTGTAATCATCCTGTATCGTCCACTTATGGTAATGCAGGCGCTGGTATTTCCCGCCGTCAAACCAATCGCCGTCGCGGTTAGGCGTCATCAGCTGATCGCCGGGAAGCTCCTGGGCGTAGAATAATCCGTTGCCCTGGATCGTCCAGTAGCCATGTTCAAAGGGCCTTAAAAAGGTGCGGATCACATCGTCCTTGGTTTGCAGGAAATTCTCCGAGGTGATGCGGTCGTACAAGGTTTCATCTAATTTAGTACAGCTTAAAAAAAATAGCAGGCACGCAAAAGCCATTACTGCTTTATTTTTATATTTCATTGTAGTTTATTTTAGGTAACTGGTTAAAATCTGAGTTGCAGGCCTGCGAGGATCTGCAAGGAAGAAGGATAATAGCTCAACGATGTATTTATCCCGGGGGTAAGTCCGTTCACCTGGATATATTCAGGATCGCCTCCCGTCCACTTCGTAAACGTATACAGGTTACGCCCGGTTAAGTAAACCCTGGCGGAGCTGATGTACTTCACGGGCGACTTCAGGTTAATTCCGGCCGTTATGTTATCGATCTTAACGAAATCACCCGGCTCGAGAAAGTAATCGGAGAGGCTTGAATAGGTTTCTGAATTGGTTAATACGGAATATTTCCCGCCATCGTAAGCGCTGGTAAGCACGTTTGATCCCGATTGCGTTACCGGCGTACCCAGGTAGAATGCCGCCGTATTAAACAGGTCGTACCCGAAAGCGCCTCTCAAATTGATGGAGAGATCGATGTTACGGTATGCGAAATGATGCCCCATGCTTGCGGTGAATTGCGGCAGCCCGTTTCCTACATATTGCTTGTCGTTTACCGTTGCGCGGTTGCCGGGTATGATATTCCCGGTGCGGTCGTAAACCAGGAGCCGGCCGGTGGCGTCGATACCCGCGGAGCGCAGCATAAAAAAGCTGCCGATGCGGCGGCCTTCCTCCAGGCGCTGAGAGGCGCCGGGCGAGCCGGGGGCGGGCAGACCCGCCATTTCCTGGAATGCCTGTCCTTTGTACACATCGTTCGAGAACGATACGAACTTATTCGCGTTTGTTGCGCCGCTAAACGAAACGTCGTACTTGAACTTCTCGCGGCTGAGAACCCCTCCGTTTAGCTGGATCTCGAACCCGGAGTTTTTCATGGTGCCAACGTTTACGAAAGTAGTGGTTTGCACATTGGGCGGAACGGAAACGTTGTAACTGCCAAGCAGGTCTTTGTTGGTCCTGATGTAATAGTTAAAGCTTCCCGAGATCCGGTTATTCAGCATGCCGAAATCGAGCCCCGCATTAAAGTTAACCGACCGTTCCCATCTTAAGTCATAATTGGTGTTTTGCGATGGCCCCCATACCTGGTAGCTGATGCCGTTGTAGAGGTAGTACCCGTAGCCTCCGTAGGTGTCGAGGGAGAGGTAGTTGCCAAAGTTTTGATTCCCGGTAACGCCATAATCGGCGCGAAGCTTCAGGTCATCAAGCCAGCTAACCTGGGGGAAGAAATGTTCGCCGTTGACTCTCCAGCCAATGGAAGCCGCAGGAAAATAACCCCATTTATGGTTATACCCGAATTTTGACGATCCCTCTTTGCGGACACTCGCCGAGAGAAAATACTTTTTGCCGAAGTCGTAGTTTAAACGGGAGAAAAAGCCGATCAGCTTAGAATCGTCTTTGGAGGAACCGACACCGTTTACGCCCACCAGCAGGTTATAGGCGCCCGAGCCCAGGTTGTTGTAAGTTAATACGTCCGACGGCAGCCCCTGGTTAGACGCACTGAGTGAAGACCCGGTGAAATAATTATAAGAATATCCTCCCAGCAGTTTAATGTCGTGGTCGCCGAACTGGCGTGAATAGTTCCCGATCCATTCAAGGCTTTTCTGTTCCCCTTTATTATAGTTCCGGTTGGCCAGGTTCCGGCCGCCATTTGAATTGATAAGCGCCGTATTATAAGAAGGCGTAAATCCAAAGCCGAAATTGTCGTTATTCTGGCTTCCCAGGGTGATTTGCGTATAAAGTCCCTTTACCAGGTTGAGCTTAAAGGACCCGCTCCAGTCCATAAATTTTCCCTCGTTGCCGCTCAGGATCGTATTGGCTTCCTCTACGGGATTGTAAGCGCCGTTAAAACCTACCGTGATGTTGCGGTACCTGATCGGGTTTGCAGGATCCATCACCGTATAGGTTGGATTTAACGTGAGGCCCTGGCTGAATCCGCCGCCGGCGGAGTTGGCTGACTTATAGAACCTGGGGGCGATGGAGATATTAACGGCATACAGGTTATTGCCAGAGGTATGACTCAGGTTAAGGCGTCCCCCGTATTCTTTGCGGCTCGACCGCAGCTCCAGGCCTTCCGCGTTGCGGTAATCAAGAGATAACCGGTAGTTGGTTTTTGCGCTTCCGCCCGATAAAGAAAAGGTGTGCTTGTAGGAGATCGCCTTGTCTTTGGCCACCTCTTTAAACCAATCGGTAGTTCCCCCGAAGTTGGTGCCCCGGTTATGCGCCAGGAACTCTTCGGCAGAAAGTACGGAAAGCTCGTTGGTGGGCTGGTCATAAGTAGCGTACCCGTCGTACGCGGCGTAGGATTGGTCGCCGCCTTTTTTGGTGGTAATTATAATCACGCCGTTGCTGCCCCTGGTGCCATAAATGGCAGATGCCGCGCCGCCTTTTAATACGTCTATGGATTCGATATCGTTCTGGTTAAGGTTATCGATGTTGTCTGTAGGGACGCCGTTGATCAAAAATAACGGGCCTAACCCGGCATTTCGCGATGATACGCCCCTGAGCTGTATACTGGGACCGGAATTCGGGTTAGCGGTTTGTGTGTTCGTGATCGATAAACCGGCTACTTTTCCCTGTAGCGACATCAGCGCGTTGTTGCCGCCCACGCTCAATAATTCTGCGGCCGAGATATGGGTAACGGCGCTGGTAACTTCCCGTTTATCGAGCGTGCCATAACCGATGGATACGATGGCGACTTCGGCCAGCGAGGTGGCAACCGGTTCGAGCACGATGTTAAGGCGGGTGAAGCCGCGTACCGGTCTTTCCAGGGTAGCAAAGCCAAGGGAACTAAAAACCAGCACCGCATTTGAATCCGGCACGGTAATGGTATACGCCCCCTTGAGATCCGTTTGGGTATCGGCGCCGGAGTTTTTAATCTTTACGGTTACTCCCTGGAGCGGCGATCCCTTGTTATCCGTTACACTCCCCGAAATAGGGAACGGGAGCGGAGACGGCTTAACGAAAACGCGCTTGCTCTTGATCAGCACCGTGGTGTTAACGATCGTATACTCGATATTAAGCCCTCTGAAGCACTTATCCAATACTTCGTAAATCGGTGCGTTGGTAAGCCGGAGGCTAATAGGCCTGGCATTGGTTAAAATTTCATCGTCATAGAGGAAATCATAATTGGTCTGCGATTTGACACCCTTAAGCACTTCCATGACGGAAGCGTTCTTTACATTAATGCTTACCCTCTGTGCATATATGCTCGCTTTCGTCTGAAGCAATATCACAAACACTAGTGCTAATGTCAGCTTCATTATTAGAAGAAATTTTTGTAAAAAGCTGGCAGGCCTTCTGCCATAAAAAGCTGTAAAATTTAGGTACATTTGGTTGTTAGTTAGTTAATAGTCTATTGATACAGGTTATTTTCAACAACTGACGCGCCTTCGTCCAAGTGGGCGATAACCAGGGGCGGGTCCAAACGCTCCTGGTTTCAATGGTTGATCTTTTCCGGGGGTAGGTAAGGTCAATTCATGATCACGATCCTCCTTCCTTCTTTGCTGAAACGTGCGCCGTCTAATTTTTCCAGGTAGCTAAGTAATTCTTCCACTTTCTTGGAGCGATCGAATACGCCGCTGAAATATTGATCGGTTTTGGTTGACCCCTTGTATACGATCTCTACATCGTACCACCTGGATACCTTTTTCATAATGCTGGCAATGTTTTGGTGCTCGAAAACGAAAAGGCCGTCACGCCACCCGGTGGCCTCTTCTACATTCGCATCGCTGATGACAATATGATCAGAGCCGTTCTCCACAACGGCTTGTTTCCCGGGTGTTAACATGGCCACCGATCTGTCCTTTTTGATCCTGACCGACCCTTCCAGCAGCGTGGTGTTTACAAAACTGTCGTCGTGGTAAGCCGATATGTTGAAGTGAGTACCCAGCACCTGTGCCGTTACCCCGTTAAATGCCACGTTAAAGGGTTTATCTTTATTTTTTGCGACTTCAAAATACCCTTCGCCGGTTAGCTCAACGTTTCTTTGCCCGCCAGTGAATGTGGTAGGGTAGCGCAGCGAAGAGGCGGCGTTTAAACAAACTTTGGTGCCGTCGGCCAGTACGAGCTCAAATTTGCTGCCTTTTGGGGTGGTCATTACATTGTATTCAACATCGGCATCCCGCTCGCTTTTTGGGTGGTAGGCGATCTGGCCTTCCCTGGTTTTTAAAATGGTCGCCTTGCCCTGGTGAGGCAGCTGCCCCATTTTCGCGTCGCCCAGGTCGATGGTTTCGCCATTGGCCAGGGTTAACACCGCCCTGTTCGAAGCAGGCAGGAGATCGGGCTGTTTTGCCGTTTTTGGAATGCCTGCCTGGTTGGGCTTACCGGCGTTTTGTGACCGGTTAATGTATAAACCCAAGCTTACCGCGAAAACGAGCATGGCGGCAACGGCAAACCATTTGTAAGGAATACGGCGATGGCCGGTGCCGGTGTCGCCGGTCTCGTTGTAAGCGTCGTCCGCTGAAGTGATGCGGGGACCCGCGATCGAAGGATTTTTAATGTCGTGGAGGATCTGATCGAACAATCGTTTTTCGAAGGCCTCCCGTTCTTCGGGGGTAAGTTCGACCAGTTCGTCCGCGACCGATCCGTAGGAGTTAAACCATTCACTTACGGCTTCGCTTTCTTCCTGCGAACAACTGCCGGCGAGGTATCTGCGGATTATTTCAATCGAAATAAATTTCTTCATAGAATTGTGTCGTAAAGGTTTATGACACCTAAGTCGGTTGCCGGCGCCCTTACCCCTAAAAGAAAATAAAAAAACGCCGCTGCTGCGTTGTTAAAACGATTTTGTAGGCTGCCGCCCGCCCTTCATCAGCAATTTCATTTTTTTTGTTTTACTTAGCAGGAATTATAAACCCCAGGCCGATTTTTCTTAGCAAGTGCACTGATGCATAATTTTGAAAGTTATACTGACAATGACCTGCTTAGCGTTTTCCTTAAAAATGAGGATGCTGTTTTTGCACAGATTTACAAACGTTATAGCTACAAGCTATTTGTGTTCGTAAACAAGCGCCTGCGGGATGTGCAATCTTCGGAAGAGATCATTCAAACCATATTTGTAAAGTTTTGGACGAACAGGTCGAATCTAAAGATCTCCAGTTCGCTGAAAAGTTATTTGTATTCGGCCGCGCAATACGCAACCATCGATTTCCTGCACAAGGAGGCCGTCCGCAAAAAGTATTATGACCTTGCCTATTTCAATGCCGTTGGCTCCGATCTTTCTACCGAAGACCAGGTGTTGGTGAAAGACCTGGAGGGCAGCATCCGGCGGGCGCTGAGAGGGCTGCCTGCCAAGTGCCGGTCCGTATTTATGCTGAGCCGTTACGAGTACAAAAGCAACAAAGAGATCGCCGCGGAGCTCGGCATTTCTGAGAAAACCGTGGAAAACCACATTACCAACGCCATCAGGAGACTCCGGTTATCACTAAAAGACAGTATTTGCGTGGTCATCGCTTTCGTGCTTTTAGAATTATAGGTTTAATTGATCCTCCATATTTCCATATTTATTGTATATGAAACGATTTCTCCTGCTGCTGGTCCTGTTGTCCGCTGTCGCGCCGGGCGACGTCCGGGCACAGCAACCCACCGCCAAAGTCCCGGCTGCCACTTTTACGAACCCGCTCCCGGTAAAGTTTGGCGATCCGTACCTGTTGCAAACCCGCGGGATGTATTATATGTACGGCACCGGTGGCGGTGCGCGGAACGGGTTCGCGGCCTATCAATCGGCCGACCTGGTGAACTGGAAGCCGCTTGGGCAGGTGTATACCAGTAACCGGGAAACATCGTGGGGCGTCGGTGCGTTCTGGGCTCCCGAAGTGTACGAGGTAAAGGGAAAGTATTACCTGTTCTTTAGCGCCCAGTGGCGGAATAACCCTACCAACGAGCTGGAGAATTTCAAGATCGGCATTGCGGTATCCGATAATCCCGGGGGGCCGTTCGTCGACTTTTCCGATAAGCCGCTGTTCGACCCGGGCTACCCGATCATCGACGCCAACGTGTTTTTCGACAAGAACGGGCGGGTTTACCTGTATTATTCCAGGTGCTGCTACAAGCATGCCGTAGAAAGCGACATAGCTGCCCTGGCGCGAAAAAACGGGTGGTTTAAAGAGATCGAGGAGAGCTGGGTATATGGCATCGAGCTCAAACCCGACTTTTCGGGCGTGATCGGGGAGCCGGTGTTGTTGCTTCGGCCGCCGGTGAGCTCCGCAGATAAACAGGCGGAATGGGAAAGCAGGTCGGTTACTTCGGGAGAGGTCAATCGCCGGTGGACCGAAGGGTCGGTGACATTCAGAAAAGACAATACTTATTATCTGATGTACTCCGCTAACCATTTCGGCGGCCAAAACTACGCCGTGGGATACGCTACCTCAGCCTCGCCGCTGGGCCCTTTTAAAAAAGCCGGGAATAACCCCGTGCTGGAAAAAAACACCGGCAAAGGCGGAACGGTGACCGGAACAGGGCATAACAGCATTACTTACTCGCCCGATGGCAAGGAAATGTTTTGTGTTTACCACGCCAGGACCAGCGCTACCGGCGACGAGCGGGTGGTTTTTATCGACCGCATGACCGTGAAAAACGGCAGGATCACGGTGAACGGGCCTACGACGGTACCGCAGCGGGTGCCCTCAGGGAGGTGAGCCAGGGTAGTGATTTTGTTGAGATGACACTTATGAAAAACGGTCGGCAGGTCATTCCAGTTCACTTAATTTCAGGTATCCGAGATGTACTTCATCGCCGGGCAGGCCGGTTTGAGGCGTCAGCCGGATGTGGTAGCTGTTTTTTTGCCGGGGTGAAAGGATCTCTTCTATTTCGTACAGGTCGTCTACATCGATGCCGTATTTATCGTCGATGTGCGCATTCGCGTCTTCGAAATGGTTATGTTTAAAAAAGAGCGTTTCTTTTGCTTCCCGGAAGGCGGCGGCCCGGTCCGGTTTAACGGTAAGCACCGGGTAGTGCTGTTCCTCGAACTTATTAGGCTGGTAGCCGCCTAAGTTAATAAAGAACAGCCTGCCGGGCGATTGCTTATTGCCAGCCGGCCCTTCGTGGACGGTCACCCTAAAGTCGTCGACCGCCGTAACTTCCCGCCAGGCGTCGATGTGGATGCGCTCCGGTTCCGGCCAGAAGGACCTGATCGCCGGGACCAATTCATTTAACGAACCCGCGATAGCAAAGAAAATATCGTGTTGCTCGGTATGTCTTCCCGGTGGCTTACAGCCCAGCAGGAGCATGAAAAGTTTAAGTTCTGCCATGGTACTAAGGTATTGCTATCCATTCATTTCTGTGTTACCTTTGTTTTTTTAAACGAAGCGATATGCAAACTGAGAGAGCGATCCTGGCCGGCGGATGTTTTTGGGGAGTTGAAGAGTTGTTCAGGCATCACCCGGGGGTTATTTCTACGGTAGTAGGGTATACGGGCGGCGATGTGCCCAATGCAACTTACCGTAACCACGGCACGCATGCCGAAGGGATCGCCATCGAATTCGATCCCGCGCGTTTAACTTACCGCAAGCTGCTCGAATACTTCTTCCAGATCCACGACCCAACTACCCGTAACCGGCAGGGGAACGATATCGGGGCATCCTATCGTTCGGCCATTTTCTTCATGAACGAAGCGCAGCGCGGAACCGCTAACGCGTTAATTGCCGAGATGGAGTCTTCCGGCAAATGGCCCGGTAAGATTGTAACAGAGGTGGTACCAGCCGCAGATTTCTGGAACGCCGAAGAGGAGCACCAGGATTATTTGCAAAAACATCCCTATGGGTATACCTGTCACTTCGAAAGACCAGATTGGAAGCTGTAGGGCTGATCTCCGGAAGTATTGATACCGGACTGAGTGGCTGTTGCACAACATCAATTTTCCACATACAAAACAAGCGCATTAGCAAAGGCTTTAAGTGCAGCAAGTTTATTCGCTAAGCTAAACTCAGGCGAGAGACTCTCCGGCAAGCCACCCAAAGCCTATTGATTTCATTTTTGATATGTCTTGCTATTACCTGCGTATTTCTTACCAACTCATTGCCCCGGTATTTAAGCATCTTTTTGAGATCAGCTTTGATTACACTGTCATACCTGGAATGCTGCTCAGGAACAGATCAACATCAATTACTTATCTTATCAGGTATACTTCACAGGCTGAATGCTGATAGCCAAATATACTCTCCAGAAATTCAGCTTGATCCGATAAGTTACTTCCGTGAGACCGGGATCTTATCCTTCTTCAGAGGAGGTGAAGACGGAGGAGGCAATAAAATCGCAGGCCTATTTGAGGAAACTTTCAAAATGCGGATCTGTGCCCGTTACATAATTGAACCTGATCTCGCGGCCTTCCAGTCCCTCCGTATCGCAAATCCTCATGGGAACGGTCAGGTTAGATTCGTTGGTGGAGATCATTTCATTTCCAAAAACCAAAATATCGGTAAACAGGCTAAGCATGGTGAAATCGCCCACCGTGTCGGGGACCCGGATCGTTTGTTCTGTGTGTGGAAAGGGCGTTTGCCGGCTGATGGCGTAGACCGTTCCAAGGCCGATCCTTTCAGCCATGCTCCCTGTTTGTGCGGCCGCATATTCGGCTTCGCTGCTGGTGAGTTTTGCAGTGATGCTGATCGCTTGTGGTATAAAGACCGTATTGCTGTCCAATTGCGGCACCAGGTTTTGCATGATCTGTACCTGCGGTTCTTTGGTTAACGCCTGGTTCATGGTTTCCGAAATTACCAGGTGTATAGCATCGGGATCCCGCAACCGGTAAGTTACGGCATCATCAAGGATATATTCTTTTACGTACGCTTCCAGCGCCAGCTGTCCGTACAGTTTTTGGACCGCAGCAAGCGAAGCGGCGTTAATATCCATAAGGGTAAAGCTCAGTTCCCCGGCACTGAACACGGTGGTCATGGGTGTGAGCAGCGCCGCGTACGGGCCGCAGCCTGCATAAAAGATGCCGATCTTTTTGCCGGGGTAACGCGCCTGCTGCTGCAGGATGGCCTGGTGAACCCCCCGCACAAATTTGGTGGTGCGTGCAAGCTCGAGCAGGCATTGTGCCGCCCCGGCAGGGCCGATGGCTTTTCCCCATGGGAGGTCGATATCTTCCCCGGAAGGCTCGCCCGCAGAGATCCCGCTAAGCGAGGCATAAAACTGGTGAAGCTCGTGCAGCTGGTCGAATAGCCGGTTATAGTTCCCGGGATCGCGGAGAATGGTAGCGGTACTGGCGGTCAGGATGTCGGGAAGCATGCCGGTGCATTTAGAAAGAAGCCAATAATATTCATTATTATCGGTGTTTTATGCGTGACTGACATTTTCCGGGTGTTCCGCGGCTCGTTTAATAGTTCTGCGGGCTTGCATGTATTTATTAACCTCGCTCATTTTACCCGTTGATCCTGCCCGTTTTCCCTGTAAAAAATCTAATTTCACAGGGCCGTATGTTAAAAGCGTCTTCCTTATACATCGTATTGATCATTTCGCTGATCATCGCCATTTTATCGGCCTCGCTCATCAGCATCGCGTTCTTTTACCGGTCGGCCTCACAAAAAAGCAAACGGATGAACCGCTTGCGCATGAACGCCGAATCAGGACGGGCACTGCTGTTGTCGCGCGATGCGAAGGTGACGGATTTCCAGCGGCTGGACCTGTTCGACGAGGGAACGGACAGCGTGGTCCTCCAGAAATCAGCCTGGGGGCTGTTCGATGTATGTTCAGTTAAAGCTTTTGCGCAAGCAGATACGGTTAAGGAGGCATTCTTAACGGGTACAATCACGGCTGCAGACCAGGTAGCGCTGTTTCTTTCGGATGAAGACCGCCCGCTATCCGTGAGCGGGAGCACCCGGATCACGGGGTCGGCGCAAGTGCCCAAGTCAGGCGTGCGCCAGTCTTACGCCGATGGAAGACCGTACACCGGGACGGAGCTGATCTATGGTAAGATATCCGACAGCAAACGTACCCTGCCCGCGTTAAATGAAGAGCGGCTGGGCGTTATCAGGTCGAAGTTGTCGCCGGCTGATAAAGAGGTGGTTACCGGCAATTTGCCGGATTCGGTTTTCCGGTCTTTTTTTAACCCGGGGCTGGAAGTTCATCTCGACAAGTCGCAAACCAGGATCAGCAGCAAGGTGATTTCGGGCAGGGTAAGCATTTATTCGGATACGGTGCTCACCATCCCCGGAAATACGCTCTTAAAGGATGTGGTCATTTATGCGAGGTCTATCGTCATTGAAGAAGGATTCAAGGGGAATTGCCAGCTGTTTGCGCGCGATTCCATCGTGAGCGCCAGGGGATGCGTGTTTAACTATCCTTCGGTCATGGCCATCGTTAAGGCTGGCGACAGCAACATCCAGCCGAAGATATCCCTTGGCGAAGACACCCGCTTCGCAGGTATTCTTTTATCGCGCGAAGACAACCGCACCGCGCTGCAAACCATCATCAGCATCGGCAAGCAAAGCCACATTAAAGGTGAGATCTATGCTACGGGTTACCTGAAAATGCAGGCACCGGTAACCATACACGGGAAGGTGTCGTGCATTCGTTTTATCATGCAAACGCCGGCTACGCTTTATGAGAACTTCCTCATCGATATCACCATCGATCGCACGGCAAGGAGCAAATATTATTTATCATCGTCCATATTCAGCAATGAAGCGGAAGAAAGGGAGATACTGCAATGGGTGCGGTAGCGGGTAAGAAAATAGCTGCGGCTACCCTGGTGGAAGTGTTGGTGGCCATGGTGATCATCATGGTGGTATTCAGCCTGGCGATCGGTATTTTTACGCGGGTTACCGGTTCCGGGCCTTCGGCCGGCAGCCAGCAGGCGAACCGGCAGATGCGTCGGCTGATCGCCCTGTGCCGTGAAATACCGCAGCCCGGGGACCTCGATACCGTTGCCGACAGTATCCGGTATAACAGGGTGGTAGCTCCTTACCGGAACAGCCGCGACGTGTTATTGGTGACCGTTACCGCCACGCAGCGCGGAAGGGTGTTGGGCGTGAGCAAAGCGCTGATTAACATACATGAGCATGGTCAATAAAAAAGCCCCGGCATTCACCATCCTGGAGGTAACCGTCGCCATGCTGTTGTCGGCAATCGTGATCTCTATTGCTTACCTGGCTTTTACGGTGGTTAACGGGTATTACGCCCGGTATAGCGGGCTTAATGCGCGGGTTGCCGAATTCCTGCTTGCCGATAACGTACTCGGCAGGGATGTACGCGACGCCAGCCTGGTAATGGGCACCGCGACCGGCATCAGGCTGCAAACCACCGCCGGGGAGATCGAATACGTCTTTCAGCCTCAATACATACTGCGCAGTCAATATGGCTTAAAAACCGATACCATCCGGGTGCAGGCAACAAGTCCCGAATTAACTTTCGAGCGTGCGCCGGCTGGCGAAGGCCAGAAAGCCGACCATATTTCGTTCGTCATTAACCTGGAAGGAAGACTGGTGCCGTTAATTTATCAGAAACGTTACGGCGCCTCGCAACTTTTCGAATAAGGCTGCCTTTAGAAACACCGGTATTCGTTATCATTGTATATGCCTTCTATCGACCTGTCACAATATAAAGCGCCTAAAGCCAAGCCTGGGCCTGGTAAGGTTAACTGGGCTGAAGTGCTTAACCGCGACATTAGCTTTGGCGGGAGCGATCTTCCCGACCGCAGGAAAGAGGCGTTTTATGCCGGGCTCAGTATGTTGCTGTTGTCGGGCATAGACCTCCGGATGGCATTCGAACTGATCGTAACGGACGAGGCCTCCGGGAAAGACAAGAAGATGTTTAGCATGATCAAATCGGGTATCGAGTCGGGAAGCGCGCTTTCAGACGCTATTAAGGCGGCGGGGAAGTTCGGCGACTATGAGTATTACAGCATCCGCATCGGCGAAGAAACTGGAAAGCTCGGCGAGGTACTTGCCGGTTTGGCGGCCTACTTCAAAAGCAAGATCAGGCAGCGGCGCAAGGTGATCAGCGCGGTAACATACCCGCTCATTGTGTTGTGCACCTCGTTTGGCGCCGTTTTTTTTATGATGAAATTTGTAGTGCCGATGTTCGGCGATGTATTCCTCCGCTTTGGCGGAAAGCTTCCGTGGATCACGGCCCTGATCATCCGGATCTCGGGCTTTATCGATGCCTGGTCGCTCTACGCGATCCTGTTCCTGCTAATCGCCGCGGGATTCCTGTTCGCCGCTAAGGAAAAGCCATGGCTGCGAAAAACATCGGCGAAGCTGGTACTGCGGGTGCCCGTGGTAGGCGAGATCGTGCGTAAAATCTACCTGGCGCGTTTCGCCAATACCATGCGGTTGCTGGTAGGTACCAATACGCCGTTGCTGCGTGCCATCGGGCTGGTGCGGCAAATGATCCCGTTTTACCCGGTAGAATCGTCGCTCGCCAGGGTAGAGCAGGATATCATGCGGGGCGAGTCGCTGCACCAAAGCCTCTCGCAATTTGGCTTTTACCCGCCGCGTTTGATCCAGCTGATCAGGGTGGGTGAAGAAGTGAACCGCCTCGAACATTTTTTTGAGAAGATAGCGGAGCAATACACGGAGGAAATTGAGTACCGCACTCAAACGATCAGTACCGTATTGGAGCCATTAATCATCATCCTATTGGGTATCGTGGTAGGCGTAATCCTGATCGCGATGTATTTACCTATGTTTCAATTAAGTAACAGTTTCTAATTCATTTCCCCCTGTTTTCCACACTTTGAAATCACATTTGAGTTGTTAATTTAGTGCAGGCAACAACCCCATCATGAAATCCATCATCAAAAAGAAATTACCCGCATACACGCTGACAGAGATCCTGGTGGTATTGGTTATTATCGGCATCCTGGTGCTGCTGGCGCTGCCCAATTTGCTGCCGCTTATCACCAGGGCAAAAAGCACCGAGGCCAAGCTTCAGCTGGAGCACCTCCATATGATGGAGCGTAATTATTTCTTCGAAAATTCGAAATACACGAACGACCTCAGCGCCATCGGCTTTATACAGGAAAAGTTAACCACCGACGGAAAAGACGGAAAAGCCAACTACCGGATCGAAGTGATCCAGTCAGGCGCGTCCACCTTCGTAGGTCGTGCCACGGCGGTAACCGACTTTAACGGGAACGGCATTTTTAACGTTTGGGAGATCGACCAGGATAAGAATCTGAAAGAAGTAACCCCCGACTAATGCTGATCAGTATATGGTTAACGGTTTGCCTCCTGTTTATTTTTATCCAGGACCTGCGCTCCAGGGCGGTTTACTGGCTCTTGTTCCCGGTTTTGCTTGCGTTGCTGCTTACTGATGCGTATCGCGGGCAAACAACCGGCACGCTGCTGTTTAATATTTCGGTAAACCTCTCCTTTGTGAGCATACAGCTGCTGGTGCTGAGCGCCTGGTTTTCGTATCGGGAGAAAAAATGGGTATGGATCACCGATGGCTATCTCGGCTGGGGCGATATACTTTTCCTGGTTTGCGTGGCTTTTTACTTTCCCCCGGTCAACTACGTGGTTTATTATATGGCGAGCCTGGTAGTTACCCTGGCGGTTTCGCTGCCATTCCTGGCGAAGTCGGGCGGAAGCTGGAAGGTCCCGCTCGCCGGCATCCAGTCGATCCTGTTGCTGGGCCTGCTTTCGGTTTGCTGGGCATTTAAATGGAGCCCTTTCGACGACAGCTTAATCATTTCGTTCCTGCAGCCATGAACCGCCATGAAGTCATAGATATCCCCAAAAGCACCCTGCATATTCTCAGTAAAGAACAGGCGCGCCATTACCGCATCCTGCCCAAAGAGGAAACGGGAGCAGGTATCGTGTTTTTTTGCGACGACTCATCAGACATCTCCGCGCTGCAGGCAGAGCTCGAAGTGATCCTCGGGAAAACGGCCATCATGGAGCCGTTACCGGCGGAGGCGATCTCCCGGCTGCTGAACACGTTCTATTATAGCGCCAAAGAATCGGAAACAAGTGCCAAACAGTCGCTGCCGGCCGACGGAAAGGATTTCCTGAATACGCTGATCCGCGAAGCCAGGAGCCTTAAAAGCAGCGACATTCATCTCGAGATCTATGAGAGCCGCTGCCGCGTACGGATCCGTATAGATGGGATGCTCGTGGAGCGCTACCTGCTTAACAAACTGGAATACCCGGCCCTGATCAATAAGATCAAGATCCAGTCGAACCTGGATATTGCCGAGAAGCGGCTCCCGCAGGACGGTCGTTTGCTGTTTGAGGGGAACGGCGAGAAGTTCGACATCCGCGTATCGGTACTGCCGACGCTGCATGGCGAAAAAATGGTACTCCGCTTGTTGAACAACAATGCGGCCAACATCGACCTGGAGAGGGTGGGTTTCTCGGCGTTCGACCTGGCAAACTATCACCAGGGCATAAAGCGGCCAAACGGGATACTGCTTATCAGCGGGCCTACGGGGTCGGGTAAAACCACTACGCTGTACGCCACGCTGAAGCACCTCAATAAAGAAACCCGCAACATTCTTACCATCGAAGACCCGATCGAGTATACGCTTGAAGGGATCAACCAGGTACAGTTAAAAGAAAATATCGGCCTGAGCTTTGCTTCCGCGTTGCGGACTTTCCTGCGGCAGGACCCGGATGTGATCATGGTAGGCGAGATCAGGGACCCTGAGACGGCGAATATGGCGATCCGGGCAGCGCTTACGGGGCACCTGGTGTTATCGACCATACATACCAACTCGGCGTGGGGAACGGTCTCCAGGCTTACTGACATGGGGATCCCGGGCTTCCTGGTGGCCAATACGCTGAATACCACCGTTGCACAACGGCTGTTGCGGTTGTTGTGTATCCATTGTAAACAGGAGACGCCGTTTACCAACGACCTTTACCCGGGGCAGTTCGTTCCCTATTTCCCGGTTAGCAGCCATTCGGTGGCCCGGGGCTGCGAGCATTGTTACTATACCGGTTACAGCGGGCGCAAGGCGGTGTACGAGGTGATCCCCGTAGACCACGAGCTAGCTATGCAAATAAAGCAGGGAAATATGTATATTGATTCCATGCTAAAGGAGCGCGGGATTAAAACGCTGGCCGAGAACGCATTCGGGCTTTTTGCCTCCGGGCATACGTCTATCGAGGAGATATATCCTCTACTATTTAACTACTAAAATCACCTGGCGGAGAACATTGCTGAAACCTTATTTATGAAAAAAGTCTTACTGCTGGTATTTTTCTTTGTCTCAGTGTTCCAGGTGCAGTACCTGTTTGCGCAGGGCGATGCACGTGCAGAGCGCCTTCGCCTGGTTGATGAGCGGTTGCGTAACCTCGCCATCACCGTGCCCGGTCTCAACCAGCGGGTGCAGCTGGCGGTGTCGGGCGCTTCTGCACAGGAGTTCCTGCGGGCGCTGGCCCAATCGAATAACCTGAACATCAATGTCGATCCGCAGGTGAGCTTTAAGGTGTACAATAACTTTACGAATGAGACCGCGCTGAACGTGCTCTTGTTCCTGGTGAAGGAGTTCGACCTTGATATGAACCTTACCGGGTCCATCATATCCGTAACGCGGCCGCCGCTACAGCGCCCGCTGGTAGTGCCCCGTGATATAAACGCACGCTATAACGCGCAAAACAATACGCTTAGCCTGGAAGTCAGCAATGATACGCTCTCGCAGGTGGCACGTAAGATCACCCAGTTGTCGCAAAAGAACGTAGTAGTGCCGCAGGCGCTGCTTAACGCCAGGGTAAGCGGCTTTTTCAGCGAGGCGCCTTTTGAAACGGCACTGGAAAAACTCGCTTATGCGAATAACCTGAAGCTTACGCGTACCAGCGATAACGTGTATGTTTTCCAGTCGCTGGAGAATGGCGAGGAACTGTTCATCGACGGCGACCGCAATACTTCGGTGAGGCGTACGCCGAGGCAGGTGAACGCGGGGCCGGGAGGCGCTGCAGGTCCCGGGACTTACAGCCTTTTCAGCCGGACAGGGCCACAGGGAAAAACCATCAGCGCCGATGCCACCAATACGCCGGTGATCGACCTGGTAAGAGGTGCATCGCAGGAGGTGGGGGCAAATTATTTTATTTATTCCGAAATCCGGGGGAATATTACTACCAAAGTAACCGATATCAGCTATGAGAACTTTCTCAGCTCGCTATTCCAGGCAACCGAGTATACATATAAAAAGGAAAACGGGATCTACCTGATCGGCGAGCGGCGGTTGGAAGGATTGCGCACCAACCGCGTGGTGCAGCTGCAGAACCGGTCGATGGACACCATCCTGGCCATGATACCTACCGAGTGGAAACGGGGCGTGGAAATTAAGGAGTTCAAGGAACAGAATACCCTGCTGTTATCGGGCTCGTCGCCGCAGATCACCGAGATCGAAAATTACATTAAACAGATTGACCGGCTGGTGCCGATGGTGCTCATAGAAGTAACGCTCCTGGATGTACGTAAAGGCCACGGTGTTAAAACCGGGATTTCCGCAGGCGTGTCTGACAGCGTTAAAACCGGGGGTACCGTGATGCCGGGCCTTGATTACACGTTCGGTGCGGCTTCTATTAACGATTTCTTGTCGCGGCTCGGCCGAAACAGTTCCATCAATATCGGCAGGGTGACGCCTAACTTTTACGTAAGGCTGAGCGCGCTCGAGCAGAACAACAACGTAGAAGTAAGGTCTATTCCCAAGCTGTCCACGCTGAACGGTCATGCCGCGTCGCTTTCTATCGGGAGCACGCGCTACTATAGCCAAAAGACACAGAACGTGATCCCCTCGCTCACCACTCAAACCGTGGTTACCGAGCAGTTCATCGAGGCCAAGGCCAACCTGGTGATCAACATACGCCCGATCGTTTCCGGCGACGACCAGGTGACGCTCAACATTAAAGTAGACATTTCTGACTTTATCGGCAATCCGCCGGAGAATGCCCCGCCGCCCACTTCTAACAGCAAGTTCGAATCCATTATCCGCGCCAGGAACGAGGACATGATCGTGCTCGGGGGATTGGAGCGTACGGAAAACAGCGACTCGGGATCGGGTGTACCGTTCTTATCCCGCATCCCGGTGATAAAATGGCTCTTTAGCAGCCGGGAAAAAACTACCAGTAAGGTGGTTACGCTGGTGTTTATCAAACCGATCATCGTTTATAACTAGCCATGGCCGGATGGTTCAACCAATACCAATGGCTTAACGCCTGTACGGGACTGGAAGTGCATATTCTTCCAGACCAATCGTACAGCGTAAGGGCCGTGCAGGTATCGGCCCGCAAAGGGCAGCTGGACATCACCAGCAAGGAGATCTTCGACGGCAGTATTCCCGCCATTATTAAAAAGCTCCCCGTGGAATTGCCGGTGGCCATTACCTTAACAGGTAAAGGGGTGCTTACCAGGCAGGCGTCCGGTACGGGCGGCGATCATATACATCACCTGTTCCCGAACCTGGACCCGGCAAACTTCTGCATACAGCAGTTCGTAACGGGGGACCAGGTGTATGTTTCGCTGGTGCGCAGGGAGGTGGCAGAGGCGATTACCACACAACTGCGGCAAGCAGGGCTCATGGTGCTTAGCCTAAGCCTGGGCGTGTTCCCGGTTGCGCATGTACTGAAGCAGTTTAACTCGTACGGTGCTGAAATTGATTTCGATGGACACCGCATTATCTCAACGGATAAGGAAACGTGGGAAAGTTACCGGTATGAGCCCGGCGTTACCGCCGAATACCCGTTAAAGATCGATCGCGAGGTGCTGGACGACCGGCTGATCATCGCCTATGCCACCGCCTTTCAGCTGGTACTGTATAACTACCTCGTCCCGGTGGTAACGCAGGACCCGGCGATGCTGAAGGTACTGGACGAATTCAGGGAGGGGAAGAAGTTCAGGTTCCGGTTTGCCGCTACGGTGGTGGTTTTCTTTGTGATCCTGCTGGTTAATTTTATCGTTTTTAGCACGTACCACACCCGTAATACCGAACTGGCAGGCCGCGTAACGCTGGGTTCTGACAATGAAAGCCTGGTGCGGAGGCTCGCCGGCGAAATGCGGAGCAAAGAGCGCCTGCTGCATGACCTTGGCTGGAACGGCGGCACCAGTTACGCGTTTATCTGCGACCAGGTGGGGCAAACGGTGGCCCGCGGCATTACGCTTACGGAATTGTCTATAAACCCGGTAAGCAAAACCTTTATTGGAGGGGTGCAGGCCGGGGAAACGGAGATCGGCCGGGTGCGCATCGTGGGGTCAGCCACCGGGATAGAACCGGTAAACGAGTGGATCTACCTGTTAAAACAAAAAAGCTGGGTGAAAGAGGTTAGTTTACTGCAATACGCGCCATCAGCAGACGACCCGGAAGAGAAACAGTTTTCGCTAAGCCTCAGTTATTGAGTATGACGACCAAGCTCTCTTTTAAAAACAAGAACCGGTTATTGGTAGCCGGGGCGGCGGTGTTCCTGCTGGTAGCCTGGAACCTGGCCATCCGGAACACGGTGAACGCCCTCTCGTTAAACATGCAACTGGAGAAACAATTGAACGAGCAGGAAAACCTGCAGGACAACCCCGCTTATATGCGCAGGAACCTGCAGGAGATCGACCTGCTGCTGGCGAATTACCGGGTAGATTCCCTGGGCTGGAGCAATGAGTTTTGGCTAACAACCTCGGGGATCGCCGCCCGTAAAAAAGCAGAGATCATGTATGAACCGGCGAGGAGATCCGCGGAAGACGATAGCGTAAAAACAGTGCTGACACAAAGCATCAGGATGAAGGCCGGCTACCGCACACTGGTGGTTTTGCTGGATACCTTGGCCCGTGTAAAGCACATGGGGATGATCAGCACGGTGTCTATTAAATCGGTAAGGCAACCGGGGCTGCAGGAAAGTGGTCAGCCGGTAATGGAAGTAAGTTTTAGGGCGATAAAAAATATCAAAAAATGAAGCATCATCACACCAGGATCATTTGCGGTTTCTTGCTTATGGCACAGCTATATGCCTGTACCGAATTTATTGAGCCGTCGGTGGCTGAAAAGCAGGTGACCCTGCTGGCGCCTGCCGACCAGTACGAAAGCGGTGAATATATGCAGAACTTCTGGTGGGACGAGGTAGAATATGCGTTGTCGTACCGGTTCCAGGTAGTTACGCCATCCTTCGGCTCGCCGGCAAAACTGGTGCTTGATACGCTGATCTCCGGGAGCGAGCAGTTCCGCGTTATCCTCGATCCCGGGCTTTACGAATGGCGCGTACGGGCCGAAAACGGCAGCAGCCATACCGCCTATGCTACGCGTGGGTTCAGGATCTACCGCTCGTCTATCAAGGAGCAGCAGGTAATACTGGCCCTCCCCGCCAATAATACGCTTACCAACCAGGCCGATGCTACGTATTCGTGGTCGAAACTGTATGGTTCTACCCGTTACCGGCTGCAGGTGGATACGAATAATTTTGCCGACGAGTCGAAACTGGTGTTTAATGCCACCACACCCAATCTCGGGTATACCGTGCCGTTGTCTGCCAACAAAATACAATACTGGCGTGTAAGGGCTGAGAACGATACGGAACAGTCCAAATGGTCTGATATCTACAAAATCGTATCCGATCAGCTTGCACCGGCTACCGTGGCCTTAACACTTCCTGATGACAATAAGGTGCTGCCGAAACCCGTTTCGCTCCAGTGGGCCGTTGTAACGGGTACAAAAAGCTATGAGCTGGTGGTCATGAAAAGCGATTCGGCGACGCCTTACAGTTCCGCATTCCCGGTAACACTGAACGGTACTTCCTATTCCTTCAACGAATCGGCGGCAACAGGCAAGCTTTACTGGAAAGTGAGGGCGATAGACGAAGCCGGGAACAGGGGAGCATACAGTGCGGTAAGAGGTTTTACCATCCAGTAAGCCGGGGATGAAGTCAAAAGCGACTACTTATTGGTTAATCGTGGTTGTGATCGCCCTGTGGGGAATGATCATCTACCGGGTGATCAGCGCTACGGGAAATGAAGAGGCTATACCCCTTCGCATGGCGGTGAAAGCCAAAGAGCCTCTCCGTCGCTATAAGATAATGGATACCGTTAGCCTGGTATTAAACTACCGCGATCCTTTTGCCGGCGACAAATATCGCCAGGAGCAAGTAATCGTCCCGGCAGCGCCTTCGAGCAGGCAAGGTCCGCCGCCCATACAAGCGCCCACGATGCCGGCACCCCAGGTAAGATATCTGGGTTACGCCACCAGCCCCGAGACGAAAAAGATCTCTGCCATTATCATTATGAATAACAAAGAACAGATGGTTTCCGAAGGTCAAACGATAGATGGACTTAAGCTGCTTAAGAACCTGAAGGACTCGCTCCAGGTTAGCTACCAGGGGAAAACTATGTTCATTAAACTGAATTGAGGATGAAAATTATTTACCTGTTTGTGTTAAGTATTTTGTGCGCGCCGGTGTATGCACAGCGTGCCGGGGAGTATAAAGCGTTGCTGAATGATAAGATAACGGTAAATTACCCCGACTATACGGTCACCGCCGGGGTTAGCAACCCTAAAAACAATTTTATTGCCAGGCCTGGGAAGACTTATCATTGGTATTCGGCCAACCGGATCCGTACCACGCAGGGCGGATTTAGCGGGAAACTGCTCGATGGAAATTATACGGAATATTACCTTAGCAAGGACCTTAAAGAGAAAGGCAGCTTTAAAAATGGTCTCAAGCACGGTGAATGGTTGGCCTGGTCGGCCGATGGTAAACTAAAAAGCCGCGAACGATGGCGTACAGGTGCAAAATACGGGGATTATTTTGTGTACGATCCAGCCGGGAAATTGCTGGAACAAGGGACATACCGCAACGATAAATTGAACGGGAAAGTGCGTAAATACGTGGCAGATTCGGTGGTGGTTACCCGTTATAAAAACGGGAAGTCTTTTGTTCCTAAAAATAGTGTGGCGGACTTTTTAAAGCGGGTTAATCCCTTTAGGCGCGCTCCTAAAAAGAAATAGGGGAGTGCCCCGGCATGTGCGAAATTGTCACTCACTTCCTTTCGTTTCCTTGGGCTGCCTTTATTCCTGCTTCCAGGCCTTCGTTCCAATGTTTGTATTCAGGGGTATAGTACAGGTACAGGTTGCTCGCTATCGAACAATTAGTAATAGGCCACCTCGTTTTTCTCCGTGAGCTCTTTTAACTGCCACGGCTGCGGCGATAAGCCTCCCGGGATACCGATCTTGGCAACGGCCATCGGCTGAGGCGTTCCGGCCGTATTCCGGCAGGAATGCAAGTAGCGATTTCAGCATAAGCGCAGCACAAGAGTGAGCCGTTATGTGCTCACTCCATGGGGATGCATGGGGACAGGTTTTCCATAACAAATGTTATTTTTGACTGGAGCTTTTGAGCCCATTCCTTACCATGAGGTACGAGATCTACGCGCCATGCGAACGTTTAAAGCCCTACGTAAAGCACCTGGTAATTTCCGAAGCCGGGGAAGCGCAGACGTACCCCGTGCTGCCGGGAGCTGCTGTAGTGATGGGCTTTCAGTATCGCGGGAAGCTTGAACTGGTAGAAAAGGGGCAGCCACAGGCCCTGGCCAGTTCGGGGATCACAGGTTTGCTGGACGCTTACAGGCTTTTTAAAAACAGCCCTCAAACGGGCACGGTGCTGGTGGTATTTACAGAGACGGGCGCCTCTCATTTTATGGCGATACCCATACACGAGCTATTCCGGCAAAGCATTGCGCTGGATGCGCTTTTTAGTCGCCGGCAGACCAGCGAAGTAGAAGAGCAGCTGCAGTATGCTGGCAGCGACCGGGAACGCATCAGTATCGTGGAACGTTTCCTCGTTGGTAACCTTATTAGTCTAGGGCGGGATAAGCTGGTTCAGCAAGCGATTCATCACATTTATCAATCGGGTGGTACCGTACGCATCAGCCAGGTGGCTAAGCTCCTGAACAGCAGCCAAAGCCCGCTCGAAAAGCGTTTCAGGGCGAAAGTTGGCGCATCTCCCAAAAAGTTTGCCGGGATTGTAAGAGCCGGGAACATGGTAAACGCCTTAGAACGCGGCAGGCTGCACCTTGCGGAATACTTATCGTCGTACTATGACCAGGCGCATTTTATCAAGGACTTTAAGAAATTCACCTCTTATACGCCGGAGCGGTACCTTAAGGCGGTTCGCCGTAACAGCAAGACGGGATAAACGATTTTTTACAATTCCGGCCCAGCCATCCCCGGTAGTTTTGCAGTATAAAATCGAGACACTATGTTCACATTACAGCAAGTAAAAGAAGCGCACGGTAAAGTAAAAACAGGCGCTGATTTTCCGGCTTATGTCCGGGAGATTAAGGGATTGGGACTATTGACCTATGAATTTCGGGTTGCCGACGGATCGGTGACCTATTTTGGCGGCAACCGGTACCGGGTGACGGATCACGCCAGGTATGAGCCGTTAACGATCAATAAAGTGGCCTCTGCCGATGAATTACGCCATGTCATTGCCATTCACCAGCAGGGACAGACTGATTTTCTGACATTTTGCAGGCAGGCGGCGGCAGCAGGAGTAGAGAAGTGGACAGTTGATACCGGGAAAATGGTATGCAGTTATCTTGACAAACAACAGCGGGTGATGGTGGCGGAGCCAATCCCGGATGGCGATTATATTTAAAAATCCACGGATTATCATCTGATTGTAATCAACCGTCTTTTCCTGTTTGGCGTTAAACCATCGGGAGGATCTAGCAGTCCAACCATCATAAACGCCCGCAGCAGGGACCTGGAAAGTGAGAAGCAGGGCGTGAGGTTTAGTTTTAAGTTGAGGTTTGTTGATTGAAAAGCCGGGATCATTCCCGGCTTTTTTTATTGACCGGTTCGGCGAGCTGTCAACCGCATAACGGACCAGGCAAAATAGTTGGGGATCGGGATATGTTTTAATCCCCCCGCTTCTCTTCTATCCCCGGAATGCTGCCGGGGAGAACGACGTTCGTTTGCGGAAAAAGTTAGAGAAGTGTGCGATCTCTTCGAAGCCCAGCGAGTAAGCGATCTCCGAGATATTCCAGTCGGTTTGTTTTAGCAGGATCTTGGCTTCCTGGATGATACGGCGGGCGATCATTTCCGTGGTGGTTTTCCCTGTGTTTTCCTTTAGCACCTTGTTCAGGTGATTTACATGGATAGCGAGCGTATCCGCATAATCCTTCGCGGTGCGTAGCCTGAGCTTTTGCCTGGGGGATTCGATGGGAAACTGGCGCTCGAGCAGCTCGGCAAATAAGGAAGAAACCCTTGCCGATGCATTGTGGGCCGGGTAAAGTGCGGTAGCAGGCTGCAGTTTCTGGCCATAATGGATCAGCTCGAGCACATAATTTCGCAGGAGATCGTATTTATAGGCATAGTCTGAGGAAAGTTCGTTGGTCATCTTTTTAAAGATCGCGTCAATTTCCGCAGCGGCGCCGTCCGACACTTCGAACACCGGAATGCCGCCGGATTTGAAGATCGGAAGCTCATCCAGCATCACGCCGCTCTTTGCTTGTACCAGGAATTCGCCTGTGAAAATGCAGAACCGGCCGGATTGTTTAGTGTCGTAGGGTATGTAGTTGTACGGGATCTTTGGCGTGGCGAACAGCAACGCACTTTTTTCGATCTCGATCGTCTTGTCTGCATATTCGGCACGGTTATGTCCTTTTATGAGGCTGATCTTATAATACGCGCGCCTGTTATAGGGCATTACCGGTTTTGCACCTGCCCGCCCAACCAGCTCCTCCAGGTCGAAAACGTTAAAATGCCCGATCTCTTTGCTGATCCCCTCCGGAATCAGTGCCGATGTTTCCCGGTAAAACTCTTCTACGGTAGTGGTTTTCATCAGGCTTGCCATTAACTTTCTAATATAACAGATTTTGAAAGGTGATCGTTCATGCAATGGTTCAGGTGGGAAAATCCATAGAAAAGCCCCATTTACCGGTGTAAATGGGGCTTTTTTACGTCCTGTCGCCGTCTACAGCGGAAGGATCTTGATGTTCCTCCAGGCGCTTGATCCAGGGTGTTCCTGCAAAGCGATCTTGCCTTTTGCCACCTTGGCGAAATTTTCAAAGCCTTTGCTCGCAAATTTGCTGTTGGCGATCATCTTGTTCCACTCTTCGCTGCCGATCTGGCCTTCGAATGTTTTGATGCCGTTAAGGTAAAAGGTAAGGTGACCCTTGTTCTGAATGATCCTTACTTTATTCCATCCGCCGACGGGCACCGGTTTTGAAACGGTAGCGTCGCCTGCCATGTCATATAAACATCCAGCAAGGTGATTTTCTTTTTTATTGTCGGCTGCGTCGATATTGTCCAATACCTGCATTTCAGGGCCGGTCTGGTAGGTTGCGCCAAACTGGGGTTGCTCCTGGATGTCGAAGATGATGCCGCTGTTGCCGCCTTTAGAGATCTTCCATTCGAGGTTAAGCTCATAGTTCTCGTATTCTCCATTGGTTACGATGTCACCGCCGCCACTTCTTGGCTGTGAGGGATCAAAAACGATGGTCCCGTCTTTAACCTGCCATTTTGAGCCTACAGTATCTCTGCGGTAGGTATGCCAGCCGGTAAGATCTTTACCGTTAAATAGCAGCTTCCAACCTTGTTTTTGTTCTTTCCTGGTGAGCGTATTAGGGGCTTGAGCCATACTTGCAGCACCCGAAAGTGCGAAGGCCATGAATAGAATGAGTGTTTTTTTCATTAATTTTTGGTTTTGCTAAATCGAAATTAGCAAATAAAATCCGAGTGTATTAAATATCGTGTCAAATTAATATTACATAATATCACCGGGCCCTGCGTAGTATCCGACGATCTGGTGGAGATAGTGCTCCGGAGGCAATTGCGCATACCAGGTTCCACGGCGTTATTTTTCATAACGGGTATTTGTAACAAGCTTGGCAAATTTGCCGGTAAACGTTAAAAAGACGTATTATTGAGTACTTGTTACAGGCATACTAACCATTAAAACCTTACCGGATGTTCAATTTCAGCAAAGTTGCTAAAACGATTATCGCATTCGCGATCTTTCTCCCTGCCAGTGGTGCGTTTGCACAGCGGGGCGACATTGTGTGGGACCAGGCCACGCTTGTTAAAGTGTCGTCTTCTGCCAGGGGCGAACGCAACTGTGGTTACGCCAGGATGGCACAACTACCGGGCGGGACACTGCTGGCAGTTTATGAAGCCGACGGAAGTATAGTAGCCGTGAAAAGTATCGACGCCGGCGTCCATTGGGGCGATCCCGTAACCGTAGCCGCCAAAACCGAAGACACGAACATGGCAGTGCCCGATCTCCTGGTACTCGCCAATAACGACATCCTGGTTTGTTACAATCCCCGTCCGTTTCGCATAGATCCGTCGCGTAAGTTCGGGATCAGGATTAAAATAAGCCACGACAACGGCGCTACATGGTCGGCAGAAAGATCATTATATGAAGCCGGCCATCTTTTCAGGGACGGTTGCTGGGAACCATCCGCAATTCAGCTCCGCAGCGGCGAACTGCAGCTGTTTTTTGCCGATGAGGGCCCGTTTACCAATTCAGATGAGCAGAACATCAGCATGCTGAGATCGCTGGATAACGGTAGAACTTGGTCGCCGGAACCGGTTGTGGTGAGTTTCAGGCCCGGCAGCAGGGACGGGATGCCGGTACCGCTCTTATTGCGCAATAAGCGCGAAGTGGTGTTTGCCATTGAAGATAATGGATTCCGCAATTTTAAGCCGGCGGTGATTCGCAGCTCCCTCAAAAATAACTGGTCGAAAACCGTTGGTGCAGAAAGTCCCGACCGCGCCTTTGCCCTGAAAGAACCATTACCGGATACCATTTACGCTGGTGCGCCTTTTTTACGACAGCTTACTACCGGGGAAACCATCTTGTGTTACCAGGGTACCGAAGGGAGACGTAACCAGCTCCGGTTTGCCGAAATGAAGGTCGCAATAGGCGATAACAGGGCGCGTAGTTTCATAAAAACCAGCAACCCGTTCCTGATTCCTGCCAGTAAATCGGGACTGTGGAACAGCCTCTGTATTTTAAACGACGATACCATCATCGCCATAACCAGTACCAATGCCTTTTCGGCAAACGGAAGATCAGAGGTATGGATGATAAAAGGCAGATTCAGGAAAGACGGACCACGTTACTGACAGGCGAGCCGGCTGATACGGCCGCCGATGGTCACGTTATTTCTGCCGGTTTTGCAATTGAACTGATACCTTACCGATCACGTCGCCTACGGTATCTACCAGGCGGGGGATCTTCTGCGAGGCAGGTTCGGTGTTGGCGAGCGTTTCCAACTCTCTCACCACCTGCCGCAGGGAAGCGATTTCGAGGCTGTCTATAGCAGGTTTTATCTTATGGGCAACGGCGGCGATGGCTTTTATATTCCCCGCCTCATAGGCGGCCCGGATCTCCGCGACCGATTGTGGCATCTGTGTCAAAAATAAGCCGACCATCTTATCAACGAACACATCGCTGCCCTGGCTGATCTTTTCAAGTTTTGACAAGTTATATAGCGGTGTATTGCCGGGAACCGGGTCAACTTCAGCTTTAAGCGGCTTGTTTTCAGGCACCTGCTGGTGGAGGCAGGCGGCGATGGTATTCACCAGGTCGTCCTCTTCGAAAGGTTTTGCTACGAAATCGTTCATGCCAATGCCCATACAACGTTCGCGTTCTCCTTTATTGGCATTTGCGGTGAGTGCAATAATGGGTACCTGCAATTTCATATCCCGGCGGATCACGTTCGTAGCCTCCAATCCGTCCATTACGGGCATCTGAAGGTCCATTAATACCAGGTCATAGGGAGTGCGGCTCAGTTCGTCCACCGCCTCTTTGCCGTTGGAAACCTCGGTTAGCCGTGCCTGGTAATTTTCGAGCATTTCGGCTACCACCAGCCTGTTCATCTCGTTGTCTTCCGCCAATAGGATCCGGCAGTTGCGCAGGATGGTTTTATCTGCTTCGGGCCTGGGGGTACCAGTGTCTATATCCATTAACCCATTCACTGTCTGGATCAGGCGGCGGGTGGCAGACATCAGCGTTTTGAGGTAGAACCGCTGCTGGCTGTCCATGCGGGTTTTTTCGAGCTGCCTGCTCATACCCAGGATGGCATTCATGGGTGTGCGTACCTCGTGACTGATGTTTACCAGGAATGCCGATTTGCCGCTCGCCAGCCGTTTCATTGTTTCCCGGGACGCGTTCAGCTCTTCCTGCAGCGCCGAAAGCCTGGTTTTAAGGCCGGCGATCTCTTGTTTAAGTCCATCGGTGGAAAGGTCGTTTATCGGCTCCATGTTTGTCGCTCGCAGGCAGGTTTATAAGGTGATCTCTTTTCCCGGATCATTTGTAGCGGTAGATTTCCCGATGTTAAAATGAAAAGAACCGTGAAATGAAGCCGTTTTTCCGTTTATCAGGCGATAAACCTTTGGATTCGATGATCTTGCCCATTACTTTTTCAATGTTCTCCAGTTCGTATTCCCCTTTAAAAATGTACTCGAAAGCGCCTTGCTGCAGCGATTTAATCACCGTTTCTGTGCTTTCCTGGCCGGAAATGAACACAATGTAGATATCCGGCATCACGCGTTTCACCGTTTTAAGGATCTCCATCCCGTTGAGGCTGTCCATGTTATGATCGAGGAAAATAACGTCGGGTTTTTCTGCCAGTTGTTCAAGGCATGCGGTGCCGCTGCTAAAAGTCTTTACGTCTTTGTAGCCAATATTATTCAGATGCTTTTCATACATGTAAAGGCAAAATGGATCATCGTCAACCAGGAAAACTTTTAACTTTTTATCGGCTTTCATAAAATTGTTATTAAGGGATAGTCTAATAATGGTGCCAAATATAACCAATTGATATACAGTAATATTGTTTCCCGTACAAAATGCTGGTTCCAAAATGCGGGATTTGTTTCAAATCCGGCCTGTCGGACCTGAACGGGATAGAGCTGATAACGACCGCGGTTGTAAACACCGCCGGCCCGGCGACGTACGCGGTAAAGCACAAACTGGTGGAGGTTTAGTAGCTGCCTGCTCACACCGTTTATTACCTGATTTCCCGTTATTTCTTTACAACGATGGTTTTTGCGCTAACGCCGGCCTTTCCGTTCATATCTGCTCCTTCAATTAATAAAGTATAGGTGCCTGGTTGTGCGCCCGCGTAAAACGAAACGAATGCGTTCCCCGATGCGTTGGTAACAATGTTCGGCTCCCAGTGAATGGTGGTGCGAAGATCGGGAGCGGTGCTGCCGGGCAGGTATTTAGGGCGATAGAATTTTCGCGGGAACGTGAACGCCAGTGGCTTATGTAAGGCTACACCTGCCGTCTTCTTCATAAAAGGACCTTTGCCCGACCGGGTAGTAACTTCGATGAAGGCCCAATCCACCGACGTCGGGTAGCCCGGTGTAGCAAGCTGGTCGAAAGTGAGGAATTTCTGGCCATATTTGTAGTTATTCGTACCGCTGTACATCAGCTCGATGCCGGTTATCTCATCCGCCGTAAAGAATTCCATGAGGTCTTTCAGGTACATGAACCTGCCGTTGATGGTTTGTTCGTCCTCCACAAAAAAGTAATCGGCGTCGATACCGTCGATCACCAGCCGCATTTCTTTTTCCTTTACCAGGTAACTTTGTACCGGTGGCCTGGATTTTGGCGGGAAAATACCCGGCCCGAATCCCCTGATGTTTTTTGCCAGTAATTCACCCAATGTGATCTTGCCAAGCTTTGCGATGTCTTTTTCATCCATCGTGAAATCAGACTTCCCTGCGCCGTTGAGGTTTTTCGAGCCTTTAACCACTTTCCGTCCTACAATGGAGATCTCATTCAGCAGTTTCCCGTTTTCGGGAAGGTTGACCTGCTGCTGTCTTTTGCGGGTGGTTTTAAAGTAGCTGAGCAGCGTGGTATCGGCATTAACGAATGAGGGCGGCAATCTTCCGGCGCCCGCCGTGAATTTCGGCGGCGGAGGTGCATCAATTTCCAGGTTCACATTAAAGCTTTTACCCCTTTTATTACGCGTTTGGAGCATAAATGACAGGGTATCTGCGGGCGTAAACCCGGCGAACCTGAAGGAGCCCAGCGAATCGGTCACGGCGCTCATCAGTACCGGCGGTTTGCGGGTGGATAATAGCAGTACCTCCGTTCCGGCAACAGGCTTATTTAACAGGCTTTTAACTTTTCCCTGTACGGTAAATTCCGGTTCCGCGGCATAAGTTACCGGTTCGGCGGGTTTGGTTACCTGGTTCCAGTCGTAGCCTACCCAACCCTGGGTAAGCATCAGGTTATCAAGGTCTGTATCCGCATCCGCGTTGCTGCGGTCGAAGTAATAGCCGGGGCGTTCCACCGTGCCCTGGAGCTCGGAGGTAAGCAAGAGGTCGGTAAGGATCGTGGGGGCGAAGGTATCGGTTTTCACGAGGTTGTCGGTAGTTACCGCAAGTGAGAAGCTTCCTTCGATGGGAGCGCCGTTGCGGTCTGTCACATGGATGTTTACCGGTACGCTGTCGCGCGCGGTAACGCTCATCGCTTCCTGCCCGTTCATGCGGATATCGAGATCGTCGGGCTGCCGGATAAACACGATGCGTTCGTTCAGTGGCTTACCGGCTGCGTCGAGCAGGGTGAACCTGGCGACACCGGTAGGGAAGAGGTCCCTGGAGATTTTGCGGACCGTATTCGCGGTAAGCCTTACCTGGAAAGCATGGCAGATCACACCACGCGATTGGGCGATCAGCGAATAAGTAACGTTACTGCTCATTCCAGGGTTTAACACCCCCATGCTGATGATCAGCGAATCCTTGTTTGAGAGGTTATCCACATGCAGCACCGTGCCAACAGGGGCAACTGCCGGAAGCGGGTAGCTTTTAATGCTCTTATCGGGAAGCTGTACCAGGGCGGTGTATTGTTCACCGGCTTTTGCGGCGAGGTTAAACGAGCCCATTCCGAGATGGCCGGTGTTAAAAACAGCCACTTCCTGCTGGTTGCCGTTGCGCACGACCCGGCCCCTTACCTCCGTTCCTTTACCGTCTTCGCCGATGGCTTTAAAGCCGACGCGACCGGGCAAGCCGGCCACCAGTGAACCGCCTTCCGGGAGGAATTGCACGTCGACGGTCCCGGGACGGTTAACGGGCAGCGGGATGGAGATCTTTCGTCCGCCTTCACCTTTGCGCAAGTCCTCCGCCAGTAAAGTCAGTTGGGTCGCCGGTGTTTTCGGCGGTAACTGCATGGCCAGGTCCAGGCTGCCGTCTGTGCCCGTTTCCACGTTTTTACGGAAGATCTCTTTCTTCCCGTCCAATACTTTTACCAGCATTTCACGTAGCCCCAGTGCCTGCGTATTATCTTTATCGAAGCGGAGAGAAAGACGAAGGCTATCCCCGCTGAGCTGGTTGGCGAGTTTCACACGCCAGCTTTGTTCGCCGCCGGCGATGCGGAGCTCACGCTTAAATACGTAGGTCTCCCCAAAATTACGCATCCATTGGGTATAGGCCCGCAATACATAATTCCCGTCTGCCACCTCATCCGCGTTAAGCGCAATATTACCCCAGGTTAGTCCCATTATCACGGGCAGCATGACGCGCCTGATCACACGGTTACTGTCATTGGCAAGCTCAACGTACAGTAATCCGCTCCGCTTTGACGCGGTCAGGTAATCGGCATTAACTACGTAAGCCTTGTACCAGATGGTGTCGCCCACGGCATAATAGGGTTTATCGAGGTGCAGCGAAACTTTTTCGACGGGAAGCGCTTCCTTTATCTTTTCGAAGGCGGCCACCTGGTATTTCAAACCCTGGCCGAAGGCGTTGGAAACGAGTAGAAGCAGGCCTGAAAGACAGGGGAAACGGCAAATATGAGCGGGTATCTTCATCCCCTAAACCTAGTAATTTTTAAGAAAAATCTATCCCTGCCGCTTCCGCTTTCATTTATCGGAGATGTTACGAACCCTTCTTATTAAAAACAATCTCCACCCAAATACCTTTACATGAGAATTTTTTGAAACCGTTTTCAAAAAATCATACATTTCCGCATGAAATCCAAGAATTCTCAAAAGAACATTTTTTGGGCCTACGCCTTATCACTCATCATCCTGGTCGCAAGTACGGTACTATCTTACCTGGCGCTGGAAAAGCTCCTGGACACCACACGCTGGGTAGACCACACCAATGTAGTGATCATTAACCTCGAAGACGTTGTTTCTTCTATGAAAGATGCCGAAACCGGGCAGCGCGGCTATCTCCTCACCAACGACCCCGATTTCCTGGAACCTTACACCGGCGCTAAGGAAAGAGCGAAAGCGGCGTTTGACAGTGTACAGTTTCTTACCAGGGATAATCCCCGGCAGCAGCTAGCCTGCGATACGCTGCTGGACCTGCTTAAAGCGAAAAACCTGAAGCTGGCTGATATGATCTCGCAGAAGCGGTCGGGAATTACAGTCAATGCCGACAGCCTCCGCAGCGGAAAGGCCACGATGGACCGCATCCGCGGCGTGATCAGCCGTATGCAGGCGAGGGAGCTGAGCCTGCTTGTCACCCGCACCGCCGAGATGGAACGATACGCTTCCTATACGCCGCTGGTCGTTGTGCTCGCCTCGCTGATCGCCATCGTGCTGACCGTCGTTTTTTACCTCCGGATCAAGAAAGACCACGAAGCGAGGACGCGCCTGGAGCAGGAACTGGTATTGAAGGATGCCGACACCGTCCGTAAGATCTCGGTGATCGACCACATGGCTAACCAGATCGCCGACGGCAATTACGGTCTGAGAATAAAAGATTCGGATTTCGGTGATCCGAAATAGCGCAGTGGTTTAGTATTATTGTATAAAGTTTACTCAAAATTATGAACGGCGAAACGGGTCTTTCACCAGAGATGATGAAAGTTTTTGAAACACTGCCGGGGCTGTACCTGGTGCTTTCGCCCGACCTGATCATGCTTACGGCAAGCGACGCCTACCTGCGGATAACGGCAAAAAAAAGAGAGGACGTTGCCGGTCGCCATATTTTTGAAGTGTTTACGCCCGGCGCCCGGGACCAGGGCGGCAGGGACGTCGCCAATTCGCTGATCCGCGTAATCAATACCCGCGAACCGCATGAGATACCGGTTGCCCGGTTCGATTTCCCTGATCCCGCAGATCCCGCCGTTACCAGGAGCAGCTATTGGCGAACCTCGCATACCCCGGTACTGAACAGCAGGGGCGAGATCCGTTACATCATTCACTTTACGGAGGACGTAACGGCACAGGAGGTTGCCCGCCAGCAACTCACGGCCAGCCTCGAAGAACAAACGCGTTCGGCGGCGAAAGCGCTGCAAATGAGCAACCGGATGGAGAAGCTGGTGAGGGAGATCCCCGCCAGGATTGCCATCCTTTCTGGCCCGGATTGGGTATTCGAATACACCAATCCTCATTTCGAGGCATTCTTTTCACAACGCAGCCTGCGGGGCAAGCCGCTGCTGGAGGCGATGCCGGAACTGGCCGGTCACGAGGTGCTAAAAGCCCTGAAACATGTTTACGATACCGGCGAAACCTATTCAGGTACCGAAATGCGTATCCCGATGGTCCGGCAGGACGGTGGAAAACCGGAAGACCATTACTTTAATTTCGTTTACCAGGCCAGGTACGACGAAAACGGGGTCATCAACGGCATCCTCAGCTTTGCCTATAACATTACCGAATTGGTGACTGCGCGCGAATTGCTCCAGGAATCGGGCGAGGAGATCCAGGCCACCAACGAAGAGCTGAAAGCCACTAACGAAGATCTTTACCAGGCGCAGCGCAACCTGCAGAAGTTGAACGAAGACCTTGAGAAGCGCGTAGGGCTCAGGACGAGCCAGCTGCTGGCCGCCCGGGAGGACGCCATCCGCGAGCGCGACAGGCTGAACGCTTTTTTCATGCAGGCGCCGGCAGGTATTTGTGTGCTCGACGGCCCGGAAATGATCTTCGAGCTTGTGAACCCGCCTTACCAGCAGCTCTTCCCCGGGCGAAATTTGCGTGGAAAGCCCTTGCTGGAAGCTTTACCTGAGTTTGCCGGGCACCCGATCTGCGACATCCTGATCGATATCTACCGCACCGGCAAAACGTTCGAAGGAAAGGAGGTGATGGTGCCCCTGGCCAGCAATGATGACGGCCCGGTAGAAGAACGGTACTTCAATTTTATTTACCAGGCGAAGCATGATATCCACGGTATGGTAGACGGCATCCTGGTGTTCGTGTTCGAAGTGACGGAAACCGTGCTCACCAGGCGAAAAAAAGAAGAAAACGAAAAACGGTTCAGGTTCCTGCTTAACGCGATCCCGCAGCAGGTATGGACCTCGCGTCCTGATGGCGCCCTCGATTATGTGAACCAGGTAGTGTGCGACGACTTCGGCCAGCCGATGGAGGTCATTGTAGGAAGCGGGTGGAATGAGTTTATCCACCCCGACGATCTCGGCGATTGCCTCAGGAAATGGCGCCATGCGCTGGAAGCCGGTACCGCGTACACGGTAGAATTTCGCCTGCGGTTTAAAGACGGCGACTATCGCTGGCACCTTGGACGTGCCCTGCCGCTGATCGAAAACGGCCAGATCGCCTTTTGGCTGGGCACCAATACCAATATCGACATCCAAAAGGACAATGAACAACGTAAGGACGAGTTCCTTTCGATCGCCAGTCACGAACTGAAAACGCCTCTCACCAGTATCAAAGCGTTTAACCAGATGATGCAGCGCACCGATGACGCGGAAAGGCTTGCCGGTTTTGCAAAGAAATCTGCGGGCCATATCTTTCGCCTCGAAAAACTGATCAGCGACCTGCTCGACGTGACCAAGATCAACGCAGGTAAGATGATCTACAACATGCAGCCTTTCAGCCTTAAACAGATGCTGGCAGATACTATCGAAAGCGTACAGCATATGGCGCCCAGCCACCAGCTGATACTGGAACACGCCGAAGACGTGGAGTATACCGGCGATCGCTTTCGGCTCGAGCAGGTGGTGAGCAACTTCCTGAACAACGCCATCAAATACTCTCCCGGCGAGAAAGAAGTGATCATTAATTGCGAAGTGGAACGGGATAACGTAGTAGTGTCGGTGAAGGACTTTGGCATCGGCATCGCCGAAGGGGACCTGCTCCACCTTTTTGAACGTTATTACCGTGTGGACAATACGGCGATGCGCTTTGAAGGACTGGGTCTCGGTTTGTTTATCTCTTCCGAGATCCTGAAGCGGCACCAGGGCAGTTTCTGGATAGAGAGCCAACCAGGTGCAGGTTCGACGTTCTATTTCCGGCTTCCGCTGGATTCGCACAACGTCGCGAAAGCGAAACGCATCGGCAACACGTTTTACCAGGACACAACCATTACCATCACTTACTACGAACGGTCTCACAGGATATATGCCGATTGGACGGGTTTCCAGGACCTGGATTCGGTAAAGAACGGCTGCCTGGTATTGCTGGAAATGGCGGAGAAAAACCGGTGTAGTAAAATTGTGAACGACAATACGCATGTACTCGGCAGCTGGTCGGAGGCCGTAGATTGGGTGAGCGGCGTATTTTTCCCGATGTTGGAAAAAGCCGGCATCACCCACCTGGCCTGGGTATATGCGCCAAATGTGTTCAGCCGGCTGTCGGCGAATAAAGCCGCCGGTGTTGCCGCCGGAAATATTGATACGCAGCTTTTTACGGCGCTTTCTGAAGCAGAAAAATGGATTGATAACAGGTAATGAACAGGGGAAACGATAAATCGCCGCACATCCTTAACGCTTCGTCAAACTTGCTGGGGCTATGCTTTGTGATGGTAACCTCCCTGAAGTTCCTGAAAATGAATGAACGGACCGTGATAGATGAAACCATAACCATAGCCATCGTCTTTTTTATGCTTAGTTGTATGTTGTCGTTCCTCTCTATCCGCGGCAGCATCAAATCAGGCACCCGGTATGAGTATCTTGCAGATTTTCTCTTTTTAGCCGGGCTGATCATTTTGTTCGTGACGGCTATTTTATTCCTGTTTAACATTATCAGCTAAAATGGAAACCCATGAGATAGAACGGCTGATCCGCATCAGCAAGGAGCATCCCCTGCTGCCGGAAACCTACATTCCCTGGCAGGATGATCCGCTGCCCGGTGATGTTTTCCTCCCCGAACGGCTGAACTCCCTGCACGGCCTCCCGGTATACGATACGCTGACGCCCGGGCAAAAACTCGATCTGGGCCGGCATGAGACCGTACAGGTGATGTATTCGTACGGGTGGGGAGAGCAGCTGTTTTGTCTTTTCGTGAACCGTTATATCCTGGATATCCCGCCGCACCACGCCGAGCACCGCTTCCTCATCCGCGAAGTGATCGAGGAATACCGCCACCAGGAGATGTTTACGCAAGCCATCATGCGGTTAAACGGCGACCCGGTAAAACCGACACGGTGGCATCGCTTTGCGGGCACGTTTACCGCGAAATACCTGCCGCCCGACTTTATGTTCATGACGGGATTATCCGTTGAACTGGTAACGGATAAGTATGGTTACTACCTCCGGAAGGAACCAGGCGTTTACAATGTGCTGAAAAAGGTGAATGAGCTGCACTCTATCGAAGAGGGCAGGCATATTCATTTTACTAAAGGATTGCTGGAACGGTATACCGCCAAAGCCGGCTTTTTTAAGAAGACCTTGTACAGCCTGCTGGTATTGGGAAATATCTACTTCCTCAGAAGCCTGTACATACGCAAGGAGATCTACCAGCGGATCGGAATCCCCGACCCGGAAAAATTATACCGGATCGCTTATCGCAACTACAAAGCTAAGTTTGCCGAAAACTGTCTCGGCGGGGTAGTGGAGTTCGTAAATGACTTCGGCGGGTTCAACCTGCTAACACGCCCGCTCTGGAAATCGATCCTGGGCGTCCGCTTTTAACCTGTGCGTGGGTTTTGCCCTGCACCACCGGGCGTGTTCACCATCGTACCAGTCGCTTTGCCCACGTAACCAGTAATCATAAACATTGCAGGATAAATTCTGTGAAAAGCAAAAAATGCACGACCGCCGGGGAAAGGATTAAGCCGGAAACCTTACCTTGCCTGTATGAAATTGTATAAAACATTAAACGGCATTGTTCTGGGATACGAAGATTCGTTATACGAGGTGGAACAGGATTGGGACACGCTGGTAAACCGCGATCATTTGTATGGATTCCTGCTTGGCTTGATGCCCGGGTTGAAGACCGCCACCTTATCAGGTATCTGCGCACCTGTTGGCGGCCAGGAGATCTGGGCAGCTGGCGTAACGTATTCGCGCAGCATGGAGGCGAGGATGGAAGAATCTAAGGAATCCGGCGCCGCCGACCTGTACGACCGCGTTTACCATGCGGCGCGCCCCGAACTGTTCTTTAAATCGGCGGCCTGCCGGGTATCGGGACCAGGGGAGCCGGTTTATATCCGCAAGGATTCGGCGTGGAACGTACCAGAGCCCGAACTGACGCTTTTCATCAACTCGAACGGGAACATCCAGGGATATACCGCAGGTAACGATATGAGTTCCAGGAGCATAGAAGGGGAGAACGCCCTGTACCTTCCGCAGGCGAAGATCTACGATCGCAGCGCCGCTATCGGTCCCTGCCTATATGTTCCGGAATCGCCGGTAGCGGACGATACGGAAATCGCCATGTCGATTTTCCGTAAAGGGGAGACGATGTACCACGACGCCGTAAAGATCAGCCGCATGAAACGCAAGCACGAAGAGCTGGCCGGCTACCTTTTTCGCGAAACCTCCTTCGAACATGGCTGTTACCTCATGACCGGCACGTGCCTTGTGCCCCCCAACGAGTTCACCCTGAAACCAGGAGACGTCGTAGAGATATCCATCGATGCCATCGGCACCCTCAAAAACACCGTTTCCCATAACTCCCACCGCTGACAACTCCGCAAGATCCGGGTTTCTTCGCTTCCCGTTACGCTTACTTTTGTATCGATAAATCGTAACACATGGAAACTCAACACGAAATTGATTATAAAAGGATCGAACAGGCGATCGGCTTTTTAAAGGGAAATTACAAGCGCCAGCCTTCGCTGGAAGAGGCGGCCGCGCATGTGAGCCTCAGCCCCTTTCATTTTCAGCGTATGTTTAAGGATTGGGCGGGAATTACCCCCAAACAGTTTCTTCAATACCTGAGCATAGAACACGCTAAGAACATATTGAAGGATAAACAGGCTACCCTGTTCGACACCGCCTATGAAACCGGCCTCTCGGGTACCGGCCGTTTATACGACCTGTTCGTGCGTATAGAAGGGATGACGCCCGGCGAGTATAAGAATGGCGGGGAGCAACTGAAAATCAACTACAGCTTTGCAGAGAGCCCCTTCGGAACGCTACTGGTGGCGGCCACCGCCAAAGGGATCTGTTACATGGCGTTTGCCGATGAAGGACAGGAAGCCGCCTTCGCCGGGCTTCAAAGGCAATTCCCGAACGCAACTTACCAACACCTGCTTGATACGGTCCAGCAAAACGCGCTCTTCATTTTTACACAGGACTGGAGCCGGCTGAACGAGATCAGGCTTCACCTGAAAGGTACGTCATTCCAGGTGAAAGTATGGGAGACGCTGCTCAAGATCCCGATGGGCGGACTGACAACCTACTCGAAAATCGCCGAAGAGATCCAACATCCCAAAGCCAGTCGCGCGGTGGGCTCTGCCGTTGGCGATAACCCGGTGGCGCTGCTTATTCCCTGTCACCGCGTGATCCGCGCCACGGGCGAAACCGGGCAGTACCACTGGGGAAGTCAGCGCAAAAGCGCCATGATCGGTTGGGAAGCGTCGCGCGTCTCAAATGAGGCCAGGGACCACTCAATCACCCTGGGCTTATAATATTTCATCCCTGCGGAGTGCGAAGACAGCGAAGCCTCCGCAGGAAGGATGCGGAGTAACTTACTCACTTATTTATAGAATCCGCCTGTTGTAACCGCCTCGGGTACGGCATGTTGTTCCAGCCAGGTGCAGGTGTATTCCGCTACTTCCGCCCAGCCGGGCTGCCCGCAGATAAAATGGCCGCGGTTGGCAAATTCCTTAAAGGAGGTGACGCTGGCTTCATCGGTATAGGCCTTGAAATTCTTCTCGTTCAGCGTATTGGGAATGATCTCGTCTTTTTCACCTGCGACGAAAAGTAACGGCACATGCGGCAGTTCGGTATCAAGCTGGCCCGCCTCGCCCATACAATCGCGCAGTACGTTTCGGCTGTCGTGCGTCGCGTATTGCCCGTACGGTTCGCGGGTTTCTTCCAGCGTCATGGTATTGCAGAACGACGCATGGAAATTCTCCAGGTCCATATAAAAAGGCTCATTACCTTTCAGCGGGTTGGCGATCATTGCGCTGTTTTTTAAAAACCCCCAGTCGAAATCGAGCATGGCATTGGGTGCAACCGAGTTAATGGCTACGCCTGCGCTCACCATTTCGCGGTTAACCAGCAATTGTACGATCAGGCCGCCGACAGAATGACCGATCACAATGGGTTTTTCGTTAAGGCCCAAAATGACCTTTTCTATCTCGCCCACGACGTCGTTAAGCCGGAGGTCGCCCAACCCGGCAGGCGGATTCTCTCTCAGGTCGCGCGGCTCGCCGCTATGTAACGGCCAGGCAGGGGCCAGGCAGCGGTATCCTTTTTCACTAAAATAATTGGTCCATTTTTCCCAACTTTTGGGATTTTGGAACATTCCGTGGATAAATACGATGGTGTTTTTCATGTTGTCTCCTGGTAGTAGGTACCAACTTATAACGACAGGAAATAAGCCTGGTTTGACCGTAACCCGGAATAAAGCAGAGCTTATAGCTCTAAAACCTGTAAAAAACCTCGTGAATTGCCGGATAAAAAATCGTAACTTACACCCATATAAAAACTAAAAAACACACACCATTGGGTAAATCAACAGAAACCTTCGGCAAGAAGGAAAAAGAAAAGAAAAGACTAAAGAAACAGCAGGAAAAAAAAGAGAAAGCCGAAGAGCGTAAAAATACTTCGAGCAAGGGAAAGGGCCTCGACGACATGCTGGCTTACGTGGACGAAGACGGAAATATTTCCTCAACGCCCCCCGACCCTTTCAAAAAGAAAAAAATTGACGCCTCCGAGATCCAGATCGGTGTGGCAAAAAGGGTGGACGAACCGGCAGCGGCCCGTACAGGAACCATCACCTTCTTTAATGAAGCCAAAGGATACGGGTTTATTAAAGATCTCCAGTCGCAGGAAAGCGTTTTCGTGCACATCAACGCCCTCACGGTGCCCGTGAAGGAGCGTGATAAAGTAACTTTCGAGACCGAATCAGATCAGAAAGGCCTGCATGCCATCAACGTCAGGAAGATTTAATATATAGGGAACGGAGAATAGGTTGATAGATTCTCCATTTCTCTTTTTAACAAATTTTAACAAATAACCCTCCGCTTCGTGCTTGAAAAAAATGTTTGTGTGTTTAAGTTTGCTTCCTGAAAAATAAAAACGACCTCATGGAAGAATATAACAGCAACACCCTACCGCAGGACACTCAGCCGCCGGTTTCTTACTCAACGGATATCAGGGCGCTGAACGAAATGATCCAGCGGGAAAGCGCCTTTATCGACGTGCTGAAGATAGAGATGGATAAAGTGATCGTTGGGCAAAAATACATGGTAGACCGTTTGCTGATAGGTTTGCTGGCCGACGGGCACATTTTACTGGAAGGCGTGCCAGGTTTGGCGAAAACATTGGCGATCAACACCCTTTCTAAAGCCATCCAGGCGGATTTCAGCAGGATCCAGTTCACCCCCGACCTTTTACCCGCCGATTTGATCGGCACCATGATCTATAACCAGAAGAAAGAAGAGTTCATTGTGCGGAAAGGTCCGCTGTTCTCCAATTTTATCCTGGCGGATGAGATCAACCGTGCGCCGGCAAAAGTGCAAAGCGCCCTGCTCGAGGCCATGCAGGAACGGCAGGTGACCATCGGCGACCATACCTTCCCGTTACCCGCGCCGTTCCTGGTGCTGGCCACCCAGAATCCCATCGAGCAGGAGGGTACTTACCCGCTTCCCGAAGCGCAGGTAGACCGCTTTATGCTGAAGGTAGTGATCGGCTATCCCGGCAAGGAAGAAGAAAAACGCATCATACGGGCCAACATCTCGCCGCAGGGAATGATGAAGCCTACACCGGTGATCCACCCGGAAGATATCTTGAAAGCCCGAAAAATCGTGCGCGAGGTGTATATGGACGAGAAAATCGAGCAGTACATTATTGATATTGTTTTCGCTACACGTTTCCCCGATCAATATAAGCTCGCTAGTTATAAGAACCTCATCTCCTTCGGCGCATCGCCACGTGCCAGCATCAACCTCGCCTTAGCGGCAAAGGCATATGCCTTTATCAAGCGGCGTGGTTATGTGATCCCCGAAGATGTACGGGCCGTTTGTCACGACGTGCTGAGGCACCGCATCGGCTTAACCTATGAGGCGGAAGCGGAGAACATGACCGCCGAAGACATCGTTACCGGGATCCTGAACGCCATCGAAGTACCTTAACCCGCACATTTCTTATTTATTGACTATGGCCCGCGATACCAAGGAGCTGCTCAAAAAAGTCAGGAAGATCGAGATTAAAACCCGGGGCCTGAGTAATCACCTGTTTTCTGGTGAGTACCATTCGGCCTTTAAGGGGAGAGGTATGGCTTTCAGCGAGGTGCGCGAATACCAGCCGGGTGACGAGATCCGTACCATCGACTGGAACGTGACTGCCCGGTTTAACCATCCCTACGTAAAGGTGTTCGACGAGGAGCGCGAACTGACGGTGATGCTGTTGATGGACGTAAGCGGCTCGAAGAATTTTGGCACCCAGCAGCAGTTAAAGCAGGACCTGGCGACCGAACTTTGTGCCGTGCTGGCTTTTTCGGCCATCCAGAACAACGACAAGGTGGGTGTGCTGTTTTTCAGCGACAAAGTGGAGAAGTTTATCCCGCCCAAAAAAGGCCGGAGCCACATCCTGATGATCATCCGCGAGCTGATCGATTTCAAGCCCGACCATACAGGAACAGATGTGGCCGGCGCGCTCAAATACTTCACCGGCGCGCTCAAAAAGCGATGCACCGCGTTCCTCATTTCGGATTTTATCAGTCCGGCGTTCGAAAGCGAATTGAAGATCGCCAATAAGAAGCACGACATCATCGCGTTAAAGCTATTTGATAAACACGATGAGGAGTTCCCTGATCTTGGGCTCATCCAGTTAAAAGACGAAGAGACCGGCCGGCTAGCCTGGGTAAATACGGGGAACAGTGAAGTGCGCAAAGCCTTTAAAGCGAATGCGTTAAGAAGAAATGCGCAAGTGAAGGAGAGCTTTCGTAAATCGGGCGTTGATTTTGCGGCGATAGGCACACACGAATCCTATGTCAAACCACTGATGACACTTTTCAAAAAGCGGGAAAGCAAGCGTTGAGACATGAGAAAATTTAAAACGTTTTGTTGGTTAATGCTCCTCGTCGCCGGGTATTTGCAGGCAGCCGCAAGGCAGGTTACGCCTTCAGCAACAGCGGAGATCGGCAAATCCTCGCTGCTGATCGGCGAACAAACCACCATTCAGTTGACTGTGAAGCTGCCCGCCGGCGCTTCGCTGGTATTGCCGGCGTTGCTGGATACGCTGGCGAATCACGTAGAGGTGGTGAGCGCCGGGAAAACCGACACCGCGAAAGATCAGCAGCATCCAGGTAACGTTACGGTAAGACGTATCTCGCTGATCACGTCGTTTGATGCCGGAACTTATATTATTCCGCCTTTCCGCGTGATCGCCGGTAAAGATACGATCTACACCAACCCGCTTACGCTGCAGGTAACCACCGTTGCGGTTGATACCACCAAAGCCATTTATGACATCAAGCAGCCCTTGGGAGTGACCTATACGTTCCTCGATTTTTTACGTGATAATTGGCACTGGATCACAATCGCCCTGCTCGTTGCCGGGCTTGCCGCAGGGTTGGTGATCTACTTGCGGAAGCGGCCGAAACCGGCCCCGGCACCGGTTAAAGAGGTGGCGGCGGAAATTCCCCCTGGAACGGCGGCACTGGCGAAGCTCCGGGAGCTAAAGGACAAAAAGCTGTGGCAGCAGGACCAGGTGAAACAATACCACAGCGAACTGACCGACGTTATCCGCGAATACCTTGAAAAACGCTACGGGGTAAAGACCTACGAAAAAACCACGGAAGAGATCTTGCATAGTTTGCATTATAGCGGCATTGCAGCCGAAGACATCAATCGCCTGAGCGGCATCCTGGTAATGGCCGACCTGGTGAAATTTGCGAAGGAACGTCCATTGCCCTCAGATAATGAACAGAGCATGGAGCGCGCAGTAGATTTCGTTGTAAGAGGAGGCAATGCACATGTTTAAAGGCATCGAGTTTGCTCATCCCGGGGTTTTCTGGCTGTTCCTGCTTATCCCCCTGATGGCGGGATGGTACGGCTGGCGTGAGCGGAGTTTCCAGGGCAGCCTGGGCGTATCCGGTTTAAAAGGATTTGCCGCGGCGCCAAAAAGCGTCGTTCCGCGGTTGCGGCATCTTACCATTTTGTTGCGTCTCCTGGCATTATCGGCATTGATCGTAGCGCTCGCGCGACCGCAATCTTCGCTGAGCTGGCAAAATACCACCACCGAAGGGATCGACATCGTAATTTCCTACGACATCTCCGGGAGTATGCTCGCCGAGGATTTCAAACCGAACCGCCTGGAGGCGGGTAAACAGATCGCCATCGATTTTATCAAAGACCGGCCCAACGACCGCATCGGCCTGGTGGTTTTCAGCGGCGAGAGCTTTACGCAATGCCCGTTGACCATCGACCATGATGTGCTCGTTAACCTGTTCGACGACCTCAGTTACGGCATGATAGAAGATGGCACGGCCATCGGGATGGGCCTTGCCACGGCGGTGAACCGGTTGAAGGGCAGCGAAGCAAAAAGCAAGGTCGTGATCCTCCTCACCGACGGGTCGAATAACATGGGCTCCATCGCCCCGCTTACGGCCGCGGAGATCGCTAAACAATTTAATGTACGGGTTTATACCATCGGCATGGGAACCAACGGCTACGCCAATATGCCAATTCAGACCTCCATGGGTGTGCAGTACCAACGGGTGAAGGTGCAGATCGACGAGCCGACACTGAAGGAAATTGCGGCCACTACCGGGGGTAAATATTTCAGGGCCACCAATAATGAAAAACTGGAGCGGATCTATGAATGGATCGACCGCATGGAGAAAGCGCGGATAGAAGTAACGCAGTACCGTAAAAAAACCGAGATGTTCCTCCCATTTGCCCTGGTGGCGCTGGGCTTAATTCTGGTTGAATTTATTTTAAGAAACACTTTGCTGAGGGGGGCTTTAACCTGATGTTACGCTTCGCACATACCGGATTTTTATGGGGACTGGCAGCCATACCTCTTTTCATCCTGTTTTTCGGCTGGTTAAGCCAGTGGAAGAAACGCGCCATTGCCTCCCTGGGCGATAAACACGTAGTAAAGCAACTGATGCCGGCCGTTTCTTCGTCGACGCCATGGATCAAGTTCGCTTTGTTCCTGCTTGCCTATGCTTCGTTGATCACGGGGCTGGCAGATCCGCAGGTCGGGTCGAAAATGGAGGAGGTGAAACGCGAGAGCGCCGACCTCATGATCCTGCTCGACGTGTCGAACAGCATGTTATCTGAAGACCTGGCGCCAAACCGCCTCGAAAATGCCAGGCGCGCCATCGCCCAACTGATCGATAACCTGCATAATGACCGTATCGGCCTGGTGGTATTCGCCGGCCAGGCGTATGTGCAGCTGCCGGTTACGACCGATTACTCCGCCGCCAAACTGTTCCTGAACACCATCAACACCAATATGGTGCCCACCCAGGGTACGGCCATAGGTGCAGCCATCGACCTGGGAATACGGTCGTTCGATTTTAAAAACGGCACGGGCAAATCCATCATCATCATCACCGATGGGGAAAACCACGAGGACGACGCCATCAGCGCTGCAAAAGATGCGCTGGAGAAAGACGTAACCGTGAACGTGATCGGTGTGGGCTCGGTTGATGGCGCCCCGATCCCGATGTATTATAACGGCCAGAAATCGGGTTTCAGAACAGACAGTACGGGCAAGCCGGTGGTGACCAAACTCAATGAGGACATGTGCAAGCAGATCGCGGCAGCCGGGAACGGCACATATGTGCGGGCTTCGAATGCCAACAGCGGGTTAAATATCATTATGGACCAGATCGCCAAAATGCAGCGTAAAACGGTAAGCAGCAAATCGTTCAGGGATTTCGAAGACCGCTTCCAGTTCTTCCTGGGGCTGGCCCTTTTATGCCTGGTAGCCGAGTTTTTTATCTCTAACAAAAAGAGCTCAAGATTAAGTAAGGTGAAATTATTCGAGGTAAGATCATGAGAAAGCGCATTACACTCCTGTTGTTATTGCCCTGCGGGCTATTGTTTGCACAGGAAAAAGCCCATATCAAAAAAGGCAACGACCTGTATAAGCAGCAGGATTTCGCGGGCGCTGAAGCAAATTACCGTAAGTCTATCGCGAAAAAAAGCCAGACGCTGGAAGGTAATTTTAACCTTGGAGATGCACTTTATAAGCAAAAGAAATTTGCCGAAGCGGCTGAACAGTTTAACAAGATAGCCGGCGCATCGAACGCCAAACCGGTACTGGGAAAAGCCTATCATAATATGGGAAATGCCTTGCTGGAAGCCAATAAGCTGGAAGAAAGCATCGCCGCGTATAAAAAGTCGCTCATCAGCGATCCGAACGATGACCAGACCCGCTACAACCTGGCGTATGCACAGGAAAAGCTGAAACGGCAGCAACAGCAGGATAAGAAAGACCAGCAAAATAAGGATAAAAACAAAGACAAGGACCAGCAGAACAACGACAAGAAAGACGATAAAGACAAGAAAGGCGATAAAGACAAGAAAGACGATAACGACAAGAAAGGCGATAAAGACAAGGATAAAAAAGACCAGGATAAGAATAACCAGGACAAGAAAGACGAAAATAAAAAGGACCAGCAGGAAAAGCCTCAGCCGAACAAACTTTCTAAAGACGATGCGGAGCGCATGCTTGAGGCGCTGAACAATAACGAAAAGGAGACGCAGGATAAGATGAAGAACAAGAAGCTGAAAGGCGTAAAGGTGAAAGTGGCGAAAGATTGGTAAAACGGTCGGGAAATATCGATGAAAAAGTCAGTTATATTTTCGGTAATGCTATGTTGGTCGGCCTTCGTGTTGGGGCAGGGGGTGAAGTTTACGGCATCCGCAGACCGGGCACAGGTGGGTAAGGGGGAGCAATTCGAAGTGTCGTTTTCGCTGAATGCAAACGCTGACAAGTTCGCGCCGCCGGATTTTAGCGGCTTGGAGGTGCTTGCCGGGCCGAACATGTCGAGCAGCATGACGTCTGTTAACGGAAATACGTCCATGAGCATCGGTTATAGCTATGTGCTGGTAGCGACCAGGGAAGGCAACTATACCATTGGCGCCGCAACGGCCGAGGTGAACGGACGCCGATACAGTACCCAGCCGCTGAAGATCCAGGTGGTAAACGGGCGGCCGACGCAACAAAGCCGCAACGCCCGGCGTGACGATGAGCCGGAAGCGTTAAACGCCGATCTCTCGAAAGAGCTTTTTATCCGTGCCGTGGTCGATAAATCAACGGTATACCAGGGAGAACAGCTTACGTTAAGTTACCGGCTGTATACACGGATCCCCCTGCTCAATAGCGAAGCCGGTAAGATCCCGGACCTGAACGGGTTCTGGAGCCAGGAGATTGCAAGCAACGGGCAGAACACGCAGTGGCGGAAAGAAGTGTACAAAGGAGTGGCATATAACGTGGCCGACATCAAGCAAAGCATCCTGTTCCCGGAGCATTCGGGGAAGCTGGTGATCGATCCGCTGGAAATGATCTTTATGGTAAGGCAGCAAACCCGGCCCCGCGACATGATGGAAGAGTTTTTCGGCTCCTACAAGGAAGCGCGCGTTATCGTAAAAAGCGCCCCGGTTACCATTACGGCCAAACCGCTTCCCGAAGCCGGGAAGCCCGAAGGCTTTAGCGGCGCGGTCGGCAAGTTCTGGATCGAGGCTTCAGCCGATAAAAAAGCGCTTAAAACCAACGAGGCGCTTAATTATAAGGTGAAGATCACAGGATCAGGTAACCTGAAGCTATTGAAGGACCTGCCTATTGAGTTCCCGGAAGACTTTGAAAAATATGACCCCAAGCTAACGGATAAGATTTCCGAATCTCTTGCCGGCGTTTCGGGAAGCAGGACCTACGAATACCTGCTGATCCCGCGTCACGAAGGTAATTTTACCATAGGCCCCAAGAGCTTTTCTTACTTCAACCCATATGAAAATAAGTACGTTACGCTGCCGATCTCTCCTTCACCCGTTAAAGTGAATAAAGGTAAGGACGAGGGGAACGTAACCGCGCTTGCCGGCGGCCAGCAGGACGTTAAATTGCTGGATAAGGACATCCGTTACATTAAGACCGGCGACACTGAACCGGGAAAAGCCGGTGAAGGCTGGTATGGCTCGGGCTTGTTTTATTTCCTGCTTTCGGTGGGGCCGATTGCCATCGCGGCAGCCCTGCTTTACCGTAAATGGGACGAACGCAACAACAGCGACCCCGTACGGGTGAAAAGCCGGTTAGCCGGGAAGCTGGCCTCAAAACACCTCGCCAGTGCACAAGCCAGGCTGGCGGCCGGGCAGCAGCGCGAATTTTACGACGACTTGTTTAAAGGCCTTTACGGGTACCTGGCCAACAAACTAAATATTCCGTACGCCGGCCTGAACCGCGAGAATATCGCGGATTCGCTGAACGCAAGAGCGGTTGATGCGAAGCTGGTCCGGTCGCTGCAGGAAACGCTCGATCTCTGCGAAATGGCCCGGTATTCGCCGGTGCAAGGGATTTCGCCGGGGGAGGTGTTCGAAAAGTCGAAGAAAATAATTGCGGATATAGAAGGTTCGATATAATATGAAAAGACTGGCCTTATTTTTATTGCTTGTGCTGCCTTTTTGCGCCTTCGCGGAAGACCCGTCGTTGTTCGGGAGGGCAAACGCGCAATATGCAAAATCACAGTATAAAGAAGCCGCTGCTACCTACCGGCGGTTAATTTCCGAAGGCTTTCAATCCGCTCCTTTATATTATAATATGGCCAATGCCTGTTACAAAACCGGCGATATCCCGTCGGCCATTCTCTATTATGAGAAAGCAGCCAGGTTATCGCCGGGCGATGAGGACATCCGTTTTAATCTCTTGCTGGCGAACTCGAAAATCACCGATAAGATCGAGGCCGTGCCCGAATTCTTTCTTGCCAAATGGTGGCGGTCGGCGATCCTGGCCTTCCCGGCCGATGCGCTGGCGGCTTGCGCGGTGGTGTTTATTTTGCTCGGCTCCGCGGCTGTGATCGCCTATTTTTTCGCGGGATCGGTGGCGCTCAAAAAAGGCGCGTTCTTCGTTTCGCTGATCCTGGTGCTGCTTGGCCTGGCGGCCATTTTGATGGCCGGCCTGCAGGAGCGTTATTTCCGGGACCATCACCAATCGGTGGTGTTCGAAGGATCGGTTACGGTTAAGAGCGGTCCTTCCGTCCAGTCGAAATCACTGTTCGTAGTGCACAGTGGAACGAAAGTCGACGTGCTCGAAACAAACGGCGGCTGGATCAGGATCAGTCTCGCCAGCGGAAACGAAGGGTGGATGCCGGTTGCCGCCACCCGGGAGATCTGAGCTTATCCTGTTTTAAGCACCAGTTTCCGGGCCAGTTCCAGTTCAACCGGCTGAACGGTATGCGCCCTCCCCTTGTACACTTTTAGAATTACCGAAGCATTCAGCTTTTCCAATACCGTCACCGTTTCGTTCACCCTGGATAAAGGTACATGCGGATCGGGATCGCCGGTGGTGATCAATACGGGTGTTCCCGCGAAATCGCCGGCGTAGTTACCCGGGTTCAGCGTCTGGCCGATCAACCCGCCGGTAAAGGCGATCACCCCGCCAAAGCGTGCGGCATTCCGGGTCGTGTATTCCAATGCGAGACAAGCGCCCTGTGAAAAGCCGAGGAAGCAGACCTCGCCGGGAGGGATCCCGGCTTCCTGGAGGTCTCCGACGATTTCGCCCACCAGGGCAAGTGCCGAATCCAGTGCGGGCTGGTTGTCTGCAACAGGCGCCATAAAACTATAAGGATACCAGCTGTGATTGGTGGCCTGGGGCGACAAGATCGCGGTGTCTGCCAGTTCCAGGTGCCTGGCGAGCGACTGGATGTTACCTGCCGAGTCGCCCCGCCCGTGGAGCATGATGATCGCTCTCTTTGCGCCGGCAACCGGTGTCCCGGTTACCAGCACTTCTTTGCTGTGGGTATACATTTTAAATGAGCTTGGGTAATTTACTGCTAATGTCTTCGCGGATATGTTCGTACCGGGCGGGCAGCTTAAGGCCGGTGCCGAGTTCTTCTATTCTTTCGTCGATAGTGAAACCGGGGTTATCGGTAGCGATCTCGAACAATACGCCGCCCGGTTCGCGGAAATATAGCGAGTAGAAATAATTGCGGTCGATCTTTTCGGTGATGTGCAGGCCGGCGGCAACGATCTTGTTCCTGAACTCCATAAGCACCTGGTCGTTTTCTACCCGGAAGGCTACGTGGTGTACGGATCCGCCGGCTACATGACCGATGGGTTCGCCAGGCACTTCTACCACATCCACGATGTTCGCGTTCCCGGCGGCACCGGTTACAAAACGGAACCGGTTTACATGCTGTTCGGCCAGTTTGTAACCAAAAATACCGGTCAGTACATCTGCAGTTGGCTGTAACTGGTTGGTAGTGATGGTCACATTGTGAAAGCCTTTGGTGGCATGTTCGGCGGTTACTTCGCCGGTTTCCCAGGGCAGGCGGTTGTCGGGCGTTTTCGGGGTGATCAGTTCCAGCTTCAGTCCGTCGGGATCCAGGAAAGTCAGGTACTGCTCCCCAAACTTTTCGGCGGGCTTATTAAAGATCACGTTGTTGGCTTCGAAGCGTTTCAGCCAGAAATCGAAGCTGTTTTCGGGAACCGAATACCCGATCTCGGTGGCCTGCCGTGAACCGCGTCTTCCGGCGGTAATGCCTTCCCACGGGAAAAAGGTGAGGATGCTGCCCGGCGTTCCCACACGGTCGCCATAGTAGAAATGATAGGTGAACGGATCGTCGAAGTTAACGGTCTTCTTTACCATCCGGAGACCCAGTACCCGGGTATAAAAGTCGTAGTTCTTTTTTGCCCCGCCAGCGATCGCGGTGATGTGGTGGAGGCCTTGAATGTTATTTTTCATAATCTTGTTTTTTTAAAAGCTGTTGGTTTGTTTAGAAGTCGCGAGCCATCGTCATTGCTGTTTGTCGAAACAAAATTATGGGGCATAATGCGGGGGAAAATTGATGTAGGATAAGAAATGAGGCATCAGCTATCAGCAGTTAGCTAAAAGCTCACTTTCTCGCCATGAGCTGCTTCTTAATCCTGCTTAACGATTCGGGGGTAATGCCGAGGTAGGAGGCGATCTGTTGCTGCGGTACGCGTTGAACGATCTGCGGGTACCGTTTTACGAAATCGAGGTAACGGGATTCGGCGGTATGCGTAATGGCGGCATAAAAGCGGCTTTCGAGCACCGAGTACGACCGCTGCACCATGATGCGGAAGACCCGTTCGAGGCGGGGGACCTCTCGGAACAGGATCTCTTTGTTCTCGAAGTCGATCACCAGCAGCTCGGTATCCTCCAGCGTCTCGATGAAGAGATTCGACGGTTTTTGTTCCGAAAAGCTGCCGATATCGCTGATCCACCAGTCCTCTACGGCGAACTGGAGGATCACCTGGTCGCCCTGCTGGTCGATATAATATTTTTTAACGCAGCCTTTGATGATATACGCTTCAAAACGGCAAACCTCACCCTGCCGCAGCAACAGGGTCTTCTTTTTTACGGTCTTACTTTTTAATCTCCCGTGAAGGATTTCCAGCTCGTAGCCGCTAACGGGCGCACAGCGTGTAATATGTTTGTCGATTTCCCGGAACATGGCCAAATATAACGGCGTTGCTTTCTTTTTGAAATGCAATTGTATATTTACTGCTGAAATGAGCACCTGCGTTACACGCTTGAACCGCGGTGTATAACCAATTGAAATACGATCATGACCCCTAAGATTTTTATCGGCCGTTTATCGGTGCTGCTGGTGCTGTTTGCCACAAACGCACAAGCACAAAAATGGACAAGCCTGTTTAACGGCAAAGACCTAACCGGCTGGAAACAGCTGAACGGAAAGGCCAGGTACGAAGTAAAGGACGGCGAGATCATCGGTACCACCGTGGCAGGCACGCCAAACTCTTTTTTAAGCACGGAGAAAAACTATGGTAATTTTATTCTCGAGCTGGAGTTGAACGTAGATACGTCGATGAACTCCGGGATCCAGATCCGCAGTGAGAGCAAGCCGGAATATAATAACGGCCGGGTGCATGGCTACCAGGTAGAGGTAGATCCGTCGGCTCGTCAATGGAGCGGCGGTTTATACGACGAAGCCCGCCGCGGCTGGCTTTACACCCTGGAGTATAATCTCCCGGGAAAAAAGGCTTTTAAGAACGGCCAATGGAACAAATACCGCATCGAGTGCATCGGCAACGTGATCCGCGTATGGGTGAACGGTATACCTACCTCTAACACGGTAGATGCCATGACACCTTCGGGATTTATTTCCCTGCAGGTACATGCCGTGGGCAGCAGCGACAAGGCGGGTAAGCAAATACGCTGGCGCAAGATCCGCATCGCTACCGAAAACCTTAAGCCGTCGCCCCCTGACAAGATCTTTGTGGCCAACCTGGTGCCTAATAACCTTTCAGCACAGGAGAAGGCCAACGGTTATTACCTGCTGTTCGATGGCAAAACCACCAAAGGCTGGCGCGGCGCTTATAAGCCGGCGTTCCCCGCCAAAGGATGGCAAGTAAAGAACGGTGAGCTGAGTGTGCTCGCTTCTACGGGAGCGGAGTCTACCAACGGCGGCGACATCGTCACGGAAAAAGAATACGGCGCTTTTGAGCTTCAGTTTGATTTCCGGCTTACAGAGGGCGCCAATAGCGGCGTTAAATACTACGTAACGGAATCCGAAGGTAACAAGGGATCGGCCATAGGCCCGGAATACCAGGTGCTGGATGATGAGCGTCACCCCGATGCTAAGCTTGGCAAGAATGGAAACCGCACCATGGCATCGTTATATGACCTGATCGCTTCTAAAAAGATACCTGCCCTTTCGCAGAAAAAGATCGGGGAATGGAACCAGGCTATCATCCGCGCATACCCCGATAACCGCATCGAGTACTGGCTGAACGGCTATAAAGTGGTGGAATACACCCGCGGTTCCCCCGAATTCCTCGCCCTGGTGGCGGAAAGCAAGTATAAAAGCTGGCCAAACTTCGGGATGGCGCCGAAAGGACATATCCTGATCCAGGACCATGGCAACCTGGTTTCGTACAGGAGTATTAAGATTAAAGAGTTGAAGTAAAAACTGCTAAAAACACATTCATGATCCGCCGCACCTTCCTGCACCAGCTCACCGCCCTTGCCGCGGGTTGCGTTGTGCTCCCGTCATTTATCGCGCCCGAAAGAAAAGTGAAGAACATCGGGGTGCAGCTGTACACGTTTCGCGATTCGATGATGAAAGACGCCCGTGGTACGCTCGAACAGGTTGCAGGCCTCGGCATTAAACAGATCGAATCTGCCGGAAGCGCCAAAGGCAACTATTATGGCTTAAAGCCGAAGGAAATCAAGGAAATCTGTACCGCGTTGGGCATGACGCTCCGGAGCGGACACGTACACATAGACGGGCAATGGAAAAAAACGATAGCCGAGGCCGCTGAGGCGGGACAGGAATACCTGATCTGCTCTTCGATGCCAACCAGCGGACAAACGGTAAGCAATTACCGGAAGACTGCCGACACCTTTAACAAAGCCGGTGAGGAGTGTAAAAAAATGGGCCTCAAATTCGGGTATCATAACCACGATTACGAGTTTGGGGAGGAGAACGGGCAAGTGTTGTACGATGTGCTGCTTAGCGATACTGATCCGAAACTGGTAAATATGGAACTGGACCTCGGCTGGGTGATCGCATCGGGCAAAGATCCGCTGGCGTATTTTAAGAATCATCCCGGCAGGTTCCCGCTGTGGCACCTGAAGGACATGGACCTGGCAAAAAAACGAAGCACAGAATTTGGTAAAGGCGGACTTGACATCGCTGCCATGCTCGATCATGGTAAGGAATCGGGCCTGCGGTACTTTTTCGTGGAACAGGAAGAGTATGCCAGCTCCCCGCTTGAAAGCATGAAACACAATGTGAATTATCTTCAAAAGCTATCATAGGTGCCGAAAGATCATCCGTTTCCTACCTTTCCGCCAGGGGCTGCGTTGTAGGTTTATCTTATATTTGATCCGATACTCCAATTTTCATGGATCAGCCTTCTGCACCGGTTGTACGTAAGATCATTCACATTGATATGGATGCCTTTTACGCATCGGTGGAACAGCGGGACAACCCCGAATATCGCGGTAAGCCCATCGTGGTCGGCGGTTCGCCGGAGGGACGCGGAGGTGTGGTGGCCACCGCAAGCTATGAAGCGCGAAAGTTTGGTGTTAAATCTGCCATGTCATCAAAAAAAGCGCAGCAGCTTTGCCCGCAGGCGATCTTTATCAGGCCGCGTTTCGCGGTTTATAAAGAGGTTTCCAATCACATCCGCGAGATTTTCAGCCGGTATACCGACCTGATCGAGCCTTTGTCGCTCGACGAGGCTTTCCTCGACGTTACCAGCGATAAGGCTGGCATCGGGTCGGCCATCGATATTGCGAAAGCGATCAAGGCCGCTATTAAAGCGGAGCTGCAGCTCACCGCATCCGCGGGTGTTTCTGTGAATAAATTCGTGGCCAAGACCGCCTCAGATATGAATAAACCCGATGGGCTCACGTTCATCGGGCCGTCATCTATCGGGACATTTATGGAAAAGCTACCGGTGGAGAAGTTCTTTGGCGTAGGGAAGGTCACCGCCGGAAAGATGAAGAGCCTGCACCTGTTCACCGGCGCCGACCTGAAGAAACTGCCGGAGCAGGAGCTTGTCCGCCATTTTGGCAAACCCGGCCGGTTTTATTACCAAATCGTACGGGGTATCGACAACCGGCGGGTACAGCCCGACCGGGAAACGAAATCGGTAGGTGCGGAGGATACTTTCGCGTTCGATCTTACCACGCTGGAGGAAATGAACCCGGAACTGGAAAAGCTATCGGTGATCGTAAGCAAGCGGCTTGAGAAGAACGAAATCAAGGGACGCACTATTACGGTAAAGATCAAGTATGCCGATTTTAAGCAGATCACCCGGGGTACCTCGCTCGCAACCGCCGTGAATGATGCAGATGCCATCGCCCGGGTTTCTAAAAGCCTGCTGGCTGCTACGTTTGAAGAAAATCAGCGGGTGAGGCTGCTTGGGGTGTCACTTTCGAACTTTAAGGAGCCTGATTTGAAACGGTCGGCAAAAGATCCGTCGGTGTTGCTTTTGTTCCCGGAATAGGGAGAAGTGACGTAACGGGGGCGGCGCCCGCGGTCTTTTTTATACACTTTACCATGGATCGGGAACTTCGTGCGAAAAAGATTTAGGTATTTTTGCCGCCGATGGAAATGACCACTTTGTTATTGCTCTGCCTGGCCGCTTTTTCCGCAGGATTTGTAGATGCTATAGTGGGCGGGGGCGGGTTGATCCAGCTGCCGGTAAGCCTCCTGTTACTCGGCAACTTCCCGGTGGTTACGGTGATAGGCAGTCTTAAGATCCCGGCGTTTAGCGGCACGAGCTTCGCGGCCTGGCAATACCTCAAAAAAGTGCAGGTGAACTGGAAGCTGCCGGCCGTGATGATGGTGGTGGCTACTGCCGCCGCGTTTATGGGCTCGTACCTGCTTACCCATGTAAAGAACGACTTTATGAAGCCGCTGCTGCTGGCGGTTCTCTCGCTGGTAGCCATTTATACGTATTCGAAGAAGGATTTCGGCCGGCATATCCTCAAAAACCATTCTCCGGCGCGGCAAATGACTTACGCGGTGCTGATCAGCATGATCATCGGGGTGTACGACGGATTTATCGGCCCCGGTACCGGCAGTTTTCTTGTGCTGGCCTTCGTGGTGATCCTGGGCTTCGATTTTCTCCACGCATCGGCCAATGCCAAGATGGTGAACCTGGCCACTAATTTCGGCTCCATTTGCCTGTTCCTCGTAAAAGGCAAGATCATTTGGGCAGTGGCGCTCCCCATGGCGGCGAGCAATGCGGCCGGCGGATGGCTGGGCGCAAAACTGGCGATAGCTAAGGGAAACGGCTTTATCCGCGTATTTTTTTTATTGGTGGTGGTAGGTACCCTGGCGAGATTTGCCTATGATGTGCTGTTCAAATAGACCAACAGGCCAGGTTAGCTAAATAACTAGTCCAGCCCCGGCGCGAGCAGGCGGGGCTCCACTTCTCCATCGTTCGCTTCCGTGATCTTACTCAGGTTGTACACCATTGCTCCTTCGTGTTCAGTGCCTTTTAGCAAGCCTTTTTCATAGAGCCGTTGGAGGATATCGCCCGTAGAGATCATGGTGCCTTTATCCTGGAAACCTGGCTCAAACTCCGTTATCTTGCTAACTACCTCATCGGCTGTGCCCTTGCCAAGATCGGCGAGGGCAAATACCACTTTGTTCTCTTTCGTATCACTTACGTCATAGGAAGGGGGCACCTGTAAGGGCTTAAATTCTTCCCTGAATTCCTGGTCTGATAATGTCATGTACGAATAAGCAGTTCTTCGCCAGAAATGTTTTGCCTGGAAATAAAAGAATGCGGACGAATCTTTACTATTGTTCGTTATTATGCTATGTTGAAACGAATGGTTTTCCTGCTGCTGCTCACGGCGGCATCCCGGTTATACGGGCAGCGTACCGACGGCCTTACCGGGAAACGCGATACCTCTTATACTACCTGGAGCGCTTTTCAAAGCACGGTAAAAAAATACCCCGAGATCCGTATTGCCGCGGTAGGCCAGGCGGCTTCCGTAAAAGAAGCTCCCGCGATGGTCTACCGTTCTTTGAACGACCGGGACCTGCATCTCGACGCCTTTTACCCGGCCGGCAAGCGCCGTAAACTTGTTCCGGCGATCCTCATCATCCATGGAGGAGGCTGGCGAAGCGGCGATCGCTCACAGCATATCCCGCTTGCCCGGAAGCTGGCAGAACGGGGGTACGCCTGTTTCACTGTAGAATACCGGCTGTCGACAGAGGCGCTTTACCCTGCGGCCATCGAAGACCTGCAGGCGGCATTGGAATGGGTGCGCAGCAACTCAACGCAGTTTCATGCCGACCGTAACAAGGTAGCGGTGCTCGGTTTTTCTGCCGGGGGCGAACTGGCGGCTTACCTGGGCACTACCCAAAAGGTGCAAGCCATTGTAGATATCGACGGCACCCTGTCATTCGTCCATCCCGAATCGGGGGAAGGCGACGACAGCCGGTCCGTTTCGGCCGCTACCTGGTGGTTTGGCTTTGCAAAAAAGGACAACCCGGCATTATGGGCACAGGCATCGCCGCTGGCACATGTTGGAAAAAATACCCCGCCAACTTTGTTCCTGAACAGCGCGGTGGACCGCATGCATGCCGGCCGCGACGATTTTCGAAAGGTGCTCGATACCTTTCATACCTATTCAGAGGTGCATACTTTTGAAGGCGCTCCTCATTCATTTTGTTTGTTCGAACCCTGGTTTACACCAACGGTAGCGTACACCGACCAGTTTTTAAGGAAGATCTTTGGGGGGAACAGGAAATAGGAAGCGCTCTATTCTCTATTTCCTAATCCCATTTTTTAAGATATTTTTACATCGATGATCCAGGAATCTACCTACAAAGCCGCCCGCTCCGTTTCAGCTACCATCGAATCGCACTTTCTCCATCATCATGCATCGGTGATGGCCAGGAGCATGCACGAGGTTGCCCCTTGTCCTACGGAGTACCTGATCGAGATGATGATCGATGCGGCGTTCTGGGCCAGCCTCCGTAAGGAAGAAGGGCACCCGCCCAAGATCTCGCTGGCGTTACTGCCGCCCGAAATGGCCATGCACCCGATGGTTTTTGAGCATCCGCTGAAACTAAGCCCTGCACTGCTTACCAAGCTTGCACCCGCCGTTGAGCGCTCCGGAAATCACCTGGGCGTGTGGCACCAGCAGGGGGAGCTGTACGTCTGGGGCACTACGCGGGTAATTCCCGGTTTGTGTTTCGTGCTCGAAGTAGTGGAGCCGGGATTACTGGTGATCAAACACCGGCGTATAGACGGTTTCGGGAAGTTTGTGAATATCGCCGTATTGAAAGGCGACGAAGTAAAGATCGTAGACGACACCAGTGTGGCATTGCCGGACTGCCCAGCGTTATTAACATCGCTGCTGGGTTTTACCGGTCTCGAAGGCTGGAGCGACTCCGTAAGTGTGCTCGTGCAACTGGCAGCTTCGATGCGCGCACATGGCAGGGGTGGTGCGCTGCTGGTGGTGCCTTCCGGGAGCACTGCCTGGCGCGATTCTATCGTTCATCCCATTTCTTACCCGGTAATGCCTGCTTTTGCCGGTCTCGCCGAGCTGGTGAAGCAACATCCCGCGGAGCGGAATTCCGTATGGCAGGATTCGCTGACCCGTGCCGTGGAAAGCGTAGCCGGGGTTACCGCGGTAGATGGCGCCACCGTGATCAGCGACCAGCACGAACTGCTGGCTTTCGGCGCCAAGATCATCCGCTCGTTCCACGGCAGCCCCGTAGAGCAGATCATGCTTACAGAGCCGGTGGTTAACAGCCCGGTACGTGTTATCCATCCTACGCAAAACGGGGGGACACGGCACCTCTCGGCCGCGCAATTCGTACATGATCAGCATGATGCGCTGGCGCTGGTGGCATCGCAGGATGGTCGTTTTACGGTATTTTCCTGGTCGGAATGCGAGGGGATGGTACATGCCCACCGCGTAGACGCTTTGCTGCTCTAATCTCAAAAGTTAAGCACCGGTAAAACAAGCCAACCACTTAATTGCTTATAGACGTATACTCTATATATGCCTTTCATAGCCGCAGTTTCTACCATCGATTTTCCGGACAGGACAGACCAGGAAGCGGTAAAAAAACAAGCCCGCGAGTTGTTCATCGGGAATTTTCCCCAGATAGACCGGCTGCTGGCCGCGTTTGACAGCACCGAAATAAAAACCCGCAATTTCTGTAAGCCACTGTCGTATTACGCCGCTAACAATACCTTTGGCGAGCGGAACGACCACTACATTGAATTATCCCTGCGATACGCGATAGAAGCGATCACCCACTGTCTCGATCGGGCGGGAACTGCGAAGGAAGATATCACCGATATTTTGTTCGTATCTACTACCGGCCTGGCCACACCGAGTATGGACGCGCTCATTATCAATGCCATGAGGCTTGATCCGGGGATCAGCCGTACACCGGTTTGGGGATTGGGGTGTGCCGGGGGGGTATCAGGCATGGCAAAAGCGAATATCGCTGCAAAGGCAAACCCGGATGCGGTGGTGCTGCTGGTATCGGTGGAGCTTTGCTCGCTTACCCTGATCAAAAACGACTACAGCAAGAGCAATTTCATCGGTTCGAGCCTGTTCTCGGATGGGATTGCCGCATGTATCATAAAAGGAGACAACCATGCACCAAAACAGGATTGGTTTACGGAAGCCGGGAAACAGGTGTTCATCATCGATTCGGGCAGCAAGCTGTATTACGATTCGCTCGACGTGATGGGATGGGACTTCCGGGATACCGGTTTTAAGGTGTTGTTTTCAAAAGATATTCCCACGCTTATTCATCAGCACGTGCGGCAGGATATAACCGGCTTCCTGGCGCGTCATAATTTAACGCTGGAAGACATCCGAAGCTTCGTGTTTCATCCCGGCGGTAAAAAGGTGCTCGATGCGTACGTAGATGCGCTGGAGATCGATCGCGACAACTTAGCCGCACCGCCGGTGTGATGCAGCATTATGGGAATATGTCGAGCGCCACGGTTTTATACGTGCTCGAACAGTTTCTCCGGGAGGGATTTGACGACGGGTATGGATTAATGCTCGCTATGGGCCCCGGCTTTTCCAGCGAAATGGTACTTTTACGCATGACACATTCGAAATAAATGGCCTTCCTGATCTTTATCTCTTTCCTGGTAGCGCAGCGTCTTTCGGAACTCTATGTTTCTTCGAAAAATGAGAAGTGGCTGCTGGCTAATGGCGCCGTACAATACGGGCAAAAGCATTACCCTGTTATGGTTGGGATGCATACCTGCTTCCTGGTTTCGGTGATCGTGGAGTATTACCTGCGGGGTGGCACAGGCATGAATATACCGGTACTCGTTATTTTCCTGGCGCTGCTGGCCTTTAAATACTGGGTGATCGCATCCCTGGGCACTTTCTGGAACACCAAAATATACCGCATCCCGGGCATGCAGCCTGTCACCAGGGGAATCTACAAAGTGGTTAAACATCCCAATTACATGATCGTGGTCGGCGAGATCGCGCTCATCCCGCTGGTTTTTCACCTGTATACCACAGCTATCGTGTTCAGCATCCTCAATGCGGCGATGTTATATGTGCGAATTTCCGAGGAGAACCGGGTTTGGAAGATGATGAACGATAAATAGCGATGTAAATTCGTATTTTGGTACTCAACCCCACGTATGTACAGGCCGGTCTTATCGATACTTCTTATTTTTTGCGCTTCCACAGGCTTTTCCCAGGAGAAATGGGACCTTAAACGAAATGAAAACGGGATCGAAGTATATACCCGTAAAACCGATAGCGAAAAGTTTAAAGAGATCCGCGTGGTGTGCGAGTTTCGCGCAAATTTCGCGCAGTTGATCAAAACACTGCAACAGGTACAAGATCATTATAAATGGTCATACGCCACCAGGAAAGCGTACATGCTCAAACAGGACAATCCTTACAAATTCATTTATTACTCCGAGATCGGGCTGCCCTGGCCATTATCTAACCGGGATGCGATCACCCGGATCGTGATATCGGTAGATTCGGTAAGCAATGTATTGAGCATCACCGGATCAAGCATGCCAGACTTTGTTCCCGAAAAGAAGGGATTGGTGCGTACCCCGTATTCACTGGCGGTATGGAAAGTGAAGGCGCTGCCAGACAATAGGTTGGCCGTTGACTATACCTTTTCGGTAGATCCCGGCGGATCGTTGCCTGCGTGGTTTGTGAACATGGCCAGCTCCACCGGGCCGTATACCTCGTTCATGAAATTGAGAGACATCGTTCAGAATCAAAAACTATAGCGCGTTATCCCTATGAGTTTACTTGCCGCATTTGGTTCGCTGCCCTCGGGGAAAAGGCTGGAACAGATTAAACAATCGCCCAACTACCGTGATGGCTCGTTCCAGAACCCGGTGCCCACGGAAGTCACCCTGAAAGAAGCGTCGCTCATTAAGCTGCTGTTCCATACCATGAACAAGCCGGCCTCCGTTCGCCCGCCGTTTCCGCTCCCCTCGGTAAAAACAGACCTGGCCGCCCTGGGCGATGAGCGGCCGGCAATCGTGTGGTTCGGGCATTCTTCTTATATGATCCGGTTTAAAGGCAAGACGATTCTTGTCGACCCGGTTTTTAGCGGTAATGCCTCGCCCGTTTCTTTTATCGCGAAAGCGTTCGCCGGCACCGACGTATATGATACCGAAGATTTCGTAAAAGTCGACATCCTGGTGATCACACATGATCATTACGACCACCTGGATTATAAAACCGTGATAAAGCTCGCACCCAAGGTGGAGAAGATCTGTACTTCACTGGGAGTGGGCGCACACCTGGAGCGTTGGGGTATCGATCCCGGGAAGATCACCGAGTTCGACTGGTTTGATTCGGCAGCCGTTTTCCCGGAGGTCACCCTTACAGCCGTTCCCGGCAGGCATTTCTCGGGCAGGGGCATAAAACGCGGCCAGTCACTGTGGAGCGCTTTTGTACTGAAATGGGAGCGGTGGTCGTTGTTCATAGGCGGAGACTCCGGGTACGGGGACCACTTTAAGGCGATCGGCGCCCGGTTCGGCCCGTTCGACATCGCCATGCTGGAAACCGGGCAGTACAACAAGGATTGGCCGTATATCCACATGCATCCGCAGGAAGCGGTACAGGCAGCGCTCGACCTGCAGGCGAAGGTGCTGATGCCGGTGCATTGGGGAAAGTTCGACCTCGCCTTCCACCCCTGGGACGAGCCCGCAAAGTTAACCGAGGCCGCAGCGAACGAAAAAAAACTCAGGTTTACGATGCCGTTGATCGGCGAACCAGTTATATTAGACCTGACCTATCCCGCCAGCGGCTGGTGGCGGGAAAAACCTCATCAGGATGCATAAAAAGCTGCTAACCAACCTTACTTTCTGGGTGCTCATTGCAATTATCTGCGGCATCTTATTGGGCCATTTCTTCCCGGCAACGGCCGTGAAAACCGAAAGTATCGGCAAGGCTTTTATTTCCCTGATCAAGGTTTTTATTGCGCCGATCATTTTCCTTACCATCGTGCTGGGTATCTGCGGAATGGAGGACATGAAAAAAGCCGGTCGGATCGGTGTAAAAGCATTGTTGTATTTCGAGGTAGTCACCACTTTTGCGTTAGCCATCGGGGTAGCCGTGGCACTGCTGGTCCGGCCCGGCAAGATCGATAAAACCCAACTTCAGGTCGGCGATGCCAGCAAATACACCGGCAAAGCTGGCACGGGTGTAGACTGGGGCGGGTTACTTTCGTCTAACCTTACCTTGCAGGTGCTGATCGCTGCCCTCGTAGCGGGCATCGTGTTAAATTACCTGCCTAAAAAAGACCGGTTAGTGGCGGGGCTCACCAGTGTATCGAAGATCGTTTTCCTGGCCCTTAAGTACGTAATGTACCTGGCGCCGGTCGGGGCGTTTGCAGGAATGGCCTCTACCATCGGAAAGTTTGGCTTAAGGACGCTGGTCCCGCTGGCGCAACTGGTAGGAAGTATCTACCTGACGATGATCATCTTCGTGCTGGTGGTCCTTGGCGCCATCCTGCGGTATTACCAGCTTAGCATCTTTAAGTTCCTGAAATACATCCAGGAAGAAATTTTACTGGTGCTTGGCACATCGTCATCGGAGCCGGCACTGCCCGCGTTGATGAGTAAGCTGGAAACCATCGGTTGCAGCAAATCGACGGTAGGCCTGGTAGTGCCTACAGGTTATTCTTTTAACCTGGACGGTACGTCCATTTACCTTTCGATGGCGGTGATCTTCCTGGCACAGTTGTATGATGTGCACCTGAGCACGGCCGAGATCATCAGTATCATCGGCATCCTCATGATCACCTCCAAGGGCGCAGCCGGGGTTACGGGAAGCGGCTTCATCGTGTTGGCTTCTACGCTAACGGCGCTCCACAACATCCCGGTAGAAGGATTGGCATTTTTATTGGGCGTGGATAAGTTCATGAGCGAGGCGCGTGCCATTACCAACCTTATCGGTAACGGGGTGGCCACTATAGCGATCGCGAAAAGTGAGAAAGAAGTCGTGATCATCCCCTGAATACATGAAAAGATACGTAAATAAAACCGTCCTGGTAACCGGCAGCAGCCAGGGGATCGGTGCCGCCTGTGCGCTTCGCATGGCCTCGGAAGGGGCAAAGGTGATCCTGAACGGACGTAAGCTGGATGAACGCGGAGAAGCGCTGATCCGCGCCATCACAGAAATGGGAAGCAAGGCCGAATTTATTACCGCCGACATCAGTATCACCGCTGAGGCTGTGCGGCTCGTAAACGAAGCCACCGGGGTGTTCGGCGCTTTAGATATCCTCGTAAATAACGCGGGGGTGGAGAAAAAGCATGATTTCTGGGACGTTACCGAAGAAGAATACGACCTGGTAATGGATACTAACCTGAAAGGTGTCTTTTTTGGAATACAAGCATTTGTAAAATACTGCATGGCCGGTAAAAAGCCGGGCGTAATAGTGAACATGAGTTCCGTCCACGAGGAAATTATTTTTCCACATTTCGCCGCTTATTGCGCCAGCAAAGGCGGATTGAAAATGTTAACAAGAAACCTGGCGACAGAGCTTGCCCCGTACCAGATCAGGATAAATAACGTGGCGCCCGGGGCGATCTCTACACCCATCAATAAATCATTGTTAGAAAATAAAGAACTTCTTAACAGCGTACTGGAAAATATCCCGATGAAAAGATTGGGGAAACCGGAAGATGTGGCGGCCATTGTCGCTTTCCTGGCATCGGATGAAGCTGCTTACGTTACCGGGTCCACGTATTTCGTCGACGGCGGGCTGACGTGGCATTATGAGGAACAATAAGTCACTTACAATATTCTTGTACGCTGTTAACCTTTCATCACCGTGATCTTTTCTCCCTTCCAATCCGGGAAGAGCACTTTATCGTTGTTAATCGACAGGTGTTTATCCGCTACGGCGCTGAACATGCTCCTGAAGTCGGTACTCACTGCGAGGTCGCGGCCGTCTTCCAGGTTATCAGCCGATAGCGGCCGGATGTTTTGGTGAACGATCCCGCCATTTACGTCGTTGCCGAGGATAAAGCTGCAGGATGCACGACCGTGATCGGTGCCGCCGGTACCATTTTGCTTCACCGTACGTCCGAATTCGGTCATGGTCATCAGCGTTACGTCATCCTGGTACCCGCTCATGTCGCTCCAGAAAGCCATGATACTATTGCTGAGGTCGCTCACGTTGCGGGCGAAGATCCCCTGTTCGGTACCCTGGTTGAAATGGGTATCCCAGCCGCCCGATTCCGCAAACGCTACCTCCATGCCTACGTCCATTTTGATCAGCTGCGCGATCTGTTTGAGCGCGTTGCCAAGCGGCGAAACAGGATATACCACGTTATTTGCAGGCCGGTAGTTCTTAATGTCCGTTTTCTGCAGCATCTTCATCGCATCGAAACTTTCTTTACCGGTTTCTTTGAGCAGGCCCGGGGAAGTTTGATCGTACAGGTCTTCGAAGCTTTTTGCGGCCATGCTGGCGCCTTTTACGTTTCCCCGCATCTGTATGGAGAAATCCTGGAGGTTATTGATCGCTACCGCCGGGCTGTCTCCATAAAAGGAGCGCGGCATGGACGAGGTCAGGCTTACGGCCTGGAATGGAGTGGCTGCTTCATGCCCCAGCAATCCTACGGCGCGGTTTAACCAACCGCTGGGTGTCCCTTTGCTGTAAGGTGTTCCTGACTCCATATAATCCTGCGCGTCGAAGTGCGAACGTGTTTTGTTCGGAGAACCCACACCATGTACAATGGCGAGTCGTTTTTCCAGGAACATCGGTTCAAAAGCCTTCATGGCAGGATGCAACCCGAACTGTCCGTCGAGGTCGATGAGGGGAGTGCCTTTTCCGCCTTTTGCGGCCGACATAAAGAGGGTAGGACGTGCCGCTTTTAAATACTGGTCGTTGAATGGTGTCACTGCCATGAGCCCGTCCATCGCTCCGCGCTGGAAGATGCACACCAATACCTTACGCCGCTTAAACGGGTTGATGAGGGTGTTACCCGTTTCTGCAGCGCGCGCTAAGAATGAAGGTAAACCACCCAGCCCGATCCCAAACAGGGCAAGGCCGCCGGATTTTAGAAATGCTCTTCGTGTTGTCATGATCGGTAGTTGTCAGCGGTCAGCAGTCAGCTTTCAGCCGGATTTGAGTGTAAATGAAGTTTATTTTTTTGTAACATATTTTCCGGCCTCGCGCCGAATCCTAGCTGATAGCTGATAGCTGATAGCTGATAGCTGATAGCTGATAGCTGATAGCTGATAGCTGATAGCTGATAGCTGATAGCTGATAGCTGATAGCTGATAGCTGATAGCTACTTCCTCTGGAACTCCGGTGACCCGATAATGATCCCAATCACCTGGGCCAGCATGGTATTCGTTCCCGGTGCGTAGGAAGAGGTATTATTTCCAGTGTTCTTGGCGTTCTTCTTCAACGGCTGTTCGACGGTTTTTTTCGCGGGAGCTGACGCCATCAACGGTTCTTCGGTCATCGTGGCGGCGCCGGGTTGTGCGGGCGGAGCGGTTTTCCCCGCTGCGGCGTCGATCTTCTTTTCCAGGTTAGGGTCGTTCAGCATTGGGGTGAGGCGCTTAACGGTCGCTTCGATATCGCGTTCGGGCATTACCAGCTTGCTGTAAGTAACCAGGGCGGCGACGGCGCTTTCCGGCTCATGGTGATCGTTGAGCGCAGCAAGGTCGATGGTTACGCCCGGGATCCGCTGGGAGGCGAGGGCCAGGCCGAAGTTCATACGGTTTAATAACGAGCCGGTATTGATCCAGTAGTGCCCCTTATCAGGGAACCCGGTTGGTGCCTGGTAATAATACATCTTCTGACCCATCTTAGCGATCCAGGTGTAGAGTTGGTAGGGTTGCCTGATATCGGCATTCAGCGCCCTGGCCGAACTCATGGCCAATTCAAATGGCGACTTGGTTTTTTCGCGCAGCGCCTCTTTGCTCCAGAATTCCGGGGAGGATACCATCGTATAGATCACTTCGCGGATATCGCCATCCTTGTCGGTAAAAGTTTTTGCCATTCTATCCACCAGGCTTTGCGGCGGGTTATCGCTTACAAAGCGGATAGCGATTTTTTTCGAGATAAATTTAGCCGTGGAGGGGTGGCGAGCCAGCATATTCAGCAGCGCTTCACCTTCTTCCATCCCGCCATTGGCGGGGAAGTTTTTGCCGAGAACAGTCTTCTCATTTGGGTCGTGGCGATTGGCGGCAAACAGGAAATCACCTTCGGTAACTCCTCCCTGCCGTTGTTGCCTGTTCAAACCGGCGTTGGCCATTGCTTTTTGTACCGCGGGATTAACGTAACCGGTAATTGCCGGGTTAACCGTCCAGCCGGTGAGTACACGTGCAGCCTGGGTAACATCTTCCTGGGTATAACCGCCATCAACGCCCAGGGTGTGCAGCTCCATCACCTCGCGGGCATAATTCTCATTTAAGCCCTGTGCTTTTTTTGCCTGCTGAAGCCGTTGCGCGACCGGGTTGTTCATGGTATCCATCCTGCCGCCCTGTGCCATGATCCGTTGTTCCACCCGCTTACGGAGCTGCGCCGCACGCGGATCGGGAGTACGCGCATTCGCGCCGGAACTGCTGAAGTTATCCAGGTAATAGAGCATGGCGGGCGATTTCGCGGTAGCCATCAACAAGGCGTTAAACCTGCCGAATACGTTCGGACGGATCACTTCACGCTCGTAGGCCGGCACATAGGTGGCGCAATCGTTCTTGGTAAGCGAAACATTAAAGTGGTTGAACCAGAAATCCGTCATGATTTCGCGAAACTGGTTATTGGAATAAGCCGCACGAAGGATCTTCTGGTTAAAGAACTGGCGGAAAAGCTCCTGCTGCGGTTTCATGCCCTTGCTGTCCATCAGTTGTTTTAGCTGGGCGCGGTATTCGGATTTGTCGCTTTTATTGACGGAATCCTTGCTGATGATACCCTCCTTTACTCCTATACGGATGATCTGTCCTGGTTTGGGATACGTTTGTGCGACCTGTTCATTGCTGAGATCGATCGCATCGTAAATTTCCAGGCGCTGGTTCAACGCATCGTCAGGCATCTTGCCGTCGAGCTGTTCCCTGAGCCAGTTTTCGGGCCCCATCTCGGCAACTGCGGCTACCTGGCCCGGCGTTGGACCGTAGCTGAAACGGCTAAGTAAATGTGCCGCAGCCTGTTTATCGGTAAGTCCCGCCTTTTTATAGGGCAGGGTAAAAGGCGCTTTATCATCGCTTAGCGACGAAAAAAAGAACCCGGTGAATATAAACGCCAGGAGTACAGGGAGGGGTCTCGTTGCTTTTCTCATAACCGGTTGTTGCGTTGTTTGGAGGTGTGACTATTAAAGTGACAAGAGGTTTAACAGCAACCACTTTTTTTGGTATTTTGCCCATTCAAACACGCATCGATCAACATGACTTATTGCCTCGGAATTAAAGTGAAAGAGGGACTCGTGGCTATAGCCGATACCCGGATCACTTCCGGCACCGATACCACCGTTAAAAAGAAGATCTTTACTGAACAAAAAGAGGGTTATTCTCTTTTTATCATGACCAGCGGCCTGAGGTCCGTCCGTGATAAGGCGATCGTGTACTTTAAGGAACTGGTGGAACGCGAGGAGTACAATAAACTGTACAAAGCGGTAAACGCCTTTGGCGAACAGGTACGCAGGGTGGCCGAGGAGGATAAAACCTCCCTGGAAAAATCTGGATTTAAGTTCGATCTCAACACGATCATTGGCGGACAACTGAAGGACGATGAGGAGCATAAGCTTTTCCTGTTGTACCCAGAAGGAAACTGGGTGGAGCTGGGGCAGGGCGCACCCTTCGTGATCATTGGCAACTCAGGACATGGAAAAGCGATCCTGAACCGGGTGATCGACGAAGGTTCAGACCTGAAGCTGGCGCTTAAGGCGGGTTTTCTTTCTTTCGACTCCACCCGGGTGAGCTCCAATAACGTAGATTTTCCCATCGATGTGGTATTATACCGGAAGGGTAGTTTTTGCATCGCCGAACACCGGTACGAGAAAAAGGACCTCGAAAGCGTATCGGATCAATGGGCAAAAGAGCTGCTTACCGCCTTGCAGAATATCCCGGATAAATGGATGGACCCGGCATTTAAGAAACTTACGTAACACAATAAATATCCTGTACTATGAAATTCGAGATCGCTGCAGACATGGAATACGGCGTAACGGGCAAGGGCACGATCATTTTAAACATCCACGCGCTGCGATCGCCCAACCAGGCGGTGCTGTTCGAGACTTTTTCCGTTGAGCCCTACGTAAGAACGGAAGAGCTCACTTCTGCTCACGGCGAAAACCGGTTTATCCGCCTCGATATTCCTAAGAAAGCGGATCTGAGGATCTCGTATAAGGCCACCGTAGATACGTCGCACAAGATCACCGATCACCGGAAACAAAAACCGGTTCCGGTGGCGCGGTTGGAGCCCTCGGTTTTTCCATACCTGTATCCTAGCCGGTATTGCCAGTCGGATAAACTGTACAGGCTGGCTAACAATAAGTTCGGGCATATCCGCAACCCCTATGTGCAGGTGGTTAAGCTTACCGAGTGGATCCACCGTAACGTAGAATACCTGAGCGGCTCTACCAATTCACAAACCTCCGCTTACGATACGGTAACGGAGCAAGCCGGTGTATGCCGTGATTTTGCACACCTGGGTATTGCGCTTTGCCGGGCGCTTTCTATCCCGGCGAGGTATTTTACGGGGTATTCTTATAAGCTGGTACCGCAGGACTTTCATGCCTGTTTCGAAGCTTACCTGGGTGGAGACTGGGTATTATTTGACGCCACGAAGCTTGCTCCCCTTAACGGGATGGTTAAGATCGCTACCGGACGTGACGCCGCCGATACTGCGATTGCCAACATATTCGGCAATATCACAGGTGGTTATATCCAGGTTTCGTGTAACGCGATAGACGGGTTCGTGCCGCACAATTATATACCATCAGAGATGAAAGGGGTAAGTTACCTGTAGGCTACTATACTTTTCTCAGCCTGATGATCCTCAGCGCATGCATCGCCTTGATGATCGGGTAAGAAGGGTCGAGCTCAAACCATCGTTTCGCAAAGTTTACGTCGTTCGGTTTTTTGTGGTGGTTATTCTGGAAAAGCTCACCCAGCATCAGGAAATCGAGGGGAAGGGTGTTCTTGCTATGGTCGTGGTTGTCGTAGTTGGAATACCCGTACTTATGACCGCACCAGTTAACGATGGCGCCATGGATAGGCCCCATCAGGAAGTGGACAGGAAGCAGCAGGTACATCCACCAGTACTCGGCGAAATACACATAAAAAGTAATGTAAAAAGCGATAAAGCAGGCACGGGTGATCCAGAGGTCGCCAAAACGGTCCACGAATGACCAGGTAGGGTACCTGTCTATGAACTGCTCCTCGGGCTCGATCTTATAACGAAGGTAATCCAGGTAAATGTTCTTGGTTTTGATCATCAATCCCCATACGTCTTTAATGAAGTGGGGGGAATGCGGGTCTTTCTCTGTATCGCTGTACGCGTGATGCATGCGGTGCATAATGGCATAAGCCCGGGGGTTCAGGAAAGATGAACCTTGCGAAAAGAAGGTCATAAAGTAAAAGACCTTTTCCCAAAACTGGTTCATCTTAAACATTTTATGAGATGCATAGCGATGCAGGAAAAATGTTTGAAAGAATAAGGAGAGGAACCAATGGGCGAGAAAGAAAGCTAGAATGATCATAAAAATGAGTAATCGGCCGGCATTAAATTATGTTTACTTACGGCCGGTAGTTTAAAACGCGAAGATAACATTTTTTGGGTAATAGCCCGCGCCCTGTCCGGCTGTTTTGCGGCTAAAACACAGCACCTCATCAGCTTATGACCTGTTAACAATATCTTAATATCAAAACCTTACCTTTACCATACTGTTTGCAATGAGTAAACTTCGTCGGCGCTTATGAGGATCCTTTATGCTATCCAGGGTACCGGGAACGGTCATCTCGGTCGTTCCATGGACGTAGTACCCTGCCTGCGGCAACATGGCCAGGTGGACGTATTGGTAAGCGGGATCCAGGGCGACCTCGTGCTGCCATTCCCCGTTAAATATAAACTAAGAGGACTGAGCTTCATTTTCGGAAAAAAGGGTGGCGTCGACCTGTGGAAAACTATTGCCAAAGCCAGTTTCAGAAAATTCATTAAGGGTGTAAACACTTTGCCGGTAGCGGATTACGACCTGGTGATCAACGACTTCGAACCCGTTTCGGCATGGGCGTGTTATGCTAAGAATAAGCCTTGTATCGCCTTGAGCCACCAGGCCGCGGTGCTGGCGCCGGAATCCCCGCGCGCGGAACATACCGACATGATCGGGAAGATGATCCTGAACAACTACGCGCCTTCCAGCAGCCAGTATGGTTTTCACTTTGCGGCTTATAACGAGTCGATCTTTACGCCCGTGATCCGGAGCCAGGTAAGAACGCAGGAACTGAAGAATAAGGGACATATTTCTGTGTACCTGCCGGCATACGATGACGATCAACTGGTGAAACGGCTTTCGGAGTTCCCGGACGTAGAGTGGGACGTTTTTTCCAAGCATAACAGGAAAACTTCGCGTATCAGGAACGTAAGCCTGCAGCCGGTAAACAACGCGAAGTTTATCGAAAGCATGGCCGCCTCCGCGGGCGTACTGTGCGGGGCGGGGTTCGAAACACCCGCAGAAGCGCTTTTTATGGGCAAAAAACTGATGGTAGTGCCTATGAAAGGCCAGTATGAGCAGCACCTGAACGCCGCCGCACTCAAAACAATGGGCGTGCCTGTAATCAATAACCTGAAGCCCAGGCACGAAGAGGTGATCTCTGCATGGCTCGGCAACGACACCATTATCCCGGTTAATTACCCGGACATGACCAGCGGCATCGTTGAAAAGATCGTAGCCAGGCACACGGCCGATCCGTTCGCCGAATGGGATTCTTACAATTATTTAAAGCAATCGTAGCGGGCTGTGGGGGGAGAGGAACAATTGCAGGCATCATCATTCGGGGAAAAGTTTTCATGGGGTGTTTCATCGGCGGCCTGCCAGACCGAGGGCGCTTACCTTGACGATGGTAAAGGCCCCTCTATCTGGGACACCTTTACCGACCGGAAAGGGAAGATCTGCAACAACGATCACGCCCGGGTAGCCTGTAATTTTTATCATTTGTACCCGGAAGATCTTTCGATCATCCGGCAGCTGAATATTCCCAACTTCCGGTTCTCACTGGCCTGGTCGCGCATCATTCCCGGGGGTACCGGTGCGGTTAATCCCATGGGGCTCGACTATTACGACCGGTTGATCGACAACTGCCTGGAAAAAGGGATCGATCCGTGGGTAACCCTTTATCACTGGGACCTGCCGCAAGCGCTCGAGCTGAAGGGCGGATGGACCAACCGGGACGTTGTTTCGTGGTTTAGCGACTATGTATCGGTTTGTGCCAAACGTTTCGGCGACCGGGTTGGTCATTGGATGGTGATGAACGAGCCGATGGTATTTACCGGTGCCGGGTATTTCCTGGGTGTGCACGCCCCCGGCCGGCGGGGGGTGCGTAACTTTTTTCCGGCGGTACATCACTCGGTACTGGCTATGGCCGAAGGCGCACGCATACTTAAGTCGGCCTGCCCGGATGCGGAAGTAGGAAGCACCTTTTCCTGCTCGATGATCGAGCCTCAAACGACCAGTAGATGGGACACGGCCGCCGCCAACCGCGTAGATGCCCTGTTGAACCGGCTATTTATCGAGCCTGCCCTTGGAATGGGATATCCTGTTAAAGACGTGCCGGTGTTGCGGAAGCTCGAAAAATACATGCTTCCCGGCGACGATCAAAAGATGATTGCCAATCTCGACTTTGCGGGTGTGCAGAACTATACCCGCGAAATTGTGAGCTTCAGCTTGTTTACGCCTTACGTACACGCGCGGCTGGTGGACGCAAAAAGGCGCACAAAAGACATTACTGAGATGAACTGGGAAGTGTACCCGCCGTCGATTTACCACATGCTGAAGAAGTTTGATGCCTACCCCGGCATTCCCAAACTTTACGTTACCGAAAATGGCGCCGCCTTTAAAGACGTGGAGACTGCCGGCAGGGTACACGACGAAAGGCGCATTAATTACCTTAAAGATTACATTGCCCAGGTATTTAAAGCCAAACAGGAAGGGTGCAAAGTTGAGGGATATTTTGTGTGGACCCTAACGGATAATTTCGAATGGGCGGAGGGCTACCGCCCGAAGTTCGGAATCGTAAAAGTCGACCCGGAAACGCAGCGGCGAACCGTCAAAGATTCCGGGCGCTGGTATGGCGACTTCCTTTCGGGCCGTTAACCGATCTCCGTTTTAAACTTGCTGAGCAGGATATTTACATCCAGCATCGAATTGAGGTCTTCTTTGTCGAGCGCATCATTGTCATCGGCATTGTTCTTCGCAAAATCGCGCGGATCGTACTTGAAAATATTCCACGCACCTTCGTGGAATTCCAATGCGGTGAGGCTTTCTACCCAATCCCCGGAATTGAGGTATAGCACACTGCCTTTTTCGGTAGTGATCCCGCGCATTTCGGCCTGGTGGATGTGGCCGCAGATCACGTAGTCGTATCCTTTGTCGATGGCGAGGTCTGCAGCGGTGAGCTCAAACTCGTTGATGAATTTTACGGCGTCTTTAAATTTCGCTTTCACCCGCTTGGAAAAGCTCATTTTTTCTCGTCCCGCCAGCTTTAAGCACCAGTTTACCAAACTGTTCAGCAGGATCAGCGTGTCATAGCCCACGGCGCCAAGCTTGGCCAGCCATTTTGAATGCTGCATGGTCACGTCGAACACATCGCCGTGAAATATCCACGCTTTGCGGCCGTTCACTTCCGTCACCATTTTGTCGAGCAGGTGAAAACTTCCGATGCTCATGTCGGAGAATTTTCGCAGCATCTCGTCGTGGTTTCCCGTGAGGTAATAAACAGGGGTGCCTTCGGTTACCAGCTTCATGATCCTGCGCAGCACCTTCATGTGGGTTTCGGGCCAATAGGATTTGCTGAATTGCCAGATATCGATAATGTCGCCGTTAAGCACCAGCTTGCCCGGAGAAATACTTTTTAAATACTGCAGCAGCTCTTTTGCGTGGCAGCCGTAAGTGCCCAGGTGCACGTCGGAAAGGATTACGAGATCCACTGCTCTTTTGGCCATAGTTCTGTGTTAAGTTACACGATAGGCAAATGTCGGGGTTGCACTTCAAGTGAAGATTAAGCGCATGTTAACAAATAGGCGGGGGCAGGTGTTGTTGAAAACTTAAGTGCAGTTTATTTTCCCGTTGGCTTAAATTTGAGCTCACACAAAATTACCGCCAGGCAATGGTCATCTACAAATTTACTTCCTGGTATCCCCATGGGGTAATGTGGACGTTGTGTTTCGTTATGTTGCCGGCGCTGTCAAAGCCGGCGAAGGTGTTTACAGCTGCCGCGACGGTAGGAGAGATCAGGCGCCTGCCGGAACCCGACCGTATCAAAAGGGCGGTAGCGATTTATAAAGAGCGGTTCAGGAAAGCGGATGAGGCGACAACGGAAAGGGCAATGGATGAACTGTTAAAGATCGCCGCCGAGATCACCGACAAGAAGCTGGAATGTGCGGTGTATGAATTGTGGGCAGATTACTACTCGGTGAACCGCGGATTTAACCAGCGGAGCGACGAGCTATATGAACAAGCGATCCGGTTAGCTCAAACCTACCGCCTTCCCTACGAAACCGGCCTATACCTGTATAAAAAGGGCATGTATTATGCCACTTACAAGAAGAACACCGAAGCTTGCCTGTACTTCCTGAGGTCGCGGGAGCAGTTAAGCGCGATCGGCTTTGCACGGGTTCCCGATTGTGGGTTGCTTTTGGGCAATGTCGCTTCCTTCTACTACACGCTCGGCGATTACGAGAATGCGCGCACCCTGCTGCTTGAGGCGCTCCGGTACCAGGTGACAGCTCCCCGAGACCTGGTTAATTTCACCAACACGCTTGGGTTGATCTATCGCAATTGCGGCCATTACGACAAAGCGATGGTCCAGTTTAATAAAGCCGTGCAGCTGGCCGGGAAAAGCAACGACAGCGTTTGGGTGACCATTGCCAAGGGAAATATAGGCTCGGTGTATTTTTACCAGAAGGATTATGCGCGGGCGCTGCCTTACCTGGAGCTGGATTACAAAGCGTCGGCAGCCTACGGCGATAAGGTGAACGCGGCAGCGGCGATGCTGCGAATGGCGAGGATCAGCTTTGAGGAGGGACGTTCAGGTGAGGCGGCGGCACGGCTAGGTATCGCCGAGGAGCTGATTCGGAATTACCCCGGGCAGCTGCAGCTTTGGATCAGGCTGCATGAAATGCGATCGGAGATCTACCAGCAGCAAAAAGATTTCGGCAGAGCACTCATCGAGTTGAAAAAAACACAGGCAGCCAAAGACACTCTCGCCGCACATAACAATATCGAGGCGGTAGAGCGGGTCCGGCTGAAGTGGAAGACTACCAACTACCTGTCTACGTTAAATAAACTGGAAACCCGCGCGGAGATTGAAAAAGTAAGACGAAACGGCATGCTCATCGTAATGGCCTTGCTGCTGGTGATCTTCTTCCTGATCTATAACCGCGCAAGGCTGAAATCCGCAAAAGACCACCAGCTGCTGGAGCTTGAAAAGCGCAGGCTTGACGCCGAGCTGGCCAGCACCAGTTCTTTACTGCAGCAATACATAGAGAACCTGCTGCAGAAAAATCTCATGATCGAGAACATCAGGAATGAGCGTGCACATCTGCAGGTGCTTCCGGATAGTCCCGAAAAAACGGAAGAACTGGTGAACCTGGAAAAACTGATGCAGGCCACCATCATCACAGACGAGAAATGGACGGAGTTTAAGCGCCTGTTCATGAAAGTACACCAGGGTTTTTTTACCGAACTCAGGAAAAAATACACCAATCTCACCGAAACGGATCTCCGGATAATCACCCTGATCAGGCTCCGGCTGGGTAACCGCGAAATGGCGAACATGCTGGGGATCACTATTGATGGCGTAAAAAAATCAAAGCAACGTTTGAGGAAAAAAATGGGTTTAAGTGAAGAACCCAGCCTGGAGAAGACAATAGAGTCTATTTAAGGCTTGTAACGTTTTTGTCCCCTATTTGTCCACCCCTTACAGTAGGCGCCAAGCACCTGCTATTTGTATCTTAGGCAAATATTCAACCTTAATGTTGTAATAATGGCACAAAAAGTTAAGATAAAGTGCAGAAAGTGTAATCAAGGCTATCTCAGTTCCCGGGTGAGGAGGGCTTCGCTGGTCAAGATTTTCCTCTTTTGGCTGCCTATTAAACGGTTTGAATGTAACCGGTGCAATGAGAAAAGTTACGTTTGGCTTAAAGGCGAACCGAAGTTATCGGTATCGGAAAGTAAGTAACAAGAACTTGTGGCAGGGAAATTAGTTGTAGTGAGTGAACAGCATTAACAACACGACCCATGCCATCAGCCTTCTTTACCCTAATGATCGACAACGAGATCGTTACTTTTGAAAAGAGCCGGATCATAGCCATTGAGCCCGCATACCAGGGTACCCGGATCGTTCTCGAGGCCTCTCATACCGAAGAAGAGCCGATCATTTATTTAACTCCCGAAAGTTACGAGGATGTGATGCGGTCATATTCTTCCTGAATCTGGCCGATTTTTTCTACTTTAGCCGGAAGCCAATTAATCCAATGAAAAGACTATTTTATTTTGTCCTGCTTTTTCTCGCGTTCCAGGTTGCCGCCCGGGCACAGTCGAAGAATGAAAAAGAGGTGACTGCCGCAGTCCAGGTGTTGTCGAAGGCAATGCTTGACGGTAACCGCGCCCAGCTGGAAGCCAGCGCTTCAGATAATTTAACTTACGGCCACTCCAGCGGAAAGATGGAAGATAAAGCCGCTTTTGTGGAGAGCCTTGCCAGCGGAAAATCCGACTTCGTGACGCTTGACCTTACCGAACAAACCGTGAAAGTGGTCGGGAGTACCGCGCTGGTACGCCACAAGCTAAATGCCAGGACTAACGATAACGGCGTTGCCGGAACTACAAGTCTCGGTGTGCTGCAGGTATGGCAAAAGGAAAAAGGCACATGGAAACTTATTGCCAGGCAGGCGTTTAAGCTGGCAGCGCCTACTCCTTAAATATACGGATCACTTTCACAAACCTCCCCATGTAATAGGGGTTAAGCGTGGTTTCGGTAACCCCGTACGCTTTGCCGGAAGTGGAGTGCACAAATACCGTGCTGTCGCCCGAACGGGTGATGATACCCATATGTCCTACCGTTCTGATGGTGCTGTCTGTTCCTGTGAACAGGATCAGGTCGCCGGGTTTTGCTAAACGAAGCTCGGTAGGCTTTCCCTGTTGGGTAAAATCCACCGAGCTTCGCGGAACGCTGATGCCAAAATGGTTGAAAACGTAGGTGATGAAACCGGAACAGTCAAACCCTGAAGCCGGGTCAGCGCTCGCGTATTTATAAGGAGTTCCTTTCAGTGTCAACGCATAGGCTACCAGTTTTCCCGGGTCGGTGGTGCCGGTATTAATTTCGCCTTCCGGGTTTATTACGCTTACCGGCTGTGTAAGCGAGTCAGTTTTCACCTGGTTGGCCGCCTCTATTTTAACGGGATATTGTTCCGGGGCGCTTCCGCAGGCAAAGAGGACAACAGGCAGTCCGCACAGTATCATGATTTTATGCATGTGCAAACTTACTAAACTGTTCGTCTCTTTAGAGACCGGCAAGCATCTTCTTTTCTGCAGGTGCGGCGTCTACGATCGCATAGCGGGATATTTTGGTGATGTTGATCTCGTCGAGCACATCCACCAGGTTTTTTACCTTACTTTTTTCGCCGGGTTTAATGAGTACGATCATGTCCTTCCCGGTCGACTGCCGGATGGCTGCGCCCTGGCTGAGCATGATCTTGCGTAAGCCGTTGCCTGAATACCTGGTGTGCTGAAGCGGGGTATGATTTTCCGGCGATCCCACGTACCACGCAACCCGGTCATTGTTTCCCATAAAAATATTCAATGTTCTTTTTTCAGGAACCGGCCTATCGGGTTCAGTGTCGTCTGCCGGCATGGTCACCGCCATCGCGTTTTGTTTGGCGAGCGTGGTGGTAAGCATGAAAAAGGTGATCAGTAAAAAAGCCAGGTCGACCATCGCCGTGAGGTCAACCCTGGGTAAGGTTTTGGAAAGGGTTCTTCCGTGGGAGCCCCGCCCGGCGGAAGAGGTAGTTAGTTCAGCCATAAGATTGAGTTTTCTTATGGGATGAACTAACCGTTAGTTTTTCATAATATTATTGTTCGAGCTCCAGGATCTGTTCCGCCAGGCTTTCCCAGTCGCCCTGTACCGTTTCAAGTTCCGCTTTGGTCTTTTTGTACTGATCGTTGGCCGCGGCAAGCTTCTTCGAATCCAAATAAATTTCCTGTTTAGAAAGCTGGGTCTCCGTGTCAGCCAGCGCGGTTTTAAGGGTGCCGATCCGCTCTTCCAGCTTCAGCAGCGTTTGGTTCAGCCTCTTCAGCTCTCCGCTTTTATCGGCAGAAGGTGCAGGTTTCGGTTTCTCCGCCGGCTTTTCCTCCTTCTTTGGCGGCGTTGCGGGTTTACCGGCCTGGGCTGGACGTTTTGACTGCCACTCCTCGTATTCCGCATAGGTGCCGGGGTATTCTTTGATCTCCTGGTTTTCGATATACCAGATCTTATTGGCGATGTTATCCAGGAAGAACCGGTCGTGGGAAACTACGATGAACGTCCCGTCAAACTGTTGCAGCGACTGGATAAGGATATTCACCGATTGAATGTCAAGGTGATTGGTAGGCTCATCAAGTACCAGGAAATTGGCATCGGAGGTGAGGGCTTTCGCCAGCGCAACCCTCGATTTTTCTCCCCCGGAAAGTACCTTGATCTTTTTGAACACGTCGTCGCCGGTAAAGAGGAAACATCCCAGGATACTGCGCAGTTCCGTTTCGGTGTGTTTCGGTGCAAATGCCTGGAGCTCGCGGATGATCTCGTTTTCCAGGTGCAATGCTTCCAGCTGGTGTTGCGCAAAGAATGTTTGCGTTACGTTATGCCCGGTTTCAGACATCCCTGTGAAATCTTTATCGGCGCCGGCGATGATCCGCAGCAGCGTCGATTTTCCTTTACCGTTGGCACCGATCAGCGCGATCTTGTCGCCCTTCTCGATCACGCCTTCCGCATTGTTCAGGATGGAAAGACCGGGGTACGACTTGCTAAGATGTTCGATGCGGACCACGTGCCGCCCGGATTGCTTGCTGAATTTAAAGCTGAAATTTACGCTTGGGTTGTCGTCATCCACATCATCCACGCGTTCCATTTTATCCAGCGCCTTGATGCGCGATTGCGCCATTTTCGCCTTGCTTGCCTTTGCACGGAAACGTTCGATAAGCCTTTCTTCCTGGCGGATCCTGGCTTGCTGGTTCTTATACTGACCGCTTTGGATCTCTTCACGCAACGCTTTTTCTTCCAGGTAGAAACTGTAGTTACCGGCATACGGTGTCAGCTTTCCTTTACGGGATTCCACGATCTTCTTCACCACGCGGTCGAGGAAATACCGGTCGTGCGAAACGATCACGATCGCTCCTTCGAACGCCTGCAGGTAGGTTTCGAGCCATTTGATGGATGGAAGGTCGAGGTGGTTGGTAGGTTCGTCAAGCAGGAGGATGTCAGGAGCCTGGAGCAGGATCCTTGCCAGCATCACACGCATCCGCCATCCGCCCGAAAAGGTGGAGAGCTGCCGCGTTTGTTCTTCCTCGCTAAAGCCGAGGCCCGCGAGGATCTCGTGTGCGCGATACTCGATGCTGTACCCGTCCAAAGCCTCGAACTCGTGCTGCTTATCGCTTAGCTTATGCAGCAGGTCGTCGGAATAATCCGTTTCCAGTTTTTTGAGGATATTCTCTATCTCGGTATGCAGTTGGTTCTGGCGCTCGAAAGCCTCCATGGCCACATGCAAAATGCTCTTGTCAGACTGGTAGGAGAGCAGGTCCTGGTTCAGGTACCCGATCTTAATGTCTTTGGCCATCGAGATCGTTCCGCTGGTGGGCGAGTACTGACCTACGATGATCTTAAGTAAGGTGGTTTTCCCCGTACCATTTGCGCCGATCAGGCCGATTTTTTCTCCGGGTTTAATATGCCAGTTCGCTTCGTCGTATAATGCCCTTGCACCGATCTCGAACGTGAGGTTGTTGATTGCGATCATTTGGCGCAAAAGTACGTAATTTTTCGGTTTGACGTTCGTCGTTTTACGTTATGCGTTTTATACCGCGTGTATGGCCGGGTTATCTGCACGGGATATAAAACGCATAACTTGAAACGTAAAATGCCTAACGTATATTTGTCTCCATGTACCACCTTGTCCGCCCCCTTTTTTTTCGTTTCGAGCCTGAGAATATCCATCACTTTGTAACGTCGTTGTTAAAACGGGCGCACCGAGTGGCGCCTTTAGCGGCCGCGATGAGGCAGCTTTATACCGTTAACGAAGACCGGCTGGAGCGGGAAGTGTTCGGGTTAAAATTCAGGAACCCGGTAGGGCTGGCGGCCGGTTTCGATAAGAACGCCGAGTGGGTGACCGAATTAGGAGATCTCGGATTCGGCTTTATCGAGATCGGAACGGTTACTCCCATGCCGCAGCCCGGGAACGACCGGCCGAGGATGTTCCGTTTAAAGAAAGACAGCGCCTTGATCAACCGCATGGGTTTTAATAACCAGGGCGCCGAAGTAGCGGCGGCAAGGCTACGCAGGTTAAAGCGGCGCGGCGGCGTGCTGATCGGCGGGAACATCGGCAAGAACAAAGTGACGCCCAATGAGGAAGCGGTAAACGACTACATTAAGTGTTTCGACCTGCTGTTCGGGGTGGTGGATTATTTCGTGGTGAACGTAAGCTCACCCAATACGCCGGGGCTGCGCGAGCTCCAGGAAAAAGGCCCCCTTAAGGAGATCCTCGAAACGCTGCAGAAGCGTAATACCGCTAACGCACGTCCGAAACCCATTTTATTAAAGATAGCACCGGACCTGACCGATCCACAATTGGATGATATCATCGGGATTGTGAACGAATCGGGCATCGCAGGCGTGATCGCTACCAACACCACCCTTTCCCGGGAGCACCTCGAAACACCGGCCCCGCTAAAGCAGGAAACGGGCGGACTGAGCGGTCGGCCGCTTGCCGCGAGATCTACAGAAGTGATCCGTTATTTGTCGGAAAAATCGGGTAAGGCATTCCCGATCATCGGGGTAGGCGGAATACATTCGCCCCAGGATGCACTCGATAAACTGGAAGCCGGCGCCTCATTGGTACAGCTCTATACCGGCTTTATTTATGAAGGTCCGGGCCTTGTTAAACGGATATGCAAAGCGATCCTGGCGGGCGGCCAACGTTAAGATAACCTCATCAATAGTGAAATTGCTTGTTACTTCACATCCTTAACCGTTTTAAGCCATTCAAGGGCCTTTCTTAATGTGTCATCCCCGGTAGTTTCGATGCCCTGCACTACGAGGACGTCGGGGTTAATGGAATCCTGGTAAAGTTTACCAGAGCGGTCGGCCATTACCGTGGAGGCAAGCATGATGCGGGCGCCGTCGGCCAGCTCGAAGCTCCTGTTGCCGATGGTGAGTCCCCAGGTAGGGAGCCCGAACGATTTCGTGCAGGCATTTCCCGTAAAGGAGAGCGCCACTACCTCACCGGAGCTGCCCGTTAAGCCGCCGGTAAGTACCGCGATCGGCCTGTTTTTCGAAAGGGTTACGGGCTGCGTCACCTGCAGTACTTTTTCGCCGTTCCATCCGTAAACGCCGTTCTTATAGTACCAGTATTGTTTGGTGTTATTTACATTCACCAGGTAACCGAGTTTGTCGGCGCTAAAAAACGGGCCCAGGCCGGCGATCATCGGTCCCTGGTTTCCGCCTGTATTTTCGCGGAGATCGATCACCCAGCCACGGATGCTTTCCTTGTCGAGCATGGCGATCATCTTTTGCAGCGTATCTGCATACGTGGCGGCAAGTTTTTTATTTCCCGTATAAAATGCAGGTACCAGTAAGTAGCCGCAGCTATCCACCACTTTACCAACCGGCATCCTTACACGGGCCATGGTGTTTTCGCCGTTTTGCCACCTGGAAACTTCGGGCGCACCCATAAACAGCGAATGTTCATCGCCATAGGCGCGGAGCGAGGAAAGGAGATATTCCACTGCCAGGTAACAGTCTGCGCATGTTTTTGCGGGACCGGCGATAAGCAACGCTTTCTTTTTTAGCCCGTCGATGTCGATCATGTCTTTTACCAGCGAATGGCGCATGATGGTATCGCAGGCGGCTGACAGGTATTCCTGCGCGACGGGACTGATCTTCTTTCCCTTGATGTTGGTGATAGTTACCTTAAAGTCGTCGAATCGGGCCGTTCCCTTCCCGTAAAGGATGGCGCCGACCCTGACCCTGGCCGATCCTTCCGGGCATATTGACCTGATCCTGTACACCTTCCAGCCAGTGGTACCATGTATCCAGCTAAAGGAAGTGTGGCCCATATCTTTGTTGTTGAGCAAGCGGTCTTGAGCGTCGTAAATGCCGATGTTGAGCCCGGCTCCTTTGCCGGTCGCATTTTCGGTACGGATCCTTGCTGAAACCTCGATGATGCGGAGACCGGGTATTTTCGGCAGTGCAGCTGTTTGTTCACTGTAACCCACCGAGGTGAGGGCTTCCCCTCGGATCAGCAGTCCCGGGTTGTTCGCCTCTGCATACATTGAGCACGAGCCCCTGGTACCGTACGACAAGTCCCAATAACATAGGCCTGTTTTTGAGGAAGCGCAGCGTGACGAGAAATCGAGGTTGCGGAACTGCCCCTTTGCCGCGAAGGCCGCGGCAAGCAACGGTAGTATCAAGTATAAAATGCGCCTGGCCGCTCTCATCGTTCTCCCGGTATAAATGATGGATGAAGGTAGGCAGGATAATGATCCTGGCAATCACCCTAAGGGGGGTAATTATAAACAGCAAAAAAAAGCCGGCGGCATTGAAATGTTTTTATACATGGTTCGTCTTACCTTTAAACAACGTTATACAGTGAATGCCCTAATGCCCGCAGATAAAGAGTCCTTCATACTACACGCCATCAAATCGTATGGAAGGAACTTGTTCAGCTTTATCCGGAAACGGGTAAAAACAGAGGCTGATGCGGAAGATATTCTCCAGGATGTATGGTTCCAGTTAAGTTCGGTGGTAAACGCGGAACCGATCGAGCAAACGGGCGCCTGGCTTTACCGGGTGGCACGGAACAAGATCATCGACAAACATAAGAAGAAACGCGAGGAGCTTTTTGAGCCGGCAGATGGCGGGCAGGACGAAAATGAGCCGGATTTCCGCGAGATCTTATTTACCGACGATACTACCCCCGAAACGGAATACCTCCGCAACCTGTTCTGGGAACAGCTATTCCTGGCCCTCGAAGAACTCCCTGAAGAGCAGCGGCAGGTTTTTGTATGGCATGAGCTGGAAGATGTTCCGTTTAAAGAGATCGCTGAGATGACCGGGGAGAACACGGCAACATTGATCACGCGTAAGCGGTATGCGGTGTTGCACCTGCGAAAGCGGTTGAAACAATTGTATACGGAGATTACCCACTATTAAGTAAAAACGACATGAGACCGAGAAATTTTAATAAAAAGAAACTGTTTTTAATTCCATTTGGCATCGCCGCATGCCTGTCGCTGGTGAGCTACATCGTTATGCAGCTATGGAATCATTTGTTGCCCGATATCCTGCATGCTGGCACGATAACGTTCTGGCAGGCGATGGGGATCTTTATCCTGTGCAAGATCCTGTTCGGATTTGGCGGCCGCGGTAAATTTGGCGGCGGAAACCACTGGATGCGCGATCGCATGGCCGAGCGCTTCCGCAACATGGAACCCGGTGAACGCGAAAAATTCCGTGCGGAGATGAAGGACCGTATGTGCGGCTGGGGACGCCGGTTTTCGGGTGCTCCCGGCAGTGGGCCTGAAAAAAGCGCCTCGTCGTTTACCAATGATCAACTTTAATTGCCTGCCGATGATCCTTGTATTTAAAACCAATGTAAAAAATCGCCGCCAGGTGCAAAAAGTACAGCAGTTGCTGTTTCCGCTAAGCTCGGTAACCCGGTGGAACTTCGACCTCGAGGATTGCGACCGCGTGCTTCGCGTGATCGCTAACGACATTCCGCCCAGGTACATTGAAGAACTGCTTACTACGGCAGGGATCTATTGCAGGGAACTGGAGGATTAACGACAACAGGCAGCGATACCGATATGGCTTTTTGCCTGAGCCCGGATCAGTCCGGAAGCTGCGGAGACGATAATTATCCTTCTTCCCTGCGGGACTCCCTCCGCGAGGGAGACAGGATTTCATTACAAATAAGTAACTTGTTTTTATTAAGTTACTTCAGTAAGACCTGGATTTTATCCTCCTTCGGGGGAGGTGCCGAAGGCGGAGGAGGATAAAAACGGATCAAGCTGAATTTATAGGGAGTAGATTTGGCCGTCAGCTATCAGCATTTAGCCCGTAAGTATACCTTTATAAGATAAGTAATTGACGTTGAGCTATTCCTGGGTAGTATTCCAGGTTTGACAGTGTAATCAAAGCTGATTGCTGACAGCTAATAGCTCCCAAACTTTTAAGCCTGATCCGATAAAACATACCAGATCCCCAATTATTTCGCCTGATCCCTGATCCGTCTTCGGCAGTGCGCCGCAAATAATAAAGCCCCGATCACCAAATGACCGGGGCTTTATTTTACGTGTGAGCCCGAAATTACTTTCCTTCAATCTTCGCAAGCACTTCGTTGTTCTTGCTCAACTGGCTTTTCTTTGACTCCGCAGAACGGCTTCCTACTTCGATGTTACGTCCCAGTTTAAGGAACTGTACTTCGAGGCGTGAAACGGTTTTATTCTTCCTGTCTTTTCTTTTTAATCGTGTAACTCCCATGATATTTCTTTATATATTTTAAATCCTGAGGTCGGAAGCGGATTCGAACCGCTGTAAAAGGTTTTGCAGACCTCTGCCTAGCCACTCGGCCATCCGACCCTGTAAAGGCTGCAAAAGTAGTAAATTGCTTTTGTTTATAAACTATACCCAAGAGATTTTTTTAACTAATATCCCATTTCCGTTCCCTATTCTCCATTCTTTATTTCCCTTACGTTGCTCTCTTCCGTCTCTTCCCTTATCTTGGTACAAAATATTGCCGCCGACACCGCTACGTTCAATGACTCTGCCTGGCCGAAGCGTGGAATGGTAACCTGATGAGTAACCAGTTTTTTAACCTCATCGCTCAACCCGTTGCCCTCGTTGCCCAGCACCACGATACCTTCGCGGCCGAAGCGCGTTTGATAAATGGACGTGCCTTTAAGCAGCGCGCCATAGATAGGTATCTGTGCATCACGGAGCAGGGGCACCAGTTCGTCGTACATCACATCGATCCGTGCCAGGGACCCCATAGTGGCCTGTACCACTTTCGGGTTATAAGCCTCCACGGTGCCAGGCGAGCAGATGACCCGGTCGAAGCCAAACCAATCCGCCGTGCGGATAATGGTACCCAGGTTGCCCGGGTCCTGTATATCGTCGAGCATTAATGTGAACGTTTGCTTAAAACTTTCCGGTAAGATCTGGGTTTTTGGTGGGATGCAGAGTAATGCAATCATGTCCTGCGGTGCGGATAAAGTACTTACCTTAGCAAGCTCTGCGGGAGATATTTCCTGTACCTTTACTTTTTGTGATAAATTGAGCAATTTTGGAGCTTGTGGCGTATAATAGATGCTATCGATAACATAACCGGAATGAACAAATTCAGCCACAGTTTTGCTGCCCTCTGCAATAAAAAGGCCATGCTCCTTCCTAAACTTTTTTTGATGTAATGACTTTATAAAACTAATTTGAGGCTTTGAAAGCATATTTAAGGAGATCTTTCTATATAATTACAAGTTTAACGATTTTAACGGGTTGCAACGCCACCCGTTATTTAAACCAGGACCAGGCACTCGTAAAAAACGTGAAGCTAGAGGGCATCGATCCGCAGTATGTAGAAACGGTATACCAGTATGTGCAGAAAGATATCAGGCCTAATTCCCGTCTTAACCTGGCCCTTTACAATTTTTTTAACACACGCAATGGTAAGTACCGGACCGATAAGGTTAAAAAGATCGGGGAGGCGCCAAACCTGCTGGACAGCGCGCTTGTAGAGATCTCCCGCAAGGAAATAGAGAAATACCTGGTAACCAAGGGTTTTTTTAAGGCGAAGGTTACGGCCGACATGCAGGTGAAGAACAAACGTGCCAACATCACCTTCTCTGCGGAGCGCGGCCCGATGTTCAGGTTCAGGAACTATACCTACGTAATTGAAGATACCACCGTAAGGAGCCTGTATGCCAGGTACCGCGACTCATTTACAAAGATCCACGCGGGAAAGCGCTATGACCGCGACTCGGTGATGTACGAAATAGAAAGTATTTATGCACTGATGAAACGCCACGGTTACTATGATTACCTCCGGCAGAATGCGCATGCAGAAGTAGACAGCAATTTCTTTTCGAGCCAGGTGGATGTGAAGCTCACCATTTCAAATCCTGATAAGGAGCCGAAGCATCATGTATATACCCTCGACAGCTCGCTGGTGATCATTTCGGACAGCGACGGAGAAAAACGTGGTAACCCTGATATCTCGGTAGTAGACTCGCAGCATGTATTTACCGATTTTTCAAAGCGTTTTAACACCAAAGCGATCAGTAACTATATTTTCCTGGAAAAGGGCGACATCTACAATTCAGACAAGAATAACCTGACCAATAACCGGCTGTACGATCTTAACATCTTTAAAAACCTGAAGATCTCCTACGAGAAGATAAATGACAGCACACATCGCCTTAATCCCGTAATCGAAGCGGTGCCGCTAAAGCGGATGAGCAACCGCATAGAAGGGGAGTACACGTTCAACTCGGGCCGCAACGGGTTTAACATCGGGAATACCTATACCAACCGGAACCTGTTGGGCGGTGCAGAACAACTGGATGTGAAGCTTCGCTACGGCATCCTGTATGACTCAGGTATAGACGGGAAAGCTTTTGCCAGCATTTTTAACCGCGACCTCCAGTTGGGAGTAAACCTCACCATCCCGCGTTTGCTGGTGCCGTTCGGTATTCCGCAGAGTAACCGGAACGGTGTTCCGCACACTACGTTTTCTACCAGCCTCCAGATCTTCGACCAGCGCAACGCTTTCAGGAACCGCATCTTTATCAATTCGGTTACTTACGACTGGACGGAAACGAAATACAAGCTGCATAGCCTTACACCGATCAATTTCGAGTACCGCCGGGGCAGTCTCGATCCCGCATTCCGCCAGTCGCTCGAAGAACAGGGTTACCAGCTTTATATTCTTACCAACGACCGCAAATATGTAAGCCTTGGCTCGCAGTATTCTTTTACGCTGAACGCAGTACGCCTCAACAACTACGAAAATTTTGTGTACCTGAAAACCACTAACGACCTGGCGGGCAATTCCATCGGGTTGTTAAGCCAGGTGCTTAATCTCAGGAAACTGAATAATGGGGATCGCACCATATTTGGCGTAAGTTACCTGCAGTACGCTAAAACGGAACTGGACCTGCGCTATTACCGGTCGCTGGGCGGCGAAAAACAAATGGTGGCCAGGATCAACCCCGGGTTTGGTTATCCTTATGCCAACTCGAAGTTAGGCCTGCCTTTCGAGAAGAACTTTTATGCCGGCGGCTCCAACGGGATCCGGTCCTGGCAGGCGCGCACGCTGGGCCCGGGCCAGTACAACCGGGCTGTGATTAAGAATGACACCACTCGTCGCAACCTGCGCAACCTCGACCAGCTGGGAGAAATAAAGATTGAAGGAAACATCGAGTACCGCTTCAAAATGGTCGATAACCTGTTCGGGGCCAAATTAAAAGGTGCGGTATTTACGGACTACGGCAACGTTTGGCGCCTTCGGGAAAACGCCGCCAACCCCGGAGGAACGTTCAAATTCGATAAATTCCTTAACCAAATGGCTATTGGCGCGGGTATGGGACTAAGGTTCGACCTCGATTATTTTGTGTTCCGTTTCGATGTAGGGGCCAAATTGCGTGATCCGCAATTTGTCGACCCCGTTTACGGCGAAGACAGTCCCTGGGTGATCCGACATTTCTTCGACCAGAAAGATTTCAAAGCCCGTTATAAAGCCACTAACTCGCCCGACCCTTACCGGTTCGTGCAATATAATTTTGGGATAGGCATGCCGTTTTAGGCCACCAGCCTTTTCATCCCATCAATCACCGTCTCAAAAAATGTTCCCAGGCCCAGTCCCTGGTTGTGGTTGAAGAGGAACAGGATAATGAGCAGGATGGCGGCGATAATAATGAACCGCTTAAAAAGTATCGAGAGTATTACCAGTACCAGCGGCACGATAATGAGAAAGGCCCAGTTGATGTGGTAGGGATCGAGGTTATCGTCTTTTTTGACCACGTAATACAACCTGGAGTGGGTGCCCGAATCGTTTACATGCTTTACATACAGGAAAGTAGAACGTTCCAGCTGCTGCGGTACCACTGCTACACCGTCTTTAAAGGTAAGCTCCTGCCTGAACCCGTTCACGCTGAATATGAAGGTGCCGTTCACGGTATCTACCGGCACATCTTTCTGTGTGGCTGCAATAATGGCTATCTTGTTGTTTTTTAGCAGGTTCTCTTTAACGATGAAATTTTCGAGCCCGATTTCCCCGGCGAATACGCCGGCTGGAACCATAACAAGGGCAGTGAGGAGGATGCGGAGGGGTAATTTCATTGACCTAAGGTAATAAAAAAAGAGGGCTGGTTAAGCCCTCCTTTATTTTCCCGGACCAACCGGGTTACAGATCAGTTGTTAGAACAGGAAGCCGGCAGAAAACGACCAAACACGGTTGGTTTGTTTCCCGTTACCGCCAGAGCCTCCCGGACGAAGGTCGGTAAGGCCCATGCCATATCCTGCACCCAGGGTAAAGCCGCTGCCCATCTGGAATCCGCCGAGGAAATTAACACCAAAGTCGGTACCTTTCAGGTTGTCGCCGGAATCATCGCCAAAGCTGATATCGCTTTTGGTCTCCGCGTTATTGGTGGTCAGCTTGTTTTCACCGGAGATGCCGAAACCTGCATACGGGCCTGCGCCGAGGAACAGATTGGTACCCTTGCCGGTCCCCAACGGGAGCTTAGCCACAAAGTTCACCGGTACTTCAATCCAGAGCGTGTTTTGCTCTGCCTGCAGGTTATTGTTGTCGATGTACTTTCCGCCTTTACCCTGCAGGGAAATACCCGGCTGGATAGAGAACATGCTGCTTAAAGGCGCATCCGCGTACCCGGTAACATGGAAATTAGTGGTGGTTTTGGTATCAGGGTCTTTACCGTCTACCTGTTTGAACTGGTATTTGGGCAAGCTTACACCGCCTTTTAAACCAAATTTCACCGTCGACTGTGCATATGATGCTCCACCTATCAGGGAAGCGATCGCGAGTATAATTACCTTTTTCATTTTATATGTATGTTTAGTACACCGCCTTAAATACAATGATTTTGCCAGAATCGCTTATGTAACCATAATCTGGCTGGTTGATAGGTATTTATACGTTTTAAACTACAGGCCGCGCTACCCGACTATATCCGCTGATTTGACGGGTATTTGTTGCAGGCTGTATTTATTACTGGACAGACCATCCCGGTCAACCTTTTTCCTTTCATCTTTCACCTTTAACATAAAACACGTAATATCGTACCAAACCCCATTTATATGTACCAAGCTTCCGATTCACGTTACCAATCCATGACCTATCGCCGTTGCGGCAACAGCGGGTTAAAACTACCTGAGATGTCGCTGGGCTTATGGCATAACTTCGGGCATGTTAATATGCTCGAAAACAGCCGGAACCTGTTAACCACCGCGTTCGATAACGGCATCACCCATTTCGACCTGGCCAATAATTACGGGCCGCCCCCGGGATCCGCCGAAGAAAACTTTGGCAAGATCCTTTGGGACGATTTCCGCAGCTACCGCGACGAGCTGGTGATCTCCAGCAAGGCGGGATATCATATGTGGGAAGGGCCATACGGCGAATGGGGATCGAAAAAATACCTTGTTTCCAGCCTCGACCAGAGCCTCAAAAGAATGAAGCTCGATTACGTAGATATCTTTTATCACCACCGGCCCGACCCGGAAACTCCCCTGGAGGAGACCATGACGGCGCTTGATCTCATCGTGCGGCAAGGCAAAGCCTTATACGTGGGCATTTCCAATTATGATGCGGAAGGAGCAAAAAAGGCCATCGATATCCTCCGCAAACTTGGCACGCCCTGTCTCATCCACCAGCCTAAATATTCTATGTTCGAACGTTGGGTAGAAGACGGGTTACTGGATGTGCTGGGCGATGAAGGTGTGGGCTGTATCCCGTTCTCGCCGCTGGCGCAGGGGTTGCTCACGGATAAGTACTTGCATGGCATCCCCGCGGATTCACGTGTGGCCACCAGCGGCGTGTTCCTTAACCGGGAGCACATCACGCCCGGGCGGCTCGAAAAGATCCGTCAGCTGAACGGCCTTGCTCAGCAGCGCGGACAAAAGCTGGCGCACATGGCGCTTTCCTGGATCCTGAAAGATCCGCGCATCACCTCGGTGCTCATTGGCGCCAGTAAGCCGGAGCAGATCACAGATTCGCTCAGGAGCCTGGCAAATACACATTTCACGGAGGAAGAGATCGGCCAGATCGACAAGATTTTGGCTTAAAAACAAGTTGTTTTACTTATGGAGATTCTAACGATCGTACTCCTGGTGTTGATCATTGTCATCCTCCTGAATGGCAATTTTAAAACCGGCGACCGGATCGGGCAATTGGAGAGCCGGATCAACGCGCTCCACCAGCTGCTGAAACAATTCCAGGAACTTCCAAAACCTGAACGTCACAAACCGGCAACCGTAACGCATCCTGCCCCGGCAGAAAAACCGGCAGTAGAAAAGCCACCGGTGATCGTCCGCGAACCGGAAGTGGTAGCCTTCAAAGAAATGATTGAGCCGCCTGCACCGGTAAAGGCTGTTCCGGAAAGGGTACCCGTAAGGGTATCAGCCCCGGAGCCGAAACTTTCCTTTTTTGAAAAACATCCAGACCTCGAGAAATTTATCGGGGAAAACCTCGTGAATAAGATCGGGATCGCTATACTGGTGCTGGCCATCGGATATTTCGTAAAGTACGCCATCGATAAGGACTGGGTTAGCGAGGCCGGCCGGGTGGCCACCGGTATCGCCTGCGGCGGAATACTTATCGGTATTGCGCACCGGATGCGAAACAGTTACAAAGCGTTCAGCTCGGTGCTGGTGGGCGGCGGCCTGGCCGTATTTTATTTTACCATTACGCTGGCGTTCCATGAATTTCACTTATTTACGCAAGTCACCACCTTTGTGATCCTGATCGGTATCACGGCCTTCGCGGTAGCGCTTGCTTTGCTTTACGACAAACAGGAGATCGCAGTTATCGCACTGCTGGGCGGATTGGCGAGTCCATTTATGGTGAGTACCGGGAAGGCCGATTACAACGCCCTGTGTGTATACCTGGTGCTGCTCAATACGGGTTTGCTGGTTATTTCCATTTATAAGTCATGGCGTATCCTGAACGCGTCGGCCTTTGCTTTAACCGTGATCGTGTTTGCCGGCGTAGTCTGCAGCCTGGAGATATCCACCTATAAAACCGGGTTTATTTATGCGGGTGTGCTTTACCTTTTGTACACGGTCATCAATATCGCCCATGCCGTAAAGGAGGGCAAGAAGTTTATCGCGTCTGATTTTAGCATCCTGCTGATCAATACCGGGCTCTATTTCTCGGCAGGCTTATACCTTCTTAACAGGATGGAGGCGACCGCGTTCCGCGGGATGTTTACTGCGAGCCTCGGGGCGGTAAACCTGGTGCTTACATGGCTGTTATTCCGCAGCCCGAAAACGGACCGGAATATCTTGTTCCTGTTCATCGGTATCACCTTGTCGTTTATCTCATTAACTGCGCCAATCCAGTTAAGCGGTCATTATATCACCTTGTTCTGGGCAACGGAGACGGTATTGTTGTACTGGCTGTTCCAGAAATTGTCCATTAAATTATTGGGCACCAGTGCGCTGCTGGTTTGGCTGGCTATGGTCGTCAGCCTGGTGATGGATTGGCTAAACGTATACGGTACCGCCGGCGCACCCGTTGCGGTGATTGCCAACAAAGGGTTTATTACGTCGCTATTCGCAGGGAGCTGCACGGCAGTGCTTGCCCGCCTGGCAAAAAACGGGGAAAGCGACCGGCTGCATTTCTTTAAGATGAACCTGCCTGTGCTCCGCATTGCCACCGTCCTGGTGTTTTTTATCGGTGGCGCCGCGGAAGTAAATCACCAGTTCACCAGCCATTTCCCGGGCACCGGGTTGAACCTTATTTACCTGATGTTGTACCTGCCCCTGTTTGTATGCGGCTTACAGCTGGTAATCCGCATGCTTAAGATGGAGGTCGATCAGATGATCATCTTTTTCGTGCTGGCCGGCTGCATACTTGTTTATTTCGCGTTTATTCCTTCGTTTTTTGATGCGCAGTACGAGACGCTGGAGCACCATGGGTATCCGTATGCCCATTTTAATGCACATTGGGCGGCTGCGATTTTTCTTGGTATCGTGATCCGGGATATGGCCCGGATGCTGAAGCTTTTTAACCCGAACGCACGGAATACATTTACGTGGCTGCTTTCCATGGCGGTGGTGGCGTTCCTTAGTGTCGAAATAAACATGGCTGCTAACAGTCTCTTTTATTCCGGGGCCGGCTCTCTCGCCCGGATCGGGGATGTGTATACCCGTACCGGTCTGCCAATTTTATGGGGTCTCCTTTCTTTTGCGCTGATGTGGATGGGCATGCGCGCAAAAGCCCGGAACCTGCGCATAATCTCGCTTACGCTTTTCACCATCACCCTGGTGAAACTGTTCACCTACGATATCATCCATATACCCGCCGCGGGGAAGATCGCTGCTTTCTTTTGCCTTGGCATTCTATTGCTGATCATTTCGTTTATGTACCAGAAAGTTAAAAAGATCATTGCAGAAGATGAGCCGCTAAAGATCGACTGATATTTTTCCGCTGCTGCGGAATAACATGGCTATGCCTGCTGGCGTTAACAAGCGCCGGGCAGCAAAATTTTCGCTTTCGCGCGAAGATCCCGGTCGTCGATTCGCCAGGTTTTTATAAAATCCTTCTTAAGCCGGAACGGTGGCGCTGTGCCGCTGGGGCTTGCCTGATCTGAGGCTGTAGGATGACCGGGATAAGTGGCCAGGTACCTGGCTTCCCGGGCAGCGACGATATTTCGAACTGGTACGCCATCCGCGAGTTTGCAGATCTTCAGCCGGCCGGCGGGGGTGGGGGCACTTCCTTCGAGCAGCAGCCGGAGATCCCGGAAAGCAACTACAAGTTTAAAATAGAGATCAATGGCAGGAACAATAAGACCGCTTAGAAGGGGAATCCGCCTACACGCCCGTGTTTTCGTTCGTACTTAATGGCCTCGTCGGGTCCGAACGGGTGCCCGCCAAAGCCGTTGCGCATCATAGCCACCGCCCGCGCCCAGGTATGTTCCGAATCGCGGGACGCGATCAGCTGCATGATCGACTGCGCAATAACCGGCACCGAAACCTCCATTTGCATGGCATCATGCACCAGCCAGTTCACTTCGCCGGTATCTTCCACGTAAGAAGGTACGTTAAAGCCCTGTTTTTCGTCGTAAAGCCGTTTCATCAGTTCCACCAGCCACGACCGGATCACCGACCCGTTGTTCCACGTAAGCAGGATCTCGCTGATATTCAATTGTTCCGGGTAGTGCGATAGCAGGTCCATGCCCTCGCCGATGGCCTGCAGCATACCGAATTCGATGCCATTGTGTACCAGTTTCACGAAATGGCCCGAGCCGGATCCGCCGGTATGCGTATACCCATTTGGCACGGCCATGGCGCGCAGGAAGCCCGCAAGCTGGTTCACCGCCGCCGTTTCGCCGCCCACCATAAAACAGGCGCCGTTTCTTGCGCCATCCACGCCGCCGCTGGTTCCGCAATCTACCAGGTGAATACCTTGCTCGCGCAGTGTTTGCGCACGGCGGATGCTGTCGCCCCAGTAAGAGTTTCCGCCGTCTACGATAATATCGCCCGGTTGCAGTAACGGCATAAGTTGCGCGATCAGGTCGTCGATGGCCTTCCCGGCAGGAATATAGATGAAGATCTTCCTGGGGCCGTCCAGCCTGGCTGCCAGGTCTGCGAGGCTGTCTGCCAGCACCAGCCGGGAGTTTTCCGGTAGCGACACCGCATAAGGGTCGTAACCAACAATATTATATCCTAACTCCGTTGCGTGGATGGCCAGGTTAAGCCCCATTTTGCCGAGGCCAATGATGGCGAATGTGTTTGCGTTCATATACAATGATAAGGATTAACAGGTAACAAATTAATGAGTAAGGTTAATGCGGAAGGAATAATATCTTTATGGCGGGAGAAGTAATGAATAAAGAAATAACACTTCGTACGGTGAATGTCACCCGCTATGTAACGCCCTTGCGCGAAGGCGGATCGCTTCCCGCGATCGCGGAGGCTGACGACGGTTTTTTATACGTGCTCAAATTCCGGGGAGCAGGGCAGGGGGTAAAGGCGCTCATTGCCGAGCTGATCGGTTGCGAGGTCGCCCGTGCTCTCGGGTTAAAGGTCCCCGAGCTGGTGTTTGCTAACCTCGACGAATCATTCGGCCGCACGGAGCCCGATGAGGAGATCCAGGGCCTGCTGAAGTTTAGCGTTGGCCTGAACCTGGCGGTCCATTACCTGGCGGGCTCCATCACGTTCGATCCCGTTGTAACGCGGCCCGATGCCTTCCTCGCTTCGCAGATCGTGTGGCTGGACTGCCTGCTTACCAACGTAGACCGCACGGCCCGGAACACCAATATGCTGATATGGCACAAAGAGTTATGGCTCATTGATCATGGTGCATCGCTGTATTTTCACCATAGCTGGGATAACTGGGAGACGCAGGCCAAACGACCGTTTTTACAGGTAAAAGACCATGTATTATTGCCTTTGGCAACGGAACTTGCCCGGGTAAACGAAATTTCCCGCGCCGTCCTTACACCCGGCAGGATCAGGCAGATCGTTTCGTTAGTTCCCGGCGACTGGCTGGAGAATTGGCCGTCCGGGGAGTCTGCCGCGGAAATCAGGGACGTATATGCGCAATTTCTTACCGGGAGGATCGCCTCCTCGGATGTTTTTTTAACCGCTGCAGAAGATGCCAGGACCGGACATTTTTGAGTACGCCGTGATCCGTGTGATGCCGAGGGCAGAGCGCGGTGAGTTCCTGAATGTCGGGGTGATCTTGTATTGCAAGCGCCAGAAGTTTCTCGGGCTGCTGTTTAGCCTTGACGAACAACGACTCGGCGTGTTCTCCCGGGAGCTTGACCTGGGTGAACTGCAAGTACAGCTCGAAGCTTTTACAGAGATTTGCCGGGGAACAAAAAAGGGGGGGCCGATTGCGATGCTGGAAATGGCCGAACGGTTCCGGTGGCTTACCGCGGCCCGCAGTACCGTATTGCAGGGCTCGGCGGTACACCCGGGGTTATGTACCGATGCGGGGGGGACGCTGGAAAAGCTGTATGCTGAGATGGTCTTATCCTATTAAACGGACCATGCGATGCGACCTTTACTCAGGCCAGGCCGTCGAACTTGTAGCCCAATACTGATTCCGCTTTTTTACTAAGAACTAGCTTCCATAGGATAAGCTCGTCGATAAATTCGGGCACAGGCAAACCGGAAATGTTAGCGGCCCGCTCATAGAAATCTTTCTTTTCCGGGTGATCTGCTGAGCAGGCGTTGAATATATCGCCGAATGCGTCGTGCACTAATATCGCTTTGGTGATCCCGATGCAATCGTAGAGCTGTACCAAATTAACCGGTGCTTTGCCATTGGCGATCTGTTTCTTGCCCGCGAAAAATCGTCCCGGGTCACGGCCCGGCCCGATGAGGCCCCCAAAACGGATCACCGTTGTTTTAAATTCCGGGCAGCTTCTAAGCAGGTTTTCCGCGTTAAGCAGGAGTTTGCCGGAATCACTGTCGGGCTGCGGCGGGGTATCCTCATCAACGATCGAATTGTGATCGCCATACACGCCCGTGGAACTGGTAAAGATCAGCCGGGGAACCTTGTATCGTATCGCCGCTTTTTTTAGGTATTCGAGCCGGGTAAGATAGTCTTCCGCACCGTCCCGGCCGCGTTTAGGAGGCAGCGTAACGATCAAAACATCGCAGGTAAAGAAACCCGGATCGGTTTGACCAGGTTTTTTGCCCAGCTCGATGAGGAACGGCTGGATACGCTTTCCGCCGAGCAAGTCTAATTTATCTGCGGAAGTAGTCGAACCTTTTACGGTAAAACCGTCACCTACCAGCGATTCTGCCAGCGGAAGGCCGTACCAGCCACAGCCAAGTATGGAGATCGTTTTAAACATCAACGCGGAGCGATATTGTTGCCGGTTTCCGCAATTTCAGCAAAGTTTTCGGTATCCAGGAAACTCTTCATGGTATTACTGGCATAGTTGCCGGTAAAGAAGAAATGAGTGCTGTTTACCAGTCTTGCAAACGACTGCCGCGGCAACGTGCCGGAAAATGTGCAATTGCGGACGCCCTTCGCGCCAAGGGTAGTTGTCACCCAGGTGCCGGGTTTTGCCGGTCGGGCAATTCCTTTGACCGGGAATATCGCGGTTAGCAGTAAACGGAACAAGATCAGGCTGTTTTTCATCGAACCGCATATTACTGCTTTATCCCTTTGAATTCAAGATAATATTGATAACTTTGTATATCAAAGTACTTTTCTATGGCGATTTTAAAACTTACGTTCAATAAAAGGTATTTCGCCATAGCGGTGCTGTTGTTCCTGTGTGAGGTATACATAGCTGCTTTTGTGAACGACACGTTCATCCGCCCGGTTTTTGGCGATTACCTGGTGGTGATCCTGGTATATTGTTTTATAAAAAGCTTTTTTAATATGCCGGTTCACGTTACGGCGTTGGGGACACTGTTGTTCTCGTACCTGATGGAGTGGTTTCAGTATATCCATCTTAACCGGGTGCTGGGGCTCGAGAATTCCAAATGGGCACATTTGCTAATGGGAAGTTTTTTCCAGTGGGCAGACATAATTGCGTATACGGCAGGCATCCTTACCGTGGTGCTGGTAGAAAATAGAAGGAGGAAGTGATGAATTTATTTGTTGATAAAAACTCGATTGTACGCCAGGTATGGGGCAAAGCAGATACCATCCTGTTCATATTTGCCGGCGCATCCGCGGAATTTGCCGTAAATAAGGCCGTAGATTGGCTTTACTATACCGGGAAGCTGCCTGCGGATCCGCTGGGCCGGTTGTTTTCTACCGTGGAATATGCGCGAATGATCATCTTCTCTGACTACGATGAGGCGATCCGGTCTATCGACAAGATCGCCGCCATTCATCGTGGAGTGGAAGCGAGCCGCGGGCGCAATATTCCCGACTGGGCGTATCGCGATGTGTTATTTATGCTCATCGACTATTCGATCCGCTCGTTCGAACTGCTGGAGCGGAAGCTGTCGGACGCCGAAAAACGGGAAATATTCCTGGTTTTTTACCGTGTGGGGCACCGGATGGGCCTAACGGGCCTGCCTGCCGATTACGAAGCCTGGGTAGTGATGCGTGCCGGACATTTGCAGCAGAACCTGGTGTACAGTCATTTTTCAAAGGACCTTTACCGGCAATATAAAAAGCATCTCGGGTTTGCCAGGTACCAGGTGCTCCGGCAAGCCCAGCAAGTGATGGCGCCGCCACGGGTGCGGCGACTGTTATCGCTGGGCGAGATCCCGTTCCTCGCCCCGGTTATCCTGCTCTATAAATTCTCCCGCAAGGTGAAACTCGACAAGCTGTTGAAAGAGGCCATTCTTCCGCAGGACTACCAGCGGCAGATTAACGCGCTCGACCGTTATGCCCGGCAGTAGGCGGCGCCAAATTGAGATCATTTTAAACAACCCTTGGTATCGATTGTATTTAACAGGCGTTACAACGCTGTTTTTTATCGGACCATGGACTATACTACGCAACTAACCTGGCTATTTACATTGGCGATCCCGATTGCATGTGTGGCCTGGACTGTCACGCACGAGCAGATCTTTTACGAGCCCCGGGAATATTGCAAACAATGCAGCGAGAAGGGCAGGACCCTTTTTATCCGTAAATTCTTTTACGTATTTACCTGCGAATATTGCTTTAGTTTTTACGTAACGGCTTTTTTTATCGCCCTCACCGATTACCAATTGCTGCTTACCGGCTGGCGCGGATACCTCATCGCCGAGTTCGCGCTGATGTGGATAGCCAATATTTATATGAGCTTATTCCTGTTTCTCCGTACAGGCATCAAAAAAGAAAATGTGGAAAGCAAAGTGCTGGAGGAGGAGATGAAAACTAAATAAGTGCGAAATAGGCCCGGCATCAGGCAAAAATCCGCCTATTTGGCGGTAACCCTGAACTCCGTCCTCCTGTTCGTTTTTCGCCCCTCTTCAGTGGCATTGTCTGCAATAGGCTTCCCGGCTCCGTAACCTTTAAACGTAAGCCTTTTTGCTGCAATTTTATTGGCTACCAGGAACTCATAAACCGCTTTAGCCCTGTTTTCTGAAAGTACCTGGTTTAATTTATCGTCGCCCTTGTTATCGGTATGTCCGCTGATCTCGATCACCAGGGAAGGGTTGGCTGTTAACAGCTTAATCAGTTCCTGCAGTTCTGAGCGCGATTCTGGCAGCAACTCATATTTATTGGTATTAAAGAACACGTTATTGAGTACCACCATACCTCCCACTTCGATCTTTTCCAAAAGGGCCCTGACCAGGAACGGCCTGGCTACAGAAGCGGGGGTAGTAAGCGTAAAATTGGCGGAATAAAACAAGTATCCTTCTTTTTCGATCGCCAGCGCGATCACTTTTCCTGCCGGCAAAGTAGCCAGGAATTCGCCGCTTCCGGGATCTGAGGTGTCGTCGTACAATAATTCGCCGCTGGTTACGTCAGTGATGCGGAGCGTAGCAAACAAGAGCTCGCCGGTTTTTTTGTCGGCCACGGTGCCTTTTACATAAGTAACAGGTTTAGGCGCTATTTTGGCAGGAAGCCCGAAGGAAAAGAGGTCCATTCCCTTCGAATCGTCGGCCTTCGTGGCAGAAAAGAATGCCGTTTTCCCGTCGCTGCTAATGGTCAGCCCGGTTTCTTCCCCGGCCGTATTGATGGGATAACCGAGATTTTGCGGAGTTTGCCAGTTACCCTGCGCATCTTTCCGGGAGAGGAATATGTCCCTGTTTCCAAGGCCGGGCCACCCGTTGGAAGAGAAATAGAGCGTTTCGTTGTCTGCGTGGATAAACGGCGCCTGTTCATCATACGGCGTGTTCACTTTTGGCCCGAGGTTTACCGGTTGCGACCATTCGCCGCCTTCCACCAGGCTGCTTTTCCAGATGTCGTAGCCGCCAATGCCGCCGGTACGATTGCTCACAAAATAAAGGGTCCGCCCATCAGGGCTGATGGAGGGCTGCGACTCCCAGCCGTCCGTATTTACCGGCGGCCCGATGTTAAATGGTTTGGCCCATTCCTTTCCTTCTCTCCGGGTGAGGTAAATATCGCAGCGTCCTTTGCCATCGGGCCGGTTGCAGCCGGTAAAGAACAGGTACAACCCGTCCGGGGAAATACATTGAGCGCCCTCGTTAAACTGTGGCGTGTTAATGGCAGAACTGAGCGGGGAAGCGGTAGTCCATTTTCCGTCGATGAGGTTGCTTTTATAAAAGTCTTCGTTCTGGCCAATGCGACGGGTGAAAATGAGCGTTTCGCCATCCGCGGTTAGCACCGGGAAATACTCATGGTCGTTAGTATTTACGCCGTCGTTAAGCCGTACGGGTTTAAACGGCACCGGGTCGCTCACCGCCTTAAGGCTGAATTCCGCATCGCCGATGTATTTTGCAATAAGCTTACGGGTAGCCTCCAGGATGTCAGGGTAGCTTTCATATTTACGGAGATGCTGCAGGGCGGATGTATAGTCGGCGGTGTTAAGCTCGCTTTCTGCCAGGCCCAGGTAAGTACCCCGGTAAAACTCCGGGTCGATGGCAAGCACTTTCCGGTAGTTCTCTTTCGCGGAGGTATAGTCCTGGCGGATCCTCGCAAGGTCGCCCATTTGTTGCCAGGCTTTTGCGAAACGCGGATCGAGTTTCACCGCTTTACCCAGGAGTTCGGCGGCTTGTCCATATGATTTGATAGCGATCATCCTGCCGGCCTGTTCATACGCCTGCTGTGCCTCCTTGTTCGGTGAATTTGCTTGAAGCTGGGCATATCCTATTTGCATGTGACCACATAACAGGAAGAAAAGCGCCAGGGACAGGCTGAAACGGGACATCATTTTCGAGATATTATCAAGTCAGCTGCGCGGCAGGACCTGCAGCAGGCGCCGGCGTAAGATCTAAACGTAAAATGCCTGGGGTAATTATTGCTTAGCAAATATTTCAGCCAGGAACAGTTTCATATCCTGCCAGGAACGCTTTGCTGCCAGCTCGTTGTAAGCGGCGCCTTTGGAGTTGTCGTTCCCGGCCTCTTTCTGGGTAAATGAGTGCACCGCGTTGGCGTAATAGTTCATTTGCCATACCGCTTTGGTGTCGCGCATTTCCTGCTGGAATTTTTTGATCTCTGCTTCCGGTTCATAAGGGTCGTCGGCCCCGTGCAACACCAGTACTTTCGGTTTGATGGCATCTGCCGGGCGTTTTTCATCTTTAGCAAGCCCGCCATGGAAAGATACCACGCCCTTTACGGGAAAGTTGGCACGTGCCGCCTCAATGGCGCCGGTGCCGCCAAAGCAATAACCGATCACGGCGATGCGGTTGGGATCAGCGCCCAGCTTAACCAGTTCGGTGATCGCGGCTTTGATCCGGCCCTGGTAGATCTGCCAGTTCGTTTTGTAATATCCGGCTTTCTCACCGGCTTCTTTCATGTCCTTAGGACGTGCATTCGTTCCGTACGCATCGGCGGCAAACGCGTTGTAGCCGAGCAGGCTCAGTTTACGGGCAGATTCTTTCTCGTGATCGGTGAGGCCAAGCCATTGATGCAGGATCACCACCCCGGGAGCGCCGGGTTTAGCGATGTTCGCTTTTACAAAATAGCCGGTCAGCCCGGTGGTACCGTCTTTGTAAACAACATTCTTTCCCTGGGCGAAAACTGCGGCAGGCATAGCCAGGAGAACAATTAATGGAAGGATTAACGACGAAAGTTTCATGTGGATTTGTGTTGAGGATTTACCTGTTTAAACGTATAAAAACGCCGGATGGTTTACGGGATATTGAGATATTTATGCGTTTGCAGCGAAATTTCCCATTGTGGATTCTGCATTACGTAATCCACAATTAAGGGCGTAACCAATTGGTGTTTAGACCATTCTGGTTGGAAGTAACGCTTGCACCCCGGCGAAACCAGCCGTGCATGTTCTTCGCCCCATTTAAAGTCGCTTTGGTTGAACACGATCACTTTCAGCTCGTGAGCGGCTGCCGCGATGGATTTTACCGGCGCCTTAAATTTCTTGGGCGACAGGCAGATCCAGTCCCAATGGCCCGAAAGCGGGTAAGCGCCCGATGTTTCAATAAATGTTTTTATCCCGCGCGCTCTCAGCTTGGCGGTAAGGTAATCGAGGTTATAAATGAGCGGTTCGCCGCCTGTAATCACTACGGCCTTCCCGGGATATTTCGCCGCATTTTCAACGATCTGGTCGGCGGCGGTAAGCGGGTGCAGCCCGGCATCCCAGCTTTCCTTCACATCGCACCAGTGGCAGCCCACATCACATCCGCCAAGGCGTATAAAATAAGCCGCCTTGCCTGTATTGTATCCTTCGCCCTGGATGGTGTAAAACTCTTCCATCAGGGGCAATAATGTTCCGTCGTCTGGTACCTGGTGCGCCATAAGCCCGCAAAAGTACGAAACACTGCCCGAAAACGCGGGTATTTACTATCTTCCCCTGTTATATTACATGCAGATGAAGTTTTAATGGAACGGAACTGGATCAAAGTTTCCCCGCCGATAACCGGGGCCGAAGATTTTGTGAAACCTGTGCTCGCCGACGGCAAAAAGCTGGCGCTGGTGTTCGGCGATGGAAAGTACTTCGCTACGCAATCTTATTGTCCGCATGCCGGCGCCGATCTGTCACGGGGCTGGTGCAAGTCCGGTAAGCTGATCTGCCCGCATCACCGGTATGAATATGACCTGGTTACAGGCCGCGGAAACCCGTTGCAGGGCGATTACATCGATGTATACCCCGTGGAGGCGCGTGCGGATGGTATCTACGTGGGTTTCGAGGTGAAAAAGAGTTTGTGGGAACGTTTTTTCGGGAAATGATCGGCTTAACGTATCACTCCTTATTATCGCCGTGCACCAATTTCAATTCATGGTCGGAGAGGGTAATGAGCCGCTCCTTGTACAACATGCCGATCGCCTGTTTAAAGGATTTCTTGCTCATTTTAAGCCGGTAGCGGATTTCTGCCGGGTCGCTTTTGTCACCAAGGTCGAGCACCCCGCCGTTTGCTTTTATCATATTGAGTATGAAATCTTTAGACTCAAGTATGAAATCGAATCCCACCTGGCGCATACTCAGGTCGATCTTACCGTCTTCCTGTCGTATCTTTTTGATGTAGCCGGTACATGACTGGCCGATCTGCAGGTTTTCGTACACTTCGTCGCGGTAGAGCAGGCCAGGATAACGGTTGTTGATGATGGCGCTGTAACCCAGGTCGCTGATATCGGTGATGAGCAGGCTCACTTCTTCGCCTTCTTCCAGGTCCTGCAGGTCGGTATCGAGGTGTTCGTCGAGCCAGGTGGTGGCAACCAGCTTTCCATCCTGCTCGTCGAGGTACACATATACCACGTAACTTTTCCCTGCCTCTAGCGGCAGCCGCTGTTTAGAAGAAATAAAGAGGTCTTTGTCGATACCGAGGTCAAGGAATGCGCCGTTGTCTGTGGTGTCGACCACTTTCAGATACGCGAAATCGCCGGTACAGGCATACGGGCGTTTACTGGTAGCTACCAGCCGGCCGTCTTTGTGGTGGTACACATAATAGAAAACATCGTCGCCAACCTGCACGTCGTTGGGTACCTGCGGCTTCGGCAGCAATACATCCTGCTCACCGTCGGTAAGGACCAGGCCCTCTGCCGTACTTTTCTTAACGCGAAGGTGATTATAGGTGCCGATGTGTATCATTAGTCGTTCCCGTAGATTTCTTTTTTTGCGGATGCAAGGGTGTTTTTTAGCAGCCCGATGATGGTCATGAGCCCCACGCCGCCCGGTACCGGGGTAATGTATGCACATTTTGGCGCTACGGCCTCAAAATCCACGTCTCCATATAATTTGTAGCCCGATTTGGTGGCTGCCGAAGTCTCGCGGTTAATGCCTACATCGATCACTACGGCGCCTTCTTTTACCATGCCGGCCGTGATGAAGTTCTTTTTCCCGATCGCAGCAATGATGATATCGGCTGAACGCACCACGTCGTCCAGGTTTTTGGTACGGCTATGGGTGAGGGTTACGGTGCAGTTACCGGGGTAGGCATTACGGGCCATCAGGATGCTCATGGGACTTCCCACGATATTACTTCTGCCGACTACCACGCAATGTTTACCGGAGGTTTCGATCTTATATTCTTCCAGCAGCAACAAGATCCCGTAAGGTGTCGCCGGGATAAAGCAGGGGAGATTGCGCATCATGCGGCCGAGGTTCACCGGGTGAAAGCCGTCCACGTCCTTGTGGTGATCGATGGTGGCGGTTACCTTTTCGGGATCGATGTGCTTAGGCAGCGGCAGCTGGACGATCAGGCCGTCTACATAAGGGTCCCGGTTAATTTCTTCGATCTTGGCAAGGAGCTCGGTTTCAGACACCGATTCATCGTAGCGCACCAGCGTGGACTTGAAGCCGACTTTCTCGCAATTCTTCATCTTGCTGGCCACATAGGTTTCGCTTCCGCCATCGTGACCCACCAGGATCGCCGCCAGGTGAGGCTGACGGCCGGTTGTTGCCAACACCGCCGCCGCTTCGGCGGTTATTTCTTCTTTGAGCTTTTCTGATACGTATTTTCCGTCGAGTAACATTTGTTTGAGTTGGACGTGAGACGTTTAACGTTCTACGTTTAATTCGCGTAACAATATAGACCACGTTTAACGGCTGTTTAGGCACGTAAAACGTCCGGCGTTTAATCCAGTTTCAGCACCGCCATAAACGCCGATTGCGGGATTTCTACATTGCCCACGGACCGCATGCGTTTCTTGCCTTTTTTCTGCTTTTCCAGCAGTTTCCGCTTACGCGAGATGTCGCCGCCATAACATTTTGCCGTCACGTCTTTGCGGAGCGCGCGTACGCTTTCGCGGGCGATGATCTTAGCGCCGATCGAAGCCTGGATGATGATCTCGAACTGCTGGCGCGGGATCAGCTCCCGGAGCTTTTCGCAGATCTTTTTCCCGAATTCGTAGGAGTTGCTGCGGTGGATCAGCGAGGAAAGGGCGTCAACGGGTTCTCCGTTCAGCCTGATGTCGAGCCGTACCAGGTCCGATTGTTTATATCCTGTCTGGTGGTAATCGAATGAAGCGTACCCTTTAGAGATCGTCTTCAGCCTGTCGTAGAAGTCGAATACGATTTCGCCCATCGGCAGCTCGAAAGTTAGCTCCACCCGATCAGCAGTGAGGTAGGATTGGTTTATGATAACGCCTCGTTTCTGGATACAAAGCGACATTACCGGCCCCACGAACTCGGATTTGGTAATGATGCTGGCTTTGATGAACGGTTCTTCCACGAACTCCAGTTTATTGGGATCGGGCAGGTCCGAAGGATTATTGACGATGATCTCATCGCCTTTGGTGGTATAGGCCTTATAGGATACGTTCGGCACGGTAGTGATCACCGTCATGTCGAACTCGCGTTCGAGGCGTTCCTGGATAATTTCCATATGCAGCATCCCCAGGAAGCCGCAGCGGAAACCGAAGCCAAGCGCTGCCGAAGATTCAGGCTCGAATACGATAGAAGCGTCGTTTAGCTGCAGCTTGTGCATACTTTCGCGCAATTCCTCGAATTCGTCGGTGTCTACCGGGTAGATACCGGCAAATACCATCGGTTTTACCTCTTCAAAACCCTGTATAGCGGTAGTGCTCGGGCGGTCAACATGGGTAATGGTATCGCCCACCTTCACTTCCCGCGCTTCCTTTATCCCTGAAATGATGTAACCCACGTCACCCGTTTTGATCACATCCCTGGGCTCCTGGTTCAGTTTTAGGATACCCACTTCATCGGCGCCGTATTCTTTGCCGGTGGCGATGAACTTTACTTTATCATTTTTGCGGATCTCGCCGTTCACCACCTTAAAATAAGCGATGATGCCGCGGAACGAGTTAAAAACGGAGTCGAAGATCAATGCCTGGAGCTCGCCGCGGGGATCGCCTTCCGGCGCCGGAACGCGTTCTACGATAGCGCGCAGGATATCAAAAACGCCCATACCCGATTTACCGGAGGCGGGAATGATCTCTTCGCGTTTACAGCCGATCAGCTCTACGATCTGGTCTTTCACTTCCTCGGGCATGGCCCCGGGAAGATCCATTTTATTGAGTACAGGAATGATCTCGAGGTCCTGTTCAAGTGCCAGGTATAAGTTGGAAATGGTTTGTGCCTGTATGCCTTGTGAAGCATCCACGATAAGCAGTGCGCCTTCGCATGCGGCGATCGAGCGGGATACTTCGTATGAAAAGTCGACGTGCCCGGGCGTATCGATGAGGTTCAGGACATATTTCTGTCCGTCGAGCTCATAGTTCATCTGGATGGCATGACTTTTTATGGTGATACCGCGTTCGCGCTCCAGGTCCATATCGTCCAGCAGCTGCGCTTTTTCGTCGCGTTTGGAAATGGTTTGCGTGTATTCCAGCAGGCGATCGGCGAGCGTGCTCTTCCCGTGGTCAATGTGTGCAATTATGCAGAAATTACGAATATGCTTCATCAGTTGCGCAAAGATAGGCTTTTAGCCCTAATTTTAGAACGATGTTCCCAGATGACCTGTTGTTAAAGCATATCGAGCCGCTCATAGCCGGCGATAAGGAGCGCATTCCGCTACGGGTGATGCGCGAAGTTTCTGGCGGAAGTATCAATAATTGTTACCAGTTAAAGAGCGGCGGCAGGTTGTTCTTCCTGAAAGTGAATGATCACCAGCGGTTTCCGGGGATGTTCGACGCCGAAAAACGCGGGCTGGAGCTCCTTGGGAAGTATGGCGCTCCTGTACCTGCGGTGGTAACTTCCGGCAGTTTCAGCACCCGGCAGTTCCTGCTGATGGAATGGATCGCTCCCGGTGCCGGTAACCACCTGTCGCAGGCCGCGCTTGGCCGGGAACTTGCCGCGCTGCACGGGCATGCGGGTATACAATTTGGCCTCGATCACCACAATTACATGGGTTCGCTGGCGCAGCGAAATGACCAGGGCAGCTCGTTCACCGACTTTTTTGTGACCTGCCGGCTGCTCCCGCAGGTAAAGCTGGCGGCAGATCAGCGGCTGCTGGATAGTTCGCTGGTGAAACGGTTCGGGCAGCTTTGCACCGCCTTTCACGGGTTGTACCCGCATGAAAAGCCGGCGCTGGTGCATGGCGATTTTTGGGGAGGTAATTACCTCATCGCCGACGGCGGGAAGCCCGTGCTCATCGATCCGGCGGTCGCGTGGTCGCACCGTGAAACGGACCTTGCAATGACCAGGCTGTTCGGCGGATTTACCGAGGCTTTCTATGCGTCTTATATCGAGTTATTTCCGCTCGCCGCCGGCTGGCAATCGCGTATCCCGTTATGGAATCTTTACCCGTTGCTTATCCACCTCAACCTCTTTGGTACGGGGTATCTCGGGCAGGTAAAAGCGGCGCTGGCCCGGTTTGTTTAAAGCTTACGCTGGATATTTTTAATGGTTCCCGGTAATTTCGGGTCGTTAAAAAGCTCGTCTTTCGCCGAAGGGGGATTGGTTAGCCGAAGGTCGCTCTGCAGGCGCCAGCGGCCGTTGGCAAGCCGGAAGGCGTCGTACGACATGTCGGGACCATAGGTGTCAAATGCGCCCTTCATGCGGTCGTCCATGGGAGCGAGATGGTCGAAAACGACAGTGGAGGTAGCCGGCTGCCATTTCAGGAGCATGGTGGCTTTTCGCGAGTATTCGAAAATGATCCGTTTACTGTTGACATTGTCTTTATCTCCGTCGAAAACCGGCATGCCGAACACCGGTTTATTGTCTTTGAAAGACAGCACTTCAATTACTTTACGGGTAGATTTTACCGTGTTCCCTTTCCAGCCGAGGAGCAGGTAATACGGCACACGTGCTGAGTAGACCGGGATGATCGAGTAGTATTGGGCACCGTACCACTTGCTGTTGTCGGTAACGGTATCTTTTGGATTTTTTATGGCGGGGGTATAATCCACCAGGCCGTGCATGAGCAGTTTACCGTCGGGGTTATTCATTTGCACGGCGCCATAGTAGCGGTAGCTGCCATCATCGAACATCACGTACCAGCTAAAGATCCGGAACTTACGGTCGGGCGGGTATTGGATACTAATGGTTTTTAACGAGTCGAAACTATAGTTAAAGGAATTCGGTGTCTTAAGCGCTCTTACCAGCAGCTTCGCAAAAGCGTAAGAGGAATTAAGCCGCTCGGGACCTGAGGCATCGTTAATGATCTTGTTCCCGTAAATCACCAGGCTATCCTGGTAAAGGTTAAGCTGCGTACGGTATTTGGCAGCATCTGTGTGCTGGGCCATGACGCCGTTCCCGCATAAAATCAGTAGTAGGAGGGAGAGATAAGCGCGCATCATATTAGCTGGCAGACAGGTTTTCGATCACAATTGCGCTGGCGCCACCGCCACCGTTGCAAATTCCGGCCACACCGTACCGGGCATTATTTTGCTGAAGTACATGGAGCAGCGTCACCAGGATCCTGGCGCCGGATGCGCCAAGCGGGTGCCCCATAGAAACCGCGCCGCCATTCACATTTACCCGGGCCGGGTCGAGCTCCAGTGCCCTGTTATTGGCGATGGATACCACGGAGAAGGCCTCGTTTATTTCGTAAAAGCTGATATCGGCGGGGGTAAGGCCTGCATTTAAGATGGCTTTCGGGATCGCCTTCGACGGTGCGGTGGTAAACCACTCCGGCAGCTGCTGTGCATCGGCGTATCCGCAGATACGGGCAAGCGGCTTAAAGCCATGTTGCCGTACGGCGTCTTCCCCGGCAAGTACGAGGGCTGCAGCGCCGTCGTTCAAAGTCGAGGCGTTGGCGGCCGTTACGGTACCGTCGCCGGCGAAAACGGGTTTCAGCGAAGGGATCTTTTCGAAGTTTACAGCACTGGTCTCCTCGTCTTTTTCGAACAGGGTTACATTTCCCTTTTTATCTTTTAATTCTACCGCGATGATCTCTTTGTCGAAAAGCCCCCTCGCCTGCGCGTCTTGTGAGCGGCGGTAGGAGGTGATGGCAAATTCGTCCTGGTCGGCGCGCGAAATACCGCACTCGGCGGCACATAATTCCGCAGCCGAACCCATGTGGTAGTCGTTATACACGTCCCAAAGACCGTCTTTTAACAGGCTGTCTATCAATTGCCCATGGCCGAGCCGGTAGCCCGTACGGGCCTTTTCCAGGTAATAAGGCGCGTTGCTCATGCTTTCCATACCGCCAGCAATGCGCACGCTTCCCGGTTCGAGCGCAATGGCCTGGGCTGCCAACATTACCGCCTTCATTCCCGAGGCGCAAACTTTATTTACGGTGGTAGCGGGCAGGTCGGGCAAGCCGGCAAATTTAGCGGCTTGTGTGGCAGGCGCCTGGCCAAGGCCGGCCGATAATACGTTGCCCATCAGTACTTCCTGAACCAGCTGCGGGTCGACGGCCGCGCGCGCCACCGCCTCCCTGATCGCTATCGCCCCGAGATGAGGCGCAGTAAGCGAAGAAAGGCTCCCGCCAAAGCTCCCGATAGGGGTGCGAACAGCGGAAAGGATGTATACTTGTTTCATGGGTCGTTAATTAGGGTTACAACGCTGGCAGTCGTTTTTTCGTACAAGTATAAGGTTAAGTTTCGGGAGCGGATTTTTTCGGGCGCTTTTTCCGGGCCTTCAGCGCTTCGCTCAGCAGGAACTCGATCTGCCCGTTGGTACTCCTGAACTCGCAGGCAGCCCATAATTCGATCTCCTGTAAGGTATCGGCGCTGATGCGCAGCACAAATGCTTTTTTTTCGGCCATGGTATCTCAGCTAACGATCTGGTCCAGGTGATACTCGCTTTGCAGGTTTGACAGGAACGACGCAAGCTCCATGGGTTTGCGGGTTCCGATGAGCAATTTCCTGCCGCTGTTAAATTCAAGCTGCAGCCCGTTATGGCCCGACATATTCACGGCGGTACCCGCCCCGAAAGCGAACCTGTATCCCCACCCGCCATATTCCATCAGCGGGCTGTATTCCCTCAGCTTTGCTTTGCGGATGCCGGTCCACGGGTAGGTTTTTAGCGGCTGGAATGGTGCAAACCGGTACGAGATCCCTGTTTCGTCGATCACTGTTTCCAGTTTCAGCGCCTTAAACACCAAAGCCACGGCCACCGAAACAGCCAGCCCGATGGCCAGCGGTGTTATTGCGATCTTTTCCCGCCCGGTAAGCACCAGGATGAGCATCAGTATTTCTGGGATAAAGACCAGCGCGATAATCAGCGGGTTAAAATGTTGTTCCTCGCGGTATTTCATAACAGGGTCAGGTTGATGCGGCAGCCTGTCTCCGCGCCACCATGATGCGGTGCAGGCCTAAAAATGCCAATAATAGCAGCCATGGATTGTTTTTGAGATCGTCTTTGAAGGTGATCACTACATCCCGGGTAAAAGCTTTGCCGTCCAGTTCCATCACCTCACCGCGTGCGGGATCGGTCCACACGAAGCGGTTCTTCCAGGCCGACGGACGCGAAAATTGCATGGTTTTTCCATCGGGAAATGTCAGCGTCGATTTCATTCCCCACCAGCTTGTGGAGAGAAACGCTACCGTCGTATCGTTTTCGTCGACGATCTCCAGGTCCTTGCGCCATGCCCCGGAAGCGATAAAGCGCCACTTTTGCCCGCTGGTCTCCACAACGATATCGTGTTTGAACAGGCCGCTGTACGAGAGCTTGCCGTAACTGTACAGGTCGTCGGTGATCTCCATGTTCCGGCTAAGCCAGTTACCTGACCGCACCGCCCGCAGTTCTAACGCGGTACGTTTCGAAAATTCCTGGTACATATTAATGATATAAAGTTCCTGTATTTACTACCGGCGAAACATTTTTATCGCCGCATAACACCACCAGCAGGTTGCTTACCATGGCCGCTTTCCGCTCTTCATCCAGTTCTACGATGTTCTTTTCGGATAGACGGGCCAGCGCCATCTCTACCATGCCTACGGCGCCTTCTACGATCTGTTTCCTCGCAGAAACCACCGCTGTCGCCTGTTGGCGCTGCAGCATCGCGCCCGCTATTTCGGTAGCATAGGCGAGGTGGCTCAGGCGTGCCTCGATCACATCGATGCCTGCGCGCAGCAAACGTTCGTTTAGTTCCGCCTCGAGCATGGCGCTCACTTTCTCCGCTCCATCCTTTAAAGTGATGTTGGCTTCTTCATCTTCAAAATTGTCATAGGGGAACATATTGGCGAGGTGGCGTACGGCGGCTTCACTTTGTATATTGATGTACTGTATGTAATCGTCGACCTCGAAAATCGCTTTCGCCGTGTCTTTTACCTGCCACACGATCACTGCCGCGATCTCGATCGGGTTACCGAGCTTATCGTTCACCTTGATCTGCTGACCGTTGAGATTGCGCGCCTTTAATGACACCATCTTTTTAACGGTGAAGGGATTCACCCAAAAGAAACCGTCTTCTTTTATGGTGCCCACATAATTACCAAAAAGAGTAAGCACTTTGGATTGGTTCGGGTTGTTGATCAGTAATCCCGGCAGCACCAGGATAAAGCCGGTGAAACAGCAGATCGCCCCGATCACCGGGTGATAGGTGATAAAGGAGAAAATAGCGCCCCCCACCAGCGCCAGGAAAAGGAAGAGTGCAATATAGCCGGAGATCGGGCTAATGGTTTTTTCTGTGTTCATTGTTGTTAAGATTTGATATCATAAAGATATCATAATGGAATCGGAATCTGCAAATTTTTTTATGTTTTCCGTTATGCGCCCGGTGTTATACGCCCCGGTGCTTAGCTACGCCATTGAACATGCGATAGGAGCGTATAACGTCTAACGCAGAACGTCCAACCTTCCTTCCCGTACGTTCAAAAAAAACATTAGTTTTGTATTACTACATACAAGCTACAATTGGCAAAGCTTAAAAAGAATCCGCAGCAGCTCATTCACCCGAAGTACTCGTCCAAGCTGAAATTTGTGATGATGGGGTTTTGCATACTCATTATCACTATTTCATTGCCCAAGCAGGCAAAGTTCAGGTACGAGTTTGAGAAAGGTACCGTATGGCTGCATAAAGACCTGGTGTCTCCCTATAGTTATGCCATTAAAAAAACTTCCGCGGAAATAGAGAAGGACCAGGCGGATATTTTAAAATCGGTACTGCCGGTATACCGCAACAATACCGTTACCGCGGAAGAGCAGGTGGCCGCTTTTGCGTCTGATCTTGACATTAAATGGAAGAGTTCCGGGGAAGACGTTGAATTAAAGCCCGTATACCTCAGCACCGGGCAGCGAATTCTCGGAACATTGTATGCACGCGGCATTAGTACACCGAACCGAAAATACCAGCGCCGGGGAACGTATTATAATTTCCTGTTGCTTACCAACAATGTAGAGCGGCATTTAAATACCGTCGAGATCTTTACGCCCGAAGCTGCCGGGAAATACATCAGCGGGCAGCTGCAGCTGTTACCTGCTATTAAGAATAAGGCCTGGCTGGCCGACGTGATGAACGATCATATCGAGCCCAATTACTTGTACGACGAGCATGTTTCTGAGCGACTCGAGGCCGACGCCATTTCAAATATTTCGGTGGCGCGCGGGATGGTGCAAAAAGGTGAACTTATCGTGTCGAGCGGTACTATTATCACGCCGGAGATCTTTAAAAAGCTCGAATCGCTCCGCGAAGCCTATGAAGAAGACGCCCGGATCGCCGGGAACAGGCAGGTCCTTGTAGTCGGGCAATTTTTGCTGGTATCGCTTTGCATAACCATGCTGATCGTTTTCCTGTTTCTTTTCAGGAAAGACATCTATGCCGATAACCGGTTGATGTCGCTTATCCTGATCGTGGTTACCGGTATGCTGGTAACGTTGTCGCTGGCCATGCGGATGAAGATCCCGAGCGTGTATTATATCCCTTATTGCGTGGTACCGATCATTATCCGCATTTTGTTCGATACGCGGCTGGCGCTTAACATTCATACGCTGGTGATCCTCATTGCAGGTTTCTATGTTCCAAACAGCTTCGAGTTTACCTATCTGCAGATCACTTCGGGGATGGTGGCCTTGTACAGCATCAAGAGCCTGGTGAAGCGGGAGCAGTTCCTGATCTCCGCTTTCCTGATCCTGTGCAATTACTTTGTCGGGTTCGTAGGGATCTCTTTTATCCGCAACGGGTCGCTGGCCGACATCGAGTGGATCAACTTTACCCCGTTTGTGTTCAGTGTATTGTTGTCGCTGCTGGCGTACCCGCTTATTTACGCGTTCGAGCGACTGTTCGGCATTATTTCCGACCTGACGCTGATCGAGCTTACCAATACCAACTCGCGGATCCTTCGCGATCTTTCGTATAAGGCGCCGGGTACGTTCCAGCATTCGCTCCAGGTGGCCAACCTTGCCGAGGCGGCCATCTTTAAGATAGGAGGAAACGCCCTACTGGTAAGGGCTGGAGCCATGTATCACGACATCGGGAAGATGGAAAACCCACAGTTCTTTATCGAGAACCAGAATAAGGGCACCAATCCGCACGACAATTTATCTTACGAGCAGAGTGCGCAGCTCATTATTCAGCATGTGCACAAAGGTATCGAGCTTGCCCGCCGGAGCCATATCCCGGAGATCGTGATCGACTTTATCCGTACCCACCACGGCAATACCCGCGTCGATTATTTTTACCAGTCGTTCCTTAAGAATTTCCCCGAAAAGCTGGTAGATGAGAACATCTTCCGCTACCCGGGCCCCATCCCATTCTCGAAAGAGACCGCGGTGCTGATGCTGGCAGACTCGGTAGAAGCCGCTTCCCGCAGTATCAAGGAGCCGTCGGTACAAAGCATCAGCGACCTTGTCGACCGCATTATCGACTATAAACTGGAGCAGGACCAGCTGAACGACAGCAACATCACCCTCAAAGACATCGAAACCATCAAGCTCATCTTTAAAACCATGCTGATGGGCATCTACCACGTGCGTATCGACTACGCCGCGGTGAAATGAAATTTTTTTTGCAGGTTAAGTTTGAGCGTCTATATTTGCAGACCTTTTAGGGGTGGTCAGCCACCGGTGGCCGTTATCAGTTCCTTTACGGCGCTTTAACAACCGGCTACTGAAACTAAAAAGGTGAGGTGCCTGAGAGGCCGAAAGGATCAGTTTGCTAAACTGACGTACGGGCAACCGTACCGAGGGTTCGAATCCCTCCCTCACCGCCAAGCTTAAAAGCTCGATTTTGTATCGGGCTTTTTGCATTTTTGGCGCTTTTGAGGGCATTTTAGGTGTTCAAATTTTGTGACATTAATTGGATCAAGCTGAATTTCCGGGGAGTAGATTTGGCTGTCAGCTATCAGCATTCAGCCCGTAAGTATACCTTATAAGATAAGTAATTGACGTTGAGCTCTTCCTGAGTAGTATTCCAAGTTTGACAGTGTAATCAAAGCTGATTGCTGATAGCTGAAAGCTAACAGCTCCCAAACTTTTAAGCCTGCTCCCATTAATTATGAATAACCAGAAGGCGTTACATTGCCTGTACAACGCGCACTTCGAATAAGACTGCTACGCTAGGTAAGCTATGTTAAGCAGCTGCAGGTTTTTCATGTTTTTTAGAGATCATGCTCCTCCCATACCAGAAAGCCGCGGATATGCCCAATGAACAGCCCAGCGAAAGCAGGAATATGCCCTGATCATATCCCTGGCTGCCGCAAAATGCATAGAGCATGCATAAGGGAGCATAGCCAGCCAAATTGAGCAGAAGATATTTCTGCAGCGGCATCCCATTGTACCCGCACACAACGCACACGCTCTCGGATAAGACTGGAATACCCCGCGATAAAAGAACCGCAACCATACCATACCGCGTCAATATGGAATTGGCGCGCTCATCATGTTCAGAGCGGATGCTAAAGGACGTGAACTTGCCAATATAATATCCCGCAAGCGAACTTACCATAAGCGCCGTTAACGAGGTAAGCGAGCCATAACCCATGCCCAGCACATACCCGTTCATATACATGACGATGCTGGAGGGTACCGGAAGCACGATGTCGAACGCCAGTACCAGCATGCTTATGCCTGAGTATGTGCCTCGATGTTTTGAAACATCATTCAGCAAGGTAGTGAAGTACGATTCCAGGGTGTTAAATAACAGGAAAGAGACTATGACAATAGCAACTACGATCGCAAAGGGGATAATGATTTTTTTGCTCATCTGCTGTTACTTATGGCTGTGGAAACCACTCATAAGGCGCACCGATCGTATAGCCCTGCTGACCCGGGAAGGGTGTTGCGTTCAACTTCTCAGACAGCAACTTCAGGTCGAACATAACACCGATCGTATTGTCGAGATAGCCAGGTTCGCCATTGAACGTACGGTGCAACCCGTTAAGGAGCGAACTGTAGGCATTATTGAATTCGTCAACACGCCGTCGTTCCTCAGTTCCCGGGATAAGCATCTTTGCCTTTGTATTTGAATAAACGGGATAAACGTCATTCGGATCGAACGGTATCGGATCACCGGAAAACGAATAAGAGCCATCGTTACGAACGACAGCCTTCTTTCCTGCAACGATTTCCGCAAACTTGTAATAATGCGCGAGTTCCTTTTCGGGATCCAGGGGCGAATGGGTAGTACCTTCTCCTTGCTCTACGATGATATTGATGGCGTTGACCGCATCTTCTTTGGTGAGGATGGGAAAGAGCTCACTGCTACTAAAAAAGTTTGAGGTAACCTGCTTCGCAGGATCGCCGGGCAGGTTATCCGGGGCAAGGTGCTGTATCTTATCGCTTAACGTCATATAAAACTGTCCTATGGTAGCATATTCAGGACTTGCCTCAGCCGCCAGCATAAGGGTTGGAGGGATAGGATTCTCCGGCTCTTCGATCTCCATGAAAATGCTCTGCACGATATTTATACTGAACGGGTTGAGCCCTACGATGAGCCCTTCGCTACTGCCTATACCCATAGGCAACGGGGTGGGATATTCGGGAATAAAAGACTTGTCGTTGATAAGCGGCCTCCCGCCGAGGGCATTCAGTATATTGGCGGCAATGGACATATGCAACATTTCTTCGATGACGATGGAGTGAATTATTGCTCTTATTTCATTACCGGTATTCGGTTTAAATGAGAACATCGCCGTGAGGTATGGAGGTATAGTGGAGTGCTCCAGTTCTATAGCATTCTGAACAAGCGGAAATAGCTCTTCGAGGCTTGATGCAGATACGGCCTCCACTATATATTTCGGTTCTATTTTAAGCATGATGTTTATGTTAGTATTCAAACAGGTTATCAATTTCAGGATAAGACAGCAGCGCGCCATTTTTCATCATCACCGCACGCTTTAGCTTTGCCTGTTTTTCGGGGATCGGTGCACCAGCCTCCGGGACATTCCGGATTTTTGCAGGCTCTGCAGCCATTGCTCCCGCAAGCCCTATATCAACAACCGGCTGATCGGCAGACAGCCAGTTGAGTATGGCCTGCTTCTTTGCTTCAGACAGATCGCGGGTCACCGGCATATAAACAGGATCGGTAATATCGCGGGTGAAGGCAAACTTGAGGATCTCCTTTTTTGAAAACAGCGCCAGGGGATCTGCAAAATTCAAAAAGTACTTACTCATAATAGGGTATAAATTGGCAAACTGCACCATAATCTCTGATATGTCGCTCCACGACGGATTGGCCGGGGCTTCGAAATAATTCCTTACGTGGATGAAGATCCCGTCGGAAACTATATTTCCCGGAGCTGCAGGATCTGGCTGCTGACCGGAAAGTGCATAACTTAAGGTGTAAATTTGGCCGTCGATATATCCCCTGGGGTTATTCACATTGTTACCGGTAATATCCAGGCTGGCGTAACCATTCGCATCTGTATTGATCGTTTGGGAGAAACTTATACCTTCAACGGGAGTGTTGTAATTAGGTATGTCACAAACCGGGATGAGTGGGTTCTGCGACTGAGATCCCGCTGCAGCTCCTCCGCCTTCGGGGTCCATGTTGATGGTTATCACGGCATTTTGCAGCGGTTCCCCCCATTGATACGCATACAGATTTACCGGTACCGTTTGACCACAATCGATGCGGCAAACGAAATCGTCGGCTCGCAGTACCAGTCCATCAATAGCTTCGCGTGCGATAACGATGTAATTTCCGCCGCTACCAGGGGTTAACAAGAGCAGCTGGTTATTGGCAAGCGCATGTGTAACGTCATCGGGCAGGTCAGTGAATGACGCAATCCCGCCGGTATTATTAAGCCACGCGGCATCGTAATTGATCTGGCCGATCATGATAATCTCGTCGGAGGCTAGTATTACATTCGCGGAACCCGGCGCAGGCATAGTTACAGGCACTTTACTGACAGCCATGTAGAGCTTACTGTTGAGACCTATAGTACCTATGGAGTCGATCACCGGAAATGAACCGCTAAAGTCGACGGTTAACCTTTGTTGCTGCTGCTCGAACAGAAAGTTCGAAAAATTGAAAAAGGTATTCTGATTGGCGTCTTGTATTATTCCGTATAGTCTGCGGTAAGGTGAAAGTATTTCCGGTTCATTTTCAAGCCACGGCCCAATTGTCCCGATAATACGCCCGAGAGAAAATCGCCCGTCAGCAGCATGGTTGTAGTAATACCCGTAACCGCTAAGGTTAATACTCAGTTTATTTGAAGCCGAGGCTGCCTTCAGTTGCTGTAAAAACGGTGAATCGGCGGCCCTATCGCCCCACACCACATTTTCCAGAACGGAAGTCCACATACCGCCCAAAGGTTGCCCGTTAACGCGCGCACCCTTTTGTTGCCTCATCTGCAAGTCGCGAAACCCGGTCGCCTTGATGTTCCCGGACACAAGCAACTCGCCGTCACTGGTAGAAATGAAAACGCTGACTCCCCAAAGCTGTGAACTCATTTGCCACTGCGGATCGAGGTCTACCATTTTGCCCGAGTTTCTGCCCGCCGCGCTGCTTATTATAGCGCCAAAGATAGGGTCCTGGAAATCCGGATCCCCGGTACCTTCTTTACTCGATAGCTGCTTCATCCGGCAGTTCTGAAATCCGAATGTGGCGCCGCCCTCAGGGTTCCACCATCCATTGAGATTGCCTGATCCGGGTGTTTGAAATGAACTTGCGAACGTAGCGTTATTATAGTGCGCCGGGTCATTGTTGACCGTAGATACGTCTGAAACAAAATCGCCCGTGAAAACAAAATACGGTGAATGGAGATATGACATGGTTTTCGTTTTTATAATTGACTATCGCGTGGAATAAAATTAGAGTAAAATTTGAATAAAAGTGTATCAATAACAAAAAACAAATAAAAATAAGTTATTTATTTGACTAACATAGATTCATTAAATATCGGCTCAGGTATTGTTAATATAGACCTCTCTAATTACGCTTAAAATTCCTTGCAGGCTTCTAACTTGCTCCGTCTCCGGGAAAGTAAAATAAGCATGAAATCCTGTCTCCCTGCCGGAGAGAGTCACGCAGGGAGGAAGGATAATTATCGTCTCTACAAATAATATCAGTATAGCTGATTCCGGACGATCATTTAATATTCAAAACCGGACATGCCCATGTTCGGTTCTGTTACACAATACATAATCATTATTATATAACTACCTGCTTATTAATTGCTTGTAATTTTGGAACATGAATTGACCTAAGTGCATAACTTGAAAGTAGATAACTTGCATACCGACCTTTATGAGCTGGCTTTGCTGGGAACGATATTCGTCGGGCTTGCTTTCAGCCTGCTATTGTTACTGATCCAAAAAGGTAACAAGGCCGCCAACCGGGTCCTTGGTTTTATTCTCATGGTTACCGTCCTCGGGATGATCCGGGCCTTGTACACTGGCATTCACCCGGAACTACCGCCATTTTCGCTGGCTTTAGGTCCGCTCATCTATTTTTATGTAGGGAGCATAACCCGGCCAAACTATAAATTCCGTTCCGGAGACCTGTTGCATTTCTTTCCCATGTTAATAACAGTAGGCGTAGGTATTCTTTATACACCAGGCTTTCCGGGCCGGATCCCGCTGTTCCGATCACTGGTATTTATTTCTGTTTGCGTCTATTGGTATGCCGCTCATCAGCTGATCAAAGAATTCTCGCGGGACCTGAAATTTAACGGGGGCGATCGTTACCGCTTAAAATTGCGGTGGCTGAACAAGTTGTTGACAGGTTTCGCCATTTTATGGCTATTGTGGATACCCTTTACGATCATCGGCTATCCTTATCCTGTATATCTCCTTTTAGCCGCCCTGGCAATTGGCACGGCCGGGATGGTGATCTTAAGACCCGAAATGAACTCGCCCGCAGATGAACCCTATTTTTTGAAGTTACCATCGCCGGATGAGTTAAAGCATAAAGCCAGCTGGCTTAAGCAAATGGTAAAGAACGGCGCTTATTACAAAGACCCGGAACTCAGTTTGACCTCACTGGCTGAAAAGCTCGGATTGACGACCCACGAATTGTCCCGTATCATTAATAGCGGGCTCAAGAAAAGCTTTAATGATTTTGTCAATGAATATCGTATAGGCGAGGTGGCCCGCAAGATGCAGGACGCAGCTTTCGGGCACCTTACCTTGCAGGGCATTGCTTATGACGCAGGTTTTAATTCGCCGAGCACCTTTCACCGCGCATTCAAACAACTGACGGGAAAAACGCCCGCGGAGTATAAAAAACAACTCCCATCTTATAACCTGACATATGATTCACGGCCCGTTGCGGTAATTTCGAACCAGGTAAACCGCAATCATATGTTTAAAAATTATTTAAAGATCGCCTGGAGAAATACGGCCAGGAACAAAGTTTCTTCCCTGATCAATATTGCCGGCCTCGCAGTGGGTATGGCTGTGGCTATGCTGATCGGTTTATGGATATGGGACGAAGCGTCCTTCGATAGGTCCAATAAGAATTATGACCGCATCGTACAGGTTTTGGCGAATGTCAACGCCGGCGGCGGCCTGGTAACGCAATCCTCGCTGCCTTTGCCCTTATCGGCGGAACTACGGGATAAATATGCCGGCGACTTTAAGCAAGTGGCCTCGGTTATTACCATGGAACAGAACCTGAATTATAATAACCATGCCTTTTCAAGCGACGGCTGTTATGCTGAACCTGCCATTACAGAAATCATCACCCTGCATATGCTCAGGGGATCGAAAAACTCCCTTAAAACGCCCGGCGCCATATTAATCAATGAATCACTGGCCCGGGCACTATTTGGTGAAACCGATCCGGTCAACCAAACGATCAGGCTCAACGATGCTTTCCTGGTGCAGGTAACAGGCGTGTACAGGGACCTGCCAAAGAATACGCAATTCAGCGATATCAATTTTATCGCGCCTGTCGCTCTCCTCACGCAGAACGGCGATGGCATAAATAACTGGTACAATAGTTCATTCCAACTATATGCCTTGTTAAACCAGGGCAGCGACTTGCGGCAGCTTTCGCATAAAATTCAGAACATCCTGTATAAGCATGCAAAGAATGCCACTAAGCCCGCGCTCTTCCTGTCCCCGATGCGCGAATGGCACTTGTATGAATTCAGGAACGGCGTTGCCGTTGCGGGGCGACTGCAGTTCGTATGGCTCTTCGGTATCATCGGCCTGTTTGTGCTGTTGCTGGCCTGCATCAACTTTATGAACCTGAGCACGGCACGGAGCGAAAAGCGCGCTAAAGAAGTGGGCATTCGTAAGGCCATCGGTTCCTTGCGCGCGCAACTGGTAGCGCAGTTCCTAAGTGAATCCTTTTTGATCGTTGCCGTAGCCTTCCTGATCGCTATGCTGCTGGCCTGGCTGGCTTTGCCGTTTTTCAATGACGTCTCGGGAAAGGACCTTCACCTGATCTGGACCAACCCGCTGGTTTGGCTGACCTGCGTTTGTTTTTGCCTGTTCACCGGACTTCTTGCGGGAAGCTACCCGGCGCTTTACTTATCGTCCTTTAATGCGGTGAAAGTATTAAAAGGCACTTTCAAGGCGGGCCCTGGAGCTGCATTACCCCGTAAGGTTCTCGTGGTGGTGCAATTCTCAGTTTCGGTTACGATGATCATCGGAACCATCATTGTTTTTAAACAGATCGAATTTGCCAAGGACAGGCCGGTAGGTTATAACCGGGACAACCTGGTATCGATCTCTTATAACGCTATCAAGGGATACAGCGCTTTCCGCGAGGAGTTGTTAAGGACCGGCGCAGTATCCGGCGTATCGGCTTCCTCCAATCCGATGACCGGCATCTGGTCGTCGGCAGATAACCTGAGCTGGCAAGGAAAGGATCCTAACCGGCAGGAGGTATTCGGTACCGTGCTGGTAGACCCCGATTTTGGCAGCGTAGTGGGCTGGCAAATGAAAGAAGGCCGGAGTTTCTCCAAACAGTTTTTGAGCGATTCGTCGGGCTTTTTGTTTAACGAAGCGGCAATCAGGCAGATGGGATTGAAGGAGCCTGTAGGTAAAACCATTAAATGGCACGGAAAAGACTGGAAAGTACTGGGTGTAGTAAAGGACATGGTCATGACCTCGCCTTTTGATCCTATAACACCGGTGGTATTTTTGATGGATGATCGCGAACGCTCATTCAATGTGATCAATTTGAAGCTCAGGGCTGGTATGCCTGTCGCTGATGCGCTCGTCAGGATCGATGCGGTTTTCAAAAAGTTCGCACCGGATGCGCCGTTCAATTACAAGTTCGCGGATAGTGAGTATGCGCAAAAGTTTATAGCGGAAGAACGTACCGGAAAGCTGGCCTCCGTGTTCGCTGTGCTCGCTATCTTCATATCTTGCCTTGGATTATTCGGGGTGGCGTCGTTTATCGCCGAGCAGCGCGTCAAAGAAATCGGTATAAGAAAGGTGCTGGGCGCATCGGTGTTTAGCATCTGGGGTTCCTTATCCAGGGACTTTGTCACCCTAGTGGGGATCGCCCTGCTCATTGCCGTCCCTGTTTCCTGGTATTTCATGCACCAATGGCTGCAGCGTTACACTTACCATACCGGGTTGTCCTGGTGGGTATTTGCATTAACCGGGGCAGGCGCCGTGCTCATCACTTTACTCACCGTTAGTTATCACAGCATCAAGGCAGCCTTGACCAACCCGGTGGAAAGCCTTCGCTCAGAATGATGCGCCGACGTCGCAAGCCCAACCTTATGCACCGCAGAGCGAAAGGGATGAGACAGAGATAATTTTAAAAGGAGCTGGAAATGATCGCATAACATCGTATGATCAAGTACCGTAAAATAACTGAGGTGAGGTGTTTGAAACGCTGGCAGCGTTACGTGGAGCTTCCCGTCAGGCTACTCATTTAATGTCTGAACCTATTTCGGACTCCCGCTTTGCGATTTTGGCTAAATTAAAGCCTGATCCGGTTAAATATTTTCAGTCGGCCCGAATGATCTTTGCAGGGTTCATTTACGCACAACAGGTGAATCCCACGGGATCAATTAAGAACCGGATAGAAATACTAACATCTAACATTATAACTATGAGAATTTTTGTTACAGGGGCGACAGGATTTGTAGGCTCAGCAGTAGTTGCTGAACTGATCGGCGCCGGGCACCAAGTGATTGGCCTTGCCAGGAATGAGCAGGCGGAAAAAACGCTTCAATCTTCAGGCGCAGAGGTACATAAAGGCGACCTGGAGGACTTGAACAGCCTGGCAGAAGGTACAAGATCTGCAGACGCAGTTATCCACACAGGATTTATCCACGATTTTTCAAGGTTCGGGGAAGTCTGTGAAATAGACCGCAAAGCCATCAAAGCCCTGGGCAATGCACTGGCGGGTACCAACCGCCCATTGATCGTAACTTCGGGAACGCTTGTGGTGGGAGGCGGACAGATGGTGACGGAGGATTCCCTTCCCGATTATGCGCACTCCCGTAACCCACGTGCAGCATCCGAGCAGGCAGTGGACGAACTGGCTGAAAGGGGGATCAATGTATCGGTAGTTCGTCTTTCTCCCTCAGTACACGGTGATGGCGATCGCCATGGATTTGTTCCTATGCTGATCGATCTGGCCAAAAAGACTAGGGTATCCGCCTATATAGGCAAGGGGGAGAACCGGTGGACAGCCGTACATCGCCTGGATGCAGCCGCTCTGTATAGACTCGCACTGCAAAACACCGTTCCCGGAGTTCGTTTTCATGGCGTGGCGGAGGAATCCGTTACGCTAAAGTCTATAGCAGAAGCCATCGGCTCAAAGCTTGGATTGCCTGTAGTTTCCAAATCGGGGAAAGAAGCATCCGAACATTTCACCTGGTTTGAACACTTCGCAGGCGTTGACGGTCCAGCCTCGGCCTTCAAAACCAGAGAGCAATTGAACTGGCATACCAGCCACCCGACACTGCTGCAGGATTTGCGGGGTAATGTATATTTTTGATATCATTAACTCAATGGAGCGTATTAAAAGATATCATTTCAAGACCATTTCAGAATACCACAAACTGGCGGGCCTGCCAAAACCAGGACACCCGCTGGTTAGCGTGGTGAATATGCAGGACGTTAAAATACCTTTGACAGGTGGCGGCTTAAGCATGATCTACGATTTCTATTCCATCGCGCTGAAAAGGGTGCCCGATGCCAGGATCAAATACGGCCAGCAGGTCAGCGATTTTGACGACGGCGTGCTCTTCTTTATGGCTCCCGGCCAGGTATTTACGGTAGAAGTCGTCGGTAGCAGGGAACATCGCCCTACGGGATGGATGATCCTATTTCATGCCGATCTGCTGTGGGGAACGCACCTTGCGAAAGTGATCAAACAATACGACTTTTTTGACTACTCCCTGTACGAGGCCCTTCATGTATCAGAGGCAGAAGAAAATACACTCAACGCTATATCTGCACAACTCGCAGTCGAAGCAAACGCCAATATTGATCGCTTTACCCAGCAGGTGATCATTGCGCAGCTTGAATTGCTGCTCAGTTATTCCGAGCGCTTCTATCAACGGCAGTTCATCACCAGGAAGGCGGTGAGCCACGAGATCTTAAACCGGTTGGAAGATTTGATCGGGGAGTACTTTCAGAACGGCCACCTTGCAGATAAAGGTCTGCCAACGGTAAGCTACATTGCAGAAAAGCTGAATATTTCGGCGGGATACCTAACCGGGATGCTCAAATCTCTAATTGACCAAAGCACCCAGCAGTACCTGCATGGAAAGCTCATAGACCTGGCAAAGGAAAAGCTTTCTACAACCAGCCTGTCGGTCAGTGAGATCTCCTATGAGCTGGGGTTTGAGCATTTGCAGTCCTTCAGCAGGTTGTTTAAGACGAAAACGAACCTTTCGCCAAAGGAGTTCAGGGAATCTTTCAATTAATCCAGGAATGCCTGTTTACAGATATTAAACCGTTCTCATGTGGAGTTTTCAATTCCCCGAATATACGGTTCAACAGATGAATCATGTCCTGGTTGGTTTACAACAAACCATCCGGCCGATCCGACGCCAATCACCTTATATTCGTAACGCCGCCAGTAAATCATCCCGGTAGTTTGCACCTATCGGGATCTCTATATCCACCAGTTCCGCCATATTCCCTTTAATAGACACGATCTTAGTAAGATTGACGATGTAGGACCGATGAATGCGTATAAAACTTGCTTTGGGCAGTGTATCTTCAAAAAGCTTGAGGTGCATGCTCGCTAAGAGACGCTTATCCTCCAGGTACACTGAACTGTAGTCCTTCTCAGCCTGGATATAATTGATCTGGTTGTAATTAACGCGGACTAACTTAGTGTCCTGTTTAATAAATATATAATCAATAGATTGCGTCTGGCTTGGTACCGATGGTCGTACAGCCGATTTGTAAGCAAGGCGCTCCTTTACTTTTTCTATGGCCTGGTAAAAACGGTCATAAGTAATGGGCTTTAGCAGGTAATCCACCGAATTGAGTTCAAAGCCTTCCACGGCATATTGCTGGTAAGCGGTGGTAAAGATCACCAGCGGCGGGTTGCGCAAAGACCTTAAAAAATTGCTGCCGGTAATAACGGGCATCTGAATGTCGAGAAATATCAGATCAACTTTATATTGATGCAAACCTTCATACGCTTCAGTAGCGCTCATACAACTTTTTGCCAGTTCTAAGCCGGGTGTTTGTTCAATATGGCTGGCGAGTATATCCCGGGCGATGGGTTCATCGTCAACTACCATACAGTTAATGTGTGTATTACTTTTCATAAGCTGATCTCTAAACTGGCGGTATATAACTGGCCCGTATCAGTCGCCTCGTAGTTATAATTACCGGGATAATAAAGCTCCAGGCGTTTCTTTAAATTCTGCAGGCCTATGCCGCCGCTGGTATGGAGTTGCCGGTTTACGTCTACGGTATTGGTTACGCTTAGTTGGAGGTTGCTGGCTTTAATCACCAACCTGATGCTTATCATAGCACCTGATCGGTCGGCGCTGTATTTAAACGCGTTTTCGATCATCGGGATCAATAATAAGGAGGGCAATACCTGATTTTCATTTTGAGATTCTAGTTCAAAATTCACAGCGGTATGGTTTAGCCTGATCTTTTCCAGGTCGATATAGTCCTGTAATAGTTTAATTTCTTTTTGCAGCGGCATTTGATCGCTGCCTGGGCTGTGCAGGGTATAACGCATAAACTCCGCCAGCCCGGCAACTGTCGCGGCGGCTTTATTATTTTCTTTTTTCAGGATCAGACCGTAGATATTATTGAGGGAATTAAACAGAAAATGCGGGTTCACCTGCGATTTGAGAAAATTAAACTCCAATTCCACATTTTCTTTGGCCAGTTTAACGACAGCTATCTGCTGGCGGAAAGACTGGATTGCGATCCTGATCGCCAAGGGTACGCTTACAGAAAATACCAAGCCGATCAGCATCCCCATACTGGCTAATTTAGCGAACAGCCGGCTGAGCAAGCCGAGATGCAGAAACTGGTAATAATCATTATTACTCCTTTTAAGCATTTCCATACAATCGGCACAACGGACAAGCACAAGCTTTTCTGTGAGCGAATTGATCAGGGTATAAACGAACAGCAAGCCGATGATACCCGCCACCCCGGCGAAGTTTCTTCTTTTCCGTAACTGCGGGATAAACAGGTAAACAAAGGGATAATAAAACAGCGCAAGGTTCAGCGTATTAATAAACGATAGTTCCCAGACCGGCAGGTCGCCCAGGTTGCGATACGTATTGAATGATATGATAGTGGTGTACCAGGTTAAAAGCAGTTCGGCCAGCCAGAAAATCAAATGCGCGCTAACCCGAAACGCTTTACGGTTATAAATCTTTTCGCTTAATTTTTCCAGGTCCATCCCGCTAATTTCCGCTTAAGGAATGTTATTTGCTAAATTTTACGACAGATGCCACTTTTTAACTGATGAACAGGCATATAACGCCAACTAAAATCCATGCGTGTTAATTGGCAGGTTAGTTGGCGTAAATACAGGTTCCAACCGGCCTTATTCCACGTCGGTCGATCTTCTTTTTCGGAACCGGCTATTATGCTTCCATTTGTCGTTAAAATCAACAGGTATGATCACGATCAGGAACTTAATCTACCGCTATAACAAACATACAGTACTGTTTGACGGCTTGAACCTGGAAATGCAAGCCGGGAAGATATACGGGCTGCTTGGCAAGAACGGCGCCGGTAAATCAACGCTAATGAAAACCGTTACCGGTTTGCTTTTCCCATTTAAGGGGACTTGTAAGGTAAACGGTTTACAGCCTTTTAAACGGGAACAGGGATTTTTGGAACAGTTGTTTTTTATCCCGGAAGAGTGCTATTTGCCCTCGTTAAGCATCAACCGGTTTTTAGCTATTTATGCACCTTTCTATCCTTCTTTTAGTCATTCTGCTTATAAAGAATATTTAAAAGAGTTTAATATTCCTATAGATGGAAATTTGCACCAATTGTCCTTCGGACAGAAAAAGAAAGCATTTATCGCTTTTGGGCTGGCCGCTAATACCCGGCTATTGGTAATGGACGAACCCACAAATGGTTTGGATATCCCTTCAAAAGTTCAATTCCGTAATATCATGAGCCGGGCCAGCAGGCCGGATAAGGTTATCCTGCTTTCTACCCACCAGGTGCGTGATCTGGACGATCTAATCAGTTCGGTTATCATTATGGACGACAGCCGCATTTTATTACATGAAGAAAAAGACCGGATCATGGAACAATTGAGCTTTTACAACAAGCAGCGGCATATCCCGCAGGATGATATTTTATATGAAGAACAAACACCCAACGGCCTGGTGGCCATGTGCCGTAACCCGCAGCATACCGAAACTTATATTGACCTGGAAATATTGTTTAACGCCACATTAAGCAACCCGGTACTGATCAATTCCATTTTTAATCAAACAAAACCTGGCAAATAATGAGCTTCACACATTTCATCCTGCTATTTAAGCGCCAATGGTTCGAGAACCGTAAGGCGTGGCTGGTAGGTTCGGCGGCTATCGCGGCCATCCTGGCTTTCTTATTTCTGCTTGCCTGGCAATGGCAAACGAGCTTTAACGGCGATACTACGCGTGGAATTTTCCTGATCTTATTGTTTTGCGGCGGCGGTGTATTTATGTCGGCTATTTTAAATGACCTGGGCAATAAGCAAAAAGGGACCTGGTTCCTGGTATTGCCTGCTTCGGCAGCCGTCAAACTGGGTATGGCTTTGGTTTACGGCATTGTTGTTTACCTGGCCGCCTATTTCGTTTTGTTCTACAGCGTAAAGGAAGCAGTAGTAACCGTCGTAGCTCCCGCCGGATCGTCCTGGGGAAACTTTGACCTTTTTAAAAATGGCTTTTACCAATTTTTGTTCACGTTCGTCGGCTTTCAGTCAATCATCCTATTGGGTAGTGTTTATTTTAATAAGAGCCGGTTTCTTAAAACTTTGCTAATTATCATTATTGGGCTTTTTGTCTCTTTTAACGGTAATTCATTGCTGTTGAAACTAATCACTGGTGAAAGCCACATCGATTCAAATATACCACTGGATAGTTTTCAGTTTACTTACCAGGGCGAAAACATGTATGTATATCTTCCTGATTCTGCCGGTTTAGCTACGTCGATTTTGTTGTGGGTAATTGTTCCGGTCTGTTTATGGCTGATTACCTGGTATCGCTTAAAAGAAAAAGAATTATAATATGAGAACCAGTAATAAAATATTAATAAGCTTGTTGTTGGTTTTACTTGCAACGACTATTTCCGCAGATTTTTTATTAAAAAAGGTCTATTTAAAAATCAATTTAAACGATCCGTTTAAAAATTATCAGCCGGTGGCAATACGACCCTTTAAATATCTTAAAATACGGGGTGGTAATGGCTATGCTATTGAAATAAAGCAGGCGCCATTGGATATGAAGGTGATGACCAAGCGTAAAAACTTTTTGACTGTAAGGCAAAACGGCGATACGCTGATCATCGGATTTACGGTGATAAGCAGTATGTCCATGCGCGATCCTGAAAATTTGCCACATGGTATTATCATTAGCAGCCCTAAAATCACGGCAATAATTGCTCACGGCAGTAATAACATCCTCTCTGGCTGGAGGCTGAATAGTTTAAGGCTAACGCTGTCAGGCAACGCCGCAGCTAATATCAATGGTGCCGCAATTGGGAAATTAACCGCAATTGGCAATTATAATACGATTTTTAACTTTCGTTCGGCAAATAGAGTGCGGAACTTAGACTTGCGGCTTAGCGATAATGCTACCGCCATTTTAAAAGGCATCGACTATACCGTTTTAAATCCGCGGCTAACAAATGAGAGCCAGCTTATTTTTGGTGCGCATGCTGCTTCGAAGATTTCCAGTTCACTACCTGACTAATGGAGTGCGACCTTTGCTATTTCTTTTCGACTATCTTCTGTGCATTAATAATCCATAGATATTTTTAAATAAAATGGTTATGAATGCCTGTAAGTTCGACTCGCTTCTTCACGTAAAGTAAGACACGGCCCGTTAGTATTGTAACGAATACCACAATTACTACAAATCTTCCCGTTATTACACTCAGCAAAAAAATGTAAATATATTTGCGCAACTCAAAAGTTGCATATATATTTGCAACCTGAAAGTTGCGCAATTGATAGTCAATAATGAAACAAGATATATTCCAGGCCATATCAGACCCAACACGCAGGGCGATTTTAACGTTAATCGCTATTAAGGCATTAACACCAAATGCCATGGCTGAGAAATTTGATATGACCCGCCAGGCAGTATCAAAGCATATTAAAGTATTGCACGAATGCGAATTGATTAAGCCTGAGCATAGCGGCAGGGAGATCTATTATCACTTTAATGCGAAAAAAATGCAGGAGTTTGACCATTGGTTAGCCCAATTCAGGCAAAATTGGGAAACTCAATTTACCCAGCTTGACCACTTATTAACAACAATTAAAGAACAGGCTACGAAGTAGTATTGATGATAATAAAAATTATTAACTAATAAATCAATCATAATGAATAACGATTTGCTTTTTGATTTTAATGTTGACAAAACCGCGAAAACGGTTTATATAACCAGGGAGTTTAATGCCGGGCAATCTTTAGTATGGGATGCCTTTACCAAAGCCGAACTACTTGACCAATGGGGCGCGCCTGCACCTATGCGCGCCAAAACTAAGTATATGAATTTTGAAGTAGGCGGGCGGCGATTTTACGCGATGATAAGCCCCGACGGGCAGGAGCGTTGGGCCGTACAGGAATTTACATCCATTACCCCGAAAACCAATTTTAAGATGTACAACGCGTTTGCAGATAAAGATGAAAATCGTGAACTGCCGGGTTCTGAATGGGATTACAACTTCAGCGAGCAAAACGGCATAACCACAGTGAACATCACCATTTTTAATGAATCGTTTGAGCGATTGGAAAAATTATTGGAAGGCTTCAAAATAGGCTTCACCATGACCTTGAAAAACCTGGAAGAGCTGTTAACCTCCTTATCTTAATAGTTATAAGAAGAAAATTGTCGGGCACATTCACAACCCGGATGCCCGGGGAGCTTAAGGATAAAAATTAACCATTCAAAAATAAAAACTATGAGAACAATTAACCCCTGGATCAACTTCAACGGAAATGCCGAAGAAGCATTCACTTTTTACAGGTCAGTTTTTGGCGGAGAATTTACCAGGGTCATTCGTTTCGGGGACCTGGCAAGTGCTGAATTTCCGGTAGCGGAAAGGGAAGCAAATAAAATAATGACCATTGCCTTGCCACTTGGTAAACACAATGTGTTGATTGCCAATGACGTTCCTGAATTTATGGGACCGGTAAACGAAAACGAAAACCGGTCTAAAATAGTGGTTAGTGCCGAAAGCAGGGAAGAGGCCGACCAAATATTTAACGGATTATCGGCAGGCGGGGATATTGAAGGCCCCATTGGCGATAGTCCCTGGGGTACATATGCCGGAATGTTCAGAGACAAATATGGTATTGAGTGGATCGTGGAATTTGATCCCGATTATCACGGGCCAATTTAACCGAAGAAAGAAGATTTGATTACGAAGCGCATTTGCTAACGGTTCCTTTCACCCCGCCTGGCGAAATGAATAAATTTGTTAGGCGGCTTTCTACATACGGGAACCATTTTTCTTTGAGCGTCATATAGTATGTGTATCAGATCTTGCCGGGTATCGCGTCAGATCTATCAGGCAGCGGGCCGTTGGAACCCGGGTTTTTACACTTATTTTCGTGAATGGAAAAAGGGGAAACATCTGTGGCGTTACTGGTTACCGAGATGCAAAAAGGCGACATCAAAGCGTATGATGCCCTTTTTTGGCGCTATCATCAAGCTATCTATCGTAACATACTCAAATTCGTAAAGGATCACGATGCGGCGCAGGATCTGCTGCAGGATGTATTTATTTCCCTGTGGGAGAAGCGCCACATGCTGGATTCGCAGCAACCTGTAAGCAACTGGCTTTACGTAGTAAGCTACAACCGGGCGATCAGCCACATCCGTAAACGATTGCGCGATCAGGTGTTGCAGGAGTCGATGGCTGCAGAACTGCGGTTAGATGAGGCCGGCGATAAAGCATTGGTAGAGAGCCGGTACACCTTGCTGAATGAGGCGCTCCAACAATTATCTCCCCAGAAAAGAAACGTTTTTACCCTTTGCAAGATAGAGGGCAAGAGCTACGAAGAAGCGGCGGAAACGCTGCAGATCTCTAAGCACACTGTTAAAGAATATCTCTCGCTGGCCACCATAGCCGTAAAAGCTTATATCAAAAGCCATCCCGGTGCCGGAGATAAGGTTGGGATGCTGGCGTTTTTTTATTTTTTTATATAACCCCCCGCAATTTTACTTTCCTGCGTATTCAAAGAAAATTAACGCATGGAGGACACAAACGAACGGTTGAAGCGGATCCTTGCCCGGGAGGGCGAGTACAACGAAGATGATCGCCGATGGCTGCTGGATTACCTGGACAATACGGATACGGAAGCGCTCAGGTATCTTGCTGAAACGCAGTACAGGGACGACCTCGGTACGGTACGGCAGTCACTATCGCCAGTTGATTCGCGGCGGATCCTGGAAAAACTTCACCGGAAGATCGGTGTTAAGCGACCATTGATCAGCCGTCTTCCTTTCCGCATGGCGGTTGCCGCCTCACTCTTGCTGATGATGAGTATCGGTTTCCTGTATCGCGGCGCTATTTCCGATCGCCTCTCAGCCGCCCGGCTTACCACGTTAACTACCACCTGGGGCGAACGTAAAAAAGTATTATTAGCAGACGGCACCCAGGTGTGGCTGAGTCCTGGTACAAAGTTAAGCTACCCGGACCGGTTTCACGGCGATACCCGCACCATTAGCCTGGAGGGCGAAGCCTTTTTTAATGTGGCACACGATGCCGGCCATCCGTTCATTATTAACAGTGGCGGCATCAGCACCACTGTATTGGGTACCAGTTTCAATATTGACGCTTACCGGGATCACACGAGCATGAGCATTACCGTGGTTACCGGAAAAGTAGCGGTTGCTTCGCAGGAGCACGTCACTCGCCAACAGGTAGTCATGACAGCCAATCAACGGGCCGTATATAATAAAGCCACGAACTCACTCACCAGGGAAGATTACCCGGAGGCGTCGGCTTACCTTGCAGAACGTGAAGGGATCTTTACCTATCGTGGCGCGCGGTTACATAACATCACCCCGGAACTCGTGGAGCAGTATCATATCCGCGTGTTGCTGCACGACGACGTCAGGAACAAAGCATTTTACGGAACGCTCGACCTTAAAGAGCCCGTAGAGCAGGTATTGAACAAGCTTTGCCTGGTAACCAACGTGAGCTGGCAAAAAAGCGGAAATACATATATCATAAAGTAATGGATAGGCGCTTCCTTCGACTTGATTACCGCAAGGTAGTGAGTCGCAGCGATGCTCCCGTTTTTAACAGTTAATTCAAAGTCACACAACTATGACCACATTGAGATCACCCTGAACCCTACAAAAAAGCCCGATCCTGCACAGCAGAACCAGGCCGTTAACGTCAACAAAAGCTTGCCGCAGCCTTCGAAAACTTAAGGCAGGCTAATTATTAACATGATAAATTTAAAGTTATGAAAAATTACGGACCAATCAGGTTCTTCTATTTTATCCGCGTTGGCGTTAGGCCTGCGCGTTTCTTCTTACTCGTACTTTGCCTGGCAACGCTCACGGTGCATGCGCAGGATCCATTAAACAAGAAACTCTCTGTAGAGCTGCAAAACGAACTGTTAAAACCCGCACTCGATAAGATCACTAAAGCCAGCGGCGTGAACTTCACTTATACTGACGATGTGGCCAAAAGCACACTTCGCATAAGCATCCGTGCAAAAGACAAAAGCCTGAAATGGATCTTGAACGAGCTGTTATCCGGTTATCCATATAGTTTCGCCGCGCTCGGGAGCGAGGTGCTGATCAGGTTGGAACTTTCCGGGAGGAAGAAAGCAGGAGTAACGGCGGATGGCGCCGGAATCTTAACCGCGAAATACGCCCTGAGTGGTATCGTCACAGATGCCGGCACGGGGGAAACGCTGATCGGCGGCACTATCCGGGTAGCAGAGCTTTCGCGCACGATCATCACCAATGAGTACGGATTTTACTCGCTCGCCCTTCCCCGGGGAACGTATACCCTGGTGATCACCGCCATGGGTTACCGTTCGCGCACGGCGATCCTGGCGATAAAAGCGGATACGGCGCAAAACTTTGCGCTGGACGCTTATCCCCGTGCGCTGGAGGAAATTGCCATTAACGCTAACCGCAGCCAGTTGTTAAACGGCACCCAGATGGGCCTCGAAAAGATCAATGTAAGCCAGACGAATGATATCCCGGTATTACTGGGCGAGCGGGATATCGTGAAAACCATCCAGCTATTGCCAGGCATTAAAGCGGCCGGCGAAGGAAGCAGCGGCTTTTACGTTCGGGGCGGGGCGTCTGACCAGAACCTGGTCTTGCTTGATGAGGCTCCTGTGTATAACGCATCCCACCTGCTAGGGTTCTTTTCTACGTTCAACTCCGACGCTATTAAAAATGCCAGTATTTACAAGGGCAGTATGCCGGCGCAATATGGCGGCAGGTTATCATCGGTGCTCGATATTAAGATGAATGACGGCAACAACCAGCGTCCCGCCATCAGCGGTGGCATCGGACTGATAGCCAGTCGGCTGAATGTAGAAGCGCCGATTCAAAAAGGGAAGTCGTCCTTCCTGCTTTCGGCCCGGAGAACGTACGTAGACGCATTTTTAAAAATGGTGCCCGATACCGCTACCGGCGATGCGAAGCTATACTTCTACGATGTAAATGCCAAAGCGAATTACCAGTTGGGAGCGCGCGACCGGCTGTATGTTTCCGGCTACTTTGGCAAAGACCTGCTTGGGGTTGAAAAGATTGGCGGCATTAATTGGGGAAACACCACCGGTACATTTCGGTGGAACCATATTTTCGGCAACAGGGTATTTTCGAACAGCTCGTTTATATACAGTAATTACAATTACAAGATCAACGTGGGCCTCGGGATAAACGAGTTCATCATCTTCTCGCAGATTCGTGACTGGAATTTTAAAGAAGACGTTCAATGGACCCCGGGAGCAGGCAATAAGCTCAGTTTTGGCGTCAATTCCATCTACCATACCATCAAGCCCGGCGAAATTTCCACTAAAGGTAATTCCGGCGTGCTCTCAGAAAAATTGCAAAACCAGTACTCGCTGGAGAATGCGGCTTACCTGAGCGATACCTGGGATGCGAGTGATCGCCTGAGCCTGACTTTCGGGTTGCGGGCATCGGGATTCACCATTCTTGGTAAAGGCGATTTTTACGATGTGGACGCACAGGGCAAGATCACCAACATTACCAGGTACCGTAAAGGCGAGGTCGTTAAAACTTACTACAATTTGGAGCCGCGGGCAGCCGCCGGGCTTAAGCTTAACGCCACCTCTTCTTTAAAAGCCTCCTACGTGCGGAATGTACAGAACCTGCACCTGATCAGTAACTCCACCAGCGCCTCGCCAACGGATAAATGGGTAGCCAGTACCAACCTGGTAAAGCCCGAAACCGCCGACCAGCTATCGCTGGGTTACTATAGGGAGCCGGAAGCGGGCCGCTATGAATTCACCGTCGAAACGTACTATAAAAAAATGACCAACCAGATCGATTATCGCGGCGGTGCAGACATCTTTACCAACGAGCCCATCGAAACCCAACTGCTGTACGGTAAAGGAAGAGCGTATGGGGTGGAACTGCTGGCAAAAAAGAAAAGCGGGAGACTGACCGGTTGGGTGAGCTATACGCTTTCTAAAACCGAACGTAAAATAAACGGCATTAATAACGATCAATGGTATAATGCCAGGCAAGACCGTACCCACGATATTGTCGTGGTAGCCGCTTACCGCGCATCCGGGAAGTGGACGCTCTCCGCTAACTGGGTATTTTACACCGGCGATGCAGTGACCTTCCCGGCAGGAAAGTATAGCATAGACGATCAAACCGTGTATTACTACACCGAACGAAACGGCTATCGTATGCCCGCCTACCAGCGCCTGGACCTTGGCGCTACCCGGCAGCTTAAAAAGTCGGAAAAATTTTCGTCAGAGATGGTACTTGGCTTATATAACGCTTATGGATATAATAACGCTTACCGCATTACCTTTCGCGACAGCAAAACTAATCCAAACCACACCGAAGCGCTTCGAACTACGCTGTTTAAATATGTTCCATCCATTACTTACAATTTTAAATTTTAAAAAATGAATACGATACTGCGGTTCTTTTCCTTAACGCTTGTGCTGGGCGGTCTCAGCGCCTGCGAAGAAGTGATCGATATAGATTTAAAAGACAGTGAAGCCAAATATGTTATTGAAGGGGTGATTGCCAACGAGGCCGGGGCATGTAAAGTGCTGATCAGCCAATCCCGTAAGTTTGCGGACGACAACACTTTCCCAGGGATCAGCGGCGCAACGGTTACCGTAGAGAACAAGGGCGTTACCCGTACGCTTAACGAAACCGGCAAAGGCATTTACCAAAATACGTCGGTTACCGGTATCCCGGGCGAAACCTATTCGCTTTCGGTTAAAATAGGAACCAGGTTATTTACCGCTTCCTGCACCATGCCCGCCCCGGTACGTTTTGACAGTCTGTACCTTACGCGCGACGATTTCGACCGCTCCATCCGGTACGCCACCGTTTCTTACCGGGATCCGCTGAACCAAAAAAACGCTTACAGGTTCGTTCAGTACAAGAATGGGAAGAAGGAAAAAAGCATCTTCGTAGAAAACGACGAGTTTACCCAGGGTGAACAAGTAAATACGCAGCTTGACTATTACTCAACCATCGACGACCAGAATACGGCCTTTAAAAAAGGTGATAAAGTGGAGATAGAAATGCAGTGTATTGACGCCGCAATTTATACTTACTGGTTTAGTTTAGCGGACGGTGCCAGCGGAAATGGCGAGAATGCCGCTCCCGCTAACCCGGTAAGTAACCTAAAAGGCGGGGCGCTGGGATACTTTAGCGCGCATACGGTGCAGCGCAGGTCGCTCTTGGTACGTTAGTGTCATGGAGTTTTTATAAGTCTTTGAATATTTACATCGATGGGGTGAGGTGGTTAATTCTCTTTGGTGAATACCCTTTCGCCGCCGCCTCGCTTAATAGTCATTTGCTTTTTGGCGGCGTCGAACTCGATCACCATAGCGCCTTCGATCTTAAACTTATCAGGTGCGGTGGCTTCGAGCGGGGCGGGCGACTGTCCTCCCGGCGGGTGGAAATAAAGCGTTGAGCCGTCCCGGGTAACGGTAAATTTTACGGGCGCTCCCGGCATCGAATAAACCCCGGTATAGCTGTCGAGTATTTCCTGGCTGATAGAAACCGTCTCAAAAGTGGGAATGGTATAGGGCTTATTATAGTAAATATCTACAATGCCCTGCATAATATCGGCTACCGGGTAGCCCTTCGCGTTTGAAGCGTACGCCACCGCAAGCTTTTCTTCCGGGAGGTAAGCTAACCATGCACCGTAGTTGTCGCCGCCGCCTGTGTGCCCGTAAAAGGTTTTGCCTGTGAACAGGAAGGTTTCCATACCGAACCCGTCGCCGTCCCTCATCGTTTTCGCCAGGTCGAGGTGCTCGCGGGAGATCAGCTTCCCCCCGAACAACGCCTGGGCGAACCGGGCCATATCGTTAGGCGTTGAAACGATCGAGCCCGCACCGAATAGGATGCTTGGATGGGTTTCGGGCATTTGCTTCCACACGCCATCGATATAAAAGTAGGTGAGACTTTCATTCTTGTTTACATCGATGCCGCCGGTAGCCACGTAAGTGTCTTTGAGCCCGGCTTTCGACGTAATTCTTGCTGCAAGCGCTTCCCCGTAAGGTTTCCCGGTGAGCTTTTCCACTATAAGGCCCAGGAGAAAATAGCCGGAATTGCTGTAGATATGTTTCGTGTCCGGTTCAAAATCAGGAGCCGCTTTGGCGATCAGTGCGAGCATTTCGTCCTTCGTCACCGGCGCCGTTTTCTCTTGTCCGGGCTTTACGTTGGGAACGCCGCTGCGGTGCGAGAGAAGCTGTGCGATGGTGATCTTCTGCGCGTTCGGTACCTGCGGGAAATAGGTGTGGATATTGTCGGTCAGTTTAAGCTTTCCTTCTTCTACCAGCTGCAGGATCATCACGGACGTAAACATTTTAGTAACCGAAGCGATCCGGTACCTGCTCGCCTCAGTCAATGGCTTCTTCGCGGTTTCGCTGATCTGGCCGTAACCGAAAGAACGGGTATAAACGGGATTACCGTCTTTTGTGATGACGAGTGTACCCATCCCTTTGTTTTTCTCCGCGAGGCGATCGAATAGCTGGTCGAGCTTGGCTTTATCGGGCATTTGCGCGGTTGCCGCAAAGGAAAAAGCCAGGGTTGTGATTGTGGCAAATAGTATTTTAACGTTCATAATACCAGGATTTGTTTATTAATAAAAGTTCTTTGTTTTGCAAAGTTATGGATAGTACTTTGCATTTCAAAGTGTTTTTAAAAGGATTTAATTTCCCCCGGGAATGTTCACATTTAAAAACGGTGGTAACCACGTAGCGGCGGATGCCGGCCATAGGCATAGCATCGGGCACGGCGGCGCAGGGGAGGCGCCTCAATCGGTCGCTATTCTATAAAAAGACTTTAAATGACACCAAGATAATAGTTTCCTTCCGATAAAATATGGCGTGCTGCTGATCGACTACCTTTATAACAAGCAACACTTAAACGTAAACAACATGCCGCTAAAAGTAATTATCACCGGCGCTACCGGGATGGCCGGTGAAGGCGTACTCCTGGAATGCCTTCAGAACGATGCCGTTTCGGAAGTCCTTATGGTGAACCGGAAGCATTCCGGGATTAAACATGCCAGGCTCAAAGAACTGATCGTGCCCGATTTCTTGGAAGTGGAAGCGTACAGCACGTCCCTTGAAGGTTACGATGCCTGCTTCTTCTGTGCCGGGATCAGCTCCGTGGGCATGAGCGAAGAAAAATATACCCTGATCACCTACGATACCACCATGCGTTTCGCGAAAACCCTCGTTGCCATTAACCCCGGGATGGTTTTCAACTACATTACCGGCTCGCATACGGACAGTACCGAAAAAGGTAAGCTTATGTGGGCGCGTGTAAAGGGTCGGACAGAAAACGACCTGATGAAGCTGCCCTTTAAGGCCCAATATAACTTTCGCCCGGGCGGGATGGAGCCGGTAAAAGGCCAGAAGAACGCTAAAGCGATCTACGTAGCGATCATTCGCATCATCAGGTTTTTCTCTTCCAAAGGGATTATCAGCCTGCACGAGTTGGGACGCGCCATGATCAACGCGGTAATAAAAGGCTATCCCAAACAGGTGCTGGAGATCAGCGACATCAAAGCACTTGCAGCCCGATAGCCGATGAGGAAATTTTGGAACGTGGTTAAATGGTCCGGCATCACGCAGCTGGGCTTGCTGGCGTTATTTACGGCATCGGGGTATTTTTATATGCGGCAGCCGCAATTCGCCTCCCTTCCGGCGAAAGACAGTTGCGCGTGGAAAGGTCCGCACATTACCTCAACGGGCGTTTTATGAACCTTGTAGAACGACCGATCATCACACCGGGTTACAGTATGCTGGGCGAAAGTTATAAAACCCTGTTTGCCGGGAGCCCCCGGAGGGAGCCTGCGGACGGGATCCCCTCGGCCCGCCCTGCGTCCTTTGAATAATTCTGGTCATCGGCCGGGGACAGCAGATCGGGGTAACACCTATGTAACAGCCGGTTAATCACAGGTTTGGGTGAAACGACGCCGGTTAATAGGGAGCTGTCCGGCGATGTGCGGAAGATATTTTCCCGTTCATTTTAGTCAATCTTGTTACGCCTGATGCCAAATCTGCGTATGGATTATACATTCACGCACTCGCCGCAGACACTATGAAGACCTATTTCCGCCTGTTATCCTTTGCGCGCCCTATCGGGAAGTTCGCTTTCCCATACGTGCTTTTCACGGTATTGAGTGTCATATTTAACACGCTGAACCTGGCGCTGCTCGCGCCGCTGGTGACCACGCTATTCAGCGCACGCACGGCAACCGGAACGCTTACCCGGCCTGATAGGTGGACGGACGTGCTCGGTTATTTCAACTATACGGCGCAGGAAGTGAACCGCGCATTCGGGATCTATGCCGCCCTTCAGCTGGTGTGCGCGGTGATCGTGGTTTCGGTGTTGTTAAGCAACCTGTTCAGGTATTTTTCGCAGCGTATTATCGAGAGCCTGCGCATCCACACCTTGCTGAACCTGCGAAAAGCGGTGTTCGAGAGCGTGATGGACATGCATACCGGCTACTTCAGCAGCGAGCGAAAAGGGGACATCATTTCAAAGGTGACCACCGATGTGCAGGCTGTTCAGTTTTCCGTAACCGGCACGCTCCAGGTCGTTTTTAAAGAACCGTTCCAGCTCGTCGCTTACATGGTTACGCTTTTGGCGATCTCTGTAAAGCTCACGCTGTTCTCTTTGCTTATCATCCCGGTATCGGCCTGGCTGATCGCCAGGCTGGTAAAAAGCTTAAAAAATGAGGCATCGCGCGCGCAAAGCTCATTCGGCACGCTGGTGAGCCAGCTGGAAGAAGCGCTCACGGGGATCAAGATGATCAAGGCGTTTAACTCTACCCGGTTCATCAAAGACAAGTTCCACCGCGAGAACGAGAAATTTTCTGACTTCGGCAGGCGGATCTCCCGACGGCAGCAGCTGGCCTCTCCGGTTTCGGAATTTCTGGGGGTGACCATGATCGCTGTGATCGTATTATATGGCGGGCAGCTGGTAGTATCCGGCGGGCAGCCTGGCTTTACAGCCGAAAAGTTCATTACCTATATCGCGATCTTTTCGCAGGTGATACGTCCCGCGAAAGCGCTGACCGACGCTTTTACTAATATTTCTATGGGAATTGCCTCCGGCGAGCGTGTGCTGGAGATGATCGATCAGCAGCCGCTCGTAGCGGACTCGCCGGCAGCCGTCAGCATTACCGGCTTTAACGGATCCATCGATCTTTCGGCGGTCAGCTTTTCGTACGGCAATGCCGAGGTGCTGAAAGATATTCACCTGCGCATCCGCAAAGGCGAGATGATCGCGCTGGTGGGGCCTTCGGGTGGCGGGAAATCGACGCTGATGGACCTTGTGCCCCGTTTTATGGATGTTCAAAGCGGCTGTATCGAGGTGGATGGCCGGGATATCCGCGATGTAAAGATCGAATCGCTCCGCAGCCTGATGGGAATTGTGAGCCAGGAAACCATTCTCTTTAACGATACGATCTTTAACAACATCGCCTTCGGCTTACCGGGTATGGCCGCGCATGCGGTGGAGGAAGCCGCCCGCATTGCCAACGCGCATGATTTTATTATGGGCACCGAGCACGCGTACCAAACCATCATCGGCGACCGCGGCATGAAGCTGTCGGGCGGACAAAAGCAGCGTATCTGTATCGCCAGGGCTGTATTGCGTAACCCGCCGCTGCTGTTGCTGGATGAGGCCACTTCGGCGCTCGATACCCGGTCGGAGCGACTGGTGCAGGACGCCCTCAACAAACTGATGCAAAGCAGGACAGCCCTGGTGATCGCCCATCGCCTGAGCACGGTAAAGAACGCCGACCGTATCGTAGTGATCGAAGCCGGACGGATCGTGGAAGAAGGCACCCACCATGAGCTGATGCACCGGAACGGGGTGTACCGGAAATTGGTACGACTGCAGGAATTTACAGATGACCAACCGCTTGCCGCGCCTGTTGCGGCGACGCTAAACTGAACAGTGAGCTAACAAGCAGGACATGAAACCTTTCAAGAAGAAGAACAAGCTGCAAAAACTCTGGCTAAAAATAACCGACCGGGAGAAATACCGGGAGTACAAGGCCTTCCTGCGTGCAGGCGTACCGGCAGAACCGCCCTACACGCTGGCCGGTAATATTGAGTCGATCCGGCGATCGCTGCTTAACGCCAATTGCCTGAATATCAAGCATAGCGGCAATTCGGGCGATGTGATGTACGCGCTACCCACCATCCGCAAGATCTACGAGCTTACCGGCGCCAAGATGAACCTTTACCTGCTGCCCGATCAGCCGATGCTGCTTCCGCGCGGCCGCACACATCCGCTGGGAAATGTAATGCTTAACCGCAGGATGATCGGCATGCTGGTGCCGCTTATCGGCGCGCAGCCTTACATTCATTCCTGCAACGTATTGGAAAACCAGCACATCGACGTTGACCTCGACGGTTTTCGCAAAGCGGGCATCCCGCTGCACCAGGGAAGCATCGCCCGCTGGTGCAGTTATGTAACGGGCATCACACCCGATATTGCCAGGCAATGGCTTCATGTATCGCCTGATAACAGCTTTAACGAAACCATCGTCGTTGCCCGCAGTTCGCGGTACCGGAATCCGATGATTGATTACTCATTTTTGTCCGCATACGGCAATATCTTGTTCGTAGGCGTCGAGGAAGAATACCTGGATATGAAGAAGTCGATCCCGGCGCTACGATGGCACCCGGTATCGGATTTCTACGAGCTTGCTTCCGTAATTGCCGGCTGCAGGCTTTTTATAGGTAATCAGTCGTTCCCGTTCTCTATCGCGGAGGCATTAAAAGTGCCGCGTATCCTGGAAGCTTCTTTTGAAGTGCTGAACGTGATCCCGGAAGGCGGCAACAACCACCACGAGTTTTATTTCCAGGAGCATTTCGAGCTGCTGGTGCAACAGCTGGCGCAGCAGGCGGTGACGCAGAAGTGGTTGGTAGCGGTAGGCATATAAACCGCTTCCGGCGGTTCCGGGCGTGCATAATGTAAACCGATCCGTACCTTGGAGGCCATTTACTGCTAAATTATGATGACGATACCCACCGATGCCTGGTATAAACTGGCCGATGCCGCCCAAACAGACTCTCCGGCGCTGCTGGTCTACCCGGAAAGGGTCAAACAGAACATTCAGCATGCCGTTGCAATGGCGGGTGACGTCGCGAAGCTGCGTCCGCATATTAAAACCCATAAAGCCGCTGAGCCGGTGAGGCTGATGCTCGAAGCCGGTATCACGAAGTTTAAATGCGCCACCATCGCGGAAGCGGAGCTGCTGGGAATGTGCGGAGCTCCCGATGTGTTATTAGCCTACCAGCCGAATGCCGCGAAGCTTTCGAGATTCATCGGGCTCGTCAAGCATTTCCCGCTCACCCGGTATTCCTGTATTGCCGATAACCGGGATACTTTGCAGATGATCTCGCAGATGGCATTGGCCGGGGAACTTGTCCTTACCGTATTCCTCGACCTGAACGTGGGCATGAACAGGACGGGTATCATCCCCGGTGAGGAAGCCGTTTCGTTATACCGTTTTGCATCGGCCCTGCCGGGCACCAGGTTAGCCGGTTTGCATGCCTACGATGGCCATATTAACCACGAAAATTTTGCTGAACGCGCCCGCCTTTGCCAGGCGGCCTTCGCCCCGGTGGAAGCGATGCGGCGGGAACTTGCTGCGAAAGGCCTGGGATTCCCCCTGCTGGTTGCAGGCGGAACGCCCACCTTTGCCATGAACCTGGAACGCGAACAAGTGGAATGCAGCCCGGGTACCTTCCTTCTCTGGGACCAGGGGTATAGCGTATCCATTCCCGAGCAACCCTTTATAGTTGCGGCGCTGGTGCTTACCCGGGTGGTATCGAAACCTGCGCCGGGCCGGGTATGTATCGATATGGGCCACAAGTCTGTCGCATCAGAGAACGTGCTGCAGCGGCGGGCGGTTTTTTTGAATGCCGAAGGACTGTTACCCGTGGGCCACAGCGAAGAACACATGGTGCTGCAAGTGCCGGAAGGCTGTTCCCTGGAAATTGGCTCCGCTCTATACGCCGTACCTTATCATGTTTGCCCTACCGTGGCACAGTATGACCACGCGTGGTGCGTTACGGATGGCGAAATAGCCGGGAACTGGCGGATCGTGGCGCGTGACAGGGCGTTGAGGTTCTGAAAAGCAGCTGCTACAACACGATCTCCTTTTCAACCATTGCCTGTTCCAGGAACCATCGGTCGTGCGAAATGACGATAAGCGTTCCCCGGTACTCTTTAATGGCGCCGGCCAGGATCTCTATATTCCGGAGATCGAGGTTATTGGTAGGCTCATCCAGTACGATCAGGTCCGGCGCCTGCGCGCTGATCATTAACGCGCACAACATCAGGCGCATTTTCTCGCCGCCGCTGAGCGTCCTGCAGGACTTACCCCAGTCGTTTTTGCCGAAGAGAAACCGATCAAGGCGAATCTTAATGTCGTGTTCCTGTAAGTCGCCCGGGTTATACCGCCCGGCCTGTTCGTACACGGTAAGCCTGTCGTCGATCAGCGAGTACTCCTGGTCTATGTATACTGAGCTCACCGCTGCGCGTGAAAGTGTGCCCAGGGTAGGGGCCATATCGCCGAGGATCATCCGGATCAGCGTGGTTTTCCCGGAACCGTTTGCTCCTTTAATGGCCACCCGTTCGCCGCTAGTGAGCTGGAAACTCAGCGGTTGTCGCCATAGGGGCTGGCCGCCATAATGATAATTTATGCCGGTTGCGGTAACCAGCGCTTTGCCTTTGTGAAGGGTGACGTTATCAAAATCCATTTGCATCTTGTCGGCACCCGGTAAGACTTCGCGAAGCAGGTTTAGTTCCTTTGCGATTGCGCCTATTTTTTCGGCGTGTATTTCCTGCACACGTGAAGTGCTTTTTTCCGCATTGTTGCGGAGCGTATTCAGCATAATGGTAGGTACGCCTGCCTTGTCCTGTTTTTTCCTGCCGCGGGCGTCCAGCTTTTGCTGCCGTTCTATCGCTTCGCGTGCTGTTTCTTTTGCTTTGCGAAGCGCCTTTTCTTTATTCTTAAGGTTATGTTCCAGGGCCTGTTGCTCGATGGTTTTCTGCGCGGCGTAAAAATCGTAGTTCCCGCCGTACCGGGTAATTCCGCGGTTGCCGAGTTCGTAAACCACATCCAGGAGGTTTAACAAGGTGCGGTCGTGGCTTACCACTATCAGCGTATCCTGTGTACGGGTAATGTAATTATATAAGAGTTCCCGCCCGCCGGCGTCAAGGTGGTTGCTGGGTTCGTCGAGCAACACCGTTTCCGGCCGGTGAATAGTTATTCCCGCCAGGAAAACCCGTGTTTTCTCACCGCCGCTTAATGATCTCATGGGCTGTTCGGGGTCGAGATGGCCAAGCTGCCACTTAGCGAGGGCGTCGCCGCAGCGGTCTCCGATCACCCAGTCGTCGTTGAGCTGGGTCATGTTTTCTGCCGTTACTTCGCCAGCGAGGATCGCTTTTAACGCACGGAGCTTATCGTGTACCTGCAGCGCTTCGGCCACGGTTTGGTTATTAAACTGCCCGAAGAGTTGTGGTACATAATAGGGGTGCGGCTCCGCTTTTACAAGTCCTGCTGCGGGACGCAATTCACCCGCCAGGATCTTTAACAGTGTCGATTTTCCTGCGCCGTTGTTGCCGACCAATGCGGCTTTATCATGGTTATTAATCGCCAGGTCCAGTTCATCAAATAGCAGGTCCCGGTTGGGATGGGTATAAGTAATACCCTGTAGAATAAGCATAGTTCATTTCTTAGTGAGTGAATAATTACAGCGGCGGTGCACACCGCTTGTTTATTTTCCCGGGGAAGAAATGAATCCTACATGAAGGTGTTTTTGGGGTTAACGGTGCAAAAATAATAAAAGTTGCGGAACACGGGAACTTTGCCGGCAGGTTACTTTTTTCGCAAGGGATATTCGCCCCAAAAGTCGGTTACCGACAACGTCTTTACCATGACAGGTGGCGGAAGAGGGGCGTTAGCGCGCTGCTGTCCGGCCCCGGCGCCGCATCATTGTAGATTGATATTCGGCCGGCATTTGTAATCCCATACATGTTTTACCGTACGGGGGAGGAATTAATAACTAACCCTGTTTCCTGGTCCTTACCGATAAATAATGATGCCAGAGGATCATCGTCGCTACGGTACGGTATGGCTGCCAGGAGGCTGCAACGGCCAGTATTTCCTCCCGGGAAGTGTCTTTAGGCAATGCTTTTACTTGTTTCAGGGCATTCACGGCGGCAAGATCGCCAACGGGAAACACGTTTGCGCGCTGCAGTACAAACATCAGGTAGACGTCGATCGTCCAGTTCCCGATGCCTTTCAACGTGCTCAGGCGTGAACGGATCTCGTCGTCGGGGAGCTCTTCCAAAGCGGCAAGCGAGATGGCGCCGCCCAGGACAGCTTCCGCTAAATAACGGGCATAACTCGTTTTCTGCCGGCTAAAATAGCAGGCACGCAGCTCTTCGTCGGTTAACATCAGCAATCGTGCGGGGGTTACTTCCGTGATCCGTTCCCGCAATTTATTGAGCGTGGCCAGGGCCGAAGCCAGCGAAACCTGCTGCTCCAGGATAATGTGGATAAGTGTTTCGAAGGTGTTCGGTCTTGTCCACATCGGCGGGTAGCCGTTAAGCCGAATGATTTGCGCCAGGTCGTTATCGGCAGCTGCGAGTGTATCGCATAGCAAGTGGAAATTGGCGGAGGAAAATGCGGTGATCTTCTGCATTTATTTTCTCATCGGGATATTGTTATGCAGCTTGTTATTTCCATCAAAATCAAAGTAAACGGCAAAAATGGCGATGGTCGGTACGATCGCCCCATCGCGATTAAGGCGGTATTCATGGGCCGGTTGATAAAGATGACCACTGTATTCCAAAGTTACCAAAGAGTCGGGTTTTTGCGGCTATGTTCCAGCTTTAAAAGCAATGATTTATTGGCGATGCCGCCGCCAAAGCCCACCAGCTCGCCGGAAGCGCCGATTACGCGGTGACAAGGGGCGATGATCGGGATCGGGTTCCTGTTGGCAGCGGCGCCTACCGCACGAACAGACTTCGGGTTGCCAATTTGTTTCGCTACCTGGCCATAGGTGCGGGTTTCGCCAAAGGGAATGGTAAGCAGTGCTTCCCAAACCTTTACCTGGAATGGCGTACCGCCGGAGAAATCAAGCGGAAGCGTGAAGGCGATGCGCTGTTTGTCGAAATATTCCGTAAGCTGATCCTTTGTTTCGAGCAATAAGGGGTGGTTAATGTTTTCCGTGCTGCCAGCCATAAAAGTGGCGCTATAATCGTTATCGTGCCATAGGATGGCTGCCAGGTGGATGTCGCTGGCAACCAATGTTAATTTTCCGACAGGAGAAGCGATATGGGAATGGTAGTATGTCATCGCATTCATATCAGCCGTTCCCTTGCTGCCGGCTTACCAGCAGCCATATCACCGCCACCAGGATCAGCCCGGCCAGCACTGTCAGCGTGATCTTTATCCAGCTCAACGGGCGTTGGCCGATCACCTCGCCGGTACAGGCATTGATGGTGAACTGGTAGGGTTTCTTGTTGTAATTGTAAGAGCTTACCCAAACAGGGAGCATTATATACTTAATACCCAGGTTATTGTACATGGTCGACTGTTCGTCTATCCGCTGTTCGTCGCCTCCGATATCATCAATGATCGCCGCCTCGATATCCGGTGCGATCAGTTGTTTGGCGGTTTCCAGCGTCTCTTCCGGACCTGCCTGGAAGGTCTCCGACCTGAAGCCGCTCAGGTAACGCTCATCGAACGTCTCCAGTTGTCCGAAGTCCCAGGGGCCAAGCGTCAGCATCGTCTTTTGCGGCAGCGACCGGCTCGACGGTACGGTAACGTCTTTAAATGAACGCCGTACGGTGCCGCTGGTGTAGTGCCAGCGGGTATGGCGTACTTGCCGCGTCCGGGTTTCGGTTTTGCCGTTCACGGTAACGGTGTACGGTTCGGTGGTGTAGTAGTATTCGCCCCGTTGACCGGTGTAATCTGTAACCGTATCGGTATTGTAGGCGAAGTAAGGCATATACACGCCCTGCAGCGGGGACGAGGAAGCTCCGTTCACCTTTTTTAGGAGGTCGCCGGGCGCAAACCAAAGCCCTTTGAGCCATTGCTGGAAGTACCTGGCCGCTGCATTGCGGTCGACCGCGAACGGCAGCACGTAATGCGGACGTAATACCTGCTGCCGGTCATCCAGCCCGAGAACCAGCGGAGAGGCGCAAAAGGGACATTTATCGGCAATAATGTTTTCCTTAAATACGGTTTGTGAGCCGCATCCCTTGCAGCTGAGGCTTTGCAGGCCTGGCATTTTTCCGGTCACTTTTTCCTGCCGGATGAAGGTATCGTAATCCACCGCCTCAATTACCGTCTTTTCTGCCCGGATGTTGTTCGCAACGCCGCAATAATCACATTTGAGGCTGTGCGTACCGGGTACAAAATGAAGCAAGGCGCCGCAATTGGTGCAGTTCAGCGAATCGCTGGCAACCGCCCGTGAAGTTTCCTGGTCCATAATTCCGGTGCGCCGTTAGGTCAACGGGGGAGGGGTGTTGTTAAAAAGCGATGCCAACTCGTCAAGTTTTTCAGCGGCCAGCCATTCGTTCATTCCTTTTTTCCACACGGGTGATGACGCGGTGAGCTTACCGCTATCAGCCATCTGCGTTAGCTCGTTCAGCGTATGAGGGCCTTCTGATTTGCCGTTTATACCGATAAAATACTGTACGGCCCCCGGCATGGGCGGCGGAACATCTGCCGGGTTTGGCCGGTTGGCGTCGAAATGATTTTGCTGGAAGATGTTTCCCGCCTGGCCCATCATGGCCGCACCAACTCCCAGGCCCATGCCTGCGGCGCCGAGGTTGCCGCCGATGCTGTTCTCCGCGGATTTTTCGATGGCGTTGGCCGCCTGGAACTGCGCATAGGCGCCGAGGTTGCCGATGATCCCCATTTGGGTGCGTTTGTCGAGCGCCTCCTCTACTTCCGGCGGAAGCGAAATGTTCTCTACCATCAGCATGGGCAGGTTAAGCCCCATGTGATTAAAGTCGGGTTGGATGGTGTTTTTTATCACGTTGGCTACTTCATCGTAGTTTGCGGCCAGGTCCAGTACCGGGATGCGGGAAGAAGCAACGGCATCCATGCCCCGCGATACGATGATGTTGCGCAGTTGCTCGTTGATCTCGTCGATGGTGTATACCGGTTTGGTGGCCGAGATCTCCGTTAAGAATAAGCGGGCGTCGTTTACTTTAACGCCGTAAGAGCCGAATGCCCGTAACCGTACCGGGCCGAATTCTGCATCGCGCAGCATGACCGGGTTTTTCGTGCCCCATTTCTGGTTGGTGAACAAGCGCGTGCTCACGAAATATATATCTGCTTTGAACGGGCTTTCGAAGCCATATTTCCAGCCTGCCAGCGTGGTGAGGATGGGCATATTCTGCGTAGTAAGAGTGTACATGCCGGGCTCGAATACGTCGGCAATTCGTCCCTCGTTCATAAAAACGGCGACCTGCGATTCGCGCACCGTTAGCTTTGCGCCCATTTTGATGGCGTTGTCGTTGCGCGGAAACTTCCAGATAAGGGTATCATTGGTGGTGTCTACCCACTCGATGATATCAATTAATTCATTAAGCAAACGGCTGAAAAGACCCATAGTGTTGATATTTACATGTGACCGGTTCGTTATGGAGGCAATGTTCCTGATAGATCACGGACATAAGCACAAGTTACACAAGGTTACTTATTTTTTTTAGCAAAAAACACTACCTTATTGCCGGAAATACGGGTCCCGCCCGAAGCTGTCCGCCGCAGTTAACCTTGTATGTATGAAGATCGCAGTTACCATCCTGGGAATCATTATTGTTGCAATTGTATTTGGAACGACCATTATGGACTTAAATGCTGTTGGCAGCGGGTATTCGCCTGCCGGCGGAAATAGTGCCAGGGATGTCGCTGACCGGGTCATTGCTAACCTCGACCGGGAAAGCGTGGAAGTGAATTTCCCCGAGAAGTATTTTCCGCGGGACCAGCTGCGGCCATTGCTTGCCGGTTTGCGGCAGCAATGTGACTGGAAGAGCCGCGACGGGAAGTTTGTCGATTACATAACGCGCCCAGACGCCGGCGGCGTTAACCAGTCGACCTTTATTTATGAATATTACCTGAAATGCGATTCCCTGCGTTTCCTCCTGTCCGTAAAGGGCGGGAGCGAGCCCGAGCTCACGGGCTTTAACGTCGAGCCCATCGAAAACGCCAATCCCCTGATCATTCATGCCGAAAATCAATTAAAGAACAGGAATAACAATTACTAATCTCATACCGCACCAAATGAAACAAGTTTTTTATGTGATCTTTTTCTTATCGCTTGGCCTGACAGGATATTCGCAGGTGAACATTATTCCCAAACCGGCAGCGGTGTCCATGCCGGCCGTGAAAGGGGAGCTGACTATCGACGCAAGCACCCACCTGGTTGCAGCCACCCCGGCACTCCAGCCCGCGGCCGATTTTTTAAACGCTTACCTGATGGAGTATTACGGGTTCTTTCTTCGCGGGATCAAACCCAAAGGAAGTGCGACAACTGTTCGCCTGGCTATCAGCACCGCCACGAACGGCCCTAAAGAAGGGTACTCGCTCGAAGCCGCCAAGGGATCGGTGACCATAAAGGGGCAAGATGCGGCCGGCGTTTTCTATGGCGTACAGTCGCTCATCCAGCTGCTTCCGGTACAGAAAGCTGCGAGGCTCGCTGTTCCGTTCGTAACCATCAGCGATTACCCGCGTTTCGCCTATCGTGGCATGCACCTGGATGTGGCCCGCCATTTTTTCCCGGTTTCCTTTATCCGGGAATATATCGATTACCTCGCCCTGCACAAGATGAATTATTTTCACTGGCACCTTACCGATGACCAGGGATGGCGCATAGAGATAAAAAAATACCCGAAACTTACACAAATAGGCGGATTTCGTAACGGCACCATCATTGGCCATTTCCCCGGAACAGGCAATGACAACCAGCACTATGGCGGTTTTTATACACAGGAACAGGTAAAAGAGATCGTACGGTATGCGGCCGGGCGTTCCATCACCGTGGTTCCGGAGATCGAAATGCCGGGGCACGCATCGGCGGCGATTGCCGCGTATCCTGAGCTGAGCTGTTTCCCTAACGAGCCGACCACCTACCCGCGCCGTACCACGGTAGCCGGCGATACCACCGGCAAGCAGGTGCAGCAGACATGGGGCGTTTTTAACGATGTGTTCGCCCCCACGGAAACTACGTTCACGTTCCTCGAAAATGTACTGGATGAAGTAATGGCCCTGTTCCCTTCGAAATTAATCCACATCGGGGGCGACGAATGCCCGAAAGAGAACTGGAAGCGTTCAGCGTTCTGCCAGCAGCTCATCAAGGATAAAGGACTGAAAGACGAGCACGGCCTGCAGAGCTACTTTATTCAGCGCATAGAAAAGTACATTAACGGAAAAGGCCGGTCGATCATCGGCTGGGACGAGATCCTGGAAGGCGGACTGGCGCCGAATGCGCTGGTAATGAGCTGGCGGGGCGAACAGGGCGGTATCGATGCGGCAAAACAATCGCACTACGTGGTCATGACGCCCGGCAGCCACGTATACCTGGACCACTCGCAAACACGCCGCGACGACTCGTTGACCATCGGCGGATACACCACCGTGCAGAAAACGTACAGTTATGAGCCGATCCCCAAGGAGATTAATCAGGCAGAGGAAAAGTTCATTTTAGGTGCACAGGGCAACGTATGGACCGAATATATGGCCTATCCTTCAAAGGTAGAATACCAGATCTTTCCGCGGATGACCGCCCTCAGCGAAGTGTTATGGTCGTCCAGGGCGCTTCGTAACTGGACCGATTTCGAGCCACGTCTCAAAATACAGCTGGACAGGTACGATCGTTGGGGCGTTTCATACAGCAAAGCGGTGCTGCAGCCGGAACCGGAGCCGCCTGTAAAGCGTAGTAGTAACTAGTGGGATCGATCGGAAGTATAACGTCAAACGTGCATCGGGATGAATGAGGCAGCGGGAAGTTTAGTGTAAACGGGTACTCTCCCGGGTTTTAATAAAAGACATCACCTTAACGTTATGTTAATATGCGTTCCCTAGTTTTGTAGCGTTTTAATAGCCGAGACAAGAATTTATGCTTTTCCGTAAGGGGGCTGCCACGTAAATGGCGGTCCCTTTTTATACTCAGGAAGAGCTCAACGTCAATTACTTATCTTATAATGTATACTTATGGGCTGAATGCTGATAGCTGACAGCCAAATCTACTCCCCGGAAATTCAGCTTGATCCGTTTTATTAAATTACTTCAATAAGACCGGGGTTTATCACGTTGTCCGGGTTTACGGACGCCTAACTCAACCGGTCTAATTTTGCCTCCGGGACTTTTTCGAGGTCTAATACCAGGAACCCGTCAAGCGCGTCACAGAACTTAGGGTCCCGGTTAAAGCCGATAAACCAGGCATTCAGCGAGATGTATTGTCTCAGCAGCACCGGTACTTTCAAATGCCCCGGTTCGAGCTCGGCAATCAGCTGGTCGAGGTCCCTGATGGAGCCGCGGTTTTCGAGCAGGATCTCCCGGTCGATCCCTGAGAAATCGGGAGTGAATTTCTTTCGCGCTTTCACATAGCCTGCCAGCTCGTGGTTAAAGTGATTGCGGGTAATGTATTCGACCATCAGCGACCTCGAGAACTTCGAGTACCGGTTGCTGATGCTTACCGGCCCCACCAGGTAACGGTAGCGCGGGTTAGATTGCAGGAAACAAAGCACCCCCTTCCATAAGAGAAACAAGGGTAGCGGTTTTTGCTGGTATTCTTTGCGTACCCATGACCGCCCCAGCTCGAGCGATTTTTTCAGCAGCGGCGTAATCCCTTTTTTTAAGCGGAACAGCTCCGACAGGTAGAGCCCCTTCTTGCCCATGCCGTAAAAGATCTCGTCGCCCTTGCCGATCCGGTAGGCGCCCACCAGCATCTTTGCGGTGGTATCCCACAGGAAAAGGTGCGAGTAATAGATATCGAACCGGTCGAGATCGATGGACTTATTGGTGCCTTCGCCCACTTCCCGGAAGGTGACTTCGCGCAGCCGCCCGATCTCTTTTAAGATGACCGGGATGGCCGATGAGGGCGCGAGGTAGGTTTCGTAGTTCTTTTCTACGCTGATGCGGTATTCGCTGATGTTGGCGATCTCTGTTTCAAGTACGTCCCAGAATGTTTCGGCAACAACGGGCTGGGGCTCTTTCTTTACTTTAAAGAGCTCGCCGGGTTTAAAGATCCGGGGCTCATCGTCGAGGCCCGCGCCCAGTGCGTAGGTCCTGGCCCGGCAGTAACCGAGCAATATGCTGGAATTTTCGCCCCCCGGAACGTCGGCGGGCAGCAGGGCCTTCCCGATCCGCATTTTTAACACGTGCCCTTGTTTGTTAAACAGTTCTGAAGGGAGTTTCGCGGTTTGCAGGGAGGGGTGCAGAAAGCGTAAGATGCTGAACCACAATCCGTTATTGCCATGGAAATAGACCGGTACTACCGGTACGCCGGCTTTCGCGATGATCTTGCCCACCACCGGATGCCATTTCCTGTCGGTGATGCGTTGTTTCGACGGTTTAAACGACGAAACTTCACCGGCAGGAAAAATGCCTACCGGCGTGCCGTCTTTCAGCAGCCGCAATATATTTTTTATGCCGCTGATGCTCGACTTATTATCCACCGTTTCAAAGGGATTTACCGCGATGATATAATCGGCCAGGTTAGGGATCTTTTTTAGCAGGAAGTTGCCCATAAAAAGGGTGTCGGGCCGTTTGCTGCAGAGAATATGGAGCAGTACCAACGCTTCGACGGCGCCGTAAGGATGATTGGCCACTACGATGAACGGGCCTTTGGCAGGGATATTAGCCAGGTCCTTTTCGTCTAACCCGATAGAGATCCCGAGGTTAGCGAGCAAACGCGCTGCAAAACCGGGGCCTTCCAGCGCCGATGCATTCCCGATAAGCCGGTTAAGCGCATCGATCTTCATCAGCCGCATCATCAATGCGGTGAGCCCCGGCATCGGGATCTTATGGAGGCCGGTTGCCTTCGAAAATTCCTTCCGTGAGATAATCGTCATTCCCTGGATAATTGTTTGTCTTGTTTGAGTGCTTTTTCGTCGGCCGGGCTAACATCTTTCATCATGGTAAAGTGGTCGCCAACCTTTCCTTCGCCGGTGATCCATTTCAGGCTGAGTCGGTTGCCCTGTGCTTCGAGCAGCACGATGCCGCCCACCTCGTTGTTGGAATAGTACATGGCGTTGTGAGGGTAATTGTCCATGTGGCCGCCCAGGGCACCCGAGGAGCCGCTTACCACGTACACCGTTCCTTCGTTATTTTTGGTGCTTTTAAGGTAAGGCGCCGAGTTTTTCGTACCATCGTACAGGCCGGTGGAGCTGCTGATCTCGTATTTCTGTGCATCGTAATCGGCTTCCATGCCATAATAGCCCTTAATGAGCCTGGTACGTTCATACACGTGGCTATGACCGCAAAGCACGAGGTCTACGCCCCGGTCTTCAAGGATCTTAATAAAATTCTGCCGGATCTTTACCAGGAGCTGTTCCGTGTTCGAATCGTGCGAGCCCATGGTATACGGCGGGTGATGCCAGTACGCCACCACCCATTTGCTTTTATTGGCGTCGAGGTCTTTTTTCACCCATTCCGCCTGTTCGCCCATTTCGTTGTACATATAAGTTCCTTTCTTGTCGGGCCCGTAGGAGTCGAGCGCGAGGAAATGTACAGGACCGATATCATACGAGTAGTAGGATTCGGTGCCGGAAGGAATTCCGCCAGCTTCACCTTTGGCGGGAAGCGAGAAGTTCTGGTAATAGGCGATCTTGTTAATCGCGGCGATAGAAGAAGACCTGTAGTTATTATAGTCGTGGTTCCCCGGCACGGGGTATAACGGGTACTTTTTGAGCAAATTGTCTTTGTAGATGTTAAAGAACTTGGCCTGGAACTCGGCATCCGTACCGTCGTTATAGGCGTTGTCGCCCATCAGGATCCAGGCATTCAGGTAGTTATCGCCCAGGTACTTAATTGCCTGGTCGCGTACGGTACGCTGGTTAATGGAGTTATTGCCGCAATCGCCAAACCCGGCTACGCGGATCAGCTGGTCGCTGTCTTTTTCGGGGAGCGTATAAAAGTAGTTATCGGCATTGCCCTGCAGGATGGTATCGGCCAATCCGCCAATGGTATAATAATATTTGGTGAAGGGTTTGAGGCCGGTCAGGGTAATGATGTGTTCGTTCACCAGCGTCGAGTCGTCCATACGCCGGTCGAGTCTGTCGGGCGCGCTGCCGTACTGTACCCGGCTGTGATCGAATACATTGGTGCGCCAGCGGATGGTCATACCGGTAGGGGTTGCCATTTGCAGGTAGGGGCCGCGCAGCAGCTCGGGTTGCACACCCATGGGCCCTCTTCTTAATGGCCGGATAGCGGCGCCTTCTTGTGCGAACGAAGCGAAAGACAGCAGCAGGAGGAGGAGCGTGTTAACAATTCTCATGTGTTATAGGTTAATTGCGTTTATCTGTTAGCGATTCAATAAATGATTTAATAGCAGCGGTTTCTGTTGGCGTAAGCCCGAGCGGTTTGGCGGAGAGCGTTTGATCGGGCACATCGAGCCCAATGCCGCGACCACCGCCGAGGTTATAGAATTCAATCACCTGGTCGAGCGTTACGAACGCGCCATGGTGCATATACGGTCCAGTTTCGGCGGCATTACGCACCGTAGGGGTTTTAAAAGCGCCATCATAATATCGGATGCGGAACTGGGCGAATCGTCCTCGGTCGGTGTCGGCTACAGGCTTTTTAAAGTCAGGGGTAGCAGGCGTTCCGGGTATTTCTACTTCCGAAAGGTCGTACAAAGGCGGCACGAGCGAATTAAAATAGGGCGGAAAATGGCAGGTACCGCATTGCGCCTTGCCCATGAACAGGTTAAACCCGGCAACCTGTCGTGGGGTCATGGCCTTACTTTCGCCCGCCAGGTAACGGTCGAAGGGGGAGCTAAGGTCGCCCAGTTGCGTTACAAAGGCCGATAGCGCCGCGGAGACCTCCCGGATGCCCATATCGCGCAACCTTTTCCCTGGAAAGGAAGCGGCGAAGAGATGCCGGTATTTTTCCTTTTTCAGTACACGTTCCGATAAGGCCGCGTTATTGCCGCCCATTTCCAGCGGGTTGAAGATCACCTCGTGCACCTGGTTTTGGAGGCTGCCCGCGCGTCCGTCCCAAAACTGTGTATGTTGTTTGCCGGCATACAGCAGGGTAGGGGTGTTGCGTTTTAATACCGAGTCGCGGTGGAGAGACGGGCTTTTCGCCAACCGGTCGGCAAAATAGTTGCCCGGTTGGTGGCAGCTGGCACAGCTTACAGACCCGTTCCCCGAAAGGGCGCGATCTGCGAAGAGCAGCCTGCCAAGCATGACCTTTTGCCTGCCGGCCGCATCGTGTGCCCCGGCCAGGTTAATGGCACCCGGGCGGTAAATATGGTCTGCGCGGTAATCGAGGAATGGCGACGTGTTGAGTTCGAGCCCGAGCCGCCTGGTAAAGAGCCCCAGCTGTTTTTGCATGGGCAGGGCGAACTTAACCAGGTACTCCATCCGGTTGAAGGAATCGAAATCCGGGTGCGCTTCCAGGTAGGCCAGCGAATGGGCGGTCAGCCTGCGCAGCGTACCGGCTGCAAGAGTATCTTTGCGAAAGTACGGCTCCAGTACCGCCGAAATCGCGCGCGTAGCTGCGGCAGTTTCCACGATACCGCTTTTGAGCATCGGCGCATCGTACCCGGAAATATATAAAGACGATAACCGGATGAGCTCTACCCGTACACTTTCCAATAACCGGGCGTCGGTTGCCTCGAAACCATACAGCAGCGCGCCGAGGTCATCGGCAGAAGTGCAAAGCGCCTCGCACTGGGCGAGGAGGGCGGGTTTGGCGGCCGGCAGGTCGTCGTCGTACAGCATCGTTTCGATCTGCTGAAGGCCCATCGGCTCAACGAGTTCCAATGTAGGCTCCTCTACTTCGAACTTAGGTGCGGCATTGTAGAACCGTGTTTCGCTCGGAAAAAAATATGCCGTAAAAAAGGCAATCTTTTTATAGCTTACACGGCAGTTGATAAGGGCTTGTTTCGCCCGTAAAACGGATAGGGTATCACCGTTAATTTTATCGATGGCTGCATACAGGCGTTTGTTGGCCCCGGCAAATACCGCCAGTTGTTCCCGGAAATAAGTTACGCCGTTTGTTACGCCTATCGTGTTACGGGGCCCGTTCCATGCCAGGGAGATGGAAATAAATGCCGCAATTATCAGAATGGTGATTACTTTATACACACTGCCAGCCATTGTCCGCAAGCAGCCAAGGTAATTTTTGTTCGTTAATTGCGCGTTAAGTTAGCGTGGAGTTTTAGCGTTAGTGTATATTTGACTATTCAGATGAAGAAAAGAATTTCGATCAGGGACCTTGCCGCGCAGCTGGACGTGTCGGTAACAACCATTTCGTTTATCCTGAACGGGAGAGCCGAAGAGAAAAGGATCAGCGCACAGCTGGTAGAGCGGGTATTAAAGCATGTGAAGGAAGTGGGCTACCGCCCCAACTCGCTGGCCAGGAGCCTCCGTACAGGCAAAAGCCATATCATCTGCCTGATGGTGGAGGATATAGCCAACCCGTTTTTCGCCAACATCGCAAGACTGATAGAGGAACGTGCCTATAAAAGCGGCTATAAGATCATGTATTGCAGTACAGACAACAGCCTGGTAAAGACGCGGGAGATGATCCACATGTTCCGTGAGCGGCATGTAGACGGGTTCATCATCGCCCCGCCGGAGGGCGTTGACGAAGAGATCAACGCGCTGATAAATGACGGCCGCCCGGTGATCCTGTTCGACCGCACGCTGCCGCAGGTAAGCACCGATCATGTGATGATCGACAATGCCGCCAGTACCTATCTCGCTGTGAAACATCTGGTGGCCGAAGGGTTTAAAAACATCGCTTTTATAACGCTCGATTCGCTGCAATCGCAGATGCAGGGCCGCCTGGAGGGTTACGAGCGTGCTTTGAGAGAGCATAACCTGAATTTTCATATTAAAGAAGTCGCTTTTACGCTCGATGAAGAAAATACCATCCGGCACATCGCCGCGTTCCTGCAGCGAAAAAAGGAGGTAGACGCCATCCTGTTCGGTACCAACTACCTCGCCATTCGCGGCCTGAAAGCTATTAACCAGCTAAAAGGGCAGATCGCGCCAAAACTGGGCATCGTTGCTTTTGATGACCACGACCTGTTCGAGCTAAATTCACCCTCTATCACGGCCATTGCGCAACCCATCGAAGAAATGGCCGATAAAGTGATCACGCTGCTGCTGAACAAGCTGAACTCCCTCAATAAAAAGAAGCCCAATCAATCGGTGCTCATGAATACGAAGCTCGTGATCCGCGAATCATCTAAGGGTGCAGGCCCGGAGCTGACGGTAGTGTCGCGGGCATCATCCTAACGGCGACAGGAGTTATAGGGAAGAACTCACCAATGTGGAAAAGTCTTATGGAAAGCATGGCGGTTTATCATCCGTACTTGTGTAAACTTGGAAGAAATTCAACCTAAAGTTCAATCACGATGAAACCATTCTCCGGCACGCTAGCCGTGCTACCGCTTTGTGCTGTTTCCGCCCGCTCGAAGGAAACACCGCCCCTCTCCCGGGAGGTAAAGTACATAAACACAGCACGGGCTGGAAATTGCGGCCGTGATAGAACGGCCGAAAAGCTGGAAGCTCCCAAAAAATAACTCCCTGCCACTATCATTCCCGCAAAACGTACTTTCCAGATGAAAAAAGTGTTTTTTTCAGCCATCGCCGTCTTTGCCGCGCACCTTTGCTGCGCGCAGACCAACCTGCAGCTTCCCTCGGTATTGCCGCCGGCGCCAAACGCGGCCGAGCTTGGCAAGGTCGCCAGGGTCCCGGTATCGCTCACCACCGGCAGCATGGCTACCAGCATCCCCATGGTGAGCCTCAATGCCGGTACCATAAAAACCGACATCTCCGTCTCCTATAATGCCGGCGGTATCAAAGTGGACCAGGTCGCCTCCCGCGCCGGGATGGGCTGGGTGCTTAACGCCGGCGGGATGGTTAACCGTACGGTGTATGACAATGCCGACGAACGTTCCACCTGGCGCGCGGCGCCCCCTGGTGTAGACCTTTCCACCTCGTTCGATACCGCAGCGACCAACTTTTTAACCGATGCGGCACTAAGCCTCGACCTGTACGATACGCAGCCGGACGTGTTCAGCTTCAACTTCAACGGCTATTCCGGCCGCTTTTTCCTCGATCCTGCGGACCGCACCAAAGTGATCTTCCTGGAACACTCCAACCTGAAGGTGGCCACCAACTTCCACTATGTGTCTGACAGTACCTGGACGCTCCGGATCACCGATGCCGAAGGCCGGAAGTATTTTTTCGGCGGAAACACCGCCACGGAAAGTTCCCGCTCGGGCAGCGCGGGCACCGACTGCGGCAAGCACTACAGCATCCCCATCGAAAACGCATGGTACCTCAAACGCATCGAGGACCTGCAGGGCAATTACATGACCTTTACATACCGCAAGCACAGCTTCGAATACTGGCCGTCGTTCTCCCAGAACAGCGTGGCTACGCCGGATTATACGGCCGTGCGCGCAATGATCGACCCACTGTCTAGCCCTCCCTCTGTCCCTGCCGCCGACCTGACATCCAACACGGTCTGTGCATCTACCATTTACAATAACGGCGTATTCCTTCAAAAGATCGTCTCCTCCAACGGCAGCGAAGTGCGGTTCTGGTACGGCAGCCGGCCCGACGTCCCGGGCGATTCGCTGGTGACAGCCGTAAAACTATACGCGCCCGGCTCCGTCGTGCCGGTGAGGAATTACGGGCTGGAATATACCACTTCTTCGCCCATAGGAAGCTACTACACGGCAATCGCCGGGGAAACAATGCTTAATTACCGCCCCTTCCTGGTAAGGGTGAGCGAATACCCCGTTTCAGGAAGTGAAGTAAAGAACCATTATTTTGCGTATAACCGGGTAAATGACCTGCCGCCGCGCCTGGCATTCGCCCAGGATGAATACGGCTTTTTTAACGGGCAGAATAACATCAACTTTTTACCGGCGCCGGGCGTCGACTCGCTCGCTAATTATTTCCCGAACTCTACGGCTAACCGCAGCACCAATCCCAGCCTTGCCGGGGTGGGTATGCTGAGCAGGATCATTTATCCCACGGGAGGGCAGGACTCGGTGGTTTATGAGTCGAATGACGTATATACTTCCTATACCCAGCCGGCGCCAAAGTCCACCATCACGCACCACGTCACCGGAACGGGTAACCGAGGCCTGGTAGAAATGGATTCGGCCATGGTGATCACTGCTGCCCAAAAGGTAAGCGTGGTATTCAGTTGTACTTATAATACAGGGGTCGATGACGGCATTCACCAGGTATCCACCTACTCCATTTTTGCGTATGGGGCGGGCACACCGGTGTATACCAGGCAGCTGCACCCCGGCGATGCAGCCTCGTTTAAGGTAGACCTCGATCCCGGCACCTACACCGTGCAGCTCTCTTCCAATGGCGTGGCAGCCCAGGGCTTCGCGGCCACGGATATACCATCGGGTCGGATTCGATCAAGTACCACAACGTAGCCGTAGGTGGCGCACGCGTGAAACAGGTGCTCACCTACGACCCCGTTACCACCAGAACGCTGTCCCGCATTTACCGGTACTACGACCACGAGGATCCCGCCCTCTCCTCGGGAAGGCTTATGCACGGCAAGGTCAGCTATTACTCCAACCTGGAGGTCAGGCAGGTTTCGCACAATTCATCCATGATCCTGAACTATTACGCGGCAAGCTCGGGAGGCAATATTTCCCTGTTCAGCCAGACGGGCAACCACGTGGTTTACCAGGACGTGACCGAAAGCGAGGATACCGCATATACCAACGGTGCTACCTGGCACCACTTCCAGGTAGCTGCCGATTCGGTGGCCGCTACCATCCGCGGCGGCGGAGTGCCCCACGCGCCCTATTACCAGGACGGTACGCCGCAGGCACTGGAGGTCCGCACCGTTCAATACAAGTCCGGTGGTCCGGGTGAGCTGGTAAAGCTGCAGGAAACCCGGCAGCATTATGTAAATACGGTGATGGGTACACCGGTGACCGCTTATGCGGCCCGCAAGAACTGGGAGGACCCCGTATTCACCGGTTTGCACCCCTATGATCTGTCCATGTACACCCTGAGCACCAACTGGGTGTACAGCGACAGTACGATCTCGGTTAATTACGATGCCGGGACGTCCCGGCCCGTACAAACCGTTACCCTCACCGAGTACGCCAACGCCGCCCACCTGCAGCCCACCAAAACCACCACCACGGGCAGCGACGGCCTGGTGCGCTACAGTACGTTTCTTTACCCGGCCGAGAAAGTGGCGGCAGGCGCCACAATACCCTACCAGGCCATGATCGACCAGAACCAGGTGACCGCCCTGGCAGAGAAAAAGGATTTCGTGAACGGCGCCTTCCAGGAGAAAACCATCAATACCTACAGCAATGCGCTCTCGGCCAACACCACCCCGTACCTGCTTTATAAGATACAGACCCAGCATAAGAACGAAAGCGCCGAAGACCGCATCGAGTATAGCGCCTACGACAACCTGGGCAATCCCGTGACTGTTTCCATGGCCTCCGGCCCGAAGATCAGCTACCGCTGGGGCTATAACCAGCAGTACCCCGTGGCCGAGATCAAAAACGCGTTAAGCACAGAATGCTACCTGCAGGATTTCGAGGCGGGCGGTGGAAGCGCCAGCAACGCCTCCCATACCGGCACCTCCCGCAGCAGCGGAAGTGCATATACCGTGAGCTTTACGCTCCCCAATGCCCGCGGCTACGTGATCAGCTACTGGTATATGGATGCCGACGAGCGCTGGCATTATTCCGGCGAGCTGCCTTATACGGGCTCTTCTTACGCCCTTTCCGGTCATTCGTATTACGACGATATCCGCGTGTACCCGGCCGACGCACAGCTAAGCACCTTTACTTACCTGCCGCAGGTCGGCACCTGGTCGTCTATCGATTCCAGGGGCGTAACCACGTATTACCAGTACGATGTGTTCCGCCGCCTGCGGGCCATTAAAGATACCGGGGGAAATACCGTAAAAACGTTCACTTACCATTATGGCAACTAACATGAAAAAGCTGCGGGTATACATCACCTTACTGGTCGTGGCGGTGTGTTTCAATGCCCGGGCACAGCGGTCGGTTATCGCCAGCGCCTACCATGGCCAGAGCGAGATCACGGCTACCGACACCATTCGCCTGGCGGCAGGGTTTAACACGGGCGGCATCCGGTATTTCCGGACCCGCCTCACACCCAACGCGGCAGGCTGCGCTATCCTGGCCACCGCCCCGACCGGCTCGCGCAACTACGTGATCGTAAGCACCATGAAAAAGGAAGGGGTGTCCACCGATACAGGGGCCACCAATTGCCAGGTAAGCCAGGTGGTGCAGTACCTCGACGGGCTTGGTCGCCCGCTGCAAACCGTACAGGTAAAGGGCAGTCCTACGGGGAAAGACGTAGTGCAGCCGCAAGCTTACGATGCCTTCGGCCGGGAAAATATCAAATATCAGCCTTATACCACCACTGCCGGCAGCGCGGGCGCTTACCGGGGCGATGCGTTGGCGGGCACAGGCGGCTATACCGGCAGCGCCCAGTATACTTTTTACCAAAGCGGCAGCGACCATGCCACCACCATTGCTCCCTACGCCCGCACCGTGTTCGAGCCCTCGCAGCTGGGCCGTGTGCCGGAGCAGGGCGCTCCCGGGCAGGCCTGGCGACCCTCGGCCGCACGCACAGATACCGCCGGCCGTACCGTTCTCACCGTATTGGGCGCCAACGACAACAGCGGGGCGTTCACCTCCACCGGTTTCGGTGTACGCCTCTGGAAAGCCGATACGGTTCCCACCGGTGGCCAGTTGTACAAACGCCGCCTGTCTACCTCCGGCTTCTACTATGCTGACCAACTGACCCTCACCATCACTAAAGACGAGAACTGGCTGAGCGCCGACGGCAAGGCCGGCACCATCGAGGAATACAAGGACAAGCAGGGCCGTGTGGTGCTTAAGCGCCTCATCAACAAAAAGCCCGATAACAGCCTGGAAGCCCTGTCGACTTATTATGTGTACGACGCCGAAGGTAACCTCAGCTTCGTGCTTCCGCCGGGGGCGAACCCCGATACCACCGGTCTCGGCCAACCGGCGCTTGACGACTTCTGCTACCAGTACCGCTACGATGGTCGTCACCGTCTCATCGAAAAGAAGGTGCCGGGCAAGGGCTGGGAATACACCGTCTACAACAAGCTCGACCAAGTGGTGATGACCCAGGACTCGGTGCAGCGGACGAACAACAAGTGGCTTTTTACCAAGTACGACGTGATGGGCAGGGCCGTCATTACGGGGATCGCCTCGAGCGGCTCTTCAAGAGATACCTGGCAAGCCAGCGTCAACGGCCAGCCTTACCTGTGGGAAGCGCGCGACAATGCGAACGCATCCTCTTCCGGCACGGGCTATACCAATAACAATCTCCCCACCAGCGGGGTGGACCGGTATCATACCCTCAGCTATTACGACGATTACGATTTCCTGGGGAACACCTTCGGCTCCGCCGGCCAGGACAAGAACGTAAGAGGCCTGCTAACGGGCACTAAGGTGAACATACTGGGGAGTGACATCATGCTGCTGTCCGTAAACTATTACGATAAGGAGGGCCGGGTGGTCCAGTCCAAAAGCGGGAACCACCTGGGGGGAACGGACATCACCGACAACGTATACGGCTTCACCGGCGAGCTGATCTCCGGTACCCGCATCCATATCAGCGTGAGCGGGAGCGCCACCATCGCCACCCGGTACGAGTACGATCCGGCGGGGAGGAAGAAGAATACATTCGTAAAGATCAATTCAGGCGCGGAGGTGAAAACCTCGGACATAGAATACAACGAGCTTGGACAGCTAAAGCAGAAGAGTCTGCACGATAGCTTGCAGGTAACCAGCTACGTCTACAACCCGCGCGGCTGGCTGAAGAGCAGTACCTCCCCGCAGCTGGCCATAGGGCTGAACTACGAGGATGGTACGGTAAAGCAGTTTAACGGGAACATCGCTAACCAGCTTTGGGGGACGGCGGGGAGCCTTACAAATACGTTCAAGTACTACTACGACAAGCTCAACCGTCTTACCGCCGGCGTAAGCGCCGACTCGGCCATGCGGGAAAGGCTGGCCTACGACCCGATGGGCAACATTACCCGCCTGGAGCGGAACGGGAGCAGGGGGAACTATACCTACACCGGTAACCGGCTGAACGGGATCTCAGGGGCATGGAGCACGGGGAGCTACGCTTATGACGGCAACGGGAACGCCACCACCGACGGCCGCAACAATAAAACCCTTACCTATAACCTGCTGAACCTGCCGGCAACGGTGAACGGCACGGAGATCGTATATACCTACGACGCGGCAGGCAACAAGCTCCGCAAAGCGAGCAGTACCACAGGAACTACCGATTACGTCGGCGGCATCCACTACGGCACGGTCAGCGGCAGCTATGTGATCAATTTCATCCAGACGGAAGAAGGAAGAGCGGTACGGCAATCGGACAACTCTTACAGGTTCGAGTATAATCTTACCGATCACTTAGGAAACGTAAGAAAAAGCTTCGATATTTACGCGGGCGCCGCGAGGGTGATCCAGGCAGACAACTACTACCCGTTCGGGATGCAATATGCGGTGACGGTACCGGGGAATGTAAGTAAGTATCTTTATAATGGGAAGGAGCTTCAGGAAGAACTAGGTTACTATGACTTCGGAGCAAGAATGTACGATCCCGTAACGGGGCGATTTAACACGATTGATCCAATTTCCGAGCAAATGCGGAGGTTCTCCCCGTACAGTTACGGATTCAATAACCCCATGCGTTTTATTGATCCTGATGGCAGGGCACCTTTTGATTGGGTCAAGGACCAGGAAGGAAATGTTAGATGGGACAAGGATGCTAATTCACAGGCATCGACCCAACAGGGAGAAACGTATTTAGGCAAAACGCTGACGTTCGCATTCAACAGTTATATTGATGGCGGGAAATGGGATGGGCCAACGTTGTTCGGCCTAGTCGATCCGTCGGGAGATAAATTAACCAGTACCGTAACGCTCCAAGCCAGTGAAAACAATAGCGGAGAATTAACCGGCATCTCCGCTACCAAGTCGGTGGCTGTTGGAGACACACCGTTCGGCTTAGCACGAGACTCTTACCCTGGCGAGGGAGGCAGTAACAACATGCTTACTTCGAGCAGTAGTAAAACGTCAAACGGCGGCCTGAGTTCCTATAATCTGACTTTTGAACAGCACGCAAGTGTATCCAAATCAGAGGAGTTTGCATTAAATGGTATCGGCTTCAAAATAGTGGACGTTGCACAAAAGATGAATATAAGCTATAATGGAGCTAACGGAGCTTTGTCGGTTTCGGCTTATACGAACGTTTTTCCATCGGCTACTTTGAAGATGAACGGGAGTAAGATCATGCAGTATAATCAACCGTCATTCATAGGCACTCATTCCGCTCCGATAGTTGGTTCCTCCAGTCCATCTTCGGGATCGCTGCCTATTCGGGACTTCTCTTATTATCCTTCCAAGTTTTACAAGCGCAATTAATGAAATCAAGAATACAGATCATCGTTGGAATACTGGCATTGCTGGTACTGATTTATGGATGTTACACAATATTAGAAGCGCCTACGATGATCCTGCCTTCGTGGTATATTCTTATCGTATTGGCTGTTGTTGTATTGAGTGCGTCCCTGGGAGTAGGAGCGCTTGTTAAGGCGGTTTTTAAGCTCAAATGGAGTGTGGTCACGCTTTCCCTAAGCGTAGCAGCCATCTTTTGCCTGGTATATTTAGGGGCGACCTCTAAGCCGACGTGTACAGTTGTAGTAAAGCCGGGTTACTCCGGTGAAGTAAGGTTGTTTGTTTCGAAAAGCCCCGAGGGTACTGATAAGATCATTTTGAACGATTATGGCGTTGGCTACATTGATCAAGAGAAGTTCGAAAAGGGCTTCACTCCGGTAATACTCAAAGAAAACGATGACATTACTGGCGAGGTGAAGGAATATCGCAAAAACACGTTTACGTCAACTTCTTTTAATGGGTCGTTAAACTACCTGTCGTTTGATATTCCGGGAGGCTCAGGTGTCCCGGCGAAAACCATGGACGAACTGATAGAACTAAATGCTGTCGATACAAATAAGATAGGCCCAACGCATTGAGCACCTTCGTACAATCATAAAGAAGCCCGGAGCGTCGCTCCGGGCTTTGTTCATTTATTACCGAACGCCTGCCTGGTCTTGGCTTCGCGAATGAGTGCGGCGAGTGTTCTTAGGATATGTTCCTGGTCTTCGGGCTTTAGCGTTTGCAGTTCGCTGATCTGCCGGACGGCCTCCCGGTCGAGCTCCTGGTCGACAAGGCCGGTGAGATAATCGAGGGAAGCATCCAAAGCATTTGCCATTCGTGCGGCCGTTTCGATGGACGGCTTTACCTCCCCGCGCTCGTAGCGGCCGATCACCGGCGCGTGTACGCCAATCTTTTTGGCCAGCTCTTCCTGCGACACTTTCCGCCGTTTGCGTACCTGCAAAAGGCGTTCTCCAAACAATAAAAGTTCTGAATCCATCATCAAATCGGCTTAATGGGCATATATGCGCCAGTTCTACAGCTTGTTTGAAAAAGGTCACGCACTGCGTGACGAATTGAGCTGGACACATTACCGGCTCCTGTTAAAGGTTGAAAAAGAAGCGGCAAGGTCGTTCTATGTGACCGAAGCGATCGCCGGCAACTGGAGTACCCGGACACTGGAAAGACAGATCAACAGCTTTTATTACGAGCGAATATTATTAAGCGGCACGGAGGGAAAGCCATTGGTAAAACAGGAAGCGGAAAGCAAAAAAGAAGAATTGCAGGCCCGGGACATTATCAAGGATCCGTACGTGCTGGAGTTCCTGGACCTGAAACCGAACACCGGCTTTTATGAGCGGGAGCTGGAACAGGCCATTATCGACAAATTGCAGGAGTTCCTTTTGGAGCTTGGGAAAGGCTTTTCCTTTGTGGGAAGACAGCGCCGGATCAGCGCCGAGTATGAACACTTTTATATCGACCTGGTGTTCTACAACTATATCCTGAAATGCTTCCTGTTGATCGATCTTAAAACCGGGAAACTGACCCACCAGGATATCGGACAGATGGATATGTACGTGCGGTACTTCGAAGACCAGGTACGGCAGGAAAACGATAACCCGACGATCGGGCTGATCCTCTGCGCCGAGAAGAATAACGCCCTGGCAAAATACAGTCTATTGAGTGACAGTAAACAGATCTTCGCTTCAAATACAAGACCTATCTGCCTACAGAAGAAGAACTACAGCGGGAGATCGGCAGGGAAATCGAGATCGTAGAACAGGAAAAACGGCTGAAGAATCCGGATCCTGATAGCGTTCACGTTCCTTTTCACGGCAGGTTAAGCGGCATTCGTCCTCGTCAGTCAGCGCAAAAGCCACGCCAGCCCGTCCGGCGCTTTGAAGTGCCGTTTACCCATCAAATAATCGTCCAGCGCCTACCTGGCTGTCATGTCTTTCGCCTTCCTTCCTCTTCCTCATAGTCGGCTCCCCTGTCTGCTCGTTCCTCGCATCCAGCCGCCGCCTTATTGTATGGCTCGCCTGCGGGTCGCTCGGGCTTCGGGCGACTTGTTTAGTTGCCTGCGGCAGCATGGCCGCCCTCGTGTAGTTCGGCCGGGCCGGCACGATCCGTTTACCCCTGACGATCACAGCAGGCCCGGCCTCCTACATGTGCGCCGGTCACGCTCGTGCCTCGCGCTTCTCCCGGCACACCCTCGCTCCACTCGCGGACGGCTCGCAACGAAGATCCTGCCTTTAGTGACGATCCCCGCTAACCTTCACGTTTACAGCAAAGCACTTTAGGGGAAGTGCCAGCCTGGCCGGGGGAACAGCGGCATCCTCCGAATCAGGGACAGTGCGCCCGTCCAACCCGGTTATGGTGGTAAGGGCCACAAGATCCTGCTAACCATTGCGTTTGGTGGTTTCTGGCCCTTACCACCATAACCGGGTCAAAATGCAAGCTGGTACCAAAAGTTTGTTCTGATATACCCTTTCCCTCCGAACGAAAGGCAGTGCCGGAACTTTGGCCACTGCACCGATCAACACAAAAAAATCGGGTGGAAAACCGACAGCCAACATCTATCTTTGGTGGTAACGTTCTTTGAAGTAAACCGGGAAGTGTGCCGGAAAACCTGCGGAACTGTAAAAACTGCGGTGAAGGGAATAAGATTACGGGGCCAGGTTCTATGATCCGGTAATTGGTAGATGGACAAGTGTGGACCCTTTGGCGGAGAAGATGAGGAGACATTCTCCTTATAATTATGGATTCAACAATCCTTTGAGGTTTATAGATCCTGATGGGATGGCACCTAATCCCATTTATGGCACAGACGGCTCGTTGTTAGGCACGGATGATAAGGGATTACAGGGACAAGCTATAGTTATGAAGAAAGAGGACTTTAAACAAGGAATGAGTCATGACGAAGCAGTAAAAAATAGCACCTATAAAGAGGGCGATCCCAATTACGGATTTGATAGTAAAGAAGCTGCAAATAAATACGCCGCTAGCTACGTTACCTTAAAAGATCGACCTGACTATGATGGTTTTTTAACCAAATCCGAGGCTGATGCTTGGTGGAATGGGAAATCTGGAGATCCATTATTTGTAGACGAGAGTAAAATAAATCTTCCTGGCGTAACTACCGCATCATTCGGGAATCAAGATGGTGGCACATTTTCTAAAAATTTTGTTTGGAATCTAGGAGGCGACAACGGGTTGACTACTACAGGTAAGGTATACGGATCGTTAAATATGACCCTATTGGATTCAAAAACAGGGGCTGTGATGATTGGAAATGAAAACAAGGTAGATAGGTATAAATTCGACATGCAAAAAAATAGACCACTAAGAAATGTTGCTACCTGGGCGGGTAGACCAGGCGGGGCAAATGACGGGAAAGATTATGACATTAGAGGTTATGGCCACGCAACTGTGCCTGTAGTTAAATAAATTAACAATGAAAAAAACATTTATATTACTATTTGTTTTGTTACTATTAGTAGCCTCGTATTTATTTTATAACGAAATTTCTTTCGACCCTTTAAAGAAAGTTGATTTTACTAGCTTATTCGAAGGCTACAAGGGTAACGCAAAAGTTCTTTGCAAAAAAGACTTCATCGGCATCACTACAAGTGGGGATTTTTTTGAGCTTTATGTGTATTCTCTTGATGATGTCAAGATTAACAATGATTATCCTCAGTTTAGTAATTGGGAGAATAGTACTGCTACCAAGGAAACAACTATTGGTAAATGGCGGAATTGTCCTATTAATAAAGATGTTATAAACCTGTATAGATTTATTATAGGAGCCAATAATCTTAACACTTCTGATTGCGGTATTTCATTTAAAAACGAGATACTAAATCCCCGAAATTTCTACAGTTATATATCAATTAGCGACACAGAACAATATTTTCTCCTTTATTCATCAGCGACAAACAAGCTTTACTATATTCGCCGAAAAGGGTAGTGTATTCAGCAGAGGGCGTGTACCTAAATTATGGTTACATAACAACTTGCAAGCTCTATGAATAAGCTAAACAAGCCCCTTAATCGGTGCTTTGTTGTTTATAAGGCAGCTACATTCTTTTGAAAGAAGTCTTTAAACTTCTTATTGGTGAGCATTTTATCAATGAGCTTAAACACCATTGCCCTGTCGTCCTCGTCGAGCTGGCGGATCAGGCGCAACTGCTCGGAGGCGTCCTTGTCCTCGATCACCACTTCCACGGGCAGTTCCCCTTCACCAGTTGGTCGAGCGTGATCCGGAACAGTCCGGACACCTTCTGCAGCTACGCCGAAGCGAAGGAGTATGTCCCCGCTTAACTTTAATGACTACCTGGCACAAAAGAAGATGGCCTCGAAAACGATCAGCCAGCACCAGGCTAACCTTGAAAACCTGTACGAGCGGTATGAGATCAGGGACGAGCGGACGCACCGGAACAAAGTGATCTTGGGACTGCTGGTGTACCAGGGCTTAACAAGGGAAGAACTGGAAACATTGCGGCCTGAACATCTCAAACTCCGGGAAGGCAAAATACAGGTACTGGCAACCGGGAAACTTAATGGCAGGATCCTAAGACTGGAACCTCACCAGGTGATCGACCTGCAGGAATACGTGCTGCTGGTACGCCAAAACTGCAACGCAAAACGGAAAGGCTGTTTACCGGCAGAAATGACCTGAAGAGCCTGAAAAATACTATGCTTCACCTGAAATATGCGCTGCAAAGAATCGATCCGAAAGTAAAGAACGCCATGCAGATCCGGCAAAGCGTGATCACCGAATGGTTAAAGGAAAAGAACCTGCGGATCGTTCAGTACATGGTCGGCCATAAATACGTGAGTTCGACGGAGCTGTATAAAACGACCAACCTGGAGAACCTGAAAGAGGCATTGAATAAGTTCCATCCATTGAAGTAAAAGAGCAGATAAATATCTTTGGAGGTCGCAGATTGCGTCCTCCGTTAAACCTCAATTATGGCACCTAACCTGATGATCCCCGATGAATTGTAATGAATAAGATCTATGTGATCCGGGGTTATAAAGTAATGCTGGACAAAGACTTAGCAGAGCTTTACGAGGTGACCACCGGTAACCTGAACAAGGCCGTAGCCCGTAATCTCAAACGGTTCCCTGATGACTTCATGTTCCGGCTGGACGAGGAGTTCAAAAACTTGCTCTTCCAAAATGGAATAGCAAGATGGGGCGGTACCAGGATCCTGCCTTATGCGTTCACCGAACAGGGTGTAGCGATGTTATCGGGCATCCTGAATAGCGACCGGGCGATCTCGGTGAACATCTAGATCATGAGGATCTTTACCCGGATCAGGCAGATGCTGGCCCGATAATACCGAGATCCGTTTGGAGATCGAGAAGATCAAAAAAAAGCTGGACAACCAGGACAAGAATATGGAGATCGTGTTCCGCTACCTGGATGAACTGCTGGAAAAGAAAGACGAGCCAAAGCTGGAAAAACCACCGATAGGTTACAAGCTGAAAGGCAAATCCTGAAAAAGATCACGTTCAGCGCCTTCCTGGCTGTCATGTCTTTCGCCTTCCTTCCTCTTCCTCATAGTCGGCTCTTCTGTCTGCTCCTTCCTCGCATCCAGCCGCCGCCTTATTGTATGGCTCGCCTGCGGGTCGCCCGGGCTTCGGGCGACCTTGTTTTATTGCCTGCGGCTGTGGTTCGATACCTGGTACGCCATTAAGGAAGGCAAACTGGAATACAGGTCGGGGCCGTTCAGGGACGTTATAGAAGTGGACAGGATCAAGACCATCACCTTCAGCAAAAGCATAATGAGCGGTTTCCGGCCGGCCCTGGGGTTTCACGGGATGATCATCAGGTATGACCGGTGGAACAATATTTATATTGCGCCTAAGGACAGGGAGGAAATGACGGCGGAACTGGTAAAGATAAATGGAGAGATTGAGGTGGTAAGGCATGACAATTGATCAATTTATAGGGGTTCGTTGGTTATTCTCCGGATAGCGCGTATATTGCATATCACCCGAACCAATTGCGGGTTTAATAACTGTTGATGCGCTTATCCCACAGCATGAAATACTGCCTGGCGAAAATGCCTGTTTGTTTTTTTATGCTTGCGGTATTCGTTATTGCCGGTTGCGCGCAGGGTGGCGATACGGTTCAGCACCAGGTGGTTAACACAGCCAAGCCCGGTAACAGCAAGGTAGTGAGCGTGCCGCGTTCGCCCAATGCGCCATCGCTGCCCAAAGCTGCCTGCTGTAAGGGGGCGCCGTCGCGTATGCGGGTGCTATCGGCTGGAAAATAACTATGAGATCTTTACGTGCAGCTATTCTTTTCGCATGGATCGCGATCATGCTGACATCTTGTAACCAGGGAACTAAAAGCCCCGGCGCCGCAGAATCATACACCCAGCCTGTGATACCGTTCCGGCCAAAATGGTATGGGTGCCTCCGGGTACGTTTAAGATGGGCACCAATGATCCCGCTTATACGGATGCTGCGCCGCGCGCGGGAAGCCGTGGAAAGGGGGAGATAAACAGTGCGTCTAATAATTGGGGGTTCAGGTGTGTAAAGGGGAAAAGCGGGTAGGAGATGTGGAGATTCACGGTAGCGGATCAGCGGAGGGCGCTGATTGTTTTGCCAAGTAACGAGATCCTTTTATTCCACATTCGGAGCAGCAGCCATATCTGCAAGGCAAATACCAGGGCGATCGCGCCTAACGACAGCATTCTTGTTAAATTGAGTCTTAATCCATAGGTAAAAAATAACACCAGGCCCGTGCCGAATAATGTGCGCGCGGCAACGGATAAAGCTGCGAACGTTTTTAACGACCTGTGATAATTTTCCAGCGATCGTTTCAAGTCAGTGCCTTTTACCAGGTTCTTTGCGCCAAGGTAACCGGCCGTATTGTGGGCCAATGGCAGGAGCACCGAAATGACGAGCGTGATATTGATCCACAGCGGTTTGCGGTCGCCGTCAAACATCGTGTAACAACATGCGAGAAAGATCGTCCACCCGGCGATCTCCAGCAGCGACTGCCGCCTGATCTGTTTGAGCACGGGGTGCCTGTTTTCCGATAGCATCGTTTTGATGTCGGCAGGTGTTTTTGAGAGTGATACGGGCGTGTTCCAGGCGGATCTAAATTCGTCGAGTTCCATGGTTAGGTTGTTAAAAGTTTCCTGATCTTGTTTTTTACCCGGTTTAGTTTCACACCAACATTGTTTTCGCTGATCCCCATGATCTCTGCGATCTCATGATACGTTAATTCTTCCAGGTAAAGTGTGATGAGCGCTTTTTCACTATCGTCCAGCCGTGCAATCGCGTTAAAAAGCTGATCCTGCCTGAGGGCCTGCTCCTCATTTACCCGGGGTTCTTCGTGCAGGTCCGGCAGCGCGTCGGGATACGTGATGTCGGGTTTTTTCTTTCGGAAGGATGCGATGGCCGTATTCAGTGCGATCCTGTACATCCAGGTGCTTACCCTGGCGTTTCCTTTAAAGGCAGGGAACGCTTTCCATAGCTGGAATACGATTTCCTGGAACAGGTCCTCGCGATCTGTTGTACCATTGCGGTACAACCGGCAGATCTTGTGGATAATGCCCTGGTTGGCGGTAACCAGTTGCAGGAATACGGTTTCATCCATCGCGGCAGCGGCTTATTGCCCCTTGATCTCTTGTATTTGCCGGCTTAATGAGCGGATACTGTCCATCATAGACAGGTTCTCTGCTTTAAGGCTGTCGACGGCCGCGTGTAATTTTTCGTCCCTGAGTTGCGACCTCCCTTCGGGGGAGGACTCACGGCCGCAGGACATCAGCGACAGGAGAAGGGCGATAGTCAGTAATTTCATATGGTTATTTACCGCTATTAGTTGACAGATAACCGTAAACCTTACAGGTGGCGGCAAAAAAATGCACCGTTTATAACGGGCTCTGTACGAATGTTATCCCGACCGCAAATTTTGAATCTCCAGTTTCTCAATCTTGAGAAGGTGAGGTAACAAGGCTTATCGGTTTCGTTAACATGACTTTCTTGTCGGGTTTCTCGTCCGGGTGAGTTTCCGGGTGTTTTTCAAAAAGCTCAATACCGTGTAACAGATCGACAGGTGCATCAATGCCTTCAATAATTTCTTTGACCAGTACCACTGCGTTTTTCTGTCAAGTAGCGAGGTCGACCGGATCGTCTGCGAAACGGCTGGTTTCGAAACGGAAGGTGAGCCCATAACTCTCGCAACCCCAGGGTTGGACCTCTGCTCCGCCGGGGGTAAAAAAATCTTCGCGGGGAAAAAGCTTTACCTGATGCGTTTCATCCGCGAGAACGGGTACCCGTTGCACCCTTTTTTGGGGTTTTTACGATCGGCAACAGCCGTAGCTTCCGCGATGGAGTCGTTGGCGGCATCATACGCGCTGAGACAAAAGCCCCATTTCCAGGGGTCCATGCCTTCAAATTGCAGGTAGTCGATCCGGGTGTATAAGCCGGGTTCTCCCGGGTTCTTTGCATCGTTTCGCGCAACCAGGTATTGATCTTTCGTGTTCCAGCGAATGATGTGGAACCGGGTACGCGGAAGCTGCGTCCATAGCGTGTCGGTGATGGTGTATTTGATCCCGTAGTCGTCGGTAAAGCTGCCTTTCACAAACGCGGGTGCGGTACCCTTTGTGCGGTCTGTTGCGAAACTCCCTGAAATAAGGAGCAACCCGACCAGGATCCCGGGTTTGCGGAGGAATAGATAGTGCATCATATGTCAGGATCCGATCTCTTTTCCCTTCATGGCTTTGCCGATGGCGAGGTCCATTACCCGTTCGGCAAAAGGGCGGGTATAGTCGTTCAGTTCATCCAGTTTCTTCAGGATCAGGTCTTTATCGCCGGATTCCAGCGATTGTTTCAGCAAGCCGATCATTTCATTTGTTTTGGTGATCTCGTCTTCCGCCAGGTATTCCCTGTTCTTTTCCACGAAACGTTCTGCGGTATACACCATTTGGGAACCTTCTGTTCTGGCTTCGATCAGCATGCGTTGGGTAACGTCTTCCTTAGCGTGCGTCACCGAATCGAGGAGCATCTGTTCCACTTCCGCATCCGTAAGGCCGTACGTGGGCTTTACTTCTACCTGCTGTTTTACGCCCGAGCGCAGCTCTACCGCCTGTATGGTGAGGATCCCGTCTGCGTTTAACAGGAAGTTAATGTCAACTTTGGGGAAACCAGCCGGCATGGCAGGAATTCCTTTAAGATCGAACTCGGCCAGCTTCCGGTTTTCTTTTACCAGGTCCCGTTCTCCCTGGTAAACAGCGATCTTCATGTTCACCTGCCCGTCTTTCGAGGTGGTGTACTGGCGGCCGGCCTTGGTGGGGAGGCGCGCGTTCCGCGGGATGATCACATCCATCAAACCGCCCATGGTTTCGATGCCGAGCGATAGCGGGGTGACGTCCAGCAGGAGAATATCCTTGCGGTTTCCAGATAATATGTCGGCCTGGATGGCTGCGCCCAGCGCCACTACCTGGTCGGGATCAATGTCGTCGTGTACCGGTCTTCCAAAAAAACCGGCCACTTTCTGTTTAACCAGCGGGGTACGGGTAGAACCCCCTACCATGATCACCTCCCTTATCTCGCTGGTTTGTATGCCCGCATCTGCCAGCGCGTTTTTGCAGCAGGTAATGGTTTCTTCTACCTTGGCAAGAATAAGCTCCTCGAACGTAATCCGGGTAATGGCGCAGGGGAATCCTGCCGCGGTGTCGTTGAATAGGTTCTGGGTGCTCAGCGCTTTTTTTGCCTCTTCTGCCTTGAGGCGAAGGGCTTGTGCCAGCTCTTTGTCTGAGGCCAGTGCTCCCGGGTCTATCTTGTTCATTTCCACCCAGTAATTCACAATCATCCGGTCAAAATCGTCGCCGCCCAAGAATGTATTCCCATTGGTTGCCAATACTTCGAAAATACCGTTCTGGATGCGCAGAATGGACACGTCGAAAGTTCCGCCGCCCAGGTCGTACACGGCGATCACCTTCTCCTCGGCGGGGTCGAGCCCGATGCCGTAGGCCAGGCTTGCCGCGGTAGGTTCGTTAACGATGCGCAGCACATCGAGGCCTGCCAGTTTCCCGGCATCGCGCGTAGCCTGGCGCTGACTATCGTTAAAATAGGCAGGAACGGTGATCACAGCCCGGGTGACCGCTGTTTTTAACGCGTGCTCGGCACGCGCTTTCAGCTCCTTAAGGATCATGCCGGAGAGTTCCACAGGCGTAAAAAACTGGTTGCCCACGTTTATTTTCACGAGGCTTTCGGAGTTGTCGTCGATGATCTTGTAGGAAAAAAGGTCTTTATAAGCTTCGATGTCGGCATACGACCTGCCGAGCAACCGTTTCACCGAGAAGATGGTCCTCCCCGGGTCGGTAAGCAGGAAACCGCGTGCCTCGTTGCCTACCGTAACCTGGTTATCGGCGCCGAAATGGATAATAGACGGCACGAGCACGCCTTTGCCGGTGTCGTTTATTACCTGTGGGTTGCCCTCGGGGGTAATAAAGGCAACTAAACTATTGGTAGTACCGAGGTCGATCCCGGCGATAATATCTTCTTTTTGAATGGAACCTGTTGCCAGGTTGATGGAAACTTTTGCCATAAAAGGTGTTTGTACTGGTGTTCAAAGGTAGGTAATGAATTACTTAATGAGTAGCGAATAACCCGTAACGGGTAGTTGCCCGCGGATAATCAGCCGAAAATGACACTCGCTAAATAATTGTTTTGGATCAATTCTTCAAGGTTAAAGCATAAAGCTGAAAGCATGAAGCCTGTTTTCGAACAATATGCTGCGTTTACTTGAATACACCTGAGCTTTCGCCTTTTAGCTTATTATACGGAGAACCTGAGCCGCTCGCCCATTCTTGATTCATTGAACTTCCCGTTGTGGTAAGCCAGGTGCCCCGAAACGAGCGTGTGGGTAACCGCCGACTGAAAGGTTTGTCCTTCAAACGGGCTCCAGCCGCATTTAGATAGTACGTTGGCGTGGTTCACTACCCATGGCTGGTGCAGGTTTACCAGCACGAGATCGGCCGCATAGCCTTCCCGGATAAACCCCCGGTTGGCTAACCGGAAGCAGATTGCCGGGTGATGTGCCATTTTTTCGGCAATATCGTCGAGCGATATTTTTCCTTGGTGGTACAATTCAAGCATCGCCGTTAAGGCATGTTGTACCAACGGGCCGCCAGATGGCGCCTGGCTGTAGGGCTGCGACTTTTCGGCGATGGTATGTGGCGCGTGGTCGGTAGCGATCACGTCGATGCGCCCGTCGAGCACCGCCCGGAAGATCTCCCGGCGATCGTCGTCGGTTTTGATGGCCGGGTTCCACTTGATCCAGTTGCCTTTTTCGGCGTAGTCGGCGTCTGAAAACCATAGATGGTGGATACATGCTTCGGCCGTGATCTTTTTTTCGCTTAGCGGAACAGCGTTACTGAACAGGCCGGTTTCTTTCCCGCTGGAAATGTGGAGGATATGCAGCCTCGACCCATGCTTTTTTGCGAGCGCCACCGCGAACGAGGAGGAAGTATAACAGGCTTCCGCGCTGCGGATAAGTGGATGCATTTCGGGGGTTAAATTTTCTCCGTACTTGTCTTTGAATAGTTGCAGGTTGCGGCGGATGGTGTCTTCGTCCTCGCAATGCGTGGCGATAAGCATCGGGGTGGAGGAGAAGATGTTCTCGAGCGTTTTCTCATTATCTACCAGCATATTACCGGTCGATGAGCCCATAAACACCTTGATGCCGCAAACGTTGGCCGCATCGGTGCGCAGCACTTCTTCGAGGTTGTCGTTAGAAGCACCCATGTAAAAGGAGTAATTGGCCAGCGAGTTTTTTGATGCGATGCTATACTTATCGGCCAGTAACTCCTGGGTAAGTGTGTTGGGTACGGTGTTGGGCATCTCCATGAAGGAAGTGATTCCCCCGGCTACGGCAGCCCGGCTTTCGTTAAAGATGTCGGCTTTATGAGTGAGCCCGGGCTCGCGAAAGTGTACCTGGTCGTCTATACACCCGGGAAAAAGATGCAATCCTGCCGCGTTGATCTCCGGTCCCGAAAAATCACCGATCTCCGGGGCGATCTTTTCGATCAGGCGGTCCCTGATGAGCACATCTGCGGTGAATTGCCGGCCTTCATTAACAACCGTTGCAGATTTAATGAGTAATGATGACATGGTTATGGCGTAAGTTGAATAAAATACAAGGCGATGATGCCGGTAATGATCGTAATACTGAAGCTAAGTAACGTGCCGATTAAAATGTATTCGGTTTTTCGGTGGTCCTTGTCGTCTCTCAGGTCGCCGATGCGCAAGATCGATTTTGCAGCCATCAGGAAACCGATGGCCGCCAGGCTGCCCTGTAAGATGAAGCTGAGCACCAGCGCCCGTTCAATGAGACCGATAAGCTTGCCTGCATTCGGCAAACCGCCGGTAACTGGCTCCTCCCATCGTTTTACGCAGATGCTGATAAATACGGATGCAGGGAGGCTCACCGCCAGGTAGGCCACAAGTACGATCCATATTTTGGCCGGCAAGGGTTGCCCGAGTGCGCTATATTGGCCGGTGGTCCACGCCCAGCAGGCCACGATCACTACGACGTGCGCCGCCTGGTCGAGCGCAAAAGCGATAAGCGGCCGGTGCTGTACATCCATACCGGGGTCGCGCTCCTGCGCTTTCCGCAGGCGTAGGTGATACCCTATCTTGCCCATATCGATCAGGAGGTGGCTTACGAGGATAACGATGACCACGAGGTAGTCTATATTAAACAGGAACAGTGCCAATATACAAGCGGCGTGGATGAGAAGGTGTTTAACCAAGGCGAGCGTGAGGATCTTCCTGTTCTTCGCTTCCGCATCTTTTCTTCCCTGGAAGATAAAGTCGCCGAGCAGGTGCGCCGCCAGCAGTTTAAGCAGTATGGTGATCCCGGTCATTGAGCAATTCGTTAACGGTTTTCCTGAAGTTCTCTTCGCAGAAAGCAAGGTATTCAATCTTCGCCTGTTGAAAGCGTTTATGAGCGCCCGGCTGCGTGATCCCGAATGCGGCGGCGATCTCAGACTGGTTAAGCTCTTTCAGCCAGTGCAGGTACAGCGTATCCGCCGATGCGGCCGACCAGTTCGAAATAATGTGATCTGCCCAGCGGGTAGCTACGTTCAGCAGGTTAATCCATGCCGGGTTGTTCATACCCGCAACCAGGTTATATTTTTCCTTTTCCAGCCCGTCGAGCAATTTTCCGGAGATGATAAACGCTTCCTCGTTCGATTCTCCGGGCTTGTGTTGAACACGGGCGAGGTTACCGATGCCCATGGCGATCCGGGCATCGAACCTGGCAGGAAATTCCGGGTAGATCGTTTCACTTTTCAACCCTGCACGGATAAGAATAGCCGCTTTTAAACTTAAACCCGCGTTTCCGCGCAGTACGAACTGGAAACTGTCGCCACGGTATATTTCATAACGGTCATGCCGGGCAGAAAACTGTTGGTTTACGTCGTGCAATACCCGTTTCAGCTTAGGCAGGAACTCCTGGTCTGTCCTGGTTGATCCGATCACATCGCCTGTTAATACTGCGCCTGTTTCCATAGAGAATAAAGTACAAATATAACCATTACAAGTTATATTTAAAAAGTATAACCTTAAATGGTTATAATATGTTTGTATAACCTTATATGGTTATAACCATGGCATTTGTCCGTTGGCCGCCGGACGTCCGTCGAATTCCGTACCTTTACCGCATGCCTTCATTCGAAGATTTTAAACTAAACCGCCAGATCCTGAATGCGGTAGCGGAAGCCGGTTTTACGGAGCCCACGCCCATTCAGCTAAAAGCGATCGCGCCAATACTCGCGGGCCAGGACATGATGGGGATCGCGCAAACGGGGACCGGCAAAACGGCGGCTTACGTACTGCCGATGCTGATGAAGCTGAAATATGCCATAGGAAACGACCCGCGCGCACTCATCCTTTCGCCAACCCGCGAGCTTGCTATGCAAATTGAGGAAAATATTAAGCTTTTTGCGAAATATACCGATCTGCGTACACAAGTGATCTATGGGGGGCTTGGCCCGAAAACACAGATCGCAAAGCTGGAAGAAGGAGTTGACATCCTGGTGGCCACCCCGGGGCGATTCCTGGACCTCTACCTGGCCGGCCACATCGTTACCAAACAGCTCCAGTTGCTGGTGATGGACGAAGCAGATAAGATGATGGACATGGGCTTTATCGGCTCCCTCCACCGGATACTGGAAGTGGTGCCAAGAAAAAGGCAAAACCTGCTGTTTTCCGCTACCATGAGCGAGCTGGTGCATAAGATCTCGGGCGACTTTTTAAAATTCCCCGCTATTGTGGAGGTCGCCCCCCAGGCAACCCCGGCACATACCATCAGCCAGGCGCTTTATCATGTGCCTAATTTAAAGACCAAGCTGAACCTGCTCCAGCACCTGCTCAAAGACGATGCGCACTTTAACCGGCTGATCGTTTTCTGTAAGACAAAAACGGTGGCCGACAATATTTTCCACTTCCTGCAGCGGCGGTACGGGGAGGAAGCGGTGCGTGTGATCCATGCCAATAAAGGGCAAAATACGCGTATCAACTCCATCACCGCGTTTAAAGAAGGCTCCATCCGTTTCCTCGTAGCCACTGATGTGGCCTCGCGCGGGTTAGACGTTAGCCAGGTGAGCCACGTGATCAATTTCGATGTGCCCATTATTACCGAAGACTACGTACACCGCATCGGCAGGACGGGCAGGGCCGAGCACGTTGGAGAAGCGATCACCTTCGCCAATATTGCCGAAGAGTATTATGTGCGCAAGATCGAGAAACTGATCAGGCAACCCATCCGGCTGCTGCCGCTGCCGCCGGAGGTATTTGTGGACGAAACGCCGTATGACGAACGCCAAGCGATCAACAAAGAGATCGACTTGCAAAAAAGAAAGGAAAATCCTGACTTCAAAGGAGCTTTCCACGAGAAGAAAGGGAAACCGGGCACAAACGCCCACAAATCGACCGCCCCTAAAAAAGGCGCGGCGACGCCCGGAGCATCCTCCGTTAAGAAAAAGGGAAAGCGGTTCGACAAGCCAAGTCGTACGAAATAGCGATGAAGTATAAACTGACCCTGCTTAACCTGCTGGTAGCAGCCTGCCTGGCGCTGGGCCTGTATTCTTTTTTAGGTGCCGGCAATGTGAAAGGACTGATGCGGACGGCGTTTCTCTTCCTGGCATTTATTTTTTTCGTTACCGACCTGGTATTCCGCCTGGCGCTGCCACATGCCAATCTTAAAAAGCTATGGCTATTGCAGCTGGCATTCGTCATCTTTGTGGCAGTTTTGATGCTGATCATCAGTAAAATTTAAATAATAGATACTTTTGCGGCAGAAATGTCCGATCAATGAGAAAAGAAGAAATAAACATCAAAGTCGAGCTCGACGAAAATAACGTCCCCGAGAATATTTACTGGGAGGCAACCGATTCTGATAACAAAGATGTAGTACCGGTAAAAGCGATCATGCTTTCGGTATGGGACCATAATTATGGCAACACGCTGAATACCAATATCTGGACCAAAGAGATGCCGCTTGATGAAATGAAGCTTTTTTTCTACCAGACTTTGCTGACCATGGGCGATAGTTTTTTGCGGGCTGCGGGTAACCAGCCGCTCGAGACCGCGGTTATCGAAGACCTTAGGGACTATTGCCTTCATTTCGCCGACAAGATGGAATTGAACATACGAAGAAGCTGATACGCAGCTAATTATATTATTTTAATCCCCCAATATGATGACCCTGAAGAACTACCTCGGATTTTTAGGATCGATCCTGGTGATCGTCGGTGCGCTGAGCCCGATGCTGCACGTGCCCATCGTGGGTACCTGGAATTACCTGGATATCGATACCGTATTGGCCTCGCTGGTGTTTACTCTCGCTATCCTGGGCTTCCTGGCTGCATTATTCAAACGGCCCGGTTTTCTCCGCTTTTGCGGATGGGCCCTGCTGGTGATCATCCTGTTTACCCTGGTGGCCGTTTATTTTAAGGTGAACAGCTCCTTCAGCTTCATCCCGTTAAAAAAACTGGCTGCAGCGGCCGCAAAGCTGATCAGGTACCGCTGGACTGGGTGGTTCGTGATGATCGTGGGCGCCGTACTGATGATCGCGATGGGAAGAAAAGACCGTAAAGCCGATATCGAAGTGGTATAGCCGCAATGCCATGTCAGAGCTCTCCCAGATTAAAACCCTTCTTCGCAAAGAGGTACTCCTCGAATGGCGTTCGAAATATGCCCTTAACGGGGTGATTTTATACGTGGTGTCCACGGTGTTTGTATGTTACCTGTCCTTTATCCGGATAGACCCGGTGGTATGGAACGCGCTTTTCTGGATCATCCTGTTGTTTGCCTCTATCAACGCCATTTCTAAAAGCTTTGCACAGGAGAGCAAGGGCAGGCAGCTTTATTATTATACTATCGCGTCGCCGCGCGCCGTCATTCTTTCCAAGATCATTTACAATGCCGGGCTCATGCTGGGGCTTTCGATCGTCGCCCTGGTAGTATACAGCGTGGTGTTCAGCAACGAAGTAGGCGATCCGCTATTCTATTTCCTGGCCGTGGTAATTGGCAGCGTCAGTTTTTCCTCGGTATTTACTATGGTGTCGGCCATCGCTTCGCGCGCCGGGAACAGCGGCACCTTAATGGCCATACTCAGCTTCCCGGTGATCATTCCGCTGCTGCTGCTGCTGATCAGGCTATCCAAAAATGCCATGGACGGGCTCGACCGCAGTGTTAGCTATGATGAGATCGGTGTGCTCGCACTCATTAACCTGATCGTGGTTACGGTATCAGTGATGCTGTTTCCGTTCTTGTGGAAGGAATAAGGAGAGGGAGTATTCTCCATTACTATTCCCCAAAATCCCGATTAATATTACCTTTATCCCCGAATGAGCTTCATATATAAATCCTGGTGGAAATATTTAGGTGTAGTATTGGTGCTTTACAGCATCGTTGGCGGTTTTTTAGTGCCGGTACCCGAATTGCCCATCCTCCGGGAAACTATCAGGAACCTGTATTTCCACGTACCGCTATGGATGGCCATGATCGTGCTGTTTTCGATCTCGGTATTTTACAGCATCCGCTACCTGGTACAGCCCGACGATGATTTCGACCTGGTTGCCGTAGAAAGCGTGAATGTAGGCATCGTATTTTATATCCTCGGTCTCGGGACAGGCATGATGTGGGCCAATTACACCTGGGGAACGCCCTGGAATAACGACATTAAGCAGCTCTGCGCAGCCATCGCCTTCCTGGTGTACTGCGCTTATCTTGTGCTGCGCAACTCGGTAGAAGAGGAGCAGAAACGGGCTAAGATATCGGCCGTTTACAACATTTTTGCCTACCCCATCCTGGTGGTGATGGTTTTTGTGCTTCCGCGGATGGGCGATTCGCTGCATCCCGGCAACGGTGGAAACCCCGCATTCGGCAAATACGATCTCGACAGTATGATGCGGCTGGTATTGTACCCGTCGTTTATCGGATGGGCGCTCATCGGCGTGTGGATCGCTACCCTTCGGTACCGCATACGTTTAATTGAAAGAAAAAGACTTGACGAAAACCTATGAGAATCCTAAAACTGGTATTGTTCCTTTGTTTACTATCTGTTACCGCTTTCGCCGCGGGCGACGACAGCACCATGGCGTTTGACATGCGGCAATCGGGAATGATCTACGTGGTAGTAGCCACCATCGCCATCGTCTTTGCCGGAATTGCCGTTTATCTTTTCAGCATCGACAAAAGATTAAAAAAAATTGAGCGGAATAATTAAAATCAAAACCGGCGCTTACGTGTTCTAAACATGTTTTTTAATGGTTATTAAATTGGTGTTCGCGGTACACTAAGGATGAGCAGGGTTGGAAGATTAAATAATTTTACCACAACTTTGCACCACTAACCAATTATTCCTGTATAAAATTTACATTATGAACAATTCTCTTGTTGTTGACGATACTCACTTTTTCGCCGACGTATGCCAGTTCTTTGATCACGCGGCGCAGTTTACCAAGCATCCGCAGGGTTTGCTCGACCAGATTAAAACCTGTAACAGTGTATACCGTTTCCAGTTCCCCATCCGTAAAGGCAATAGTTTTGAAGTGATCCATGCATGGCGCGTGGAGCATTCCCACCACATGTCGCCCACCAAAGGCGGTATCCGCTACAGCGACATGGTGAACGAAGATGAAGTAATGGCGCTCGCGGCGCTGATGACGTATAAATGCGCGATCGTAAATGTGCCGTTTGGCGGTGCGAAAGGCGGGATAAAGATCAACCCGAAAAACTACACCGTTGCCGAACTGGAGACCATTACCCGCCGTTACACGGTAGAACTTATCAAAAAGAACTTTATCGGCCCCGGCATCGACGTCCCTGCGCCTGATTATGGCTCCGGCGAACGCGAAATGAGCTGGATCGCAGACACCTATTATACCATGAATCCGGGTCAGCTCGACGCGATGGGTTGCGTAACCGGGAAACCGATCGCCCTGCACGGGATTGCGGGACGACGCGAGGCAACCGGCCGCGGGGTAGCCATTGCCGTCCGCGAATGCGTAAGCGTTGCCGAAGATATGAAACCGCTGGGCTTAACCGCCGGCCTCGAAGGCAAGAAGGTGATCGTGCAGGGATTGGGTAATGTAGGTTACCATTCTGCAAAATACCTTACCGAATACGGCGCTACGGTAGTTGGCCTTTGCGAATATGACGGTGCATTGTACAACCCCGACGGCCTCGACTTTGAAGCGGTAATGAACCACCGGAAACAAACAGGCTCGATCCTCGGGTTTAACGGAGCCACCCAGGAGTTTAAGAACCCCGCAGAAGGATTGGAGCAGGAATGCGATATCCTGGTTCCGGCAGCGCTCGAAAACCAGGTGACAGAAGCAAACATCGGCCGCATCAAGGCAAAAGTGATCGCCGAAGGCGCCAACGGGCCTACTTCTCCGCAGGCCGCAGCGGCATTCCTGGAACGCGGCGGAATTATTATTCCCGATATGTATTGCAATGCCGGCGGGGTAACGGTTTCTTATTTCGAGTGGCTTAAAAACCTCTCGCACGTGGCCTTCGGCCGTATGGATAAACGCTACGAAGAAAATGCCAACCTCAACCTGGTAAATACCCTCGAAGCCATGACGGGCGCTACCCTGGGCGCTGCGGAGCGGAAAATGATCATTAAAGGCGCCTCAGAACTTGAGCTGGTGAACTCCGGTCTCGAAGATACCATGATCCGCTCGTACCACGAGATCCGCGAGATCAAGATGCAAAACCCGAAGATCGATAGCCTGAGGACTGCCGCTTTTGTCGGCTCGATCGATAAAGTGGCGGTTTCGTATATGAATATGGGGATCTGGCCGTAAATAATAGGTTTGACGTAAAACGTTCGACGTCGTACGTACTGCAAAACGCCTGGAGAGATCCGGGCGTTTTGTGTGAAACGCCGCTCCTGGAAGACGTCCGGCATCTGGCGTTTAACATACAGGTATTTAGATTGATTCTTAATAATCCTCTTCTATTGTAAAAGTCTCGCGAAAGTTCATGTTTTCGTAATTTTGCGCTCCAAAGATCGTTTCGATTTTAGTAAACAGTACAATGAAGAAAACTTCCATTATAGGCCTGATCATTATCGCCATCTCCATCGGGGTAATCATCAGCATTTACGCCGACACCAGCACTTATGGTAATTTCAGCGAAGCACAGGAAAAGCAGTCTGAGCTGGTGGTGGTAAGCCACCTGAACAAGCGCAAGAAATTTACGTACGATCCGCATAAGGATGCTAATTACTTCGCGTTTTACGCGATAGACAACAAAGGCAAGGAGTGCCAGGTGATATTTAACGGCACAAAACCCCAGGATTTCGAGAAATCGGAGCAACTGGTGATCACCGGTAAAATGTCGGGAGAGAATTTTTATGCCTCCAGGATCCTCATGAAATGTCCTTCCAAGTACAACAAGGACCAGGTGGAAATAAAGGCGAACGGTAGTTCTGCGGTAAAATCTGGTATTTAATGGATCAGACATTCTCAGGTGAGCACCTGTTCGCTGGTCATGCCGGCCAGTTTTTCGTAGTTCTCTCGTTTGGTACGGCGTTGCTGGCTGCGATCTCCTACTATTTTTCGACGATAAAAGATACCGCCGATGGCTCATGGCTGCGGATTGCGCGGATCGCCACCTGGCTGAATACCGTTTCGGTGATCGGCATCGGCGCCAGCCTGTTCTACATCATTTATAATCACCTGTTCGAGTATCACTACGCCTGGGCGCATTCGTCCAGGGCGCTGCCTGTATATTACATTGTTTCCTGTTTCTGGGAAGGGCAGGAGGGCAGCTTCTGGCTATGGACGTTCTGGCAGGCCGTGCTTGCCAATATCCTGGTGTGGAAAGCGAAAACCTGGGAAAGCCCGGTGATGACCATCGTGATGGTTTCGCAGGCAATGCTCGCCTCTATGCTGCTGGGCGTGGAAATATTCGGCGAACGCATCGGCAGTTCACCGTTCATCCTGTTAAGAGACGCGGTAAACCTGAAAGAAATGGCGCCGGTATTGTTTGCCGATCCGGCCAATTATGCCAACTATCTTACCTATATCCAGGATGGTAACGGGCTAAACCCGCTGCTGCAGAATTACTGGATGGTCATTCACCCGCCTACTTTGTTCCTCGGGTTCGCTTCCATGATCGTACCTTTCGCTTACGCGATAGCGGGACTGTGGCAGCGCAGGTTTAGCGAATGGGTGAAGCCGGTGTTCCCGTGGGCGCTTTTTGCCTGCATGATCCTGGGAACGGGCATTATTATGGGCTCTTTCTGGGCTTACGAGGCGTTAAACTTCGGCGGCTTCTGGGCATGGGATCCGGTTGAGAACGCTTCCATCATTCCATGGATCACGCTCATTGCCGCCATGCACGTGATGCTGGCTTATAAAAACTCGGGCCATTCTTACTTTACGGCCACTTTCCTGGTATTGATCAGCTTTGTGCTGGTGTTGTATGCCTCGTTCCTCACCCGGAGCGGCATCCTGGGAGAAACTTCCGTGCACGCGTTTACCGACCTCGGGATGTTCTGGCACCTGGTGATCGACATCGTACTGTTTGGCCTGCTTGCGATCTATTTCCTGGTGAGCAGGTGGAAGCAGCTGCCCATCACAAGGAAAGATGAAGAAACCTATTCGAGGGAATTCTGGTTATTCATAGGCTCTTTGGTACTGGTAGTGGCTTGCCTGCAGGTGATCGGTACCACTTCTTTACCGGTGGTGAACGCCATGTTCGGCACGAAATTCACCATCAAAGAGCCCATTGAAACTTACAATAAGTGGCAAACAAATTTCGCGACGGTGATCGCCATCCTGTCGGGCCTTTCGCAGTTTTTAAAGTACAAGAACAGCGATCCCGGCAAGTTTTATAAAAAACTGGGTATCACCGCGGCGATTTCGGCTGTGCTTACCGTTGGGGCCATGCTGCTAACCGGGGTATATTCCAACCCGATGCTTGCCATTCTTTCTTTTGCGGCATTTTTCACGATCGCTGCCAACGGGGATATCCTGCTTGGGGCTATCAGGGGGAAATGGAAGCTCGCGGGTTCGTCTGTAGCGCATATTGGCTTCGGGCTGATCCTGGTAGGAGCGCTGGTGGCCGCGTATAAAAACAAAGTGATCTCCATCAATAACAGCGGCGCCGGTATTCCCGTGAAAGATTTTGAGAAGACCAATAAGTCCGGCGAAAATATCATGCTTTACAAAGACGAGCCTGTGCAGATGGATAAGTATACGGTTACTTATGTAAGCGATACCACCGACTACCCCAACACCTTTTATAAGGTAAACTATAAGGTTTTCGATAAAGACGGCAAAATAGAGGAAGAGTTTAACCTTTACCCTAATGCTCAGCAAAACGAAAAGATGGGGCTGATATCATCGCCCGACACCAAGCATTACCTGACCCACGATATTTACACGCACGCCACTGCCGCCCCGCAGATCGCTGATCACCAGGAGCACGAGGGTCATACGGAATCGGAGGAATACCAGGAGCCTTTAACGTTCGAAGTGAACGTTGGCGACACCGTCCGCTATAAAGGCGGTTTTATCGTGGTAGTATCGGTTAACAAGAACGCCACCATTAAGGATATTCCGCTGGAGGCGAACGATATTGCCGTGGGAATGAACCTGGAGGTCCACGCAGGGGAGAAAATCTACCCGGCAGAGCCACTGTACCTGTTAAAGGGTGGCAACCAGCCGATGGATTTCGGCCGGCGGGTCGACGATGCCGGCTTAATGGTGCGTTTCACGAAAATAAATCCCGATAAGAATAATCTTGAGCTGTTGGTATACCAGAAAAAAGTGCAGGAACGTAAATGGATCGTTATGAAAGCCATCGTTTTCCCGTACATCAACCTTTTCTGGGGCGGCACCATCATTATGGTCGCGGGCTTTCTTCTTTCCATTCTCCGAAGGAACAAGGAGCTTAAACGGAACTGATCATGCGCATTACGCTGATCGGTTCCGGGAATGTGGCCACCCACCTGGCCGCGGCGTTTAAAAATGCCGGGCACACCATTGCGCAGGTCTGGAGTCATACCTACCAGCACGCGGCGTTACTGGCCTACCATGTTAAAGCAACGGCAGCGGAACATCTAGGCGACCTCGACAGTTCGGCCGATATTTTTGTGATCGCGGTAAAGGACGATGCTATACCTGGCGTCGCCGGCCAGCTTAATGCCGGAAACCAACTGGTGGTGCATACTTCAGGTTCTACCGCAATGGACGTGCTTGCAGGCGTGTCAACACGCACCGGCGTAATTTACCCGCTGCAAACAATCTCTAAATTGCGGGAGATCGATTTCCGGCAAGTGCCGGTAGCCGTTGAAGGCAGCACGCCCGACGTTGCCCGTGAGCTGCATTTGCTGGCGTCAGGTATTTCTGGTAACGTGCTGGAGCTTAGCTCGGAAAAACGCCTTTCGCTGCACGTGGCGGCGGTATTCGCCTGCAACTTTACCAACCACCTGTACCAGCTGTCTAAAACTATCCTGGATAAATACGGGCTGGATTTCGATCTAATCCGTCCGCTTATCGCCGAAACGGCGGAAAAGGTGAGCACGGTTGACCCGGCCAGCGTACAAACGGGCCCGGCGGTACGGAACGACCGGCTTACGATGGATAAGCATCTTCATTTCCTCGAAAAAGAACCTGAACTACAGGATCTCTACCGCAGGCTCAGTCAGAATATCATCAATTTCCATAACAAGCAGCAGGGGTAATGCTATTTTATTAATTTTGCGGCTGAATGAATATTTTTAAAGTCAAGATCAATTTTGAAGAGGCCGGCGAAGAGTCTGTCGAACTGTCTATTGCGGAGGGAGAATCTATCCTGGATATCTGCCTCGACAACGGGATTGAGCTGCAGCATAACTGCGGCGGCGTATGCGGATGCAGCACCTGCCACGTATACGTAAATAAAGGGATGGATCACCTCCAGGAGATATCAGATAAGGAAGAGGATTTTATCGACCGTGCCGTGAACCCGCGCATCAACTCCCGTTTAGGCTGCCAATGCGTGGTGATAGACGGCGATATTGAAGTTACTTTACCAGATCAGACACAGTTCCTCGGCCACTAAGAACATTTACATGAACGACGATAAATTTGCCCTTCCTATTCATTGGAACGATATTGAAGATATTGCCATGGGTCTTTATGAGAAATTTGGTGACGATTTTACGGAGTCAAAGATCTACCGCATCCGTTTTACCGACCTGATGGAATGGGTGCTGTCACTGCCCAATTTCGCCGGGACGAGGGAGCAATGCACGGAGGGCTACCTGGAGCAGATCCAGTCGGCCTGGGTTTATGAGTGGCGCGATAACCAATGATCTTATCAAAGCTGCTTGTAATAAAGTCGTTTATACTCGACGTAGATGGCGTGCTTACGGACGCTACCGTCCTCGTTACCGAAAGCGGCGAACAGCTCAGGCGGTTTAATGTGCGCGACGGATACGCGATTAAGCTCGCTATCCGCAAAGGATTTAAGATCTGTGCCATCTCGGGCGGGTATTCCGAAACCATCGCTATGCGGTTGCGCACGTTGGGCATTACCGAGATCTACCTCGGCGCCGAACAAAAATTACAGACCTACAAAGATTTTATGGCCAGCCATGCCCTCGCTGGAGCGGAGGTGCTGTATATTGGCGACGATATTCCAGATCTCCCGGTGATGAAGCTTGCGGGTGTTGCCGCCTGCCCGGCAGATGCCGTAGAAGAAGTGAAGGCGATAAGTGCCTATATCTCGCCGAAAAAGGGCGGAGAAGGTTGTGTAAGGGAGATCATAGAAAAGGTGCTGAAGCTCCAGGACAAGTGGTACAGCGAGGAGCACGCTGCCGACGAACAGATCACCTCCACCTGATAATACCTGATGACCGTAAACACGTTTCCTCCCATTATCCTGGCATCCAAATCTCCGCGGAGGCAGGAGCTGCTTACGCTGATGGACATTACTTTCAGCGTCATATTACGCGAAGTGGATGAAACTTACCCTCCCGGGCTGCCCGTGGAAGAGGTGGCCTCGCACATCGCCGAAAAAAAGGCGCTCGCATTCGACCACCAGTTAAACGGTGAGCTGGTGATCACGGCCGATACCGTGGTGGTACTGGATGACCAGATCCTCGGGAAGCCTGCGGGGCCGGAAGATGCCATGACGATGCTCCGCTCACTGTCGGGCCGTACACACCGCGTTATCACCGGCGTTTGCCTGCTGTATCAAGATAAGCTGGTTAAATTTTCGGATGTAACCGAAGTAGTTCTTAGGGAACTGACCGGGGATGAGATCCGCTATTATGTTGAAAAATACCAGCCGCTTGACAAAGCCGGCTCTTATGGCATCCAGGAGTGGATCGGGTTAACCGCCATCGAAAGCATCCGGGGATCGTATACCAACGTGGTCGGGTTGCCCACGGAGAAATTATATAAAAACCTGCTCGCTGTTACAGCCTAGCTGATTACGTCTGCCAGCACGCCTTCCTTCAGGGAGTATGCCGACATCGATACCCGTGTGATCCCTGATTTCCGCATCACGAAGGCGGTCACCAGCGAAGCCACCACGATCATATCGACCCGTACCGGTTCGATGTCCTGCCGTTCCTCCCGTTGCCGGTGAGTCGAGTTCCGGAGCCAATCCATCACTGCCGCTAATGCCTGAAGGTTAAAATGATAGGTTTTAATGCGCTCGTTGTCTGCAGAAGCCCCGGATGTCCCGGTCATTTCTACGAACGTTTCGAACGATCCAGCCGATCCCACCAGGTGTTTTACCGGGTACGTTTTTACGGCCGCAAATAATGGTTGCAGCTGCTCTTCCAGGTATTGTTCAAGCCGGGCGATTTCCCGGGCCGCGATCGGGTCGCTATGATGATAGCGGTCCATCAGCCTCGCTGCGCCAATCTCGAAGCTTTGTTTCCACAGGATCCCGGATTGGGTACAGAGGATAAATTCTACGCTTCCGCCACCAATGTCCATGATGAGCGAACGATGGGGGCCAAGACTGCCGGATGCGCGGATCCCCTTGTAAATAAAAGCGGCTTCCTGTGCGCCGTCGATCACCTCGATACAAATGCCCGTTTCCTGTGCTACCTTTTTGATAAATTCAGGGCCGTTTGCGGCGTTCCTGATCGCCGAGGTGGCTATGGCGCGAACAGGGGAGGCGTTATTTTCGTGGATCTGCAGGGCATAGTTCCGCAGCATGGTTAACCCGCGTCCGAATGCGTCGTCACGGATGCGGCCGCTGTTAATGCCTCCTTCGCCAAGCTTCACGGCGTCGACCCGGTGCACCACCTCGCGTATAGCCCCCGCCTCAACGATGGCGATAAGCAGGTGGAACGTATTGGTCCCAAGATCGATCACGGCAACGGGGGCAGGCATGCGGTACAGTTACAGGTATAAAAGATACTTCTTGCGCATGATCTTATATTGCGAAAGCTGGGGCTCCCAACTGAGGCGGATCTCTTCTTCTGATTTGCCGGCAATGATCTGCGCGCGGAAATCTTCTGTGCCGGCCAGCCTGTCGATACTGTTTATTTCTTTGCTGAGCTTGCTGTCGAAAAACTTTCCTTTATATGGCGAGGCTTTATAAAGTTCCATCATCCAGGAGATGTTTACCTTGCCGCTTTTAACGAGCTTATCAGTGTTGTACTTCCGGAGGTCGAGCCCATAGCAGACTTTGTCCTGGAACAGGGGTGTTTCGCTCATGCCCGGGATGCTGGCAGGGGTAAATGAAAATGCGTAAATTCCTTTCAGTTCCGGGCTGCCGATTACGGTGAATGGATAATATGTTCCGCGGCCGTGGTTCAGGTAGGTGCCCTCGAAAAGGCAAGTTGACGGATACAGCAATACCGATTGTTGTGTGTTAAGGTTAGGCGACGGCTTTACCGGCAACACATAGGGTGTTTGGTGGGTGTAGTTGGCCACCCTGATAATATTCAATTTGCATTGAACTTTACCGGTAAGCCACCCTTCGCCGTTAGCCATCTGCGCAAACTCAGCAACTGTAAGGCCGTGACCGATCGGGACAGGGAACATACCGATACCTGATTTAAGCTTCATATCCAATACCGGGCCGTCAACCAGGTAGCCGTTGGGATTTGGGCGGTCGAGGATCATCAGCTCCTTGCCATTTTCGGCGCAGGCTTCCATTACCCGAGCAAGCACATTGATGTTGGTATAAAAACGTACCCCCACATCCTGCATGTCGTAAATTAGCAGGTCGAGGTCTGCCAGGTCTTCGCGGGTCGGCTTAATCTTTGGTCCGTATAACGAGATCACCTGGATCCCGGTAGATGGATCGACGGCATCTGCCACATTAACGCCTGCGCTCGCATTGCCCCGGAAGCCATGCTCAGGCCCGAAGATCTTTACGATATTTACCCCCATTTTTTTGAGGCTGTCGACACTCAGCTTGTGCCCGATCACCGACGTCAAATTCACCACCATGCCCACGCGTTTGCCTTTCAGGTAGGGGACGTATTTTTCGGTTTGGTCGGCACCGGTCACCAGGCGGCCCTTATGTTTCGGTTTATCGAGGTCTTCGGCCCTGATTTTCCTGGGGTCCGGCACCCGGTTGCCCCCAAAAGGAACATTCTGTGCACACATGGTAAATGATGCAGCCATCAACATCAGCATGGCCGGAACAAAACGATAGGGTTTCATGTTAGATTACTTAACTTCGCTAAAAATACAAAATCCATCCAGTTGAATCTGCCTTCTTTCATCGCCCGGAGAATTACTTTTCAATCTAAACGAACATTTTCGAAGCTCAGTGTACGCATCGCCATTTTGGGGATCATGCTCAGCCTGGCGGTAATGATCCTCTCCCTGGCGGTGATGCGTGGGTTTAAGGAAGAGATCCGGGAAAAGGTACGCGGTTTTTCGGGCGACGTGATGGTGATGAAGTTCGACCTGAACGCATCGCTGGAGAACTCGCCGGTGACCGCTAGCCCCGAAAGCATCCGCAAGATCAGGGCGTTGCCGGCGGTCGCGTTTATCCAGCCCGTGGCCAATAAACCCGGGATCATTAATGCTAACGGCGAAGTAGAGGGCGTGGTATTAAAAGGAGTGGACAAAACCTATAATTGGGACTTTATGAAGAAGATCCTGGTGGCAGGCCGGGTGATCGATTTTACCGACAGCGTGGAGGCAACCAAAGAGATCCTGGTGTCGCGGTATACAGCCGCGCGGCTGAAACTGAAGGTAAACGACGACTTCCTGATGTATTTTTTCAGGAATAATGCGCCTCCGCGTCCCCGGAAATTCAGGATCGCCGGCATCTATAACCTGGGAGTGGAAGAGGTAGACCGGATGTACGTGATCGGGGCGCTTCCCATGGTACAGCGTTTAAACAACTGGTCGCCTCAACAAACCGGTGGTTACGAGGTGCGCATCAGGGATTTTGATCACCTGGAAGAAGCTGCCGCCCGGGTAGATGATGAGTTGGGCATCGATCTGAAATCAAACACCATCATCGAGTCGTTCCCGGCTATTTTCCAGTGGCTTTCGCTGCTCGACGTTAATACGGAGGTGATCCTGGTGCTTATGATCGCGGTTGCGGTGATCAATATGATCTCGGCATTGCTCATCATCATTCTCGAGCGTACAGGGATGATCGGGATCCTGAAAGCGCTCGGGCAAACCAATTGGGGGATACAGAAGATCTTTCTCTACAATGCCGCTTACCTCATCGGGTATGGCTTACTGCTGGGCAATGTGCTGGGGATCGGGCTGGGCTTATTCCAGGACCGCACGCATTTCTTTACGCTCGACCAGACCTCGTATTATGTAAACTTTATACCGGTGATGCTGGATTTCACCGATATCATGCTCCTCAACCTTGGCACGCTCGCCATTTGTCTGCTGGTGATGCTGCTTCCGTCGACATTGGTTACAAGGATCGCACCTGTTAAAGCGATCGCATTTAAATAGCGCCGCTTATTTTCCCCGGTTGAAGTTGAACTTTAAGGAAACACCGCCGGAACCAAACGGGATCTTTTCGTATCCCATTCCCTTCAGCGGGTATTTAAGGAACGGCTCCACGGATAAGCCAGCTTTTTTCCCCACAGGGTAACCGAACCCGACCGATAAGTTCAGCGTGCCCGCGACGTCGAACGTGCTGAATGATTTGTTCACCGTTTCCTGCAGGGGTAAATTAGTGGCGGCCATTCCCGCGTTCGTGCCGGGTGTGATGACGCTATAGCTCGTTACATATTTCTCGTCGATGAACGTATACGAACTGAGTCCTGCCGACATGAAAAACTGGTACTTGCGCTGCGGGAATGTGTATTTCAGGTTGACCGGCAAATCAAGCCCGATAAAATGCGCATCATAGCTGTCGAGCGCCAGGTAAAACGACTGGCCGCTATTACCGTATAAACCGTTTTGCGCCAGCTGGGCCGGGTTAGCGGCAGTGGAAAACAAATTGGATGACGATTGCGGCACACCCCGCTCAAACGAGAGGTCGTTACGTGCCAGGCCGATACCGGTCGACAACTTTAACCGTGGCGATAACTTAAAATCGGAAGTTATGCCTGCGCTCAGGTTCAGCTGGCTGGTACTTCCGTTGGCATAGCTGAAAAAGCTCGCTGCATAGATCCCGAAAGGAAATTTAGGCTGTTTGATTGTCCTGGCGATGGCGGGCGGGAGCGGCGGTAAGGCACGGGCCGAATCAAGTGTTCCCTGTAGCCTGGTGTGAGCAACTACCACGGAGGTTAACGGCTGAACAACCGCCGGCTGTATGCTGTTGTTTGCTACCGGAATTGCCGGGATAATATCTAATGAAGCCACCCGGTTCCCAAGTATTTTCTCAAATTCCCCGGGAGAAAGCTCGGCTCCCGCAGAGGTTACCGGTGCACCGGGCAGGTAAGGGAGCTGCACCTGCGCGCGAACGCCGGCTATTGCATCAGGACTGGTTGGTAAACTGGCTGCGGGCGATTTAACAACCTGGTCTGGGTGGCCTTCTTCGGGCTTAATTATCGTATTTTCCTTGTTTCTTACCCGGTTCGCCGCATTTGCGATCTTAACAGGCCCGGTAGCGGTTGATTTGTTTAATGCTGATCGTTCAGTTGTTTTAGTACTCATGTTACCTGGCTCCTTTGCCGGCAGCGTGGCGGTTTTTACAGTCCCCCGGGCGATGTGGGCGGAGCTATCGCCCGGGGCCGGCGAAGGTTGATTATATTTCGTGGCTGCGGTTTCACTGCCGGTCTTTTTAACAGGTGAGTTAACAGGTATGGACAGCCACGTAGCGGCACCCACGACCAAAATAGCGGCGGCGCTGCTCAGCCACCATACCAGCGGGCGACGATTATCGCGCTCCGGGTATTTTTTGCGCAGCTCCTGCCAACCTTCAGCGGCGCCGTCTTCCGAATAATCATCGAAGACATCGCGGATGTGGTCAGCAAGTTTCTTGTCAAATGGATCCATTGTACATATGCTGATTTATTATCGCCTTTTTTAATTTATCCTTTGCCCTTCCGAGGTAAACACGAGAGGAGCTGGCGGGGATCCCAAGCATATTCCCGATCTCCTCATGGCTGTACCCGTCAATTTCAAAGAGGTTGAAAATGGTCCGCTGTGCTTCCGGCAGGATACTGAGCAGGTTCAAAATGTCTCTCGCAGACATGACCTCGATGTGTGTATGCTGGCTGCCCACATGTGCCGCATCCTCAATATCGGTAATAGCCACCTGCCTGCCGTTCTTTCTCCGCCTGTCGAGGGCCGTATTTACCAGCACTTTCCTGAACCAGGCTTTAAACGACAGGTCTTCGTTAAAGGTAGAGATTGACTTAAATACTTTGATGAAGGCATCATTTACGATCTCGAGTACGTCGTCCCGGTCATCGAGGTAACGCAGGCCAACACCCATGGCATAGCCATAGAACTGTTTATATAGCAGTTCCTGTGACTTTAAATCGCCTTTTTTACATTTCCGGATGAGCTCAGCCTCGGAAATGCCAGGTGTTATGGCCATGCAGATCTATACCATCAATTTTTTTTCAAAGCATAACGATAGATCGTCGGATACTTATTGTCGCCTTGTTCGGCTGTTTTTGTCAGGATCAGGCTATCCGCTTTTACCTGGTAGTCGTAAGTACCTTTAAGGATCATGTTCCAGTCGAAGTCTGCTGTCCACATGCTTTTTTCTTCGAACTTTACTTTGTTTCCTTCCATGGAAAATGTCCCCGAGCCACCGGCCGGCTTCTTGTCGGGAGCGCCCGTGGCATCGTAAATATATCCTGAAAAAGAGACTGTTATGGGTGCGCTTTGCGCGCTGGCGTTACTTTGCGGATTGTAATACCGGAACTCCCCGCTGTATAGTCCTTCAAATTTCTGGGGCGTCGTCACTTTGTGGCTGCAGGCACCGGTTCCAAGTGCAATACAGGCGGCAATGCCTGTTTTTATTAATCTCATGTTTACTAGTACGATGTTTGGGGGGAAAAGTAACAGGAGAGGAGAAGTTTTTAGCTAGGAGATGTCAGCGATCGGCTATGAGCGATCAGCAATCAGCTATCAGCGTTCAGCTATCAGCGTTCAGCCACCGGCAATCAGCTGTCGGTTCTTTTCGCTTCGTTCCAGAACACGTCCATTTCTTCCAGCGTCATATCTTTCAGTTCTTTCCCGTTTTCCTTCGATTTGTTTTCCAGGTATTGGAAGCGCTTGATGAACTTTTTATTGGTCTTTTCCAGCGCGTTTTCGGGGTTGATATTCACAAAACGGGCGTAATTAACCAGGGAGAATAACACATCACCAAATTCGGCTTCGGCTTTTTCGTGGTCGGCTATATCACCTTCAATGTTAAATTCATCGCGGAATTCCTTCAGCTCTTCTTCCACCTTTGCCCAAACCTGTTGTTTTTCCTCCCAGTCGAACCCTACGCCGGCCGCTTTTTCCTGTATCCTGGCCGCTTTTACCAGCGATGGCAAAGAGCCCGGCACACCTGCCAGCACCGATTTATTGCCTTCACGCAGTTTGATCTGTTCCCAGTTGCGTTTTACATCCGCTTCATCGTTTACGCTGGTTTCGCCGTAAATATGGGGATGACGGGTGATCAGCTTCTCGCAGATCCCGTTCAGCACGCCCTGGATATCGAAGTCACCGGTTTCCGAGCCTATCCTGGCATAAAATACCAGGTGCAGCATCAGGTCGCCGATCTCCTTTTTAATCTCCTGCATGTTTCCTTCCAGGATGGCGTCAGAGAGCTCGTATGTTTCTTCGATGGTAAGGTGGCGAAGCGTTTCCATGGTCTGTTTCTTATCCCAGGGACATTGCTCGCGCAGGGTATTCATAATGGTGAGCAGTCGCCCGAAGGCGGTGGCTGGAGAGTCGCCGGTGGCGGGGATCGGGTTATTTGGCATAAGGGCCAAAGATACTTATTGTTATTTAGTCAGGCGATTTTTGATCTCCGGTACCCATTTATCGAGCTTGTCTTTGATGTCCTGGATCTTAAAGGGCTTACTGATATAGTCGTCCATCCCCGCGGAGATCGCCTCGTCTCGGTCGCCATCCATGGCGTTGGCAGTCATGGCTATGATCACGGGCTTATTACCGGGAAAGTTTTCTACGAGGTGACGAGTGGCTTCATAGCCATCCATTTCGGGCATGTTCACGTCCATAAACACCAGCGGGTAGTAATTCATTTTAAAGGCATTTCCCACTTCGAGCCCGTTAAACACCACGTCGCTGGAATAGCCCAGTTTCTCCAGCGCACGGCGGATAAGCTTCTGGTTGATGTCGTTATCTTCTGCCACCAGGATCCCGAACTTAAAGATCTCTTCTTCGGGCCGCGCCTCCGCCGCCTCTTCAGGCGTTTCGGTTATGGTATGTGCCGAAAGAATGTTCACGAGGATCTTATACAGTACATTATATTTTAACGGCTTAGAAAGTACTGCCGCAAACAGGTTCTGTTCGCGCGCGCCTTTCATCGCCACATTTCCCGCAGAGGAAAAGAGTACTATCGGCAGATTGTGGTTGGCATAGCGGCTCTTGATAATGTGTGCCACATCTACGCCGTCAATTTCGGGCATGATCATGTCGATGATCGCCAGGTCGTAAGCGTTATGTGCGATCGAATCTACCGCCGCTTTATAATGCATAAATACCGACGCCTCCATTCCCCATAGCTCGCAGTGCCTTTTCAGGATCTTCAGGTTGGTTTCATTGTCGTCGAGGATCAGGAGCTTCTTCCCGGTTACCATGGCCTGGCTTTTGCGGTCGGATGTGCCCGGCAATTCCGCTGAGCGATTCCCTTTTACCTTAATGTCGAAAATGAACTCGGAGCCTTTGCCGACCTCGCTTTCTACGCGGATATGCCCTTCCATCATGCTGATGAGGCGCTGGCAGATAGCCAGGCCGAGGCCGGTACCGCCGAATTTGCGGGTGGTCGACGAGTCGACCTGCGAGAAGCTCTGGAACAACCGGTGAAACTTATCTTCCGGAATCCCGATCCCGGTGTCTTTTACGGTAAACCCGATGCGGTAATTATCGTCTTCCTGTTCGAGGGTGCGCACGTTAATGAGAATTTCGCCGGTCTGGGTGAACTTAATTCCGTTCGACACCAGGTTCACCAGGATCTGTCTTACCCGGGTAATATCACCTATGATCCCGGCAGGCACGTTCGAATCAATGAAGTACAGCAGGTCGAGATGTTTTTCGTTGGCTTTTACCGACAGGAGGTCGTACGTTTCTTCGATCACCGTACTTAGTTGGAACGGATACTTTTCGAGCTCCAGCTTACCGGATTCGATCTTCGAAAAATCGAGGATATCGTTGATCAGGGAAAGCAGCGTGTCGCCGCTGATGCGGATAGTTTCTACGTATTCACGCTGCTCGGTATCGAGGTCGGTGCCGGTTAACAAGCTGGTCATACCGATCACCCCGTTCATGGGTGTGCGGATCTCGTGGCTCATGTTTGCCAGGAAGTCGGATTTTGCACGGTTCTGGTCGTCGGCTATCTTGCGTTTCTCCGCCAGCTCGATGTTCAGTTCCTTCAGCGACTCGTTGGCGAGGTATAGTTCGGTAATGTCATCGAACACCCAAAGCATGCCTTTTACGTTCCGGGATACGGTAGGTGAGCAGGCCACGCTGAGCACCATATTTACGGGGTCGCCATAGATCCATTTCCAGTTCCTGATACTGCGCTCGGGCGAGCTGAACAGCCGGGCGCCTTCGGCAGCGATTTCCGCCTGGTTTACGGCCGCATTTCGCAGGTCGGTCATAGCACGGGCAATCACTACCGGTTCGTTCTGGTGACGGTTTACGCCCAATAGGGCGGTAGCGACCGCGTTGGCCCAGGTATTTTTCCCGGTATCGTCTATAAAGACCACACCTTGCGGGACGGTTCCCAATATGGCGTTAAAACGCGTGGTGAGCTCCTCTGCCGCATAATAGGTTTTCGCCAGCCGGATGGTTTCGTTCAAACCGCTGAGGCTGCTTGCCAGGAACTCACGGAAAGCTTCGTCATTTTCGGGGAGCTTTTCAAAGCAGAGTATGAAAGCACCGTTTTCACCTTTCTCACAAAAGGGAAGGTAGACCAGCGTACCAGTGCTTCCGGCGAGGGGAGATTTACGGATGTCGATCGCCCCGGAGTCACAGATATCGTGCATGATCACCGCATCGATAATAGCCGACGGCGGATTGCCGGGAATGCTGTAAAGCGTTTTCACGGTAATCCGGTCTTCAATCCTGGCAAGGGCGATCGAGCTGGCGCCCGAAGCTTCATAAAGCGCAAGGGTGGCGTCGCGGTATATATCCGTCAGCCCGGTATGTTCACGCGCTTTGGAAAGCCCGGTCATTAGTTGAAGCCGCCGCTTTAACCGATATGTATCTGCAAGCAGGTTCAACGTTAACCGATAAATTCTTTAATTGCTTTAATGATCTCTGCCGGCGCGCTGATCTGCGGAAAGTGCCCCCGGGCATCAATGATCGCCAGTTTACTGTCTTTTATGTGGCGGTGAAGATATTCTGCCGTTTCGCGCGGCACGGCGATATCATGTTCGGTCTGCAGGATCAGCGTGCTGGTATCCACGTCCTTCAAGAGGTGACGATAGTCGGATTCGAAGATCACCTTGGCGACCGATTGCGCAATATCCGGCCGGATGCTGGCCAGTGTACTGGCAAAAGATTCTGCCAGCTGCGGGTTTTCGGGATTCTCCATCGCCATCGCGGCGAAACCGCTTACCCAGGCAAAGTAGTTATTGTTCATAGCCTGGTAGAGGTCTTCGAGGTCTGATTGGTTGAGCCCGCCTATGTAAGGGATATCATTGAGATACCGGGGCGAAGCGCCCACCAGGACGATCTTTTTAAAATATTCCGGGTTCCTCAATGAGGTGATGAGGCTTATCATCCCGCTCACCGAGTGGGCGATCATTACCGCATCGCGGACCCGGAGAGATTCGCAGATATCCACCAGGTCGTCTGCATAGCTATCGAGCGTATCGTACTTGTTGGGGCTGAAAGCATCCGGATCGGCTTTTCCGCCGCCGGTATTGTCATAACGAATGACGCGGTGATCTTGCTCGAAAGCTGGGACCACCCTTGTCCAGGATGTTTGATCGGTACCAAAACCGTGAGAAAAGATCAGCGTGGAACCTGATAGAAGGTTGCCTGAAATAGTAACATTGTTTTTCTTGATAGGATCGGATAGCATAATGTAAATGAGGCGTTAAGTAAGCGCCCCGATAGGCGCACCTACTCCATTCAAATTACGAAAATAATAATTATCCGGATTTAATTTATTTATTTATCAGGAACAAATGCCATAGATATGGAATTTACGCAATGGCGGGTATCCTTTGCAGTAAATCCTTCGCCGGTGAAAACATGGCCTAAATGTGCCCCGCAGTGGTTGCAGGTGATCTCTACGCGCATGCCATCCGGATCGGGCACCCGTTTTACCGCGCCTTTAATTTCATCGTCAAAGCTAGGCCATCCGCAATGCGAATCGAATTTGGTTTCCGAGCGGTAGAGCGGTGCATTGCATCTTCTGCAGACGTACGTTCCTTTCTCTTTGTTGTTAAGTAATTTACCGGTTCCGGGATATTCCGTTCCTTTGTGTACGATCACACGTTCTTCTTCGGGAGTTAATTTATTCCAGTTCATTTTGTCTTTAATTGGAGGGGTCTGGGCCTTAGGTTTATCGTTTTTTTGAGCACAGGCGGTCAGTGTAAAAATACAACTGAGGAGGCAAAGAAAATGTTTCATAAGAGGGTTCTCTGTTTATTAATAGTACGAAAAAACCCCAGGGTTAGCGCCCGGGGTTAATAACTTATGACAAAACTCAGACTAATGCCCGCTGACCTGTTATGCTCTCAGTTTTGCGATCTCTTCTGCCATTGCTGCACCGATCTCTGCAGGAGATTCTACTACACGGATCCCGCACTCGCTCATGATCTTCATTTTTGCTGCTGCAGTATCATCGGCGCCGCCAACGATCGCCCCTGCGTGTCCCATACGGCGTCCCGGAGGCGCTGTCTGTCCGGCGATAAACCCGACGACCGGTTTGGTGCCATGTTCTTTAATCCAGCGTGCGGCTTCCGCTTCCATGCCGCCACCGATTTCGCCGATCATGATAATGCCTTCTGTTTCAGGGTCGTTCATTAACAGCTCAACCGCCTGTTTGGTGGGTGTACCGATGATCGGATCTCCGCCGATACCGATCGCGGTGGTGATGCCAAGGCCGGCTTTCACTACCTGGTCTACCGCTTCGTAAGTAAGCGTTCCTGATTTCGACACCACACCGATAGAGCCCTTTCTGAAGATGAAGCCGGGCATGATGCCGATTTTCGCCTCGTCGGCGGTGATGATTCCCGGGCAGTTCGGGCCGATCAACCGGGTGTCGCGATCCTTGATATATTCTTTTACCTGGATCATATCCTTTGTGGGGATACCCTCGGTAATACAAACAATAACCTTTATACCTGCTTCTGCAGCTTCCATGATCGCATCGGCCGCAAATGCCGGAGGTACGAAAATGATGGACACATCGGCGCCGGTTTCAACGACCGCATCTTTCACAGTATTAAACACGGGACGCTCGAGGTGCTGCTGTCCGCCTTTGCCGGGAGTTACACCACCAACAACCTGCGTTCCGTACGCTATCATTTGCGATGCGTGATAGGTTCCTTCATTGCCGGTAAAGCCCTGGACGATAACTTTTGAATCTTTATTAACTAGTACGCTCATGGATCGGATTTTAGTACCGCAAAGCTAGGAAAAACGAGGGGATCGGCAAACTGTTTGTGTAAGTTATCGGTGGCCAGTTGTCAGTTATCAGTAATCAGTAATCAGTTGTCAGTAATCAGTAGTCAGTAATCAGTGGTAGTTATCGGTAATCAGTAGTCAGTTGCTTTATCGCGCTTTAAAGGAACTGACTACTGACAACTGATCACTGATAACTGACAAGGGTTAGTGCCCTTTAGGTGCCGCCTCAATCCTCCTGATGTCGGCGCCGAGTGCCCTAAGGCGGGTATCGATGTCCTGGTAACCGCGTTCGATCTGTTCGATATTGTAGATGATGGAGCGGCCGTTGGCCGATAAGGCGGCAATGAGCAGTGAAACGCCGGCCCTGATATCAGGTGAAGTCATTTCGATCCCGCGCAGGCTGGCTTGTTTGTTAAGGCCCATTACGGTCGCGCGGTGCGGGTCGCAAAGGATGATCTGCGCGCCCATGTCGATCAGCTTGTCTACGAAGAACAGCCGGCTTTCAAACATTTTCTGGTGGATGAGCACATTGCCTTTAGCCTGTGTAGCCACTACGAGGATGATACTCAGCAGATCCGGGGTGAAGCCTGGCCATGGCGCATCGGCGATGGTCATGATAGAGCCGTCGATAAATGTTTCGATCTCGTAGCTGTCCTGTGCAGGGATATAAATGTCGTCGTCTTTTACCTCGAACCGGATGCCCATACGCCGGAAAACCTCCGGTATAAGCCCAAGTTCCTTGAATTGCACATTTTTAATGGTGATCTCGGAGCCGGTCATAGCGGCTAATCCAATAAAGGAACCGATCTCGATCATATCCGGCAGCAAGCGGTGTTCCGTACCGCCAAGGCTGTCTACGCCTTCGATGGTGAGCAGGTTAGAGCCGATGCCGGAAATCTTAGCGCCCATGCGATTCAGCATTTTGCAAAGTTGCTGCAGGTAAGGCTCGCACGCGGCATTATAAATGGTGGTGGTGCCTTTTGCGCGTACGGCGGCCATCACGATATTAGCGGTGCCGGTTACCGACGCTTCGTCAAGCAGGATATAGGTTCCCTGGAGGTTGCTGGCATCCACGTTGAAAAAGCCAGTTTCGGGATGATAGTTAAATTTAGCACCCAGTTTCTCGAAACCGAGAAAATGCGTGTCAAGTCTTCTTCTTCCGATCTTGTCGCCGCCCGGTTTTGGGATCGCTGCTTTGCCGTACCGGGCAAGCAGCGGCCCTACGATCATGATGGAGCCGCGGAGGCTGCCGCCTTTCGACCGGAAGGCGTCTGAATGAAAAAAATCGAGATCGATATTGGCGGCTTCGAAGGCGTAAGTGTCTTTGCTTAGCTTGTCGACTTTCACACCCAGATCACCCAGTAGTTCGATAAGCTTGTTTACGTCCTTGATATCCGGGATGTTGCTGATCGTTACTTTTTCTGCGGTTAACAGCACTGCGGAGATCACTTGTAATGCCTCGTTCTTGGCCCCCTGGGGAATAATCTCGCCTTTCAGTGGTGTTCCGCCGCGGATTTCAAATGCGCTCATTAGTATCTTTTTCCGGGGTTATTGTTGCCGTTACGTTGCCTGTTTTGCCCGCCGCCTGTGTTGTTGCTGCGGTTATTGTTGCTGCCGTTGCCGTTGTTCTGGCGCCCTTTATTGTTCTGGTTCTGGTTCGCCGGACGCGGGCGGCCGCTTCCCGGGGGCGGAGTACGGAACTCCACTTTGGTGAGATTCACGTTCTCCTGTAATGACAATTCACCCTTGGAAAGCTCTTTCAGATCGCTCAGGATGGTTTCGTCGGCTACCGAATCTTTGTTCCAGGTAACATACGCCATCTTCATAAAATTGGCAATAGACTGCACCATGTGCTGTTTGCGGTCGGCATCTTCAATTTGCCTCGCTTTATCGATCATCACTTCGATGGTTTTTCCATAATGCTTATACCTGATGCGCCGCTGCGGGTATGGCATCGGGTTCGGTTTAAAATGGATGGCGTCTTCGGATGGTTTCGGGTAGGGGGAGTCCACATCGATCTTAAAGTCGGAGATGATGTGCAAGTGGTCCCATAGTTTATGTTTAAAGTCGGCTACGTCGCGCAAATGCGGGTTCAGGAAACCCATCAGGTCGATCACTACCTGGGCGTAAGCGTTGCGCTCGTCCTTGTTTTCGAGCGCACAAATATAGGCGACCATGTTTTGCACGTTACGGCCGTATTCAGCAAGGAGCAATTTCTTCCTTGTGGTGTTGTAATCAAAATTCATGAGATAATTTAAGTATCTATAAAAGTACCGGGGAGCCGGATAGTTTTAGAAATAGGGGTTATGTTACAAATTTAAATAAATTTTCGGAATCAAGCGTTCTTTACACGATCCGTAATTTGGCAAATTTTAACAGCAATTGTTTCTGACCCAACTCTTTAAAAAAGATCGTCGCTTTTATATCCGGTTTGTTGCCTTCCAGGCTGATCACCTTGCCGAAACCGAAGCGTTCGTGCTCAACTTCCATCCCAACCTGCAGGTCCGAGGTGTCTGACGCGGCAAAGCCCGGGCTCGGCACATGTGCTTTAGGAAGAATGGACGTGGTTTTGGCCATGGCGGCCGGTTTGGGTTTGCCAAAGGTATCTTCTTTAGCGGGTGAGGGCTTGCCGGACCAGGCGGCCCGTTCGTCGTCAAAGAACGGGTTCCCGGAAGGTTTTTGTGGCTGTTTGAAGTCGAGCTCGAGGTATTTTGGGTCGATCTCGTCGATAAAACGACTGGGCTCGCAGCTGGTAAGCGTACCCCAGCGGTAACGGGAGGTGGCGTAACAGAGCGTCAGTTTCTTCTCGGCACGGGTGATGGCCACGTAGAACAACCGGCGTTCTTCCTCGAGGTCCGTGCGCGAATTAAGCGACATCTGCGAAGGGAAGAGGTTCTCCTCCAGGCCCACTACGAACACCTGCTGGAACTCCAATCCCTTCGCCGAGTGAATGGTCATGAGGGAAACGGTATCCGCGTTCGGGTTTTTGTCGTTATCGTCGTTGGTAAGCAGCGCCACATCCTGCATAAAGATATCGAGGCCTTTATTTTCGATGTCTTCGCGTTCGCTGAATTCCTTGATCCCGTTCAGCAGCTCCTGGATGTTTTCGTAACGGCTGAGGCCCTCCACCGATTTGTCTTCGTGGAGGTCTTTTAACAGGCCGGAATGCTGCGCGATATGCAGCGCCGCATCATAAGCCGTATGGGTTTTAGCCAGCACCGGGAAGCTCTGTACCAGCGTGCCAAAGTTGGCAATTGCCCCCGCGGTGCGCGAATCGAGGTATTTATGGGCATCCGCAATCACTTCCCACAGGGTGAGCTGGTGCTGATCGGCGGCGATGATGATCCGCTCAACGGAGGTGTCACCGATCCCGCGACGCGGATAATTGATCACGCGTTTAATTGCTTCCTCGTCGTTCGGGTTAAACGTAAGCCGGAAATACGCGATAAGGTCCTTAATCTCCTTGCGCTGGTAGAACGAGAGCCCGCCATATATTTTATAGGGCACGTTGAGCTTACGGAGGGCTTCTTCCATGGCGCGCGACTGTGCGTTGGTGCGGTATAGGATGGCGAAATCATGGTATTTCAGGCCTTTCACCGAGCGGTCCTGCACGATCGCTTCCGCTACGATCTTGCCTTCCTCGTTATCGCTGAAGGCGCGAACCACTTTGATCTTGTCGCCGGTTTCATTCTCAGAATAAACGGTTTTCTTTAACTGGTTCTTGTTGTTGGCAATAATGCTGTTGGCCACGTTCACGATATTTTGCGTCGACCGGTAATTCTGCTCCAGTTTAAACACTTTCAGATCGGGATAGTCTTTCTCGAAGTTGAGGATGTTCTGGATATTCGCTCCGCGGAAAGCGTAAATACTCTGCGCATCGTCGCCCACCACACAAATGTTTTCGTGGATGGCGGCGAGCTTCTTTACGATCAGGTATTGGGAGAAGTTAGTGTCCTGGTACTCGTCTACCATCAGGTATTTAAATTTGTTCTGGTATTTATAAAGGGTTTCCGGGTGTTCGCGCAGCAGCACATTTGTTTTAAACAGCAGGTCGTCGAAATCCATCGCGCCGGCTTTAAAACAGCGCGCGGCATACAGCTGGTAAAGCTCGCCCAGTTTTCCTCTTCCGCTGGAAAAGTCTTCGGCCTGGATATGCTCATTATTGAGGTATTCGGCGGGGGAGATCAGGTTATTCTTGGCCGAAGAGATCCGGTTATACACAAAATTGGCGTTATAAAGCTTGTCGTCCAGTTGTTGTTCCTTCAGGATCGCGCGGAGCAGGCTTTTGCTGTCGTCGGTATCATAGATCGTAAAATTGCCGGGATAACCGATCTTGGCGGCTTCAACGCGCAGGATCTTGGCAAACACCGAGTGAAAGGTACCCATCCAGATGTTTTTTGCCTCGGCGCCAACCACCTTCGTAATACGTTCGCGCATCTCTTTAGCTGCTTTGTTGGTAAACGTAAGCACCAGTATGTTAAAGGGATCTACGTTCTTTCGGACCAGGTGCGCCACCCGGTAAGTGATCACGCGTGTTTTGCCGGACCCTGCGCCGGCTACGATCATTACGGGGCCTTCTGTTTGTTTTACCGCCTCTTGCTGTGAATAGTTTAAACCCTGTAAATAATCCATCTCCGTCAAAAATTAGAGGTCAAAAGTAAGAAAAGGAACGAAGAATGGAGGGATCAGAGATCTTTATGCAGTTCGCTTTTGAAGCCGTACTTGTGAGGATCGTGCAGCATGTCGTTAATGTGAAGGATTTTGTCGTCGATGTCGTTTACGCATTTTTCCATTTGCTGGATCACTTCATCTTTATCGATCAGCCCCTCTTTATCAAGGTTCATCAACCCTTTCAGCGTAGCCACGGGGCCGCGGATCTGGTGCGAGAGGTGCGACGAATATTCGGAGAGCTTTTTGTTCTTGATCTTCAGGTCGCGCGTACGCTCGTCGATAATTTCCTCGAGGTTGTGGTTAATGCGGTCGAGATTTTCCTTCTGCGTAGAGATCTCCAGGTTCAGGGCGGTAAGCTGTTTGTTGGTCTTGGCTTTCTTCCGCACGTTCCCGGTAAGCAGCACGATCACCACTACCAGCAGCACGGACACGATCACGCTGGCCCAAACGAACAGGATGTTGTTCTTTTGCCGCTCGATAGTAAGCTCGTTCTCTTTCTGGATCTGTTCCTGTTTGTTCTTGGCCTCCTGCAGTTTGTACTTCTCTGATGCATCGTTGGAATATAATTCGCTTTCCTCTTTATACACCTGCTGGAGGTACTCGAACGCTTTTTTATAGTTGTTCCGCTTGCTTTCAAGGGTATAGGAAATCACCAGGAAGTCGCGTTTAAAATTCTTATCGGTACCCGCATATTCACGTCCCTCATCGATGGCCTTTTGTGCTTCCCTGTATTTTCCCATCGTTACATAAATGCCTGATAGCGTGAGGTTAGTACTGGCAACGGTGAAGTTCTCGTCCACGGCCTTTGCTTTTTCGATGGCCTCTAACGCGTATTTCTCGGCAGTTTCCAGGTGGCCCAGTTTTTTATGAACGGCGCTCAGGTTTTGAAGACACTGGGTGATCCCCGTGGTGATCTTGAGCTCGGTAAAAAGCGCATAGCTTTTTCCGTAGTACTCCAGCGATTTGGTATAAAAATTCTGCCGCTGATAAGTAGAAGCGATGTTCAGGTATAAACCGGCGATCAGGCTTTGCAGGTTCAATTTCTTGGCGATCACGAATGCTTTCCTAAAGTAAGTAAGGGCGTTACCATAGTCCTTGGTCATCGTGAGGTACAAGTTACCGATGTTGTTATACACTTTTGCCTGGCCGCCGAGGTTCCCGCTCCGGGAAAAATAATTAAGTGATTCAAGGTAGTTCTGAACGGCGCTGTCGGTTTGGAACTTGTAATAATTCCCGATCCCTTTTACGCGGTACGCCTCGGCGATACCGTTGTCGTAATTAAGCTTCCTGGCCAGTGCCAATGCTAGGTTGGCATACTCCAGGGTTTGTTGCGGATCGGTTAAGCGGCTGTTATTTCCCAGTATATTCAGCTCGATAACCCGTGAAGTGTCCTCTTTGGTGCCTTCATAGGCGACTGATGACCCATAACCTGTTGAAGAAGTACAAATAAGGAAGAGGAACACTAAAAAATTAAAGATCTTCATCAGCAGGTTTTACGAAACACTAAAGGATAAGTTTACGTAATAAAAATAATCAAATATTATTTAATCACTAAAAAATTTAAAGCGTTAACTTTGAGGTACTTCTAGAGAAAATATTAATTTAGTTAACCTCAAAATCCATCTAAAGCTCATGAAAAAATTAGCACTCTCTCTACTCGTTGTCGTGATCGCTTCTGCCGCTCCCCGGAAAAATAAAAAGGTTTCTTTCCGGGTATTACACATAAAAACGCTCGTTGAATCCCGTACGATCGGGACCTGGGATTAATATACATCCCGTATATTCTACTTATCTATTTATTCATTCATTCAAAAATTAACATGAAAAAACATGCGCTTGCATTATGCATTGTAATGGGATTTGCCCTGGTTTCCTGCAAAAAAGAAGAAACAGCTCAACCGGTCTTGAAGATCAAAAAAGTAGCGGACATCCGCGACATCGGTACCTGGGACGGAAGAAGCGATTCCCTCAGCAACCCGTAATTATCAACAGACCAGTAAATAAGTTATTAACACCTTAACGATTAAAACACATGAAAAAGACAGCATTCGCCCTCATCATCCTTTCAGGGATCGCATTCACCTCGTGCAAAAAAGAAGAAGCAGCTCAACCGGTCTTAAAGATCAAGAAAGTAGCGGATATCCGCGACATAGGTACCTGGGACGGAAGAAGCGATTCCCTCAGCAACCCGTAATTATCAACAGACCAGCAAAATAAGTTATTAACACCTTAACGATTAAAACAACATGAAAAAGACAGCATTTGCCCTCATCATCCTTTCAGGGATCGCATTCACTTCGTGCAAAAAAGAAGAAGCAGCTCAACCGGTCTTAAAGATCAAGAAAGTATCGGACATCCGCGACATAGGTACCTGGGACGGAAGAAGCGATTCCCTCAGCAACCCGTAATCATCAACAGACCAGTAAATAAGTTATTAACACCTTAACGATTAAAACACATGAAAAAGACAGCATTTGCCCTCATCATCCTTTCAGGGATCGCATTCACCTCGTGCAAAAAAGAAGAAGCAGCTCAACCGGTCTTGAAGATCAAGAAAGTAGCGGACATCCGCGACATCGGTACCTGGGACGGAAGAAGCGATTCCCTCAGCAACCCGTAATTATCAACAGACCAGTAAAATAAGTTATTAACACCTTAACGATTAAAACAACATGAAAAAGACAACACTTGCCCTCATCATCCTTTCAGGGATCGCATTCACCTCGTGCAAAAAGGAAGAAGCAGCTCAACCGGTCTTAAAGATCAAGAAAGTAGCGGATATCCGCGACATCGGTACCTGGGACGGGAGGATAGATTCAGGCAGCACTGGCAATCTGTAATAGTTCAACATTTATTATCAATGCCATCAATTAACGCATCATATTAATAACGCTCAACGATAACAATCATGAAAAAGATCGCCATTTTAAGTTCAGCAGCAGTATTGACAGCCATTTTAGGCTTTACAACTTTAGCTAAGGACCATCCTGCAAAACCAGCTGGCAAACAAGTCATCGGGATCAGGAAGACCCTGCCGCAGGCAGAAGTATTGATCTCGAAAGAAATCGGCACCTGGGATTAACAGTTACCGGGTTTCATCTGTTTACGCGGGATGTTCTTCTTGCCTCATAAGCAGAAGTTATATATTTGCCGTAAACCCTATTGACATGCAAAATATCAAACAATATATAGCCGATAACAAGCAGCGTTTTCTGGATGAACTATTCGAGCTGCTTAAATTCCCGTCCGTGAGTGCGGATCCAAAGTACAAAGCCGATGTATTGAGCACCGCCGCCTACGTTGCCGCAAAGCTGACAGAAGCCGGTGCAGAGCACGTAGAAGTGTGTGCTACGGCGGGATATCCAATCGTTTTTGGCGAGAAGATCATTGATCCGGCGTTGCCGACGGTGCTGGTATATGGCCATTACGACGTACAACCGCCAGACCCGCTGGAGTTATGGGAAACGCCGCCATTTGAGCCTGTTATCCGCGACGGCAAGATCTTCGCGCGCGGCGCCTGTGACGATAAAGGCCAGTTTTACATGCACGTAAAAGCATTTGAACTGATGATAGAAACAGGCACGCTGCCCTGCAACATTAAGTTCATGATAGAAGGCGAGGAAGAAGTCGGCTCTAATAACCTGGGGATCTTTGTCGGCGCAGAAAAAGAGCGCCTTAAGGCTGATGTGGTACTGATCTCCGACACCGCGATGATCAGCCTGGAACATCCTTCCCTTGAAACCGGTTTACGCGGTCTTACTTATCTCGAAGTGGAAGTCACCGGCCCGGATCGCGACCTCCATTCAGGCGTTTACGGCGGTGCGGTTGCAAATCCTGCCACCATCCTGGCAAAAATGATCGCGTCGCTGCACGATGATCAGAATCGCATTACCATTCCCGGGTTCTACGATGACGTTGACGATCTAAGTGCCGCCGAGCGGGATGCGCTGAACCAGGCACCCTACGATGAAGACGCGTACAAAGCTGACCTCGGCGTGAACGCGCTTTGGGGCGAAGAGGGTTACACCACGATAGAGCGCACTGGTACCCGCCCGACCCTTGAGGTGAACGGTATCTGGAGCGGCTATATCGGTGAGGGCGCCAAAACGGTGCTGCCGTCAAAGGCCAATGCCAAGATCTCGATGCGGCTGGTGCCTCACCAGCAGTCAGGCAAGATATTCGAACTGTTTAAGACGCACTTTGAAAAGATCGCTCCTCCTTACGTGAAGGTAAAGATCACCCCGCATCATGGCGGCGAACCGGTGGTAACACCAACCGACAGTATAGCGTTCCGGGCAGCGGAAAAAGCCGTTGAGGAAGCCTTTGGTAAGAAGCCTATTCCTACGCGCGGAGGTGGAAGTATACCCATCGTGTCGCTTTTTGAACAGGAGCTTGGCATAAAGACGGTGCTTATGGGGTTCGGTCTAGATAGTGACAACCTCCATTCGCCAAACGAAAAGTTCGATGTGGCAAATTTTTACAAGGGTATAGAAACGATCCCGTTATTTCACAAATACTATGCGGCGCTGATGAAAGCAAATTAAATAACGATCTTTTCACATTTCTGAAGAAACGCTTCATTGGCATCCGCGCCAATTCCGGGTGTATCTTCAATGTCGAGCAAGAAACCGCTGAACCGTATGCCGCCCTCGCAGGGATCTTCGAGATGGCCGAGCATACAGGTATCCATGTCATGAAAGACGATACCGCTGCAAGCGTAAGCAAAGTGTAGCTTGGCGCTAAGCGCGATCCGGCTTTCGAGCATTCCCCCGATCATACAGGGGATGCCGGCTTTTTTCGATAGCTCGTGAATTTTGAGCGCCTCCAGTATCCCGCCTGATTTGGAGAATTTGATGTTGATGTAGTCGCATGCTTCGGCGGCAGCCAGTCGCCCGGCATCATGATGATCGAAGCAGCTTTCATCTGCCATGATCTTAATGGCCGTAGCTCTCCGCAGTTCAGCAAGACGGTGGTCATTCCATTTTCGCATTGGCTGCTCACAAAACTGTATGTTATAAGGCTCCATGCCTTTTAAGGCGGTGGCCGCGTCTTCGAAGTCCCAGCCCTGGTTGGCATCAATACGGATAACCGGCGCTTCGCCCACCGACTGTCTGATGGCCTTCACCCGGTTAATATCCTGGGCAGCGTTTTTTCCCAACTTAATTTTAAGCTTAGTGGCGCCCATCTCTATAAAATGCGCTGCCTTTGCCGCCATTTCTCCGGCAGCGGCAATACCTACCGTGATATCGGTTTCAATTGTACGCCTGGCCCCGCCGAGAAACCGGTATAAGGGTTGGTTTTCCGCCTTGGCGGCGATGTCGTATAATGCCATATCAAACGCGCTTTTGATAGTGGCGTTGCCGGCAGTAAAATCATGGAGCTCCTGCATCCTGGCCGGTATATCGAGCGGGTCTTTTCCTTTCCACAAGGCAGCGAAATCTTTTGCCATCGCCAGGCAGGTGTCCTGGGTTTCCCCGACGATCATCGGGAATGCAGAGCATTCCCCTACGCCGTAAAAACCTTGGTTGGTATACACGCGGATAAATACGTTCTGCGCATAAAACATGGTTCCCGTGGCGATAACGAACGGATGCATTTTGATACTGAAACGGTAGATTTCGATGTGCGTGATAAGCATAAATGACGATGGCGTTTCAAAACTAGCCACACTTTTTCAAAAGTTGCAAAACATTTCCACATTCCAACCTTTACCTTTATAACAGTTACTATGCCTAATAAACTCATCGGCGAAACGTCGCCTTACCTGCAGCAGCACGCCCACAACCCGGTAAACTGGTATCCATGGGGAGATGAAGCGCTCGATTTGGCAGTAAAAGAAAATAAGCTGATCCTGGTGAGCATCGGGTATTCAGCCTGCCACTGGTGCCATGTAATGGAACACGAAAGTTTTGAAGACGAATCCGTTGCCGCTATCATGAATGCACATTTTGTGTGCATCAAGATCGACCGGGAGGAGCGTCCGGACATCGACCAGGTTTACATGTACGCCGTTCAGCTGATGACAGGCGGCGGCGGGTGGCCGTTGAATTGTTTTTGCCTGCCCGATCAGCGTCCGGTATACGGCGGTACTTATTTTCGCAATGGCGACTGGAAGAACCTGCTGCTTAACCTCTCCGCATTCTGGCGCGACCGGCCCGCAGAAGCTGTGGAGTACGCGGAACGCCTTACTGAAGGCATCCGCAATAGCGAGATCCCAGGCATAGCGGAACCGGTGGATCTTTATACCACCCGCCATCTTGAAGATATTTTCACACCCTGGAAGCGTTATTTCGATACTACGGCGGGCGGGTATAACCGGGCGCCAAAATTTCCATTGCCCAATAACTGGCAATTTATGTTTCGGTACGCTTGGTTAATGGAGGACGATGCCGCCAACCTGGTAGCCAGGCTTACCCTGGAGAAAATGGCTTATGGCGGGATCTATGACCATATTGGCGGGGGCTTTGCCCGGTACTCGGTGGACGGCGAGTGGCACGTGCCCCATTTCGAGAAAATGTTATATGATAATGCACAGCTTGTAAGCCTGTACGCAGAAGGATACCGGTATTGTGGCGATCCGCTGTATAAACAGGTGGTGTTCGAGACGCTTGACTGGCTCGAACGCGAGATGACCTCGCCCGAAGGCGGTTTTTATTCCGCACTCGATGCAGATAGCGAAGGGACCGAGGGTAAGTTCTATACGTTTACACGAAGTGAGCTGCAGGAGCTCCTGGGCGGGGACGAACCCGTGTTCAGTACTTATTTTAACGTAACGGAAACGGGGAACTGGCAGGAAGAGCACACGAATATTTTCAAAAGAAAAGAGGACGATAGCGCTGTGGCCCATAAGCTTGGTATGCCGGAAACAGAAATGCTTAAGATACTGGCAAGGGCTAAAGATAAAGTTGCCCGCTATCGCGATACACGCATCAGGCCGGGCCTGGATAACAAGATACTGGCGTCATGGAACGGGTTGATGATAAGGGGCCTGGTGGACGCTTACGACGCATTTGCCGAAAGACCTTTCCTGGACTCCGCCCTGAAAAATGCCAGGTTCGTAAAAGAACACCTGGTGCTTCCGGATAATTCGATCAAAAGATTATACCAGGCGAGCCCTGGCGAAGGTTGGAACGGGGCCGGCTTCCTGGACGATTACGCATTTATCATCGACGGTTTCATCGCCCTGTACGAGGCGACTTTTGATGAGAACTGGTTATCAGATGCGCGAAAGCTGGCTGACTACGCCATCGCTCATTTTTTTGACCGGCAATCCGGCCTGTTCTTTTACACCTCCGCGGGAGATAAAGCACTCATCGCCAGGAAGCTCGAGATCATGGATAATGTGATCCCTTCGTCAAACTCGATGATGGCACATAACCTGTACCGGCTGGGACACTTGTTTAACGACGATAAGTACGTAGCCACTGCCAGGCAGATGCTTGCCAATGTGTTTCCGCATATCAAAGGTTACGGGTCCTCTTATTCCAACTGGGCCGGTTTATTGCTGTTTGAAGTGTTTGGGTTGTACGAGATCGCCATAACCGGCCAGGGATCCATGGAAAAGAGACAAGAACTGGCCACCCATTATGTTCCTAACAAAATTCTTTTTGGTGGTAAAACAGGAACGTTACCTTTGCTCGCCGACAAGTGGCTCCCGGAGACTAAAATATTCGTCTGCAAAAACAGAACCTGCCAATTGCCGGTTAGTGAAGTGGCAGAGGCATTGGAACAAATTAGCGATCAGTGACCAGTGATCAGTTTCCGGCGACAAACTTAAAGGAACTGGCGACCTGTACCTGACAGCTGATTAAACAACAAAAGATATTATGACAATAGAACCAAAAAGCGTAGTGGCGCTCACGTACGATCTGTACACCACCCAAGACGGAGAAGAAACATTTGTTGAAAAAGCTGACGAAGCAAACCCATTGGTGTTTCTTTACGGAGCAGGCATGATGCTTCCAAAATTTGAAGAGAATTTAAGTGGCCTCTCCACCGGTGATACTTACGATTTTCAGTTAGCCGCCGAAGAAGCCTATGGCGGGAAGGATGAAGATGCGATCGCTGAGCTTCCACTGGATATGTTTGGCGGAGACGAAATTCCCGAAATCGGCGCCGTACTTCCTTTACAGGATAACAACGGTAACCAGTTCAGGGGCCAGGTAACCGGTTTAACCGACATTTCGGTAACGGTTGACCTCAATCACCCCATGGCCGGCCAGGACCTGCATTTTATAGGAAAGATACTCGAGGTGCGTAAAGCTACGGAAGAGGAACTTGCTCACGGCCATGCACATGGTATCGACGGACAACACGGCCACTAATTGATTCCAGGTATTGCAACTAACAATAAAAAGGCGCCTTTTAAGCGCCTTTTTCTCACTACTAAATAAACAAAACAACTAAGATCTTAATATTCCGCTTCCTGGAGCTCGGCAAATTCGCCCGGGCCTCCCTGGAGAGTTTTATTGCCTGTTTCGGCGATAAATATCCCTGGCTTACGGAGCTCGTCCTGGTGCTTAACCAGGTTTGCCAGCTTGATCGTCCCCGTTACATACCGGAAATTATGCGTGTAGAACCGCTCGGTAATGTCCTCGAATTCTAGTTTTTCCAGCTGGAATTCGTCGGTATAACGCAGGTATACGTTCAGCTCATGATCGTTCGTTTGTACAAGCGCATTGGGCTGCTGGTGTTTTTTGTACTCGTAATGGTAGTCGTACCGCAGCGCGGCGATGTCGGAAAGCACGGCAGAACCTGTTGGGTGCCCGCCGGCGCCTTTTCCGAAGAAAAATTGCTGATCCGCGAATGCGGCCTGTACGATCACGCCGTTGTATTCGTTTTCTACATTGTAGAGAAAATCATCATTGCGGATCAGTTTAGGCAATACATATAGTACAACCCCGGTTTCGCTTGACTTAAGTGCCGTTGGAACGAGTTTGATCTTATAATTTTTCTCCCGCGCGTATTGAATATCCTGGGCGGAAAGGTTTTGGATCCCCACATTTAGGATGTTATCCGGGTGGATAAACAGTCCGTATGCATGCGCGGTGGCGATGGCAAGCTTAAATTTCGGATCGAAGCCGCCAACGTCCATGATCGGGTCCGTTTCGGCAAAGCCGAGGTCCTGCGCCTGTTTTAATGCCGTGTCGTATCCAAGGTTCTCGTTAAAGATCTTTGACAGGATATAATTGGATGACCCGTTAAAAATTCCGCGTAACGAATAAAGCAGCTCATTGTCATAATATTCCTCCAGGTTCCGAATAATCGGGATGCTTCCGCAAACCGCACCTTCGTAAAGGAGAGAGGTTCCGTATGTCTCCTGGATCGCAACAAGTTCCTGCAGGTGATTGGCGATCATTTTTTTGTTGGCCGATACCACGTTTTTCCCGCTTCGGAGTGCCGTGGTAACGATTTCGTAAGCGGCATCTGCATCGTTGATCAACTCAACAACGGTGTTGATCTCGGGGTCGTTCAAAATTTCGTGACTGTCGGTCGTAAACAAATGCCCGGGAAGTGAACGTTGTTTGCCCGGGTTCTTAATAGCGATCTTCCTGATCGTAAGGTTCAGGTTTTTACTCCGTATGATGTCATACAAGCCTTGTCCCACCACGCCAAACCCAAACAAACCAAGCGTTAATTTTTTACTCATTATCGATGTGCCTTAATGTTATGCTATTTTATGTAAAGTGATCACGTCTTTATCCGAATCTACCTGTTTTAAAAAGATACCGATCGCCTTGGCGATCACACCGGTCTCCACCAGGAAACCATCATGCCCGTAAAACGAATTGATCTCGGTATAATCGGCGCCCTTGATGTGTTTCGCCAGGTATTTTTGCTCATCCGGCGGAAAAAGCAGGTCTGAATTAATGGCGATTACCAGTGTTTTGGCTTTTATGCGATGAAGTGCGTTTTCCACCGATTCACGTTTCCGGCCTACATTATGGCTGTCCATCGCTTTGCTAAGGTACCAGTAGCTAAATGCGTCGAAACGTTTTACCAGTTTTTCGCCCTGGTAGTTCTGGTAAGAAGACGCCTTAAACTGGTCGGATTTATCCAGCGAGATCTCCTGCTGCGATATTGCATACGTTTCGTACGTGCGGTAGGAGAGCAGCGCAATGCTTCGTGCGGTTTTTAGCCCTTTGCTTCCGCCATCTGGTTTCTTAGCAAAAAAAGTACGGTCGCTGGTAATGGCCAGCCGCTGACTTTCATTAAAAGCGATTCCCCATGGAGAATGCTGTGCATTGGTAGCCAGCAAGATCAATTTTAGGATCCTGCCAGGTTCGGCGATACTCCATTCCATCGCCTGCTGCCCGCCAAGCGATCCCCCGATAAGGATACTGATCGTATCGAAGTCAAGGTGATCGGCCAGCAACTGGTGCGCCGCTGCGAGATCACGTATGGTGAATTGCGGGAATGAGAGGTAATACGGCTGCCCGGTTGCTTCGTTAATGCTTAACGGATGCGTGGTGCCATAGGGCGAGCCGATAATATTGGCGCAGATGATAAAATGCTCCGCGGGGTTAAACAAGGCGTTGTCGCCAAAAAGTCCTTTCCACCAGTCGAACACATCGGCGTTGGCCGTTAACGCATGGCAAACCCAAACGATATTGTCTTTTTTTTCGTTGACCTTGCCGTAAGTATGGTAGGCAATTTCGAGATCTTGAATAATTTTCCCGTTTTCGAGTTCGAAGGGTCGGTTATGCTTGTAAACGTGTACCTGGCTCATAAATAAAATCTGACTTTTAATCGCAATGTGACTGGTTGGTTGAAGCTGAGCGGGTTGTAATACGCTGTCTCCGCCGCAAAGCGCTGAATCTGTGAACCGGGAAGCGGGACGATCAGCAGGCCTGGCTTGTTAGCACATGCAACAACACATCACGGAAGTGGTGCGAATCGAAAAGTCTCTTGGTGTTTCCTTTTTCATGGTTTTAAAACATTTATATTTTCCCGGTTCTTACCAGGACAGGATTTGGCACCTTCCCCAAATACTCAGGGGGGTTGTCAGTGGGTCTCGGAGCCTGTCTCTCACCACTTCTTTATAAATCAAAACCTCATTAAGGGGCCTGATAGGATTGGTATTGCTACCAAATAATATTCCAAATATAGGATGCTTGGTTAGTAAAAACAAAATATAATTTTCAAGCAAAACTTAACTAGTTGAAAAACAGTAAGTTATTTTGTTGGTAATTGTGTGCAGCAAAGGTTGGGGACTGGGGTAATCCGGTGAAAGCGAAAACCCGCCGGCGGATATGCAGGTATAAGGGAGACCGGTAAATGCGGACCTTAATCTACCTTTAAAAGTGACACCAGCAGCGCAGAAGAGATAGGCTTCGAGATAAATCCTTTTACGTAGGAATAGGCTTTTGAACGCAGCTTGTCATTCTGGTCCACAGAGGATGATACGATATAGATATCGGCTTTTTTCGCAAGATCGGGCATCAGCGTTTCATACTGATCGAGGAAGCCCCAGCCGTTCAGCACAGGCATATTCAGGTCCAGTAGGATGACATCCGGCAAATTATCCGGTATATCCTTGTGGTCTTTTAAGTACTCAAGCGCATAGATAGCCTCGGTGTAGCTGGTGTATTCATCAAACAGCTTATGCTTGTTAAGCATGATCTGCGCGATTTTTTGATGGATCGGATCATCATCGATGATGAAGGCTTTTCTCATGCCTGTATTTTATAAAAGTAGACCAATAATCAACATTAAATGTTACAACGCCTGATAAAAAACCATTTTCCTTGAAATTGGCATAGGAAATGGATGTGTAACCAAATTTACGAGTTTAATGCACTTTTTTACGTTTTTTAAAACATTTCGTTACCTGTACGAAATAAATACATATAAAACATTAATATGTTAGTCTACTAATTTTATAGGCAAATTTAATTAAGTTTGCTCTTTTAATTATCGATAAATTGGCACTACCAATATTAGTTATAAAATTCGGAACGGCATCAATTACTACCCGGCAGGGAGGGCTCGATGAAACAGTAATGGCGGAGATTGCGAGGCAGGTTGCGGATGTGCATAAAGCGTATCGCATCGTATTGGTTTCTTCGGGCGCGGTTACAGCGGGGAAAAAACATATCCGAAATTATTCTGGCAGTATCAGTGAGCGGAAGGCGGCGGCATCCATCGGCAATCCATTGTTGCTGAACAGGTATTCCCATTATTTCGAACCTTACGGGATCCCTATTGCGCAGAGTTTGTGCGAGCGGGGACATTTTTCTAACCGCAGCCAGTTCCTGCAATTGCAGCGTACGTACGGGGAGCTCTGGAAAAACGGTGTGATCCCCATCGCCAATGAAAATGACGTGGTGAGTGACGTGGAACTTAAGTTTTCCGACAACGATGAGCTCGCAACGTTAATCGCCGTTGGTTTTGGCGCCTCGCTGCTGTTATTCAGTACGTCGGTGCCGGGGGTGCTCGATAAGAACGGCCAGGTGGTACCGCGCATTGAAGAGATCGGTAAGCAAGCGCTGGCGTTGGCCGATACCAGCAAGTCGGCGGTCGGGCTGGGGGGCATGGTATCTAAACTCACCTTCGCACGTTTGGCCACCAGGATGGGCATTAAAGTAGTGATTTTTGGCATACGTACGGCGGACGGGATCTTAAAAGCCATGAACGAAGAAACCGGAACCGTCTGTCTTCCCCAGGAATGTGCCATGCCGGCGCGGAAGAAGTGGCTCGCCAGCGGAAGCCTGGTTACCGGTCGGGTGGAAGCCGATGCCGGGGCGTGCAAGGCTTTACGAAACCGCCATAGTTTGCTCGCAGTTGGGATAAGCCGGGTGATCGAGAAATTTGAGTGTGGAGAGGTATTCGAAATCGTGGATGACCAGGAGGTGGTAGTGGCAGTCGGCCGGGCGAAGATCTCGTCGGAAACGCTGGTTTCCGGTTCCCGTCTCCAGAATATTGAAGTGGCGCATGCCGATGACCTCGTATTGTTATAAGAAATGATTACCACCACCATTCAGCAGATATTGGAAGACGCCAGGAGCGCCTCGTCTGAGGTGAAAAAACTTTCGGATGCCGATAAGCAGCGGGTACTCCGGAGGTTAGCGGACGGGATCCTTGGAAACGCCGCCAGCATTATGGCAGCAAACCGGGAGGACCTGGCGAAAATGGACGATACAGATCCAAAAAAAGACCGGCTGCTGTTAACCGGACAACGGATCGGCGACCTCGCTGCCAGCGTACGGGAAGTCGCAGGCCTGGCTGACCCCGCTAACCAGGTGCTTTTAGAACGCACAAACAGCAATGGGCTGCATATCCTGAAGAAGACGGTGCCGTTGGGTGTGGTAGGGGTGATCTATGAGTCGCGCCCCAACGTTACCGTTGATGTAGCCGCCTTATGCCTCCGGTCTGGAAATGCGTGCTTACTCCGTGGTGGTTCGGATGCCTTTGCCACCAATACCGTGCTTGTTAACCTGGTCCGCTCGGCGCTCGAAGAATCGGGGATGAACAAAAATGCGGTACAGCTACTTCCGCCCGGACGGGAATTGATCCTGGAGATGCTTGGCGCGGTTAGGTATGTGGATATCATTATTCCGCGCGGTTCGCAGCAGCTGATAGAGTACGTAAGAGAGCACTCTCGTGTACCCGTTATCGAAACCGGCGCCGGCGTATGTCATACTTATGTGGAAAGTTCAGCCCGGCTGGAGGATGCAGTTATCGTTGTCGTTAACGCTAAAGTTTCGAGGCCTTCTGTTTGTAATGCGCTCGATACGGTGTTGGTAGACAGGAATATAGCTGAAAAGTTCCTCACATTGCTCGCCCCGGCGCTGCTGCCCTGGCATGTGGATATTTTTGCGGATGAAGCCGCCTTGCCGTTGTTAAAAGAAACGGGTTATCCACATCTTTTTGCGGCGTCGCCGGAAGATTTCGGGAGAGAATTCCTCGATTATAAATGTTCGGTAAAAGTGGTGGAAAACTCCCGTGAAGCCATTGCGCATATCGCTAAGTATTCTTCCAGGCATTCTGAGGCGATTCTAACACAGGACGCCCGGTTGGGTGACGATTTCCTCGAAGAAGTGGACGCCGCCGCCGTGTACGTGAATGCTTCCACCCGTTTTACCGATGGAAGCGTATTCGGTTTAGGGGCCGAAATAGGCATTTCTACGCAAAAGCTGCACGCACGCGGACCGTTTGCACTGGAAAAACTGGTTACCGAAAAATGGGTGGTCCGTGGTGCGGGACAAACACGTTAGGCGTCCTTTTTCCCGGTATGCTTGATCTTGTTCTGCTTTTCGAGCTTTTCCTGTACCTTTTCATCGGCCGAACGGAGCTCGGGAACGGTCATCGGGCTTTGCAGCGGTCGTTCGTCGCCCAGTAATACGCCCCAGTGCCTGAACATTTCCGAGCGGTCGAAAACCACTTTTAATATCGCGATTATTGGCAATGCCAGGAACATCCCGGAGATCCCTGCCAGGCTCCCTCCCAGGAAAACGCCAACAATGGCTCCCAGGGCGTTGATCCTTACTTTCGAGCCGACGATCCGCGGCATCAGGATGTTGTTATCGAGGAACTGCACGAATGCGATGCTGGCCAGTACATAAATGATCGGCAGCAAGTCGGGCGATGAGGTAAGCGTGAGCAATACACCCAGCAGGTTCCCGATCAGCGCGCCCACATAGGGGATGAGGTTAAGGAATGCGAAAATCACGGCGATCAGCAGGGCGTGTTTAATGCCGATGATCATCAGGATCCCGCCAAGCAGCACAGTGACATACGTGATCTGGATCAGCAGCCCGATCAGGTAGCTTTTAATGATCACCTTTGTTTCGAGCATGGCTTCTTTCACTTTTGGGTGATGGCTTTCAGGAAACCATAGGAATACGAACCTCAGCAGCAGGTTTTTATAAAACAGCAGCAGGTAAATATAGATCGGTAACAACCCCATAAATACCAGCATAGAGGATACGGACCCTGCGGCGCCACCGAGCAGGGCGGAAGCAAAATTCAGCAGTTTGTTGCTTTGGTCGCGGATAAAATCAAGTTGCTCTGTTGTCGAGAAATTGCTTACATCGTTGATCCAGCGGCTCAGCGAATTCAGGTGCACCGACACATTTTTACGGATCTGCGGAAAATCAGCTACGAGGTTTGCCACCTGCGACGAAAAAAACCAGGTTATTCCCCCAATTATGATTAGAAGGATCAGGATGCACATGCCAATGGACAACGCCTCCGGGAATTTTCTTTTTCTAAAGAACTGGAATACCGGCAGCATCACGATACTGATAAAGAACGCCATGAGCAACGGCATAATAATCCCCTTGCCGATCACCAGCAGCGTACCCACCAGGAACAATCCCAATAGCTCCAATGATCGTTTTACGGTGATAGGGAGTTCTTTTATCGTCATAGGTTGAAGCAATAACAAAAATATCTGTAGAATGATTTACCTGTCTTTTTCTTTATCAAGTACCTCGAACACCTGCACCAGGCGGTTCCCTTTCTCATCGACCAATGTGATGGTGTGTTTACCGGGCGGAGGGCTGAGTGATACCTGGTGAAAATCAGTGGTTGTGGCAAGGTACTGGTCGTCGAGGTGCCAGAAGATCCGCGTATGTCGCATCCGGTGAGCCGCATTAAAGATCACGTTCCCCCGCTCGCCTGAGATCTCGATGGGGATATATACTTTGGCGTCGTTCTTCGGGTAGATCAATTCCATCTGGCGGGTGGCGCCTGCGTCCGGGCAACCGGGTTTAAACGGGGGAAGCTCCAGGTAGTCGCTATGGCGCAGCTTGTAGTAATATTCCATCGCCGGTGGCAGCACGAACCAGGGCCTGTGAATCATCGCCGAAGGCGATTCACATTCGGAGCTTACCTGGAATCTGCCCGTTTGATCCAGGTGAACCAATTGATGCCAGGGACATGACGATGTTTTTATCCCCGCAGCAGGGATATATTTTTGCTCTTTATCGGGGCAGTTCGGGCCGGCGCGATAGCCGCTTTGGCGGCAAACAGGCACTTGTACCAGGAAATCAGCCGGCCCCTCGAACCATCCGGAGGCAGGCAGCAGGTTAAATAGTTCGAACAGTACGGGTGCTGCCGTTTCAATCCCGGTTAGGCCGGGACGCCCCTCGCCATCGGCGTTGCCAACCCATACGCAAATTACATGGGAAGGAGTGAGACCGATGGCCCATCCATCGCGGAAGCCAAAACTGGTACCTGTTTTCCAGGCGACTTTCCTCGACGACGCGAATTGCTGCCATAAACCCTCTTCCCCGGGCCGCATTACTTCCTGCATGGCATTAAAGGTGAACCAGGCGGATGCGTAGTCGATACCCGCTACGCCTTGAGCTACCGGGCTGGCGGCCCTGGCCGGTTGTCGCCCGGAAATATACCGCGGCATGCGGAAATCATTGGGATCATATTTCGCGTGATTGGCTCCGTAATGATCGAGCGTCCTGGCCATGCTCGCGTAAACACCGGAAAGCTCCCACATCGATGTTTCGCAGCCTCCCAGGATGAGTGAGAGTCCGTAGAAATCCGCTGGTTTGTTTAACGACGTGATGCCCAATCTTTTTAGCTGCTGGTAAAATCGCTGATATTTATACTGCTGCAGCATTTTTACTGCCGGAATATTCAGCGAGCGGCTTAATGCCCTCGAGGCGGGGATGGCGCCGTCATATCCAAGGTCGAAGTTCCTGGGAGAATAGCCGCCGATCTGTGTAGGAATATCGGGGATCAATGCATCCGGCAGCAATTGGCCGCCCGCCAGCATCGAGGCGTAAAGCAGGGGCTTCAGGGTGCTTCCCGGGCTTCTCAGCGCAGGGATCATGTCCACATCTCCCTGCATCTCGGTATCGCCGGGAGCGGAGATATTCCCGACGTAGGCAAGTACGTTCCCGGTCTCCACTTCCACCACCAGTGCGGCAGCGTTGTTGATCCCATTTGCTTTAAACTGCTGGTGATAGCGATTAATTACCGCGTTCACTTGTCGTTGGAGATCACCATCCAGGGTGGTTTTTACCCGCGCGGAATCGCTTGAAGCGAAGTCCTTTTTAAAGCGGTCGAGCAGGTGAGGCGCTCTGCGTGGCAGGGGCAGGGGACGATCGGGAATAGGCTCTAGTTTAGCGAGTGCGGCCGTTCCCTTGTCGATCACATGTTGCCTGACCAGCTTGTCCAGCAGGCGGTTCCGTTTTAAGCGGAGCCTTTCGCGGTTGCGTCCCGGGTGGATCAGGGAGGGTGCGTTAGGAAGCACGGCCAGGGTGGCGGCTTCACCCCAGGAAAGGTTTGCGGGACCGCGTCCGAAATACCGCCACGACGCAGCATCGAGGCCGATCACGTTTGTACCGAATGGTGCGTTTGCGGCGTACAAGCCGAGGATCTCGTCTTTGGAATAGGTGAGCTCCAGCCGTACGGCAAGAATTACTTCCACCAGTTTCTGCCATAAGTTGCGCCGTTTTTGCCGGCTGAGGCGGATCACCTGCATGGTGAGGGTACTTCCGCCGCTTATTATGCGCTGTTTTCCGCTGTTCTGCCGGATGGCGCGTGCCATAGCGATCGGGTCGAACCCGGGATGGTAACGGAAACGGGTATCCTCGAAGGCGATAATACACTGCCCGAATTTGACCGGGACTTTGCCGCCCGCCTGGAACCTCCATTGGCCGTCGGCGGCGATGGAAGCCCCAAGCAGGACGCCCTTTGAGTCTTCGATCACGTAAGAATACGGTGACGTAAACAGCGGATCGGGCAGGCTGAACCAGAATGCGATAGCCAGTAATACCGCTGTTAGCAGGTACCATGTCCGCCGGCGCTTAAGATCCAGGATTTTCTTCATGAAAAGGCTACCTGCCCTTATTAACGGGTTTAAACCGCGTTACTGTGTTGTTAATGGGCTTTAGCGTTTTAAGATAAGCATAAATAGATTCCAGATCGGCAGCATCCATGCCGCTGTACATTACCCAGGGCATAATGGTTTGAAAGTCACCGGGATTTATTTTTCGGGCATGATAAGCGCTATCGGTATACATTTTAAAACGACTTACAAATTGCTCACGGGTCCAGCTGCCGATGCCGGTTTTTACGTCGGGCGTGATATTTGCAGAATAAATAGCTCCGCCGGGCAGGTTGAATTCGAACCCGCCGGCAAATTCCATTCCTTTGATTTTTTGTCCTTTTTCCTGTTTGGTGTGGCACTCGCCGCAGCCGGCCGCATTTACCAGGTAGCCGCCATATTGCACGGTGTCTGTTTTGGGCGGCATTTTCGCGAAAGAGGCTTTGGCAGGAATGGTATTAATGATGAAATTCATCGGGAAATCGGGGTTTGAGGTACCCGGTTCATTGTTTTTTGCCGGCAATGAGCGGATGTATGCAATGATCGAGTAAACGTCTTCCTGGTCCATCCTCCCGAAGCCGAGGTAGGGCATCACCGGGAAAAGCGCGTGCCCGTCTTTGCTCACGCCTGTGGTGATGGCGCGAAGCAATTCGCCGTCCGTCCAGCTGCCCAGGTGCTGTGGCGTTATGTTGGGCGCATAAAAAGTACCCGGGAATCCCATAGATTGATCGAACTTCTCGCCGCCGGCGCCAATGGTTGTAGTATCAAGCGGGGCTGCGAAGGTGTCCCACTGGCGTGACGAATGGCAGTCGATACACACTGTAATGTGGTTGGCCAGGTATTTTCCGCGTTCCAATCGTTGGGGGGTAGCGGTTATTTTTAACGAAGGCGCGTCTCCAACATTGGGGAGTGCTGTTTTAACGAAGCCGAGCAGTGCGCCAACAATCACAAATATCCCGATGAGGATATAGATGACAATCTTTCCTGATTTTTGCATAAACACCAGATACAGGTTTAAGGCTATTAGTTATAAAGATTGTAAATTTTTTTCGGAATAAACCCGGATATTACCGGGCGGCGCGGTGGATCCATCCCCGCAGTTCACCCGATATCACATATTCGAACGTGTTGAAAATACCCGCTACCTGGACCGGATCACCGGCTTTAAGAACCGACATCCTGGCCGCTGAAGTATCCGGCCGGTCGAACAGCGGCACGGCGTTTTTTAAGTTGTATTTCCGGATTGCTGCGGTACCGGGCGTAATCGCCGAGCCTGCTACATAACCTGTCCGGCCATCCGGCAGCGTAACTGTGTAGCGGTTCCCCGAAGCTGCTTCCAGTCTCAGCAGGGTATTCACCGGGAGTTCCTGCGGCTGTGTCATCTCCGCCGCAGGCGTGGAGAATGTGACCTTCCTGTTTAACCGCGCAGTTTTACCCAATTGCGAAGAGGGAACGCCGATGGCGGGCGGCTCCCTGATCAGCGGATCGATAAACGGGAAGGGATCTACCGCGCCTGAATTGGTGTAAATGCCAAAATGAAGGTGCGGAGGTGTGTTCACGGCATTACCGGTATTCCCCATCAGCCCAAGGGTATCGCCCTGTTTCACCAGTTGCCCGTCGCCCACCAACTGCGAATCCAGGTGCGCGTAATACAGCGTGTATCGCTTTTCCGAGGGACGCATAAAAACGACCTTTCCGCCCAGGTTATTGATGGTAACATGGCTTACCATCCCATCCGCGGCTGCGATAACGGGCGTACGGAAGGAGGAGAAGATATCCACGCCTTCATGTTTCCGGGCGCCTGCATCGCGCTCAACGCCCCAAAAGCTTTGCACCTGGTTCCGGTTGGCCCGCTTTAACGGGAAACCGATCGATGGCCCGGCAGTGATCGTTAAGGTGTATTCGCCGCCACGCAGCAGCTCCGGCTGCAGGGTGAGCACATACCCGAGATCATCTTCGATCTCGTATTCCAGGATGGTTTTACCCGTATCTGCAGCGGCGAGGTGTTTCGGAGGATTTCCGTCGCCGGCGCCCCGCCAGAGATCAAGGTAAATGCTGAAGTTGGACACCGGCTTTTTCTCCAGGCTGATCAATATTTTTTGTCCGCGCTTTGCGCTGAAGGAGAACCCGGTCGCCTGCGCCCTTTCGGCGGAGAAGTACCCGGCTTCTTTATAGGGGAGGGTGATCGGAAGGGGGCTTGCGAGGCTTTTTGCGGCGGCGTCGAACCAGGCACGGCCCAACGCGGTTTCGTGGAGGCCCGCATCAGTAAGCCGCTGACCATACAGGTCACGAGGGCTTTTTTTGTTAAACAAGCCGCCCTGGCCGGTAGTGCCGCAACTATACAGGCAGGCCACCGCCAGGAGACTGACGATATAGAATAGCGGCTGCATGAATTTTACCTGCATAGGCGAACACTGATCATATTTTAACTGGAAGAGAAGGCAAAAGTTTGCCAACCGGCGGCTAAATATTCTTCATAATGTCCAGGTTCACCAGGATACGCTGAAGGTCTTCAGGCGTATCTACCGCCAGGGTCTCGAGCTCGGTAATGGCTACGCGGATGGGGAATCCATTTTCAATCCACCGTAGCTGCTCAAGTGCTTCTGCTTTTTCAAGCGGGGAAACGGGGAGCCTGGTGATCGCTTTTAACGCCTCCGCCCGGTAACCGTAAATGCCGATATGCTTGTAGTAGGCGTGTTTCAGGTGCCAGCTTTCCTGTTCCTGCCCCCGAAGGTAAGGAATAGGCGCGCGGCTGAAATAGATCGCGTTGGAAACATGGTTTAGCACCACTTTGGGGCTATTGGGATTCAATAACTCATCGGTAGAGGAGATCTTTTTGGCAAGCGTGGCCAGTTGCGTACCGGGGTCGGCAAAACAGGTGCAAAGCAGGTCGATCTGCCGCGGGTCAATAAAAGGTTCGTCGCCCTGGATGTTCACCACCGTATCAAACGCCGGTAGTTCCCCGAGCACTTCCGCGCAACGGTCGGTACCGCTCTGGTGAACGGGAGACGTAAGGATGGCGCGACCGCCAAAGTCGTGTACGTGCTGCAGTATCCGTTCATCATCCGTGGCTACCACCACTTCAGCAAGGCCGGTAGATTTTGATGCTTGCTCGTATACACGCCTGATCATGCTTTTGCCCAGGATATCCGCCAGCGGCTTTCCCGGGAACCTTGTAGAAGCATAACGTGCGGGTATAATTCCGAGTGTCTTCATGTTTGACGTGACGCGTATAACCTCAAAACAATCCGTGCATTTCCCGCTCGATCGATTGGATAATAAATCCGAGATCTTCGGGGTTGTTGGCAAAATCGAGCTTATCCTTGTCAAGCACCAGCAGTTTTCCCTCCTTGTATCCGTCGATCCATTTTTTGTATTTATCGTTCAGCTTGGATAGGTAATCCAGCCGGATGCCGGCCTCGTATTCGCGTCCGCGCCGCTGGATATTGTTCACCAGCGTAGGCACGGATGCGCGAAGGTAGATCAGCAAGTCGGGCGGTTTGATGAACGAGGTTATATTTTCGAATATCGAGCGGTAGTTCTCGTAGTCGCGGCTGGTCATCAGTCCCATTTCATGCAGGTTTTCTGCGAAAATATAGGCATCCTCGTAAATGGTACGGTCCTGTACAATATTATGCAGCTGTTTCTGGATTTCCACGATCTGCTGAAAACGGCTGTTCAGGAAATAGATCTGCAGGTTGAAGCTCCAGCGTTTCATGTCGCTGTAAAAGTCTTCCAGGTAGGGGTTATGATCTACCGCTTCGTATTGCGGTTCCCATCCGAGGTGCTTGGAAAGTAATTGTGTGAGCGTTGTTTTTCCGGCACCGATGTTACCGACAATGGCGATGTGCATATTTTAGGTATCAGTTGTCAGTTATCAGTTATCAGTTATCAGTTATCAGTTGTCAGTTGTCAGTTGTCAGCTGGAATTGCAAGTCAATATAGGTTAAAAATTTTTAAATCCGATGATCTCGCGTACGTCGCGGATAGTTTTCGAAGCACTTTCACGCGCTTTTACGGCGCCATAACGGGCAACTTCGCGGAGGTAGGTTGTGTTTTCGGCGATCTCGCGGATGCGTTCGCGCACGGGCGCCGTAGCCAGGACCATGTCTTCGGCCAGTTGTTTTTTCAGGTCGCCGTAGCGGATCCGGCAGGTGTTATAAGCGCTTTCAAAATGATCGCAGGTTTCTTGCGCGGAAACTACCTTCATCAGGTCGAACAGGTTTTGAACGGCTTCGGGTTTAACTGAATTGTTTTCCACGGGGCCTGCGTCTGTTACCGCGCGCATCACCTTTTTACGGATGATCTCCGGGGTGTCCGACAGGAAAACCGCATTTGCTTCACCTTCCGATTTTCCCATTTTTCCCTTACCGTCAAGCCCGGGGATCTTAACGAGCTTACTGGTGAAGTTAAATGCGTAAGGTTCGGGGAAATAATCCGTTTTATAGAGCCTGTTAAAGCGGTTTGCAAAGGTGCGCGACATTTCCAGGTGTTGCTCTTGGTCTTTTCCTACCGGCACTTTAACCGCGCGGTGGATAAGGATATCAGCCGCCATCAGTACCGGGTAAGTAAGCAGGCCGGCGTTCACATTATCTGGTTGCGCACGGACCTTGTCTTTAAAAGAAGTGCTGCGCTCCAGTTCGCCCAGGTAAGCGTTCATGTTCAGGTACAGGTAAAGTTCGGATACTTCGGGAATATCCGACTGTACGAAGATCGTTGCCTTTTCCGGGTCGATACCAGCCGCCAGGTATTCGATCAATACCTGTTTAACATTCCCGTGAAGATTCGCGGGAGTGGGATGGGTGGTTAGTGAATGATAGTCGGCGATAAAGAAAAAGCAACGGTATTCATCCTGCATTTTCACAAAGTTTTTAACCGCTCCGTAATAATTTCCCAGGTGTAATTTTCCGGTACTCCGGATGCCGCTGACAACAGTTTCCATACATCGGCGAAAGTAAGTATTTTTTATATTTTTGAGAGCTATGAAGCGATTTTTGAAAAGGGTGCACTTTTATGCCAGCGCGATCAGCCTGATGTTTTTTTTTATCTTGCTGTATCCGTGGCTTTATTATTATTCGAGGAAGCCCGAACGATATGATCGCTTAAATCGCGTCCGCCGTATTTTCGGTTTCCTGAGCTCGGCCGCCGTCGGGATCTTTTACAAATACCGCTACGAAAAGCAAATAGACTGGTCGCAATGTTACATCGTTTGCCCCAACCATACCTCGAACCTCGATATTACTGGCATGGCTTGTTTAATTCCGGGCAATTATGCCTTCCTTGGAAAGGATACACTGCTGAAAAACCCTGTTACCGCGATATTTTTCAAGACGATCGACATTCCTTTTAACCGTGACAGCAAAATCTCGTCGTTCAGGGCATTCAAGCGGGCGGGAGAGTACCTGCAGCAAGGGATCAGCCTGGTGATCTTCCCGGAAGGAAAGATTCCCGAACATTTTCCGCCTTCGCTGGATCCGTTTAAGAACGGCCCGTTCCGCCTGGCTATTGAACTGAATATACCGATTTTGCCGGTGACTATCACCGATGCCTGGAAAAAAGTGTGGGACGATGGCAAGACCTATGGCTCGCGACCGGGAATTTGCGATATTTGCGTACATAAGCCGATCTTTACGACTGGTTTAACCGTAGATGATGCCGATGCATTGCGCGATCGCGTACACAACATTATCGACACCGAGTTTAAGAAGAAATGAATATAGACCATAATACCATTAACCGGATCGCCCACCTGGCACGCCTTGAAGTAAATGAATCCGAAAAGGAAGCGCTATTGGAGGATATGAATAATATTCTTAGTTTCATGGACAAGCTGAATGAACTGGATACAACGGGTGTCGAGCCGCTTATTTACCTCACCGACGAAGTGAACGTTTACCGCGACGATGTAGTGAAGCAGGAAATCACCGTTGCAGACGCCCTGCGTAACGCACCCACGCAGGATGGTAAATATTTCAAGGTCGCTAAAGTGATCCGGTAAGAGTTGTAACAAACCAATACGCCCCAGCGTCTAAACCCAAAAAAAATGCCTAAGCAGACCGAAAACCTTATCACTATCAAAGAAATCGGGCGTAAATATGTCATCGGGTCAGAAACGATCCACGCGCTGAAATCCGTGAGCCTTACCATACAAAAAGGAGAATTCGTGGCCCTGATGGGTCCTTCCGGTTCCGGGAAATCAACCCTGATGAATATCCTTGGCTGCCTGGATACGCCTACCAAGGGGGAGTATACGCTGAATGGCATTAACGTGAGCCAGATGTCTGAAAATGAGCTCGCCGAAGTGAGGAACAAAGAGATCGGCTTCGTTTTCCAGACATTTAACCTGCTTCCGCGCTCTTCCTCCCTGGATAACGTGGCGCTGCCGCTGGTATATTCGGGTGTAAAAAAATCCGACCGCGAGGCACGTGCTCAAAAAGCCCTCGAGAACGTGGGTCTCGGCAATCGCGTGGAGCATAAGCCAAATGAGCTTTCAGGCGGACAACGTCAGCGTGTCGCGGTGGCCCGTGCACTTATCAACGACCCTTCAATTATCCTGGCTGATGAGCCTACGGGTAACCTCGATACCAAAACCTCGGTAGAGATCATGGGCTTGCTCGAAGAGATCCACTCCAAGGGAAATACCATCATCCTTGTAACACATGAGGAAGACATCGCCCAGCATGCTCACCGCATTGTGCGTATGCGCGATGGGCTGATCGAAAATGACTACTTAAACGAAAATATTAAAACAGTTTCCCCGCGTCTCGAAAATATCAAAGCAAAGGGCGATGATTTTGAGAATATTTAATTAGCAGTTACCGTCGGGCAGTTGCCGGTAATCAGTTCCTGTATGCCGGGGATGACTGACGATCGTTTACTGACAACTGATTACTGACACCCATGAAGATCTATACCCGGACCGGCGATAAAGGCTACACCTCCCTTATTGGCGGCGTACGTGTTCCGAAATACGACCTGCGGATCGAAAGTTACGGAACCGTCGACGAACTGAACGCCTATATAGGCCTGATCCGCGACCAGGATATCGCTCCATCTTATAAGTTGTTGCTTAAGGAAGTGCAGGACAGGCTGTTTGTGATCGGTTCTTCGCTGGCTTCCGCGCCCGGGAAATCGAAGATGAAGCTCCCGGAGCTCAATAGTGCCGACATTACGAAGCTGGAAAATGAGATGGATGAGATGGGCCTGGTGCTTCCTGAGCTCCGGCATTTCGTCCTCCCGGGAGGCAATACCACCGTATCGTATTGCCACCTGGCCAGGGTAGTTTGCCGCAGGGCGGAACGTATAACAGTACACCTGGCCGAAACGGAGGAAGTAGATGAGGAGGTGATAATTTACCTGAACAGGCTCAGCGATTACCTGTTCGTGTTAGCCAGGAAGCTTTGTTTTGATAGCGGAATCTCTGAAAATCAGTGGCTTCCGGTCATCTGAAAATCCTGTTAAAAACTTTTTTATAATCTTATTTTTTTTATTATACTTTTGCGGAAAATCTAAATATAAATTCTAAGAATATGTACTGGACATTAGAATTGGCATCGCATCTTGAAGATGCACCCTGGCCGGCAACCAAAGATGAACTGATTGACTACGCGATTCGTTCCGGAGCTCCTGTGGAAGTGATTGAAAATTTACAGGCGCTGGAGGATGATGGTGAGCCTTACGAAAACATCGAGGAGATTTGGCCGGATTATCCTACCAAAGACGACTTCTTCTTTAATGAAGACGAATACTAAACTGAAGCCCTGGAAAGGGCTTTTTTATTTTAAGCAATATTACTTGTGGAGAAAATTTTTGTGAGGAACTAAAAACAAATGACCTGTTTTACGTATTACTGTAATTAATTCATCTAATCTAGCTACTTAAAAAAATAAAATCATGGGAAATTTACTTTATGTCATCGCTGTGGTTCTGGTAATCATCTGGGCAATCAGCTTCCTGGGGAATTTTTATACTGGTGGAATTATCCACGTTCTCCTGGTTATTGCAATTGTTGCAGTATTGCTTAGAGTGATCAGGGGTTAACCCGGTATGCTAATGATTGAATCCGGCGCCTGAGCCGGATTTTTTTTTGCCAATAGCCATTCGGCGATCAGCAGGTCACCTGGGAAGGTGATCTTGAGATTGTCGGGGTCGCCCTCGACCAGGTTAATGGCGATGCCGGATTTCTCTACTACCGAAGCATCGTCGGTAAACTCGGGGCTGAAGGCCTGTGTATAAGCTGCCTTTAAAATCCCGGAACGAAATGTTTGCGGCGTTTGTACCAGGAATATGTTCTTCCGGTCGAGCGCTACCGAATGGCCATCGGCGTTAACCTGCCTTATCGAATCCTTGCTTGGGATCGCTACGATGGCGTTGCCCCCTTCTTCGGCAATACGGAAAGTATTGCTGATGATCTTATTGCTGATAACTGGCCTGACTGCATCGTGTATGGCGATCACGGATTCTTCTGTGATCGTTTCCAGGGCGTTTTTAACGGAATGAAAACGTTGCTCGCCGCCGGCCACGAGGGTAACAGGGACCGTAAACCCGGCTTGCATGCATAGCCTAGACCAATAGTCATGATGCCCGGAAGGCAAAACCAGCAAAATACCTGGCCGGAAATCAGAATAATAGAACGCTTCGATCGTGTGCATGAGCACCGGTTTCCCCGCAACCTGCAAAAATTGTTTCGGGATTTCGGAGCCCATGCGGCTTCCGGATCCGCCTGCAACGATAATGGCGTAGTATTTCATGGGCCGGTTTAACAGGAAACTGGTTACTGGCTACTGATTACTCATGGCTAATGATTACTCATTCCTGATGGCTAAATGATCAGCATCGCATCACCATAGCTATAAAAGCGATATTTCTCTTTTACGGCTACTTCATATGCACGCATTACGTGCTCATATCCGCCGAAGGCGCTAACCATCATCAGCAGCGTTGATTCGGGTGTGTGAAAGTTAGTGATCATGCTGTTCGCAATACTGAACTCGTAGGGCGGGAAGATAAATTTGCTGGTCCAGTCGTTTGCCGTTTTTAACGTACGATTTGCAGATACAGCAGATTCGATGGCGCGCATGCTGGTGGTGCCCACTGCACAGATCCTGTGTTTGTTATCGAGTGCCTTGTTTACGATGTCAGCGTCTTTTTGCCGGATGATGAACTGCTCGGAATCCATCTTATGTTTGGTCAGATCTTCTACTTCCACCGCCCGGAATGTACCGAGACCCACGTGGAGGGTTACTTCAGCAAACTCTACGCCCTTTAATTCAAGGCGTTTCATCAGCTCGCGGCTGAAGTGTAAACCGGCAGTAGGAGCGGCCACAGCACCTTCTACAGACGCGAAAATAGTCTGGTAACGCTCTTTGTCCTCCGCGGTGGCTTTTCTTTTAATGTATTTAGGAAGTGGTGTTTCGCCTAGGATCTCGATGTTGCGGCGGAATTCTTCATCCGTACCGTCGAACAGGAACCGGATCGTACGGCCGCGGGAGGTGGTATTGTCTACAACTTCAGCAACCAACAGGTCGTCGTCGCCGAAATATAGTTTATTGCCCACGCGGATCTTCCGTGCCGGATCTACCAGGACGTCCCACAGGCGGAGCTCATTGTTTAGCTCACGAAGCAGGAAAACCTCGATGGTGGCGCCGGTTTTTTCCTTATTACCGTACATGCGCGCAGGGAAAACCTTGGTATTGTTCAGGATCATCACGTCGTTCTCGTCGAAATAACCAAGAATATCCTTGAAGATTTTATGCTCAATGGCTCCTGTTTTACGATCGAGAACGAGCAAACGAGCTTCGTCACGTGCGTCTGCGGGCTTATGAGCAATTAAGGACTCCGGAAGATCGAACTTGAACTGGGATAATTTCATACGTATAGCTTATTGAATTTCAGGGCGCAAATTTAAAAAAAAATTATCGTTAATTTAGTAAGTATAAAATGCTGATTTTGTTTGCCTTTAAACTGTTTTACACAACTACCTGTAACGTTTTTAAGTACCTTTGGTCTAAGCATTATGATCTTATTTCTCAAACTTTTCCTGGAGAGCATCAGCTTCGCGTTCGATGCGTTGCGGCAGAATAAATTACGCGCATTTTTGTCGTTGATCGGGATTACCATCGGGATCATGACAATTATCGGTGTGTTTTCTGCGGTAGACACATTAAGGAACAACCTCCAGGCGAGTGTGGATAAACTGGGCAGTAACACCATTTACGTTCAAAAATGGCCGTGGATCTTCGATAGCGGTTTTCCATGGTGGAAATATATGAACAGGCCCAGCCCGCAATTAAAGGATTATGAACGGCTGGTAGAGCGTATAGAAGGCGCTGAAGGGGTAGCCTTCGAGATCGGGATGGGCGGCCGCATGGTTAAATATAAAAGCAACAGTGTTGAGGGCGCACAGCTTTCTGCCGCTTCGCATGATTACTATAAAACGCGGACCGTTGAGTTCCAGGACGGCAGGTATTTCACCGAGTCGGAATCCAGGGCTGGAAGCCCTGTTGCCATTATAGGCAGCGATATCGCCGATGGTTTGTTCCCCAACGCCGCACCATTGGGCAAGGTGATCAATGTGCTAGGCCGGAAAGTGACCGTGATCGGCGTATTTCAACGCGAAGGGGAGGACATGCTGGATGTCTCTCCGGATAAAACCATTTTACTCCCGTTGAATTTCGTGCGCGGCGTGATTGATATCAAGAGCGACCGGTACGGCCCCCAGATCACCGTAAAGGGCAAAGAAAACGTTTCGGTAGAAGAACTCGAGAGCGAGCTTAAAGGCCTTATGCGGTCTATTCGCAGGCTGAACCCAAAAGAGGATGATGATTTTTCGTTAAATAAAACAACGATGCTGACCGCTCAGCTCGACGTAATGTTCGGGATCGTTAATATTGCCGGGTTGTTTATCGGCGGGTTGTCCGTACTCGTTGGCGGTTTTGGCATTGCCAACATCATGTTCGTTTCTGTAAAGGAGCGTACCAACATCATCGGTATTCAAAAATCGCTTGGCGCGAAGAACTATTTTATCATGTTCCAGTTCCTGATCGAAGCCATCCTATTGTGCCTGATGGGAGGGGTGATAGGTCTTGGAATGGTTTACCTGCTGGCGTTCATTACCAAGCTGGCTGCCGACATAACAATTGTAGTCGACTTTGGGAAAGTGATCATCACCTTTATAACGTGCACGCTGATCGGCCTCCTTTCAGGATTTATCCCTGCATTTATGGCGGCGAGATTAGACCCGGTGGAGGCGATCCGCAGTAAGTAAGCGAAGTTTTCGTTCTTGAATTAATGGTTACCCAGAATCTTACTGGCTTCCGCCTGTAAATGCTCCTTGTCGATTGGCACCACGCCGGTGTGCTCACATACCAAGCCGCCCGCAAGATTGGCGATGGCGGCAGCCGTAAATTCGTCAGCGCCGGCAGCCAGGCAGCAGGTAGCGGTGGCAATAACGGTGTCGCCCGCTCCAGATACATCCGAAATATCACGCACATGAGCCGGCAAGAGGCGTTTATCTGTTTTGGAGCTCATATACACCCCGGCTTCAGAGAGTGTGACCATCACAAGCGATGCGTTTAACGTCTTTTGCAGTTTAGTTACCGCAGCCTCGAGCTGTTGGTGATCGCCGGGAACTATTTCCATCTTGAGCCCTTCTCTCAACTCTTTAAGGTTAGGTTTAAAGAGCGTAACATTATGGTAATCAAGGAAGTTTCGTTTTTTAGGATCAACCACCGTAATAATATTACGCTGGTTGCCTAACGTTACAATCTCATGGATCATTTCCGGCGAGATGACGCCTTTATCGTAATCTTCGAATATGATGGCATCCACCCGGCGTTTATCGAGCAGCGCAATGATCTTATTGGTAAGTGCCCGTGAATCGGCTTCCTGCAATTGCTTTTCTGTCTCAGAATCGATACGTACAATTTGTTGGCCCTGGGCGATCACACGTGTTTTCACCGTCGTAGGTCTCCCGGTAACCTGGATAATTCCTTCGTCAGAAAGTTGTTTGCCGCGGATGATGTCCAGGATCTCGTCTCCGGCGGTATCATCGCCAATGGCCGTACAAACCAGCGGAGTTGCACCGAGTGCCATTACGTTAAGGACTACGTTCGCCGCGCCTCCCAGTCGCGATTCTTTCTTTTTTACGGACACCACAGGCACGGGAGCTTCCGGAGATATACGATCGACGTTTCCCCAGAGGTAAGTGTCGAGCATCACATCGCCGACTACAAGGATGGTGAGGTCATTAAATTGCCGGAACAGCTTTTTCATTCTTCAATCCTTCCAGTGCAAATTTTATACGTTTAACGGCTTCGACCAGTTTATCATCGGCCGCTGCGTATGAAATGCGGATAGAGGCAGGATCTCCGAAGGAATCGCCGCTTACGGTGGCCACGTGGCCCACATTTAGCAGGTAAAGTGCAAGATCGCCGGCATTTTTTATTACGTCGCCATCAGTCGTAATGCTGCCAAAAAAGGAACTTACATCCGGGAAGAAGTAAAATGCACCATCCGGGAGATTCACTTTCACGCCCTGGATCTCTTTCAGGAGGCCGTAAACAAGGTCGCGGCGACGCAGAAAAACCTCTCTCATTTCCTTAATAGTATCCAGTCCGCCTTCGTATGCGGCAACGCCTGCTTTCTGGGTGATCGAACAGGTGCCGGAAGTGATCTGGCTCTGGAGTTTATCGCAGGCTGCGGCAATTTCCTTGCTGCTGGCAGAGTAACCGATACGCCAGCCTGTCATCGCGTACGCTTTTGATAGCCCGTTGATGATGATAACACGGTCTTTTACGCTTTCAAATTCGGCGATAGAAACGTGTTTGTCGAGAAAGTTGATGTGCTCGTAGATCTCGTCGGAGATGATAAAGATATCAGGATGTTTTTCGAATACTTTTACCAATGCGGCCAATTCCTCGCGGCTATAAACGGCCCCCGTAGGATTGTTTGGCGACGAGAACATGAAAAGCTTTGTTTGTGGCGTGATCACTGCCTCCAGTTCGGCAGGAGTGATCTTGAAATCCGTATCGATGCTGGTGTTGATAAATACCGATTTTCCTTCTGCGAGCTTTACCAATTCTGAATAAGAAACCCAATAAGGAGTTGGGATCACCACTTCATCTCCAGGATTCACCAGGCAAAGAATGGCATTGGCCAACGATTGTTTCGCGCCGGTGGATACCACGATCTGGTCGAATTCATAATCAAGGTTATTTTCACGTTTTAGCTTGGCAGCGATGGATTTTCTCAGTTCGGGGTACCCAGCAACCGGTGTATAGTAGGAAAAGTTTTTGTCAATGGCTTCTTTTGCAGCGTCTTTCACGAAATCCGGGGTAAAAAAATCAGTTTCTCCCAGGCTGAGGCTGATCACATCCACGCCTTTTGCCGCCAGCTCGCGACCAAGCTTAGCCATTTTTATGGTAGCGGATTCGTCGAGGTTATTTATTCTGTCTGATAAAATTGCCATATGCTTTTTATAAAAATGCAAATATATAAACAACGACCTAAACGCTGAATAAATTTCACTTTTTCGAAAAAGCGGCTAACTAGTAGTAAAGAGCTGAGATCAGTGTCAGTTTAAACAGGATATCGTAGTTATATCGTACCTGCCGGTAAGCGTTTCGAACGAATGCCAATACCGGGTTGTCATGCGATCTCCAGCTTTCCCGCCGCATGGTACTTCTCTCGCTGGGGGTGTTCACGTGTTTAAATAAGGTTTTAAAACCGTTGTAAAGCACCGCTTTTCCCTTGTTCTTAATAAAAGAGATACACATGTAATACTCTGTTCGGTCGCCGGTGAGGCCTTCGCGGTATCTCCCGAACTTTTCAAAGAAGGTACTTCTTCGCAGGTGCGGATTGTCGCTGTAAGCGTAGATCTTGTGGTAGTCGAGCGCAAAGATAGGTACCAGTAATTTCGAGAAACCTTTTTTGAAGTTCTTCATATAAGGAAACCTGAAATTCGCGAAATACCTTACCAGGTCAAGGTCCTGGTCGGCATTAAATAAGGCAACAGAATCTGCCAGCACCGTTGCGAAACGGCCGGAGGGGATAAAATCCTCCTGTACATATAAAGTAAACGGTGTTTTTACGGCATCTTGCCCTTTATTGATGTTGTAGCCAAGTCCCCCGTTCACTTCCGTGCCCACTAAGGTAAAATTGTACACCGCGGCGAGATCGGTCAGTTTTTGAAAATGTTCCTGGCTGCTCCCGTCGTCGGATACGATTATCCCGGCGAATCCCAGTCCATGCATCTTCATGGCCGATAATAGCCGTTCGAGCGAGCTGCTGCGGTTATAATGCGTTACCAGGAGCGTAATATTTTCGAAGGTATGCGCTGTCATTCTGCTATATATACCTGCTATTGCCGCTTTTAGTTTTTATTTGTTCCGGCCAGTTTGTCCTTCACCGATTTCAGGAAGTCTTTTAACTGTGTGTGCCGGAAGACAGACCATCTTAATTTTGCAATAACTTTTTCTTCTATGCTGCTATAACCTGTTGTTACTTTGGTGGCGAATAATTCAAGCGTGTCCGACAGGTTTACGCCCACCCGCGGGATCCTTCTCAGGTCGGAGCTGTTTTTGGCAAATCCCGGATGCACTGAAAAGCCTGCCTCAAAACCGGTTTTCGTCAGCGTGTTTAATACCAGCGTGCTGTATTTTCCATAGGGAAAGGCATAATGTATGACTTTACGCGATAAATGTTGTGCCAATTCATCCTTACAGCAAACGATCTCATTCATCAAATCTCCGTATGATAGTGCATTGTGCGCGAAGTGCCGGTGTCCATGCGCCTGGATGTCCCAGCATGTGTTTTCCATGATGCGCAGTTCTTCCCATGTCAGCGGCCTGTCACCGGGTGGATATGATATTTCCCCTGCAAGCGGTAAACTGTTAACGTTACTTCCCACTACCGCCGTTGTTAAAAAAAGCGTCGCTCTAAAGTTATAAGCCTGTAAGATAGGTGTTACGTGTTTAAGCAGGGAGAAGTAACCGTCATCGAAGGTAATTGTTACAAACTTGCCGTCTGCCTGGTTGTTTCTTATCCGTTCAAGTAATTGGGGGGTGGTGAGTGTCCGGTAGCCGTTTTCGGCTAACCAGCTCATTTGCTCGCGGAAAGATTCAACACTTACATGTACCGGATGTATCCCTGGCCCTGCATGATCTGCGACCGCATGGTAGGTTAACACAGGGATCCCTTGTTTTTTCATGATTGTGTCGTAAACAATTATATACGATTATAAGAATAGATTAGCTTTGCACTTGTTTTAAACAGTAGTTTGCATTCACCGAAAAAAATTATTCTTCTTTCCCTAGTCGTCAGCGCCTTGCTGATGCTGGGAAAATTCGGCGCTTACATGATCACTTCCTCCAATGCCATCCTTACCGATGCAGCGGAGAGCATCGTGAACGTGCTTGCCAGCGCTTTCGCCTTTTATAGTATTTACCTTTCGGCACAGCCGAGGGATGTAAATCACCCTTACGGGCATGGTAAGGTAGAGTTCTTTTCCATGTTTGTAGAGGGTGCGCTGATCCTTACCGCCGGGATACTGGTGATATTTAAGTCTGTGTATAATTTGTTCTACCCGGAAGCGGTTAAAGACCTGATGGATGGCGCGTTGATCATAGCTTTCACGGGTGTCATTAACTTTGTTTTGGGATATTTTCTCGTCAAAGAAAGTAAAAAATATCACTCCTTTACGTTATATGCCGACGGTAAGCACCTCCAAACCGATGCTTACAGCAGCTTAGGTCTCGTTATCGGCCTGTTGCTGATCGTTGTTACTAAGATAAATTACCTCGATAGCGTCATTTCCATCGGGTTGGGCGTGTATATAATTTTTAACGGCTATAAGCTGGTCCGGAGGTCCGTGGCAGGGCTAATGGATGAATCGGACTTCGAGAAAGTGACGAGCCTGGTGAATGTGTTGAATGCCAACCGGCACGATGCCTGGATAGACGTGCATAACCTGCGCACACAGCAATACGGGCATGAGCTTCATATAGATTGCCATGTAACGTTGCCCTATTACCTTGACCTGAACCACGTTCACGAAGAGATTTCGCAGATCGATGCCGTAGTGAACGAGAAGAGCAGTATCAGGACGGAGTTTTTTATTCATGCCGACCCATGTCTGCCGGCTTGTTGCCATTATTGCAGGGTGAAAGGCTGCCCTGTACGAAGCGAGGAACAAAGGCTGGATATTGTGTGGACAATGAATAACGTAACGCGTAACCACAAACATTTTGAATAAACCGACGAGCTGTTATGTATCTTTTTAACGTAAGGGTGTACGGCCTGCTGATCAACCGTTTCAACCAGGTGCTTATCAGCGATGAAGAAGAATATGGAGTTCGTTTCAGCAAGTTCCCGGGCGGAGGACTCGAATACGGGGAGGGGTTGGCCGATGGCCTCAAACGCGAGTTTATGGAGGAATGCCAGGCGGATATCGAGGTGCTCCGTCACTTTTACACAACGGATTTTTTTGTGAAATCGGCATTTAATGAAAGCCAGATCATCAGCGTATACTACCTGGTGCGCCCCTTGCATGAATTAAACCTCAATTTCAAGGATAAGATATTTGACTTTGACGGTACGGGCGATATTTTGCAGGCGTTTCGCTGGCGACCGATCCCGGAGCTGTGCGGCGATGACGCCACCTTCCCAACCGACCAACGGGTGATCGAACTCCTGCAGGAAAGCTTTAACCTGGGCAGTTTACCAAATTATATTGATCATGAATGAATTTGAACGGTCCCGTTCGTCGTTAGTAAGCCGCGACCAGTCCGTTATCTGGCACCCGTACACCCAAATGAAAACGGCGCTTCCGCCTATTCCTATCGTTAAAGGGAGCGGCGTTTACCTGGAAGATGAACTTGGAAACCGGTATATCGACGCCGTATCATCGTGGTGGGTAAATATCCATGGACATTCACATCCATACATTGCGGCCAGGGTAGCAGAACAGCTGCACACGTTGGAGCATGTTATTTTTGCCGGGTTTACACATCCGGGTGCGGTTGCGCTGGCAGAGCGTTTGATAGGCATATTACCTTCCGGGCAGCAAAAGATCTTTTATTCGGATAACGGCTCTACCGCGGTGGAAGTGGCGCTTAAAATGTGCTTCCAGTTTTGGGCCAACCAGGGTGAGCAGCGCACCAGGGTGATCGCGCTTAAAAATTCGTATCATGGCGATACGTTCGGGGCGATGGCCGTGAGCGCCCGCAGTGCGTTTACCGGTCCGTTTGACCGGCTGCTGTTCGGGGTTGACCATATAGATGCACCCAATGGCGAAAATCTCGCGGCAATCCGTAAGCAGGTAACCGCCTTGAAAGGAAAGGCTGCAGCCCTGATCTTCGAGCCCCTGGTACAAGGGGCAGGAGGAATGCTGATGCACGACCCGGGACACCTGGATGAACTGGTTGCCATCTGCAAAGAAAACGACATCCTGGTAATAGCTGATGAAGTGATGACGGGGTTCGGCCGTACCGGCAAGCTTTTTGCCATGGAGCACCTTGTGAACCGCGCCGATATTATGTGTCTCTCAAAAGGGCTGACCGGCGGAACGATGGCATTGGGCGTCACTTCTTGCACCGATCGCATTTATCGCGCTTTTCTCTCGGATGATAAGCTCAAAACGCTGTTCCACGGGCATTCTTTTACTGCCAACCCGGTAGCCTGCGCATCCGCGCTCGCCAGCCTTGATATCCTGCAAGAGGAAGAAACGCGCAGTAACATTAAACTGGTTGTGGAAAAACACGGGTCGTTTAAGGAGAAGATCAACGGTCACCCTAAGCTTAAGGAAGTGCGCCATACCGGGACTATCCTTGCGCTTGAATGGGAAACCGGCGGCGATACCTCTTATTTTAATAGTTTAAGAGACGAACTGTACAATTTCTTCCTGGGCGAAGGCATCATACTTCGTCCCCTCGGAAATATTATTTATGTGATGCCTCCTTATTGTATTAATGAAAAGGAGCTGGACTATATTTACACCAAAATCGAAGAGGCACTGGCCCGGTTTTAACAATAGTTATCAACATTTACTTTATGGAGCTTAAATCGATCCTTCAACCAATTGTAAATAATCCTGTGCGGCATGCGCGTTGGCTGAATACACTTTCGTTGATGGAAAATACCGGGGCACGCAAGATCTCGGCTTCGGAACATAAAACTGCGGTTACCTTGATCATCTTAAAACACGCGGCAGAAGAACACCGGCACGCTTACTATCTAAAAAAACAGATCGATAAGCTATCCCCGGTAACTTGCCCGGACTACCGCGATGAGTACTTGCTCGCACCCGGAGAAAGCCGCTTTTACCTGAACAAACTGGACGTAGAGGTTTGCCGGTATCTAAAAGCAACGTTAAGTCTCTCGGGCGCGGAGCTTCGCTTTGCCGCATACCTATTGGTTACCTACGCGATTGAGGTGCGTGCGGATGCGCTTTATCCCGTTTACCAGGAGGTGCTTGAGGAAACCGGCAGCAAGGTGAATGTGAAGTCGATCATCCTGGAAGAGGAGGGGCACCTCGAGGAAATGCTCCACCAGCTCCGGTTGTTTTCCACAGAGTGGGAACAATTCGCGGATGTTGCTGTGGAAATCGAGACCCGGCTTTTCAATGATTGGTTGCAAGCGCTGAAGATCGTCGCTTAATAGTTCATATAGTCGCTAAATACCTGCTGCATACAAGCTTTGCCAACCCTGGAAAGGGAGTCATCTGTTTTTTTATCAACTTTGTTCTTCCGGTAGATCAGGTGTTTGCCAATATTGTCGAAAGAAATGGTCTGTTGGGGTGTCGCAAAACCGAATCCATTATCCCAGTTGTAAAATGCGAAAGCGGGCGTGCCGGGGTTAAATACATCCTTACTCCACTTAAATGAGGCAGACGGAAGGTTCAGTTGCCCAAGCAACGTAGCGGCGATGTCGGTTTGACTCATGATCTTATCGGCCACCTTACCTTTAAAGGACTCTTTAATGGGTTCTCCGACCACCAGCAAAGGAATGCGGAAACGGTGGGGGTCATGGATCTCGTACTGCTCTTTAGGCAAGTGATGTCCGTGGTCGGCTACTATTACGAACAATGTGTTGTGATACCATGGCGCTTTCTTCGCCTTTCGAAAATAATCTCCCAGGCAGGAGTCTGCATAGAATGCCGTACTCCTGAACTTGTTAGGAATATCTTTCCCCGGAAACTTCGAAGCAACGGGAAGTTCAAACGGTTCGTGGTTAGTAAGGGTTAGCAGGGTGGAGAAAAATGGCTGCGGTTCTTTTTCCAGGTCCAGTAATTGTTTGTTAAAAACCACGTGATCATAGGCACCCCATTTCGAGTTCATATCCGCGCTGTTAAAAGCGTGTTTATCCACAAGTCGTTTTACGGAATGGCTCAGCATATACGATTTCACATTGAAAAACTCGCTTTCACCGCCATAATAGAAGGAGGTATGGTACCCATTTGATGAAAGCTCACGGGAAAGAGCGGGGAGATGCTCTTGTTTCGAATTAAAGTTGATGATACTCCTGATCGCCTGTGAAGGAAAACCGCTGAGCACGGCGATCATGCCTTTATCGGTCCGGTCGCCGGCGGCGTATGCATTGGTAAAGCGAATACCTTGCTTCCCAAGCGCCTCCATATTAGGATCGATGCCCTTTTCGCCACCCAGATATTCAACCACGTCAGCGGTGTAACTTTCTAATATGATGATCACCACATTCGGCCGGTTATTGCTAAGTATATTGATACGACTGCTATCCGGGTCGGTTTTGAAGAGGTCAGCGACAACCCGGGCAGATTCTTTGGGTGCGAAATAGTTATAGGGATTCTTTTTCCCGTATTTGTTTTTCAGGATGTCGCGCATCAGTGTCCATTCCGTATTAATGGCCGCGTGGTTCAGGAAGGGCTTGTCGGAAAAATAAGCCATGCTTTCGTTCATCGGCGACAGTTGCCAGCCGCCGCGGATCGCCAGGAAATTAATACCTGCCAGTAAAACGCAGCAGGCCACGCGGATCCACGGTTTAGGATACGCAGGTACCTTGTAAATAATGATCTTCTTCTCCAGCCACAATATTATGGCGGCAAACGCAAAGAAGATCAGGAAAGAGTAAAAGATCGGGGAGGATGCGCTCGACGCGAAGGCTTCGTTTGGCGTGCTGAACAGGAAGTCAAGCGCCTTAAAATTGATCTTGGTACTCCATTCCCGGTAGATGTTAAAGTTTGCGATCGTGAGGATCCCAAATATCGCTACCCAAAACCGGGTGTAGATCTGCAGCGGCTTTTTTGAAATCTCCAATTTGGGATTTGTCCAGGCAAAGAAAAATCCCAATAAAGGTAGCACGCAAATATAACCGGTCATGGAGACGTCCATCCACAAACCGTAGATAAACGTTTTTGAAATCTCGAGCGCCGGCAGTCCTTTTAGCCGGGATGGGAAATAAACCAGGAACAGGACCCGGTCGAGAAAAAAAAAGACCAGCCAAAAAAGAAAATAGCGGCCTAAAACAACAAGACTTTTCAACATCGCCGCAAAAATACTGTTTTATGCAGGTGTTGAAAAGCCTTGATACAAATGTTAGGACCGGTTAACCACCGGTCATTATTTTAGTGAGATCTTGTATAGCGATCGATTGGAAATCCTTCGGTGTGGAAAACGTGCCCGCAGCAACAGGGCCGGCTTTAAGTTCCTTGAAGGTTACTTTGATAGTCAATCCGTTGGCTTGCGCAGCCGTAAAGACAAGTGGTAAACCTAACGATTCGTCGATCTGGGCGGTCAGGGAGTTTTGTACCACGGAAACATCTTTCGTAAACCAGGCTTCACTGGATACCCCGGTCTTTTTGTTCTTCTGGTCGTATTTTAATGCTTTATAGCCACCGATAGTTTTTGTCTCGGTTCCGGCGGTATAAGCATATTCGGGGAGCGCCATTAATCCTTCTTCCTGTTGGGCCGGCGTAAAGCTGACGTATACCTTCTTAACACCAGCCTCTAACAGCAGGCGCATAAATGAAGCATTGATATCGGTAATTACGGACGTAGTCGACCGGGTGGATACCTGCACACTTTTCGCGGAGTCACCTTTGAAATATACGGTTGCTTCGCGCGGAAAAAAAGATGCATAAGGCTTCATTGCGTCCGGTAACTGGTATTCGACGGTGTAAATGATCGTACCCTCTTTGATTTTCTCCTGTGCGAATGCCGCTGTGGCAAATACGAAGGCTAGCGCACTTAGTATGATTTTTTTCATCTGGTTTATTGGGTTTATTAACACTTAGATGAATGTGGATAATAAATGTTACGGATAAATTTATTAACAATTTTATTGCTTATTTGTGTTATTAATTAATTTTGAAGAAAATTATTTGAGATGTCAAAATGGTATTTGTTTTCGGTTTGCGCTATTGGTTGCGCCGCCGATTTAATGGGGCAATCAAATGCGGGCGCACGGTTGTGTGCCCTGGGAGGGTCGGGAGTATCCGTTCGGGATGAATGGAGCCTTATATCGAACCCCGCGGGGTTGGCGGCGATACGGAAGGCGGTATTACTGGTATCTTCGGAATCAATATTGACGGATCCCGTGCTTTCTACGCAAGCGGCCGCGATATTGGTCCCGGTTAAAAGTTATACCACTGGTATACATATCAGGAGTTATGGATTTGCGGGATATAAAGAGCAGCGTGCGGGACTCGCCGTGGGAAAGCGATTCGGCCCGAAGTTATTGATAGGAGCAAATTTTAACTACCACCAGGTTGCTGTAACAGGTTACGGAACGGCATCCGCATGGTCTGCAGACTGGGGAGTGCAGTACGTTTTGAACAAGCGGTATGTGTTTGGCGCACAGGTCTCAAATCCCGCTCGTAATAGTTATGTGCGGGAACTCTCATCAGGTATCCCCGTAAAGATAGGTTTTGGAGGATCATGTTTTTTCTCCGACAAGGTACTGGTTACATCTGCACTTCAGAAAACGCTCGACGGGGAAACCGAGTGGTGTTACGGATTGGAGTATACACCGGCCAGGTGGTTTGCGCTTCGGGGAGGCGTTACCACCGGATCCGTTCATTATTCCGGCGGGGCCGGGTTTCAGTATAGGCAATTTAAGATAGATACCGCGGCCATTATACGTTCTGACCTGGGCAATTCATCTCAAATATCGATCAGTTATGAATTCTAATTTGATCGTCCTGAAGGTAATGGCGCTTTTGCTGATCGCGGGGGTAACAGGTGCCGCTCAAAATAACCCCGCCGAAGATCCATCGATACAAGAAGCGTTGGAAGCTGCCGCGGAATATGGAAATGAAAGCGCGGATTATACAGTACTGGCAGAACACCTTGCTTACCTCCGCAAACACCCGGTTGATCTGAATGATGCTGCGAGGTCCGAGCTGGCGGAACTAGGCTTCCTGTCTCCCCTGCAGGTGAACGCTCTTTTATCGCATCGAAGCGAGCACGGCGCTTTTATCGACCTGCTGGAACTGCAGGGATTAGATGGCTTTGGACTGGATGTGATCAGGCTGATGTTACCTTTTATTGCGCTTCACCCGGTAAACCCTCTCAGTAAATTGACCTTAGGGAAAATGATCACGCACGGCGAACACGAGATGCTGATGAGCTATGGTCGTATCGTTGAACGTCAGCAAGGTTATCTCCGCAACGACAGCGGTGTAAGTGCTTATCCTGGGTCGCCCGCGCGGCTGTCCGTCCGGTACCGCTATAAGTACGGGAACTTGTTAGGGGTATCGATGACCATGGAAAAAGATCCTGGGGAAGAATTCTTTTCGGGAAAGCAGCATGCCGGTTTCGATTTTTACTCGGGAAATATCTTCGTCAGGCAGAACCATACAAAAATAGTTCTCGGAGATTACAGTCTTCAATTCGGGCAAGGTCTCTCTTTATGGTCAGGCACTTCGTTTGGAAAAGGTGGCGCAATTTCCACCATTCCCCGGCAGGGAACAGGACTGAAACCCTATTCCTCTGCCGGTGAAGTACTATTCTTCAGGGGAGCAGCCACTTCGGTAAGCTGGAAACGATTTGGTGTTACTACATTTATTTCTTCGAGAAACGAAGATGCGGAAGTTGAAGGTGAAAATAAGGAAGTTTCTACCATCAGCAAGACCGGGTTGCATCGCACCGGGACAGAGACCGATCGAAAGGGAATGCTCACCCATCGGTTGACGGGAGTTAACCTGGTATATGCCGCCCCCCATTTTTCAATCGGTGTCATTAATTATTATACAAGATTTAATCATTCCATTGCCGCCGGTAATTATCAATATAGCAAATATGCTTTTTCTGGTAATTCGCTGGTTAACAATGGCTTTTACTTTCAGTGCAATTGGCGGAATACTTATTTCTTTGGTGAGGCAGCACAGAGCGATCCGGGTGGCGGTGCCGGCGTTTGTGGGGCGATAGCAAGTCTTTCACCCGGGATTGCGATGGTAGTCCTATATAGAAATTACCAGGAAGATTTCCATTCATTTTTTAACCAGGCGGTCTCTGAGGCTAGTACCGCGGTTAACGAAAAAGGGCTCTATGAAGGGTTGTCTATCTCGCTTAACAGGAACCTGGAGCTGCAGGCTTATACGGATTATTTTAAGTTTCCCTGGTTAAGGTACCGGGTGGACGGACCATCACAGGGCTACGAACAGTTCGTGCAGCTTAATTATAATTACAAGAAATCGTTAAAGATCAGTTTTAGGTATCGTAACAGGAAGAAAGAGGAGAATGGCGACGAAAATACGCCCGTTACTTTTCTGCAACCTGTTGAAAAGCGTAATTGTCGCCTGGAGGCCGATCTTCAACTCGCCAGGAACCTGGAGATTCGCAACAGGGTCGAGTGGGTAAGGTATGCTAAAGGACCGGCGACGGCCGAATCCGGTTACCTGATGTTCCAGGATCTTGTGGCTGCACCGGCAGGATCGCGATTTTCAGGCAATATGCGCTTCGCGGTTTTTGATACGCCTTCATTTAATTCCCGTGTATACGCTTACGAGAACGATATTTTGTATGGGTATTCGGTACCGGCCTTCCAAAATAGCGGTACGCGTTTTTACATAAATCTGAGGTTCAGGCTCTCCCGCCACGTAGATGTATGGTTTCGTTACGCCGTGACGCGTTATACACACCTGGATGAAATTGGCTCAGGCATGGACCGGATAACCGGGAATCGTAAACAGGATTTTAAGGTACAATGCAGGTTTGCGCTATGATGTCGATGTCAAGGCACGAAATTCCGTTTGTTCGTTTATTACTGCCATTGACGGCAGGAGTCGTTGCTGCAATAACGGCGGGCGGAGATCTGTATCTTAAGGCGTTGCTGGGATCGCTTGTTTTATTTAGCTTTTTATTCGTCCTTTTATGTGTTGTGGCTTATCAGGAGTGGGGCTTACACAGGTTTAGATGGTTACCAGGTCTGACGATATACGGTTGCCTGTTTTTTGCAGGCTATTTCCTCACCTTAGAACGCTGCGAGCGAATGGAGAGATCTCATTTTAGCAATAAAACAGCGGACGCGTTTGTCGTTAGGATTTCGTCGGAACCAGTCCGAACAGCCGCTGTTACCCGGTTCGAGTGCGAGGTTATATTCGCGCTGCGTAGCCATAGGTTGCATAAAACGACCGGGAGAATTCAACTGATGGTAAAAAATGATTCCGCATTTTTTTTATATGGAGATCTGTTCCTGGTTCCGTCCGTTTACCAGGAAGTAGCGACCGCGTTAAATCCTGCGGAATTCGATTACAGCAAGTTCCTGGCGAATAGGGCGATTTATCACCAGGCGTTTTTAAATAGAGCGGATATGAGGCTATTGAGACGGGATACAGGCAGCCCGCTGATTGCCAGGGCGTTTGCTATAAGGCAGAAAATGGTAGCCAAGTACGCGGCGTATATCCACGATGCAGACGCCGCCGCATTGGCGTCGACCCTTATTCTGGGTTATCGGGCAGGCCTCGATCGTGAAATAGTGAATGCCTACTCGAAAACAGGTACCACACATGTATTATCAGTCTCCGGGATGCATGTTGGCATTGTGTTCCTGGTACTTGTAATGTTATTAAAGTTTATGGACAGGTCGATTACACTGAGAATAATACGCGCGGCGCTGGTAATCGTTCTGATCGCAGGATATGCTATATTAACAGGCTTATCCCCGGCAGTATGTCGGGCTGCGCTAATGTTAAGCTTCGTAGTGATTGCAAAAGCGGTCAATCGCGATATGAATAGTTACAACCTGGTAACCACTTCCGCTTTTTTACTGCTGCTGTATAACCCGTATTTACTCGTCGACGCAGGATTCCAGCTTTCTTACCTGGCAGTGCTTGGATTGATAGCGATCTATCCCGCTGTATATGAAAAGATCTTTTTTAAAAACCGCATAGCGGATAAGCTCTGGAGTTGTACAGCGGTTTCCATAGCGGCGCAATTGGCCACATTTCCGCTTAGCGTTTATTATTTTCACCAGTTTCCCGTGTATTTTCTGATAAGCAATATTTTTATCTTATTACCGGTGACGATTTTAATGTATGCCGGGTTGCTTTTCCTGTTCTTGCCGGGGCCGTCAGTCCTTGAGCCTTTTGGATGGATTTTGGAAAAGATCATTTCCTTTATGAACCATGGGTTGATGTACCTGGAAAAGCTGCCCTGGGCAACAGCGGATGGCCTTTGGATCAGCTCCCGGGAATGTTTGATATGGTACCTGCTGCTGATCGCTACAGGGGCATATTATATAAAAAGACAGCTGCTGCCAAAATATCTTGCCCTTGTGTGTATCAGCTTGCTTGTGCTTATTAACAGTGTCAGGCATTTTACGGCGATAAAACAACAGCGCGTGATCGTGTACAGCCTGAGAGGCGCCCAGGCGATCAGCTTTGTACAGGGCAGATTTGCCTATGTCTTAACAGACCTGTTACAAACAGACAACCTGTACAATTTTTCTGTTAAACCGTCCCTTTCCGCTGCGCACGTTGCCTGGATTGAGAGAATTCCGTTTAACAAAGTGAAAAGTGACCGTTTTCTTTTTACAGACGGGGTTTTTCTGAAATTCAGAGATTTTAAGATGCTGATATGCGATAGTATGTTTATTACCAGGCGGTACCGTGACCCTGTCAGCGTCGACCTGGTGATGATCAGGGGAAGCCCCGCGGTATCTCTGCAGGAGCTTTCATCCGGTGTGAAAGCGACGGAGTTTATTATCGATGGGAGTAACCGGCCATATCTTATCAGGCAATGGCAGGAAGAGGCGAAACTATTAAATATCCGCACGTATTTACTAAAGAAACACCAGGCCCGGCAGATAGATCTCAAAAGCTTAACTTTGAGAAAGTTGAATAAAGGCTAATGAATCAATTGATAAAAATCGATATCCAGGACAAAGTGGCACACCTCACGCTGGATCGTCCGGAGAAGAGAAATGCGCTGAATCCGGCAATGATCGCTGGGTTAAAGAACGCGTTTACGATGCTGGAATCGGATGACAACATCAGGGTGATCCTGCTGAAAGCGACTGGAACTATTTTTAGTGCCGGCGCAGATCTTGGATACCTTCAGCAACTTCAGCAGAACTCATTCGACGAGAACCTGGCAGATTCCGCTTTGATGAGGGAAATGTTGTATACGGTCTGGTCATCCGCTAAAATCGTGATTGCGCAGGTAGAGGGGCATGCAATTGCGGGCGGTTGCGGACTTGTATCGGTATGCGATTTTGTTTTCGCCACACCTGAGGCAAATTTTGGTTATTCGGAAGTAAAAATTGGGTTTGTTCCTGCAATAGTCGCCAGTTTTCTTGTCGATAAGGTCGGGAAATCGCGTGCATCGGAACTGTTGTTGAGCGGGGCGACGGTCCCGGCAAATACGGCAAGCAGGTATGGGCTTGTTAATTTTATAGCAGAACGGAATTCGATCGCATCGGAAGCGAACGCCTATGCTGTAAAATTGAGCAACGAAACATCTGCAGAATCGATCAGGAGAACTAAATCACTGTTACGGGCGACCAGGGACCTTTCTATGGAAGCTTCGCTGGACCAGGCAGTAAAAGCAAACGCAGAATCGCGGGAGACAGCGGACTTTAAAAAAGGGATACAGTCATTCCTGGAAAAGCAAAAGTTATCATGGTAGCAACAAGTTTAAAATAACCTTGTTATCACTCGATGAAATTAGCCTTGCATGCCTGATGACCGATGAAATACCAGTACCCTTTGAAGTTTTTCTGGTAGGAGACACCGGCGGTATTAACCGCACAAAACCGGACCCTGTATTGGAAACTTTGAAGGCGCACCTTATTCCCCGACAGGAATCGGCCGTGATCTTTCTTGGAGACAACGTGTACCCCCGCGGTTTGCCGGAGCCAGGCCATTTGCTGCGAAAGGATGCGGAAGCTACGTTAAAAGCGCATCATGAAGCATTGAAGGATTATCATGGTAAAGTAGTTTTCATCGGTGGCAACCACGATTGGAATAAGGGACGATCAAATGGCTACGATTATATCGTTCGGCAGGAAAAGTACATCGAGAAGCTTTTCGGAGGTAAAAACGTTTTCTTGCCAACCAATGGCTGTCCTGGCCCCACCGAGCTTAATGTGAGTCCTCATCTAACGATGATCATGATCAATACACAATGGTGGATGCAGAAAAATCCACGACCGGTCGGTAAACAGTTTGGATGCCGTGTCTCATCGGAAGATGATTTCTTCAAACAGCTTGAGGATATGATCGAAGAAAATAAGCACCGCCATATTTTAGTGGCCGGCCATCACCCGGTATATAGCTATGCCATACATGGCGGCAAATTTAAGCTGAAGCATCATATTTTCCCGCTGACATTGTATGACCCGGACGCTTATATACCCTTGCCTTTCATTGGCTCGTTGCTGCCACTATACCGGAAATGGTTGGGAGCGAAAGAAGACATGTCGCACCCCCGCTACCGTGGTATGCGAAACAAATTGAAGGAACTTTTTGCCAGGTACCCTAACCTGATCTATGCTTCCGGGCATGAACATAACCTTCAATATATTCACAAGAACCTTAACCATTTTATCGTAAGCGGGGCGGGATCAAAGCTTAAGTATGTGCTCCAGAACGGACGACATTTAGAATTCGGGCAAAAATGTAAGGGTTTTTTTAAGCTGCGATTCGAGAATGACGGCTCGGTGACCACATCTGCCTGGACGGTCGACCGGGCAAACGCACAAGGACAGCGGATCTTTGAAAAAAAGTTAATGTAAACCTGTGCGGTTGAGGTTAACCCTTTAGCTGTTCCGGCATAATTACGGTTAACGCCTGATGGATCATTTCGATCCTGATATGTTTGGTCTTTCCGATGACTTCACCGTCAACCTGCAGCACCGTTCTTCGATTGGAATAGATCAGTGCCTTTTCACAACTGATCACCCGCACATACTCCGATGTATCGAGCGTACCATTAAACATCTTCCATACAATGGAAAGTAACTTTCGCTGGGGAAATGGCTTGACGATCACTAACTCGAATTTTCCGTCGTCAAGCTTTCCGGTAGGATTGATCACTGCACCTGTTCCGTATTTTGACGCATTAGCGAAGGTAAGTGAAACAGCACGAAAGGTGACTTCCTGCAAGTCGTGGGTGATATAAAAAGTGTATTTCCTTAGCAGGAACACTTCACTAAATAAATGACGGGCGTAGGTAAACAGACCACGGGAGGTGCCATGTTCAAATCGCTTTACGATGCGGGCATTTAACCCGACATCCGCAAGGTGCACACAGATTTTACCATTTATGCTAAGAAGGTCGATCTTTTTCTTCCGGCCGTGGATAAGGGTTTTTAACGCCGTGTTTATGTTTTCGATGCGGAGTTCCCGGGCCATTCCGTTTGCGGAACCAGTGGGGATGATCGCAAGTGGAATGGATTTCCCGTTAAGCAGCCTCGCCAGCAGGTTAACGGTTCCATCTCCTCCAGCACAAGCGATAATGTCTGGTGAACAGGCGTCGATATCCTGTAGAATAGCCCATTCTTCATCACGCGATCTCATCTTGTGGATGACATAGGTAAAATCATCCAATGCCGCCTGTTCCGCTATTAACTGCTCCAGCGTTCCCCTGGCATTTGTGCCCGACTTCGGGTTAATAATGAAAAGGACTTTCAAGTGGTTGTCGGGAAGATATTGTTAAAGCTAAAGTTGCTCTTTCACCCCGAGCAAAAATTCCTTCAGCCGCTCCAGCGAATCGATGATTTTTTGGTTCTCTTTAATGTCGGTACGATTTGCTTTCAGGTGATCTTTCGCTCCTTGTAAAGTGAATCCCTTTTCCTTTACCAGGTGAAAGATCGCCTTCAGGTTTTCTACGTCTTCCGGAGAAAAGAGGCGATTTCCTTTCTTGTTTTTTTTGGGATTGAGGATCTCAAATTCCCGCTCGTAAAACCTGATCTGGGAAGGATTAACATTGAACATGCTGGTTACTTCCCCCATCGTATAGTATAACTTGCTGATCTCTCGTTCTTTATATGGCATTTGGTTGGAGGTTAGACGTTTAAGATTGATGTCAAACGCTTCACTTAAAACATAACGAAGATAGGGTAAGTTCTTACAACATTCTTCTAACTTTGCACAAATTTTACCAAAAATGACCACGAAAGAGATCAGGAAGGCTTTTTTAGATTTTTTTGAAAGTAAAGGACACCAGGTAGTGCCATCCGCGCCGATCGTTGTGAAGGATGACCCGACGCTGATGTTCACCAATGCGGGGATGAACCAGTTTAAAGATCTCTTCCTCGGTGAAGCGGTCGTGAAATATCCGCGTGTGGCCGATACCCAGCGCTGCCTCCGGGTTTCGGGTAAACATAACGACCTGGAGGAAGTAGGTATCGATACTTATCACCATACGATGTTCGAGATGCTGGGCAATTGGAGCTTCGGCGATTACTTTAAAAAAGAAGCCATTGAATGGAGTTGGGAACTGCTCACTAAAGTATATCGGATCCCGGAGGACCGGCTGTATGTGACTGTATTCGAGGGCGATGAGAAAGAAGGGCTTCCCCGCGACCAGGAAGCGTATGATTTGTGGAAGCAGTTTGTGCCGGCCGAACGGATCATTCTTGGCAATAAAAAAGACAATTTTTGGGAAATGGGCGACACCGGTCCCTGTGGGCCTTGTTCTGAAATCCATGTGGATTGCCGCCCTCCCGGAAGCCGCGCCAAAGGCGATGGCGCAAGCCTCGTAAACCACGATGATCCCCAGGTGATCGAGATCTGGAATAATGTATTCATGCAGTTTAACCGGCTGAAAGATGGTTCGTTACAGCCGCTGCCTGCTAAGCATGTCGACACAGGGATGGGCCTGGAGCGGCTGGTGCGCGTGATGCAGGAAAAAACGTCAAATTATGATACCGACGTTTTTCAGCCACTGATCCAATTCGTTGCAAGCGAAGCAAAAGTAACCTATGGAACGGATGAGAAACTGGACATAGCGATGCGCGTAATGGCCGACCATGTACGGGCTATTGCCTTCGCCGTTGCCGATGGCCAGCTGCCGTCCAATAATAAAGCTGGATATGTGATCAGGCGGATCCTCAGGAGAGCGGTAAGATATGCCTACCAATACCTCGGCTTTAAAGAGCCGGTGTTAAATAAGCTGGTGCCAATTTTGGCGAAACAGTTTGAAGGGGTTTTCAAAGAACTGGAATCACAGCAGGATTTTGTGCAGAAGGTGATACAGGAGGAGGAAATCGCCTTTTTACGGACGCTCGCAACCGGCATACAACGTTTTGACAATTATATTTCGCAACCTGCATCAACCGGTTCGCACGGGGAAGAACAGGTGATCAGTGGTAGGTTCGCTTTCGAGCTTTCAGATACTTTTGGTTTCCCCCGCGATCTCACCGAGCTGATGGCACGTGAAAAAGGATGGACGGTAGATGTTGCCGGGTACGAACAAGCGCTGCTCGGGCAAAAAAATCGCTCCCGGGCTGCTACGGCCATTGATACGGGCGATTGGCTTTTGCTGCGGGACGATGAGGGTGTTACATTTACCGGTTATGATGAACGTGAAACGGTAGCGCACATCGTTAAATATAGAAAAGTGACGGCGAAAGGCAGGGATCAATACCAGTTGGTGCTGGATAAAACACCTTTCTATGCGGAAAGCGGTGGCCAGGTGGGCGATACCGGCGAACTGGTGTTCCCCAACGGAGAAATTGTTCATATCACCGATACGAAAAAGGAAAACGGCCTTATCGTTCACTTTGCCGATCGTTTGCCCAGCAACCCTTCCGATGCGCTCACGGCGATCGTTGATGGTAAACGCCGGACAAATATCGAAAGCAACCATACGGCAACACATTTGCTGCATGCCGCTATGAAACAGGTGCTAGGCGCCCACGTGAATCAGAAAGGTTCCTTGGTTAACGGAGACTACCTGCGATTTGACTTTTCTCATTTTAGTAAAGTAACCGGGGAAGAGATCGCGCAGATCGAGGCGATCGTGAATGAAAAGGTCCGTGAGAATATCCCACTCGGGGAAGAGCGCGAAGTAGCCTATCAATTGGCGGTGAGCAGCGGCGTAACTGCCCTGTTCGGCGAAAAATATGGAGATTTTGTCCGCGTGATCACCTTTGATGAACAATTTTCGAAGGAGCTCTGCGGCGGTACGCACGTGAAGGCTACCGGCCAGATCGGCTTCTTCAAGATCGTTTCTGAAAGTGCGGTGGCAGCAGGAGTGAGGCGTATCGAAGCCATTACAGGCGAAACTTCGGAAATCTTTATTAATCAGCAGTTGACATTGGTTAGCGACCTGAAGACCCTGTTGAAGAATCCCGGAGAGATCGCGAAGTCGGTTGAAAACTTATTGGAGGAGAATAACCGGCTGCGTAAAGAATTAGAGAAGGGCGTCGTGGAAAAGGCCGCGGGTTTAAAACATGACCTGGTAAATAAGGTCGAGCAGGTAAACGGCATAAACTTCATTTTAGCGAAAGTAGACCTTCCGAACCCGGAAGCAATCAAAAACCTGGCTTATAACCTGAAGGACATTGTTACCGACCTGTTCCTGGTGCTGGTGGCCGACCTGGATGGAAAGCCGAATATCACGGTAATGATCAGCGAAAATGTAGTAAACGAACGCGGGCTGCACGCCGGAAATATCATTAGGGATCTTGCAAAAGAAATCCAGGGCGGCGGCGGCGGCCAGCCGTTTTATGCCACAGCCGGCGGCAAAGATGTTAACGGACTGGATAACGTGCTGAAAAAGGCACGGACCTTTATGGGCTGATCACCCCCCGATCCGTTTTGGCAGAACGGATTCACGAAGCTCATTCGAAATTGATTCGGTGATCCTGATAATATCTTCGGCAACGTGGGTATTATTGGTGATCACTTTTTGGCAGCCCGGCTTGTACGGTAACAAGAATTCACGGTAAGCCGGCATCACATGATTTATCCATTTGTACATCACGTCTTCCTCGAAATAACCACGTTCAATCAGGTCGCGTTTTAACCGCCGCTTCAGCGCGATCTCCTCTTCGGTATCTATAAAGATTTTCAGGTCCATTAACGAGGCGATCTCCTGGAAATGCAGAATAAAGAGCCCTTCAATGATCAGCACCGGGGCGGGCTTGATCTCCAGCAACTTAGGAACGGCATTGGGGTTATTAAAAGTATATTCTTTTTTATACACCGTTTTGCCCTCTATAAGATCCTGGATGTCCTTCAAAAAATGGGAATCATCAATGGTCGACGGCAGGTCGAAATTGTAGAGCTTGTTCTCTTCCTGTGTCATCTCGCCGGCCGGGATATAGTAATCATCCTGGGAAACGAGACATACCTCGTCTTTATTAAAATGGTTCAGGAAGCAATGAAGAAAGAAAGTTTTGCCCGAGCCGCTGCCCCCGGCGATGCCGATCACATAAGGTTTAATTGTCATTCGAAACGCCGTATACGATAGTTATCTGGAAACGTTTATCCAATATTCCGATCCGGTCGGCTACTGCTTTGGTGATCACGATGATCACGTCTTTCGTAGTCTCGTTTTCAGTGAATTTTCCGAGTACTTTCACATAAGCGCTTATTCCCGTCATCGGATTCGTTACTTTGATCACGGTTCCGGGAGGAACGGACCGGTGAAGCGCAAGCATCTTCGAGCCGTCAAGGTTTTCGTCCGCGATCCATACGCCGACACCGCGCTCATCATGTTCGCGCAGTCCATACTTGTTTTGCTTCAATTTAGCGTCTACCGTATTCGTATCTGGTGGCGCTATCACCGTTTTTGGCTCATTTTGTACCGGGGCCGGTGTAACGACCGGGGCTTTCTTTTCCTCGGGAGCCACAGCCTGCCCCGGCGCCTGTTGCCTGACTTTGAGCACCTGGCCGACAACCAGGTTGTTGTCTTTCAGGTTATTTAGTTCCGAGAGGTCTTCTACCGTAGTGTTAAACCGCTTGGAAATGGCATATAGGGTCTCTTTTGGCCCCACTTTATACTCAATAATGGGAGCATCTTTTTGAACCGCCGGCTTTCCGTCGCCTGCCTGTACCTGTTTCGGATGCTCAAAAGGTCTTTCGGTCGGAATTTTAACCAGCATTCCCGGTTTAAGTGCTTTCGAATCATTAAATAACTGGATGGTTTTAGCCGGGATGCTGAACTTCCTGCCTAGCTGGTAATAGGTGTCTTTCGCCTCGACTTTATAAATGATCACTTCTTTCCCGTTTGAGTTTTCCACACCAATCGAATCGACAATGGATCCGGCAAAAAGAGAAGTGGAAAAGCTAAGGAAAAGGAAGGTGAATAGATATCTGAACTGCATTAGTTGAGCATTAATAAACGGTTGCAATTATACTAAATACGAAACAATTTCAACCTTGTTCCTTATACAGAACAATTGGTTGCTGTGGATAAAGAACGCTTCGGGATTAAATTTTTGTATGTTTTCGTCCAAAAAAACGCGAATCACCGGTGCGTTATCCTTCATGATCAAGAGTACCTGGTCATATTTGCCCTGCCTTTCACGGTGATAAGCCCAGCATGTTTTGTCGCCTGCCAAGGCATATAATACCGGTCCCGCTGCGTCAGCAATAAATGCGGGCAGCGGCATTGCCGACGGCCATACTTGTGGAAAACGAATATCCTGGATAATTGGTGCAGGTAACCCGTTCTGCACCACGGTCGTCTCTCCGGTAACCGGCGACAGCAGCTGCAGGCGTTTGGGTGTGAAGCTGGTGGCGTAGGCCATTAAACCGTCTTCGGTGACGTGATCGAGCGCCATATGGTGTTGCTGCCACGCAATACCTCCCGTAAAGGCATGGATCGCTACGATCCCTTTTCGCTCCGGTGTATTCCCGGCAGCATAGCCGTGCAGGAAGACCATGCCCTCATGCACCTTGTCGAGACCGAACCACCAGCTATGTTCGGGGCTGACTTCCCTGAAATAGCAATGCCCGGTCCTAAAGTTAAAAGCAGAGAACGCCGCGGCACGCGACGACGCATCCCGCGATTCGATGGCGATCATATCCTTTCTTCCGTCAATTTCGACCTTCCAGATTATGCCGCTGAATTTTTCATGCAGCAGTATTGTCGGTAAACCTTGCATTGGCCAAAACTAACTCATTAGTATGTCAAAAAGGTATTTGGAATGGCCCATTTTAAACGAATCAATCGCAACTACGTGGATGGCTCGTGCTTTTTGCGGAAAAAAATAGATGAAATCAGCGATCCTTATACCTTTGCCGTATGGGTTATAAGAATCTGCGGGAATGTATTACTGATCTCGAACATCATGGCCACCTGATCCGGGTCTGCGAAGAAGTTGATCCTTTTCTTGAAATGGCCGCCATTCACCTGCGCGTCTATGAGCAGCAGGGGCCTGCCATCCTTTTCGAGAACGTAAAGGGAAGCAAGTTCCCGGCGGTATCCAACCTTTTCGGAACGCTCGACCGGTCTAGATTTATGTTCAGGGATACCCTGGAGAAGATAAAGGTACTGGTGGACCTTAAAAATGACCCCGTACAAGGCATCCGTAACCCCTTTAAGTATTTAAATGTTGCCCTTACCGCCTTTTCGGCATTGCCGATGAAGGTAGGCACTCACGCGCCGGTAAGTTATGGAAGGACAACGATCGGCGAACTGCCGCAAATAGTAAACTGGCCGCTTGACGGAGGGGCATTTGTTACCATGCCGCAGGTTTATACCGAAGACGCCGATAAGCCGGGCATCATGCAGGCAAACCTGGGAATGTATCGCATCCAGTTATCTGGTAATGAGTATATTCCAGACAGGGAAGTGGGGCTTCACTACCAGCTGCACCGCGGCATCGGGATCCATCAGGCAAAGTCGAATGCCAAAGGGCAGCCGCTGAAAGTGAGTATCTTTGTAGGCGGGCCTCCTTCGCATCCCCTGGCGGCCGTGATGCCGCTGCCTGAGGGTCTCTCCGAAATGACTTTTGCTGGTGCGCTTGGAAATCGCAGGTTCAGGTATTTTTATGATTCGGAGGGTTTCTGCATATCCGCCGATGCGGATTTTGTGATCACGGGTACGGTATATCCGCAGGAAAATAAGCCGGAAGGTCCCTTTGGCGATCACCTGGGATATTATAGCCTTACCCACCCGTTCCCGTTGATGAAAGTGCACAACGTATACCATCGTAAGGATGCGGTTTGGTCTTTCACTGTCGTGGGAAGACCGCCCCAGGAAGATACGAGTTTTGGTGCGCTGATCCATGAGATTTCGGGTGCCGCCATTCCAAAAGAGATTCCCGGGCTGCACGAAGTGAATGCGGTAGATGCTGCTGGTGTACACCCGCTATTGTTTGCTATCGGGAGCGAACGGTATACGCCATTTTTAGCAGACCGGCGTCCCCAGGAACTGTTAACTATCGCAAATCATATCCTTGGAAAAAACCAGCTAAGCCTGGCTAAATATGTGTTGATCGCCTGCCGGGAAGACGATCCGGGGCTGCATACACATGATGTCGGGAAATTTTTAAAGCACATGCTGGAACGGGTTGATTTTCGACGCGACCTTCATTTTTATACGCGTACCACCATCGATACACTGGATTATAGCGGAACGGACCTGAATGCAGGTTCGAAAGTAGTTATTGCCGCCGCCGGGCCTCCATTGCGCGAATTGAAAAGTGAGTGGCCCGCCGATACTGCGCTTCCCGACTTGTTTACCGCCCGCTATTTTGCGATGCCGGGTGTAGTAACACTGCAGTCGCCCGCCTATACAAATGTGGAGAAAACAACGGATGAGATCAGGCTGCTGGAGGAACGTTTAAAAAACGAAGATCTTTCTGGAATAGCGATACTTGTTTTATGTGATGACGCCGCTTTCGCCGCCCAAACCCTGGATAATTTAGTGTGGATAACTTTTACGAGAAGCAATCCATCCCACGACTTGTTCGGCATCGGCAGCTTTACAGAGCACAAGCATTGGGGCTGCAGAGGCCCGCTGATCATTGATGCACGAAAAAAACCGCACCATGCACCCGAGCTGATCAAAGATCCTTCCATAGAAAGGAAAGTGGACCAACTGCTGACGAAATATCTATAGGCGACATTTTCGGAATGCGTCCGAGGTAAAAGATATCTGAGTATTGCAGGATATATTTTTCTGAGGAATGGTCTGCATCACCATTAAAAATAATTCCTTTTACCGCGACCCCGTGCATTCTCAATACCTCCAGCGATAGCAAGGTGTGGTTAATGCTGCCGAGATAATTAGCGGAAACCAGTACCACCTCCGCATCAAACTTCTTGATGAGGTCGAGCATCAGGAAATGATCGTTAATAGGTACCATCAAACCGCCCGCGCCTTCAATAACCAGGCGGTTACCTGTTTCAGGAATGTTGATCCGTTCAGGATCCAGCGTGATCCCATCCAGCGCTGCCGATTTATGGGGAGAAAAAGGCTGCGTTAACCGGTAGGCTTCGGGATGAAACCCCGATCTGGGATTTATAACCAAGCCCTGTACCGTCATCGTATCAGTTTGTTCAAGATCGCCGGCCTGGATAGGCTTCCAGTAATCGGCCTGCAGTAGTTCGGTTAACACAGCCGAAACGATAGTTTTGCCGATCCCCGTGCCGATTCCGGTAACAAAAATTGGTTTCATAGGTGATTTTGTAATGTGTTAATTAAACCGCTGATCTCTTCATCGCTGTTGAAGGTATGCAGGCAAACCCTTAGCCGCTCTTTGCCGGCGGGCACAGTGGGATGGAGGATGGCTCGCACGTCAAATCCATGACTTGCCAGCTTTAACGAAAGTCCCTTGGTCCGTTCATTACCGCAAGTAATAATGCCCTGGATGGCCGATTGGCTGTCGGAGATCGCTACCGGCAGGTGGCGGCTAAGCGCCTGGAATAAGGAAATCTTTTTTTCGATAGACACCTGGTGGTCGGTTTCCTGTAAATATTGGTAAGCCATTTTTACCGAAAGGTGAGTATAAAATGCCGCAGCGGTAGAATAAACGAATGAGCGGGCAAAGTTAATGAGATACGAACGAAGCGCCCGGCTTCCCACCACGATCGCACCATGGCAGCCCAGTGCCTTGCCGAAGGTAATTACACGCGCGAGCGCTGTGTTCTGCAAACCGTGCAGGTTTACGCAGCCCCGCCCGCCCGGTCCTTTAATACCTACCGCATGTGCTTCATCAACGATCAAACCGGCTCCATATTTTTCTGCCAGTTCGGCGATCTCGTTCAACGGTGCTTCATCGCCATCCATGGAATAAACGCTTTCCACGGCAATGTATATCCTGCCTTTCGCAACTTTGAGCTTTTCTTCCAGGCTTCCGGGATCGTTATGTTTAAAAATGTACTTGTTGGCATGGCTCATCCTTGCGCCGTCTATTACAGAAGCGTGGATCAGCTCATCGGTGATAATGGTGTCGCCGCGTTGCGCCAGTGAAGAAAATAATCCAACGTTAGCCGCATAGCCGGAGTTAAATATTAAACCTGCCTCCTCCTGGTGGAAATCGGCTATTTGCTGTTCAAGATCCTCTGTAAATGTGTCGTTTCCCGAAATTAAGCGAGATCCGGTGGAACCGGTTGTATAGCCGGGATTCGCGTCTAAGCCTGCCAGGACCATTTCTTTTAATCTTGCGGAGGAAGCAAAGCCGAGGTAGTCGTTCGAACAGAAGTCAACCAGGCTGGCAGGCGGACGAAGTACGCGCAGCGCATTGTCCAGCTCACGCTGGTATAGCCTGGCTTTGATGTGGTTTGTTATACTTTCCAATCGTGAATATTTGACCAAAAATAAGAAAGCGGCACTGTAAACAATGCCGCTTTCGATATTCATAGGATTAAATAGAACTACACTTTCTGCTTACCGGGATGGTTTTTGCCTTTTCGGCCGGCATGTTTAGCATGGCGATCTGCCTTTATTTTTTGGTATGCTTTTTTCTGGTCGCTATTTAACACGGAAAGCAATTTGTTTTCGTTGGCTTCCGCCGATTTTTTCCACTCTTGTTTGTCTGCTTTTCCGCGCTTTCCGTTCATAGTCTTAGCGCGGTCAAGATTAATGGCGTATATTTTCTCGCGTTGGGCGGAAGATAGCGAAAGGCTTTTATCCAGGTGAGCGGTCATTTTTTCTGCGCGTTGCTCCGGGGTCGCCTGCTCTCTTTTTCCGGGACCCGTTTGTGCCATGGCTGCCCCGGTAACGGCCAGGAACAGTGCGGCGGTGATCATTAACTTCTTCATATCTCTTGTTTTTGTATATATGATAGAGTGTATGAAACGACGATGGTTTAAGCGGGAGAGTGTTAAAAAGTGTTAAAGAGTAGCAGTGGATCATGCGATAAATCTTGGGAGAGCCACAAAAGGAGGAGGAATAGGCCGGATCTACCCGATAATATTACATGATCCATAGTCCTTCCCCACAGTTATGCCCAAGCAAAAAGCCCCCGGCCATTGGCCGGGGGCTCTTAAGTCCTAACGACTTTAATTAGTTGTTAGCCGGACGCTGACCGCCTTGGCCGCCACCCTGGCCACCTCTGCCGCCGAAGCCGCCACCAAGGATGCCTGTAGCATTGGGGTTTCTTTCTTTTGCAGCTGCCAATGCAGCATCATAAGCTTTTTTCTGCTCTGGAGTTAACCATGAAATAAGCGCGGTTTCTGCCGGAGCGGTAAAAGCCGTCATTTTTGGCATAAGAGCCATCATAGCATCCCTGTCGCCCTGTGGAGCTGTAGCTCTTAAGCTATCTATGGACTTGTTAGCCTTAACCAGCAACGGAAGCAATTTGGCTTTCTGGTCATCGGTAAGCGCCAGCGAAGTAAGACGCTGACCGTCAATTGTCATTTTTGCTCTTTCTTCCGGAGTTCCCATCGGACGGCCGCCGCCTTGACCACCACCCTGAGCCATGCTTAATGAAGCTGTGCTTACCAGCAGAGCAACAATAAATAGTACTTTTTTCATCTTTGGTTATTTTGATATTTTAGTAATAGACTCCTAAGGTATTGATAAGTTTAATTGGGTTGATAGTGATTTTTGTAACTTAGTTGTTGCCTTTTTGAAGCGTTGCGATCGATTTTTGCATTTGCGACATCATAGCGGTAAGGCTTTCCATCGTAGGCTCGGGTGTCGGCTCAGGGAAGCTGGTAGAAATATAGGCTTTTGAGCCCCAGATCTCCAGGATATCGTCGGCAGGAATGGAATAAGGTTCGTAGACCGTATTGTCTGATATTAGTTTGATGGACTTGTTTTCCCTGAATTTGCTGCCCGCACGTTTATAAACAATTCCTTCCGACTTACTGATCACGATGTATGTTTCGCCGATCTTAACATCGTTCCAGTTCTCCAGGTATTCGCCGATAATGATCGACCCCGGTTGGATAGGAAGCATGGAATCGCCGGTTAACTCGAACGCGCGATAGGTTCCCTGCCTAAAGATCGGCAGGTGGAATTTTGGCAGTTCCCCGATAAACTCGGGGTCTCCGTAACCATTGAGGTAGCCCGCGCTCGCTTTCACCGGTACTAATTCTATATTCTCCCGGTCGTGCTGATCCACCGAAATACTCAGGATCCGCAGGTTACCCGCATCGGTTTTTTGCCTTGGCTTCCACTTCTCGTTGATCTTCTCATTTACCAGCTCATCCATACTGAGCTCGTAAAAATCTGCGAACTTTTTTAGCAATTCATATTTCGGCTCTGCACGGTCTTCTTCATAAGCTCCTACAAGAGACCTCTTAATATCCATATTATCAGCGAATTGCTGTTGTGTTAGCCCTTTTTTCCTGCGAAGGAAACGGAGATTGGAGGAGATGTTGCTCATTTTAAAATAAATTTGGATTTACTAAATTAGTTAGTAACTTTATGCTCATAAAATTAGTAAATATTTTTAACACAGCAAAAATAAACTAATACAATTAGTCCGGCAACAATTAAGCAATATAATAATGAAAAAGTATGTATATGTAGTGACCGACCGAAACCGCAGCTCGCTGCATGTAGGAATGAGCGCCGACCTGGCGAAAACCATGAAGTTTTACAGGGAAATGCCCAACCTGTTCTTTGATTCGGGTCAGCAATTAACGCGGCTCGTTTATTTTGAGGAGCTCAACTCAGAGGAAACCGCCTTGCAGCGTTTTAAATTAATCAGCAGGTTTACACGTATGCAAAAAGAACGGTTGATACGCCCGGTAAACCCGGATTGGCTTGATCTTTCTATCGGCTTAAATTATGAAAAGGTGATGTTTACCCGCCACGCGGCGCAGCAACAGCAGGTGATTAGTTTGTTTTGATGCCATCCTTCGCCCGGAGTAGATTGTACCATGAAAATAGTCTTGTATAATTCATACAATCGTTTCGGCCGTGATCATTACCACTTGCTGAAGACTTATAGATCGCCGACAGCTATATTGCGAATTCCGGCACGCCTCAAAGAATTTGTCAGCCAGTTAACAGGCCGCAAATTGTGTTAAAACGGGTAAGCACGGTGTAAACAAGCCGCCCCAAAGTTTCACGAACTGATCCTGAGTTAATCCTGTGGACCGTAAGGTGCCGATAAGGGGAAGTCGCTGTCAGCCGTTCGGGCGGATTCCTTATATTAACTATGAAATATAGTAACCATTAAAACGCTTGTTGGACGGCTATGCCTTTGGAGAGAGCTCCGAAAGGGGAGAGGAACAGGTTAAGCCTTCCCAATATATTGCTTAATCCGATGTAACTGGGAGATAACTGGGGCCACATTGTTGTGGCTGTACGCCGCCGCGATACGGTCGCTGTAATCGTTTCTGGAAACCATATGGAGAATTTGCGTAAAAACAGGAACACGCCATCGGAGCAGCAACAGGAACTTATTATATTAAGATAATGATCATTTAAATGATCTTTATTGCCCTGATTATTGTCTCCGCAGGTTCAGGGGTGATCTCCTAAGTTGTCCTTATCTGCTTAGAACAAGGTAAAAGCTAAGAAAGCTCCCCATAACCACGTTGAAACCTGGTTATGGAAAGCTCTCTTCCATAGGTAACATTTAAACTGTTTACTTAGGCAGTAACACGTTATTAATTACGTGTACTACGCCATTGGATTGTTCTGCATCGAACGTGGTAACCAATGCTTTGTTCCCATTTGAATCGGTAAGCTCCAGGTTGTGATTTTCATTTACCGATGCGGTGATCACATCACCTTCAACCGTGGTTAATTCGGCTTTGCCTTTTCCTTTGGCAATAGCCAAGGCGATATCCTTCTTGGTGAATTTCCCCGGAATTACATGGTACTTCACTACATTTTCAAGCTTGTCCTTACCGGCTGCGGTAGTGGTGTCGATGCTTCCCTGCGGTAATTTCTTAAACGCGTCGTTTGTCGGTGCAAACACGGTAAAATTGCCGCTTGCTGCAAGGGTGTCTGTAAGGCCTGTCGCTTTAATTGCACTTACCAGCGAAGTAAGTTCGGCCGCTTTGGAGGTATTGTCAATGATGCTTTTGCCAGGTACCATTAATACACCGCCGGCTACTTTTCCTTCGGTAGCGGCCTGGGCAGCGGGAGTTTGTGTCTGAACACTCGTGGTAGCGGTAGAACGACTGCTATCCTGTTTGGTTACGGGAACCTGCCGGGTGGCAATAGCCTTTTTTGAACTGTCGATCACCTGAGCATCCGATGAAGTTGAAAACAAGATCGCTGATGCGCTAACGGCTAAAATTAAAACGGACTTTTTCATAACGTTCTGCTTTTGGTTTTTATTCAATTGCTTTGGTTGTGTAGAATATTCCGTATGTTAATCCTTCCTTTAATTGTGTTGTTATTAAATTAACTTCTATATAATAAACTCATTTTTGGACGAGTTGTTGCCTTTCTCTTTTCCTGCCCTTATTAAATAATTGATTTGCAGCGTACTAAAAAACAAAAAGCGGCTGTTTTAAGTAGCCGCTTTTTTATTTCAAGTATGTGATGATTACCAGCCTGGCGCGAAATTAAGTCCGAAAACAGGTCCGCTTACATCTTTACGCTGGAACGGAAACGCTGCGTAGGGCTCAAGTACAAAGTACCCGAACACATTCACACGTAAAGATACACCGGCACTCATTGCGGGTATGCGTTCGTAAGATATCAAGGAGTTTCCCTGCTGGTCGGTAATTGGCTGACCATTAATATCACGTTGTATGCCAACTGCGCGAGGTGTGCCGCGGAACGCTACTTTCGAGTCGTTGTCATAAGCCAGTCCCATATCGAAGAACACATTCAGGTCGGAGAACAGGAACTTTGATGCAAAAGCGGATAGTTTTTCAGGGCCGGTAAAAGGCAACCTTAACTCGAGATTGGCAACTGCTATTTTTGTACCGATCAATTGGTTCAGGCTAAATCCTTCATTAGAACCGCGCAGTACACCATTTTTGTAAAACGAATTGTATTCGTAACCCCTGATCAGGTTTGGATAACCAACAAATTCACCGTAAAGCTTGCCCTGGTCGGGACCGAAACGGCTGGTATTGTACAAGCGTCCCGCAATGGTAACTGGCTTCAGGCGGATATAACGTCGCGCATCCGCGATAAGCGTTCCGAATTTATAATCGCCCATATAATTCGATACGCCGAAGCGGTAGCGGAAACCGCTTAAAGGGCTGGTTACGCCGAAAAAGGTATTATCTCCCACGAAGGCGGAGTTTACCCCGAATACATTGAAGTTAACAAAGTTCAGCCCGTATTGATTGTAGCTTGCGTTGGCCTCGTCAAGCGAAATCTTGTTACGATCGGAGCCACGGTAAGCGCCGCTCTGGTCGTAATAATCGCTGTAACGGTCGACACGATAATAATAGCGCGAGTAAGCGCCACCTAACTCGAACCTGGCCGTTCTGGAGAAGGGATAGCTGCCAAATACCTGGAACTGGTCTTCAAAAGTGCGGATAATATCATAGCTCGAGCGGTAGTACTGATCTTCGACGCCGTAGGACGAATAGGCAGACACATAAGGGATGTGCGATACTGCACCACCCCAGTTGATCCGGCTCTTCTGGTTCACATAAGCTACAGATCCGCCAAAATCGTAGATCTCGCCATTGATAGAAAGTGCGCTATAAATTTGGTTGCGGCCGAGGATGTCACTAAAAATGCCCTGGATCCCGCTGGATAAGCCGGAACTGAAACGTCCTACCGAAGCCCCTACGCCATTGCTGGATAAATAATCAAGCTTAAATTGGGAGCGGTAAGGAACGGTCCGGATCGAGTCGTTGGGGATCTCTTCAAACCGTTCGAAGTTGTCGAGGTTGGCGTTGATCAGGTCCACGCCCATCGACTTGGCAGGAGGGAGGTTGGCTGCGTCGAAGTTCAGGTCGTTGGTCTCTACCTTCACCGCCTTAAAATCCTTCGGTTTTGCATTATAAATGGTGTAGCGTTGCGCGCGGTAATAAGAATAAATAATGTCGTCGTTCCTGGAAACGCTTAGTGCTGGCGAGAACTCGGTAATGCCGCTGATACCGGTAAAGTAATCGGTAAGCTGCTCGATGCCGCCGGTTGCCACCGTGTAACGGTACATGTTGCGGAATCCATCGCGGTTAGACAGGAAATAGATCTGGGAATCGTTTGCCGAAAACTGCGGGTTCAGGTTATTGGCGCCCTCGAACGCGTTCAGGCCGGTCACTTTTTTGGTAGCGACGTCGATAATAGCCAGGCTGAAAGGTATTTCTACTGTTTTATCGCTGCTGTCATAGGTAGTTCGGTCTGTGCTGAACACGATACGTTTTCCGTCTCTCGAGAAGCTCGGGTGATAATCAGAATATTTATCATTGGTAAGCTGCGTGATGCGTTTCGCGTTCAGGTTAAACAGGTAGAGATCGCTCTGGCCATTTTTGAGACCTGCAAAAGCAATATCCTGCCCGTTTGGCGACCAGGTTAAATTTCCAAACTCACCCACCTCGTCCATACTTTCGGTGGCAAGGTTTCGTCCGGAGTTAGCGTCGACTATAAACAACCGGATCTTGCCCGAGCTGTATGCGCTGAATGCGAATTTGCTGCCATCCGGCGACCAGGCGCCTGCCGACTCGATAAAGCTGAATTCGTCGATATGCGAGTTGCGGGCTTTACTGGTGAGCTTACGTACGATTTTGCCTGTTTGTGCATCCGCGAGGAAAAGGTCGATGCTCAGCAGGTCCTTCTCCGAGAGGAAAGCTACGTATCTCCCGTCGGGCGAAACAGCCGGCGCCACGTTATAGGTCTCGCCGCCGTTCTTTTCATCAATGATCTTACGCCCGGTAGGGATTTGCGAAGTATCTTTTAAGAAAGGCTTGTAGGTGTTTTCCACGCTTGTTTTCCACAAGCTCGACAGCGTACGCTCGTCATAGCCGAAGGTGCGGCGAATGGCCATCTGGTAACCGTATTTGGCGGTCATCTTGAAAAACGGTACGATGATCGTGTCCCCATAGGTCGACCCGATATAAGACCAGAACGCCTGTCCGTAACGATAAGGGAAATATTTATTGCTTTCGGTAAGGTCCCTTAATGATGGAATGTCTTTATTCAGGTATGCATCCCGCATCCACATCGAGGTGTACGAATCCCGTTTGCCGATAGAGAGGTATTCTGCCATCCCTTCAACCATCCATAACGGCAGGTTTCCGATGTTCTCCAGGTTGGTCGAATCCCCTTCGATCAGCGAGTGATACTGGAATGCGTGCACCAGCTCATGCCCGAGAACGTGCCGTGTTTGTGCGTTTATCTGCGTGATCGGCATTACCACACGGTTTTTCATCCCTTCGGTAACACCGCCGGTCCCCACCCCGATCTCTCCGTCAATCGCCGTGGTCTGCTGGAAGTCAGGCGCGTTTTCGTACAGGATAATGGGGTTCTTGCGCTTAAACGTATCGCGGAACACCTGCTGGTGAAGATCGTACCATGTTTCGCTTTCCTTGGCAAAACGCTTGATAAGGCTGTCATTATTAAGGTAATAATAAAGCTCGTAATGCGGGGTCTGGTAGACTTTGAATTTCAGGTTCTTGTAGCGAACCTTGTTTTGTCCAAAATATTGAGCGCTGGCAGGAGTGACCGCAGCCAGCAACGCGACTAAAGTAATTACGGAGAAAAAGCGGAGAGGAGCTTTATACCGCGGTAAGTCTGTGTGTTGCATATAAAATGTATAGATTGGAATATATTCTAAGTTACGTATTTTTCTGGTTTACGGTTGGCGGCCTGGTTATGATTAAATCAATTGGTAATCAAATTGTTTTAAGGCGATCGATCGTACAGGTGCCAAATTAAAAACGTTACATGAAATCAAGATGAAATAGCCTGCGGCCTATGAGCCTTTTTTCGCCAGGAACATCTGCGATGATCTTTCTCAGGCTTGATGGCTGTTTGCCGCCCTGGTCCCGTGTTCCGGCGCCGGGGTTATTGCCTGTTCCGGGCTCTGGAAGGGGCTCTTCACCCGGGGGAATGATCAATGAATCGATCGCCGTGCTGTCTGAAGTGGTGCTGTCTGGCTCGAAATATTGCGGGGTGGGGCAGTAATAATTGCGGTTTATTTTTACACCGGCTTTCGGGAAGGGCCCCTGGGTGATCCCGGTTTTGGGATCTTTATACACCTTATCCATAAACCGTCCGAAGATGGGAAGGGCGGTATGCGCGCCTTCGCCGGTGCCGGAGGAGTTAAAATGAATGCTGCGGTCGTCGCAACCCACCCATATCCCTGTTACCAGGTCTTTGGTGATGCCCATGTACCAACCGTCTACGAAATCGGAGGAGGTGCCTGTTTTACCACCGATCTGGTTGCCCTTTTTCCATAGATCGGGAAACTCCCAAAGGGATTGTGAAGTACCGCCGGGCTCTTCCATGCCCCCGCGGAACATATACAGCATCAGCCAGGCGATTTCTTCGGAAATGGCACGTTCCTGCTTGGGCTGGAACTCCGCCAGCAGCGTACCGTCCTGGTCCATGATTTTTTCTACCAGGATGGGCTCGGTCTTCATTCCTTTATTCAGGAAGGTGCCATACGCTTTTACCATTTCAAAAACCGACACATCATTCGGTCCGAGGCTTACCGAAGGCACGGATTTAAGCGGGCTTTCGATACCACAGGCGTGGGCATATTTAACCACGTTGTCCCATCCTACCTTTTCGGTAACCTGCGCCGTAATAGAGTTTACCGATTTACCCATCGCCCAGCGCAGCGACATAGGGCGCCAGCTAAAGTTCCAGTCGGAGTTTTTAGGTTCCCAGTATTCGGTTTTGCCGTCTTCCTGGTATGGAATGCGCACCGGGCGATCGATCATCGTATCGCAGGGAGACATACCGGCTTCGAGCGCGGCGAGGTAAGCAAAAGGCTTAAAGGTAGAGCCTGCCTGCCGTTTCGACTGGTTTACGTGATCGTATTTAAAATAGTTGAAATCGATGCCACCCACCCAAACTTTGATCTTCCCGGAAAACGGGTCCAGTGTCATCATGCCGGTATTTAACAGCTTTACATAGTAGGTCACCGAGTCGATGGTGGAATATTCCACCTCCTTATTGCCGCCCCAGCTGAAGATCTTCATTTTCTTTTTGCGGTTCAGGTAAAAACCGATCGAGTCGGCATTGCCGGCGAAACGTTTCCTGAGGTATTCGTATACCGGCAATCGCTGAACGGTTTTGTCGATAAAATCAGGGATTTCCACGCCCTTCGAATCACGCCAGGGGTTCTGGCCGCTCCAGATGTTGTCAAACCGCCGCTGCAGCAGCTTCATTTGTTCGGCTACGGCTTCTTCGGCATGGCCCTGGAGCCGTGAATCGATGGTGGTGTAAATTTTCAGTCCGTCTTCATTCAGGTCGCGGTCGTTTTCTTCGCACCATTTATCCAGGTAACGGGCCACCGCGTTGCGCAGGTAGGAATCGCCCTGGCTGTCGTTCTCCAGGTTTCCCTGCGAGACCTTCAGCGGCTTTACGGTGTCTGCCTTAAACTCAGCATCGGTGATGTAGTCATATTTCCGCATTTGCGAAAGCACTACGTTCCGCCTTTTCAGCGCGTCCTGTGGGTTGTTAATCGGGTTATACAGCGTGGTGCCTTTCAGCATGCCTACCAGCGTGGCCGATTCCTCTGTACGAAGCATGCCGGGTTCACGGTTAAAGAAGCGTTTCGCAGCGGTTTTTATCCCATAAGTGTTGTTGCCGAAGGGAACGGTGTTCAGGTAAAGCGTCAGGATCTCGTCTTTGGAATAGTGGCTTTCAAGCTTAAATGCGGTCGACCATTCCTTTAGTTTGAACACAATGGTCCGCACGAGCGGGATGTGCCTGATCAGCCCCTGCGATTTATTATAACGTGTACGATAGAGATTTTTTGCGAGCTGTTGGGTAATGGTGCTGCCGCCGCGCTTATCGCCGGACGCTGTAGATATCCCGCTGGAGATCAGGGAAATAATATCGACTCCCGAATGTTTGTAAAATCGCACGTCTTCTGTGGCCACCAATGCATGGATCACACTGGGCGCGATCTTATCGAAGGCCACCGGCGAACGGTTTTCGCGGTAGTACCTGCCTATGAGTACGCTGTCTGCCGTATATAGCTCTGAAGCAATGCGCATGTTCGGCTTACGTATATCGTTGATATCCACAGAATAACCGAAAAGCCAGAGGAAATTGAGTTCGAGCGCACAAAAGAAAAGGATAACGGAATAGATGAAAATAACGGCATAACGGAGAGGCTTATTCCTGATCTCTTTGAACATAACTGATTAGCAAAAAAACTAGATTAATGTTTTATGTTAAGCGCAAAATGGCGTCCCGTCAGTGAAACCTTTTTCGCTTTTGCACCTTTGCATAAAACCAGCTTTGATAACGAATTCGGGCAATTAAAATTACAGCGATAAATATATAAACTTACAAATGGATTCATGGATTAAAAAATTCAGGGTGGCTGAAGGCGCGCACGTCTCACTGGCTGAACACGCAACAGATTTTACCGGCGACATCGAAAAAGAAGATGCGGTAACCTTGCTCAACGACCTGAAACTGCGTATGAGCGGGTTACAGGAGAAATTATACGCTGGTGGTAAATATTCGCTCCTGCTGATCTTCCAGGCGATGGACGCGGCAGGTAAAGATAGTACCATTATGCATGTAATGAGTGGTATAAATCCGCAGGGATGCCAGGTATATAGTTTTAAGCAACCGTCGCTGGAGGAATCTAAGCACGATTTTTTATGGCGCCATAACAACGCCCTTCCGGGAAAGGGGAGTATCGGTATCCATAACCGCTCGCATTACGAGTCGGTGCTGGTAACACGTGTCCATCCTGAGTTCGTACTGAAAGAAAACCATGAAGGCATTAATAAGGCCGCCGATATTAAGGCCGGCTTCTGGAAGCGGCGATATCAGAGTATTGTAAATTTCGAGAAACATATTTCGCGCAACGGTACTGTGGTGGTTAAATTCTTTCTTCATGTATCAAAAGCGGAACAAAAAGAGCGCTTTTTAGATCGGATAGCAGATCCGCTTAAGAACTGGAAATTTTCTGCTGCTGATCTTGTTGAGCGTGAGCGCTGGGACGACTATATGGACGCTTATGAAAGAGCGATGTCTGCCACATCAACCTCTCATGCGCCATGGTACGTTATTCCTGCCGATAAAAAATGGTTTGCGCGCATCGCGGTAGCGAGATGTATCGTAAACGCCCTCGAATCCCTCGACCTGGAATTACCGAAATTAACGGGCGAAGCGACGGCGGAGCTTGAACGCTGCCGCGAACAGCTTCTGAAAGAGTAGTTTACCTGATGTAAACGTCGTTGTAGGCCGCCACCTTCCCGAATACGGAACGCGCAAACGGGCAGATAGGGAAGATCTTGAAAGAATTGTCGCGGGCATAGCTCACTGCCGCATCAACAAGAAGGTTACCCACGCCCTGCCCGCGCAAAATATCCGACACGAAAGTATGGTCGATCACGATCTTGTCGATCCCCGCAAAACTATAGGTCATTTCTGCCAGCAGCGTGCCGTCGGTTTCAACGTAGAACGACCCTTTCTGACTGTTTTCCTGGTGCTTGATTTCCATTGGGTTCTTTTACTTTTTTTACTGGCTGCCGGTCAATTTCTGTGCCGGAAGTTTACCCGGGAATTTATATCAATTTAACGGTTGCCGACAAAAACAGTTTCATTAAACGCTTGTTATTGGGATATGAATCTCTCAAAACATAGCCGCCGCGGGGTTTCCGACACCTTCATTTATGTGCTGGCCGTGACTGTAATACTCGTCCTTATGAGGGTGATCTATTTCAGCATGCTCTAGTCTGCCGGGATAAATCGGGTTTGAGCAAACCAATCGTTATTATTTCTCGTAACGACTAATATACAATAGCAATACTGTAAATTTGGTTAACAGCCAATTGCCATTATATCATGGAGATAAGGATCAAGCCTATTTTTCTTCCTGGGATTACAGGGCTTATGCTGTTTTTTTCTGTGAGATTGTGCGCGCAAGGCATTCCTTATGTTGAATGTCCGCCGAATATCGGTTTTGAACAGGGCGATTTTACAGGATGGGTATGCAAAACCGGCGATACCGATGTAGGCCTTCTTAACACGGGCGTTGTGCTGGGCCGTCATACCATCATTAACAGCGCCAGCTATGCTGAAGTGGATCCTTACGGTAATTTCCCCATCCTTTGCCCTAATGGCAGTAACTTTACCGTAAAGCTTGGAAATAACTCAACTTGTAAGGAAACCGAATCAATCTCGTATACTTTTAAGATTCCTGACGGCGCCAAAAACTATACGGTTACTTACAATTACGCGGTCGTTTTTGAAGATCCTGAACATGGAGCCAGCGAGCAGCCGCGCTTCGTGGCCAAAGTGTACGATGTGGCTACAGGCCGCGTTGAGCTTTGCGGCTCTGCGGATTATGTTTCTTCCTCGGCTATTCCCGGGTTTCAGAGATCGGATGCCAGGGGAAATGCGGGCCGCCCCCCGGGATGCCCCGACACCGGGCGTGGTAACGGCCAGGGAGGGGGAAACAATAACGGCCCGGCTACGGTCTATTTCAAACCGTGGTCGGCTGTAAATCTCGACCTTTCGGCGTATGCCGGAAGAGAGATCCGGCTGGAGTTCACCACGATGGATTGCACCATGGGCGGCCATTTCGGCTACGCTTACATCGATGTAAATGAAAATTGTACGTCGCCGATAGCGGGCAGTACCATTTGTCCGGGATCAGGTAACACCATGACGCTGGTCGGGCCGTCGGGCTATGCGTCTTATACCTGGTACACATCAGATTTTAGCAAGGTGCTTGGTAACGAATATACGCTCACCATCGATAACCTGCCGGCAGTTGGTACCATATTCCCCCTGAAGATCGTTCCTTACCCCGGTTATGGTTGTGAAACTACCCTTTATGCCGTTATAACCGCCTATAACGAGCCGATACTGTTAAACCTGCCCGAAACCATCGTCGCCTGCCGAACGGAACCGGTTGACCTCACAAGCCCGGCTTATGTAGCGGGCAGCACGCCTTATTTGAAGTATACTTATCATACCGACCCGGAAGGGCGCTTCTTTTACCCCAATCCCAAGTCGATCACATCCAGCGGCACGGTGTACGTAAAGGGATATATTCCCTCGGGTTGTTTTGTGATAAAGGCGGTGAACGTCATCGTGAATGAGCCGCCCGTATTAATAGTGAAGAGCCCGCCCAACGTATGTTACCCTTTAACCACGGATATTACACGGCCGGAGATCACCGCAGGCACCGATGTCGGCGTAACCCTATCTTACTGGTCTGATAGCCAGGCCACCAGGCGTGTGCTCAATCCAACCGCCATCGATTTAACCGGCACTTATTACATTAAGGCCGCCGATAAAAAAGGATGTTATGCCGTCAGGCCGATCAGCGTGGTAGTGGGTACCGTGCCGGTGATCAAAACCGCGCCGGTGATGGCCTGCGTCACGGCAAATATCACTGCCTCCTCTGTAACAGCGGGCAGCAGCAGCGGGTTGTTTTATACGTATTATACGGACGCGGATGCTTCAAAGGTCCTCGAGAGCCCGGCGGCTATCACCGAATCCAATACCTATTACATTAAAGGAACAAATTCCGCCGGTTGCTCCGGGATCTCGCCGGTGAAGGTTACCGTTTACCAATTGCCCGAGTTTACCTTAATACAACCGGAAGCGGTAGTTTACCCCACCGCTATCAGCCTCCCGTCGTTGATCAGTACGGTTAAGGATGGGCAAACCTATACTTATTCACTGGATGAAGCCGGTAAAAAGCCGGTGAAAAAAACTGCGGTGAACATCACCGGTACTTATTATGTTACGGCCACCAACGCCGGTGGCTGCAGTGTTACCAAACCGGTGTATATCCTCATCAAACCGCCTGACGACCCGGTGGTGACTTCCATCAACACTTTTACCCCCAATGGCGATGGGGTGAACGATTTCTTTAAGTTGGATATCACAGGCTTCCTGCGGGTGGTGTACTTTCGCATTTATACCCGCTGGGGCGAGCCGGTGTTCGAAACAGCGGACCTGAACCAGTTTTGGGACGGCACGCACCGAAGCAAAAAAGCGCCCATAGGCACTTATTACTGGGTGTTCGACTCTTTCGACGATTTCAGGAAAAAAGAGATCCGGCGTTCCGGATACATCACGCTGGTGCGGTAATTACGCTTTCCCGGTTCCCCGGTTTATGAACGAAGGTTTCTTCATACTTGCTGCCGCGATAACGATGCTGATGACCATAAAAATAGCTCCCGCCAGGAAAGGAGCTCCCGGGAAATAGATCGCGGCGCCTTTGCCCGTACACCAGGAAAATAGGTTGTTCATCAGCATCGGTCCGAAGATCATGGTAAGGCTCATGAGGCTGGTAAGCGTTCCCTGCAGCTCACCCTGCTCGTTTGATGGCACATGTTCGGTGATCACTGATTGAAGCGCCGGCCCCGCGATCCCGCCAAGGCAATAAGGCACCAGGAATGCAAACATCATCCACCCCTGGTTAGCGAACGCGAACAGTACGAGGCCGGCCGCATAAAGCCCAAGACCGACGTAAATACTTTTTTCGTTCCCTAACCGCGGGTTGGTAAAACGGATCAATCCGCCTTGCACACCCGCCACCAATACGCCCACTACGGTTAACGAAATACCAATGAGGCCTTCGCCCCAGTTGAACTTCTCGATATTGACATATGCCCAGGTGCTTTGAACGGCATAACCGCCGATGTATACGAATACCAGCGCCAGGATGAGGCCGCCAACCCCTTTATATTGTTTAAGCTGGAGCACCGAGCCCAGCGGGTTGGATCTTACCCAGGAAAAAGGGCGGCGGTTTTCGGCTGATAATGATTCAGGAAGTACGAAATAACCGTAAATAAAATTCATTAAGGTGAGGCACGCGGCTACAATAAATGGCACGCGCGGGCCAAGCTCTCCCAGTAAGCCGCCGATGGCAGGGCCGATGATAAAGCCAAGCCCGAAAGCGGCCCCGATCATGCCGAAGTTTTTTGCCCGGTCTTCGGCCGTGCTGATGTCTGCGATGTAAGCCGATGCGGTAGTGAAGCTCGCGCCGGTAATACCTGCGATCACGCGGCCGGCCACCAGCCACCAGATGGTGGGCGCCAGCGACAGCAGGATATAATCCAGCCCGAATCCAAACAACGACAAGAGCAATACCGGCCGGCGCCCATATTTATCACTCAGGCTCCCGATGACCGGCGCACAAATAAATTGGGTAACGGCATAGGCCGACATCAGCCACGCATTCCACCGGGAGGCCTGGCTAAGGTCGCCATGGATCATTTGTTCAATCAGCCGCGGTAATACGGGGTAAATAAGTCCGAACCCGATCGTGTCTATCAGGAGCGTGACGAAAATGAACCCCATCGCTGCTTTTCTAGGTGTCGCCATATGTATCAGTACCCGCCTGTGAGCGGAGCGCAAAAATGCAATTTTTTAATGCGTTAAAACAATTTTTCCTGTTGCCTGCTTATGTAGCTATTACAACAAAATAAACTCAACAACATGAAAAAGAAAATCTATGTTCTGGTTGCATTCCTCATGATGGGATTCACTACGATGGCCGCTGATGTTAAGGACGACAAAAAAGCGCCCGAGCTTACTGAACAGCAGCAAGTACGGATCCAGGAAATAAAACAAAGAGTTGAAGAGATCAAGTCGATGGATAAATCGAGCCTCAGCCGCGAAGAACGCAAAGAGCTGAAAAGCGAGCTGAAAGCCATGAAGAAAGAAGCCCGTGCGATGGGTGGCGGCGTATACCTTTCTGTAGGTGCCATCATCATCATCATCCTGGTGCTGATCCTGATACTGTAGGAAGTTGGGAAAATGGGGAATAGGGAGTAGAGAACAGAGAACAGAAAACAGAAAATAGAGAATAGAAAACAGAAAATAGGAAACATAGAATAGAAATCCTCATTACCCGTTCCCTTTTTCTCTATTTTCTATTGCCTATTTTTCTATTTCCTATTCTCTATTTTCTGTTTTCTATTTTCTACTTTCTACTCCCTATTCTCTATTCCTCCTTCCCCCCCTTCACCACCTGCGCAAACTTCCTTTTCCCTTTCGCAAAATACGCCCACACCACGCTGCCGTCCCATTGGCCCTTGGCGTTAAATTCGGCGAAATTCTTTTCACGCTTCCGGCTTATTTTTCTGTAGTTCCAGGTGAAGTACCGGTGGGCATGGCTTATCGCGCCGGCGAGTTTAAATTTCCCTTGTAGTATAAAGCGCAGGAGCGAAATAAGATCAAGCCAGAAACGAATGAAAAGTATCATGCCTGCCTTATTGGGTGGGAGGTTCTTTTTCAGCATCACCAGGTTATTCCTGAAGTTTAGGTAAGTCTTAAACGGACTGTCGCTTTGCAGGGTGCCGGCGCCTACGTGGTACACGGTGCTTTCCGGGCACGACATTACCTTGTAGCCGCGGTTTTTAAGCCGCCAGCAGAGATCGATCTCTTCCATGTGTGCAAAAAAATCGGCGTCGAACCCGCCGCAGGCATCCCAGCAACTTTTGCGGATAAAAAAAGCCGCGCCCGATGCCCAGAAGATCTCCCCGGCAGTGTCGTACTGACCCGAATCTTCCTCTACCGAATCGAATATCCTGCCGCGGCAAAACGGGTAGCCATACCGGTCGATATAGCCACCGGCCGCACCTGCGTGCTCAAAATATTGCCGCTTATGCCACGAAAGGATCTTGGGTTGTGCTGCCGCGATGGCCGGGTCGCTTTCCATGAGCTTAATAACGGGCTCTATCCAGCCAGGAACAACTTCCACGTCCGAGTTGAGCAATACGAAATAATCGGCATCTATATGTTCCAGCAACCGGTTGTAGCCGCCGGCATAACCATAATTCCGGTCGTTTACACAGATTCGCACCTGCGGGAAGTGCAGGCGGGTAAATTCCAGCGAATCGTCCGTCGACGCATTATCGCCCAGTACCACCTCCAGGTTGGGATAAGTAGAGCCGCAAACAGCCGGCAGGAACCGCTCCAGGAAATGCCGTCCGTTCCAATTGATGATCACCACGGCCACTTTCGGAACAGAAGCCGACGGCTGATAGCTGACGGCTGATAGCTGACCGCTGATAACTGATAACTGACCCCTGATCACTGATAACTATTTATTACTTTCGGCGCCAGCAAACATACAGGATAGGATGGATAAAGGCACGATATTCCCATTATTTTACTTGCCGCCGGTACAATATTTCAGCGAGCTGAAGCATGCAAAAGATACGGTATTGCTCGAGCGCAACGAGCATTTCCCAAAACAAACCTACCGCAACAGGGCGGTGATCAGTTCGCACAATGGCAAGCTCGACCTGATCATACCGGTGATAAAAGGCTCGAAAGTGCACACACCTTTTAAGGATGTAAAAATCAGCTATGACTTCAACTGGCAGCGCCAGCATTGGATGAGCCTGCAAACCTGCTACCGGAGCGCCGCTTATTTCGAGTTTTACGAAGATGAGCTCGCATCGTTCTACGAAGAAAAAACTACTTTCCTGTTCGATTATAACGAGGCCCTGCTCCGCCTGTTGCTTAAGTTCCTGAAAATGCACATTCAATGGACATATACGACCGGTTACCAGCCTCCGTCCGCAGCCGTGGCCGATCTTCGCGGTAGCATTCACCCCAAAACGCGGTCTGACTTCCAGGCAAAGCCTTATTTCCAGCTGTTTGCCGACCGAAACGGATTTGCCTCCAACTTAAGCGTAATAGATTTGTTATTCAGCCAGGGACCCGGTAGTTCGGCGTACCTTTAACTATGTCGAAGATCAGGCGCATAACCATCAAACCAAAAAAATACCGCCAGGTAGCAGGTAACAGTCCGGGCGTGATCGAGCTCGATGCAGACGCCCTGGAACCGCTGATCACCGTTTTTTCTTACAGCGAAAGCGAGCTCATCAGCCAGGAGATTAAAAATTCCGGTGAGCTTGATGCGCACCTGGCAAAACACCAGGGCCTTACGCACTGGGTAGATATCCGCGGGCTGGGAAGCATGGAGCTGTTCGAATACATCGGCAAGCGCTTTAACATCCATAAACTGGTGCTCGAAGATATCGCGGGTACGCTCCAGCGCCCCAAGCTCGATGAATATGATGGATATCTTTTTGCTACCAGCCGCATGCTCTACCTCAACGACAACCTGGAGATCGAGAACGAACAGATGTCGTTCATCCTGATGCCCGATATCCTCATCAGCTTCCAGGAAAACTACCAGGATTGCCTGCACCCGGTAGTTACCAGGCTCGAAGGCGGAAAAGGCAATATCCGCTTCGCGGGATCATCTTACCTGATGTACACGCTGATGGACGTGATCATTGATAATTATTTCGGACTGATCTACCGGCTTGGCGACGAGCTCGACATGATCGAAGAGCTGTTATACCGTAAGCCCGACAAAAGCATTATGTACAAGATCCAGGAGATTAAGCGGGCTATGATCCTCATCCGCCGTGCGGCGTGGCCCGAACGCGACAAGATCAATGATATGATACGCAGCGACTCGCCGCTGATCACCCAGGATACCAAAACGTTCCTGAAAGATATTTACGACCATTGTATGCAGGTTGTGGACCTGGTGGAGAGCTACAAAGACGTAACCACCACGCTCATCGACATGAACCTCTCGATCATCAGCAATCGCATGAACGAGATCATGAAGGTGCTTACCATCATTTCTTCGATTTTTATCCCGCTTACCTTTATCGCAGGCGTATACGGCATGAATTTCTCCTACACCGATCCCGAAACCGGGAAGGTGCTGCATCACAACATGCCCGAGCTATACGCGGAAAACGGTTACCTGTACACATTGCTGGCTATGGGGTTGCTGGCCGCAATACAGGTCTTTTATTTCTACCGGAAAGGGTGGTTTAAGTAACGTTGGACATCTAAGGCATCAATCGCTTCTTTTCTTCTCCAGTTTGTCGAAGTCGATCACCCCGGCATGTTTTGTCCAATTTTCATAAAGGCCGACCAGCTCTTTCACTTTTGCCGGGTTTTTAGCGCCCAGGTCGTGTATTTCCGCCCTGTCTGAACGTATGTTATACAGCTGCCACTTGTTTGCCGGGAATTCCGAGACAAGTTTCCAGTCGCCCTGGCGCACCGCCCTGCTTCCCTCATGTTCGAAGAAAAGGGCCGGATGTCCTTTCCACAGGTTTCCGCGGAAGACGGGCAGCAGGCTGACGCCCTCGGCAGGGGTGATGGTGTTGCCACGATACTGTTTCGGGTAGGGAGCTGCGGCCAGCCCGAGACAGGTAGGCATCAGGTCGATTAAATGCGCCGGACGGTCGCTTTTTATGCCTGGTTTAACAATGCCCGGCCCATAAGCGATGAATGGGGTAGAGGTGCCGCCTTCGTATTCCCAATGCTTGAACATCCTGAACGGTGTATTGCTGACATTGGCGCCGGGAATGCCATAGGCCGTAAAGGAACCTGGTTCGCTGGCCATCTTCTGGCTGTTGGCGAACATTTGGGGAGTAAAGCCGGTCGGGTTAATTTTTTCGTGGCTCGCCCCGTTATCAGACAGGAACATGATCACCGTGTTTTTATCCTGCTTCAGCTCCCGCAATTTTTTACGCAGCCGGCCAATGTTCTGGTCCATTCGGTCGATCATGGCCGCATAAACAGCCATCTGGTCATCCCAACGTACTTTTTCGTCGGTGTTCAGCGTGTTCCAGTCGCGTAACGACGAATCGCGGGGAGACAATACCGCATTTGCCGGCAGGATCCCGCTTGCTTTCATTCGTTTAAATCGCTGCATGCGAAGCTCATCCCAACCCGCCATAAACTTGCCTTTGTATTTTTGGATATCTTCCGGGAGCGCCTGCAGCGGCCAATGCGGAGCCTGGTAAGCGAGGTACAGGAAAAACGGTTTACCCGATGGCTGCCCTTCGTCAATAAATTTGATCGCATAATCGGTATAGGCATCGGTGCTGTAGTAGCCGGGACCAGGATCGTACGGCTTATCATCCAGCGCGATGGTTAGCGTTTGGTTAGGGCGGTAGGGGATATTTCCAAAATAGCTGTTCGCACCGTCGATCAGTCCGAAATACCGGTCGAATCCCCGTTTTACCGGCCAATGCTCCGGGGCCTGGCCTACGTGCCATTTCCCCGCCATATAGGTGTTGTATCCACTGCGCTTCATCGCTTCTGCAATCGTTACCGAATTCTGGTTCAGGTATCCCTGGTAGGCGGGCTGTACCCGGGTATTTACCATATCGCCCACACCCGCCTGGTGCGGGTACAAGCCGGTAAGCAGCGATGCGCGCGATGGACAGCACCGCGACGCATTGTAAAACTGTGTCATCTTTAAGCCGCCGGCCGCCAGGGCATCCAGGTTCGGGGTCCGGGCGTCGCCGCCAAAACACCCGATATCTGAGTAACCCATGTCGTCCGCCAGGATAATAATAACGTTCGGTCGCTTTACTGCCTGCACGAACCCCATCGAAATCACCCCCAGCATCATCAGCGCCCCTGTAAATAATCTCCTTTTCCTCATTTTTTCAATTCTCTTTAGCCCTTCAAATCGAATACCTTCCGATCATCTCTTCCGTAACAGGCATACTCCGCCCGGATTTGATGTCGATCAGCACATAGTCGAACCAGCCGTCGCAGGCGATCTTGCCCGTTTTCTTTATCGTGATGTTAAACTGTACCCTACATCCTTTCCCGCTCATGTTTTCTATGCCTGTTTCTACGATAAATTCGTCGCCCATGCTCATAGGGCGTTTGTAATCTACGTGTGCCGTTTTTACCACCCATCCGTACCCTTGTTCCATAAACTCTTCCATGGGCATTTTATAAAAGCGCTCCATTTGGTCGTAACGGGCGGCAAGCACATAATCGAAATATTTACTGTTATGCACATGCTGAAACATATCGATATCGTCCGGCCGCACCCGGAACTCGGTGGTAAAACGACTATATGCGAAATCGTTGGTCATAAACGCATTTTTTTTCGAAATTAGGTTTTTGTATCTGAAAACCTTAATCTTAACCTATGAACCAGGAATTCATATGCAGGATTGTGCTCGAAAGCCCGAACGAAGGTGTTGACTTTAGTCTCCAGGAAGGCGGCGGCAATAACTACAAGATCGTGCAAAAGCAACGATCAGATGGCGCCAACCTGGTTTTCGAATGTATTGTCAGGGTTAAGCAAGGTAAGGACGACGCCCCCGATTTTCTTGGTAAGCAGGTGCATGGCGCTACCGGCGACCGCTTTATTTATATCGACATCGGTAAAAGCGCCGGCCAGTGGGATTCTGAATGGACACGCAGGTTAAAAGTGCCCCTGAGGGGCATCGGCTGGGATACGGTGAATATCCTGTTAAACGAAGAGTCCTTTGTATTGCAGGCGCAGGTTCCCGGCAAGGGCAGCGACGGTACGCCGAATTGTGCGACCGTGAAACCGTTTAAAGGTTGGAAACTCGAAAATAAATAAGCATATGGCGACGATTATTGGTATCGCTCCTCAGCTGGTTGTTTTTGTGATCTGCATCGAATTGACCGTTAGCGATGGATTGATATACCCGTTGGAATACAATTATTTGTTAAACCTGCTCTTTCCCGGGTACCATGATATGTTGCGTATAGCATCAGTGGAACGCCTGGAGACGGATTCCCGGATGGTAAAAATCTAACCTGGTGCTGTTCTCCGATACCTATAAAACCATAGCCGCTCCTTCCGAAGCGGCTTTCACCGATCGCGGCAGTCGTTTCATCGCCTTTGCTTACCCTGTCACTGCCGAAGAACAGGCTAAACCTTTATTAGACGCTTTACGTAAGCAGCATCCCCGGGCTGTTCATTTTTGCCGTGCAATGCGCCTTACGCCCGATCGGTCGGTTTTTCGTATCAGCGACGACGGCGAGCCGGCGGGATCTGCCGGGAGACCGATCCTCAACACGCTGTTATCGGCCGATGTTACCAACATATTTGTAGTAGTGGTGCGCTATTTCGGCGGTACGCTGCTTGGAGTGCCCGGCCTCATCAACGCTTACAAAACCGTAACGGTTCAGGCGCTCGCCTCCGCGGATATCGTTGAACGTACCATCAGCGATATTTATCGAATTGAATTTGGTTACGCCGTAATGAACGACGTGATGAAACTTATTAAGCAGCACGATCTTCCGGTTATCCACCAGCAGTTTGACAACCGATGCCTCCTTGAAATCGCAATTGCGAAAGGAAACGTTAACCGCATGATTGACATGGTGGGGGATATCAGCGGGGTTAAGAGTACTTACCTGGGTACGATTTAACCAGCGAAACACGTGTGATACAATATTGTTGATTCCCATTGTTAATTGTTCATTAATTATTACCTTTGCACCCAATTATAAAATTTTTAACCACTTTAATATTATTCAGGTAATGTATTTAAGTACAGAGTACAAAGCGAATATTTTCGCTAAGCACGGTAAAAGTGCAGCTGACACAGGCTCGGCCGAAGGTCAGGTAGCATTGTTTACCTCGCGTATCGCTCATTTAACAGGGCATTTGAAAAAGAACAAAAAGGATTTTTCAACACAGCTTGCCCTGCAGAAACTGGTAGGTAAACGCCGCGCCATCCTGGCATATCTTTACAAAAAAGATATCAACCGGTATCGTGCCATTATCAAAGCATTGGAATTAAGGGATATCATCAAATAATTCTTTGCCAAGCACATTAAAGCCATCTCAAGTTTACGGGGTGGCTTTTTATTTTTCGCAACAAAACAAAACCCAATAAAACAAGGTGCGCTCAAAAGAGGAAAAGTGCACCGAAAGCAAAACAACATGAGTTACAACGCAATTAAAAAAACGTTCGATCAGGGCGATGGCCGTATGATCGAAATCGAGACCGGTAAGCTTGCAAAACAGGCGGATGGCTCCGTAGTGGTAAAAATGGGCGACACGATGCTGCTGGCAACCGTGGTTTCGACCAGGGATGCAAAAGAAGGCATCGACTTTCTACCACTATCCGTGGATTACCAGGAGAAATATGCTTCCACGGGCCGCATCCCGGGAGGTTTCTTACGCCGCGAGGCACGTTTATCAGACTACGAAGTATTAATTTCACGCCTGGTTGACCGTGCGCTGCGCCCGATGTTCCCTGATAATTACCACGCCGACACGCAGGTAATGATCACCCTGATCTCTGCCGACAAAAACATCATGCCCGACAGCCTTGCCGGCCTCGCAGCTTCTGCGGCGCTTGCCGTATCGGATATCCCGTTTAACGGACCGATCTCTGAAGTGCGTGTGGCGAAGATCGACGGACAACTGGTGATCAACCCCCTGATGAGCGATCTTGAGCGTGCAACCCTCGAGTTTATCGTTGCCGGTTCTATGAACGACATCGGCATGGTGGAAGGTGAAGCCAGCGAGATCTCTGAATCGGAGATGATCGAAGCGATCGAATTTGCGCACAAAGCCATCAAGATCCAGGTGCAGGCACAGATCGAGCTTGCAGAGATGGTGGGCAAAACAAAAAAACGCGAGTACAACCACGAGCCGAGCAACCCTGAGCTTCGTGAGCAGGTTTTCGCCGCTACATACGACAAAGTTTACGCCATCGCCAAACTACAGTTGCCTAAGCATGAGCGCGGCGACCAGTTCGGCGCCGTATTAATGGACTTTATCGCCAGCTTAGGCGAAGAGATCGATAACGTGACCGGCTTCCTGGCTAAGAAATATTTCCACGATGTGCAGTACGATGCCATCCGCAATCTGGTCCTCGACGAAGGCATGCGCCTCGACGGCCGCGATGTACGCACCGTACGCCCGATCTGGAGCGAAGTAGGTTACCTGCCTTCCGCCCACGGATCGGCTGTGTTCACCCGTGGTGAAACTCAATCGTTAACCACTGTTACGCTGGGTGCAAAATCTGATGAGCAGATGATCGATGGCGCTTTTATCAACGGCTATAACAAGTTCCTGCTGCATTACAACTTCCCCGGCTTCTCGACCGGCGAAGTGCGTCCGAACCGTGGCGCAGGCCGACGCGAGATCGGTCACGGGAACCTGGCCATGCGTTCTTTGAAGAAAGTATTGCCTGATTCAGACCTTAACCCTTATACCATCCGCATCGTTTCGGATATTCTCGAGTCGAACGGCTCATCTTCTATGGCGACCGTTTGTGCCGGTACACTTGCACTGATGGATGCCGGCATCAAGATCAAAGCACCTGTTTCGGGAATTGCAATGGGATTGATCACCGATGAGAAAACAGGCAAATATGCCATCCTGAGCGATATTCTCGGTGATGAAGATCACCTGGGCGATATGGACTTTAAAGTAACCGGCACCGAAAAAGGTATCGTTGCCTGCCAGATGGACCTTAAGATCAACGGTTTACGTTGGGAAGTGCTCACTGCGGCACTTAACCAGGCTAAAGAAGCCCGCTTACATATCCTTGGCGAGATGAAGAAAACCATTTCTGCTTCTCGCGAAGATTATAAACCGCATGCGCCACGCATCGTTACGCTTCGTATCGATAAGGAATTTATCGGCGCCGTGATCGGGCCGGGCGGAAAGATCATCCAGGAAATGCAGCGTGAAACCGGTGCCACGATCTCCATCGAGGAGGTCGACAACCAGGGTATCGTAGAGATCTTCGCTGATAATAAAGCGGCTATCGATAAAGCCGTATCCCGTATCCGCGCAATTGCTGCCCGTCCGGAAGTAGGCGAGATCTATGAAGGAAAAGTGAAATCCATCATGCCTTTCGGTGCGTTCGTGGAGATCATGCCAGGCAAAGACGGCTTGCTGCACATCTCGGAGATCGACTGGAAACGGTACGAAACCATGGATGGCATCTTTAAAGTAGGCGACGAAGTACGCGTAAAACTGCTCGATATCGATAAACAGGGTAAACTTAAGTTATCGAGAAAAGCGCTGTTACCGCGTCCTCCTCGTCCCGACGAAAAAGGCGCTGAATAATAACCCGCTTAGAAGTTAATTTGAAGCCGTCCCATTCCGGGGCGGCTTTCTTGTTTAATAGATCCGTTTAGCGGTATATTCCCCGATGACTTCGCGGTGCCTTCTATGCGTTGTGGATAACGAAACATTGAACTTTTTGTGTCTCTTACATTATTGCTGTAAGTTTGAGCCATGAAGCACCTGGTTGCCCCATCTATTCTCGCAGCTGACTTTGCTAACCTGCAGCGCGATGTTGAAATGATCAACGAAAGCGAGGCCGACTGGATCCACGTAGATATTATGGACGGCGTTTTCGTTCCCAATATATCTTTCGGGTTTCCCGTGGCCGAGGCCATCGCTAAACACGCAAAAAAGCCGCTCGACGTTCACCTGATGATTGTAGACCCCGACCGTTATATTACCCGTTTCCGGGATGCCGGCGCAGCGGTGATCAGCGTCCATTATGAGGCCTGCACACATTTACACCGCACCGTTCACGCCATCCGCGAGGCAGGCTGTATGGCAGGAGTGGCCCTGAACCCCCACACCCCGGTGCACGTGCTGGAAGATATCCTGGAAGATATCGACCAGGTACTGCTTATGTCGGTTAATCCCGGTTTTGGCGGGCAGCAGTTTATCGGTCATACTTTTGAGAAGACCCGCAAACTGGCGGCCATGGCGGCCGGGCACGCGGTACATATCGAGATCGATGGCGGCGTGAGCAGCAGCAATGCCGGGGCGTTACTGGCGGCAGGCGCCAACGTGCTGGTGGCCGGAAACTTTGTATTCAGCGCTCCCGATCCGAGGCAGGTAATTGCAGGTCTTAAAAACCTCAGCCCCGAAGTAATGCAGGCATAACCATGAAAGCGGTGCTGCTGGTTATCTTCATGTTTGTGGCTGGTATCGCAGCGGCACAAACCGCCAGACAGGTAACCGGCACGATCAAAAATTCCCAGGGAGAACCGCTTTCGCACGTCACCATCAAGGTGAACGGTGAGAAGATCATCGCGCAAAGCGACAATAACGGCGTCTACGCCATCACCATCAGGAACAGGAATTCCAATCTCACCTTTTCATGTACAGGCTACCTGGCTCAAACCATCGAGATCCAGTTCTCCGTGGGGAATGTATTTATACAGGACGTGACGATGCAAAAGGACGTTCGTCCGCTCGAAGAGATCAGGATCCAGGCGGCAAGGGCAGGAAGCGCAAATATCATGAACGCCGGGTCCATTGCTAATTTTCCCGGCGCTTCCGGTAATTTCGAATCCATACTTAAGATGCTTCCAGGCGTTTCTGCCAATAACGAGCTGAGCTCGCAGTATTCGGTGAGGGGAGGTAATTTCGACGAGAACCTGGTATATATAAACGACATCGAGATCTATCGCCCGCTGCTTGTGCGTAACGGGCAGCAGGAGGGTTTAAGCATCATTAACCCCGACCTGGCAGGAAGGGTCAGCTTTTTCGCGGGCGGTTATGAAGCACGGTATGGCGATAAGCTGTCATCTGTGCTGGATATCCGCTATACGCGGCCCGACACCGGCGAGACCAGGGTCTCTATCGGCCTGCTGGGCATTTCGGCAGCGGTAAAATCTCCTGCGAAAGATAAAAAGAGCTATTACCTGCTGGGAATGCGCAGCAAAAATAACCAGGGCTTGCTCCGGGGGCAGGAGGTAAAAGGAAGTTATCAGCCCGACTTTTACGATTTCCAGTTCCTCTACCAGCGGGATATTCACCCCAAGCTTGCGGCTTCGCTGCTGGCGGGCTACAATTACAACCGTTTTGTGCTCGTTCCTGCGTCCCGGGAAACTACTTTCGGTACCAGTGAACGTTACCTCAGGCTGGATGTTGCTTACCGCGGAAAAGAATCCGACCGTTACGATACGTTTACAGGCGCTCTGACGCTTCTTTACAAGCCGTCGGATATCCTGAACATTAAATGGATAAATGCGGTTACACGTGCCAATGAGCAAGAAAATTTTGATATCGAGGGCGCATACCGTCTCGAGGAAACCATGACGGGCGCATCAGCAGGCGAGCTCAAGATCAACCGCGGTACAGGCTCTTACCTCGACCATGCCAGGAACGAGCTCTCTTCGCGGATATACAGCACGGAGATCCGTGCCTACCAGCAAAAAAGTACGTCCTTCTGGGAGTGGGGCGCACGGTACGAATTCTCGCATATCCGCGACCAGCTGAGGGAATACAGCGTAACGGATTCTGCCGGTTACATCTTACCGGCGAAGCTTCCTTCCGGAGATTATATCAGCGCCGACAACCGCGTGAAAGCAGACAAGGTGAGCATGTACCTGCAAAGTACCTATGATCTTTCTTACGGGCTTAAGTTTTCTGCGGGTGTGCGCAGCAACTTCAATACGCTCACGGAAGAATTGCTGCTAAGCCCCCGCGTTAGCCTGATGTACCGCCTGCCTGACAATAACCGGTTCTCCTTTCGCCTCGCCGCCGGCTCCTATAATCAACCGCCCTATTACCGGGAACTTCGCAATTTCGACGGAACTTTAAATCTCTCTACCAAAGCACAGCGCTCGTTACATTTCCTCACCGGGGCGGATTATGTATTCCAGGGACTGGGTACTACGCTTACGTTTACCTCCGAGCTTTATTACAAGAAACTCGATAGACTGGTGCCCTACAAGATCGAAAACCTGCGCATCCGCTACCTTGCCGACCAACTGGCGAAAGGATATGCGGCTGGCGCCGACCTGAACCTGAGCGGACAGTTCGTGCCAGGCCTCGAATCGGCATTCCGCCTTTCGCTCATGAAAACGGCGGAGGATATTCAAAACGATTTTTATTTTGTCAAAGATGCGGCAGGAAATACAACCCGGGTAACGCCTGGGTACCTGAAAAGGCCTACGGACCAGCGGATCAATTTCTCGGTGTTTTTCCAGGACCAGCTGCTGCAGAATCCCGCCTACAAAGTGCACCTTAATCTCTTATATGGCTCGGCGCTCCCGGCCGGTCCGCCGTCGGCAGAACGCTACCGCGATGTATTTAAGATTCCGGCCTACCGGCGGGTGGATATAGGCTTTTCGAAGGATTTCCTCGACGAACAGCTATCCAAAAAACCACGGTTCCTGGAGAAATATTTTCATTCTTTCGTGGCTTACGCCGAGGTGTTTAACCTCCTGAATATCAATAATACAGTGTCGTACCTCTGGATAAAAGATGTAAATAATAACCTCTACGCGGTACCCAATTATCTTACTTCGCGACAGCTAAATATCCGGCTGATTGCAAAGATTAAAAACAAATAAAGAAAACAATATTATTCTGCTAATTTTGACACCATTAACTTGAAAAATATGAAATATAATTTCGGTGCCGGACCATGCATCTTACCGCAGGAAGTGTTTAAACAAGCTTCACAGGCGGTGTTAAATTTTAACGATACGGGCCTTTCCATCCTGGAGATCTCGCATCGTACTCCTGAATTTGAAGCGGTGGTAGATGAATCGGTGCGCCTGGTAAAGGAACTGCTCGGAGTGCCCGAAGGCTACTCGGTGGTGTTTCTCCAGGGTGGGGCAAGCCTCCAGTTTTCAATGGTGCCTATGAACCTGCTTAACAGCGACCAGGCAGCGGCTTACCTAGATACCGGGGTATGGGCGAATAAAGCGGTAAAGGAAGCAAAGCTCTTCGGCAACGTAAACGTAGTGGCCTCCTCCAAAGCGGAGAATTATACGTACATCCCCAAGGATTACGAAGTACCGGCTGATGCGGCATATTTCCATGTTACTTCCAATAACACCATTTATGGTACTGAGCTGCACAAGTTCCCTGAAACGGCCGTTCCGTTGGTTTGCGATATGTCTTCGGATATCTTCAGCCGCCCGGTAAACGTGGCCGACTTCGGCCTGATTTATGCCGGGGCGCAAAAGAACATTGGCCCGGCAGGCGTCACGGTAGTGATCGTTAAAGACGAGCTGCTTGGAAAAGTGGACCGTAAGCTCCCTTCCATGCTCGATTACCAGGTGCAGATCGAGGGCGGTTCTATGTACAATACACCGCCGGTATTCTCTATTTATGTATCCATGCTTAACCTGAGATGGCTCAAGTCAAAAGGAGGCATCGCCGAGATCGATAAAGAAAACGCTGCTAAGGCGCGTGCTTTATACGAGGAGATCGACCGTAACCCGCTGTTTAAAGGTACCTGCAAGGTGGAAGACCGCTCGAGAATGAATATCTGTTTCGTAATGGAAAACCCGGAGTTCGAAAAACCGTTCCTTAAGTTTACAGAAGACCTCGATATCATCGGCCTTAAAGGCCACCGCAGCGTAGGCGGCTTCAGGGCCTCTATGTATAACGCACTGCCGATCACCAGCGTACACCGGCTGATTGAAGCGATGCAGGATTTCGCTGAAAAAAATAAATAGGGAATAGTTGTCAGTGGTCAGGTATCAGTGATCAGTTCCGGCGCGGTGCCTAAACATCACAGCCTTTACAGACCGCTGATAACTAAACTGAAAACTGAAAACTGACCACTGAAAACTGACCACTGAAAACTGACCACTGACCACTGACCACCGAAAACTTGATAACTGGAATGATAAAAATACTCGCCAATGATGGTATTGATCCCATAGGCAAAAAATTACTGGAAGAAGCCGGATTTATAGTAGACACCGAAAATATCCCGCAGGCCGAGCTCGCGGAAAAATTGCATGCGTATGATGCCATTACGGTAAGGAGCGCCACGAAAGTGCGCAAAGACCTGATCGATGCGGTACCAAGTCTTAAGCTGATCGGCCGCGGTGGCGTTGGAATGGATAACATCGATGTGGATTATGCACGCTCGAAAGGGCTGGCAGTTGTAAATACACCCGCTTCTTCTTCCTTGTCGGTAGCGGAGCTGGTGTTCGCGCACTTATTTACTGGTGTTCGCTTCTTGCACGATTCGAACCGCAAGATGCCTGTTACAGGCGGTTCTAAATTTAATGACCTGAAAAAGGCATATGCCAAAGGCATCGAGCTGCGCGGCAAAAAGATCGGCATTATCGGTTTCGGGCGGATCGGGCGGGAGACCGCCAAAGTAGCGCTCGGTCTTGGCATGGAAGTGCTTGCCTTCGACGTTTATGATTTCCCTACCTCGCTGGAGCTTACCCTGGCGGGCGGTATCACCGTAAGCGTTCCTGTGCAAAAAGCTGCGTTTGACGAATTGATCAGCCAGTCTGATTTCATTAGTCTTCACATTCCTTTCCTGGATAAACCGATCCTTGGCGAAGAAGAGTTCAGCAAAATGAAAAAAGGCGTCGGTGTGGTCAACTGCTCGCGAGGTGGTACCATCGACGAAAATGCGTTGCTTGATGCGCTTGATTCTGGCCAGGTGGCATTCGCCGGACTGGACGTGTTCGATAACGAGCCAACTCCGCTTGGCGAGCTGCTCATTCACCCGAAAGTTTCCCTTACCCCGCATATCGGCGCTTCTACCAACGAAGCCCAGGAACGGATCGGAACAGAGCTGGCAAGCCTGATCATTGAGTTTTTTTCGGATAAAAAGTAAATTTGTTCGAAGGTTGAAGCTGGAAATTTAAAGTTGGGTGCCGAAGTGTTTCGTTATGAACAGGACAATTAGTTGAGTAGACCCGGGCGTTCAGACTTATACCTCCGGCTTCCAGCTTTAACCAGATTTACATGCCAAAGATCAAACCTTTCCCCGGTATTCATCCTTCCCCTGCAATCGCTGCCAAGGTAGCACTGCAGCTGGAAAACCTGAGCCTGGACGACGCCAAAACGATCCGGCAGGAAAACCCGTACTCGTACGTGAACATGCTGGTGCCTAAGATCCTGAATCCCTACCTGAGGGGCTCGCGTAAGGAGCTGGCTTATAAAATCATCAACGAAAATTTTAATGATTTCCTGGAACAGGGCATCCTGGTAAGAGATGAGAAAGCGGCTGTATATGTTTATGAAATTTCTCACAACGGATTGACCCAGTGTGGGATATGGACAGTAACTTCCATAGACGATTATCTCGATAATACGGTACGTAAACACGAGCACACCCGCAAAGAGCGCGAAAATGCATTGATTGAATATATCCGTCAAACTGGCATCGACGCCAACCCGGTGCTAATTGCCCACCTGCCTAACGAACAGATTGACCGCGTGATAAGAACTGCGATGGAGACCGCACCGTTACTGGAGTTTGCCAGCGAAGGCGAGCGCCACAAGTTATGGTGCATAAACGAGCCGGACCGCCTGCAAGAGTTGGTCGGTATTTTCTCGAACCTAGGCAGAACGTATATAGCCGACGGTCACCACCGCGCGGCATCGGCCTGCGGGTATGGGATCGAACGCCGCAAACTGAACCTTAAACACCGGGGAACAGAGGAGTACAATTTCTTCACGTCGGTGTATATGTCCACCGGGCAACTGAAAGTTTACGAATTCTACCGGCTGATAAGCGACACCAGGGGGCTAAGTACCACCGCGTTGCTCGAACAGTTGCGAACACATTTTATCCTGGAAAATTCCCCGGCAAACGAACCGCTAAAACCACCAGGTCCCCGCCGATTCGGGATGTATCACGCCGGTAAATGGTACCTGCTTTCGTTAAAAGATCAGCATCCGGGCAATGACAATCCTGTAGCGGAACTTGATGTAAGCTTATTGCAGGACCTGGTACTCAATCCTATATTAGGGATAGGCGATCCCCGTACCGATAACAGGATCCAGTTTATAGGGGGTACCACACCGCTCCAGGAGCTGTCCAGGATGGTGGACGATGGCGGGACTGCCATTGCATTTACCTTGTATCCCACTTCGATAGATGAGCTCATCCGCGTGGCCGACTCAGGTGAGGTAATGCCCCCCAAATCGACGTGGTTCGAACCGAAGTTTCGTGCCGGGTTACTTATTCACCAGGTCGACGAACTCTGATCTTTGCGCTTGCGAAGGTCTTGTTTCATTGCGTGAACCATTGAACGCCCGGAAAAGCAAAGCGGGTGTCTAAACAATTTGAATCTTTAATTTGTAATCTGTAATGCAACCAGACAGGATCATCATCGGCGCCGGGATCTCGGGCTTAGCCGCCGCCCGTCAATTGGCAGAATCAGGCCTGCAAGTGCTGGTACTCGAAGCGAGAGACCGCATCGGCGGAAGGATCAACACCATTGTTTCCGGCGTTGCCGGCCAGGTCATTGAACTAGGCGCAGAATTTATCCATGGCAACCTGCCCGTTACCATCGGCCTGCTGCAAGAAGCGGGAATCCCCTTTGAAAAGATCACCGGAACACGTATCCACCTAAATGGCAATGGATCGTCCGCGGAAGAGGAAGGTCCCGGTGATTGGGTTGAGTTTGAAAAAGCTATTAATGGGCTCACCGCCGATATACCGCTAAGTGAGTTTCTTCAAACCTATTTCAGTGACCGGCGCTATGCCGGCTTACGGAATGCCATTGAGCGATTTGCCTCCGGCTATGATACCGCCGACCCCCGAAAGGTGAGTATACTGGCTTTAAAAGACGAGTGGTTCGGCGAAGACGAAGATCAATACCGCATTGATGGGGGGTATGTGCGGCTCGCAGACTTTTTAGCGGGCAAAATAAGACGGCTGGGAGGAACTATACTGACCGGCAGGACCGTAAAGGAGATCAGGTGGCGCAGCGGCGAAGCGGTTGTTGTTACGGGTGACGGGGACTCCTACCGGGCAGCAAAAGTACTGGTCACCATCCCGGCAGGAGTGATGCAAAGACCGGAGACCGCCGAAGCGCCCGTATTTTCTCCGCCTTTGCCGGATATTACCAAGGCCTACCGCCACATTGGTGTTGGACAGGTGGTGAAGGTATTGCTCGGATTCACCGGGCCATTTTGGGAAAGAGCCGGAAATGGCGCCGATCTTTCTAACGTGGCCATGTTCTTTTCTGAAGAAAAAGTGCCTACCTGGTGGACCCAGCTTCCTGCCCGAAGCAACTTACTTACCGGTTGGTTAGGCGGACCGCCTGCGGGCGAATATGCCGCATCACCAGATGATACGATAGTGGCGCATGCGCTCCAATCTCTTTCAGCGATCTTCGGCGTAGAGGTGGCATGGCTCAGGCAGAACCTGGTTTACTCCCGGGTAGCTAACTGGAGCGAGGAACCGTTTTCCCGCGGCTCTTACGCATACGCAACCGTGGATACTCACCACGCAAGAACCATGCTCAGCGAACCTGTTGCCGAAACCCTTTACTTTGCCGGCGAGGCCCTTTACGACGGCCCGCTTATGGGAACCGTAGAAGCAGCATTAAACAGCGGGTTAAAAGCGGCCGGTTTAATGACCTACAATTCAAACACCTGACCCTTTTCGGGGATCTCTACCCGGTAGCCCCTGTCAAACAAGTCTTCTTGTAGCAGTTGCATGCTTTGCGTCTCGCCATGTACCAGGAAGATCCTGCGCAACTTCGCAGGGTCCTGGTGTGTAATAGTATTTACCAGGTCGCTATGGTCGCCATGCCCGCTTAACAAATCCGTTTGCCTGATCGTGGCATATACAGCCAGCTCGCGGTCGCGGATATGTACCACAGAATCGCCGCGAAGCAACCGGTGACCTAACGTTCCCTTCGCACAGTAGCCAATGAACAGGATGGTACAGTAGTAGTTCTGGATGTTGTAAAAAAGATGGTCCTGGATGCGGCCGCCTTCCAGCATTCCCGCCGAAGAGATAATGATACCAGGCTCAAAATAATTGGCCAGTTCGCGGCTCTCTTTCATGTCCTGGACATACACGAGGTTCTCAAATTCAAATTCATCGCCTTCGCGGCGATAAAACTCCTGTGCTTCCTGGTTCACGAGGTGATGGTGCTTTCTGAAAACGTCTGTGGCAAGGGCAGCGAGCGGGCTATCAACATATACTTTAACTGGTGGCAATAACCCATTCGTAAATATCTTGTTAAGCGAATATACCAGTGCCTGTGTGCGCCCGATGCTGAAGGCGGGAATGATGAGGCGCCCCGGGTTTTTTATGCAGGCCTCATTGATCACCTCCGTCAGCATCTTGGTCAGCGTTTTGTCTTTGCTGTGAAAACGGCCGCCATAAGTAGATTCGCTTACAAGGTAATTAACAGGCGGGATCATTGCGGGATCGTTCAGCACCGGGTAATTTTTCCGGCCAACGTCTCCGGTAAAAGCGATCGTCTTTTCCTCACCCCTGTCCTGTACCCGCAGCACGATAAAAGCGGCGCCCAGTAAATGTCCGGCGGGGATAAAAGTGACTTCCACGTCGCCGTTCAGCCTGAATGGTTTATTAAAGCCGATGGTCACGAACCGTTGCACGGTATCCATCACATGTTTTTGCAGGTATAAAGGCTTCGGGCCTGAATTTCCCCGTTTTCTTTTCGAATGCCGGCGCTCCCGGCTTAAAAAAACGTTCACCGAATCGAGCAGGAGCAGCTCGCTGAGGTCTGCGGTAGGGCCGGTGCACAGGATCTGTCCTTCGAATCCCATCCGCACCAGCGTTGGCAGGTTCCCCGAATGGTCGATATGAGCATGGGTGAGCAATACCACGTCGATCTCCGCCGGGTCAAAGGGGAATAACGCGTTTTCTTCCTGCCAGGTGCCTTTTTCGTAGTCGAGGCCGCAATCTACCAGGATTTTATAATGGTCGAGCTCCAGCAGGTGCATGCTCCCGGTCACTTGCCTGGCCGCACCGTGTATGGTAAGTTTCATAGTACGTTTAAGGTTACACGCCGATCGATTAATTTAAGTTTAATTGCCAGGTGTTAAAATATATCTTTAAGCCGGGGATCGAATGGCCGATGTAAAACGTGCGGCGTCTAACGCCCTTTCAGCTTATTTTTTGCTACAAATAGCAAGATTAAAATAATTGCTATACAGGCAAATAAGCCGAATTGCAGTTTGCTGTTTTTGCTGTCGGCCTTCTCTGCCGCTGCCTTCAGTTGTTCGTTCTGCTGCTGAAGTTTGGTAATGGTGGCCATGTACGCGTTCACCCGCTCTTCTACGTTGGTGGCCTTTATTTCCACCCGTGTTTTTTCCAGGTCTTTGTAATCGAGCAGCACCTTGGTTTCGCGCAGGATGTTATTATCCGTTTCGATGATCCCGGAAAGGATATCGATCGATCGCTGCATGTCTTTCTTGGTTTTAAGGCCAAAGATCCCGGTACGTTTCGTAAGGCTTTCCTGGTATTGCCCGTAGTCGCCCGCACGATTATCCAGCAGCGTATTGATCTTGTCGCGCTGCAGATCGTAAGCCGGGTTACTTTGCTGGGCAAACGAAATCCCGGGAAGGGAAAACAGGACCAGGAGGAGGAGTTTTTTCATAAAGTTATCAGTGATCAGCTTTCATAGACCAGTTTTTAACAGGTCCTGCTGGTAAAAATGTTATCGATTTTTTTGTGTAAACTGCATATTAACAACTAACCCGATAATTAAGTTCTTCCCTGACCGATCGCTGGAAATTAACAACTGATCACTACGGATAAAACTCAATCCTCACGATATCTCCCACGTTTAAACCCAGCAGGCCGCTTGCGTTTCCTTTATTGATGGCAATTTCCAGGTGATTACTGATCCCGAACAAGCATAGTTTTTCGCCTTCCGGCACTTCGTTGTAATGCCAGCTTAATTGCGAGATCGATTCGTTACGCCTGAAAAAGAGCGTAAACTCACGGTTCTTTTGTATCCTGGTAAACAGGTCTTTGGTAATGTTGGTGATCACGTTCTGGAAGATGTCCACATAGATCACGCTTCCGCGGATGATATTGCGCTCGATCACCGGCTGCAGGCTCATCTTTTCTTCCAGGTCTTCAACCGGAAGCCCGATCTCTTTCAGCTTTCCGCCTTTGGCGAGGTGGCAGGCAGCTTTAGCGAATATGTCCGTTAGCGGAAAGTGCAGGAATTTCAGGTCCTGCATTATGTTCAGCTCCACGATCTCCTCCGGCGCTTCATCGAAAAGAAGCGAAAAGATACCGTTATCGGAGCCTACGAAAAAGTGCCCTTTGTAGCGGGTAGCCAGGTAGCGGGTATCCTGGTTAAATACCGAATCGATGCCGATGAGGTGTACCGAACCCTTGGGGAAATAGTTGAAGGCATTCTTTAAAACGAAGGCTGCCTGGGGAATATTGAAGGCGGAAATGTCGTGTGTTATATCTACAAGAGTCACATTTGGCGCCAGGCTCAGGATACTCCCTTTGAGGGCGGCCTGGTAAAAATCTTTATAACCGAGGTCGGTCGTCAGAGTGATTATTGCCATTAAAATGTGAATAATTATTATTAATCTTGCATAGGGAGTTGCCCCTGCAAATATTGAATTTTAATCCCATAAAAATATCAGGAACTAAAAAAAGCCATTTTGAACGAACTGAAACTATCTCTTGAAAACATCAACCCCGTGGTGCTCTGGGGACCAAATAATGAGTACTTCGAAATTATAAAAAGGCAGTTTCCTAAGATAAAGATCGTAGCGCGCGGGAGCGAAGTAAAGGTACTTGGCGACGAGAATGAGCTCAATGCCTTTAACTTGCGTTTCACCGAGTTGGTAAAGCATGTAGAGAAATTCGAGTCGTTAAGCATTAACGACCTCGAAAGCATGCTGGGCGCGCGCGTGCCCGTTTCGGGTGGCGGCGAGTCGCCGGCCGATAAGCCGGGGAGCGGAGAAGCTATCGTTTTCGGCCCGAACGGCATCGTGGTGAAAGCACGCACCAAGAACCAGCGGCGCATGGTGGAGAGCATCAACACCTCCGATATCCTGTTCGCCATCGGCCCTGCCGGAACCGGTAAAACTTATACGGCCGTAGCGCTTGCCGTGCGGGCGTTAAAAAACAAAGAGATCAAGCGCATTATCTTAACGCGTCCGGCAGTTGAAGCAGGAGAGAACCTGGGTTTCCTTCCCGGCGACCTCAAGGAAAAGATCGATCCCTACCTCCGCCCGTTATACGATGCGCTGGATGACATGATCCCTGCCGAAAAACTAAAGCTATACCTGGAAAACCGCACCATCGAGATCGCCCCGCTGGCGTTTATGCGCGGAAGGACCCTCGACAATTGTTTCGTGATCCTCGATGAAGCGCAGAACGCCACCGATATGCAGCTCAAAATGTTCCTGACCAGGATGGGCCCCTCGGCGAAGTTTATCGTTACCGGTGACGTGACACAGATCGATCTTCCCAAAAAACAGCAATCAGGCTTACATACCGCACTGCGCATCCTTGCAGACATCAAAGGCATCGACATCATCTACCTCACCGGCGAAGATGTGGTAAGGCACAAACTGGTGAAACGGATCCTGGAAGCGTATGGGGATATTCAGTAAGGTGTTACGTTAAATATTTGACGTGGATTCAAGCTCAACACAAGAATTATCTTAATACCTGGCAATAAACAAGCGTCTAACGTCCCACGTAAAACGTCAACCAAAATGTCATCAATCAAAGAAACCCACTTTTCCTTACCCGGACAGACCCATTTCTACAAAGGCAAGGTCCGTGATGTTTATACGATCAGCGATAAATACCTGGTCATGGTGGTCTCCGACCGTATTTCGGCGTTCGATGTGGTGCTGCCCGAGGCTATCCCTTACAAAGGCCAGGTACTTAACCAGATCGCTGCAAAGTTTTTAAATGCTACACAGGACATCGTTCCCAACTGGGTGATCGACGTGCCTGACCCGAGCGTTACCATCGGCCGCATTTGCGAGCCCTTTAAAGTGGAAATGGTGATCAGGGGATACCTCGCCGGGCACGCCTGGCGCGAATACAATGCCGGTCGGCGGTCGGTTTGCGGTGTTTCATTGCCCGAAGGCCTTAGAGAGAATGATAAGCTTCCCGAGCCGATCATTACACCCACCACCAAAGCATCTGTAGGGCACGACGAAGACATCTCCCGCGAAGAGATCCTGAAAAGGGGCATCGTTTCGGAGGCGGATTACGTCCAGCTCGAGTCGTTCACCCGGCAGTTGTTCCAGCGCGGTACCGAAATGGCCGCAGCACGCGGATTGATCCTTGTGGATACCAAATACGAATTCGGCAAAGCCGACGGGAAGGTGATCCTGATCGACGAAATACACACCCCTGATTCGTCGCGCTATTTTTACCAGGATGGCTACCACCAACTGCAGGCCAGCGGATCACCGCAGCGCCAGCTTTCAAAGGAGTTTGTGCGGAAATGGCTGATCGAGAACGGCTTCCAGGGAAAGGAAGACCAGGTAGTACCGGCTATGACCCCCGAAATCGTGTCCTCTATTTCAGAACGTTACATCGAATTGTATGAGCATATCACCGGCGAAACCTTCCGCAAAACAGACGGCGAAGAAGTGATAGCCCGCGTGGAGAGAAACATTACCGAATTTTTGAATCGTTTGAATTAAACGGATTATTTCCTAATATTGTGCAAACCTATAAGGGTTACCGGATATGAAATTTACGCTAGATAAGCACGAAAAATACGTTTTAATAAAGCTGAACGAACCTAAACTGAATACCCTGATCACCCCTCAGCTTAAGTCTGAGCTGATATTGATCAATGCGGAAGGACAACGGAATATTATTCTTGACTTGTCATCCGTAAAATATTCCGACTCGTCTGGTCTCAGCAGCCTGCTTGTAGGGCATCGCCTTTGCAACAATGCCGACGGGTCGTTTATCATTACCGGCATCAACGATAACATCACCAGGCTCGTAAATATTTCGCAGCTCGAGAATGTGCTTAACATCGTACCTACGGTAGAGGAAGGGATCGACCTGATCTTTATGGAAGAAATCGAGAAAGACCTTAAGAAAGAGGCGAGATAATTGCTGTGAAACCAGCATGAGATTCGAGGTAACCATTTTAGGCAGCAGTTCGGCAACACCCATTTTTAACAGGAACCCCAGCGCACAGCTCCTCAATATTAATGAAAAGTATTTCCTCATCGACTGCGGTGAAGGAACTCAGCTCCAGTTGATCCGGTTCGGGTTAAAAGCGCAGCGCATCGACTATATCTTTATCAGCCATCTCCATGGCGACCATTACCTGGGCCTTGTCGGCCTGCTATCCTCTTTGCACCTGAATGGCAGATCGAAACCTATGAATGTTTTCGGTCCGCCGGAGTTGAAAGAGATCATCGACATCCAGCTGCTGTATTCACAAACCAACCTGCGGTACCCCATCCTATTTTATGCAACGGATCCGGCTGCACCGGGCGTGATCTTCCAGAATAACGACATCACTGTAGAAACCTTCGCGCTAAACCACCGCATCCCGACCACCGGTTTCAGGTTTACCCAGAAAAGAAGGCAACGCCGGGTGATCAAAGAGAAGATAGACGAGCTGGGTATCCCGCCGGAATGTATTCCGCTGCTGAAACGCGGGATCGATTTTACCGATAAGCAGGGCGTGGTACACCTGGCCGCCGACCTCACCCGTGAAGCGGAGGTGCCCAGGTCATATGCTTACTGCTCGGATACACTTTGCGACGGCAGCTATTTCCCCGCGATCGCCCGGGCGAATACACTTTACCACGAAGCTACTTTTATGCACGATATGATAGACCGTGCCCGGGAAACCTTCCATACCACGGCATTGCAGGCCGGACAGGCGGCGGCGGACGCCGGTATCGGGTATCTCCTGATCGGTCACTTTTCCGCCCGCTACCGCGACCTGGCCCCGCTTCTCGACGAGTGCCGCACCGTATTTACGAATACGTTGCTGGCTGTTGAAGGAAATACGTTTACTTTGTAGCTGTCATTTGAGCTGATGGCTGCCGGCCATTGACTACCGGCTCTGGTTGTACAAAGAGAAAAACATGAAATTCCCCAAATTCCAAGACCTCATACTATTCGAAAACGACGACCTCATCGTGATCAACAAGCCCCCTTTTATCAGCTCCCTGGATGAGCGGGAGGGCGGGGAAATAAATATCCTCCGGCTGGCAAAGCAATATTCGCCCGATGCGCAGGTATGTCACCGGCTCGATAAGGAAACTTCGGGCGTGCTCATCATCGCACGGAACCCGGAAAGTTACCGGCTGGTGTCTATGCAGTTCGAGCGGCGTAAGGTGAAGAAGGTGTACCACGCAATTATCGATGGCACACACGTGTTTAATGAGCTACAGGTAGACCTGCCGATCCTGAACATGGGCAATAAGAATGTGAGCATCAACCGCCAGGAAGGTAAGCCTGCAGAGACGTGGTTTAACTCCCTGGTGTATTTTAAGCACTATACCCTGGCAGAGTGCCGGCCGGTAACAGGCAGGATGCACCAGATCCGCATACACCTTGCTACGCAGCGCGCTTCTATCGCCGGAGATGAAATGTATGGCGGCAAGCCCGTTTTTTTATCCTCGCTGAAGCGCGGTTACCGTCTCGGTAAAGAACAGGAGGAGCAACCGGTCATGAAGCGTTTCGCCCTCCACGCTAAAAGCACTACGTTCCGGATCAACGAAACGGATGAGATGACGTTCGAAGCTCCCTATCCAAAGGATTTCGCTACGTTGCTGAAGCTGCTGGAAAAGTTCGATTCCTGAGAAGGGGACAGAGATAGAGCGCAGGGAATGGAAACTATTTTCTATTCTCCCCAACCGCCCCGTAAAATTCCCCAACCCCTTCCCACAGTGCATCGTTTTCAAACGTGAATTCTTTCAGCCGTGCTTGCTTCTTTTTGATTTCCCCAACCACCCGGCTGATTTTTGGCTGATCTTCTTTTTTGATGTAGAAGATCATATCGCGGTAGCCCTTTACCGTGGTTTTGCCGATGTAACAGGTTTTAAAGGGCGCAAGCGCTGTGGTCAGCTTCGTTTCAATCGACGTGAAAACAGCCGCTTCCTTCGCGGTCGGGAATCCGTCTGCATCCTTTTCTTCAGTGTTGATAGTAATGAATAATGAAATCGGGAAGGCTGCCTTTTGGCCGAATTTCTTGTAAGTGGTGTCGATCGAGATCACCGCCTTGTCGGTGCCCATCATGAATGGCAGGAGTACGAAGCGCTCACGGGGCAGCGAATCGCGCACTTCCGTCGTGCCGGAACTGGCCATGGTTGACGGATGATTGGTACAGGCCAATAAGGGAATAAAGAGGACAATCAAGATCAGTCGCATACCGGGTGATAATAAGCAAATATAACGTTATAGATGACCCCGTATTTTAATTCGTATGTTATTGACGGTAACTAACAACATAACCATCTCCGGATAGAAGCTCACGGCAGCAACGTTGAACGTGAGCAGTCGAACGTTTTCTACACATATCCCAATATCTTCAACACCTGTTTTGAGTTCTGCTCTTCTCCGAATACTTCGAAGTTAAACGTCTCATCGCGGTTCCTGCGGATAATGACATGTTTGGGCGAGGGCAGCAGGCAGTGGTGAATACCGCCATACCCGCTTAATACTTCCTGGTAAGCACCGGTGTGGAAGAATCCGATATATTGGAGTTTCCTGGTTTTGGGCATGAACACGCTGTTCATATGGGCTTCCTGGTTGTAGTAGTCCTGGCCGTCGCAAGTGATTCCGCCAAGATTTACACGTTCGTATTCAGCATCCCAGTTGTTGATGGGGAGCAGGATGTATTTTTGGTTCAGGGCCCAGACATCGGGCAGGTTGGTGATAAATGAACCGTCGAGCATCAGCCAGCGTTCGCGGTCGTTCTGCTGTTTGCGGCCTAATACTTTGTAAAGTATCCCGGACGCTTCCGCCACCGTGTATTTCCCGAATTCGGTAATGATATCCGGTTCCACCACGTCGTTTTCCGCGCAGATCTCTTTGATTCGTTTTACGATCTCGTTCACCATGTACTCGTAATCGAAATCAAATACCAGCGAATCTTTAAAAGGCATTCCGCCGCCTATATCCAGCGTGTCCAGGTGCGGGTTAATCTTTTTGAACTTGCAATAGAGCGTTACATATTTCTCGAGCTCGTTCCAATAGTAAGGCGTGTCTGAAATCCCCGAGTTGATAAAGAAATGCAGCAGTTTCACCCGGAAGGCGGGATTATGCGCTACCTTGCTGTTATAGAACTCGATCACGTCTTCCATGCGTATACCCAGCCGCGAAGTATAAAATTGCGAGTCGGGCTGTTCTTCTGCCGCTATGCGGATGCCCAGGTTACAGGGCGTGTCCATCTCCACCTCATCGTCGTAGATGTTGAACTCCTCTTTATTGTCGAGTACGGGGATAATGTTGATGTACCCGTCGTGCAGCATGTCGATAATGTATTGCTTATACTGGTAAGTTTTAAACCCGTTGCAAATTACCGTCATGTCCTTTTTTACCACGCCTTTTTTCTGCAGCGCGTCGATCATCGGCATGTCGAAGGCAGAAGACGTTTCCAGGTGGATATTGTTCTTCAGCGCCTCTTCAACCACATGTTTAAAATGCGAGCTTTTGGTACAATAACAATATTTATAGCTGCCGCGATAGTTGTTGTTAACGATCGCTTTTTTAAACAGCAGCTTAGCTTGCTGGATCTTTTTACTGATAATCGGCAGGTACGTAAAGCGCAGGGGGGTGCCATACGTTTCGATCATTTCCATCAGGTTCAGGTCGTGAAAATATAGCTCATCGTCGATCACCTCGAAGCCTTCCTGCGGGAAGCCCACGCTCAGATCAATAAATTCCTCGTAACTCTGCATTCAATATAGTTTTCGCAAAAATGTAAAAATTTTGGGTAATGTTTTTATTTACTTTGTCAAATGACATTGGCTACAGCTGAGCGTCTCCTGACCGACCGTCTCCTGCAAATTTACGATCCTGTTGAAGCCGCCAGCCTCGCACAATACGCTTTAGAGCATGTTTGCAGCCTCAGCCGCCCGCAATTGCTGATAAATCGCGACCGCCCGCTTTCGCTGATGGAAGAGACCTCCCTGGCGCAAATGGAAGACGGGCTGCTAACCGGTAAACCCATCCAATACATTATCGGCGAAGCACCTTTTTACGGCTTAACCTTTAAGGTAACGCCCGCCGTATTGATCCCACGCCCCGAAACAGAAGAACTCGTCGACTGGATCAGGGCAGAGCTATCAGCTAACCGCTACCAGCTATCAGCCGCAGGCTATCAGCCATTAACTCTCCTGGATATTGGTACCGGTTCCGGCTGCATCGCCATTTCGCTGAAGAAACACCTGCCGCACGCGGATGTTTGGGCGAACGATATTTCTTTTGACGCGCTGGAGGTGGCGCTTTATAATTCGGTGAAAAACAAGGCTGAAGTACGTTTTTTACAAGGAGATATGCTTAGTGAAGAAATTGACCGGAAGATCGCAGGCAGGCAGTTCAGCATGATCGTTAGCAACCCGCCCTATATCGCCGAAGCAGAGAAAGATTCGATGCACCGGAATGTACTTGATTTCGAACCACATACCGCGTTGTTCGTAGATGACCCGGACCCCCTGCTGTTCTACCGGAGAATTACGGCACTCGCCGTCCGGTTGCTAGTACCAGGCGGTCTGCTTTTTTTTGAAATTAACGAGGCATACGGCGAACAGGTTGTTCAGCTAATTTCTAACGCGGGTTTCGCTTCTGTCCAATTGAAAAAAGACATGATGGGGAGGGCGAGAATGGTTCGCGCTGCAAAATTGTAAAGGGATTCGTGAGGCTGTGAGATAGCGGTCTTTTAACAACGGAGAAGTAAACAACTTCTCCGTTGTTCATTAAAGATTCATCCTTATCTTCGCGCTAACATGCAATTTGAACAAGCCCGTGATTTTATAGCGGAAAAGTTAAATAAGGAGCTGCCGCCTTATTTAACATATCATACCCTGGCACATACGCTCGATGTACTACGCGCCGCAGAAACGCTCGCAACAGCGGAAGGCGTAACGGGATACGAAAAGACCCTGTTACAAACGGCGGCGATGTTTCATGATTCCGGCTACCTGTCGAAAGCGGCGGGGCACGAAGACGAGTCCTGCCGGCTTGCGATGTCATACCTGCCGGGATTTGGCTATACCGAAAAGGAGATTACCGCCATTTGTGGAATGATCCGGGCTACTAAACTGCCGCAGTCACCAAAAAATCATCTTGAGGAAATACTTTGCGACGCAGATCTTGACTATCTTGGCAGGGGCGATTATTTTATCGTGGCGGAGCGCTTTTTTCAGGAGCTATCTGCGGCGGCGTTGGTAAATAGTGAAGCAGAATGGAATACGCGACAAGTCAGTTTCCTGGAAACCCACCGGTATTTTACCGATACCGCTATTCAACTGAGAAAAGCAACGAAGATAAAGCACCTTCAATCAATCAAACTTAAAATGCAGCAGCCTTAATGCAAATATTAACTACTTCAGTTCCATCAGTAATAAAGGATACGATCTATATTATTGCGGGTATATTATTTTGTTCGTTTGCGCTGAAAGGGTTCCTGATGCCAAACCAGTTTCTCGACGGTGGGGTAACCGGGATGTCGCTGTTGATCCATGAGTATACGCACATCAACATTACTTATGCCATTATTCTCACCAATATCCCGTTCGTGGTGCTCAGCGCATTCCAGGTGAGCCGGCATTTTGCCGTTAAAACCATGGCGTGTATCGTAGGGCTCTCTATCAGCCTGTATTTTTTTAATTTCGAGGTGGCGCATATCGCCGACGACAAATTGCTCGCTGCCATTTTTGGCGGGGTTTTTATGGGGATCGGGATCGGCCTGGCCATGCGTGGCGGATGCGCACTGGATGGCATCGAAGTGCTGGCCCTGTACACGCTTAAACGGAGCAGCTTTACCATCAGCGAGATCATTCTCGGTATCAATGTGATCATCTTCCTCATTGCGGCCCTCTTTAGCGGCCTGGCGACAGCCTTATATTCCGTGCTTACCTATTATACTGCCTCCCGCACCATTTCTTTCGTGATCGAAGGCCTGGAAGAATACACCGGTGTGACCATTATTTCGGGCAAGAGCGAAGAAATTAAAGAGCAGCTGGTGATGAAGCTCGGTCGCGGTATCACTATTTATAAGGGGGAACGCGGTTTCCTGAGAGACAGCTTTCACATCAGCCAGCCGGCAGATATCATTTTCACCATCATCACGCGCCTGGAAGTACGCAGGCTCCGCAACCTGGTACACGAGATCGATGAAAAAGCATTCGTGTTCACCAATACCATTAAGGAGGCTGCGGGCGGAGTGCTGAAGAAAAGAGCAAGACATTGACAGGTTGGATGAGGTATACGTCCGACGTAACGGCATGTCGCCGGATGGGAGACGTTCAGCGTAACCTCCCAACCTCCTTCCTCAGTCCACTACTTCATAAATCATCACTGCCTTCGCCTTGTTCTTCAGATTTACTTCGCCGATGCGCTGGCAATTAAAGGATTCTTTTGCGCGTTCGTACACCTCTTCAGAGATCACGATCTGGCCGGGCTGTGCCGCCGACTGCAAACGCTGTGCGAGGTTCACAGAATCACCGATCACCGTATAGTCCAGCCGGCGGAGCGAGGCAGAGCCGATGTTTCCCGACACCATTTCGCCGGCATTGATGCCTACAGAGATCTGCGGAGTGAATACCTTTCCTTCCAGGGCGATCTCTTCGGCAGTTTTAAACTGCTCGCGAATGGCCAGGGCCACGTCGATGGCACGGTCGAGGTGGTAATCGCCACGGAAAACGGCCATCACGGCATCACCCATAAATTTATCGACATGCCCTTTCTGGGCGATGATCTCCTTTACCATCAGGTCGAACAGCTTGTTGATCAGCTGTACCACGGTGTTGGCGGGTAAGTGCTCCGAGATCGCGGTAAAACCGCAGATATCGATGAACATAACGGTGGCGTCGAGCGTTTCGTTGGCCAGCAGGCTGTGCTCAAACTCCTTGTGGGTCATGAAATTGAGCACGTTTTCATCCACGTACATTTTCAGGATGTTGTTCTCCTTAATGGCCTTCATGGTTTCCCGCAGCTGCTGTACGTGCAGCACGGTTTTATCCATGGTAAGCTCCAGGTCCTCGAAATTCACCGGTTTGCACACGAAATCGAATGCACCGCGGTTCATCGCCATGCGGATGTTTTCCATATCGCCATAGGCGGAAACCATTACGGCTTTGATCAGCGGGTTGGCTGCAGGGAGCCTCGTCAGGAGGGTGAGCCCATCCATTTCGGGCATGTTGATATCGCTGAGCACGATATCGATATCAGGATTTTCGGCCAGGCGTTCCAGCGCCTCGATGCCGTTATGAGCAAAAACAAATTCATATAAATTCTCCCGGATCTTGCGACGGAACTTCTGTTTTACCAGCAGCTCCAGGTCGGCCTCATCGTCAACTACCAGTATCTTGGCCATTATATCTCTAAGCTTCTAAGTTTCTCTTTTAATGTATTAAAATCCAGCGGCTTTGTCAGGAAGTCGTTCGCGCCGTGCTCTATGGCATATTTGCGGTTGTCCTCATCGCCGTACGCCGTAATCATCATCACCACCGGCGGTGGAGTATCGTACTTCTCGCGGATACGCTCGAGCAGGTCGAGGCCGCTCATTCCGGGCATGTTAATGTCCGAAAGAATGAGCACGATCTCGGAAGGGTTTTGCTCAAGGTACGACAATGCTTCTTCGCCCGAAAGGGCAAATGTGAAATCGATCTCGTGGTTGCGTATCTCCTTTCTGAAACGCTGTAAGAACAGGGGCTGCACGTCTGTTTCGTCGTCAACGACAAGTATCTTCATGTGTAAGGCAGGATTAAAATAGTGAACATTCGGATCACTCAAATTTAGTTTAAAAAGCGGGAATAGGCAAGATGCCATGTTTGCTTTATCATCAAAAGCCACCGGGCCCCGAACAATATTGCCGTCAATGATCATTATCTGCGGCGGCGATCCGTTCATTAAGGAGTTATTAACAAAATATTATGGGCTGCCTATAAATTAGTTGATAATTAGCCTCTTATTATCGCCGGTTACCGGTAACGCTCCCGGCCGCCAAACCGGCAGCATGGTATCCTGGTGCAGGTGTACCGTGTATTTCGTGCGAACAACTAACCCAATTATAAACCGGCGATTAAACTGCCTGGCAGCGCATCGCCTTACTATTTAAAAATGAAACCAAACATGAATGGCTTTAAAGCCAGGGCTGCTGCGCCCGGAACGAAAAAATCAGTAGCATTCGGCCTGTTGGCAATTGCGCTTGTTTCCTGCTCTCAAAACGATTTGTACGACGGTTCGGGAAGTGAATCGTCGGGGAATAAGTTCGGCGCATCTGTTTTCGGCTCACCCGTGGGCGATGTGGTGGGTAAAGTAACGGTTGGCTACCAGGGATGGTTTGCGGCAGCCGGCGACGGCTCTCCTTATAATAGCTGGCAGCACCAGAACCTTGAAATGTGGCCCGATTGCTCGGAATATACGTCTACTTACGCGGGAAGCCCGTTTACCCAGGCCGGTGTAACGCAGCCGGGCTATTTTGGAAACCTGGGTAATGGCCAGCCAGCGAAGATGTTTTCTTCGTACGATCAGCAGGTATCTAACGTACACGCGCTTTGGATGCAACAAAACGGGATAGATTGTATCGCGCTCCAGCGATTTGGCAGCGCTATTGTAGCGGGCAGCGTTAAAAAGGCCCAGTTCGACGGTATTGCTACGCGGATGAAAAATGCCGCTCAAACATATGGCCGTAAATTTTATATCATGTATGATTGCAGCGCTACGGACCCGATAGACGCAGACTGGACGAGTACCATCACCGGTACCCTTAACCTGGTGGCTTCACCCAATTATGCAAAACAGAATGGGAAACCGGTAGTTTGCTTCTGGGGAGTGGGCAAATCGGGACGTGGAACAACCGCCGATTGGCTGACTAAGATCAATTGGTTTAAGGCCCAGGGATGTTATGTAATAGGGGCGCCGCTGGCCAATTTTGCTACGGATACTCCAAACCAGCCTGCCTATAACGCCTGCGACATGATCATGCCCTGGCATGTAGGTAAACAAGGAGGCTTCCAGGCCACTTATACAAGCGACCTGGCTTATTGTAACGCCAATGGGCTGGACTACCAGGCGATGAGCTACCCGGGAACGGCCTTTTACAACACCAACGGAGCCAGCTCGCCGCAAAACCAGATCAAGCGCATGTACGGTAATTTTATGTGGTCGCAATTCGCTGGCATGCGGAACGCCGGCGTACAAAGTGTATATGTTGCCATGTTCGATGAAGCACAGGAAGCAACCTCCATTTTTAAATGCGCCGAGGATGCGTCGCAGATCCCGGCAGGCAAATATTTCCTGACACTGGACGCAGACGGGGTGGCTTGTTCTAAGGACTTCTACTTGCGCCTGGTAAATAACGGCGGAAAAATGGTGAAAGGGATTATCCCGTACCAGGCCACCCATACCACCCCCTATACCAATTATCTCGACGTTTGCGATGCCAGCACAGGCTGGATCTCGGCAAATACCCTGTCCGTCAATACAACTGATAAGAAAGAGGGCACCGCTTCACTTCAATCGGTTGGCAGCGGTACCGATGAATTCAAGAAGGTGTTTACCCCATTTAATTCGGGTGCATCGGTTGCGACCGGTAAAATCCAGTTCTGGTATTATGTGTCTGATATTACCAGGTTCAGTGCTTCCAACCAGATCGAAGTGGGAAGCGGGGGAGCAGCCGATGTTAACGAATACAACTGGAACATCGGCCCCCTGGTAAACGGGTGGAACCTGGTGACTAAAACGTTTGCCACGGCGTCGACCACCGGCGGTACCCCTAATCTCAATGCGATTAATTGGATCAGGATATACCACAGCAAAACAGCCAGCATAACAACCAAAGTGGATGCGATCCAGGTGTTTCCATAGTAGCGAGGTGGCCGGAAGTTATCTCCCGTGAGCTACAACAGTGTGACTAGTCGCGGGGAACCCTGATCCTAAACCTTGCAAATTCTCCTTCCTCCGTTTCCGCCAGGAGGGTGCCGCCATGGCCTTTCGTTACGATATCATAGCTTAACGAAAGGCCAAGGCCGGTGCCTTCGCCGGTGGGCTTGGTAGTAAAGAATGGCTGGTAGATCTTGTCCAGCACTTTTTGCGGGATGCCGGAACCATTGTCGGTAACACTGATCTCGATCTCCTGATCGATGAGCCTGGTTTGCACGGTTACTGTCGGCTCATATCCGTCACCAAGCCGTTTCTTTTTAGCGGCAACGGAATAAAACGCGTTAGCGAAGAGGTTAAGCAGTACCCTGCCCAGATCCTGTTTGGCTACCGAAACGGGGGGAAGAGCGTGGTCATAATCAGTTACCAGCTTCGAATTAAACGACTTGTCCTTGGCACGCAACCCGTGGAAACAAAGGCGCAGGTATTCATCGGCCAGGGCATTCAGGTCCGTAGGTTCTTTTTGTCCCGAGCTGCTCCGCGAATGCTGCAGCATACCCTTCACGATGGCGTCGGCCCGTTTACCATGGTGGTTGATCTTCTCCAGGTTCAGCTTCACATCTTTCGCAATTTCGCCGGCTATTTCCCATTCGCCGTTTCCCATTTCCTCCTCCATCTCTTCGAGCATCTCCATGCTTACTTCCGAGAAATTGTTGACGAAATTGAGCGGGTTCTGGATCTCATGCGCAATGCCCGCGGTAAGATCTCCCAGCGATGCCATCTTCTCTGACTGGATCAGCTGTGCCTGGGTAGCTTTCAGCTCGTGCAGAGATTGCTTCAGCTCGGCGGTGCGTTCCTGTACTTCTTTTTCCAGTTCCACCTTTTGCCGGGCGATAAGCTCGTTACGTTCAGTTTCCTTTTCGCGGGCCATGCGCTCTTTTTCGAGTGCCTGCCGCGCATTTTCGTTCAGCAGGCGCTTAAACCGGAGGAACAGCGACCAGGACAAGACCAGGATAGCCCACAACACGCTGAACAGCATTACCGAAGCCAGGTAAGGCTGCAGACCGCGGTATTTTAAACCGAGCGTGATCAGCAAACTTACCAGGAAAGCCACGAAAGGCGCAAAAGCGAGAAGGAAAAGGCGTGCTTCAGAGAATCTCTTTCCCAGGAACAGGAGTGGGGTAACCGCCAGGGCCCCAAGGACGGTAAAGATGATGACCTGCGGGATGGACCGTATAATGTTAAAGCGATCGTTTGGGGCGATGACCGCCAGGGGGACGAAGATCAGCATGATCCACGAGAGCCAGTGCAGGAACTTATCCCACCGGGGGTAGTGCAGGTTGGTACGCAGGAAATGGCGGACCGTGAACAGGGAAAAGAAGATGGCGAATAACAAGATGGTGTTCCCGGCGTCCGATGACCGGGCGGGATCTTCGGGGATAAGGTCCTGGATCCAGAGATGAAAGTAACACCAGTCGCCGAACAGTAACGTGAGTCCGTAGTAGAGATACACACGCTCACGGATCATAAAAAAGAAAAAGAAGTTGATCACCGCCGCGAACAGTACTACGCCGGCGATTAATGCCAGCACCAGTTTCATGGTTTGTTTCCGCTCGCTGATGTACTCCTGCTGGATGGTAGTGCGGGCAAAGCCGATCCTGACGCCGGGGCTGATAGTTTGCCAGTTGTTGTATTGCCGTTCGTAAATAAGTACATGCTCACCGGGTTCGAGCGTGTAGGTAACCGTGTTAATGAGCTTCAGGTCATTACGTTTGCTATAAGGAACCCGGTAACCGGTTGTTTTATGCAGCCATTTTTCGCCCGCCTTTCGAAAGTAGAAGTCGACGGTGGAATATTCCGTTGAAAGTGCGATCTCCTTAGCTTTATTAGCCCGGTTGTGGAGAAGATACCTGGTCCATAATACGTGGGAGCTCATGGGATGCCCGGGCGGATATTTCTTTTCGCCCCCTTCAAATTTCGCCAGCCACGTGTTTGTCCTTACCTGGTTAAAGGTGAGCGCCATGCCTGTATCCCTTAATACCTGGAAATACTTACCGGGCAGGTTAAAGGCGGTGTCGCTATTCGCCGGCAGGTTAAACCGCGAAGGCAGCCTGCCCTGCGCAAAAGTGCAAGCCCCAAGGCCCAGCAGTAAACATATGGATAGGATCTTTTTCAAACTTACCTGATTTAGCGGATGAAACGGTTTCAGGAACGGGGCAGGGTGATCAGGAACTCGGTAAATTCACCCTCTTTTGTATCTACTTCCAGCTCGCCGCCATGTACTTTGGTAATGATATCATAGCTGAGGGAGAGGCCGAGCCCAGTTCCTTCGCCGGTAGGTTTGGTAGTAAAAAAGGGCTGAAAGATCTTGTCCAGCACTTTTTGGGGAATACCGATTCCATTGTCGCGGATCCGCAGCACCACCTCGTCGCCATGATTTTTGGTACTGATGCTTACCGTTGGCTCATACCCGGCAAGCTGTTGCTTTCTTTTTTCGTTCACCGCGTAAAACGAATTGTTGATGATGTTGAGCACCACGCGGCCGAGCTCCTGCGGTACCGCCGCAATCGTTCCTGCTTCGGGATCATAATCGGTTTGGAGTACGGCGTTAAAGGATTTATCCTTTGCCCTGAGACCATGATAGCTGAGGCGTAAATATTCATCGGCCAGGTCGTTGATGTCCGTCTGCTCTTTCTGACCGGTGCTTTTCCTCGAATGCTGGAGCATGCCCTTTACGATGCTGTCGGCGCGTTTGCCGTGCTGGCTGATCTTTTGCAGGTTTTGTTTGATATCCGCAGTCAGGGCGATCACCTCTTCGGTGTCGCCGTTGTTAAGCTCGGATTCCAGTTCATCGAGGAGCTCGATGCTCACTTCCGAGAAATTATTGACAAAGTTAAGCGGGTTCTGGATCTCGTGGGCGATGCCGGCAGTGAGCTCGCCAAGCGATGCCAGCTTTTCCTGTTGTATGAGCTGGTCCTGGGTAGATTTCAGTTCGGAGAGGGTAAGCTCGAGCGCTTCTTTTTGCCGGGTAAGCTCTGCGGTACGTTCTACCACGATGTCTTCCAGCTGCGCTTTACGTTCGGCGATAGCGCGGTTCATTTCGTTTTCCATACGCCGTTTCTCCCGTTCCTTGTCAAGTGCTTTTTGCTGCCTGTTGTAGGTGATCCAGAGGGTGATCATCCAGATAACGGATACCAGGATGGCATTGCTGAAATAACTCTCCACCGTTTCGAACACGTCTTTCGAGATCGCTTTGAAAATATCTTCGACGATAGAGACAACGATATAGGGGAGGATGCCCAATGCCAGCTGGCGGCCTGCCGCAAAATCTTTTTCGCGGTAGATGGCCGCCACGATCAGCAGCATAAACAGGTGCCAGGTCCAGGCGGTAAACGTTTCGAGCATGAACGTGGATCCCAGTGCGAACAGCGCAATGCCGCCGAATAACATCCATTTTAGCTGTTTCTCCCACTTAGGAAGCAGGTTCTGTTCTTTTAGCGATTTACGCAGCCGGCCGTAAATAATAAGGACGATAATGAACGGGAGAACAGAAAACTTCATAGGTGCGTAGTGAATTTAATCTCAAATTTATCATTTACCTGCAGAGTGACAAATTCACTGCTTGATTTTACGCCGTTCGCGGCCCCGCGGATGGTGCGAAATGATGGTAGAACGCAGGTAATCGCGGTCGAGGTGCGTGTAGATCTCGGTGGTGGTAATGCTTTCGTGCCCAAGCATATCCTGGATAGCCCGCAGGTCGGCCCCGTTTTCGATGAGGTGCGTAGCGAAGGAGTGCCTGAAGGTATGGGGACTGATGGCTTTCAGAATGCCCGCTCTTAACGCCAGGTCGCGGATAATAATGAAAACCATCACCCGGGTAAGCGGGGCGCCCCGCCGGTTAAGAAAAGCGAAATCTTCTTTCCCGTGTTTCACCGGTATGTGTACCCGCACTTCGTCCAGGTAAATGCGCAGGTATTTAATCGCGTACGAGCCGATGGGTACAAAACGTTCTTTGTTGCCCTTGCCTACGATCCTGATAAATCCCTCGCTAAAATGCAGGTTGGAGATAAGCAGCCCGGTAAGTTCCGAGACACGCAGGCCGCACCCGTACAGCACCTCGAGCATCGCTTTATTGCGCATCCCTTCCGGTTTCGAGAGGTCGATGGCGTCGATCATCCGGTTGATCTCATCGAGACTAAGCACATCCGGCAGCTTGCGCGACAGCCGCGGGCTTTCGAGCAGGGCGGAAGGATCGTCGGTGGTGATGTTTTCGAGCACCATGAACTTAAAAAAGGCCCGCAGCCCCGAAAGCACCCTGGCCTGTGTGGCAGCCAGCATCCCCAGCTCATTTACCCACACTACGAATTTTTTCAGATCGGTTACGGTTACTTTATCCGGGGCGATCCCGCCAACCGATTCTGCATATTCCTGCAGCCTGCGCACATCCCGGAGGTAGGCATCCACACTGTTGGCAGAAAGCGAACGCTCGATGCGAAGGTAGGATTTGAAACCGGAAGTGGTTGATTGCCAGTCCATTATATGGTACGTTGGATGTTTTACGTTATATGTTGAAGGTCAGGCGTATAGCATCAAACCTGCCGCCTTTTTACTAAATTTGAACCCTATGAAGATACAAATTATCAACGGGCCGAATTTAAACTTACTGGGGATACGCGAGAAATCAATTTACGGCAGCAGCAGCTTTGCGGATTACCTGGAAACGCTTCGTGCAAAATTCCCGGACGTGGAGTTCGATTATTACCAGAGCAATGTGGAAGGCGAGCTGATTAACAAACTGCATGAGGTGGGGTTTTCGTATGACGGGATCGTGTTGAACGGGGGAGGATATACCCATACATCCGTTGCCATCGCCGATGCCATTGCAGCAATAAAAACGCCCGTTGTTGAAGTGCATATTTCCAATATATATGCCCGGGAAGAGTTTCGCCACGTTTCGCTTACCGGGAAGAACTGCAGGGGAGTGCTCACAGGCTTCGGTATGGATGGGTACCGGTTGGCGGTATTAAACTTGTTGGAGAGTTAAGCGTTGTATGTTATAGGTGGGACGTTCGACGTTCCGGTAGGGTGCGTGCTGTGCCTGATAGGAACGTAATGCGTATTACGCCCGACGTATAACACAAAAAATGTTACTTTCGCACCATGCAGTCCTTCGAGCTTGATAAAACCGATATCCAGCGTATCAGGCAGGCGCTTGACGGAGACGAAGCGGTTCTGACTGCCTTGTTGTCGGAGTATCATGCATCGGAGATTGCCATTATTTTCGAAAGCCTTCCGCAGGAGGCGCGCGACCGCATCATCCATATACTGCCTTCCGATATCGCCTCGGAAGTGATCGCGGAAATGGATTACGAGATCCACCCCGAGAAGATCATTGAAAACATGCATCCCGGCAAACGGTCGGAGATCATGGAAGAGCTGGATTATGATGATGCGACCGACATTATCAGCCAGCTTCCGGAACACCAGCAGAAAGAGATCCTCCGGGAGATCGACGAAGAAGACGCCTCCCATATCCGTACGCTGTTAAATTACCCCGAAGACACCGCCGGCGGGCTGATGAACACGCAGGTGATCAAGGTGAACGGAAATTACACCAAGAAAGATGCCCTGAACGAGATTATCCGCCAATCCGAAGAGATGGAGGAGTTTTATACCATTAACGTGGTCGACGACGAAAATTACCTCAAAGGCATCGTATCGCTTAAAGATATTATTAAAGCAAAATATTCCACCGTTATTAACGACCTGGTGAACCCGGAGTTCGTATATGTGAAAGCGGAAACCGACCAGGAAGAGGTTGCCAGGCTCATCTCCCAGTATAACCTGACCAGTATCCCGGTGGTGGATGATGACATGCGGCTGCTGGGCCGGATCACCTTCGACGATGTAATAGACGTACTGCAGGAAGAAAATACGGAAGACATCCTGAAGTTTTCCGGGGTATCCGAAGACGAGGAACTCTCCGGAAACTGGAAGGAGGCGGTAAAGAGCCGCCTGCCCTGGCTGGTGCTAAACCTCGGCACGGCGTTTCTCGCGGCCTCGGTCTCGCGGCACTTCGATAGCACCATCAAAATGATCCCCATGCTGGTGGGATATATGGGCATGATCGCCGGAATGGGGGGGAATACCGCCACCCAGGCGCTGGCGGTAACCATCAGGCGTATCTCGCTTGCCGACCTTACCGATAACCAGGCCTACCGCACCGTGCTCAAAGAGTTTACCGTTGGGTTGATCAACGGCGCCGTGAACGGATTTATCGTGCTGCTGGTGTCTATGTACCTCGACAGCAACCCTATGTTCAGCCTGGTGATATTTTTATCGATGATCGGTAATCTCGTCATCGCCGGTATTGCGGGTTCTTCTATTCCCTTAATCCTCAAGCGGGTAGGGATCGACCCGGCCATCGCATCGTCAATTATCATCACCACTTTTACCGACGTGTTCGGATTTTTGCTGCTGCTGGGACTGGCGAGCAAGCTGCTGTTGTAATTAACATGTTATGAAAAAAAAGAAGATTGTGGTGGCTGTTACGGGTGCGAGCGGTTCGGTATATGCCAAGGTATTGCTGGATAAGCTGGCAGATTTAAGCGACCAGCTGGAAGCGGTGGGTGTGGTGATGTCTGACAACGCGAAAACTGTTTGGAAGCATGAGCTGGGTGCCGGATACGACGATAATTACCCGTTTGCCAGCTACCATAAGCATGATTTTATGGCCCCCTTCGCCTCAGGTTCGGCGAAGTACGATACCATGATCATTTGTCCTTGTTCGATGGGAACGCTCGGGCGGATCGCCGCCGGTACTTCCGACGACCTGGTGTGCCGCGCCGCCGACGTAATCCTTAAGGAGAGGCGAAAGCTGATCCTGGTGGTCAGGGATACGCCTTTTAGCCTTATTCACCTCAATAATATGAAAACGGTAACCGAGGCGGGAGGAATTATCTGCCCCGCAAACCCTTCGTTTTACAGTAAACCGGTAACCCTGGAAGACGTTGCCGCCACGGTGGTCGACCGTGTGCTCGACCTCGCAGGACTTGATTTACCCTCCTATCGCTGGGGAGAATCGTAATATTCCTTATCTTTGCACCTTATGCGTAAAAAAGTAGCCTTTTACACATTAGGTTGTAAGCTCAATTATTCGGAAACCTCTACCATCGGCCGGTTGTTTAACCAGGCAGGGTTTGATACCGTGGAGTTTACGGCGCAGCCGGACGTGTATGTGATCAATACCTGTTCTGTTACCGACCACGCGGACCGAAAATGCCGCAAACTGGTAAAAGAAGCGCTGAAGCATTCGCCGGATGCGTATGTGGTGATCGTGGGCTGTTATGCCCAGTTAAAGCCGGCGGAGATCTCGGAGATCCCCGGCGTGGACATGGTACTGGGCGCCGCCGAAAAGTTTCGCATCACCGAGCACCTTACTGAATTGGTGAAGCGTCCCAAAGCGCTGGTGCTTAACGGGCCGATTCACGAGGCCATTCACTTTAACGCTTCCTACTCAATGAATGACCGCACACGTACCTTTCTTAAGGTGCAGGACGGTTGCGATTATTCCTGTACTTTTTGTACCATCCCACTGGCAAGGGGATCGAGCCGGAGCGATAGCATCGAAAATATCATCACCCGGGCCCGGTCAATCGCGGCAGAAGGAGTTAAGGAGATCGTGCTCACCGGCGTAAATATCGGCGACTTTGGCATTCGAAACGGTAAGCGCGAAGAACGTTTCTTCGACCTTGTAAAAGCGCTCGACGAAGTGGAAGGGATCGACCGGATCCGGATCTCTTCGATCGAGCCCAACCTGCTGAGCAACGAGATCATAGAATTCGTGGCACAATCGAATCGGTTTGTACCGCATTTTCACATTCCGCTGCAGTCTGGCTCCGACAAAATCCTGGGACTGATGCGCCGCCGCTATCGCAAGGACCTGTTTGAAGGTCGTGTGGCAGCCATTAAAACGCTGATGCCCGATTGTTGTATCGGGGTGGATGTGATCACCGGCTTCCCCGGCGAAACCAGGGAGGACTTTCTTGAAACCTACGACTTTTTGAACGGGCTAGATATTTCTTACCTCCACGTGTTTACTTACTCCGAGCGCGAAAATACCATCGCTGCGCAGATGGAGGGCTCCGTACCGGGATCGCACCGCTCCGACCGCAGCAAGATGCTGCATATTCTTTCAGATAAAAAACGGCGTGCTTTTTATGAGAAAAACCTCGGTAAAAAATATGACGTGATCTTCGAAATGGAACATAAGGACGGCATAATGCATGGTTTTACACAAAACTATGTGAAAGTGAGGGCCAGGTATGATCCGCTGGCCGTTAATGAAGTACGCCACGTAACGCTTACGGCTATTGCCGCCGACGGTAACGTAGAGGTTGAAGAAGCCGCAGAGATATTTGTGCATTAACATAAAATAGACTTTCAACCGCTATCTTTAGCCCATGTTTCCAACCATCTCATACCTGATAGAGTATCTAACCGGTTTTCGGCTGCCGCTTCCTTTTCAAACTTTCGGCTTCTTTGTCGCGCTGGCTTTCATGGCTGCTTACTGGGCATTTTCGCAGGAACTTAAGCGTAAAGAAGCGGAAGGTATTCTTCACCCTTTTAAAAGAACGGTAACGGTAGGGGAGCCGGCAACCATTGCCGAACTGGTGTTTAACGGTATTTTTGGATTTGTGATCGGCTTCAAAGTGCTGGAAGCTGCGCTTCACTACCAGGACCTGGTGGCAGATACACAGGGATTTATTCTCTCTTCGCGCGGGAATATTTTTGGCGGGCTGATCCTCGGCGCCATATTTGTATACTGGTATTGGTCTGATAAAAAGAAAACCGTCCTGCCGGTCCCAAAACAGGTCGAAGAAACCGTACATCCCTACCAGCTTATGGGGGTGATCGTGGTTTGGGCTGCCGTAGCGGGTTTTCTCGGTGCGAAGATCTTTAACAGCCTCGAATACTGGGATAACTTCATTAAGGACCCCATAGCCGACCTCATGTCCTTTAGCGGGCTTACATTTTATGGCGGACTGATCTGTGGTGGAGCCGCCGTGCTTTACATCGCAAGCAAAAACGGCATCAAGCCGGTACATATGCTTGATGTGGGTGGCCCTGGTATGATGCTTTCCTACGCAGTAGGACGGATAGGCTGCCAGATGTCCGGCGATGGCGACTGGGGTATCGATAACCTGTCGCCCAAACCGGGATGGCTCAGTTGGGCGCCCGACTGGATGTGGTCGTTTAAATTTCCCCATAATGTAATAAACCAGGGCGAACCGATTGCTGATTGTGTGGGTAATTATTGCCGGCAGCTGCCGAATGGCGTTTATCCCACGCCGTTTTACGAGGTGATCATGGCCGGGATCCTGTTCCTTATTCTTTGGTCGCTGAGAAAGAAGCTGAAGCCTGCGGGCCTGGTGTTCTCCGTTTACCTCATCATGGCCGGTGTTGAGCGCTTCCTGATCGAGCTGATCCGTGTAAACTCTACTTACCACGCTTTCGGTTTAACTTTTACCCAGGCGGAAATGATCTCGCTCATCCTGGTGCTGCTTGGCATCGCCGGCGTTACCTGGTCGCTAAAAAATCACAAAAAACAAGTGTTAACTTCCTGATGGACCTTCAAAATTTAATAGGCCAGGTGGCGGAGCTCGCCAAACAGGCCGGTGCTTTTATACGCGGTGAATCGGAGAAATTCAGTACGCAGCATATCGAATATAAGGGACTGAACAACCTGGTTTCGTACGTCGACAAATCGGCGGAAGAGATGATCGTGACCGCATTGGCGGAGTTGCTTCCGCAGGCCGGGTTCATCACGGAAGAAGAGACCATCAATGTGGCGGGCGATGAATACAACTGGATCGTAGACCCGCTGGATGGAACTACCAACTTCATCCATGGTTTGCCTACCTATTCCGTAAGCATCGCGTTGCAGCACCGCGAAGAGCTGGTGCTTGGCGTAGTATACGAGATTAACCGCGATGAATGTTTTTACGCCTGGAAAGAGGGCGGCGCCTGGCTAAACGGCAAGCGAATCGCTGTTTCCGCCAACGAGAAGCTTTCGCAGTCGCTGCTGGCTACCGGGTTTCCGTATTATGATTTCGAAAAGCTGGAGAAATACCTGCAGGTTTTTCGTGAGCTAACACAAGTTACCCATGGGCTGCGCCGGGTAGGTTCCGCCGCCGTTGACCTGGCGTATGTGGCTTGCGGTCGTTATGAAGGCTTTTTTGAATACAACCTGAACTCTTACGACATGGCGGCCGGCATTGTCCTCGTTAACGAGGCGGGCGGTAAGACCGTTAACTTTAAGGGGGAGAAGGAATTCTTTAAATCGAGAGAAATAGTCGCCACAAACGCAGAAATCGCACCTAAATTGCTGGAGGTGATACAGAGGTACTTTTGAGTGGTCAGGTATTAGTAGTCAGTTATCAGTTATCAGTGGTCAGTTCCGGTAAGGCGCTTTAAAGAAACTGACAACTGATAACTGACAACTGACAACTCAAACTACATAGCTTCAGATACTACTTCCGTTACTTCGGGCACCATTCTTTTCAGCAGGTTTTCGATCCCGGCTTTCAGTGTATAGGTAGAGGAAGGGCAGCCGCTGCATGATCCGCGTAATTCTACCGTAACCACACCTTCATTAAACGAGCGGTAGCTGATGGCGCCGCCGTCCTGTTCTACCGCCGGACGAACATAATCGTGCAGGATCTGCTGGATCTTGATCTCGGTTTCGGTGCCTTCAAAAGCTTCGGTCCCGGTTTCAACGTCCTGCACTTTCAGTTCTGACTCGACCGCGCCTTTTACAAATTCTTTTAAGATAGGCTCTACGTCCGCCCAGTCCGTACCTTCGGTTTTGGTAATCGTAACAAAATTGCTGGCGAAAAATACGCCGTTCACGAAGCTGAACTTAAACAGTTCTTTGGCAAAAGGCGACTTTTCCGCGCTCTCCCTGTTAGCAAAATCAAGACTGCCGTTCGCCAGCAGCTTGTTTACCAGGAATTTCATCGTGGCAGGGTTCGGGGTGGTTTCGGTATATACATTGATGTTGGAAGTTGCTGTGCTCATGATCTGATTTTTTTATCGGATACAAAAATAAGTATAATTTGAGGGTTGTATGGCACGGGACAAGTTTTGACAGGGAGATGACCGGATAGCTAGCGGCTATATTCCAGTGTAGTTCCACGGTGTGATCTGTTTGATCTCTGTTTTTACCGCCTCGCTGATAGCCAGTGTTTCTACGAAATCCGCGATGGTATTGGCATCCACCTGCGAATTGGTACGGGTGAGCTCTTTCAGCGCATCATACGGGTTGGGGTAACTTTCCCTTCGCAGGATGGTTTGAATAGCTTCGGCGGCCACTGCCCAGTTATTCTCCAGGTCGTGGCGGATGGCGGCTTCGTGAAGCAGCAGTTTCCGCAAACCCTTCGCGGTAGATTTAATGGCGATCAGGGTATGCGCTACAGGTACACCGATGTTGCGCAGCACGGTAGAATCGGTAAGGTCGCGCTGGAGTCTCGAAACGGGGAGTTTGGCAGCGAAATGCTCAAAAAGTGCGTTCGCGATGCCCAGGTTGCCTTCGGAATTTTCGAAGTCGATCGGGTTCACCTTGTGAGGCATGGCCGATGATCCTACTTCGCCGGCTTTGATCTTCTGTTTAAAATAGCCCATGGAAATATAGGTCCAGAAATCGCGGTCCAGGTCGATCAAAATGGTATTGATCCGTTTTAGCGCATCGCAATGGGCGGCGAAATTGTCGTAATGCTCAACCTGGGTGGTGTACTGTGAACGGTTGAGCTTTAACCTGTTATTCACAAAATCGTTGGCAAAGATGCGCCAGTCTATTTCGGGGTAAGCACAATAGTGTGCGTTGAAATTACCGGTTGCTCCGCCGAACTTGGCGGAGTGCGGAATGTGCTGGAGCAGCTTGAGCTGGGCCTCGATGCGGTCGATGAACACCGTTACCTCCTTACCCAGGCGGGTGGGCGATGCCGGTTGTCCGTGTGTATGCGCGAGCATGGCTACATTTTTCCATTCTGCGGCAAGCTTTTTTAGCTGCTCGAGCAGGCTGTTCAAGGCTGGCAGGTAGGTTTTTTCGATCGAGAGCTTGAACGAGTGCGGTATCGCCGTATTATTGATATCCTGCGAAGTAAGGCCGAAGTGGATGAATTCCTTAAAGCTACTAAGCCCCATTTCGTCGAACTTGTCGCGGATAAAATATTCTACCGCCTTTACATCGTGGTTGGTTACCTGTTCGATCTCCTTAATCCGCTCGGCGTCGTCCTCATGAAAACGTTCGTAGAGTCTCCGCAAATCGGTAAACCGAGCCTTGTCGAAACCCGACAACTGCGGCAGCGGCAACTCGCATAAAGCGATGAAGTATTCGATTTCAACCATCACCCGGAACTCGATGAGCGCCGCCTCTGAGAAGTAGGCGGCAAGCTCGTGGGTGGTGTGGCGATACCTGCCGTCTACCGGAGAGATCGCATATAAAGAGGAAAATGCCATGTGCTTTTAATTGTCGTTTCAGTGGTCGGTGATCAGTTCCTGCAGAAACCCCGACAGTATTCGTTACTAGTAACTAACCTGATCATTAAACGCAAAGGTACGGTTTTCGGAAAAAAAGCAATTGGAAACTTTGGAGTTAAAAAAAGTTTCCATAGTTTTGTCCTGTCATCGGTTATGAATAATGAGTATACCGGAACTGATCACTGACAACTGAAGTACGATAAGCGTGGATATAAAACAACATATACTCAAAGAGTCCGACCAGCTTTTTTGCCGTTACGGCATTAAAAGCGTAACGATGGATGATATCGCCAAACACCTTGGCATGTCGAAAAAAACCATTTACCAGCATTTCCAGGATAAGGACGAACTGGTATACATACTTATTAAGAACAAAATGGAGCAGCAGACCTGCTCGATGGATGATACCGCCGCCAACGCCGAAAATGCGGTGCATGAAGTTTTTCTGGCTGTAACACAGATGGAGGTGATGCTCTCTAACATGAACCCGATGCTTTTTTACGACCTGCAGAAATATCACCCGGAGGCCTGGCAGGTATTCAGGAGCTTCAGGGAAAAGAACCTGTATCAAACTATCCTCAACAACATCGACCGGGGCATACGGGAAGGCTATTACAGGGAAACGGTGAACAGGGAGCTTATCGCCGCGATGCGGGTGGAGCAGATCGATATGGTACTAAGCCCCCTTACCTTCGCCGCCGGCAAGTACAGTATGCTGCAGGTGATGGCCGTTCATACCGAGCATTTTGTTTACGGCGTGTGTAACCTCAGAGGTCATCGTCTCATCAACAGCTATAAAAATATCAATGAACAATAAAACCTCAACATATATATCATAATGAAATCTTCATTTTTAACGTTAACCGCCATGTTGTGCTTCTTGGTTCCACCGGGAGTGAAAGCGCAAAATGCACAGCAGGAAACCCACCTGTTTAATTTGCAGGAATGCCTGGACTATGCCAATGAGCACCAGCAGGACCAAAAAAATGCGAAGCTGGATATCCAGAACGCTGAATATGTAATTAAAGAGCAGAATGCACTCGGTTTCCCGCAGATCAGCGGTACCGCCAGCCTGCAGGATTACCTTAAGATACCCTCCGTATCTATTAACGGGCAAACCATCCAGTTCGGTACCAAGTACCAGTCGAGTGCCGGTATCAGCGTGTCGCAGTTGCTGTTCGATGGCGGGTACATTACCGGCCTGAAGGGCTCGAAAGCTTATCGCGAACTGTACCAGCGCAGCTATACCCGCACGCGGATCGCTACCAACGTGGCTGTTACAAAGGCTTATTACCAGCTGCTTACCAACGAGGAACGCTTCCGGCTGCTCGACGCGAACATCGCGCAGCTAAAGCAGCAGCTCGATGAGACCATCCAGCTGAATAAGCAGGGTTTTGTGGAAAAAATCGATGTAGACAGGCTGTCGGTTTTATATAACAACCTGATAACCGAGCACGATAATACGGCCGAGCTACTTAAGCTTGGGATCCAGGTCCTTAAGTTCCAGATGGGCATGCCGGTTACCGACGATCTGAGGATAAAGGAGAGGATCCAGGATATTAAGTTTGCGGAAGTTCCAGCGGCTGCGTTAGACACAACCGCTTACAGGAACAGGGTAGAGTATGGCATTTTACAGTCGAACCAGCGGCTAAACGAGCTCGATGTAACGCTGGCTAAATCTGAATACCTTCCCAAACTTTCGGCCGTTGGCAGCAGCGCCGTGCAGTTCATGAACACCAGCTTCGGCAATCTCTACGGGAACAGCCTTCCAAGTACCTATGTCGGTCTCCAGCTTTCCGTGCCGATCTTCAGCGGCTTTATGAAAGCCAGCCGGATCAAGCAGAAAGAAGTGATCGTGCTTAAAACGCGGAATACCATGGATATGTTGAAAAATTCGATCAACCTCGAGATAGACAACGCCCGGACCATGTACGCTACCAACTTAAAATCGCTTGACAACCAGCGTAAAAACATGGAACTGGCCAGAGAAGTGCTACGTGTTTCGAAGATCAAATACGAGCAGGGCGTTGGCTCAAGTATCGAGGTGACCCAAGCGCAAACCGCTATCCAGGAAGCCGAAGGTAATTATGTATCAGCACTTTATAATGCATTGGCAAGTAAGGTCGACATGGATGCGGCTTACGGAAATATCAAATAAAAACAACCTATACAATAATAATATCATGAAACAATTCATTTACGCTTCGATACTTATTTTTCTCGCATCCTGCGGAACCGATAAGCCTAAAGATAAAAGCGCGGAGCTTGCCGACTTAAAAAAGCAACAGTTAGAGATCAATAAGAAAATCGCCGAGCTGGAAACACAGGTGGGTAAAAAGGATTCGGCACGGACCGTAGACGTATCGGCGGTCGCTGTTCAGCCAACCTCTTTCACCAGTTACATCGAGGTGCAGGGCGCCATTGACGCCGATGAGAACGTTTCGGCTAACCCTGAAGCTCCGGGAATCATCACGGCGGTATATGCCGTTGCCGGTCAGCAGGTGAAAAAAGGACAGCTCATCGCCAGGCTCGATAACCGCGCGCTGGAACAGCAGATCCTGCAGGCACGGAGCTCGCTCGAGCTGTCAAATACCTTGTACCAGCGCCAGAAGAACCTTTGGGACCAGAAGATCGGTACCGAGGTGCAGTTCCTGCAGGCAAAAACCTCCCGGGATATTGCGCAGAAATCCCTGGATGCTTTAAACGCACAAGCGTCTATGTACCGCATTGTTGCACCTATCAGCGGAACGCTGGATAAAATGGACCTTAAAGTAGGGATGGCTGTTCAGCCGGGAACACCGGGCGCGCAGATCGTCAACCTTAGCAAACTTAAGGTGAAAGCATCCGTAGCGGAAACTTACGCCGGAAAAGTTAGCAAGGGCGATAACGTGCTCGTTGCGATTCCCGATGCCTCCGATTCCGTGAAAACAACGGTTAGCTTTATTTCGAAAGTGATCGATCCTGCGTCGCGGAGCTTTATCGTAGAAGTAAAGCTGCCCGCCAGGAACAACCTTAAACCCAATATGACCGCGGTGCTTAACATCGTTGACTATGCGAAGAAAAATGCACTTGTGGTGCCCGTTAAAGCCATCCTGCGTTCAGAAAAAGGTGAATATGTGTTTATTTCTGAAAACGGTAAGGCGAAACGTGTAAACGTAAGCGTAGGTAATAACTACCGCGGCCAGGTGGAGATCGTTTCCGGCTTAAAGGCCGGCGATAAGGTGATCACCGATGGTAACCAGGATGTCGAAGAAGGAGATATTTTAAAGACAGGCGGAATTTAGTGGTCGGCCGACAGCTGATTACTCCCACGATAATTTAGTTAACCCAGGCCGACGCTGAAAGCTGAAAGCTGAAAATACTTCGAAATGAAGGACCTAGAAAAAGAATTTAAGCCCTCCAGCTGGGCGATCGATAACCGGACGGCGATCTATGTACTGACGCTGATCATTTCGGTGATGGGGCTGATCGCCTACAATAACCTTCCGAAAGAGAACTTCCCGGAAATCCAGGTGCCCAAGATCTTTATCCAGACGCTGTACCCCGGTACGTCGCCTGAGAATATGGAGAAACTGATCACCAAACAAATAGAAAAACAGCTTAAGTCTGTTCAGGGGCTTAAAAAGCTTACCTCGAACTCTTACCAGGATGTATCGATCATCACTGCGGAGTTTGCGGTGAATGTCGACATCAAGGATGCCAAACAACGCATCAAGGATGGCGTCGACAGGGCCAAGACCGATCTCCCGCAGGGCGACACCAGGTTAAAGGAGCCGCAGATCCTCGACATTAACCTATCTGATCTCCCGGTGATGTACGTGAACATTTCAGGCGATTACGACCTTAAGAAGCTTAAGGAGTACGCAGACGATATCCAGGAGCGCATCGAAGGTTTTCCGGAGATCTCGAAAGTGGATATCGTAGGTGCGCTGGATCGCGAGATCCAGATCAACGTCGACCTTAACAAGATGTCGGCTGCATTTGTAAGCTTCCAGGACATCCGCAATGCGGTAGGTGCAGAAAACGTGACTTCCTCGGCAGGTACAGTGCCCGTCGACGGAGTTCGCCGGAGCATTAACATCAAGATGGATTTTAAATCTGCGGAAGAGATCGCCGAAATAACGATCGTGAACCCGCAGGGCAGGCCTATTAAGCTAAGCGATATCGCGGAGGTAAAAGACTCTTTCAAAACCCAGGAAAGTTACGCACGCCTGTATGGTAAGAACGTAATTACGCTGAATATCATCAAAAGAGCGGGGCAGAACCTGATCGAAGCCTCGGACAAGATCCAGGCGCTCATCAAAGAGATGAAAGAAAGCGAGCTCCCCAGGGGATTAGAAGTTAAAATTACGGGCGACACCTCCAATAAAACCCGTGTTACGCTTCACGACCTGATCAATACCATTATTATCGGGTTTATACTGGTTACCGTAGTATTAATGTTTTTCATGGGGGTTACTAACGCGATCTTCGTAGCGCTTTCGGTGCCGCTTTCCTGCTTTATCGCATTCCTGGCGATGCCGGCATTGGGCGGGGTGATGGACTTCAACTTTACGATGAATATGATCGTGCTGTTCTCGTTCCTGCTCGCACTCGGTATCGTGGTAGACGACGCGATCGTGGTGATCGAAAATACCCACCGTATATTCGAAAACGGGAAAGTCCCGATTAAGAAAGCCGCAAAAATGGCCGCAGGTGAGGTATTTATGCCGGTGCTTTCGGGTACGCTGACCACGCTGGCGCCATTCGTTCCGCTGCTGTTCTGGAACAGTATTATCGGGGAGTTTATGTTCTTCCTGCCGTTAACACTGATCGTAACACTCCTGGCATCGCTCGTGGTGGCCTATATTATTAACCCGGTTTTCGCGGTCGACTTTATGAAACCACACGTAGAGCACGAGCACGGCAAGCCCAAATTTGATCGAAGGGTGATGATCACCCTGGGCGTATTCGTCTTCGTTGCTTTACTGGGCTTCCTGGTGAACGTGGGTTTAGGGCGCTTTGTGTTATTTGTGGCTTTATTATACTTGTTGAACCATTTTGTGCTCGGCGGCCTTATCCGTGGGTTCCAGGAACGTGCGTGGCCTGCTTTCCAGGGTTGGTATACCAAACGACTCGACTGGTTCCTTCACCGGCCGTGGACAACCCTGGGGGGAACCTTTGTGCTGTTCATATTATCGATCGTATTTACGGTGATCCGCAAACCTAAGGTAGAATTCTTCCCTTCCGCAGATCCGAACTTCGCGTACGTATATATTCAACTACCGGTAGGTACCGACCAGGCGTACACCAACATGGTGACCCATAAGGTAGAGGATAAAGTAATGGCGACCGTCGGTAAAAATAACCCGCTGGTATCTTCCATCATCTCGAACGTTACGGTGGGGGTTACCGATCCCCAGGACGAGGACCAGGGTAACTATCCCAACAGGGGAAAAGTGACCGTCGCTTTCGTGGAGTTCGGTGAGCGCGACGGTGGAGACACCAAGGTGCTGTTAAACAAGATCAGGGAATCGGTAAAAGGGATCCCGGGCGCCCAGATCAGCGTAACGCAGGAGCAGGGCGGGCCGCCGCAACAGAAACCGATCGCTATCGATATTACGGGCGATAACCTCGATTCGCTGGTGAGCGCTTCTGAGCGGCTTCGTAACTACCTGGTAAAGAAAAATATTCCCGGTGTGGAAGAGCTGAAGTCCGACTTCCAGAACAACAAACCGGAGGTGATATTTAACATCGACCGGGAGCGGGCCAACAGGCAGAGCGTATCTACCGGCCAGATCGCACAAAACCTGGGAACAGCCATTTACGGTGCCGAGCTTTCTAAGTTCCACGACCAGAAAGAGGATTACGAGATTAACGTAAGGGCTAAAGAAGACCAGCGCAATAACCTGGATGCCTTAAAGAACATGAAGGTAACTTATCGTGATATGGGTATGGGCGGACAGATCAGGCAGGTGCCGATTTCTTCGTTTGCCGACATTAGCTACCAGAATTCGTATGGCGGTATTAAGAGAAGGCAGGAAAAGCGGATCATCATTCTTTCGTCGAACGTATTGAGCGAGTTCAATCCTAACGAAGTGGTTGGCGCGGTTCAGCAGGAAATCAATAATTTTAAAGCTCCTGCCGGGGTAACTATTAAAATGGGCGGCGGGCAGGAAGAGCAAGCCGAGGCGGGTGCGTTCCTGGCAGGCGCGTTATTATCTGCGGTCGGCATGATCATCATTATCCTGATCCTGCTCTTTAACTCGGTTGGTAAGATGCTTATTATCCTGAGCGAGATCTTGTTCAGTATTATCGGGGTACTGCTCGGGCTTTCTATCTTTAACATGAACTTTAGCGTAGTAATGACCATGATCGGCATCATTGCGCTCGCCGGGGTGGTGGTCCGCAACGGTATCCTGCTCGTGGAGTTTTCTGATTACATGATCGAGCAGGGTATGAGCCCTTATGAAGCTACGCTCGAAGCAGGGCGCACGCGTATGACGCCGGTAATCCTGACCGCCATCGCGGCGATCCTCGGGCTAATCCCGCTGGCCGTTGGCCTGAACATCGATTTTACCACCATGTTCACCGAATTTAACCCGAAGATCTACTTTGGAGGAGATAACGTGGCATTCTGGGGACCACTGTCGTGGACGATGATCTTTGGTTTGGCCTTCGGTACTTTCATCACGCTGATCCTGGTGCCGTGTATGTACCTCCTGCGCATCAAGGTAAAGAACCAGTTCTCGCCGGCTAAAAAGAAGACAGCGGTAGTTGCTGAACATAATTAAGAAAGTAACCGGCAACCCCGGTTACTCCCAATAAAAAAAACCGGTAAGCATAGGGCTTACCGGTTTTTCGCGTTTACAGGCTACCTGTTGTAAGTAGAACTGTTCCTGATTATTTTACAGAATCAGTTTTAGTAGAGTCCATAGTGGTAGAATCAGTCATGGTCGAGTCAGTCATAGTAGCTGAAGAATCAACGGTTACTGAATCAGAATCAGCAGCGCCAGCTTCTGTTTTGCTTGAGCTGCAAGCGGCAACTGATAAAGAAAGAGCAAGAGCTAAAAAGCCGAATTTAAATAAATTTTTCATGTTGTTTTGTTTGAGTTTGTTGAGTTTGATTGTGAGTTATGCGAAAATAGTAAAATTTGCAATATATTATAAAATATTAACAAAAAAAGCCGCTAAGTTTTAGCGGCTTTTAATTTCTTTCGAAAGATTAGTGTTTTACTGAATCTTTTGCAGCGTCTGCAGTCGAATCAACCGAATCAACAGTAGCGGAAGCAGTAGAATCGATAGAATCAACAGAAGCAGCGGCGATTGAGTCAGAATCAGCACTACCTTCTGAAGTTTTAGAAGAGTTACAAGCAGCTACAGATAATGCGATCGCTAAAGCTAAGAAGCCGAATTTGAATGAATTTTTCATGTGTTTTTTCTTTGTAATTTTAACTAAGTTTCAATGCTTAATACCGCGGGACCGAAAAGGTAACCCGGTGAAATGTATTTTTTTTTATTTTTTTAATTCGATTTTTTCAAGCCCCTTTCCGGTCCGACGGCTGGCTTTGAAAGTTAAATACTGTCTTTTTTTACAATCCCCACGGTATCTACCTGGGCTGTATCGGGGTTAAGGGAATCGACCACCGAAGTATCTACCGAAGTAGAGTCGCCGGGGTGGGTGCCGGTGTTGTTGGGTGGGTCGCAGGCCATTGCGCCTAAAGCGATTGTCATTGCGAGGAAGGCAAGTTTAAGTGTGTTTTTCATGTTCGTTAAGTTTTAAAGTCGTTCGGATTTTTGAATTGATACGCCGTTTGTAAAAAAGGTAACCTGCTGTTTTGCCCTTAAATATTTTCTTTATCATTGGGTTACAATTGAGCAGTGTAGCGTATTAATGGTGAAAAACGAGATTAAAAAGCCTGGGCCAACAGATAGTGATTTTGTCTTCGGTCTCTTAAATGGATCGAAGGAAACATTAAATGAGTTGTACAAGGCATATTTTCCGATGGTGATGCAGTTAGTGATTACCAACAATGGTGATGAGGATGATGCGAAGGATATTTTCCAGGAGACGGTGATCGTACTTTACAATAAAGTTCAGCAGGGTAATTTTGAACTGAGCAGTAAACTAAAGACGTTCATTTATTCGGTCGCAAGGCGATTATGGCTTAAGAAACTAACGTTACTGGCCCGGAAATCGGGATCTATCCGGGATTTCGAAGATATTCTCCCGGTAGAACAGGACCTGGAGCAGCACGAGGAAAAGGATGAACAGTTCAGGATGATGGGGCTTGCGCTTGGAAAGCTGGGGGAGCCCTGCAAAACCATCATCGAAGATTTTTATATACACAACAATTCCATGCAGGATATTTGTGAGAAGTTTGGTTACACCAACGCGGATAACGCCAAAAATCAGAAGTACAAATGCCTGCAGCGCCTGAAAAAGCTATTTTTCCAGGTTTAATACCACGTAAGAATGAAAAGTGAAACAGATTTGATCAACAAGGCAGAGGCGTACTTCAGGGACGAGCTGTCTGCGGAAGATCGTGAACGTTTTGAACAGCTGCGCGAAAATGACCCTGCCGTCGACCAACTGGTAGTGAATCATTTCAACTTTATGAAACAGCTGTCTGATTATGGCAAACGGCACCAGCTGCTTGCCGACCTTGAGGATATCCACAGCGAACAGGATATTGCGTCCATCAGGCGCTCGGTTACGCCCAACGAGGTGATCATAAAGAAATTATGGGCAAAACATCGCTTTAATCTTGCGATTGCGGCTTCGGTTGCGTTGTTCACCCTGCTTTCTACCTTGCTGTATACGGGTACTTTCAGCCCCACCAAGAGCGATTTAGTGCAGCTGAGCCAGGATTTTAAAGATAAGCTTAGGATGACCGACAGGGAAATACGCTCTGTTAAAAGTCGCTTGAATCATGGCCCGGTAAATCCAGGTACTTACGGCGGTACGGGCTTTGCGTTATCCGGTAATTATATTGCCACGGGCCTGCATATCGTAAAGGGTGCTGATTCGGTATATATTCAGAACAGCGACGGCGAATCATATAAAGGCAGGGTAGTTTATACGGATGCTACCTATGATGTGGCCATTCTCCAGATCACGGATCCGCATTTTAAGGCATTTACGACGTTGCCTTATTTCATTAAGAAGTCTGAATCCGGCCCGGCCGAAGATGTGTTTACCGTCGGTTATCCCCGTGACAGCCAGGTATACGGAAAAGGTTACTTGAGTGCGTCGACGGGCTACCGGGGTGATACGACGCAGTACCAGGTTTCCATCGATGTGAACCCGGGAAACAGCGGCGGACCATTGATTGACAACCGGGGTAACGTGATCGGTTTGATCCAGGCTAAACAGGCGAGTATGGAAGGTGCGGCATTTGCCACCAAATCAAGCTTTCTTTTAAAGGCCATTGAGGCGATTCCTTCTGACTCGTTAACCGATAAATTAGTACTCAGTAAGAAAAACAGTCTTTCCGGTCTGAGCCGCAATGAGCAGTACAATAAACTGAAGAAGTATGTATTTATGGTGAAGGCATATTCGGCCAAGCATTAGCGGTCCACTTCGCCCAGTACAATATCAATGGATCCGATGATCGCTACCAGGTCGGCGATCAACACTCCCCTCGAAATTTCTGAGATCACAGATAAATTGTTAAAGCTCGGTCCACGGGCTTTAACTCGTTTAGGGATCTCTGTTCTGCCATCGCAAACGAAATAGAAGCCCAATTCTCCTTTGGGATTTTCTGCCCGAACGTAAAAATCCTGGGCTTTGGGTACGATCTTACGGGGAAGTTTTCCGCGCGGATCGAAATCCGGTGTACGTTTCAGTTCTTTTTGAAGCCGTTCAAGGCACTGTTCGATGACAAATACCGATTGTTCGATTTCGTCGATGCGTACTTTGTAGCGGTCCCAGCAGTCGCCCACGGTGCCCATCAGGCCTTTGCCTACCGGGATGTCGAATTCCAGCTCGGGGTAAGCCGAGTACTCATCCGCCCTGCGAAGATCCCATTTTATACCCGAACCTCTTAGCATAGGTCCCGAGCAGCCGTAATTGATGGCGACATCGGCAGGTAGTACGCCCACATTCGCCGTCCTGGAAATAAAGATCTGGTTATCCGTTAACAACTGGTTCAACTCAACCATTTTGGGTTTAAAATAGTCGACGAATTCGCGGCATCTTTCTTCAAACCCTACCGGGAGATCATAAAATAAACCGCCTACCCAAATGTAATTGTACAACATTCTTGCACCCGATGCCCATTCGAGCATGCCCATAATATGTTCGCGGTCGCGAAAGCACCAGAGAAACGGGGTAAAAGCACCGATGTCGATGCCATAAGTGCCCACCGCTATCAGGTGAGACGCGATTCTGTTCAGTTCACAAACCAGCACCCGGATATATTCCACCCGCCTGGGAATCTCTTTGTCGATACCGAGCATACGTTCAACGCCCATCGCCCAGGCGTGGCTGTTATTCATCGACGCCAGGTAGTCCATGCGATCGGTAAACGGAATAGTTTGCTGGAAAGTAAGGTTCTCGGCATGTTTTTCGAAACAGCGGTGCAGGTAACCTATATGCGGGATTACCTCCTTTACGATCTCGCCGTCGGTGATCAGCTCCAAACGCAATACGCCATGCGTGGAGGGGTGCTGGGGACCCATGTTCAGGATCATTTCCTGGGGCTCGATATTGGATAGGAGGGCTTCGTAACGTGTCATATTTTAGCTGTCAGCTAGCAGCTGAAGGCCATCAGCCAATCGCAGATAGCCCTCAGAAATCGATTTTAATTCCGTTGTAATATTCTGCCGTTTCATAGTCCTTTCGTAACGGGTGGCCTTCCCAGTCGTCGGGAAGCAGGATCCGCCGTAAGTCCGGGTGACCGGTGAAGTAAATGCCAAGCAGGTCGAAGGCCTCACGTTCATGCCATTCGGCGGTTTTCCAAACCGGGGATACGGTATCAAAAAAGGGCATTTCTCCGGAAGTTTCGTTAACCTGTTTTTTTACTTTCAGGACCAGCTGCGTGTTGTAAGGTATCGAAGAAAGGTGGTATACCACGCTAAAAGCCCGTTCGTCAGCACCATGGTCAACTCCCGTGAGGCAAGCCAGGAAGTCGAAATACGTAGCGGGATTATCTCTTAGTTCGGTGCAGATACCGGCGATTCGGTCGGGTTGGACCAGGAGGGCAGGCTGTAACCCGGTTTCTTCTGTTCCCAGGATAGCATCGGGACCGAACCTCTCTTCAATCAATACTTTTACGTCATTGAAATTCATCTTATGGTGCTAAGCGTATGATTTTCCAGTTCTTTTTATCGGCTTTGCGGTAAACGATCCGGTCGTGAAGGCGGTTGCTTCGTCCTTGCCAGAATTCAAACACCTGGGGACGAACCACATAACCTCCCCAATAGGCAGGTTTAGGGATCTCGCTATCCGCATATTTTGCTTCTAGCGCTTCCCATTGATTTTCGAGTGCCGCTCTGTCGGTAATTTCCTGGCTTTGCGGCGAAACCACGGCGCCGGCCTGGCTGCCTTTTGGCCGCGAATGGAAATATATTTCGGATTCTTCTTTACTTAATTTCTCGACCGTACCTTCAATGCGGACCTGCCGCTCCAGTTCTCCCCAATGAAACACGAGGGCTACTACCGGGTTTTTAGAAAGTTCCTTTCCTTTGCGGCTCAGGTAGTTAGTGTAGAAGAAGAGACCATCGCGGTTAAATCCTTTTAATAGCACTATCCTGGCAGAGGGTTTTCCATCATGTGTGGCGGTTGCAAGCGTCATGGCATTTGGCTCATGCAGGCCGCTTTCCATCGCCTGCGAAAACCAGTGGGAAAACTGGTTAAAAGGATCGGGCGATACTTCCTTTTCAGAAAGTGTAGCTGACTGGTAGTCGCGGCGGAGATTTTCAATTATTTTATTGTCAAGTGCCATTATGAAGAGTTTATGCAAACTTAACAAATATGACGAATGGTGCGTTGATGCTTCGTCATAAACAAACTTTTGCCCCGATTTTTACGTACTTGGTATAGTGATCATTTATTGTTATTACCGCGTAAACAACTTAACCATATGTTAAATCCAACCACTCCCAGGACATCGGGTTTATTGGTGTCCGAACCGTTCATGCTTGATCCCAATTTTAAGCGTTCTGTGGTACTACTGACCGAGCATGATGAAAACGGAACGGTAGGCTATGTGCTCAACCAGCGCAGCAACCTGTTGCTAAGGGATATTCTCGAAGAATGCCCCGAAGCAGATCATGCGGTGTTTGTTGGCGGGCCGGTAGGAGGTGATTCGTTGCATTTTATCCACCGGTGTTATGACAGGATGAATAGTGGCGAAGAGATTGGTAACGGTATTTATTGGGGCGGAAATTTTGAAACCCTCAAGCTGCTGGTAAACAGCGGGCAGGTAGAACCCCACGAGATCAAGTTTTTTATGGGATATTCCGGCTGGGGCGTTGCACAGCTAGACCAGGAGATCGGGCAGAATTCGTGGCTGGTTACCAACCACTACAATAACGACATCGTTTTTCTCGATGATGAAGAAAACTTGTGGAAGGAAGTGGTGATAGGGCTTGGTCCACGTTATGCGCATATCGCCAAGTTTCCCGAGAATCCTATGTGGAATTAATCTCAGATCGGGTTCTCTTCCACCTTCTTTCTTAGCTCGTCTTTAAAGGCGGCTAACCGGTTAACCAGTTGATCGTCGGCAATGGACAGCATTTGAGCAGCCAGGATGCCGGCGTTTTTTGCTGCATTCAGCGCGACCGTAGCCACCGGAACCCCATTGGGCATTTGCAGTATCGATAGGATAGAATCCCAGCCATCAATAGAGTTCGAAGATTTTACCGGTACGCCAATTACCGGTAGCGTGGTTAACGAAGCTACCATACCCGGGAGATGAGCTGCTCCGCCCGCGCCGGCGATGATCACTTTTAAGCCCCGCTCCGCGGCAGACCGCGCATAGGTAAACATTTTTTCAGGGGTGCGGTGGGCTGATACCACGTTCAACTCGTAAGGAACCTGTAATTCTTTCAAGATATCTGCCGCGTCCTGCATAATGTGGAGGTCAGATTTACTGCCCATGATGATGCCTACCATTTTTTTGTGTTAGTGGTGTTAGATTTTTACTTTAACGGTGTCCTGTATCAATCGTGCCTTGCTGATCGCGTTATCACGATCGTCATCTATAACGGTTACATGTCCCATTTTCCGGAACGGCTTGGTAAACTTCTTTCCGTACAGGTGCACATAAATTCCATCCAGTTTTAGGATCTTATCCAGCCCTTCGTATTCTGCGAGCCCCTCAAAGCCCTGCTCTCCCAGCAGGTTTACCATGATGGCATTGCCAATGCAAGCGGTGTCGCCCAATGGCAGGCCGAATATCGCACGAAGATGCTGCGCAAATTGCGATGTCCTGTTGCCCTCGATACTGTGGTGCCCGCTGTTATGCGGCCGGGGCGCCAGTTCGTTTACCAGGATAGTGCCGTCGTTGGTAAGGAACATCTCTACGGCCAGCAAACCGGTAATTTTCAGGTCTGATGCGATTTTTACTGCCAGGGCCTCCGCACGATCGGTCACCTCCCTGGGGAGGGAAGAAGGCGATATCAGGAACTCTACCAGGTTCGCCTCCGGGTTGAATTCCATCTCAACCGTTGGAAAGGTTTTAATCTCGTCTTTCGAATTACGGGCTACGATTACGGCGATTTCTTTATCGAACTCGATCCAGTCTTCCACCAGGCTAGGGGCGTCAAAGGCCTGCTTGAGGTCTGCAGCGGTGGATACTTTATAAACGCCACGGCCATCATAACCATCACGCCTTAATTTCTGAATGTAAGGGAACGGAACGCCCGCAGCCTCCAGGTGCCGCCTCGACGAGAATAGCCTGAACGGGGAGGTGGGAATATCATTTTGTTTGAAAAACTCTTTCTGCAGTCCTTTATCCTGGATCAGCCGGATGACCCTTGGTTGGGGATAAACGAGTACGCCTTCGTCCTCCAGCTTTTGTAAGGCGTCAACGTTTACCTTTTCAATCTCTATGGTGATGAGGTCGAGGTTTTTGCCGAAGTTGTATACGGTGCTGAAATCTGTTAACGATCCCTGTACGAACCGGTTACAAAGGTCTTTACAGGGGGCGTTAGGATCGGGATCGAGAATGTCGACGCTCACGTTAAAGTTGATGGCTTCCTGGATGAGCATGCGTCCAAGTTGTCCACCACCAAGGATTCCTGTACGGAGGTCTCCGTAGAATGCTTTCATAGCTGCAAGTTTAGTGAATTATTATTAAACGATCGACCCGATCAGCTTCTTGGTGTATGCTTCCTTGGGATGATACAGGATTTGTCGCGGATCTCCGCTTTCTTCTATTTTTCCCTTATTCATTACGATCATGCGGTCTGCCAGGTGGTAAATAACCGAGAGGTCATGGGAGATAAAGATATAAGTGAGCTTGAATTCCCTTTGAAGCTCCTGTAACAGGTTTAGCACTTGCGCCTGTACGGACACGTCGAGCGCGGAGACTGATTCGTCGCAGATAATAAATTCCGGACGAAGTGCCAGTGCGCGTGCGATGCCGATGCGTTGTCGTTGTCCCCCGGAAAACTCGTGCGGGTACCTGTTAAAATGATCGGCGGAGAGGTTTACCCGTTCCAGGAGGCTGATCACCTGCTCGCGGCGCTGGTTGTCGTTCACAAATAGCTGGTGAACGCGCATCGGCTCCAGGAGCGATTCGCCGATCGTGGTGACTGGGTTGAGGGCGGAAAACGGGTCCTGGAAAATGATCTGTATGTTCCTGCGGTACTTCCTCATTTCGGTCGCAGGCAACCCGAGCAGTTCTTTTCCTTTAAACAGGATGCTGCCGGACGTCGGCTCGATCAACCGGGCGATACTTCTGCCAAGGGTGGTCTTGCCGCACCCTGATTCTCCTACAAGGCCAACAATCTCGCCTGGATATACATCGAAGCTTACGTCATCCACGGCTTTTACAAACTCTTTGGGTTTTCCGAAAAAGCCTTCTTTTACCGGGTACCAGGTCTTCAGGTTGCGCACCTGGAGGAGCGGGGGAGCCCTATGGAGCGTTTCGAGGCGGCTGTCGAGCTCACGGTCGGTCAGTTTAACGGGAACGAAAGCTGGTTTCTCCCCGTTGATATCGATAAAGTCGCTCATCATCGGCAATACCTTCAGCTTTTGACCCATTACAGGCCTGGAGGCTAACAGTCCTTTGGTGTATGGGTGTTGCGGATGTGCGAACAACGCATCCAGCGTATTGCTTTCAACAATATTACCCTTATGCATTACCAATACATGGTCAGCAATTTTCCGGATCACACCGAGGTCATGAGAAATGAAGATCATACTCATGTTACGGTCTGATTTTATTTTGAGCAGTAACTGGAGAATGAAATGCTGCACGGTTACATCCAGTGCGGTGGTAGGCTCGTCGGCAATTAACACCTCCGGGTCGCCGGACAGCGCCATGGCGATCATCACCCGTTGTTTTTGTCCGCCGGAAAGCTCGTGCGGATAACTGTCAAATATTTTCTCCGGGCGCGGAAGCTGCACCTCGTTAAAAAGGCTGATGGTTTTTTCCCTCGCTTCCGCTACAGAGATTTTCCGGTGGAGCCTGATCGCCTCGGCGACCTGGAAGCCACAGGTCAGCACGGGATTCAGCGAAGTCATGGGTTCCTGGAAGATCATGGCGATGCCTTTCCCGCGATAGCGCCTCATTTCCTTTTCAGGGATTGCCATAAGGTCTGTATCGTGGAAACGGATACTCCCGGTGATCCGGGTGGCGGAAGGGTCGTGGAGACGCATGATGGATAGGGCGGCGACAGATTTGCCCGAGCCCGATTCTCCGACGATACCCAACACGTTACCCGGTTGAAGCGTAAACGAAATGCCCTGGACCACTTCGGCCCAACCGGTTTCCGTACGGAAACTGATCGCAAGATTTTCAGCGGAGATCATGTTACAATGGTAATGTTATTTTCAGTCACTAAGGGTAAGCCCTTAAATCGCAAAAGCAGTTGTGCGGTGGTGATCACGTCTTTCTGGCAATAGTTGCTTATTCGTTGTACGTCGCCCTCTACCCAGTAAACGCGGCCGACGTCAGCTCCACCTATATCGTTCTTTGGTGTAGGAATGCCGAACACCGCTGCCAGCAGATTTAAGGACGTGTAATTTTTATAGTCGCCGAATTTCCAGAGCTCCATGGTGTCGAGGTGACCGACCTCCCACGGTTTTTTACCGGCCATATTCAACTGCTTCGGCAGTTTCAGCCCGTTGATCAGCATACGCCTGCAAAGGTAAGGGAAATCGAATTCCTTCCCGTTATGTGCACAAAGGCAAAGGGAAGCCGGTTGACGGTTAAGCAGGCTAATAAAATCTTCGAGGATCAGCCGTTCATCGTCACCGGAAAAAGACTTTATCCTCAAGCCGGTCTCCGGTGGTTTTCCGTTAAAGATGCCGACCGAGATGCAAACGACCTTTCCGAATTCGGCCCAAATGCCGGCGCGTTGGTAGTATTCTTCAGCCGTCTCGCTTTCCTTACGCAGGCTTCGGGTTTTTAATTCCCACAAGTCAGCAAAATGCAGCGGAACCTCCTGCCAGGATGCAAATTGCGGCACTGTTTCTATATCCAGTACCAGCACTTGCTGAAGATCGATCGTTTCGAACATTTAGCAGATACTTACAAGCCCGGTTAATGCATGATCAGGACTTTCGGGGTGGACGATCAGCGCCTGCGGTTTGACCATCACGTTCAGGCGTCTCAATTTATCTTTATCTCTATGTCCTTTTCTAACAAAGGCCAGGTCATTTTCGTTTGCCGGCTCAATTTCCGCGTGTATTAAATCCATTTTTATTAATCCTGTGCCGTCAATAATAGAAATTTATTTTCTTAATTTGGAATATATAAACGCTTAAAATTAATTTAGGTAAGACTTAGGAAAATATTTAGACAATTATTCGTGGTTTTCTTTAATCATTACTTCTAACACCTCCCAGACATTGGCGGCCACTATCCTGGTCCCTTCTTTGGTAGGATGGATGCCGTCCTGCTGGTTTAATTTCGGGTTACCTGCCACGTGATTCAGCATAAAAGGCACAAAAGCCATGTGATTTTTGTCGGCGATGGTGCGGAATATCGCCCTGAATTGCGTTACATACTGGTTTCCCATATTGGGAGGGACCTCCATACCGAGCAATAATTGCCTGGCATCGGGATATTTCGTCCGCACCTTATCTGTAATTGCCTGCAGGTTGGCAGAGGTCTCGGCAACAGGAATACCCCTCAGGCCATCATTTGCACCCAGCTCCAATACAAAAACATCGATCTTTTGCTTGAGCAGCCAGTCGATCCGCGCTTTTCCGCCGGCTGTTGTTTCCCCGCTCAAGCCCGCATTAACCACTTTATAGGAAAACCCTGCCGAGTCGATCTTTTCCTGGATCACGGCGGGAAGCGCTTCTGAAGGATCGTCGAGCCCATAGCCCGCGGTGAGGCTGTTGCCAAAGAATAGGATGGTCTTAGCAGTTTTTCCTATGGCGTCGGTTGCTTTAGTGGTATCGGGCATCTTTTCTGAATTATTAACGGGCTTGTTATTGCAACTGTAAATTAAAATGAGGATCAGCGGAGCAAGGTGAAAAACTTTCATATTACTTATCTAACGTGTTGTGGGTGCGAGGGTTTCTGCAACTGTAACATTCTTTGCAATGTTTGGTCTCAAATTAAGTCATTTATAGTTACTCATCTACACGGTCGCGCGATATTTCCTGTTGAAATTCACGATATTGTGTCCTTATCATTTAGCCGTGCAAATACTCTCCGCAGAAAACCTGTCCAAAACTTACCAGAATGCTGGTCGCACCCTCACCGTGCTCGATAATATCAGTTTCTCCATCGAAGAAGGCGCTACGGCGGCCATTGTTGGGCCTTCTGGCAGCGGCAAAACGACGCTGCTGGGTCTTTGCGCCGGGCTCGACCGCGCGAGTTCGGGAATAGTTAAGCTTAACGATATCATGCTGAACAAGTTAAGCGAAGATGAACGTGCCTTGTTACGAAACCAATACGTCGGGTTCATTTTCCAGAATTTCCAGTTGCTTCCTACGCTCACGGCGCTGGAGAACGTGATGGTTCCCCTTGAGCTGCGCGGCGAAAAGAACATCAAAAGCCGTTCGATGGAGCTGCTCGACAAGGTGGGACTGGCCGATCGCGGTCACCATTACCCCACGCAACTTTCAGGTGGCGAGCAGCAGCGTGTATCGCTGGCAAGGGCCTTTTCCAATTCACCTAAGATCCTTTTTGCGGATGAGCCTACCGGGAATCTCGATGCCGAAACCAGTGAAAAGGTGGTGAAGCTGATCTTTGACCTCAACCGCGAAGCCGGCACCACGCTGGTACTGGTTACCCACGATATGGAGCTTGCGGCGATGACGCAGCGCACTATCCGGATCAAAGGCGGAAAGCTGGTTGATGGGGGAGCGCAGGTATGAGAAATAGCAACATGAGGTGGCTGGTCACGATGGCGTGGCGCGACAGCCGCAAGAACCGCTCACGTTTATTCCTGTTCATCTCATCGATCGTCCTTGGTATCGCTGCGCTGGTGGCGATCTACTCGTTTGGTGATAACCTGCAGCGCGACATCGACGGGCAGGCGGCCTCGCTGATTGGCGCCGACCTGGTGGTGAGCTCCGGTAAAGAGGTGTCGCCAAAAATGGAAAAGATGCTCGGTTCACTCGGGGATGAGCGTTCCGAGGAGCGCAGTTTTGCTTCGATGGTGTTTTTTCCATTCACCGGCGGAACGCGGCTCATCCAGGTCCGTGCGCTGGATGGCAGCTTTCCTTATTATGGTGAGCTGAAAACCGTTCCTTTATCAGCGGGCAAAACTTTCCGGCAGGGGAAGACCGCATTGGTCGATAAAACGCTGCTGCTGCAATTCAACGCGAAAGTTGGCGACCCGGTTACTATCGGGAACGTTACTTTCATCATCGCGGGAGCCCTCGAGCAAGCGCCCGGACAGAATGGGCTCACAGCCACCATTGCACCCATCGTATATATTCCGCTCGGTTACCTCGAACAAACCGGCCTGATGCAGCGCGGAAGCCGGGTGAGCTACAAATATTATTACCGTTTTAACAAGCCTGACGAGGTTGAAAAGCTGGTGAAAAAACTCGATCCTCAATTTGAAGGCGAGCGGATCGATTCACAGACCATTCAATCACAAAAACGGGATACCGGAAGGGCGTTCGAAGACCTTACCCGTTTTCTTTCCCTGGTTGGCTTTATCGCGTTACTGCTTGGCTGTATCGGCGTAGCAAGCTCGATCCATATTTATATCCGCGAGAAGCTGTCAACCATCGCGATCCTTCGATGTATGGGCACCACCGCTTCGCAGGCTTTCCTGATCTACCTGGTGCAGATCGCCGGAATCGGCCTGATCGGTTCGGTGCTGGGCGCCGCCCTGGGTACCGTGGTACAACAGGTGTTGCCGGTTGTGCTAAAAGACTTGCTGCCGGTGTCGATCACTTCGGCGATCTCATGGATAGCGATCCTCCAGGGGATCGTAGCCGGGCTGCTTGTTTCGCTGCTTTTCGCGATGCTGCCGCTGGTGTCTATCCGGAATATTTCTCCGCTCAATACTTTGCGGATCTCTGATACAGAAACACGCGGAAGCCGCGATCCGCTTAAGTGGCTGGTATACCTGCTGATCCTCGCTTTTATCGTTGGCTTCAGCTATCTGCAGCTGCGGGATTGGAGCGGGGCGTTTACATTTACCGCTGCGGTAGTAGCGGCATTTCTTGTGCTGTCGGCGGTAGCGTCGGCGCTGATGTGGCTGGTGAGGCGGTTCTTCCCGTCGGGGGCCGGCTATTTGTACCGGCAGGGGCTGGCCAATCTTTTCAGACCGAATAACCAGACGCTGATCCTGATGGTCTCTATCGGGCTCGGTACCGGGTTTATCAGCACGCTGTTTTTTGTACAGGATACGCTGGTGAACAGTGTTTCGCTTTCGGCGGGCGGCCAGAAGCCGAACATGATCCTGTTTGATATCCAGACTACCCAGGCAAAACAGGTGGCCGACCTCGCCCGGAAACACCGGCTGCCGATCCTCCAGGAAGTCCCGATCGTTACCGTGCGGGTAGAAGAGATTAACGGTAAGACGGCGGCGGCTGTTAAAAAAGACAACGAAAAGCGTAAGAAACAACCCGGCAAACCCGAACAACTCCCGCCCGGGGCGATCTCGCTGCGGGCATTTAACGGGGAGTTGCGGGCAACCTACCGGGATTCTGTAACCAATACCGAAAAGATCATTGAAGGCAAGTGGCACGGAACGGTAGCGAAAGACGGTATAATCTACGTGTCGCTCGACGAGCGGTATGCCCGATCCATTCGCGCCAGGATAGGCGATAAATTTGTGTACAACGTACAAGGTGCGCTGATACCGACGGTGGTGGGCAGCATTCGTAAAGTGGACTGGAACCGGGTGCAAACCAACTTTCGCCTGGTATTCCCAAAAGGGGTGCTCGAGGATGCGCCTCAATTCAGGGTACTGGTAACCAGGGTGCCGTCCAACGAGGCTTCGGCGAAGTTCCAGAAAGACCTGGTGAGCCGTTTTCCCACGATTTCGGTGATCGACCTTGGTCTTATCCTCAATGTACTGGATGAGATCGTAGATAAGATCGGGTTCGTGATCCGTTTTATGGCCGGGTTCAGCATCGTTACCGGGCTTATCGTGCTTATCGCTTCGGTGCTGATCAGCAAGTACCAGCGGATCCGCGAAAGCGTGCTGCTCCGTACCCTGGGCGCCACCCGCCGGCAGATCCTGGCGATTACCGCCCTGGAGTACTTTTTCCTGGGAAGCTTTGCCGCGGGAACCGGCATCCTGCTTTCCTTCGCCGGAAGCTGGGCGTTGGCTGCTTACCTGTTCGAAACGGCTTTGGTGATAAAGCCGCTGCCGGTGATCTTTATCTTTGTGTCGATCTCGGCGTTAACGGTGCTTATCGGCCTGTTTAACAGCCGGGAAGTAGTAAACCGGGCGCCGCTGGAAGTGCTGAATGCGTAAACCAAACCTTTCTCCATACTGAAACGTATCTAATAGCGATGCTCCGCTCTACAAAGAAAGTCATTCACAAAGTCATCGCCGAGGTTGCGCTGCTTGCGGCAGAAACGCTGGCCGGCCTGGCGCTCTTCCTGGTGTCGTCTATCCTGTTCTTTGTCATCGCCGGCTATGTTTTTCTTGCCCATCGCAGTAGCTTCGACAACCGGGTTTTCAGCTATCTTTCCGGTTTCGTAAGCGATAGCAACAGCCGGTTAATGCTTTTTTTCAGCATCCTGGGCAACGCGGCTTTCCTCGTTACAGCGAACCTTTTACTGATCCTTTACTTCCTGTTTATCCGGAAACGACGGTGGTACTCGGTCCGGATCGTGTCTGTAGCGCTTAGCAGTGTGCTGATGATGCTGATATTAAAGGAATGGTTCGCACGTCCGCGCCCCCCGATGCCCTTGCTCGACCCTGCTATCGGGCTGAGCTTTCCCAGCGGGCATGCTATGAGCAGTGTGACGTTTTACGGGCTGATCATCTTTTTCACGTGGCGCAACAGGCGTATCAAACCAGGTTACCGGGTGGCGATCGCGGCGCTCCTCGTTGCGGTAGTGTTCATGATCGGGCTGAGCCGCGTTTATCTTAAAGTACATTATGCCAGCGATGTACTCGGCGGTTATTGCGCCGGGGCGATCTGGCTATGTCTTTCGTTATACGTGATCCGGAAAATCGAAGAGTACAGCCGCAAAAAGCTGCAGCCCGTGGTAGAAAATTAGTTTGCCCCGGCGTTTACCTGCTATCGGCCTGGTTGAGCAGGCTCCTTAAATTACCGATCTCGTCTTTTTTTACGCCGATCTCATCCTTTGCCACTTGCATATCTTCCTTGATCAGCCTGATCTCTTCCAGTATCCTTGGAGCATCCTGTTTGTTTCCCGCTAATTCTTCGCGTTTAAGGTTAAGGCCGTCGCGTTTATACTGAAGGTCGGCCCGCATCAGTTCGAGCTCCTTTAGCCTGGCCAGGATCTGTTCGTTAATATGTTCCGGTTGAGATAGATCAGGGTTTTCTGCGGGCAGTGCCCTTGCCAGTGAATCTTTTTTGTTAAGATCGGCCGCGGCCGGAAGGGTCGTTTTTTTAAATAAACGCAACGTATCGGGCGTGAAGATAATTGCCTCGCACTTTTCGGGAGAACGAGTCATTTCGGTTCCGCGGCGGGTGGTCTTTGGGCGGACAAGTTCCGCGGGCAACGGCGATGCAAGCGCGTTTGCCGGCCCGGTCTTTGAATAACGGCCAGCCTGTAACAGTTTTACTGTCGGCTGTTCCGCCGATGCGAAAGCAAGTAAACTGATGATCGTAACCGCAAAGATCAGCAGCAGCGCTTCCCGGAATGACGGCATTTTGTTCTTTTTTGTAAGCATTCTCTCCAGCCGGTTTACCAGTTGAGAAGCGGGACCACACAGTGCGAGATCAAAGCCTTTAGGGGTAAGCGCATACTCCTGGAATGCGATCAGCGCTTCGATGTACAGCTTTTTATGCGGCGTATGGTTAATTACGAGGTCGTCACAGCAGGCTTCCCGTTCCTGGCGGATGAGCGACGACAGCCATAACAATGCCGGGTTAAAGAAAAACACCGTTTCGACAACCCGCTGCACCACGTTTACCAGGTAATCGCCCCGGCGGATATGTGCCAGTTCATGGAGAAGGATCGTTTCGGCCTGGCCGGGCGGGAGCTGGGCCAATAATCCCACCGGGATGAGGATGACCGGCTTTATGTAACCGATGGTAACGGGCACGCTTACACGAATAGATTCCAGTAGGGTAACGTTTTTTTGAACCCCGAGTCGCTGTTTAAGCAGCGGAAGCCGGGTTTCCCAATTGGCGGCGACGCGGTTCGTGCCAGCCGACCTGACGGAATAGACATACCGGAAACCGATCGCTATTTTGAAGAGGTGGTAAAGGAAAAGAGAAAACCAGCTGAGCATTAGCCAGGAAGTGTGCGTGCTGATGTAGTTAACGATAAGATTAATGAAGGTTTGATCTGGCAGCAACACACCTGGCTGGCTGCCAGACCCGGCCGCAGGCAGCATAAGAGCATCTTTTTCGCCTGCTGTTCCTTTGGCGATCTCTGCACAAAATGTAAAAACCGTTGCCGTAACGAAAGCCGCAAACAACGTAACCAGGATATTGTACCTGAACGCGGCCGACGACCGCCTGGTGAGCCCCAGCACCATGCCTGCAAGCGATGCCAGCAATGCGCCCTGCCATAATGAATGTGACAGGGTCCAGAACAAGGGATTAACCAGGTTATTTAAATTCCATTGAACAGTGGTTGTCATCAGGCTGCTAACTTATGATTCCATTTTCTTTACCAATTCTTTAAATTTTTCCAGTTCTTCTTTGGAGGGCCTCGTACTGCCCAGCAGGTGCATCATCAGGCTGCTTGCCGATCCATCATAAATGGTATCTACAAACCGGTCGAGCAACGCTTTTTTTGTTTTGTGCTCCGCGGTGGCGGCCCGGTAAACATGGGTCATCTGGCTGTTGTCGCGGGTTACCAGGCCTTTATCCAGCATGATCTGCATCAGTTTCAGGGTAGAAGTATATTGCACGCCTGCTTTCTGTTCGTTCAGCCGGTCGTTCACAAAACGTACCGTCGCCGTGCCCGATTCCCACAGTACCTTGAGGATCTCTAATTCAGATCTCGAAGGTTCCTGGATATCGCTTTTTGGTCTGCCTGGTTTCATCCCGTAAAGATATGAATATATTCGTACGAAAATAAAGATATGAATATATTCGTAGGTTAAGAAAATTCCACATCTTTGTGTCCATGCTAAAGAAGGAACGTCACGCTTATATACTCAGGTACCTGGCGCTGCATACCAGGGTGGTGTCGGCGCACCTGGCGGCGGCGATCCGCGTTTCCGACGATACCATACGTCGCGATCTCCGGGAGCTGGCAGACCAGGGTAAGGTGATCACGGTACATGGGGGGGCGTTGGTGCCGGGTTACGACAAGGTTGAATTGCCCGTTTCACCCAGCCGGGTCATCGCGGGCAAGATCCTTCCGTTACTGGCTGAACACACCTATATTTTGACCGGGGGAGGTGAGCCGCTCGTGGAACTGGCCGCTATGCTTCCGGCTGATTTCAAGGCGACGTTACTTTCCGTAAGCATGAAGGTGGCCGCTGCCTACAGTGATCATCCTTCGGTGGAAGTGATCCTGATAGGCGATAAGATCGTTAAAAGCTCTAAACTGGCTATCGGCGGTGAAGCTATCGCGAGGATCAGGCAGGTACGCGCAGACATTTGCCTGGTAGAAGCAGGCGCCATAGACCCCGGGCGGGGATTGATGGAAGATGACTGGGAAACGGCGCAGGTTAAAAAAGCGATGATTGAAAGTGCCGATAAGGTGGTGTGCATAACTGCGCCCGGGGCCTTAGCAAGGCGTTTGCCGGTACAGGTTTGCGGGTGGCAAAAGATCGACTACCTGGTTACGGAACTGGACGCCGCAGATCCATGTCTTAACGCCTACCGGGATTGCGGCACCGGCATTCTTTAGGAAGCTTCTTCCAGCAGTGCCATCAGCGCTTCCAGCCGGATGGGTTTAGAAATGTAATTGTTCATGCCAGCCTTAAAGCATTCCTCCCGGTCTTCGATCATGGCGTTGGCGGTCATGGCGATGATATGGGGCTGTTCGGTATAGTTTCTGCGGATCTGCCGGGTAGCTTCAAGGCCATCCATATCAGGCATCTGGATGTCCATTAAGATCAGGTCGTAGGACTTTTCGTCCAGCTTTTGGAGCACCTCCACACCACTCACCGCCAGGTCGGGCGCATATCCCAATCTTTCAAGGACCTTCATGATCAGTTTCTGGTTAACCAGGTTGTCTTCCGCTACGAGTACCTTCATGGGGTGCGCAACCGCAAATGCGGTGCTTAGCACATTCTTTGGCTTTTGTGCCGGTTCAGGTTTTGCCTGCTGGAAGGCCAGTAAGATCGCCCTGCCAAGTTGCTGCTGTTTTACGGGACGGGGTAACACGGCTACAAACAACCCAGGGTGTTTTCGTTTGGTCTCTTCGCCGCCATGGCTTAACACGATAATGGGTAGTGCGGAATATTGGTCTTTTATCGCGGCAGCAAGCTGCACCCCGTTTATTCCCGGCATATGCATATCTGTGATCACCAGGTCTACCAGTGGATGACTGTTTAGGTAAGCGAGCGCATCGGCGCCGGTTGGCATCATTACCGGCCTGAGGTTCCATTCTGCCAGCTGAAGGCCGAGGATGCGGCGATTGGTGTCATTATCGTCTACTACCAGCACGCGGCGTCCCTCGATCTCCACCATGTTTACCTGCCCGGCAGCTGCCTGCAGTTCGCGGCTTATGTGGCATCGGATGGTAAAGCTGAAGGTGCTGCCGAGGCCAGGCTCGCTTGTCACGGAGATGGTACCGTTCATCAATCGCACCAGGCGGTCGCAAATGGCAAGGCCCAGGCCCGTACCGCCGTACTTACGGGTGGTGGACGAGTCGACCTGCGAAAAGGCGTTAAAGAGGTTGTTCACCTGTGCCGCGGGAATGCCGATCCCGGTATCGCGCACTTCGAATCCCAGCTCCAGTTCCTGGTCGCTTACGTTTTTTATCAGCGACACGCCAAGAAATATTTCGCCCCTGGCCGTAAATTTCATGGCGTTGCCCACCAGGTTTACCAGGATCTGGCGGATGCGCATGCCGTCGCCAACCAGCAACGCCGGCAGTTGGTGGTCCACTTCGCACATCAGGTCGAGGCCGGATTCCGCCGCTTTGCCGGAGAACAAGTCGAATACCTCTTCTACGCAGTTTCGCAGGTCGAAGCTATGCAGATCAAGCTCCATTTTTCCGGACTCTATTTTCGAGAAGTCGAGGATGTCGTTGATCACGCTGAGCAATGCTTCGCCGCTGTTGATAATGGCTTGTGTGTATTCCTGCTGTTCGCTGTTCAGCTCGGTTTCATTCAGGAGTGAAGCCATACCCAGCACCCCGTTCATAGGTGTGCGGATCTCGTGACTCATGGCGGCAAGAAATGCGCTTTTGGCCTGGTTGGCGCGTTTATGGCGAAAAACGTCGAGTTGTTTCCGATAAATTACGATAAGAAAGCAGATAACGACCGTGAAGGAGCACATCATAGCCGTTATCACTAATACATCGATGTTATCTTTGACGTTGTTCATTCATTATGGCCCGTAAAAAAAACAGGTACATGATCAGCACGAACGTAGCATGCAGCTCCCAGATCAGCAGTTTGATGTTTTTGGGAACGGTGGCGCTTACCACATTGGAAAAAATGAACTGGAAAAGCGAACTGCAGAAGTATACCAGGAAACCGCTGGCCACCCATCTTCCCGAGGTGGTGGTAGGGTCGCGATGTGCCACGTTGTTCTGCCTGGACAAGTATATTCCGCTAAATACGATGATAATTATTGCTTCTAACGGCCGGGTATAGGTATTGAACCGGTAAACGGTTTGCACGAACATGTTCAAAATGCACAGCAGCGTAAAAGCGATCATAATGACCGTGATCCAGTAGCTGGCCCTTTTATCCGCAAATGCATGCAGGTAATAGAAAAGTACCGTTACCAGTTCAAAAATAGTGTACAAGTGAAGCAGCAGCAGGTTATTCTGGTTATTCAGCGCCATAATAGTCGCCACTACATTAACCACAAAAGCGCCGCACAAATAAATTAAAAGTGCACGCAGCGGCTTATTTATGCGGTCGTAGAAAATAAACCCGGCAACGACGGGTATAAGTGTGCTTGCGGGCACCACATATCCCACGTAGATGTAGAAAAAAGAGGCCATAGATCAGCCTATTTTTTTTTCTTTAAGGCTCCGTTATATAGCGGGCTTAATGTATCGCAGCAATCGGGGCAAGGCATGGTAAAATCGTAAATATCTGAATCTCCCGGGTCCGGATCGCCCATGGTGCTCTTCAGGGAATCGGGGGTGGTAAGAACGTCCTTTCCATTGGGGTATTTGGGGTCTTGGGTGTCCTGGACGAGCACCAAAACGAAGGTTACATTATTTGCCAGTATTTCGGCAGCCTCATTATCGAGCGTGAAATAGGCACGTGCACCGACTAAGGTATCGTCTTTTTCCATTTGTTCGGCCAGCCCGAGAATATCTGCCCTCGAGATGTACACAGCTTTCGGTATTTTGCCGGCTTCGGCAGGGCTGGTTTTGGAGGCCATAAACTCGCGCCAGTTGGTGGTTTTCCTTACGGCGGTTTTTAACGGGATTTTTACGGTGGTAGGTTGGGTGAGTGGGTTTGACATGGTATTAATCTATTTGCGATAAAAATACATTTCTCGTTGGACAAAGATTATTTTTTCTTTGTAGAAAGGCGTTATATTGGAATCTATTATGTTTGAAATAACGAAACAAATCGCTGTTTTTTTTATCTGAAGTAATAAATACTAAAATCTTAACATTAATAACATGTTGCTGGCTATTCTTCTTCCGTTCCTCTCGTTCATTGTTAGGGGAAAGATTCTCACAGGAATTGTTTGCCTGATCCTGCAGATCACCCTGATCGGCTGGCTGCCTGCGGCGATATGGGCGGTAATGTCGTTAAACAACAGCCGGGCAGACCGGCGCAATGAGAGGCTGATCAGGGCGATCAACGCATCAAAGCGCTGACCGCACGTACGCAATTGTTTTATAAAGTGACGGCAGGGGTTGATAATTTCTCCCGCGCCGCTTATCTTTCTACCCGATATGACAGAAGAGCATGTAACGATCAAAGCGGTTCATTCCGCCCATGGCTGCAAAAACTGCGGTACCGATTTTACAGGAAGTTTTTGCAATAGCTGCGGGCAGCGCGCATCGCACCGGCTAACGGTAGCACATTTGATGCACGACCTTGGCCATATTTTCCTGCACGCCGATAAAGCGATCTTCCCCTTCGCCTGGAGCGTGACCATCCAGCCCGGCGTTAAAGCGCTGGAGTTTGTAGAGGGTAAACGGAAGATGTTTAACCCGGTGCAGTACATGATCCTGAGCGTTGGCCTGGTGATGCTGCTGATGTCGAAAACGGATTTTTACCAGTCGATGTATGCCATGCGCAAAGATATTTCCGCGCAGGGATCCAATAAGTTCCAGGAGAAACAACTGGCGATAGATAATTTCACAAAGGAGCACACCAATATTATTTCGCTCATTATGGTACCGGCATTTGCGTTGTTTTGCTGGTGGCAGTTTAAGAAACGCGGCTATAATTATGCGGAAAACGTTATGGTGATCGTTTTCGCCATGTGCCAGATCAATACGCTCAATATATTGATCCTGCTGGTGGCGATGCTGCTGCACCTGCAGGCGCCGGCAATTATCATGCTTACCTTTTTGCTTACCATGGCCTGCTTTTCTATCACCTTTATGCAGTTCTTCCAGGTGAAATGGTACACCGCCGCTGCGAAAAGCGTGCTTACCTATTTATTGTCGATGGTGGTGCAGATAGTCGTTATGGCGATCGCCGTATTTATTTATATGCTCGCATTTTAGGATTATCTCACCAGCATCAGCCAGCCCGAAAAGGTGCTTCCATCGTTCAGCCTGATAATATAGTTATAGGTGCCGGGGCCTGCTTTTTTACCGTCTATCGAACCGTCCCACACCAGGTTGGTGTTTTTACTCTGGTGCACCATCGAGCCGTACCGGTCGTAAATACGTGTGATGGATTGGACATACGAACTTAGCCCGATGATTTGCCAGGTATCGTTAATCCCATCGCCATTTGGCGAGAACGTATTGGGGATCACCAGGTTATTATACACTTTTACTTTCACCTCGCCGGCGGCTGAACTGGTGCAGCCATCGTCAGAAGTGATCAGCAGCCGGTACGTCATGTCTGTGGGCGGGCTTGCCAGCGGCTGCAGCGAAGTAGGATCGTCGAGGTAATCGGCCGGGGTCCACAGTACGGTGTACTTTTTCCCTGTGGCTTTTCCTTCAAGCTTTACCGGCTGATTTTCGAAAGTTACTTTATCAGGACCGGCATCTGCGGTAACCTTCGGGACCACCGGCAGGTCAAATGGCAGGGAATATACACGGCACCTTGGCGAACCTATGTTGGCACGTTCTGACGATGCCAGCCTGAAACTATATCCTTTTGAGCTGGCGGCATTTACCGGGTACTGGCTCGTCAGACCGGTGGCTCCCGCAATATCGGTCCATCCGGTGCCGTCGTTCTGGTTCACCTGCCATTGGTACACGGGATCGCTAAACCCGGCCGAGGTGGTAGCCAGCAGCTTTACCGTGCTGGCGGTACCTTCGCAAACTTCGCTGGAATTGGCCTGCGAGGTATTTTGCGTATTCAATACCGGTCCGCAGGCGCGGAAGGTAATGTCGTCCAGCGCGAGGTCGTTTCCCTGTCCGCCAGGGGCGTTGTTACGGATCACCAGCACTACGTCCTGCACGCCCGGGGTGGTGCTGAACAGGAAGCCATATTTAACCCAGGTGGGTGTAGAAGAGTTTTGGATATTACCGGTAGAGTAGGGTTGCGACAGTACCTGCCCCGAAGTTGTTTCAATGGAAAAGGAAATGTTCGGGAGTATTGGATCAGATTTATCGATATTGATGATCCACGCCGCAAACTCATACGTGGTGTTGGGGCATAAGCCCGTTACCGTTTGCTGGTAAAATACCCCAGGGTTGTTTGATGCGTTTACGATCATCATGTTACCTCCCTGGTCTCCCGGGGTATGATCTTCAGTAAGCTGCCACCAGGTACCTGTGTGGCAGTTGGTAATATTGCTGGCAACCTGGTAATAGCCGTCGTTCAGGCATCCCCAGGAGGGGAGATACGTATAGTTGGTAGCGGCGCCGGGCAGCGGGACAGATTCGGCAGCGCCTTTACCAAAAGTAAAGTTTACTACCGGGTCGCCGAGGCTACCGCTGCATGTTTGCGCCGCGGCTAAAACCGGTAACCAGCAGAGTACAGCGAAAACGGCGAAATAACGGGCGAAAGGGCTCTTCATAGTATTGCAGCGGGCGGCGGATCAGTTGCCGCCCAGTATTACCGGATTTTTTCCATTTCCCATTAAAATGATCTTGGTGTTAGGAGATAAAGCGATGGCTTTTTGAGCCAGGATCGATTCGTATTGCAATTGCCTGTCGGTGAGGCCGGTCGACAAAATGCGCTGGTAATCGGCAATGCCCTGAGCTTCAACGCGTTTTCGTTCCGCTTCTTGTTTTTCCTTTTGCAACACGAACTGCATCTTCTGCGCATCCTGTTCTGCGTTGATCTTCGATTCGATGGTTTTGCGGACAGATTCCGGGAGGGTTACATTCCTGATCAGGAGCTGTTCGAGCTTCAGGCCGCGTTTGGCGAAGCTCTCATTAATTACGTTAAAGATCTTGTTCTGGAATTCCTGGCGGCGGATGGAATACAGGGAGATGGCTTCGTACGACACCGCGTTGTCGCGGATTGCGGTACGCGCGATCGGCCTCACGATCTTGTCCAGGTAGTCCGGCCCGATCTCTTTAAGGATCTTGGGTGCGTCATCGGGACGAACGCTGAACAGTACAGAAAGATCGATCGTTACTTCCAATCCGTCGGAAGTAAGGATGCGGATGGCATCGTCGGTAGATTTACCGTCCTCGTTATGCTGACCGGACATCGTGTAATTTTGTGTTTTAATGTCGAACGTAGTTACGTCCACCAGCGGGTTTATGATGTTGAGGCCGCTGTACAGCACGTCATCGTCCACTTTACCGTATAGTTTTTTAACGCCAACCTGTCCGGCGTCGATCACCTTAAACATGGAGAATGCCGCGCCGATGAGGGCTAGGCCAATGCCGGCCAGCCGGATAATTCCGCTGAAACGTTTGGCAGGGCTTTCGCCGCGGGAGAGAAAAAAGCCGATGACGATGATAAGTACGCCCAGTATAATCAGAAACATAGTCGGTTAAATTTGTTAAGCAGGGTAAAGATAACATTCGGCGGGGAAGTTGGCTATTCCCTCCGGCTTTCCGTGGTGTATACGAAGCTATCGGCACGGTAATAGCCGATATTATATTCGATTGGCCTGTCGCCCTGGTCAAAAACGAAACGCTTACGCATCAGGATGGGTGTTCCCTGGTCTACTTCCAGTTTTTTAGAGATGAATTTATCGGCAGCCTTGGCACTCACTTCTTCTTTTGAGAGCGTGGCCACTACCGAATGGTCCTTTTCCAATACTTCGTAAAGCGGGCGTTTAAAATCCTCGTCGCCGGTTAGCCCTACCCGCGGATGGAAGTAGGAAACGAAATAAACGAACGGCCCTTCCTGGCGGCCGCGGAGGCGTTCGAGGCGCAGGATCTTCTTATCCATGCCGATCTCGAAAAAGTTAGCCACGCTTTCTTCAGGGGTAACCCAACTAATATGCAGCTCGAAATTGCGGATCGGGATACCCCGCGCAGCCATCTCCTGCGAAAAGCTAAGCCAGTTGTTCGACCGGGAACTTACTGTTTTGCTGGCCACCTTGGTGCCTACCGCTTTTTTACGTACCAGCAGCCCCTCAAAAACCAGCTTGTTAAGCGCCTGCCGGAGCGTGGTGCGCGAAATCGCCAGTTGCTTGGCCAGTACTACCTCATTTGGCAGCAGTTTTCCACTGGCATATTCCGGGTCGCTGATCATCTTCCTTAGAAGCTCTTCTGCCTGGATATGGAGAGGAATATGGCTCTTATGATTGATACTGTACTTCATTGATCGGTCGGTATAGCGCCAAATATAGTTACAATAATGATTGAATGTATGAACAGGCAGGCAATCCCGCCCCTGTCGCTCTATACCGGAATGAAAACACTATGTTTGTACATATAAAATATGCTGGTATTAACTACCTGGTAACATTTTACTAACTGTTCGTTAATGGATATACATAAATGCAACTTTTTCGCGACAAGGTTCGTGGTTGTTTCTGCGCTGTTAAGCCAGTTGATTTCCTGTAATGCAAAAAAAACGGTGACTGCCCCCGAGCGGCGGCCCAATATTGTTTTCATCATGTCTGATGATCATGCCTACCAGGCGATCAGCGCTTATGATACCTCGCTGGTGCGTACGCCAAACATCGACCGCATTGCGCGGGAAGGTGTATTGTTTGAGGAGGCCTGCGTAACCAACTCGGTGTGCAGCCCGAGCCGGGCGGTGATCCTTACCGGCAAATATTCGCATGTGAACGGCTTGCGCGATAACGGGACCTTTTTTGACGGTGCGCAGGAAACCTTCCCCAAAATATTGAGACAGAACGGTTACCGCACCGCCATGATCGGGAAGTGGCACCTTTGGAGCACGCCTACGGGGTTTGATTACTGGAACGTGCTGCCGGACCAGGGCCATTACTACGCTCCGTCATTTATCAGGATGGGCAAGGATACTACTTACCAGGGATATGTGACCGATATTATCACCGACCTGGGCATCGATTGGATCAGCAGGAATCGCGATGCACCTTTCTGTCTCATGCTGCAGCATAAGGCGCCGCACCGGAATTTTATGCCGCCCATTAAATACCTCGATACGTTAAATAAACGTAAATACCCGTTACCTGCCAATTTTTACGATAACTACGAAGGACGACAAGCCCTTCAGCGCCAGCACATCACCGTAAAAGAAGACCTCGACATCCGGTATGACAGTAAGATCCCATGCGATTCCTGCCCGGTAAATCCCATCAATAACTGGGCTCCCGCCGAATATGAAAGGGAGCTGAAAGGGCTTACTCCCGCGCAGCGAAAAGCCTGGGATGCGGCTTACGCCATCGAATATGCAAAGTTCAGGCAGCTGAAAACGAACGACGGGGTGGTCAGGTTCCAGTTCCAGCGATATATGGAGGATTACCTCCGATGTGTGGTTTCTGTGGATGATAACGTCGGCCGGTTACTTAAATACCTGGACGATAACGGCCTGGCAGATAATACGATCGTGGTTTACCTTTCAGACCAGGGCTTTTACCTCGGCGAGCACGGTCTCTACGACAAACGGTTTATGTACAACGAATCTTTCCGCACGCCGATGATGATCCGCTATCCCAACGGAATAAAAAAAGGAAAACGGCTCAGGGATTATGTACTTAACCTGGATATCGCCCCCACGCTGCTCGACCTTGCGGGGATCAAAGTGCCATTGGCGATGCAGGGCGCCTCGATGAAAACGTTGCTCCGTTCCGGGACCGATAAGAACTGGCGGAAGGAAGTGTATTATCATTATTATGAACGTTCCTTCGGGCTTACCCCGCATTTCGGTATCCGCACATCACGCTACAAACTCATTCATTTCTACGAATTTATGGATTCCTGGGAACTGTATGACCTCAAAAAAGATCCCACTGAAATGCATAACCTGTACGGGGAACCGGCTTATCGGCATACCGTCATTCAGCTGAAAGGGAAACTGGCCGCGCTTCAGAAAAGATATGGCGACAAACCGCAGTAAGTTTTTAACAAAAAGTTTGCAATTAAATAATATGTAACTATGTTTGTACATACTAACTTAGTAACCAATTTATAAACCCAATTAGCATGAATAGATTAATACCTGATCACAGGAGACCGAGGCTGTTTTTAAGCCTGTTTCTCCTTTTGTTAGTTCCGGGCATGTCGCCGGCAAGAGGAGTGTACCCGCTTGCCCTGGCGTCCACACCGGGAGCTTCGCTAACCAAAGCTGATATTACCGTTAAAGGGCAGGTTTCCGACGACAAGGGGCCGCTTCCCGGTGTGTCGGTTATGGTAGAAGGCTCCAAAGCGGGCGTATCCACCAACGGCGACGGCAATTACACCATCACCGTCCCAGAAAACGGTACCCTGGTATTTTCTTCGATCGGCTACGTTACCCAAAAGATCCGGGTAAGCGCCGGCCGGACCGCTCTTAACGTGGTACTGGTAACAGACAGCAAAGCGCTCGGCGAAGTGGTAGTGGTGGGTTACAATACGCAAAAGAAAGCTACGTTAACCAGCTCGGTGTCTACCGTTACCGCCGAAGAGATCGTAACGACCAAGAACGAGAACATCCTGAATACCCTTTCGGGAAAGGTTCCGGGGCTGCGTATCGTGCAGAATACCAGCGAGCCGGGTTCGTTCAATAACTCCTACGACATTCGCGGCATGGGCAGTCCCCTTATCGTGATCGACGGTATCCCGCGTCCCGATATCGCCCGTGTAGACCCGAACGACGTGGAAAGCATCTCGATCATGAAAGACGCGTCCGCAGCGGTTTACGGGGTACGATCGGCGAACGGGGTTATCCTTATTACCACCAAGAAAGGTAAAAAAGGAATGCTAGAGTTAAACTACACCGGTACCTATGGTATCCAGCGGCCTACGGGCTTCCCGGGATCTGTGGACGCCGTCGACTACATGCTTCTCAACAACGAAAAGACGCTGCATGCAGGCGCATTGAGCGGAAACTTCGCTGTGCCGTTTTCGCAGGCGGCGATCGACGAGTACCGGAACGGCACTAAAGTTAGCACCGACTGGCACGACGCAACCATAAAGGACCAGGCGGGGCAGACGCAGCACAACCTGAGCGCTACCGGAGGTACCGATAACAGCAACTACTTTCTAAGCCTTGGTTATACCGGGCAGGACGGTATCCTGGCCTCGGACGATCTCGTTTACCGGCGATATAACCTACGCTCGAACTTAAGCTCCAGGATCAGCAAGGCGCTGACCTTTGACCTGAACCTTTCTGGTACGATGGATACAAAAGACCAGCCCGTACAGGACGCTTACTGGGTGTTCAGGAGTATGTGGTACCAGCCGCCGATCAACCCGGTATATGCGAATAATAACCCGATGTATCTCAATTCGCTGCCCAATCCCCTGCATCCTGTAGGGCAATCGACCGTGGCGCTTGGCGGGTACCGTGTGTTCAACAATAAATGGTTCCAGTCGTCGGCGCAGCTCAGCTACGAGGCACCTTTTCTCGAAGGCCTCGACATCAAAGGGCTTTACAGCTTCGATATGACGCTGAACAGTAATAAATACTTTAACAAGTCGTACAACCGCTATACCTATAACGCAGCAACAGACAGCTACTTGATTTCGGGTACCGAGCAGTCACCCAGCACCGTGAGGAGAGAGGTATTCGAATACCCGACCCGGCTTGCGCGTTTGCAGTTGGATTATAATCACCGCTTCGGCGACCACAACGTTTCTGCTACCGGGCTCTACGAAATGAGCACACGCAGCGGCGATAACTTTTTTGCGCAGCGTGAGCTTTCCGTTCCCGTCGACCAGTTATTTGCGGGCAACAGCACCAACCAGAGCGCCAGTCAAAGCTCGAGCCAGAATAATACGTTTACTTTTAAGAACGCGGCATATGTAGGCAGCTTCGGGTACGATTTCCGTTCGAAATACATCGCGCGGTTCGCCTTTAGGTATGACGGTTCTTCAAAATTCCCGGTCAACAAACAATGGGGTTTCTTCCCTGTGGGCGAGCTTGGATGGAGGGTTTCACAGGAAGATTTCTTTAAAAATATCAACGCCTTGTCGTTCATCAATGAGTTCAAGCTTCGCGGTTCCTATGGCGAAACCGGCGACGATGGTGCCGCTGCATACCAATTTGTTTCGGGATATAACTACCCGGGCAGCGGATCGGCTACCGGGCAGCCTGCCGGATCAGTGTTTGACGGGACGTATATCGCCGGCGTCCAGAGCAGGGGCGTTACCAACCCGGCCATCACCTGGTATACGTCAAAAACACTCGACGTTGGATTCAACCTCGAAGCATGGAACGGCAAACTGGGCCTTAATATGGCTTTCTTCCGCCGCGATCGTACCGGTACGCTTACTACGCAGGCGCTTACACTTCCCGATGTGGTAGGTGCGACGCTTCCCCAGCAAAACCTGAACAGCGACCGCAACAAAGGTTTTGATATGGAGCTGAATCACCGTCACGTGATCGGTAAACTGGGCTACAACGTGAAAGGCATCTTTTCTTATACCCGTATGATGACCATCGACGTAGTGCGGGCACGAGAAGGTAACTCGTACCTCAACTGGCGTAATAACACCAATGGCCGCAATACGGCTGTTTACTTCGGTTACGGGCAAAACGGCCAGTTCGAAAACTATAACGCCATCCGCAACAGCCCGATCTATGTAAACCGTGCTACCGTTGTAGGCGACTACCGGTACGAAGACTGGAACGGCGACGGACAGGTAGGTGTTGACGATAGCCGGCCGATCGCTAACACCGGCTTACCGCTGATATCTTACGGCCTGAACCTGGGAGTGGATTATAAAGGGTTCGACCTTAACCTGTTGTTCCAGGGTGCGGCCATGGTATATGCCAGCTACACCGAGCAGCTGCGCGAGCCCCTTTGGGCGGGCGGTAATGCACTGGAGCAATTCCTCGACCGCTATCACCCGGTAGATCCTGCCGCAGACCCATACGACCCGAATACGCAATGGGTGTCGGGATACTACGCTTACACAGGCACGCTGCCCTTCCAGAATACACTTTCCAATACAAAAGACGCCACGTACGTTCGCCTGAAAAGCCTTGAATTCGGTTACTCTATACCAAAAAAATGGGGTGCCAGGGCGGGTATCAAAAACGCCAGGGTGTTTTTTAACGGATACAACCTGTTTACGATCACGGGGCTCAAGTTCCTTGACCCGGAACACCCGTCGTCGCTCTCCGTTGTCGATTCTCAATTTGGTTACGCTTACCCGATCGACAAAATCTTCTCGTTTGGCTTAAACGTAAAATTCTAACCCGGAAACAGCATGAAAAGAAAATTATACCTGTTGCTTCTAGCGACAATTGCACTCACTACTCCTACGTGTAAACAGGACCTGGATGTGCCGCCATTAAATATAATCAAAGATGCCGACGTTTTCGGTAATCCATCCGGTATCGAAGCTTACATGGCCCGTATTTACAGCCAGATCCCCATGGAGGATTTTAAGTACGACAATACCAGCGGTTTTAAAACCTTCTTTAACGGTTCGCCGTACGTGATCACCGGTGAGGCGATAAGTCGCGACCAGGCAAACGGTACGGAAACGTTTAACTACTGGGCGGATGCCTATACCCTGATCCGCGAGTGCAACTATTTTATGGAGACGCTCCCGGGCTTTGCCTCCGGTTACAGCGCCACCCAGGTGAACAATTGGCTGGGTGAGGCCCGCTTCATCCGCGCTTTTGCTTACTACGCACTTGCGAAACGCTACGGCGGGGTTCCGTTGGTAAACAAGGTGCTCACCCAGCCCGGGCAGAGCATCGAGGAAGTGACCGCGAACATCGAAGAGTTGAAAATCCCCCGCTCGTCCGAACAGGCTACCTGGGAGTTTATTGCGGCCGACCTCGACTACGCCTACACCAACCTGCCCGAAACCAATAAAAAGGGACGTGCACATCGCTATGCCGCCGCTGCGTTGAAATCGCGGGTGATGTTGTTTGCGGCTTGTATCGCCAAATACAATACCATCAACCTCACCACTAACGGTGTACAGGTATGCGGTATCCCGGCTGCAAAAGCTACCGACTACTTTAAAGCAGCATACGATGCGGCGAATCTTTTGAACGGTAAAAGCTTCGTATTATACAAGGCGGCCTGGTCTGCTACCGATAAAGCGGCACAGGCAAATAACTTCGCAGCGCTGTTTCTCGATGGCGGCAGTGCCGAGAACGTGTTCATCCGCATGTATAAATACCCGGATGCCGTTCACTGGTACGACTATAACCAGGTACCGCGCCAGCTTTGGAACGGTGGCGGGGCCGCTCAAACCAGCCCTACGCTCGACCTGGTGGAAATGTATGACGGCTTACCCAAAAACGCCGATGGCACCTTCCGTACCACCGATGCAGGCGGAAAGTATGTGCTGTGGGATAATACGCTTCAGCCTTTCCAGAACGCCGAAGGCCGTCTTCGTGGTACCGTAGTTGCGCCGGGCGACCTGCTGAAAGGTGTCGCGATCGAACTGCGCCGGGGAATTTATACCGCCCCTTCTGCGGGCGGTATCAGCAGGCTGCTGCCCGTCGGGTCAACCGCCGCTTATCCGTCGACCAATATCGTACAGTCGGCCACAAACACCCAGACGCCGTATAAACTGCCTGACGGAACGCTCATGAACCCCGCCGGCGCCAGCGGCTTCTTCACCGGCATCAACACGGTTGCAGGTACCATTTCCGGCTTTACTATCCGCAAATATATCGATCCCAATAAGCCGACCGCCGAAGTGAATAACAACCGTTCGGAACAAAGCTGGCTCGAGATCCGCTATGCGGAAGTATTGCTTAACCGTGCCGAAGCGGCTTACGAGCTTAACAGCGCCGGGCAGGGAGCAAGCTACCTCACACAGGCCATGGCCGATATCAACGCCGTTCGCGAACGTGCAGGAGCGGCACCCGCCACCGCGGCCGATATGACCTCCGTCGACGTCGTTCGCAAAGAGCGCCGCAAAGAGCTTGCCTTCGAAAACAAAACCGCCTGGGATATGAAGCGCTGGAGAATCAGCGACAAAGAACAAAACGGACGCAGGTACCGGATCCTCAATGCGTTTTATGTCGCCGACAACGGCAAGTACTTCTTCGACGATCGTTTCGATGAGCGCGGCAACGTGTTCACTTTCGATCCAAGGTGGTATTACCAGCAGATCCCGACGGCGGTGATCGGCAGAAGCCCCAACTTAGTTCAAAACCCCGGCTATTAAATACTACGACAATGAAACTGAAACTTCTTTATACGATCCTTAGCCTGGTTGCACTTACAACCGGAGCCTGCAAGGAAATAGACAATTACGACGGCCCGACCGAAACCCTGCAAGGCAAGATCATCGACGGCGCTACCGGGCAAACGCTGCAGGGCGAGGTTTCCGGCGACAACGGCCAGGGTACCCGCATCAAGCTCCTCGAAACAAGCTGGAGCAGCACCCCTACGCCGCTTTTCCTTGCCACCAAACAGGACGGGACCTACCGAAATACGAAAGTATTTGCGGCCACCTACAACATATCCGCAGAAGGCGCCTTCGTACCGCTGGTACAAACAGGTAACGATAAAAGCGTAAACCTGGAGATTAAAGGAGGTGGTGTTCATACGCTCGATTTCACGGTCGAGCCTTTCCTGAGGCTGGAATGGATAGGGGAGCCGGTGATGAACGCCAATGGCACCATCACCGCACAGGTTAAAGTAACGCGCGGAACCTCCAACGCATCTTTCCAGCAGAACATTACCGACCTGGGCCTGTACCTAAGTCCCTCAGAATACGTAGGCAACAATAACTACGACAGCCGGTATTCGCCGCGTACCACTTATTCAGGTACCACCGGGAACGCCATCGCCGGTACAACGGTGACCCTTGTCACCACGGGCGTGCTGCCGAAGAAAGACTGGTTCCTAAGGTTCGGATCGCGGATCGATTACGGCACAAAGCAGTTCAATTACAGCACCATCAAAATGGTGAGCGTGAAATAGAGAAACGTTATTACTGAATCCTTCAGCCGGTCCTTTCCCATAATGGGAAAGGACCGGTTTAATAAATTAAAATACTATATACGTACGTACATAATTACATTTTTTTGTTCTATGTATGGTCGCTTATAGCTGAATAAACGGTATAAACTACAAATTCGAACCGAGTATCCCACTGTACATAGTTAGAGCACATGGAAATAAGCCCCAATATTATTAAGAAGAACGACTTACTGCCTTCCTGGCGTACCGGCACTCAGCCGCTGATGCCGATGCAGGCAACCTTCCCCAAAGACGCATCCGGATACGATATCTACCCTTTACATACGCTCGGCGATGGCAGGATCACCAACGGCTACGCGAACCTGGCGAAATGGATCATGAAATACCGGCAGGTGGCGATTGACGGTTATGCAGGCGTGTTCTGGGATACCGTTGAACAGGAGCTTAGCGAAACGTTCCGTGAGCATGGGTTAACCGTGAACTGGGTGCGTACCGGCGAGCGAATGAAACCGCTGGAAACCATTCGCGGACTGGTGCAGCCGTTCCTGGGGATGCCGGGCACCGTTTGGGGAACTAAATGCAGTCTCTCGCTTAAAGATCTTTATGAGGCTGAGCCTGTGGATGCTGAACCAGGAGCAGATCTTACCGTGGTGATCGGGCCGGGCGCCTCCCTGTTCGACGCCGTGTCGCCGCTTATTTACATCGATCTGCCCAAGAACGAGCTCCAGCTGCGTATGCGTGCCGGCTCGGTCTTTAACCTGGGTGAAACAGTTTCTGAAGCGGACGGCGAAATGTACAAGCGTTTTTATTTCGTGGATTGGGTGCTGCTCAACGCGCATAAAAAGGACATCATGAACCGCATCGCCGTGATGGCCGACGGGCAATGGGGCGGAAACATCAACTGGTGCCTTACCGCCGACCTCTATCCCGCCATGCGAAAAATGGCCAAACACGTGTTCAGGGTGCGGCCCTGGTTCGAGCCGGGCGCATGGGGCGGCCATTGGATGAAGGACCGGATCGGCAGCCTCAGCCAGGAAGAGGTAAATTATGCCTGGTCGTTTGAGCTGATCGTACCCGAAAACGGTATCCTGTTCGCCAGCAGTGGCCTGGTACTCGAAATTTCTTTTGATTTCCTGATGTTCTGCTGCCGCAACCAGGTGATGGGTAAACATGCGGAGCGTTTCGGCGACGCGTTCCCCATCCGGTTCGATTTCCTCGACACCTGGAAAGGCGGCAACCTTTCTATCCAGTGCCATCCCTCGCTGTCCTACATCCAGCAGGAATTCGGCGAAACGATCACACAGGACGAAACCTACTACATCCTCGATTGCGAAGATAATGCGGGCGTATACCTTGGTTTCCAGGATGATATAGACCCGGGATCATTCCGGCGCGAGCTGGAAGAAAGCCGCGATAAAAAGATCCCCGTCGATATCGAAAAGTACGTACAGCTTCACCCCGCGCATAAGCACGACCTGTTCCTGATTCCCAATGGCACCGTTCACAGCGCTGCCGCAGGGAACCTGGTGCTCGAGATCAGCGCTACTCCTTATATCTTTACCTTTAAAATGTACGACTGGCTGCGGCTTGGCCTTAACGGCGAACCTCGCGCCATTAACATCGATCATGCCTTTAATAACCTGCGTTTTGAACGCAAAGGCGAAAAAGTAAAAACGGAGCTGATCGCTGCGCCGGTTTTACTAAGGCAGTCGCCGGAAGAGAAGCTATGGCACCTGCCCACGCATGCCGATCATTTCTATGACGTTTACCGCGCGGAGTTCGATAAAGAGTTCACGGCATCAACAAACAATGGTCCGCAGGTATTGATGGTGGTAGAAGGGACCGCCGTTTCATTGAAAAATGCAGATGGCGCCCAAACCCGTTACCACTATGCCGAAACCTTCGTAGTGCCTGCCGCCGCCGAAACGTTTACGCTGGTAAATGAAGGTAAGGAACGGGTGAAGGTGGTGATTGCGTTTTTAAAGGAGGTGGGAAGGGGAGGGTAGAGAATGGATAATGGATAATGGAGAATGGAGAATAGATAATAGATAATAGAGATGAATATTCGGCTTTATAAAATACTGGTCATCTGTTTGCTGGTTGCCTGGCTTCCGCGGATGGTTTTCGGACAGGTAAAGCAACCAATCGATTATGCCGACCCGCTGCTGGGAACGTCAGAGTCGCGCTGGATGCTTAACCCGGGTGCGACAATGCCTTTCGGGATGGTGCAGATCAGTCCTGATAACCAGGGAGAGGTGTGGAAGTCGGGGTACGAATATTCCATCAACAACATTGGCGGTTTTAGTCACATTCACTCCTGGACGATGGCGGGACTTTCAGTGATGCCGACCGTAGGGGTGCTCAGCACTTTTCGCGGTCCTGCGGATGCGCCGACCATCGGATGGACCTCGGGCTACCGCTCGCGCATCGATAAAGCTACCGAAAAGGCCAGTCCCGGCTACTACGCGGTAACGCTGATGAATGGCAACATCCGCACGGAGATCACCAGCACCACCCGCGCCGGGTTCTTCAGGTTCACTTTTCCCCGCGAAGAGGATGCACATATCCTGCTCGACCTCGATGTGCCTAACGAAGCGCCTACCGAGATACTTGATGCCGGCTTTAAACAGGTGAGCGATACGGAGATCGAAGGCTGGTCGCACCAGAAATGGAGCTGGAACGAGTATACCGTGCATTTCGTGGTGCGGTTTAACAAACCCATTAAGTCGTTCGGCGGCTGGATCGGGAGCACCGTAAAAAAGGAGGCCAGGGAGTTCACCGGCAAAGGGAAAATGGGCGCCTATGCCGATTTTAACCCGCAGAAAGGCGAGACCATCCTGATGCAGACCGCCATTTCGCTGGTTAGTATAGACCAGGCGAGGCTTAACCTCGTTACCGAGATGGGTCCCTTTAAATGGAATTTCGACGGCGTTCATCGCAATGCACGCACCGTATGGAATAACTTGCTCTCCAAAATAAGGGTAGAAGGCGGTACTGAGCTTAACAGGAAGAAATTTTACTCCAACCTGTACCGCAGTTACGTGGCGCGTACCACCTGGAGCGATGTGAACGGCAAGTACGTGGACGTGAACGAGGTAGTACGCCAGGTTGACCCGGATTCGCCGGTGATCGGCTCTGACGCGCTCTGGAATACCTTTTGGAACTTAAACCAGTTATGGACGCTTGTAAACCCCGATATTGCCAGCAAATGGTCGCGTTCACTGGTGGAGATCTATAAAACGGGCGGCTGGTTGCCTAAAGGCCCGGCCGGAATCGAGTATTCGGGTATCATGGAAGGTTCGCACGAGATCTCGCTGATAACCAGTGCCTACCAGAAAGGGATCCGCGATTTCGAGGTGTCCACCGCCTTCCAGGCGATGATGCACCAGCAAACTACCCCCGGGCGCCGTACACCCGAAAACGGGTATGCGGGTAACCGTTTCTTTGAATCGTACCTGAAGCTGGGATATGTGCCCAACGAAGAAGGCCAGGTATCCAATACGCTCGAATATGCGTACGACGACTGGTGCGTGGCGCAAATGGCCAAAGCACTGGGCAAGGAAACCGAATACGGGCAGTTTATAAAAAGGGCAGGGAATTTCAAGAATGTATGGGATCCCGTAACAAAGTATATCCGTATGAAAAACCGGGACGGCAGCTGGGTGAAAGACTGGAGCCCCTATTGCTGTACCAATTTCTCCGGCCCCGGTTACCTCGAAGGCAATGCCTGGCAATACAGCTTTTTTAACCCGCACGATGTGCAGGGCATTATCAACCTGATGGGGAAAGAAGAATTTAATCGCCGCCTGAATGAAGGCTTCGAAAAATCCGCCCGTTTTAATTTCAACGCGGAAGGCGACCGTTACGATCTCGTACCTATTAACCATGGCAACCAGCCGAACATGCAGGCGTCGTGGCTTTTTAACTACTCCGGGAAACCCTGGCTTACACAACATTGGACACGTGAGATCATGAACTATTATTACGGGTCGACTCCTTATCACGGCTGGCTCGGCGATGAAGATGAGGGCCAGATGGGCGCCTGGTTCGTGATGGCCGCGATGGGATTGTTCGAAACAGACGGCGGCGCCTCTGTTAAACCTTTCTATGAAGTGGGCAGTCCGCTGTTCCCGAAAATCATCATCACGCTCGATCCCAGGTATTATCCAGGGAAAACGTTCACCATCGAGGCCAGGGGCACTTCCGATAAGAACCGTTACATCCAGTCAGCTTCGCTCGACGGAAAACCGCTTACCCGCCCCTGGTTCTACCACGCCGACCTGGTGGATGGCGGCAGCCTGGTGCTGCAGATGGGTCCGCGGCCAAACAAAAGCTGGGGTAGCAGGACGGGAGATGCACCGCCGTCGATGTCGCCCGCAACTAACTAACTTAACCGGTCAATAAATCGATAAAAATGAACAACGAACAAAAAACGATCAGCCTGACGCTAATCACCATTGTCGCCTCGCTCGGCGGCTTCCTGTTTGGCTTTGATATGGCGGTGATCTCCGGCGTATTGCCGTTTGTGGAAAAGCAATTTTCTTTAACTGCTGCGCAGGAGGGCTGGTTCGTATCGTCGGCGCTGGTAGGTTGCATCATCGGCGTTGCCCTTTCCGGCGAGCTGAGCGACCGGCTCGGCAGGAAGAAGCCGCTCCTGATCTCCGCGATCTTATTTACGCTGTCGGCCATCGGTTGTTCCATGTTGCCTTCGCTTGCAGGAGTGATCATTTCCCGGGTACTTGGCGGCATCGGGATCGGCATCGCCTCGAACGTAGTGCCGCTCTATATCTCTGAAATTGCACCCGCCGCTACCCGCGGGCGTATGGTTACTTATTACCAGTTTGCACTTACCCTCGGCATCCTGGTGGCTTACCTCAGCAACGCCGCACTTGTTTCTGCCGCAGGCAGCGGTGGCAGCCTCATGGGCACCGATACCTGGCGCCTCATGTTCGGCGTAGGCGCTATCCCCGCCATCCTCTTTTTTGCTGGCCTGTTTACCGTTCCGGAAAGCCCCCGCTGGCTGCAGTTAAAAAATAGCCAGGCAGCTACCGGTATGGCAACCGCGTTAAAACGGGTTTCCTACAGCGACCTTTTTGCGCCCGGTATCCGCAGGGCGATGCTGATCGGGATCCTGCTGCCCCTGTTTTCGCAGTTTAGCGGCATCAACGCCATTATTTATTACGGACCGAGCATCCTCAGCAATGCGGGCGTTTCACTCAGCAATTCGCTGATAAGCCAGGTGATTTTCGGGCTAGCCAATATGCTGTTTACCCTGGTGGCCATCTGGAAGGTAGATAGCTGGGGCCGCCGTCCCCTTTACCTTTACGGCACCGCCGGTGCTGCCGTCACCTTGTTATTAACCGGTTTATGCTTTTATTATGGCTATACTACCAGCGTATGGCTGCTGGTTTGCGTGCTGGCTTTCCTGGCCTGTTTTGCGTTCTCCATCGGACCGCTCAAGTTCGTGGTGGCCTCAGAGATCTTTCCCAACGCAATTCGTGGTCGCGCACTGGCCATCAGTATCATGGTGATGTGGGTGGCCGACACCATTGTCGGGCAGCTAACCCCCATCTTCCTCAAATCCATCGGCAGCGGCGGTACTTTCTGGTTCTTCTCCTTCTTTTGCGTGGTTGCCTTCGTCTGCGTATACAAGCTTCTCCCCGAAACCCGCGGCAAATCGCTGGAACAGATCGAGCAATACTGGAAAGACCGGGGTGTCGAAATGGATCCGTCTGCGGGAAACGAAACCATTATTATGCATTAAAACCAGCTGATAGCCATCAGCTATCAGCTGGTTTTAATGCCAACGGGATAAATGATTACAGCCAACAGCTAAAAAAATATATGTCTCAACAATACGTCATCGGCGCCGATATCGGCGGTACCCACATCACCGCAGCCCTCGTTGATCTGGCCCGCCACCGGATGCTCCCGGAAACATTGATCCGTGAGAAGGTGGACTCCGGCGCTGCGGCAACTGCCATTATCGAAACATGGGGCAGGGCCATCCGGCTGGCGAAAGGATCGCGCAGCATCCACCAGGTAAGTCTTGCCATGCCGGGTCCCGTAGACTATGAGCAAGGTATTTGCCTGATCAGGGGACAAGAGAAATATGAGCAGTTATACGGAATGAACATCAAACACCTGCTCGCAGACGAACTGGGAATCCCTTCCGCAAATATTTTTATGGACAACGATGCGGCATCGTTCCTGCAGGGCGAAGTGTTCGGCGGCGTGGCCAAAGATGCACGCAGCGCGATCGGCGTTACCCTTGGCACCGGACTCGGATCTGCGCTATACGCGGACGGGAGGGCCACCAGCTGCGACTTGTGGAATATGCCTTTCGGTGGCCATATTGTCGAAGATTACCTGTCGACCCGTTGGTTCGTCAAACGTTGTAAGGAGCTTGGCGGTGGCAGCGTCACCGGCGTAAGCGAGCTGAAAATGTTGCCCAACGCGAAATTGCTGGAGCAGATCTTCGACGAATTCGGTACCAACCTCGGTAAGTTCCTCCTGGCCTTTATCGCCGGCACCCTCCCGGAAGTGGTGGTACTGGGTGGAAACATTTCCCGCTCGTATGCACTGTTTAAAGAGAACGTATTGCGGCAAGTACAATCAATATACCCCACCGTTTCCATCAGGACCGCCGGGCTGGGCGAAGAGGCCGCCTTGCTGGGCGCCGCAAGCCATTGGAAACCATCAGGACAAGCACGATGAAAAACTTAAAGAAACTATGCCTCGCTATCGCTGTGACGGCCACCGGCCTTACCGATCCCGCATCTGCCCGGAAAGGCCACGGGCTCGTGCAATATGTTGATCCGAAGATCGGTACGGCGCACAGCCGCTGGTTCTTTTTTACCCCGGGCGCACTGCCCTTCGGTATGGCCAAGCCGGCGCCATCCACCAACGGTTCATATGGTAACGCACACGGATGGGATGCAGTAGGGTACGACTACCGCCACGAATCGATCGAAGGCTTTGCCAACTTCCACGAATTCCAGGTGGGGGGTGTGGTTTTTGCCCCGATCACCGGCAAGCTGCAAACCATCCCGGGCAGGCTGGAGAAGCCGGATGACGGCTACCGTTCCCGTTTCGACCGTAAAGACGAAATAGCGACCGCCGGCTATTATTCCGTTCTGTTGAAAGATTATGGAATTACCGCGGAGTTAACGGCCACCAAACGCGTTGCTTTTCACCGCTATACGTTCCCGGCAGGCAACGAGTCACATATCCTGTTCGACATCGGCAACAAGCAAGGCGAAAGCGGGGAAGTGAAATCCGCCAAAGTAACCATCACCGCCGACGGGCATATAGAAGGGTACGTGACCACCTTGCCCGTTTACGTACAGAAATACCAGCCCGGGGCCGAGGTCACCATGTACTTTTCCGCTGTTGCGGATAAAAAACCTTTAAAAACGGGCACGTTTAGGGGAGCGGAACAGTTCCCGGGCCAAACCAGTATCGAGGGCAAAGGGGCCGGTGTGTACCTCACCTTCGCTACCAGGCGGGGCGAAAAGATCAATGTAAAGGCGGGTCTTTCCTTTACCTCCGTAGAAAATGCACGGCTCAATCTGCAGGAAGAAGCCGCCACCCTTGACTTCGATCGGGCAAAGGCACGCGCGCTCAGGGAGTGGGAACAGCAACTGGGCCGGATCCGTGTAAGATCTGCCGTTAAAACCGACATGGTGAAGTTTTATACCGGCTTGTACCATTCCCTGCTGGGGCGCGGGCTGGCGAGCGATGTTAACGGCGCCTATCCTAAAAATGACGGCACGGTTGGCCAGATCCCGCTTAACGCGCATGGAAAACCGTTGTTTAACCACTACAATACCGACGCCGTCTGGGGCGCTTTCTGGAACCTCACGCAGTTGTGGGCCATCGCGTACCCGTCGTATTATTCTGATTTTGTGAAAAGCCAGCTGCTGGTGTATAAGGATTCGGGCTGGTTGGCCGATGGAATTGCCAACAGCCGGTACGTTTCGGGCGTAGGTACCAACTTTGTAAGCCTGGTGATGGCCAGCGCCTACCTCTCCGGTATCCGCGATTTTGATGTAAACCTCGCTTACGAAGCTTCCATGAAAAATGATACCGATGGTAAGGACCGTCCCCGGGGCGCCGGAAAGCTTGATGTTGCCAGTTTCGTTGAAAAGGGTTTTGTAGATCATTTCGATAAAGGTACCGGCGGCGACGAAAAATGGCGTTATTCCGCCTCGCACACCATGGAGTATGCCTTTAGCGCCTACGCGATGGCAAACTGGGCGCAGGCATTGGGCAAGCAGCAGGATTACGATAAAATGAGCAAGTTATCTGCCGGCTGGGAGAATTTATATGATCCGCAGATGAGCCTCATCCGCCCTAAAATGGCCAACGGCGAATTCATCGCCAACTTTAATCCCAACGAAGTGTGGCGCGGTTTCCAGGAAGGGAATGCCTGGCAGTACACCTATTATGTGCCCCAGGACCCCGAAAAACTGATCGCGAAAGTGGGTAGAGACAACTTCAACGCACGGCTCGATAATGTGTTCGTTACCTCCCGGAAGAACGTTTTCGGCGGCGGCACCACGCTCGACGCTTTCTCGGGCCTGGAAGGATTATATAATCATGGCAACCAGCCCAACCTGCATATTTCCTGGCTGTTTAACTACTCGGGCAGGCCTTCTCTTACACAGAAATGGGTACGTGCCATCTGCAACGAGTTCTACGGCAGTGATGGCATCCACGGTTATGGATACGGCCAGGACGAAGACCAGGGACAACTTGGCGCCTGGTACGTAATGTCGTCCATCGGCCTGTTCGATGTGAAAGGATTTACCAGCGCCAGCAATACCGTGGGCCTGGGCAGCCCTTTGTTCAGCAGCGTGGAGATAAAACTGGATCCCAGATACTTTACCGGCAAAAAGTTCACCATTACCGCAGATGGCGGAAGCGCCGTCAACCAATATGTGCAATCGTTCCGGTTGAACGGGCAACTGGTGCACCAGCCGTTCATTAAGCTCACCGACATCCAGTACGGCGGCAAACTGCAACTTAAAATGGGAGAGTCCCCCGTTGATGCGTACTAGGCTACTCTTTGTCGTAGGCCTGCTTTGGTCATGCCCGGTTTCCGCGAAGGTGGTATTGCCCGACATGATCAGCAGTCACATGGTGCTCCAGCAACGGTCTTCTGCGCGGCTTTGGGGGAAGGCGCTGCCTGGCGCGACGGTCCGGGTAATCACTTCGTGGGACGATAAAGTGTACCGCGTTCGGTCTTCCGTATCCGGCGATTGGAAAGTAACCGTAAACACACCGAAAGCCGGCGGACCATATGCGATCAGCTTCAACGATGGCGTTGAACTGACGTTGACGGACATCCTTATCGGCGATGTTTGGGTATGTTCGGGCCAGTCGAATATGGAGATGCCGCTTGCAGGTTGGGGAAGGATAAACGATTATGAGCGGGAGATCGCTGAGGCCAACCACCCGGAGATCAGGCTGCTGCATGTGAAACACGCCGCCAGCGAGGTTCCGCTCACGGAAGCTGCGGTAACGGCCAACGGCTGGCAGGCATGCTCACCGCAAACCATCCCCGAGTTTTCTGCCGTGGCGTACTTTTTTGCACGCGCCATCAACCGCCAAACCCATGTCCCCATTGGACTCGTCAACAGTACCTGGGGTGCAACTGCGGCCGAAGCGTGGACAAGCGCCGCCGGCCTGCAAGCGCTCCCGCCGTTTAAACCCCAATCCGCCGATAACCGCAACCAGCTTTCTGCCTTGTTTAACGCCATGATCCACCCGTTTTTACCCTGGAAGATTAAAGGCGTTGCCTGGTACCAGGGCGAAAGCAATGTAGACCGCGCCCAACAATATTACCAATTATTTCCGGCGCTGATCGCCGATTGGCGCCGCCAGTGGCAAGCGCCGCGCCTGCCGTTCTACTTCGTCCAGCTTGCCGCGTTTACAGACCGCAAGGCGGAACCCGGGGAATCTAACTGGGCCGAAATAAGGGACGCGCAACTGAAAGCGCTTGCATTGCCGAATACGGGTATGGCGGTGACGATCGATATCGGCGATGCGAAAGATATACATCCAAAAAACAAGCAGGAGGTGGGGCGAAGGCTTGCGCTTATCGCGCTGGCTAAGCTTTACGGGAGCCCCGCCGGCTATTCCGGGCCCATTTACCGGGCCCATAAGACCCGTAAAAATGAAATAACTGTTTCGTTCCGTTTTGCGGAAGGATTAAAAGCCAGCGGTGGGGTGCAGGGCTTCGAGATCGCAGGTGCTGACAAAAAGTTTTACAAAGCTACCGCGATCATTAAGGGATCGAAAGTAATCGTCTCTTCATCAGGAGTTGCTAATCCTGTAGCTGTCGGCTACTCGTGGGCAACAAACCCCGACGGAAACCTGTATAATAGCGATGACTTGCCTGCTTCTCCTTTCAGGACGGACTTTAAGCAATAGCCGTGGCAGGTTAAGATAGCCCACCCCGTTAAAACCTGCGCCGCAAGCAGGCGATCTAAATGTTTCGCAGGTGTTAATCCCTACCGTTTATTTTGCTGCCGCGGGCAGGTTCGCGATGCCCCAGTTCTTATTCGGCTGCGGGCCCATTACCAGTTCCAGTTTTCCGCCTTTCAATAGCTCGCTCGCCGGGAACCAGAAGGTATCGAGCTTTTTGCCGTTGAGCACGGCGCTTTGCACATACTTGTTCCCGCGCGAAACGTTCAGCGCGTTAATGTCGAACGTTTTGCCGCGTCCGTACCTGCCGCCCAGGTCGATGGTTACTTTCGGGAACACGGGGCTTGCAATTTCGTAGATCGGGTCTATGCGGCTGCCGCCATCTGTCTGGAAAAGCCCCAGGGCAGCCATGATGAACCAGGCGCTCATCTGTCCCTGGTCTTCATCGCCGAGATAAGCGTTGGCTATATCGTAGCCATAATAGCGATCGATGATGGAACGGCTCCATTGCTGGGTAAGCCAGGGCTGTTTCACCCAGTTAAACAGGAACGCGAAGTGCATAGACTGCTGGTTACCCTGGATCACCGGGTAGTCCCAATATGCATCGTTGGGCGCATTGAACCGCCATTTAACACTCTCGTTAAAACCCCATTGCAGGCGCTCCCTGAACTTATCTTCGCCTATAGACTTTGCCAGTCCCGGAATGTCCTGCGGCACAAAAAAGGTGAGCTGCCAGGCATTTCCTTCTACGTAATGTTCGTTGGCGCCGGAGCGGAAAGGATCGAAGCCCGGGAACCAGCTGCCGTCAGATTTGCGGAGCCGTGCATAGCCGGTTTCTTCATCGATGGCATTCTTCCACCATAAAGATCTTTTAGAAAACTCCTCGTATTCAGATTTCTTGCCAAGCGACCTGGCGAACTGGGCTACTGTCCAGTCGTCAAACGCGTACTCGAGCGTGTTGGAGAAACGTCCTTTATCATATGGAACGTAATGGTATTTCATGTACGCTTCATAATCGGCATTGCCGGCCAGCGCGCCGCCCACCCTGGTTTGTGGGGACGATACCGTTTTACGGGCCGCCTCGAAGGCTTTATTGACATCGTAATCGCGGATGCCCATCTGGTAGGCGCTGGTGATCAGCGGGATCTCGTGCTCCGCCACCATCACCGGGATGTATTCCATACCCGCGGGCCCTTTTGCGAGCCAGCCGTTGGCATCGTACATGGCCAGCTGGGATTTGACCCAGCGCGACGACCAATCGGGCGTTACCAGGTTCCAGAACTGGTTGAGGTTCCAGAAGGTGTTCCAGAACGCATCGCAGCCGAGGGCCACTTCATTTGCGTTCTTCAGCTGCTGTACTTTTTCGGTGGCGTCTACCCATTTGCCGTCTACATCGCTGAAGGTGTTGCGGCTGCATAGCGCACGGTACATGTTAGTGTAAAAGCGGACCTTTTCGCGCCGGTCGCTGGTAGTGATCTTTACCCTGCCAAGTAAGCCGTTCCATGTTTCGCGGTTAAAGTCGCGCACCTTGTCAAAGCTCCAGCCGAAAGGACCGGTGATCTCGGTCCAGAGGTTTTTAGAAGCGCCTGCAATGTCTACATATGACATACCAGTGCGTACCTGTACCACCTGGTTTTGCCTGGTATCGAACTCCACGAATGCGCCGGCGTCTTTCGCATCTTTTATGCTTACAAGATCACCGTCCTTCACGTCGTCGTTTATCCAGGTGCCAAACTTGCGGATGGGCTGATCGAACTCGATCACGAAATTCACCGTGTATTCCTGTTCGCTGGCGCCGGCCTGCGCGATCCATACCTGCGGGGCGAGTTGTTTGCAATACCCTTCGATGCGGCGGTCGCTTACTTTGCGCAGGGTGACTTCATTTAACAGGTACTTGTTCTCCGCCGGCACCTGCAGGTCGATCATAATGCGCGAATCGGTGCCTTTCGGATAAGTATACCGCTGGAAGCTCGCACGGGTGGTGGCCGTCATCTCCGCTTTTACCTGGTAATCAGTTAGCTGTACTTTATAGTAGCCGAGCGGTGCTTCTTCCGACTGTTTATCGATCTGCGAACGGTATCCTTCGCCGGGTGCGGCACGCTGGTCGCCTACTTTTGTTTTTAAAGGTCCGTTAACAGGCAGCATACCCAGGCCTGCCATGGTCCATTCATGGATGTGGGTAAAGGAGCCGACACTTTCGAACGTTGGGTCGTAGCCGGCCTGCCAGCCATCGTTCTGGTTATCGGGGCTCATTTTTACCATGCTGAAGGGCATCCACGGACCGGGTGCGATCATCCACCGGGAATGAGCCGTGCCGAGTTTCGTATCTACATAGTCGGCATAGGTGGTCAGCTTGTTGGGCGAGCGGTCTACGCTGCCGCTTTCGATCGTCCGGCCATCCGCCAACACCTCGTACCTGCTCCTTTTAGCCGTAGTTACGGGCGGCATAGGTGCTTCGAACTGGTGACGGCCACGTTCTATGATTTCTTCAAAGATCAGCTTGCCGTCCATGCGAACGCTGAGACGCGGTGTGCCCGATAAATGTTCCAGGTCAACCAGCAGCGGCTGAAAGCGTTTTCCTTCCTGCATTACTTCATAAGAAGCGGGCTTTATTTCGCGGATAAATATATTTTGCGGGGATTCAAGCTTCACGCCTTCGGGCCCGACCAGCTTTACCTGGTCGAATACCATCCAGGAGCCGTCAAGCGAAGTTACCCGGATCTCGTTCCCGCCCGTATGGAGCGTAGCGGCGTCGATGGGTACGTTGAGCAGGTATTCCTTACCAGCAGAGGGAGCGCCGGTAGGTAAAGGTTTCACCGGCCCTTTGGGAAGCTGGAAGATGGAAGGCTTTCCGTTCACCGTAACCTTTACCAGGGGAGGGGTTTCGTAGTTATAGCCCAGCAGGTCGATCACCAGGGCGTAATTTCCGCCGGCGGGGAGTTTATCTACGCCAAACAACAAGTTCAATAAATGAGAACGGATGCCTGACGTGGATGCCGTACCGCCCCAGCCATCCTTAGGGCCCGGAAGCACATAGGGAAAATCCTGCTCCGGTTTGGAATACCCCACGAGGTAAAACCGGTCTTCCCAGCCGAAGTCGAGCTCTAAGAATCTTTTGTAATCTGCGGGGGCGAGCGCCAGCCCGGTACTTTGGTTATCTGCCGCGCCGATCTCCCAAATGGTTTTGTTCTGTCCCCGGGCGGAAGCGGTGAGGAGGCAGAATAACAACAAGAGCAGTTTCACGGGTGATTTCGTTTGCATGTTGAGGGTTAGTTGGATATGCAAGTATAAGGAATACGGGTAAATGTACAAACATATTGAGGGTGAATTTTAATTATGTATGTACATTTATCTGGTGGCAAATTGCCGGCACAGAACCAGAAAGAAACTTATATGAGTGACATCAAAGTGATCGGCCGCCAGGCTATTTCCGGTCCCGATAAAGTTGTTATCAGCCCTACTTAACCTCTACTGCGGCGGCGGTGTCTGCCAATTGGTATAAAGTTTCCTTAATATTACCCGGCTGATCCAAATGCCGCTAATATGAAATACCTGACCCCGACACTTCTAAGTGTTCTTCTTATCTTTTGCATGCTTCCCGTAGTAACGGCACAGCCGAAAGTTAAACCCAGGTTCCGCGCTCTTGCGGTCGCCGAGACAGGCGGCGGGCACGCGTTGTTTGATGCCGTGGCAAAGACCTGGCTAAATAAGCTGGCTGCCGACAGCAATTTTACGATCGACTACCTGGCTGACACCAAACAGATCAACGAAAAGTTTCTTAAAAAATACCAATTGTTCATCCAGTTAGATTACCCGCCTTATCCCTGGAAAGCGCCTGCGCAAAAAGCCTTCGAAAGCTATATTGAAAAGGGCAAAGGTGGCTGGATCGGTTTTCACCACCCCACGCTGTTGGGTGTTTTTGACGGGTACCCGATGTGGCAATGGTATTCCCGTTTTATGGGAGATATCCAATTCAAGCGCCACATCCCGGGAGGTACTTCCGCTACGCTGAACGTAGAAGACCCGGCGCACCCGGTTATGAAAGGGCTCCCGGCTTCCTTTTTAACCAAAGACGAATGGTACATCTACGATAAAAGTCCCCGCCCCAACGTACACGTGATCGCCAGCATCGATGAGGCGACTTACGATCCCGACAAGGCAGTGAAGATGGGTGATCACCCAGTGATCTGGACCAACGGACATGTAAAAGCACGTAATTTGTATATCGCGATGGGGCATTTCCCCGAATTGCTGGAAGACGAATCGTTTACGAGGTTGTTCAGGAACGCGATCTTTTGGGCCACTGAAAGGCGGTAACGGCGGGAGATGCCGTGTTATGCGGCTAAAGGATATGCCGGATCAAAGATCATGAGTACTACAGTTCTTCTACTTATGATCCGTGCCGGCAGGGTCCTGGTCGAAGATCTCGCTTAGCTGGCGGTAAATTTCCGGGTGCTTTTCTTTGAACTTACCGGGCTTTTCAAAAAAGTATTCGGACGCTACTGCGAGGAACTCTGCTTCGTTGGTGAGCGCATAAGGATTAATGTCTGATTTTCCCTGCTGGATGCGCCGCATCTCCCCATGCATCAACTTAAGCCAGGGAACGCTGTAGTCATATTTCATCACGGTTTCGGGTACGCCGTCTGTAGATCCGTCCGATTTATCCACCAGGTGAACAAACTCGTGGATCGCGGTATTCTCCTTTCCTGAAGCGCTGGAAAAACCTTTAAGCAATGCCGCACGCGACAAGATCATCTGCCCATTCATATAGCCGGTACCTACCATGCCCGTGATGTTGCGTTTGCCGCCTTGAAACTGGAATTCTTCATCGAAGGTATCGGGGTATAGCAGCACGTTGGTAAGGTTCTGGTATCGCCACCCGGGAAAACCGAAAACCGGGATCACCGCACTGGAAGCTACCAGCACGCGATCGGTATCGGTAAGTGAGGCGCCTACGCATTCAATGCGAACATATTGCAAAAAATCTGCGATACGACGCTCGAACAGGCGCTTATCCTCGTCGGCTAGCTCGTCGTAATAATCTACGCGGGTTCGCAGGATCTCCTGTTGCTGCGGCGTAAGGCGGCCTGTTTCCGCAAGTGCGGTTTTTTTCCTGCTCCTTAGAATAAAATAAAGAACTAACAGGCCCGCCAGTATTAAAACGAATTTGATCATGCAGCTAAAGTACGGATTAACTGCATGATCGGGTTATCAGAGTTAGCTATCAGTAATCAGCTATCAGCCATTAGCCATCAGATTACTAAGGTTTATTCTTTAGCTGTGCTGCGGTTACGTAAACCTTGCCGCCTTTTTTGTTCACGTAGTAATATTTGGCGTGTTTGTCGATGTAGATCGTCTGTCCACCGGGGCCTACTTTGTCTTTATAGGTTTTATCCGTCACTTTTGAGGTCCCTTTCACGGCGGTTTCTGCCGTTTTGTTACCAACTGCCTTTGCAGCTTTTTTAATCTTCGAATCGGGATCTAACTTCAGCGTATCTTTTTTCTGTGCGAAGCTATCGTTGCCCCAGCCGATGGCGGCAGCCAATACTGCGATTTTTATGAATGTTTTCATGTTTTTTTTCAATTGTTTCAATAAAAACACATAGTTGACCGAACAGTTTTAAAAACGTTTAGTGGCGGCACTTTTGCAGCCCGCAGGCATGATCTGTAACGATCTTTATTTACCTTTATTTCGACTAACCGGTACATATGAATATTGGTATTAACACCTATCTGTTTACTTCACCTTTTAACAACGATTCTGTAAGACTTTTCAAGCGATTTAAGGACTGGGGGTTCGACTCCGTAGAGATCGCCCTGGAAAATGCCGCGCATATCGATGCCGCCTACATCAGGAAAGAGCTCGACCATAACGGGTTAAAATGTCATGTGGTATGTGCCGCTACCGGCCCTGATACCGATTTGCGGGGAACCGCCGATCAACAGCAGAATGCCCTGCATTATATTACCGGGTTGATGGATGCCATGGTCGTGTTAAACGCATCGGTGCTTTGCGGACCTGTTTACTCATCGGTTGGCAGGGCCGATGCCGTTTCGCCCGACGAATACCGGCAACAGTGGGAAACGGTGAAAGCGCACCTCAAAACGCTGTCGGCGTATGCGGAAGAGCGCGGCCTTAAGATCGCCATGGAACCGCTCAACCGCTTCGAGACCGATTTTATGAATACCGTAGACCAGGGCCTGCAGATGGTACGCGAGGTGGGGAGCCCCGCACTCGGTCTGCACCTCGATACATTCCACATGAACATAGAAGAAAAGGACCAGGCAGATGCCATCCTGAAAGCAGGGTCACGCCTGTTCCATTTCCACGCTTGCGGAAGTGATCGGGGTACCCCGGGGAACGACCATATCCACTGGACGGCCATCGTACGCGCATTAAAACAAGTTGGCTACAAGGGAAGCGTAAACATCGAATCCTTTACCCCCGACGTGAAGGTGATCGCCCGCGCCGCAGCTATCTGGCGCCAGATCGAGCCCTCGCAGGAAAGCATCGCCACCAATGGGCTTGATTTTTTAAAGAACGTGCTCGCTTAGCGATTATACCGGATATCGGCAGCAACTACCGGTAACTACAGGCTTCCGGAACGATCTTATCTATTGGGCGGGTATCTCCCGGCGCTGAAGGGATATCGCTATTTGGACAAAAGCCGTACGCCGGGAAAAGGGCGGACGCTATGTCCTCAGCGAAAAAATAAACTCCGTTCCTTGTCCGGGCTCACTCGTTGCCGAGATCTTTCCGTGGTTGGCTTCGATAAATTCTTTGCACATCACAAGCCCCAGGCTGGTGCCTTTTTCGTTGTTGGTTCCCTTGGTGCTGGTATTTGCCAGGGTGAAGATGTTAGGGATGCGTGCGGGATCGATCCCTACGCCCGTGTCTTTTACATGAAAGGTGAGGCAATTTTTTAATTCGTGCGAGGTGCTGACGGTCACACTTCCCTGCTCGGGAGTGAACTTGATGGCGTTCGAGATCAGGTTCCGCATTACGAACTCAAAGTGATCGGGGTCGGCAAAGATCGTTTCGTTTTCGCCCGAAAGGTCCTCGATCGTGATCGACTTCTTTTCCGCGTCCACAGATAACAGTGCGATGGTGCGTGCAATGACTTCTTTCGGACGAAATTCCATGGGGTTGAGCAGGATGCCCTTGATCTGCGTTTCTCCCCATTTCAGCAGCTTGTTCAGCGTTTCGAGCGAGGCATTGCTGCTAACGGCAAGCCGGTTGATCACGTCCTTGCGCTCGTCGGCGGAAAGATCGTCTTCGTTAACCAGGTAGAGCAAGCTGATGATGGAGGAAATCGGCGCACGAAGATCGTGCCCGAGGATCGAAAACAGTTTATCTTTTACCGAGTTTGATTCGACGAGCTGTGTATTCAGCTTGTTTAGCAGGTTATTCAACTTACGGGTGCGGTAGTAGAAGGTAGCCACCACGGCCAGCAATACGATCATACCGGCGGTAATCCCCAAACTCACGTTGCCCTCCAGCTGCTGCCTGTTGTTTACGTATTTAAGCTCCTTAATGTGCGCCTTTGACTTATCAAGCTCGTACGCTGCCTGCAGGTTGGCGATCTCTTCGGTCATGTTCCGGTAGAAGAAACTATCGGCCAGTTCGTACTGCATTTCTTTCATTTTGAGGGCTTCGGCCTGCCTGCCCAGGAAACGGTATAGCTTGCTTAACCGGTCGAGCAGGTCGATTTCCTGTTTATGGGCGTTTTTGTCGCGCGCAAGGGCGAGTGCTTCCTCCAAATAGCTCAATGATCTGGCGGCATTGTCCTGGCCGTAAGTATCTGCCAGGCTGGTAAGAACCTGCAGCTCGCGGATATAGTTTTTTATCTCGCGCGCCCTTTGCAACGCTGTTAGCTGCAGGGCGATCGATTCCTTTTTTAATCCTTTCCTGTTATAAAGAGCCGCAAGGTTGTTGGTAAGCGTAATAAACAGTCCCTGCAGTTCCGGCTTATTGCTCAGGCCGATGCCTTTGCGTAAATAGGCCTCTGCCAGGGGGAAGTTGCCCGTCTGCCGGTAAACGGCGCCAAAATCGTTGTAAAGGTTCAGGGTCAGGCTCGAAAAGGGCAGTATATCGTTCAGCCCTTCGGCGGTTTTAAGGTAGTTAATGGCGGTATCGTATTTTTGCTGACCAAGATAAGCCTCGCCGAGGGTGATGTAGGCTTCCATCATACCAGGCGTGTTTTTTGCCTGTTCGCTGATCTTTAGCGCCTGTAGAAAGTAACCGATCGCTTTGTCGTAACTGCCCTTGCGAAGCTCCACCACACCAAGCCGGATATTCTCGGCGGCCATTCCCTTTTTATCGCCGAGGCGGGTAAACAATTCAAGGGAAGTGAGGTACTTTTTGCGCGCATCGTTGTACCTGCCGAGATTATCGTCGATCATACCCAACTGGTTCAGCATCCTGGCTACGCCGTTGCTGTCGCTTGTTTTGCGGGCATGACCGATGGCTTTCTGTGCAAAGAAAATAGCTGAATCAGGTTTATAATACCGATAGCCGCTTACCAGTTTTTCGTAATCCGCTATGCTGGGTGCTTTCACCGGGGCTTCCTGTGCCGACGCCGGGTGACTGATCAAGGCGAGAAATAAGGAGAAACGCTTGAAGAACATACTTACTTCCTGCAAAGGTACACAGAAAGGTTAATTATGGTTCTTTCTTTGTTACGAGGTTTTCTATCCGCCGGTCGGGAATGAGCCAGACGAGCGCCACCAGCGTATACAATCCGAGGCTTATCATTGGGTTGTTAAAGCATGCAATAGTAATGGCGAGCGCGTAGATCACCACAGATATTTTGCCTTTGGTATCTTTCCCGATAGCCTCCGCCAGCAGCGAATCTTTCCCGTGCTGCTTAACCAGCGCACCGGCCAAAATTGCGTACGCCACACCGTTCATCAGCAGCACTAAGCCGTAAAAAGCGACGGGCCACCGGGCGAAATGATTCTCGCCCATCCAGCCTGTTACGAACGGGATCAGCGAAAGCCAGAAAAGCAGGTGGAGATTGGCCCAAAGGATCCCGCCGTTCACAGACTTTGCCACGTGGATCATGTGGTGATGGTTGTTCCAGTAAATACCGGTATAGATAAAGCTGAGCACATAGCTCATAAACACAGGCAGTAACGGTTTCACCGACCCGATGGAATCGCCATGGGGCACTTTCATTTCCAATACCATAATGGTGATGATAATGGCGATCACCCCATCGCTAAAGGCCTCTAATCGTCCTTTTCCCATAGGTTACGACGCTTCTTTAAGCCGGGCGTATGACGCGATCTTCCGGTACAGCTCGTCGGGATTAAACGGTTTGCTGATATAATCGTTCATCCCTACCACAAATGCCTGGTCCTTGATATCAAGCATAGCCGATGCCGTTAACGCGATAATAGGGAGGTTCTTAAATTTATCGCCCTCGAGCTGACGGATGGCCATGGTTGTTTGATAACCGTCCATTTCAGGCATCTGGAGATCCATCAACACCATGTCGTAGTCGTTGGTTTGCACCAGTGTATAGGCGATTTCGCCGTTTTCGGCTACGTCGCATTCCACATCCCACAAGCGCATATACTGTTTGGCCAGGATCACGTTGATCTGGTTGTCTTCTGCGATCAGCAGTTTTACGCCTTTCAGGCTTTTAACCGGAACGGAAGACTCGCCTGAGTAGGTACTTACCACTTCTTTGTGGTCGCTGTTTTTAAGCTCCAGGCTGAAATAGAATACCGAGCCCTCGCCGGGGGTGCTCTTTACCTTGATCTCGCTGCCCTGCAGTTCGAGCAGGCGTTTAGTAATGGTAAGGCCGAGGCCGGTGCCGCCGAATTTGCGTGTGGTGTCTGAATTAGCCTGTGCGAAGCTCTCGAATATATACTCGATCTTTTCCGGCGGAATGCCGATGCCGGTGTCTGACACTTCGAAATCGATCACGGTCGTGTTGCCGGTCGCTTTGCCGAGCGAAGCCATAATGGTCACCTTGCCCTGTTTGGTGAATTTTACCGCGTTGCTGATCAGGTTGGTAAGGATCTGCCCAAGGCGGACAGGATCTCCTTTTACCACGTTCGGCAAGTCTTCATCCAGCATCAGCTTGATCTTAATGTCCTTCTCGTTCGCTTTCTGGAGAAGCGCCAGGCGGATGTTGCTCACCAGCTCGCGCACGCTGAAATCGGCTTCTTCAAATTCGATCTTGCCCGCTTCGATCTTGTTAAAGTCGAGAATATCATTAATGAGCACCAGCAGGTTTTCGGCGGAGAACTTAAGCAGCTTCAGGTATTCCATCTGCTCGGGGCGCGGGTCCTGCTGCAGGAGCAGGTGAGTGAACCCGATCACGGCGTTCATCGGCGTGCGGATCTCGTGGCTCATGGTGGAAAGGAACTGCGACTTGGCGATTGCGGCTTTCTCGGCCAGCTCCTTGGAAACGATCAGCGCCGATTCCAATTCTTTGGCCTTCAGGATCTGCGCCTGCAAGTATTCGATCATATGGATCAGGTCTTCGTCTGAACCGTCGAGCCCTTCCACCGGTTCAGGTGATAACGAGCGGATCGCTTTTTTCAGCTCGCCGATCGATTTCTGGCGGATCTCGTTCTCGCGCATCAGGTTGGCATTTACTTCCTGGTATTCACGTTCGCTCAGGTTAAACGCGTGATCCGCGATCTTTTTCGACCGGTCGAAAGAATGGTAGGAGGTGCTGATATTTTCAAGAAAGCTAAGCATCACCGGATCCTGCAGGTAAGCTTCGGGCAGTAATTTCCTGATCTGCTTGCTTAGTATATGATGGTATTCCATTTTTCGCAAGTACGTATTATAGTTCTTTAAAGCTGGTGATGGTCATGGTTTGGTTGTGCAGCTCACATTGCGAACCCGTACCGAACGGAGAAATTTCTCCATAAGAGTAGAAGCCGGTGATGGATGCCTGTGCGCCCAGCACGTCTTTGGCGGCAATGATCTCCTCGTCTGTGCGTTCCTGGAGGATCAGCTTGCGGCCCACGCAGCTCACCAAAATGGCGAAATCCGGGTGATGGTCCTTAATGGCGGTAAACGAATCACTGGCGGCGGTGGATGACGCGTCGATCAGCTTATCGAAGTTGGCCTTCATCAGTCGCACTTTACTGCCTTCGGGCAGGTTGCCTGCAAAAGTCATGGATTTTTCGGCTTCGTTCACACTCAGGATCGTGCGTACCAGGTTTTTTTCCGAGCCTGCGAGTTTCAGCGAAAGCGGGAAGAGCAACGCAGAGCCGGGCAGCTCATTTACGTAATCGCCCAGGTAATGTTTGTAAAGGTCGAGCGCGTTCTTGCCGTCGATCTCGAAAAGCACGTTCTTCTCCGAACGCGTTACGGTGCGTTCCTGGCCGAATTCGTCCCAGCCGCCAAAAGATCCGTGTCCTACCTGCAGGCTGCTGCCGTAGAAGCCTACGGCCACTACGTTACCTTGCGCGGGGACCTGGTTAAGACCCGTAAATGTTTTGGCGAAGCGCGCGGCGTCTCCGGCGAGGCCGCCTGTTACCGGGATATTGCGGGTATTGTCCCTGTTAAAACCGGCAACCAGTTCGCTGCCATTGATGAATGTACCGTCGGAAATGATGAATACGCCGCAGAGATCTTCCGCCGATAGCTGTTCCATCAGGAACACGCCGGTATCATAACTGCTGGCATGGTCTGTTACCCGGGTGGTTACCGATTTTACGGTGGTTTTTTCAAACTCGATGGCGCTGGCCACCACGCTGTCGTCGAAAACTGAATCATCTATGATCTCGCCGGCTGTCGAGGAAAAAACGAGCGCAGCGTTTGGATATCTCTCCCGGAGATAGTTGAAAACCGCCGGGTTCACAATCGCTTCCGACGATCCGAAAGCCAAAACCAGCTGACAATTTGAAGCTTCAGACGCGTTAACCGAAGGAAGATCTTTCCATTGGTCGTGCACAAAATGATGCTGGAGAACTTTCATTACTGTGTGTTGTTTAATTTAAAGGCCCGCAGGAAAACGGCGAATAAAAATACGAATATTTATCATGCCGGCCATACTTTTTTAAAACCCGGAGCGATTAATTTTTAAGCATGAGGAACGCTTTTTAACTTTTATTTCACAGTCACGATTAACCTGCTATTTTTGTCGGCGCGTGTATTGGCTATTAGCTGACGGCTGGTAACCGGTGGCACCGCAACAGCTCAGCTACAGGTTTTACGCACAGGAATAAAGACAACAAAGCCAATAGTCAATAGCTATCGGCCAAATAGATAAGATCATATGAAACTCAGTCAAAAGGAAGCCGTTTTTGCCAGTGAAGTGGTTACGAGATTCGAATTATACAACAGCCTTTTCCTCACGCTGCCCTTTTACCAGGTAAAACATACCGGGATGCTGCTGCCATTTTTCACGTCGCATTGCGAGGAAGGAGTGAAGCAGCAGCTTTCGCCGGAAGACATCATCGCCAGTTTCTTCGGGCAGTACGAGCAATATGTGCAGGCCTCGGACCGGTTCGACCTGTTGTTCCGCTTTATCCGTTACATTGAGCGGCAGGTGGTATTGTTCGATGCCATCGAAGATTCGGCTTTTACCCGCACTGGGCGCTCTGAAGAAACCGGGAACCTCGAAGTGCTGCTCCGGCAGGTGGCAGAAAACCCGGCGCTGAAAAAGGAGCTGATCGAAAAGTTTAAGGATTTTTCACTCCGGTTGGTGCTCACCGCTCATCCTACGCAGTTTTACCCGGGTACGGTGTTGTCGATCATTACTGACCTGACCGAGGCCCTCAAGACCAACGATATCAACATGGTGAACCAGCTGCTCCAGCAGTTGGGAAAAACGCCGTTCTTTAATAAAAATAAGCCTACGCCGGTTGACGAAGCGATCAGTCTGGCCTGGTTCCTCGAGAATGTATTTTATACGGTGGCTTCTACCATCCAGTCGCAGATCGAGAACGAGTTTGATGTGCCGCTTTTTGATACGCACCAGTTGATCGAGCTTGGCTTCTGGCCGGGCGGCGACCGTGATGGCAACCCGAACGTAAACTCGGGGAGCACCAGGGCGGTAGCCGAGTTGCTGCGTAAGATCCTGTTCCGGTGTTATTACCGTGATTTCAGGGTATTGAAGCGCCGCATCACCTTTAGGGGTGTAGAGGGTTTTATGAATAACCTCCAGGACCTGTTCTACGAAAACAGCTTTAACAATGTAGCCGACCCGAGCGACCGCCAGGCGGAGATCATCGAGAACCTGCAGCAAACCAAAGACGTGCTGATCAAAGATCACGATGGTCTGTTCGTGGCAAAGGTCGACGACCTGATCCGTAAAGTAAAACTGTTTGGCTGTTATTTCGCTTCGCTTGATATCAGGCAGGATAGCCGTATCCTGCGTACTACACACCAATCCTGCCGCAGCGAAGGGCTACTCCCGGCGGGTTACGACGGGCTTTCGGAAGAGGAGAAACTGGAAGTGCTGCAGTTTACCGAGGAAGATCATCCCTGCGCCGCCGATGCAGACGACCTGGCGAAAGATACCCTCGAGACCATTCGCCTGATGAAAAAGATGCAGCATGCGGGCGGCGAAAAAGCTTCTCACAGGTTCATTATCAGCAATTGCCAGCAGGCGTCGGATATTCTCCAGCTTATCAACCTGTTTTTATGGAGTGGCTGGAAGAAAGAGTCGCTAACCGTTGATTTCGTGCCCTTGTTTGAAACGGTACAAGATCTTCACGCGTCGGCGGATGTAATGGAAAGATTATATACGCACCCGTTCTACCAGGAACATCTTGCCAAACGTGGCAATCGCCAGGTTATTATGCTTGGATTCTCGGACAGCACGAAAGATGGAGGTTACCTAATGGCTAACTGGTCTATTTACCAGGCAAAGATCCGCCTTACCGCCATCGCCCGCAAGTATGGCGTTCAACTGGCCTTTTTTGACGGCCGCGGGGGGCCGCCGGCACGTGGCGGCGGCAAAACCCAGCGTTTTTATGCTACCATGGGTAAAGAGATCGCCAACGAGCACATCGAGCTGACCATACAGGGGCAGACCATCAGCAGCCAGTACGGTTCTTTCGATACGGCGTACTATAACATGGAGCAGCTGATAAACGCAGGGATCATCTCTTCGCGGCAGGCCGATGATAAGGATACCCTGAACAGCGGGCAAAAAGGGCTGATCGACCAGATGGCCGAAGAAAGTTACAAAGCCTTCGTAGGTTTAAGGGAGGATCCCCTGTTTCTCAAATATCTTGAAAACCACAGTCCCCTGAAGTTGCTTTCGCAGATCAATATCAGCAGTCGCCCGGTTAAGCGTAACTCCGGCTCAGAGCTAAAACTCGAAGATCTTCGCGCCATCAGCTTCGTAACGGCCTGGAGCCAGCTTAAACAGAATATTCCGGGTTTCTACGGGGTAGGAACGGCGCTGAAAAAAGCCAAAGACGACGGCCTGTGGCACGAAGTAAAGGACCTCTACGAACAGTCGGGCCAGTTTAAAACCATTGTGGATAACTGCATGATGTCTATGTCGAAATCCGATTTCCGGGTCACGTCCTACCTGAAGCAGGACGCGCAGTTCGGTCATTTCTGGGAAAGGCTGAGTGCGGAGTTCGATCTTACCCACCAGATGATCCTCGACCTTACCGGCAACTGCATGCTGATGGAGCAGTACCCGATCGAGCGTAAATCCATCGGTATCCGCGAAAAGATCGTGCTGCCGCTGGTGATCATCCAGCATTATGCGCTGCAGAAGCTGAACGAGATAACCGACGAAGAGCAGGCGTCTATCTACCATAAACTGGTGATCAGGACGGTTTATGGTATTGTGAACGCGGGAAGGAACCTGGCGTAGGATTGGGACTGGTTTTATGGCTAGTCCCTAATTTTTATGCCTGACCCAATTGAATCCCGGAAAGGTCGGAGCACAAAAAAAGCGCCTGTTACGGCGCTTTATAAAGATCATCAATAGTTAAGGATTAACCTACTACCTTAACATTAACTGCGTTAAGACCTTTTTTGCCTCTTTCTGACTCGTATTCTACTTTATCATTTTCACGGATCTTGTCGATCAGGCCTGAGGAATGAACAAAAATATCCTCACCACCGTTTGACGGGATGATGAAACCGAATCCTTTTGTTTCATTGAAAAATTTTACTGTACCTTCTTGCATTGTATTAAATATTAATTTGTGGCGCAAGATAGCTATATAAATCGGATTATCATCCCGCCGGGAAATTATTCTTAAAACCGTAATATTGCCGTATGCAACCCATTTCAACAGGAATTTTATCTTATGGCATGTCTGGAAGGATCTTTCATGCCCCATTTGTAGCCGCTCACCCGGGATTCAAATTTCACTCCGTAACAGAGCGTTCCGTAAAAAAAGTAAACGAACGCTACCCGGGCGTGATCAGTTATGACGATGTGGCTTCCCTGCTGGCCGACGACGCCCTGGAGCTCGTGATCGTTAACACGCCGAACGACACGCACTATCCGCTGGCCAAACAGGCTTTGCTGGCAGGCAAACATGTATTGGTAGAAAAGCCGTTCGCCGCCACGGCTGTTGAGGGCAAAGAACTGTTTAGCCTCGCCCGTGAAATGGACAGGCACGTGATGGTGTACCAGAACAGGCGCTGGGACAGCGATTTTCAATCGGTAAAGAGCGTGATCGAAAGCGGAGAGCTGGGGAAGCTGATCGAGGTGAACTTCCGGTTCGACCGCTACCGCCGCGAGATCAGTGTAAAAAAGTTTAAAGAGGAGCTCGTACCGGCAACCGGTCTTACTTACGACCTTGGCCCGCACCTGCTCGACCAGGTGATCAGCTTGTTTGGCAAACCGCTGCAAAGCAGGAAGGTAACCGGTACCTTCAGGGAGGGCTCGAAGGTAGACGATTACATGTCGTTCCAGCTTACCTTTGAGGGGAACGTGAATGTGTTCGTCACCTCCAGCCTGTTAACAGCTAAGCCGTTGCCTTCTTTCGTAATCCATGGCGCTAACGGTTCATTTATCAAAGACCGGGTGGATGTGCAGGAAGCGCAGCTTGATGCGGGTACATTGCCTACCGATGCATCGTACGGTGTGGAGCATGCCGGTAGCGAAGGTGCGCTTACCGTAGTTGCCCCCGACGGTACGAAAACTACCTCCGCCATTACGGCACCCAAAGGCAACTATATGGGTTTATTTGACGCGGTACATGTACAGATCCGCAACGGGGTGCCTTACCCGGTTAAAGAAGAACAGGTTATCTGGCAGCTGGAACTCCTTCAGATGTCATAATTACCCGTTTCATGGTTCCGTCTTTATTGTAATAGAGGTAATCGATACAAACCGAGCGGTGAAAGCTGCCGTAGTCGGGCACCAATGCTCCGTTATGGTAAATGAAGTAGGTTTTGCCTTTGAAGTCGATGATGGCCTGGTGGTTGGTGTTGGAGTTCCCGGCGAGCTCGTTCAGGATCCCTTTGTATTCCCACGGGCCTTCGATGTTGCGGCTCATGGCATAGGCCGTTTTCTCCGGGAAATGAATGGCATATGAAAGATAGTACCAGCCATTTCGTTCGTGTACCCAGGGCGCCTCGGTGAAATTAGGCAGGTTGACGGTTTTGATCGGGCCATCGAGCTCGATCATATTCTTTTTTAATTTGGCATAGTAACAAGCGGTATTCCCCCAGAAAAGCCAGGGCTGCCCGGTACGGTCGATGATCACGGTGGGGTCTATATCGTCCCAGCTGATCCTGGTTTGTGCCGTGGTCATGTTGTTGGTGATCAGCGCCGCACCGATCGCGTCTTTAAAAGGACCTGTCGGGCTATCGGAAACAGCTACGCCGATCGCCTTACCGGGGACGGTGGCATGGGTGATGGCTACATACCAGTAGAATTTCCCGTTATAGGGGATTACCTGTGCGGCCCACGCATCGTCTTTGGCCCATTTAAAATCTTTAACCGATAACGGGGAAGGATGTTCGGTCCAGTTTACCATATCCGGGGACGAAAAACAAAGCCATTCGTGCATTTCATAACCGTTCCGCTTCGCGGGAGCTACGTCGTGCCCGGTATACAGGTATACTTTTCCATCGTACACCATAGCTGCCGGGTCGGCCGTGAATTTATGGGTGAAGATCGGGTTTCCGTTCGCTTTGATGAGCGTATCCACAACGGGATTGCCGCCTGCGAGCGCTGACAGCGACCAAAGAAACGGTACGCCCGGAAGGAGTGATTTAACAGCTTGTTTTAGAACAGTTAATGGCTGGTAAAAAATTGCTGATCCCTTGGTTGAAGTTTGAATTGTCATTACGACATTTATTAAGTGTGTCGTAAAGATAGGAAAAAGGTTAAAGTTGAAAGATTAAAGCGGGTTGGGTGATTAAACTTTTTCTTTTTGCAGGAGCGCGGGGATCGTACCGATAATTATTTTCATGTCGAGCCAGAAGGAATGGTTGATTGCATAAAAGTTATCGAGTTTTTTACGTTCACGTTCCGACATTTCTTTTTGCCCGCGTTTACTGATCTGCCATAGGCCGGTGAGGCCGGCAGGCCCGAGGAAACGCATAGACCATTCGTTAGAGGTAAGCATCTCCGCTTCGTACAGCGGAAGGGGCCTGTTACCCACCAATGACATATCGCCTTTAAATACATTTACCAGCTGCGGCAGCTCGTCGATGCTGGTACGCCTGATAAAATTACCCACCTTGGTGATCCGGGGATCGTTCTTGATCTTTACGAAGGCCGATTTTCCGTCGGCGCTTTCTACGTCGTCGTACTGGTTAAGCGAAGCCATGCTGGCAAGCATCTTGTCGGCGTCCGAGCGCATGGAGCGGAACTTATAGAAATCGAAGATCTTGTAACCGGTACCTACGCGCTTGCTTTTGTAGATGATCTTTCCTTTCGACTCGAGGCGGATCACGATGGCTACGATCAGGAAGATAGGCGACAACACCAGTAAGGCGCAGCCTGATGCCAGGATGTCGAAATACCGTTTAAACGTCGGAGTCTTATACGTTACGTCGACCTCTTCCGATAATTTCGCCAAACGGGGCTTGATCAACCTGAATTTAACCAGGAAGTTCAGTCTTTCACAGAGATCTTCGGTAGGGAAAGGGTAAGTATAGTAATCGTGTACTTTTAAGGCAAAGGCTTTTTGTTTCCACTCGTTGCGCTTCTCGCCCGAAACGAGTACGATGATAAGGCCTTGAAGCAGCGGGTTTTTCCGGATCTTCCCGATAGCTTTAAAGCATTCTTCGGCAGGATCGGTTTCGATGAGGATGATGTCGGGCAAGCTTAACAGCGACTGTTCACTCAGGTAAGTATTCAAATCGGCCGTCGGCATGGCTGTCTGGATCCGGAACTGGGCACCAAGATCGGCAGCAAGGAGGTTCTTTAATGACGAACCGGCATATACTACGCTCGCTTTCATCCCGATATCGGAATTGGACATATTGATAACTTCAGTATTCATAGTTGCTTGCGCGCCTTGATTGGTTAATCTTTTGTTATGGTGGATAGATTGTTTCCGGTGATTCTGCCCTAAAAATAAATAAAATTTAAATCTTTTAAAATGTCTGGCGATATTTTAAAAGAATGTAAATAATTCTAGTCATCTATTGCTAAAAATAAAGGACACTGTCACCGATGCCCATCTTGCGCGCTCCCGCGTCATAATAAAGCGGGAAGGCTCTGTATGAATCTATTACGGTGTTTATTCCCTGCAATATGCAAAAATTAATGCTATCTACTAACATAATGGTATGGATGTTGCACTTAGTCGGTATCAGCAGCAATAAAAAATCAAGGTGATGAAAACCGTTAGAGCTGCTGCTGAGAAACAAAGAGGGCTCCGCGGAGCTTCATCACTACCTAAAAATGCAAGAAATGAATAAAATGATCAAAAGAATAGCTTCTGCAGCAGCTGTAGTCGCTTTAGTTTACACAACAGGTTATGCACAGTCGGCGGGTGATTCCAAAAGTACCCGCCTGGGATTTGGCTTCAATGCAGGCATACCTACCACTGACGGTTATAACGTTTCCCTCGGCGGTGACGCCCGTTTACAGCAGGACTTTACCTCCAATGTAAGCGGTATGCTGACAGTAGGTTATACCAATTTTTCGCGTGACGGTGAAAATGCCGGCAGCGTTGGTTATATTCCTGTTAAAGCGGGAATAAAGATCTTCCCGGTAGAAAGGTTCTATTTCTCGGGTGAAGTTGGCCCGGCTTTCGGTACCGATGATGGCCAGAAAACGGCGATCGTATGGGCTCCGGGTATCGGCCTTGGTTTTAACAATGGCGTAGACCTCGGACTTCGTTATGAAGGGTTTTCTGCTAACGGAAGCACGCTCGGACATGTTGCGCTGCGCGTAGCTTATGGTTTTGCCCTGAACTAACACGTCGAATTTGATACGAAGCCCTGTCTCACCTGTGTGAGACGGGGCTTTTTTTGTTAATTTTTATAGCTTTACAAAAAAGTTTATGAAAAGATCACCCCTATTCGTCATACTGGCGGCCGGAATTTATTTGTCGGCATGTCAGTCGCCTACTACGAAAACGACCGAAAAAACAGACACTATTATCACCGCACAACACGTCGTGATCGGCGATGCGGTAACCAACCGCCTGTATGCAAACTACATCCTTTTAAAAGATGCCCTGGTTAAAGCAGATACTGCTACGGCGGCCAGCGCAGGTGCTTCCGTAGCCGCCGACCTTCAACAGATAGCTGGTTGTGAAGAAGCGGCGAAAGTGGCTTCGGGCATAGCTACCGCCGCTACGATAGAGGCGCAGCGGAAGGGTTTTGTAATACTGAACGGGGAGGTGATCCCGGTGATCAAACACGCCGGTCTTACCAGGGGGAACATTTTTGTGCAGTACTGCCCGATGGCAAACGACAGCAAAGGCGCGTACTGGCTGGCTTCCGAGAAAGAGATCAGGAATCCCTATTACGGCGACGAAATGCTGACCTGCGGTGAAGTGAAAGAGGTGGTAAAATGAGCATGCGTTTACCGGTAACCATCGCCCTGTGTTTGCTGTTTATTTCCTCGCGGGGACAGAACCCGGCTAAAACCTTTCCCGAAGCGGAAGATAACTGGAAACAAGGCAAATATATTGAGGCGCTCACCGGGTTCAAACAGGTACTTAACGGTCGTGATGGCGAGGCCTGGCTGGATAGGATCGCGTTGACCACCGGCGAGCTTTACCAGGTAAACGAACTGTCGGCAGATGGCAAGCTTGCCCGGTTTTCCCCGGATGGGAGCTATGCTATATTTGAAAAAATTGAGAACGGCAGGGATATTTCGGTTTATTATTCCATTGCCGGGAGAAAAACGGGAATTATAGAAGGCAAGAACCTGCTTATTGGTAACGGGCAACTGGTGTTTCTCCGCACCATCCCGACAGATAGTTTAACCGCTGCCGCAAAAAGGCGGGATGAACAATTGAAAACCATCGGGAACGATCCTACCCGTCGTGCACAGGTTAACAACGCCTACAATAAACTTGCGGCAGCGCAAACCTTTTTATTCAGCTACGACCTTAAGAAAAAGAAAACTGTCCAGCTGTTGCCGAAAGGCTACCTGGTGAGCGAGCTGGTGGCCGGCCCCGGGCTCAATAACCTGTATTTGCTGGCATTAAAGGAAGGCAATGCTTATCCAGCTGTTTATAAGCTGGCGCTGGAGGATCGAAAAGTGACCGAGCTGGTTACCGGTAAAAACTTTCCCGGAGGTTTGCAGGTATCGCCAGCGGGTGATAAACTGCTGTTTGAATACCTGCCGCGGTTCGCCTATGCAGCCAGCGACGTGAAGCCTGAAAGGGCGGAAGGAACCGTATTAGTGGACCTCGCAGACCAAAGCATCAAACAGTTTCCCGGGAGGATCGCCGCCGTAAACGCTGCGTTTACCCGGTTCATGTATCTTGTTAAAGATGATGCGCAGAATATCCTGGCCGTCACCAACACCGATAATTTTAAACTTGAGGTGGTTTACACCACTGATAAGCTGATTGCCGATCCGGTGTTTTCGCCCGATGGGAGTAAGGCCGCCCTTGCGGTGAAGCTGCTGGATGATTACGAGATCTTTACGGTCGATCTCGCGACGAAGCAGGCCACCCGCATCACCTCCGAGATCCAGCACGACCGCCTGCCGGTATTTATCGGCAACGATCGGCTAATGGCCGCAAAAGGGGAGCCCCGGCACCGCAGGTCTTACCTGTATGACCTGAAAACAGGCGAATCGATCAAGCTTTTCCACAACAATACCGTGCGGACACTGGTACCGGAATATGACTGGGAACCCGATGTTTCCGGCCGGTACGTGCTGGTTACCGCCGAGCGGGATGGCAATACCATTTCCCCCGAACGGGGCGTATACCTGGCAGACCTTGGCCAAAAGGTGACTAAAACTGAAGTACTGGCCCGGATCGAGGCTGATATCAAGGCAGAAACAGACCTTCGTACAAGGGGAGAGGCCTCTTATGCAAAGATCGCGGAGCTGGTAAGATCGGTTACCAGCCAGGCTTCGGTACACCGTGTTTACGATTACGAGAACAGCCTCTTTAAATTCGGTTCCAAACATATTACCCAGCCGGGAAACAACAAGGCGGCAGAATACCTGTTCGACCAGTATAAATCGTTTGGGTATGAGCCGCAATACCAGTGGTTTACGCCCCGTGCTTCCACTGCCAAAACAGCCAACGTTTTTGCGGTGCTAAAAGGCACGGTAAATCCCGAGATCGTGTACGTGGTAAGCAGTCACTATGATTCTGTGGTGATCGGTCCGGGGGCGGACGATGACGCCTCGGGAACGGCTGCCCTCCTTGAGGCGGCCCGGATCCTGGCTGATCATCCCATGCCCTGCACCATTATTTTCGCTTCTTTTACCGCCGAAGAAGCCGGGCTGCAAGGCAGCCGCGAGTTTGTAAGACAAGCGCAGGCCAACCATATGCAGATCGCCGGGGCGCTGAATAACGACATGATCGGATGGGCCAATGATAGCCGGCTGGACAATACGATCCGCTATTCCAACCCGGGGATCCGCGACATCCAGCATGCAGCGGCATTCCTTTTTACCAACATGGTTACCTATGACGTGGTTTATTACAAAAGCACCGATGCGCAGTCATATTATGATGCTTACGGCGATATCGTGGGAGGAATAGGCTCTTACCCGGTATTGGGAAGCCCATACTATCATCAATGGAACGATTTCCTGGAAACCATTAATCACCAGTTGGTTATAGAAGTAGCGAAAACAACCGCTGCTACCCTGATGCTGCTGGCATCGAGCCCTTCGCGCTTAAAGGGCGTTGCTGCTCACAAGGAAGAGGACGGGTCATATAAGGTTAGCTGGCAGGCTTCACCGGAGAAAGATGTTACCGGCTACATCGTACGGTATACCGATGCGAAAGGTAAAAAAGAGCAGGTAGCCGTTAAAGGGCTCTCTGTTACCCTCAACGCTGCGGCCGCGAAAAGCCTGGTGGAAGTGAAAGCGGTGAATCAACGGGAAATGCAGGGCTGGGATTGGGCTCGGGTGGAACTTTAGAGGAGTTATTTTGATAGACGCAAGTTTCAGTCTTGTTGTTTACGTTATTTCTACGCTGACGCTTTTCATCTACTACCAGGCAGGAGAGAATAGACGCATAAGCTTCGATATTTTTCCTGCTTGCTTATCTCGTTATGGTGCAGCGGATGAACGCAAGGAGGTTACATGGTTTAATTCCCTGCATGGAAGTCACTTGTAACTAAGGTGATTTATCGTTCGGCCTCCTTAATCACCGCTGCCCTTTTCGCCTACAAACTGGTCTTCTTTTAATTTAAACAGCACGTTAAAGGTAGTGAGGCTGCCGTAGATGCGGGTAATATATTGCTGCAGGTTCACTTTCTCTTCGTTATCCAGGTTGCTGCTGTTAATGCGTTGTTCCATTACGCGCACGCGGTCGCGTACCATTACGATCTTATAAAAGAACTGATCGATGGAGATCTCCTTAGCAGTTAAGCCCGTATTGCCGGGCTGCAGGATCATTTTCCCGCCTTTCCATTTGTCGCCAAGAGACACCGTCTCGGAGATGCCAGACCAGCGCTGAAGTACCTTTTTCAAGGTTTTTTCCACTTCGTAGAGGCTTACCATATCGGTATCGGGTGCCATATCGTCAAGTACGGTAATTTCTTCTCCTACCGGGATTTCTTTGTAACCGCTATCGATAAATGTTACCTGGAATGCATCGGAGCGCACGTTGATCACTACGCCTTTGCCATATTTCGAATGCTGGATCCTGGAGCCGATGCCGATATTTTCGTTCATGTTATTTGCTTGAATAGGAGCGTCAAAAATAGTGAAAAATAGCTATCAGCTGTCAGCCATTAGCTGTCAGCTATCAGTCATAGGCCATCAGCTGCCTGCTACAAATCTCACATTTTTCAAACAAGCCCGGTAAAACAGGCGTTAAACTTTAACAAGTTACGTACATCACCTATTTAAAAGCTACGATTATGAAAAAGTTAAGTTTAGCGTTGCTGGTAATGGTTGCCGTCAGCGCATTTGATGCGGCGATGGCGCAAACAAGGCGCGATACCACCAGCAGGCGGGTGCCGACACGGTCGCCGCAGGACACCACCAGGCGGATTCCAGCACCTTCGCCGCTACCAACGCCTAACCCGAACCCTAAACCGACGCCGACCCCCAACCCGAGCCCGATACCTACGCCGGTTCCTAACCCGTTGCCGAATCCAACGCCTTCGCCTACACCAAATCCGCAGAACCCGGCCCCTGTACCATCGCCTGCTCCAAGCCCTACACCGACGCCGGTGCCTAACCCGGTGCCTAAGCCAAGGTAAGAGTTTCGCGCGAAGCGCTCAAAAAGTTTCGCAAAGGGCGCAAAGTTGATTCCTGCTTTGTGCCCTTTGCGTTTATTTCCTTGCTATGTATGCGATCCGTGCGGTTTTGGCCAGGCGGCAGCATTACGCCGGGTTGAATAATGAAATCCTTATCTTGGCCGCCAATGAACTACCAGGCAATTATTATCGGCGGCGGTGCATGTGGGTTGATGTGTGCGGTACAGGCAGGGTTTCTTGGTAAAAAAATATTGGTACTCGAAAAGAATGCCAGGCCGGGCGCAAAGATCCTGGTATCCGGCGGCGGCCGTTGTAATTATACCAATCTCTACGCTTCGCCGGTGAACTTTATCTCCGAAAATCCTCATTTCTGCAAATCCGCATTGTCGCAATGGACAGTGGCGGATACTATCGCTTTTTTTGAGTCATATGGTATCACGGGGCACGAAAAAACGCTGGGACAGCTCTTCCCGGTAAGTAACAAAGCGAAGGATATCGTCGACGTTTTTGTTTCCCTGTGTAACGACCTTGGACAAGGTCTGCAATGTAATGCGGAAGTTAAATCGGTCGCCCGGGAAAACGGATCATTCCGGGTAAGTTACCTGGTCAACGGTATGTTAACTGAAGTAACCGCGCCGGCAGTGGTGATGGCCAGCGGTGGTTTGCCCGTTTCAAAAATGGGCGCATCCGATTTCGCGCTGCGCATCGCCAGGCAATTTGGAATGCGGGTTACCGAAACCGCTCCTGCACTGGTTCCGCTTACCATCACGGGAAAAGATGCCGACTGGTTTGCAGAGTTGTCTGGAAATACCATTTTTAGCCGCACCTGGAACGATGAGATCGGCTTTGAAGAGAACATCCTCTTTACCCATTGGGGATTGAGCGGCCCGGCGATCCTGCAGCAATCGTCGTACTGGCGGCCGGGCGAAACGCTTCTTATAGACCTGTACCCGGGCGGCGAGGTCCTGGCGCTGATCTCGGCGGAAAAGGTGGTGAACGGTAAACGGTCATTGCTTACGCTGCTTTCGCAGTTGTTTACACGAAAGTTTGCGGAGGCATTAGGAAAGTTCCTGCCCGTCCATAAGAACCTGGCATCGCTCAGCAATGCCGACCTGGAGAAGGTCCAACAGATGATCCATCATTTTACCGTGAAACCTGCCGGAGACAAGGGATACGACAAAGCGGAGGTGATGCGTGGCGGCGTTGCCACCGGTGAGCTTTCATCGAAAACCCTCGAGGCAAAGCAAGTTCCCGGTTTGTTTTTTGGCGGGGAGTGTGTGGATGTAACCGGCTGGCTGGGTGGTTATAATTTCCAGTGGGCATGGGCGAGCGGTTTTGTGATCGCACAGCATCTGTGAAACTATTATTACCTTGGTCCGTTATAAATTAAGTCAAACCGACAGTCATGAAAGCCATTCGCCTGCTACTCCCCATCGTTGTTTTTATCTCATCATGTAAAGTATTAAGCGGTACCGGCGAGCAGCCTGTGCTGGAAGGAACGCATTGGAGGCTGATCGCCCTTAACCAAAAACCGGTAGAACCCAGTGAACAGGCTTTTTTGGAATTTAAAGAAGGGAAGGCATCCGGGAAAGCCGCCTGCAACTCTTTTTCTTCGGAGTACGAGCTTAAGCGAAGTCACGTGAAGCTAGGCCCGATCATGTCCACCAAAATGTTTTGCGACGGGCTGATGGACCAGGAGAACCAGATCGTGCAGAACCTGCAAAAGGTAACGCGGTTCGAGATCCGTTACGGGTTGCTGTACCTCTATGAATCGAATAATTTGCTGATGACCTATAAGAGGTAGTTGCTTCGGCAGGCTCAGCATAGCAAACTAACATGATCGCGCGTTATCGTGTTTTCGTAATACTGAGCCGGGCGAAGGGAGATCCTGCTTAATCCACCGAAGGCACCGTAAACGTATACGTTTCCTTGTTTACCGGGTAGCTAAAATCGCCGGAGCGTTCAGTTTGCCACCAAAATTTGTTCCTGATCTTTTCCTGGTTTCCGATTTCGTTCATAGTGGGCGCGTCGAAAATGCGGCCGTTTATCATCACGTACCTGATCTTTTCGCTGTTGCGGATATCTTCGAGCGGGTTCGCGTCGAGCACGATGAGGTCGGCTAATTTACCGGTTTCCAGCGATCCGATCTCTTTACCCATACCTAGGTATTGCGCTCCGTTGAGGGTTGCGCAGCGTATGGCCTGCAGCGGGGTCATACCTCCCTGCGCCAGCATCCAGAGCTCCCAGTGCGCTCCTAATCCCTGGAGCTGGCCGTGTGCGCCGAGGTTGATCTTTGTGCCTCCGTCTGAGATCTGTTTTACCGCCTTCGAGACCTCGATATGTCCGTAGTCGCTGTATTCGGAAGTAGTGCGGCGCCTGGAACGGGCGTCGATAATGCTCCGGGGAGTAAAGCTCATCAGGTGTTCATTCTCCCAGACATTGGTACGATCGTACCAGAAGTTTTCGCCCGATTGCGATCCGTAGCTTACGATAAGGGTAGGGGTATAAGCCGTTCTGCTTTCGTTAAAAAGAGATTTCATGTCTTTGTATACCGGTACTACCGGAATATTGTGTTCTATGCCCGTATGTCCGTCGAGGATCATACTCATGTTAGTAAAGTAGGTTGAGCCGCCTTCGGGCACTACTTCCATTTTTAGCTCGCGGGCTGCCTGGATGATCTGCTGGCGCTGATCACGGCGCGGCTGGTTATACGATTTCACAGAAAAGGCGCCAACGGCTTTCAGCCTGCGCAGGTGCGAGCGGGCGTCGTCGAGGTTATTCACCACTGCTTTAAAATCGCCCTCCGCGCCATACAAAATGGTGCCGGTGGAATATACGCGTGGCCCGGTGATCACACCCGCCTTTAACATCTCCGATTGGCTGAATACCATTTCGGTATTGCTTGACGGGTCGTGTGAAGTGGTTACGCCGAAGGAAAGGTTCACGAAATATCCCCAGTCCTGCTGCGGCGTAACGCCGTCAGGGCTGGTACGTAAGTGTGCGTGAACGTCTACGATGCCTGGCATGACGGTTTTTCCCGCCACATCAATCACCCGCGCATCTTCCGGTAACGGCACCTGTGCGGTTGTGCCGATGGCGACGATCCTGTTCTGATCGATAATGATGGTGCCTTTAGCGATCACTTCGTCGCCCTTCATGGTAATAATTCTTGCACCCGTCAGTGCGATTTTCCCTTGCGGGCGATCGGTGGTCAGGCGCAGGCCGATATCGGTGCCTACACTGTCAATGGCGGGCAGTTTTGCAGGTGCGCCATCGGCAAAAGAGAATGAGTTTTTGATCTCGCGCGAGAAATATTGCGGCCCCAGTGTCCACATCAGCCGCTGGCCGTCTTTGCTCCAGTGCAGGTAAGTGCCGGCATCGCGGGTAACTCTGGTAAGCGGGATGGCCTTGTTGGTGGCGGAGAGGTCGAAACTGCCGCCCGATTGCACCATGGGCGTGATGTAAGCGTTGTAAAATTCCGTAAAGGCGATCCATTTGCCATCGGGACTTGGCGCGAATTGCGTGGCGTTGGTGGAGGTATACAGCGTGCGTTCGTTGGCGCCGCTGAGGTCCATCACTTTAAACGCTTTTTTGGCACCTTCGGACGACTGGAAAAAGATCTTGCTGTCGTCGGCGCTGAAGGAAGGTTTCAGGCCGCGGCTGCTGATAAGGACGGGTTTAGTGCCATCCAATGTCATCACGTACATGCCCGGGTTTTTGCCGTAGCTATAACCCAGCATGTCGTTACCTACGCCTTTGCGGAAAGCGATCTTATCTCCTTTATTCGAAAATTTAGGGGAATAGTAGAAGCCGCGTTCCATGGTGAGGCGGGTTACCAGCTTGGTTTTGATATCCACCCGGTTGATAGAGCCTTTATATTCGTCGCTCCAGGAAACGAACACGAGCGATTTACCATCAGGGCTGTAATCAGGTTCGAATTCAAAATCTGTGGCATCCGTTACACGCGCTGGTTTCCCGTTAGGAAGGTCTTTTACATAAATGTGGCCCGCAGAGTTAAATGCCACCTGTTTTCCGTCAGGGGAAGTAGTTAGCTGGCGAACCATTTTAACATCGAATTCGTCCTGGAACACCTTCTGTTCAAAATGAAGGGATTCGGTAATATTTTGTTGTGAGGTCACCTCGAAGGGGATCACCGAGGCTGTTTGCGTGAGCAGGTCGAGATCGCGGATCTTTCCTTTGGCGTAAAAGATGATATGCTTACTGTCTGGCGTCCACGCGAAGTTCGTGTACAGGCCGAATATCGCCCATGCTTCCTGCTGATCGCGGGAGAGCTCGGTATAAACAGGCCATTCCTCCCCGGTTTCGAGATCCTGCAGGTATAGCACAGATTTTAACCGCACGCGCCGCACGAAAGCGAGCATTTTACCATCGGGCGAGATTTGGGGACGTACCGCGCCGCCTTGTCCGCCTGCTATGGTTTCGAATTCACCGGTTTCGCGGTTCAATCTCCGGATGTTGTAGATCTCGCCATTCGGATCTTTATTATATTGAAAAAAAGGGCCGGGGCTTACATCCTCACTAAAATAGACGAATTTTCCATCGGGGGAAACTTCCGGCTCGCCCTGGTCCTGCTGGTCGTTCTTACGTTTAGTGAGCTGTACGCCGTCTCCACCGGTAATGTGATACATCCACAGTTCGCCGGCGCCAAGCGACCGGGTCCCGGTGAAGTGTTTCCTGGCTACCAGGTATTGCGTACCCGGGATCCATACCGCGTTGTTGAGCAGGCGGAAAGTTTCTTTAGTCACTGCGTGCTTATTGCTGCCGTCGGCATTCATCACCCAGATGTTGTCGCCGCCGTCTTTATCGCTGGTATACGAAATATATTTCCCGTCTGAGCTGTAGCGGGGCTGCACCTCGAACGCCAGCCCGCCGGCCAGTAAAGCCGCCTTGCCACCTGCGGCGGGTATTTTGTAGATGTCGCCTAATAGATCGAAAACTATGTCCTTCCCATCGGGACTTACGTCGAGGTTCATCCAGGTGCCCTCGTCGGTATTGAATGACACGGATTTTGATGGACCTGAAGGTTTTTCCACATTCCATTTGGCGGGCTGCGCATGTACAGAAAAAAGAAAAGCAGGAATAGAAAGTAAAAGCAGGCAGGTAATCTTTCTCATAATGTTGCTGAAGGAATTACAAATATAAGAAAAACCCGGTCGCGATGCGGGAACCGGCTTATAAAGGCAGGTGAACCGATCTCACTTCTTTCCCGAAGAAAATGGCAGCATGCCGGTCGAAGTCAGTGGCCGACTCGGTGGTGAAAAAAGACTGGCTGCCGTTTTTGCTGCAGCGTGCCGCCATTTCCGGGTGACGCAGGAGATAATCTTCCAATCGTTCCGCTACGATGGCCCCCTGCGACAGTATCCTGGTGTTTTCGGGTACGTACTCACGTATCTTATTGATGAGCAAGGGGTAGTGGGTGCAGCCGAGGATGATCACGTCGATGTCCGGCGATTGTTCCAGCAGGTTATCCAGCCCTTGTTTGATGAAATAGTCGGCGCCCGGCGATTGGTGCTCATTGTTTTCGACCAACGGTACCCACATGGGGCAGGCTTGCTGGAAAACGGAGAGGTCGGGATAAAACTTACCGATCTCTACAGGGTAGGAGAGCGAAGAAACGGTGCCGGTAGTGGCGAGCACCCCCACGTGTTTTGTCAGCGACAATTCACCTACGAGCTCGGTGGTGGGACGAATAACCCCCAGCACCCGGCGCAATTCCTCCTTCTTTGGCAAATCCTGTTGCTGGATGGTGCGCAGCGCTTTCGCGGAAGCGGTGTTACAAGCGAGAATTACCAGGTGGCAACCCTTGTCGAACAAATGGTTTACACATTCGAGCGTGTATTGGTAAACGGTTTCGAACGAACGGTTGCCATAGGGAACACGCGCATTGTCGCCAAGATAGATGTAATCATATTGCGGAAGTCGCGCTGCGATCTCTTTAAAAACCGTGAGCCCGCCGTAGCCGGAATCGAAAATGCCAATGGGGCCTGTGTGCTCTGCCATAAAAGCTGCTTAGATATCGTTCCTGGCTACGCGAAGCAATACCGGGAAGCTTACCTTACGCGGCTGGTCGCCCCAGCTCTGTGCCAGGGCTGTAGCAAACTCATCTACCAGGTTGTACCCGTTTTTGGCAATGAAGTGCTGCACGGCAGACCAGGTTGAAAAATAGCCTGCCGCCTGCTCTGCCGTCCAATAATAATTCATGGTAAAATCGGGTACGGGAATATCCCTGAACGGGAAAGGAATGGTCCGGTAATCTTCGTCGATATAACGGCGCTCGGGGTCCCAGTACGGGCCGGTCACGCGTACGTAGAAATCCCGGATCAGCGGGTTAACCTCGTCGTCGGCAATGAACATTTTATACCCCGCGACCGCTAAAATGCCGCCGGGTTTGAGGGTTCGTTTTACTTCCGCATAAAAGCGGTCGAAATCGAACCAGTGAATGGCTTGCGATACGGTTACCAGGTCGAACATGTCGTCTGCGAAGTTTGTGCTTTCCGCAGGTTGCAGGCTGTAAACTATATTCGGCTGTTTTATAGCATGTGCCAGTTGTTTTTCGCTGATATCTGTGGCATATACCTGCTCAAACACGTTCGCCAGTTCCCCGGCTACCTGCCCGTTGCCGGTGCCGCAATCCCACGCGCAATGTTTGTGCGTCACGAATGAGCCGATAAGGTCGAACATCTCCTTCGGGTAAACGGGCCGGAACCGCGCATAAGAAGCTGCCTGGTTGGAGAAATTGTCTTTCATACGTTATGCGTTGGACGTTTATTACCCCTTGCCGTCATTCGTGAATGGTCCGGATATTGAAAAGTTGTATGTTAATTATTACTGGTCATGTAAAACCTCGAACGCACCAGGCAAACTTGCGCCCCCGATTCACACGTTAGCCACTCTAAACGATGTCACGGTCACCTTATCCCAAACCTTCCTCAATATATAAGGCTCGTTTGCCAGCCATTCATCCAGGTCAGCGGGAGTTTCAAACTGCACCATCATGGTAGAGCCGACCATTTTGCCATCGTCGTTCAGCATAGCGCCGCCCAGGACGAACTGGTTTTTTGACTTCAGCGTGCGTGCACCTTCCAGGTGGTCAGGACGAACTGCCATGCGGCGATCGAGGGCCTGTTCGTCTGTGAAATCGTAGGCGGTGATTAAATATTGGTTCATGAGATCATAAAAAGTATACTACAAAACTAATTCAATTTTAGTTTTGTATACCTTTGACGCGAAATAAAATGAACATGAAAACAACGCTTTCAAGAAGCATCATGATCGCAGGTGCGACCGCTGTCATCTTTAGCATGTATGCGGCAAGAAATGCCGCGGCACCATCGGGGATAGAGGTTAAGCCCGACGCTGGTAATGCCGGTTTGATCCTTCCTGCCGGATTTGGCGCGCTGGTGGCGGCCGACACAGTGGGTGGGGCTAGACATATCGCGGTGACTAAACAAGGAGACTTGTATGTAAAGCTCAGCCGTCCCCGGAACGGGAAGAGTATCATCTTCCTGAAAGATAAGGATGGCGACGGGAAGTTTGAAGAAAAAACCGGTTTTGCGGGTTATAGCGGTACGGGCATCGCCATAAAAGACGGGTATTTATACGCCTCCTCTAATACCGAAGTGTTCCGCTATAAACTGGATGGAAACGAACGGGTGGTGAATACCGGCGTCCCGGAGAAGATCGTAACCGGCCTGATCGATCGCAGGCAGCATGAAACGAAATCGCTGGCGCTCGATAACGACGGAAACATCTATGTAAATATCGGCGCGTTCTCCAATTCCTGCCAGATCAAAGACCGGGAGAAAGGCTCGAAAGGCAGAGAAAACTGCCCTGTGCTCGACTCGGCAGGCGGTATCTGGCAATTCCGCGCGGATAAGTTGAACCAGCAATATAGTGACGGCACCCGGTATGCCACCGGTTTACGCAACGTGGTGGGCCTCGATTGGAACCAGCAAAACAATACCTTGTTTGTGATGCAGCATGGACGCGACATGTTGAACATGTTCCCTGAATATAACGACAAGCAATCTGCCGAGCTACCGGCCGAATGTATGTTTATGGTTAAAAAAGGCACGAACGGCGGCTGGCCATATATTTATTACGATCCGGTACAGAAAAAGAACATACTGGCCCCGGAATATGGCGGCGACGGTAAGAAAGAAGGTGATCCTGCATTTACCCAACCTGTGGCGGCCTACCCAGCACACATGGCGCCTAACGGGTTGCTTTTTTATACCGGCACACAGTTTCCTGCGAAATACCGGAACGGCGCTTTTATCGCATTTCACGGGTCCTGGAACCGTGCACCGGAACCGCAGGCAGGCTATTTCGTGGTGTTCCAGCCATTTAAAGACGGCAAGCCCTTCGGCGATTGGGAAGTTTTCGCCGATAATTTCTCAGGCTCGAAAGAAGCAACCGCGGCCGGCGGCAGGTCTGCACAGCATCGCCCTTGCGGATTGGCGCAGGGACCTGACGGTTCGCTGTACGTTTCTGACGATAGTAAGGGGACGATTTACAGGATCGTGTATAGAGGGAAGTAGAGAGTTGTCAAGTTATCAAGTTGTCAGTTATCAGCTATCAGCCGTCAGCTATCAGTTGTCAGCTATCAGCTATATTATAATTATCAAATAAATCGATGAACCAGCGATTATCATTTATCCTGATCCTGGGTGCTGTTTTAGTTAGCGCCTCCTGCAGTACGGGAAGCAAGATTCTTACGTTAAAGCCTGCCCCGGATTATAATAACACCCAGGTAGTATATGATAAACAACTTTCGTTTGTAAACCTGCCGGTGGAATTGAGCATTGCCGATATTCAGAACCAGACCAATAAGTACCTGAACGGTGTGATCTACGACGATGTTTCGATGGATGGGGACAACATGATGCTGAAGGTGTCGAAACAGGCGCCGATCGCGATACGCGAAGAATCGGGCAGGCTTTACATGGATCTGCCGTTAAAGATCTGGGCGCGGGTGAAATACGGGATCGAGAAATTCGGCATTTCCGCCATGGACACCCGTGATTTTAACCTGAACGGTACCATTAAGCTGAGTACCTCCGCCGGTCTGACCAACTGGAAGGTGACTACCAATACCACCATCGAAGGAATTGAGTGGGCGGAAAGTCCGAGCGTAACCGTAATGGGCAAAAGCGTGCCGATCACCTACCTCATCAATCCAACCTTATCGGTCTTTAAAACAAAGATGGCAAAGATAATGGACCAGACGATCAGCCAGTTTGTGGATATTAAACCATATGTATTAAGTGCGCTCGAAGAAATGAGCAAACCTACCGAGGTAGATCCGGAATACCACACCTGGTTCGCTATCCAGCCTGTTGAGCTGTATGCCACCAGGTCGGTGATTGCCAATAAGAAGATCACCGTTAATTTGGGCATGAAGTCGTACCTGGAAACCAGTGTAGGAGCCAAGCCGCAACTGAGCTTCGATAAATCGAAACTCGTACTGAAGGCCGTAAATACCATGCCGAACGAGTTTAACGCAAACATTGCAGGATTTGTAAAATATCCCGATGCCGCCGCACTGATGCAGAAAAACTTTGCCGGGGAGAAATATGAATCGGGTGGCCGCGCGGTTACCGTTAATAAGGTGGACCTTTGGGGTAAGGATGGCAAGATCGTAGTACAGCTGGGTATGTCGGGCTCGTTAAACGGCGACATTTACCTTTCGGGATTTCCCATTTACAACGCCGCCACTAAAGAGATTTATCTTGACCAGGTAGACTTTGTACTCGATTCCAAAAACCGGCTGATGAAGGCGGGCAGCTGGCTGGTGCATGGCATCATCATTAAAAAGATCCAGCAAAATTGCCGGTTCTCCATACTTGAACAGCTAATTGAAGGACAGAAGACCATGGCTACGTACCTGAACGGCTATCAGCCTGTGAAAGGGGTGAAGGTAAACGGCTCGATGACGGAATTGACGCCGAATAAGATCTTCCTTACGCCGAACGCCATCGTTGCCATGGTGGTGGCAAAGGGGAAGGTAGCGATCAGTATCGATGGGATGGAGTAGCGGTTTAGCCGTAGCCATACCCGACAGCTAATAACTGGTAGCTGCTGATAACTGACGGCTGATAGCTGATAACTGACAGCTGATAACTGATAACTGATAACTGATAACTGATAACCGTTACCTAAAACTAGGTGCTACTACTAACTCTTTACGTCCTTTCTCATAAGTATAAAATCCGTTTCCTGATTTAATGCCCTTATGACCGGCGTTCACCATGTTTACGAGCAGGGGGCAGGGGAAATATTTGGTGTTACCAAAGCCCTGATAAAGCACCTCCATGATAGACAGGCAAACATCCAGCCCGATAAAGTCAGCTAGCTGAAGCGGTCCCATGGGATGTGCCATGCCGAGTTTCATTACCGTGTCTATTTCTGTGACACCGGCCACGCCTTCGTGCAGCGCATAGATCGCTTCGTTGATCATTGGCATGAGGATCCGGTTGGCCACAAAGCCCGGGTAATCGTTCACCTCTACGGGAGTTTTCTCCAGTTTCTCTGAGAGCTCCATCACCAGCCGGGTGGTTTCGTCGCTGGTAGAAAACCCCCTGATCACTTCCACCAGCTTCATTACAGGGACCGGGTTCATGAAATGCATGCCGATCACCTGCGCGGGCCGTTCGGTAGCTGCCGCGATCCTGGTGATGGAAATAGAGGAGGTGTTGGTGGCCAGGATCGCTTCCGGCTTGCAGCAGGCCGAAAGCTGTTTAAAGATCTTTAGTTTAAGGTCGGTGTTTTCTGTAGCTGCTTCCACCACCAGGTCTGCGCTCATCGTTCCTGTTTCCACATCGGGGAAGGTGGTGATGTTTTTTAGCGTACTTTCCTTCCCGCTTTCGCTGATGAGCTCTTTGGCTACCTGGCGGTCGAGGTTAGCGGTGATAGTTTTAATGGCGCGATCCAGCGCTTCCTGTGAAATATCGACCAGGTTAACCATGTATCCATGTTGGGCAAAGCTGTGTGCAATGCCGTTTCCCATGGTTCCGGAGCCGATCACGGCGATATGTTTGATCATACGATACGGGGTAAGGCGCTAAAGTAGGGTATTCTTGGGAAAATCGAACAGGCGGAGGTCGCCGGTATTGAAGCTGATCTCCCGCCAGTCATGGAAAGGGAACCCGATCAGGGCTACGGCGCAGGTAGGCATGTTACCGATCTCCCGTCCCGATAAAGCGGTGGTGAGCATCGTAATCCCTGGGTTGTGCCCAAAAAGTGCCACCAGGTCATATTGGTTGTCGAAGGCATTTACCGTTTCAAGGAGGGTATTTACCGACGCCTCGTAGATGGCTGGGCAGGGCTGGATCGATTGTCTGTCGATACCCCACGCCTCAGCGAAATATCCCGCGGTGGTCCATGCACGGACGGCGGGGCTGGACACAATTTTCTGCGGGAGTATTTTCGACTTCATCAGCCGGGTGGCCATCATGGGCGCATCCCGGTGCCCGCGGGCGTTCAGCGGTCGCTCAAAGTCGCTCAGATTCCGGCCTTCCCAGTCCGATTTGGCGTGTCGTACAAGTAAAATAGATTTCATTTTTAACAAAACTAAAGTTCAAACTGAGTTGAAAAAGGTGTTTTTTACACATTTGTATAGAAAATATGTAAAAAATAGGTTATAACACCTTACCTTGCACTCTGTTTTAATTAGTAAATGATAAAGCGTATGAAAAAAGAATTACTTAAATGGTGCTTACTATTCGTATGTGTAATTTCGCAAGCTTATGCTCAGAACCGGACCGTTACGGGTGTGGTGACTGACAAAGCCGACGGAACTTCACTACCAGGAGTAAGTGTGGTTGTTAAGGGCACTAAAGTAGGTACCCAAACATCAGTTGATGGAAGATATTCCATTGTAGTAGCAACGGGGCAGTCGCTCACGTTTACCTATCTGGGGTATACTACTCAAACATTACCGGCAACAGGCGCTTCGGTGAATGTCGCATTGGATCCTGATGCACGTCAGCTGAGCGAAGTCGTGGTTACGGGTTACGGTGTTCAGCGTAAGAGGGAAGTCGGCGGCGCGATTGCAAAGATCAGCGGGGAGGATTTTCAGAACGCTCCGATAGCGTCTTTTGACAAAGCGATCCAGGGACGTGCGGCAGGTGTTGTTGTACAGGCTAATAACGGTATCCCCGGTGGTGCGGTGAACGTCCAGATCCGTGGGGTCGGGTCGTTCTCGGCGGGAACACAGCCGTTGTACATTGTTGACGGTGTGCAGTTAAATGGCGCTACCAACTCTGGTTTTACCCAGTCGAACTCACTGGCGGCCATTAACAGCAACGACATCGAATCGATCGAGATCCTTAAAGATGCGGCTTCCGGCGCGATCTACGGGGCACAGGCTGCAAACGGGGTAGTGCTTATCACTACCAAAAAAGGCAAGAACGGAAGAACCAAGTTTGACCTTAACTATTATACAGGTCGTGCGGACGTGATCAAGCAGTATGATGTACTGAACACGCAAGACTATGTGAAACTGCGCCTGGAAGCGGTTCAAAACGCGAATCCTACCGCTACGGCTACGGCGGTCCGTAACTCGGTATTGGGTGAGATCGGGCAGGCAACTACCCTCACAGACGCCGATATCGCTGCGCTGCCAAGCTATAACTGGCAGGATGAGGCATTCAGGACCGGTGTCGTTTCTAACTATGAGCTTTCAACAAGCGGTGGAAACGATAAAACCACCTTCTTCCTTTCCAGCTCTTACAATACCCAGGACGCTATAATGACCAAGGCGGATTTTAAGAGAGGAACTTTTAAGTTATCACTTGATCACAAAGTGAGCAGTAAATTTAGTGTGAACGCAAACCTGAACCTGAGCAGCTTCAAACAGAAAGCGCCTTTTTCCATTTCAGGTTCCACCATCGGTAACCCGGCGTTCTCTTCCAGTCTGATCCTGCCGTTCAACCCGGTTTATAACCAAGACGGCACATTTTTCGGTATGCCGGGTTCAGGGCAAACGTTCCGTGGCGTTCTTAACCAGAACATCGTGGCTACCAACGAGTATAACATCAGTAACCAGCGTACCAATAACCTCATCGGTTCGTTCTCAGGAACCTACAAGTTTATGCCTGAGCTGAGCCTTAAGTCATTCTATTCACTTGACTACAGGATGCTTACCGGAAAGAACTTCCGTGATCCGCGCACGCAGGACGGCTATAACCGTAAAGGTTATGGTGAAGTGCTGGCAGATTATAACACCAACTTCATGACCACTCAAACGCTGAACTACAGCAAAGTGATCAACACAGATCATAAACTGGACGCGTTAGTTGGTTTTGAGTACAGAAGCGATATGAACGAAGGTACTTACGGCTTCGGTGACGGCTATCCAACGCCACAGTTCACCAATCTTGGCGCCGCTGGTAATGCGCTCGACGTAGATGAGTATTCAACCGGTTATAAACGTGTCGGTTATTTCAGCAGGGTGAACTATAGCTTCAAAGGCAAATATATCATCAATGGTATTTTACGTTACGATGGTTCTTCCAGGTTTGGTTCCGACAATCTTTTCGGATGGTTCCCTGGCGTAAGCCTTGTGTGGAATATCTCTGACGAGCCTTTCCTTAAAGCACCATGGATTAACGATATCAAGCTTCGCGCCAGCTATGGCCAGGCAGGTAACGACAGGATCTCCAACTTTGCCTCACGCAGCTTATTCAGCAGCAGCGGCGTATACAATGGTTCGCCGGGTATCGCGCAATCATCATTGGGTAACGTCAACCTGCAGTGGGAAAAAGCAACTACCTATGATTTAGGTGTCGATTACTCCATCGTAAATAACCGTATCTCAGGTTCATTTGGCGTATTCCTCAAAAGAAGCAGCAACCTGCTGCTCGGACAGCCGTTATTAGGAACTTCCGGCTTTACTTCTATCACCACCAACGTGGGCTCGATGGATAATAAAGGTATCGAAATCGAGCTGAACACCACTAACCTGGAGTTTAAAGGGTTTAAATGGGTTACCAACTTTAACTTTACTTACATCAAGAACGAGATCAAAAAACTTTACGGCGGGCTTTCACAGCTTCCAAGCGATCCTTCGGTACGTGTAGGTTGGGACTACGGCGCCATTTTCCTTGCTGAATACGCAGGTGTTAACCCGGCTACCGGTCGTCCATTGTTCTACGACATTAACGGTAACTACACTTACTCCCCAACCGCTGCCGATCGTAAATACGTGGGATCTACTTTCCCTAAATACACCGGTGGTTTGAATAACACGTTCTCTTACAAAGGCTTTGATCTCGACTTTCTCTTCCAGTACCAGTATGGAAGAAAGCAGACCGATGACCAGGAGCGTTTTATTTCGGAGCTTTCGCAAAGAGCCCTTAACACCACTTACGATCTTTACAACCGCAGGTGGACCACTCCGGGCCAGATCACCGACGTGCCAAGAGCATACAGCGGTGGTATTGAGCCGCAGGGTGTTAGCGCGCTTAGCGGAAACAGGTTCTACAAGAAAACCGATTACATTCGTTTAAAGCAGATCCAGATCGCTTATTTACTTCCTAAAAACCTTGCTACGAAACTTAAAGTAAACAGTGCAAGGGTATACGCAAACGGTACGAACCTTTTCACCTATGATGATTGGGGTGGATACGATCCGGAGTTCTTCAATTCTCCGCTAGGAATTATTCCTCAGTCTAAAAACTTCACATTTGGCCTTCAGGTTGGATTTTAACGACTAAGAACATGATAACATTAAATAAATACGCAAAAACGATCTTACTTGCAGGCGCGCTGGCTTTTACGGCGGTATCTTGTAAGGATACCATCAGTGTGGATCCGGTTGACCAGATCCCTGCTGATGACGCATTGAGTACTAAAGAGGGTATCGACGCGGCTATCACTTCCATTTATGCCACGCTTAAAACCGAAGTAATGTATGGAAACAGGATGGTGATGCTTGGTGACGCACTGTCTGATAACGGCCAGGGTACCAATAAGGGCGGGAGATACCTTTCTGAATCACGGAATACCCGTGGTGCTCACTATTCACAGTGGTCTACCGCTTACGTAGTTCTTAACAGGATCAACCGCGCATTGGAGGCTGCCCCTCTGCTGAACCCGCCAGTTGTAACCCAGGCGCAGAAAGATGCATGGGTTGGCGAGTTGAAATTCTTAAGAGCACTGTATCATTTTGACCTTGTTCGTACCTATGCCTATATCCCGGGAGCGGTGGTAGCTGCACAGGATAAAGGTGGCGTTCCTATTTCAGACAAGTCGACCAAGACAGCTGAGGAAGCGTTGAACTTTTCGTCGCCAAGAGCGACCATCAAACAGGTATATGATTTTATTTATGCCGACCTTGACGATGCGGTGGCAAAGCTGGCCAGTATGACCGGCACCACCTCTCCGGCGAAAGCCAACAAGCAGGCCGCCCAAATGCTGTATTCGAGAGTAGCCCTTTACAACAAGGACTATCCTAAAGCGATCCAGTATGCAACTGACGCGATCAATGTAAGGGGAACAACATTGTTAACCCCGGCAAACTATGTGAACGGTTGGAGCGTCGCCGTAAACCCTGAGTCTGTTTTCGAGGTAACTTCATTCAATACTTCAGAAACGTTAGGTGTAAACCTTTCGCTCCAGACTAACCTCACTACCCTGGTTGCCCGTGGCGACCGCGCGCGTAAAGGCGGTTTTGGTGATCTTGTAGCCACCGTCGACCTCGCCAACGCGCTGGGAATCACCGTTACCGGAAGCGGTAGCGCGACTGCGGCAATCACAGCCAGAACGGCCGATGTGAGAAACCAGCTGTTCGAGCTGAGTGCAACTTCGAGCTCCCCTTATTATGTAGAATGTACCAAGTACCTGGGTAAAGGCGGTGCAATTAACGTGGATAACTTCCCGTTGTTCCGTATCGCGGAAGCATACTTAGTGCGTGCGGAAGCTTACTACAATACGCCCGGAAGCGAAGCGCTTGCGCTTGCAGATGTGAATAAGATCAGGACCAATCGCGGCCTGGCGGTTTCTGCCGCAACCGGCACTGCATTGCTGACCGAGATCCTGCTGCAGAGAAGAGTTGAATTCGCGTTTGAAGGACAACGCTTTTTCGACCTGAAACGTCTTGGTTTAGATATTTTCAAACCAGCTAGCAACACAGTTGTGGCTTTCACAGACCCGGTAATTCTTCCTGCTATCCCGCAGGCTGATGTTGACGGAAGCAAGGGTACCATTCCTCAAAACTTTAGTTATTAATAAAATTAGCAATGAACAAAATAAAATATCTATTAGGAATCGTCATCCTGCTCTTTTCATCTTCTTGTATCAAGAATGACGAGATAACTGTCCAAAGCACTGTGATAGAATGGGATGCAGCTACTTATAATGCCAACTCAGCAGGGCTTTTATACCCGTTGCTAACCCGCTATACCGGCTATGGCAGGGCAACCGTAACCACCGACCCGTTGCTTACCAGGACATCCGGTACCGTTAAGTTGCGTGTTAACCTTGTCGGCCCGCAACGCAGCACAGCTACAGAGATCTCTTACTCTGTACAAGCCGCAGGTACTACCGCTGTTTCTGGTACACACTTTACTACCACGGGCAAAGCCACCATTCCGGCAAACTCAAGTTTCGCTGAGGTTGAGGTGGTGATCCTGAACCCTGGAGCAAGCACCGGCGGCGCGAAAACATTGGCGCTCGAATTGCTGCCCAGCGGTGACATTAAGCCCAGTGAAAATGAGAAGTATATTGGTTTGAGCATTGCCCAGAACTAAATAATACACGTTATTGAGTTATCTGGAAAGTCGCCTTTGGCAGGCTTCCCGCGGGTACTTTAAAAGCAGCAGTTAACCACTGCTGCTTTTAAACATTTTAGTGATCGCTTCTTTAGGAATATAAACTTTCATTAAACTAATACTTCTTATATTTATACGTTCGGAGCTTTAACAGTGCCGGGACATTGAAATCGGATAATTTAAATATTAACAAGTATGAAAAAGGTACTATTAATAGCAAGCTTGCTTTTTATAGGCGTCAACGGGGTAAAGGCCCAGGGATTTGTAACGGACATTAACGGCAAACCGGTTCTTACGAAAAACTATTCGGAAGTACAGGGAGATCCTAACCTGTATAAAGATTGGGTAAATGGTCTTGTGAAATTCAATGAAGGAAAGCCTTACCGTTATGATAAGCTGAATTATGACCAATTAAATGACAATCTCTTGTTTCTGTCGAAGACCGGGGAACCGTTTAATTTTATCGATCCGGTGTCGGAGTTTACGCTAAGCAGCGGAATGATGGAAAATCAGACATTCAGGAACAATTATCCTGCAGCCAAAAATACTACCGAGAAATCTTTTTTCCAGGTGCTGGCCGACGGAAAAGTTCAGTTTTTAAAGCGCAGCATAAAATCGATCATTGAAACTAAAGAATACAACTCAACAGCCGTTAAGACATTCGTACCTGTAATTAGCTATTACATCTTTAAGTCGGGGCAAATGATCCCCGTTAAGAAAGATAAAAAGATCATTCTTGCCGTTTTAAGCGATAAAGCAGCAGCGCTCGAAAAATATATCGACAGCGAGAAGATCAGTTTTAAAGACGACAGCGATATATCGAAGTTGATCGGGTATTACAACACGATCAACCAGCGTACATAAGATCATATTGCAGATGCTACCAGTTTGGCATCCAGTTCCTTCATACATTTAAAATGCCCGAGGGGGCATTTTTTGTAACCGATCTTTGAGCAGGGCCGGCATTTGAGCCCGGGATGCTGTACGAGCTTCGACCTGTCGGTTCTAAATGGGTACATGCCAAATTCGGGAACTGTATTTCCCCAAACAGACGTGATGGGTTTGTTAAAAGCTGCCGCGATGTGCATAAGGCCGGTATCGTGTGTAATGATGCGTTCAGCCATTTTTACCACGCAGGCGGATTGATTTAGCGATAACGCTCCACAGGTGTTTAGTACATGGCTGCCAGCAGCTTCCGCTATGATGTCGCCGCGCTCCGCATCGTCTTTTCCTCCCAGGAGTACAACAGGAGCCTCGATGAGGCGGCATACCTCCACCAATTTATCTACCGGCATCCGTTTAGTGGCATGCTGCGCACCGATCGCAATACCAACGTACCCCAGGCGATGCGAGGGCGGAAGTAACTCGCTTAGCTCATAATCCCTTTCCAGGAAATAGTCGAGCCCTTTTCCGTCATCAATTATGCCGAGGAATTTTACGGTGTCCAGGTTACGGTCTACGATGTGTACATCCGGCATCAGGTTTACCTTAAAATTAACCAATAACCATTTCCGGATATTCAGCTTGTTAAAAGAGACGGCATGAACTCCCAGTTTTAACTTAAGGATACGGGTACGCAGGTTGTTGTGAAGGTCGATGATGTGATCGAAATGTTCATTCCGAAGGGATTCGACGGTTTCATCCCATGAAGCTGCCGCTAAATGCAGCTTATCGATGTATGGATTGTGTTCCAGCACCGTTTTAAACGCGGGTTTGGTAATAAAATGGATCTCGGCTCCGGGAAGCTGCTGTTTCAGGCAACGGATCACCGGCGTTGTTAATACGATGTCGCCGATAGAGCTGAACCGGATGACCAGGATCTTCATGTGTTATTGCTTGACCGTACTTTTCTCTGATCAAAAAAACGGCTGATCTCTTCCATTGAGAACGTGTTCAGGCAGTTTGCAGCCGCGAGGCCTCCTTTTCGCGCCACGAGAACGCCATAGTGCATGTCGTGAAATCCTTCGGTACGGTGAGCGTCCGGGTTCACCGACAACAAGACGCCTTTATCTGTCGCGTAGCGGTGCCATCTCCAATCCATGTCCAGCCTGAGCGGGTTTGCATTGATCTCGATCACTACGCCATTCGCCGCGCAGGCGTCGATGATCTTTCTAAAATCCACCGGGTACCCGCTTCTGCTGAGTAATAAGCGCCCGGTGGGGTGGCCGAGGATCGTGGTGTATGGGTTTTCGATTGCTTTGACCAGGCGTTCAGCGGCGCGTTCCTCCGTCATTTTAAACGCGGAATGGATAGATGCAACCACGAAATCAAAGGTAGCCAGTATTTCGTCCGGGTAATCAAGTGATCCATCAGATAAAATATCCGATTCAATTCCTTTAAAAATCTTGAAAGGTGCCAATTTGTGATTAAGCAGATCAATCTCCGCATGTTGTGCTATTACACGTTCTTCAGATAACCCTTTGGCATATACGGCCGATTTGGAATGATCGCAATTACCAAGGTATTCGAGATTAAGCACATCCCGGCAATACAGCGCCATTTCTTCCAGTGTGTTTACGCCGTCGCTCCAGGTACTGTGATTGTGCAGGGTACCTTTAAGGTCGTTATACGTAAGCAATTCCGGGAGTTTGTTTTCGCGGGCGAGCTCCAGCTCATTAAAGCCTTCGCGAAGCTCGGGCTCGATATAAGATAACCCGGCCATTTCATAGATTTCGGGTTCCGTGTAAGTAAGCAGGTCTTTACCCGCTAACAGATCTTTTAGGGAAGAAACATGAGACTCGTTGCCTGTATGATGGATAAGTTCCCAACCCATTTCGGCGGCGGCGCAAAAATGAATGTTCACCTTGAGGCCGTTGTTTGCTTCCGCGGTTATCTTGTCGCCTGTCCTGCCGATGACGGTAAGCCTGTCTGTGATCGGTTCAAAAGAAGATGCAGGCTTGTCACAAACCAGGAAGTCGAGGGAGTTAATGATCTCACAACGGCGCCTGAACTCACCGGTAATGATCACGGGAGCGTCGCCGGTACAGGTCTTTATATCTGCTAAAAGCTGCTCTGCCAGGAGCACCAGGTGTGCGTAGAGGAATTTGCCGCTGCCTGCGAGTTTAAACTCGATGGCCTTGATAATCTCTTCCTGGGTTTTGCTTCCAAATCCTTTTGCTTCGATCAGGCGGTTTTCATTGCAGGCGTACAGGAGCTCACCGAGGTCTTCGATGCCCAGCGTCTTCCAGATCACCGATGCCTTTTTAGGCCCCAGCCCTTTAACAGACATGATCTCGATCACACCCGAAGGTGTTTTAGCGATGAATCCCTCCAGTTCGGCGAGCGTTTGCGTATCCAGCAGTTCCCAAACCTTCGCGGCGGTGCTTTTCCCTATACCATCTATCTTTTCAAGTTCCGCAAGCGGTTTGCCGGCTGCCTGGAACGGGAGCTTGTCGATCTTGAAGGAGGCGTTCATCACGGAGCGCACCTTAAATGGATTCTCGTCATGCAGCTCCATCAGCTGGCCGAGCAGTTTTAACCGGCGTGAAATGGTTTTATTATCCATCGATTTTATTTGCCCAAAAATATCCTATTTCACGGAGATCGTAAAGGGCATTCTCGCCTGTACGCCGGTTAGCCGTACGGCACTTTTAAGCTGTTTGTAATAGGTATATTCTTCGCCCAGCTGCATCCTGGTCACATAGTCTTTCATGCGTTCGCCGGAATTATCGAATAACGATTGGAAGGGGTCTTTCATTACCGGGTAATTTACCAGCTTATAGTCTTTCAGCTTCGCCATCCCGGCAGCACTGCGGATGGCGTCATTTATGCTTCCCAATTTATCTACCAGGCCTATTTTTAATGCTTCTGTGCCGCTCCACACCCGACCCTGGCCGATGCTGTCGACATACGCCTGGCTCTTTTTACGGCCCTCGGCCACGCGTTTGGTAAAACCGTCGTATACCCGGTTTACTTCACGCTGGAAGATCAGGCGTTCGGCAGGGGTGAGGGGGCGGTCGATGCTGCCCATATCGGCATATTGCCCGGTTTTAACGCCGTCAAAGGTAATCCCGAGTTTGTTATTAAAGAATTCTTTCATGTTAGGGATAATACCGAAAACGCCGATCGAACCGGTAATGGTATTGGGCTGCGCGAAAATTGAGTCGGCACCGCAGGCGATGTAGTATCCGCCGGATGCGGCAACATCGCCCATTGATACCACCACGGGTTTCACTTTCCGCGTAAGCACCACTTCCCGCCAGATAACGTCAGATGCCAGCACCCCCCCGCCGGGCGAATTCACGCGCAGCACTACTGCCTTTACGTGATCGTCCAACCGTACTTTACGCAGATCGCGGGATATTTTTTCAGAGCCCATCACTTCGTCGCTGCCCTCACCGCCGGCTATCTCGCCCACAGCATATACTACTGCAACCCGGTCGCCGGTAACGGCAGTTGTTTTCCCGGCATTACCGCTGTAATCTTCGATGCTGATCGAGTTTACGTTCTTCTTTTTATCGATCCCCGTGGCGGCTTTTAATTCGTCGAGCAGTTGGTCCTTATACCGAACGCCGTCCGCCAGCCTGTATTTTACCGCATCAACAGCCGTGCGCACCTTCAGCTCATTGGCAATTGCGAACAGGGAATCTTTGGGGATCTTCCTGCTGGCGGCAATAGAGAGGAGGTAGTGGTCGTACATCGATCCGAGGAAAGAGGTCACCTGCAGCCGGTTGGCATCGCTCATGTGGTCGAGTATAAAGGGCTCTACCGCGCTTTTATAGGTGCCCACTTTGATGATCTGCGCCTCGATCCCTAACTTATCAAGGGCGCCCTTAAAGAAGGTGATGTCGGAATTGAATCCGCTGAATTCCAGGAAACCTTCGGGGTTAATGTATACCTTATCCGCTACAGAAGCGAGGTAATAGTCGCCTTTGGTATACACCTCACTGTACGAGTAAATAAACTTATGCGAGGTTTTAAAGTCGATCAGCGCGTTCCTGATCTCTTCGATGGTTGCCATACCAGCCTGTATGCCGCTGAGGTCGAGACAAATGCCCTTTATATTGTCGTCGGTCCTGGCTTTTTTTATGCTTGCCAGGATGTCGTTAAGTCCCAGTGATTTGGTTGATTTAAACCCGGGTATGTTCAGGCCCTCCAGCGGGCTGCTGATGGTGCGTTCGTTGATCGGGTAGTTAAGGTCGATACGCAGTACCGAGTTATTACTAACGTCAGCCGGCGCTTCATTTCCCGCTGCCGCGATCATGGCACTAATGCCGATAACAAAGAAGATAAAGATCACAAATATTGAAATAAGGAAGCCTAGCATAGAGGCCGCCACAAACTTGAAGAATTGTTTCATCAAAGGTGAATTAGTACATTACAATAATACTAATTTAGACCCTCGAAGGTGGGATAAGTTTCATAACATTGCAAAATATTAACTGTTCATGGAACTTGTTTACCTGCTCCTGGGAAGTAACCTGGGTAACCGCGAATCCTACCTGCAGCAAGCCCGCCTGCATATCGCTCATAAGATAGGCGAAATAGCAACGGAATCTTCTTTGTACAGCACCGAGTCGTGGGGAAAAACGGATCAGCCGGAGTTCATCAACCAGGTGATCGTCGTAAACAGCGCGCTTTCCGCGGAAGAGGTCCTGCGCGAGGTGCTGCACATCGAGCAGCTGTTGGGACGTGAGCGCAGCCAGAAATGGGATTCGAGAACGATCGACATCGATATCCTGTTTTATGGCGCCGAAATCATTGATACGCCTGACCTCGTAATACCGCATCCGCAGCTCCATCTCCGCAATTTTACGCTGGTGCCGCTCGCCGAACTTTCTCCCGGCCTGGTACATCCGGCATTACATTTGAGCATCGAAGAAATAATTGAAAATTCTTCTGATAAATTGGCGGTAAAAAAGATAAACCATTAAATTGCACCCATTATGTTTGAAGAAAGCAATAACGCCGGCCAGGGATCCGAACTGGATTTATCTTATTTAAATGATATTTCTGGTGGAAATGTGGAGTTCATGGTAGAGATGATCGATATTTTTCTGGAGCAGACCCCAATCTACTTCCAGCAGCTTTCTGAGGCGATACAAGAAAGCGACTGGAAGCAGGTGGCCGAAGCGGCACATAAGATCAAGCCAACCCTGGCGTTTATGGGGGTGGACCATGCCCGCGAGGAAATGCAGGTATTAGAAAAGAATGCAAGGATGGGGGAGAATCTCGGAACGATCGAACCGGCCTACCAATCGCTGATCAAAACCTGTGATCAGCTTTTCATAAAGCTCGAAAAGTATAAGAAAGAGCTGCTTAGCCAAATCTGACCGATATTCCGGCGATTTTTTTGTTATTTTCTCCTTTACTTTACTACTTTAAACTGAACGAGCGACAATCCTACGTAGATGAAGAATATCATCGGGAATGCCGTGAATTTAAAGATAAGGATCAGTATCGACCCGGATATCAGCAAAATATACCGGAAAAGATTATCGTCCAGTTTCTTACTTCTGAACTTCAGGGACATGAGCGGGATCTCGGCGATCAGCAATAACCCCATGCCCAGCGTAAACACAAACAGGAAGAAGGGATTCAGGATATAGTTTGAAAGCGTGACGTTCGCCTCAGAGATTCCGGGTAGGGAAGCGATCACCAGCGCGTTCGCCGGTGTAGGCAAGCCGATAAAGTTATCTGTTTGCCGCGGATCGATATTGAATTTCGCCAGCCGTAACGCGGAAAACACCGCAATGAGGAACGCAGAGAAATTGAGAAACGTGCTTACGGTACCCAATGAAGGCGAGCGAAGAAACAGCTGGTAAATGATCACTGATGGCAGGATGCCGAAGCTCACGATATCTGCCAGGGAATCCAACTGTTCCCCGGTTTCTGAATAGGCTTTTAGAAGACGGGCCGTTAACCCGTCGAAGAAGTCGATGATCGTTGCCAGGATGATAATAAAGCCCGCATAAACCAATTGGTCCTGGAATGCCAGTACAATACCTACACAACCGCTGAAAAGATTGAGGCAGCTTAGCGCGTTGGGAACGTGTTTCTTCATGGATATCTAAGGCGATCTTAACTATTCATGGATATCAAGAACTCTTCGTTGGTTTTGGTGCCTCTCATTTGACCTTGCAAAAATTCCATCGCTTCCTGCGAATTCATATCGGCAAGGTGGTTACGAAGGATCCAGATACGCTGAAGCGTCTCTTTATCATGCAGCAGGTCGTCGCGGCGCGTACTCGAAGCCGTAAGATCGATGGCCGGGAATACCCTTTTGTTAGAAAGCTTGCGGTCGAGCTGGAGCTCCATGTTACCGGTGCCTTTAAATTCCTCGAAGATCACCTCGTCCATTTTAGATCCCGTGTCTGTAAGGGCAGTGGCAAGGATGGTAAGCGAGCCGCCGTCTTCGATATTCCGGGCGGCGCCGAAAAAGCGTTTTGGTTTATGAAGCGCATTGGCGTCCACGCCACCCGAAAGGATCTTTCCGGAAGCGGGAGCAACAGTGTTATAGGCACGTGCCAGCCTGGTGATCGAGTCGAGCAGGATCACAACGTCGTGGCCGCATTCTACCATGCGTTTTGCCTTCTCGAGTACGATATTGGCGATCTTTACATGGCGCTCTGCCGGTTCATCAAAGGTAGATGATACCACTTCGGCGCGTACGCTGCGTGCCATATCGGTCACCTCTTCCGGGCGTTCATCGATCAGCAGGATGATCAGGTATACTTCCGGGTGATTCTTTGCGATCGCGTTCGCTACATCCTTAAGCAGCATGGTCTTACCCGTTTTAGGCTGCGCTACGATCAATCCGCGCTGGCCTTTGCCGATCGGGGTAAAGAGGTCGATGATCCTGGTAGAATTATTGCCCGGCCCGGTAAAAAGGTTTAGCCTTTCGGTGGGGAACAGCGGGGTAAGGAAGTCGAAAGGAACGCGGTCCCTTACATCGGCAGGGATCCGTCCGTTAATGGCTTCTACGCGCACCAGCGGAAAATATTTCTCCCCCTCTTTGGGAGGACGGATACTCCCGCGGACCGTATCGCCCGTTTTCAGGCCGAAGAGCTTGATCTGCGATTGTGATACGTAAATGTCGTCGGGAGAAGTAAGATAATTATAGTCAGAAGACCGCAGGAAACCATAGCCATCGGGCATGATCTCCAGGATGCCTTCATTTACGATCACGTTATCGAAATCGAGGTTTACCACCGGCTCAGGCGCTTTAGGTTCCACCGGTGTTTTAGGCGCTGGTGGCTGCGTATGCTGATTTGAGTTCTGGTTTCCCTGGTTCTGGTTTCCCTGGTTCTTGCGTTCGAAACGCGTTGTTTTACTTTCTGAAGGGGCTTTTTCCGGTTTGGTCACAGGCTGGGCGGGGGTTTCCACGCTGACGGGCTCAACCGGTTCGGCAGGAGGGGCTTCTGTTTTCACAGGTTCCCCGGTGCGGGGAGCCTCAGCAGGCGGGTCGAAGAGGTCGCTGTCTGCTACCCGGGTATCGGGTGCATGCGCATCCTCTTTCGCCTTTACTGAACGTGTGCGTTTGCGTGGCTTCGCTTCAACCGCCGGTTCCGCGCCCGCGGAAACCAGTTCCGGCTCAGGTGCAGCCGCGGCAGGCGGGGCGCTTTGGTGTTCGGTGATCCTATTGATCAGCTCCTGTTTTCGCAGCGCATCTGTATCGGCTATACCAAAAGACTTCGCAATTTCACGCAGCTCCGATACGAGCTTGTCGTTCAATTCATTACTTGTTAACATCAAAATATGTTGAATTATTGATAGGATTTATTATTTAATGAAACTCGCCCGGTCGCTACAGACTCAACATGGTTGCTTATATCCACGCTTGATTAAGAAGTTTTGATGATTTCCTGTCGTGCAGGGCAAATTGAGATATCGTTACAATTGTACTGCAATAAAATTTAAAAATCAAAAACTTTAAAAAAAAATTCATGCCAGCTACTCATTTTGCTAATTTCGCCGCACATCGAACGCATGAATCGCAACACCCTTATTGAGCAGATAAAAACCAAGCGATCCTTCCTGTGTGTTGGGCTTGATACCGACATTAACAAAATCCCGCGTTTTTTGCTTGAAAAATCTGATCCGGTTTTTGAATTTAATAAAATGATCATCGATGCAACGCATGATCTCTGCGTTTCCTACAAGATCAATACGGCTTTTTATGAATCGAGGGGCATCGCCGGATGGCAGAGCCTGGTAGCTACCAGCAACTATATCCCAAAAGAATGCTTGGGTATTGCAGATGCCAAGCGGGGCGATATCGGCAACACCTCCGAAATGTACGCCCGGGCGTTTTTCGACCCGGAAGCATCAGGTATGAACTTCGATTCGGTAACCGTTGCGCCCTATATGGGCAGCGACTCTGTAAAGCCGTTCCTCAGGTTCCGGGATAAATGGGTGATCTTGCTGGCGTTGACTTCTAATGAGGGCAGTGCTGATTTTCAGAACATTAAAAACGGGCAAAATGAGAGCCTGTTCGAATCAGTTATAAGAACAGCCAATACTTGGGCAGATGCCGACCGGTTGATGTACGTGGTAGGCGCAACCAGGGGAGAGGCATTCCTTACTATCAGGAAACATGCCCCCGATAATTTTCTCCTGGTTCCCGGCGTGGGCGCCCAGGGCGGAAGCCTGCAGGACGTTTGCCGCTATGGGCTTAACCGCGATTGCGGGTTACTCGTGAACTCATCGCGCGCAATTATTTATGCTTCCGGCGGTGAGGATTTCGCCGTGAAGGCAAGAGAAGAAGCGATGCGTTTACAGAAAGAGATGGAAGTAGAATTAAATAAATTTAATTTCTATTGAGTTAATTTATTATTTCTTTGGTAAATTTACGCATGTTATTTACCGAGGAATTGTTACAGTTTACCTGGCAGTTTGGGTTGTTCCGCCTGGGCGGCCTCACTACTTCGGCCGGTGAAGCGATCGAACTCATCTCGCCCGGAACCATCAATCAGGATGCCGGTCCGGATTTCGACAACGCCAGGGTCAGGATCGGCGGCACGCTATGGGCCGGCAATATAGAGCTCCATTTACGATCTTCTGATTGGGAACGCCATGACCATACCAGCGACAAGCGTTATGGTAACGTGATCCTTCACGTGGTTTACGAGCACGATCGAAAGGTATTCCGGGAGGATGGCACAGAGATTCCCGTGCTGGAACTAAAGGAACGCATCACCGAACGGGTTATTTCCGGGTACCGGCAACTCATGGAGAATATGAACTGGATTCCATGCCAGAAGCATATCTCATCAGTAGCAGAACCCTATATTTCCGGGTGGCTGAGCCGGATGCTGGTAGAAAGGCTCGAACAGCGTGCAATGCTGATAGACACCTTACTGCAGGAGTACAAAGGGAGCTGGGAAGATGCGTTTTATGTAATGCTGGCGCGTAATTTTGGCTTTAAAACGAATGCCGTTCCATTCGAATTGCTGGCCCGTTCGCTGCCGCTTAAACTGCTTTCGAGGCACCAGGGCAATGCCATACAGATAGAATCGCTCGTGTTCGGGCAGGCGGGCTTTCTCGGGGAGAAGTTTACAGAGGCTTACCCGGCTGCGCTGGTGAGTGAGTACGCTTACCTGCGGCGCAAATACCGGTTGCGGCCGATAGATGTTTACGTATGGAAATTTTCACGGTTACGGCCCCAGAATTTTCCTACGCTTCGGCTGGCGCAATTTGCCGCCCTTGTACAGGAATCGCAGCACCTGTTTTCAGGGCTTGTTAAAGCATTGAACAGCAATACGATCGAGAAGCGATTCCTGAACCTGGAGGTGAACCCTTACTGGGCAACACATTACCATTTTAAAAATGAAGCAGCACCGTTCTCCCCGTTAATGGGCAGGGAGTCTGCTCATGTACTGCTCATCAATACGGTTGCGCCGTTCCTGTTCACCTACGGTAAGCTGGTGGGAGGTAAAGAGTTTATCAATAAGGCGATATCGATGCTCGAAGATCTCCCGCCTGAAACAAACCAGGTGATCCGTCGTTTTACCAAAGAAGGCGTGATATGCACCAGTGCAGGAACTTCGCAGGCCTTACTGTATTTACAAAAAATGTACTGCGAAAGAAAAAAATGCTTAAATTGTGGAATCGGAGTTAAATTGCTAAAAACCGGGTTAAATGATACAGCGCATCTTAACATATTTTGAAAAATACTCTTTTGGGGTATGCGCTTACCTTGGAGAGCGTTTTAGCGTGTCGATTTCGAAGATCAGGCTTTTCTTTATCTACTCTTCTTTCCTGGCTGTGGGATTTCCCCTGGTGTTTTATTTCCTCGCAGCCTTCGTGCTCGACATCCGTACTTATATTAAACGGATCCGCACCCGCACCTGGGATTTTTAAAAGTAGACCCTTACACCGAACCCCATTTTCACGGCATCAAAAACGGAGATGCTTTCACGATTTTTTGCCCAGCTCACCAGGTACAGGTCGTTGGTGTTGAACTCATTGTAAACACTAACCTCTCTTATCCGGTGACTAGCAGGCGTTTTGCCTGAATGGAACCTGATTTCATTACTTAACGACAAATGCGGCCGGAACGCGGGCGACCACCAATAATAGCCTTTGGGATACTGTTCGCTGCTCCAAGAAAAATTGAACTCCTTGCCGAAATGATACGAAAAAAACGCGCCCGGGTTGGCGGGGTAGATGGTGGCTGTTTCCCCTATTCTGATCCTGAAGGGGCGATAAGAAAACTTCGCGGTGGCGATGTGCAGGCTGCCGCCTTTTGATTTGGGCACGAAACCGTATAAGAGATCAGCAGTCCCTTTTCCTTTCCAGAGATCATAAGTACCTCCAATGCTCCCAAAGCCGATGCTTCCCGCATATTGAGCGATTACCGCATCGGGCGCAACCGTTTTAAGAAACTGGGATTTCACCGTAAACGGGAAGGCAAGCAGGATAAGGAGAATGCCCGCTTTAAAAACTGATCGTACGGGTGTGAAGTATTCCATGGGTAATCTCTATAAGCATACATTCGCGGTTGCCAATGGCATTGGTAGTGTAAACCGGCGGGCTTTCTCCGTCGTCGGGATACCAGGTCGTTCCTTTATCGATATGGGCATACACAGAGCCCAATGTGCTGCCCGAGTAGTTAATGGCATGGAGGTAGGCTGACTCGAGGTCATGGTCGAAATCGGGGTCGGTGGGAGGTACGTGTGCGAGGCCCACAAAAGCCGTAACTCCCGGCTGAGCTTTGAACTCGTTGGTTAGCCAGGTGATATCAGGAACGGCATGATTAAAGTTGTATTCGCGGCTGTTGGTATTGTGGCAGACGAATTTTATCCCGCCATAAATAAAGCTGTAGTTCAAAGGGCCGTACATCCGGCGGAAAATGTCTTCGCCGCTGGCCTGCAGGTCATGATTGCCAATAACAGCGACATATGGGACGACTAACTTACCATATATTTCGTGTACCCATTCCATCTCCTGCAGTAAACCGAAATCTGAGAGATCTCCGTCGACAACAACAAAGTCGATACCTTTTAATTTATTTATTGCAGCGACAAAATCTTCGGCCTGGTTGTAAGCGCGCTGTGGATCGCCGCTTACGATAAAACGGACGGTATCGTCGCCCGCTGACGATTGTAACCTCGCGATGTTAATGGCGTTGAGGTTTTCGGGGGTATTCTGATGGAATTTCTGATTGGGACTGAATTCAAATTTTTCGCAGCCGGCTAATGCCACCACGATAAAAAGCAGGAACGGAATAATTCTCTTCATCAGCATAGCTGTTCTGACAGAGGAACCTTACTCGCTTTCGAATTGTTTTGTGCGGGTGTCCGCACGTAGTAAAGAGCGCAGAGTTTGATAGTTCTATGACCGTTTACAGGTCGGCGAGCCTGAATGTTTCTGCTGCCCTGATCCCTTTTTCGGTCCGGGTAAGGGTACAGCACTCATTAACCGGGTCGTGTTCCAGGAAAAGAACATAATTGTTTTCTACCGCTTCTTCCAGGAATTGCCTTTTTTCGTCGAGTGTTTGCAGGGGGAACATATCATATGCCATTACATAAGGCAGCGGCAGGTGGCCCGTAGAGGGGAGGAGATCGGCCATATAAACGATCGTTCTGTCTTTATAACTGATCTGCGGAAGCATCATTGCCTCTGTATGCCCATAAGCAAAGCGCACTTTTACATGAGTGCTGAAAGAGAAAAGCCCGGTTTCTTCGACGAATTTAAGTTTACCGCTTTCGCGGATGGGCAGGATATTCTCTTCCAGGAAGGAAGCCTTTTCGCGGTCGTTAGGTTTAGTAGCCCAGTTCCAATGTTTTTCGTTAGTCCAGTATACCGCATTGCGGAAGGCTGGAATAAGCTGGTCGTTTTCGCGGATGATGGCGCCGCCGCAATGGTCGAAATGAAGATGGGTAAGAAATACGTCGGTGATATCGGCCGGCGAAAATCCATGTCCTGCGAGGGAGTTTTCAAGCGTCTCCTCACCATGCAGGTGATAATGGCCCAGGAATTTGGGGTCTTGCTTATTACCGATCCCGGTATCGACCAGGATCAAACGATCGTCGTCTTCGATCAGCAGGCAGCGCATCGCCCAGGTACAAAGGTTATTCTCGTCGGCGGGGTTGGTTTTTTGCCAGATCGATTTCGGCACTACGCCGAACATAGCGCCGCCGTCGAGTTTAAAGAATCCGGTATCGATGGTGTGGAGCGTCATTTGATACGATAGGGATATGGTTATTCAGAAACAATTTTCAACCCGATAATTGATGTTACCAGGGTAAACAGGAACACCATCCGCCAAAAATCCGAAGGTTCCTTAAACAGCAGGATTCCCGCGATGACTGATCCGGCGGCGCCGATCCCTGTCCATACGGCGTACGCCGTGCCGATGGGAATTGTTTGAACGGCTTTGTTCAACAACAGGAAACTCACGGTAATGCAAATAAAGAATCCTGCGCTCCACCTGGAATTGGAAAAGTTCTGGGAATATTTGAGGCAGATCGCAAAACCTACCTCAAATAATCCGCCCAGAACCAGGAAGATCCAAGCCATTATAAGTGGATCACTTCACCGTACGCATCGGCGGCGGCTTCCATGATCGCCTCACTCATGGTGGGGTGCGGGTGTACCGATTTAATAATTTCCATACCGGTGGTTTCCAGTTTACGGGCTACCACCACTTCGGCAATCATTTCGGTTACGTTGGCGCCAATCATATGCGCTCCGAGGAACTCGCCATACTTGGCATCAAAGATCAGTTTTACAAATCCGTCCTTGTTGCCGGCAGCGCTCGCTTTTCCGGAGGCAGAGAACGGGAACTTGCCAACCTTGATTTCATACCCGGCTTCTTTGGCCGCCTTTTCGGTGTATCCAACTGATGCGATCTCCGGTGAACAATAGGTACAGCCCGGAATATTGTTGTAATTAATGGGTTCTGGATGGTGACCTGCGATCTTTTCCACACAGGTGATGCCTTCAGCGGAAGCAACATGCGCAAGCGCCTGGCCGCCCACGATATCGCCGATGGCATAAACGCCTTCGACGTTGGTCTTATAATAAGGATCGGTTATTACTTTACCGCGTTCCGTTTTAACCCCTACTTCTTCAAGCCCGATATTCTCGATGTTAGGGGTTACGCCTACGGCTGAAAGTACGATATCCGCCTCAAGTGTTTCAGTGCCCTTGGCAGTTTTAACCTGTACCTTACAACCGGTGCCGGATGTGTCAACCGATTCAACGTTCGAGCCCGTCAGGATATTGATGCCCGCTTTTTTGAGACTGCGGAAAAGGGCTTTGGAGATCTCCTCGTCTTCCAGGGGTACGATATTGTCAAGGTATTCTACCACCGTTACCTGTGTGCCGATCGAATTATAAAAGTAAGCGAACTCGATGCCGATAGCGCCGGAGCCCACTACGATCAGCGATTTAGGCTGCTCGGGGAGGTTCATCGCCTGGCGGTAGCCGATCACTTTCCTGCCATCCTGTTTCAGGTTGGGCAGTTCGCGTGAACGTCCGCCGGTAGCGAGGATCGTGTGTTTTGCGGTATATTCCTTGATGCTGCCGTCGGCTTGTTTTACCTCCGTAACATTACCCTTTTTGATTTTGGCGGTGCCCATGATCACATCGATCTTGTTCTTCTTCATGAGGAACTGGATGCCTTTACTCATGCCATCGGCTACGCCACGGCTGCGTTTGATCACTGCTGGAAAGTCGACCGAAGAAGAGGCGACATTGATCCCGTAGTCTGCCGCATGGTTAGTGTATTCGAATACCTGGGCGCTTTTGATGAGCGCTTTGGTAGGAATGCATCCCCAGTTCAGGCAGATGCCGCCGAGGGACTCGCGCTCAACGATCGCCGTTTTTAATCCAAGCTGCGAAGCACGTATGGCTGCCACATATCCGCCGGGGCCGCTTCCGATCACTATAAGGTCGTAGTTCATATTTATGAGTTATAAAGTGGCCAAATCTAACAATTGTATAAAAATAACAAAGGATGAATATTTAATGACCAGGGTTTTCCACATTCCCATGACGATAGTATAGCGAAAGTTATCCACAATTATGATTAAAAAAACGGGAATTGGAAAAACCGTAACGGGGAAAGGAAAGTTTATTACACATTTGTTAACACAGGCTTGATATTTTAAAGAATTAATATTAAGTTAACAACGGCAATGATAAAAAGACAAAAAAACGCTCTATCTTTGCAAATCATTACAAAAAACAAACTCATTAACAAACAACATTTATGAACAAGTTTTTACTCTCAACACTTGCCCTGTTGCTAACGGCCTTCGGCTTGTCGGCCCAGGTAACCACGAGTAGTTTAACAGGTACGATCAAAGATTCTAAGGAAACGCTGATCGGAGCCACCGTCAAAGCTACGCACCAGCCGACAGGAACAGTTTATGGATCGTCGACCAAAGCCGATGGCCGGTTCACCATCCCTAACATTCGTGTGGGCGGACCTTACCTGATCGAAGTAACCTACGTAGGTTATGAACCCGCTAAGTTTGAGGGAATCAATATCAAATTAGGAGAGCCTTTCGTGCTGAACGTTACGCTTCAGGCAACAGGAACTACCCTACGCGAAGTAAGTGTGGTTGCCGCTAATCCGAATTCGGTGCTCAACGCAGACCGTACGGGTTCGACAACGAACATTTCCAGGGCACAGCTTCAGTCGTTGCCCACCATCACACGCAGTGTGAACGATATGACCAGGCTTACTCCACAGGCGAACGGTACTTCGATCGGCGGTGGCAGCTACCGGTCGAACAACTTCACGGTCGACGGCGCTAACTTTAACAACCAGTTTGGTATCGGTCAGAACATTCCGGCAAACGGTTCGCCTATTTCGCTTGATGCGATCGACCAGATCTCTATTAACGTTACTCCTTTCGACGTAAGACAAACCGGCTTTACCGGTGCTTCTATCAACGCGGTTACCCGTTCCGGTACGAACAACCCTTACGCAACCGCTTTTTTTACGCTGCGTAACGAAAAACAGCAGGGTGATAAGGTAGAGGCCAATCCATCGTTGGTTCGCCAGCAGTACGACCAGAAACAGTACGGTGTGAGCGTAGGCTTGCCGATCATCAAAAACAAGCTGTTCTTTTTCGGGAACGTTGAATACAATAAGGAAACACGTCCGGGACAGGCGAGGTACACTTCCGGCGCAGTTCCTTATCCTACTACCGGGAACACGCTTGTTTCCCGTCCTACCAGTGCATTCCTGAACGATGTTTCGGCGTACCTGAGATCGAAATACGGTTACGAGACCGGCGTTTTCCAGGGCTATAGCAACAAAAGCTACAACGATAAGCTGTTCGCACGTTTAGACTGGAACATCAGCTCCAAGCACTCGCTGAACGTTCGTTACAACCAGGTAGAAAGTAACGTGGCGAACTCGTTGAGCAACTCGACCACCAACTCAGGAACTACTTATACCGGTTCACGTACCGGGAACAACGCGCTCCACTTCGCCAACTCCAATTATGGCCAGGAAGCAAATCTTTATTCGGGAACTGCTGAGTTAAACTCCAGCTTTGGCAGCAAGTTCTCTAACGTATTAAGGGCTTCCTATTCGCACCAGAATGACCCAAGAAGCTCAACCAGCTCACCTTTCCCGCTGGTGGATATTCTGGAAGGGGGTACACCGATCACCACGTTCGGTTACGAGCCATTTACCTATGGAAACCTGAGGGACGTTAACTCGAAGACCCTTACCGACGAGTTGACCATGTCGCTCGGCAAACATAGCGTGTTACTTGGCGCGCAGATCGAGAAGAGCAAAACGAAGAACGGTTTCCAGCGTTTCGGTACCGGTTATTATGTGTTTAACTCATGGGCCGATTTCGTGAACGGTGCTAAACCTAACAACTATGCGGTAACTTATTCGTTAAACGCTGATGGCTCGCAGGCATTCCCAAGCTTTAAGTTCGAGCAGTATTCTGCTTATATCCAGGATGAGTTCACCGCATCCGACCGTTTGAAATTCACAGCAGGTTTAAGGGTTGAAAAATCTGATTATCCTGACCTGGATGAAGTGAAAACGCATCCTTTACTGGCTTCACTTACTTTCGCACAAGGTCAGAAACTGAACAGCGGTGAGCTTCCGGAATCTAAAGTATTGCTTTCTCCAAGGTTCGGATTTAACTGGAACGTAAAGGGCGACCGTTCGCTCCAGGTTCGCGGCGGGACCGGGATCTTTACCGGAAGAATTCCATTCGTATGGATCGTTTCTCACTCTGACGTAGGCTTGCTGCAATTCCTGCAGACTTATGCCGGAACTGCGAACACCCCTACATTTAATCCAAGCATCGCTCCAAACCTGCTTACTCCTAAGGTAACGGTTGCTACTGCCGGTGAAACGCTTCAGTCTGCCATCAACCTCATCAGCCCTGACTTCCAGTCTCCACAGACCTGGAAATCAAGCCTCGCTTTTGATACCAAACTTCCTTTCGGAATTACGGGTACCTTGGAAGGTATCTACAATAAAGATATTCACGCGGTTTATGCAAAGAACGTGAACCTGGTAGATCCAACTTCATTAAACGTTTCCGGTTATGCGGATAACAGGCCGATCTATCCTTCCGCAGGTGGTTTACCTACTACCGCCGCCGCTGCTTTTGCACGGCAACTGAATTCGCTGACTGGAGCCGGTAAAGTAGCTACTACTGCCGCTACTACCAACTCGTCGGGATTTACTACCGTTCTGCTGGATAACACGGAAGGCGGGCACTACTGGTCGGTAAGCGCCCAGTTAAGCAAACAGCTTTCAAAAGGCCTTTCGGTTTCTGCTGCTTACACCAGGAGCGGTGCCAGGAACTACGGTGATGCCGGTGGTGACCAGATGACCAACGTTTGGACATACCCGGTAACCAGCTCTAACTCAAACATCCCAACTCTGAGCTATACCAGCAACGTACTTCCATCGAGGGTGATCGCTACCCTGAACTACCGTAAAGAGTATCTTAAGAACCTGGCAACCCAGGTGTCGTTCTTCTACGAAGGCGCTGCTTCTGCATCATCTAATGCATCCCGTTTCTCTTACACCTACACTACCGACTTTAACCGCGATGGCGTGATCAACGATTTGATCTATGTACCAAAGGATGCCAGCGAAATCACTTTCGTTGCGATCCCCGCAGGGACTTCAGGTTACCGGGCGGCTGGTTACACCGCACAAGAGCAAAGCGATATTTTCTTTAATTACGTGGAGCAGGACGATTACCTGAAAACCCGTAAAGGTAAGTACGCTGAGCGTAACGGCGCGCAGTATCCATGGAGAAACCAGGTTGACTTTAAATTTATCCAGGATGTGTTCAAAACACATGCTATGGGTAAAACCAAGAATACCTTCCAGTTCACCTGGGACATCTTCAACCTGGGTAACCTGCTTAACAGCGATTGGGGTGTGTACAAGTTTACACAGGCATTCAGCGTAGGCAGCAACAGCAATGCGATCGGCCTGCTGGTTCCTCAGAACGTTGGCGCACTTAATGCCAACGGCACCACCAAACCTACTTTCAGAATGGCGACCGCTAACAACGAGATCGTTTCAAAAACGTTCGTTACTAACAACAGCATCACGTCTACTTACTTTATGCAATTCGGTTTCCGTATGACTTTCCAATAGCCGATAGGGACCCAACAATAAAAAGCCGCTCCATCATTTGATGAAGCGGCTTTTTATTGTTTAAGAACCGGTAAGTAATTACAGCCGGCGATATTATTTACTGATACACAAACTCGCCGAACTCAGATTTAATGGTTACTCGTTTTCTGTCTGACGACACCACGTTTCCGATGATCCTGGCATCGATGCCGAATTCTTCGGAAATGCTTACCAGGTCGTTTGCAATTTCCCGGGGAACATAGAGCTCCATCCGGTGCCCCATATTGAACACCTTGTACATCTCCTCCCAGGGAGTGCCCGATTCTTCCCTGATCAGCCGGAAAAGCGGCGGAACCGGGAACAGGTTATCTTTTATTACGTGAACGTCATCAATAAAATGCAGTACCTTGGTTTGTGCGCCACCGCTGCAATGAACCATACCGTGGATCTGGCTGCGATACGTTTCCAGCATCTTTACAATTACCGGGGCATAAGTGCGGGTAGGGGAGAGCACCAGTTTCCCGGCGGTAACCTGCTGTCCGTTCCCAATATCAACAAGGTCTGTAAGCCTCCTGGAGCCTGAAAATACGAGATCTGGGGGCACGGACGGATCAAAGCTTTCCGGGAATTGTTCGGCGATGTGTTTGCCGAAAACATCATGCCGCGCAGAGGTCAGCCCGTTTGATCCCATCCCGCCGTTATATTCCTTTTCGTAAGTCGCCTGGCCGTAAGACGCCAGCCCAACGATCACATCGCCGGCGGCAATATTACTGTTGGAGATCACCTCCGATCGTTTCATACGGCAGGTTACGGTAGAGTCGACGATCAGGGTGCGTACAATGTCGCCCACATCTGCCGTTTCACCCCCGGTGGAGAAGATCCCGACCCCCATGCCGCGCAGTTCCGAAAGGATCTCCTCCGTACCATTGATCAGTTCGGCGATCACCGCTCCCGGGATGAGGTTTTTGTTCCTGCCGATGGTTGAAGAGAGCAGGATGTTATCGGTAGCGCCAACGCATAACAGGTCGTCGAGATTCATAATGATGGCGTCCTGGGCAATCCCTTTCCACACCGAAAGGTCGCCGGTTTCTTTCCAGTAAATATACGCCAGGGAGGATTTCGTACCTGCACCATCGGCGTGCATGATATTGCACCATGCGTCGTCGCTGCCGAGTATATCGGGAATGATCTTACAGAAAGCTTTAGGGAATAAGCCCTTGTCGATGTTCTTTATCGCCTGGTGTACGTCTTCTTTGCCCGCAGAAACGCCGCGGAGGTTGTATTTTAAGTCTGACATTGAGCACAAAGGTAGTTATCAGTTTTCAGTTATCAGTAGTCAGCTTTCAGTCTTCCGGCGCTATAAAAGAACTGTCTGCCGATAACTGAAAACCCGCTACTTAATAAACAACAACTCCCTGAATTTCGGCAATGGCCATTTGGCGTCGTCTACCAGCAATTCGAGTTTATCTACGTGGTAGCGTATGGGATCGAAATAGGTTTTAACGGTTTCGTCGTAAGCGATCGCCTTTTCACGCACATCGTCGATTACGTTGGCAAGTTTCCGGGCGTTGATCATCTTAACCACGTTATCGCTTATAAAGTTAACATGTTTGGAAATGTCCTTGATGATGGTAAGTTGGGCGGAATAAGAATCCGTATCGAGGCCAAGATCTTTCAATCCCTTCACATTGTTTAGGAGATCAGTTTGGTACGAGATCGCGGCGGGAAGAATTACGTTGGTCGCTAATTCGCCCATTGTCCGCGCTTCGATCTGCAGTTTCTTGTAATAGTTTTCCAGGAGGATCTCGTGGCGGGCATGTGCTTCCCGTTTACTGAACACGCCGGTCGTTTCAAACAGCTTGTCCGTTTTTTCGCTAACCAGTATATCAAGTGCAAGCGGGGTTGTTTTGATATTTGACAGGCCGCGTGCGGCTGCTTCTTTCGCCCATTCGTCGCTGTAACCGTTGCCCTCGAAGCGGATCGATTTAGATTCCTTAATGTAGCGTTTAATGACGGTCATCAGCGCCACGTCTTTCTTTTCGCCTTTTTTAAGAAGTTTGTCGACCTCGGTTTTAAATTTCACCAGCTGGTCGGCAACGATGAGGTTAAGGATCGTCATCGGGTTGGCCGAATTAGCGGAAGAGCCAACAGCCCGCAGTTCAAATTTATTGCCGGTGAACGCAAAAGGAGAAGTACGGTTGCGGTCGGTATTATCGAGCAGGATTTGCGGGATTTTAGGGATGTTAGTCCATAAGGCATTTTCCTGCTTCATTTTTGAGGTTACCCTCGAGGTTTCTATTTCATCGAGTACATCCTTGAGTTGTGTGCCCAGAAAAATCGAGATGATAGCAGGCGGGGCTTCATTGGCCCCGAGGCGGTGGTCGTTATTCACCGATGCGATCGAGGCCCTTAGCAGGTCGGCGTGTTCGTGTACGGCTTTGATGGTATTCACAAAAAACGTAAGGAACATGAGGTTGTTCTTTGGCGTTTTACCCGGAGATAGCAGGTTCTTTCCCGTATTGGTGATCAGCGACCAGTTGTTATGTTTGCCTGAGCCATTAATGCCGGCATAAGGTTTCTCATGTAAAAGTACCTTGAAATTGTGGCGGCGGGCGACGCGGTCCATCAGGTCCATTAATAGCTGGTTATGATCGATGGCAAGGTTGATCTCTTCATACACCGGGGCAGCTTCAAACTGTGAGGGTGCGACTTCGTTGTGGCGGGTTTTTAAAGGAATTCCCAACTGCAGCGATTCTACTTCCAGGTCCTGCATAAAGGCATACACACGCTCGGGGATCGACCCGAAATAATGGTCTTCCAGCTGCTGGTTCTTTGCCGACATATGACCGAAAAGCGCCCTGCCGGTTAAGAGCAGGTCGGGGCGCGCGTTGTATAATGCCAGGTCGACCAGGAAGTACTCCTGTTCGATACCCAGGGAAGCATTTACTTTTTCGACGCTTTTATCGAAATACTGCGCAACGCCAACCGCCGCTTTGTCGAGGGCGTTTAACGCTTTTAATAACGGCGCTTTGTAATCCAGCGATTCTCCGGTGTAGGATACGAAAACCGTTGGGATACAAAGTGTCCTGCCGAGAATGAAGGCCGGCGACGACGGGTCCCAGGCCGTATAGCCGCGTGCCTCAAATGTGCTGCGGATCCCGCCATTTGGGAAACTGGAAGCGTCAGGCTCCTGTTGTGACAGCGCTTCGCCGGAGAATTTCTCAAGTCCGCCATCCTGCGAAGGCTCGAAAAATGAATCGTGTTTTTCTGCAGTAGAGCCTGTTAACGGCTGGAACCAATGTGTATAATGAGTAGCTCCTTTACCGATCGCCCAGGATTTCATCGCCGAGGCCACCTGTTCCGCGATCTCCCTGTCGATGGGAATGCCCATGGTAATCGATTCATTTACACTATCGAAGGCATCTTTTGACAAGAAATCCTTCATCTTTTTCTTATCGAAAACATTACAGCCAAAATAATCTGATGTTTTTGCTGACGGTGATTTTACTTCTGGAATAACGCGCGTAAGTACGGCGTCTAATGCCTGGAAACGAATGCTTGACATAGTAATGTGATTTAAAGCACGTGAGGTTAGTTATATGGTTTTCAAAGATTTGAAAAAATCGGAACAATCAGGGAATAATCGGTAAATATTTTATCCCATGGCCACGAAAGTATTTACTAATTCATTATGGAATAGCCTGCAGCCGCACATCCATTTATTAAACCCACAGGATATGCTAAGCTTTAAAACCAATGTGTACAGGAACGAGTGGCTCGATCTTGTATTCGCCAAAAGAAACCAGCTTTACGGAGCCTATGAACTGCGCCGGAATTATTCTTCCAGGCTCTCCCACGCGATGCTTATTTCGGCAGCACTATTCGTAAGCGCTATTACGGGACCGTTCCTGTATAACAAGTACAAGGGCCCGGAACAAGCGAACGTTCCCGCACTTCCGGCGACCGATTCTGTCGTCGTGATACTTCACCCGGAAATAGAACCTCCGAAAAAGAAGCCCCTCGAGCTTCCCAAAGCAGCAGCAGCTGATCCTGTGAAGGTTAAAACGGTAAGGTTCGTAGCACCGGCAGCTGCACCCGAACAGGATGTAATTGAAGACATGCCTGATCTTACCGATCTCCGCGATGCGGCCATCGGCGATGCGAAAACCGATGGCGTACCGGTTGAGGCAGGCGTTGCGCCAATAGAGAGCCCGGGGAAGGGCGGTACCGGAACCGCCCCTGCTGAAGAAGGAGAAGGCGACAAAGAGATCTTCCGTACCGCGGAGGTGAACCCGCAATTTCCCGGCGGGCAGGAAGCCTTCGCCAAATTCATCCGCAAAAACCTGCATTATCCCCCGGCTGCTGTGGAAGCGGGGATTAATGGTAAGGTGATCGTGAGTTTCGTGGTTGAGCGCGATGGCAGCATCTCGAACGTACAGCTGATGCGCGGCATCGGGTACGGCTGTGACCAGGAAGCCATCCGGGTGCTCAAGAAAGTTCCTAACTGGATCCCCGGGGAGCAGAACGGGCGAAAAGTCCGCGTAATGTATACAGTGCCATTAAACTTCCAGACAACAGAATAAGCACATCATAAGTGACAGATAAAAGGCCCGCCCGGTGATCCGGCGCGGGCTTTTTTAGTCGCGGACAGTCACTTTAATAAGGTATCACCAGCGTAAAAGTCGCGCCCGATCCTTTTCCCTCACTTTTGGCGGTAATGCGGCCGCCATTGCTTTCGATGATCTTTTTACATAAATGGAGACCGATTCCGTTCGAAACCTCTCCAAAAGTACCTTCGCGCGATAGCCTGGTGAATACGTCAAATAAACGGGATGTGTCCTCGGTGTTAAAACCTTCGCCTTCGTCTCTCACGCTCAGCTGGAAATGATCTTTGTGCCTCGCTCCCTCAATATAAACAGGCTGTCCGGGCTGGCTGAATTTAATCGCGTTAGTTAGTAGGTTGTTAATAACCAGTTCAACGGCTTGCTTGCTGATGTTTATTTTATGGTTGGCCATAACGTTCACGTTAACTTTTAAATCCTTGGCCGTAATGTTCATCGATAGGTGTTCGACACAGCGGTTAATCACTTCCTTTACATTTGTTTGTTCGGAGGTTTGAGAATGCCTGATTTCCAGTCTCATCAGCTCCAGTACATTGCCCAGGATGTTTCGCTGGTGTGCTGCTGCCTGGCGGATATAGTGTACATATTCCTTCAGGCTTTCCTCATCCTGGTTCCCGTCTATCAGCTCAGTGATCTGTATAATGTTGTTTAAAGGCGCCCGCAGGTCGTGCGCCAGCAGGTTGGTAATCGCCTTTTTTTCCTGGATGTGGTTATCAAAGGTGTGTATGGCCATGGTTAACCCGCGCATCAATACGCCAATCTCGTCAGGAAATGATTTGGGAATATTGGGAAGCTGCTGCTTTTCTACATAATCGGTCAGCGCATCCCGGCATACCCGGATGGGCTCCATCAGCGCATGCTGCACCCATAGAGTAGCCGCTGTGGCCGACAGCGTGACAATAAGCGTTACCACGATAATATTAAACGCATCAAAAGTATGTTTACCGGAAAGGGATATCAGCAGGATAATCGCGATCAAAGGCAGGTGAATTCCTATAAAAGCTACGAAAAGGAATTTATAGGAATACTTGTTTCTTAAAAAAGCTACTCTTGATAGTAGCGAATACAATTTCATTGGCGGGTAGTAAAAGTGACAGAAAGGTATGGATTTTTTTATATTTGACCGGACTTCACCTATGAATAAGTTAAAAACCAAGTGGAATGACCTGATTGGCTCAGCTAAAGAGTTTTCCATGGAAGCAAGAACTTATCATGCTGCCTGTATCATCAGCATTATCGTGCTTACGGGGTTCCTGCTGGTTAATCTTTTGCTGCATTTGCTGCCTGTAATAGTGCTTAGTATCAGCGTTTTGATATTGCTGCTTACTTTTTACTGCCTTTCGAGGTTTAAAAAATTGTTCAGGTTTAGTGTGATGGGAAGCGCCGTTATTAGTTACCTGGCGCTTATTTCCAATTATTATTTTAATTCGGGAATTAATGGTCCAACCATTTTCTTATTTTTTTTTACGTTCAACCTGCTGATTATCATTACTCCCCGGCGGCAACATATTGTCTGGATCGTTCTGCACGTAGTGGTTGTGATGAGCCTGCTGTTCGTGGAATCGGCCATGCCGGATATTTTTCGCAATACGTATCCAAACGCCCGGTGGCGGACCTATGATATCTTTTTTACCTACCTGATTACCCTGCTGTTCATTTATTACGTTACCATTTACATTCGCAATTATTATAAATCAGAAAAAAAACTGGCGCAATCCCGCGCACTCGAGCTGGAAAAACAGATGCTCATCGCCGAAAATTCGGAGGCGAAGCTCCGGGCATTCTTTCACAGTTCATCGATCTGCCATGTGCTGCTTGACAAGGGGATGCATATCCTGGATTTTAACAACGCGGTATCCGAATTTATCGGGAAGGCGCATTCAAGAGAAATCGTGCTCGGGAGCAACATTATGGAATACCTGAGCGAATCGTATAAAGAGCGCTTTTTGTCGAGGTTCAGGCTCGCCATTGAAGGGATCACGGCGTATGATGATCTTTGGATAGATTACGGGGAGTTTTCGATCTGGTGGTCATTTAAGTACGAACCCGCCTGGGATACCAAAGGCGACATCCTGGGTATCTCGTTCAACGGTGCAAATATGAATGAGCTCAAGAAACACGAGATCGCTTTACGCGAAAAAAATGAAACGCTTCTTAAGATCGCTCATTTTCAATCGCATGAGCTGAGGGCGCCGGTGGCTTCGATCCTGGGGCTAATGAGCATTATCAGGGAGTCGGGGTATAAGGATTCCGAAGAATGCCTGCTGCTGATGGAAAAAGCGGTGAGGGACCTCGATCAAAAGATCCATCACATCGTAAAACAAACAGAATGATCAAGTTAAACCGCATCCACCACTTAGCCATTATCTGCAGCGATTACGCCGTTTCAAAAAAGTTCTATACGGAGATCCTCGGGTTTGCGATCGTGGCCGAAGTATACCGGTCCGAAAGGGAGTCGTACAAGCTCGATCTTGCCATCAACGGCCTTTACCAGGTCGAGTTATTTTCGTTCCCGCAGCCGCCAGTACGGGCCTCACGCCCCGAGGCAGTTGGTTTAAGGCACCTAGCCTTTGAAGTGGACGATATTGCAGAAGCGATATCAAACCTGCAGGCACACGGCGTGGCTACTGAGCCTGTTCGCATCGATGAGTGCACAGGCAGGAAGTTCACGTTTTTCAGCGATCCAGACCAGCTTCCGCTGGAACTTTACGAAAAGTAATATGGCGGGTGTTTTCCGTTTCAAACAATTTGATGTCGATCAAACCGGCTGCGCCATGAAGATCAATACGGACGGGGTACTGCTCGCCGCCATTGCCGGTCAGCCGGCCCCGAAAGCCATACTGGATATTGGTACCGGAACCGGCGTAATTGCGCTGATGCTGGCGCAGCGATTTCCCGGCGCCGTTATTGACGGCGTTGAAATTGATCAGGCAGCCGCCCAAACAGCCGGAAGTAATTTTAGCAGATCGGTGTTTGGGCCGCGACTGAGGGTGTTTCACGATTCTTTCCAGGCTTTTCTTAACCGGCACGGGCATTTAAAATACGACCTGATCGTTTCAAATCCGCCCTTCTTTATCAACTCCCTGAAAAGCCCACATGCAAAAATCAATACGGCAAAGCATACGGGCGAAATATTTTTTGAGGAGCTGGTGGCACAGTGCGCCGCGCACCTGGCTGCGGGCGGGTCGGCCTGGTTCATATTGCCGGAAGGAACAGCCGGACCAGTGAAAGAGACAGCCGCCCGTTACGGGCTTAAACCCAGGCATTGGATCGGGGTAAAATCGTTCGGCGGACACCCGGTGCACAGGGTGATCTTTTCGCTCGGGTTCGACGAGAGAACCCCCATCGAAAGCGAGGTGGTGATATATGAGAGCCCCAAAAACTATTCATCCGCGTTCGGGCTTTTATTAAAAGATTTCTTTACCATTTTCTGATTACCCATGAAACGGATCGGTTTACTTTCTGATACGCATAGTTACCTGGACGATGCGGTCTTTAAACATTTTGAGCAGTGCGACGAGATCTGGCACGCCGGCGATTTTGGCGATCCTGAGGTAGCCGAACGGCTAAAACGTTTTAAACCTCTCAGGGGAGTTTACGGAAATATAGACGGTAGGGAAATACGCCAGGAATACCGCGAGCACCTCCGTTTTATGTGCGAAGAGATGAAGATTTGGATGACACACATCGGCGGTTACCCCGGTAAATACAGCCCCCAGGTAAGGCCCCAAATCTACGCCGACGCCCCCGATATTTTTATTTGCGGGCATTCGCATATCCTTAAGGTGATCTATGATAAAAAAATTAGTTGTTTACACTTAAATCCCGGTGCCGCCGGCAGGGCAGGATGGCACAAGACGCGAACTTTGCTTAGATTTTGTGTTTCAGAGAAAAAAATACATACCTTAGAAGCCATAGAATTAGGTAATAGATAATGTATAAAATACACTAAGTATGTCTGGAGTCAAAACCCTCGGCCAATTTATCATCGAAAAACAAGCGGATTTTCCTTATGCCAAAGGAGAGCTTTCACGTCTCCTGCGCGATCTCGCAATCGCTGCGAAAATTGTGAACAGGGAAGTAAACAAAGCCGGCCTGATGGACATCATCGGCGACACGGAAGATATCAATGTGCAGGGTGAAACACAGAAAAAACTGGACGTTTATGCCAACGAGCAATTTATCTCCGCGCTGAAGAGCGGCGGGGAATGCTGCATCGTAGTTTCGGAGGAGAATGACGATTATATTTACATCGACTCCGAGATCTCCAGGAACGCCAAGTACATTGTCGCCATCGACCCGCTTGATGGTTCATCCAATATCGATGTGAACGTAGCCGTGGGCACCGTATTTTCCATCTACCGGCGTAAATCAACCGAAGGAAAAGCCACGTTGCGGGATGCGCTTCAAAAAGGCACGGAGCAGGTGGCCGCGGGTTATATCGTCTACGGAGCTTCCACCATGCTGGTGTATACTACCGGTGTAGGGGTGAACGGCTTTACGCTCGATCCTTCTATCGGCGAGTTCTGCCTTTCGCATCCGCAGATGAAGATACCTAAAGACGGCAAGATCTATTCGATCAATGAAGGTAATTACAAACGCTTCCCGGAAGGCGTAAAAAAATACATCAAGTACTGCCAGGTAGAGGACGACGCCACTAACCGCCCGTACACTTCCAGGTATATCGGTTCGATGGTGGCCGACCTGCACCGGAACATTATTAAAGGCGGGATCTTTATTTATCCTACCACGGCAGGCTCTCCCAGGGGAAAATTGCGGCTGGTGTATGAATGTAATCCCATCGCCTTCATCATCGAACAAGCAGGGGGGAGGGCCACCAACGGATTCTCGCGGATACTCGATACCGAAGTGGACTCGCTTCACCAGCGTTCGGCCATTTTCGTGGGATCCGAAAATATGGTGTTACTGGCCGAGAAATTCATGAGCGAATACTCTGAGGATATTCGTGCCGACACAGAATCCAGGCTGGAAAACCTGGGTATCATCGGCGGCATCGACTAACTATAGCAGCTGATCTCGCTGACTTTCTGCTTCAAATACCGAATCGATCCCTAACCGGTCCTTTTGCTTTCCGGCGGCTACCGCCAGTACGTCGCATCGTTCGTTCTCCGGGTGCCCGGCATGGCCTTTCACCCAATGGAACCGTACGGTATGAAGTTTATACACGTCCAGGAACCGAAGCCAGAGGTCTTTATTTTTTTTTCCCTGGAAACCCTTTGCGAGCCAGCCAAATACCCATTTCTTCTCTACCGCCTCGATCACATATTTCGAATCGGAGTAAATGGTTACCTGCTGACCCGGCTTACGGAGCGCTTCGAGCCCTACGATCACGGCCATCAGCTCCATCCGGTTGTTGGTTGTTTTGCGAAATCCCGCCGAAAGTTCTTTATAATGTTTTCCCGAGCGGAGTATCACGCCGTAACCCCCCGGACCCGGGTTACCGCTTGATGCGCCGTCTGTAAATAGTTCGATCATTGGCGCAAAAATAGATTTTCACGATTGAATTTGGTTGGCGCGAGAAATTTATTATTTTTGCATCCCCAACACGGTGGTTTTAGCTCAGTTGGTTAGAGCGCCTGATTGTGGTTCAGGAGGTCGTGGGTTCGAGCCCCATATTCCACCCATCGTGTAAAAGCCCTTATTGCCGGAATAGGGGCTTTTTTATGCGTTAAAGTTCGGAACCGCGGACCAAGCGTAAGGTTGTATCAGGCTTAAAAGTTTGGGAGCTAAAATTGGGAGCCATTATAAGTCCAATTTTACATGATCTTACCCTGCGATAAGAATATCTCTTATTTTCGTTCGCGCTGTAATTAAACGTCAGCTGCCGCTATTTAGAAAAAAAAGAATGGACCTGCCTTACGCCGGAATACCTTACGGCCCGGCCCCTGCCTGGTGTTTCCCCTTATTTGAATGCGGGCTTTACCTGTTGTTTATTCTATGCCTGGTGCATGCCGCCGGGAGAGGTGCGCGTAATGTGCTGTATATATTGGGCGGGTTAGCCTTCGGGCTCCTGTTGGAGTACATGGAGGTGTTGATGGAAAGTTATACGTACGGCCGTTTTTGGGTGATGCTGGGTAAAGCGCCCATGGATATCCCGCTCTGTATCGGTGTTGGCTGGGGAATTATTATGTATACCGCCCGCCTGTTTACAGACCGGTTCGGGCTGGGCCTGCTGGCCGCGGCAGCTTTAGATACGCTGCTGGCGCTGAACATCGACCTGGGCATGGATACGGTGGCTTACCGTACCCACATGTGGCATTGGAACTGGGTGGGTACGGGATTGAATCCCTTAACCGCGCAATGGTTCGGTATTCCGTACGGAAATTTCATCGGCTGGCAAACGGTAGTGTTCTGTTACTCGGCCTTCAGCCGCACCTTTGAAAAGTGGCTGATGCGAAATAAAACCGGGGCTCTTAAATTTACGGCCATCGCGGTGCTTGCGCTGCTGTCTTCACTGTTCGTTTTATACGCGTCCGAAGTTTACCTGTTCCCGTTTTTAAACAAGTACCTGGGGATTAAATCGGTTCACCGCTTTTACGGGATCAGCGTTATCCTGCTCGGCCTGGTAATAGTGGGATGGGGGAAGAGAAAGGTTGCGGCTGAAAACTTACCTGCCATCACCTGGATGGTCCCGGGCTGGTTCCACCTGTTTTTTACCGCCTGCTTTTTTATTCTCGGATTTTATAAAGAAAATACCTGGATGACCGCAGCTGCCTGCATTAACCTGCTTATCGGTGTTATCATTCATTTGCCAGGTTCTTTCAAAAGCGCGTCCCAGGATTCTGTGAGCACAGCCGGCAAAATTCACCATACATCATGACAGAGCCTGTTATAGCGGCCGGGCTCTGCTTATCGGGATCTATCGGGGATATATTTAAACTGTTACAGAACGAACGGTTAAAATAGCGAAGATCAATAAGTTGTCGTACCCGGATTATTTGTGAGACTTTAAATAACTGCGTCACAAAAGCGTCCCTTCGTGTCATCCAGGATGAACAGGAAGGCAAAAGTCAGAGTGCAAGTCCAAGCCGTTCCAGAAGCTGTTGACGCCCTTTAACGGTGACGATCAATTCCCGGGAGAATTTAACTTTTCTGAACCAATCGTTTTCCAACGTCCTTTCCAGGAAGGCGGCTCCAAGGGCGCCGGCCAAATGAGGGCGGCGTTCACTCCAGTCCAGGCACTGCCTGCTTAAGGCTCTCCTGGACGAGGTTACGTCGCCTTTTAAGATATTCAATGTCGCAAACCACTCCCATCCGCTGCCAGCTACCAGGTAAATGTTCCCGGATTTTTCCAGGTAGCCTTTTTGTTCCAATGCTTCGGCGATCAGCACGCTCACATGCCCAGCCAGGTGATCATAACAGGTACGGCAAAATCGAACAGGCTTCATGGCTTCTTTCACTGTACCCGGTTTTTCATTTCTGGATAAGCTGGCCAGGGACTCGATGACATAGGCGACCTCGGGGCTGGCAAACGAATAGTACCGGTGCCTCCCTTGTATTTCCACTTTGATTAATGCACTATTAAGCAGTTTGGAAAGGTGATTGCTGGCCGCCGCTGGCGAAATATCGGCCGCCAGCGCCAGTTCGCCGGCTGTATAGGCACGGCCGTCAAGCAGGCTCCAAAGCATTTTTGCCCTGACCGGCTCACAGATCAGCGAAGCTATCTCTGCAAATTTATGATCTGCCTCCATTGTTCAGTATATAATGAAATATAAATGTAAGTTTTTCGCCTACTTTGAAAAAAAAATCAGGATGAAAGACATAGAACTATTATTAGAAAATGCACCGGGCTCGCTTGCGTTACTGGGTGAAACCTTAGGCCAAAATGGGATCAGCCTGGAAGGTGGTGGCGTATTTTATTACGAACAGAAGGCCATAGCACATTTTTTGGTGAACGAACCGGAACGTGCAAAAAGCCTTTTGGAAGAAGTGCAAACCAACGTAGTGAAGATCAATGAGGTCATCATCCAGAAGCTCAGGCAGGATGTACCCGGGCAATTAGGGGCATTTTGCCGGAGAATGGCTTTAGCTGGCATAAATATCCTGGTCCAATATAGCGACCACGCCAACCAATTGATACTGGTTGTCGATAACCTGGAAAAAGGTAAACAGGTATCAGATGAATGGATGAAAGAATGGTGGGGATAATTAAATACTAAATATTATGAATAAAGAACATCGCTACCAGCTTATCATGAAATGGACGGGAAATACCGGTTCCGGAACTGCGGGCTACCAGGGCTATGATAGATGCTATACTATCTATAGTGAAGATAAGGCGGTAATTTACGGATCTTCTGACGCCGCATTCCGCGGTGATAAAAGCAAATACAACCCGGAGGAATTGCTGGTGGCTTCTCTCTCATCCTGCCACATGTTGTGGTACCTGCATTTGTGCGCAGAATCAGGCATAATTGTAACGGATTATATTGATCATGCTAAAGGCGTCATGGTCGAAACCGCGAACGGCGGAGGGAGATTCAAAGAGGTGATTTTAAATCCTGTAGTTACCGTAAAGACAGTTGATATGATCGATAGAGCGGCCAGGCTTCATCACCAGGCGAACGCGCTGTGCTTTATCGCCAACTCGGTAAATTTCCCGGTAATTCACAAATCACAAATAAAGCAATCACAATAAAGTAAGCGGCGGTAAAAATTCACGACATTATGCCTCCTTAATGCGTCCGCCAAAGGCAGTATACCCGGACCCAAAACTTTTTCCGGCACCCATTAAGGTATGATCCGGTTTTATAAAAATAGCACCGTTCCCTATCTTTGGAAAACATGGACGACATACAGATCATAAGAATCTTCGAAGACCAGGTGCATGCCTTAAGAGAACTGGCCGTAGAAACGTTTAAAGAAACGTTCGCGGAAAGCAATACGGAAGCCGATATGGATAAGTACCTGGAAAGCGCGCTGAGCACGGGGCAGTTGACCAGCGAACTGGAGAACCCCGGTTCAAGGTTTTACGTGGCATGCGAGCATGGTGAGCCGGTAGGGTACCTGAAACTGAACTTCGGGAGCGCGCAATCAGATCTGCGGGAGGAAGCGTCGGTCGAGATCGAAAGGATCTACGTGAAAAGCAGTCACCAGGGAAAGAAGATCGGGAAGCTGCTGTACCAAAAGACGGTAGAGATCGCAAAAAAAGAAGGGAGAGAAAGTATCTGGCTGGGAGTTTGGGAGAAGAATGCCCGGGCGATAGCGTTTTACCGGAAACAGGGGTTTGAAGAATTCGGGGAGCATGAGTTTATGGTGGGAGATGATACACAAAGAGACGTGCTGATGCGGAAGGCATTGGGGAAACCTGCGGGCGTTAGGAGCGTGCAATTACACGATATGGCCGCCGTCGACCCCGGGACGCTGCAAAAGCTCGCTAACGAACCCGGGATTGCAGGTAATATGCGCGACATCTTCCCGCATCCCTATACGCTTAATGATGCCGAGACCTTCCTTGGGCTGGTAAAAGACGGCACCATCAAACAGGTTTTTGCCATTTTCGAAGAAGGGGTTTTTGCGGGCGTGTGCAGCGTGACGCCCGGGCAGGATATTTACAGGCTAAACGGGGAGATAGGTTATTGGATAGGGAAACCCTACTGGAACAAGGGGATAGCAACCGGGGCGGTCAGGTTGCTGGCGGATTACGCGTTCCGGGAGCTCGGCTTGGTAAGGGTGTACGCAAGTGTGTTCCACACGAACAAAGCGTCCATGAGCGTGCTGGAAAAAGCCGGATTTACCCTGGAGGCGGTGATCCGCTCATCGATAATAAAAAACGGGGAGCTGCACGACGAGCACCTGTACAGCAGGCTTAAGTTGTCGTAAGGCTAGGGTGCCTCATAAACGGAGACAAGGCTGAATAAGTAAATTTGCCATACAAGGGTAATTTCGTAAGTTCGCTTACTATGCCTGTCTTTCCACGGATCTATCTTTACCGCAGGGTGCTCAGCGCAAAGCGCTATATCGAAGAAAACTACCACCTGCCCATCAATCTGGACGAGATTTCCGGCGAGGCCGCCTTTTCCAAGTTTCATTTCGTACGCATCTTCAAAATGGCCTACGGGAAAACGCCTCACCGATTTTTAACCGGGCTTCGCATCGATAAAGCGAAATTGTTGCTGCAAACCGGGATGCCGGTATCCGGGGTCTGCTTCTCGGTAGGCTTTGAAAGCGTCAGCACGTTCACTACGCTGTTCAGGCGTTTCGTTCTTCAAACGCCGGCAAAGTACCAGCAGCTGCAGCTTGCACGAAAAATGCAGATGAAGGTTTCGCCGCTGAAATTTATACCGGGTTGTTTTGTCCAAAAGATCGGCTGGGCGAAAAACAGCAATTTTCAATAAGGGGCATTTACCGGAACCGGCCATCTTTGTAAAAACAACCCGATAAAACATGATCACCAGATTAAACCACGTCAGCGTATTTGTACTGGACCAGGACAGCGCTTATGATTTTTATGTAAACAAACTGGGCTTTGCCGTACATACCGATGCCGCTATGGGACCGGGTATGCGCTGGTTAACGGTATGCCCGCCGGAGCAGCCTGAGCTGGAGATCAGCTTAATGGCCATCACCGAAGGCATGATGTTCAAGGCCGGGTCTGCCGCGCAGATGCGGGCGCTGGTGAGCGCCGGCACCTTCGGGTTCGGGGTGTTTGAATGCAACGACTTATTAGCAACTTACGAGGAATTAAAAGCCAAAGGCGTTGAGTTCACCAAAGAGCCTACCCGGGAGTTTTATGGCTTCGAGGCGCTCTTTAAGGATGATTCCGGAAACTGGTTTTCGCTGGGGGAGAAGAAAGGTTAAGGTACGAATTGCAACATGAGCCCTCAATTGTTGGTGACAGCATGGATGCGGCTATAGAGCCCGCCCGATGAACTTATTCAATAACTTAATAACTAACGCGATGGAAACAAAACCACTGGTTGTAGAACGCATCTACAACGCACCTGTTTTAAAGGTCTGGAGAGCCATAACCGATAAGGACCAGATGAAACAATGGTATTTTGAACTGGAAGAATTTAAAGCCGAGAAAGGATTTAAGTTTACATTCACAGGCGGGGACGATAAGGAACAATACCTCCACGAGTGTGAAGTGATCGCCGCCGACCCGCCTCATAAGCTCAGCTACAGCTGGACCTACCCTAAGCACAACAACGGGTATTCGGTGGTCAACTGGGATCTGTCCGAAGAAGGGGAAAAAACAAGGCTCAGGCTGACCCACGAAGGACTGGAAAGCTTCCCGAAGGATCATCCCAGTTTCGCCGTCAGCAGCTTTACCCAGGGCTGGAACGCGATACTCGGTGAGTCGCTGAAAAAATTCGTGGAAGAAGAGAAAGCCGGTTAAGAGATGAAGTTACCGGGTGCTTCCATCCACCCTCCGTTCCATCCCGTAAACCCGGCACCGGTCCTTGCCGAAAACCTGCTCCCGCAGGAAGGTAAACTCCATAGGTTCGTAAAACCGGTGCGCACGGGTATTATTCCCGAGCGGGTCGATAAGCACCGCGGTAACTCCGGGCGGGGCAAAACAGCGTGCAAGGGCGAGTTGCATCATCTGGGTGTCGTAACTCTTGTTAAGCTGGTCCGCCTCACCGATCCAGATGTCGATAGCGCGAAGACCAGGCTCAACGTCGCCCCAGTAATGCGAGTCTTCAAGTAAAGGGTCGATGATCTGCACGATGCCTATGGGTTTGCCGCAGACTACCGCGATAAGCATTCCCAGACATGGGGCTGGGTGTCCCAGTAGCGCACCCTGGGGTCTTTTATCCGTCGCAACGGCTCGTCTGCTTCGTAAACGTTACCGGCAGCTCAAAGTCATCAAAGAACGGGATCGGTATGGGCTTGCTTTTCCACCACCCGGGAAGGCGCTCATCCTATTTAAGGGTACCGGCAATAGGAGACGTAATCTCTGCGCTCATGATTAGCAAGATGTGATTAAATAGGGCACAATATAGAAATTCCTTACATTTCGAATATGCAGCGATCCGAAGCTATTCCTTAACAAAAGAAGCTGTTACCATGTTACTTATATACTGAACCGGGAATGCCCGGCGTGAAGTCAGGAGTCCCGGAATAAAGCTAAACGAAAGCCGATACAGCCGTCGAAGAACTGCGGACCGATTGCATAGCGCTTGGTATTGGTGCAATGTACAGCCCAGTTATGGTGGCAGCCGCCGCGCAAGACTTTTTCGTTAGTGGGAAAGAAATAGGGGCTGCCGTCCTTAGGAACCGCGCCGGCATCCGGGATGAACCAGTCCCGGCACCATTCCCATAAATTACCATTCATATCGTACAACCCGAGCTGGTTCGCTTTTTTTTGTCCTACGGGATGCGTCCGGGTGAGTTTGGCGGTGTTTTTCAGACCGGTAACCAGGGTCAGCGCATACGGGCCGCTGTTTCCTTCATACCAGGCTACCTCCTTAATATCATTACTTCCAGCGAAAATATAGCCGTCATGCCAGTGCGATCCGCCCCGTGCGGCATATTCCCATTCGGTTTCCGACGGCAGGCGAAAGGTGCCGAAGTCTTTAAATCTTTCGTTTATCTTATCAAGGAATCCGCCGGGTCCGCAGATCCCGTTCCAGGATACGTGTTCAACGGGATGCCGGTCACCGCGATTTGCGGAACGGTTGGCCTCATCGCCCATGATGAATTTCCACAAGGCCTGCGTGGTCTGGAATTTCGCGATATAGAAATCAGGGATGCTGATCGCCTGTTCGGTGCCGAAAAGGAACGGGTCGTCGGCGGGTGTTCCGGCGACAAAGGCAAGGTCGATCGCATATTGCGTTCCCCGGTAATCAAATGGAATATTCAGGTCATTCATTTCTCAGTGGATATTTTGACAAAACCGAAGCGTATTGCCGTCTGCGTCCGTTACATAAAATTCGCGCCTGCCCCAGGTTTGATCAACGGGCCCCTGGTGAACCGGGGAATTTGCTTTAGCCGAAGTATCCAGCCCCCGGCTGATAAATCTGGCGAACAATGTATCCACGTCAGGAACCCATATGTTTACTACGGATCCGAACAATCGCTCACTTTCATACGTGGTAAGCTGCAGCTCCGTGTGTTCATGGCCCAGGTCTACGACAGGGGAATCTGCTGTATCACCAGGGCAGGTCATTGCGAAATCAAGAATCCCGGTATAATGCCGTATCGCTTCCCACATATCGCGGACTTTGAACAAAGGTATAAACTGCATGACGCTAAGTTAATTAAGGAACAGCGACAATAAAAAGTTCAGGGATAATCGGCCCGAAAAGCTCCGTATCATGCACCAACGGGCGGATACCCGGCGTATTAAGAGACAGACCCCGGAACGACGGGCCAGTTCGTAACCGCCGAATTCGGGCTGGCCGTCACTTCCTGCAAATAGGTGGCGGCGTTTCAAACTTGTGCATTGCCTGGGGCATATCGAACTCATTTTCAGCGATCCAGAGCTCTTTACCTGCAGAAAAGTACCGGTCGGGGACCATGGTAATGCCTGGGCCCCAGGTACAGGTATCGTAGTTTTAACAACGCAGCGCATTCATAGCAGCAAACAGGTAAACTCCCCGCAGTCCGGTTAAATCGTGGTGATCGTTGAAGCATAACCAGGCAGCACGTGGAACTTTGGTCGTGGTAAAGTAAACCATTCGGTCGTGTTGGTGTTGAAAGGTAGCTTAACACCACTGCACCTATGAGATTCCGGAACGTCCATTTTATCATTAACCCGGTTTCGGGCAAAGAGGAGCCGATCCTGTCGTGGATCAGCAAAGTATTCTGCGATACACGGATCCGTTGGGACGTTTCGGTTACCAGGAAGGACCTTACTGCAGGTGATATCGCTAAAGACCTGATCGGCAAAACGGACCTGGTGATCGTGTATGGTGGCGACGGTAGTGTAACCGAAACGGCAGCGGCGCTGCAAGGCACCGGCACCCCGATGGCCATCGTACCCGGCGGGACTGCTAACGTGATGGCCAAAGAGCTGGGCATTCCGCAGGATTCCGTGGAAGCGCTTGAGCTGTTAATCGGTAAGAGCCATACGTTGAAAGGGGTCGATATGGGCAGTGTGAACGGCAAGCCATTCCTGCTTCGGGTTAACCTGGGAATTATGGCCGATATGGTATTGGAGGCAGACCGTAAGCTGAAGGACAGGCTGGGCCAGCTGGCTTATGGGATCACGGCCGTTAAGTCTATAGCGGGCGCAGAAGCGATCGGGTACGAGCTGGAGATAGACGGAAAGATTTGCCGGGAGGAGGGAGTATCGCTTACGGTGACCAACTCGGGCAACGTAGGGATCGGGGATTATGACCTGCAGCCAGGTATAAGTATTACCGACGGTTTGCTGGACATCATCCTGCTCAAAAATGCCGGCCTTGGATCCATCCTGAAAGCGGCAGGCAGCGCCCTGCTGCAGCAGCCCACGGATGCGGTAAAGCACTGGAAGTGCCGCCAGGTCATTATTTCCCTGCAAAAAAAACAGCGGTTCATTTGCGATGACCGGGAAGAATCGGGAAAAAAAATCGATATCCGGGTAGTGCCTGCCGCAGTTAAAATCCTTGTCCCCAAGTCTGAATAATTCCCGCCATGCTTACCAAGATCCGAAGTCTGCTTACCCTCGTCGTTATTTTTTTCCATAAGATCTACGATAATCTTTACCGCTATATTACCGGGATACCAACGCTGAAAAGGAGCCGGATCACTCCCGACCTGTTCCTGGGGAGCCAGTACAGCCGGATCGGGCTCGGAAAGCTAAGAGCGCTGGGAATTACCGCTATTATCAATATGCGCGAGCATTCGGTATACGAGGAGGCACGGTACCAAGGGATCAAATACCTGCATCTTCCTACGGTTGATAATACGCCGCCGCAGCTGGAAACGCTGGTAAAAGGCGCAGATTTCGCCGCTAAAGAGATCAAAAGCGGGGGAAAAGTATACATTCATTGCCGCCAGGGCCTTGGCCGCGGGCCGACTATGACGATCGCCTACCTGATTAGTACGGGGTTGACCTTTGACGACGCCTTCGCGCTGGTAAAAAAGGTGAGGACCTTTATCAACCCGCGCCCCGGGCAGGTTACCCGCCTTAAAGAACTGGAACGATATTATAAAGAAAAACGTCTATGAACGTATCAGTCATGGCAGGAGATGTTACCTTTACCCCCTAACCTAAACCTATGATAGAACAGGTCAATATCGGTCCGTTACATTTTGAAGATTACCAGGAGCTGCTGGATGCTATGAAGGCATCCTACCAGGGCTGGCAGGGCGGGTACTGGAGTCCAAGCGCTATTGAAAACCTGATAAACAGGTTCCCCGAGGGCCAGATCGTTATTAAGGCGGGCGGTGTGGTGGTAGGCTGTGCGCTTTCCATTATCGTGGATTATAAGAAATTCACCGATGAACATACTTACAAACAGATCACGGGTAACTACACTTTCCGCACGCACAATCCAAAAGGGGATGTACTGTACGGGATAGAGATCTTTATCCATCCTGATTTCCGTGGGCTCAGGCTGGGTAGAAGGCTTTACGATGCAAGAAAGGATCTCTGTGAAAACCTGAACCTGCGGGCGATCATTTTCGGCGGACGGCTTCCAAATTACCACGAATATGCAGGCGAACTCACCCCCAAGCAGTATATCCAGAAAGTAAAGAACAAGGAGATCTATGATCCGGTGCTTTCCTTCCAGTTGTCAAATGATTTCCATGTAAAAAAAGTCCTCGCCAACTACATGCCGGAGGACGAACAGAGCAAGGAATTCGCCACCCTGCTGCAATGGTTCAACGTGTATTATGTATCGGATCTTAAGAACCTGTTCAACGTAAAAACTTATGTTCGTATCGGGCTGATCCAGTGGCAGATGCGGTTATACAAGGATCTTGACGAGATGTTCAGCCAGCTGGAATATTTTGTCGATTCGGTATCTGCCTATAAATGCGATTTTGCGGTATTTCCCGAGTTATTCAACGGGCCGCTGCTTGCCGGGTTCAACCATATGTCGGAAGCCGAGGCAATGCGCGAACTGGCGAAATATACGCCAGCGATGAAGGACCGGTTCCGCGAACTGGCTATCCGTTACAATGTCAATATCGTCACCGGGAGCGTGCCAAGCCTGGAGGGCGATACCTTAAAAAATATTGGCTATCTGTGTCACCGGAACGGAACGGTAGACCGGTACGAAAAGATCCATATCACGCCCGACGAAACCAAGCACTGGGGTATACAGGGCGGCGATAGCCTGAAAGTATTCGAGACCGATGCAGGCCGTATCGGCATCCTGGTATGTTACGACGTGGAGTTCCCTGAACTGGCCCGCCTGCTGGCTGATGACGGTATGCAGATCCTGTTCGTTCCGTTCCTCACGGATACCCAGAACGCCTATATGCGCGTAAGGCTTTGCGCACAGGCACGGGCCATCGAGAACGAATGCTTCGTGGCCATAACGGGAAGCGTTGGTAACCTGCCGCAGGTAGAAAATATGGATATCCAGTATTCACAGTCAGCCGTATTCACACCGAGTGATTTTGCCTTTCCTTCAAACTGCATCAAAAGCGAGGCCACGGCCAATACGGAAATGATCCTGATCGCGGAGGTGGACCTTTCATTGCTTCATGAGCTGCACAGCTACGGAAGCGTAAGAAACCTGAAAGACAGGAGGACCGACTTTTACGAGCTGAAGCTAAAAAACAAGATACAACAGGACCAGTAAGTTGAACCCGGCCATACTATGCCTGATTTTACTCCTGGCCTGCCTGGAAAGGAACGCAGAAGCGGGTCTTATCATGTTACCCCGATTGCGGGCCGGGTCCTGTGGAAAACTCATATCGCCTACGTAAAATATAATCCGTATTTTTCAACATGATATCCTGTGACACAATTAATGAAGATCCCGAGAAGCAGGAGCAGCTCCTGGCGGGGCTGAAAGAAGCGCTTCAAGATAAGCAGGAAAGTACAGACGGTTTTGTTTACGCTTTCCAGGGTACCGACGATATGATCAGGCGCCTGACCACTTTTATACTTTACCAGCGGACAAATTTGCCTTACTTTAAATTCGAGCTTACGATTAAAGATGCCGGTACGCACGTGTACCTTAAGATCACCGGTGGTGAAGGTGCCAAAGACGTAGAGAGAGAGATGCAGCTGTAACAATATCCCGTTAAGCTACGCGAAATGGATGCTTTGGAGCGGTTAAGAATCACCATCAATACCATCTCCGGGATGAGTCAGCAGGATTTGATCCCTCCAGGTCTTACTGGCATTTTAAATCGTACAAAAAGGGAGAGTTTTACAACGAAGCACATGCCGGCTGCTTTACTATGGCCGTTGGCGCTGCGTTAACCCAGGGCGGTTTTACACCCGGCGACCTCACCACCGATGCCCTTCTCGACCTCGATATGGCTTCGCTACGAGTTACCAGAATCCATTTAATGCTCAAAGCCAGCTCAATAGCTGGCGTAGACGAAGCGCACTTCAGGCCGTAGCCGAAGGCGCAAAAGCCAATTGAATCATCTCTAAGCGTTGAGCGTGCCTGTTACGATGGATGTCACTTACGCTTAAACGGCGGAGACCAAATAAAAAGACCGGCATGTGACCCGTTTTTTTATTTGGTTCTTTATTTTGTGAACTAAAAAAACTTACTATCTTTGCGGAGATTTAACGCTCATGTCAGGAAACAAAATTTCATTAACGAAAGAACAAGTGACGCTCATCGAAGAGCTTGCCCAGGTGAACGAAACGTTTGGATCACAGCCGGCAATGTCCAAAATTTTAGGCCTGCTGGTAGTCTCGGATGAAACGGAACTTACTTTCGACCAGATCAAGGATACGCTGGCGCTTAGTAAGAGCGCCGTCAGCCAGGCGCTAAGCCAGCTTCTTATGGCCAAAAAGATCAGCTATAAAACCAGGATCGGCGACCGTAAACGGTATTTTCATGTACGCGTGGCCGACTGGGACACCCAGGTACTGGAACAGTTCAACGGGATCTTGTCGCTGACCGCTGTTTACAAAAAGGTGTTGCAGGTAAGACCGGATAGCACACAAGAGTTTAATGCAAACCTGAAACGGATGACGGAGTTCCTTTCCATGCTGCACAACCAGGTGATCGCTACCTATCAAAAATACCAGGAAGAAAACAAGTAACTTTTTTTGATCGGTTAGTTCTTTAAATACTGAACTAACTGGTAATGAAAATAATGATAAAATAAGAGTACTAACAACGACCAGGTTAACGCCAGGTGAATACCCAGCCGGCTGAGCATAAAATGAGCCGATAATAATTGAAGAGTAATCAAATAATGAATAGAGAATGAAAACGAGAATTGAGATCGCCAGGGTGATACTTGTTTTATTGGGGATGACCGCTGCGCCGCAATTTGCAATAGCCCAGCAAAAGATCACCTTGGGTGAAGCATTGAATTTCGCCCTTCAAAATAATACGAAGATACGCAAGGCAAGGCTCGACGAGCAAGGCGGGAAATATAAGGTGGCAGAAGTACAGGCACAGGCTTTGCCCCAGGTAAGCGGTACCTCCGGGTTAACCTACAATGCGATCATCGGCCAGCAGGTGGTCGACTTTGGCGGCACCACCCAGACGCTGAAGTTCGGTCAGAAATGGAACTCGACCGCAGGCGTCCAGCTCTCGCAGCAACTGTTTAACCAACAGGTTTTTACCGGGTTGCAGGCGGCCCGGTCGAGCGCGGAATATTACAACCTCACCGCACAGTTAACAGAAGAACAGATCATCGAATTGGTTGCCGGCAACTACTACCAGGTACTGGTGAACAGGCAGCAGCTTACGGTGGTTGACAATAACATCAAAAACGTAAGAGTGGTAGAGAAGATCATTGCCAACCAGTACCAGAACGGCCTGGCTAAAAAGATCGATGTAGATCGCATCGCGGTTAACCTCACCAACCTGGAAACGCAGCGGGCGCAAATACTCAATGCGGTTACGCAGTTAGAAAACCAGTTGAAGTTTTCGATGGGGATGGAGGTAAACACCCCCATCATTTTACCTGATACCGAATTGGCGCCTGTAACACAGCTGCCTGAGTTGGCAGATTCGGTGGCATTAGCCGGCAGAACAGAGGTCAGGCTGCTTAATAACCAGGACAAACTGCTGATGCTGCAGCGTAAAGCCTACGTATCAGAGTATTATCCAACGTTGTCGTTATCGGGCAATTACACCTATTCCAGCCAGAGCGGTGGGTTCGACTTTTTGAGCTCGAACCGCGCCGCCATCGGCTTTGGCGCATCCTCCGTTGGATTAACGCTGAAGGTGCCGATTTTTAACGGCTTCTTAACGCGATCTAAAATTCGCCAGGCAGAAGTGGATATCAGGAAAGCGCAGGAGGACCGCGTAGAGACGGTGAACTCGCTGAACCTGGCGTACGAAAACGCGAAGCTTCAATTGCGGAACAGCTTAAATACCATCAACGCACAGCGGAAAAATGCCGACCTCGCCCAGGAGATCTATAAAAGCACCCAGAATAATTACAATAACGGGCTGGCCAGCCTGACGGACCTGCTGGACACGGAGAACTCGATGACCGACGCGCAAAACCGGTACACCGAAGCGTTGCTGAACTATAAGATCGCCGAAATACAATTAATCAAATCAAACGGAAATATCAAGTCACTGGTAAAATAAGAGGAAGCCATGAAAAAAGTAATCACCATAATCATCGTGATCGTTGTCGCCCTCGGCGCGATCGCCTACGTGTTAACGAACAACAAAAAGAAAAATGAAGCAAAAACGGCGTTCATTGCCGAAGGAGGGGGCGCCGTCGCCGTACGTGTGGCAACGGTAGAAAAGAAAGTGGTGGATCTCGACTTTAGCGCAAACGGAAACTTTATCGCTAACCAGGACCTCGACTTTTTATCGGAAAATGCAGGCCGCGTGAGCGCGGTATACGTAGACGAAGGTGCTACCGTGCGAAAAGGTCAGGTGCTGGCCCGTATCGACGCCGAAATTATCAATACCGACAGGGAAACTGCCGAAGCCACCTACCAAAACGCATTGAAGGACGAAGCCCGGTATAAAAGTGCTTTCCAGACAGGTGGAGTTACCCAGCAGCAGCTGGACCAGGCGGTGCTGGCTACACAAAATGCCAGGCTGCGATTACAGGCATCGCAAAGAAAGGTAAGCGATGCCAATATCAAATCGCCGATCAACGGCGTGGTAAACAAGCGGTACATCGAGGTGGGCGCTTTTGTTACTGCCCAGGGAACCAGGCTGTTTGAGCTGGTGGATGTTTCTAAACTAAAGCTGAAGGTAAATGTAAACGAATCGCAGGTGGCGAACCTGAAGATAGGTGACCGCATCGACATTAAATCTTCCGTTTTTCCAAATGAACGGTTTTCGGGGAAGGTTTCCTTCATCGCCGCCAAGGCCGACGAAACGCTAAATTTCCCCATCGAGATCGAAGTGTTTAACAACACCAATAATAGCCTGAAAGCGGGTATGTATGGTACCGCGATATTCAACTTCCCCGGACAAGCGCCGGGCATCCTGGTCCCCCGCACCTCGTTTGTGGGCAGTGTGAGCAGCAACCAGGTATTTGTATTTGACGGGGCGACAAAAACGTCGAAACTGCGAAAAGTGGTTGCCGGCCGCATCCTCGGCGAAAGCGTGGAAATCCTCGACGGCCTGAAAGAAGGCGAAATGGTGATCACCAGCGGCCAGATCAACCTTACCGACGGCAGCGCGGTAAGTGTCGTTAATTAATACGCCACAACAACCTACTAATACGAAGAAGATGTTAATAACAGATATATCTATAAAGAGGCCCACCCTGGTGATCGTGGTTTTTACCGCGCTTACCTTACTGGGGCTGTTAAGCTACTTTTCGCTGGGCTATGAGTTACTCCCAAAGTTCTCTCCCAACGTAGTATCCATTGCCACGATCTATCCCGGCGCCTCGCCGAATGAAGTGGAGAATACGGTCACCAAAAAGATCGAGGATGCGGTATCCTCTATGGAGAACATAAAAAAAATAAACTCAGTTTCATTCGAAAGCTTATCTACCGTAACCATCACCTTAACCGATAAAGCGAATATCGATGTTTCGCAAAACGACGCCCAGCGCAAGGTGAACGCCATCCTTTCGCAATTGCCCGATGATGTGAAGACACCTTCGATCAGCAAATTCTCCCTTGACGATATGCCGGTGATCACCATGTCGGCCTCCGCCAATATGGACGATGTCGCTTTTTACGACCTGATCGATAAACGGATCGCCCCCGTAATTTCGAGGGTAACGGGAATTGCCCAGGTGAATTTGATCGGTGGCTCGGAGCGTGAGATCAAGGTTTCGTTAGATGCCGATAAGCTGCAGGGCTATAACCTGTCAGTGCCGCAGGCACAGCAACTGATCTTAAGCTCCAACCTGGATTTCCCGACGGGGAGCGTAAAAACGGCGAACCAGGACGTATTGATCCGCCTGTCGGGCAAATACCGGAGCATAAAGGAGTTGCGCAACCTCGTGCTTAGCACCTCGAACACCGGTGCACAGGTGCGTTTAGGCGATGTAGCCGATGTGCAGGACGCGCAGAAAGAAACCGAAAAACTGGCACGTATCGATCAGAAAGCGGCCATCGCCATCCAGATCATCAAGCAAAGCGATGCCAATGCGGTGGAGGTGAGCAAAGGAGTTAAACTGGCCATTGCCAGGCTGGAGAAGGAATACGAAGCCAGCAAGCTTAACATCAGGATAGCCAATGACAGCTCGGTGTTCACCCTCGAATCCGCCGATGCGGTGATCCACGATTTAATGCTTGCCGTGGTGCTGGTAGCCTTTGTGATGCTGTTCTTTTTACACAGCCTGCGAAATGCGCTGATCGTGATGGTTTCTATCCCGGCATCGCTGGTGGCTACGTTTATCGGTATTGGTTTGCTGGGTTATACGCTAAACCTGATGTCATTACTCGGGCTTTCCCTCGTGGTGGGGATCCTGGTAGACGATGCCATCGTAGTGCTGGAGAATATCCAGCGGCACATGGAGATGGGAAAGAATAAGGTACGTGCGGCTTCGGATGCAACGCGGGAAATTGGCTTTACCGTAGTGTCTATTACGCTGGTGATCGTAGTGGTTTTCTTCCCGATCGCTATCAGCACCGGGTTGGTATCCAATATCCTGCGTCAGTTCTGCGTGGTGGTTATTATTGCCACGCTGCTTTCCCTGCTGGCTTCATTTACCATCGTGCCGCTGATTTTTTCCAGGTACGGTAAGCTGGAACGTATTGAAGGGAAAAACATCTTCGGTCGATTTATCCTGTGGTTTGAAAAGCAGCTGAAGAAATTCACCTTATGGATCACTGGTATATTAACCTGGTCGTTAAACCACAAGCGGCGTACCCTCTTTGCGGTAGTAGTGTTGTTTGTGGCTGCCATGTGGCTGGCCGGCGCGGGATTTATCGGGTCCGAGTTCTTTCCAAAATCAGACAAAGGCGAATTCCTCGTGCAGGTAGAGCTGCCCAAGGATGCTTCTTTGGAGCAAACAAATTTTTATACCCAGCGGGCAGAAGCTTTTTTAAGAAAACAACCGGAGATCAGGCAAATGATCACCACGGTAGGGCAGGCGAGCGGTGATATGGGTACCTCGCAGGCTACGGCCTATAAGTCGGAGATCAACGTAAAGCTGGTGGAACGTAAAGCGCGTAATAATGTCTCTTCGGATATTTTCGCTACCAAAATGAGCCGTGCGCTGGCCAGGGAACTGGTGGGCGCAAAAGTAAAAACGGTACCGATCAGTATATTGGGCACCGCGGAAAATGCGCCGATCCAACTGGTGGTGATGGGCGCCAACCTGGATAGTGCGCTGAAATATGCCGCAGGCGCGCAAAAGGTGCTGGCCGCTATACCGGGCGCCACGGAGATCAAGCTTTCGGTAGAAAAAGGCACGCCGGAGATCAATGTGCAGGTAGACCGCGATAAAATGTCGGCGGTAGGCTTAACGCTTCAAACCGTAGGTGCAACCATGCAAACAGCTTTTGCCGGGAACACAGACGGGAAGTACCGGAGCGGCGAATACGAGTACGACATCAATATCCAGTACCAGGATTTTAACCGGAAAAATATCGATGATGTGCGTAACCTGGTATTTATCAATTCCGCGGGGGCGAAGATCAAGTTATCGCAATTTGCCAATATTACGGAGAGCTCCGGACCGAGTCAGCTGGAGCGCCTTAACAAATCGACATCCGTTTCGGTAAAAGCGCAGTCGATAGGCCGGCCGACCGGCACCATAGTAACCGAGTTCCAGCAGAAGTTGGCGGAATTGCAAAAGGATGGCAGGCTAACAGCCCCGGTAGGCGTAAGTTATACCTGGGCCGGCGACCAGGAAAACCAGGCGGAAGGCTTCGGTACGCTGGGGATCGCTTTATTGGCGTCGATTATCCTCGTGTACCTGATCATGGTGGCTTTATATGATAGTTTTGTGTACCCGCTCGTGGTGATGTTCTCGCTGCCATTGGCATTGATCGGTGCGTTCCTGGCGCTTGCTTTAACCAATAACTCTATCGGCATTTTTACGATACTGGGCCTGATCATGCTGATGGGGCTGGTAGCCAAGAACGCGATCATCCTGGTGGATTTTACCAATCACATGAAAGCGGAAGGAAAGTCGACCGTAGAGGCCCTCGTCCTGGCCAATCACGCCCGTTTACGCCCGATCTTAATGACCACTATCGCCATGATCTTCGGCATGCTGCCCATCGCGTTAGCCAGCGGCGCAGGTGCGGAATGGAAAAACGGGCTGGCATGGGTGATTGTTGGGGGCTTAACCAGTTCCCTTTTCTTAACACTGATCGTGGTGCCGGTGGTTTACCTGGTGTTTGATACCATGCTGGAGAAGTTCGGCTTTAACAAGAAAGGTAAATCGATCGAAGAATTATTGGAAGAGCCCTATGATCATAAAGATGTGCATGAATATGAGCTGGAGCACCAGGGGTGATCAATTGTTCGCCAGTGCCCGAACCGGTGTAATAGCGCGTGAAGTTCCCGGGGCCTGATTATCTCCCCCGTTCCGTCATCAAAACGTAAAGTGTTCACATGGTATTTTATAGCCGGCGGGAAACGGTTATTTTCCGCCGGATGAGTCAAAAACTGTTGCTGATTGAGGATGAGCCGGGCCTGGTATCAGTAATTATCAGGGGACTTTCGCAGGCCGGGATGGAAGTGAGCGTAGCGGGCGACGGCCTTACGGGACTTGAAATGGCCCTCCATCATCAGTTCGACCTGGTGATCCTCGACGTAATGCTGCCGGGGATGAATGGCATCCAGGTTTGCCGCGAATTGCGAAAAGCCGATGCGCATATACCGGTGCTGATGCTTACTGCGCTGAACAGCACGGAGAATATCGTAACGGGGTTGAACAGCGGTGCCGACGATTATCTCGTAAAGCCGTTCAAGCTGGCCGAACTCGAAGCGCGGATCCGTTCGCTTATCCGGCGAAGCGGCGCACCACAGCGTTCGAAATCAACCATTGTTGCAGGCGGACTGGAGATTGACCTGGAATCAAAACTGGTGACACAGGAAGGAGCGCCCGTAAGCCTTACCTCTACGGAATACCGCCTGCTGGAGTTTTTTGTACGCAACCCCAACAAGGTGCTGTCGCGCGTGGAGATCCTGGAGCATGTTTGGGATATCGATTTCAATATGGGCACCAACGTGGTGGATGTGTATGTGAACTACTTGCGGAAAAAGGTAGACAATAACCGGTCGGTGAAGCTGATACATACCGTATTCGGTATGGGGTACCTGTTTAAAGAGGAGGCGGTTAATTGAAAATTCAAACCAAGATCACCATCCTGTTCTTTGCGATATCAACCGCGGGGCTGGTGCTGCTCAACGCTTCCATTTTTTACTTCGTATCGGAGTTTAATTTCGAAGACTTTTTTAAAAGGCTCGAAGCAAGGGTAAAACTCTCAGCGCAGATCAATATTTCGCCCGATGAAAAGTCGGCCGCGTACCAGGAAGTGCGTAACCGGTACCTCGAAAAGCTCGACGACGAACAGGATTTCGTAGTGCGCATCGACAGCGGCGGCCGGTACGTGTTTAAACGACCGGTAAACCTGCCCGAAAAATTCTACCGCGAGGTGATCAGGAACGGGAAAGCCCGCTATGATTCAGGCAACCGGTTCTATGCCGGGGGTTTTTTCAATACGGAGAATGGCCGGTACATCGTTATCGTAACGGCATCAGACCCGTATGGTTTCAAGGAACTGGCGCAACTGCGGAAAGTGCTGCTTATCAGTTTCGTGATCTCTATCCTGGTCACGTACGTTGCCGGCGCCGTTTTTTCGCATTATACTATGAAACCCTTTCGCGGTATCATTAAAAGCGTAAAGAATATTTCGGCCAATAACCTGCATTCCCGCCTGGAAGAGGTGAAGGGGCGCGACGAGATCGCGGAGCTGATCTATACTTTTAACAACATGCTCACCAGGCTCGAAACTTCGTTCGAAACCCAGAACAACTTTGTAAGTAACGCTTCGCATGAATTGCGTACCCCGCTTGCTATCATTACCTCCGAGGCGGAACTCCTGCTCACCGAAGACAAACTTCCCGCTAAAACCAGTGAGACCGTAAAAACGATCCTCTCGGAAGCCGGTAAGCTCGAGCACATCCTGAAGAGCCTGCTCGGCCTGGCACAGTCGGGATTTGACGGCAAGAAGCAGAACTGGCAAAAGGTACGCGCCGACGAGCTCATCCTGACCGTGATCGCTTCGGTAAAGGAAATTGACCCGGAAAGCAAGCTGCGGCCGGACCTTTCGGGGCTTCCCGCCGACGAAACCATGCTTATTACGGAGGGAAACGTCAACCTGCTGCAGCTCGCTTTGAGCAATATCGTACTTAATGCCTGTAAATATTCAGCCAACCAGGAAGTCACCATCCGGCTAACGATCGGGGGTGAACGGATCTCGATCTCGGTAACGGACAAAGGGATCGGGATCCCTGAACAAGAGCAGCAGCATATTTTCGAGCCTTTCTTCCGGGCGTCCAATACGGTGGAGTTTGAAGGATTCGGTATCGGGCTTCCGCTCGCACTTAATATTATCCGGCTTCATAAGGGTTCCATCGGCATCCGTTCGGAGGAGAATGTAGGCACCGAAATGCAGATCTTATTGCCGATCAGCCGCAATTGACCCTTCCTTTCTAACCAGATTCTAATAAGTGCCTGCAGGTTTCTTATTTTTATTTTATAAGTAATTGAAAGTCAATGCTTAATAGCATTTTCTTTTTTTTAATTCTAACCATTCTCTAATTAATCTCTTAACAGGCTTTAATTCCCCGGCGATAAAATTGCATTAATAAATTAATTGATTCACTCATTTATCCCGTTATGCGAACTATCCTGATCCCCACTGATTTTAAAGTTTCGGCCCTGAACTGCGTTCCCGCACTTTGCGAGCGCTTCGGCGAAGAAGAAGTTGTGCTCATTTACCTGCACATGATAAAGCTTTCGGATTCCATTAGCGAGTTGCTGATGCTGTCGCGCAGAAGCCGGGAGACCGAAGCCATCAGCGACGATTTTTTCTTCCGCTGCCGCGAGCTGAAGGCGGCACATCCCACCTTAAAAGGACTGCGCGTGGAGTTCTTCTACGGAAGCACGCTTCGCATGTTCAGGAACTTCCTGGAGGCCAACCAGGTAGATTATATCCTGGATGTGAACGACTGTTCGATCTCCCGGCTGCACCCCGAAAGCGCCGACCTGCTCACGCTCGCCAAACGCAGCGAACTGCCCGCCATCAGCGCCGCCAGGCCGCAACCCGTGCAGCAGGCAGGGCGGCAACTGCCCGAACCACTGGCGTCGATCGTTTTTGAAGAAGCCTGATCTGATTATTAATTCATCAATTCATCGAAACTATGCTATTAAAACACAATATACCGGTAACCTATATTTTTGGAAAGATCCGCAACGAGGCGTTAATGGTAACGGTTTATTCCGTGGTGATCGCCATTATTTATGACCGTCTGCATTTTACCCGGATCTCTATCCCGATCGCCGTGCCCACTATCCTGGGCACCGTGATCTCCCTGCTGCTGGCCTTTAAATCAAACCAGGCGTACGATCGCTGGTGGGAGGCCCGCAATCTCTGGGGCTCTATTGTAAACGATTCCAGGACGCTCACCCGGCAGCTGCTCACGTTTGTCGATACGCACCTGGCCGCTAACGAAGGAACGGCATTTTGCGAGCGTGTAGCTAAACGGCAGATCGCCTGGTCGTACGCACTCAGCCAGCAGCTTAGGAAGAAGGACGTTTTTGAAGGGCTCGGTAACTTTATTTCCGCGGAAGACCGGGAATGCCTGGAACGTTATGATAATGTGCCCATGGCGCTGCTCGAGCTGCAGGCGCACGACATCCGCAACGCGTATAAGCTAGGCTGGCTGAACGATCTGCAGCAGGTAGAGCTCGATAAAACGCTTACCCGTTTTTCCAACCACATGGGTGGCTGCGAGCGGATCAAGAACACCGTATTCCCGGCTACCTACAGCGTATATATTCATTTCTCGCTGCTGTTGTTTATCATGCTGCTGCCCTTCGGGCTCATCGAGTTTTTCGGGATCGTAGAGGTGCCGCTGGTAGTAGCCATCTCCTGCTCTTTTTTCCTGATCGAAAAGATGGCTATCCACCTGCAGGACCCTTTTGAAAATAAACCAACGGATACACCAACAACCGCGCTTTCGCAAACCATCGAGCGCGATGTGAAGCAGATGCTGAAAGAGCATTGTACGCCTAAAAAGAAACCGGCAAAGGACCTTCGCGAAAGAGGCGTATTTTACATCTTGTAAGCTCTTGAGAAAACCGGGAGTAAAATAAATTTGGGCAATCAAATGATTGCATTATATTTGGGCAACTATTTGATTGCATAATGATAACGAGAAGAGATGTATTCCAGGCCATCGCCGATCCCACCCGCCGCGAGATCATACAGCGCATTGCCGGCGGGCCGTTAAATTTTAACTCGGTGGGGGAGACGCTCGACATCAGCCGGCAGGCAGTGGCCCGTCACATCCAGATCCTGACGGAATGCGGCCTGGTGGTGATCACCCGGAAAGGCCGCGAGCGTTTTTGCGAAGCCCGTGCGGAGAAGCTGGATGAAGTGACAGATTGGGTGATCCAGTTTAAAAAACAATGGGTAACCCGCTTCAGAAAATTGGATAGTTATTTGGACGAGCTACAAACCAATAGCCCCGATAATGAAAACAAGTGAAAATTCTGCTAACGATCGGCAGGCGAAAGAGCTGCTGATCACCCATCTTTTCGAAGCTCCCCGCGAGCTGGTATTTGCGGCGTGGACAAACCCTGCGCATTTACGGCACTGGTATGCGCCAGACGGCTGCACCATCGAGTTCCGGTCCATTGACGTACGGGAAAGAGGCGCTTTCCATTCCTGTATCCACGACCCCGTGCATGGCGCGTGCTGGATAAAAGGTGTTTACCTCGAAGTCTCCGCTCCCGAAAAACTGGTGTACACCATGGTGTTAACCAATGAAAATGGCGATTCCGTGGAATCCATGGAGGCCGGTAAACCGGAAGACTGGCCGGAGGAGATCCTGACAACGGTAACTTTCACGGCCGTGGGCAACCATACTAAACTGACGCTGCATCAAACCGTAGCCGAAGAAAATGCCCGGCAGACAGGCGCTTACCAAAGCTGGATCAAAATGCTTAACAAGCTCGACGCAATGCTGGCAACGGCCTCATAATGTCGCTACACCGCGTTTTAGTCTATAACAATTCAACTTTGAGCCCGAAATCAGTCGGGCTCATTTTCCCTTTTTACAGCTGGCTGATGTACTTTTAATATCCCGGTTTATTCCAGCTCCTCCCCGGGGGCGAGGCGGTCTTCCGGGCTGTCCTGGAGCTTCACGCGGATTTTGTTGCGGGAACTGATTGTGTTTAATTTTATGTATTTTTATACCAGTACAACCCGCTGATCCAAAACCTGATGAAAACAATCGTCGATTTTTCTAAAGTTACGAGAGAGGACAAGACCATTTTCCTGCTGAGCCTCGCCGTTGCCTCATTCTGGATAATTGGTAACCTGGTGAACGTTTACCATTTCGCCGTAGTCGGCGCCGTATTTGAGCTCCTTTGGCTAGGTGTTGTAACCCTCACACTGCTCCTGCCGGTAATGGCTTTTACCAGGTGGGTGAAGGAAAAGTTTAGCCTGAAAACGTTGTCGCTATATTCGATCCTGGTGGTAGTAATAACGATCGCGATACTCATCATTACCTATAAAACACCCGTATAAAATTAACGACCGCGTTTACCTGCTTCCCGGCGGCGGTAAACCGCAGCGTACCTGCCTCTATTGATGTACAACGCCGGCAGACGGGACGCGAAACCCGCGAAACTCGTCGTGGTAATTTGCCCGAAATAAATTTTACCTTTTGCGGTGATAATTTCCGGATATCTTGCACTTACCCATAAAGCGTTGTTAAAACATGAAGACAGCAACACCAGGCACCACAGCCGCAGGCAGGCCATATCTTTTCAGGATGCTTTATAAAAGCGTCTTCCCGTCCGCAGCGGCATGGATCGCCAGGCGGGGCGGTACTTTTGATGAGGCCGAAGATGTTTTCCAGGATGCGCTCCTGGTTTATTATGAGAAGGCCATGGCGGGCAAAAGCACGGCCGGCCGGGATGAAAAAGCTTACCTGTTCGGTATCGTGAAACACCTGTGGGTACGGAAATTTCGCCAGCGAATCACCAATGTTACGTTTGAGGAAGTGGATGCGGATCTGCCGGATGAGGTGATTTCTCGTGAACCTGCTGCGGAGGTATTATTGCAGCACCTGTCATCCGCCGGGAAAAAATGTATGGAGCTTCTGAAAGCCTTTTATTACGATAAATTACCCGCCAGGCAGCTCTCGGAAATGTTCGGTTTCAGCGGCACCCGGTCGGTCACCGTACAAAAATACAAATGCCTCGAGAAAGTAAGAGAAACCGTTAAACAAAAAGCATTGACCTATGAGGACTTCCTTAAATGAGCTGAAAGCCATCGACGATCATCTTTTTAAACGGTCATCGCCCGCAGACCAAACGGTGTTCCAGGCGAGAATGATCCTGCAGCCCGATCTCCGGAACAGCATCGCCCTGCAGAAGCAAACTCTTTGGCTGGTAGAACAATACAGCCGCAGGGCGCTTAAAGCGGAAATTAAGGAAGCCTGCGATCAAGTAAAGCGTGATCCGTGCGAAACAGCTTTTATAGCCCGGATCAGGCGATTATTCCGGTAAATAACCATCCCCCTTTATGAAAACAGATAAGAATGAGTTCCGCAAGTATGCGGTAGGGCACCGCCATGTGAACGGTTTACATGTCGACCAGTTTATTGCACAGGTAAATAGCGCGGGAATTCCCATAATGGGCCTCACGCCGTATATTATGGAGGAACGCCAGCTGAATATCATGCAGCTGGATGTATTCTCCCGGTTAATGATGGACCGGGTGATCTTTCTCGGTACCGCCATCGACGACCAGGTGGCAAACATCATACAAGCCCAGCTGCTGTTCCTGCAATCGGCAGATGACAAGCGCGACATCCAGCTGTATATCAATTCGCCCGGAGGTTCCGTATACGCGGGATTGGGTATCTATGATACCATGCAATATATTTCGCCCGACGTGGGTACCATCTGTACGGGTATGGCGGCTTCCATGTCATCGGTACTGCTGTGTGCCGGTGCGGCGGGCAAACGGTCGGCGCTTAAACACTCCCGTGTGATGATGCATCAACCTTCCGGCGGCGTGCAGGGCCCGGCTTCCGATATCGAGATCACGGCAAGGGAAATCCTGAAGCTGCAGCGCGAACTTTACGAGATCCTCGCAAAACACAGCGGGCAATCTTATGAAAAGGTGCACGAGGTATCAGACCGCGACTATTGGATGATCGCGCAAGAAGCAAAACAGTTCGGGATGATCGACGAGGTGCTGGGCGGCGCAGACTGATTCATGGCTAATTGTTTCAATTAAATGACAAACAGGATATTAATATAAGACCGATCGGTCTTATATTTGTTTCGTCATGACGAAAGCGGCACGCACACGCCAGTTTATAATTGAGAAGGCCGCAACGGTTTTGAATAAGAAGGGCATGGCCGGCACTTCCATCAGCGACATCATGGAGGCTACCAAGCTCGCCAAAGGCGGGATCTATGGTAATTTTAAGGATAAAGAAGAGATTTGCCTTGAGGCTTTCAACTACCTTTCTCAAAATCTTTCCGGTGCTGCGCAGCTGGCGATGTTGGACAAAGCAGGTCCGAAAGAGAAACTGTTCGCCTTGCTTGACAATTACAATGAAAAGCTGGTGTCGGGTACCGGCGGCGGTTGCCCCATCCTTAATTTCGGCGTGGAGGCGGATGACACCAGTCCGCTACTTACACGCCGGGTAGGGGAAGCCATCAGCATCGCGCAGCTGAGGATAAAAGACCTGGTAACCGAAGGGATCGCATCAGGCGTTTTCCGGCAGGGTCTGAATGCGGAAGAGTTCGCTATCAAAATGTTCACCATGCTCGAAGGGGCTATCTTTACCAGCCGTGTTTTCGGTCACAACAAACAGATGCAGGTGGTGATCAGCCTCCTTAAGTCAGAAATCACCTCGTTTAGCGGCTGATTTTTTGCTAAATACCACACCGATTGGTCTGGCACCGCTTAACACGATCAAACATGAGAACGATTAAAGAGAACCACCGTGGTTTAACCACCGTCCTTGCGTTTGCGTTGATCCCGCTTTCGGGATTCGCAACGGATATTTACCTGCCATCGCTGCCGGCCATGGCCACCTGGCTTCACGTACCCGGTACGGCCGTACAGCTTTCGCTGGTTATTTTTATGGTGAGCTCCGGCATCAGCCAGTTATTCGTGGGAAGTTTACTGGATAGTTTCGGACGTTTCAGGCTCAATATTGCCGCGCTGGCCGTATTTGCGCTGGCGTCATTTATTATCGCGCTATCCAGGGATATTTACCTGATCTACCTGATGCGCGTGGTACATGGCATTACGGTAGCGATTATTGTAGTCAGTAAGCGGGCATATTTTGTAGATATGTACTCCGGCGATAAGCTGAAGCATTACACCAGTTTGTTTTCCATTATCTGGGCATCGGCGCCTATTATTGCGCCATTCCTGGGAGGATTCCTGCAAGCGTCTTTCGGATGGCAGTCTAATTTCTACTTTCTTGGTTTTTTCACCCTTGCGATATTGTTCACCGAATTTTTGTATGGTGGCGAGTCTTTAAAAAGCTTCCAGCGGTTTAACGGAAAAACCATATTCAGGGTGTATACTTCTATGATGAAAACCGCCGATTATACGCTCGGGCTGTTTATCCTCGGGCTCTCGTATTCCATGCTGATGGTATACGGCATGGCGAGCCCGTTTATCATCGAGAAGGTGTTCCGGTATTCACCCGTTATTACCGGGAATTGTGCCTTACTTTCGGGCGTTGCATTAATGGCAGGCGGAACCATTTCCAAATTGCTGATTAAAAAGTCGCTCAATACGAAAATCGTATCGGCGGTAAGCCTCCAGTTTTTGTTTGCCCTGGCAATGATCTTTACCTCGCAATTTAAAACGGGCCTGTATACTATGATGCCGTTCGTTTTGGTGGTACACTTGCTGTCGGGTTTCGTATTTAATAACCTTTTTTCGTATTGCCTGGGCCGCTTTTCAAAAAATGCGGGTATTGCGAGCGGTATCACCGGCGGGTCGATGTATATTATTACCTCATTTTTTAGTTCCGGGATCATCAAGACGCTGGAGATTAAGAGCCAGGGAACGCTGGGGGTGGCTTACGTGATACTGGCGCTGTTTGTTGGAATCGTATTCTTTCTCTTCACGAGGGCGCAAAATACGTACCGTAGCAATGCGGCGGCATTTGCCTGAGCGCTTTGTTCGTAATCCGTTAACGTTGCTTTGTTTATTCTTTGTTACAAATCGCATTAGGAGGTATGTCCCACCGACTATTCAGCTATCTTCGGGCTACCATGAAGCATAAGCTATTTTTACTGACATTATTATGCCCGTTATTATTTGTGAACGGGTTTGCTCAAACGGTTACTTTATCCGAAGAAATAAAACAGGCGCTGGAGACAGTAAAGGCCAGCGAAATAAAAGCGGATATCGCCTACCTGGCCGACGATAAACTAAAAGGAAGAGCTCCCGGAACGGAAGGCTTCCAAATGGCCGTAGACTATGTGGTCGACCACCTGAAGCAACTAGGTGTACGGCCGGCAGGCGAGCATGGCTCCTGGCTTCAAACGGTCAGGTTCCGCAAGGCTTTTGTCAAAGAGCCGGTTTTTACGATCAAAGACGGGCAGGCGGCCGTTGCTGCGACCCAGAACGACCTCACCATCAGCCCTAACCCGGTAGTTCCCGAGGTGAGTGTACAAGGGGCGCTGGTTTTCGCCGGATATGGCATCAGTGAGCCCGGATTGGGTTATGACGATTATGCCAATCTGAACGTAAAAGGGAAAGTCGTCATCGTGGTTCGTGGCGCGCCCGAAAAGTTTGCGTCATCGGTATCCGCCCATGTAATGAATGGCAGCACCATACTTCGCAAAGCCGCCGAGCATGGTGCCGTGGGGGTGATCGTCGCGTCGGTGGATTCCACGGCACGCGTATTTGGCGGCGGCGGTAACGGTAGCGGCGGCGCCCCGCGCGGCGTAAACAGCATCATGGATGAGAAAGGTCGTGTTGCTGTTTCCAGGAGCTACGACCCGGGGCTTAAAGTGTATGGTACCATGCGGTATGCATTGGTAAAATCTCTTTTTCAGAAAGCCGGGAAAAGCATCCCGGCAACGATCGATCAGCTGAAGGCAGGTAACCCGCAATCGTTCGCGGTCCCGGCGCAGATCTCACTTTCTTACAAGTCGGTTTACCAGGACATGGTAAGCTATAACGTGGTCGGTAAGATCACCGGATCCGACAGGAAGCTAAAAAAACAATACGTGGTGCACAGCGCGCACCTCGATCATCTCGGCATAGGCAACCCTGTGCTCGGCGATTCTATCTTTAATGGTGCGCATGATAATGCTTCGGGTGTTGCCAGCTTGTTAGGTATTGCAAAAATTTATAGTAACATCAAGGCAAAGCCGAAGCGTTCCGTCCTCGTGGTGCTGGTTACCGGCGAGGAAATGGGCGACCTGGGCTCGGGGTACTTTGCACAGCACCCCACGGTACCGGTAAAAAGCATGGTAGCCGACGTAAATACGGATATGCCTACGGTCATTGCGCCGCTGTTATCCATTACGGCGCTCGGCGCCGAACACTCGTCGCTGGCCGCTAAAGTAGACCAGGCGGCAGGATATTTCGGCATCACGGTAGAACCAGACCCGGAGCCAAAGCAGGCGCGCTTTACCAGGAGCGACCAGTACAGTTTCGTGGTAGCTGGTATCCCGGCGCTGCACGTTAAATATGGCAGTAAAACCGCCGACGGGAAAAACAACCTGAACGACCTGGTGGCTCCCTGGAGAGCTAAATACTATCATAAGCCACAGGACGATATCAATGGCCTCTTCGATTTTGAAGCCGGCAAGACCTATGCACAGCTAAACTTCCTGATCGGCTACCTCGTGGCGCAGGACCGGGCGAAGCCGACCTGGAATTCAGGCGATATTTTTAGCAGCGGGCCGTCCGGGAAATAAGTATAGTACGTGATCACAACGCATAGGATACCGAACCGTTGTAGCTGTGGTGTCTGCATCGTACTGGTATCCGTGAAAAAATGATTATACCATCCAGAGGATCCGGATGGCGACGATTCCGAGCGCTACGGCAAGGCTGCGGATAATGATGGCCTCCTTTACTTTGTTAGAAAGGGCGGCCCCGACCTGCGCTCCGCCAATTACGCCCACGCCAAGCCAGATCACCTGGTGGAGGCCTTCCTGGAGGTCGCCTTTTAGCCAGTGGACGGCAGACCCGGAAAAGCCCATCAGTGCGAGTACGAAGTGCGAAGTTGCCGTAGCGATGTGTACGGGGAAATTGAGCAGGTTTACCATAGCGGGCACATGGATAATGCCACCGCCGATTCCCAGCAGGCTGGATGCGATACCTACAAAAAAACTGAGGATACAGGCCGTGATAATGTCGTACCGATAGGTGTATTTTTCACCATACTTGTCGGTCATTTTTCGTATGGTGGGGAATATAAATTTAGAAGCGAGGTCATTGCCTGCAACGGATGAGCGAAAAGGCTTGATAATCAGCATAGCAGATATCATGACCAACATGAGGCCGAAAACCAGGTTAAACACGTGGCGGGGGATATACCCGGTAAGGTAAGACCCGATAATGGAACCCGGCAGCGTCGTAATGCAGAAGATCAGGGCCGATTTATAATCTATCCGTTTTTTAAACGCATAGGCAACGGACCCGGATGCCGCGTTGAGGCATACCACCGCTAAGGAGATGCTGGTGATCAGTTCCGGCTTTTTTTCTGGGTAAGCGATTAAAAGAACAGGCACCAGGATAAATCCGCCGCCGGCGCCGATCAGCGTTCCAAACGCGCCGACCGCCAATCCCAGTATTACAAGTATCAGAACAGACATGGTTTAATTGCCGGCTAAAGTAAGATTCTGGCCCCGCACCTGCAATGTGTATTTGTTTTCCCATATTTCCATAGTTGTGCGTATTTTTCACACTTTGCCACAGTGTGAACCTGGGAAATTGAGGATTTTGAAGAAGGAAGTGTTTGGTATAACCTTTGTCTAAGAATAAATGTCCTCCCAAAGGACATGTTTTTCATAGGTAGATGTAAGGCCGGTTTGCGTTAGCAATCGGCCTTTTTTGTAGGTGAATGTAAGACTGGTACCTTATCGATGTATGGTAAGAACAAACAAAGGTAGCAACGGTTTTAGTTATTTTATAATAACGGTACATAGGTACCATATTCATTCCAAACAGGCGGCCCGGTGACCTAATTTGGAATTAACTAATTGATAAATAATATCTTAAGGTGAAATTACGAGTTTAAACAATTTTTCCGTTTATTGTTGGTAATGTCATTTTATAGTTATATTTGTAACGCCCTTCCAAGGGCATGTTTTTCATAGGTAGATGTAGGGTCGAATACTTGTATTCGGCCCTTTTTTGTAACGACGATTTTTTTCCTCATATTGGCACCGCTACAGAATATCATGAACGAAATAAGACATAACTGGACAAAAGAAGAGATCGAAGAAATATATCACAGTCCGTTGCTGGACCTGATCTACCGGGCAGCTTCCGTGCACCGGGAAAATGAGGATTATGCAGAAGTACAGATCAGCAGTCTCCTTTCGATCAAAACCGGCGGCTGCCCGGAGGACTGCGCTTATTGTCCGCAGGCCGCGCGTTACCATACCGATGTAGCCGTTCACGCATTGATGTCGCTGGACCAGGTGACCGCGGCAGCCGCTAACGCGAGGGATAAAGGTGCGTCCCGTCTCTGTATGGGCGCGGCCTGGCGGGAAGTGCGCGACAACCGCGATTTCGACAGGGTGCTCGGTATGGTAAAGGCCGTAAACGGTATGGGTATGGAAGTTTGCTGCACGCTTGGCATGTTAACCGAATCGCAGGCCGAAAGGCTGGCCGATGCGGGCCTGTACGCTTATAACCATAACCTGGATACTTCTGAAGAAGACTATAAACGCATTATTACCACACGTACGTTCGATGATCGTCTTCAGACCATTGAAAACGTACGAAAAGCCAGGATTTCGGTTTGCAGCGGCGGGATTATCGGGCTGGGGGAGACGGTAGAAGACCGGATCTCTATGCTTAAAACGCTCGCGAATATGACCGCGCACCCGGAATCGGTACCCATCAACGCACTGGTCCCGGTAAAAGGAACGCCAATGGCCGATCAGCCAAAGGTGCCCGTATGGGATATGGTGCGGATGATTGCAACGGCCCGGATCATTATGCCGAAAACGGTGGTGCGGTTATCTGCCGGGCGCACCGAAATGAGCATGACCGACCAGGCGCTTTGTTTCATGGCAGGTGCGAATTCTATTTTCGCCGGAGATAAACTGCTCACCACCCCGAACCCCGCTTTCAGCGAGGATATGCAGATGTTCGAACTATTGGGCCTCAAGCCGCGTGAAGCGTTTAAAAATAAGAAAGAGCAGGTAGAGGCTTAGTTTTTCCTGCTCAATTCTTAGCTTTGCGGCAATGAAGCTCTACCGACTGCTATCTACGCTTATCGTTTGCCTTTTTTTTACTACGGTAGCCGCGCAGCCGAAATCTGAGCCCCGAAGCAGTGCGGAACTTAAGAGGCGTAAAACTGAGATCACCAAAGAGATCGCTGCGCTGAATAAAAGCCTGAACCAGACTGCCGGGAGTAAAAAACTTTCGCTTAAACAGATCAATGCCCTAACGGCACAGATCCGTCTCCGCGAGGATAAGATCAATACCATTAATTCGGAGATCCGGCTGCTCGATAACCAGATCAGCGGCAATACGCAAACCGTTAGAAACCTGCAGACGCAGCTGAACAAGCTTAAGAAACAGTACGCCGCTATGATCCTGTTTGCTTTCCGGAACAGGAGCTCGTACAGCAAGATCATGTTTGTTTTTGCGTCCAAAGACTTCAACCAAGCCTATAAAAGGCTCAAATACCTGAGCCAGTTCAGCGAATACCGGATCAGGCAGGCCGGGGAGATCCAGCATACGCAGGGGGAACTGAAAGTAAAGATCAAGGAACTGGATAACGACAAGAAAGAGAAAAGCTCGCTGCTGGTCGACGAGGAAGAGGAGAAGCAAACACTGGGGAAACAGAAAAACAAGCAAAACGAGGAGCTTGGAAAACTTACGGAGAAAGAGAAAAAGCTCCGTCAGCAGTTATCTGCCAAACAGCAGGAGGCCATCAAAGTAAATAAGGCCATGCAGGCCGCTATCGCCCGGGAGATACAGCTCGCCCGTGAGCGGGAGGAGCGGGAGATCGCGCGTGCTGCGGAAGCTGCGAGAGTAAAAGCCGCAAAGGAGGCTGCGGAAGCCGCCGCCAAAAGAAAAGCCAACCCCGAGGCGCTGCCGGCACCCAAACCGGTGGCGCCAAAACCGGCTGTAGTATCGAAAGGATCGGATGTGCTGATCAGTAACCCGGGCGCTGCCAAGTTATCCGCAGAATTTGCCGGTAACCGGGGGCAGCTGCCATCCCCGGTATCGTCCGGAAGGATAAGCCGTGGTTTCGGCAAGAACAAAGACGGCGTGAACGTAATCACCGAGAACTATGGAATAGACATCAGCACTTCCAGCGGAGCTGAAGCCAGGGCGGTATTTGAGGGTGAAGTGAGCACCGTACAAAACATGGGAGGTTTTTATGCGGTACTGATCAGGCATGGCGAGTATTTTACGGTATATTCTAACCTGCGTTCGGTAAGCGTTTCGCGGGGACAAAAAGTAAGCACCAAACAGTCGGTCGGCACCATCTTAACGGACCCGTTCGATGGCAGTACACAGCTTCATTTCGAAGTTCGCAAGGGAATGACACCGCAAAATCCCGCGGCGTGGATAGCGCGTTAACGGGTGTTCAGGAGTTCGACTGCAAAGATTCGTACATTTTTGGTTTGGTGATCTCCATCAGCCGATCCGGGAATTTCGGCGAAACAAAGCCGAACTGTCCATATAAGCCATGTGCATCAACCGTCGCCAGGGTGAACCGGCGCAGTTCACGGATCCAGGGCAACTCCATGATCAGCTTCATCATTAATTTCGACAATCCTTTCCCGCGGTGCCCGTCGAGCACGAATACATCTGCCAGGTAGCCAAAAGTCGCGTAATCTGAGATGATACGGCAAAATCCGACCTGGTTTCCTGCCACATAAATACCGATGCAGAAGGAATTTTCAATGGCAGTCCGTACGGTATGCCCGGGGATCTTTTTGCTCCAGTACGCTTCTTCAGACAAGTATCGATGGATCACCCCGAATTGAAGTAACGACTTATCGGATGATACCACGACATCGTTTGCTTGGTATTGAATGTGGTTCATAGAGGATATTAATGAATGGTATAACGGCTGCAAAATAACGTTGAAGGATCACAAGTTTAGCATACGAAACAAAGTTTTTGCATAAAAAATCATCATGGCTATTTTATTGTATAATTAATATTATGTTAAATAGAAATTTTCGCTTCCATCCTGCTTTCCCGGGTCGAAAACTATTCGTCCGGGCTGCTGTTATCAACGCATAAACCTCATCTCAAAAAGCGTATGGAAACTTATACTGAAAACCACGGTCAGAAGTTGGAGCAACTGTTATCATTATTGAACGATGGTAAGATCGGTTACCGAAATGCCGCACAGCAAACGGAGAACCCGGATCTACGGACCATTTTCATGAGATTCGCCGCGCAGCGTGAAGAGCTTGCCGACCAGCTGAGGCCTTTTGTAACGACATATGGCGGTGATCCCGATAATATCGGCGGCGGTGCGTTGGGCGCCATACACCGCAGTTGGATGAATATTAAAACGGCGTTTACAGACAACGACGACCAGGCGATCCTTGAAACGTGCAAAAACGGCGATTTAGCCGCATTGGACGCTTACGATGACGCCCTCCAGGGTTCTATACTTGAAACGCCGCTGAAACCTATACTAATGAATCAGCGCATCGATATCCACCAGGCCTTCCTGGAAATCGACAAGTTATATTTTGGTCTTTTTAAGACCAGTCCTGGTATATAAATTATCTTATTATGAGAGCAATCTGGAAAGGTTCGATCGGGTTTGGTTTGGTTAACATTCCCATTAAGCTATATTCTGCCGTACAGGAAAGTTCTCTCGGGCTGGATATGCTCGACAGCCGCGATCACGAGCGGATCCGGTACCAGCGCATCAATGAAAAAACCCGGAAGGAAGTTCCTTACGAAAAAATCGTAAAAGGGTATGCCGTAGGCGAAGCGTATGTAATATTGGAGGAGCAGGATTTTGAAGATGCCAGTCCTGAGAAAACCAAGATCATAGAGCTTGAAAATTTCGTGGAGCTTGACGAAGTGAACCCGATCTATTACGAAACTTCCTATTATTCTGAACCCGAAACGCAAGGCCGTAAAGCCTACGCCCTACTGCTTAAAGCGCTCCAAAAATCAAAAAAAGCGGGACTTGCGCGTTTTGTGCTGCGCAGCACCGAGAACCTTTGTATCATCCACCCGGTAGAAAATGTGATCGTGGTGACCAAGATCCGCTTCGCGGAGGAGATCCGCCCCGTGGAGGAGATCTCTACTCCCGATTTGACCACGATCGGTAAAAAAGAACTGGATATGGGGCTTGCGCTGATCAATCAATATTCTTCCAGGTTCGATATCAACAAGTTCAAAGATACCTACCACGCCGAACTTTTGAAGATCATCAAGGCAAAAGCAAAAGGAAAACGACCCACTATCAAAAAGCTGAAACCTAAAAAGGATGTCGGCGACGACCTGTACGAACAGCTCATGCAGAGCCTGGGTAAAGGAGCTTGATAATTTCGGTTGCCTCCATAAAGTTTCGGGGTTAAACGTGAAAGGTTGGACGCTTTATTAAACGCCCAACCTTTCACTCAAACTTTAACCTTTAACTTTAAAAATGCCGGTTGCTGTATAAGCTACAACTCATCCAGTTTTTTCTGTACTTCATCAACCTTTGCCTGGTTGTTCTTAATCATATAGTAAGTTCTCAGGTTTCTCCAGGCCAGTTCCGATTTAGGGTTTAGCTGTGTTGATTTTTCCAGGTAAGGCAACGCGCGGTCGAATTCGGCATTTGCCTTAGCCATACCAGCCTTGTATTCTGCCGTTTTGCTGGCAGGAAGCTTGTTGGTGGCGTTATAGATCTCGATGCCGGAGTTCATGATCAATCCGCCGAGGTTGATGTTCGCGTTATCAAAAGAAGGGTCAATAGCGATCGCTCTTTTATACGCGTCTTCCGCTTTTTTATAGTCTTTTAGTGAATTATAGGCGATTCCAAGGTAGTAAGGTAATAGCTTGTTGGTGGGCTCTTTTGCAGCCTGGGCATCTATCTTACCGATGATCTCTTTCTCCTTACCTGTCATGAGGCTGAACTCGATCTCGCGGGTGGCTAACACAGAATTCTTAGGAAAGCGTTTCACTCCTTCCCCGGCGATCCGGATCGCAGCAGCGGTGTCTTTCACTGTCGGAGAGGCATAAAGGATAGAAAGGTTCGAATATACATCTTCCAGCATCGAGTAATTTGAGCTTAATAACGCGGTATACTGCTTGATCGCTCCCTGGTAATCTTTTGCGTTCTGTGCGGAAATGGCTGAGTAATATAAGGCGGTAGTATCTTTGCCTGCGCCTGAAAACGCCGCAGATTCTTCGAAGGCCTTGAAAGCATCGCCGTACTTGGCGCTTTTGTATGCCCTCACCCCTTTGTTAAGGGCAATTGAAGCCAATGTTTCTGTTGCGATCGCGATATTTGCTTTTTGCTCGCCTTTCGTATCGAGCTCTGTCGCCTTTTTAATGGCTTTTGCGGATTCCGCGATCATCGGATCGATCTTCGCATTAATGGTATCAAGCGAAGCGAGACCGGCATAAATGTTCGCGCGGTAGCTCCAAACTTCCGGATCGGCCAAAGTTTTTTCGTGTATTGTGGCTTTGTCGATCGCCACCTGTGCTTTCTTTAAGGAGGCTGTACTCAACGCGGCAGCGCTGCTCCTTAACGACTGGTACTCTTCGTAACCCTTCTTTGCGTTCGTTAGTTCTGATTTTTGGGCATAGGTCGTTGCGCCGGAGATCAAAAGGGCCAACCCTAAAATAAAACCGCTATTTTTCATAATCCGTTAATTTAATATAATCTGGTTTAAAACATTTTTTACTTTTTCCGCTTCGCCGGTATCGTTGGTGATGCCATAATACACGATCAGCGATTTTAGCAGGTTCACCTGGTTCGGGCTAATCTCACGCGCCCGTGCCAGGTATTTTCCCGCGTCCTGTAACGTTTCTTCTTTGTTGTTCTTTGCGTATAAATTTAGATAAAGTAATCCTAACGAATAATTCGCGTCGTAATTATTGGCATCGAGGTCGATCACTTTTTTGTAGTACCCTTCGGCAAGCGACCGGTTTCCGCTGTATTCGTAAGAAAACCCTGCAAGATAATTTAAATTTTGATTTTCAGGATCCAAATTTAGGGCATCGCCGATAAGGGTGGTTACGGCGTTGTACTGCCCGTTATCTGCGTACCGGTTAATCATTTTAAACAGCATATCCCGGTTGCCGGGGAATAGCTCCCTGCCCTTTTGAAGCACCTCCATCGACTTGTTGAAGTCTCCCCGGTTGTCGTACAGGTTGGAAAGCGCCATAAAGTAATCCGGCAGTGCATGTTCTTTGTCTTCAATAAGTTGCTTGTAATAGCTTTCCGCTTTAACCGCCTGCCCGAGACGTTCGCTCAGCAAAGCCAGGTTATGTTTCACCTTGATATCGCCGGAGGTAAGCGAATCTACCATCCGGTACGCGTAAAGCGCATTCGAATAATTAAGCGCACTTAGCTGTCCGTTGGCCCTTACCAGGAAATAATTGGCCAGCTGTTTCCTGATAAATATGATCTCGGCGGAATGCTCGTCGTTCTGCTTTACATTGGTCAGTTTCCGGAGCGAGAACAACGCCTCGTCGGCCGGATCTTTCTTGTAAGCGAGCTTTCTCTTCGCATCCGCATTCGCCAGGTTGGCGTAGATCATGCTGCGAAGCAGGTTATGGCGGTAAGAAACCGAATCTTTCCTGGTTTTGTACACATCGTCTATGGATTTTTTTGCTTTTTCCAGCAAAGCGAAATCTTTCGACGTGGAGTACAACGCCAGGTTATTAGCCGCTTCTTTGATGACCGTTTGCGCCTGCACCATAAAAAAGCAGCCAATAAATCCAACCGTTAAAATTGCCTTTTTAACCATGTATCGTCAAATCGTTATTCTTCTGGTAACGATCCTTCTCCTGTTGTATTATTTTCTTCTGTTGAATTGTCCTCTTCCGGTGCCGTTTCCGCCTCATCAGTTCCGGCGATCTCTGTTATTTCGGCATCCACTATTTCTTCCTCCCTATCTACTTTTGCGATAGAGGCGATCTCGTCGTCACCTTTAAACGTGATCAGCCTTACCCCTTGTGTGGCACGGCCCATAATGCGCAGGTCGGCTACACCGATGCGGATCACGATACCCGAGCGGTTGATGATCATCAGGTCCTCTTTATCCGTCACATCTTTGATCGCCACCAGCTGACCGGTTTTCTCGGTAACATTGATGGTTTTTACCCCCTTGCCGCCACGGTTTGTCACGCGGTAGTCTTCGATATCGGTACGTTTTCCGTAGCCTTTTTCCGAAACTACGAGGACGGTAACCTCGGGACTGTCGACGCTGATCATACCCACCACTTCGTCTTTCACGCTTGCCAGTGTGATACCTCTCACCCCGGTAGCGGTTCTGCCCATCGGGCGAACGGTTGCTTCGTTGAAACGAATGGCGCGGCCTGAGCGCAGCGCCATTACGATCTCGGCGCCACCGCTGGTGAGGCAAGCCTCCAACAGCTGATCGCCCTCGTTGATGTTAATGGCGTTAATGCCATTCGCACGCGGTCGTGAGTACGCTTCCAGGGACGTTTTCTTGATCACCCCTTTCTTGGTACACATAATGATGAAGTTGTTTTCAAGGTAATCCTGGTCTTTCAGGTTCTTCACCCTGATATAGGCCTTGATCTTCTCTTCTTTAGGAATGTTGATGATATTCTGGATGGCACGCCCTTTACTGGTCCTCGAGCCTTCCGGTATTTCGAATGCACGGAGCCAGAAACACTGCCCGGATTCGGTAAAGAACAACATGTAATTATGCGCGGAAGCCGTAATAATGTGTTCGATAAAATCTTCGTCGCGCGAGCTCGACCCGATCGATCCTTTTCCTCCTCTTCCCTGCTTGCGGTACTCCGCCAGCGGTGTGCGTTTGATATAGCCTTCGTGCGAAATGGTGATCACCACATCTTCATCGACGATAAAATCTTCCATCCGCATGTCTTCCGCCGAGTGGATGATGTTCGTTTTACGTTCGTCGCCGTATTTTTCGCGCACTTCCAGCAGCTCATCAGTGATGATCTTCATACGCAGATTTTCGTCGGCCAGTACAGCTTTCAAATAATCGATGGTTTTCATCAGCTCTGCATACTCTTCCTTGATCTTATCGCGCTCGAGCCCGGTTAACCGGCGAAGCGTCATGTCGAGTATCGCACGTGCCTGGATATCTGAAAGTCCGAATTGTTCCATCAACCCGGCCCTTGCGTCCTCCGGCGTAGCCGATGCCCTGATAAGGCGGATCACTTCGTCGAGGTGATCGAGCGCGATCAGCAATCCTTCAAGGATATGGGCTCTTTTTTCGGCCTCCGCCAGTTCGAATTTCGTTCTGCGGATCACTACCTCGTGCCGGTGGTCCACAAAATGACGGATCAGGTCTTTGAGGTTCAGCATCATCGGGCGGCCGTTCACCAGCGCGATGTTATTCACACTGAACGAGGTCTGTAAGGCTGTGTACTTAAACAGGTTATTAAGTACGATAGAGGCATTTCCGTCGCGTTTGATCTCGTAGACGATGCGCATCCCTTCGCGGTCCGATTCATCGCGGATCTCCGAAATGCCTTCGATCTTTTTCTCGTTCACCAGTTCGGCGGTACGCTCGATCATGTCGGCTTTGTTGATCATGTACGGGATTTCCGTTACGATGATCCGTTCGCGATCGCCTTTATAGGTTTCGATCTCCGCTTTTGCACGCATCACGATCCTGCCGCGACCCGTCTCAAAAGCTTCGTGCACACCGGAATAGCCATAAATGGTACCGCCGGTAGGAAAATCGGGGGCTTTTACAAACTGCATCAGCCCGGCTACATCGATATCGTTATTTTCAATATAGGCTACGGTGGCGTCCACCACTTCGCGCAGGTTATGCGGCGGCATGTTGGTGGCCATCCCCACTGCGATACCCGAAGCGCCGTTCACCAGCAGGTTAGGGATCTTGGTGGGGAGCACGGTAGGCTCTTCGAGGGAATCGTCGAAATTAAGCTGGTAGTCGATCGTATCCTTGTTGATATCGGCCAGCATCTCCTCGGCGATCTTTTTAAGACGCGCCTCTGTATAACGCATGGCCGCCGGGTTATCGCCGTCAATGGAACCGAAGTTCCCCTGCCCGTCTACTAACGGGTAGCGGAGGCTCCAATCCTGTGCCATACGTACCATGGCGCCGTATACCGACGAGTCGCCATGCGGGTGATACTTACCCAGTACGTCGCCCACGATACGGGCAGATTTTTTATAAGGTCTGTTACTGGTAACACCAAGGTCTAACATGCCGAACAATACCCGGCGGTGTACGGGCTTTAAGCCGTCGCGTACATCGGGCAGCGCGCGCGAAACGATCACGGACATTGAATAGTCAATGTACGCTGATTTCATTTCTTCTTCGATGTTTATTGGAATGATCCGGTCGTGAGTAGGTAGTTGGTCTCCGTTTCCTGTTTCTTCAGCCATCTTTTATGATTGGTTCTTCATTAAATAGTCATGCCCATAGGCAAATGCGTGAATTCGCCGTAGCGAACCCGCGAAGTTAGTAAAAATCGCTGATTTATTTCCCGAATTTCATCTTTAACTGGGCAAGCATATCGTCCGTCACGGGCGTGATTTCTTCCGGTTTGGCCGGCTTTTGAGGCTTCTGGAACGAACGCTGCCCCTGAGCGGGTTCGCGTTCTATTTTCGTAACGGTTTCGGTGGTTTTCCGGATCACCACTTTCTTTTCATTCCAGCGCACCCAGATCTTTTCGAGGCAGCGTTTGGTATAGAGCGGGAAATCGCCCTGTTTCATCCAGGCATAATAGCTGGGTTCGGCGTCGAACACCTCTTCTACCCGCCTGCCTTTATGTTTGCCAAAATTGATCAATTCATCGCCCTCTTCGTTGTACACCATCCGGGCGGCGAAGTCTACGGGGCGGTTAAGGTTGGTGAATTTATGGAGTGCTTCCACATCGTTTTGTACGGGAAAGGATTTGTTGCCTTTTTTATCTTCAAACTCGGTCTCCTTATACTTGTCGAGTTGGGCCAGCAACACCTCGTATGTAGCTTTGATGTCCGCTTCTGCCGAATGTGCGTTCTCGATGGATTTACCGCAATAAAATTGGTAGGCCGCTTTCAAGGTACGTTGCTCCATCTGGTGAAAGATGTTCTGAACGTCGACGAAGCGGCGGTTTTCGAGGTCGAAATCAATGCGGGCACGGAGGAATTCTTCCAGCAGCATCGGGATATCGAATTTGTTCGAGTTATAGCCTGCCAGGTCAGCATCATCAAGGAAACGGGCAAGCTCCTCTCCTGCTTCTTTAAAGGTCGGTGCGTCCTTAATGTCTTCATCGTAGATCCCATGGATCAGGGAGACCTCCAGCGGAATCGGGATCTCCGGGTTTATGCGCATGGTTTTGATCTGCTCCGTCCCGTCAGGCATGGCCTTGAGTATAGAGATCTCCACGATCCGGTCGGAAGCGACATTGACGCCGGTTGCCTCCAGGTCGAAAAAGGCCAGGGGGCGTTTAAGGTTTAATTTCATATTCGTTGTGAGAACGACGAAGGTCGTAAAACTATTGTAATTGTGTACATGAATTGTTACTTTGACCGAACATATGAAACTAAGATTACTCCTCTTTTTCTCCCTGCTACCGGGTGTGTGCATGGCCCAGGATTTCGAATTTGGCAAGTTCCTGGCAAGTGAGCTCGGTATGAAATCGTATGCACCGGATACCAGCGCCAACGCCGTCGTACTGCATGAATTCGGCGATACTTTTATGAGCAGCGGCGAAGGCACCCCGTTGGTCTACAAATACCACGTTAAGATTAAAATATTTAATAAAGAAGGGTTTAACCAGGGTGATGTGGTGATCCCGGTCTATAAATCAGACAACAACCGGTTTGAATCCGTTTCCGAAATTTCAGGTATCACCATTTCTCCCGGCCCGAACGGCGAGATGAAGCGCACCAACCTCGACCCTAAGAAGGTTTACCGCGAAAACAAGAACAGTCACTGGGACGTGGTTAAGTTCGCAATGCCCAATCTCGCCGAGGGCTGTATTATCGAGTACAGCTACGAAATTACCAAGCCGTATATTTTTAACTTCCAGCCCTGGGTATTCCAGTCGGAGATCCCCAAAGTGCATAGCGAGTATATGGCGCATATCCCGGCTATGTTCAACTATAATGTGTCGTTAAGAGGATTGCTTAAGCTATCGAAAACAGATGCCCAGCTGGAGAAAGAATGTTTTACACCAGGCGGTGGTATCAAGGTGGATTGCTCGAAGATGACCTACATCATGACCAACGTACCCGCGCTGGTGGAAGAAGATTATATGACCTCGCCCAACAATTTCCGCTCGGCGATTTATTTCGAACTGGCCGATTACCAGAACTACGAAGGTACCAAGATCAAGGTGACCAAAGATTGGAAGGCGATCGACGTCGACCTGCAGCGGCATGACGCTTTTGGAGCCCAGATCAAGAAGGGAGATCTGTTTAAGGATAAGCTTACGCCTGTTCTCGCCGGTAAAACCGCCCCGCTGAGCAAGGCGAAAGCTATTTATGCTTACCTGCAGAAATGGTATAAATGGAACGGTTTCGACGGGATTTACAGCATGACCGGGATCAGGAAGGCTTATGAAAGCCATACCGGCAGCAGCGGCGATATCAATCTCGCGCTTGTTGCTGCGCTCTCGTACGCCGGGCTGGATGCAGAGGCCGTGCTGTTGTCGACCCGCGAGAACGGCTTTATCAATAAACTTTACCCGGTACTCAGCGACTTCGATTACGTGGTAGCCCAGGTAAATATTGACGGGAAAAGCTACATGCTGGATGCCACCGACCCGCTCCTGCCCTTTGGCTTGCTGCCGTTCAAGTGCATTAATGACCAGGGACGTGTGATCAGCCGGAACAAACCCTCTTACTGGATCGATATGACCGCCGCCGAGAAAAAGAGCCGCACGTTAAACCTCGATCTTACTATCAACGACAATGGAAAGATCACCGGTGCGCTGAAATGTTACTCCAAAGGCTATGAGGCTTACAACAAACGACGGGCGATCAAGAAGTTCAATTCAGTAGAAGAATATGTAGAGAACCTGGACGAGAAGATGCCCAGGATCAAGCTGTTAAAAAGCCAGATAAACAATATCGATAGCCTGGACCTGGCGCTTGAAGAGATATACGAGGTACAGATCGATGCTTTTAGCGACCTTAACACCGGGTCTTTTTCGTTTAACCCTTTTTTCATGGAAGCCATCCGCGAGAATCCTTTTAAGCTGAAAGAACGTACCTACCCGGTTGACATGGGATCGCCGTCTGATTACCGTATCCAGATGTCGCTAAGATTCCCGGAGCGGTTCGAGGTTGCCAGCAAGCCGGCGCCCATTGGCCTGGCGCTGCCGCTAAGCGGCGGACGATATACCAGCGAGACCAACATCGATGGCAACCAACTGGTTTATACACAGATCACACAGTTCAATAAGTCTGTTTACAGTAACGAAGAATACTCCTACCTGAAGGAGATGTACAACAGGATCATACAAACGCAAAAAACAGACATCGTTTTTCGTAAGAAACTATGAGATTTTTCAAGATGTTAATTTTGCTGCTGCTGACGGGACCAGGTGCCGTGGGGCGGCAAACGTATACCGTAGCGTCTATCCCTCCAGGGTTGTCGTCGCGCGCAAGCGCCGTGGTCCGCAACATGCAGCTTACCATCGAAGTAAAAGACCTGGAGAATGCCACGCATACGCTTAAAAAATCAGTAACTGTACTCAATAAAAATGGCGATGCGGAAGCACAGATCTACCTTTGGTATGATAAAACCCGGCAAATAAAGTCGGTGCGGGGTACCATTATGAATGAGTTCGGGCTCCCCATTAACCGCTTTAGTGAAAAGGATTTTAAGGACCAGAGCGCCATCAGCGATTTCTCTCTTTACGAGGATTCGCGGATCAAATATTACCGTCCCGCCATAACCACGTACCCGTATACGGTTGAATATGAATATGAAGTGAAGGTAAAGCAAACGTTGTCGTTCCCCGATTGGCGCCCCAACCCGGAACCAGGCGTATCCGTAGAAAAAGCCGCATTTACCGTGAAGGCTAAACCCGGCTTCGAGATCAGGTACCTTGAAAATAACTTCCCCGGCAAACTGGTAAAAGGCACTTCGGCCGATGGGTTTAGCACCTGGTCATGGGAGGTTTTTAACATGAAGGCGTATCGCGACGAGCCGTTCAGCCCGAATGAAGAAGTGCTGATGACTTCGGTACAGGTGGCGCCGGTACAGTTCAGCTATGACGGTGTGAAGGGCTCTTTTACCAATTGGGACGAATTTGGGCGCTGGGTATATGATAAGCTGCTGACCGGTCGCAGCGCCATCCCGCCGGAAACTGCCGCACAAGTACTGGAAATGACCAGGAACGTCGCCTCGCCGAAAGAGAAAGCAAAGAAGATCTACGAATACATGCAGCAGAAGACGCGCTACATCAGCGTGCAGGTGGGCATTGGCGGCTTTCAGCCAATCCTGGCCTCCGAAGTCGACCGTACCGGCTACGGCGATTGCAAAGGCCTGGTAAACTATATGCACGGCCTGCTTAAGGTGGCGGGCATTAAATCCTGGTATACCGTAGTGGAGGCTGGTAATGCCAAAGTGAGCGCTTCACCGCATTTTGCTTCCATGAACCAGGGAAACCACGTGATCCTTTGCGTGCCTTTTGAACGCGACACCACCTGGCTCGAATGTACCAACCAAAAGATCCCTTTCGGTTTTCTCAGTGATTTTACCGACGACCGCCTGGTAGTAGCCTGCACAGAAAATGGCGGTAAGGTAATGCGCACCCCTGTGTACTCCGCTGCGATGAACTCGCAGGTACGCGAGGCGAAGTTTACCCTGGATAGCCGGGGCGTTCTCAGCGGCGAGATGGTTACCCGTTTCGCGGGAACTCAGTATGACAACCGCGGGGAGCTGTTTAACTCCCCCTACACGGAGCAGGTTAAGAAGCTGCATGATATCTACGTGATCGATAACCTGGAAGTTAAGTCGTTTAAGCTCACCCAGGATAAACAAATAAACCCGGTGGCTACCGAGCAGCTGGTATTTACTGCCGAAGGATATGGCGTAACGAACGATAAGCGAATGTACATCCCGGTTAACGAGGTGAACAAGATCTCCAGCGGTATCCGGGAAGTAAATAACCGGGTCAATCCCGTATATATCAACCGCGGTTACCTGGATGTAGACAAATTCATTTTTACTTTGCCCGAAGGGTTCCAGCCCGAAAGTTATCCACAGGATATGAAAGTAGAAAAGCCGTTCGGTACGTTCAGCATTTCCTCGGAACTGAAAGGCAACCAGCTGACGTATACCCGCACGATGCAGATCAACCAGGGCACTTACCCGGCCGGGAAATACCAGGAGCTTTTTGAGTTCTACCAGCTTGCCGCTGATGTGGATAACCGGAAACTGGTGCTGTTGAAAAAATAATTAACTGAATACCAGGATACCCAGGAGTATGATCAAGATCATGCTTACATACATCAGGATCTCGGTGGTGGCGAAACGTTTGTATTTGTTCCAGAAATTTTCTTGCATCGGTTTTTATTAATTCTTGTATGTTATGCTGCAACCGAAGGCTTTGGTGGTATTAACAACAGGCTTCCTGCCCTCAAGCAGGGCATCTACCGCTTTTTCCACGTAGTTGGTCCGGTTGGGATCGCCGTCTTCAGCATTGTTGTCAATGGCGCCAACGTATTCGACTACGTTACCGGCGCCTGTTTTTTGAATTACGAATGCATGTGGCGTCGCCCGTGCGCCAAACGCTTTGCTAACCGCCTGGGTTTCGTCGATCAGGTACGGAAAGGTGTACTTATGAGCGGTAGCGACCTTTTGCATGTTTTCATAGGAATCGGCAGGCACCGAAGCCGGGTCACTCGGGCTGATCGCCAGCACCGGGTATCCTTTCTGCGCATATTTTTTATCCAGCGCAATGATCCTTTGTTCGTACCCTTGGGAAACAGGGCAATGGTTACAGGTAAATACCACTATAAAGCCTTTCGCGGTTTTATAGCCGGCCATAGAAAGCATTTTGCCGTCTACGTTTTTTAACCTGAAATCTGCGGCTCTGTCGCCTGCCTTATAGCCTTCAGCGGGAATTTTTGCGGCAAGCGCGGCAGCCGCGGCTATAACAAGAATCATTAGTTTTTTCATGACCGTTATTTATAAGTCTGATACAGTGTGTTCAGTTCCTCATGGGTAAGCGGCTTCTCGAAGAATTTGCGCACCGCTTTGGCATTATTTACGATGAGCGTACCCGGCAGAGACCCGCTCCACCCCTTGTCTATCGCATCGATAAACCCCTGCTCGTTTTTCCTTGAAGCGATCAATATTTCGGCTTTTAACTTTTGCCTCCTGGCAAAGGGCATTACCGCCGATTTTACCTTCGACTCGTAATCCATGCTTACCAACAGCAGTTTAAGCGGCTGATCTTTGTGATCTTCTCGGAACTTTTCAAATTCGGGTAATTCTTTCACGCAAGGTACACACCAGGTGGCCCAGAAGTTGACCACGTACACCGTATCCTTGCCCGACCTGAACCGGGATTCTAACTGGCTGGCCGTAACAGGCCTTACTGTTTGTGAAAATGCCGGCCACACGAATAGCAAATAAAGTAACTGCGTAACAACGAACCGTTTCATACCGCAAATTTACGATTCTGAGTGGTTATTTAATTCGTTCCAGCTGCTCAATAACCGGGGGGAATAAAAGAAGGGGGAAATATCTAAGGCGTTATTGTCCACCGGAAGTCGCGGTATCATTTTTCGGGCTGCCAGCTCTCGAGAAATATTTGTAATACCAGGGATCCTTCAGGTCGCTGATGATCACTCCTTTACTGGTGGAGGCGTGTACGAATTTATTGTTTTTCAGGTAAATACCTACGTGACTGAATTTTTGTCCGCTGAAATCAAAGAAAACAAGATCTCCTTCCTGCAGGTCCTCTTCGTATTTCCGCTTTACATTCTCGGCCATCTGTTTCGCTATACGTGGTACCGATACATCGAAAACTTCTTTTTCCAGTAGAGTGGTAAAGCCCGAACAATCTACCCCATCCCTATCCATTCCGTTGGCGCGATAAGGCACGCCCATCCATTTATCGATGAATTTGTACAGTTTTTCGTTGTCGATCTCGCGTTCTTTTACGTTAAGGGCGGCGGCGTACCGCTCTTTCAGCGAGCCCGATACCGGCTTATTCCGCAGGTCGCGTGCATCCGTTAGCAGCTTCCCGGATTTGCAGGAAACAACTGCCGAGGAGACCAGTAACAATATCAGCAAACGGAAAACGCTTTTTTGCATGGCACAAACGTCAGGAACTGACCGGTAACATACAGGCGGAAGTTATTAACATGTGTGGAATCAGGCCTTCAATACGCGCTGAATCTCATCGAGCTTCATTAAGGCTTCTACCGGTGTGAGGGTGTTTACATCGAGGTTGTTCAGCAGGTCGCGGATCTTGATCAGTACCGGGTCGTCTATGGAGAACATCTGCAGCTGGTAGGCCTGCTGCTGCACCTTCTTGATGCTGTCTTTGATATGTTCGCCGCCGGTGCGTTCCTGCTCGAGGCGTTTCAGTATCTCGCTGGCGCGCGAAATCAGCTTTTGCGGCATTCCCGCCATTTTAGCCACGTGGATCCCAAAGCTATGTTCGCTGCCGCCCGGAACCAGTTTGCGCAGGAAGATCACCTTGTTGCCGACCTCTTTCACCGATACGTTAAAGTTTTTGATCCGGCTAAAAGAGTTCGTCAGTTCGTTCAGCTCATGGTAATGGGTGGCAAAGAGCGTTCTCGCCTTTGCGTGCGGCTGGTTGTGCAGGAACTCGGCGATAGCCCAGGCAATGGAGATCCCGTCGTAGGTACTCGTGCCACGGCCGATCTCGTCGAGCAGCACCAGGCTTCGCCCGGAAATATTATTGAGGATACTTGCCGTTTCGTTCATTTCCACCATGAAGGTAGATTCGCCCGAAGAAAGGTTGTCTGAAGCCCCTACACGGGTAAAGATCTTGTCCACCAACCCGATGCTGGCCTCTTTTGCCGGTACAAAGCAACCCATCTGGGCCATCAGTACGATCAGTCCCGTTTGCCGCAGCAGGGCCGATTTACCCGCCATATTGGGGCCGGTAATGATAATGATCTGCTGATTTTCGCTGTCGAGGAGTACATCGTTCGTGATGTATTCCTCGCCGGGAGGCAGGTTCTTTTCGATCACCGGGTGCCGGCCGCCTTTGATATCCAGTTCGCTGCCGGTATTGATCACCGGGCGAACGTAGTAATTTTTGAGGGCAAGCTCTGCGAAGCACAGCAATACATCGGCCCTGGCCACTAAACGGGCGTTCAGCTGAACCGGGTTGATATAACTGCCGAGAAATTGTACGAGCTCGCTGTAGAGCCGGTTCTCGATCAGCATGATCTTTTCTTCGGCACCCAGGATCTGCTCCTCGTAGTCCTTTAGCTCGGGCGTAATATAGCGCTCGGCGTTTACAAGCGTTTGTTTGCGGATCCAGGAGGCCGGCACTTTTTCCTTATGGACATGTGTTACTTCGAGGTAATACCCGAATACGTTGTTAAAGGCCACTTTCAGCGAAGGGATCCCGGTACTTTCCGCTTCACGCTTCTGGATCTCCAGCAAGTAGTTCTTGCCGCCGTAGGCGATCTTTCGCAGGCGGTCGAGCTCCTCATCTACGCCATCGGCCATCACGCCGCCTTTTGCCAGCAGCACGGGCGGCTCAGGGCTCAGTTCCCGGGCAATCCGTTCGCGCATCAATGCACAGGGGTTCAGCTGTTCTGCGATGATCCGGAGCGCGTTGTTATCGGTCGCCTCGCAGGCTTTTTTAATGGTTTCTATGGCGGTTAACGCACGTTGCAGCTGGCAAACCTCCCTGGGGTTCACCTTTTGGAGACCCACCTTGGAAATAAGCCGCTCGAGGTCGCCGATCTGTCGGATCTCTTGTGCCAGCTTTTCACGCAGCGTGTCGTCCTTCAGCAGGAAATCGACCACTTCCAGGCGCTCTTCTACCGGTTTCTTTTCTTTCAGCGGCATCACGATCCACCGGCGCAGCAGCCGCGCTCCCATGGGTGAACAGGTACGGTCCAGCACATCCGCGAGCGTTTTCCCGTTCTCGTTTGCCGAGCCTACCAGTTCCAGGTTACGGATGGTGAAGCGGTCTAGCCACATGTACCGGTCTTCCTCTATCCGCGAAAGCGAAGAAATATGCTGCAGGTTGCGGTGCTCGGTTTCGTTGAGGTAATGCAATGCCACCCCCGCAGCGGTAGCGGCCAGGGGCAGGTGAGCGATTCCGAAGCCTTTCAGCGATTTTACGTCGAAATGCTTCAGCAATGTTTCCGAAGCGTAATCGCCTGCATACGGCCATTCATCGAGGGCGTAAGTATAAAAATTGCTTCCGTAAATTTCCGCAAACTCGCGGCTGCGGCTCTTTGGGAAGATCACTTCACTCGGCTTAAAGCTCTGCAGCAGCTTGCCGATGTAATCGATACCGCCTTGCGCCGCCATAAATTCGCCGGTAGAAATGTCGGCGAAGGCGGCGCCGGCCTGGTTCTTGTCAAAATAAAGTGACGCGAGGTAATTATTGGATTTTTGTGCCAGGATCTGGTCATGATGCGCTACCCCGGGCGTGATCAGCTCGGTAACGCCCCGTTTCACAATGGTCTTGGTGGTTTTGGGATCCTCCAGCTGGTCGCAAATGGCCACGCGCTGACCGGCCCTTACCAGCTTCGGCAGGTACGTATCTACCGAATGGTGCGGGAACCCCGCCAGCTCGATGTGCGTTGCCGCACCGTTCGCCCGCCGGGTAAGCGTAATCCCGAGAATGCCGGCCGCTTTGATGGCATCCTCACCAAACGTTTCGTAAAAATCCCCCACCCTGAAAAGCAGCAGCGCGCCGGGGTATTTCGCCTTGATGGCATAATACTGCTGCATTAAAGGCGTTTCTTTGTTCGCGTCTTTTGCCAACCCGTTCAGTTTAATCCGGCGAATTTAATGGATTGACTTGCTTTTAAGGGGAATGTTGAAAAAATTGACCGGTCATTATCCGGAATGTGAATAACTATTTTCAGGATAATATTTGCTCAGCGGATAGACAGTTCTTGCGGCTGGCAATATTCCTACTGATTCCCCGGTAAATAAAATACAGGTCCGTTGGTCTCTCGCATGATATCGAACCGGAAACGACGATATATTTTTTTATGCTTGTGTAATGAGGGTACGTAAGGTTCCATCCCATGAAAATGCCGCTCTGTCACATTTTTTTTCGCTCCCGGAAAGTTCCGGTTACCATTGTATCATCAAAAAATGAATATGGAAGATCTTTTAAAGAAACCTTTTGACCTGAAGAGAACCGAGTTCTGGTTCGCCACCGTGCTATATGTATTTACGATGTTTTTTCTCGTATCGCGGGCGGTTACGCAAAGCGATACTGATGGCCTGCAATGGCGGTTTAACGATGCGCATGTGGAATATTCGTATTTCGCCAACTACTTTCTCCCGAAAATGGTGCGCTATACGGTGCTGTATGCATCGTTCGTACTGTTGATCCTTAACATCACTCCAGCGTTGCTGAGCCGCAGGAACGTAGCGTTAAACGTGATCTTTTGTCTTTTCCTATTTGTGGGACTGGGGTTAATTTTCGCGGTCACCGATACCTGGCTGAGAGGTTACGTGGTGGTAGACCATCCCGACCTGGACGCTTTTTACGGCCAGGTGTTTAAGGAAAACATGATCTACGGATTCTGGCTTATGATGATGTTCGTGTTCTATACCGCTATTAAATATGCGGCCAGTTACATCCTGTTGAATACCAATAAGATCGCGCCCAAGTACCAGGCAATAAGCCGCGAATGTGCCGTCGCCCTGGTGATCTGGATGATCATAATGCTGATGATGATGGGCGGTAATGCTCCAAAAGAGGCCATCGGGTTAGTTGGCCTGATCGCGCCGTTCGCTATTGGCCTCTATTGGTACTCGATCTACGACTTTATTCCAAGGGTGCTGGCCGCGAAGCAAAAGTTCGGCGCATACCTCAGGCTGGTAGCGCTGTCGGTTGCCGCGGGCACGCTTCCGATCTCTTTTATCGTGCTGATCATTTATTACAGCTGGGATGCCGGTCTTATCATCAACCTGTTTAATGCCGGCTTCCAGCTGCTGATCACTGCACCGCTGGCCTGGCAGGTATACAAAAGACGTGAATCGATGAACACCGAACTGCACCAGCTCAAAACCGATCTGGGACGGTCTGAGGCCGGCCTCGATTTTCTTCGCTCGCAGATCAATCCGCATTTCCTCTTCAACTCGCTGAACACGCTGTACGGAACCGCATTGCAGGAAAACAGCGAGCGCACCGCGAACGGCATCCAGAAGCTCGGCGACATGATGCGTTTTATGATCCATGAGAATCACCAGGACAAGATCGTACTCGCCCGGGAACTGGATTACCTGCGTAACTACATCGATCTCCAGTTGCTCCGTACCCAGGAATCACCTGATATACGTGTTGATGTAAATATCGAGGAAGCGTTGATAGACAAGCGTATAGCGCCGATGCTCCTGATCCCTTTTATCGAGAACGCCTTTAAACATGGGATCAGTTTATCAAAACCTTCCTGGATCCGGATCACGCTGAACACCAATGAGAACGAGCTTTATTTTGATGTATATAACAGTATTCACCCGCGGTCGGGCGACGACCCGGAAAAGGACCATTCAGGCATCGGTCTTAACAACGTCAAACAGCGCCTGGCCTTATTATATCCTGATAAACATAAGCTCATCATCCGGGAAACCGCCCGTGAGTTCTTCATTCATTTGACTGTACAATATTAGCATATGTAATTTTATTTAGCTTTATATTAGTTAGTTATATAAATTACCTTTATAATTACTTTTAACCGGAATTTCCTAACTTAGTCGCCATGATAGCCATAGCCCTCGACGACGAGCCGTTTGCGCTCGAAGTGATCCGGTCACATGCTTCAAAAGTTTCCTTTATCGAGCTGAAAGCCGTGTTTACCGATGCCTTTAAAGCGATGGAGTATATGCGGCGGGAACAGGTCGACCTGCTCTTCCTGGATATTAAAATGCCGGATATTTCCGGGATCGAATTCCTGCATAGCCTGAATAAAAAACCGCTCGTGGTTTTTACCACCGCCTACTCCGAACATGCGGTGACCAGCTTTGAGCTCGACGCCGTGGACTACCTGCTCAAGCCCTTCTCCCTGCCCCGCTTCGTAAAAGCGTGCAACAAGGTACAGGAGCTATATGATGCCCGGAACAAGAATAACAGCGTATCCTATGTTTTTCTTAAAACCGGGTATGAACAGGTAAAAGTGAACTTCGACGATATCTATTACCTCGAGGCGGCAGGCAATTACGTGAACTTCGTGATGAAGGACCGGAGCCTGCTCTCGCGTATGACTTTCGGCGAACTGGAGAGCCTTTTGCCAGAAGCGAAGTTCATCCGCATCCATCGTTCGTATGTGGCCGCGATAGATCATATCGATCGCATCGAGCGTCACCAGGTGCATATAAACGGGAAGACCATCCCGGTAGGCGAGTCGTATATGGACCGGTTAAAGATCAGCAACCGGTAGGTGCTGAGTGATGAAGGAAGGCTATCGATCGTGTCTTATTAGTGCTGATGCAGCCCTCCGGGTATTGCTATGCCAGCTGTGAACGGTTCTCAGCCTTTCCTTAATACCACCTCCGTGATCTCCGGCCAGATCCCCACCCTGCCCGAAAACCCCAGGAAGCCAAATCCCCGGCTTACATACAGGTAACGCCCGTTCTCTTCGGCCAGGCCGGCCCAGTTAGCATAGCGATATTTTACCGGGCTCCATTTAAAACCGAACGCCTCGATGCCAAATTGCATGCCGTGTGTATGTCCCGAAAAAGTAAGGTGAATCTTTAGCGGATTGTTTTTCACCTGTTCATCCCAATGAGAAGGGTCGTGCGACAGTAAGAGGTTAAACTCGCCATTGGTGATGCCCGACATCGCTTTTGCGAGATTGCCGCGTTCGCCGAAACCTTTACCCCAGTTCTCTACCCCTAGCAGGTTGACATGCGACTGTCCCCGGGTGATACGTACATGTTCATCCAGCAACAGGCGAAAACCCATCGAGCGGTGGTGATCTTTCAGGCTGGCGAGGTTCTTTCGTTTCTCGTCAGGCGTTGGCCAGCTTACATAGTCGCCATAATCATGGTTACCAAGGATAGAGAACTGTCCGTAAGGCGCCCTGATCTGCGAAAATACCGGGATGAGGGGCACGATTTCTGTCGAGCGATTGTTTACGAGATCTCCTGTAAATATAAAAAGATCAGGTTTTTGTGCATTTATCATGTTTACACCGCGCTGTACTTCCTTCTTGTTGGTGAGGCTCCCGGAATGGATATCGGATATCTGGATGATCCTGAACCCGTCAAACGCTTCCGGCAGGTCGGCAAAGGTAAGTATGGTGCGGTGTACCCGGTAATGATATTTACCCTTGGTAATGCCGAACAGGAAAGCGAAAAACGGGATCAGTGAAACCACCGCCGCGCCCAGGCTGATCCATACCGATCTCGGCGCGCGGCCGGTAACGGTTTCACCCTGCGTAACTACCAGCTTGATGAGGTAAAAACCGAGCCGGAAGATATCTTCACCCAGCAACACCAGGCAGAACACCAGTTTGGTGACAAGCAGGGTAAGAAAAGTGTTCACCGCTACGTTAAAAAGCATGGTTGCTTTGCGTTGTGCCACGTAACGGGCGGTAGCCACGATCAGCAACCCCACCGATGCGGCCGAGATCATCCAATAAACGGGGTCGGCGATGGCTGCCGCTTCGAAATATGCCGAGATGGTGTGTACTCCCTGGAAGGCGTACCAATCGATCAACGCGGATAAGAAAACCAGGATAAAGACGGGAACGAGAAAACGTGGCATATAGAATAAAATGATACTTTTATGGGAAAGAAAGGCAAATATATTATTACGTAAGACGTTGGACTTTATAAAATATGCTAAAAAAAATCGTAATACTTTGCACATTCATCATTCCGGGTGTAGTCTTCCCGGGTCACGCGCAGCAAACCAGCAACATAAACGCCGTATATAAGCCCTACATCCGTTCCGTAGAATTCTATAACCGCCGGAAAGAGCAGTCGTTCCCGGTCCTGGTCATGGGCGGTTCGGAGGAATTGCTGCTGACGTTCGATGATCTTCGTACCGGTACCCATAATTTTTCGTACGCCCTCGAGCATTGCGATGCGGAGTGGAACACCAGCCGCATCTCCCCGCTTGATTATATGGAAGGCTTTACGGAGGACCGGATCACCGACTACCGCATCTCTGTAAACACCCTTAAGAAGTATACCCATTATGAGTTGGTACTCCCGAATTTCACCATTAAGCCGAAAATCTCCGGAAATTACCTGTTGAAGGTTTACGAGGACGATGCGCGGAAACCGGCTTTTACGCGCCGCTTTTACGTGGTGAACCAGCAGGTTTCCATGACCACCGACGTAGGCCCGTCTACCAACGTCCGCGAGCGCGAAAGGCGACAGAAGATCAATTTCTCGGTTAACCACCAGTTTATGATCCAGAACCCGTATCTCGATGTAAAGGCGCTGGTGATCCAGAACGGTCGCGATGACCAGGCGCAATGGGCCGGCCGGCCGACCTATGTGCGGCAGAACCAGCTGGTGTATAACGATCTGCAAAAACTCGATTTTTTGGGAGGGATCGAATTCCGGAGACTGGATTTCATCAGTCTCCGCTACCAGTCTGAGCGGATCGCCAAGATCGTGAAAGACACGGCCAATGCGGTGTACCTGCTTAACGACCCGGATATAAGCGCTGCTGCCTACACTTATTTTTACGACAATAACGGTAATTTCCTCGTGAGAAACCAGGAAGGCCGCGACAGCCGCACCGACGCCGATTACGCCAGCGTGAAATTTGCGCTGTCTGCCGTTCCGCCCACGGAAGGCGGCAGCGCCTACATTGTCGGGAAGTTTAACGATTACCGCCTCACGCCGGAGAACCGGATGGCCTATGACGAGGCGCATAAACGCTTTACAGGCTCCCTTTTCCTTAAACAGGGTCTTTACGACTACCATTATGTATGGGCCGATGATAAAGGAAAAGTAACCGATGATACGGTTTTTGACGGTTCCCACTTCGAGACCAACAACACCTACCAGTTGCTTTTTTATTACCGCAAGCCGGGAGGAAGATGGGATGAGCTGGTGGGATATAGAGAGATCGTGGTGAATGGCAGGTGAGGGAGGTTGGACGTAAAACGCCCAAACATGATTATTACTCGCTATCTTTGCTCCCGATGACTTCAAAGACCCCCAAAGATTCGTTCGTTATAATGAACGAGCTCGTGCTGCCTAACGATACCAATACACTGAACAACCTGATGGGAGGCCGGCTCCTGCACCTGATGGATATCGCCGCTGCGATTTCGGCGCAAAAACACTGTAACTGCATTGTTGTAACGGCATCGGTAGACAATGTGTCGTTTAAGCAACCCATCCGCCTGGGCGATGTGGTTACCATCGAAGCAAAAGTGACCCGGGCGTTTAATACCTCCATGGAGGTAAGGCTGGATGTATGGGCGGAAAATATCCCCTCAGGCACCCGTATCAAATCAAATGAGGCATATTACACCTTTGTAGCCGTGCAAAAAGAAGGCGTCGCTACGCCTGTGCCTTCGCTGGTTCCGGAAACCGAAGAAGATCACCTGCTGTTCGAGGGGGCTTTGCGCCGCCGGCAGCTGCGCCTCATCCTAGGCGGGAAAATGCAGCCCGCCGATGCCACGGAGCTGAAAGCGCTTTTTAGTTAATACTGACTTTTTATGGGGATGAATTAGGAGAGTAAAGGGTTTAACGTGTAATGTCAACGTAAAACGTTCGCCGACAGTTCCAGTATCCTGTCGAACTCCTCCGGTTTTAAGGGAACGACAGACAGCCTGCCGAGCCTCACCAGTGCGATATCTTTCAGGGCGACGTCTGCCTTGATCTGGGTCAGGGTTACCGGGTTTTTCAGCGGCTCTACGGGCGAAAGATCTACCACCAGCCAATTCGGATCTTCGGTGGTGGGGTCCTGGTACGATTCCGCCACCACTTTGGCAATGCCTACCACCTCTTTGCCTTCGTTGCTGTGGTAAAATAATACGAGGTCGCCCTCCCGCATGTCGCGCAGGTTGTTACGCGCTGCATAGTTGCGTACGCCGTCCCAGGAAGTACGCCCATCTTCATTGAATTTTTCCCAGGAGTATTTATGGGGTTCGGATTTTACGAGCCAGTGGTTCATGTGATAGATGATGTTTTAAGGTGTTATAGTCGTTTAAAGCCCGCACGCGGGAATGCATATGGAGACAAAATTAAGTATTAGAAAGTAATGAAGGAGGTCAAGCTGGGGATTACTTTTATCGGCGCTTTTATTCCCGCTATTCGTTTATGGAACCGTTTGGTATCGCAGAGGTGATACAAGTATGTAATTGTTGCTGCGGCGGTATTCACGAATATTTTCCGGTAATCAGTGTTTCCTTTCTATAAATCTCGTATATCGCAGCATGTTTGCCAAACTATTTCAAAAGGTCAGGGGATTTCTCACGATGGGCATCACGCCGCATAAATTGGCGCTGGCATCGGCCTGGGGATTGTGTATCGGGATCATTCCGTTGTTGGGTTCGACCACCGTTTTAAGTATTACCTTGTCGCTGGTGCTGAGGATCAACTTAGCGGTCAACCAGCTGGTATGTCACCTGGTTTATCCTTTGCAGCTGTTGTTGTTCATTCCCTATTTGAAGTTCGGCACAACGCTGCTGAGTGACCGGAAATTTAACTATACCCTGGCAGATATCACCTCTATGATCACGAAAGATCCCTGGCACGCCATTACCACGCTGTTCGTGGTAAATATGTTCGGGCTCCTGTTGTGGCTCCTCACCTGCCCGTTCCTGTTCGCGGGGATGTATTATGGATCGAAGGCAGCGTTTGCGAGGTTAGAAAGAAGGAAAGCGGGTCAGCGGGATTAGTTATCAGTGATCAGTTGTCAGTAATCAGTTCCTATCCCGGGTTATCCGGGGGCTACAACCGGAAACTACACGTAATTAAACTGGCAACTGATGACTGGCAACTGACCATTCATAACCGATCAGTTATCAGTGATCAGTTGTCAGTAATCAGTAATCAGTTCCTATCCCGGGTTATCCGGCGGCTATAACCGGAAACTACACGTAATTAAACTGGCACTGATGACCGGCAACTGGCCATTCATAACCGATCAGTTATCAGTGATCAGTTGTCAGTAATCAGTTCCTATCCCGGGTTGTCCGGCGGCTACAACCGGAAACTACACGCAATTAAACTGGCAACCAATGACTGGCAACTGACTATTCATAACCGATCAGTGATAACTGACAACTGATAACTGATTACTGACCACTGACAACTGATAACTACCACCTACTCCTCGTCAATATACCGCTTCGTGATCTGGCTGTAGGAGTCGATCCTCCGGTCGCGCATAAACGGCCAGTGCGTGCGGTAGCTATCGGTTTTAGCGAGGTCGATTTCCTGCACGATCACTTCCTCGTCGCTGTGCGAGGCCTGGTAAATGACGCTGCCGAACGGGTTGGCTACAAAAGAACCGCCCCAAAACCTGATGCCCGCTTCGCTTCCCACGCGGTTTACGCTCACTACGTGTACGCCGTTGGCTACTGCGTGGCTGCGCTGGATGGTTTGCCAGGCGTTATATTGCTCGGTATTGGTGTCGTCGTTCTGTGTGTGTGCCCAACCGATAGCGGTAGGGTAAAACAGGATCTCGGCGCCCATGAGCGAGGTAATGCGGGCAGCTTCGGGATACCATTGGTCCCAGCAGATCAGCACGCCGATGGTGGCGAATTTTGTTTTAAATACTTTATAACCGAGATCCCCGGGAGTAAAATAAAATTTCTCGTAGAACCCGGGATCGTCAGGGATATGCATTTTGCGATACTTGCCGAGATAGGCGCCATCCGCATCCAGCACGGCTGTGGTGTTGTGGTAGATCCCCTGGGCGCGTTTCTCGAATAGCGACGCGATGATCACTACGTTCAGCTCCGCCGCAAGCGTTTTCAAAACGTCGGACGACGGGCCGGGTATACTTTCCGCCAGGGCGAAATTGTCATAATCCTCTGCATCACAAAAATAAAGAGAGGTAAAAAGCTCCTGCAGGCACACGATCTGCGCGCCTTTCTGGGCGGCTTCCCGCACTCTTTCCACTGCCTTGGCCAGGTTTTCCTGTTTATCGGCAGTACAGGTCATCTGTACCAATCCTACTTTCACTTGCTTATTCATATTTCCGCTGCTATCTAATGAGGCCGCAAAATTAATGATTTCTCCATTATTCCTTATTCATTGTTATCTTTATGCCTTTAGTTAAATGAAGCAAATGCCTGCCGCTCCAAAACAACCCAAAGACGAAGTTTTTAAAGAAGAGATCAATAAGGTTTCGGATTTTAAGTTCGGCGCAAAAGTCGCCAGTGTGTTCGACGACATGGTGAGCCGCTCGGTGCCCTATTACGGCGAGATCCAGCGCATGATCGCTGAGCTGGCGGCCGACCGCGTTCAGCCGGGAACCGATATTTACGATCTTGGCTGCTCCACCGGCACCACCATGATCGGCATGAATACACTGGTTTCACCGGATATCCGTTTCGTTGGTATCGACGATTCAGTAGAGATGCTCGAAAAATGCGATGTAAAACTCAGGGAGGCCGGTTTTACACGTCCGTACGAACTACGCGTAGCCGACCTGGGCGATAACGTGAAGATCACCAACGCCTCGGTGGTGGTGTTATGCCTCACGCTCCAGTTTATCCGTCCGCTGTACCGCGATAAGCTGCTTCGCGCCATCTACGAAGGCCTTACCCCCGGGGGCGTACTGATCCTGTCTGAAAAGATCCTCGCGGAGGAAACTTCTTTTAACCGGGATTTTATCAAGTATTATTACGACTATAAACGCCGGAATCAGTACAGCGACATGGAGATCTCACAAAAGCGCGAAGCACTCGAGAACGTGCTGATCCCCTATAAACTGAGTGAAAATAACCTCATGCTCCGCGAAGCAGGCTTTACCCATTGCGAAACTTTCTTTAAATGGTATAATTTCTGCGGAATGATCGCAGTGAAATAGAATTACGTTATACGTTTGACGCCGGACGTTATGCGTGCCGGGCGCCTGCATATAACGGAGAACTTATAACGTACAACGTAAATGATACAAATCGGTAACTTTTTCTTTAAATATAGGAACAACCTATTCATTTTTCTTTACCTGGCATTGTTTATTCCATCGCGGAAAGTATTCGGACCGGAGACGTTTGGCGACCATTATTATTTATGGCCGATCATTATCGGGCTGGTAGTAACGGTAACCGGGCAGGTGATCCGGGGAATTACCATCGGCCTGGCGTATATCGTCCGTGGCGGAAAGGATAAAAAAGTATACGCTGAGAACCTGGTTACGGAAGGGATCTTTAACCATGGACGCAATCCTTTGTACGTAGGTAATATCCTGATGCTGGTCGGTGTGGGGATCCTGAGCAACTCCCTGTTGTTCGTTGCACTGTTCATCCCGCTCTTCCTTTTTATTTACCAGGCGATTGTACTGGCGGAGGAAAACTTTTTGCGGAACAAGTTTGGCAGGCAGTTCGACGAATATTGTGCACGCGTTAACCGCTGGGTGATTAATGTGAAGGGCCTGAGCACCACCATGGGAAGCATGAAATTCAACTTTAACCGCTGGATCCTGAAAGAGTACAATACCCAGTTTGTATGGTTGATGGGGATTGGCGCGATCCTGTTATTTAAGTACGATGATATCCTTTTCAGCGATGAGCGTTTACGGAACATCCTGGCTATTACCGTGCTGGTAGTGCTGGTGTTATTTTACGCAACGGTAAGGTACCTGAAGAAGTCGGGTAAAATGGTAGAATAAACGAATTTACTCTACCATTTCGTTTTTAACCGGAGTTATTTTAAACTGATCCATTTATTGACGCTGTTAGCCGGCGCCTCGACAATCAGCTTGTAGAATTCGGAGGGGTAACCTGTTACGTTTGCGAAGTAATGCTGCTGCGCCACGTCCACCTCTCCCAGGAGGTGATAGGTGTCTTTCTCCCCTGTTTTAAAGTTGTTGGTGGTGGTCACCCAGATCTTTACTTTACCCTTTTTTTCCAGGGCTTTCCAGCTGATGTCGAGGTGCTGCTGTACGTAATTAGCTTTGAGGGCGGTGATGGATACAGGACCGATAAAAGGCGTGCCGTCAATTTCGCGGGCGACGCTTTCAGGCAGCGCTACGTCAAGGTAACGGGCGATAGATGGCATGATGTCCACTACCCCCATATCGAAATATTGCGCGTAGGTGTTCAGGTCCTTAAAATTAGTGACCATCCAGGTGGTGCGCTGCCTCTCCGACTGCCCGCCATGACCACGACCTGTTTTTTCATCCCGTCCATGATCAGTGGTGATCACGATCAGCCAGTCTTCTTTAAATTTCGCCTGGCGGTAATTGATCGCGTCCCAGATCTTGCCCACCTGCACATCCAGCATGGTCATGGCGTTGGCAAGCTCAGGGCTGTCGCCATAGCGGTGACCCATGTCGTCGGTATATTCCAGGTAAACCCACGAAAGATCGGGCGCATTTACGCGGAGGGTATTCGCCGCCTGTTGCGCTACTTCATCGTCTATCAGGTGCATGTAATCCGATTTTTTATCGTGTTTAAAGCGAACGGTGTCCAGCTCGTACCCGTCGGAAACATAATCCGGCTTAAAGTTGCCGGTTGCCGGCAGTCCGTCTCCCAGGAGTTTGGTGCGGTTATCGGTCCAGCTGGAAAAAATGCCCGTCTTTTTTGCGGGGTATTGGCTTTTAAATAACCTGAAAATGTGCTGGTAATTGTAATTCGGCGCCTTAATGTTATTGTCGGGCACGTTATGTTTGTTCACCCAGGTGCCGGTAAGCAGGCTGTTATAGCCTACGGCGGAGATGGTGGGGGTTTCATTGTAGGTTCCCTTATCGCCACCTACGTGTATGCGCGAGTACGATCCGGCGGCAATGATCTTTTTAAAATTAGGCATGGGCGACCGTTCCATCACGTCCGCGGGAATGCCGTCGGCAATAATATAAATCGCCTTCTTTTGGCGCTGCTGGGCATACGCGGATGCCGACAAAGAAAGGCATACTATGGGGAGGATGATCTTTAACATCGTCTTTGATATGTTTGTAATGTGTTAAAATGAATGCGAAAAATAGTCGTTTTCTACGGTCCCGTCGGCGTAGAGCTTCAATATAGCATATCCAGGCGGCGTTTCCAGGTAGTACCCTTGTCCTGCCGATTCTGCATCGCCTTTCCCCCACCAGTAACCGCTCATGGCACCATTACAGCAATAAAGTACATTATTATAGCTGGTGCGATCTGATAAATGATTGTGCCCGCTCAGGCAAACCTTCACTTTATCCCGGTGCTTGTAAAACAAGTCCTTTAGCTTCTTGCAGTCCGAATGCCCGCCGCCTACCAGCACCTGCGTGGTACCCAGGATGGGATAATGCGACATCAGCAGCGTCGGGATTGATGCGGGTATCTTTTCCAGTTCCCGTTCAAGCCAGGTGTATTGTTCGGCGTCCAGGGAGATCTTTTCGTTGTTTCCGTCGAGGATAATAAAGTGCCAGTTCTTTTTAGAGAAACTGTAATAGCGGGCCGGGATTTTCAGCCGCTTCACCACGTAATCCTTCCCGTACATTTCGTCGGTTTTGGCCGGTGCCTTCCACCATGGGTCGTGGTTGCCAATGCAGCTGTAGATCTCGTATTCGCTCAATAGTTTCAGGCAATCGTCCCAGATGGCCCATTGTTCTGTCACCTGTTCACGCACCACATTGTCATACGAGGCATCGTGGATAGAGTCGCCGCCATTTAAAAAGAAATCAGGTTTGTGCTTATAGATGACCTGCTTTAAGGCGTTTTTGAATCGCGCGGGGGCGTTTTCTCCTGCGTGGATGTGCACGTCTGTGATGTGCGCTATGGTGAGCACGGGACCTTTGCCCCTCTCACGTTCGGCTGGCGGCGATGCAAAAGCAGGCAGGCCGCCTGCAGCAGCCGTGCCTGCAGCCATTGCGGCCGCTTTCAATAAGGTTCTCCTGCTTATTTCCATGGGTATTACCAGCCGAAGATCTGTTTTAATTTAGGATTTAACGTTACTTGCTGTTGTGGGATGGGGCGATAATAATGTTTCGGCTCCTCGAAGTTCCGCACAACATTTTCGGTAATGATGACGCCCCCGTTGTTTCCATTTTTCAGGTAAACGGTGGCGTCAGAACCGATTACGCCTGCGCGGTAATATACCAGCTTCACACCCAGGGAGTTTTTCTCCTTCTGATCTTCTGCAGGGATGGTCACGGTGCGGTCGATCAGGATAATATCATCTACCCCATCGCCGGTCATGTCATATTTTCCTAATCCTTTAAAGTACATACCCTCGGGGCTTTTGGTGAGCAATTTACCTGCTTTCCAGCGCATCAGGTCGTCGAAGCGCATGTTTTCAAAGGCGAATTCAACCCTGCGTTCGCGACGGATCTCCAGGATCACACCTGTATTGGCAGCCACGCCCGGGTATTGCAGTTGCAAAACCGGGTCGGGGCCGGCGTTGGCGGCTGCCAGGTTCAGGTCGGGCAAGCCCGCTCTTTTCCGCAACAGGTTCAGCGATTGGTCTAATTGAGTTTGTGTTAACGTACCCAGTTCAGCCAATGCTTCCGCATAAGTAAGAAGCACTTCCGCGTAGCGGTAAACCGGGAAATCCACACCGTTTAAGATGGCATTATCGGTACTGTTCACATAGCCTTTCAACTGGTGATAGCCGGTGAAGTTTTTATTTAACCGCTGAATGTATGGTGTCGCGTCAGGCACTCTCACCCATCCCGGGTATACCATGGTTTGCGACATGCGCGGATCACGGTTTTTAAATTCGTCTACGAAACCGAGTTGTATATAATTCGCGACATCGGTAAAGCGGCTTCCGTTTCTCATCAGGTAGGTTTGCACCAGGTCTTTCGCGGGAGCCTGCTCATAATCGCCGAATACGGTCGAGTTTACGTTTTGGCTTTTTCCTTTGCTGAGATCGAAAATATTGACCAGGATCACTTCATTATTACCTGTCAGGTCCTGGCTCGAGAACAGCGTTCCGTAATCCTGCTCCGGCCGGCCGGTATTATAGATGCTGTACTTTTTAGCGGCGATCATTTCACCGGAAATCCTTGCGGCGGTTTCGAGGAAGGTATTGGCCGTACTTTTTAGGTTGAGCTCGTCGTGGTATTTACGATAAGTACCTTCATACAAGGCGGCGCGGGCGTATAGCGTCGCCACTGCCCACTTACCGGGTGTTCCTGAGGGTACGCTCTCTCTTACGTTCCTGTACGCAAAATCAAGGTCGGCCATAATGCTGTCGGTGATAAGGGTGCGCGGGTCGCGTGCTTTAAACAGTTCCTCGTCGGTAGGATCGAGCGTGGTCGAATACCAGGGCACATCAGAGAAACGCTTCACTTTGTCGAGGTAAAACTCCGCCCGGTAGTACCTGGCCAAGCCCGCATAATGGTTCTTTACGGCAGCGGTTACCTGCGCTTTGGGATAGTTCTCGAGGAAGTAGTTGATGTTACGCAACCTGGTCCAGCTCCACCCGGTAGTGATGTTCTGGGCGTTGGCGGTCCCAACCATGATATTTTTTACCTCGACTGCCGCGGTGGTGGTCACGTTATCGGTGCTCTGATCGTTGAGGTAAGTGCCGCGATCTGGCTGCGACAATAAACCGTTTACGTACAGCGACAGGTCTTCTTCGGTGTTGAAAAACAGGTTCGGCGAAGTAGAGGTTTGAGGAAAACGGTCAAGCTCCCCCTTTTTACAGGCAGCAAGCATGCTCACCGCCGTGATAAATAATACGATATACTTTTTCATCAGAATTAACTGTTTTTTTTGGTGGTGAAACTATCATGTGCCGGCAGGTCCTTCAGCGACGTTTGTATGGTATCGGCGTAGTATGGTTTCATTAGAGTAATTTAAACGCTTATCTGTTAATGAGTTAAAATCCAAGGTTTACGCCAAAAGCATACCTGCGCTGGAACGGATAGGCCCATGCGCTTGGCCCCTGGTTAACCGCTTCCGGGTCGATGTATTTTTTAATGGAAGAAAACTCGTATAAGTTCTCGCCGGTAGCGAACACACGTAAACGGGCGATGCCCGCCTTTTTTGTCCACCTGGCCGGGAATGTGTAGCCTAAAGCCACGTTCTTAATCCTCAGGTAAGCGCCATTTAGCAGGTACTGGCTTTGCGGAATATCCAGCCCGGTTCCGTAGTTGGCATCTGCCAGCCAGGATTGCAGTACCGGGTAGGCGGAGTTTTTGTTCGCATCGGCGAGTCCGGCAGCGATATAAGAGGCAGAATGTTTAGCGCGTTGTGCCGCAGATTCGTCCGCACCGCGGTAAAAATCAAGGTTCCAGGGATAAACGTTCGCATAAGGTTGCTGGTAAGGCCCCCAGAACAGGTAGTGGTGCGGGTAAAAATCTCTTTTCAATACTCCCTGCAGGAACACGGAAAGATCGATACCGGCATAATCCATGTTCAGGTTGGTGCCGATGCTGTAGCGATCAGAACTATTACCGATGATTTTCAAATCTTTAGGGTCATTGGAGCTCAGGCCGCGCTCGATCTTTTTATTCCCGTCGAGGTCCCTGTATTTCGGCCAGCCTTCTACGATCGACAGCGCTCCCCAGGGGATCACGGCAGATTCGTTCAGCGCGGCAATTTCCTCTTTGCTGCGGAACATGCCGTCGTTTTCCAGTCCCCAGATCTCGCCAAGCGTTTGTCCTATGCGATAGCTGGAAAACAGGTTCTGGTCGTTTTTAAATTTGGTGATCTTTGCTTTTGAGTCGGCCAGGAAAACCTTGGCTTCGAAGCCGAAAGCTTTTGACCCCAGTTTGAATTTATCGCGGTAGGAAACAGACAACTCCCATCCTTTGGTGCGCAGATCTGCTACGTTCTGCCGCGGCACGCCAGTACCCAGCACGCCCGGTAATTCCTGTCCGGCAGTTAGCATGCCTTTGGTATCGCGGATGTAATAATCGAACGTGGCGGATAATTTATCGTTCAGGAAGCTGATGTCGGTACCCATGTTCAGGGTTGAAACGCGTTCCCAGGTATACGTTTGCGGGTCGACGCTGAGCCCCGGCGCGCCGGTAATGACCTGGTTTTGTCCGGCGCCGCCGATCAGGTAACCGGAAGTACCCGTTGACAGCGATTGGATATACCCGAAATCGCCTACGTTCTGGTTACCAAGATCACCATAAGAAGCACGCAGTTTAAAGGTCGTTACCGCGGCCGACAGCGGTTCGAAGAATTTCTCGGCGCTTGCTACCCAGGCAACTGAAGCTGATGGGAAAAAGCCCCAGCGTCTTTCGACCGGGAAACGCGACGATCCGTCATACCTGCCGGTAGCTTCCAGGATATAGCGGTCCTTAAACGTGTAGTTCAACCTCGAAAATACGCTGTTGGTGGCATAGGCCGAATAGCCCGCGCTTGCCGTAGCGGTACCGCTGGTAAGCGACAGGTACGGCAGGGACGAGGAGATAAGTACATCTTTAGAAGCAGTTACCGTGGAGTAGTTGTAGTCTTCGCTGTTAAAACCGGCCATGGCGCTCATAAAATGATCACCAATGGTTTTCTTATAGGTAGCATACAAGTTGAACGCGTTGTTATATAAGTAACTGTTCGCCTCTCTTACTGATCCTGTTCCGCCTTCTTCGCGGATATCGTTCGGTCCGTAGCCTATTTTATATTTCCTGGCATCGGCATGTGTTTTCCACAATTCGCGCTTAAAAGAGGCGTCGCCGTTCACCTGGAGATCGCCGTTCAGGAACATTGCGGTAGCGCCGGTAATATTCTGGAAACCGAACATATCCTGGTTGCTGTTGCCCCCGTCGACCAGTTTAGCCGCAAGCTTACCCGCAGCCGTGTTGGCCCAGGTACCGTCGGGATTTCTTGCCACGTCAGTTGGCATCAGGTAGTACAAATCGGTGATGCTCGAATTCGGAAGTGCGCGCTTGGTTTGGTAGATATTCAGGTTGTTATCTACTTTCAACCATGTAAGCGGCGAAAAGCCTACTTTGGACCTGCCTCCGAAACGGTCCCAGTAGTCGGCTGTCAGCTTGTTCAGACCGTTCTCTCTGGTGTAATCAGCCGATAAGTAATAAGTCAACGGCTTGCCGTTCACGGCGGCGCCGCCGGACAGGCTCAGCGTATGGTTTTTAGATAAACTCGCATCGTTAAAGAAATATCCATACCAATCGTTACTACCCATATATGACCATTTCGTCGGGTCGGCGGGGTTGAGCCGGGTGTCGGCAATAGACGGGTTTTCCGACCGCTCTTTCGCCCAGCGATAATACTCATCAGAATAATTCACGTAATCCCAGGGTGTATTATCGGTCGACGTCTCCAAAACCCTCGAAAAGATGTAAGGATCCGTAACCGGTTTGGGCAATATAGTCGGCCTCGACCAGGAAGCGAACGTATTATATTTGATCTCGTTGTGCCCGGCCACACCCTGTTTAGTGGTTACCAGGATCACGCCAAATGCCGCCCTGGCGCCATAGATAGCAGCCGATGCCGCATCGCGCAGTACGGTAAACGAAGTGATATCTGCCGGCGTTAACCTCAGCAGGTCGTCGTTGCTGGTTGCCGGGATGCCGTCGATTACGATCAAAGGGGAACCGCCGTTAATAGAGGTATACCCCCTGATGTTAATGTTTGGCACCGTACCGGGAGATCCTCCCGGGTAAGTGATGTTCAGGCCCGGGCTAATCCCCTGCAAACCTTGCAGCGCGTTGGTAACAGGCCGGGATTCGAGCTGTTTCCCCGAGATCTGGTCTACCGCACCTGCAACGTTGATCTTTTTCTTGGTACCGAAACCGATGACCACCACTTCACCAAGGTTGGCATAGTCGGCAGACAGCGCTACGTCGAGTTCCCGTTTTCCGCCCCAGGCCACTTCCTCCTGTTTGTACCCTACGTAGGTAAAAACCAGTATTGCATCCGGTTTAAGATCGTTCAGGGTATAAACGCCGTCGCTGTTGGTCGCGATGTGCACGCTCGTTCCCTTTACCATAATGTTTACGCCGGGAAGGGTTTCCCGGGTCTTTGCATCCGTGACAACACCTTTTACGGCGATGCCCTGCGCAAAACTGCTTGCTGAGGTAAATAGAAGCAGGAAAGCATAAAGTAGCTTTGTTTTCATTTGATCCGTAGTTATTAGTTTAGATAAAGACAGGCTTTTTAACACAGCGAAGTTCCCCTTGCCATATTAAGGCGAGGTTAAGGACTGATTAATATATTAATTGAACGTACAGTCAATTTATTATTTAAATTTGGCCGGAAGGAATACTTTTATTTAGATTGCATCCTCCAAAAAATCAGTACATAATGGGGCGAAAAAGTCTTAAAGAGACGAGACAACAAGAGATCATCGACGTATTTTACCGGGTCGCCAAAAAGGAAGGATATGAGAATACCTCCATCGCCAAGATTGCGAAGGTGATGGAGGTTAACCCCAGCCTGATCATCCACTACTTTGAAACCAAAGAAGATCTCACTTATGCGCTGATCGACCACATTCTTGAACGATACCTGCTGATCTACACCATCAAACACCAGGACCAGGCAACGCTGAGGAATTTGCAGAACACCATCGAGATGTTATTTTCCAAGAAGTGGAACCTGTTGTTCGACGACGGGCTGTTTTACACGTTCTATGCGCTGATCTTTCGCGAGCATAAGATCAAGGTAAAGTATAAGATGATACTCGACTCGCTTCGCCAGGGGTTGGCGGCGATCATCGAGCAATGCAACGCCAAAGCGCTTACGTCGGTTAAGGATCCGCAGACCACCGCCGATCTTATTTTCGTGTTGGTGGACGGCGCCTACTTCTACCTGTCGCTGGAAAGTGATAAAGCGGCTTATGCGGAAAGGCTTAGTTACTACAAGCAAAAAGCCTATGAAGCGCTCGCCATACCGCAACTAACTGTTGCCGGCGCGGTTGCGGGTTCGTAGCTGCCTGCCCAGCGCGTAGATGCCGATAAACATCCAGAACAAGTTTGCGGTTACGTTCGGAAGATCGTGGGTATCGAACGCGGTAAATGCCAGGCAAAACCCCCCGACGATGTTGAGGGACTGGAACACCCGGGACTCTGCCTGAATGACCTTCATGCTTAACAGTAGGTACGCCAGGGTGCATGACACTACCCCCAACCACCCTATGCCTGCCGACACTATTTTTGACATATTACTACGCTCCGATCTGACTTTAGCTTATCACACAGCAGGCTAAATTACTATTCAGAGGTTAAGATAATGTAAAGTCTTTGACCGATCCGTGCGTCACTTTTTGTGCTTTACTGTTGAATGATCGGGCGCTATCGGCTATTTTAGCAGATGCATTACCACGTAACCTCTATCAGCTTAACCGGGTTGCTCCCGTTGCTGGACGACTTGCTTATCGATCTCCTGAAGTCGCTTTCACCGGAAGAGTGGCGGGCGCAAACGGTGGCAAAACACTGGAAAGTAAAGGATGCGGCGGCGCATTTGCTCGACGGCAATATCCGCGTACTTTCGATGCTGCGGGACGGGTACCAGGGCGAGAGCAGCTCCGTTTCTTCTTACCAGGACCTGGTTGATTTTCTAAACGGGTTGAATGCCGATTGGGTGAAGGCTATGAAAAGGGTAAGTCCGCAGGTGCTCATACTGCTGCACGAGCTTACCGGGAAAGCGTACTGTGAGTATTACGCATCGCTCGATCCAATGGAAAAGGCTGTGTTTCCCGTTGCCTGGGCCGGCGAAAGCGAGAGCCTTAACTGGATGCATATTGCCCGGGAGTATACCGAAAAATGGCTTCACCAGCAACAGATCCGGGAGGCCGTGAACAGGCCTGCGCTGATGGCGCCGATGTATTTAAGGCCATTTATCCAGGTGTGTATGTATGCGCTGCCCTATACCTTCCGGGATGTGAAGGCAAAAAAGGGAACGATCGTGGCCGTCACCGTTACCGGCGATGCAGAAAGCACATGGCCCATCGTGTACGACGGCGAAAAATGGTATGCTTATAGCGGCAGCTCCAGGGCCTTCGTAACTGAAGTGATCATCGGTCCGGATCTTGCGTGGAAGCTGTTCTCCAAAAGCCTCCGTCCCGCGGACGCAGGTGACCAGGTCATCATTAAAGGAAACCGGGAATTGGGAGAAGTGGCAGCGGGGATGGTGTCGTTTATGGCGTGAGGTTGCCGGAGCACTGCATGTTAGCGCTGGCGTTAGCCCGTTCTCCTTCGGCAGACCAGGATGACAGGAATATGTTCCATAAAAAAAGCCCTGATCAGGTAAACCGACCAGGGCTTTTTATGCCGTCAGGTATGCTTATTCAGCAACCGGTGCTTCGTCGTCAGCTACCAGTTCGGTGGTAGCAGGTGCGGCTTCAACTTCGGCGGCAGGTGCTTCTTCGGCAACCGCGGCTTCAGGAGCAGCTTCTTTTTTTGGTGCTTTTTTAGCAGCTGGTTGTTCAACCCCGACCTGCTGTGGTTCAGCGGCGGTAACCGGGGCAGCCTTTACAGGCGCCTCAACAGCAGCTTTTTCTGCAGGAAGTACCGATACGTATGATTTGTCATCCGCTTTTTTACGGAAAAAAACGGTTCCGTCTATCAATGCAAACAGGGTATGATCTTTACCCATGCCTACGTTTTTATCCGGGTGGTGTTTAGTTCCGCGCTGACGAACGATGATGTTACCGGCAATTGCCTCTTGTCCGCCATAAATTTTGATACCTAAACGCTTGCTGTGCGACTCGCGACCGTTCCTAGAACTACCCGCACCTTTTTTATGTGCCATGTTTCTTTATGTTTTAGGGTATAAAACCCGGTGTTAACCTTAATGAATTAGAGAGAGATACCAGTAATTTCGATCTTGGTGAACTGCTGGCGGTGACCATTTTTCTTTTTGTAACCTTTTCTGCGTTTTTTCTTGAAAACGATCACTTTATCACCTTTTAAATGAGACACGATCTTAGCTGAAACCGTAGCGCCTTTCAATGCTTCCGCACCTACTTTGAACTTTCCACCATCTTCTGCTAACAACACATTGTCAAATTCAATACTAGCGCCCTCATCTCCCTGTAAACGGTGCACAAAGAGGTGCTGGTCTTTTGCAACTTTGAATTGCTGTCCGGCTATATTTACTATTGCGTACATTGTTAATAAATTTTTGTTAACTGTTTTTTTAATTGAAGCGCAAAGATAGGAAACTTTATTTAAAAATACAATTGGGAGAAGAGAATAGAATGCTAAACGTGCCGCGGCTATTCCCTATGCTGCGTAACCGACATCCTGTTCACGATCAGGGAGATAGGCAGCCCTATCATCAGCATAAGGATAACCAGGTTGATGAGGGCCGAAACCGGGTCTGCAGGAAATTTCCCGATGAGCGTCATGGGAACTACGGCGAGGTTCATGGCGATCCACACGAACACCCCGTAAAGAAGACCGGAGATCACCGGGTAACTGCCGAATACGCGGATCTTTTGGTAAGCCACATAAAACAGGATAGTAAAACCGAAGGCGACCACGTAATGAAAAACCAGCCCCCAGATCCAGAGGTTGTTATCCCCGTAAGCCGTTTTACCGAACACGGCGCTGGCTATATATTGAAGCACCATAACGGGGCTTTTGCCGGTCGCCCGCATAAAGTTGAGCACCGCTGCGGTAATGTCGAGGGTGCCGGCCGCCAGGCCCGCGTATAGAATGGTTTTAAGAGGGTTGCTCATCGCATTTTTCATGAAAGTTAACGGATTCTGCCGTCACCATCAAGTGTTTTCTACCTCAATGCCAAGCTGTTTAAGCAGCAGCGAGGCGTTAAATGTTTTGCATTCGCCGTTCTTGATCTTATAGTCGAAGAGCATTTCGCCGTGTTCAACCCGTATATCGAAATAGAAATTACGGATGTAACCGGGATAAGCTTTCTCCAGTTGGGCGATCTGAAGATCGTGGGTGGCCACAATGCCCACGGCCTGCTGCCGGATGAGCTGCTCGATAATGGCCCGCGATCCTAAATACTTGTCTGCAGAATTGGTGCCCCTGAGCATTTCGTCGACGAGAAAATAAACCCTGGTGCCTTGTGCGAGCGTGGTAAGCAGCAGCTGCAGCCGGTCAAGCTCTGCTTTAAAGGTAGAGGTGCTTTCATTCAGCGAATCTTTAATACGCATGTAGGTAAACAGCTGTACGGGCGTAATCTGCATGTACGAGGCGCATACCGGGGCTCCGCAAAAGGCCAGAACTCCATTTATGCCAAGTGTGCGGAGAAAAGTGCTTTTTCCGGCCATGTTCGAGCCGGTGATGATGTCGATCTTCCGCGTTTCCGTGAGTGTAAAATCATTGGTAACCCGTACGGCGGAAGGAATGAGCGGATGCCCGGCATCTTTAATTTCCAGGGTGTAGTCTGCGTGATCGTACACCGTTGGGAAGCACCATTGCGGGTAGTTGGTACGAAGGCTTACGAGGCTCAGTATTGCTTCAAAGGTGGCAAGGGTAACGAATGCACTTTCGAGGTACGGATTATTCTCCTGCTTCCAGTCTTCGATGGCCAGGTACTGCCGGAGGTTCCAGGCCGACACCAGGTTGAGCACCGGCCCTACCAGCGACATTCCCCCTGTTTCGAGGTAGTTCAGCAACCGGGAAAGCTTTTTTACCCTGAGGGAAAGACTGACCTCGCTTTTGGTGTCGGCCGCAAGGGCAAGCGCTTTTCCCATTTCTGATGACCAGGCTTTACGCTCGATCATCTTGAATGCCCCTGAATAATGATAAAGCGCATCGCCTGCTTTTTGCGTCATTCGCTGCGCTTTGTTGATCATCAGCTGGTTTGCCAGCACCAGGCAGGCATTAATACCGATCAGCAACAGGACCGGGACCAGCAGGTAAGCAGAAAAGAAGCTGCCGGCAAGCAATGTGGCAATGACCCACGGCACCCGGCGGATATACGTTCTCAGGAAACCGCTTCGCACCGCAGCCGACTGAGAGAGGTACTGCATCAGCTGCGCCGGTACGTCCGCTTTACTTTCCGCAGCGAACAATAACTGCGCCTGCAGGTTCAGCTTCCAGCGCGGCAAGGCGGTCAGCTCACGGATAAATTCCTGTCGTTTTTCAATTTCGCCCACTTCCGCCGGTGCGGAAAGCCACGAGGCCAGTAAACGGTTGCCCGGGAGCGTCGCACATCGGTTTACGAGCGCAAACAGCGACTTCGTGCCATAAATATCCAGGTCGGAGGTATAAGGGTGTTTGTCGTCCTGCCATTCTTCGCCCTGCGGATAGATCGTTTTGCCGCCGGCCATGATGGTAAGCTCGTTCTGACTAACCTGCTGTAATGCGATATAGAATTCTTTTTCGCGGGTGTAGCCGGATTGTTTTTTTACCAGCAGCGTAAACACCAGCATCATTAGCAGGATGGAAAGCTCGGTCAGGATCACCATCTCGTATTTAACCGTGTAGTAAACCAGGGGACCGCAGAGCAGCACAGCAGCGAGCCGGGCCAGCGAGTACCGGTTGATGAGACGTTCGAAATGACTGATCCTGCTGGTGGACTCGTTTATAAATTGCTGGTAATCGGGGATGCTATCGGTGTTGCTCATAGGTAAGCAGGCTGGCTTCGTCTGCGAGAAAATGGTACTCGTCATCGGTAAGTGAACGTACCTGGTTAATGCTTAGTAGTTCGTCGAGCTGGCCGTTGGTGCGTATCCCGGCAACCACGCTGGCTATCGCCGGATGGCGGAGTACAAAGAGAAGCGCCACCTGGGCGGGTCCTATGCCCTCGTCCATCCCGGCAGTAAGTTCCTTTACCGCGCCGGTAATGCGTTTGACTTCTTTTTCCGAATGCCCTAAAACCGGTTTTGCGGGTTTACCGGCTAACAGGCCTTGCGCCAAGGCGCCCCTTGCGAGTACCCCGATAGATCTGTCTGCCAGCAGGTCGAGGCACGTTTCCTCGGGCCGGCGGTCGAGCAGGCTGTATTGCATCATTACGCTGGAAATGGCCGACCTGTTTGCGTATTCACGGATCACGTTGGGCCGGATAGACGAGATCCCGTAATAACGGATCTTTCCCTGCTGCTGCAATAGTTCGAAAGCTTCGACGGTTTCATCAATCGGGTCTTCGATGGTGCCGCCGTGTAACTGGAAGAGGTCGATATAGTCGGTTTGCAGGCGTTTGAGGCTTTCATCGGCCGCTGCCAGGATATGTTCCTTCGTTGGATTCCAGTCCAGGCCGCTTCCATCGGGTTTCCACTGGTTACCGGCCTTGGTTGCCAGCACCACTTTATGGCGTTTCCCTTTCAGTACTTTGCCCAGGCGGCGTTCATTGTCACCATGCTCATAAATATCGGCTGTGTCGAAGAAATTAATGCCCGAATCGATCGCTTTACTGATCAGCCTGTCGTTATCATCCTGGTGCCGTTCGAGCGACATGGCGCCGAAAGAAACAGCACTTACGTGCAGATCGGAACGGCCGAGCTTGTTGTATTTCATAGCAGATGGTTTATGTGAGACGTTTAACCTGGTTGATATGTATCACGTACAGCGTTAAACGTGCAACATCAATAGGCTCTTGCAAACAATACCCGTTGTTTTGATGGATTCCCGGTCAGGATACAGGTTCCTTCCTCCTGCCTGTTGTTGAGCGGGATGCAGCGGATGGTGGCCTTGGTTTCTTCCTTGATCTTCTTTTCGGTTTCGCCGGTGCCGTCCCAATGGGCAGAAACGAAGCCTGGTTGTTCATCGAGAAGGCGTTTAAATTCCTCGTAAGAATCGGCCTCGCGGGTATTTTCGGTCCGGAATGCCAGTGCCTTGTTGTAAATAGCCTGCTGGATTTCGTCGAGCAGGTCGCTGATGTACAGATCGAGGTTTTCGCGGCTGACGGTTTGTTTTTCGCGGGTATCACGGCGTGCGATCTCGGCGGTTCCGTTTTCCAGGTCGCGTCCGCCAATGGCCACACGTACCGGGATCCCTTTCAGCTCGTACTCCGCGAATTTGAATCCTGGCCGCTGGGTATCCCGATCGTCGTATTTAACGGAGATGTTACGTGCCCTGAGGCTGGCCGAGAGTGCGTTCGCCGCTTCACTGATCTTTGCTTTTTCTTCGTCGTTGCGGTAAATAGGCACAATGACCACCTGGATAGGCGACAGTTTAGGCGGGAGCACCAGGCCCGAATCGTCGGAATGCGCCATGATCAGCGCACCGATCAGCCGCGTAGAAACGCCCCATGAGGTTGCCCATACGTGGTCTAGCTTACCTTCTTTGCTGGTGAACTTCACGTCGAACGCCTTTGCGAAGTTCTGGCCGAGGAAATGGGAGGTGCCTGCCTGGAGCGCCTTGCCATCCTGCATCAGTGCCTCGATACAATAGGTTTCGATGGCGCCGGCAAAGCGTTCGTTAGGGGTTTTAACGCCGCGTACCACCGGCATCGCCATGAAGTTCTCCGCGAAGTCTGCATACACTTCAAGCATGCGTTCTGCTTCTTCTACGGCTTCTTCCCGCGTAGCGTGGGCTGTGTGGCCTTCCTGCCAGAGGAATTCGGCGGTACGGAGAAATAGCCGCGTACGCATTTCCCAGCGTACTACGTTGGCCCACTGGTTTACGAGGATGGGCAGATCGCGGTATGACTGGATCCACCCCTTGTAAGTATTCCAGATAATGGTCTCCGAGGTTGGGCGTACAATTAATTCTTCTTCTAATTTTGCATCTTCGTCCACAATAATATTACCTTTACCATCGTTCTTAAGCCGGTAATGTGTCACAACGGCACATTCGGTCGCAAACCCTTCAACGTGCGAAGCCTCTTTTGAGAAAAATGACTTTGGTATGAAGAGCGGGAAATAAGCGTTACTGTGACCGGTGTCTTTGAACATTTTATCTAAAGCGGCCTGCATTTTCTCCCAAATGGAATAGCCGTAGGGCTTAATGACCATACAACCCCGCACCGCGGAATGTTCGGCCAGGTCAGCCTTAGTAACAAGTTCGTTGTACCATTGCGAATAATCGTCGTTTTTGCTTGTTAAGCCCTTACTCATAATATGATTTGTGGAATGAAATTTGTACTTTTACTTATAGATATTAACCTGCGGACAAAGTTATAAAACTACCTGATGTATTTTATAAAATCCGGGTGCAACCATTTATAACCGCTAACCGTCTGCTATATAAGATCTGATTAAACTATTACGGCCATGAAAAAGAATCTATTAATTCCCGCACTTGCAGCTATAGTCATGCTGGCTGGATCGTGCTCCACCTCTAATAAATTAGCCCACCAATCATCGCAAGATGATGACGTATACTATACCGCGGCGGTAGCTAAGGAGGAGCCTGTACGCGCGGATAAAAGCGAACCTGCAAATAGTGGTAACCCGGCTACCCAGTTGAGCGGCAATGCCGAAGATGCGTATTACGAGGGTTATTATGATGGCAGCTACGCCAGCCGTATCAACCGTTTCCGTTACGGATCTGCTTACCGCGGATATTATGACAGCTTTTATGCATACCCGTATTCTCCGTATAACACCTACGGATATAACACGATGTACGGATCAGGCTTATCGTTGTATTTCGGCCTGGGTTCCCGTTTCGGTTATAACCCTTATGGCTACTCAGGATATTCGGGATTCTTCTACAATCCGTACTATTATGGCGGGAGCTACTGGGGATCGAATTCCTACTACTCTTACTTTCCAGGGTATGCATATGGCGGCGGCTTCTATAGCCCGGGCACCATTTATAACAACAATAACGGCTACAACTATAACCGCACCCGGCCTAACCGTGATGCAATTGCAGGACGCGGAAACGGTTACTCCACTCCTATCACCAATAATCCGCCAAGCAACAGCCGCCCGGCACGTACCGGTGCAACACCGGCTAATGGCGGCGCCGGCGACAGGATCACCTCTCAGCCATCAACATCACAGCCTTCATCGAGGCCGGTGAGAACAGAAAGTACACGTACGCAGGACCAGCCACAGCGTCAGCCGGATCCGGTATCCAGCAGGCCTGAAAGAACGCAGCCCTCGTACACACCTTCTTCTTCACCGTCATCATCACCTTCGTCTTCTCCTTCATCGTCACCATCTTCTTCCGGAAGACCGACAAGAGGCGGCAGGTAATTCGTACGGAGCATTTATTTAACAGCTTATTTATGAAATTGAAGAACATATTGCTTCTAACTGGAATGGTATTGCCTCTTGGAAATGCTTTTGCCCAGTATACATCTGATCTTTTACGGTTCTCACAAACGCAGCAGGGCGTAACAGCACGTTTCAGGGCGATGGGTAGCGCACAAACTGCACTAGGCGGAGACCTCAGCTCTTTATCTGGGAACCCGGCTGGCCTGGGCATGTTTACCCGGAACGATCTTAGCTTAACCACGGATTTTAGCAGCGTAACAGCTAACTCCACCTACCTGGCTACCTCTACCTCTGCTCAAAAAGAAAAGCTCGGCTTTAACCAGGCTGGCGCGGTGTTTCACCTGGCTATTCCGCGGCCGCGCGGAAGCGATCTTACCCGGGGCTGGCTTGGCCTTAATTTCGGTATCGGCTATAACCGCACCAATAACTTTAACCTCGATAACAGGTATGGCGGCACCAATACCCGGAGCACCTTTGCTGATTTCATCGCGGGGAGCGCAGCCGGGTATTCGGGTCCTTCTGCATTGGCCGACGAAAGTCTTGAAGGTATGGCCTATGATAGTTTCCTGATCGATTACAGCAACGGTTTTTTTGCCACAACCAACACTCCTAACTCGCAACTGAGCTCTTCTTTTTATACCGGGGGGCAATCTGAACTAAATCTTGCCGTAGGCGCCAATTACAGCAACCAGTTATATATTGGCGGGAGCATTTCGCTTACTTCGATCAATTTTACGGCCGATAAAGAGTTTACCGAGAGCGGTAAAACCGCCCCTTATGCTACCCAGCCTGCCCAGCTGATAGGTGCCGGTTACCGGCTGGACTATCACTCGAGCCAGGTGACCGATGGCTCGGGAATAAATGCCAAGCTCGGACTTATTTACCGCGCCAGCCCTGCGGTGAGACTGGGTTTGAATTTTGTATCCCCTACCTGGTATACGGTGGATGATGATTACGCCGAAGGGATTGAAACGCGGTACACGCCGGCTACCGGTTCGGCGTATGCACCCTATACGTATAATGATGCCGATTACCCTTCGAGCTATAGCTTTCGTTCGCCTTATAAAGTAAGCGGCGGGATCTCGGTAGTGGTTGGCGGCACAGGCCTGATCACCGGTGATGCGGAGTATGTCGACTATTCAAGTATCCATTTTTCTTCTGATGACAGGCCGACTACCACGTTCATGAATAAGGACATCAAAAATGCTTTTCAGCCTGCGACTAATTTCCGGGTCGGTGGCGAATTGAAGATCAGTTCACTAACGATGCTCAGGGCGGGTTATAATACCGCGGGCAACCCGTACAAAGAGGCTGACTATTCTTCGGAAATCATTTCTGCAGGTATCGGTTACCGCAAGAATAACTTCTATGCTGACTTCACCTACGCCAACTCGACCACCAGGTACAACACACGACCTTATGTGATCTCTCAAGACCTGTCGTACTATAACCAGACCGGCCCCGGCGAAGCGGCCGATATTGAAGAAAAGAGAAATAATTTTTATGTAACCTTTGGGATCCGGTTTAAATAAGGCGGCACCCTATTGCAGATCCGTTTGTAAATTAAAGGCCGGGCATACAGAATGCTCCTGGCCTTTAATTTTACCTGTGCTGTCGTGAGATTGTAGCTGCGGCACACCGGGGTTAGTATTACGTTCTCAGCAATTCGCGGTTATATTTCGCGGTTTTGGGGGCGGCGGCTAACGTGCTTTCGTCTACCAGGTTGGCAAACATCTTAAAGTTTTCGTTAAACATTGCGGCCAGGCGGTTGGCAGCCTGGGTGTAATCGTCTATGCTATGCCAGGTGGCCGCCGGGTGTAAGATATCACCGGGTACACCGGGACAATGATCTGGCATCATCAAACCGAAGCCTGCATGCCGGGTATAGCCCGCGTTGTTTAACTGCCCGCTTAAGATCGACCGGATGATGGTCCGGGTATATGTTAACGGGATCCTTTTACCGGTTCCATAGGCACCGCCTATCCAGCCGGTATTGATAAGCCAGATATTGACGTCCGCCATGCGAAGTTTTTTTCCAAGCAGGTTGGCATAGAGCACCGGGTGCAAGGGCAGGAAAGCCTTGCCGAAACAGGCAGAAAAAGTAGCTTGCGGCTCCTGTATGCCATGTTCGGTACCGGCTACCTTGGCAGTGTATCCTGACAGGAAGTAGAACATCGCCTGTGCGTGGTCGAGTTTAGACACAGGCGGCAGTACGCCAAATGCATCCGCGGTTAAGAAAAAGATATTTGCCGGTGCGTTGCCTACAGACGGGATCACGGCATGCGTAACGTGATCGAGCGGGTACGATACGCGGGTGTTCTCTGTTTTGGAAATGTCGTGAAAGTCTACCTTAAGGGTCCCCTGCTTGAAAACGGTATTTTCCAGCAGGGCCGAGCCGTAGATTGCCTGGAAAATGAGCGGTTCCCGCTCTTCGGTTAACCCGACGGTTTTGGCGTAGCAACCGCCTTCAAAATTAAAGATCGAGTCGTCTGTCCAGCCATGTTCGTCGTCGCCGATCAGGTCGCGGTACGGGTCTGCTGATAGCGTAGTTTTTCCTGTTCCCGAGAGACCGAAGAAAATCGCGGTATCGCCATCTCTGCCGCGGTTGGCGGCGCAATGCATCGGCAGCACCTGTTTATATTTCGGCAGGATGAAATTGAGTACGGAAAACACCGCCTTTTTAATCTCCCCGGTATAGGCCGATCCGCCGATCAGGACCACGCGTCGCGTGAAATTGATGACCGTAAAATTATGCTGACGTGTGCCATCCGTTTCTGCAGTCGCCCGAAATCCCGGTGCGCTGATAATGGTCCACTCGGGTTGCCAGCGCGGTTCATCTTCGGGCGCGATGAACATATTGTACACAAATAAGTTCTGGAAAGCGTGCTCGGTGATCACGCGGAGCGAGAGACGGTGACGTGGATCTGCACATGCGCTGACGTCGCGCAGGTAGATATCTTTTTCAGAAAGATAATCGATCATTTTGTTGTACAAGCCGTAAAAGTTTTCGGGACTGAAAGGGATGTTTATATCTCCCCACCATACATTTTTTTCGGTGATAAGGTCGGCGACGATGTAGCGGTCTTTGGGCGACCTGCCACGAAATTCGCCGGTGTCGACCACAAGCACCTGGTTGCCGGAAAGCACCCCTTCTCCCCTGGCCAGGCTATGGGAAATTAACCCGGAAGGTGATAGCTGGTAATGGATTTTTTGTGCGGGAGAGATTCCCAAATAGGTAAGATCGGGCATAGCCCTGTCGGTAGTGATTTGTCTCATATCACGTTTATAATTGGTTAGTTGGGTGTAAAAGTATCCCGGTAAATCGGGATTCGCAAAGAAAAAATGACCGGCAACCAGGTAATTGTACCGCGTACACTAAGATGTATCGTATTGTAAATCAGTCGAATGTAGTATAACTTGTGTGGTGGTTATTCAAGCCGATTTTTTTGGAGCGTCGAACGTCCAGCCTCTTGCGCCAGGCTTCTCCACAAGTAGATCACCAGGTATGATTGCCATCCCTGGTAATGTTCAAAAACAGCGTCAATTTCTTTATTGGTTGGTTTCCGGGAGGTATTTTTAAGCAGGTGAAGCGCTTTGTTTAGGCCTGCATCGCCATAGGGGATATTGGTGGCATTGCGGAGGCATTTCATGAGCGTATAGTGCGCCGTCCATGCTCCTATGCCACGGATAGAAATCAATTTGCTGAATGCTTCTTCCGGCGAAATTTCCTCTAGCATGGCTTTGTTTATTTCACCGTAGGAGAACAGTGACGCCAGGTGCAGGATATATTCCGCTTTGCGGCCGGAGAATTGCATCGCGCGAAGCTGATCATGGGAGGCATGCTGTAATTGTCCGGGAGTGGGAAATGCGTAGCAGGTTCTGCTTTCAAAGAGCACGGAACTCCCGAACTTCTCCACAAGACGCCGTTTGAGCGTGTAGGCAAACGTAAGGTTGATCTGCTGGCCGATGACGCACCAGCACAGGGCTTCGAACAGGTCGGGAATACCAATGAGACGGAGCCCGTTGAAATCATGTGCCATAAAAGCAAATTGCGCGTCTTGCGAGAGCAACTGGTAAAACGGTTCGATGTCCCGGTCGATGTCTAGCCAATCGCGCACGTAACGGGCCGCATCCGGAAGCAGGTGGTCGTTTCCGGTGGGCAGCTTTACTTCGAGCGCATGCTTAGTTCCCGATAATTGAAGGAGCACAGGCGTACCGGCCAGGTCAAGCAGTTTGGTAAGCTGGTTGTCATGGATGTGGTGAAGGCAGTCGTCGTAATTCCGGTCCAGGTACCAGAGGCATTCGGCGAAGCTAAAGTTCAGGGGAACGGGAAGCAGGATTTTGGCGCACATCGGGCAAAGATATCATACTAACGGTATTGGTATCGTATGCTGTCAAATAAGTGGAAAGAAGACACGTTTTCGTGTTTATTTACCCGATGAGGCGGGCCGGTTACCTGCAACATAATTTACAGGAACACACTTTATCTTGCCGGCGGTCTTGCCTGCCTTTTTTAGGCTGATCTATCCTGTTGAGCTTTCGGGAGCGGCAAAAACAAACCGGCGCATAACCCGTCAGACAGGCTGAAGCTTGCGGGACGTGCGATCTTTTGTTTGCTGCCGGGAAATGGCTAAAAGTCGTTACACCCGGCTAATGTAATAAAAGGATCATCGTCCGAACAGGCTCTTGATCCGCTCTGCCAGCTTCCCTCCTTTTTTGTCGCCATTGCCGATAAGATAGCCATAGGGTTTTAAAGGGGTTACATGATCGCAAACGATCTTAAGGACGCCCATCATGGGGATGGCCAGGAACATGCCTGCGATGCCCCACACCGCTTCCCAGATCACGATGGAGAGGATGGTGAACAGGGGGTTGAGGTTCACTTCCGACCCCACTACCAGCGGCTCGATGATATACGTTTGTGCAAACTGAACTACGGCGTATACGGCCAGTACCGAGAAGATCATTACGATATCGCCGCCCTGGATCATCACCATCATTACGGTGAGCATGGTCCCGGCCAGGTTTCCCGCGAAGGGAATGATTTCCAGTAACCCGCACAGCACTGCAAAAAACAAGGCATTTTTCACCCCTACGATACTAAACCCGATCCCATACAGCACCCAAAGCATCACGATCATAACCGCCAGCCCGGTGAGGTATTGCTGGGTCATTTTTACGGCGCCGCTAATGATAGCGGTGGCCTCTTTTTTGTCCTCTCCGGCCACAACGCGGAGTACAAAACCTTCAAGGTGATCCCTCGATAACAAGAACAGGAATAAGTATACGACCACGAGCACGAAGTTAACGGTGGCGTCGAACAGGAAAGCAGCGATGGTGCCCACCTGGCTGCCGCCCGCGCCTGCCATAGCCGACTGGCCATCGATGATCTCTTCCTGTTTTTTATAGCTTACGCCCAGGTTCTGGTTAATATATCGTTTTATTTCGCGGGAGATGTCGGAGAGGCGATCTCCTATTTTATCGAGATCGGTCGAAAGATCGCTTAGCTGCCACTTGAGGAGCCCGATGATCACGGCAAGGAAACCCAGCAGCGTGAGCACGCAGAGCAATGCGGCAACCGCTTTCCTACATTTTTTCCGTTGGAGAAAGTCGGCAAGCGGAGTGAGCAGCATAGCCAGAACACCGGCAATAGCCACCGGCACCAGTACCGTTTTGGCGAAATACAGCCCGGTAAAGAGCAGGACAAGGAACAGGAGCAAATGAACCGGCTTGGTTAACGAGGGTGACTGCATGGCGATACAACACCAAACTACCGGGAAAGTTGCGTCAGGCGAGTGAATCCAGTTGTAAACGCATGGCATTTACCTTTGCGGCACTCGTGCGGGTAATAACGGCATTGCCGCCTGATACAGGAGCGCCGACAGCTATCTTTGCCGAGCCATGAAACTCTGAGGCGCCGCTCAGGCGCGCCACGTCTGCGATGGTTGTTTCGTTGACACCTGCGCCCGGCATGATACTGATGCGATTACCGGCGGCAGCTACCAGTTTCCGGATCATGCTGATCCCTGATAAAGCAGATAACTGGCCGCCGGAGGTGAGCACACGATCACAGCCGAGGGAAATAATGTCGTTAAGTGCGGAAAGAAGGTCATCGGCCTGGTCGAATGCGCGGTGGAAGGTGACCTGCATCGGCCTTGCCAACGAGATCAATGCGGCCGTTCTGGCCTTGTCTACGGTGCCATCGGCCAGTAAAATGCCGGTGACGATCCCTTCACAGCCAGCTTCCCGGCAATGGATCACATCCCGCTTCATCACTTCGAACTCGTGGTCGGTATATACGAAGTCCCCGCCTCTTGGCCTGATCAATACCATCACCGGGATACTAAGCGCTTGTTTGCAGTAACTGATGGTACCGTAAGAGGGTGTCGTACCGCCTTCTCCCAGGTTATCGCAAAGTTCGATCCGCGACGCACGTCCCTCTTCAGCCGCAATGGCGGAAGTGATGGAATTGGCGCAGATCTCAAGGGTTAGCATGGGGCAAGATAAAAAGGAGTTTCCAGTTTCCAGTGATCGGTTTTCAGTTCCCTGTTATTTTCGTACTGCGGGCAAAACCGATCATTGGAAACTGGTCACTTTAACGCATAATATAACTGTTTAAAACTATATGTAATACCCAATACCACTCTTCCTGCGGGTTGCGGGTGATCGTCTTTAGCTGACCATACACGTGATTGCAGGGCGAGGTTAAACGTGAGGTTGTTTACAAACAGGTCCAGGCCCGCGCCGGCAAGGAGGTTGTTCATTACATGCTCGCCGGTTTTTATTCCCTGGTATTTTTCTCCGGCGGAATATTCGTAGGCAAGCTGTGCCGAGGGGATTAATTTAACCCGCTGGCTGATGCCTGCAGAATAAAATACATTCAGGTTAGCAGTGGTGCTGTTTGCGATGCTCTCCTGTTCCTTGTTGCGACCGTTTACTTTGTAAGTGGTATTGAGATTAAGCCCCAGTTTTTTGACGCTGGCCAGGTAGTTCAGGTATACAAAACCATCGGTGCTGCCCGTACCGGTTTGTGTTAACGCATTAAAACGGATCCCTTCCGCGTTTTCGGCATCGTTTTTCCCCGTAGGCAGTTTGACGCCCGCGCCGGCGATAAGCCGCTGGTTCACCCGTTCTCCGAGCTTACGAAGAAGGTGATAGCCGGCAAATAAATTGATATCGCCAGCGCCGGCAAGCGTATTGAGGTTACCGTTGTACCGTTCGGAGTTGGATATATAAGGCAGGATAGCGTTCAGCTCCAGCCGCTGATGGATGAAGTAACGGCCACGAAGCTCTAATGTGCGGTACGCCTCGAAATCGGAAGGGTCGCCATTGTGATCCGTAACGGGTGAGCCGGTATCTTTTCCTGCCGGGAAGAACTTTGCCCCTTCCGGGAAAATGGGATGCGCCTGACCGTCGTACCCGCTAAAGGTGCGGAAACGGTATAGCATGGCGAAGCTGCTCTGGTTGTCATAGGGTGTGATGCCCATAAAACAGCCGCAGATCTCGCAGGCTTCGGAGGTGAGGACCGGGCCAAGCAGGATTAGAAGCAGCGCGGCCACTTGTTTATAACTCGGCGAAACGGTGATCGTGAATAAACTCATTGTCTGTAAGGGTTTTTAAAAAGCTGATAATTTGTGACTGTTCTTTAGGGGTAAGCGGGATCCCGGGCGTCGGATTCTTTTTTAGGCCGGGATCCAGTGCGGGGCTTTGCTTAACACCTGCATGATAATGTTCCAGCACGGCTTCCAAAGTGAGAAAACGGCCGTCGTGCATATACGGACGGGTAAGTTCGATGTTGCGGAGGGATGGCACGCGAAACTTCCCCCGATCTGCGCCCGTGGCCGTAATGGTATCGCGGCCGGGGTCTTTCGAATAACCGTCGAGCCCGTTTGAACGAAAAGAGCCGTCGGTAAACAACGGTTCCTGGTGGCAAACCGCGCATTTTTGCTGGAATAGCCGGTACCCTTCCTGCTCATCCGGGGAAAAGGAAGCGCCATTTTCCTTTCGCATCACTTTATCGTATTTCGATGAAGCAGAAACCATCATGCCCATGAACTGGGTGAGCGCTTTAAACAAACGCTGCGAATTGATCACGGGTGAGCCGAAAGCTTCGCGAAATAGCTCCGGGTAGGGCGCTGTTTGGCTGAGCGTGGCGGTGATCCTGTCGAGCGTATTGCCCATTTCGCAGGGGTTGGTAAGCGCGTTGAGCGGCGATAGCTCGATGTGGCCGACACCGCCATCCCACATGAAGTCCTTCTGCCAGGCGAGGTTAAACAAGGGCGGGGCATTGCGGGTACCGAAGCAATTGTTGATCCCATGGCTTACCGAATGATCGAGGTTAGCAAAAGCAGCAAAAGGCTGATGGCAGGTCCCACAGTTTACGCTGTTATCTGCCGACAGCGCATCTTCATAAAATAATTTATGCCCCAGCTCAAAGCCGGCTTTGGTCAGCGTGTTTTCTTCGAAATTGTATGCAGCAACCGGGAAATTGGCAGGTCTCCTGAAGCTGATTGCCGCCCCGGGCGTTGCCTGGTCGTTTTTTGTGCAAGATTGGCCTGCGACAAGCCATCCCGCGAGAGCGGAAAATATAATTACAAGGCGTTTCATGGCTAATTATGGATGTGATCAACCCGGAGGAGACCGTTCACATAATTATCGGCCACCAGCAGGCCGTTCGCGCCGCCATGGAACCCGCTGACAGCCGCGAAAGAGATCGTCGTTTTGCCCTTAAACAGCGCCGATACATCGGTATAGATATGGACGTCGGGGTCGCTGTTCGATCGTATACGAAGTACCGTTGGAAAGGTGAGCACGGTTCTCCGTACGGCATTGGCAGGATCCTTAGCACCACCAACGTGGAAGAACAACTGGTTAGCACTTTGGCTTGATTTGGAGGAAGTTCCTTCGAACATCAGGAAAATATAGCCGGTATTCCAGCTCCAGAACATCCCTTTTGCCGGATCGAGCGACCCGGTTTGAGCGCCCGCAAAGTTACGGGCTTCATCGACACCGAGCGTTAGTTCCACACCGGTATAATCGCCTGCCGGAATATTTTCGATGGTTTGCAGGGCGCTTGCGTTATCTGCGGCATTTACCAGCAGGTAACTTTCGGGGATAGATACTTTTGATCCGTCGGCTTTCAGGAAGCTGAAATTGCTGACGTAGTATTTAAAGGTGGTCACCTTATAATCGTCGCCGTTGGCATTGGTATAGGTTTGTGTATTCAACTGCAGCGCCTGGCTGCCTACAACGTGTTGAAATTCTAAGTTGACTTTCCCGGTTCCGGTGATCACGGGTGTCGTACCTGTTTTTTTACAGGAAAAAAGTATGCAGGCAAGACTCACCCCAAAGGCAGCCCTGAAAATGAAGGTCTTCATAATGGTTATTTATGGAATAACAGTTACCGCAAATACGAGTGGTATCGATCAGCAGGTTGCCTGTAGCCGGCATAAACCCGCGGACTGATGGCACAGCCAGGTTGCAGAATGCTTTCCGTGAATGATTTTAGTTAAGAAATACGCATATACAGGATCAGGAGGCCTGCGGCGGATGGAAAATGGCGTCCCGGTGTTCTCTCGGACAACATGAAGCGGGCTGTGAGACAGTTACCGACACGAAATAGAAAGGAACGGATAATTTATCGCTTGCAGTTAAGAACGCTTCCTGGAACCTGAACTTTTGCCCGTTCCTTTCTTCGTTCTTATCCTTCTCTTCGGCTTGCTTTAATTTTTTGGCGAGATAGCATTTACCGTTACAATGCAGCTGCGGTTTTTCTTTATTGATACAGAGCACTTTGGCGATATACGTTTCGTTCAGCTTAAATTCCGTGTAAACGATGGCCACGGTGAAGTTGGAGAGCAACATTGCCAGAACCAGGAAAGAAGCTAGTAACCGCCGGACCATGGCACAAACTTAAAAAGAAAAGTTGGCTATAGCCTCCGGATTGTCCAGTTTCGTGCTTTTGCGCAGGCCGCTCACCGTAACATGCATCATGTTGATCTGTTCGGGATGCTGTTCAAACAGCAGGTTGTCCATCACCGTGATCTTTTTGGCGGTGTTCACCTGTTTCGCCTCGAAATAACTCCAGGCGCCGTCTTCCTGGATCTCGTAGCCAAGATACGTAAGCTCTGCCTTCTTACCGTCGACGGTGATTTCGAGGTGTTTGCGAACATAATCGCCGATAAGCTGGTCCATTTGCCGCTTGTCTTTCGGCTTGAGGATGTCTAGCGGCTGGCGGCTCTGTTTCTCGAGCACCTTCTCGAGATCGTCATAAAACATCTTGCAGCTGACCTCCATCGTTTTTGCCCGGCTGTTATAGCTTATCTCGGTAACACTCACATAAAAAGGGTGGAAAGCAAGCAGGCACGAAAACAGCAGGGTCTGAAACATGAGCTCAATGGTTAAACTGACGACAAAAAAAGCTATAATTAACCGGAAATTGAGTAAATGGCTGATTTTAATTTGTACTTCACCCTCGGCTGGCAGCATATCTGCGATTGGAAAGGGTTCGATCACATCCTTTTTGTGATGGTTTTATGTGTGCCATACGCACTTTCGCAATGGAAAAAAGTGCTGGTGCTGGTAACCGCTTTTACGGTGGGACATTCTATTACGCTGGCTTTAAGTACGCTGAGCGTGATCCATGTAAATACCAGCCTCATCGAGTTCCTGATCCCGTTAACCATCGTTTTTACCAGTCTTTTCAACATTTTATGGCGAAAGAACACCATTAAAAAGCCGTTTTCCACAACAACAGAATCTGGGATCGCTTACCTGCTGGCCTTGTTTTTCGGGCTTATTCACGGTCTCGGTTTCTCTACCTACCTGAAAAGCCTGCTTGGGAGCGACTATAACGTCATTCCCCGGTTACTGGCTTTTAACGTGGGACTGGAGGCCGGGCAGCTTTGTATCGTAACGGTTACGTTACTGGTATCGTGGTTTTTTGTGAGGATATTTAAAACGCCGGTGCGCGACTGGATATTATTCCTGTCATCTGCTATATTTGGGCTGGCCGCGGTGATGGCCGCCGAACGCATTTCGTTAATTAAATTCTGATGAACAAACGATCCTGTTTTATTGCTTCTTTATTTCTTTTGCCGGGTATTTCCATGGCGCAGAACATTGGTAACCCGGGTTCCAACCATGGCAATAAGTTCGAACAGCTGGGAACGATCCTGCCTGACGCGAATGTTTACCGTTCCGCTTCGGGCGCTCCGGGGCCAAAATACTGGCAGCAAAAAGCCGATTACGAGATCAGCGCCACGCTGAATGATGAAAAGCAGCGTCTCGACGGTTCGGAAACCATTACCTATACCAATAACTCGCCCGACGCCCTCACCTACCTATGGCTGCAGCTGGATGAGAATGAGCATAAAAAGGATGCGGAAAGCGCTGCGTTCGAGACCAGCAAGATCCAGCCTAAAATGAGCACCAGGGATCTGCAGACCATCATAGGACATAACCTCGACCTGGGGAATCACATCGAGAGTGTAAAAGACGCGGCAGGCAATTCCCTTAAATATACCATCAACCAGACCATGATGCGGATCGAACTGCCTAAAGTGCTGCTTCCCAACCAGAAATTCGTGTTCAAGATCGTTTGGTGGTACAATATTTCCGACAGGAACACGATCGGCGGCCGCGGTGGCTATGAGCTTTTCCCCGAGGACGGCAACTACCTGTATACCATGGCGCAGTGGTTTCCAAGGATGGCGGTTTACAGCGATTTCCAGGGTTGGCAGAACAAGCAGTTTACCGGTCGCGGGGAGTTTGCATTAACGTTTGGCGACTACAAAGTGAGCATTAACGTACCTGCAGATCACGTGGTAAACGGGACCGGGCTATGCTCGAACTATGCGCAGGTACTTACTTCGCAGCAATTAACGCGCTGGAGCCAGGCGCAGACTGCCAAAGAACCGGTAGAGATCGTTACGCTCGCCGAAGCAAGGCAGGCCATGAAGGGAAACGTAAAAACCCGTAAAACATGGAACTTTCATGCCGAAAACGTGCGCGATTTTGCCTGGGTGTCTTCCCGCCGGTTGGTGTGGGATGCCATGGCAACCGTCGTAGACGGCGGTAAGAAAGTAATGGCGCAATCGCTTTACGGCCCGGAAGCATATCCATTGTACCGCCGCTATTCGACGAAACTGGTGGCGCATACATTAAAAGTATACTCGAAGCATACCATCACCTATCCTTACCCCTCGGCTATTTCGGTGGAGGCTAATAACGGGATGGAGTACCCGATGATCTGCTTCAATTATGGCAGGGCCGAAAAAGACGGCACATATACCGAGGCCACAAAAAACGGCATGACCGGCGTGATCATCCACGAGGTAGGGCATAATTTCTTCCCGATGATCGTAAATTCCGATGAACGCCAGTGGACCTGGATGGATGAAGGCCTGAACACCTTTTGCCAGTTCCTGGCGGAGCAGGAATGGGACAACCGCTTCCCCTCGAACCGCGGGCCCGCGCATAAGATCGTGGATTATATGAAGCTGCCCAAGGATGAACTGGAGCCGATCATGACTAATTCTGAGAACATCGTCCGTTTTGGCCCGAGCCAGTACGCTAAGCCCGCAACCGGTCTTAACATTCTCCGCGAAACGATTATGGGACGAGAGCTGTTCGATTACGCCTTTAAAACATATGCCGGGCGCTGGGCTTTTAAACATCCTACGCCGGCAGACCTGTTCCGCACGATGGAGGATGCCTCGGCAGTTGACCTCGACTGGTTCTGGCGCGGGTGGTTTTATGGCACCGACCCCGTTGATATTTCGGTTGACAGCGTAAAGTACTACCGCATGGATACCAGGAACCCGAACTTGGAAAATGCGTACGACCGTGCTGTTGCCGACCGCGCACTGGAAAGCATCAGTGCAAAGCGAAACCGTGAATCGGGCGTCGACTTTGCCGTGAATACAGATACGGCTTTGCTGGATTTTTACGGCAAGTATGATAAGTTCGCCACCACGCCGTCGGCTACACAAGCCTACCAGAAACTTTATGCCGGTTTAAGTGCGGAAGAGAAAGCGTTGTATGACGCTAAGAATTATTTTTACGAAGTAAGCTTTTCCAATCGCGGCGGGTTGGCCATGCCGCTGATTATCGAGTGGACGTATGCCGACGGTTCCCGCGAGGTGGAAAAGATCTCCGCCTATATCTGGCGGAAAGATGAGCGGCATATCTCCAAAGTATTTGCAAAAACGAAAGAGGTAAAGTCTATCAAGCTCGATCCGTACCGCGAAACCGCAGACATCGATGAAATAAATAATAGCTGGCCGCGTGAATACGTGCCGTCACGTTTCGAGATCTTTAAGCAGCAGGTATTACCAAGAGGCAGTGCGCCGGGTCTGAACCCCATGCAGCAGACACGCGGAAATCAATGAATTCGTGGTTGTCGCGACCGCCCGGCCGCGACAACCACGTCTTAAATTCCCAGGCCGGGATATGTGGATAATCCACACGATGTTTAAAACTACTTTCTTCGGCCACCCGCATTTCTCCCTACTTTTACAGCTCGTTCTTTGCCAAACTATCCTGGTGCATCGCCCCGGCGGGTGATGATTAAAAGGGAACCGTGTGAGAATCACGGGCTGACGTGCAACTGTATGAGTAATCAGTTGTCAGCTATCAGTGACCGGTTCCGGGTAAGCGCCTGGAGAACTGCAACTGGCAACTGATCACTGACAACTGATAGCCAGATACCTGCCAAGATAGTATTGCCAACTTTCACGAATAAGGTTTGGCAAAAGCCTTTTCCCGGCTACCACGGGTTCAGTGTCTTTTGTAGAATCGCTTTAATTATAGCTATTGGCTGATAGCTGTCGGCTGATAGCATTTCTATCGCCGGAAGCGGCCAATCGCTGAATACATCAGCCACTATCTAAAACTATGTACGAAGAACCGCTGCTTAAAGAAAACAAGGATCGATTTGTGATCCTTCCCATCAATTATCCCAAAATCTGGGAGATGTACAAAAAACATGAGGCCAGTTTCTGGACGGCTGAAGAGATCGATCTTTCCGGCGACATGAAGGATTGGGAGAATCTCAACTCCGGGGAACAGCACTTTATTTCGCATATCCTGGCCTTCTTCGCGGCAAGCGATGGCATTGTGAACGAGAACCTGGCCGTAAACTTTATGAGCGAAGTACAGGTGCCCGAAGCGCGTTGTTTTTATGGGTTCCAGATCATGATGGAAAATATCCATTCCGAGACTTATGCACTGCTGATCGATGCCTACATCCGTGACCCGAAGGAAAAAGACCGGTTGTTCCACGCCGTGGACACCGTGCCGGCAGTGAAAAAGAAAGCGGAATGGGCATTGCGGTGGATCGAGAAAGGCAGCTTCGCGGAGCGGCTTGTGGCTTTCGCCGCTGTAGAAGGGATATTTTTTTCGGGCAGCTTCTGCTCGATCTTCTGGTTGAAAAAGCGCGGTTTAATGCCGGGGCTAACCTTTAGTAACGAGCTGATCAGCCGCGACGAAGGCTTGCATTGCGAGTTTGCCTGCCTGTTATACGGTATGCTGGAGAATAAGCTTTCGCGCGAGCAGATCTACCGGGTGATCGGTGATGCCGTGGAGATCGAAAAAGAATTCATCACAGAGGCGTTGCCCGTGGACCTGATCGGCATGAACGCACGGCTGATGAAACAATACATCGAGTTCGTAGCCGATCGCTGGATCATGGAGCTGGGCCACCCTGCGCTGTTTAACGCCACCAACCCGTTCGATTTTATGGAGATGATCTCCCTGCAGGGTAAGACCAATTTCTTCGAAAAACGGGTGGGCGACTACCAGAAATCAGGCGTGCTTTCTACGGATAAGAACGCACAGACTTTTTCGCTGGAAGAGGATTTTTAATTCACTGCTTTCCACATAATACTACACTACTAAACAAGATATAGCATGTTCGTAATCAAGAGAAACGGCAGAAAAGAGAGCGTCAAATTTGACAAGATCACCGCAAGGATCCAGAAATTATCGTATGGACTAAGTCCCCTGGTGGATGTGATCGACGTGGCGAAAAAAGTGATAGAAGGCATTTATGACGGCGTAAGCACCACGGAGCTGGACAACCTGGCGGCGGAAATGGCTGCGTCGTTAACTACCAAACATCCCGATTATGCGCTGTTGGCCAGTCGCATCGCGGTGAGCAACCTTCATAAAAATACCGCGAAATCATTTTCGGACACGGTCCGTAAGCTATACCATTATACCGATGCGGCAACCGGCCGCAAAATGCCGCTGATTGCGGAAGACGTACTCCAGGTGGTAGAGGAGCATGCGGAACTGCTCGACAGCTCGATCATTTACGACCGCGATTTCGGGTTCGACTATTTCGGGTTTAAAACCCTGGAAAAATCGTACCTGCTGAAAGTTGACGGGAAGATCGTGGAGCGCCCCCAGCATATGTACATGCGGGTGGCGCTCGGGATCCATAAGGAAGATATCACGAGCGTAATTGAAACCTATCACCTGATGAGCGAGCGCTGGTTTACCCACGCTACGCCGACACTTTTTAACGCAGGGACGCCAAAACCGCAGATGTCTTCGTGCTTTTTGCTGACCATGAAAGATGACAGCATTGACGGTATTTACGATACCCTGAAACAAACCGCCCGCATTTCGCAAAGCGCGGGTGGCATTGGTCTTTCCATTCACAATGTGCGGGCTACCGGCAGCTATATCGGCGGTACCAATGGCACCAGCAACGGCATTATCCCGATGCTGAAGGTGTTTAACGACACGGCGCGGTACGTAGACCAGGGGGGCGGCAAAAGAAAAGGTGCGTTTGCGATCTACCTGGAACCCTGGCACGCCGATGTTTTCGAGTTCCTCGATCTGCGTAAGAACCATGGCAAGGAAGAGATGCGCGCGCGGGACCTTTTTTACGCCCTGTGGATACCCGACCTGTTTATGCAGCGCGTAGAAAGCGATGGCGATTGGAGCTTGTTCTGCCCGCATGAAGCGCCAGGTCTGCACGAATGTTTTGGTGCGGAATTCGAAGCGCTGTATGCCCGCTATGAGCGCGAAGGCCGCGCACGTAAAACTGTGAAAGCGCAGGACCTATGGTTTGCCATTTTGGACGCGCAGATAGAAACAGGTACTCCTTACCTGCTGTACAAGGACGCAGCCAACAGTAAAAGCAACCAGCAGAACCTCGGTACCATTAAGAGCAGTAACCTTTGTACCGAGATCATGGAGTTTACGAGTGCAGATGAAGTGGCGGTTTGTAACCTGGCCTCTATTGCACTCCCAAGGTTTGTGATCAACGGTAATTTTGATTTCGAAAAACTTTACGAGGTTACATACCAGGCTACCAAAAACCTGAACCGGATCATAGATAATAACTACTACCCGGTAGAAGAAGCACGCCGTTCTAATATGCGCCATCGCCCGGTTGGTTTAGGCGTGCAGGGCCTGGCCGACGCATTTATCCTGCTGCGACTTCCTTTTGAAAGCGAATTGGCGAGGATCCTTAACAGGAATATTTTTGAAACGATCTATTTCGCGGCTATGACCGCCAGCAAGGACCTGGCCGTAGAACAGGGCCACTACGAAACGTTTGAGGGATCCCCCCTCTCGAAAGGCCAGTTCCAGTTTGACCTCTGGAATGTGCAGCCTTCCGGCAGGCACGATTGGGAGTCGCTGCGGAAAGAAGTGATCGGGCATGGCGTACGTAACTCGCTGCTGGTGGCGCCAATGCCAACCGCCTCCACCTCTCAAATACTCGGAAATAACGAGTGCTTTGAGCCGTATACTTCTAATATCTATTCGAGAAGGGTCCTCAGCGGCGAGTTTATCATCGTAAATAAGCACTTGCTTAAAGACCTGATCCAGTTGGGCCTGTGGAACAACACGATGAAAAATAAGATCATCGCTGCCAATGGTTCGGTACAGGCGATTGATGAGATACCTGCCAACATTAAAGAGATCTACAAAACGGTATGGGAAATTAAGCAGCGTAACCTGATCGATATGGCGGCAGATCGCGGTGCGTTTATCTGCCAGTCGCAGTCGCTAAACCTGTTTGTAGATAGCCCGACCGCCGCGAAGCTGACATCGATGCACTTCTACGCATGGAAAAAAGGTCTTAAAACTGGGATGTACTACTTGCGTACACAGGCAGCTACCCGTGCGGTGCAATTTACCGTGGAGAAACAAGGCGGGAAGAACATGGACCCCGTGGTTCCGCAGATCGACGCGGCGAAGAGCGACGTCGCAGATATCGAACCGGATATAATTGCCGGTCCCACCTGCAGCATGGAAGATGGCTGCATCTCGTGCAGCGGTTAACGGGCAGATGACCAAGCACGAGATCATATCCTGCGAACGGTGCCGCACACGCATTGAATGTAAAGCCAACTCCTTTACCAAATGCCAGTGCAGCACCGTTCGCTTAAGCCTTAACGAAACGCAATTTATCAGCGAAAGATTTGACGGATGTTTGTGTGCCCACTGCTTGCTTGAGTTACAACAAGCGTATAAAAACGAGCTTACTGCCTGACTTTACTTCGCCAGCCCCGCTTCGGCTACCAGGATCAGCAATGCGTTTTGAATTCCCAGGTATCCCTTCTCGTTAATCCACCACTCGTCCAGCGAATGCGTGTTGCCGCCAACGCCACCTTTGCCGATCGTTACAGCCGGTACCTTTTTTGAAATCGGGATGTTGGCATTCGTGGAACTAAAAGAAAGTACCGGCCTGGCGCCCAGGAATCCGGCGGATGCCATAGCGCGCCGCACCAGCGGGATGTTTTGTTCCTGCACGGCAACAGGGCGCTCCCCTACCAACCTGATGTCGGCCGTTAGTTTAGGACCGGAGCGGAGCAGGGAATTTTCCTCATCGAGGCCCTTCTGGATGGCCTCTTTAAATAGTTCGCCGATCCCCGCCAGTTTTTCCGGGCTCTCGGAACGCATATCCACTTCCATCCACGATTCGTAGGGAATGGCGTTTACCGACGTTCCTCCGCCGATGACGCCTACGTTGTAAGTGGTTTTAGTGCCGGTGCGTGTGTATGGATCTGCCTCACGGATAAAGTTACCGATGGCACGCGCCAGTGCATGGTGCGGGTTGGCAAGACCGAACGCGCCATAAGAATGACCGCCTGGTCCCTTGATCGTTACCCGGTAGCGCATGGAACCAACACCGCCGTATACGATGCCTCCGATCCCTCCGCCGTCTATGGCAATATACGAGTCGATCTTAGGGGCGCCATCGCCAAACAGGCCTTTTACTCCCCTAAGGTCGCCGAGACCTTCTTCGCCAACTGACCCGATAAACAGGAGGTTTGCTTCGGTCTTAATGTTTGCCTCACGCATGGCTTTCGCGATAGCAAGTACAACGGCAAGGCCGCGGGTGTCGTCACCTATACCGGGAGCTTTAAGGGTATCGCCCGCATGTTTTACCGTTACATCGGTCCCTTCCGGGAAGACGGTGTCTAGATGGCCTTCGAGCACAACGGTCCTTTTGCCGTTTTTCCCCTTCCTGAGAGCCAGCACATTTCCTGTGCGGTCGGTCCATACAGAATCGAAGCCGATCGCTTTGAGCAACTGGTAGAATTTCTCGCCGCGCTGTTTTTCCTTAAAAGGAGGAGCGGGAATTTCGGTGAGCAGGATATGGTCTTTCAAGGTAGCGGGTTCCAGTTCGAGGATTACCCGGAGCGCTTTTTTGATGACGGGTTGCGCAGCCAGTTTCGCCATTTCCGACTCGTACTTGCTGCTTTCGGGCGATGTTTGTGCCTTACTGGTCTGTAAAGCAAGCGCCAAAATAACAGGCGCCATAAAGCACCGGGTTTGATATCTCATATTTAATATATTACAGCCTGATTCCCACCAGCAGGAACACCACGCATACCAGGAAAATGATCACCATAAACGGCCAGATAAAACGCAGCCACGCCTTTAGGTTAACGTTCGCAAGGGCCAACGACGGCAGGATCAATCCCGCGGGCGTGATCAATCCCATAATCCCCATCCCATAAAGGTAGCTGTTCACGATCTCCCTCCCGGGAACCCCGATCATGATGGCCAGCGAACCGATGATCGGCATCGTTACCACGGCCATGCCGGAAGAGCTGGAAATAAACAGGGTAAACACCATAAACAATACCAGCAGCATGATGATGAACAGCGACGACGGCATCGAATCAACCAATTGAACCGAACCGTAAATGATGCTGTCGCTGATGGTGCCTTCATTCAGGATGATGGTTATACCGCGCGCCACGCCGATAATGAAAACAACACCCAGCAGTTCCTGCGCTCCTTTGATAAATTTCTCGAGGAATTGTTTTTCGGATAACCGCGTGATCATGGCCACGATAATGGCGGATATCACAAATACGGCCGACATTTCGAGAAGCCACCAGTCCAGGAACACCACGCCCCCGATCATCACCAGGAACGTGACCAGGAACAGCGCTAGCAGCAGGTTGGTGCGGCCATCGGGTTTCGGTACAGCGGTCCCGCTTATATATGCGGGAAAATGGGGCTTAACCACTCCATCAAACCGGTATACAAAAGAGGCGGTGGGATCTTTCTTTACCTTACCGGCATACTTTAACACGTAACCGGTAAAGATCCCCGTGCTCACGACAAATAATAATAAGCGGCCATAAATGCCGTCTGCCCAATTGATCCCGGCGGCATTTGAGGCGGTGATGGTAGAAAACGGGTTCGAAAACGAGCTTAATGTACCCAGTTGCGTACCGCCAAAGATCACGGCAACCGGTACGATCAGGTCATAGCCCGCTGCCAGGAAAAGCGGTACGAGTATGGGGTAAAAAGCGATCCCCTCTTCGGCCATGCCATATGATGTACCGCCAAACGAAAACAGGAAGGTAAGTATAATGATAAGCCATCCCTCCCTGCCAGCCATTTTGTAGGAGAGATAAGCGAGCCCTTTTTCCATGGCACCAGAAGAATAGAACACCCCGATAAATCCGCCGATCACCAGTACGAACAGGATGATGTCTATCGTGTCATAAATTCCTTTTAGCGGCGCCTCCACGATATTGACGATGCCTTGCCGGTTACCCGGCAGTTTTTGATAAGTTCCCGGTATCGATACCGGCTTCCTGATATCCCCGTTCCCGAAACTCGTCAATTTCACCAGGATGTGCAGGCTGTCGAGCGTTTGCTGCGTAAACGGAAGCGCCTTTTCTCCCGATGGGGAGGTCACCGTAAACGATTTATCCCGGTATGTTAACGTGCTGTACCTGCCTGCCGGAAGTATCCAGGTTAATGCCGCGGCGACCACGATGATGAGCACCAGGATGGTAAGCGGTTGCGGGATCTTCTTGAACATCGCGAATAGGATCAGGGCGAAAAGCGGGAATCAGATATCGGAATAGTCTGTCGGGGTTAAAAAGATGATCGTGTTTTTCGTTGCGGTATTGCTGTATTTTGGCAGGCCACTGATCTTTTTGTACTCGGGGCCAAAATCTGCCCAATGCTTGTCGCGATCGGCCTTGTTGTTAAACGTGGTGAGGTACATCAGGTTAGGCATGCGCGGTCCGGATACCACCTGCCCATAAAATACCGCGTTAAAATTGAGGTTGGTAAAGATGGTGATCTCATCCTGGTTAAACATCCCGATCTTGTTGGCGGTAATGGCCTCTGTGGCACTCTCGTAACTGCGCAACTCGTAAACCCGTTCACTTTTAGGAGAAGTTAATTTTGGCGCCATAGGCTCGGGCATTCCCGAGAAGGCACGCAGCAGGATCGACTCCATGCGTGTGTAAACGGGGTCGGTGTTAATCGCCTCAAGGTAATCTTTGCCGTCGGCCAGGTACCGGGTATCTTTTTCGAGCCGGCCGCTAAGCGCCAGGAACTGGTCGAATTTTTTGAACGGAATGAATACGTATACCAGCTGATCCGTGGTGTCTTTTACCACCGGTTTAAAAACGCCGGCCATTTTAACGCCTGCGCGGTGAAGCGCCGGCAGGTAAGCATCTTTTAAAAAGGCGTCGAGCCTTGTCGCCTGCCGGGTAGTTTTCAGGTGGTAAACTTTTAGCTGATAGTAATACGCGTCTGCAGCTTTGGCGGAGCTGTTTACCAATTGCACGCAGCAGAAAAAGATAATAAAAAGCGCTTTTTTCATTTCAGTTTAGTTTTGTTGTATTGAAGCTCGGGTAAAGGGCCTTGCCTCATGAAGTTAGTTAGTTGGTTTTCGCTCTTCTTACGCGGTCTTCCGCATCGTTAATGCTTTTCTCCACCTCGTCGACCAATGATTTCGCGGCATCCGCCAGTTGCTGGTCGCGGTTGAATCCTGTACTAAACAGCAGCCGCTTGGATTTCCTTGCATATTTAAATTCGAGGTAGTAATGCAGGTCGTTTTTCGCGCCGACCGAATCATTGCTTTCCAATACCTCGGGAAAATTCCAGAACCCGACCTTCCTTGCCTTGGTATGCAGGTACTTAAGGTCTTTTTCGCGGAGCCTGAGGGTGGTTTTAATCAGCGAATCCTTGTCGTCAAGGTATTGGTAGGCGCCCGTTTTCGAGTCGTATTGATTTACCAGGCCGGTACCGGCCCCGTATTTAAGGGTGATCGATTCCAGCTCCGAATACTGGTAAGGCGCATTTTTGATCATCATCCCGTAGTAATATACGCAATAAATTAAGAAGGGTACCACTATGGTTAATCCCAGGAATATCTTTTTACTCGTACTGTTCATGTTTAACTTTTAAGCTCCCCTTCCCATTTGCTCACTACGGCTGTCGCCATGGCGTTACCCACCACGTTGGTAGCCGAGCGGCCCATATCCAGTAAAGGATCTATCCCGATGATCAGCGCCAGCCCGGCTTCGGGGATGTTAAAGGAAGCGATGGTGCCCGCAATAACCACCAGCGAAGCGCGCGGCACCCCGGCAATTCCCTTGCTGGTGAGCATGAGGATGAGCAGCATGGACAACTGCTGGTCGAACGATAAGTGGATATTATAAGCCTGGGCGATAAACAGCGATGCAAATGTCATGTACATCATGGAGCCGTCGAGGTTAAAGGAATAGCCCAGCGGAAGCACAAAGCTTACGATCTTATCCTTACATCCGAACCGTTCCAGTTCGAGCATGGTGCGCGGGTAAGCCGCTTCGCTGCTGGCGGTACTGAATGCCAGGAGCATGGCGTCTTTCAAGCCGTTTATGAGGTTAAACACCCGTTTGCCAAGTATGGCGAGACCTACAAGTGCCAGCAGGATCCATAAAATGAAAAGCCCGGAGTAAAACTCGCCGATAAAGATCGCGTAGGTCGACAAAATACTGAGCCCCTGCTTCGCTACGATCACCGTCATGGCTCCGAATACGGCCAGCGGCGCGAAGTTCATTACATAGCCCGTTATCTTCAGGATCACGTGCGCTATGGCGTCCATGGCTTTTATCACGATGGCTCCTTTCTCGCCTATGGCTGCAGTGGCAATGCCGAAGAAAAGCGAAAATACAACGATCTGCAGGATTTCGTTGTTCGCCATCGCCTCCACGAAGCTTTTCGGGAAAACGTGTGCGATAAAATCTTTTAGCGAGAGGGCCGATTTCTGGATATCCGTACCGAGATGGGTATCGGGCAGCGCCAGGTGCATGGTTTTCCCGGGCTCGAACAGGTTTACGAGGATCATGCCGAGCATCAGCGAAACCAGGGTGGCTGAAAGGAACCAGATCATAGTTTTGCCGCCGATCCTGCCCACCGCTTTTACGTCGCCTACCTTGGCCACGCCTACTACCAGCGTGGTAAACACCAGCGGAGCCACGATCATTTTGATCAATCTCAGGAAAATGTCACTTAACAGGGCAAAGTATTCAAGTTTGCCTTCCCGCGTAGCGGTAGCCTCTTTGCGCACGGCGATCTGGGCCTTTTTAACCGCCTTTTGCTCCTGGTACGCCGAAGAAAGTGTATCCTTGCTGTTGACCATCACGGTTTCTGCATTTTTTATCAGCGCCTCGGCTTTCAGGATCTTTTCGTTATAGGGATTAATGCTGCGGATGTTGTATAAATACCCTACCGCGATACCGGCCACGAGCGCGATAAAAATGAAAAGCGTGAGCTTGTTTTTGGTCATAAATTTGCTTGATCTTTAAAACTTCGACAATTTACTATTTTGCCGCAAAATACTACTTTATCGCCGATGCAGCCTGCCCTCAGGGAAATTAAAAAGGAACTCGTTCACCTGGGTCGCGAGGAGCTGGCAACGCTGTGTCTGAGGCTGGCCCGGTATAAAAAAGACAACAAGGAGTTGCTCAGTTTCCTGTTGTTTAACGCGGATGACCTGCCGGCTTATACCACGATAGTGAAAGAAAGCCTCGCAGAAGAATTTACGCACCTGAACCGGTAAAATTATCAATGCGCCAAATCGCTTCGTAAGATATTAAGGATCATCGCCAGGCATGCGCGGTACATGGCTTCGAAAGAACAGGAGGCCGACCTGCTGGTATGGTTTTGTCGCAATTTCCTGGCGCACGTTAACCTGGGCAGTTCTTATAAACCGCTCCGCACGCTGTTTATCAGGCAGCTTCAAAAGGTGGTTGCGCTGGCTGCTTCTCTTCACGAAGACCTCCAGCATGATCTTCGGCAGGATATCGAATTCCTGGCCGGCCTGGCCGATGAAAGGTTAAAGGGTTTTAGCCGCAAGGATGTAAAGATGTAACAAAACGCCACCTAAGCGATCTAAACCCGTATACGATCCGAATGGACACCAAAGAACAGCGTTTCAAAGTAATTTTCCAGGCCAATTCGAGGAAGATATATCATTTATGTTATGGATATACCGGCGATAGTGATTCTGCGAATGACCTGATGCAGGAAACGTTCATGAAGGTATGGCAGAACCTCGACAAGTTCCGCAACCAGGCCATGATCTCTACCTGGATCTACCGGATCGCCGTAAATACCTGTCTGTCATACCTGCGGGTGGAGAAAAGGCAGCCAAAGGATGAGCTGACAGACAATATTATTGAAACCCGGGGCGAAGAGCTTTCGGAAAAAAACGAACAGGTGGCGTTGTTATATAAGTGCATATCAAAACTGGAAGAGAACGAAAGGATCATTATTACCCTGGTGCTTGATGAGGTGCCCTACCCGGAGATCGCCGAGGTGTCGGGTATTTCCGAAGGAAACCTTCGGGTAAAAATCCACCGTATTAAACAAAAACTGACCGAAATATATAACCGTTATGAAAGATTTTGAGGAGTTGAAGAATATATGGCACGGTCAGGCCGAGCTTCCGCGGGTCAGTTACGAGGAGGTGTTAAGCAAGGTAAAGAAAACACGCCTGGTGTTTTCCAATAAGTTGCTGCTACAGGTCGTCAGCCTTTCGCTTGCCATTGCATTGATGGTGCTTATCCTGTTTAAGGTCGATTTCAGGCTGGATACTTCCTACCTGGCCATCGTTATTTTTATCTTATGCTGTTTGTTTTACCTGTATGTACAGGTGAGGGATTACCGGAAGATCAGTCGCAGTGAAACCTTACTCGAAATGCCGGAGGAGTATATTTCTTATCTCAAATCCTACAAACAAGCGAGGTACATACTTAATACCCGCATTTACCGCATCTACATGTTGTTTATGGGGATTGGTTTTGCGCTTTACTTTATCGAAGTGTTCTTCTTCGTTTCGATGGTGCAAACGCTCATCGCCGTCGCATTTACCGTTGCCTGGTTCTTTGTGTGTTACTATGTATTTATGCGGATGTACATTCGTAAGGAAGAAGCCCGGTTAAACGAGATGATCGGAAACCTGGAGCGGCTGAAGAAACAATTCGAGGTAGAGGAAGTATAAGACTAAAGTAAGCCACAGCCTCACGCGATCAGGTGGAGCACTTCACCGATCGGCTGATCCGAGTCGATCAATATGCCTGTCATGCCTGCTGCTTCTCCGGCAAGCACATCGCGTTCGCGGTCGCCGATAAAATAAGACCGGGAAGGTTCGGCTCCGAACCTTGCGGCGGCCTTTTCCAGCATGATCGAACCAGGCTTACGGCATAGACAGTTACCGTTATATTGCGGGTGATGACGGCAATAATATATTTCCGTTAATGTGATGCCGTTGGCCGAGTAAACGGCCCGAAGTTTATCGTGCATTTCGCTAAGGTCTTTTTCAGAATACCAGCCTTTGGCGATGCCGCCCTGGTTAGTGATCACGATAAGCAGGTATCCCCTGTCCTGCAGCTGTTTTAATGGCGCGAAATTATGCTCCAGTACCTCGAAATCTCCTGCCGAACAAACGTAATCGCCAAGCTCTTTATTTAACACACCGTCCCGGTCGAGGAATACTGCTTTGTTAGGTCTCATCGGGCAAAAATAAGAAATGTACCGGGGTATGATCTGGTTTTGTTTTACTAAAATAATTAGTAATTTTGATTATGGAAAATTTATACCTCCTGGCTATCCTGCCCCCGGCACAACTCGGCGGGCAGATCCACGAGATCAGGGAGGAATGCGCCCACCGGTTCAATGTAAAGGCTGCGCTTAAGCCGCCAGTGCATATTACCCTGTTCAGACCTTTTAAGCTGGGCCCCGTGCTCGAGAAACATCTCTTACGACAACTTTCGCCTGCGGCCGTACATCCGGATATCGAGATCATCCTGGAAAATTTCGACTCTTTTAATGTACATACCCTCTACATCCGGGTTGTTAAAAACCCCGGGCTGTCGTCGCTTCAACGCGGTATCGCCCGCATTATGAACCAACACAAGTTCGCTCCCAGGGAGACTAAAAATGGGAATACTACATTTACCCCCCACATTACCATTGCCTATCGTGATATTCCCGCAGAGACGTTTCCTTTGATGTGGGAAGAATACAAGGACCGTAAGTTTCAGCGGAAATTTACGGCTGACGGTTTTACGCTGTTAAAACATGACGGTAAGAAATGGCAGATTTTTAAAGAATACCGGTTAAAACAGGAACCGGAAGCGCTTACCTTATTTTAGGATACGGGGGCCGCTAAGCCATCCGGAATAATTTACCGGGCATACTTACTACAATACCCTGCATTTCGAGGCCCAGTAAGACAACTACCATTTTGCTCTGAGGTGTTTGCGCTTTGAAACAAAGATCGTCTATGGAAGTGGCGCCATCCGCTTGCAGGATATCGGTTACAAGCCGTTCTTCTTCGGTGAAATTTAATAACAGGGCAGTTTGTTTCGGTTTTGCCGGTGAGTGATCAGTCCAGCCCAGGAGATATTCGATATCCCTGAAACGTGATACAAGGTGGGCGCGATTTGTTTTAATGAGGAAATTACAGCCCGCGGAGTATTCGCTGAAGACGTCGCCGGGGAAAGCAAAAACATCCCGGTTATAAGAATTGGCGAGATCAGCGGTGATCAATGCACCGCCTTTTACGCCGGCTTCCACCACGATGGTGGCATCGGCCATGCCGGCGATGATTCGGTTACGTTTGGGAAAGTTCTCCCGGTCGGGCTTGGTACCCGAGGGAAATTCGGTAAGCAACCCGCCGTTCTCCAGCATTCGTTCTGCAAGGTCGCGATGCTGCAGCGGGTATACGCGGTCCAGACCATGTCCCAGTACCCCGATGGTGCTCACCCCGTTTTTAACACAGGCCCGGTGGGCCAACCCGTCGACGCCATGGGCGAGACCGCTTACAACCAGTATGCCTTTTTCATGCAGGTCGGCAACCAGGTGCTTCACCAGCTCCCTGCCATAGGGCGTTGCATTGCGGGTGCCTACAATACTTACGACCTTTTTGGCGTTCAGTGCTGCCGGGCCTTTGTAGTATAACATGGCCGGTGCATCATAGCAATTCCGCAACCTCGCCGGAAACCTGTCTTCCGTAAAGAACAGGGGCGTGATCATATGCCGGTCAATGAATTCCACCTCCTTCTCCGCCCGCGCAAAACATTGCTTCCTGGCGATCAAGCCCGCTGTCCGTTCTCCTACTCCCTGTATCGTTAATAATTTCGACTTCTTCGCCGCAAACACTTCTTCCGCTGTGCCAAAACCTTCAATGAGCGCACGGGCGGTAACGCATCCTATTCCGGGAATAAAGTTTAATGCTATTTGCTCCAATACAGCCACCAGGCAAATATAGAAAATAAATTAACTTTAAAACAATAATTATTCTAGTATAATTTTAATTGGCTGATTATCATTATGAATTTAAATAAACTATATAAATAGTTTGCAAACTATAAAAATAGTTAATACCTTCATTTTTGTGAACTATAAAAGTAGTTTGGAGGATGAGGTAACAGGTATTATCGCTCCCGCCAGCTATGTGTTCCGGCTGATACCTGGCAGCCGCGGCTTAAGATATTCACACGAAACTTAAAAATGCAACTCAATGAAAGAACTCACAAAAGCTGAAGAGCAGATCATGCGTATCCTGTGGGACCTGAAAGAAGGAATTGTAAAAGATATTCTTGAACAGCTCCCCGATCCAAAACCGGCTTATAATACGGTTTCGACGGTAATACGGGTGCTGGAAACCAAAGGCTTTGTAGACCACAAAGCGTACGGGAACTCACATGTTTACTTCCCGTTGATAGCGGAAAAGGATTACAAGCATTTTGCCTTCGACAAAGTGATGACCACCTATTTTGATAACTCGTACGAGCACCTGGTGTCGTTCCTGGTAAATGAGAAGAAGCTTGATATAAACGAACTCGAAGAACTCACCCGGTTAGCAGAACAGCTCAAAAACAAAAAGTTATGAACCTCATCTATTACATGCTGGAAGCCAACACCTACTTGCTGGTGTCCTGGTTCTTTTACCGGCTGGCCCTGCAGCGGGAGACCTTTTATACGCTTAACCGGTTTTATCTGTTAGGCACTACGCTCCTCGCGTTCGTAATGCCTTCTATCAGCCTTAGCGGGCTGCGGCCGGCGGTTGCGGAATTGCCCATTGAGTACGCTGTTGCTGCCGAAAAGGCGCCCGGAGTTCCGTTACTCACCCTTGGCTGTGGTATATACCTGGTAGTCGTATTATTCTTTATGGCCCGGTTTGTCCTGCGGATTTACCGGATCAGCAGGATGGTTGCCGGTGCATCAACCGCCGATGCCGATGGGATCAAGACCGTACCCATCAGCGAACCGAATTTATCGTTCTCATTTTTGAACTATTTGTTCATTCATCCCGGGGCAGAAAAAGCTGAGACGATCATCAGGCACGAGCTGGTGCATATCAGGCAGCGGCATTCGCTTGATATCCTTTTTTTTGAGTTAGTCAGGATGGTTAACTGGATCAACCCGCTGACGGTGCTGATCCAGCAGGAGATAAAAGCGCAGCACGAGTTTATTGCAGATGAAGTGGTTGCTAACATTGAGAACAACGCCGGCGATTATGCCCTGTTCCTGATCCATAATTCTTATGGAGCGGTTCCGAGGCATCCTGGCAGCACCATGTTTAGTCATTCACTATTAAAGAAAAGAATCATGAAATTAAATCAAAAAAGATCGTCGAGCTGGGCCAGGTTAAAATACCTGCCGGTGCTGGTTTTGCTACCTTCCATGCTTTGCGTTACCGCAACGGCGTTTACGAAGGATTATGGCATGATAGACCTGATGCCCGCAGACACCATTAAAAACAAATCCAGGCAAAAGATCGTGCCTCCGCCTCCGCCGCCTGCTCCGCCAAAGCTTACTAAATCTGCGGGTAACGCCACGAAGGTTTCGCCTTCCCCGCCCGCAGGGACACCGGAAGCCAAAGCGAGGAATGAAGCACGGTTTAAAGCCAAAGGTGGTAAGGATGTCCCTCCTCCCCCTCCACCTACCCCGCCGGTGCAAAAACCTGAGGTAGAAGAGGTTACGGAAATCCCTCCTCCAAAAGTAAACCAGGTGCGGTTTCCGCCGCCAAAAGCGAAGTCAAAGTTAAAAACCTCGCCAAAGGTAGAACAGGTACGGTTCCCTGCCCCGAAATTGAAATCGAAAAAGAGCCCGCCAAAGGTAGACCAGGTACGGTTCCCGCCACCTGAGCCGAAGCCGCCCGTAAAAGAAAAGCCGGCAGGGAGCGATAACGCAAGTAAGGGTAAAAAGGAGTCCGAACCGGTGGTTAGGCGAAATCAGGGCCGTGTACGGGACGCAAAAATAGAAGACCTTATTGTCCCGAGCGCTGACGCTAGGCCAAACCCTTAACCCGGGCAAGGAGTAGTATAATGGCGTTTACCGCCGCCCTTTCGATATTTTGGGCACGACGGTTACCGAACTTGAACAGTTTGGTAACCGTTTCGTTTTTCCCGGCCACGGCTACCCAAACAGTACCCACGGGCTTTTGGGGCGTGCCGCCGTCGGGGCCAGCCACCCCGCTTATTGCCACGGCGAAGTCGGAGCCGAAATTTTTACGTGCGCCTTCTGCCATTTCAGTCACCGTTTCTTGACTTACCGCCCCTTTTTCTGCAAGTGTTTCGGGTAAAACGCCGAGAACGCTTTGCTTTAACTGGTTTGAATACGTAACGGTGCCGCCCACGAATACGCTGCTGCACCCCGGATGCTGTGTGATCAGGTGCGACAGGTAACCGCCCGTGCAGCTTTCTGCTACCGAGAGTGTGAGTCGTTTCGATTCCATAAGGTCGAGCAATGCCTTTTCGAGGGGCTTGTCTTCATCAGTGACCACGAAATCGCCTACTCTTTCCCTGATCCGGGTGCTAAAAACGCCGATCTCCCGGGTGAGTTCGTCGCGGCTCTCGCCGTATCCGCTGAGGCGTAAACGTACCTGCCCGAGTTTTGGCAGGTAGGCAAGCTTAATATGTGCGGGGAGCGAATCCTCAATGTCGGCGATCTCCTCTGCCAGGAAAGATTCGCCGACTCCTGCCGTAAGCATGGTATGGTGAACGATCGAACTTAATTCGAAACGGACCTTTAACCTGGGAATTACCTCTTCCTCTACCAGGTACATCATTTCGAAAGGTACGCCCGGCATGGAAATAATAATTTTGCCGTTATATTCAAACCACATACCCGGAGCGGTGCCATTCTTATTCAGCAATACAGTACAGTTTTCGGGTACGTCGGCTTGCCGGATATTTACCTCCAGCAGCGGCCGGTTATTACGGGCAAAGATCTTCCTGACCTGTTCGAGCGTAGCCTCATCACTTTTAAAACCTACACCAAAGTATTCGGCAAGTGTTTTCTTGGTGATGTCGTCTTTCGTGGGGCCTAAACCACCGGTGATCAGCAGCACATCTGCTCTTTCACATCCCGCGGCCAGGGCCTCGAGAATATGTGTGCGCTCGTCGGAAACCGAGGTGATCTGCTTAACGCGGATACCGGCATCGTTCAGTTTGGAGGCCATCCAGGCCGAATTGGTATCCACTACCTGGCCGATGAGGATCTCATCCCCTATCGTAATGATCTCAGCTAACATAGTTTTAGTAATATGGGCGGCGACGGCTTAGTTTAAGGTCCTGGAGAATGGCCGCTTTCACCTTCAGGTCGATGCTGTAGCTCCTGTAGGTGCCAAAAGGTACCCAGTTGATCGCCATATCCCAGCAATGGAGATCGCGGTAGATGGCGAATTGTGTGATGCTGATCTTTTTAGCGTAAAAATCGTAGCCGGAGTTATAGGTCACTTTCCATTTCGGAGTGACGGAGAAATCACCGGAGAAGGAAAAAGTATTGGTTACGTTCGATACAAACGCCGGCTTTGAATAGTTGAATGTATAAGATAAATTGATATTCCAAGGAACGTTAAAATCTACGAAGGCGTTAGGGTCGGTGCTGATCTGCGAAAGTTGCTGTGCCTGGTCGGGCGAGATGTTGCGGTTAGCATTATTTGCCTGGTTGGCATTGTTGGCCCGGCTTTTTGCCGCGGCAGAGTTAAAGCTGTAGTCGAACCCAAAGCCCATGAAAACCAGCCTGGCCAGCTTACCGTTCCTAAAGGCATATTCGTTTACCCGGAAACCTCTTTCGTTGAGGACATAGGGGTCGAATGTACCGCTAAAGTTGATGCCAAGTTTCTGTTTAAAAAGCGCAGTACGACCGGAGAAACCGATGTTTGCCAGCCTGAAGGAGTCCGCAGCCATGTTGTAACTCGTATTGAAGGAGAGCCCCTGGAGGATCGGGAATTTTTCGACCGCGTTGGTGGTGTCGCTGTTCGAGCGGCGTTTGCCCTCGATGGTGTTATCCAGGGTAAAATTGATGCTTCCCTGTTTTCCGGCCCCGGGCGCGCCGAATACCGCCTGCTCGAATATAGAATACCGCTGCCGGAGGTTGTTTTGCCCGTCGCGCAGATCGCGGTAAAAACCGTACTTATCCTTTCCGAAATCGGGCTGGAAGAAAAGGCTTACGCTCGGGGTCATGGTATGCCTGATGTCGGTGATCTTGCCCTTTTTGAAATGGAACTGGCCGTAAACTTTCGTGGAGAGCCCTGTAGTAAAATTGTAATCGTAGGCCCTGGAAAACCCTCTCACGGTGTCGATAAGCACCGTATCGCTTTGCGCGACGTAATTTTTCCGGATCGTTTGCAGGGTCCATGATTCACGGTAAGGCACGCCGATGTTGAACTGGAAGTACTTTAAAACGTTTTGCGAAAAACCGGTATTGAAACTATGCTGCATACCGTTCACGAAACGGCTGAGGGCTTCTTTTTTGAAGAGCTGATCTTCGCGTGCGGAAATGGAGTTCTTTGCCTGCATGTTGTAGCCGACATTTATTTTCTGGAACCATTTCTGCTCGCCTGTCCGGTTTTTCGAGTCGAACGGGTTGAACGAACTCATGGCGAGGGTTACTGCGGGAAGCTCTAGTTGAACCTGCTTGGTTTCGATATCCTGCGAATGCTGAAGCGAAGCCGTCATATTAAACAGGGATCCCAGTTGTTTGGCGTAAGAAACGTTTGACCGCAGCGCATTGTTGGCAATTGCCTGGATGTTGTAACTGCCGCCCGCGGCCGTCACCGAGTTATAGCTGCTCGACTGCACGTTCACCGAAGCGCTAAACGAAGTTCCGGGGTTAGCCTCGTTCCGCATGGAGTGCGACCACTGGATGCTGAAGTTCTTTTTAGGGGCGTATTCCGGGGTGCCTTCTACCCCCAGGCGGGTGGATGCGTAATTAAGCATGATGTTTCCGTCATACTTATAGTTTTTCCGGTAACGTGCGGCGAGACTTCCTTCATAAGATCCCTTGCTGTACAACGTTCCCCTGATCTCGGCGTCCCAGTAGTCGGTAAGACCGATGTAGTAACCAAGGTCGCGCATGTAGAAACCGCGGGTCGCTTCCTCCCCAAAAGTGGGAAACAATACGCCCGACGCCCGTTTATTCACCTTGGGAAAAAAACCGAACGGGATGATCGCGGGAAACGTAACGTCTTCGATCACCAGGTACGCCGGCCCGGTAACTATCTGTTTATCCGTTACAATTCCCTTGGTGATGGCGATATAGAAATGCGGATCGGGCAGGTTACAGGTACTGTATTTCCCGTTCTTGATCGAAATTTCGTCGTACTCGTTCTTTTTGGATTGCTGCGCCTGTAAATACCCGCCTTCTACCTCCGTGGAGATGCGGTATAGTTTGGCCCGCCTGGTCTCGAAATCGTAAAATAAGGAGTCGGTATAGGCGGGGGCCTCCGCTCCCTGTTTAATGATGGGTCTTCCCCGGTACTTTTTTGTTTTCGGATCAATACTTCCGCGGGCAAAAATGGTGTGTTTCTCCTGGTCGAGCAGCATAAAGTCCGAGCCCAGCTCCAGGTCGTTGTACGATACGCGTGCTTTGCCATAAAGGTATACCAGCTTACGCTCGTGGTCGAAGATCACGGAATCTTCCGCCGAATAATTTACGGTAGAATCGAGCCCCGAAACGTTACGTGCTTTTACAGTGTCGGCTTTTAGTTTCTTTACAGAATCTGCGCTTGCCTTCAGCCTGGCGCTGTCGGCGTTCGTTTTTTTGTCGAGGGCCTCTGTGCCGCTTCGTAAAAACGGCCGCGTTTGCGCAGACAGCTTCCCTCCCGACAACAGTAACAGGATGAGAAGAAAAGGAAAAACCCTGGCAGAATGAAAAAAAAGTATAATAAATTTCAAATTTCCCGTTGAATAGTATTTTTGCAATAGAGCATTAGAAAATCCTTCAAAATTAGTGAAACCTTCAGGGTATGCAAGTACAAAAGATGTATAACGCGTCCCGGGTTTCCCTTTATTCTTACAGACAACGATAAAATGAAAACAACCGTATTCAGGGCCGTGATTTTTAATGCCCTTATTTTCCTTGTCCCGCTGCTGTCGTTGGCTGTTGAGCCGCCATACCGGATAAAAACGATCGTAGTAGATGCCGGGCATGGGGGCCGCGACGGAATCACGCACGGTCTTTTTTCGAAAGAGAAGGACGTAGCGCTGCAGGTGGCCCTGAAGCTTGGCAAGGCCATAGAGGAAAACCTGAAAGATGTGCGCGTACTTTACACGCGTACCGAAGACGTTTACCCGGAGTTACGTGCCCGCGCTGCGCTGGCCAACGGTGAAAAGGCCGACCTGTTCATCTCCATTCACTGCAATTCGATGCCTGTTGTGCGCAAACAGGTAATATCAGGATATAAAAAGAACAAAAAAGGTAAACGCGTGCCGGTTTATAAAACGGTGACCTCACAAAGCACTTCTACGCGCGGGGTAGAAACGTTCGTGGCGGGTTTTGGACGCCTGGATGAGCAGGATGTAGCTTTACGCGAAAATGCGTCCATCCTGCTGGAAAAGGATTACAAGGAAAATTATGATGGATATGATCCGAACGATCCCGAAAGCTTTATTATTTTCCAGCTGATGAAGAACGCTTTCCGCGAGCAGAGCATCCGCTTCGCATCGCTGATCCAGAAGGAATACGTGGCCACCGGGAGAATAGACCGGGGCGTAAAGGAGATGAACCTCCTGATCCTGCAGCGCGCGGCCATGCCTTCGGTGCTAACGGAGATCGGCTTTATCAGTAACCCGGAGGAAGAAGAATACATAAACTCGGAGAAGGGGCAAAACGAAATAGTGACTTGTTTGTTAAATGCAATTCAAGCCTATAAGAAACAGGTTGAAGCTGAATAATAACAAGTACTAAATCCAGGACCATTGAAAATTTCGAACGAGACCAAAGTAGGAGTATTAGCCATAGTTGCCATTGTGATCCTTGTGGTTGGATACAGTTTTTTAAAGGGCAACGACGTTTTTACCAACGAACGCGAATATTACGCGATCTACGATGATGTAGGCGGGCTTGCCGTATCAAAGCCCGTGCTGGTGAACGGGTACCAGATCGGGCGCGTATCGCACCTGAGCCTGCAGCCCAACGGACAGATCATCGCGGAGTTTAAGATCAAACCGGAGTATGAGATCCCGGTGAACACTATTGCGAGACTGGAAAGTACCGACCTGCTGGGAAGCAAAGCGATCATATTCGAGCTTGGCAACAGCGGCAAATCCGCAGCAGACGGTGATACGTTAAATGCTAACGTGCAAAAAAACCTGATGGAACAGGTGCAGCCGGTGCAGAAAAAAGCCGAGATGATGATCGCTCGTATGGACTCCATCCTAATGTCGATGAATGCGGCATTAAATCCGGACTTTCAGCGCAATTTTAATCGCAGCTTTGCCAGCATCGCGCATACGCTGGAAACACTCGAAAGTACTACCCGGCGTGTTGACGGCCTGGTAGGTACGCAAACCGATCATGTGGCGGCTATTATTGCCAATCTCGAGTCGATTTCTGCCAACTTTAAGAACAATAATGCCAAGCTTACATCGATCATGAATAATATCGACAAGGTGACCGATGAGGTGGCAAAAGCCAACTTTACCCAGACGATTCAAAATGCCAATAAGGCCATCCTCGATTTCCAGTCGATCGCTAACAAGATCAACAGCGGCGAAGGATCCATCGGCATGCTCATTAACGACAAGCAGCTGTACAATAACCTGAACAACTCTGCCGCAGATCTCGATAAGCTGATGATCGACCTCAAAGCGAACCCGAAACGCTATGTGCACTTCTCGGTGTTCGGGGGAAAAAAGAACGATTGAGGCGAAACGGATAACAGAAGATAGAAACCGGGAATAGATGCTTACCTATTTTCTGGTTTCTATCCTCTCCTTCGTCTCCCTGGATGCCACGTAAACGACCAGTGAGATGAAAATCGCCCCGGTAACATACCAGTAATAGGAGCTTTCGTGGCCTGCGTCTTTAAACCAAAGTGCCACATATTCGGCGGTGCCGCCAAAAATAGCCACAGTAATGGCATAAGGGAAACCTACACCCAATGCGCGTACTTCTGCGGGGAACATCTCGGCTTTCACGATGGCGTTTACCGAAGTATAACCGCTAACAATGAGAAGGGCGGCCAGTATCAGGAGGAACGCGGTTACTTCGGAGGTAGTTTGGCTCAGGGTATAAAGAATCGGGACCGTGAAGATCGTTCCGGCAACGCCGAAGTAAATGAGCAGCGGCTTACGCCCGATCTTATCAGAGAGCCATCCGAACAGCGGTTGCATAGACGCATAGATCAGCATCAGCCAAAAGGTGAGTAAGGTGGAACGGTCTTTGGTAAGATGCACGGTATTTACCAGGAATTTCTGCATATAAGTGGTGTACGTATAAAATGCAAGCGTACCGCCGAGGGTAAGACCGACCACCGTAAGCACTGCCCGCGGATGTTTCGTGAACAGCTCCTTAAGCGAACCCCTCCGCGAAGCGTTGGAATTATTAGTCAGCGTAACCGATTCCTGCATATGACTGCGCAGGTACAGTCCGGCGAAAGCCAGTAGCGCGCCGATCACAAACGGGATACGCCATCCCCAGTCGCCCAGCTCTGCCGGCGTGAGCCACACTTTTTGCAGCAGCACCTGGATGCCAAGTGCCAGTAATTGTCCGCCGATAAGCGTTACGTACTGGAAACTGGAATAAAACCCCCGTCGTTTTTCGTACGCGATCTCGCTCAGGTAGGTGGCCGACGTACCGTACTCCCCTCCCACGCTCAGGCCCTGCAGCAAACGGGCAAACAATAGAAATACCGGTGCGGCAATGCCGATAGCGTGATAGGACGGGCAAACAGCGATAAACAATGAGCCGAACGACATGAGCAATACGGAAAGGGTCATGGCTGTTTTTCGTCCCCTCCTGTCGGCGATGCGGCCAAACAACCACCCGCCTACGGGTCTCATCAGGAAACCGACCGCAAATATCGCGGCCGTATTCAGCAATTGCACCGTACTGTTTCCTTTTGGAAAGAAGGCCGGCGCAAAGTATAACGCAAACGAAGAGTAGGCATACCAATCGTACCATTCTACAAGGTTACCTACGGAGCCGCTAATAACGCCGCGGAGGCGGGAATTGCTATTTAACATAGGAGGATATAAACAGGTACGCGAAAACGGGTGGTTCTGTCACGACTTCGTAACAATCTTAATAAAATTTATCGACGCTGTAAACGTTTAGTTAACAGTTGTCGTCAATATCAAAACGAAGGCGACTTCATAAACCGATTGAGAGATGGAAAATTTATTGAGAACATGGACTTTTCGCCTGCTAACGCTCGTAGCAGCAGGTTTAGCTATGCCAAACTATAGCCAGGCTGCTAAGCCTGCGGCTGGCGTTTCGGTATCGTTCCAGGTATTTTACGATAACCTGGAGCCCTACGGGCGATGGGTAAACGACCGAGAATACGGGAATATCTGGATCCCCGATGCCGAAGAGGATTTTCAGCCTTATGGCACCCGGGGACATTGGGTGCAAACGAACTATGGCAATACCTGGGTTTCTGATTACGATTGGGGATGGGCGCCTTTCCACTACGGCCGTTGGGTATACGACGATTATTACGGTTGGGCCTGGATCCCCGGCGAAGAATGGGGACCAGCCTGGGTGAACTGGCGCTCGGGCGGCGGCTATTACGGCTGGAGCCCTATGGGACCTGGCGTTAGCGTGAACATTAACATCAACATTCCGCTGGCCCGCTGGATCTTTGTTCCCCAACGTTATTTCTGCGATCCGTACGTATATCGCTATTATGCGCCGCGCAATTCATACGGCAATTTCTACCAGCATACTACCATTATTAATAACTATTACAATTATGGTAACCGCAGGTATGCAGGCGGACCAAGGTTTGACGATATCCAACGGGTAACCAACCGCCCGGTGAGGGTATACAATGTTAATAATGGCGATCGTCCAGGCCGGGTTTCTGTCGACCGCAGTGCCGTAAATATTTATCGTCCATCGGTAGACCGGCGCGAGGTCGCTTCAGGCCCTTCGCGGGTAACCGACGGCAGAAATTATGGACGGAACAACGACCGGAATATCGGGCGATACGACAATGGCCGCAACGATAATAGTGATCGCAACGATCGTGGAGACCGTGTTTCCAATGACCGTAACGATAACAACGGGAACCAGGACAGGAGCAACCGCTACGGCAACGTAAACCAGGACCGCTCTGAAAGACCCGACCGGGCAGCGGCTGATAGAAGCGCCAATCCCGGCGATCCGTCAAACGACAGGCAGCGCGCCGACCGCGACAACAGCTCCGTTTGGGGGAACCGCAATGCGGACAACAGGACTCCCGATAAAGGTAATTCCGAAAGCAGGAACGTGGATAACCGCAATTCCGGATATGGAAACCAGCAACAACAATCCGAACCTGCCAGGACCCGCGGCGACGACTGGGCGCAGCAGCGCGAACAACAGCGTGTTGCCCAGCAGCAACGTGACCAGGCCGAACGGCAGACCAGTCAGCGCAGGCAAACGGAAGAAGTGTTCAGGAACCAGCAGCGCGAGCAGCAGGCGGCCAGAGAGCAGGTGCAGCGTCAGCCACGCGAACAGCCCCAGGGTGACCGTCAGCGCGGGCAAGTACAGCAACAGCAACCACAACGCCAGGAAAACCGGCAGCCTCAGCGCAGCGAGGGAAGAAGTGAAGGAAGAGGCGACAGCAGGCCGCAGCGCACCAGGGGTTAGTGAATTTTAATTTTAACAAGTTCAAAAAAGGCCGCTTCCTGTTTGGGAAGCGGCCCTTTTTATAGCGATTTTGTGGTTAACGGAACGTATAGGTCGCGGCCACCGTTTGATACCCGGGCGTAAACACCGGGACTACGCTGAGCGAGTTTGCTGAAGTTTTTTTATGCAGTTGCGGAACCAGCACCCCCACTCCTGCTCCTACGGCGTAACCGAGGAGATTATCACTCAGGAAATGCATTCCGGCTTTAAGCCTTAAATAGCCAACGGCTGCAGGGACCACGGCTGCGGCGGTCCAGATATAGGGTTTCGCAGGCGAATCGGGGTTAAAGTCAGAAAATACTTTGGCTGCAAAGAACGTGGCGGACGCCGTGGCAGCCGTATGGCCGGCGTAAAAGGACCGTGTGGCCCCTTTCTTGGTCCGTTGGTCAAGCGGCGTTTCGGTGCTGTAGGTATAAGGCCTGTTTCGTTTAACATTACCTGCCGCCATGGTATACAAGGTGCCGGTAATGGCCATCGTTTCCACGTATAACGCCAGTACCTGGCCAGTATGGTTATTTATCTTGCCGTTAAACAGGATCACCACCGGCATGGCGAATGCGCCGTAAAAAGGATAATAGCTGTGCTTATCCGCAGTTTTGGAATAGTTTCCCGCGCTGAAGCGGTCGAACCCGTTCACATCATCTTTGGAAAGTGCGGCCAGCTCTGCAAGGGTAAGGCTCTCCTTGTCCTGGATCAATTTTAGCCCCAATACGCTGAGGCCGATCCCGGCGGCGGTGACGGGTGCATCTGCTTTAAAAGATGTTTTATAGGGCGACTCCGTATCCTGGGCTGCGGCAGTAACGGCCTGCAGCCCAAGAACAAGTGCAAGTATGTTTTTCAATTTCATGATTTCCGTATTTGAAAAGCATAACGTGCGGAGAAAAGATATGTTTGTTAAGAACTAAGCGCAGAAGACAGGTTCGGCGTTCCTGATCTTCTGCTGAAGCTGTTTTCGCGCCCTAAAAACGTGGATCTTGGAAAGGTCTTCGGTAATCCCGAGTATCTCGCCGATCTCTTTGTGCGAGTAGCCCTCTATTACGAACATGTTAAAGGCTATCCTCAGGTGCCCGGGCAACCCCTGGATCAGGCTTAACAGGTATTTCATTTCGGTGGTATCGTCCTGGTAGGCTACGGCTTCAGTATCGGGCTGCACCGCGTCGATGTCAACGGTATACATTCGTTTCGCGTTTTTCCGGTATTCCGTCAGGGCGGAGTTAACCATGATGCGGCGTATCCACCCTTCAAATGATCCTTCACCTTTATAGGCATCGATCCGGGTAAAAACTTTCGTGAACCCCATGATCATCACATCTTCCGCTTCATCGTGGTCCCGGCAGTAACGAAGGCATACGGCAAACATTTTCCTGGAAAAAAGGCTGAAAATGGTTTCCTGGGCTTTCCGGTCGCCCTCGCGGCAACTGGCTACCAGTAATTGCAATTGTTCCTCTTTGTTAGTTGACATGACGGGTTTTCGGTTTCATTTTGTTTCGGTTAAGAAACAATACAAAAGTAGATCTCCCGTTAAGGCACATCAATCACATAAATATGGGGTTTGGAAGTAAGCTTAGAACAGCCTTGTTTTTAAGGCTTTGGCAACTGCTTCGCTTTTAGAGTTTACGTGAAGCTTTTCGTACACTTTTTTGATGTGCGAGCGCACCGTATCGATCGAAATAAACAGCTCTCCGGCGATCATTTTATAACTATGCCCGTTCACCAATAACTGAAGCACGTCTCGTTCCCGGTCTGAGAGGCTGAAATCGTCGGTAGATGAATGGCTGCTGCTAAACATTTTCAGCACCTGCGTGGCGATAGAGGAAGTCATCGGAGCGCCTCCTGATTGCACGTCGTGGATGTATTCAAGTAGCTTCGCCGGAGGCGTTTTCTTTAAAATATAGCCGTTCGCGCCGCTTTTAATCGACTCGAATACGCTTTGATTGTCGTCGAACACGGTGAGCATCAATATCTTAACCTCTTTGTTAAACTGGCGGATAATTTTTAATCCCTCGATGCCGTCCGTTTGCGGCATGTTAATATCCATGAGGATCACATCAGGGTTCAGCTCTTCCACCTGTTTTGCAACGGCCGTACAATTGCCGAAGGCGCCCACCAGTTCGAAGCCGTCTGTGCCGGCCAGCAGGATAGCGAGGCCCTCCCTTAGTTGCGAGTTATCTTCGTACAGCAGTATGCGGATCATTTAGCATGTTTGAGAATTGCAAGGTAGCGGTTTCAAAACCGGGTGTCAATCACATGTTTATGTTAGCGGCATTTCAATCGTCATACGGGTGCCCTTTCCTGCTTCGGAAAAGATGGCAAACTTACCCTGGAGCATTTCCGTTCGCTTTTTCATATTGGCGAGGCCGTTACCTGTCGGCACTGCGGAGGTTTCGAACCCTTTTCCGTCATCCTCTATCGTTAAAAAGAGTGTCGACTTGTCGGTTTTAAAGTGAATGAGCACGTTTTGTGCCGCTGCATATTTGGAAATATTATTCAGCGACTCTTTAAAAATGAGGAAGAGATTCCGCCGTGCATCCATATCCAGTTTAACGTGGTGGCTTTTTTCGTTGGTGGTAAAAGTGTAAAGAATGTTCTGCGGCTCCAATACCGTGGCGGCGTATTCGCGCATACGTGCCGACAACTTGGAGAGGGTGTCATTCGAAGGCTTGATGGTCCATACGATATCGTCCATCGCATCCATCATTTCGCTGCTATTGCTGCTGATCCTGCCGAGGTAGGTCTTAACCGTTTCATTTTGCCCGTTCAGCTTCATGCCTGCCATCTCGCTCAGGATATTGATAGAGGTTAAGGTAGAGCCCATGTCATCGTGCAGGTCGCGGGCCACTTTTTCGCGCAGCGAGTGCACTTCTTTCAAACGTTTGATTTTCAGCCGGTAGATCAGGTAAAACGGCAGTGCGGCGCCGAGTACCATCAGGATGGCAAACCACCACGTTTGCCAGAAAGCGGGACGGATCTCGATCTTTAACGTGGTCACTCCCGGCGACCAGAGGCCTTCACTGTTCACGCATTTCACCCTGAAGGTATAGGTGCCATGGGCCAGCGAAGCAAAGGAGGCGCTGGGGTTATTTTCCGCCCGCATCCATTCATCGCCCGCTCCTTCCAACTGGTAATAATAGTTCAGCTTGTCGCCCTGTGTATAACTGAGCGAAGCAAACTGTATGGTTAGCGAGTTATCGCGGTGCGAGAGCCTTAATCCGCCGGCCTTCTGGATAGAATCCACGGGCAAGTGATCAGAGAATAACAGGATGTCTGTTATCGATACGTTTTTGGGCCGCTGCAGGTCGCGGACATATTCCGGGTCGAAAATAATGAACTTATTAGCGCCGGCGAATACCAGCTCTCCCGATGCCAGTTTGGTGCTGGACGACAGCAGGTTCTCATTGTTGAGCGTAGTAATCAGCCCGTCGCGCTGGTCGAACATCCGGAATGTTCCTTTTCTGGGGTCGTACCTGCAGATGCCTGCGATGGTGCTCATCCAAAGCTGACCCCTGGCGTCGACCTGCAGCGAGGTAACGATACGCTGCGGCAGCCCGTTATAGGTCGAAAACTGCCTGATCCGCCGGGTAGCCGTATTCAGGATGTCCAGGTTGGCAGAGCAGGCGACGGCGAAAGTAGTATCGCTGAGCTGTGTGATGTCGTTCACGGTCGATGTGGTGAGGCTCTTATCGGCGCCCGCCTTCGAGTCGTAGCGACTGATGATCTTTTCTGTAAGCGGATCAAACAGGTACAGTCCATTGCCCGACGTAGCCACCCAGATCCGCCCCTGCCGGTCTACAAAAAGCCGTGTCACTATCGCACCCAGGTTTTGCGCTATCCTGAAGGTTCCATCGGCATCGCGCTTAAACAACTTGCCTGACTGCGTGCCGAACCAGAGCGAATGCTGCCGATCTTCCACCACCTGTCGTATGGTGCTTCCTCCGAACACGGCCGGGGTAAGAAAGTGGGACCTGTCTTTTTTTCGCTCGTACCAAACAAGGTGACCCTCCTGGCAGGTGAACCACTGATCGCCGTTTACACTATGTTCACGGCTATCCCAGATGGTGCCGAATGCCGGGTTAGGGTCTTGCTGGCTGCGGTAGATCTTCCGGATCAACGAGGTATCCTCTTTTATCACCAGGTTTTTTCCGATGAAGATCGGTACGGATCTTCGGCCCCAGCTATTGATCATCACCCGGTTCCCGGAGATGGCACGGATAGAGGTGATGTTCGCTTCTTTAAACTGGCGGATAGAGCCGTGCCGGATCCCCTGCCGGAGCATCGAAGTCAAATACAAGCCATTATCGGTAGCCACCCATATATTGTGGTCATTATCCTCAAAAAGCTGCCTGATCGCCGTAAAGCGAATACCGAAGTTGGTATTGGAAGGATCGTAAAACCGGGAAAATTTAGCCGTTCCGGGTTCAAGAATATTAAACAGGCTAACGCCATATAACCAAGTTATCCCATTGCTATACAGTAGGTTAGTAACTTCAGAGTAAACGGTTCCTTCCGATGGCTCTTTGTCATACTTGCGGTAAACGAGCTTTTTCAGGTCATAAGAGCTGACCTGCAGCCCGGCAGGCGGCCAGCTGATGATCCAGAGAAGTCCCCCGGGCTCCAACATCATGTGGGTGAGGTGGGGCCCGATCGCTTTCTCGGCGAGGGCCGGGATATGTTTCGGGTTATTTCCCGCGTGATAGAACTGCCCGTTTTCCCGGTCGAATAGGCCGAGGCCCGGTCTCCCTCCCACCCATATGTTACCGGTTGCGGGGTCTTCGGCAAAGATCGTAGGCATCCAGTGATCCGGAATGTCCAGTTTTGACTTATTATGTTCGAATGTGTTGGTGGCTGGATTGTAGACCAGGATATCGAACCCCACGATAATGAGATACATATTACCCCTGCTGTCTGTCTTCAAATGAAACTGGTGACGGTCAACCGGGATGCGTAGTTTAGCGATATTGGCGCGCTTAAACATAAACGTTTTCAGGTCATATTGCCCAAGCACCTGTCCCATTCTCAGCCAGAGTACGTTTCGGTCTTTCCTCCCGGTGATCTCGTCTACGGGCAGCGAAGGTAACTGGTATTTGTCGTCACGGTAGATCTGGATGAATTTCCGCCCGTCAAAACGCTGGAGCCCATTCTCCGTTCCTACCCATAAAAAGCCATCTTTCGATTGCCATACGCAGTTTACGAAATTGGATGAGAGCCCATCGTTTACCGAAATGCGGTTGAACAGAATTTCGAGTGCTGCCGCGTTCTTTACAAAACCGCAGATCAGTAAAAAGAGCAGTGAAAATTTCCTGGAATAATGCATCGCTAAACCATGAAGATGCATAAAATAGGGAAAAGTAACAACGGCTGTATTTACAAAAAAAGCCGCCATCGGCTTGATGGCGGCTTTGTAGTTATGATTAACCGTTTATCCCACCGTGATGTCTACACTTCTGCGGATAAAGTTAGTCAGATCGCTTCCGGTAAGCATACCCTGCGACAATAAGGCGAGATCATAAGCTTGTTTCGCCAGATCGATCTTTACGGATTCATCGCCTTCAGCAAGGATCTTTTTAGCCAGCGGGTGGTTGGCGTTCACAGCTACATTCAGCATTTCGGGCATATTGCCCATAAACTGCATGCCGCCACCGCCAAGTGCCTGCATGTCCTTCATGCGGCGCATAAATTCGGGCAGCGTAACGGTAACCGGGAGCTCATCGGCCGGCATCGGCTCGAAGCTCACCCTGCGGTCTTTGTTGTTCACGGCTTTGTCGAAAACTTCTTTTAGTGCTTCTTCTTCTTCCTTGGTGAGGGTACTTTCGAGCGTATGCTCTTTTTCGATCAGTTTTTCGGCAGTGTCAGAATCCACGCGTTTTAACGTGAACTTCTCTACTTTCGATTCCAGCATCTGGATAAAGTGACTGTCGAGCGGGTGTGAAAGCTCAAGTACATCGTACCCTTTCTTTTTGGCCGACTGGATAAATGAATCCTGTTTCTTTACATCACTCGCGTAGAGCGCCACCAGGGTTTCGTTCTTATCCTGCTGGTTTACCTGTATGTGCTCCTTGTATTTATCGAGCGTGAAGTACTCGCCATCGGTGTTTTTGTAGAGGCAGAAGTCCTTAGCTTTATCGTAGAACTTGTCATTGCTGATCATTCCGTACTTCACGAACAAACCGATATCGTCCCATTTTTCTTCAAAAGCCTTCTCATCCTTGTTGTAAAGCTCCGCCAGTTTATCGGCTACCTTCTTGGTAATGTGGGTATTGATCTTCTTCACGTTCGAATCCGACTGCAGGAAGCTTCTCGACACGTTCAACGGAATATCCGGCGAATCGATCACGCCATGCAGCAGCATCAGGAATTCGGGCACCACATCCTTCACTTCATCGGTGATAAATACCTGGCGGGAATATAACTGGATCTTACTGCGCTGGAATTCAAAGTCGTTTTTCAGCTTAGGGAAATACAGCACTCCCGTGAGATTGAACGGGTAATCTACGTTGAGGTGGATCCAGAACAACGGTTCTTCAGAGAACGGGTAAAGGTCCTGGTAGAACTTCTTATAGTCTTCGTCTGTTAATTCTGAGGGCGATTTGGTCCAGATCGGGTTAGGATCGTTGATCACTTCGCCTTCAAACTCGATCTCTACCGGCAAAAAGCGGCAATATTTTTTCAGGATGCCTTCTAACCGCGCTTTATCGAGAAACTCTTTGGAGTCGTCGGCAATGTGCAGGATCACCTCCGAACCGCGTTCCTCTTTTTCTGTGGAGGTGATTTCGAACTCGGTGCTGCCGTCGCATTCCCACCTTACGGCCTCGCTGCCTTCTTTAAAGGACAGGGATTTGATCTCAACTTTGGACGAAACCATGAAAGCTGAATAAAATCCGAGCCCAAAATGGCCAATGATCTGTTTATCGTCGCCTTTGTCCTTATACTTTTCCACGAACTCGGTAGCGCCCGAAAAAGCGATCTGGTTTATGTATTTCTTGATCTCGTCGGCAGTCATCCCGATCCCGCGATCAGAAATTGTGATCGTACCGTCAGCTTCGCTAAAAGACACCCTGATCTTTGTATCGCCCTGTTCGCCATTAAATTCACCCAGGCTGGAGAGGCGCTTTAGTTTTTGAGTAGCGTCTACCGCGTTGGATACCAGTTCCCTCAAAAAGATCTCGTGGTCTGAGTAGAGGAACTTTTTGATGATCGGGAAAATATTCTCGGTGTGAATAGAAATTGAACCTTTTTCCTGCATAACTAATATTCTTTTATGTTTTTAACCGGCGATCTGTTCTCAATTATAGTTCCAAAACCGGGGTTGTGACAGGATGACAGTAGACTGTCGGCCTGATCACAAAAACTGGTGCGGTTTTAGCTTACATTTTCTAAAAACTGTTATGAAAAAATTACCGCTTATCCCCTTGGTTTTAAGTGCATTCATGTGGGCCGGAAACGCGTATGGCCAAACGAAGACCAGTAAGACGAAAGCCAAAACCAAAATCACGCATACGCCGCCAGAAGCGACAAAGAAACCGGTAAAATCGGTGGTAATGACAGGCGACACCGCTAAGGTTTACCGCGACCGTGACAAGGTGAAAGATATCGACTTCCGTCCGCCTTCACCAACTTCGCCCTCTCCGAATAACCCCAACCCGCATAATGCGCAGCCAAACCCGGTGGATCCGCATCCGCCATTGCGGCAAGATCCTACGTTAAAGCCAAAGCCGTGAGCCGCTTAACCAGTAGGTAATCTTATTATAACTCTGCGGGCGCGGGTTAGTATACCGGGTCCATTACCGGCGCAACCTCTTCCAATTCGAGCACTTTAGTTGTTCGGGCGCGGGTGACATGTAATAGTTCGGGATCCTTTGCGAGGGAACGACCGTAAGAAGGGATCATTTTTTCCAGCTTTTCTTTCCACGCCGCAGACGCCGTTTCTTTCTGGAAACACCGGCCGAGGAGGTCGAGCATAATAGAAACGGCGGTAGAAGCGCCTGGCGAAGCGCCCAGCAATGCCGCTATCGAGCCGTCGGCGGCGCTTACCACTTCGGTACCAAACTCCAGCACGCCGGTATGTTCGTCATCTTTCTTAATCACCTGGACGCGCTGGCCGGCTACTTCCAGTTCCCAGTCTTCCATTTTTGCACCCGGGAAATACTCTTTCAGCGCCTCCAGGCGATCTTCCGGCGATTGCCGTACCTGGTCGATCAGGTATTTGGTAAGCGGCAGGTTATCTAAACCGGCGGCCAGCATGGGCAGGATATTGTTGAGCTTGATCGACTTGGGGAGATCGAACAACGAACCATTTTTGAGAAATTTTGTCGTGAAACCGGCATAAGGCCCAAAGAGCAGCTCTTTTTTGCCTTTGATCATGCGCGTGTCCAGGTGGGGAACAGACATGGGCGGTGCGCCTACAGACGCCTTACCATATACTTTGGCATCGTGTTGTTCGATAATATCGCGGTTTACGCATTTGAGCCATTGGCCGCTGACCGGGAATCCACCGAATCCTTTGGCCTCCGGGATACCCGATTTCATCAGGATAGGCAATGCGCCTCCTCCTGCGCCGATAAACACGAAACGGGCGCGTGTCTGCCTGCTTTTTTTTGTTTGGGTATTTTTTATTTTGATGTTCCAGCTACCGTCATCCTGTTTTTGCAGGTCGCGTACTTCCTGGTCGAAATGCAATTTTACGCCGTCCATCTCCTTAAGCCGGTTAAAAATGGCTCGGGTAAGCGACCCGAAGTTCACATCAGTACCGAGGTCCATACGTGTGCCAGCCACCTTTTCGCCGGCTGCACGTCCCTGCATTACCAGCGGCATCCATTCTTCGAGGGCCTCACGGTCTTCTGAATATTCCATACCCTCGAACAGGTGGCATTTTTGAAGCTCGGTATATCGTTTTTTAAGATAATCTACATTGTCCTCTCCCCAGACAAAGCTGATATGGGGGATGCGCCGGATAAAGCTCTCCGGCATTTTTACCAGTCCCTGCTCTACCAGAAAGGCCCAAAACTCTTTCGAAACTTCAAAGGATTCGGCTATTTTAACCGCTTTCGCAACGTCCACCGAACCATCTTCGCGCTGTGGCGTATAGTTCAGTTCACAAAAAGCCGAGTGGCCCGTTCCTGCATTGTTCCAGGCGTCAGAGCTTTCGGCCGCTGCCACGTCTAAACGCTCGATGATTTCAATGGTGAGCCCGGGTTCCAGCTCTTTAAGAAGCATGCCCAGGGTTGCGCTCATAATTCCCGCACCTATCAGTACTACGTCTGCACTTTTCTTCGATTTAACCGGTTTGATAGTCATTTCTTTATGATATGTTTCGTGAAGCAAAACTGAGAAAAAATCCGCTTATTTTTGGTGAAAATGATAAGTAAAATGAATTCATTTTATTATAATGACAAAGAAACTGTTTTTTTGTTGATAAAAATGATATTATTACCAGGCGTAAAAAAGAAGGCCGTCCTGCATGCTGCGGGACGGCCTTCTTTAACCGCCGTTAACAGGCAGCTATATTTTAATATTATGGATTTCGTCCGGATTTTTTATCCTTCGAACGACCGATCGCGTACCCGGTACCGGCACCAACTACGCCGCCGATCACCGCACCACGACCATTTTTCTTATCTACCAGTACTCCGGTAAGGGCGCCGGCGCCGGCACCGATCAGGGCGCCTTTAGCAGCGGAGCTCATACCCTTTTTCTGCTGTACAACCGGGGCGGTGTAGCCAGATTCGGTATAGCCAGCCACCCTTGTGCTGCGTGCGGCTGCCGCCTGGCGTCGTGCCGCTACAGCTTCACGTTCTGCCACCTGTTGTTTCTGGAGCGCCAGCTCCTGTTCTCTTTTTACACTATCTAACCTCATTTGAGCCTGTACCGCCTTGAGGGAATCCCGGGTTGCCTGTAAACGCTGCTCTTCTGCCTTGTTGTTACATGCCGCAAAAACTGAGGCCATGGCAACTGCTATTAAGATCTTTTTCATGATTTTCAATTTAGTTGTTAACTATACGTGTTATGAAATAATGATGCCAAACAGGTTTATACTCGTCAATTGTCCCTAACCGGCTTCCGATCGTAGCAAAAGCGTACAAATACATATCGGGCTATCTATTATTTTGGACACCCGGGGACGCCGAAGGTTTAGTTTCCTACGTTGTACCGGGTTTAACTGCACTCATCCAGCAGGTAGATGATCGATTCGTAGTTCTTTCCGACTGCGTCTGAGAGGGCCATTTCGCAGGTTTTAGCCGAAGAATAATAGCCGTCGAAATCCTGCTGCTTAACCTCCGCCGCTTCGCGTGAAGTGGCAGAAGCGGTGAGTTCCGGGTACAGGAAACCGCGGTCGCCGGCCATCCCGCAGCAGCCGGTGTGCAAAGGGATAGTTACCTCGTGCGCAAGTTCCGCTGCGATAGCGGCAAACCTGCCCTCCAGCCCGGCTTTTTGCAGGGAACAAACGGGGTGAAGTACTACCTTGTCTTTTTTTCGTTTAACGGAGATGCGTGGAAGGAGGTGGTCGAGCACGTAATCAACGCTGTCTATGATAGTGAGCCGATCGAAAAGCCGCTTATTTTCTTCGGTAAGGAGCGGGCGGCAACCCTGCAGCTGGAATGTGCAGGAGGTAATATCGGTCACCACAGGAAGTTTCCCCTCCAGTGTCCATTTCCATATCTTACGGATGGTTTGGTTCGACGTATGTTCGAGTGCCTTTGAAAATCCTTTCGACGAATAGATCTGGCCGCAGCAGGTACCCGTAACATCTTTGGGAATAATGGCGTTGACGCCCGCTTTCCCGGACACGCGTACGAACGCGGATGGCAGGTTTTCTTTCCCCTGGTAACTGCCTCCCATCACGCGGGAGATGCAGGTAGGGAAATAAACGATCGAAGCCTCTCCTGCCGGGTTTTCTTGCTTACGTGCTTTTCTTAACGACCCCGAAGGTTTTAACTGATTTGACCATAGGGGGAAAGCGGGTATGATCTTTTTCGCAGCACGTGTCAGGCCGTGCATGGTGTTTTTACCGAATATGGAATTTATTGCCTCACCGGCCCGCAGCGCTGTCTTTACGGTCCATTCCACCTTGCCAAAATTGCGGGCTATCAACAGGGCGTTGCGGTTGGCGAACTGGCTGTGGCTTTCGCGGCGCAGGCGTTTTACCAGCGAGCCTGTATTGATGTCGACCGGGCATGCGGTTGCGCAGAGGCCATCCACGGCGCAGGTTTCCAGGCCATCGTACTGGTATTGGTCCAGCAGCTCCTTATATTTCGCTTCCTTTTTTTGTTCTTTAAACTTAACCAACGCACGCCGTATCACGATCCGCCTGCGGGGAGTGGTGGTGAGGTGACGGCTGGGGCATTTAGGCTCGCAGAAACCACACTCGATACACTTATCTACCTCCTCTTCTACCCTGGGAAGTGCTTTCAGGTTCCGGATATGCGCCTGTGCGTCGCTGTTGATGATCACGCCGGGATTAAGCAGGTTCTGCGGGTCGATCACGTGTTTCAGCGATTTCATGATGCGGTAAACGTCAGGACCCCATTCCGTTTGCACGAACGGGGCCATGTTGCGGCCGGTGCCGTGTTCCGCTTTAAGCGCCCCGTTATACTTTTTTACCACCAAAAGCACCACCTCGTTCAGGAAACGGTCATAACGGTCGATTTCCTGGCTGGTATCGAACGGTTGTGTGACCACGAAGTGTATGTTGCCGTCTTTGGCATGGCCGAAAATGATCGCCCGTTCGTAGGCATATTTTTTAAACAGCAGCTGGAGGTCAGAAATGGCATTGCCCAGCTGCGCTACCGGGAACGCAACGTCTTCCAGTATTACGGTGGTCCCGCTCGCGCGAATGGCGCCTACCGCCGGGAACATGCCTTTGCGGAGCTTCCATAAAAAGGCCTGTTGTGCGGAGTCGTTGGAGAATACCGGCTCATTCAGCATTGCCAGGTTGTTGCTCATGCCGAGGAAACTGTCGACCTTATCCTGTACCTCCGCCATGGTAGCGCCCTGGAATTCGACCAATAAGGCGGCCGCTGTTTCGGGCAGTATTTTTAACACGTCAGGGATGCCATGGATATGTTCGATAGAACGCAGCGAGGCCCTGTCCATCAGCTCTACCGCCTCGGCGCGGGCAGCCGTAAGCGGCATAATGGCGTTACAGGCATCGAAGATCGTTTCGAAGTATAGCAAACCGGTCGATTTATGCGGATGATCAGGCACCGTATGCAATACCGCTTCCGCGATGAATCCCAGCGTTCCCTCTGCGCCAATAAGCAGGTGCGCCAGGATATCCATCGGTTCTTCATGATCGATAAACGCGTTTACCGAGTAACCAACCGTATTTTTTGTTTGATACTTGTTGCGGATAAGAGCGTGCAGGCTGGCATCTTCACGGACCTGGTCGCGCAAAAAGCCAATTTGTAAGAAAATATCAGGGCATTCGGTTTTAAAACGCCGGTAGTCGTCCGGGTTTTCCGTGGAATACGTCATCCCGTTCGGCAGAATGAAGCGGATGTATTTCAGGGTATGGTATGAATTGCGGGTAACGCCGCAGCACATCCCGCTGGCATTGTTAGAGAGAATACCGCCCATCATCGCGGTATTAATGCTCGCCGGGTCCGGCCCGATCTTACGGCTATATTTTTTGAGATGCGCGTTTACCGTGGCGCCGATCACACCCGGCTGCACGCGTACCAGCCCGCCGCCTGCCTCTACGTGCACACCCTCCCAATACTGGCTCAGGTCTACCAGGATGCCATCCGTGATCGACTGGCCGGATAAGCTTGTTCCCGCCGTTCGGAAAGTAAGCGGCACCTGGTGGTTTGCGGAGAAAATAAAGAGCGCCGCAATTTCTTTTTCCGATACAGGCTGAACGACCGCTTTAGGCACCAGGTGATAAAAACCGGCATCGGCCGCATAAGATACCAGGTCGATAAGCCTGCTCTTGATCCTCCGGGAATGGATCACCTCCGACAATAATTTTACCAGGTCGCTCACACTTGCAAAAGTAACCCATCCGGTGATACAGCGATGTACGAATTTTTCATAATTTGCATCATTTACCGCTATGACTAAACTGCCCGCTTTTTTTTGCATACTGATGCCCGGTTCCATGAACGCCGCGGCAGGTACTTTTCAAAAAAACGCAAACGATCGGGCTTACGAATCGCTCGCCGTACAAATTAACATACAAAGCGATCTCCGTTTCGCGCAAACAGCGGCCTATTTTGAAACGTACCTGAAATACCTGGTCAAACAACTTGGTAAGGTAACCCTATCAGTGAATTAAATGATCTCACCCGAAAAAATCAGGCAAGTTGCGGATGCGCTCCTGCCGGGGTTTATCCCAAAAGACGATCGTATGACCACGTTATCCTTCCATTTCACCCTGGTGCCCAAAGACACGTTTAAAGTGACTTACGAAAAAGATATTGCCGGCAAGCAACCAGGATGGACCTTCTTAACTTACGAAAAGATAGATATCATATGAGGCGCTGGATTATCCTGTTGCTGGTGTTTTCTGGAAAATTGGCTTTTTCTCAACAGGTCGATCAATACAATTTAACCTGGAATAGTCCCAGCAAAAATGCCGGCGAGTCCATGCCTTGCGGCGGAGGCGATACCGGGCTAAACGTATGGGTAGAAAAGGGCGACCTCCTGTTTTATATCGCCCGCAGCGGAAGTTTCGACGAAAACAATTCCTTGTTAAAAGCCGGAAGGATCCGTATAAAGCTTTTTCCGAACCCATTTGAAAACGGTACAAGTTTCACGCAGGAGTTGGTATTGCGGGATGGCTTCATCAGCATACGTGGAGTTAAAAACGGCCTCCAAGCGCATGTTAAGATCTGGGCCGACGTGTTTCAACCTGTAGCGCACGTTGAGATCGTTGCCAATAAACCGCTATCGGCCAGCGTGGCTTATGAAAGCTGGCGTTACCGCGACCGGGTGATCACCGGTCGGGAGAATAACGGTAACTCTTGGAAATGGGCGCCGCAGGGCGAGGTAAAAACGGCAAAAGACGAGGTGGGGTTTGACGGTGACCAGGTCCGTTTTTTTCACGGCAACGCAGAAAGCACGGTATTCGACGCGGTAGTTAAGCAGCAAGGGCTGGACCAGGTAAAAAGCCAGCTCTATAATCCGCTGCACGGGCTCGTTTTTGGCGGAATGCTTACCGGTAAAGACATGAAGGCGGCCGGCACCTATGAAGGCAAATACCTTGATACCGACTTCAGGGGCTGGAAGCTCGAAAGCACCCGGCCTGCAAAAACGCACCAGGCGGCGGTTTTTCTTCATACGTCGCTCGCCGGATCCGCATCGGAATGGCAAACCGGGCTGGAAGCCGTAATGACTGCCGCAAATAAAACGAAGTACGTGGTCTTAAAGAAGAACCTCGAATGGTGGCATAGCTTCTGGGACCGCAGTTTTGTATTGATCGATCCCGGCAAAGCTGCCAAGCCCTCCGCAGAATGGCAGGCGGGGCGAAATTACCAGTTGTTCCGGTACCTGCTGGGATGTAATGCAACAGGAAATTGGCCCACGAAATTTAATGGCGGGTTGTTTACGGTCGATCCTTCGGTTACCGACTCCGCGATGAAGTTTACGCCCGACTTCCGCAATTGGGGCGGCGGCACCCACACCGCGCAAAACCAGCGGCTGGTATACTGGCCGATGCTGAAAAGCGGGGATGCGGACCTGATGCGCCCGCAGTTTGATTTTTATCTCCGCCTCCTCCGCAACGCGGAATTGCGCACGGAAACGGCATGGAACCACAAAGGCGCTAGTTTTACCGAACAGCTGGAGAATTTCGGGTTGCCGAACCCGGCGGAATACGGCTGGAAGCGGCCTCCAGGTTATGACAAAGGCATGGAGTACAATGCCTGGCTGGAATACGAATGGGACACCGTGCTCGAGTTTTGTTTGATGATGCTGGAAACGGAGCGGTACGCCGGGAAGGACATTGCCGAATATGTGCCGTTTATCGAAAGTTGTCTTACCTTTTTTAACGAGCACTATCAATACCTGGCAAAAAATCGCGGGAGCAAAGCGTTCGATGCCGCCGGGAAGCTGGTGCTGTATCCCGGATCAGCGGCAGAAACGTATAAAATGACGTATAACTCCTCCTCGACGGTTGCCGCGCTGAAAACCGTGCTTACACGTTTGCTCATGCTTCCGCCTTCCGCCGTGCCGGCATCGCACCGCAAGGACCTGGAAACGATGCTTGGCCGCATTCCTCCCGTTAATTTTCAGCAGTTCAGCGGGCATCCCACTATTGCTCCTGCGAAGGTTTGGGAGCGCGTTAACAACACCGAAAGCCCCCAGCTATACCCGGTTTTCCCTTGGGGGATGTATGGAATAGGCAAACCCGGGCTCGACACTGCGATCAATACCTATCGTTTCGACCCGGATGTGTTAAAGTTCCGCAGCCATGTGGGGTGGAAACAGGATAATATCTTTGCCGCGCGACTGGGGCTTACCGACGATGCCGCTGCGTTAACGCTGGCAAAACTAAAAGATTCGGGCAGAAGGTTCCCGGCATTCTGGGGCCCGGGCTATGACTGGGCACCCGACCATAACTGGGGCGGTTCGGCCATGATCGGGCTCCAGGAAATGCTCATGCAAACTGACGGCAGGAGGATCCTGTTGTTTCCTGCCTGGCCAAGCAGCTGGGATGTGCACTTTAAGTTAAGCGCCCCCTACCAGACGACGGTTGAAGCCGTATTTAGCAACGGGAAAGTAGTTTCTGTAAAGGTAAGCCCGGAATCCCGGCGCAACGATGTAGTACTCATGAAATGACGGGTTAGCCGGTCAGTCAGGTCGCGTTATTTGCTAACCGGCAGCCATACCGCCATTTCCGAATGCCCGCGATTGCCCCACGCGAAATAAGGGATCAGCCTGATCCGGGCGGGCACATTCGCATTCGAAATTTCCCGGTAAAGTACATTATTCCAGTCCGGGTTCTTTACCATTATTGCGGTTCCTTCCAGGCTTAGTACCGGCGCCTTATCGATGGTGATCATTTTTGGGGTGAACACGATCTTCGAAGGAATGGTATAATCAAATATCTTCTTCCCCGGGACATCGACCGATTCGAGGCAATAGATCACCGGGCCAAAACGTACCGCGGCCTGGTTTCGTGTTTCTTCTACCAGCGGGTTCGACTCCAGCAGGGTGGCTTTCATGGGCATATCGAGCTCGATCACATCGCCGGTTGCCCAGGTGCGGTTAATTTCCTGGTACTTCCCTCCTGCCACGTTCTGCGAAAAGCTTTTCCCGTTCACCAGGATCCCCGCACTCCGGCACCATCCCGGGACGCGGAGAAACATCGAAAATGGTTTGGCCGAAGCCTGTCGTACGGTGATGATCACCTTCCCGTTCCAGGGGTATGCGGTTTCCTGTTTCAGTTCCAGGGCCGATCCGTCATGCAGCCTGGTCGACAGTGTGTTGCCGCCATACAGGTTCATCCAGATGCCTTTTTCGGAAATGCCGTACGCGTAATTGCTCACTTCGGCAATGGTTCGTACCAGGTTTGGCGGGCAGCAGTCGGAATAGCTGATGTATCCGACACGGTCTTTTGACCAGCGCTGTTTAAAGGGCAAGTCATCTGTGTAGCTGAGCGGGTTGGTGTACAAGAATCTTTTACCGTCCATACTTCCGCCCGAAAGCACGCTGTTATAGAGCGCTAATTCCAGTACGTCGGCGTATTTGGCGTCGCCGGTGAGCTGCAGCATCCGCCAGTTCCACAATACGTTACCGATATTCGCACAGGTTTCGTTATGAGCGGTAAAGCTGGGCAGCTGGTAATCCCGGCCATAGGCCTGGTGGATCTTTTGTACATCGTTCGGGTTATAGGAAGTACCGTCCGGGGAAACGCCATCGTATAATGAACCGCATCCGCCGGTAACGTACATTTTATGACGGATCACGTCATCCCACATCAGGTTGAGGGTTTTAAGGAGTGATTCATCGCCTGTTTCCGCATACAGGTCGGCTGCACCGGCATACAGGTAATTAGCGCGTACGGCATGGCCCGTTGCTTTGGTCTGCTGGCGAAAAGGAATCCTGTCCTGGTTGTCATCCGTTCCGTCGTCGATCTTTCCCTTAATGTCTATGAGGTGTTTTGCAAGCTCCAGGTACCTAGGGTCTTTCGTAGTCCGGTACATTTCTATCACGCCCATATAATGTGAGGGACAGATGGCGTTCCTTGCAAGGGCCGGTGACGCCTGGCGGTAAAAATTATACAGGTAGTCTGTCGCCTTTTTGGCCACATTCAGCAACGTGGTTTTCCCCGTGGCACGATAGTGGATACAGCCCGCCGTCATCAGGTGCCCGATATTGTAAGCCTCGAAGCTCAGCCGGTCCTGGAACTGGTTTTTCGTCCCGGTTTTCTTTTGCTCAATCATCGCCCTGGTGTAAATGTATCCGTCTTCGCGCTGCGATTTCGCGATCACTGCGATGGCCGAGTCCATCATCAGGTCCAGTTTTAGTTCGCCGGTTGTCGCATACAAACTCGCTACAGATTCGAGCAGTTTATAGAAATCACCATCGTGGAAAGAGGGGCCTTGGTGCGAGCCGGTGTCGAGGCCGGCGGCAATTTCGAAATTCTTAAAGGCGTGGCTGATTACCGGGTCTTTGTATGTTTTCCAAAGATGCGGCATCATGGAGCTCTTCACCACCGATACGCGCTCTGACCAGAACCCGGTCGTCCATTTCACGTCCTGCATATCGGGTGCATGGAGTTTTGCGTAGGGGCTTGAAGTGGTGTTTACCAACGATTTGTTTTGTGCGCCGGCCGGGACCGTAAACAAAAAGAGCGGCACGAAAATAACGTGTAATGTTTTCATAATCGTTTATTGATTGGTTTGCAGCATTACCGGGCCGAGCAGCCCCGCTTCCTGTAAGGGTTTGCCTTCCAGCCTGAACGGTGCGGTGGTTTGGGTGATCCGTCGATTTTCCGGGAGCCGGTGATCGCCGATGAGCCGGTTGGCCCACGTATTGGTAATTTCAATGGTCAATTGGTTGTCGCCCTTTCGTACGGCTTTGCTGATGTCGACACGGTATGGGGGGGTCCACAAGGTGCCGCAGTAGATACCGTTTAACCTGACGACCGCAAGATTGGCTATCCTCCCTAAATCTACGAACATGGTGCTCTCCGGGACATTTACGGTGAAGTTTTTCGAATAAGTAGCCGTGCCGGAATAATACCTGATCAGCGTATCGGCACTGTTGGTCCAATCGCTAAGTGTATTAAACGTTACCGGTTCTTTCGGTCCGCCGGATGCAGGATCGAATTTAACCTGCCATGTTCCGGTTAAAGATTGTACCGGCTTAAACTCTGGCCAGTTTTTGCCGCCAGTCGCACTGCCCGCCCCGTTTGACGGGCCAAAAATAACGAACAACGAGGCGTTCGCGGCCAGCTTAAGCGTTATAGCGGTCCGGTTGTTTTCGACCCGCCAGTCGGGCAAAGCCGTGATGATATCGGTTACGGGGTCGTAAACGACGGGCGTTTTGGCCGTTACCCGGAACGTAAACCTGAGGATGCGCTCCTCTGCTTGCTGGTTGGCAATAAAGTAGATCTCTTTCGAAGCGCTTATCCGGTGATTCCAGGCAATACCGGAGACATATTCGCCGGAAGCGTCCAGTACTTCCACATCACGCGCGACGCCCGCATCCGAAAATGTTTTAGACTTGTAAGGCGCTTTGATCACGTTTTTCGGCCCCGCATCGCTCCATAAGTTAGCGGTTACCTGGTCCAACTGTTTATCCGTTCCATTAAGACCTGTGACGCCGGCTGGCTTTTCACCTATCACGATAATTGCGCCCAGGCGGGCAAGCTCCGCGAGTTTACCGGCGATCCGTAGGCTCATGCGATTAGACGGATCCATTTTCTGCCTGCCGGGAATAACCAATATCTTGTAAGCTGCGCCTGATGGAAGCACAACTTCGCGGTTTACTACGGTAGCGGTCATCAGCGCATCCGGGTTCACCGAATCGTAGGCATAACCGTTTAGCGGGTTTACCCAGTTTTCGGCGTCAGCCATGTTCGCGGTATTGGTAACGCCTGCGGGAACCTGCCGCATGGGCTCGCCCTTGTTCGCCAGTCGCCTGGCTTCGCTTTCCACGCGGGCCTCGCCCACGATCCCGGGCAATAACGGCACCAGCCGGTCGGGAAGCACGGCGCGTCCAGGGAGCTCTTCGCCTGTAAATACCGCGATATCCGCTACCGGCTTTCCCTGCTGCAGCCATGCCTGGCATCGCTCTGCGTAATCTACCCAGGCTTTACCCGGTTTCCACCAGGTTTGATCGCGCTGGAAATAGAGCCCTACCCCATCCAGGGTCATGCCTGGTTTACGGTCGGTCCAGGGATTATGTGAAAATACATGGTAAACTAACTTATTCACGCCCAAGGCATAATTCCGGTCCTGCAGGGTTTTCAGCATCCCGGGATGTTCGTTCCACGCCATCCTCACGGTGGTAAAACCTTCGGCCTGGATAATATTCTTACCATAAATATGTGCGCCCGATATGGCATCGAGCATGTCGTTGGGCTTGTCGTGCGTGGGACTGTTATGCCAGAATTCGCCCATTGGCAAGTCTACCCGTTTATAGTGCAGTAAACCGTCGCTTGTCATGGTCGGCGCTACGCATTCGGCGGAGAAGGCCACGCCTTTTGCTTTCGCCAGCTGTGCCAGTGTTTTATAGAAACTATCGGATACCAGTTCGGCGATGGTGAGTCTCACATCATAGAGTACTTTCTCGGACACATCGGCGCTAGCTACCGGGATTCCCGTCATTACCGGTAGATATGGCAGGAGATCATAACCCCGTCTTTTTTTAAATTCCGCGGGGAAGGTATCCGACCAATTCTGACTTCCGCATTCCCAGCTATCTACATGGAATGCCGACAATACCTTCGACAGCGCCGGTCCTGCCTGCCTGAGCGCTTCGCCATACCACTTGTTAAACTGGAGGGTAACGGCTGCGGGGTTAAACTTATCGCATTCGAGGCCTTTTCCCGCCCCGCCGGTGTCATTGCGGTGACCCGTTGACGTATGCCCGATGCGGAGAATTGTCCAGCTCCCGGCGGGAACTGTCCAGTTCAGGCGACCATCGGCCGTTAATTTAGCGGTGAGGTTTACCAGTTTATCTTTCGGGATGCAAAGTACGTCGGGCACTTGTGCGGCACTGGTGCGTCCGCTTACCCGCCAGATCTCTCCGGTTTTGCCTTCATATTGGTGAATAGTTGCCGCCGCAGACAATTCTAGGGCTACGAGTTTGAGTGTCGGTTTCCATTTAGCGGCGTCGAGGTCCTCGGATCCGGGCTCAGTTCCTGTTTTATCGTATACGAAACGAAAATACCGGGCAGTAACCGGGACCATGGAATACGTAAAATCGGCGTCGGTGTCCTGCCATCCCGCCCGGGGAGGAACGAGTCTGCCGGCTGAACGGAATGCCTGCCCGTCGTCGCTTACCTGCACTACCAGCCGTTGTGCCTGGAAATTATTGCCGTTGGTACGGACCGTAAGTGTGCGGCAGGTAAATGGTTTGTCGAAAGCATACTGGATCCAGCAGGTGCTGTCGCTCCGGAAACTTTGTTTCGTTTGGTCAAGTGTGAGGAATCCAGCTTCTGCGCCGTTACTCGTGCTCACTACCGGCGGGACGGTGCGGGTGTTAATGCCCGTTCCTTCAGGCGACGGGTAGGCATAAACGGCGATATCACGGTAATAATGTTCAGTGGTGGTTGGTTGTGCCAGTTGACCGTTAAATTGCTGCCCGCCGGCGATGGTCAGGGACGATGACACGATCTTTTGCATGGATAATTCCGGGGTGATCCATGGTCCGCCGGCAAGCGCAAAACCGTCGCTCAGATGCATACCGATCTTAAGATCGAGTCGTTTGGCCTCCTTAAGGGAGAATTTCACCATTTCCCACCATTCCGGTGTAAGCTGATCGCTGGATGGCGTGTATAGAGGCGGGGTGGCTGCGCCTTTAATGGGCATCAGGTAGGCCCCGGCAATGCCTGCGGCTTTCATGGCTTCGAGATCGGCGGTAATGCCGGGTTTGGAGATGCCGGATTGGATCCAGTACCAGAAGGTCCATGGTTTGGACGATTGGGAGTATGAGGGTATGGTAAGGAAGACGGGAAGTATGAGGGCGGTTATTTCACGCAAAGGGCGCAAATATTTTCGCAAAGAACGCGAAAAATGTCCCGGGCCCTTTTTCGAAAAAGCTTTATGTGTCCCCCAGGATTTCCTTTTCATAGCGAACCCCTTAGTTGCAGTTCATAGCTTAATTCCATTTTTGCGTTCTGCTCCTCCCTTATCATTTTTGCCGCTAAACTTCCCATTTTATGGTAGTCGACAGAAAAAGTGCTGACTCCATTTAAGATATATTTCTTCAGAGGCGTATCATTATAAGAAAGTATTCCGATATCAACCCCGGGCGTTAACTTGCTGTTGTTCACCTGTTCAATTAACGTCACCATATCCTCTTCACGCAGGCAGATATAAGCTTGCCCGGCTTCCGGGTTGCCTTTTTTTGCCTGGTTGATCACTTTGCGTTCGAAAGCGTATTCCATGCAGAACGCTTCAAAGCCGGCAACGAGCTCTTCGTTAAAGGAGTTATCGGCCGGGAACACGAGGTTCAGGGTATCATATTTGCTCAACGCGGGAAGCGCTTTTTCCAGGAGCTCGAAGCAGCATTGTTTAAAGTTGAGGTATACGGCGCCAAAACTGCCGTTAACTTCCGACGGCAGTGCGTCGAGGAGGATCAGTTTTTCTTTGGGAATGCTGTCTATCAATTCAGCGGCCAGGTCGGCATCTTCGTTAAAGTTGGGGATGATCAGGTAGTGTGAGTAGCCCGATTTAGCCATCAGCAATCTTTTAAAGAACTGGTATTCATTGTTATATACGTAAAAATCGAATGCGGCGGGTTCCCCGAGCGAGTTTACGAAAGCATCGTAAAAGGCTTTTCGTTCGTCGTTCAGCTCATTTACCAGGATCAGGATATTTAGCTTTTGCTTGATCGATGCAGTGGTGGTAAAATGCCCTTTACCTGGGATCACCTTTAACACCCCCAGCTCATTCAGGTACTTATACCCCCGGTCGGCGGTGTCGCGCGAGATCTCGAGGTTAAACCGAAGGTCGTTGAGCGATGGCAGGAGCCTGTTTTTACCGATCACGCCTGCTTCGATGGCGTTTAAGATCGAGTTTGCCAGCTGCAGGTACTTGGGCGTGGCAGAATAAACATCCACGTTAATATATTCATAAAAGTCGCTGCTCATAATAATTGGGAAAATAAGGGGTAAATTATTTAGAGATTAACGTAATGGTTTTAGGTAGCAGGTTTGGTGACGACGCCGTTAGCGTAATTGTCCCTGCCTTTACCGGCGACCGTACGATCGCCAGGCATTTGCCATTGTATGCTTTACGCAGTGGCGAATAAAAAGGTTCGGGGCTTGCCTGGTAGCCGTTGTCTGTTCCTGCAAGTGTGCCTCCCGTTACATTAAAGGTGATCTCGTTCATGGCGTTGGGTACCGGGATGCCGTCTTTGTCGAAAATCTGCGCCGTTACAAACGAAAGGTCGGTCCCGCCGGCTTTAAGGAGATCCCGGTCGGGCGTCAGGCGGATCTCCGCGGGCGGTCCCGCCGTCTGGATCTCGCGCGTAAGTACCATTTTGCCGTTCTTCCTGGAAACAGCCTTAACGGTTCCGGGCTCGTAAGCCACCCGCCACAGTACATGGAGAGCTTCACCCTGTTTGCGTTTTGTGCCGAGCGACCTCCCGTTCAGGAACAGCTCTACTTCATCGGCCTGGTTAAAGTATGCCCAAAGGTCTACGATCTTTCCTGGCGGCCAGTTCCAGTGCGGGAAAAGGTGCAGTACCGGCGTGTTTGTCCACTCGCTTTGATAGAGGTAATAAATGTCTTTTGGAAATCCCGCCAAATCAACGATCCCGAAGTAGGAGCTGCGTGCCGGCCAGGGGTATGGGTGAGGTTCGCCGAGGTAATCAAAGCCCGTCCAGATAAACAGCCCGGAAACAAAATCGTATTTTTTTACTTCTTTCCAGGTTTCTTCGTGGGTAGAACCCCAGTACGCCGCGGCATTGTCATACGAAGAAGCGGTCCAGTCGGGGTTGGCACCTGTAAGCTTGGTTTTTCCATCTTTCGGCCAGCGCCGGATGCTGTCGGAATTCATATCGTATTGCCCGCGTGTTTCTAGTGCGGAAGTAGTTTCTGTGGCGATGAGCTTTTGCCCGGGATAATTCACCGGGAAATCCTTGTATAATTTATGGTTATAATTCAGCCCATACAGGTCGAGCGCGCCGGCCCGGTAGATGAAATTCTTTTCAGCGACCGTTTCCGTGAGCGCCGAAGTAACCGGTCTTGTAGGGTCAAGCGATTTTACGATCGCGGTCAACTCCCTGGTAATGGCGACTCCTGTACTGTCAAACTGCTCCCGGATCTCGTTGCCAATGCTCCAGATCATCACGGAGGGATGGTTACGGTCGCGTTTAACCTGGTCTTCAAGGTCGGTTTTATGCCATTCGTCCCAGTCCAGGTGATATCCTTTAGACGTCTTCTTCTTCTTCCAGACATCAAATGCCTCGTCCATCACGATAAAACCCATTTTATCACATAGGTCGAGCAGTTCGGTAGCAGGCGGGTTATGCGCGGTGCGGATGGCGTTACACCCCATTTTTTTGAGTATTTCCAGCTGGCGTTCCATGGCGCGTACATTAACGGCGGCACCGATGGCGCCAAGGTCGTGGTGGTTGCATACACCCAGTATTTTAAGCGGTTTGCCATTGAGGAAAAATCCCTTCGCGGCATCGAAATAGAAATCACGTATGCCGAACGTGGTTTCCTCCTGGTCGGTAAGCTGGTTGTTGGCAAATACGCGGGTACGAAGCGTATAGAGCGATGGCGATGAAACTGACCAGCGCTTAGGGGATGGGATCGTTAGATCGACCGTGTTAAGTGCTGTTGTGTCAACGCTGTATAGCGGATCCCGGCGGGTGGCGATCACCTTGTCCCTGTCCATGATCGTGTATTCTATTGATATCCTGAGGCCCGGCCGTGATGTTTTAACCGTGGTTTTTACCCTTACGGTGGCGTTAGCGGCAGTAACTTGCGGCGTAGTGATAAAAGTTCCCCAATGGGCTATCGCGACGCGGTTTTTGCTGACCAGCCTCACATTGCGGTAGATGCCGGAGCCTGTATACCAGCGGGAATTTGGCTGTTCGGCATTATTCACGCGTACGCTGATCACATTTTTCTCCGCGCCGTAGTGCAGCCATCGGTCGAGGTCGTATTTGAAGGAGATGTAACCGTTGGGCCTTTTGCCAAGGTAGTGCCCGTTAATCCACACTTCGCTGTTGCGGTAAATGCCGTCAAATTCTACCGAGACAGATTTGTTACTGGCCGATGCAGGCAGCCGGAAGGTTTTCCGGTACCAGCCGATACCGCCGGGCAAAGCGCCGCCTTGCGTGGTAGCGGCTGCATTCTCGTCAAACTGTGCTTCGACGCTCCAATCATGTGGCAGGTTTAATATGCGCCAACCGGTATCGTCAAAATTGGCAGCAGAGGCCTCCTGGATATCTCCCGGGTAAAACTTCCAGTCCTGGTTAAAATTAATCGTTGCACGTGGCGATGTTTGTCCATACCCTTCCAGGCACAGTACAAGTAACAGAAAAAATAAAGATCCCGGGAATCGCACGAAGAGGTCTATGTTAATTTACAGGAATTAGTTAGCCGTTTCCACAAATATATAGGGGGTTGGACCGGGTTTTTTGTATTATTTTCTCAAGGTGATGTAGGATATTGCCATTGCGGAAATCACCGGGAACCGGCGAAGGGTATCACCTGCTGCGCATCGCTCTCAATAGCGGAGCTCCGTCCAGTGCACGATCCTTCCTTTAAAACCTTTCGGTGAGTTTTGTGCCATCCGGGCGATAGAATCGAAGCCGTTGTTGAGGGCGAACGCTTTCTTTTCTTCGTAAGAAAGCTCGCGGCCGTCGATGAGGAGAATTTTGTTTTCGTTAACGATAAATTCAATTTCCTGTACGGAGGTGCAGGGAAGCGCGGGCGCGAACTGGAAGCGGCTGGCCGTGCGATTATTCACTACGAAATGGATGAGGTTACCGGGTTTCCAGCGATGATGCCTGTCGCGGCGTACGGAATGGTACTTAGGTTGGAGGTCTTCCAACTGGGTGCCGTCCCATTCCCGCCCGAAGGTGGCGGTATATTTAAGAAGGTAATCGGAATAAGCGTCGCTCATTTCCCTCCCCGGCCAGGTTTCGAACAGGCTCTGCCACACTTTTTCGACGAAGTAGTTGGGCTGATCGTTCATGATCGTGGTAAAGCCGAGAGTCATGGCGGGAGCGTATTAGTTTACCAGTGAAGAACTGTGCCACTTCCCCGCCGCTTCCTTATTTAGCGCCGCCACCAGTTCATCGGCGGTGCCGAGCACTTTAGAGATCGTACCCTGTTTGTCAACAATCATATGGGTGGGATATGCGTCTATTTTAAGCACCTCGCGCAAGTACTTGTCTTTATCAGGCACTACCGCATAACTGAACGTGGTGGTTTTCAGGAAAGCCTGGAGGTCTTTTTTCGGATCAAGCGCAAGGCTTACGAACAGGATATCTTTGCGGTCCTTATACCCGGCAACCATCCTGTTAAGCCCCGGCATTTCTTCCGCGCAAGGCTTGCAGCTTATAAACCAGAACTTTAAAACTACCAGCTTGTTCTTGGTCGACTGTGCGTTATAAAGTTTGCCATTTATATCTGTAAAGTTGAAATCCGGTAGTTTCTTTCCTTCCATCAGGTAAAATTTATATCGTTCGCCGCCTTTCCATTCCAGTAATGCACGCATTATGCTTTCGGCGGGAAGTTTCGCCGGGTAGAGCTTGTATATGAGACTGCCATCTTTGGCGACAAGGCGTAGCGGGAGGTATTTTCCTGTCGCATTCTGCTTCAGGAAATCAGCTTCTTTTAACGGGTGCATCGACGCATCGTATCCTTTAAAATCGTCCCAAAGGCGCACTTCGCTTACGTAATAACGGCTGAGCGTCTCGTAGTCTTTCAGGATATTAACCACGGGCATAACCGGCTCGCCCACCTGGAGGGTTGCCTGGGCAAACCCCGTAAGCAATGCCATGAACAGGAAGAAAATAGTCGCTTTTTTCATGTCTTAATTATTGCCGGGGATGATCTCAAAACCCAACGTGAAATAAACGAAGATAACGATTTACAAGTTGGACGGAGGGCCGAATTTTATTTTGTGGTTGCGTGTTGGGTGATATTTTTGCATCGTCCGTGAAGAACGCCGTACCAGGCTTGTTAACCGGTGAAAAGGTCCGCCTGCTGTTTGCCGCCCGGATGGGCGCGATGCGTTTAGCTGTGATAAATATAGCGTAAAGCATCGCCGTGAATTCGTTAAATGTGGCAAAATAAAATATCGGCGTGACCAGGCATAAGTTTGACTAAGCTTCCAGTGGCTAGAGGTTTACGGTGTACTCCTTCCCTTTCCCGATGGTCATTTCATAAATGCCGGCTCCTTTATCGGTAATCGCTGCATTTTTGCTGACCGGCTTTTTTGCGCTCTTAAAGCGAAGCGTGCCGTTGCCTTCATCCGACTTTACCTTGATCTGTTTCGTGCTGCAATACAATTCGATCTTACCGTTCGGTGTGGGTACGGTTCCTTGCATCCATGCGAGTCCGCCAAGGTCCGGCTCTACCACGTAAGTTGCGTACGCCGGGGAGGTAGGTTTTATACCCAGGTAATATTTGCCCAGCAGGTACACCGGGCTGGCGCCCCAGGCATGACAAAGACTTTTGCCGAACGGCCGGCCGTACATCTCCAGGTGTTCCGCTCCTTTTTTATTGGGATTATATTCTTCCCAAAAAGAAGTAGCGCCTAATTTTAGCATACCGCCCCAGTAATCTTTTATTTCTTTGAGCACCAGCGGCTGTTCGCCCATGGCGCATAAAGCTTCCAGTTCGTAAAAACGCATATAGGGCGTAGTGATCTTCTGGATCTTATCGTTTAACAGGACATTCTTTTTCACTCCCTGTTTTTGCGCCTCCGTGAAATAGTTGAAGAAAATGCCGAACATGTTTGAATAACGGGTAACATTATCGGTTTGCCGGCCATTTACGCGGCTATGTACGAGTGCCTGTTTCGAATCGTTCCAGTAATAGCTGAACAGTTTGGTGCGCAGGTCGGCCGACAGTTCCTTATACTTCGCCGCATTGGTTTTGTCGTTCACCAGGTCCGCGCAAATACCCATGGTTTCGAGGCTCCGGGCAAACAGCAGCTGCTCGAAACTAACTTCTCCCTGTTTGCTCAGGCCGTCGGCCCAATCGATAAAGATCCAGTCGCCGGGCAGCCCCTCCATTAACCCGTTCGCATTTCTTCTCGAAAGGCAATAATCCATCAGGCTTTGCATCCGCGGGTAAAACTGGCGGATAAATGTTTTGTCGCCGGTATACTGATAATAATCGTAAATGCCTAAGAACCAGTAAAAAGTATAATCCATAATAGTGTTTATGTGACTGGTTACCGGGTCTTTTCCGCGCAAGGCGAGTAAGGTACGCGTTACCGTCGGAGAATCGAACGTGAGGTAGTAATTCATCAGGTAGCTTTGGTAAGCATCGCCGGACCATATCCAACGATCGCGTTTAATGCCATCTATAAAGAATTCGCGTGTATTGAGATGCAGCGTGTATTTGGCGACGTCGTAAATTTTATTGATCTGGTTATCCGAACACGTAAAACTGCCGCGGTCTTTTACGTCGGCATATTCATACAACATGCTCACCGGCGCAAGTTTTACGCCCGTGGAGGGCACCACCTGTACGTACCTGAACGCTTTCGATAACTGGATGGTGGTGTCACGTTTTTCTTTAAAGTTTACATCGATTCGATCGATGGTTTCTCCGTGGTCCTTTGACAGTGCTTCCTCGCGCGATTCTCCGTAATAAATAGCCACCGTTCCGCTTCCTTCTACCCCGTTCAGTTTGATAAACCCAAACGTTTCTTTACCAAAATCGTAAAGGGTGCCGTCGCTGGTTTTTTCGCTGGCTGCCGGCTGCATGGGCTGTACCGGCAGCCGGAATTTTGAAGGGGCGGCTGCAGGATCGTTAAAATTCCAGTTGCCGGCATTGAGCCAAACCGTTGCCGACTGGTCGGAGACCTTGCCGGTTTGGTCGATCCATTCCTTGTCTTCGAAGGTTACCAGCCAGGTAGAATCTGAAACGACCTGTTTTCCCCTCACGAAGATCGCCGGCACCCGGTCCTGTGAAAACACCTTAAGACTGATGCGGTGTTTTCCTGCCGGAATGCTTATCCGCTTAGGATAGCCGAACAGCGCTTTTCCGTCTATTTTTACATTGTATTCGCCTTCCACGAACAGGTCCGCTTCTTCGGCCTCTTTGAGGTCGAACACTTTATGGAAATCTATCAGGTTATAATGGCTGTCAAGTTTCCAGAAAGGAGGAAGAAAGGAACCTCTTTCTGTACGGCGATTTTGCATTTTGTTACCGAGCCATACCTCGAAATCCCCAGGGTACCAAATCCAGGTGGCCTGCCGGGCGATGGCCTGGATGCAGCAGAGCAGTGTGATCGTGATCACCAAAAGAACTCTTTTCATATTATGCATGTTAAATTGAAGTACGAATGCTGGTTGTTATTATTAGTTACCGTTAAAATACAGGTATAGCCCGATCATCACCGCCGCCAGTGCACCCCAGAGGATCATTACCCGCCTGGTCGGTTTTGCGGGCTTTGCCATTTCGGCTGTCTGCCCGACGGTGGTGCCGCCGGTATTGAGCAGCGAGATAATGATCGCCGCAATGAACAGTATTACGAAAATGTAAAAGGACAACAGCATGTAATGCGGCCAGAAAGCGTACCGGTCAGGCGTAAATACCCATAAGTACAGTACGCCTGTGCCGAGGCTGAAGGCCGATCCTGCGGATAAGATCGCGTTCACGGCCAGTTTGGTTGTCCGCTTCCAGAATACCGTAAGCAGGAAAACTACCGCTAAGGGGGGCGCGATAAAACCGAGTACCGATTGAAAGACGTCAAACAGGTTCAGCCCTTTTATATTGTCGATGGCCAGCGCCACGGCGACAGCAAAGATGCAACCGGCGATAACCGACAACCTGCCCACCTTCACGATTTCTTTATTCGTGGCGTTTGGGTTGATCTTTTTCAGGTATACGTCCATGGTAAAGACGGTGCTCAGCGAATTCAGCGAAGACCCTATGGTTCCCACCAGCACCGCGATAAGCACCACGATCACGAGGCCGTTCATCCCGGGAGGGAAAAGATTGGTTACCATGGTCATATAGGCCTCATTGGGATCTTTAAGCCCGGGGAAAAGGATGAAGCAAAGGATTCCCGTAAGGATAAACAGCGGTAGCGAGAGGATCTTTAACCAGCCGATGAAGTTTATGCCCAACTGCCCTTGTTCCAGGCTTTTGGCGCCCAGCACAGATTGTACCATCGCCTGGTCCGTACAGAAAAAAGCGACCGCGGACACCGGGTAGCCAAGCAGGATGGCGTACCATGGATATTTGGGATCGCTCGCCGGGTGCAACAGGTTCCAGTACCCGGGCGGAACGCCGTGAAACACCTTGGCCAGGCCACCCGCTTTCATGATGCCAAGCACGCTTAAGGTCAGTGAAACCACGATCAGCAGGATCATCTGGAACACGTTCACTTTCGCGATGGCTTTCAAGCCGCCGGCAAACGTAAATATCCCGGCGAAGGCGACTAGTACGACGATAGATTGCGCCATCGGGATGCCCAGGATCTGCCGCACCAGGAAGCCGCCGGCAAACAACCCCAGCGACAGCCAGGAGATCAGGATCTTCACCAACGCATACCAGGCGAGGATGTCCTGTGTGGAATCCCCGTACCGGTTCCCCATAAATTCGGGCATAGTGCTCACCTTAGCCGCCAGATAGCGTGGCGCGAACACAATGGCAAGCAGGAAAAGAAAGATAAACGCATACCAGTCGAAATTAACCGCCACGATACCTGTCGTATAGCCAATGCTCGCGAAAGCCAGCAGCATAGAAGGCCCTACGTTCGTGCCCCACATGTTAAAACCGATGCTCGGCCAGCTTAAGGATTTATTGGCCAGGAACAGCGATCCGCCAGTTTCCCCCTTTTTCGAGAAACTTGCCCTGAAGCCAATGATAAAAAGGACCGCCAGGTAGGCCACAACGATCGCGTAATCCAGGGCGGTAAGGTTACCGGTGATGTTTCCTTTCATAGTTCGATCTTTACGGGTTTACCGGTTTCCAGCGAACGGTCCATGGCCTGCAGCAGCGTTACCGTGCCGATCCCTTCTTTAATGTCGGGGAATGCGGTTTTTCCTGAGGCGATGCAATCCGCAAAATATTCGAGGTAGTTCTGGTATTCGCCCGCGTGGTGACTCTTGCCTTCGAAACGGAAATAATGCTTGAGTTTATGTTCCCAGGTGATGATGCGCTCTTCCCCGGTACGGTCAGTAATGGCGTAACGGAGGTCCATATAATCCGCCTGGCTGCAGCCGTGCGTGCCGCGGAGGATACAGCTCATTTCACTGTCGCGCGTAACCGGCTGAACCGGGCCGGTGTAGGCGCCGCTCACCCGGGCGATACGTCCGTCTTTGGCCTTGAAGATGAAGTGCATGGTATCTGCATTTTTTAACCCGCCCTTAACGCCATTGGCGCTTAACATGCCGTAGCCCATCACCTCTTCGATCCCGGGAAGGTACCATCGAATGAAGTCGACCGGGTGACTCAAGCCTCCGTACAGCCACTTGAACGCATTATCCAGCGACCATCCCTTCTCCAGGAACCAGCGGTGATCGGCATGGTAATAGCCCTCGATGGTGACCAGGTCGCCGATCAGGCCCGCTTCAAAATCGGCGCGCTGGCGCTTCATGGGCTCGAAAAAGCGTGAACTTTGACCTACAAATACCTTCTTCCCGGTTTGTTCCGCGAGATCGAGCAACTCCTGCCCCCGCGAAACGTCGTCAATAAACGGCTTGGTACAAACCACGTGCTTGTTGTGCAGGAGCGCCTGTTTAACGTGATCGGCATGCAGGTGATCGGGCGTGTAGATGGCGATTACGTCGATCTCCTCATCGTCGAGCATCTCCTGGTATTGCGTGGTGTAATGGTGAAAGTTGAACTCTTCCGCCCGGTGGCGACACAGCGCTTCGTTGCGGTCGCAAATGGTTTTTAACTTCCACTTGGCACTGTTAAGGGCTGCGGACATGGTGCTGCGGCCTTCACCGAGGCCCAGGATTCCTAAGGTTAGCATATTCAGTTAATAGGTTTTAAGAAGACCCAGGTCTCGCCCGGGGCAGTGCCCGGGATGCCTTCCTGGTATTTTGTCATGAGTTTGTTCCAGTCGTCCATACGCGGATTGTTTTCGGTGGTCCGGGGATTCAGTTCGTCCAATGTCTTTCCTTTGGGGATGCTGATGATCAGCATCAGTTGGCGCTGGTTCCGGTAAACGAGCAAGTGCCGGAAATCGGCGTTGCAAAAGCCGGCGGATACTTCGGGCCATTCCTTAAACTGTATCTTATGGTAATTAAGGTACTCGTTTTGCAGGACGGTATCAGCTACGAGGCTGGCCGTGAGCAGGATATTTTCGCACTCCCCGGCACCTGTGGCGTCTTTACACAACCTTCGGTTGAAATGGTAGAAGGGCGTTTCGTATAACTTGACATCTGCTCCCGGAAATGCTGTTTTGACCGTTTCTTCGGGGAGCTCAGTTTGGTTACTCATCGTGTAAATAACCGCATGGTTCTTCCACCGATAGACCGATCCCGCGGGCAGGTCATGTGTTTTACTAAATGCCAGGAGCGTCGTCGTGGCGATCGAGTCGCCTGCCGGCGCGATCAATTCGATCACCGGGAATACGTCTTTGGTTGTGATTTCCTTCTTTACTTCCCCGCAACTCAAAAAGAGCGGCGGCAACAGGCAAAAAAGCAGGAACACTGGTTTACTCATGATTAATAGGCCAATTATTACGGAGCACTGTTTTCTCTTGGAGAAGGTGTTGATAATCTTTTTCCAGCCCGGCGTTGCGTTTAATGTCGGCGGAAACCATCGGCCCGTTATTTTCCCAAACATTACCGGGCCCATTGGCATTTTGCAAAAACTTTTGGCTTGGACACCAATTGTCCTTAACCGTGATATACGAAGAGCCTTCATCGCAATAGAGATAGAACCAGTGGTGCGGATCGTGTGCGTAGGGCGCCAGGTAAATGCTGTCGGCATAATTTTCGGTGATCATCGACGCTGGTTGCGCGGAAAGCGTATAGATCGCGGCAACGTCATACAGATGCCGCGCATAATGATGGATCTTGTTTGCGGTTATTATGTTGTTTTTCATCGCATTAAGGGTTTTGGTCCATCCCCAGCCTATACTGATGCCAGTATAAGCCACTTCCGACACCTCGTTGTGCGCTATCCGGATATCACGCACATAGCCCGCCCCGATCCCCACACATCCCCAGTCTTCGTTGGCGGCGTCCTGTATCAAATTATTGCTGATCAATAGCTTAGTTGTAATCTCGCGCTCGTTGGAGGGGTTGTAAGGTAGGTGTACCTCTGTCGATTCGTCGGAAAAGACCCCGGCATGGATCGCGGTCCCGCCGATGTCCTGGAAGATGTTCCCCTTGATCTCATCGGACATATTCCCCCGGTGATAGTCCAGGCCGGTAGCCGCCATATGCCTGAAACGGCATCCGTAAAACCCGGTATGGTCTGTATAATTTAACTCGATGCCTGCGGCGGGCCGGCCCACCCAAGCCTGGTTTTCCAGTGTCTTTTTGTCGAGTGTACCTGGAATTTCCAATTTATAGGCGTCGAGCATGTACATTCCTGCCTGGTGGGGAACACTGCCCGTTAGTGACGGGCGAAGCCATGCCGTATGTTCGAACGAAATTTCCCGGAAGTAAAGATGCGAAACCGGGTGGTCGGTCGTTCCCGTTACCTTAACGAGTGTTTCCAGCTTCGGCACGATGATACTCGAAGTCGCGGGGTTCTCTTCTGGCCTTGGCCAGTAATAAATCTTTTGTGAAGCTTCATCGAGGAACCATTCGCCCGGCTGATCCAGGAACCGGATCGCGTTAGTTAAGTAAAATGGGGAGTTGCCTGTTTTTTTAGAGATCCAGGGCGCCGGCCAGGGATGTTCAGACTGTACCCTGCCTTCCGGTTCAACAAAGCTGAGTTGGATGCTGTCGCCTTGTATCCGGGTCGTTTTAATGCGGAGCACCGCGGTAGCCCACCATTGCTGGATCAGCATTTCCATGCCGTTAGCCCCGGCGGACGTAAACCCTTTCGGTTTGGGTATCCAGCAGGTTTGGGAGCGATGGTCCCATGATAAGATACGCGACATACTATCGGTATTGCGATCGCGGGCGCGGGTTGCTTTCAGGTTGTTTATCCAAAGCTGCCGGGTGAGCAAAAGGTGTCCGCCAGCGCGCGGTGCAGGTGCTTCCCACACCTTGTTTTTCGCCGATATGGGCAAACCAGGCACGATGCCCGTGGTTCTTTTCCAACCGGTTACCTTTACGCCGCCCGAAAAAACCGGGTGTTCCCCGGGAGCCGCCATAATGGTGGTAGGTGATGACGGGGTGCCGGAATCTTCCGGCCGGATAAATACAGGTTCGCCGAGCAGGTAAATTCCGCCCCTTATAATCACCCGGATACCGTCTTTTAGGGCGGGGTCGTTCAACCTGCGCAGTTCTCTCGCTTTGCGGATCGCCATGTTTAAGGTGGCCAGCGGCGACTCCCTGGTCCCAATATTCCTGTCAGAACCGGCGGGAGAAACCCAGATCTCGGCGCCTGTAACTTTGAAAGGCGAAAACAAGACCAGGGTCAATGAAAATAGTAGGATAGCTCTCTGCATGCAGGTTGACTCGGGATTGGCTAGCATTCAAAACTACCACTACCTGATCCTGCTTCATTATACCATTTTTTCAAACTAATGTATGATGTTATCCTAACGTTAACGGCCAATTGCTAAAACAGTTAACTTTCCCGGCACAACCAATTTAGCCAGGAAATTTGATGGAAAGGATCATTGCCACCTATTTTATTGAGACACCGATAGCGATAGAAAAAGCCGCCGCTATTCTTGCGGGCGAACAGTCGTCGGGCACTTTTGTAGCCGTTCCCGGTGAAACCGAAGCATTAAAAGCGCGTTTTGCGGCCCGGGTAGAATCCGTCGAATTACTCGAAGCGGTTACTGAGCCTGCCATCCCAGGGAGCGCCGCCGGAACCGGGCTTTACCACCGGGCCATCATTAAAGTCTCCTGGTCGATTGAAAATTTTGGTTATAACCTCCCGGTGCTGGTTTCTACGCTTCAGGGGAACTTGTACGAGCTTACCCAGTTCACGGGTCTGAAATTGATGGAACTGGATGTTCCCCCCTCTTACGCGGATCATTTTCCGGGCCCGCGTTTTGGCATCGAGGGCTGCCGCAGGTTAACCGGGGTTACCGGCCGTCCGCTGATCGGTACCATCATTAAACCAAGTATCGGCTTAACGCCCTCGGAAACCGCCACGCTGGTATCGACCCTGGTAACGGCCGGCATCGATTTTATTAAGGACGATGAGCTGCTTTCTTCTTCCGCCAATTCGTTGTTCGAAGACCGGGTGAACGCCGTTATGCGCGTGCTTAACCACCACGCCGACCGGACCGGGAAAGAGGTGATGTACGCTTTCAATATCAGCGGCGAAATCGATGAGATGATGTATCGCTACGAACATATCCTGGCGGCCGGTGGCAACTGCGCCATGATCAGCCTGAATAGTGTGGGGCTTTCGGGTACTAAAAAGATCTGCGACCAGGGAGAACTAGCCATACACGGGCACCGGAACGGTTGGGGAATGCTCAACCGGCATCCATTGCTGGGGATCGGGTTCCCTGCCTATCAAAAGCTTTGGCGGCTGGCCGGTGTAGACCAGATCCACGTAAACGGCATTCAAAATAAGTTCTGGGAGTCCGACGATTCGGTGGTGCGCTCCATAATGGCTTGCCTCGAGCCTATGCTGGGCGGCTTTTCGATCATGCCCGTCGTATCCTCCGGGCAATGGGGAGGCCAGGCGCCGGAAACTTACCGCCGGACAAAAACCATCGACCTTCTTTATATGGCGGGCGGCGGTATTATGGCGCACCCGGACGGCCCTTCTTCCGGCGTGGAGGCGGTGAGGCAGGCATGGAAAGCGGCGGTCGATGGCTTGTCGGTGGAAGAAGCGGCAAAAACCTACCCTGCTTTCGGGCGCTCTGTCGAAAAGTTTGGCACTAAATAATGCAAAGTAGTACGCAACTTTTACTGGGGTATTACGGTGACGATTTTACCGGGTCGACCGATGCGATGGAGATGCTGAGCCGGTCGGGCGTACGCACCGTGCTGTTTATTACGCCGCCTTCGGCTGAAACGCTGCGTAACTATCCAGGTATCCGGGCATTCGGCGTTGCGGGACTCAGCCGTTCGCTGGAACCGGAAGATATGGCAAGCGAGCTCAGCTCCGCATTCTGGAAAATGCGGCAAACCGGCGCGCGGCATATCCATTATAAGGTGTGTTCTACGTTCGACTCGTCGCCTGCTATAGGGAATATAGGTACGGCGATCGAGACCGGAACCGCCTTGTTTCCCGGAAGGTATGTGCCACTGCTGGTGGCGGCGCCTACGCTGGGCAGGTATTGCGTGTTTGGAAACCTGTTCGCAAGCGTGGGAATTGGAAGTGCCGGCGAGATCTTCCGGCTCGACCGGCATCCTTCAATGAAAAACCACCCGGTAACGCCGGCAGACGAGGCCGATCTGCGTGTGCACCTGGGCAAACAAACCGGGAAGAAGATCGGCCTGGTAGATATACTGGATCTTGGGAAGCAAACCCATGAAGTGCGCGGGCTGATTGACGCCCGGCTTAAGGCAGGCCACAGGATTATTCTTTTTGACGGGTTGTACGATGATCAGCTCCGCGTGACCGGCGAAGTGATAGACCAGGAAGCTGAAGATAGCCGGCAGCCTTTTTTTTCAGTAGGTTCATCGGGCATTGAAATGGCACTGGGAAAATATTGGACGTCGAGAGGTATGCTTACTCCTCCCGTTTACTGGCCCAACCCTGCAGCACAGAAAGCGATCCTGGTAATTTCCGGCAGCTGTTCACCGGTTACCGCCCGCCAGATCGGCACGGCCGTTCAATCCGGGTTTGCCGAGATATCGCTGGAGCCTGCGGAAATGTTGACGGATGACCCACAGGCTGTAAATGTGCCCGGTTTAAAGATCGCCGGGTGGCTGAAGAACGGAACCAGCGTAATCGTACATACCAGTAAAGGAATTGACGACGACCGGATCGCGCGTTCCCGTGCACTTTTCGCCAGCCGGGGTATCCCGAAATCACATACTTCACGTATTTATGGTACCGTGCTGGGTAATATAGCCCGTGCGGTCGTACAACATGGTGATGTTAGCCGGATCGTGATCGCCGGCGGTGATACCTCCAGCTTCGCCGCCAGGGCGATGGGAATTGAGGCGGTGGAAATGATCGCGCCTTTGTCGCCCGGTGCACCTTTATGCAAGGCGTACGCGCCGGGATCGCCGCTTGACGGTAAAGAGGTGGTTTTTAAAGGCGGACAAGTAGGTGGAGATCATTACTTTATAGACATATTGAACGGAAAAATATAACCTGATTAACCTAAAACAAATGAAAACTCTTGGACTGATCCATACTTCCGCTACGCTTGTTCCGGTGTTTCAACAACTATGCAGCGAGCATCTGCCGGGCATCAACGTATTTAATATCGTAGATGACAGCCTGATCAAAGATGTGATTACGCGTAACGAGCTTACCAGCCTTACCTCACGCCGGGTGGTAGATCATGTCGGTTCGGCAGAGCTGGCCGGTGCGGATCTGATCCTGGTTACTTGTTCCTCCATCGGAGCTGCCGTAGAAGCATCTGCATCATTGACCCGGGTCCCTGTGCTGCGTGTTGACCAGCCAATGGCCGACCTCGCTGTTCAAACGGGAAAACGCATCGGCGTGATCGCTACGCTGCCTAGCACCCTGGGGCCTACCAGCGACCTGGTTAAACGCCGGGCATCGGCCGTCGCGAAGGAAATCGAACTCACATCCGTGTTATGCGAAGGCGCTTTCGAAGCCCTGATGGGCGGAAATCCTGCAAAGCACGATGAAATGGTTTCGGCAGCACTCAAACAACTGTCGGACCAGGTCGATGTCATTGTGCTCGCACAAGCATCAATGGCACGTGTGGTCGACCAGCTTGGGGAGGCGGCGAAACGTGTTCCCATCCTGGCAAGTCCCGCATTGGCGATCCAACACCTGAAAACAATTTTATAGCCACCATGAATGCATTCCGGAAGTTATGCCTCATTTTGGCGGCAGCGCTGCTGCTTATCTTTTTCGGCGGGATTTTTACCGGGCATACCCCCACTATACAGGCTTCGGGAGTGGCCATCGCGGTTTTTACGGCGATCGGGATCTGGGCGCTTCCGGCACTAAAAAGCTACCAGTATACCGCCTGGATCATCGTAGCGGTGGTCGTCGGGATGACATATCCCGGCGCCTTCCTGAAATGGGGCCCGTTTGATCTGAGGAATAAGTGGCTCATCCTGGTGATCGTGCAGCTGGTGATGTTCGGTATGGGGATTCAAATGAGCCTGCGCGATTTTTCCGGCCTGGCGCAAACCGGGCGTGGCGTACTGATCGGCCTTTTATGCCATTTTACCATCATGCCGCTGGTAGGTTTCGGTCTCACCCGCATTTTCCATTTCCAGCCCGAGATCGCCGCCGGCGTTATCCTGATAGGCTCCTGTTCAAGCGGGCTAGCCTCGAACGTGATGGTGTACATCGCCCGTGCGAACCTGGTGCTTTCTGTTACCGTTACCGCCATGGCCACTCTTGCTGCACCGTTCCTGACCCCGTTCTTAATGAAGATCCTGGCCGGTACGCTTCTCGAAGTGAAATTCCTGAATATGATGCTGGAGATCATTAAGATCGTATTGGTGCCCATCGGCGCTGCTTTATTGCACGATTACCTGAAAACAGCATCGCCAAAAAGTGTTAAGATCTTTGGCGCTATCTTATCCGGGTGCGTAATATGGCTGATTTTCTTGCCGTTAGGATTGTGGGAAACTTTATCCGCCAATCTTTCGGAGCCGGCAGTCCATTCCGCGGAAATCTTCGGCTTCCTTGCGGGAGCGGTAGCTGCCGGAGCGCTGTATCACTGGTGCTCGACACGTTTTCGTAAGCTGGACGACCTGATGCCGTATGTTTCCATGTTCGGTATCGTTTACTTTACCACGGTGACAACTGCGGCGGGTCACGACGACCTGTTAACCGTAGGGATGATCCTGTTCCTCGCATCGGTTTTTCACAATGCAGCCGGGTATTTTTTCGGTTACTGGCTGGGAAGGGCATTCGGCATGGACGTCAACTCATCCCGCACAATCGCCTTTGAGGTCGGCCTCCAGAATGGTGGTATGGCTTCGGGTCTTGCCGGAAGTATGGGGAAGCTTGGCACCGTAGGCCTCGCGGCCGCAGTATTCAGCCCATGGATGAATATCTCGGGATCTATCCTCGCCAACTACTGGCGAAAAAGACCGGCAAACGATGCTACTCGTACCTGAGCGCTTCGATCGGGTCGAGTCTAGAAGCCTTCTGTGCCGGGTAATAGCCAAAGAAGATACCAGTGATCGCGCATACGATGAAGGACAGCAAGATGGACGATCGCGAGATCACCGTCGGCCAGTTTAACGTAGAGGATACGATCATCGACGACGATACGCCGAGCAACACACCGATCACGCCGCCGGTAATACTGATCATGATCGCTTCAATCAGGAATTGAAGAAGGATATCGGTTCCGCGTGCACCGATAGACATCCTCAGGCCGATTTCACGGGTACGTTCGGTTACCGATACGTACATGATATTCATGATGCCGATACCCCCTATCACCAGGGAGATGCCGGCCACCGCCGTAAGTAGGGTGGTCATCATGCTGCTGGTAGATCCCAATGTCTGGATGAGTTCCGCCTGTGTACGTACGCGGAAATCGTCCTCATCCGAATCCCGCAGCCGGTGACTTTCACGCAGGATGCTGGTGACCTCCTGGGTAGCGGCTTCGGAGGCATCTTCATTGATTGCGGATGCATAGACGTTGGAGAAATAGATCCGCGAAAGGATCCGTTTCTGAACGGTGGTATAGGGCGCAAGGATAATATCGTCCTGGTCCTGGCCGAAGCTGCTTTGCCCCTTGGGCGACAACACCCCGATCACTTGGAACGGGATCCGGTTAAAGCGGATGGTCTGCCCTACCGGGTCTTCGCCGGCGGAGAACAGGTTATCTACAACGGTCTGACCCAGCAGGCATACTTTTGCTGACGACCGTACGGCATCGTCCGAGAACATGATCCCTTCTTTTACAGAGAGCTTGCGGATATCGAGGTACTCCGGGGCCACTCCCTGTATAGTTGTCGGCCAGTTTAATGCGCCTTTGATCGTTTGGCCGCTCGACGATACCGCGGGCGAAAGGGCACTGATCTTGGTAGCGTCGCGTTTCAGCGCTTTAACATCATCTATCGTAAGGGTCTGGATGCTGCTGCCCTGCGTGCGTGCGCCGCCTTGCTGGTTGCTTTGCGGCGAGATAGTGATCATGTTAGAGCCCATGTTCGATAACGAGCTTTGGATACTTTGCTTGGAGCCCTCCCCGATGGACATCATCGTGATCACTGCCGCCACACCAATGATGATTCCAAGCATTGTTAATAAGGCGCGCAGCTTGTTACGCTGTAAGGCCCTTAATGCGAGTCGGATGAGGTTGAAAATGTTCATAACTTAATTTAGTAGTCGTCTGTTTCCGGTAACGAATCAAGTAATTCTCTTGCCGATTTCCTGTTTGTATTAGCGGTATCCTTTTGCACTTTCCCGTCGCGCAGCATTACGGTCCGGCTGCTGAAAGCCGCAATGTCGGGCTCATGTGTCACAAATACGATGGTTTTTCCCTGCTGCTGGTTCAATTCCTGCATCAGCGCCATGATCTCGTAGGAGGTACGTGTGTCGAGGTTCCCGGTAGCCTCATCCGCCAGGATCATTACCGGTTCATTCACCAGTGCGCGTGCAATGGCCACCCGCTGCTGCTGCCCGCCGGATAGCTGATTGGGCGTATGGTCAAACCTGCCGTCGAGCTTTACGGCTTTCAGGGCATTAATTGCGCGCTCTTTTCTTTCTTTCGTGCTGATCGCTGCATTATAAAGCAGGGGAAGCTCCACGTTTTCGAGCGCCGAAGTACGGGGCAGCAGGTTATACGCCTGGAATACGAAGCCGATCTTATGGTTCCGGAGACGGGCCAGCTCGTCGCGCGAGAGCCCTTTGATGTCGACGCCATCCAATAAGTACGAGCCTGACGTGGGTTTATCGAGGCAACCTAGCATGTTAAGGAGGGTGGTTTTACCCGAGCCGCTGCTTCCCATGATGGTAATGAACTCCCCTGCCTCCACATTGAACGAGACCCCTTTCAGCGCGCGTACCACTTCTGTGCCCATTTTAAACTCGCGCTTTACATCGTGTATTTCCAGGATCTTCTTGCTCATCTTCCCCGACGTTGTGGCATGAAAGGGCTGGATGCCTGTCCCTGCTGTGTTTTCTTACCTGCCGGTGCGGTAGAACCGGTTACCACGATGTCTGTCGCGGAAAGCCCTTCAAGCACCTCGATCTTGGTATTGTCGTTTAGCCCTGTCCTGATCTTTTTTTGCACCAGTTTTTCGCCCTGCAGCACCCATACCGAAGCCCGGTCGCCGTCTGATCCTGATGATTTGCCCCGGGTTTTTCCGCCCGGCCTGCCGGCGCCTGCACCCATGCCCTTCTTCCCTTTTCTGCTCATGGAAGTGTCGGGCACCAGGGTGTATTGCTTGCTGAGGGAAGAATCCGGGTGGAATTTAATAGCCCGTGCCGGGATCAGCAACGCGCTGTCGACCTCCTTCGTGTAAATGGCAATGTTGGCGGTCATACCTGGTTTTAGCTTTTTGTCGTCATTCTGGGCATCGATGAGCGTGGTGTAAGTAACTACGTTTGATGAAACGGAGGGCCGCAGCCTGATCTCGCGCACGGTACCGCTAAACTCATCTTCGAGAAAAGCATCTACGGTGAAACTAGCCCTTAACCCCTCGCGGATGTTGCCTATGTCTGCTTCGTCGACGTTGGCCTGCACCTGCATTTTGGTAATATCTTTCGCCAGGGTGAATAACGTGGGTGTGCTGAAGCTCGCGGCCACCGTTTGCCCGATGTTCACATTTTTGTTTAACACCACCCCGTCAATCGGTGAATAGATCTCTGTAAATGAAAGGTTTCGCTGCGCCGACCTTAACTGAGCTTTTACGCTGTTCACATTCGCTTTGGCTGCGTTAAAAGTATTTTGAGCGATCTCATAATCTGCCCGGCTGATGGAACCTGTCTCAAATAGCTGTTTCTGGCGGTTGAAGTTGCCCGCCTGGTAGGTGAGATTACTTTCCGACTGGGTAAGATTGGCTTTGATCTGGTCGACGGCCGCCTGGAGCAATAACTTATCTAATTCGGCAAGCAGCTGTCCTTTTTTTACAGTCGCGTTAAAGTCGGTATAGATCCTGGCGATCGTGCCCGAAACCTGGGTACCTACCTGCACGGTGTCCACCGGCTGGATCTTACCTGTGGCCGTAACGCTTTCAGAGATGTAGCCTATTTCTGCCTTCTCGGTTTCCAGCTTTACGGGCTCTTCTTTTTTGTGTATAAAAAACCACCAGGCCAGTGCCAGTACCACCAGCGTGATCACAATATAGGTGATTGTTTTTTTTCGGGTCATGCCATTATAGTTTAACCGGTACACCGGAATAGAATTCGTATATTTTTGTTGAAAGGGCCGCGTTGTACTTAGCCTGGATGTACCGTTGCATCGCCTGTATGTAGAGGTTTCGCTGCTGGTAAAAGTCCACGATATTGGCGGCTCCGAGGCGCAGCTCTTCACTTGCGATCCGGTACACTTCGCGTGTATATTTTAATTGTTCCGCAGCTGCGTTAAACTGGTCGCCGGCATTTATTACGTTGAGATAGGATTGTTCTACCGCCTGGCTCAACGTCGTTTTCGTATCTTTTAAAGAAAGCGTGGCTTGCTCGATGGTGATTTTCGCTTCCGCGACATTTGTTTTATTTAGTCTTTTCGTGAAAAGTGGCACTGATAAATTAATGCCAAGTGATTGTGAGAAGTTACGGTCGAACTGCCGGAAAGCACCGAAGCCCGTGCCGTTGGCGTAGCTGGTCCCCAGTCCCGCGCCTACGCTAATGGAAGGGAGATAACCGGTTTGTGCTTTGCGTAGCCCCAGCTCAGATACCTGTACGCCCAACTCGCTGCTTTTTACTTCCGGGCGATTGTTGAGCGCAAACTGCTGGACCTGCCGTACGGGCGGAACCGCGGCGGCGGCAAGGATGGTATCGGGCTTTACCACGTCGAAAGTATATTCCGTGGGCAATTGAAGAATCTGCTTCAGCGTAAGTTTGTCTTGCCTCTCCGCATTTTGCGACGTGGTTAGCATATACCGGTCGTTAGCGAGTTGTGCTTCAAACTGGGCAACGTCTTTACGTGCCACGCTACCGGCCTCGAACCTGCGGCGGGCCTGTTCCAATTGCGCCGTCGAAGTATTTACCAGGTCGCCGGCATAGATCACCGATTCTTTGTCGACCAGGATGTTCAGGTAAGCCTGCGTGATCTGGAGCGTGATGTCGTTTTCGCCGGCCTGTACGTTTAGTTCCGACGACTGCAGCAGGAGATCTTTCTGACGGATATCTGTTCTCAAGAAACCGCCGCGATAAAGTGTCCAGTTTGAGTTGACACCATAAGCGCCGGAAACACCGATCGCGCTTCCGTTAGTACGTCTCCCGGAATAGTCGAGCGATTGCGAGGCGGAGCCATACAGGTCGGGTAATACGGCCGACTTTGCCAGCAGCAGCTCTTGCTCACTGATCTGCCGCGTAAGGCGGAGGTTGTTCAGCCGGATATTATTTTCTCTCGCGTAGCGGAGGCATGCATCAAGGTCCCAGCTAACGGGAGACGTTTTCAGGCTATCCTGTGCAAATGCCGCGCTGCCCAGGCCGATCAACAGCAGCAGCAACAGTCTTGCTGGTCCTGCCCGGAAGTATTTTTTTCGGTTTATCATCAGGTTTAACGATACCTGATATTAACCGTGAGTATACTTCCTTGTTTTAAACGAAGATTATGAAAGCGATCACACCCAGCGAATTAGCGACAACCGTAAGCCAATATTGCGACGAAAGTAACGATGAATTTACACCGTTTTTACCTTGTATCCCCGCCATGCGAAGAACAGGATAACGGCATAGCAAATAAGTGGTATTGTATAACCCGGCTGGATAAGGTCGTGGTTGAGGTCGATCATCGTGCCCATCAGGTATGGCAATACCGCTCCGCCCACTATTGCCATAATGAGCCATGAGGAGGCCGGTTTAGCGTCTTCATTCAAACCTTTAATTCCAAGCGAGAAGATAGTCGGGAACATGATCGACATAAAAAACCCTAATCCGCCGAGTGCGTAGATCACATAAGCGCCGTCGCCCAGGATCGCGATCGCGCAAAGCACGATGGAAGCCAGCGCGTAAATAAACAGCAAGCGTTGCGGCGTGGTAAAACGAAGCAGGAAAGTGCCCGCAAATCGCCCGGTCATGAACAACGTACCATAAACAGACAAGTACCAGGCCGCTGTTTTCTCATCCATACCGGCGCCCTGTTCCGCCATGCGGATAAAGAAACTGGTGACACAAACCTGCGCACCCACATAAAAGAATTGTGCGACTACTGCCCACGAAACGTGCTTATTACGAAGTACGGAGAAAAGATTTCCTTTTGGCACTGCGAGATCTTCGGCTGGTTTGATCTCCGGGATCCTGGTGAGATAAAACAGTAGCGCCACCAATAACAGTGCGCCGCTTAAAACCAGGTACGGCAGTTTTACAGATGCCGCTTCCGTAAACAGGTAGTCGTTCCGCGTTGCGTCCGACATCGCCTGTAATCGTTCAGTTGTGTAGTTCTTTCCCGAGAAAATGAATATACTGCCCACGATCGGCGCTACGGCTGCAGCCAGACCGTTAAAAGACGCGGCCAGGTTCATGCGGATGGTGGCTGTTTCAGGCGCGCCCAGTGCTTCGGTATACGGGTTTGCAGCAGTTTCGAGGATGGCGATCCCGCACCCGATAATAAACAGGGCCCCGAGAAACATTTCGTATGCACGCTGGTTGGCTGCAGGTACAAACAGCGCTGCGCCGGCGGCGGCGATCACCAGTCCCGTTACGATGCTGATCTTATATCCCCACTTTTTCAGTAACAGCCCTGCCGGGATGGCCATGATAAAATAAGCCAGGAAAATGGCGGTATCCACCAGTGTCGATTGCCGGTTGTTCAGCTGACAGGCTTTTTTAAGGTGGGGGATCAGAATGCCATCGAGGTTGTGCACCATTCCCCAAAGGAAAAACAGGCTCGTAACGAGAATGAAAGGAACCAGGTAAACGTTGTTGGAGGCTTTCATATCATGATTTTTTAACAACCAGCAAGTGATCGCATACCAGTACCACTTCGCCATGCTGGTTAATTACTTCCACATGTTCCGTTACGGTACCATATCCCGGTTTTTTTGCTTCCGATTTTTCGGAAATCGTTACTTCCGAATGGATCGTATCGCCTACAAAAACCGGTTTTACGAAGCGCAGCCGGTCGTATCCTTTCGAAAAAGCTTCCGGGTTGATCTCGGAGGCGGTTAGCCCGATACCGATGGCAAAGATCATGGTGCCATGGGCGATACGCTGCCCGAAGGGCTGCGTTTTACACCACTCCGCATCGAGGTGGTGGGGAAAGAAATCGCCGGTATGGCCTGCGTGTACTACGAAATCGGTCTCCGTGACGGTACGGCCAAGGGTAACCCGTTTATCATTTATCGTGTAATCTTCGAAGAAAGTAGATTTAAAATACATCGCTTAGTTGCTTGATCCATAATTTATCGGCGTACCGCCGCTGTCGCTCGAATTATACGCCGCTTCTACTACGGCCATCGTTTTTATGACGTCTTCTACATGGGTAGGCAATAGATTGGACTCGCCGTTCTTGTACCGCATCAGGCTGCTCATGGTGCCGGCAAACGCATCGGGGAACCACGAGCCTTCGAGCGCTGCAGTTTCCCATTCGGGTGGCTCGTGATCATTGCGGATACAATATTCAAAATGATCCGGCACGCCATGCGGATAATCCATCAGCAGGCCCATTTTAGCCTTGATGGCGCCTTTTGTCCCCTCCCATTTAATGTAGCTTTCCTGGTTATGCGGACCAAAATCGTGGTCGTGGTTGGTATTGATCACGGCGTGTATGGTATCCCCGTAGTCGAACAAAATAGTAGAGCGCGATGAAGAAAGCGTTTTAGCAGGATGTTTGAGTGTTTTAGCCATCACGTTCCGCGGATCGCCAAGGAACGAGCGCACCAGGTCGATGTAATGGATGCTATGATACTGGATCTCCAACCGTGGGTGGACCATTACATGCGGAAACAATTCCCACGGGGTTTTCACCGTCACGCGCACCTCCATATCATACAGCTCGCCGATCATGCCGCGCTCGATCATGTGCCGGGCTGCGCTCACGAACGGCGCAAAACGCAGCTGGCAGTTAACGGCGGCGGCAAGGTTCTTTTTGCGGCAAACCTCCAGGATCTCTTTGCTCTGGCTAAAGTAATCGCCCATCGGCTTCTGGATCAGCACCCCGCTCCCGTCCGGCAATTGGTTCAGCGTTTCCAGGAACTGTTGGGGCATAATGGTAATATCATATACTGCATTACCTGGTGCATGATTTACGGCTTCATTTACCGAAGAATACACGTTTTGGATCCCGAACCTGCCGGCAAGTGCTTCGGCCTTTTCACGTGTGCGGTTCGTAATGCCATGTACGGTGAAACCAGCCTGCTGGTAGGCGGGTAAATGCGCATCGCCTACAATTCCGCCTGCGCCTATAATTACGATGGGGAGCGGTGTCCTCGGTAAGAGCGGTTTATATAATAATTCCATTCGCTAAGCCTTATTAAGTGACAGGATCTTTCCCTGGCCCCGGGCCAGGAGCTGGTTAATTGGTTTTTGCGTGCCGGTGGCTTCGAGCACCACTTCATCAATTACAGCGGCAATGGCATTCCAGTTATCTTTAAGCGGCAGCGTGCGTGCGTGCCGGTGTAATTCCTCCAGCTTATGGTAGTATGGGATCAGCTGATTGATCTCCGGGTCGGTCCAGGTAGAAATGCGGCAGCCAATGCCACCTTCCAGGGTGAGCAGCCTGTCGTTTGTTTTGCTTAACGCGAAGCGGATAAAATCATAAGCCGTTTGCTTATGGCGGCTCCCGGACCCGATCGCGTAAAGCCAATAAACATTTAACGAGGCAGTTTCGTGCGGCATGGCGGCGGGGACGTTGGTGATATCAACCTTTCCCTTTACCTGCGATGTTTCTGAAACTTCGCAAACCGACGCAAATCCAAACCAGTTTACCATCATGGCGGCTTCGCCACGGGCAAATGCGGCGCCGGCTGCCACCGAATCAAAGCCCGCCGAGCCGGGATGGACCGCCGATACGTCGTTCACCATGTCGCGGTAAAACTTCAGCCCTTCGGCAGCTTCCGGGGTGTCTATATCTATTTGGCCGAGCCTATTAACGAGGGATCCGCCGCGTGTCCAAACTTGCAGGCTGAAATCAAATACGGTATTGTGGCCGTCGGGGAAACAGGCGAACACGGCGCCATACCGTTGCTCGCCCGGCCGGTTAAAAAAACGCGCAATGTCCCTGAACTCCTCCCAGGTTACTGGCGGCGCCAGTTTCTTTCCGTAAAGTTTAAAAAAAATCTCCTGCTCCCGCGGGTCGCCAAAAAGGTCCTTGCGGTAAATAAGGCACTCCGGGCCGTCATGAAAAGGTAAGGCTCCAATCGTGCCGCCGAACTGCTGGAGGCCGAGTAAAGACTCGCTCCAGCCGTGAGGAAAGTCTTCGGGCGGGACATTGCCCAAGTAAGGCGCCAGGTCTTCGAGCGAACCGCTGTTATACGCTTCATACAACCAGTCGGTACTGATATGAGCCACGTCCCAGTCTCCGTTTTTCAGGCCGCCATCCGTTAGCAGGGTTTGGTGCAAAGGATGAAGGTCGAGCGCAACCAGTTCTCCGGCGAGGCGGCAGCCTGAATGGCTGCAGTATTCATCCCACGTCTTTTGAAGCATGGTTTCGAAAGGGCCAAATTTTCGCACGGCGATGCGAAAGTGGTCAGACTGTTGTAGAGACATTGGTTAGTTAATTGATAAGTCGCTAAATACACGACTATTATCTTCGCCTAGCTTTGGCGATCCTTTAGCCGATGTCATTAGTTCACCATCTATCCGGATCGGGCAGCGGGTAGTACGGTAAGTAAACCCGTCGCTCATTTGTACTTCCTGGACCATTTCTAACGACTTAAAGCCGTCGTGCTGCATCAGCCTGTCCCAGGAAAGCACGTCCGAACACCAGATATCCGCAGGTTCAAGTACGGAAAGCCAATATTCGGTGGTGTTTGTCAATAAATGGCCAGCTAAAATAGATTTTATTTCGTCACGGTGTTCAAATGCGGCATCAATGCTGTTAAATTCAAGCAGTCCGCTACAGTTTAACAGTTTGCCCAGTTGCGGAATACTTCCCATGGCCAGCGCAATGTAGCTGTTTACTGTTTTATAAACCCCGTAAGGTGCGCTTAAATACGCGTGCGCGTTGTTTTGCCGGGAGCGTTCGGGCAACACCCCATCGCGGTAAAAGGTGGTAATCGTTTCAAACTGCAGGTCGAGCGCCGATTCCAGCATGCTCACCTGCACCAGCGAACCCTGTGCATTAGCGGTCCGCTGAAGCAGGCAGGCGAGAATACCTTGCGAAAGATGCATACCGGCCAGCATGTCGATGATCGAGAGCCCCATGGGTACAGGCCCGTTCCCTTCGTTACCGCTCAGCCAGGTAAGGCCGGAGAGCGATTGCAGCAGGAGATCTTGCCCTGGCTTATCTTTCCAGGGCCCTTCTTCGCCGTAACCGGATATTTCGCCGTACACCACACCTGGATTTACTTTTCTTACTGCTGCGTAATCCAGGCCAAGCCGTTTCATTACGCCCGGGCGGAAGTTATGCATTACTACATCGGCTTTTACGATAAGCTGCCAGATGGCTGCCCGGTCGTTTTCGTCCTTCAGATCGGCGGCGAAACTTTCCTTATTGCGGTTGATGGCGTGAAATACCGATGATTCGCCATTCATCACTACGTTGGAAGTATACAGACTCCGGCAAATATCACCGGTAACCGGGCGCTCTATTTTAATGACCCGCGCTCCCATGTCTGCCATTTTAAGGCTGGCGGATGGTCCCGAAAGGAATTGGCTGAAATCTATTACCAGGTAATCCTCAAGTGGTTTCATGAGTGGTGAGGTTAAATTCGTGGTTAATGGAATCGGTATCGGCGCCTGCCAGCGGTGCGGCTACCGGCGAATAGATCTTTTGCCGGTTGATCCGGATGGGGCAGCGTGTAGTAGTTAAGGTGTTGTCGCCTGACAGCTGCACTTCCTGCGCCATTTCCAGTGATTTATAGCCTTCGTGTTCCAGCACATCGCGGTAGTTAAATACGGCCGAGCACCAGATCTTTAACGATTCCAGCAATGCTACCCAGTATGAAGTGGTTTGTTCCCGCAGGCAATCGGCTATGTGTTTAGCGATATCGTCACGCTGGCCGAACCAGCGCGCCGGGTCGGGGAAAAGTACGGTTATCTTGCAGCCGATCGCATCGCCGATGGCAGGAAGATCGCCCATGGCCATGGCGAGATAGCTGTCTTTTGTCCGGTAAACGCCATATGGCGCGTTCAGGTAAGCATGGCCGGTGCCGTTCGCCGCGCCGCGCATGGGTAGTTTGCCGCCATCGTTCAGGTAAGTGGTAATTACCTCGAACTGCATGTCGAGCGCAGACTCGAGCAGGCTTACTTCCACCAGCACGCTTTTATTGGTTTTTGCCCGTTTCAGTAACGCGGCAAGCAGTCCCTGGGCGAAATGCGCGCCGCAAAAAATATCCGTAACGGCCAGGCCGAAGGGCACCGGGCCGTCATTGCGCGTTCCCGAGAGGTAGGTGAGGCCGGAGAGCGATTGTACCAGCAGGTCCTGCCCGGGTTTTAGCGCCCAGGGACCGTTATTCCCGTAACCGGTAACCACACCATAAACGATCCTGGGATTGATCGCCTTTGCCGATCCGTAATCCAGGCCGAGCTTTTCCATTACGCCTGCACGGAAGTTATGCGTGATAATATCCGCATGTGCGATCAGCTTTTTAACCATCGCAAGGTCGGCGGGATTCTTCAGATCAGCGGCATAGGATTCCTTGTTGCGGTTGATGGTGTGAAAAACCAGGCTGTTTCCTTCGATAAAAATGTTCTTTATGGCAATTTGTCTGCCTGATTCGCCGTGAACGGGACGTTCAATTTTGATCACCCTAGCCCCGAGGTCGGCTAGTTTGAGGCCCGCAGACGGGCCGGCCATAAACTGGCAGAACTCAAGCATCACGATGCCTTCCAGGGGTTTCGTCATAATGGTTGCGCTTTTTGCGATTGATGGTAGATGTCGTTCAGCTTTTGCAGCAGGGGGCGTTCCTGACCGCCGTCCAGTAAATATTCTCTTACGTAATCGCCCGCATGGTCCTGGAAATACATGTGCCCATGGTACCGTGGACGCAGGAAGGCGCGTTCCAGCGCAGGTAAAGTATTGGTAAAATAGTCGGACGACGACGCGTTAACTTTTTCGTTCTTCCAGGCACTTAAATGTCCCGGCTGTCCGCCGTTCTGGAAATAAAGCGTCTGCTGGCAAACTGGCGACGCGACATATTCTGCATACATCAGCGCTTCCCGGCGATGTGTACAGTTGGATGAAACCGCCAGGCCGGTCCCGCCAAGTGTACTTTGCATAGGCGTAATTCCGTCGAGGCTCACCAGGTCGTGAAAATGCAGGAGCTTGCGTGCATAGCCGTCGCGTGCATAATTGGAATACCCGTAAGCAAAGGGGCAATAGGCTATCTCGTCGGTCAGGGTCATGGTCTCATAAACAGCGATGGGATTCTTCTCAAAAAAATCGCGGTTCACGAGGCTGGCGAGCTGCCTGAACAATTGCAATGCCCGGGTGCCGGTCTTTTCGGAGATCACCTCTTCCGTTCGCAGGCAGGGCGGTTCACCGAGTGAGCAGCAGAACATGTAAAAGCTCATTAGTGTATCTATGGGGATGAGCGAAAACCCTACGAGGCGCTGTTTGGCAAGTTCAAGCAGGTCGTTAAAGCGCGCAGGCAGCAATAAGCCGTGTTTAGCCAGCAGGTCCGGCCGGCTTGAGGCTACAGGCGTGGCTGCGTCTATTGAAAGAGCCCATTGATGACCGCCGTAGGTATAACTCCCGTATGAACGGCCGACACTGTTTTTGCGCTGATCATCGATAAACCCAGCCGGTAAATATTGGTCTAACGGCAACACTGCCGCGGTTTCGGCGGCGAAGCCAGCCCAGGGATGATCAATCATCAGCAAGTCAAACCTGGCGGCCAGTTGCCCGATAGACAGGTCGGCGAACTCCTGCAGCGACCGTTTTTCCCAGGTGATCTCTATATGCGGATGCAGCTCATTAAACCGTTGTGCAGTCGCCGCCATGGGCAGCAGGCCGCGGCTATGATTCCAGGTAATGCCCTTTAAACGGATCTTCTCCATACTCACTTTCCCGCAGGTATAAAATTAAGTTTACTTTTTCCTTTATCGACAGAAGTAGCTACCGCTATACCCCGTTGTTCCTTTTTATTTACGGCGCAATAGAAGTGATATACTACTCCTTTATGCTTCACTACAAATGACTTATGTGCGTATAACTCATCAAACGGTTCGGACGACGAGACCAGGTTTTCTCCTGTCCAGTCAGTCCAGTTCACGAGGTCGTAAGAGCAGGCGAATCGATTAAAAGCCCCTTTCCGGTCCTGCCAGAAGGCGCCGAAATAGAACATTACCCATACATCCCCGATCTTTTGGATCACGGGGTCGCCGGTAATACCGACCGGGTGATGTACCAGCGGATCGTTCACCATGCGTTTCCAGGTGACCATATCGTTTGACACTGCCATCCCGATCCGTTCAAACCACCTTGTTTTTACGTTATTAACTGCAGAATCGCCATTGGCGTTGTAGTACATTACGAAAGGATAACCGGTCAGCTTTTGCTTATCGCGGATCACGGTGCTTTTAAAAAGTTTCCGGTTTTCCCACCAGCGTACACCGGGATCCCTGGCGGTAAACACGGGTGAGGCTGCATGCTCCCATTCATGGGCGGTTGCTACATCACCGGTAGTATGCGCTATGGCGATGGATAGATCGCCCGCCTCGTAGCCCTTCACGTTTCCCCCAAAGTACGACATCCAACGCCGGCCATTATAACGGCCGAGCCGGTACCCGCCTCCCCATTTGGTGTCGCCAAGCGAAGGGTAGCCAGCCAGCTGGTTGGCGTCCCATTTTGCGGTATCCGCGCTGCGGGAAAGCACCTTCCCCATTGCTTTCCAGTCGAGCAGGTCGGTGCTGGCGGCCAACCAGGTTTCGTAGCCGCGACCGTCAAATACAAGGTAGGTCATGTACCATTTGTTCCCTTTTTGAAAAACGGTAGGGCAATCAATTTTACTGGTATTGTCGGCCGGAACGACCACCATGCCGTATTTATAGGGCGTTTTAACTTCCTCGTAGATTTGCCGCATTGCAGCGGCAGGCACCGTTTTCCCGTCCTGCCGGGCGGTAGCTCCGCCTGCGAAGACCACCAGCGCTAACGCTATTTGCCCGAGTATTTTCATGATCATTTCTTTGTTACCACGAAATGGTATATACCCGACCCTGTTTTAATCGCGGTGCGCCCGTTTTCGTTCTTCAGCACTTCTAACCCACGGGTGCCGGCAAGCGATTTTCCATTTTCTTGTATATTGTCGTTTTCTCCCGCGGGGAGATAAATGGTTGCAAGCGTGTTCGGCGGAATGGTGACGTTCAGTTCAAACGTAACGTCGTCTCTTTTCCAGTCGCTCGAAATCATCCCATAAGGAGAATGGTATGAACCATGTGCGGAAGAGATATCACCTACCACTTCAGGCTGGATGTGTATGCGGTTAAACGCGATGGATCCGGCAGCGGGACGAATGCCGGCGAGCCCACTGTAAAACCATTCCATCACATGCCCCAGCATCAAATGATTATTTGATACCGTTGGGAGCGCTTGCCACGATTCGGTTAAAGCGGTGGCGCCTTTCGCTAATTGGTACCCGTAGCCAGGTACATCATCGCGGTTATTCATATCAAAGATCACGTCCGAGCGCCCTTCCTGTTCCAATACCCGGAGCAGGTAACGGTAACCGATATCACCGGCAGTGAGGCTGTTATTATGGCTTCGGATCTCTTTTACCAGGTTATCCATCACTGCCGCCTTATCAGCGGGATTAACCAATTGCATGTAAATGGCCATCGCGTTAGCGGTTTGACTGCCGGTAGCGTACTGTTTGGTCTCGCTGTTGAAAAAGGTATCGTTAAAGGATTTTCTTACTTTTTCCGCCAATTGTGAATAGAGAGATACGTCGTTTGACTTGCCAAGCAGGGCCGCAATTTCACAAAGCACCTTCAGGTCGTAATAATACATGGCGGTGCCCGTAACTCCCATCGGGGTAAGTTGCGACACGCCCGGCGGTTTTGGTCCGAGGTCGTACCAGTCTCCCAGCCCCTGCGAAAGAATATTGTTTTTAGCTTTCGTGCCGAGGTAAGCGATGTAGCGCTGCATCATCGCGTAGCTGTCACGCAACACCCGGCTGTCTCCATACCATTGATAGGTGTACCAGGGCACCAGGATGCTGCTGCTGCCCCATTCCGGGGAGTCACGGAACATATCGCCACCCCATTCAAATTTCACATATTCAGGTGCGATCCCGGGCACCAATCCGTCTGCAGTCTGCGAACTGATCATGTCTGAAATGGTCTTGCGGCATAATGTTTCAATATCATAATTGTAGCGTACCGACGGTCCCACCAGGTGAACTTCCTCCAGCCACCCGAGTTTCTCGCGGTGCGGACAATCCGTAAAAACGCTTACTATGTTGCTTTTAACCGCCCAGTCGATAAGCTTACCGGTACGGTTGAAAAGGTCGCTGGAACTGGCAAAATTGCCGGCGCGTTCTGCTGCGTTGCGGATATGCAAGCCAGTAACCGCCAGGACCTCAGCCTTACGGGAAGGATTTGGCTGCCCCCCGGGCATTGCGCCTTTTACCTGGAGGTACCTGAAGCCGTAATAAGTAAAACGGGGCTGCCACGTTTCTACGCCTTCGCCTTTTAATACGTATTCAAAATAAAACGGGCTGCCAACGGGACGCTGGTTTACATTTCCATCTTCTTTTAACAGCTCCGCAGGAACGATCCTAACGGTATCACCCTTGTTCCCTTTTACCTGGATCTTTACGATCCCGGAGGCATTTTGACCGAGGTCGAACACCCAGTCGCCCGATGCCAGTTTCGTGGATTTTGCCGGCGCGAAGTTCTCAAATATCCTGAGGGGCTCCTGTTGCTGGGCATACAGCCGGGGCGGACCATCTGTAAGCAAAGCAGCCGTCCAGGTCCTGTCGTTAAACGATGGCGCGTCCCAGCCGTTTTGTTCAAGGTTGGCGTTATAGTCTTCACCACCGTAAATACTGGAGAAAGTGATGGGACCGGCCGCAGTTTTCCAGGAAGGGTCGCTCACGATATTTTCAACCCGGCCGCTGGTATATTCGATCACCAGCCGGCCGATCATCTTAGGAAAACCAAAAGCCGATTTCAGCTTGCGGTAACGTTGTTTAACCAGCGGAACATAATAGAAGCCATTTCCCAACATCACGCCGAGTACATTTTCTCCCGGGCGCAACTGCGATGTGAGATCAAAAGGGACATACTGGGCCTCTTTGTCATATTTGGTCCAGCCGGGGTCGAGAAAGTGATCGCCGATTTTCCTGCCGTTTACGTGCAGCTCAAAGTGACCTAACCCTGAAATAAAAAAGGTCGCCTTCTTAACCCGTTCTTTTAGCGAAAAGCTTTTCCGCAGCAGCGGGAGTGTATTGTTTAAATAAATCTTGTCTTTTTGTCCGTCTACGGGAAGAATATTGCGGATCGAATCAGGCATGATCTCGTGCGTGATCCAGCGGGCGTTCTTCCAGTCCGAGGTCGTTAATAACCCCATTTGCCAAGTTGCGGTTAAACTCCAGGCGGAAGATTGGCCGTGGTTATCCCATATCATCACTTTCCAGGAATAGGACCGAATGGCCTGCAGCGATTTTCCGGCGAAAGCGACTTGAATAGACGCCGTTGAATAGGTCTTTTTCGAATCCCATACATTACCGATGTTTTTTGCAAGCATCGTGGCGTCGTCCGAAACAAGGATCCGGTAAGCCGTTTGCCGTGTATTCCTTACCGGTGAAGTAATTTCCCAGCTAAATCGGGGCGTCAGGGTTTCTATACCGGAAGGGTTCACTCTCGATTCACAGCGTAAAGCGCTCACGGTGAGGACAGCAGCTTGCGAGGCCGCCCAAGCAATGATAAGAAGCGAGGTAAGAAGATAGTTCCTAAACAAGTCAGCTCAATAATTGGTAATTCAAATATAAATATAACTTTTAAATATGAAAATATATTTTAATTATGCCGCATCACGGCGGCATAAAGTACAATACTTTGCTTAAGTTTGTCTTGGCTGACCATTGTAAAAACCATTATGCAGGAAAAAGAAAGCAGGTACCAGGCGCCCGCCTTAGATAAGGGACTCGACATCCTGGAGTATCTTTCGTCTCAATCGGCTCCGCAATCGCAAACGGAGATTGCAACGGGGATTGAACGAAGTCAAAATGAGATCTATCGCATGCTGATGTGCCTGGAAGAACGTGGTTATATTCTTAGGGAAGAAGTTTCCGGCAAGTACAAACTTTCGCTGAAGTTATATCATATTTCGCACAGGCATTCGCCGGTAGATGAGCTGCGGAAAGCGGCACAATACCCGATGGAGGAGCTTTCGCAAACTATTCGTCAATCTTGTCACCTGAGTATTTTATATCATAACCAGTTGATGGTGATCATCCATTCGAAAAGCCCGGGACCTATCGCACTGTCCATCGAGGAGGGAAACCTGTTCCCGTTACCGCTTACCGCATCAGGCCGCGTATTACTTGCTTATCTTCCCGAAGATGAACAGCGCGCGATGTTAAAGAATATCAAGATCTATAAATCCTACCCCGACCAGCAAAAAAAAGATTTCATGCAAACGCTGACGAAAATCCGGGCAGACGGTTATTATATCAAAAACAGCGACCTGGCGGAGGGAGTGACCGATATTTCTATCCCGGTAGGAAATAAGACTTCGGGCATTATCGCTTGTTTAACGGTTTCGAGGTTAACAACGCTGCACAATATCGATATGGGCGTAGCTAATGAAAAAATCCTCGCTGAAGCTAATCTTTGTGCCAAGAGGATCGAAAAGAAGATCGGGGTATGATAAACTATTGATCTTTGACGGCAGCATCGTTTAACGCCATTACGCGATTGATCTCTTTTTTCGAAAGACCAAAGAAACGTTGTATTTCGGTTTGTGAGTAGCCTTCGCTGAGCATTTGGTTAATCCCTTTAAAAAATCTCTCCTGACCTTTTTCCAGGCCGGCCCGATATTTTAAATCCCGTGTGATGTCTATTGTAACCGCCATTTTATCTTCCTTTTTATTAACTAATCGCTGTACGTCTTCTCCTCTCAGTAATGACAGTAACTCCAGCTGCCTGATCCGCTTTTTCAGCTCTGTTTTATCATTATCTAAAAGTTGCTGCAATTTAACAAATATTCTATTTACGACCTGTGACTTGTCGTTTTCTCCTCCCGCCAGCACCGCCAGTATTATCTCGCCAGGGTCATCCGACTCCAGGAACATGGAAGGATCAAATCTCCTGATATCTAATATGATACATTTATAACGCAACCCGGCGAAAGCGAGTTTTCCCGTCATGGTCATTTTGGATCTACCCACATACAGTACCACTCCAATCACATCTTTCTCATACGTTTGATGCAGGAGGAGGTCGTAGATCGCCATCCTAAGGCCCATTTTGGGGTCGTTCGAGCTTTGCCATTCTATATGCAGGATCACCAGTTTACCGTCGCTGGTAAGCACCTCGGCAATGGTGTCGGTTTCCCGTTCGAGAATCGTGTGCTGGATTTTTGGTACCAGCGGCACCACGCGTACAGGATCGGTGTTCAATAGTTCACTAACCAGCAGTTTTTTAGGCTGCCGGAAATTCTCTCTCAGGATCTTGTCGTAATTATTCGCCATCTGCACATTAGCGGGACGCGAAAATGGATAGTAATCCTGATATCTACAAGCGCTGGTATCATTTTGACAACCAATGAATTATGAATAATTTCGACACTTAACTCCAACTTGTCAAAATGGAAATCTTATTCCTGGAAGACGGACTTTACATACGCGGTATTTGCGGTAAAATTCTTTTTCACATTCGTAGGTTCTTTCGCGTCCCTAGAGCGTTCGATGACCAGCCAACCCTTCCATCCCATTGAATCGAGGGTCTGTTTAACTTTTTTTAGATCGAGACGGGTATTATTTTGCAGCCACACGCCGTCTTCGTCCGTGCAATGGATCTGGCAGATCCGCTTTTTGCCGAGGATGCGGAGCTCCTGGTGCAGGTCTCTTCCCGCTTTCAGCGGATTTGAAAAATTGAAATAGACCTGGATGTGTTTCGACCCGATCTCGTTTAATAAAGCTACCTCTCCAGCTGCATCCAGTGCGGTTTCGATTCCTACGATCACCCCGGCTTTGGCCGCCATCATGGCAACCACTTTCAGGCGTTCTACAATGGCCGGCCGCAGTTCAGGATACTTTACCAGGTCACCTTTTATGCCAAGCGGCAGGAAAGCGATCTTTACATCCATGGCCTTCATTGCATCAAAGCAATCACGGATCATGCGCTGGTACGTAGGGCGTTCGGCGAAAGACTGGGCGTAAAACCCCGTCATGGCAAGCGAGCAGATCTCCACGTTCAGCTCTCTCGCTTTGGCCAGGAACTGCTTGCGCATTTCGCCGTCTCCAAGCTGGCTGTCGAACGTTTCGCGATCGCCCAATCCGCCCATATCCACTTCCAGTCCATCTGCGCCCAGTTCTTTTGCCAACGGGAACGCGCTTAATTTTTGTCGCTTCAGGATCATCAGGTCAATAACCGCCACTTTGTACCGTTGTTTCTTTGCTGCGCCCGCTTTTGAAATCGCGGGAAACAGTAATCCGCCTGCAAGTAACGCTGTACGCCCGATAAATTTTCGCCTGTTCATTACTGAGTGGTATACCGTGTAAATATCTTTTCCAGGTCTGCAAAGCTGCGGATGGCATTGGCTGGCAGCTTCTCCCCTTTTTCGCCGAAAACGTATTGAGCGGCTTCCGTTTCTATGGTCACCGGGGTTTCGTCGATCTTTCCATTTGCGTCCCCGATCTTTTTCAGATCGAGGTGAAAGTTCCCGGCAATGAACCGGTACATGGCTAACCGCTTACTGAGACCGTAGTCATGCCCTTCCCCGGGAAAATGCGCGTTTTCTGCAAGCTCACTTCTTCCATAAAATCCATAGATCTTCTGCAGGAAAGGAAATTCTGTTTGTGGTACATTTTGCGTCCAGTCCTTTCCGTCTGAGATCACCAGCTGGGGTTTGGGTGCGGACATGGCCGCGATCTCCACGTTATTGGTACCGCCACCGCAAAGATGCGTCCCCATCCCGCTTTCGCATGGACAACCTCCACTATGATAGGAAGATAGCATTACTACCGAGACGCTTAGCGTAAACCGGTCGTCGATGGCTGACAGCAGCATGGTTTGACTCCCACCGCCCGAGCCCCCGGTAATGGCGACCCGGGAAGGATCTGAATCTCTGAGAGACAGCAGGTAATCCAGGATACGCATACCGTTAAGCGCCTGGATGCTTTGTGCGATCGCCCTGCGGTGATCGGCGGTTTTAAACTGTAAGAGCGACTCGCCCCATGCGAACAGATCGTAATCCATCGCAATGGCTCCCATCCTGGCCAGCATCGCACAACGATACTGGCTATCAGCACGATACCGGCCCTTATCAAAATGACCGTCCGGGTTTAATATCACGGGCAGTTTGCCTTTTGCATTTACCGGGCGGTACACCGATCCGCAGACATATAACCCGGGTAACGTTTCGATCGCGATATTCTGCACGGTATAGCCGTTCATCTTTCTTACGGGTGTAGTTATGGGCGCCGACGCCGGTTTTACGGGTAAGGGCTGCAAACGAAGAGCAGAAAGGATCTCTTTCTTTAACACGGCTTTTCGTTTTTCCCATCCTCTGAGATCGTTGTAAAGTGTTGCGAAATAATCGAGCTGCAGTTTTCCTTCTTCAGGGGTTTTCAGGTGATATTGATAAGCTTGCAGCTTATATTTACGATCGCCTTCTTTTACGAAAGTAATATCCTGCGACGCGAAAATGTTCGCCATCGTTTTCTCTGCATCTGGAGTGAACCGCCATCCCGCATAGGTAACAAACCGGTCTTTTACGAGCTCTTCCGGATAGCGGATAGCCACCTGGTACCGTTCACGGATCCTGGAGATCACATTTTTTAACGGTTCTTTAAAGGCGTCGTCGGAAGTCTGGCCAACCGCATGCACCGACAGCAGGAGAAGGAAAATGAATGTTATTTTTTTCATGAATTTCTTTTTGCTTCGCGTTTTGCGGCCAGCCAGCCGCTGTACAATAAGTTTTTATCGAGCGCTGGTTTAGGGAAGAAGAGGCTGGCGATGTAACCAACCACGATAACCACCACGTGGCTGTATACACCCAGCATCAGTTTGTGGTGTTTAAAGTTGTAGTCGCCGAGATCGAGCAACAATATTTTGCGCTCCCCGCTGCCAATCTGTGTCGACGTTAAGAACGCATAAGCGGTAAACACCACACATACCGCGATCGCGATATTTATCCCCTGCCGGTTGGCACGTGCACTTAATAAGCCAAGCAGGAAAATTCCGACGATCCCTCCCGAAAATATGGCATACAAGGTAAAGATAATGCCTAAAACGCCTTCGTTCCCGGCGTTCACATAAATACCGCCGATCAGGATCGAAACGATGCCGGACAATACTACGATCCATTTTCCGGCGCGCAAATACTCATTGTCGGGACGGTTTGGCCGGAGCTTTTTGTAGTAATCCTCCACCCCTACTGCCGCAAGAGAATTCAGGTCGGCGCTGAGGCTGCAGACAGCGGCCGAGATCATGGCGGCCAGGATGAAGCCTATGGCGCCGTTTGGCAAGTGGGTCATGATAAAATACGGGAAAACCGCATTGGGATTCATGCCTGCAGGCAACGGATTTTGTTTGTAGAACACAAATAACGCGGTGCCGATCAGCATAAACATGGTCCATACCGGAACGGTTAGTAAAATACCCATCAGAGATGCCCGGATCGCGCCTTTATCCGTTTTCGCCGTAAGGTACCGTTGTACTACGGTCTGATCGGTGCCGTATTTTTGAATGGCGTAGAACATGCCATTGATCACCATCACGATGAACGTAAGCTTTGTTAGGTCCGCATCGTACGGCCCGAACCCGGTCCTTCCATTTGCGCCGGCCACTTCCATAATGGCCGAAGGTCCGCCGTCAACCGACAGTACAATAATCACCAGGCAGACGATGCCGCTGGCGAATAGCATAAACCCCTGGAAAACATCCAGCCAGATCACCGCTTCTATACCGCCCAACAGGTTGATCACGATAATGAGCGACCCTACAAGGACAATAATAGCGAAAGTATTGCCTCCCGTCATGTTCGACAACGCGATGGCAAGAAGAAAAAATACCGTCCCCATTCCTGAGAACTGCCGGAGCACGAAAGCCACGGAGCTGTAATAACGGGCAAAGGTGCCGAATCTTTTTTCGAAATACTCGTATGTGCTGAGCTTGATTACTTTACGGTACAAGGGTACGATGAACCAGATCGTGCCGAAGAGCACGAGCGGAACCATCAGTCCCTGCACCAGGAGGATCCAGTTAGAGGAATACCCCTCCCCGGGGTATCCCAGGAACGTGACACTGCTGATCAGCGTGGCGAGCAGCGACATCCCGATCGCCCATGCGGGTACTCTTCCTTTTGCCGAAAAATAGGCTTGTGTTGACCCCTGGTTCCGGGCAAAACGCAATCCAAAATATAGGGTAATGAGCAGGACCGCGACGATGATCCCATAGTCAATACCGCTTAAAACAGGTTTGATCATATAATTGGTTTAGTATAGTTTGCCTTTGCAAAAAAGTTGTTTACCATTTCCGGCCAATGATAACTCCCTGGCTTTATGGTGATATGAAAACCGGGATCAGCGGCCGCCTGCATCCGGACCACCCCGGCAGCCAACTCGTTTATTGGCGAAAGTGCGGTTATTTTTGCTTCTTCTAAGATAGCAGAAGCCGTGGATCCCCCTTCAATAAAAAGCTCTCTAACCGGTATGTTACGAAGCACCCGGGCTACCGCCGCGGCCATTACTTTCCGGAGATGGGTTGCCGTAGCCGATGGTTCCACCGCCGCGGGGTCTATGGCGATGATCGCGGTACCATATTGGTTAAGCAGCGAAACAATCTCGTCGCACCACGCGGTTACACCGGCCCCTGCGCGCGCTACGGCCTGCGTTAATGCCGCCGGAAGGTAGCTTACTGGTGAATTTCGTTCAAATGCCGCCCGGACCAGGTCTACCCGCTCTTTGTAGGCGCTGCCGCATACGTATAAAGAAGGGGATTCAAAACGGACTGCCTTGACATTGATCCGCGCTTTTAATCCTTCATGTTCCAGCAGCGAAGAAAAAAAACCCGCCGCTCCGGCCAAAACCCCTGGCTTGCTTTTTAGCCCGGCCCATGCGCCGAGGTCTGAACCGGATGCCGCTTCGCCGACGTAAATGCCCTTACCGGATAGTTCCCCGCGGCAGCTCAATACCTGCAGCGTATGTTCTTCCTGGCTGAACCTCCTTAAAATGTCTGACTCTGTTACCGGGAAATCCGGGTCGTGAGCAAAACCGGTCTGGTTAACCGGGGTATCATGGACCAGGTACCTGCCGTTTTTGATGGTTCGCCCAAGGTGTGGATTAGCGGGCACGATCAATGCCGTGTCGCAATTCATGGCGGTCATTTGCGCCGCGATTTCCGGGAGCAGGTGACCGCGCATTACGGAGTCGATCTTCTTATAGATCCATTGCGGCCGTAGTTTTGTCAGCGCCGAGGTGGTTTTTCCGGAGATGGCTACGGCTTCTTCCCGCGAACGCGAACGCGTGTCGGTGGCGATCACCAGCAGATCCGCATGCGAGGCTCCCGGTACTTCCATCGAGAGTTCCACGTTTAGCCCGAAACGCAGGCCGATGCCCGCGATTTCAGCAGCGCCCGTCAGGTCATCCGCAATTACCGCGATCATGTTGCGGGATACGCGGTTTTACGATACCTGGCCAATTGAACTGCCGACTCGATGGCCAGCACCATGGCATCTGCGCTGGCTACGCCCTTACCGGCGATCTCAAAAGCGGTACCATGATCAACAGAAGTGCGGATAATTGGTAACCCCATGGTGATATTTACGCCTTTTACGCTGTCCATCTGTTTCTTTTCCGGGTTCCATTTAAAGCCCGAAAGCTTGAATGGAATATGGCCCTGGTCGTGGTACATAGCGACTACACCGCCATAAAAACCGGTAGCCGCTTTTGAAAATAAAGTGTCTGCCGGAACCGGCCCTTCAACGTCAAACCCGCGGCGCCTGGCCTCTTCTACCGCGGGCAGGATCTCTTCATCGTCTTCCGTACCAAATAAGCCAGAGTCTCCGGCATGTGGATTTAATCCGGCAATGCCAATCTTTAGGTTGGTTTCGCCGAGGCTGATCAATCCGTCCTGTAACAGGCCGACCACCTCCAATATCCGGTCTTTCTTCACCAGGTCACATGCCTGCCTGAGCGAAACATGCGTAGACACGTGGATCACCTTCAGGTTATCTTCCACCAGCAGCATCGCATACTTGCGGGTACCCGTGAAATAGGCATAGATCTCTGTGTGACCGGCAAAATGATGACCCGCTTCGTTCACCGATTTCTTGTTGATAGGCCCGGTCACTGTTGCGTCGGCTTCGCCCGCGAGGGCAAGGTCTATCGCTTTTTTAACCGATTCGAACGATGCGGCCCCGGCCATGGCCGAGATCTCGCCAAAATGAAGTGTTTCCAGGTCGACGTTTTCGAGGTCGAAAACATCGATAACTCCCGGTTCAAAACGGGCATCCGACACATTGTTTACCGCGTTGACCGTGGCCTTTAATGCCAGTCTTTTAATAATATCGTTTAAAGTGGCAGCATCGCCAATTAAGATCGGTCGGCATATCGAGGTAACGTTATCTTGTAAGAGCGCCTTCACGGCTATTTCGGGACCGATACCGGCCGGGTCACCCATGGTAACCGCAACGATAGGTTTAATATTCATGGCCTGCTGATGGATAAAGGCAGTTCTTCTGCCGACAGGGTTTTACGTAAGGCTTCTTTCAATTTCGCGGCGTCCTCCGGTGTTCCTCCCGTTAACGGGGGCATCATAAACGACTCGCAGAGCTCAAATTCGCTCATCAGCACCTTTAGTGCCCAAAGGGATCCGCCCAATGTGCGGCCCGACTGGTAAATATCGCCCAGCCTGTCAGAAAGTACCTGGCAGTAATAGGCATGGTCCATATCCCCTTCGGCTACCGCACGTTCCAGCTGCTGGTAAAGTGCCGGGTGAAGATTCCCGGTGCTCGGGATCAGGCCGTCGCTTCCATTTTCAAGCCCCATGGCCGATTTGGCGGCCCAACCAAGAAAATGACTAAAATCAGGGCGATCCCTCCAGAGTGCCAGCGAGTCGTGTAAGCGTTGCTCGTTTCTTTCGGAATCCTTGGTACCCACGATGAATTCATGCCGGCTTAAGTCGTTGATGAGGTCCAGGGGAATGGACATATGTGTAGTGGCGGGAATATTATAAATGATCAGCGGACCACCGATCCCGTCTGCCAATTGTTCGAACCAGTTTTTCATCTGGTACTCTGTGAGCTGGTAATAAGAGGGCAACGTAGCCGCCACGGCATCCGCGCCTTCATCAAAGCACTGTTTGCCGAAAACCACGGCTTCCTCGAGGCTGTTAGATGAAATTCCGGCATACAGTTGCGTTCCCTGGCGTTTTAGCCTCGCGGCCTGCCTGATATAATCGTGTTTAAGTGCGTTTGACAGCGAAACCGACTCGCCTGTTGTGCCCATTACAAACGGCATGGCGCCGTGGTCCTGCGCCCGGATAACTATCCGCTCCACTGCGGCCTCGTCCAGCGCCAGCCCTGGCGTGAGGGGCGTGATCAGCGGTATCACATTTCCCTGGTATTTTTTCTTGATCCTTTTCATTAATAAGCTGCCTTGTATATGGCGACGGCATCTTCCAGCGTCACCTCCCTGGGATTGTTTTTTAATAGTCGTGTTATTTTTAACGCATCATTGGCCATCGCGGGAATGGCGCTTTCCGGGATGCCTACCTCCCGGAGTGTTGAAGGTATGCCGCACGATCTTACCAGCTCGCGTACCTTTCTGATGCCTCTTAAAGCTGTTTCATCATCTGTTCCCGCCGGTTCACAGCCAAGGGCGATAGCCACTTGTGCGTAGCGCTTTGAACTGGAAGGGGCGTTGAACTCCATCACATAGGGTAATAAAAGCGCGTTTGAAAGGCCGTGCGCGAGGTGGAACCCGCTTCCTAACGGGTACGATAGCGCATGAACGGCAGCGGTGTTAACCGGACCGAGACAAATGCCGCCCAATAAGCTGCCCATGGCTACCTGCGCGCGGGCTTCTTCGTCGGTGCCGTCCGTCACCGCTTTCACCAGGTTCCGGGCAATAAGGCGCATGCCTTCAAACGCGTACAAGTCGATAAACGGGTGCGCAAACTTGTTGGTATAGGCCTCTAAACAATGGGTAAGCGCGTCGAGCCCCGTAGCGGCGGTTACGTCTGGCGGCACGCTGAGGGTTAACATGGGATCAACATATACCATATCTGGTACCAAAAACGGGCTGATGATCCCTTTTTTCTGGTTGTCTGTATCGTCGACCAGAATGGCGTTAGGGGAAGCTTCACTCCCGGTACCGGATGTGGCCGGAACGCAAATAAGTTTCTTTTTTCTCGACCTTAGAAACCCGATGCCAACAATCTCTTCAAGCAGTTGATCGTTTTCGAGTTGTGCGGCGACCAATTTCGCCACGTCGAGCACGCTGCCTCCGCCAATTCCAACCACCACGCCGGGGTTAAAAAGAGAAACATCTTCCATCAGCGCTTTAAAGTCGTTAAACGACGGCTCGCGTGTGATGCTGGTATTTGTTTTGACCTCAATTCCCGCAGCTATCAGCTGTGCGGTAAAACCGGCCAGCGCATTCAATAGCGGCCTTATCGTAATGACCAGCACTTTCGCCGGCTGCAGCCGGATAATATCCCCGGGAAGGTCGGCCAGGCAGTTCTTTCCGAACACTAGTTTACCCGGGAAATATATCGTTAATCCTTGCATGTTATTCCCCCCCGTCTTTGGTGATCTCCGTGGCGACCGGTGCGGTATAGCCCTTGATCCCGGGCCAGGTGCCGCCTGTTATTTTCTTCAATTTCAGCTTTGACGGGTCTATGACCGTATGCTTGATGGCCAACCTTCTCCAGGTGTAGACTACATGGACCAACCCGTCGGAAGTTTGGATAATAGAGGGATATGAATATTGACTGACCGGTGAATCTTCGATGATCGCGCCGGCATACCAGGTTCTTCCATCTTTTGAGACGGAAATATTTAAAGGCGTTCTTGGGCCTTTGGCTTCTGTTCCCGGCGGTAAAACATGGTTGTACACCAGCATATGCCTGCCGTCTTTTAGTGTTACCGCATCTGTGCCGGAATTATTATTAGGCAGGGTTGTTTTCGTTGGAGTTGTCCAGGTTTCGCCGTTATCGTATGACCAGGACTCTATTAACGCCCTGTCGCGGCTCCGCGCGAGGATCTGTAGCTTGCCGTTTCCATGTTGGAGAATACTGGGTTGGATCGCGTTCAGTGTTTTCCCGTCGCTGATCGGGCCGACGGTCCTCCATGTTTTTCCGAAGTCGGGGGTTACTTCGAAATGCAGCTTCCACCCATTTCCTTCGGTACTCGACGGGCAGAATAAGTTTCCGTTAGCCAGTAACACTGGTTTATTTTTTACCGGGCCGATGTAGCCCCCGGGTAGTGCAATGGCTTTAGACCAGGTTACGCCGCCATCCGGAGAGGTTTTCATCCAGCCTTTCCAGGTCGACGGGCTTGGTCCCACTTTATAAAACAATAACAGATCGCCGCCAGGCACCTGGAAAAGCACGGGATTCCAGGTAGGGTACCGTAGTTTTTCATCCTGGATGCCGTCAGCGACGTTCGCGGGCGCCGTCCACTTTCCGTTAACCTGCCTGCTCACCCAGATACATACATCCGGGTTTCGCTCCTTAGTCCCTCCAAACCAGGCTGTTACCAGGCCGCCCGGTGTTTCTGCAATCGTTGCCGCGTGGCTCTCGGGAAACGGGGCTTTCTCGAAAATAAACTCATCGAGCAAAATCCCGGATTTCCATGGAAGCGGCTGTGCATACGAATCGGTTGCCGCTGCCAGGACCATTAGCATGACGCAAATATTTTTTCTTGTTCCTGACAAGTAGTTCTTCATTGCAGATCCTTCTTTGTTCATTACCTTTTTATTGTTTTTTGGTATCCTGCAGTTTTTTTGCTTTTACCGCATCAGTATAGGCTTTATACATCTCGCGCCAATTGCGGCCATTGGCATTGAGGTATTGCTCGGATTTGGTTTTGTAGATCTCGAAAATAGCGGAGATCTCGGTCATGTTCTTGTAATCCACGGCCTGTTCGCGTGCCTGTACCAGGAATCCCAGGATCGCTTCTTCTTCCCTGGCGGTGAGGTTGGGAACGATGGCGCGGTAACCACCCATGGTAAAAGCCACTTTGCTGATCGTGTATTTATCAAGGATCGCATTTACCTGATCAGCAGTAAGATCCTTGCCCAGGCCGGCCATCAGGTCCTGGTGAACAGACGAAGGGATTGCCGAGTCGGCGATCAACTGCCGGTCGAGATCGGATAACGGTTTGCCTGATAAGGGATTAATGCCGGCAGGAACGGTAACAGGAGGGTGGTCATTGTGCCAGTCGCGGACAGCTTTAAGGTGAGCCAGGATCACACCTTTTACCCTCGTTTCCTTTTCTGTATCGCCTAAGGTCAGTGAAGCCGCCCATTCACCGGCCTTTTTATCCAGTTCCGCATCCGATTTTGCTTTCGTTTCAGCGGTCGGCGCCGTTACTTTTGGTTGTTCCTGCGCATAGGCGGAAGTGAATGATACGGCCGCCAGGAACGCTGACGTAATTATTAATCTTTTCATATTCAATGAGTTAATGGCGATGTAAATGAATAATTTCCCGAACCTGCCTCAAAAACCTGGCGTCCTGGTATATTTTCGACGAACCGGACCCCTTGGGCGGTCGCGGCCGGTTTCCCGCTTTCGGTGACCTGTGCATTTATTCCTGCGGGGATATAGATCAGCGCTTTCGTATTGGGTGGCACGGTGATATCCCAGGAAAACTGGCCTTCACTTTTACGCCAGCTGCTTTTTATGATGCCATACATCGATCGGTACATCGCCTTTGCGGAGTTCAGCCCGTCGGCCATTTCGGGTTTCATGATAATTTTTTTAAACCCCGGCGCTTCGGCAGAGGTCTTGATTCCTGCCAGGTTTTCGTAATACCATACAACCAGGTCTCCCAGGAGCATCACGTGGTTCTGGGAGTTCATTTCAGGATCGGCGGTATTGCCGTTCCACAGCTCCCAGATGGTAGTAGCGCCATTCTCCGCCATATAACCCCAGCTCGGGTAGTCGGTATTTGAAGCGATCTTGTATGCAATATCCGCCCTTCCGTGCGAGGAAAGACCGCGCATCAGCCACTGCGTGCCGATCACGCCGGTGCTGATATGACCATTGTTCCCGATCAGGATCTTATCCCCGATGTTCTTCAGCACTTTGTCTTCACTGCCGGCCGGCACTATGCCAAACATCAGCGGGAGCAGGTTTGCGGTAACCGTATTGTTGCTGTACTGTGCGTTTGAAGTATTATAAAACTTTCGGTTAAACGCGGCCTTCATGTTATCAGACAGGAAAGCGAACGATTTTGCGTCTGATGTTTTATCGAGTAACTTGGCGAAACGCTCCATTACTGAAAGCCAGCGGATATACGTTGCGGTAGCGATCAGCTCACCGTCGGTGATCCTCGCCGGGTCCCTGGCATGAATCAGCTCTTTTGATTCGGGCGGTACGCACCAATCGCCATACTTGTCTTTTGTAATAATTCCATTTGCGGAATATTTTTCTGCCATGTAATCCATCCATTTTTTCATGTATGGATAGTGTTCGGCGACAGCGGTTTCATCACCATATTGGGTATACAACATGTCGGCCACGGCGATATAGGTCCCCGGCCAGGTTACGTTATCTCCATAGTAGCGCCAGAACGAGGGGGCCACATCCGGGATACTTCCGTCTTCCTTCTGGGATTGACGAATGTCATCCAGCCATTTGGCATACAACCTGCCATTATCGAAGATGAAGCTTTCGCCATAAGCGCCGGTCGTGCGGTCGCCCAGCCAGGGTTGACGTTCATTTCGTTGCGGACAGTCTACCGGCATTCCTTTATAATTACTGCGGATGCCCCAGTAAGCGTTTTTGTAAACATGGTTGATGGTTGCGTTCGAGGTGGTGAAATCGCCGGCGGTGATCATGTCATCATATACCACCCTGCCGTCAAAATCATTTACTGTAGGCGTTCCCGGGTATCCGGTAATTTCCGCGTACCTGAAGCCATGATAAACGAAAGATGGTTCCCACGATTCTTTCACAGTACCTTTCATCGTATATATATCGGTGACCAACGCATCGCGCAGGTTCCTCACGTAAAGTCCGCCATCCGGCTGCAGGGTTTCGGCAAAGCGAAGGGTGATCTTATCGCCGCGCTTACCGGTTGCCCGCAGCCGGAGCCAGCCGGCCATGTTCTGACCCATGTCAAGTATATAAGTATTTGATTTTAATCGCTTAACGGATACCGGCTTAATGGTTTCCATTACCTTCATATTACTATTCATCTGGGCTTCGTATGTACCACCGGGTTCTTGCACGAAGGTGGCTTTAGGCCATAATGCATCGTTAAATCCGGCAGCGGCCCAGCCTGCGAACTCTTTGGTGGCATCGTATTCTTCGCCATCATACTCATTGTTTGCGCGTATAGGGCCGTTTACATTCAATCTCCACGTGTCGTCCGTCGATATGGTCTCTTTGGAGCCGTCGGCGTATTCGATATCCAGGTTCATCAGCATCTTGGGGTAGCCGAACGTTTTAATCTTATAAGGTTTGTAGTCTTGCCGCATGGCGAAATAACGGCCGTTGCCCAAGATCGTTCCGATGGCGTTCTTACCCTGTTTTAGTAGATCCGTAACATCGAACGTGTTGTATTTAACTCCCTTATTGTAGTCGGTAGGTCCCGGCGCGAGCACTTGATCCCCTACACGAGACCCGTTTATGTAAAGCTCGTAAAGGCCTAATCCAATGATGTATATGGTTGCTTTATTAATGGCTTTTGCCGCGTTGAACTCCTTTCGCAGGTACCTCGCCGATAACCGGGAGAACTGGGTTCCGCGATCCTGTTGGGCCAGCTTGTCCAGACCGATCCACCTGCCTTTCCAGTCCACGTAATTGATCAGCCCCATCGTCCACTTCGCCGGTTCGCTCCAGGCAGACTCGCCATGGTTAGTCCATGTTTTAACTTTCCAGAAACAAGACATCCGGCTTTTTAGCGACACGCCTGCATAGTTAACGTGTACCGATTGATCGCTGGTTACCTTCCCGGAGTTCCACAGGTCACCTTTTCCTGCTTCTAGTTTCTCCGGGGAAGACGAGACGATCACCTGGTAAGCGGTCTGTTCCACGTTTCTTTGCGCGCTCACAATTTCCCAGCTTAACCTCGGGAAAACTGCATCGATCCCCAGCGGGTTTACCAGCATCTCGCAACGCGGGTTAACGATACCAGGCACCGGCTCTTCTTTAAAAGACGTGCATAAGAACAGTATTGCGATAATCAGGAGTCTTTTCATACTGCGTGTCATGTTATCTTCCGGAAAAATCAAAGTACAGCACCAGCTCTTTTGCTCGGTTCTGGTCTTTTTCGTAGTCGTAGAAGCTATATTTCATGCCCATTGGACCGGTTGTATCCGTTTTCTGTGTTTTTGTACCGATCCCAGAGATTCCCTGCATGAAAGAGATGTCGCCGGAAGGAAATGCTGGCGCCAGGTTATTATAAGGATCATCAGAAACTTTTGGTGTGTACAGTCTCAGGAAAATATCTTCTTGTTCGGCAACTACCGTAAAAGGCTGTTCAGTGGTGTTAAAGCGACACCAGTACATGTTCGAATGATAGCCTTTAAATTCCGGGTAGAGAAATGGAGGTTCACCCGTGGCCGAATTGTTATAGGCTTTTGTCCATACTCCCAGTTGGTTACCTTTCATACGGTTTTTCCATACCCGGTACGGGCCGTTGCCCATCCACTGTACGCCTTTCATTTGGGCTTCCGGGTACCCGAAGTTAACGCCGACGAAACTGGTAAAATAAGCGCCGGGGAAATACAATACCTTCATCTTTATCCATCCTGAAGGATAGATCGTCCATTGAAGGGTATTAAAGCTGTTTTTCTTATCAAATACTGATTCGATCACTACGTTATTGCCGTCCATCTTTTGGATAAAACCCGAGAAATTGGTGGCTCCCTCCTGCAATACCGGGCCGTTTCTTAAACCGATTACGCCTTTAGCGTTCTCCACTTGCCTAAGCTGTCCCGTTTTTTTACTAAAGGACACGCGCACTCCGTTCGCTGTGACGATAAATAGCGAATCAACCCCGGAAGTTTCCACCTTCCCGCTGCCGCGTTGCTTTACAACCTGGTCAGCAATGACGGAAGGCCGGGAGATGGGCCAGCTCCAGGTGAAGATCAACCGCTTATGCGGATCGGTTACCGTGACGTATAAAAAATCGTATGATTTCCAGTTGGACGGCAAATTAAGTTTTACTGTTCCCTTTCCGGATGGTGCAATGCCCGGCGAAACAATGGAGAATTCCGTTTCATTTCCCGCGGAAGCGTCGTACGGATCAGCCGCCTTCACCAGTTTTCCTGAAAATGTGCATTCCATGGTATTGGTGAATGCAAAGCGGTTCTCTACCCGGAACGATCCGTCAAAAGCCGGGGTAATCTCCCGTTTTTCAAAGAATACCGGCGACCATATCTGCCTGATGGTGAAAAAGCTTCCCTCTTTTTCGCGGTATGGGCCTACGATGCCATCCGCGCCATGATTCCCGTCGGTATCTATTTCGTTATTTTTGTCGCTTCTAACAACCCCTTCGTCAGAAAAATCCCAGAGAAATCCACCGGCAGCGAGCGGATCGCGCCACATGGCTTCCCAGTAATCCTCGAGGCCCGCACCATGTCCCCCATCGAACATGCCATGAAGGAACTCGGTTGGCATGACCAGGTCGTGTCCCTGCATGTAATTCCCGATGCCGTAATCAAATTCCCGGTAGTGCTGAGTGTCGAATCCCCTAAAGTTTTCCCAGGCATGGATCACCGGCCGGCGCTGAATATCTCCGGTGTCAAAATCAGCATCCAGCGCATAATTATGTCCGCCTTCGTTACCGTTGATCCAGAAAATAATGGACGGGTGATTTACGTCATGGCGTAATAGCTCTTTCACCAGTTTCGTTCCGGTGGGCGTATTGTATTTGCCATGCCAGCCAGCCAGTTCGTCGAACACAAAAATACCCAACGAATCGCAAACGTCGAGAAAATGATCGTCGGGCGGGTAATGCGACATGCGTACTGCGTTCATGTTCATGTCTTTCATCAGGTTTACGTCCATAATGCTGAGCTTTTTACTCAATGTACGTCCCGACGAAGGCCAGAAGGAATGCCGGTTCACACCTTTAAACTTCACTTTTACGCCGTTGACATATACGCCGTCCTTTTCTTTTACCACGATGCTGCGGAAGCCGAACTTTTGTGAAACGGTGTGTGTGATCTTTCCGTTGAGGACCAGATCTACTTTCACCTTATATAGGTGAGGGTATTCAGGCGACCACAAGCGCGGAGAGATCGTCTTCGACTGGAGATAGACGATGGAATCCCTGGCGCTTATTTTCGATGAAAATGGCACACCGATCTTTTTACCATTGCTGTCATAGACCTGGGCGGATACCGTTCCGGCAATCGCCGTTTTCGCAACGGTTAGCATGGCTTTGAAGTCGCCATTCGCCTTTGCGTCGAGGGCGAGATGTGAAATATTCGCTGCCGGCAGTACTTCAAGATATACGGGTCTGAAGATCCCGCCAAATAACCAGAAATCACCCCGTCGTTCCGCATCGTTTACGGATTCATTCGCCGAGTGTTTTGAAACCGCAACTTCCAGTTGATTTGCGGCGCCATAGGTCAATAACCCGGAAACGTCATATTTAAATGCATAATAACTTCCCTGGTGAACAGGGCCTGCCAACTTTCCATTAATTTTAACCTCGGCATCGGTCATCACTCCTTCAAATACCAGGTTGATGCGTTTACCCTTTCGGGCCGCGGGAACGTTAAAAAAATACCGGTATAGACCCTTTTCTTTGCCGCGTGTGGTATCTTTTGCAAAACCATAATCATATTTCCCAAAACCTTGCAGTTCCCAGTTAGAGGGGACGGCAATGGTGGTCCATTTACCGGAGTTTCTTCCCGCCGTGCAAAAAAAATCCCAGGTTACGGTCTGGTCATTTCCCTTACCGCTCAGGTAAACTTTTTCAGTTTCCTGCGCGTAAAGGAAACCTGGAAACGACAGCAGGAAAGCGAATGTCAGCAGGTACTTAGTCGACGGGCTCATTTTTTCGCAGTTGTTCTAAAGAGGCCCAAAAACGGATTGTCCGTCCTGAACGGAACCGCGGGAAGACCATCTTTATTAAAGAAATTAAACTTTCCGGCTTCATCCCAACCAAAGCGCACGGAAACGGGCACGGGAACGGAGGGTGCGGACACGATCACTTTATTGCCGTTGATCCTGGCGTCTGCCGGAACGAATTTTCCGTCGGCACCGGCAATGGTAAAGCCACGAAGCGTTTTACCGTCGTTGCTGGTTAATCCGGCGCCCGTTTCGGTAAATTCGAGGGATATTTTTCCTTTTTGTTTCTTCATATCAACATAAACAGGACCAGAGGACCGGATCTTTAACCCGTACGTGTGGTGGAGTGCCAGGAGAGCCAATCTACGCCCAACTTCCCATTTATAGCCGGGATGGAGATCTTCGGGGCTGTCTATCAAATCGGTAATTGTGGCCATCGCGGTATTGCGAATGCTGGCGGCGAGCGATTGTGCTTCCCAAAAGCGTGGCAATGTTTCGGTGGTTAACGGATATTTGCCCGCACTTTTAGCATAATAAAAGGGCGCTATCTGCACGTAATAAAACGGCAGTGCCGTATTCTCCCAAAGTTTCCGCCAGCCATTAACCAGCTCCTGCATTTTGTAAGTATACTCAATGGTCTCATTCTGAAAACAATTGGTTTCTCCCTGGTACCATAAAAATCCTTTCAGGGCAAACGGCGCTACCGGGGTTACCATGTTCGGGTAGAATTTTCCCGGCTTTGCGAGGTCGTAACCAGCCGGGACGACATTTCCTTTTTCATCCTTTGATAACGCGAGCGTACCCGGGAGCCATGGTTCAATATCAATTCCGGGCACGGCCGAAGAGATCATTCCTACCGGGACGCGCAACCTGCGGTTAAGCTCTTTTGCGAAGAAATACCCGGCTGCTGAAAAGGACCGCAATGCAGAATCCTGTGCGATACTCCATCCCTGGTGAGACAGATCGGGTTTTACCACTTCTTTACGATTTACCAGGAAAATGCGGATCCAGGGGTTATGAGCATAGTCGAGTTCGTCGACCGGGTTCTGACCGTCAACTGAAGGTTTGGGTGTTACTTTGCTGTTTTTGCGCATGGTATATTCCATGTTCGATTGACCCGAGCAGAACCAGACTTCGCCTACCAGGATATTTTCCAGCCGGATAGTATTTGTTCCTGATACCGTCATCACGGCAGGCCGGGCAGAAACTTTCAACGGTGAAAGATGAACCTGCCAATTGCCGGCCGCATCTGCGGTGCCGACTAATACCTGGCCGGCAAAATTAACTGTCACCTTTTCACCCGGTGCGGCTTTTCCCCATACCGGTACCGGCTGTCCTTGCTGGAGCACCATGTTGTGCCCCAGTATTTTGGGCAGCACTACCGCTGATCGTCCCTGGAAGGATATCAACATAATTAATGCGGCGAAAAAGGTTTTACACATTTTCATTTATAACCTGCTGGTTGAGAATGATTTAATATAAAATACTGCTTCCGCATCTTGCGCACCGGGATTCTTTACATCGAAATCCTGGTCAGTGGGGGTATCCGCATCCGGGAAACGGCGTACATCCCCCGTACGGAATACTACTTTTTCAAAAAAGGCAACCGGCGCAAAGAATATCTTCGGACCTTTATTTTCGCCGTTAATGGCAATCGTCAGCATGCGTTTGTCCCTGTCGAGCTCTGCGCGCACTCTAAGCGCTTTACCCGCCTCATATTTCGTAACGGTCGACGAACGATAGCCGGTTTTTACTTTCAAGAGGCTGTCGGAATCAAAAACCAGGCGCGAGGCGGCCGTTCCCTTATCGTCCTGGAATTCTACCTGGAGCTGCCCCCTGTCGCTTTGTCCCGGTATGATCGTAAATTCGACCGCCACTTTTTTCGATCGCGGAATTACACGCCCGGCGGTAGCGTAATCAAAGGGGTCTTTATCACGCAGCGTGAGTGCATTCGAGCCATCGGGAGATTTTTCAATTTTTACAGGCGCCCATAACGGGCTGTAAATGTTCCAAAATTGTAACTCTTTTCCCTGTGGAAGATTTGCAAACACCTCGTTTACAGGTTCTTTTACTTCAGAAACAACAGGAACGCGAATATTGGCTATCCAGATATCTTCCTTGTTCATGCTGTAGGTGACCCACATTTTCCCGTCTGGCGGTGTTCCGCAGCCTTCCTCTATTCCGCGCACATATTGAGGGCCATATGATTTATAGGCGCCACCATAGCGCATCGTAGTGATTTCCCCGTTTACCAGGAGCAAGTTCTTGTAATCCAGGCCATCATCACTTATTGATACCGCTAACGGCCAGCGAAATTCAGACGGATTATAAACCGTAGCATAGCGACCATCGGAAGTACGCTGCCCCCATATTTTCGCGTTGCTGTTTACAAAGCCAGGTGCCCGCAAAGGGCCATACTGCCAGGTTTTGCCATTATCGGCACTTATAGAGGTAAGCGCGTTCTTCCATAACCCCACTACCTTCCCGTTCGGAAGATGATAGTAGCTGAATGCCTTCACTTCCTTTTTGAGCGGGACCAGCGGGTCGTTGCGGTCGGCTTCTTCTACCCATTCCTGCATGGCTAGCGGATTTCCAAGCAGTTCGTTGCAGGCTTCCACGAACCCTTTGTCCTTGCTCGATGTGTAGAACGGGTAGGCGGATTTTGTTTTATCCCACCAGGTATTGTTCCTGATAAAATAGACCGGACCATATTTTCCGTCGGGATAGATCTCGCGGACCACGCGACCGATACCGTTTCCATCATTGGGATCGTCTTTCGGTTCAATGACCATTCCGTAAAAGGCCAATGTTAGTAAACGTTTGTTCCTGGCCACGTAAAAGCCCATACGCTGGTGCATCACGGCATCGAGGTTCCGCGCTTCGGGAGCATGGCCGGGTTTCTTTGTTCCGTCGGGTATGCGATAGACGGGGAAAATTACCGCCGGCGCACTCCAGTTGTACCCATCCGCAGAAGTCATAAGCAGCGTCTGTCCTGGCGGCACATGTTCCCCTACCGGGTTGCTCAGGTACTGCAGGTAAAAGGTATTATTCCAATATGCCAGCATTGGCGCGTGGTTGTAGGTCCAATTAAGCCCTGACGCCCACTCAGGGTGTTCGCGGTTTGCCCGGAATACCTGGATGTTGTGCACGCCAACCGCGGAGGCCAGCTGCCCGTGATGGTAGTCGACGTTGGAAAGCGTGGTTCCCGAATAATGGACCGTATCCTGTGCAAGGCTATTTAGATGCCCATACAGCAGGAATGCGATGATGAACGAAATATGTAGAATAAACTTTTTCATAGATCAGTTACTGGAACCGGAATATTTTTTTAGATCCTTAATCACTTTACCGGCAACCTTGATGATTGTGCCGTGTTTGTGACCGGCAGGCACTGAAACCTGTGCATCGGTAAATATTTTAAAATCAGCGGTCTGGACGGCGTTATACTTCTTATCCTGGTAAGCATCATAATAAATCAGCCATTGATCTCCTGTTTTTACCACGGAGGGCCCTTCAGAAAACCTGGATGTAAAGGCGGGAGAAACGCCGGTATACGGTCCAAGAGCGGTTTTACCGTAAGACACTCGGATGTTCCTGTTAGGTCGTGTGTTGTCCTTTAATACCAGCACGAAATCTGCTTTGCCACGTTTTACGATCACGGCGTCGATAACGCTAAAACCACCGTCATAGAAAAGCTTTGCCGGTGAAAACGTATTAAAGTCCTTCGTAACCGTATAATACATGCGGTGATTGTTCTCTTCCTCCTCCTCCCCTTTGGGGAACCGGAACGGAATCGTTGATGCCCAGATAATGATAAACTGCCCGTTATCCGCATCGTAGAAAAGCTCCGGCGCCCATACATTAACGGTAGCCGGCTCATTTTCCATTACAGGTACAAACTTCTGCTCCGACCAATGCGCCAGGTCTTTCGAGCTGGCATAGCCGAAGCCCTTATCGCCTTTCCAACTGCTGGTCCACACCAGGTGAAAAGTACCGTCGGGGCCACGAACTATCGACGGATCGCGCATGACTTTCTGGGTGCCAACGCCTGGTTTAAGAAAGATATGGTTAAGATCCGTCCAGTTTCTTGCATCCTTGCTGTACAAAAACCGCAACCCTTCGTCTGCCGGCTCATGGAAGGAGGTGAATAAATACTGGTTACCCGCGCACGCGCTTAAAAGCGATGCCGTAAACATCACTATAAAAACGCCTGGTAACTTGTAATGATTCGTCATCGCTTTTTTATGTTGTTTAAATACTTTCCAGTACCAGCACCCAGTCGTTGCCTTCTTTCTCTTCTCCCGGCGGGCCGAATTCTTTTACCCCGGAATTGCTGACGGTTGCCCCGGGTGTCGTTTTCCCCGTGCGCGGATCATACCAGGATGTTTTAACCCGGGTACCGGCGATCTTTCCCATGTTTATTTTCATCGTTCTGCCGGTATACGAATACACAAACGCGTAACGCCTGCCACGCGTAGCAGCCAGGTAATTGTACTTTTCGCCCTGGTTGGCAATAAGAGATTGATCAGGAATCCTTTCAAAGAATGGTTTGCCGAGGATCAGTTTTTTTAGCCACTGTACTTGCGAAGACCCGGGGTCGTGGATCGCCTGGTACCAATAGTCTTTTGCGCCGTATGCGCCGGGACCATCGCCTGGCCTGCGGAATTGCATTACCGTATTATCGCCATAGGTATACCCGAAGCCCCCGGCAAAAACCGACCAGTAGCCATACCTGCGCACGTCGGCATCGGTCCATAACGGCGCCAGCGTATCATGTAATCCCTGTGGAATTTTTTCGTAGGAAGGTTCTCCGTCTATCGAAGGTTTTTTGGGCAGCTTACCGAAATCCGTTCTTACATATCTCCAGTTATCCTCGCCGATGCGGATGTCGGTAGTGTCCTGTGCATAACTTTTATGCCCGGATTGGAACATGTCGAAATCCAGCCAGTTCTCGTTGTGGAACCATTCTGATGACGACGATCGTCCGCGCGGATGAAAAGTGACCAGGTGGTTTGGATCATGCTTTTTCAGGGTTGTCCCGATCGTTTTCCACACCGCGGCCGAATCGCTTCCTTTGATGTCGCCGCCATTCAACCAAATGATGTTGCCGGACCTTTTGTACCTGTTAACGAGAAACTTAGTGTAGATGGCCGCTTGTTCCCGGTTAGCCAGGCCTCCTTTAATGTTGCTTCCCCAAACAGGCACCATTCCCAGGTAAATGCCTTTGGAAGCCGCCTTGTTTACCACGTAATCCACATGGTCCCAGAAATCGTATTGCTGCTTGCTTGCGAAGGATGCGCCTGGGGTAGTAAGCGGCTTTGAAAGATCGTTATTCACAAAAGCTGAATCGCCGTATACGTTCACCGCCTTTCGGAGATCGTGCACTACCATTACCTGGATCACGTTAAATCCTTTCTGATGGCGGTCTTCGAGGTAGTTATCTACCGCTTCCCGGTCAAGTTTAACGAAAAGAAGCCACCCGGTATCACCTAACCAAAAGAACGGCTTTCCGTCGCGCTGAATAAACCTGCGATTGGCAGAAACGGATAATTTCCCGACAGTTTGAGCAGCCAGGTTTGTTGCCGACGTCAGCACCAGCAGCAATGACAGTAAATAAGAATAGGTCACTTTCATTTTTGTGTGATCCATGCGATAAAGTCCTGTCCGGGCGGCGTGAGCTCGGCAACACTTCCGCCTTTAATTTTTTCGTTCTTGTTTGATAAAGCGCCATTCCTGGTATTGATCCATTGAAGAGTCAGCGTCCCGGGAACGCGGGAAAGATCCAGCTTTACCGGTTGCGCGGAGCCGTTATAGATGATGTACCCTGATTTCCCCCCGGAAAGTGCGTACTGCCCTGTAATCTTTTCGGGCAGCGCCAATGGCTTCATCGCAGATGCCTCTTTCAGGAATCCGTCGGGCGTTTTCGGGATAGCCGCCAGGGAGCCACCGGCCATAAATACAGCCCATCCGTTATTTTCCGCTCCGTCACCTGAGTACATTACCGCCTTCGTCGGGTACTTTTGCCGGTACTCGGCTACGGCCCTGTAAACCTGTTCAAACGAGCTGGCTTTTGGTTTTAACAAGCGTGCGTGCTGGCGCGGAGCAAGGTTCTGTCCGCCGGGAGGTGCATATGCTTTCCCGTCGGCCTGGTAATGCCAGTAGCGGATATCTATGATATCCACCAATTTAGCCCGTTCCGGGTCGGCCAGGATAGCGTCCTGCACATCCTTCGTGGTGCTAAGACCTACCAGTTCCTTTTTCCCGGTTTCCTTCTCCCAATCGCCGATGTTGTCGAGCCAGAATTGTACAAAGTGAAGCGGGCCCGTAAACTCTGCACCGATCAGCTGGATCACCCCGCTGTTTCCCGTAAAGTTATTGAGGCACTGGCGGATATACGCCTTGTGGATGTTTCTCCTGGCCGGATTTGTAACGTCATAAAACTGCCCGGCCATAAACAGTCGTTTATCGCCCGCATAGTTCACCGGCTCGGGGAAACCGGTATTGTTGATGTTATTTACAGGCCTCCATGGGAAATCGGCATAGTGCGCACCGGCTTCAATGATGTTGTGCTGGAAGTAATTCTCGTGGATCAATACCAACCCTTTCTGATCTGCCAGGTCGGCGAATTGCTTCAACCTGCTCCAGTACCACTTATTGTATTTGGTGAGGTCGTAACGACTCATGCCATCCCAGGCGGTACCCTGGCCGCTTCGCGCGAAGGGCAACTCATAAAATGGAGCCCAAACGTCGCCGTCCATCCTGCGGATACGTTCGTGGTCGTCGCGGCGGCGTTCATACCATAAACCATAGTTATGATCTAACGCCACCACGTTGTTCGATACCATCGAATCGGATACCGTGGCAGGATCATCGGTCAACCCGTTTCCTGTTTTACCAGGCACAAACCGGGTGATATGTTGTTTGGCGGCAGCAAGCGCATACGGCCTTGCGCTGCCGTTCCACCAGGGAACGTCGCGCTGTTTGCCGGTTACTACGATACCGCCTCTCACCAATACGCCGTTCGCGATCTTTAATGGCGCGGCAAGCGCGGGTACAACTGGTGTTTTTACCCCGATATCATCGATGGTCTTTATCCCCGCAGGGTTAACCGGTAACGGATCCAGGTCTCCTGCACGGTCTATGAGGTCGGCCAGGAGCGGCGCTGCATTGGTCGCCTCTTTGGTTAATGCCATCGCTACGTCCACCGGCGGACTGCTGGATGCTTCTGTCTGGATATCCAGGAGGCGCATCCTCGGCTTAACCGATTCGCCCACGCGTTCTTTTAGCTGTGCATAATACAGGCTCCTCGGCTGAACCTGTTCGTTGGAGCTTTCCCAATAGCCGTCGCCGGCGAATTGCGCCCAGGAAGCGTACGACCAGTTATTAGCGCCCGGGGGCTGGTAACAGTCGATCCTGGAAGCGCTGCATTGCCAGAAAACGCTGTTAGCGGCATTCCAGCCGGCGCCTTGTCCGTCCTGCCCGCGGTTCAGGTAGCTTAACGCCTGGCCGTCGACGTTCACGATATCAAATAATACGCCCGATGCCCAGCTGTCTATCGGTCCGCTAAAACTATACGGGAGATGTGATTCGCATTGCACAAATGCATTGGGTCCCGCGGCACAAAATCCGAGACCGAAATCATGGAAGCCAAATTCGGCATAGATCCGCTGGAAAAGCGTTTGCTGGCCGGCGGTGAAAAAGGTATTCCTGCGCTCGCCGCCAATTTCTGAAACCGGGTTCAACGATTTGCAATCTTCTATCGTGATGCGTTTACCGGTTTCCTGGACCATTACCGCCGAACCTGCGAAGTTAGAGAAGTTCACCCTCCGCACCCAGGCATCTGTGGTATTGGCTATCACGATCGCCATCCAGCGGTGTGCTTCGTCCTTGGGGTTAGCTTCATCGTAAGCCGAAACCAGGCGCATATTTTCGATGCCGCTGCGTTCAATTCTACCCGGCCAGGAATATTTCGAAACCGTTCCGCCCCCGAATGCTGTGTCGAGCGCGGTCGTTAACGGTGCATCGAGGGTAAGCGTATTGCCGGATATGGAGATGATTTTACGGTCCCAAGCAACGTCGCGCTGGCCGGGTTTCCAGCCTAGCGAGGTAATGCCGCCGCCAAAATGATCCGTGCCGAGCAGGTCGATCCAGGCTTTTGTAGACGGGCGCTGCACCAATACCTGGTCGCCCGCTTTAAATGGCGATGCATCAGGTACAGTGAGCTTTGTCGCGTTTACGGGAACATACGGATCCGTTACTTTAACCGGGGCCTGGGTTTTGCGGTCGAATTTGCCTGACACCGTGATCAGGGTTTGCCGGTCGGTTCCCGCTCCGAGCAATAAGGTACCGTTACTACCGGCCCCGCTACCGCGAAGTATTACACCCGACGCGGCGATCTTTAATGCGCCCTCTACCGTGTAAGTTCCTTTTTCGAGGAGCACGGCGCCACGAAACCCGGCTTTATCGGGTACGAGGGCAGATACATAATCAATAGCCGATTGGATCCGCCAGGTAGCGTCGCCCGCTTTTACAGGCACCGTAACTTTTACGGGCACTTCCGGGAGCGCAGTTTCCCCGGCCATATAGCCGCTGTAAGAAAAGTCGGGCACCCGGTTTCCTTTGGCGTCACCGTTGTAGGTGAGTTTTCCGTCTTTTCCAACCACCAGCGGCGGAAGAGGTTTTGCCGGTTTCGGCTGCGCAATAGCCGAACCGCAGTGCAGCGCACCGAAACCAACCAGTAAAATATGCCGAAAGAACTTGCTCAAGGTCTCACATCCTCCACTTTCACTAAACTATTCAGGTATTCTTCGATCACCGAATAACCGCTTTTGGATCGGACCTTCGCGGAATCTGACGGGTCTTTCGGGTTTAAACCGTTCTTTAGTTCCCAATCGTCAGGCAGCCCGTCGTTATCGGCATCCTTGTAAGGACTGCCTTTATACTCAGGATACCCGCCTACCTGGCTGATGTCGCTGATAATCCCCTTTAAATAGGAATCGGGGCCGAGCCTTCTTTTAATATATTGCTGTCCGTTCGCGGGCGTTCCCGGCTGACGGTTCAGCGGTTTACCGGTTTTCACCTCCTCGATGATGCGAAGATCAACCGGGTCACGTTTAGGAAGCGTAGCGCCGGCATTGCCGAGCACGTATGCGTAAGCTTTTTCAGCCGAAACTTTCGTTATAGATGCCATCGGGAAAGGTTTATCTGTGCGGATGCTATCGATCAGCCTGGCGTTGTCGCCCTTGCTCTCTACCTGGACCCCACCGTCCCAATTATTTTTAGTTACTTTCTCGTTGCCTTCTATGACGTTCCCGGCAACATAAGCTTTCCCGAACACCGTCGATTTGTCTTTGGCACGCCCCGCTTCCGGTTTCAGGATACGGTAGCTGATCGGCTCGCCCGGGGGAGTAATGGGGCCGGGTTTATAATAATTGTTGATAAAGCTGTATTGCGATTCGTTATCTCCACCGTCTGCGGACCGGTTCCACCAGTTGTAAACTACGTTATTCACAAATCCAAAATCGCCGTACATACCCACAGACGGATTCCGGCTAATGTTATTCGCCCACAAGTTCCGCATAAAGGTGCTGTTCAATCCGCCGATGGTACTTCCGAATGCATGGTTATAAGTATCGAGCGCTTCAGAGAAGATCGAGTTCTGAATCGTGATGTTAACGGTCGGCAATTTTTCCTGTTTCGACCCGCCGCGATCGTATACATGCCGGTACATCGACATGTTTTCGTCCAGGCCCCAGCTTGCAGATACATGATCGATCAGGATGTTTCCCACCGGGTTTCCGCCGATGGCGTCGTCCCTGCGCGTTACGTCGGTTTCGCCCCGGCGGAAGCGCATATAACGGATCACCACATCGTGTGTATCGATCCAAACCGATTCTCCGGCGATACATACGCCATCTCCCGGCGCGGACTGACCGGCGATGGTGATATACGGAGCGCGAATGATCACCGGGCTTTTAATGCGGATGATCCCGGCTACGTTGAACACCACGATACGTGTGCCACCCTGCTCGCAAGCCTCGCGGAAGGAGCCCGGACCACTGTCGGCCAGCGTGGTTACCACGATCACTTTTCCGCCATGGCCGCCAAATGAGTGTGCTCCGCCGCCTTCCGCGCCCGGGAACGCCACTAGTTTTGACTGTGGCAGGTCCGAAGGCTTTGCCGCCCATGGAACGTAGGGTTTACCATTTTTCTCATCGCGCCGTATAATAGGAAGCGCCTTCTCCCAGGCGATATCCGAGTTTTTTTTCACGATACCGAGCGCAGCATCGGCATCTGCCTGGAGTTTTTCGGGGATGACGGGATACTGCGCAAAAGCAGTGTGTGATAAAACCGCCAGGCTTAACGCGGCAGCTATCGTAATAGAAGTCCGTTTCATTACTTTATTTTTTTTGCGGCGGGGGTTACCGCAGCGATCGCTACAATGCTATTTAAATATTCTTCGATGTTGCTGTACCCGCTTTTGCGGATCACGGCCGCGTCGGCGGCGCTCTTTGGATCCAGACCGTTCTTAAGTTCGTAGTCGTCGGGCATTCCGTCGCCGTCGGAATCCTTATAAGGGGATCCTTTATATTCCGGATATCCGCCGACCTGGCTGATATCGGTAATAATGCCGAGTTTATACGAGTCGATCGGTAGGCGGCGATGTTCGAACTGCGTAGCGGGTAATTTTACGTCTTTAATATAGTCGATCACACCGGTACGTACCTGTTTCACGATCCGGGTATCAACCGGATCCCGCTTAGGTAACGTAGCCCCCGCGTTCTCCAGTACATAGCTGTAAGCATCGCGGGCAGGAATGATCGTGAAATCGGGCATCGGCAAGGGTTTCTCCACTTTCATGGCTGCAAAATATTTGCTGGCATCCGCGTAGCTCATCAGGTCGCCTTTTTTATTTTCCACCTGTACGCCTCCGTTCCAGTTATCTTTGGTTACCTGCTCATTTCCCTCTATGATATTGCCGCTTACGTGCGCACGGCCAAACACCACGTAAGGTAGTTTACTTCTCCCCGATTCCGGTTTTAGGATCCGGTAGCTCACGGGATCTTTTACATCGGTAACCGGACCCGGTTTATAGTAGTTGTTGATAATATTGTATAGGGCGGTGTAGTCCCCGCCATCGGTAGAACGATTGTGCCAGTTAAACACAACGTTATTAGCGAAATTAAAGATCCCGTTCCACCCGATAGACGGGTTGCGGGCGCCGTTGTCTGCCCATAAATTCCTGATGAACGAACAATTTTCCCCGCCCAGCGTGCTGCCAAACGCGTGGTTCCAGGTATCGAGGCACTCGGAGAAAATTGAATTCTGGATGGTAATATTCACCGTTGCAAGTTTTTCTTCCGCTTTACCGGTGCTGTCGTTGTACATGTGTCGGTACATAGACATGTTTTCATCCAATCCCCAGCTTGCCGAAACGTGATCGATCATGATGTTGCCGATCGGATTTCCGCCAATGGCGTCATCCCGGCGGCCTACATACGTTTCGCCGCGGCGGAAGCGCATAAAACGTACTACTACATCATGGGTATTGAGCCACACAGACTCCCCGGCCACGCATATCCCGTCGCCCGGCGCGGTTTGACCGGCGATGGTGATGTACGGAGCTCTGATCACCAGGGGTGTTTTGATGCGGATAATACCTGATACATTGAACACGACAATGCGCGCGCCACCCTGTTCGCAGGCATCGCGGAGCGTTCCCGGACCGGAGTCTCCGAGACTGGTCACTACGATCACACGTCCCCCGCGTCCGCCGAAAGAATGCGCACCCCCACCTTCCGCTCCCGGGAATGCAAGAATATCAGATTGGGGAAGATCGATCGGCCGGCCCGCCCACGGAACATATGGCTTACCTGCTTTTGCTTCTCTCTCAATAACTGGTAACGCTTTCAGCCATGCGATATCTGATTTACGTTTTGCTTCGGCCATCATTTCATCGCTGGCTTTCTGCACATCTGCCGGGATCTTTGGGTATTGTGCCAGGACTGGTTTAGTAGCGCCGGCCAAAACCATCGCCATCAGCACTGCAAAATATTTCTTCATTTTTTGAGAGTTTATTCTATGGTTAGAAAGTACAAGTAAATCAAATATCCGGCTAAAGCTGGCTTGGTTTCTATAGCATTTTCTCAAAATAGTATAGGATGTTATCATAGCGTGTAACAATGGTATAGTCCCCGCAACCGGCAGATAATGAACAATGCAGTCATCTCTTTAAGGGATGCTGCATTGCTCAAAGAATCGTGCTGACCCGGTATTATTTCAACGGGTCGAACGTTCCGTTCCCGGTCAGGCTATTCCAGCCGATCGTTTGATTAAGATAGCTGGATGTGTTGAGAACCGATGAATTGATGCCGAAGAAATAATACTCGTTGTACCATTTGAATTTCCACCCGGTGGTGGGATCTACGTCGTCCTTTACGCTCACTTTCAGGTAGTTGTCATAAATATAATCCACGTAGGCATCAGCGTTGGCTACACCGGCAGGATAAGTGGTTGCATCCCTGTCTATCAGCGGCGCCGAACCTGAAGCCGGTTTTACGAAAGGATCGGCCGAGGTGTGCACGTAATCCGTACCGTTGCTGTTTCTGGCACTGAAATAGTATCCCTGGCGACGCATCCCGTCGATCGGCGTCTGCCCGAGCCGCGTACATGTACCAAAATCGTTATTGAAGAGTAGCCACCGGCGCAGGTCCCAGAAGCGTTTGTTCTCATACGCGAACTCTACTTTCCGTTCATTGATGACAGCGCCGAAGGCCTGGTCGCGGGAAGCGATACCGCTCAAGCCATACATGCCGTCTTTATTTTCGACACCAGCCCTGGCGCGAACTTGCTGGATGTAGCCCAACCCGTCGGTCACTTTATCTATGCCGGCAGCCGATTCTGCAAGATTGAGCAGTACTTCCGCATAGCGGATCTCGATGTAATCGGTCCCGCTGATTGAAAATGAGCCGTTTGTGATGGCTGCTGCGGTATTGCTTGCTTTACAAAGATAAAAGCCCGTGGCGGTCGCCGCCTTTTCAGTGCTCTTGTCGTATTTTGTCGCTGAGCTTGCCGATTTCCAGGTATACGTCCATGCGCGGTTCGCCGATGCACCGTTATAAGGGTAAAGCGCGCCGTTCCAGATAAAGGTTTTTGCGAAACGAGGGTCACGGTTCTTATAAATTTTAACAGCATCGTAGGTGTAGATAGAGGAGCCTGGCATTTTGCCGTCTTTCATGGGGAATGCATCCACTATTTGTTTGGTAGGTACCACGGAACCGCCACCACCGATATCTTTCGGCCGGATAGCTTGCTCCCAACCGTTGTTCCGTTGTGAGTTGCCTGAAGCTACGGTGTTGAACCCGGTGGTCCAGATAGCCTCAGTGTTGGCGTAACCTTCTGCGAGGAACATGTTTGCCCAGGCCGTCCCGTTGGCGGTGCCTCCAACGTTATATAAGCCAAAGCCATTAGCATCGAGGAGTGTTTTAGCTGCAAGGTTAGCATCGTAGGCTTTTTGCCAGCGGACCCTGTCATCGGCGCGGTTGAATTGCGGGCTTGCATAGGTAAGGAGTACGCGCCCTTTCAGGGCCGCTGCGGCGCCGCTCGTAATCCGGCCCCAGTCAGAAGCCGGCCATTTTGCCGGAAGCAGCTTGATCGCCTGGTCCAGGTCGGCTACGATCTGGCTAATAGTTGCATCGGTCGAACTGCGCTGGATCTTACTGCTGGTATTGCCGTCGAGGATCGGGTTGGCCGGCTCGAGCACCAGCGGAACGCCGCCATATAATTTTACCAGTTCGAAATACTGGTAGGCCCGCCAGAAATACATTTGTCCTTTCAGCGGATCTTTTACCGCGTCAGTCAAACTATACTTGTCGATAGACGTGAGGAAGATATTGATTTGTTTCATGCGCGTCCAGGTGTTGTTGGCGATGCTCGTTCCAACGGCCTGTCCGAAATACTTTACGGCATGGTTCTGTGTATAAGCGATCGAAGGCCATACCTTATTCCAGTCGTTTTCGCCCGACATCTCATCGGTGGTTTGTGTCCACGCCGTGTTAAATGCGCCGTTTTCAGCATTCGACTGGCTCTGTACGTTCGGGATACCATTATTTGCAGGGCTGAAGAGCCCGTAAATGTAATCCACATAGCCGGAAGCGAGTTGCGGTTCCTGGAAAACTTCTTCGTTGGTCCCTGTAAGGTCGCGTTTTTCTTCGAGGAAATCATCGTTACATCCTGCCGCGGCGATGATAAGCGATGCCAGGAGAAATATATATTTTGTTCGTTTCATTATCGTTTTATTGTTGTTTCGGAACTCTGTTAAAATGTAGCGTTGAGACCCAATGAAATCGTTCTCAGGTTCGGGTAAGTGTTCCAGCCTGCATCCGGATCCCTGTAGTCGTACGGATTGTAAAGGATCACCGGATTAAGCGCAGTAAGTGAAACCCGTGCATTGCTTATGCCTGCGCGCTGCACCAACTTCTTCGGAAGCGAGTAGTTCAGGTTCGCATTGCGGAATCCCATACGAAACGCACTTACCTGCCAGAATTTCGATGTCTTATCCAGGCTCACGTTCGACCAGTTCGGGTTAGGCAGGGTACCCGAAGGGTTCAGCACCGGATCGTAAATATTCGCCCAATAGGCTGGTACGCTCGAGTAAGCATTCGAGATATTCGTTTCCATCTTGTTGCGGGCATCCATTTCCGCAAAACCACCGAACGAGCCGGTAATCGCAGCATCAAAGCTCAATCCTTTCCAGCCGGCGCGCAGTACGATACCGAAGCCATAGTGATTTACCGCTTTTTTAGCAAGCTGGACCTGGTCGTTTTCGTCGATAATACCATCGGGAGCGGCGAAAGTGCCGTCTGCGTTCATTTTGCCGCGAATATCACGGTAGTACAACTGACCGGGCGTTAGTTTGTAGCTGCTTCCGATCGTATTGCCATGTACTTGTGTGATCTTGTACTCTGCCACATATGCGTCGATCTCCTCCTGGTTTTTGAACATGCCCAGTACATCATATCCCCATTTGCCGTTATCGCTCGACTCGCCATAATGCGGAGACCATGGCTGAAGCTGGGAGATGTCGGTATAGTTCATTTTAATGACCTTATTATCGCCCCAGTTAAAGTTGAGGTTGATGCCGTAATTAACGTCTTTACCAGCTTTTGCGTTCCAGCCGAGCCCGATTTCATAGCCGTAGAAGTTTGCCGCCCCGAAATTAGTAGAGGCTATTGAACCCCCGACGGTAGCCGGCACGCTTCCGATCGGCTCGATCAGGATATTAGTGGCTTTATTGTAATAGCCTTCGAGGGTCGCAGATAAGCGATTGTTCAGGAAACGCATGTCGAACCCAAGATTATGCTTAAGCTCATCGCTCCACGTCGCGTCGGGGTTAGGAGACGCCTCCATTTTATAACCGGTCGTGGTAGCGGTATTCGTATTGTTGTTACCGCCGGTACCAGGGAGCACGAGGCCCTTCCCTTCCTGCGGCGTATAGCGTTGCCGCCATAGCCATGCCTTGGTTTGGTCGTTTCCGAGTTTACCCAGTGAATAGCGAACTTTCAGGTAATCAAGCACGTGTGTTGTAAAGAAGCTCTCTTCCGAAACAACCCATCCCACCGATCCTGAATAAAAGCGGCCCCAATAATTGTCCGGAGCAAATTTGGTCGATGCGTCTGAACGGAACAGGAATTCGGCCAGGTATTTGCTGGAATAATTGTAGTTCGCTCTTCCGATGTAGCCCAATGTTCCGGACTCATTACCGGTTGTAGTACCGTCGATCGCACCGAAGGCCGTATTAAACATCCCGTTAGTGCCCTGGAGCGGTTTCTCTTTGAGAACGGTAGTACCATAAGCTTCAGCTTCGGATTTTTCTACAGTAGCGAGCGCACTTACGCTGTGCTTTCCGAAACTACGTTCATAAGTCACGAAAAAGTTGGTTTGATCTCTTTTTTGTCGTGTTTGCGAGTAATACAGGCGGTCTCCGTTAGAATACGAGCTGGTCGGCGTCGTCGCGATCGGCACTGCGTTATCATCGAGAATATGGATGTTGGTCCCGGTCCCGGTGAATTTGGTCAGCGTATAGGTAGTTCCTACCTGGCCACCGTTATTGTTGGCGAAATTCGTCGCGTACTGTAACCTGAAGCCCAGGCCTTTCACCCAGGGTAATTTGTATTCTGCAGAAACGTTCACGGTAAAGACACGGTCGTCATTAGACTGAATGTTTCCAAGACGCTCGATCTCGAAAAAGTGATATCCTGCGAACGCGTTTGTTCCGGGAATCTTTACGGGCACGCCATTGATATATTCCGGAATATAACGTGGGGTAGTAAGCAAATTCACATAGTCATTCTCCAGCGTCTCGCTACCGATCTTATTGAAGGTACGCGCCTGGTCGGTAAAATTCCCCGACAGTTGAAGGCCAACTTTTAAGTTGTTTATCGGCTCAACGTCGGCGCCGCCGCGGAAATTCCAGCGACTGAATTCGAGCGCACCCATGTTACCGTCCTGCGTATAATAAGAAGCGTTGGCAAAATAAGTCGCCTTATTGGCGCCGCCTGATACACTGAGGCCATGATGCATGTTATGTGACGCTTTCCAGGCGTCGTCTAGCCAGTTATGATCCGTATTCTCGAAAGCAGCGATTTCCTCAGCGGTGAACACATTGTCGTTGGTAACGGAATTTGTAGCGGCCCTGCCGTTCGGACCGTTCATGATATTGTAATACCGGGCGAAATCAGCTGCTGACAACATTTTGGTACGGAATGCCTCGTCGTTAACTGCGTACGACCCATTGTAAGAAATCCTTGGCTTACCGTCTTTCCCGCGTTTAGTCCGAACTACGATCACGCCGTTTGCAGCCCGTGAACCGTAGATAGCGGCCGCGGCATCTTTCAGTACGCTGAGCGATTCGATTTCACTGATATCGAGACTATTGAACAGTGTATTATCCGGAGCTCCCTGTGATGTTACCTGGATAACATCATCAATCACGAACAACGGGGATGTGGTACCGCCGTCTTTACTCAGGAACGTGTTAGGATTACGCACGGTGATCGTCGCCGTAGAGCCCGGACGCTGCGTACCGCCGCTTACCCCTACACCCAGCAGACGGCCGGCGAGCGCGGCGCCGATGTTGCTTACCGGCAAATCTTCTATGTCTTTAGTGGTGAGCGTAGCTATGGAACCGGTAAGGGTTTCGCGTTTTTGCGTACCGTAGCCTACCACCACTACCTCGTCCAGGCTTTTGGTGTCAGGTTCCATCGTAACGATGATGGACGAGCGGTCGCCGATCTTTACCTGCTGCCTGATATAGCCAATGTAGGAAAATACCAGCACTGAATCAGACGGGGTAACCCTGATTGAGAATTCTCCGTTGCCGTTGGTGCTTACATTTGACGGGCGGCCTTTCACGCTCACGATCAGCCCGATCATGGGGCTGCCATCCGCCTTATCGACCGCCTTTCCTGTCACCGCCCTTTCCTGGGCATAACCCATAGAGCAGGCGAACAACAACAGGAGAAAAGTTCCCGAAAGATTTAGTAGTTGTTTCAGATTCATAATTTGGTTTTTAATGGTTAATTTGATAATCGTTTATTGTCACAGCTTGCGCCGCAGAAACTCTTAGTTCTTTTGCTGGGCGGCCTTGATGCGCTTCTGCCAGTCCTCCCCCGCTTTTTTCATGTCGATGCCTTGTGCCGACAGGTAGTTATTGATCCTGCCTTTGTACTTTCCAAACCAGGCATGTTTTTTATCCGAAGATTCGGCATCCATGGCATGCTCTCTCGCTTCGGTAAGCCAGGCGAGCATCTGCTTTTTTTGGGGTTCGGTAAGATCGGGGAGCATTTCCTGGTAAGCCTTCCAGGTGATAGGCAATACGTTATAAGTGAGGCCGTTCTTTACCTGTTCTATCTGGTCCTGGTTAAGTTCTTTCGCCAGGCTGGCCAGGAAATGATTGTGCAGGGCGTCTAATTTCCTATTGGCTACGGCTTCCAGCCCGGCTATGCCTGAGTCGAGTTTAGCTTTATCGTCCTTCAGTTCCTCTTTTAGCGCCTTTGTTTCCTGGTTACGCGTTTCGTGTACGTCGTTAAGAGCGCTGTATTCATTCACCAGTAAGGTCCTTACGCGTTTATACTTTGCAGAATCTGCGATGCCCAGTACCGCTGCGATCTTATCAGAACGGAGTGTGATCGTTTTGATATATTCCTGGTCGCGGACAGCTTTCTCCGCGGTTTGCGCGATAGCTCCCACCGAAAAAAGAAGCGCAAAAATACCCGGGAAAGAAAATTTTAGTACTGATCTCATTGGTCAATAATTGGTCGCCCGGTAGTCATCCAGGCATCGTTTAATCTATTATTGGTTCAGTTTAAGCCAAACTGCTTATACAAAGATGATAGCTGGTCAGCGAGTATTTTTTGCAATTGTTATCTTCTTGTTGTAGGATATTATCATATCTTTACTTTCAGAAGTTTCGTCGATTACTTTCAGTTGTAAATGTAATTTTTATTTGTGAAAATTATCAGGATAGCATAAATCGCCCGCAGGAATTTCAGGAACCAATTAAAAAGCTGAGTATAACCACATGAAAGCGCATTTTCGTAAGGTACCGATCAATATCCAGAACTCTTATAGCGTGAGGCACGACCACCTGCCCAACTTCGGCGGGATCTGGCATTATCACCCGGAGTTGGAACTTCACCACATTATACGGGGCGAAGGCGTAAGATTGATCGGGGATAATATCAGCAATTTTTCATCGGGCGAGATCCTGCTGCTCGGCGAAAACCTTCCTCATACCTGGCGATGTAAAGAAGAATATTTCCAAAATAACCCGGACCTGAATGTAGAGGCCATTGTGATCCATTTTCTTCCGGATTGTCTTGGTAAATATTTATTGAGTTTACCGGAGGCATACCTGATCCCGAAATTGTTTGAAAAGGCAAAAAACGGGATGCTGATCGGCGGAAAAGCCCGGGAACAGCTGGCCGGCCTGATGTTTAACGCGGTGCACGCCACCAACCTCGACCGGATCATCGTGCTGTTGTCTATTTTAAAAACGCTGGCGGAAACGGAGGAGTTTTCGCCCATCGCGTCTACGCACCAGGCATTTTATCAATCCAATGAGTCGGATACGATCCGGTTGAACAAAGTGTGCAGCTACACCCTGTCCAACTATAAACGGGAGATCAGCCTGGAAGAGATCTCTTCCATCAGTAACCTGAGCGTTACTTCATTCTGCCGGTATTTTAAGCAGATCACCAAGAAAACGTACTATGATTTCCTGATCGAGATCCGCATCAGCCATGCGTGCCGTTTCCTGATCGAAGATAAATTGCCCACGGAAGTGCTGTGTTTCGAGTGTGGTTTCAACAACGTGTCCAACTTCTACCGGCATTTTAAAAAGGTGGCCGGTATGACCCCGCTGGAGTACAAGCGGAAATACCTGCGGAATTAGTGACCGTTATTCTCAAATTTGACTTCACGTTCCAGTAAGCGATACCGGTCGTACAAGCTGTTGATCTCTTTTTTTACGGTCGGGGTAAATTCCCCGACTTTCCTCCTGGTGAACGTGGAGATACCGATCCCGCGTTTGCTGAGGTAGTATTTGGCGATAACCGGGTATACATGGTGCATAACGTCCATGTTATGTACCAGGAACTGCTGTACCAGGTCCACTTCGTGGGATAAGGTTTCGTTACCGTAATTTTTGCAAAGCCACGCGATCATTTCGGGGAAAAAGTTACCCTGGATGCATGAAAGCCCGGCGGAACCTGCTTTCAGCGATTCGACGGCGTGGACCATATAAGCGTCGTATAACCCGAACGTGCGCCCTGCTCCTGCCGCGATTTTCTCGCGTACCTGTTCAATATCCAGGCAAGTATCTTTATGATAAACCAACCGCCCGGTGTCTACGAATTGTTTAACCTGGCTGGCAGAAAGCAATCTTTTATAAGGTACGGGGCATTCATAAAATCCCATAGGTATGCCCGGGGTGAGGTCGAACAGCTGCAAAACGCGCTCGTTAAAAACTTCGTCAGTTTCATGCTCCCCGGCGAGCAGGCCGGTAATGCCGATCACGGCTTCCGCTCCGCAATCGTATACCCGTTTCGCAAAATCGGCCTGCTGCGCGACGGGACCGCCAAACGTACCGGTGGCCACCACGGGAACTGCCCCGTTAACTGTTTTTACCACGTGCCTGATGGCGCGGATCCGCTCTTCGCCGGTAAGCTCGAACATCTCGCCCGAGAGGCAATTCGCAAACAATCCGGCGGCACCCGCCCCGAGGTAAACTTCCGTTAAACGGGTAAGCGCCGGGTAGTCGATCTCGCCACTATCTGTGAAGGGAGTGAGCATGACGGGGATAAATCCTTTTTCTGTTTTCATGATTCTTTGTTATTGATCGTCGCGGCGCTTTTCAAATTGGTGATGATAATTCCTGCTAAAAAGATGGTCAGCGTTCCGATTACGATGATCATGTTCTTATGCAGCGGGTTCCTGAGCCAGGCAAGGTCACCGGGTAACAAACCGGGGAAGGTCATCCAGACGATTACCAGGATACCGATGATCACCGCGGTAAGTGCCTCGGCGTTTCCCGCCCTCCGGCTGATCATGCCCAGCAGGAAAAGGCCAAGCATTCCCGCCGCGAAGATCCCCGAAAGTTCCCACCAGGCATCCAGGATACTTTTTACGCCGATCATGGCGATACCTGCGCCCATACCAAGAAGACCCGCGAGCACGGTAAGCAGGTAAAGCAACCTCATGGTCTGTTTGTCGTTCAAACCGGGGTTGATGTACCGTTTGTAAATATCTTCGGTAAAAACCGTGGCCGAAGCATTCATCCCGGAGCTGATGGTGCTCATAGCGGCCGATAAAATGGCGGAAACAATAAGCCCTGCCAAACCTGCGGGAATACTGCTTACCATAAAATGCGGCATTACCTTGTCGCCATAATCGGCGGGTTGTAATGAGGCCGCCACGCGGGATATTTCCGCCGCGGCGGCCGAAGCGGGTAAACGTTCCGCGGCTACCTGTTCACGGATCCCGCTGATCAGTTCGGGGTGTACCTGGTAGTACGCGTACAGGCAGGACCCTATTACAAAGAACAACAGCGACGCCGGAACGTACAGGACCACGCAAAGCCACACAGACCTTGAAGCCTGCCTGGAGGAGGTAGCGGTATGGTAACGCTGAATGTAGTTCTGGTCCATCCCGAAATTGTTCAGGTTAATAAAAAATCCGTAAAACAGCACTACCCAAAAAGTCGACGTAGTAAAATCCGGCGAAAGACTGCCAAGGCTTAGCTTTCCGTCCCGCTGCCCGATTTCGACGATATGTGATACGCCCCCGGGCATGCGGCTGATAATAAGATACAGGATCAGCAATGCGCCAAGCGTTTTTAAAACGCCCTGGATCACTTCCGTCCAGATCACGGCTTCGATGCCGCCCAATACGGTATAGATGATGATACAGATCCCCATGGTGATCATTACCGTTTGCATGGAGAACCCGGTTAACGCCTGCAGGCTGAGCGCGATCCCAAAAAATATGGATCCCATGCGTGCGAGCTGCGTAAGCAGGAAACAACAGACCGCGTAGGTCCTTGCCCATGGGCCGAACCGTTTTTCGAGATGCGTATAGGCCGAAACTTCGCCGGTACACCGGTAAAACGGGACAAAATATTTCGACGCGACCCACGCGGCAAGCGGCATGGATAAGCTGAAAACAAAGGCGTTCCAGTTAGACCCGAACGCTTTGCCGGGAACTCCGAGAAACGTGTTGCTGCTTAAAAAAGTAGCGTATATGGAAAGTCCGATAGCCCAACCGGGTATCCGGCCCGAGGCTTTGGTGAACTGTTCCGCGTTTTTGTTCTTCCCCGAAAAATACAAACCGGTTAGCACCATGCCAAGCAGGTACACGGCGATAATAGCTAGATCGAAAATTGGAAGGTTCTTCATCTGGTGAAACCGCCGGTTAGTTCATTCCAAATATGCCGGGGAGAGCGGGTAGTTTCATATATGATTTTTTCCAGGTACTATAGGATATTAGCACCGCTTTACTGCACATCGAGCGTGTCGATAAACAGGCCGGCGGCGTCTTCCGCGGTGAGTATGATCTTATACTGGCCGGCGTTTACCATGCTGCCGGTATTGGTGGTGAGGTAATTCCATTTCCCGCTTTTGGTGGACAGAAATTCCAGCGGTTCATCTTTAAGGATCACCGTTCCGTCCTTACTGATCACCGAGATTTTCGCCTTCATGGGCTTTTCCAGCGGATTATGATATTTGATCGTCAATGAATAGATATCGGCAACACCGGTAGTGATCGTCCATATCAGCTGGTCGCCGGCGGCTTTCTTAAATACCACGCGTTCTTTGTCCATCAGGTGCTCTTTGGCGATGCCGTTGCCAGTTAACAAACCGTCGGTCGCCTTATAGGTCTTAACGGGCTTGAGGTCGTAAGCAGGTTGCATGCGCGCTGCCGGAATAGCGGCGACCAGGTAATTTCCCGCCGAAACCGTTCCTGCAGAAGGGATCGATACCGTGCTGCCTGCATCGAAACGCTTTTTGAACACCATGAATTTACGGCCGCCGTTTTCACTCGTGGTGATCTTATCCCCGGTATCTTCAAAGCTTTTCAGCCAATCCGGCAGCGCTTTTTCGCCACGGTCAATACCCACAAAAACATCAGCAGTGTCGGCCAGCAGGAAACCCGGGGTTAATGGCAAGTCGTTAAAGGGTTTTCGTACCCATTCAGCACCGTACAGGTAGGGTGGCAGATCGCTGAATGCAATGACGGAATCCGTGTAAGGATGTTCGCCTGTATCGAGCCAGCTGCGTACCGTCCATCCCGGCGGCATAATGGCAGGATGCGCAGGCGTGGCCTCAAAAACGCCCGATGACGGCGGTGCCGCCGCGACAGGTTTCAGTGATGCTACCGCGATGGCGGAGATAAGGGCTTGTCCGGCCTTCGCGCCGGGAAAGTGAATGGTAAGCACTCCGCCCGTTACGTGTGCGTTTATTACTTTTTTCAACGCGCCGTCGTGACCTGATTCTTTCCATATATCCAGGTCGCAGATGACCGTTTTTTCGTTAACAGCCACATCAAAGAGCCGCCAACCGGTGCAATCCATGCCGCCGCCGGTACCAAGCCAGGGTTCTGTAAAGTATAGCTCTACCCGGTAGTTGCCGTCAGGAACCGGGAAATCAAATCGTAGCTGATCGAGGCCATACCGAAAATCCTGGAAGAGCTTCCAGTCGGCAGTGCCCTGAATGGGATCGGATGTTCGCCGCTGACTGGCGAAAAAAGAGGGCGTTCCGGGATAATTTTTTGCCCATGAAGAGCTCCCCCAGGTGCTGTTACCAGACCGGGGCCGGTCAGCCAGCCACGTATTCCCCTGCGTATCCGTGTAATCCGGCCCGCCGCAGTTTACGCGGTACAGGTAGTGATAGCCAGGCTCCGGTGCGGTTATTGGCTTTGCACCCGATAATAATTTCTTAAAACCTGGCGCCTCGGGCAAGTGGTTCAATACGATATAGTCTTTGGCGGCAGCTTTACCGTTCACATAGCCAACGGCGTACAATACATTATAGCGGATCATGGCATCGTCCCATTGGAAATGGTTACCTATCGCACCGCGGCTGCGCTTTCCGAGCGATTGCTGCCCTACGTCGTTAAACAATTCAACTTCATCACAATTGGAGTATACCACCAGGCTGTCCTTTTCCCCGGTCGTGGTCCACCGGTCAGGCCAGGTATGCGACACGATGTACACCATCGGCTGTGTCGTTTTAGGCGCATAGTTTGAGCGGAAAAGGTAATACACGTCAAGCGGCTCTTCCCAGGGGGTGAGCAGGCCCTTGTAATTAACCGGTCCTACCCGATCTATCTCCCGTTTTCCCTCGCCGCCCTGTACCCTCCCCGGGTTGTCATGCGAATTAAATAACCAGAAATATTGCCCGGCGACACTGTCTTTAACCGATTCGGCCAGGCGGATCTTCTGCTCTATCAACCGGGCCATCCGGTCTTCACTTAAGGCGCCCGCTGCGTTGAACGGGCCTTCGGTGTGCAGGTCGGCGGTACGCCATGCGCCGTATTCGCCAATCAGCACCTGCCGTTTTACGTCATTGGCGTAATCGGCAGGATTTCCGCCGTAAGTGCCCGTCCAGTTTTGCGGTACATCCCAATCGGTGCCTTTACCGCCGTTGCAGGTGGTTACCTTTCGCTGGGATGATGCGGTCGGGTCCAGCTGCCGGATCAGCTGCGTGCATTCTTTGGCGAAATCCTCGGGTAACGTGCTTTCATTTTCCAGGCCCCAGAGGATCACGGAGGGGCTGTTGCGACGTTCTTTTACCCATTCAGTGAGCAGGTTTTTGAAGTTGGCCCTGAACGCCGGGGTATCATACCAGATATGTGCCGCCATCTGTGTCCATGACAAGATCCCCAGTTTATCCCAGTACGCCTGGTACCGCAGGTTATGAGGCTGGTGGGCGTCGCGGAACGCGTTGAAACCCGCCGCTTTAATTTGCATCACCCTCGAACGCACCTCCGCGGCGTCGAATGCGTGGCTCTTTCCGATCATATGCTCATACTCGGCGATCCCGTTAATAAAAACCGGCTTGCCGTTTAGCAGGAATTGCTTTTGCGCGGTCCCCTGTACATCGGGCCAGCTGATCCAGCGAATGCCATAGAGTGTGGATAACCGGTCGATCACTTTGCCGTTCTCCACGATTTCCGACACAAGCTGGTATAAATGAGGATCTTCCAGCGACCATAAATGCGGGTTCCGTACGGTTACCTGTCCCTTGAACTGGTAACTTGTGCTACCCGGTATCCGCTTTGCAGGAGAAACCTGCATGGCCAACGTCTTCCCGTCTGCGTCTTTCAGGGCGGTGCGTAAAACCAGCTTCCGGTTGGTGTTTCCGTAATTCCTGACGGTTGTTTCGGTAAATAACGGCACCGGTCCGGAAGCCGGGATCTTGTTATTCCACGCATGTACGCCGAACGGCTCGATCCGCACCTCATCGGTAACGATTAAATGAACCGGCCTGAAAATCCCCATCGGTTGTGATCCTTCCGAAAATCCGCGCTCTTCTGAACAGCCGCCGCAAACCCACGGCAAGTCCCGGATATCGGCAGGGTGGCCCGCAAATACGGCTAAGAGATTACTTCGTCCGTCGCGGTATATTTCCGCGGTAACATCCAGGGTAAAAGAAGTCCGTCCGCCTGCGTGTTTTCCGACCAGCTTACCGTTCAGGTACACCGTGGCATAAGATCCTACGCCTTCAAACCAGAGAAAAAACCTTTCGCGGCCGGAAGCGGCTTTCGCGGTAAAAGTTTTCCGGTACCAGGCGAAACCATGCAGGTTCCCGTGCCGCAGCCTGCGATAACCGCCATACGCATCCCAATTATGCGGGACGGTCACTTTCGTCCAGTTTCGAACAGCGAAACCGCGTGTCTCAAAACCCTTGTACGCAGCGCTAAGGGAACTCTCTGCGGTTAGCCAGCCGGCGTTTAGCGGTATATCCCGGCGCAACGGCTGCGAGAACCCGGCAGCTGGAATACCGGCGATCAGGATCACCAAAACAAGCCCGCGCCTAAGTTTTTGATCCATCACCAATTTGTTATGTACGATTTGCCTTTTTCCGTGGAGAAATCCTGTACCTGGCTGCCATATTTTAGTATACACTTGTTGCCGGCTTTTGAGAACACTTCGGTACTAACCAGTTTGCCCTTTTTCCACGAAAGGTTTACCACAAAACCTCCTCTTGCACATAACCCTTTTATTTCCCCGTCCGGGATCTCGGGAGGCAAAGCCGGCAGCAGGTCGATATAGCTCATCTGGCTTTGGACCAGCATCTCGGCGATACCTGCGGCGCCCCCGAAATTGCCGTCGATCTGGAACGGCGGATGCGCGTCGAATAAGTTGAGGTAAGAGCCACCAATGCTCCGTGCCGGCCGGAGCAGCATTTTTAAGAGGTTAAAAGCATGTGCGCCGTCCTTAAAACGGGCCCAGTAGTTAATTTTCCACGCCAGGCTCCAGCCTGTGCCCTCATCTCCGCGGAATAACAGGGATTGCCGGGCTGCGTGCATCAGTTTTGCGCTTTCGTCCCAATTGATCTCGTTACCCGGGAACACGCCCCAAAGATGTGATACGTGGCGGTGTGTGCTCGCGGTATCGTCTTTATCCTCGAGCCATTCCTGCAGCTGCCCCGCCCTGCCGACCTGGTTGGGTGCTATCATCGGCATTTTTTTTTGCAGGCTATCGCGGAACTTAGCATCCGTCTCCAATATTTTCGACGCCTCGATGGTGTTTTTAAAGAGGTCACGTATTAATTGGTGATCCATTGCGGGACCTGCTACCAGCCCTCCGTTCTCGGGCGAATTGGAGGGCGTGCTTACCAGCCAGCCGGTTTTGGGGTCTTTCACCAGGAAACTGTTATAAAACCGGGCAGCCGATCGCATCACGGGATACGCCCTCGCCCGCAGAAAAGTCTCGTCCTGTGTAAACAGGTAATGTTCCCAGAAATGGTGACTAAGCCACGCCGCCCCCGACACCCAGATGCCATGATTGGAGGCGTTGATAGGTGCCGTGCCGCGCCAGAGATCAGTATTGTGATGAAGTACCCAGCCGGGCGCGTTATAATATTGTTTTGCGGTTTCGGTGCCCGTTTTAACGAGATCTTCGGTAAGATTAAACAGCGGCTCGTGCATCGGTGAAAGATTTAATACCTCCGCCGGCCAGTAGTTCATCTCCAGGTTTACATTGGTGGTATATTTGCTCCCCCATGGCGGGGCCAGAAGGTCGTTCCATATTCCCTGCAGGTTGGCGGCCTGCGTACCCGGACGTGAACTGGAGATGAGCAAATAACGCCCATATTGTACATACAGGGCTGCAAACGACGGATCGGGCCGTTTCGAAAAGCTCAAGAGCCTCAGGTTTGTCGGTGTTGCCGAGGCTGTATCGGTTCCCAGCCTGATCGAAAACGTGTTAAAGTAACGCTGGTAGTCCTGTACGTGCGCCTGTTTAACTGTTTCGTATGACCTGGCGGTAATTTTTTCAAGGGCGATACGGCTGATTTCGTTAGCATTGGCAGACACGTCGCGGTAACTCCTGAAATTGGTGGCGGCAGTAAGATAAAGCGTTGCCTCGTTGGCACCCGATATAACCAGCTCATTACCGCTTGCCGTGATCTTCCCGCCGTTCAGCTTTACCCGCAGGTGGCTTACGCCCTTTAACGCGCCATGCTTTACGTTCAACGAGAGCGCGATGGTATGAGCGTCTATACGGGTTACCGTCGCACCCCTGTGCGGGCTGCCAAGCGAGGCCCTGAAGCTGATCTTCCCGGGCTGATCCGCCGCCAGGTGCACTACAAGCGCGTCGCCCGGTTGACTTGCAAAGTACTCACGGCGATAGCCAACGCCTCCGGCTGTGTAGCTGGTGGTAACAATAGCACGTTCCAGGTCGAGCTCGCGCCGGTAGCGTTCTTCTTTCTCATGGCCCGGAAAATTAAGCGTAAGGTCGCCAAAAGGCTGATAATCCGCCTGGTACCGCGCAATTGCGGGCGGATCGCTGTCCTGGACCAGGTATTTCCATGGTTTTACGAGGGAGATCGCCTGTTTCGGATCGGTTCCGGGGTAAATGCCTATGTGCCGCGTGGTATCTTTATAGCCTGCGATGCCGCCTTTGTCGAAATAATTGATCACCTGGATAGCTATTACATTCCTGCCTTTTACGAGCGCAGTGGCCGGCACGATGTATTTCCGGGGATCGGGGCTGTTGGTACTGCCTATAAGCTTGCCATTCACATAAGTAAAATCGAGCTCGCGTATGCGGTTAAGGTCGAGAACGAGGTCCTTCCCATTCCACGACCCGGGGAGGTTGAAAGTAGTGCGAAACCAAACGGCGCCGTCGAGGCCTTCGAAGCCTGCCGTTTCCCATCCTTCGTAAGCGGGTACCGGCATTTCCTTCCAGGCATCGTCGTTATAACCGGGCAGCGCAGGGTTGCCGTTTAATCCTTTCAGGGCACGTACCCGGCGAAGCCAGGCTTCACGATCGCCCGCAGGCGATTGCGCCCCCATAAACCGCTTTTCGGCAAGTTCTTCCGCTTCTTTCTGTTTTCCGTCGAACAGCAGCTGCCGGATCTGCGGAAGATACCGGTAAGCGCCTTGCCGGTTATAGTCGCGCGGCGCGCCGCTCCATAGGGTTTCTTCGTTAAACTGGATCCTGTCCCGGCGTACGCCACCGAATACCATGCCGCCCATCCTGCCGTTGCCAATGGGCAGCGCATCGGTCCATACGGCCGGATCTGCCGGAGCCGCATACCATAGCTTCAGGTCCTGTGAAAAGGCCTGCGCCGCAGTCAACAGGCAGGCCGCCAGCACGATACATTTTCTATTCATCAACTGTGACCTTTTCCGTTACCGAAGCGTCTTTTACCACCGGGGTACCGTACGTAAAGCTATTGCCTTTCAGGGCGATGTTCCTGGTTTTTGCGCCTGTCAGCCTGAGGAACACGCCGCTGCCGGGTAACGTGGTACATCCCGAAACAAAAACATCCTCGCTGTCTGTGAGCTCCGCTACTGCGGCACCCGTTCCGGGAGAGGTAGACTTAACGCCGTTAATCTCGAGAAACTTAACATTTTCGGCCACGATGACGGGGCCGGCCGTCGTACTCACCTTAACCTGGTGAAACTCGATGAACTTAGCTTCTTTTATTGAAAATCCTGTTTTGGCGATGAGATTGATGTTGTTAAACGTTACATTTTCGATGGGCATTTCCGCCAGGCCGTTCAGGAATGCCGCCTGGTTTACCTCGCCGGTAATGTTGCTGAAATGAATGTTCCTGAACTGCGGCGTGCGTTCAGAAACCGGCTCCGGCTGCGTCTTGGCATACTGCATATCGAGCACCAGGGCCTGCTCCCTGATATTCTTCATAACGATGTTGTCCACGCGGATCTCCTCCACGATGCCGCCCCTTCCACGGGCCGTTTTTATACGGATCCCGCGGTCGGTACCGTCAAAAATGCAGTTGGAGATCGCGATCTTCCGCACATCGCCCGACATTTCGCTCCCGATCACTACTCCCCCGTGACCGGATAACATGGTACAATTTACGATCGTATAGTTTTCTGCCGGGGTGGCCATTTTTCTGCCCGAACGGTCCTTGCCCGACTTAATGGTGATACAGTCGTCGCCCACGCTGATATGACAATCGGAAATATGCACGTACCTGCACGACTCGGGATTAATGCCATCCGTATTCGGTGACGGCGGATTATTAATGGTGATACCGGTAATGGTCACGTTCTCGCAAAATTCCGGGTTTACCGTCCAGAAGGGTGAATTGCGGATCGTGATCCCTTGGATAAGTAAATTCTTACAAAACATGGGTTGTATGAACGGCGGACGAAGAAAGCCGCGTTCCACCCATCCCGGGAGGTCGGGACGAAGAATGTCTTTATTCAGCCGGTCGAACTCCAGCTGCCATTTCGACCGCGGGCTTTTCTCGTTGTATCCTTCGGAGAATGCCCACCATTTTTTGCCATGTCCGTCGATCAGGCCGCGGCCGCGGATGGTGATATTTTCGGCTTTATAGGCATAGAACAACGGAGAAAAGTTCATCACGTCCGTTCCTTCCCAACGCGATCGTACCATCGGCAGGTAGTGATCAAAATTATCGCTGAAATGAAGCTCCGCACCCGCATCAATGTCGATCACGATATTGCTTTCCAGGCGGATCGGCCCCGTGAGGTATTTACCTGCCGGAAAATAAACCGTACCGCCACCTGCTTTGGAGGCTGCATCTATCGCCCGTGCGATGGCCGCGGTTGCGAGCCGACTGCTATCGTTCTTCGCCCCGTATTTAACCACGTTGTAATACGACTGTGCATTTGCCTTCAAAAAAACAGAAGAGAGCGAAAGGAGAACGAAAACGATTTTTTTAATCATGATGCTTCAAAGCTTAACCTGTACATGACTCACCTTTTTACCTGAATATATCTCTCTGCCATCAGCGAACAGCCTGAAACCCTTCCCCTTTCCATATTTGCGGCCGGTTTTGTCCCATAAAATGGAGATGTCTTTGCCATGATAACGTACCTTGTCCAGGCAAAACCAATCCCATTCGCCTTGCGGGATAAGGGGGTTGATCTCCAGGATATCGTCTGGACGGGCCTTTAGGCCTACCAGGTCGTTTATTACCAGGTCTGCAAAACCCGAATGGTTGTAAAAACGACTGCGGGGATTATCACCTTTCAACCATTCGCCGTTCTTTTCGTCCTGGTACTCACCGATATAGATCTTACCGCCCATCTGGTGAGACATTGCATACTTATGGAGCTCATTATAATAAACGGCCGCGTTCATTTTGCCGTGAACCTTATAATCCGTCAGGAGATTTGCCAATCCCTTTAATGTTTGCGTAGTGGCGAAAGGCCATACTGCGCCGTCCCACTCGCAGCCATGCCCCGACCCGTGTGTACGGAACAGCGGGTGGCGCCGTTCTGCCGTAGTGATCCCCCACGGCGCATTAAACCCGGCGGGGTCGAGCAGTTGCGACCATTGTTTCGCGTAAGCCGCTTTGTCTTCGGGCAGGTTAAAGTACCATGGAATGAACCCGATCTCTTCTCTGGCGTCAGAGAAGCCACCTTTTTCGAATTTTACTTTATAGAATGAAGCATTATTATCCCATAATTGGGCATCGGTTTTCGATTTAAGGTCAGCCGCTTTCTCCGCATATTTTTTCTGTAGGTTGTCATCGCCGGTTAGCTTTGCCATAGCCGAAAGCGCCATGGCATTACCGTACATATAGCTGTTGATGGTGGGCCGCACATTCTTGTCCTTACGCGAGCCGGAGATCGATTCCTCCATGGCATCTTTGACGTCAAATTGCCAGAACAGGCCCCCGGGCTCGCGCTTTTCGGTCTCCCAGCGGGCGTAATCGGCATCCAAAGCGGCCAGGTTCTTTTGAACGAAGCTTTTATCGAGGTTCACGAGGTAAAGGTGGTACACCGCATAGTCTACCCAGCTGCTAAAGCCGTGGAATACAGGCTTGGTATGTTTAGGGTCGACGTATAACCAGAACGAAATATAGTCGCTGATGTATTTGGGATCGCGCAGCCAGCGCCCCTCGAACACCTGGTGACCCAACGCGCTGCTTACCGCGTTATATTTACCGGCATGGTTCACCGGGGTGATGAACTCTGTGAAAATAAAGCCTTCCGGGGTTTGTTTCAGGTGTTTACGAAACGTCCACCACCGGTAATAATACACCTTCTGAATGGCGGAATCAGGGCAGTCGAACAGCGGGATATTGGCGGAAAGCCATGCCAAAGACTGGTCGTTCGAGATGAAATTTTTAACCGCTTCCGGATCTTCTGCGTTAAAAGAATCGATATACGGTTTCAGCTGCGCCGTATTTATCAAGCTTTTTTGCTGTGCATAGGCGGCATGAACGACAAAGAATAAAGTAATAATTAAGTATTTCCTAATAGTTGTCATCATATCAGTTAAATAGCCAGTCCACATCACGTTCATTCGTTAATGCGGCATCATATGTTTTAACGGCCTGGGTGCCGGGAATAAACCCCAGTACCAGGCATCTTCCCCTGCCCAAACTGATGGAATGCGTACCCGCGGAAACGGAGAAAACATGTACATTTACCGGCGTTAATCCGCTTATGACCAGCGCATTGGCTATCCGGATCTCGTCCTGCCCGAACTCATTTGCATTGGCATCGTTTTCCAGCCTCGGGGCTTTCAGGTAACGCTGGTCCCTGGTATTAAAATAACCTACCAGCAATTTTACGGGGGCCGTACAGGTAAAATTAACGATAGTTCCGTCCGCTTCTTGTTTAGCTGCGTTCGTTCGGACGGCGGCAAGGCCTCTCAGCTCCGGGACCATCCCGGTTATCACGGCAGCGGTATCCCCGAACACCCTTTCGCCTGTGCTAAGCGTAATTTTCTCGCCGGCGGCGCCTGTTAACGTTACCGTCGCATTTTTAAACGCCACGACTGCCGACTGTGTTACCGCGCCTTTTGCATTTTTTAACGAATCTATATTCCTTCTCAGGTTGCCCAGTTCTTTCTCATAAACGGGTAACATTTCCCGCCATTCCTTGTACGTTCCGTCGACTCCGCGCATCGGGATCTTTCGCTGCGAGGTTTGCATGCTATTGGCGTACAAATAAGTTTTCTCTGTTAACCCGGTGAGCTCACGGAAATGTGCCACGCTCTTTTGAAGTAAAGGGAACGCCTTTTCGAGATCGGCGATGTCGTCGGAATACTTGAAACGAAGTACCTGTAAAGCCGCGCGCACCTTTTCCGCATAAAAATCGGCAAGGGCCGCCTGGCAGTACATATCGTTTCGCAGCCGTTCAAATTCCGTTTTATCGCGCGTAACAAAAGGCAATGCGTCATTTATCGCTTTAATGGCTTTTTTACCATGTGCCTCCACTTCAGCGGCAACCCGAACAGGGGTTTCGCCGACGTGCGGTTGTTTCTTCCATTGCTTTTCGGCATATTCGATGATCATCTCCCCTTCCGGTGCTTCCGAATTATATAACAAAGGAAAAAGACCGAACTTATTCGGGCTGATGAGCTGCGTCATAAGCATGCCGAGTGTAAGCGTCTGGCGGTTGCCATCGGTAATGCCATAGCGCCGCAGGAGTTTGGGAGAGATCTCACCTGCCTCTTCATAAGCATCTAAAATTAACCGGCCCTTTGCAGGTTCGCAACCGTACCGGGCACCCAGCTGGTCGCTCCAATAAGCGATCTCGCCCACCCGGTCGCGCTGTGCATTCCAAGCGTACCTGCCCCAGGTTTTATACCACATCCAATCGCGGTCGACCTGCAGGATCCGGCCCGGGACATTGTCGGCAGTATAAGGCCAGTCCCAATAGGAAGACTGCGGGTATAAATGAAGGCCGTTCGCCTCGTATACGCTGTGCATGGCTTTCACCGATCGCTGTATAAAATCGGCTGAACCATACCTGAAAGGCTCGAGGTTGGCCAGGATGTGCACGTTTTCGATCTGGACGGTGCCGATACGGCTCAGCGTGCGATGCAGGTCTGCCCACGGGCCGCGCGGCTCGTAGGTGGTGAGGGCTTCGCCGTTAAATTTGGCTTCGGTGTACAGGTTTTTATAGAGCGGCAGCGCGGCCTTCATCACCGCGGGAGCGTCGGTATCGTGCGCGCGCAGTACGATCGGTGGCTCATCGGTTTTACCCAGCGCTTTTAACCCGTCCTTTACACCGGGGATGATCGTTTTAGTGAACCACTCTATGTCGTCGTTTCCCACACCTTCCATCGCTTCGCCCAGTGCGACCATTAAGCCGACGTTCGGGTATTTTTCTACGAAGGCGGCGATGGACTTGCGTGTATAATCGGCGATCAAGGGAACGATCGGCCGGTTCCTGTCCTGTGTTTTCAGGTTGTTTTTCTCCGCAAATGGCTTGGAAACGATGATATTATAGAACATCTGGATCACCCAGATGCCGCGTTTATCCGCTTCTCGGGTGAGAAACCGGAAGATCTCCTCGTTCTTTTTAAAGGTGGCTTCGTCTACCTCCACGGCGTACGGATAATCCTTAAGCCTTACCAGCGAAGCGAACGGGTGACCATTCCACAAGTACAAGGAATTATAACGGTTCTCTACCATCATATCCAGGTACTTGATCCATAGTGCTTTATCATAAAACCATGGAAAGGTCGCCGGCGTGTAAGGATATTCGTAAACACCCCGTCCCGGGAGGTATACCGGCTTTTGAAGGCCGATACAAGTACCGCGCAGCACCATCTCCGGTTGATCCGTCAGGGTTAACGAGGCGGGAAGCGTACCGGCCTGGTTCAATCTTTCGATAATTTCCATGCAGCCGTACAACGTGCCTGAGGCATCGGCACCGGCTACTACCGACGTCGTTTTACCGGAGCTGATCGAGAATCCTTCTTTCTTCGGCTTGTTGAGCCAGATGTGGTTTATATCGGCCGAATGCCATAGCCACTTTTCGCCGTATACACCTACCAGGATGGTGCGGCCCGTAAGCGGCGCCCTTCCCTGGGTAAGCAGGCTGACCTCGTAACCCTTCGCGCGCAGCGCACCTGCCAGTTTCTCCGCGCCAAATTTAACGCGCACATGGCTATTCAAACGCACGATGGTTACTTTACCTTTTCCTGCTTGCCTTGCCCGACCAATGTTCGGGAACAGGAAAACGAGCCCCAGGCAAATACTAAATAAATATGCAATTTTCTTCATCAGGAACTTTGTTTCCTGCGGTGGATACAGGATTGCGTTTACTGGTTAGTACACAGGTACGACATCAAATTTAGGGATTTTTAAAGGGGGCATTTCTATAGTAATTTCTCTTTGTATTGTAGGATGTTATCATAGGTGAAAACGCTTGGCAGGTTACATAAAAAAACAAGATATCAGGTTATGCATCGCGTCTTATTAATCGCTCTTCAATTGTGCCATCAAGCCTTTTCGGCGAGCGGGCAAACAACAGGCAGTGCCGATACCGTCCGAACTTACCCGTCGGCGGCGGTGCTTGAAGATTTTAAGTACCTCACCACGATGATAGCAGCAAAATGATCAAAAACAATCCCAAGCGCAGGTAGTTGTCTTTTATATGAAAGATCCTTTTCCGTTGAAAGATAAGACCGTGGTGATCACCGGGGCATCAAGTGGTGTCGGACGGGCGGCTGCACTCGAATTTGCGGTTACCGGTGCCAGGCTCGTGCTCGCGGCACGGAACGAAGCCGCTTTAGGCGCCCTGATTGAAGAATGCGAAGCTGCCGGCGGCCACGCCATCGCGGTAGTGACCGATGTGACCGAGCCGGCGAATATGATCCGGCTGGCGGAGGCGGCTAACCGATACGGCGGCGCCATCGATGTATGGATAAACAATGCGGGCGTGCTGGCCGCGGGTGAGTTTGATAAAACCCCGGTAGAAATCCATACCCACGTAATAAAAACAAACTTGCTTGGTTACCTGTACGGGGCACATGCGGTGCTGCCCTATTTTAGGGACCAGCAAAAAGGCATTCTTATTAACAATATTTCCGTTGGCGGATACCTGCCCGTACCTTACGGCGTAGGCTATTCGGCAAGCAAGTTCGGGTTGCGCGGGTTCTCGCAGGCCCTTAAAGCAGAGCTTTCCCGCTTGCCGGGAATTGTGATCTGCGACCTGTACCCGGCTTTTCTCGATACCCCGGGGATCCAGCATGCCGCAAATTTCACGGGCAAGCAACTGAAACCTGCTCCCCCGGTGTATGATCCCCGGCGGGTAGCCCAGGCGATGGTTTCCCTGGCGAAGAACCCGCGATCCAATAAATCGGTGGGGAGCATTGCCGCGCTGCTGCGTATTTCTTATGGCTTGTTCCCGGTGCTAACCCGCAATATCACCCGCGCCGTTATCGGTCATTACCTTAAGCAGGCTGATCCCATCCCGGTTACCAGCGGCAATGTGTTCGACCCGCTAAAGTTCGGTACGAGTACGCATGGCGGATGGGGACTTCCGGGAAAGCCCCGGGCGCACAGGAAATACCTGGCCGGGGGACTGCTGCTTATCGCCGCTTTTTCGGGATTTGCCTTGTTAAAGAATAAACGTTGAGCGAGCCTAGCCACGGTCTGTGATGCGGCTGTATAGCCTGAGCGCATCGTTCGGGTGGAAAAGTTCGGTACCGGGGTTCATCGTCGCCGCAGATCCGCAAGCCACGCCCATTCTTACCGCTTGGGTAAGCGTACTGCCATTAGAAAGTGCATGGATCATCCCCGCAACCATGCTGTCGCCGGCGCCTACCGTGCTTTGCTTTTTTACTACGGGCGCCACCACATGCTTTGTTTCCAGGGCCGACACGAGGTATGCGCCCTGCGCCCCCATCGACACCACCACCACTTCGCATTTGCCTTTGCCTATCAATTCCCGGGCGGCGTCGTCTGCGCTGTCGTTATCGAGCTCCGCTTTTCCGAGGAGGTGGCTTAGTTCACCGAGATTGGGTTTGAGCAGGTAAACGCCCTCGTTAACCGCTTCTTCGAGGGCATCGCCAGACGTGTCGACCACAAAGCGGGCGTCAGCGGCTTTACAGATCCTGGCCAGTTTGGCAAAGAAGCCCGGGGTGATACCTGGAGGAACGCCGCCACTCGCGATTACGTACCCCGCACCGCGCGACAGTTCCTTTAACGTATGGAGGATCAGGTCTTCCTCCTGCGGAAACAGCTCAACGGCGGGCATTCCAAAGCGGAATTGCTGGTTGGTAGCCGATTCTACCACGATAAAGTTCTCCCGCGAGGGATTGCGGGTAGCGATACCGTGGTTCATCACGTCTTCGGCATCCAGCAATTGCTGCAGCAACTGACCGGGAACGCCTCCTGCGGGGTATAACGCAAAAGAAGGAGTCCCTAATTTTTTCAACGCCCTCGATACATTAATGCCGCCGCCACCCGGTTCGAATTTCGGGGGTGCGCAGCTCAGCTTCTGCTCGGGAATAAACTTATCTACTACAGTACTTTTATCGATGGTAGGACTGAGCGTGAGGGTAATGATATTCTTCATTGACAGGAACGGCTATTTATACAGGCGTTAGTTGCCTAACGGTTACTGGCCCACAAAATAGCGATAATATGATGTTCTTTATATGAAGATTTCTAACCGCCTCAGGCTATGGTTATTTCTTTCGACAGGTATACATCCTGTATGGCATTCAGCAGCGCCACGCCCTCTTTGAACGGGCGCTGGAAAGCACGGCGACCGAGAATAAGGCCTGAGCCACCCGCCCGCTTGTTGATCACTGCGTTCTTTACCGAGTCTGCCAGGTCGCTCTCCCCTTTGGATTCGCCGCCGGAATTGATCAGCGGGATACGTCCCATATAACAATTAGCCACCTGGTACCGGCAGAGGTCGATGGGATTATCCGCCGAAAGTTTGTCGTACATAGCCGGGTGACTTTTAGAAAAGTTTATGGCGGTAAACCCGCCGTTGCGGTCGGGCATCTTTTGTTTGATGATATCGGCACGCAGTGTAACGCCGAGGTGGTTGGCCTGGCCCGTAATGTCCGCGGCTGTTTCATAGTTGATGCCATCTTTGGTGAAACCGCCGTTGCGTGTATAGCACCAGAGGACGCAAGCCATACCCAGGGAGTGCGCCTCTTCAAACGCGTTGGCTACTTCTGTGATCTGTCTCGATGAACCCTCGGAGCCGAAATAGATGGTAGCCCCTATTGCCGCCGCGCCCAGGTTCCAGGCCTCCTTTACAGAGCCAAACAGGATCTGTTCATATTTAGCAGGATAGGTAAGCAGCTCGTTATGGTTGATCTTCACCAGGAACGGGATCTTGTGTGCATACTTCCGCGAAACCATCGCCAGGTTACCGAACGTGGTAGCAACGGCATTACATCCGCCTTCGATGGCCAGCCGGACAATATTTTCGGGATCGAAATACATCGGGTTTACGGCAAACGATGCACCGGCAGTGTGTTCTATATCCTGGTCGACCGGCAGAATAGAGACATACCCGGTGTCGCCCAATCGCCCATGACGATAAATGGAGGCCAGGTTTCGCAACACTTGTGCATTGCGGTTCGTTTGCACAAAGATGTCGTCGATTACGGCCGGCGACGGCTTATGCAGGCTTTCGCCGGGAAACGTGTGAGAAACGTGTTCAAAGAGCGATTCCTGGTCCTTGCCGAGAAGCGCGCGAATATCGTCGTAATTCATGCGGGGTTTTTAGGGTGTTGCTTCGCGCAATTATAACTAACGAGACCCGAATTAGTTTGAAGCTTACCGGTCAGCTTTTCTCCAGGTATTCGGCGATCACCTTACGTGTTTCTTCGCGGCTTTTATCTGCGTTACATTTTCCTTTACCGATTGATCGCCTAGGTCGAACAATTTTTCGAAGAGCACCTTCCCGTTCAAGTTGGATTTCAGGCTTACGGTTTCCTTCTGAGCGAATACATCATCCCACGCCCGGCGAACGGTAGCCCAGTATGACTGCTGTTCTTTCCACCAGGATTTTGCATAGGCGAATTCTTTTTCATCTGCTTTGGTGAATTCTTCGTAACCTTTTTCACGGGCAAGCAGTTTGTCCCCGGAAGCGGAGCGGACGATCTTCTGGTTATCCTGTTCAAACATCCAGCCTTTACCGGTAAGATAGATCCGGTTGAGATGCCGCAGGCATGTTGTTCCAGAACCCGGATATGCCGGCTATGCGTTGCTCCTCCCGCTAGCGTTGCTCAATGCTCACGGTGCGATGAACCAGGTACAAGTTTTGGACGCGATTCAGCCAAAAATCTCCTTTGCTTTGCGGGTTACTTTATCCAGCTCTATTCCTTTGCCCAATACTCCTTTAAAAAGATCGCCTTCTGCTTTAAGCCGGTCGGGCGTATTAAAGATCGTAAAATGCTTCATGGTAAGGCCCGGTTTTACTTCGTCCCAATGAAGCGGCATAGAGACCGTAGCACCCGGTTTGGGTCTCAGGGAGTACGGACCGGCGATGGTGGCGCCCGGGCGATTTTGCAGGAAATCGAGATACATTTTTCCGTTTCGTTTTGCGATCATGCGCTCCAGGCTGGTAAAATCAGGTATTTGCTGGTGCACGATATTCACTACCAGGCGCGCAAACAGCTGGGACTGATCATAGGAATACCTGGCACCCAAGGGGATGTAAACGTGCATGCCGGTAGAACCTGAAGTTTTGCAAAAACAAGGGACCTCAAGCGCGTCCAGCACCTTCTTTACCTCGAGTGCGGCGGAGATCACCTGGTCGAAGGTGTTCTTGTCGGGATCAAGATCGATCACGCAATAATCCGGGTTATCCGGCGACTGGATCCTGCTAAACCAGGGGTTCATTTCGATGCAGCCGAGGGATGCCATCCATAGCAAACTTGCTTCATCGGTACCTACCAGGTATTCTTTGTGTTCGCCGTCGCTGGTGGTGTAGGGGAATGTTTTCACCCAATCGGGCGCCTTCCCTTTTACGTCTTTCTGGTAAAAGCTCTTGCCATGGATGCCGCCCGGGAAACGGTTGAGCGATTGCGGCCGGTCATGTAAATACGGCAGAATATACTCGGCCACCTGGTAATAATAGTTAAACATATCCCGTTTACTTACCTTATCTTCAGGCCAGTATAATTTACTTAGGTGGGTAAACTTTATCTCCTGCCCGCAAATCTTGCGTACCTGCGTTTCATCTTTCGGGTTCAGTAATGTTTTGCGGCCCTTATTTTGGGGTGGGGTAATGGCGGTGGCATGCGTATCTGCCGGTTCCGGGGTTTCTTCCACCACAGCTTCCGTGGATGCTGCCGTTTCACGAACTACGTCTTTTGCTTTTTTGTCTTCGCGCATCCCCTGGAAGGAAGGATGCCTGAAAACACCATCGCTGGTCACTTCGCTAAAAGCCACTTCACATACCAGTTCCGGTTTCAGCCAGGTCGCTTTCGCCTTCGGCGGATTGGGGCGAAAACGCGAAGGCTTGTTTACGTCCGGGATCTGCCGGAAGGGACTCTCCTCCGTGATCAGCGGTGTAAACTGCTTCATCATGTCTTTTTGCAGGCTGTCTGAAAAGCCCGTGCCAACTTTGCCAACATATTGAAGCGCGCCATTTTCATACACACCCAGTAAGAGCGAGCTGAACTGTTTGGAAGTGTCTGCGTTCCTGGTAAAACCGGCGATCACGACCTCCTGCCGTTTGTGGACCTTGATCTTGAGCCATTCCCTGGAACGAAGGTCCGGGAAGTACGTGCTGCTCGCTTTCTTGGCGATGATCCCCTCCAGGCCCATCCGCTCTGCGGCATTAAAGAAATCGGTGCCGCTGGCATCGAACACTTTACTTACGCGGACACGGTCATCGCCGGTAGGCAGCACGTCTTTCAGGATGGCCTGTCGTGTATTTAACGGGAGGTCCATCAGGTTTTTGCCTTCGTACCAGAGGATATCAAATACATAATAAACCAGCTCGCCATCTGCTTCACTGCGCCAGTTCTGCAGGTGCCCGAAATTAGAGATGCCTTTTTCGTTCAGTACCAGGATCTCGCCATCTATCACGGCGTTGATGTCCCACTGCCCCAGCAGCTCATAAATAGGGTAGAATTTTTCATTGAAGCTTTTTTTATTCCGCGAAAGCAGTTCCACCGTACCTTTGTCGATAAATCCCAACGCGCGGTAACCGTCCCATTTTACTTCGTATACCCAATCCGGGTCGTCGAAAGGCTTGTCTACAAGGGTGGCCAGCATTGGTTTCAAGCCCGTTGGGAACTGTGATTCCGGCGCTTTTTTTAATACTGAAGCTACGTCGGTCGTTCCGGCTTCAACTTCATCAATATCGCCTTGTTCAACTGGTTCTGCTGCTTTTTTTTTCCTTGCCTGCTTCTTTACGACGGTCTTTTCTGATTTTTCAAGCTCCTGTTCATGCCCTTCTTTCCAAACCTTGTCGCTGGTTTTTTGCATCGTTTCAATGGTTTTTCCAGAAAGGATGGATTTATCGAGTTTAGTCACGTCTTTTTTCGAGGCGAAATCGTCGTCGTGTTTAATCAGCAACCACGCGTTCTCTCCCATTCCATGGGTTTTCACCAACGCAAACTCCCCTTCCAGCTTTTCGCCATGCAGCTTTATCTTTACGGAGCCTGATTTTAGCTGCTTCAGCAGATGCTTCTCCTGGGCTTTCTTGCCTTTTATTTCGTCGATGGGTTCGTAGCTGCCCTGGTCCCACACAATCACAGTTCCGCCGCCATATTCGCCTTCCGGGATAATGCCTTCAAAATTGCGGTAATCAAACGGGTGGTCCTCCACCATCATGGCGAGTCGTTTCGTTTTCGGATCGGTGGACGGGCCTTTGGGTACGGCCCAGCTTTTTAACACGCCATCCATTTCTAAACGAAAATCATAATGCAGGCGTGATGCATCGTGTTTCTGGATCACGAACAGCAACTTGTTCTTATCCTTACTTCTGCCTGCTTTGGGTTCGGCGGTTTTTGTAAAGTCGCGTTTGGCGACATATTTTTCCAGGGTCATGTTGTTCACAATAGGTTAATGAATAACTATGGAGCCCTAAAAAAGTTTAATCACCGAACGATGGATGTGGTTGAAATCCTCGTGTAACCGGCAAAACGCAGCGTCCTTCTACCCGGTGATGCACAAACAGGCTGTCTAAGCGGAGACAGTCTACCTGGATTGTTATGATGCAGTTGTAGTTATTTCTTTTGATTCTTCTTTTGCCTCATGATCTCCCTTACCACCGACCGGATAAATTGTCTTTCCGTATCATCAGGAGTGGTCGTTTTTTCGCCGCCGTTTACTTCATAAATAATATTGCCTTTGCCGTCACCTTCGGCAATAAGCGTTTTGCCGTTCTTATCATATTTCAGAAAACCATTCTCGGATATGGCGTCGATAAAATCTTCGTCCCTGCTAAAAACAACGTTACCCGCTGTTTCAATCTTGAGATGAACGGAGTCAGTTTGTACGGTCATCGTGCTATGCGGGCTCGCCTGCCGGCAGGCGACGATGCCGGTTAGTAATATGGCCATGGTCGATATCATTGTGATCTTTTTCATTTTATACTTGATTTACGATCAAAGATAAAGCTTTGCATGGTACTATACAATACATAGTACTGTAAAAATGTAAATATTTCTTAATTAAATACTTCATCATTAAAACATACCTTTACAGCAAGCATGGAAGAAAGAAAATATTTAGCTACCTGGAAAAAATATATCCCGGTCATCAGGTTACATCTTAAAAAAAGTATTAACGAATCCCAGGAATTCAAATTAAATTTTACGGATTTTGAATCGGCCGGCAACAGCGGACGATCGGGTTACACGTTTAATATGCTGATGGAAAACGGCAAGGTGGTAAACAATATCAGCGGTTCCGCGGTAGCGCGCGACTTATACGAAGCGTTAACTTCCGATGAAGTTAGCCGTGCATTTCTGCAGGATAGAAGTGTGAAGATGAGTGTTGGAAAATCATTCCTGCTCTCTATCAAAACCACGCATATTTCGAAATTTAAATAGCCAGGGCTTTGATCAACGGTCAGCGAAAAGCGTAAGGGCGGGAATATTCACCCGTGTTTACGCTTTTTGTTCATTTTAGCCTTCTGCCCTCCCCCATAGTTATAGTTTTTCGCGTTGCCGGCTTTCTTCTCATGGAAAGCTTCACCTATCGTGGATTCCGGCTGTTTTGGATTAGACTCACCCGTGCGTTTGGCTTTTCGTTCTTTTTCGATCAGCAGGTGTTCCGGAAGCCCGGCAACAGGGATTTTCTGCCCGGTGGCCTGTTCGATTTTGCGTACTACCGAAAGCTCGAGGTCGGTACCGAAGGTTAGCGCCATGGTCGCCGACTCCCGGCCGGGATTATGATCGGTCACCCGGGAAATATAAACCTGTTTATCATCCGGGAGTTCAAAATGGATGATGAACGGGATGCCGGTTACGCCGAAATTTTCCGAAGGATCGTTAACCACCACCAATACACGGGCCTGCGGCGATCGCATGAAGTCATCCAGGGAGGCAAAGCCCGGAAGCTCGTAGAACCAGGGATTTAAAATGGCGGCGGCTTGTTTGAGGCGCGTGTGAAGGCTTCTCAGGATCGTTTCGGCTGTTTGGCGCGTATTTACAAACACCACTGTTTTGGTAAACACTTCATCGTCCTGCAAAAAGAAGTTCAGCAGGTTTAGTTTTGTCCCGAAATTGGGCAGGATGTAAAGCAGCTGCGGGATCACATCCATAGTTTGTCCGTCGGTATCCTCCACTTCTACCAGGGCGGGCAGCTTCATAAACGGATCGAGCATTTTTTCGAGCCGGGCATGCATCACCTCTGTAAAAACCAGGTGCTGGCATTTAGTCATACTATTGGCAAGCTCGGCTACGGGCAGCTGCAGCCCTTGCTTCACAATAAGCTCAGCATCATCGATGACCAGCATCTCCATTTTATTAAGGTTGAGACCGAGTTTCAGGTAGATCGCACGGGCCCTGTCTGGCGTGGCCACTACGATATCGGCGCCGTCCGCCAGTGCGTTCATTTGCGCTTCTGTTCCCGGCGCGGGATACAGGCCTACCACCAGGAGCGATTTGTTCTTATTCAGGAGGTCGAAACGACTGATCACATCAAGCACCCGGTCCTTATCCGGCACCAGTATCAACACCTTGGGAACGCCTTCCGCTGCGTACCGGAAGCGATTCAACACCGCGAGGATATAAGCGGTAGTTTTACCGGAACCTTCCGGTCCAATGGCAATAATGTCTTGCCCGCCGCTAATACGGGGGATCGTTTTTAGCTGAATTTCCTTGGGATTGACATAACCTATATCAGTTAAGGATTGGATCAATCGTTTGTTCAGCTTTAGTTTTTCGGGCCAGGCCATAGGGTTCGTGTACGGATGAAGCTGCAAAAGTACGGTTTTCACAGCTGTTTTTCTTCGCTCTGCCTATCGTAATAAGTGGCCTCCCGAATGACCAGGACGCCGCTGATCATAAAGATGATACAAATGGGGACCGAATTTCCTTCCCCCGCCGGGGGAGAATAAACGGTGATCTTTTCATCTTATTTTAGAGTTAGACCTAAATTAACCACCAGCTACTAAGAACCAGGACTTTCCATGCGGGATGATGATGATGTTTAAAAGGATGCATCATTGAGTTACCACGAAAAATGTTTGCCGGTTTGAAATTGATCAATCATCTAAAAATTAATTCTAACCGGAAACAATTTTGAATATTAAACCTTTACAGTACATTTGTACACACACACACACACACACACAATAAATTAATTTCATGACTAAAGTAACAGAACAAGATGTAATTATGTTCCTAGAGGAAAAAGTTGCATCGATCCAGGTTGAGCTTTCAAAGGCTCAAAGTGCGTTGGATGCATTTAGAGGAACCGCTTTATCAGCACCCGGATCGGCGAAAATGGCCGTTAACTCTTCATTAAAGAACCAGGCTGCGGCTATTGAATTGGCTGCTTTGAAGCAGAAAAGAGGTCGTAAACCACGTGCATCGGTAAAGGCGGCGGTTGAAGCACCCACAGAGTATAATTCCAAACTTAAGTTCGATAAAAAGATCGCTTACGCATTGGCTAAAGCCGGCCCTTCTTTCAAGGAAGACGTTTTTAAAGTATTAAATGATCTCGAACCTGAAGTTGATCCTAAGAAGTTAGATAAAGACGTAACGGTGAAGCTTTCTTCAATGTTTAAAAAAGGCCTTGTTAAAGCGGAGCGCGAAGGCAGAAAATACAGGTATTCCCTGTAACAATTTCGTTAAACCACCAACTACAAAACCTGCCCCCGGGCGGGTTTTTTTGTGGATTAAGTACAAGCCGGGAAAAGTTCGCTTGTCTATCCGGATCTATCTTTGGACGCTAACCCTGCATTATGCCACTGGTAAGGCCGGCGCCGGCGGTTTTTCCGGATCGCGGGAGGCATCGCCTCGTATTTAATAACCCGATGCTGTTGTTTTCGCGGTTATATGCATCATTATCCTGTACGGATCTCTCTCACGGTGGCTGCACTATGATCCGGTAACTGCTGGCTGGCTGCCGCGATAAAACGGCATTGGCCCGCTTGGTGGGTACACGTTTATTATAACCTACCTGCTGGGGCCTGTATGACTACTGTTTTAAAAGCAGTCTCTACAATCAAAAATTAAAATTGTTTTCGTCTATCCGGGAAAATTGGATTTTTTTTTATCTTTAAGAATGAAAAAGAAACTGCTTATCGTCGAAAGAGACACGGATATATTACAGATCATTATGGATATTTTTCGTGATGCCGGGTACCAGGTAAGCGGTTATACCTCCGAGGAAGGGATCCTGGAAAAGATCTTCCGTGAAAGCCCGGACGCAATATTGCTGGATGTAGTTCGCCCGACTTTACAGGGAACCGCCCTTTGCCGGGCCATCAAGGCGACGGAAAAAACGAGGCATGTGCCGGTGATCGCGCTTTCAACACACCTGAGCTTCGCAGAGATTAAAAAGATCTGCGCTGACGAAGTACTGGCTAAGCCGTTCGATATCGATGAGCTTATCGAAACTATCGACAGGCAGGTAGAGCATTAGTACTTTATTGTTTTAGAGCAGCTTGTCTGGCGTAACGGGTAAATCGCGCACACGTTTGCCCGTTGCGTTAAAAATGGCGTTTACCACCGCTGCTGCAACGCCTACTATCCCTACCTCCCCGATTCCCTTTACACCGAGCGTATTGCTGAATTTTTCTTCCTCGTTGATAAAGATGGTCTCCATGGAACCGATGTCCAGGTTAGCCGGCACATGGTAATCTGCAAATGACCGCGTAATAAAATTCCCCCAGCGCGTGTCGATCACCGACTCTTCGGTGAGTGCCATGCCAATCCCCCATACATTTCCGCCAATGATCTGCGACCTCGCCGTTTTGGGGTTCAATATCTTCCCTGCACCTGTTACGGCGAGGAAACGCGCCACCTTAACCATGCCGGTTGACCTGTTTACCCATACTTCGGCAAAGTTCGCGTTAAAGCTATGCGATGAATATTGGTTTGCGCTTACGGGGGGCTTTGCATCGACGCGGGCCTCGTAACTATTGATGCGTTCAGAGATCATTAATTGTGCGGCTGTAGGCGCCACGAAGAATTGTTTACCCGACTTAACCACCAGTTCGTCTGTGATCTTACGGCAGGCATCATTTACGGCATTGGCAAAGCTTGCGGCACCAACGGATCCCACGGACCCGGCGGCGGGCGGAAGATCTGAATCGCCGATGCGGATGTGGATCTTATCGATAGGTAATCCCAGGCCATCAGCGGCGGTTTGTGCGAGGATGGTGTGGGTGCCCGTACCAAGGTCGGATGCTGCCAGTTCGATCGTCGCCCTTACGTCCGGTCCCTTCGCGGTAAGCCTGACAATTGCCGAGCTTTCCCGTTGCCTGGCGGGATAACTTCCGCAGGCAACGCCATAGCCTACCAGGTAGTCGCCCTGGATGGTTTTGCCTGGCACAGGATTGCGTTTCTCCCATCCAAAAGCCCGTGCGCCTTCTTTGAGACACTGTATGGTGGAGCGGGATGACCAGGGCTTTCCGTCAGACGGATCAACCGCCGGCTGGTTTTTAAGGCGAAGCTCGATCGGGTCCATATTAAGCTTAAAAGCGAGCTCGTCCATCGCCGATTCGAGCGCAAAGCTTCCGGTTGATTTCCCGGGGCCGCGTGTATAAGTGGGCAAGATGATATTGAGCGGCACCACCCGGTAAGTGATCAGCGAGTTCGGCACGTCGTACATTACCTTCGAGCAATCGCCGCAAGGTTCGAGGAACTCGCTGTTGATGGCGACATGGGTAGTAGTTTCGTGTGCCAGGGCGGTTAGCTTGCCGTCTTTGGTGGCAGCGATACCCAGCTTTTGAATGTTACGCTGCCGTAAGCCCACCGAATTGAACATTTGCTGCCGGCTAAGGGCGAGCTTTACCGGTCGGCTTACTACTTTTGCGGCCACCGCGGTAAGCACCAGGTTGGCCCACTGTCCGCCCTTGGAGCCAAAGCCGCCGCCGATATAAGGCGAAACGATCCGCACATTACCGGGTTTTAAGTTAAGCGTGGCAGCCGCGGCTGTTTGTGCGCCGTTCACAATTTGCGAGCCGTTATAAAGTGTAACATGGTCGCCCTCCCAAACGGCGATGGTAGAATGAGGCTCCAGCGGGTGATGATGCTCGATAGGTGTCTGGTAAATTTCTTCAACTTTAACTTCAGCATTGCGAAGGGCTGCCGCTGTGTCGCCCCGTTTCACATCGGCCATGCCGCGGTCTTTCGGCGGCACAGCGCGATCAGCCAGTTTTGCGAAATCTACTTTTGCATCGGTTTGCCGGTATGACACTTTTACCAGGCGTGCGGCGTAACGGGCTTGTTCGAAAGTTTCGGCCACTACCATGCCGATGTGCTGGCCGTGGAATTCGATTTCAGGTCCCTGTAACAGTGCACCGCCTCTCAAGCCGCCTTTTACATTTAATTTCGGCGCGTTCAGGTGGGTAATTACCGATAGTACGCCCGGGACCTTTTCGGCCTCTGACGTATCGATCGAGGTGATGCTGCCTGCGGCGATGGTACTCTTAAACAGCACCGCATAGGCTATGTTCTTTACCGGGTAGTCGGTGGCATAGGATGCCTTACCTGTTACTTTCAGTATCCCATCGATGCGATCGACGGGCATACCGGTGAGTTTCTTTGCTTGTTGCATGTTTATTTATTCATAGCCATTTGCAGAGACCGTACTATCGCACGTTTTCCCAACTCTACTTTAAACAGGTTGTGCCCCAACGGTTTGGCCGATTTCATTTCTTCTGCAGCGGCAAGTAGAAAATTAGCTTCTGTAGCCTCCTTACCGGCAAGCAGCCGTTCTGCCGCAAAAGCCCGCCATGGTTTATGGGCTACGCCTCCCAGGGCAATTCTTGCGTTTACGATCCGGGAGCCGCTTAATTCCAACGCCGCTGCCACAGAAACCAGCGCGAAAGCGTAGGAAGCCCGGTCGCGTACTTTGAGATAATAGGAATTGCCAGCGAAATTATCCGGCGGGAGCTCGATCGCGGTGACCATTTCGCCGTGGGCCAGGTTAGTATCACGCTCCGGTGTGTTGCCCGGGAGGCGATGAAAATCGGTAAACGCGATGCTTCGCTCCTGCCCGGCCGTTCCGCGTACTTTTACGGTAGCGCCCAGTGCGGCGAGTGCCACCGACATGTCTGACGGGTAAACCGCTACACAATGTTCCGACCATCCGAAAATGGCATGCATCCGGTTGATTCCTTCCAGTGCTCCGCAACCCGATCCCGGCTGACGTTTATTACAGGGCATCGCCACATCGTAAAAATAAGGGCAGCGCGTTCGTTGCAGGAGGTTGCCGCCGTTGGTCGCCATGTTGCGGATCTGTGCGGAAGCGCCCGCGAGGATCGCCTGTGCGAGCAGCGGGTATTTCTGCCTGATAAGCGGGTGATTGGCGGTGTCGGCGTTTTTTCCCACCGCACCTATCGAAACGCCGCCGCTGTGATTCCCGGTAAGGATCGTGCTAACCTTCGTTATCCCGAGCCTCGATATGTCGATCAGTTCGTTGGGACGCTCCACGTCTTCTTTCATGAGGTCGAGCAGGTTAGTGCCGCCACCGATAAACCTCGCGTGCTCATTTTTGGCAAGCAAAGCGATCGCGGAAGCGGCGTCAGTTACCGGGGTGAATTTAAAGGGTCTCATACACGTTTCTTTAGGTGTTTATCATGCAGTTAACCAGCTCTGCGGCACCGGCTTGCCGCTATGTACTTCCCGGATAGCCGCAACAATATTAGGGTACGCGCCGCACCGGCAGATGTTGCCCGACATGCGTTCCCGGATCTCTTCGTCGCTGAGCGTAAGCGGCCGCGGCGTTTTTCTCAAGTCGGGGGTCAAATAGCTGGCATCGCCGTTCCTTGCTTCCGCCATCAGCGCTACCGCCGAGCAGATTTGCCCGGGGGTACAAAAACCGCATTGAAATCCGTCATGTTTTAAGAATGCCGCCTGCATCGGATGAAGTGTATTTCCGGTCGCAACCCCCTCGATGGTAGTAACCGACCTTCCTTCGCAGGTGGCTGCCAGAGTAAGGCACGACAATACGCGGTGCCCGTCTACCATCACCGTACATGCGCCGCATTGCCCGTGGTCGCATCCTTTTTTTGAACCGGTAAGCTCAAGTCGCTCCCGCAAGGTATCAAGCAGCGTCATGCGCGAGTCGACCGTCAGCTTCCTGGTCATTCCGTTCACCTTGAAAACAACGTTTACTCCGTTTTCGACCGCTGCCGGGGTTAGTTCGGGGGGCGGAGCAGCCAGCGAACGGGCAAGTACCTGTTCAGTACCCAGTAAGTGGCTTGCCAGTAATCCGCCGCCGGCGATGGTCATCAGTTTCAGGAAATGGCGTCGGGTAAAACCGGCATCGAGGATCTCCTCCAGCTCTTCGGGCATCAGGTCCTCGAAGAGTTTTCGTTCATCGTCCGTAAGGTCTTCGTATTGGTTATCGTCCATGTAGATCCGGGCAATAGAACGCCCGCCTGCCGTTATCGAAACAATGCAAATGCCCGTAAAGTTTGAGGCGGGATAAAATCTCTTAGTTGGCGAGCTCGCTTGCGCGGTAACGCCGTATGTCGACGTCGGTGACGTAAAAGAACCCGAGCGCCCCGGCTGAAAGATTTCCCTTTACTTCGGCGGGCACGCCGGAAAAAAGCCCTTTCCAATCCGTTTCCTGGAATACCGTATACAGGTATTGCGAATAGGCATCAGACATGGAGAATTTGTAGATCGAGACAAAATCATTGGGCTGCAGCTCTACTATACGCAGCTGGTTAATGAGCGGGTAAACCGAGTTGGGAGATCCCTGGATATGCGTATAATTAAAATAACCGGCATTCTCGAATCGGGCCGGGTTCCAGGCGGGGATTTCGGGATAGGAAATGAGCCATTTACAGGAATTCAGGAAACCGAAAGTATGTTTAGGGATCGTGAGCTTTATGGTGCCGTTGGCTTGTTTTATGCAGCCCAGGGGGAGAAAGTCATCAATGATATTCACCACCTGCCTGAGGGTATCGGTTGCCGTATATGACTTGTCTTTGTAAGTGATGTTCAGCTTGTATGCTTTATTGTAGTTGGTGTTGTTTTGTATCGTACCGGAATAAACACCCGGCGTAGCGGTTTCTCTGAAAACTACGTTTGCTCCCCCGTCAGTTACCGTAACCCTCGCCCCGACAGCCGGCACTACGGTTCCATCGGCAGAAAAAGACGGTTCGGATAACCGGATGTATTGTATCTTATAGAAAGTGTTGATGCCGCCTTCCACCACGATGCCATAGGTTTTCCCGGGCGCGCCGAAAGTAATATCGCCGTTGCCCTGCTTCTCACACGCAGGGAAAAGCATTACTACCAGGAATAAACACAGCAGGTTCCTCATTTAGAGCTTAAAATTATAGGCCACCCAGGGCACGATCCCACTAGTCCTTTCAAAACGTGCCGAACCTTCGCCGGGTTGGCTGATGCGGTAAAAAAGCGGGTTTTTCTTGTTATAGGCATTATATACTCCGAACGATACTTCGTGATTAAATGTTTGCTTCTGCCTGGCAGGATCGCTCAGCCTGAACTGTGCCGAGAGATCGAGCCGGTGAAAAAGCGGGAAACGCGACCGGTTACGTCCCTCGAACAACGGCACATTTAACCCGTCCTGTACGAAGTAACCCACCGGGAGCGTCACCACACGCCCGGAAGTGAGGTTGAAAAACGCGCTGGCCGACCACCTTTTCGGCGCCAGGTAGGTTTGACTGAGCTTAAAGTCATGCGGCACATCATAACTGGCCCTGAAACGCAGGCCGTCGTTGATATCGGTGATCTTTCTGAAAACCCTTGAATAGTTATAGCTGGCCTCGATAAGGTAGCCTGACGTTATTTTCGACACACTGATCTCGGCGCCATAAGCCTGCGACGTACCCGTTCTCAATTGGTCGCGGATCAACGGATTTTTGATGATCTGGGTATGGTTGAGCAAGTCGGCCTGGTTGTAGAATTTCTTATAGTAGACGTTCAGGAGCGCTTTGTTCCCGCCGGGTAAATAATCGTATCCCAGCGACCAGTAATCGGCCCGCTGCGGTTTTGTTTTTGCGGAAGCGGGAAGCCAGCTTTCCAGCGACGAAAACGTGAGCTCGCTGTTCTGGATAAGCTGCAGGTATTGGTAATTGCGGTTGTAGGCGGCGTGCAACCGTTGGTCTGCTGCTACCGACCACGCAAGATATATCCGCGGCTCCAGGCCGTAATAGGTTTTATGCTCGCGTACTTTTAACGCGTTCCCGTCGGTATCGAATACATCGGTGCGGTCCTCGGCGTTTGCAAACTGGCCTGCGCGTAAGCCGTATTTTGCCTGCAACTTTTTCCGGATCCATAATTGGTGCGAGAAGTACAGCGCAGTTTCCCAGGCACGGTTCCTTGGAATATTAAACGTAGACGGAAAGGCGGTCGACGCTTCTCCCGGCACCACGCGGTGAAGCGTAGTGATTCCGCCGAATTTCACTTCGCTCGAAACACTTTTGTAAAAGGTGAAATCGCCTTTCAGGCTCAGGTCTTCAATGCCTGTTTTCCACACGTACTTCTCGGAAAGGGTATCTGCATTAACGTCCAGGTTGTTTTCGTAGTGACTAAAGATCGCCGAAAGGTTTAAGAATGTCCTCGATCCGAATTTATGGTTCCACCGAAAGGTAGACGTGATGTTCCCCCAATTGTTGTTGTAGGAGTTTTTAGAGAAGAGCCGGTCGTTACCCAGGTAAAACGAATAAAAGACCTTGTTCGAGTTATTTAACTGGTAGTTGGCTTTTGCATTGAGGTCGTAGTAATTTGAGTTGGGAATGATCACCCTCGAATCTGCATTAAAAATGTCGGTGAGGCTCCGGCGACCGGTAATTATAAACGAACCTTTTTCGCGCCTGACAGGCCCCTCCGCTGCCAGGTGCATCGAAAGCAGGTTGGCACCGCCTTTTACATGAAACTCCTTGTTGTTGCCATCGGCCATCCGTACGTCGATCACGGATGATAATCTCCCCCCGTAATTTGAGGGGATGTGGTCGTCAAAGACCTGGATCTTCTTGATGGCGTCGCTGTTAAACACCGACACGAGCCCATACAGATGTGAGGGATTGTATACCATCGCTTCGTCGAGCGTGATGAGGTTCTGATCGCTGTTGCCGCCCTTAATGAAAAGTCCGCCACTGCCTTCGGTGATCGCTTTCACGCCGTTTTGCATCTGGATCGCTTTTACCAAATCCACCTCCCCGTCGTAATATGGGAGGAATTTCATTTTTTCGACAGGAAGGCTTCCAACGGCAGAAAGCAGGTAGGCCGAATCGGCGGTCCCCAGCCCAACGGGGACATCACTGAGGCTGTAAACGCGTGCCGACAGGCGAAAATCAATAACGATGTTCTTTTGCAGGGAGATCTTTTGGCTCTCACCCGAAAAGCCGAGGCTGGATACCGACAGCCGGTAGCTGGCTTCCGGCAAAGTGAGCGAATAAAAACCGTATTGGTTAGAAACTACGCCTGTTTGCAGATCGGGCAGGTAAATGGTAGCGCCAATGAGCGGCTCCCCGGAGTACCGGTCAAGTACATGCCCGTTAATGGTAAAGGCTTTGGGTTTATTTGAACTGATCACCACGGCATTGTTTATCACGTGGTAATTTAAGCCGGTGCCGGACAGTAACTCGTCGAGTACGGCAGCTAATGGTCGTTTATCAAACTTAAGCGTGATCAGCTTGCCGGCGGGCACGATCTGCGGATCGTAAGCAAAATCGCCTTTTACAAGATTTTGAAGCTTTACCAACGCGGCGGGAAGCGGTTCATTTTGTAAGGCAAGGGAGATCGGCTGATCCAAAACAGCCGGCGCCTGGGCCGAAACGGTAACGGAAAGGAGAAAGAGCAAATAAAACGCCAGGGAACGAATAACGATCCTAAACCTTAAAGTCATACCAGACACATGTGTGTTATTGTTGTGCCCGGCAATTTATTAATTTGTCGTTACTTATCGGCTAACAAAAATTGGGCGCCGTTCTTCTCAACTTTAAGGTCAAGGGTTTGAGCGATCACCTGGATGGCGCTGTCGGCATCGGCATAATTAAGCTTAGCGTGGAGAATGCGGTCTTTTAACGACGGCTGCGCAAGTATCACCTTGCATCCGTATACTTTCCCGAGCAGGCTGGCTACATCGGTTAACCGGGTATTGTTAAAGGTAAGCTTTTTATCCACCCATGCCTTAAAGTTTACATTGCTGTTCACAGATTTGCTCACTGCGCCCGAACCTGTTTTATAAAGACCGTGCATACCTGCCGGCAAGATCACTTCCGCATGCGCCTTGCCGCCCTCGATCTTTACTACGCCCGAACTTACCACCACGTTAATGTCATCGGCCGACCGGGCGACATTAAAACTGGTACCCAGGTCTGTTATATGCACTTCATCCATTTCTACTACGAACCTGTTCTTGTCGTTATGTACTACGTCAAAAAACGCTTCGCCTTTTTGCAGTGATACGGTCCTGTGGCCTGCATATTTATGTTTGTTGAAAGCAATGGTCGTATTCCCGTTCAGGTGTATGGAGGAACCATCAGGCAGGAGGATCGACCGTTGTTCGTTCATTGCCGTGCTGAAAGTTTCGGGCGCCTGGTAGACCTGGTAATAGATCCCGGCAGCGGCTATCGCCACTATTGCCGCCGCATAACGCACCATGTTTCCCGATCGCGGAGTACGCAAAACCACCTCCGGTTCGCTATCGTCCAGTTTTTTGCTGAGCACGCTCCAGGAGCCGCTTGCATCCAGGTTCTTCCTGATGTTCAGGTCCTCGAGCCCTTTGCTCAGGTCGCAGAACCCCTGGTATATTTTCATCTTCTCGGGCGAAGAAGCGAGCCATTGCGCTAATTCTTTCTTCCCCTCTTCGGTCAGCGTGCCGTCAAACTGATCTATGATCAATCCAAAGGCATACTCATCGTTCTTTTCGGTGTTTTCCATATTAATCAATGTTCATGGATAAGCGTATCTTATTAAAACCGTAGGTCAGGTGGTTCTTTACCGTTTTAACCGATATCCCTAGCTGGTCTGCTATTTCTTGTTGTTTCAACTTTCCAAAACGGCTCAGCATCATTACTTTCCTGCATTGAGGCGGCAGTCCTTCAAGCGCAGTATCTAATTTTTCATACCATTCTTCCGTGTCTTCCGTGTCGGCAGGCTGCTGCCGGGCGTCTGTTTCCAGTCGGGTATACTCTTCCAGCTTAACTTCGGTCAACTTATCTTTTTTCAGCTTATTAAGCGCAGCATTGGCCACGCTGCGAACCAGGTATCCTTTTAATGATATTTCAATCTCTATTTCACGTGCTTTATCCCAGATTCTAATAAATATATCATGTACGATCTCTTCGGCCGATTCATGATTCAACATGTATTTGTAAGCTACCATATACAACATCTTATAATATTGTTTATAGATCTTTTCAAACACCTGCCGGTTCCGGCGCCGGATTTCGGCGATCAGTAACTGATCGTTTGCTCCCGCACCGTTATCCGCTGATCCCCTGTTCACCGGCCGCTATTTGCTTAGCTTTACCGTAACCATTCCACGGATCTCGCTGGGTTTATAGTTGCTGGTTTCTACCGAAATATACCAGATACCCTTCAGGAGATCTCTTTCTTCGAGCGACGTCAGCTTCTTTTGCCCCGTGATCGGCGATTTATAGGCATGCCCCGCATTCTTCGCGAACTCGGAAACCCATACCCCTACCGCACCTTTTGCACCTTTGTCGATACGCACCGAAAGCGGCTCCGGTACGCTAAACTCGAGCGAATAAACAAGCAGCTTGGTGACCTCCGAATAGGTGCCCTTCAGTACACCGGTAGCCTGCGAGTCGGTGCCGGCTTGTTTGTTGTCAAGCCGCGACGTAATCGTATAGCTCCTCAGCGGTGCTTTCACCTTCGGCCCTGCCTCTTCTATTTTGGAGCAGGAAAGGCAGCAAAGCAATGCAAGGAAAACGGAATAAATTCTGAGCGTAATTTTTACCACGTGCAAACCGTCCTACCATCGATTTTATCAGGATAGACGAAGCGACAAATATAAATAAAAACCCGATCATAATTTCCGGATCGCTTTAGCGACGGTTTTTTTATCTGCCAGGAACCCCCTGATCGTATCGAACTTAAGCCCTTTGGTTTTCAGGTGATCGATTAAATGCTCCATCCGGGAAGTCATTTTATCGCCTGAATTCTTATGTACAAACCCCGGCATGTTTAATTTTTCGATCGCCAGGTCGGTAAATTCCCAGGGATGAAAGTACAGGTTCAGGTAGCCGTCGTTGCGATACGTGCGGTGGCAAAGGAACCGGTACAACCACATGGGGAAGTTATGGAACGACAACCAGAACAACGGGATCCGCATCAGGGGGCTCACTGAAGCCGGTAACTGGAGGATGCCCTGGTACCGGAACAGTTTTCGCGGCTTGTTCCAGTTGTTGTACCTGCCTGGAATCCAGGTAGGGTTGAGCGAACTGTTGTAATGATAACCGGCCATGGCGATCTCGAGCTCATCTATGGGCATCATCCGCGCCATGCGATATCCTGTAACCGGCTGCCCGGTGATGGATTCGAGCACTACGCGCGATTCGGCCAGGTCCTTTATATCGAAGCTGGAGTGATAGTACCCATGCGAGGCCACCTCGTGCCCGCGATCGATCATCTCGCGGATAAGCTCTTTCGCGTTCAGTGCAAAGGTGGCCGTGCAAAAGAACGTAGCCTTTACCTGCTGCCGGTCGAGCAGATCGAGAATAGACCGTGTTCCCGCTACCGAAATACTGATCTGTTCGCCGAATGGCAGGTGCCTGCCGTACTCCGCCGGCATGTCAAACTCCTCGATATCGAAACTTAATAAGACCATTGCGATTTTGATGGCGCCAGGCTGGTGCTCCTGACAATATAATTGGGACGCTGCTTGGTTTGCAGGAATACCTTGCCGATATAGATGCCGATAATGCCCATGATGATCAGCTGCAGACCGCCAATGAATACGATCGTCATCATCAGGGACGCCCAGCCTGAAATCACATGCCCGTTAAAATAGCTATAAAGCACATATGGAACATAAAGCGCGGAGATACCGGAGAACGAAAACCCAATATACACGGCGGTATACAGCGGCCTGATGCTAAAAGAAGTAATGCCCTGGAGGGCGAACTTCACCATCTTTTTAAAGGAATACTTGCTTTTGCCGGAAAAGCGCGCATCGGGAATATAATCGATCGGGTACTGTGAAAATCCGACCCACTTGATCACACCGCGCATAAACGGATCTGTTTCCTGGAACTTCATTAGCACTTCTACCACCTTACGGTCGATAAGCCTGAAATCGGCCGTGCCAGGCTCCAGCTTCACTTCCGAAACGGTATTAAGCAGGTAGTAGAAAGAATTAGAGGTTACCCGTTTAAATTTCGATCCTGAAGTACTGGCATCTTTCCTCCGGGAATACACGATATCATACCCTTCTTCCCACTTTTTAATAAACGTAGGCAGTAATTCCGGCGGATGCTGCAGGTCGCCATCCATGGTGATCACGCAGTCGCCGCTGGCATAGTCAAGCCCGGCCTTTAGCGCGTTCTGGTGACCGAAATTCCGGCTTAACCGGATGTGATTGATGCGCGGATCGAGCTCGTGCAGGCTTTCGAGCAGATCCTGCGAATTATCGGAGCTCCCGTCGTTTATAAAAACAAGCTCGAAATTATACCCGCTTGGTTCCAGGATCGATACCAGTCGTTGTGTCAGCTTGGTGATATTGCCGGCTTCGTTAAAGCCGGGAATAACCACGGAGATCAGTTTCTTTTCCCAGGAACCGGAACTAGCGTGATTGTCCTTCATATATTTTATTGGATTTGAGAGTGTTAACAAACTGGAAATACCGGGGAGTGAACCGGAAACATACTTGTCCCCTGATCAGTTGCGCGCTGATGGCCAACCATACCAGCAGGCAGGGTAATGCTTTTAGGGCATACGGCCGCATGATCTGCGCACGAAAATGATAGGTGGATAGGTCTGAATAGAAGAGACTGCCGAAATACATCACCACGAGGAAAAACGCCCACTGCCATTTATCCCAGGACCGCTTGAGGGTGACGAACCAAATCCCGATGCCCGCAAACGCAACGATATAGGTGGCATGTTCGGAACCCGTGCTGAAAAGAACGGTAAACAACAATACCGAGCTGAGCATCATAAGCCTGAACGGACGGTTGCTCAGCCTGTCGACCCGTAAATAGGGCAGCGAAAAGAGGAACATCCCTGCCAGCAGGACCGGAAGTGTGGGAATTTCACCGTTACCGGAGATCTTGCGTATCATACCCATCACAGAAATGTCCTGGTAAGGATTGGTGATGGCCTCGTTCTGCAGGTTCTTAAATACCAGGCTATGGTACCAGTCGTTATAAGATTGCACTACGAACGAAGGCGAAAAAATGGCCATCGGCGCCACGAACAACGCAGCGCCCCAGAAAATGAGCGATTGGACGAGCACTTTTTTATTGTCGGAGAAAAAGAAAAATGCCAGCCCTACGATCCCGTATAACTTGATATAAAAACCGGCAACGATAAACAGCGCCGCCCAAAAATCTTTCTTGTTTTCAATGCAGATCCAGGTGAGCATGATCATGGCCGCTACCGCCGAATTCGTTTGAAATTCCAGCAGGCTGATATGCAGTTCCTGAGAACAAATGACCATGAGGAAGAGCTTCTCTTTTACACGGATGGGAAGCTTGTTCACCGCCGCAAAAAAGATCAGCACCATGCATACCTGCCAGGCATACATGTCGATGCCCTTTGGCAGCAGCGCAAACGGCGCGATAACCAGGCTGAACAGCGGACCGTAGTGATTGGAATCGTAATAGTTCGCCGGGTAAAGGTCGTACAGGTTCTGCCCGTTTAAAGCATGGAAATAGGTGTACTTAAAGATCAGGAAATTGTTGATGGCATCATGGCTGATCCGGCCACGGGTAACCAGCAATGCCATTACGATCCATAACAGCAGTACTGCGTATTTAAGCCGGGGATACTTTTCGGGGAGTTCGCTTAACTTCATTTCTAAACCAAAATCACCTTAATGACAACCAGTATCAGAAATAGTCCTATAAGTTTTTTATTTTTTTTTAAACAAAAATTACCCACGCTTGTAACGGGAGCGGCCAACGGGGTGATTTACCGGATAACATGATGCCTGTCAGTGCTTTAGCGGCCTTTTCTTAATCATACCTCCTTTGGTGTCCTTGATGCTGCTCATCACCACGAAAGCATTGGGATCGATCTTGAGTATCTCTGTATTGAGGCGATTCAGCTCCAGCCTGGTCACCACGGTATAAACGATCTCGATGTCCATGGATTCGCCTGTTTTGCCAAAGCCGCGTTTTCCGTTGTAAACGGTTACGCCGCGCCCGATGGTATCGATGATCATTTGCCGCACCCGGTCGCTATGAACGGAAACGATGGTCACGCCCGTATATTCTTCTACGCCTTCGATCACGAAATCGAGGGTTTTAGAGGCTGCCAGGTACGTTACCATCGAATATAACGCGATCTCTATGGTTAAGAAATAGGCCGCCGCCGAAAAGATCAATACATTGATCACGATGATCACATCGCCCATGGTAGTGCCAAACTTGCGGCTTAAAAAGATCGCCAGTACCTCGGTGCCGTCAATTACCGCTCCTCCCCTCACCGAAAGCCCGATGCCTGCGCCAAGAAAGAAGCCGCCAAACAGGGCGACCAGTAAATTGTCTTTGGTAACATCCGGGAAGTGTACCAGCGCCACCACCAGCGCCAAACCACAGATGGCCAGCGCCGTTTTTATGGCAAACGACTTGCCGATGATGTTGTACCCCAGGATGATGAACGGAATATTTACCAGCACCAGGAGCACATATAGCGGCACACCGGTGAGCTCAGAGATAAGGAGCGAAATACCCGTAGCCCCGCCGTCGATGAAATGGTTGGTAAGCAGGAAACCTTTAAAACCAAAGGCAGCGGAGAAAATGCCCAGCGTAATTAATGCGAAATCTTTGACGTGACGGAGGAGGACAGGATGCATATTGAGAAGGTATCAATAACGTGTTCACAATCCTAAACATACTAAATTATTCCCGTTCGGGCCCTATAAACGTGGTGGAAAACCATTTATCGACGTTCAGGGCGATCTTTTCCACCAGGTTTTTTTCGAGGAAAGGCTTGAGTGCCACATCATTTATCCCGGCGGCTATATATTTATCATGATCCTCCTTTAATACGTTAGCGGTGAGTGCCACGATGGGGATGCCGGATTTGGACTTGTCGCTAAGCTGCCTGATCTCTTTTGCCAGCTCGATCCCGGTCATTTCAGGCATCTGGATATCGGTTAATACCAGGTCGTAATGGTTCATTTTGCAAAGCTCTAACGCTTCCATGCCATTGTAAGCTACGTCATACGTCATGTTCCACTTCTTCAGGATGGTCTTAGCGAGCAATACGTTCAGTTTGTTGTCCTCGGCCAGGAGGATGTGACGCCCTTTTAATTGTTCTGTCAGGTCAATCGACGCAATGTCGCGACCTGCTTCACATGCCGCTTCGTCACACCGCTCGTACGGGATATGGAAACTGAAGGTCGATCCGTTACCAGGCTCGCTTTGCACGTGGATATGCCCGTTTTGCAGCTCCACGATCTTCTTACAGATGGCAAGGCCTAAGCCGGTCCCTTTGATGGCTTCGCTTTGCGCGGAATTTACCTGCGAAAACTCGTTAAAGATATTCGGCAGGTCCTCTTTTGAGATCCCGATGCCGGTATCTTTCACTTTTACATGCAGGACGATGGAGTCGTCGCTGGCCAGGCTGTTCCAGGCATGGAGATACACTTCGCCCTGCGCGGTGAACTTGATGGCATTGCTGATCAGGTTCACCATTACTTGCTTTAACCTGAAAGCGTCGCCGGTAACGCAGAGCTGGGGTTCTAACTTCAGCTCGCTGCGCAATGCGATACCTTTTTTTTCAGCAAGGATACTCATGCTCCGTGAAACGCCCTCGATCACTTCCACCAGTTTAAATGGCGAATTATCAAGGTTCATCTTACCGGTTTCATACTTGGAGAAGTCGAGGATCTGGTTCACTACCTCAAGCAGCATATCCGAAGAGTGCCGGATAGCGGTCACCTGTTCTGACTGGTTGGCGGTTAATCGTCCCTGGTCGAGCTGTTCGGCAAAGCCGATGATCGAATTCAGCGGTGTGCGGATCTCGTGGCTCATACTTGCCAGGAAGCTGCTTTTCGCGGTAGCGTACTTGCGGGCATTTTCGCTGTACAATATCAGGGCTTTCTCGTTGTTAAAGATCTTCCAGATGTTATAAAGCAGGGTGGTTACCAACGTCACCAGCAGCCCGATATTAAGCAGCGAAAGCTGCGTAAAGTCGGAAAATACCGTCATGATGGTACCCCGCAGTTGTTGTTTGCTTTCCCATAAATAATTCTGTTCCAAGCTCTTGTAGGTTCTCAGGATATTTATGATCTCGCCGATGATGGTAGAGTTGATAAACAGTATCTCCCGCTCGTTCCTCCGCAGGCTGGTGTTGGCTTTGTATATTTTACGGTAGTAGGTGCGGTAGGGCTGGATGACGGGTTTCGGGATCATCAGCGTTTCGGCTTTGGAAGTTTCGATCTCCTGCCGCACAAGCACAGGCTGGCTGCCGGCGAGCGGTTTTTTAGAAAAGGCCTCGGCCAGCCTGCCTAACAGACGCCGTTTTTTTTGCGGCACATGGTCGGCCGTGATCGTATCGATCCGCACTGTGCTTTTCACTTCCCGCAACAGCAGATAACTTACTTTATTGTTTTTACGGGTCAGCGAAACGCCAATCGATTCGGAATTACCGATCAGGCTGTCTGTAAGATGTCTTAACCGGATGTAATCGTTGGTTTTAGTGGTCTTCTTATCCATCAGCAGCCGGATCCTTTCGGAAGACGCGGTAAACAGCTGTTGATTTTCGGGCTTTATCCTGCTCAGTAAGTGGGATACATGGTTTATTTCATCCAGGAATTGCGAAAGGTACTTCTTGTCTGCCGTAACACTAAACAGCCGGCTGTCGTTGTCGGCGGTATACAGGGCGAGGATGCAGCTGTCGATAAGCGCCGAATTTTCCCGGACAAACACCAACCGGTCTATATCCTGGCGAAGTTTCTGTGCCCGCGTATAGTGAAGATAGAGGTAAAATGATCCGATAAACAAAAATGCAATCAGCGAAACAACCAGGCCGTAGCGTAATACGGGAATTTTGTAGGCAGTCTTTATCATGCACGTCAGGAAAAGGTAGCGTTTGTATTTTCCTAACGCGATAGAAACCAAAAGGTTCTATAATAAAGATGAATTAGCGGTAAAAAGTGAACAAAATGAACAGATCCCGTTAAACTCGGGCGCTCCTGCCTACCAGTCTTCCCGCAGCAACCTCACGGGGCCCATTAAACCAGCCGGCGGCGGACCGGTAGTTACTGCCCGTCCGCCGCCGCCAAACGGTGGCGGACCCGGGGAAAGGATCTTTTGATCGGCAGGCAGCGCCATGTCGCCCGCGATCCGGTTGGTCCACTTATTGGTCACTTTTACTTCCACGGTGTTCTTCCCGGGTTTCAGGAAGCCGCCGATCAGGGTGCGGTAAGGGGCATGCCACAGTGTGTCGGTCACGTGTCCGTTCACAGATACTACGGCCAGGTCGCCTACTTTCCCCAGGTCGAGCCACAAGGCGCTGCCCCTGGTCCATTTTTTCTTTAAGTCGATTACCTTGGTATAGGTGGCCGTTCCGGAGAAGAATTTGATGCCCGGGTCCTCATGCATGGTCCATGATTGAAGGCTGTCGACTTGCATGGCTGCATCCGTAGCTCCCCAGCCTTTCGGAAAAGCAAGCTGCCAGGGACCGCCGACCGTGGTAACCAGCGACCCTGTTTTACGGACAACCGTACGGAAGGGGGCCGTGGCCTTCCCGTTGAAGACCACGTACACCGACTCACCGGGCAACAGCCGCAAGTTCACGGCCGTAAGCTTATCCATCAGGCGATACGACGCCGGTTCGCTGCTGCCGTCGGTGGCATGCCAAAGCTCAGGCTGTTTACCGCTTACGCGGAATTTTACGTCGAGGTCCTGTATTTCGCCGGTGCGGTTAACCAGCAGGTAAATGTCGGTATCGCCGTCGATACGGTGAATAAATGACACCTCGGCAATCGACCGGTGATTATCCACATCGGGTGGTACGCCGGCGTTCATCAATACCTTTTGCAGCGGCTGGTTCCAGTAGATCTTCCCGTTCCCGTAGGTTTTCACCGTGCGGCTGGCTCCATTCACATCGCCCCATACTTCGCTGCCGATCTCACGCAGCTCGTCGTCCGATGCCGGGAAGGCTGTTAATCCGGGTACCTTTACGGGCTTCGGGCCTACCACGACGGCGCCGGCTTGTACCAGTTGCCTGATCTTACGGGCTACGGGCAGGCTCATTTCCTGTGTCTCCGGCAGCACGAGCACCGAATAAGTAAGCCCGTCAGGAAGTACCAGTTTCCCATCCGGCCCGCCGGATACCCGGCTAAGCAGTGCATCGGCGTTGATGTAGTCAAAAGAGTATCCTTCCGGCGTGGCCGGCTGAATGCCCGGTCCCCAGAATGGCATGGTGGAGGGCGCACCCTCGTTCAGCAGGTAAAGAATATCGGCGGCATACCTGCCCCGCTGCAGCATATATGCGTTTCGCGACAAGTAGGTCATAAACGGCTTCGCCAGCTCTGCCCAGGTGATGTTGCGGTTAATATGCGTTCCCACCATCGTGTTACCGGGTTTGCTATCCAGCGGCTGATGGGCGGAAGTATGAAATACCAGCCTGTTCACTCCCTGTGTAAACCAGTAGTCGGCGATGGATTTCAGCCTGGCCGGCGATTCGTAATTCCCCCCGGTAAATGCCTCGGCCGCAACCAATCCTTTGCCATATACGTGTGATGCGGAGGCAGCTCCCCTCACATCCTCGTAATACATGGACGAAGGATGAAGGTCCCTTACCCAGAACTCCCCCATCGGGATGTCGACATATTTCTTGTTTAGCAGTGCATCTTCGATCGATTCCAGCGATACGCCGCCTGCTTCGCTATAGGTTTTTACACCCTGCTTGTTCAGGTAACTGGTTACGGTACCGTAGTGATTCTCCGCGATCAGGTCAACCAGCGTTCTCCTGAAATCCCACAGGAAGCGGTCGCTCATCTCCCCGCTTTCTACTACCCGGCCCGTAAGCGCGGGCAGGTATGGCAGGATCGCGTAGGCGCGGCGCTTCATAAACTCTTCCGGCATTTTATCGGTCCAGTTCTGGATGCCGGCTTCCCAGCTATCCATCACCATGTATTGCATACTTTTGCCGTACAAAGGTCCAAGTGCCTTGACCAGGGGCGAGGTGTAACCGTTCATGTATTCGGTCACATATTCCTTATCCATCTTATCTACTTCGTAACCGAGGGCGGCAGGCACTGCGGGACGGTTCTTAGCACCGGTTAATGCATAACCAAGGCGGAGGATGGTCCAGTTGCCGGCCGGGGCATTCCAGCGCAGCGTTCCATCTGCGGCCATTAAGGATGTGAGATCAATCACGTCCTCTTTCCTGATCACGGATGTGCGGGGATAATCGGGCGTAGCCGTTCCATCATATTCGAACAGGAAATTGAACCCTGCCTTATCTTCCCAGCGATTTACCCGCGCACCCGTCACCAGGCGAAGCTCGGTAAGTCGGTAAGCGGTATCGGCAAGCGTGGTCGCCTCCGAGATCACATCTGCAGGCCGTACCGGTGCGTTGGTCATCTCGAACCGGAAATACCTGGCCGTTACCTCCGGGAAAGCATAGGTGCGAATGTTTCCGCCGCGGTAGCCAGACTTCCCGGGAGTAGTGGTGAGTGTTTTAAAGTTCACGCCGTCGGCGCTAGCCTGTACGCGGCCAAAAGGGATCCCCGTCCTTCCCGCAATGGTGATCGCCTTCGCTTTGAAAGGCAGATCATAGGTCCAGCTGATCACGGCCTTTTTTGTCGACGGGTCGGCAGGAACGGAGATCCCTGTAGATAAGTCTTCATCTGCGAGGCTTACGAAATGTACTGCGCCCCGCGAAGTGCTCGCCTTCACATTACCCGCGGTTCCGGCAAGCTCAGCGGCGGGCGTACGGTAGGCCACCACTGCATAATCCTTATAATATCCATTCGGGCGGTTCCCGTTCCGGAGGAGTGGTCCCGCTCCCTCCGCCGATGGCGGCTGCGATAGTTTTTCAGTCAGCGTCTTACCGCCTTCCAGTTGTGTTTCGCTCCAAACCAGTTTCTTCATGGCCATTTCAGGTTTTACCCATGGGCCGCCGGTGAGGCTCCATCCACCGGAAGTGAACATGGCCATTTCCAGCCCGAGCCGGTCTGCCTCGGCGGCCGCGTGTTTTACGGCATCGAGCCATTCCGGGGTGCCAAACACCAGTTTCTTTTCAACCGTTTGTCCGCCACCGGAGGCCACATCCCCCAACTGCATTCCCTGTATGCCGACGCGTTTCATCCACTCGAAATCTTTCGTGATGCCTTCTTTAGTTACGTTACTGTTTGCCCAATGCCACCAAACACGCGGCCGGGCGGCCGGCGGCGGGTTCTTAAATTCTTTACTAAGCTGATTCTCCTGGGCAAAGAGATTGATCCCTGGATAGATCAATGAAATTAACAAGCCCATAGCGGGCAAAAACCGGCGGTTGCTCATAGGGAATTATGGTCGGGAGCTAATTGGTCGTTCGTTTCCCCCGGCGCTACAGGCGGGGATCTTTGCTTGGCGCGTAGGTCCACGTCTGCATAGCTGCCGGCGTTTTTAGCAGGTATTCTTTCAGCGGGTTGTTTTGCAGGTTCCGGAGCCCATATACTACCAGCATCGCACTCATCTTGGCGCCTCCCGCGATGGTATGCACCGGGTCTTTATCGAAGTAGGTGCCCTGTACGTGTTGCTGCCCTACCTGGTCGTAATGATCGGCGACAAGAGTGTTCAGGTCGATAAAAGCCACGCCTTCCTGCACTGCGGCCTGCTTTGCCCACTCGCCGTGACTATGGTCGTCGCGATTCACTTTGCCGTCCGTCCAGCGGTTACGCGGTACCAGGGAGCATACGATCGGGGTAGCGCCCTTTTCCTTCGCTTCGCGGATGAACTTCCGCATATTCCAACCGAAGGAATGAATAACTTCCATTTCCGCGGTCTTCGGGTTAAGCGCGTGGATGGTATCTTCGCCATTTCCTTTTACCGAGGTCTTCCCGTTGTCGTTATGGCCAAACTGCATTATCACGATATCGCCGGGCTTCAGTTCTGCCAGTACCTTGTTCCAGAGCCCGCCTGTTACATAACTGCGGCTGCTGGTTCCGCCAAGGGCGCGGTTCTGAACGGAGATCCGCGTGGTGTCTAACAGGTTATGCAGGAAACTTCCCCACCCCCATAAACCGCCCCCGCCGTTCCCGAGCGTTCCGTTGCGCACGGTAGAATCACCTATCAGGAAAAGTGTGGGTTTAGGTTTCTGCGCAATAAAGGCAGAACCGGTGATCATCAACAGGAAAAGAATAATGAGGCGGGCTTTTTTCATGCGGCAAGTATGTATTATAAAAATTTCTTTAAGTACGTCACAAAGAGGCCCCAATCAGCAGGGATCGGTCCATGTCCGCCGATGTGTTCGTAGTAGCCGAGTGTGTTCAGCAGCAGGCTTTGGTCCGCCGGAGGCGGCATGATCGTGGTTCCGGGTCCTGTTTTCCCGAACAGCTTAAACACGGGCTCAGCGGCTACGGCCGCGAGAAACTCGCCTTTGGGGTCCGACCAGCCATCGTCATCACCCGTTTGCAGCAATACCGGTCTGGGCGCCATCAGGGCAACGAGCATATGTGCATCGATCGGTGAGGTGGCGGGATCGGCCGCATATTTGGCGCGATTGCCCGCGAACTGGTAATCGTAGCGGGTGGGCGCCACCATATGAGCGATGGTCTCCCCGTAATTCCTGCGGCTCAGCGCAGCGCCCCCTTCCCCGGAAGCACTGGCTATGACCAGGGCAATGCGCGGGTCCTTCGCCCCAGCCCATAATGCTGTTTTTCCCAACCGGGAAGAACCGTGAATGGCGACACGTTTGGCATCCACCTGTTTATCTGTTACGAGATAATCCATGATGCAGCTGATGCCCCATGACCAAGCCGCAATGGCGCCCCACTCGTCGGGGGCAGGTTTTGTTTCCCCGGCTTTAAGGTATTTCCCACGAATGCCCCAGGTAGCGGCATTGAGCGCGTCGGGCTCGAGATCCGTGTAGCAAACCGTGGCAACGGCAAAACCCTCCGAAAGGAACTTGTCCACCGCCAGTCTGCCGAAACCTGGCCGGGCCGCCACCGGAACCCGCTTGCCTTCCTTGCTCCACGACAGCGATGGCTTTATCCCGGGATCGTTCACTGCCGCGGAGTTGGCCGAGAAATTCACTTCCATAAATAAGGGCGAAGGTTTTGAAGCGCCAACAGGGAAGTAAATAAGCAGCTCGACTTTATGTTTCGAAGTGTCCTGGTCGAAATAGAGGGTAACCTGTCTGCGGATGGCCGTGCCGTTCAGCGCGGGCGTGCCCTTGTCGAATACCTCCCAGCGCAGTGCGGCCGGTTTTGCAGGAGCCTTACCAAACTGCTCGGTTTCGTAAAGCGCAATCAGCTCCGGTCTTCTTTTATTGGTCCACGTTTTAGCGTCGGTTACCTTTTTCCCGTTTTTAAGGGTCAGTACATCCGGAAGTGTATAGGCGCCTGCTTTGGCATCGTCATAGTTGACCGGGATCCCGGCAACTTCGGCGGCAGGTGCACGGCGGGTGACTTGTTGCGAAGGCGTCTGTTGCCTAGCGAGCACAGGTGAACTCAATAATAACAACGCGAAAACGGCGTTTCTGGGGGCGGTAATCAGTGTCATACAATTGGTTAGCAGGTAACCAAAACTAACATATCGTCCGCACGATACCATCCTGCACCGACCTGTATACTAGCTAACAATCCGGATACATTACGGGCGTTTTGTCACATCTCCCGACAAACGAACACGGAGGACCGTTGGCCCTCCGTGTTTATTAATAAGTTTTGTTGTAATGTGATAATAACCGGTATGACACGTATTCCGGGGCAATAACCGGTATTAATTCAGGATGTCATCGTTCAGGAAGTCCATTCCGGGCATACCGATCGGTGCGCCCGGGGGCATCACCTGCGGCGCCGTCGGCTGGAACTTGCCGGGCGATTGTTTAAACTCTTCGATCTGCGATAAGCCGAACATCATATTTGCCTTTTGCTTGGGCGATGCGCCGGCCATGGCCGAGGTCATCCACTGCCTTAGCTCTTCGACTTTAAGCATCGATTCACCGCGTACGTTTTCTGCCGCATCGGTGTTAGCGGCCAGTTGGAGCAGGAACTTAAGTGTAAGGTTATTCACCATGGTCTGTAGTTCCCCTTTATATCCTGTTACCGGGGTCGCTTTCCATGTTTGTGCGATCAGTTTGTCGGCAACGGCCATAAAACCCGGCTGTTTGGCATCACGGGCGTTGTATTCGATCAGGCGCGCCGCTCTCGCCGGGTTCAGGATCGAGGAGATGGTTTCGTTCGCCGCGCTTTCCGCCGTAGCGATCGGGTCGAACGTGGGGCCGGTATAACCCGAAAACGTCTCCGTCGAAGCCGGGAAACCGGTAGGCCGCGGCGGGATCTTCGAGATCAGCGCATCAGGCAACGCCAGCGCATCCGGCGAAACGGTGGCCATCAGCGCGTCGAATGCACGCCATTGCTGCACAGGATCAACCATTTTGGTAGGCGCCTGGCCGTCGTTCTTTACTGCATGGGTGAAGTACAGGCCGCCGATCGATTTCGCTACCGCTTCGATCTGGTATCGGTGCAGCAGGTACATCGGTACCAGTACTTCTTCGAGCGTAGCCATTGGCGCACCTGCAACGATCGCTTTTTCTGAGAAATTGTCCAGCACCTGCCGGCGAACCTTCATCAGTTTATCCAGTTCATCGATCGGGTTGGCGCCGTCGTCCCACTGGTGAGATGCAGGATGCACGTACCCGCCGATATCCGGGATATATTGGAAACCCATTTTTATGGTTTCGTCCATGATCTTATCAAGGGCGGCGTTCTCGTCTGTTCCTTTCGGAAATACGGAATATCCCCACATTACGGCACGCTTATCCCATTCGCCGATCCCCTTCGCATAGGCGTTAGAGAGGTCGATGGTACCATCAGCTTTAAGCGCGATCCTTGGGAACGGGTAATCCATCACCGATGCACGGTCTTTCGGACTGGCTGCAAAATTATGAGTAAACCCAAGCGTATGTCCGATCTCGTGGGCCGACAGCTGGCGGATCCTGGCAAGTGCCATTTCCTCCATGATCTTCGGTACAGGCTTGCCGTCAATATACGGCTGAAGCAAGCCTTCGGCGATCATGTAATCCTGGCGGTGACGGTCTGACCCCAGCGTAACCACGCCCTTAATGATCTCCCCCGTACGCGGATCGCTGTATGATGAACCGTACGAAAATGCCCGCGGGCTTCCGGCACGGGTGATCCAGTTCACCACGTTATAACGGATATCCATCGGGTCGGCACCTTCGGGAAGCTCTTTTACCTGGAACGCGTTCTTAAATCCGGCAGCTTCAAATGCCTCGTTCCAGAAGGCGCCGCCTTCGATAAGCGCTTTTTTGATAGGGGCCGGTGCTCCCCTGTCGATATAGTAAACGATCGGTTTTACGGCTTCGCTCACTTTCGCGTTCGGGTCTTTCTTTTCGAGCCGGTGACGACGGGTGAACCGCTTTACCTGGGGCTCGTTCATCGGCGCCGAGAAATCTGTATAGCTGAACGAGTTAAAGCTGGTACGCGGATCAAACTTGCGCTGCTTAAAATTGCCATCGGGGAGTTCCACGAACGATTGGTGCATGCGGATGGTCACCGCCGAAGGATCCGGCGCAAGACCGCCGCCACCAAATCCGCGTCCGCCGCCACCGCCGCCTGTAAATGTAAGCATGGCCTCGAACTCGGTGTTCTTAGGAAAATTCTTAGTGGTAGGAAGATAAACGGCAGAACGCGTATCATCCACCCGGTAAGCACCGCCTGCGCCGCCTGCGGCATTGCCCCTGCCTCCCGGTCCCCCGGAAGTAGCGGGTGCACCCAGCCGGGCGCCGATGCCCAATGCGTCGCGAACAATAAATGGCGTAAGATCGACCAGGACTTTTTCACCTTCTATTGCGACCGGCGAAAATCCCCAGATCACCGATTTGGCAAAAGAGCCTTCAACGGTTTTTACCTCGTCGGGGTTGCCGTTACCGGCACGATAAGACAAGTTTGGTTCTACCAGGAAAAGCTTAGGGCCCATCTTCACAAACCGGGCCACATCGGCAGATGCCTGGCCACGTTCTGCGTTCCTGCCTGCGCCATCCGTCAGCGAGCTGAAGTACAGGAAATCCTGGTCGAACTTATCTACTTCCAGCAGGATCTTCCCGGTTTTCTCATCATAATAAAAGTTGAAATAACCCTCGAACTTTTTAAAGCCCTGCGTAACCGCGGCGATGCTGGCGGCCGGTCCGGCAACGGCGCCCGCCGGTCGTCCCCCGCCCCCGCCTGCGGGAAAATTCTGCGCCAATGCCGTTGAACCTGCGGCAAGCAATACCATAGAGGCAAGTAAATAAGATTTCATATAACTTAGTTTATTGTGAAAAGGTGTAAAGGGATCGTTTTACGATTTCGCTAATAAGCAAATATAATTTTTACAATTTAATAACAAATATCACTGACTTTTATCTTTTTCGTTACAAGCTATCATTGTTTTGTTATATTCTACGTCGCAATGGTGAGGTTTGATCACCAGCCGGCCATTTATCCGCGAAAGCGGGGATAAACATTCTTTAAAGGCATCCTTTTAAAATATTCCGTTACTTTGCTCGTCGTATACCTAACATGCAGTCTCCCAAATCTCCGCAAGGCGGTGCGAAGCCACCCGGACTTTCAAGCCTTTTAAAACCCTATGTTGGTGTAATATCCCTGCTCCTGCTGTTTGCCCTTGTGAGCAATGGCATTAACCTGTGGCTGCCTAAGATCATTGCGGGCGGTATCGACGACTACGCTAAACAGCGATTCGTGTTTACACGGGTGATCCGGCAATTTTCGGCAGCAGTACTGCTGGTCTTTGTTTTCGGCTACCTGCAAAGTATTATCCAGACGTACGCTTCGGAGAAAGTGGCGCGTGATCTGCGGCAGCGCCTTTCGGATAAAATTTCCAAACAGAGTTACGCCTTTATCGAGAAAGCCAACCCGTCGAAGTTACTCACTAACCTTACGGCCGACGTCGATTCGATCAAGCTTTTCGTATCACAGGCGCTGGTGTCTATCGTATCGTCGCTTTTCATCATCGTCGGGGGAAGTATTTTGCTCCTTACCATCAACTGGAAACTGGGGCTGGCTATCATCGCGATCATCCCCATCATCGGGGGTACGTTCTTTTACGTTTTAAAGAATGTCCGCGCATTATTCATCAAGAGCCGCGGCGTTATCGATCAGCTGAATAAAGTCATTAACGAGAGCATCCTGGGATCGGCGCTTATCCGTGTCATTAACTCGCAGCAGCTTGAATACGATAAATTCCTGAGGGCCAATACGGAGGCAAAAAACTACGGCTTACGGATCCTTGGCTTTTTCGCCGGGCTGATCCCGATCGTCACTTTTACTGCCAACCTGGCGGCACTTACCATCCTGGTGATGGGCGGCCATTTCGTGATCAGCGGAACGATGACGCTGGGTAACTACGCAGCCTTCAGCAGTTACCTCTCGCTGATCATCTTTCCTATTTTTATTCTCGGTTTTATGAGCAACCTGATCGCGCAGGCCACCGCTTCCTTCCAGCGCATCAGCATGGTGCTCAATGCACCGGAGAATACCGGCGCGGGGAAGCGAAAAGAGGTCCTTCGCGGCGATATCGTGCTGACAGACGTTTCGGTGATCTACGACCAGAAACCCGTGTTAAAAGACCTCTCCTTATCGGTGCCGGCGGGCTCGAAGATCGCCGTGATCGGTCCTACGGCCGCAGGTAAAACGCAGCTGCTATTCCTGCTCACCAACCTGATCCGTCCCTCATCCGGCGAGATACTGTTCGACGGACATGCCATAACCGAATATGACAGCGATTCATTCCATAGCCAGGTGGGCTTCGTGTTCCAGGACAGCATCATTTTTAACATGAGCATTCGGGAAAACATCGCCTTTAGCGATACCATCACGGATGAATCCCTGGCCAAAGCCATCGAAACCGCCGAGCTCACCGGCTTTATCGAAAGTTTGCCTGACGGTTTAAGCACCATCGTCTCCGAACGCGGATCGAGCCTCTCCGGCGGACAAAAACAACGCATCATGCTGGCACGGGCGCTTGCAATTAACCCGAAAGTATTGCTGCTTGATGATTTTACCGCCCGTGTAGACCAGGAGACGGAACGAAAGATCCTGGACAATATCCAGCGTAACTACCCCGGGCTTACGCTGCTTTCGGTTACACAAAAGATCGCGTCGGTAGCGCACTATGACCAGATCGTGTTGCTGATGCAGGGCGAGATCGTGGCCAGCGGCGTGCACGAAGACCTGTTAAGAACGAGCACCGAATACGTCCAGATCCTCGACTCACAGCAAAGTACCAGTAACTATGAACCCGGCATCGCCCGCTAACCTACCGATCCATACATGAATTACAACCTCAATAAGCTGGGCGCGGCGCAACAGAAAACATCTACGCTCGCGGGAGTCAAAAAGCTGCTGCAGCTTATCGCACACGAAAAACGCATCCTGTTTTTTGCGCTGGCAGCCATTTTGGTTAACTCCACGCTGAGCCTGCTCATCCCGCTGATCATCGGCCATACCATTGACAGCTATGTACAGCAAAAGAATTTCACAGGTGTGCTGCACAACGCTGCGATATTGCTTTGCATGTTCCTTGCCGCACTCTTTACAAGTTATATGCAAACAACGCTGATGGGCGGTGTTGGTCAGCGCATGCTGTTTACGTTGCGGAACTCGATATTTAACAAGCTCCAGCAATTGCCTGTCGGTTTTTTTAACCAGAACAAGGCAGGGGACCTGATCTCGCGCGTTAACAACGATACGGATAAACTGAACCAGTTCTTCTCGCAGTCGCTGATGCAGTTTATCGGCAACATTTCCATCATGATCGGAGCCGGGATCTTCCTGCTGATCATCAATACCAGACTCGGTGCGGCCACCCTGGTCCCCGCGGTACTGATCTTGCTGCTTACACTGGCGCTTTCTCCCTGGATCAAGAGAAAAAACGCGCTAAACCTGAAAAGTACCGGTAATATGAGCGCCGAGATCCAGGAAAGCCTGAATAATTTTAAAGTGATCATCGCCTTTAACCGCCGCGATTATTTCAGGAAACGCTTTGATGCCGCCAACCGCGAAAATTACCGCACCGCCATTGGCTCAGGGCTTGCCAATAACGTGTTCGTCCCCGTTTATGGTTTCTTCGCCAGCGTGGCGCAATTGATCGTACTGGCGTTCGGGATCTACTTAATCACGATAGGTGAATTTTCTATCGGTCTTCTGATCAGTTACTTATCCTACGCCAATAATTTTTACAACCCGCTCAGGCAGTTGGCGGCACTGTGGACCAACTTCCAGGTGGCGATGGCCGGTTGGGACCGTATCTCGCAAATACTTTCCCTGGAACCGGATCTTCCGCAACTACCCGCAGCCACACCCGAAACGGGAGCGCCGCTGCTGGAGTTCCGTAACGTACATTTTGGCTATGACGAAAACCGGGAGATCCTCCATAATATCAGCTTTAAGCTTGAACGCGGCAAAACATATGCGTTGGTGGGCCCTACCGGCGGTGGGAAAACCACTACGGCTTCGCTTATTGCACGATTGTATGATCCGTCGAAAGGACAAGTCTTATTAAACGGAACAGACATACGCACTTACTCGCCCGCAGCACGAAGCCACGAGATCGGGTTTATTTTACAAGAACCGTTCCTGTTTACCGGGACCGTGAAAGATAACATCCTGTACGGGAACAACCGCTACGAGGACCTTAGCAACAAGGAGTTGGAACAGGTGATCCTGGATGCAGGGCTTGGAAGCCTGCTCGCCATTTTCGAAAGCGGGCTCGACACCAAAGTAGCATCGGGTGGCGACAGCATTAGTCTCGGCCAGAAACAACTCATCGCCTTTATGCGCGCGGTATTGCGGGACCCCAGCCTGCTGATCCTTGATGAAGCCACAGCGAACATCGACACCATTACCGAGAAACTGTTGGGTGAGATCCTCGGCAAACTTCCTGAAACCACTACGCGGGTGATCATCGCACACCGGCTAAACACGATCGAAAATGCCGATGAGATCTTTTTTGTGAACTCCGGGGAAGTGATCCGCGCGGGATCACTAAATGACGCGATAGACCTGCTGCTGAAACAAAAAAGACAAAGCAGCTGACTAACCCACTACAGGTTTCCCGTTTAATTTCTTCCAGATGGTAAACGCCCCGTAAGAAAGCACGCTGGCGATGAACACGTAGATCCACACCGAAATGTTCTCACCGGCGATGATCAGGTATAAGTAAGGAAGGCTGAAGCTCAGGAAAGCCAGCGCAAGGATGATCATGAAAGGCTTTTGTGCACGGAAGCATTTAATGGTCCAACCCAGCAGCGAAAAGAAAAAGACCTTGCTGGTTAAATACAGGCCACCGAAAACAAAGGGGTTTACATTATGGTCTTCGCCGAGGTCCAGGAGCCATTCTTTAAGAAAGATGAAATATTCCGTCATTGCAGGTAGGTGATAATGCAGACAAAGATAAGGTACTTTTGGTAACAAACCAGTTTCAATCGACTCTAAATCACGGTAGCCGGTTATTTCACCCGGTACGATTATAATCCGAACAACATGAAAATCAACAAAGAAACCTTTGCCGTAGCCGGCGAAAATCTTTTAAAGAAGATCAAAGAGCTTATCGAAGAAGGCAATGTCCGTAAGATCACGGTGAGCGATAAATCAGGGAAAGAGCTGATGAACTTCCCGCTGAACGTTGGCCTGGCAGGCGTGATCTTTGCCCCTGTATTGGCCGCCGTTGGCGCGATGGCAGCCCTCATCGGCGATTGCACCATCACGGTGGAACGCGAGGTAACTGATACGAAAGAGTAGATGCTGCGTATTTCCGACATTTTTCTCTACCCCGTTAAATCTACCTACCGGTTAAGCGTTACCGAAAGTGCCGTATTGCCGGAGGGATTGGCTTATGACAGGCGCTGGGCGATTATCGACCGTGATCATACCGTGCTTACCGCCCGCGAGTACCCGGCAATGCTTGGCATACGTACCAGGCTGTCAGGCCACGCGCTTGAAATAAGTACCCCCGATGGCGCCGGTATTTCGGTTACGCTTAATCCTCCGCCGGAAGAATTGGTACCGGCGACTTTATTTAGCAATGAAGTGAGCGGGATCCGGGTTGGCTCTCTTGCCGATCAGCTGATCTCGGATCACCTGGGAACCGATTGCCGCCTGATTTTTATGGACGATACCCGTGGCCGCATTATCCCGCCGAAATACAATGCGCGTGCAACAGATAAAGTAAGTTATGCCGACACCTCTCCTGTTATGATCCTCTCTGAAGAGTCGGTAGCCGAGCTGAACGGGAAGCTGGCACAACCGGTATCTGTTCATCATTTCCGTCCGAACGTGGTTGTTAGCGGTTGCCTGCCCCAGGAAGAAGAGTCCTGGAAACTAGTGCGTATCGGCGATGTGATACTTGAGGCGAACGAAACCTGCAAGCGCTGCGTATTTACCCTGATCGACCCGGAAACACACCAGAAACGCGCGGATAAAGAACCGCTGAAAACGCTCGCGGCGTATAAAAAACATCCCCGGGGCGGTGTAAGCTTTGGCATTACACTGGTCCCGAGGAGTGCCGGTACGATCAGGCGCGGCGACCGGATCGAAATACTGGAAACGGCTGCTACTTTTTCTGGTTAGAAAGGTAGGTGATCAATCCCGCAAATTCTTCATAAGAGAGTGCGTTGGCTAACCCCACCGGCATCATGGAGGTCTCCATTTCCTTCCGGGTGATGATATCCGCCGTTTTAACCACGGTAACCTGGCCTGTGATATCCCTCATAGAGATCTTATCGGCTGATTCAGCGGTCACAAATCCCATTACGCTTTTATTGCCCTTAAGGGTGACCAATACCGTGGCAAACCCTTGCGAAATGGAGGCGTTCGGTTTCAGGATCGATTCGGCGATCTGCTCGCGGTTCATGATCGAGCCGATCTGGCCCATAAAGGGCCCTTTTAACGTTTCACCTTTATTAATACTGTGACAAGCCACACATCCCTGGCGCAGGAACACCGCCTTGCCAATCAACGGGTCGCCAGGGATCTTAGCCATGGCAAGCATCACATCTTCGATCGAAGAAGCACCAACCTGTCCCTTCTTGTTCTTAATGGCTTCGAGGTCGACCTTCGGTTCTTCCCTGGCTACCACGGCCGTTTCGCCGCCAAATTCGTTGATCTCCATCTGGAACTTATCGTTCAGGTCGGCGAAAAACAACTTCTCGGTCGCATTACTGGCGGTAAACACACCCATCAGCACCGTTTTTATGGCAGGCGACAGCTCCCAGGTAACGGCATTATAATATGGACCGTGTCCATCGGGACGAGTGCTCCACCAGTATTGTCCTTCGTAAGGCGCTTCTTTTTTATAGAGGCGTGCCAGGGTGGTAAGTAACTGGTTTTTCAATGCAGGATCGCTTGTTTTTGCATAGGCGGCGATCAGGCCATTCACCGCTACCGGGTCGTGCATATAGCGCAAGGCCCATAAGGCGATGGTCGAGCTTTCAGTACCGATCGCTCTCACGCAGGCGTCGGAAGCCCCCAGGCTTACCAGTGCGCGCACCGCGAGATGTGCCGGGATCATGGCCGAATTAGGTGTGGCATGCGGTCCTTCCACGTTCTTTGGAGGCGCCACGAAAGAAGAAGGAACTTTTATTTTCAGTAATGCAGGAATGGCTTCCGGGCGCCCTAAGCGTCCCAACCCGATGATCGCCGTTGTTTGTACACGTGGCGATGCATCATCCAGGCCGGCTATAAAGGGTTCCAGCGGCACCGAAGCCAAATGCTCTTTACGGTCGGTAAGTGCCCGCAGGGCGAACTCACGGACCATCGCATCTTCGGTTAATTTAACCAGGTTAGCAATGCCGCTTGCGCCGGCTGCCTGGGTATAAGTAAAGATCCCTGCGGCACGTACTTCCAGCGGCAGTTTGCTGTCGGCCGCGATCTTCCAGGTGATCTTTGATACATCAGCTGCATCGCGTGTAAGCATTTCCTGTTGCGCGCTGAGACGGGCTACGGCGCTCGCCGATTTCAGCATTTCTGCCAATTTCTTCACCGAAGCTTTTTTCGGGTCGGCAAAAGGTTTATACTTCCACCCTTTGGGGATCACCCGTACGATAAATCCCTTGCTGGGGCTGCCGGAATAACCCGCACCATCCCAGGCCGACATAAACATCCGGCCTGAACCATCCACGTCAAGATCGGTGATCTGCGGAAGTTTGATAAATGTTTCATCCTTTTGCGTGAAGCTCGCACCATCGGGGGTCACCCGGTGCAGGTACAGGAAGCTGTTGCCCCAGTCGGCCATCATGGGTACATGGTTGTACTTTTCCGGCCAGGTAGGTTCGTTCATGTAAAAAGATCCGGTGCCCGAACCTCCGCCAACATCCACCAGGCCGGGCAGGATCTCTTCCGTAAAATGCTTAAATAACAGCGGGTAACCATATTCCCCCGATTGGATGTGATGACTGAAGCGAATGTTCCAGCCGCCGCCGTCGTTGGTATTGTCGCGGGTAAAAATGTTCATAAAAGGATCGATGGCCACATCGTAAATGTTACGGGTACCGTGGGTGTACAGCTCCATGCCGGTACCGTCAGGCCTCACGCGCACTATCCCGCCACCCAGCATGGTCATCTTCTTCCCGGAGCGGTCGACGGCATTGGAAAAGCCGAAATCGCCGCAGGCAATGTAGATCCAGCCATCGATCCCCATCCGGATACCGTTGGTGGCGTGGTCGGTGCCGCGGCTCTGGATGAACTTCGGCGAGCTGATATTCTGGATCAATGGCTTAGGCTCGCCATCTGCCAGGCCATCGTTGTTCTTATCTTCAAATACCACCAGGTCCATACCGGTAGCGATTCCCGTTTGTTTGGAAAAGGTGGTGTGCAGCACATACACCTTATCGCCTATCGGCAGGATGCCCCGCGGGTTATCTACCATGGCAAAAACGGAACTTTTATCTGCTTTGCCGTCGTTGTCGTTGTCCGTAAGCTTTACGATACTTCCCTTTCCGGGCTTCTTACCGAGTGAGCCGATCTGGTCTACGCCTACAAACACTTCGCCGGTGGGCGATACCGCGATACAGGCAGGACTCGGCGTAAGGCTGGGTCCCGCGAAATAGGTAAGCTGCAGTTCATCCGGCCACTTAACGGCGCTGCTGAGCGAATCTACCCGCGGGGTATTTTCAGCCTGCCCCGTTTCGTGACGTTGTTTATCGGTTCCAACGAAAAAGAGCAGCAAAGAGAACAGGCTAAAAGCGATTTTGTACATATAATTAGGTTTTAAGCATGGCGCCGAAAGGTGGTTTCCGGGCGGCTAAATATAAATCTTTTCGTAAACTTATCGCATGGATGTACAACATCAGGAACAACCCGCCTGGACTTTTTGGGAGAAATTGCTATTCAGGTTTGTTTTCCTGTTTTTTATTCTGGTCGCCGTGCGCTTGCGTTAACATTCTTTGACTCGCCCGCCCGGGTGGCAATTCCATGGATTGCAAAACATATACTGCATCTCTCCCCCGCGAAATCACGACTTTTACCAATGGGAGCGGCGACACCACGTACGATTATGTGTACCTGGCAGTAATCTCTTCGTGACCATAACAGGCTGCGTGGTATTGTCCATTGCCGACAGGAGAAAAAGTCACTACACAACCGGGCATATTTCTCACACACAGGAGCAATGGCAGGATTCGCATCAGTCCATTGCCTGATGATGTGCTCTTTTCAAACCTGGTTAAAGATTATTTTCAAAGAAACGCTATTTTACCCCTAAACCAATATCGCTACCATGAAACTCACCGACTTTGAACAATACCTTACACCGTACCTGCTCGAAAAGGGTTACGATTATTTTACCGGGGGAATGGTGACCTCGCTCCGGGAAACGGACGGGGGAACCTGGCTGGCGGAAGTTACCGGTTCGGCCGCTTACCAGGTCAGGATCCAGCTCACCGCAGGAAGGATCACCGGGGCGATCTGTAATTGCCCGCATAAAGTGGAACATTGCAAACACATCGTTGCAGCCATCTATGCGGTCAGGACAGCCGTGAACGCCTAAGCTGATGCGACGAGTTTATTTACGCTCCTGTAAACAAAGGAGTTGTAAATATGGCGGCGTGCAAAACGCCCCGGGGAGTCGGCATTGATGAACTTGATATACACGGCACGCGGCACGTCGAAATATTCGTATTCACTGCCATCCAGGAACGTAATGGTAAGCACCTGTCCTTTATAATCGTAATCCGCAATGTTTGAAGTAGTGGTGGTAGCGGTATATTCCGCCAGCGACTGGCTGCGTGTTTCGGGCGCAATGCTCACCAGGAAGTGATAAGCTTCGATGATCGTTTTGCTCTTTTCTTCCGCCTCCGTGCGGGCTTCCACACTTTCTGTAAACTTGTCGGGATGCCAGGTTTTCATTAAACTGCGGTACACGGTTTTTAATTCCTGCAACTCCGCCGATTCAGTTACGCCCAACAATTTGCGGTAATCTACTATCTTCTTCATACTTAATACTTTGCGCTATCACCGAAACTTGCTGGCAAGGGGCTGATAATTTCCGGCAAAGGTAAGACTTTTAGAGGGGAATAGCAAGGATACTGATATCATGGTCAGAGTTAAAACTGATCACTGACACCGATAACTCACAACTACCTGCTAACTTTGCAGCAAAGCAACAACTATCATGGCATCAGAACAAGTATGGTTTATTACCGGCTGCTCTACCGGGTTTGGCCGGGAGCTGGCAACAGAAGTGCTCAGCAAGGGCTATAAAGCGGCGGTGGCTGCGCGGAACACCGCGGATATAGCCGACATTATCAGTGCTTACCCGGACACGGCTTTCCCGGTGAAGCTCGACGTGACGAAAGCGGAAGAGATCGTATCTTCGGTAGAAGCTGTTCAAACTAAGTTTGGCCAAATCGACGTGCTCGTGAACAACGCCGGGATCGGCTACTTCGCGTCGCTGGAAGAAAGTGACGAGCACGAGGTCCGCAGGATGTTCGAGGTGAATGTGTTCGGACTGGCAAGTTTAACACAAAAGGTACTCCCTGCCATGCGGGCCCGGCGCAGCGGTCATATCCTGAATGTGGCTTCGATCGGAGGTTTGGTGGCGTTCCCCGGGATCAGCTTCTATAACGCGACCAAATTTGCGGTGGTGGGGCTTTCGGAATCGCTTTCCAAAGAAGTAGCGCCGCTGGGCATCAAGGTAACCGTGATCGCGCCAAGCGGTTTTCGCACCGACTGGGCGGGGCGTTCGGCCAACGAAACGCATAAAGGGATCGAAGACTACGATACCACTGCAGGGGCAAATATCCGTACCATCCGCGGCTATAGCGGCAAACAGCCGGGAGACCCGGTACGCGCGGCAAAAGCGATCATCGCCGCTGTCGAGTCGCCGGAGCCTCCCTTATACCTCCTGCTTGGTGCAAACGCCATGAAAGGAGGAAGGGCGAAATTAGAAGTGCTCAAAAAGGATTTTGATGCGTGGGAGGAAACTACCGTAGGAGCGGATTTTCCACCAGGGGAATAGCCTGCGGTTGCAGCTTCGGGATACGGGTTACCGCTTTACTTTAGCCAAAACGGATTGCCAGTCGGGGTAAGCTTCTTCGTTGGCATATCCTTTTTTGGCGATCGCGAAGAGTGCAGGATCAAAAAATGCGGCTTGTGAAAATACGCGTGCGCCATGATCGGGCTTAAAAAGAGCGCCGATCTTAAAGTTGGGCTCATTGTTGTTGGCCCTGGCGCGGTCGAAATCCGTTTTGCTGTTTACGAATTCTTCATGGGTTTTCTCACCGGTAACAAACGGTTCCAGGAACTTAACCGATCCCCTGATCGACGAGCCTGAGGCAGAGATAAAAGAATAATAGTCGGTTTCGCCGGCACGCTTCAGGGTAGTGACAAGCGAAAGCAGGGGCTCAAGCGAATAGACATGGTAGTGCAGCGCATCCCTGTCGTGGAAATCAAGCCCCGATCCATCCGCATACAGGTTCTTTTCGATATGTTTGGGTAGCTCGGCCAGTGCATATTGCTGGTATCGGCGATCGTTGACGGCATAACCGATCAGGCCGATAACCATTAACCGGTGTGAATTCCAATTGTTGCGGCCTGTTGCTCCCGTGCCGTTAAAGCGGGGATTATTGATCTCCGCATCCGCCATTTTACTGAACCAGGTGCTCACGATCCTGCGGTCGGCAGGCGTCAGCGCGTCTTTTACCAGGTCGAATGCTTCAAATACATGCTCGAACTTGGTATCGTTGATGGGGTTGCCGTTAGGCTGGTTCCGCTTGCCCCACGCAGTAAGAAACAGCGCCGCTTTATGCAGGTACTTTTTATCCCCGGTGATCCGGTACGCAAGTGCCAGGGCGTAGATCTTGTCGAGATCAAGCAGTGAGTAGGCGGTAACGATCTTTTTCGGATCGCTGGCCAGCCTGCCTTCAGAGAACACCGTGTCGGCAGGGTCCGGGGTGTCCGCAAGTGCGGCGTTAGCAGCTTTCTCATAACGGACATAACGGTTTTTAACACCCGGGTCATTTTTTACCAGCCGTTTTAACACGGATATTTCTTTTTTATTAAGGCTGATGACCTGGCCATTCGCAGAAAAGCCGGCAAGCAGAAAAAAAATAAAGAGGCGGATCGTCTTCATAATAATTGGCTTTCGGTCAAATATAAGTGTTAATACACGGCTTTCCGTCCCACTTTGCTCATCTCCGTCACTTCAACCGCATACACGCCAAAATCAGCGATCACCTTCCCCTTCATCCTGTAAAACCCGCTTCCCGAAAAGGGGTATGCGTTGATCGAAGCCGGCCAGTGGACCGTATCCATCCAGTCGCCGTGCGGATCCAGGAAGGTGCCAAAAACCATGTATTCATTCTTGCGGGTCCAGGACTCTTTGGTGATCACCAGCTCGCCGAGGAGGTTCACTTCCTTCCCTTCCAGCAACGGGAGTTCCCGCGCATATGAGAGCCCGGAAAGGTCGTCATCCACCAGGTCGAAGGAATTGCCGATAGTAAAACCGAGCAGCTCCAGCTCGTCCAGCGCATCCTCAAGGGGATATTTTTTGAACTCAGGCAGTGTAAATTCCATTTCAGGTTCATCGAACAACGCGGCCATCGCCGGCTGCGCTTTTAACCTGTGCTGTGTGAAATTGGCTTTCCACAGCAGTTCCTTCTTATGGATCCCGGTGAACCGAAGCGCCCCGGCCCTGATCAGGATATTCAGTAATTCCTGCCCCGGCTGTACACGCCCGATGAAATCCTGCAGCGTAAGATAAGCCCCGTGTGCTTCGCGTTCCTGCACGATCTTTTCCTTGAGCGTATCGGTAAGTTTTTCAATATGAATAAAGCCGGTAAAAACATCTTTACCGTTAATGGTAGTATACAAATGGCTCCGGTTCACGCACGGGCCATGCAGCGTTGCTCCGGTGCGCTTGAGCTCGTGGAAGTAAAAAGGCGTGCGGTAAAACCCTCCGAAGTTATTGATCACCCCTACCATAAACTCCATCGGGTAGTAGGTTTTAAGATAGAGGCTCTGGTAGCTTTCTACGGCAAAGCTCGCCGAATGCGCCTTGCTGAACGAAAAGCCCGCAAAACTTGCCATTTGCCGCCATACCTCGCGGATGGTGTGTTCGGGGTACCCTTGTTTCCGGCAATTGCCAAAGAACTTCAATTCGAGCTTGTCCATTTCCTCGCTGTCGCGGTACTTACCCGACATCGTTCTGCGCAATACGTCCGATTCCGCCATGTTCAATCCGCCGAAGTGGTGGCCCACCTTGATCACATCCTCCTGGTAAACCATGATCCCGTAAGTCTCTTTCAATAACTCTTCCATTTTGGGATGGAGGTACTTCACCTGGTCGCGATGATGGTAGTTATAGATATACTGCTTCATCATTCCAGATTGGGATACGCCCGGGCGGATGATCGAGCTCGCCGCTACCAGCGTGAGATAATCGCTGCATCTTAACTTCGTGAGCAGCTGGCGCATCGCCGGGCTCTCGATATAAAAACAACCGATGGTATTCCCGTTCCGGATATTGAAAGCAACCTTCTCATCCGTCATAAAGTCATCCACACGGGTAATGTCGATGCTGATTCCCCGGTTTTGCTTCACCAGCTGAATGGTATCCTTTATATGCCCCAACCCACGCTGACTTAGGATATCCAGCTTATGCAGCCCCACTTTTTCGGCAAGGAACATATCCACCTGTGAAGTAGCAAATCCCTTTGGCGGCATTTCAAGAGCCGTATACGTATAAATGGGCTCTTCGGATACCAGTATCCCGCCGGCATGAATGCTGTGGTAATTCGGGAAATTCTTCAGCAGCAGGCCGTATTTGAGCACTGCCCGGTGAAGACGGTCGTCGGGCACATTCCCTGGCCGTTGTGCGGCCAGCTGGTCGATCTCCGATTTAGGGAGCCCCACTACTTTACCTAGTTCGCGTATGGTAGCGCGGTACTTGAACTTGCTGTACATCCCCAGTAACGAAACCCGGTCATTGCCGTACCTGGTAAAAATATAGTCGATCACCTCATCCCGGTCCCGGTGACTAAAGTCAATATCAAAGTCCGGCGGGCTTACCCGGAACGTGTTCAGGAAACGTTCGAAATACAGGTCGAAACGGATCGGGTCGACGTCGGTAATGCCCATAAGATAAGCCACGATAGAATTCGCCCCGCTCCCGCGACCCACATAAAAGAAATTACGACTTCGGGCATACTGGATCACGTCGTTTACGATCAGGTAGCAGGCATTAAAATTCATCTTATTGATCACGTCCAGCTCCTTCTCGATGCGGTCTGTGATCTCCTTTGTTCGTTTAGGGTAGCGGCGGGAGATCCCGTCGTACGCCAGTTTCCTCAGTAAGCGCCGGTCATCTTCCGCAGATTCGCTAAACGTTTTTTTATTCTTATCGCTCTTCAGCTCCGTTTCGATGCCGCAGTCTTCGATCAGCCTGTTGGTACGGCAAATCATCGCCGCATATTCCCGGAACCGCGTGATCAGTTCGGTTTCCGGCAGGAAGCACTCTTCCGGTCCGGCTACGTCTTGCGGCATAAGCTTGGAACAGAGCGTATTCAGGTCGATGGCACGAAGCAGGCGATGGAGGTTAAACCGCTGTTTGTCCTGGAACGTAACGGGCTGCCTGATCACATATTTCTCCGGGTGGGCGGCCATCGGCAGGGTGATCAGTTTGTTGACCTCCGAGGGCTTCACCCCGATCAGGTCATTCTCCCCCAACTCGTCCGGCTGAAACCTGCCTAACGGATAGATCACATACACCGACCTATGCCCTTCAAACCGCCCCGGGAATGGCTGCCCGTTTTGTTTATATACGGAAATGAAACGGTTGATCACGGCAAACCCCACGGCGTTCCTGGCCAGCAGCACATAGCAGAGCGTATGGCCATTCCTTATTTCGCATCCAAGAATGGGCTTTACACCGTATTCGCGGCAGAAATCGACAAAATCCCACGCATCCGGCGATCCGTTAATATTTGTCAGCGCCATCGCCCGCACACCAAGTGCTGCCGCCTCTTTTACCAGCTCCTTCGTATCGTACGTTCCGTAGCGGTAGCTAAAATATGTTTTGCAGTTAACGTACATGCTGGTATTTAGGTGAACGTAAATGATCTGCGGTACCCCTGAATACCATATTTTCGCCAAAGCGTGTCCGGATATGGTCCATCGCCTGGTACAGGCGAACACTTTCATCGGTATCTGTAAACAGGTTGATCTGCTGCTGCCCGTAAACAAGATCGCTTACCCTCACGCCAAGCAGCCGTACCAGCAATCGCTTATCGTACAGTTTCCTGAAAAGATCTTTGGCTGCCTGCAGGATGTCGTTATCCGAAGCCGTATAAGGGATGGCTGCCTGGCGCGTATAGGTGTCGAAATTCGAATACCGGAGCTTAACCGTAACACACCCGCATAATTTCCGCTGGCTACGCAGCTGGTACACCACGTTCTCTACCATCCGTACCAACTCGCTATGCAGGTAATGCACATCGATGGTGTCATTGCCAAATGTTTCTTCCTTGCCGATACTTTTCTGTTCGGAATAAGGGATCACGGGCGACGTGTCGATCCCTTTCGCTTTTCTCGAGAGTTCGATGCCGCTTTTGCCGAATTTGCTTTCCATCATCGGCAAAGGGATCTCGCTGAGGATCCGGATCGTTTCTACGCCCATTTGTCTCAGCAAAGTCGATGTCTTCGCCCCGATGCCGGGCATCTTATCGATCTTCAGCGGCGCGAGATACGCACGCTCCATGCCGAAGCCGATGTCGATCTGCCCGTCGGGCTTTGCTTCATTCGTGCCGACCTTCGATATCAGCTTGTTGGAGGCGAGCGCATAGGAGATCGGCAGCCCCGTTTCTTTCATCACCTTTTGCTTCAGCTCAAGGGTGAACCTGCTGCAGCCAAAGAATTTATCCATCCCGGTAAGGTCCATGTAAAACTCGTCGATGCTCGCTTTTTCAAGCACCGGCACCTCTCCTTTTATGATCTCGGTCACCACCCGGGAATATTTGCTGTAGCTATCGTAATCCCCTTTAACGATCCGGGCCTCCGGGCAAAGACGCATCGCCAGCTTCATGGGCATCGCGCTGTGTACGCCGAATTTCCGGGCCTCGTAGCTGCATGCCGCAACCACGCCACGGTCGCTCGATCCTCCTATGAGGATCGGCTTATTTAAAAGATCGCTGTTATCCAACCGGGCAACACTGACAAAGAAACTGTCCAGGTCGAAATGGGCGATATGCCGATGGCTGTTTGAAGTGATCATGTGAGAAGCCGTTACATGGAATAAAATTACTAATAATATTAGCAATTACAACTATTTATTTGATAAAAGTTTCCTACATTTATCGCAACCAATTTAACTTCCATGACCCTTACAATCAATCGCCGCCATTTTCTCCAGCAAGCTGGGATCACGGGCACTACCATGCTGCTTTCGCCATCGCTCTCTTATGCCCATAGCCTTTTTTCCGGTTCGCCGGCCGATAAAGTGGTCCTGGGCGTGATGGGTACGAACAGCCGCGGATCGTTCCTTTCGAAAACGTTCGCCCGCTTGCCGAATGTGGAAGTAGGGTATATCTGCGATGTGGATGCGACGGTGCTTGAAAGGTCCATTGCCGATATAGAGAAGATCACCGGTAAGCGCCCGAAGGGATTCACCGATATCCGAAAAATGCTGGAGGTAAACGACTTCGATGGCCTGGCGGTTTCCGCGCCCGACCATTGGCACACCCCGGCAGCCATTATGGCGCTGCAGGCGGGCAAAAATGTGTATGTTGAAAAACCCTGCAGCCACAATCCCCGCGAGGGCGAGCTGCTGGTGCAGGCATCCTTAAAATATGGCAGGAAGGTCCAGATGGGCAGCCAGCGCCGTACGTTCAGCAATGTAAAGGAAATGATCGGAAAGCTGCACGACGGCGCGATCGGCCGGGTTTATTTCGCCAGGGGCTGGTACGTGAACAACCGGAAGTCGATCGGGAAAGGCAAAACCGTTCCGGCTCCGGCGAACCTGAACTTTGATCTCTGGCAGGGACCTGCCCCGCGCCGCGGGTATCGTGATAACCTGGTGCACTATAACTGGCATTGGTTCTGGAACTGGGGCACCGGTGAGGCCCTCAATAACGGCACACACGAACTAGACGTGATCCGTTGGGGCCTCGGCGTAGATTTCCCCACCGAAGTGGTTTCTGCAGGCGGCCGCTATCATTTCCAGGACGACTGGGAAACCCCGGATACGCAAACCATCACCTACAATTTCCCGGGGAATAAAGGCGCTACCTGGGAAGGACGCAGCTGTAATAATTTCAATTCGGAAGGCAGCGGACGCGGCGTGATCTTTTATGGTGATAAAGGCACGATCGTGTATCCCGGCGCGAACAGTTACCAGGTGGTTGACGCCAATAACAAAGTGATCTATGAAGCTAAAGACAACACGCCCTTCGACCCGGCGAATAAAGTGAGCCCGACAGAACAGTTAGACGGCTTGCATCTCCAGAACTTCTGCGCCGCCATTCGCGGTACGGAACCGATCAACGCACCGATCGCCGAAGGGCATAAATCGACCTTGCTGCCCCAACTCGGAAATATTGCTTACCGGGTGGGAAGGACATTAAAATGCGACCCTTCAAACGGCCGTATCCTTAACGATAAGGAAGCCATGAAGCTCTGGGGCCGCGAGTACGAAAAAGGCTGGGAAATTAAGATCTGATCTTTTTTCAGTCTTTGCGTAACTTGCGTGACCCGTGTTTTTTAGTTCAGCGAAGGGCACGAAGCTTATGCAATGTAACGAAGAATAAATTTTAGAAAACCAACAGAAATGAAATTGAAATATCTCTCCATTGTACTCCTCTTAACGGTTAGCGGGTGTTTTGCCCAGAAAGATAAACCTTTGTTCCCGCAGAAACCCGGTATGGTATCTTATACTTACCGGAACAGTTTCAAGACAAATGTGGCCGCCACGCTGGACACTATCAGGAGCCTCGGCGTTACTGATATGGAATTCTCGAACCTTTTCGGTAAAACCGCCGCCGAGCTGCGAAAACTGCTTGATGAACGCGGTATGATATGCTCGTCGTTCGGTGTGAGCTACCCCGATGCCACTACCAAAACGGATGCCGTAGCCGCAGATGCGAAAGCCCTCGGTGCATCGTATGTACGCATCTCCGGGATACCGCGGAACAATAAAACTCCTTTCACGGTAGAGGAAGCGAAAAAAGCCGCGAATGATTTTAACGCGGCGGGTAAGATCCTGAAAGAAAAATATAATCTTACCCTGGTGTATCATAATCATGGTTTCGAATTCAGGGATTATGAAGACGGAACGCTCTTCGATTATATCGTTAAAAATACCGATCCCGAATACGTGAGCTTTGAAATGGATATCCTTTGGGTGGTACATCCAGGTAAAGACCCCGTTTCCCTACTCGAAAAATACGGCAAGCGTTTTCATTTGATGCACCTCAAAGACCTTAAAAAAGGTGTAGTAGGGGATTTTTCAGGCGGAACACCGGTAGACAATGACGTGGCGCTCGGCACCGGCCAGATGAACATCCCGGCAATACTGAAAGCAGCGAAAAAGGCAGGCATTAAACATTATTATATCGAAGATGAAAGTACGCACATCAGCACGCAGGTGCCGCAGTCGATTGCGTATTTGAAAAGCCTGTAACCGTTTTACGCAGTACGTTCGAGGCAAACGTACTGCGTAAAACGTGCTTACTACTTATACGCAAGCGCCTTCCTGATCCTGCGGTATAACACATCATCCAGCTTATATACGTCCGGGCGGATCTGTACCTGGCCGGCGGCGTCTGCGAAGGCGGTCATGTAATCAAGAAAAACGGGAACAGGCTGCGACAGGGAAATATCTCTCGCTGACGGATTGCTTTCGGTCATTTCTTCTTTTACGAGGTTGTACTTTTCACCATCACCAAACAGGGCGTGTGCCAGCTCAAGCGGCTTCTCCACACGCACACATCCATGGCTCACGGCACGCACGGGTAACGCGAAGGGCTTTTGCGCGGGAGTGTCATGCAGGTATACCGAACTGGAATTTGGGAACTGGAACTTAATTTTTCCCAGTGAGTTATCATCTCCGGGCGCCTGCTTAAAGCTGTAAGGAATGTTATTTTTATCTACATCAGACCAATCGATGTCGTCGGCGTCGACCTGCGAGCCGCTTTTGGTGTATACATTAATGCTGTTGTTCACCAGGTAATACGGGTCTTTCATTACGTGTGCATAGATCTCGTTTTTGGCGATGCTCTCCGGGATGTTCCAGACAGGGTTTACCTGCGCATTGTTGATGGCGCTGCTCAGTTGGGGCGTCGTGTGATTATGCGGACGAACGGATTCTTCCGATTCATCGAAATCTGCGTCAGCCTGCGACTGCTCCGGGCCTTTTCCCACGCATACTTTCATAGTAAGTGCCGGTTTGCCGTTTTCCACGTAAGTAAGCATATAGTCCGGGATATTCACCCATACATAACGGTCGGTGGTGGGTTTGTTTTTCCAGCGAAGGCGCTCGAGGTTAAGGCCGATCACTTTTTTGGTTTCTTCGGCGGTCATGCCAGTATAAATATAATTTGAGGCAAGCGCCGCCTGCAGCTTTTTATATTGGTCGCCGCTGGGCTGAATAGTATCCAGGAACGATTTTATGTCTGTTATAGCAAACACTTTTTGCATAAAAGCACTGTCGGGCTTGGCTGTTTTCATATAGTAGCGCGCAAAGATCTTGCGGGGGTTTACGATACCATACTGCATCGCGGTAGCATACTTTATTAGCGAGTTGGCTGTCAGCAGCTCGGTTCGTGCAATTACTTTATAGGCTTCGTCCACCGTTTTGATATCCTTTTTACCATAGAGCTTTGCTACCAGCGGCGCAAGCTCCGCATGGTTAAACAGCTCAGGACTAAGACCATGTGCAGGCGCCTGGGCATAATGGTCGACCACATTCAGCAGCTGCTTGTCTTTAGTGAAATTCACGATAAAATAGGGCTCATAACCATTGGTGGTATAGAACTCCTGTATAAGGGACGAGTTGCTCAGGTTGTCTTTTTCAGCGGCCAGTAACTCTTTGAAAACTTTGTAATAAGCTACGGAATCCACCTTTTTAAACACCTTGTTTTTGGTTTCCTTGAACAGGATTGCGCCGATATCAGACCGGGGTTTCTTACAGGACCCCAGCGTCAGTCCGACGAGAATTAATAAAATACATGAGTAAGTGATCCTTTTCATTTTGTTTGTTTAATTACCTGCATCCGTGCCCGGGCCTTCCGGCATCGGGCGCGCTTCGCATCATTTATTTTTGTTTTTTCCAGGTGAACCACTATATTTGCGCTCCCCGATTTAATCAGGAGAACCAAATACAATGCCAGTAGTTTTCACCCACCACGTACATTTCCATCATCGCCATTGCGGCGATAGATAAAATAGTACGTTTCTACGTGAAACGCATAGTTGGCAACTGTAACCATTGGTCTGATTAAACAACATAAACTTGAAAACACTCAAAATAGCTATCCAGAAATCGGGCAGATTAAATGAAAAATCTGTAGAACTTCTGAAGAATTGCGGCCTTAGTTTCGACAATTACAAAAGCTCCCTCATCTCTCCTGTTTCTAACTTCCCGCTGGAGATCTTATTTCTCCGCGACGACGACATCCCCGAATATGTACAGGACGGCATCGCCGACCTGGGTATCGTCGGCGAAAACGTGATCAGCGAAACCGGGGCCGACGTAGCGTACCTACAGCGGCTGGGATTTGGAAAATGTTCGCTCAAGATCGCCATTCCCCACACCAGCACCATCCGGTCTATCGGCGACCTCAACGGCAAAGCGATTGCCACCTCCTACCCGGTTATCCTTAAACGGTTTCTTGATGAGCATAAGCTGAAAGCGGACATCCGCACAATTTCGGGCTCCGTGGAGATCTCTCCCGGTCTCGGCATGAGCGACGCCATCTGTGACCTGGTATCTACCGGCGGTACGCTGAAAAGCAATGGCTTGCAATCGTTTACAGATGTGATGGCTTCGGAAGCGGTCCTCATCGGCCGTAAAGGCGATGAAGACAACCTGCTGATCAGCGAACTTATCCAGCGCGTACAATCTGTTTTAAGGGCCCGCGAAACCAAGTACGTGGTGTTGAACATCGAAAAGAAAAACCTCGAACGGGTGAAAGAATTGCTTCCCGGCATTAAAAGCCCTACCGTGGTGCCGCTGGCCGAGGAAGGCTGGATCGCTATTCATACGGTCATCCCGGAGCGCGATTTCTGGGAAAAGATCAGCGAGCTAAAAGCCGCAGGCGCGGAAGGGATCGTGGTATTACCGATTGAGAAGATTATCTTGTAGTAACCAGTGGTCAGGGATCAGTTCTGTTACGACCTTTCAAAGGAACTGATAGCTGCCTGCTGATCACTCAACCGACACTTATGTTAAAAATATACCACTACGACACTCTTACAGACAGTGCAATAAACGAGCTCACCCGGAGAAATACAGACGACGGGAACGAGATCCGCGAGCGGGTGCAGGATATTATAGAGAACGTAAAGTCGCATGGCGATGCGGCGCTTTTCAGCTACGCGGAACGATTTGACGGCGTGCTGCTCCGTGAGCTTTTTATAGGCAAAGAAGAAATCCAGGCACTTGCCGCGACCATCGGTCCGGAACAAAAACAAGCTTTAGAGATCGCTTACCGCAACATCCATGCTTTTCATAAGGGACAGTTGCAGCAGGAGGAACCGGTGGAAACTATGCCTGGCGTTACCTGCTGGCGCGAGATCCGGGCAATAGAACGGGTGGGCTTATACATCCCGGGAGGAACCGCGGTACTCCCCAGTACTTTCCTGATGCTGGGAATTCCGGCAAAACTTGCGGGATGCGGTGAGATCGTCGTTTGTTCGCCACCGCAAAAGAACGGGATGGTCAACGCGTTCCTGGCTTATTGTGCGGTATTGCTTGGCATCGAGCGCGTTTACCTGGCCGGAGGCGCGCAAGCCGTGGCCGCAATGGCTTATGGTACGCAAAGTATCCCGAAGGTGGACAAGATATTTGGCCCTGGCAACCAGTATGTTACCAAAGCAAAGACCATGGTACAGGGCGACACGCAAACAGCGATCGATATGCCCGCCGGCCCGTCTGAAGTACTGATCATCGCCGATGAAACGGCCAACCCGGTTTTTGCAGCCGCAGATCTGCTGGCACAGGCCGAACATGGCGCGGATAGCCAGGCGATATTGGTTTCCGCATCGGCGGATTTTGTGACGGACACGTTAAAAGAGGTCGAAAAACAGCTCCGGGCTTTGCCACGGGCAGAGATCGCCAGGATGGCGTTGAACAATTCCTTCGCAGTTATCGTGTCAAGTGCAGACCAGGCCATGGAATTCAGCAACCGTTATGCGCCGGAGCACCTGATCATTCAAACGAAATACAGCCGCGGGCTTGCAAAAAAAGTAACCAGCGCCGGTTCCGTTTTTATCGGGAGCCTGACACCGGAAAGTGCGGGCGACTATGCGTCAGGAACCAATCACACCTTGCCGACAAGCGGTTATGCGCGTTCATATTCAGGCGTATCGGTTGATTCTTTCGTGAAAAAGATCACTTTCCAGGAAATCTCCGAAAAGGGAATTAAAAACATTGGTCCAGCTGTAGAGATCCTGGCTGAGCTGGAAGGGCTTCAGGCACATAAAAATGCGGTCACCGTACGGTTAAAAAAGGACTAATATGAAAGCTGTAGTCTTTTTATGTTTTGTGGCCGCTGTATGGTCGTGTACACGGGCGCCAAAAATCGACACCGCTGATGCGGCCGAAACCATAAAAGGCGGGGAGCTTGCCGGCAACGGATCGTTCAAGCCTTTTAAACTGCTTACGAGTTTTACCGTGATCGATACGGGTACCTATAGTAATGAGTTGGAAGACGGTACTTACTACGTAATCTCCCGTGATAAAGATTTTGTTGATACCATTAGCGGCTGGTTTGGCCTTCAGCGTTTGGGTAAATACTATGTCTACCAGAAGCCGGACACCTTTGCCGATTCGCTGTGGAACGGAGATACCATGATTGCCAGTCACGGCACCTATTTATTGCTCGATGCACAGAACAAAGCGACGAAGCTCAGCAGCGTTGCGGAGAACCTCAACGATTACTTTTCATCACCGGCAGTGATAAACGACAAACTTTATTACTGGCAGCTGCTTTCCCGCGGTGAGCATGGCCCGTTCGACGTCCACGCAGCGGAATTTGACATCGCTACCCGTAAAACCACCAGCCGGTTCCTGATGAAAAACGATGCAGGCACCGATTACAGCGGCTATTTTAGTACGCCTTACCTGGAGAATAACCAGGTGATTTTCGCATTCGACGAAAAACAAACATGGAAATTTAACAGCGGGTTTAACCCGTTACCCTAATATTTAAACGATGAGCTTCGATCTCAACAACCTCCTACGGGAAAATATAAAAAACCTTGTTCCCTACTCCTCTGCCCGGGACGAATTTAAGGGCGAAGCATCCGTTTACCTAGATGCGAATGAAAACAGCTATGGCTCTCCTCTTCCGGAGCCCTATAACCGCTACCCGGACCCTTTGCAAGCCCTCGTAAAAGAGAAGCTGAGCAAAATAAAAGGTGTTCCTCCCCGGAATATTTTCGTTGGAAATGGTAGCGACGAGGCGATCGATATCCTGTTCCGCGCCTTTTGCCGCCCGGGCACCGATAACGTGATCATCGTGCCGCCGACTTATGGAATGTACGAGGTATCGGCAAATATCAACGACGTCCGCCTGAAACGGGTAAAGCTAACCGAAGATTACCAGCTTGACCTGGAAGGGATCGCCGAAGCGATAGATCCCAATACCAGGCTGATCTTTATCTGCTCGCCGAATAACCCCACCGGCAATTCGATCAACCGGGAAGATATTGAAACGGTCATAGCCAATTTTGACGGCATCGTGGTGATCGACGAAGCCTATATCAATTATTCACGTCAGAAAACTTTCATCCGGGAACTCACGGAATACGCCAACCTGGTAGTTATTCAAACGCTTTCGAAAGCATGGGGACTGGCAGGGCTGCGCGTTGGAATGGCTTTCGCAAGTGAAGAAATTATCGAAGTTTTCAACAAAGTGAAGCCGCCTTATAACATGAATGACGCATCGCAGCGGTTGGCGTCGAAGGCGCTCGACAACATTGAACAGGTGAATCACTGGATCAGGGAGGCGGTAACAGCGCGCGAAAAAGTAGCGAGAGAGTTAACCGCATTTCCTTTCGTGCTGAAAGTATATCCATCAGATGCGAACTTCATTCTCGTAAAAACGACCGATGCGAAAGAGATCTATCAACACCTGGTAAAGAGCGGGATCATTGTCCGCGACCGCTCTAAAATAGCGCTCTGCGAAGGCAGCCTCCGCATCACCATTGGTACGCCCGCAGAAAACGAACAATTAATTAAGGCACTAGCAACATTTAACAATGGATAATACACCGGAAATCAACCCTATACGCAAGGTGCTGTTCGTAGACCGCGACGGTACACTGGTTAAAGAACCGGCCGATGAACAGGTCGATTCGTTTGATAAGCTGATCTTTTACCCGGGCTCCATTCTGTACCTTGCCAGGATCGCTACCGAGCTGGACTACGAGCTCGTGATGGTGACCAACCAGGACGGCTTGGGCACGCCTGCCAATCCCGACGAGAATTTCTGGCCTGTGCACAACTTTATCCTGCAGACGTTCGAAAACGAAGGCGCAAAATTTACGGAGGTTTTTATCGACAAAACTTTTCCACATGAACAGGCCCCTACCCGAAAACCGGGAACGGGAATGTTAACAAAGTTTTTCGACACGGCATCGTATGACCTGGCGGGCTCGTTCGTAATTGGCGACAGGCTGAACGATGTGATCCTGGCGAAGAACCTCGGCGCAAAGGCGATCTGGTTAAACAACCAATCACACCTGGGCGGCAGGGAATTCAGCCGGGAACAGCTGGAGAGCATTAAAGATACGGTGGCCCTGGAAAGTACCGACTGGAAAAAGATCTACGAATTTTTAAAGGTCGGTCACCGTACCGTGTCGCATACACGGAACACCAGGGAAACAAAGATCAGCATCGACCTGAACCTCGACGGAACGGGTGAAGCCGATATCTCCACCGGCATCCATTTCTTCGATCACATGCTCGACCAGATCGCCCGGCATGGCGGTATCGACCTCAGCATTAAAACGCAGGGCGACCTCCACATCGACGAACATCATACCATCGAAGACACCGGGATCGCGCTCGGCGAAGCTTTCGCACTGGCGCTCAGCGATAAACGCGGAATAGAAAGGTACGGTTTTTGCCTTCCTATGGACGATTGCCTGGCGCAGGTAGCGCTTGATTTCGGCGGACGCAACTGGATCGTTTGGGAAGCGGAGTTTAAGCGCGAAAAGATCGGCGAAATGCCTACGGAGATGTTTTACCATTTCTTTAAGTCGTTTTCCGACGCCTCACGCTCAAACCTGAACATCAAAGCGGAAGGCCAGAATGAGCATCATAAAATAGAAGCGATCTTTAAAGCCTTCGCAAAGGCGATGAAGATCGCCGTAAAACGGAACGTAAATAATATGGCGCTCCCCAGTACGAAGGGCGTATTATAGGGAGCGGTCGGTTATGAGTTGTCAGTGATCAGTTGTCAGTCGTCAGTCCCGTGTTACGCCCGCCGAACTGATCCCTGAAAACTAAAAACTGATCACTGAAAACTGACAACTGATCACTGAAAACTGAAAACTGAAAACCCACAACTCCATGATCGGAATAATCAACTACGGTGCCGGCAACATTTTCTCGCTCACAGCGGCGCTGGAACGGTTAAAAATCCCCTATGGCATGATCCATTCTCCGGAGGATATTGACGGATACGACCGGTATATCATTCCCGGGGTGGGGCACGCGGGCGCTGCCATGCACAAGCTGAACGAAACGGGTTTGGTACCGGTGATCCGGAATTTAACTAAGCCGGTACTTGGTATTTGCGTGGGAATGCAATTGCTGACTTCCTTTTCCGAGGAAGGAAACTCGCAGTTAACCGGCATCGTTCCCATCAACACGCTTCATTTTTCGGGCAAAATAAAGCTTAAGGTGCCGCATACCGGCTGGAACAATATCACGATCGAAAAAAGGACGTCTTTATTCGATGGAATTGATGACGGAACGTATTTTTATTTTGTACATTCATATTTTATAGAGTTTAATCCGGAATTTACCTTAGCTTCGGCGGGCTATGAGATCAGGTTCTCAGCGGCGATTCAAAAAGGGTTCTTTTACGGGGTACAGTTCCATCCTGAGAAGTCTGGCGAAGCCGGCGAACACATATTAAAGAATTTTTCACTTTTAGCGACATAGACGATGTACATTATTCCTGCAATTGATATTCTTGACGGAAAAGTAGTCAGGCTGCGTGAAGGCAGCTACGACGATGCGACCTTCTATGATGTTACGCTCGAAGAGATGGTGGAGAAATACCAGTCGAACGGAACGGAGTTCGTTCACATCATCGACCTGAACGGCGCTAAAGGCGATTTCAGCAACCAGAAATACCTGTTCGACATTATCCGCAAAACGGATATGAAAGTACAATACGGCGGCGGAGTGCGCAGTATCGCGAAAGTGAAAGAACTGATCGATTCAGGTGTTCACCGCGTGATCGTGGGTACACAAGCCATTACCAACCCCGAGTTCCTCGACGAACTGAGCGTAGCGGTTTCAGGCAGCTACCGGTATTCCGACCATATCGTGGTAGCCATCGACGTGCTCGACGAGGTGATCAAATACTCCGGCTGGATGGAAAGCTCGCCGATCAAGCTGATGGATTACGTTGATCGTTGCCTTCGCCTGGGTTTCTTCCGCTTTCTATGTACCGATATCAATAAAGACGGGAAGCTTGGCGGCGCAGGAATCGGCCTTTACCGCAAGCTGCTCGACCACTCCCCCTTTATTAAGCTTATCGCCTCAGGCGGCATCAGCTCGATGGACGATATTGAAGGGTTGCAGGATATCAAAGTGGAATCCTGCGTGGTTGGCAAGGCGATCTACGAAGGCAGGATATCTATCGAGGATATCAAAGACTGGAACCTCAAAGCGCTGATCTCTCTCTAAATCCCATGGTTTGCAAACGTATCATTCCCTGTCTCGACGTCAAGGACGGCCGAACAGTGAAGGGCGTGAATTTCGTCGATCTGCGCGATGCCGGCGATCCGGTTGAGCTTGCCTGGCAATATTCGCGGCAGGGGGCCGACGAATTAGTGTTCCTGGACATCACCGCTACCCACGAGCGCCGTAAAACCATGGTGGAGCTGGTGAAAGCCGTCGCCCGCCAGGTGAATATCCCCTTTACCATCGGCGGCGGCATCAACGAGCTGGCTGATGCCGACATCCTGCTGAACGCGGGCGCCGATAAGATCTCCATTAATTCTGCGGCCGTACGCAACCCGGAACTGATCAACCAGCTGGCGGACGCATTTGGCAAGCAGTTCGTGGTGGTAGCGGTCGACACTAAAGCGGCAGGCGAACGTAATCTCGTTCACCTGAACGGCGGTCGCGTAGCTACTCATTTAGAAACGGCGGCCTGGATAAAAGAAGCCGAAGAACGCGGTGCGGGCGAGATCCTTCTTACTTCCATGGACCACGACGGCACCAAGTCAGGTTTCGACAATGTGCTGCTGAAACAAATAAACGATCACATTTCCATACCTTTGATCGCTTCCGGCGGAGCCGGGAATACACAGCATTTTATCGATGTATTCCAGCAATCGGATGCCGATGCGGCGCTGGCGGCTTCTGTTTTTCACTACGGTGAGATCCTGATCCCGGAGCTGAAACAACTACTTAAGAACAACCACATAAATGTAAGGATCTGATGGAAATAGACTTTTCCAAATCGGGCGGCCTCGTGCCGGTGATCATCCAGGACGAACAAACCCTGGAGGTACTGATGCTCGGTTACATGAATGAAGAGGCGCTTGCCATAACTACATCCAACCGGAAGGTTACTTTTTTTTCGCGCACAAAAAACCGGCTGTGGACCAAAGGCGAAGAGAGCGGGAACTTCCTGTTCGTTAAAAGTATCCGTCACGACTGCGACAATGATACGCTGCTGATCCAGGTAAACCCGGTTGGTCCAACCTGCCATACCGGGTCGCGTAGCTGCTTTAATACGGATTATAACCAGAACTTCCTGTTCCAACTGGAAAACATTATCGCCGACAGGTATGAAAACCCGGTGGAAGGCTCATACATCAATAAATTGCGCCACAAGGGGCTGAATAAGATCGCCCAGAAAGTGGGCGAAGAAGGCGTTGAAACCGTAATTGCCGCATTGGCGGAAACGGAACACGACCTCATTAACGAGGCGTCAGACCTGGTATTCCATTTAATGGTGCTGCTCAGGGAGAAAAATCTCGATCTGAAAACAATCGCGGGAAACCTGGAGGCGAGACACCGATAAAAGACGTTATACGTTTGATGTTCCTATCGCTCGTTCTTCACCTGCGCAGCTAAACACCGAAACGCATAACGTTTAACTTTTTCAAGCATGTTAGTTACCAAGATCTCAGAACTTCCCGGCCACCAGAACCCGATTTTTACGATCGAGCCGTCGCAGAAGGCAGGCATCATTTTCACGGCTGGTAACGACAAAGGCGTGGTAGAATGGAGCCTGGCACGAATGGAGTTCATTAAGGTAATGTTCCCGGTAAGGACCTCTGTTTATGCGCTGCATTGTGTGCCCGGGAAACCGTTGATGGCCGTTGGCGAGCGAAGCGGCGAGATCGGTATTTTCGATTTCCTGGAGCAGAAGATCATCGCAAGGCTTCAGCATCACCAGCTCCCGGTGTTCGATCTTAAATCGGCTCCCGAAAAGGATGAACTGCTGGCCGCTTCCGAAGATGGTACGGTATCGGTATGGAGCCTCTCTGACTTTAAGCTTGTTTACCGGTTCCCGGTGGCGGCGGACACGGTGCGGGTGATTGCGGTAGCGCCAACCACGAACCTGGTGGCTTTCGGCTGTAAGGACAGTATGATATCGGTATATAACTTGCTGGATTATACGTTGGTATGCCGGTTACCGGGTCATACGCTTCCGGTCACCTCGCTGCAGTTTTCACCCGATGAGCGCTACCTGCTCTCGGGAAGCCGTGATGCGCAGCTGAAAATATGGAACGTAGCAGGTATGAACCTGCACGAGTCCATCCCCGCTCATTTGTTTACCATTTACGATATCAAGTTCCACCCCACGCTCCCGTTTTTTGCCACGGCAAGCCGCGACAAGTCTATCAAGCTTTGGAGCGCGGAGGATTTTAAACTGCGGAGAACCATCAGCCGGGAAAAAGGGTACGATATCCACCGCTTGTCGATCAACAAAATAGCCTGGGACCCCGCCCGGGGATACCTCGTGTCTGTTGGGGATGATAAACTGGTAATGACCTGGGAGATCGACCCGGAGGAATGATCCTCAACCGGCGATCATTCCGCTATCATTACCTCGTAGCTTTTACTATCATACAAACATCACGGTAAAGCCTTACTCGCCTTTTTGCGGCGCGGGATTGTGCGCCCGTCACCCAGTTTACTTCCATGTCTTATGAAACAAACCGCCTGATGATCCTTAATTTATGCGTATATCGACGCAGTTCATCGCTGTAGATGCCCTGGTCATCTATTGCGTCTATCTTCACCCTCCCTGAGGCGTGGATAAGGGTCGATTGGTCGAGCAGGATCCCTACATGAATGATCTTGCCGTCCTCGTTGTCAAAGAACGCAAGATCGCCCGCCGTGGCCTCCGGCAGGAAATGCACGGTTTCGCCCTGCAGGGCCTGCTGTGCGGCATCGCGTTTAAGCGGAATCCCGAAAAGCTTAAATACCACCTGGCAAAAACCGGAGCAATCGATCCCATACGGGCTTCGGCCACCCCAGAGATAAGGTGCATTGAGGTAAAAACGGGCTGTTTGTGCTATTTCACTCTTAAAATTGGCTTGTCCCGGGACCAACAGGCCGGCGGGAGCCAGGTATTGATCGTTGTTTATCGAAAAGGCGGCGCCCGGGGAAACCGGGATGCTCGATCCCGGAACCAGCGCAAGTTTTTGCCCTGCTGAAGTTTTGTCAAGCGGGAAACTGCCATGGATCCCTGTCACGAAACTATGGTCTTCCCAGTTTATAAACTCCTCGAGGGTTACCGGCGCATACTGCTTAAAATCGATCCAGCCCATGTAATTATCGTACACGCTTTGTACCAGGGTCCAGTTATTTTCCTTGTTTACGACCCTAAGCCGGTCGCCAAATAAAAGCTGGTTAGTAAGCTCGCTCCTGTCCGAAGGTTCCGCCCGCATAGGCACAACCGATAAATTGCATATCCCGAATGAATGTTCCATCCCAGGCAAATAAACAAAAAAGAATTTAAAACACTTTCCGGCCGCACCGGGTTCTGTACAAATGGAAACGAACCTTCAAATAAACAGGATATTGATCGCCGTAGAAGACAGTCCTTATTCTGACAAAGCCAGTGCTTATGGCGTAATGCTGGCCGGTAAAATGAAGTCGGAAGTGGCACTGGTCCATGTAAGCGACGTAGCTATAGCCACCAGTTATGTGGGCGATCCGCTCATTGCCGAGCCCCAGTTACTCATTCCCGATATGATGGAGATCCAGGAGCAGGCGGGCAAAAAACTGCTCGACCGCATCAGCGACCATTTCAGCAGCGAAACCACCATATTTACGTTTAACAAAGTTGGAAATCCCACCGACGAAATACTAGCCACCGCGGAAGAGTGGCGTGCCGACCTGATCATCCTGGGCACGCACGGCAGAACAGGCCTCGACCACTTTATTACCGGCAGCGTAGCCGAGGGCGTATGCCGCAAAGCGAAATGTGCGGTATTGGTGGTACCGAATCCGAAGTAGCGTTTATACGCCCGAAGCTGGACGTCCGGGTGCAAAAAAAAAGCGATTTGAGTGTTCAAATCGCTTTTTTGTTCTATACCCGGCGCTGTGCAGGAACGTGTAACGTTAAACGTCTAACCTCCTACTCTACATGCAGCCATGCTTTTTTCGCCAGCAGCTCTTCCTTAGATTCACGGATATCCTCGTCGTCTACGCAACAATCTACCGGGCATACGGCAGCGCATTGCGGCTCATCGTGGAAGCCTACGCATTCGGTACATTTATCGGGTACGATATAGTAAACTTCATCTGAAATGGCCGCTTGAGCTTCGCTGGCATCCAGGGTGGTGCCGTCACCGAAATCGATCACCCCGCGCAGGGCGGTGCCGTCAGAAAATCTCCAGGCCGCTCCTGCGTCATATATGGCATTATTCGGGCATTCCGGCTCACATGCGCCGCAATTAATACATTCGTCCGTTATTTTTATCGCCATCGCTGTCTGTTATCTGTCTCTAAATAGTAGTTTTGTACGCATTCTTAAGGAACACTATTCTCCTGTAAAAACGACGCAAATATAATAATTTTCGCGCAATTTAAGTTAAATGACCCCAATTTTGACATACAGCCAACGAATTGAAGCCTTTGCCCGTTGGGGCGAATTTATGCGGAGCGACGACGAACGGCTCCAGGCATTCGTACTTTCTGCGCAATATGACAACGCCTGGTTTACCCCCGAAGAAACGGGCAGGGCGTTGCGCGCCATCGCCTCGATGCTGGAAAAAGAGCAGCTGGAAGAATGGTTCTTACGGGACTTCCCTCCCGGTGAAGGGTCGGATCTGCCAGCTCCCAAGAAAGTGGGGCTGATACTTGCGGGCAATATCCCACTCGTGGGTTTTCACGATGTGTTGTCTGTACTTGCCTTCGGGTATAAAGCGCTCATCAAGCTGTCTTCGAATGATAAACGCCTCCTGCCCTTCCTGCTCGAAAAGCTGGTAGGGATCGAGCCTGCATTTTCGGGATCTTTCGTGTTTATCGATCGGCTGGTTGACTTCGACGCAGTGATCGCTACCGGCAGCGGCAATACCTCCCGCTATTTCGATTATTACTTCAGTAAAGTACCGAACATCATCCGGAAAAACCGTACCAGCGTGGCTGTGCTCGACGGTACAGAGAGCCCAGCGCAGCTCTTCGCGCTCGGACATGACGTATTTGATTATTTCGGGCTTGGCTGCCGCAACGTTTCCAAGATCTATGTGCCGGCGGGTTATGACCTGGCCGCTTTTTTCCTGCCCGTAGAACCATTTAACACCATCGGCGATCATCACAAATACCATAACAACTACGAATATAACAAGTCGATCATGCTGGTAAACGGCGACAAGCATTTCGATAACGGGTTTCTCCTGGTGAGGGAGTCGCCCGCACTCAATTCTCCGCTGGCGGTGATCCATTATGAAGAATACGACCACGCGGACGGCCTGGTGCAAAAGCTGGGCGGCATAGCCGGGGAGCTGCAGGTGATCGTAACCAGCCTCCCGCTATCGTTACCTGTTCAAACGGTTACGTTCGGCGAAAGCCAGCAGCCCAGGCTTTGGGACTATGCGGATGGCCGCAACATCATCGAATTCCTCCGCCAGCTCCTGCCGGTGATGAACGACGGGTAATTATAATGAGCGATCAATATGTTCATTATTCATTAATTGCTACCTTTGAACATGTACATCATTAAGGTAAAAGGTGCTGCGAAAATTCCCGATTACGTTCAGTTACGGGATGAAAAATTTACGTTGCTGGCTTACTTCAGGGTGGACCGTCCCGACAAATCGCTCGAGAAAATAGGGCTTGGCGATAAAACGGAATGGATTATGGATAAAATTAAAGATCTTCCCTTCGGGCAGATCCTCAAACTCGAAATCTGATTATGAGTGGTACCAATACCGTTATAAAACTAGAGAACGTAGATATTTACCAGCAAAAGCACCTGGTGCTTTCAAACGTAGTACTTCATATAGACAAAGGCGAATTTGTGTTCCTGATCGGCAGCACCGGGTCGGGAAAAAGCAGCTTGCTTAAGGTGATCTACGGAGATCTTCATATCGCCAGCGGCGAAGGAAGGGCCGCAGATTTCGACCTCAAAAAGCTCAGCGATACGCAAGTCCCTTTCCTGCGCCGCAAACTGGGGATCGTGTTCCAGGATTTCCAGCTGCTAACAGACCGCACCGTAGAACAGAACCTGCAATTTGTGATGCAGGCCACCGGATGGAAGGACAAGGCCCTGATCGCCGAGCGTATCCGCGACGTACTGGATAAAGTAGGCTTACGGTCAAAGATCCGTAAAATGCCGCACGAGCTCTCGGGCGGCGAGCAGCAGCGTATCGTAATTGCACGTGCCCTGTTAAACGACCCGGAGATCATCCTTGCCGACGAACCTACCGGAAACCTCGACCCCGACACTTCGGAAGAGATCGTGATGCTGCTGCGCCAGATTAGCCAGTCGGGCACCGCGGTGCTTATGGCAACCCACGATTATCACATCATTCGCACCTTCCCTTCACGCATTATCAAGTGCGAAAACGGCGTGGTGCACGAAGATGCCACCATCTGACGCTGTCAGCACTTCAGAGAAATTTAGTTTAAATCCGGCCAAAAGAACCATTTTGCCTTCGCATGCCTGTCAGCCTGACGTATTTTTAATCATGGCAATGAATTTGAGCGGCATCGTTGACAATTATTACCAGGTATGTTGAAGAAAAAAAAGAACCAGGAAGAACAAGCACCCATCGAAGGCACCGAACCGGCCGCCGAAACCGTAAACCAGGACGAGCTTAGCAAACTCACTGCTGAACTTGAAAAAGCGAAGGCAGACGCCGCAGACGCCAACGACCGCTACCTGCGCCTGTATGCAGAATTCGATAACTTTAAACGCCGCACCACCAAGGAGCGCGTTGAATTACTTCAAACCGCAGGTAAAGAAGTGATCGTATCCATGCTTCCGGTAGTCGATGATTTTGAGCGCGCCCTGCGTGCCATGGAAAACGCGACCGATATTACACCCGTGGTGGAGGGCGTTAACCTGGTAAATAACAAACTGAAAAACGTGTTGCAGCAAAAAGGGCTGAAAGAAATGGTTTCCAAAGGCGAAACTTTCGATCCCGACCTGCACGAGGCGATCACCAATATTCCTGCCCCTACCGACGACCTGAAGGGCAAAGTAATAGACGAAGTGGAGAAAGGTTATTACCTGAACGACAAAGTGATCCGCTTTGCTAAAGTATTAGTTGGCGCATAATTATGGCAAAAAGAGATTATTACGACGTACTGGGCGTTACCCGGAATTCCACCGCCGATGAAATAAAAAAGGCATACCGCAAGCTGGCCATCAAGTACCACCCCGACAAAAACCAGGGTGACAAAGCGGCGGAGGAGAAGTTCAAAGAGGCTGCGGAAGCCTATGAAGTGCTGAGCAGTCCGGAGAAGAAACAGCGTTACGATCAGTATGGCCACGCGGCCAATGCCGGAAGCGCCGGGGGTTACGGCAGCGGAGGCATGAACATGGAAGATATCTTCAGCCAGTTTGGCGATGTGTTCGGCGGCGGAAGCCCTTTCGAAAGCTTCTTTGGCGGCGGCGGCGGTCAATCCCGCGGCGGCCGGCGTGTAGCACGCGGAAGCAATCTCCGGATTAAAGTGCGGCTCAGCCTCGACGAAGTTGCCAAAGGTGCAGAGAAAAAGATCAAGGTAAATAAACAGGTGATTTGTAAGGTATGCGATGGCACCGGCGCAAAAGATAAATCTTCGTTCCATACCTGCAGCACCTGCGGCGGAAATGGTTCTGTACGCCGGGTAACCAATACCATCCTGGGACAGATGCAAACCACCAGTACCTGCCCTACCTGTAACGGTGAAGGTACCACCATCACCAATAAATGTAATAATTGCCATGGCGACGGCGTGGTACGTGGCGAAGAAACGATCTCGATCAATATCCCGGCAGGTGTTAGCGAAGGAATGCAGCTTTCGATGAGCGGCAAAGGCAACGCGGCGCCGCGCGGAGGCGTTCCGGGAGACCTCATCATCCTTATTGAAGAGATCCCGCACGAAACCCTTAAGCGCGAAGGAAATAACGTAGTGTACGATCTTCACATCAGCTTTATCGAGGCTGCCGTGGGCGCTTCCGTTGAAGTGCCAACCATAGACGGCAAAGCAAAGATCAAGATCGAACCAGGTACACAGGGCGGAAAGATCCTGAGGTTAAAAGGCAAAGGCGTTCCGGAAGTGAACTCGTATCACCGCGGCGACCAGCTGATCTACGTTAACATCTGGACACCTAAAGCGCTATCGGCTGAAGAACGCACCCTGCTCGAAAAATTGCAGGCTTCTCCGAACTTTAAACCGCAACCGGGTAAAAATGAAAAGAGCTTTTTTGAGCGGATGAAAGAATATTTCGAATAATAAAGTTATCGTACCGATGAGTGCCAAAACGCTTACTGTACCAGCAAGTTACAACCCCGGATATCGCTGTTATCGAACCTGCCCAGCACTTCGAAACCGGTATCCGGGTGCATTCTCCCCAGGTCTTGCGTAGCAATGAACGCGCACGAGTGAACGTTGGCCAGGTCGATCACGTTGATTCCGCCGGTTTTACCGTTTTCCAGCAATGTAAGGGGATCGTTAATATCCCGCAGGAGTATCTTCATCCATGGCGGGCACCGGAACAGGCCTCCTCCCGCCGAATACCCTTGTGAAAGCAATTCCGTCATCCCGTATTCCGAATGGATAGCCGGCACCCCAAATCCCCGGCAAAGCCGCTGGTGTAGTTCCTCGCGCACCATTTCTTTCCTGCGGCCTTTCATGCCGCCGGTTTCCATCACGATGAGCCCTGGAAAATCAAGCCGGTAAGCTTCTACGAAATCGAGCAGTGCATACGTTACGCCGATAAGGATAACAGGAACCCGTTGTTGCCGTAATAATTCCAGCTTTTCCGCCAGTGAAGCAGGGTCGCTGAGCACGTACCCGCTGAAAGGATGTCCGCTGCGCGCGATGAGATCGTCGACCATATAGATCAGCGAGGAACCTTCCCGTTCCTGGTAAGCCGGTAGCAGCGCCAGGAATGCATATTCAGCAATATCTCCGTAGAACAACCCGAACGCTTTCCTGAAACTTTGCACATACAGTGAAACGTCGGTCACCAGGTGCCTGCTTTGCACCATTCCCGTGGTTCCGGAACTGGTAAAAGTAATTTCCGGCTGATAGCCAGCGACCGTTACGGGATGCGATTTAAAGAACTCAACCGGCATAAACGGAACCTGCGAGGTGTGCGTTACGCCGGCGGGGTCGACGCCCAGGTAGCTGATAAAATCGCGGTAAACCGGTACGCAGGATGCCTGGTATCGGAACACTTCCAGCGCTACGGTCTCGAAATCCTGTTCGTTACTGATGTCGAAAATGCGTTGCGGATTGATACTCACGCGGCAAAGATAAAGAAAGCTTATTTCTTCTTCAGCGCGGCCCGCCAGTAATATCCCGCCAGGGCGGAAACGGAAGCGGTAAGGCCGCCGATTATCCCTGTGGCCAGCAGCACGATGATCCAGCTGGACGGCGACTGCGGCAACCCAAGCATTACTGCTACTTTGCCGGAAAGCAAGTGTTGGTTCGGGATACTTTTTGAGAGGCTTACTCCGATCCACATTACAAAAATTGCCATGAACGACGAAAAAAAAGCATTACGCGCAGTTCCGCCAACCAGGGCAGCCAGGACGGCCGAAACCGGCGCAATGATCCACCACGGTAAAAAAAACTGCAGCAGGAGGCTAAAAACGGCAATCAGGATAAATAACATGAGCGTGGGCGGTTAATGGTTAGTTAGCAGGATGCGTTTAATGATGCGTTTATTGGTTTCGGTGGGCGACTGCAGGAACAGCAGCTCGTTCAGTTTGCCTCCCGCCCAGGTCTCGATCATGTTATCGTAGTAAAAGCTCCCCGGGTTACCCGATTCGCCGCCCGGGAAAACGCCGTACCCTTTATTGGGTTTTCCCAGGGCTACGATCATCCGCCATGAAGGACCGTTACTTTCAGAAAGCGCATTAACAATGTTCTTCCCGCCGCCGGCAAACAGCGTGGCGGAGCCAAATCCCGGAATGGCCGCGAGATGCGGTACATGGCTGCCTTTTACCCGTCCCCACTCCCACTTGTCGCCGATAGGCCCGAGCTTACGTGCCAGGCTGTCGATCGTAAACGCGAAGGATTTACGAATGATCTTCCGGCTGGTTTCTTTCGCCGGCGTGTTTTTATCGTCGAACCAGGGAGATAGCGGCTCATCACGCAGCATCCTCACCAGCCTTTCGCGGGGAGGAAAACGCATGGGGTGCTCCGCGTCGAGAAACTCATCCCAGGTCATCCTGGCCAGGGTATTATGCCAGAGCTCAAATATCGATGCGCCTTTCTCGCCGGCATCATATTGTTTATTCCAGCCCGCCATGATGGAGTAGGCCGCTTTGGCTTCTCCTGACAGCCTGCCGGGTTCCAGCGATTTGAGTAGTACGGGGAGAATATTTTCTGCCAGAATGCTGTAGGTGTCGTTTTGCAGGGCACGGATACTGTCTACGGTAGCATGTTCCATCACCGCTAAACGGGAATTGATGCGTCGTGCCCTGTCGTAAGAATGAAATTCCCAGCTCAGGTAATAAGGATACGATTGATCTGCCGGCGACTGGTTGGCGGAGCTGATAAATCCCCGGGGCGGATTTTTTACCGTTGGGTTCTGTTCGGTCGGGATCCACCCCTGCCAATCGTTTTCCGGTTTACTGCCGTCCATCAGGAACTTACCCTGCTCCCGCCATTTTAACGGGAAACGGCCGTTCGGCGTGATGGCTATGTCGTTGGTTGCGCTCGCGAAGGCGAAGTTCTGCGCAGGAGCTGCGAACCAGGTGATCGCTTTTCGGTAATCGTCGTAATTTTTAGCGCGGTTAAGCAGGTAAAATGCCCAGATATCCGCAGAAGGCTCGTGGGCGATCCAGCGTAACGCATGTCCTGAAGGAATATTCGCCGCCTTCGCGAACGCCGGCTTCTGGTTATCGAGGTAAACCACCGGGCCCTGGTGCGTATAGATCACCGTATCGTCCAGTTGTTTTCCGCCGCGAATCGCGATGTGTTCGATACGCCGCCGCGTGGGTTTCCAGGCGTTATCGTAAAAGTAGGCGTCCTTTTTAGTATCGCGGAAATTCACTTGATACCAGTCCAGCACGTCAGAGCCCACGTTGGTTACTCCCCAGGCTACGTCTTTATTGTAGCCGATCACCACGCATGGCGAACCGGGAATAGACACGCCGTATACATTTAACCCCGGCGCCGAGAGCTGCAGCTGGTACCAGATAGCGGGAAGTGTGAGGTCGAGATGCGGATCGTTGGCCAGGATGGGGTAACCGCTCGCCGACTTTTTTCCTGATATCGCCCAATTATTGCTGCCTATGCCCTCTTCCAGCTCTTTGGTACGGATGCCTGCCGTGGCGATGGCCGAGTAACTTTTGGGAACCTGCGGAATGCTGACCGGTTTGAAGTTCCAGGGCGTCCCTTTGGGAATGATGGGATCTTCGAGCCCGGGATAATCCGGGAAAAGGTCGCGGGTAATATCCGGCCCGAACTTAGCCAGGATATTGCTCATATAAAACTCGTTTGAGCCGCCTGCCAGGGTAGCCGACATCAGCTTAAGCAGCAGCCCGGTGTTAAGCACCTGCCAATCCTCCGGTTTATAGTCCAGGATCTTAAATTCGATGGGGTAATCGCCCGGCTTAAGCGAATGGATGTAGGCGTTGATCCCATCGCGGTAAGCCTCCATTACCGCTTTTAACCGGGGGTATTTAGCTACTTCTTTTATCATCTGCTCCGCGCCGTAGGTCATGCCCATGCGCCGCTGGAACCGGTCGAGCTCGACGGCCTTATTGCCCACCACTTCAGATAATCTTCCCGAGGCAAATCTCGTCTGGAAATCCATCTGCCAGAGCCGGTCTTTAGCGGTGATGTAACCCTGGGCGAAATACACGTCGTGATCATTACCGGCGAAAATATGAGGGATCATCTTATCGTCGAACACCACGGTGACCTTCCCGGTAAGGCCCGGCACGTCGAGCCCCGTTTCCTTATCGCCGGGTGAGGCGCTCTCGGCATTCGCCCAAAAACCATGAAAGGGATCGAGGAACTTGCCCAACGGAGGCGCCTGCCCCAGCTTCATATTCAATAGCAGGACCAGGGACAGGCCAAGTACGGTAAACAAAACGGCCAGGAAGACTTTCATTCAGGTTAATTGAGAAAAATAAAGATGGGAATATAAATCAATCTTTCAAACGCGGGTATTATTTTACCGTGAAGGCCGCCGTGCCATAAAGCGGTGCAAGTGTATTTACGTCGAGCCCCTGCGCTACTACGATAAAATCGCCCCTGATGTCTGACGTAAAAAAACTGAAAGCGTTCACTCCTGCCCGGGTAGTGCCCGAATTAGGGTTCCAGTAGATCGTGGTACGGAGCTCGGGCTCGTAAGAGGGCTGTTTTTCATAATCCGGCAGGAAAAATTGTTTGGGAATACTGATGTTCTTGATCACCGAGGTATTGCCGGTCCTTCCGCAACCCCGGTAAACCACGTGTTCCGTAGGGGTACCTGAACCGAATGCACTCCTTCTATAACTGTAGATGGCCCCCTCCCTTGGCAAAAAATTGCCATAGGCATTGATATGGTTGCTGCAGTTAAGGATGTTATTCGCGCAAACATAGTCGTTACAGGTAGTGGAACGGAAGATCTTTAGTCCGCCCGATTCCGCACCGGCATTGATCCGGATCTCGGCCAGCTGGATTCCTTTACTAAGCGACGACCTGAGTGCGGGCGGCAGCTTATTCCGGGCCAGTGAGCTAAATGCCTGCGGTACCCGCAGCGTAGCGCCTTCGAGGATCTTTTTGTCATAGGCGAGGTCGTAATCGTCGAAATGCACCTTGTACTTAGAGAGAAATTCCTCACCCTGGACCATGGTGAACTCGTTACCCCGGTACGAAAGCAGGCTCTGGGCGGAAATAGAGAATGTATAATCGCCGTTTACCGGTACGGTACCAATTCTCCCTTTTGAGTAGATCACCAGGTCCTTCAGTTTCTCCTTCTTTTTACGGCGGGTAAGCGGCTCGAGGTAACCGTTAATGCCGCCGGTATTCCTGAGCAGGGTGGCCGGTTCGCCCGGCACGAAGGAGGTGATGTCGTTCCAGCTGTTTCGCTGCCAGCTTTTCGCGATGAGTAATTCGTCCCTGGTTTTGTCGCTCATGGCAGCCAATACGCCGAAAGGTACTTCTTTATCGAGGAACCGGGAATCGTAGTAATCGAGAATGGTGCGGTAAGCGGCCTGGTCGAGCCGCCCGCGCTCGATCACCGCAATAGAGACGTTACCGGCCACGGGCTCTTTCTCCCGGTTGGTAATGTTTAATGATACCGTCACTTTTTTACGGACGCCGTAGGAGGGCTGATCGGTCTTCATCACCACATGATAGTCATCCTCGTTCCGTTTATTCATAAACAGGCGTTCGGCCACTGCCCTCCCGGAGCCGTCAAAAATGGCCAGGCTCAGCATCCCCTTCGGGAGATCCTCCAGCGGCATATTTACCTTTAAGGCCTTCCCGGGAGGAATTGTAACGGGCATTTTCCAGGCCAGGCTGTCATACGTGCGTATCACGAGCAAGGCCTCCGCCTGCGCCCCCCGGTTATAGATCATAGCGTCGGTGGCGTCTTCGTCCTGCTGCATCACCAGGGCATAGCCCGAGGGTTCTACCGGGATGGAAACGGGTGTGATCAACTTATGCGGATCTTCGGATAAACTATAAACCGCGTTCAGCGCAGGCACCAGGTCGATGCTGCCGAGCCCGTATTTATCCGTTGTTACGGCAGCCATTTCCTGTCCGTTGTTCATAAGCTTTACGGTAGTGCTTACCGGGACCCGGTTAATATCCATGGCGGTTACCACCAGGCGATTATGGGCACCCGCTATTAAATGGCCGCCTTCCGGGAAAGCCTGTAACTTCACAGGGTTGGATTCGTGACGCAGGTTCAGGTCGAGATTCGCCTGTTCACCTTCGCGGTCGAAGCGGATCCTGACCTGGAGGCTTTTATCGTCGGGCAACGGCGGGTAAACAAACGAGATGGTAGCTTCACCGAGGTCATTCGTGGTGATGCGCCCGTTTTTAATCTCCTTATCACCATTCATAAGATAATATTGGCCACGCACCTTCCGCTGGAGCTCTTCTCCCTGGCGTACTTTCACGAGGATATCGATCTTTTCGCCGCGCTGCATCCTGGTAGTATCGATCACTGACGCCTCGGCTTCCAGGCGACCGTAACTGTTCCGTGTTACGGTGATGGGCTGCATAAACACGTCTTCCTCGCTGAAGTTGATCATCCGGTCTGTATACGCAAACAGGTAGTAATTACCGTCTTTCAGCGTGTCGGGCAGCAAAATATCCCCATGCGCGCGGATATCATACACCGGGAACTGCTCCGTGAGAATGATCCGGCGGTGCTGGTCGGTAAGGCGAACGTACAGCACCTCGTTATCGATCACGTTACCGGATAAAATATAGGCCTTAAACCACACGTCTTCGTTGGGTGCATACCGGTTTTTGTCGGTATGCAAGAACAGGCAGGTAGTGGGATTTTGCTTTTGGTAAGCAAGAAGCTGCCGCTTTAGCTTTTCGTATGGATTCTCCGGAATTACAAATGCCGTAACGGTAAATGCCGCCATTAACAAGAGCCAATACAGGGGTCGAAAAACGCGCATAAGAAATATCTGATGCAATATCATTAATTATGACCTGTTAACAAAGCTCGTTGTATTGATTTACAGACAACCAGTAGCCTGCGTTACGGAAATCACCTATTGAGAGTATATGGCATAACTATTGGTTAACCATAAGCGAAAGAAGAACTGTGATGGAAGACAAATCTAAAACGATACTCGCTGTAGACGATAACCTCATGATCCTGGAGGTACTGAACGAAATACTGGCGCTCGAGGGCTACCATGTGGTAACGCTTTCTGATGGCGGCGATATCTTCCAGATCATCGAAGACATCCACCCTGACCTGATCCTGCTGGACGTGATGCTGGCGGACCTGGACGGCCGGGTGATCTGTAAATCCATCAAAGAATACTGGAAAACCCGCAACATACCGGTGATCCTTATCTCTGCCTCCCATAACCTCGAGGAATCGCTCAACAAACCCGGCGCTCCCGACGATTTCATCGCCAAACCTTTTGATATCTATTACCTGCTGGAGAAGATCGACAAACAGCTTGCCGCTTAGGATTCGCTATAAACGGAGGTCACTCTATCCCGAAGATTGTAGCCCGACGCCATTACTTCGCCATAAGCCCCGGCGCTCCTGATAACGATCAGGTCGTTGCGTCTCGCTACCGGCATCTCCACTTCCTTACCAAAACAATCCGTCGACTCGCAGATCGGCCCCACCACGTCGTACCGCGTAGTGTTCCGCTCGTTGCCGGCTAATTTAAGCACCGATAAATTCTCCATCTGGTGATACGCCTGGTATAGCATAGGCCTGATCAGCTCCGTCATGCCGGCATCCAGTACGAGGAAATTCTTTTTCTGCCCGTTTTTAACGTATAATACCCGGCTTACCAGGTTCCCGCATTGCGCTACCAGCGCTCTGCCGAGCTCGAAATGAACCTCCTGGCCATGCCTGCGCTCCAGGAATTGGTCGAAAACCTTAAAATAAGCTTCAAAATCTACGATGGCCTTTTCGTCTGGGTGGTGATAATCGATGCCAAGGCCGCCACCTACATTAAGCACACGTATGTGCAGCTGGTGATCTTCGAACCAGTTGCGGATGTCGTTTACCCGAAGGCAAAGGCTTTTAAATACTTCCAGGTCCGTTACCTGCGAACCTATATGAAAGTGAATACCGATAAACTCGAGATTAGGTGATTGTTTAAGTTCTTTTACACATTCAGCTAATTCCCAGGTATTTATACCGAACTTATTTTCTTCCAGCCCCGTTGTGATGTTGTGGTGGGTATGCGCATCCACGTTGGGATTAATGCGAATGGCCACCCGCGCAATCTTATTTCTTGCAGCGGCGAGCCCGTTAAGGACTCCCAGCTCCTGGATGGATTCTACATTAAAGGAAAATATATCGAGACCGAGCGCATCGTTGATCTCCCTGTCTGACTTACCTACACCGGCAAATACGATATTACCCGGGTCGAACCCAATTTCGGCAGCCTTCTTTACTTCATTGCCGCTTACGCAGTCGGCCCCGATTCCCGAGTTCCTGACTGCGTCGAGCACGCGTGGGTTAAAGTTCGCCTTCATGGCATAGTGCACATGAAAGCCGTACTGATCGGCCGCCATTTTGCACGCTGCGAGCGTCCGCCTAAGCAGGTCAAGATCGTAATAATAGAACGGGGTTTCGATGGATTCGAAACGGGAAATATCCTGATGGTTGAACATGTGATGCTGTAGTTAGGGGCTATACGTTTGATGTTCTGTTATATACGTCCATATGGCACAATGCCGGAACCGTACGACGCGGAACGTCAAACGTCCAACCTAAAAGATCCTGTTGTGCAAACTCCTTAACGCTTCCGTTTTTTCTTCGTTGCTTACCAACAGGGAGATATTATAATTACTTCCTCCGTAGGAGATCATCCTCAGCGGGATGTGTTTCACCGCTTCAAGTACGCGTGCGGCATACCCGTGTTTCTCGGCGCCAAAATCGCCTACTACGCAGATGATGGTCTGGTCGTAGTCGATCTCCACCGACCCGAAGTCATTCAGTTCTTTAACGATCTCGTCGAGGTTACGGGTATCATCGATGGTTACCGATACCGCCACTTCCGAAGTGGTGATCATATCGATCGGTGTTTTATACCGCTCAAAGATCTCGAATACGCGGCGCAGGAACCCGTAGGCAAGCAGCATCCGGCTCGACTGGACCTTAATGGCGGTGATACCGTCTTTTGCGGCAATTGACTTGATGCTGCCTTTATCGCTCTCCGCAGTGATCAGCGTACCGGCGGCCGAGGGCTCCATGGTGTTGAGCAGCCTGACGGGGATCTTATATTTATGAGCAGGGAACACGCTCTGCGGATGCAAGATCTTGGCCCCGAAATAGGCCAGCTCCGCCGCCTCGTCAAAAGACAGCCGGGCGATGGGTTTTGTGCCTTTCACGATGCGGGGATCATTGTTATGCATACCGTCGATGTCGGTCCAGATCTGTACCTCTTCCGCGAGAATGGCGGCGCCGATGAGCGAAGCCGTATAATCGCTGCCGCCCCGGCGAAGGTTGTCGATCTCGCCAAAAGCATTGCGGCAGATATATCCCTGGGTAATGAACAGCATCTTACCGGGATATTTGTCAATCAACGGCTGCAGGTGCTGCCCGATATAAGGTATTACCGGTTCGTTATCCTCGTCGATCTTCATAAAATCGAGCGCGGGCAGCAAAACAGACGGTACGCCGATCTCCGCAAGATAGAAATGATATAAGGTGGTCGACAGCAACTCGCCCTGCGCGAGAATGATCTTCTCCTCTATCGGCGTGAACAGTTCGTTGGCAAAAGACGTAACCAGGTTAAAATGGTAGTCTACGAGGTCTTTCCCGTGGTTATATCCCTGGTCTGTAGCGAAGAGCTCGCGGATAAAAACCAGGTACTTATCGTGAAGTGATTTGGCCAGTTCCTTCGCCTTTCGCTTATCCCCGTTTAAATACGCCTGTGAAATCTCCACCAGGCTATTGGTTGTACCTGCTACGGCAGATAATACGACGATCTGTTGCTCCCCGGGACGGATGATGTCGAGTAACTTTTTCATCCGCTCAGGACTTCCGACTGAAGTCCCGCCAAATTTTAGAATCTTCATTAACGTTTTTTGTAAAACTTTTGATGTTTAAATAGCCGCCTAAATTAGGTAAAAAGCAGGCGATCTTAGCGGGCGATTTTCAATTTTTTAGTTTTGAATTAACTTTACTGCTGTTTCTTTGTTGTATTTTGCGATCCTTAAAAATTCAGCAAATGGCTATATCACCCGAACTTGAACCTTCCGTTTTACAGAAAATTAACCAATGGCTTGATGGCGGTTATGACGCCGATACCAAAGCACAGATACAGCAATTACTTGACAGCGGCGCTTCAACGGAGCTGACCGATTCTTTTTACCGCGACCTGGAGTTCGGTACCGGAGGACTTCGGGGTATCATGGGACCCGGCTCGAACCGTATCAATAAGTACACTATCGGCGCAGCCACGCAGGGGCTCGCCAATTTCCTGAAGAACACCTACCCCGGTGAAAAAATTAAGGTAGCCGTGGCGCACGACAGCCGCAACAATTCGGATCTTTTTGCCCGCATCACTGCGGAAGTATTTTCGGCCAACGATATTCACGTTTACTTCTTCAGCGAGCTGAGGCCTACGCCGGAGCTTTCTTTCGCCATTCGCCACCTGGGCTGCCGGAGCGGGGTAATGCTCACCGCCTCGCATAATCCCAAAGAATATAACGGGTATAAGGCTTACGGGACCGATGGCGGCCAGTTTGTATCGCCTTACGACAAACACGTAATGGAAGAAGTGACCCGGATCACCCGTGTGGAAGAGGTGAAATTTACCCGCAAGGACGAAAACATCGAAGAGATCGGCGAAGAAATCGACCGGCTGTACCTGGATAAGATCACGGCGCTTTCTGTGTCGCCCGATGCCATCAGCCGTCAGAAAGACCTGAAGATCGTTTACTCGCCCATTCACGGAACCGGGATCACGCTGGTACCCAAAGCGTTGAAACAGTTCGGCTTCGAAAACGTGATCCTGGTTGACGAGCAGACCACTCCCGACGGGAATTTTCCTACAGTGGTGTATCCAAACCCCGAAGAAAAGGAAGCGCTGACCCTTGCCCTTGTCAGGGCGAAAGAAACAGATGCCGACCTGGTGCTGGCTACCGACCCGGATGCCGACCGCGTAGGGATCGCTATTAAGAACGATAAAGGCGAATTCGTACTGCTGAACGGTAACCAGACCGGCAGCCTGCTGATTAACTATCTCCTCACTTCGTGGGAAGAAAAAGGTAAGCTCACCGGCAATGAGTACATCGTAAAAACGATCGTTACCACTTACCTGATCGACGCCATCGCCGCCGCCAAAAATGTAACCTGCTACAATACGCTTACCGGCTTTAAATACATCGGCGAACTAATGACCCGGTTCGAAGGCAAGAGCACCTTTATCGGCGGCGGTGAGGAAAGCTACGGCTACCTGATCGGCGAACTGGTACGGGATAAAGATGCGGTGGTTTCGGCAGCGTTCATCGCCGAGATGACCGCTTATTATAAAGATAAGGGCAGCAGCCTGTTCGAAGCCATGCTGACCATGTACACCCGGTATGGTCACTATAAAGAGAAACTCGTTTCCATCACCAAGAAAGGTAAAACTGGCGCAGAAGAGATCAAAGCGATGATGGAGCGTTTCCGCTCGGCACCGCCTGCCGCACTCGGCGGATCGAAAGTAGTTACCCTGAAAGATTATGCACTCGGCAAGGAAACCGACCTGCTGACCGGCAAATCCACCACGCTTGATTTCCCGCCCTCGGACGTACTGCAGTTCTTTACCGCCGACGGCTGTATTATTTCAGCACGTCCATCGGGTACGGAACCCAAGATCAAGTTCTATTGCAGCGTTAAAAAGGAATTGAATGACGCCGGCGCTTTCTACGAAAGCGAGCGGGAGCTGGATGCGAAGGTCGACACGATCATGCAGGACCTGGAAGTGTAAAAACGACCCGCAAAAACGATCACCGGCTTGTCCGTAAGACGCTACCTCCCAACGAGCATCTTGCGGACAATTCTTTTTCCACCCGTCTGGTAGCTATACACATAGATGCCGGGAGAAAGTTCGTTAAAGAAAAACTCCCGCTGGTAAACCCCCGAGCTTAAGTATTCTTTCAGCAGGTATTTCACCGGTCGCCCGTTCAGGTCGTAGATCGTGAGCGTAACCTCCCCTGCCGCAGGTACCGTGTACAGGAACGAGGCGGAACCTATCGCCGGGTTGGGAAAGTTCTGGCTGATGTACATCTCGAGAAAATGTTTCTCGATGGCATTGTTCAGCGCATCAAACCACACATAGCTGATCACCATATAACCGCGGTTATTGGGATGTATATCGTCGTGGTATAACCTGAAATCCCGCCGCAAGGTATTGTTGATATCCGCGATATCGAGCTTATATTCTGCGGCCAGTCTGCGGTAGATGCCATTGATCCTGATCACGTTGGCATTCGCCCGCTTATAATATTCAGATTTGGTATCGTTAAAGTTCTGTATGGTACCGAGCACTACGGTAAGATTTGAAGCAAGGCATTTTTGGATGATCTTGCGCATGCTCGATTCGGTTTCGGCCAGCTTCATTTTCCCGTCGGTGATCCGAAGTGCATCGTTGGCCCCCATGAGGATAAAAAAGAAACCAGAATGACCTGCGATGGCCGCATCGATGCGGGAAAGCCCCTGGACCGTAGTTTCGCCGGGGACGGCAAAGTTATCGATCTGGATAGTCTTGCCGGTGTAACAATACGCTATTTGTTTCTGGAGGTATCCCTGGAAACCTGCACCACCGACACCTGCCACTGTACTGGCGCCAAAGGTGACGATCGAAATGCTGTCTTTCGTATAGAACTGGGAAGCCTGGCTGCAGTTAGGCTGCTGGGCAACCAGTGACAAGGGGAAAAGAAAGAAGAAAATTACGACGTTTAACGCTACCTTCCAATCAGCCATTTATACCGAGAATCGTTAATAATTTTTACCAGCCATAAGGTAGTAAAATAAACGATTGCAAATCTAATCAATTGATAACCAATTAATGGTAAAAGTGTTAAATTTTCCGGGTTTACCTTTAGCGGTCTGAAGATCAGCGGGAGGCCGCTATAAACCAGGATAAAATGGATCAGGTAGATACCAAAGGTCGTTTCACGCGGTTTCAGCTTGTCGATAAAGCTGATGCTCCTAAGCCTTACCAGGAAGAAAAACATCACCATAGAAAAAAGGATGCTGGTCACCCTAAGCGAATTATAGGGGTCGGTACTCGCCATGTCCCTGAGATGATTGATCTCGAAGAGACAGCCTGTAAGCGAAAGCGCTATAGCGGCGAGGTAAACCGGGATCGCGATGCTTCTGGCCCGGGCCTCCGCTTTCTCCCAATGATTAAAGAGCTGCGCGCCCAGCCACAGGAAAAAAACGAAACCAAATAACGCTACGCTGTGCTGCGGCGGAACCCATTCATAATACACATTTACACAGTAAAACACGGTGAGCAGGAACAGGAACAGCCCAAGCCTGATGTTATAGAGGTGTTTTTTAAACAATAGCAGGATCCCGATACAAATAATAAAATTAAGGATGAACCAATAGCTTGAAAAGAAGTAGATCAGCTTCAGGTGGCCGGCCATGGTTTCGGTAAAATGCGCGGTCATGCGATCGGAATGAAACCTGAAGTAACGGGGAATTTCATCAAGCAGGAGCACGAAAAGGAAAATGAGTGTCCATATGAACCAGGGCTTGGCTACGGTCGACACGCGTCTTTTAAAATATTGCGCCGGTGTATAAGTGAACATCTTATCCCCGATTAGAAACCCCGCCAGCAGGAAAAAACAGATCGTGCCAAATTTACTGAACTGGATAAGCAGGGAATATACGGTTAGCACAGACTGACTGGCCTGGGGCAATTCCCCGCACCAACTGCTGTGTTCAAAAACGATAAAAAACATTGATATCCCGCGGATCCGGTCGACAAAGGCGTAGTTCTTCTTCTCCATTTATAAATTTCATCACAGTACAATTAAATGGGAGACGAGTTTTCCAATAACAGGATAATTTCACAATTGTTACGAATGCCATTATTTCTTTTTTTCTGAAACAATTACTGCTATCCGGACCTTTAATAAGTAATTAATTGAACTTTAATAAAATATAATAGCAGATATGGACGGTAAAACAAAAGTAGCAACCGCGGTGCTGGCAGGGCTGGCAGTGGGTGCAGCAGCATGGTATTTTTTTACGACAGACAAAGGCAAAGAAACTGCTGATAAATGGGTAGACTCCCTGAAAAACGCCGGGGATTCGTTAAAAGACCTTAAATCCAAAGCCGCCGATACAATCGCGCAACTTGCCGGCAAGGCCGATAAATATGCAAGCCAGGCAAATACTTATGCAGGAAATGTAAAGTCTGAAGTAAACGAAGCTTATTAAGCTTTTCGTGCTAAAAAAAGATCCCGGTAGTTTTGCTACCGGGATTTTTTATGCTTCGAACTTATAACCTACCCCTTTTACGGTGCTTACGTAGGTGTCGCCCAGCTTCTCACGAAGCTTGCGGATGTGCACATCGATGGTGCGATTGGTTACCACTACGGAATCTTCCCATATATTCTTCAGGATCACCTCACGTGTGTACACTTTGCCCGGTTTGGAGGCCAGCAGGTAGAGCAGTTCAAATTCCTTTTTAGCCAGTACGATCTTTTCACCGGCACGGTAAACCAGGAAACGTTCGCGGTCGATCACCAGGTCTGAGATCTCCAGCTTATTATCGGTAATCTCTTCCGCCTGGCTGTTTCTCCTCAGTATGGCGTTAATACGACTTACCAGCGCACGCGGTTTAATAGGCTTAGCGATATAGTCGTCGGCCCCAACGTTAAAGCCCGCAATCTCCGAGTACTCTTCGCTCCTGGCGGTGAGGAATACCATGAAGGTATTTTTAAACTCAGGCATTCCGCGCATGATCCGGCAGGCCTCGATGCCATCCATTTTAGGCATCATAATGTCGAGGATGATCAGCTCAGGATGTGAACGCTTGGCTTCTGCAACGGCTTCCTGTCCGTTACGTGCCGTGAAAACATGATATCCCTCTTTCTTAAGATTGTACTCAATAAGCTCTAGGATATCTGGTTCGTCATCAACAATTAGGATCTTTTGCCTGGCATTACTCATAGTGTTCTTCAAATTATACCGCTAAAGTAAGATGCCCCGCTGCATCATAAGGTTAAGCACATATTAATAAATTGTTAATCCGGGTAATTCCTTAACAATTAGGTCAGTTTATTTCAACGTTTTCTTTAAAAATTCTTCCAATTGCTCCCCGCGAAGGTTTTTAGCGACGATCACTCCCTCAGGGTTAAGTACGAACGAAGCGGGGATTCCGCTTACCTTATATAACGCGGCAGGCGCGCTTTTCCAGCCCTTGAGGTCAGAAGCATGGGTCCACGTTAGCTGATCGTCGCTGATGGCTTTTTGCCACGCTGCTTTATCTTCATCGAGCGATACGCCAAATACGGTAAATCCCTTGTCCTTATACAGGTTATACGTTTTTACCACGTTAGGATTCTCCTGCCTGCACGGAACGCACCAGGAAGCCCAGAAATCCACCAATACGTATTTGCCTTTAAAGTCACTAAGCTTAACAGGTTTCCCGTTAACGCCGGGGATCTCGAATGCCGGTGCATGCTGACCAACGGATACAGACTTTACCTCCAGCATTTTTTCCACGAAACTTTGTACCGCTTTATTACCGGGGAACAATGGCTTGATCTCCTCCGCATAGCGGATCATTTCCTGCTCGTAAACCTCCGCATTCAGGCTGCCCACCGCGTAAAAACCGGCGAGGTTATTCTTATTTTTATCACCAAATGCCAGCGCCTCTTTAGCAAACGCATCCATGTTGGCCTGGAATTCCGGCATTAAGGCATTATAAACTGAATCTTTGGCTGCGGGATTTGCGGTAACCACACGCTCAAACTCCTTTTGGAGGCGTGTATAAACTTTCCCGTATTTAACACTCAGCTGGTTGAATTCCCTGATCTGTGCGGAGGCTTCCGATCCTTCTATCGAATAATTGCCGGTGGTGTCGGTCATATTGGTTTTGAAATCGATCACATCGCCGTTCTGGGCGATTACCTGGAAGTTCTTCTCGCCAATGGAGATCACGTAAAAGTCGGGTTCAGGTTCGTTGCGCGTAAACCTGAATTCCTGTTTTTCGTTAAGGATGGCCGAGTCGATCACCTGGTCGGCTTTCATCAGCATCACTTTGTTTAAGCCGGTGCCATTTTCGATCTTGCCGTTAATGGTGAATTGATTTTTATTTTTACAGGAAGCGATAACCAATACGGCCATCACTGCAATTACGATCTTCTTCACTTGAGTGCTTCTAGTTTTTGTATAATTAATTTGTTTGTCTTGCCTGGGTCTATCTTACCGCCGCTAAGCCGCATTACGTCACCCATAAAGAGCCCTAACACACCTTTTTTACCTTTATGGTATTCTGACACTTTGTCGGGATAGCGGGCGAGCACAGTAGCGATATAGTGGTCAAGGTCGTCGGTGCAGGTATCTATCAGGAGGTCGAGCCCGGCCACCAGCTCGATGATGTTCTTGCGGGGATCGGCCAGCATCGCCGGGAACAGCTGTTTAACGGCCGCAGTGTGGTTGATCTTCCCCGAATCTACGAGCTCGATAATGTCGCCAAAAATATTCGCCGGAAGCGGTAATTCCGCTATTTCGAGGTTGTTTTCGTTGAGGTAGGATTGGATGGGACCGTTGATCCAGTTTGCCGCCGACTTATAATTCCCGGTAAATTTTACCAGCTCTTCAAAAAAATCGGCTACGGCCCGCTCAGCGGTAAGCAGGCTTGCATCATAGCCAGAGAGTGAGAATTGCCTGGTGTAACGGTTCGCGCGGTCCTCTGGCAGTTCCGGCAGGCTGTGATGTATCTCCTCCACCCATTCCTGGCTCAGCTCAAGCGGCTGCAGGTCGGGCTCGGGAAAATAGCGGTAATCATAGGCCATCTCTTTTGAGCGTAATACCGACGTTTCGCCGGTTCCCGCATCAAAGTTCAGTGTATTCTGGCCAATGGTCTCTCCTTTCTCGAGCAGCGCTACCTGTCTCTTAAATTCGTAATTAATGGCCCGCTGCAGGTTGCGGATCGAATTGAGATTTTTCACCTCGCACCGGTTACCATAAGTTTCCGCGCCACGGAGACGGACCGAGATATTAGCGTCGCACCGCAGGCTGCCCTCTTCCATATTGCCGTCGCAAACGCCCAGGTACCGGGCGATCTTGCGGATCTCGGAAAGATACGCAGCGGCTTCTTCCGCGGAGCGGATATCGGGTTCCGACACGATCTCCACGAGCGGAACACCGGCACGGTTGAGGTCGATCAGCGAATAGCGATTGTCTTTGTCGTGCATGCTTTTGCCTGCATCCTCTTCCATATGGATCCGGTTGATGCGAACGGTGCGCTGTGCCTGGCCCTTCAGCTTCAGGTGCACATATCCCTGCTGGCAAACCGGCAGCGCATCCTGGGTAACCTGGTAACCCTTCGGCAGATCGGCATAAAAATAATTCTTGCGGTCGAACCGGTTGGCGAGGTTTATCCGGCAATTGGTTGCCAGGCCCATTTTTACGGCCGACGCCACCACTTGCCGGTTGATGCGCGGCAATGTACCGGGCAGCCCCAGGGAAACCGGGCTTGTATGTTCATTCGGACCTGCTCCAAAAGCCGCTGAATCTGAGGAGAATATCTTCGAATTTGTGGATAACTGTGCGTGGATCTCGAGGCCCACCACCAGCTCGTACTTTTCAAAAGGAGTATCAGGAGTACTCATTATCAAGGAAAATCAATTTGTCGGTTGCCTCAAATATACTATTAAGTTACTAGAGTATGGCTTCTCTTATCCTTACCAGTTTAACCAGCAACTCCTCCAATAAGTCGAGGTGCAGCATGTTTGCCCCATCGGATCTTGCATGTGCCGGATCTGGGTGGGTTTCGATAAACAAGCCGTCGGCGCCAACGGCGATCGCCGCTTTCGCGATCGTTTCGATCAGCGCAGGCTTGCCGCCGGTAACGCCGCCGCTCTGGTTGGGCTGCTGCAGCGAGTGGGTGCAATCCATTACCACCGGTACGCCGAAGGACCGCATTTCGGGAATTCCGCGATAGTCTACGATCAGGTCCTGGTAACCGAAGGTATTCCCCCTGTCTGTTAATATCACTTTATCATTCCCGGATTCAACGATCTTATCTACCGCATATTTCATCGATCCCGCAGAAAGGAACTGGCCTTTTTTTACGTTCACCACTTTCCCGGTTTTTGCTGCCGCGATGAGCAGGTCAGTTTGGCGGCAAAGAAATGCGGGGATTTGTAACACATCAGCATAAGCGGCTGCCATAGCAGCTTCGTCGCTTTCGTGGATATCCGTTACCGTAGGAACGCCAAAAGTTTTATTCACTTTCTCAAGTATCTTCAGGGCTTTTTCGTCGCCGATGCCGGTAAAAGAATCCAGGCGCGAGCGATTGGCTTTCCGGTACGATCCTTTAAAGATGTAAGGGATCTCCAGTTTATCCGTAATGGTGACGATCTTTTCGGCTATGCGAAGGGCGATCTCCTCTCCTTCAATGGCACAGGGACCGGCCATCAGGAAGAAGTTTTTGCCAGGGGTATACTTTAAGTTGAAAAGACCCGGTAGTGAACTCATTTTTACGATAAATTAAACTAATTGAAAGCGCTGCTGCACCTGGTACAGCAGATAAAAATATTAACAGGCTCGCCTGTAGGCTTGTTACGAAACATCAGTTTCCTAATTCCGATAAAAACTTAATACGCATCAGCTGTACTTCTTCCCGGGTATAATCATCGCTTCCCAACTCACGCAATGCATCGTCCACCGAGTCGATCTCGCTTCCGCGGAAATAATCGAACACTTCATCCTGGCGGTCTTCGTCGATCATTTCGTCGATATAGTAATTCAGGTTCAGCTTAGTGCCCGAGTTCACAATAGATTCCACCTCGCGCAGGATGTCTTCGTAAGTGATCCCCTTGGCTGATGCGATGTCCTCGAGGGCGATGTGCCGGTCGATGTTCTGGATGATCGATACTTTCAATGCCGACTTATTGGCAGCGCTTTTGATCACAAGGTCGACCGGGCGGTCGATGTCGTTTTCTTCCACGTATTTTGAGATCAGCTGAACGAACGGGCCACCAAATTTAAGCGCCTTCCCCGAGCCTACGCCATGGATCTGCTTCAGTTCTTCCACGTTCACCGGGTAATGCGTACACATTTCCTCTAATGAAGGGTCCTGGAAAATAACGAACGGCGGCAAATTCTTTTGCTTAGCGATCTTTTTACGCAGCTCCTTCAACATCTGGAGCAACTGGGTATCCAAAGCGGTACCCCCCTGCGATGGTCCGTCATCGGCCTCATCGTCGCCCGCCTCGATCGGCTTGTTCATAATGAAGCGGATATTATGCGGGTTTTCCACAAAGTTTTTGCCAGAGCGGGTAAGCTTCAGTAAACCGTAATTATCAGTGTCTTTGGCGATATAATTGTTAAGAAGTGCCTGCCTCATCAATGATTTCCACAGGTCGATACCATCCTGTTTCCCACTTCCAAACTCCCGCAGCTTATCGTGCTCGTACGAAGAGATCTGCTGGTTGTCTACCCCTATCAAGATGTTGATAAAGTAGTGATCGTCGAATTTCTCTCCCAGAACATCGATCAGCGACAAGGTAGTGCGAAGCTTTTCCGTGGCATCAAAATATGTTTTCGGATGCGAACAATTGTCGCACATGCTGTTGCAGCCTGCTTCGTTAAAGTTTTCGCCAAAATAATGCAGGATCTGTTTTCTCCGGCAAACGGACGACTCGGCGTAGTCGATCACTTCTTTCAGGATCTGCGTACCGATCTCGCGTTCAGAGACCGGTTTGTCCTTCATAAATTTCGTCAGCTTTTCAATGTCTTTTTCAGAGTAGAACGCCAGGCAAATACCTTCGCCGCCGTCCCTGCCGGCGCGACCGGTTTCCTGGTAATAGCCTTCCATGCTTTTGGGGATATCGTGGTGGATCACGTAACGGACATCCGGCTTGTCGATGCCCATTCCGAAGGCGATGGTGGCAACGATCACTTCCACATCCTCCATCAGGAAAGCGTCCTGCGTATCGGCGCGCACTTTTGCGTCCAACCCGGCGTGGTAAGGCAGGGCCTTGATGCCGTTCAGGTTCAGCGCTTCTGCTACTTCTTCTACCTTTTTCCGGCTGAGGCAATACACGATCCCGGATTTGCCCATATTCCCTTTAATGAACTTAATGATCTCCTTCAGCACGTTCCGCTTGGGACGTACTTCGTAATATAAGTTCGGGCGGTTAAAGGAAGATTTAAACAAGGTGGCATTGTTCATTTGCAGGTTCTTCTGGATATCCTGCTGAACTTTCGGCGTTGCGGTTGCGGTGAGGGCAATGATCGGGATGTTATCCCCGATGTTATTGATCACCTGCCGGATCTTCCGGTACTCGGGCCTGAAATCATGGCCCCACTCCGAAATACAATGCGCTTCGTCTACCGCTACAAATGAAACTTTGATGAGCCTTAAAAAATCTACGTTTTCGGTTTTCGTCAGTGATTCGGGCGCTACGTACAGAAGCTTGGTTTCTCCGCTCAGTACATCTTGCCTGACTTTTGTTATCTCTGCCTTATTTAGCGAAGAGTTAAGAAAATGTGCGATGCTTTCCGTACCACCAAATGCTCTTAACTGGTCTACCTGGTTTTTCATTAAAGCGATAAGCGGAGAAATGACGATGGCGGTGCCGTCGCTCATCAACGCGGGAAGCTGGTAACAAATGGATTTGCCCCCTCCCGTGGGCATTATAACGAACGTATCTTTTTTCTGTAATATGCTGGTGATGATAGCTTCCTGTTCTCCTTTGAAGTTATCGAACCCAAAGAAATTTTGTAAGTTATCGAATAAGGACTTTTTAATCTCCATGTGTGTAACTGGAAAAATTGTAGAAAAAGGGTAAATAAAGTTTCAAAATAACATATTTTTGCCGTGATTTAGTATGAATCTTAAAAAAAATCTGGTTGAAGAGCTCCTTTGAAATTCTAGCGATCGCCCATAATACGCTTCGTATAGAGGCCGACGGAATTTCCGGCCTTATTCCCCTCTTAAAAAATGACTTTGCAGTGATCGTTGAAACGATCCTGGATCTTAAAGGAAGGGTGATCATTACCGGTGTCGGCAAAAGTGCCATCATCGCCCAAAAGATCGTCGCTACCTTAAATTCCACTGGCACACCTTCCGTTTACATGCATGCCGGAGATGCCATTCATGGCGATTTAGGCATTATCCAGCGGGACGACCTGGTAATCTGCATTTCCAATAGCGGCAACACCCCTGAAATTAAGGTACTTATTCCCTTCTTAAGACAGTCCGGCAATACGCTGGTGGCGATGGTGGGCGACCTGGAATCGACCCTCGCCAAACAAGCCGACTTTATCATGAATACCACCATCCAGAGCGAGGCATGTCCCAACAACCTTGCCCCTACCACCAGCACTACGGCGCAGCTTGCGTTAGGTGACGCCCTGGCGGTTTGCCTGCTGGAATGCCGTGAATTTAGCAGCGCCGATTTTGCGAGGTTTCACCCGGGCGGTTCGTTAGGCAAACGCTTATACCTGAAAGTTGCCGACCTGGCGGTAAATAACGAAAAGCCGAAAGTTCTCCCCACCGCTTCGATCAGGAGCGTGCTGGTGGAAATTACCCGGAACCGGTTGGGTGCGGTAGCTGTATTGGAAGAAGATAAGGTGACCGGCATTATCACTGATGGCGATATCCGCAGAATGCTGGAAAAATATGATTCGCTGGAAGGAATTACTGCCCATGACGTTATGGGGAAAAACCCACGCACCATCGCGAAAGATGAGCTGGCGGTGAACGCCCTGGAGCTGATGCGTGCAAACAATATCACCCAGTTGCCAGTTACAGACTCTGGCCGTTATTTCGGGATCGTCCACCTGCACGATCTGTTAAAAGAGGGTATAATTTAACACAAAACTTACAAGATCAACAAGAATAAATGAAAAACGTATTCGCAGTAATTATGGCCGGCGGCATCGGAAGCCGGTTCTGGCCAATTAGCCGCACCTCCCATCCTAAACAGTTTATCGACATCCTTGGAACAGGACGAACATTGATCCAAAGCACGTATGATCGTTTTAAAAAGTTGATCCCGGAAGAGAATATCTATATCGTTACCAACGAGATCTATACCGGTATTATTAAAGAACAGCTGCCGGGCATTACCGATCAGCAGATCCTGGCGGAACCGGTGATGCGCAATACAGCGCCCTGTATCGCCTACGCCTGCCATAAGATCTACGTGAGTAACCCGGATGCGGCTATCGTGGTTGCCCCCTCCGACCACCTGATCACCGATCCGGAAGAATTCCTTAAAAACATCAGCGCTTCGCTTGAAGCAGCGATTGAGCATAATTGCCTCATCACATTGGGAATCAAGCCTTCACGTCCAGACACCGGCTACGGTTACATTCAATATGCCAGCAAAACATTAAATGAAAACTTCCATAAAGTAAAGACCTTTACAGAGAAACCGGGTATCGAGCTGGCTAAAACGTTTATCCAAAGCGGCGACTTTCTTTGGAACGCAGGTATTTTCGTATGGTCGGTAAAAGCGATCCTGAAGGCTTTCGAAAATTACCTGCCGGAGATGAACGATATCTTTAAAGAAGGCGAAGGCTCTTATAACACTCCTAACGAGCAAACCTTTATACAAAACGCTTATTACCAGTGTACTAATATCTCTATCGATTATGGTATCATGGAGAAAGCAGACAATGTATATGTACTCCCGACCGATTTCGGCTGGTCTGACCTGGGCACCTGGGCATCGGTATATGAACTCACAGAAAAAGATTATGTGGGCAATGCCGTGATCCCGTCAGATAAGGTGATCATGTACGATTCATCGAACTGCATGGTGAATGTCCCTTCTAATAAATTGGTGATCCTGAAAGGATTGCATGACTACATCGTGGTAGAAGCCAACAACACGCTGATGATCTGCCCTAAAGACCAGGAACAAAACGTGAAGCAGGTAGTTGCAGACGTTAAGTCGAAATTCGGTGTAGAGTTTATCTGATAACGGTTCATTCAAAAGAGGCTGGACGTGCGGGATTCCCCTGAACGTCCGGCCTCTTATTATTCAGCGACCAAACGCTGCCGCACCGCCTCGTACAGGATCACGCCGGCCGATACCGAAACGTTGAGCGACTCTATTTCCCCGCTCATCGGGATTTTCGCCAGGTGATCGGAAATGCGGATCAGTTCGTTGGAAATCCCGCTCTCTTCCGAGCCCAGGATGATCGCCGTGGGCGCAGTATAATCAGGCTGGTATAGAAAGTCATTGGTTTTTTCGGTGCAGGCTACCAGCTGTAAGCCTGATTCCTGGAGGAAACGGCAGACTTTTAACAGGCTTTCGTGCCGGCAAACCGGCAACTTGTACAGGGCGCCGGCCGATGTTTTAATGGCATCGGGATTGACCTGGGCCGAGCCTTTCAGGGGCACAATCACCGCCTGCACGCCGGCACATTCTGCTGTACGTACGATAGCGCCCATGTTACGTACATCCGTAATTCCGTCGAGCACCAGGATCAGCGGCACCTTACCTTCTTCGTAAACCTGGGGAATGATATTTTCGATCTTCTGGTAAATGATCGGTGATATGAAAGCCACCACACCCTGATGGTTCCTGGCGGTCATTCGGTTAAGTTTTTCTACCGGCACTATTTGGAAACCGATATTACCCTCTTTCAGTAACACGCGCAGTTCAGAGAAAATGCTCCCGGTAAGTCCGCGCTGAATGTACACCGACTCCATCTCCTTGCCGCTTTTTATGGCTTCTATCACCGCACGGATCCCAAATACCATCACATTTTTTTCAGCAAAAGAGTTAGTGTTCATCACCCGATTATTTTTTGCCGCAAGGTAGGGATTATTTCATGTTTCAGGCTCACTAACACACATGCCGATTATTTGTTTATTTGCGTTATTAACAGCGGGAAAAGTTATTAACACCATGTTATAAGCTTGCTAAGGGCATTTTTTTTGCTAACTAACAAGATATTAACATGAGATGTTAGTGGATAAATTGCCTGATTTCCACGAAATCAATTAGTGTATTTTACTAAAATTTTACGCTGTTAACAACTTCGCCAAAGGTTAGGGGCATATTTTACCTATTTTTGTCGGACTATGAATTCAGAGAACGAACCAGATTATAGCCGAACCAAACCAGCCGCTTTTGAGAAACGGACCCGCCTGAACAACCTGGTTACCGGTCTTGGAAAACTACCTCCGCAGGCTATCGATCTTGAAGAAGCCGTGCTTGGTGCCCTGATGCTCGAGAAGGATGCGCTCTCTGCCGTGATCGATATCCTTAAACCGGAGGTCTTTTATAAAGACAGCCACCAGAAAATATTTGAAGCGATTGCGCTGCTATTCCAGAAGTCGAGCCCGATCGATATACTTACCGTTACGGCGCAGCTGCGTCAGCAAGGCGATCTTGAAATGATCGGTGGCGCCTATTATATCACCGAGCTAACCAACCGCGTCGCTTCGGCCGCCAATATCGAGTACCATGCACGCATCATTTCCCAAAAGTTTATCCAGCGGGAACTGATCCGGATCTCCACGGAGATCATCAGCAATGCATATGAAGATACCACCGATATCTTCGATTTGCTCGATCATGCAGAGAAAAACCTGTTCGATATTGCCCAAAACAACCTGCGCCGGGATTCGCGGAAAATGGACGACATTATCCGGGAGTCGCTGGAAACGCTCGAAGCCCTTAAAGACAAGGTAGATGGCCTTACCGGGGTTCCCTCCGGCTTTACGGCGCTCGACCGGATGACCTCCGGGTGGCAACCTTCCGACCTGGTGATCATTGCGGCACGACCAGCGATGGGAAAAACCGCCTTCGTGTTAAGCTGCGCCCGCAATGCCGCGGTACAATTTAATAAACCGGTGGTGGTGTTCTCGCTCGAGATGTCGTCTGTTCAGCTTGTAAACCGCCTTATTTCCGGCGAAACCGAGATCGAACAGGAAAAGATCCGTAAAGGGAGCCTCGCGGAATGGGAATGGGCGCAGCTGCATTCCAAGATCGGGAAACTTACCGAAGCTCCCTTGTTTATCGACGATACGCCTGCCCTTAATATTTTCGAGTTCCGCGCTAAATGCCGGCGGCTCAAATCACAATACGATATCCAGATGGTAATTGTAGATTACCTGCAGCTGATGCACGGCAAAGGCGAAGGCAAGGGTGGCAACCGCGAGCAGGAAATCGGCAGCATCTCACGTGCATTGAAATCCGTGGCCAAGGAGCTGAACGTGCCGGTACTGGCGCTTTCACAGCTGAGCCGGGCAGTTGAGAACAGGCCCGGCGGCTCGAAAAAGCCGATGCTCTCGGATTTGAGGGAATCAGGCTCCATCGAGCAGGATGCCGATATGGTATTGTTCCTCTACCGACCGGAATATTACGGGCTCACAGAGGATGAGGAAGGCCGCTCGACCATCGGGATCGGCGAGGTGATCATCGCCAAGCACCGTAACGGTGAAACGGGCACCGTACCGCTACGGTTCATCGGTAAATACGTGAAGTTCGCCGACCTGGAAGAGGATTTCTCGGCCGGGCCGGGAGCAGGCAGCAGCAACCCGTTTGCGGGAATGGCCCCGTCCGCTGATTTCGAAAAGCCTAATAACTTCATCATCCGTCCGTCGAGAATGGACGATATGGACGACGAACCGCCACCGTTCTAAAGCATTATGTTAAAAAAAATATCCGGCGGCAATTCCCGCCAGGATCAGCAACGGCGTCCTTATCTTCGTAAAGTTCAGGAGCAGGAAAGTGGCCGCAAAAATGCAAAGCGGGAGCAGGTGAAAACCGATCGGCCTGGCCAGGAATAGGAGCGCCGCGATAATAAAGCCTACCGCCACCGCGTTGATGCCAAGCAACGAGTTTTTAATACGGGTGATCTTTTTGAGATCGTTCCAGAAAGGGACGATAAACAGCACCAGGATCAATCCCGGGAGGTTAATGCCGAGCGTGGCGACCACACTCCCTGCAATCTGCCCGCCGATGTTGGCATGGTCGTTCTTGAGCGCCATCGCCCCTACAAAGGAAGTGAACGAAAATGTAGGGCCCGGAATCGCTTGCTGTAAAGCGTAGCCGGCCATAAATTCAGAAGCCGTCAGATAGTGCTTCATCTCCACGAACTCGGTCGACATTAAGGGCACCAGCACCTGCCCGCCACCAAAAATGATGATCCCGTTACGGTAAAAATTTTCAAATAACCGCACAGGCAAACTAAACGGTGAGGTGCGGTTGATGATCGCGCCAAGTACCGCGAAAAACAGCAGGATGCCGATGAAATACAGCACCTTACTCCTGTTAATATTAGAGAAGAGGTTGAACTTAAGCCTGTTCTCCTCTTCCGGTGTGTCTAAGGCCGACGTAATGATCCCGCCCAATAAGATCAGGATGGGAAATACGTAGGCGTTACGGAGGATCATCGTCACGATTACCGCCGCAAAGGCCAGCCACATGCTGGTTTTTGTCACCAATATCCGCCGCGCCAGGCTATAACCGGCGTACGCTACAATTCCCAGCGCTATAGGCTGTACAAATTGCATGATCTGGCCGAACTGCTTTATCTTATCGAGCTCTTCATAGCTGATCGCGAAGAACGACATCAGCGCCGCGGAAGGCAGGATCCACAATAAAAACGTGATCAGCGACAGCGGAATCCCTCCTACTTTATAGGCGACGCCCACCAGGGTTTGGGTAGACGAAGGTCCCGGCAGCACCTGTGCGAGCGCGCTCAGTTCAAGCAGCTCTTCTTCGGTGATATAGCGCCGTTTGTGCACGAAATCGCGCAGCATAATACCCATATGCGCCTGGGCGCCGCCAAACGACGTAAGGGTGAACCATAAGGTGTCCCTCAGGAAAAGGACCTGTTTGGCTTTCAAGCTCAATCGTCCTCGTAATTAAGGCCGATGGCCGACTGGTAAACAGCACGCAACTCAGAAAGCGCATGATTATCTCCGGCATCACGGGCCGCAGCCATGCCATTTTCATAGGTCCTTATCGCATCCGCTTTGCGTTCCATCGCCTCGTACAACTTACCCAGGTGGTAATAAGTGCCTACGTAAGCGGGATGGTTATTCACCAGGTCTTCGTAATAAGTAAGCGCGGTATCCGCTTCGTTTAAACGCAGGTATTCGGTGGCGAGGGCGTATTTAAGGAAAGGATCGCTGGGTTCCTGTTCGAGGAATTCGAGTAATTTCTGCAATCGGTTTCTCTGCATGCGTCAAAAATAACCTTAATTTTTTATTCCCGGTTTAAAGGTGATAAATCGCTGGGTGAGGTAGCTAAAGATGACCACAAAAATAGTAATGAACATCCGCGACGGCGTGGGGTACCAGCCCCATTGATCGACGAACAGCTTCAGGAACGCGTAATTAATGAGGATACAGCATAAAACCACCGTCATGTACATAATAAACTGCTGCCTCATTTGCTTTGCGGTTTCCTGGAACACCACGTACCGGCTCAGGTAGAACCCGATGGGTGTACAAACAGACATGCTGATAAACAAGGCAGCGATATGCGGGCTCAGCGTAAAAAAAGGCAGTACAAGGTTCCGCTTCACCAAAACAAAGTTGTAAAGAATAAAGTATAAGGTGTTATCTAGCGCGACGTTAAAGCTGCCGCATGCCGCATAACGAAAGGTTTGCAAGGGCATGACCTTACGAAAAAGAGGGTAGAAAAAGTCGATGATCCGGAGCGCCGTGCGCCGTGTGTACTCGTGCTGTTTTCGCATAAGGGTGCGAAGGTAATAGCTTTTTTATCTATTTTTGTAAACGAACCCGAAACCGTTACTAAAACCTATGCCGATGAAGATCCTGGTGTGTATGAGCAATGTCCCTGATACCACAACCAAAATAACCTTTACCAGCGATCATAAACAGTTTAACGCTGCCGGCGTTCAGTTCATCCTGAACCCGTATGACGAGCTGGCGCTGGCCAGGGCCATAGAGCTTACTGAAGGCGGAAAAGGTACGGTAACGGTGATCCACGTGGGTGAAGCATCCAGCGACCCCACGATCCGCAAAGCCCTGGCCATAGGTGCAGATGATGCCGTGCGGATAGACTCCCCCGCGATCGACGCGTTCTTTACCGCTTCACAGGTAGCCGCTTATGCTAAAGACAAGGGTTTCGACCTGGTTCTTACGGGCAGGGAATCCATCGACCATAATGGCGCACAGGTACCGGCGATGATCGGAGAGCTGCTCGGGATCCCTTCCGTTTCGATCATCAAAAAGCTGGTGATCGACGGTACTACCGGTATCCTCGAGCGGGAGATTGAAGGCGGGAAAGAGATCGTGCATGTTCCGCTGCCGTTCATAGCCAGCTGTGCGGAAGGAGTGGCAGAGCCAAAGATCCCCAACATGCGCGGAATTATGTCGGCCCGCACCAAACCGCTTAGCGTAGTTACCGTTACGGAAGCCCCGGTGCTTACTTCCATAGAAAAATATGAAACACCCGTACCCCGCGGTGCGGTTAAAATGGTAGCTGCAGACGACGTTGCTAAACTGGTCGGCCTGCTGCATACTGAAGCAAAAGTTATTTAGACGAAATCAAATATGTCGGTACTAGTATATGTTGAGCACGCTGAAGGTAAGTTCAGGAAATCTGCTTTTGAAGTAGTTTCCTATGCCAAAGCGATAGCAGACCAGTTATCCACCGGCCTCACGGCAGTGGTGATCGGGAACGGCGATAAAGCGGAGCTCGAAAAGCTTGGAACTTATGGTGCTTCTACGGTCCTGTTCACCGGCAATACACAGCTTAGCAGCTTTGTAAACCAGGCTTATGCCTCACTCCTGGCCGAAGCGGCAGCAAAAGCGGACGCCGCAATCGTGGTGATGACGAACTCTTTCAGCGGAAAAGGGCTCGCTCCCCGCCTTGCCGCCAGGCTTGGCGCCGGGCTGGTTGCGGGCGCGGTTGCGCTCCCAGAAACCGGGGATAGAAAATTTACCGTAAAGCGGAGCGCATTTTCAGGAAAAGCGTTTTCTTTCGTCACCCTGCTTTCCGACAAAAAGGTGATCACGCTAAACCCGAATGCTTATCCCGCCACGGAAAACGCGGTAACGCCGGCTATCGAAGAATTCAGCCCGGCGGTAAAAGAATCAGATCTGGGTACGCTTGTAAAAGAGATCATCCGCGCTTCGGGGAAGGTCTCCCTGCCGGAAGCGGAGCTGGTGGTATCTGCCGGGCGCGGTTTAAAAGGTCCCGAAAACTGGGGAATGATCGAGGATCTCGCCAACGCTTTGGGAGCGGCCACAGCGTGCTCTAAACCGGTGTCTGATGCCGGCTGGCGCCCGCACGAAGAACACGTTGGGCAGACGGGCATCGCCGTAAGCCCTAACCTGTACATCGCCATCGGCATATCTGGGGCTATCCAGCACCTGGCAGGCGTTAGCTCATCGAAAACCATCGTGGTGATCAACAAAGACCCGGAGGCGCCGTTCTTTAAAGTAGCCGACTATGGCATCGTAGGTGATGCCTTCGAAATCGTACCCAAATTAACTGAAGCGATTAAAGCATACAAAGGGATTTAATAGCAGCAGCGTGAAAAAGATAAAATTAGATATCGTAGGGCTGTCTTATAGCCAGACACAATCCGGCGCGTACGCCCTGGTGCTTGGCGAGGTAAGCGGACGCAGGAGACTCCCGATCATTATCGGCGGGTTCGAGGCGCAGGCAATTGCCATCGAGATCGAGAAAATGACGCCGAGCAGGCCGCTTACGCACGATCTTTTTAAGTCATTCGCGCAAAACTATCACATCGATGTACAGGAAGTGATCATCTATAACCTCGTCGATGGTATCTTTTATGCCAAGCTGATGTGCAGCGACGGCAAAAAAACCACGGAGATCGACGCACGCACTTCCGATGCGATCGCGCTCGCCGTGCGCTTCGAATGTCCCATCTACACCTACGAATTCATCCTCGCCAGCGCAGGCATCGTGATCGAAGGGAACGACTTTGTATTCCTGGAAAACATCGACGCACCTGCCGCGGAGGAGAAAACGCCCCCGGCCGCTCCCGTAACCGAAAGCTATACCTCACTTACCATCGATGAGCTTCGCGATAAGCTCGTCCACGCCATCGCCGAAGAAGCTTATGAAAAAGCCGCCCGCATCCGCGATGAGCTTTCACGCCGCAAATCGTCCTAAAAAAATAGCCGCTAAATCTAAGTTGTTATAAAAATCCATATATTAACTGCTGAACAGTTAAATCAGGTTTGTATATGAATATTAAGCTTCGTTTAGTGGCGATGAATTTCCTGCAGTTCTTTATCTGGGGCTCGTGGCTCATTTCCCTGGGCGGTTACATGATCGTTACGCTAAAGTTCACCGGGGTTGAAGTGGGAAGCATCTTCGCAACGATGGGTATCGCCTCGCTGTTTATGCCCGCGGTGATGGGGATCATTTCAGACAGGTTCGTGAATGCGGAGAAGGTGCTGGGCATCAGTCACATCGTGGGCGGGCTGCTGCTGTTTACCGCTTCGGGGATAAAGGACTACCCCTCGCTATACATCATCATGCTGTTTAACTCGATGGCTTATATGCCAACCATTGCGCTGGCCAACACGGTGTCTTATAACGCGCTCGAAAAAAGCGGCCTCGATATTATGAAGTCCTTCCCCCCCATTCGCGTGTGGGGCACCATCGGTTTTATTTGCGCCATGTGGATGGTCGATTTCATGGGCGCTACCAAAAGCCCCGTACAGCTTTATATCGCCGGCGGCTCGGCAATCTTACTGGGGCTGTATTCATTCACCATGCCCAAGCGCCCGCCGCTCAAACCCGGCGACGCCAGGAGTTTCGCCACTACGCTCGGACTGGATGCGTTTATCCTGTTCAGGTCTAAAAAGATGGCGGTATTTTTTATCTTCTCCATGTTCCTTGGCGCAGCCCTGCAGGTAACTAACCTGTTCGGCGGTTCCTTTCTCGACGACTTTAAAGGCCGCTTCCCCGATTCATTCGGCGTGCAACACCCAAACCTCCTGCTCTCTATCTCGCAGATCTCCGAGACCCTGTTTATCCTTACCATTCCTTTTTTCCTGCAGAAATTCGGCATCAAGAAAGTGATGCTTTTCAGTATCGTAGCCTGGGTGTTCCGGTTCGGCCTGTTTGGGATCGGCGATCCGGATAAAGGATTGTTCCTGCTGGTTCTTTCGATGATCATTTACGGGATGGCTTTCGATTTCTTTAATATTTCCGGGTCGCTCTTCGTAGAAAAGGAAGCCGACATTAAAATGAGGGCCAGCGCACAAGGTCTTTTCATGCTTATGACGAACGGTTTAGGGGCCTTTTTCGGCGGGATCCTGAGCGGCTGGGTCGTCGATTTCTTTACCAGCCCCAATGGCATAAGGAACTGGCAAAATATCTGGTTCACTTTTGCCGGGTACGCCCTGGTGCTGGCCATCGCTTTCCCGCTGATATTTAAGTACAAGCATGACAGGAACGCGGTAAGGGGCCCGGTAGCGCATTAAGGTTGAGAAGGTTCAGGTCGAAGGTTTAAATAAAAAGGTTGGGAACCCTGTAAGCTCCCAACCCTAAACTTTTAACTTCGAATCTTAAACCCGTTTAGCGATCCCCGATCCCGACAAACGCCCTGTCAGTTTCCCCGATATAGATCTGTCTCGGTCGGCCGATCGGCTCTTTGTTCTCTCTCATTTCTTTCCACTGGGCAATCCATCCCGGCAGGCGGCCGAGCGCGAACAGTACGGTAAACATATCAGTCGGGAAGCCCAGCGCACGGTAGATGATACCGGAATAGAAATCTACGTTCGGGTATAATTTGCGTTCCACAAAATATGGATCGCTTAAGGCCACCTCTTCCAGCTTCTTGGCGATATCGAGAACCGGGTCGTCGATGCCCAGTTTATCTAGAATATCGTCGCAAGCCTTTTTGATGATCTTGGCACGCGGATCGAAATTCTTGTACACCCGGTGACCAAACCCCATCAGGCGGAACGGATCATTTTTATCTTTTGCTTTGGCGATCCATTTTTCGGTATCGCCGCCGTCATTCTTGATCTTCTCAAGCATCTCGATCACCGCCTGGTTAGCGCCTCCGTGAAGAGGCCCCCAAAGGGCGGAGATCCCTGCGGAAATGGAAGCATACAGGTTACATTCCGAAGATCCTACAATTCTCACGGTGGAGGTAGAGCAATTCTGCTCGTGGTCTGCATGCAGGATCAGTAAGGTATTCATGGCACTTACCACTACCGGGTCGATCTCTACTTCCTCGGTACGCTGACCGAAAGTCATATTCAGGTAGTTACTCACATAATCGAGCTTATTCTGCGGGTACACGATGGGATGCCCCAGTGATTTTTTATAGATCCATGATACGATCGTCGGCATCTTAGCCAGCAGCTTGATAATAGTCAGGTTCTGCTCTTCTTTAGTGGGATGTGGCGACAGGCTCTCAGGGTAAAACGCCGAAAGGGAGCATACCAGCGAGCACAATTGGCCCATGGGATGTGATTTTGACGGGAACCCGTCAAAAAATTTCTTCATATCCTCGTGCACCAGCGTATGGCGGCTTATCTGGAACTGGAAATCTTTCAGCTGATCGGCAGTAGGCAGCGAACCGTATATGAGCAGGTAAGCCACTTCAATAAATGAAGACTTCTCAGCCAGTTCCTCAATGCCGTAACCCCTGTATTTTAAGATGCCTTTCTCTCCATCGAGAAAGGTGATGGCGCTTTTAGTGCAGCCTGTATTCTTGTACCCGGTATCCAATGTCACAAACCCGCTCAGATCACGTAGTTTTGAAATATCCACGGCTTGTTCGTCTTCCGTGCCCGTTATTATTGGCAGTTCGTACGTTTTTTCACCTAATTTTAAAGAAGCTGTTTCCGACATATAATTGATCTTATCCAACAAAAATAACTAAATCTGCCTTTTATGGAAGGGATTTTTGGATTCCTGATGCAATAGTTACAAAAACCTAACAGTAGGTACCGTTATCACGCTGAACAGCAGGAGTTTTTTTAAAATCGGTAATAAAATCTTAACGAACGGTTGATACCTGCAGGAAAGGATGCTTTACTTCCTAACCAGCTTCTCAATTTTATAGTACAACGTCACCGGATCAAACGGCTTGCTCAGTACATCGTTCACGCCTGCTGCAAGTGCTGCTTTTTGTTCTTCTTCGAGCACGGCGGCAGAAAGGGAAATGATCGGGATATCACGTTTAAAGCCAAACATCTCCGAGCGGATGCGGCGGGTAGCTTCGAAACCGCTCATTACCGGCATGTGCGTATCCATCAGGATGAGGTCGTAATCATTTTCGTTCACCTTGTCGAGCACCTTAGTGCCGTCATCTGCCGAGTCCACCTGTATATTCCACTGGTTGAGGATCTTTTTGATCATAAACAGGTTCACCGCATTATCTTCCGCTACCAGGATCGAGAGCTTTTCGAACTTAGGGAGCTCGGCAGCGGTCTTTTTAACCTCCTGGTCGTCGTTTATCTGGAGAATGATCTGGTACCAGTTCGTAAAGGTAAAGGTGCTGCCCTTGCCCATTTCGCTGGTTACGGATAGTAATCCGCCTTTCAGCTCTGACAATTTCTTCACGATAGACAACCCGAGACCGGTCCCGCCGAATCGCTGCGCCGTGGTATCTTCGGCCTGCTCGAACGAATCGAACACCAGGCGGATCTTATCTTCGGCGATGCCTATCCCCGAATCGCTTACCGTAAACGCGATCTGTGCGTTATTGCCTTTCCAGGCAAGTACTTTCAATTCAAGTTTTACATACCCCTCTTCGGTGAATTTTATCCCGTTACTGATGAGGTTCATCAGGATCTGGTTAAGCCGCAAGGAATCTGCTAAAACTAAATAAGGAAGTTCCGGAGCGACCTCTAATTTTAATTCTATATTTTTTTCCTTCGCCTTAAACTGTAGAAGAGAAATCACAGATTGGGAAAGATGGGCAATATTTGTCTCAGATCTCACGATCTTAAATTTCCCCGCTTCGATCTTCGAAATATCCAAAATGTCGTTGATCACGCCGAGTAGCGACTGCGACGAGCTGTCGAGCATCTCCAATATTCCCTGCTGGTAATCGTCCAGTTCCGTACTTTTCAGCAGGTGGGCCAGGCCGATAATGCCGTTGATAGGGGTACGGATCTCGTGGCTCATGTTGGCCAGGAAGTTTTCCTTAATGCGTTTCGCCTGCTCAGCCTGGTTCTTGGCCTTGATCAGGTCTTTCTGGTAGTTCTCCAGCTCGATGTTCTTTCTTTTCAGGTCGCGCTGCGTTCTCACCAGCTGGATAAAGGAATCTACCTTCGCGGAGGTTACATACGGATCGAGCGGTTTATATAAATAATCTACCGCGCCGGTTGAATATCCCTTCACGGCGAACTTGGTTTCCTTGGAAATCGCTGTAACGAAGATGATAAGCATGTCGCAGGTACGCGGGTTGCTTTTGAGGATCTCTACCAGTTCAAAGCCGTCCATTTCAGGCATTTGCACGTCGATCAGCGCAACGGCGATGTCTTTTTCCCAGCAAATGCGCAACGCTTCATTTGGGGAGGTAGTAGATACGAGGTTGATATCCGGACGGCGAAGCAACGCCTCCAACGCGATAATATTCTCCTCCTTGTCGTCTACTATTAAAAGATTAATTTGGTTATCCATTATTTAACATGTAAAAGAGCCACCTGGTTCACAAACTGAAATAGATGCTCATTCGATAAAACCATACACCGCCTGCATTTATTGATCGCAGCCTGCGGCATAGTTTTAACCTCTGCATCTACCGGATCCTGTGCAATTACAAGGCCATGATTATTTTCGATGTACGCCAGTCCCTCTGCACCATCCTCGTTCGCCCCCGAAAGCAGGATGCCAATAGCATTACGGGCGTACACATCCGAGGCACTTTCAAAGGTCACATCAATGGATGGACGGCAATACCATACCGGCTCAGAATAGTCGAGCGAGAGCGTGCCGTCGGGTTCGATTAGCAAGTGGTAGTCGGGCGGTGCGAAATACACGCAGCCGGGGTTGAGCGTATCCTTCTCGGCCGCCATTTTTACGCGCACAGCGGCCTTCTGGTCGAGCAGTTCTTCGATAGCCGACTGGTAGCGCCGGTTGCGGTGAATGATCACGATTACCGGGACCGGGAAGGTGGCGGGCAGCGAAAGCACCAGGTCGAAAATCAGGTTGAACCCTCCTGCCGAAGCACCGATGACCATGATGCCCGCCCCGCGCACTTTTGCGGCCGTATGAAGCGGGAGATTAAGCAATTTTCTGGTAAATATTTTCAAACTGGTCCACTACCCTGAAACGGCTCGCAAGTTCGTCACCACGCAGCGTTTCCTTTGAGCCCAGGCAGAGAAAGCCCAGCGGGCATAAACTGTCATAAAAGAGCCTGATCACCTTCCGCTGCAGTTCCGCGTTGAAATAGATCAGCACGTTGCGGCAGGAAATCAGCTGGAATTCGTTAAAAACGCCGTCGGAAACAAGGTTATGCACCGAAAACAAGGTGTTTTGTTTCAGCCGGTGCTGTATGGAAGCAGCATCGTATACCGCGGTATAGTAATCAGACAGCGAGCTGGAGGCGCCGGCCTGCTGGTAGTTCTCCGAGTTCTGTTTCATCTTACGCAGATCGTAGATGCCTTTTTTGGCGAAATCAAGCACCTTTGAATTGATATCCGTACCATATAGGAACGACCGGCTGTAAAGATCTTCCTCCTCGAGCATGATGGCGAAAGAATACAGCTCCTCCCCGCTCGAGCAGCCCGCATTCCAGATCTTAATGCGCTGGTAAGAAGCAAGATAGGGAAATACTTTTTTCCGCACAGCCGAGAAAAAATGCGGATCACGGAACATCTCGGTTACGTTGACGGTAATCTCAGTAAGAAATTCTTCGAAGAAATCCTGTTTATTGATCAGCAGCGCTTTCAGGTCGAAGAACGAAAGGTTGTAAAGCTGCATGATCCGCGTGATCCTGCGTTTCAGCGAGGCGCGCGTATACCCGTTAAAGCTGAAGCCATGTACCTGGTTCACCAGGCCGATCAGCTCCTCGAGTTGCTCAAATGAAATGGCAAAATTGTTCGACATCTTAACTCACCCACACCCTCATTAACGATAAGAGCTTATCTACGTCTACGGGTTTCGAAATATAATCATTTGCACCGGCCTCGATGCATTTTTCGCGGTCGGCTTTCATTGCTTTGGCCGTTAATGCCAGGATGGGAAGCTTAGCGAAACGTTTCTGCAGCCTGATTTCGCGCATGGCCTCATAACCGTCCATCTCCGGCATCATGATATCCATCAGCACAATATCAGTGTCGGGTTTTTCATCGAGCTTTTTAAGCGCTTCCCTGCCATCATTGGCGATATCTATTTTCAGGTTATATGGCTGCAGTACGCTGGTGATCGCAAACACGTTACGCATATCATCGTCGACGATAAGCACCGATTTATCTTTCAGCGCTTTCTCCAGCGTCGCCGCCTTTTTAAGCGAGCCGCCCGGTGAATTCTGCCGCATGGCGGGCCGGATCCCGTCTTCTTCCTGGATCTTGTTCATGAACAGGTTCACCTCGTCAAGCAGCCTGTCGTTCGATTTGTTGTTCTTAAGCACCATGGCGTGTGTGTGCTTCATTACCCTGGAAACGTTCTCCTGGGTAAGTTCCATGGCTGTGTTGATCACCACCGGGATATGAGCGACCCCGGGGTTATCCTTGATCTTATCAAGCAGGTCGAGACCCGAAATATCCGGCAGGTTCAGGTCGAGAATAATGCAGTCGAACTGTTCATCTTCCTCCAGCACGCTGAGCGCCTGTGCGCCGTCAAACGCCTGCTTAACCTCTATGCCGCTTTCTATCAGTTGTTTACGCAGGTTCTCGCTCTGGATCTCGTGGTCTTCGATGATCAGCACTTTGTTCAGCTCGAAGCTGTTCGTTTTAATCAGCAGGTCGAACGCCTCATCCAGCTTTTCCTTCACAACTGGTTTCTTCAGGAAGCCGATGGCGCCGTTCAGCCTCGCTTCCATTGGCCGTTCGTCGCCGGCCGACATCATGTGAACCGGGATATCGTGCGTAAGGGCATTATCTTTCAGTTTTTTAAGCACTTGCCATCCGTCCATTACCGGCAGCATAATGTCAAGAATGATGGCGTCCGGGTGGTGTTTCAGGGCCATTTCCAGGCCGGTATCGCCCTGGTAAGCCACCAACGGGTCGAAACCCCGCTCAAAAGCGTAGTCGCTTAGCACGCTCGCGAAGTTCTCATCGTCCTCAACGATCAGCAGCACGTGTTTGCCGTTCTTTTTTTTCGGCAGCTTAACAGGCTGAACATTAGCTGCCGGTGTATTTTCCGGTATAGAAATATCTTCCACCGTTACCACCTCCGCCGGTGCTGGCGACTCAGTTAACGGGATGGCTCCCTCGCCCACGTACGTTTCAGGGATGTAGAGCGTAAACGAGCTTCCCGATCCCGGCTCGCTCGAAATGCCGATCTGCCCGCCAAGGATATTAGACAGCTCCCGGCTGATGGAAAGACCGAGCCCGGTGCCGCCGTATTTGCGGCTGGTAGAACCATCGGCTTGCTGGAACGCCTCGAAGATGGCTTTTTGCTTATCCTGCGGGATGCCGATGCCGGTATCCTTTACGGTGAACGCGATCACGGCATGACCTGCTTCCTTAAGCCGCTCGTGCTGGAATTCCTGGTCAAGCTGCGACCTGCTGATCGAAACCGATACGGATCCTTTTTCCGGAGTGAACTTAAACGCATTGGAAAGCAGGTTTTTGAGGATCTGCTCCAGCCGCAGGCGGTCTGTCACTATGTTCCTGGGAACGTTGTCGTCGACGCTGATGTTGTAGCTGATCCGTTTGTTAACGGCAACTTCCCGGAAGAGCAGGTCGAGGTCGTACTGGATCTCTTGGATTTTCACGGTCTCGATGCTTAGCTCCAGCTTACCCGATTCGATCTTCGAAAGGTCGAGAATGTCGTTGATCAGTGTAAGCAGGTCGCTGCCCGCGTTGTGGATCACCGAAGCGTACTTGATCTGCTCTGCCGTAAGATTATCCGTTTTGTTTTCCTTCAGGATCCTGGCCAGGATGAGGATACTATTAAGCGGCGTACGCAGCTCGTGGCTCATATTGGCCAGGAACTCCGACTTATATTTGCTGATCTGTTCCAATTCCTGCGCTTTGTTCGTAATGGCTTCGCGCGCCTGTACTACTGCCTTGTTACGCTCTTCGAGGAGCGCGGCTTTCTCTTCCAGCTCGAAATTGATCTGCCTGAGCTCTTCCTGCTGTACATGCAGCTCTTCTTCCGAGGCCTGGAGCGCTTCCGTTTTGCGGACCAGCTCCTCGTTGGTGGTCTTCAGCTCTTCCTGCTGGCTTTCGAGCTCTTCCGCCTGCTGCTGGGTTTTATGGAACAATTGCTGCAGCTTCGTTCTCGCTTCGGATGTTTCCAGGGCGATTGCGATGTTATCCATTACCGTGGTAATGAACTGGATCTTCATCTCGTTCAGGTCGGATAAATAGGCCAGCTCGATCACGCCTTTTAACTCGTTCTCATGGATCAGCGGCTGTACCAGGATACTTTTAGGGGTGCTCTCGCCTATGGCCGACCGTACTTTCACATAATTGTCCGGCACATCATAAAAGATCAGTCGTTTTTTATCCCTTGCGGCCTGTCCTACCAACCCCTCGCCGATCTGGATCGTTTGTTTTACATTGGCCGGGGATTCGAATGCGTAACTTCCTGAGAGGTGCAGGCGCCGTTCACTCACCAGGTAAATCGCGCCCAGTTGTGCGCCCGTGTAAATGGCCAGCTCCTGGATGATGTTCTGCGCCAGGTCTTTGATATCCTGTACGCCGCGCATCGCACTGTCCATGGTTGACGTACCGGTAAGGAACCAGTTCTTGATCTGGTTCTGTTCCGACACTTCCTCCAGCTTCAGGTTGATGGTCCGTACGTTGTCTTCCGTTTGCTTTTGCTGTTGAAAGGTACGGAGGATATAAAGCAGCAGCACCAATACCAGGCATAAAATGATGGCCGAGCCCGATAGTACCACCATCAGTGTACGGTCGCTTCCATCGGCGTTCCCGGCCGCATTGATCTTCGCCGTAAGGAATACATACCTCGCTTCTTTCACCACGCCGAGATACCGCACCACATCAGCCTTTGCTTTGGCCACCGCGTTGGTTTCGATGATCGACTTTGCCGCCTCAAACCCGCCGAGATCGAATGCAGATTTTACCCGCTGCATCTCAGTCAGGTAGTTGGTGTTGTAAATGCTCAGCGAGTCCATCGTCGTCTCTTTGCCCAGCAGCTTCTCCAACCGTCCGAACTCGATCTGTACATTGGTGATCGCCAGGTTATAAGGTTTTACAAACTCCCGGTTATTGGTAATGATGTACGATTGAAGGTTTGTTTCTGCATCGCGCAGGTGATTCTGGATCGAATTGATGTCGTCCTGAACGTGCTGCGTGTGGTAAACCCACCCGTTAGCCTCCTGCAGGTTAATGATCCTGTTGCGGATGCTGAGGTACGAAACACCCGCTAACGCGAAAATAAATATCAGTGTAGTGGCAAAGCCCGCAAGGACCTGCTGTTGAAACGAAAACTTCTTCATATTAATCGACCAATATAGCTCAAATCAATTTAGTTAGTACTACTCTTGTCGTAGTACCAGTCTTGTCGGACGTTTGGCGTTATACGTTTCCGGCACGTCGCCCGGGCGCTACCTCGAACGTCCAATCCCCACCGCTCCCTGCAAATATCAGACCCATTCCAAAAAACATTCCTCTTCCGATTCAGTTATAGATACGAACGAACAATCAACCAGGAGGAACATATCATGGAAACGAACGAAAATCTCATTCCTTCATTAAAGCATTTGCTGTCGATCTGTAATGACGGCAAGGAAGGATATCGCAATGCGGCCGAAAATGTGGATGCACCGGAGCTAAAGGTCTTACTAACTACTTACTCGCTGCAGCGAGCCGAATACGCGGACGCGCTGAAGACCAGCATCCGGCAGGCAGGCGGCGACCCTGACAACAGTGACGGCGGGCCTCTTGGCGCTTTACACCGCGCGTGGATCGATATTAAAACCGCTTTTACGATCAATGACAATAAAGCGGTGCTTGATGCCTGCGTTACCGGCGAAAAAGCGGCAATTGAAGCTTATGATAAAGCGCTGGACAACGACCAGTTGAGTTCGGTCCAGAGGCAGCTGCTGGTTAGCCAGCGATCGGGTATTACCCAGTCTCTGCAAAATGTGGAAAACCTGGAACATCAATATGCCTAAACAGGAAAGGGAGCGACCTAATCGCTCCCTTTCCTGTTAAAATAAGCTCTTCTTCACGTACTGCGCGCTCTTCGTAATACTCACGTAAGGGTCGATGTCTGTAAAGTTCTCCTGTTCTACGAAAAAGTGCTTTACACCGGCATGTTTCGCATGCGCAAAGATCTTTTTAAAGTCTACCTGCCCATTTCCCACCTCGGTATTTCGTGAATTATTGGTTTTATCCATGTCCTTGATGTGCCACATCACATACCTTCCGGGATTTGCGGAGAACAATGCAAGCGGATCTTTCCCTGCACGGACCACCCAGTAGAGGTCAGCTTCCATTTTGAGTAGCGAAGCGTCGGTTTCTTTCAGCAGGATGTCGTAACCATTCACATCACCGAACTGTTTAAATTCGAAATCATGGTTGTGGTAGGCCATTTGCAGTCCTGATTTTTTACAAAGCTCCGCTGCCTTGCTGAACATGGCCGCGGCTTTTTTGAAACCATCGGCGCTTTTGGTCAGCTCTCCGCCAAACCAGGGAATGGTTACATACGGGCTGCCGAGGATGTGCGCAGCCTCGATGTAGGCTTTGATGGTTGAATCGTCCGTTCCGTTCGATGCCAGGTAAGGCCCCATATCGTAATGGCCGCTTGGCGATTTCAAACCGTTATCTTTCAACACCTTGGCGAATTCCTTGGCGGGAAGCCCCCAGAAACCGCCTTTTGCGGAATAGCCATAAGTCTCTACTTCGCGGTAGCCGGCCGCCGCAACTTTGGCCAACACGCCTTTTACGTCTTTACCGATATACTCACGCAGTGAATAGAGCTGGAGGCCAACCGCCTTGTCTGCCCTGAAAGCAAGTTGCGGAAGTACGAGGGCGCTTGCGGATGCAATGCCCGCCTGTTTTAAAAAGTCTCTCCTGGTTGTCATTCTTTGTTTTTTAGTATAACTACTTTTTTTGATTAATCGTATCTGTGGCCGCGCTGTCCGCAGACGCAGCGTTGGTTCCCAGCGTATCGGCCATGTTTCGGTTGTCGTTCCCTGTTTGCTCCAGGTTGGTGGTGGTATCCTGGTTTTCCCTGGCTTTATCGCCGCTGCCGCAGGCGCCCAGGCCCAGCAGCAATCCAATCACAATAATTATATTTCTCATATTCCCAATATCCTCCTGTTCATTACTTCATCGGCACCGGAGCTGGCGAAATCGTCGAATGTTTTTTCCGTTACACGGATAATATGGTCGCGGATAAAGGCTGCACCTTCTTTCGCGCCGTCTTCCGGGTGCTTGAGGGCGCATTCCCATTCCAACACTGCCCATCCGGGGAAGTCGTACGCGGTTAATTTGCTGAAAATCGCTTTAAAGTCTACCTGCCCGTCGCCCAGGGAGCGGAAACGGCCTGCCCTGTCTACCCAACCCTGGTAACCGCCATAAACACCCTGCTTCCCGGTAGGGTTAAATTCCGCATCCTTTACATGGAACATCCTGATCCGCTCATGGTAATGATCTATATACGCCAGGTAATCAAGGCATTGAAGCACAAAGTGCGAAGGATCATACAGCAGGCATGCCCGGGAATGGTTATTTACCTTTTCCAGGAACATCTCGTAGGTCACCCCATCGTGCAGGTCTTCGCCGGGATGGATCTCGTAGCAAACGTCCACGCCGCAGCTGTCGAACACGTCCAGGATCGGGGTCCAGCGTTTCGCCAGTTCGGTAAAACCGGCTTCCACTAAACCTGCCGGGCGCTGCGGCCACGGGTAAACGGTCTGCCACAGCAGCGCACCGCTAAACGTGGCATGCGCGGTGAGGCCGAGGTTTTGAGAGGCTTTAGCGGCATATTTGAGCTGCTGAACGGCCCATTCGGTCCTTGCGGCAGGGTTATTTCGGTAAGCTTCCGGCGCAAAGCCGTCAAAAAGCTCGTTATATGCCGGGTTTACCGCTACCAGTTGTCCCTGCAAATGGGTAGAAAGTTCGGTAATTTGGATACCATGGCTCGCCGCTATGCCTTTCAGCTCGTCGGCATAGGTCTGGCTTTCGGCCGCCTGTTTGAGGTCTATCAGCCGGGTATCCCAGGTTGGGACCTGTATACCTTCGTAGCCGAGGCTTTTTGCCCATTTACAGCAATTTTCTAACGTATTGAACGGCGGTTCGTCGCCCGCAAACTGTGCCAGGAAGATCGCCGGGCCTTTAATTGTTACCATTGTGATTATTCGATTTTTAGATCAATCCATTTATTATCTGATTTTCCCGACTCGATTACGCGCTCGATGAACGCCATACCGCGGATTCCCTCTTCAATACCCGGGAAATCCAGGCATTCGGGGGCGGGCCGTTCGTGGTCCAGGTCGGCGCGCACGGTGAGTGCGAAGTTCCGGTAAATATTCGCGAATGCCTCAAGGTAGCCTTCCGGGTGGCCCCCGGGGGTGCGGGTATTGTGCGTGGCAAAAGAGCCCAGGTATTTTCCGCCGGTGCGGTAGATCTCGGCAGGTCCCGTCAGCGATTTCACCACGAGTGTGTTCGCATCAGATTGCTGCCACTCCAGCCCTCCCTTTTCGCCGTATACCCGGATCTTTACGTTGTTCTCCTCTCCTGCAGCCACCTGGGTGGCGAAAAGCACGCCCGAAGCCCCGTTATTAAATTTCAGCATGGCCGTACCGTCGTCGTCCAGTTTCCGGCCGGCTACTACGATGTTAATATCCGCGCATAACCTGGCCACCTGCAAACCGGTTACATATTCCGCCAGGTTAAAGGCATGCGTACCGATATCGCCCATGGCGCCGGCAATACCGCTCTGCGACGGGTCCGTACGCCAGCTCGCCTGTTTATTGGTACCGCCCTCCTCAAAAGTGCTCAGCCAGCCCTGCGGGTATTCCGCATACACCTTCCTGATCTCGCCCAGCTTGCCGGAAGCGACCAATTGCCTGGCTTCTTTTACCATCGGGTAACCGGTATAAGTATGGGTCAATGCCAGCCGCTTTCCGGTATGCCCGCTGATCTTTTTCAGCTCCAGGGCTTCGGCCAGCGAAAACGCGATCGGCTTATCGAGGATCACGCTGAAACCGCTTTCCATGGCCATCTTAGCCGGCCCGAAATGCACGTGGTTAGGCGTTACGATACTGATCACCTGCACACGTTCTGCTTCGGGAAGCAGCAGCTCGTTCTCGTACATCTCCTGGTAGGAACCATAAGTCCTTGATGCAGGGATGCCCAGTTGGGCGCCACTTAATTTCGATTTCTCCGGATCACTGCTAAATGCGCCGCATACCAATTCGTATTCATCATCGATGCGGGCGGCAATGCGGTGTACAGCGCCGATAAATGCGCCCTGCCCGCCTCCAACCATTCCCAGTCTTAATTTCGTACTCATGAGTTTTGAGTTATCGGTGATCAGTCTTGAGCTACCAGCTATCAGGCGATATACCGTAACTGATTACTGACAACTGATCACTGTTTACCGCTCACTACACATCACAAATCTTAATCGCCTCCCGCAGCGAAGCGATTTTATCCGGTTTGGCCGGGATAAACTCCTGGGCCACGTAACCTTTAAAGCCGGTGGCGATGATGGCTTTCATGATGGCCGGGTAATAAAGCTCCTGGCTTTCGTCTATTTCATGCCTTCCGGGTACGCCGGCGGTATGGTAATGTGCAATGTACTGGTTAAAATCGCGGATATTGTGAATCACGTCACCTTCGTCGATCTGCATGTGGTAGATATCATAGAGCAGCTTAAAATTCTGCGAACCGAGGCGTTTGCAAAGCTCGGCGCCCCACCAGGTGCGGTCGCACATATAATCTTTGTGGTTCACTTTGCTGTTAAGCAGTTCCATTACGATCACCACGCCGTGTTTTTCAGCAAGCGGCATGACCTGCTTTAAGCCGTCTACGCAATTCTTAAACCCGGTTTCGTCGTCCATGCCACGCCTGTTCCCACTAAAGCAGATCAGGTTCCTGTAACCGGCCTCAGCTACTTTCGGGATCATTTCCGAATACTGCTTAACCAGCCTGGCGTGGTTCTCTACCTTATTCCAGCCTTCGGGGATGCTGATCTCGGCGCCGTTACACATGGTAGACAACAACCCGTATTTCTTTAAAGTTGGCCAATCTGCGGGGCCTACGAGGTCGATGCCGATCAAACCGATCTCTTTGGCGGCTATACAAAGCTCTTCTACCGACATCCCGCTAAAACACCAGCGGCAAACCGAGTGGTTAATGTTGCCTTTCAGCGCCGCAGGCTGCAAGCCTTCGCCGGCCATGGCCGGAATTGAGGACGAAACGCCCAATGCAGCTGTACCAGCCACAATATTTTTTAATGCAGTTCTCCTGCTCAATCCTTGTTTCATGTGCTTTACTGTTTTTATATTCCTGGTCTTATGATCAGATATTCATTTTCTTCAGTTCGGATACGGCGTAATCGCAGGCCCGGGCGGTTAGCGCCATGTAGGTGAGCGACGGGTTCTGGCATGCCGCAGACGTCATACAAGAACCATCGGTAATGAATACGTTCTTCACATCATGCATCTGGTTCCACTTGTTCAGCACCGAAGTCTTCGGGTCGTTGCCCATGCGTGCGGTACCCATCTCGTGGATGGCCATACCGGGGAAGCAACCTTTATCAAAGGTGGTGATGTTTTTCATGCCCGCTACCTCAAGCATTTCGGCGGCGTCGTTCATCATGTCTACGCGCATTTTCCGTTCGTTGTCCTTAAACTCGCAATCGATAGAAATTACGGGCTGGCCCCATTTATCTTTTTGCGACCTGTCCAGCGTTACTTTATTTTCGAAATACGGCAATGTTTCGCCAAAACCGCCAAGTCCCATACTCCATGGACCCGGGGCTGACACCTCTTCTTTAAAGTCGGCGCCGAAAGCCATTTCTGCCACGCCGCGTGCCCATCCGGAGCGGCTCGCACTGCCCTGGTAGCCAAAGCCACGGATATAATCGCGTTTATCGCCGTTCAGGTTTCGGTAGCGGGGAATATAGATCCCGTTTGCGCGGCGTCCGTAATAGTATTTATCTCCATAATCTTCGCTTTCGCCGGAAGCGCCGGTGCGGAAATGATGGTCCATCAGGTTATGGCCGAGCTGGCCGCTGCTGTTACCCAATCCGTCGGGGAAGGTGTCTGACGTAGAATTGAGCAATACAAAGGTCGAGCCGAGCGTAGAGCCGTTCAGGAAGATGATCTTTGAATGGAACTCTACCACCTCGTTCGTTTCGGCGTCGATCACCCGTACGCCGCTTGCACGCTTTTTGTCTTTATCGTAAAGAATGGCATTCACGATAGAAAACGGACGCATGGTAAGGTTTCCTGTAGCCATCGCCGCCGGCAACGTGGCCGATTGCGTACTAAAATAGGCGCCAAACGGGCAACCGCGGCTGCAAAGGTTACGGTACTGGCAATTCCCCCTGCCGTTATGCGGCTGGGTAAGGTTGGCTACACGTCCGATGGTCATGCGCCGGTTATTTTTATAATGCGCCTCGATGCGTTTCTTAACGTCTTTTTCCACGCAATTCATGTCCATGGGGGGCAGGAATTCGCCATCAGGCAAATTAGGGATCCCTTCGCGCTGGCCGCTGATACCGGCAAATTTCTCCGCATAGCTGTACCAGGGCGCAATATCTTTGTAACGGATCGGCCAGTCGATGGCAATGCCGTCCTTAACGTTCGCTTCAAAATCCAGGTCACTCAGGCGATAGCTCTGGCGTCCCCACATAAGCGATTTACCGCCCACGTGGAAACCGCGGTACCAGTCGAACCGCTTCACTTCCGTGTACGGGCATTCTTTATCGTTCACCCAGTATGACGCGTTAAATTCTGAATACGGGTAATCGCGTACCTGTACCGGGTGGCTCAATACCTGTTCCTGGGTAAGCCTGCCGCGGTGCTTAAACTCCCAGGGAGCCTTCAGCGCGGTATCATAACCCTTCACATGTTCTATATTGCGGCCTCTTTCCAGGAGCAACACTTTTAATCCTTTTTCTGTGAGCTCTTTGGCTGCCCAACCGCCGCTGATCCCCGAGCCTACCACAATCGCGTCGTAGGTATTCTGTTTGTCAGCTTCTGTATTCAGGTACATATCTGGTTTATATTTTGGTTAGCGGTGGGGCTTACAACGCCCAGGCTTTTTCACCAGGCTTAATGGTGATGCAGGCATCGTACCTTCCGGGAATAGCTACGTAGTTTAACGCTTTGGTGGCGCCTGCCTCGGAGGTGAAGTATCCCAACATCGTGAGCTCTTTAACTTGTTTAAAGAAAGGAACCTTTTTCGATTGCTCTTCCGGCTTCAGGTCTTTTTCCTTGTCGGTAAATTCCTTCGTTTCTTCCGCCAGCTGCTGTATCACTGCGATGCGCTGTTTACCGTCGGCCTCCAGGAAAGTCTTGCTAAATTTACCCTTAGTGATCTTGTCGGCATAATCAAGACCGCCGATAAAATCCTGCTGTGCCTCTTCCGGGTAGCATTCATTGATCATCATCACGATAAATGCACCCACTCCCGCCTCTTTTGCACCGGGAGTACTGGTTTTAGGAATAATGATCTCTGCAATTTCGGCAACCATGTTTTCCTGGCCAGGGGTAAACGTGGTGGAAGTAGCTTTCGGGCCGTTATTACAACCATCCAGTATGAAACCAAGGGTGGTTGCAGAAATAGCGCTCCCCATTAAAAGGGCCATATTCTTCACCGCTGCTCTTCTGTCCATTATCAATTCAGATTAGTTGGTTTAGTGCGGTAATACTACTAAATATTCTTAAGAATACCAGCCGCGCACAGCCGAATGAATGTACAGGAATAGCGTTTTATAGTAGTTATGTTACAATCAGCTAACTGCCGACGGCCTATCACAACTTAAAGATCCAATGTATCCCGTACCGGTCTGTAAGCGACCCGATGGTTCCCGAAAAAAACTTGTGAAGCGGGTGACTTACCGTGGCGCCTTCTGAAAGACGGGAGAACGCGCTGGTAATTTCGTCTTCGGTGGTACACATAAACGAGAGGGTGATGGCGCTCCCCCAGCCGGCGTCGTCGCCGGCCATGTCTGAGGCGAGCAGCGTAAAGTCATCGCTGATCAGCCCGGCATGGAGGATGTCGTTCTGCACCTTTTTTGGCCACTTACGGGCATCAGGCGAGTCTTTAACAGCCACCATTTCAAGCGTTCCGCCAAAACATCGCTGGTAAAAAGTCATCGCCTCGCGGCAGTTCCCGTTAAAGTTAAGATAGGCGACAATTTGTATCATGCACTCCTCATCCTAAGGTACTAATCGGCCAGCACTTCGGCATTAAACCCGCATTCGTTCAGCAGGCTGATAAGACAGCCGGCGCGTACGAAACCGTTCGCGCTTTTTACGCGCAATATCCTGTCGCAATCATCCAGGTCGAAATTGGCGCAGTAACCATCAAACTCCCCGTGGATACGGTCGAGCAGCCTCGCAGCTTCTTTGAGGCAATGCACGTTGGTTTTAAATACTTCGATCATATTTTAGCTGTCAGTGCTCAGCCGTCAGTAGTCAGCTTCTTCGTAAAACCCTAATTCACCCGCCACGAAATCCTTTAGCCACGGTTAACAGAAACTGACTACTGATAACTGACTACTGACTACTGACCACCGATAACTGGCTACAAATTTACCCGTCCCCGTGTCCCGCACATGGGGGTAATTCCGGCATTATAAGGGTGATTTGCGACAATGTATTGCTCGTATGAACGATTAGTTTTACATTCGAAATATGAAGCATATATCGATCCTGGTTCCTAAGGGAGCTATTTTAGGCAGTCTGGAAGGCACACGGCAGCTATTTACGCAGGTGAACACCTTCTTCAAAATGAAAGATATGGCGCCTATATTTAAGGTTCAGTTGGTAGGGCTGATGCCCGAAACCCCCTTATCCGGCGGCTCATTCACGGCACATTCAGATGTGCTGATCGACGACGTTATAAAAACCGACCTGGTCATTATCCCGGCGGTAGATGGCGATCTGCAGGAAGCGCTGGAGAAAAACAGTGCGTTTTTGCCATGGATCACGAAACATTACCACAGCGGCGCAGAAGTGGCAAGCTTATGCCTGGGGGCTTTTATACTGGCTTCCACCGGCCTGGCCAACGGGCGCAAGCTGGCTACACATTGGATGGCGACCAATGCCTTCCGTAAAATGTTCCCGGAGGTGGAGCTCGTTACCGAAAAGATCATTACCGACGAACACGGCCTGTACTCGAGCGGCGGCGCTTTTTCTTACCTGAACCTGATCTTATACCTCATAGAAAAATACGCCGGCCGCGAGATGGCGGTACTGGCGGCTAAGGTGTTCGCCATCGAGATCGAGCGAGACAACCAGCTTTCGTTCACTATATTCCAGGGACAGAAGGAGCATGAAGACGAACCGATCAAGAAAGCGCAGGTGTTTATTGAAAAGAATTTCCCCGAAAAGATCACCGTAGATCAGCTGGCATCGATGTTTTCGCTCGGGCGCCGCAACCTGGAGCGGCGGTTTAAAAAGGCAACCTCCAATACCGTGGTCGAATACATCCAGCGCGTAAAGATCGAGGCCGCAAAAATATCACTGGAATCTTCCCGCGAGAATGTGAACGAAGTAATGTATAAGGTCGGGTATACCGATACAAAAGCCTTCAGGACAACGTTTAAACGGATCACCGGGATGTCGCCGCTAAAATACCGGAACAAATACAACCCGGAATACCAGGAACTGGCTTCCGCTTAATCTCAATCATCACATTATGAAGCTGATCTTAACCCTGTTTTTCACAACCGCTTTCGCGGGAAGCGTTTATGCCCAGGCCAACCAACCTCCTGCCCTCCTGTCTATTAAAGATGCTGATCTTAAAAGAGATATTTTTGAGCTCGCCGGCGATGCTTTCCGCGGACGAAGAGCGGGCACAGCGGATGAAATGCGCGCCGCGGTCTGGGTGGCGCAAAAAGCACAGGAAGCCGGGCTAAAACCTGCAGGGGAAGATGGCACTTATTTCCAGTTTTTTAACATCAACCGTACGCGTACCGCCAACCGGGGCACTTTTGTTATTAACGGCCAACCACTTGCGCTTTGGAAGCAGGTCTTCCCTACACAGGCGTTGGATACACATCTCGATGGTGCGGTCACCTGGCTCAGCACGGCCGCTGATACTGCAACAGACCTCCAGGGCAAGATCGTAGCCATGAAGATCGTGGCGCCCAAGCCATTACCGGCGGCAGGGATGAGCTTATGGGGCTTTCGCTATACATCTTCCGCCATACGCCAGCAAAGTGCACTGCTGGCACGCAGGGGGGCGCTGGCCGTGATCCTGGTTGCCGATGAAACCGTCGAGTCTGCCATCGCCTTTACCGGGCATAATTATGAAGAAGGATCATACCAGTTGGAAGGCGCGATCAGGGGTAACGGCGGCAGCCGGCAACGTACCGCGCCGGTTATTTTAGTGCGGTCGGCGTTTGAAGCGGTCTTAAAGACCGCGGGGGCCAGGGTTAAAGCTGATTTCCAGGCGGAAACATTCCAGTACCCCTCGGTAAACGTAGTGGCCAAAGCTCCGGGCACCGACCCGAAACTAAAGGAGGAATACGTGCTTTACAGCGGCCACCACGATCATGACGGCGACGGTAACCCGGTGGAAGGCGACTCGATATGGAACGGCGCCGATGACAATGCTTCGGTTACCGTGGGCATGCTCGCCATTGCACGCGCATGGACCACAAAACCCGGAAAACGGTCGGCCCTGTTCGTTTGGCACGGCGCAGAAGAACGCGGCCTGCTCGGCTCCAAATGGTTCGTAGCTCACCCTACCGTTCCAAAACAGGCCATCGCGGCAGTGCTCAACGGCGACATGATTGGCCGCAACTCCGTTGATTCGGCGGCGCTGCTGGGCACTACCTCGCATAAAAATTCGTCGGCACTGGTCGGCCTGGCGATGACAGCCAACCAGCAGGTAACAAAATTTAAGGTCGATTTCTCCTGGGACGACGCCCGACACCCGGAAGGCTGGTATTTCCGGAGCGATCACGCGCCCTATGCACAGGCCGGGATCCCGGCGATCTTTTTCACCTCGCTGCTGCACCCGGATTATCATACTCCCAAAGACGAACCCGCCAGGATCAACATCGCCAAGCTGGCGAAGATGACAAAATGGATGTATGCCACAGGTTGGCTTATCTCGCAGGCTGCCGCAAAACCGGCACTGGACAACCCCGGGCCTTAAGCGATGGCACTTCCGGTGAAAGTTAACACAGGTAAAACAGGTAATTTAAGGCACATATCCTAAATTGCAGCCCTAAACCCAAAATAATGGCCCTCCCCGACATTTTCTCCGCACCGGTTACCAACGACCTCATCGAACGGATCAACAAACTTACTCCTGCTTCTGCACCCGGATGGGGCAAAATGAGCGTGGCACAAATGCTCGCACACGTAAATGTAGCTTACGAAATGACCTTTGAAAACAAGCACCCCAAACCGGGGGCATTCATGAAATTTATCCTGAAGCTGTTGGTAAAGAACACCGTGGTAAGCGAAACACCTTATAAAAAGCATAGCAAGACCGCCCCGGCGTTCATTATCACCGATGCGCGGGATTTGGAAACAGAGAAAGCCCGGCTTATTGCCTACCTGCTAAAAACACAGGAATTGGGGGCCGCGGCTTTTGACGGCCGCGAATCGCATTCCTTTGGGCCGCTTTCTGTAACTGAATGGAACAACATGTTTTATAAACACTTAAACCACCACTTAATACAGTTCGGGGTTTAACTGTTACCCCACATTTGGTAACTGCCAGGCACCTGGTGGCACCTGGTTTTCTTAACGCTTATTTTATGAAACCGGTTTATCAGTGACGGCGGGGATGGCCTAATCAAATTTATCCTAATTTTGATCCTCATGAAAAAACTCATCCTGTCCATCCTGTTCGTTATGCTATATGCGGATCCTGCGTTTGCGACCATTTACCAGGTCGGCAATGAGCAGGAGCTTAAAAACGTACTGCCTAAACTTGCCGCGGGCGATGAAGTGGTGATCGCCGACGGGAATTACGGTAACTGGTCGGTGGAGATCGCCGCCGTGGGTACCGCCCAAAAACCGGTGGTCATCAGGGGGGCATCCACCGGCGGCGTGATCTTCTCGGGTGAAGTAAACAAACCCCTCTTCGTATTAACCGGCAAATACACGGTACTGAGCGGCATTACTTTTAAAGAATGTGTGCTGGGTAAGGCCGATGGGAAGAGCGGCGTGCTGGCAGAGCTTAAAAACAGCAGCTATTGCCGGATCACGCAATGCGTTTTTACACATAACGTGGCAAAAGTTCAATTTATGCCGTTGATAATCGTTTCCGGAAACGGCACCTCCAACAAGATCGATCACTGCACGGTAACAGCGAATACCGACAGCCAGGATTTCCAGGTAAAGATCACCGGCGACAGTAACCCTCAGTTCACGCTTATCGAAAGCAACGTTTTTAAAGACAAAGCCAAGGTTAGCTGGAGCAATAACAACGGCGGCGAATGCATCCAGGTGGGCCAGGACCCTGTGCTGCTGGGTACCAGGGAGTCGAACACCACGGTAAAGAATAACCGCTTTACGCATTGTGATGGCGAGCCCGAAGTGATCAGCAATAAAAGCAGCAGGAACAGTTATATCGATAACTACTTTGGCGATAACGACGGCGAGCTGGTGATGCGCGGCGGCCACGACTGCATTATTTCAGGCAATACCTTTGAGGGAGGCAGCGGCGGCATCCGTGTTAACGGGAGCGGTCATACCATCACCAACAACAAGATCACCGGTGTTAAGACCGCCATCAGGCTGATGTACGGCATGACGAAAGGAAAAATAGAAACCGGTTTTTACGTAGCTCCCGGCAACTGCACCATTACCGGCAACCAGATCACCCATGCCACTATTGGTATCCTGGTAGGCGACCAGAAAGACGCGGACTGGACGGGCAAATTCGACACGAAACGATATCCGTCGCCGGTAATACAAAGTGTAGCGCCGTACGACAATAAGATAGAAAATAACCAGTTTAAAGAGGTAAAAACAAATACAGTTACCCAATAAACAACCGGATATTTCGCGCAAGTTGGCGTAAAGGTCCATTGATGATGGCCGGTAATCACTTATAAAAAAGCCGGGATCTCTCCCGGCTTTTCACTAAACCCAACCACTTATCTTCATGCACGTTATTTACCAGTTTCCTCTCTGTGGTCTTGACTGGCCGTTGTTTTTGTCATTTCCTTCGTAGCGGTGATCGTCGTTCTGGTTATCGCCGCGATGATCGTCCCTGCGGTCGTCGCGATCATCCCGGCGATCGTTTCGGTAGTCGCGCCTCTCGTTATTCCGTGCATAAACCTGGCCGTAACGGTAATCGCGGATATTGCGCTGATCGTACCGGTTCCTGTAGTTTGCATACTTGTTACGGTAATCATTCCCGCTCAACCAGGGGTTCCGGTCGTTAACCACCACTTTATAGCCACGGTAGAGATCATAGTTGCGGTATCTCACCGGGAGGTAATTACGGCTTACCCATGCCCGGCCATCCAGGTAGGTATACATCCGGCTCGGCACGTGGTAATAAACGTCAATGTCGGGCAGGTAATAATATTCCGCACGGTCATACCCGTAAGGACCCCACTCAGGCTGGTTGCCAATGTTTACGTTAACCCTTACCTGTGCATCTGCTGCTTTGTATACAAAGCTGGTGATCACCAACGCAGACAGTATCAATAATCGTTTCATTTTCTTTCAAATTAGGTGTTTTAATGTTCAACAAGTCCGGGTTAACATTCCTTGTGTCGGCGGCCTGTCCACCCGGTTTCCGCTTACATTTTGATTATTCGACATGGCAGGCCAACCATTAGTTTAATGCTTCTTTTGTTAAAAAGTGTTAAAACGATCGTTTGCTGAAAGTGCCGTTTAAAACCGATAACTTGCGGGAGTGTTTAACATCCCTATAGATCATATCCTGCAACCCCTGGCGGGGGCCATCGGGCTTGCAGCCTATACGCTTTTACTTATCGGCATCCTGCGGTCGCATGTGGAGCAAAGCTTCGCGGCGTTCCTGCTTTGGGCGATGCTTGACGGGATTGCGGCGGTGGCCACCCTGATCGAGGGCGGCAACTTTTGGCTGGCTTTTTCGAACATGCTGGGCTCGGGCACCATTACGGCGATACTGGTTATAAAGAAGCAGGTTTCGTGGTCGAAGATCGAAACCGCCACGTCCGTGCTGGTGGTGATCTGTCTCGTTACCTGGTACGCGGCCGGCGGCCAGGCGGGTATTATCGCCAGCAGCCTCGCCGTGTTTACCGCGAGTATTCCCCAAATGGCCGATACCTGGAAAAAGCCCGCCACCACACCGGTAACTCCTTACCTGGTTTTCCTGGCTGCCAATCTGCTTTCGCTGTTCGCCGGGCGCTCGTGGACTATTGAGGAGCGGTTCTATCCCGCCTGCTCGGTGGCGCTTACGGTGATCATCGTGGCGTTCGCCATGCGGAAGAAACGGGCCAGGTAACACCCGTGGGGCGCTCTTTAGCATGATGCGGTAGCCCCGGATCTTCGGGCCCCGTGCTTTATACCGTCAAACTTAATGAAAATGAACCAACAGGCTCTTCAGTTCCTCGTTGTTCACCTCTTCGGGCTGGTGAATTAGCTTGTGGATAAAAGAGTGATAAAGAAAAAGGCTTCCACCGGGAGTTTTTAATGTGATACCTTTCGTGGTACTGGTATGGCCGCAATATGGTCCAACACGTTTGTCAAATGCGGCCAGTAGTTCCGGGAGCTTTGTGAGCGCTCCCAACAAAGTATTATTTTCCATGGCTGATCATTTAGAGCTGTAAAAGTATCGACTCCCCTGACATTCACACTACCTTAAACCACAATTAACAATTTGTTAATATTGAGTTAGCCTGTACTTAAGATTATGTTAACACTGCGTATAGCGCAGAATGACCAGGTTCCCCTGTAATATTAACGCTCTATCGCATAACCCGTATTAAGCCACATGTATAGGCGAGGCTACGGCCTTTGGAGTAACCACGATATCACATTTTTCCTCCGGTGAAGAAATCATGAGCTTCTCCCTCCCCCTTACCTGGCGAAGAGGATCCTGATCCCTGTGACCTGTTTTACACAACGGGCCGGCTTTTTCTCATCCTGAACGATGATGCGAAACGGACCGTCGCCTGCCGGTAACGGCTTTCCATCCATTTCGTCGGCCAGGATAATGGCGCGGTCTGTGAACTCCTTATCCAGTTCTGCCAGCGCGAAGATCACCTGGTACCCGTCGCTGGCTTCCACCATTACATACTTGGTAAGGTTTTCTCCTTTCAGGTCCTTGCCAAGGGTTACACCAGCCTTCAGCAACAGGTCAGAAACGATTATGCCGCCATACCGGTGATCTTTTCCGTCACGGTCTTTACGGATAACCGTGGTGTGTGGCAACAGCCCGGCTTCAGGATATTTAAGCTCGAACGGCGCGGTGGCCTCGCCGCTGATCTTTACAGAAGCCGGTTTTTCGGTAGTTTGCGCAACGGCGTTTGCCAGGCCGGCAAATACGAGACAGAGCGCGAAGAAGTACTTTTTCATTATTTAGCTGCTTTCGGTTTTCGGGGAATGGTACGCGGATCCGAAAAACGCGGATCCGTTGTAAAAGTAGAATCTGTAAGCATATGTAAGAAGGCGATCACCTGTTTTTTTTCTTCCGGCCGCAAAGCGAGATTCCTGCCCGCTGGCTCGTTGGATGCATCGCGGAAAACCGGGCTGAGCGACGGCGATTGCTTAACATGTTCGCTGTAGTGATCGAGCACCTCATCCAGGGTGTTAAACCGGCCGTCGTGCATATATGGAGCTGTAAGCGCAATATTCCGCAGGGTAGGCGCCTTAAAACGACCACGATCGCCGGGAAGCCCGGTAAGCTTTTCTATCCCCGCATCGCCGGGAAGGCTGTCTAGCCCGTTGTTGTGAAAAAGTTCCATATAGGTTTTAACACCGCCATGACATCGGGCGCAGTTCGCACCGCGTATCGCCCGGGTCGGTTCGGGCGCCGCATTAAAAAGCAGCAACCCTTTTTGTTCTTCCGCGGTTGGCCGGTAACGTCCGTCAAGATAGCGGTCGTAGGGAGAGTTGGCGGAGATCAGCGTGCGCTCGAATTGGGCGATCGCCTTTACGATCCGTTCACCGGTAACCCGAACGTCACCATAAGCCTGTTTAAACAGGAGCGCGTAACGCGGCATCATGCTGATCTTACGGGCAGATATCGCTAACGATTGCCCCATTTCATGCGGATCGGTCAACGGGAATACAGCCTGCTGCTCGAGCCCGGCAGCCCGGCCGTCCCAAAAAAACCTGCGGCTCCACAACAGGTTGGCCAGCGACATGCTGTTTCGTGCTACGGGCGTGCCGCCTACTCCGGTACTGAACGCCAGTCCATCGCTAAACGCTTTTTCCTGGACGTGGCAAGAACCGCAGGAAACCCGGTTGTTAACCGAAAGCGCTTTCTCATAAAACAACCATCGTCCAACGAGCACCCCTGCCTGCGTGGTCGGATTATTTGCCGGGATATTAATACGGTTGCCGAAACCCGGCGGGTAATCCAGGCGGTATGGTGCAGGCGGCCGGGTACCGTCGACAAAACCGGCAGCGCATACGGCCAGGCAAAGGATGGCCGGCACCACCCGCACGTTGCTTTTTTTCCGGTCCCTCATGCGTTTCCTGCCTATATTTGCATTTGTTATATGTGGCAATTTCGATATTATCTATGAAAAAACTAACCGTTCTCCTGATTTGCCTGCTTACCCTGCCCTGTTTCGCACAACCTTTGCGTATCGCGGTAGCGGCCAACGCCCAATTCGTGATCAAAATCCTGCAGGCCGATTTTAAGAAGAAGACTGGCATCGAGACTGAAGCCATCGTCGGTTCCTCCGGCAAGCTCGCCGCACAAATCCGGAACGGTGCACCATATGACCTGTTCCTCTCTGCCGACATGGAGTTCCCAACAGCTCTTTTCAAAGAAGGATTTGGCGTTACCAGGCCGGTTGAATATGCATCGGGAAGCCTCATCTTATGCGGCGCCGGCACCGTCGATCTCAGGGACTGGCAGGCTTACCTGCTGGATCCCAGGGTAAAAAACATCGCCATAGCCAATCCCGTACTTGCGCCATATGGCAAAGCTGCAGAACAGGCGCTGCGTAACTACCAGTTATGGGATAAGGTAAGCGCCAAGATAGTGCCCGGCGAAAGTATTTCGCAGGTGAACACCTATATTACTACAGGTTCCGTTCCCATCGGATTTACTACCGAATCGCTTATTTACGAATACACCGATAAAACGAAGCTTACCTGGATACGCATCGATCCGAAAGTATACGACCGGATCAGCCAGGGAATGATCGTATTAAGCCATTCGCGGAAGAGAAATTATACCCGTGCAATAAGATTTTTAAAGTATCTTTCCTCCACCTCCGCTAAGCAGATCTTAAAGAAAAATGGCTACCAGGTTCCCTAATCCTTATTCCGGCAGCTGATGGACTGGACCCCGGTTTGGCTCAGCCTGAAGCTTTCCGCTATTACCACGCTTATCCTGCTGGTAACGGGCGTGCCGCTGGCATGGTGGTTATCGAGAAAAAACTCGGTACCGCGGCTCCTCCTGGAGGCGCTTATCACTATGCCGCTGGTGCTTCCTCCTTCGGTACTCGGGTTTTACCTGTTGCTCGCTTTTAGCCCGCAAAACGCTTTCGGTAAATGGCTCCACGAAAAGCTCGACCTTCACTTTGTATTCTCCTTCGGTGGCCTCATCCTCGCTTCTATTATTTATAGTTTACCTTTTATGGTAAGCCCCGTAAAATCGGCGTTCGTGCACCTGCCGCCCTCGATGGCCGAAGCCTCGTACACCATGGGTAAGTCGGTACGCGAAACCTTATGGAAGGTGCTGCTGCCAGCGATCAGGCCTGCCATTCTCACCGCAGTTGTCCTTACATTCGCGCATACCCTGGGCGAGTTCGGGGTGGTGCTTATGATCGGCGGCAGCATCCCTGGGGTTACCAAAGTGGCTTCTATCGCTATTTACGATTCCGTGGAGAGCATGAACTATGCCCACGCGAATAACTACTCGCTGGTGTTGTTCGCCATCACCTTCGTGATCGTAACGGCGGTCTTTATCATCAACCGAAAACCTGCTAAAAGCCCGCTCGGATGATCGAAGTCGCTATAAAAAAAAGCCTGAACCGCTACGATGGACCCGGTTTCCTGGAAGTAAACCATTCGTTTACCGACCACCGGGTCACGGCACTGTCCGGGCCGTCAGGGGTAGGAAAAACCACTTTCCTGCGCATCCTGGCGGGCCTGGCAACTCCTGATGAAGGAACCGTGCGCGTACAGGGCGCGACGTGGCTGGATACCCGTGCATCGCTCTCCTTATCACCGCAGCAACGCCGTACGGGCTTTGTGTTCCAGGACTACGCGCTGTTTCAAACCATGAACGTAACGAAGCACCTGGAATATGCCGGTGCAGACGGGCCTTACCTGGAGCAGCTGCTTTCCATCGGGAAAATGGAAGCTTTCAGGAAACATTTGCCGCGCCAGTTATCCGGCGGGCAACAACAACGACTCGCAATCCTGCGTGCCCTGGCGCTTAAACCCAGGCTGCTGTTAATGGACGAACCATTTTCGGCGATGGATAACAAGCTAAAAATGAGCTTAATGGCCGACTTAAAGAAACTAATCACCGATAGGAAGATCACCTGCCTGATCGCCACGCATTACCCGTTCGAAACGGAGGGGTTCGCCGATGAGCTGTTTGAGCTTACCTGAACCTTTAAAACCGGTAACCACCTCCGTAGTTTCACATCATGATAACCCTTCCGGGCGAAAATCGTTAAATTGCCCCATGTTGTTACCGCTGCAGCCAGTCTTGGATTCTATCCGGCCGTTCGGTCAGTTCACCGACGAAGACCTGGCACTCTTCGGGAGCCGGCTAAAGTTCCGCTCGCTCAAAAAAAATGACGTGTTGCTGAAACCCGGCGCCACCTGCCAGGCAATATGGTTCCTGCAAAGCGGAAGTTTACGGCACTTTTCGGTAGACAATAACAATGCGGAAACCATCGCCAATTTATACCTCGAACACGATTGGTTCACAGAATTCAACAGTTTCACTTTACAAAAACCTTCCGCTTATTTTATCCAGGCTTTTGAAGACTGCGAGATCGCGGAGCTGGGCATTTTGGAGCTGCATCACCTCATCCTTCAAAAACAGCAATTTTTTGTGCTCGGAAAACTCCTGGGCGTGATGAATTATCCCGATTTCGCGGGCACGGATCTTTCTCCCGCCGGTAAGTACGAGCAGCTGATGCGTAATAAGCCCCGCTTGCTGTTAAAATTTCCGTTGAAAACATTGGCATCGTACCTGAAAATCGCACCCGAAACACTGAGCCGGGTGCGTGCCAAAGTGATTTCTTGATTTAAGTCAAGCGCCGCAACTGCGCCCCCTCCCTACTTTCGTGCTTCTAAACAAAGCAGCATGAACAAAACAACCAATTTCTACTACGGCACCGCAATAATCGCCGGTTCTTTTTTAATGATCATTACCATGGCCCTTCACCCCGCCGGCGGCACGTTTGAACACCTGTTACGCATGTCGCGCATGATCAGTATCGCGCACGTCATCGCTATCATCTCGCTGCCCGTTACCGCTTTTGGCTTTTACGGGCTCAATGAATTATTAAAAAAGCATACGCTGTTCTCACAATTCGCTTTTATCACGTTCCTGTTTGCCATGATAGCCGCTTTATTTGCTGCTTCAGCGAATGGGCTGGTGCTGCCTATGTTTATCAACAACTACAGTGATGCCGATCCCGAAACGATTAAGATCGTTAAACTGATACTTAACTATAACACCACGTTTAACCATGCCTGCGATTTTATACTCATAGCTGGCATCTGCGTGGCTATGTCGCTTTGGTCCGTAGCGATCGTTAAAACAGGTGCGCTTCCGAAATGGCTCGGAAATTTTGGCTTCCTGTTAAGTGCAATTGCATGTGTATCGCTATTTTCGGTCACGGCAATCATTCACCTTACCGGGTTTCGTCTTTTCGTGGCCGGCTATGCCTGCTGGAGCCTTCTTGCCGGGCGTTATTTGTCCGTTATCGGGGAGCTTGTCCGATAACGGACACTTTCATGACCACATTTTTTAAGTAACTATCTTATTACCAATAATATATCTTTGGCATTTCGCTTGTAAACCCTGGTCTGTAACCTTAACAGGAATGGATCAGATCATAGAAGCAGAAGTAACCGCCCGCAAAAGAAAAAAGGGCGTCGTGATAGGGATCATCGCCCTGGTTGTGCTGGTAAGCGCTACCTGGTGGTTCAGAAGTATCTTTAAGCCAACAATTAACAGGGCGGATATCATTACCGCCGTAGTCGAAAAAGGCAGCGTAGAGAACACCCTTACCGCTACCGGCGAGGTGTTGCCTGAGTTCGAAGAGATCCTGACCAGCCCCATCACCGCATCGATCAAAAACGTGGTGATGGATGCAGGTAACCCGGTAAGACCCGGCCAGTCGATCCTCACGCTGGATAAGTCGGCGGTGGAAACGGAATTCGGGAAGCTGAACTTCCAGCTGCAATCAAAACGCAACGAGATCAGTAAGCTGAGGCTCGACCTCGACAAGAGCTTTTACGACATCAAGTCTAACAACGAAATCAAGCAGCTGCGCATCAGCAGCCTGGCGGACGCGGTGGAGAACGCCAAACGTCTCTTTAAAGCCGGAGGCGGCACCCGCGAAGGCATCGAGCAGGCCGAACTAAACCTGAGGGTGGCGCAGCTCGAAAAAAAACAGCTCGAAAACGAGATCAGGAGCAAACAGCAAACCATGCAGATCGAGATCAGGGAAGCCCAGATCTCGCTGGCCATCCAGCAAAACGATTTCCACGAGCTCGGACGTAAGCTGCGCCTTGCGAGCATTGTGGCCACCCGCAGCGGGGTGGTTACGTGGGTGAACAAAAACATTGGTGCCGCCATCTCGGAGGGCGAACCGCTGGCGCGTATTGCCGATCTCGGCAGTTTTAAAGTACACGGAAGCATTTCTGACAATTACCTCGAACAGCTTCGCAACGGCATGCCCGTCATCGTACGCATTAACGAACACCCGGTAAAAGGACGCGTGGTAAACGTTTATCCCTCGGTACAGAACGGTATCGCTACGTTTGACGTGCAGCTAGATGAGCGCAACAACAAACAGCTCCGGCCAAACATGAAGGTCGACGTGTTCCTGGTGACCGACGTACACGACAATGTAACGCGTGTGGCCGACGGGGCTGCATTTAAGGGCCCTTCAGAACAGGATGTATTCGTTCTCCGGTCCGGCAAAGCCGAAAGACGCACCGTACATACCGGTCTTTCCAACTTCGATTTCGTGGAGATCAAGGACGGCCTGAAACCTGGTGACGTGGTGATCACCTCAGACATGAGCGAGTTTAAACATGCCAAGGAGCTAACGGTAAAAAACTAAGACCATGAAACTCCGTCCCCTGTTCATCCTGCTACTTATAGCAAAACCCGGCTTTGGTAAAGAGGCTGCCGATACGTTAAAGCTGTCGTTACAGCAGGTGGTAGACCTTGCCAAAAGTAACTCTATCGCAGCTAAACAGGCTGCCACCGTGCGCGAAACCAAGTATTGGGAATACCGTACCTTTAAGTCGAACTACCAGCCCCAGCTCTCGCTGAACGGGATCCTGCCGGGTTACAGCAAAACCTTTACACAGGTGCTGCAGCCAGACGGTACCATTCGTTTCCAGCCCATCCATTACGACAATTCCTCGCTCGAGCTTAATTTCAGTCAAAGCATTACCGCCACCGGGGGATCGATCTATGGCACCACACAGCTGCAGCGGTTCAGCGATTTCGACCGGCACAACGTGTTGTACAACGGCATTCCCTACGGGATCGGCTACACGCAGCCGCTTTTCCAGTACAACGGTCTTAAATGGGACAAGCGGATAGAACCGCTTAAGTACAACGAAAGCAGGCAGGCATTTATCGAGTCGCAGGAAAAGATCGCCGTAACCGTTGAAGGCTTTTTCTTCGACCTGCTGCTGGCGCAGGTAAACCTCCAGATCGCGGAAACCAACCTTGCCAACACCCAAAAGATCATGGACATTGCCAATGTGAAATTCGAGCTGGGCAAAATTTCAAAAAACGAGATCCTGCAGCTCCAGCTGGAACAGATCAACGCGAAAAAAGCCGTAGGCACGGCAAAGCGGGATATGGAGATCGCTACGCTGAACCTGCGCAGCTATACGGGTCAGGAGGGTGAGGGAAAGATCGTGCTGCTGGTTCCGTCGGCTATCAGCCAGATGGAAGTATCTCCAGACAAGGTACTCACCGAAGCCTTCGCCAACCGTTCGGACGCGATCGCTTTTTCGCGCCGCCTGGCAGAAGCGCAACGCGACGTGGCCCGTGCAAAAGGACAGAATGGGTTAACAGCCACGTTGAATGCCAACCTGGGCTCCTCCAATTCGGCCGGCAGTATCCCGGGCGTGTACCGCAGCCCGCAGAACCAGCAACTGCTGCAGGTGCAGTTATCCATCCCGCTGATGGACTGGGGCCGGTCAAAGTCGCGCGCCAAAACGGCCGAAGCCAATAAACAGTTCACCGAATACGCGGTAGAACAGGACAAGCAGACGTTTAAACAGCAGATCATTACGCAGGTATCGCTGTTCACCGTGATGAAAGAACAACTCGTTTATACCAAAGAGGCAGACAGCATCGCCTCGGAGAAGTACCAGATCGCGCGCGAGCGCTACGTGCTTGGCGACCTGAGCATTACCGACCTTGGCATCGCTTTCCGCGAGAACGACCAGGCAAAGCGCGATTACGTGTCTTCGCTCCGCGACTTCTGGGCGGCCTACTACCAGCTGCGCTACCTGTCGCTATATGATTTCGAGCTCAACCGTAAAATAGTTTATTAACAATATAAAATTAACCAGATGATCAGTTTACAAAACATCGAAAAGGTATACCGTACCGACACCATCCAGACACTGGCGCTCAACCGCATCAACCTCGAAGTAGAAAAAGGCGAATTCCTCTCCATTATGGGTCCTTCAGGCTGCGGGAAAAGCACGCTGCTTAATATCATCGGCCTGCTGGACCTTCCTTCAAAGGGCAGCATAAACATCGACGCACAACCTACCGGCAACCTTTCCGATAAACAGCTTGCCCGGCTGCGCAACCAAAAGCTAGGGTTTATTTTCCAGAGCTATCACCTGATCAACGACTTACAGGTGCTGGATAATGTAGAGCTTCCGCTGCTTTATCGTGATACCACCGCCAAAGAACGTAGGCAGCTTGCCACGGCTGCGCTCGAAAAAGTAGGGCTCTCGAACCGGGTAAAACATTTTCCCAGCCAGCTCTCGGGCGGGCAGCGACAGCGTGTGGCCATTGCGCGGGCCATCGTGGGCAAACCCGAGATCATCCTCGCCGACGAGCCTACCGGCAACCTCGACAGTGCCATGGGAAACGAAATCATGGACATCCTGCTGCAATTGAACCGGGAAGATGGCACCACCATCGTCATGGTAACGCACGATCCCAACATGGCCGAGAAGACCCATCGCCTGGTACGCCTTTTCGACGGGTCGCAGGTGCAGTAATCACTCTCTAAAACAAGTAAACATGCTTAAGAATTACTTTAAGATCGCCATAGCCGTGCTCAGGCGGAGGAAGTTCTTCACCTTCATCAGCTTATTCGGCATCAGCTTTACCCTGACCATATTAATGGTACTTACCGCTTTTATAGATAAAGTGGGCAATTCAAAATATCCCGATAAGAACCGCGACCGTTCGCTGTACATCGTGCAGCTCGAAGAAAGGGGCGAAAAGAACGGCTACACCAGCCGCGGGCCGTCTTCCTATTATTTCCTGAACAAATATGCCGGCAGTTTAAAGACGCCCGTAAAGGTGGGGATCTCGTCTATGTTCAATTTTTCGAGTGCATATGTAAACGATAAAAAGATCGCCATCAACTTCAAGTATACCAATGCAGATTACTGGGATATCGCCGAATACGACTTTCTTGAAGGGAAACCGTTCAGTAAAGTACAGGTAGACCAGGCGGCGAAAGTCGCCGTCATCTCCGAGGACACACGCACGGCCTATTTTGGTGCCAACCAGCACGCCCTGGGTAAATACGTGGAGGTAGATAACATCAGGTACAAAGTAGTGGGAGTGGTAAAGAATGTCCCCATTACTATGTTCACTTTTTATGGCGACATGTACCTTCCCTACACCTTGTCAAAAGAAGATTACCGCAGCAAGGCCTTAGGCGGAAGTTACACCGCCGTATTAATGGCGGCCTCGGCTAGCGATGTGCCTAAAATGGCGGCAGAATATGCCACCGCGGTATCCAAGATCAAGGTCGAAAGCAAAGACTACGATAAGCTTTACAGCTTTGCAGATCCGTATTTTACCGGCTTCGTACGGATTGTGCTGGGCAGGGGCTCTGATTCGGGGATCACTACCTTTTACCTCGGTCTGTTCATCTTTGTCGTGCTCTTCCTGATGCTTCCGGCCATTAACCTGGTGAACGTAAATATCACACGCATTATGGAACGCTCGTCGGAGATCGGGGTACGTAAAGCTTTTGGCGCCTCTTCCAAAACGCTGGTGTACCAATTCGTGGTCGAAAATATTATTCTCACCCTACTGGGGGGCGTAATCGGCATCGGCTTTTCGCTCCTGGCGATCGCGTTCGTTAACGCGTCTAACGTGATACCCAACCTGGAACTCACTTTAAATTATCTCGTGCTGCTGTACAGCCTGGTGGTGTGCCTGTTCTTCGGGCTGCTTTCGGGGGTGTATCCCGCATGGCGGATGTCGCGGCTAAACGTAGTCACCGCGTTAAAAGCACGCTAATTAACAACCTATTAAAATCATCGACATGCTTAAGCACCTGTTTAAACTGATCTGGAATAAAAAACGGCAGAATTTCCTGCTGATGACAGAGATCCTGGTATCGTTCATGGTCATCTTTGCCGTGTTCTCGCTTCTTGTAAATTACTATATGAACTATCGAAAACCCATGGGATTCGAATACGACCGGGTTTGGTCTGTAGAGTACCGGCCCGGCGTAAGCTTTAAAACGAAAGATTCGCTCGTGGTTTTTTATGACAACCTGCGAAACAAATTAAACGGCATGCCCGAGATCGAGGGCATTACCTTCGTTAGCGACAACTCTCCGTTTACCGCTAACACCCGGCAAAGTAACGTCGACTACAAAAAACAGCACGCCCGCTCGGTAAACTGGTATGATGCCGACTCCGGCTACCCGAATACCATGAAAGTAAAGGTGCTGGAAGGGCGCTGGTTTGGCAAGCAGGACGATGCCGCCACCGTAAAGCCCGTAGTGATCAACCAGCAGCTCCGCAACGAGCTGTTCGGCGCCGGCAAGGCGCTCGGCGAGCGGATCGGCGAAGAGCAACGGTTCCGGGTGGTAGGCGTGGTGAACGATATAAAAGATAAAGGCGACTTCAGCTCTCCCGGCAACGGGATGTACCAGCGGTTAGATACCAGCAACTTAGGCTGGGTGAACAAGCTGCTGGTGCGGGTCTCCGCCAAGGCCGACCCCGCGTTCGAGTCGCGCCTGTACCGCGCCATGAGCAACTCGTTCAAAAACTCGAACATCGACATCAACCATCTCACGGCAAAACTGGAGGACATTAACAAGCAAACGCTTATTCCTATGATCATTTTGCTCATAGTAGCCGGGTTTCTCATCATTAATGTGGCCCTGGGCCTTTTCGGTGTGCTCTGGTACAATATAAACAGCCGCAGGAGCGAGATCGGTTTACGCAGGGCGATCGGCGCAACGGGTAAAAACGTGTCGGCACAACTGGTTACCGAGTCGGTTATCCTGGCGACCATTTCGCTGGTCATCGGCTCGTTCTTTGCGGCACAGTTTCCGTTGCTCAACGTATTCGACCTGCAATCGGGCGTATATGTTACCGCTATCCTGCTCTCGGTAGTGTTCATTTATTTGCTGATATTGGCTTGTTCCCTGTATCCCGGCAAGCAGGCCGCCGCAATTTACCCGGCCATTGCCCTGCACGAGGAATAAACTGCGATATTGACCCGCTTATGATACTGGTTATTGACGATGATATAGCTGTGCGCACTTCCCTGTTGCTGCTGCTCCGGGACGCGGGCCTGGCGGCCACGGGCGCCGAAACGCCGGAAGAAGCATTGGCGACCATAGAAAAAGACCGTCCAGCACTAATTTTGCTCGACCTTAATTTCTCGATAGAAACCTCTGGCGGCGAAGGCATGGAAGTGCTGCAGCATATTAAGCGGATTGATCCGGCCGTGCCCGTGGTCCTTATTACCGGCTGGGGCAGCATCGAGCTGGCCGTACAGGGAATGAAACTTGGCGCCAGCGATTTTATCAACAAGCCATGGAATAACGCGCACCTCCTGCAGTCGGTAAACACGCTGCTCGACCTTCAGGGAAAGTCCTCTGCACAACGCTCACGTAAACAGCTTGATAAGGCGTACAACTTCACCAACATCGTCGGCGAAGACCCGCAGGTGCTCAATATCCTCGAAACCATCGGTCGCGTGGCTGCCACCGAGGCGTCCATCCTGATCATGGGCGAAAGCGGTACCGGCAAGGAACTGATCGCGGAAGCGGTGCATCAAAACAGCTTACGGCGAAATAAGCCGTTCATCAAAGTTAACCTGGGGGGTATTTCCACGTCGCTCTTTGAAAGTGAGATGTTCGGTCATGTACGGGGCGCATTTACCGATGCCCGGTTCGATCGCGCGGGACGTTTTGAATCGGCCAATAAAGGTACTATTTTCCTCGACGAGATCGGCGACCTCGACGCAGGCAGCCAGGTAAAACTGCTGCGTGTATTACAGGACCGTACATACGAAGTGCTGGGAAGCAGCCGTACCAAAACCGTTGACGTACGCGTGGTTTGCGCCACCAACAAGGACCTAGCCGCCATGGTGCGCAACGGCACCTTCCGCGAAGACCTGCTTTACCGCATCAACCTCATTACCATTACGCTGCCGGCCCTGCGTAACCGTCAAAAAGACATTCCGCTGCTGGTGGATTTTTTTATCAGGAACCTGAAGAACGTATATAACCGCCCGGAACTCGCCGTTTCCAAAAGCGCGGCCAGGTGGCTTCAGCAACTTCCCCTGCCGGGAAATATCCGTCAGCTCAAGAACCTGGTGGAGCGCTCTATTCTGGTAAGCAGTAAGAATGTGCTCGAAATTTCCGACTTTGAGTCGCAGCTCGATCTATCGCCCGGGAGGGCCAGGGAGGGTTATAACAACGTTACCCTGGAGGAAATGGAGATCGAAATGATTAAAAGAGCCCTGGCGAACCACAAGAATAATATCGCCAAGGCCGCCGCAGCCCTTGGCCTTACCCGCAGCGCGCTGTACCGGAGGCTGGAAAAATTCACCATTCCATACGATGAAGCTGAGGACTAAGTACCTGTTGCTGATCGGCATCCTGCACCTTTTGACGCTGGGGCTAACGTTCTTTATCTTCCGGGAAAACAGGATCTATTTCATCGGAGCCGAGATCCTGGTAATTATTTCCGCTATACTCTCGGTGCAGCTTTACCGGCAGCTCATTCACCCCATCAAAATGCTGCTGCAGGGTATCGAGGCCATAAAAGACAAGGACTTTAACGTAAAGTTCCTGCCCACGGGCAAGTATGAAGTGGATGAGCTGATCGGTGTGTACAACCGCATGATCGATGAATTGAAAGACGAGCGCACCCGCCAGGAAGAACAGCATTTTTTCCTGGAAAAGCTCATCAGCACCTCTCCTACCGGCATCCTGGTGCTGGATTATGACAACCGCGTCCACCAGCTTAATCCATCGGCCGCCCGGATCCTGGGCATGAGCGGAAAGACGCTTTCGGGTGTCGAAATAGAAACATTCGCCCACCCCATCCTGCAGCAGGCGGTAAACCTGAAAGCCGGCGAATCTGTTACCGTGAAGCTGAATGGCGTGAACACGTATAAGCTGCAGAAATCACATTTTATCGACCGCGGTTTCCAGCGTAATTTTTTGATGATCGAGGAACTTACGGCCGAGATCCTTTCAGCCGAAAAGAACGCTTATGGTAAAGTGATCCGCATGATGGCCCACGAGGTGAACAATACGATCGGGCCGGTAAACTCCATTCTCGAATCTACGCTGAGCTCAGAAGCGCTCTGGCAGCACCAGCCCGGGCACCCCCTGTACCATGCGCTTCGGGTAGCCTTCGACCGCAACCAGAACCTGAACCACTTTATGCGGAATTTCGCCGACCTGGTAAAACTGCCCGCGGCGAACAGGAAACCGGTCGACCTGCACGCATTGCTCGGGTCGGTGGTGGCGCTGATGCAGATCCGGGCCGCCGAACGCCGGGTAAAGCTTCATTATGGAACCGGCGGGGCGCCGTTAATCATCCAGGCGGATGTTCAGCAACTGGAACAGGCATTGATCAACCTGGTAAAAAACGGCATCGAAGCGATTGAAGGCAGCGGGGTTGTATCACTCACCGCGGATGCGGAAAAACAGGAGCTGGTAATCGCCGACAACGGAAAGGGGATCACCGACGCCGAGGCAAACCTGCTATTCACTCCTTTTTACAGCACCAAAAAAGACGGCCAGGGAATCGGGCTTACGCTGGTACGCGAGATTATGCTGAACCATGGTTACGCATTCTCCTTAAAAACGGGCGGGGACGGCATTACCCGGTTCACCATTAAGCTTACGGCATCGGTTTAAGCCCTTCCCATTTCACCTTCCATTTCCCGTTCTTCGGGAATCCCGGGGTACGTGTTTTATTATCGTCGGAACCTGCGCACATCAGGGCGATCGCCGAGAGCAGCCCTCCATTTCCCGGGAGGTAGATGGTGAGCCGGTCCGTCTGGTAATTATGCCCGTTGGGTAAATAGGTATTGGTGGTTACGTTTTTAAAGAGACCGTCGATGGCTTTTTCGGGCAGGTTAAGGCGCGTAGCCGTCATCGCGATAAGCGGAAAATCCCAGCCCCAGGTATGGTCCCAATGCCAGGTCATGTCCACAGTTTCGTACGTGCTCCGCATGATCAACGGATCGACCATGTTATTAGCCGGCAGTGATGCAAAAGCCGCAAGCACGGCAGGGTGATCGATAGTGAATTTACTGTCGGGCGAATATGAATCTTCCACGCTTTCCGCCGCCCGGTAGAGGCCGTCTTTAACGGATAGCTTAGCCAGCTTATCGATCACCTTTTGCCAGGCCGGCTCCTTTGCAAGACCCAGGCGCGTTCTCCATTTCTGAGCCGCCTGCAGGGCCCATTTCCAATAGGCCAGTTCGTACGGAGAGTTGAAGGTTTCCCCGGGGTTATAGCATTCCTGGGCGGGAATAATGCCTTTACCGAGGTTGTAGCGATCGTTTGCTTTATCGTAGGTGGGGAACGATGCCATAAAATCGGCCGTTGCAAATACCAGTTTACGGTATTTCTCAAGCACAGTTTTCGACGGGTTGTTGCGATACACCAGCTCTGCCTGGTAAATTACGTGCGGTTGCTGCCAGATCAGGAAAGAGCCGACCGAGGACGGCGCCTCTCCTCCCTGGTGATCGGTCATTTTCTGCCACCTTACGCCTTTATACCCTTGTCGCTTTGCAATGGCGAGCGCTCCGTCATACGCTTTAAAATACCATTGCATACCTTTTTCGAGAAGGGCGGTACGTCCCCAAAGGGCATAATGCGCCGCATGCCACCAATACATTTCCATATGCGGTTTGCCGTACCAGGAATTGTAGGTGAGACCGGTTTCCTGCGGGGGAAAGCTGCCGGCGCATTGCACCCGGGTAAGGTACTCCGAGAGGACGATGCGACGCTCGAGCTCATTGGCGCGCGGATCGGTGCTTCCTGCCAGGTCGATGGCGCCGCCCGATTGCCAGAATTGCCGCCACCCGGCGTTACTGCTCAGCTTTACCTGTGCAAAAACCGGTGTCTTTGCGACTGGCTTTACGGGCGAAAACCCAAAGGAGAAGTCGAGCTCGCTGCCGTTGGAGGCTGTAAACACGAACTCGTGCGGTGCGGGACTGGCTGCGGTAACCGGCTGACCCCAGTTCCCGGAAACATAATAGTGGTCCTGGTCGAGCGTCCTTTCAAAAAGCGCCCGGGTGGCCGAAATCATGTTTAGTTTAGTCCGGTGGTCTGCCGCACGTGCATAGTTGGTGCCCATGTCGGCAAATTGGTCGGTAGGATACGGGAACCGGAACCGAACTTTCAGCCTTTTCAACCCAATTAACGCTGAAACGACCTTTACACCGACCACATCCTGGCCGGCGTGACCGCAGGTAACCACTTTTACGGAGATGCCTTCCACGGTAAAGATGCTGGTGATCTCGCCGGTCCAGGGGTCAAGCTCCTGGTGAATTTCCCGGAGGTCGCCGGGAGCGGCCACCGATCCGTCCTGTTTAGTGATTAAGAAACCTACATTGCCGAGCTGCAGGCGGTGCGGGTTCTGGCGGTAGTAATTTACCGCCTGCTGGTTGCGCCCGTTTTCTTTAAACTGGACCGCGTACCCGGCCGGGCCGAGGTTATTAAAATCATAATCCTTTAAGGTTTCGCTAACCAGGTAATTGTTTTTATTGGGGAAGCTGTGCCAGCCCCATTCGGATTGCGTGCCCAGCGGAACCCCATGGGTATAATATTCTGGGAAGGTTTGCAGGCCTGTAACATCTACGGTAAAGGCGAATTTGCCATTCCCTACCGTGAGCGAGGCCAGGGTATCGGGCCGGGAAAGGATCACCTTGTGACGCAGCACCACCGCCCGGCGATCTATTTTTTGAGCGGACGAGCTGTTGACGAATAAGATAGAAAGGATGAAAGTGTATAAAAAACGACAGGTCATATATTGGCTTAAAGGCGGTTAATATAATGATACGGGATGATAGTTACCTGTGCTGGGCTGTGCTGACCGGTTAGATGAAGAATAGCGGGAGCTATATTCATTATCATTCGTAATTTGCACCTATAATTGGAATCGCTCATTATCTTCGAATCGTTTTCAGGTACCGGTACGCCGGCGGAACCGCCAACCGGCAAGTTAGGCGGAAGACAATTCGGGCGGCGGTGCGGGCAACGATTTTTAACCCATCGTGGTAACTACCGCGCATGCGCAATCGGGTGCCGTAATTTCCCCGTAAGTATAACAGATTATAGTTTTCATGAACAAAAACCAGGACAAACATACCCGGATCGCAATTGTAGGAGCTGGCCCGGGCGCCCTTTTCCTATATAAACGGCTTATCGAATCGGGCATAACGGGTCTGTCTGTAGATATCTTTGAAAAGAAGCCGCAACCGGGCGCCGGCATGCCTTACAGCAGCGAGGGCGCCAATACCGAACATGTTACTAATGTTTCCGGTAACGAGATCCCCGGGCTGGTAACTACTGTCGCCGAATGGGTCAAAATCGCCCCGGCGGAACTACTTGCACAATTCAATCTCGATCCGCATCAATTTAACGACTACCAGGTATTGCCCAGGCTGTTATTCGGCGAGTACCTTTCGGCGCAGTTCGCCCTGCTGCGCGACAGGGCCGATAAAGCCGGGATCGTTACCCGGGTGCACCTGTGTACCTATGTAACAGACATTGCCGACAACCGGGTTACCCGCCAGGCAGAAGTTCACCTGTTGGGAAAAGACCCGGTTAACTTTGACCGCGTGATCATCGCCACCGGGCATTTCTGGCCGTTAACACATGAAGGGAAGGTTCCGGGGTACTATGATTCGCCCTACCCGCCGGCTAAGCTCGCACAGCAGCTGGACCATCCCGTCGCCATCAGGGGCGCATCGCTTACGGCGTTCGACGCCCTGCGTACCCTGGCGAGAAATAACGGGGTATTTGAAGAAGACGAAAACGGAAACATATCCTTTAAATTATCTCCAAAAAGCGCTGGATTTAAATTAGTTATGCACTCTACAGGCGCCTTGTTACCCGCCATTAGGCTTCATATGGCCGATTCGCATCTTAACTACCAATGCTTGCTCACTCCCGAAGAGATCGATGCTAACATTGCAAAAAACGATGGCTTTCTGTCGCTCGATTTCCTCTTTGAAAAGGACTTTAAAGAGTCGCTGCGCAACAAAGACCCGGAATTTTACCAGCACATACGCCATATGTCGCTGGAAACCTTCGTTAATGAAATGATGGAGCCCCGCCGGCAGCTCGACCCGTTCCAGCTGTTCAGGGCTGAATTTGCCGAAGCGGAACTGTCCATAGCTTACAAACGCCCCGTCCATTGGAAAGAGATGCTTGCGGTACTCAGCTTTGCGATGAACTACCCCGCCAAACATTTCCCGGCCGAAGACATGGTCCGTCTGCAGAAGGTGCTGATGCCGCTGATCTCGATCGTGATCGCATTTGCCCCGCAAAGCTCGGCTAAAGAATTGCTTGCGCTCCGCGATGCGGGGGTACTGGACCTTATCCCGGTAGGGTCCGGCAGTCACGTCGACCCGCAGGACAAAGGAGGAATTGTGTACCATTTCCAGGATAGACAGGGTCAGCCGCAAGCAGTTCACTATCAAACCTTTGTTGACTGCATCGGGCAACCGCACCTTTCGTGCGAAGACTTTCCCTTTAAAAGTCTCGTGGAAAGCGGCACGGTAAGCCAGGCACGGATCAGCTTCCGCTCAGACAACGAAGGGCGGAAAGCCATGGTGGGCGGCAATAAAAAGGTCAAGATCGATCGCACCGGCCGCTACTACCTCGAGGTACCGGGGATCACCATCAGCGATCAATTCCAGGTGGTCGACGCGCAGGGAGACGCCAGCGACCGCATCTTTATCATGGCAGTACCTTACATCGGCGGCTATAACCCCGACTATTCCGGTCTCGACTTCTGCGAAGAAGCGTCGGGAAGAATAGTTGCCGCCTTGCTTGGAAACCGATAATTACCAGTTAAACGTTACCACGCGCTTATTAAGCTTCCACTTGGCAGGCCATTGGCTGGTCATCCAATCCAGCGGCTCGCCGGTGGGCTGCACCCTGGCGGCATGGGCAAAAGCCTGTTTTAATGCCGCCCGCTGGTCGGCGCCGAGAAAATCCAGCTGCGCCGACACGAATAACGGCGAACCGCTTTCTGCCAGCAGCTGCAGCCATTGTTTATTTTTCTCCCAGGGCACGTCTTTGGTGAGGCCAACGCAATCGCCGTCGGCAGCGTAGAAGGTGTTGTGGTGCGGCAAACGAAACCCGAGCGTGTTCACCCCCATTTTGCGGGTACGGTCCCATTCTTTACCGCTGGTATCGTCACCGGTACGGTTCAGTTCAAACAAACCCGCCGACAAATGGCTCAGCGTATTGCAGCCAATGATGTACATGCTGCCGGCCGACTCCCTGATCGACCGGTACAAGTGGCCGATAATCTCTGCATTCGTTTCAGATTGGTCGTTAAACTTCCAGCCGGGCACGGTCATACCGTCGGTCATCTGGAAGCCCCAGCGGCCAAAAATATCGTAGGTGCTATAATCATGCTTCACCATCTCGTAACCCCATTGCTGGTATACTTTCATATTGTTTTGTACCCGCTCGATGGTTTCGGGGATGGTGGGATCGAGGATGGTGGCGCGCCGCTCGTTGCGGCCTTTGATCTTCGGCGCTATCATGCCGGGGTGATCGCCATTACGCGCGATGAGCGGCCTGGTCCACAAGCCCGGGCGCATGCCAAGCCCCTTTATCACCTCTCCCATTTTATGCATGTCTTTAAACTTGTCGTTGGCGATGGCAAAATCATCCGGCTGCTGCCAGCCATCATCGATCACGGAGAAAGGGCGGTTGCCGTTATCCGGCATAAATTCCGCCATCAGGGTGGTTTGGTCTTTTATAGTTTCGAACGAGTTTTTACCATACACAACGTACCAGTCGTTTATGCCATATACCGGTTTTTTGGGTAAACGCGGCCTGGGGCACATCATCCGGCAAAAACGGGTATGAGCGGCGTACGCGGTTTCACCGTTCTTACTGAGCATGGTAACCACGTCTGCGGCATGCAATTTCCGTTGCCCGAGCTTCACACCTGATCCGCCGGAGCGGGTGTCCAGGGTAACTTCGAGGCCGTCGGCGGTCACTGCCCACCAGCATATAGATGCCGCGCCGGTCTTTACGCCGAAACAGGCCGTATCCTTCCCATCGTTTAACAGCACATACCATGGGTTTTTAGTCGCAGGGTCGGGCGCTTTCCAGCCGAGATCGCCATAGGTGCGTTCCCAATGGTCGCCCAGCACTTTGGTATAAGAAGCGGTATCGTATTTCCATTTCAGCCGGACGGCCTGGAGGTCGGCGGCCGGCGACGAAACATATACCGACTGTGCATCCCCGCCGGAACGCACTTCCACACGCACATCCCGGTAGGTGAACAGTGCGCCGCTGCCGGTAAGTTTTGTCCATTGATCGTTCAGCTGCGCCCAAACCTCATCGGGCTGGTTAATCAAGGCCGGTGCGAAAGGCGCCGCATAGGTAAGGCGGCTATACATTGCCGCAGCAAAAGCAGCGGCGGAGAGTTTAACAAAATTGCGTCTGTGCATGTTTAAGCGTATAACAGGTCCGGCCCTAATATACAGCTTTATCGATTTACTGAATTATAAAGACACTATTCGCTTCGCACAACGGCCTGCTTTGCCAGCGGAATGGTAAAGAAAAACTTCGAACCCACGCTCTCTTCGCTCTCTGCCCAGATACTGCCGCCATGGTCCGTCACGATCTTTGAAGCGATGTACAAGCCCATTCCCAGGCCGGCGTGCGTTTTCACCACATCTTTGTCGCGGTAAAACTTCTTAAAGATAGAGGCGATGCTGGTGGGAGACATCCCGATTCCCTGGTCGGCGATACAGATCTCCACGTAGCCGTCCGTTAGCACAGAGCTGATGGTGATCGTAGAATTCGGGGCCGAGTACTTAGCCCCATTGCCAAGCAGGTTCGAAAACACCTGCTCCATACGGATCTTATCGATATTCACCTGTACATTCTCACCAAGGTTAGTGATCACGGTATAGCCGGGCAAGATGTTCTTCATTACCGAAACCATGTCGGTAATGAACGGATTAAGCGCCGTCTCTTCCATATCATATAGCAGGTTGCCATTCTCCATTTTAGAAACGTCGAGCAATTGCTGTACGAGCAATAACAGCTTGGTCGATTGCTGGTCGACCTTTTCCAGGATGCTTTTCACGTTATCGCTGCATTGATCGGCGGAAGCTTTTTTCACCATCTGGGTATATGCCTTGATAATTGTAATGGGTGTCTTGATCTCGTGGCTGGCGATGGAGATGAACTCCGTTTTCTGTTCGTCAACGATCTTGGAGCGGCGGATCTCCTCTTCCCGCTCTTCCGCCAGCTTATTTAGCGACAGGTTTCGTTGCTTAATTTCTTCGTACGCATTAAGAGGTGGCTCGCTTACGAAGTATTCCTTCAGCGCGTTTATTTTTGAGGGGTCGAGGCGCAGCGACCGTGGGAGCCCGATCTTCATTTCGATAAAGGTCGTCCCGGCGTTCTCGGTCATACTGAATTCCGGGACAAGCTTTTGTGCATAATAATAACCTTCGTCCGCTTTGGTGAACCGTACGCTGCTCCCGAAGGAAATGAAAGCCTTTAAACTATAGCGAAGCTTATGCTGCTCCAGGCCGACAACCAGGTTGCCGTTATCGGTATGCTCTATCACTGTCCGTGCGATCTCGGAAACGGCCGTAGCGAACGTGGTTTGGGTTGCGGTGGTCAGCCCCAGTTTCTCCGCCACCCTCATCGACCTTTTATGCGCAAGCACCAGGTCCATTTCATTCTCCAGGGATATAGCGACCACCTCTATCATGTTACTTTATTTTGGCAACTACAACTGACATGTCATCCGTTTTACGCGCATGGTCTTTATAAATGGCAGCGCTTAATATGGTAAGATCATGTTTAAATATCATCGGGTATTTTGTAAGGTCCCAGCGTGTTTTAATTCCGTCTGAGCACAGGATCACCTGGTTGAACTGGTCGGCAGGATAATGCTGATCGCTCATCGATCCGGGAATGTTATGACCTACAATACCGTTGTACGACATCTGGTTGCGAAAAGATGCGGCCCCCACAATTCTCGCGGCGATATTCCCGATACCCGCAGACGCCCATGTTTTCGTTTCAAAATCGTAACAGATCACGGCAGCTACCGCTCCCCTTGTTTTGCGTATGTTGCTGTGGATAAAACGAAGCGTTTCTGTCGGGCTATAATCAGGAAATACCTTAAAACAGGCGGCAGCCTCATTAATTGCCTTGTTAGCTTCCGGACCATGACCCAGCCCGTCAGCCAGCATCAGCTTAATGTATTTATCTGTCTGCTTGATCATTAGTCCGTCGCCGCTCACCGTTTCCCCGGGTTTGGATACCACGATCGGCCTGACAATCAATTTACGCTCTCTCTTAATGTCTTTCGGATCATCGTAAACGCGACTCAGCACGATGGTTCCCCACCCCGGTAGCGTGTACAGCTCAAAAACATCCGACAAACGCTTGATGCTGCCTAATCCATGTCCCATGGTATTGCTGGTAGACACACCGTCCTGCATCATTCTTGCCGGATTCGCCATGCCCGGGCCATGGTCGATACTAATGATCTCGATGTAGGGTGACCCGCCATTGGCAAATACGCCCATGAGCACCTCTCCGCTATCGCCGTATTTAAACAGGTTCGACGTCATTTCTGCTACGATCAGGTCGATCTCGTTCAGGCGGGTCGCGTTTATCCCGGCATCCTGGGCTCTCCGGTGGATCTCCTTTTTTAACAGGGAAAAGTAGCTCCTGTCTGTAGCGGCGAAGCTGATGTGTGTAGCGTCAACCATTGGCCCATTTTATGATGGTCACGGTCGTGCCCTCTCCTACTTTACTTTTAATGTCGAACTCGTTAACGAGGCGCTTGGTTCCGGGTAACCCAAGCCCGAGGCTTTTCCCCGTAGAATAGCCGTCTTTCATTGCCAGGGCGATATCAGGGATACCTGGCCCTTTGTCGGTAAACGTAAGTCGCACGCCGTTGTTCCGACCGCTCGATACGATCTCTACCACGCAATGACCGCCATTCCCGTAACGCAGCATATTTCTTAAGAGCTCGCTGGCTGCCGTGATTAGCCTGGTTTGGTTTACCAGGCCCATTTTTATCTTTACAGCCACCTCTTTAATGCGGTTCCGTAAAAGAACCACATCCTGTTCTCTTACTACCTGTATGGTGTCTTTACTCAGCGAGAGAACCATCCGGATCTTCTTCTATATCCTCATCATCGAAATCATCGATCATAGACTTTAGTAAATTCATACCTCTTTCTACGTCGAGCGCTGTATGAACGCCTTTCAGCGGAAGACCAAGCTCAATTAACGTGATGGCCACTGCCGGCTGCATACCCACGACCACCGTTTCCGAATCGAGGATTTTTGACATGCTGGCAATATTGCCGATAATACGTCCCATAAAGGAATCGACGATGGTAACCGCGGAAATATCGATCAGGACGCCTTTCGCGCTGGTCTTTTTCACCATCTGGACAAGGTCTGCTTCAAGCGTAAGTGCCAACCTGTCATATAGGTCGACCTGTATAGTAACCAGCAGAAAGTTCCCCATCCGCAGAATAGGAATTCTATCCATTTCTTGTATTAAAATTTCTGTACAGCATTAATCTTTCTCACTTCCAGCCTCATTGCCTTAAACGCATAGGCCAATGCGCTCGCCAGGCTTGACTTGGTAATGATGTTCGACAGGTCGATCCCCAGGTGCACCACGGTTTGTGCGATCTCCGGGCGGATGCCGCTGATGATACATTCTGCACCCATCAGCCGGGTGGCGCTTACCGTTTTTATCAGGTGCTGTGCCACCAGCGAATCTACGGCGGGCACACCCGAAATATCCAGGATGGCAATGCTTGAACCGGTTTCCACAATCTCCTGGAGCAGGTTCTCCATTACCACCTGGGTACGCGCGCTGTCGAGCGTACCGATAATGGGAAGTGCCAGGATACCGTCCCACACGCGGATCACCGGTGTAGAGATCTCGGTGATCTCGTCCGTCTGCCGTAAGATCACTTCTTCCCTGCCTTTAATAAAGGTCTCGAAGGTAACCACGGTCAGGTTATCTATTATACGGTTTACCTTAAGTGATTCTGCGAACAACGATTGCAGGTCGCCCTGCAATTCCTGCTGGAGCACTTCGATCAGCGCTTCTTTTAACGAAAACACGAAATTACCCGTTTCGCGGGGGGTGAAGCCCTGCCGCGCACGCGTGATGGCAATACCTCCCAGGATCTCGATCACCGGGCTCCATTGATCGGAGTTAAAGTCATCAATGCTATCTGAGCTGAGGTTGCCAATTAAAGCTGAGACCAGCTCCTCCGACTGGCTTCGCAGTTCATCATTACTGATAAGATCTTCACGAAGTCCCTCATCTGCGAGCTGATTTTTCATCCAAAGCTCCAGGATGGCCTTTTTCTTCTTTTGTAGCAATTTGTAAGTATTAGGTAACATGTGGAAAATGTGTAGGTTAACTAACTATAGTCTTAATAGATAATCAGGAAGGAAAGGTAGGTAATGGATATTATATTTCGAAATATTTATTACTCGCTGCATGGAAGCGTGGGGAATAGCGAAATAAACAGGTAAATACACCTGTTGTATGCGGTAGAGAGTGCCGAAATCCGCTTATTGTCCCAGGTAAACAAACCATGCACGTTTGGGGACCGAAAGTCCGCTTAAGCCTTGCCCGGTATAGGTGATGGTATATTTCCCCGGATCTGTTATGGAATAACCCCGCAGCAGCTCCACGGTAACGGACAGGCTGTCATTCGCATTTACGCTTACATAGCTTTCGTCCGGCGGCGGCATCATGCGTTTTGCCATAGGGCCTTTGTAAACGGCTTCTTCTCCTTTTTCATTCTTTACTTCCAGGTACTTGCTCATCAGCGGCTCAAATGGGGTATGCCACTTACAAAACTTCCGTAAGCTGTCGGTTTTGTTATACACGGTGAACTTTAGCAACAGCGGTTGGCCACTATGCACGGTATCGGGCATATAAAGCGCGGCCGATAACGAATCGGCGGATAAGTTTTGAGAAACTTGGGAGGTATCAACCGAATCGTTCTGGGTTGAGCCGGTGCTGCAGGAAGAAAACACTGCCAGTGTAAGCAGTACCAGGAAACTATTTTTCATGAAATGAGCCCGGGGCTTTAAGTAACGACGGCGGACTTTGATTCCTAAACAGTATTTTCGCCGTTTTGTTGCTACCGGGGATGACTGTATGTTATTACTTCCCTTTACCATTGGCCCGATCGATCACCTCCTGCAGCTCTTTTCGCTTCTTTAGGTTTTTGATCAGCTGGCATTTTGCACCCGCTTCCTGCATCAGCCTTTCAAAGTCCGCGTGGTTGTCGAAGTCTTTCTCCAGCCCCGCCCATAACACGAAGGTCTGCGCCAGGTAAGCCAGCTCATCGTCGCGCCCCTCGAAGTTCGCCGCCAGTGATTGTTCAAACATTCGCCTGGCTTCTTCCGCCTGGTTCTTTTTAAAGAGAAAGGCCGCGTAATCGCGTTGCTGCTTATGGTTTTGGGCGGGCGTAGACGCGCGTTTCACCGCTTCGCACCAGTATTGGTTGGCCTTGCCGGTATCACCGAGCTGGTCGTAAGTCCTTGCCATCAGCGCAAGGTCTACGTCGCTGGCGAGCCTGCTGTTTTGCTCCATCAGGAAATCGGCCGCCGATACCAGCGTACCTCGCTGCGCATTATAGTTGTTGATGACCTCCACGAGTTCAGGCGTTTTTTCTTCTTCCTCCCGCCGGAGCGTAAACACTTTTACATTAATACCGGCAATCTCGCTGAGCGTGGTGCTCAATGTCTGGCGAATATTCCGTTTCCGTTCCCTGAGCTGGATAAACACCGAAAATATAAAGGCGGCGCACGACAGGATCAGCGCCAGGGCGCTCATGATAGGGGTAATAATGGTTGCGAGGTCTTTGCCTTCGGGAGCGGCCCGGAGCAGAACAAGGAGGAGGTCATTCATTTCTCATAACACAATTACCGTCCCCCCTGGGTTTTTGGTGGCTGCAAAACGGGTATTTACCACAGTACCTGCAGCTACCCACTACACCTTCAACTTAACCGCCGCCTTAAACCTCACCGCCCTGGCGATCTGCAAACACACCGTAACAGCCACCATAAGCAGCGAGATTGCCAGTGCAAACACAAAAGGTGCAAATGAAAGGGTCGCCCGGTAAGCAAATGTCTCCAGCCACTTAGTGGCAACCACAAAAGAGAACGGCCAGGCGATGGCATTGGCAATAATTACGCAATAAAAGAACGGCTTGCTTAAGGTAACGGTTAACTGCTTGCTGCTGGCCCCCAGTACTTTCCGGATCACAATTTCTTTCATACGAAGGCGGATCGTGTTTGCCGCCGAAGCAAAAAAGCCCAGCGAGGAAATAAAGATCGCCAATAGCGAAAAACAGAGCAATACCGACCGTAATTGCGCCTGCTTGATAAAGAGACGCCCGTACAATTCGTCGAGGAAATGATAACTGAAACTGTCCCCATCCAGCTTATTGATGCTGCCCCATTGCGCGTTCAGCGTTTGCAGCATGCCGGGTATGGCCTTTGCGTCGGCACTGACCATGATCTGCGTTTTCAACAAACCGCAGGCGCCTCCCATTAAGTAGATCGTAGGCTGAATCTGCGTTTCAAATCCATTCGCTTTCACGTCTTTCGTTACCCCGATCACCTGGTAAGTACCTCCGCAACCGGTTATCTGCGACCCGATGGCATTCTTTAAGCCCATTTGCCTGGCCGCCGTCTCATTAATTACCGCATTTGCGGTATCCGACGCGCCGGGCGAAGAAAAAGAACGGCCTTCTTTCAGCGCGATGTTCAGCATCTCGAAATAACCATGATCAACCGCGATGGTATGCATAGGATACGCTTTATTCCTCGTGGTATATTCAGATGATCCCGGAATAATACCTCCCGGGATATGAGAGGTCACCGTCACCTGCTTTACACCTGGAATGGCTTGTATACGCCGGCGGACAGGTTCGAACTTCAACGGATCGTTATAGATCCCGAGGTTATCAATGTAAATCACCTGTTTGGCGCTAAACCCCGGGTCTCCAGACCGCATATAGTCCACCTGCCGGTTGATCACTACGAGCACAATCACAAATCCGGCCGCAAAGGCGAACTGGAGGGTGGTGATGGAGCCGCTGATCCACGAAAACTTTCCGCCGTTGGCCAGCGGCTCTCCCCTTAATACGGTGACGGGCCGGAAACCCGCCATCACGATGGCGGGATAAACACCTGCCAATAAGGTTAGCGTCACCAGGCTGACTACCAGCTGTAATATGATCTTGAGGTTTATCCCCGCAACCAGGAGGTCGGCTCCCAGCAAACGGTTAAAATACGGCAGCCCGACGACCACGATCACGAAAGCAAACGCCAGCGCGAGCAGGCACTGGAAAAAGATCTCCAGCAGGAATTGGGTGATGACTTGCCGCTTGAGGATGCCGTTCACTTTCTTTATTCCAACCTCTTTGGAACGCCTGTTAGCTTGCGCAACGTAAAGGTTCGTAAAGTTGATACCGGTAACCACCAGGACAATGACCGCAAGTATGGTAAGCCCTTTTACGACCTGGTTGTTTGCCGGCGAACCGTAATGCGGTTTCAGGTGCAGGTTGGCCAACGGATCTAAATAAATGGCCGGCGCAGCAGAGCTTAACGATTCGCGGTCAACCCGGCTGCCGTCGGCTAACGCTGCCTCCTTATATACCTGGTCGATCTTTTTGGAAAGTAACGCAATGTCAGCGCCGGGCTTTACCAATAAAAAGGTTTGGTAGATCTGGTTGGCATAGCCCTGGTCTTTTCCCTCCGTGATGTCATCGCTGAAGCCGATACAGTCGAAGCTAAAATTGGTATTGCCCGGTGCCGCGGCTGCCACGCCTGCGACGGTCATGGGCATACCTGACCGGCTGAGCATGTTCACCGTCTTATCCCGGATATCGCGTTCCCCGGGAAAAAGTACGCCGGCGGTTTTCCGCGACAGTAAAATGGCAGGCGCGGTGCCCGGCGTTAATTTAAACCCTTCGGGTTTGATACCCAGCATGCCGGCGATCGAATAATCGGCCCCCACCCATTTCGTTACCAGGAACCTTCCTGCTGAAGTGTAAAAGGGAAGCTGGAATAATGCGGTATTCATCCGCCCGGTCTCTTCTACTTCCGGGCACTGACTTTTGACGGCCGCCGCAAGCTTACCGGGAGTATATGGCGAAGGCCCGTTTGGCGTTTCCCTTTCTACCAGGAAAATACGGTCGACGTTTCGGTTCCATTCATCGTAGCCGGTCTCGTGGTCGACATACAGCGCTACAAACATAAATGCCGCAAAGCCCAGGGCAAGCCCTGATAGGTTTAAAAAGTTATACCATTTACCGTTCAGAAAAGTGCGAATTGCTATTTTTAAGTCGAGTTTATTCATATTATGCTTTTATACCGCATAATAAGGATAACTAACCGGCGTAATTTCCATACGGCGGGCGTAAAAATCGGCTTAAGGGCATCTGCCGCCGCTATTTTCTCACGCCCCGGGTCTTCAGCATCTGGCCGATCTCATTGGCCATGTGAACGGAAGCTTCGATCTCTTCTTTGCGGATAGCAACACTTTCTATGTTGAAGCCAAAGGGGATGGAACGCTCCGTACAGAAGGCCGTAAGTTCCGATGCAATTCCGAGACAAACATTGACTGACTTCTGAAGAATATTATCGGATGTTTTCAGGTCTTCTTTCAGCTCATCGGGTACATGGATGCCCAGCCACTCCATAAAATGCAGCGTCTTCGCCGATCCGCAGGCGGTCAGGGTAAAAATCACTGTCGGGAATTTTTTGTCGTGCGCCTGGCAGCTGTTGGCCAAAGCCTCGATCACCTCCTTTGCATACCCGACATTAAACACGCATTGTGAAATAAAGTAGGATACGCCACAGCTCATTTTGTCGAGCATCCGTACATCTTCGTCTTTGAGCACAGCATGCCGTTCCGGGATGGTTACCGCCCCGATCACGGAGGTATCCCGGTGGCTGCTCCAGATCTTGTAAGCCTCTGCCAGGCTGGTTTTTACCGGGAAATCGGGTGCCGGTATGCCTACAAAAACAGGGTAGAAATTATGCTGATGCAGCCCTTCCAGCCATGCGGTGAGCTCTTCCGGCGAGAATTTGCCTGCAGGACGGTAAATGATCTTGGGAACATTTAAAGTACCGAGATATCGGGAAGCAAAATCGAACGGGTCGTGCGCTTTTAAAAACGGGAAAGGCCGTTCCTCTTGCGTCCGGGCAGACTCGTCCTGCACATCATATACTACCAGGGCATCAATGTCTAAGGCGGCCAGGCGCTCAATTGTTTTCCTTGCGATCTCTGCAACGCGCTCTGGAGCAGTTTCCTCTTTTGGCGGGGTAATGCCGTAAAGCAACACGCCTGATTCCCCGGATTTTATCTTTTCTAAAAACATGTTAATACTTGAACTACTTATAAACAGCTATTCGTCAATAGTTTATCGGCGCCCCGACATCGGGGCCGCCGGCCGTTCTTCGAGGTTCCTAAGATATTATTTATATCATGGATTTCCTGCTACCCGATCAGTTCTCTTATTTGTTTCGCCGCCGCCACCATATTTACTATCGCAGCTTTGGTTTCCGGCCATTTACGCGTTTTGAGGCCACAGTCAGGGTTCACCCATAAGTTGCGTGCAGGCAGCAGGCCGGCCGCCCTGGCCAGGAGCGATACCATTTCGCCGGTGCCGGGCACACGCGGCGAGTGGATGTCGTACACGCCCGGCCCGATCTCGTTCGGGTACTCGAAATGAGCGAACGCCTGTAATAGCTCCATCTGCGAGCGCGAGGTCTCGATCGTGATCACATCCGCGTCCATGGCTGCGATGTGTTCGATGATATCATTAAATTCACTGTAGCACATGTGCGTGTGGATCTGTGTCTCGTCCCTGACCCCGCCCGCAGTGATCCTGAACGCCCGTACCGCCCAATCCAGGTAATGCGGGCGTTTGGCTTTACGCAACGGTAACCCTTCGCGGATAGCGGCTTCATCGATCTGTATGATGCTGATACCTGCCTCTTCCAGGGCCATCACTTCATCACGGATCGCCAGGGCGATCTGGTTGGCGGTTATTTCACGGGGCTGGTCGTCGCGCACGAACGACCACTGCAGGATAGTTACCGGGCCCGTTAGCATGCCTTTCATTTCCCTGGTGGTTTGCGCGGCGGCAAATTTGGTCCAGCGTACGGTCATGTCTTGCGGACGACTCACATCTCCGTAAATAACAGGTGGCTTCACACAGCGGCTGCCGTAGCTCTGTACCCAGCCGTTCTTTGTGAACAGGAACCCGTCGAGCTGCTCGCCGAAATATTCCACCATATCATTCCGCTCAAATTCGCCGTGCACCAGCACATCGATCCCGATCTCTTCCTGCCAGCGGATGGCATCGATGGTAGCCTCTTCAATAGCTTTCTCATATTGTTCGATGGTGAGGTCGCCTTTTTTTAACCTGGCACGTAACTGCCGGATATCTTCCGTTTGAGGAAAAGACCCGATCGTAGTGGTTGGAAAGAGCGGAAAATTAAAACGTTCATGCTGTAGTTCCTGGCGTACCGGGAAAGCGCTTTTACGGGCGGTATCGGTTTCAGAGATGGCGGCAACACGGCTTTTTACCGCTTGTTTGTGCACTTTCTGCGACGAACGCCTGCTTTCCATCGCCCGCCTGTTAGCGTCGAGCAGCGCAGTGTTACCGCGGGTAATTTGCCCGAGTTCCGCTATTTCATCCAGCTTCTGCCTGGCAAAAGCCACCCAGTTCCTGATCTCCGGGTCTATCCCGGTTTCCAGCTCCAGGTCTATCGGGCAGTGCAGCAATGAGCAGGAAGGCGCAATGATCACCCGGTCGGCGCCAAGCTTTTCAACCGCTTTATTAACCAGGTTCAAAGATCTTACGTAATCGTTCTTCCAGACATTACGTCCGTCTACCACACCTACCGAAAGCCGGAGGTTAGGCGGAATTAAGGCCAGCACTTCATCCAGTTGTTCGGGCGCGCGTACGAGATCTATGTGCAGGGCTTTTACCGGGAGGTTAACGGCAAGCTGCGTATTGTCCAGCAAGGCGTCGAAATAAGTGGCCACCAGCAGCTTCACCCCGCTTACCCCGTTAGCAATGCAGTGGTAGGCATAATTAAACGCATCCTTTTCTTTTGCGGAAAGGTCAAGCACCAGGCAAGGCTCATCCAGTTGGACCCATTCGGCGCCCAAGCGTTTAAGACGGTTAATGATGTCGACATAAATCGGCACCAGCTTCTTAATGAGATCTATACGCTCAAATCCCTGCTCCTTTTCTTTGCCGAGCAACAGGTAACTTACGGGGCCAAGCAGTACCGGTTTGGCTCTTTGCCCGAGCAGTTTATTAGCCGCCTGGTATTCACCGAATACTTTTTCAGAAGAAATGGCGAACTCCTGGCCTGCCTTAAACTCCGGTACGATATAATGATAGTTGGTATCCAGCCACTTGGTCATTTCCATCGCGGTGATGTCCAGCCCGTCTTTCTGGTAGCCACGAGCCATCGCAAAATAAAGATCGATCTCCGAGTTGCCCGGCACCTGCGTCAATACAGGCGAATAGCGCTGCGGGATAACGCCCAGCAACAGGCTCATATCCAGGGTTTGGTCATAGAAGCTAAAATCGTTACACGGGATCAGGCCGATACCGGTATCCAGTTGTGTTTGCCAGTTTTCTTCCTTGATGGTACGGGCGACCCGGTTTAATTCGTCCTGCCCGATTTTGCCCGCCCAATATTGTTCGCAGGCTTTTTTAAGTTGTCTTTGGCTACCAATTCGCGGGTAGCCCAGGTTTTGCGTCAGCATTTCTTCAGTTTTAGGTACCTAATCCATTGAAATGGAAAGATTAAAATACCCTGCAAAGCTATAATATAAGATCATATCGCCTTTTTAACTAAAAAAATCAGCATAAAAGTCTAAGAAATCTTTCTCTGAAGAATTTTATACCTTTGTAAACAGATTGAGATCACTTTAAAAGAAAATTATTCCATGGAAGGACCTGATGAAACAGATCTGCAGCTGCTGAGGTTGCTGGGCGCAGACTCAAATCTCACCATTAAAGAGCTCGCCGGCAGGGTAAACCTTTCGCCATCTCCCGTATTCGAACGGGTAAAAAGGCTGGAAGCGAACGGCTACATCAAAAAGTACATCGCATTAATTAACGCGGAAAAGCTCAACTACGGGCTGATCGTCTTTTGTAATATCCGGCTTAAACAGCACGATAAAAGTATCGGGCACCAGTTCGTGACCGATATCCTGCACCTCGCCGAAGTGGTGGAATGCTACAATATCTCCGGCGATTACGACTTCCTGCTGAAAGTGTATGCCAAAGACATGAAACATTACCAGGACTTTGTATTTAATAAGCTAGGTTCTGTAAAAAGCATAGGAAGCACACACAGTACGTTTGTGATGTGCGAGAACAAGAATTCGTATAATATTAATATCTGAAATAAACCAGGCGGATATTTAATCCCCCTTCTTTTTAGGCACTTTCGCTCCCTCTTTACGGGCTTCAGATAAGCCGATCGCTATCGCCTGCTTTTTTGAGGTGACCTTCTTGCCGCTCCCCGTTTTCAATTTGCCTTCCTTTTCTTCGTGGACGGCTTTTTCCACTTTCTCGCCGGCCTTTTTCGAATATTTTGCCATGGTAGTAAATGATTTAAGTACGTATCAACAATAAAACCACGTTCGCAAATCCTGGTTTCACTTTTTTTGTTTTTATGTATGTCCGGGCAAGGGCGTCACGCCGTTAATACACCGTGGATGACGAATAGATCAGGATCCGGGGGATGACGTGAGCTGCAGTCTTTCTGGCATCCTGTTTGCATTTATAACCGGCGTTCCCATAAAGGAATTAGCTTAACTAAACTCATGAAGATAACATTCAAAGAAACCAGCACCCGCGGAACCTGCACGATGTACTCCGATAAGAACGAAATCGCCCGCATTTCATTCACTTTTTGCGGGATAAGCGCAATTATGATCGACCAGGTTCAAGTATCAGATGCTAACCAAGGAAACAATGCGATATCACTGCTCTCCCTGCACGTTAGGAAATTTGCCTTTGAGAATGGCTTATTTGTATACATCAAGTGTCCGGAAATCCAATCACTTTTAGAAACAGGCTCCGAAACTATAGACACTGGCATGGAGAGAGCGGTGGCATAAGTACGTGCATTCTCAGCGGAGAACAGCGACGTGACAACGCCCGAATATAAGATCAATAACGAAAGAGCCTCGTCGATGACGGGGCTCTTTCGTTATTGAAATATCACAAAAAGTTAACAAAAACACAAACACATTACCCCGTTCTTTATCCCGGTTTACGGATCGAACCCAAACTCCCGCAAACCAGTATGGAAGAAGCATGAAAAAACAACTATCGATCGCATTGCTTGCCTTGTTTATCACAACAGGGCAACTCCTGGCACAGCCCGCCAAACACGTTATTTTTTTGACCATCGACGGATTTCGTCCTGATTTTTACCTTGATAGCGGATGGCAAACGCCAAACCTGCATGCGTTGATGAAAGACGGGGCATATGCCAAAGGAGTGAACAGTGTATTTCCTTCTATGACCTACCCTTCGCATACCACGATCATTACCGGCGTACAGCCAGCCAGGCATGGCATATTTTATAACAACCTGTTCACACCCGATGGAGCTCCCCAACAGCCTTACTGGCAGGATAGTTCCATCCATGTACCTACCATCTGGAAAGCAGCGAAAGAAAAAGGCATGACCGTTGCTTCGCTCTACTGGCCAGTATCCGCCAATGCTCCTGTAGACTATAATATCCCTGACATAGGCGGACTGGGCGACGCTGTCCGCGAGCAGTATACTTTACCGCAAGGGTTCTATGCCGTCGTAAAAAAAGAAGTGTTCGGCGGCGTTGACAAAATAGATCACGGAAAAAATCAGAACATCGCTAAGATCGCCGCTTATGTAATAAAAAAAAGCAAACCTGAACTGATGACCATTCACGTATTCTCCGTCGACGGCGCGGCACATGCTGTGGGGCGTTACGGAGCCCGGGTACAGGAAGCGGTAGCTGATGCGGATGCGGCCGCGGGCATTATCATGGATGCGTTGAAAGAAGCAGGCATCTGGGAAAGCACGGTACTCCTCATCGGCGGCGACCATGGGTTCTATGATGTGAAAAAGACGATCTCACCTAATGTATGGCTGAAAGAAGCCGGCTTGATCAATGACCTGAAAACAGGCGACTGGAAAGCCCAGTTCAATTCAGTGGGCGGATCTGCTTACCTGTACCTCAAAGATCCTTCCGACAAAACTACCGCCAATAAGGTAAAAGCACTGCTGGAAGCACAGCCAGACAGTGTGAAGCAATATTACCGCATCATCAGCAAGGAACAGCTAGACAAAGGCGGCTACAACCCCAATGTTGCGTTCGCGCTTACCGGGGAGCATGACGCCTCATTCAGCGCGGCCGGCACCGGCGATGCCGTGAAACCCGGCAAGGGCGGTACCCACGGGCATTTTCCCGACACCAGGAATATTCGCACCGGCCTGGTAGCGCATGGCCCGGGTATCCGCAAAGGCGCCGTAATAGAAGAAATGAACCTGCGCGACATGACGCCCATCATGGTGAAACTTCTTGGTATCGCATTTCCGAAAACAGACGGGAAAATACCGGCAGGATTAATGGACAACTAAATACAAGAGTGTCATCCGGGATCTGTTAGAGCGACTAAACCAGGTGCTGAAGTAGATTCGCTAATTTAAATTATTGGCTATAAAAGTTATTTCCTAACCTCTTACTTTTATAGTCACTAATGGCATTACCATCATAACTATACACACCATTCAGAGTGCCAAACCAAATACTTCCGTCATAAGCTTCTAAGATCCCAAAAATCATTCCTTCATTTGACTTTATTTCGGTTACAGCGGGCTTTTTATCAGACAAGGACTTTCCCTCATACCGGGAAAGCGCCCAGGCACGGCTATTATCCCCTTCTGAACTAGTCCAAATATTGCCCTTTTTATCTTCGATGATGTAGCCAATGAATTTCTGCGTGAAATTGGTAAATGTATTGCCATCATAGCGCCAAAGACCATCAGGTCCACCAAGCCAGATATTGCCTTTATTATCTTCGATAATAGAACGAACATTCTTAAATGGTTTATCCTCATGGGTAAAAACGGTAAATGCTTTTCCGTCGTATACGAAGGTATTGCCCCTCGTAGCAAACCAAAATTTGCCAGTGCCGTCTTCTATAATAGAATTAACTTCATAAGGGGGTCTATACGGAAAAGTTTTCCCTGTCCGATCTTCACTCATCCCATCTCCATTTATGATATAATTATGGAAGGATTTTCCATCGTACCGGCTTGCTCCTCCAAAAACACCGAACCAGATATCGCCTTTTTTATCTTCATAAATACTACCGACATCATTATTAAGAAGTCCGTCCCTGGTAGTGAAGTTTTGAAAGGATTTCCCATCGTAATAATAAACACCTGAACCGATGGAGCCGAACCACAAGTTGCCTTTGCTATCTTCTAAAACAGAAAAAAAACGGGCCGAGCTCACTTTACCGGTAATATTGGTAAAAGATCTTCCGTCATATCGAAAAATACCCTCCCATGAAGCGATCCAAATATCGCCTTTTTTATCTTGCTTGATTGTACGAACGATCCTATTGGGCCCATAGGAAGTGGTTACCTCCTTGGTTTCAGACCTGGTATTTCCTTTCGGGGGACCTGTTTTGTTTTGCCCTTTACAGGAAGCGCAAAAAACAAAGATCAAGAACAGCGTATATACATGTACGTATTTCATAATTTATTTAATTTTTACCGGGTAAGGGCTTCACCGTTCGATAGCGGACAATTCAGCCGTTCGGATCATTTCTTAGTAAACACTTAGCTTGTCGTCAACCTTTTTTCTCCCGGTGGCTGTAGATTCATCAGTACTCCTCATGCTGTTCATATTTATACTGAAGATGCCACGGGTCGGGCTGCCGGCGTTAAAGTTGCTAAGGGTGCCCAGATTAAATAATATAAACCCGTTATGCTTGTTTCCAGGCGCCTTCCAAAACAGTTTGCTTTTTTAAGATCGAGCTGGTAAACTACATCCCGGGCTTCATTTTTCTGCTGAGCCCGGACAGGAACGTAAAGCACCCCTGACAGTATAATAATCAGGCTGTACAAAACATTTTTTTTATCTTTCATATCATATCAAAATTGATTCGACGAATCTACTTTGATATTTTTCGGCCGGTAAAATCAGGATTGTAAATTAAAATGTAAACTTTGTAAATAAATCACAATACTATGTTTGAAAAGCAAAAACTGCTTAAGGGGAAAGGCAGGTACCTGTACGGGCTGATGCTGCTGTTGCTTATCTCCGTAATCTGCGGGGCTTTCAGCATGTCCGGCGGTAACGATTTTGATTCCGCGAAAAAAGAAGTTTTGCTCCGCAGGATCGGACATGAGCTGCTATTACAGTCGGGCGACAGTACATCAAGAGTCCTTCCGGTGAAAAAAACCGCCGAAAATGAATACCAGATCAGCTTTGAGAACAATTTCACCTTCCAGCCGGACTCCCTGGTGAATACTACCAGGCGTTTGTTAGCCAAAGATCCGCTGGCAAGTGATTATATCGTTAACGTCCGGAATTGCGGCAGCAACGGTGTAATGTTCGGTTACGCCATATCCGGAAATGAAAAAGATAATATTATAGCATGTTCAGGAAGAGTGCAGCCCAAAGCCTGTTACGTTATAAACATTAGATTTAAGCCGACGGGCATAATTACCGCGAAGAATGGATATCTGCTGGGCGGCCTACCATTTTTAGCATTTGTCGGTTTTATTTTTTTGAGATCCGTTAAACCGCGGAAAGTCTTACCTAACGCTCAGCCTACCAGGATATTCACTTTGGGCTCGGTCTTGTTTGATGCGCAGGAACGGCGGCTGACAATAAATAAAAAGATCATAGACCTGACCGGCACCGAAACGCGTCTGCTGCTTATTTTCGCAATATCACCTAACGAGATTATAGAGAGAACCCGGCTTCAAAAAGAGATATGGGAAGATGAAGGCGTTATTGTGGGGCGTAGCCTGGATGTGTTCATATCAAAACTCAGAAAAAAAATAGAATTTGATCCGAATATCAAAATTACCGTGATCCGCGGCAAAGGATATAAGCTCGAGATCAGCTCTTAAAAAGAATCGCCCCGGCCCTAATTGATTAAACCAACATTCATCTGTTCTTATAGGTCTTAACGGGAAATCTCCCGGAAAACGCAGTGAACAATTCATTCAGCGGCTTTCCTGAAATTTCCACGGAGATGTTTTCAGTAGTTTTGTAGCCCACTTCGATTTCATCTTCGATAAACAAATTATTAAAGGTATCGGCAAATGCCTCCAAAGCTGCGCCATGAGCGGTATTTCCTCCCGCCAAACCTGTTTGTACTGCAGGCGGGATAAGTTCGGCGACACGGCATGCTGTGCCTGCCAGGGAGTGGCGAAGTGTACCTGTATAGCTATGCAATGCTGCTTTACATGCACTATATACAGGAGCAAATACTTGCGGGATATATGCGCCGCCGGATGTAACATTTACGATCAGCGAAGGCGCTCCATTAGCAAGGATAACCGGAATAAGTAAATGGTTAAGATGTACGGGTGCTGATAATAAGATATCGATTTCTGCCTGCCGCTCGGCCCATGGCGCCGTATCGGCGGCAAGTTCAACCCGTCTCTGGATACCTGCGTTATTAACAAGAATATTAATACCGGGCATAAGCTGTTTGATATGTTCCGCTAATTTTTCCCGTTCATCAGGGTTTCCAATGTCATTTGCAAAAATTTCCAGGCCGGGAATCTCACCAGCTGCTTGTCTTAATCTCTCTTCGCCGCGCCCTGTCGCAATAACCCTGCTTCCTGCTTCAATAAATCTCTTTGCCAGACTTTTTCCTATACCATCACTACCACCCGTAATAAGGACATTACTTACAGATAAATTCATTACCATGCATTTAAAAGCACAAAGGTATATCGCTATATCTTTTTAAAATGGTCATGGTTTCAGAATTTACCCGCATCGGGCCTAATGAGGATAACTTTAAACGATACTGTTTCGGCGTTAAGTTGATTATGCGCTTAAACCATTTGGTAAATTGAGAAGGCTCATAAGTAAGCAGCAATGCGATGTCTTTTATGGATAAAGAAGTGTCGGCCAATAAACGCAGTGCCATCTCCATGATCTTCAGCTGATAAATTCCACATGCCGAGGTACCGGTTGCTTCCTTTATGGTATTGCTCAAATGTGTGGGATGAACGAACAGCATCCTGGAAAAATCTTCTATCCCGAACATTTTACCGGCCTTGTTCCGTATCAGTTCATCCAGGTGCCTTTCTATCAAGTGAATATATTCCCTTTTTATTTCTTCCGGTCTCTTCATTGTTGTTAAGTGTTCAGCTTTCGGATTCTATATTAACGCTATAAGCCAATTTTGAGTTTCCTGAACTCAGATGAAAGCTGCCCGCTAAATTTTTAAAGTATTTGACAAAATTAGTAGGCTCATCAAAACCTGTTTTGTATCAAGATTCCTTGATGTTAAGATCGGTAGTGGTAAGCAGTCTTTTAACCTGGAGTATAAGATGCCGGTAATAAAATCTCTGGCTGCTTTATTAACCGCGTGACGGGTTATATGATTAAGTTTTTTTCAGAAAAACCAAGTTTTCGATCATAATGGATGGGCGACACCGCCCTGAAATCGTTCATATGTTGCCTCCGCTAACCAGCAAAAGCAGGTAAAATTGAACCTGTCCGATGCCTCGATTGAAGATGCAAACTATCCCGGGAGCAGACGAGCTATTCGCCAAATTGATCAGGATAAAAGTGCCTGGTCCCGGTATTGCCGTGTAGAATGATGCCTACGGTTATCAACAGGTTTGCGACGGATTGCTGTTCCGGATTTTCATTTCCGAAATAACTACAATTGTAGTTTTTAAATTACAAAAATAGTTTATATTTGTTCCATGAAACGCCTGAGGAAAAGGCCGAAATCTTATATCTTAAGCAGCATTGGTTAAGCGGACTGACGTCGTTTATGTCGCCTACAAAGTATATCACAGAAATAAAACAGGCGAACGCGGCTATTTACACGGAGATCCAATGGTCACCTCGCCAGAAATGCCGCCACGCCTTGCATCGATAATTATTTTCTAATTATGAAAACTAAAATAACCGCACATCTATTTTGCATAATCAGCCTTTTGTTTTTATTATCATGTAAACAGCCTGTTCACATGGCTACAGATACACCTACTATAGTAGCAGGTACATGTAAAATAACAGGAAGAATTATAAGCCCACATGACACTAACAAGAATAATATTCTTATAGTTATTACTGTTTTACATCCAATTTCAGGAGAGAATGTCCGGCATAAAGTGCTTGTCGACCGATCAGGGAAGTTCTCTATCGACGTTGAGGTTGAAACAGCTACTTCCCTGGTTGGATTATATATAAGTTTAAAATTGGAAAATACCTTTCTTGTTAAATTGACAAGCGGTGGTGTCACCAACATCGATATTACTTATAATTCGGATTATGAAATCAAAAATATCGACGTTACGCCTGCTGGTATGACTCAAAATGATATGACCCAGGGCCTGGAGGTCATGAGTAAAATGATTGGTCATCGATCGGGCAGGACACCGGAACCTCTGCATGAAAAAAGTACGGATTATTTTCTGAATTACGCTAAGACTATCTTATCGGAAAGATTAGCGATCGTAAATAATGACACACTGATATCAAAGGAGCTAAAAGGGGTTCTGTCAAGAGATTTTTGTTTATTCCTTTATAATGCACATGTCTTTGATTATGAAGAATACATGATGCTTAATTACCGAAATCTAAAGGACAATAAAGGCAAAAAGCCTGAGATAAAAAAGATTGATAGATCGTATTATCATTTTTTGAAAGACTTTAATCTCAATGATCCACAATATCTGTATTGTTTTACATTCCCGGAATTTCAAAAGACAATTCTTCAGAATGAAATATTAGGGCTTCCTGTAATCGGTGAAAGCGATATTCCTGCCTGGTTGGCAAAGGCGAAAGTTATTTTATCTGACTTAGTCGGATTCGAAGATGGTCTATACTATGATATTTTGGCGGCTAATGCCTATGGCAGACAGCTAAATGAAGAAATAAAACCGCTAACCGAAAAGCAAAAAGAGCATATAGTGAATTATTGGAAGAATGGAGAAATTGCAAAGATATTATTTCGAAAAAATCTACAGGTTATTGAATTAAACAAATTAAAATCGCCCACTATTATAAATGATATCTCCCTGGTTTCGAATGATAAAGTTATAGAAACAATCGTCGCTAAACACAAGGGTAAAGTTATCTTTATCGACCTTTGGGCAACATGGTGTGCTCCCTGCCTGGAGGCAATGCAAGAATTCAGAGGTGCAAAGGGTGAATTTCGGGATAAAAAGGTTGCATTTGTGTATTTAACAAACGGTTCCTCTCCGCGCAAGCTATGGGAAGAAAAAATTAAAGGAATAGGTAATGAACATTATTATCTTACAGCCTCGCAGTGGGAATATATCATGAACCATTTTGAGTTCGAAGGTATTCCGTCATATCTATTATATAACAAAAAAGGGGTGCTCACCAATAAATTTACAGCCTTTCCCGGGAACAAGGAAGTAAAAGAGATGATTAGCGGCCTGTTATAGAATGGGCAAAACACATCCGAAAGTTCGCATCTTTCAAAGGGGCACACCCCGGGGATTTCCTATCATTTTCACAGACACAGCGTTTTAATTCACATTCCGGTTTTGATTAGTTACCTGGTCTGTTTACATTGCACCAAAGTCGCCGGTATCATTAAATTTACCTGGCGGTATCTCTGTATGTAATGAATGGAGGCTTGACTGAGTTCCGGGTGTATGTTGACTGACGGCAAACTCGCCGGCAATTAAACTAATAGAATCAACATGCATTTTCAATCATTCCGATATCCCATGCTGCTTATGCTCCTGGCCCGGGTGCTTCCTGTTACGGGGCAAACGTACTTCCCAACCGGTGGAGTTCCGCTTAAGATAACCGTAAACGGATTTAGACAGGATACTTCATTAACGGCCCGCTATTATGCTGATCCAGCTATAACCGGGGGAGTATACCGCGGGAAAACTTCGGTTATGATCTTTTCTGGCCCCCGGATTTCTATGACGCTTACCGATCGCGACGGCGCCAGGGATAAGGTCATGCGCGCCTCGACAGACGTTCAGTTAGCGCGCTCAGAAGATTCGCGCTACTATTACCGTGTTTTCGATAAATTTAACAGGGAACTAACCGGCAGTACGGTCTCAAACTTCACAAATCGCAAAGATAAGGCGCGAATTATTCGCCAGCGTGGGCTGATCGTAGACACATCCATACAGGAAAATGAACCTCTCCGCGTGAATTTTTACCGTTCGGCTACTGATACGCTCGTGAGCAGTTACTATCTGGAACGAATACGTTTACCCTTACTGGTCAAAGGTTACCGCACGTACCGCCCCGGAGAGGTGATCGCTGAAAAAGACACTTCCAGCTTTGTACCGGTGAAAGAGGAGCAAGAAATCGTGGTCTCTCCCGGCGAGCCAGTACGCCTGTTCTTTCGAAAGCCTGCCGGGTTATGGGATGACCTCTTGCTGTCCTATCACTTAACGCAAAACGGCACGAACGGCACGATTGACGGTAAGGGCCGCAATGACGTTGTGCTTCAAAATCTGGAACCGAACTCAGCGTATACACTTTTGATATGGTATACTTTTCAAAAGAACGTGAAAGTGAACCTGTATGTGCGCGTAAAACCGTACTGGTATCAAACCACGCTTTTTTACGTGATACTTGGCGGAGCGATACTGGCTTTACTTATCGGAGCGCTCCTTGCAGCAACGGTATATCGCCTGCGCGCGGCTCAAACCCGGCAGCTGAAAACGGAGCAGCAGCTGTTCTCCCTGCAGGCCCAACTTAATCCTCACTTTGTTTTCAACGCGCTTGGTTCCATCCAGGGGCTTATTAATGCCGGAAATGCCGATCGTGCCAACCACTACTTAACAGAGTTCAGCTCCCTGTTACGGAGTACGTTAAGAACCAGCGGACGTCTCTATAATCCCCTCGACCTCGAACTGGAGATTCTGCGGACTTACCTTGAACTGGAACAGCTCCGCTTCGGTTTCAAGTGGGCTATTATCACTGACCCTGCTTTATCCGTGTCTGAAATCGATGTCCCCAACTTATTCATGCAGCCGTTGGTAGAAAATGCGGTGAAACACGGTATTTCGGTCAACGGATCAGAGGGAACGTTAACCATCGCTATTTCGCGGCAGGGCGCCACCTTATCCGTCGCAATAAGCGATAACGGCCTGGGCTTTACCGAAGAAGTTTACCCGGGTTACGGTATTCGTCTCACGCGCGATCGGATCAGGTTGATCAACCAACTAGAAAAAGAAAGATCGGTAAGCCTTACCTTCGTGAACAGGGAAGGAACGCACGCATTGCTTACCTTCGCAAATTGGATCGCCAGCTCATGAACATTCGTGCCATCCTTATCGACGACGAACTTCCGAATCTTGATAACCTCGGGGCGATGCTAGCGGCACATTGCCCAGAGGTAGAAATAACCGCTACCGCCCGGAACGCTGCCGACGGCGCCAGGCTGATCACACTCCATCGCCCGGATCTGTTGTTCCTGGATATCCAGATGCCGGGAAAAAATGGATTCGACCTTTTGCGGGAGCTCCCCGACCGCGATGTGGAGGTGATCTTTGTAACAGCCTACGATCAACACGGAATACAGGCGATAAAATTTTCGGCTATCGATTACCTGTTAAAACCGGTAAACAGCGCGGAACTGAAAGAGGCGGTGAACAAAGCGGTTATCCGCCTGGACCACAAGCAAAAGAACCGCCAACTCGAAAACCTGCTTGCGCTAATCGATGGACGACGCGACCGCAACAGTCACCGCATTGCCTTGCCTTCTCAAAAAGATACCCGGTTTGTGCCTGTCCGGGACATTGTCAGATGCGAATCATCAAACAACTACACCACATTCTACCTGTTAACGGGTGAGGAAATACTTGTTTCGCGCGCGATCTATGAATACGAGGAACTGCTTGTCGACTACGGATTCGTTCGCTGTCATCAATCGCACCTGGTTAACCTGGATCACGTACTTTCTCTGGTGAAGGAGGATAACGGGTATTTACTCATGGAAGGCGGGAGAAAAGTGCCCTTATCCAGGCAGAAACGGGATGGTATAAAAAAAAGACTGGGCATTTAAAGGTAAGCCGCGATCTGGTCGTACAGTTCCTGCCTGCTGCCGGGTCTTTTTGCATTATGTTCTACCATCGTGCCATCGCGGAAGATCAGGTATTGCGGTATGGAATACCCATCGCCGGTTTTACTGTTCCAGATCTTTTCCGAAAGGTCTTTACGAAGTGAGTCGGATACGCGGATATGTGTACCTGAAAGATCATAATATTTGATCATATCTTTCCATTGCTGGTCGCGGTCGGCGTCATCCATGGAGATGTAAAGCATCTCCACGTTTTTTTCTTTTAGAAATCGCTTGAGCTCCGGGTTATATTGAAACTCTTCTTTACAGGGCGCGCACCACGTGGCCCACATATCCACAAAAACCACTTTACCCTTAAATCGTGCCATTAGTTCGGCCAGCGAATTGATTTTTGCATAATTAGTCAAAAATACCTGGGTTGAATCCGCCTTCATTCTTGCTTTAATGTGGAAGGCGAGCACTTTATCTATTTCCGGTTTCAAAAAAGGAAGATATATGCTTTTGGGATAAGTGGCTTTATAGCGGTCATATAGCGTAACCAGCTCTTGCTCGTACTTCCGTTGCGATGCCGCCTGGTGCAGGTATTGGAACAGTAAATATTCCCTGGCTTCTCCTTTAAAGTGTTTAGTATAGGCATTGTAGCGGGCGGTATGGGTGTAGGGTTTCATGGTCCAATACGCTCCGCGATGATACAGGGCGTCGCCAAGAAATTGTAATTGATAGGCCCCAATAAAATTATCGGCGAACGCAAAGAATTTCCTGGACCCCAGGGCATACGTGCCGCTTAACTTATAGGTGTCGTACATTCCGGACCACGATTTATCAAGCTCTGCCTTCGACATCATAAAATGTACTTTTCCCTGCCAGTCAGATTTATTTTGCCTGTATGCGTTCATCATCACTGAGGCCGTCGCTTCGGCGTAATAGTAAGTAAGCTCGCTGGCGGCGAGACCATAAAACGCCCTGCTGATCTTTCCTGCGCTTAGCAGGCTGTCAAAAGGACGAATACTTCGATCTTTTTCTCTTTCTATGGCACGGGTTATCGTAGTCAGCGAGCTATCGCTGTCAATCCAGGAATCTGTTTGATTCCTGAGAGCTGATGGCTTAAATTTATTCAGCTGGTACTGACCGTCCGCCCCTGCTCCCGAAAACCGGAAAGGCTGCCTGCTATCGCTAAGATCGATACTTATCGAATAGTCCTTTCCCGGCTCGATATAGAATCTGAAGCTGGAGGGTCCATAGGCGATGTCTATGATCCCGGCCCGTGTAAGCCTGTTGGGGAGGGATAACTTATTGTCCGCGTTAAGCGAATACGACGTAAAATTACCCCAGAAGTAGGCCCCGTTTAAAGGCTCGGTTATTTTGATGTCTTGCTTTTTTGGTGCTATAACCGTTATAGACAGGGTTGCCGCGAAAACCGTCGTACCGTTTAATAAAGAGAAAAAAAGAACCAAACTAATGGGTTTCATACGTATTGCTAATTAAGTGGCCACATACCCGGCGCTATAAAACACCTTTAAAGGCCGTGACGATATAAAGATAACGCCACCTCGTTTGCAAACTTTCCCGGATGTGAATTCAGCCCGTGCGCCTGTGAAAATGACGATTTTCCGGACATGTTGATTTCGTTTTAGATGAGGAAGAAACACTTGTTACCGCGCGAACTTATTTTACTTGCTATTAGTGAACGATTCTCTATCGTATCGAAAAATACCATTCCATGAGGCGATCAAAATATTTCCGTTTCTAACTTGTTATTCCGAACCATACTGTCAGGCACCTGGGAAGTGATGACTCTTTAGTTTCGGACCTGATATTTTCTTTTGGGGGCCTGGTTTGTTTGGATCAAGCTGAATTTCCGGGGAGTATTTGGCTGTCAGCTATCAGCATTCAGCCTGTGAGTATACTTTATAAGATAAGTAATTGATGTTGAGCTATTCCTGAGTAGTATTCCAGGCTTGACAGTGTAATCAAGGCTGATAGCTGACAGCTAATAGCTCCCAAACTTTAAGCCTGATCTCTTACTCCATTTTCATTTTTAAAACTCCAGGCAGGTTTTTAACAGAAAACCCCTCTTTACTTGCGTAAAAAGGGGCTCGGTACCCAGCGCCGGAGTCGAACCGGCACGGTTTCCCACAGGTGTTTGAGACCAGCGCGTCTACCAATTCCGCCAGCTGGGCATTATTCTAACGGGCTGCAAACTTACTCAACGTATCCCTTATTCGCAAGAGATATTTTTGCCGGTAATACAGGTCCTTGATTTGCAATAAGGTAGCTCCCTTATCGGCTGTATTTTCATCAAAATGCTGCATCAGCAGTGCCAACTCCCCGGCAATATTGGCTTCAATATCGCCTACCTGAACGGTAATGGCGACCAGGCCCGCATCGTCGGGGTCCATTTCGAGTTCCATCAGCGCCTCGTTCACCTCCATCATTTCCATCAGGAAGGCGGGGGGCAACTGGTACTTCTCCCCTTCTTCCAGCAGGCCGTTCACCTCCAGGATATAAGCCAGCCGCTTCCGCGGATCGGAAAGTACCTGGTAGGCGCGGTTATTCAGGGTAGAAAGTTCGAGGATCTCCTGTTGTTTCTCTGCCGGCTCGTTGATATAAAAATCCGGGTGATATACTTTGCTCAGCTCGTAAAACTTCCGCTTTACATAAGCAACATCCGGGTTAAACGACACCGGGAGATCATAAAAAGAAAAGTAATCCATCATCGGTCGGGTGCTGGCGTTCAACTTTACTTACCTACTACAGCTTTCAGCACGTCGTTACCCATTACGAACACCATCAGCACCACCAGGATGCAGAAGCCTACCATTTGCGCGCGTTCCATAAATTTATCGCTCAGCGGCTTGCCTTTTATCATCTCCACCAGGAGAAAAACGGCATGACCGCCATCCAGCGCAGGGATCGGCAACAGGTTCATCAGCGCCAGCGCCATAGACAACAGGCCGGTAATTCCCCAGAACTTCTCGGCGGTAAATGTGCCTCCGTAGAACTTCCTGGCGATCTCCATGGGGCCGGAAAATGCCTTGGTGGCTTTGATCTTGCCGGATACTACTTTCCACAGCCCCTTTGCATTGTCGGTAAGAGAGCCCCAGGCTTTAGAGGCGCCTACCGGAAGGGCGGTAAAAAATCCATAGTGAAGGGTATCTTCTTTTATTTCATCGAAGTTAGGGCCATAACCCAGCTCCCCATACTTGTTGATATACACCCAGCGGCGTTCGGCTTTCCCGTTGCGGGTAAATTTAACGACGATCCATTTGTTCTTTACTTTTTGCAGCTCCTGTTTCACCTCATCCTGGTACCGTACCGGGTGAAAATTCACATCGGTTAACCGGTCGCCTTTTTGCAGGCCGGCCCTGATGGCGCCCTTTTTGGGAAAGACCGTATCGATAACCGACGAGTATCTTGGCAATACGAATTGCGCGATACCGTGGTCTGAAACCATCTCCAGCACATTATCGGGGATCTTAATGGTTCTAGGCTGACCGTTCCGCTCGATGCCCAGCTCCGAGTTGCCCAGCAACACCTTCGAGCTGGCGATCTCCTCGAAGCTTTTAACCGGCAGCCCGTTCACGGTAACGATCTTATCGCCCGGGAGCAAGCCTACCTCTTTCCCGATAATGCCGGGCGTAATGCCGTTCACCAGGTTCTCTGTAGGGATGTAAGTATCGCCATAGCGAACCACCAGCATCCAAAAAATAAGAATACCCAGTATCACGTTCACGGTAACGCCGCCGAGCATGACAATCAGTCGCTGCCAGGCCGGTTTCGAACGGAACTCCCAGGGTTGCGGCGGACCGCTCATCTGCTCGGTATCCATCGATTCGTCGATCATCCCCGAAATCTTTACATAGCCACCCAGCGGCAGCCAACCGATGCCGTATTCGCATCCTTTAAACTTAAAGCTTACCAGCTTATATCCCCAGGCATCAAAGAACAGGTAGAACTTCTCTACCCTGATGCCGAAGGCCCTGGCCGCCAGGAAGTGCCCCAACTCGTGTAATATGATTAATATCGATAATCCCAGCAGCAGCTGGCCGGCCATGATCAATCCATCCATCGTTTCGTTTCTTTATTTTATTAAGATAAGTTTATCGTACTTTTTGTTACTAAGCGCCTGGTGAGCAGCCGGGTTTCCCGGTCGGTTTCGAGGTAATCCTCCAGCGAAGGGTTGTTTACAAAAGCGATCGATGACATACAGGTTTCTATCAGGTCGCTCATTTCCAGGAACCCTACCCGGTTGTTCAAAAACTCTGCCACGACGATTTCGTTGGCGGCATTGATGACACATGGCATATTCCCGCCCTGTTTTAATGCCGAAAAGGCGAGGCCGAGGTTCCGGAAGGTGTCAGTATCTGCGCGCTCGAACGTAAGCGTGGGATAATTCATGAAATCAAAACGCGGGAAGTTATTCCTCGTCCTCCCCGGGTGGGTAAGCGCATATTGGATAGGAAGCTTCATATCGGGCAGGCCCATTTGCGCCTTCATAGATCCATCTTCAAATTGCACGATCGAGTGGATCACCGATTGCGGGTGTACCACTACCTCGATCTGCGGAAGGTCCAGCCCGAAGAGCCATTTAGCTTCGATCACTTCAAGCCCTTTATTCATCAGCGAAGCTGAATCGACGGTGATCTTAGCGCCCATCACCCAATTTGGATGGCGCAGCGCATCTTCACGGCTCACGCCGGAAAGGTAGGCGCGGTCTCGTCCCCGGAACGGGCCTCCCGAAGCCGTAAGGTAGATCTTTTCTATTGCGTTCGCCTCTTCCCCGGCAAGGCACTGAAAAATGGCCGAATGCTCTGAATCCACCGGGAGAATGTGCACGCCGTGTTGCCTGGCGAGGTTCATTACCAGCTCGCCTGCCACCACCAGCGTTTCCTTGTTGGCCAGGGCGATGTCTTTGCCCGCGCGGATGGCCGCCAGGGTCGGTTTCAGGCCTGAAAAGCCTACAAGCGCCGTAAGCACGATATCTACCTGGCCGAGGGTGACTACTTCGGCCAATGCCACCTCTCCCGCAAGCACTTCAATGCCGGTCCCCGCCAATGCATCGTGTACTTCCTTGTACCGGTTCTCATCGGCAATCACCACCTTCTCCGGCATAAACTCCAGCGCCTGGTTAACCAGCATCGCGGCGTTTTGCTGCACGGTAAGCACGGTAACATTAAAACGGTCCCTATTCTCCCTGATCACCTCGAGGGCTTGTGTACCTATGCTCCCCGAAGAGCCCAATATGGCAATGTTCTTTACGGTCACTTTTACCTGATAAAATTTTGTAACGCCGCGGCAATCTTCCTGTCGTTAGCCAATCGCGGCACCTTATTTTGCCCTCCCAATTTACCCTCCTGCTTCATATAGCTTGCAAACCCTCCGGCTGCCACGCTGTGGATCACCAGCGGCTGCAGGATCTTGCCTACGATCAGGTCGGCATAATAAACGTTTTTCTTTTGCAGCGTCTCATCAATTGCCAGCCCGAATTTTTCCATATCCGCCGGTTCCTTGGAAAACTCGATGAACCATTCGTGGTAAGGCAACGCCCCCGCCGGCGGATTTACCTGCGGCGCCACCGTGAACTCCGTTACCCCTGCGCCAAAACGACCGGCAGCGTCCATCAGGGCAGCCTCCACCTCCTCACCGATCACATGCTCGCCAAAAGCGGAAATATAATGCTTGATCCTCCCGGTTACCACGATGCGGTAAGGGTTTTTGGAAACGAACTTCACGGTATCGCCGATACTGTACCCCCACAGGCCGGCGTTGGTGTTAAGCACGAGCGCGTAATTTTTGCCGGTCTCTACCTCTTTTAACGAAAGCCGCGAAGGATTTTCGTTGTAATACTCCTCGGTGGGTATAAACTCGTAAAACATGCCTGCATCAGCCAGCAGCAGGAGCCCCTTTTCCGTCTGCGAGTCCTGGTAAGCGATAAACCCCTCGGAGGCGGGATAGATCTCGATCGAGTCGACACGTTTCCCAATGGTTTCTTCGAGCCTGGCACGGTAAGGCTCAAAGTTCACCCCTCCGTATACGAAAAGGCCGAAGTTCCTGAAAATATCCTTGATCTTTTTATTGCCGGCCCGGGCAGAAAGCCGTTCGAAATACATCTGCACCCAGGGCGGGATCCCGGAAATGAGGCGCAGGTCTTCGTGCAATGTTTCTTTGGCGATGGTTTCCACCTTAGTTTCCCAATCTTCGATACAATTGGTTTCGTAAGAAGGAAGGCGGTTAGTTTGCAGGTAACCTGGTACGTGATGTGCCACGATGCCCGATAAACGCCCCACGGAAATTCCCGCTTTTTGTTGTAATATGGGGCTCCCCTGCAAAAAAATCATCTTCCCGTCTACAAAATCCGCTTTGCCGGTTTCGTGTATATAGGTAAGTAACGCGTTCCTGGCCCCTTTAATGTGCTCCGGAAGCGATTCTTTTGTTAGCGGGATATATTTGGTGCCGGAAGTGGTGCCGGAGGTCTTGGCGAGGTAAGCGGGCTTGCCGGGCCACAATATATCGGGATCGCCATGCACCATTTTATCGATATAGGGTTTCAGGTCTTCATAATCGCGCACCGGTACCTGGCGCTTAAAATCATCGTACGTGTTGATGGAAGAGAACCGGTGGTCGCGCCCAAACTGCGTACCGGCGGCCGCAGCGATCAGCTGCCTGAATACCTGTTCCTGCGCTGCAACTGCGTTCTTCTTCCACTTGCTGATCCGCCACACGGTCCACGCGGCAAACGGCTTGCTTAGCACGGCTTTTATTCCCATGTCTTATCGCTGAAAGGTAAAAGCAGGAAGACCGAAGCGGTTTGCCGGTACGCCGGGCATTATGCCCCCGGCGGTATGCTTATTATATTTCATTGTTAAATAATATGGTGTATCAGGTCCGGGTCTTCATCGCCCTTATACTCTCCAATCATCTGCCGGTAGGCTACCGAAGTAGTGATAGACGACAAAGGAACGATAAAAAAGGAGCTTACCACGCTTACAGCAAATAACAATATTTCGTATTCCTTCACCAGGAAATATAACGACAAAAAGTGAAACAGGGCCAGGAACCCCAGCAGCAGCAGCAGCCTGGTGAAGTTGCCGCGGGTAATGGCCAGGCTGAAACGGATAGATTTCCAGGCACTGCAATTGCGGTCCATAATAAAGAGCGGGAAAAACGAGATGCGGATAAGCACGATGATTGCCAGCACCAGCCCCAGTGAAACGGCCAGTTCCGCCACTACTTCTTTGCGGATGTGCAGGTAAATAAAGGGAAGGAATACCACCGCCATTACGATAAACGCGAGGAACAGCAGCACCACCGAGTAAATGGTGGCCACCAGGAAATTAAGCATTTGTTTTCCCCGCGGCCAGTTATTCTTAATCACCACCACGAACGGGTAGAGGCGCTTGCGGTTCCAGATGAGCGAACAAATGATCCCGAGCGAAATGATAGACTGCACCGACAGGATCACATAAACCCCCGACAGGATGCATACAAACACGATAATGGCGATGATCACCGAAAAGACAAACGCCGCACCCAGCAGGTATAACAGCACACGCAGGTAGTTATAGGTGCGCACCTTGGTCGATTCCTCATCCAGGTTGCCTTTTTTATCGATCAGCCGGATCGTAAAATTAAAAAGGGTGAGCTGCAGGCCAAAGTAGATCAGGATAAAGCAAAACATGATGGGCACCCGCAGCACAAGGTTATCACCGCTCAGGTACTGCGCCATCGACCCGGAAATATTCAGCGTCTCGAACATCAGGAAACAAAGCCCCGCGATCAGGAAATACTGCTCTTTCAACAACCTCCAGGAGGTGTGGATAATATCATTAACGGCAAAGGTACTTTCCTTTAAAAATTCGATCATGCGTGTTTAAAAATAACTCTTTTAACAAAATCCTGAATAAAACCCAGTCCGTAGGCAACCAGCTGGATAAAAGCCGCGAATATGCTCAAAAATGCAACTTTTGCAGATTTGTTTACCATCCATGAATGAAAAAATATCAACAAAATGAATAAGACCAGCACGGCATCACCCAGTATACCCATGAATGATCCAAAGATATTGGCAACAATGGTAACAAAAAGAAAGAGGGTAAATGCAGCAGGAAATGCATGTACCGGCTTAAGCTGCGAGGGAAAGAACCGATAAATATTGATCCTGGCGCGACCAAAAAAATGGATCTGCTTATAAAACTGCAAAAAGCTGGTACGTCGTTTATGGTATACCAGCGCCCCCGGGATGAGCGCCGTTTTAAAGCCCAACGACTGGATGCGGATGCTCAGTTCGATATCTTCACCAAGACGGGTGAGAATAAACCCACCTGTTTTTTCCCATACCTGCCGTGACAGCCCCATGTTAAAGCTCCTGGGATGATAAGGCCCCAGGTGTTTTTTATTTCCCCGGATGCCCCCCGTAGTAAATGGCGAGGTCATCGAATAGCTGATCGCTTTCTGCACCGGGGTAAAAGAAGCGTGCGCACCGTCGGGCCCGCCAAAAGCATCCACGTAACTGCTCGTTAAAAACGAATACACGTTCTGCAGGTAACCCGGTGGGATCAGGCAATCGGAGTCAAACACGATAAAGTAATCGCCCTTCGCTCTTGCGAATCCGTAGTTACGGGAAAACCCCTGTCCTTCGTTGGGCTTAAAATAGTACCGCACGTTGAGGCGGTCGCGATAACTTTCCACGATCTCTTTTGCGTCTCTCACCGATCCGTCCTCGATAATAAGCACCTCGAAATTCCGGTAAGCCTGCAGCGTAAGGGTATGCAGCAGTTCATTGATCTCGTCGGGGCGATTATAGAGGGGGATGATAATGGAGAAGAACATGGAAATCATTTGAGTTCTCTATGACCAGTTGTCAGTGATCAGTTTCTGGTAAGCGCCGTAGCTGATCACCGATCACTATACCGTTTTTTCAATCTGGTAAGAATTTCTTTCAGGAGCGCTTCGTGAAACCAGCTCGGCCACGAAACCGGTCAGAAACAATTGGAAGCCTACGATGATCGCTACCAGGGCGAAGTAAAACAATGGCTGATCGGTCGCGTTCCGGTACTGCTGGTTATTTGAAATGAGTACCAGTTTATCGATCACGATCCAGAGTGCGCAAATAGATCCCCCGATAAAGCTCAGCGCGCCCATTGTGCCGAAGAAATGCATAGGGCGTTTAGCGAACTTGCCTACGAAAAATATCGACAGCAGGTCCAGCAGCCCGTTGATGAACCGGCTAAGCCCAAATTTTGTAGTCCCGTACTTACGGGCCCGGTGCTCAACCACCTGCTCGCCTATGCGGGTGAAGCCGGCCCATTTGGCTATTACGGGAATATAACGATGCATTTCGCCATAAACCTCGATGCTTTTGACCACTTCTTTGCGGTATGCTTTCAGCCCGCAGTTAAAATCGTGCAGGTTTTTAATGCCCGACATCCGGCGCGTAGCCGCATTATACAACTTGGTGGGAATGGTTTTGCTCAGCGGATCATGCCGTTTTTGCTTCCAGCCAGACACCAGGTCAAATTTTTCCTGCGTTATCCGGCGATACAATTCCGGGATCTCATCCGGGCTATCCTGAAGGTCGGCATCCATAGTGATCACCACATCGCCTTTGGCCGCTTCAAAACCGATATTTAAAGCTGCCGATTTCCCGTAATTGCGACGGAACTTGATCCCGGCGATCTCCGGGTGCGATCGTTTCAGGTGCTCGATAACCTCCCAGGAAGTATCCGTACTGCCATCGTCAACCAACAGGATCTCGTACGAAAAAGCGTTCTCCAGCATCACTTTCCTGATCCATTCGGTCAGTTCGGGCAGCGACTCGTCTTCGTTATATAGGGGAACTACTACGGAAATATTCAACTGTGCGTACTTAATTAACTTTCGTCATCCGAAATAACGATCGGACGCTCCTTTTTAAAGATAGCCGCAAATATAAGCGCGCAAATAAACATTACGATAACAGAAGTCAAAAGGTTTTTAACGTAGTCCATCGCCGTCGGGTGCAGCTTGCCTGCCATATCCACGTCCATCTCCGACATTTTCTGATCGATCGTAGCCTGGTCTACCCCCTGGTTACTCATAAAGTTTGAAGTAGCCGTTTTGATGTTCTCCACCATTTTAACGGTGAGATCTTTCTCGATGAATTGGGTAAAAATGTAATTACCGATGGTAGAAACGATGGTCGCCACCAGGAACATAATAAAGATGCCCGACACCGCCTGGCGGAACGACCAAAAACCGCCGACCTTTTTACGCAGGTCGATGGAAAAGAAAATAGCGCATAAAATGTATACGACGAACGTGAGGCCGCCGCTTACCGCCAGCGCCATCATAGATACCCAGGATGACATTAGATAGAGCAATACGATGCTCATAACCAGGATAATTATCCCGATGATTACGCCGTTCGACAGCGCGTTTTTACGAATTTCTTTGTTGATATCTTCCATTGTTAATAAGGTTTAGTTTCTGAATGCTAAGAGAACAGCATACACCGCAGCATCGAAGCCAGGGTCATTGCTGGTACGAATATAGGATTCTATTTGTTGCTCGGTAGGTTTTTGCTCATAAAAAAAACTCATCACCGGGTAGAAGAGCTCCGCCATTTCCGATTCTGCGGGAAGTGCCTGTGCGGCAGCGGCGATTTCGGTTATCGAGCTTTCCATCAGTGCCTGGTTGTCGATCACGTCTTCATAGATCCGGTATTCATCCTGGAACTCATCCTCGTCCACCAGCAGGAACTCTTTCAGGTAGTCTTCAAGCGAAGGGGCTATCTGTTCGTCTTCGCATTCCTTCAGGTACAATAACACGTTCAGGATTTCGGTACCACGGTCGAGCGTTTCTTCTTCGATGGCTTCCCATTCTGGCGAATCCAGGTAATCCTCTTCCAGCTTCTTTACGTCTTCTGTAAAGAAATTGATCATCAGCAGGTCGAAATATACTTCGCGAAGCGCGGATGCCTTTGGTGCGTCGTCAAAAGCGGCGTCAAGTGCGTCCACCTTTTCGAGAAACGGGAGATCGCTGTTAAAAACTGTTATCAACGCCTGTTCCAACGGTCCGGCATCCATTTGTGTTGCATTGCCGAACCGTTTCAGTCCGGCGGTTAACGCTTGTTTTACCCGCTTGTCCATATCTTAAAATGTGAAGTACTGGCCGTTATTTGCTACGAGATGCACTTTACCCGTAAGCTGCTGACCCATAAAGGGAGAATTTGATGATTTAGAGCGATTGGTACCCTCATTAAGCTCCCAATGGGTGTCTGTGTCAAAAAGCACGAAATTGGCGGCGTCGCCTTCCGCGAGCGCGGGAACCGGCAGCCCTACGATGTTCCGGGGGTTTACGGAAAGCTTCTCCGCGATCAGTTCGGGACTGAGCCCGGCGCACACCGCCAGCGGCAGCACGGTTTGCAGGCCGAGGATGCCGTAAGAGGCTATTTCGAATTCGATGTTCTTATATTCTATTTCATGCGGCGTATGCTGCGAAACAATAGCGTCGATAGTGCCGTCCATGAGCCCGGCGCGTAGCGCGGCCACATCCTCATGGGTGCGGAGCGGCGGCTTCACCTTAAAATTGCTATCGAAACCCGTGAGCGCTTCCTCGGTAAGCGCCAGGTGATGTGCAGCCACATCACAGCTAACCTGCAGCCCCTGTTCTTTTGCTTTGCGGATCAGCTCCACGCTATGTGCAGTAGAGATCGTCGTAAAATGCACTTTGGTGTCGTTGTACTCCGCCAGGTAAATATCGCGGGCCACCATGATCTCTTCGGCAAGCGATGGGATCCCTTTCATGCCGAGGTAGGTGCTGGTAGTGCCTTCGTTCATCTTGCCGGCGCCGGCTAGTGAAGGGTCTTCTGCATACGAAAAAACAAGACCGTTAAATGCTTTCACATAGAGCATGGCGCGGCTCATCAACCCCGAATCGGCCACCGGCTTATTACCGTCGCTAAACGCAATGGCGCCCGATTGATGCATATCATACAGTTCGGCGAGGTCCTTCCCTGCCCGTTCCTGGCTGATGGCGCCTAACGGGAACACATCCACCAGCAGCTCCCTGCTCCTGTTAACGAGGTACGCCACCTCGCTCCGCGATTGTACCGGGGGCCGGGTATTCGGCATCAGTGAAACGCCCGTAAAGCCACCGGCGGCGGCGGCGGCGGCGCCTGTTTCAAGGTCTTCTTTGGTCTCCAGGCCCGGCTCACCGAAATTGGCATGCAGGTCAAAAAAACCGGGCGCGAGGTATTTGCCGGAACCATCCGCCTCTCCGGCGCCTTCCGGCAGGATAATGCCCGTACCGATCGAGGTGATCTTGCCGTTTTCGACAAGCACATCCGCAACGCGACCGTAGAGAGAGGAACCCGGGAATAAGATGGTAGCAGACTTAACGAGTAATGATTTCATCAACTTGCAATGGGTTTGGGCGCCGCAGTGTCGTAAAACCTGATTAACAATACTTCGGCCGCCAGGAAAATTAACGCCAAAATTATACAAACTTTCCAGAGATGCATGCCGTCGTTCACTTCCTTTATTTCATTTTGTATCGAAGCCTTCGAGGTATTGAAGATATTTACCTTCCTGCCGGGAAACATACTTTCAAGGTTCTTGTCATCCAGGTATGAAAGATCCGACTCCCCGCGGTTGTCGTTAAACCCGGCTGCGGCAATAATACTGTCACCTTTTACCAGGTTGTAGTTCCCTTCCTGTTTCACCTGGTCGGCAATGTATACGCGGGTGCTGTTGGCGGCTTGCTGTACATCCGGGATCACCTCGAAGTTATCTTTCTTAAGCTTTAACACCTGGTTAGCCTGCAGGGTGATCTTATTTATTTCGAGAAACTGGTCGCGGCCCAGCGTATAAAATAATTTGCCGTCGCGCAGGCTCAGCAACGCCGACTGGTACATGATCGGCACAAATACCGAGTGGCGCGCAAAATTGCTCACTTCGTCGTCGAGCGGCACCGCCGAAAGGTACACGTTACCCAGGCCGGACCGGTACTGGCTGAAAAAGCTGCGTCCGCCAGGAAAATCCAGTATCGGCTGCCGGCTGGTGCGGCTTTGTGTGCTGTACCTGATGTAGGCCTTCGCCACCGGCAAATCCATGTTCTGTGGCACTTTTTCGAACACACCGCCAAACAGCGGGTGCCTCACGTTCATGGCCGTAACCTTGGTCTCCTGGTCCACCACTTCTTCGGGAATATCAGTGCCCAAACCTTGTAAAAAGCTGCCGAGGCTGGAAAGGTCGGCATCGAGCGAGGGAAATATCACCAGCGTGCCGCCGTTATCGGCGTATTTCTTCAGCTGCTGCGAGGTGGCGGGCGGAATCGACGCCAGTTCATTCAGGATGATCATCGGGTAACCGCCCAGGCCGGAATAGTTCAGGTTACCGGAACTTACGTTAACCAGGCTAAAGAACGGGTCGGAACGGTAAACCGCGTTGAGGTAAGGACTAAAGCCTTTGTCGCTGATCACCAGCACCGGCAGGCTCTTTTTCACGTAGAATGAAAAAAAGAATTTATCGTCGAACACCACCGGGTAGTCCGTGATCTGGATCTCGCCTTGCTGCCAGCCGCCGGTAAGCCCGCTGAAAGACAACGTATCGCTCCTAACAGATCTTGGCGGAATACTCAGGCTGGCCACCGCTTTCTGCTGTTTATTGATGTTTAGTTTTACGGGAATATTCTCCGCCTGTTTATCGGAGTTGTTGCGCAGCTGTACGATGAGGCGCTCGGTCTCACCCGGTTTATGTATGGGAGATGCAAACCATGCCGAATCAACGGAGATGTTAGGCAGCGGGTTCGAGCCGATCTTTACGAACCGCAGGGCAACGGTACTGTCGGGAACAAAAGCTTCATCAGGCACCATGTTCACCTGGAAATCCGAAAGCAGGTAACTGGTTTTCGGCGCATTTGGCTCACCGGTAAAAATATCCTGCTGGCGTTTCAGCACCTGCGGAATGGTACGGGTAACACCGCTGATCTTTACTTCATCGAGCGCAGAAATAAACTCTTCTCGGCTGAGCAGCCGTTGGTGCCTTCCCTCGAAATCGTTGGTCAATAGCTGGAACTTGTCATTCAGGGTATAAGCCGATACGATCTCGCGTGCCCGCCTTCTCGCTTCATCCAGGAGGGTGCCGTCTTTATTCACGGCTTCCATGCTGTAGGAGTTATCAAGGTATATGCTGATCACCTGATTACCTGCCTGTTTAAGGCTGGCATTATCCGGGATGAAAGGTTTCGCGAAAGCGAGGACAAGGAAAATGATCGCCAGGATCCTGGCAAACAGGATGAGCAGCCTGCGCAGGTTCTTGCTCGAAGAGGTCCGCACCTCGATATCCTTTAGAAAACGGACATTGCTGAAATAGACTTTCTTAAACCTCCGGAAATTAAAAAGATGGATGAGGATGGGTATGGCGACCGCTGATAAGGCAAACAGAAATGCGGGATAGAGGAAGCTCATTAAGTTTCAAATGTAACAGATTTTTCGGTTATGGCAAATGTAATACGGGACCGTTTACCGGGTATCTATCTGTTACCTAAAACTAACATATTCATTTAGATAAATATTATAATAAACTGATTATAAGATATGATTAACTATAAATTAACTGGCATAGATGACCTTATCCTGACGAAATGACATACCGTACAGCTTTCTAAAAAGCCTATCTTTGCATAATAATTTTACAAAATACACATGAGCAAACACGGAAAGATCCTGGTAGCGATGAGCGGCGGTGTCGACAGTTCTGTCGCAGCCGTAATGCTGCATGAGCAGGGTTACGAGGTGATCGGGTTAACGATGAAAACATGGGACTACGCTTCTTCCGGCAGCTCTTCAAAAGAAACCGGCTGCTGCAGCCTCGACAGTATTAACGATGCACGTGCCCTGGCGGTCGGCTACGGCTTCCCCCACTACATCCTCGACATACGGGATGAATTCGGAGATTTCGTGATCGATAATTTCGTGGATGAATACCTGGCCGGTCGCACTCCTAACCCCTGTGTGCTCTGCAATACGCACATCAAGTGGGAGGCTTTGCTTAAACGGGCCGATAAGCTCGGGTGTGAATTTATCGCAACCGGCCATTATGCCGACATCCGGCTGCAGGACAACGGCCGCTACGTGATCTCGAAAGGAAAAGATGAAAATAAAGACCAATCCTACGTCCTGTGGGGGGTGTCGCAGAAGAACCTCGCCCGTACGCAATTCCCGTTAGGCAGGTTTGCCAAGTCAGAGATCCGCCAGATGGCAAGAGACATGGGTCAGCTGGAACTCGCCAATAAAAGCGAGAGCTACGAGATCTGCTTTGTACCGGATAACGATTACCGCGCTTTTTTACGTCATAAAGTGGAAGATCTCGACGACCGGATCGGCGAAGGAAATTTCGTACTTACCGACGGCACCATCGTGGGAAAACACCAGGGATACCCTTTCTATACGATCGGGCAGCGTAAAGGACTGGGTATTGCGCTGGGGCACCCGATGTTTGTAAGCCGGATCATTCCCGAAACAAATACCGTGGTACTTGGCACGCAGGACGAGCTCCAACGCTCGCATGCCCTGGTACGCAACCTCAACCTGGTTAAATACGCATCCATCACCGAGCCGCTGGAAGCCGTTACCAAGATCCGCTACAAGGATGCGGGAACGCTCAGCACCGTCGTACAGCACGGCGACCTGATGAAAGTTGACTTTTCAAACGCGGTAGCCGGTATCGCCCCGGGCCAGTCGGCGGTGTTTTATGAGGGGAATGATCTGCTGGGTGGCGGGTTTCTTATGTAATATCGCAACTACCACCATCCCGAAATAAGCATCGGACACGGAACGTCGAACGTACCACGTCACACGTTCAACCCACCAACCATGTTCGTTTGCACATGCCAAGTCCCCCTTGGCTAAATCATCTTTAATACCTGACTTTAGAAATTATTGGTTTTATTTGCAAAAAAGGGACAGCTGAATGGCCAAAAACTTATTGATCGTAGAATCTCCTGCAAAGGCAAAAACAATTGAAGGATACCTGGGGAAAGACTTCATGGTTAGGTCCAGTTATGGACATATCCGTGATCTCGTAAAAACAGATGACGCGATTGACACCAAGAATAAGTTCGCACAAAAATATGAGGTGCCGGCTGATAAAAAGTCGGTAGTGAGCGAGTTAAAGAAGCTGGCAAAAGAGTGTGAGCTGGTTTGGCTGGCGTCTGACGAGGACCGGGAGGGTGAAGCGATCTCCTGGCACTTATTCGAAACCCTTGGCCTGAAAGAAGACAAAACCCGCAGGATCGTTTTTCACGAGATCACCAAACCTGCTATTTTAAAAGCGATCGAAACGCCGCGCGGCATTGATTACAACCTGGTAAACGCGCAGCAGGCACGCCGGGTGCTCGACCGGCTGGTGGGTTTCGAGCTGTCTCCCGTTCTTTGGAAAAAAATAAAACCGTCGCTTTCCGCTGGACGCGTACAGTCTGTCGCCGTACGCCTGATCGTGGACCGCGAACGTGAGATCAATAAGTTTACCGCCGCCGCCGCCTTTAAGGTGGTGGCTATTTTTACCACCGGTAAACAGAAAGAATCGTTCCGGGCCGAGCTTTCGCGGAGGTTCGATGGCGCCGGGGAGGCGGAAAAGTTCCTGCAGGATTGCGTAAATGCCGCCTTCACCGTAAAAAGCCTGGAGACCAAACCTTCCAAAAGAAGCCCCGCCCCTCCTTTTACCACGTCGACGCTCCAGCAGGAAGCCAGCAGGAAGCTGGGATTCTCGGTTTCCCGGACGATGTCTGTTGCGCAAAAACTGTACGAATCCGGAAAGATCACGTATATGCGTACCGATTCAGTGAACTTATCGGATACCGCACTAAATGCAGCCTCGGAGCAGATCCGCTCCGCTTATGGACCGGTGTACCACCAGGTAAGAAAATATAAAACAAAATCGGCGGGCGCACAGGAAGCCCACGAGGCCATCCGCCCTACTTATTTCGACCTTCATACCGTAGAGGGCGATAACAGCGAAAAAAGACTGTACGAATTGATCTGGAAACGTGCCATCGCCTCGCAGATGAGCGAAGCATTGTTTGAAAGAACCACCGCAAAGATTTCCGTATCCACACGCGGAGAAGAATTTATCGCAAACGGCGAGGTGATGAAGTTTGATGGTTTCCTGAAAGTGTACATCGAATCGAACGATGAAGAACAGGAAGTAAGCGCAGACGAAAATGCTGAGAATGCCATTCTTCCGCCGCTGCACCAGGCGCAAGCTCTTACCGCCCGGGAGATCGTCGCTACGGAAAGATACTCACGCCCGCCATCACGGTATACCGAGGCAAGCCTGGTAAAGAAACTGGAAGAGCTTGGCATCGGCCGCCCGTCTACTTACGCGCCTACCATCTCCACTATCCAGAACCGTGGTTACGTGGTAAAAGAAGACCGCGACGGCAAACAACGCAATTACCAGGTGGTCACCCTGAAGGACGGACAGGTACAGAGCGCCGTCAAATCGGAGATGACCGGGGCCGAACGCTCTAAGTTGTTCCCTACTGATATCGGCGCGGTAGTTAACGACTTTTTAGTTTCTCATTTTAAGGGTATTGTAGATTTTAACTTCACCGCTTCTGTAGAAAAGCAATTTGACGAGATCGCCCAGGGACTGAAAGAATGGACCGCAATGATCGACTCGTTCTATAACCCTTTCCACCTGGAAGTGGAAATGACCATCCAGAATGCCGACCGCGCACGCGGTGAGCGCGACCTGGGAACGGATCCCGCCACAGGCAAGAAGGTCTCGGTCCGCATCGGGCGATTCGGACCGTTCGTGCAGATCGGGGAAGCGGTAGAAGGAGAAGAGGAAAAACCGCGGTTCGCCAGTCTCCGCAGCGGGCAGATGATCGAGACGATCTCCCTGGAAGACGCGCTGGAGCTGTTTAAACTCCCCAAAAAGGTTGGCTTGTTCGAGGACAAAGAAATGACGGTGGCCATCGGCAAGTTCGGCCCGTATATCCGCCACAACAATGCATTTTACTCCCTGCCGAAAGATGCCGATCCGCATGCGGTAACAGAACCGCAGGCGATAGAGATCATCCAGGCCAAACGTATTAAGGACATCGAAAAGCTGATCAAAACGTTTGAGGAGAACCCGGATGCGAAGATCGAAAACGGCCGGTGGGGGCCATACATCAAGTTCGGCAAGCTGAACATTAAGATCCCGAAAGGAAAAACGCCCGAAGAGATCACCTACGAGGATGTACTAAAGCTCGCCGGACCCGCTGCCGCACCGGCAAAGAAGGGAACAGCGGCGGCTAAAAAAGCCGTGCCGGCAAAAAAAGCGACACCCGCAAAAGCAGCGGCGACTAAGAAGGCATCACCGGCAAAAAAGGCACCAAAAAAATAATACCCGCAGATCAGCCATGATTAAAGATTTGCCCGAAAACCACGTTGAAGAGATCTCCATCGCAGTAGTGCTGGAAGGTGAAACTCCAGAGAGCAAGAACTGGAACGTATACCTGGTAAACCTGAAAAATGAAACCATCAGCACGGTGCTGATCACTTCGAAGGGCTACGGGACGAAAGATGGCGAAGATGTAAAAACATCCGTATTGAGGCATTCCATAGGTGATGTAGAGAGCCGCTCTTACGCGGTAGTAGAGGCGATCGACGAACAGGTTTTCGGCCTTACCAACGAATACTGGCTTAGCTATTACGTCGGCAACGTGATTTACGACAAGAAGTTCATATTCTTACCCGAATCTATCGTGGATTCGAACCTGATCAAGATCCCACTTGTGAATAAGCCGGGCGTGATGATCGGCTAGCAACGCGTTGAGCGTCAAACCCAACTAACTCCCTTCTTCAACCTCCCCATCGTCCTCTCCTCTTCGCTTCCCGGTATGGGATGGAAATCGTATACCCAGTTCGCCTGCGGCGGAAGGCTCATTAAGATCGATTCTATACGTCCGTTAGTTTCAAGTCCGAATTTCGTACCGGCATCGTATACCAGGTTGAACTCCACATACCGGCTACGGCGCTGGTACTGCCACTGCTTGTTGGCATCGGTAAAGGGCTTTGACGCATTCTTGCGCATGAGTTCCGTATAAGTAGGCGCAAAGGTGCGGCCAACGGATTGCGAAAAGCTGAACAACTGCTCCCAGTCAAGACCTGTCTTAACCGGCGAAAGCTTGTCGTAGAATATACCGCCGATACCGCGGGTCTCCTCCCGGTGTTTGATGTAGAAATAATTGTCGGCCCAGGTTTTAAATTCAGGGTAGAATGCCTGGCTATATTGATCACAAACGGCTTTAAGCTTCCCGTGAAAGAACTGTGCATCCTCGTCGACGACGTAATGCGGTGTAAGATCGATCCCGCCGCCAAACCAGCGGACGTCCCCGTTCATCTCGAAGTAACGGATGTTCATGTGTATGATGGGCACCCACGGGTTTAGGGGGTGAATAACGATGGATACTCCCGTGGCGAAAAACTCGTCCCCGGTAACACCAAGCGACTTCTTCATTAATTCGGGCAGCCTGCCATGGACCGCAGAAAAGTTAACTCCTCCCCGTTCTATCACGTTGCCCTGCTGCAGGATGCGGGTACGTCCGCCGCCGCCGCCTTCCCGCTCCCAGGCTTCCTCTTTAAATTTACCGGCGCCGTCTGCCAGTTCCAGGGCATGGCATATCTCATCCTGTATTTTCCCGAATGCCGTTGCTACCTCCGCTTTGCTGATCATGCGGCAAAGGTAATCAAGATTAGCTGATCTCTAATTCCTCGCCCTCCATATAGTCGAGGTCTTTGCCAAATGTTTCTTTCAACTGACTAAGTGCGAAGAGCGACAGCACCGAAAGAATCCCCATCATCAGGTAAGCGGCCGTAATGGTCCCGAAATGCGCGCGGAACGCACCAAACGCGAACGTGATAGGAATAAGCGCACCGCGAACGAAATTCGGCACGGTAGTGGTCACCGTAGCACGGATGTTTGTACCGAACTGCTCCGAGGCGATGGTAACGAAAGTAGCCCAGTATCCCACGGAAATACCCATAAAAAGACATAGCCAGCGGAACGTCTCCGGGCTCAGGCCATAACTACGGAGATAGGTGGTGACGCTTACCAGCGAGAGAAGCAGGAATACCATCATGGTCAGCTTACGCGAACGGGTAACCTGTGCAAGCAACCCGGCGAGGATATCGCCAATAGAAATGCCGATATAAGTGAACATGATCCCCTTTCCCGCGCTGAGGGGGCTGGTGGCGTTCAGCGCCTTTGCGCTGCCGAACTCCATGGCCTGCGTTACCAGGATGCCTACCACGAACCAAAGCGGTGCACCGATCAGGATGCAGCACACGTATTTATACAACCGCTTGCCGTTAAACAGCAGCAGCCTGACATCGCCGCGGGCCACCTTTTTTCCGGCGATCCCCTTAAACATGCCCGACTCGAAAGTACCTACCCGAAGCGCCAATAACAGCAAGCCCATACCGCCGCCCACAAAAAAAGCCGTTTTCCAGCTAAACATTTCGTTTACCATGTTGGCCGCTACCGCACCTAACAATCCTACGCCGGCTACGATCATCGTGCCATATCCCCTGTTCTCTTTGCTCATGGTTTCGCTTACCAGCGTGATCCCCGCACCGAGCTCACCGGCCAGCCCGATGCCGGCAATAAGGCGGATAAAAGCATAGGTATTGATGTCCGCCACCATCCCGTTCGCAAAGTTTGCCAGTGAGTACAGCAGGATCGAACCGAAAAGTACCCTTACACGACCGATCTTATCACCCAATACCCCCCAAAGGATGCCTCCAAGCAGTAATCCGCCCATCTGCATGTTCAAAACGAACTCGCCGTTGGCGGTGATGTCTTCCGGGTTGGTGATGCCGATGTCCTTAAAACTCTGCACCCTCACGATCGAGAATAGTACCAGGTCATAGATATCCACAAAATATCCTAATGCTGCTACGATCACTAAAAATATCACATTCTTGGAAGCGGGTTTTGTCATCTGGTGAAAAGGTTTACAACGGTTTAAGCCGCTAAATTATAAAACCCCGGCAAATTTTATTTTTTTTAAAACAAAAGGCACGGATTTTGCATTCAATATATTGATTTACAGTGCAAATAGGAATACCCTTGCGTCCCGCGAGGTTAAACATTTGTTGTAATTTTTACCCCTGCTTGCTGTTCTGTTAGCAGGGGTTTTTTATTTATAAATATGCCGGCCGCTAGCGCTGGGGATCTATATAATCACTTCCCGCCGTCACTACTACTTAACATATTTTTCCTCATATTTACCGTCATGGTAGTTTCCGAGAATGTGTTGAAGTGGGCGATGCGGTTTTACCCTCCTCTTTTTTTTCAACGTATCTGGGTGGCCAGGTTTGGCAAGGATTTCAGAAGTGCCGAGGTACACATCACAAAAAGTATCCTTAACCTTAATTATAACCGTTCGGTCTTCGGGGGGACGATCTTCAGCGCGGCAGATCCCTTTTATTCCGTGCTGCTCGACCAGGTGATGCAGCGAAACGGTTTCAAGGTACGGGTCTGGTTAAAAAGTGCTTCGATCAGCTACCTTAAGCCCGGCCGTTCGCGGATGCATTTTAAGATCCAGCTGGAAGATAAGGATGTGGAAGATGCCATCGCAGTATTAAATTCGGAAGGAAAATTTGTACGGACCTTTTCACTCCAGATCCTTAACCGGCAGGGTGAGGTGTGCGCCAACGTACAAAATGAGGTTTACATCAGGCGGTTGTAAGGCAGGCCGCCGGCTAACTTATTTAAAGAGATGAATATAAAGAAGTTAATCCTGGAGGGTGAAAGCGCAACTTTAGATTTCAAGAAAACGATAAACAATTGCGAGAAGATCGCAAAAACACTGGTCGCTTTTGCCAACAACAAAGGCGGCAGACTGCTGATCGGCGTGCGCGATGACGGCAGCATTAACGGCGTAAAATCTGAGGACGAGGAGAGATACATGCTCACCCGTGCTGGCCTGTCCTATTGCAGGCCCACCATCGATCCCATCTTTGAAGAAGTATACATAGACGATAAAATCGTGCTGGTAGCCGAAATAAAAGAGAGCGATACCAAGCCGCATTATGCGCTGGGCGATGATCATCGCTGGTGGGTATATATCCGGGTGAAAGACAAGAGCCTGTTGGCCAGCAAGATCGTGGTAGACGTATTAAAACGCAGCAACAGCGATGAGGGTGTACTTATCGAATACTCCGCCAAAGAAAAGGAGCTGCTCGAATACCTGGAAAACAACCAGCGCATTACCTCCGGCGAATATGGCAGGCTGATGAAATTGTCGCGCCGCAGGGCGCAGCGCATCCTGGTGAACCTGGTGCTCTCTGGTGTAGTGAAATTGCACACTACCGAGAAAGAAGAGTACTATACCGCATCATGATCACCCGCTACCCAAGTATCACACCCTATTTTCTATTCTCTATTTTCTATTCCCTATTCTCCCCTCTCCCCCAAAATTTCCTTTCACTTTTATTTGGATCAGTTCTAAATAATTGCAATCTTTGTGGGTAATAACATGATGATCGAAACGGGCAGTGCTTCCTCCTCTTTAACAGAAGTGTTTCACACAAAACATGGCTCTGTCCAGCAATGCGACAAATCGCATCAATGGCTCATAGAATTTGCGGGTAAGAGTGCAAAGTTCGATTACCGCTGCCTCCTGAAACTTAAAAAAGCCGTTTACAGCATTGACATTGAGCGCGCGTTATTGGATACCGCCGCTGTTCCCGATGTAGAAATCATTTTTCTCTGCGCCTGCGAACATTGTTATGTGCTTTCTGTAGCTGAAGTGATCGCTTTAAAGGAACTGTTACAGGGCACTTTTGTCATGCTCGAATTAAACCACCTAATCACTGATTGCCTCAACAGGCTTGTATATTAAGCTGCTAATTCCCTGGCAATTACTACTTTACAGGCTTTTAGCCTATATTTAGACTCATTTTATATTGCGCAAATATTCAGGCGTTGCTATTATTAGCATTATTATTGCGTTGTCAATGTTATTAATATCAGCTTTATGAAAGATCTTATCCGCGTACGAAGCCTGATCTCTGCCGAGATCGAGGCCGTATTAAACCAGCAAATAAAAAAAGAAGCGTATTCTTCCTCTATCTACCTTTCTATGGCATCGTGGTGTGACCGCAATGGATTTGACGGATCGGCCGACTATTTCTTCAAACAAGCGGAAGAAGAGCGCCACCACCAGATGAAATTGTATAAATACGTATTGGATATGGGTGGCACCGCCATTTCTCCCGAGATCACCAATATCAAGATCGAATACAATTCTTTCAGGGAAGTATTTGAAGATGCACTCGACCAGGAAGTGGCCATTACCCAATCATTCAAGAACATCGCTGCAAAATGCCATAAAGAACAGGATTTTGTAACCATGGAATTCCTGAACTGGTTCCTGAAAGAACAGCGTGAAGAAGAATACAAGGCCCGTCGTGCACTCGAGCTCTTCGAAGTGATCGGCGAAGAAGGCACCGGTCGCTGGCAGATCGACAAACACGTTGGCAGCATCAAATACGACAGCGAAGCGTAGTTAATCTTGCTCAAGGCGTTCAACCTGCTTAAAAACCTGTTTTTCCGTATACTCATTCAGCCAGATATTATCTGGCTGAATGGTTAATACAGGGGCGAATTTGCACCTGTCCGTACAATCCACCTCCATCACTTCCAGTTTATCCCTCATTCCCTTTTGTTTCAGGTAAGCCTTCAGGGACTTATACAGATATTTACTTCCGCGTTTTTCGCACTTGCTCCCGGTACACACGAAGATCACCCGCTCAGGTATTTCAAATTTGCTCATGCGAAGGAAATTTACCAATTATAAGTGACAGGCCATAATTTGTTTGGGATCGATCGGGTTGATGCTTTGTTTACCCGATCAGCAGGGGGTCTTCTTCTTCGTCAGAGAGGCTCAGGCTGATGTTATCGCTCCCGGCGATCCCTTCAATAGATCCGCGAATGTGCGCAGCATTCAGTAACACTTTTTCCAGTTGCTTTTCACGGGCCTTCCATAGCTTCTCCATGACGTCGCGCTCGCGCTGGATAGACAGCTTCATGCTCATAAATCCTTCCCGTATGGCTTTCCACTGTTCAGAGAACTCCGTTCCGGTAAGATAATGGTACAACATATGCATCTTTTCTCCTTTATTTTCCTGCGAACGGGAAACATTCGCCAGCCTGATCACGGTATCTCTCAGCACATAGGCCACGGCTTTCACCTCTTCGAAAGAGCAGATCCAAACCCCGTCGCGTTCACCGAAACAGTCCATCCCCCTTGGGTAGCATTGCGTTACGATCACGGCGATGTCTACGCCAAGGCCGCGCATATCCTTCTTCAGCTTTTCGATCCAGTCCTGCGAAAAATCCTTGGTGCGTTTACTTTCATAAATGATCTTGCCGCATTCCTGCCCGAACTGGTTACGGATGGTCTGCACGCAATCGGCTCCCCTGACGCCTTTCCCGACTTCGGTCACCATATCGAACGGGAAGGTCGCCCTGAGCAGTTCCTCCAGGATCAGCTCCTGTACTTCGCCCTGCAGTTGTGTAGATCCCTGTTCCGCCTTACGCTTCATTTCCTCGGCCAGCTTTTTCTGGTCGTCGAGCTGTTTCTCGAGTTCTTTTACCCGGAGCTGGTGCTCCGTATCTTTTTGCAGCGAGCGGTCATGTTCCTGCTTGCGGATCTGCTCGGTCAGTTCGCCGCGCTGTTGGTGCAGCTTACGCTGCACTTCCAGTTCCAGCTCCGCTTCCCGGGATTTCAATACCTGTTCCTGCTGCAGGAACGCCATTTCTTTTTCCCGCGCCAGTTGCAGACGGGTTTCGTTCTCTTTATTAGCGGTTTCGAGCAGCTGGATCTGGTAAGTATAATCAGCAGAAATGCTTTTTCGCAAACTTTCTTCCAATTGAGCCTGGAGGCGTTTCCGTTCTTCCGCCAGCTGGTGCTCGTATGCCTGGGCCTGGGCCCTTTCACGCCGGTTAAATTCTTCCAGCTTCCGCGAATACTCCTCGTCCTTCTCCTTTTTAAAGGAATTCATTTTCTCCCGGAGCTCTTTCTTGTATTCCTCGGTCATTACCTCCTCGATGGGAAAGGTATGTCCGCATCCCGGACACTTTACTTCTGTCGACATCTTGTGTGAATTACAATGTATAACTTTTGGTCAGCTTATTCAGGCAGCCATGTGCCGTCAGCGATCTCATGCTGCAGTTTCTTCGTCAATTTCCGGTAAACAAGATCGTAGGAATGGTCAACGAGCTCCCTGATCAGGCCATTTGGTAAGTTTCCTGTAAGGTCCACCGTATTCCATTGCTGCTTATTCATATGGTAGCCCGGGACGATCTCCGGGTAGCGTTCCCTCAGCTCTACCGCCCGGTCCGGGTCGCACTTGGCATTCATCGTTAACCGGCCCTCTACCGGCGCCAGCAGGAACATTTTACCGCCTACTTTAAACACCAGCACCTCTTCACCGAAAGGAAACCCCTCGGTGGTGCCTTTTTTATCGAGGCAATAGTCGCGCAGCTCTTCTATATTCATCCGTTCACAATTTTACCAAACCCGGAAGGGCTAAAAACAGGGATCTTCATATCGCCCATGAAAGTAAGAAAGTCCCCCTTTACCTGCAATAGTTGCAGAAAATATTTACTAATTTTGTTAGCATGAAACATTCCGGGTCAGCAGATCTCCCCTTACATTACGGGTACGTGCCCAGGTGGCTTGCCGAGCGGATGGCCAGGCTTGGGTTAGCCATTACCGAGTCGATCATTACCGAATTCGGGAGGAACGAGGTAATACGCCGCTTAAGCGATCCGTTTTGGTTCCAGAGCTTTGGCGCGGTACTGGGCATGGATTGGCATTCATCGGGCATCACTACTTCCGTGATGGGGGCTTTAAAGGCAGCCATCAACCCGCGATCGCAGGAACTTGGCATTTACATTTGTGGCGGTAAAGGCAAACACTCCCGGCTGGCGCCCCGCGAACTCCTGGCGGCGGGTGAACGCACCGGTCTCGACGGCGCCCACCTCGTTAAATGCAGTAAGCTCAGCGCAAAGGTTGATAATACGGCTATCCAAGACGGTTTCCAGCTATACACCCATAACTTCGTGGTGAGCAGCGAAGGGCAATGGGCGGTGGTGCAGCAGGGCATGAACCATGTAAACGTTACCGCGCGCCGCTATCACTGGCATTCGCCGGAACTGGCATCTTTCATCGACGATCCGCACACCGGTATCTTTGGCCCGAACCAGGGAACCATCCTGAACCTCGCCACGAGCCGTTCTGCGCCCGCCCGGAACGCCATGCTCGAAATCATGGGCGAACACCCCGATAAGATGATCGCGGAAACGCGAAAGCTGGTGATGCCGGCCCGCCATGACGTACAGGCGAAAGATGTAGACCTGAAACGGCTCGGCGCCGTATTATGGCTCGCCCACGAGCGCAAACCTGCAGACTTCGAGGAACTGCTGCTGCTTGAAGGCCTGGGGCCGCGCACCCTGCAATCGCTGGCGCTGGTAAGCGAAGTGATCTATGGTACTCCTTCCCGGTTCAAAGACCCGGCGCGCTTTTCCTTCGCCCATGGCGGAAAAGACGGGCACCCGTTCCCTGTTCCGCTAAAGGTTTATGACGAAACGATCGGCACGCTGGAGAAAGCGGTTCAGCGGGCTAAGATCGACCAGGGCGATAAACTGCGCGCGATCCAGAAACTGGGCGAAATCGCACGTAATGCCGAACGGGGCTTCACCCCAAATGCCAATTTTGACCAGGTGATCCGGAAAGAACGTTACGAATCATGGAAATACGGCGGACGAACCGTACTTGGAAAGGCAAACCCGCCGTCAACTGCGCAGCTTAGCCTGTTCTGAGACACCCGTTCCCGGAGGTATTCCTGTTAGTTTTTCCCGGGTACGGGCTTCCTGGTGGTATCTCTCCGCGTAGTGTCACGGGGCGTTGGCGGCGCCGAAGTTTTAATGGTATCCCGCGTAGACCGCGTCTCTTTTCTTGCTACCGTATCGCGCCTTACCGGTGCAGGAGCCGCAGTCCTGATAGTGTCCCTTGTGGATTTGGTTTCCTTTGCCGGCGGATTTTGTGCCAGCGCGATACCGCTCACTGCCGTGAAAGCGATGGCTGCTATCATTGATCTGGTTGTTTTCATAACCTTGTTCTTAAGGGTTTGGTAGAATCCTTTCAGGTTGAACAAGTTACAGCAGGGCCGGTTTTATTTTTTTACAGCAAACTTGAGTTACTACGTTTTATTCCTGCTTACGTAGCGGTTGCCGCGCACATAAAAACGCCAGGGAATGTCACGGTAGATCCCGGGGAAATTGAGGCCGATCCGGGCGGAGGAAGCGATCTCTAACGGTTCCGGGGAAGGATTATCCGTTATCCAGATCTCATCGCCGGCCAGGGAAGCACCGTTATGTATCTTATTCAGGCCCAAGGCTTTTGCAAGGGCGCCAGGTCCCTGGCACAGGCGCACATCCGCATGATGGACATTTCTCCGGTCCCGCATAACCTCAAGCCCGGTTAATGGCTCTATGGCACGGATAAGAATGGCGTGCGATGAGCCCTCGTCGCCGGTCACGATGTTCAGCATATCGTGTATTCCGTAACAGATATACATGTATACTACGCCCCCGGCAGCATACATCATTTCGTTGCGGGGCGTGCGGCGGTCGTTCCAGGCATGAGAGCCACGGTCATCCGGCCCGCGATAGGCTTCGGTTTCTACGATCATACCGCCGGTAAGTAACCCGTCTACACAGGTATACAGGCACTTCCCGTTCAGCTCCCGGGCAATCGCGAGCACATCGTCCCGCTGGTAAAATGAAAGCGGCAGTTTCAATGGATGATCTTAAATACCAGTTCCTTCATCAGTTCGCCCTGCGTGGTGTTACCGGTAGAATCTACTCCCTTGGTTTTCAGGTCATAATCTCTCAGGTAGCTGATCACGTTAAAGATCTTGCCAACAGGATAATTGCGTCCGGCCATTTCGTAATCTTTCACAAAATAGGGATTTACGCCGAGCTCACGTGCCAGGCCCTGCGGCGAGCGGTCGGCTACGTAATGGTATTTCAGGACTTTGCCGAAATACGTATTCAGGTTGCCAAGCACCAGTACCGCCGGGTTCGACTTTGGGTTGGCGGCGAAATAGTCAATCACCTGGTTTGCTTTAAAGATGTCGCGTTTGGCGATCGCGGCCTGCAGCTCGAATACATTATATTCTTTGCTGATGCCGATGTTGTTCTGCACGTCATCCGGGGAGATCTCCTGTCCTTTGGGTATGTTCAGCATCAGCTTCTCCAGTTCATTGGCAATTTTAGACAGGTCGTTACCCAGGTACCCGGCTATCATAGCAGCAGCGCGTGCGTGAACCCGGTACCCTTTTGCGGCCACGGCTTCTTCAATCCATGCCGGAAGCTTGCTTTCATAGATCGGGGCAGATTCGAGCACCACACCACTTTTCTCGAAGGCCTTGTACAGTTTTTTTCGCTTATCGAACCTGGCATATTTAAAACAGATCACCAGGATAGTGCTCCGCAACGGGTTTTCTACATAGCCGGCAAAAGGATCACCGACCCCTTCTTTCCCCCATTTAAGCTCCTGGGCTTCCTTGACGATCACTACCTGGTAATCGCTCATCATGGGGTAGCGCTTTGCGGCGTTCAGGATCGTTTGCACGTCCGTGTCTCTTCCGTACAACACGGTCTGGTTGAAGCCCTTTTCCCCGTCAGACAGTACGTTTTTTTCGATGTAGTCGCTTACCAGGTCGACATAATACGGCTCCTCCCCATGCAGCAGGTAAACAGGCTTATATTTCCCGGCCTTTAGATCAGACAGAATATTGGCGACAGACACGATGCGAATTTAGCTAATCGCGGCAATAAACACGGCGTTTCCTGTGGCATTTAGGAAATATTTACCTGGCCATTTCATTATCTTTGCCTGCGTGTTCAATCCTACCCCGCTTAACCTGCCGCAGTTCCCGTTCAGGCTGAAAGAAGAGTCGGGCACTATCTTCATCTTTGATGAGGTACGCAGGAAATTCCTGGTGCTTACACCCGAAGAGTGGGTAAGGCAACATTTTGTACAGTTCCTGATCAGGCAAAAGAATTACCCCAAAGGGCTGATCGGCCTGGAAGGCGGATTGAAGCTCAATAGCCTGCAAAAGCGAAGCGATATCGTATTATTTAACGCGGCGGGGAATAAAACGCTGCTGGTGGAATGCAAGGCGCCGTCGGTTAAGATCAGCCAGGCGACTTTCGACCAGGTAGCACGCTACAACGTGGTACACCAGGTGAGCTTCCTGGCGGTTACTAACGGGCTGCAGCACTATTTTTGTGAAGTGGATTTCGGGCGGCGCTCCTACAAGTTTATAGAAGAGCTCCCGATGTATACCAACGGGAGCTGATCCGTTGTTACTTATTGGCGAGACGGAAATTCGCAAAGATCACGTCCATGCGCCCGCCCATGATGAGCTTGTGGGTCGACTCTACCGATTTCTCACCGGTAAACGCCGCCAGTACTTTGGCATCAATATTACGGGTCTTGGTTACCTCTACATGGCCCGAAAGGCAGGGATCGGCAATAGCCAGCTCACCGTTATTAAAGCTGGTGATGAGGCCGGGATCCTGGTTCGCGTAAGGATTTACAAAGGTTAACGGCATGTCGGAATTAATCTTCTGCACATCCACCATCAGCATCCCCACCTTTAAGCCCTTTTGTGTGGTGTACGGTGCGTCGGGTGATACGGTTTCCATAAAATCGATGTGTGTATATGGCGCGGCCTTTTCTTTCCAGTAGATATTAACCTGTTCGGGTTTCTGGTCCCAGATAGCGGTGAACTTGCCAAGCACGTTGTTATCATGTTCTGTCAGGTTGGCCTTGCCAAATTTCTTCTCAAGGTCCTGGTAACTGTCTGTCAGCTTCACTTCCCCGATGCCGGTACATGATACGAGGTCTTTCGCAGCAACGGCCGGTTCTTTGTTTTCTGATACAGGTTTAGACTGCTGGCAGGCGCCAAAACTTAATAAAGCAACGGCAGCCGGGAATAAAAATGTGATTCTTCGGGTGGAAAACATACGGTTTGGTTTGTTGGCAAATATAAAAATGGCGTATAAAGAGTCGTATAAAATTGTAGTTACGTTACATGTTCCTGTCCCGCGTTCAAACAGCGCAGCTATGCGTCATCATTATAACGTCTCACGTCAAACGTATAACGTTTTCCTCCAATATCCTGATCTTCGCTTCCGCATCCGCTTTCTTATTGCGTTCGTTCTCCACCACTTCCGGCTTGGCATTGGCCACGAAGCGCTCATTGGAGAGTTTGGCGTCCACTGATTTCAGGAATCCCCGCAGGTATCCAATCTCTTTGGTGATTCGTTCGCGCTCTGATTCCGCATCGATCAACCCGGTGGGGATCGAAACAAAGAACTCGTCGCGTCCCACCAGGAACGACGCCGCGCCTGTTACCTTCTCTTCGGAAATCGCCACTTCGCTGACATTGGCCAGCTTTACGATGATGTCTTTGTACACCTGGTAGTCCGTATCAGAACCTGATTTAACGGTAAGCGGTAATGCTTCTTTCGGGGATAATTGTTTACTGTTTCGCAGGTTCCGGATCTCGGATATCAGCTGTTTCACGGCCTGGATCTCCGAAAGCAGCACCTCGTTGGTCGGATGGCCCAATACAGGATATTCGGCAACGATACAACAGTCGCTTTCCGCCCGTTCACCAAAAACGTCGTCGTGCCATAGCTCTTCAGACAGGAAAGGCATAAAAGGGTGCAGCAAACGAATAACCTGGCTAAAAAATGCCTTGGTGTGGTTAAAGGTTTCCCGGTCTACCGGCTGCTGGTACGCGGGTTTGATCATCTCCAGGTACCAGGCACAAAAATCGTCCCATACCAGTTTATAGGTCGCCATTAAAGCTTCCGACAGGCGGTATCCATCAAAATGCTGGTCGATCTCTTCCAACGCTTCCGCAAACCGGTTGCCGAACCACGCTACCGGCACAGCGTTAGCAAACGGCATCGAATCATCTATCTCCCAGCCCTTCAGCAGGCGGAAGGCGTTCCACACCTTATTGGCAAAGTTCCTGCCCTGCTCGCAATACGATTCATCGAACATCAGGTCGTTACCTGCGGGCGAGCAAAGAAGCATCCCCACGCGAACGCCATCAGCGCCGTATTTCCCGATCAGGCCGATCGGGTCGGGCGAGTTGCCCAACGATTTCGACATCTTCCTGCCCAGCTTATCCCTGACGATCCCGGTAAGGTATACGTTCTTAAACGGCGCCTCCCCTTTAAATTCGTGTCCGGCCATCACCATGCGGGCCACCCAGAAGAAGAGGATCTCGGGCGCCGTTACCAGGTCGTTGGTAGGGTAATAATATTGCAGGTCGGCGTTTCCCGGGTTGGCCGGATCTCCAAATACGCTCGTATCGAACACCGAGATCGGCCATAGCCAGGAAGAGAACCAGGTATCTACCACATCGTCGTCCTGTTTAAGGAACGGATCCAATTGCGCTTTAAACCCGCGCGCGGCGTTTTCAGAAAACTTCCTGTCGGGATCCGCTTTCTCCAGGAAACCGTCAAGGGCTTCTTCGCGCGTTTTGGCAACCACCCAGTCTCCGTGCTGGTTGTACCACGCCGGGATCTGCTGCCCCCACCAGAGCTGGCGGCTGATACACCAGTCCTTTACATTCTCCATCCAGTGGCGATAGGTGTTTACGAACTTATCGGGAATGAGCTTTATTTCGCCATCCAGCACATAATCCAATGCCGGGCCGGCCATCTCTCCCATTTTGCAAAACCACTGCATCGAAAGACGGGGCTCGATCGCGGCATCGGTGCGTTCCGAAAACCCGACCTGCGATTTGTAGTCTTCTACTTTCTCGAGATGGTGATGAAGATCGAGAAGCTCTGCGATTTTTTTTCGTGCGGCGAACCGGTCCTCTCCCACCAGTATCCCGGCTTTTTCGTTTAGCGTACCATCGTCATTTAAAATGTCGATCACGCTAAGGCGGTGTTTTACGCCCAACTCATAGTCGTTCAGGTCATGCGCCGGCGTTACTTTTAAGCAACCCGTACCGAATTCCATAGTCACATACTCGTCTTCAATGATGGGGATCTCCCTGTTTATCAACGGGACATATACCGATTTACCTTTCAAGTGTTTATACCGCCCGTCATTCGGGTTTATACAAACGGCAGCATCTGCCATGATGGTTTCCGGCCTGGTAGTCGCAATAACAACATAACTGTTTACCGATGGCTGGTGGCTGCCGGTTGGCTGCTGATCAATTAAGGCGTATTTTATATAATAGAGCTTCTGATTTACTTCTTTACGTACCACCTCCTCATCGGAAACAGCGGTTTTTCCTTTCGGGTCCCAGTTCACCATTCTTATGCCGCGGTAGATCCAGCCCTTTTTATATAGGTGAACGAACGTATCCACCACCGCTTCTGAAAGATCTTGGTCCATGGTGAATTTAGTGCGGTCCCAATCGCAGGACGCACCGAGTTTTTTCAGCTGCTCGAGGATGATGCCGCCATATTTCTCTTTCCATTCCCAGGCGTACTCCATAAAAGCCTCCCGGCTAAGGTCTTTTTTTTCAATACCGCGCTCACGCAGCATGGCTACCACCTTGGCCTCCGTAGCAATAGAAGCATGGTCTGTTCCAGGTACCCAGCAGGCATTTTTACCCTGCATGCGTGCACGGCGGATGAGCACATCCTGGATGGTATTGTTCAGCATATGCCCCATATGCAGCACACCGGTCACGTTAGGCGGCGGGATCACAATGGTGTAAGGCTCACGATCGTCGGGCACCGAGCGGAAAAACCGTTTTTCCATCCAGTAATTGTACCATTTATCTTCTGCTTCTCGGGGACTATATGTCTTTGAAATACTCATGCTTCGGGCTCCCGGGTTAAGGGAGGTGCAAAAATAAGATTTTTTTGGCTGTCAACTATCAGCCGTCAGCTCTCAGCTCCTTTTTGGCCTTACAAAAAGCTGGCGGCGGGTGGCTGACGGCAACAAAAAAATGGAGCCCGGAACAATATTCTTAATTATCTACAGTTATATTACCTGAAGATGAACTTACTATGAAATTCTTTCCTAATCTTAAAATTTCAAGCTTAATTTTTCATTCTACTCACGTCAGGCGGATCCTCGGCTGGTTCAATAAGTGATCTTCGCTTACTGTCAATTTCTTATTTATGGTGGAATCGGATATATTTACACCCTAACGTAACCCGCAGCGTACGGTGATCTCTCATTAACGTTAGTATTTCTTGAAGCGTATGACTTTCGCGGTTAAAAAAAACACTATGGAAAAAAACATTTACAAACTTTTAATTCCCGGTATGATGCTGGTGACCCTGCAGGCTACCGCGCAGCACAACTCCCCGCGATCGGTTAAGCCCAAATTTCTTGACCAGTCTAACATGGACGTAACGGTACCTCCCGGCGACGATTTTTACACGTATGCCAGCGGGAACTGGATCAAAAAAAACCCGGTTCCTGCCAAAGAAACCCGTTGGGGCAGCTTTAACCAGCTTCGCGACTTCAACATCAACGCCGTAAAAACCATTTTGAACGATGCCGCCAACAATAAGAAAGCGCCCGCCGGCTCGATCGAGCGCCGCGTAGGCGATTTTTACACGGCAGGAATGGATAGTGTGGCCATCGAAAAGCTTGGGTACACGCCCATCAAGCCCGAGCTGGCAAAAGCGGCCGCAGTGAAAAGCGGCGCCGAAGCCGTAAACCTGGCTGCCGAAATGCGTACCTTCGGCGCAGGCGCTCCCCTTTTTGGATTTGGCGTGGCGCAGGACCGTAAAAATGTTAAGAACATGGTGCCGCAGCTTGCGCAGGGAGGCACGACACTCCCAGATCGTGATTATTACCTCAAAAGCGACGCACCGACCTTAAAGATCCAACAGGCTTATAAAACATACATTACCCGGCTGTTTGCTCTCACCGGCGTACCACAGGCCGAAGCGGAGAAAAAAGCAGAAACGGTTTTCCAGCTGGAGAAAAAACTGGCCGCTTCACAAATGAGCCGCGTGGAAATGCGCGACCCGTATAAGACCTACAATAAGTTTTCTGTAGCCGATTTTAGCAAAACTACGCCCAACCTGGATTGGAAATCGCTGATGGCGAAAATGAAAGTGACCGGCCAGGATACCGTACTGGTTGGCAATCCCAAGTTCTTTAAAGATCTCGATAACCTGGTTTCTACCACTCCTGCGGCGGATTTCCAGGACTACCTGCAATGGAACGTACTTAAAAGCGCCGCACCTTACCTCAGCTCCGAATTCGTAAAAGCGAACTTCGCGTACAGCCAGGTAATGACCGGGCAGAAAGTGCAAACTCCGAGATGGCAGCGCATGTCGCAACTTACCGATGGCACTGTGGGCGAATTGCTCGGCCAGCTGTATGTGCAGAAGCATTTTAAGCCCGAAGCAAAGGCCCGCATGAGCACCATGATCCAGAACCTGGTGAAAGCATACGAGATCCGCATCAACAACCTCGACTGGATGAGCCCCGCCACCAAACAGAAGGCGCTGGCTAAGCTTCACGCTTTTACGCCGAAGATCGCTTATCCCGATAAATGGAAAAACTATGACGGCATGGAGATCAGCAAGAAAGCGTTCTTCGCGAACCTGCGTAATTCAAGCGAGTACCAGTATGACGAGATGGTAAACCAGCTCGGCAAACCGGTAGACAAAAGCCGTTGGGGCATGACCGCTCCTACCGTAAACGCTTATTACAATGCGGTAAATAACGAGATCGTATTCCCCGCGGGTATCCTCCAGTTCCCTTTCTTTGACCCCAACGCGGATGACGCCGTAAACTATGGCGGCATCGGGGCAGTGATCGGGCACGAGATCTCCCATGGATTCGACGATTCGGGAAGCCAGTATGATGCCGACGGGACCCTGCGCAACTGGTGGACCGACGAGGACCGTACCAAGTTTAAAGCAAAGGCGGAAGCGCTCCAGAAACAATACGATGCGTATACCGTACTGGATACCATCCATGTGAACGGAAAGCTGACACTCGGTGAAAATATCGGCGATCTCGGCGGACTGAACGCGGCTTACGAAGCATTTAAAATGACCAAACAAGGCCAGTCGAACGAACTGATAGACGGCTTTACGCCCGATCAGCGCTTCTTCCTGGCATGGGCACAGGTTTGGCGCGGAAATATCCTTAACGAAACCGCCGCACAACTGATCGTTACGGATTCGCATTCACCCGGCCCGTACCGCACCATCGGCGCTCCCGTAAACATGGACGCCTGGTATAAAGCGTTTAATGTACAGCCCGGCAACAAGCTGTACAAAAAGCCTGAAGACAGGATCAGGCTCTGGTAGAAATCAGAAGATCTAAAAACAAAAGCCGTCTCATAAGCCGTTTATGAGACGGCTTTTTTTGTGAAGAGGTTTTATTGGCTCAATAGTTGTTTTACTCCCCGTAAAAACGATATGCCCGAAGGTCCTACCATCATCATTCTCAAAGAAGCGGTCCAGGCATTTAAAGGCCAAAAAGTGCTTCGTGCAGAAGGCACCACAAAAAAGCTCGATCCCGCCTTACTAAACAACCGGGTGATCACCGACTTTAAAAGCTGGGGAAAACACTTCCTCATCTGCTTCGATACCATTACCGTCAGGATCCATTTTATGCTATTCGGGTCTTACCTCATCAATGAGCGAAAGGCAGCTATTCCCCGGTTAAGTTTACAGTTCGACGATGGCGAGCTCAACTTGTACGCCTGCGCCGTGCAGCTGATCGAAAAACCGATCGACGAGGTTTATGACTGGACCGCCGATGTAATGAGCCCCGCTTGGGACGGCAATAGCGCCATCCGCAAACTTCGCGAAAACCCGGCAATGCTGGCCTGCGATGCGTTACTGAACCAAGAGATTTTCGCCGGAGTTGGCAATATCATTAAGAATGAAGTCTTGTTTCGCATCCATGTGCACCCCGGAAACCTGGTAGGGAACATTCCCGAAAACAAACTCGCAGAGATGACGGAGGAGGCCGTTAATTACAGTTTCGATTTTCTCAGGTGGAAGAAGGAGTTCACGCTTAAGAAACACTGGCTGGCACATACCAAAAAGACCTGCCCGAGAGACCATATCCCTTTTCACAAAGAATATATGGGGAAGACCAACAGGCGTACGTTCTACTGCCCGGTTTGCCAGGAGCTTTACCAGGATAACGAAGCACCGTAAGGTTTTTTTATCTTTGCGCCAGATATGGTAATTGAACAGTTTTACGACAAAGGATTAGCTCATAGTTCCTACGCGGTGATCAGCAGCGGCGAAATGGTAGTGATCGATCCCGCACGCGATCCGCAGCCCTACCTCGATTGGGCCATTGCAAACCAGGCCGTATTAACAGGTGTAATTGAAACTCATCCCCATGCCGACTTCGTGAGTTCGCACCTGGAGCTGCATCAGCAGACCGGTGCACCCATTTATGCCAGTAAACTGGTGGATGCAGGCTACCCGCATATTACTTTTGATGAAGGCGATGAGATCAGGCTTGGGACGGTGCTGCTTCGTGCCATCAATACTCCCGGCCATTCGCCAGACAGCATCTGTATTCTCGTGATCGGCGAATCAGGGAAAGAACATGCCATTTTTACCGGCGACACGCTCTTTGCCGGGGACGTCGGTCGCCCGGACCTTCGCGAAAACGCGGGAAGCATCACTGCCAGGAAGGAGGAGCTTGCCAAAGACATGTACCATTCAACCCGCGAAAAGCTGCTTACGCTGCCTGACGAAGTACTTGTATACCCTTCACATGGTCCTGGTTCGCTTTGCGGCAAAAACATGAGCCCGGAGTTGTTCAGCACCATCGGGAAGGAACGGGTGTCTAATTACGCGCTCCAGGATATGACCGAAACGGCGTTCGTGCAGCTGATCACCGCAGATCAGCCATTCACACCTGCTTATTTCGAGTTCGATGTAACTATAAACCGGAACGGGGCCGCTCCTTTCAAACAGAGTATTTCGGCCATTCCCCAGGTTGCCGTTGAAGACCTGCCGCCCGGCGCGCTGGAAATAGATACCCGTCCCGGCGGTGATTACAAGGCGCGGCACCGTGCTGGTTCGTTCAATATCCCGGATGGCAATTCGTTCGAAACCTGGCTCGGCTCAGTGGTCGCTCCCAATGAGCCATTCTACCTGCTGGCCGGATCAGTGAATGCCCTGCAAACGGCGTTAACAAGGGCGGCGAAGATCGGTTATGAGAAGCAGGTAACGGGAACGGTAGTTGCTGCGGCACCAGGCACAACGACCAGCCCCCTGCTCGACCTGGATCATTTTAAGAAACACATGGACGATTACACCATCGTTGACGTCAGGAACAGCGGTGAACATTCAGCGGGTAAGATTTTCGAAAACGCGCTGCTCCTGCCGCTCCCGGATCTTCGCAAGCACCTGGACCGCATCCCGGCGGGTAAACCGGTGATCGTGCACTGCGCGGGCGGCTACCGCTCGGCCATCGGTTCATCCATTATTGCGGAAGCCCTGGCAGAGACGGCGGTGTACGACCTGGGGGAAGCCGTCACCGGGTTTACCGGTACAGTCGCTAAAGCATCTTCGCCGGCGGTAACATGATCACACTCGTACTTACCTCCGATGGCTCCAACACCCTTTTTAATTCCGAGGTTGGCGAGCATTATCATTCGCGGCACGGCGCCCTGCAGGAGAGTAAACATGTTTTCCTTGAAGCCGGGTTAAAACATTTCACGGGAAAAAACCATCCAGGGTCTGTTGCGGTGCTCGAAGCCGGATTTGGCACGGGCCTGAACTTTATGCTTAGCGCCGACTGGTGCCTGCAGCAGGATATCGCGCTTGACTATACCGGCATCGAGGCTTTCCCGGTAACAGACGAGCTGTTCAAAAGCACCGGCTATGATGCATATATCTCCGGGAACACGTGGCAATCGCTGGCCGCAAAATACCTGGTGGCATTAAGCGGGCCGGTAATGATCAGCGACACTTGTAAATTAGCGATCGACACAAGCACATTTGCCGATTTTGATACCGATGCGGCGTACGATGTACTTTACTTCGACGCATTTGCCGCCGTCCACCAGCCGGAATTATGGACACATGACGCCATCGCTCACCTGTGCAGCTTCCTGAAACCCGGCGGAGTATTTGTTACTTATGCCATTACAGGCAACCTGAAAAGAACGATGAAAGCGCTGGGATTTACAGTCGAAAAGCTCCCGGGCGCGCCGGGGAAGAGGGAGATGCTGAGAGCGGTAAAAGGCCCCTCGCCAATACGTCTTAGCTGAATATCCGTCACCTCCGGGGCCCCGTTCTTTTCAACACCTGGGAGGCTACAAAAGCCGCAGCTACCACATCTTAGGGAACTTACCCGGGTTCGATTCAGAAAGAATATGGTACACCTTTTCGATCACATCATCTACAGAAGGTTTGGAGAAATAGTCGCCGTCGGAACCATAAGGCGGCCTATGATCAACTGCCGTTAATGTTTGCGGCTGGGAGTCGAGATAATAATAGCCGTTTTGCACTTCAAGTATTTGCTGAAGGATAAAAGCAGATGCTGCCCCGGGGAGATCTTCATCTACCACCAGCAGCTTATTGGTTTTCCTGAGCGATGCGAGGCAAACCTGTTCCGTATCAAAAGGAAGCAGCGTCTGCGGATCGATGATCTCGATGCGGATGTCCAATTTCTCAAGCTCCACGGCCGCCTCCTGCACTACGCGAAGGGTGGAACCGTACGACACCACGGTGATGTCGTTCCCTTCAAGCACCACTTCGGCCTTGCCAAGCGGCACCGTAAAATCACCCACGTTAGCGGGTAGTTTCTCTTTCAGGCGATAGCCGTTGAGGGATTCGATCACCAATGCCGGTTCGTCGCCGCGAAGCAATGTATTGTAGAGGCCCGCTGCCTGCGTCATGTTACGTGGTACGCAAATATGCATGCCGCGCAGCGATCCCAGGATCATACCCAACGGCGACCCTGAATGCCAGATACCTTCCAGCCTGTGACCACGTGTGCGCACGATCACGGGAGACTTCTGCCCTGCTTTGGTGCGGTAGCTCAGGCTTGCCAGGTCGTCGGTTAACACGGTAAGCGCATATACCAGGTAGTCGAGGTACTGGATCTCGGCAATGGGTTTTAACCCGCGCATGGCCAGACCGATACCTTGCCCGGCGATGGTGTTCTCGCGGATCCCGGTATCGAAGATGCGGTTAGTTCCGAATTTGACTTGTAGCCCCGCAAATCCCTGGTTTACGTCACCGATGGCACCCACGTCTTCGCCAAAGGCGACGATCCGCGGATCGCGCATAAAGTTGGCGTCGAAACAGGCGTTCAGCACTTCGCGGCCGTCCACCAGGCGTGCATCCGGCTCGTATTCGGGCGCTACCACGGGAACACGCAACGGCGAATCCACTCCATCCGTAAACAGCTTGGAGTTGTAACGTTCGCGGTTAACCGCCAGCTGCTCCTGGTACCAGGCAACGAGCTGTGTTTTTGCGTCATACTGGTCGTTGCGCAATATCCGGATCGCCCTGCGTGCGGTAACCATCACATCGCGGCGCGACGGATCTACGGTGCTGTCCAGGGCACGCGAAAGCGCCTGCACCTCATCGTTACCGGTTGCAGACAGCAACTTGTTCAGCTGGTCTGTTTCCGCTTTAATGGCGATGTTGAAGTCGGCCCAGGCTTTTTTCTGGCAATGGCGGACGTATATTTTTGCATCGTCTTCTATTTCGTCCAGCTGCTCATCGGTCGCTATGGCCGATTCAATCATCCATTTGCGCATCTGGAGCAGGCAGTCGTATTCTTTTTCCCATTCCAGGCGGTGGGCGGCTTTATAGCGTTCGTGCGAGCCGGAGGTAGAATGCCCTTGTGGCTGGGTCATTTCCACTACGTGGATCATCACGGGGACATGTTTTGTGCGGCAGATCTGGATGGCTGTTTCATAAGTTTCGCAAAGGCCCGGGTAGTCCCAGCCCTTTACCTTGAAGATCTCGTAACCCTCGCCCTTCTCATCACGCTGGAAGCCTTTCAGGATTTCTGAAATATCCTGTTTGGTAGTTTGCAGCTCGGCCGGTACGGAGATCGCGTAGGCATCGTCCCAGATCGAGATCGCCATGGGCACCTGCATTACCCCGGCGGCATTGATCGCTTCGAAAAACACACCTTCTGACGTAGAGCCGTTACCGATGGTGCCAAACGCTACTTCATTCCCGTTTACGGAGAAATTCCGGAGATATTCCAGCTCCGGGTTATTACGGAATAATTTGGAGGCCTGTGCCAGCCCTACGAGCCGGGCCATCTGTCCGCCGGTGGTAGAAATATCAGAAGAGCAGTTTTTCATCTCCGCAAGATTTTTCCAGGTGCCGTCGTCGTTCAGGCTGCGCGTAGCGTAATGACAGTTCATTTGCCTTCCGGCGGATGCGGGGTCAAAATCAGTATCAGGATTTGCGTATAACTGTGCAAAAAACTCCAGGATTGTCGACATCCCTGTAGCGAACATAAAAGTCTGGTCGCGGTAATAACCCGCCCGCCAGTCGCCGTTCTTAAAAGCTTTCGCCATGGCGATCTGCGCGATCTCCTTGCCATCGCCAAAGATGCCGAACTTGGCTTTTCCGGTAAGCACTTCCCTTCGCCCAAGCAAACTCGCCTGGCGACTTTCACAGGCGATCTTGTAATCGTTGATCACAATCTCCTTAAAAGCGTCGAAACTTAATGCCGACACACCAAACTGGTTTGTAACTTTTACTTCGCTTTCAATCATATTCACCGGTTAGCAGAATTCCAAAAGTAATATTTTGATCGGGAATAAAGAAGGTGGCTTGGTTGTCTGTGATCAGTTACCGTTAATCAGTTCCATATATTGCGCTTCATAGAAACCGATTGCTGGTAACCGGTCACCGATACCCGTTTAATTTACAGTATTTTTACACTGCAGGTGATTACTGGAATGCTTTTTGAATAGTAAATTATTATATTTGTGTAAGCTGAGCCCAAATTAAAAAGGCACAGAAAAGCGAGATCACCATTTAACAAAATCAAACACGATGAAAAAATTAATCATCTTCTGTGCAGTTATTTTAGGCTTTACTGCGATGACTGCCATGCAGGTTGAATCTACTGCCGAGTTCAAATTTGAGAAAGAAACCCATGATTTTGGCAAGATCCCCCAAAACAAACCGGTAACAGTGGATTTTAAGTTCACCAATATCGGTGATGAGCCGCTGATCATAAGCGCGGTAGAACCGCAGTGCGGATGTACCGTAGCAAAATTCACTTCCACTCCTATTAAAAAAGGCGGTGAAGGCGTGATCACGCTTACCTACAACGCAGCAACCGTATCTACTTTCACCAAGCTGGCTACGGTGAAGTCAAATGCCCGCACCCCTGTAAAATATCTTTATATTAAGGGTGAAGTAGTGGCTGCGGCAACTTCGTCAAGCTCGAAATAGTCACAACTCTAAACATTATTCAGGAACCTCTCCTTAAACCGGGGAGGTTTTTTTATTTTTGCACCTTATGCCGAAAATCTCCAGCAAAGGTACACGGATGCCTGCCTCTCCTATCCGTAAACTCACTCCTTATGCCGACCAGGCAAAACGGGATGGAAAAAAAGTATATCACCTGAACATCGGCCAGCCCGACATACAGACGCCCGACGTGATGCTCGACGCTATTAAAAACATCAGTTTTAAGGTGTGGGCATACACCCCGTCGGAAGGCACTCTTTCTTACCGAACCAGGCTTACCGGCTATTATAACGACCTCGGCTACCACATACAGCCGCAAGATGTCATTGTTACCAACGGCGGCTCTGAGGCCATTACGATCGCGATGCAAACCTGCCTGGATGCCGGCGACGAGGTGATCATCCCCGAGCCCTTTTATGCCAACTACAACGGGTTCGCCTGCATGGGCGATGTGGTGGTAAAGCCTATCCTTTCGCACATAGAAAACGGTTTTGCTCTTCCGCCGGTGGCCGAGTTTGAGAAGGTGATCACCGAACGCACCCGTGCGATCATGATCTGTAACCCGAACAACCCGACCGGCTACTTATATTCCCGGCGCGAGCTCGAAGACCTGAAGGCCTTATGCCTTAAATATGATCTCTATCTTTTCTCGGATGAAGCGTACCGGGAATTCTGTTATGACGGCCGGCAGTTTGAATCGCCGATGCACCTGGAAGGAATGGAAGAAAACGTGATCGTGCTCGATACCGTCTCCAAACGTTACAGCGCCTGCGGCGCAAGGCTGGGCTGTATCATTACAAAAAACAAGGCCGTGATCGCCTCGGCGCTCAAGTTCGCACAGGCGAGGTTAAGCCCCGGGATGGTGGCGCAGATCGCCGGCGAAGCGGCGGTAGACACGCCCGCTTCGTATTTCGAAACCGTTAACAGGGAGTATACCGAACGCCGTGACCTCATCGTAAGTTCATTGAACCGTATTCCCGGTGTATTTTGTCCCAACCCGGGCGGCGCTTTCTACGTGGTGGCCAGGTTCCCCATAGATGACGCCGATAAATTCTGTCAATGGATACTCGAATCATTCAGCTACAAAAACCAAACAGTGATGATGGCGCCGGCAACGGGCTTCTACAGCACTCCCGGCGCGGGCAGGAACGAAGTGCGGCTGGCCTATGTACTCAATAAAGAGGATATTGCCGCCGCCATGCTTTGTCTTGAAAAGGCATTGACGGAATACCCCGGAAAGGCTTAGGAGAAGCACATCACCCTTCGCTATTAGGAAACTGCAGCGTAATAACCGTGCCGGAGCCGGCAATTGACAATACCCCGATCTCCCCTTTTAACATGCGGACGATCTTATTGGTTACATACAGGCCGATGCCGTTCCCCGGGTAGTCTGCCGCCGTTTCTGAACGGTAAAAGGCATCGAAGATCCGTTCACGGTCTTCGTGGATAATTCCGATTCCTTTATCCTGGATCTTTATTTTAACCAGCCCGTTGCCCGTTTCAAGCGTAAAGCTTACCGGCTTATTGTTTGAGAATTTAAAGGCATTGCCGACCAGGTTATTCAGGGCAATAGACAACAAGGCCTTATTTGCCTGTATGATCAGCGATGCTTCGTCGCTGGACACCCGGTCCATTTTAACACGTAGCGCATGCCGGAACAACTTCTTTGACCAGTACTCTTCCAGCTCCCATACCAGGTCGTCGACCCGGATAGGCACCAGCTGCGCGCGACCAAACGTAACGTCTACTTCCGCAAGGTCGATGAGGCCGGTGATGGTCTCGTTCAGCTTTTCTGACTCCGCGAGGGTCGAACGGATCACCGCGCGGTATTCGCCGGCACTGCGTTCCTGTTTGAGTGCGATCTCTGCTTCCCCGATCATGCTCGTGATGGGTGTGCGCAGCTCATGGGAAGCGTTGGCAACAAATGTTTTCTGCAGCTCGAAAGAGTGCTGAAGCTGTTCGAGCAGGTGGTTAAAATTCCTGGCAAGGAGGCCGATCTCGTCATTCTCTTGCGTAACGTTTACGCGCGTGTCCAGGTTGGTAGCGCTGATCTTCTGCAACTGTGCTACAAGCCCGTTAATTGGCGACAGCGCTTTCTCTGCGAACCACCGTCCGATACTAAAAACCAGGATGATGGAAAGGAAAAAAACAGAAGCCATAATGAACTTGAAACGGTTAAGCTGCCCGATACGACCGGGATCCTGCGCAGAAGCGAGGATTACAAAATCACCATGTTCATCTTTATAATGCATGCCAACGGCATAACGTCCCCGCTCCGAGTATTCGATGTCACCGTTCTCTCTTACTTCGTTGATGATATTATCCGGCCAGTATTGTTTGTCGTCGGGAATGAACGCAGCATCGTTTCCCCCATCGTAGATCCGGATCACTTCGCCCGGGATCTTTTCCTGGTATTTTTCGCGGACACGGGTAAGGTCGGCGCGCGATTGCTCGTCGGCTTCGATATATAGCCGCGTAGCGATGCTGATCCTGTCTTTCAAGCGGTTAAAGAAATCGATCTGGAGGAATTTATAAAAAGAAAGGTAGATCACCGTCATGACGATCAGCAAGATGGTGGAGCTCACTAAAGTAAAGTAAAGGGAAAGCCGGTTCTTTATTTTCATAAGTTCCTTTTCAGGATATAGCCCATGCCCACCATGGTATGGATCAGCTTGACATCGTACTCTTTGTCTATTTTGTTCCTGAGATAATTAACGTATACATCGATCACGTTAGTGCCTGTATCAAACCCGATGCCCCACACCTTTTCCGCAATGTACTGGCGGGTAAGCAGTTTGTCGGGATTGCGCATAAAGAGCTCGAGCAGGGCATATTCTTTGGCCGTAAGTGTGATCTTCTTATGTTCGCGTTCGGCGGTTTTCTCCCAGGTATTTAAGGTAAGACCTTCAAAGGTGATGGACTCATTGGCCTGCCGGAACATGTTTTGCCGGCGGATAAGCGCCTCCATGCGGGCCAGCAGCTCGTCGAAGCGAAATGGTTTTACCAGGTAATCATCGGCGCCAGCCTTCAGCCCGCTCACTTTATCATCGATGGTCCCCAGGGCAGTGAGCATCAGTACCGGGATGTGTAAGCTTTTCTCGCGCAGCCTGCGGCAAAACTCCGCACCGCTGATCCCGGGAAGCATGATATCAAGGATTAGAAGGTCAAATTTGCCGGCGAACAGGGAATCGCTGGCCTTGCTGGTTTCCTTGTACCGCTCCACCCGGTACCCGTTCTCCTCCAGTCCCTTCTTGATAAAAGCACCAACTTTTTCTTCGTCTTCAATCAAACAGATCCGGGTCATTTAAGCAGAATATACCGATAAAATTACCTACTTATCGGGTTCCTTTAGTGACAAGATCGTTACTATTTAAAATTCTAATCCCATTCTAATCCGTCAGACAGCCGTTTGAGATAATTTTACATCCAGTAAAAAACGAATTGCATCTTGTTAATTCATCGCAATGAACTGGGAACTGGCTGATAAATTACTCAAGCACATGACTGCTACCTACACGGCCGACAACCTGCGAAAAGTAACCTTTAACAAAGCTATATTTCCCCTCTTGCTGCGGTATGAGAACGGCGAACGCTCACCCGATCTATACAACTTTATAGTGCATACCGAACAGGCGTTAATGAGGGACATTTACCACTAACGAAGCTTTATGGAGCAGGAATTAATTTCAAGGGAAGATGCCTTTGGACTGATCATGGCTAAAATCGACGGCAGCCTCTTACCCGATGAGCTCGAACAACTGAACAAATGGGTAAAGGCAAGCGCCGAAAACAGGGAGATCTACCAGGGTTTCTACCGGCTTAACCGGGAGTTCGATGAGTTCTCGGAAAGCTTGCTGCCTGAAGCCGCCTACAAAAGATACCTCACTTCCGCGGATATCCTGTTTGCAATGCTGGCGATCTGCCTGTTCATTTATATATTGTGGTAGGATGTACCGCGAAAGGTGATTTCCAGACGCTGTGGATGGGATTGCAAGATGTATAAACTCATCCGGCTCGCTTCATAACCGTTATTGGCCGCCCTGTCCCGCGTGCGACCGCACCAGCTTTATCCCGCAGCCTTCGATACAAGGCGGATTCAGCACCAGCGTATCACCTGCAAACCGGTAAAGGTAAACGGTACATATTGTTATTATATTGTCGTTGTTTTCTTATCCGTGCGTCCGCTGCAGACGACCCGCAACACGAATACCCGCCTAATGTCATAAATGACCGGCAATTCGTTGCAATCGACGATTTATTTGTTATTTTGCTCTGTGGTAACCGATTAAATGCATTTGGGTATTTTTAAAAACGTATTCTCGCTAATTGTTTGCGTCCTGTTATTTGCTGGTTTTTCTGCGACCGCGATTCCTGTTAAATCATCGTCCCACCGGGCGGGGCCGGAATTATCCGGGCTTACGGCGACAGGCGCTACTTTATCAACTCTCTTTAGCAGTACGGTATTTGAATATACGGCCACCGTGCCGAATACCACTACCAGCATCCAGCTCACGCCCTCAGTAGCTAACTCTTCAACTACCTTTATTACTATTGGCGACGATCCGACCCCGGTTACCAGCGGGCGACCGAAGACCATTCCACTGCCCCTTATCGGCGATAATATCATTATCCTGGAAGTCCATGATGTCAATAATACTACCACGCAGTACCGGGTTACCATCGACAGGCTTCCAAATAATAATCCCGGGCTTACCGCGATCGGTTTGTCCACGGGGACATTAAGCCCGGAATTTAACATCAATACCACCGATTATACTGTTGCGGTACCTTACGAGGTATCAAGCATCACCATGTCGGCAACCGCATTTAATGTTTCGAGTGCCATCTTCCTTCATAGTAAGAATACCGCTTCCGGCGAACAGGTTACGGTACCGCTGACCAGCGGCTCGAACTTCGTTACGATCCGCGTTACTGCCCAGGGCGGGGCTACGAGAGACTATAACATAATAGTTAACAGGGCGTTGTCCGGTAATCCCCGGCTAACGGGCCTGGCCAGCAGCGCCGGCACGCTCAGTCCTGGTTTTAACCCGGCAACCCATACCTACAGCCTTGTGGTTCCTGCAGGCACCGGTAGTGTTTCTTTAACCCCTACGGGGAGCCCCGGATCGATACTGAACCTGGTCGCTGACAACCACACCACTTCTATTGTGAGCGGCGCGCCTTTCACCCGGTCATTGAATCCGGGAAACAATATTTTGGTGATCGATGTGATCACGGAAGATAACAGCGATGCTACTTATACGGTAAATATATTCAGGGAGTTCTCTGACAATAAGAACCTGGCGTCCATCACTTTTGATAAAGGGACACTGAATATTCCGTTTAACCCGGCTACGCTTAACTACCAGGTAGATGTGCCCCGCGACCAGAATAAGATCTCGATCACCGCTATCCCGGCGGATGCCTTAGCGATCGTTTCGATCCAGGACATTCGTACGGTGAACAATGCGCCGGTAACCTTGCCGCTTACCATAGGTACGAATACAATATCCATTAATGTGCTGGCGAAAAATGGCACTGAGAAGAACTATATACTTGCCATTAACAGGATCTCCAGGGATGCCGCTTTCCGTTCCCTGCTGCTTAGTACTGGCATTATTAATACTCCTCCATTAGTAGACGGCATAAACCTGGTCACGGTGCCGGTAGGAACGACTAGTATTACATTGACACCTGTAATAGAAGAACACGCCACCATGTGGGCCGATGAGGTAGAACTTACCCTTTCCGGAAAGCCCATTACCTACCAGATACCGGGCAAGTCGATTACAAGATTGATAGAGGTCACCGCAGAAGACAACGCATATGTAACCAGGTATAACCTGCGCTTCAAGTTCCAGCAGACCATCACGTTCAATTCATTGTCTAAAAACTATGGTGATGCTGATTTTGTAGCAGCGACGGTAAGCACCTCTGCGCCACTCACCTACACGTCTGATAATCCCGCTGTAGCCACCATCGTATCAGGCAAGGTACACATTGCAGGACCAGGAACCGCGAATATCACCGCCAGCCAGTCGGGACTTGCCGATTATAGCCCTGCCAGTTTAACTCAAACGCTAACCGTTGCAAGGCGCCCGCTCACCATTACGGCCCTTGAACAACCGAAAACATACGGTGCAGTATTGACCATGGGCTCTTCAACCAGCAAATTTACCGCGGTTGGTACCGTTACCGGGCAAACTATCACCAGCGTAACACTTACGCCCGATGCAACCGGTTTGTCCCCGACCGCCAATGCCGGTGCTTCTTATACCATCATGCCATCTGCCCCAAGCGGTAGCGGAGGCTTTAACGTGAATAACTACGATATTACATTCAAACCATACAATGGCACCGTGGCAAAACAGCCGCTTACCATTACGGCCAATAATGTAAATAAGGAATATGGCACCGTATTAACGGAAGATGCCGTATTCACCAACATTTCTGTACCGGCAGCCAGCCTGAAAAACGGCAACACGATCAGCTCGGTACAGGTGAGCTTCGGGAATGGTGCCGCCCAGGACGATCCCGTCGGCACGTACCCCGGCTCAGTGGTGCCTACTCAGGCGGTCGGAGCAAACGGCTTTTTAACCGACAACTATGACATCACTTATGTGAACAGCAACTTGGTGGTAACCGCGGGACGCCCGATCTTAACCATCACTGCGAAAGCTGCAAACAAGCTATATGGCACAGCTATTTCAGGTGGCAGCAGTACTACGGAATTTACGGCAACCGGTTTAGCCCCGGGCGAAACCATCGGCAGCATAACGGTGAGCTACGGTACTGGATCTGCAGCTGCAGACTTGCCAGCCGCCTATAATAGACAGGTCACCGTCAGCGCCGCTACTGGCGGAACTTTCAACCCCTCGGCCTATGTGATCCACTATGTGCCCGGTAACCTCGTGGTCTCGCCCGTTCCGGTTACCGTAACCGCTGACCGGGGAACCAGGGTGTACGGGGACGCAGACCCTGCCCTTTCTTACACCATTACCTCTGGCGCATTGGTGGGAAATGATCAATTAACAGGTTCGCCTGCGCGTGCACCCGGAGACGATGCAGGTGAATATGTGATCAGTCAGGGAACCATAACCGGGGGAATCAAATACGCGATTACTTTTCTAGAGGCGAAGTTCACG
>NZ_WVHS01000019.1 GCF_009834915.1 Hufsiella ginkgonis | reverse complement strand
AAATTACGGCAACGCCTGCCGGCAAAGTTTATGGCGACAATGATCCGGTATCCTTGCCCTATACCGTCACTTCCGGGGCGCTGATCCCCGGTGACAAACTTACCGGCCAACTTGCCCGTGCCGCGGGTGAGGACGTAAACCACTACGCGGTGAACATCGGCTCCCTCGGTGGAAGTAACTATACAATTTCCTTTATTACCGCTGACTTCACCATCACCCCCAAACCCGTTACCGTGACCGCCGACGAGAAACATATCGTGTATGGCGATGCGGAGCCTGCGCTTACCTACTCTTCCGCCCTGCCGGGAAACAGCTTTACCGGGGAGCCCGCCTGGGCGAAAGCAAAAAATGCGGGCACCTACCCCATCACACAGGGAACGCTCAGCGCAGGGGCGAACTACGCCCTTACCTTCGTGCCCGCCAGTGTGGTGATCGGTCCCAAAACGGTTACCGTTACCGCTGACGCAAAACGTAAAACCTACGGCGGGCCCGATCCGGAGTTTACCTATACCTACACCGGGCTGGCAGGTACCGACGGCTTCAGCGGAAAGCCCGGAAGAGATAATACGGCCGGCATGAACAGTGCCGGTACCTATGCCATCAAGATCGGAGACCTCAGCGCCGGATCCAACTACGCCATCAGCTTTACAGGCGCCGACCTGGTGATC
>NZ_WVHS01000018.1 GCF_009834915.1 Hufsiella ginkgonis | reverse complement strand
CACCAATACCACCATAACCGACCCTGTTCCCGCAAATACCACTTACGTAGCCGGAAGCGGAGGTACCCTGAGCGGAAGCAACGTGCAGTTCACCATTCCCTCAACCGCGGTCGGGGCCGTATCTGCCGTTACCTTCCAGGTGAAGGTGAACAATGACCTCACCGGTGTGACAAGTATCTCTAACCAGGCCACCGTGGTGAACGGAACCACCACTACCCCGACAGGTCCCGAGGACCCGCAGAACCCGGTAACGCCCGGCAGTCCGCAGAACCCGAACAACCCGACCGTGATCCCGACCGCACCTGCGAGCACCTTCCAGGCATGGAAAACCGTAAGCACCACCAGCGCCGACGGTAAAGCGCATGCCGGCGATGTGCTCACCTACACCATCAGGGTCAGGAACACCGGGAGCGCCACGCTCACCAATACAACCATAACCGACCCAGTTCCCGCAAATACCACTTACGTAGCCGGAAGCGGAGGTACCCTGAGCGGAAGCAACGTGCAGTTCACCATTCCCTCCACCGCGGTCGGGGCAGTGTCTGCCGTTACCTTCCAGGTGAAGGTGAACAATGACCTCACCGGTGTGACAAGTATCTCTAACCAGGCCACCGTGGTGAACGGAACCACCACCACCCCGACAGGTCCCGAGGACCCGCAGAACCCGGTAACGCCCGGCAGTCCGCAGAACCCGAAC
>NZ_WVHS01000017.1 GCF_009834915.1 Hufsiella ginkgonis | reverse complement strand
CAATGCTTTTAAGCCGGTTGTCATTGTAATAGCTATACGTGCTTGCGCCCGATCCGTCGCGGTTCAGCGTGAGGATATTGCCCATGTGATCATAGCTGACCGTCTCGCTCATGCTGGTTCCCGTGGAACTGCCCGAGGTCAGCCGGTTCAGTTTATCATAGCCGTAGGTAAACGTGTTCGATAAACTTCCCGGGGTTCCCCAAAGCTGGTTACTGATGTTGCCGTTATACTGCGGCGTGGTACCGTCCTGGTAGTTCAGCTGCATGGCGAACTGGGGGGAGGAGCTGGTCTTGAGCCAGCCGCGGGGGTTATAAGCAAAAGCCGTCACCAGCAAACTGTCATGCAGGCTTTTCTGCTTCAGCTGGCCGGTCTCGTTATATTCAAGATCGGAGAGCTTCACTTCCGTGCCGGAACCAATTTTTTCAAACGTATTTTTCTTCCGACCCCAGGCATCATATTCGTTTCGGATGACAACAGTTACACTGCCGTTACTGCTGGTGTGGCTCCTGTTTGAGGTGAGCAGCTCGCCGGTGAAGCTGTAGGTGTTGTTCACGATATCGGTGCCGGTCAGGTGGTTCCCGCTTTTGCTTTGGATTACCCGGCCTTCGCTATCATAATAATTCACCGATAACAGCATGGTGCCGCTGCCAAGAATGTTTACCCTGCCACCGGTCGGAAGCCCGCGTACGAACGTACTTTGTCCCGG
>NZ_WVHS01000016.1 GCF_009834915.1 Hufsiella ginkgonis | reverse complement strand
TTTGCCGACAGGTTCCTGATTTGCGCCATGCGTTTGATTTCTTGGCCGAGAGGAAGGTTTCCCCTGTCGCGCAACGATCTTTCCGGGCAGTGTTGATACATTCGTTACAACGAAGATTTGAACTTGGGCTAAAGCATCTGTAGCATGCTCACCCAGGAAGAACATCAAAAACAATCTGCAAAATTTTATGATCCTAAACTTTTTTCCAAACAAATATTACATTTGGTAACGGCAGGCTTTGGTAGCTATAAATCCCATAAATAGTATAATCGGTACTTCTGCAACCCCAAGATTATGAGCGTCACCCGCATTTATAAGCGCATCGCCTGTGTAGGGATTTTTATCATTTTCCTGGCAGCTTCGTTCATCGCCCGGGGGCAGGCGGAAACAACGCTTTCCACCTATTCGGGAGAAGCCGAGATCACCGCTGCCACTACCGTGAGGCTGCTACCGGGTTTCGCCACCGGACCTTCGGCCACGCTGCGGATCTATATCACGCCTAATGCGGCGGGTTGTCCCATTCTAACGTCTGCGCCGTCTTCTAACCGTAACTACGTCCTCACCAATACCATGCGGCAGCCGGGAATCACGGGTACCGCCGGTAAAACGGTCTGCCAGGTAAACCAGACTATTCAATATATCGACGGCCTGGGCCGACCGCTTCAGACCGTGCAGGTGCAGGGAAGTCCCACGCAGAAGGATGTGATCCAGCCCGTTTCTTACGAC
>NZ_WVHS01000015.1 GCF_009834915.1 Hufsiella ginkgonis | reverse complement strand
CATGGATGACCGTTACCAGCTCCAGCCCCGACGGCAAAGCACATGCAGGTAGTGAGCTTACCTACACCATCAACGTAAGGAATACCGGAAGCGGCCCGCTGAGCGGCATTAACGTAACCGGCCCCGTTCCTTCAAACACCACCTATATAGCCGGAAGCGGCGGTACCCTGAGCGGCGGCGCCGTTCAATTCTCTGTTCCGCCCATTGCGCCGGGTGCGGTTACCAGTGTCACCTACAAAGTAAAAGTGAACCAGGACCTTACAGGCGTAACCGAGATCAGCAATCTCGCTACCGTAACAAATGGTCCGACAACGGCCCAAACGTCACCAGAAGACCCGCAAAATCCAGTCACACCCGGCAGCCCGGTTCCTGCGGGTACTCCTACCGTGATCCCTGTGTCACAGGATAATACCTTCCAGGCATGGAAAACCGTAAGCACCACCAGCGCCGACGGTAAAGCGCATGCCGGCGACGTGCTCACCTACACCATCAGGGTCAGGAACACCGGGAGCGCCACGCTCACCAATACCACCATAACCGACCCAGTTCCCGCAAATACCACTTACGTAGCCGGAAGCGGAGGTACCCTGAGCGGAAGCAACGTACAGTTCACCATTCCCTCAACCGCGGTCGGGGCCGTATCTGCCGTTACCTTCCAGGTGAAGGTGAACAATGACCTCACCGGTGTGACAAGTATCTCTAACCAGGCCACCGTGGTGAACGGTACCACCACTACCCCGACAGGTCCCGAGGACCCGCAGAACCCGGTAACGCCCGGCAGTCCGCAGAACCCGAAC
>NZ_WVHS01000014.1 GCF_009834915.1 Hufsiella ginkgonis | reverse complement strand
GCAAGGCGCCCCCGGCGATCCCTGGCAGCCGTACAGCACCTCGATCTCCGGCTCAGGCCATACGGCAAAGACGGAATACGGCACCAATTCTGCCTCGGGCGACCGCTCAGTGCGGCTCTGGAAAGCGGAGGAAGTCAGTACGAGCGGACAGGAACATAAGCGGCATCTTACAACGGCCGGGAACTATGATGCCAGCCAGTTATACCTCGCCATCAGCAAAGATGAGAACTGGGCAAGCGGTAACGCCGGTACGGTCGAAGAATATAAAGACAAAGAAGGCCGTATCGTTTTGAAGCGTGCATGGAAAGATGAAAGCGTAAAGCTTTCCACCTACTATATTTATGATGATCTCGGCAATTTAAGCTTCGTGCTGCCCCCGGGCGCAGATCCCGATGGCAGCAGCATCAGCCAAACGTCGCTCGACGGTTTCTGCTACCAGTACCGTTATGACGGAAGAAATCGCCTCATTGAAAAAAGGATCCCCGGCAAAGGATGGGATTACCTGGTATATAATAAGCTCGATCAGCTGGTGATGACCCAGGATTCCGTGCAGCGGGATAACGGTAAATGGTTGTTCAGTAAATACGACGTGATGGGGCGGAACATCCTCACCGGCATCGCCTCCAGTTCTTCTTCCAGGGATACCTGGCAAAGCAGCGTGAACGCCCAAAGCGCGCTTTGGGAAACCCGCGACGATGCCAATACTTCCGGCACCGGCACCGGTTATTCCAATGCCAGCCTGCCCACCAGCGGCATCGACCGCTATCACACGGTTTCTTACTTTGACGATTACGGCTTTTACGGCAACAGTTTCGGAGCGCCGGGA
>NZ_WVHS01000013.1 GCF_009834915.1 Hufsiella ginkgonis | reverse complement strand
GCGCAACAACCGCAACCGTTCCTTCGCCTGCAATTCGTAATATTTTGGGATATAGCGATGATACAAACTGCATTGCGGGTCTTTGCCGTTCTCGCGATAAACCGGGCAGCCGCTGGTACAGACGGAACGAAAACGGCATTTTTTGCAATCGTCTGATTTATCCTCTTCGGGATGCTCGCCGTTTTCGATCATGGAAACTAAATCCGTCTCCATGTTGAAAATGGTTTGTGTCGCATGCCCTTGCTGCCCGAATTGTACATGGCAATATTTAAACGAGCCATCGACATATATCGCGCCGCCCGCAAAGCCCGAGGTACAAGTTTGCGAACCCAGGTCATTAGGCTTTAAATCGCAGAACTGGAACCGCTTGAAGAACGGCCAGCCGGTTTCTATCGCTTCACTCATGATCCGGTAGGTCTCCGACAAATATTTTTCCAGCAATTCAGCATCGATCGCTTCGCTCTTGACGATCGAATAACGAAACGGTACGTCCAGGGCGATTAAGTAACGGGTCAGCTCCGGCAGCCCTGCAAGGTTCTGATTGGTGACAACGGTATTGATCGCCACCGGAATGCTTTCGGCCAGCAGGCGCTTGATATGCGCATCGGCCACACCGAACGATCCCGCACCCGAACGAAACTGGCGTGTCGCATCGTGAAACGCGCCCACCCCGTCCAGCGACACCCCAAAGCCGATATTATATTGCCTTGCAAAGGCAATCATCTCGTTGTTCAGGATCGTTAGATTAGTGACAAAACCGGCTTCCAGTTTACAGCCGAGTTTTGCCAGCGTATCGGTCGCCTGTGGGATAAATTCCTGCCATGCGCGGAACTGCGTCAGCGGCTCGCCGCCAGCCAGGCGCAATTTGATCGCGCGAATGCCGCGCAATTCTGCCGCTTCGACGAACTTTGCCAGTAATTGCAGCCGCACCCCGGCATTCATGCCTTTACCGGTGTTCAACGTTGGAATATAACAATAGGAGCAGCCGAGATTACAGGCATCGGT
>NZ_WVHS01000012.1 GCF_009834915.1 Hufsiella ginkgonis | reverse complement strand
AGCGAATTGCGGGGAGGAGCTGGTCTTAAGCCAGCCTCTGGGATTGTAAGCATAGGCTGTGGTCTGCAAGCTGTCGTGCAGGCTCTTCTGCTTCAGCTGGCCGGTCTCGTTATATTCAAGATCGGAGAGCGTCACTTCATTGCCGGAATTGATCTTTTCAAACGCATTCTTCTTCCGACCCCAGGCATCATATTCGTTTCGGATGACAACAGTTACACTGCCGTTACTGCTGGTGTGGCTCCTGTTCGAGGTGAGCAGCTCGCCGGTGAAGCTGTAGGCGTTGTTCACGATATCGGTGCCGGCCAGGTGGTTCTGGCTTTTGCTCTGGATTACCCGGCCTTCGCTATCATAATAATTCACCGATAACAGCATGGTGCCGCTGCCAAGAATGTTTACCCTGCCACCGGTCGGAAGCCCGCGTACGAACGTACTTTGTCCAGCTCCCGGCGCTCCGAAACTGTTGCCGTAAAAGCCGTAATCGTCAAAGTAAGAAACCGTGTGATAGCGGTCGATGCCGCTGGTGGGCAGGCTGGCATTGGAATAACCGGTGCCGGTGCCGGAAGTATTGGCATCGTCGCGGGTTTCCCAAAGCGCGCTTTGGGCGTTCACGCTGCTTTGCCAGGTATCCCTGGAAGAAGAACTGGAGGCGATGCCGGTCAGGATGTTCCGCCCGAGCGCATCATATTTACTGAACAACCATTTACCGTTATCCCGCTGCACGGAATCCTGGGTCATCACCAGCTGATCGAGCTTATTGTAAACCAGGTAATCCCATCCTTTGCCGGGGATCCTTTTCTCAATGAGGCGATTTCTTCCGTCATAACGGTACTGGTAGCAGAAACCGTCGAGCGACGTTTGGCCGATGCTGCTGCCATCGGGATCTGCGCCCGGGGGCAGCACGAAGCTTAAATTGCCAAGATCATCGTAAATATAGTAGGTGGAAAGCTTTACGCTTTCATCTTTCCATGCACGCTTCAAAACGATACGGCCTTCTTTGTCTTTATATTCTTCGACCGTACCGGCGTTGCCGCTTGTCCAGTTCTCATCTTTGCTGATGGCGAGGTATAACTGGCTGGCATCATAGTTCCCGGCCGTTGTAAGATGCCGCTTATGTTCCTGTCCGCTCGTACTGACTTCCTCCGCTCTCCAGAGCCGCACTGAGCGGTCGCCCGAGGCGGAATTGGTGCCGTATTCCGTCTTTGTCGTATGGCCTGAGCCGGAGATCGAGGTGCTGTACGGCTGCCAGGGATCGCCCGGGGCGCCTTGT
>NZ_WVHS01000011.1 GCF_009834915.1 Hufsiella ginkgonis | reverse complement strand
AGATAGGAATGGGTTACTGTTTCTATTTTTACAGCTATGATTGTACTATCAAAATTAAATTAAATAGGCACGTTTGCATAGCTGAAACTTGGCCTGCCGGTACGTATTATAGCGAAGTTGTTATACCAGGCGCTTGTATTTAATCCTGTGCCAATCCTTCTTCTAACATCTAATTTATTTAAGTAACAGGGTTGACTGTTTCAATCCCTGATAAATATATTCACGCTATCGGTAACCTTTGGGATGGCTTCCCACTTCCGTTTATAGGAATTATAAAATGCTACTGAATTTCTCTTTATTTTAACAAGCTCATGATTAAAGGGCTTGTAGTAGAAAAAGGCACCCGGAAGGTCTATATTAAGCTTGATCGACATAGGTTGCTGTGATTTATCTATGTTTAACTTTTCGGTAATAACAGCCGGTGATACCAGATTTGAGGTGCTGATTTTAGGGTCAAACGTAAATTTTAGATAAATTTCCCGTGGTAAGTGCTCCAGCTTGAACTCTGATAATGAATCGGCTCTTCTGATAGTAAACAGCGAGTCATCTAAATAAATCTGGCATCGATAATTCTCACTTTCAAGCGATGCAGATGTGTTTATATTAATCGATAGCGAATTATAACGAGCGTTTAGTACATCCATTTTCACTGGCACAATTGTCGTTTTTATATTACTGCTTAACAACAATTTCTTCTTCCCGGTACGAAGCCATTTGCCAGATGATTGTGCATACATATGAAACGACCTGAATTCGTATTTGAATGTCGAATCCAAGTTGAGTTTCAAAAAGTGTTCATAGTATTTTGATGAATATTTCCCTGTAATATCCTTCATAGCCGAACACGACTGGAGCGCCAGTATTGAAGTTAATGAGATTGCAATTAGTAAGTTTTTCATTGTTTGTCTTTCCAAAATTCTCTCAACGACTTTGTAGGTACTCCCGGCGAATAAATAAAATCGCCAGAGCTGCCGTGTATTCCAGATACCCATTTTTCCGTGATTTCACTTCTTGAGGATGGTGAGCCAAAGATTGACGGCACTCGATTTGTAACCGATGAAGCATCAAACGCGAACTGGCGTTGATATGGCAGTATTTCTAGCTTCCATCTATTGCTCTCGGTTGTTTCGTTACCTTTAAATCGCTGGTAACCATGCGCGGCTTCATGTATACCATTTACATCACCAGTTATGCTCATGGTTATTACTCCTTTCACTATTTCCGTACCGCCAACCTCCCCTGTAATTTCTTTAAATGTGAATTTTTGAGCCATCGTATTGCCCATTTCTGTTATCTCTCGAGAAGAACTTTGCAAATCAGATATAGTAGCGTTAATTGCACCAATCTCATCACGAGTTGACTGCAATTGTTTTTCGAGTTTAGCTGAAGTACCGTCTTTCGCGATTTTGGCTTCTATACGCGACATTGTTTTAGTAGCACCCTTTAGGTTACTCTGCTCGGTTGTCAACCTTGCACTAAGACCGGCTTGTAATCTATCAGCAATTTCCTGATCTTTCTTGGGGTCTAACCAGTCTCTTCCATCCGGATCAACAAATCTTACTGGATTGTTTATAGTGTAATTATAAGGTGACCATCGTCGATTGTTCTCTGCAAGAAGATCCACTGTATTCCACCTCCCAATCACCGGATCATAGAACCTGGCCCCATAATCATACTGCCCCAATTCCTCCTGCATTTCCTTCCCATTATACAGATACTTATTCGCATTCCCCGGCACCGTCCCCGCCTTCTGCATCCCGAAGGGATAGTAATCATCGGACTGGATCACCCTTGCGGCTCCGGCATAAATATCGAAGCTTTTTCTAACGTTTCCTAAATGATCGGTGAGATTGTATTCGTACTTGTAACTGTTATCGGATTGGCGCACGGCACGGCCTTCTTCGGTTTGGATGAAATTGATCACATAGTTCCCGCTGACGGTGCCGTAATGGATGCCGCCGATGTAATCAGTGGTTCCGGTCGTTGAACTTGTTTTGCGC
>NZ_WVHS01000010.1 GCF_009834915.1 Hufsiella ginkgonis | reverse complement strand
TCGGGTCGAGCCTGTCCAGCCTTGCCGATTATCTCTATGACGGCAACGGGAATGCTGCCAGGGATGGCAGGAACAATAAAACGATTACTTACAATTACCTGAATCTTCCGGCCACGGTGAACGGAACGGAGATCGTATATACCTACGATGCGGCAGGCAACAAGCTCCGCAAAGCGAGCAGTACCACCGGCACCACCGATTACGTAGGCGGTATCCATTACGGCACCGTCAGCGGGAACTATGTGATTAACTTCATCCAAACCGAAGAAGGCCGTGCCGTGCGCCAATCCGATAACAGTTACAAGTACGAATACAATCTCACCGATCATTTAGGAAACGTTAGAAAAAGCTTCGATATTTATGCCGGAACCGCAAGGGTGATCCAAACCGACGACTACTATCCGTTCGGGATGCAGAAAGCAGGAACGGTGCCGGGGAATGCCAGCAAGTATCTGTACAACGGGAAGGAAGTGCAGGAGGAACTGGGCACCTATGATTACGGTTGGCGTCAATACGATCCAGTGGTAGGCAGATGGATGGTGCCGGATCCTTTAGCAGAGAAATATTATTCTTTGTCGCCCTATAATTACGCTGCAAACAACCCTATTAACATAATTGACTTAGATGGCCGGGATATAGATCCTGCCAGTCGAAAGGAATGGGATAAACAAAAAAATTCGATTATCGGCCAAAGAGATAAGGTTCAGGGGGACATAAACAAAACAACTGCGAAAGCACAAAAGGAAGGGTGGAGTGCGGAAAAACTTGCCGGTAAATTGGGCAATCTTTCAGACAGACTTGCTAGCTTAAACGGAAGTATAGGCACGTTAGGGACTTTAGAAGGAAGTACCCAGATGTATAGTCTTAAAACAGGAGCTGGTGAGGAGGGCGGAACCACGTATGACCCCAAAACTGGAAATGTCGTTTTTAGCTTTGGCTCCACTTCAAACTTCCTTCATGAAATCACTCATGGTGGTCAATTTGAGACCGGTGACTTTGCTTTCAGTAGTACAGGACAGGCTTTGGGGCAAGACGTTGGAGATGAAGTCGCCGCATACAAAGCGCAGTTTGCATTTGATCCTTCTTCTGTATCCGCGTTGACTTCATCTTCTTCTGCAACTTCCTTTGGAGGAATAACCTCAGCTTGGGTGCAGGGAATAACCAAGAGCGACGGATCGAAACCTTACGGCTTGGGAGGTGCTGCAAATACCGGATTAGTGCCTGTAAACATAAACTCTAACCTGGGTACGCTTATGCAAGCATATCCCAATGCAGCAGGAGCGCTTAGAGGGCTTCCTGCTAACACGACACTAAGATCAATACCGGGAATATATATTAAGCATTAACGATATGAGCAAGAATATTTTGTGGCTTTCGATGGTATTATTTGCCTCATGTACAGCAAGTAAAGGGCTAGTTGGCAATTACGCCAGAGCTGGCAAAGACTTCAAGTATACTCTCACAATAAATCAGGATAGCACGTTTGCTCTTACCAAGCAATACTTTGAAGCCAGTTCCAAATGCCAGGGACGATGGAGCTACATATCAAAGGATACGCTGATCTTAAAGTGCGATGCTGAAAAGTTCCCGGCAGCCATTGCGGGGGGATATATGCAAGACCGGGAACAAAAAGTTGTTTTGTTAGCTAACGGTAAGCTTATGCTTCAAAGCGTCACATTAAAGAAAACCAAGTAAACAGCAAAGGCCGGCGATCATCGGCCTTTGCTGTTTATAACGACTCGATATTATTCTGAAAGAAGTCCTTAAACTTCTTGTTGGTAAGCATCTTATCGATGATCTTAAAGACCATTGCCCAGTATCAGAAAGAACTAAAGAATAAGCCTTTAAAAGAGGGCGAGCAATTCAATCTTGTCGGCTATTCCTACGGAAGTGTTTTGCAGGCTCAGGCCGCTTTGAAGCTTGCTAAATCCGGCCAAGTGATAGACAATCTTGTATTGATCGGGAGCCCGATTTCTACGGATTCTGATTTATATAAACAGCTATCCGAAAATGGGAATATAAAGAGCATTCTGCGTTATGATCTTCCTGGAGATGCTTTAAGCAACTCGGACGGTATAATGGATATTCTTAAGGGGGCCTGGCAAAGCAGTCCGTTGGGATCGGGAGATAATGCCCACCATTTTGATGCAGCTCGCCCCGGTAAAGATGCTGATAAAACGATAGATGCAATTGTAAAATGGCTGAAAGAAAACGGCGTAAAAAACTAGTATGAAGTTAAGGCGATATTTGGTATTCATCATTGCTTTTACAATCGCTTACATTATAATCGCGATTGGTCTGGCGATCTTTATGTTCTCATTCGGACCTTCCCCAAAAGGTCTTCACATTACAATATTGCGCACGTTTTTTAGCTTCCCGTTTAATCCGGGGAGGGATAATATAAGTAATGGTTGGTTTATACTTTCAGTGCTCCTGAACGATCTGTTCTGGGGTAGCTTACTTTATCTGCTCGGATCATTGATAAGGCGTTTGTTGAGAAACAAATGAACAAAGCCCGGCGGGACCCGCCGGGCTTCTTTATTATTTGGCCAGTTCCTGTATCTGCCGTTTGGTCAAGAAGGCATCAATGAATGTCTTGACCAGGTGCTTGTCTTCGGGGCTTAAAGCTTCCACCTGTTTGAATACCCGCCCAAGAATTGCATTGATTATTTGCTTTTATTATTTATGCTGAACATCGCTGTTCCTTTCATTTAACTTGTTTATTTCCTGCCAC
>NZ_WVHS01000001.1 GCF_009834915.1 Hufsiella ginkgonis | reverse complement strand
TATAATTTTTGTCTTTTTACAAAGACTGAATCATTCATTTTTTGTTAAACTTAGCGTCGCGCTATCGTTTGTTTTGGGACTGCAAAGATGAGAAGTTATTTTCAAAACTGCAAGAACTTTTTTAAAGTTTTTTTGTTCCCTCTTTTCAATTTTCCGAAGCCTTGCGCTTCCGGTTTCCAACTCGCGGTCGGATCAGAAATCCGTTCCTTTTTGTTGGGGCTGCAAAGGTAGAAAGTAAATCGATACCGTCAAATTAATCTTTAAAAATATTGTGAGGGAGCGAGGAGGTTTAACGTTTACTTCCTAATTACCAGCCGGTTATTTTAAAAAAAAATGCGGGAAGTTGGCAGGAAGCGTAACCTGGGGAAAGGGATATATTTCGATCCGGCCCTTGTGAATTAAGTCCAGCCAATTTTAAGGCTGCAGCTTACCGTTTTAAAGCAAGTCCACAGGAAATCGTCAGACATTCCTACGGCATGCGGCTGCCGGTCGAGTGAAATGGTCAGGTAAAAATTATTGGTGGGACGGACATATTGTTTAAACACGGGCATGGGAATGTCGATGACAAAGTGCTCCTGGTCGCCGTACTCATTAGCCGGGTCTTTCAGGCGGCCGATCTCGGTGGTCAAATTGGTATATGGATCGGTGGCGCCGAGGCAAACCTGGTGCCCTTTCCAGTTTCCCCAGGTTTCGATGCCGCAGGTTTCGAAAATAAACGTGACAGTTTCTTTAGTATGATCGAGCCATGTACAGGAAAGCGGGAGCGAAAGGGAATGACCTACGTAGGTAGCGTCGGGGTAAATGCCATAGTTATCACCGAGATGGTAGTTACAGGAAAGCACCAGGACAGATTGAATAGCGGGCTGTTGCATGCGAAATGATTAACGGGACAGGTATAAGACGCGGCTGAAGCAAAAGAGTTACGCCTGTTCTATTATCCCGCCCACCCATCCCGGTCCAAACTGCGGTAATGGATCGCCTCCGCCAGGTGCTCATTCCCGATCTCTTCCGCGCCTGCGAGGTCGGCGATGGTCCTCGAAACCTTCAGGATGCGGTCATAAGCCCGGGCAGAAAGCCCGAGCCGTTCCATGGCGTTTTTAAGCAACAGCTGACCGGCTTCGCTGATGGCGCAAATGGTGCGTACCAGCCCGGGGCTCATCTGGGCATTGCAATGGATATCCGGGCGGTCGCAAAACCTGTGTTCCTGAACTTCGCGTGCTACCATCACACGGCTGCGGATGGCAGCGCTCTTTTCGGCATAGCGACTGGAAGATAACTCATTAAAATCGACCGGTGTAACCTCCACGTGCAGGTCGATGCGGTCGAGCAGCGGGCCGGATACGCGGCCCAAATACTTCTGAACCATACCCGGACCGCAGGTACATTCGCGCGAAGGATGGTTATGGAAACCACAGATACACGGATTCATACTGGCCACCAGCATAAATGAAGCCGGGTAGTCGATCGTGAACCTCGCCCTTGAAATAGTGACACGCCGTTCTTCCAGGGGCTGACGCATTACTTCCAGCACCGTTCTTTTAAATTCCGGCAGCTCGTCGAGGAAAAGTACCCCATTATGAGCGAGTGAAATTTCGCCCGGCTGGGGGTTTACGCCGCCGCCTACCAGCGCCACGTCGCTGATCGTGTGATGCGGTGAACGGAAAGGCCTTACTGTCATCAGCGAATCGCTGGCCGCGAGTTTTCCTGCAACGGAATGGATCTTGGTGGTTTCAAGCGCTTCGCTCAGGTTCAGTGGCGGGAGGATCGTGGGCAATCTTTTGGCAAGCATTGTTTTACCGGCTCCCGGCGGCCCGATCAGGATGACATTGTGCCCGCCCGCAGCAGCGATCTCTAACGCGCGCTTGATGTTTTCCTGGCCTTTTACTTCCGAGAAATCGCTTTCATAATTGTTAATGTCGCGCAGGAATTCATCGCGGGTATTTACGATAGTCGGCTCGATCGCTGTGTCCCCTTCCAGGAACGCCACCACTTCCCGCAGGCTTTCGATACCATATACTTCGAGATCATTTACGATAGCGGCCTCACGGGCGTTCTGTTTAGGAATAAGTAACCCTTTAAATCCGTCATTCCGCGCCTGGATAGAAACCGGAAGGGCGCCTTTCACCGGCTGCAGCCCCCCGTCGAGCGAAACTTCTCCCATAATCAGGTATTGTTCCAGCTTATCGGCAGCTACCTGCCCGGACGCCGCAAGGATCGCGATGGCGATGGCAAGATCATACGCTGATCCCTCTTTCCGGATATCGGCCGGGGCCAGGTTAACCACGATCTTTTGCCGGGGCATTCGTAAACCGCAGGATTGCATGGCCGCTTCCACCCGCAGCATGCTTTCTTTAACCGCATTGTCCGGCAAGCCGACGATGTGGTACTTAGTGCCGCCGCTAATATTCACTTCGATGGTAATGGTAATGGCCTGGATACCGAAAACGGCAGAGGCGTATGTTTTAACTGGCATAATGAATAATTAACCTGTGAAATTAATTATTTCTTAAGTAAGATAAAAATATCTTTAAGATTAAATATCACCAGTATCACTTACGAGCAGCACGCCGGGGAGAACACACCTTTCACGGTACGCACTTACCGGCGATAATCAACCGGCCGACCAGAAGCCATCAATATCCTGCGGGAAGACTGGCTGAAAGCGATTGAAAGCAAGCTCAATAAATGATCATCGACAACGAGCGCCGCTGGTCCGCCCTGCAATCGGCCCTGATCTGGTGATGCTGGTGCCGTGTCTTATCATAGAATGACAGCAGTACGGTGCTCCTGTCGTCCTTACCGCTGCTTTTCGATTCGATCTCGAGCTTATTCAGTTTGCCAGGGACGTACGGTACGTCAATGTATATAGCGTTCCTGGTAAGCAGGACGTTATCGGCCATTAATACGCCGTTAAAATACACGCTGATCCGGTCGCCGTCTGCCAGGCCGGCTTCGGTAACCATCAGGCGAAGAGCGCGCCCCGCCGGTTTGGAAGGCGCAGGCTTCACGTTACCGGCATTCACGGGCGTATCGTTTTTTGGCGGTGCGACGGTGCCTTTAGGTACAGGTACCGGTGCGGATGCTACAGGCTGTTTTGGAATTACCGGCTCTCCTGCCGACAGCTTCCCCGCACCGGGTGTAACCGGTTGCCCGGGTGTGCCCAACGACGTACGCCGCAACGTAAACGGCCCCGATTGTGCCTGCGCCGCCCATGTACCTTTAATATAGGTAGAATCCTTATTGGAATTAACGGTTCCGGTATACACCTTTTTCGACTTCAGCAATGGCGTAGCATTGAGCTCGTTGTTCACTTCGAGGTCGGTCATTACGATCTTGCCGCCGGTTACCGTAGCCTTAATGGTATAAACCACCACCTGTTTAGCTTCGCCGGTCATGAGCCGCATGGTACCGGAAACCTTATCCGCTCCCTGCTCGAGGTACAACGTCATGGTAACGGGATGAATGCCATGTGTAAGTGTCCCTTCCCAAATGCCGGCGAGGCTCACACCCTGCGCAAAAGAGGTTCCGCACAGCAGCGTAAAAAGCACGCAGGTTATCGCAGGGAACTTCCTTAAAAAAGCGTGGTAAGGTTCATTCACCCTACAAAATAACGAAAATTATCAGCACGGTCAGTCTATCGCGCCGGTCCTCATTTTTTCCTTCGCTTCCGCGGACCTGGTTCCCAGCTTGCCCTTGAGGGTTACTTTAACTACCGAAGCGGGCTTACCGGGCGGGCGCGCCGGGAGATCGATCACCAGCTGGCCGTTGTTATCATGCGACTGCAGCACTTTTCCACCAGCGAGCAGCGTCACCTTAGTTGCGGCTAACGTAATACCCGGCACTACCAGTTTACCATCCTTTGGCCATTCAAAAACCGACAGGTACAACGTGGTGCTGGTTTTATCGTCTTTTCGGGTACATCTGCCCCATGCCAGCTCGGGCAGCGGGCTCGCTTTAGTGGCGTAGATCGCTTCGCCGTTCACTCTCATCCAGCTGCCAATGGCTTTGAGCGCATCAGTGCTTTGCTGCGGAAAGGTGCCATCCGGTTTCGGTCCTACATTGAGCAGGTAGTTGCCGCCTTTGGAGGAGATATCGCATAAATTGCGGATCAGCGTTTCTGCCGGTTTCCAATTGTTATCCGAAGTACGGTAGCCCCAGGTACCGTTCATCGTCATACAGGTTTCCCAGTCCTTCCCATCGAGCTCGCTCAGGTTGGGGATCTTTTGCTCCGGCGTTTTGGTGTCGCCCGGGAAATTCGGACGTTTCAGCCGGTCGTTGGTAATGATGTCCGGCTGCAGCTTAAGCAGCGCCTGCAGCTTCAGTGCGGCGTCGTCTGTCATGTTGGTAGGGGTATCCCACCATAAAACGGCTACATCACCGTAGTTGGTCATCAGTTCTTTTACCTGCGGCACCGCTACCTCATCTATATACTGCGCAAAAGTGGCGGTCTCCTGTACAGGATCCCAATGGCCGTTGTGTTCTTTGGTATAGGCATCAATTTTTGCCGAATCGGGGTTCAGCCAACCTTCGGCGGCAACCTTCCGCGCTGCGGCACCGCCGGGATTGTTCCAATCCTGCGCCTGTGAATAGTAGAAGCCGAGTTTAACACCGTATTTTTTACAGGCCTCCGCCAGCGGCTTCAGCACATCCTTCCCGTAAGGGGTGGCATCGGCGATATTCCATTTGCTGGCTGCCGATTTAAACAGGGCGAATCCGTCATGGTGCTTGGCGGTGATTACGATGTATTTCATGCCCGCATCTTTCGCGGCACGCACCCATTCCCCCGCATCGAACTTCACTGGATTAAATACTTTTGCGTAAGCCTGGTATTCGGCTACCGGGATCTTGGAGCGGTTCATGATCCATTCCGCGCCGCCTCTCAGCTGTTCGTGGCCATTATACACCCCGGCGAGCTGGGCATATACCCCCCAGTGGATAAACATGCCGAAGCGCGCTTCCCGCCACCAAGTCATGCGGTCGGGCCGCTGCGCGGAGGCGCTGCCGGTAAGGAATATGCAGGTTAAAATAACCGTTTCAATTCGTTTCATAACTGATAGTTCTTGCGACTACTAATTTACTTACAATCCCTGTTAATCATTATTTCGTGCCCGGGATTCATTGCAACCCTGTAGCCTTTCTATTCAATTATTCTGACATCCCCTAAATTCTCCGTATTTTTCGTTCTTATGAAAAGATTATTTACTCTTTTGACCCTATCCTCCTTATTTATTCATACGGCTTCGGCGCAGGCACTTTCTCCAGACAGCACCGTACAGGCGATGAAACGGCTCCAGACCCTCCGTGAGTCGCTCCATAAATCGATACCGGTGATTGATAATAAGGCGCCGTTCATTTCCACCATGCTGCAGCTGGGCATGTGGGATGAAGCGCTTGCCTGGATTAACAAGGGAGATCAGCGCGCCCGGGAGTATAAGCTGCTGCGGGCGGATTACTTTATCCTCCAAAACCAGTATGCCGCAGCCGAAATGCTGGTGAACGAGGTGTTAAAGGCAAGTCCAAACCATACCCGGGCAGCGGGCCTGAAAGCGTTCTTACAGATCCAGGCGTGGAAACTTCCGCAGGCTGCCGCCACCTGCCGGAACGCGCTGGTTAAAAAACCGGGCGATGAGTACCTCGAAGTAATGCTGGGCAGGGTACTGCTGCTGCAAAAGAACTACCCGCAGGCATTGGCGCTGGCGAAGAAACTGATCGCCAAAAACCCGCTAAATGCGAACGCCTACTTATTGGAGGCCGACGTTTACTTCTGGGACCAGCGTCCGGAACTGGCGGAGGCGCCGTTAAAAAAGTCGCTGTCTATTAACCCCCTTAATGCCGATGCCCGCTTTAATTACGGCTATGCCATCTGGCGAAGGGTGGACGCCACACAGCTTAACGCGATGGCCGCGCAGTGGGAGATCGCGCTGGCGGTTAATCCCCTGCACTACCAAACCCACTGGCACTGGGGAAACGGCCATACTAACCTCACTTATGCGGATTACGCACAGGCGGACGACGAGCAGGTGCGCGGTGAACTGGAAGAGGCCGATGCCCTGTTCCGCAACAACAGGGTGGCCGAGGCGTTGGAGCATACCCGCAGGATCGGCGCGAAATACCCGTCGTCTGTACTTCCGCTCATGCACCGGGCGTCTATTTTTTACTCGGCGTTTGATACGGACTGGCACGCCAGGCTCGACTCCGCAGAGCGGATCTTTAAGAGCGTCCTGGCCGTGAAGAAACATTACGGGCCGGCACATAACGGACTTTCGGCAGTACTGAAATCAAAGCGGCTGCGCTACCTGGCCATGTACGATTCGGTAACAGCGGCACTGCAGCAGCCGGCGATCACGGATATGAAAAACTTTACCCGGGTATTCCCCGACGTGAGTTACTACCCCGGCCAAACCGCCAAAGCGATGGTGTGGAACCAGCTTTATTCTGCAGTGGCCTATTTCCCGTTCCTTTCGCGGCAGGATAACGCCTTCCGGATCCCGCCCCTGCACCACGACCTCGCCATTACCATGAACTCGCCAAGCTTCAGGTACACCACTACGTTCGACAACCGGCAGTGGATGGACATCCGCGGGGTGGGCAGCGGTGCGGCAGCTATAGAATACGTGGAACGCGGCGCCTTCCTGGAAAGAAATGTGATCCTGCACGAATACGTACATCTTTTCCATAGCCGGGTAATGACCGATGCCGAAAGCCGGAAGATCCGCGCGCTATACTACCAGGCGATGAAAGAGAAACGCACGCTGGATTATTACTCGCAGAATAACGAATCAGAATATTTCGCGCAAACGTACCCCGCATATTTCGAGCCGGTGAAGGTGCACCCGCTCGATTTTAAATCGATGAACACCACTTCCGACCTGCGCCGCAAAGATCCGGGCATGTACGCCTTTATAGACCAGCTGGTAAAAAAAGAGCGTGCCTACCTCGCCGGCGATAAACAGGCCATGGCCAGCAACTGGGCCCAGGTATATGTAAACCTGGCTGGCCGCACCAGGCGCAACCCCGTAGAAACCAAAAAACTGCTCGACACCGCACTTACCTACGACGCGAAATACCTCCCGGCTTATCTCGCCTTCGCGAGGCTGGAACAGGACCAGAAGAGCTTCGCTGCCGCGGAAAGCTGGCTGAAAAAGGCGGAAGCCATTAACGGTAATTATGCCCCGATCTACTCCGCATTGGCGTCGTTAAGCGGCGCACGTCTCCGAAACGGCGACATCGATACCGATAAATCCCTTGAAGAACAGGCCGCTTACCTGAAAAAAGCGCTTAAGCTGGAAGACGATTACCAGGAACGCGCAGGCATCAGCGAAGACCTTCGCGAGCTTTACCGCACCAACGGCATGATGGCGGAAGCTATCGCCGTAGCGGAAGCCTACATTAAAACGGCGCCCGTGATCTCAACGTACCTGCGCGACGTGAAAGAAGATGCGGTGGCATATGTGGCGTCGCTCAAATCGTCGCTGGGGTATCCGGAACAAGTGGGTGTGCTGAAAAAACTGGTGGAACAACGTCCGCAGAATTACGACTTCCGCAACCAATATGCCGATGCCCTGGCAAATGCCGGCAGGTATAACGAAGCCATCGGCACCCTGAAAGAAGCGCAGCGCATCCTGCAGTCGGCCGGCAACTCGCGCCCGGGCTTTGCCTTGAGGATGGCCGAATGTTACTTCGCCCTTGGCAAAAAAGACTCGGTGCAGCAATACCTGCCGGCCAACTTTAACGACCGGTTCCTGCCTAACGACGACCGTTTGCGTTACGTCCGCCTGCTGATCGGGATGGGCAAAACGGAAAATGCCTCGCAGCTATTTGTCACCCTGCCCGAAAGCGGCGGTAAGCTGTATAATGCCGATTACGTGTTTACCGAGGGTAAATTTGAAGAAGCTACCGGGAACATCGGCGCGGCTATCGGGAAATATGAAGACACGATCCGGTTAAATCCCGGTCACCAGGAAGCTTATAACCTGCTGCTGCAATACTACTCAAAGCTTGAGCAAGCCGGCAAGATAGCCGAGCTGAAGAAAACCCGGGAGCTATTTGCAGCAGGTATTACAGGTGGCGGATTATAGCCTGCCGCGACCACTACCACGCACCCACCTTATCCGCGTAAAGCGGCGAGGCGGTCACTTTTCCGGTACTCCATTCATCTGCACCGGTATCGAACTTACCGGTACGCTTCTGGCCATCCATATCGACCGTTACCATCGGATAGGCGTTTACAGGCGTATCATCGATGGCCAGGCTACTTCCCTGCAGGTGAAAAGCGCTTGTTTCGGCAGGACTGCGCACCAGCATCGGGTAGGTAGTTTGGTAACCGGTAACCGGGATATTTCCTGCATCTTTGGCGTTAAACACCAGGTTGTCCTGCCATTTGCCGCCTTTAAGCTCGCCCTGGATAGCCACTGCCACTTCGCCGCCGCTGATGATGTTGCGGGCAATGGTGATGAGCGTAGCGCCCATGCCGTCTTTCCGGGCGGGAAGCACAATTCCTTGTTTACTGTTTATCAGCGTATTAAATGCGATCAGCACGCGGTCCGGACGGTCATGCACGGTTAGTTTCGCGCCATCGGCCACCTCGCCGTCCCCATTGCCGATGGTAATGGCGGGGATGCAATTTTCGAAATAATTGCTGTATACCCGGTGATCGTCGCCAAAAATGCGTAATCCCGGGGTGCGGTAGAAATAGTTGCCGTATACCTCGTTCCTGTTACCGTGGCGTAAGGTGAATTGCGCGGGACAATCGCGAATGGTATTGTACCTGAGCGTAACCCCACCGGCTTTTACCGAGATCAGCTCTGCTTCGCCGGCACATTTTTCGAAGAGGTTATATTCCACCACGCTATTGCTTATCGACATGCTGAAACCGCTCAGCCCGAACTGGAGGGCTTCGGCCCCGTTAGCGCCTCCCTGGCCGGCATAATTCACAAAGTAGTTGTGGTGGATCCAAAGGTTTTGGGCAATCTGTACTCCTTTCCCGCGGATAGCCAGGAACCTTCCCATCGCATCCTTATCCTGGAAGGTATTATGGTCGATCTCGTGGTTGTTACCGGCAATGGTAAGGTTTTCGCCGGGACCGGCGTTTTGAAATGAGTTTTGTGTCCACCGGCAGAAGCTCGTTTCGGGGCCCGACGCTGCGCGGGAGGAGGCATGGATAAACTTAAAGCCGCGGATCACGATATACGAGGCGTTGCCTCCGAGGTTAAAGCCGCCTTTCCCGTCTATGATCGCGGTACCGGTCTTCTCCGATGAAATGGTGATCGGGTTGCCTTTGGTGCCCTGTACGGTAACCGCGATATCGGCGGCGGCGGGGTAGCTGCCGCTGGCAAGAACGATATTATCGCCGGGCTTGGCATTTTGAATGGCTTTCTGCAGGCCGGCGAGCGACGAAACGCGGGTGGTGGCGGCCTGTGAGGTATACCTGGTGATTATTAATAACAGGCAAAAAATGATTGACAGGTTATAATGGAACGGTGTTTTTCTCATGACATGATGTGCGGTCACCTATTAGTGCCCGAAAGAGCTCTCGCTTAATTCTTCTTATTCAGTTCCACTACGGATTTCTTCTCTGCCAATCTTTTCTGGCGGAGCAGCGCTTCGAGGTAGTAATAATCCGCGTAATTTAATGGCACATCCACCTCGGAGTTCGATGGTTTTGAACCGGTGCTGTGTCCCAGGATAAACCCTTTGTTCCCGCCTATCGGCGAACGGTATATACCTGTTAAACTTGCCAGGATCTTATCGGCCTTTGCCACATAGTCTTTCCCCGCGGACGAATAGGTGCTTAATTCATAGAGGCCGGAAGCGATTACCGCCGCCGCCGAGGCGTCGCGTGGTTCGTTCGGGATACCGGGCGCATCGAAATCCCAGTAAGGTACCAGGTCTGCGGGCATATGCGGGTTGGAGAAAATGAATTTCGCTACGTTTTCCGCCTGTGCGAGGTAGGCTTTATCCCTGGTTTCGCGGTAGCAAAGGGTGTAGCCGTATAATGCCCACGCTTGTCCGCGGGCCCATGCCGATTCGTGGCTAAAACCCTGGTGTGTGTTCTTTTTTAGCACTTTACCGGTTGCCGGGTCATAAGCGATCACATGGTACGAGCTGTAATCCGGGCGGAAATGGTTCTTCATGGTGGTGTTGGCATGCGCTACCGCTACCTTATAGTAGGTGGAATCGCCGGTAAGGTTGGTGGCTTCGAACAGCAGCTCGAGGTTCATCATATTATCGATAATGACCGGGAAAGGCCACACATCGTTGTGATGGTCCCACGATTTAATGGCGCCCACCGTTGGGTTAAAGCGGGTAGCCAGCGTCCTGGCCGACTGGATGATCACTTCGCGGTAGGCCGGGTCTTTGGTAAGCCGGTAACCGTTGCCGAAACTGCAGTATACTTTAAAGCCCATATCGTGGGTGGTACCGTTCGTTTTCTCCTTTTCCACCTGTGCGGTATAGGTTTTCGCCTCTTGGAGCCATTGCTTTTTGCCGGTGAAATCATAGAGGTACCACAATACGCCGGGAAAAAACCCGCTGGTCCAGTCGCGGGAAGCCACATTCCTGAGGTTGCCGTTTTCAAGTGTCCTCGGTGTGAATACACCGGGCGTGGCGGCCGACTTTTCGGTGGCAGCCGCTTCTTTCAGCAACTGCAGCGTTTGTGTTTCGGCGTCGGCAAAAACTTTGGTCAGCGACTGCTTTTGTGCGAAGCAGCCCGAAATCACCAGGGAAAGGACCAGGGCAGGAAAAAATTTCTTGTTCATTTTACAGGGATCAATTGTATTTCAAAGAGCTTCATTAATTCTGTTTTGGCGATAGATGCCGGCAAGATACGTAACCGGTGCTTACCCGGTTGCAGCGTAATCTCTCCCAGCCCTGTGCTTACCGTTTTTTCGCCTGCGGCGGAAGGGGAAGTACTGCTTTCTTTGGTTACGTCATCAAACCGGAGCTGGTACTTGCCCCCGGTTTCGGGAGTTGCGGCGTACTTTATTACGATGCGGAACCTGGCAGCTTCGTTGAGCCGGAAATTCCAGCTGATCGACTGGTCGGTCGATTTCCAGTTCTCGACAAAATATTTAGCCATTTTGCCATCACCATACGTGAGACCTTTACCCCCGAGGTCCGCGTCAAATGCCAGCAGCCGGTTAGGTTGGCCCGCATCCAGCAACCGGGTCTGATCGGCGGCCGGGGGCCCGGTAGTTTCCAGCACGATCACCGTATTAATGGTGTCTGGCGCTTTTAACGGGAGCATAATATTCACATCGTGCGGCAACAGTTTACATGCAAGGCTCTTCTTTTTCGCATCGGCCAGCAGGTAGGCGTTCTTTACGCCCGAGCTTAAGCCGCCAACCACCAGCTTACCATGGGCGGGCCAGTTAAATACGTGCAGGTAAAGCTTACCCGGCTTTGCCGTAACTACGCCCCAGCTTTGTAAGGCCAGGGGCGACCTGGTGGTGGCATAAATACTCTCGCTGTTTTTTGCCATCCAGCTGCCTATACCGTTAAGGATGCGGAGGTCTTTGGGGTCATAAGCGCCATCGCCCATGGGGCCGAGGTTCATCAGCAAATTTCCCCCGCGGGATGCCGATTTCGCCAGCAGGCGGATAAAAAAGCCGGCAGGCTTGTGACTGTCGTCGAACTTGGAATAACCATACGATTCGTTGGTAGTAGGGATCGCTTCCCAGTCGCCTTCTGCGGGAAAAAACTCTGCGGGACGATCGGCGGTATTCTGGTAATCGCCCAGCATCGCGTTAGCCGAACGTGCCAGGCGTCCGTTCACCACCACGTGCTGGTCGGTTTGGCGGATGGCCTTGAGGATCCGGATATTTTCAGACAGCGGCAGTTTTTGCGGGGTGTCGAACCAGATAATATCCGGGTGATATTTGGTGAGCAACTCCCTGATCTGGGGAATCGCCTTTTCGTTTACATATTTTACGGCCTTGGGGAGCAGCTCTGGATGCACATCGTACCAGTCGCGGCCGCCGAACAAGTTCAGGTCGCCGCCCGGGTTTTTATATTCCCAGTCGTTCCCGGGAGCGTCGGGGTGTTCCCAATCAAAGGCATGCGAGTAGTAGAACCCGAATTTGACGCCATATTTTTTACAGGCGGCGGAAAGGTCGGCCATAGGGTCGTGTTTCCAGGGTGTTTGCTGCAGCACGTTGAAGTCTGAAACGCCGGAAGCATACATGGCAAAGCCGTCATGGTGCTTGGCGGTGATCACCAGGTACTTCATACCGGCATTTCTTGCTGCGCGCACCCATTCGTCGGCATTAAACTTTACCGGGTTAAACTGGTGGGCGAGCTCGAGGTATTCTGCCCGCGTGATCTTCTCTTTGCGCATGAGGTGCTCGGCATACCCGCTCACTTTCCTGCCTTTCCATTCTCCTCCCGGGAGGGAATAAATACCCCAATGGATAAACATGCCGAAACGCGCCTCGCGCCACCAGGCGATGCGCTGGTCGTGCGTTTGCATTGATGCTTTCCACCAACCGTTCATGGCTTCATCGATCTCTTCCTGGTCGCGGGCCTTGCCGGCGGAGTTCGACATGGTTTTGTCTTCGTCGCCTTTGTCCTGTGCGTTTACAATGGAGCAGGTTAAAAGGAGAAAAGCGAGTAAGAATGTGGTTTTTCGTGGTCTCATGGTTATAGTTCTCACCGGTTCCTTCCTTTAAAACCAGATCACCGGGTTACGCACCGGCAAATTGCGGATCACCTCTTCCACTTTCGGGTCATGGTCCAGCTTTTGCCAGGTGGTAAACCAGTCTTTGTTATCATATGCGGCGGCGCCGAATACCAATGCGGGCTGCGCTACGGGCCAGTTTTCCCAGTACATTACATCTTTTTGAAATGGCCAGCTTTGTTTGTCGGCAATAAACGGGTACAGGTAGGCGATGCCCTTCTCCATCGAACGGCCATCGGCGAGCGTAAAATGCCAGAGATCATGCTTTTCGTCCGATAATTCCTGGCAGAGCATGGTCATGGCGTCGAGGTTAAAAATGGAGTAGCCGTATGGTTTGGTGCGTTTTAATTCCAGCGGAAAGCTTCCATCGGCAGCCATCTGCCCTGGCAGGTGCACGGTTTGGTAGCGCTCCCGGCAAAGGTCGAGCAGCCTGGTATTATTCGTCAGCTTAGCGAACGACGCCACCTGCATGGTCCAGCAGGTGCCATGGTTATTTTTAGCGTTCATTTCGTCTTTCCCGTACTGGTGCGTGGTGAGCCAGGCCAGGTAGTCGGCGAACCATTTTTTGATCCCCGCAAGCGTGGCTTTATCGAAGCCCGGCGCCTGCTGCAATACGATTACCGCCTGGGCCACTTCCATAAGCTGGATGGTATCTATCACACCAATGCCCCGCCCGGTAAACCGGCCTTTTATGGCTTGTGCGTACAGCAGGTGCGGGCTCATGAGCGTTTCCCCGTTTACAAACCAGGCATGTAAGTGCAGCCGGGCATGCTTAACATATTTCTGGTCTCCTGTAATTACGTACGCCGAAGCCAGCGCGCCCATCACTTTACTAAAACGTATCATCGCCAGGCGATGGGCCACAAAATTATCGGGGTTGGTCATGCCATCACGCTGGATGTAGGCGCTATCCGGGCTTGCCGGGTTGGGCCACCAGTAGTCGCCTTCCGAAAAGAAATCGTGTTTGCCTCCGGCACTCCTGGGCGACGACTGTGCCGTAACCGTAACCGGCTGTTGCTGCAGCGCCCACGATGCCTCTTCTAAAATATGTTTACGCAGGGTCGCCGTCACTTCTTTTTTATATGCGGCCCGCTTTTGTGTAGCACTCCCGGTCTTGCCGACACCTTGCGGCAACAGCAATAAGACCGTTAACCAGATTACTTTTTCCATACTTGTTAATTTATAACGCCTCAACGAGGTACACCTTGCCTTTTAAGGTTTCAAAATCGATGGTATATCCCTTATCCAGGTTCCACTCCAATAGCTTTACATTGGTATTTTTCCCGAACGCCTGTTTTTCGGGCAGCACATTCAGCGGGTTAGGATTGCCGTCCCGTACCATGGCTGCGGCAACACCCACTATTTTAACAGGCACCTTGCTGTGTACGCGGCAATTCCCTCCCAGCGCGGAATAGATCCGTGCCGAAACCAGCTTACCGTTTTTCCAGTCGATGTCTACCGTAAAATTGCCCCTGGCCTTTATGCCTTTGATCCAGCCGGCGGGCCAGGCATCGGGCAGCGCAGGCAGTAAGTTCAGCTCGCCGGTATGGCTTTGAAGGAGCATTTCGGTGGTTCCGGCGGTAGCGCCGAAGTTGCCGTCGATCTGGAATGGCGGGTGTGCATCGAACAAATTCGGGTAGGCGCCCCCGCCGCTCATTTGCGCTTTTTCTTTGTTCGGATCTATGTAGGTGAGCCCCGCTTTTAAGATCGCGTAGGCGTGGTTGCCATCGTACAGCCTTGCCCACCAGTTGGTTTTCCACGCCATAGACCAGCCGGTACTTACATCTCCCCGGTGGATAAGCGACTGCCTGGCGGCGGCGGCAAGCTCCGGTGTATATTCCGGAGAAAGCTGGTTGCCGGGAAACAGGCCAAAAAGCTGGGAGATGTGGCGGTGCGTGTCTTTCGGGTCGTCCCAGTCGCCATACCATTCCTGTAGCTGGCCATATTGGCCGATATGATAGGGGTACAGCTTTGCTTTCGCCTGCACCAGTTTTTGCCTGAACCCAGCATCTACACCCAGGACCGTGCTTGTTTGAATACAGTTGGTGAACAGCTCCCGGATGATCGACATGTCCATGGTGGTAGCCAGGCTTACCTGGTACTCCTTGCCGTCTTTTTTAAGGGTGTTCTCCGGCGAGGTAGACGGGTTGGTAACCAGATTACCCGTTTTTGGGTCTGTAATCAGCCAGTTGAGCATAAACGCTGCGGCGCCTTTCATCAACGGCCAGGCTTCGGCTTCCAGGAAACGTTTATCGCCGGTAAACAGGTAGTGTTCGTACAGGTGCGTACTAAGCCAGGCGCCCGCCATGGGCCATGCCGACCAACGTGGCGCTCCCCGCGGGTCCCAATCGTAGCCGCCAGGTGGCGAGGTTTTGGCCCAAATATCCGAGTTATGATGCGTTACCCAGCCCTCGTTTATCTCATAGTTGGTTTTGGCGGTAACCGCGCCATTTACCGCAAGGCTTTTCATAAAATCGAACAGCGGTTGGTGACACTCCGAAAGATTGGTATTTTCTGCCAGCCAATAGTTCATTTCCGTATTAATGTTGGTGGTGTAATTGCTGCCCCAGGGCGGTTGCACCAGGTCGTTCCATATACCCTGGAGGTTGGCCGGCGGCGAACCGGGCCTCGAGCACGAGATAAGCAGGTACCTGCCAAACTGGTAGTAGATAGTTTGCAGCTGGTTATCGGCCTTGCCGGAGTTAAGGCGCAGCATTCGTTCGGGGATGGGAAGCCTCAGCGCTTCGGGATCACTGCCCAGGTTCAGGCTCACGCGGTTAAACAGGCGCTGATAGTCGGCCAGGTGGCGTTTCCGCAATGCTTCAGGGCTGAGTATTAACGCGTTGGTCAAGTTACCGGCGGCGGCCACTGCGGGATCCTTCCCCTGCAGGCCCGGAGATTTATCGAACCCGTTAAAGCTGGTAGCTTCCGCAAGTACCAGGGTAACGGCATCCGCCTGGCGCACTTCGAGCGAGCCCGCGCCGCTGCTGATCCTCCCGCCGGTGGTTTTAATGTTTAGGCGAACCTCGAATTTCATGCCTTCGCCCGCAGGGCTGTTGTATTTTACCTGCCCGGGCTCGCTGGGACGGTTAGCTACGAACGAGGGCGCCACTCCTTTCATCACCAGGGTGTTGCCAACCGGCTTGAGTACGTTGAATTTCAACTTACTCGAAAGGCCGGCCGTAAAACTCACCGCACCCTTTTTGTCGGCGGTAATGCGGATCACCATCACCTTGTCGGGGAAGCTCATGAATGTCTGGCGGCGATAGGTCACGCCGTTTATGGTGTACGACACGGTTGCGGTAGAATTTGCGAGATCCAGGTCGCGGTAGTAGTTGGTTACCGTGCTGTCTCTCAGCCGGAAATCCAGCCAGAGATCGCCCAGGGGCAAATAACGTGCAGAATACGGTCCCTGCAGGTTGTTTTTCCACAGATCGGCGGCCTTTTCAAAATCGCCGTCGAACACCGCTTTGCGCACCTGCGGAAGTGCTGCCGGGCCTTTGGGATTATTTCCCGGTTCCGGGTAACCCGACCATAAGGTGGCATCGTTCAGCTGGTAACGCTCTTTATTTACCCGCCCGAAAACCATGGCTCCGGTTTTGCCATTTCCGAGGGGAAGCGCTTCCTCCCAAACATTGGCCGGTTTATTATACCAAAGCCTGAGGTTGCCGCCGGCCTCCTGCGCCAGGGCTTTGCCGCCGCTTAACAGCATCGTCGCAGCCAGGAGCGTGTTAACCCGTTGACTTATCTGCATCATTTTATAGTTAGGGTAAGGGTCATTTTTGCCTGGTCGCGGAAAATCGTCACCGGCACCACCCGCCGCGATTGGACGGTGGCACGCACCTGGAATAAGTCCTTCACGCTTGCGATGGGATTACCGGCGTATTCGAGAATTACATCGTTGGGCCTCAATTGCGGGGCGAGAATACTGGTGGGTGCAATTTCTCTCACCAGCACACCGGTTTCACCGGCCATCCCGGTTGCGGAGCGCTCGGCAAGCGTATGAAGGTTCTTGATTTTCATGCCCATAAAATCGTATAGCTGGTCATCGGCCGCTGCCGAAACCACCGCCAGCTGCGGAAATACCACTTTCCTGGCCAGGGCCCGCAGGTGGGACGGGCGCACACCAAACTCCATCGGGAAGTTTATAAACCCGGTTTTTAATGCCGGAGAACCCTGCTTTACCTGGTAGTTGCCATTTACAGGATCGACGAATTGCGGATCGCCATATATGGAGGATTGATCTGTGCCATTTTTTCTCGCGTTAAGCAGGCTTATGCTATCCGGGAATAGATTGTTATTTACGGCTTTTCCCCAATCGTTGATGCGGATGGGCTGGTAGGCCGTGGTAACGATATTGCGCTGAAAAACATCACGGCTATTCTTAAACCATACATGCGGATGAAAAGAGTTGTTAAGCATAATATTGTTTTCTACCGTCCGGCCAAAGCCTTCCCGAAGCTTAATGCCGCCGTTCAGGCATACGTTGTTGGCAATGGTGTAATTTCCGGACCCATCGTCGAGGTCGATGTCCCAACCGTTATCGCAACGAAACCTGTTATTTAAAATGAAGGTGGTTTTCACCGCGTCCAACCCGATCAGTTCCGGCCTTGCCGCTACCAGGCTATCCATAGTGGCTCTTTTCGGGTGCCAGAAGCGGTCGCGGCCCCAGGAATTGAAGGCACCATGATCGCCGGTTTCGAGCACGGTATCAAACACATCATTATAAGCGATCAGGTGGCCGCCCCAGTTCCCATCGCCGATGTTGATACCGGCGCGGGGCACCTCATATATGGTGTTATGGGTTATGGATATGGCCTGCGACATGGAGATCTCGATGCCGGCTACCTGTTTTTCAACCGTTCCGATATGATGGACGAGGTTATCCACGGCGCGGCATGAAACCGGGAAGTCGCGGCCTTTTTCGCCGGGAAGCTTATCCATGTCTTCATATTTTACAAAGTGCTCATACCTGAATGAAGGCGACCTTACGGACGATGGATCTCCTATAAAAGAAATGGCGCTGCCGCCTATGTTATAGATATGTGACCGTTCGATACTAAAACCGCTATTGAACCCGCTGACCATCACGGCGTTGCCACCTATATTGTCGAGCGTGCAATTTCTGACCCGGCAGTCCTTCGTACCGCTTAACAGGATTGCGCCCGACCGGTAAACGGCCCAGTCGCTCCTTAATAACGGCTCGCGTGTTTTCATAAAAGTGCGGGTGGTCTGTGTAAAGCGGATACCTTCGATAAAAACATGTGTTACAGGCGCAGACGAAGATCCCGTAATCCCGATCAGCGTTTCTGCCTGCGGAACCTCGATAATTGCGGTTTTGAGGTCCAGCCCCGGCGATGGCTTGAAATACAGCATCTTTTCCGCGGCGTTATAGAACCATTCGTTCAGCGTGTCGAGCTCCTCGAAAATATTCTCTACGAAACGGTACTGCTTATGCATAGGCGAAGGACGGTTATTCTGCCAGCCTCCTTCCATTTCCAAGGTACCGCCGGCATTTTTACCGGTGATCCGGAACGCCATGTCGCCCCATTGACCGGTATGCATTGCGTGGATAAAACCACCCGCAGGATCTTGCCACTTTTTAACCCGCCCGGGACTTATCGCATCGGCGGAAGTGCCTCCATAGGGACGTATTCCTTCGCGATAATTAGGATAACGTGCCATCTGCCGGCACGTTCCATTCACATATAGCTGGTCGAAAACCAGGTCGCCGGGAACAGGCGCTCTTAAGATCCGATCACGGAAAGGCCGCCACTTAAGCCTGAGGCGACGGGCGCCGCTAATGGTTACTTTTTCATTTTTATAGGGGCGGAGGGTAAGGGAATTGCCGGCTTTTAGGCCGGTACCGGGAAATATAAGGGGGACTTCTAAATAATAGGTCCCGCCGCGGATGTAAATAGTAACGGACGTAGTGCACTTGCGGGCTTCGGATCCTGCTTTCCGGAGGGTAAGGAAAGGTTGCCGTAAGGTGCCTGGATTTTTGTCGTTGCCGGTAAGGGAAACATACAGGTTTTTAGCAGGGGACGTAGTGGAAGACAAGAGTATGATTAAAAGAAAGATGGCGGTTTTTATGACAGAGGACATTGCGGGTATTTTCACAGGGGACACAGGGTTAAACGTCAAACTCCTTGCCCGTTGTAAATACCCCCTGTTCTCTGTGCTAAAACAAGCGTCCTTCTTCATTTTATAATATTAACATCACCGTCTCCATCCCCTGTGACTTCACACTCGCCACGCTCTTTCCTTTATTTAACCGGATGCTGATAATAGCATACCCATTATACACCTGCACCTTGCGTGAGCCCGACGAGGTTCCCTGGTCGTCGATCATTTGCCCGTCGCCGGTAAGGCCAAATTCCACCCAGTTAACGGCATCGAGGCAATCTACGTTCCTGGCATCTTTCAGCTTCACGCGAATAGTTACTTTATCTCCCTCCTGCGAAACCTTTTCGAGTACCATTTTTGCGGGTTTGCTCCATTTCTCCACCTGGTAAGCCTGGTCTATCTCGTCGGTGACGGCAACCTTCCCCTTTTTAGCCACCACTTTCAGGTGGTTATTACCGGCGGCATATTCCACCTGCCAGCGTAAACCGGATGCGGGGAAATCCTGGCTGTTACGTTTACGGGTGCCGTAGCTTTTGCCGTTCACAAAAAGCTCTGCTTCATCGCAATTAGAGTATACTTTTACCATTTTCTGTTCGCCGGCATCGCCCCAGCGTATGGGCCAAGAATGGCCGTAGATATGGGCCATCGGCTGCGTGGTCCAGTAGGATTGGAACACGTAAAATGCCTCTTTCTTGGTGAGGTCGCGTTCTACCACCCCTTTTTGGTTCATGTAAGGGATCGGGTTGTCTGGCCGCACCGGTGTCGAAAAATCTTTAAAGGGCCACTGTGCGGTCCCGGTAAGCCAGGGCATGGTTTCCTGTTCTTTCAGGTGCCAGTCGATGAGGTTGCAGATGTAGGATTCGCTCCAGTCGCCGTCCTTAGACACGCGCGCCGCACCGCCGAAAAGCGATGCATCTCCGGCACGCTCATCGGCGCCGCCACCGGTTTTTACGATGCTTAATGCTTTATCCGGGTTTTCGGAGTGACGACGTGCATGGCTATCACCTCCCCACTCCACGTGGAGGAAGCGTTTTACTTTGTTAAATTCGTCGAGCGACGCCTGTTTGTATTCGGTGTAAATGCCCCGGTACCAGCCTGCCCAGATGGAGGGAGAATACACATCCACGATATCTGCGCAGAAATCGCAACGGCGGATGGCGGTACTGCGCGAGCGATCGAGTTTATGCGACAAGTCGTTCAACTCTTTCATAAAGGTGCGGATCTTCTCCTTGTCGAACCCGGGAAAATCGTTGGGCCAGTCGTTTTCGTTACCCAGCCCCCAGATGATCACCGCGGGGTGGTTATAATGCTGTTCGATCATGTTGGTGAGCATGCGCTTCGCCTGGTCCTGGTAAGTTTTACCGCCCAGGCCGCCGCGGCACCATGGAATTTCTTCCCAGACAAGGATGCCGAGGCTGTCGCAGAGATCGAGAATAACGCGCGATTGCTGGTAATGCCCCAGGCGAATGAAGTTTACGCCCATTTCCTTCATGAGTTTCATCTCGCTGCGCATCATATCTTCCGTCATCGCAGCAGCCACGCCTGCATGGTCTTCGTGCCGGTGCGTGCCCCGCAGCAATAATCGTTTACCATTAAGCATAAACGGGCCTTTTTCTACGAATTCGAAATTGCGGAAACCCACTTTCTCTGTCTGTGTAAACTCGCCCGAAGCCGATTTTATGGTAGCCTGCACCGTATACAGCTGCGGTTTTTCCGGCGACCACAACAGCGGTTTTGTTACTTTAAACGACAACAGCGCTACGTCATCTTCCGTAGATTTATAGTCGACCTGCTGATTTTTAATTTCCTTGTCCTGGGGGTCGCGTATTACTACGGTAATGGTGGCGTTCACCAGCTTCAGGGGGTTGTATAACCTGGCATTAACGGATAAGTTCCCTGCTTTGCCTTCCTTATCCACTTCCGCGAAAGCGAAGAGTTTTTCGATGGAGAGTGCGGGGGTGTAAACCAGATTCACATAGCGGTAAAGACCGCCATAAATATTAAAGTCCGAAAGATCCGACGGGATCATCTCCAGGTCGCGGGAGTTATCGCAGCGGATGGAAACGGGCACCTTGCCCTTAAACTGTTTGGTAAAAGCTTCCGTTTTTTTAAACGCTTCTATGGCGTCCGTGATGTCGGCCGTCCACTCGTCATACCCGCCTGTATGTGAAGTTACGCGGGTGGTGTGCACGTACACTTCGGTTTTTTGGCCGGCGCCTTCAAAATGCAGCACCGTTCTGCCGTCCTTATACGGGTTTTTCACATCAAGCTGGGTGCGGTACCAGCCTGGTCCCTGGTAATAATTAACATCGGGGTCCACGCCATCGAGTGCGTTAAAGCAATGAGGAAGCGTAACATTCTGCCACAGGGGCACTTCTTCCGGGTTACCTTTGGTGTAGGGGCGCACAGCTTCCCAGATCCCGCCAAGGTCCTGGCGAAGAAACTCCCAATTGTTGTTAAGCCTCGATTTAACCTGGGCGACCAGCGGAAGAGACAACGTAGCGGCTAAGATAAGTGCGATCAGTTTTTTCATAGAGAAGTCTAAAAAAGGGGCCTGTAAATACAGGCCCCGGGGTTGCTAATGCCATTAACGCAGGTACTGCTTATGGTAAACCAACAACGGCCATGGTAGGGTATGCGCCCCATACGTGTACGGGCCCGTTGGTGGCAATGTAACCGGCGCTGCGGCTGGTATTACCATTGTTGATAATTATCGGCGTTAAGTCAGCGTTGGTTTGAAGTTTCAGGTAAAACACGCCTGCTTGATCGAATACCTTACCCGCGTTGGTATAACCAAATGTCGACTTTGTAGACATTACACTTGCTGCGGGCAGTAGCGACTGCACCTTTGTATTAAGATTGCTCAATTGCTCAAAATTGTACTCGCCGTTGCCGATCAGGTAGAGGAACATATTTTTCACATCCTGCTGGGTGTATTCGCTCCAGCTCCTGGCCGGGTGGGTGGTTTTAGGTAAACCGGTAAGCGGGTCAACGGTATCAACAATCGGGTAAGTAAACCATAAGCCGGCGGTAATAACGCCAGTGGTAGCGTTACGAACACGAATAGCGTCGTTGGTAAGAAAAATAAAGGTCCTCCCTGACTTTTCGTATTCTGCCAGGTCGATACCTGCATATTCGAGGCCTTTCTTCATCCAACGGAAAATAGTGTCTGCAGAACCCTGGGCTGTCGCGCCGGTACCATTGGCACGCTCGTCCATAAATTGCTTAGCGGATACATTAATGTGAGGATCGAGGGTCACTTTTTTATAATCGTAATCCTTTTGCACGTCTAACCCGAATAACGAGCAACCTGATAAAAGCGCAGTGATTGCCAGTATGGGAAACAGTTTGGTTATATTATTCGTCATGTATTTCATGTCAGCTAGCTGGTTAATCTCCGTAAGAAGGGTTTTGAACTAATAATTTATTGGAGTTAAGCACACTCCTGTTAATCGGGAACAGGGTTTTACGCACATCCGGGAAGCCGACGGGATTAAGATCGCCTGCCGCGGCCTGGCGCGATTTAAGCACGGGGTCCATTACTTCTTTCACTTTCCCGGTGCGTACCAGGTCGAACCACCGTTTGCCTTCGCCGATCAGTTCGACCTGCCTTTCGCGGAGAATGGCATTTTCCATGGCTGCTTTGGTTGATACCGCCGGATCGGTGATCACATACTGGGCAACGTTGGCCCGTTTGCGTACATAGTTGAGGTAAGTAAGCGCGCCGGTAGGGTTATTTGATGCATTAAGCGCTTCCGCGTAAAGCAGGAACATGTCGGTAAGGCGGTACATTGGCAGGTAAACCGGCGCGGCCTGGTTATAGTAAACGTTCACCGCAGCGGTCTCAGCGGCATCGGTGGCCGCCAGGGCTGTCGGATTTACCGGTGAGTTATACCATTTCACGAAACGGTAACCGATAGCGTTCGTGCGCTGGTAAAGGTCTATGGTCTGTTTAGGCCGTATGTCGCCCGTATTGGGAGTTAACTTAATCGGATCGAAATAACTGGTAACCAGGAGCGGGTCGACCCGCATCCTTTTGTTATTGGCTGAATAGCCCGGTGTCGTGCAGGAGCAGCCATTTTTTGCGTCGTCCCAGTTCAGGAACCAGATCGTTTCGGTGCTGGCGGTGGGAGTAGTAAAAATGCTCTTCCAGGAGGCGGTTGGCTGGAGCCTGGCATCAGTGGTTCCATAAACCAACCCCGTAGGATTCTTCGACGCAAAAAGATTATTGAACCATATAACAGCATTGGTATAGTCCTTTTTCCACATGTACACGTCCGCCAATGTAGCGCAGATAGCCGACTCACTGATCAGGAACGTAGAGCCGTTTTGGTTTTTCACCGCCAGGCCGTACGCTTTCTTGAGATCGGGAATGATCACCTCATCCAGGATCTTATCTGCCGATGACCTTGGCCTGGCTGCCGGAACTGACACGCCGTCGTAATACTCGTTAAAGATTACCGCGTCTCCCCAAATGCGCACGATCCAGAAGTAGCACATGGCACGCATCGCGTACGACTGCATCAACGCGTCGTTCACCACGGCGGCAGTTACCGCGGGGTCGCTCGTGATCAGCGGGATCTTTTCGATGTTATTGTTCGCACGGCTGATCACCGTGTATAACGTGCTCCAGTTGGTAAATTCGTTATCCGGCGTTAAGCCGTTCATTACGACCTGGTCTGTAGTAGTGGTCGAATAAACGCCGTTCCGGTCGAAATTATCCGCGCGGAATTCACCCCAAAAATGATAGCGGTCATTCTGTTCTGACCCGGTACCTGCAACGGCATTGTTACCGTACATCGCCACCTGGAAAGCAGAATACATGCCTGCCATTGCGGCATCCACATCATATTTTGATTTATAGAACTGGTCCACGGAGATCTGATCTAACGGTTCCAGCCCGAGGAATTTCTTACAGCTGCCTAACAACGTTATTGCTATGCTAAGCGCTGAAATATAAAGTATCTTCTTCATGTTTTATCTCCTTAAAAGTTAGCGTTTAAACCTAAGCCGAACTCACGGCGCTTTGGATATCTGCCGATATCGTAACCTGGCTGCAGCGCATTGCTATTGGAAAACTCCGGATCGAAGCCCCGGTAGTTGGTCCAGGTAACCAGGTTGGTGCCGTATGCGTACGCGCTAAGCCCCTTGATATAGACTTTTTTCAGCAGGCCCTGTGGTAATGAATACGTAAACCGCATGCTCTGCAGCCTGATAAAAGATGAATTTTCCAGGTAAATACTATTGCCGTTGTTCTTTACGCTGCCACGGGCATCTTTCGTTGGGTAATAGGGATATTTCGCGATATCTCCCTGTTTCAGCCAGGAATTATAAACCACATCAGGGCTGCCGGCGCCCGTGTTCGACTGGTTGTTGGCCACGTATTGCAACTGGTTATAAACCTGCCCGCCAAAAGAAGCATTAAACAGGAACGACAACGAAAACTTCTTATAAGATAACTGGTTAGAAATGCCCAGGTAATAATCCGGCTGCGCATTACCTATCACATGGCGGTCCGCATCGTTAATCAGGCTGTCTGCATTCAGGTTTTTCCATTCGGTATCACCACCTTTATACTTACCGGCAGGATCGTACAGGTTGTGTACGGTACCTGTATAACGCTGACCGTTGAAGTTGTAAACGGGTTTACCGTTCTCATACAAAGGTTTGCCGTCTGTACCCAGCACAACGGTCAGCTTTTCCCAGCTATTGTTGTATGCATTTGACTCATCCCACTGGTAAACCCCAAGGTTTTTCCACCCGAAGAAATTACCGATGCGACCGCCTTCCTCCACATACCAGCTACTGCCCGCTACGAACGGCGCACCACCCGACAACCGGAGTACTTTCCCGCGTTCGAAAGTGATATTTGCAGAAGTGGTCCATTTGAAATTATTGCTGTTAACGGGGTTGCCAGAAACTGCAAGCTCCAGGCCTTTGTTTTGAATCTTGCCTACGTTTACGGAGATATTTCCGAAACCGGTTTCTTTTGGAAGCTCGCTTGTGTAGAGCAGGTTCGAAGTGTTTTTAATGTAATAGTCGGTCGTGAAAGTTAATCTTCCGCTGAAAAATTCAAGATCTGCGCCAACGTCTTTGGTGGTTACGGTTTCCCACATGATATAGGGATTTCCCAGGATCTGGTTTGCGGACGCGCCCCCTGCACCATTGTAGCTGCCATTAAACCCGATAAGGGTTTGTGAAGCGAAATCACCGATCTGGTCGTTACCTACCTGGCCTACGCTCAGTCTCAGCTTTCCGTTGTAAAGCACGTTTTTCGCCCAGTCCATGAATTTCTCGTCGGAGAAGCGCCAAAGAGCGGATCCGGAATAGAAATTACCAAACTTGTTTTCGGCGCCAAACCGCGAGGAGCCGTCGCGGCGATAAACACCCTGTACGATATACTTGCCCTTGTAACTGTAATTAGCCCGGCCGAACAAGCTGGCGCTTGCGTTACGGGTGCCCGATGTGCGGCTCAGCGAGCTGTTTATATAGGCCGGGAACACCGTGGTAATGGCCTCACTCACCGTGTTATTATATTGGAGGTTGAAAAATTTATAGGTCCTTTTGTCGGCGCTTACCCCCAGCGTTCCGCTTAAAGAATGGTCGTTCGCTATCGTCTTATTGTAGTTTAAGTACGATTGAAACTCCCATTTAAAATCCCGCGCGGTGTTATTGGTGCCTTCGTTGATATTTTTGGCGGCGTTTAATACGTAACGGGGAGCAAAGTAGTTATACTCAGAATTGTTCAGGATCGCATTAAACGCGTTGGTAAATCGCAGGCCCTTTGCTAACTCGAACTCCAGTTGGTTGTTCACCTGGGTATTGTATTGCTCTGTTTCACGCGTCTCGTAGATGGCGTTTGCAACGGGGTTTCGCTTTGAGTTGATATAGCTCGTCAGCGATCCATCGGGGTAGTAAATGAGCGATAGTGAAGGCCGCTCGAAAAGTGGCCGCACTACGTTGTTCATATCCATCCCGTTCTTATCCTGCCAATAAAAGGAGATGTTATTGGAGTACTTTACCTTCGGGCTAACCTGGTATGAAATATTCAGGCGGGACTGGATATTTTTCGAATAGCTGTTCAGGATGATGGATTTATCATTCTGGAAGTTTAAGCTGGTGTAGTATACAAGGCCTTTTTGACCGCCGCTCACGTTAAAGTTAACTTCATCCCGGTTGCCGGTATTTCCCAGGAGCAATTCCTGGAGATCGTTATCTGAGTTATAGCTGGGGTTGAGAGAGTCGGTACTTCCGCCGGTTGAACCAGTCGGCGAAGCGGTCTGAAGTCTCCTGAATAACCGTACTTCCGCAGAGTTGCTTTGCGGAAGCTTATGCGCCAGCTTACCGAACAAATGCTTGTATTGCGTATTGATCCTTGGTTTCCCTTCCGAGCCTTTCTTGGTGGTGATCAGGATAACGCCGTTCGCTGCGCGGGCTCCATAAATAGACGCCGAAGCGGCATCTTTCAGGATCTCGATGTTCTCGATATCCATCGGGCTGATACTTCTCCCGTTGGGATTGATAATTCCATCCACTACGTACAGCGGGGATCCGCCTGCATTGAGCGACGAAACACCACGGATCTGGATAGTGCCCTCCGCTCCCGGCTCGCCACCCGTATCGTTTACCACCAATACGCCGGCTGCTTTACCCTGGATGGCATCGAATATATTAATAGGCTGCCGCTCTTCGATATCTTTGGCGGTAACCGACGAAGTTGCACCTGTAAGATCACTCTTTTTAGCGGTGCCGCCATAACCGGTTACCACCACTTCTTCCAGGTTGCTGGTGTTGTCCTGCAGCACGATACTCAAGGCACCTGTACTTGCCGTTATTACTTCCTCAAAAGTGGTATACCCGATATAGGAAAACACCAATGTTCCGCCTACCGGCACGTCAAGCGCAAATTTGCCGTCGACGTCTGTAGATACCCCTGTGGTAGAAGATTTTACTTTTACGCTTACGCCGATCAGCGCATCGCCTTTCCTGTCTTTCACCGTCCCTGTTACCCTTTTTGTTTGGGCAAACGCCGAGGCCGAAAACAGCATTAACAGGCAAAGCGCAGCCAGCTGCCGCCCCGCCATTACATATTTATATAATTCAGAATTTTGTGTAAAGATTTTTTTCATAACTAATTCTTAGAGAAGTTAAGTTGTGTGGTTAGTTATTAATTACAGAATAGTAACTGTTTAGCTAAACAGGACTATTAATTGAGCCGGAATAGTTCCTTAGCTGCGAAGTCGTTGTTTGTAGATCCTGAGCATAATTTAGTTGGTGGTTAGTTATTGAGAATTGATTGATTAGCAGCCTCAAGCTTTAAAATTCAGCGATATTGGCTTATTATGATGAAAATTATTCAATTTAGTGAATATAGGATAAACTGGATGTTTGTTAGCGCTATAAGTTTTTCTTAATTTTTTGCCCCGTGTTAGCGGGACAGGTAATAAATAGTGTGCTTGGTTTAAATGGTTATTCTGAAAACAGCTGTTCAAATTTCATTAATTTATCAGTAGTTTGTATTAAAGGCCCCTATTTTTTTACGGAAACGTTTTCGTAGAAACAGTATATTTGGGACCGCTCCCAGTAAACACCGCATGGAAAAAGTTGATATTAAGCGTTTAGCAAGGGAACTTAACTTATCGATCTCCACCGTATCAAGGGCTTTAAGAGACAGCCACGAGATCAGTGATTCCACCAAGAAAAAGGTTTTCGAGCTCGCGCGTCAGCTAAATTACCAGCCCAACCCGCACGCCAGCAGCCTGCGCGAGCAGCGCACTAAAACGATCGCACTCATTATTCCCGAAGTAGCCAACAATTTTTTTTCGCTCGTGATCGACGGGATCGAATCCATCGCGGCCGAGAAAGGCTTTCATGTACTGATCTATCTTACCCACGAGAAAACCGAGAAGGAGGTGGAATTTGTACGACAGTTATCGAACGGGCGTGTAGACGGCATCCTGATGTCGGTATCGGGGCTTGGACAAAGCATTACCCACCTCGAAGACCTAATGCAAAAGAATATTCCGCTGGTGTTCTTTGATCGCACGCCGGATGAGCTGGATGTACCCAAGATCATTACAGACGATCGCGACAGCAGCTTCAGGGCTACCGAACACCTTATTCAATGCGGCTGCAAAAAGATCGTGCATGTGTCTATTTTAAGGCAAATGTCCATCTCCGATAAACGCAAACAGGGCTACCTCGACGCGATAAATAAACACGGGCTTCCGGAAATGGTGCTCGATTGTTCGATCGATGAAGAAGAAACCTATCAGCTGATCAAGACTTGTATCCGCGAACAAAAACCTGATGCGTTGTTCGCCTCGCTCGAGCGGTTGGCCATTGCTGCGTATTATGTATGCGGAGAATTGGGGCTGAACATCCCTGGCGATTTAAAAGTACTAAGCTTTTCGAACCTGCAAACGGCGTCGCTGCTTAACCCGCCGCTTACTACGGTCACCCAATCAGCGTTCGATATGGGTGCAGCCGCAACCAAACAACTGTTCAGGCTGATTAAGGGACAGGAGATCGACGAGCGAACGATCACGATCCGTGCAGATCTTATCCGGCGCAAATCTACCAGCTGCGATTAGGAACGGGGGAGGCCTCCACAGTCCTTGTATGCTTCTCCTTACACCCCCGTACCGATAGCGGGGAAGAGCAGTAACAGCAGGTGAAATACGACGCAACCGTATATCCCGGCCAGCACATCGTCGAACATAACGCCCCACCCGGCCGGAAGATCTTCCATTCTCTTGATATACAATGGCTTAACGATATCGAAGAACCTGAACAATGCCAGCCCGATAAGCAGCGTGGTAATGTTTACCGGCACAAACAATAAGGTGATCCACATACCGGCAACCTCATCGATCACTACACGGTAAGAATCCTTTCCCCAATACTGCTCTACCTGGTTTGAGCTGTAAACGCCAAGTCCTACTATCAGCAATGTACTGAACGCCGCCGCCAGGGGGTGTGTCATCGTTCCTGCAGGAAGGAAGTAGATCACCAGGCAGGTAACGGCGGCTGCAATGGTGCCGCCGCCTTTAATATAACCGATGCCGAAGATGGAGGTGATTAATTTGTGCATCACATTTAACGTTAACATCGTACGTCCTGCGTATACATGGCACAGCTAACCGCCCGCCCGATACGTAAAACGTTCAACGTCTAAGATTTAACCTGGCTAGCTTTTATCCAGCACATCCTCTGCTGCTTCAGAAGCGGGGGTATCGGCGATAGTCTTTTTCGGGAAGTTAAACAGCAGGGAGGTCACCACGGGAACCACGAAGATGGCTACGGTAAAGATCGATACGAACAGGTCTGTTTTTTCGCTTTCCAGTGCCCCGGCAATCTCCGAGCCCTCATAAAAATGGCTGTACACCGAAGCCGTAAGCTTGAGACCGAGCACGCCGATCACGATAAAGGCAATGGTTTCCAGGAAGGTGAATTTCTCCATCAGCTTTACGAATGCCTGCGCCACGAAACGCATGGCCAGGATCCCGATGAATACCCCCGTATAAATAAGGAACAGGTGATCGGTGAACGCCACCGCGGCAAATACGTTATCGATAGAGAAGGCGAGGTCCATCACTTCCACCAAGGCCACGGTCGCCCAGAAGGTCCCGATCACGCCAACGGTCGATTTATATAACCAGCTTTTGTTCTTATCCACTTCTTCTTCACCGCCGCCGCTGCTCTCGCCTTTACCTTTAAAATAGCTGAAGGCCAGGTAAAGCAGGTACAAACCGCCCAGGGGCTTTAACCACCAGATCTTTACCAGCCAGGCAGCCACCAGCAAGCAGATCCCCCGAAAAACATAGGCGCCGATAATACCGTAACGTAGTGCCCGAGCGCGCTGTTCCCTGGGAAGGTCCATCACCATGGTAGCCAGTACGGCGGCGTTATCAACCGAAAGCAAGCTTTCTATAACGATGAGGTTTAAAATGATCAGCAGCCCGGCCTGGATGTCGTCGCCTAAAAGTGTGTGTAAAATATCCATTGTGATTGTTATAGGGTAAGGGTATTAAGCATGGTTTTCAATATGTTCGCCTGGATCTCAAAGTTGCTCATATTCTGAAGGAAATCAATATCCGAGATCTTTTTATAGTTTTCTGCCAGCAACTGCCTGATCTGAGGAGGAATATACGTTTTTATCGCGCTGATGCGGCTTTCTATCTGCTCGTTCTTTTGCTGCAGCTCCTGCGCGATCCGCTCTTTTTTCGAGCGGTTATCGGTCCAGTCGATATGCGTGATCTGCGAAACATCGCAGAAAAGAAACAGGTTGCGCGATGGGAGATAAACAAAATAACGGTCGTTATTTACGAACTTGTACAGCTCCAGCAGCACATCACCGGCCTTCAGCCCGTTAAAGAACTCCGTCTTGAAGTCGTATTTGCATAAAGCGCCCATCAGTTTCCGGCCAATAATGGCATAGGCGTTGGCGTACACCTCCTTCTGGTCGTAGCGGGTAAGCGCGTCCAGCATTTCCGGCTCGATGGGGTCATAGAACTCTTCCGCGAAGCGCGCGCTGAACGTATGCATATTTTTCGCAAACGGGTTCTCCTGCGAATCTTCCGAAAGTACCTGGTACAGCTTTCGCAGTGAATTGTTGATGCGCAGCGCCTGCCGTTGTTTCTCGCTATGAAAGCGCTCCTCCGAAAAAGCCGACGACTTTACCTGTGCGATCAGGTCGTCGTTCAGCTGGATCTCATCAAAAAGGATCGTCACTTTCTTTTCGTTCGCTTTCTTGATCTCCTTTAGCAGGCCGATCAATGTTTCGGTAAACTGGACATGAAAGAGCTCGAGCTTGTTGGCATCGAGCTCCGGGTTATGGGCAAACAAACTGTGTATCACCTGGCTCCGCAGGTAGATCTTGTAGAGCACCTCATCCTCAAAGAACGCCGACAGGACCTGCAATTTGTTCATGATCCTGTTCGATTCTTTTAATATGGCTGCGAGGTTTTCCTCCATCCGGTCAGTTCGTGTTTGTTACATTTTTCTTCAGCTGAGTTTCGAGGTTTTGTAATTCTGTATCGAGCACTCTCCTGTTCTTTGTCCCTTCTTCGTGGATCCGTTTCACTTCCGTCAGGGTTTCTATCAGTGATGCGGTGGTACTTTTCAGCGTATCCAGGGATACTACGGTGCTTTCGTTCGCCCGCGCAACGTCGATACTGTTCTGTTTCAGCAGGTCGGCATTCTTTTGCAAGATGGTATTGGTAGCGTCGGATACCTTTTTCTGCATTTCCACGTTCGCTTTCTGCCGGTTAAGCGCCACCGCGATGGTGAGCTGGTTCTTCCAGACCGGTATAGTGGTCGAAATAATGGACTGCGCCTTCTCTGCGATAGAGGTATTGTTGTTTTGCACCACGCGGATCTGCGCCAGCGACTGCATCATGATAAACCGTACCACTTTCATGTCTGCCAGGCGCTTGTCGAGCCGGTTCACGAACTCGCGCATGTCAGCGATCTCGTAGTCGTTGTAATCGGCGGGACGACCCTCCATCTCTGCCAGCTTCTCCGAAAGTTCGGTATACTTCAGCTGTCCCGAAATGATGAGCGCTTCCATCTGTTTAATGTACGATACGTTGCTGTCGAACATGGTTTGCAGCGACGCATTGTCTTTGATGGAATTCAGCCTCCCAGCTTTGATCTTTTGGGTGATCTTGTCGATGTTGTTCACCACGGTATCGTATTTCTGGAAAAGCTTTTTGGTATCGAACACCAGTTTTTTCAGGAACGGGATACCCGAAATAAACTTAGTGAAGCCGTTCTGCTGCAGCTCGTCTACATCGATGTAGTTCAGCTCGGTAAGCAGCTCGGTGATCAGGGTACCCACCTCGCCCGAGTTATAGGTACGTACGGAGGACAGAAACTCGTTGCTGTATTTCTCCATCGAATTTTGCGCCTCGGCCCCGTAATTCAGGATCGAGTTCACGTCGGCGGGGTTCAGGTCTTTGCTAAGCTGCCCGTATTTGCTTTTATCTTCCTGGGTAATCACCGAAAGATCGACATTACCGTCTTTATCCACCTTTACGCCGGGCGCTTCCGGCAGGTTATTCATTGAACCAGGTTCCATGTTGTATTTTTATGACTATCTGTTTAGCACAGGTTACAGGTATCGTTCAGTTACCGTACGCACGGTTTCTTCAAGCTTGCGGTCCTTGGTAGGCTCACCGATCGCGTTGAATTTCCATTCCCCGTTTTTCTTGTAAAAGACGCCCATCACCATAGACACGTGGCCGGCGAAGCCGGCGCCGTTGGCGATGTCGTACGTAGCGAACACTTCGTTCACCCGTTTCGGAGAGCCTTCATAGATCCGGATAGAGGCAAAGGGGATGGTGCCGAAATCATGTCCGCGGAAGCTGTTCAGCACGAAAGCCACGTAAGAGATCGCCGGGTCGAGTGCACCAAGGTCGAGGGTAATCACCTCGTTATCCAGGCCGTCATCGCCGCCCATATCCCCTGTCAGGTCGTCGCCGCTGTGTTTTACCGAGCCATTTTTCGATTTCAGGTTGCCAAAGTATACCACCTCGCGCATGTTCTTGCCGTCGTCGTACAAGGCGCAGCTGGCGTCAAGGTCAACCGCTTCTTTTTTCGAGCCGAAGCCGAACATACCTTTTTTCTCAATCGCCCCCCAGTTAATGCCTACGCAAACGTTCTGAAGCTTGCTGCCGTTGCTCTTTTCGAGGTTAATGCGTTGTCCTTTTTGAAGATTAATTGCCATGATCTTTCCGGATTAGTTGTATTTGGTTAAATAATCCTGCAGGCCGCCTTTCATCCCCACGCCAACGGCTTCGAACTTCCATTTACCGTCTTTCTTATAAATCCTGCCGAACTCTACGGCGGTTTCGATGGAGAAGTCCTCTTCCAGCTCGTATTTCAGCACCTCTGCATTGGTAACCGTATCAAAGATCCTTACAAAGGAATTGCGTACCTGCCCGAAGTTCTGACGCCTGTTTTCGGCATCGTGAATGGTAACCACTATGCAGATCTCGGAAACGCGCGGATCGACCTTGGAAAGGTCCACCAGGATCTGCTCGTCATCGCCCGCACCGTCGCCGGTAAGATTATCGCCGGTGTGCTCTACGCTGCCATCGGGTGTTTTCAGGTTGTTATAAAACACAAAATATTCATCAGATACCAGTTTCTTATTGTCGCCCATCACGAAGATGGAAGCGTCGAGGTCGAAAGCGCTGCCTGTCGACGAACTATTGGTATCCCAGCCCAGCCCGATGGTAAATTTCGGCGCGTCGATGGCTTCACGCTGTCCTTTCTGAAGGTTAATTGCCATATTCTATTAATTTATTATTGGTTGAAAATAAGTAGTCTTTTATGTAATTCAGGTTGGCGGCGTAAGCTTCTATGGTATGATAGCCATTCCCCAGCGCCATGTTGTATAACTGGTTAATAAACTGATCTGTCTGGCCTTCCAGGAAGAGGTGAAAGCCGGACGGCTCATAATTCAGGATATACTTAACCACCCTGGTATTAAAACAGAACCTGCCCGAGTCGATGATCCTTTCCAGGTCAAAGATACGCCGAACTTCATGATAATTTAACGTATTCTCCACATTCGGGTGTATCTCGCTGTTTATGAGCTCGGCGAAATATAGCATGTAAATTTCATTATCAAGCTGGTATTCTGACACCATTTTCATGATCATACGTTCATGGCTCCCGGTGATCTTGATATCGTCGAGAAAAATGAGCGTTTTTCCCTCCAGGAAATGTTTATCGACATGAAAAGAATCGTTCCCGATAAGGCGCAGCCGCTCTTCGGCATTCAGGGCGCCGTAATCCTCCTTATAAGTGATGGTGCGGTGCACTTTCGTTTCCTGTACGATGGGGAGGTGGTGATCGGCGAGCCAACGGTTCAGCCGGTACACAAAATGGTCCTTCATGGCAAAGGTAGCCGTCGGAATAAACGCGTAAGGACTGCTGATCACCACCACCTGTGTGCGGATGGGCGACTGCTGAAGCACCTCGCGGATAAAGCCTTCCGCCAAAGCGATGCCGAATGATTCCGCCACCGCGCTATCACCAAACTTGAACCGGCTGTACGCATCGGGACAAAAAGCAAAATTGCTTGCATCCGTAATTTTATGCAGGGAGTAAGAATGGTTCATTGGGCGATGAGGCTGGAGATGGTCAGGTGATTGGAATTGATCAGCAGGCTGCGGATGCCCGCCGCGGTGGCGCCCCCTGCGTCTGCACGCGGGTTATCGCCAATGTGAATGATATCGGCCCTGTCTACCTCGCAACCGCGGGTGTGGCAAACCTGGCTGATCATCTGCCTGAACAGCTGTGTGTTGGGTTTCGAAAGCCCGGTTTCGTCAGAATAGATCTGGAAGTCGAACAGGTGATCTATCCCAAGTATTTTCAACACTTTTCGCAGCGTTTTACCACTGATGAACCCGGTGTTGCTGAGGATGCTCACGGAGCTTTGGCCTGCCTGTTTCAGCTGTTCGATCACGCCCGGGGTGTCCGTACAGTATATTACCGGCAGATGACTGAACACAAGGTCGTCCATGTCAGATTGCAGCTTCGCCTGGTCAATGGCGGCGAGATCTGCCTGGTGGTCGTTCACCATGCTGATCACCATCAGGTACATCTCGATAGCGTCGATGTTCTTGCCGGTACACTCGTTGATGGCGTTACACATCAGGTCCACCTGCCTAAAGATGGCTTGTACTTCCTGGAGTGTTTTGTCCCTGTAATTGAAGTACTTATGAAAAAAACTACTGCGCTCGTCCTTAAAGAAAGGATTCGATCGGATCAGTGTCAGCCATAGATCAAAAGAATAATGCCGGTAGAGATACATCCTTATTTAGAAGTTAGTATGTGCAAATTGTTACTAATATCCGAATTTTCCGGCACACGTGTTATTCTGGAAGAGATGATTACTTTTGCTTCAAAATAAATTAACATGGCTACTACGAAGCTTACGATTAACAATAACGGATCAGTAAAAATTGACGGCGATTTCGAGATCGTTGATGCGCAGGGAAATGTTTATGGATTACAGGGACGTACCGTTGTTTCTATCTGCCGCTGCGGGTTGTCGGCCAACAAACCCTTCTGTGATGGTGCGCACAAAGGGCATTTTGAGCACAATGCGGTGGCTTTTGACCTGCCGCCGAAGAAAGTTTAACGCGCGCCAACCCAATCTCCGTGCCGGAAATCACCCCTGGTAAAAAGATCTTTTCGCTGCCCGAAGTGCTTTCGAGCATACAGCGCACCATTGCGGACCGCTACAAGAGCACTTTTTGGGTTAAAGCCGAGCTCCATAAGCTGAACCACTATTCGCATTCAGGGCATTGCTACCCGGAGATGGTCGAAAAGCGCGATGGCCGCGTGATCGCGCAAATGAAGGCGGTCCTCTGGAAAAACGACTTCCGGGAGATCAACGGGCGGTTCATGAAGATCCTTCACGAGCCGCTAAAGGACGGGATCACCATTCTTTTTTGCGCGGCCATTACTTTCGACCCGGTGCATGGCCTCAGCTTGCGGATCACCGATATCGACCCGGTTTTTTCCCTCGGCGAACTGGAGCGCGAACGCCTTGAGACGGTGACCAGGCTCACCGTGGAGGGCATCCTGCGGCGTAACCAATCCCTCCGGTTTCCGTTGCTTCCGCAGCGGATCGCCGTCATTTCGGTGGAAACCAGCAAGGGGTATTCAGATTTCCTGAAGGTGATCAACTACAATTCCTGGGGCTACCGGTTCTACTGTCACTTGTTCCCGGCGTTGCTGCAAGGCGACCGGTCGCCGGATTCCATTATCGCCCAGCTACGCAGGATCAAAAAGGCAGCCGCACATTTTGATGTGGTGGCGCTCATTCGCGGGGGAGGGGCCGACGTGGGGTTGTCGTCGTACAACAATTATGCGCTGGCGCGCGAAATCGCCTTGTTCCCGCTGCCGGTGATCACAGGTATTGGTCATTCCACCAACGAGACCGTGGCCGAGCAAATCTCCTTCCGCAATGCCATAACGCCCACGGAGCTGGCGGATTTCCTGCTTCAGCAGTTCCATAACTTCTCCGTACCTGTACAACGGGCCGGGCAGGTGATCGCCGACCGTGCCAGGCGTGTACTGGACGACGAAAATGTACAGTTCGCACACACCACCCGTTACTTCCGGCTGGCGGCCATACGGCTCCTGGCCGGGAGAAGTACGGTGATCGACCAATTATCCGAAGGGCTTTCGCGGCAGTGCAGGTTCATCCTTTCGCGGGAGCGGGACCAGGTAGCAGGGCTGGGAGACGCCTTGAAGGAGAATGCCGCCGAACATTTCGCCGCACAGGCAAGGGAACTTAGCGGGCTGGAAAAAAATGTCCGCATTATGGACCCCGCCAACGTGTTAAAGCGCGGTTACAGCATTACCTTCGTAAACGGGAAGATCGCCACGGGTGTGGCCGGCCTGGAGGAAGGCGACCAACTGCTTACGCAGCTCGCAGACGGGACGGTAACCAGCACCGTGCAACAGGCTAAAGCAAATAACCATGAATGAAACCCCCAATTATGCCGAGGCTTTCGAAGAGCTGCAGCACATCGTAGCGGAAATTGAAGACGGCAAGATCACCGTTGATACGCTTTCGGAAAAAGTAAAAAGAGCCACGGTACTGATCAAGATCTGCCGGGCCAAGCTCACCTCGACGGAAGCGGATGTTTCTGCGATCCTGAAGGACCTGGAAACGGGAGAATAAGAGACTCGTTACGTTTATTTCTGTTCGCCTGTTAACACTTTCCCAAATTATCCTACCTTTGCTCCATCACATAGGGGTGCCTTGTTTCTTGCAAACACAAAAACGGGCTGAGATTATACCCATGGAGCTATCAGCATTCAGCTTTAGCTATCAGCCTGGTTTCATGCATACCACGTGAATCTCCGCTTGACAGTTAATGGCTACTAACTGATCGCTACCAGCACCTGATCCGGATAATGCCGGCGTAGGGAGGTAAGTTAACGGAACTGCACGTTCCCCGCATGCAGATTTTTTTAACGCATTAACAAAAAACAGTGAAGAAATTTCTCTTGATCGCCCTTACGACGATGGCATTGCACGTATCGTTACGGGCGCAAACACCTGCGGGAATGAACGTCCGCGACACCCTGAAAACCATGAAAGACCTCGACGAGGTAGCCATTAAAGCAACCCGGGCAACCGTTAATTCGGCCACCACGTTCAGGAACATGAACAAGGCGGAGATCGCTAAGAACAACCTCGGCCAGGATCTTCCCTACCTCCTTAACCAAACACCCTCTGTGGTGGTGTCCTCCGATGCCGGCGCGGGCGTGGGTTACACCGGTCTTCGCATCCGCGGAAGCGACGGTTCGCGGATCAATGTGACCATTAACGGCATCCCGCTTAACGACGCCGAAAGCCAGGGCAGCTTTTTTATCAACCTGCCTGATTTTGCCTCGTCGGTAGACAATATCCAGGTCCAGCGCGGCGTAGGCACTTCCACCAATGGAGCCGGAGCTTTCGGCGCCAGCCTGAACATCCAGACCACCACGCTGCGCGATTCGGCCTATGCGGAGCTTAACAACACGTTCGGATCGTACAACACCTGGAAAAATACCGTAAACGTGGGCACCGGCCTGATCAATAACCGGTTTACGTTTGACGGGAGGCTTTCGAGGATCAGGTCAGACGGGTACATCGACCGGGCATCGTCTAACCTGAAATCGTTTTTTATGAGCGGCGCCTACTACGGTAAACGCGACCTGGTGCGGGCGAACGTATTCTCCGGCACCGAAAAAACCTACCAGGCATGGAACGGCGTAGCCGAAGAACTGCTCAAAACTGACCGTACCCATAACGATTTTACGTACGAAAACCAGACCGACAACTACTCGCAGGATCATTACCAGTTGTTTCACACACATACTTTCTCCAATAAATTTACCTCAAATTTCGCGCTGCATTACACTCATGGTGAAGGGTACTACGAAGAGTACAAGGAAGATCAAACATTGGCAGGCTATGGCATCAACCCGGTGATGGTTGGCGGCACCACCGTTACACGATCCGACCTCGTGCGGCGCCTCTGGCTGGACAACGACTTTTACGGCCTCACTTATTCGTTTAACTACACGCTCGGTACAAAACTGGCTTTCACCCTGGGCGGCGGTTACAACGAGTATAAGGGAAAGCACTTTGACGAGGTCACCTGGGCGCAATACGCCAACTACGACGCAAGCACCTCGGCCCGCCACCGCTATAACGACAATGATGCGGTGAAAACCGATTTCAACACCTTTGGCAAGATCAGTTACCACATCGGGAGCATGGACTTGTTTGCCGACCTGCAGTTCCGCCGCATCACGTATTCATTCCTCGGTTTCGACCGCAACAAGAACAACATCCAGCAACAAGCTGACCTCAACTTCTTTAACCCCAAGCTCGGTGCTACGTATGCGTTAAATGAACGCTCGAATATATACGCCTCGTTCTCCGTAGGGAACAAAGAACCTAACCGGAACGATTACACGGAATCTACCCCCGACAGCCGTCCGCACCGCGAACACCTGAACGACCTCGAAGCCGGTTACCGGTTGGCCGGGACGAAGGTTTCGGCGGGCGTAAACGCGTTCGGCATGTTTTATAAAGACCAGTTGGTGGTAACCGGCAAGCTGAACGACGTAGGCGCACAAACCCGCCAGAACGTGCCGCATAGTTACCGGGCAGGCATCGAGCTCGACGGCAGGTGGATGGTAACCAAACGTTTATCGTGGGCTGCAACTGCGTCCCTGAGCCGCAACAAGGTGCGTAATTACACCGAGTACATTAATGACGATGCGGCCCCCATCGTAAAAACCTTCGGCTACAAAAACACCGACCTCGCCTTCTCGCCCGCATTTATTGGCTCCAGCGAGCTGAGCTGGACGATATTTAACGGGACCGGGGTCGCCCTCCTGAGCAAATATGTAAGCAAACAATACCTGGATAATACTGCTTCGGAAACAAGGATCCTGCCTTCGTTCTTTGTGAATGACGTGAGGCTGAGTCGCACGGCTTCTTTTAAAGGAATTAAGAATATCGGCATCAGCTTGTCCGTTAACAACGTGTTTAACACGCTGTATGAAAATAACGGGTACACTTACAGCGGTCTCAGCGGCGGCGTAGTTTACCGCGGCAACGGCTATTACCCGCAGGCCACCCGTAATTTCCTGGCGGCATTAAGCCTCAAATTTTAACATGGACCTCCAACATTGGTTCGGGATCCTTACCGGGCAGCTTAAAGAAACTACGGTCCTTCAATGGATCGCGGTTTCGTTGGGCGTTACCGAGGTGCTGCTTGCCCGCATAAACAACGTCTGGCTGTACCCCGCCGGGATTGCGGCTACCGCCATCTCGATGATGCTGCTTACCGAAAGCGGGCTATACGCCGAAACATTGCTCAACGGTTACTACATCGTAATGAGCGTTTATGGCTGGATGCACTGGATAACGAAAAAGAATGAGCCTCCTATTAAGATATCCTATTCCACCAGACAGGAATGGAAGATCACCCTCGCTATCGTATTTATTGGCTGGGGCGTACTTTACCTGGCACTCCGGTATTTTACAGACTCAACCGTGCCGGTGGCCGATTCATGGATCAGCGCCACGGCCTGGGCGGGCATGTGGCTGCTGGCACGGCGAAAGATCGAGAACTGGATCCTGCTGAATATCTCGAACCTGTTCGCCATTCCGCTGCTGTTTCACAAGAACCTGGCGATGTTCGGACTGCTTACCGCCTTCCTGTTCGTAGTGGCTGTTTTCGGGTATTTCGATTGGAAAAGAAAATACCGACAACAACTTTCAGCATAATAACGCTTTTCCCTTTGCGCTAAGGTTTTACGCAAAGAAATATTAGTTAGGAAATAATGGAACATCCTTCAGCGCTTCTCCAACCCCGTTGGACCGATATCATACGTAACCATTCCGCAGATGCCGAGAAATTCGGCGCCCTTCGACCGGAACAGCTTGGCCTCATTTACCAGCAGAACTGGTTCAACCTGTTCGTTCCGGCTTCGCTGAACGGGTTACAACTGCCGCTGCCGGAAGCTGTCCGGCTCGAAGAGGCTTTTGCCTGGGCCGATGGCGCTTTTGGATGGACGCTTACGTTATGCAGCGGCGCGGCCTGGTTCGCGGGCTTCCTCGATCCCGCGCTGGCGAAAGTGGTATTTGACGAAAAAACCGCTTGTCTCGGCGGAAGCGGCGCGCCATCCGGCACTGCCGAGCGTACCCCCGAAGGTTACGTGGTGAACGGCAGCTGGAAATATGCCACCGGCGCCCCGCATCTCACCTGGTTCACGGCAAATTGCCTGCTCACCGAACACGGAAACGTGTTAAAAGACGCCGGCGGCAAGTCGCTGATGCGCCCTTTTATATTTAAGCGGGAAGAGGTTACGGTGTCAGCCGACTGGCAAACCTCGGGACTGGTGGCCACCGCGAGCCATTCGTTTGAAGTGAACGCACTCGCCGTTCCCGCAGAGCGGCAGTTCGAGATCTCGCCCGCGACGGTAAAAACACCCGGGCCCTCGTATACCTACCCGTTCCTTCAACTGGCGGAGGCTACGCTTGCCGCAAATATCAGCGGGATGGCGGTCCACTTTATGGACCTGTGCGAAGCCAGCTTTAACGAAAGAATGAAAAGTAAATCGTTTACCGCAGAGCAGAAGCAATACCTTTCGGACCTGCTGAGCCGCTGCAGGTCAGGTACCTCCAAACGCCGGGCTGAGTTTTACCGGGTGATCGATCAGTCGTGGTCGTATACAGACCAGGGCCTTGACGTACCGTCGCCGCTATTGACCGGGGTGAGTGCCGCAAGCCGTGTACTGGCCCGCAAAGTACGCCGCTTTGCAGAAAAGCTATACCCTTTTTGCGGACTGGCCGCGGCAGATCCTTCATCAGAAATTAACCGGGTATGGCGGGATCTGCATACAGCCAGCCAGCATACGCTGCTTATTTTCCCGGAGTAGTTTACACTTCATACAATTTTTACATAAATTTTATGGTGGTTCGTGCATCTTTGCTGCTTAATGTGATCTTATGAAAAGAAGCTTTTTCCTGTTGGTACCCGCATTCCTCGCCCTAGCTGCGTCGGCACAGAAGAAACCCGTGGTAAATAACGGCCTCCCGCGGCCCAGGCTGGTGGTAGGATTGGTGGTCGACCAGATGCGCTGGGATTACCTGTACCGTTATTACGAGCGCTACGGATCAACCGGGTTTAAACGCTTACTAAACGAGGGGTTCACCTGCGAAAATACGCTGATCGATTATGTGCCCACCGTAACGGCCATCGGGCACAGTACCATTTATACAGGTTCAGTTCCGGCTATCCACGGCATTGCGGGGAACGATTTCATTATCCAGGCAACGGGGAAAACGATGTATTGCACGGAAGACAGTACCGTACAGTCGATCGGCAGCGCATCGGTTGAAGGAAAGATGTCGCCTAAAAACCTGCTGGCCTCTACCATTACCGACGAGCTGAAACTGGCGACCAATTTCCGCTCGAAAGTGATCGGGGTGGCGTTGAAAGACCGGGGCGGCATCCTGCCGGCAGGGCATGCAGCCGATGCCGCTTACTGGTACGACGATGCCAGCGGGAACTGGATCACCAGTACCTATTATATGAAGCAATTACCGTCATGGGCAACCGCTTTCAACGCCCGGAAACTGCCGGAGACATACCTCAAACAGGATTGGAACACGCTGTACCCGATCGACAGCTACTTGCAAAGTTCGCCTGATAATAATTCTTACGAAGGAAAATTCAGCAATTCTCAAACCCCCACGTTCCCGGTAAAGACGTCGGGATTGATCGGTCAAGGCTTCGGTACCATCCGTTCTACGCCGTATGGCAACACCTTTACGCTCGATTTCGCCAAAGCGATCATGGAAAACGAGAAAATGGGGCAGGACCCGGTAACCGATTTCCTGGCGGTAAGCTTATCATCGACGGATTATGTGGGCCACCAATTCGGGCCAAACTCCATCGAGGTTGAAGATACTTACCTTCGCCTCGACCGCGACCTGGGTGATTTCTTTACGTATCTTGACACGAAAATTGGAAAAGGAAATTATACCGTATTTCTCTCGGCGGATCATGGTGCGGCACACAACCCCACTTTCCTGACCGATAACAATCTTCCCGCCGGATCATGGCCGTCTGCCCAGTTACTTACTCAACTAAACGCTTCGCTGAAAGCTAAATACAATACGGACAAGCTGGTGCTCAGCCTCTTAAACTACCAGGCACACCTGAACTATGCCGCAATCGCCGCGAACAAGCTCGACGAAGCGGCCATCCGTGCCGATTGCGTTAAATTTTTCCAGGGGAAACCGGGCGTCGCCTTCGCCGTAGACGTGAAAGATGTGCAAAGCTCCAGTGTGCCTGCGTACCTGCGGGATATGATCGTGAAAGGGTACAACCCCGAACGCAGCGGCGTGATCCAGATCATGCTAAAACCCGGATGGTTCAGCTCGGCACGGACCGGCACCAGCCACGGTACCTGGAACCCATATGACGCACATATCCCGTTGTTGTTTATGGGCTGGGGTATAAACCACGGCAAAACGAACAAGACCACTCATATGACCGACATCTCGGCTACATTGGCAGCCCTGCTGCATATCCAGATGCCGAACGGATGTATCGGGGAACCGATCACGGAGGTGATTAAATAGTTGAAAATTAAAGGTTTAAGCCTTAAGGATTGGAGACCAGATGGATGGGATGCGGTTCGGGCTTCGGGCTTTAAGCTTTTAGGATAATGAAAAAATACATCTCCCGTTTCCATTATCTCACACAGGACCTGCCTCACCGTACGCACAGGGAACAGGTGCAGATCGCGTGTGAAGCGGGGGCGAACTGGATCCAATACCGCTGCCTCTCGAAACCGGATGAAGCCCTGCTTGAAGAGCTTCACCAGGTGGCCGCCATTTGCGACGACTGGGGCGCTACACTGATCGTGACCAACCACGTACACCTGGTACACCTGGCAGATATACAGGGAGTGCATATCGAGGATATGGCTGCCGACCTTGCTGCTATCCGTAAAGAGATCGGGGAAGATAAAACGCTAGGCTGCTCTGCCCATTCCATCGACGATATCAGGCGGCACTGGATCAGCGGTGCAGCCGATTATGTGGGCTGCGGACCCTTCGCGGTAACGCAAACCAAACCCAATAATTTCCCGCCACTTGGCACGATCGGCTATGAGGGAATCCTGCAGCAACTGATCCCGGATGGCATCGATCTCCCGTTGATCGCGGTTGGCGGCATTAACGCGGCCAATGTTACACAGGTACTGGCAACGGGAGTTTTCGGGGTGGCTGTTTCGGGGGCCGTTAATTTGTCGCCGGAACCAGGAGCTATGATTAAAGAAATTTACAGGAAGGTTCTGTAACTTTAAACATGTCTTCTCACCACATCGTTCGCGAAAAACAGGAGCCCGCTTTGCTCATCACCAGTCTTGATGGTTTTGACCGCGAGCATCTCGGCCAGCTGCTGGAATGGAGCCCTACGGTGATCGCCGACGGGCCGCTCTATGAAACCCTCGATTCCATGGGCATAAAGATCGATGCCGTGATCACTTCCGGCGATACGCCTGATTTCCAGCCGTCCACCAGGCGTATCCATACCACTGCGTCGCCGCTCGAAGACGGGTTGAAGTACCTGGTTGGCGAACAATACCCCACGGTAAACGTAGTGACCGATACTTTCAGCCTTAAGGATTTTGCCCTCTTTGCAGACCTGATCGGGCTGGTGATCTTTACGCCTGACAAAAAGATCTTCCCGGTACGCTCCGGGTTCAGCAAGTGGAAACAAGCCGGCGAACAGGTTTATTTGATGCATGATGTGCGGAACCTGCAGGCATCCGGTTTACGTTTTACGACCGGCCAGGTAATGGAAACCGGGAAAGACGGCTTTTATATGCTTGTTTTCGACCAGCCGTTTATCTTTGTGGGCGAAGATTTATGATCCGTATACGCCCCGCCACCCTTTCCGACGTTCCGGTTATCCACCGGCTTGCCGCCGAGATCTGGCCCGCTACTTACCGGCAGCTGATGCCGGCCGAACAACTCCGCTTTATGCTGGAGAACATGTACTCCGAAGACGCGCTTACGGCGCAGTTTGACGAAATAACTTTCCTTATCGGGGAACGCGACGGCCAACCTGTAGCCTTCGCCGGCTGTTCCCTCACCGAACCGGAGGTTTACAAGCTTCACAAGATCTACCTGCTGCCCTCCGAACAGGGAAAAGGAAGCGGGAAAGCGCTGATCGGCCATATAGAAGACCTAGCGAGATCCGCCGGGGCGAAAATCCTCGAGCTGAACGTTAAGCGCGACAACCCGGCCCGGGGATTTTACCGGAAACTGGGCTTTGAGATCTATCAGACGGTAGATATTGCGTATTACCAGTTCGAGTTAAATGATTATGTAATGAGAAAGCCGATCGCCGACGACTAATAGCTGACGGCTGATCGCTGATTGCTGACGGCTGATCGCCGATCGCCAACGGCTAATAGCTCTCTTCCACCCGTTCCCCGATCTGCTGCCTCCACATCGCGTAATACAAGCCCTTTTCTTCCAGGAGGTCATAATGCTTACCGGATTCGGCCACATCGCCTTTTTCGAGCACATAGATGCGGTCGGCGTGCATGACGGTCGATAACCGGTGCGCGATGAGGATGGTAATGTGGTCGTGCATTTCCGAAACATCACGGATGGTACGGGTAATCTCTTCCTCGGTAATGGAGTCGAGTGCCGAAGTCGCTTCGTCGAACACCAGGATATTGGGCTTGCGCAGGAGTGAACGTGCAATGGAAAGGCGCTGTTTTTCGCCGCCCGATACTTTTACGCCGCCTTCGCCGATAATGGTATCAAGCCCGTTCTCGGCACGTTCAAGCAAGCTCTGGCATGCCGCTTTCTGAAGCACTTCGAGGCATTCTTCGTCGGTAGCGCCCGGGCGCACGAACAACAGGTTTTCGCGGATCGTACCCGAAAACAGCTGCGTATCCTGTGTCACAAAACCGATCTTTTCGCGAAGCTGGTCGAGGTCGATATCGTGCCCCGAAATCTGGTTGTACAATACTTCGCCCTCCATCGGGTGATACAATCCCACGAGCAGTTTCACGAGCGTGGTTTTCCCCGAACCCGAAGGGCCTACAAAAGCGATGGTTTCGCCTTTGCTCACCCCGAAGGTGATGTCGTTCAACGCGTTCCGCCTTGCGGTTAGGTGTTTGAAGCTTACCTGGTTAAAGTCGAGACGAGTGATGCGCGGCAACAGTACCGGGTTGGCCGGCTTCGCCTCTTTGGGTGTATCGAGGATCTTTTTAAAGTTGATGAGCGACACTTCCGTTTCCCGGTAGGTATTAATGATGTTACCCAACTCCTGTAAAGGCCCGAAAATAAAGAAAGAGTAAATAAACAGGGAGAAAAATTCCCCCACGGTGATCTTCCCTGCAAAGATCAGGTACAACATGAGCAGCAGGATGCCGTTCCGCAGCAGGTTCACCAGCGTTCCCTGGATAAAGCTCAGGCTGCGTACGTACTTTACTTTTTGAAGCTCGAGCTTAAGGATACTGTCAGTGGTAGAGTTCAGTCGCTTGATCTCCTGTTGGGCCAGCCCGAGACTTTTCACCAGCTCGATGTTCCGGAGCGATTCAGTAGTGGACCCGGCCAGGGCGGTGGTTTGCGAAACGATCTTTTTCTGGATGACCTTGATGCGCTTACTCAATACGGAGCTGATAGTGCCCAGGATAGGAATGATAGAAATATAGGCCACGGCAATAGACCAGTGGATGGCGATCGCATACCAGAAAACAAATACGATGCCTACCAGCGAGGTGAACAGGATATTGATAAAAGCGATGATCAGCTTCTCCGAATCCAGTCGTACTTTTTGCAGAATACCCAGTGTTTCGCCGCTGCGTTGGTCCTCGAATACCTGGTAAGGAAGCTCCAGGGAATGGGCCAAACCGTCGGCATACACCTTCGCCCCCAGGCGCTGTGTGATCACGTTCACGTAATAATCCTGGAAATTTTTCGCGATGCGCGACACCATGGCGACCCCCATCGCGGCCAGGATCAGCAGGCCCGCACCTTTAAAAAATTCCCCCGTGGTAAATGATTTCTGGTGTGTGGCAAACGGCGTTACGTAAGTATCGATGATCTTGCGGAAGATATACGGGTCGAGCAGGGAAAAGATCTGGTTAATGGCTGCAAGCACCAGGGCAAGGCCGATCAGGGCTTTATAGTTTTTGAGGTAGTTGAGGAGTAGTTTCATGGAGTTGTCAGTGATCAGTTGTCAGTGATCAGTTTTGGATTTGTGTAAGAGATAAGGTTTCAGCCACCACGGACGGCGCTGTGCAGTACTGATCACTGACCACTGATCACTGATCACCCTACGCAAAAATAAAAAAGGGAACCAGCTAATTCCCTGATTCCCTTTTAAATGACACACAGCTTACGCTATACCGTCATGATATCTTTTTCCTTGATCTCGGCGATCTTGTCGACTTTTACTATATAGGCGTCGGTCAGTTTTTGTACTTCACCTTCGCCGGCTTTAATTTCGTCTTCAGAAACGCCTTCGGATTTCAGTTTTTTAATCTTCTCGTTCGCGTCTTTGCGGATGTTACGGATCGTTATGCGCCCGCGTTCCGCTTCTTCCTTCACTTTTTTCACCAGGTCGCGGCGGCGTTCTTCGGTAAGCGGCGGAACGTTGAGGCGGATCATGAGGCCGTCGTTCTGCGGGTTCAGGCCGATATTGGCTTCCTGGATGGCCCGTTCGATAGGCACGAGCATATTTTTTTCCCATGGCTGCACCGTAATGGTGCGCGGGTCGGGCGTGCTCACCGTACCTACGTTTGCCAGCGGTGTCGCCGCACCATAATAGTCTACGAAAATGCCGTCGAGCATGGAAGGCATCGCTTTGCCGGCCCGTATTTTTAACAATTCGCTTTCGCAATGCTCGATGGCCCTATCCATCACAGCCCTGGAGTCGTTCAGTTGTTTTTTAATAAGCTCGCTCATGTAGATTCTGCTTTAATGTGCAAAAATATAAAAATTTCGATGTTACAGATGTTTACTTTTACCGCATGATCAAAGTGCAAATCTTTTCATGGAATCCCTACCAGGAAAATTCATACGTGTTTTATGATGAAACCGGGGAGTGCGCCATTATCGACCCGGGCATGTACTCCGGGGAGGACGAAAACCGCCTTGTGAGCTTCATCCGGCAGGAAAAACTAACCCCGGTGCTGTTGTTAAATACCCATTGCCACATCGACCACGTGCTCGGAAATAAGTTTGTGCACGACGTGTACGGCCTACTCCCACAGTTCCACGAAGGCGAAGCGGCGCTGCTGGCAGCCGTTCCGGCATACGCGCCCGAAATGGGGATCCGTTACGAAGTTTCGCCGATGCCCGAAACCTTCCTCCCCGAATCCGGCAGCGTTACCTTTGGCGGCAGCACACTCGATTTGATATTTGCGCCCGGCCACTCACCGGCACATCTATGCTTTTACAGCAAAGCTGACAAGGTCCTGGCCGGTGGCGACGTACTTTTTCGCGGCAGCATCGGCCGTGCCGACCTCCCTGGCGGAAATTATGACCAACTGATCAACAGTATCGAAACTCAGTTGTTTACGCTCCCGGGGGATGTAGTTGTGTATCCGGGACACGGACCGGAAACGACGATAGCGTACGAAAAAAGGCACAACCCGTTTTTTAGGTAATACGCTAAACGTTCCTGAAAAGAAACAATCATGATTAATACTATCCCAGGACCTGATCATACGCCATGCCGGAGACGCCCGGCGTCCAGCGCCTAACGTCCAACCCCATGAATACCAGCTTCTACATCGCCAAACGTTACCTTTTCTCCAAGAAATCATTTAACGCGATCAACTTCATCTCGGGGATTTCGGTGCTCGGGGTGTTCGTAGGCAGTGCGGCGCTGATCATCATTCTTTCGGTGTTTAACGGTTTTGAGAATGTAATCCTCTCCATGTACAATACTTTTACGCCGGAGATCAGGATCGAGCCGGCCCTGGGGAAAACCTTCGATCCTTCGGCGCCTTATTTTACCGTGCTGAGAAAGGATACTGAGATACGCAGTTTTGCCGAGGTGCTGCAGGAAAAAGCCTTGGTAGGTTACCGCAAAGGCAAATATATCGGGCTGATAAAAGGGGTCGACGACAAGTTCCTGGAGGGGAAAATGCTCGACAGCACCATCATCGCCGGCGCATTTACCCTGCACGATAAAAAACACGACTTTGCCGTGGTGGGCGCCGCCGTACAGGGAAACCTGGGTATTAACGTCAATGATGATTTTACCGACCTCGAGATCTATTCGCCCCGCAAGGGCGATGCCGCTAAGCTAAACTCCACCGATCCGTTCAATGTAAAGGAGATCCATCCGGCGGGCGTATTTTCGGTACAACAGCAGTTCGACGAGATCATTATCGTGCCCCTTCGCTTTGCGCGGGAATTACTCGAAGAACAAACCAATGTATCGGCTATAGAAATCACCCTAAAGAATAAAAACAACGTGGATAAGATGCAGCAGCGGATCATCAAGCTCATCGGCTCCGATTTTATCGTGAAAAACCGCATGCAGCAGGACCAAAACCTGTACAAAACACTCAATGTGGAAAAATTCTCGATCTACCTGATCCTCACCTTTGTGCTTATTATCGCCATATTTAACATTATTGGGTCACTTACCATGCTGGTGATCGATAAGCGGCAGGATATCGCCATCCTGAGCAGCATCGGCGCAGACAGCCGCCTGATCCGCAACATCTTCTTTACCGAAGGTATGATGATCTCCATGATGGGATGTGTTTCGGGCATGGTCGCCGGTTTGGGCTTCTGTCTCCTGCAGATGCATTATGGTTTCGTAAAAATGAATGCGGAAAACATGATCACCGACTCGTACCCGGTTGGCTTGAAATGGCAGGATTTCCTGCTGGTTTTTGCCACGGTGACCATTATCTCGACCATCACTTCGGCAGTGTCGTCGAGGTTAAGCGTTAAACATCTGGTGGAATTGAAAAAGGATCTGTAAATCCTCCTAACCAGGCAGGACCGCTAAGCTGATGGGTGCCGCAGGCGGGGGAGGATAATTACAGGTACCTCCCGGGAGTAAGATAATTCTTCACGTAATCGCTAATTCCCTCTTCCAGCGTGTGAAACGGCTTGTGATAGCCTATCGAAGCCAGCTTATCCATGGTCGCCTCGGTAAAATACTGGTATTTGTCCCTGATATCTTCCGGTGTCGGGATGAAGCTGATCCTGGGCTCGAGTCCCATCGCGTTAAAAGTTAAGCTTGCGAGATCCCTGAACGTACGCGCCTTACCCGACCCAAGGTTATAAATTCCGCAATCTTTACGGTGATGCATCAGGAAATAAAGCACGTCGAGCACATCTTTTACGTACACGAAATCGCGTTGCTGCTCCCCATCGGCTATACCGGGTTTATGCGACTGGAAGAGCTTCATTTCCCCCGTTTCACGGATCCGGTTAAACGTGTGGAAGATCACGGACGCCATCCTTGCTTTATGGTATTCGTTGGGGCCGTACACGTTAAAAAACTTTAGGCCTGCCCAGAAATATGGTTTCTTTTCCTGTTGCAGGGCCCAGATGTCGAAATCGTTTTTAGAATCACCGTAAGGGTTAAGAGGTTTTAACAAGGGGATCTTCTGCTCGTCGTCATCATATCCTTCTTCGCCAAGGCCGTAGGTAGCGGCGGATGACGCATAAACTAATGGCAAACCAAACTCCACGCAGGCGTTCCAAACCTCTTTGGTGTAGTCGAGGTTAAGCTTGTCGAGTACCGAGCGGTCGAACTCCGTGGTATCCGTACGGGCGCCGATGTGAAAAACGAACTGGATATGCAGCTGGTGCTGCGGTATCCAGGCAATAAAATCTTCGCGGTCAACCTTCAGCGTAAATTTCTTGTTATCCAGGTTCTTGTTTTTCGCGGCATCGCTGAAATCGTCGACCAATACCAGGTCTGTATATCCCTCCGAATTAAGTTTATGTATAAGGCAGCTTCCGATAAATCCTGCGGCGCCGGTGATGATGATCATAGTGACTGGACGTTTAGGTCGGTTAAAAATAGGTTTTTATTTATTTGGGGGATCACTTTTTTTTCCGCCGCTTTTTCAAACAGCAGGTTGACGGCATTGCGGCCTTCTGCTCCCAGGTCGAGCGAATACTGGTTTACATACAGTTCGATGTGCTGGTACATTACCGCCTCCTCCATCTCCTGTGCATGCGCGCGGATGAAGCCGATCCCCGACTTTGGGTTAGCGAAGGCGAACTCCACGCTCCTGCGAAGCACGCGGTTCACTTTATGTTTTACTTCTTCCGGGAGGCCGCGTTTCACCACGATGCCGCCCAGCGGGATGGCACAGCCGGTTTCGTCTTCCCAGAACTTGCCAAGATCCACGATCTTTTTCAATCCTTTTTGCTGGTAGGTGAATCTATTCTCGTGGATGATGAGGCCAAGGTCTATCTCCCCCCGGAGCAGGGCGTTCTCGATATCCGAGAAAATCATTTCTTTCTTGTTCTGCAGCTCCGGGTAGGCCAGGCTAAGCAGGAAATTGGCCGTGGTATATTTGCCGGGGATACCTACCGTTAAAGAGCTGATGGCCGAAGGCCGATCGCCGTTGGCTGAAATAAGCAGCGGGCCCACCCCAAAACCCAGTGCACTACCCGAATCGAGCAGCACGTACCGGCCGGCTACGTAGGCAAAGGCATGGAAGCTGAGCTTAGTGATATCTAGCTCACCGCGAAAGGCCTTTTGGTTGAGAGTTTCCACATCGTCGAAATATACTTCAAAGTCGAGGCCTTCGGTATCTATCTTGTGGTGTATAAGGGCATCAAAAATAAACGTATCGTTGGGGCAGGGCGAAAAACCGAGTGTTAGTTTCATGGTAGCGGCTAGCCATCAGCCATTAGCTGCCGGCTTTTAATAGGTCCGTAATAAATTTCTCCGCAAAGATATTGAGATTTTTGATGGCCAGACCTATATTCCAGGCTTCGCGGTTGCGGCGTTCCACGTAATTTGATATCGACCTGAGCTGCATAGCCGGGACCGCCGCCGAATTACAGGCGTAAAAAAAGGCCGCACCTTCCATGCTTTCGGTATGCGGCGCGAGCCTGCTAACAGTAGCCTCAATGGAGTGCACGTTTCCGTGGACCCGGTTTACCGTGATCCCTGTTACCGTTCGAATATCCGGCTCACGACTGCCGGCTGATAACTGGCTGCTGACGGCTGATAGCTGATGGCTGACCGCCGACGCGCCAAACCCTAACTCATCTATCGTTAGGAATCCATCGCCATCTTCGGCGCCAAGTTCAGCGAAATGATCTCGTGTTACATGGACCACTTCTCCTAACGCGATCGACCTGTCGAAACTGCCTGCGATACCCAGGTTAATGGCGAGGTCGTATTTAAAATTGCCCAGGTGATATCCTAATGCATAAGCTGTCGCCACCATCCCCACACCAGTTATTAACACATACACTACATGCTCCCGGTAGTTATTAACACCTTCGTTGAGGGCCATGGATGCCATTAGCGGCGAAATTTCAGGTAATGTAGCAGCGACTATTAGTGTTTTCAAGGGATGATATTTAACTGGTGGCCGCTCAAAGTTATCAAATTCACGTGACTACAGTTTTCCCTATATTTGCGCACTCAATTGTAAAGATATGATCTACATCACCCGCAGGGAAAGTTTTAATTCGGCCCACAAACTTTTTAAAGAAGAATGGACCGACGAACGGAACCTCGAAACCTTCGGAAAATGCTCCAATCCAAACTGGCACGGGCATAATTATTACCTGTATGTTACGGTTAAAGGCGAAATTGACCCGGTTACCGGTTTTGTTATGGACCTTAAAGAACTAAAGCGTCTCACACGCGTTTATGTAACCGATAAGCTCGACCACCGTAATATTAACCTGGATGTAGACTTTATGAAAGGAAAGATGGCATCCACGGAAGTACTGGCGGTGGAAATATTTAACCAGCTTAAGCCTCACGTAGAGGCAAACGGCGCATTTTTACACAGGGTGAGGCTTTGGGAGACAGAAAACAACTATGTTGATTACTTTGGCGAATAAGCGCCGGTTTTAAACAATTTCAATGGAGAACGAACAAACCGGCTTCACCGCCGACGAAAACGAATTTGGCTACGTGCAGTCAAACCGGTATAACCAGGTAAAGGTCGACCGCATAGCCTCTCATTATAGCGACATCCTGAAGGACCTGGGCGAAGACCCGGCGCGCGAAGGGCTGCTCAAGACCCCCGAGAGAGTGGCGAAAGCCCTCCAGTTCCTCACACATGGGTACGACCTTAACCCCGCCGGGCTTTTGCGGAGCGCCATGTTTAAAGAAGATTATAGCCAGATGGTGGTTGTAAAAGACATCGAGGTATACTCCATGTGCGAACATCACCTCCTTCCTTTTTTTGGAAAAGCGCACATTGCTTACATCCCTAACGGGCATATTGTGGGCCTGAGCAAGATCCCGCGTGTAGTGGACGCCTACTCGCGCCGCCTGCAGGTGCAGGAACGCCTCACTAACGAAATCCGCGACTGTATCCAGGACACCCTTCAGCCGGCCGGCGTTGCCGTAGTGATAGAATGCCGCCATTTATGCATGGCGATGCGCGGGATCCAGAAACAAAATTCCGTAACCACCACTTCCGCTTTTACCGGCGAATTCGTGCATGAGAAAACAAGAGCGGAGTTTTTAAGGCTGATTACGGCGAAATTGGCATAACCGGCCCAGCCAATAGCTGACGGCTGACAGCTCACCACAATAAAGATGGTAATATAAAACATTAACCACTATCAGGCTATTAGCTAAATAGCTACCAGCCAAATGATAATTATTACTGACTCTATATGAACGCTTATATCTTCCCCGGACAGGGGGCGCAATTTCCCGGGATGGGAAAAGACCTGTACGAGAAATCCGAAGCCGCCGAAAGCCTTTTTGAGCAGGCCAACGAGATCCTCGGCTTCCGGATCACCGATATTATGTTCGATGGCACAGACGAGGACCTGAAACAAACACGGGTAACGCAGCCTGCGATTTTCCTTCATTCGGTGATCCTCGCCAAAACGTTGGGCGACGGCTTTAAACCCGGCATGGTTGCGGGTCATTCGCTGGGTGAATTTTCTGCGCTGGTTGCGGCCAGGGCTTTGTCGTTCGAAGAAGGCCTCAGGCTGGTCTATATCCGTGCCACTGCTATGCAAAAAGCATGCGGGATTCAGCCTTCGGCGATGGCGGCGATCCTTGGCGCCGATGATTTCACGGTAGAAGATGTTTGCCGGCTGGTGAGCGAGGTGGTGGTACCCGCAAATTATAACTGCCCGGGCCAGCTGGTTATTTCCGGCAGTATCGAAGGGGTAGATAAAGCTTGTGCCCTGCTGCTCGAACGCGGCGCCAAACGCGCCCTAAAACTTAATGTAGGCGGCGCCTTCCACTCGCCGCTGATGGAGGCGGCACGCGTGGAGCTCGAAGCGGCCATCAACAACACCCGGATCGAAGCGCCCGTTTGCCCGATCTACCAGAATATAAACGCAAAACATTATACCGACCCGGAAGCCATCAAGCATAACCTGGTGGCACAGCTTACCGGCGCTGTGCGGTGGACGCAAACCATCGAAGCAATGATCCACGACGGCGCTACTTCCTTTACAGAAGTAGGCCCCGGAAATGTATTACAGGGACTCGTTAAAAAAGTGAACCGCGCCATGGAAACCCGGAGCGCATCAGTATAAACACCCGTGGCTACAGGTTTTAAGATCCGGCTGCTGTTATTCCTGCTTACGCTGAGCTTCGTGATCACGGCGCTCACGCTGAGGCTCACCTATCACCGGGAGGACGTCCTGAAAACGGATGCACAGGAGCTGGAAAAAAACCTGCACGAACAGGAGCAGTTCGTTAATGAATTCCTGCATAACCGCGCGGATTTCGAGTCGCTGAAAACGCTCGACACCAACGCGGTACTGGCCGAAAAATTCCTCACGGAGTTCCGGATAGCACGCGCCGTGTACGTGTTTACCTATAACAGCAATGTGCTTGTCTTCTGGGGCGCTAACCGCATAGCGCCCCAAACAGACGCAGGCCTTAAGGAAGGCAGCAACATGGTGAACTGGCAGAATGGCTGGTACGAAGCCATCAAGCGGACCGATGGCAAGTTCTCTGCGGTTTGCTACATCCCCATCAAGGCGAACTATCCCATCCAGAACCAGTACCTCCAGAACGTATTCGCAAAAACGCTGATCCAAACCGATAACCTGGACATCGCCGGTTTGGGCGACGAGCAGGTATACAATATCCGCAGCAGCATCGACAGCCGCTACCTCTTCGCATTAAAGCTAAAACCAGTTACCAACAATACTTATTTTTCGCGTGCCGAAGCCTTCGCGTGGCTGGCAACCGTACTATTAAGCTGTATCCTTGTTAACCTGCTCTGCTCATGGCTGGCAGACCGCGGGTACATTAAAGCAGGTATCGCCGGCTTATGCGGCTGGTTTTTGCTTACCCGGCTGTGGGGGCTACATTCCGACTGGTTTATATCGCATTTCAACCAGCCGGTTTTCGATCCCCAGTTTTATGGCGCAGGGTTCTTTTACCCGTCCATGGGCGATTTCCTGCTTAACGGTATCGCGGCTACCTGGTGCCTTTGCTTTGCGTATAAATACCGGGCACGCATCCGCCTGGCGCCGGGGCAGGCCGGCACTCCGTTAAGCATCGCGGTATTTATAGGGATGGGAGCTATACTATCGCTCACAGCTATCCACCTTAACAACTCGCTGCACGGCCTGGTACTCAACTCAAGCATCCGGTTCGATATCACAAGCCTCATTATCGACCTCAACCCGTTCAGCTGGCTGGGAATCCTGGTCCTCTGCATCGCGTTTCTTAACCTGTACCTCCTGATGGAGATCCTGCTCATCATCGGCCGCAGCCTGCCCCTGTCGGATAAACAGCGGTTTGCCGCCTTTGCGGCGATGGTGTTGTTCACGGCGATCGTTAAGCTGGTACAGCAAAATTTCGATATATTTTTCCTGTTGTTCGCCCTGGTGGTATACCTGCGGGGATGGGCCATCTACCGCAAAAACAATGAGTTCAACCTCGTGATCTTAGTAGCCACCGTGCTCCTGTTCGCCACCATAGCTTCCATCAAGCTCTCGCGTTACCAGTTCATTAAGGACCGGGAAGCGCGCAGGGTATGGGCGCATCGGCTGGATCTATCGGACGACCAGAACGCCGTTACCTACTTCAACCAGTTTGAATCGAACCTGGTACAGGACGAAGACTTAACCGGGTACTTTGACCATACCAAACCCGAGCGAAGCCTGATGAAAAACAAGCTTCAGAAATTCTATTTTGATGGCTACCTGACACGTTACGACCTTAGCACCAGCGAATACGACCCTGCCGGCAACTCGATGGATGGCGACACCAGCAATACCATCGACCAGTTCCGCGAGCTCGTGGTAACGGGGACCATCAAGGTTTCGCAATATTTTTACCGGGTGAACAATACTTTCGGGATGCGGCATTATTTCGCCATCCTGCCGATGTCGGCAAAAAACCGCGACCTGGGAACATTGGTAGTGGAGCTCAAATCCAAAACCTTTGATGAGCCTGATGCTTTTCCACAGGTACTGGCAGAGGGAAGGGCGGATGAAACCGGCATTATCCGCGACTATTCTTTCGCGTTTTACCGCGACAACAGGCTGGTAGACAAATATGGCAAGTTTGTGTACAACCTGGGAAACAACGAATTCACCGAAGTAAAGAACGAGTTCGAAAACCGGAGAGTACGCGGGTACGATCACCTGGTGTACCGGCCCAACAACCGCAACCTTATCGTGGTAAGCGTACCGGTGCAGGGTTGGTTAATTGAGCTTGGGTCGGTATCGTTCCTCTTCCTGGTGCTGCTTACCTTCTCGCTGGTATGCGTGTTGGTTAACTGGAGCTGGAAAAACTTCGTGCGCACGCACCAGGAAAGTACCCTGGCGGCATGGAAGTACTTTATTTCGGGCGGGCACATTCTGTACAAAACAAGGATACAGGCTTCCATCGTGGCCGCGGTAGTAACTACCCTGGTATTGGTGGGAGTGATCACTTACTACAGCATCAGTAAACAGTACAGCAAGCAGCAGGAACAGCAGATCACCGAGCGCATTGCCAGGATCACCACGGCATTTGAGAACCAGATGCTTAAAAACGACCAGCTGAATATCACTTTCCAGTCGTTTAATAATTTTGCCGACGTAAATTCGGCAGACCTCAGCTTTTACGGAGCGGACGGTACGCTGATCTATTCCACCCAACCCAAGATCTATGATTCGTTCCTCATCGCGCGCAAGCTGAACGTAATTACCTTTAACTACCTGAGCCGGTATCACCGGTCGGAATATTTTAACCCCGAGGACAATGTAGGGCGTATGCTGTTCATTTCCGGCTCGCGCCCGGTAAGGAACAGCCGTCACGAAATAATAGGGTACCTCACCTTGCCGTATTTCTCAAACAAACACGAGCTGGAAGAACATAAAGGGCAGTTCCTAAACACGCTGATCAATGTTTTTTCGCTCATCCTGGTATCTATCGGCTTCTTCGCCGTTTTTATGGCTAACCGCATCACTTACCCGCTTACCATCATCCAGAAGAGCCTGCGCCTCACCAAGATCGGCCGTAAGAACGAGGCCATAAAATGGCACAGGAACGACGAGATCGGCAGCCTGATCCGCGAATACAATACCATGATCGAAGCGCTGGAAGAGAGCGCCGGCAGGCTGGCACGTTCTGAACGCGAAACCGCATGGAAAGAAATGGCCAAACAAGTAGCACACGAGATCAAAAACCCGTTAACTCCCCTAAAATTAGGCGTACAGTTGCTCGACAAATCATGGAAAGAGAACGATCCCAACTTTAATAAAAAGTTCGAGCGGTTCAGCAAGTCGTTTATCGAACAGATCGAAAGCCTGGCGCATATCGCCAACGAGTTTTCAAACTTTGCCAAGATGCCCGAAACATCGCTGGAAAGCGTACGCCTGCGCGAAGTGGTCGAACGCTCAATCGAGGTGTTCAGCAAACTGGAACATACCTCGGTGGTACTCGATGACCAGCTGGGTTATGACAAAATGGTAAAAGGCGACAAAGACCAGCTGCTCCGCTGTTTTAACAACCTGATCAAGAACGCCATCGAAGCGATCCCCGAAAACCGCAAAGGATTGATCCGCATCTCCATCGCGCAACGCAATGACAAGGTGTTTGTCGAGATCAGCGATAACGGCAAGGGAATTCCCGACGGCCTGCGCGAACGCATCTTCAACCCCAACTTCACCACCAAAAGCTCGGGTACCGGCCTCGGCCTGGCCTTTGTAAAACAGGCGATCGAAAACATGCTGGGCTCCATCCATTTTAAAACGGAGCACGACGTCGGCACAACCTTTTACATTACGCTTCCGCTGGCCTGATATGATCTTTCAACTGGATCCCGGCGACACCCGGTTCCCCTCACCGGAACTGGCCGAAGAAGACGGCCTGCTGGCAGTGGGCGGCGACCTCTCCATACCACGCCTGCTAACCGCCTACCGCAACGGCATTTTTCCCTGGTACAGTCATGATACGCCCGTGCTCTGGTACTCGCCGCATCAACGCTTTGTACTGTTCCCCGAAAAATTAAAGGTGAGCAAGAGCATGCGGAATGTGCTGCGGTCAGGTAAATTCACCATCACCTTTAACCAGGATTTTGCCGGGGTGATCCGTGCCTGCGCGGCAAGTAAACGCAACGGGCAGGACGGAACCTGGATCACCGGCGACATGCAGAACGCGTATATATGCCTCCACCAGCAAGGTTTCGCGCATTCTGTGGAAGCCTGGGAAAACGGCAGGCTGGCAGGAGGGCTCTACGGCGTCGAAATGAACGGCGTCTTTTGCGGCGAAAGCATGTTCAGCCAGCGCAGCAACGCTTCGAAAACTGCGTTCATCACCCTGGTCAGGGAAAAAAACTACCGGCTCATCGATTGCCAGACGTATACCGAACACCTGGAGAGCCTCGGCGCCCAAATGATCAGCAGGAAGGAATACATGGATATCCTGAACGGTAACACGCGCGCCACGGATCCGGACCGTGTCGGGGCGACATAATATGCTCCCTTACGGGCGGTAAGAACCGTTGAAGTCATCACAACCGGAAATTTAACCATTGCCGTAATCAGTCTCCGAGTTAACGACCAAAAATCCTATTTTTGCCCCTCTTAACAGATTTTTATGCATAGAACACACACTTGCGGCGAGTTAAACATTAACGACCTCGGGAAAGAAGTTACCCTGGCGGGATGGGTACAAAAATCGCGCGACCTCGGCGGTATGACTTTCGTCGACATGCGCGACCGTTACGGCATCACCCAGCTTACGTTTAATACCGACGATGATGCCGCGCTCAGGGCCACCGCCCGTGAAGTGAGCCGCGAGTTTGTGATCAAGGTAACCGGCAAGGTGATCGAGCGTACCAGCAAAAATCTGAAGATCCCCACCGGGGAGATCGAGATCAAGGTATCCGGCATGGAAATACTGAACCCGGCCAAGCTGCCGCCGTTCCTGATAGAGGACGAAACGGATGGCGGCGACGATCTCCGCATGAAATACCGCTACCTCGACCTGCGCCGTAACCCGGTGCGCAACAACCTGGTGCTGCGCCATAAAATGGCCCAGGAAACCCGTAAATATTTAGACGGCCTCAACTTTATCGAAGTTGAAACACCGGTATTGATTAAATCGACACCCGAAGGCGCCCGCGATTTCGTGGTGCCCAGCCGGATGAACCCGGGTGAGTTTTATGCACTCCCGCAATCGCCTCAAACATTTAAGCAACTGCTGATGGTTTCCGGCTTCGACCGTTATTTCCAGATCGTTAAGTGCTTCCGCGATGAGGACCTGCGCGCCGACCGGCAGCCTGAGTTTACGCAGATCGACTGCGAAATGGCGTTCATCGAACAGGAAGACATCCTGAACGTGTTCGAAGGGCTGATCCGCGCCCTGTTTAAAAACGTAAAAGGCGTCGACCTGGCCGAAGTTCCACGAATGACTTATGCCGATGCCATGCGCTTATATGGTTCCGATAAACCTGATACCCGCTTTGGCATGCAGTTCGTGGAGCTGAACGACGTAGTAAAAGGCGTGGGCTTCCCGGTATTCGACCAGGCTGAACTGGTAGTGGGCATTAATGCCGAAGGCTGTGCAGAATACACCCGCAAACAGCTGGATGAGCTTACCGAGTTCGTGAAACGCCCGCAGGTAGGCGCCACCGGTATGATCTATTGCCGCCACAATGCCGATGGAACATTAAAATCTTCGGTCGACAAGTTTTACGATGAAGAACAGCTCCGGAAATGGTCGGCGGCGTTTAACACCAGGCCGGGCGACCTGGTACTGGTGCTTGCCGGCAAAGCCGATAAGGTCCGTAAACAACTCAGTGAGCTTCGCCTGGAAATGGGCAACAGGCTCGGGCTTCGCGATAAGAACACGTTTGCCCCGTTATGGGTGCTTGATTTCCCGCTGCTTGAGTGGGACGAAGAATCCGGCCGTTATCATGCCATGCACCACCCGTTTACATCCCCCAAGCCGGACGATATCGCACTGCTCGATACCAACCCGGGCGATGTTCGCGCCAACGCCTATGATATGGTACTGAATGGTACCGAGATCGGCGGCGGATCTATCCGGATCCACGACCGCGGCCTGCAGTCGCTGATGTTTAAACACCTCGGCTTTTCGCCGGAAGAAGCACAAAAGCAGTTCGGTTTCCTGATGGAAGCTTTTGAATACGGCGCTCCCCCACATGGCGGCATCGCGTTCGGGTTCGACAGGCTTTGCTCGCTTTTCGCCGGGCTGGATTCTATCCGTGATGTGATCGCTTTCCCGAAAAACAATTCCGGCAAAGACGTAATGATCGATTCACCGTCCACGATAGATGATAAACAGCTGGCGGAGCTGAGTATCAGGACGACGTTGTAGAAAAGGTTTACATCAAATCCTAAGCGTTTAATCGCTATTTTCGTTACATACAATTCGCGCCGGTGTACCGGAATTTTTCTTAATTTACGTTGTCTTGAAAAAATTATTCAACCGTCGTCGATTCCTTAAAGCTACCTCCCTGGCCGGCGCTTCGGTGCTGCTGGGCGATAAAGAATTAAAAGCATCCTCCCTCGCCACAGGACAGGAGACTGAACCGGCGCAGGGCAAACCGATCGTCATCTCCACCTGGGATTTCGGCGTAGCGGCAAATGCCGAAGCCTGGAAGATCCTGAAAGCCGGCGGACGTGCCCTGGATGCCGTGGAAATGGGTGCACGCGTTCCCGAATCAGACCTCTCTAACCAGAGCGTGGGTAAGGGTGGGCTACCTGACCGCGACGGTATCGTAACGCTCGATGCCTGCATTATGGACGAAAAAGGCAACTGCGGGAGTGTTGCCGGTTTGGAAGACATCGAACATGCCATTTCGGTGGCGCGCAAGGTGATGGAAAACACGCCGCACGTAATGCTTGTAGGCGATGGCGCCCGCCAATTCGCCCTGAGCCAGGGATTTAAAAAAGAAAAACTGCTTACGCCAAAAAGTGAAGCCGCCTGGAAAAAGTGGCTGATCAAATCGGAATACAAACCCGTGATCAACAGCGAGAACGGGCTGCCTTCCATGCCCGGCGACAGCAAAAATCACGACACCATCGGCATACTTGCGCTGGATGCAGCCGGTAACCTTTCCGGCGCTTGTACCACCAGCGGCATGGCCTATAAACTACATGGACGCGTAGGCGATTCGCCCATTATCGGCGCCGGTTTATATGTTGATAACGAGGTAGGTGCGGTAGCCGCCACCGGGGTAGGCGAAGAAGTGGTGCGCAGCGTTGGCAGTTTCCTCGTGGTAGAACTGATGCGCCAGGGTCTTAATCCCGAAAATGCCTGCCGCGAAGCAGTTAAACGCATCATGGAAAAGAAGCCTGAGCTTACCAAAAACATCCAGGTAGGATTTATCGCCCTCAATAAAAAAGGAGAGTACGGCGCTTTTGCAATCCAGACAGGATTTAGCTTTGCCGTATGCGATAATAACGACCAGAAATTGCTGGTGAAAAGCAAGAGCGCCATCCGATAAGATCAACAAACTTTCCTCAATTACGTTAATGGAGTATGAAAAAACCGTATCTACTGGTTCTCATGCTGCTTTTTGCGGCATGTACCAATTCAGCTACCAACCCGGCCAACGATAGCACAGCCATTGCCGATAACACCGAAAATGCGGTAAAAAAGCATGAAGAGATCAACTCTTGTTTCGAACATCTTGAAGGAACAGACAGCACCGACGTAACCGCTTTGCACCTGGTGATAAACAACGATGAAGTTACCGGGGAGCTGAATTGGATCCCTAAAGAAAAGGACGCCCGTAAAGGCATGATCCGGGGTACCCGGCAAGGCGACCTCATCCGCGGCATATGGACCTTTTCGCAGGAAGGCATGAGCGATTCCCTGGAGGTCGAATTTAAGATCTCCGGCAATAACGTGCTTCAGCGAAGCTACGCTATCGACCAGGCCACCGGGAAAGAATACCTGGACGACGGCTCAAGCTTCGACAGGGTATTTAAGCCGGCACCGTGTAAGTAGTTACCGGCTGTTGGCTTGTGAATACCCGGTATGAGTATATTTCTTATATTTAGGGTTGAATCAAAGCTATCAGCTATCAGCCAACAGCTATCAGCCAACGCTATTATGAAGAAACTACTTACTATTCTACTTTTCGCCACCGCGGCCGTACACGCGCAATCCGTTAAACAGCTTACCTCGAAAAAAGCCGATGCGATAGAGCAGCAGGTAATCGCCTGGCGTCGCGATTTCCACGAACATCCGGAACTGGGCAACCACGAAGACCGTACCGCGGCTATCATTGCCAAATACCTGCAATCGCTGGGTATAGCGGTAAAAACCGGGGTAGCCAAAACAGGGGTGGTAGGGATCTTAAAGGGCGGTAAGCCCGGTCCGGTAGTGGCGCTGCGGGCGGATATGGACGGCTTACCCGTAGTAGAACGTACACCGCTGCCATTCGCGTCTAAAGTAAAGACCACGTTTAACAACCAGGAAGCAGGTGCCATGCATGCTTGCGGGCACGACTCGCACATGGCTATTCTCATGGGTGTGGCCCAGGTACTGTCGTCCGTTAAAAACGACCTGAAAGGCACTGTAAAATTCATCTTCCAACCTGCGGAGGAAGGTCCCCCGTTTGGCGAACAAGGCGGCGCAGAGCTGATGGTAAAAGAAGGCGTGATGGAAAATCCGAAGGTAGACGTAATTTTCGGCCTCCATATAAATTCGCAGACCGAGGTGGGCAAGATCACTTATCGCCCCGGCGGAACCATGGCAGCCGTGAACGATATGCAGATCATCGTAAAAGGGAAGCAGGCACACGGCGCTTATCCCTGGTCGTCTGTAGACCCGATCGTAGTGGCTGCCCAGATCATCAATAACTTACAAACCGTGGTGAGCCGCAACCTCGATATCACACAGAACCCGAGTGTCGTAACCGTTGGTTCCATCCATGCCGGCAACCGCTCCAATATTATCCCCGAGCAGGCAGAAATGATGGGTACACTCCGTGCGCTGAGCCGCGAAGATGAGAAAATGATCATTGCCCGTGTAAAGGAGGTGGCCACCAAAACGGCAGAAAGCGCCGGCGCCGTAGCGGAGGTAAAGATCCCGTTCAGCGTGCATTACCCCGTTACGTACAACGATCCCGCCCTCACGGAGAAAATGCTCCCAACCTTGCAGGCCACCGCCGGTATCAGCAATACCGTGCTCAAACCGGCGGTAACCGGGGCCGAGGATTTTTCCTTCTACCAGGAAAAAGTGCCGGGACTGTTTTTCTTTCTCGGCGGGATGCCCAAAGGCCAGGACCCGCTAAAAGCACCCTCGCACCATACCCCCGATTTCTTTATCGATGAAAGCGGGTTCACCCTGGGTGTAAAAGCGCTGTGTAACCTGACCCTTGATTATATGCAGGTTAAGTAACTGATCGTCCTTCTGCGCCTTCGGCAGTTCCGAAGGGGAAAAGGGCGGAGGGAGGAGAATTGCGCTTCTCCCCGATTTATATTTGATTCCAGGTTTAACACAACTGGTATTCCGGCGTAGAGGTAAGCCGGATCAGCAGCGTTTTGATATCCGGCGAGTTAGCAGCTTCGGCAAGCATGGACGGGTTAACGGGCGGCTCCAGCATAAATCCGGCGATCTCTTCCTTCGAGGTTTTTGGCGGCAGCCCGGCAATAAACTTATTGATATCGGCTTTTGCCTGCACCCTTTTTATCACGCTGTCCTGTTGTTTCCGCATCGCGGCGATGTACGCTTCCTCCTCGGGCGTAGCTTTGCCGGCGAACTCGATCAACCCCGCGTTCAGGATCAGCGACGGCATTTTGAGGCGATGCATCAGCGAAGAGCTATCGATCCAGTTCCGGCCGCCAGGCCAGCCTGCTACGTTGGGCGGATTAAAAAGCACCTGGCCCAGGGTGCGCTGAAATTGTATCAGCACACCGGGATTTTCATAGGTGATATAGAACTGGCGGTTCAGCCCCACCAGGAACTCAACCGGCGACTTTACCAGGTTACCTATATTTTGGGGCTCGTAAAACCAACCGGCGGTAAGTACTTTTTCGAGCCATGGTTTTATCTCGTACCCCGACCGGTAAAGAACGTCGGCCATTTCCCGGATATGCACTTCATCGGGCACGTCATTTACCAGGTAACGGTATAGTTTACGGCTCAAAAACTGCGCTGTTTCCTTTCTTTCCAGGATCATGTTTATGATGTCTTCTCCACGCCAGTTCCCGGTTTTGCCAAAAAAGGTTTTGGTGCCATCGTCGTGGCTTTTTTCCCGAAATGAATATTGGTAAGTTTTACCATCATATTGCCAGCCGGTAAAGGCACGTGCCGACTCCCTTACGTCCTGTTCCGTATAATTTCCCCTCCCGATGGTAAATAATTCCATCAGCTCCCGGGCAAAATTCTCATTAGGGTGTACCTTATTGTTCGACTGGTTGTTCAGGAACTGCAGCATGGCCGGCGTTTGCGCAACCTCGGTCAGCATCGTCTTGAAATTGCCCAGGGCGTGCTTGCGATGGATATTATTCAGGTCCTGCATATACATGAAATTACCCACGCGGCACGAAAAATGGTTGTGCCAAAAAAGCGTCATCTTCTCGCGAAGCTGAGCCTGTGTGGTGCTCATCAAGGTCATCCATGCAATATTCAGGTCGCGTTCCTGCCGGTTACGTGTTTCCTGGATCAGTCGCTTCGTTTCCTCACTGCGCATGGCGTCTGCCTGGGAAGCCATCATGCCGCCGGAACTGCCGGTCATTCCTCCCGTCATATTCACGTTGGCGGCCATCATCGGCTGACCATTATAAACCAGGTCGGTATTTTCATTCACTACCGTAATGGGGCTGAAACGCTCAGAACTCTCAAATAGGCTTCTCACCGTTTTACCTACCGGCCAGTGTTCCTGGTTCTTCAGGTCCGCAGGCGTAATCCCAAAGCCGGCCCTGGCATACAGGTGCTTTAGCTTTACACTATTTTTTACGCGATCGGGCATCATAACGCTTAAATAAAATCAAGTCCTTTAAAGCTTTTATCCAGGATATCGCTATTGTTCACTGCAAGCCATTTGTCGAGTACGGTGGCATAAACCTGTCTGAAGTCCACCTGGAATTTCAGGTCGTTCTCTTCCAGGTCGGTCAGGTTGGGCGCATCATTGTAAATACCCGCTTTTTTGAGCTTGCCGCCGTAAACGAACACGTTGTTGGCGGTACCGTGATCGGTGCCGTTGCTGGCGTTTTGCTCCACCCGCCGGCCAAATTCCGAGAAAGTGAGCACCAGCGTTTCATCCAGCTTACCGGTTTGGTGCAGGTCTTTCAGGAAGGCCGCCACGCCTTCTGCGTAAGTTTTCAACTGGCGCCCCTGTTGCGCTATTTGCCCCGAATGCGTATCGAACCCGCCCAGCGATACATAATAGATACTCGTTTGCAGCCCCGCGTTAATGAATTGCGACACCGTTTTTAGCTGGTTAGCAAATCCTGTTTGCGGGTATACGCCCTTCGCCTGGTAGGTTTTGGCGGTATTTTGAATATAATCTGCCGACGAATACGTTTCGATCATGGTTTTATAGAGGTAGCCCATGTTGTCTTCCGTCAGGTTATCGCCGTGTTCTTTTACCAGGTCTTTAAAAAACGGTTCGCGCGTATTGCGATACAGCTGCCCGTAGTCGCTTACAGCAATGCCTTTTTTAGTAAGGCCTTTCATGGCGAGCGATAGGGTATCGTCAACCTCGATGGCCGTATACGGGAACTTGCATGTCTGGCAGTTAGAATCAAGATATCTCCCGATCCAGCCGGTGGTAAGAAACTGGTTAGCATCGCTGCCCGTATGCCAGATGTCCATCGACCTGAAATGCGACCGGTCCGGATTGGGATAGCCCACGCTATTGATCACGTTCATCCATCCCTGGTCATAAATCTCGCGCAAAGCGGCCATTTCTGGGTTAAGTCCCTGGACCTCGTTCAGCTTAATCACCGCTGCCGGCGCTATCGCGATGGTTTTACGCTTTTGGTAATAGGCATCCATGCCGTACGGAACCACGGTGTTCAGGCCGTCGTTACCTCCCGAAAGCTGGATGATCACCAGGTTCTTATGTCCCGGCAGCGCATCGAACGCCATCGCCTCAAAAGGTTTCAGAAAGGAAGGGATCATCCAAGCGCCCGAAACCAGCGCTGTGTTTTTCAGGAACTCTCTGCGTTTCATAGGTTACCGCTTTAAATAGGTACCAACTAATTAAACGATTTGTTTTTATAAAGCGTATCAATGATTCTTTCTTAGTTCCACGAAAAACGTGGTCCCTTTTCCCTCTTCGCTGTCGAACCAGATGCGGCCTTTATGTGCTTCCACGATTTGTTTGCTGATGGAAAGCCCCAGGCCAAAGGGTTTTTCGCCGGTGGTACCTTTACGGCGGGCGGAAGTAAACATGTCGAAGATCTTGGGTTGTATCTCGGCTGGGATGCCGATGCCGTTATCCTTTACCGAGATGAGCAGTTTGTGCGGCTGGTTATGTGTGCTCACCACGATGGTGCTTCCCCGCGGGCTGAACTTTATCGCGTTGCTGATAAGGTTGTTCACCACACGCCCGATCTTTTCCCGGTTGATGTGTAATTCGAGCGGTTCAACGCCGAGCTTTCCCGACAGGTCCTGCGCCTTTTCCGCGGCGCGAAACCGAAGCAGCTCTATACAATTGGTAATCACGGTGTTGATCTCTACCGGCTGCAGCGGCATATTACCCGCATCCTGTGTGTTGGCCGCTTCGAGGATCTCGTTAATCAGCAACAGGGAATCGGTGCAGGTACTGTTGATCAGGCCAAGCAATTCTTCGCGCTGGTCAAGTGGCGCATCGGGTTCGCTCAGCATCAGTTCGCTTACGGAGGCAATACCGCCGATCGGGTTGCGCAGGTCGTGCGCCACGGCGCGAAGGATGCGGTCTTTCTCCAGGCTGCTCAGCTTCAGGGCCGCGAGGGTATTGCCCAGCGCCTCGTTTTGCTGCTTTACCGTTTCGTTAAGCGAAGCAAGGGATTTTACGTTTTCCTTAGACCGTCGCCAATATTTATAGATCAGGAACAGGATCACCAGCGTGAGCACCGAGATGGTGATCACGATATGCAGGTAAAGGCGCTGCAGCTGCGTGTTCTTTTTCAAGATGTCGATCTCATATTGTTTTTCGAGCGATTGCAGCTGCACGTTGGCATCGCCGCTCAGCAGTTGCCGGGTACTTATCCTGGCCGAATCTTTCAGCCGGTTGTATTCTTTGAGGAAAGGATAGGCGTTCGCCGGCTGATCTACTGACGAGTAGTAATCATTCATCAACTCGTTCCACCGGGTACGCACCTCGCGGTTGTCCAGCGTATCCAGCGTATTGCGTACCAGCTGTAACTGGACGTACATGTCGTTTTTACGTCCTTCCTCTTTGTACAACCGGGCCAGTTTAATGCGGGTAAACATCATGTCGTTCACCTCGTAGCCCTGTTGTGAGTTCATCTTCGCACTTTTCAGGTACAGCCTTTCGGCCGAAAGGCTATCTCCCTTTTTCAGGAAAACATCGCCCTGGTTGCCATACATTACCGCTTTCCCGAGGTTGATCATAAAGGGATCGTCATAAAGAGATACCCCGCTGCTGATAAAGGCCAACGCCTTGTCATAGTAAAGAAAAGCGCTGTCGATGAGTTCCGTTTTCGAATAGCTTAAAGCGGTGTTGTTCAGGATCTCCTGGCGACGCCAGAACACCGCTTTTTTATCAGGGCAAGTACCCAGACCATCAAATGCTTCCTTAAAATAAGCCGCAGCTTTATGGTAACGCTGCTGTTTGTAGAGCACCATGCCGAGGCGATAGTTGTAATCGCTCAGTGCGCAAGAGTCCAGGGTCTGTCTTACCAAAAGCTTCGTTTTAAAGAAAGCGTTGTAGGCTACGTTATACCTTCCCGCGGCAAAGTTGGTTTCTCCCCTGGAAATGTAGCCGAGCACTGCCAGTTCCGGGTATTTTTCCTGGTTGTTATCTTTTTCTATAATGGCCACCATACTGTCTGAATAGGCTACAGCCCTGGCATTGTCATGAAATACGTTGAAGTAGTTGGCACTGCAGAAATTGTAGTAGCCGAGTTTTTCAAGTACCGTGTGGTCAGGCGTGCTGCGGTACATCGAATCTACATAGCGGAATACGCGCTCCAGGTCTTCACCCACGTGCTTATTGGCGGTAGCGATATAGCCTGCAAACGGATCTTTGACCTTTGCCTTACCAGGAGTGCGATCACATGAACTGCCGACTACCAGCAACAGGACCACTAATACGTAAGAACACCGATAAACCGCGTCGGTAAGGCAACTCATTAAGGGAAATAGGTTTAGAGCTTAAAGATAGCAAAATAACAGGCAACCGCGCCACCACGTTAAATTAGTAAGAAATACACCGCGCATACGGGTTGATTTATTCTGAAAACGCGGGTTTAATGCAGATTTCTTCTATCTTATTTCCAACCTGAACTACTATTCATGAATAAGCTCGTCCGTTTAATTGCTCTCTTATGTTTTACGACAACCGCTACGCCCGCGCAAACCAATACCGGTGCTTTTGGAAAAATGGAAGTCGCCGACCTCGAACTAAAAAATGTGACTTTGAAAAAGACGCCAACGCCATGCTGCTTTTTGATAAAGCCGACGTGTATGATGATATCGATTCCGGTATTATTACGGAGCGACAGAAACGCATTAAAATCCTTAACGATAAAGGTAAAGATGAGGCCAGCATCCATATAGAATGCTACACCGGCGGCCGTTCCGAAAACATTTATGTGGTACAGGCGCAAACCATCAACCTGGTGAATGGAAACCGGAGATCAGGTACAGTGAATTGATCACCGTTTGAGTCGGCACGGGATTTCAAATCCACCACCGGGGATAGATATAAGGATCAATTGAAAAACGTTGATCCAACTATAAAGATCTCCGCGCTGGAAGTTTGAAAATGCAGATATCGATATGCTTCAGGCAACACAGCTGTCGACTTTAAACAGGATCTGAACAATGATGGCGACTACATTTACTTCAAGCCGGATATCTTCGCGCCGTTCGCGGTAAATCCATTGATCAACCCCCCTTTTGATTCGTAGCCGAGACAGTCGGGAATACCAGCACGAAGTTCACCTGCGGCGCCTACGATGCCACCTACGCTTACGACGCGGAAAAAACCAGGTTAAGGTGATAAACAAGTTCATATTCAGCGCACACGTCATCCCCGCCGCCAAATACACCGAAATGCAGCAATTTATGGAAGCCGTGGCAAAAGCACAAAACAAAAACCTGGTGATCAGGAAAAAAACCGGTCACCAGTGAAAGCCAACAGGACCGAAAAGTATGGTTAGCCCAATGGAAGCTAATCCATACATATCGGGACTCTTGTTCCTGAATAACGCGGCCGGATCGGCATACCCGTCCAGCCCTTCGGCCATAGTTACCGTAAACTGGTAAGCGACCTTGATACCGATACGGGGGTAACCCCAATCATCTGTAAAGAAATGTGCCAATCCCGCCTCCACGGGGAAACAAGGTTCAACGCTTTGTTGATCGCCCGGGAAGACATACCTTGCCCCGTTTGCATTCAATTTTGACCGCTTGATGCTGGTGATCCGGTTGTACACCACCCCGGCGCCCAGGCGCAGGTAGGGCTCTATCTTCCTGGTAAGAGGCATGCGTCGCTCATCAAAAAAACAGGAAGGATAGAAAACCGCGAACATGTTTACCGCCGAATAGGCATTGCGAAAAAATCGCTGGTGCGGATCACGGATACTGTCGCCCGCAGAGATCATACCGTATTGAAGCTCCGTACCTAACGTAAAATAGGGACTCAGCCGGATGCCGAAAGAGGCCAGCGAAGCATTTTTTAACGGCGTGTAAGAATCTACGTCGGCATACGCCCGGGTAAAACCATCTCGAACGTCAACGTTTAACTTGTAATAGTTAACCTGGGCAACCGATATTTGTACGGCGCCACAAAACAGCGGGAGGATGATCAATACTATCTTGTTCACACACGAAGATAATTAAATTAATTAAGAATTAAATATTATTCCTATGGATTATTTCGATCAATATACTTTTACGGCCAAAGAGCGTTTTTTACGCTATGTAACGGTCGATACACAATCTGACCCCGCCTCGGCAACCTGTCCGTCGACAGCAAAACAACTTAACCTGGCCCGCATCCTGGCAGACGAGCTTCACCAAATGGGAATTACCGATGCAGCGGTAGACGGAAACGGCTACGTATATGCCACCATCCCCTCCAACACCACTAAAAATGTTCCGGTGATCTGTTTTTGCTCGCACATGGATACTTCGCCCGATTGCAGCGGCGCAGGCGTAGTACCCATCGTCCATGCCAACTACCAGGGCAACGACCTGGTGCTGCCCGATGATCCCGCTGTTGTGATCCGTAAATCCGAGCATCCTGATCTGCCGCACCAGCTAGGTAACGACCTCATTACCGCCAGCGGGAGAACGCTGCTGGGCGCCGACAATAAGGCGGGGCTCGCCGAAATAATGGATGCCGCCAACTTCCTCGTCAGTCATCCTGCAGTTAAGCACGGAACTATCCGCCTCCTGTTTACTCCTGATGAAGAGATCGGCAGGGGCGTGAACCTCGTGAACCTCGAAAGGCTGGGCGCAGACTATGCCTATACGGTAGATGGAGAAACACTGGGCTCGCTGGAAGATGAAACCTTTTCTGCAGATGGGGCAGTCCTGGCCATCACCGGTGTGAGCGCGCATCCCGGGTTCGCCAAAGGGCGGATGGAAAGCGCTATCAAGATCGCATCGGCCATCGTGGCAAACCTGCCGGTCGAAAAACTCTCACCCGAAAGCACCGAAGGCGAACAGGGCTTTATTCACCCGGTAAGTATTTCGGGGAGCGTGGAAGAAGCCACCATTGAGTTTATTCTTCGTGATTTCGCCACCGAAGGCCTGGCTGCACACCGGCGGCTGCTGGAAGCGATAGCCGACGACGTGATGCGTCATTTTCCCAACTCCTCGTACCAGCTGCGGGTAACCGAACAATACCGCAATATGAAGGAGATACTGCGCAACCATCCGCACGTGGCTGCACATGCGGTTACGGCCATCGAACGTGCCGGCCTTATTCCCCGGCCACAGCGGATCCGTGGTGGTACGGATGGTTCTCGCCTGTCGTTTATGGGGCTGCCTTGCCCGAATATCTTTGCCGGCGAACACGCATTTCACGGCAAACAGGAATGGATATCGGTGCAGGATATGGAATATGCCGTTAAAACGATCGTTCACCTGGCTGAAGTGTGGGAAGAAAACGCCTGATACGTACGTAAGCAATGTCGCTAAAACGGGCACTTTCGTCGCTGAAAAGTTACGCTTTGGCTATAATGTCTGATCAGGGTTAGTATTACCGGTACTTTCGTGCCAATGAACCTGAAAAATTTTTATTCAAACAGATATATTCAACCGCTGCTGCACATCCTGTTCTGGGGGTTGATTATCTTCTCCCCTTACATTTTCAGGAATACCGAAACGTGGAAGGGATTTACAGACTGGCAGTACAAGGTAATGGCTTATAAGGTGATCCTCGCCATACTCTTTTACCTGAACACGTACTACCTTTATCCCGTGATCTACCGCCAGCGGGGGATGCTGGTGTACGTGGTGACGGTTATCGCCAGTATCGCGATACTTTACTTTTTGTCTGACCTGATCTCGGAGCTCGTAGACAAGATGGATTTCGACAAGTTCGAAAGGGAAGTGCATGAGGGCAAGGGGCCGGGAGGCCCGGGGGGGCCTCGGGGCGGACGACGCGGACCGAGAGGTCCCGGACCTGATTCAGGTATGTTTATCTGGATTTGGTGGAAGATCGGCGAATTGTGGTTCAGGCTGCTCCCGTATTTCTTCGTGGTCTGCAGTAGTTTTATCTACCGGCTGCAGCTCGATAATTCTATCCAGTCTAAGATCCGGAAGGAAAAAGAAAACGAAAACCTAAAAACCGAGCTCAGCTTTTTACGGTCGCAGGTGAGCCCGCACTTCATTTTCAATATCCTCAATAACATGGTTTCGCTGGCGCGGAAAAAGTCTGACCTGCTCGAGCCTTCGCTCATCCAGCTCTCCAATCTGATGCGATATATGCTCTATGAGAATGATGACGAAAAAGTTACACTCGATAAGGAGATCAGTTACCTTAAAAGCTATATCAATCTGCAGCTCCTGCGTTTTGGTGACGATGTAACTATTACCTTTAACCCGCCGGAAAATACCGGGGGTATAACCATCGAGCCTATGCTGCTTGCACCTTTTGTGGAAAATGCTTTTAAGCACGGTGTGGGAATGGTAGAAAACCCCCAGATAAACATCCTGCTCACCATCAACGAACAAACCGGCTGGCTCGATTTTAAGGTAATGAACACCATCGCTCCGCAGCAGGACTCGAAAGATAAAAGCTCGGGCATTGGCCTGGTGAACGTAAGAAGACGATTGGAGCTCCTGTACAAAGACAATTTTAACATGGATATTATGCAAACAGGCAGTGTTTTTGTGGCAGATCTTAAAATCAAATTAGCATGATGCGCTGCCTGTTAGTGGACGATGAAAAGCTTGCGCTCGAGCTCATGGAAGATAACCTGAGCCAGGTGCCTTTCCTTTCGCTGGCCGGCAAATGCAAAAATGCCATGGATGCCATGGAGCTGATACGTAAGGAGCCCGTAGACCTGATCTTCCTGGATATCCAGATGCCCGGGCTGTCGGGATTGCAGTTCCTAAGCAGCCTTACCAACCCGCCAATGGTGATCATGGTAACCGCGTATGAGAAATATGCACTCGATGGGTTTAACCTCGACGTGGTGGACTACCTCGTTAAACCCGTTCCTTTCGAACGTTTTATGAAAGCGGTGAACAAGGCATGGGAGCTGTTCTCACTTCGCGAACAGCAAAAAGAACCGGTAAAAACGCCGGTGGCCAAACCGGAGCAGGATCACCTTTTTGTAAATGCCGATTATTCGATCGTTCGTATACGTATCGACGACATCCGTTACATCGAAGGGTTGAAGGATTATATCAAGATTTTCCTGGCCGATACACAAAAAGCCGTGATCACGCGTTTAAGCATGCGGTACATGGAAGAAAAGCTGCCGCCGGCGAAGTTTATGCGGGTGCATAAATCGTATATCGTTGCACTTGATAAGATTTCGGCATTTAAGAAAAACAGGATCATGGTGCAGCAGGACGAGATCCCCGTAAGCGACAATTACCGGGATAACCTGATGGCTTATATCGGCCACCAGGAATAAATGTTAAAATAGCTAAAAAAGGCCTTTTGGTCGCAATTTACACACGTGCTTGTATCATTCATTTTAGCAGGCAAATAGAGATAGTTAAAATTGTTCATTGTAAAAAATATGAAATCGAAATTGATAACCCGGATTAAATTAACCATAGGCACTCTTGCGCTTGCAGGCTTCACCATGACAGCCGTCGCGCAAAAAGAGGATGTACAGGCCGCCCCCGTTTGGGCATCGGCGGTAAAAGTAGACGGCAAGTCGGCAGAATGGCAGGCACTACAGGCTACCAACAAAGCCACCAAGCTAATGTACACGCTGGCTAACGACGACAAGAACCTTTACCTGGTGATCCAGTCAAACGACGCCCAGACCAATAACAAGATCATGCTGGGCGGCATCAGCCTGGCGATTAATACCGATAACAAGAAGAAACTGAAAGACGCTTACGTAGTTACTTACCCGCTGGTAACCCGTACACGCGGGCAGCAGGGCAGGGGCCAGGGTCAGCCGGGTGGCGGAGGATTTGGAGGCCAGGGCGGACAAGGAGGCCGTGGCGGATTCGGCGGTCCGGGCGGCCCGCAAATGAGCCAGGCGCAACGCGACTCGGCGACGCTTGCACGTCATAAAACAGAGCTTGCCGGTGTGAAAGAGATCAAGGTATTGGGTTTCAAAAACATTACCGACAGCGTTATTTCCATTTACAACGAATATGGCGTTAAAGCCTCGGCTTCATTTGATGAAGCAGGCCTTTTCACTTACGAGCTTTCTATTCCGCTCGAATCCATGGGGTTAAAACCCGACAGCAAAGAGTTTTCCTATAACGTTCGTGTGAACGGGCTGAACCTCGGCGGCTTTGGCGGAAACGGCTTCGGAGGAGGCAACAACGGCGGAAACCGTGGTGGCGGTGGATTCGGCGGAGGTGGCGGCGGCTTCGGAGGAGGAGGTGGTGGCGGCTTCGGAGGCGGGAACCGTCCAGGTGGCGGTGGTGGCGGCGGCGGCGGAAACGACGATCGCCAGGCGATGTTCACCCCGACAGACTTTTGGGCCAAATACACGCTCGCCAAAAAATAACAGAACGCTCCTGAACCTTTAGTTAACAATTTAAACCCGATAAGTTCGGTAAAATACCGGGGCAAGGACGCTTTGTCTAAACCCCGGATAACACAAACAAATAACACCCTCAAACCGCCGGCTGCGATAGCTGGCCGCCCAATCCTCAAACAATGAAAAAACTCCTCTTCCTCTTTGCCGCGATCATGATCTCTGGCATATTCGGCTCCAGGGCACAGCAGCGACCCGCAGCAACGCCTGCACAGCCAATCCCGTTACGGCAAGTAAGCGGCATCGTAAAAGACAGTACGGATGAAGCCGTTATCGGCGCCATCGTAACGCTTACTTCGCGGGCCGATACCCTCAAAGCCAGCACCAATGCCGATGGGATCTATGTATTTAAGGCAGTAAAATCATGGGAGTTCACCGTGAGCGTAACCAGCATGGGGTACCGTACCAAAGCCGTCAAGGGAAAATATAACGACGCTACCCCGCGCCTCACCATGGACCCGATCATTTTAAGGAACGAAGCAAAGCTCCTTAACGAGATCGCCATCAACGGCACGCCCTCCATCACCTATAAAACGGATACCGTGGAGTACCGGGCAAGCGACTACGTAGTAAGAGCCGGCGCAACGGTAGATGAGCTTTTAAAGAAGATGGAAGGCATGGAAGTGGGTAATGACGGTTCCGTTACCTACAACGGCCAAAGCATTGGTAAAGCCAGGCTGAACGGAAAAGATATTTATGGCGGCGATGTGGCCTCGGTGATCCAGAACCTCCCTGCAGAAATTATCGAAAAAGCGCAGGTGGTTGACGACTATGGCGACGTAGCGAAAAGAACAGGCGTAAAAGAGGGCGACCCGTCTAAAGTATTGAACCTTACCACACGGGTGGATAAATCGGTAGGTAACCAGTTACGCCTGAACGGAGGTGCAGGTACCGTGGATCAGCTGGAAGGCAGCGTCAACTTAACCCGTATTAACGGCAACCAAACCATTACTTTAAACGGCAATTACTTCAAAACGCCAAACGGGATCGCCGGCGGCGGTGGCGGCGTTGGCCGCTTAGGCGGCGCGCAAAACCGTGGCGGCCGTACCGGTAACACCTTCGGCAGCCCGGGCGGCAACGCATCCGGCGGAACCAACACGCGACTAAACCCTGCTTTTACTTTCCGCGACAGCTTTGGAAAGAAAGTAGAGTTTAATGCAAACTACTTCTTCAACTATAACTCCAACGATGCGGTTACCGAAACTTATTCGGAAATGGCAAGCACGTTCGGCGCTACTTATTCGACCCGCAAAGCCATCACCAATAACGATAGCAGGTCGCATAACATCAACTTCGAGGTAGAATATAATATCGATAGTGCGAACTTCATGCAGTTCAGGCCGTATATCACCCTGAACAGCTCGGACAATACCGGCTTTACCACCAACTCACAAACCGGCAGGATGCTGCAGGACCAGGTGAACAATAACAATAACAACAGCTCTACACCCAACGTAGGCGCAACGGTTGCTTACCAGCACGTATGGCGCAGCAAACCTTCCCGTTCTTTCTCCATCGAGGCGACCGCCAGCAGCCAGAAAAACGAAGGCACCACCTACCAGCGCGTAGACTTTGATTATAAAGGACTGCGTCCCGATTCAACCTACAACTACCGCACTACCACAGACAACCACCAAAACAGCTACCGCACCAGCTTAACCTTTGCGGAGCCGCTGACCAAACTGGCGAGGCTGGAGTTTAACTCGAACGTAGAACGCCGTTCTTATGATAACGCACGCCTCACCGGCGACTTGATCAAAGGCACAAACCGTGTTGACAGCTTAAGTAACATTTACGAATACTCGTTTACCCAGTACCGCAACTCGTTAAACTATCGTTACGGCAACAATGCAGGCACTTATAACTTCTCGTTAGGTTTAACTGCGGTAAACACTTCGCTGGTAGGCACGAAAGCGAGCCTTGGAACAAGCACCGATCAAAAGTACTTTAAGATCATCCCGATCGCCCGGTTCCAGCTCAAATTTTCCCGCTCGCACCAGCTTTCTGTAAACTATAACGGACGGGCCAGCGAGCCTTCTTTCGACCAGATCCAGCCAGTAAGGGATGTATCTAACCCGAACAGCGTGATAGTGGGTAACCCCGACCTGAAAGTGGCCTTTACCCACACCATTTTTGGCCAGTACAGCAACTACATCGCCAACTCGAAGCTAAATCTCAGCTTAAACGCTAACTCTTCATTTATAGAAGACCAGGTAACTACCAACGTGGTGGAAAAGATCACTTCGCCGGGTGTTTTCAGGAACGAGGTGCGTTACATTAACCTTGGCGGATCTTACCAGCACAATGCCGATTACCTGATAGCAAAACAGCTGAACGACCGCAGGATCTCTCTGTCCTTCTCGGGAAGCGTTAACAACAACAACCGTACTTCGCAAACAGATTCGAAAACACAGACGGCCACTACCTGGGGTTTCAAAGAAAACTTCGGCCCAAGGCTTAACCCTACTACCTGGTTAGAAATTAACCCTTACGTGTCTTACGATTTCAACAAGACCAACTATACGCTGCCCACCCTGAGGGATATTAAAACAAATACCACCGCATTAAGCCTGGATGGTAACGTTTACTTCCTTAAAACATGGCAGTTCGGCTATGCGCTGAGCAAGAACTTTATCCACAGCACCACCAACAACGTGGCCGGTAACCCGTTCGTGATCAATGCCAGCCTCCAGACCCGCGTACTTAAAAACAGGGGCACGCTGCAGCTGAGGGCGTTCGACATTCTTAACGAGAACAACTTTATTAACGTTACCTCTAATGGCAACGGTTTCACCGAAACCAAAACCAACCCCAACAGCCGTTACTTCATGGTAAACCTGGGCGTTTACCTGCAGAAATGGACTGGTGCACAGGGTCGTGGCGGGCAGCAGATCCGCCGCCGCGGCGATGGCAGCTTCGTCAACTAATAAGTGAAGTGCGTCCTGCGGGAAGTCGGGACGCACTTTTATATTTTGCCGGTTCTTCTTGAAATGTGCGGGAGATTTTTACTCATAACCAACTATAATGAAAAAGATCTGCATATTACTATCCCTGCACATTCTTTTAGCCTGTACCGTTTTTGCTCAGACCCCGGCCCGTCGGCCTGCACAGCCCGCGGCACCGCTCCCCGTACGCGAGGTTAGCGGCATTGTTAAAGATACCACCGACCAGGCCGTCATCGGCGCCACCGTTACCCTCACCTCCCCGCGCGACACCGTTAAAGTAAGCACCAATGCCGAAGGGATATTCGTGCTGAAGAAGATCCAGTCTCCGGAATTTACCCTTACGGTGAAATCGTTGGGTTATGAACCTTACGTCAAGAAATTCTTTTACACCTATACCAGTGCGCGGCTGGTACTCGACCCGGTGATTTTAAAGACCAACAGTATCCTGATCACAGATATCCCCATTAACGGCACCCCCACTATCACCTATAAAACAGATACCGTGGAGTACCGGGCCGCCGACTACAAAGTTCGGGAAAATGCGACCATGGAAGACCTCCTCAAGAAGATGGAAGGCATAGAAGTAGATAAAGACGGCAACGTAACATCGCAGGGAATTGCCGTTACCAGGGCGCGCATCAACGGCCAAAACTATGGGGGCAACGATCTTGCCGGCGTTATCCGCGATCTTCCCGCAGAAATTGCGGAGAAAGTGCAGGTGATAGACGATTATGGCGATGAAGCGGCTCTGTCGGGCGTGAAATCGGGCGATCCCCAAAAAGTGTTGAATATTGTCACCCGTAAAGACAAGTCTGTAATGAACCGGGCGAACTTTAACGGCTCCAAGGGAACAACCGGGCGCATCAGCGGTAATACCACCCTGGAGCGGTTAAATGGCAACCAGCAAATGAATGTGAGGATGAACGGCAATCGTTCGGTACTTGGCGTTGCAGGCGGCGGGAACGGCGGAGGAGGTAATGGCGGAGGAGGTAATGGTGGCGGCGGGAACTTCGGCGGTAGCGGCGGCACCGGTAACTCTAAAACCGGCGGCGCAACGTTTACTTATAACGACCGCATTAACCGCAAATTAAATGTAGAAGCCACCTACGGGTTTAACCTGAATGCGAGGAACCAGGACCAGAACACCGTGAGTACCGAAAAATACGTCGGCATAGACGAAACGGTAACCTCCACACGCGACGTAGGAACCGACAATACCGGGTATAACCACAATCTTAATCTCCGGTTCCAGTTCACCCCCGACAGTTCGAGCAGGATGATCATCACCCCGACGTTCAGCACCAACGGATCTTCGAACAACAACAATACAAACCGGGTACAGCGGGGCGGCATTAACCAGGATACCAAAACCAAAACAAACAGCTCATCGTCATCGCCTAACTACGGGCTTACCGTAAACTATGCCCGCTATTTCGGCAAGCGGAAGGCATCAACCATTTCCTTCCAGGGAAGCGGCGCCCGGTCGAACAACGAGTCTGATAATACGTCTTATTCAAACCTCCAATATTTCGCTACTTCCGATCCGGCCAGCCTATACAAGGATTCGCTGGTGAACCGGATCAGGCTGACGGATAACGGCAACACCAACTACCGGGGCAGCGTTACCTTCGCCCAGCGTCTTGGCGCAACCATCCAGCTTGAATTGAATGCGCGGTTAAGTTACCGTGGCTATGACAACGACCAGACCACCAGCAACCTCAACACCCGGGGTCAACAGTCTGTCGTAGATTCGCTCAGCAAATTGTTTAACTATTCTTTTACGGAGAAACGGGTAACGCTCAATTTCCGTCGTGGTAACAATAACACCAAATTCAATTATTCACTGGGAATCAGCGGGGTTCCGGGCCTGCTGAAGGGCGAGTCGCAAAGCCTCGGGAATACCACCCGCCGCGAAAGCTTTAACATGGTGCCCGTGGTACGCCTCCAATACCGCTGGACACGCCAAAAACAGTTTACGCTGAATTACAACGGCGATCCCCAGGAACCGAATTATACACAGATCCAGGACGTGCCGGATGTGTCGACCGCAGGGTTAACTGTATATGGAAATCCTAACCTGAAAGCCTCTTTCAGGCATAACGTAACCGCTAATTTTAATAACTATATCGCGGCATCGCGCATCACGTTTAATGCTTCTGGCTCTTATACCACCACCCGCAACCAGGTGGTAACCAACTCTATCCAGAACAAAGACCTCTACAGGACCCGGGAAACCCGCTTCTTTAACCTCGATGGCGGCAACCGTACGATCTCTGGCAACTACAGCTTAAACAAAAGCACCAGCAGCCAGGTGCTCCGCTTCCGGCTAAACGGCCAGGTTGGCACCGAACGGGGTATTTCAATGAATAACGGAACTGAGAATATCCGCACCACCTGGACTTTTGTCGAACGCTTCAACGTGCAAATAGAGCCCAGGGAATGGCTGCAGATCAACCCCAATATTAACCATACCTTCCGGAAGATCAATCTATCGCTTCCCATTTCAAATGATAGCCGTACCAAGAACTGGGACCTGGGGGTGGACGGCCGCGTGATCGCCAAACAGCGTCTCGTTTTCGGTTACGACCTTGGCAAAAACTTCGTGAGCGGCCTAAATCCTACGGTCACCAAAGACCCCTTTATCATCAATACTTATGTTCGTATGGAATTCCTGAAAAGAAAAAACGCCTCGGTACAGGTGAGCGGTTCCGACCTTCTTAACCAGAATAATGGCGCAAACAAGCAAGTTACCGATCTCGGATCTACCGTGACCGCCAGCAACTTGAACAGCCGTTACTTCCTGGTCTCCATGACCTGGCGTCCTGCTAAGTATTCAGGCAGCCGCCGCACCGCAGGCCCGCGCAGGGGTGATGGCAGCTTTATCCAATAGTGATTGTTTCGTTACAATCCCGGCTTATTACTCCTGAAAGTGTGGAAAACGGTAACAATGTTGATAACCCCCCTTTTAAGCGGCGATAAATAACACTATAGGAATTATTTTTGCGCTCCCTTAAAAAAACGGAAGTTGTAATACGATTATGATGAAAACGCTATATCTCTATTTTTTCCTGATGCTTTGTTCCGGCGCGCTCTACGCGCAAACGCCCCGGCAAGTTAGCGGCGTGGTGAAAGACACCACTGGCCAGTCGGTAATTGGCGCCACCATTAAGCTGGTTGCCGGTACCGATACCCTCAGAATGAGCAGTAAAACTGATGGAACCTTCTCGTTCAATAACGTGAAAAGGTCGCAGTTCGTACTCACCATCTCTAACCTGGGTTACAACCAGCAAACGCGTAAGTACGCATATAACGACGGCGCAGAGCCCATCGTGCTCGAGCCCATCGTGCTGAAAGAGGAATCGCAGGTGTTGGGCACCGTAAACATCACCACGGTACGCTCGGTGATCATTAAGGAAGACACCATCGAGTACCGTGCGTCTGACTATAAATTACCCGTGAACTCTACCACCGAAGACTTGCTGAAAAAAGTTCCCGGGCTGGAAGTGGATAAAGACGGTGCCGTAACCGCCCAGGGCAAAAGCGTAACCAAAGTACGCGTAAACGGTAAAGACTATTTTGGCGGCGACCTGCAAACAGCCACGAAAAACCTCCCGGCCGACCTCATCGAGCGGATCCAGATCATCGATGATTATGGCGACCAGGCAAACCTGACGGGTTCACGCAACGGCGACTCGGAAAAGATCATTAACATCACTATTCGCCCGGATAAAAACAAAGGATTTTTCGGGAACGCTGTAGCCGGCGCAGGTCGCGACGTGCAGGATGCGGGCGCCCCCGAAGCCGAACGGCACCAGCTTTCGGCCAATGCCAACTATTTTAACAATACACGGCAAATGAACATCCTCGGAAACATCAACAATACTAACGCCAACCTGTTCAACTTCGGTGGCGGCGGCAACAATGGTGGCGGCGGTGGTAATAACGGCGGTGGCGGAGGCAACAACGGCGGCGGCGGTGGTAATAATGGCGGCGGCGGTGGTGGCAACAACGGTGGTCAGCCGCGAGGCGGAAACAGCCTGAACGGGCGCGGCGGCGGTAACGACGGTATCTCTTCCGCTAGTGCGGTTGGTTTTAACTACCGCGACCAGCTTGGCAAACGCGTAACCACTTATGGTAGCTACAGCTTCTCGAACAGGGATAACAACAGCGTAAGCACTACTTTCCGCGAAGATCCATACCCTACCAACGGTAACGTGCTCAATAACATCAAAACCGATGCGCTTACTTCTACCCTGAACCACCGGTTTAACTGGAACCTGGAATTTGCGCCCGACAGCATGAACTACATTAAGTTCTCCCCTTCTTTTAGCTACAGCAAAAGCAACGGCAACAGCTATACACAGCTTGCCCAGCAGGGAAACTCGATCATTAACAGTTCTACGCAAAATACCCGCGCCCTTACCTCTAACGAAACTCCTAACTGGGGAGGCAATATTTTGCTGAACCACCGCTTCCACAAACAGGGACGTAACGTATCGTTATTCTTAAACATTAACGGCAACAATACCAACTCAGACCAGGAAACAGACTTTATCGGGACCTACAGGGACGTAACTACCAATAACGTGGTAAAAGATTCGACGCTGAACCAGCGCCTGCACAATGACAATAAAAGTGTAAGCAGCGGGGCCCGCTTCCTCTATATCGAACCTATCGGCAAGCGTGCGTCATTGGAAGCGAACTGGAACTACAGCCGTGCAAACTACGACAACGCCCGCGAAACTTTCGATCTTAATAAAGGCGACGTGCGCGTAGATTCGCTGAGTAATATTTATAACTACTCGTTTACCACCAACAACTTCGGTTTAACTTACCGGTTTACCGAGAAAAAGTACAACTACTCGATCGGGATAAGCGGACAGCCGTCGCTGCTGGAAGGCGAATCGATAAGCCGGGGCGTCACCTCCCGCCGTACGGGTTTTAACTTCGTCCCGATCGCACGGTTCACCTACAAATTCTCACGGTCCAAGGAGTTTAACGTAAACTATTTCGGTCGTAACAACGAACCAAGTTTCCAGCAGATCCAGCCGGTGGCCGACCGCTCTAACCCGAATAACCCGATTATCGGTAACCCTAACCTGAATGCGGAGTTTAACCATAGCTTTAACATCCGGTTTAACAATACGCAGTTCACTACCGGGAGAACGTTGTTCGCTAACTTTAACTTAAACATGACCAATGACAAGATCGTGAACAACTCCGTAAGGGTGATTAAGAACAAGATCATCACCCAGGAAACCCGGTTCCTGAACGCAGATGGCTACTACAGCATGTTTGGTTTCTATACGTATTCTATCCCGATGGCGCAGCGTAAGTACATCTTAACCTTCGGCGGATCGCTTAACTACAACAACAACATCTCTTATGCCGACTCTGAGAAGAACATCGGCAAGAACACCATCGCTTCACAACGCGTACGGCTGCAGATCAATCCTTCCACCAGGTTCGAGCTGACCCCGCAGGTGCGTTATATTTACAATGCCACTAAAAACTCGTTATCCGATTTCGCCAACTCCAACAATAACCTGCAAACCTGGGAGATGAGCACCGATGGCAAGTTCTTCTTTGCCAAAAGCATGCTGGTAGGGATCGACTACAACAAGAACATCAACTCCGGTTACAGCGGCTCGGTGGCCAACAACCCGCAGATCCTGAGCACTTACCTGGAAAAACAATTCTTTGAGGATAAAAGAGCCACTTTACGTTTCCAGGGATATGACCTGTTTAACGAAAACACTGGCATTTCAAGTACGATCAGCACCACGGGGGCACGTACCGAAACCCGCAACAACCGCCTTGGACGCTATTTCATGATGACGTTCACCATGCGGCTTCAGAAATTTGCCAGCGGCTCCATCGCGCCTGACAATATGAACCAGAACAACGGCGATCGCCGGAGAGAAGGCGGCTTCGGTGGCGGCAACCGTCCGCCGGGAACGGGAAACTAAATCAGGACCGGAAATAAAATGCGGCTGTCACTTTCGGAGACAGCCGCATTTTTTTATGGACCAATATTACTCCTGGTTGATCGCCCCCGTTACACGCTCATACATGCTTTTAAACCCGAGCGAATCTTCCAGCCGCGAGATCAATGCCAGGAAATCGCTTCCGGCCTCACTCAGCCAGGCCTCGTTCTGTTCTTTAATGATGGCAAGTAACGGCTTCAATTTCGTCATCAGCTGCTTTCCTTCGTCAGAAAGAGAGATCAGGCGCTTGCGGGCGTCGAACTGGTCGTAAACAGAAACGATCAGGCCGCGCTCATGCATCTGCGCCGTAAATTGTACGATAGCCGGGTGGCTCAGCTTTAATGAGTCCGAGATCTCCACCACAGATAACGTGCCTTTCTTCTCCAGCAAAGCCATCACGAGGAACCACCTGGACTCAAAATCCAGGTTCTGTTCTTTGTACACGCGGCTCACGTCCTGGCCAAGCTTGTCGCTCAAACGCTTAAGCCTTGTTGCTAACGCTAAAGCACCCAGGCTGTTGATAAAATCCATATGTCAGCCGGCTCTTCTTTTCTCGTCTTCGGCGCCGGAAACTCTCCGCGGTGCCGACGATGGGCTGCGCCCGAACCGGTAGGTAAAGTTAAGCGTTGCTACGCGCGAATCGCGCTGCTGGTAAAAGTTTTCTACATAGCCGGTGGAACGGGTAACCGCCCTCGTTTTACTGGTATAAAAAACGTCGGCCAGGTTTAGCTTCACACTGGCCTTCCTGTTCCATAATTGTTGCTGTAATCCCGCCGAAACCGACCAGATGGGCCGCACGGTCATAAAGGCATACACTTCTTTGGTCTGGTAAACACCCGCCACTTCGGCCGTGAGGCCAGCGTTTATGGTAATGGCATTGCTGCTATTAATACCGAATGTTGGCGTGCCGCTGTGCAGATGGGTATTTACCAGGTTGCCGCTGTAAAGCCCGTAATAAAAATTGAGGTTGTTGGTACTGGTAAGCCAGGGAGCGGGGTGCACCGGTGCAGACACGCTCACCCCATAATAGTTGAGGCTGGCAAGGTTCCGGTCGGTCTGGATCACCAGGTTTGCCTGCGATTTATCCGGCGACAATACCGAGATCATATTGTCGGTAGTGTGGCTGTAGCTATACTTCGTGGTAATACTTTGGTTAATGGTATGTGTAACCTCCACCGAATAAGTGAGCTCTGGCTTGAGGAAAGGATTGCCGGAATTATAGGTGCTGGCGTTAATGTAGTACTTAAACGGGTTAAGCTGGTTGTAAGTAGGCCGGTTAATCCTGCGGCTTACCGAAATACCCAGTTCGTGTTTATTGTTAAACTTGTAGCCCGCATACCCGCTTGGGAACAACTGTACGTACGAGCGGTCGAAGGAATCGCCCCCGTTTAGCTGCTCGCCCTCCGAATTGGTATTCTCTATACGCAAACCTCCCTGCAGCGTCCATTTCTTTTGCTGCGAAGAGATATTGACGTAGGCGGCATTGATATTCTCCTGGTATAAAAAATGGTTGCTTTTCGACATATCTAATATATTGTTGCCGTTGCTGCGGTCATAAAAGGAAAGGTTATTATCGGCGCTTACCCAACTGCTTTTTAAGCCGGCTTCCAGGCGCGCCGTTTTATTAAGGGGTTGAGCGTAATCGGCTTTTGCCGACCGTATGCTGAGGTGACCGTGCAGGTCGCCATACAAATGGTAGTCGGGCTTTTCCTGCGTGTTGGCCGCCGTACGGTACGTGGTTACATAGTTCTGGTCATCGTTGGTATTGTAACGTGCATAATCCAGGTCGACCGAAAGCTCTTTCTTACCCGCCTGGTCCAGCCGCTGGCGGAGGTTAAGGTTAAGACCCGGGTTAAACCGCCCGTTTGTGCTGTTAGAAGCGGTATGCGCGTACGATGACGCTGTATGCTGCGCGTTTATGCGCGTAGACTGGTTATCGCCGTTACGGTCTATGTTGAGGTTAAATCCGTTGGCAGTAAACCCAACGGTGGTCTTAGCCGATACGTTATAATCGAGCCCCGCCCGGTAGTTGTGGGTGTTGTACCGCGCTTTAAAGTAATTGGCCTGGTCGTCGGCGCCCGTAAAATTCCCGGATTCGTCAAAATCGCGGTAAATGGCCAGGTCGGTAAACTCGCGCCGAAAGATGTAATTGTACGATCCGAACAGGTTCACTTTCTTATTACGGTGATTCAATGTCAACCCGGAATTGGCTTTGTTGTATTTTCCCTGTAAAAGGGAGGCCGACAAGCTTCCGTTCGTGCCGTTGCGCTTGTCCTTTTTTAACCTGATATCAATGATTCCCGAATTACCCGAAGCATCATACCGGGCAGAAGGATTGGTCACCAGCTCGATCTTCTCGATGGCGTTGCTCGACATGCCCCGCAGCATGGTCGCCAGCTCTGCGCCCGACATGGGCACCAGTTTCCCGTCGATCATTACCTGCACCCCCTGCCTGCCCCGCATTTTAATGTTATCGTTCTGGTCTACGGTAATTCCCGGCGCCTTTTCCAGCACTTCCATAGCGGTGCTCCCGGCAGACACGATACTGCTTTCTACGTTCAGCACCGTTTTATCAAATTGCTGCTGGATGAACGGCTTCTGCCCCGTGATGGCCACCTCCTTTAACTCGCTGGTACGCTCCCGCAACTGGATGGTGCCCAGGTCGGCTTTGGCCGCATTCACCACCGCAGAGCGATAGGTTTGCAGCCCGATATGTGAGATCCGCACCCGGTAATCGCCGGCAGGGACCAGCTCGAACGCGAAATTCCCGGATTCATCCGCGATATCCGTCTTAACCAGCGCCGAATCAGCGGCCCTGACCAACTGCAGCGTTACTTCTTTAAAGCTGATCTTCTTCTCCGCAACCATTCTGCCTTTAATAGTGAAGGGGCCCGTCTGCGCAAAACCGATATTTATGTAAGTGCTTACATATATAAGCACGGCGATCCTTTTAAACCGATTCGTTTTCATCAAAAGTGATTTTAGAAGAAGACTCCCGGAAAGGAGAAAAGTTGCAGGGGGGAAAAAATATTTCCCCTTTTCCTACTTCTTAACTTTTACGTCTACAGACGCCGTCATTTTCTCCCATGTAAGTGCAATTTTCACCTTATTGGGCTGGGGGAGTGTAAGCTTATAGAACAGTACTTCAACGGGCGGGTCAATTTTACCCATGGTCATTTTCACGCGGCCAAGGTCCTGTGCCTGATCGTAGGTTAAGCCCCATTGGCCAAGTTGTTTATTAATGATGAGCTCCCAGTGCTGCGGGTCAACGAGCGAAACATACAGGGTATAGTCGCCTTTCGGAACACTTAATCCCCCGATCTCGAGATCCGCATCGGTGTGGAAAGTAGTGGCCGAGTTGGCGCCCGCACGCCAAACAGGGAAGTTCTTTTCCCTGGAGAGCAAGCCACCGGCGCCGAAAATATCACGGCCTTTTACTGAAGGGGCGGCATATTTTACCGAGATCACTTTTCCACCGATAACCACCGAATCTTTGGCCGGCGGGCTCGCAGGCGCTTTCTGCGCGCTGGCTTCACCCGCAAAAACCGCCGTGAACAGCATACATACCAGGGCGATACGGCCCTGATTCTTCTTAAATATTTTCATAATCGAGTTAATTATATGGGGTTAAGGTAGCAAAAAATCTTTAAGATCCGTACGCCACCACTTCCTGCCTCGATGTTCCCAACCCGTCGATCCCAAGCTCCACCACATCGCCCGCTTTTAAATAGACCGGCGGCTTAAAACCGAGGCCTACGCCTGCCGGAGTTCCGGTAGAGATCACATCACCCGGCAGCAACGTCATAAACCGGCTTAAATAGGAGATCAAGTATGGCACGTTAAAAATAAAGTTCGATGTATTACCGTCCTGCATCTTCTCGCCGTTCACGGTAAGCCAGAGGCGAAGGTTGTCCGGGTCGCTTATTTCGTCGGCCGTAGCCATGAACGGGCCAAGCGGAGCGAAAGTATCACAACCTTTTCCCTTATCCCAGGTGCCATTACGCTCCAGCTGGAACTCACGCTCCGATACGTCGTTATGCAATACATAGCCCGCGATAAAGCCTGCCGTGTCTGCCTCTTCTACATAGCTCGCTTTTTTTGCGATCACTACCGCCAGCTCCACTTCCCAGTCGGTTTTAACCGAGTTTTTAGGGATCACGATGTTATCGAAGGGGCCGGTCAGCGAGCTTGTAGCCTTCATGAACACCACGGGCTCTGCGGGGATTGGCGCATTGGTTTCCCGCGCATGGTCGGCATAGTTCAGCCCGATACAGATGATCTTGGACGGACGCGCAATGGGCGATCCCAGCCGTTCACCATCGTCTATGGCAGGTAACCGCCCTTCGTTTCCGGCAACAAAAGCGCTTAGGCGCCCGAGGCCGCCTGTTTCAAAGAATTGTTCGTTATAGTCTTCGCCAAAAGCGGAAGTATCCAGCTTTACGCCGTTTATGATCACACCGGTTTTTTCCTGCCCCGGCTGACCCCATCGTATCAGTTTCATGTGTACTATATTAGTTGTTTAGTTTTACAAATCCGCCATCGATCGGGTAATCGCAGCCGGTAATGAAGCCCGCTTCATCAGAACAAAGATACAGGGCCAGGGAGGCGATCTCGGAAGGATTTCCCATCCGGCCGATCGGCTGGCTTTTCGACAGTTTCTCAAAGATCGCTTCTTCCTGCCCGGGGTAATTTTTCGCGATAAAGCCATCTACGAACGGGGTATGCACCCTGGCGGGCGAAATGCTGTTGCAGCGGATCTTGTCATGTAAATAGTCGCGTGCCACAGACATCGTCATGGCATAAATAGCGCCTTTGCTCATGGAATAGGCAAACCGGTCGGTAATACCCACCAGGGCCGCGATCGAAGCCATGTTCAGCACAATACCGCCACCCTGCTCGCGCATTCGCGGAAGCGCCGCATAGAGGCAGTTATAGGCGCCCTTTACGTTAATGTTAAAGATGCGGGTAAAATCAGCTTCCGAGGTATTCTCCACCTTACCTACATGCGCCACCCCGGCGTTATTTACCAGGATATCCGCATTTCCTATCTCGTTAAAAATAGCAAGAACCTGTTCCTGGTTACTTACGTCGCAGCTGTATGCTTTGGCGGCCCCGCCGGCTGCTACGATCTCGTTTACCGTTTGCGCGGCCGCATCGGCATTCAGCTCGATAATATGAACACGGGCGCCCTGGCTGGCAAACAACGACGAAATGGCACGGCCGATCCCGCTTCCGCCACCGGTGATCACCGCGGATTTTTTTGCTAAACTGAATAAGGTCATAGTTGAAATATTTTATCCATCATCAGCCACTTTTCGCCCGACTTGGCTTGCGGAAGCGCCTGCTGGTATTTCCACATCAGTTGCTCCCACTCTGCCACGCTGGGGTTGGCGGCATCTGCTTCCTGTTTACGTACGGGGTCGAACGTTTCGTCGGTATCCATGATCATAAACAGCCGGGTAGCAATGCGGTAGATCTCCATGTTAGTGATCCCGGCATCCAGGATGCTTTTCCTGATCTCGGGCCAGATCGCCTGGTGGTAATCCTCGTACTCGGCAATTAAAGCCGGGTCGTCTACCAGGTCGAGCGCTAAACAATATCGTTTCATTTTTCTTGGTTGTCAGCGGTCGGTTTTCAGTCATACCTGGCGCCTTAAACGAGGCTGATGACTGTGGCTGACCGGCCAATATTAATTAATTTCTGCCATTGATAAACTCCCGCTGGTAATTTAACGGGCTCTTGCCGGTGATGATCTTAAAATATTTGTGAAAACTGGCGAAGTTGTTAAAGCCGCTCTCATAACACAATTGTTTAATGCTCAACCGGTTGTCTATCAGCAGGCGGCAGGCGTGCCCTACTTTGATCTCTATGAGGAACTGGGAATAAGTTTTTCGGGTACGCAGTTTAAAGTAGCGGCAAAAGGAATTCGGGCTGATCCCGGCAATTGCGGCAATTTCCTCCAGCTGGATCTTACGCTTAAAGTTAGCCATCGAGTATTCGTAGATCTCGTTAATCCGTTCTTTTTCAGATTCTTCGAATTTGTTTTTAAAGCCGATGGATGATATGGTGCTCACATCATTACCTTTCGACACCGCTATTAGGATCCGGATCAGGTTTAGCACACGCTCCGGTCCTTCGGAATGCAGCATTTTATCCAGCAGCTCTACCACCTGCCGTTTGGTATCGCCGGTTATAAGCAACCCGTACCGTGATTTTTCGAGCACCGTTTTAATGGGCTTGTTCTCCGGAAGGTTCAAAAAGTGATCTCCCCAAAAGTTCTCGGTGAAGTGTGACACCCGCACGTCGGCCCGGGTACCCGAATCCGTTTTATAATACGCATCGTCGAACCGGAAATAGTGGGGCAGTTGTGTACCGATCATCAGCAGGTCGTCTGGGTGAAAAACGCTGATATTATCGCCCACGAAACGCGTGCCGTCGCCCTCTTTAATGTGGATCAGTTCAACCTCCGGGTGGTAATGCCACCTGTTATTAATAGGCATCAGGTCCTGCCGTACGCTAAAGGATTGCGCGGGGCCGGGAGAGATCTTGAGGAGCTGGGGTTTCATTCAGGCTAAATCTTATGGGTTTGAACGTTCAACCCTATTGCGTGATCGTAAATTCCTTTTTCAATTTAATGTCCTCCGCCGATGCGCCCGCCATCACGGTAAACTTACCGGGTTCTACTGTCCAGTTCATATTCTTATCCAGCAACGCGAAGTGGTCAGGCTCAAGCGTAAAGGTTACCGTTTTCTTTTCGCCGGGAGCGAGGGTAAGGCGTTCAAAACCCCGGAGGTCGAAATCGTAGGTGGTTACGCTGCTTACCTGGTCTTTCAGGTAAAGCTGTACCACTTCGTCGCCCGTGCGTTTGCCTGTATTCGTTACATCTACTGTCACCTTAACGGTTCCCTGGGCTTTGAGCGTTTCGGGACTGACAACCAGGTTGCTATAGGCAAACGTTGTGTAGCTCAGGCCATAGCCGAAGGGATACAAGGCGCCGTTCACGCTCGATTTGCCGTAGCCGTTAGGACCGCTGGCCGGCTGCCCGGCCTGTGATGCAGGCTTGAACGGGAAGTTATACTCGAGCTGGCCGATGCTTTTAGGGAATGTTACGGTGAGCTTGCCACCGGGATTGTTGTCGCCGAACAACGTTTCTGCGATCACCGTTCCGCTTTGCGGGCCTGGCGACCATGCTTCGAGGATGGCGGGAACATACCTGTTCTCCCAGTTAATGGTAAGTGGTTGCCCGTTTATCATCACCATTACTACCGGTTTGCCGGTAGCCTGAAGCGCCTGGATAAGCTGCAGCTGCCTTCCTGGGAGGTTTAACCCGGTACGTGACACGCTTTCGCCCACCTGTTTTTCTGTTTCGCCAACTACCGCGATAACTACATCGGCTTTCATGGCTGCGGCAACAGCTTCGCTGATGGCGGCCTGTTCTTCCCGGGTAAGCGGCTCTTCGATGATCTCACTTTCGGGCCATGTGGCATCCACCACTTCACAACCTTTCGCAAAGGCGACGTTTATATTCGTTCCCGCATAGGTTCTTATCCCGTCCAGCACCGTAGTTACCGGGTTGTTAGACGGACCGTAACGGCTGGTGGTATAATTCATTTCGGTGGCCAGCGGGCCGGTGACCAGGATATTTTTCAGTTTGCTTTTATCGAGGGGAAGCAGGTTGCCGGCGTTTTTAAGCAGCACCATCGACTTACGGTTCATATCGAGCGCCAGCGCTTCATCCGGCGGCGTATGCACCAGTTTATCGGCCGCTTTGGGGTCGGCTACGTAGGGATGATCAAACAGGCCGAGCTTAAATTTCACCCGCAATACGTCGCCTACCCGTTCATCGAGCGTTTTCATCGAAATGCTGCCTTCCTTTACCAGCTCTCGCAAAGGTCCGATAAAGTTCTCCGGCGGGGTAAAATTGGTTCGCACGTTTAGCCCGGCTTCCACCACCTGCCGCACGGCTTCTTTATAGGTGTCGGCAACATGGTGCTTGGAAAACAGGTATTCTACCGCCTCACTGTCAGACACGATGTAACCGCCAAATCCAAATTGGTGGCGCAGCAGCTCCGTGAGAAAATAGTAACTCCCGGTAACCGGCACGCCATCCCAATCGTTATAGCTGCTCATTACGCCCATCGGCATTGCCTCCTGTACCACCCGCCTGAACGGGTATAGGTACAACTGGTGCATTTCGCGCGGCGCCACGTGCGGATCAGTACGTGCATTGCCGTCACGGCCGCCTTTAGGCACACTGTACACCGCGTAATGTTTTAACGTAGATGCTACACCTTGCTCCTGGATGCCAAGTACCAGCTGTTTGCCCATTTCGGCGATATGAAACGGCGATTCACCATAACATTCTATCACACGGCCCCAGCGCGGGTCGCGGGCCGGATCGAGTATCGGCGCGTACACGTTGGTGTAACCCAATGCTTTGGCCTCACGGCCGATCATGCGTCCTGCCTGCCTGATCAGCTCTTTATCCCAGGTGCTGCCCATGCCGATGGGTGCGGGAAGCGGCGTCGCCCGGTCATGACATAAGCCATGGATCGCTTCATTGGTAAAGTCTACCGGGATTCCCATCCGCGTTTCTTCCACAAACCATTTCTGCACGGTATTAATCGCATCGGCATGCTTGCTAAAGGGGAACGAGTAAGCTGTTTTGGCCTTGGCATTGTACGCCAGCGAATTGAGGTTTTCGTCGATGTTGGCAATCCCATCCTTCCATATCTCGTTCTTCCACCCGGCCGTAGGCATTTCATCTTTCAATACCCGGCCGTAGCCGTAGAGCGTAGCCATCTGGCAGGTCTTCTCCTCCACCGTCATCTGCGAAAGCAGGTCGCTTACCCGCTTTTCCACCGGTTCCGCCGGGTCTTCGAATACGTCCTTTTTGCCGTTCTTATTAAAATCGATCCAGCCTTTCTGGTAGATGTTTTTTACCTGGCCGTCCGCCACCGGCTTACCCGACTGGGCAAGCCCGCTCAATGAAGGCAGTATCAAAATTCCTGCTGCAATACCACGTAACAGCATGACCTGTTTTATCATTCGATAGTTATATTAGTTAGTTCCGCTTACCTGGCAAGTGATAATTTTTGCGCTTTCTAAACTAGGCATTATTTTTATTAATGCTATGCAGATTGGCATAAAACACGATCTGTTCTGGTAAACCAGGGTATTATAGCTGAATTATCGCCCTGAACGGGCGAGATTTAACACGGAAACGTTTGCGTAAATAATTTGGTTAAATTCCCGGAGCAGGCTTTAAAAAAGGCTACCATTGTGCCAACCAGTTATTGTCAGCCCATGAAAATAATCAGCCGCACCGCCGCGTTTCTCCTGTTACCTGTCCTGGTATTTTCCGCTTTTCGCCTGGAAGAGCCCGGATGGCAGTCCAGGTACGTAAAGATCAGCAAAGACGGGGCGCTTACCTATGTACCTGATGAGAAAGGAAACATCATTCCTGATTTCAGCCGGGTAGGGTACCACCAGGGCGACCAACCCATCCCGGACGTTCCCGTGGTAAAAACCATTTCTCCTGCCGCGTCCGGCGATAGCCGGCAAATGATCCAGGATGCCATCAACGAGGTAGCCCGCCGCACGCCCGACGCAAAAGGTTTCCGCGGGGCTATCCTGTTAAAAAAAGGCACCTACCTCATTCCAGGCACCATCACGGTTAACGCGGGCGGCATCGTGCTGCGCGGCGAGGGCGATACTCCGCAGGGGACGAGGCTCGTGGCTGCCGGTAAGGGCCAGCGGACATTGCTTACCATTACCGGGAGCGGCACATTAACCGAAGTAAGGGGCTCGCGGGTAAAGATCACCGACCCGTTTGTGCCGGTCGGCGCATTTTCGTTTAACGTAACATCGGCAGCCGGCTTTAAGGCGGGCGACCCGGTAGTACTTTTCCGCCCAGGTACAGAAAACTGGATCCACGACCTTAAGATGGACCAGATCGATGCACGCGAAGGCACCAAACAATGGCAACCCGGTGAGTACGACCTGAAATATGAACGGGTGATCACAAAAATAACCGGCAATAAGATATTCCTCGATAATCCCGTGGTAATGGAGATGGAAACCAAATATGGCGGCGGCGAGCTCTGCAAATATACGTTCGCGGGACGCTCGGCGGAATGCGGCGTGGAAAACCTATACTTCGAATCGGCCTACGCCGGGGATATCGACGAGGACCATGGCTGGACTGCCGTACAGTTCAGTAAAACCGAAAACGGGTGGGCGAGGAACATCACCTCCAGGTATTTCGGCAACTCGTGCGTAAGCATCGGCGGCACCGCCAAATACATCACCGTAACCGATTCCAAATGCCTGGATGCCAAGTCGGTGATCACCGGCAGCAGGCGTTATTCCTTTAATGTAGACGGCCAGCTGAACCTGGTCATGAATTGCCAGGCCACGGAAGGCCGCCACGATTATGTAACCGGCGCCCGCGTAACGGGGCCCAACGTGTTTTACAATTGCACGGCAAAAAATACGCATGCCGATATCGGCCCGCACCACCGGTGGGCAACCGGCACCTTGTTCGACAACATTGTAACCGATGGCGAGATCAACGTGCAGGACCGCGGTAAAATGGGCAGCGGCCATGGTTGGTCGGGTGCCAACCAGGTGATGTGGAACTGCACCGTAGCCAGCGCCGCCGTGCAGGACCCGTGGGTATCTGCCCGGAATTACAGCATCGGCACCCAGGGCAAAATCGCGCCTGGCGCCATACCCGACCGCAACAAAGCGACCTGGGAAGGGCAGAACAAAAAGGGGTTAACGCCCAAATCGCTGTATATGGCGCAGCTGATGGCGAGAAAGGGTAAGCGTTAAACGCAGTACGCCCGGCGTATCACGGTTTCGGGAGCGTCACCTTAAACGTTGTTCCTGCGTTTTCGCGGCTGGTAAAGCTGATACTGCCATGGTGCCACTCCACGATCGTTTTGATCACCGACATACCGAGGCCGATGGTGGGTTCGCCTTTCAAACCCGGACGCCTAGCCGGTGTGAACTTATCGAACAATGCGGTGTGGTATTTTTCCGGGATGCCAATCCCGGTGTCGGTCACGAGCAGCACTACCGCATCAGGCTCTTCCAGTACAGATACCTTGATCTCTCCATCATCAGGCGTAAATTTGATGGCATTCCACACCAGGTTGTTTATCACCAGCATAAACTTAGCATCATCAAGCATCGCGAAAATTTCATTCGTCGGGGAATGGAAGCGGAACGCCTTGCCGGCCGTACCGTCCATATCCTGGTACTGGCGCACGATGTCTTCGGCCCGTTTCGCCAGGTTCACGCGCTTTAGCATGAGGTCTGTGTCGGCCGCTTCCAGGAATTCGGCTTGCAGGAATTCATTTAACAGGTTGATATTCTGTTCACTGATCTCCCTGATCATCGATACGATGCGGAGCAATCCCGGATCACTGAGCGCTTCGAGCGATGTTTGCAGCGACGAGGAGAGTGTTTTCATGATCGCCAGGGGGCCTGCCAACTCGTGAGAAATAATATGCATGATCGCGTTCTTGCGGCTGGCGAATTTATGAAGCATTTCCGTATTGCGTTTTGCCTCGGAAATGTCTGACGCATTCGCCAGGATCACCTGGGTTCCCCCATTCTGTATTAAATAAGGCGATAAACAGAGCCAGATCTCCTGCTGCCCGGGCAGGTTAAGCCTGAACTCCAGGTCGAGCTTGATAATTCCCGCCACTACCTGATCGAAAGTTTCTTTCATGAATACCTTATCCTCGTCATGTACCATTTTAAAAATGGTACCCGGATTGGTATCGGTTACGCCCAGCCTGCGGAGAAAGTTTTTGAACGCAGGATTGGCGTATACGAATTGTTTAAGGGAAGGATCGTAAGCAAAGATCATTTGCCCGGTTTCATCGGAAAATGTCTTCAGGAAGGTAAATTCAGTAAGCAAACCGGTAAAATAAACGCATTTTTAAACGCTCTGACACAAAACAAAAAAATGGCCGTTTTGATTTGCAACCGCGAAGAAATATGATCATCGTTTTGATAGCAGCGCGTAAAGTTCTTCTATAAGGGGCACTTGTGCGGGATTTAACCGGATCCTGGCCTCCTCCAGGCTGCACCACGCCGCCTTATCTACCTCCTCGATCTGCCTGATCTTACCCGATTTCGGCGGCCATTCCATCGGGAAGGTGTTGCTTTTCACTTTAGCGGGGTCGAGGTCGCCGCGGGTGGCCCAGGCGAATATCCGTTTCCCGGACTTTATGGTAACGGGCTCCAGCTCTAAGAAATCGCCTTCACGCGTAAGCGGTAACCCCAATTCTTCTTCAAACTCGCGGATAGCTGCGGTTAATGGATCCTCTTCGTCTGTGAACTCGCCCTTAGGCACCGACCACACGCCGGCATCTTTTTTGGCAAAGAACGGGCCACCGGGGTGCACCAGCAAAAACTCAGGGATACCTGAAAAAAACCGGTACAATACGATCCCCGCGCTCTTTTTCTGCATCGAAAGTTTAAATTATTTACCGCTTTCCAAACGGCATTTTTGGCATTCCGCGCATCATTTTGGCTGCGGCGGCAGGATTTGAAAACTGCTTCATCACCTTACGCATATCATCAAACTGCTTGATCAGCTTGTTCACCTCGGCTATATCGGTGCCCGAGCCTTTCGCAATGCGGACACGGCGGCTCTGCGCAATCACGTCGGGGTTCTCGCGTTCATACGGGGTCATGGAACGGATAATGGCTTCGATAGGCTTGAAGGCATTGTCATCGATATCAATGTCTTTGATCGCTTTACCCACCCCGGGGATCATGCCCATGAGGTCCTTCATGTTACCCATCTTTTTGATCTGTTGGATCTGGCCGATAAAATCGTTGAAGTCGAATTTATTCTTGCGGATCTTCTTCTGAAGCTCGGCAGCTTCCTTCTCGTCGAACTGTTGCTGGGCACGCTCAACGAGCGACACCACGTCGCCCATCCCCAGGATCCTGGAGGCCATCCTCTCCGGATAGAACACGTCGAGCGCTTCCATTTTCTCGCCGGTACCGATAAATTTGATGGGCTTGTTCACCACCGATTTTATGGAAAGGGCGGCGCCGCCGCGGGTATCGCCATCCAGCTTGGTAAGCACCACGCCGGTAAAGTCCAGGCGATCGTTAAATGCTTTGGCGGTATTTACCGCATCCTGCCCGGTCATAGCGTCTACCACGAAAAGGATCTCGTTCGGTTTCGTGCTTGTTTTCACCTGCGCGATCTCGTTCATCATCTCCTCGTCGATGGCCAGCCGACCGGCGGTATCGATGATCACTACGTTCTGGCCGTTCTTTTTTGCTTCGGCGATCCCTTCGAGGGCAATACCCACAGGATCTTTGGAGGCCCGGTTGGTGTATACGCTGACGCCGATCTGGCCGGCGAGCACTTCCAGCTGGTCGATGGCCGCCGGGCGGTAAACGTCGCCCGCTACCAGGAGCGGCTTCTTGCCTTTACGGGTCTTAAGGTAGTTGGCAAGCTTACCGGAGAAGGTGGTTTTACCGGCACCGTTCAGGCCGGCGATCAGGATAATGGACGGGTTGACCGAGAGATTTACTTCTACCACCTCACCGCCCATCAGGCCGGCAAGCTCGTCATTCATGATCTTGGTAAGCAGCTGACCGGGAGAAACAGAAGTAAGCACGTTCTGCCCAAGTGCCTTCTCCTTCACGTCGTCTGTAAAAGCCTTGGCAGTCTTGTAATTAACGTCCGCATCGAGGAGGGCCTTGCGGATCTCCTTCATGGTTTCGGCGACGTTTATCTCGGTGATGCTTCCCTGGCCCTTAAGTACCTTAAACGCGCGGTCAAGCTTATCCTGTAAATTCTCAAACATGGTAATCCTCTCTTAAAAAGCCAGCAAATTTACGTTTATTTTTGCCACTACCCCAATTTCTTATACCTGATGCGGTGCGGGGTAATATCGCCCGTCCGCTTTTTGCGGTTCTCTTCGTATTCCGAGTAGTTACCTTCAAAGAAATAAACCTGCGAATTTCCCTCGAAAGCGAGAATGTGGGTACAGATCCGGTCCAGGAACCAGCGGTCGTGGGAGATAATTACCGCACAGCCGCCGAAGCTTTCGAGGCCCTCTTCCAGCGCGCGTAGGGTGTTTACGTCGATGTCGTTGGTAGGCTCATCCAGCAGCAGCACGTTCGAACTTTTCTTCAGCGTAATGGCCAGGTGCACGCGGTTACGTTCACCGCCCGATAGTACTCCCACCTTTTTCTGCTGATCAGCGCCGTTGAAGTTGAATTTCGACACATACGCCCTCGAGTTCACCGGCCGGTTGCCCAGCAGGATCGTTTCCTGGCCGTCGGTGATATTTTCCCAAACGGATTTTCCTGCGTCGAGGTCATCATGCAGCTGGTCCACATAACCGAGGGCAACCGTTTCGCCCACGCGGAAAGTGCCCGCATCGGGCTGGTCCTGCCCGGTTATGAGCCTGAACAGCGTAGTCTTACCCGCCCCGTTGGGCCCGATAATTCCCACGATCCCCGCCGGGGGGAGCGAAAATTCCAGGTTCTCGAACAGGATCTTATCGCCGTAAGCTTTCGTTACGTTTTGCGCCTGGATCACCACGTTGCCCAATCGCGGGCCTGGCGGGATAAAGAGCTCCAGCTTATCCTCGCGCTCCCTGGTTTCTTCGGAAGCGAGCTTCTCATAGTTGGCCAAACGTGCCTTCGATTTGGCATGACGCGCTTTGGGCGCCATCCGCACCCATTCCAGCTCGCGCTCGAGGGTTTTCTGGCGCTTGCTTTCCGACCGCTCTTCCGACGCAAGACGCCTGGCTTTCTGGTCGAGCCACGATGAATAATTTCCTTTCCACGGGATACCTTCGCCCCGATCGAGCTCGAGGATCCAGCCGGCTACGTTATCGAGGAAATAACGGTCGTGGGTTACCGCTATCACAGTGCCTTTATATTGTTTCAGGTGCTGCTCCAGCCAATCGATACTCTCGGCATCAAGGTGGTTGGTAGGCTCGTCCAGGAGCAATACGTCCGGTTCGCTCAGCAGCAGGCGGCAAAGCGCCACCCTCCTGCGCTCTCCTCCTGACAAAGTGGCAATTTTTGTATCCGGCTCCGGGCACCGAAGTGCATCCATCGCACGTTCGAGGCGCGAGTCGAGCTCCCATGCATTGGTGGCGTCGATCTTGTCCTGCAGCTCGCCCTGGCGCGCCAGCAGCGTATCCATGGCACCGGCATCCTCGTACACCTCCGGCAGGCCGAACTTTTCGTTGATCTCCCCGTACTCCCTGAGTACCTGGGTAATCTCCGCCACTCCTTCCTCAACTATCTCACGCACAGTCTTTTCCGGGTCGAGCTGCGGTTCCTGCTCCAGGTAGCCCACTTTGTACCCCGGCGAAAAAACCACTTCCCCCTGGTACGATTTATCAATGCCCGCGATGATCTTCAGCACCGACGATTTACCGGAACCGTTCAAGCCGATCACACCGATCTTCGCTCCGTAGAAAAAGGAGAGGTAAATGTTCTTTAAAACCTGCTTCTGGGGAGGGTAGGTTTTATTTACCCCCGCCATGGAAAATATGATCTTCTCGTCTGCCATTCTTTCGTTAATTCGTGAAATGAGGGTGCAAATATCGCCAAATTGGTCACCTTTTAGTAATTTTTATTATCTTGAACACCATAGATACTATTTGCGCCTAAATGGCGTAATTGTTGATAACTTACGATATCACACATCGCACTGGTTTAGTTGAAAACATTTTAATAGATTAGGGCGTTCAACACGAAGAAAGGTATATACATGGAAGCTAAATTTTCACCACGTGTCAAAGACGTAATTTCCTATAGCAGGGAAGAAGCATTGCGGCTGGGACATGATTATATCGGCACAGAGCATTTATTATTGGGCCTCATCCGCGAAGGCGATGGCATGGCCATTAAGATATTAAAGGCCCTGGGAGTTGATACACCCCGTTTACGGCGCGCCATCGAGGACGCGGTAAAAGGGACCACCAGTACCACCGTTAACCTGGGAAATATCCCGTTAACCAAACAGGCAGAAAAAGTGCTGAAAATCACTTACCTGGAAGCTAAAATATTCAAAAGCGAAGTGATCGGTACGGAGCACCTGCTATTGTCGATCCTGCGCGACGACGACAACATCGCTTCCCAGATCTTATTGCAGTTCAATATTAACTACGATATTTTTAAAGCTGAGGTTGAGCAGAATAAAGACGGTTTTAAGGATGAAGCGCCGGGCTCAGCCGCAGGCGACGATGATTTCCGCGAAGAAGAATCATTCAGCCAGCCAAAGAAGGTATCTGACATTAAGTCTAAAACCCCCGTTCTCGACAATTTCGGCCGCGATTTAACGCGTGCCGCGGAAGACGGAAAACTCGACCCGATCGTGGGCCGTGAGAAAGAGATCGAGCGTGTTTCGCAGATCCTGTCGAGAAGAAAGAAAAATAACCCGATCCTGATCGGCGAGCCGGGCGTAGGTAAATCGGCCATCGCAGAAGGACTCGCGCTCCGCATCGTGCAGCGTAAAGTATCCAGGGTACTGTTTAACAAACGGGTGGTTACGCTCGATCTTGCCTCGCTGGTAGCAGGCACTAAATACCGCGGCCAGTTCGAGGAAAGAATGAAAGCGGTGATGAACGAGCTGGAGAAGTCGCCTGACGTGATCCTGTTCATCGACGAGATCCATACGATCGTAGGCGCCGGCGGCGCTTCAGGTTCGCTGGATGCTTCGAACATGTTCAAACCGGCGCTGGCACGGGGCGAGATCCAGTGCATTGGCGCCACCACGCTTGATGAGTACCGCCAGTACATCGAAAAAGACGGCGCACTCGACCGCCGTTTCCAGAAGGTGATGGTAGAACCGGCGTCACCGGCAGAAACCATCGAGATCCTGAACCGCATCAAGGAAAAATATGAAGAACACCATGGCGTAACGTATACCGAAGAAGCGATAAACGCCTGTGTGGCGCTTACTTCCCGGTACATTACCGACCGGTTCTTACCTGACAAAGCGATCGATGCCCTCGACGAATCGGGCTCGCGCGTACACCTGACCAACATCCATGTACCGCAAACCATCATCGACATTGAACAGAAGATCGAAGAGATCAAGGTAGAAAAGAACCGTGTAGTGAGGAGCCAGAAATACGAAGAGGCCGCCAAGCTGAGAGATACCGAGAAGCACTTGCTCGAGGAACTTGAACGCGCAAAATCTGAATGGGAGGCCGAAACCAAGACTAAACGTTATACCGTTACCGAGGATAACGTGGCAGAGGTTGTATCTATGATGACCGGAATCCCCGTACAACGGGTGGGCCAGACGGACAGCCAGAAACTGCTGGCCATGCCAGACAAGATCTCCGGCAAGATCATCGGGCAGGAAGACGCCATCAAGAAACTGACACGCGCCATCCAACGCACCCGCGCCGGGTTAAAGGACCCTAAAAAGCCAATCGGTTCGTTTATCTTCCTCGGTCCCACCGGCGTCGGTAAAACTGAACTGGCAAAAGAGCTTGCCCGCTTTATGTTCGACAGCGAGGATTCGCTGATCCAGATCGACATGAGCGAGTACATGGAAAAATTCGCGGTATCACGGTTAGTGGGCGCGCCTCCGGGATATGTTGGCTATGAGGAAGGCGGACAGCTTACAGAAAAGGTACGCCGCAAACCCTATTCGGTGGTGTTGCTCGACGAGATCGAGAAAGCACACCCGGATGTGTTTAACATCCTGCTCCAGGTGCTCGACGAAGGTCAGCTGACCGATAGCCTTGGCCGTAAAGTGGACTTCAGGAATACCATTGTGATCATGACCTCGAATATCGGCGCGCGCCAGCTGAAAGATTTCGGCCAGGGTGTTGGCTTTACCACCAGCGCCAAGGCATTGCAAAGCGAAACACATTCGCGCAGCGTGATCGAGAACGCGTTAAAGCGTGCTTTCGCACCTGAGTTCCTGAACCGCATCGACGATGTGATCGTGTTTAACTCGCTGGGTAAAGACGAGATCTTTAAGATCATCGATATTGAGCTTAAAGCCTTGTTCGAACGGGTAAGCAGCCTTGGCTACGACATCGCATTGACCGAAAGCGCCAAAGAATTTATTGCCGATAAAGGATATGATTCTAACTTCGGCGCCCGTCCGCTTAAAAGGGCCATCCAGAAATACCTCGAAGATCCTATCGCCGAGGAGATCCTGAAAGGTGGCCTTACCGATGGCGACGTGATGGAAGTAAGCTACGACAAAGAGGCCGACGAGATCAGGGTTACCCGTAAAACGGCCGATAAAGAAGCACATGAAGAAAAGAAAGAGGAGTAGTTTCTTCTCCTTTTAACAAACTTCTCATATTGGGCCGCGGTTGCAACCGCGGCCCTTTTTATTTCGTCTGACCTGTATATTAATTCTGAAGATTATGAAACGTTCAACCTTGTTACTCATATTACCCATCTTATTTTTAATCTCCTCCTGCGAGAAAAGAGAATACGTAACTCCAAACCGTACCATTATCGTAAATCTTGGCTCGGGAAGCTGGATCTCTTCCAATGGCGGCAAAACGTATACGGCAGCCATCGACATGCCCGAGATCGACGGCTACTTTAATGAGAACGGCGCTGTGCTGGTATATGCTTCTTTCGGCTCCAACATATATGAGCAGGTCCCGGAAGTGTACAACGGCATCGCCTATAGCTTCACGCACCGGGTAGGCCAGGTGGCCCTGGAGATCCAGGCATCTGACGGGAAAACAGTGATCACACCTCCCGGATCGGTAAAGATCAAGGTGGTGCTGGTGGAATCGTATTAAGTTTCGATTAATAAAAGTGTGCTGCACCCCGGGGTATGGCACACTTTTACTATGTTTACTTATGAAATTTTCTGTCCTGGTATTTATTAATGCCCTGGCTGTTGCACTGTCTCTCGCAATACTGAACTTTTACTTTCAGCATAACTGGTACAATCTTGCCATTACCTTCCTGGTAAGCCTGATCGTTAGCTTCGTGGTATTCTATTACCTTATCGAACGCTACGTGTATAGCAAGATCAAGATCATTTATAAACTCATTCACAACCTCAAACTGGGCAAGGACCTGAAAGACGCGCTCGGCGAGCATATGTTCAGCAGCGACCCGATCAACGACGTGCAGCAGGAGGTAAAAGAATGGGCACGAGATAAGAAAAGCGAGATCGAAACCCTCAAGAACCAGGAAGCTTTCCGCAGGGAGTTCCTTGCCAACGTATCGCACGAATTTAAAACACCCTTATTCGCCATCCAGGGTTTTATCGAAGCCATCAGGGACGACGAGTTTGAAGACAAAGAGCTGGCTATACGGTTCCTGGACAAGGCGTCGAAAAACATCGACCGGCTGAGCTATCTCCTGAAGGACCTCGACGCCATCTCCAAGCTGGAAAGCGGCGAAGTGCCCGTCACCTTCGAACGGTTCGATCTCTCGGTGCTGATCCGCGAGGTATTCGATACCCTGGAGATCAAGGCAAAAACATACAAGATCTCGCTCATCTTTAAAGACAAATACAACTACCCGGTCATGGTAAACGCCGACCGTGAAAAGATCCGGCAGGTATTGGTAAACCTGATCGACAACTCGTTTAAGTACGGCTCGGAGTTTGGCACCACCTTTATCAAGATCTTCGAGCTTTTTGACCAGGTACTGGTGGAAGTAACAGACAACGGTCCGGGCATAGAAGAAAAAAGCCTGCCCAGGATCTTCGAACGGTTTTACCGCACGGAGAAGAGCAGGTCGCGCGAAATCGGCGGATCGGGCCTCGGCCTGGCCATCGTAAAACATATCATCGAGGCGCACCAGCAAACCATTTCCGTTCGAAGCACGGAAGGGATCGGGTCCACGTTTGGATTCACCCTTGGAAAGGGGTAGTCACAATAAGTTAACACTAAATTAACATATGGATCGTAGCTTTGTCACAATTAAATAAATATGGCCTTAAATAACATTTTCAAGTATTTCGTTCCAAAGGACAGGGTATTTTTCCCGCTATTTGAACAGGCGAGCGCTAACCTTATTAAATGCGGCGAAACATTGGTTGAAGCCGTAAAAACCAGCGACCTCAAGCGCCGGAACGAGCTTTTTAAGCTAATCAATGACCTGGAGCATAAAGGCGATGAGATCACCCACCAGCTTTACCTGGAACTGAGCAAGAATTTTATTACGCCATTTGACCGTGAAGATATCCATTCGCTGGCTTCAGCGATCGATGACATAGCTGATTACATCCAGGGCTCGGCCAACCGGATGGAGCTTTATAACGTTACGGTAATGACCGACCCGATCGTAAAGCTGGCAGAGCTGGTACACCAGGGTTGTATCGACGTAGATAAAGCGGTACGCGAGCTAAAGAACCTGAAGAACATTCGCATCATTACCGATTCGTGTGTACGCATCAACAGCATGGAGAACCAGGCCGATTACGTTTTTGAACGTGCCGTTGCCCATCTCTTTGATTACGAAGACGACGCCAAAACCATTATCAAATACAAAGAAGTACTTGCCGCCCTCGAAACGGCCACAGACAGGTGCGAGGATGCTGCCAACGTAATGGAGTCGATCCTGGTTAAGAACGCTTAAAATACAGGATCTATGGTTACTTCATTACTGGTTATAGTAGTTATTCTTGCTATCGCATTTGATTACATCAATGGTTTCCACGATGCAGCAAACTCTATCGCTACCATCGTTTCTACCAAGGTGCTTAGTCCCTTCCAGGCGGTACTCTGGGCTGCGATCTTTAACTTCGCCGCTTATTTTTACTTCACCGACCATAAAGTGGCCAATACGGTAGCTAAAACAGTTACCGAAAACTTCATTACGCTGCACGTGATCCTGGCAGGACTTATCGCAGCTATCTGCTGGAACCTGCTCACCTGGTATTATGGGATCCCGTCAAGCTCTTCACATACCCTCATCGGCGGGTTTGCCGGCGCGGGGATCACCAACGCATTGCTGATGGGTGCCAGCCCGCTCGCCGCCATTAACGGCGGGTATGTGATCAAGATCGTTTCATTTATTGTACTTGCGCCGATAATAGGGTCTATATTTTCCGTGATCATCGCGCTGATCATTATTAACGCATGCCGCAATGTCCGGCCGCACACTGCCGAGAAGTGGTTTAAAGGTCTTCAGCTGCTTTCGTCTGCTGCGCTGAGCTTTACGCACGGCGGCAATGACGCGCAAAAAGTAATGGGAATCATTTATGTCGCCATCCTGGCGGCGAAGGTTCCCAACGTAACCGAAATGCCGGGCTGGGTTCCGCTCGTGTGTTACATCGCGATCGCCGGCGGCACCATGACCGGGGGCTGGCGGGTTGTTAAAACGATGGGATCACGTATTACCAAGGTTACGCCGCTGGAGGGCGTGGCCGCGGAATCTGCCGGTGCAGTTACATTAGGCATTACAGAACACTTCGGGATCCCGGTTTCAACTACGCATACTATTACCGGCTCGATCATCGGCGTAGGCATGACCAAGCGTATTTCTGCCGTTAGATGGGGGGTTACTATTAACCTGGTATGGGCCTGGATATTAACCATCCCGGTATCGGCCTTGCTGGCCGCAGTCGTTTACCTGGTGATCAACGTATTTAACTAACTTTCTATCAAAAATACGATCAGCTCCCTGGGGCCGTGTGCGCCCAATACCAGCGTTTTCTCGATGTCGGCGGTACGACTGGGCCCCGTAATGACCGAAGTCATGGAAGGCAGGTTTTGCCCGTACCGGGCTTTCAGCAATTTGAACGCGTCTTTCAGGTCGGGCACCAGCTGCGAAGTGTAGGCGAGCACAATATGGTAATGGGGATAAATACTTAACCTTCGTCCTGCAGCACTGCCGTTAGACACCATTACGCTGCCATTACGTGCAATAAGCGACTCGCACAGGGTGATACCCACTTCCGCCAGCATAAAGTCGGTATCGGTGCTGTAAAAGGGGAACTCGTACTTATCCAGCATCTCCTGCAAGGGTGGTTCCCAGCAATAGATCTTCCGCCAGTTCTTTTCATCGGCCATTAGCAGCAGGTTTTCTATGAACTGGATCTCGTCTTCGCAGAAAACGAATTTCCCTGCCGCCATGGTCAGCTGCTCGGCGAAAAGGATGTCGGGATAATCGTCATAACTCTCGTAAAGCGGGGCCTCTTCGAGGTTGGGATAAGGGTTATCGCGCTTTTCGAGCAATGCTTTCCTGATCTTCTTCAGCATCTTTTCACGGGAGGAAGTATTGTCTTTCATTTTTTGAGCATAAAGCTTAAGCTTACAGCTTAAGCATGTTTCTCTTTCGTCAGCAAGTGCCCGGTACCGGGCTCCCGCTATGCGCTTTCGGCTTTGGGCTTCCGGCTTTAATTGTAAATGTAAAAGGTCCCTCCGTATTAAGAAAGGACCTTCAATAAATGTCATGATCTGCTATTCGGCTGCGCTTTGTGCTTTCAGCGCGCCGGAGTTATCGCCAACGCCGTCGTGCAGCAGGCCCTGCGCCGCTTTCTCCTGGTCGCCGCCTTCTATCCCGTTCACAAACTCATCATAAGTAGTGCGGGTATCAAACGGGCGCTTTCCGAGGATCTCCTCGAGGTCGCTCTGGAACAGGATCTCTTTCTCCAACAGTTTCCTGGCCAGTTTCTCCAGGCCTTCCTGGTTATCGATAAGCAGTTGCTTGGTACGCGCGTATACTTCAGCTATCAGCAGCCTTACTTCCTGGTCTATCAGCTCGGAGGTCTTCTCAGAGTAAGGCCTGTTAAACTGGTATTCGCCTTCTTGTCCGTTAAACGAAACGTTGCCTACTTTATCATTCATCCCGTAGATGGTCACCATGGCATAAGCCAGTTTAGTGATCCGCTCGAGGTCGTTCTGCGCGCCGGTAGAGATCTTGTTAAAAATCAGGTCTTCGGCCACCCGACCGCCCATCGTCATACACATGCCGTCGGTAAGCTGCTCGGTAGTGTACAGGAACTGTTCTTTCGGCAGGTACTGCGCATAACCAAGGGCGGCCACCCCACGCGGCACGATGGATACTTTTACCAGCGGGTCCGCATGCTCGAGGAACCATCCCGCAATAGCGTGACCGGCTTCGTGGTAGGCCACGATCTTTTTTTCCTCGGGAGAAATGATCTTGTTCTTCTTTTCCAGTCCGCCGATAACGCGATCGATGGCATCCTGGAAATCCTGCATATCCACCGCCTGCTTATCACGTCTCGCCGCGATCAGGGCGGCCTCGTTACATACGTTGGCTATTTCCGCACCTGCGAAGCCCGGAGTTTGTGCAGACAGTTTCTTGGCATCTACGCCTTCCGCCAGTTTAATAGGTTTCAGGTGGACTTTAAAGATCTGCTCGCGGCCAACCAGGTCGGGCTTGTCGATAGAAACCTGCCTGTCAAAACGGCCCGGGCGCAGCAGCGCAGAATCCAGTACATCCGGACGATTGGTAGCGGCCATGATGATAATGCCGGAATCGGTCCCGAATCCATCCATCTCCACCAGCAACTGGTTCAGGGTATTTTCGCGTTCGTCATTGCCGCCTACAATATTGTTCTTACCGCGGGCACGGCCGATGGCGTCGATCTCGTCGATAAAAATAATACATGGCGCTTTATCCTTCGCCTGGCGGAACAGGTCGCGGACCCTCGAAGCACCCACGCCCACGAACATCTCTACGAAATCGGATCCTGACAGCGAGAAGAAAGGCACCTGCGCTTCGCCGGCGACGGCTTTGGCAAGCAACGTTTTACCGGTACCCGGCGAGCCTACCAGCAACGCGCCTTTGGGGATCTTTCCGCCGAGGTTGGTATATTTCTTAGGGTTCTTAAGAAAATCGACGATCTCCATTACCTCCTGCTTGGCTTCTTCAAGGCCAGCCACATCGTTAAAAGTGACGGATACCTGCGCTTCTTTATCGAATAACGTAGCTTTTGATTTGCCAATATTAAAGATCTGGCCACCTGCGCCACCACCGGCTCCGCCACCCATTCGGCGCATAATAAAGATCCAGAAACCCACCAGCAGCAGCATCGGGATTAGTAACTGCACGAACCAGGTACCAAAAAAGCTTTCTCTCGTTTCGGCCACGATGGGTGTACGCTGATCAGCCGGAAGATCTTTTTCCGCTTCGCCGATCCGTTTATCGAGGGCTTCGGCAGTTGATTGCGTGAAGTAATACTGCGGACCGTTAGCGCCCGACATGCTGAAGCTCGTCTTCTTACGCACATCGTTAAACTTCGTCTGCCCGAGCCTGTCGGCCTTTATGTAAACTTCTACGTTATAAAGATCGCCGTACTTGTAAATCACCAGCTTCTTTACGTCGCCGGCTTTCAAAAATTTTGTTTCGAACTCCTGGTAAGTGATCGGCTTGGCGCTGTTATCGTTAAACATGTACTGCACCGCAAAAAGCCCGATAATGATCGCCGCATACAGCCACATCACATTGAACCTTGGCGGTTTGGGAACTATCTTTTTACCAGGAATTTTCTTGATGGTTTTTCTTTTATCTGGGGTATTATCTTTCATGTGTTTTACGTTCTACGTCCGACGTTTTTACGTCGGACGTTTCCTACCAGGCGCCTGAGTGAAGCCGCCCGTTCAATCTTGGTTCCTATTGCTGCTACGTATCTACGTCCGACGTAAACGTATTAAGCGCTTTTATAATTTTTAAGTTCAGCATCTCCCCACAATTCTTCGATCCCGTAGTAGTGCCGCTTCTCCGTTTTAAAAATATGTATCACCACATCAACATAATCGAGCAGGATCCATTCCCCGTATTGCAGCCCTTCTTTACGGACCGGCTCGATCTGCAACGCTTTATAAATCTCTTCCTCAACACTGTTGGCAATGGCTTTTACCTGGGTAGATGATTCGGCATGACAGATCACATAATAATCGGCTACCGAGTTGTGTATATTTCTTAGATCCAGCCTTACAATTTCATTCCCTTTCTTTTCCTGCATCCCGTGGATGCTGAGCTCTGATAAGAATGACGATTCACTGATCGTTTTATTTTTAACCATTAAAAAAATTTAGTTTTGAAAAATAACTCTTATTAACAGACAATTGCAAAATAACACTTTTTCAGGATTATTTGTTGGTCAAAATATCATCTCATTAAAAACGATCGATTCGACGAACAATTATCTCAGGGATGAATTGTCAAAATCTGCGCCATTGCCCGAAGGGACTGTAATAATGGCAGAGGCACAAACGGCCGGGCGCGGGCAATTAACAAATACCTGGCATAGCGAGCCCGGAAAAAACTTAACATTCAGTCTCTTGCTTCGCCCGGGCTTTATCAACCCGGCCGACCAATTTATCTTAAATAAGTGCATCAGCGTGGCTTTAAACGAGGTTTTGCAGCGGATCCTCGGCAATAAGGCAGCGATCAAATGGCCGAATGACATCTATTTCGGCAGCGGCAAACTGGGTGGCATGCTTATCGAAAATATTATTCGCGGCAGCCAGTGGAAATATGCCATAATTGGCATTGGGCTGAACGTAAACCAGGAAGCATTCCCGGATAGCTTGCGTAACGCTACCTCGATTGCTAAAATCTTACAAAGCAATTATGATTTAACGATATTATTGTCTGAAATTTGCAGCCACATAGAAGGGTGGTACCTGCGGCTTAAATCGGGGCACCGGGAAGAGATCTCCCGACGTTACCGGGAAAAGCTTTACCGGCTGAATGAGCCGCACCGTTACCGGGTGATGAAGACGGGTGAAGAATTTACCGGGACCATTACTAATGTGACCGACGAAGGCATCTTACAGCTAGACCATGAAGGGGCACAGAAGGACTATTCGCTGAAAGAAATTGAATTTTTAAACGTTTAAACAACATCATGAAAAAAATAATCTTGTTTATCGCGCTGCTTGGGATCGGTTCCGGGGCTTTTGCGCAGCTGGAAAACCCGGTTACGTGGACCTACGGATCGAAGCGGTTGAGCGCAACCGAGGCCGTGGTTTTTATCAAAGCTACCATCGATGAGGGCTGGCATATTTACTCGCAAAAAAAGGTGGTAGGGCCGAACCCCACTACGTTCACGTTCCCGGCGTCGAAAGCTTACACGTTAGTTGGCACCACCATCGAGCCGAAGCCGATCACTAAATATGAAAAGGCTTTCAAAACGAATGTTAGCTATTTCGAAAACGAGGTGGTTTTTCAGCAGAAGGTGAAGGTTAAAGCCGGTACTGCGGCAGTGGTAAAAGGCAGTTTTGAATATATGACCTGTAACGATACCACCTGCCTGCCTCCCGATGAGCTGAATTTTAGTATCGCCGTTCCCGCTAAACCGGCTGCCAAATAAACTTTTTAAACCTGTATATAAGGCACAATTCACCATTGTGCCTTTTGTTTTTTTATGATGAAGATCAAGACTTTTTTTAGGGTAATATTTTTTGCCGTGATCATCCTGGTTTCCGGGCAGGCGGGCGCGCAAACTTCAACAGATACCGTGTCGACAGAAGGTGTTGTGTTTGGCGAAAGTGAACCTGTAGCTACCGACAACGTTACCGCGACCGACTCCCTTAATAAAGATACGTCCGCCGTTGTGCCGACAACACCGCAGGTGCCGGCCGGTGCCTCCGGCCAGGGAGACGGGTCGTTGTGGGGTATCTTTATCCTGGGTGTTATCGGCGGACTTGCCGCCTTTTTTATGCCCTGTATCTACCCGATGGTACCGTTAACGATCTCCTTTTTCACCAAAAGGGCCGAAACGAAAGGCAAGGGCATCCAGGGCGCGGTGATCTATGGCTTGTCTATCGTAGTGATCTATGTTGCGCTCGGCTTGCTCATTACGGCGCTCTTCGGGCCGGGAGCGCTCAACGAACTGTCGACCGATGGGTATTTTAACCTTTTTATTTTCGCGGTACTGGTCATTTTCGGAATTTCGTTTCTCGGTGCATTCGAGATAAACCTGCCAAGCTCGCTGGTGAATAGCCTTGATGCCAAGTCGGAGTCAAAAGGGCTCCTGGGTATTTTCTTTATGGCTGCTACTTTATCGGTGGTATCGTTCTCCTGCACCGGCCCGCTGATCGGCGGGATCATCCTGAACGTGGCCAATGGCGCCGTTATGGGCCCGGCAGTAGCCATGCTGGGTTTTTCGGGTACGCTGGCACTTATTTTCATGGTGTTTGCAATTTTCCCGGGGCTCATGTCATCATTGCCAAAATCGGGAGGCTGGCTTAACTCCGTAAAGGTGATACTGGGCTTCGTGGAGCTGGCGCTGTCACTTAAATTCTTATCAGGCGCCGATCTCGCTTTCGGCTGGGAGTTTCTCGATCGCGAAGTATTCCTGGCAATCTGGATCGTGCTTTCGGCACTGGCAGGCTTTTACCTCCTGGGGAAGATCAAGCTGCCGCACGACAGCGATCTTAAAAACGTGGCGGTCCCGAGACTTCTGCTCAGCGTGATCGTGTTCGCGTTTACCGTCTACCTTATTCCCGGGTTATGGGGTGCGCCGCTCAAGGTGATCAGCGGCTTGTCGCCCGCCATGGGCACACAGGACTTCGTGCTTACGGCCGGGGGAACAGGCAGCGCATCCGCGGCTCACCCTGGCTCTAAAAAATACAGCGACTTGTTCCATAAATATACCCCGCACGGCATCGATGCCTTTTATGATTACGACGAAGGCCTGGCCTATGCGAAATCGGTAAATAAACCCGTTTTCCTTGATTTTACCGGCGAGCAGTGCGTAAACTGCCGTGAAATGGAACAGGACGTATGGTCGAACCCCGAAGTGTTAAAGAGGCTTAAGAACGACTATGTGGTGATCTCGCTCTTCACTGACAGCAAGGAAAAACTCCCCGAAAGCGAGTTCTTTCAGTCAGCGATCCTAAAAACACAGGTAAATAGCGTCGGAAAGAAATTCAAACACCTGCAAGCCACCCGTTTTAATACGATCGCTCAGCCATTTTACGTGCTCGCCAATACGTCCGGTGAGAAAATGGTGCAGCCATCTGGTGCAGATTTTAACGTAGAGAGTTATATTCGCTTCCTGGATAGCGGGCTTGCCGCCTTCAGGAAGTAACCGGTGACCAGTTGTCAGCAAGCAGTCCTGCACAGGGCGGAAGCCGGTAATTGTTACTGATAACTACTAACAACACACACACATGTCAAAATCAAAGATCAAAAATATAGGTGTATTTACCTCCGGCGGGGATGCCCCGGGGATGAATGCCGCCATCCGTGCAGTGGTACGAACGGCACTTTATTATAACTTACAGGTTACCGGAATTATGCGCGGCTACGACGGTATGATCCACGGGGAATTCCTGCCCATGAACCGGAAATCGGTTTCCAACATTATCCAGCGCGGCGGAACGATCCTTAAAACCGCCAGGAGCGACGAGTTCCGCACGCCCGAAGGCCGGAAAAAGGCGTATGACAACCTGGTGGCACACGGCATTGATGCGCTGGTAGCGATTGGCGGCGACGGGACCTTCACCGGCGCAAATATTTTCATCGAAGAATTCGGTATCCCCGTACTCGGTTTGCCGGGAACTATCGATAACGACCTGGCGGGAACGGATTTCACCATTGGTTACGATACGGCCATTAACACGGTAGTGGATGCGGTGGACAAGATCCGCGACACGGCGGAATCGCACGACCGGCTTTTTATCGTGGAAGTGATGGGTCGCGACTCAGGCCTCATCGCTTTGCGAAGCGGGATTGGCGTGGGTGCGGAAGCGATCCTGATCCCGGAAACGAAAACGGACATTAACGCTTTATTTAAGCGCCTCGAGAAGGGTCGGAAAGATAAATCGTCGAAAATATTGATCGTGGCCGAAGGCGACGATGCAGGTGGCGCATTCGAAGTTGCCGCCGCGGTGAAAGACCGGTTCCCGCAGTATGACACCAGGGTCTCCATCTTAGGGCATATCCAGCGCGGCGGCCGTCCAACCTGTATGGACCGTGTGCTGGCCAGCCGTCTTGCGGTAGCTGCAGTAGAAAAGCTGATGGAAGGCCGCAAAGGCGAAATGGTTGGGCTGGTGAACGGAGATATTTACTACACCCCGTTCCGGAACGCCATTAAACACATCAACGAAGTGAACCCAAGCCTGTTAAAGATCGTGGAAATTTTATCCTTATAATATGAAAAAGCGCTGCTTCCCGGTGCTCATCCTGCTGCTCTTTTCGTCGTGCGCAAGCAATGAAAGAAAGCAAGCCGAAGCACAGTCGTTTATAGACGCTTATACCACCGAATACCTGGAGCTGTATACGGCATCGTCTGAAGCACAATGGGCATCCAATACCAAAATTGTGGAAGGCGATACCACCAACGCCCACCTGGTGCAGGTAACGGGCGAGGCTTTTGCCAATTTCACGGGGAGTAAAGAGAATATTGAGCGCGCACGAAAGTTGCTGGAAACAAAATCCGACCTCACCGGGCTACAGGTAAAACAGCTAAATAAGATCCTTTATACCGCGGCAAATAATCCTGCAACCGTTTCAGACGTGGTAAAAGCAAGGATCAAGGCGGAGAACGCGCAGACGGAGAAGTTGTTCGGTTTCGATTTCCAACTTAACGGGAAATCGGTTTCCACCAACGAGATCGACGCCGTTTTGAAAGATGAAACCGACCTGGCCAAACGGCAGGCGGCCTGGGAGTCGAGCAAAGAGGTAGGAAAAGGACTAAAAACGGGTCTTACCAGCCTGCGCGAGCTGCGCAACAAAACGGTACAGGCATTAGGCTACAAGGATTTTTTCAGCTACCAGGTATCTGACTACGGGCTGAACACCGACGAAATGATGGCGCTGATCCAGAAGATCAACGGCGAGCTGCGTCCGCTGTACCGCGAGCTGCACACGTATGCGCGTTACGAGCTGGCAAAAAAATACCACGTGCAGGAAGTACCGGAATACCTGCCTGCACACTGGCTTCCAAACCGCTGGGCGCAAGACTGGAGCGCCATGGTTTCGGTGCGGGGGATGAATACCGACTCGGTACTCAAAACCAAGCCGGCCGCGTGGATAGTAACGGATGCCGCTGATTTTTATAAGAGCATCGGCTACCCGGAACTGCCCGCCTCGTTCTGGAAAAAATCGAGCCTGTATCCCGCCCCGGCTAATGCCGGTTACAAAAAGAACAACCATGCCTCGGCCTGGCATATGGACCTTGATAAAGACGTTCGCAGCCTCATGAGCGTAGAACCTAACTCAGAATGGTACGAAACCGCCAACCACGAGCTGGGCCACATTTTCTATTACATGACCTATACCAACAAGGATGTGCCGCCGCTGCTTCGCGAAGGCGCTAACCGCGCATACCACGAGGCCATGGGCAGCCTGATGGGCCTGGCAGCCGCGCAAAAACCGTTCCTTGAAAATAAAGGCCTGATCGCCAAAGGCACCAGGACCGATGAGATCCAGGCGCTGTTAAAAGAGGCGCTCAACTACGTGGTATTCATTCCTTTTTCTGCCGGTACCATGACCGAGTTCGAAAAAGAGCTTTATGCAGGTAATCTTCCGCAGGACCAATACAACCGGAAGTGGTGGGAGCTTGCCAAAAAATACCAGGGCATCGTGCCGCCCGCAGATCGTGGGGAGATCTATTGTGATGCAGCCTCAAAAACGCATATCAATGATGACGCTGCCCAGTACTATGATTATGCGCTATCTTACGTGATCCTGTTCCAGCTGCATGACCATATTGCGAAAGAGATCCTTCACCAGGACCCGAAAGCAACCAACTACTATGGCAATAAGGCGGTCGGCGACTTTCTCCGCAAGATCATGTATCCCGGCGCCAGCAAAGACTGGAACATGGTACTTAAAGAAAATACCGGCTCGGAGCTTACTGCAAAACCTATGCTCGACTATTTCGAACCCCTCATGAAGTGGCTGAAAGTGCAGAACAAAGGCCGGAAGTATACGTTGCCTGAAACAATTTAGGAGAATAGGGAAGAGGTTCCCTATTTCATTTCCGTTTTCAAAAAAACATTCCTACTTTTGCAGCCCCGCAGATGGACTCCGGGAATATGTTGAATACATAACACAAAGAGATGGCAACTAAGATCAGATTGCAAAGATTCGGTAAAAAGGGAAAACCTTTTTATCACGTGGTAGTAGCAGATTCACGCTCACCAAGAGATGGTAAATTTATCGAGCGTTTAGGTTCTTACAACCCGAACACCAACCCGGCAACCATTGATATCGACTTCGATAGCACATTAGATTGGGTAAACAAAGGTGCACAACCTACAGAGACTGTTCGCGCAATCCTTTCATACAAAGGTATACTTTACAAAAAACACCTTGAAGGCGGCGTAAAGAAAGGCGCATTAACCCAGGAGCAGGCAGATACCAAATTCACTGCCTGGATGGAAGGTAAAACCGGCAAGATCGAAGGCAAAAAAGATAGCCTGACTAAAACTAAAGACGAGGCCCGTAAAGCTGCCCTGGCTGCTGAAGCTAAAAAGAAAGAGGAAATTGCCGCCGCTATCGCCGCGAAAAATACACCTCCGGTTGAAGAAGCGCCTGCTGAAGAAGCCGCTGCTGAAGAAACTGAAGCACCTGCTGCAGAATAATCAGCCATACTGCTTTAACTGATAGCGAAGTACCGTGAGAAAGTACTTCGCTATTTTGCTTTATAGCTGCCGGCGGTCAGCTTGAGCAATTGAAGATAATTCCCGACATGATTGATAACCTAAAAACCAGGCTGACAGCTGATCGCTGACAGCTAACAGCCAATATGAATATCACAGACTGTTTCTACCTCGGTTACATCACCAAAACCAAAGGCCTTAAAGGCGAAGTACAGGTGTTTTTCGAGTTCGGCGAGCCGGAGGAGCTTGACCTCGATTCGGTTTTTATCGAGATAAACGGTAAACTGGTGCCCTATTTTACCTCCTCTTATAAATTGCAGGCAAACCAAACCGGTAATTTCTTTTTTGATGACGTCGATACCATCGAAAAGGCGCAAGCCATTATCCGGAAAAAGATCTACCTGCCTAATGACAAGATGCCAGAAAAAAATGAGGACGAGTTCCTGATTACCGACCTGAAAGGTTACATCGTACATGATGAAGCGCATGGCGAGCTTGGTGAGATCATAGAGATCCACGAATACCCGCAGCAATACATCGCGGTAGTACCTTATAAATCCCGGGAGATCATGTTCCCGCTGATCGACGAGATCATTAAAGAGATTGACGATGAGGAAGGGATCCTACATGTGACGCTGCCGGAGGGATTGATCGGGATTTATTTAGGAGAATAGAGAAAAAATGTAAAATAAACTTGACATATATTAAACTTTACTTTACATTTGATCAAAACAATTTGACAAATGAAAAGTAGATTTTTATTTCCTCCCGTTTTCAAAGTGATCGGTTGGATCCTGGCGTTACCGGGTTTGGTGCTCGGGTATTTAAATGTCGAACATAACTTCAGGTTCAGCTTCCTGCAATGGGGGCGGCCCGAAACCAGCACTATCGCGCCAGGTACGTTCAACTTCACCGACGAGGCAGCCATTACGATGGTGATTTTCGGGCTGATCTTCGTCGCGTTTTCCAAAAGAAAAATCGAGGATGAACTGGTATCGAGGCTCAGGATGGATGCATTATACTGGAGCATCCTGATCAACAGCCTTATTTATTTCGTCCTTGGACTGGTGAGTGATGCCGACCTCATCAACTATAATATTTGTACGCCCATCCTGATCTTTATCATCCGATTTAACTACCTGCTGCATTTCAAAAAAGATACGTTCGTTGTCAACACTCCCCGGTTCCTGCCTTATAAACCCTGGCGGATTCTCGCGGTTGCAGTCGCCATAGTAAGTCTGCTCGTCATTATCCTGTCGTCCGTATTCGAATACAACCTTATATCCGAAGGCATGCTCGACGTAATTTACTATACACTTTTCGGGTCGCTGCTGGTGTGGACCTATTCGCTTAATTCATTCGAAGATGAGCTGACCATGCAGCATCGCCTGGATAGCATGTACCTTGCCGTGCTCATCAACTACTCGCTCTTACTGGTAGCAACTTATGCCGTATACAGCTTAAGTTTTCTTATCATCCTGGTCATTAACCTGATCTCCACCCTGCTGATTTTCGTCGTGTTATTCAGTTACTATTCTATGCGGAACAGGTTAAAAGAAGAAAAACAGTTGTTAGGAGGTTTCGCCATATGAAAAACAACCTGAGAATAGAACGTGCCATTAAAAACATCACCCAGGCCGATTTGGCCGAACTGATCAAAGTATCCCGGCAAACGATAAATACTATCGAGTCGAACCGTTACGTACCATCTGCTGTACTCGCCCTTAAAATCGCGAAGGTGTTCGGGAAGCCGGTAGAGGAGATATTTGAGTTAGAGGACAGTGACTGAGAGTTGGACGTGGTACGTTATCCGTATATTCGCACATGCGTTTCGATATCATCACCGTCCTCCCGGCATTGCTGGAAAGCCCGTTTGCACATTCCATCCTTCAACGTGCTAAAAAAAAAGGGCTTACAGAGATTTATGTGCATAACCTCCGCGATTACGCCGACAATAAACATAAAAATGTGGATGATTATCCCTACGGCGGCGGCAGCGGCATGGTGATGTCTATCGGTCCTTTTGCCGCCTGCATCGGTAAGCTGAAGGAAGAACGCCATTACGACGAGGTGATTTTTATGACCCCTGACGGCGAGGTGCTTACACAAACAGCCGCCAACCAGCTTTCATCGCTAAAGAACGTCATCATTCTTTGCGGGCATTATAAGGGGATCGATCAGCGTATCCGCGATCTTTTTGTTACCCGCGAGATCTCCATTGGCGACTATGTGCTTTCCGGCGGCGAGCTTCCGGCAGCGGTACTGGTGGACGCGATCGTTCGCTTGCTTCCCGGTGTGCTGTCTGACGAAACATCCGCGCTTTCAGATTCCTTCCAGGGAGAATTGCTCGACGCGCCCGTATACACCCGGCCCGCCAACTGGAACGGGCTCGAAGTTCCGCCTGTTTTGCTAAGCGGCAACCAGGCTGCGATCGATAACTGGCGCCATGAGCGGGCACTCGAACGTACCCGGGAGCGAAGGCCCGACCTGCTTGAATAAATCATTAATTATTCGCCTTGCCCAGCAGGTCGATGATCCGGTCTTTATCCCGCAGCTGGCTTTTTAGCGTTTCAACCAGTTCCTTAGAGGCGGCAAGTTCTTGTTTGAGATGCTGGAAAGCGGCAAGCTCATCGTTCACGATATTGGCTGCGGCGATTTCGGCGGTTACGCCGCTAAAAAAATATTCGGGAGCTACGTTCAGTACCGTCGCCATTAATTTTAGGTTCGTGTATTTCATCGACTCGTTGGTGAGGCTCAGCTTCAATCCGTCGGGCGTCATGTCCATTTCCGTAGCCAGCCATCCCAGCGGCCGGTCCTGCTCTTTAAGCAGTTTGTAAACTATTTCTTTTAACATCTAACGGAAAATAATTTGCATCTAACTAATTATTTTAATTTTGTTCGTAATTATTGTGAATTAAAATTCGCCAATACAAATTATTGGTTAACTAAAACAAAATTTTACTGTAATAATACAAAATTTTGTAACGATGTATAAGTATCGCCTTCACGACCTGCTTGACAACCTCCCGAAGAAAGACTTCAACAAGGCGATGAGAGTAATTCCCAAGGTGCTTGGTGTATCTTTCAATACGTTCTTAAATTACCGGAACATAAAACTGGCCGATCAACGAGATATTCCGCATCAAAAAGTACTGATCCTCGAAAAGATCTTCGGGCTAAATCACGGTGAGCTCGACAACTTTAAAATAGAATGCAAACACATTTCACAATTGCTGAATGAAGATACCGGGTGAGAGTCATCCGGGTTGCAATCTTTTTTCAAATTCGATTTTTATAAGTGAAAAGAAATCCCTAATATTGCATTCCGATTTTTTCGGGTAAAAGATCGGTTTAATAGCTTAAAATCATGGATTTAGTAAAATTTGTTGAAGAACAGGCCATAGAAAAAAAGACGGTTCCTACCTTTAAGGCTGGTGATACCGTAAGCGTACACTACAAGATCCGCGAAGGAAACAAAGAGCGTATCCAGATCTACCAGGGCGTTGTTATTCAGCGTAACGGTGTTGGGTCAACAGAAACTTTCACAGTACGCAAAGTGTCGAACGGTATCGGGGTTGAGCGTATTTTCCCTGTGAATTCTCCTAACATCGATAAAATCGAAGTAAACAGCATTGGTAAAGTTCGCAGGGCGAAACTGTTCTACCTCCGCGAATTGACCGGCAAAGCTGCCCGTATCAAAACCAAAAGAGGCGTATAACCAATTTATACAGCATTATGGCCTTCTCCGTTTAACCGGGGGAGGTTTTTTATTTTAGGCACTTTATGACGGCAGCATTTTTCGACCGGGTGATACTGGGCAATTCCGTAAAAGCGTACCTCCTGTTCGCAGGGATCATTATTGCCGGGATCATCTTTAAACGGATACTCTCGCGGTTGCTAAGCAAATTGCTGTATACTTTATTCGGCAGGTTCGGGCAGGAGGTAAAAGCGGAAGTATTTGTCGCGCTGCTTGTCAGGCCGGTGGAGATCGTGATTCTCCTCGTTACCCTGTATCTCGCTATCAACCAGCTCAGTTACCCGCTCAACGAGGTGATATTTAGCCGGATGGTTACCGTGGGGAACAAAAAAGAGCTGTACTCGGTCACCCTCATCGATGTGTTCGACAAGATCTTCCTGTTCTGTATCATCACTTCCCTGTTCTGGATCCTGCTTCGGATGATCGATTTCGTGGCCCATGTATTCTCGTATAAAGCCTCGCTTACCGAATCCAAATCCGACGACCAGATCGTGCTCTTCCTGCGCGAACTGTCGAAGATCGTTACCGTCATCCTCTGTTTTTTCGTAATACTGGGCTCCGTTTTTAACCTGAACGTAGCTACTATTATCGCCGGACTTGGTATCGGCGGTATCGCCATCGCCTTAGCTGCCAAAGAAAGCCTCGAGAACCTGCTCGGCTCGTTCACCATTTTTATGGACAAGCCTTTCGTGGTGGGCGACCTCATCCGCGTAGAGGGTTACGAAGGGACCGTGGAGAAAGTGGGGTTCCGCAGCACGCAGATCCGCACCACCGATAAAACGATCGTCACTTTTCCCAATAAAAAAATGATCGACGGTCCCCTGGAAAACCTCACACTCCGCAATTACCGCCGGATGAAGTTCACCATCGGGCTCACCTACGATACCGCGCCTGAAACGATCCGGAAAATTGCCGGCGACATCTCGGAGTACATCATCAGCCGCGCTCAGATCAGCGACGACCCTATCATTACGTTCGACAGCTTCGGCGAATGGTCTATCAACATCCAGGTATTGTATTTTATCGAGATGATGGATTACGGCGAATACATGAAGATCAAGGAAGAGATCAACTACAAGATCATGGAAATTGTACGCAGCAACGATGCGAGCTTCGCCTACCCGACCCGTAAGATCATCCATGAGAACGCCGACAGCGGGAATGCCGCGGCTATTACCGATTAAATTTCTCTAAAGCTTACATCCATCAGGTCGTAGTTCTTCCAGCCGGTAAAATCGAAATGCCACCATTCATTTTCGATCACCCGGAAACCATGTTTTTCCATGACCGAGATCAGCAGGTCGCGGTTTTTCCTCACTTCTTCAGGCACGTTAGGATAAGCGGCTGCCGCTTTGGGCGAAAAGCTATCATAACCGGTAGCCATTTGAATTTCTTTCCCGGTTTTAAGATCAACGATGGTGAGGTCAACCGCACACCCGCGGTTATGTTTCGACCCTTTGGCCGGATCGGCCACAAAAGCTTTATCAGTAGCAACCTCGTAGAACTTTAATGTGATGGCATAGGGGCGGTACGCGTCGAAGATCTTCAGCCCGAGCCCAAGCGGTTTCAGCTCCTGCTGAACGACCCTGAGCGCTTTAACCACCGGGAGGCGGGCAAATGCCCGCGCCTCGGGGTACATTACCCTCCGGGTGAAGTTGTTTTTCGTCGCATAGCGGATGTCGAGACGAATGGAGGGAATGGCCTTCCTGATCTCAACGAGGCGGTTGTTGCTGTCGGCAGAGATAGAAGCCGTATAAGCCTCTTTGGTGCTGATGATCTTAAGGCTATAAGGGTTTTGTTGGGCGTAAGCGGCCCTGGTAAAGAATAAGAGGAGGAGGCAAAGTAGTTTTTGCATGTCGACCTCAACCTCCCTTCACCGGTGCGACACCACCAGTAGATCCAGGTCTTTAACCTGGATATTGAACCGCTCTCCCAGGTCTTTATTCGTTAACTGTCCCTGGTACAGGTAAATGGCATTCCGAACACCTGGTTTCTCCCAGATCACGTTCATAATACCGCCCATTTCGCCGATATCGAGCAGGATAGGCGTAAAAATATTGGTTAACGCATACGTGGCGGTACGCGAAACCCGCGAAGCGATATTGGGCACACAATAGTGGATCACATCATATTTCCGGAACACCGGTTGAGTATGGTTGGTTACCTTCGACGTTCCGAAACAGCCTCCCTGGTCGATACTCACATCAATGATCACGGAGTTCGGCTTCATTTTAGCTACGGTTTCCTCAGAAACGATACATGGACTGCGCCCGTTGGTTGCACGAATGGCGCCGATCACCACATCGCAGGTGGTAACCGCCTTGTGTAAAACGATAGGCTGGATCACGGAAGTGAATACCCTGCTCCCAATATTGTTTTGCAGCCTGCGGAGGCGATAGATCGAGCTGTCGAACACTTTTACTTCTGCGCCAAGCGCGATGGCGGTACGCGCGGCATATTCACCCACGGTGCCCGCTCCAAGGATCACGATCTCGGTAGGAGGAACCCCGGTAACACCGCCCAGCATCAGGCCTTTGCCCTCGAAAACGTTGCTCAGGTACTCCGCCGCGATCAGGATAGAGGTGGCTCCCACTATTTCGCTCATGGCGCGGACCACGGTTAGAATACCGCCCTCGTCGCGGAGATACTCAAAAGACAGTGCGGTGATCTTTTTCCGCATCATCTCGTGCAAACACTCCGGCTTTAACGTAGAAACCTGCAGCATGGAGAGGAGCACCTGGTTGTTTTTCATCATCTTAAGCTCATCGGCCGTGGGCGGGGCGATCTTGATGATAATATCGGCGCGATAAACCTCATGTTTATCATACACTACCCGTGCACCTTGCTCGCTGTAATGATGGTCGAGAAAATTGGCGGCGACACCGGCACCCGACTCGATCACCACCTCATGCCCATGCTGCACCAGCAACGCTACCGAGAGCGGCGTAAGCGGGATCCGGTTTTCCTGGAACGAAGTTTCTTTGGGGATGCCTATATACAGGCTGTTTTTCCTCGTTTTGGTTTCGAGCATTGCTTCCTGCGGCTGCATCATAGCCTGCCTGGCAATGTCAGACAATTCACTCATCATTTCCTGTCGATCTAAAGAGTTTGAAGTTACAGAAAAAAAGCGGAAAGAGCTAAGGTAAAATCCTGCCCGTAAGCTTACGTTCCTGATCGCTGACATGCGCCAGGGTAATTTCAACATACTCCTGCGGAAGCAGGCCGCTTACTTTTTCGGGCCACTCGATAAGGCAATAGTTCCCGGAATACAGGTAATCTTCGAATCCAAGGTCCATCGCCTCGCTTTCGCGCTTCAGGCGGTAAAAATCGAAGTGATAAACGGGGCCGGCGGGCGACTCATACTCATTCACAATTGAAAACGTCGGACTCGAAACACGGTCGGTCACAGCCAATTCGCTGCAGATCGTCTTAATAAAGGTGGTTTTCCCCGCGCCCATATCCCCGTAAAAGAGGAAGATCTTTTGATCGCCGGCAAAACGAAGGAGGGCTTTGGCGGGCGAGGTGAGGTCGTGAAGAGTGGTAATTGCCTGGAACACGTGGGTAAAGTTAGCACTTTTGATGAATTGCATATTTTTACGGCCTAAACACATCTAAACGAAAGAAAAAATGAAGCAAACGGAACCTGCGGAATTAAGTGAGCAGGAATTATCAGGTAAAAGGAAAAAGACAAAATCAGCTTCCATCACTAATGCAGTATTCACCGGTGTGATGATTGGGATCGTTATTTACAGCATTATAAAAAACGGTTGGGGATTTTTTATCCTGGTTCCTCTGTTTTTTATTTACAAAGCATTTAAGAATTCGAAAAATGATAAGGAACTAGAGAAGAAGTAACTTGGAAGACGGGTCCCGGGAACCCTTTTGTACTTTTTTGGAACTCCTTAACCGAAGCCAATCGGACCCGCGACTCCTGGAAAATATAGCATATTAAAGGCGGGTGAGCAACCCGGCTGATTTACTGGAAACGCAACAGCACCTACTTCGGACTATACGTCACATACGGCACGATCATCTCTTCCAGCGAGATCCCGCCATGCTGAAAAGTCTCGTTATAGTAATTTACAAACTGGTTGTAGTTATTCGGGTAAACGAAATAGCTGTCTTCTTTCGCGAAAATAAAGCTCGAGCTCACATGCAACTTCGGCAGCATCGCCTCGTGCGGATTTTTAATGTGGAAAACTTCCCGCGGCGCGAAATTGAGGTTCTTACCCTGTTTATAACGCAGGTTGGTGTTGGTATTCCGGTCGCCGATCACCTTGCTTGGATGACGCACCTTGATCGTTCCGTGATCCGTGGTGATAATGATCTTCACATTCTTCTGCGAGAGCTTCTTCAGCGTTTCCAGCAGCGGTGAATGCTCGAACCAGGAAAGCGTGATCGAACGGTAAGCTGCCTCATTATTCGCCAGCTCGCGGATCATGGCCATATCCGTCCGCGCATGCGACAGCATATCCACGAAGTTATACACCAGCACGTTCAGGTCGTTTCCCAACAAATTGTTAATATTTTCGGTGATCTCACGGCCCTGTTCATAAGTCAGTATCTTATGATACGAGTGCTTGCAATCCTTCCGCATCACCCGTTGGATATGATCGGCCAGGAACTGTTCTTCATACAGGTTCTTCCCGCCCTCATCCTCGTCGTTCTGCCACATTCCGGGAAAACGTTTTTCCATATCCAGCGGCATCAGTCCCGCGAAAATGGCATTACGTGCGTATTGCGTAGCTGTAGGCAGGATGCTGTAGTACGTTTCTTCTTCATCCAGCCTGAAATACTCGGTGATCACCGGGTTAATGATCTTCCATTGGTCGTAACGCAGGTTATCTACCAGTATAAAGAATGTGGGCTTGTTGGCTTCGAGCGCCGGGAACACTTTTTTCTTGAACAGCTCGAACGAAAGCGTTGGCGCGTCGCCCGGGTTTTTTAACCACGAGAGGTAATTCTTCTCTACAAATTTGGAGAACTGAACGTTGGCTTCCGCTTTCTGCATGGTCAATATTTCGTGCATCCCGGCATCTTCCAGGTTCTCCAGCGAAAGCTCCCAAAAGACCAGTTTCTTATAAACCTCCACCCACTCGTTAAAGTTCAGGTTGTCATTCAGGATCATGCCCAAATTCCTGAAATCCTGTTGATAAGCCATCGAGGTTTTCTCGCTCACCAACCGCTTGTTCTCCGTGAGCTTTTTAATGGTGAGCAGGATCTGCTTCGGGTTCACCGGTTTGATCAGGTAATCGTCTATTTTCGACCCGATCGCATCCTCCATGAGGTATTCCTCTTCATTCTTGGTGATCAGTACGATGGGCACATCCGGGTTCAGGTTCTTAATCTCCGCCAGTGTTTCAAGACCGGTGAGGCCAGGCATGTTCTCATCCAGAAAAACCAGGTCGTAATAGCCATTTTTGAACAGGTCCACGGCATCACTCCCGTTCGTCGCGGTTTTTACGGTGTAGCCCTTCTCACTTAAAAAAAGTATATGCGGTTTTAAAAGATCTATCTCATCATCGGCCCAGAGAATGGTGGTTTCTTGCATGGTGTTTAGCTTTCAGTTATCAGTTGTCAGTAATCAGTGCCCGACTTTCCGCAATATTAGTTCAATATTTATAGAGACCGGTATTTAATAGTAAGCGCCGCGTAAAGAACTGGCTACTGAACACTGAAAACTGACCACTTAACAACGAAGACCGTTTTTTGTATCAGTTTATTTAACAATTTTTGCTGCGATCATAAAATGGTGAAATTTGAACAAGAAAAAGATAATTAACGATCCGGTTTACGGGTTCATCACGATCCCTTCCGAACTGGTTTTCGATCTTATTCAGCATCCTTACGTACAGCGTTTGCGTAACATCAAACAGCTGGGGATGACCTATCTTGTTTACCCGGGCGCCATTCACTCCCGTTTTCACCACGCGCTGGGCGCCATGCACCTGATCTGCCTTGCTATCGAAACGCTGCGCAGCAAGGGGGCAGACATTTCCGAAGAGGAGGAGGAAGCCGCCACCGTTGCCATTTTACTGCACGATATCGGTCATGGGCCGTTTTCGCATGCGCTGGAGCATACCATCGTGGAGGGAATTTCGCATGAGCATATTTCCTCCCTGCTGATGAAAAAGCTTAACGAAGAATTTAACGGGCGCCTCACCATGGCGATCGAGATCTTCGCCCGCCGGCACCCGAAGAAATTCCTGTACCAATTGGTTTCGGGTCAGCTAGACATCGACCGCATGGATTACCTGAACCGCGACAGTTTTTTTACCGGCGTGTCTGAAGGTGTGATCGGCTTCGACCGCATTATTAAGATGCTCGACGTAAAAGACGATCACCTGGTGGTGGAAGAAAAAGGCATCTATTCCATCGAAAAGTTTCTCATTGCCCGCCGGCTGATGTACTGGCAGGTTTATCTTCATAAAACGGTGATCGCTGCCGAACAGCTGCTGGTAAAAATACTTGAGCGGGCCCGCGAGCTTGCGTCGGCCGGTACGCACCTGTTCGCCACGCCCGATTTTGCGCATTTCCTGTATCATTCCATCACCCGGCGCGACTTCAACTCAGACCCGGTGCATCTTGAATGCTTCGCCAGGCTGGATGATTTTGATATTTACACTTCCGTGAAGGTATGGACCCGTGAAAGTGACCCGATCCTGTCGACACTTTGTAACAACCTGGTTAACAGGAAACTTTACCAGGTGGAGATCACCAACACGTCCCCGCCTGAGGAACTGGTGGAAGCCCTGGCGGCGGAAGCCATGGAACGCTATCACGTAGACGAGGACGAAGCGTCGTATTTCGTGTTTACCGACACCATTAAGAATAATGCCTATCTTACCGGGAACGGGAACATCAACCTGCTGATGAAAGACGGATCGGTGAGGGATATTGCCGAAGCGTCTGATAACGCTAACCTGGAAGCATTAGCGAAAACGGTAAAGAAGTATATTTTATGTTATGATAAGCAGCTGAAGTAGGATCAGGAGCTGTCAGCGATCAGCTGTAAGCCTTGAGCTCCGTTATAGCGCAACAGGAGCTGTCAGCGATCAGCTGTCAGCCTTGAGCTCCGTTATAGCGCTATAAAGAAGCTGATTGCTGACGGCTGATTGCTGCCCGCTACCCGCTACTCAAACTTAATAATTTGTTCATTAACTAATAACACCTAAATTTGCCGAATGCAATTTACTGCACAACAGGTAGCAATCTTATTAAATGGAACCCTAGAGGGCGATCCTGGTGTAACAGTAAATCAATTAGCCAAGATTGAAGAGGGCATCCAGGGCTCGCTTACGTTTCTCGCCAATCCCAAATATGAGGCCTACCTGTATAATACCATGGCCTCTATCGTGGTGATCAGCAACGACCTGGAGTTAACGCAGCCGGTTATTCCCACACTTATCCGGGTAAAAGACCCCTACAGCAGTTTCTCCGTTCTCCTCGAAAAATACAACACCATAAAGCTCGACAAAAAAGGGATCGAGCAGCCATCCTATATCCACCCTTCGGCGAAAGTAGGTAAGGAAGTATATATCGGCGCCTTTGCGTATATCGGGCAAAATGTGGTAGTAGGCGACAACAGCAAGGTGTATCCTCATGTTTATCTTGGCGACAATGTACAGGTTGGCGACAATTGCACGTTATTTTCAGGTGTAAAGGTCTATTCAGACTGCGTACTTGGCAACAACGTGATCGTGCATTCCAGCGCAGTGATCGGCAGCGACGGCTTCGGTTTTGCACCGCAGAAAGATGGCACTTATACAAAAGTGAGCCAGATCGGCAACGTTGTGATAGGCGACGACGTAGAAATAGGCTCGAACACCTCTATCGACCGGGCTACCATCGGGTCGACCCTGATCCGCAGCGGCGTAAAGCTCGACAACCTGATCCAGGTGGCGCACAACGTAGAGATCGGCGCCAACACGGTGATCGCATCGCAGACCGGTGTTTCCGGAAGTGCTAAGGTGGGCGAAAACTCGGTGATCGGCGGGCAGGTTGGGATCGTAGGACATATTAACATCGCCAAAGGATCGCAGATCCAGGCGAAATCCGGCATCAACCGGTCGATAGAAGAAGAAGGAAAGAAATGGGCGGGAGCGCCCGCCACAAATTATACCAACCACATGAGGGCGCAGGTGGTATTACAGCGCCTGCCCGAGCTGGAACGTAAAATAGAGGAACTGCAGCGCAGGATACAGGAATTAACCCAATTGCCTGAACAAAAGTAGGCACGAAAAAAATGGATGTAAAACAGAGAACGATCAGGTCTGAGGTTAAAATAGCAGGACTTGGCCTGCACACAGGGATGCCGGTTACCATGACCTTCAAACCTGCTCCCGAAAATCACGGATATAAATTTAAACGGATCGACCTTGAAGGCCAGCCCGTAGTAGATGCCGATGTAGACAATGTGACCGATACTTCACGCGGAACCACAATTTCGCAAAACGGTGCAAGTGTAAGTACCGTAGAACATGTCTTGGCGGCCCTCGTAGGGTCGGAAGTAGACAATGTGCTGATCGAGCTCGACGGACCTGAGACGCCTATTATGGACGGAAGCTCCATCCTCTTTATGAATGCCATCGAAGAGGCGGGGTTTAAGGAGCAGGAGGCAACCCGCGAATATTACTCCATCCCGTACAATATTCACTATTCAGAGCCCTACCGCAAGGTAGAAATGGTGGCTATGCCGCTGGAAGACGAATACCGGTTCACCTGCATGATCGATTACAACTCGCCCGTATTGGGCAGCCAGCATGCTGCGATCACCAACTTGTCGGAATTTAAGAAGGAAATTTCTTCCAGCCGTACTTTTTGCTTCCTGCACGAACTGGAAATGCTGCTCAAACATGACCTGATCAAAGGCGGCGACCTTAATAACGCCATCGTAGTGGTGGATAAGCAGGTGAGTAAAGATGAGCTTAAGCACCTTGCCAAGCTTTTTAAACGCGAGGATATCGACGTAGCCAAAGAGGGGATCCTGAACAATATCGAGCTCCGCCACCAGAACGAACCCGCCCGCCATAAGCTCCTCGACATGATCGGCGACCTCGCCCTTGTGGGTACGCCGCTTAAGGGACATATCATGGCCGCGCGCCCGGGACATGCCGCAAACGTGGCATTTGCACGGAAAATTAAAGCGCAGATCAAAAAGGAGCGCAGCAAGAAAAATTTGAAAGTTTACAATCCCAATACCCCGCCGGTGTACGACACGGTCCAGATCATGAAGATCCTGCCGCACCGCCAGCCGTTCCTGATGATCGATAAAATCATCGAGCTCACCAAAACGCATGTGGTGGGCGTGAAGAACGTAACCATGAACGAAGACCTTTTCATGGGTCACTTCCCCGGTTCACCGCTCTTCCCCGGGGTATTGCAGATCGAAGCCATGGCACAAACCGGCGGCATCCTGGTATTAAATACCGTACCCGATCCGGAAAACTGGCTAACCCTCTTCCTGAAGATCGAGAATGCGCGGTTTAAAGATAAAGTTGTACCCGGCGATACCGTTATTTTCAGCTGCGACCTGATCGCACCCATCCGCCGCGGCATCGCCCAGATGAAGGGTGTGGGCATGGTTGGCGAAAAAGTGGTGGTGGAAGCAGAGCTGATGGCTCAAATCGTAAAAGTTAAGAACCTCGACGCATGATCCAGCCCTTAGCCTATATACACCCCGACGCAAAAATTGCGGATAACGTGGTGATCGAACCTTTTGTCACCATTCACAAAGACGTAGAGATCGGGGAAGGTACCTGGATCGGGCCCAATGTAACCATTATGGACGGCGCCAGGATCGGTAAGAATTGCCGCATTTACCCGGGTGCAGTGATCTCCGGGAACCCGCAGGACCTGAAATATGCCGGCGAAAAAACGACCGTAGAGATCGGTGATAACACCACCATCCGCGAATGCGTGACCATTAACCGCGGTACCCGCGACCGCTGGAAAACGGTGATCGGCAAGAACTGCCTGATCATGGCCTACTGCCACGTTGCGCACGATTGCGAAGTGGGCGACTTCTGCATCTTCTCTAATAATACCACGCTGGCCGGCCACATCACCATCGGGAACTACGTGGTGCTGGCGGGAATGGTAGCCATCCACCAGTTCGTGCAGGTGGGCTCACATGCCTTTATCACCGGTGGTTCGCTGGTGCGTAAAGATGTGCCCCCCTATGTGAAGGCCGCGCGCGAACCGCTTTCATATGTTGGCATCAACTCCGTGGGCCTGCGCCGCCGCGGGTTCACGTCCGAAGACATCAACGAGATCCAGGACATTTACCGCACGATCTTTGTGAAGAAGTTCAACATTTCTACCGCCCTGGACATCATCGAAGCTGAACGTCAGCCCACCGAGATCCGCGACGAGATCCTTGATTTCATCCGCAACTCGAACAGGGGGATCATGAAAGGTTTTAGCGCCTAGCCATCCATTTACCTGCCCCGGGCAGTTATTCCCGCCGGTTCGTTATTTTATGAATGTTATACTCCAAAATATCGGGCGCCGCTTTAACCGGGAATGGATCTTTAAGAACATCGATTACACCTTCACCCAAGGCGATTCGTATGCCGTGCTCGGCCCGAACGGATCAGGCAAGTCGACATTGCTGCAGGTTATCGCCGGGTCGCTTACGCCTTCGCAGGGAACTATCCGCTATGGTGACGATGAAAAACCCGTTGCAGATGAACAGGTTTTCGCACAACTAAGCCTGGCCGCCCCCTACCTGGAGCTGGTAGAAGAATTCACCCTCCGGGAACTGGTCGACTTCCATTTCCGGTTTAAAAACTACCGCGAAGGATTTGACGCCCAAAAAGTGATCGGTCTCCTCGGATTCGGCACGCAGGCCAACAAAATGATCCGGCACTTCTCGTCGGGCATGAAACAACGTACCAAACTGGCCCTCGCCTTCTGCGCCGACACCCCGCTGATCCTGCTTGACGAGCCTGGGTCGAACCTCGACGAAGCCGGCCTCGCCTGGTACCACCAACTGGTTACGCAATTTTCGCCCGGGAGGCTGCTTATCATCGGTTCTAACCAGGAGCCTGAATATCATTTTTGCAAAAACAGGCTGCAGGTAACCGATTTTAAGGCTTAGTTGGATATATTTGTTATTGTCAGCTGCCAGCAATCAGTTGTGAGCCTGATCCGGAAACAAACGTTTACGCCCAATATGCCGAAAGCTGGCTGCTGATCGCTGACTGCTGATAGCTGATTACTGATTACTGACTGCTGAAAACTCCCAAACCTTATAACCGTTACAACATGAAAAAATTACTGCTTCCCTTGTTATCTGTTCTCATTACCCCCGCATTCGCCCAGGTGGCCCAGCCGTCTAAGGCGCGCCTCGTAGAGAAAGTGACCAAAACCGGCAACGAGCTGGTGGTTCCTTACGAAAAGTACGTGTTACCGAACGGCCTCACCGTGATCCTGCACGAGGACCATTCCGACCCGGTGGCGCACGTAGACGTAACCTACCATGTGGGTTCGGCCCGCGAAGAGATCGGGAAATCGGGGTTTGCACATTTCTTCGAGCACATGATGTTCCAGGGATCCGATAATGTGGCCGACGACGAGCATTTTAAGATCGTTACCGAGTCTGGCGGCACGCTGAACGGCTCCACCAATGAAGACCGTACCAATTATTACGAAACCGTACCCAGCAACCAGGTAGAAAAAATGATCTGGCTCGAAGCCGACCGTATGGGCTACCTGCTCGATGCCGTTACCCAGAAAAAGTTCGAGATCCAGCGTGCGACCGTCAAAAATGAACGGGGACAAAATTATGATAACCAGCCTTATGGCCTTGCCAGCGAATACTCCAGCAAAGCGCTTTACCCATATGGGCACCCGTATTCATGGCTTACCATCGGGTATATCGAAGACCTGAACCGCGTAAATGTGAACGATCTCAAGAACTTCTTCCTGCGCTGGTACGGGCCGAACAACTCCACTATTACTATTGGCGGAGATATTAACCCAAAACAAACATTAGCGTGGATCGAAAAATATTTCGGCTCGGTGCCAAGCGGCCCTGCAGTTAAAAACGTGAAATATCCCGCACCCGTGCTGGATAAAACCCGTTTCGTTTCTTACGAAGATAATTATGCACAGCAGCCGATGCTTTCGATCACCTACCCGGGCGTAACGGCGTACGACAAAGACCAGGCGGCGCTTAACATCATGGCCCAGCTGATCGGCCGGGGTAACAACTCGATCTTTTACAAGAATTTCACCAAACCGCGCAAGGCCAGCCAGGCATCCATGTCGGCCTACGGCTCAGAGCTGGCAGGAGAGATCGGCATTACCGTGATCCCGTTCCCGGGCCAGACTATGCAGGACATGTACGCACTTGTAAACCAGTCCCTTAAGGAGTTTGAAGCAAAAGGCGTATCGGATGAGGACCTGGTACGCTTAAAAGGCGGCGCCGAATCGCAGTTTGTAAACTCCCTTTCGAGCGTGTCGGGGAAAGTTTCGCAGCTCGCCGCGGCACAAACCTTCACCGGCAATCCCAACCAGATCAAGGAACGGCTAAAAGCCATCCAGTCGGTTACCAAAGAGGATGTGATGCGCGTGTACAATACCTATGTAAAGGATAAAAATGCCGTGGTACTCAGCGTTCTCCCGAAAGGGAAAGGCGATATGCGCGTGGCACCCGACAATTATACTCCCGATAAATCCAATTACAAAGCCCCCGATTACGGCTATGATGGTCTTAAATATGTAAAGGGCGCGGATAAATTCGACCGTAAAGCGACTCCTGCAACCGGCACCAACCCCGTGGTGGCTTCGGTACCTAAATACTGGACGGCGAAAAAAGCCAACGGTATTAAGATCATCGGTTCAGAAAACACCGAGATCCCGTCGGTATCCATTTCCGTTTCGGTAGATGGCGGCGGCTTATTTGAAGAGGCTTCAAAAGCCGGTCTCGCCGGTATCGTGGGGCGCATGCTGAACGAAGACACCAAGAATTTCACCTCCGAGGCATTCAGCGCTGAATTACAAAAGATCGGCAGCAACGTTTCCGCCGGCGGCGGCAGCGACGGTTTTTCGTTCCAGGCGTCTACGCTGACCAAAAACCTCGACAGAACGCTTGCCCTGTTAGAGGAAAGGATGTTCAACCCTAAATTTACGCAGGAATCACTGGACCGCATTAAACAGCAAACCATCACCAGCTTGCGCAGGGCGAAAACGCAACCTGCCTTTATCGCCTCGAACGTGTATAACAAACTGCTGTACGGAAATGACAACTTGCGGGTAATTGCAGGCTCAGGTACCGAAAAAACCATCCCGAACATTACGTTAGCGGATGTCCAGGCCTTTTATGATACCTACGTAGTGCCTTCGTTAAGCCAGGTGGTGGTGATCGGCGACATTAAAGAAACCGACATCAAACCGAAACTGGCATTTCTCGACAAATGGAAAGGCGGCGCAGCACTCAGCGTACCAAAACCTGCCGGCGGAAAAACATTTAACAAAACTACCCTTTACTTTGTCGATGTATCCAAAGCGGCTCAATCGGAGATCCGCATAGGTAACCTCACCGGGATGAATTATGATGCCAGCGGCGAATATTACCGTGCGGGCCTGATGAACTATAACCTCGGCGCCGCCTTCAGCAGCAGGATCAACCTCAACCTTCGCGAAGACAAAGGATGGACCTACGGTGCACGTTCAACATTTACTTCCGGGAAATATGGCGGCACCTTTACGGCCTCAGCCGGTGTTAGGGCTTCGGCCACAGACAGTTCCGTGGTCGAGTTTATGAAAGAGATCTCTAACTACGCCAAAACCGGTATTACCCCGGCAGAGCTTACTTTTATGAAATCGTCTATCGGGCAGAGCACCGCGCGCAGCTACGAAACCAACGCACAGAAGGCAGGCTTTCTTTCCCGGATCCTGGAATACGACCTGGCGCCCACTTACGTAGACGAGCAAAGTAAAATCAGGAACAGCATCAGCAAAGCCGAGATCGACGCGCTGGCAAAAAAATACCTCGACGTGAACAAGATGATCATCCTCGTTGTTGGTGATAAGGACCTCGTGATGCCAGGTTTAAAGAAATTAGGATACGATATCGTCGAGCTCGACGCCGATGGAAATCCCAAAGGTTAAACGATTTAACTAAACATGCCGACCCTGCCTCCTCTTGCCGAACGAATGCGCCCCACGGGTCTCGACGGGTATTTCGGGCAGCAGCACCTGGTGGGTAAGGGAGCCGTTTTAAGGCGCGCCATAGAAAGCGGCAACCTTCCATCGCTTATTTTATGGGGCCCGCCAGGCGTGGGGAAAACTACCCTGGCGTTTATCATTTCGCGGCAGCTCGACCGTCCCTTTTTCAGCCTTAGCGCGATCAATTCGGGTGTGAAAGACGTACGCGACGTGATCGAAAAAGCAGCGAAGCTAAAGGAGTTCGGGCAAAAGCTGCCTATATTATTTATCGACGAAATTCACCGCTTCTCAAAATCCCAGCAGGACTCGCTGCTGGGAGCGGTGGAGCGTGGCCTGGTGACGCTCATCGGCGCCACCACGGAAAACCCCTCCTTCGAGGTGATCTCGGCGTTACTTTCGCGGTGCCAGGTATATATCCTGCAGCATCTTACGGAAGAAGAGCTGGTCGCGCTCATGCAGCATGCCCTGCAGACCGATGAGTACCTCAAAGATCGCGGCATCATTATAAAAGAACACGAAGCGCTGCTAAGATTATCGGGCGGGGACGGCCGGAAACTGCTGAACATCCTGGAGCTGGTAGTGAACGCCGTCGGCAGCCAGTCGCTTACCAACGAACTGGTGCTGCAGCAGGTTCAGCAAAACATGGCGATCTATGATAAAGCCGGCGAGCAGCACTACGATATTATTTCCGCTTTCATCAAATCTATTCGCGGAAGCGACCCCAACGCGGCAGTTTACTGGTTGGCCAGGATGATTGCCGGGGGGGAAGATCCGTTATTTATTGCCCGGCGACTGGTGATTCTCGCCTCCGAAGACATCGGCAACGCCAACCCCAACGCCCTTCTGTTGGCCACCAATTGTTTCCAGGCGGTGAACCTGATCGGCTGGCCCGAATCGCGCATCATTTTATCGCAAGCGGTAACCTATCTCGCCTCATCGGCAAAAAGCAATGCCAGTTACGAGGCCATCGCAAACGCACAGGCACTCGTAGCCGAAACCGGCGACCTGCCCGTTCCCCTGCATATCCGCAACGCGCCTACCAAACTGATGAAAAATATCGGTTACGGGAAGGACTACAAATATGCCCATTCCTACGAAAACAACTTTGTTCAACAGGAATTTATGCCCGAAAAGGTCAGCGGGAAAAAGTTGTACGACCCCGGCAATAACGCTGCGGAACAGAAGCTCCGCGAACGTCTTAAATTTCTCTGGAAGGAAAAATACGGGTATTAACCCGGGAGTTAAGCACTCTTTTTTCGCAAATAGCGCGAAGACTATTCTGTTCCTTTTGATGCGTGGTACAGCTCATACCAATCCTGCAGATCGAGATCGATCGAAAAGGAGTTCGCAATATTCCGGATCCGCTGTTCATTGGTAGTACCGATCAACGGCAGCGCACCCAGTTTTACCAGCCATGCGATCGCGATGGATTCCATGTCTGCTTCATATTTCAACCCGATCTCCGTCAGCTTTTCGCGCACCCTTACCGCTTGTATATCCTGCCCGTTGGCGATCCGGCCGGCGGCAAGCGGCGATGCGGCAAGCGGGCGCATATACCGTTGCTTGATGTAGTCCATCTGCCCGTTATCGAGTGCGGAAGTATTGAGCAGATTCAGCTCGATGTGGTTGGTTACGATCGGCACCTGCAGGTACGAAGCCAGCAGCTGGTGTTGAAAAACCCGGAAATTCGCCACACCGATATTCCGGATCTTGCCAGATCGCTTTAATTGCGATAAAGCCAGCGCCGTTTCTTCGAGGTTAGAAACCGGGTCCAGGCTATCCAGCAGGAAAATGTCGATATAGTCCGTCCGCAGCTTCCTCAGCGAGTTATCCACACTCTGGAGGATGTGGCTGGCCGATGTATTATAGTGTTTTACCCGTACCTCAGGCTTGCCGGGATTTGGGACCACTAATCCACATTTTGTGAATAACACCAGGTCCTCTCTCCTGAAGGATCTTTGGCTGATTACTTCCCCAAAAAGTTCTTCACATTGGTACCCGCCGTAGATCTCGGAATGATCGAACGTGTTAATGCCAAGTTCAAGGCAAAGGTTGATAATGCGCTCCATGGCAGCGGCACGATTTTCCATCGGTTCGTTCCACCGGTAAAAGCCATAAACGGCGGGCGACACTTTCGGTCCGGAATCGCTGAGGTAGATCTTTTCCATTGTTGAGTTGTCAGTTATCAGTTGTCAGTGATCAGTTATCAGTTACCGGTAATCAATTACCGGCAGCTCCGAGTTACAAGTATCGCATTTATGGATTATACATAAAAAGATAATCTGCCGTATAATGCCGTGAAAACAAAAAAACGTACAACTAAATAATTAGTTATATTCGTTCTCCCGATCTTGCCAGTTAATAATGACCAGGAAACACCCAGCATTCGCCTTATTTCTATTGGTGATGTTATGCGCCGGGCAGGCAGCAGCCCAGGCGTTATTTACCGTTAAAGGGGTGGTGCAGGATACGGCGGGTACCCGGATAGACGGGGCATCCGTTCGTATTATCAGCGGGAAAGATACGGTCCGCTCGGCAACCGACGCCGACGGCGCTTACCATATTAACCTGAAACCGGGTACGTTTACCTTAATGGTGAACTACCTGGGTTATTTTCCCTTCCAGGGAGCCTATACGCCGGATGCCGGCCAAAGCGAAATGGAGATACCGCCGGTGGTACTGCGTCCCGCTTCGCGGCTGTTAACCGAAGTAAAAATCGAAGCCCCCGTACAAGCCGTCACCTATAAACGTGATACCATTGAATATGATCCCCGGGCATTTAGTGTCACGGACCGCGATAAGGTGATCGACTTACTGCGGCAATTCCCGGGCCTGGAAGTGGATGAGAACGGTAACATTAAGTCGGACGGCGAGAACATCACTTTTTTGCGCGTTAACGGGAAGAACTTTTTTAGCGGAAACGTAACAGATTTTATCAGACAGCTTCCTGCAGACATGTTTGCCAAGCTCCAGGTAATTGACGATTATGGTGACGAAGCGGCATTCACCGGGATCAGGAACGGGCAGCCGCGTAAAATGCTTAACCTGGTAACGAAACCGGGCATGGACCGCGGCACATTTGGTAACGGCTCCCTAACCGGCGGTACAGACGATCGCTACGGCGCGTCGGTAAACGGGAACTATTGGCGTACCGACAGGCAGATCGCCGCCAGCTCAGGTTACAACACCGCCAATAATTCCGTGGGTACCAATACTTCTGGCAATATCGGCGTCAACTATGCTGATAACTGGGGGAAAAATCTTAATATCCAGGCAAACTACAACTTCGGAAATGGCCGCAACGCCAGCAGCAACGACACCTATATAGAAACGGTAAACACACTGGGGACCATATTTAACCGGAGCGGGAATAATTCAGAATCGAAGAACAATAACCATTCCGCCAACCTCGGTCTCAACTACCGGGGAAAAAAAACCATGCTCAGTCTCAGTCCGTCATTTAATTTTTCGGACAATACGGCCAACTTCCTGACGCGTTCGGCGCAATCAGGTGTGATCCACCAGGACCTCGAATCGATAAACGCCAACCAGAACGATAACCGGGGTTTCGGACTCGGGATGACAGTGGGCCACAAAATCGGCAAGAAAGGCCGGGTATTTTCACTAAACTTTTCGATAAACGCTAACAGGGGCGCCGGCGACCAGGATGTGAACGATAACATCCGCTATTATAATGAGCAAGGGTTGCCGGCCAAAGATTCTATCCTCCACCGGGTTATCGACAACAATAACCGTTCGCTAAGCGGCGGGATGAACTTTTCCTTCAGCCAGCCAATTAACAAAAAAATGTCTGTCGACTTCTCTTATGGTTTTAACGGGAACAAAAACAAGAACGACCTCAACACCGGTGTAATCGCCGGGTTAAAGCCGCTGCAAAAGGTGGATTCGCTGAGCAATTTCAGCAATACTTCCAATATCTCTCACCGGATAAATCTCTCTTACCGCATCGGCGGTAAAAAGTTTAATGCCACCGCCGGGATCCGGCTGAGCCCGGGCGTAGTAAACGGCGAGTACTCTAACCGTCCCGGGAAAGTAAAAAATACCAGCAATAACTTTTCGCCCAGCATTAACATGAGCTACCTGGCGTCTACCGCTACCACATTTTCGGCGGATTACAGCGGCAGCAGCCAGGCCCCTTCTGTTTACCAGCTGCAGCCGGTGCGCGATACCCGGAGCCTTCAGAATGTGATCGTGGGAAACCCCGACCTGAAGGTGGCATTCAGTCACCGGGGAGGCGTAAACTACCGGCATACCAATATTAAGAAGGGCAATACGTTCTCAATTTCACTGAACGGCGGAACCACGCAAAACCAGATCGTTAGCAATACGATACTCCGGAAAGACACGCTCAACAGCCTGAAACAGGAAACCAGGTACGAAAACGTGAACGGCGCTTATAACGTAGGGTCGAACTACTCCCTGAGCATCCCTTACAAAATTGCCGGCAAAAAATACAGCATCGGTCTTACGGGAAACTTGTCATATGCCAAACAAATTTCGTTGTCCGACAATGTGAAGAATTTCTCGAAAGGCTTAAATATCGGCCAATCCCTGTCTACCAACGTGTTCACAAAAACATTTAGCGGCGGAGTCTCTGCCCGTTACAGCAATAACATGAACACCTACACGCTGGGCACCCGGCCGGAAACGCGCATCACCGGCTGGCAGTTCAGCTCGAACGTGAACCTGCGGGTAAAAAAATTCAATGTGAGCTCAAATGCATCCAAATCGATCACGAGCGGCTACCGGGGCGTTCAAAATAATAACCCGCTTATGATTAATGCTTCGGCGTCACGTTCATTCTTAAAAAATGACATGGGCAGCTTCAATGTACAGGTAAACGACATCCTGAACCAGGGCAGCAACCTTTCCCGCATTATTTCAGGCAACTCCATTATCGAGAACAACTCGAAATACATTACCCGTTACGTGGTCGTGGGACTGAATATGCAGCTGAACAGGTTCGGGGGCCGGCGTTAACCCGCTACTTCGCCCGCTCGTATTGCACCGGCCATTTTAAATCGTGGTCGAGTAGGTTTGCCGCATGGAACGGGAAATAGGCATCCCGTAAAAACTCGCGCGCGAGTAAAATAAGGTCTGCGAGCCCATCTTCCAGGACCTGTTCTGCCTGCTCTGCACTGGTAATAAGGCCCACTGCCCCGGTTTTTATTCCTGCGCCTTCCCGGATCGCTGCCGCAAAAGGCACCTGGTAACCCGGTCCTGTTTTTATTTGCTGGTGCCGGGTCAGTCCGCCCGATGAACTATCGATCAGGTCTACACCTTTTTCTTTTAAGAGGGCAGCCAGCCGGGTAGATTCCTCCAGGGTCCATCCCCCTTCGGCCCAGTCGGTAGCAGATACGCGAACGAAAAGAGGAAGACTTTCCGGCCATTCCGTACGCACGGCGTCACAAATGCCGAGCAGCAACCGGGTCCTGTTTTCGAAGCTCCCGCCATATTCGTCCTTCCGGAAATTTGCCAGCGGCGACAGGAACTGGTGGACCAGGTAACCATGAGCTGCGTGGAGCTCGATCACGCGGAACCCAGCTTCGAGCGACCTGCGCGCGGCCGCTGCAAACTGCCTGGTCACTTCTTTAATCTCACCGGGCGTTAACTCATGCGGGGCCGCGTCGTTATCGTAAAACGGTACCGGGCTTGGCGCTACCGGCTGCCATCCGCCCTGCGATACCGGCACGGGTTTACCGCCCTCCCAGGGACGCGCCACGCTCGCCTTCCGTCCTGCGTGCGCGAGCTGGATCCCGGCAACAGCACCGTTGGCATCTATAAAAGCGGTAATGCGTTTAAGATTTTCTATATGGGCATCCTTCCAGATCCCAAGATCCCGGGCACTGATGCGCCCTTCAGGGGAAACAGCCGCTGCCTCCGTGATAATTAGCGCTGCGCCGCCAACGGCACGGCTGCCAAGATGCACGAGATGCCAGTCGTTGGCAAATCCATCTTCGCTGGAATATTGGCACATGGGCGAAACCACGATGCGGTTCTTTAACTCTACTGAACGGATAGCCAGGGGCTCGAATAGTTTTGACATAGGGCGGTTACTTGGTTCGCTACAAAGTACGGGCTTATCGGGAAGTAAGAAGTTGTGGGAATGTCAGAATTTGCGGTATCGGCGCTTATCCATCAAATCCGTGATGACTTTTCAGCGGCTTTCCCGTAAACGGTTTCAAAAAAAACGCCACTACCTTTTTATACGCTTTTTGAACCTGTTTTCAGGTAAAATATGGTTTCTTTGTAAGTCCATGTCACTTTTTATCACCTCCCTGAATTCCGGAAGCAACGGCAACTGTTATTACATTGGTAATGAACTGGATGCGGTGCTGGTGGATGCCGGGATCTCCTGCAAAGAGACCGAAAAGAGGATGGAGCGCCTGGGACTTTCCATGAAGAAAGTGCGGGCGATCTTTATCTCCCACGAGCACAGCGACCACATCCGCGGCCTCCCGGTACTGGCAAAAAAATACCGCCTCCCGGTATACATCACACCGGGCACGCTGCAGCGCGGCGGGCAGACCCTACAGGATGAGCTGGTGTTCGCTTTTCGCGCTTACGAGCCTGTGAGGATCGGGGAACTGCTGATCACCGCGTTCCCGAAATTCCACGACGCCTCAGAGCCGCACAGCTTTGTGGTGAGCAGCAACGGAATTACCATCGGGGTGTTTACCGATATCGGCGCGGCATGCGAGCACCTCGTGCTGCATTTTAAACAATGCCACGCCGCTTTCCTGGAAGCAAATTACGACGAGGAGATGCTCGAAAAAGGCCGTTACCCATACCACCTGAAGGCACGGATACGCGGTGGCAAAGGACATTTATCAAACCGGCAGGCGCTTGAGCTTTTCCTGGCACATAAGCCCGCACATATGACGCACCTGCTGCTGGCACATCTTTCAAAAGACAATAATTGCCCCGGGCTCGTCCATGAATTATTTACACGTCACGCCAACGGGACAAAGATCACCGTGGCATCGCGGTACGAAGAAACACCCGTATTAAGGATCGGGAATACACAATTACACGAAAGCGAATATAGTATACGACAAGTGCTCCAGGGATCGTTGTTTTAAGCGGCAGGGATCGGTTGTGAGTCATCAGCTCCGATCCCATGGCTAAATCGATTTCCACACTTGAAACTGACACTGACAACTGATAACTTACAACCATGAAACTCCTCCTCCTCACCTGCTGCATGATCATAGCAAACCAGGCAACCGCACAAACACCGGAGAAAAGATCCGGCAACCCGGTATTTCCCGGCTGGTATGCCGACCCGGAAGGAATCCTGTTCGGCAAGGAATACTGGATCTATCCCACGTATTCGGCACGTTACGAGGAACAGGTTTTTATGGACGCATTTTCATCAAAAGACCTGGTTACCTGGACCAAACACCCCCGGGTGCTGGATACAAGCGGCGTAAAGTGGGCCAAAAAAGCCATGTGGGCGCCTTCCGTCATTAAAAAGGGCAGCAAGTACTTCCTGTTTTTCGGGGCGAACGACATTCAGAAAGATGGAGGCGGCGGCATCGGCGTAGCCGTTTCCAAACGTCCCGGCGGGCCGTTTAAAGATTACCTGGGCAAACCGCTCATCGATAAGTTCCACAACGGTGCGCAGCCCATCGACCAGTTCGTATTTAAGGACCAGGACGGAAAATATTACCTGATCTATGGCGGCTGGAAACACTGCAACATTGCCCGCTTAAAAGATGATTTCACCGGTTTTATTCCCTTCCCCGACGGCAATACGTTTAAAGAAATTACGCCCCAGGATTACGTGGAAGGGCCGTTTATGTTCGTCCGCAATGGCAAGTACTATTTTATGTGGTCGGAGGGCGGCTGGACCGGCCCCAACTACAAGGTAGCTTATGCCATGGCCGATTCGCCGTTCGGGCCATTTAAACGGATCGGTACCGTGCTGCAGCAGGATCCTAAGATCGCAACCGGGGCCGGCCACCACTCGGTAATACATGTTCCCGGTAAAGACAGGTGGTACATGGTATATCATCGCCGGCCGCTGGGTGAAACAAAAGCCAACAACCGCGAAACCTGTATAGATCTCATGGAATTCGACGGCAACGGGTTGATCCTGCCGGTAAAGATCACTAAAGAAGGTGTAACGGCCAGCAAGGTGAAGTAGCCTGGGGGTAAACCGCTTTGATGTCAATCCCATCCTATTCCCTACGCAATAGTCATTTCGTATTACTGTGCACCAGCTCGTTCCTGTTCTCCGCAAGTTTCAACATGCTTATCCCGGAGCTACCGGGATACCTCGATAGCCTGGGCGGCCCGGAATACAAGGGTCTCATCATCGCCCTGTTTACGCTTACAGCCGGGATCTCGCGTCCTTTTAGCGGCAAGCTCACCGATACCATCGGGCGGGTGCCTGTAATGGCCATCGGCTCGCTGGTGTGCATGGTGTGCGGCATCCTGTACCCGGTGATGAGCGGCGTGGCAGGGTTTCTCTTCCTGCGGCTGATCCATGGGTTCTCCACCGGTTTTAAACCCACCGCCACCGCCGCATATGTGGCTGATATCGTACCGCAGAGCAGGTGGGGAGAGGCGATGGGCATTCACGGCTTGTTTTTCAGCACGGGGCTGGCCATCGGCCCGGCTATCGGGAGCGGGATCACCGCTTACTGGTCTATCAACGCACTGTTCTACTGCTCATCGCTGTTTGCGTTACTCTCCATTTTAATTATCTGGCGGATGAAAGAAACGCTCCCCCTCACACAGCGGTTCCGTTTATCCCTGCTCAATATACGGAGCGGCGATATTTTCGAGAAGCGTGTGCTGCCCGCAGCCATCGTTACGCTGCTCGCTTACCTTGCATACGGCGCGCTGCTTACCGTTATTCCAGGTTGGGGCGCCAGCCTGGGCGTAAAGAACAAAGGCTTATTTTATGTGGTGTTCACCATCGCGTCCATCGTTATCCGCTTCCTCACCGGGAAGTATTCCGACCGCTACGGCCGCGTGCTCATTCTCAAGATCTCATTACTGATCATGGTGATGGCTTTGCTCGTCATCGGCCTTGCCGGATCCGGGACCGTACTGCTGGCGGGCGGAGCCATTTACGGCATCTCATCAGGCATGATGTCGCCCGCCGTAAGCGCCTGGACCAGCGACCTGGGTGATCCGCAGTACCGCGGCAAGGCGATGGCCACGATGTATATTGCGCTGGAAGCCGGGATCGGGTTAGGCGCGCTGCTTGCGGGAGCGCTGTTTACTACGGATGTAACGATGATACCGGTGATCCTTTGGGTGGTTGCAGGGGGCGGAGGAGCGGCGTTGGGGTATTTGGTGGTGAAGTACCCGGGTAAAACTACCGCGCAACCGGGCCTGTAAAGGTCATTAATTTACTGCTTTCCCACCCGTCGATACCACCAACCATACCCCTACCCCGATCAGCGTCACCGGCCAAAGCATAGAAAAGCTGAGCCAAAGGAAAAAGAACTTTTTCAATAAAAAGAACGCGCCGATGCCGATGGCAAACCAGGCATTAGGTTTCCGGAAACCGTGTTTCGCGCCGCTTACCAGCCCCGCAGCGATGAGCAGCATAGGCCAGCTGATCAGGAACGATGGAATGGACATTCCCAAATGGAAAGCCAATAATAAAGAACCGGCAGCTACGAGGACCATCCCGGTCATTGACCTGCCCGACTGTGCGTTATGGTGTAAAGCGTTCATGTGTTAAAGATTATGATTCAAATATATATGCGCCCGCTCCCCATGGGAAGGCTAAACTGGCGACCGCCGGACACGGATCGGTGAACATACCTGCAAAACCGGTGAACTTTCCCGCACGTGTTAACCGGCACGATATTCTTCTATCAATCGCCGGTAATTTCTCCCGGGCCGTTTCCTGTGTAAATTTTATACCAACGTGCGACTAATTAGTTAACATTAACCTAACACATTTCATTAATTAACTATAGCAATAATTTAATGCCAAGCGTAGCTTGTCATATTTACATTTTCATGCTATACCGTTTGGATGCATTAATATTTTTAATATATATTCAAATAATTAATTAATAAGATTATATGGACGCAGGAAACATCATTCGAAAATTAAGGGTACAAAACGGGTATACCCAACAGCATGTAGCCGATCTTTTGAGAGTTAGCCGAAACGCTTACATGGCATGGGAAAACAACCAGGTAGAGCTCACGCTGAGCCGTTTGAGGTCGCTGTGCGAGGTGTACCAGATCAGCATCCTGGATTTTTTCCAGGCAAACGAGATGCAGCCCCCGCCAACTAAGCTGCCCGCAATTGCCGGCGCCATCTCTTTCCGCGACCAGCTGCTCGACAAACTGGCCGTTATGAAAGAACAGAACAGCAGGATCATAAAAATGAATAACAAACTCATCAGGGTGATACGCTCGGCGGCTAAATAGGTATTTTCATTGCCTGATCTGCTTATTCTTACAGTCGCTCACTACCGGTTAAGGATAATTAATTCTTAATTTGCAGGATCAATCATGAATCCCAATCCATATGAAGGTCCTTTTACTGGTCACGTTCCTTACGTTTTCGGCGATCGCGGTGTATGCGCAGAAAACACCGTACGAGTTGAGCAATAAAACCGAAACAGCCACTTACAGCCAGGTGATGAGCTACTACACCGCCCTGGATAAGAAATATGACCAGATGAAGCTCTTCACCGGGGGCCAAACCGACATCGGGGAGCCGCTTCACCTGGTGGTGCTCTCACGAAATAAAATCTTCGACGCAGCAACCCTTAAAAAGCAAGGCAAAAGAATACTCTTTATTAACAACGGGATCCACCCGGGCGAACCGGAAGGCATAGACGCTACCATGATGCTAACCCGCGACCTGCTGGAAGGCAACAAGCTACCGGATAACCTGGTGATCTGTATCGTGCCGGTTTATAACATAGACGGTTGCCTTAACCGCGGCCTTTCCCGCGTGAACCAGAACGGCCCGGTAAGCTATGGCTTCAGGGGCAACTACCAAAACCTGGACCTCAACCGGGACTTTATTAAAACTGACTCGAAGAATTCCCTGTCTTTCCAGGCATTATTTAACGCCTGGAAACCTGAGATCTTTATAGACAATCATACCAGCAATGGGTCTGACTACCAGTATATCATGACGCTTATCCCTACACAAAAGGATAAACTGAACCCGATCTTATCCGGGTACATGACCGGTACCCTCGTGCCTTACCTGTACGATAAAATGAAAAGCTCCGGGTTCGAGCTCACTCCTTACGTGAACAGCGTGGGCGAAACCCCTGAATCCGGCATCACCGGCTTTCTCGAAACACAGCGCTACAGCACCGGGTATGCCGCGCTGCATAACTGCATCGGCTTTATGCCGGAAACACACATGCTCAAATCCTTCGACAAGCGGGTACAGGGCACCTACACGTTTATGGAGCATATGATCGCCGTGGTGAAACGCGACGCTGCGCTTATAGGCGAGAACAAACGCAGGGCGGATGAGCAGGTAAGCACACAAACCACGTTCCCGCTCAACTGGAAGCTAGACAGGAATACCGTAACCGAGTTTAGCTTCAAGGGATTCGAGGCGAAACATAAACCGAGCGACGTAAGCGGTCTCCAGCGTCTTTATTACGACCGGAACAGTCCTTTCGAACGAAAAATCAAAGTCTGGGACCATTTCGAGCCAGCCCTGTCTGTGGAAAAACCGCTCGCGTACGTCATCCCCCAATCATGGGAAAAAGTGATCAGGCTGCTTAAGCTGAACGGCATCGCGCTTAAGCGGCTAACCGCCACCACTGCCATCGACGCGGACATGTACCTGGTCGGCGATTATAAAACAGCCGCCCGTCCCTTTGAAGGGCATTATACCCACAACGGCTTACAGCTTACTACCACCAAACAACGGGTAACTTTTTATAAAGGCGATTACGTGGTGATGGTGAATCAACCCGGCAACCGCTACATCGTAGAATGTCTCGAGCCGCAAGGCGGCGATTCGTATTTCACCTGGAACTTTTTCGACCCCATCCTGGGAAGAAAAGAACATTACTCGGACTATGTATTTGAAGATGTAGCAGCAGCCCTGTTAAAATCAGACGCAGCGCTCCGCCAGAAGCTGGAAGACGAGAAAGCGAAAAACCCCGCGCTGGCTAACAGTGCCGATGCGCAACTGGAGTTTATCTACCAAAATTCCGTATATTCCGAAAAAACCGCTATGCGCTACCCGGTCGGAAGGCTGGCCTCGGTTGCCGGCCTCAACCTTTACTAACCTGCAATGGAACAATACCTTACCGAAACACCGGTCGCTTCCTTTATTTTCCTGGTTACCATCGCCACCAGCCTGTATGCCTTCTACAACGATGAGATCTACCATAAATTCATGCTTAACCCGTATTCGGTAAGCCGGAATGAACGCGTTTACTCGATCATTACCAGCGGGCTTATCCACCTGGACATGATGCACCTGGTGTTTAACATGATCGCTTTTACATTTGCATTCCCGCTGGAGCTGGAGCTGGGCCACTGGCAGTTCGGCGCTCTATATATAGCCAGCCTCGCGTTAAGCGATATCGGCACCATCGTAAAACATAAGGATAATTACGGCTACAACAGCCTGGGAGCTTCGGGAGCGGTATCGGCAGTGATCTTCAGCTATATTCTCTTCGCGCCCAAAACAGGGATCGGGCTCATATTCCTGCCGGGAATCAACATCCCCGGCTATATATTCGGTCCCTTATACCTGGTGTACAGCGCCTACGCCGCCAATAAAGAAAGCCGCATCAATCATGACGCGCACTTTTACGGCGCCGTTGCAGGGATCATCATCACCATCATGTTCCAGCCGGGCGTGGTGCCGCATTTCCTTAACGAGGTAGGCCTGACCTCCTGAAATCCCCATACTCATCCAGCAGGAAACTCATGGGGTGTTCGGGATCTTTTATGATTTCCAGCAGCAAATAGCCCCATGGCTTCCAGAAGTTTTCGAGCACCTGCCCGTAAACCTTCACCTGCCAGGCATCAAATAAGGGCTTATTACTGATCCCCCGTAACGGCATCGCCTCCACGTAAGTGGCTTCAGGCATGGTTAATACCGTATATTCCGGCAGCCGGTTAAAGAGGTACGATGAATAAAAGAAACGTGCACAAAGCTCCTCGAACTGGATCGGCTGCAGGGTTTGGCCGGCTACCTTTTGCAGGATCTCTTCGTGGTAGGCCGCATTTGCGCCATTATCCTGCAGGCAAGCGATGATCCCGAAGTTTTTCATGCTCAGTGAGAAGGTAAGCGTGTTGATCTCGTCGCGGTAATTAAACGCAGCCGGCTCATTCTCTACCGGGAAAACCAGGACCGTCCACGGCAGTACCCCTTCAAACACCACCGGCTGGATTACCGATTGAAGCATCAGCAGGAAGTGGCTGAACTTATGTACCAGCGATTGCGAAAAGTTCATCCGCTCGCCCATCATCGCCTGCTGCCGCATACCGGTACGGATCTCGTGGTACATGATCCCGTACACCATCTTGCCGATCCAGTGGAAAAGCTCCTCCTGCGAAAGCTCCTTCACCTGCCCGTACCCGCCGTTAAACGCATCTTCGATCCGGTTCTCCAGCGCGGTTAAAGAGAGCAGCGTGCCGGGCGAACAAGGCACGGAAATACCATCGTACGTAACCATGCTCTCGTCCAGCAGCTTAAAAGGCTTACCGGTTAACTGGTAAGCATCCAGGATCCATTGCGGGAACACCGTTAAACGCGTAATATCTGAAGTGTCGCCGGAAAGAAAACAGGTACGGTCGTTAAAATCGAGGCGCGGGAAGGGATTGTAGGGCATATGGGTTTACGTTATACGATAACGTATAACGCTTTGATAGTACAGATTATCAGTTAGAGTTTGCCGAAAAGTCCTCTCCCGGCTTTCCGATCGTTTTATACGTTCCCTCGCCTTTCAGGATGGAGGCCAGGGTCGTTTTGTTACCGATCAGTTTGATGGCCGCATTCAGGTCCTCGTCTTCGCGGAAGTTGTATTCTGTGCGTCCCTTCTGGAAGTAGTAACGACTTACGATTTCGCCTTCCAGCATTCTCTTAATCTCTGTCTTGAACTGGGTAAGGTCGTTCTTCTTGCTGTATGATACTTTATTTTTCAGGGCATCGTACTCCGGTTTGATCTCGGCAAGTTTCTTTTCCTTTTCGGCCTCTGCCTTTAAGATGTCCATAACCCGCTCTGAGGCTGTTTTATAGTTGTAATCCTTATCGGATAAGTAGCTTACAAAATCCGCGTAATCGGCATCCGATAAGCTGAAAGTTTTTGCGTCGGCGATGGTGGGTTTGGTGCTGCGGTATTTTGTAGCGTAATCGAAAATGAGGTTCTTATTCACCAGCGTTTGCGTGATCAGGCTATATTTGATGGGCTTGATGAACATGTCCGGGAAGATCCCGCTGCCATCATATACCGACCTGCCGATGCGTGTCTTATATTCGGTGATCAGCGAGTCGGCCACTTTTTCTACGTTGCCTTCCGCCGTGCGGTGTGTATAATCAAGCGCCTGGATACACCTGCCAGAAGGCGTATAGTACTTAGCCACCGTTACTTTTACCAGGCTGTTGTAAGGCAGGTTAAAGGTTTGCTGCACCAGGCCCTTGCCGAAGCTTCGCTGGCCGATGATCACCGCCCTGTCCAGGTCCTGCAGCGAGCCCGCCACGATCTCGGATGCCGATGCGGCGCGGCTGTTCACCAGAACGATCAGCGGGATCTCGGCGTCAATAGCCTCGGCGACTGTACGGTAAGCGATCGTTTTCTCTGCATTCCTGCCTTTTTGAGTTACCACCAGCACGTCGCGGCCCACGAAAAGGTTTACGATCTTAAGGGCTTCCTGTACGATACCTCCGCCGTTATTGCGAAGGTCGAGCACCATCCCGGAAGGATTGTTCTTTTTGATCTTTAAAAAAGCGTCTTTTACTTCCTGCGCGGAGTTCTCTAGAAACTTGTCGAGTTTGATGTACCCGATATTATTGGCCAGCATTCCTGAATAAGGAACGTTCAGCTGCGTGATCTCCTCACGCAGTAAATTCTTTTCGATGGGCTTCGGCTCGCCCGGGCGGTTGATCAGCAACTTGATATTCGTGCTTTTCGAGCCTTTCAGCAGCGAGCTCACCTGGTCGCCGTTCTTGCCTTTCATCGGGATGCCGTTGATCTGGATGATCTCGTCGCCGGCCCTTACGTCCGCCTTCTGCGCAGGAAAACCCTCGTACGGATCGGTAATGATCACCTTCCCATCGCGGTTAGCCACCGTTGCACCGATGCCGCCGTACTGCGTACTCACGTATTTCATGCGATAATCCTCGATATCTGATTCCTGCACGAACTCAGTATATGGGTCCAGCTCGTCCAGCATGGCATCAATACCGGTTTTCATGGCGGCGGCCGGGTTAATATCGTCTACATAGTTAATGTTCAGCTCCTTGTAAACCGAGGCAAAGATCTCCAGGTTCTTGGATACCAGGAACAGGTCTTCGCGGAAAGCAAATGAACCGATGCCCGCTACCAGGCAGGTGCCGAGGACGATCCTTTTTAAGGTGAATGTTTTCATGAGTTTCAGTAATCAGTTGTAGGTGATCAGTTCCTGCTTAGCGCTTACATCGTTTATCGGCGATCAGTTTCCGGGCACCAGTTTTACTTAACGCCTAAAATAGTGTTTTATGATGAGAGCGCAGCTTTCATTATTGTGACAGTCAACCGCTTAGCTTACCTATGGAACTGATCACCGGCAACTGATCACTGGCTACTATGACTACAACCGGTTCGTCCCGATGTTAGCCAGCCCTTTTTTCAAGGTAAAAACAACGTATTCGCGGTTTCGTTTTATGCGCTGCATCAGGTGGCTGATGAGTTTTTCCTCTTGCCCGGGTTCGAAAGAAAGGTCTTCCTCGGTAAGGTGATTATATTTGCGCTGTACTTTCAACTTCAGGCGATTCCAGTCTGCGGCGCTGATACTGAGTTCTGACATACAATTTATTTGCGACAAAAGTAACAATTAAAGGCTTTTCTTTGCAATGCCGATTAAATCGCCTGAACAACATTTTCGGATCTGATCGGTTATATACCTTCAACCATTATTACTAAACTAAGAATCATGAAAAAGATCATTTTATTCAGCGCCTTATTCCTCGTCGCGGGGACGGCTTCGTTCGCACAATCGTTTAACTTCGGTCTAAAGGCCGGGCTGAACATTGCAGAGCTGAAAAGCGACCTCGCCGAGGAAGAAAATCGTCTCGGTTACCAGGTGGGTGTTTTTGCCCGGGTAGGTGCGGCAGGCGTTTACCTGCAGCCAGAGCTCTATCTTGGCTCCAAGGGTGGTAAATTCCCCAGCGCCTCCGGCGTAGTTACCGGCGACGAAAAGATCAGCTTTACCACGCTGGATCTGCCCATCCTGCTTGGAAGCAAGGTAGGGGTAGGACCGGTAAACGTACGTTTTATGGCAGGGCCGATCATTTCTTTCGTAGTGAATAAGGATGAGCCGGTCGCTACCGCTTCACAGAATGTAAAGAATTTCCGCGATTATAAAGACAATGCCTGGGGCGTACAGGGCGGCGCAGGGATCGATATTTCGAAACTTACGTTCGATGTACGCTACGAGGTGGGTGTGAGCAACCTGAACAAGAGCGACCAGTACGAACAAAAATCAAACTTGTGGCATATCAGCCTGGGCTATAAGATCCTGTAGATGTGACCAGGGGTCAGCAGATCATTTCCGCGTGGTTCGAAACCAGGCGCTGGGAGCAGTTTCCATTTCAAAAAGAGATGGAAATTGCTTTTTTAGCGGGTTACTCCGGCCTGTTAAACGCACCTACCGGGAGCGGGAAAACCTTTGCCCTGTTCCTTCCTTTCCTGGCCGACTACATTGACAGGTATCCCGATACGTACCAGACCCGCGAAGACAATGGCTTGCTGATGCTGTGGATCACCCCGCTGCGTGCGCTTACCAACGACATTCGCAAAGCGATGCAGTCTGTGGCCGACGACCTCGGTCTCCCCTGGAAAATTGCCACCCGAACCGGCGATACGCCCGCTAAAGAGAAGCAGGCCCTCAAAAAGAAGCTTACCGAGGTACTGCTTACCACGCCCGAAAGCCTGCACCTGATGCTGGCACAAAAGGAATATCCTAAGCTGTTCGGCAAACTACAGGTCATCGTGGCCGACGAGTGGCACGAGCTGCTCGGCACCAAACGCGGCGTACAGCTCGAATTGGGCCTTTCGCGCGTAAAAGCGCTGAAAGACCCTGCCAGCTCCAACCTGCGGATCTGGGGGATCAGCGCCACCATCGGCAACCTCGAACAAGCCGCCGAAGTACTTCTTGGCTCCGATGCACCTCCTGGGAAGGTGAAGCTGATCCGCGCGCATATAGACAAAAAACTGGTGATCGAATCGGTCATTCCGCCCGATATCGAGCAATTCTCCTGGGCCGGTCACCTTGGCATTAAGCTGCTGCCGCAGGTAATGGAGATCGTTGCACGAAGCCGTACCACGCTGATCTTCACCAATACCCGCTCCCAATCAGAGATCTGGTACCAGGCCATCCTGGATAAATACCCGGAATACGCGGGCGTGATGGCCATGCATCACGGTTCGCTCGACAATCACCTACGCAACTGGGTAGAAGAGGCCCTGCATGCCGAAGCGCTTAAAGTGGTAGTATGCACCTCAAGTCTCGACCTGGGCGTCGACTTCAGACCGGTAGATACCGTGATCCAGATCGGCAGTCCCAAAGGCGTTTCCCGGTTTATGCAGCGGGCAGGCCGCAGCGGGCACCACCCCGGCGCTACCTCGAGGGCGTGGTTTGTACCTACCCACTCCATGGAGCTGCTGGAAGGCGCTGCGTTAAAAGAAGCCATCAAACGCGAAATTTTCGAGAGCCGCGACCCCATACTGCTCGCCATGGACGTGCTGATGCAATACCTGGTTACCCTCGCCGTTTCCGACGGCTTCCGCCCCGCGGAGATCTTCGGGGAAGTAAAGAAAACCTTCGCCTTCGCCGACCTGGAACTAAAAGACTATAACCAGGTACTCGACTTCATTACCAAAGGCGGAAAAACGCTTTCCGCTTACGATGAATACCTGAAAGTGGAGGTGGAAAACGGCATTTACAAGGTAAATAGCCGGCGTGTGGCCATGCGTCACCGGCTTACCATGGGAACCATCGTAAGCGACGTGAACATCCGGATCAGGTTCCTCTCGGGCGGCTACCTCGGCTCTATCGAGGAAGGATTTATCTCCAGCCTGAAGGTGGGCGACAATTTCTGGTTCGCCGGCAGAAGCCTCGAATTGGTGAAGGTGAAAGACATGACCGCTTTTGTACGTAAATCGCCCAAGCAAAAAGGCAGGATCCCCAGCTGGCAGGGCGGGCGTATGCCATTATCGTCGCAGTTATCTGCCATGTTTCGCGAAAAGCTTGACGAGGTTGCGCTAGGTTTGGAAGAAGATATCGAGGTAACCACGCTGCGCCCTTTATTTAACCTGCAGGCCGAGCTTTCACACCTACCTTTGCGCAACGAATTCCTGGTCGAAAAATTTACCTCGCGCGACGGGCATCACGTATTCTTCTACCCCTTCGACGGGAGACTGGTACACGAAGGCATGGGCTCCCTTTTTGCCTACCGCATCGGGAAGATCAAACCGGCTACCTTCTCGATCGCGATGAATGACTACGGTTTCGAACTCCTTACCGACGACGAGATCCCCCTCGAAGAAGCCATCAGGGGAGACCTGTTCTCCACTGAAAACCTGATCGAAGACATCCAGCAAAGCCTGAACGCGATCGAGCTCGCGCGGCGCCGGTTCAGGGATATCGCCCACATAGCGGGACTGGTATTTACGGGGTTTCCCGGCAAGGAAATGAAAAGCAGGCATTTACAGGCCTCGACCTCGCTGCTGTTCGACGTGTTCAGCGAATATGAAAGCGACAACGTGCTGGTAAGGCAGGCATACAACGAGGCGCTGCAGTTCCAGCTGGAGGAGTTCAGGCTGCGGGAAGCGCTGAGGCGGATCAACACGCTGAAGATCGTGATCACCGAATGCGAGCGGCCTACCCCATTTGCCTTCCCCATCATGGTTGACAGGCTGCGCGAAAAAATGACCACGGAAACGCTGGAGGAACGCGTGGCCAAAATGGCGTTAAAATATGAACGGTGGGATTAATGGCCGGCGATCAGGTACGCAAGAGGCGCTAAGATCCGCGCTAAGTACGCTAAGAAATACTTGTGGCCTTGCGAAAACTCTTTGCGCCCTTTACGTTAAAAATCTGACATTTACCACAACTCAAATCGATATGAAACTTTCAAACATCATCCTCTTAGCCCTCTCCCTGGCATTAGCTATCAGTTGTAAAAACGGCAGCAATTCGTCGTCCGGGGAACCAGCACGAACCGTCTTCTTCGACAAAACCGGGATGGATACCACCGTTTCCCCCGGCGAGAACTTCTTCCGGTACGCCAGCGGTTCCTGGCTAAAAAACACAGAGATCCCGGCATCGCAAAGCGGATGGGGATCCTTTTATGTACTGGAAGAAGACAACCAGAAGCATTTGCGCAAGATCCTCGACGAACTTTCCTCGGCCGGGCAGGCAGCAGGCAGCAACGAGCAAAAGATCGGCGACCTCTATACCAGCGGCATGGACACAGCTGCTATCGATAAACGTAATTATGACCCGGTAAAACCCCTGCTGGAAAAGATCGACGCCATAAAGAGCGCCGACGAGCTGGTTGATTTCGCGGCAGCGAGCTTTAAGGACGGCGACGGCTTTCTTTTCGATTTTTACGTGGGCCCCGACGATCGCATCAGTACTAAAAACGCCATCAACTTTACCCAGGGGGGGCTGGGATTGCCCAACCGGGAATATTATTTCGAACAGGACTCTGCCTCTAAAAAGGTCCGCGCCGAATATGTGAACTACATCGTAAAGCTTTTCACGTTAACCGGCAGCAATCCGACCGTAGCCGCTACCCAGGCCGATGCCATTTTAAAGCTGGAAACCCAGATCGCCGGCTCGCACCTCACCCCGGTAGAACTGCGCGACCCTGTAAAAAACTACAACAAGCTTTCGTTCGCCGAATTTAGCCGCCAGGTGCCCGGTTTGAACCTCGTTAATGTATTTAAGAAGCTCGACGTTAAAACAGATACCGTATTGGTTAGCCAGCCGAAGTATTATATCGCGCTGGATAAACTGATCCGTTCGCAACCGCTGGAAGTGTGGAAGAGCAAACTTCGTTTCGAAGCGCTCAACAGCGCTGCGCCGTACCTGAGCCAGCCTTTCCGCGATGCGCGGTTCGCCTTTTTCGGTAAGGTGCTGAACGGCCAGAAACAGCCGCAGGAACGCTGGAAACAAATGGTAGACAAGGTAGACGGCAGCCTCGGCGAGCTGCTGGGCCAGGTTTTTGTAGAGAAGTACTTCCCTGCCGATGCAAAAGCGCGTATGCTAAAGCTGGTGGACAACTTACAGGAGGTGTACCGCCAGCGCATTGAGGGCCTCGACTGGATGAGCGCCGAAACCAAGGAACGCGCCCTCGAAAAACTTAATGCCTTTACCAAAAAGATCGGTTACCCCGACAAGTGGAAGAAATACGACGATGTAGAGATCAGCCGCGACAAGTATTACGAAAATATGCAATCGGTTTCCCGTCACAACTACGCGGAAATGACCGGCAAACTCGGCAAGACGGTAGACAAAAACGAATGGGGAATGACCCCGCCAACCGTAAACGCCTATTATAACCCGAGCTTTAACGAGATCGTATTCCCGGCCGGGATCCTGCAGTTCCCCTTCTTCGACTTTAACGCAGACGATGCGGTGAACTACGGGGCGATCGGCGCGGTGATCGGTCACGAAATGACCCATGGCTTTGATGACCAGGGCCGGCAATACGATAAGGACGGGAACCTGCGCGACTGGTGGACAAAAGAAGATGCCACCAAGTTCACCCAAAAAGCCCAGGTAGTGACCGACCAATACAATAAATACGAGGTGCTGAAGACCCTCCACGTAAATGGCAGCCTCACCTTAGGCGAAAACCTCGCGGATATTGGGGGCCTGGCCATCGCCTACCAGGCCTTTAAGAATACCGAGCAGGGTAAAAGCAGCGCTAAAATCGACGGCTTCACGCCCGATCAGCGCTTCTTCCTCTCGTTCGCACAGGTGTGGCGCATTAAAAACCGCGACGAGCTGATGCGTATGCGCATCAGCCAGGATCCGCACTCGCCGGAGATGTACCGCGTAAACGGCCCCCTCTCCAACATGTCCGAATTTTACAAGGCATTCGGCGTTAAGCCGGGTGATAAAATGTACCGGGAGGAGAAGGATAGGGTGAGGGTATGGTAGGATCAGCCGTGTCTTTCCTGCAGCATGTCGCCGACCAGTTCCGCCAAACCTCGTTGCTGGAGTGGTTTGGTACCATTACCGGTTTCCTGTGTGTGTACCTTGCGGCGAAGCAGCACATTCTTAACTGGCCCATTTCCATACTCAGCGTAGGCGCCTACGCGATACTTTTTTACCAGTACGGGCTTTTTGGCGACGCTTTCCTGCAGGTATACTTTTTCGGAACTGCCGTATACGGCTGGTATTTCTGGATCAGGCGGAAACAGGAGCATCAAAAACCCGTGGCAAGCCTTTCTTCGCGCGAGTGGGGGCTCACCGTCGGCGCAATCTTGCTCCTGGCTGTGGTGCTGGGCCTCTTCCTGGCGCATTTTACCAATTCAACGGTTCCGTACATCGATGGTTTCTGTACCGCGATGAGCTTCGTTGCACAATTCCTCATGACCCGAAAAGTAATGCAAAACTGGCTGCTCTGGATCATCGTCGACATTTGCTACATTCCCTTGTACCTTTACAAGGACCTCTATTTAACCGCATTGCTATACTTCGTATTCCTCGGCCCGGCCACCCTGGGATACATCGACTGGAGAAGATCATGGAAACAGGCACGGTAAAAAAGATCGCCATTGTAGGCCCGGAATCAACAGGAAAATCGACCTTATCCGCACTGCTTGCACGGCATTACGAAACTATCTGGGTGCCGGAATTTGCGCGCGGGTATTGCGGGAAGCTTACCGCTCCCTGCACCTGGCAGGATGAGATCAACATGTTTAACGGTCAGCTCCAGCTGGAAAAAGAGCTGGCGCCGCTTGCCAACGGGTTGCTGATCTGCGACACTACCTTCATCACCGTAAAGATCTGGAGCGACCATATCTTCGGCCGCTCGCCCCGGGAAGTGCTGGATGCCCTGCCCCGGCATACGTACGATCTTTACCTGCTAATGGACATCGACCTGCCCTGGGAAGACGACCCGCTCCGCGATTTCCCCCAGCTCAGGGATCATTTTATGGAAGTATGGCACCGCGAACTGCAGGCGTTGGGCGCCACATACAAAGTCATTTCCGGGTTAAGCGATGATCGGTTCCTATCCGCCGTACAGGCGATCGACGCCTGGAAAGCGGGGGCCGGCGCGTAATACAATGACTAAGTAATTTAAGTTTTTAAGAAAGAAAAGGGACGGTCGTTCGGCAGTCCCTTTTCTTTTGCGGCAATTCACATCATACTTTGCCCCATTCACATCAATTGCACCCAACACATTGCGCTGTTCCCTAAGTTTGAAGCATACTTAAACGTTATGCACAACCTGAAGAAACTTAAATACGCAGAAGGGATAGCGGTCTGTACCTTTGTGATCATTTATATGGTGCGGCAGCTGTTTACCCTAGCGGCCGATTTCGACGACCTGGTGCTCGCCGGGCATTACCGGTACCATATCCCCTGGAAAACGGTGCTCTCCAACCTGGAAGATTATTCGCACGAGCAGAACGCGATGTTCCCGGTAATTACCGCCACCGTGCTGCTGCTCGGCGCCTGGCTCATCTTCCATTTCTATGTTTACGACCGCATCAAAGACATGCGGATCGATTCCTACGGGCTGGTATACACCGTTACCATGCTTGCGCTGCTCTTTGCAGGGGTATTTATATTTTATGCCTTCCGGGAATATGTGCGGTATTCGCATGGTTTTAGCGTCCAGGCGCATGGGCTGTTAAGGATCGACGGCTTCGTGGTGTATTCCCTCTACCGGAAGAAGACCGTGCTGGGCGACGTGATCGCCCTGCTGGTCCTGTTCGGGGTGTACGAGCTGCTTTCGCAGGCCTGCTACCTGGTGATCAAAAAAGTTCAGCCTGCTAAAGCCCCGGCTGGAGATAGCGAAGACGGGTTTAATAATGCTTACCTGTTACTTGTTCTGCTGCTTACCGCGATAGGGATTTTCGCCACAATAGGGGCACCGCTTCCCATTGCGTTGTGGAGCCACAGCTCAGGGACCTGGTTTTTCTGGATGGGTGCGGCCGTTTTAACGGTCATTTTGCAGTCGATCCTGTACACCTCGCTCATGCCCTTCGCAGAGCGGAAGCAGTCGCCGGAATGGTTTGGCAGTTTTGCCGGTTACGTAGCAATTTGCCTGACCGGCAGCCTGGCTCTTTGTGGCGCCGCAAACAAGTTTGCGTATCTCAACGGGAAAATGCTGATCATGTCAGCCGTTGGTGTTTCGGTCGCTTCGCTGGTGACAGCCTACCTGCGCCAATCAATGTATGCCGAAAACAGGAGCCTTGCCCGGAAGGTGTCGGTAAAATCGGCAGAGCTGGCATCGCTGAGGTCGCAGGTAAACCCGCATTTCCTGTTTAACGCGCTCAACAGTTTGTATACTGCCGCGCTGAAAGAAGGCAGTGAGCGCACAGCGGACGGGATCCAGAAGCTGGGCGATATGATGCGCTTTATGCTGCATGAGAATAACCGCGACCGCATCCTGCTCGAAAAAGAAACAGAATACCTGCATAACTATATCCAGATCCAGCGCATCCGCATAGACGAAAGCCAGGGCATTAACATCCAGGTAAATATACAGCCGCCCGTAAATAATCTTCACATTGCCCCCATGATGCTGATCCCGTTCGTGGAAAACGCGTTTAAACATGGCATCAGTCACTTGCGCCCGTCGTGGATCATGATCAACCTGTCTTTTGACGATACAAAGCTTTACTTCAGGGTCCAGAATTCGGTACACCCGCGGCACGAGGCCGACCCGGAAGAGGAACACTCTGGCGTTGGCCTCGAAAACGTGAAGAAAAGACTGGAGCTTATTTATCCCGGCCGGCACCAGCTGGAGATCCAGGAAACCGCGCATGATTATTTCGTGTCGCTTACCCTTATGTACTGGTAGCGTTAAATTGTAAATTGCCCTTTCATGAACCTCACCGCCATTGCCATTGATGATGAGCCGGATGCACTGGAACTTATCCGGATGCATGCCGCCAAAGTGCCTTTTCTTACGCTCGAAAAGACGTTTACCAACGCGTTTTCCGGGATCGGGTACCTGCAAACCAAGCGGGTAGACCTGCTGTTCCTCGACATCAAGATGCCGGATATCTCGGGTATCGAACTGGTAAATTCCCTTCCGGTGGCGCCGATGGTGATATTTACCACGGCCTATTCCCAATACGCCGTAGAAGGATTCGAGTTGCGGGCGCTGGATTACCTGCTAAAACCCTTTTCATTGGCCCGGTTCACGCTGGCCTGTAACCGGGCCGCCGAAAGCAAATCGCTCCGCAATACAGATCCTGTGCCTTACCTGTTCGTAAAAACAGGCTACGCCGAAGAGAAAGTAATGCTCGGCGACATTCTTTACCTCGAAGCCGATGGCAACTACATCACCATCGTACTGCCGCAGCGGCAGGTGCTTACCCGCCAGTCGGTAACGGAGCTGCTTACCGCACTGCCGGCAAACAGGTTCGTGCGCATTCATCGTTCATATGCGGTAGCCATCGATAAGATCGAGAAGATCTCCCGCCAGGAAATTGTGGTGGCCGGCAAGAATATCCCGGTAGGGAGCTCCTATGAAACGCAGCTGGCAGAGATCAGGTCGAGGCTAAATTTCGTATAACCCACTGCCGCCCCTGTGGCCTCACACTGCACGCCAGCGAACAATTACTGCTCGAAAACGAACACCACCGGATTCGAAATCTGCATCAAAAATCTGATTTTCAGATATTTATCAAATTGGTCTCCCTTGTGTTCATGGCATTCAGCAGGCAATTCCGGCCCTGACGCCGTATATTGCTAAAAAATTAAACCATGATCGAGCTCAAGCATATTTTTAAATGGTACCAAACCGGCGGTACCCGCAATTTTATTCTCAAAGACATTAGCCTTGACATTAAAGAAGGAGAGTTTATCTCCATTATGGGGCCTTCCGGTTCCGGGAAATCGACCTTGCTGCATATCCTGGGCATGCTGGATGACCCTGATGAGGGTGAATACAACTTCCTGGAGCAGCCGGTTTTTAAACTGAAGGAAAAACAGCGCTCGCAGCTGTACAAACAGCATATCGGTTTCGTATTCCAGGCTTATCACCTCATTGATGAGCTGACGGTTTACGAGAACATCGAAACACCGCTTATTTACCAGGACATGAAGGGCAGCGAGCGCCGCGCCGTAGTGGCCGACATCCTGGACCGCTTTAACATTGTGGGAAAAAAAGACCTGTTCCCGTCACAATTATCCGGCGGACAGCAGCAACTGGTGGGTATAGCCCGCGCGCTGGCGGCAAAACCAAAGGTGATCCTGGCCGACGAACCTACTGGGAACCTCAACTCCAAACAAGGCGAAGAGATCATGGAGCTTTTTAAAGAACTGAATGAGCGTGATAAGGTAACCATCGTACAGGTGACCCATTCCGAAAAAAATGCCGCCTATGCTTCAAAGATCGTCCACCTGCTCGACGGGCGTATCGAACAGATCGAAATCCCCGCGAAAGTATAATGAAACGCCTGATCTATCTTTTATTCATCGCGTCTATCCCAACATTTACGTTGGCGCAAAATGCCGCAGATTCTGTGATCACGCTCGACCAGTGTATCGCACTGGCGATTAAAAACAACGTGGAAACTAACCGGGCCGCCATCGCTGCCGAAAGGGCGAAGGTTAATTACCAGCAGCAACGCTCCAAAATGCTGCCGGACCTGAACGCCAGCCTGAGCTTTGGGATCAACCAGGGACGAAGCATCGACCCTACCACCAACGACTATATCAACCAGTCGAACAAGTATTCGGGCCAGAGCCTGAACAGCTCGCTGCTCCTTTTTAACGGTATGGCGCTGCAAAACATAATAAAACAATACGGACTGGCCTACCAGGCATCGGTACAGGATGAGCAACAGGCAAAAGATAACCTGAGCATTACCGTTACCCTGGCTTACCTGCAGGTGCTCACTAACGAAGAATTGCTCTCCTTGTCGCGGGCCCAGCAGCTAGTCACGCTTCAGCAAGCCGAACGCCTCGACATCCTTAACAAAAACGGCAACGTGTCGCCCGGTGAGTATTACGACCTGAAGGGACAATATGCCAATGATAAGCTCTCACTGGCGGGCGCTATCAATTCGCTGGCCAACTCGCGGATCGAGCTAGCCACCTACCTGGGCATCCCGGTAAGCAGCTTACCCAGGCTGCAGCCGCTGTCGGCGCAATCGTTTTCCACCACTTATGAGGCCACCGCCGCCGATGTGTATAACCAGGCCATCGACAAGCTCGCTATCCTCAAAGCCGCATCCCTCAGGCAGCAAAGCGCAGCCATGTTTGTGAAGGCCAGCAGGGGCGGCTTTTATCCCGCTGTTTTTTTCGACGCCGGCCTTTCGAGCAACTACTCAGGCAGCGAATCGACCGGCTATTTCGGCCAGTTTAAAGATAACCTGTACCGCTCGTACCGGGTGGGCATCTCGATCCCGCTGTTTAACGCTTTCCGCACCAAAAACGCTGTGTCGCTGGCCAAACTGAGCTTACGCGAAAGCAGCGTGGTGGTGGAAAACACGCGGCTCCAGATCGGGCAGATCACCGGGCAGGCGTATGCCAACATGGTGGCCGCCCGAGATAAGTATACCGCCCTGAAGGAGCAGGTAGATGCATACGGCGAATCCTTCCGCACGGCGGAGATCCGCTTTAACGCCGGCGTGATCAATTCGGTGGACTACCTTGTTGCAAAGAACAACCTGGAACGCGCCCGGCTAAATTTCGTGGCTACGGGATATGATTTTATTCTCCGGAAAAAGATCCTCGACTTTTACCAGGGGAAGGTGCTTGGACAATAACTCCGGCGATCAGATAATTCCTTTTGATTTCCTGCCGACAAACAGGTAAAGGATTCCGCCGATAAACGGTGCGATCAATATAATGATGATCCACAGCAGCTTGTTAGTACTGTTCATGCCCGATTTAATGATATCGAGTATGCAGTAAATAGAGAGGGCCATTATCGCGATACCGATCAGGCTCTCGCTCATGCCCAAACCGAGGAAAAGGAAAGGATTCATAAACTAATGATTAGTGTTAGTATCTCGGTACTTTAAAGCTATCTCCCGCACCAAGGTAAATAATAGAACCCAGCACCGGTGCTACCAGTACGATGATGATCCAAAGGAGCTTCGAATTTTCGTTTTTAAACTCGGCGCGCAGGATGTCGACAATGCTGTAGAGGATCAGCAACAATGGCAGCAGTATAAAAAGTATTCCCAAAAACATAGCCTACAGGTTTATTAAAGATATACATTTACGTGTGAATCAAAGAAAAGCCGCTTTATTTTCACCCTTAATGGTTTATCGCAGGCTACCTGTGGTATGGATATTGTTTGGTGGGTTATTCAACGCTTAAAACTCCGCTAACGCGATCCTGATGCGTTCCGTGGTTTCATGCCTTCCAAGCAGTTCGGCGATTTCGAACACATGCGGCCCGAATTTACCGCCAACCAGCATGATCCGGAAGGGCAGCATCAGCTCACCTGCTTTAATGGCTTCGGTTTCTGCCAGAGATTTAAATACCAGTTCGATATTCACCGCGTGCCAGCTTTCTAATGAGGCCAATGAATGGCTGAATAATTCGAAAAACGCTTTTTTCTGTGCTGTCCATTTCGGTTTAACCGCATTCACGTCGTAGCTGGCCGGGCGGCCGAAAAAAAAAGACGCCTGTCCCCAGAAATCGCTTACAAACGTTAACCGCTCCCGCACCAGCCCGATCACCTTCGTTACGTATGCATCGTCGACTCCCTGCACTCCATTTTCATCCAGCACCTTCAAAACGTCCGACGTTAAACGTCCAACGTCCAACCTCTTCATCCACTCATGGTTAAACCACTTCGCCTTTTCAAAATCGAACTTAGCGCCTGATTTACTGATCCGCGCGATCGAAAATTTCTGCACCAGCTCTTCCAGTGTAAAGATCTCCTGGCCGGTGCCGTCGTTCCAACCCAGCAGGGCGAGCATGTTTACGAACGCTTCGGGCAGGAAGCCCAGTTCGCGGAAACCGCGGGTAAGGTCGCCCGTTTTAGGGTCCGTCCAGTTCATGGCATACACCGGGAAGCCGAGGCGATCGCCATCACGTTTGCTCAGCTTGCCGTTTCCGTCGGGTTTAAGAATAAGAGGCAAGTGCGCCCATTGCGGCATGTCGGCTTTCCAGCCAAGATATTCCCACAACAGTAAATGTACGGGCGCAGAGGGCAGCCATTCTTCTCCGCGGAAAGCGTGGGTGATTTTCATCAGGTAGTCATCCACCACCACGGCCAGGTGATATGTGGGCATGCCATCAGCTTTAAGCAGCACTTTATCATCAGACAAACCGGTTTCAAAGCTCACGAAACCGCGTATCATGTCTTCGAACGAAACGGTTTCGTCTTCGGGCATCCGGATCCGGATCACGTAGGGAGTGCCGGCCTGCAGCAGCGATTGCACTTCTTCACCCGTTAAGGTGAGGGAGTTGCGCAGCCCGTACCTCGTGGCCTGGCTGTATTGGAAATTAGGGGAAGCTCTGCGCAGCTGGTCGAGTTCTTCGGCGGTATCGAAGGCGTAATAGGCATGTCCGCTATTCACCAGCTGTTCCGCATAAGCGCGGTAATTCTCTTTTCTTTCGCTCTGGCGATAGGGGGCGAACGGACCGCCCACATGCGGACCTTCATCCGGGTTTAACCCGCACCAGGTAAGGCAATCGATAATGTATTGTTCTGCGCCCTCCACGTAGCGGGTGCGGTCGGTATCTTCAATGCGAAGCACGAAGTCGCCCCCGTGCCGGCGGGCAAAAAGATAATTGAATAAAACGGTACGCACACCGCCGAGATGCAGCCCGCCCGTCGGGCTTGGGGCGAAACGGACCCTTACTTTTTTTGATGGAGTAGTCATAGAAGGGGCAAAGATAAGGAATGGGTGCGCGTTTAAGGTGAATGATTCGTATTTTGGGGGCTGAAACATGAACCCCTACGAACAGAAACGACGGTATAAATTCCTCTTGCTGGCCTTTGCCATCATTATTGCAGGCGCTTCGTTGTGGTACACCGACTATCTGATTAAAAACCTGGCCGCCTCAGAGCGGACCCGCGCCGAAGTATGGGCCCAAACGCAGGAGCAGATCATTTCGCTGCCCGATGCCAACGAGCAGCTTTTTACACTGGTGTACTCCATCCGCGACAGTCTTTCGCTGCCTTGCATCGTAACCGATTCGCGGGACAGTATTTACTATTGCCGCGGGCTCGACAGCACCAAAACCTATATCAAACCGCCGGATGATGCCGCAGGCTCGCACTCGCGTTTAAAATACGATCCGCGATATTACAAAAAGGAGCTCGCCGAAATGAAGCTCCGGCACGAACCGATCGCCATGACAATGCCAAACGCCGATCAGCTGTTTGTGTATTATAAGGATTCTGACCTGCTTACCCAGCTAAGCGTTTTCCCGTATATCCAGCTTACGGTGATCGGCATTTTCCTGCTTATTGCTTATACCGTGTTCAGCTCGTCGCGGCGATCGGAACAAAACCTGGTCTGGGTAGGCATGGCAAAAGAAACAGCGCACCAGCTGGGCACACCTATTTCGTCGCTCATGGCATGGATCGAGCTGCTGAAATCCAAGTTCGATGCTGACCAGGACCCGCTGATGATGGAAATGGAAAACGATGTGCGCCGACTGGAAATGGTTGCCGACCGTTTCTCCAAGATCGGCTCGAAGCCGGTGCTGCAAAGTAATATCGTATTTGATGTGATCAGCCAATACGTGGAGTATTTTAAGGTGCGCACCAGCGACAAGATCGATTTCCTGGTAAGCGGCGATAACCAGGTGGAAGCGCTCATGAATGTACCGCTATTCGACTGGGTGCTCGAAAACCTGATGAAAAACGCGGTGAACGCCATCGAAGGCCCGGGGCGCATCGAGATCAGGATCACCGAGAACCTGGTAAAAGAACAGGTATTTATCGATGTTTGCGACAGTGGAAAAGGCATCCCCAGGCTTAAATTCGAAACGATCTTTCAACCCGGTTATACCACCCGCAAACGGGGATGGGGGTTAGGTCTTTCGCTCACTAAAAGGATCGTTGAGAGTTATCATAAAGGACAAATATTTGTGAAGGATTCCGAGCCCGGCAAAGGCAGCGTGATCCGCATCGTACTAAAAAGCAGTTTACAATATGAACCGGCCACAACCTGAAGAATCAGCCATTTTTTACCGCACCTACATCAACAAAACAAAGGACGATGTGCTGCACGAACTGGAGGAACAGGCATTTACCTTCCCGGACCTGTTAAGGAACCTCCCCGCCGAAAAAGGCGATTTCGCGTATGCGGAAGGGAAATGGACCATCAAAGAAATGACCGGTCACGTAATAGATACCGAGCGCATCTTTGTTTACCGCGCCCTGCGGATCGCCAGGAAGGACAAAACCCCGCTGGCGGGATTCGAGCAGAACGACTATGCCCGCCACTCCCGTTACCACGAACGTTCGCTCGAAAGCCTCGCCGACGAATTCGAACTGCTCCGGAAAGCCAACCTGTTTCTCTTCCGGTCATTTACCGAAGAAGAATTATCCCAGGCAGGCAATGCCAGCACTTACGACATTACCGTGAGGGCCATGCTGTTCGTAATAGCCGGGCACGTGAACCATCACCGGGGAATACTGGAGGAACGGTATCTCAGGTAGCTGATGATAGCAGCTAGCTGATAGCTGATGGCTGATAGCCTACGAAAGCGCTTTCTTCTCCATAAGGAAAGAGATGAACAACCCCAATCCGCCGAAGATGCTGAGGAGAGAAACATAGAGGAAAAATACGTTATCGTTGTCGCGCGATGAATCCGCAAAGGTATAGAACGCGTTATCCAGCATAAACGCGATGAAAAGGCCGATGCCGGCGCCCATCAGCAGTAATCCCCATTTCAGGTTCTTATAGGGTTGAGGAGTCGCTTTGTTTAGTTTGGGGTCCATGCCGTTCTGGATCATGGCCATCGTTTCTTTGTTGCTGAGGTACCGCAATCCAAAGATCATTGCAAATAACCCGATCCCGAGCAGGATTGGGATTAATTCTTCGGGTACGCTGTTTACATGTTCGTGCATGTCGTTACTTTTTAGTTGGTTAATATGATTTGGGGATTATGACAACATAGAAATGAAAGAGGTTACACCCTCCTGTTCACATTATGGGCAAGACATCTTATGCTATTAGCTATCAGCCAGCAGCTGTCAGCTATCAGCTAATCGTTATCAGCCAACACCTATCAGCTAATAACGTGTAACCTGCCATCAACAACCCGCGTCAAACAACCTGTAACATGCGTTCGGACCAGGAATTGATACAGGAAGTACTTTCGGGCGTACAGGCTTCATATGCGGAGCTTGTGCGGCGTCACCAGCGTTTTGTATTCACCCTGGCGCTGCGTTTTGCCCGCAAGCGCGAAGATGCCGAAGAGATCGCACAGGATTGTTTCGTAAAAGCATACCGCTCTCTGCATACTTTTAAGCGAACGGCTAAATTTACCACGTGGCTTTACAGCATTGTATATACCACATCGATGACCTTCCTGCGAAAAAAACAACTGGATACGCATTCGATCGACGATACGACACAGGATACGGGCGCATGGGAGATCGCTTCTTTCGATGCCGACATCACGGAGCAGCGTTCCCGCTCGGTGTATGTAAACCAGGCGATCGGTCAGTTGTTACCAGATGACAGGGCCATTATCACCCTGTTCTATTTAGGAGAGCTATCGCTGGAAGAAATCGCTGAAACGCTTAACATCGAAACAAATACGGCAAAGGTAAAGCTGCACCGGGCACGTCAGCGGCTGCGCACCAGGCTCGGGCAGTTATTGAAACACGAAGTAAATGAACTACTATGAAGCAAATAAAGGAACAGCAGGTATGGGATTACCTCGATGGCACGCTGCCCCCCGGAGAACAGGAGATGATGCGGCGCCTCATTGCGGAAGACCCGGAGTACGCGGCCCTGTTCAAAGAGTTTTCCGCTTTGAATGATACGCTTAACGGCATGGAGGCCGATGAGCCCTCCATGAGCTTTACCCGCCACGTAATGGAGCAGGTTAGCCTGGCGCCTGCACCCGGCACGGTACGCTCGCTGGTAGACAAACGGATTATTTATGGTATCGCCGCTTTTTTTATGCTCACCATGGCGGGCGGACTCGCTTATGTACTATTAAACGTAAACTGGTCGCAGGGCACACCTGCGAGCCCCGGGACAGGCACCCTGTCGTCCGTTAAACTTTCGCTGCCGCAGAACCCTGTTTACTTGCAGGGATTTGCACTGCTGGAAGTGATCATGGGCTTGTATTTCATCGATACGCTACTCCGCAAAAGAGCCGTGAAACAGCCGGACTAAAAAAATTAAAAAAATTAAAAACTATTTGGCCGGCGAAATCGTTTATACTAATGAACCAAGATAATTGGTTTAATTGTGATAAGGTTTAGGTTGAAGAGTCCCGGCATTTGTTCGGGACTCTTTATTTTATGACTCACGTCCGGCGAAGGCAAAAAATGGATCAGGCTTAAAAGTTTGGGAGCTATTAGCTGTCAGCAATCAGCTTTGATTACACCGTCAAACCTGGAATCCTACTCAGGAATAGCTCAACGTCAATTACTTATCTTGTAAAGGCATACTTACGGGCTGAATGCTGATAGCTGACAGCCAAATCTTACTCCCCGGAAATTCAGCTTGATCCCAAAAATTTCACGCAAAGAGCGTGGACCCTAAAGCGCCCTACTCCGACCTGATCCTGCTTACCGGGTTTGCCACCGCCGCTTTCAGCGACTGGAAACTCACCGTAATGATCGCCACGATCAATGCTGCCAATCCCGCCAATGCGAACATCCACCACGTGAGGCTGATGCGGTATTCGAAATTCCGCAGCCATAAGCTGGTAGCATACCACGCGATCGGGATGGCGATGAGCGACGCCAGGAGGACCAGCTTCAAGAATTCTTTCGATAACAAGCCGGCCAGGCTTTGCACAGACGCCCCCAGGATCTTGCGGATGCTCAGCTCTTTGGCGCGCTGTTCGGCGGTAAAGGCAGAGAGCCCGAACAATCCCAGGCAGGAGATCAGGATGGCGACGCCGGTAAACGCATTGATGATCCGTGCGAGCGTGATCTCAGACTCATATTGCTTGCTTACCTGTTCGTCGAGGAAATTATATTCAAACGGCACCAGGGGCACCACCCGCTTCCACGATGCCTCGAGCCTGCCAAGCAGCTGCTGGTAATCCGTCGCACCGGTAGCCACGATAACATTGGGGAGATCTGCGTCCTGCGACGAATACCGCAGCATAAACGGGTTCACTTTTTCGTGTAACGAGGCTACGTTAAAATCTTTCATCACACCGGCGATCTCCAGCGTATCGCCGTCTGCCCGGTACATCCGCGCACCTTCGGCATTTTCGGGCCTGATGCCCAGTTCGCGGATAGTGGCTTCGTTCACCAGCACGCGTCCTTCATCGGCCCCGGTAAAATCGTGCCCGCTAATAAGTTTAATACCCATCGTTTTAACGAAGCCGAGGTTGGTTACCATGTACTGGATAGAGAAAGCATCCTGTGGCTGCTGCCCCTGCCCGTACATCCGGATGTCGTTAAATATAAACTGGCTCGGGTAATTGTTTGCGTTACTTACGGAGGTGATGCCCGGCATGCCCGCTACCAGGTTTTTATACGCGGTAAGATGCTGCCGCGATTCGGGGGTATTGAACGGGATAATGATGCGCTGCGTAGTGGCGTACCCCAGGTCTTTCCCAGCAAGGTACTTAAGCTGGAAATTAACCACCAGGATCCCGCTGATGAGTACCACGGCCACCACGAACTGGATGGTTACCAGGCCCCTGCGGATATTCGCAGCCGATACGTGGCTGGAAAAATTCCCCTTGATCACGCTGGTGATGTTAAATCCCGAAAGGTAAAAGGCCGGGTAGCTGCCTGCTAAAAGCCCGGTAAGCAATACCAAACCTGTCACCATCAGCCAGATGGACGTTTGCTTAAAAAACGAAAGTGTAATGGCACTGCCCGAAAGCTGGTTGAGAAACGGCAGCAGCAGCCAGAGCAGCGGCAGGGCCAGCAAGATCGCGAAAACAGACAACATCAGCGATTCGCCAAGGAACTGCCGCACCAGATCGCCCTTTGCCGCTCCGGCCACCTTCCGTACCCCTACTTCCTTGGCGCGTTTGGCCGAGCGTGCGGTAGAAAGGTTCATAAAATTGATGCATGCCGTAAACTGGACCAATGCCGCAATAACCAGCAGGATAGACAGGAATTGCGTACTCACGGGCTTATCTGAATTGGCGCCATAACCCGGCGAGGTATGAATGGCCGGAACGGGAAGCAGGTTTAATACCTTACGGCGCCCCTGCGCTCTCAGCTGATCGCCGGCATATTTATCCAGGAAAGCGGGCAGCTTTTTTGTAAATGCTTCCGCGGCCGATGTCGGCGCAAGGCGAATGTAAGCGTATACGAAATTGTTTCCTATCCAGGTATTGTCATTTCGCACAAACTCACCAATACCACCGCTGTTCATAGACATAAAGAAATTGGCATTGATATGCGACTTGCCAAGCTGATCGTCGACCACGCCGGTTACTTTAAAGCCATGTTTACCGAAAGAATTATCGATCTGCACCACTTCACCGATGGGGTTCTTACCCGCGAAAAGTTTTTCGGCGGTTTTGCGGGTGAGCACGATGCTGTACGGGTCGTGGATAGCCGCCGCGGAATTACCGTACACAAAGTGATAATCGAATAGCTGGAAGAAGGTGGAATCGGCAAAAACGCCCTCTGTTTCATAAAAAGACTTATCGCGGTAGCTGAACAGGTGCTTTTTTACACCGGGCGGGATCACCATCCTGGTGTATTGCTCCACTTCCGGGAAATCTCTTTTAAGTGCGGGACCAACAGGCGGCGAGGTGGTCCCCATCGGGTTGCCCGTATCGCCTTTTGATGCGAGCAGCGAAGTGATGCGAAAAATGCTGCCCGCTTTCGCGTGATGCTGGTCATAGCTGTACTGGTCTTTCACATAAATAAGAATGTAAAGACAGCAAAGTGTTCCGGCCGTAAGGCCCACGATGTTGATAACGGAGAAGGTCGAATTCTTAACCAGGTTACGAAAAGCGATCTTGATATAGTTTTTTAGCATAACGGTATATTTTATCGGACGTTAAACGCAGGAGGTTAAACGTATTAGTTGGTTCCGGTTAATTTTATGGTATCAATTTTTTAAAGCAATGGCAGGAACGTAAAACGTTTCCTTATTCAGTTTTCAAACTCCTTACCGGGTTCGCCAGTGCCGCTCTTACCGCCTGTACACCCACGGTTAACATGGCAACCGCCATCACGATAGCGCCGCCGGTAAGCAGCATCCACCATTGCGGATGTATGCGGTAAGCGAAGTTTTGCAGCCATAGGTTCATGAGCCACCACGAAAGGGGAGCCGCTAACAGGAAAGCAACCGCCACCATCCTGGCAAATTCTTTCGACAGCAGCTGCACGATGCCCGGCACGCTGGCGCCCAGCACCTTACGGATCCCGATCTCTTTGGTACGCTGCTCCATAATAAACAAGGCGATGGCAAACAGGCCCATACAGCTGATCAGGATAGTCAATATCGCACCGGAAGTAAAGATGGTGGTCATCATCTCTTCGTTCCGGTACTGCCGGTTGGTGTTTTCTTCGAGGAAAGTAGGGTCCGCTTTGGCGGACGGGTTTACGCCCTTCCATACAGCGGTTACGGCTTTCATGGAGCCGGCGAGGTCGTCGGGCTTTACTTTTACGTAAATGTACTGCGGAGCGTTTTCCGCGCGGATAGACATGGTAAGCGGCTCGATGTCTTTATGCAGCGACTTGAAGTTAAAGTCCTTCACCACCCCGATCACCACCAGGTTATGACCGTCGCCGATGGGAAGCAGCGTCCCTACCTGGTTTTTCCCGCCTATCTGCTGCGCCATTTTCTCGTTGATGAGCACGGAGGCACTATCGTCAAAGTCGCGGCTGAAATCGCGGCCGGCGAGCAGCGGGATGTCAAGTGTTTCGAGATAATCGTAGTCTACCCGCTGCCAGTGTGTTTTAATCTCGCGGTTGTGGTAGTCGAAACCTATCACAGACGTACGGGAGGAACCGTCCTTTCCGCGTCCCAGGTTGTTATCGGTGCCCGAAACAGCGAGCACGCCGGGAACTGCCGCCAGCTTTGCACGCATGAGCTTCAACACGCTTTCGCCGTCGGGCCCGGTGCCAACCGGGATGCTGATCACCTGCGTTTTGTTATAACCCAGCGGCTTGCTGCGCAGGTAACGCATCTGCGAGCTGATAATGAAGGTAGAAGTGATCAGCAAAATGGCGATCACGAACTGGGTGCTGATAAGCACGTTGCGCAGCTTGTTCTTCGAATTCATTTTCAACCCGCCTTTGAGCGTAAGGATGGTATTGAATTTCGACATTACAGCAGCCGGGTAACCTCCCGCGAAAGCGGTAACGGCTAAAAAAAGCACCAGGAACCAGGCAAGCACCTTGGGCGAAAACAAAACAGAGAAGGTGAGCACCGACCGCATTTCGGCGTTAAAGTAGCCGAGCAGTACCTGTGCAAGAAGACCGCCCAGCGTCAGCGCAAACAGGCAGGTGATAAGCGCTTCGCCCCACAACTGGGTAAGGATCTGTGCGCGCCCGGCGCCCAGGGTTTTACGCATCCCGATCTCCCGCGAGCGGGTGAACGATCCGGCCAGCGACAGGTTGATAAAATTGGTGCTGGCGATAAACAGGATAAAGATGCTGAGCACGATAAGAAGCCATGGAAAAACGATGCTCGTAGCATTGCCGATGCTGGTGGTCTTATTAAAGTGCATGTCGGGAAGAGAGATGAGCCGCAGGCTGATCACCTGGCCATCAGGCCCCGGCTTACCGCCGTCACGTGTTAAAGTGTTAATATCTTCGGCGAAGTATTTGTTGATAAATGCGTGGCTGCTTTGTTCAAAACGTTGCGGGTTCATATCTTCCCTAAGCTGCACGAATACGTTATGGTTCAAATTTCCCCATTGATCTGCGTTGCTGCGATAGTTACCCGCATTTTCGAAACGCACCAGTACATCAAACCGGATGCTCGAATTGTTAGGAAGATCCTTTAAAATCCCCGACACCACGAACGTTTTCCACACGCCGTCGGCATTCAACTGTACCGGTTTTCCCAGGGTTGCCGTGGTGCCGAACAGCTTTTGCGAGGCATTTTCCGTTAGCACCACCTGCTCAGGGCCGCTCAGCGCCAGCCTGGTGTTCCCGCTGATCAGCGGGAAGCTGAACATCTGCAAAAAAGACGGATCCACGTAGTTGATGCCGAGGTCCAGCTCCTTACTTCCCTGCCGCGACGCCACCATGCCACCCATTACCCGGGTAACGGCCGTTACGCCGCTCAGTTCCCGTTTTACCGCCGGAGCCATGGGCACCGGCATGTTATCGGAAAAATCCGTTTTTTGTGCGCGGTGCTGCTCCAGGGAGAGCAGGTGGATGGTTTGTTTATTGATGTGGAAATCATCGAACGTAAGCTGGTTGGCGGCTACAATGAACAGCAAAATAGCCGCCCCGAAAGCAACGCCAAGCCCGATGATATGAATGGAAGTAAACAGCTTACGTTTCCAGAGATTTCTTAATGATGTTTTGATATAGTTTTTAAACATGACCTGTACTGGTTAAAATTATTATTCTATTCGCAGGCAGCATCCTGGTAAGTCCTTTGATCTCCTTAAAATCATTGAGCAGGAACTGCGCGAATGGTGGCGCAACGGCGCCGAGCTCCAACGATTTCGCATGGGTGCCAGGGTTTAAGAAGGTACGCTCCAACCGGTAAATGTTACCGGCATTATCGTTGTACTTGTCGTAACTCAGCTCGTTGACAATATAAGCGATTATGAGCAGGCAGCACGTAAGGCCCACCGTTAAGCCAAACAGGTTGATGCCGGAAATAAACTTGTACTTAACCAGGTTACGGAACGCAATTTTGAAATAATTCTTGATCATAACTGTTTGCTTAAGGTTGGACGTTAACAGTTCGACATGGGATGTGCTGCTTAATTGTACTTATGTTCACTGGTTTTTGTCCTATTCACTACACTATGGCCACCTGGGGCAACGTAAAGGTCCAACGTCTCACGTTCCCTACTCTGTTCTCAAACTCTTCACCGGGTTCGCTATTGCCGCCTTTATCGCCTGGTAGCTGATGGTGGCTACTGCGATGAACACCGAGATCACGCCCGTTACTGCGAACACCCAGATGCTGATCGGCACCCGGTAAGTATATGACTGCAGCCAGGTATGCATGCCCCACCAGGCAAGCGGAACGGCCACCACGAAGGAAATGCATACGAGCTTGAGAAAATCGGTGGAGAGCAGCGTAGTAATGCTGGAAACCGAGGCTCCCAATACCTTCCGCACACCGATCTCTTTGATCCGGTTCTCTGCCATATACGTGGCCAGGGCAAAAAGGCCAAGACATGAAATAACAATGGTGAGGCCGGCGAAAAGGCCTGAAAGTGTCCCGATACGTTTTTCTTCGGCGAACTTATGACCGTATTCATCGTCTACGAACTTAAACGCGGGCGGGTAATCCGGGTTGTACTTCTTAAAAATGGCTTCGGTCTTAGCGAGGTTATCGCTGGTAGCGCGTGCGCTGTTCAGCCTGAGATGGATCACGTTGAACCAGGCTTTCGGTCCCTGCACGATCATGGGCGATACCGGCTCGTAAGGCGATGAAAGGATAAAATCGGGTATTACGCCAACTACATGCCATTTACCGTCGTCGCCATTAGTAACGGTTTGCCCGATAGGGTCCTTAAAACCCATGATCTTAACCGCGGCCTCGTTCAGCAACATGGCATTCGAGTCGGTAGGGTAGGTTTTTACATCTATGTCCCTCCCGCGCAGGATGCGTAACCCGGTGGTCTTCGCAAAATTGCCGTCGACGTTATAAATACAGAAGTCCAGTTTCGCATTGGGATCTTTTCCTTTCCAGCTATAGCCCCAGCTATCACTCCATTTTTGGGTAATAGGCGCACTGGTTTTGGTGATGGAGGTTACCGCGCCGCTATTCAGCAGTTCGTTGCTGATCGCCGTATAATGCTTCTCTACATCGCCCTGGATAAAGGTGTACACCAGGTTATCTTTTTTGTAGCCGGTTTCCCGGGCCTGGGCATACCGGATCTGCTGGTTAACGATAATGGTGCAGATAATAAGCCCGATAGCGAAAGTAAATTGCATCACCACCAATATTTTTCTCGGCGTAACCAGCGCATGGGCGGCTTTAAAAGTACCCTTCAGCACGCTTACCGGTTTGTAGGCCGACAGGTAAAACGCAGGGTAGCTGCCCGCGATAATGCCGGTCAGCATGACGAACACCAGGCTCGCCAGCCAGAATAACACGCTACCATATGGAATGGATAAATGCTTGTCGGTAAGCTCGTTGAATCCCGAAAGGCTTAGCTGTACAATGATCATCGCCACCATCCCGGCCAGGAGCGAGATCAGTATCGATTCGCCCAGGAACTGCGATACCAGCAGTCCTTTTTGTGCGCCCACTACTTTACGGATCCCTACTTCTTTTGCCCGTTTTTCGCTCCGTGCCGTGCTCAGGTTCATAAAATTGATGCAGGCGATCAGCAGGATAAAGCCGGCGATAATACCGAACAGCCGCACCACCCCGATCCTCCCGCCAACGATCTGGCCGTTCTCGAACTTAGAATACAGGCGCCACTTGGTGATCGGGTGCACGAACACCTCGATGTCTTTTGTGTCAGAGTGCGATTTGGTAATGTTCCTAAACCTATTGTTAGCCATGGCCTCGGTTACGCCGGGCTTTAAAAGCACGTAAGTTTGCACCGAATTGTTACCCCAGTAGTTATCGTCCCAGCCGATGGTCTTCATGTACGACCAGGGGAGCAGGAATTCGAAATCGAAACGGGTATTGGCAGGCAGGTCCTTCATTATGCCGGTAACCGTAAACTGGGCGATGCTGTCTATACGGATCACTTTTCCGAACGCATCCGCCTCACCGAATAGCTTTTGCGCCAGTTTCTCGGTGATCACGATCGAGCCTGCTTTGCCAAGGGCCCTGGCCGCATCGCCCTTAAGCAGCGGGAAGCTGAAGATCTTCAGGAAGTCCGGATCGGTGAGGTACCCCGAACTGTTCAGGTGTTTCTCTCCCACGGAGGTAAGGAACGTACCCTGCGTTACCCTGGCTGCGTTCTCTACCTGTGGATAGTCTTTCCGCAGCGCAGCGCCCATCGGTTTTGGAGTAGTGCCCCAGCACCAGAGCTTTCCATCAAATACCGAGCGGTTGTACATCTGGTAAATGCGCTCGCTTTTTTCGTGAAACTGGTCAAAGCTGATCTCGCTGTAAATCCACAACAGGATAAGTACCGCGCTGGCCATCCCGATAGAAAGACCCGTAATATTGATAAAAGAGAAGCCTTTCTTTTTCCAGAGATTACGAAAAGCTACTTTGAGATAGTTTTTGAGCATGATTTCGGGTTTATTGGTTGAAGGTTCGGCGACGGACGTTTAACGTCGGCCTGGTTCGCATTTATTTTTATTGGTCTTATTTCCTGTCAACTGCTTCCTGGGCTCCCCCGGGGGGACGTACAACATCAAACGTCGCACGTCAAACCCTCTTGTTATTCCGTCTTTAAACTCTTTACCGGGTTTGCCAAAGCCGCTTTTATCGCCTGGAAACTTACGGTGGCCAGGGCGATGAGGAGCGCAGCCATGCCCATGTATACAAACATCCACCAGCCGATGGTGATGCGGTACGAAAAATCCTGCAGCCATTTGTTCAATATCAGCCAGGAAAGCGGCACAGAGATCACGATGGCCAGCAGCACCGGTTTTAAAAAGTCTTTCGAGATCATGGCGGCGATGCGCGAAACAGAAGCGCCAAGCACCTTCCGCACACCGATCTCCTTAAGCCGCTGCCGCACCACGATCAGGCTGATACCAAACAGGCCCATACAGGAGAGCACGATGGCCACGCCGGCGGCGATGGAGAACAGCCGCGACAACCGCTTCTCTTTGGCGTACCACCGCTCGATATTCTCTGTTACAAACGAGCCCTTAAACTCTTTGCCGGGCTCGAGCTTTGCGTAGGTCTTTTTTACCAGCTCCATGGTGGCGGCGGGATTGGTGGTGTTTACCTTTACCAGGATGTAAGCCATCGACTCTTCATGCTTCAGCATGATCGAGATCGGCTCCTTATCTTCGAACATCGAATAGAGGTGAAAATCGGGGATCACGCCCACTATATGCAGTTTCGCTTGAGCGGAATCGGCGAAAAATTCCATTCCTACCGCGTGCCCGTCTGTGAGCTGTTTGGCCATACTTTCGGTAACGATCACCGCATTGACGGAATCGGATGCGTAGGCAGAAGAAAAATCCCGTCCTTCTACCTGCTTGATAGTAAGCGTTTTCAGGAAGTCGTAATCCGCTTCCATCCAGTTGGTGCGCACCACTTTGCCTTTATAGCCGAAGTTGGACGACCACTTCCCGGTGTTGCGGTCTTTGCCGATCCCCAGGTTAAAGGAAGAACCGGAAACGCTCACGATAGCGGGTTGCGACGCTAGCTGCAGGCGCATCGTCCGGATAAGTTCCTTTCCTTTAGATTGATCGTAAACCGGGATGCTGATCATAGACGTGGTAGTATAGCCAAGCGGCGCCGACCGTAAATGCCGGAACTGCCGGTAGATCACCATGGTGGTGCTGATGAGCACACACGCGATAATGAACTGGAACGCCACCAGCGTATTTCGAAACAACCCGTTGGTTTTTAGCGCGATTTTGCCTTTTAATACTTCCACCACCTTAAGTTTCGTCATGGCCAGTGCCGGGTAGCTTCCCGCAAACAGCGAAACAAACAACAGGATGCCCGGGAGTAACAGCCCTATCACCGGATCATATAACAGCGAAGTTTCCAGCTTCGCCACGAACAGCTGGTTAAACGATGGAATGAGCAGTACCGCGGCAGCCACCCCGATCACCATAGCAACCAGGGTAGTAACAAAGCCCTCGCCCCAAACCAGCGTCCATATATTGGCCTTACCTGCGCCCAGGCATTTACGCACGCCCATTTCCCTGGTACGTGTAAAAGAAAGCCCGATGCTGAGATTGATGAAATTGAAACAGGCGATCACAAGGACCACCACACCGGTAAGTACCAGGATGTAGAGGAAAGAGCGGTTCACCCGGTCGCCGGTGCCTATCTCCGGGTTAAAGTGCACATCGGCAAGCGGCAATAATTTCAAGCCCGAAAAGTCGCCTTTAGCATCGGCCCGGTAGCCACGCGCCTTCATTAGTCCGATGTTTGGCGGCATATGTGTTTTAACGAAAGAACGGAGCCTGTTTTCCGTCGATTCTTGGGTGGTATTTTCGGCCAGCTGCACATACACCGGGTGATGCTGGTTATTCCATTCGTCTTTAATAGCCGGGTAATGGCCATGAGTTTCGGTACGTGCCAGGGCACCAAACTGGATGGAAGAATTAACCGGCGGATTTTCGATCACCGCCGATACCTCCAGGCTCTTCCAGGTGCCGCTGATCTCCGTCTCTACGGTCTTGCCCACCGGGTCTTCGCTGCCGAAAAGGCTTGCCGCATCATTTGCGCTCAGCACTACCTTCCCCAAATCGGCCAAGGGGTTCACCCGGTTCCCTTGTAATATCCTGAAGGAGAACATCCGGAGGAAATCGGGATCCACCAGCACCGTGGTAAGCTCCAGCTCCTTGGCCTTATAGCGAATTTTGCCGCCGCCGTAACGCACACGTGTAAATTTGGTGATCCCGATATTGTCGGCTTTTAACGCCGGACCGGCCGGGTAAGCCATCACTTCGCTCAGTTCGGGCCCGTTGGCGGCGTTCGAAAAACTGTAGACCTTATAGATCTTATCCCCGTTTACGTGAAACTTGTCGAACGAAAAATCCTGGTAAACCGATAAAAACAAGAGTATGCTGCACGCAAACGCCACCGCCATACCCGCCACGTTAAAAAACGTATACAGCTTGTTTTTCAGCATGTTGCGATAAATCGCTTTCAAATTATGTCCCATACCTTTCTATTTACTATTCTCTACTCTTTATCCGCTATTCCCTTCACTCATTCCTAAGCGACCTCACCGGGTTAGCCATGGCCGCCTTCACCGCCTGGAAGCTTACCGTTAACAGCGCGATAAACACAGCCACCGCGGCAGCACCTGCAAATACCCACCATCCAATAGTTACCCGGTAAGTAAAATCCTGCAGCCAGTAGTGCATTGCCCACCACGCCAAAGGCGAAGCGATCACGATAGCGATGACCACCAATACAATAAAATCCTTTGATAACAACCGCACGATACCGCTTACGCTCGATCCAAGCACTTTGCGGATCCCGATCTCTTTGGTGCGCTGCTCGGCGGTAAAAGCCACCAGCGCGAATAATCCCAGGCAGGCCACAAAGATCGAAAGACCGGTAAAGGTTCCGAACACCGCGCCAATGCGCTGGTCGGCACGATACAGCATATCGAAATCCGTATCGAGAAAACTATAGTCGAACGGTGTGGCCGGCGAAAACACCCGCCACTTATCCTGCAGCGCCTTCACCACGTGCGAAGGATCGCCCGGCGCTACGCGCACCACTACATAGGAACTCCGGATATCGTACGTATGAGAGGAAGTGTGGAACAACGCGAACGGTGTAACCGCGTAATGGAGCGACTCCACGTTAAAATCGCGCACGATCCCGATCACCTTATACGATTCCATATGGCCGCCGGGGTACCTGATCAGCTGACCGAGGGGTTTCTTCCAGCCAATCTGTTTTACAGCCGTTTCATTGAGTATGATGGATGCGGAATCTTTAAATTCTTTGGAGAATGCACGGCCGGCGACCAGCTTCAGCCCCATGGACGATATAAAATCATCGTCGGCCATGTACGAGTTCAACGTCAGGTCCTTGGCTACCTGCTTATCTTCATCGCCCGCAATGGGCACATAAAAATCACCAAAAGCATCTTTCGTGGGAACACCCGTGGTGATGCTCGCATTGAGCACCTGCGGCAGTTGGGCCACTTCGTTCCTGAATGCTTTCTCGCTCTCGCCCAGCCGCTTGCTGTTGGCGATAACGATCACGTTCTCTTTGGTAAGCCCCAGGTCGCGGTGCTGCGCATAATGCAGCTGGTTATACACCACCATGGTGCAAATGATCAGTGCGGTGGATACCGTAAACTGGAAAACCACCAGCCCGCTGCGCAAGTTCCTGCTTCCCCGATGCCCGCCCGGGAGCCCTGTCCCCTTTAATACCGTTACCGGGTTAAACGACGTAAGTACAAATGCGGGATAGCTGCCGGCCACAAAACCGCTGAACAGGATGAGCAGCACCAGGATCAGCCAGGTGCCATTCGTAAAAAACGAGCTGAACACCAGCGACTTCCCGGCCAGCTGGTTAAACCATGGCAGGGTAAGCTTTACGGCGATAAGCGCAATGGCAGAAGCAATCACACTAAAAAGGAACGCCTCGGCTAAAAACTGGCCGATAAGCTGTTTCCTGGCCGAGCCAAGCACCTTACGGACGCCTACTTCCCGCGCTCTTTTGGCCGACTGGGCCGTAGAAAGATTCATGAAATTAACACAGGCCAGCAGCACCACGAACAGCGCCACGAGCGAGAAGATATACACATACTTAATATCGCCCTGGTCTGTCACGCCGGATTGCACGGCGCCCGAACGCAGGTGAATATCTTTTAACGGCTGTAAATGAAGGTCCCATTTTCCGCCCTTCTTTAAAAACTCCTCGTATGGCTGCCCGATCCGCGCAAAGGCGCTCACGGCTTCCACCTTCATCATGGCGGGGAACTTCGCCTCCAGCCTGGCGATGGCGGCGGCATCGGCGGGTACGTTCTTTTTCAGCTTTACATAGGTGGCCATATTAAGCCATACCCAGCTCCAGCTAAAGCGGTGTACATCACGAAAGTTGTTAACCGGCATCACCACGTCGAACTGCAGCGACACCGGGTTTGTTTGTTTGGCCAGCACACCCGTTACCACGAAAGGATAGCCGTCCACGTCATATAACAGCTCTTTTCCCAGGGGATCGGCGTCGCCAAAATATTTCTTCGCTATCTCTTCAGAAATCACGATGGAGTTGAGCTCCCGGAGGCACGTTGCCTGGTCGCCCTGCTTCAGCGGGTAATTCAATACCTCGAAAAAGTTAGAGTCGACGCCGAATATTCCTTTCTCGGTGAACAGGCGGTCGTCGCCGCCTTTTTTGTACCGGATCACTTTTTCGCCCGGGCGATAGATCCGCGCGAAGCTTTCCACCTCCGGGAAATTGCGCAGCAGGGCAGATCCGGCGGTAGGCGGAGTATAGCCGGCGTAAAACTCTTCGGCACCCATTTTCCCGTTAATGTTCACCCGGAAAATGCGATCGCTGTCGTTAAACGAACGGTCGTAGCTCAGCTCGTTCTTTACATACAGCGAGATCAGGATCACGCAAGTCATCCCGATGGCCAGGCCGCTTATGTTAATAAAGGTGAAACCTTTCTTTTTAAGGAGGTTCCGGAGGGCGATGTGGAGGTAGTTGCGTAGCATGATATCGGGATTGACGTTGAACGTTAGACGTTTTACGTATTACATGATTGATGTTATATTTAATGTTCCTGCTTCTGTTATAATACTTCACTGAGCTTTTACTCCGTCCTCAGGCTCTTCACCGGGTTGGCCAGCGCCGCCTTGATCGACCGGTAGCCGATGGTAACCGCCGCTATGGCGAATGTACCCCCTATCGCCAGCAGGAAGATGCCCGGGCCAATGCCCATTTTGTACTGGAATTCTTCCAGGTATTTACGCATGGCCCACCAGGCCAGCGGCGCCGCAATTAAAAACGCGATCACCAGCAGGCGCGAAAATTCTTTGCCGAAGATCCAGAGGATACCCGGGATGGTGGCGCCCAGTACCTTGCGCAACCCGATTTCTTTGGTTTTACGTACGGCCATGAACGAAATCAGTCCATATAATCCCAGGCTCCCTATCAGCACCGCAATCCCCGCAAAGGCTTGTGTAAGCTTGAGCATGATGTTGTCCATCCGGTAAAACCCGGCGATGCTATCGTCGAGAAACTGGTATTCGTACAGGTAATCCGGGTAGGTTTCGTTCCAGATCTTCTGGAATGCCGGCAACGTGGTCTTCGCAGATCGCATGTCGATCTTTACCGCGCAGTTTCCATAGTTCCCCCAATCAGAGCTGATGCATACCGCCGAGATCTCGCTGCGGAACGAATAGTTATAGAAGTCCTTCACCACACCCACGATAGGGGCTTTAACGGTGCGGTTCACGGTGAGCAGTTTACCGATCACCTCCTTCGGCGATTTAAGCCCCAGCTTCTTCACGAAAGTTTCGTTCACCAGGAACTCGCGCGCGGTATCGGCCGGGTAGAGGTTACGACCGGCCACCAGCGTGAGGCCAAACGTTTTCAGGTATTGGTCGTCGGCGTTCTTGGTGTTAACGCTCCAGTGTTCTTCCTCGGCGCGGTTCTCGTAAATAAGGCCGGTGGTGTTATTAGAACTTGCGGCGGGCGCCTGCCAGCAAAGCGAGAGGTTTTGTACGCCCGGTAATTCCTGCAGCCTGCTGCGGAGCGCGGTCATTTTTACCTTATCGTTGTCGGGTAATGGCAGCATTACTACGGCATCTTTGTTAAAGCCCAGGTCGGAAGTACGTGAATAGCGGATCTGGCCGGCAATTACCAGGGTGCCGATGATCATCATTTGCGAGATGGAAAACTGCGCCACTACCAGGATCCGCCGAAGCGAGAAGCCGCCAATGTGCCGTTGGGAGAGTTTGCTTTTAAGGGCCAGCACCGGCTGAAAGCGGGCCAGTACCAGCCCGGGATACGAGCCCGACAAAAAGGTGACCACTACGCCCAGCAGCACCAGGAACGCCAGCAGCGGCCCGTTGCTGAACAGGTGCAGCGACATTTCAGACTCGAACAGGTTGTTAAGCCACGGCAGCCCCACTGCGGAGATGGCCACCGCAAGTACGATGGCAGATGCGGTGATAATGGCGGTTTCGGCAATAAACTGCCAAAAAACCTGCGACTGCAGGCTGCCCAACACCTTGCGGATACCCACTTCGCGCGAACGGTTGAGCGCCTGGGCCGTGGCGAGGTTGATGAAATTCACGCTGGCCGTAACGATCAGGAACACGCCGATAAAAAACAACGCCCATAAATACTTGGTATCGGCATAACCGTCGTAATCCGGGTTAAAGTGCATATCGGCCACGGGCTGCAGCGCGAACCGCCAGATCTTTTGGTCCCGGCCTTTAAAGTATTTTTTGCTGATGAGCGGCATCGCCGCCGCCACTTTTTTACTGTTTACGTTTGGTTTAAGCAAGGCGTAGGCTTTGCAGCCGCTGTAAACGCCGCCCCAGCTGTCGTTGCCGGCAATCCAGGGGTTCCAATCCTTCAGGTTTATGTATGACAGGTAGATCTCCTGCCGCAGGTCGGTATTCTCCGGGATGTCGCGCAGCACACCGGTTATCTTGTAATCGAACCGGTTATCCACGCGGATCACCTGGTTCATCGGGTTTTTATCCCCGAAATATTTTTTTGCAAGCTTCTCCGTCACCAGCGCGGTACCGGGCTCTTTCAGCATGGTTGCCCGATCGCCTTTGAGTAACGGGAAATCGAAAATATCGAAGTAAGCCGGTTCAGTATAGGCGATCCCCCACCGTTCAGAAAATTTCTTTAGCTCCCCGCCGTTTTTTACGGAAATGAGGATGTTCTGGTAATCTACAATGCGCGCGGTTTTTTCCGCAAAATCGAAATCCTCCCTGAACGCCTTACCCAGCGGCTGCGGCACCGCGGGCGAGTAGCCAATACCATCGTCGTGCCATTGGGTCACCAGCCGGTAGATGCGGTCCTTCCTGGTATGAAACGTATCAAAGCTGAGGTGAAACGAGATCAGCGTAAAGATGAGAATGCAGCAGGCGATACCCGATGCCAGCCCGACCACGTTAATGGCGGCAAACGAACGGTGACGGGTGAAATTGCGCCAGCCGATTTTTATGTAGTTAATTAACATAGTTTCTTGTTTACGGTTAGACGTTAGCGATTTACCTTCAGCCAAATCGTGCTCATCCTTTACGCTTATGCCGGACGGGTAAGGCAGAACGTCAAACGTCCAACCCCCCGGGGTCCGTTACACCAGGATATTCTCCGTTACCGCTTGCCCGTCGAGCATCCGGATGATCCGGTGCGTATAGCGTGCATCGTGTTCAGAGTGGGTTACCATGATGATCGTAGTGCCTTGCTCGTTCAGGTCGGTGAGGAGCTGCATCACGTCGTTACCGTTAGACGAATCGAGGTTACCGGTAGGCTCATCGGCGAGGATCAGCTTGGGATTGTTCACCACGGCACGCGCTACCGCCACACGCTGCTGCTGCCCACCCGATAGCTGCTGCGGGAAGTGATTGCGGCGATGCATGATCTGCATCTTATCGAGCACTTCTTCTACGCGGCGTTTACGCTCCGCGGCGCCTACCTTGGTATAGATCAGCGGGAGCTCCACGTTTTCGAACACCGTTAACTCGTCGATCAGGTTAAAGCTCTGGAACACGAAACCGATGTTGTGTTTGCGCAGGTCGGAACGTTTCCTTTCGTTAAACTTGGCTACTTCGATGCCATTGAACAGGTAACTGCCGTCATCGGGGTCGTCCAGCAAGCCCAGGATATTCAGCAGCGTCGATTTGCCGCAGCCCGACGGGCCCATAATGGCTACAAATTCACCCTCCTTAATCCCGAAGGAGAGGTTGTTGAGCGCGATAGTTTCTACTTCTTCGGTACGGTAGAATTTTTGGAGGTTGGTGATATTGATCATGTGGGTTGTGAGTTATCAGTTGTCAGTAATCAGTCGTCAGTTCTGAGCGGCAACCTGAATTATTTTATTAATTATTAGTTGTTTTAATTTCGTTACTTTGAATATGAAGGATTTTAAAACCCTATCCATGTGGAGCAGGAGTCACGAGCTCACGTTAAAAATATATGAGGTTACTAAGAATATGTTTCCGAGAGAAGAAATATTCGGGCTCTCTTCACAAGTCAGGAGATCGTCATCGTCTATACCAACCAATATTGCAGAAGGTTGTGGCCGCAACAGCGATGCAGAGCTGAAAAGATTTTTGGTAATCTCTACCGGCTCCTGCTCAGAATTAGAGTACCAACTACTTCTTGCAAAAGATCTTAAATACATTGATGAACCGTTATTTATCATAATGAACGCTGAAGTAACCGAAATCCGAAAAATGTTATTTCCTATATCAAAAAGCTTTAGTACAAATCATTGGCAGTTAGCCGGAACTGATCACTGACAACTGATCACGCGCTACTCCTTCTTCAACACCAACTCCTGTATATCCCCGAAATTCTCGTAGCTGCTGGTTACCACTTTGTCGCCGGGTTTCAATCCTTCCAGTACTTCGTAATAATCCGGGTCCTGCCGGCCGAGCTGTATGTCTACTTTATACGCGGTCTTGCCGTTCTCGCTTACTTTAAAGATCCAGTTTCCGCCGGTTTGCTGGTAGAAGCCGCCTTTGGGCACCAGTATTGCCTGTGTTTCGTCGCTTAGCGCAAGGCGGATCTGGAGGGTTTGTCCGCGTCGGATGTCTTTCGGCGTACCTTCGGCAAAGGCCATGTCCACCTGGAAACGCCCGTTAGTTACCTGGGTATATACCTTCCTGATCACCAGGTTGTAGGTTTTATCGCCAAGGGTAAAGTCGCCCTTAAGACCGGTAAAAATGCGGGTGATGTAATGTTCGTCAACATCCACACGCACTTTAAAACCGCTTAACACGTCGATCTGGCCGAGGCGCTGGCCCGGGCTGCGGTTCTGGCCGATCTCCGCATCCATCGAGGTGAGCTGGCCGTCCACCGGCGCGCGCACCACCAGGTCGCCTACCTTTTTGCGCATCAGCGCGAGGGCAGCCTGTGTACGCTGGTAGCCCTGCGTGGCCTGGTCCTGTTCTTCCCGGGTTGACACAGAATCCTGGCGAAGCACCTGCTCCGTTAACTTTTTACGTTTTACCTGGTACTCGTACTCCAGCTGCGACTTACGGAACTCCTGCAACCCGACGGCTTTTTTCTGGTACAGGTCTTTATTGAGGTTATACACCCGTTCCGCTTCGGTAAAAGAGCTGGCCACTTCGGCCATCTGGTTTAATTTACCGATGGTGTTTTGCCGCGCCGCGTTTTTAGAGATCTGCATTTGGGTAAGCAGGTTAAACACCTGCGTTTCCTGGTTTACCAGGCTTAGCTCCAGGTCGGTGTTAGAGAGGCGCATGATGGGATCGCCTTTCTTCATAAAAGCGCCGTCTTCCACGAATTTCTCTTCTACGCGGCCGCCTTCCATCGCATCCAGGTAGATGGTGGTGATCGGCATCACAATGCCATTTACAGGGATCGATTCCTGGAAAGGGCCTTTTTTAATTTCACTGACGGTGATCTTCCCGGTATCTACATTCACCTTCGTTTTGCCGGATGTAAAATAAACACTTGCCCCGATCAGTGCCAGTATTGCTGCAGCGCCGCCGATGGTAGCAAGGCGTTTCGAATTCCATTTCTTTTTTGGTATAACTCTGTCCATTTTATAGCTATTGGCCGGTAGCTATTGGCTGATGGCATGTTTTGGCAAACCAAAAGTCTTTGTTTTAAGACCGTTTGCAAACCGCAAGCCATCAGCTACCAGCCACCAGCTATTATACAACCATGTGCCAACCGCATAACCTATTGATAATAAGCGCTATTTATCGAACTGCCCGCAAACCCGCTGTTCGAAAACGAACACTTACTGCACGGTCCTGTTACACCGCCCCGGTTCCCCTAAAATAGGAAGATTTGATTTACAGGGTGTTGCATTAAGTGGTATACTTGTGGGGTTGGTGGTGATCAGTGATCAGTTGTGAGTAGCCAGTTCTCCTGCATGTAGCATAATATGCTCCCTGCTGGTTAAAACCGGATTAAAACTGAACAGGTAATTCACCGTAAATAAAAACTGACCACTGGCAACTGATAACTGACAACCAAAAAGCATGCTCCTCAAAAACGCCTCCATCCTCGTGATAGACGATGATCCCGACGTACTTACGGCCGTACGGCTGCTGCTTAAAACGCAGGCCAAAGATGTGGTGACGGAAAAGAACCCCGAGAACCTTCCCGCCATTCTTTCGTCGCGCAAGTACGACCTGATCCTGCTCGATATGAACTTTAAGAGCGCCATTAACACGGGCAACGAGGGCCTGTACTGGCTCAGGAAGATCAAGGAGCTGAAGTCTGAAGCCTCGGTGATCATGATCACGGCTTATGGCGACATCGATCTTGCCGTACGCTCGCTGAAGGACGGCGCCACCGATTTCGTGGTGAAGCCATGGCACAACGAGAAGCTCGTGGAAACCATCAGCGGCGCATTGGCGCACAAGGACCGCACTCCGTCGCAAAAGAAAACCTCGCTTGAATTAAATGCGTCCATCGACCTGTTGGGGGAGTCGGACGCTATGAACGACATCTTTTATAAAGTAGAAAAAATTGCGCCTACCGATGCCAATATCCTCATCCTCGGCGAGAACGGAACCGGGAAGGAGCTTATCGCGCAGGCCATTCACCGGCAGTCGCTCCGGGCAAATAAACCTTTTGTGAAGGTGGATGTCGGCGCCCTTACCGAAAGCCTGTTCGAAAGTGAGCTCTTCGGTCATAAAAAAGGCGCTTTTACCGATGCGCGCGAAGATCGTGCGGGAAGGTTCGAATCCGCGTCGGGCGGTACGCTTTTCCTCGACGAGATCGGCAATATTTCGCTCCAGCAGCAGGCCAAGCTACTGAGCGTATTACAAAATCGCCAGGTAACGCGACTGGGCAGCAATGATGCGGTGCCCGTTGATATTCGCCTCATTTGCGCCACCAACGTGCCCCTGCAGGAGCTGGCCAACGAAAACCGGTTCCGCAAGGACTTGATCTACCGCATCAACACCGTAGAGATCTTTGTTCCGCCATTGCGCAAACGCGGAAACGACATCGTGCTGCTGGCCCGTCATTTCAGCAAGATCTACACCGATAAGTACCTGAAGCCGGCCATTGATTTCGACGAACGCGCCATGGAAAAACTGAAGCAGTACCATTTTCCCGGGAACATCCGCGAGCTGCAGTACACCATCGAGCGTGCGGTGATCATGGCCGACGGCCCGGTACTGCAGTCGAAAGACCTGATATTTTCTCCCATCGAAACGCTGCCGCCGCCCGACCTGGAAATGGACGAGATGAAACTGAGCGATATCGAGAAAAATACCATTCTCAAGGTGATCGAAAAATATAACGGCAATATCACCAAGGCTGCCAGGGAACTGGGTATTACGCGGATGGCGTTGTACCGGAGGCTGAGTAAGTATGATATTTAAGCTGATGGCTATTGGCTGTTAGCTGATAGCCTGATGATTGCCTAACAAGATGCGGCTAAGTAGCGGTTAGAAAGTATTATAGAAACATTAAGCTGCAGCTATTGCCGCAGGTTTGCACCAAGCCGGCGGCCAATGGCCAGCAGCCAATAGTTAAACACATGTTCAAAAAAGTCGGTTGGCGCATATTGCTGCAGGTGATACTGTTAATTATCACCATCACTGCAGGAGCATTCCTGTTCCTGAAAGGATATTTCCTGTACCTGTTCCTGTTAATCGCCGTAATATTGTACCAGGTAGTGCTGATCTACCGCTTACAACTGAAGGCGCATAACGAGTTGAACCAGTTTGTGGAATCGGTACACTACCGTGATTTTTCGAGGTACTTTGATGAAAAACATGCTTCGGTGGAGGTAAAAAGCCTCCGGAGGGGGTTTAACGACATCAACAATACCTTTAAAGTGATCTCGCGCGAAAAAGAAACCCAATACCTGTATCTTCAAAAGATACTGGAGCTGGTAGATACCGGGATCATATCCTATGAAGAGTCGTCAGGGGAAGTGATCTGGATGAACGAGACGCTGAAAAAAATGCTCCAGCTGCCCTACCTCAAAACCATTCACTCGCTGAACAAACGGAACGGTGAATTGTACAACGAATTAAACCTGCTCAAACTGGGTGAAAGCCGCATCGCGTCGATAGATATCCAGCAGAATAATTATAAGATCCTGCTATCTGCCACCGCGTTCCATACCGATGGAAAAAAATACCGCCTCGTAGCCTTTCAGAACGTAAATGAAGCGTTGGATGAAACGGAAGCCAAGGCGTGGCAGAAGCTCCTGAGCGTGCTTACGCACGAGATCATGAACTCCATCGCACCGATCTCTTCGCTCGCCGATACGCTAAAGAACCGGCTGAAAACGATCAATATCCCGGAAGAATATAACGACGGCTCGCTGGAAGATCTCGAGTTGGGGATAGATACCATCCGCCGCCGCAGCGAAGGCCTGCTGAAATTTGCCGAAACGTACCGCAGCCTTAACAAGATCACCAACCCGAACCTTAAGAAGATCTTCGCGCGCGACCTGTTCGAGAGCCTGCACCAGCTGATGCAGCCTACGCTTCAATCTAAAAACATCGACATGGAGATCATTCTTAAAGATCCCCAGCTGGTGCTCGATGCAGATACGAGCCTGATCGAACAGGTGCTCATCAACCTCATTGTAAACGCCATCGACGCCATTAAAGACCGCAACGACCCGCGGATCGTGCTGTCGGCAGGCCTCAATTCCGCGAATAAGGTGCAGATCAAAGTAGCCGACAATGGCGCCGGTATGCCCGAGGAGCTGCTCGACAAGATCTTCGTTCCGTTCTTCAGCACCAAAAAAAGCGGGAGCGGTATCGGTCTCACGTTATGCAAACAGATCATGATGCTGCACCACGGCAATATCCGCGTACAATCCCGGGAAGGGGAGGGAACGGCGTTCGTGCTTCAATTTTAGTTCGGGTATACGAACCGTACCAGAATGCTTACGCAACTTATCCTCCTCCCGGGAGAGGGACAGGACCCGTGGTTACAAGCCCTTCCCTATTTCCCTGCCTGTGCGCGACCATTCGCTCCACGATCCTACATACAGCTTGGGGAGCTCCAACCCCGCCTGCGCAATGGCAAGCAGCGTATGGCAAGCCGTAACCCCCGATCCGCAATGCACAATTACGTGCCCGGCATCGCGGTCGCCGATGGCTGCGCCGTATTTCGCCTTCAGCGCTGCCCCGGGCAGGAAAAACCCTTCCGCATTTACATTTTCCGTTAGCGGGATGTTAATGGCTCCCGGGATATGTCCCGCTACCAGGTCGATCGGCTCCGTTTCCCCGCGATACCGGGCAGCATCCCGAACATCTATCACCACATGGTCCGGGTCGGTCGCCACCCTTTCTACTTCGGCTATATCCGCCATCGGCAGCAGCCAGTTCGTTACCGGGTATGGACTTGCCGCGGCGACAGCAGCTTCTTCGCCGTAACCGGCGGGTACACCGGCGCTCAGTGCCGCCTGCAGGCCGCCGTCGAGCACCTGCACCTGTTCATGGCCCACCGCCTTTAACATCCACCAAAAACGGGCGGCGGCATTGGCGCCCTGCTTGTCGTCATATACTACCACGTGGCTTTCTTTAGAAATGCCAAGCTTGCCGAGAAGCGCCGCAAAATCGTCGATAGCAGGCAGCGGGTGCCGGCCGCCATCGGCAGCGTCGTCTGTGGGTTTCGAAAGGTCGTATTCAAGGTTTACATGCTGCGCCCTTTCTAAATGAGTGGAGAGGTAGCTTTCTTTAATACCTGCACCGGTACGTGCGTCGATAAGTACCAGGTTTTCGTTCTGCATGGCAGCGGTCAGTTCGCCGGGAGAAATAATTGGTTTCATAATACTTAACAATATAGTGAATAACGGTGCTTATGAGTTGGGTTTCACCAGCACGATCTGCCCTAAATGGTACGCCACATGCGAGGTACGGTTCATCAGCACGCTCAGCTTGTTACGCGATGGATCTTTAACGAAGTCTTCGTCGCTCATCGCCTTGTGCCGGGTAAACCATTCCGCGGCCGGCAATGCCTGGAAAAGTGCTGCCAGCTCCGCGTGTACTTCTGCCCAATACTGCTTCATCTCTGCGAGCGAAGGCACAGTGAGGCTTTTATCCTCCGGTTTCTTGATGTATGGGTCGTCCATATCCGCATGGCGGCGGTCGCCAAGCACCAGGATATCTTTAATCGCATCGTGAATGGCGATCAGGTGGCCATACAGGTAAATGATCCTGTTTTTGCCAGGGGCGATCTCACGATAAAAATCGTCGTCGCTAAACGCGTTGAACATTTTTTCTGCCCGACCGATCTGTACGTTCCAGGCGTGAACCGCCATTTTTACGAATAACTCTTGTTGATCCATTGCTGTTTATTTTGGCTAAGATGAGGGTTCCGCCGGTAATATTCAATCAGCCAAAAGCCATTTTCTTTGGCCGAAGTACGTACTCAACGCGCGCCGGCGACGCGGGCGGCCACCTCTTCAAACGTACCGGTAAAGGGGCCTGATGATTCGATCTTGATGCTTGCCATCGCCGATGCGAATTCACCCGCTTCCCGGATCCCCGCCCCGGCGAGGCGCCGCGAGAGGTACCCGGCCATATACGTATCGCCGCAGCCGGTGGCATCGGCCACCACCCTTGGCATATAAACCGCTATTTCGTGAAACTTACCATTCTCGTAAATCAGCGAGCCCTGGCTTCCCAAAGTGATCACCACTTCTTTCACGCCCAGTGCAGCGATGGCTTTTGCACCCAGGCGGAGATCGGTTTCGCCCGTCAGTACTTCCAGCTCGGCATCGTTCGCTTTCAGGGTGTGGACGTATGGCAGCAGGCCGGCACTTGCCGCCCATTGAATAGGATATACCTGCCCGTCGCGCACGTCGCGGAGGTAACCCTGTACATCCAGGGATACGTTCGCCCTGGCGGCCAGTGAACGGATCAGCTCCGGCGAAATGTCGTTCGCCAGCAGGGGACCGAGGTGGAAAACCCTGGCATTGACATCCCGTATCCCGGCTACGTCAAAAGCGTCTGCCTGCTGCGATACCCGCTGCGTACGGTGGTCCTGGTTAGCAGAATAAATGTTCTCGAAACAAACGGTATACCGGCTGGGTAATACCGTTACCTCCGTGCCTTTTTCGCGAAGGTTGTCGACAAACCGCATTTCAGCTTCGGCTAGCGACGTCACCAGGCAGTAGTTGACGGGCATATGGCGTACAGCGTTCGAAAAATAGAACGAGGTGCCGCCCGCCATGTAAACGGTGGAACCAGGTGTAACTACCTTATCGAGCGTAAGGTGACCAATACAGCAGATATCGAACATGCGCGGTTATATAACTACTCCCCGAAAAAGTCCACCAGCCCGTTAAAATAATTTTCCTCTAGCCCTGAAGTGAACTCGGTAAAATCTTCTTCGGGGATGTTAGTTTGCACGAACTCCATCGAGGTACCTTTCTTATCGGGATGCAGCTTAATGGTAACGATGGAGGGTGCATCCCGCTCGCCGAAGTACCATTCCTGCACGATCTTTTTACCGTATTCGAACTCGAGGTTTTTGCCAACGATATCACCATCCCAGTAAGAAAACTCCGTACCGGCCTGTTCTGTAAACTCCACGGCGGCACCGGTCCATAACCGGATGCTGATGTCTTTGGTAAGAGCGAGGTAAACTTCCCCGGGGGTAACGGGGAGGGGGAGGTATTTCTTGTAAGTCATGATATTATTTTACGGGTACATATTTTCCCCGGAAGTCGGTAGCGCTCATCAGTACCTGGAAGTCCATACCCCCGGGGCCATCTTTGAAAACATGGATCGCGGTGATACCTCCGGCAATGATCTTGTTGATCACTGAGAGCTCCGAACACCTCACGGCGAGGTAGATATTTTCCTTGTTGTTGGCTATGGAGTAAAATAGCTCCGTTTTTTTGTTAAATGCCCCGAATAGCGTATCCCATCCGGCGGTTTTACCATCGATCTTTAACCAGGCAGGTACCCGCATCCCGTTCTCCTGTGCGTCCGGCAGTTGTTGCGCCCACGCCCGGAAAACCATTATCGCCAGGCAGCAAATTGCCATCGCCTTCGGCAATTCATATTCGAAAAGTACATGCATACAGCGAAAATAGGATTATTTACCCGGATTAAGTAAGTTTATGGCTCAGCCCCTGTTTCGCCACGCCCATGAACAAAACCCCGAACCACTTATCGCGCATCGTAGGCATCGGCTTTGGCCTGGCGGTAACGGTAGGAGGCATGGTCGGCCTTGGGATACTCCGGATGCCGGCCATTCTTGCCCAGTATACCGAAAATCCGTATTTTTTTATCGGGTGCTGGATCGCGGGCGGGCTTATCTCCCTTACCGGCACGTTCATTTACGCCGAAATGAGCACGCGTTATCCCGTAGCCGGCGGCCCGTTCATCTACGCCACTCATGCTTTTGGGAAGCTGCCTGGATTTACCGTGGCCTGGTGCGATTACATTACCATTGCCGCAGCCGTGGCTTCTTTCGCCATAGCGGTGGGCGAATACACTAACCTGCTGCTTGGCACCCATTACCCCATCGGCCTTATCGCGGGGGTATTGCTCATGGTGCTTTGTGTGCTGCAATGGCAGGGTCTTAAGGTGAGCAGCGGCGTGCAGCAAACCATAAGCGTACTAAAAGCGCTGGGCCTGCTGGTGCTGGTAGGCGCTTGCTACTATTACTTCCTGAGCGGCAAAAGCCCGGTTGCCGGCGCCGTAAGCGGCAGTACCTCCCATGAAATACCCGCGCTGCCGGTGATCATCCTCTCGCTTCGCGCCGTTTTTTACACCTACACGGGCTGGAAAACACCTGTGTACTTCGCGGAAGAAGACACCAATCCCCGCAAAAATATTCCCGCCGCACTTAAATGGGGTGTGGTAAGCGTAATCGCCCTGTACGTATTGGTAAACCTGGGCCTGATGGCCGTGCTTCCGCTGCACGAGATGGCCACGTCGGTGCTTCCGGCAGCAGATGCGACACAGGTTATTTTCGGGGGACAAGGCAAGCTGGTAGTGACCATTATTTCTGTTCTTTCCCTTGTGGGGATCCTGTTTGCGTATTTCCTGGCATGTCCCAGGATCCTGCTGGCGGTTTCGCGGGCGGGGTTATTCTTTAAATCCGCATCGGCGATCAACAAACATCAGATCCCCGGCAACGCACTGATCATTACCACCGCTGTTTCAATTGCGTTTGCATCCATCGGCTTGTTTAAGGTGGTAATGGCCATTGCCTCCATGATGGCCATGCTGGTCGATCTTGCCGTGTATACCTCCATCATCGCCGTGCGTAAAAAAGCACCTTCCGAAGCAAATTTCTACCGGGCGCCTGCCTACCCGGTGGTGGCCCTCCTGATGATCGCGGTAACGTTCGCTATTATCGTGGGACTGTTTATCGAGGACACACAGAACAGTATCTATGCCATGGTATTGCTGGTAGCGGCGTTACCGGTGTATTACGTGGTGGCGAAAACAACCCGCCGGATAAACTAACATCCCAACATGCCGCCAGTGCCGGTATCACCGCAGCGATGCCCCGGCAGGCCCGGGTTTGCTTAACTTACCTGTCATTAACCACGGCAAACCTGGTGGAAAGTTCATCCTAACATGCACATCACCCATTATATTTGAACTATGGTTGAGTACACTACCCTTATCTTAAAGTTCGACTCAAAGGGCGAGAAAACCGGCTGGACGTATATCGTGATCCCGGCAGACGTTGCCGCACAGGTGAAGCCCGGTAACCGGCAAACATTCAGGGCAAAAGGCTTCCTGGACCGGTTCCCTTTTGCAGGTATTGCCTTGCTGCCTATGGGCGACGGGAATTTTATCCTCCCGCTGAATGCGGACCTGCGCAAGGGCATCCGCAAAGGCGAAGGCGCGATGCTGCAGGTACAACTTGAAGAAGACCTCCATTTCAGCATTGAGATGCCGGCCGACCTGGAGGAATGCCTGGGTGACGAACCGGGCGCGCTGGATGCTTTCTACAAGCTGGCGCGGTCGCACCGCAACTACTTTATTAAATGGATCGACAGTGCCAAAACCGAACCTACGCGTATAAAACGCATTGCGGCAACGGTAAATGCCATGCAAAGAGGGCTCGATTACGGCGCCATGATCAGGGGGATGCGTGATGACAAACGTTAAGGACGTTGCCTGTGCCATTATCACTTCACCGGAAGGCAAAACACTTGTAGTGCAACGCAGCGCGAAAATGCTGCTGCCGCTAAAATGGGAGTTCCCGGGTGGAAAAGTAGAGCCGGGCGAAACCCCGGCAGCCTGCCTGGCCCGCGAAATAGGCGAGGAGCTCCAGGTACGCATCCGCATTACGGGCGAGCTCCGGCCCCGCGAATATGCTTACGAAACGGTGACCATCAGGCTGATCCCTTTCCTTGCAGAAATTACCGCAGGGGAGATCTTCCTGCACGAACATGCCGATCTCGGCTGGTTTACGCATGCGGAGCTGTTGCTGCTCGACTGGGCGGCGGCCGACGTAGCGGTAGTTAGGGAGTATACGGGCCGCTAACCCGGAGTACTACAAGCAATCCGCAATCCTATACACCCAGGCATAATTACACGGCATGTTACCCGGGTTTACCACAGGAGCCGTGATGCTGATCTTACTTCCTGAAACATTACTTTTAACCGAGCCTTTCAAACCAAGCAGGGTTACCGAGGCAGGTTTGCGGGTAAGCCCGGCAAAATCCAGCTTATCCGTCCATTTAGTAGTGATCAGGTATAAATCTTTGCCCTTGCGGGTGAAATACCGGCCTTCGATTTTCGCTTGGGGTCTTTCCTTCCATTCCTGCGTACCATAAATCGCGTCGCCGTTTACCTTTAGCCAGCCGCCCATGTCGGTTAAGCGCTGCTGCATGATCACTGGAATAGTACCGTCTGCAGCAGGCCCGATATTTAACAACAGGTTACCGCCCCGGGCTACCTTTTCGATGAGAATACCAATAAGCTCCGCCGAGGTCGAATAATCTTCCAGGTTCTCGTTGCGGTTGAGGCCAAAAGAACCGCCTATGCCGCGGCACTCTTCCCACGGACGTGGAATGGATACATTTTTGGCGTCGCCATCATGGATAAGGTCGTATTCGGTGGTGTAAAAGCCACCGTGTTTGCTGCGGGTTTCCTTCCCCCAGCGGTCGTTTACCACTACGGAGTTTTTCACCGGGCTGTCATTATACAACCAGGAGAGGAACCGGGTGCTTTTCCAGGTGTCGCTGGGGTGCTCCCATTCGCCGTCGGTCCAGAAAACATCCGGCTGGTAACGGTTTACCAGGTCTTTCATTTGCGGCAGCATATGCTCATCTACATACTTGGTCACATCTGCCTTGTACAGCGGGTTAAACCATTCGTACAGCGAGTAGTAAAAGCCCATATGCAGCCCCCTGGCTTTTACCGATCTGGTAAGATCGCCGGCGAGGTCGCGGTGCGGGCCTACATCCACGCTGTTCCAGTTCCACGATTCTTTGCTTGGCCACAGCGTAAAACCTTCATGGTGTTTAGAAGTAAGTACTACATACTTCGCCCCCGACGTTTTAAACAATTCCGCCCATTGGTCGGGATTAAATAGTTCCGCGGTGAACGACTTTGCGAAATCCTGGTATTTAAAACCGGGACCATAATTTTTGAGGTGATATTCCCGGTAGGCTTTACCTACCTTACCGCTATCGGTTTGCCAGCGGAACCAGTACCATTCGGCATACTTGGAATATACCGGGATATCTTTTCCAACAGGTGCGTACGAGGGCACCGAAAACAATCCCCAATGGATGAAGATGCCGAATTTTGCGTCGGTATACCACTCCGGGATAGGGCGGCTGTCGATGGACGTCCAGTTGGCGGCGTAACGCGGCTGACCGGAAACGGTAAGGAACAGCAAACACGACGCTGCAGAAAGGTAAAGCGATTTCATGGTTTATATTGATTACGTGGAACCCGGGAACAGCCACCAACGTACACGGCAACCGTTCAGGCTAAATTCTACGCCTAATATACTGCTCCCCTGCCTGTATCCGAAAGTTAACTACGGCATGGCCTCATTAAACCGCGACAAGTGAATGCAATCGGTCCCAAAGAAAGCGCAAAGCGCTACTTCTGGTAAACCCTCACATAGTCTACCTCGAACCGTTTAGGAAAAACAGTGGCCGAAGGATCGCCTCCGTTATCGCCCCCCAGGGCAAGATTCAACAGGATGTATTGCGGCTGCTTAAACGGGTTAACGTTGCTGCCATCTTTATTTACCAGCTGATCGAGCGGTACGCGGTTCAGCAGCTCGTCATCTATGAAAAGGCCGATGGCGGTTTCGTCCCAATCCATGCGCCAGGTATGGAACTTTTTAGCCCAGTCCGGGTCGGTAAATGCCGTAAGCGCTTTGGTGTTACTAAACCATTGCGCCTTATAAGCCTTGTCGGTACCGCAGGCGATGTTTGCGAGGATCTTACCGCGGTAATATTCCATAATATCAATCTCTCCGTTTGCGGGCCAGCGGCCAGAAACGCCCAATGTCCAGAATGCGGGCCATAAGCCGGCATCCACGTCGATCTTCCCGCGCATCACAAACCGGCCGTATTGCCAGGACTGCAGGCCACGCGTGTTAATGCTGGAGGAGGTATATTCCACAAACGGGCGCCTGGACTTCCAGCTCGTATCCTGCGGGTTGGCCACAGGGTTAACGAAGTGTTCCTTTCTTACTTCAAAAATAAGCAGGCCGTTTTTGCACCAGGCGTTCTGTGCCTGGTACCACTGGTGCTCGTGGTTGCGCACGAAGCCTTTTTCAAATTTCCAGTTCTTCGGATCCGGGGCGCCGTCGGTATTAAACTCGTCGGCCCATACGAGTTTATAACCGCCGTCGGTTTCGTTAATAAGCTTTTGTGCACTGGCAGGACCGGGCAACACTAACATGAGGAGAAAAGCGAAAAGATATTTCATACTGCAGCTAATATTTCGGTTAATATCGCAACTCTCCGGCACATTTTCTTTGCGTCCGAAAAGCTTGCGTAAAACCCCGGCGCTTAGTTTGGCGCGAAGGACGCGGAGATGCGGTTAAGCTCTTTTCCGGTAACTGAGCACGGCCCAGCCATTTAAAAATACCGCGAACAACAGCACGGTAAAGATCTGCCCCGAAATATCCCTCAGCCCGCTGCCTTTTAGCACCACCATTCGCATTACCTCGATAAAATAGGTAACCGGGTTAAACCGGGTGATCATTTTCGCCCAAGCTGGCATGCTGTCGATAGAGGTATACAAGCCGCTTAGCAGGATGAACACCATCATCAGGAAAAAAGAGATCAGCATGGCCTGCTGCTGGGTAGCGGTAAACGTAGAGATCAGGAGCCCCAGGCCAAGGATGGCCAGCAGGTAAACCGCCGCAAAAACGTAGATCACAAACAGATGTCCGGCAGGAACGATGCCGTAAACAACGCGGGCAATGAGCAACCCGATGGTAAAGATCAACAGGCCGAGCACCCAGAAGGGGATCAGCTTGCCCAGGATAAAATGATACTTCCTGATCGGGGTTACGTTGATCTGCTCGATGGTGCCCAGTTCTTTTTCCTTCACAATATTCAGCGTGGCGAGGAAAGAGCCCACCATGGTGACCAGTATCACGAGAATCCCGGGCACCATAAATTGTTTATAACTCATTAACGGGTTAAACCAGTTGGCACTCGTTACCTGGATGACGGGTTGTGGATTAAACCGCGGAAACTGGACCCATTTTAAACGGACCTCCCGGTTAAAATCCTCGACAATGCTTTGCAGGTATGCGCCGCCGATATTTGCTTTTACCCCGTTAATGGCATTTACCGACATAAAAACGGTGCTTTCATCTTCCTTTACCAGCTGCTTTTCGAACTTCGGCGGGATCTCCAGCACGAGGTCGGCGCGGTCTTTTTCCACATCTTCCAGGGCGCCGGGATAATTCGTGCTGTAGTGCTCCAGCTTGAAATAGCCTGATGCCGTGATCTTCGAGATAAGCTGGCGCGAATAAGAAGAGTGGTCGTTATCTACCACGGTGATATGGATGTTCTTGATCTCGTAGTCGGCCGCGTTGGGCAGCAGGATCAGCTGCATTACCGGCATGATAAAAATAACGCGGAGGATGCCCGGGTCGCGAAAGATCTGCCTGAACTCTTTTTCGAGTAGGAACCATAGGATTTTCATGACAGCCGGATCTTGAATTTTTTTATACTTATTAACAATAAGAAGGCGGTCATCCCGGCCAGTACCAGTGTTTCTTTCCACACCGCTCCAAAACCCACACCCTTGATCATGACAGATTTCACGATAATGTAATACCACTTGGCCGGAACTACGTTCGAGATCACCCGCAGCGGCAACGGCATATTTTCTACCGGGAACATAAACCCGCTGAGCATCACCGTGGGCAGGAACATTCCCGTGAGGGAAATAAACATGGCTGTTTGCTGGGAGCCGGTGGCCGACGAAATAAGAAGGCCAAGGCTCAGCGACGTAAGCGTGAACAGGATGCTCTCCGCCACCAGCAGCGGCAGGCTCCCGTTAATAGGCACATCCAGCACAAATACGCTAAGGAGCAGGATACTGGCAATATTCACGCACGAGAGGAGCAGGTAAGGCACCGCTTTGGCTACCACGATCTTGAGCGGCTGTACCGGCGAAACAAGCATCACCTCCATCGTGCCCAGCTCCTTTTCCTTAACGATGGTGATGGCGGTCATCATCGTGCAGATCAGCATAAGTACCATGGCCATCACACCCGGAACGAAGCTGTACGCGCCTTTCAGCTGCGGATTATACAACATACGGTATTCGGTTTTAATGGTATAAGGAAGCTTCAGGCCCTGGTTCACGCGGTCCTGGTAACCCATAATAACGGCGTTGGCGTAGTTGGTAAGGGTATTGGCTACGTTCGGGTCAGACGCGTCGGCAATTAACTGCACCTGTGCATTGTTCAGGTGTTTGAGGTCGTTACCGAACCCCGGCGGAAACACCACCACCATCTTTACTTTTCCTTTCCTGAAAGCGGGCCCGATCTCGGCGGCCGACTTCAGGCTGGCAACGATCTCGAAATACCGGCTGGCATCCAGCTCCCCGGTTAACGAAGCCGTTGCGTCATCTTTCGACTGGTCGAGAACGGCGATCGCCGAGTTTTTCACCTCGTTGGTAAGCGCGAACCCGAAGATCACGATCTGTACAACAGGCATGCCGAGGAGGATAAACAAGGTTTTCCTGTCGCGGAGGATGTGGTAGAATTCTTTTTTTATGAAAGATAGAAACTGGCTTTTACCCATCGGATCTCTTCGCCCCCCTCGCTAACTTTAAGAAAACCTCATCCATCGAGTTTACACCAAACGTTTCCTTCAGCCCTTTGGGCGAATCCAGCGCACCGATCTTGCCATCCACCATAATAGATACGCGGTCGCAATACTCCGCTTCGTCCATGTAATGCGTGGTAACAAATACCGTAATGCCATCTCCGGCCGCCTCATAGATCAGGTTCCAGAACTCCCGCCGTGTAACCGGGTCGACGCCGCCGGTAGGCTCATCCAGGAAAACGATCTCCGGCTCGTGGAAGATCGCCACCGAGAATGCCAGTTTCTGCTTCCATCCGAGCGGCAGCGCACCTACCAGTTTATCGGCCTCATTCTCCAGGCGGAGCTGCTGCAATACACGGCTGGTTTTCTCGCGGATAAAGGCGCGGCTTTTTCCATAAATTCCGGCATAAAAGCGGATGTTTTCCCGTACCGTGAGGTCTTCGTATAACGAGAACTTCTGGCTCATATAGCCGATGCTGCGCTTAATTTTCTCGGTTTCGGTGGCTACGTCGAACCCGGCTACCGTAGCTTTACCCGAAGTAGGGAACGAAAGGCCGCAGAGCATCCGCATGGCGGTAGTTTTCCCGGCGCCGTTCGCGCCAAGAAAGCCGAAGATCTCGCCCTTCTTTACATGGAAGGTAATGGCATCTACCGCGGTAAAGCTGCCGAATGTTTTAGTGAGGTTCCGGGTGGTGATGGCGTCTTGCATATTTAAGCGGATGGCTGGTGGTTATCGGCTGCCGCGCCGGTTGGCTGCTTCATTAAGGCGATAAAACAATCTTCGATAACAGGACGGGAGGGTTTGATTTCAACGCCTTCATGTGCCGACCTATCCAGGTAACTGCGCACGCCGGCCTCGTTAAAACCGCTTTTCAGTACCAGGTGGTGGTACTCGCCAAAAGCATAGGCATCCCGGGCGCCTTCATAACGCTGCAGGTCCAGCAGCAGCGGGTACATCTGGTTAGCACGAACAGCTAGCAGCGTGGGCTTAAAGTTATCTACAATTCCGGCCGGCGAATCGATAGATAAAATGTTCCCGGTCTGGATCAATGCTACACGGTCGCATAAACTGGCTTCGTCCATATAAGGGGTCGAAACGAGGATGGTGATCCCCTGCCGTTTTAACGTTTTCAACATATCCCAAAATTCCTTACGCGAAACCGCATCCACCCCAGTGGTGGGCTCATCCAGGAAAAGCACGCCTGGCCGGTGAATTAATGCGCAGCTTAACGCCAGTTTCTGTTTCATGCCGCCGGAGAGCTTCCCCGCGCGCCGGTCTTTAAAGGGCTCTATCTGCTGATAAATGTCTTTGATCAGGTCGTAGTTCTCCTGGATGGACGTTTCAAAAATGGTGGCAAAAAACTCCAGGTTCTCGGCTACGGTAAGGTCCTGGTACAACGAGAAACGGCCGGGCATGTACCCCACGCGCTTACGGATCGCTTTTAGATCTTTCACCACATCCAGGTTATCTACCGTGGCCCGGCCCGAATCGGCGAGCAGCAGCGTAGTTAAGATCCGGAACAGGGAAGTTTTGCCGGCGCCGTCCGGGCCGATGATCCCGAAAAGCTCGCCTTGCTCAACCTCGAACGATACGTTATTTAACGCGGTAACCACGTCTTTTTTAGTTCCGTAGGTTTTAACAAGGTCTTGTGCGGTAACAGATTTCATTGGTAGTTGATGGTTCCTGGCTGTTGGCTGATGGGTGATGGCTGTTGGCTGATAGCTACCGGTTATTGGTTATTGGCTGGAACTGTATTTCGCCGTACATCCCGATCTTAAGGTAGCCATCGTTGGCCACTTTTACCTTCATGGCGTAAACCAGGTTGGCGCGCTCGTCTTTGGTCTGGATCGTTTTGGGGGTGAACTCCGCTTTATCAGAGATCCAGGTAATGGTACCGGTAAACTCTTTGTAGGCGTCCTTACCCTTGTCTACCAGCACCTTTACCTGCTGGCCGAGCTTCACTTCAGAGAGCTGGCTTCCGCTGAGGTAGGCGCGCAACGTGATGGAAGAGAGGTCGGCGAGCTTGTACAGCGCCTTCCCTGGAGAAGTTATTTCGCCTTCTTCGGCATATTTCGTGATCACGGTACCGTTAATGGGACTGGTTAACAGGGCACGGCCGATCTGGTCATCGATCTGTTCCACGCGTTTTTGCAGCGGGGCGGCTTCGCTCAGTACGCTGCGGTTTTGCGTGCCGATGCTGCTTTTTTGTACGTTGATCTGCTGACGCGTAACCGCGATCTGCTTCTGCAGCACATCTATGGCTGCGTTGATATCGTCCAGCTGCTTGCCGGTGGCGGCATCCTGTTTCACCAGGTTCCCGGTGCGCTTTTGTTCATGCTGCAGGTTACCCAGCTGCGACTGCTGTACCGCCAGCTGGTTTTGCAGCAAGGCGATCTGCGGGTTTACATCGGCGGTTTTTTCTCCCAGCGCCCTGATGCTCTCCTGCACCTGTTCCTTTTGCAGTACCAGGTTTGCCGCGTCGATGGTCCCTACCTGCTGCGCTTTTTTTAGCACCTGTCCTTCTTCAACGGTAAAGGAAGTGATCTTGCCTGCCAATTCCGAAGAAACTATTACCTCGTCAGCCTCGAAATTGCCGGAAGCATCGAACTGGTTTTCGTTACGGGAACACGAAGCTAAAACAAGGAGCACAACTGCAAGTGGTAAATATTTCATCAGACAATGTTTAGTGGGTTAAGGAGGGCGTCTCTTTTTCGGCGGATAACCGCGAAAGCGTATACTTTAACATATCGTAAAAAAGCGTTTTTACTTCCGTAAGCTTCGGGCTCCCGGCTTTGGGCTTCGGGGTGGGTTGGGAGGGGTGAGTTTTCATATCAATTTCCTGCTATCGTTTTATAATTTATTTGTGCCTGCACCAATTGCAGTTGGTGCAGGATCAGCGCCTGCCGCGCCTGGTCTTCGGCGTTCACTTCGCGGAGGTAATCGTTAGCCGTGATCACCTGGTTCTCCAGCTGTGCCCTGGCGGCGAGCTTTACCTTTTCGCGCAAGGCGATGATGTCGCGGTCTGAAGTAACCAGTTGCTGCAGCTTATCGATCTCCGACCGTTGCTGGATGAGCTGCGAATTTGTGTTCAGCAGGAACGTTTCCTGCTGAACACAAATCGATCTTTTACTGATGTCGACCAGTTTACGTTCCTTTTTGTAGGTATACCAGCCGCCCAGCGACCAGTTGAGCCGCACGCCTGCGAGGTAAAACCAGTCGAAATTATTATCGAGCATATTGAGGCCGGGTTTGCCATACCCGCCCTGCCCGAACAAACTGGCTTTGGGGAGGTTACGCGCCAGCAAAGTTTTCTTTTGCTGTTCAAGCAGGGCGGATTGTTTGTTGTAAAGCGTGAGCTCGGGCCGGGTAACGGCCGCAGAAATCGCCGTTGCGGCTGCCGGTTGCTGCAGCACAATGCGCTCGTCCAGCTGCCGTCCCGTAAACAGTGAAAGCGCATTGATGAGGCCTTTACGGGAAGCCCTCAGCTCGATCCTGCGTTGCCCTGTTTGAAGAAACTGCGCTTTTAATACATCCAGGTTCGACCGGAAGGTCACGCCGTTATTTACCAGCGCTTCGGTCTTTTTCAGGCCGGTTTGTATATCATCTTCCACCAGTTGTACCTGTTCCAGCTGTGCATCCAGCAGGAGCACGCCGAGGTAAAGTTGGTTAATGCGGTCTTTCACTTTGTACAGTTCGACGGTAACTTTTTCTGATTCTACCTCGGCATTTAATTGCTGTAGTGCTTTCTGGCTGCCGGTAACGCCGCCGTCAAACAACAACTGGGTGACGTCTGCGGTAGCTTTATACTGGTCCTTATCCGGCGTGCTGATCGAAAATCCCGGGAGGGAAATGGGCACGCTGGTAACCGCCGACTGGTAGGTGGCCTGCCCGTTGAGGGTAACCTGCGGCAAAAATGCCCTGGAGAGGTTCTGGATGGTAAGATCGGCCGTTTGCTTTACCAGGTCGCGCTGCCTGATCATGGGGTAGTTATGCTCCGCCAGGTGATAAGCTTCATCCAGCGATAGGGTGCCCGCCCCTTGCGCGAACCCGGCAAACGGCGAACAAATAAGAGCCATTACCGCTGACTTGACCATTCTATTTAACCAACTAGTTAACATAATTGCGAAAGAATTGAGTAATAACTGGGCAGACGACCAACGCCCGCCGATATTTTAAATACGGATCGATTCGATAATAAATTCGGGCACCAGGCTTTTCCGCTCCTCCATCATGGCCATAAATTGTTCGTCGGTAGTGCCGGATATGTTTTGCCACAACGGTTTACCGATGAACGGGAAGACGCAAAGCGATAACATATTAAGCACCAGCTGTTCCGGCGGAACAGGTTTGATAATCCCTGCTTCGGCTTCCCGCCGTACCTGGTCGAACAACAGTTCTACCGGGGGACGCTTATCTCCCCAGATGGCTTCCATAAAAGTACCGGGCTGTTTATGGATCTCGTTCACCACGAACAAGGGGATATAAGGATTAGCCATCACCATGGTAATGTATTCGCGGCAAAACAACCTGATCTTATCGAATAACGGTGCCTCTGAAGCGAGGATCCCCACCACTTTGGGAAAGAGGCGCTGGATCGCTTCACGGAAGATCACCTCGAACAATTTGTCTTTACTGCGAAAATAATAGTGAAGGAGCGCTTTATTGATGCCTGCCTCGTTGGCAATATCCTGCATACGCGCGCCTGCCATCCCTTTCGAGATGAAGACATTCTTGGCGGCTTCGAGGATCTTTTGCTCGGTGGATTGATCGGCAGGGAGATTAACCATGTAATTTAACCAGTTGGTTAATGGCAAAGGTAAAATACATTTTTGGGAAATGCAAGTGTTTTTTGGGTGGTTAGGGGTAACGCAAAGGACGCGGAGAATTTCGCAAAGGGCGCGGAGTTTTATTGCTAAAGACCGTTGACGATGCGTTTGATCCCATCTCTTAAACGTGTTACATGGAAATTCATCAGGAGGGCAAGTTTGTAATTTCCTATTTTTAGATAGGTTAACGCCTGAGCGAGATGCACCGGGCTTAGTAGCTCAACACATTTAAGTTCGATAACGAGCTTATTTTCCACCAAAATATCTATCCTGTATCCGCAATCGAGCCTAACCTCCTCGTAAACCAGCGGCACTGGTTTTTCTTTAACCGCCGTTAACCCGGCATTTAAAATTTCATAATACAAGCATTCCTTATATGCATTTTCCAACAACCCCGGTCCAAGCGCCATATGCACTTTAATTGCCAATCCAATCACCCTATTTGCTACCTCATTCTCCGTCATCCTCTTAAATATTACTCTTTGCGGCCCTTTGCGAAATTCTCCGCGTCCTTTGCGTTACCTTAGAAATCACACTTTATTGCCCACCCAATCACTTATTTGCCACCTCATTCTCCGTCATCTTTCTCAAATATTACTCTTTGCGCCCCTTTGCGAAAATCTTTGCGTCCTTTGCGTTACCTTGAAATTCACAATTCCCGCTATTTCTATAAAATTAATTAAATATCTTAAAATATCATAAGAATATCTCCATGCAAGAATCCACCACTATTTTTCTTTCCCCACCTACCATACAACACATCCTGGAAAACTCCGGGCAAGCAACCGCCTCCCTTTTACAAGATCTCACTACAGGCATTGCAAAACTCGAAGCACTCCTGTTAAGTTACCACTTTCAATCCCGCGAACGCGTTTTCAACGTCAGCGTCGACGAGCGCTCCATTACCGTAAATGCCGACGGCAACGGCCACTTTACTGCTGTTTACATGATTGGGGTATTTAACGCCTGTGCCGACATCGATCACACCGACGCCACCCGCATGAAAATAGACCTCGACGTTAAGAACTTCGAAACCGGCGAAACCGTGTTAACCGGCGAGCTCGCCTACGAACGCGGGCCGGACGAGCTTTAGTTTATGTCTTCGCCTTTCCGGCATTTGATCATGCCCGTCACGTTGTCTTTGTATGGTTGCCGGGTGCTATGGACTTCGCTTTTTCCGCGGGGATCCGCAGGCCCGTTGGACATGTAATGAGTGGCGATAAATCCCGGTCAAAAAAACCCGCTTCGATGGGCGAAGCGGGTTAAACTATTAACTACTAACTATGAAAACAACCCGGGATGCAACTCCCGGATAAGGCTATCGTCCTGTTGTGCCTGCCGTGGTCACCATCGACGTGGTGGTGAAGGTTACGGCTGCGGTTCCTTTGGTATAGGTACTTCCGGCCAGGTATCCGTGAAAATCGGTGCCGCCCGAAACACTGCCGCCGGTGTAAACGGTATATCCTGTGGCGGCCGCCATTGCCGGGCTGCTAAACAGGAGCGTCATCCTGGAGCTGTAGGTACGTGGTACTTTAAAGGTTACCGCTTCGGCCCCGCCGCTGGTAGATTCGATGCGGATGAGCTGACCGGCAGTGGCGGTGGTACCATATACCAGCGACCGTTGTGTGCTTACGCCCGCAGTGGGATTGCTGGTAGCGCCCCCGGTGCCGATGAGGATCCCGCCGGTGATCTTAAAGGTATTGTTGTCGCAATCGAATCCTTCTTCAGGCGCCGTCGATCCCGACGACATGATCACCCCGCCGGTAACGGTCATCGTTCCGTTCGAGTCGATGCCGTCGTTAGTGGCGCTGTAAGTATAGATCTTGCCGCCGTTAATGGTGATGTTGGTGGCGGCATTTATGCCATCGTCATTGGCTTCCACCTCTATGGTGCCGCCGTTAATGGTTACCGTGGTTTTCCCTTCGATGCCTTCCGCTTCGGTACCCGAGGTTTTTACGGTGATAGTGCCATCGTTAATCACCAGGGCGAGGTCGCTTTTAATGCCTTTTGCCGAAGTGTCGTCGGCGCCATAGGTAAACTTGCCGCCGGTGGTGGTCACATTAATGGTTCCCCCGTTAATGGTAAGGGTGCTGTCGGCGTTGATGCCTTTGCCGCCGGTGCCGGTGCTGCTTATTACCAGTGTTCCTTTGGCCATGGTAAAGTCAGCCGCGGTTTTAATGCCTGCCGCCGAAGAAATATCTTTTTCGGCGGTATCGTAAAACGCGTTGCCGGTGGTGCTGATGTTAGCGTTCACATTGGTGATATTAAAATCGCCTTTGCTGCTAAAGCCTTTTGCGCCGGTGCCCGAAGTTTTTACAGTGATCAGCCCCGTGCTGTTTAACACGATCTTGCCCTCGCTCTTAAATCCGTTGCCTTTGGAGCCTGTGGTGGTTACGTTGATGGTACCACCATTTACGTACACGGTTTTGTCGATGGTTTTGTCGGTACCTTCGTACGATGCCGCAATGCCGTCGTCGACGCTGGTTACGGTTAACGTGCCGCCATTCAGCTTTACGTAGCCTTCTTCCGCCTCGATGCCGTCGCCGGCAGAAGTGACGGTAACCGTGCCGCCATCCTGCTGGTAATAATCATTGGCGTGTATGCCGTCGCTTACCGTGCCGGTTACGGTAAGGGTGCCGCTTTTTACGCTGATATAATCATCGCTTACTATGGCGTGTTTATAGTAGCCGCGTGCCTGCAGGCTGCCGTTTCCCTGGAAGATCAGCTGGCCTTCGCTAAAGATAGCGCCTTTCTGGTCCTCGGTGCTGGTGGCATAAGCGGTACCGTCTATAAAACGGTTGTTGGTGCCGCCTACCTGCGTAATGGTTACTTTTTTGCCCGACTGGATGTTAAGCGCCGGACCGTCGGCGTTTACGATGCTGGTACCGTTAAGGAACAAGTTAAACTTATAATCGCTGTAGATCTTCAGCTGACCGTCTTTTACCTTGCCCGATACCACGTAGTTGATCTCGGTGGTGGTGGTGGTCGATTTAATGGTTACATCGCCTTTGGTGCGGGTAACGGTAACGCCGGCAGCCGTCATCGGGTTGGTAATTACGGCGCTGGTGTCTGAAAACGCGATCACCACGGCGTTGGCAACGGTGGTGTCTTTGGTATTGGTAACAAAAGTCTCGTCTACCACTACCGTAGTTCCTGTCCCGGTAGCTGGTGTAGCCGGGTCTTCGGTTATCTTGGTTTTTTTGCAGGAAGCAAGGGTAAGAGTCGCTGCCGCAATTGTCAATACCGGTAAAAATTTTAATCGTCCCATCTTTCTTCTTCTTGTAAATATTATGGAACAATGTTAGGGAAGTACGGCTATTTACCGGCGAAGGTATCCGTAAACGGCAAAATTGAGTCGATGAATGGATACTGCGGCGATACAAGTACCCATGCTGTTGCTGAAGGACTCCTAATACTCCTTCAACTTCTTAATCGACTCCGCTTTCGGCCGTTTATCGCGGTTAGCCAGTTCCCAGCCGGTGTAAAAAACCAGCCTGGCGCGTTTTACCAGCAGCGGGAAGTTGATCTTACCTACTTCATCCCCTGCCTTGTGGTACTCGGGGTGTTCGCCATTTGAATAGAAAATTACGGGAATTCCCTCTTTGGCGAAATTATAATGGTCAGAACGAAAGAAAATGCGTTCCTGTTCGGTGGCATCGTCGTACTTGTAGTCCAGGATCAGCTGATCGTACCGCGAGTTTACCTCGTCGCTGATCTGTTTAAGGTCCTTACTCATAATGCTCGGGCCTACCAGGTAAACGTAATTGGCCGAGTCGCGCAAGCCGGCATAATCGGGCCCAACGCGGCCGATCATGTCCATATTGAGGTCGGCCACGGTCTTTTTCAGGGGGAACAACGCGTTGTCCGTATAATATTTCGACCCGAGCAATCCTTTTTCCTCTCCCACATTGGCCAGGAACAGGATGCTGCGCCTGGGGCCGTTCCCTTCGCTTTTAGCGGCTGCAAAAGCTTTGGCGATCTCCAGCAGGGCGGTGGTACCCGATCCGTCGTCGTCGGCGCCGTTGTATACCTTATCATCTTCCTTCCCGGTGAGGCCGATGTGATCGTAATGTGCCGAAAACACGAGCACTTCCTCTTTCAGATCGCTACCTTCGAGGTAGCCCAGTATGTTGTTCGCCACCAGGTCGCGCACGGTTACGTCGTATTTCATTTGTACTGACGCGGCAACGGGGGTTACAATGTTGCCTTTTCCTGCCGCCGTTCTGCGCAGCTGTACGTATGTTTTTTTTGCCGGCTGCACCAACTTATCCGCGAACTCATTGGTAACGTACACCACAACGGGATCTTTTGACAGCGGCTGCACCGATTTCGACCTGACCGTCATCGGGTCATCGGTCAGGGCCTCCCCGTATTTTTTCAGGATGTCAGACAACTCCCGGTTTACCCCCAGTATCATGGCAGGTCCTTTGCGCATCAGCGACTTCAGCCGTGCCGCCCTGTCGGGCGATTGCGCGAAACCTGTGTACGCCCGCCCATCTATCAGCGGAATGTCTTCATTGATCCACAGCACTACCTTGCCGCGGATATCGGCATCGCCCAGCTCCACGTCAGAGCCGTATCCTATGAAGAGAATTTCGTCGGTCTTGATATCGCGGCTGGTAGTTACATCGGGGATATAATACTCGCGCGAGCGGTCAGGGGTCCTGCCGTTCACGCTGAAATTGATAGACAACTTATTCTCAACCAGCGGTACGGGCATCAGGTGCGATCCGCTTACCGGCGCACCCAGGCCAAGCTTTTTAAACTCGTCCGCCAGGTATTGGGCGGCCTTTTCTGCGCCGGGCGTACCGGTTTCGCGGCCCTCGAACTCGTCGGAAGCCAGGATAGTAAGGTGCTTCCGCGCCGAGGCAGGAGCGATCAACCCGGCATATTTTACGACTTTGGGATCTTCCTGTGCCAACAACTGCGTGGCCAGGAGAAGAAAGCCGGAGAAAAGTAAAGATCGTTTCATAATGGAAAGATAGGGATTGTAAACCGGTTAGCGAAGTTGCTAAACACACGTGGAATAGGTTAACGCAAACAGCGCGGGGAAATTTCGCAAAGGGAGCAGATTTTTTTATTAACCGGTAAACGCGGCCGGATCGCGCAGCGCCCGCACATACTTGTCGATATATACCTGCTTGGTAGCCGTTTTGTACTGCATTACAAATCGCGGGTGCTCCAGGGCGATGATCTTTCCGAAAAAAGCATATTCCTCATTCAGCTTGCGCAGGAACTGCTCGTTCTTGCCGGTACCGAGGCAAAAGCATACATCGGTACGTGTACCAAGGGCGATCTGTTTGCGGATGTTGCCGATCATATATGACCGTACGGCTTCGGTCAGCGCGCGGCTGTCGTAGTAATTGTAGTTCTTTTCTTTGCCGTGCTCATCTACCGTGGTAAAACCCAGCGGGCACATCGAGTTGATGTAAAACTGTTCGTAAAATGCCCCAGGTCCGCCGTAGGCGTGGATCATTTCATACACAAATACCGACGACGGCTCGTGCGTTACTTTACCCGAATACGCGATACCGCATTCGGACACCAGCCGCTTGGGATCTGTAAACGGGATCCCGGTTAGCCCCGCGCCAAACCTGCCGGGATTAATACCAAGGATGAGGTAACGCACGGCATCGTCACTGTAATACTTGCGGTAAAACTGTGCGGCGATCACCCCGGTTTCGGGCGATTCGCGAAAGGGGTTCATGACGCGGATACCTGCGGGCAGCACATTACCGGTATAGGTAAGCTGCTCGTTAAACTGGATTACACGGTCGGCGAAAGTCATCAACAAAGGTATTCATTCTGCGGGTACAGGGCGACATCCAGGTAAAGCGCTGACACTACCGGATACTCCTTCGATGAGCCGAAGGCACGGACACCACGAAATGAATTAACCGATCATCTTCAGCCTGGTAAACGAAACGTCACTCCTGAGCATAATATGATTTGCAGCGTGATCTGTGAATAAAGTCCGGGTAGTGGTCAATATACTACCAGCCGTAAACCATATCGGCCCATGCATCGGTGTCCAGGATAGCCCGGCGCCAGGCACTCCGTTAGCGTACTTACGGGTACTACACCCGGGAGAACTTTTTCCCGGACTGATTGTCTAATATCCGGCTTATCCACTATTTGTTCGGCTTATCCACTATTTGTTATGAATATCTTACCACACCTCTCCCGCCACCTGCTCGAGGTAAGCAACGGCGGCAACTGGACCGAAGTTGACCTGGCCGCCACATTACAAAACCTCGACTACCGGGAAGCAAGCACGGTGACCGCTGCCTCGCCCAATACCATCGCCGCCCTGGTACACCACCTCACTTACTGGAACCGGGTAATGAAGCAACGCCTGGCCGGTATTGATGTACTGGTGCCGGAAATAAACGGGTTCGATGTGCCTGCCATAAACAATGACCGCGATTGGGCCGCCCTGGCAGCCGATTACTTTTTATCGGCCCGCGAGCTGGCCGACGCCATCCTGCAAGCCGATGAAGAGCGGCTTTGGGACCCCATCGTGCCCGGGCGACCATCATCCGTATATAAAAGCCTGCAGGGTACCGTAGAGCATATCCATTACCACCTGGGCCAGTTAATGATATTAAAGAAGTTGATAAAAAGCTAAGTTAAAGCTTTGTTGCCTGCACCACGAGCCGACGGGTGCGTTCACTTCGCAGGCGCTTCTCCCACCTTAAATCCCATTTTTAACCCCAATGCATTGGCATGCATTAAAAAGGTGCTAAAGTCTTTTACCAGGCTTACGGGAAATTCCACACGGATAGCGAGCTCGAGTTTTTTCTCCTGTCTATATCGCTTTTCGAGCTCTTCGCGGTCGGCCAGCGTTTCGTCGACTGTTACCGGGTGCAGGTCGGCAAAGAAGTTATGGTTCATTTTTTCGCTGATGCGCCACAGGGTGTCTACGGGCAGGCTCTTCTTTTTGTAGGTATAGGTGGGGCTCCGGTTACCGGTTCCCAGGGCATCCTTTATTTCCTGCATGGTCAGGCGTTTCTTCTTTGCAATCTCCTCTATACGTTTGCCTATATGGATATCCATGATCAAAAATCATGAATAAAGCCCTGAACAGTGGATTCACTGGTTCATATTTTATGCACAAAAACTTCTTAACACCACCATATATACGAAATAGTTGAACAAAAAATTCATAAATTTGCTTGAAAAGATGCTACTTATTAACATTTCACAGGGAGAAGATATGGCAGCCGGCAGATCTCAAAAAGCAAGGGGACAACACATGGGCGATGATGGCATAAACGAGCAGCTCACCAGCCTGGATAAACGGCTCAGCCTGGCAGAAGAGCGTAACGCCGACCTCCCGGAAAAAATGATGCACATTGCGCAGAAAACTTTCTGGGCCAATTTGGCGCTGCTTATCGGGATCCTGGTAGGGTTGTGCAGTATTTTAAAGCTCACGGGAGTGTTTGACTAAAGATTTCACCCGCATAAACTCCGTGCCATTGCCTGGCCACCTTAATTAAAGCCCCGTTAAAACCACGGTCGAATACCGTGAAAACACGCTGCCTATCCATCATTGCCAGCGGTAACTTTATTCCAACTCAAATCAACTAAAACACAGCGGGTTACACCACTCAACCTGCCTAACGTTACCGCTATGAACAGGAAAACACACGTATTCTTGCTGCTCTTACTCATCGCCTTCACGGCACGCAGCCAGCCCACAAAAATTGTAGCCGATGGAAAAACGCTGAAATCGGTGAGCGAAATAAACGTACCGGGCGACAAAATCCTCATCGCGAAGGTGCCTGGTAAGCTGACCCTCGAGCTTCCGCAGGACTTCTATAATTACGTGGTGATTTTTAGTAATAACGACACCACGAAAGATGTAACACTAACCTATGACGCTCCTGGTCTGAAACAAAAAGAGACCAGGATCGCCGTACAATCGCCCAGGCTTGATTTCACCTTCTCTAACGGAAAGCTGATCGCCATTGGCCAGTGGTTACTGGATAATGACGTGACGATACCTGTAAATAAGCAGGGGGCGTTTTATGTAAAAATTGCGCCTAAGATAAAACCGGCCGCAGCCACAAGGCCCGTTGCCGTTGTTAAAAACATCTGCGATCTGCTAACAGCCGACGAAAGAAACACACAGGAAAGGCTAACGATAACACCAGGCGAAGCAGACTCCGTTTTTCCGTACTGCTTTAACCCGGTTAACTATACCGGCGAAAAAAATCACGTTCCCTTCCGCTTTCCCCAACGGTACTTGCTCGATAGCCTTCACCCAACCTATGCTACCACTACAAACTACCTGCTTTTATACCAAATTCGCCAGGGAGCTGTACTACAGTTCGACATCCTCAAACTCAAACGCGATAAGAAAAAAGGGTTCGAATACATTCAGGTGAGCAAGCGGCAGTTCAGGCCAGCAGCGGGAAAAAGCATCATCATAAAAGTGATCGGCGAAAAGGATTCTACTTATATGGCTAAAGTAGAAACCGAAACCAAATACATGGAAAAAGAGCCGGAATATGAAAAGCAGATCACGCCCGAAAAAACGGCCCCCGCTACCGCAAAAACAGATACTGCCAGTAAGGGGGTTGAATCGTCCCCAGGCGGCAAGATCGCCGAGCCGGCTCCCTACATCGCGCTTAAGAAAACCGTCGTGGCCGTTGAAGACGGGCTTGAAGCCTTTAATCTTGCATTCGCCGATATCGATTTCAGGGAAAAGGATTATTATACGGCCCTTGCTTGCATAAAAAATGTGATCCGCCAAAAATTCAGCCGAACGCCTAAAGACGGGGAGGAGTTTGCCGCCATTATCCTTGCCGAGGTCATTGCAAAAAATACGCCGAAGAAATACTACCAGGATTTTTGCGATCATGCCGGTAACATACAACAGCTGTACGACCTGGCGATTAATAAACGTGTTAAATACACCATTTTCTCACAGGAAATGATGGTACCCGACGTTGACCTGCTGAATGTTCAAATTCATACCAAAGAGGGGAAACAGGCCATATCGTCCAAGCAATTCGGCGTAAAGTCGGGGTTCAAGATCGACTTCAGCAGCGGCGCTTTCTTTTCTTCACTGGGCAATGATGCCTTCGTGATCGGGGCAAAGAATTTTCAATACAAGGAAGCGATTAAGACCGTTGATCCTTCAACAGGAGATATCAAAACAACCTATACCGGTAAACTGGCAGATTCTTCGCGCAACGTGATTTACAAAAACCCCAACAATTCCTTCGGCTCGGGCGTACTGGCCCATGCTTATTTCCGCACGGGCGCGGCCCTCAACGTGGGGCTTGCCACAGGTATATTTTTAAATTCGGCGCAGTTACAGGGGCTGGTTGGCCCAACCATCATGCTTGGTAATAACACCAAACGAATTTGCATTTCAGGTGGTTTGGCGCTCGGGCAACAAACCATGCTATCTGCCGAAAACAAGCAATTTTATTATGACGGCAAGCAGCGGGTTTATAATTCGCTCGAAGAAGTGCCCCTGGCATACAGCTCATCCAGTTCGCCGGCCACGGTTAATAAAATAAAGCTTAACGGGTGGTTCGCCGCCATTACGTACAACCTGTCGTCTATTAAAAAATAAGCCTTACAGTTAATTCCATTTAAATAGAAAATCTCATGAAATTCAAATCGATCATACTCACAACAGTTTGCTTGTTTATCATTTATACAGCCTATGCCCAGCAATCTATTACCGGCGTATTACTGGATGAAAGTAAGCAGCCCGTAGCCGGTGCTACAATAACAGTAAAAGGGCACAACAAAAGCACTTCAACAAATACACAGGGAAAATTCAAAATAGATGCAAAACTTAACGAAACACTTGTGGTCTCCTATAACGGTTTTGCCCCTTTACAATTCAGGATAACATCAAGCGATCTTACGCTGCGGCTCAACGCTTCTCCCGCGCTTACAGAACTTACAGAAGCCCAGTATCTTAAAACAACAAAAGATAACCTGCAGATCCTTAATACCAAGCAGGCTTACAGCAAAAATGCAAAGACCAGGTTCTCGTCAGATCCAACCCTACCCGTTAACGGCACCGCCGGCCTAGGGAGTAATAACCAGCTCCAGGTAACGGCGACGGATTCGGATGGCGACGGTTTAACCAACCAGGACGAGCAAAATATCGGCACCGATAAAAACAACCCCGACACCGATGGTGACGCATTATACGACGGGTGGGAAGTTGGCGTGGTGAATGGCATGGATCTAAAAAGTTTCGGCGCGTCGCCGCTGCACAAGGACATTTTTGTGCAAATGGATTATATGACCCGGGCCACGGCGAAAAATGGTCTTGGCCCCAATACGAATGTGGTTAAAGGTATCGAGAAAAGCTTCTCCAATGCGCCCGTTAACAATCCCGACGGGATAAATGGCATTAATATTCACCTTGTCCTGGGCAACGAAATTCCGCACAAAGGCGACCTGTCTCCGCTCGCCGACGCATTCGCAGACATTAAGCGGCAATATTTTGACCCCAATAAAGGAAGCGTATTTCATTATATGGTTTGGGCCGATGGTTACGAAGGCGGTGCGTCCAGCGGCAATGCCATGTCAATCGGCGGATCCGATTTCGTAGTTACCCTCGGCTTATGGAACAATGGCGACGGAGGCACCGATGACCAGAAGACCGGCACTTTTATTCATGAACTCGGGCATAATCTTGGATTACGGCATGGCGACACAGACGACCTTAATTACAAACCCAATCACATCAGCGTGATGAACTATGCTTACCAAATATCCGGCGTATTATTAAACGACGAACACCGGTACATTTACCAGCCGTTTTCGTTACCCCCGCTTGATGAGCGTAATTTAAACGAGACCGAGGGCTTAAAAGCGCCATCCCTGTTAAAAGGATACTTTATACAATACCTCTCACCCGCCCGCGTGTTAGTTCCCCCAATTGCCGCAGGCGGCAAAATCGACTGGAATTATAACCAGGTTATCGACCAGTCCATCATACAGGCTGATATTAATAGCGACTTCCAGCGCGGGGTACTACCCGCCACGCGTAATCAGTGGACATCTGTGCAATATAAATGCGGCTCCATTGGCCGCCACCAGCAGATAGCCGGTCTTATAGACGAAACAACAAAACGTTATAACAAAACCACGATGGAGGAGCTTACGGAACAAATGGTGTTGGATTTACATTAAACGCTTACGACAGACGTGGAGGGATATCTAAAAAGATATTGAGTTGGACGGAGACTTTAAACATTCCCCGCTCTTAAACGTAGTATATCTATGCATCCAGCCACCGATTTCACTGCTATGAAGGAGCTGTTCCACCACTCCGCTTATTACTACATGATCTGCGTGGCTCCCGATGGCAGTTACGCTTATATTAACAACCGGTACGCCAATAATTTTAAGCATGTATCCGCCGACTTTATTGGCCAGCCCTTTTACATCACCATGCACCCGGACGATATTCCGGCTGTTACTGCGGCCGGCCAGGCCTGTTACCAAAATCCAGGTAAGCTCTTCCCCGTGGTTATCCGCAAGCATAACGGCAACAACGAGTACATCATTACGCAATGGGAGTTCTCCCTAATGTGCGACAGTGATGGCATGCCCACAGGGGTGTTCTGCTTAGGGCACGATATTACGGAATACGAAAAGGCGAAGGAATCCGTGACCGTGATCAATAAAGACCTCAGCACTAAAAACGAGCTGCTCGGCACCATCGCCTTCGAGCAATCGCACGAAGTGAGGGCGCCGCTGGCCAACATCATGGGGCTGGTGGATATCATCAACTCCATGGAACCGGGCGCTGACATTGCTCCCCTGCTCGCCATGTTAGGCGAAAGCAGCAGGCAGCTGGACGGTGTGATCACCCGCATCGTGAATAAAATACGGGTACCTGAGCCCGAAAACCGTTAAAATAACTCCTGTACCCATGTTCTGCCCGTGCAGTTCATGTGCCAGCATTTGCCGTTTCCGTTTTTATCTCCGCAGCGTAAGCAGCCGAACCGTTAAATTAATATGCCCCCGGTCTATGGGCTCAAAATACCTGTTCGTTAAGCGCACATGCGGGTTAATCGAAAGCCGGATCCTGTTTGAGCCTATACCTATTATGGGGACGAGCCGCAGCGTACCCTGTTCGAAATCGGTATAATAGTCGAGGTCCGCGCCCAGGCAAATCCCCATAAACCCGGCGAGCACGCCCGCACGGGGACCGGCCAGGAATTTTCTTGTATTTAACCCGATATCCGTTCCAAGGCTTAGTACGCCAAAGCCGCCGTGCCTTGGATCCGTGCGTCCCCGCTCTACCCGCACCTCCGCCAGATGAAAATTCCTTTCATTCGGTTCGGCGAAGCTGTAATTATAACCGAGGGTAAGCGCTGATTGCGGTTTAACCTGGAGATACACCAGGACGGTGTCGGTATCCTGGGCATATGTGCAGGCAACAACCAGGCTGAGCGCTAGGGTAACCAGTAATTTCATAAGCTACATTTAACGAATGTATCTAACAAGACCGGCAGGCAGGGCAGGATTTGCGGGTGCCGCTGCGAGCCGCAATGAAACCTTATTACCCGCCACTTGTACTATTACCATGCAAATACTATCTAACACCGATAAAAACATCCCCGGTAACGAGCGCTTCCATGCCTATCTTGAAGAAAAACTGACAACTTCACTCCATCGTTTTTCTAACCGCATTACTCGTGTAGAGGCACACCTGGGCGACGAAAACGGCCAGCGCAACAGCGACGACGATAAACGCTGCCTGCTCGAAGCACATCTCGTCGGCCACCAGCCGGTGGTAGTAACCGCACACGCCGCAGAAGTAGAGCAATCGATAAACGCTGCCATAGCAAAGCTGAAGGCGGCGCTGGATACGGTGGTGGGCAAGCTGACCGACCACTATAGGTAAGCAAGGCGTTCACGGCGCGAAACGACCTGTAACTGCAATATCATCAACTTTCGGGTGTTTATACCGTAGGCGTAGTCGGGGATATTTCCCGGACAATCCTGGTATTGGGTACCTACCGAAACTTTTTCGCTCCGCTGTGGGAATTCCCGTCCCATCCTCGAAAATTATCTCTAACTACTCAATCAAAGCTACCTAATAAGCACCAGTCCCGTGCTGTTCAACTGTCCCGATAAGAGATCACCAAAGCCAGGAAAGCTAACTTTTCTGATAACGGAATTGCTGCGGCAGCAGGAGATGCGGGAAACGGCCCTGTTCGAACGCTGTATTAACCAATTACATCGTTAGGATAGGTGGGCGGCACCAGCTAAAATCAGGCAGTGAGCTAGTCTTCATTCTCGATTAATCCACTGTTTTAAAGTAAAAAGAGACAGCAACGGAAACAAATCTTAAGACCATGAGATAGCTGACCGCTAACCTGGTGATAAGAAGGGTTATGTTATCGGAGGCACCCGGTGAAGGTGTCAATGGGTTTTGCAGGGGTGTCCATCAGGTGATACAGAGCTGGAGTTGTAATAATAATAATCGCTTACGTTCTGCGGCTCATCGGCTATCAGCTCCGAAAAGCTGAGGATGTTACAATAGCGGAGGAATGAGATAAGTATGAGTGGGGTTTAGCGCCTATAACAATGATTGTATAGTGTCTTCCGCCTGTGAGATCGCCGTTGAGAGCTGTGCTAATAAATTGGTAAGAGAACGTACTTCTGAAGGAACATGATCTATGAATTCGAGGTAGAACCTACGCTGAACAGGATCATTCCAGCAATCGTTCGTAATAGCCGCCTGGTTTTGAAGTCTCGCCAGGATTGCATCTAAAGTTAGTTGATCGCTTGTCAAACTCATTGTTAGATCTTTAAAGATTCTTAAACACTTCTCCTCCGGTCATGAATCGCTCATTTCTCTCTTTATACCCCAAGTTCCTATAAAAATCAAGATTTGCCAAACTGGCCCATACGTTGATCTCATCACACTGATTCGCCCGGGAAATATCTTCCATGTTACTGAGAAAATGTTTTCCGACCTCTTCTCCTTTAAGTTCATCGGGAATATTGATTTTGAGGATCTGCCCCATGTTTTTACCCCCCTTGCGAACGATCCTCAGCTCAGAGCACGTAAAATCTCCGCCATTCACTTTCATCATCGACCGGATCACCCCCGCCGACAAATAATTACGCAGTTTAATTAGTACACCATTTGTTCCCCGGCATTCAAACCACTCCTGGTCAATCTTAACATCCCCGCCAGGTCTCGAGCCATAAGAACCGTTTACAGCTCCAAATCCCGACAACGGCACCTGTTTTTCCGAGGCGGAGAAAGCGGGCGCTACACCTTGTGTTTGTACGGCCCGGTAGTTCTCAGCACCGTTTATTAACTGGCTCATACTGCTGGTTGCACCAATTCGTAAGGAAACCAACCGACCTTTAAATGCTGAATGGGCAACCTGGTACGTCGCTATATTTTGCCTTACCTTACCTATCTCGCATTCATAGCGCTGATATTTATCCTGGGCTTCCTGATATACCCGACGGCATCTTTGCAATTCTGCAATTTGTTTGCTGCAATCGGGTCGCACCTCATTGCCATTGCTATCTCTGGTTCGCTGAGACTGGCAGGAGTCCAGGGCACTTTCCGCCATACTCAACTCCGCCTGTGCGTGCTGCACCCGCTTACGGATCGTGTCTCCCATCTCTTCCATATGCGATATTTTTTGCTGAATATGCTGGTCTATTGCAGAGAGACAATAATCGTTGTCTGCGCAAAATTGTGCAATAGCGCTGCTAAGCTGCCTCAGCGACGGAATACTTCTAATATAAGCACTGCTTCCCACAACCTACTTTTTAGTATTCAGATAAACATCTAACGTAGAGGCCTTTCGCAATAAAAATGTCCTATACTCTTCTGCCGCATAGATTAATTTTTCCAGAGGTCGCAGATCCTGTTCGAACATTTCCGCGAACTGTGCATTTTCGTTATCTCTCCATGTTTGCCCTAAGTGGTTCATTTTTGCCCTTGTTGAGTCCCGTAGCGATCTGAATTCATGGGAAAGCCTACCTAAGTGCGATGCAAAGTCGCGCATCTCGTTAGGGTTGCCGTGTACATCTGACATATATTCTTCGTTTATAGATATTTAATCGATTAGCTAAGTGTGATAAAGCCGTCCCGCAACTGAGTAACCCACGATAAGGCTGGAATCTCATACGGTTTAAATTTGATCATGGTATTTTCATTGTCATCGTAATGGATCGCCCTGTTCTGTCCTAATTGGCCAGCAGAAGAGTTCCCAATGAGGCGTGTTGAGCTATCTGCATTCATTTGATAAACGATACGTTGAGAGAATTCGCGCAATAAGTTATGGTCTAAGCTTTTAGAAAGGCTTTCTAATGAATCGACCTGAAGCAGAACGTGTACGCCAACATCAGGACCTTCCTTAAGAATAAATGCAAGGAGACCGGCTTCTGCACTCATGGAATATTCAGCCTTACGAAAGCTCCTGCCACGCTGAAAGGAGAAAAAGGTAAGAAAAACAGGTTCAGCCGGAATACTACTTTCGTAAATACGACTGTCAATAATGGCCTTCACCTCTTCCAGTTTTTCCTCAACATCGCGGGGTGCTACAAATTCGTACGGCTGACATAATTGCTCAAATAAATCCTGCGGAAGCTCTGCGTAGTCGGAATCCACGTTTTGAAAATTAAATCCATAAAACCGTACAGCTCCGATCAAATGCTGTGCTGCAATTGAGATAAGGGCGCTAGTCATTATTCTTAGTCCCATCTGCTCATCATAGCCAACTATAAGCATGTTTCCACCGCCTTGTTTACGCAAGGTTACCACGATATCGTCTGCAATTGTTACAGGCTCTCCCACCCAAATCTGGAGGGCCTTGTGCGACAGGGCTGCCTTAATTTTAATAATCGGATGGTCCGCTCTCTCTATCCTGGCTTTTTCAGAACCTCTGAAAATGATCTGTCGGAATGGCTCCCGAATTCTGCTCCGGGCAAACGTGGCAACCTGGTCAATGATCTGGTTAGAAGCACTGCGATCTACAAACAATGACTGAAAAGTCCGATTACCACTATTCTTTCCACCGTCCGCGTTATAAATTCCCTCACCCGGCCTGGTAAGGTCCCGGGCAGCCGAATTTCTGTCATCCAGTATTTGGAGGGCATCCAGTTCAGAACACATGAGGGCGATACGAATTCCGATTAATTCCTTGGTGCTCTTTTTTATGGAGTTTCCGGCAAGGGTCTGCGACGAAAACAAAGTATTGATACCAAAAGCTCTTCCTTTTCGAATAATACGGTCCAGTTTGTCATCAACAGCCTGTTTAATGCTATCATCTTCTGCATAAAACTCCTGGAATTCATCTACAATCAGCATGATACGCGGCATACGGTCACGATTGGGGAGTTGGTGGTACTGCTCAAGATTTTGCACACCAGCTGAACTGAATACCGTCTCGCGTCGAAGCAACTCCTTCTCCACTGCATCCAGTACGCTCAGACCAAATTCCCGGTCCGATTCTATCGCGATCGTGCGTATATGGGGTATATGTTTTTCAGCATACACGGCAAACTCAACTCCTCCTTTAAAATCTATGAGATAAATTTCTAACTCATCAGGTGAATATAGCCAGATCGCATTTGAGATAATAACATGCATTAAATTACTCTTACCGGAGCCAGGTTTGCCGATTAACAAGGCTTGATTATTGTCATCGTTGTCAAATTCCAGGAACTGCAGTTCCGTACCGTGGCGGCCGATCGGAATCCTGATGCTTCTGGCTGCCTTTCCTTGCCACCACTTATCCGGTTGCCACACATATTTTGTTATGGGAACCTTGATTGTAGCTGCATTAGGATACTTAAGATTAACGCGTTCCACCACTTTATTATATGGCAGTACTTCGTCCATCTCCGTTTCATCGGCAAATGAGGTTGGCATATCGATGTCAAAGGTACCACAGGCCTTTTCAACATCTTCCCATGTCAGGTTATAACCCGGGAATTTTTCCATGCGATCCGATACCAAAATGGTGTACACGCCGGCTTTCGGGCCACTTTTAATTACATTCATTAGTTTCGAAACAGTAGCTTCCGTAAAGCCGCTCGGGAAATTATAAATAACCAAAAAGCGGTAAGGCTCAGGAACCTCCTTTGTCCTGGCATTATACTCTGAGATATTTTTGAATTCATGCTGAAGGTACTTTTGAATAATATTTTCTATAATACGGATCAAAGCCGAAAGCTGGTTGTCAATATCATTGCCCTGAGTATGGACAGAGCCACCATAAATCTCCCTTAACAGTGGAAGGAATGGAGCGGCATTTCCACCCAATTCCAGCGGATCGACAAAAGAGATTCTGACCTTTCCGGCCGATAACGATAACAGCATCCGGGCGATCAGGTTATGTGTCATCCTTACGGCTTCCTGCATACTATCATGATTATAAAAATTCACCATCAAAGCGGAGGTGCCCGGAAAAGGAACAATAAGCGGTAATGTCAAATGAATATTTTCAAGCGTCGAACGTTCTGCTATCTCTAAGTGACGAAAATGGTCGAGCGTAATTCTCAGGGAATAACTTCCTAACCTGACCATCGGCAGCAGCTGATCTTTCTCTTTAAAGATCGATGCGTTGTCCCACCCGATCTGTTTGGGGTCGAAGGTTTCGGGTAACCTGTTCAACGCTGCATTCAGTTCTTTAACAAAACTGTTGATCTTTTCTGCCGAGGTTTTCGCCGCCACACAAAGATCAGCGGCTTGCGCATTACATCGGTATTCTGCTTCCCTTCTTCTGCTTATATAACGCTCCCTTTCTGCTTTTTCCCTATCATTATAATCTTTTGTCAACTTCTCGTCCAAGTATTCTATCTCGCTCATTATAAGTTTTCTGGCGGCGTCTATACTTGTGCCGAGTCTCGGGAATGCCTTTCGTAATTCCTGTTGCTTTTGTGCTGTAAACCCGTCCGTTTTTCCAACATCCTTTAAAGCAGACACATCCCTGCATGCATTTCGCAGATTTACCAGTTTGCGCGATTTTCGCTGCGCCAATTTATAACAAATTCCCCCCCCGATACCTCCGATGAATAAACCGGTCCCAAACTCTCCTCCAAAAAAGCAGAACATGCCAATGATAATAAAAACGACCATTGCATAATAAAGATTCCTTTCACCCTCGCTAAATTGCTTCTCGAGATCATCGACCAACCGGTAAACAAACTCCCCCGAATCAAGCGGAGCCCGTTTGTCTGCAATTTGCTGCCGATGTTTACTCTTGTAGTAATTCAAGGTTTGTTCATGCTGCCGGATCGCACGCTCTATTTCAGCATCCAGGGCAAGCATATTGCTGTTCAACTCCGTGCCTGTTTGGAGGTATTCATTGGAAAGCTGTTCCAACTTATCCGGGGCATTAACAGTTAAGGCAACAGTTTTTTCTAATTCAGTACGTTGCATAATTTATATTGATAAATAGGATACATTAAACAAATCGAATGAAACGTCGATTTGACCGGACACCCAAATCCCCTGGAGAAAGCCGCGAAGCGGCAATGACTTCGATTGGTGTACTAGTTCATTATTAATAAAGTAGTAACAGCTTTGATCAATTTCTCGATCGAATTTTTCAATACGAAGCAGGTTAGATTGTCCGGCGCCGACGTTAATAGCCGGATGTTCGAGCCAATTAACCTCAGGCTCCCAACGGTCGTCTTCTCCTATATGGGTCCCGACAAAGAACCCTGAAGAACTGATCGAAAACAGGTCATAAGTCCATCGTTTCTGATCATCTATGATTAACCCGAACAGTATACCTGATTGTGCTGCAGCAATGTCCGGGTCCCCAGATGTTTTCATACGTAATTGGAGACTAAAGGCTTTTTCACGAATAATGTAGTGAAACCCTAGATACATGGCATAGCTACTATCAGATCGATTATGATAAATGTGATAAGCGTTGTCTTTTATTCCTGTTTCAATCCCCGGTTTGCTCTCCTGCGGCCATGAATTTCGGTTATCTGTAAAGTAGTCTGTAAAATCAATTTTTTTCATGTATTACAATTAAGTGATTATCGAAACTATGTTATATTTTGTCTCTGATCGATAGATATTACTATTTGAAATTAAAAATTAGGCATAAGTGTCCCTTCCCCAAATTGCATCCTGAATCACGGGACTCTAAAGATTAAATATCATAGAAATGGCGATGGTTATTACAACTTAAACAACCCGGTTTTTACTGCAAACAGTACTAGGCCAACCCTGTTCTTTACATTGAATTTATTGAACAAGGTATAGCGATACCCATCGATCGTTTTAGGGCTCAGACACATCTTATCAGCGATCTGTTCGTAAGTAAGCTCAGAGCACGACAGCGTAATGAATTTTCGCTCGTTCTCTGTAAGATTTTTCCAAGCGGGACTTTTCTCGCTTGCAGGATCGGCCTCATTGTGTGCTCCCTGGCTCAGGTTGCCGATAAGTACACCTGTCAGGAAATCTGTATAATAAAATCCCTTTGAATGTATTGCTTGCAATGCCTGATGAATATCTTCCACTTCTATATCCTTCGAAAGATAACCTTTCACACCCAACCTAAGCATTCTGACCACCGCTTCTTCACTTTCAACCATTGAAATCACAAGGACAGCAATTTCAGGATGACGATCGCGCAACCAGGACATGCTCTCGAACCCGTCCATCACCGGCATATCAAGGTCGAGCAAGATAATATCGGGTAATGCCTTAGAATCAAGCTTCTTAATCATATCGCGACCGTTTTCCGCCTCAAAAACAACCAGGTAATTGTGCTTGTCCGCCAGATTAATAAGGGTAATAAGGCCCTTACGGAATAAATTATGGTTATCCACGATCGCTAGTTTAAGCGGTGATTTGCGCTGCATAGTTATTGATTAAGCGGTAAAACAACAGTTACTACAGTTCCGGATCCCGGATTACTCATCAACTCAAAATCCGCCTGGATAAGCCTCGCCCGATTAGCCATATTCAATAAACCGGTACTTTCTTTTTCTGCACTCTTAGCACTGGCTTCTTTCACGTCGAAACCCTTTCCATTATCCTTTACCTGGGCAGTTAGCGAGTGGTCAGCATAGTTGAGCGTAACCTCCACCTTCGTAGCCTCCGCATGTTTTACTACGTTGTTTAATATTTCCTGGCAAAGCCTGAAAAGCACAACTTCCTGCCCGGGAGGAAGTTTTACCAGGCTTCCGCTTTTGGTAAGTGACACTTCGTATTGACGGGTTTTCGCCAGCCGGTCAAGTTCGTTCTCCAGCGCTTTTACAAAACCGGTCTTCATGATAAAATCCGAATTTAGCGATACGCTTAAGGCCTTTACTTCCGTCATAAGCTGCTTGGCCAATGCTTTTGTTTCGCTGATATGCTCTTTTACATCTCCCGAGCTTTGCGGCAAAATTGCTGATAAGTTGATATTGATCAGTGACACCAAGTGGCTGAAATTGGCATGCAGTTCTTCAGCAATATGTTGGAGCGTGCGGTCCTGGATCTCCAGCTTTGACTGGAGAATAGTTTGATTAAATGACTCCCTTAGCTCAATGACTTCCTGTTCATGCTGAAATCTTTTTTTTTGCTGCCTAAAGAAAAAATAAGTCAATAGGCATACAAAAAAAAGAAGCAATAAGGTAGAAATAATAACGGTCAGGTAGGGGTCCTGTGAAAAGGTCTCTTGCATAGAAAAGCAATTAGATAAAACGAATACATCAATATATTTAGAAATATCAGAATATGTAATAACGTCAGCGACATTTTCACGTTTATTAGATTTAGATAATTCATTAATATAAAATATGGAAGACTAACGGTATGGAATGTGAACACACCCAATGAGATCCAAAATAGGGGCTGATCTGTTACTCGGATATATTCCCTGCGGTTTACTTCATTCACGAAATATATGACCGAACTTAACAAAGCGATTAGATTGCCAATCACAATGGTATACGTATTTAGTGTGGAAATCGACTGGATGAAGACCATGTTGACTACACAAAAAACCAGGTAAAGAGGTATTACTACTCTACTCATCACTCTTAAACTCTTTAATTCGGGCAGCTTAGCATAAAATAAAAAATAAAACAGGTATTGAGGAACGATCCACAAATTATAGATCCAAAGATTTGATTGAGGAAGATCCCAATAACCTGTTTTATGAAAATAGAGTTTCCAGCCTACCGCAAAAAGCTCTGTGCAGCCTGAGGCCCAGATAAACAGCGAAAACAATCGGTATGGACTTAACCATTTCTGTGTGAAAGCTTTAATGCTGACTATTGCACAGGCAAAAAGTGGAATCAGGTAAAGAAATTGAACAAACTTCGGCATACCGAAATGTACGGTTTTATTAATGACATCCGATATCATCATCGCAAGCCGGTGGACAAGGTGAGCCCACATTGAAGTCCCGGGGCGTTTCTTCATCTATCGCCCTATCTCTATAATCCGCAGCATCCTCTATCGTGATGTCTGTGTGACCGCCGGTCGATGTGTTTGGTACCGTCATAACCATCAGCAGGCAAAGCTGGTCGCTATGTGTATCGGTCGCGGCGTAAGCCCCAAAATAAACACGAAGCCCGTCGGCATCGGCGTGGTTCATTTCCCACAATAGTTTCTCAATGTGTTCCCGCGAGTACCACACCGACCGCGTGTCCGGTTTCCCGATGGCCGCGGCAAGCAGCGGATATTTGGTTGCCCGGAATCTTGCTTTCCGTTGATTGGTTACTGTACCCCCTACAAAAAAGTATGGGAGCGGCTGTGCATCGTTTTGTTGTAACATGACGTTTTTTTTGAAGGTTAATAAATCTACGGCAAGTGTACAACCGTAATGAGGCGGCATCAATACCTCGACCTGCCAATGCCCGACCAGTTAATCTGTTTCCGCTATAACGGCTCGTTGAACTCAGGAAAAACCCCTGGTCAATTCAGGAAAAATCCTTACTGAACATTAACGGCCGGAATACAACGGCAGCATTTCGGCTCTCTGGTTTAAGCGAAAAGAGCCAAAACGAAGCCAATAATCACGAAATATAAAAACAGGGTTTTACTCCGAAGTTACAGGTTTTTACTCCGGGAGGCTAGGAATAGATTTGAATCGAAAAACGCTCCGGTAAGCCGCATGATTCCCGGGGATCGGATTAAAACAATGTATGCAAGGAGAAAACAACTAAAATGAAAAAAGCGCTAATAGTCGGGATCAATAACTACCCCAGAGCCCCATTAAACGGTTGCATAAATGATGCGGCCGAGGTGAGTTCATACCTGAAAACGCATGGCGACGGTTCGCCTAATTTTGCGGTAAAGCTTGAGACGGATGTTCCAACAAAAGCTAAGCTAAAGGCACTGATCGAAGAGCTTTTTAAAGGCGACAGCGAAGCCGCTCTTCTTTATTTCTCCGGCCATGGATACACCGATGCCACAGGTGGTTACCTGGTCACTCCCGATTTCGAAAGATACGACGAGGGTGTTTCTATGGATGCCATACTCGTGTTGGCTAATAAGTCGGTTATCAGGAATAAAGTAATTATCCTGGATTGTTGTCATTCGGGGGCATTCGGCACTCCGGCCACATTAGGCCAGGTAATAACACAGATCGGATCCGGGGTTACCATACTTACGGCCTGTCGTGACAATGAACCATCGATGGAACGGGATGGTCATGGCATCTTTACCCGGCTGTTATTACATGCACTCTCCGGCGGCGCGGCCGACCTTACAGGACATATTACCCCTGGTAGCGTTTATGCACACATCGACCAGGCGTTGGGCGAATGGGGTCAACGGCCAGTGTTCAAAACGAATGTCAGCCAGTTCATTTCCCTGCGTAAGATCAACCCGCCCATACCGCTCGACGTATTACGCAGGCTAACCGAGTACTTTACCGCGCCCCAGGATAAGTTCGCGCTTGATCCGTCATTCGAAAAAACGAATGTAAAAGACGCTACACCCCACATAACAAAACCTTACGCCACTCCCGAAAACGTGCGCAGGTTTGGGGAGCTCCAGCAACTCGAAGGTGTTGGTTTAGTGGTCCCGAATGATACAAGGCATATGTTCTTCGCCGCAATGGAGTCGAAATCGTGCAGCCTCACCGCCCTGGGACACCATTACTGGAACCTGGTAAAAGCAGAAAAAATTTAAACAGGTTGATGATGATGAATTATACCTACGATATAGCGATCTCGTTTGCGGAAGAAGATAGAAATGCCGCAGTGGCATTGGCATTGGCATTGGAGGCCAAAGGCCTTAATCCCTATTACTACGCCGAAAACCTGCAGGAGACGGCCGGTCATTCACTCGACAAAAGACTTTGCGAACTGTATTTCCACGAAGCGCGATTCGCCGCAGTATTGCTGTCGCCTACGTATTTTAAAAAGCGTTATACCCAAATTGAATTAGGGGCAATGATAAAGCGCATCTCTGAAAACCCGGAAGAGGTTTACCTCATCCCCATTTGCCTTACCCATACCGATCTCTCCAGCTACCCGCAGTTAAGAGAACTGGGCTTCATCGATTGGAATAACGACCCTAAACGAATAGCTAAGATCATGAAGAAAATGCTCGGAAAAAAATTGGATCCGCCAAATAACGATACACAATGTAAACTTTTGAATAAGATCACTCAAAAGATAGCCTCGAAGCAACTGCTTAAAATCGAAAAAGAATCAACTATCGGGAACATTTCGCAAGTGACCAATAACACTCAAAATTATGGAGGAAAATAACACAGACGTTCCTGAGTCGCCCGAGTCCGCACCAACCGTAGCAGCCCCGGTCACCCAATCGATCACGAGCGAAAACAATCTCGATCTAAACATAAAGAAACACGAGGGCGTAATTTCAATCGAGCAGACTTCCAATTACTTCGGCAGAGAAATAGCTTCGGAACGGATAGAATTCGCACTCCTGGAAAGGAAGTATTACTCCGAGCCCGTCCCCCTTACCGATGACGATATTATCGCACAGTTCCGGAGCTCACGGATGCTGATCGTTAATCACCACATCGAATCGAGACAAGCAGCCATGACGGTAGTGGAGCAATTGCTCTATTCCGGGTTGATAGAAGATAATCTTCAGCCAGTATGTTGTACGATTCAATTGGAAGCCCCGTTCACGCTGAGTAAGCTGATTAGTGATTTCTCTACTAGCTCATTGCTGCGTAAAGAGAAAAGACATGCGATGGTAGTGTTTGAAGAACGGGAAAACAACGAGTTCCGTCGTTTTCTCTCCACCATAAGCCTTAAAGGAGGGGCGGCCGATATGGCGACGGCTAAACTCGCTGAAAACCAGCTTTTCCTGATTTACCTGTGTCGCGATGCTGAGGCATTCGATGCAAGGGAAACCCCGCACCCGCACGCGGCCCTGCTCCTGGTTCATCCTGCCATCACGGCGTTCTGCGAGTGCACGCTTTCATACAGCCTGGCTGTACAGTATTACCGGGAAGCCCGGAAAGTGTGCATCCAGAAAGGGTGGCTGGCTGCGTTGCCAGAGCAGGTACAGATAACTACCTGGACCGGACTGATAAGGGAGGGCCGTTTCAAAGAGGAGGCGGAAGACTACGAAAATGGTGTAAAACAAAGCCTGGAACTTAAGGAAATTCAGTTGTTACTGTCTGACCCGCTCAAAAGTCTCGTCATGTTCATTGCCACCTACTTTGATGACATCACGATCAACGAATTCGATACGCTCATAAAACTGTTAATATCGAAGCTCGATACCGGTGCACCAGGTTCAGCATTAAATAACCGGGCAGCTGAAATGTCATGGCAATGGGAGGCGTTTTCAGATCAAGTATTGGCCGACTGCGGGCTCGACATTGTACTCTCATCCGGCAAGGAAAATACAGCATATCGCTTTACTCATCCGCTGCAAAAAGAGCAGGTATTGGCACAGCTGCGATCACGACATCGGCATTCGCTTAATAAACGACTGGAAGCAATTGAACAGAAGCTACTTACAGCATATGAAAACTACCCCGCTTCTATTCTCAAAGGCTGGTTCACCCTGGCGCTGGAAAATGCGGCGGTAAGCCCCATCCGGTTTCTTGTTCATTTTTGTACCGAGCTGACCGACCGTCTCCTCGACACAAAAGTGGAGGACCGCGGGCGGGTAAATAAAGAGGTCTTTTCAATCCTTCAGCGTTTCATTCGCCGTTGGGAAGAACAAGGCGACCTGAAACAATACCTTGACATCTTTTATGACCTGATGAAAGAAGGTGCCGATAGACGAAACATTCTTGCGGCCATTCTTTCTCACAACTGTACTGCAGATCACTTAGAAAACCTCGCCCGGCTTAATAACCATCTTCAGCATATCGGTAAAGGTGAATTGCGAAATAATTTCCAGGCTATCTCAAGGATCGCGGCGCATCACCAGGAAAACTTACCGGTGCTCTTCTCAGAAATAACTACCTGGAAAACGCTGGAAGTCGAAAAATCACTCACCGCCTACCACATTACGAAATGTGCGTTTCTCGACATATTCGAACGGGAATGGACCTGGAAAGGAAACAAAAACAGCATAGCGCGCGCACTCTTCCTGCAATGTAATACTAATGATAGCACGAGCGAACTCTTAATGCTTGCCCGATTTGTACTAATCGAAGATGTGGAAGACGCTTTTAGGTCTGTTTATCAAAGCGACTACCTGGAAAAATACCCGGAACAGAGGATACAGGAAAAAGTGATGAAAGAAGACCTATACGTTTCCATTGCCCTGGTATTACTTCAATGGCATTATTACCTGAATAACCCGATCGATGATGCGGAAAAACGCCTGGCCCGGGATCCCGGCCACCTGGCTGACGTGATCCGATTGGTAAAATCCACCTATCCCCCGGACAAGATCCAGACTGCACTCAAAAAAGCAGCGGTCCATTTCAACCGCAGGCTCGAGAAAGCGAAGCTTGAACGGATGAGCCGGGATAACCTGGCATGGATTACCGCGAAAAGAGAAAGCGCAATAGCACTCCTTAAACTCTGATAAAACTTCTCACGCAAATGGAAAAAAATAACGCCCCACTGTCTGTTACATTAGACCCCATTGTTCGCGAGCTGCCCGAATACAAAAAGACAAGCTCGGGCCGTGAGCTGCAAACAATCATTATCGACGCAAAAAGTGACGAAATTCTTCACGAGAAACCCATCATACCACTAAAAAAACTCCGGTATTTCGAGCTAAGGATGAATGGCATCGTATTCAACGCAGAAGGTCCGGCCCTGGCTATCAATCATGAAAACCTGCCCGACCGGTTGAAAGTAACCCTCAATTACGATGCAAGGATCAATGCAAAAGGGTCATTCCGGCTTGTGAGATTCCTTAATCAACCCGAACCTCCTATCGCGATCTTAAACGCCAGGCTACAGCAGGTTATTCATTCGTATATTTTTAAACACAAAGAATTTGCTACGAATTTCAATGAACATAAATCTCCCCTTACCGACCTGTTAGTAGAGGAGGCAGCACGCGTGGGACTGGATCTAACGCCTTACATCCGCCTGAACTTACCCGTGCCAGTTATAAAGCCAAGGGAATTCGTGCCTTGCCAGCATACAGTACAGGCAAGAACGCGCGATGGGCAGGTGGTGGCTATCCAGCATGCGCTTGCCTTGAGCCTGGTTGATGAAGTAAGGTTCGCATTGTCGGGCATTGATGATCTTGAGAACTGGGCAAAGCTTAAGCTCGATCAGTTCACCTCTAACGTAGTGATAGATATGGAATATGCAGAACTGCTTTTTGACATGAACAAGAAGCTGATCGAGGTGCCGATGACTAAAGCAGCGATCCTGGTAGGCTATGAGCTCAAACAGCTTATTTCGGCCCCAGGATTCGATAACGAGAAGTTTTATTTCGAAACAGCAGACAATAACCCCGGTACACAACGTGAATACAACACCAAGGACCCGAAGTTTAAAATCGCATTAAACATCATTGTAGAGGGAAAGTTGGACCTGGAATCACCTATAACCAAGGAAAACATCGAAGCCGGGTCTGATATTATCTCCACTATGAAGAGCGACGCCATCGCAGCCGTACGTTCATTTGCTAACCTGCGAAACCCGGAAGAATGCTTCCTCGAGTTTAACCAATTGGAGATCGACCTTATCGAAACCGTTAAAGCAGCGATGAAAGTGCGATACGGCTTTATCGATCTGAACGTCAACATAAACATCCTCGAATCTAATCTTTCTGCCCGTTTTGACCGGCTTCAGGCGCGACCCTTCGAAATACGGTTTGGCGCAAATTTCGATGAACGGAACTTTATACTGGCTTTCCGCGTGATCAATGTAGCCAAAGAAGGATGGTACCGCTTTCGTGCGAATGATTACAGCGACTCACAGGAAGAGCTTTCGGATATCGGGAAAATGGTCGAGCGCTGGATGACATCGGTGTCGTTCAGGCGCGACGACAGGATCGATGGCATATTCATCAAACAGGAGTTTGCAAAAGTTGCGAAAAGAGTTGCCGAGAAATTCGGGCTGATAATCGAAACACATGACTTCGAAGAAACTGCAAGCCTTGAAGAGCGCAATATCAACGAGGAGCACCAGCGTGATATTAAAGAGAGTGCCACCCAAAATGACCTTCTCCGTTTCGATCGAACCCGCCGGCTGACCGATGCATTGGAAAAACGGCATGAATACATGAAAGATGCCACCATATACGAAGACGAGATCAAAGCCCTGACGGAGGAGATCAACCAGCTATCTGCTGAAAGCAAGTATTCGAAAGAGAAATTCGTTACGCGATCAAATACCAATGATTTCCTGCTAGCCAGCAATAATGCAGAGAACAGGGAGGAAAAACCATGAACCTATTCTACTTTCTGTCCAAAACCGATCAGGGAATTGTTCGGCATTGCACGGCAATAACCAAAAACATACAGGCAACTCTTGGATTTTTCGTCTTGCTTACCGGCACGATGGCCCTTGTCTCCGGAACATACGCGATATCCAACATGTTCATCCGGGAAGATGCCGGTACAGGGCAGCCGGCGATGATGCCGATGGGGTGGTTTTACTCAGCAATCCTCGGCACCGTTTATTGTATATTCATCGTAGCGATTGATCGCGAAATTGTATCGGCTTCTAACAAGATCGCAGCGTTGCTTCGACTTCCGCTGGCAATTATCATCAGTTTAATCGTATCTACACCAATAGAGATGCAGTTGTTCGACGCACGGCTGGTGGCGCGTTTACAGGAAGAAGACAGGCAAGTAAATAAGCCTTTGGCTGATCGCCTAACCGGCAATACCGAACGAATAATCACATTATTAGATAGTACCGAGAATAAGCGCCTGCAAGCTATGCGAAACAGGGATCGCTGGATCGCTATCCGCCAGGCGGAGCTTACAGGGGAGGCCGGGGCGTTGCAAACCGGGCGGGCGGGCGATGGACCAGCTTATAAACTGGCCGATCAAAACGTTAAGAGCGAAGAAATCAATATTGCCATTTGCGACCGTGACCTTACCCGGTTGAGGCTGGCTCTTAAGGAGGCGGAAATTAAAGAAGACACTGTTTATCTGAATAAAAAAGCGACGCAATCCTACGACTTCCTATCTAAAAGCGTCGCGCTCGGCAAAGTAAAAAAGGAAGACAGCACCGGCTCAGCAGGTCGCACAAGCTGGGGTATCACTGTTCTTTTCTTCCTCTTTGAAACCATTCCTTGTATTGTAAAGCTCTTACTACCCAAAACGGAATATGACGTTCTCATCGAAAAGCGCCGGCAGCTAAATATTCTGTCGGCCGTGGCCATCTACGAAGAAGCCACTTCTGAGTATAATATCAAGTCAGCGGAAGAGCTTCAGTCTGAAAATCCGCGACGAATACAACAAATGCTACTCTCACAATCCGACTAAAAACATCTCCGAACCAAACCTCTAATCACCATAACATGCAAAATCTTCCCCGTATTCACTCACAGGTCTCTCCTTTTATGGACGTAGATCTGTTCATGCGTCCAAACGACCTCAGTAAATCTTATAGTAATCACGAGCTCGCGGCAATGATCAACGGCCAGGCGTATGAGCGCGCGCTCCAGCGAATCGCCGAATTCCGTGACCGTTGTGAGCAAACCCTTCTATCGTTCAAAGAGCGGGTCTGGCAAACAGAAAGCGATTTCGAGTCACTCTCGTCGCAAGAACGGCGTGAACGTCCCGGAAGTGCGCCCCCAAGCTGGGGAAATATGACCGCTGAGGAAAGAGATAGCTACAATCAGAAAGTAACTAAATACAATAACCAGGTCGATTTCCATAACCGCCTCGTTGATCAAACCAATCGTGCCCGCGAACGCTACGAAGACGCCGTTTCCCGGCTTAACGAAAAACGGGCAGAGCTTGAAGAACAGGTTCAGCAAAAAGAGCAGGACCTTACGCCCGCGCTCGACCAGGATATCCTCTCCGTGCTGGGCAAGCTGCAACAGCTGGCTTATGACCATATCCATAACAAAAACAACCCCTTCTCAGGCTTCATGCTTGGGTTTCTCACTAAGAAAGTATATGTGTTTTTATATGATCGTGTATGGGGGACTGAAAGCCAACGCGCTGCAACAGAGATTTTTAAAAAGCTGAACGACGAAACGGAAATGATTTTCTCCCGCTATCCGGCCCCGCTTCGGCAGGGCTTGATCCAAACAGCCGGATTGATCCATTCCTGCTATAAGTTAAATGAAGTGCTGCTCGCAGCTATCCGGCAGTGCCTTAACGGTCTCCCGCACAACACTTGCGTTGAATACCAGCCGGAAGCAGATCGCTTTTTGACCCGGTCAACGGAGTTTAACTACGAGTACCGGCATTTAATTGACCCCATTGAAATAGATAATATACGTAATAATATGAGCGTGCGCATGACGGAGATCGGGGAGGATATTTCTCAATTAAAAGCGTTTATTCTGCTGCTTGAACCCGTGTTCGAACAAATCCTCAACGCCATCAGGTTCAATGCAGGCGAACTCACAAAAATGACCGAAAACAAAGAGAAACTACTCGACCCAATAGGCCGCGACCTTTATTTCGCCCTGGGCGTTTTCGACGAATATGATCAGGAGAGATTCCTTAACAAACAACAACCTTTCCTCAATGATGTTGAGCGGGAGATTCGCTCTTCACTGCACATTGGCGTTCCGCTTACTGCATTTATACGCCATATCGAAGCCACCGAACTGTTGATCCTGACGGCGAAAGAAACCGTATCTTCTGATATCGCTATGCAATTCTACCTGAAGCGCGATAAGCTGAGCAAGAAACTGGAGGAATTGGAAGTTGCCCTCGGTTCATTAAGCACAATAATCACAGAGGTAGACGAATTGCCAAAGCAGCAATCCGAAGCTTTCCGCAAGAAGATATCATTACTGCTGAATCTTTCGGTTATCCCGTTGATTAATATTGGTGTATTGGCACCCGTTTGGATGCTCGTTAGCCGTTACCTACCTGCTTTCGGCAGCAATAACCCATATTATAGTGAGTTACGTATATCGCAGGCTAAAAAACTCAAATCTTATAGCTTTATTCATGGCGGGCTGGCGATCAGCTTTTTTTTACTGGAATTGTTTGGTATCGGTCCAATTCCATGGCTGTTTCCTGCAATTGGCCTTAGCTATATGGTGTCGGGCGGGGCCCTTTTTTCCAGGGCGGGAAATGTGGGTGATGCGAGATAAGCGAATTCGTGAGGAGGCTCAACCCCGATTATCACCATATTGCCTTCCGTTGATTTCATAGATTAGGAAGACAATATGACTTCAACCGAAATCGGTTTAAAAGAAATCCGTTTTCAATATACTGGTGGGCAACGCCGGGTTCAGCGCCGGCAGACTCTATCAACAGGCCGATAGGAGACGCATCGTGTACTACTTTAATTCCGTTTCTTATTAGTCTTGTACGCTTTTTCTACGCGTACACGAAAAAGCAACCCAAACCTGCAATAACCTTATTTGTTCTGCGGTAACCTTTAGTTATGTATGCTTTCAGTAAGGTGCGTGATGTCCTATCAAGCGCACGGACCAGTCAGAAAGCCAATATTTGGGAATAGTAAATGTGTTGTTTGCGTAAGAATGTATAGGCAGCATGCAAACGGATCGCCAAAACCTGCGCGCACATCCCGTTATTCAATCACCTTCAACGTACGCTTTTTACGGAACGGTACGTTTTTTCTACGTTATCCAATAGGGTCGCTGTGCAACCCTGTGGGATAGAATTTCCTCCTCGGTAAATTTCCCCCAGTTGTGGCAGCAGGTAATATCTGCCGCATCCATTAACACCGCGAACAACCGCTTTTCCTCGACAATATTCCTCTTGAGGGCAACTCCAATTTGGTGCGAAATGGGTGGCAGATTCCAGCATTGCTGCAAGATCCGTTTCCACCTCAACGGAGACGGGCAGTGCCCGGGCCAAGGCCGAAATGGTGACGCTAACGGCGTGGTGAAGCCGGAAGATCCATAGGATCGTCATCCTTGTAACGATCGGCCGAATAGGGCTTTGGAGTGAGTTTGTTAAGGGTAGTATCGGGTTCTGTTAATGTTTCATGATGGTCTTGATTTAATAAATGAACTAATTGGTGAACCGGGATCCTGTCCTCTTTCCGAGGGGGTGGAGCAGCCGCGGGAGGAAGATCCGTTAATTAACACAATTGCTGTTTTGAGATATTGATGATCTTCCAGCCCATTTCTGACAACTTTTCTTCCGAATCCCAATCCTTCTCCACATTCCTCCCAATCTTCTCCAACCACCATTCCGTCCTCGTTTTCGGCACCACATAATACTTACATCCTTCGTGCCCATGCCAAAAGCACCCATGAATAAAAATCACCGTTTTGTATTTCGGCAGTACGATATCGGGTTTCCCGGGTAAATCTTTTACATGCAGGCGGTAACGGAACCCATGGCTATGCAGGAAGCGGCGCACGAGCAGTTCGGGCTTGGTATCCTTGCCGCGGATGCGCGACATGTTGTAGGAACGGGTTTCTTTAGAATGCACATCGGCCATGTACAAATTAACGGAGATTTGGCGGAAGAGTTTCTATGGAGCAGGTGCATGATACTGCTCCCGCCCCAAAACTGTCGGAAGTTCTCCTCCACTGCCAATACCGTTTTCATATCCACCCTCTAATTCATATCTTGTACCATGCTTCGCTCGTCTTGGTACTTCGCTACCGCGCTATTTCTTTTTAGCTGCTCCCCGAAATACACTGCGCTACAGCCATTCACCGCAGAAGATGGTCAGTTATCCGAACTCAATTACCAATGCCTCCACAAGGAAAATTATACAGCCGCCCAACGACGCTCCTTTTATCCGTATAACAAAGCCGCAGAAATCTGGATCATCTCGTTCCACGATCCGGCAGCAGATCTTGGAATTTCTATACCTGTTAAAAAAGGCAAGCTTAACCGTGCCCAGGTGAAGGAAATCACCAGGCTAACCGACACTCAAGTGGATGCGCTTACCGATATCTATTTCAATTACGGGCGCACGCCGGTGAGTGGTCTCCGAGTTTCGATGGGCGACGCCGGTGCCAGCTGCTACAATCCGCGTAATGGTATTCTTTTTATGAATGCGAAGGGGCGTGTGTTGGAATACATCGAGTTGTGCTTCGAGTGCCAACGCCGCAAGGTTAGTTCACGCCGGATACAGGAAGGAGAAACATGCGAGCAAAAATTTGGGTTGCTGAAAACGTTTTTCCGCGGGTCGGGCATCAAGTTTGGTACACAGGAGCGGTCTGACGAAGCAAATGAATAATCAAATATTATGTGGCTGGTGTTAAAAGGATGGAGGACCAATCTCCTGTTCGCGCCTGGAGTAGCGGGACTCATATTGCTGGGTTATGGGTTCCCCGGGTTGACATATCATGATTGCCTGGCTGTTTTCAATTTGTCGGTGGTTATCAATTTAGTAGTTGTTATTTTGGTGCATACTTATGTGGCCCTGCAATTTAATAAGGCAATAAAAAACAAATCGCTGCTGTTCAATATCAACGCAATACTTCCACTGGTTACTCTTGCAGCTTATCTTGTGTATTGCATAGCGTTCACAGTTGCCACCCTAACGGGTAAAGGTGAGGCAAGGGTATTTATCCCGGGTGATCATACTATTGGAAAGGCTATTCTTTTTGCTACGGCTCATGGCCTGTTAAACTTCTTTTTTATCAATAACAGGTACGTTTCGGTAAACATCAGGAACAATGACGATGAATGGCAGCAGGTACAATATCGGAAGGAATTTTTGCTCCCCATGAAAAGGCTCGTGCGTTTGTCGCTATATATCGGGGCAATATGTTTATTGGCAACGCTTATTAAAGATATTAGCACCTTGTTTTAATCACGGTTTACTCCGGCGCCGTTCCCGGCTTCTGCGCAGCATATAACAGCCCGTTTCTAGATAATTACCTCACACTATTTTCGAACATCGAGGTACGGATGAGGTTTCAGGAGGTTTACGAAAGCTGGGTTTAGGGATCGGTTGAAACCGTTGATTACGATTGCTGGGAATAATGGGTTTGAGTTTTTGAGTGGGGGGTTAGTGATGTGTAATGGCTAGGTTTCACCCTTTCGGCTGAAATGTTTCAGCATTACTAACGACCTGGCAGAGATTAGGCACCTATTTGCTCAGGTAGAAGCGGACTATAATCACACACGCCATAAATCCTCATTACGCCAGCCGGATTTCATGCCGAGCGCCATCTCATCAACCGTTGGGTATTTCGTAAAAAGCGACTGTAAACTAATCGAGAAGCTATTACCCGGATTAACCACATTAAGCAGGTAACGCATACAACAAAGATGAATATACAGGTTCTTAAACTCGTGTTCGGTTGGTACATCGGCTATCCACGGCTTAGGCGGTTTGCTCATCAACTTTGGTGTTCCCGGGAGGTTCTTATTCCACAACCGGCCATGATGGGCGCAGATGTTCCGGATTTGCGCAATCGCCTGGAGCCAACTCGGCAGGTAGGTGTGGTTTGCGGTTTGAAATTCCTGGGCAATAAGGTCCTTCGACTTAATGGTGTGCTTTAGATTTCCATAAAGCTTAGACAGGCTGCCAAAACTGGTGATTTCGAGCGACTTCCACGCCGGTGGAAAACGCATGTCGTCCTTATGCTTCTTCAGGTGCTCCTTAATAAACACATCTTTAGATCGTTCTAATTCTTCTTCGAGGCTGGCGAGCGTTTTGGTTAGCTCGCGCACATTGATAAATAAGGAAGTATCCTGAAACCACCACGGCGAGCACTCATGCGACAGGTGATAAATAAGGCGTGTACGAAGCGCAATCTCAATGCGTTCAATCACGTCAAATACAAGCAGGCGCAGATCGCGATCAAAATTGTATAAAGCAATTACCGCATCGAACTGGCTGCTGGGCTTAAACGTATGTGAAACTTTATCAGCTTGCATAGGCCACCAATATCCCGCCAACCTGTAATAACTAATGTTGGCCAAGTAGTGTGCCGCAACGGCTCGATCAGGGATCTCAAGTCCCCTGGCAATGAGCTGATCAATTTGCTCGTTAATACTAGTCGCGTTTTTCGAGTACATAATAAACAAAAAGCCCTCACGAAAAGGGCTTCAAAATATCTTTAAAAAAAAAGACTCGCCCTGGGACGCTGATCTTACGGGTAGCGTGGCGAGTACTGTTAGTACAAAGATACGGATTGCCGCGGCGGTTGTTTAAAAAAAATTAAAAAAAAGAAAAGACATACTAAGCTTACACCCTACTATTGTTGAAAGCGGATACGGATTGGTAACGCCTCAAAACTGCCGCAAGTTCCCCTGCACTGCTCCAGGTTACCTAAACCCGATGGCAGGGAGCTCCCGCGACCGTACAGCGGGACTATCGGAAGATAGCAGCACAAGCCTTGCTTTTCAACCGGGCAAGCCCCGTTATTCAAACCCATCGGGCCAACGTTTCGCCCGTAAACACATATAAGCGCAGAGTCCTTGTGAAGCTCATCGGATCAGCAACCATCGATATCTTCCAAATTCCGCCAGATTCCCAGGTATTTTACCTCGGCAACCCCCTTAATCCCCCCGGTAACCAACCGTATCACTTTGCACTCCCGGTTAAACAAATAAGTCCCCGTTTCCAAGTGAATACAAGCCACTTCACACCTTTTCCCTAACGGCATGGAAACGGTTCAACAATTTCATAAGTAACCGATAATCAAACATTTATGACAAAAAAATTTGATTATATGATTTCTAATCCGGTAACTTTGGCCTAACTAACCAAGGAATTAACACCGTTTTTCTGACCAATTTCCGTCAAATAAACAGGGTATAAACCTTCCGCTCTCCGCAAATGAATAAGTAGTACGGTATGCTCTAAGCTTCGCCTTAAACCTGCCCTATTAGCCTGCTCCTGCAACCAATTAACCAACTATAATATGAAAAAAACGAACGGTATTAAATGCGCGGTACTAATGCTTTTACTCCCGCTTACACACGCCTGTAAGCAGGAAACAGGCGTACCTCATCCAGGAGAAAATGCTGCGGGCACCATTATCCGGGCCAATGAATCGGTGAGTATCTGGATGACCACCGGCGATAAAAGCAAATTGCTGCAGCAGCAGGGAAACGTAACCTTTGCCGCCGATGCCGGGAGCAACGCTACCACGGTGACGGTAGACGAAAACTCGTCGTTTCAAAACATCGACGGGTACGGCTTTACGTTAACCCAGGGCAGCGCGCAGGTGATCAGCGGGTTAGCCGCGGCCCAGCAGGATGCCTTATTGAACGAGCTTTTCAGTGCCGGGGGGATCGGGATCTCCGCCATACGGATCAGCATCGGCGCCTCCGACCTTAGCAATTCCAGCTACTCTTACCGCGACGGCGCCTCGTTTAGCCTGGCGGGCCCGGACCTGACCTACCTCATCCCCATGATCAAAAAGGTGCTGGCCATTAATCCCGGGATCAAGATCCTGGCCACCCCCTGGAGTGCACCCAGGTGGATGAAAACGAACGGCGGCTGGGTTGGTGGCCGGCTGAATGCGGGTAACTATGGGGACTACGCCACCTATTTCGTGGATTACTTAAACGCGATGCAGGCCCAGGGCATCACCATCTGGGGCATCACCCCGCAGAACGAGCCGGAAAATGGCGGTAACGAGCCGAGTATGCTGATGGATGCAGGCGAACAGCTTAATTTCATCAACAACCATCTCGGCCCGCGCATACGGGGGGCGGGTTATAACACTAAAATTATCGCGTTCGACCATAATTGCGACAATACGAATTATCCCACCACGGTGGCTAACGGCAGTTCTTACGTAGACGGCAGCGCTTTCCATCTTTACCTGGGAAATATTTCTGCCATGACTACCGTGAAAAACGCCACGAACAAAAACGTGTATTTTACGGAGCAATGGACTTCTTCTGCGGGAAGTTTTGGAGGCGACTTATCCTGGCATACGCAGAATATTACGGTTGGCGCCTCCCGAAACTGGGCGAAGGCGGTTTTTGAATGGAACCTGGCCAATAATACCAGTATGGGTCCGCGCACCCCGGGAGGCTGTACGCAATGCCTGGGCGCCATTACCATTAACAGCAGCACGAGCTATACCCGCAACGTGGCCTATTACATTATCGCCCATCTTTCGAAATTCGTTAAACCGGGGGCGGTACGCATTAATTCGAACATCGCGGGAAGCATCCAGAACGTAGCGTTTAAAAATTCGGACGGAACGAAAGTGCTGCTGGCAGGGAACAACGGGGGCTCGGCCGTTACATTTAAGGTGAAATGGGGATCACAGTCGTTTACGTATACACTCCCGGCGGGCGCTACGGCGACGTTTAAATGGTCAGGTACGCAATCAAGCGGGGGTACTACCGCTCCGATCGGCCAGGTGATCAGCTTACGCGGCATTAATAACCAGTTCGTTTGCGGCCAGAACGGCACACAGGCCATGCGATGCGACAAAGCCGTTGCCGGCGACTGGGAACGGTTCACCGTAGTGGATGCCGGTGCAGGGAAAGTAGCTTTAAGAAGCATGAGCAAGTATGTGTCCTCCGAAAACGGGGCGGCTTCGGGCATGACCTGTACCAGGACGACAGTGGGCGACTGGGAGAAATTCGACTGGGTGGTAAATGCCGACGGTAAGATCTCCTTACGTGGTAATAACGGTATGTACGTGTGTTCGGAAAACGGGACCGATGTGATGAAATGCAACAGGCCCTCTATTTCGGGGTGGGAAGCCTTCAGTTTAAACTAACCTAAGCGCTCTCAATAAACCATTTAATTACAGAACTTATGAAATCAAAAGCGTTAGGCAAACAGTTGCTTGCCTGTTCCTGCGGACTATTGTTGATAGTTGCTGCATGTAAAAAAAGTACTACGGTGTCGCCGCAGGAGGAGTTAACCACTACCGCACCCCGTGCGTTAACCTACCAGCTGGTATGGGCAGACGAGTTTGACGGCTCATCGGTAAATACGGCAAATTGGAACTTCGAAACCGGCGGCGGGGGCTGGGGGAACAACGAGCAGCAATATTACCAGTCGTCGAACGCCTCCGTAGCGAACGGCAACCTGGTGATAACGGCCAGGAAACAAACCGTGGGCAGCAATCAGTATACTTCGGCGAGGATGCAAACCGCCGGGAAAAGACAATTTACGTACGGGCGGATCGAGGCCCGGATGAAATTACCGATGGGCCAGGGATTGTGGCCCGCATTCTGGATGCTGGGCGCCAATATCGGTTCCGTGGGCTGGCCGGCTTCCGGGGAGATCGATATTATGGAACATGTAAATACTTCAACCAGTGTTTTAGGCACTATACATTGGAACGGCCCGAACGGTTATTCGCAATATGGCGGAAATACGACTACCAGCCCCGGGGATTATCATACATACCGTATCGACTGGAATTCCAGCTCCATCGCCTGGTTCGTTGACGGGGTGCAATTTCATACGGCCAACATCGCCAATAACATCAACAGCACCGAAGAATTCCATAAGCCGTTCTTCATTTTATTGAATATGGCCGTGGGCGGCAATTTACCCGGCCAGACCATCGACCAGGGTAAGCTTCCCGCCAGCATGTACGTAGATTACGTAAGGGTATATAACGCGGTGGAAACATCCGGCAGCGCGCCTATCGGGCAAGTGATCTCGCTGCGCGGAAATAACAACCTGCTGGTATGCGGCCAGAACGGAACGCAGCCCATGCGGTGCGATAAAACCGCCGCCGGCGACTGGGAACGATACACCGTAATTGATGCCGGGGGAGGCAAGATCGCGTTGCGAAGTATGGGGAAATATGTGTCGTCGGAAAACGGCGCCCAGGCCATCACCTGCAACCGTACCAGCATTGGCGACTGGGAAAAATTCGACTGGGTGGTGAATGCCGACGGAAAGATCTCCCTGCGGGGGAATAACGGGAGGTATATCTCGTCGGAAAACGGCACCGCCGACATGACCTGTAACCGGACGTCTATCAGCGGCTGGGAGGCGTTCAGCTATTTTTAATCCTATCTTCCTATAAATTTACATCCCGCTCGAATGAAATACTTTGAGCGGGCTTTTTCTTATGATGCTGATGTACCACCGGGATTTTTTGGCTTTTGTATGCACCATCGTGCTTTTGAGCACTACGGCCCGCGCCCAGGAGAGCGGCAGTAAAAATGAAAGGTTATCCATACAAACCCATGCGTTTTACAAACAGGAAGATCTCCGGTGGTCTATCGCCGGGAATTTGCAGGGTCAAAATCCCAATATATATTCCGAACTGGCGTGGAAGAAGGTGAGCGGTCCGGGTATCGGCACCTCGGTTGCGTTCGGTATTTGGGGTCGGATTATGTTAACCGCGTCCTATGATCGAAGCACGGTTTCTTCTGGCAAAGTAAACGATACGGACTACCAGCAGGATAACCGCACGATGCCTTCCTACCAGGCGACCCTGGAAACCAAAGGCAACACCTCCTATTTAGCCGCCGGGGCCGGGTACCGGTTTTTTACCGGCAAAAAGATCCGGCTCTCCGGCTTTGCCGGTTTTGAAGATACGAGGCAATCGTTAATCATACTAAGTAATGAAATCACGACAGGCGACGCCGACCTTAACAGCACCTATCGAACATCCTGGGCAGGCCCTTACGCCGGGTTGAAGATCGAAACCGGCAGGCCGTCTACTGCCAGGCTGCAGCTGGACATCAATTATTGCCAGGCGAGTTTTTCCGCCAAAGCGGATTGGAAAAGGATAGACGCGTTCGCTCACCCGGTGAGCTTTAAACACGAGGCAAAAGGGTACGTGTTAAAATCGAAGGTCATAGCAAGTAAAGCTGTTAACAAAACGCTATCGGTATTTGCGGAGGCGATGGCATTTTATTCAGTTACGGCAGCCGGAACCGATGAATTATTCCTGGCGGATGGCGGCAGCCTGTACACGCGGCTAAACGAGGTGAAAGGGAAAGGGGGGTGGATTGGATTGGGGGTTCGGGTGGGTTTTTAGGGACCTTACGCAAAATTTCGCTCCTTAGAAAGTAGCTGCTCGCCGTTTATTATCTTAGCTTTCTAGCCGCCTTATATCTCATGCCCTCCACCCATCACAAACTTACGGCCCTGCCTGACTGCGTCGTCCGATCAGCCTCAATCCTTATCTTCCTCCTCCTTTTCTCCAGCTTCTCCTTCGCCCAGGACAAATTTCCGCCACCCTATGTGGTCGTTACCGACACTGCCGACACCGTTAACCTCTCCCACAAGTATTGGCAATACCTTGGCGACAACGATGCCGGGTTAAAACTGAACGACGTACTATCTCCGGCCAAACGCAAGCTGTTCAATTATACGGTTGCGAACAGGGAGTTCCCTAAGCGCCTGCATACGTTATGGTTGCGTTACCGGCTAAGAAACGCGTTAGACCGGCCGGTGAGCATCGCCATCGCAGAAAATGGAATCGACCGGGCCGAGGTGAACGCCTCCATAAACGGCGGAAAATGGGTCCGGTACGTAACCGGCGAGAGGGTGCCCTGGCGCGAAAGGAGCGGGCTTAAACAGATCTGCTACATCGTATTGGTAATTCCGGCGCACGGCGAGCTTACCGTGTACGAACGGAATTACGTAGAGGTGGGGTTGTTGTCTGTCGCGGTGGCGATAGGATTCAGGGACCGGGTGGTTAGTGAACAGTACGTGGATAACGACGCCCGGTTTACTATCGGCATTTTCGAGGGGACGATGATCGGCTTCCTGTTATTTGCAGCGTTATTTAACCTGTTCGTTTTTTTCGCCATCAAAGAACGGATCTATGTCATTTACGCAGTGTTCCTGTTGGCGTTGCTGCTCACTACGACCCGCCATGCGGCACTCACATTTATCGTGCGCGATCAACCCGGGGTGGTGGGTTATTATTCGCTGGTGAGTGTCGTCATGCTTTATACGCTCCTTTATACAATAAGGTACTTCCTTAACATCAAAAAACATTATCCCCGGTGGAACAAGATCTTAAACGTGACCAGTATTGTAGCGATAGCCATCATAGTTTTGGAGCGTATGGTGATCACCCCCCTTTGGAAAGAGGGAATATTGTATGCCGATACGGTGGCAGCTTCCCTGTTACTGGGTATGGTACCCGCCATCGCCGTAACGATGGTGCTTGTATTAGTAAAAAAAGATGCGTCGGCGCGCATTTTCGCGCTGGCGCTAGGCCCATTCCTGCTGACATTCGCTGGTATAATTATCGGCGCAGTCGCTGGAAATATAGCCATCCTGGATACCGCCAATTGGCTGTTCAGGCTTGCCATGACCGGATCCCTGTTCTGGGGAATTAGCGTGATGTCCTGGTCGCTCTTCGATCGCTTCCGCAGGGTGTCGAACGAAAACGCGCAGCGTGCGTTGGATGCCGAACGGATGGCCCGGGAACGGGATGCGGAACGCAGCGAGCTGATAGCGGCCCAAAAAGTAAAGCTGGAGCAGGAGGTGGAGGAACGGACGGCGGAGCTTAAACGGTCGATGGAGGAATTGCGGCAAACGCAAAACCAGTTGATCCAGTCGGAAAAAATGGCGTCGCTGGGGGAGCTGACCGCGGGGATCGCGCACGAGATCCAGAATCCGTTAAACTTCGTGAATAACTTTTCGGAGGTGAGCGCGGAGCTGGTGAAAGAGATAAAGGAGGGAATAGAAAACAGGGAATGGACGGATGTTTCGGCCATTGCAGACGACCTGGAGCTGAACCTGGAAAAGATCACGCACCACGGCAAGCGGGCGGATAATATCGTGAAGGGTATGCTGCAGCATTCGCGCGCGAGCACGGGGCAAAAGGAGCTTACGGACCTGAACGCGCTGGCCGAGGAATACCTGCGGCTGAGCTATCACGGCATCCGGGCGAAGGACAAAAGCTTTAACGCGGAACTGGTAACGGATTTTGATGCCGGGCTGCCGAAGGTGAACGTGATCCCGCAGGATTTCGGGAGGGTGTTGCTGAACTTGTTTAATAATGCGTTCCAGGCTACACAGCAGAAGAAATTCCAGGAAGGGGAGCAATACCATCCACAGGTAACGGTAACGACGCGCCAGGTAGCCGGCGGCGTTGAGATCCGGGTAGGTGATAATGGTCCGGGGATCCCGGATGGGATAAAGGATAAGATCTTTCAGCCGTTTTTTACGACGAAGGCTACGGGGGAGGGAACGGGGCTGGGGTTGTCGCTAAGCTATGATATCGTAACGAAGGGGCATGGGGGGACGATTGGCGTGGAGAACAGGGATGGCGGAGGGGCGGTATTTGTGGTCGGGGTGAAATAGGAATAGATTTTCTTACAGGGTTCGCGTTAAACCTGGGCGGCAACCAGTATGCATTTACAACGCAGTGACTTAAACGTACCCGGGATCATTCTGGCTGATAAACGTACTTAACCCCTGTCCCGCCAGCGCCCGGGTTTTCATTTCTTCAACCATTTGCCGTCCGGCACTGCGGTAGCTATAAGTATAAACCTGGGCGTGATTGAATTCGACTTTAATGAAATTCCCGCCGGTCTCATAAGCCGTTACGCCTGAAGGTTTGCCGCTTTTACTTTTGTAGGGTGTCATACTAGTTGAGAAACAGGTGTCAGGGTTCTTTCCTGATCATCTCCAGCCCCCTCGTCCACCTCAGCAACTCCTTCAGCATGGTCGTAGCAGAAGAGATGATCTTGAGTGAATACATAAACATTGAAAGTATGCCCAATCAACGCATTGGCTCGCGGGTTGTTTGTGCAATACGATCATCATGCTACCTTTGCCTCCTCATCCTGGCCCATGTTTTATTATCTTTTCGCTTGTTTATTGCTTTGGATCGGCATGACCATTTACCTGGTGGCTAACAGCCGCCGGATCAGCCACCTGCGCGATTGCGACGCCGCCATGGCCCGCACGCCCGCAGTGGACATCGTGGTGGCCATGCGCAACGAGGAAAACGACGTGGAACAAGCGCTCTCGAGCCTTACCCGTATGCGCTACCCTGGTTACCGTATCGTAGTGGTGAACGATCGCTCTACCGACCGCACCCCGCAGATCCTCGAACGGCTTGCACAAACCCTCCCGATCATAGTACATACCGTCCAGGAGCTTCCGCCGGGATGGCTGGGCAAGAACCATGCGCTTTACCAGGGCTTCCTCGCCTCGCAGGCGGAATGGCTGCTGTTTACGGATGCGGATATTGTGTTCCACCCCGAAACGCTTAGCAAAGCGATGGCTGTTGTGCAGCGGCAACAGCTCGACCATCTCACGGCTTTGCCGCACGTGCGGTCGCGTTCGGCGCTGCTTAACCGGGTACTGTCTACCTTCGCCGTCATGCTCGAGCTTAAAGTGCGGCCCTGGGCGGTGCGCAACCCGAAATCGAAGGCGGCCTTCGGCGTGGGAGCGTTCAACCTGGTGCGCCGCAGCGTATATGCGCAAGCAGCAGCAGTGCCCGCCCTGCGTATGCGGCCCGACGACGATCTTAAGCTGGGTGAATTCATCAAAGCCGCCGGGTTCCGGCAGGACGTAGTGAACGGCGAAGGCATGGTCCAATTGGAGTGGTACCGCAACCTTCGCGAATTTATCGATGGGCTGATGAAAAATACTTTCGCAGTGTCGAACTATAACCCGGTGCTCGCTACCGCCGGCGCTATGGCTGCGCTGCTGATCTTTTGCCTGCCGGTACCGCTCGGGTTGCTTTGGCCCGATGATGCCTGCCGCGTATTAGGTGCCGCCATCCTGTTATGCCAGGTGCTAATAGTAGCACTCCGGCCAGGCGACGGAAAATGGAACGGGGGGCTTATGTGGTTCGCCGGGGGGCTTATGGCGTGGATCATAGTTAAGTCGATGGTGATCACGCTATGGCAGGGCGGAATCTGGTGGCGGGGGAGTTTTTACGGGTTAAAAGAGCTAAAAGGGCGATGAATTTGCAGGAACGTGTCGGGATAAAAGGAAACGTTACTTCTTCAAAAACCCGTTGATCACCTCAAACTCTTTTTCCGGCTCTTCCACCTGCGGATTATGCCCCGATTTTTCGAACATCACGAACTGTGCCTGCGGGCAATAATCTTTGTATTTCACCTGCATCCACGGCACCGCCACGCGATCGTACCGCCCGGCGATGATGAGCACCGGCATTTCCAGGTCCTTCAGCTGTTTGCGGTAGTCGAAGTTCCCGATGTCGTTGCCTACGATAAAATCGCCGTCTTTGCCTACCATCTGGTAATAAAGCCTGGTGTTGAACGAATTGGGGTAAGGCTTTTTGCCGGTGGGGACGAATTTTTCGGGGTTGTACGCGTACAGGAAGCCGTAAGGTATGCGGCCGTAGATGTCCTGGTGCTGCTGGTCGCTGGAAACGGCGCCTTTTTCGCGGACCTGCATCAGCTCTGCCCATACTTCGGGATAATTGGTTTTTATCTCCCGGTTGTAGTTATCGTCGTTCTCCTGCCACATCACGAAGCTGTGAAAGCCGTTGGCGATAATAAGGTGGCTGAGATGCGCACCGTACTTTACGGCGTACCCCTGGGCAACGAGGCTGCCATACGAATGGCCCAGCACGCTGATCTTATCCAGCTTGAGGGCGATGCGGAGGCCTTCGAGGTCGTCGACGTCGCGTTGAAGGGTGTACTCGGTTACTGCTTTTGCGGTGTCGGATTTGCCGCGGCCGAAAGCGTCGAAATAGATGAGCCGGTGGCCGCTGGCGGCCAGCGGATCGAAACTGCGCAGGCCGGGATGAGCGCCACCGGGGCCGCCGGCTATAAGAACGAGCGGATCGCCTTTGCCAACGGTGACGACCCAAAGTTTGGCGCCGTTAACGGTGTAGTATTTGCCGTCGGTTTCGGAATTGACGGTTTGGGCGTAGAGAAGGGAGTGGAGTAAGACGAGGATGAGGGTCGTGCAGCGCATAGCGGAAGAGGTTATACAGGCTAAGATAGAAGAAAATATTACCAGTCAATTCATGCTCCCTCAACATCGCGCTTGTTCGTTTCCATCGCAGACCCGTTCCCGGGTAACGGGGTAAGATTTGCTATCTCCCCCGGCCTGCAGCCACCTCCACCAAAGAAGGATAAGATTGCGGGCTGGCATCCTGATGTAATCATATAAGATTGTCCTGTGCGAAAAATTTTCGCACTTTTATCCTGCCTGTGCTCTTAAACCCGCACAGGTATCCATGCACATGAACCCGATTCTATTACTTGGCGCAACCGGCCGTCTCGGATCCTGTATTCTCACCGAACTGCTTTCGCGCGGTTACACAGTACATGTTATTGTGCGCAACAAATCGAAACTCCCCACCCAACCAGGTATAGTAGTTTACGAGGGCGACGTACGCGATGAAGACCTTCTCCGCCATGCGATACAGGGCTGTGCGGCCGTCATTTCCGCGCTCAACGTTTCCCGCCTGTCTGATTGGCCGTGGGCGAAACTCCGAACACCACCCTGTTTGTTGTCCGGCACCGCCGAAGCGCTGATCCGCGCCTGCACAGATACACCCGGCTTACGAGTGGTGATCTGTTCTGCCTGGGGAACATCGCACACCCGGAACGATCTCCCGGGATGGTTTCGCTGGTTGATAGCGCACAGTAACATCGGCGTAGCATACCAGGACCACGAACGCCAGGAGCGACTGTTTGAAGCATCGGCGCTAACGAATTGGGTGATCGTACGGCCTGTTGGGTTAACAAATGGCGGCAACGGCAAAGATGTGCACGTGTCGCTGGGTAACATACCCAAACCAAAACTACTGGTAACCAGGCAAAGTGTGGCACGCTTTATGGCAGACCTGGTTGGCGATGCGCGGTATACCCGCCAAATGCCGGTAATATTCCAGTAAGAAGCGGGACTAAAACACCTTCGCCCCTTCTCCCAGCCGTCCCGTAATCAACCCCGCCCGTTTTTCCTGCGAGGCGCTGCTCATCATTAACAAAAAATCGAGGAACCGTTCCGCGTTTACATCCACCATCCCCAGCGAGAGGTTCAGCTCCTGGAAGCCCAGGCCTTCGTTCAGCCGGCTTAAGGATTGTGCCCACCGCCCCTTTTTCCGGGAGGGTTTAAACGCTTCGTCTACCAGCAAGCAGATGATCGGCTGTCCGTGAATGGTTACCAGGTAAGCGTTATGAATGATCTCCCAGTTGATGAACCCGCGGTGCGTAGTCCGGTCGAAAATGCCAATTTCGGAGATAATGATCTGCGGGCGACGGTCGAGTAACATGAAAGCGGCTCCCGGGTACCCCAATCCGAAAAACAGGAGCAAGGTCCAGGCTAAGTATGCGGACATTTCTCCCGACCGGATGCCCCAGCAACCGATCGCAACAAATGGAGTGCAAAGTGCGACGAGCCTTAGCGCCTTCCATGGCGACCGGTACAGCTTGATTTCCATCCTGACTGATATTATTGTTCCTTATGTTCCGCTATATAAATAATATTCCCGTTATTATCTACAATTGCGAATTGCCGCAATCCAAACGGCATCAGTTTTAACTCTCCGTTCGGATGCACCAGCTTTCGTTCCTGGCATCGGGCGTACCACTCATCAATATCAGTCACGTAAAAATAGCAACCTGTATAGCCCGGTACTTCTGGTACGCTGCAGGCATACAGGTGCACCATCACACCGTCGCGTTCAAAAATGAGATAGCCAGCATGCCCGCCGCGGTGGGCGAAGCCGAGTTGCTTCGTATAAAAATCAATTGTTTTTACTTCGTTAAGCGAGGCAAGAATGGGAGTAGAGACCTTTAGCATAGCATGGTTTAGCAAATATAAGAGAGATAAGGAATAGAAAAACAATATACTCGTTATCTTTACTCCTGATATGCAGCTCAGCTTTAACTGGATAAACCTTCTCATCCTCTTCGGCGCATTGCAGGGCCTGATCTTCGGTATCATTTTGCTTTTTAACCGGCAGCATCCGGGGGCACGTTATCTTGCCCTTTTCCTGTTCGTACTTTCCTATAACGGCTTCGAAACGTTTAACTGGAGCTCGGGTCTGGACAGGTATTGGATTTTCTTCGACCTGTTCAGCTACATCCTGATCTACGCCATCGGGCCATCACTGTACTTATACGTGCGCGCGGTTACCCGGCCCGGGGAACTGCCCATCCGGCACACACGCCGGCATTATTTACCGGTAATGATACAATTCGTTACCCGGTGCTTTATCATAGTGTACCATTTGCTTTGGATCAATAAACTGATAAACACGAGGCTGGATTCGGGCTTGCTGGCGGGCTGGTACGATTATTATGCCGAGCCGCTCAGCGCCCTCTGGTACCTGGCTTACCTCTTACCCGCCATCCGCCTGTTCCGGGGCCGCAACAGCGAGGTGCTCTCCCGTACGTACTCTAAAGAATCGCGCAAGGCGCTGGATAACTGGTTAAAGAACCTGCTTACGGGGTGCGTGCTGGTGGGTATCGCATGGCCGATTACGCTGATCGTTCCTTATTTCTTTAACATCCCGGGCTCTCATTATTACCCCATCGAACTGGGCCTGGTACTGTTCATTTACTGGCTGGCCATGTCGGGCTATTACTTTACCCGGCAGATCACGCCCAAACCGGCACGCGCATTACCCGGGCCGTATGCCATGCCAAACGAACAAATGCAAAAGCTCAAAGAAGCCATGGAAATGGCCAGGCTGTACCTCGACCCCGAGCTGAACGTGAGCAAGCTGGCGGGGCATACCGGCATCAGCGCACGCACCATCTCTGCATTGCTAAACCAATACCAGCATACCAATTTCAATGATTTTGTGAACAAATACCGCATACGCGAGGTCAAGGAGCGGCTGGGCGATCCGGCGCATAATTACCTTACCATTTCGGGTATTGCGCTCAGCTCCGGATTTAACTCGCAGGCTACTTTCCAGCGGGTGTTTAAAGGTGTAACCGGGACGACGCCCAGCAAATACCTGTCGGAGAAAGGAAAAGTAGCTCTCAAATCCTGATTTGAGCAGATAGGTAATGCGTTCTATGCGTGCTTTGTCAAAAAAACGCGATGCGATCCTTTTCCTTATTTTTCCTTTTCGGGTTAGGCGGCGCCGTCTTTCCCGCCCGCGGCCAGGCGCCTGCCACCGTAAAACAATCCATGATCCGGCTTTCCGGCAAAGTTACCGACAATGCCACCCGGCGCCCGGTAGCCCTGGCCAGCGTGTACCTTCTTTCGGGCAATGCCGGCACAGCTACCAATGAACTGGGCGCCTTCCTGCTTAAGGTCCCGGCAGAACAGCTGAAAGATACGGTAGTGATCTCGTGCCTGGGTTATGTTCCGCTAAAGGTGCCGGTGGCTGGCCTGCCTGCCAACACCGTTATTGTACTGCAGCCTTCGTCTATCCTGGCAGACGAGATCACCCTGAAGAGCCGCAGCGGGCTCGGGCTGGTAAAGAAGGCACTGGCGGCTATACCCGCCAACTACGATACCACTGCCCGGCGGTTAAATGCCTTCTACCGCGAAAAGATCTCGCTTGGCGATTTCGAATTATCGAACAACGAAGCGGTATTGGATATCTATAAGGTATTCGCCGCCGGCAAAACCCTCAACGACCAGATGCGCATTGTAAAAGGCCGCAAGAAAAAGATCGATTACGGGCGCGATGCCCAGTTTTACTATTGGATCAGCAGTATCTCTAATGGCGCGCGAGGCAGCCTGGGCGACGATCTCCTGAAGTATTCCCAAGCCGAGAACAACCCCCTTAACCCCGAGAATTACCGGTACTACGCCTTCCAATATGCCGGATCGGTAGAAAACGGCACACAAACACTGGCCCATGTGCACGTAACCCCAAAAAAACGGTCGGCCAAAGGGATCCTGGAGCTCGACGTTTACCTGGACGAAGACACCTATGTGATCCACCGCATCGACTACGCGTTAACCGAGGCGGGTGTGCGCGAAACGAGCCGCAAAAACAAGAAACTGGGCTATTTCATAATGTCGAAGTTTCTCGGCGCCTCGCTGGATTACCATAAATTTACCGGCACCGTTACCTATAAACCCTTCCGGGGGAAATGGTACCTGGATCGCGTTACCCGCCATTGGGAGATCCTGGTAGAAAGCGAAAAACGCAATATGTTTAAGCGCCCGTGGACCACAGATATCGACCTGGTAGTAACCGGTATCTCCACCGAAAAGGCAAAGCCGATAGAGTCGGGTAACATCGGCGATAAGGACACTCCTTTCAGCACCCTCAACAGCGGCGACTATAACGACGATTTCTGGGAAAACTATAACATCCTGAAACAGGGAGCCGACGTCCTGCCTGCACCCGCCGCGCCGGTACCGGTGGCGCCTCCGGCCGGCACCGTAAAACCACTGCGCTACTCCAACCGGCAGAACGGCTTTACCCGGGCAGATACCCTGCGGGGAACGTTGAGCCCGCTGCGCAGCTGCTATGATGTTACCTTTTATCACCTGGATGTAGCGGTCGACCCCGGGAACCGAAGCGTATCCGGCAATAACCTCATCCGCTTTAAAACCGTGTCGCCCTTCCGCAAAATGCAGCTGGACCTTTATCAAAATATGGTGATCGACAGCATCGTATACCGCTCTGAGCCCCTCACTTACCGGCGCGAATTTGACGCCGTATTTATCGACCTTCCGCACGAGCTGGCCAAAGGCGATTTAGCAGAGCTGAAGGTTTGGTACCACGGCGTGCCCAAAACACCCAACCGCGCCATCCCCATGGACGGCGGTATTTTATGGGATACCGATTCCCTGGGCAACACCTGGGCGCAGGTAGTTTCCCAAGGCTCGGGCGCAAGCCTGTGGTGGCCCAACAAAGACCACCAGAGCGACGAGCCCGACAGCATGAAAACCTGGATCACCGTGCCCTCGCAGTTCACCGAGATCTCTAACGGGCGCCTCACCGGTAAAACGAACATGCCGGGCAACCGTACGCGCTACGAGTGGGCGGTAAGCTACCCCATAAACAATTACAACGTAACGTTTAACATTGGCATGTACGACCATTATACCGCATCTTTCGCCGGTGTGAACCCCCTCACTATCGATTATTACGTAATGCCCTACAACTGCGGGCGGGCCAGGAAACTCTTTAGCGGCGTACCCGGAATGCTGAAGGTATTTGAAGACAATTTCGGGGCATACCCCTTTAACCGCGACGGATTTACGCTGGTAGAAAGCCTGTACCCCATGGAGCACCAGAGCGGCGTATGTATAGGGCGCATCACGGAGCAGAACGCCACCCAGATCAACCCGTTGTTGTGGCACGAATCGGCACACGAATGGTGGGGAAACGCCATCACCGCCAAAGACATTGCCGATATGTGGATCCACGAAGCGTTTGCCACCTATGCCGAAGTAATGGTCGCCGAAAAGATCTTCGGCAAAGAGCCGGCGTACAACTACATGCTCGAAGAGCAAAAAAAAGCCGGCAACAAAGAGCCCATTACCGGTGTGTACAATGTAAACCACATTCACTACGACATTGGCGATATGTACTCGAAGGGCAGCCTGATGCTGCATACCTTTCGCAATATGCTGGCCAACGACGGCAAATGGACCGCGCTGCTCCGTGCCATTCAAAACAGCTTCAGGTACCAAACGCTGTCGGCGGCGTCGCTTATCGGCTTTATTAATAATTACCTGCAACAGGATTATACCCCGTTTTTTAAACAATACCTGGAATATACCCGTATCCCCGTGCTGGAAGTGAAGCTGCAGCAAAAAGGCGCCAACCTGCTGGTTACCTCCTGGTGGACAGCAGATGCGGCGGGATTTAAGATGCCGGCCCGTGTTACGGTAGCCGGTGGCCGGTTTGGATTTATTTATCCTTCCGACAAGCCTTCCTCTATCCTTTTAAAGAATATGACCGCCGCACAGTTTGACGTAGATAAAGAGCGGTTTTATATCGGCGTGAAAGTTAGTAAGGAGTAAAACGCGACCCGGCATATTCGATATTTACGCCCAACCGACACTTTCGAGCGCCGCGGACGTTACATTTACATCCGGATTTTATGAACGATCACTTTTACTCGCACCTGTTTGAGAAACAGCGGGGTGTTAAACGCATTCCGCCGAATACCGCTATTGCTGCCTGGGCGCTGAGCGTGATCAACCTGCTGTACCCGGAACATTCGAAAACCGGGCTCACCGGTATCGAAGAGCTAAAGAGCACCGTTGCCAGGCTCGAAACAGAACTTTGCGGCATTATTGGTTCCTGCTGCGGTAAGGAGGAGGACCCCGGGAAACAGGTAGTAGCGGATTTCTTTGCCGGGCTTCCAGAACTTTACCGGGTGCTAAATACAGACATCCAGGCCATTTATGCCGGCGACCCGGCTGCACGCAGCGAATTTGAAGTGATCCGCACTTACCCCGGCTTTTATGCGATCTGCTTTTACCGCATCGCCCACCTGCTGGTAAACCTGGATGTAGACGTAATCCCGCGCATCCTAACCGAGCACGCCCATTCGGTTACCGGCATAGATATCCACCCTTCCGCCGTGATCGGCGAATACTTTCACATAGACCATGGCACCGGTATCGTGATCGGCGAAACATGCACCATCGGGCAGCATGTAAAAATGTACCAGGGCGTAACGTTGGGCGCATTAAGCGTGCGCAAAAATATGGCGGGCGTAAAGCGTCATCCTACGGTAGAAGACCGCGTAGTGATCTACTCCGGCGCCTCGATACTGGGGGGCGACACCGTAATAGGCCACGACAGCGTGATTGGCGGCAATGTATGGCTTACCGAAAGCATCGCACCCTATTCTACGGTGTACCATACCCCCATGATCACCGTACAAAAGACCACCGAAAAAAGACCTTATTGATTATGGCAGGCATCGTTGATCTCATAGGGAATACACCGCTGGTAGCGCTCACCAGGCTTAATCCCAACCCCAAAGTGAAGCTTTTTGCAAAGCTGGAAGGCAATAACCCCGGGGGAAGCGTAAAAGACCGCGCGTCACTTAACATGATACGCAGCGCCATAGAGCGGAACGAAATTAAACCGGGCACTACGCTGATCGAAGCTACCAGCGGCAACACGGGGATCGCGCTGGCGATGATCGCCCGGCTGTTCGGCCTGGAGATCGAGCTGGTGATGCCATCAAACTCCACCCGCGAACGTACGCTGACCATGGAGGCCTTCGGCGCAAAAGTGACATTGCTGGAAAGCATCGAAACCTGCCGCGACTACGCGGAAGAAAAAGGCGCTTCCCGCGGCTACTTCCTGCTAAACCAGTTTGCCAACCCCGATAATTACCTGGCGCATTACAAAAGTACCGGTCCCGAGATCTGGCGGGATACAGGGGGCACAATTACGCATTTTGTGAGCGCGATGGGTACCACAGGCACCATTATGGGCTGCTCGCGGTTTTTAAAGGAGCAGGATCCGCGCATACAGATCGTGGGTTGCCAGCCAACGGAAGGCTCGTCTATCCCCGGGATCAGGCGCTGGCCGGAAGCTTACCTTCCAAAGATATTTGACCCCAGGCGGGTAGACCGCGTAATAGACATATCGGAAGAAATGGCAACCGGGCTCGCGCGGAAACTGGCGAAGGATGAGGGCGTATTTGCGGGGATGAGCACCGGAGGCGCCTGTGCCGCAGCCATCCAGCTGGCGGAAGAGCTGGAAGAGGGAGTGATCGTGTTTATCGCCTGCGACCGGGGGGACCGGTACCTGAGCAGTGAGCTGTTTGGGTAAAAGCAGTTTCCGAAATTCCCGACCGCTTTTACCTGTTATACAACTTCAGCACCTGTTCTACCCAATCCCTGTCGTTATTAAGCAACACCCCTGGCTTAAGCCCTTCATCTTCAAACGGTGCAAAATTTCCTTTGTCGCTCATATCTGTTATATACAGCTCGAATTCGCCGCTGGGCAGCTTCTCGCGGTTGCCGTAGTTGCTCCCGTACGTGATCATGGCGTGGGTAGCCTCCCCGAACGTGCGGGTGTTTTTAAGACGGCTCAGCTCAATGGCAAATTGCTCCGCGTTGCTCACGGTGTTGCCGTTAACGAGAACCGCGATATCACCCTTAAACTTTTTGAGTAGTTCCAGGATGGGATCGGAAGAGGAAGAGGCGCCGCCGCCGTTGTTGCGGAGGTCGACGATCACCAGGTTGCCGGAAAGGGAATCGCGCACTTTTCCGAATAACTCGCGCGCCTGGCGCCGTTGTTCGAGGGTAAAGCCGGCAAAGGTGCCTATGCGTACATAAGAAGTATTCGGGCCGGGTCGTTGGAACAGGAAGACCGGGGTACCGGCCGGCGGATCATAAAAGGCAGGACCCTCCGGCAGTTTCGTGAGCTGGGATTTGGGCAGCCGGCCGTTCTGCAGCTTCTCTGCACGCATCAGGCCAAAGGTGCGGTAGAGCATTTCGGCCCGCCAGATGTGGAAACGGTTGGGCTGGTATTCTTTCAATACTTCGTAAAGATCGCCGCGCTGCCACGTAGGAATACGCGATTGCAGCACCACCGCAACCAGGCTGTCGCGTTTGATGGTCCTGTAAATACCCACGGTAAGCATTCCCGAATACTGGTAAATACCTTCGATGCTGTCGCGCGATTTCGGGCGCAGGGCGGCTTCGAGCGAATCCAGGGAGATACGGACCCTTGGAAATGTGCGGTATGCTTCAGACGTGCGGTACTTTTGAACGTAAGCACTATCAAAGAGCATCTTTTCCGTGATCGCCTCACGTGCCTGGTAAAAATACAGGTGGTTGTCGCTGATGGGCAGAAGCAGCTGAGACAACATGTAAAAACGATCGAATCCCGGTTTGGCGACCGCCAGCCGGGAAGTTACCTGCGTTACGAGCGCTTCATACGCCGTCTTTTTGGCACCCTTAACCTGGTCGCGGTAAGAGTGCGTTTTCCGCAGCGTGGCATGCAGGTGGTCTACGTCGGCCCTTGGATCGTATTGCGCAGAGGCGACCAAACAAGAGAGCAGGAGAGCGAATGCCGGTATTAATCGATACATAATGTGCTGAACCAGGTTATTATGACGTAAAGATAATTGCTTTGGTTGCATGAAAGCCATTAAGTAAGAAATGGAAATGCGTTATCTTGCGCAATGACCCAGTTGTTCCCCAGGTGTTACAAAACCCGTATGGCGCCTACGCCGAGCGGTTTCCTGCACCTGGGGAATGTTTTTTCCTTTATCATCACCCGCTCAATGGCCCGACACACCGGGGCATCGATGCTGCTGCGCATCGACGATATCGACCGGGACCGTGTAAAGCCGGAGTATGTGACCGACCTGTTCGATACCCTGCATTTCCTCGGCATCTCGTGGGATGAAGGCCCCCGCACAGCGGAAGAATACTACCGGGATTGGTCGCAGCTAAACCGGCTGGCGCGTTACCAGCAGGTGCTCAGGCAGTTAAGAGGAACGGGAGCGGCATTTGCCTGTGATTGTTCCAGGGCGGATCTTCACCGCGCAGGGATTGAAAGCGGCTGCGTGAGCGATTGCCGGCGACGGAAGATCGCCCTGGATACCCCGGGTACGAACTGGCGCATTGCGACTGATCACCAGCAAACGGTCTGCATAAACAACCCCGACGGACACGTATCGGCACACGTTTTGCCGGCTTCGGTCAAAGACTTTATCGTTCGTAAAAAAGACGGGTTGCCGTCTTACCAGCTTGTTTCGCTGGTAGACGACGTAGATTTCGGCATCGACCTGGTTGTACGCGGCCATGACCTATGGCCATCAACGCTCGCACAGGTATACCTGGCTAACCTGCTTGGTATAGAGACGTTCCCCGTGGCTAAGTTTGTTCATCATCCGCTGGTAAATGGGCCGGGAGGTGTAAAGCTCTCCAAATCGGCTGGCGATACCGCCATCCGGAACCTGCGCGAACAGGGATTTACGCGGGAACAGGTCCTGGAAATGGCGATTAAAAGTGCCGATCCCGCGGGATTGGCATTTCCGCTGTAATGATCATGCCGCTACGCAACCAATTAAGAAAACACTTCCTGTGAAAAGATACCCGGCTCGGCAAGATCACTGCACGCAGTTTTGTAAGCTATCCTAATTCCTTTTTACCGGCTGCAGCACCGCTATATTACCGTTGTGGTCGAACATCACCTTGATCAGCTCCAGCGGCGGGCTCGATCCGTCCGCTTTGTACTTATACTGGATCATGGGGTATGCCGTCCCGTCCAGCGTAAGCTGTACACCGGAGAAGAAAATTACGAGCTCCTCATCAAACCTGATACTTTCGCCAACCTTAGCCAGCTGCACATCTGTAACCAGCTTACGCAGTGCCGGGGAGAAGTATGCTTTCGAGGCAGCGAAGTTCTTACTTTTAACGGCAGCAAGCCATAACCTGAAAACAGCATCTAACCTGGCGACCTTTTCAGCGTCAGGCGGCCCGGTGCTTGTTTCTTCATTCCTGGCACTTTCATTCCAAAGGTACAGCCGGATCCGGTAGGCCGGAATTTCTTCGGTGTTGCCCCGTTTTTCGTACTTGCCCGACAGTACGCTGGAGAGCAGGACCCGAGTGCTGTCGTTCGGCTTCCATTCGTCGCTTCGCTGGTATCGCCCCGCGGGATTCTTTGAAAGACCGGTAAGGTCTCCTTCGGTTTTTCCAATACCATAAGTGCGGGTAATACGCGTTGCCAGCTCGTTATACTTGTTCAAAAAAGCGGTTACTGTGGCGGGCGGAGCGGGCGCTTTGGCATCATATCCCCCGAAATTGGCGCCATCCCATTCGTACAGCACGTAGCGGATGGCGGAATCTCTTTTGAAGAAAAAGTAATAAATAAGCAGATCGGGCAGGTTGCGTTGTTTACGGCGAAAAACGAACGGCTGCGCCACGCCGCTTTCTGGTATAAACGTGGTTTTTAATGTGAACAGTTCGCCCCCGGCTTTTTGCTCGGCTTTTAAGAGCCCTGCCAGCTTTTGCCCGTGAACATCCGGAAGGACGTCCTGGGCAAACACGTTTAACGGCAATACAACCGTAAGGACGATAAAAAAGAAGCGGCCGATCAATCGCGGTAGCAGGTTCATCCCCTAAAGGTAAGAATATGCCGCTTACGGCTGAATACTTTCCCGGGTTGTAACCCGGAAGTTGTATAGCTCCGGGTAAGTTTTTGATGCGTGGCAAAGATTTAACAAAATACTTTGCAACTAAATCCGGGAACTCTCGTCTTAAGTAAAAACCTAAAACCAGCGTATGGGTCCCCGAATTTCACTTTGTGTTATATTTTGCCTGCTTTCGCTTTGCTCTTTCGGGCAGGTTGCTTCCAAGAAAATGAAAGCCGTGCGAACAGATATCGCTCCCGATATAGATGGGGATATAACCGACGACGTGTGGAAAAAAGCCGATGTGGCCGTCGATTTTATCGAGCTGCGTCCCAAGCCGGGCTTGCACGAGGACCGCGATCACCGCACCGAGGTCAGGTTGCTTTATGACAATACCGCCGTGTACGTAAGTGCACGCATGTACGAAAAAACTATTGACAGCGTAGCGCGTGAACTGGTTTCGCGGGATAACACCGGAAACTCCGATTTCATCGGCATTATTTTAGATACTTACCAGGATAAGATCAACGGCAGCGGCTTTTTTGTAACGGCTGCCGGCGTACAGTTTGATGCCAAATATTCGCTGGGCGGTAACGAGGACGAAGCCTGGAACGCGGTATGGTTCAGCAAAGTAAAGGTTGACGCACAGGGATGGACCGCGGAGCTAAAAATCCCTTACTCGGCGCTTCGTTTTTCCAAAAAAGATGTCCAGAACTGGGGGCTCAATCTTATCCGGATGCGTCGCTTTTCGCAGAAACAGCTATTCTGGAACCCGCTCGACCCGCTCAAAAACGGCCTCATGAACCAGGAGGGAACCCTCGAAGGCATCGAGAACATCGACCCGCCGGTACGTTTGTCGTTCTCGCCCTATATTTCGAGTTATGTGAATCACTATCCTTATAACATAGCCGACGTGAAAAATACCACCGGCTCATTTAACGGGGGAATGGACGTAAAATACGGCATTAACGACGCCTTTACACTGGATATGACCCTGGTACCCGACTTCGGGCAGGTACAGTCTGACAACCGCGTGTTAAACCTCACGCCATTCGAGATCCAGTTTAACGAAAACCGCTCGTTTTTTACGGAAGGTACGGAGCTCTTCAGCAAGGGCGACCTGTTCTATTCACGGCGCGTAGGCGGTACGCCTGTTAACTATTACGATGTGCAGGGCAGCCTCCGCGCCGGCGAGCACATTGTGCGCAACCCCTCCGAAAGCCGGCTGGTAAACGCCACCAAGGTTTCTGGCCGTACCACCAAAGGGCTCGGTATCGGGGTCTTTAATGCCGTTACCCGCAGGATGGACGCCGAAGTGGAAGATGCGGCCGGGAACCGGCGGCTGATAGAAACGCAGCCGCTTACCAACTACAACATCCTGGTGCTCGACCAGTCGCTAAAAAACAACTCCTATGTAACGTTCATCAATACCAACGTGCTGCGTAAAGGAAATACCTACGATGCCAATGCCAGCGGCCTGGTATTTAGCTTTAACGACAAAAAGAACACCTACAACTTCCGCGGGTCGGGGAGGATGACCTACCTGACCAATAACGACCCCAACGCCACCGGGTATAGTTATGACTGGAGCGTGGGCAAGCAGAGCGGGAAATTCAGCTACCGGTTTTCGCAAAGCTTAACAGACGATAAGTTCGATCCCAATGACCTTGGGATCCTCTTTAACAACAACTTTTTTGATAATTCGCTCTACCTTGGTTACAACAAACCCAAGGCCGGTAAATGGTATAACAAATACGAGCTTTGGGGCGAAATAGAGCATTCGCAGCGCTTTAAGCCAAAAGCTTACCAGAGCTTAGCATTTAGCGCGGGCGGCTTTACCGAGCTGAAGAACTTCCTGCAGGTGAGCATGAACATCAACGTTCAGCCCGAATCAAACGATTTTTATGAGCCCCGCCGCAGCGGAAGGGTGTACCGCGAAACCGCCAGCCGCGGTGCAGGTATCGACATCTCTACCAACCGCACCAAACGCTACAATGGCGGGGGCGGCTTCTTTTACCGCGACCGCGACCTGTTCGACGGTTATGGCTACGATCTTTATTTCTATCATAACCTGCGCATTAGTAACAAGCTTTCGCTGGGGAACGATATCCTGTTCCAGCCACGCACTAACTACGCCGGGTGGATCGGTTTTAACAACGCTACCAGCGAAGTGGTCTTCTCGCGCCGCGATCGGCAAACCATAGAAAACTCGATGGACGCCAAATACACGTTCAGCAATACGATGGGGCTTACGCTCGTGGTGCGTCATTACTGGTCGAACCTGGATAATAGGGACTATTACACCCTCGCCGACAACGGCGACCTGGTAAAAAATTCCACCTATGTAAATGCCCAGGCTAACCGTTCATATAACACGTTTAACATCGATATGGTGTACTCATGGATATTTTCGCCGGGGAGCGAGTTCAGCGTGGTGTATAAAGACGCCTCCGAACTGAGCGAAACCTTTGTAAGACCGGGTTATGGGCGCAACTTCGACAGGATACTTGGCTCGCCGCAGAATAATAGCTTGTCTGTTAAAGTATTATATTATATCGATTACCTTCAGTTGAAAAGAAAAGGACGTTAACTAAACGTAACATACCCGTTACACTAAAATCTTTAACAGTTTTTTAACACATTTCTGAAACATATTGAAGAATCTTTGCGTCTAATTAAAGCCGAGTAGATTTATAGACTAACGACACGAAAGGCCGTCATTAAAAACAGGAAGGATAACAAGCAATCGTTCTTTATTCAGGTAAAGGTTTTCTCATACGCTAATATACTTTTAGTCTGACATCCAACATTGGGTTTAATGAATATAGAAGCCGTCCCCCATGGACGGCTTTATTTGTTTGGGGCTTCGGCAGGCTCAGCCTGACAGAAACATGTTACTTCTAACAAACCCGTAGTTGTACCTATTTTGGAAACTTATACACCAGCCCCAACGCCAGAGCCTGGCTCGCCTGGATGCGGTTGCTTGCATCATCATCATAAATGGCGATACCGGAAAGCGTTACGTTAACCAGGCGGGTAATGCGGGAGGTAAAGGTAACGTCGAGCCGCTGGTCGATATTATTCAGCTTCTCGTAATTGGCGAAAAGCGTATAGCGGCTTTTGATGTTGAGGTTCTCGTTCAGGTTTTTGTCTACGCTTGAAACCACCTGGAAAGCGAGCTCGTTGCGGAACCGGCCGCCGGGTTTCACCCCGTAATTTTTGGGGATGGCGCGGTAAAGCGAAGTATCGAGCACAAAGGTCTGGCGGGCCGTGCCGGTACCGATGCGCAGGAAGAAAGTTTTATTCGGCTTAAACTCGAAACCGAGCGACTCCGTTAAATAACCGGGCGCCATAAACTCGGAGATGCGGGTACGCACTTCCTGGCCCGATTTATCTTTCGAATAAGCGTAGCCCGCATCAAATTGCGACTCGAAGTTTAGCGATCCGAAGAAGTACCAGTTCTTGGAAAGCTTTAGCGCTACCTTGTTGTCCCAAAACACGCGGTCGTTGGTTTTGCGCTCCAGCTGGTTCTTGTTCTTTAGCTTGCCGTATTGCAGGATCACCTCCGATACGTAGTTCTTATCGCCCCTGGTATAATCCGTTTTATAGTTAAAAAGGGAACCAAGGGCAATTGAGTTCACCCCGCCGCCGCTCCAGTTGTTGCTAAATGCCGCCTGGTTAAGGTTAATGCCAAAGGTGATCCACCGTTTCCAGTAATCTACTTTCAGGTTAAGCTCCGAAACGGGGATCTGCACCGGTTGGATCTGCATAACCGGCTGCCGCACCGGCAGCGTATTTTTTTTTGGGTATTGCTTCAGCGAGTTCAGCAGGCTGGTATCGGCCACGGCCTTTTGTTCTTTGGGCTCCTGCGCGGATGCGGCAAATGTGGTCAATAAAAAAGGTACTAAAACGAAAACGGTTTTCAAAAGCTTGTCCATGCCCATAATTTTCTCCGGGTTAAATAGTTAAGCTGGCGATCCATCGCGTAAGCCTCTTTCTCGAACGCAATATTACGGTACGCCTGGAAATGTTTCTGCCCTTTCATCCTGTTAAACAGGTAATTTAACAGGTAAAATACATAGAAGGGCAGCACCAGCATTTCTGCCTGCTGCATAAGGTGTATGGTTTCGTGGTTAATTATTACCTGGTCGGTCTTTAATTGCGGCCGTTTTACGAGGATGAACGGAAAGAGCGCCATTCCCTGTGCGGGCAACGAGGGTACGCAGATTACCGGGAATCTCATTTTTTAACCGGCGTTAAAGCCGGAAGCCGGTAAGCTGCCGGGTTTCTGAGGTAACTCTGGTAGCTCTGGCGGATGAAGTTGATAAGTGCATAATCATTCGCTTCTACGATAAAATAGTATGCCGGGCGATATTGCTGCATAAAATCCTCGAGCTTAGGCGTTTTAAGGCCGGTTGTTTTGGCTACCAGCATCCTGGTGTAGCGGTAATCGATCATGGCTTCGCGGTAGTCGCGCTCGATGATCTTTTGCAGGAAGCGGGCATTTTTGCCTTCACGGCTGAAGAGGCTCCACAACGCGTCGATGCTGAGGCCAGCCCCGATACCGCCGTTGCCGCCGACGTTCAGGAGGTTGCCCGGGTCGCCCTTTTTGAGGGTAGAGCCGTAATCTTCCTTGTTGCGTGCCAGCCGCTCGGCGGGCGATTCGAGCGTATCTTTAATGCCGATCTCCTTTAGCAGGATACTGGTGCGTTTAAGGTACACCAGCAAGGTGGTTTGCGCCTTCACGGTAGTGGTATCTATAGCGTAACCCTGTAAGGCGGCCACCAATGTATCGCCGCGCTGGGCGGGAAAGGTAAATTCGCCCTTGGTATTGTTGTAGTAGCCTTTGTGGGTACGCGTATTATAGATGTATACGCGGGTAATACGCTGCTTGGTGTCTTTATCAAACACGATACCCTGGACCTGTTGTTCCTGGGCAAACCCCCGCGAAACAACCGCAGTTAAAAACAGTATGAGGGTGACTAATCGTTTCAAGGGTGGTAAAACTACTATTTTGCGGCAGTACGCAAACCATTTTAACATTACTTAACATCATTTAGATACCAATAACAGCTGCCCCGGCTTAATGTCGGCAGCCGAAATGTTGTTCAGGATCTTAATATCGTCTACGCTGATACCAAAACGTTTGCTGATGGCGTATAGTGTATCGCCGGCTTTCACCTCGTAGATCTTCATGGCAACGGGTTCTTTGGCGGTTTCCTTTTTTATTTCCTGGGGAAGCTCTTTGGCGATCTCGGCCAGCACCTTATCCTCGCGTTTTTCTTTGTCGGCAAGCTGCTCCTTGCGGTCGTACTGGTCGAGCTGGTAGCGCTGTACGAGGCTGATCAGGAGGTTGGCATATTGCGGGTTGGTAGCGTAACCGGCCTGTTTTAAGCCGTTTGCCCACCCGGTAAAGTCGTTCTTATCCAGTTCGAACAAAAAGGCGTAGCGCTTTCTTTTCAGGAACTCGGAGTGGTCGCGAAACGACTCCTCTGGGCTATTATATACCCGGAAGCAATCATCTTTGATGTCGTCTTCCTGGTAAATGATCTTGCCTTGCCAGTCGGTATTGCACTTAATGCCGAAATGGTTGTTGGCCACGCGGGCGAGGGTGCCGTTGCCGTTACCCGATTCCAGCAGGCCCTGGGCGAGCGTGATGCTGGCAGGGATCCCGTACCGGTCCATCTCGGTAATGGCGATGGCTTTAAACCGCTCGATATATTCCTGCGCGGTATACTTTTTTACAAGGATGTTTTCGCTGATGTTTTGTGCGGGCCTGATCACTTCGTTTGTCCTTTTTGGCGGCTGCGACGCCGCGGGAGGGGTACTTTTAACTACCTGTTTTTTGGAGCTGCAGGACGCGAGCATACAGGCAAGGAGTGCCATCAAACAAAAGTTCTTCATTAAGCAGGGGGTAGCGTGTTATAGCGTTAAACGTTGTCCGATACTCAGGTTTGCACTTTTTAACCTGTTCTTTATGCGGATTGTTTTAACCGTTGTTCCAAATTTCTTTGCGATGGCCAGCAGGGTATCTCCCCGCTTCACCTTGTAAATATTGGGTGCTGGCTCTTTGGCCGGCGACTCTTTTACAGGCACCGGTTGCAGCGGCGCGGGAGGCTCGTAAGCAGAAAGCAACACACCCGGTTGTGACGGCGCTGCCGGCTGGTCATACCGGTACAGCTCGTATTTGTTGATAATAGCCAGCACTTGCGCCGACCAGCTGCGGCTGTGTGCATACCCTCCTTTCTGGATCCCTTTAGCCCAGGCCTGGTAATCGGCAGGGCCGTATATTTCGAAAAGATTCCTGAACTGTACGTGTTTTTTTAAAATAGAGATAAAATCATCGTAGGATTGCGAAACCGAATCGTATCCTTTATAAGAAGAGCGGATCCGTTTATCGTTTTGCCCCTTCACGCCAAAGTGGTTGTTCAGGTACTTGGAGATCCGGCTGGTGCCGCTTCCCGATTCGTGCATGGCTACGCCCAGGATAATACTGGCGGGAATTCCGTACTCGTTCATTTTACGTATGGCTTCTTCCTTATACAGCTCGATATATTTGGAAGCCGCCGACTGCCCGAAAGCTGTACCCGCCGTAAGCAGCAGGCTCAGCATCATCAATCGTTTTAACATACTACTTATAGTTTACGGATAGCAAATAAGCCATCGCGAACCGGGACGATCAGTTTCGCGGTGCGTGGATCATTGGCTATTTTCTCGTTAAATTTCAGTATCGCTAAAGTATCTTTATCGTTGTTCTCCTCAACAACTTTGCCGCTCCAGAGCACATTATCTACCAGGATAAGGCCCCCCGGATTCAGCAGGTTTATCACAAGGTCGTAATAATTTTCGTTATTCCGCTTATCTGCATCAATAAAAACGAGATCGAAGCGGTCTGCAAGCGTAGGAATAATGTCGAGGGCGTTACCGGTATGCTGCACGATCTTGTCGTTAAAAGCAGACTGTGCGAAGTACCCGCGTACCCGTTCCATCAGCTCTTCGTTGATGTCGATGGTATGGATCAGGCCGTCGTCCGGAAGTCCTTCCGCCAGGCATAAGGTGGCGTAACCGGTATAGGTGCCGATCTCCAATATCCGCCTGGGGCGCGTCAGATGGCTGAACATGCTCAGCAGCCTTCCCTGGAAATGGCCAGATAACATGCGGGGCATGGACACCTTCAGGTGAGTTTCGCGGTTAATGTGCGCCAGGAGCGGCGATTCCGCGTCGGTATGCTTATCGAGGTAGGATTGCAGTTGCGGTGACAGGATCTCCATTAGGCAAAGATAGTGAAGTTAGTCGGACGGTTCCGGCTCATAATCATTCGGCAGCATTTCGGCTACGAATTCCGTCCAAACGCCTTCGTAAATAAGGCTGCGCGGGTTGATCACGATGCCGTTTGCGTCGAAAAACGCGTAAGGCTCTGTAAGGTGTACAATGCTTACCGGGCGGGTTTCGGCCACATCCAGCGGGTAAGGGGTCGGGTTGTGTGCAGGCACCTTTTTACGGTCGTAGGTTATATACAGGTAATCGTTAAAGGTGAGTGCGAAAGTACCCGGTTTATCCGTAATGCGGGCCACCTCGGCGCTGCGCACCGGTTGTTTTTCGAGGAACTGCATAATGCGGGGAAGGCCCGACTTAGCCGACCACGCCCTGGCTGAATCCCCGTCCGCCGCAGGCGATAACATGCCAAACGTGCGCAGCTTTGCCTTAATAAGCGAGTCCGGAGGTCGTTCGGGATTCGGTTTGCGCACCAGGCGGCGGATCGCAAATCCTTCATCTTCGCTGGAATTCTGTTTTAAGGTACGCAAGAAGTGCATGGCCGAGCCGTAATAAGCATCCTGGCGGTTCTTTTGCCAGCGCTTCTTTTCGGCTTTGCTGCCGGGTAAATCTTCGAACAGTACGCGGCCTTCGTAATAGATCATGCCCGTTGTATAGTCGCGGCGGAACTCGTTTAACAGGTATTTGAGGCTGTAGCCTAACGCCTTATTTTCTATCACGATAAACTCATCGCTATACGCTTCCAGCAGCCGGTTTTCGAACGAAACCTGCACCGATCTGGGGTTTAGGATCTTACACTGAGCGGCATTGGGCGAGTTGCCCAGGAAGCTGGCTTTAAACGCCTCGTAGTTGCGCAGCCAGTTGGGATCGGGGCCAACACGGATCTCGCGCAGCTGGATGTTCTTCTGGTCGAGCACTACCTGGAACTCCTGTTTATCGCCGTTCACGGTAACCTGTTTGCTGAAGGTATTATAACCGATCATGCTTACCACCAACTCGTATTGACCGGCCTTTATGGCGCTGAGCGTAAACCTGCCCGTAGTATCTGTTTGCGTACCGCGGGTAGCGTTGGCCAGGAAGACGCTTACAAAAGAGAGCGCCTCGCCCGTTTTGGCGTCAGTAACTTTGCCGGTGATGGTGCCGGTTTGGGAGCTGGCGTTTAAGGCGTACATGAAAAGGAGCAGGACCAGTACGTATTTCTTCATGCGATATAATTCCTAATATAAAGAAAAGCTCAAAGCGCTTTACCGGCACCCTGAGCTTCCCCCTTTAAGCCTGGAGCTTTTACCTATTTCTCCATCTGCTCGATCACTGCCTGGGTAACTCCGGTAAAGGAGAAACCCCCGTCGTGGAACAGGTTCTGCATGGTAACCATGCGGGTGAGGTCTGAGAAGAGGGTTACGGCATAATCCGCACACTGGTCTGAAGTGGCATTGCCCAGCGGGCTCATTTTTTCGGCGTAGTTGATAAAGCCATCAAACCCTTTTACGCCCGAGCCGGCGGTGGTGCGGGTTGGCGACTGAGAGATGGTGTTTACCCGCACGTGTTTTTTAACACCGTAGTGGTATCCCCAGTTGCGGGCGATACTTTCGAGCATGGCTTTGTTATCGCCCATGTCGTTATAATCAGGAAAAATGCGCTGCGCGGCGATGTACGTAAGCGCAGCTACCGAGCCCCATTCGTTAATGGCGTCCAGCTCCATGGCGGTTTGCAGCACGCGGTGCAGGCTTAGCGCCGAAATGTCGAGGCCTTTATGGGTAAACTCGTAGTTGTTTTTTGTATAGTGGAGGCCTTTGCGCACGTTGATGCTCATGGCCGGCGCGTGCAGGATGAAATCTACGCCGCCGTTAAAATGTTCCAGGGTTTTGGTGAACAGGTTCTTTACCTCGTCGTTGCTGGTTACGTCGGCAGAGATAACGGGTGCATTGCACTCTTCGGCCAGTTTATTCAGCTCACCCATTCGCAACGCGATCGGTGCGTTGGTTAATACGATTGCTGCGCCTTCCGCTACCGAACGCTGCGCCACCTTCCAGGCAATCGATTGCTCGTTCAATGCACCGAAAACGATCCCTTTCTTGCCTTTTAATAAGTTATAAGCCATAGTTTTTTATTTGGTCGGGCTAAATTAAGGAAACTAATCAGTTATAGTGAAACGTATTAACCCAATAGCTCCCTGGCGTTTTGGAGGGCAAACTCACCGGGATTGGCGCCGCTAAGCATGGTGGCCACTTCTTTAACGCGCTCTTCCCCGCTTAACAGGGCGATATTGGTAAGCGTTCGCTCCCCTGCATCGTCCTTGTAAACTTTGTAGTGCGCTTTTCCTTTACTGGCGATCTGCGGCAGGTGCGTAATAGCGATCACCTGCATCCCCCCCGCCAGTTTCTCCATGATCGTACCTACTTTCAGGGCGGTTTCGCCGGAGATGCCGGTATCTATTTCATCAAAAATAATGGTAGGCAGCGCGGTATGACGCGAGATGAGCGACTTAATGCTTAACATCAGCCGCGAAAGCTCGCCACCAGAAGCTACCTTGTTCATCGGGGCGGGCTCCTGTCCCTTGTTGGCCGAGAACAGGAAACGCACCAGGTTTCTTCCGTTGGCATTAAACTGCCCGTCGGGCAATAACTGGTTCCCGATACGGAGGAGTGCATTCGGCATGCCTACTTCTACGAGAATTTCTCTTACTTTCTGCTCGATAGACGGGATCACTTCATTCCTGCTGGCCGAAAGATTATCAGATAATACGGTTAGTTCCGCCTTCAACTGTTCGCTTTCGGCTTTAAGTTTCTCTATCTCCGCGTCCGAGAAAAGGATAGAGTCCAGCCTGGCCGCGATCTCTTCGCGTATAACGATCAGCTCCTCTACGCTGTTTACCCGGTGTTTTTTCTGCAGGTTATAAAAAATAGCCAGGCGATCGTTAATCGTGGCAGAGCGTTGCTCGTTCACCACTACCTGGTTGTCGATGTGATCGATCTCCGCGGCGATGTCTTTAATCTCGATATAGCTGCTGTTCAGGCGTTCGCCCAGTTGCCCTGCCCCGGGGGTGTATTTCGCCGCCTGCTGCAGGGCCTGCAAGGCTTCCTTTAGTTTTGGCAGGGCCGACTGGTCGCCGTCGCTCAGCAGGAACATGGCGCCGGTTAAATTCCGTTTGATCTCTTCCGCGTGGGCCAGGATATCCAGCTCTTTTTCCAGTTCCTGCTGCTCGCCGTCGGCCAGGCGGGCATTGTCGAGCTCATCATATTGAAATTGGTAATAGTCCAGGTCTGATTTTGACTGATCGCTTTGCGCCACCAGCGTATTTAAGCGCGCGGTAACCGCGCGATAATCTTTATAGGTTTGCTGGTACTGGCCCAGCAGGGCCTGGTGCCCGGCAAGCGCGTCGACTACCAGTAACTGGAACGCTTCGTCGTTTATTTCGAGGGTGGCGTGCTGCGAGTGGATGTCTATCAGTTGCTCACCCAGCTGTTTGAGCACGGGCAGCGTTACGGGCGTATCGTTAATAAATGCCCGCGACCGTCCGTCGGCCGAGATCTCGCGGCGCAGCACGGTTTCCTCCTCGTAATCGAGGTCGTTTTCCGTAAAGAACGGTATAAGTCCATAACTGCTCACCCGGAAAAAACCCTCGATGACGCACTTCTTCTGCTGGTTAAAAAAGTAACGGCTATCGGTACGCTGCCCCAGGATCAGCGAAAGCGCCCCGAGGATGATCGACTTTCCTGCCCCCGTTTCCCCGGTGAGGATATTGAGCTCGCCGGAGAATGAAATATCCAGGTTATCGATCAATGCGTAGTTGCGTATGGAAAGCCTGTTCAGCATAATTCAGCGAATCGGTTTAAAACGCTAAATTAAGAAAATAGGGCCAAGGCGCTTATTTATTCAGCAGTTTCTCTATCGCCTCTTCCGGCGGGTTGCTGTAGCCGGCGACCGTTAGCGGGATAGCAAGGACCAGCGGCCGCCTGCTCATTTTGCGGCACGGGGAAACTGCGCGCTACGATCCTATAAACCCGCTGAACTCCCTAAAAGCTTCCGCTTTTGCGGCTTCACCGGCGGTCGTAAAAGAGCGGAAGGCGACAGCCGGGGTGGCGGCCCGTTTAAGGGAGGCACGGTTGTCGTTCTTCCTGTCGTCGTTTTTCTTATTCTTATCGTCGTTTTTCTCCTGGTTCTTGTTTTCCTTTTTTTTAATCTCCTGCTGGTTCTTCTCCAGCTGTCTCTCCAGGCTTTTTTTCTCGTCGGTAAGCTTTTTAAGGCTGTCGGTAACGTAAATCAGGTGCTCACCGTTCGAAAGCTTCATCAACTCTTCCACCTGGTGTTTCCACTCGGGGCTGTTAAAATGCTGCTGCACCTCTTCCATTTGTTTTTTTATTTCCGGACTGTTGAAATACTTCGTCATTTCTTCCTGCTGTTTCTTCCACTCGGGGCCGGAGAACAGCTTGATCATGGCGTCCTGTTGTTTCTTCCATTCAGGGCCTGTGAAAAGTTTCACTATATCCTCCTGTTGTTTTTTCCACTCCGGGCTGGAGAACATCTTCGTGAACTCTTCCTGCTGTTTTTTCCAGGCTTCGCTGTTGAATTGTTTTTCCCAGTCCTTTCCCATGGCGCTGAACTTTTTAGCGATCTCATCCTGTTGTTTTTTCCACTCAGGACTGCTAAATTTTTGCTGCATTTCGAGCCCCCATTTCTGCATCTTATTGCTCCAGGCGGTGTCCGTTAAGTTCTTGAACTTGTCGCCGAAGGTTTTCGCGTAAAATTCCTCTCTTACGTCTTCGGGCATTTCGTCGACCGAGTTATACTCTCTCTTATTTCCTTTTTCGTCTTCGATGATCACTTTCACCTTCGATTTTGATTTGATCACCGTATCGGCAGTTGCGTAAAACAACGCATCGCTTCCGGCCACGGCGGTCTTTTTGCCCGACCCGTGTTGTGCCGAGATCTTCTCTGCGGCGGTCTTAAAAGCGGAAGCGCTCTTTTGGGGAACAGTTTTATTTTTTATGGATGCGATGGCTTTACGCATCCCGGTTTCGGGGATGGTCCAAGCAATAGAGATGCAGATGGCTACGGTTGCCAGCAGGATAGATATTTTTTGTACGGGTGATGGATCGGGCGTTTTCATGATCATGCGTTTTATGCGGTTTAGTAAAGGATATTTATGGTTGCCGTTGGAAGCCAGCGCAAAGGCGGGAACACTGCGGCGGTTTTCTTCGAGGTGCAGCAGGGCGGTGGCGTATTCGGCCGGGTTACCGGATTGCAGAACCACCATATCGTCGCAGCAATATTCGCGCTCCCGCAGGATGTCGCGGTTAAGCAGCCAGGCGAACGGGTTATAAAAGAGAAAGCTTTTCATTACCTGCTGTAAAAGGTTAAACAGGTAATCGTTTCGTTTAATGTGGGCAAGTTCGTGTACCAATATGGCTTCTACCTGGGCGGTAGTAAGCTGGTTTACAGCCGCTATGGGAAAAAATATCAACGGCTTAAGGTAGCCCGACGTAAACGGGATCTCGGTAAGTTCCCTGAAATACAGGTTTACTTTCCTGTTTATACCGAGGCGGCCTGCTAGCTGCTCAAGCCGTTTCTCCCAGAAAAGATCCTGGTGGAGGGGCGCCGCACCGGCCATTTTCCGCACTTGCGTATAGCCAATCATCAGGCGCACCCCGTTAACCATCAGGCCGCCCAGGTAAAAAAGCGCGATCCAGCGTGCATAGGTTCCCACCAGGTATTCGCCCCGGTCTAAATAGCTGTGCGAGATGATCCGGGCCGGAAATGCCGCCGGGTTAACCGGGTAAACCAGCTCCACCCCGGTAACCGGCACGGCTACCTGGTTGATGTGCCACATGAGCGTGGCCACAAAGCTCCCGAAAATAAGGACCAGCCCGCTGTAAAGCAGGCGGTAACGGGTATGCGAGGTCAGGTTTCGCGAAAACAGGATCGTTAGCCGGATAAGCAGCCAGACTAACAGTCCCTGGATGCAGGACTCGAACAGCGTTTTGCTTAAGGCGATGAAAACAGGCTCTGGTGACATAACTTACTTTTTATCGAGTTGGTTAATAAGGTCGCGTATAAGCTGCAGCTCCTTTGCAGACGACCGCTTGGTATTGAGCGCCTGCATCACCAGTTCGGTAGCAGAGCCGTTAAATATGGTGTTGATCATTTTATCGACCATGCCCTCGCGGATGCTTTCTTCCGAAAGGAGCGCGGTGTACACATGGGTACGTGTGGTGGTATCGCGGCTTACAATCCCCTTGTCATGCATGATCTGCATCAGCTTTAGCGTAGTAGTATAGCCCGGCCCGGTGCCGCGCTGCTGTGCAAGCTGCTCGTTTACTTCGCGAACGGTAGATGCGCCTTTTGACCAGAGTACCTGGAGGATCTCGAGCTCGCTTTCGGTTGGTTTAATATCCATCGGAATTGCTTATACGAATTGTTTCGTAATCAAATATACGAATGATTTCGTAATTGCAAATCTTTTTAACGGTTTTTAACGGACCGGCTTAAAAAAAAGAAAGGGGAGGGCAAAAACGGGGAGCGATCCTGTTATTCCAGGTCGCTCTAATCCTGTAGGGACGACATATTTTACCGCTACGCTGCGCCTTAGTCACCTGGTTATTGTATGCTTCCCTGAGCCGATCGTACCTACCAATAAATACTCGCCTTCTTCGGTAGCCTGCACGGTAACGCCGTCAACGGTAACGCGGTTTCCTGTTTTGGTGCCTTTAGGCACGTATACCTTGGCTGCCACATTTACCGGGGAGGTGAGGGTGAGCGTAAAGGTTGTTGCAGAGCGGTTCCAGCTTACCGCGATATCGCCCTTGTCTGTGGGCAGTTTCCCGGCGGCGCTTGCCAGTTTGCCCTTAAAGTCGAGGGGCTTTATTTGTACCAGGTCATGCTGCGGCTCAAGCACGGTAACGCCGAGGACGTATTGCTGGATACCAAGCAAACCGATAGCTCCCCAGGGGTGCGACATGCTGTTGCCGCTGGTATTCGAGTTCCAGTCTTCCCAGGTCATGGTACCGCCCAGCGACACGGTGCGGGCCCAGCCGTCCCACGAAGCATTGGTGTAAAGCTCCAGCAGGTGTGGTCCTTCGTTGGCCCGACCCAGCGCTTCGGGAAGCATACGCACGCTTACCATGCCCATACTCATCTTTTGTTCCTTAACGGTATTAATCACCGTGCCCTGGTTTTTGCCGGGAACAATATCCGCCGCCAGCGCGAACGCGTTTGCGTGCTGCGAGGCATGGGTGCTTTGCGAACCGTCGGCGCGGAGCCCGTCGACGTACATTCCGTTCTGGCCGATCAGTTTGCTGTTTATTGCCGCTTTCATGGCCAACGCTTTCGCGTGATAAGTTTCCTGGTCGGCGGTGTTTCCCAATACCGCGGCGATCCTGGAAACGTAATCGAAATCGAGGTACGCGTAGACGTCGATCACGGTGCGCGATTCAGGCGTCATGTCATACCCATACCGCATCGACGCCGGCCAATCAATGATCCCAAACGCATAACCGCCGCTGCCGCCCGCCAGTTTATCGATGAGACCGGTTGAGGGATTACGGTAGTTATCTACATAATCGGCTATCTTTTTCAGCTTTGCGTAGTTATCGCGCAGGAAAGCCTTGTTACCGGTTTGCAGGTAGTAATCCCAGATCCATATTAAAAAGGCCTGCGTATAATCAGGGATGTCGCGTTTACCGTCAGAATTGGGGTATACGGCATTGAGCCGGCCGTCCGGCCAGTATTGGTCCTGCGAGTCGAGGAATTCCAGCAGTGTGCGCAGGTTCATGGTACGATCGCCAAAGGTGGTCATGGCGGGAGGCCCCTGGTAACCGGCATCGCCCAGGAAGGAGCCTTTTTCGCGCGTAGGCGTATCCAGGAAATCCTCGTGGGTACCCTCAATCAGGGTGCGGGCCATTAGCTGCCATACCTGGTTAAGCACCGGGTTTGAAGAGGTGAAGCCGGCCCTGGAGGCATCCAGCTCATAATGGGTTGTAACAAAGCGCACATTTTCGGCGGTGAGTACGTTGGGCGAGTTTCGGATCACCAGGTAGCGGTACCCGAAATACACCATCGGCTCAAAAACGGTTTTTTTCCCGTTAAGGATAAAGAAATAATCGAGGTTGGTGCTTTGGTTACTGCGCTGGTTAACAGATCCGTCGTCATTAAGCAGGTACGCGCCATGGATGCTTACCACATCGCCCGGGGTTCCGCCGGTAAAAGTGATCTTTGGCATGCCTGCGTATACCTTCCCCAGGTCAACAACATAGTTACCGGCAACTTTCTTTACCGATACCGGCTTAATTTCCCGCTCGATGGGGCGGGTAAGGTCCGGCTGAAGGTCGCCCGTCCACGGTTCAACCGGTGGTGAGCCAATTTCTACGGCGGCGTCCCAGGCGGTATCGTTAAATGCGGGCAGGTTCCATCCCGGCAGGAAATTGCGTGAATCGATGCGTTCGATGTACCCAACGCCTTCGCCGCCGCGCTGCCGCTGACCGGTTACCCAGCAGGCCGCCTGTTTTTGCTTCCAGCCGGCATCGGTACCGGTAATGGTGCGCGAACCGTCGGTGTACTCCACCACGATCTTCGCAAGGAAACCGCGGCTTCCGGGCGCGCGTCCCTGGCCGCCTCCATACCAATGGGTAAGCGCGGCGAATGTAACGGGGGTTCCGGGCTTAATACCCGCCGAAATATCATAAGCCTGGTAGTACGCGTATTGCGGGTAGTGAAAGGAAGCGCCTTTACCTACCGGTTTTCCGTTCACAAAAAACTCGTAAGTATGGCCTACGGCGAGGTACGCGATGGCACGCTTTATCGTTTTTGTACCCGGTGTAATGGTTTTGCGGTAGTAAGTATAATCGTCGGGGTCCCTCGAATCGCGCTTTACCCATTTTGCGCCGCTCCAGTCGGCACTGCTGAACAGGCCGGTATCGAACCACGACACGGCCGACCAGGCGCCCTGCGCACCACCTTTATCCCAGGTACGCACTTTCCAATAATACCGGGTAGCCGCCAGCAGCGGTTTACCGGCATAATATACATAGTTCTGGCGTCGAGACAGGATTTTACCGCTATCCCATACATCGGCTTTGCCGGAAATGAGGCCGGCAGCAGTGGTAGAAACCAATACCTGGCAGGCTGTCTGTATCTCGTTGGCGTCGGCATCGTTTACATACCAGCCGAAATACGGTTGCTGGTCTGTACCAACAGGATGCGGCTTATCGCTGGTGCGCAACCGGCTGGGCGGCTTTGGTGCGGTTGCGCTGGCCGCCAAGGGCAGTAAAATATACAGCAGGATCAGCAATCTGTGTGATAAGGTCATTGTTCGGGGTTAATTGGTTGGTTATGACAGGCCTTACGGCCGCCATCGCCAAAAGTAAGATTTGGCGAAATGTGAGTCATCCTGTACTATGCTGAGCGAAGGATGCGCCGATATTTACGATATTAGCCTGCCTGCATTATGAACGAGCCGATAATAGACCGCGACTATCTCCTCCGCAAAATGCCCGTGAAGGGCGGCTGGACCTATATCGAGATCACGGAGATCGCGCCCGACAAGCGTGCGTGGTTTAACCATGTAAAAGTAAACGGAACCATTGACGGCTTCGGGCTGGTAAATAAGAGCCTGATGCCCATGAGCAACGGGCACCTGTTCCTCCCGGTAAAGGCCGAAATCCGCAAAGCGATAAATAAGGAGGCCGGCGAAACCGTACGCCTCGTGCTGTACGCAGCGGGCAACCCTGCGTCCGATAGCGGGCAGGAATTTTTGCTTTGCCTGCAGGACGAGCCCGAGGCGCTAAAGAAGTTTAACAAGCTCTCCGCCGAAGCAAAAAAGACCATGACCGACTGGATATCGGCTGCTAAGAATGACGACCACCGGGTTGCGCGCATAGCCGAAAGCATCGACCGGCTGCTTATCGGAAAATAATTTTACAGCCGGTTTTCGCACTGCCATAGGGCTGTCAGTGGCGTACATTTATTTTGTTTCAACAAACAAACAACCCAAAACATGGAAACCAGCACTTTATTATCCGGGCAAACAGGCAACGCCCCTGTAATTAATTCCGGAGTATTATTAAACCATTGGCAGGCTCATCGCCGGCTTACACGAAGGACCATTGAAGCTTTCCCGGAGGTGGGGTTATTCAGCTTCACCCTGGGAGGTATGCGTACGTTCGCTGCAATGGTAAAAGAGCTGATCGTCATTGCCGGCCCCGGCGTAAAAGGCGCCGCCACCAACGAGTGGAACGCCCTGGAGGACCACCAGGCGCAGCAGGGCACCAAAGAAGAATTACTGAAGCGCTGGGATGATATTACCGAGCAGGTAAATTTCTACTGGCCGCAGATAGACGCTGCACGCTTCCAGGAAACCGTGGTGGCTTTCGGACAATACGAAGCCCCTTTGTACGAAACCATCCTTTATTTTATCGACAATGAAATTCACCACCGCGGCCAGGGGTTTGTGTACCTGCGTGCCCTGGGCATAGAGCCGCCCGCATTTTGGGACCGCAGCTAAGCATGCCGGCGATAAAAAGAGCGCCGGTATCCCGGGTGCTCTTTTTATTCCACTATTTCGATCCCCATTGTTTTCGCCATATCGTGCACCTGCTTCATAAAAGCGCCCACGTTAGTGATCTTTTTAATGGGGTGTTTAAACTGCATGTTGAACGAAATCTTCGCTTCCTGGTAATCTGCCGCTTCGTTCTCTTCTTCCAGCACCGAGCGTTTCTCCTTTATGGGGGGATGAAAAAGCTTGAAAAAGTTGAAATTCAGCAATTCGGAAATTTTCCATAAACGCTGAACACCGATGTCGTCATCGTTAAATATGGTGTACATGTTGCGCGGTACCGTTCCAATTACCTCCCCGATCTCTTTCGCTTTAATGTGCTTTTCTTGCGCAACCTCTCTTATTTTCTTTCCAATATGAATGTTCATATCACTAATTTCAGCAATCTTATCTCACTGACAGAGAGAACACTATGAAAAATTAGTACATAATACAGGTGAATTTAACTCTACTTGGATGGAAATGATCTGTCATAAGGAGAGATTATTGCATTTATCTCTAAAGTTGGCATTAGAGCAACCCGGATTATGAAAAGTGAGCTTGCAAACCGTTATCCCGGATCAGCTTAACTCGCTATAATATAAACTCTCCAGGAACTTTTTCGCCGGCCCTTCTTCGCCTTTTTCCAGCTTCATTTCTTTTAATATGCCGCCCACGGATATCTTGCGGGCCGGCAGCTTTTCTGCGCCGCGGGCATGGGCGATGAGGAATACTTCGCCGTCTTCGTCGTCCCAGATCTCGTAAACATCGTACCGGTCAAGGATGGGCGACATTACCATTACCATAACTTTCCCCGTCATCACGGGGATCATTACAAAGCCCTTAAAATCCACCCGCGAGTCGATCTGCCTGGGGATGCCGGTAATAATGGCCGCCGACTGCACCATTCCTTTGGTTTCCGCTTCCGATGGAAGAAGCGTTTGAGGGCAATATTCTTTATAGGCCTGTTTCATGTCGTCTGACAGGGCAGCTCTTACGGCCAGTTTGGAAGGTTCATCGAGCGCGGCCGTTGCCATGGCGTAAAACAGCACCATTGATTGTTTATCTTTGTACACACCTGCGGCACGGGCAAGCTCGGGGCCGGAGATGATGCCATCGCCGGCTTTCGTCATCAGGTTATAGAAGCGGCCACCGTTATCGAGCACGGTTCCGGCATCATCGCTGCTGGTAAAGGGGGTGATCTTTTTCATGTGGGGTGAAAATCATTAAAAAAAATGGAATTATCTTTAGCGTATGAAACGATCTTTATTCCTGTTGGTGCTACTGCTAACCTCTTTCGCCCCGAAAAAGAACCCGGTACTGGGAAAATGGGAAAACCCGAAAGGCGATGGCCGTATGGAGATCATCACCCGAAACAACAAATTTTATGGTAAGCTTTACTGGCTGAAGGAGCCCAACCTGCCCGATGGGACCCCAAAAATGGACATTAACAACCCGGATCCGAAGCTGCAGAAACGACATATCCAGGGGTTGGAGATCATCCACGACCTGGTGGATAAAGGCAACGGCGTTTTCGAAGACGGTTTTGTATACGAACCCAAAACCGCCAAAGATTTTAACTGCCGGCTGGAACTGATCGGCGATAAGCTCCAGATGCAAGGCTTTATAGGCACCCCGTTACTGGGAAGAACGGAACTGTGGACGCGGGTGAAATAGCGGCGATCAATTGGTTTTTAGATTATTACACAATTATACTTTCATGCTATATGAAGAAACTCTTACTCCCTGTATTATTTCTTACCGCTGTAGAGACGGCGGTCGGTCAGCAGCCGGCTGTGCTTACCGCCAAAGATTACGAGCGTGCAGAAAAAGCGCTCTCTTTCAATACATCGCCGCTGGTAGACCGCGCGTCGGTACGTCCAACCTGGTTACCTGATGGCCGCTTCTGGTACCGCGTGCTTACCGCAACAGGCAGCGAATACGTGCTGGTAGACCCCGTAAAAGGTACCCGCGGCCCGGCATTCGACCACCAGAAACTGGCTGCCGCACTTTCCGCCCAGGCGGGAACGACGTTTACAGCCGAAGCGCTTCCTTTTCAAAACATCAGCTTTGCTGCGGATGGCAGGGCGGTAACCTTCGCGGCAGCGCAGAAAGCCTGGAACTATGACCTGTCCACTAACCAGCTTACCGGATCTGCCACCCCGGTGAGGAACGGCGGCGGCGGGCGCAGGGGCGGCGGCGGCTTTGGGGCGGCCAGCGGTACCCCATCGCCGGATGGTAAGCGCACGGCATTTATCCGCGATTATAACCTGTGGGTACGTGAAACCGGCACCAACAAGGAAACGCAGCTCACTACAGACGGAATTAAGGATTTCGGCTATGCCACCGATAACGCCGGCTGGACCAAAAGTGACAACCCCGTGCTCGCCTGGTCGCCCGACTCCAAAAAGATCGCCACCTTTAAACAGGACCAGCGCAATGTAAGCGACATGTACCTGGTAACTACCAACGTAGGCAAGCCGACCCTGCAGTCGTGGAAATACCCGCTGGCCGGCGACAAGGAAGTGGCCATGATCGAACGCGTGATCATCGAGGTTGAATCGCCCAAAGTGATCCGGATCCAGGTAAAGGCCGATCCCCACCGCGGTACGCAATGCGACGATATTTCCTGCACGGGGGCGGCTTTCGACGACGTTGAATGGAACGACGACGCCACCCAACTCGCTTTCGTATCTACCTCGCGCGATCATAAACAGGAAAAGTTCCGCATAGCGGATGCCGTAACCGGCGCGGTGCGCGAAGTGTTTGAAGAATCGGTAGCTACCCAGTTCGAATCGGGCAGGGGCACCATTAACTGGCATTACCTTGCCAACACCAACGAAATTCTCTGGTACTCTGAACGCGATAACTGGGGCCACATGTACCTCTACGACGCCAAAACAGGGAACGTAAAGAACCAGATCACCCGGGGGCCGTGGGTGGTTACCCGGGTGGTCAGGGTCGACGAAAAAAACCGCATGCTTTATTTCCTGGCGGGTGGCCGCGAACCGGGGCAGAATCCTTATTTCGCGCACCTTTATAAGATCGGTTTCGACGGTAAAAAGCTTACGGCGCTCACGCCGGAAGAAGGCAATCACCAGGTGACGCTTTCTCCTTCCGGGAACTTCTTTGTAGATACCTACTCTAAGCAGGACGTTCCGCCCGTTACCGTTTTACGCAACTTTGATGGTAAACTGGTGAAAATACTCGAGAAAGCCGATATTTCGCGCCTTACCGCCACCGGCTGGAAAGCGCCTACACCGTTCATGGTAAAAGCGCGCGACGGGCAGATCGAGCTATACGGCCTGATGTACACCCCGTCTAACCTCGACCCCCGGAAAAAATACCCGGTGGTAAACTACATTTACCCCGGCCCGCAGGGCGGCAGCGTACGCAACTGGGGCTTTTCTGATGCCAGCGGCGATAACCAGGCCCTTGCTGAGCTCGGCTTTGTGGTGGTTTCTATTGAAGGCACCTGCAACCCTTTACGTTCGAAAAGCTTCCACGATGCTTGTTATGGCAATATGTGCGACAATACGCTGCCGGACCAGGTTACCGGCATGCAGCAGCTGGCGCAAAAATATCCGTACATGGACCTCAACCGGGTAGGGATCTGGGGACATTCCGGCGGCGGTTTCGCCACAGCTGCGGCCATGTTCCGTTATCCCGAATTCTTTAAAGTGGGCATCGCCGAATCAGGGAACCACGACAACCGCAACTACGAGGACGATTGGGGCGAACGTTATATCGGCCTGCTGACCACCAACGCAGACGGCACCAATAATTACGAGCCTCAAGCCAACCAGAACTATGCAAAAAACCTGAAAGGAAAGTTAATGATCGCCCATGGCCTGCTTGACGATAATGTGCCGCCCTATAACAGCCTGCTGGTGATCGAAGCGCTCGAAAAGGCCAATAAGGATTATGACCTGGTGATATTTCCAAACAGCCGTCATGGTTACGGGGAATATTCGGGTTATATGATGCGCAAGCGCTGGGACTATTTCGTCCAGCACCTGATGGGTGCTACGCCGCCGAAAGAATACCAGATGAAAACGGGTACCGATCCCAGGAATGGCTCCTAGCGTATGTTATTTCGCCCGGCAGGCCGGATCCCGCCGGGTATTACAGGATATTGCCTTCTTCATGGGTTTTTACCAGGCTTCCCGGACCAAGAGCCCGGGGCGGTGCCGGTAACCTTTGGTTGATCGTTCTGTTGGCTATCCCTGCGGATAAGCGCTACTTTAACAACACTTCCGTGGCGCCAAATCCGAACTTTTCTTTACGGGCATCCATAAATGTTTTTACGCCCGGGTGCCTGCCGAGGGCTTTATGGATCTCGTGCCGCAGCGTTCCGTTGCCGGCGCCGTGGATAAAGATCACCGACGATAGTTTATGCACCACGGCGGCTTCCAGGTTCCGCCTGAACTCGGCCAGCTGAATAGTCAGCATCTCGGAGCTTGTTAAAAACTGGTGATCGTCGCGCAGCTTTTCGATGTGAAGGTCCACCTCGGGCAGCGGTCTCGCCACTGCGGCCTGCGTTTCGGGCGCCCGGAAAAAGCTTTCTTTCAGTTTCTGTGCATCGATAATTACGGGTTGCGGATCGAGCCGGAACTCCCAGCCGGGCTGGTCCATCAGCGGGATCTGCTTTTTTGACCCGGAAAAATCCTTCGCGGTAAACTTCTCGTTAAACTCCACCGGTTTCTTAAGTGCATCCCTGCTTTCGGCCGTGAAATACAGCAGCTGCACCAGCAGGCGCGGCCACGAGCTCACTTCGCTGAGCGAGGCGGTGAACACCTGCCGCGACGATCCAGGCGCCACCTCTCCCGAAAACTCGCCCCTCACCTTTCCCGAACGTTCGCCATGCACGCCCGCCGCAAGCGTATAACTCGTAGTATTTACGATGAAGAAATTCACCACCGCCGGCTGTTTCGGGTTACTTACCACGGCCAGGAAAATCACGTTTTCGTTAAAAGAAGCCACGGGACGCGAAACCGTTACCGCTTCACCAGCGCTCCCGGCCTGGTCTTCGCCGAATACCCGGGTGATCTTGGTGCGCAATACCGGGATTTCGAAATCTTCGGTGGTAACGCCCACGGTTTTATCGTCGATGATACGGGTTACATAACCCTCCATCTTCTCGTCCACAAAACGCACAAAATCCCCTAGCCTGATCATTTCAATTATTTTAAGTCCGGTACCGGCGGCAAAGTTAGGGTTTCAATACACCAATTGCCCGTCTTCAATAAATAATTCGTGTTTGGGCGTACGTACCTTGGGCAGGGAGGCCAGCCAATCGTTAGCCGTATCGCGGTAGCCAAGTGTTAAGAAAGCAACGCTGCGCAGGCCGAGCTCTTCCAGGCCCAGCAACTCGTCGACGGCGGCGCCGTTAAAGCCTTCCATCGGGGTCGAATCCACCTCCAGCGATGCCGCGGCCACCATAGCCGTGCCCAGCGCAATGTAAGCCTGCCGGGATGTCCAGTTAAAATTTTGCTCGGCACTTTGCGAAGCATAATGCAGGCCATAACCTTTCAATACATCGAACGACGATTCGGGCACCTTGCGCACCGCTGCCATGTTGCTGATATAAGCCTGCACACGCTCTTCCGTTACCTTACTCCAGGCTGCGAAAATCAGCAGGTGCGATGCTTCTGTGATCTGCGGTTGGTTGTTGGCCAGCGGCCTGATCTTCTCCAGCAGTTCGGGATTGCTGATCACCAGCACTTTATAGGGCTGCAATCCCATAGATGATGCCGAAAGACGAATGCTTTCGAGAATGGTGTCTACTTTTTCGGCGGGTACTTTAGCGCCGTTCATGCGTTTTGAAGCATGGCGCCAGTTCAATAATGATAGGATATCCATAATATTTTTGATATATTAGTTACTTTTAGTAACTCAAAACTATTTAGTAACTTTGGGCCGCACAATACGGCATTTTTTAATTACTCAGTTATATGAAAGTAACCAATGGCGAAACAGCCCAATTAGGCACTATTGAGAAAGTAGTCAATCATTTTTCTGACAATCGGCCGACAAAAGATTGCCCGGTTACCGATGTATTATGCCGCATCAGCGATAAATGGACGATGCACGCCATCATCTCGCTTGGCAAGGCCGAAAAGCTCCGTTTTACTGAATTGAAAAAAAAGATAGAGGGAATTTCTCAGCGCATGCTTACCGTCACCCTGCGCACGCTGGAAGAAGATGGCTTTGTAACGCGTACCATTTACCCGCAGATCCCACCGCGGGTAGAGTATGCGCTTACCCCGCTTGGCCGGAGTCTTGTCGCCCAGATCATGAGCCTCAGTAACTGGGCATCGGAGAATATGGAGGAGGTTTTTAAAGCAAGAGAACGGTTTAAGTTAAATTAGCCGTTCGGTCACCTACCATATCAGGCAGCAAAGCGACGGCTAACAGCAAGACGGCACCGCACAATGAGCTTCCACCTTCCCCGTCCTTCGTATCTTTTATTTTTCCCGCTTAATGATGAACCCGTTTACGACCGTATCCATGCCAATGCGCGGGTAATATTCCATGGCAGTTGGCGCAGCTAACAGGAGCAGCATACATTCGTCGCCGATGTGCGCTTTGGTTAACCGTACCAGTTCCTTGCCGATGCCCGTTTTCTGGTAATCGGGCAGCACCGCCAGGTCTGAAAGGTAACAGCTGTAGCAAAAATCTGTCAGCGCACGGGAGATGCCAACCAGCCGATCGCCATCCCAGGCGGAAATAACGACATTCGAGTTTTCGTACATCTTAGCAATTCGTGCGGCATCGTGTGTCGGGCGGCTCAGCCCGGCGCCGTTATACAGGCCGATCACCTGCTGCGCGGCCGGCACACGGTCGGTGCGATAAGTAATTTCCATGGTCTTAAAGTTATTCCCAAAAGTACCGGCGGGCTGGACTATCTTTATCCTCCAGTTTTAACAATTCAAGTAGTCCACATGCTACCGTATACTACGCTTATTACGTTCGATAAGGCTGCCGGAACATCCGTTTACCTGCAGATCTCCACTAGTTTGGTCCGCAACATCCGGTCGGGCCTGTTACAGCCCGGCACCCGGCTGCCGGGTACGCGCGAGCTGGCCAGGCAATTGGGGGTGCACCGCAAAACCGTAATTGCAGCTTACAACGATCTGTACGCACAAAACTGGATCACCGTAGCGCCCCGCAAAGGTTTTACCGTTGCCGGGAGCCTGCCCGAGCTAAAGCCGCAGCCGTGGAAAAGGCCGGTAAAGGAGTTGCACCAGGCCAGCATGCCTGTACCTTTCAACAGCGTTATCAACAGCGGGGTGCTCACCTATGAACCGGGCAAAACACCTCCCCGGCTGGTAATAGACGATGGTTTCCCCGATCCACGCCTTGCTCCCTTGCCGCTGCTCCTGCGTGAATACCGCAGCAGGCTTGCCAACCAATATGCGCCCAGGCAGGCTTCGGGCACGCTGGCGGCGGGCTCCATCGCCTTGCGCGAAGCGCTTTCGGGATACCTTTATAACACCCGCGGCATCCGCACCGGACTGCCCGGCGTGCTGGTTACACACGGCGCCCAAATGAGTATTTTCCTCGCGGCAAGCCTGCTGGTAAAACCAGGCGACCTGGTAGTGGTGGGCGAGCCTGGCTATCCCGTTGCCAGTTATAGCTTTGCACAACTGGGGGCGAAGATCCTGAAAGTACCGGTAGACGAACACGGAATGGACACTGACGCCCTGGCGGAAGCCTGCAGGAACGCCCGCCCCAAGCTGGTGTATGTGATCCCGCACCACCACCATCCTACTACCGTTACGCTGAGCCCCCAACGCAGGATGCACCTGCTCGAACTTGCCGCAACCTGCAATTTCGCGATCATAGAGGACGATTACGATTATGATTTCCATTATACTTCGTCGCCATACCTGCCCCTGGCCAGTAGCGATCACGGCGGACGGGTGGTATACATCGGTTCGTTCGCAAAGTCATTGGCGGCATCGGTGCGTATTGGATTTATGGTGGCGGCACCCGATTTCGTGGAACAGGCCTCCCGCCTGCGGCGGATGATCGAGCTTAGGGGCGATACCCTGATGGAAGATGCGCTCGCCACGCTGATTACCAATGGCGACCTCGGCCGCTACCTGCGCAAAGCGAACAAGATCTGCCGGGAGCGCCGCGATCACCTTTGCGGCCTGCTGGACAGCCGCCTGAAAGAGGTGGTAAGCTACGAAAAACCGGCCGGCGGTATGGCCGTCTGGCTCCGCTTCCAGCCCGCGTTCCCGCTGAAAACGATTGCTGGGATCGCGGCTACCAGGGGACTGCATATGAGCAGCGGTGCGTTGTTTGACACGCCCCGGCATCAATACAACGCCATGCGGTTCGGGTTTGCCTCCCTTTCGCCATGGGAAACGGAAGATGCAATAAACATCATCACATCGGCCGTTCAATCCTTACCTTTGTCGCCGTGAGTTTGCAGATCCTCTACCGCGATGAACAACTGATCGCCATCAATAAGCCTCATGGCCTGCTCGTTCACCGCTCGCCTATTGCGGCCGATGCCGGCGAGTTCGCTATCCAGCTGCTCCGTAACCAGGTTGGGCAGCGCGTATACCCGGTACACCGCATAGACCGGAAGACGGGCGGGGTGCTGTTATTCGCGCTCGATAAAGACACCGAAATACAAATGCAGCAGCAGTTCGCCGCGCACCAGGTGCTTAAAAAATACCTGGCCATCGTTCGCGGCTTTACGCCAGATCAACAGGAAATAGACTACCCGCTGGCCAAAGAGAACGGCGCCCTGCAGGAGGCTTTTACGGTTTACCAAACGCTGCGGCGCGCGGAGCTGGACGTTCCTTTCGGGCAGCACCCTACGTCGAGGTATTCGCTGGTAGAGGCCAGTCCCCGCACCGGCCGGATGCACCAGCTGAGAAAACACTTCAAACATATCCTGCACCCCATCATCGGCGACCGTCCGCATGGCTGTAATAAACAGAATAAACTGTTCAACGAAAAATGGGGGATGAACACGCTGCTCCTGCACGCCGCTTACCTGGCATTTAAACATCCCGTTACCGGGGAAGCCGTGGCCATTGAAGCACCTATCCAGGAAGAGTTTGAGCGGGTAATGAAAATTATGAACTGGTAAAAAATAATGGCTATGAAAACCATCTCCTGGGGCATTATCGGCTGCGGCGACGTGAATGAAATAAAGAGCGGTCCCGCTTTTAATAAGATCAACGGCTCTGTGCTTTCGGCGGTGATGCGCCGCGACAAAGAAAAGGCCGCCGATTACGCACGCCGTCACCAGGTGCCTTCGTTTTACGGAGATGCACAGGATTTGATAAACGACCCTGGTATCAATGCCGTTTACGTAGCCACGCCTCCCGGACCCCATGAAGAGTATACCATCGCTTCGCTAACCGCAGGCAAACCGGTTTACGTAGAAAAACCGATGTCGCTGGATGCCGAAAGCTGCCGGCGCATGGCCGCCGCAGCCGCGCAAACCGGCACGAAACTCACCGTGGCGCATTATCGCCGGGCATTACCCATGTTCCGGAAAGTAAAAACGCTGCTAAACGAGATCGGCGATGTCAGCCTGGTGACGATCCGCTTTTTCCAACCGAAAGCATCGGCGCTCGTTGCCAACTCCGAAGAAAACTGGCGGGTCGATCCGGCGATTTCGGGCGGCGGGCTCTTTCATGATATGGCGCCGCACCACATCGACCTGATGCTTTATTTTTTTGGCGAGCCGCTCAGTATACACGGCCATTCTGCCAACCAGGCGAAAATGAACCGCGCCGACGATATCGTGATGGGGCAGCTGGTTTTCCCCGGCGAAGTGTTTTGCACCGGGGCATGGTGTTTCAATGTCCCTAAAGAATTTGCTTCGGATGAGTGTGAAATTATCGGTTCGCTTGGCAAGATCGTTTTCCCGTTCCATGGAAACGAAGTAAGCCTTCATACTGGCGGCGAGGTGGCGGTCCACCGGTTCGAACACCCCCAGCACATTCAGCAGCCCATGATCGCCGAAGTGGTACGCTACTTTTCGGGAGAGGCGGCAGAAAATCCCTGTCCCGCAGAAGCGGGTATTAAAGTATTAACCATCATAGACCGTTTCACCGGGAAATAACATAGCATGACGAAAAAAAGATATTATTTCCTCGTTTTTATCCTGGGCACCTTAACGGCGCTCAGCCCGTTTTCTATCGACATGTACCTGCCGGGGTTCCCGGTCATTGCCGAAGACCTGCACACCACGGTCGCCAGCGTGTCGCTTTCTTTGTCGAGCTATTTTGTCGGCATCGCCGCAGGCCAGCTTTTATACGGACCGTTGCTAGACCGTTTCGGCCGGAAAAAACCGCTTTACGCCGGCTTACTCATATACATCGCGGCGTCGGCAGCCTGTATGACCGCCCACAGCATCGGTGCGCTTATCGCGTGGCGGCTAGTACAGGCCGTGGGCGGCTGCGCGGCATCGGTAACAGCCGTCGCCATGGTGCGCGACCTTTTCCCGGTAAAGGACAACGCCAAGGTTTTTTCCCTGCTGATGCTGGTGGTAGGCACGTCACCCATGATCGCCCCCACAGCCGGGGGCTACCTCATTACCGCTTATGGCTGGCACTCGGTATTTATCTTACTGCTTGTCATTTGTGCGCTTATCCTCGCGGCAGCGGCGCTATGGCTCCCGGAAAGTTATGCGCCCGACCCGGCGTTCTCGCTCAAACCGGGCCCTATTCTTTCCGGTTTCCTGTCGGTGCTTAAGGAGCCTGCATTTTATACGTACGCCTTTTCCGGGGCTATCGCCTTCGCGGGGTTGTTCGTGTACGTATCCGGCTCGCCTATGGTGTTTATGGATATTTTCAGCGTAAGCCCTAAAACGTACGGAATAATTTTCGCCGTTCTTTCCATTGGCTTTATCGGCTCGGGACAGGTAAATACCTTGCTGCTGCGCAAATACACCAGCGAGCAGCTCATCTTCGGTGCGCTGGCGGTGCAGCTGGTGGTGGCCATCGTATTTTTGGCGGGCACGATGGCGGGCTGGTATGGGCTCGAAGCAACCCTTGTGCTGCTCTTTTTTTACCTGTTCTGTGTGGGTTTCACCTTTCCGAACGCTTCGGCGCTTGCCATGTCGCCTTTTACGAAAAATGCAGGCAGCGCATCAGCCCTGCTCGGCTGTTTGCAAATGGCGTTCGGGGCATTCGCTTCCGCGATGGTGGGGTTGTTTGATGTACGGTCGGCAGTGCCCATGGTAGCTATTATGCTCGGCACGTCGCTGGCGGCATTCGTTATACTGGCAACAGGGCGTAAAAAGATTAAATCGCTATCTTTAGGGGTCAGCGATCAACCAAGCCCTTATGTCCATTAAAAACTCATCCCGGTTTTCCTCCTGGCGGGATCAGCGTCTTCGCCAGCGCGCAACCTACACGCATCGTTCTTAATGAATCTTCGGTAGTTACCGATTCGGCGGGCGCCCGGCTTCCTTATGCCGTGTGGCAGTTCATGATGCGCAGCGGCGACTATAAGCTGATGGGCAAACCCGCCGATACCGGGCGCACGGAGTTCGTGCACATGATCATGAAAAAACGGCCGAAGACCGCGAACGCCATTCGCAAACATGCCCAGGCCCCCGCGAGTCTTCCTATTTTACTACCGGCGAAAAGATCCGCCCTTTAGCGTAGCGACATTAACGGCAAGAAGTTCAAGCTTAAAGAACTGGGTCAGGAAATCCGTGGAAACCGCCCTCGAAGCTAAGCCCCAGGCGGTTAACCCTGCCGTAACAGGAACGCATCGAACTTATCCTTTGTGATCCGGTAGTTAAATATATCCCTGATCTTAAAGAAGTTACCGCGGTCGTAAACAGCCGGGTAACAGTTAACGGCGGCAACCAGGCGGTTATCATCAAAGGTGATGCGCTGCAGTAACTGTATCAGCTGGTTCACGGAAAGGCGGTTGTTGCGCAGCGTGACCTGGAGAAAACGCAGCTTGCCATCGTCGAACGTTTCCTTTTTATAAGAGTTAAAGAGCCCGGCAAACTCTTCGGGGCGCATCTCGCGGAAGAAAGGACGGTTATTTCCGCCGGGGCGTTCTTCCTCTCTCACGATGCCGCCATTCCAATTATCGAGCGCATAACGGCCATCGGCATACATCGGCAACTCGTCGTTCAGCTTAAACCCATCAGCCGTGCTAAAAGAGGCCATGGTACGTGTGCCTGCTTTAAGGGATACTTCGCGGCGAAAGACTTGTTTACCGGCTACGTTAATGGTAACCAGGGCATTGCCCGGCTCGAGCTCGAAAAACCGGAACCGGCCCGCACGGGAGGAGATCGACTCATCGTCGACCGAGATCTCGTATTTCCCGGTTTCTTTTATTGCAATGAATAATTCCGCATCGCTGGTAGTGACCTGGCACCTGGCGGCTATCGGGCTGAATAAAACTGCCAGTAAAATGTATATTCTCATGACTTGCTCCTTTCTGTTTAATACTTTTATGACGCGCCCGGATGCGCGAAGGTTGCAGGATAACGCAGCCGCAATGAAATTCTTATCTTTACCCAAACAATCCCTTATGCGAAAATCCCTTGTTTTCCTGCTGGTCTCCGCTTCGGCGATGGGCGCGGCCACCGCACAGAATATAAAAGCCGTTACTGCCGGCTATTACGAGCTAACCCGCACCGCATTTAATGCCGATCGGGCCTATAATACCGTATCGTTCGTTGAGAAGCGTTTCCGGATAGCGGGCAACAAGGGATTTGACGAGAGCATCCGCAATGTGGAGGAAACCCTGAAAAAAGCGGGCTATGTGCCGGAGAAGCAAGGCGAGGCCGACGGGCCGCTCACCTACCGCATCGAAAAACGGCAAATGACCCGGCCTACCTGGGAGCCCATTAGTGCGTCGCTCACCATCAAAGGCGAATCAAAACCGTTGCTGGAGCTTAAGACCAACCGCAATATGCTGGCTATCAATTCTGATTCTACAGTAAACGGCGGTTTTACGGCCAGCGTGGTATATGTGGGCCGCGGCACTCCCGCCGAGCTTGAGGGCAAAGACCTGCAGGGAAAGATCTTATTTGGCGAAGGATCCATCGGCCGTTTAGCCGACCTTGCCGGGCAAAAGGGCGGCGCTGGCGTTTTGGCGTACAACCTGCCCGCATACACCCAGCCGGAAAAGCACCCCAACTCCATCCAGTTCAGCTCCGTTTCTGGCAGGGCTAAGGTGGTGGCCTTCCTGCTATCATACCAGGCAAAGGAGCGGTTAAAAGCCGCGCTGGCCAAAGGCGAAGTAAGCGTAAACATGATGGCCAAAGCACGTTCATATCCATCGGAAGAGCTCACCATCGTAGCCAATGTGCGCGGGAACGTAAAGCCGGCCGAGCGCTTTGTATTTAGCGCGCACGTGCAGGAACCGGGCGCAAATGACAATGCATCGGGCGTTGGAGCGCTTGCCGAAATGGCGAACGTGACCGCGCAGCTCGTAAAATCTGGCAAGCTGAAGCCCATGCGCACCCTTACATTTTTATGGGGAGACGAGATCGTGTCTACCCGGCGGTATATCACCGACGATGCCGAACGCGCAAAAGGCATTAAATGGGGCATGAGCCTCGACATGGTGGGCGAAGACACGGAAAAGACCGGCGGCACCTTCCTGATCGAAAAGATGAAAGACCCTTCGGCCGTATGGACCCGAGGTGATGACAAACATACCGAATGGGGCGCTTCAGAAGTAAAAGAGAACGACCTGTTCCCGCATTACTTTAACGATTTTGTAATTAACCGGTGTAAAGAACAAGGAAAGTTTGCGAACTGGGTAGTGAACAGCAACCCCTACGAAGGAGGCAGCGACCACACCCCCTTCCTGAACGCAAAAATCCCAGGCCTGCTGATGTGGCACTTTACCGATGTGTATTACCATACCGACGGCGACCGGATCGAAAACGTTTCTAAAACTACCCTGAAGAATGTAGGCGTGAGCGCCCTGGTGACCGCCTATACCCTGGTAAGTGCGGACGCCGTTACGGCGGGTGCCATAGGCGACGAAATTGTTGAGGCTGCCAAATCCCGGCTGGAAACCGAACTGAAGCTAAGCAAAGCGGCCGTTAAGGGCGGGCGGGCATTGGCCGACGAGCAGCACATTGTGGAGGCCTGGTGGATGTGGTATGATAAAGCGCTGGATACCACGAACGACCTGCAGACCGGCGGCTCCTCCGGCGATGTAAAAGCCGGCATTGCCGCGAAAAAGAAGTCGCTGAAGGATTTCTACGACGCACTTAACTGGAATTAGTACCCGCGCGGGTTGTTGTATGCCAAAGCTGATCGTTATTGGTGCCGGAGTTGCAGGTATCGCGACCGCCATACGCGCAGCGGTCCAAGGATACGATGTGACGGTTTTTGAACAAAACAGTTATCCTGGCGGGAAGCTTGCCGAGATCAGGGAAAATGGTTTCCGCTTTGATGCAGGCCCGAGCCTGTTCACCATGCCGCAATACGTGGATGAGCTGTTCCTGCTGGCAGGTAAAAATCCGCGGGATTATTTTACCTGCAGTAAACTGGACCTCGTTTGCAACTATTTCTACGAAGATGGTACGTCGATTTCCGCATGGGCAGACGCCGACCGGTTTGCCCGGGAAGTAGCCGCACATACGGCGGATAATGCCGTCGCCGTAAAAAAATTCCTGGCCAAAAGCGGGGAGATCTACGGGATCACATCGCCGGTTTTCCTGGAACGGTCGCTGCACAAGGTCCGTTCCTACCTGAACCTGCAAACCTTGCGGTCGCTGCTTCGCCTGCCGGCGATCGACCCTTTCCGCACCATGAACGAGGCAAACAGCCGCCGCTTCCGCGATGCTAAGACCATCCAGCTTTTTAACCGGTACGCCACGTACAACGGGTCCGACCCCTACCAGGCGCCCGCCACGCTCAACGTGATCCCTCATCTCGAGCACCATTTCGGCGCCTGGTTCCCGCAAGGCGGCATGTACAACATTACCCGGGCGCTGGTAAGGTTAGCCGAAGAACTGCAGGTGACGTTCGAATACAACGCCCCGGTACAAGAAATTATGCTGAGCTCCCGTAAGGTTACCGGCATTACCAGCCGGGGGCAATTCCATCCCGCGGACGCGGTAGTTTCTAACATGGACGTTTATTTTACCTATACGCGGCTGCTTAAGAAAATCCGGCCTCCAAAACACATACTTCGCCAGGAACGGAGCAGCTCGGCACTGATCTTTTACTGGGGGATTAGCGGTGCGGTGGGAGAGTCGCTCGACCTCCACAATATTTTCTTTAGCGAGGATTATGCCGCCGAATTCAACGCCATCTGGAAAGCGCAGCGCATTTACGAAGACCCCACCGTTTACGTGAACATCAGCGCGAAGCTTGAGGCAGCAGACGCACCCCCGGGCTGTGAAAACTGGTTCGTGATGATTAACGTGCCGGCCGATTCGGGACAGGACTGGGAACAGCTGACTAACGAGGCCAGGAAGCACGTTTTAACCAAACTTTCCAGGAACCTCGGAAAAGATGTCGCTTCGGCCATCGTATCCGAATCCGTGCTCGGCCCGAGGGGGATCGGCAAAAACACCTCGTCGTACCGCGGGTCCATTTATGGTACGAGCTCCAACAGTAAATATGCGGCGTTCCTCCGGCATGCCAACCGGTCGGCGACCGTACACGGGCTTTATTTTGCGGGCGGAAGCGTGCATCCCGGCGGTGGGATCCCGCTGGCGCTGCTCTCGGCAAAGATTGTAGCGGGAATGCTTCGGCAGGTTAAACGATAAGCGTACTTTAGACCTGCATGCTTAGTCCCCGCACCAATAACCTTGTTTACACCTTCTTTTCCTGGTACATTTCCAGGATCATCCGTTCCGATTTTCACCAGGTGGTTTTTAAAGAAATAACGCTGGAACCCGGTCGTGCCGTTCTCTTATTGGCTAACCATTCTTCCTGGTGGGATGCTTTCGTGATCTTTCACCTCAATAAAAAATTTCTTCATAAAAAATTCCATGTGATGGTTACCGAAGAAAATCACCGGAAAGTGTGGTTCTTTAAGTATCTCGGGGCATTTTCGGTGAAAAAGCGATCAAGAGATCTCCTCACTTCACTGGAGTTTGCGGCCCGGCTGCTGGATGACCCGGAAAACCTCGTGCTCATTTTCCCGCAGGGGAAACTGCATTCGGGTCACGCGCACCACATCCGGTTTGAAAAAGGATTGTTACAACTGGTGAGTCGTTCGGCCGCAAATTTTCAATACCTTTTTGCCTCGCTGTTCGTTGATTATTTCCAGCACCGTAAGCCGTCCGTTACCTGTTACCTGGAACAATGGATGCCTGCAACGGAGACAAGCCTGGCACTGATCAACGACGCATATAACAAGCATTACGAAAATGCACGGCTGCAACAAGCGAAAATCACGGTGTAAATAATGGTCCTCTTTTATATTATCTTCTTTTTCCTGATCCTGCGGTTCACCGTTACGCTGTTCAATTATATCTCTAACCCGAAACTCACGGGGTCGCCCAGGCAGTACCATGACCTTGTTTCCGTGCTCATTCCCGTACGCAACGAGGAAAAGAACATCGGGCGGCTGCTTCAATCCCTGCTCGACCAGGATTACGAAAATTTCGAGGTACTGATTCTCGACGATGGCTCTACCGACCAAACTGCCATTGTTTGCGAAACATTTGCAAAACACGATCCCCGCATTACCGTGATCCCCGGGAAACCGCTTCCAGCAAACTGGCTCGGGAAAAACTACGCCTGCCACCAGCTGTCCGGCCTGGCGCGTGGAAAGTACCTCCTGTTCCTGGACGCGGATGAAACCGTCGGCGCCGGGCTGATCAATCACTCGGTACACCGCATCAAGCTGCTTCGCTTATCGCTGCTAAGCCTGTTCACCAACCAGGTGATGGTTACGGCGGGCGAACGGCTGGTGGTACCGCTGATGCATTTTATCCTGCTTAACCTGCTGCCTTTAAGATTGGTAAGGTTGTCGGCAAACCCTGCTTTCGCTGCGGCCAGCGGCCAGTTCATGCTTTTTGAGGCAAGCGATTATCATCGTCACCAATGGCATGAGCAGGTAAAACAGCAGGTGGCCGAAGACATCGCTATCATGCGCCTCGTAAAAGCCGGTGGTTTGCGGGGGGAAGCGTTACTTGCCAACGGGCATATTTCCTGCCGCATGTACACCGGCCTGTTCGAGGCATTGAATGGGTTCAGCAAAAACCTGCTGGCGGGGTTTTCTAACAGTATTCCCGGCTTGCTGATCTACCTGATGCTGGTAATGGCCGGGCCAGTTTTTATCGCTATATATCTCGACCTGTCGCTGTTGTTCTTTGCGCTTACGCTGATCGTGCTGTCGCGCATCCTCTCATCGCTCAGCGCCGGGCAGAACCTGGCACTGAACGTATTGCTGCACCCGCTGCAGATGGTGGCATTGCTCGTCATCGCCATATTATCTATAAAACATCATTTATCCCGATCAGCCACATGGAAAGGCCGCAAGATCGCTTCGTGAAAAGATATGGTGCGGCCGCATTGGTGGTGCTGTTTCATGCGGTAGGACTAGCGGGCTTCCTTCTTGCGGATACCGAGAGCCTGTTCCTCGCGATCGTGCCTTTTCACCTGCTGCTGATGGGAGGTTTATTGATCGCCGACCAACGGGAGCGGAACCACCGTTTCTGGCGGGCCGTAAGTCTGGTATACACCGGGGGCTTCCTGGTAGAGCTTGCCGGCGTTAAAACGGGCGTTATTTTTGGTCACTATGCCTATGGAAGCACGCTTGGCGTTAAGGCAGGCGGGGTGCCGCTGCTCATCGGGCTGAACTGGGTGCTGCTGGTTTGCGGCGCGGGCGCGGTAACGGCTTATCTCGGGATAAAGAACAGGTGGCTGGCGGCATTTGCCGGGGCGATGCTATTGGCTGCACTCGACCGCCTGATCGAGCCCGTAGCGGTTAAATATAATTACTGGCGCTGGGAGGATAACCACGTGCCGGTGCAAAATTATGTGGCCTGGCTGGTGGTTTCATTTATCATGCTGGTGATATGGGGACGGTTAGTGCAGCAACCAAGGAACCTGGCGGCGGCAACGCTATATTTAGTGCAACTGGTTTTTTTTGCAGCGCTGGCAAAATTTTAAGTTTGGAATGCCCTTCTTTTGACCATACATTCTCCACACCCATCCCCAAAACATTTTCGTATTTTTGCGTTTAATAATCATATAACTACCGTGATCACCACCGACCAATCCCATCACCTGCAGGTTACCATCGATAGCTCCTCCGGTTTTTGCTTCGGCGTGGTGTACGCCATCGATATGGCCGAGGAGATCCTGGAAGAAGACGGTTACTTGTATTGCCTGGGCGACATCGTGCACAACGACGAGGAAGTGGAGCGCCTCCGTGCCAAGGGCCTGCGCATCATTTCGCACGACGACCTGAAGAACCTGAGCCACGAAAAAGTACTCATCCGTGCACACGGCGAAGCCCCCGAAACCTACCGCCTGGCGCTGGAACACAACATTACCCTCATAGACGCCTCCTGCCCGGTAGTGCTTAAACTGCAGAACCGTATCAAGAACTCGCACGAAGGCAAGGAGAACATCCTGATCTTTGGTAAACATGGCCATGCCGAGGTGATCGGCCTGCAGGGGCAAACCGACAACCAGGCGCTGGTGTTCCAGGACATTTCGGAACTGGACAAAGCGCAGCTCCCCGAAAGCTTTACGCTTTATAGCCAGACCACCAAAAGCACGGAGAAGTTTTATGCCATTAAAGAGGAGCTGATCCGACGCGGTTACGAGGTAAAGGCCAACGACACGATCTGCCGCCAGGTATCGAACCGCGACGAAGAGCTGCGGGATTTCGTGAAAGATTTCGATAAGATCGTATTTGTTTCGGGTAAAAAATCCTCCAACGGCAAAGTGCTGTATGAAGTTTGCCTGAAACACAATCCAAATACCTGCTTTATTTCTAATGCAGCCGAGCTCGACCGCTCGATGTTTAAGCCCTATGATAAGGTGGGGATCTGCGGCGCCACCTCTACGCCCATGTGGCTGATGCAGGAAGTAAAGGATGCCCTCGAAGCCTTTTAACCGTAACAGATGAAGTATCAGGGCCTGCTCATCGCAACACTCCTGGTAAGTACCTGGGCATTCAGCCTGGCGTTCCTGCTCACACGGGATTTCTCGTGGACCGACCCGCTCGTATATGCCGCGGTGCTCATACAGGCGCACCTTTATACAGGCCTGTTTATTACCGCACATGATGCCATGCACGGAACAGTTTCGTCCAACCGCGCAATAAACAGTTTTACCGGGCAGTTATGCACGCTTTTGTACGCCCTGTTTCCCTACCGGAAACTCTATCGCAAACACCACGAACACCACCGTTATGTACATACCGGCGACGACCCGGACCATCACCCGGGAAAGTTCTGGCCCTGGTATGCCGGTTTTATCGCGTCCTATATTTCGTGGTGGCAGATAGCCGCAATGGCTGTCTTGTTCAACCTGCTTAAAGTATGGTTTCCTGAAAAAAACCTGTTATTATTCTGGGTGCTGCCGTCGTTATTAAGTACGCTGCAGCTATTTTATTTCGGCACCTGGCTGCCGCACCATGGCGAGCACGAAAACAAACATCACTCGCGCACCCAGCGGAAAAATCACCTGGCCGCCTTTCTTTCCTGCTATTTCTTTGGCTATCACCTGGAGCACCACGAACAACCCGCCGTGCCCTGGTGGCAACTGTGGAAGCTTAAGGCGTAACCGTCATCGGCCAGTAAAAAGGGATCGCTTACATAGGCCGGGTCAACGTCGTCATTAATAAAAGTTACCTTTGCCGCGGGATCGTCCGGTGAACATTATCAAACGATCTGGTAATTTTAAACGAAATTATAGCCTGTGAAGCGACAATATTTGCCGGCTTTCGGGGTTAGTTTGAATCCTGGCTATCGGCCGCAGCCGTCAGCTATCTGCGCATTCCTTGCGCCGGGATAGAAGCTGATAGCTGACGGCTGATAGCTGACAGCTAAAAATAAATGAAAAAAGGAATCCTCCTCGTTAACCTCGGCACACCCGATAGTCCTTCTGTACCCGATGTACGCAAGTACCTTGATGAATTTTTAATGGATGCGCGTGTGCTCGATATTAACCCCGTGGGGCGTGCGTTGCTGGTAAAAAGTGTGATCGTGCCCTTCCGCGGACCGAAATCCGCCAAACTTTACAAAGAGATCTGGTCCGAAAAAGGTTCGCCCTTGCTCTATTACAGCCTCCGGCAGAAAGAGTTGCTGCAGCAGCGGCTCGGCGACGGGTACCAGGTAGAACTGGCCATGCGCTACCAGAGCCCTTCCATCGAAACGGCGCTGGCCAACCTACGCTCGGGATTGGTAGAAAGCATCCGGGTGATCCCCATGTTCCCGCAGTATGCGTCGGCCAGCAGCGGCTCGGTACTCGAAAAAGTGATGAAGCTGGTTTCCGAATGGCTCACCATCCCGCAGATCTCGTTTGTGAACTCGTTTCACGACCTGGCGCCGATGATAGACACGTTTGCCGAAAACGCGCTTAAATACCAGCCAGAAACGTACGACCATGTCCTGTTCAGCTTTCACGGACTGCCCGAAAGGCAACTCGCTAAATCCGATTATTCTGCACGGCATTGCCTCAAGTCGGCCGATTGCTGCGATGCCCTTACCAACGAAAATAAATTTTGCTACTCGGCCCAGTCGTACGATACCGCAAGGCTCATTGCCCAAAAGCTCGGCCTTAACCGCGACCGCTACACCGTGTGCTTCCAGTCGCGCCTGGGCAATGATCCCTGGGTAAAACCATATACCAGCGAAGTGCTTGCCGAGCTTGCTAAAAAGGGCGTGAAACGCCTGCTGGTGCTCTGCCCGGCTTTTGTGGCCGATTGCCTGGAAACCGTTTACGAGGTAAGCGTGGAATACCGTGATGAATTCAGGCACCTTGGCGGCGAAGAGGTACAACTGGTGGAAAGCCTTAACGATCACCCGACGTGGATAGAGGGGCTGGCAGCGCTGGCTAAGGGGTGAGGATGTGTTTTAAAATAACCGCTGTCGCCCCCGTATTTTCGCGTACATAATCGCCTGCTTTTTTGCCTGCGGCGATGCGGGTCGCGGGCTCTTTCAGGGTTTCGATCACGGCTGCAAGCTCTTCGGTGGTGGCGACAGAAAACCCGGCTTTCTGAGAAACCAGGTCCCTCGCTTCACGGAAGCGCTGGTAATTCGGGCCAAAGATCACCGGCAGGTTAAAGGTAGCAGCCTCCAGCGTATTGTGTATGCCTGCGCCGAAACCGCCACCGATATACGCCAGCGAGGCATATCGGTAGAGCGAAGACAGGAGGCCGATGTTATTGATGATTAATACGTTAGGCGTTGGACGTCGGGTGTTTATAGATACGCTGGCATTGGAGTTATCCGGTTCCTGGAATTTTATGGTGCCGTAACCGGCGAAGAGGGATTCGATGCCCAGGATCCTGCTTTCACCGATCTCGTGGGGGGCGATTATGAACTTCCAGCCAGGAAGATATGAAACAACCGATTTGATCAGCTCTTCGTCTTTGGGCCAGGTGCTGCCGGCGATAAGTACCGGGGAGCCGCCGGCAAAATCCTGTACCGCCGGGAAGCTTTTGGCGGCCTGCGCCAGGTGCGCTACGCGATCGAAACGGGTATCGCCGCTTACGGCAACCTGGTTGATGCCAATGGTTTTTAGCAGCGCGAGGCTCTGCTGGTCCTGCACAAAAATATGGGTAACGAGTGCCAGCATCCGGCGGGAAAAAAAACCGTACCAGCGGAAGAAAGACTGCTTTTCGTTATAAATGGCAGAGATCACATATAACGGGATCCCGCGCCGGCGGAGCCCGTTAAAATAATGGTACCAGTAATCGTATTTAGTGAACACCGCGAATTCCGGATCGAGCAGGCTGAGAAGCGCCTCCGCATGTGCTTCGGTATCGGTGGGCAGGTAAAACACGTGGTCGGCCAGCGGGTAGCCCTTCCTGATCTCGTAACCCGAAGGGGAGAAAAAGGTAACGACCAGCCGTTTCTGCGGCATGACCTGCCGGGTTTGCTCCAGCACGGGGCGCCCCTGTTCAAACTCGCCCAACGAGGAAAAATGGAACCAGAGGGTCGACCGGGGCGGGGCGTCTTGCAACGCTTTCGCGATAGCGGGCAACAACCCTTCGCGGCCCTTTACCCACTTTTTCGCTTTTGGGTTAAAAAACTGCAGGACCCAAAGCAGCGCGGTATAAAGTGCAATTCCCAGGTTGTAAAAAAACAGCATTCCTATTTGCTTAATTAATTATATTCGCCAAAGTTATGTTTAATCTTCTCGCCTGCGAATTAACATCGGAAAAAGCCGCACCAGGATTATTTATGGAACAATCCTTTTTGTTTCACGTAACGTGCTAATTATCTATAAAAGCTTATTATCCCTAAAAACAAATTATACAAATGAAAATTGCAGTCGTAGGAACTGGTTATGTGGGTTTAGTGACTGGTACATGCCTTGCCGAAACCGGGAACGATGTGATCTGCGTTGATATAAATGCAGAGAAAGTGGCAAAGATGAAACAGGGAGAGATCCCTATTTACGAGCCAGGGCTCGATCTGCTCTTTCAACGAAACATCGCGCAAAAGCGGCTTACGTTTACCACGGAGCTTGCCGGCGCGATCGAAGAAGCCAGGATCATCTTCCTGGCCTTGCCCACTCCGCCGGGAGGCGACGGCTCCGCCGACCTTAGTTACGTACTCGGCGCCGCTAAAAACATCGCCCAGCTGGTAAAAGATTACAAAGTGGTAGTTACCAAGTCTACCGTTCCCGTTGGCACGGCCGATAAAGTGAAAGCCGTTTTCGAAGCCCATACGCAAGTGGTGGTCGACGTGGTTTCGAACCCCGAATTCCTGCGCGAGGGCGTAGCGGTAGATGACTTTATGAAACCAGACCGCGTAGTAGTGGGTACCCGCAGTGACCGCGCCCGGAAATTGATGGAGGAACTTTACGCGCCCTACGTAAGATCCGGCAACCCGGTAATATTTATGGACGAGCGCTCTTCGGAGCTGACCAAGTACGCAGCCAATTCGTTCCTGGCCACCAAGATCACGTTCATGAACGAGATCGCTAATTTATGCGAGCTGGTGAATGCGGATGTAGACATGGTGCGCCGCGGCATCGGCTCGGATGCGCGCATCGGCAAACGATTTCTCTTCCCGGGTGTTGGCTATGGCGGAAGCTGTTTCCCGAAAGACGTACAGGCGCTGGCAAAATCGGCGAGCGAGTACGACTACAACTTTAAGATCCTTAACTCTGTAATGGAGGTGAACGAGCGCCAGAAAACGGTGATCGTTGATAAAATGAAGAAATACTATAAAGAAGGCCTCGGAGGCAAAAAGTTCGCGTTGTGGGGACTGGCATTTAAGCCCGATACCGACGACATCCGCGAAGCGCCGGCGCTCTATATTATTGATGAGCTGGTGAAAGAAGGCGCCCAGGTGGTAGCCTACGACCCGGAAGCGATCGAAAATGTACGCCGCGCCAAAGGCGATATGATCGGTTATGCAGAAGACCCGTACGATGCGCTGGCGGGCGCTGACGCCCTCATTATCGTTACCGAGTGGCCGCTGTTCAGGACCCCGGATTTCGACCGCATGGAAAACGCCCTTAAGGCGCGCGTAATATTTGACGGCCGGAACTTATACGACCTGCAGCGAATGATAGACCGCGGATACTACTACAACAGCATTGGACGTCAGACGATAACATCATGAGCAGAAAACGTGTTTTGATCACCGGGGCCGCCGGGTTTTTGGGTTCGCATCTTTGCGACAGGTTTATTGCAGAAGATTGCCATGTAATTGCGATGGACAACCTCATCACCGGCGACCTCCGCAACATAGAGCATTTGTTTAAACTGGAAAATTTCGAATTCTACCACCACGATGTATCGAAGTTCGTACACGTACCCGGGGAGCTGGATTACATCCTGCATTTCGCCTCGCCCGCAAGCCCGATCGACTACCTGAAGATCCCTATCCAGACCCTGAAAGTAGGCTCGTTGGGAACACATAACCTGTTAGGTTTGGCGAAAGCGAAAAAAGCCAGGATGCTTATCGCTTCTACTTCCGAGATCTATGGCGATCCTTCTGTTAACCCGCAGCCTGAAGAATACTGGGGCAACGTAAATACCGTAGGCCCGCGCGGCGTTTATGATGAGGCTAAGCGTTTCCAGGAATCTATTACCATGGCTTACCACACCTTCCATGGCGTTGAAACCCGTATTGTGCGTATTTTTAATACGTATGGCCCGCGTATGCGGCTTAACGACGGACGCGTACTGCCCGCGTTCATCGGCCAGGCGATCCGGGGCGAAGATCTTACCGTTTTCGGCGATGGCTCGCAAACACGTTCATTCTGCTATGTTTCAGACCTTATTGAAGGGATCTACCGCCTCCTGTTAAGTGATTATGCTTACCCCGTAAATATCGGTAACCCGAGCGAGATCACCATTAAAGAGTTTGGCGAGGAGATCATTAAGCTTACCGGAACGAAACAAAAAATGGTGTACAAGGAACTTCCTACTGACGATCCGAAACAACGCCGCCCCGATATCACCAAGGCACGTACCATTCTTGGCTGGGAGCCGAAGGTTTCGCGGGAGGAGGGATTAAAGATCACTTACGAATATTTTAAGTCGCTTCCCCAGGAACTGATTGATAAGATCGACCATAAAGATTTTACGACGTATAACAAATAACTATGAACACAATTCTGGTAACGGGCGGAACAGGATACATTGGTTCACACACCGTAGTAGAGCTACAAAAAGCCGGGTACGATGTAGTGATCATCGATAACCTTTCCAATTCGAGTATCGGCATTCTCGACCAGATCACGGCTATTTCCGGTATTCGTCCGCAGTTTGAACAACTCGACCTGGCCGACGAGGCGCTGGTGATCGATTTTGTGGCACGGCACGAAGGCATCAGCGGAGTGATCCATTTCGCCGCCTACAAAGCGGTAGGCGAATCGGTACAGTACCCGGTAAAGTACTACCGGAACAACTTTTACTCGTTAATAAACCTGTTAACCGCTTTCGCTAACCGTGATGTGGACCTGGTTTTCTCTTCGTCGTGCACCGTTTACGGGCAACCGGACCGCCTCCCGGTAACCGAGGAAGCGCCTGTAAAAAAAGCAGAGTCGCCCTATGGCAATACCAAGCAGATCTGCGAAGAGATCCTGGTGGATACCGCTAAAGTTAACGCCAATTACCGCTTTATTTCGCTGCGTTACTTTAACCCGGTCGGGGCGCATGATTCTGCCACCATAGGCGAACTGCCTATCGGCGTACCACAAAACCTGGTACCGTTTATTACCCAAAGCGCTATTGGCAAACGGGGGCCCATCACCGTTTACGGTAATGATTATAACACGCCCGACGGCAGCTGTATCCGCGATTATATTCACGTGGTCGACCTGGCAAAAGCGCATGTGGCCGCCATCCGGCGCCTGGAACAAAAAAGCGCCGGATCGAACTACGAGGCCTTTAACGTGGGTACCGGCACCGGAAGCTCGGTACTGGAAGTGATAAACGCCTTCGAAACCTCTACCGGCGTAAAGCTCGATTATAAGATCGGTCCGCGTCGTCCCGGAGATGTAGAACAGGTATGGGGCGACGTAACCAAAACCGAACAGGTATTAGGCTGGAAAGCTGCTTACGGCTTGCCTGAAATGATGAGCTCGGCCTGGAAATGGGAGCAGTATATTAAGGAGAACCCGATAACGTAGTCATCAGTGATCAGTTGTCAGTAATCAGTGCCGGTATGGCGCCGTAAAGGAACTGACAACTGATAACTGGCAACTGATAACTAAAAGCTATGAAAAAAATCCTCATCACCGGGGGCGCCGGCTTTATAGGCTCGCACGTGGTGCGCCGTTTCGTAACCACCTACCCTGATTATACCATCGTAAACCTCGATAAGCTTACCTACGCCGGTAACCTGGCGAACCTGAAGGATATTGAGAACAGCCCGAATTATCACTTTGTGAAAGGAGACATCGTGGATGCACCTTTTATCGACGCGTTGTTTGAGGACGAGGGTTTTGATGCGGTGATCCACCTCGCCGCCGAATCGCATGTTGACCGCTCGATCACCAGCCCGGTAGATTTTGTGATGACCAACGTGGTGGGTACCGTAAACCTGCTGAATGCCGCACGTGTAAGCTGGAAAGGCGATTACGATAACAAACGCTTTTACCATGTTTCTACCGATGAGGTGTACGGCACATTAGGCGAAACCGGCATGTTCACCGAATCAACGGCTTACGATCCGCATAGCCCGTATTCAGCCTCGAAGGCAAGCTCCGATCATTTTGTACGGGCCTACCAGGATACGTACGGCATGAATAACGTGATATCCAACTGTTCCAATAATTATGGATCGTACCATTTCCCCGAGAAGCTGATCCCGCTGGCAATAAACAACATCAGGAACGATAAGCCGGTGCCGGTATATGGCAAGGGCGAAAACATCCGCGACTGGCTGTGGGTAGAAGATCATGCGCGTGCCATCGATGTGATCTTTCACAACGCTAAAGCCGGCGATACCTACAATATCGGCGGTCATAATGAGTGGAAAAACATCGACCTTATCCATTTGCTTTGCCGCGTAATGGATAAGAAGCTGGGTCGAACGGAGGGAACTTCCGCAAAGCTGATCACTTTTGTAACGGACCGCGCCGGGCACGACCTCCGCTATGCGATCGACTCGTCGAAACTTCAACGCGAATTGAACTGGACCCCAAGCCTGCAATTTGAAGAGGGCCTGGAGAAAACCGTGCAATGGTACCTCGACAACGAGGCGTGGCTAAACGATGTGACCTCCGGCCATTATCAATCGTATTACGAAGAACAATATACGAACAGGTAGTGCCCGGTTGCCGGCTGTCAGTGATCAGTCCCTTAAAACGTCTTACAAAAAGGCTAATAACTGATAACCCATGATCACTTACCTTTCCCTCGTACAAGCGGCCCTCCGCCAATGGCAGCAAAAAATGCGGCGGAAGCCATCCCTGGGCGACCGCATTTCCAGGGGCGTACAGAACAAGGTAAATAACCTTATCCCTGGTAAGGTACACCACGCCATTACGGTTGCCATCCGGAAGATGGTCCAATTGGTGCTTTTCGGGTCGAAGCACCTCACGGCGAGGCCGGCGAAAGTTAGCTCGCCCGAGCTTACGGAGGCGCTGGTGCGCAGCAAGATCGAAAACTATCGCCATACCGCAGCCGCGGAAGGAGCGCTTACGGGCGCGGGCGGCATTTTGTGGGGCCTGGCAGATTTCCCGCTGCTGCTGGGAATTAAGCTTAAATTACTGTTCGAGATAGCCTCGCTGTACGGGTTTGACGTAAAGGAATATAAAGAACGCGTGTATATTCTCTACGTGTTCCAACTGGCCTTTTCGAGCCAGGAACGGCGAAACGCGATCTATAAGCAATATATAGCCGGCTGGGATGCCTACGCTGCCACGCTGCCAGAAAATGTTGATGATTCGACTGGCGCACTTTCCAGCAGGAATACCGCGATTATATAGACCTGGCTAAAATGGCCCAACTGATCCCGGTGATCGGTGCTGCCGTTGGCGCTATAGCGAATTATAAACTAGTAGATAAGCTGGGAGAAACCGCCATGAACTGTTACCGGATGAGGCTGGAAAGCCGCTGGCTGCCGGCCGGCGGCGGCTAGCCTGGGCGGCGTTACTTTCTTAGCGCCTGGTACTTGGCAAGGTTGGCCGGATCGAGCTCCACCAGCTGGTTATAGGCTTTCACTTTATCCTGCGGGTCGGCGGAGCCGATAATGTTTACCAGCTCGTCTGCTTTTGCGGTAAAGAAAACCTGGTTAAGCATAGCGCCCTGTTTCTGTTTATCGATCTTTTGCAGCTGCGGCAAGAGGCCGATGATCTCCTTGCGTCCCTTTGCCTGGTTACCCGCCATGATATCGAGCCCATTTCGGTGATAATCATACAGCACCTCGCGGATCGGGTTAAATGCTTTATTGTTGAGGTTTTCCGAAAGCCAGTACCGGTTCTTAAGGCTCTCAAAGGCTTTCCAGCCGGGGAAGGAGGCATTTTGCGCGTTGTTTACCACACCCAGCGCTTTTACGTAATAAGGGGTGCCTGAATAGCGCGAAAAGCTGTCGTAATCCATTCCTACGATGGTGTAGGCATAAAAAGCCAGCAGGGAGCTCAGGTTATTAATAAAGTTCTGGTCAGAGTAGTCTAACGGCTGTCCCTCGGCATACGTAAAGCCGAAATCCTTGTCGCTGATGTTTAGCAGCGTACTGTTATAGGTGGTGCCGTAAATGGGTCGGCTCGACTGGATCTGCGCATCGGCGAGGAACTGCGACGAGCCATCGTACCACGTAATGTTTATCACGAAGCTGCAATCGATCCGCTCGCGGGGCTGCAGCGCGTCGGCGCTCCATTTGCGGTTGTTAAGAAATTCGCGGATGGTGCTTTCGAGCGCATCGAACGACCGCTTATTGGTATTCTGGATCTGGGTGGACAAGATCTGCACACGGGCGTTAAGGTCCTGTGCCCGGAGCTGCGCGGCTGTCAAAAAAACGAAAACGAACATCACGAATCGCCTGATCATGCCATTACCTCCAGAATTTTTATGAGTATATCGTGTGCCACTTCCTGTTTCGATTTAAGCCCGTAGGTTACTTTATTCAACTCACGGTCTATGATCGTGATCTTATTCTGATCGCCTTTAAACCCAGCTCCTTCGTCCTGAAGCGAATTGAGCACGATAAAGTCGAGGTTCTTTTTCCGGATCTTTTTAATGGCATTCTCCTCTTCATGCTCTGTTTCGAGGGCAAAGCCGATCAGTAAACGGTTCCCCCGTTCCAACTGCCCCAAATTCGCAAGAATATCCGTGGTTTTAACCAGGGGGATCGAGAACTCTTCGTCGTTCTTTTTAATCTTGTGCCCGGCAACGGTGGCCGGGCGGTAATCTGCTACCGCGGCATTCATAATGGTAATATCGGCGGCCGGGAAATGTGCGCTCATCTGCTCCAGCATTTCTGCGGCAGAGGTAACACGGACCACCTTTATTCCCGGTTCGGCGGTTATCGATACCGGTCCGCTTACCAACGTGACCTCCGCGCCGTTCCGCAACAATTCCGCCGCGATGGCGTAACCCATTTTCCCGGAAGAATGATTTCCGATAAAACGTACCGGGTCTATCGCTTCGTATGTAGGCCCGGCAGAAACCAGGGCTTTTTTACCGCTCAGCGGCAGTTTTTTTCTTATTTCGCCATCAAGAAGCGCCGCGATCTCTTCGGGCTCCGCCATTCTTCCTTCGCCGGTGAGGCCGCTGGCCAGCTCGCCGTAACCCGGGCGGATGAGGATGTTGCCATAGGATTGCAGGCGACCCACGTTTGCCTGGGTAGATGCATGTTTCCACATATCGAGGTCCATTGCGGGAGCGACATACACCGGGCATTTGGCAGAAAGGTATACCGCCGTAAGGAGGTTATCGCAAAGCCCGTTGGCCATTTTGGCGAGGGTGTTTGCGCTGGCCGGGGCGATAACCAGGTAATCGGCCCACAGCGCCAGCTCAACATGGTTATTCCATTCGCCGGTTTGAGCGTTGGCATATTCAACCAGCACCGGGTTTTTAGAAAGGGTAGAAAGGGTAAGCGGGGTAATAAAATGCGTGGCGTCGGGGGTCATTACCACCTTCACCGCGGCACCGGATTTCACCAGCAAACGTACCAGGGTGGCCGCTTTATAGCTGGCTATGCTTCCGCAGATGCCGAGGATAATGTTCATTGAGTTATCAGTGGTCGGTTATCAGCAGCCGGTTCCGTTAAAGCGTCATACAAGAACTGATGACTGACTACTGATAACCGGTACTACTATGCTTCCTTCGAAGGGTTCCTGTAGTAAACTTTTTTGTGCAGGAACTCGTCAACCGCTACCAGCGTAGGTTTTGGCAAACGCTCGTAATGTTTAGAGATCTCGATCTGCTCGCGGTTTTCAAAAATCTCTTCCAGGTTGTCGTTCGACGATGAGAACTCAGACAGCTTTCCATGAAGCTCTTCTTTCATATTGTTGGCGATCTGGTTCGCGCGTTTTGAAATAATCACGATCGACTCGTAAATATTGCCGGTTTCTTTATCCAGCTGGCGCACATCACGTGTTACGGTTGATGTAGGGGTGGTCGAAGTTTTGGTATTGCTCATAATTTCGTTGTTTACTTATTTTTCCTGGCAGTAGTATCACGTGCTGCCATGCGTGCTTTCATTTCGGCTTCCTGCAGGGCGATGAACTTTTTAGCCGCCACGATACCTGCCTGGGCATCTTTGCTCACCTCCTGTACGTCTTTTAACAATTTACTCTGCGGATGTTTGTCGGCAAAATCACCTGCCATGGTAATGGCTTCGTTAAACCGTTCTTCCTGCTTGGTTTCGTAGCTGTTTTTTGAGTAAAGGTACTGCGAGCGGATGGCCAGCAGTTCCATTTCTTCGGCATAACGCGTATCCGGAAAATCGCGCAATACGTTGCGGAAAGCGATCACGGCGGCCCGGTAATTTTCAGGATTGTAGCCACCAGTGGTAAAATATAGCTTCGCGTTGGCGTAGGCTTTCGCTTCCAGCTTGTCGCGAAGATCGGTGATCAGCTTGCTGGCCTCGGCCACCCGCTCGCTTTTGGGATAGAGGTTGATAAAGAGCTGGAGGGATTCGATGGCTTTCTGGGTGTTCTCCTGGTCGAGCGAAAAGTTCGGCGACTCGAGGTAGTAGCAGTAAGCCGACATAAACCGGCACTCTTCGGCCCTGGAGCTTCCCGGGTAGGTATCGGCAAAAACCTTAAACTGGTAACGGGCGGTGGTATAATCGCGCAGCCGGTAGTTGGTATATGCAAAGTAGTAGGAAAGGTCTTCGGCTTCCGACATCCCGCGGTAGCGCTGCATCAGGTCGTCGAACAACAAGAGCGCCTTGGAATACTTCTTTTTATTGTACAGGCGAATTGCTTCCTGGTACTTTTTCGGTACATCCGTGCCCGTGCGCAGCTTCTCGAATTTACTTTTACAGCCGATAGCGCCCGACAGAAATAAAACGATCAGGCCCAATAAAACTAACTGCTTGTTTTTAAACATCCTGCAAAGATAAGTTAATTACGTGTATCCGTCAATCACATTATTGAGGGACAGGCGAAGGTAGAATCTTACCGGGAGAGGGGCGTTAAATTTAACAGAGTTTAACATTTAACGCATTAGTAATGCGCTCGGCGTTTTTACATTCAATGGACAAACCACCCGCCATATTGTTGCGTAAATTGCGTTAAAGATTGTGATATGAAAAAGTCTGTTTTTTACCTGTCTGTTATCGCGGCGGTATTGCTGCTCGCTTCGTGGAGCTTGTTAGTACAAAATAAAAATAAGGTGTACGCCGTAAAGCTCGTGGCGCCGCAGGGAAAAGCGATCGCGGCATTTGCCGAAGGATGTTTCTGGTGCTCGGAGCATATTTTCGAGGAGTTGGCCGGGGTTGATTCTGCCGTATCCGGTTACGCCGGCGGCAAAACAAAAAACCCGACCTATGAAGAGGTATGTTCTGAAACAACCGGCCATGCCGAAACCGTGCTGGTATATTATAATCCAAAAAAGATCTCTTACAGCCAGTTGCTGGATGCTTTCTTTACGTCGCACGACCCTACTACGCTGAACCGCCAGGGTCCAGACAGGGGAACCTCCTACCGCTCCGCCATTTTTTACCTCACTAAAGAAGAAGGCGAGCTCGCCAAACAGGCGGTACGCAAATACACACCGACCTTTAAAAGTGCCATCGTTACCGAAATATCACCGCTTACCGCCTTTTACCGCGCAGAAGAATACCACCAGAACTACGTGCAATACAACCCGAGCCAGGGATACGTGCAAGCCGTTTCGATGCCACGCTTCGAGAAATTTAAAAGGGAGTGTAAGCTGACGATGAAGAAGAAGTGATCTGCGGCCAGCAATCAGCTCCTTATGTCGCTATCACAAAGCTGACGGCTGAACGCTTACGGCTGATTGCTGGCGGCTGATTGCTGAAAGCTGACCGCTGATTCCCTACCTTTGCCCGATGGATTATGAAGTTTTTTCCCTGCCCAACGGGATCCGTTTATTACACAAGCCGGCGCTCTCCAACATCGCGCATGCATGCATCCTCATCAATGCCGGGTCGAGAGATGAAGCAGAGGGCGATCCCGGGCTGGCCCATTTTATCGAGCATCTTTTTTTCAAGCGTACCGAACGCCGCAACACCAACCAGATCCTCAACCGCCTCGAATTGGTGGGTGCAGACCTGAACGCCTATACCACCAAGGAATATACCTGCATACACGCTTCTTTTTTACAGGAACACCTGGAACGTGCGCTGGACCTCTTCCAGGACCTCGTTTTTCATTCCGTTTTCCCGGAGGATGAGCTGGAAAAAGAAAAAGGGGTAATACTCGACGAGATCGCTTCTTACCAGGACCAACCCGAAGATGCCATTTACGACGATTTCGACGGACTTGTTTATGAAGGGCACCCGATGGGGAACAACATCCTGGGTAAAACCGAAAGTGTACAGCGCTTTACGCGCGATGATATTCTGCGCTTCCTTTCAGCTAATTACAATACCCACGGCATTGTGATCGGCGTACTGGGCAACTACCCGTTAGAAAAGCTTAAAAAACTGGTGAGCCGCTTGTTTGGCGCCGTAAAGGAAAATGATACCTCCAAAAACAGGATAGCGCCCGTTTTGTACCGTCCTGCCACGTACCACGAAAAGAAGCCGATCTCACAGTCTCACTGCGTAACCGGCAACCTCGCCTACAACCTGCACCACAAGAACAAAACCGGCTTGCTACTGTTGAACAACCTGCTGGGCGGAACCGGCATGAGCTCGAGGTTAAACTTGGAGATCCGCGAAAAATATGGCATCGCCTACACCATCGAGTCGAGTTATGCGCCTTTTAGCGATACCGGCATGTTCTCCGTTTATTTTGGCACCGACCCGGAGAAAAAGGATAAAGCGCTGAAACTGGTGCAGCGCGAGCTTCGTAAATTACGTGAACAGGGTCTGGGAGTTACGCAGCTTCACCAGGCGAAAAAGCGGTTTATCGGGCAGATCGCGCTGGGCGAAGAGAACAGGATGAGCCTCCTGATCTCGATGTCGAAAAGCCTGGTGGATTACGGTCGCGTAGATTCGCTGGAGGAGGTTTTTGACCGCGTGAACGCCGTTACAGCTCCCCAGCTGCTGGAAATCGCCAACGAGGTGTTCGATCCGGAACGGTTTACTACGCTGGTTTTCGATCCCCTTAAAGAGTAAAATATTATCTTTGCCGATTGTTAACGCCAGAACTAACGTTCTGTGTTTGAATACTTCTCGTTATGAAATTACCCATTATCGCCTACGGAGATCCCGTTTTAAGAAAAAAAGCCGAAGACATCGGCAGCGATTATCCTGGTTTACAACAGCTGATCGGCAACATGTTCGAAACTATGTACGCCGCACATGGTGTTGGTATAGCCGCACCCCAGGTAGGGCTGGCTATCCGGCTGTTCGTGATCGATGCTTCGCCATTTGCGGAAGACGATGCACAGCTGAAAGATTTCAAGAAAGTATTCATCAATGCGCAGATCACCGAAGAAAGCGGCGAAAACTGGGATTTTAACGAGGGATGCCTGAGCATTCCGGATATCCGTGAAGACATCAGCAGGAAATCGAAAGTGACCATTTCTTACCTCGATGAAAACTTTGCGTTGCACACAGAAACCTATACCGGCCTCGCCGCCCGCGTAATTCAACACGAATACGACCATATTGAAGGAAAACTTTTTGTCGACAAGCTATCCCCTTTACGCAAAACGATGCTTAAGAGCCGCCTCGATTCCATTTCGAAAGGCTTGATAAAGGTAGAGTACAAAATGAGGTTCCCCGCGCAAAAAAGAAAGCGGTAAGAGAAAACAGGGTGGGATTAATTACCCCCGCGGCTTTTATCGCCCTGGGTGATCTGTTGAATAAACGCTGCCCAGGCAAACGGGTTCATCAGCGGATTGGCGCCGCGCTGGTTCATGTGTTTATTCGTTAAGTTGATGTGGTTGTTCTGGAAGTTAAACACATTCATTTCCTGCCCATCACGCGGAAGCGATTTAGAGAGCGCTGCCAGGCTTGCCGCCGACACATTCTTTTTGGCGATCAGCAGGTCATCGTCTGCCAGCTTCAGCGTCATAAATGCACGGGTAAATTCATCGACACTTGCCCAGGGATAAACGCTTACTACCGGCAATGTAATGGATTCGGGTTTCATTTTAACCAGTACGGTGTACTTCATGTCGGGTAAACCGGCCGGGATCACCAGCGCTTCTTTGCGGTACCCGATAGCCGAATAAACGATCGTATCGCCCTCGCTGGCTACAAAAGAAAAATACCCCTGGTAATTGGCCGGGAACGACTGGTTATTCCGCGACTTATTGATCACCGTTACATATGGCACAATTGCCTGGATAGAATCCGCATTATAAATGATCCCCGATACCTGTACCAGTTTCTTCTCCTGCGCATGGGAGGATCCGGCGAAGCCGGCGAGAACAAGAAGAAAAAGGAATATCCGTTTCATTTACGCCGTAAAACTATCAAAAACCATGCTAGCCAATCGTTAAAAACTGTTAAATGTTAACGTTGTTACGTCGACAGGTACGCCATTAACCCACCCGGGTAGGCATCACCGCATTTGGATCGTCTGCGTCTGTAAGGTTTATTGCTTCGATGCCTTCTATTTCGGGTACCGAACGCTTAATCGCTTCTTCGATCCCCGCTTTCAGGGTCATGAAGCTCATGGGGCAGGAGCCGCAAGCCCCAAGCAGTTTCAGGCGCACGATGTTACCGGGCGTGATCTCTTCCACAGAGACGTTACCACCATCTGCTTCTAAATATGGTCGGATCGTATCCAATGCACCTTCAACTCTGGCCAACAAATCCATAATAATCAAATTTTACAAATATACATAAATCGAATATACAAAGTTTCGGCGCAATTATATCGCCGCCGGCGCCGGATTCATCTGCCGCACTTCCAAGTTCCGGATCGACACCTGCTGGGCCACCTTCGCGGCGAGCGCTTTAAATGCTTCGGCCATCGGGTTGCCCGCTTCCATGATCACGGGACGGCCTGCATCGCCCGCATCGCTGATGCTTTTAACCAGCGGGATCTCGCCCAGGAACGGCACATCATACCGTTGGGCCAGCGTTTGCCCGCCACCGCTTCCGAAAATATAATACTTGTTGCCGGGCAATTCTGCAGGAGTAAAGTACGACATGTTTTCTACGATGCCCAGTACCGGGATATTAATGGCGTTCATCATAAACATCCCGATCCCTTTACGCACGTCGGACAAGGCTACTTTTTGCGGTGTTGTTACGATGATCGCTCCCGCGATGGGGTACGTTTGTGTAAGCGTGATGTGGATGTCGCCCGTGCCCGGAGGAAGGTCGACCACCAGGTAGTCCAGTTCGCCCCAATCGGCATCGTTAAAAAGTTGTTTCACGGCAGTAGAAACCATCGGCCCCCGCCAGGGAACCGGCTGCTCCGGGTCGGTAAAGAAACCGATGGACAACAGTTTTAACCCGAAACGCTCGATGGGGAGGATGCGCGCTTTACCGTCAGGCCCCTGTACGGATAACGGGCGCTCCCCTTCGAGGCCAAACATGGTGGGGATAGACGGCCCGTAAATATCGGCATCGATCAAACCTACCGACGCCCCGGTCATTTGAAGTCCCAATGCCAGGTTTGCAGAAACCGTCGATTTCCCTACCCCGCCCTTCCCGGAAGAAACGATAATGATATTCCGGATATTCGGCAGCGTAGCGTTGGCCCGGGTGGTAACGCGCGAAGTCATATTAATGATGACCTCCGCCTCTTTGCTCACGAAGTATGCGATGGCGTTGCGGCAGGCATTTTCTATCATAGCCTTTAACGGGCAGGCCGGGGTAGTTAAAATAACCGAGAAGCGGATGTTGTTCCCGTTGATCTCTATCCCCTCGATCATGTTTAGCGTAACCAGGTCTTTCTTTAAATCCGGTTCTTCCACGTGACTCAGCGCCTGCAAAACCTGTTCCTTTGTGATCATTTTATATGAGTGAAAACGCAAATTTACTAAACCCTCCCTGTAAAGAACTTGTTTACCCTATGTTTTTGCAGATATTTACATTCTGGAAATAATTCTGGCTCATAAAACGTTTTTTTAACAAAGCAGTTATTGAGTAATTACCTACAACCTCCATGCATATTCCCCGAGTTCCGCCTAAAGTCCTGAAAATTACCGGTATAATTATTGGCGTGCTGTTTTTTTTGATGCTGGTGGGCGTAACCGTCATCTTCGTAAAACGCGAGTCTATCCTGCAATCGACCGTTGCCCGCATCATTCGCAAAGCGAAGGCGGACTATAACCTGGACGTACAGATCAAAAATCCACGTTTCGATGGACTGAGCGTGGTATTGTTCGACGAGATCTCGGCAGTTCCGGCACAGCGGGACAGCCTGGCATTGATCCGGAACCTGCGCGTTGGCGTTAAGCTGATGCCGCTTTTGTTCGGGGAAGTAAAGCTTGCTGAGCTGAAATTAGCGTCGGGAAAGATCAACCTCGTTAAGAAGGATAGCGTAAGCAATTACGATTTCCTCTTTCGCAGGAAAAAGAAAAATACCAGCGAGAGCAGCCGTTCGAGCCTGGCCGATCTGGCCGATAACCTCCTCAACACGGTGCTGAACAAGGTACCTGACGACCTGGATATCAAGAATTTCGATTTCGTATTCCGCGACGACAAAGATACGCTGCGTTTTTTTACCCCCGGCGCGGTGATTGATGACGGATACCTGAAGTCGACCATCATCCTGAACAAGGGCGAAGCTACCTGGCATCTCGACGGCCCCGCAGAGCCTGATCAAAAGCTGTTCGACCTGCGCCTGTTTGCCGATGGGAAGAAAGTGTCGCTGCCGGTTATCGAAAAGAAATACAAGCTGAAGGTAAGTTTCGACACCATTAATGTGCGGCTGAACGAAGCGGAGCGTGATGGGGACGAGCTGCATGTTTCGGGAACCTGGGCAGTGAGGAACCTGGTGGTGAACCATCCGAAATTATCGTCCACCGATATCCTGGTGCCAACCGGCGCTATCGACGCGAACTTCACCGTGGGCGAAAATTTTGTTGCACTTGACAGTTCCTCAGTGATCCGGTTAAAAAACATTCGTGCCAACCCATACTTAAAATACACGCTTACCAGGAAAAAGATCTACGAACTGAAACTGCATACCGGCTACCAGGACGCGCAGGAGATTTTCAACGCTTTCCCCCCGGGCTTATTTGAGACGCTGGAAGGCATCAAGGTATCAGGGCAGCTACAATATGACCTGAGCCTGTACCTCGACGGGGCGCTTCCGGATAGCGTTCAATTTAATTCCTCGCTGAACAAGCGCGATTTTAAGATCATAAAATGGGGTAAAACGAATTTCCAAAAGATCAACAGCCCGTTCGTATATACGCCTTATGAAGATGGAAAACCGATGCGCGATATCGAGATCGGTCCGAAAAACCCGAACTTTATACCGCTTGAGGGTATTGCGCCCGACCTTCGCAATGCGGTGCTGACAGCCGAAGACCCTTCCTTTTTTAGTCACCACGGTTTTGTGGAGCTTGCTTTCCGCAGGTCGATCGCCACCAATTTTAAGAAAAAGGCGTTTAAGCAAGGCGGAAGCACCATATCGATGCAGTTGGTAAAGAACGTGTTCCTCAGTCGCCAAAAAACGCTGCTCCGCAAAATTGATGAAGCGCTGATCGTTTGGCTGATCGAGAACAACCGTGTAACTACCAAATCCAAAATGCTTGAGGCTTACCTGAACCTGATCGAGTGGGGCCGCAATGTGTATGGGATCGGTGAAGCGGCTAATTACTACTTCGGTAAACACGCCTCCCAGCTATCGCTCGGCGAAAGTATTTTCCTGGCGAGCATCGTACCCAAACCAAAAAAAGGGCTATACTTTTTCGAGCCGGATGGCAGCCTTCGTCCCGGACTGGCCGGTTATTTCAGGATGATCGGGGGACTGATGGCACGCAGGGGCCTTACTGCCCCGGATACCTCCGGTTATGGTTTCTATAACGTACGTTTAAAAGAAAGTTTGCGCACGCTGATCGCGCCGGCAGATTCGACCGCGAGCGACTCTACCTTGTTTAACAATGCGGATGAACGGGACGAAGATCCCGAGTCTTTTTTGAAAAGAGTATTGAACCCGGAAAAGAAGATGGATACCATTAGCATCCATGATCTCGATAAATTAAAAGTGGCGCCCAAAGACACGGTTAAAACCGGCGCTCAAAAACGGAAAGAACGCCGCGATGCCAGGAAGCAGGAAAAAGAAGAAAAGAAAAGGCTTAAGGAGCTCGAAAAGAAAAACAATCCCTGATTTAACTGCCCACGCAGCGTTTACCCGTAATCTGCCTCCATCGCTTTCCAATCCCGTTTACTGAAATAGTGGAAAAGCACCCAAAAAAGGAGAATGGAAAATACTGCGCCGGTATTGATCGCCCACTCCCAGCGACTTAACGCATAGTGCGCCATGCCCAGGATAAAGATCACGAACATCACCAGGAACCTGGCGAAGGTCTTACCTCCTTCGGTAACTGCGGGCTGCGAAAACGGCAGGTAGGTAACATTAATAATTGCCAGGATAACACCGTACACCAGGATGTTGAAAAACGACAGCACAAGGTCGTTAATAATCACCGGCCCCCACAAAAACAATCCGAAGATGCTCACTACCAGGTAGAACGGCACAAAGTATTTCAACATCACTGCTTTGAACATGCCCGAAACGATCTTCCCCGGCCGGTTATGCGGTGTGGAAAACATCACCCAGGCAGCCTTATATTTTTCTGATTGCGAGATCTGGCTAAGTACGGTCAGAATGACAAAGCTGGTGAGGTAGGTGAGGAGCAGGTAGCCCTGGCCTTCTGTGATTTCCGGCGACCGCGGATCATTTCGGCCGCTGCCTTTTCCCAAAAATACGTAATACACAAAATACACGGGTACATAGGCGAATGAGGGGTACACCTTCACCTTAAAATCGCGGTAGCGGGAAGTTAACCACCAGGTGAGTTTAAAACCGGCCTGCTCCACGGGATCTTTACAAAGAAATTTGGACAGGTTGCTTACAAAAGTCGCCGGCTCTTTAACGGCTGCGGCTCCTGTAGTTGTAACAAGCTGCGGTTCCGGCTCGCTTCCGCTTCCGGCGATAGCCGAAAGTTTGCGGTTAAAACCCGGTGCAAGGTACCTTACCACGATAAAAATAGTTACAAAGGGGACGATGATCCCAATGACACCCATTACCAGTTTGGCGACAGCGAATGTTTCCGGGTGACTAATGGTATCGTAAAACGACGCAAACCAAACCGGCGGGTACACATAAGCGAGCTTATACGCCAGGAGGTTGATACCATGCAGGTCCATACGCGTACTGATGCGTGGCAGCACCTGGTAACCGGCAAACACGAAGATGGAAACGAAGATCTGGAAATACGAGATAAAGTTCTTGAATTTTTCGGGCGACGATACTTTTAATACCAGCAGGTAGATCATGTTTACCACGAAGATGGAAAACAGCGTAGTGGCGATGATCTCGACAAAAAAAGCGATGCCTCCCAGCGGGCCGTCTGTGATAACAACGTAAATCAACCCGGGCAGGCCGATGCTGATCAGCATCTTAAACACGTGCACGGTGATATGCAGGATCCTTGAAGTGGTAAAGGTACTGTCGTTCACCGGCCGTGGCAGGATGATGAAGTTATCGCGCACATCGATGAGTACGCTGGTAAAGTCAGACACCAGCGTAAGGGCCATCATGATCATGAACATACTGAGATACAAGGTATGCCCCAGCAGTGGGTTGCCCATGGTGAGGAGAAAGATCATGAAACATCCCATCAGCGCAAGGAAAAACATGGCTAACAGCGAGGTGTTTTTGGTGTCCTTTTTCTGTTTATGCGCCCGGCGCATCTGGTTGTAAGGCCGGCGGTCGTCCATGAGGAGCTTTACCTCAAGGATCACGCGGAGCTGTTGCGTATCCACACCCATTTTCGTGAACAGCGGCTTAAACAGCATAATAAAATTGATTATAAGCTTATTCATACGGTGCTACTCGAAGGCGTCTAAAAATGCACCGGCAGAATCGCCGATATCTTCTTTCCCGGTGAGGCGTGCGAAAATACTTTCGAGCGACTGCCCGCTGTTTTGTTTCAGCTCCTCGAAGGTGCCGTGTGCGATGATCTCGCCGTTGTTAATGAGCACGATACGGTCTGACACTTTTTCTACCACGTCCATCATGTGTGAACAGTAGAAGATCGTTTTACCTTCCTTCGCAAGGCGCGAAATGATCTCTTTAACCATGATAACGGCATTGGCATCGAGCCCCGACAGCGGTTCGTCGAGCACAATGATCTGCGGGTTATGAATGATGCCCGAGATCAGCATCACTTTCTGGCGCATCCCCTTGGAGAACGTGTCCATGCGCTGATCCATATTCGGCCGAAGGCCAAAATTTTCCAGCATCTTAGTTGCGCGCTGCCGGATCAGGCTTTCATCCATTCCCTGCAGCTTTCCTACAAAATCAAGGTATTCCATGGGGGTAAGCACCTCGTAGATCTCCGCATTTTCGGGCACATAGCCGATGGTGCGTTTGATATCGATCACATTTTCGCGGAGCGGTTTGCCGGAGATCAGGATCTCGCCTTCAAAATCGGCGATGAGGCCGATCAGGATTTTCACGGTGGTGGATTTCCCGGCGCCGTTGGGACCGATGTAGCCGATGATCTGCCCGGGGGAAACATCGAGGTTTATATTCTTGAGTACCTGCTTGGTACCATACGATTTGCCGAGATTACGGATCTGGATAATGGGGACTGTCATAACGTCTATATTATGGTTTTTTTTTGTCTTTTACCGGGAAAGTATTGCCTTCCCCTATTCTTTCCCTAATTTTACCAATCATATATGAAGATACAGGTAGACGATAAAGAATTCGAGCTCATGATTGAATATGAGCAGATCAAAAAACGGATACGCCTGATCGGGATCCAACTTAATGTAGATTATGAGGGCCGCGTGCCGGTGTTCATCGGGGTGTTAAACGGCAGCTTTCTCTTCCTGGCTGACCTGATGAAGGAGATCGAGATCGCTTCTGAAGTCACTTTTATCAAGGTGTCGTCCTACGAGGGCGATTCTTCTACCGGCAGGGTAAAAAAAGTGATCGGCCTGGAGCTAGACCTGCGTAAACGCGATGTGATTATCGTTGAGGACATCGTGGATACCGGTATCACGATGGATCACCTGTTAACTGAACTAAAGCAGCTTGAACCTGCTTCCATTGCCGTATGCAGCCTGCTGGTAAAACCACAATCGATGCAGCATGAAATAGAAGAGCTCGATTACGTGGCTTTCGAAATTCCGAACGATTTCGTGGTAGGCTACGGCCTCGATTACAACGGGCTTGGCCGCAACCTGAAAGATATTTACCGTGCCGTTGCCGTGCCCAGCGAAACATAATACCAGTAATTAACCTATTGATCTATAAAACCTAACTGATGACGTTCCATAAAGAAGGGTATACCTCGCTCGCCCTTACCATCCTCGTAATTTTTGTGCTCAATGCCGTAGCGCATTATTACCTGCCGGATAGCCCGGCGATCCAATGGATCTTGTATACGCTGTCTTTTGTCCTGTTCGTTATCATCGTCCAGTTTTTCAGAAGCCCTTTTATAAAGGTAGCGCAGGACGAAAAACACGTGATTTGCCCGGCCGATGGTAAAGTAGTGGTGATTGAAGAAACCACGGAAACCGAATATTTAAAGGACAGGAGGATCCAGGTATCCATTTTTATGTCGCCCATAAACGTACACGTAAACCGGCACCCGGTATCGGGAATTGTTAAATATTTCAAGTATCACCCGGGGAAATATCTTGTAGCATGGCATCCTAAGTCATCTACCGAAAATGAGCGTACCACTGTTGCGGTAGAAAACAGCCAGGGCGTTACGGTGCTCTTCAGGCAAATTGCAGGTGCGCTGGCACGCCGGATCGTATGGTATGTAAAGGAAGGCGATAAAGCGGAACAAGGAGACCAGTTCGGCTTTATTAAATTTGGCTCCCGTGTAGACGTTTTTCTCCCTATCGGCACCAAGATCAACGTAGAGATCGGTGAAGTGGTAAAGGGAGGGATTACGGTGATCGCAGAATTGTAACTGAGGAGTTATGAGTGGCTATTCTTAAACGCGTTCCATCCCTGCGCCTTTATCCCGTGCGAATTTCCGGATTTTGAGACCATGTTTGCACCCGACGCCTTATCGGTTATATGGCCAATGACCGAAATATCGGGCATGTTCCTGATCTTTTCGTAGTCAGACTGGCCAATGGTGAAGAGCAGTTCGTAATCTTCGCCGCCATTGAGCGCGCAAACGGTGGGGTCAATGCCAAACTCACGGGCGGTTTCGTAGGTCATGGGATCGATGGGGATCTTTTCCTCGTAAAGGGTGCATCCTTTGCCAGACTGTTTGCAGATATGCAGGATCTCTGAAGCAAGGCCGTCGGAAACATCGATCATCGCGGTAGGTTTAATTCCCAGGTCGGCAAGCAATTTTACGATGTCTTTCCTTGCCTCCGGTTTCAACTGACGCTCGATGATGTAGTCTTTTCCTTCAAGATCTGGCTGGATGTTAGGATTTTCTAAAAAGATCTGTTTTTCGCGTTCGAGCAGCTGCAGCCCCAGGTAAGCGCCGCCGAGATCGCCGGAAACGCAAAGCAGGTCGCCTTCTCCCGCGGTATTGCGGTAACAAATGTCTTTTTCGCTGGCATAGCCGATGCTGGTAACGCTAATTACGAGTCCTTGTTTAGAAGCGGAAGTATCGCCGCCTACCAGGTCTACCTGGTACTGATCGCAGGCAAGAAGCACCCCGCTATATAGTTCTTCGACCGCTTCTAACGGGAACTTACTCGACAAGCCTAACGAAACCGTAACTTGCGAAGCAATGCCGTTCATGGCATAAATATCACTCAGGTTTACCTGGATCGCTTTATATCCCAGGTGTTTTAAGGGGGTATAAGCGAGGTCGAAGTGAATGCCCTCCAACAAAAGATCTGTCGACACCAACGTCTTCTTTCCCGAAAAATCCAGCACTGCAGCATCATCGCCCACACCACGGGTGGTGCTGGGATCGTACAGTTTAATATTTTTGGTCAGGTGCTCTATCAGGCCAAATTCGCCGAGATTTTTCAGATCGGTGCGCTCGCTATTTTCAAACATAGGTTTTTTTATGAAGGTACAAAGTTGCGAAATTTAAGGGAGACCGTATTCGCCACGGTACTTTTTATAGGTGTGCGCCGGCAGCTGCACCAGCAACGGGTACTTGGTTTTATCCAGGAACGCGATCAGCCGGAGCATATTTCTTTCGGTCATGGCGGTACAGCCCGCCGTGGGGCTGGCGTTATCTTTCCAGATATGCATAAAGATGCACGAACCGTTACCGGCCACCGGAGTTTCGGTATTGTAAGCCACCACGATACCATATTTATACCCATCGGTTTTGAGGCGCATGGTTTCTGCGGAAGTCCAGTTTTTAGAAAGCGTGTCGGTATTTACTATTCGGTTATAATTGGCCGAAGCCGTATCGTCGACGCAGAAAGTATGGTCATCTACCTTTATCGAACGCAGTTTCGAGGTGATCCCGGCATAGCTGAACAACCGGGTAAGCGGAAAAATTCCTGCGGGTGCGTTTCCGTCGCCTTCCTTCTTTATTTTTCCTTTTGTCCAGCTTTCCGGCTGAAGGCCGTTTCCCCAGGCTAACCCGCTTCTGCCAACAACAATGGAAAAAGAAGTGAAGGCTTTTTCCCATTTACCGTTCACTTTGTAATAACCGCTGAGTGTTCCCCGGGTGTGGTTCCAATCGCCGGTTTTAACAACGACCAGTTGCTCGCATGCCGCCGGCAAAGCCTTTTCCGCCGCCGGCGTAATTAAAGCGAGAATTGCGCTTAAGAAGAAGCTGATCATGGTTCGTACTTAATTTCCCAGGTTTCTACAAACAGTACTTTCCCGTTATCCACGGTTCTTTTTATAATAAGATTTCCGCAGGCATCGTACACATTCTGGTAAACCAGCGTTGAGGCGGAACTGGAGAAATAGACTTCATTTCCGTATTTGTCGGTGATGCGAATGATCTTTCCAGGTTTGCCATTGGTATCTGTGAATGTATCTATCGTAGTATCAGCATTCTTTGGATCTTTTATCCTGGTATACACCAGCGGTTTACCCGGTCCAACGTACACGCTTTCGTACCGGGTACCGCCGTTGTACGCATATTTATTTTCCATCGGCATATCTTCTGCGTATACATAACGGCGGGTCATCCGGTTTTGTGCATCATACTGGTATACAATAGAATCCCATCGCATATCATGCGGCCAGTTGCTCATCTCTTTTACCAAGAGCCCTTTTTTGTTGTAGAAGTAGGTTATTTTGCGGTCGTTTGAATTAGACCTGACCTCCTTTTTTTGTACCAGCCGGTCGTTAGCGAAAGAATCTACCTCCGAAAAAGCAGGGGATATGTCTTTTAGCGAAGCATCACTTTTGTAAGGATTTTCGTCATAAAAAAGATAAAACTTTTTTATGCTGACCATCTTGCCGCAATGCGGCGGCTGCGCAATCGTAGTCATTCCGCCGCTAACGATCATACAAACAACGCCGATTAACCCGGAGATCTTCATGAGTTTTTAAACACAAAAAAGGTGATCACGGCCATAATCGCCAATAAGACGAACTGGGATAAGATTAACTTTTTATACTCCATTTTTTTCGTTGCCATTAACCTGTCGGAAATAAAGAGCACCATGGCTAAGGTGATGTAAATCGCCCCGAAAAGTTTGCCAAAGCCTTTAACGTCAGTTTGCAGCACAAAAAACCTAACGCCGTACAGGAAGAGTAGGATAAAAAGCACGAAAAACGGAGTAAGCCTATATTTCATTTTATTCGTCGGTCAGTCACCGGGTGGTAATACGCGTTTTTCCGAAAACCGGGTGATCATCATTGCGGCCACCGTATCGCCGGTTGAATTCAGTAAAGTCGCCAACGGATCTACCAGTGTACCGATGATCATAGCCGGCGGCAATGCTTCCGGCGGAAAGCCGTAAACAGAGATCATGAGAAGTTCGCCGATATAACCGCCGTTAGGAATGCCTCCCTCTACAATACTCACCAGAACGGTAATCCCGAGGGCGATGAGGATCGTGTCGGCTCCTGTAAAATCCTTGCCAAACATGCCGAAAACGACAGCCATTTTTACGATGGAACTGATGCTCGATCCGTCTTTATGCAGCGTGGCGCCCAAGGGGACGGTGATGTTGGCGATGTACGGTGGCACTCCCATATTTTTCGATGCTTCGAGGTTAGCCGGAACAGTGGCTATGCTGCTGCATGTTCCTACCGCGGTGGCGGACGGGACGATGTTATTTCGCCAGTATTTTTTTATTCCGTCCACACCCCCGGCAATAAAAGCGTATAAACTGAAGAACACGAAAAAATAAAAGATCCCAAAACCGTAGTACAACGCCATCGACCTGGCATAGGTTCCAAAAAGCTCAGGACCAAACACCCCGGTTTGGTACGCAAAGTAAGATCCTAAACCCAGTGGGCCCAGTTTCATGATAATAACCACCAGGCTTTTCATTACTTCGTTGCCAGATACCAGGAACTGCCGGAATGAAGCTCCGCCTTCTCCCGCATGCAAACAGGCGAAACCCGTTAATGTGGAAAATATAAGTAAAGAAAGCATGCTTTTCCTCGACAGCAGGTTGAAAAACTCGCTGGTTGTTAACAAGGTAGTAAGCTGGTCTCCAAAGTTATCCACGGTGTGGATTTCTCCGGGTAACCCGGTGTTGGGAATAGTTTGGTGGATGGGAAATACCCACGTTGCAACAATGGTAAGGAATGCAGATATTAACACGGTGCCCAGGAAAACCAGTGTCATGATCCCCATTACCCGGCTGATCTTATTTGACCTGTCGAGATTGGCAATGGCCGACGCTACCGCAAAGAAAACCAAAGGGATAACGGCTGTAAAAAGCAAGTTGAGGAAGATATCGCCCAGGGGTTTTATCACCTCAATTTTTTTTCCAAATAACAAGCCTACAATACTTCCCGCTGCAATGCCTGTTAATAACCAGATAATACTGCTGTAGCTTTTATAGAATTGAAACCTGGCCATTAAAGAGTTATTAACAATTTAGAAAAACGATCAGGATCCGTTTTTTTAAAATATCGTATCCTTCGGGTCCTCCCGGTGATCAGGATAATCGGTGGTAAAATGCAATCCCCTGCTTTCTTTTCTTAACATCGCGGATTTTATTACAATGTAAGCTGTCTGGATCACATTCCGCAGTTCGCAAAGCTTTACAGATAACTTGGTCTTTTTATAAAAGGATTCAGTTTCATCATATAAAAGACCCAATCGCCGCATGGCGCGTTCGAGCCTGAAATCTGACCGTACAATACCCACATAGTCGCTCATGATCTTTTGTGTTTCGCGCAGGTTATGGGTAACCAGGATATCTTCATTCAGCAGTTGGGTATCTGTTTCATCCCATTCGGGTATATCAGACGGGATCTCATAATCTTTAAATGCCATAACGGCATCTTCGAAAATGCGGTGTGCAAAAACGGTAGCTTCCAGTAAGGAATTGGAAGCGAGCCTGTTTGCTCCATGCAAGCCGGTGGAAGAACATTCTCCACAAGCGTACATTCTCCTGATAGACGATCTTCCATGCTCATCCACCATAATGCCTCCGCACATATAATGAGCGGCTGGCGTAACGGGGATCATATCGCGGGTCATATCAATCCCGATGCTGAGGCATTTTGCATAAATATTAGGAAAATGAGAAAGGATATCTTTCTTCGAACGGTGCCGGATGTCAAGGTAAACGAAATCATCGCCGGAAATTTTCATTTCCGAATCTATGGCACGTGCAACGATATCCCTGGGGGCAAGGGAAAGCCGTTCATCATATAAATGCATAAATTCATCGCCGTTGCGTCTTTTTAACACGCCGCCAAAACCTCTTACCGCTTCGGATATCAGGAAAGAAGGGTATTCGCCCGGGTTATAAAGTGCGGTAGGATGAAACTGGATAAATTCCATATTGCGCACTTTTCCCTTAGCGCGGTAAACCATTGCGATCCCGTCGCCCGTGGCTATAATGGGATTGGTGGTGTTCGAATAAATATGCCCGGCGCCCCCGGTAGCCATGACGGTTACCCGCGACAGTATCTTTTCCACAGAGTTATTCCGTGTATTAAGGGCATAAATACCATAACAGGTAATGTCCCCGGAACTTTTATCCACAAATTTTCCTAAATGGTGCTGCGTGATCAGCTCTATGGCAAAATAGTGGGTGAGAATGGAGATATTAGGATCGCTGTTGATCTGTTCCAGCAAGGCACGCTCTATCTCGAAACCTGTAATGTCTTTATAATGAAGCACTCTGTGTTCTGAGTGACCGCCTTCTTTTGCCAGGTCGAAAAGCCCCTGGTTGGTCATGTCGAAATTGGTACCGTAGTCGATGATCTCCTGGATGCGGGCCGGGCCCTCTTCCACAACGATGCTTACTACGTGTTTATCACATAAACCATCGCCCGCCACCAGGGTATCTTCGATGTGTTTGTCGAAAGAATCTTCTTTATCCACAACGACAGCTACGCCCCCCTGCGCGTACTTGGTGTTAGATTCATCGGCATTTGCTTTTGTAACTATCAGTACCTTACCATGTTTTGCTGCCTTAAGGGCAAAATTAAGTCCGGCTATTCCCGAACCTACAACTAAGAAATCAACATGCTCCATGGAAAAATATATAATATAACATTCAGCTTACCGCGCCACTGTTAATAACCGGTATAAAGATGTTAATTTTGTATTGATAGAAGTTTAATAAAATGTCAAGATGTGTATAAGTACCGTTTTTCTCCCTTTTTACCACGTTTTATACATTAGTTTTGAGCACGAAAAACAAAGATATTAACGTTTTACACCCGAACATTCATTGCACATATAAGTTTTATAGTTTTTTGTTGCAAATAAAAAAGAATTGGTAATCAATGCGATAACCTAACGAAAATGTTAATTTCCTGTGGATAAATTCCTCAAAACAAAAAAACCAAAACTTAAACAGTCACTTTCTTCACATTACTAACACGCTAATAACTCTTAATAAAGGATATTTTAAAAGATATTGTAATTATTGAATCGTTGGGAAATGGATACTTTAGCAGAAATAAATATCAAGGGTTTTGTTGAGGAACCCATCGATCCAAGCCTGGATCTGTTTGATGAGATTGAGAAATTAAAAAGGGAAAAGAATGCCGTTGTTCTTGCGCACTATTATCAAGAGCCTGATATACAGGATATTGCCGATTACATTGGCGATAGTCTCGGGCTTTCGCAGGAAGCGGCGAAAACTGATGCAGACATTATCGTTTTCGCCGGCGTTCATTTCATGGCCGAAACCGCCAAGATACTCTCACCTTACAAAAAGGTGCTGTTGCCTGATGTTAAGGCCGGGTGTTCATTGTCAGACAGCTGCCCGCCGCACCTCTTTGCAAAGTTTAAAGAGAACTACCCGGATCATCTCGTTATCACCTACGTAAATTGTACCGCAGAGCTGAAGGCTTTGAGCGATATCGTTTGTACTTCCTCGAATGCGGTACAAATTGTAGAAAGCCTTCCGAAGGAGCAGAAGATCATTTTTGGTCCCGATCGCAACCTGGGCGCTTATGTTGCCCGGAAAACCGGGCGCGACCTGGTATTGTGGAACGGCGCGTGTATGGTGCATGAAATATTCTCGCAGCAAAGGATCGTAAAGCTGAAGGAACGGCATCCGGAGGCGAAATTTATCGCTCATCCCGAATGCGAGGAAGTGATATTAAAGATGGCGGATTATATCGGCTCCACCACCGGCTTGCTGAAGTACACGATGGATCACCCGGCAAAGGAGTTCATCGTAGCTACAGAAAGCGGTATACTTCACCAGATGGAGAAGGCTAATCCCGGTAAGGTGTTTATCCCGGCGCCGCCGAACAATTTATGTGCTTGTAATGATTGCCCGCATATGAAGCGGAATACGCTCGAGAAGCTTTACCTGTGTATGAAGAATGAATTGCCGGAAGTTACTGTGCCAATGGATATTATAGAACGTGCACGGGTACCGATTGAAAGGATGCTGGAGATATCGGCCAGGCTGGGCTTGTAATATAATAAAACTGCCAGGTCATACCCGGAGGGACAGACCTGGCAGTTTTGCTAATTAAGCCGGACAGTGAGCAGCAAACGGGATTCGAACCCGCGGCCTTTAGTTTGGGAAACTAATGCTCTACCAGCTGAGCTATTGCTGCAGGTTACAGGTAAAATTGTTCTGCGGCGACTAAGGTAATAATATGTAATTGATTTTTGAAGTACCACATGGCTGTTATTTTACCTGTAAAAGATAAATCCCCGGTTTTCGGGACCGAGTGCTTTATTGCGCCAAATGCGACAATTGTTGGCGATGTAACGATGGGCGAAAAGTGCTCGGTTTGGTTTAACGCGGTAGTACGTGGGGATGTAAATTACATTAAGATTGGCGATCATACCAATATCCAGGATAATGCGGTGATCCATTGCACCTACCAGGCGGCAGCTACGGTGATAGGCAATAACGTATCGATCGGTCACAGCGCTATTGTACATGGCTGTACGTTGCATGATAACGTGTTGGTAGGAATGGGTGCTATCGTGATGGATAATGCCGTGGTGGAACCTTTTTGTATTATAGCGGCAGGCGCAGTAGTGCTGGAGAATGCGCTCTGCGAATCAGGGTATCTTTATGCAGGTACACCGGCACGAAAAATTAAGCCGTTAACCGAAGAACAATGCAAGTTGCTGATCAGGTTACCGGATAATTACATCATGTATTCCGGGTGGTTTATGGAGTCTTAGGAATTGTGAGCGGTTCTTCCAGGTCGCGGTTAGCAAGTACCGTCATGGTCTTATCATAGTTCCAGATCATTTCCGGCTGGAGCTTTTCTTTCACTTTCCCCGTATCCCACTTGCCATTGTTATTGGTGTCATAAATAACACGAACAGTGTAGCTATCAGGCGCCAGGCCCGCAAAAGTGATGTTTGAGCTTTTGGTAACGATACTCGTTCGAACGATATCTTTCTCATTCTTTATCAATTGAACGATAAATGAAGAGGAGATGCTATCCGGCAACCTGGTATTGAATATTAAATCACCATAGTTAAGGTCGGGATCCATTATAAAATCTTTTTTATATGCTTTGTTTTTTCCGCCGTTAATACTCGTAAAGGCATTTTCTTCAATTTTAAGAACGTACTTCTTTTTATTACGCCAGTTATATTTTAGGCTGTACCGGCGTATGGAAGACGTATCTTTATTAAACTCCACGTTTGCAAGTGGAATAGAATCTTCGAGCACGGAAATTTTGGAATCGTCTACCGCGGAGATGGGAGCGGATAGGGTAAGATAGATATCGCGTCGCTGCCTGATCTTGCCGTTTTCTACGTTATCGGAAATATTAACGGTGTAGTTGTATTTGTCTTTTTCGTTGCGTCGAAGCGTGATGGTATCGAGTCCTTTACCCTGGTCGTAAAAAGCTACGTCGAGCGTATCATAAGTTATTTTAGGTAGCCAGAGATTCAGTGAATCCCCCGGCTTGTTGAATTCTGCAAATTTTGTCCGGTCGAGCTCAGGTTGTTTAAGGAGCGTGACGGACGGTTTTTTAAGCGGATAGTTAAAGGTGAACAGGTAGTGGCCGTCGGGCTGCATTTTGCGATCCATCCGGAAGTTAACGGGATCCTCTTTAAATACTTCGAGCTTAATACCGGTGATATTTTCTTTGAGTACGATGGAGTCTTTTCGGAAACCGATCAGCTCGTTAGTTGAATTGTAAATGCGGTCGCCACCTTGCTCTTTAAGGGCGTAGATCTTGTAAGTATTTCCGCGAAGATTTTTGAGTGAGAAATTTCCCGAAGAATCGGTGATGGAAAATATGTTCGCCGGTCTCTTTCCAAAAATAGTGTCTTGTTTAATCGGGATAAGTAAAACGGTGGTTTCCATTTCGGGTTTCTTGGTAACCGCATTATAAACAGTTCCTGAAATACTAAGTGAATCGATTACATTCCCTGTCGCAAAAACGTAGCTATAGTTTTTTAGGATATTTCCTTCGTTATAGTCTACTATCGCTTTTCCAAAGTTGATGGTATAGGTCGTGTTCCTTTCGAGCGTGTCCTGGAGATCTATGACGAGTGTTTTTCCCTTAGTTTTAAAAATGGGGTTTTTGTCGAGTGCCGGCGAAATGCTGATTTCTTTTGATTCGTTAGCGAGCTTGAAATATTCGTCGAAAGTTATCTCGATCTTTTTTGCGCTAAAATTGAGACTCAGGTTTTTGGGATACTCCTTAAGAATTTTAGGCGGCGTCCGGTCTCTCGCACCACCTGTGGGTTGTTGAATGCTTGCACATGCCGCGAGAAATGATATTATTAAAAAAAAAGCGATAAATAAATTTAACTCTAAGTTGTCTCTTTGAAAATTGGCCATTTTTAGGCGTTTTAACAAACTTTTGAGTTTGGATGACATAGATGATTCTTATTTTAAAATAATGTGTTTTGCGGCTTTATTTACGTTCATTAAATTAAACAACTAACTATCTGATAGTCAATTATTTAATTATTTACCGGGTGAGATGTACCATTAAAACGGAAATATCAGATGGTGATACTCCCGAAATTCTCGACGCCTGCCCTAAAGTCCTGGGTTTAATTTTCATCAATTTTTCCCGGGCTTCTTTCGACAAGGATACTAACGAATGGTAGTTAAATTCCTGCTTTATTTCCCGGTCTTCGAGCCTTTTCATCTTACTTACTATTTCGTGTTCTTTTTCAAAGTAACTTTCATACTTAATAGCGATTTCGGCATCTTCAATTGTTTCCGGTGAAAAGTTTTGAAGATGTGCAGCGAGCGCGGGATATGCCTGGCTCAATTCGTTTAAACCTACTTGGGGTCTTGAAATGAGTTGAAATAATTTGATGTTTTGCGACAGGGCTGAAGTGTCCAGGGTTTCCAGGTAACTGTTAATAGATGCCGGATCTATGGAATGTGCTTTAGTAAAAGCTACGATATCAGCTGAGCCGCGAACTTTATCCTTAACTTTAGTCAGCCGCTCATCGGATATTAATCCTAATTCATGCCCGATTGGAGAGAGTCGAACGTCTGCGTTATCCTGTCTTAGCAATAGCCGGTGTTCGGCACGTGAAGTAAACATGCGGTAAGGTTCCTCCGTGCCCTTAGTTACTAGGTCATCCACCAGTACGCCGATATACGATTCTGAGCGTTTCATAATGAGCTCATGGAGATCGTTTACTTTTTGATGGGCATTAATACCTGCAAGGAAGCCTTGGCTTGCAGCTTCTTCGTAGCCGGTGGTTCCGTTAATTTGCCCGGCGAAGAAAAGGTTTTTTACCAGTTTAGTTTCCAATGTCAGGTACAGTTGGGTTGGTGGGAAAAAGTCATATTCGATAGCGTAGCCGGGACGAAACATCCTGGCCTTTTCGAAGCCGGGAATTTTGGTTAGCGCCCGGTATTGTACATCTTCAGGTAAAGAGGTAGAGAACCCATTCACATAGATTTCAACGGTATTCCATCCTTCCGGTTCTACAAAGATCTGGTGCCTGTCGCGTTCGGCAAAACGGTTTATTTTGTCTTCGATAGAAGGGCAATATCTTGGTCCAAGTCCTTTTATTCTCCCGGTAAACATCGGTGATTTTTCGAAGCCTTCTTTTAAAGTTTCATGTACTGCCGTATTTGTGTAAGTGATCCAACAGCACCTTTGTTCTTTTGGAAGGTCTACATCGGTATAAGAGAAACGTCCGCGTTGTTCATCTCCCCATTGTTCTTCCATTTTAGTATAATCGAGGCTACGACCATCTACGCGTGGGGGAGTACCCGTTTTCATTCTCCCTGCTTCGAAACCCAGTGTTAATAACTGTTCTGTTAAACCTGTTGCAGCTTTTTCTGCGGTACGTCCGCCCCCAAATTTTTTCTCACCAATATGGATCACACCGTTAAGAAATGTTCCATTTGTTAATACTACTGCTTTGGCCTTGATCTCTATACCTAATGATGTTTTAACGCCGATCACCCGGTCGCCGTCGGTAAGGATGGAGATCACGGTATCCTGCCACATATCAACATTGGAAATACTTTCCAATGTGAGACGCCATTCTTCAGCAAACCGCATGCGATCATTTTGAGCTCTCGGACTCCACATAGCCGGGCCTTTTGATCGGTTCAACATGCGAAATTGGAGACTCGTTTTGTCTGCAATAATACCTGAATATCCGCCCATAGCATCGATCTCACGTATAATTTGCCCTTTCGCTACACCACCCATAGCGGGATTACAACTCATTTGTGCAATTGTCCCCATATTCATGGTTATCAATAACACTTTCGAACCCAGGTTCCCAGCAGCAGCAGCAGCTTCGCAACCGGCATGTCCGGCTCCCACAACAATTACATCATATATGTCAAACATGGTATTTCTATCCATGTTCCACGTGGAACACGTTATTATGTTCCACGTGGAACGTTATAATTTTATTCGCTAAGTTCCATCCAACGAATTGTCATTTCTTCCAACTTCTCTTTTAAAGCGGATACTTCATTAGCTGCCGCGATGAGTTCATTGGCATCGGTAAGCATTAACATACGGTCATTTAGGCTGGCTATCATCGCTTCATGCTTCCCGATCTGTTCATCCAACGTATCTAATTCTTTTTGTTCTTTATAGCTAAGCTTATTTTTTACCGGTAATGGTGCTGTTTTTACTTGTATTTCCTTGGGCTTAGCATCTGTCTTGATGTTCTCTTTTTCATACCTATATTCAGAATAATTACCTGAATAAATACGAATATGACCAGCCCCCTCAAAAATGAATAACTGATCAGATAACTTATCCATTAGGTACCTGTCATGCGATACCACTAATAAAACACCTGTGAATTTTTCCAAAAACTCCTCGAGTACATTCAATGTATCGATATCAAGATCATTAGTAGGCTCATCCAGGATTAGAAAATTGGGATTCGTCATTAACACACGCATTAAATGGAGACGTTTTTTTTCCCCGCCACTGAGTTTGCTAACCATTCCGTATTGTTTGGATGGCGGAAATAAGAAATGTGTAAGCAACTGGGAAGCGGAAATGGTTTTTCCATCAGCCATCGGGATATATTCTGCAACGTTCTTTACGATATCTAATACGCGTTCATTCTCTTTAAACGAAAGACCTCCCTGGCTGTAATACCCATAAATAGTAGTTTCACCCTTTATGATTTGACCAGTATCCGGTGAAAATTTTCCTGTGATCAGGTTAAGCAGCGTAGATTTCCCGGAACCATTTCTTCCGGCTATGCCGATACGGTCACCTTTTTTAAATACGTAATTAAAATCGTTTATTATTGTTACACCGTTAAAAGCTTTGTTTACATGTTCCAGCTCCAGGATTTTGTTACCTTGGCGTGCTACCGTAATACTTAGCTCTACCCGTGATTTGTTATTCTGATTCTTCGTCTTGTCCTCCAACTCGTAGAACGCATCTATCCTGGATTTCGATTTGGTACCACGGGCTTGCGGCTGACGACGCATCCACTCCAGCTCCTTCTTTAACAGGTTTGTATTTTTTTGAAGTGCAGTGGCATTTTCTGCCTCACGTTCTGCTTTCTTTTCAAGGAAGTAACTATAGTTGCCGCGGTACACATAGAGTTTCCCAAACTCGAGCTCATAGATCTGAGTACATACATTATCCAGGAAATACCGGTCATGCGTTACCATCAGGATGGTTTTTTTGCCGGTAGTAAGAAAACTTTCCAGCCATTCGATCATTTCGATGTCCAGGTGATTGGTTGGCTCGTCGAGTATGAAAACATCGGGATCATCGATCAGCAACTTGGCCAATGCTAACCGCTTGCGTTGCCCGCCCGATAAGCTGCCAATCAGCTGGTCAGGTTTGTTAATGGATAACCGGTCGAGGATCGTTTTAATGGCATGTTCATATTCCCAGGCATTTTGTTCACTGATCTCGGTGGTTAATTCCTGAAGCAGGTCCTCGTCGGGATGTTCTTGTTCCAATAGCTCTTCGTAACGGCGAATGAGCAGTTGCTGGGTATTATCGGCGCTGTAGATAAAGTCGCCTACTGTTTTCTGGCCGGCAAAATCAGGATCCTGTTCCAGGTAGCCTATTTTAATATCGCGCTCCTGTACTACTTTCCCAAGGACGGGCGCCAACTTACCTGCAAGTATTTTTAACAAAGTAGATTTACCGGCGCCGTTATAGCCTACCAGCGCAAAACGCTGACCCTTTGCCAGCCCAAGAGTCAGGTCTTTAAATAGCCAGGTGTCGTTAAATGAATGTCCGAGTTGCTCGGTAGAAAGGATACTGCTCATGATCTTATAAAATGCAAGGTACCAGGAAACAGAACCCTGCAGGTGTTAAACAAAACGCAAAAATACACAAATATTGTAGTGTAAAGGCTGTAGAACAGGCAGAGCTTGTTTAATATAAAGAAGTATAGGGATGGCTGGTTAAAATGTGCGTAATGCGAGGTACTGATCCTCCTTGCTGGTCATCAGTTTTTTGTCTTTAACTGACTTATCACCATAACCTACCAGGTGTAGGGTTCCATGGATGATCACCCGGTGCAGCTCCTCGCGCTCGGAGACGCCGAACAACGATGCATTTTCGCGGATACGGTCTACACTAATGAATATATCGCCGGCCACCTGGTTTTCAATCCCGCCGTTATCAAACGTGATAATATCTGTATACGTGTTGTGGTCCAGGTATTGCTGGTTGATAGAAAGCAGGTAACTATCTGTACAAAAGATAAAGTTAAGATCGCCTAAGGATTTTCCTTCGGCACGCAGCGTGTCAGTGATCCATGCGCGCAATAACGCTTTGTCTTTAACCGGGTATTTTATCTCCTCCTGGAAAAAATTGATCTTTTGAACCGCCATTAAATCTTAAAGTGAAGCTCTAACTCGTTACCGGGACCGTTGAAAATACATTGGTCTGCAAGCTGCTTAATAATGAAAACTCCACGACCGGTAAGTTTTTCGAGGTTCTCCGGGTCGGTAGGGTCGGGGATATTGTGATAATCAAACCCGGGACCCTCGTCAGCAATGGTAATGATGAGCTTTTTATGTTGTACTTCGAGGTTCATAAAGACCTTTTTATAGGGGTCCTCTTTATTACCGTGGATAACGGCGTTAATTACCGCTTCGCTAAGGCAGGTAAGTATGTTGGCGTAGGTGTCTTCATCAATCGAATACCGATCTTTGATCTTTTCGATGAAGTTTTCCACGGTAACCAGGCTCTCTGACTTAGAAGGAAGCTGAAGAGTATACAAATCCGTATCCGGTAATTGAGCTATCCGTGTTTCTATCATACCTATTTACCTGAATTTAAAGATTTAAAATAATCGCCAACTTTAATTTTATAAAAGGAGTTCAACGATGGCGGAACCGTCTTTAATAATTCTGTTTCGCGTTGTTTAATCTTCTTATATTGCTCAAGCACCAGTTTATAGTTCGGAGCCATATCCTTACCCTCTTTACTTTCGCGCTTATTATCTTCCTCTCTTTCGCGTTCCGCTTTTTCTGCGTCAAGCAGCTTGGTAAGGATTTCCTGTTGCCTGATTAGCGTTTCCTGCTGAATTCTCTTGTTTACGAGATCCGTTTCAGATTGTTCCATCTCTTTGGCCATTTGATCAAGATTTCCCAACCCGTTTTTCCCGTCTTTATTTTGCTCCCGGTTAATTTCCTGCAATGCCTGGCGGATCATTTGCTGCTCCCGGGCCATTCGTGCCAGTTGCTCGCTCATCTGCCCGTTACCCTGGCCCTGTCCTTGTCCGGGACGTTGCCCTGGTTGTTGCCCTGGCTGGCGACCCGGTTGCTGCCCTTCACGCTGCATCTGTTCACGGGCTTTCTGCATGTTTTGATTTAACTGCTGCTGCATTTTGCTTAATTGCGATAAGCTTGGCCGTTTGCTCTTTCCTTTGCCTGGCTTTCCTTTTTGCTGTTTCGCATTTTGCATCTGCTCCTGGGCCTCGCTTAGCATTAATGCCAGGTTGTTAATGGCCGTCATGGCATATTGCTGGGCGCTGCTTGCCTCCGGTGTGCGACGCTCGGCCAGCAGGCTCAATGCCGATTGTATATTCAGGTTAATATCCCTGATCTCTTTATTTACCACCGACTGTATCTGCGGCACTTTCTTGCTTAGCTCATACAGGCTGTCCTGTACCGATTTGAGGTTATCCAGGATGTCTTTCTGCTTTTGAGTTAGGTTAACATAGCTGGGATCGCCAGTACGGGTGTTTTTAAGCGTCTGCATCACTTTTTCCTGGTCGAAGGAAGAGGTCACCAGTTTATCGAGAATTTCGCGCAGGTCCTGCATATTTACCTCGTTTTCCTGTTCTTCCTGCTCTTGTTGCATCTGCTCGAGCTTTTCGGAGAGTTTCTCCATTTCCTCGGCCGCATCTTCCTGGCTTTCCGAAGCTTTCCTCATGTCCTTTTTCTCGAGATTCTTTGAGCTTTGCTGTTGCTGTTGCTGGATCTTTTCCTGCTGGTTTTCTGGATTTTTAAAGTTTCCCTTGTCGCTCAGCTCTTCATTTTTCTTCTCAAGTTCTTTCAACTGCTCTTTAAGGTCCTCAAAAGCCTTATTTAGCTCGTCCTGTTTTTGCTTTTGTTCTTCAGGTGTTAACTTTTTCTGTTCCTGTGCAGCATTTTGCTTTTGTTGATCGGCATTTGGTTGCTTCTGTGCGTCCTGGTTCTGCTGCTTTTGCGCATCGGCCTCTTTTTGCCTCTGCGAGTCAGGTTTTTCCTGGTTTTTATTTTTATCTGCCTGATCCTGAGGATTTTTGCCAGATTCATCCTTATTTTTTGCGGCATCTTTATCTTTCGTGCCGTCTTTATCTTTTGGCGCGGACTGCTCGCTCAGCTTTTTCTGCTCTTTAGCTTGCTCTTTCAGCTGGTCGATGGTTTGGGCCAGTTTCTGATCAAACTCGAGTTGCTTATAAAGCTCCAGGATACGGTCGAGCTCCTTCTGCAGCGATTTATTATCCATCTGCATTTTGGAAAGCTCCTGCTGGGTCATGTTTTTGTTGTTCTGCTCCAGCATACGCTGAATGTTCTTCAACATTTCGCGCGTTTTTTCATCAAGCACGTTATTAAACAGGTCTTCGATCTGCTTTTGTTTCTCCAACAATTCCTTGCTTTGCTCCCGGTTCTGATTTTGCTGGTTGAAGTTATTCTGCTTGTTTTCTTTCTGGATGTTCTTCACCAGGTTTTCCAGCTCTGACTGTTTTTCGAGCAGCTTTTCGATCTGTTTCTTCTCTTCAAACGAAAGCTCCTTTTTGTTCATCAGGTCCTGGTTAATCTTTTTGGCATCCTTTTCAATCTGCGAAGCCTTCCTGATCGCCTGTTCCATCTGGTTTTTCACGGCTTCAGACGATGCTTCGATCGCCTTCTGCATTTCAGCCTCGGTAGGCAGGCGCATGGTTTTTACCGCAGTCCGGCTCGATTTAGGGCCATTTACCCCGTCGTTGTCAAATACCTCGAAATAGTATTCCAGTTGTTCCCCGGGTTTAACCTGGATGTCGCCTGTGTTCCAGGCAAAAAAGAAATTGCTCTGAAGCCCGTTCTTCTGAAAGGGCACAGCCTTTACGTTATTTTTGGTAGTGGCCGAAGGATCTAGTACGCGGTAATTAAAGTTAAGCCGGGAAAAACCGTGGTCGTCGTTTACCTGGCCAACAAAGTAAAGCACCTTGGTATTCACCGAATCCGCCTGCTCATTCATCTCGATAACCGGACTAAGGTCAGGGATCACATCTAATTTGTAAGATACCGAATCAGAATTCGTTACCTCGTTATTCTCCGGAAGGATGAAGTAGTTTCCCGATGTCATGGCACGGTAGCCAAACTTAAACCCATTATTGCCTGACGGCTGAAGGTTTACTATCCTATCACTGATTCCCAGGCGTATAGAGCTGGTATTCTGGGTCTTAAAGGTCCAGTTGATACGGGTACCGGCGGGTACGATCAGGTCGCCGGCATTGCTTACCGTTTCGTTTTGTTTTCCGAGATAAGCGGGATATTCCAGGTACACGTCGGCATTCATCAGCGACGGACGCTTTTTTACGTTCAGGGTATAATCATCCGAGGAAAACTCGCCCGCATGCAGCCTGATGTTCTTGGTTTGCTGTACGTTCTTAAACGTATAAGAAAATTTTACGATCGATTCTTTATCAAGCCTGAAAGTATTCGGACCGTCTTCCACGTAAATATCACGCGGGATCTCGTTGCCGGTTAATTTTACTTCCAGTACGAAATCTTCCCCTTGTACGGCAGAAAGCTTGTCATTCAGGATCACAAAGCTAAAAGGCGCTTTTTTAACGAACTTCTTGTTGTAGGCAAGCAAGCGTTCGGTACTTTCGCTAAAAATAGAGGGAGCGGTAAAGGCAATTACCAGTATCACCAGGAAAGGCACGGCTGCGTATTTAATATATCGCCGGTTTTCTTTCAGCTTTACAGCCGATGCAAATGGTACAGGGCTTAGCTCCGCGATCTTCTGGTCGATCCCTGCCTCGATCAGGCTGCTTCTTGAGGGATTTTCGCCGGCAAGTTTTTTAAGCTGCAGGGTATTCAGCAGTTTGTCCTGCACATTACTGAAGTTTGTACCGATGATGGCAGAAGCCTGGTCGTACGAGAGACTTTTCCCCAGGCGGAAATAGGAGAGCCCCGGGATAACGATCCACCGGGCCAGGATAAAAATATTCAACCCGATAAAGGAGTAGAATAATAATGTTCTTACCAGGGGGCTGAAATTTCCGTAATATTCTGCCAATGTAACAAGAATATAACTCGCGAAAAGCGATGCTGCGAGGTAAATACTACCCCGAACGATCTTATTCAGGTAGTATTTCCGGATGAATTCGTCGATTTTACCAATCAGACGGTCATAATTAGTAGAAACATGCATACCAACCTCCTTTAAAATTCATTAAACTTAACGAAATTTTACGAAAAGTTGTATGTGCGACAATCCCAGTGAGTTAGCCCAGCATACAACCGGCTACCGTGGTATAGGCTGTTTCATCGATCAGGATAGCTCCTCCATTTACACGCAGTTCGCTGTAATTGTCGAAAACAACCGGATCGGCGGTTTTAACCAATACGCGGGCAATATCATTTAACCCGATAGACGATATGTTGGTTTGTTTTTCGAGCGTATTTACATCCAGTTTATAGAGGATTTCCTTTATTACGCAGCGCACCACACGGCTATGGAGCTGCAGCAGGTATTTATTGCCTTCGGCGAGGGGTTTGCTGCCCATCCAGCAGAGCGTGGTCTCAAATTCGCGGGTGGTTACCGGTTGTTTATCATGCGTTACGATCACATCGCCCCGGGCGATGTCGATATCGTCCTTTAAGCGCAGTACGGCACTTTGCGGTGCGAAAGCTTCGGCCACTTCCTCACCGTTGATCTCGATCACGTCGATCTCCGAATAAAGCTCATCCGGCAGTACCACTACCCGGTCGCCTTTTTTATAGGTCCCACTGATGATCTTACCCGCATAGCCCCGATAGTCATGCAGGTCTTCTGATTGCGGCCGGATCACATACTGTACCGGGAAACGCGGTTCGGTAAAATTGATATCTTCTACCACGTTTACATTTTCCAGGAAATCGAGCAGCGTAACCCCGGTATACCACGGCATTTTAGCAGATGCGGTTACGATATTATCGCCGTCCAATGAATTGAGCGGGATGAAAGTTACCTCGCCCAGCCCGAGCTGCCGGGCCATCAGGCTATAGTCGGCCACGATACCGGTAAATACCGTTTCCGAATAATTCACCATGTCCATCTTGTTCACCGCCACCACCACATGCGGGATTTTAAGCAGTGAAGCGATAATGGTATGCCGGCGGGTTTGTTCAGCCACGCCGTTGCGGGCATCTACCAGGATAATGATCAGTTCGGAATTGGACGCGCCCGTAACCATGTTCCGGGTATACTGTATATGTCCCGGTGCGTCTGCAATAATGAACTTTCTTTTCCCGGTAGAGAAATACTTGTAAGCCACATCGATGGTAATTCCCTGTTCGCGCTCCGCCCTCAGCCCGTCGGTAAACAATGCGAGATCGATTTCGCCTTCGCCCTTGTTTTTGCTTTGTTTTTTAATCGCCTGCAATTGGTCGACCTTAATCGAGCCGGTATCGTATAACAGGCGACCGATGAGGGTACTTTTGCCGTCATCAACACTGCCTGCGGTTATAAATCTGAGTAAATCCATTTTTTTAAGTTATCAGCTATCAGCTATCAGCCGTCAGCTCTTGTTAGCACCATAAAGGAGCTGATAGCTGGCGGCTGATAGCTGATTACTCTCAAAAATATCCATTCTTTTTCCTATCCTCCATTGCCGCTTCCGAAACCTGGTCGTCTATACGGGTTTCGCCGCGTTCGCTGATGCTGGTGAGGTTAATTTCCGCCACAATATCGTCGATGGTGGTTGCGGTCGACTCCACCGCCGCGGTGCAGGTCATGTCGCCCACGGTACGATAGCGCACGCGTTTGGTAACGATCACGTCTCCGTCATCTATCCGGATGAACGGCGAAACCGCTACCAGGTGTTCGTTATGCACCAGTACTTCGCGGTCGTGGGAGAAGTAAATTTCAGGAAGGTCGATGCCTTCCCGTTTTATATAATTCCATACGTCGATTTCCACCCAGTTACTTATAGGGAATACGCGTACGTTTTCTCCTTTGTGGATCTTACCGTTGTACAGGTTCCAGAGTTCGGGGCGTTGTTTTTTCGGGTCCCATTGCCCAAACTCATCTCTCACAGAAAATATCCGTTCTTTGGCGCGGGCTTTTTCTTCATCGCGCCGGGCGCCGCCGATACAGGCGTCGAAGCCGAATTCCTCGATGGTGTCGAGCAATGTATAAGCCTGCAGCGCATTCCGTGAAGCAAACTTGCCCACAGGCTCTTTCAGGCCGCGTGCTTTAATGGTATCTTCCACGTAGCGAACGATCAATTTCGCACCGGTTTCGGCCACCAGCCTGTCACGGTATGCAAGTGCTTCGGGAAAGTTATGCCCCGTGTCGATGTGCACCAGCGGGAAAGGGATCTTCCCGGGTTTGAAGGCTTTAAGCGCAAGTTGTACCAGGGTAATGGAGTCTTTACCGCCGGAGAACAGCAAGGCCGGCCGTTCAAACTGACCCGCTACTTCCCGCATAATATGTATAGATTCTGATTCGAGCAGATCTAAGTAATCCAATTTAAAAGGAACCATGTATTTTAACGATCATGAATGTGCGTGTAAACCGCACTCTTTTGTTTCTTTATTTTCCCACCACCAGCGGCCGGCCCTGAAATCCTCACCCGGTCTTACCGCACGTGTGCAGGGTGCGCAGCCGATGCTTACAAAGCCCTTGTCATGCAGGGTATTGTATGGGATGCCGTGTTCGTAAATAAAACTTTTAACTTCTTCTGTGCTCCAGTGGAGGATGGGATGATACTTAATAATGTTGTTTCCCTCATCCCATTCAATCTGGGGCAGGTTTTCCCTTTCGGGAGAATGTTCGGCACGCAAACCGGTGATCCAGAGCTCATTTCCAGCCAGTGCGCGGCGTAACGGTTCTACCTTGCGAATATAGCAGCACGCTTTCCGGTTTTCGAGGCTTTCGTAAAAAGAATTAGGACCGTGAGCGCTTACAAAGCTTTCGGCAGATTTTCCATCGGGGTAATAAGCTTCGATGCGTGTCTGGTATTGCTCGTTGGTGCGGCTCCATACGTAGTTGGTTTCTTCGAACAGGCGACCCGTATCCAGCGTAAAGATTTTCACGGGTAACTTCGCTGCAAGGATCATATGTGCAATCACCTGGTCTTCCCAGCTAAAACTGGTGGAGAATACGATCTTCCCCGAAAACTCATGCGCCAGCACGGCGAGGCATTCATGCGGGGGTAATACCGCCAAGGAGTGCAGCGAGTCGAGCTTTGCATGTAATTGACCGGGTCCGTTATCCACCATTCTTTTAGTCTATAGAAAAGATAGGGTAAAAGTAGGGAAAATGTTGAGATGTTGAAAATTATTTACTATTCAATTGGCGCTACACGCAGGCCCACGTCGCTGATCTCCCGCAACGGGTTATCCCGCATATTTTGTTCGATCACAAAGGTATAAGTGCCCTTTGCGGGGAAGCGGAACGTTTCAGTTAACGGCATCTGGTAGCTATACAGGTTGCCGGATCCGCTTCCAAGCCATTCGCCGTCGGGCCAGGCGAGCTGAAATTCCTTTCGTTGTTTATAGGGAGTCAAGCCCGGCCCGGTAAGGCTTAACACGATAAAAATGTTCGAGTATTTATAGTCGGAGGTATGCCTGAGATTAAACGAAACCTGGTAATTTTTTGACGCATCTGTGATGGTCACCGGTACCGTTATCTTATTAATATAGCTCCAATTACGGTTGCTGATCGGTTTGTTGGTGTCGACCAGTGCACTATCGGTACAAGAAGCGGCCTGTAGCAAAAAAGCCAGCAGGCCGGCCAGGTGCAGCATTCGCCGGTTACGCATTACTCGGTTGGTGGTTTCTGTCGGTTATTATTTTTATTTCTGCGGTTATTGCGGTTGCGATTGTTACTTCCGCCTTGCCGTTCAGGGCCGTTCGGATCGCGGGGTGCCTGTGCTCCCGGTTGTTGTTCTGGTGGCCGCGGTTGTTGTTGCTGGCGCTGCTGCTGCGGCCTGTTTTGTTGCGGTGGCTTATTCTGTTGCTGCTGGCGCGGCGGCATTTCAGACACACCGGCTCCCGGTTGCTTTTCAGGCTGCCCGCCGGGACGGTTATTACCTTGCCCGGCCTTATTTTTATTGCGGCTCTTATTCCTGTTCTTGTTGCGGTTTTTCTCGTCGAGTCGGGTAAGGCTGTCCTGCCCAACCACGTTTTCGTAGTCCAGTACTTTGGCAACAACAGGTGTATTTATTTCGGCCGCTTCTTCCTTCAGGTCGTCGGGTTTTACGCCTTCCTTGTTCATTTGCTGGATCTCTTTTACACGTTTTATCTTCAGCGGGATCCAGTTTTCGTCGTTCGGGTAGCTAAACCACATCAGTTTTTTAAAGATGTCGGTTTTCTGCAGCCTGGCGGTCCCGATGTTTGTTTCCAGCCGGTCTACATTATCGGGAATGTCTTTGAGGGCATCCATATAGGTATCCAGCTCGTAGTTCAGGCAGCACTTCAGTTTCCCGCACTGGCCGGCGAGCTTAAGCGTATTCAGCGACAGGTTCTGATAGCGCGCGGCAGAAGTAGATACCGTTTTAAAATCGGTGAGCCATGTGGAGCAGCAAAGCTCACGCCCGCAGGAGCCGATCCCGCCGAGGCGGCTTGCTTCCTGCCGCATGCCGATCTGCCGCATTTCTATCCGGATACGGAAGTTTTCTGCCATTTTTTTGATCAGCTCACGAAAGTCGACCCGTCCTTCTGCCGTATAGTAGAAAGTAGCTTTCGTTTTGTCGCCCTGGTAATCCACATCGCTTAACTTCATCGAAAGACCCAGCTCAAGCGCCAGTTTGCGGGCACGGTGCATGGTTTCCCATTCAGCATCTTTTGCGGCTTTCCATTTATCTACGTCGGCCGGGCTGGCACGGCGATAGATCTTTTTGGTAACATCCTCCAGTTTCAGGTGCTTTTTGCGGATCTGCATGCGTACCAGTTCGCCCGTAAGGGAAATATGGCCGATATCATAGCCGCCCGTAGTGGTTTCTACTACCACCAACTCACCCTGTTCCAGGTAAATATGTTCGTGGTTGATGTAAAAATCCTTGCGCGAGCCCTTAAATTTAACTTCAACGACGTTAAAAGCTTTATAATTGGATGGCATGTCCATATCCGACAGCCAATCATATACATCGAGTTTACTGCAGCCATTAGTAAGGCACGAGCCGTTACTTTTGCAGCCTGCAGGCGTACATCCGCCTGTTGAACAACTTCCGCATCCCATAATTCAGGTTATATATTGAGTCCCTTTCGGGAGCGTGTTAAACTTTAAAATTTTAACAAAAAGTAAAGATACATCTAAAAACAGAATTTTCGGGTTCGCATTTCGCTCAACGTGATAATGCGACCGTTCCATTTCAACGATCAGCGCCTCGGCCTTGGCGAGGTTAATGGCATTACTCAGCCTGGTAACAAACTCCAGCTCTTCTGAAGTAAGGTGCACAAGGCTGTTTGCTCCAGAGAGGATCATGATGCTTTCGCGGATCAGCTTGATGCCATACCGCAGCAGGCCTTTCTGGTTTTCGCGGCCAAGCTTAGCGATCACATCTACGTGGTCTATTACCTGCGCAACCTGGTTCGACACGCATAAGCGCAGCCACTTTATAAAAAGATCGAAGTTATTGTTCACCTCTTCGTTCAGCTGCCGCAAAGCCGCCTGGTAGTTTCCCTCGCTCAGGTAGGCGATCCGCGCGGCACGGTTTTCGTCTGCGTGGTGCCGGTTCACCAGCGTCTCGCGGATCACACGGTCTTCCAGCCGGTTAATCTTCACCAGCTGCGTGCGCGACAGGATGGTATTCAATATCTGGTCGCTGTTTTGCGCCACCAGCAGGAACAACGTTTTTTGTGCCGGCTCTTCAATTACCTTCAGCAGCGTATTGCCTTCTTTATCGAGGTATTCCGGCAACCACATGATCAGCACCTTATATTCCGACTCGAAGGGCTTGAGGCTCAGTTTATGAATGATCTGGTGACATTCTGCGATATTGATGTTCGCCTGCTTATTTTCGGCGTCGAACTGGTTGCGCCAGTCATCAATGCCCAGGTAAGGGTTCTCCAAAAAAACGTTTCGCCATTCGGCGAGAAAAGTAATGGCGGTATCATCTTTGTGCCTCGCAAAAAAAGGATACGAAAAATGAAGGTCCGGGTGGATCAGCTTCAGGTATTTCCGGCATGAGCCGCATTCGCCGCAGCTATCGTTCTCCCCTTTGCTCTCACAGCAAATATATTGCGCATACGCTACCGCGAGCGGCAAACTACCGCTTCCCTCCGGACCAAGGAACAACTGGGCATGACTTACCCGGTTCTCCTTCACCGTTTGGATAAGGTGTTTCTTAGTTTCCTCCTGTCCAATGATCTCACGAAACTGCATAGCCGCAAAATAGGGAAAAAAAGTTATCAGTGGCCAGTGAACAGTTATCAGTACCTTTATGGCGCCGTAAAAAGACCGATCACCGAATACTGACCTCCTAACCAAAAAATTATGCCCCGACTCATGGCCTTCGATTACGGCACCAAACGCATCGGCATCGCCGTAACCGATCCCCTGCAGATCATCGCTACCGGGCTGGAAACGGTGCATCCCAAAGATGTGATCGACTACGTGAAAAAGTACCTGCTTGCCGAGCCGGTAGAACGGTTTGTAGTGGGCGAACCAAAGCAGATGGACGGTACGGAATCGCAATCGGCACAGCATGTACGCGGATTTGTGACGTTACTTAAAAAGAACTTCCCGGCCATCCCGGTCGATATGGCCGACGAGCGGTTTACCTCGAAAATGGCTTCCGCAGCCATGCTGGCAGGCGGCCTTAAAAAATCCGACCGGAAGAATAAGGCGCTGGTTGACACCGTTTCGGCTGTAATTATCCTGCAAACCTATATGGAAACAAGAAAATTTTAAATTTTTGCTGGATAAAAAAGGCGTTTTTGCAATATTTTGCTGACTGAATGGAGGACATGTATTACCCCATTATTACACCTTGATAAATAGATTTTACCTAGTTTAGCCGCCTAACCGATCTTGCAATGAAACTGAAGCACCTTGCCTGGGCGCTCTTCGCGCTGGCCGCCTGCAAACAAAAACCTGCCATGCCTGATAAACAACTAAATGACTTGTTCGACAAGTATTGGGAAACCCGTTCGCGCCTGTACCCGCTTGACGCCACCGCACAGGGCGATAACCGGTACAACAACCTTTTGCCCAACGACCAGACCGCGGTTTTCCGCGATTCGCTGAAAAGCTTTTACCAGGAATCCCTCGACAAGGTAAATGAATATAACCGCGAAGAGCTTAATGAAAACGACCGGATCAGCTTCGACATTTTTAAATACACGATGGAAATGAAGCTGAAAGGACTATCGCTAGGCCTTACAGACCAGGGCGACGGGCCGCAAACTTCGTACATGATCCCGTTCCAGCAATTCTGGGGACTGCCCCTCACCATGGGGCAACTGGGCTCGGGCGAGGGCTCGCAGCCCTTTAAAACAGTAAAGGATTACGAAAACTGGTTGGAAAGAGTAAAAGCCTTTTCGTTGTGGACGGACTCGGCGATCGTTAATTTTCGCAAAGGGATGGCGGGGGGCGTGGTACTGCCAAGGGCGCTGGTGGAAAAAATGATCCCGCAAATGGAAGCGATGGTGGTTACCGATCCGGCGAAAAGCCTTTTTTACGGACCTATTAATAAGCTTCCGAAAGAAATCAGCGCCGCCGACAAAGCAAGGCTTACGGAAGCTTACAGGCAATCGATCCTCACCGAGTTAGTGCCTTCCTACAAGCAGCTTGCGGATTTCCTGAAAACTGAATACCTGGTAAAATCCCGTCCAACTACCGGTCAATCGGCCCAACCCAACGGCGCGGAGATCTATGCTTACCTGGTTAAATACTGGACCACTACCGATAAAACCCCGGAAACGATTTACCAGACCGGCCTGGCCGAGGTAAAGCGGATCCGCCGGGAAATGGAAAAGGTGAAAACGACCGTGGGCTACCAGGGCGACCTGCAGTCGTTTTTTGCGTCTATCAGGAACGACCGGAAACTGATGCCATACAAAACACCGGAAGAAGTGCTCGATGCTTTTCGTGCCATCCATAAAACCATGGAGCCAAGTTTGAAGAAAATGTATAGCCGCGTACCTAAATCACCCTTCGAGATCCGGCAAACCGAGGCGTTCCGCGCGGCATCCGCCAGCGCAGAGTACATGCCCGGCGCACCCGACGGTTCGAGACCGGGCATTTTTTACGTGCCGATCCTGGATGCTGCCAAATTTAACATCACCTCGGGCATGGAATCACTGTTCCTGCACGAGGCGATCCCGGGTCATCATTACCAGATTTCGCTTCAGCAGGAAAATACCGGGCTTCCCAGGTTTCGCCGGTTTAGCTGGTATGGCGCCTATGGCGAGGGTTATGCACTGTATTGCGAGTCACTAGGCAGGGAACTGGGCTTGTACACCAACCCGTACCAATACCTGGGTGCGTTGGGCGACGAGATGCACCGGGCCATCCGCCTGGTGGTCGACGTAGGTATGCATACAAAAAACATGACGCGCGAAGAAGCTATAAAATACATGACCGATAATGAAGCGATCGACGAAGCCGGCGCCACCGCCGAGATCGAGCGCTACATGGCCATCCCTGGACAGGCGCTTTCCTATAAGATCGGCGCATTAAAGATCCGCGAACTGCGCGCAAAATATGAAAAGGAGCTGGGGCCGAAATTTAAGATCGCCGCTTTCCACGACGAGCTGTTGAAAGACGGCTGCATGCCGCTCGCCATCGTTGAAAGGAAAATGGATGATTGGGCAAAGAAACAGTAGCCGAAACTATTGCTTCGCTTTATTCTGGTCGGCATACCCAAATACCCGCTGCAGCAGCGTGGTGCTCCTCGCCGAAATATTGGTCCGGATCTTTAATTCCTCCCCTGCTATTTCGTAAAACAACCCATCGATCGCTTTTTGGGTAACGTAATCGTCAAGGTCGGGGTTTATTTTGGTAACCAGCGGGATCTTGTTGTAACTCGTCATAGCGGTGCTCCAATACTTAGTGGCGCCCACTTTGCCGAGACTATTGGTAATTATCGGATTAAATTTAGCGGCTAGCTGCGCACTGGTTACGCGTTTAAAATATTGAGTGGCGGCATCGTTCTGGTTCCCCAGGAGGATATTTACCGCATCGTTTATGGTCATTTGCTTAATGGCCGAAACGAAGATCGGTTTGGCTTCGGTGGCCGCATCTTCGGCTGCGCGGTTAAGGCTGGTGATCACGTTATCGGCGAGGCTTCCAAGTCCTACGCTCCGTAAAGTTTTTTCTACTTTCTGTGCTTCCGGCGGGAAAAGAATCTTTACGGCCAGGTTACCAAGAAACCCGTCTTTGGCGGATAACCGGTCGGAGCCGTTGCCGGTACCTACTTCCAGGGCCTGTTTTAAACCCAGCGCGATCTCGGTGGCACTTGGATTGATGCCTGCCTGTGAAAGCACGCCGGCGGCCTGGTTAAGTGTTTCGCAACTGGCGAACAGTAGAATGCAAACCAGCGAGGTGGTACGGATGATGATTTTCATGAGACTCTTTTTTTGTTGAACACCAATGGATGATAAAGGTTTAAGAGCAAATTGCCGTCAATAAAAAAGGCTGCCTTTTTGGTGACAGCCTTTTTATTTTATCCACGAATCCGTACTAATTGATCGTTACGCCGTTACTGCTTTTATCGGCATAGCCGAACACCTTTTGCAGCAGTGGCGAAGTGCGGGCGCCGCTGCTGGTCCTGATCTTCAGCTCTTCTTCGGCTACTTCGTGGAACAATCCGTCTACCGATTTTTGAGTGGCGTAGTCGGTAAGATCGGTATTTATTTTTTTAACCAACGGCACTTTATTATAGGCCGCAGTTACATCAGCCCAATACCTGGTTGCGCCGGTTTTTTCGAGGTTGCTCTGTATCACGGGCGTAAATGCCGCCTTAAGCTGGCTGGTGGTTACGTTTTTGAAGTACTGGGTTGCGGCATCTTTTTGTCCCCCCAGCAGGATGTTCGATGCATCCTTAATGCTCATCTGTTTAATAGCGGAAATAAAGATCGGCTTTGCCTCCCTGGCCGCTTCTTCGGCGGCACGGTTCATGCTCGTTACAAAATCGTCGCAAAGCTTGTTCATTCCAAGTCCGCGCAAAGTCTTTTCGATCTTTTGTGCTTCGGGCGGAAAAAGAAGTTTTACCGCGGCGTTGCCAAGAAAGCCATCTTTTGCCGACAAACGGTCGGCGCCTGCCGAAACGCCCGCTTCCAGGGCTTCTTTTAACCCGGCGCCGATCTCCGTAGCCGATGGGCTGCTTACCGAGGATGCGGCCTTTTTTAAAGCATCACCGAGCTTAAACTGTGCACTCGACGTGAACGAAGATGATAAGGCGGCGGCTATTAATAGTAATTTGAAAAGTTTCATCGAATTAGATTTAGTACCAGATGAAGATAACATATCTTTCGGCAAATTATTGCCCGTACCCGTATATCTCCGGTTCAAATTTTTAATAAAAAGCCCACAATTAAAAAAGGAAAACGGGCCAAACGTCACTTTCATTGAAAGCAAACAAAGAAAGACCGCGAAACTTTGCGTCCTCCGCGTCACAAAAAACGGTGGCTGCCGCGCCTAGTCATACGATTATTCTTTCGACGCAGCGAGCTGGTCTTTAGCCATCAGCGACGACGATTTCACCATTTTAAGGAACTCGGCCCGGTAGCCTTCCGTATCGGCGCCTTTTGCGGCTTGTGCCCATTCGATCACTTTGTCGAACGTAGCCTCCTGTTTAAAGTCAGATTTCTTAAGCAACATGCCATAACCAGCAACTGCGGCCGAAAACCGGAAATCATCTGATGTTTTGTTCCACGAAATATTTTGATCGATCACCGCTTTTACTATCAGCCTGCTTCCGGCCTCATCAGGTTTCTTGTAGCGAAGCTTTACGGTAAAAAGCTCGTTACTGTTGGCGGCTGCTTTGTTGGTTAGCTTTACGGGTTGCTCCTCCTGGTATTTCAGGTCGTCTGCTTCCGTTGCGAACTCGCTTTTTACGCCCACAGGGATCACTTCGTATAAAGCAGTTACCGTATGGCCCGACCCCATATCGCCGGCATCCTTTTTATCGTTGTTAAAGTCCTCCTTGCGCAGGAGGCGGTTCTCATAGCCGATGAGCCGGTACGCTTTTACTTTGGCGGGGTTAAACTCGAGCTGCAGCTTTACATCTTTTGCAATGGTAAAAAGAGTGCCGCCAAACTCGTTCACCAGCACCTTGTTCGCTTCGCTGATATTATCGATGTATGCATAATTGCCGTTTCCTTTATCTGCCAGGATCTCCATCTTGCTGTCTTTGTAGTTGCCCATCCCGTAGCCAAGAACGGTAAGGAAAATGCCGCTTTCTTTCTTTTCCTCAATCAGCTTCTGCATGTCGTTATCACTGGAAGCGCCCACATTAAAATCGCCGTCGGTAGCCAGGATCACCCGGTTGTTGCCGCCCTTTATGAAGTTTTCCTGCGCGGTGCGGTAGGCCAGCGCAATACCCTGGCCGCCGGCTGTGGATCCGCCCGCGCTTAACCGGTTCAGTGCATCTTTAATTTTTTGTTTCTCATCACCTTTGGTAGAAGGGAGCACGATACCCGCTGCACCCGCATACACTACGATCGCCACTTTATCGTTGGGACGCAGTTTGTCCGTCAACATCCGCAGCGACGATTGCACCAGCGGCAGCTTGTTCGGCGCGCTCATCGAGCCCGAAACATCTACCAGGAACACCAGGTTCGATTCAGGAAGCTTGCTTTCATCTATTTTTTTGCCTTGCAGGCCGATCTTTACCAATTTGTGTTTGGTATTCCATGGTGCGGTGGAAATCTCGGTATTTACCGAAAACGGTTCGCTATTCTCCGGCTGCGGGTAATCGTAGTTAAAGTAATTGATCATTTCCTCTACACGCACGGCATCGGCCGGCGGAAGCTGCCCGCTATTTACAAAACGGCGGATATTGCTGTAGGAGGCTGCATCTACATCGATCCCGAAGGTAGAAAGCGGTTGTTTTTTCGCATCGCGGAAGCGATTCTCCCCGGTGCTTCCGTATGATTCGTTATTTTGTACGAGGTCGTAGGCCCTCACATCACCGGAAATGGGCATCACCGAAAATCCGCGGATCTGAATATTGCTTACAGCTCCAACCACGGCCTGCTTCTGCTGTGTGCAACATCCCACCACGATCACTTCGCTGAGGGAGACGTCACTTGCTTTCATCGAGACATGAATGCTGTCGCTTTTCGAAACGGCAACCTCCTGCGTAATGTAACCCACAAACGCGAACACCAGTTTAGCTCCTTTCTGCGGCACGGTAAGGGTATACTTTCCGTCGGCACCGCTGCTAACCCCGGTCCTGGTCCCTTTAATTAATATGGAAACGCCCGGCAGCGGCAATCCATCCTTAGCATCGGTAACGGTTCCGTAAACAGTACGGGTTTGCCCCTGTCCGAAACCCACGACGGTAAGAATCAGTAAAAGAGGCAGTAAGATAAGCTTTTTCATAGTTCTTCGTTTCTTATCGGATGTGGCTGTTCTGTGATTTCCATAAATCCGGATAAATTATTTATACTTGATTTGTGATTACTGGACAGCCGCCGCATTGAAATTTATTAAGAATACGCCCGATAAACAGCAAAGAGACGAGCCATGGATGCTGGCAGAGTACCGTCGTACCGGCGACCTGAAGTTACTGGGTGCGCTGTATGAGAAGTATATGCCGCTGGTATATGGCCTGTGCCTCAAATATTTTAAAGACGAAGAGGAAAGTAAGGATGCAGTGATGCAGATTTTCGAACAGTTGGTAAACAAACTGCGCGTACATGAAGTATCCAATTTTAAAAGCTGGCTGTATACACTGGCCCGTAATCATTGTTTGATGGCGCTCCGGCAGTCGGAAAAGCATCCAACTTCCTCATTAGACGAACATTCTATGGAAAATGATGCATTTTTGCATCATGATATAGATCCGGGGCGCGAGCAGCAGTTATCGCAGATGGAAAAGTGTATAGAAACGCTGCCCCAGGAACAGAAGCTCACCATCAGGTTGTTTTACCTGGAGCAGAAATGTTATAAAGAAGTGGCCGGAATAACCGGTTTTGATATGAACAAGGTGAAGAGCTATATTCAAAACGGTAAACGGAACCTTAAAATTTGTATGGAGAAGAACAGTGGAGAATAAAGGGATAAATACAATTTTAATTCAGCAGTATCTTGAGGGCAAACTCGATGCGAAGCAAATGCATGCGCTTGAGCGGGAGGCGCTGGACGATCCGTTCCTGGCCGATGCCATAGAGGGCTATAGCTTCGCGAACAAAAAGATAGACCACCAGCTAAGCATCCTTCAGCGACAGTTGGAAGAAAGGATCGCTGCGCAGCAGGAAGAGAAGAACGTATTTTTCTTTAGCTGGCAGCGCCTGAGCATCGCCGCCGCCGCGGGCCTGATGTTTATCACGGTAGGTATTCTTTTCTGGATGCGGTCTCAACCGCCGGCAAATAATATGGCGGCAACCCAAAAGACGGGCAGCGGGATGGCTAAAGCGCCGGCAGCGGTAATAACGCCACTTCCGGCAGCGCCCGACCATGTTTCGGTAACAGAGCCGGTTACTGCTGCCGGTACGGTTAACGGCAATGCGGCGCCTGGAAGAAAGGCGGCGTTTGCCAGGCTAAAAGCACGCGCGCCAAAGCCACAACCGGTAATTGCGGCAAGCACGGAGACCGAAAATGCGGTAGTGGCGTTCGGGACAAGCTCACCAGAAAGCGTCAATAAGCTCGCAGAAAAGAAAGCTGAAACGAAATCCCCGGAAGGTATGGCCGATTTTGCCATCACGCAATCGCCGGCGATGGCTCCTCCCTTAAAAAAAGATACCACAGAAGCCGATAGGCTGGCATTGGCCGAATCCCTGCTCGCCAAAAAACAGGAGCCGGTGCTAAACCAGGCGCTTAAGGGCAGGGTTGCAGGCGTGATGATAGACGGTGGCGGGATTTTTGGCCGGATAGTAGACGCCGGCGACGGCTTACCGCTTCCCGGTGTTTCTGTACGGGTGCAAGGGACCAACCGGGGAGTAACCACCAATTCTTCGGGCGAATTCTCCATCAATGGCGTCACTAAAGCGAAGCTCCGGATTTCGTATATAGGTTATGAAAGTGACGAGGTGAACGCCGAACCGGGCAAACCGGTGGATGTGAAATTAAAGGCGGATCCCAGATCGCTTTCGGAGGTAGCTGTGGGATTCGGAACACAGAAAAAGCAGGAAATGACAGGCAGCATATCCGGGATCTCCGGGCCTGCTGCACCGGCGCCTGGCGGGGCGTCCTACGAAAAATACCTCCGCGAGAACCTCCGTAAACCCGCCGGGCAGGATCGGGTTACCGGAAACGTACGTGTGGAATTCCTGGTAGGAAACAATGGCGACTTAAGCGGCTTCAAGATCATTCGCGGGTTAACGGACGCCTGCAATGCCGAAGCCATCCGGCTTATCAAAGAAGGTCCGCGCTGGAACCCCGCAGGGTCTGGCAAGCCCGAAACCGTAACGGTTACCGTTAAGTTTTAAACCTCACCGTTCCACTCTGCGTAAAACTGTTCCAGGTACGTTAACATAAATTGATGCCGGGACGCTGCAATTTTGCGGCCGGCCGGTGTATTCATTTTGTCTTTCAGCAACAGGAGCTTCTCATAAAAATGATTGATGGTAGGAGCGGCGTTGTGCTTGTATTGCTCCCTGGTCATATCCAGGTTGGGGGGCATCCCGGGATCGTAGAGCTCCCGGTTTTTATAGCCGCCATACGTAAAGGCACGGGCAATTCCGATGGCGCCGATGGCATCTAAACGGTCAGCGTCCTGTACTACCTCCATCTCTTTAGAACTAAAGAGGCGTTCGCCGAAACTTGCTTTGAACGACATGTGGCGGATGATCTGCTGCACATGCGTAATCGTTTCGGCTTCGACGCCGATAGAGCGGAGAAACTTCCCCGCGGTTTCCGGGCCGATCTCCTCGTCGCCGTCGTGGAATTTGCTGTCGGCGATATCATGCAGTAAAGCGGCAAGCTCAACAACTACCAGGTTTACATTTTCGCTTTGCGCGATGAGCCTGGCGTTTTTCCATACACGTTCTATGTGCCACCAGTCATGGCCGGATTCGGCGTTTTTAAGGCTGCTTTTTACGAAAGAAATAGTCTGTGAGATAAGGTCCATGCGTATTATCTCAATTGGTAACCGATGTTTTTGGTAATATAAGCAGTACATGGTTGGGAGCACTACGGCCTCCAGGGGTAGCGGTAAAGCCGGTCAGCACAAAACAGATGAGAGTAAGGAGGAGTTTCATTCTATAGGTCTTCTTGTTCCATCATACAATTCGTATTCCAGTAACCGGCAGTCGAGCTTACCATTATAAAATTCGATCTTTCTCGATGCCTTCAGCCCGATCTTTTTAGCCAGGTCGGGATTGCCCGTAAAAATGTACCCGTTATATCCTTTGCAGCTTTGCTTCATAAAATCGCCCATGCGTTTATAAGTGGCCTCCAGCTTGGTGTGTACGCCTAAGCGCTCGCCGTATTCGGGGTTAAAAAAGATCGTACCGCTTTCTTCGGGTACGATGGTATCTGCAAAGTCGCAGACCTGGAAGTCGATCAGCTGGTCTACGCCGGCGGTTTTGGCATTCCTGCGTGCCACCTCCACGGCGTCTTCAGAAAGGTCGCTGGCAACGATCTTTACCGCCGCGGTTTTAAGTACCTGGTCTTTCAGCTTGCGGCGTTCGGTAAAAAAGGCCTGTTCTTCATAACCGATGATGTGCATAAACGCATAGTTCATGCGGTAAAGCCCGGGCGCCCGGTTGGTGGCCAGCAGCGCGGCTTCGATGGCCAGCGTACCCGACCCGCACATCGGGTTTACGAATGGCGAGTTGCGGTCCCATCGGCTTGCCATAATAGTGGAAGCTGCCAGGGCTTCCAGCATGGGCGCCTTCCCGGGAATTTTCCGGTAGCCATGTTTGGCGAGCGTCTCACCGGAGGTATCGAGAAATATTTCGGCAAAGTCGTCTTTCCAGTACAGGTGGATCACGGTTTTATTCTGGTCGGGGCCGCTGTTCGGGCGGATCCCTTTCTTTTCCTTAAACCGGTCGGCAATGGCATCCTTCACTTTTACATTGGCAAACAACGGGGTGGTGATCGTCTCGTTATCCACATTGGAAGTGACCGAAAAATAGCCGTTCACATCGATCAGCTCTTCCCATGGGATCTCCATCAGCTCCTTGTATAAACGGGCCGGGTTTTCGGCCGTAAAACTCTTGATAGAGTACAGTATCTGGCTGGCACACCGTAAGTTAAGGTTTAGCGGAATGGTATCTGTTACGGTACCTTCCAGCTCCAGGCCGGTGCCGAAACTGCGTTTTATTTCAAACCCGAGCGCCGTCACTTCCTCCGCCAGGTAGGCGGATAAACGTTTGTTACAGGTCAGGATGATTTTGCTCTTGTTGTGGAAAACTTGCATAAGAATGTGCGAAGTTAATCAATAAAATTTGGGAGATTTGATTTTTAAACCGATACAGCCATGGAACTAAAAGGAAAAGTACACGAGATAGCGGCAGTTGCCAATGTAAGCGAGACATTTAAAAAAAGAGAACTGATCATAGAATATGCGGAGAACCCGCAATATCCTGAATTCATCAAATTTGAAGCACTCCAGGATAAAGTGAACCTGTTCGACCCGTTAAAAGTAGGCGACCAGGTTGAAGTGTTTTTTAACCTTCGCGGCCGCCCATGGACCGACCGGAACGGAAAAACCTCCTACTTTAACACCCTGGTGGTTTGGCGCATCAATGTGCTGAGCGGAGCCGCCCCGGCTTCACAACCAGAATATGCCGCCCCGGTAGACATTAGCGCCGCCCCGGGTGAAGACGACGATTTGCCGTTTTAACAGTTGTCAGTAGCCAGTGATCAGTTGTCAGTTCCTGCGAAACGTTTAAGCGCGGGGACAGGAACTGATCACTGGCTACTGACAACTGACTACTCCTTCACTACCCTTTTCACAAACCATTTTCCTCCCTGGTTTACCGCAAGATAATACAAGCCGTTTTTGGGCATGTTTACCTGTTTTGCGTAAGTTCCGGTAAACGAAGCCAGCTTATCCGTATAAACAGGCTGGAGGTCGGTATCGAGCAGTTTTACCTCGGTTGCGCCCTTCCCCGAAAGGGTAAAAGACAGGGTGATCTTCCCCGAAGAAAAGTTAGGGAACAGCGTAAGATCGGTTACATCGAGCGTGGTATTGGCCGTTGTACTGCCGGTGATCTTGTCTGCCAGTTCTTTCCGGGCTTCGCCGATACGGAAATTTACAGAAGTACTATACCCGTTTTTATCCGTATTGCGGTAAGTGAAAGATTGTGTATTACTGCCGCCCGGTGCGAACAGGGAACCGCCGGTTACTCGGTCATTGGCACGCGGCATGGGTGAGCGATAAGCGTAAACGCGCGGATCACCCGGCCTGATCATGTTCGGGATGCGGTCGCCGGTATCACCCGGGCGAATTACGCTGACATGCGCGCCGTTGCGCATCGTATCTATATAAGCGTAGATACGTTTGCGCAGGCTGTCGTCCTTAAAGCGCGAAAACAGGCTGTCGCGGTTTAACCGGCTAATGTATGGCCGGTTGCGGAGCCCGCGGAGCAGAAGGGTATCTCTGCCGTCGCGCTGCACGATGATCCCCGTTCCGCCGATCTCGATGTGGCCGTTGTCTGCATGGAAGAAATCCTTTAGCAGCGCCTTTTTTTCTTCGAGGCTTAGGTTATCCACATCTTTTCCATTGATGATGGTGTCGCCATTGGCGATGATGATATACTTATTCACCGGTTTTTTCTGCTGTGCGTGGGCGCCTGAATACAGGATCATAATGGCGGCCCCGACTAATAATGTGATCTTTTTCATATTCGTTCGTTATGTTAGCGATTTGACGTCCTCCAACATCAAACCTAAACCCAAAATTACAAGCCCCCGTTTTCCTCACATGTTAACGGATTGTTAAAAAGTGTTAAACATCTGCTGACATTTAAGCGCTTACGTATTTTTGTAACTGGATGAAAACGAAAAGTATCAGTCTGATCATTGGCTCAATGAGTATTGCACTGCTCGGCGTGATGGCTATGCAGGTGTATTTCATGCGCGAGTCATACCAGCTGCAGACAGCGCTTTTTAACCAATCGGTGAAGGGCGCACTGGCCAACGTGGTCACCAAACTGGAGAAACAGGACGTGTTTAGCTTCCTCGACAGTAAAGAGCGCCAGGAGCGCCAGATGGTGCTCGACCGCAAAGCGATGGATTTGCAGGTGGTACGCTCTAAGAACAGGCCCGTACTGAAAGCTGAACCGGTAAGCGACCCGGTACAGCCGGCAACGGGTCGCATTTACCCGCCGGACACTACCCTTGTACGTGTAACAGGCTATGGAAATCTTTTGCCGGCCACCCGCAATATTCTTTTGGGGCTTAGTAACCTGCGCCAGGCAACGGGATCTGGGATCATTAAACCCGGTACGCGAAGTGTTTCGATGGTACGCAACATGCCGGCGCGGGTAAACCTCAGCGCGCTGACGGGGAAGAACATTACCTTCAGGAACGGCGTTTCGGGAGAACGATATGCCCGGTTGCTGCAGTATGAGCAATTTAAATCGGATAGCTTATTCAAGATCTCCGACAGTATTATCCGCAGCCGTTTCCCGGTGGTAAGCTCGCAAATGGACGTGGCGCCGGATAACGAAGACGAGGAAGTGAAAGTAAATTTCCGCATGGATGTGTTCCAGGTAGAAGATGCTACCGGCAGGGTTTACCAGGAAACGCGCGTGGTTCCGCCACCCGTGGCCATCACCCGGGAATCCATTCGCGTTGGTCCCCGCAGGGACTCGCTCGCCAAATATATCGCCATGGACCATGGCCAGGCAAGGGTACTGTTTCTTACCAAGCCGAGGATCTCGCAGGTAAGCCTTCCGATCCTGGAGGAAGACCAGAAGAACCGTCCCAAAGAAGTTTCGCGCGTGAGCAACTTTGTGAAGCAGAAGCGTAACCGCAACGCTTTCCAGGCGCTGGTGGCCGATTTCGAGCATGTGAATGTTCCGCTGGCCAAACGTGTTAAAAAGAACCTGCTCGACTCGCTGCTGCGGTCGGAGCTGAAAAGCCGCGACATCAATATCGCTTATAACTTTAAAGTGGCTTCGGCAAAGAGCGATTCCATGATCTTTACCAAGATATCGAACAAGGAACCGTATATTCCTCAAAATACGTATCAAACCAAGCTTTTCCCGGGAGATATTGTTGGCGACGGCGGCCTGCTCACTATCGCCTTCCCGGATAAAAACCATGTGATCCTTTCGAAGATGAGTGCCATGATGGGCTCTTCGGGTGCACTGCTGCTGGTGCTGCTGTTCTGTTTTGGATATACCATCCACTCGATCCTGAAGCAGAAGAAGATCTCGGAAATGAAAACGGACTTCATCAACAACATGACGCACGAGTTTAAAACCCCCGTGGCCACCATCATGATCGCCAGTGAGGCGTTGAGAGACCCGGAAATTACCGAGGACCGCAACCGCATTAGTCGCCTGGCAGGCATTATTTACGACGAAAACGTTCGCCTGGGCAACCACATAGAGCGGGTGTTAAACATCGCCAAGATCGACAAAGAAGACCTCAAGCTGGAGCATAAGCCGGTGGAAATGAATGACCTGGTGTCGGCCGTGATCGATAGCATGGGCCTGCAGCTGAACAAGAAAAATGCCAGGCTGACACTCAACCTCGATGCGCAGAAATCGGTGATCAACGGCGACGAGCTTCACCTGAGCAACGTGATCTTTAACCTGGTAGATAACGCCATTAAGTATAGCAAAGACGACCCGGAAATTACCATCACCACGCTGAATACAGGCAAAAACCTGCTGATCCGGGTGGCCGATAAGGGTATCGGGATGAACCGCGACCAGCTCACCAGGATATTCGAGCAGTTTTACCGCATACCTACCGGCAACCTGCACGATGTAAAAGGATTCGGCCTTGGCCTGAGCTACGTGAGCAACATTGTAAAGAAACTGGACGGATCGGTGAAGGCGAAAAGTGAAAAAGATAAGGGATCCGAATTTGAGATCACCCTGCCGCTGGCCGCCACGCAGGATTTGCGTTAACTACTCACTCCCATAAAGTAACTCACTATGAAAAAAATCTTACTTGTTGAAGACGATCCAAACCTGGGCATGCTGCTGCAGGATTATCTCCAACTAAAGGGGAAATACCACGTAGTGCTTTGCAAAGACGGCGAAGAAGGGTTGCGGGCTTTTACCAAGGATACTTACGATCTTTGCATCCTGGATGTGATGATGCCTAAAAAAGACGGGTTCACCCTGGGAAAAGACATCCGGCGCATCAACGAAAAAGTGCCTATCATTTTTGCTACCGCGAAGGGAATGATGGAAGACAAAGTAGAAGCCTTCAGCCTTGGCGGAGATGATTATATCACCAAACCGTTCCGTATCGAGGAATTGCTGCTGCGGATAAACGCTTTGCTGAAACGCCTGTCGAACCAGGAGAAAGCCACCGACGAACAGCCCTCCAAGTTCAACATCGGTAAATACCAGTTCGATTATACCGCACAGCTGATCAGCAAAGATGGTGACCAGCAGAAAGTATCGACAAAAGAAGCTGAACTGCTGCGGTTACTGTGTATCAAGAAAAACGAGGTGCTTACCCGAGAGGAAGCGCTCCTGAGCATCTGGCACGACGACAACTATTTTAACGGGCGCAGTATGGATGTGTTCCTCAGCAAACTGCGGAAGTTCCTGAGGGATGATCCCGCGGTAGAGATCGTAAATGTACATGGCAAAGGGTATAAGTTGCTGGTGAATTAGCCGGCTTGCTTGTAAGAACTTCCCCGGCAACTCTTATCAATCCAGCTCAAACTTAATTCCCTGGGCCAGCGGGAGCTCGCTCGAGTAATTGATCGTGTTAGTTTGCCTGCGCATATACGCTTTCCAGGCATCCGAGCCCGACTCGCGGCCGCCGCCGGTTTCTTTTTCACCGCCAAAAGCGCCGCCGATCTCGGCACCTGAAGTTCCGATATTCACATTGGCGATGCCGCAATCGGACCCTACGCAAGAAAGATAAAGCTCTGCCTCGCGGAGATTCAGCGTCATAATTGCCGAAGACAGTCCCTGGGGAACATCATTCTGGATGGCAATGGCCTCCTCCAGCGTTTTATACTTCATGAGATAGAGGATAGGCGCGAAAGTTTCCTCCTTCACGATGTGAAAACCGGCGTTCACTTCTGCTATACAAGGTTTCACGTAACATCCGGAAGCATACGCTCCGCCTGTTAGCTGTCCGCCTTCTACAATAAACCTGCCGCCTTCCGCTTTGCAGCGTTCAATGGCCTGCAGGTAGTTTTGTACGGCGCCGGTATCAATCAGCGGGCCTACATGTACCTCCGGGTCCAGCGGGTTGCCAATGCGGAGCTGCTGGTACGCGCTTACGAGTTTTTGCTTAAATGTTTCGTAGATGTTTTCGTGTACGATAAGGCGGCGCGTCGACGTGCATCTTTGTCCCGCGGTACCTACAGCGCCGAACACACTGCCGGTAATGGCAATATGCAGGTCGGCATTTGGGGTAACGATGACGGCGTTATTGCCCCCCAGTTCCAGGATGCTGCGGCCCAGGCGTGCACCCACGGCCGCGCTTACGGCCTTGCCCATGCGGGTAGATCCTGTGGCGGAAATAAGCGGGATGCGCGGATCATCGCTCATCAGCTTCCCGGTATGGCGGTCGCCGATCACGAGGCACGAAACACCTTCCGGTACGTTATTCGCCTTAAATACCCGTGCTACCAGTCGCTGACAGGCGATGGCGGTGAGCGGTGTTTTTTCGGATGGCTTCCAGATGCAGGTGTTGCCGCAAACCCATGCCAGCGCACTGTTCCAGCTCCATACGGCCACGGGGAAATTAAACGCGCTGATGATCCCCGTTATTCCAAGCGGGTGCCACTGCTCATACATCCGGTGGGCGGGCCGTTCAGAATGCATGGACAAGCCGTATAGCTGGCGTGATAAACCGACGGCAAAATCGCAGATATCTATCATCTCCTGCACCTCGCCGAGGCCTTCCTGCAGGCTTTTACCCATCTCCCACGAAACCAGGGTGCCCAGCTCGTCTTTAAACTTGCGCAGCTCTTCGCCAAACTGTCGCACTGCTTCACCGCGTTTGGGTGCCGGAACTTTCCGCCATCCGGCGAAGGCTTCAGCGGCTTTTTCTACAACGGTATCGTAGTCGCTTTCAGTTATCAACATTGTTGTCGCTATTACTTTTCCGTCCGCCGGCGAGGTGCTTTCTAATATTGCGCCGTTGCCTTTCCCCGAAATCGTGCCGGTGCTCCAGGCGTCATTTTCAGGTCCTATTCCAAGTTTTTCAAGGATCGAATGTATGTCAGGTAACATGTTTTTCGTATTTTTGGTAAAGTTAATAATATCTGGCAGGCGGGGTCCCGGGAGGTGTAAATCACGAAATCATTATTTTCCAACCATTTACGTACCCGCTGTGGGTATGTGGAAAACTTAATACGAGGGATAATAAAATATAGCCCTATTTTGATACAGTCAGGCCGGGGTAAAACATCCACCCGCGCCCAGCGTTCTTAACGTAATTTCATGGAAGAAGAATTCGAATTTGATTTTTCCGAGGACCCGAGGTTTTCGGTTGAGCGTTATGAAGAAATGATCCGTAACCACGATCAGTATTTTTTCGACGCCCAGGCATTTGAAAACATCATTGATTACTATATTGAAAAGAACGACCCCATCAAAGCGCTGCAGGTAGTGGATTACGCGCTTAGCCAGCATCCCTTCGCGGTAGTATTTTGTATCAAACAGGCACAGCTGTTCGTGGTGACCAACCAGCTGACCCGTGCTTTCGAGTCGCTCGACAAGGCGGAGATCCTGGAATCATCAGAAGCCGACATCTACACCATCCGCGGTAATATTTACGAAGGTATGGAGCGCCACGAGGAAGCCATCCTCAATTATGATAAAGCCCTGAAGCTCGCCGAAAGTACAGACGAGATCCTGCTGCACCTGGCGTATGTTTACCAGAACATGGGCGATTATGAGAACGCGGTAACGTACCTTAAATCGTGTCTCGAACAGAATATGGAAAACCAGGATGCGCTCTACGAGCTTGCATTTTGCTATGATGTGCTCGATAAGCAGGAAGAAAGCATCATGTTTTACCAGCAATATATCGATAACGAGCCTTATTCGTATGCCGCCTGGTACAACCTCGGTAACGCTTACAATAAGATGAACCTGTTCGAAAAGGCCATCGATGCGTATGATTATGCTATCCTGATCAAGGATAATTTCGCTTCGGCGTATTTTAATAAAGGGAACTCGCTGGTACACCTGGATCGTTTTAACGATGCCATCGACGTGTACAAACAAACCTTCGAATACGAGCCGCCAAGCGCCGATACGTATTGCGCCATCGGCGAATGCTACGAAAAGCTCGAGCAGATGGAAGATGCACGCCACTACTATAAAAAAGCGGTGAAACAGGACCCTAAGCTCGCCGATGCCTGGTTCGGGATCGGTGTAACGCTTGATTTCGAAGAACGTCATTTCGAATCCCTTCATTTTTACAAGAAAGCGCTCGACCTCGACGACAAGAACGCCGATTACTGGTTCGCCATTGCCGATGCGGAGTACAAGCTGAAACGCCTGCCTGAATCGGTACTGGCTTACGAGAAAGTGGTGGAGCTTAACCCGATGGACATGGAAGCGTGGCTCGACTATTCCTCTGTGCTGTATGAACAGGAGAACCTGCGGGGGGCGATAGAAACCATGTCTGACGCGATAAAGCATATTCCCGATGCCGCAGAGCTCTATTACCGCATGGTGGCCTATCTTTTTGCCGATGGCCAGTACAACGAGGCGCTGATCTACCTGGAAACCGCATTAAACGCCGACCCGGAAAAGCACCCCATCCTTTTCGAATACCTGCCCCAGCTGCAGGAGAACAAGATCATTGTCGACATCATCAACCGGTACATGCGATAGCAAATCAGGACTCTTTTCGTGCATCCAGCGATTAGCGAAAATCCTATATTTGCGGAACAAGTATGAACTATCAACTTAACCAGATTCCCTTCCGTACCCAAAAACCCAGGCAAAGCGGCCTTACTATGGTGATGGATAAGGGTCTGAGCCTGCGTGAAGCCGAAGATTTTCTCGAAGTAGCCGGTGCCTACACCGATATTATCAAGCTTGGCTGGGCGACATCATACGTTACCCCAAACTTAAGAGAGAAGCTGAATATTTACCGAAATGCCGGGATCCCCGTTTATTTCGGGGGAACATTGTTCGAAGCGTTCCTGGTTCGCGGGCAGTTTGATGACTACCGCCGTGTGCTCGACGATTACGGTATGGAATATGCCGAGATCTCCGATGGTTCGATCGATATCGACCATGCAGTAAAATGCGAGTATATCAGCAAATTAAGCCGGCAGGTTACCGTGATCTCGGAAGTGGGCTCGAAAGATGCACAGAAGATCTTCGCCCCTTATAAGTGGATCAACCTGATGCGGGCGGAGATAGAAGCCGGTTCGTGGAAGGTAATTGCCGAAGCGCGTGAAGGCGGTAACGCGGGCATCTACCGTGATTCCGGCGAAGTGCGAGAAGGACTGATCGACGAGATCCTTACCCAGATCCCGCAGGAGCGTATTATCTGGGAAGCTCCGCAAAAAGCGCAGCAGGTATGGTTCATTTCGCTGGCCGGTACTAATGTTAACCTGGGGAATATCGCCCCCTCCGAGGTGATCTCGCTGGAAACCATCCGGCTCGGGTTGCGGGGCGATACGTTCAGCCTGTTCCTGGATAAGTAATAACAGCATGAAAAAATTCGGACTGATCGGTTTCCCACTTTCACATTCTTTCTCGAAAGAGTACTTCACAAAGAAATTTAAAGAAGAGGGACTGGAAGATCATGTATATGAGCTTTACCCGCTTCCTAATATCAACCAGCTGGAGGCGCTTATTCGCTCGGAGCCGGGGCTTTGCGGGCTCAATGTAACCATCCCTCATAAGATCGGGGTAATGTTTTACCTGGATAAAGTGGACGAAGCGGCGAAGGAGATCGATGCGGTTAACTGCATCAAGATCCTGAATAACAAGCCTATGGAATCTTTTTTCTCGGGAGAGATCTCCTTTATGCAGGTAAATTTACATGGCTATAACACAGACGCTTACGGGTTCGAAACCTCGCTGGCGCCTTTGCTCAAAAAGCACCATAAAAAGGCGCTGGTGCTGGGTAACGGCGGCGCAACCAGGGCGGTGATCTATGTGCTCAAAAAATTGCATATCGAGTTTACCGTGGTGTCGCGTCGCCCGGTGCGCAAGCAGATTACTTACGAACAACTGAATAAACAGGTAATGGCCGAGCACACGCTGGTGATTAATACCACCCCCCTGGGGATGTCGCCTAATTACCATACCTGCCCCGCAATCCCTTACGAATACCTCACCGGTAAGCACTTGCTGTACGACCTCGTTTATAACCCGGAAGAGACGGAGTTTTTACGCCGTGGCAAGGAACAGGGCGCTGCCATAAAGAACGGGATGGAGATGCTGCACCTGCAGGCGGAGAAATCGTGGGAAATATGGAACGAGTAGGGAACGTTAAACGCTGGACGCTGAATACCGGACGTTTTATAAGCACCTGTTTATGTTTAATGGTATACGCTTGCGGTAATGATTATGCGCCGAAACCACGGGGCTACTTTAAGATCGACCTGCCCGAAAAAGCTTACCAGGCCTATAGCGGCGAATGTCCGTTCGAGTTTGATTACCCGGTGTATTCGAAGGTGGTGCCGGATAGCATGGGGGGTAGCAAGGCCTGTTCGCCGAACCTGCTGTTCCCGAAGTTTAACGGGCGTATTCACCTGAGCTATTACGAGGTGGCAAACCGGGAACGGTTAAACGAGCTGGTGGAAGACGCCTACAAGCTCGCCTATAAACATGTGGCTAAATCGACCGGTATCGACCGGCAGGAAATAAACTATCCCTCCAAAAATGTCTACGGGGCGTTATATCACATCGAAGGCAACACCGCCTCGTCTGTACAATTTTATCTAACAGACAGCAGCCGGCACTATATCCGCGGCGCTCTTTACTTTCGTGAGGAGCCCAGGCTGGATTCGATCCAACCGGTACTCGATTTCGTGAAAAAAGACATCGACGTAATGATCAGGTCATTCCGCTGGAAAGCCAACTAATTAACTTACGAGGGTCCCGATATTATCTCCTTTGGCAACACGCAGGAAATTATCGGGCCTGTTCATATCGAATACGATGATGGGAAGTTTGTTTTCGTGACATAATGTGAAGGCGGTGCGGTCCATTACGTTCAGGTTCTTGTCATACACTTCCTGGAAAGAAATATTTTCGTAGCGTGTCGCGGTAGGATCCTTCTCCGGGTCGGCGGTGTAAATGCCGTCCACGCGGGTGCCTTTCAATACCACATCGGCTTTGATCTCGATGGCACGCAGTGACGCCGCGGTGTCGGTGGTGAAATATGGGTTACCGGTCCCGGCGCCAAAGATCACGATGCGGCCCAGTTCCATGTGGCGCATGGCGCGACGGCGAATATATGGCTCGCAGATCTGCTCCATCTTAATGGCCGACTGCAGGCGGGTGGGCACATCCAGGCTTTCGAGCGCATTTTGCAGCGCCATGCAGTTGATCACGGTGGCAAGCATGCCCATGTAATCGGCCTGGGCCCGTTCCATTCCTGATTTTTCTGCGCTTAATCCCCTGAAGATATTACCGCCGCCAACAACCAGCGCAACTTCTACGCCCGCATCGAAAACGGTTTTAATGTCCTTAGCATATTGCAATACCTGGTTGTTATCAATTCCATATTGCCGATCGCCCATGAGCGATTCTCCGCTTAGTTTCAGTAGGATTCTTTTATATTTCATCGGGATGTGATTTTTGAGAACGGTGAACTATTTGCTGCAAACGGGAAGAAGATATATGCAGGCAGTCAAATTTCATTTTCGAAGATTGCGCAAAAGTATCTAAATAAAGCCAGTGTTAAAATTTTATCTTGCTTTTATTCCCGACAGGTAGGTGCCTTTTACCTCGAAATTATCGTTAAACACCAATAAATCAGCATCATACCCCGCCTCAATCTTCCCCTTTGTGCTCCAACCGCTCAACTGAGCCGGGTATAGCGAGGCCATGTTGATCGCTTCAGCGAGGCCGATATTCACCTGTTCCACGCAATTTTTTACCGCTTTAAGCATGGTAAGGCACGAGCCGGATAACGTTCCGTCGGGCATGGTGTACCTGTCGCCGGTAAACACATGCGGGTAGATGCCTTTGCTGGTGGCGGTCACGGCATCGGTGATAAGGAAGAGCTTTTCACCCAGCAACGTTTTCGCCAGGCGTATCATCGGGAAGCTTACGTGAATGCCATCCGCCACGATACTTGTGTATGGCTTCTTTTCAAATATGGCGGGGATGAGGCCCGGCTGGCGGTGATGCATTTGCGGCATCGCATTGTACAAATGTGTGACGGCGGGCACCGCGTTGGTCAAAAACCTCAAGGCTTCTTCAAACGTGGCGTCGCTATGGCCGCAGGAAATCACAATGTTTTGTTTATCCAGGTAATCCAGCACTTCCCGGTCTTGTAATTCGGGCGCCAGCGTGACCATCCTGATCTCGCCGCCGGCCAGGTCGACCCAGTTCCTTATTTCCTCTATCGTGGCTTTTTTTATGAACCCGGCGGGATGAGCACCCTTCCGCTTTGCGTTGAGGTAGGGGCCTTCGAGATGAAGACCAAGGAAGTTTCCCTTTGCTTGCGGCCGGTAAGCTTTAGCGGCCTCGATGGCACGGACCACTATTTCCGGTGAATTGGTGGCAACAGTCGCGAAAAAGCCGGTAGTGCCCTGGTTTAGCAGGTCATCTTCCATTTTGGCCAGTGCCTCAACAGACGGAGTGCCGCCGAACAATTCACCCCCACCGCCGTAGACCTGGAGATCGGTAAGGCCCGGGGCGAGGAAGTTGCCTTGCAAGTCGATAACCGTTTCGTCGTCCGAGACTTCGTTATGCGGAATTATTCGTGCGATCTTTCCGTCCTTCACCTGCAGCGCCATACCGCGTTGTTCGGTACCGGCTGAAATGATCACCATATTTACCAGCGTTATCATAAAATCAGGAAAGTTTCTTCATAAAGTTGAGTTTCGTTATTTGCATGAAAAAGGTGTTACCTGTTTCATTTCGACGAATCAGAACGTAACGAGAGATAAATGTCGTTATACTCCTTAGATATCAAAATAACATGATCAAACATGCCATTCTTCTCATTGCGTTGGTTTTTTTCACGCAGCCATCATTTTGCCAGGCGAGAAGCGGGATCGGCTTTGGCACAGGAATCAACAAACCTTTTACAGCGATGTTTGAGGCCGCTACGGGCTTAATCCTGCATACGGACGTAAAGATAACCGATCGGTCTGCACTGTCAATAATAGGAGACATGGAACGATTTATTCCAAAATCGGCCTACCGAATTGACGATGAGCGCGCAGGCAGGAATTTTGTGGGCTACGTCGGATTGGGCATCCACTACCGGCGATATATGTTCCACAATTTATTTCTTGAAGGAGGACCTAATCTCTGCTTTTCTGCGGGCGACAGGGATGTTATGGATATTTCCCTTGGCGGAACACTAGCCATTGGGTACACTTTCCCGATAAGCCGTCACCACGCCGTTAATTTGGCTGTCGACGTAAATTACCTGCGCATCGACTACAATAGGGTACGGTTCAAGGGCTTTTTGGGGGGGAAGGCAGCGTATAGCTTCCGTTTTTAACAACAAAATCCCCTATGCGCCAGGGGATTTTGTTGTTAAGCGGCAACTTTAATTATGCTCCTAACTGCACCCGCTTAAATGCGGTAACGGTCAGCCCCTTTGATACGCTATCCAGGAACTGTGCGATATTCTTCGACGAATCTTTCACGAATTCCTGGTTAAGGAGGGTATTGTCCTTATAAAATTTGTTCAGCTTACCTGCGGCGATCTTCTCAACCATTTCTTCGGGCTTGCCTTCGGCACGGATCTGGTCTTTGGCGATCTCGAGCTCACGCTCGATGGTGCGCGCATCGACATCACCTTTATCAATGGCGACAGGGTTCATGGCAGCGATCTGCATAGATACGTCTTTACCTGCCTCTTCAACACCTTCGGCATCAGCGCTCAACGCTACCAATACGCCAAGGCGGTAGTTGGCATGGATATAAGCGATCACCTTTTCGCCGGTAACCGACTCGTACTTGGAAACACCGATCTTCTCGCCGATCTTACCGGTTTGGTCAAGTATCTGGTCAGAGATCCGTGTGCCGTTCAGGTCAAGGGCTGTTAACTCCTCGAGGGTTGCAGGGCTTTCGCTGATCGCGATGTCGGCGATGCTGTTTGCGAAGGATACGAAATCTGCGTTTTTAGCCACGAAATCTGTTTCACAATTGATTTCCACAATAATTCCGCGTTTTCCATCAGCACTGGTTTTTGCAATAACCACACCTTCGTTCGACTCGCGGTCCTGGCGGCTGGCAGCTACTTTAGCGCCTTTTTTGCGTAAATAATCGATAGCGGCTTCGAAATCGCCGTTTGCCTCGGTAAGTGCTTTTTTGCAATCCATCATACCGGCACCGGTTTGCTGGCGCAGTTTGTTTACGTCTGAAGCTGAAATTTGTACGGTTGACATGTTTTTTTAGTTATCAGCTGTCAGTTATCAGCTGTCAGCTGGGGTTATTACTAATGTATGGGAATTAAAAAAGGTTGAAAAGTTGAAAGGTTTTAACGATCCAACATTTCAACCTTTCAACTAAATATTATTATTCTTCGGTATCGGCAGGCGCTTCGGCTTCCGCGGTAGCAGTTTCAGCAGAGGCTTCGGCAGCTACTTTGCGTTCGCGGCGTGCAGGAGCTTCCGCAGGTGCTTCAGGCGCATCGATCTTGGATTTTGCCGCTGCAGCTTCTTTTTCCGCTTCGTCTTCTTTTTCGCGTTTACGCTCGTCGAGACCTTCCTGGATCGCTTTGATGATCACGTCGGTGATCAGCAGGATCGATTTGGTAGCGTCGTCGTTAGCCGGGATCGGGAAGTCGATGTTCGAAGGGTCCGAGTTGGTATCAACCATCGCGAAAGTAGGGATGTTCAGCTTCAATGCCTCAGTAACGGCGATATGCTCCTTCTTTACGTCGATGAGGAACAGTGCCGCAGGTAAGCGGTTCAGGTCAGAAATACCTCCGAGAAGGGTTTCTAATTTGATACGCTCACGCTGGATCATCAGCTTTTCTTTTTTTGATAATACGTCGTAAGTCCCGTCTTTGGTCATCTTGTCGATGTTGGTCATCTTCTTGATCGACTTGCGCACAGTAGCGAAGTTGGTTAACATACCACCTAACCAGCGTTCGGTTACGTAAGGCATGTTCACGTTTTTCGCTTGTTCGGCCAGGATGTCCTTAGCCTGTTTTTTTGTTGCTACAAACAGTACTTTACGCCCTGATTTAACGATCTGTTTGATCGCCGCTGCAGCTTCTTCTAACTTTGTTAAAGTTTTATTTAAATCGATGATGTGGATACCGTTACGCTCCATGAAAATGTACGGTGACATTTTCGGGTCCCATTTGCGGGTAAGGTGACCAAAGTGTACACCTGCGTCCAGTAAATCCTGGTATGTTGTTCTAGCCATTGTCTGATCCTCCTGAAATTAACGTTTACTAAATTGAAATCTTTTTCTTGCTTTCTTGCGTCCTGGTTTCTTACGCTCAACCATACGGTCGTCACGTGTCATGATACCTTTCGCGCGCAGCGCTGATTTCTTTTCAGGGTCCAGTTCAACAATCGCTTTGGCAATGGCTAAACGAACGGCTTCTGCCTGTCCTTTTACGCCGCCGCCGGCTACGTTTACGTTTACGTCATAATTTCCCGCGTTCTGCGAAACTTCGATACTCTGCGTAGCAATGTACTGAAGCGGCAAGGTGGGGAAATATTCTTTGTAGTCTTTACCGTTAACGGTAAGGGTGCCGCTGCCTTCCTTTAAATAGATACGGGCAACTGCGGTTTTTCTTCTTCCTGAAGTGTTTGTAGTTGGCATTTCTTTCTCTTTAATTAAAGTTTAACTTCTTTTGGACTTTGTGCCTCATGGGGATGAGCTCCGCCCGCATATACATGCAGGTTTTTGTACAATGCACGGCCCAAACGATTTTTAGGTAACATCCCGCGTACCGCTTTTTCAACGATGCGCTCCGGATGTTTCGCCAATAACTCCTTAGGAGAAATGAAACGCTGACCACCTGGATAACCTGTGTAGCGAACATAAGTCTTGTCGCTCAGTTTGTTCCCGGTCAGTTTTACCTTGTCTGCATTGATAACGATCACGTTATCTCCACAGTCTACGTTTGGGGTGAATGTTGGCTTGTGTTTTCCACGGATCACCATCGCGATCTTAGAAGACAAGCGCCCCAAAATCTCTCCTTCAGCGTCAACAACTATCCACTCTTTGTTGACCGTCTTTTTGTTGGCAGAGACAGTTTTGTAACTTAACGTATTCACTTGCTTGATATTAAATTAATTAAACAATATACTATACCCCTTAAATTGGGACTGCAAAGATAGAAGATTATATTTATATTGCAAAGAGGATTATAAAATTGACCGTCAGCCGATTGATATGCGAAACAGCTTAAAAATGCTTATACCGGCTTTTTTAGCCCAGGCGTTTTGCGGCTGTGGTATAGGCGCTGTGCTCACGCATTATGTACGGCCGCCCTTGCTGCGGGGTGATCAGGCATACCAGCCCCGCCCGATTTCGCAGGATAGCCTGCACCACACGGCCAATTATGTTTCGGGCTTTATCGGAAGCAGGGAGGAGTCTCTCACCGGAGAGATCACTTCGTTTGGTGGCTTAAATTATTCGCGGGGACACGTAATGAAGCACCTGAACATCTCCTATGGCGGAAGCGCCTTCTTCGGGAACTTTTATACAAACAAGATCGACCAGGCCAATCCAAACTACTTCAAGCGGAAAACATTTTCCGCTTTCCAGGCGGCATCGGGGATCAATACTTTCGTGAGTAGCCGGTATACCGACTTCCGGTTGATCGGGTTAAACGTTTCGTATACCAAAGAGTCGGGCGATTTTGCCGCGTTACGGAAGCAGGTACTTACCGCCGGTGATTTTTATACCATTCCCGGTACTTCAATATTCTCGGCGGCGCTAAGTACCGAAGTCGCGCAGCGTTCCCGCAAATCGGGCAATCAGCAGTATGCCATCAGGCTGGGGATAGCTACAAGTTTTAAGAAATACCCTTACCAGGGAACTGCTGCAGCGCCTGCCGACCGTTTTTTTGAACGGTCGGCAACGATGTTCGGCTCCGCGTACGTTCAGTGGAACAAGATCTATTTCGTACTTCAGCAAAGCGGGGTTAGCCGGATCGATGCAGGGTTCCGGTTTTAGAGCGGCTTAACCCGGCGCTTACGCAGAACAGGACTACCGGGTCAACCAGGGGTAGGCTCATCGGTCGTAAGCGAGCTATTAAGCCCGCTTGTATGCCTTTACAGCTAATCGCTGATCTTAAAAGTAACCGATAACACGTACGAGTTTCTCACCGGCTTTCCGTCCACCATCGCCGGTTTCCAGGCGGGGAGCATCCGGATCACGCGCAGCGCTTCTTCGTCGCACCCGGAGCCTATGCCGCGCAGCACTTTAAAGTCAGAGAGCGTGCCGTTCTTTTCCACTACAAAACCGGTAAATACCTTACCCTCCACGTTGTTTGAACGGGCCTGCGGCGGGTACTTCAAATTCCTGTTAAGAAATTTTACCAGTTCTTTTTGCCCCCCGGGGAATTCGGGAGGTATTTCTACTCCGCCAATGTCATAGATCTTTTGGTCGTTCGCTTCCGCGGATGGGATGGGCGGGGACGGGACGGGAGGTTGTGTGCCGTCCGGCTCGATCGGGTCGGCGTATATCGAGTCGGTAGAATCTACGGAATCGCCCATCGGGTACGACAAGAAGTTGTTTACTTCCAGTTCCCGCAGCGAAACGATCTTGCCGAACTCGTCGGTAATGAGCTCATATTTAATGTCGGCCGATTCCTGCGTTTTTTTCGAAGGCCGGTAATAGCTTTCCGAAGAAATGTAGGTGGCGATAATGCGTGTTCCCTCCCGCCTGAAATCGAGCGACGACACGATCCAGTTACGCTTAAGATTTTCCATGTCGTGGCGGCGGCGCCAGTAAACCTCTTTCAGCCGGGTATAATTAAGGTTATGGTAATTGTAAAAGGTTTCGGTAATGGGCGCGAAGTAACTTGGCGGATCGAAATAACCGCGCCGCTGGTCGAAGTAGAAGGCTTCGATAAATTTCACAAGCGAGAGTTTTACTTCGTCATCGCTCATGGCTCCGGTTTCGCTTAGCAGCTCAGAGCGGTCTTCGGTAAGTTTTATGGCCGGGTGTTCTTTTTTAAAGATCTTCCACGGATCGTCTACGAACAGCGTCAGGTAGCCCATTACCAGGATGATCACCCCGAGGGTAACAGCCATGTAAATATGCGACCGGTCTTCCGGTCCTTTGGATGAATCGCTATCGTCGTCGGAATCTACAGGTCTAATTTTCACCGGGCGAGAATAAAATATAAATATACAAAAACGAGAGGGGCGGAGAGGAGCAAGCCGTCAAAACGATCGAGCAGGCCGCCGTGCCCCGGCAGGAGCGAGCCGGAGTCCTTCACCCCGAGGCTGCGCTTCAGCATAGATTCGGCAAGGTCGCCAAGCGTGCCGGTAGTGGCGATAATGAGCGACATAACGCCCCATTCTACCGCCGAAAGCTCGCTATAAAAATAACTGATCACCACCGATACCAGGAAGCTGGTAAGCATGCCGCCGACAAAGCCTTCCCAGGATTTTTTGGGTGAGTGGCGTTCGAACAACCGCGTTTTGCCAAACTTCATCCCGAAAAGGTACGCGCCGGTGTCGCTGGCCCAAAGCATCAGCATAAAACCGAGCGGCAGGTGGAAACGGTAATCGCCCGGGAGAAACGCCAGTGCATGGAAAAAGCTGAAAGGCAGCACCGCGAAGATCACTCCCAGCAAGGTGTAACCGATATTGTGAAAAGGGTTTTCGTGTTTCCGGTAAAGCTCGGCGATAAAAACCAGCACGGCCGCCGGAACGACCACCAGCAGGAAATCCAGCGGCGTACCCCTGAAAAAATGAAATGCCACAGGCAGGTAAACCAGCAAGCCGAGTGCAATACCCAGCTGTCGCTGCGGTTTTACGGACCCGGTGCGTACCAGCCGGTAAAACTCGTCAAGGCTTAACAGGCTTAATAAGAGGAAAAAAAACGTGAACGCATAATCGCCGAGCAACACGGAGCCGAGCATTACCGCAACAAAAAACACACCTGTAATTGCCCTGGTTTTCATAAAGTATTACTGGAAGAAGTTGATTTCAAAGACCCTTTCTTTGAAATGAAATAGAACGACACAAGTAAGAGCACCGTAAAAAGAAAGCTTACCGCATATAGCTGCCAGCCACCCGTATTCAGCTCATCCGACTTTTCGACGGGCAGTCCCTTTTGCTGGTAAACATAAGCAACCAGTACGCTTACGCCGTTGTTAATAAAATGCGCGGTAATGGGGATCCACAAGCTACGCCCCCAAACAAAAAGGTAGCCGAACAGCGCCCCAAGCAGCATTCGCGGAAGAAAGCCATAGAACTGCATGTGAATGGCGCTGAACGTAATAGCCGTTATCCAGATCGCCGCATGGTGGTTTTTCGTCCACCGCGTCAGCATCTGCTGCATCCCGCCCCTGAAGATAAGTTCCTCGCCGATTGCGGGGATCACCGCGATCATCAGCAGGTTAATGAGGAGGATCGGAAAGCTTTTCATCACCAATAACTGTTTGGTGATCTCCATCATCTGGTCCTCCTGGGTACGCATCCAATCTTCAATGCCCTTGAGAAACCCTGGAAGCTTCATTTGCTGGTTAAGCTGTACGGTAAGCTGCAGCAATGGCCCGGAAAGTACCAGCAGTAACGCCGCAATGGCAAACAAGGTGATTGGCGCCGTGTTGTTCATCTTCAGGAAAGCAAAAGGCCGCCGGCTGCAGATCCTTGCCCAGATAAGCGCCGGGATCACAAACGTGCCGATCGAAGAAACCAGCTGGATCACACGCATCGGTCCCGGGTAGGCGGCAAAGTCGATATCCATTTGCATAACCGAACGGGGAACCCCGTAAAGTATTTTCGACAGGAAGAGTGCCGCCACCATCGAAATGATCATTCCCGGCAGGATCAGTACCAGCAGCAGCACCAGCAATTCGAAAGGATGGCGATCAGATGACTTGGTTTTCTGCATTGATATCCAATTATTTGTAAGTTTGCACCCGCAATTGGTGCGCAAAAATACTATTTTGAACAGTTCAAATGACGGTAAAGATTGGAAATATAGACCTGGGTGAGTTCCCGCTCCTGCTGGCGCCGATGGAGGATGTGAGCGATCCGCCCTTTCGCTACGTGTGCAAGCAAAATGGCGTGGATATGATGTATACCGAATTTATCTCTTCGGAAGGATTGATCCGCGATGCCGCCAAGAGTGTACAAAAATTAGACATTTTCGAGTATGAGCGCCCCATTGGCATCCAGATCTTTGGCAGCAGCATCGAGACCATGCGCGAAGCTACCTCGATCGCCACACGTGTAAATCCCGACCTGATCGACATCAATTATGGTTGCCCTGTAAAGAACGTGGCTTGCCGTGGCGCCGGCGCGAGCCTGCTGCAGGATATCGATAAGATGGTGGCGATGACGAAAGCGGTGGTAGAATCTACCCACCTCCCGGTTACCGTAAAAACAAGGTTGGGCTGGGACGATAACACCAAAAATGTACGTGAAGTCGCCGAGCGGTTACAGGATGTCGGTATTAAGGCGCTAACTATCCACGGCCGCACCCGCGCGCAGATGTATAAAGGAAGCGCAGATTGGACGCTGATCCGCGAGATCAGGCGAAACCCGCGGATCCGGATCCCGGTATTCGGAAATGGCGATGTAGACAGCGTAGAAAAAGCAGCCAACTGGCGCATGGAATACGAGGTCGACGGCATCATGATCGGCCGTGCCGCGATCGGTTACCCCTGGATCTTCCGCGAGATCAAGCATTTTTTTAAAACGGGCGGGCACCTCGAAGGTCCTACCATCGCCGAGCGCGTGGAGGTTTGCCGTACACACCTCGAAAAGTCGATCCAGTGGAAAGGCCGCAGGACCGGCATCTTTGAAATGAGGCGGCATTATTCAAACTATTTTAAGGGCGTGCCCGACTTTAAGCATTACCGGATGCTACTCGTTTCATTGGAAGATGTACAGGATATTTACGGGGTGCTCGACGAAATAAAAGAGAAAATAGATTTTGTACCGGCCTGATTTTGAATTATATGAAATAATTCCTTACTTGGAAAAAAATTGAGTCATGGTGACCGAAATAACAGATGGCGTGAAAGTGTCGGTAGAAACGATCTACCAGTCGGAATACTCTAACCCCGGAAGCGAACATTTTATGTTTGCATATAAGGTACGTATAGAGAACCTTGGTCGCTATAGCGTGCAGCTGATGCGCCGCCACTGGTTCATTTTCGACTCGAACGGCACCCACCGCGAAGTAGAGGGCGAAGGTGTAGTGGGTGTACAGCCGGTGATAGAACCGGGAGAAAACCACGAATACGTATCGGGCTGTAACCTTAAAACAGATATCGGAACCATGAAAGGGTCGTACCAGGTGAAGCGCCTCATCGATAACGAGGAGTTCGAAGTAACCATCCCCGAATTTTACCTGGTAGCTCCTTATAAGCTGAATTAAGCTAACTACGACGAATAAAAAAGGCCCCGGCAATCATCCTGCGGGGCCTCTTTCTATTAAACTTCTTTCGTGATTTTGTTTAGTCATCACTTCGTCTTCCGCCGAACAGCATCATGGCCAGGTACAGCAGCTGGGCGATAGAGCCAAGTGCGGCGACTACATAGGTCATGGCGGCCCACCAGAGGGCATCTTTTGCTTTTGCGTGTTCCTGGCTGCCCTGTATCACACCGTAGTTATTGTTTAACCAGGCCAGGGCACGGTTGCTGGCATCGAATTCAACGGGCAGCGTAACGAGGCTGAACAAGGTGATCACCGCCGTTGCGCCAAAGGCGATGAGCAGCAACAACGGGCTTTGCATGGCAGCATACATAAGGATACCAAGCATAAAAACGAATTGCATCAGGTTCGACGCAATGTTTACTACCGGTACGATGGCTGTGCGGAACGTAAGCCAGCCATAAGCTTTGGCATGTTGTATGGCGTGACCGCATTCATGTGCGGCGACGGCGGCCGCGGCGATGCTCCGGCCGTGGTATATTTCCGGGCTCAGGTTAACGGTACGGTCTGAGGGATTGTAATGATCGGTAAGCTGACCGGCGGCGGCGATGATACGCACATCGTAAACCCCGTTTTCGCGCAGCATTTTTTCAGCTACCTCCCGGCCGGTAAGACCCGAATGGATCGGCGTTTCGGCGTATAACTTGAATTTGCTCTTAAAACGCCATTGTACAATAAAGCTTAGTACCGCAACGGCTATAATTAACAGGATTCCCATAGTTATCTTTCTTTTCTTATCGGTATACCAAAAAGTATTCCGCTTTGTAAATGCAGGGATGACGGGACGGGAAGGAAGCCGGTGGTGTCAAAATTGCACGAAAACCTGATCGCACCTGAAATTTTGTCGCCGACAAAAAACGTGCTGCAGCTCAGCACGCTTCCGGGTGTTTTATTACTTTTTCGAGGAAAAATCTGCCGCCAGCTTTTTAATATCTGTAGATGAAGTAGCCTTAGCCCCCTCGTCTACCACCAGCCTGAAACGGAAGCTTACCGTCTCGCCGGGTTTCAATTTCAGGTTCTTTTCGCTTTTGCCATTGGTGAAGATCTTTTCCCCCAGTGGATTAGCGGCAAAAAGCCCATAACCACGGGCATGCCAGAAAGTGGGGTAATTGATGTTTTTAGGATGATCGATGATGACCACGCTAACCGAATCCCCGTCCATTTTACCGTAAACCTTACACCAGCTTGCGCGGGTGCTCCAGGCAGCATCGCCGGTAGCGCCCTCGCTGGTTACGTAGTTGCCGTTCGCTATTTTATCTGTTCCGCCTTTTACAACGGTGACGATCCCTTTACTGTCGGTAAATTTTTCATCCTTTAATGAGGGGATCTGCAGCTCGTGCGCGAGGCGGATTGCATACATCCCGTCCTTTGCATCGGTAAAGGTCGCCTCCACTACCGCTTTTAGATCCGTTACACGGTCAATGATCCGTTTACTGCCTTGCTGACTGAACTCCAGCCGGGTGGTTTCTTCTACTAATACTTCGTTTTGCTGGTTGGTCCAATTGGCGTGATAAGAGAGTACGCCGGTTTTGCCGCCGGCAGATTGCAGGATCCTGTCGGTTTTCACCCAGCCGTACTGCTTCTTTTTATCGGCAGGGATGGCATAAGAATTATTCCAGAAATCCAGCCCGTTCAGGTTTTCCCAGTTAAACCAGATCCCGATATGGTGCGGATGATCCGTAGGGTCGCCCGCTTTAGGATTCATCGGGAATCCGCGTGTTACGTCTTTCCCCGAGGCGGTAAATACCGGGTAGAGTACCGGTTTCTCGAGCGTGTCGGGATAGAGAAAACTGGTGAACAGTTTTTTCCCGATCCATACGTCGATCTTATTTTTGGTGCCGTCTTTTACTACGCGCACGTCATCGTTCTTTTGCGCCAAAGCTGTTGTGCCGCACATTATAGCCATCACATATAAAGCGATGCACTTTTTACCCGGTAATACACCAATCATATCTAAAATTTGAACGGTTTGCCGCCCGCCATTACTTCCTGTGTTTTTTCGTCGAATGTAACTTTCTGCCCGGTATGCACCGCTGCGTTGGTCATAATGGTAGCAATAGAGTGGTTATAACCTGCCTCAACCGGGCCGTTTGGCTGTTTGCGGCTGCGGATACATTCCATCCAGTTCCTTACGTGTGCCGAAGTAAGCTTATCACCACCGGTATTAGCCGAAGCGATCACTTTTTCCATGGGTGAAAGGCTCGACTCAGGCAGCAGGAAGCCCTTCATTCCCATTACCGCGGCCGTTTTGTCGGTTAACCCGCCGGCAGGAGAAACTTTATTGGTGTTCAGGTTCAATTCGCCGCCATTCGAATAGTAGATCTCTGCCGGGTTTTCGTCGCCATTGTGCATCCGCGAAGAGAATGTTACCTGGAAGCCTTTCGAAGGATCGTTCAGCGGGCCATAATCAAACACCGCCGAAATGGTATCCCAGTTCCTTCTGCCGTCTTTCCACATATAAATTCCGCCGTTGGCGACTACGCTGCGCGGATGGCTCAGGCCGGTGAACCAGTGAACGGTATCGATCTGGTGGCTCATCCACTGTCCCGGGAGACCGGAAGAATAGGGCCAGAAAAGACGGAACTCTAAATATTTGCGCGGATCGAAGGCCTCAAACGGGCGATTGAGCAGGTATCTCTTCCAGTCGGTATCTTTTTCTTTTAGCAGCGGTACGGCGGTTGGCCGGCGCCAGCGGCCTGGTTGGTTTACGTTCCAGGTAAGCTCTACCATGGTAATGTCGCCAAATTTCCCGGAGCGGATATAGTCGTTGGCGATGTGGTAGTTCTGGCCGCTGCGGCGTTGCGAACCGATCTGTACGATGCGGTCGGAGCCTTTGATCACTTTCAGGGCATTGCGGTTGTCTTCCATCGTTTCGGCGAAAGGCTTTTCGCAATACACGTCACAACCGGCCTTTACGGCTTCGGCGGCGTGGGTGGCGTGCTGGAAATCGGCCGTGCTTACAAATACAGCATCAACCAGCTTTTTGTCGTACATCTCTTCGTTATTTCGGCAGGCAACCACGTCGTGACCCATTTTTTCTTTCCAGGCAGCGGCGCCTTCCTCGCGGCGCAGGCTCCAGATATCCGAAACAGCTACCAGGTCGAAGTTCAATTCTTTATAATGGTTCATGAAACAAGGCATGTGCGAGCTCTTATGCCTGTCGGAATACCCGACAACGCCTACGCGTACGCGTTCGTTGGCCCCGATGATCCTTTTATAACTCTGGGCGGTCCAACCGGTCTTTGATACCAGTAGCCCGGCCCCGGCGATGGCGGATTGTTTGATGAATTTGCGGCGTGAATTTTCCATGAATAATTGGTTTGTTTGGTTTAAAGGTACATAAAATGGATAATTTACCTACCTGTCGGCCCAATCCTTCGATAAAAATTTAGTTACGGACGCTTGGAAAATCATTATTTTTGATAAATAAATTAGCAATGGAGCCGCAGATCATTATTATCATACTACTTATTTTAACAATTTTTACACTGATCATCCTGCGGAAGGGGAAATCAGGCGGAGCCGCAGAGCGAATATTACGTGTTGAAAATGAGCACTTAAAGATCAGCCTGGCGCGTCATGAAGAGAAAGTGGGCTTACTTACCGATGATAGGGAGAAGCAGCTGACCTCCTCCCGTGACGAACGGCAGCGCCTGAATGACGAGATCAGGGACCTTCGCGAAGAACTTGCCCGCGCGAACCGGTCGCTCGAAAGCTCCCAGGCCTATTACCGCGCGCAACAGGAGAAAATCGAAGAGCAGAAGGCAGATCTCGGCCAGATGCACGTAAAGCTGACCAAAGATTTCGAGCTTATTGCTGCAAAGATCCTCGAAGATAAATCGGTGAGATTTACGGATCTCAACCGGGCGAACCTCGATCTGCTGCTGTCGCCCCTCAAACAAAATCTCAAGACCTTCGAGGATAAGGTAGAGAAGGTATATAAAGCGGAATCCGATGAACGACATGTATTGAAAGGAGAAATTTCCAAGCTCATGGAGCTAAACCGGCAGATCAGCGAAGAAGCGGGAAACCTCACCAGGGCGCTGAAAGCCGACAGCAAAAAACAGGGCAACTGGGGCGAAGTAGTGCTCGACCGGATCCTCGAGGCGTCGGGCCTGGTAGCGGGCGAAAGCTATAAGAAGCAGGGAACCTACACCGGGGAAGACGGCGCACGGTTACAGCCGGATGTGGTGATCCTCTTGCCCGACAAAAAACACATAGTCGTAGACTCGAAGGTTTCGCTCGTGGCCTATGAACGCCTCGTAAATGGCGAAACAGACGAGGAACGTAAGCTGCACCTGCGTGATCACCTGGCTTCGGTCCGTAGCCATGTGGCAGGTCTCGGGAACAAAAACTACCAGGACCTGTATGGGATCGACTCGCCGGACTTTGTCCTGTTGTTCGTACCCATCGAGTCGTCATTCGCGGTAGCCATACAGAACGACCTGGAGCTTTTTGAGTATGCCTGGAACAGGAAAGTAGTGATAGTTACTCCCTCTACGCTGCTGGCTACGCTCCGCACCATTGCCTCCATATGGAAACAGGAGCAGCAAACGCAGAATGCGCTCGAAATCGCTACGCGCGCAGGAGCGCTGTATGATAAGTTCGTGGGGTTTGTGACAGACATGGAGAGTATCGGCAGCAGTATCGACACGGCCAAACGCCATTATACCAATGCCTTCAGCAAGCTCTCTGCGGGCGACGGGAACCTGATGAAGCGCGCAGAGAACCTCGAAAAACTAGGCGCACGGGTGAAAAAGAAACTGGATAAGCGGCTGCTGGAAGAATAGCATAAAGAGGGGCAGGATGGTAATCCACCCTGCCTGACTTTTATGGATTGTTTACCGCTTATTTTTGCTTCACCATTACGCCGTTCATCAGGAAGGTATCGCCGCCTTCGGCTACGATATTGTATACCTTCTGCGTTCCCCCGGCAAACTCTTTCTTTCCAAGAACCACAAATGGCTCATACTTGCCTGTTTTTTCGTCCAGGCAAAGTACGTTTTCGCCTTCGGCGATCTCGCCGATCTTACGGTCGCCGGTACTGGTTCTCATCGGGTGATTGGGCGTAGCGCTCAATACCTTGGCAGAAAGCGCTACCTGGTTATAACCGTTCAGCAACGTTTCCTTTGCCGAAACCAGCGTAAGGCTTGTGATTGCGTAGTTCTTTGCATCGTGCACAGAAAGCGCTCTTACCTTAACGGCGGTGCTCTGCCGGGTCCGGGCGTCTACCGTGATCACCAGATCTCCGGGCCTTACATCGTGCAGTTGTTTGGTGCTGCCATCGGCCATGGTAACTTCCTCGTCGCCGGGGAAACAAACATCGTTGCCATACGTGGCCGACTCCTTTGACAGGTCTTTACCCTGGTTAAGGGCTTTATAGAGCTGGAATCCCAATTCTTTCGACAAGATGTAAGAAAGTTTCAGCACATAGTTTTTCTCAACCTTATTAATGTTGTCGATGTCGTTAAAGTACTGCTCCCAAACCTTTGCATCTGCGGTGAAATTGGGCATACATGCCTTAAATACCTTGCCCTGCTCGTTCGTATAAAAAATGAAGAGGCCGAGCTCCTGCATACCCTCCCTGGCGATCAGCTTGTACAGGTCGATGCGTTTTTTCTGGCCGTCGTCGCCGGTGATAAAATAGGGCTTCCGTGCTTCATACCGGTCGAGAATATAGGCGTTTTCGAACTTCACATACGTGTCATTGTCCAGGTTAGCGATCGAAAAGGTTTTCGCTTTTTGATACTCGGCCATGGTCATCGGGCGCGGGTTGGGTGTTTCCTGCGCCAATGAAAAGGTTGTGATAAAAAGAAGCAGTAGTGTTGACGTTACTTTTAACATATTATTTGAGGTTCGTTATTAGTTCGCGTTAAGCGATTTGTGTGAATGCAGCGGCGAAGGCTTTCATTTCGTCCATGGTGCCGATACTTACGCGGCACCATTCTTTGCCGCTAAATTTCCAGTTTCGCAGCTGAACGCCGCGTTTTGACATCTCTTCGGTAAACTTCTTCGCCTCCATTTTAACCGGGAACAACACGAAGTTTGCGTCTGACGGAATATACTCGTACCCTTCTTTTTTGAGCGTATCGTACAAAAATTGCTTGGATGCCGCTGTTTTCGCCAGCGCATCGGTCATAAAATCGCGGTCTTGGTAACTGGCGACGGCGGCGTTAACGGAAAGCGACGAAATGGAAAATGCGCCGTCGGTATATTCGCCCAGCGCCTGGATCATCGCCGGCTGGGCCACCATATAACCCATACGGAGACCGGCAAAACCATATAGTTTAGAGAAGGTGCGGATCACTACCACGTTCATGCCTTTTTTTACGCAATCGATGGTGGTAGCAGACTTCGGGTCTTTTACATAATCTATGTAGGCTTCGTCCACAAACACGGTTACTTTAGGAGAAACCCGCTCGATGAATGATTTCAGCTTCGCCGTGTCGACGGTGGTTGCCGTGGGATTATTTGGATTTACGATATACACCAGTTTGGTGCTGCCGTCGATGGCTTTTTCCATCGCGTCGAGGTCGAGCTTGTAATCGGCGGTAAGCGGCACCTTTACGATTTTGGCTCCCATTCCTGCCGCGGTGCGGGTGAGGTCATCGTAACTTGGATCGCCGGTGATGATGGATCCGCCGCCTTTCGAGAAATGGGCCGCGCCTGCTTTCAGGAACGGCGATGAACCCGGGCTCAGGCTAACCATTCCAGGACCAAGGCCCTCAAATTCGCTGATCCTGGCGGTTAGCTGGCGGGTGCCGCCGAATCCGTAGCGGAAGCTGCCGTCAATTCCTTCCATGATCGCTTTTTTGGCTTTGGGCGACGGGCCAAACGGGTTCTCGTTAGAGCTGAGACGTGCAGTGATTTCTGCGGGAGCGTTCAATAATTCCTGTTCTTCCTGTGCAAAGTCAGAAAGCGCAGTAAAACCTTTCGGCATGAGCAGCGAACGGGTTTTTGCTGCTGCGGTGTTGAATGATCCTGAAAAGAAAGCCACGCTTCCAGCCAGGAATGCGCTGGACTTGATCCAGCTTCTGCGATCCATTTGATTTGCCATGTTGTTTATTTTAGTATTTTAATAATTAACCTTTTCCTGTTACCGGGTATGTTAAACGCTGCCCGCTCACCCGTGCGTGAATGGCCGAAACCACGCTTCTGGCCGATTCAAATGCGCCGGCCATCCAGGCATTTAAATAAGATGTATGCTCTCCGGCGAAATAAACCTGCTTGTCGGGTTTAATCAGCGCCTGGTAATGCGAATTACGTGTTTCGCTCGTATACAAAGCCCAGCCGCCCATGCTGTAAGGTACTTTATGCCAGCTTACCGAGAACGATTTTTCGAATTCATCCGCATATTGCGGATGAATGAGCGTTCCCTTGGCAAGCGCAAGCTTCTCGCGATCTGGGATAGACAAATCTCCTACCAGCTTCGCTTTTTCATTAAAGTTGTAATACCCGATCAGGACGCCTTTTTTACCGAGGTAATCATTGGATGGGTAGAAGATCTGGGTGAGCTCGTTGTTGGTATGGGTGATCCCGCCGAAAATATGCTCATCTTCCTCCCAGAAACGGCGTTTAAATTGTAGCCCGATTTTCCCCGTTGAGATGTAAGGCGTAAAGTCGATCGCCCGGCTTACATCCGAAGAAAAATTATGGTTCACATTACTTAATACAGGAAGCGGGATGGTACAGATACAAAGATCGCCGGCAAGCTCGTGTGTGCCGAGTTTATCCTTGTACGTTATTTTAACACCGGTATCGGTATTTTGAATATGGGTTACTTCGCTGCCCGTTTTTAACTGGGCAACCACCTTTTTTTCGAGTGCCCTGGCAATCTGCTCCATCCCGCCAACGGCCTGGAACATGGTCATCTGGAGCTCGTAGGTATATTCGGCCACGTTGTAAAAGTCGGGGTCGAGCAAGCCGGAGCTCACCAGGTCGGTAAGCCGGTGCGGGTCGGCGATCTTGCCGGTTTTATTACCGGCGCCGGGCTCTTCGGTGTAACCGCGCCGGGCAGAGGCCTTGTAAAGCTTGTCGATATCCAAACCGCCCTCCGCCCGTAGGTATTCGATCACTTTTTGGGCGTCTTCCCTGGTCATGGCCTGGTCGAGCTTGCCCTGGTCCATGGCTTTTGCCAGCAGCTCGGTGGTATACCCGCGCATGTCATTATGCACCTCGCGCACACGGACCTTCTTATTGGATAGCGGGCCCTTTCCTTCACTGAAGTAATAAGCCCCCTCGTTCACATTGTTATAAACCTGGATAGGTACGCCCAGTTCCCGGCAATAATGCATGGTTAGCGCGTGGTTGTGCGGGATCCGCGAAGGCCCGGCATTAAAATACATCCCTTCGTCGAATTGCCCAATTTGAAGAGCTTTACCGATTTCGGCGGAAGCGGATCCTTTTTTTGGGCTCCAGCATCTTCCGCCGGTGCGATCACGCGCTTCGAGTATGGTGCACTTATAACCCAGTTTTGCCAGCTCATAAGCTGCGGTCATTCCGCAAAGCCCCGCGCCTAAAATAATCACATGTTGCCCGCCGGCGCTGCCCTCTAACTCAAATCCGTGGGCTTCAACAGGGCGTAATAATCCTAACGCCAGCATTAACGAGTAACTTCCGCCTGCCAGGGCGGTGCTTTTTTGTATAAAATCTCTCCTGGATATATTTTTCAACTGGTTTTTGTAAAAAATTTAATAATAAACTGCTATGAAGGTAAAAAAATGAACCGCTTAAGCCAAATATTTGTCATACTTATTCATAAATGATACATTTTTTGAAAAATATATATCAAGCGGACAGGGTTTTGGCAATAATTGGTCTTTCGATAAAAAGAATCGGGGGATTTAAACAGGTCCTTTACTACCCACAAAGTACAGTCTTTGGAAAGAAGGTCGTAAGGGGATTTTCGTTTTGCGGGACTAACCTGTTTCGCTGGGCGGTATTTCCCAGAACTTTTTTGGGGTTTGATCCTTTATCATTTAAAACCATTATTATGGAAACTAAAGATAACTACTACCCCGAGCTTAACGACGATAACTCGGACCGCGACCAGACCTTAAAGGACGACCTTGGCGCAACCACCGATCTTACCAACCTGAAATATAACGAAGAAGCCGGAAGCTATGAGCTTGATGTAACCGGCGACGATCCCGATTACGACCACCCCGATCCTTACGAAACCGCCGCACCCAATGGCGAAGACGATAATTCTGACTGGGACGAAGCCAACCTGTATGTGGGCGACGAGTATAGCAAGAAAGCGTCGCTCGAAACCGATACGGAGAAACTGGCCATGCATATAGATAATGGCAAGATCGTCCAGCTCGACCCGATAGACGAAGAGCTTGCAAAGACACCGGAAGACGACCGGGACGACCTGGACGAAGAAGGATACCCGAAAAATGATACCGTATAACTACGGTCGATTTACTCGATACCCAGGTTAAATCTTCTTCTAAACTCCTCCACCGCCGGATTTTTCTGCACCATGTGCTGGTATTTCTCGGTGGAGGTGTAAAGCCTTTTTTTCTGTGTTTGCTCTACCAGGCGCGAAACGATATCGATGGAAAAGTTCTCCAGGTTAGACCGCAGGAAGTTAAGCAGGTCGATTTTTTCGAGAATCAGGTTGTTTTCAAGCGCTTTATTTTCGACAAGCACTTCGACCAGGAAGTTTTCCAGGAGCCGCGGCGCGTTGGCCGTCATCAGCGTAAAAACGTTCATCTTGCTCGTTCTTTTTGCTCTTTCGGCGTATTCATTCCATGCGCGGAGAAATTGATCATTGGTAAAAGGCTTCCGGCTTTCGCCCGAAAGGTATTCAGGCTTTTTTTCCTCTTCCTTTTTTCCTCCTTCCAGGTCATTTAAATTGGGGATGAGGGAGGCAGACGCAACCAGGCCCGGCTTAATGAACGGTTTTGGCGTGGGCGGGGCATCGGTAATAACTGGTGCAGGTGCGGTTGGCGCCACCGGCGCGGGTTGTGCCGCAGGGACGGCGGGTATAGCCGGCATCGCCGGTGCAGCGGCCGGTCGCTCCGGCGGCTCTACCGCTATGGGTTCAGTTTTTTTTTTAGTCTGGCCGTCTTCGGCAGTTACCTGGTTTTCTGAAAGATTGAGCGCCGAAGCGATGTGACAAAGCTTGATGAGCGCCAGCTCTACCTGCAGGCGTTGGTTCTTGCTCATCTTATAATTAAGGTCGCATTGGTTGGTAATGCTCAGGGCCGAAAGCAGGAATGAAACCGATGTTGCCTGCGATTGCTGCAGGTACTTTTGCCGGATCCCCTCGCTTACTTCCAGCAGTTTCAGCGTAACGGCGTCTTTTCCCACCAGCAGGTTCCTGAAATGCGAAGCCAGCCCGTTAATAAAATGGTTGCCGTCGAAACCGTTCGCCAGGATATCGTCAAACACCACCAAGGTTTCAGGGGTATTTTGTTCTAGCAGCAATTGCGTGATCTTGAAATAATAATCGTAGTCGAGGATGTTCAGGTTCTCGATCACCGACCGGTACGTTACATTCCTGTTAGAGAAGCTAACGATCTGGTCGAACATCGATAAGGCATCGCGCAATCCGCCATCCGCCTTTTGGGCGATAAGGTGTAGCCCGTCTGCATCATACGCTACTTGTTCTTTAGAGGCTATGTTTGCCAGGTGCGCGGCCATGTCTTCAACCCTGATCCGGTTAAAATCGAAGATCTGGCAGCGCGACAATATCGTGGGGAGGATCTTGTGCTTTTCGGTAGTGGCCAGGATAAAGATCGCATAGCCTGGAGGCTCTTCCAGCGTTTTCAGGAAAGCGTTAAACGCCGCTTGCGAAAGCATGTGCACCTCATCGATGATGTAGATCTTGTACCTGCCTGTTTGAGGCGGTATCCGCACCTGCTCGATCAGGCTCCTGATATCGTCTACCGAATTGTTCGACGCCGCATCCAGCTCATGAATACTGAACGAGTTGCCCTGCTGAAACGAACGGCACGATTCACATTCGCCGCAAGGCTCGGTATTGGGCAATAAGTTCTGGCAGTTGATCGTTTTCGCCAATATACGGGCGCAGGTGGTTTTCCCCACGCCCCGGGGTCCGCAGAACAAAAATGCCTGCGCAAGCTGGTTGTTCTTAATGGCGTTCTTTAGCGTATTGGTGATATGCTGCTGACCGACAACGCTTTCGAATGTTGCGGGGCGATATTTCCTGGCCGATACAATGAAGTTTTCCATCGGTGCGAAAATAGGAAGAAGATGCCATATTTCATTCGGGAGGTTTATAAAATGGCTGTTGAAGCAACCGTTTGGCCTGCAAAACCGTCATAACATTATGCGCGGATAATTGTTCCGCAAAATGCGGGCATTGGGGCCCGGATTAAATTGAAGGTTATGTTAAAAAAAATCAATGTATTTATTTTCGCAGCCGGTTTACTTCTGGCATCGCCGTGTTTTGCCCAAAAAGGCGGCTTACACCTCGGTATTAAAGCTGGGGTAAACGGAAACAAGATCGATGGTGTAGCGTTCAAGGATGGTTTTACTTACAGCTACCTCCTTGGAGGCCTGCTCCAGGTGCCCCTTTCCGGCAAGCTGGGCCTGCAGCCGGAAGTGCTGTTTGTTCAAAGCAAAACTACCGCTTCCGATGATGTCTCCCAGCCATTTGATGCGAACGATCCGGCCAACAAGCATGTAAAGCTCGATTATCTTACTATCCCCATCTTGCTTAGCTACGGGAATAACTTGAAGCTGCAATTAGGTCCGCAGTATAGCATCGCTATCAATAAGGATAATTCCCTGATCCAGAATGGCAAGGAAGCATTCAAATCAGGAGATTTCTCTATGGCGGGTGGTTTCCAGTGGAAGCTGCCGGTGTTGGGACTTCATGTGGGCGGCCGCTATGTGGTAGGATTGTCTGAACTAAACGACGTAAGCTCGGGCGACAAGTGGAAGAGCCAGTCGATACAGGTAAGTACCGGGTTTATTTTTTAAAGCTCTGGTAAAGGGCGGAAGCCAAAGCCGCCCTTTACAGGCCTTCTATGGCGGTGATCTCTTTCACCTTATAATACCCTTTGGCAGCAGGCAGGTACACTTCCATTTCCTGCCAGGTTACCTTTAGTGGTTTTCCCGCCAGTTTTAAAGTGCTTCCTGCAAATTGTTCCGAACCGGGAAATTGCCGCAACCATAAAAAGGATTGCTCGTTTCCGGCGGCATCTTTCAGCACGATATAGTTAAACCCTTTCACATCAATCCGTTTAAAAGTACCCGTTGTTACGCTTTTGGCTTCGGCTCCCGTGCCTTTGGTGGTGAGGAGTGAGAGTTGCGCGAAGTTTTCGCATCCCGTTTTAAGCAGGTTCTTTGCCAGGTCGACGCCGATAACCGTCATCGCCGCTTTGTCGTTGATGTCGGCTTTGCGTTCATCCACCAGGCTCATCATGATGTCGGCGTTTTTAGTAATGCAGTTCGTGTAAGCGGCTATTGCCTCTTCGCGGGTCGATATTTTCTTTAAATCGACCAGGTTCACACACTTACAAACACTATCGGTCATTTTTTTCTCCGCAGGCCCCATCGGCGTGTCCTGTGCGAATGACAGGCCTGTACAAAACGCCCACACACAGAAACAAAGAAACAGGTTGTTCATTACTTTATTAACCATATAAATACCAGCTGTTAAGCGTCGTTCAAGGTACAGTATTATTCACTTTGAAAAAAAGATATTTCTTCTTACATTTGCGTCCCGTTTTGTAACGGATAAACAATTAATAATCAATACTTACAAATGCAGCAGTACGAATCAGTGATCATTCTGACCCCGTTGTTATCAGAAGACGTTGCGAAAGAGGCAGTAGCCAAATTCGTAAAGATCTTAACCGATAACGGAGCCGAAATTATCCAGGAGGATAATTGGGGTTTGAAAAAACTAGCGTACCCGATTCAGAAAAAGACTACGGGTCACTATCACCTCATCGAATTTAAAGCTCCCGGTGAATTAATTAACAAGCTTGAAGTGGAGTTTAAAAGGGATGAGCGTATTTTACGTTTCCTTACCATTTCCCTCGACAAACACGCAGTTGCTTATAACGACAAGAAACGCAGCGGCGCCTTCAACAAGAACAAACCTACAACAGTGGAGGTAGCAAACTAATGGCTAAAGAGCAAATTCAGTACGTTACCGCTCCCAAGGTGGAGGATAACCGCAAAAAGTATTGCCGCTTTAAGAAGAACGGTATCAAATACATCGATTACAAAGACGCAAACTTCCTGTTAAAATTTGTAAACGACCAGGGGAAAGTTCTTCCGCGTCGTTTAACAGGTACTTCGTTGAAGTTCCAGCGCAAAGTAGCCCAGGCGATCAAACGTGCACGTCACATCGGCCTGTTGCCGTATGTAACCGATTCATTAAAATAACGGAGGATAAGCGCAATGGAAATTATTTTAAAACAAGACATCAAAAATCTCGGTGAGAAAGATGATGTAGTAAATGTAAAACCAGGTTACGGTCGTAACTACCTTATCCCCCAGGGCTTTGCTACTTTAGCTACTCCTTCTGCAAAGAAAGTGTTGGCCGAAAACTTAAAGCAAGCACAGTTTAAACAGGATAAGATCAAGAATGACGCGTTAGCCACCGCAGCTAAATTAGAAGGTGTAAAGCTTACTATCGGCGCTAAAGCTGGCGAAAGCGGCAAGATCTTCGGTTCTGTAAACACCATCCAGGTAGCTGATGCCCTGAAGAAGGAAGGTTTTGAAGTCGACCGTCGCCGGATCACTTTCGAAACCGAGCCTAAATTTGTTGGCGAGTACGTTGCCAACCTTAACCTCCACAAAGAGGTTAAAGTTCAGGTTCCTTTCGAAGTAGTGGCTGAATAATTAAAGACCGGCTTTACCGGTTATCTTTTAAAAGCGTTCCGTTACGGGACGCTTTTTTTGTTTGCGTGTAACTCCGCACCGGGCATGCTTTTAACGGATCAGTACGGAAAGTTATGGAGACGATAATCCCGGTCCCCAATTATTTTGCCTGAGCCCTTTTAACCGCGTTCCTGGTTAACATGATTTTGCCGGAGTCACCCACTTTTTTATTTTTACAAGGTATGCCCAAAAATGAAAGTACTTCCAAAAGAGCCTCACGCAGTGGTATCAGCTGGCGACGTGCCTGGAAGATCGCTAAAAGAGTGATGCTTATCTATTTCGGAGCGACCATTTTTTGGGTAATTGCCTGCCGCTTTATTAATCCGCCTGTTACGTGGCTGATGGTATCCCGCGGTTTTGAGCGCAAGTTCGACGGCAAACCCTGGCTGATCCGGAAAGACTGGCTGGATTACGACAGCATTCCGCGTAATTTAAAGATCGCCGCAATGGCGGGAGAGGATGCCAAGTTCCTGGAGCACCGGGGATTCGATGTGGAGTCGATCGAACAGGCTTACGAAAAAAACCAGCAAGGCAAAAAGATAAGGGGAGGCAGCACCATTACCCAGCAAACCGCTAAAAACGTGTTCCTCTGGCCTGGCCGTTCATGGATCCGTAAAGGTTTCGAAGTATACTTTACGGTATTGATCGAGGTTTTCTGGAGTAAAGAGCGTACCCTTGAGGTGTACCTGAACGTAATAGAAACGGGCGACGGCATCTACGGCGTAAGTGAGGCCAGCCGCGTATATTTTCACAAAGAGGCGCAGGACCTCAACCGGTCTGAGGCGGCGTTGATCGTGGCGGTGTTACCCAACCCGCGCAAATGGTCGCCGGCTAATCCAACGAGGTATATTTATTATAAGCAGGGCCTTATTTTACGTAATATGCGAAGACTGAAGAAAGCGAAGATCTGATACCCGGTGTTACACCCGTGTCGGAAGACTGAAAACACGCTGGTGCCAGCTTTCTTTAAACGGTACTTCCCATTGCTCGTTTAACCCTTTTACCGTTTGAACCAGGTTGTTAAAAACGATAGTGTCTTCGGTTATTTTACCGGATGCGATCAGGGTTTCAAACGCCGCTCTTCCGCAGGATGCGATCTGTTCCCCATCCCGGTAGGCAATGTTAAACCGGTCAAAAAGATCGATGCTGAATGCGGTTTCGATCTCTTTCATCAGGTTTACCGACTTGTCTATAGAGCAGCCTGTAGCACCCGCCCGGCTTTCGTCGACGGCGAGAATGATAAAACGCGCGTAACGTACCGCAGCCTGTGCCGCCAGCGGATGTCCGTGCGCCAGCCATTGACCGGTGAATGACTCCAGCACCTCTTCCAGTTGCTTTACCTCCGGACCGGTCAATTGCCTGTTCGACTGGTAGATCCATACGCGGGAGTTTTCGGAAATATTCATACACAAAATTACAATTTATACTTTTGGAAGCTATTTTTAGTTCTGATGTTATGCGATCTCAATGTAAAAATTACTTCGCCGGCAGTATCCGGAAGATTTTGGTGCTGATGGCAGTGCTTCCGATATTACCCGGGTTTCGTGCAGCCGACGTTTCGCTTCCCTGGCTGGAGCAACGTTTGCAGCGGTACTTTAATCCCGGGGCGGACGTGAAGTTAAAAAAGTTCGAACTGCATGTTACCGACGAAGGCTTTTTCAGGCTACGGAAGTTTTTTCCCAACGGCAAGCAGGAATATTTCTCCTTTAACCTGCGGCGTTTGAAAGATATCAGTTATCTCGGCGACACCATTTCCGGGACGTTATTACTCACAACCGCCGGCGCCGACATTATCGTGCAGACCTATAACGACAGGAAAGGGAACATCGATTCGATGGCCGGTGCGCTGCCCCTTCCGTTAAAAAATATAGAAACGACTCAGCTCGACAGCATTTCTGAAATGCTGTTGAAGGTAAAAAATTAACACCTGGTTCTTAGAAAAAAATCACACGTTTTCACGGGTTTTTTCTCCGGGAAACGTGGGAAAAAACCCTGGATCCAGGAGAAAAATCACATAAAAACGTGGGAAAAAACACATGATTTTATGGGAAAAAACCCGCTATTTCGTGGGAAAAATCTCCTGTTTTTTTGGGAAAAATCTTCCGGCTTTTTAACGGTAATAAGCGATAAATATCACGACTTTTAGACAACCCGCTGCCTGGTGAGGCAGGGACTCTCTTCTACAAATTTTTAATGTGTGTGTTATTAAAAGCGATCTTCCCCGGATCGCTTTTAACTTTTAAGCCCATTGGCACGGGCCGTGAGTTCCGCAATGTCGAGAACGGTTACGGTATCTTCTTTTTCAAGGCTTTTCACGCCATCGCGGATCATGGTCATGCAAAACGGACAGGCCGTGGCAATAATATCCCGTTGGGTTTGCATGGCTTCCTCAACGCGTTCAACATTGATGTCTTTCCGGCCACGCTCTGGCTCCTTAAACATTTGCGCGCCGCCGGCACCACAGCACAGGCCGTTGGCGCGGCATCTTTTCATCTCCACAAGATCGGCGTCTAACAGCTCGAGGGTTTTTCGGGGCGCTTCATATACATCGTTTGCCCTCCCCAGGTAGCAGGGATCATGGAAAGTGATTTTTTTTCCTTTGAAAGATTCGCCGCCTTCGGCGCGGAGCTTCCCTTCGTCTATTAATTGCTGGATGAGCTGTGAGTGATGTATCACTTCGTAGTTGCCGCCCAATCCCGGGTACTCGTTTTTGAGGGTGTTAAAGCAATGCGGGCAGCCCGTTACGATCTTTTTTACCTGGTAGGCGTTCAGCACCCCGATGTTAGCAATGGCTTGCATCTGGAACAGGAACTCGTTACCTGCGCGCTTGGCAGGATCGCCGGTGCAACTTTCTTCGGTGCCAAGTACCGCGAAATTCACACCGGTATGCTGCAGGATCCCGCAAATGGCACGTGTAATCCGCTGTGCGCGTTCATCAAAGCTGGAAGCGCAGCCTACCCAGAAAAGGATCTCGGGAGTTTGGCCTGAAGCGGCCATTTCGGCCATGGTGGGTGGTTTAGTCATTCTGGAGTTATACGTTTTACGTTATACGTTATACATCCGGCAAAGCGCCGGGGAGCTTTATGGTATAGCGTATGGTTATCAACTGACTTTATTTTATTTTGAGGGCGTTTCACCGAACGTACGCCGTTTAACGTCAAAACCCCTAAGTATCATTTGCCCACGCAAACCTGTCAGATGCCGGGTACTTCCACGGCGCCCCGTTATTTTCTGTATTGCCAAACATGTTATTAATGCTGGCCGGGGCCTGCGATTCCTCCATTACGGCGTAGCGCCGAAGCTCTACGATGATAGAAAGCGGGTCGATATTAACCGGGCAGGCGCGCGTGCACGCATTGCAGGTGGTGCATGCCCAGATCTCTTCGCGGGTAATGTAATCGTCGAGCAGCGACTTGCCATCCGGTTCTCCCGTGCCTTTATCGAGGTGTTTGCCCGCCTCGGTAAGCCGGTCGCGGGTATCCATCATTATTTTACGGGGAGACAGCAGCTTGCCCGTAATATTGGCCGGGCACTCTGACGTACAGCGGCCGCACTCGGTACATGTATAAGCATCCATCAGGCTTTTCCAGCTAAGGTCGGTTACATCTTTGGCGCCAAAACGTGACGTTTCGGCAGCCGTACCGGGCACAAAAGAAGGATCCAGCATGGCCTTCACCTCGTTTGTAACAGACTGCATGTTGGTAAATTCGCCCTTCGGTTCCAGGTTTGAATACCAGGTATTGGGGAACGCCATAATGATATGGAAGTGTTTGGAATACGGCAGGTAATTTAAGAAAGCAAAGATCCCGGTGATGTGGAACCACCAGCATGCACGCTCTACGAATACCAGCGTGTTTTCATTTGCGGGCATCAGCGGCATCAGCCAGGCGCTTACCGGAAACGCACCTGCAACTTTATAATGTTCAGCACCGGTTAGTTGCAGGGAGCGGTCGGCGGCGTTCATGGTGAGGTAAGCGGTCATGAGCAGGATCTCGGTAAGGAGGATATAATTGGCATCCGAGCGCGGCCAGGAAGTCATTTCCGTACCGGTGAAACGCTTAAGCCGGATCACGTTCCTGCGGATAAGGAACACTACGCAGGCCAGCAGTACACCCAGGGCCAGCCATTCGAAGGTGCCGGTTAGGATGCTGTACAGCATGCCTGCGAAGGAAAATACCCGGTGGGTACCCAAAATCCCGTCGATGGCGATCTCGAGCACTTCCATGTTGATGATGATAAAGCCGGCGTAGATTAGTAAATGCAGGATGCCCGGTACTGGCCTTACCACCATTTTCGTTTGCCCGAAAGCTACTTTTAACAATACCATCCACCGTTCCGCTTTGCGGTCGGAGCGATCTAACGGCCGGCCAAGCCGGATGTTCCGGATGATCTTTTTCACATTGAATGTGAAGAGCCCAACCGATGCAGCCGCCAGCAATAGAAACAGGACCTGTGCGATCATAGGATGTGGTTAGAAAAGCTAAAGTAGTAAAATAAGGGATAAAATGCTATGCATGCATAATTTAGTGATCGCTTAAACTTAAAGCTATAAATTTCCCCTTAACTCCTGTTCCCGTTCAATGGCTTCGAAAAGGGCCTTAAAGTTGCCTGCGCCGAAGGACCGGGCGCCTTTGCGCTGGATGATCTCGAAGAAAACGGTGGGGCGGTCTTCCACCGGTTTGGTAAAGATCTGCAGGAGGTAACCTTCATCATCCCGGTCAACAAGGATGCCGAGTTTTTTTAGCGGTTCGAGGTCTTCGTCGATACGACCGACACGGTCCGTCAGTTCATCGTAATATGTGGTGGGTACGTGGAGGAAATCGATGCCGCGCTCCTGCAGTTTAGTTACGGTATCTACGATGTCATTGGTGGCCAGCGCGAGGTGCTGTACGCCTTCGCCTTCGTAAAACTCCAGGTATTCTTCGATCTGCGATTTCTTTTTTCCTTCCGCCGGCTCGTTGATCGGGAATTTCACATAGCCGTTCCCGTTGCTCATCACTTTGCTCATCAATGCGGAGTACTCGGTCGAGATCATCTTGTCATCAAAGGACAGGATGTTTTTGAAGCCCATAATATCTTCGTAAAAGCTCACCCACTCGTTCATCTTATGCCAGTCGACATTTCCCACGCAGTGGTCTACATACTGTAAACCCGTGGGCGCGGGGCGATAGCTTGTGGTATGCTCTTTATATCCCGGGAGAAAAACACCGTGATAATTCTTCCTTTCGATGAACAGATGCACCGTTTCGCCGTAAAGCCGTATGCCGCTGGTGCGTACTTCGCCATGGTCGTCGCTAATGGTTTGCGGCTCCTGGAAGGGCTTTGCGCCGCGGTTTACGGTTTGCGCGTAGGCATCGTAGGCGTCGTTTACCCAGAGGGCGAGCACTTTCACGCCGTCGCCATGTTTTTTAATGTGTTCGGAGATGGGGTGATCAGAGCGAAGCGGTGTGGTAAGTACCAGCCGGATCTTCCCCTGCTGCAGCACGTACGAGGCGCGGTCGCGTATGCCGGTTTCGGGTCCTGCATAAGCGAGGTCCTGGAAGCCAAATGCCGTTTTATAGAAATGTGCAGCCTGCTTGGCATTGCCGACGTAAAATTCGACGTAATCGGTGCCGTTTAGGGGGAGAAAGTCGGGGGTGTTGATATTGGTATTTGAGATGGTTTGCGTGTTCATAATCGTAGTCTTTTGTTTACAGGATGTTTAGCCGGGGTTTTTTCCCTCCTGAGGGGGACAGGCTTGGTTAACCCTCCCAACTTTTATAATAGCCGGGATCTTCTATCCGGATCGCTTCGTCCGTGATCATCAGCGGTTTAAACGGATCGATCATTACGGCAAGTTCTTCGGTTGATTCCTTGCCGATTGATTTCTCCACCGTTCCCGGGTGCGGGCCGTGCGGGATGCCTCCCGGGTGCAGCGTGATCTGGCCTTTTACCACGCTTTTGCGGCTCATAAAGTCACCGTCTACGTAATATAGCACTTCGTCGCTATCCACATTGCTGTGGTTGTAAGGCGCCGGGATCGACAGCGGGTGATAATCATATTTCCGCGGAACGAAGGAGCAGATCACGAAATTATGCCCCTCGAATGTCTGGTGTACGGGAGGCGGCTGATGCAGGCGCCCGGTGATGGGCTCGAAGTCATGAATGGAAAAAGCCCAGGGATAGTGAAAGCCATCCCATCCGATAAAATCGAAAGGGTGCGTGCCGTAGGTATAGGGGTAGATCATTCCCTGTTTTTTGATGAGGACCTTAAAGTCTCCCTTTTCATCAAAGGTTTCCAGGTCGGCGGGCAGGCGGATATCGCGTTCGCAATAGGGCGAGTGCTCCATCAGCTGGCCGTATTGATTGCGGTAGCGTTTGGGGGTACGGATAGGGCTGAAGCTCTCGACGATGAACAGGCGGTTGTCTGCTCCGTCAAAATGAAGCTGGTAGATCGTGCCGCGGGGTACCACCAGGTAGTCGCCGTAGCCAAAGCGGATGCTGCCGAAGCCGGTTTTTAAGGTGCCGTTTCCCTGGTGGATAAAAATAACCTCGTCGGCCTGGCTGTTCTTGTAAAAATAATCCGTCATAGACCGGCGCGGTGCGGCCAGCGAAATATGGAGGTCGCTGTTCACCAGTACGGCCTTGCGGCTTTGGAGATAGTCGTCTTCGGGCGCGACGTTAAACCCGAGCAGGCTGGTATGTTTGAGGTGTTTTTCTCTCGCGACCTTTGGCTCCACCGAATACGGTTCGCCAAGGGCCTTCACAATGGTTGGCGGATAGCAATGGTAAACCAGCGAATACAGGCTCGAAAATCCCTCGGTTGACACAAGCTCTTCGGCGTAAAGCTCCCCACCGGGTTTACGGAAAACCGTGTGCCGTTTATGAGGGATACTGCCCAGTTTATGGTATACAGGCATACTTGGTTGGTTAAGTAATTGGTTAACAATAAGAATCGCAATTGGTTGGACGTTAAACGCTGAACGTTCTGCGCCTGGAAATGTAGCTGGCGCTCAGCGTCATGTCCGTGGCAGGTACTTAGTACTGCGCAAAAACCAGTTTAGACAGCAGGGAATAGCGGAACGAAGCGATAACCTCCCGGGATACGAGCCGGAGCTGCTGGATGGTTAGTGTAAGCTTCGCGAACATGTCATAAAGGTAACGGGTTTAGCTGAATAAGTGCAATGCAATGGGGAATAATTTATATCGCTGTACATTATCATTGCCAAACTTGTAGTTTTACACCACTAACCAAGATTTACTATGAAGCTAGTATCCTATCGCACCGAAGACCGCGAACACCTCGGACTATTTATTAACGGCCATATTTACAACCTGCATTCGTGCGACAAGCTGATCCCCGATAACATGAACCAGTTTTTGCAGGAAGGCGAAGAGATCATGGAGCATGCCCGCAAAGTAAACTCGGCTATTAAGTCGGGCGGCCTCAAAGCGCGCGAGGAAGTGTTCTACGAGTTGATGGCGCCGGTACCGCATCCGGCTTCGTGCCGCGACGGTTACGCCTTCCGCCAGCATGTTGCCGCCGCACGCCGCAACCGGAAAGCGGAGATGATCCCGGAGTTCGACCAGTACCCGGTGTTTTACTTTACCAACCACCATGCCATTAACGGGCCGGGTGAGATCTGGTGTATGCCCGACCATTTCGAGAAGCTCGACTTCGAGCTGGAAGTGGCCGTAGTGATTGGAAAAAAGGGCCGCAACATCCCCGCTGCCGGGGCTGACAGCTACATTGCCGGGTACATGATCATGAACGACATGAGCGCCCGGACTCTTCAAATGGAGGAAATGCTGCTGAACCTGGGCCCGGCGAAGGGTAAGGACTTTTCGACCGTGATCGGGCCCTGGCTGGTTACTCCCGACGAACTTGAGCCTTATAAGGTGGCGGCCAAACCGGGCCATACAGGTAACGCCTACGACCTGAAAATGACCTGCCACGTAAACGGCGAAGAGGTATCTGCCGGCACCATGGCCGATATGGACTGGACCTTTGCAGAGATCATAGAACGCTGCGCCTATGGCGCGGATATTTACCCGGGTGATGTGATCGGATCGGGAACGGTGGGTACGGGCTGTTTCCTGGAACTGAACGGCACCGGGCTGCTAAACGATCCCAATTATGAAACCCAATGGCTTAAAGACGGCGACCTGGTAGAAATGGAGGTAACCGGTTTAGGCGTGCTGGGCAATACGATCCGGCGGGCAGGTACGGATTTTTCGTTGCTGGCGTTAAAAAAATAACCAGATAGAGCTTCAGGGACCTATCCTGTTTACTATCCTATTACAATGAAAACGATTGATCCTACGGCGATTTCCATTACAGAGCTGCACGGTTACCTGCAATACACGGTGGCGCCGCGCCCCATCTGTTTCGCCTCTACGGTTAACGCTGCGGGAAATGTAAACCTCAGTCCCTACAGCTTTTTCAATATCTTTAGCACCAACCCGCCGGTGGTCATCTTTTCTCCTTCGAGGCGGGTGCGCGACAATACCATTAAACATACGCTGGAAAATATCCGCCAGGTGCCCGAAGTAGCCATCAACGTGGTAAATTACCCGATGGTACAGCAAACATCCCTGGCCAGCACCGAATACCCGGGAGAGGTGAATGAGTTTGTGAAAGCCGGTTTTACGGAGATCGCTTCAGAGATCATTCGTCCGCCGCGCGTAGCCGAATCGCCGGTACAGTTCGAGTGCGTGGTAACTAACGTGATCGCGCTGGGCGACGGCCCCGGGGCAGGCAACCTGGTGCTGGCCGAGGTCAAGCGGATCCACCTGGCGGAGGATCTCCTTGAAAACGGTACGATCAACCAGGCAAAGCTCGACCTGGTAGCCCGGCTGGGCGGCGACTGGTACTGCCGCGTAACCCCCGAAAGCTTGTTTAAGGTGGCTAAGCCGCTGGTTTCCATCGGTATCGGCGTAGATGCCATCCCGGCCCGGATCCGTACCTCGCGCATCCTGACCGGGAACGACCTTGGTAAGCTCGGCAACATTTCGGCCCTGCCCGCAGACCTGGAAATTGCCCAAGTGCACCTGTACGAGGAAGTTAAAGACATTTTAGACGCCACCATCGGCGACCAGTACAGCCGCGAAGTACAGCTCACGATGCTGGCAAAACGGCTGCTCGAAAACGATGACGTAGAAAATGCGTGGAAGGTACTGCTGGCGTAAGCTGGCGGCGGCGATCTTGTCTGCATTCATCACCGTACTCAGCCGGTGGACGATAATTACGATGGTTTTTTCCTGCTCGCGCAGGATGCTGATGGCTTTTGCACATGTTGTTCCGAATCAGAATCCAGGGCCGAGGCGGCTTTGTCCAGGATAAGTATGGCCGGGTCATTTTCGACTTCTTAAATCCATCAGGCAAAAAACATCGTTAGTAGAGGTATATCTAATAATGCGACGGCCCAACCGCCAAAAAATTTGCCTCATGAAGGAGATATCACGTATTAAAGCTAAGAAAGTAGCCTCGAACATCCGGAAGATCAGAGAATTTAGAAACTACACGCAGGAATACCTGGCTGCCAAGCTGGAAATTTCGCAAAATGCTTACAGCAAGATCGAGCTGGGTTATTGCCAGATCACGCTGAGCCGCTTATTTCACATCGCCATGCTGCTTGAAGTAGAGATGATGGATGTGATCAACACCGAAACGGGAGATCTTGTGCAGCTGAGATCGGTGGCCGCATCGTAGTGATTTTACTTTGCACCGTTTCGTTCCGCTAAACGCTGCTTACTATTTCAATTTCCGTCTGTTTCCGCTTAGCGCACCTTATTCCCGTCTATCTCCCGTTATACGCCGCACCGATGCCCATGTAATTACATGATTGTATTATAGATAGCTTATTCTTCCAAAAACGGGTACCGGTAATCTTTCGGCGGGTCGAACGTTTCCTTGATCGCCCTCGGCGAGCTCCACCGCAGCAGGTTGATCATTGAGCCTGCTTTATCATTGGTGCCCGAACCGCGTGCTCCGCCGAAGGGCTGCTGGCCGACCACCGCGCCGGTACATTTATCATTAATGTAGAAGTTGCCGGCCGCATTGCGTAAGGCATGGCACGCTTGCTCGATGGCGTAGCGGTCCTGCGCGATCACGGCGCCGGTGAGTGCGTAGATAGACGTTTCGTCAATGGTTTTTAGTATGCCGTCGAAATCCGCATCATCATATACATATATAGACAGTACCGGCCCGAAAAGCTCTTCGCACATGGTTACGTAGGATGGGTCCTGTGTAACGATTACCGTGGGCTCGATAAAATAGCCGGTTGATTTATCATAGTTGCCGCCTGCAATGATCTCTACACCCGCATCCTGTTTAGCGGCGTCGATGTATTTCGCCAGTTTATCGAACGATTTCTCGTCGATCACGGCGTTTATAAAGTTGCCGAGATCTTCCGTCGGTCCCATTTTAAAGGTAGCCAGGTCTGCCAGCATCTTTTCTTTTACCGCCGGCCAGATCGAAGCCGCTACGTACACGCGCGAGGCTGCCGAACATTTCTGACCCTGGTATTCGAACGCGCCGCGCACAATGGCCGTGGCCGACACGTCCGCATCGGCGGATCCATGTACGAGGATAAAATCTTTTCCACCGGTTTCGCCCACAATGCGCGGGTAGGTTTTAAACTTGTGGATATTGTTGCCGATCGTTTTCCAGATATCCTGGAACACACCGGTTGAGCCGGTAAAATGGATCCCCGCAAAATCGGGATGATTAAAGATCACTTCGCCGGCATCGGGACCGGAAACATACACCAGGTTGATCACACCTGCCGGTACGCCGGCTTCTATGAAGATCTCCATCAGCACATTGGCGGCATAGATCTGTGTGTTAGCCGGTTTCCATACCACTACGTTGCCCATCATGGCGGCCGAGGTTGGCAGGTTACCCGCTATGGCGGTGAAGTTAAAAGGCGTAAGGGCAAACACAAAGCCTTCCAGCGGCCGCTGTTCCACCCTGTTCCATACGCCGCGCGGCGAAACAGGAGGCTGCTGCGCATAGATCTCGCTCATGTATTTTACGTTGAAACGCAGGAAGTCGATGATCTCGCAGGCCGAATCGATCTCCGCCTGGTACGCGTTTTTTGATTGGCCAAGCATCGTTGCGGCATTGAGCTTATAGCGGTAGGGACCGGCGATCAGGTCGGCGGCCTTTAAGAAGATTGCTGCGCGGTGTTCCCATGAAAGGTTCTCCCATGCGGCTTTCGCGGCAAGCGCGGCATTAATGGCGTCGGCAACATGGGTCTTGTCGCCCTGCGAATAACGACCGAGCACATGCTGGTGGTCGTGAGGCGGGCGAAGCGCCGATTTTTTATCCGTGTGTACGGCTTTGCCGCCGATATACATAGGCACATCCAGCTCCTGCGAACGCGCATCGGCCAGGGCCTGTTTCAAAAGTGCCCGTTCTTTGCTTCCCGGGCCGTAGTTCAATACCGGCTCGTTTACGGGAGCAGGTACGTTAAAGAATCCTTTGATCATGGCGGCAAAGATAGGGAGTTATGAGTTATCAGCCGTCAGCTATCCGTTCTTTTATGGCGCAATAGCCGGTCTCTCGTTGCTTTCCCTTCCAAATACGGCTCATAATATTGTTTCACGAAGTTCTTCTTGTCATCGCGGTAGCCAGACACGGCGCCGAGCGCGTACATCAGGCGGATATAGTAAAATGCAAGGTCGACCTGGTGCGCTTTGAAGCCGCTGCGTGCGCTTTTGGGGAACAGGTGGTGGTTATTGTGCCATTCGCCGGCTACGATGCCGGGCCAAAGCTGGTTCACCGACATATCTTTGAGGTTATGGTCTGTGCCCGCACGGCGCTTGTCCCCGCCCTTGCCATGTCCCTCATAGTTAAATGTACGTACACCCACCGCCCAGAAACCGGCAGCGCCAAACAGGGTACATGCCAGCGCATGTCCGCCCAGCAAGCAGAACACCATATACCAGAACGACCAATTAAGCACCCAGCTTAAAACCGCCCTCCCGGGATGAACGAGGGAGCCCCATTTTTTGTATTGTACATAGGTATTGGGATTGATACCGGTATGCTGCATCAATAGCGTAAGACGGTGATAATCGTTTTCAGACAGGTATTTTGCGATGGGCTGGTGATTCACATCCGCCAGGAAACAATACAGGAAGCCGGCCGACGCGTTATAAGGGTCGCCGGGCTGGTCTGACTTGGCGTGGTGCACGTGGTGCGAAATCACGTAAATTTCTTCCGGGATTACATTAATCGTAAGGTTTTGGGTAAAGAAACGCCAAAATGCATTGCGGAAACGGTAAGCGCCATGTGTACAATACCGGTGGTGCCAGATAGTGCCATGGGTACCCATAATGATCATGCTGTAGATGAATGCCGCTGCCAGCATTCCCAGGCTGAAGAACTTAAACACGAACAGGAAAAAGAACGGGATAAGGCATACCACCTTAAGCCAGCTGAAAAAAGGCAGCCAGTTTTTGCGGTCCTTAACAATGTTCAGCCGCGAGAAGAACTCTTTTAAGATTTCCCCGACGGTAGGTTTAACGAGGTTACCGGTAGAATCTTTCCAGCCGTAGGCGGGTTCCTGTAGTACGTAATCGAGCAGCGCCATAATACCGGATTGGTCAGCATAGGGTGAGGTCCGCTGATTGGTTGTTGGTAAAGATAGTGATCAGTTATGAGTTTTCAGCGATCAGTTTTTAGGCGTGTTAGGAACCGGTTTAGGTTTTAACAAGGAAGTTACCAAAAATCCATTAATTTGTACTATTCAAACTGAGTATCGACAACTGAACCCCCCGCCCCATGCTCCCCAAAAATCTCAAGCTTCTCCTCTTCTTTTTCCTGCTTCCAGGCATTGGTTCGTATGCGCAAACTTCCGCGAAAAGAAACAACACCCTGTTATGGCAGGTAAGCGGTAACGGGTTAAAGCAGCCGTCATATATTTTCGGGAGCTACCACCTTGCGGGAAAAAACTTTATCGACACGCTGCCGAAAGTGCTGGAGGCGTTTAATAAAACCTCGGGAGTTATGGGCGAGATCGTGCTCACCGATGCTGCCTCGCTGATGCAAAAGGTGTTTCCGTTCATTGCCATGGAAAAAGGTACGATTGCCGACGTGCTTACCGCTGAAGAATACACCGAAGTAGACCAGGCGTTACAAAAACTGCCCGGCGCCGCTAAACTCGACATGCTTAAAACACTTAAGCCCGCTGCTATACAGGTGACCATCGCTGGGATGGTCGCCCCGAATAACGTAACGGAGTCGAACCCTGCGCTCGACCAATATTTCCAGGATGAGGCTAAACGGACGGGTAAGATGATCCGCGGCCTTGAAACGGTAGAGGAGCAGAGCGCTATTTTATTTAATACGCCGATTGCCCGCCAAAAGGAGCAGCTGCTCAAAACCGTGCGTGAGATAGATAAGTGCCGCAAAGAGAGCGCCCAGCTTTTTAATGCCTATAAAGCGGCAAACCTGGAAGCCCTTGAAAAATCTCTTAGCGGTTACGAGGATTATACCACAGCTGAGTTGAACGACATACTATACGACCGCAACAAAAAATGGGCTGGAAAAGTACCCGGGGTAATGGAGGCAGGCCCAACTTTCTTCGTGGTTGGCGCCGGTCACCTTCCGGGAGAAAAAGGACTGCTCAGCCTGCTAAAAAAAGCAGGCTACACCGTTAAGCCGATGTCAACCAGGTAACTTCCGTCGTCATCGCGGTAAGCAGATCTTGCCCATCGTAATTTCGTCGATGCCGGGATCCCCCGCCAGCGTTTCGTTCGCCAGGACGGCAAAAAGCAGGGCTTCTTTGGCATCCGGATCAATGCCAAGCTTGGCGAAATTGTGTATGGCAAACCCGGGTAATGCTTCTTTGATGGCATTCATCACCACCGGGTTATGGCAGCCACCGCCGCTTACGTAAACGGCCGCCCCGGGACCTGTTACTTTTTTTATGGCGTTTGCAATGGAAACGGCGGTCAGCCTGGAGAGGGTGGCCAGGAGGTCCTGCGGTGCGATGCTGCGCCTGCCGGCCTTCTCCAGGGCGGCTGCGAGGTAAGTTTCGCCAAAGAGCTCGGGACCGGTGGTTTTTGGCAGGGCCTCTTCAAAAAACGTGTGGGAAAGTAATGCGGCAAGCAATTCTTCGTCGGCTTTGCCGGATGCTGCCAAACGCCCGCCGGCATCATAATCCTGCTGGTAATAGTTGCGCGTTGCGGCGTCTATCAGTGTATTGCCCGGCCCCGTGTCGGTAGAGAGAATTACCGGGCCGTTTCCGCCCTGCGGGAGGAACGTAAAGTTGGCGATGCCCCCCATGTTAAGCAGTACGCGCGATTCTTTTGCGGATGAAAAAAGCAGTTTATCGCCATACAGGGCAAGCGGCGCACCTTCTCCGCCTGCGGCGATGTGTTTCTGCCTGAAATCGCAGAGCGTAATGATGCCCGTTTTTACCGCGATGTGATCGCCATCGCCGATCTGGAGCGTGGCATTGGGATAATTCTCTTGCTGGTGAAGCCGTTTAGGCGCGTGATAGATCGTTTGCCCGTGGCTCGCGATGCAATCGACGGCTGGCGGGTCGACGTTCCATTTCGCCAGCGCCGCTAAAATATAACCCGCATGTGTGCTTCCGATCACCTCGTTCAATAACGTGAGCTTTTCGGTATCGCCCTGCGACCTGGCGAAGATGCCGAGGACGTCTTCCTTGAACGATTTCGGGTATGGCGTGGTTTCGAACCGGAGTACTTCTGCCCGGGTGCGGGCCCCGCTTCCGCTGATGCGGCACAGGGCGATATCGAGACCGTCGAGCGAGGTGCCCGACATGAGCCCGATCACGAGCCTGGAAGGTTTTTCGGCGATTGCAAGCAGCTTCCGGATGTCTGAAAGGGCCATAGTTATGCAGGTAACAGTTCGCTGGGAAATGTTAACGTAAACGTAGTTCCTTTTCCAGTTTCAGACTCAACTTTTATTAAAATATTATGGAACCCGGCAATTGATTTCACGATAGGCAAGCCCAGGCCGAAGCTCTCCTGCGGCGAAGATTGCCTGAACTTTTTAAACCGGTCGAATATCAGCGGGATCTGTTCGGCGGGGATGCCTTTCCCGGTATCGGTAAATGCCAGTTGGAACTTCCCGTGCACCATACTCCCTGTGATGCGGATGGCGCCATTGGGCACATTGTACTTAATGGCGTTGTTAACCAGGTTGAAGAACAGGTTGAATAACAGGAACCGGTTTACGTTCACCAGTTTGGTGTCGGGTGGCACATCGAGGGTAAAGCCGAGGTTTTTGTCCTGCATGCGGATGGCGATCTCCTCGTACACTTCTTTAAGGATTTCTTCTACCTGTATGGTGTCTTCGCGGATAAACTGGTCATTCTCGATCTGCGAAATGAGCAGCAATGTTTGGGCGATGCTTTTCAGGCGATTCAGGGTTTTTTGCATGGCGATGAGCTGCATCTGCACGTCGTCAGTGATATCCTCGCGGTCGAAAAGGTTCTCGATCTTGTTCTGGAGGATAGAAACGGGGGTCATCAGCTCATGCGAGGCATTGGAAATAAATTCGCGTTCTTTCTGAAAAGCCTGCTCGATGTGGGAGATCATCTCGTGGATACTTTCATCGAGGTATTTAAAATCGTAGGTGCTGGTTTTTATGCGCGGGTAGGTGCCCACCAGCGGGAAGCGTTTGCCGAGGAGTTTCGCACGGATGATCCTGTCCAGCGGCTGAAGAATGTAGTTGGCATACGAAAAATCGGCCACGATGGTAAGCAGCACCATTCCCAGCAGCACCTGGAGGGCGATGCTTTGCAGCGGGCTGCTTGTTTCGCCAATGGTGCTCACGCTTTTGCCGATCTCGAGCAGGTAGTCTTTGTTGCCGGCCTTAAAGGTGTGGCTCAGGATTCGGTATTCGATGGTGTCGCGTTCCACCATACGCCGCTCGTTGGCAATGGTATCCAGCTGAACCGGAGAGCTGTAGCGGTCGAGCGCGATGTATTCCTCCTTCAGCATGGTATAGCTGCCGTAACTCGAATCGTCGGGCATATAGTAGCGTATGCCCAGGCTGTCGATCACCTGCATCACCTTGTCTTTTTGCTTCAGCAACCGGTTGTCGATAAAGCTTTGGTTGATCTTGCGGGTGAGCAGCGGGATAAGCATCACGAACAGCACCACGATAACGAGCTTGGAAAGGGTGTTGAAGAGCGTGAGTTTGGTGTGAAGCTTCATAGTAGCCGTCAGCTTTCAGGTTGTCATTGATCGGCCTATCCCTGGCCGATGCGGATGCGGTAGCCCACTCCCCTAACCGTTTCGAGCCAGTCGGTGTTTCCAAAAACGCCCAGTTTTTTCCGGATGTTTTTGATGTGGGCATCGATGTAGTTGGAGTCGTAGTCGTCGGTGATCAGGCTGCCCCAGATGTGCTCATTCAGTTGCATGCGGGTTAAGGTACGGTTTTTATGAAGCACGAGGTAGCTTACCAGGTCGAATTCCTTCCGGGTAATAGTGGTGATCTCGGTGCCATGATGACTCAGGATGCGCCGGGTAAGATCGAGCGAGAACTCGCCAAGGGCGATAAGGGGGCTGTGCAGGTCGAACTTTCGCCGCGCGATGGCCTGCATGCGGCTCTGCAGCTCGAGCAATGAAAATGGTTTGGGCAGGTAATCGTCGGCGCCCAGGTCGAGGCCCTTTACCCGGTCCTGGATGCTTCCGCGGGCCGTTAGAATGATACAGGCCGCCTCGGGGTTGTGCTTTTTTGCTTCAGAGAGCAGGTCGAGGCCATCGTAATCAGGCAGCCCCAGGTCGAGCAGGATAAAATCATACAGGTTTACCGCGATCTTTTCGGAGGCTTCGTTTCCGGTAAAGGCGATCTCGCAGGTATAGAACAGCTTTTTCAGGAAAGTTTCTACTTCCCGGGCCAGGCTTCTTTCGTCTTCAACGATCAGGACGTTCATCGTGGTAGTATCAGTTGTCAGCAATCAGCTGTCAGCAATTAACAGAAACTAAAATGGTTTGTGTGCAGCCAGCGATTGTTAGCCGGGACGCCTGCTGCTGCCGGGAGTGGTGGTTTGCGGGCGGCCGTTGTTATTTACGGGTTGCCTGCCGGGGTTCATTCCTGGCTGGCGACCGGGCTGCACGGTGCCGGGCCTTTGCCCGGGGTACGGCATGGTTGACGGTACAGGGCTACCGGGACGGGAACCCTGGCTGTTCTGGTCGTCGATCTTTTCGGGCCTGAACTGTCTTTTGGGACGTGCAATTTCCTTGATCTTTTCCTCGTCGCGCGGGTCCGGTGTGCGCGAACGGGTGGTGTCTGATGCGCTTGCCAGCATGGTGGTATCTATCAGCCGGCCGGCGAAAACAGCCCCGCCCCCCTCAATACCTACTGTTTTAGCGGCCGATACCATGGGTAGCAGTGCAAGCAGGAAAATATATAGAAGGGGGGTGCGCATTAATACAAATCTACGTACAATCTTATATAATAACTAATAGGGTTTGACGTGTACGTTTAACAGCGGGTTTCGCAGCAGCAGCCCAAAGTAAGCCTCTCCCAAAACTTACCGGCTGCCGCTGCTCTGCCTCGCTTCACAGGATTCACATCTAACTCTACCTCACTGTCACTGTCTTGATCCAGTCGCCCGATGCGTTAAAGGCGACCGCATATTTTGTTCCGCTGGCATCGATAAGGGCCGTGTAGCCTTTCACCGCGGTGCCTGTTTTTAATACATAAGCCTTATTGAAAACATAGCCTGCAAAGGTGTTCGTTAAATAGGTGCGGGCCACGGCGGGTAGGGCTGCAAGCGCTACTTCGCTGCGCTTGGCGGGTTCGGTAATAGCCGTGCGTTTTACGAATACGCCCGCCGGGCTGAACGCCGATATGAATAATCCTTTGCTGGCGCTGATCACCAGGAAGCTCCCGTCTTTGGTGGTAGTGGCGTGCAGCAGGGTATCCTGCGCAAAATTCGTAGTGAAATATGTTTTTACAGCTGCCGGCAGGGCTGAAAGTGCCAGGGTGTCGCGGCATCTTCCATCGCGCATATCAAAGCGGCCGCCGGGGTGCCAGCCTTTGTTCTTCAGGTCGCGGGCCTCACGTTGTTCGAAAATGCTTACAAAAGTGCCGGCGGTATCGAACTTTAAGCCTACCGGTTTGCCGTTGAAGCTGATCACCACCACATAACTATCGGCCGCGCCATTGGCGGATTTTGCTTTAAACGCCTTTTGGAAGGTATAGCCGGTATAATTTGCCGACAGGTAACTAACAGTAGCGGCGGGCAGCGCGCTAAATGCTACCGAATCCAGTTTTCCGCCTTTAGGGCAGGTGTTCACCAGGTATACGGCATCCTCGGTTGCGGTGCCAGATGTTACCGCAATCGCCCCCGAGGGCAGGCTGATCTGTTCGCCTGCAGTAGTGGTGTTCTCTTTCTTGCAAGACGCCGCTGCAAACAGGATCGCCGACAGGAGCAGCAGGATGCGATTTCTTGTAATCGTTTTCATTATCATTTGCTGAATCACCCTACGAATCTCCTACAGGAAGATGAAATGAACATGAAAAATGGTTTTAATTTTATATTTGTCGCTCATTCATAAAAAAAGCTCCTATGGCACGATTAAACCTCCTCGAGGAAACCCGCTTCGAGAAGTTACCGGTTACGGTATACCCGGATCAGCATATTGCTTCCAGGCAGATCGCCGCGCGCATCGCCAACCTTATCAGGAAAAAACAAGCGCTGGGTGAAACTACCGTGCTCGGGTTGGCCACTGGGGTAACACCGATCGGTGTATATGCAGAGCTTGTTCGCCTGTACAAGGAAGAGGGTTTGAGCTTTAAGGGTGTGGTAACCTTTAACCTCGATGAGTATTACCCGATGAAGCCCTCGGCGGCACAGAGCTACGTGACGTTTATGAAGGAGAACCTGTTCGACCAGATCGACATCGATATGGCCAACGTGCACATCCCCGACGGTACGCTGGCGCCCGAAGATATTGCCGCTTTCTGCCTCGATTACGAACAAAAGATCAGTGCCTACGGGGGTCTCGACCTGCAGATCCTGGGGATAGGCCGTACCGGCCACATCGGCTTTAACGAGCCGGGCTCTGCACCCAACTCGGGCACCCGCCTGGTTACGCTCGACGACCTTACCCGCCGCGATGCTTCCCGCGACTTCGGCGGTAAGCAGAACGTGCCTACCAAAGCCATCACCATGGGCATCGGCACCATCTTTAAAGCGCGCGAGATCGTCCTGATGGCATGGAATAAAAAGAAAGCTTTTATCATAAAAAAGGCGGTAGAAGGCGAAATATCCTCGGACGTTCCGGCCACCTACCTGCAGCTTTCGGAGAACGTGGAGTTTGTGCTCGACGAGGATGCAGCTTCTGAGCTTACCCGTTTCGATATCCCCTGGCTGGTAAAAGACTGTAACTGGAACGACGCGTCGATGGTACGCAAGGCGGTGATCTGGCTGGCACGCTCGCTGGGAAAGCCGATCCTGAAGCTCACCGAAGAAGATTACAATAACAATGGCATGGCGCAGCTGGCAACAGATCACGGGCCGGTATACTCTATTAATATCCACGTATTTAACGCCATACAGCGCACCATTACCGGCTGGCCGGGCGGTAAACCGCGAGAGGAGGACACGCGTCGCCCGGAGCGCGCCGAGCCCGCAAAAAAAAGATCGATCATTTTTTCGCCGCATCCCGACGACGACGTGATCTCGATGGGCGGTACCTTTATCCGCCTCGCCGACCAGGGACATGACGTGCACGTGGCTTACCAGACCTCGGGCAACACGGCGGTATGGGACGACGATGCGCTGCGTTTCGTGGAGTTCGCCATCGATTTCAGCAAAAGCCAGGGGTCTGATACCGAAACCCTCGACCAGCTTTATAAAGACATGCGCCAGTTCCTGGCCACCAAACAACCGAACCAGGCCGATACCAGGGAGATCCAGACCGTTAAAGGCCTTGTGCGCAAAGGCGAAGCCATTGCAGGCGCGCGTTTTGCCGGCCTCGACGATGCCCACATCCACTTCCTCGATCTCCCGTTCTACGACCGTGGTAAAACACAGCGCAACCCGGTGGGTGAAGACGACATTGAGAAAACCATCGCATTACTGCAATCCGTAAAACCCCACCAGGTATTTGCTGCGGGCGATTTTGCCGATCCGCATGGCACGCACCAGGTTTGTTTCGATATCTTATTGTCGGCCCTCAAACGCCTGAAGGAAACGGAAGACTGGGTAAATGATTGCTGGATCTGGCTGTACCGCGGGGCCTGGCATGAATTTGAAACCCACGAGATCGAAATGGCCGTTCCCCTCTCTCCCCAGGAAGTGGAACGCAAGCGCTTCGCTATCTTCAAGCACCAGTCACAGAAAGACCGCCCTGTTTTCCCCGGCGACGATGCCCGCGAGTTCTGGGTACGGGCCGAGGAACGCACCCGCGAAACCGCCCATATTTACGACCGGCTGGGACTGGCGGAGTACGAGGCGATGGAGGCGTTTGTGAGGTATAGGCTGTGAGGCGCCATGCAGATAAATCTTGATAAAGTAAGATCTTCATAACTATGGGACTCGCCCTGGTGCCGTCATCAAGATTATTTATTAGTTTTATAAATGAAATCTTTTAAAAACGCATAACGTCCGGCGTATGACGTCCAACCCGCCCATCCGGTTACTTTCCCTCGACGTTTTCCGTGGACTCACCGTCGCTATGATGATTCTAGTGAACAACCCGGGCGATTGGGGCAGGATCTATCTTCCGCTGGAACACGCGGAATGGAACGGGTGTACGCCTACCGACCTGGTGTTCCCCTTCTTCCTGTTTATTGTGGGAGTTTCGGTTTCTTATGCACTGGGGAAGAAGAAAGAACTAACTGGGAACCACAACAAACTGATCCTGGTTTCGCTGAAAAGGGCGCTGATCATATTTGGGCTCGGCCTCTTTATGTCGCTGTTTCCCAAGGTTTTTACCGACCCGGTCAGCTCGTTCGCCACGGTGCGGATCCCCGGCGTGCTGCAGCGGATCGCGCTGGTGTACTTCGTCACAGCCGTATTATTTATTAAAACGGGGCCCAAAACGCAGCTCCGGGTATTGGTGGCCGTGCTGATCGCATATTGGGCGCTGATGACGTTCGTACCGGTTCCGGGCGTGGGCTATCCAAACCTCGAGAAGGAAACCAATCTCGGGGCATGGCTAGATCGTACCCTCATCACTTCTCCGCATTTGTGGAAATCGGCGGTAACCTGGGATCCCGAGGGGCTGCTGAGCAGCATGCCTGCGGTTTCTACGGGACTGTTCGGTGTGCTTACCGGGACCTGGCTCAAAAGAAAAGACAGGGATGAAGCTACGAAGGTGACCTGGCTATTCGTGACCGGGATCTTTGCGGTGATGCTGGGGCTGCTTTGGGACCTGCAGTTTCCCATAAACAAGTCCCTGTGGACCAGCTCGTATGTGCTGTATTCCGGCGGATTGGCCATGATGGGCCTGGCGCTGCTCTACTGGATCGTTGACGTGCAGGGGTATAAAAAATGGACCACCGCGTTCGTGGTTTATGGCGTAAACGCCATCGTGGTATTTGTAGCTTCGGGCTTGCTGGCACGGTCTATGAACCTGTATATGGTGCAGGCAGAAGGCAAAGAGGTCAGTTTTAAGACATGGCTGTACAGCAGTTACTTTGTGCCGCATTTTTCGCCGATCAATGCCTCGCTGGCCTGGGCGATCACGAACATCCTGTTCTGGCTGGGGATCCTCTGGTGGATGTATTCGAAAAAGATCATCATAAAGGTTTAACATCCGGCGTTAAAAGTCGTCTAACAGAAAACAGATCGAGATGAAACGTTCCTTTTTATTGTTTTCCCTTTGTTGTATGTTCCTCGCATCCCATGCGCAGCAGAAAAGCAGTCACTACCGGGCAGCCGAAGAACTGGTAACCGCCATGAAGCTGCAGGCGAACTTTAAGAGCACCATAGATGCTGCGGTAAGCGCCCAAACAGCCGCGATACCCGAAATGCAGCGGCAGAAATTTACCGCTGCCATGCGGGAGTTCCTGGAGAAGTACGCCACCTGGGAGAAAATGAAGCAGGCATACGTTGATATTTACATGGAGGAATTTACCGAAGGGGAATTAAAAGATATCAGCCGCTTTTACCAAACGCCTTCAGGCAGAAAGTTCATCGATAAAGCAACCATCCTTTCGAGCAGGAGTATACAGGTAGGGCAGAAGCTGGTGAAAGATCATCCCAAAGAGATGCAGGCGATCATCGCAAAATATTTTAACTAATACTTTCTACGTACTACTATGAAATCGAAATTCTTAACCCTTATCCTGCTGGCTGCGGCAGCCGGGTACCAGCTTGCCAATGCGCAGGTGGCTCCGTCTAAAACGGCGGCAACACAAGCGCTTCCGCTCGATGCGGCCGTGCGCACCGGCAAACTTGCCAACGGGTTTACGTACTATATCCGCAAAAACGTGGAGCCCAAAAACCGGGTACAGCTTTACCTGGCCAATAAGGTGGGATCCATCCTGGAAACAGACGAACAGCAGGGGCTCGCCCACTTTATGGAGCACATGAGCTTTAACGGTACCACGCATTACCCGAAGAACGCCCTGGTAGATTACCTGCAGAAATCGGGCGTTAGGTTTGGCGCCGACCTGAATGCCTACACGGGTTTCGATGAAACGGTTTACCAGTTGCCGCTGCCTACGGATGACGCTGCGATCCTGAAGAACGGCTTCCAGATCATGCGCGACTGGGCGCAGGAAGCGTTGCTTGACCCTTCGGAGATCAACAAAGAACGTGGCGTGGTGCTCGAGGAAAAGCGATTGGGCAAGGGCGCCGACGAGCGGATGCAGAACAAGTATCTCCCCATGCTCTTTAACAATTCCCGTTACGCCAACCGCCTTCCCATCGGTACCGAGGAAGTGCTGAAAACGTTTAAGCCAGAAACCATCCGTAAATTTTACAAGGATTGGTACCGGCCAAACCTGCAGGCGCTGATCGTGGTGGGCGACATTGACGTGAACCAGGTAGAACAACTCATCAAGACCAGGTTCTCAGACCTGAAGAACCCGGCAGCGCCGAAGCCGCGCACCAAATACACTATCCCGCTAACGGGGAAGAACCAGTTTATAACAGTTACCGACCCCGAAATGCCGTCGACCGTGATGCAGATCATCGTAAAGCACCCGGGAAGAGATATCAAAACTACCGCCGACCTGCGTAACTCTATCGTGCGGTCGCTGTACAACCAGATGATCGGCGCCCGGTTCAGCGAGCTGGGCAAACAGGCCAACCCGCCGTACATCCAGGGCGGAAATAACATCAGCGGATTTCTTGCCGGGTTGGACGCCGCATCGTCCTTTATCGTCGCCCGTCCCGGTGAGCTCGAAAAAGGCTTCAAAGCGGTGTTAACCGAGACGGAACGTGTCAAGAAATTCGGTTTCACGGAATCGGAGCTCGAGCGGGCCAAATCTTCTTACATGACCAACCTCGAATCGGCTTATAAGGAACGCGGTAAAACCTCCTCGGAGAATTATGTGCAGGAGTATCTCCAGCTGTTCCTCAATGGCGATGCAAGCCCGGGCATAGAATACGAATACAACTTCAACCAGAAAAACGTAAAGGGCATCACCCTGGCGGAAGTGAACGACATCGCAAAAAAATACCTGGTGGATGTAAACCGCGACGTGATCATCATGGGCCCTGAAAAAGATGCGGCCACACTTCCCAGCGAAGCGCGGGTAAACGATTGGATCAAAAGCGTGCAGCAGGAAAACATCGTAGCATACAAAGATGAAGTAAATACTAAGCCTTTGTTGCCTGTGAAGCCAACTGCCGGGAAAATTACCGGTGAGAAAAAGATTGCCGAACTGGGCATCACCGAACTTACCCTGAGCAATGGCGTTAAAGTGGTGCTGAAACCTACCGACTATAAAAACGACGAGATCCAGTTTACCAGTTTTAGCCCCGGCGGCAGCTCCTTGTACAGCGACGCCGACTACCAATCGGCTGCCAGCGCAGCTTCGCTGATCGGCAGAAGCGGCGCCGGCGATTATTCGTCGGTGCAGTTAACGAAATACCTTACCGGTAAGCAGGCTTTCGTGGTTCCTTATATTTCTGAGCGGTTTGAAGGAATAAACGGCTTTGCGGCGCCCCGCGACCTGGAAACGGCGCTGCAGCTGTTATACCTGTATTTTACCGCACCGCGCAAAGATCCCGAGATCTTCCAGGGGACGATTTCGCGCTCAAAAGCAAGCCTGGCCAATCGCGGGAGCGATCCCAACAGCGTTTTTTCTGACACGATTGCGGCCGTAATGGGCAACTACAACGTACGCCGTACGGGCCCTTCCCTGGAAAAAATAAGCCAGGTGAACCTTGACCGCGCCTACGATATTTACAAGGAACGCTTTGCCGATGCCGGCGACTTTACATTTACTTTCGTAGGAAGCTTCGAGGTGGAAGCGCTGAAACCGCTGCTGGAGCGATACCTCGGTGCACTTCCCTCCGCGGGACGGAAGGAAGAAGCCCGCGACCTGGGCATCATTCCGCCAAAAGGCCGCGTCACCAAAACGGTGAACAAAGGCAAAGAGCCCAAAGCCTCGGTACGGATGGTGATCGGCGGCGACTATGTTTATAGCGAAGAAAATAACAACCAGGTAGACGCCCTGGAAGAGATCCTCCAGATTACGCTCATCCAGCGCCTGCGCGAAGAAGAAAGCGGTGTGTATAGCCCGGGCGTAAGCGCCGCTTACTCTAAAAACCCGAGAAGCCGGTACAATTTCACCATCACCTTCGGCTGCGCGCCCGAAAACGTGGATAAGCTTGTCGCTGCCACGTTCGATGAGCTGAATAAGATCCGCCAGAATGGCCCGAAACAGGCCGATCTCGATAAGTTCCTGGCCGAAGAACAACGCACCACGGAAACCCAACTGAAACAAAATGATTTCTGGCTCAGCTACATTTCGGGAAAATACCAGAACAATGAGAACCCTAAGGAAGTGCTTTCTTACCTGGATGACCTGAAAAAGATCACGATCCAGGGGCTTAAGGAAGCTGCCAACAAGTACTGGGGCGGAGAAAATTATATCAGGTTCCAGCTTTTGCCGGAAACGAAGTAGGGAAGGTGGATGTCTTCCGGATACTCTCAAACCCCGCTCGCAAAAAAACTCGGTATTAAAGCCGGGTTTTCGGTGTTCACGGTAAATGAGCCGGCGCATTTCCGGGACCTGTTAACCGACCTCCCCGAGCGGGTGAACTGGAACAACCCGGAGAGTCAACCAGACCTGGTACACCTGTTTATCAGATCGGCGGCTGAAGTAAAACCATTGCTGACTTCGGCCAGCGGGCAGATCAAAAGGAATGGCACGATATGGGTATCGTGGCCGAAGAAGACTTCGGGCATCGTATCAGACATGAGCGAAAACCTGGTGCGCGATACCGCCCTCGCCATGGGGTTAGTCGATGTGAAAGTGTGCGCCGTCGACGAAACCTGGTCGGGGTTGAAAATCGTGTGGCGGACAGAGAACAGGTGATATCTTTAAAGAGTGTAAAACGTTCGACCCGCGTCTAACAGTAAACAAGAAATCATATCTTAGCTCCCATGACCACTCAATTCCTGGATCACCAATGGAAATCCTTCTGGCGATCGAAAAATACCGGTAAGAGCATCGCGATACGCGTGGTGTTATGGCTGCTCATCCTCTATTTTGTGGCGATCTTTTTGGTGCTGTCGTTCGCCATGGACAAGATCCTGGGAAAAGTTTTCCCGGGACAGGACGTGATCGCGTCATTTAACGGCTTTATACTCTATTATTTCCTGTTAGACCTGGTTATGCGCTTCCAGTTGCAGGAATTGCCCACGCTAAGCGTTCAGCCTTACCTGATCTTACCGATCAGGAAGAAGCAGATCGTTAATTATCTTTCGTTGTCGTCGTTAAGTACTACGTTCAACTATAGTCCTTTCATTCTCTCGCTGCCGTTTTTACTGAAAGTGGTGCTCCCACAGAAGGGCGGGCTGGCTTTCACCGGGATACTGCTGTCGCTGCTCGGGCTCACCCTATTCAATCATTTCTTTAGCCTTTACATTAAGCGAAAAGTAAACCTGAACGGCTGGGTGATGCTGCTTTTCCTGGGCGCGATAGGCCTGGTGAGCTACCTGGATTTTAAATGGCATGTGATCTCCATTGCGGCGGCATCATCGTGGTTATTTAACTCGATCATTACCGCCCCGGCGCTTGCCTTGGCCGTGCTGGCGTTCGCTGTCGGCTGTTTTTACGTAAACTACCTGTTCCTGAAAAGTAATCTTTACCTCGATGAGCTGAGGGCCTCATCATCGGCGGTTAAATCAAGCACCGAGATCCCTTTCCTTGACCGCTTCGGGGCTGTCGGTGATCTTGTTGCCAACGAGGTGAAGCTCATCCTGCGCAATAAGCGGCCGAAATCGACCTTGACGATGAGCTTTATTTTCCTGCTCTACGGACTGATCTTTTATACAAAGCCGCAAACTTCCACGATCTATTGGGCGCCCATTTTTTGCGGAACCTTTATCACCGGCATCTTCATTATCAATTACGGCCAGTTTATGTTCAGCTGGCAAAGCAGCCATTTTGACGGGATCCTGGTTAGTAAGGTGCGCATCCGCGATTTTTTTGCCGCCAAGTTCCTGATGTTCACTATAGCCTCCACTGTGGCCTACATCCTGAGCACGCCGTACACCTATTTCGGATGGCACATCCTTTACGCGCATACCGCTATGTACCTGTGGAATATGGGGGTGAGCTCGTTCATCGTACTTTGGTTTGCCACCTACAACTACAAAAAGATAAACCTTTCAAAAGGAGCCTCGTTTAACTGGGAGGGTGTTGGCGCGAGCCAGTTCCTGTTGAGTATCCCGCTATTCGTTACCCCGTTGCTCATATTTCTGCCCTTTAACCTGCTACACCAGCAGACACTCGGCCTGGTGGTGCTCGGGCTCATCGGGATGGTTTTCCTGCTTACCAGGAAGACCTGGATCGACCTGCTGACGAAACGGTTTAATAAACAGCGTTATAAAATAGCCGAAGGCTTCAGGAACGAATAACATGATCGAAGTACAAAATCTCACAAAAAGTTACAGCGGTGTACGCGTGGTAAACATCCCGGCACTCGTTATTAACAAGGGCGAAACCATTGGCCTGATCGGCAATAACGGCGCAGGTAAAACTACGCTGTTCCGCATGATCCTGGACCTTATCCGCAGCGATGGCGGGGAAGTGCTCTCTAAAGGCGCCAACGTAGTGCAAAACGAAAATTGGCGGGATTATACCGCGGCGTATCTCGACGAAGGTTTCCTGATCGATTATCTCACCCCGGAAGAATATTTCTACTTCGTGGGCAGCTTGCACCAGCTTACACGTGCGCATGTCGACGAAAAGCTGAGTACGCTGACGGAGTTTTTTAATGGGGAGATCCTTAACAAACGTAAGTACATCCGCGACCTTTCTAAAGGCAACCAATGCAAGGTGGGCGTAGCGGCCTGCCTGCTTCAGTCGCCGGAGCTGCTGATGCTCGACGAGCCTTTTGCCAATATCGATCCAAGTACGCAGATCCGCCTTAAATCCATTCTTAAAGATGCCGCCGCTTCGGGTAATATGACCACTATCGTCTCCAGCCACGATTTGAGCCACGTAACCGAAGTTTGCCAGCGTATTCTCCTGATGGAAAAAGGAAAGATCATCAAAGACATCCACACCGATGCGAATACTTTGAAAGAACTGGAAGAATATTTTTCTGTTATGCAATAATATGATCACAGACCTGACCGGAAAAAGGGCCCTGGTTTGCGGAAGCACCCAGGGTATCGGGCGTGCTGCTGCGGCAGAGCTGGCTATGCTTGGCGCCAGTATTACCCTGGTTGCCCGCAACGAAGGAAAGCTGAAAGAGGTACTGGTGCATCTTCCGGCCGACGATACGGAATCGCACCATTACCTGGTGGCCGATTTTGATGATCCCGCGAAGTTAAAAACGGTAATAGATGAATACCTGGCGAACCACCGCATAGATATTCTCGTTAACAATACCGGCGGGCCTGCGGGTGGGCCGGCCATAGATGCAGCGCCCGGCGAGTTTACCCGGGCTTTTTCCAATCACCTCATCTGCAACCACGTACTTGTTCAGGCCGTAACACCGGGGATGATCGAAGCCGGCTGGGGCCGCATTATTAACGTGATCTCTACCTCCGTAAAAACACCGCTTAAGGGATTGGGGGTTTCCAATACCATCCGGGGCGCCGTGGCCAGCTGGGCGAAGACACTAGCAACAGAACTGGGCCCTTCCGGGATCACGGTAAACAACGTATTGCCAAGCACTGCGATGACCGGACGCCTGCAATCGCTGATAGACAGCCGCGCAGAAAAGCAGCAGAAAACGGCGGAAGAGGTGAAGAATGACATGATCGAAGAAATTCCTGCAGGATATATCGGCACACCGGAAGACGTAGCCGCAGCGATCGCATTTCTTGCAACGCCTGCTGCCAGGTATATCAACGGGATTAATGTTCCGGTGGATGGAGGAAAGACGCCTTCCCTGTAGCTAAATGTCAAACCTTGCTCTCAGCTCCTCACCGTATGAGCGGCTCGAGGTGACCTTGCTCCCGTTTTTATCGTTTATTACAAAAACCAGTGCACCGTTAAAGCTTTTCCTGATTTCACGGATCTTATCGGTATTGATAATGGAGCCGCGGTGGATCCGGATGAAGTTCTCAGGCAGTTTTGCTTCCAGCACCGATAAGGTAAACTCTGTCAGGTGGTTGTTTCCATCCGCCGTGCGAAGGAAAACATATTTATCTTCGGCTTCGATGTGACAGATATCGTCGAGCTTAAGAAGCAGTATCTTGTCGCCCGTCTTTACCGTTAGGGTTTTGACCTCCTTCTTCGGCTTCAGTTGTTCGATCAGGTGCTGCAGGTCGTCCAGGTTTTGCCCGGCGTCTGTGTGCTGAAGCTTTTTCACGGTTTTCTCCAGCCGCTCGCGCTCGATGGGCTTCAGGAGGTAATCTACCGAATTCTCCTCGAACGCTTTGATGGCGTATTGGTCGTAAGCCGTGGTAAAGATCACTTTGGGCTGATGGCGGATGACAGCCAGCATCTCGAACCCGTTGAGAACAGGCATCTCGATGTCGAGAAATATAAGCCCGGGCTGCAGCTCATCCACCAGCACACGGCCTTCTTCGCCGTTGGAGGCTTCGCCGACAATGTCGAACTGCCCGAATGGTTGTAATAGGCGCTTTAATCGCTGCCTGGCAAGGGGCTCATCGTCGATCAGCAGTGTTTTATAGGTTATCATAGCGGCTGGTTGATTTGAATAGCGATCCGGACCTTTTTGTCTGGGTGGTTGATCAGCTGCACTTCGTATTGGTCCGGATGCAACAGGTTCAGTTTGTCGTAAGTGCTTTGCAGCCCGTAGCCTGCGGTTAACTCCGCGGGGAAGGGTGCCCCGTTGTCTGCCACCTCTATCACGATCCCGTGGTCAGCACGATAAATGTTTACGGAAAGCTTTCCGCCTGTTGTTACGTTGTTAAGGCCGTGCTTAAGCGAATTTTCCACCAGCGGTTGAATAAGGAACCGCGGGATCCGTACGCCATAGGTCTTTTCGGTCACTTGTACTTCGAAATTGATCCTGCCGCCAAACCGTACCTTTTCAATGTCGAGATAGGTGTTCACTGCCTCCAGCTCCTCTTCGATGGTAGCGTAGTTTTCGTGTTTAGCGTTCATGCTGTAGCGAAATAACTTGGAGAGCTTTATGGTCATGTCTTCCGCTTTGCCGGCATCTTCGTGGATCAGTCCCGCTATGGAATTAAGCGCGTTGTACAAAAAGTGCGGGTTGATCTTCGACTGCAGCGCCTGCAGCTCGGCCTCCGTTTTAAGCTGGCTGAGCTTTGCCATATCGAGCTCTTTTTCTTTGATCTTATTATACAGCGCTTCCCGCTGAGATTTGTAGGTGTATATAATAGTGCATACCAGCAGGACAATGAAGCAGCTTGCCATGAGATCGGCGGGGTGACTGAGAAACACATACTTCGTGTGGAAAATAAAAGAGATCAGCACATACGTCAGCTCGATCCCGATCACCATTCCCGCTAGGCAACCAATGTAATAAAGCGCGATAAACTGCCAGTACTTCCCGGACCTGAGTTTCCATAAACATTCCATCACCCACGTGCTGTTGCAAATACTTAGCGAAATTACCACGCTAAAAAGCATGTTATAAAGAATGCTCCTCCCCGGGATGATCTGCCCCTGGATGATCGAACGGAATATGCAAAGCAGTGTGCCGATAAGCAAACCCAGCAGCAAGCCATACTTGATGTTGATCCTTAGCCAGCTATACCTGTTATAAAACGACAACTCCTTTTGCATGTTCCGAAGATATCCGAATTGCGGTAATACAGTATAAAAATACCGACGGGAGGACGGATTTTGGCGACGAATGGTGCATTTCCCGCTGTGATATGTACTAAAAAATGGTCATGATGACGCGAGAAGGGAACTTGCGTCGCGGTTAAATCCTTGTGATACAGTGTTGTGACACGTATATATACGTTTGGCATCCTAATTGGAATTACCGGACTAAAGAATATTATTATGAAAACGTTGAAAATTAAAATAGCGATAACCTGTGTGGCATTGGCTACCGCCTCCATGATCGGTACCAGTTGCAGCAGTTTAAGCAAAACTCAAAAAGGTGCGGTGATCGGTTCTGCGGCCGGTGGTACATTGGGCGCATTGATCGGTAAAAAAGCAGGTAACACGGCGGTTGGCGCCATCATCGGTGGTGCGATCGGCGGTACAGCCGGCGCTTTTATCGGCCGTAAGATGGACCGCCAGGCCGAAGAGATCCGCAAAACCGTTCCCGGTGCAGAAGTGATCTCGGCCGACGAAGGCCTTATCGTGAAATTCGACTCCGGGATCCTGTTCGACACCAACAAATCCGACCTGAAGAGCAATGCGATGACCAATATCGCCAACCTGGCCACTACCATGAAAAATAACCCTGAAACCAATATCCTGGTGATCGGCCATACCGATGGCGATGGTACCGATGCATATAACCAAACCCTTTCAGAAGCACGTGCCAATGCCGTTAGAAACTATGCGGTAACGCAGGGAATTGCCGGTGCAAGGTTAACTACTGTGGGTAAGGGCGAATCTGAGCCTATCGGTGATAACACCACTGCGGCCGGGAAAGCACAGAATCGTCGCGTTGAGATCGTGATCGTTGCCAACGACCAGTTAAAGCAGGAAGCAAAAGCAAGTGCCGGACAATAATTAACTCCATCATATATCTACGGGTCCCGTTATGTTTAAACATAACGGGATTTTTTTTTTGATACGCCGATGATACTTTCTGCATCAAATCATCGTACTTTTGCATAATGGCAAAGCGCATTGCAGCAATTATGGTATTGTGTATTTACCTGGTCACCTCGACCGGGTTCGCCATGAGCCTGCATTTCTGCGGAAAGAAGCTTTCGAAGGTTTCTATTAACCAGGCGGCAAAATCGTGCTGCAAGGCACTTTCGGAGAAAGAAGATAAATGCTGCAAGAACAAAAAGGTGACCGTTCGCATAGCGGATGAACATGCTACCGGAATGATCGCGAAAGCGCCGGTACCAACGGGAATCGATCTGTTTGTACTTACTTTGAGCTGTTTTTCCGCACAGTTTTCGATGCACGCCTGGCAAGCCGTTTCGGCCGCGCACTCGCCACCCGTAGCCCCGGTACCCCTTACCATCCGGAACTGCGTGTTCAGGATTTGATGATTGACCGTTTTCTCCAGGCTTTAATGCCTATGCTGCGGACCGTTGCTGCAGGTGTTTACATTTAATCACAAAAAATCAAATCATGAAAACATTGAAAATTTCTTTTTTAACCTTATTCCTCCTTATCACGCTATCTCCCGTTTTTGCGGATACCAAGCCGGAAACCACCACTTTTAAAGTTTATGGTAACTGTGGCGCCTGCAAAAAACACATCGAAACCGCGCTTAAAACTGATGGCGTAACCAAAGCTTCGTGGAACGAAGACACCAAGAAGCTAACCGTTACGTACGATCCCCAGAAGATCAAGCTCGGGCAGATCCACCAGAAAGTGGCCGCAGCCGGTTACGATACCGACAAAGTTCGTGCTAACGACAAAGCTTACAGCGAGTTAGACGAATGCTGCCGGTATGATCGCGCACCTGTGCAATAATGTGTAGAGAATAGAAACAAAGAATGGCCAGGTATGGCCTGGCCATTCTCTGTTTCCCAATCAAGTTCACTATAATCCAAACACGATGAAAATCTTCAAAATAGCAGCGGCAATCGCTGCACTTCTCATAGCCTCTCATACTTCCTGGTCGCAAACCCGTGCCGAAGTGCAGGTGAGCGGGCTTACTTGCTCTATGTGCCAGCTGGCTACAGAGAAATCGCTTAAAACCCTCGGCTTTATCGGCGAAATTAAGCCAAACCTGAATACGGGTGTGTACACGTTAATCTTTAAGAAAGGCCAATCGGTTGACCTCGACCAGATTAAGTCAAAGGTTAAATCGGCAGGGTTTTCGGTAAGCAAGTTGGTGGTAACGCTCAGCTTTGATCAGGTAGCCATCAGTAACAACTTTCACTATCGTTACGAGGGCAAGCTCTATCATTTTATGAATGTCGCCGAGAAAACGCTCGATGGCGAAGTAAAGCTAACCGTGATCAACAAGGACTTCATCCCGGCCGGCGATTTTAAAAAGTATGCCGCGCAAACCACCTATTCATGCTACAAGAGCGGTGTGATGGGTAAGGATAAAGTTGTTCACGTAACCATCTGATGAAACGGATGATAAAGATCTTCCTGGTCGCAGCCATGCTGCCGGCCGGGGACCTCTTTGCGCAGGAGCTTTATGTATCTACCGAGCCAGCCAGCAATATGCCGCGCGGCGGCCTGGGCATCCGGTTAATGAACGAAGGCATGTTCGGCTCAGAGATCCGTACACGCACGGGACTGGAGCTGATGACTGGTGTCACCAAGAACCTGATGGTGCATGCAAGCGCTTATCTGTCAGACTATTACAGGAAGCAACAACGCCTGGAGGCCGTTTCTTTTTACGCCAAGTACCGGTTTTTGTCGGCCGACAGGGTACAGCGCCATACCCGCAGCGCCGTTTTCGGCAGGTATACCTCAAGCAAGAACCTGATGGTGAACGACGACATCAGCCTGGAGGGCGATAATACCGGCATCCAGGGCGGGCTGATCGTCACCCAGCTACTGCATAAGCTGGCATTGTCTGCTTCGGCAAGTTATACCCGTATGCTGGATGTGAACGATACACACCATGCGCTTCACGGCTACCCTTCAGAAAGCATCGGTTACACATTTTCTTCCGGCTACCTGGTATTCCCCAGGGTGTATAAAGATTACAAGCAAACGAATATGAATTTATACCTCGAGTTTCTCGGGAAGTCGAATCCCGGAAAAAACCAGCACCTGATGGACGTTGCACCTGCCGTGCAATTCATCTTCGGCAGCAAGGTGCGGGTGGATGCTTCCCGGCAGCTGCAGCTATGGAACAATATGCGGCGAACAGTTAAGAACAAGTACCTGGTGCGGGTGGAATATAATTTGTATAATATCTTTTAGTTGGCAGTGATTAGTGATCATCGATCTCCTCACCACCCATTCCTCCTCCTCATCTCCATCACCTGCTGCAAATGATGCTCCCCATGCCATACATACATGCCGATCATGTCTTTAAGCACGAAGGTCTTGCCATGTTCGGGGTGGACGTAGGTGCGTTCCAGGTCGGCTGGCGTTAGCGACCGCAGGAACAGCACCCAACGTTGGTGCAGCGCATCCAGCAGGTTAAGCGAAACCTGTACGGGAGCGAACTTGCCGTCTTCGGTCTCGGCCCAGCGATCCTCGAAATACGGGCGGATAGTTGGGCGGTCTTCAGTTATACCAAGCTTAAAGCGGATGTATGCATTTGCATGACTATCCGGCACGTGGTGAAAAACCTGCCGCAATGTCCATCCGCCGGGGCGATAGGGCATGTCCAGCTGTTCGTCTGTGAGACCGGCTGCTGCATCGTGCATCTTTGCCGGCAGCATTGCAATTTCAGCGATCCAGTTATCTACCTGTTCGGGTGTTATTTGTGCAGGCGATACGTACTTGCCAATGGGATAGCGGAGGTCGGGTTGGGTAGTCATATGAGTTACAAGTGGTCAGGTATCGGTTATCATTTCAGTAATGGCGGTCACTGATAACTCAACACGGGATTCTTCTTATAAAAATCAGTCTTTTCCTGGTAGAGCTGTGCTACCGCGAGGAGTTTCCCTTCGCCAAACAGCTGACCGATAAAGGTGATGCTGGCAGGCAGCTCCTGCCGGTTGAGGCCGTTTTTAAGCACTACGCATGGGTGGCCGCTCAGGTTGGTGGCTGTTAAGTTGTTGCTGGAAGTGGGCGCCATATACAGGTCGAGGCCTTTAATCTTATCATTCAGCTGCCGGATAAGCAACGTGCGGGCGCGGCTGGCATTGATGTATTCCGTAGCTGGAATGAGCTGCGCGGCGCGAAACGTGTTAGGCCACGCGCCTTTGTTCTGTCGCACCAGCAGGTCGTCGCGGTTACTTAGCACCAGTTCCTGGAAGGCAGAGCCTGCCTCGGCGGTAAGCATGATACGCATGGCGCCATAAGGAAGTGCCGGTAATTCGATCGGGACGAGTTCGGCCCCCAGTTCTTTTAGCTTTGCAAGGGTCAGCGAGTCGTTGGCACGGTTGCGGTTGCGGGCGCCGAAGTCGGCCTGGATATAACCGATCTTCAGCCCTTTTAAGGTGGTAAACGGTTTATAATCAAACGGGGCATCTATGGCGCTCAGGTCCTGGCCATCGGTTCCCTTGATGACGTTAAACACCAGCGCACAGTCTTCTACGCTGCGGGCGATGGGGCCGAGCTTGTCCATGGTCCAGCTAAGGGCCATAGCACCGGTCTTGGGCACACGGCCGAATGTGGGTCGCAAGCCGGTTACCCCGCATTCTGTAGACGGCGACACGATCGAGCCCAGGGTTTCTGACCCGATGCCGAAAGGAATGCAGCCTGCCGAAACCGCCGAGGAGGTGCCCGCAGACGATCCGCTGGAGCCGCGGGTAACGTTCCACGGATTTTTTGTCCGCCCGCCGAACCATACGTCGCCTTGCGCCAGTTCGCCCAGCGTGGTTTTGGCTACCAATACCGCCCCGGCATCTTCCAGCCGTTTAATCACGGTGGCATCTTCGTTAATTTCCTGGTCTTTATAGGCTACGGATCCCCAGGTGGTTTTATATCCCTTCGCCGCAAGCAGGTCTTTTGCCCCAAAAGGGATTCCATGCAAAGGTCCGCGATATTTACCGGCGGCAATCGCGGCATCCGCGGCTGCGGCCTGCTTAAGCGCCAGCTCTTCGGTAATGGTTACCGCAAACAACAACTGCGGCTGGTACTTCTTCAGCCGTGCGATAAAGAATCTTGTAAGCTTGAGCGATGAGATCTTCCTGGTACGTACCAGCTCACCTAACTGGCGTACCGTATAAAACGCCAGCGCGTCGCGATTTGCGGGTAAAGTTACCGCGGCGGCCGGAGCCAGCTTAAAGTTATCCAGTTTGTCGGGAAACCGATATCCCGGCGGCATCGGGTTAAATGACAGGGAAGGCGAAATAGCGTTCGACATCTTTAACGCGTGCAGCTCGGCATACGCATTTCGCTGGTCATTAAGGCTTCCCAGCATCGAATCGGCTTCGGCGCCCGTAAAAGGGATGCCTGTTACCTTAGCCGCTTCGCTGACAATGGAAACCGTAAGCGTATCCGGATCAGGACGGCCGGCGAGCAGCGATCCCGCTAAAAAGCTTACACCACATGGGACCAACAAATACAACGATTTTTTTAAGGTGATTTTCATAAACGGAGGGCTTACCCGCTAAAGTAGCGAAAGATCGGCGGAAACAAAAGCGAAACACAATCCCCCCTTTGATGTTGTCTTTATAAACACATCACGCTATGAATATCAGAAAGCAACTACCCGGTATTAACTCCGGATCAAACCCAGGCAGAACCGTAGCAGGATTGCTTGCCGCCCTTGCCGCCGGCGCCCTGTTAGGAGTACTGCTTGCACCTGAAAGCGGTAAAGACACACGCAAAAAGCTTTCGCGGAAAGCGCAAGATCTTACCAGCGACCTCGAAGACAGGCTCCAATCCCTTAAAGATAAGTTCCGTACGCATGCCGAAGAACTCGAAGAACTGAAAGAGGAAGTAAAATCGACCGCCCGCAGCAAGGTCCGCGCGGCAGCCAGCGACTTTAACGAAGCAAAACAGGCAGCCATCAGCAAGACACGCGCCCGGATAAAAACCACGGCCGACGATGCGAACGATGCAATCCAGGATATATAATCCCGGTTTTGCGTAAGCGACACGTATTTATACGTGTTTTTATGTTGTTTAAAACAATTTTGCCCGGGTAAATATATTATTGTGCGGACAGGTGTGAGCTGTCCGCACTGATTATCTACCTGCGATTATTACCATGGGCAACTTTGACTTTCTACATCAGGGGCGTTCAAATCCGTTATGGATCTGGCTCCTGTTGCCAATTACTGCTTTGGCCATCCTTTTCCTGATCATAAAAGGAAATAAACATTAGCAGGGCGTCGAAAAGATTTGACTCCTCATACCTTCCGTGTATCGCGCGGACTTGTTAAATTTTGTTAAATTCAGCCCTCCCAAAACTTAAAACCCGGGTTTTTCGTTCAATTGCTTATTAAACCACATAACAGTAGTTGCTTAATTTCAATTAGTTCATGAAAAGGATCCTTGTTGCATTCCTATGCTTATTGGCCTGTACTTCGTATGCCCAAACCATTAAAACAGATGTCGTGGTATTTGGCGGCAATGCGGCGGGGATTGCCGCGGCCATCCAGGCAGCGAGGTCGGGCGTAAAAACGTTGTTGGTAGAAGAAACCGGAAAACTTGGCGGTAACATCGTTCCCAGCTCAAAGGCATTTGAAGGTGGTTTATGGTCAGAGTTCCTGAAAAAAACACGTGCAGCAAAGAAAGATTCTAACGCCCAACCGGATGCGGTAAGTACCCCCACAGTACTTAAATCATGGACGGATTCCATTAAAAACCTCACGGTGAGGTATAATGCCACCTGGTCCCGGATCGAAAAATCGGGCCGCGGCTGGGAGATCAAACTGCAGGATAAAGCCACGATCAAGGCCAATGTAGCTATCGATGCACTTCCTAATGGTATCCTGGCGGTAACGGCCGGCGTGTTTATGGATCCCAAAACAAAGCTTCCGCGTACCATCATTCAACCTGTTCCGTTAACCAAACCTTACGAAAGCCAACTTTACCGCACCAGCGTAGCTATCGGCACTGATACAAAAACCGGTGAGTCATATATGGTCCCGCTCGGCGCACTGATGGCCGGTGGCGGAGTCGATAATTTCTTCGTTATTGGCAAATTTGCCGCGAACCAGTCTTCAGCCGATGCCATGTTTACCGGGCAGGCAGCCGGCGCAGGCGCCTCTTACTTTGCATTTTTCGACGAATCGACAAAAAACATGGCGCTTACCATGCGTACCAGGCAGATCCAGAGCGAGCTGTTCAGTTACAAATCGTGGATGGTGCCTTACGCTGACATCAAGTTTAGCGATCCAAACTTCCAGGTGATCCAATACACCGGTCTCACAGGTGTGCTAAAACCGGTGCAGGTAAACGGGGCATTTTATTTTAAACCGGATACTACGGTCTCTTCCGAAGAGATCCGTCCGGTGATCCGCCAGTACTATTCTCGCAGCCAGATCTGGTTCGCCGATAAAAAGATCGAAAAGTTCACGTTCGGCGATATGGTAAGCCTCATAAAATATACCGCCGTACGCGGCAACGAGCTGGACAAAGAACTGCAGAAAAACTGGAAAGAAGTGTTCAACTTTTCCGGTACATATGACCTTACCCGCGTAATAACCCGCAGGGAATTCGCCATCCTGCTGCAATATTATATGAAGCCCTACGAGGTGCGCGTAAACCTGAACGGGAATTTAGGAAGCTGAGGTAACTACCGCAGGCACCGCGATTCACACCGGTCAATCCCTCTTCACGCCCCGTACCCTATTAGTTTGCCAACCTGAGCTTGCCGAAGGAGTATCGTAAATACCAAGACTTTTTACATGTTACTTCTTTCGGCAAGGATGACAAACTACCCTGCGGAAGAATCGTTAACGGTATCGCGGGGATCTTCGTCATCAGCGGTAATCCGCACGTGGTGGTCTTCTTCGTTTTCTGCAACACCATTGGGGTTGGGAATTGAATGAGACCGCGGGTCGTCGCCCTTTTCCTCTTCTACTTCCTGGCCGATGGTTCCGTTATTGTTTTGTTCATTCGAATTCTTGTCGGGATGATTTTGTTGCTGTTCCATGGTTTTCATGATTGGTGTATTTAAAAGACAAATCAAGTCCCGCGAGGTTTTGTTTTTCTATAAAGTTGCCAGCGCCGTAGGCAATCCGTCTATGCTGACCACGTTTTTGTCTGCCTGGTACTTTAGAATTCCTTCCGGGCCTTTTTTCTCTGCCCATTTTTCGGAAAAGTCACGTTCACCGATGTAATCATAAAACGGGATACCAAAACCGCAGGAAGTCTGTACTTTATGGATCTCGCCCGTAATGATCTGGCGGGTAGAAGGATGCGGGGCAAACAGGGCGATGAGCGCTTCCCATTCGGGATTGCCGGGTAAAATAGTGGTTCCTTTTCCATACAAACGGAGAATATTCGGCGGGCCTTCGAACGCACAGAACATAAAGGTGATCCGGCCGTTCTCCAGGATATGTGCCGAGGTTTCGTTACCGCTGCCGGTAATGTCAAGGTACGCTACGCGTGATGGCGACAGTACCCGGAAACTATCGAGTCCTTTCGGCGAGATATTCACATGCCCGTCGCCGCTCAGAGGCGCGCTTCCCACGAAGAACATTCTCTGGTTATTAATAAAGCTGACGTGCGAATCTTCGATGATGTCAAAAAACTTTCCCATACTGGTATATTAAGATAAATGAGCGGTCGCGTATCTACACAAAGATAAGACGCATCGCCGGGAATTACCTGCATAATTTTCTGCCGCCATTGAGGTGTTCAACCAAAAATTGATAAGTTTGCTTGAGTTGCCAGTGATCGGTTCTGAGTGATCAGTGCCTGTATGGCGCCTTGCAGGAACCGGTAACTGGCCACTGAAAACTGATTACTCAATGAAAAAGCTCTTTCTCCTCGATGGTATGGCCCTTATCTACCGGGCTCACTTCGCTTTAAGCAAGAATCCGCGGTTTACCTCTTTTGGGTTAAATACGTCGGCGGTATTGGGTTTCGCCAATACGCTGCTCGAAGTGATCAGGAAAGAGAAGCCTACGCATATGGCGGTGGTATTCGATACCGATGCGCCTACCGAGCGGCACATCGAGTTTGCCGATTATAAAGCACACCGGGAGGCCATGCCCGAAGACCTTTCGCTCGCGCTCCCTTACGTGGTGAGGCTGATCCGCGGTTTTAATATCCCCGTGATCACCTCGGACGGGTTCGAGGCCGACGATATCATTGGCACCCTGGCTAAGAAAGCCGAAAAAGAGGGCTTCACCGTGTTCTGTATGACGCCGGACAAAGATTTCGCCCAGCTGGTGTCTGACAACATCTTTATCTATAAGCCTTCCCGTTTAGGCAACGATGTAGAGATCATGGGCGTGCCCGAAGTGCTGGCCAAATGGGAGATCGAGGACCCCTGCCAGGTGATAGACATCCTGGGACTTTGGGGCGATGCGGTGGATAATATCCCCGGCATTCCCGGTATCGGTGAAAAAACCGCGAAATTGCTGATAAAACAATATGGCTCGATGGAGAACATCATTGCCAACAGTCACCAGCTAAAGGGCAAGCAGCGCGAGAACGTGGAAAACTTCGCCGAGCAGGGACTGATCTCCAAGAAGCTGGCCACCATCCTGCTAAATGTTCCCGTAGACCTGGATATCGAAGCATTAACCATTACCGATCCTGACCGTGAGCAACTGGAGCCGCTTTTTGCCGAGCTAGAGTTCCGCACCTTCGGCCGCCGGGTATTTGGCGAAGAATTTAACGTAACCGAAGTAACCGTTACGCAAACTTCAGGGCAAATGGACCTGTTCGGAAACCCCGTGGAAGTTACGACCGTGGAGAAAACTACGGTTGTTGAGCCGGCGGTGCCCGGGAAAAATATCAACAATACAGAACACACGTATCACCTTGTTGATACACCCGGAAAACGGGCGGAGCTGATCGCCATGCTGAGCCAGCAGGAAGAGATCTGTTTTGACACGGAAACTACCGGGACAGATGCCAATAACTCCGAACTGGTAGGCCTTTCCTTTTCTGTAACGCCCGGCGAAGGGTATTACGTACCCGTGCCCGCCGACCAAGCCCAGTGCAGCGAAATTGTGAAGGAGTTTAAACCGCTGCTTGAAAACGAAAACATCAAAAAGATAGGGCAAAACATCAAGTACGATATCCTGATGCTGAAATGGTGCGGCATAGATGTGAAAGGCGTACTGTTTGATACGATGCTGGCGCATTACCTTATCGACCCCGATACACGGCATAACATGAACGTGCTGGCCGAGAACTACCTGGGATATTCGCCGGTTTCCATTACCTCGCTCATCGGCGCCAAGGGTAAGAACCAAGGAAGCATGCGCGATGTGGAATTGGAACAGATCAAAGAGTACGCAGCCGAAGATGCCGATATCACGCTCCAGCTCAAGAATATATTTGAACCGTCGCTAAAACGGGTGAATGCGGAGAAACTGGCCATGGAGATCGAAAACCCGCTGATCTATGTGCTGGCAGATATGGAGCGTGAGGGCGTGCTGGTAGATAAGCATACGCTGGCCGATTTTTCGGTGGAGCTGCAGCGCGACCTGGTAGAGCTGGAAAAGACCATTTATGAGAAAGCTGGCGTAAGGTTCAATATTTCGTCGCCGAAACAGCTTGGAGAAGTGCTGTTCGAAAAATTGCAGCTGGACCCCAAAGCCAGGAAAACCAAGACCGGCCAGTACCAAACCGGCGAGGATGTGCTCACCTGGTTGTCGAACAAGAGCGACATTGCCAAAGATATCCTGGATTTCAGGCAATTGCTGAAGCTTAAATCGACCTATGTAGATGCGCTGCCGTTGATGATCAACCCCAAAACAGGCAGGATTCACACGTCGTATAACCAGGCAGTGGCGGCCACCGGGCGGCTAAGCTCCAATAACCCCAACCTGCAAAATATCCCGATCCGTACCGAGCGTGGCCGCGAAGTGCGTAAGGCTTTCATCCCGCGCAGTGAAAGCCATACGCTGCTTTCGGCTGATTACTCGCAGATAGAGCTCCGGTTGATCGCCGAGATCAGTAAGGACGAGAACATGATGGATGCGTTCACAAAAAATCTCGACATCCACACCGCCACCGCGGCAAAGGTATACGGCATCCCATTGGAGGAAGTAACATCGATGCAGCGCCGCAATGCGAAAGCAGTGAACTTTGGCATCATTTACGGGCAGTCGGCCTTTGGGCTCTCTCAAAATCTTAACATCCCCCGCAGGGAAGCCGCCGACATCATCGAGCAGTATTTTAACCAGTACCCGGGTGTTAAACGGTATATGAGCGACACCATGAACTTCGCACGCGAGAACGGCTTCGTAGAAACGATCATGGGCCGGAGAAGGTACCTGCGCGATATCAACTCGGCCAATGCCACCGTTCGCGGGTTTGCAGAGCGAAATGCCATTAATGCTCCTATCCAGGGATCGGCGGCCGACCTGATCAAGATCGCGATGATAAACATCCACCGTGATCTGGCGACACAAAAACTCGAATCGAAAATGACCATGCAGGTGCATGACGAGCTTGTGTTCGATGTGGTGTCGGGCGAGGAAGAACAGGTGAAAGCCATCATCACCGACCGGATGAAAAACGCCATCAAGACCATTGTGCCCATCGACATCGAGATCGGACAGGGGAAAAACTGGCTGGAAGCGCATTGAAACGGCTGATAGCTATTGCCTTGGTTTTCGTAACTAGCAGGAAAATAAGCCAATTTCTGGTATTTTTACTGTAACCGTCTGTACCAGGCTGTATAAATAGGATGATGCCTCTTTTGCAATTCCCGTGATCGGCCGGTAAACGGAAATTAAACTGCCATGATAATGAGAATGCTGCTGGTCTTTTTTTTCCTGGTTCCGCTCGCCGGAAAACTAACCGCACAAGAAACCTTCCTGGAGCGGCTGGACAGCACACATGTACAGTTTTACCTGAATGAGCAATACATGCTGGTAGACAAAGCGTGCGATTTTTTTGCGATCAGGCGTGTTTCGGGGTTCGATGTAAAATCCCGGCAATTTGCCGGCGATTTCACCGATTACACAAAAGACGGTGTTACCCTGATGACCGGAACTTATGCAAACGGCAAAAAATCCGGCACTTTTAAGGGCTTCTTCCCAAACGGGTACCTGCAATGGAGCGGCGACTACGTTAACGACAAGCGAACCGGCACCTGGGATTATTACTATAGCGACGGAAGACCCTGGCTGATCGTAGAATACCGCGGGGAACAGGTATTGGTTAAAGAACAATGGGACCTGAAAGGTAAACACGTGGTAACGCAGGGAACCGGCAAATTCGAGCTCGAGGACCCGGCATACGGCTTCAACGAAAAGGGCTATTACGCCACCCGTTACCGCTACAAACTGGACGGAAACCGGTTGGCAAGCATACCGGTAGTAGAATATTTATATAAAGGAGGTCCCCCCGAACTTGTGCCCGCGTCTGTAGAGCGCCTATTGTTTACGCCTACGCAGTATTATACCAACGCGGAGAAACTATTGTCGATGCCATGCCTGGTAGACGACCAGGTTTATTTTACCACCTACCTGTCTGAAAAACTGAACAGGTCGCTGCTCTCGTCCTTTGCCGTACGTTTTGCGGGAATTACTGCGGGACGGATGCTGATCAGGCTGGACGTAGACAGCAGGGGTCGCCCCCGTAACGTCGACGTGAAAACTCCGTTTGGTGCAGCCGGCGACAGGCTGCTGTATAACGAGGTGATCAGCAGGATAGGTTACTGGATACCCTCGCAAAAAGACGGTAAAACCATTTCGGATGTACTCACGATTACCGCCGATCTGTATATCGACGACAGGGGCCGGTCGCAGTTTACCATGCCGGTTATTAGCCGCAGGAACGGGAAATAGCCGACGGCCAAAAAAGCCCCGGGAAAGCGAATTAATAGCATATTGTTGCTAACTTATACGCACATTTATTGTTGTTGTCTGACAAGCCCATTTTCATGAACGTCATCCATTTAAGTGCCGAGTGTTACCCTGTCGCCAAGGTTGGTGGCCTGGGCGACGTAGTGGGAGCGCTGCCTAAATACCAGTGCCTTGCAGGGGTAAATGCCTCGGTAGTGATGCCGTTCTACGATCGTAAATTTACCCGTGATAACCGGTTCGAAACCGTTTACGAAGGAAGCAGCACCTTGGGTAACAGGCCGTTCCATTTTACGGTATTAAAGGAGATTACCAACCAGCTGGGATTTAGTCTTTACCTTATCCGGATCCCCGGGCTGCTCGACCGGCCGGAAGTATATTGTTACAACGACGAGTCGGAGCAATTCCTGGCCTTCCAGGTCGCGTTCCTTGATTGGATCGTGCAGCGCGAAGAACGTCCGCATATCCTGCATTGCCACGATCATCACATGGGACTTGTCCCCTTTTTAATCACCTCTTCGTACCGTTACCGGTCGTTGGCCAACGTCCCTACCGTAGTTACGGTGCATAACGGGCAGTACCAGGGCTGGATGAGTTGGGACAAAGCCGACCTGCTCCCCGAGATCGACCTGTCTAAAAAAGGACTGCTGGATTGGGACGGAGTGATAAACCCCCTCGCTGCAGCCATTAAGTGCTGCTGGCGTTTCACTGCAGTATCGCCTAGTTACATGGCCGAGCTTTCGCACAACTCCAACGGGCTCGAATATTTATTTGCAGCCGAGAGCGGCAAAGGCCAGGGCATTATTAACGGCATCGATACGGAGGTTTGGAATCCCCAGACCGACCCGATGCTCGCCAGGAAATATAACGTGCGTTCGGTAGCTGCGGGTAAGCAAGCTAACAAAGAGCCGCTTGCGGGGGCATCTGGCCTCGATCCATCGAAACCGCTGGTGGCGTTTATCGGTCGCCTGGTAAATGAAAAGGGCGCAGACCTCCTTCCCGGGGCCATCCGTCTTTCGCTGGAGAAAAATCCGGGGCTGAATTTCCTGGTACTCGGTTCAGGCGAAGCCGAAATAGAAGATCAACTGCGTGAGCTTAACGAGTTATTTCCGGGCAGGTATCATGCCACCATCGGGTATAACGAGGTGCTCTCGCATAAGATCTATGCCGCCGCTGATTTCCTGGTGATGCCCTCGCGCGTAGAACCCTGCGGACTTAACCAATTATACTCGCTGCGCTATGGTACAATGCCCATCGTGCGAAGCACAGGCGGGTTAAAAGATACTGTGATAGATATAGAAACGCCTGAAGGCTATGGCATCACATTTACGAGTCTCTCCGTTGCCGGGATCTGTGCGGCGATTGACCGCGCGGTCGCCTTATATCCCGATACGGCACGTACCGGGACGCTGCGGAAGAAAATGATGGGGCTCGATTTTTCATGGCATCAATCTGCAAACCAATATATAAACCTATACAACAGTCTTTATTAATCATTCCTATATGAACTCGAAAGTAATTTCGGTGATTCTTGGAGGTGGACAGGGATCCCGCCTTCATCCGCTAACCGCCACCCGTTCCAAGCCTGCTGTCCCTATTGCCGGAAAATATCGCCTGGTCGATATCCCCATTTCAAACTGCCTTAATTCGGGCATCGACCGGATCTTCGTGCTCACGCAATTCAACTCGGCCTCGTTAAACAAACACATTAAAAACACGTACCACTTCAACGTTTTCAGCGCTGCTTTTGTCGATATCCTCGCGGCCGAGCAAACGCCCGGTAATGCCGGCTGGTTCCAGGGCACAGCCGATGCGGTCCGCCAATCGCTGCATCACCTGGCGCCGTTCGAGTTCGAATACGTGCTGATCCTCTCCGGCGACCAGCTCTACCAGATGGATTTCGACGACATGATTAAGAACCACGAGGCTGCCGGCGCAGATATTTCTGTGGCCACCATCCCCGTTACGGCAAAAGAGGTACCCGGCTTCGGGATCATGAAAATTGATGAAGCGCAAAATATTACCGCCTTTGTAGAAAAGCCTAAAAAGGATTTCGAAAGCTGGACGTCTGACGTGAGCGACTACCTGAAAGCACAGGGACGCATTTACCAGGCCTCGATGGGGATCTATATCTTTAACCGCAAGGTGTTGTACGACATGCTGAACAACGATCCGCATACCGACTTTGGTAAAGAGATTATTCCTGGCGCCATCAACACCCACAAAGTAGTAAGCTACCTGTACGACGGGTATTGGACAGATATTGGTACCATCCCTTCGTTTTTTGAGGCCAACATCGGCCTTACCGATGATATCCCGCAGTTTAACCTGTTTGATAAACGGAGCATTTTTACGCGTGCGCGCATGCTTCCGCCTTCTAAGATCTCGGGCACGACGCTGGAGAAAACCATCATTGCCGATGGGTGCATCATTAACGCCAGCCGTGTGGAACGGTCGGTGATCGGCGTGCGTACCCGCATCGGCAAAGGTACCACCATCGTGTGCAGTTACATTATGGGCAGCGACTATTACGAAACGCTCGATCAGCTAAAAGAAGCGGGAGAGTCCGGCAAACCGATCATGGGTATCGGCGAACGCTGCTACATCAAAAATGCGATCCTCGACAAAAACTGCCACATCGGCAGCGACGTGCGCATAAACGGCGGCGAACATCTCGCGGACGGCGATTTCGAGAAATACGTGGTTCGCGACGGTATCGTGGTAATTAAGAAAGAAGCGGTATTGGAAAACGGAATGGTAATTTAGGGATTTGAAGTTGGAGGTTTAACGTTAAGATGGGGAGCTTACCTGTGCTGAAATGGCGCATCCGGCCAGCCAACTTAACTTCAGCCTCCAGCCTTTAACCAGTAGATCGCTACTGATTAAAACATTCCTCCAAACATCTCCCTCGTAGCCGCCTGCGTTTCTGCCTGGCTAATGTTTTCCGCCTGTTCCAAGGCTTTATTTATGGCAACGGCCAATAATTCCTCCAGTTCTTCCCTGTCCGCGGAAGCGAAAAAATCCGGGTCGATGGCCACCGCCGTAACCTGTTTATTGCCGGTTGCGGTTACCCGGATCTTACCGCCTTCGGCTTCGCCGGTAACTGATAAATTGTCGAGGCGTTTCTTGATGTCGCCGGCAATTTGCTGGGCCTGTAATAACTTGTCGAACATGATGTTGTGTTGAGTTAATGATTCCTTACCGATGATCCTTTATTAGCGCAAAGACGTTTCGTAACAACAAACGTTTGCATTAAGAAATAAACTCGTTCCTGGTCGACCGGATTATGTCCGGCGACAATGGTTTAGAAATGAAACCATTTACATAAGGATAAGTTTGGGAGCGGATGCGGTCTTTTTCGTCGACGGAGGACGTAACGATATAGATACGTAGTGGTTTGTGCAGGCAGGGAGCCACGATGCCGAAGTTATCCAGGAAGTCCCAGCCGTCAAACACGGGCATATTCAGGTCGAGCAGGATCACGTCGGGCATTGCCGAATCATCTTCTGCATTAAGTTTCAGAAACTCAAGTGCCTTGTCTGCTTCGGTAAAACTGGTATATTGATCGAAAATAAGGTGCTTTTCGATCATTATCTGTGCGATACGCTGATGAATCTGGTCGTCATCGATAATAAATACTCTGCTCATGTATATGGGCCCTTGGGCGGGTGTATCTGGTTACGTAATACGAACGACGCTGCTAAAAACCCTGTCTCGTTTACGAAATAAATATGAGAAAAGATTTTTAGTAATGCAATCGGTAGCGTTTACTGGTCATCTGTGGCGTCACCGCTGCCGGTATATGCCCCCTTACGCACTACTGGCATGCCGGTAATATTGAATAACTCATCGAGGTTGAGTAAGCTTCCGTTCACCAGGTTGCCAAGTAATACGATGGTGACGTCGTTCTTCAGGTCGCGCAGGTAAATATGCCTGAATCCATGCCACCAGCCGGTGTGGTAAACCACCTTTTGCCCCGGACTTTCGAAGATGCGCCAGCCGTAACCATAGTTAAAGTGACCGCGCACGAGGGGATTGCGACCGGTATAGGCCGAATCCAGGGTTGCCTTTTTGAGCAGCCGGCCCGACTTGAGGGCCTGATCGAACAGGTACAGGTCTTTTACGGTGCTGTAGATGCCTTTATCGCCTACCGGGCCATCGAGGAAGTTCTGTGCCACGGAGTATCTCCAGCTATTACGGTCGTGACCTACTACGTCGACAGGGATCTTGTCGTACACCGCTTTAGAATAAACAGCGGTATGCTTCATTCCGGCCGGTTTGAATACGTTCTGTGCCATAAAATCGGCATAGCTCATACCGGTTATCTTTTCGATAATAGCGCCAAGTACCATGTAGTTGGAGTTGTTGTAATGGAACTTTTTATCGGGCTGAATATAGGGAGCCGGTTTATACTCAGCGATCAGGTTCATCACATCAGTATTGGTGATCCCTTTCCGCTCGTCTTTATGGGCGGCCTTCCAGAGCTTGTCTACAAAGTACACGTAGTTCATCATGCCCGAGCGATGAGTAAGCAACAGGCGTATGGTAATGTTATCGTACGGGAAATTAGGAAAGAACTCTTTTACGTTCTGGTCGAGCCGCAATTTGCCGCGTTCCTGCAGCAGGAGAACGGCGGTGCCCGTCATGGTTTTGGTAACGGAGGCAAGCTCGAATTTAGAATCGATCTTCAGGCTGTCGCGCCGGAGATGGTCCGCCCAGCCAAAACAATTCTCGTACAGTATCTTTCCCTTTTTTGCTACCAGCACGTTGCCGTTAAAGCCGCTCACTTTGTGCAGGTGCTGCATAAAGGCGTCGATGCGTTTATCGGCATGTTTCGGGTTATATAGCAGCAATAAGCTGTCCTTTTCGTCGTCGCTTACCGTACGGGTAAAAGCTGCGGGACTTTTGTCGTTCGACCGGCAGGAACAGATGAGTATAAAAAACGCGAAAACAAGGAGGCTATTCCTGGCAGGTATGGTCATTTCTCAGAGGTGTGTGTAAAAGAATCGGCAAAACTTGAAAATTATTGCGACATCTCCCTTTAATATTTTTAAACATATAAAGTCATGGAAAGAATTTCTGTTTTCTTTTAGCGAATATTTATTTTCTTTGGGAAAGTCATTTTTCCGGACCGATAAGATATATTTGTTAACACCTTAATCCTTAACCAATTATGAAAGTAACGCTCTCTCTCGTTCTCCTGGCGACGATATGCGCACTGCAAAATGCGAAAGCACAGGACTTCCCCGGTTTGCGCACCGGCAATTACAGCGGTGTGAATGGCGCATTCTCTAATCCTGCCAATATTGCGGCAAGTCCGTACCGTTTCGATCTCAACTTATTTTCTGCCCATGTGCTGGCCGGTAACGACCAGGCTTCCTTTAAAATGAAGGACCTCACCAGCTCAATAAGCGGCGACAGTTTTTCTGACCAGGTATTCGGTAAAAACGCCGGGGCCGCCAATGGCCTGGCCAATATTTCGTTGAACCTGCCATCGGTGATGTTTAACGCAGGGCCTAAGATGAGTTTCGCCCTCACCTCGCGGGCGCGGGTCCTTGCCAACATCAATAGCCTGAACGGCAAACTGGTGAATAAGATCACCGAAGATTTTGAAAATGATCCCGAACTGCCTTATACCGTCGCCTCGAATGACAATATGCTGGTAAACATCAGTGGCTGGTCTGAGTTCGGTTTAACGGCCGCGCGTGAGGTGTTTAACAGCGCCGGAAAGCGCCTGAGAGCAGGTATTACCGTGAAGTACCTGGCCGGGATCGCCAATAGTTATGTGAACATCGGCAAACTGAACGGTACCATTAACGCCGATAACGTGTTACAGGATGCCTACCTGAACAATACCACCGGCCGTTTAGCGCTCGGCTTTTCGGGGGTTAACTTTTCAGATTTCGAGGCCGGCGATCTTACCAAGTTTAACGGCAGCGGCGTGGGTGCCGACATCGGTCTTGTTTACGAATGGAAAAGCACTAAAGGCATCGCCGATTCGGCCGATATGAAACTGGGCCGCAACCGTCCCGGCTATAAATTCCGCCTGGGCATTTCGTTGCTGGATGCCGGTAAGATCAGCTTTACACGCGATGTAAACCGGAGCGGGGCATACGACATCGCAATCAACAGCCCGGGTGAGAGATATTACTTCAGCCAGCTGGAAGACGTTGACCTGGATAGTTACAAAAGCAAGTTTAACAGCCAGCCAAACGCTTTCACCCCGGTTGCCGGGGAATCTGAAGGGAAGTATTCGGTGAGCCTGCCTACCACGCTGCAGATCGACGCTGATTACCATGTAGCCAAAATGCTGTATATCAACGCGGGCGGCCAACTGGCGCTTAGCAGTAATTCCAGCACTGTTTATAACGGGCAGTATTACAATAGCTTTACCCTCACGCCAAGGATCGAAACCAGCGTTTTCGGATTGTTCCTGCCGGTCAACTTTAACGCGCTCACCGAAACCAACATCGGGGTGGGGGTACGCATGGGGCCCCTCACGCTGGGTTCCGGCAGTTTGATCAGTGCGCTCACCGGATCTTCAAAACAAGCCGACATTTTTTTGGGACTGCACATTGGCATCCTAAAAAACAAATACGACAAGTTTGCACCGGGCAGGTAACGGTATAGGGTGTAGCAACCGCGCAATATACAATTTCGCCTATCTTTACATATAACGTTCGTTGAACAGGCAAGGTGCTCTTCGGGGACAGATCTGCGCCGTTCCGGATAAAATCGACCATCGGGGTCTTCGGCTCCCCGATGTCCATGGGCTTGAGGCGGTAGTCCTATGCCGCAAATTTGATGGCGTGGATGCCATGCCGAACCGGTTATTCACATCGGGACCCGGATTATTCATTGCTGATTACCCGTTATTCATTTGTATCATTTATTACCTTTGCCGCCGGAACACATTAACTCAGACATGACATACAGAATTGAACACGACACCATGGGCGATGTGCAGGTGCCTGCGGATAAGTACTGGGGCGCGCAAACACAGCGTTCGCGGAATAACTTCAAGATCGGGCCTGAAGCCTCGATGCCGAAAGAGATCATCGAAGCCTTCGCATACCTCAAAAAGGCCGCGGCGTTCACCAATACCGATGCGGGGATCCTTCCCGTTGAAAAGCGTGACCTGATCGCCGCCGTGTGCGACGAGATCCTGGCGGGTGAACTGGCCGCAGAATTTCCCCTGGTGATCTGGCAAACCGGTTCGGGTACCCAGTCGAACATGAATGTGAATGAAGTGATCGCTAACCGCGCGCACGTTTTGCACGGCAATACGCTGGGTGAGGGTAAAACATTTATCCACCCGAATGACGACGTGAACAAGTCGCAGTCGTCCAACGATACTTATCCCACCGCGATGCACATTGCGGCCTACAAGATGGTGATTGAAACGACCATCCCCGGGATCGAGAAGCTGCGCGACATGCTGAAATCGAAATCGGAAGCGTTTAAAGACGTGGTAAAGATCGGTCGTACTCACCTGATGGATGCTACACCGCTTACGCTGGGCCAGGAATTTTCGGGATACGTGTCCCAGCTCGATCACGGTCTTAAAGCCGTCAGGAACACGCTCGAGCATTTATCAGAGCTCGCCCTCGGCGGAACAGCTGTTGGAACAGGCATCAACACCCCCAAAGGATATGATGTAAACGTGGCCAAATATATTGCGGATTTTACCGGGCTGCCTTTCCGCACAGCGGAAAATAAGTTCGAAGCGCTGGCGGCACATGACGCGATCGTGGAAACCCACGGTGCGTTGAAACGAGTGGCCGTTTCGCTGATGAAGATTGCGAATGATATCCGCCTGCTGGCCTCCGGACCACGGTCGGGAATTGGCGAGATCCATATCCCTGATAACGAGCCGGGATCCTCGATCATGCCAGGCAAAGTTAACCCTACGCAAAATGAGGCGGTTACCATGGTGGCGGCACAAGTGATGGGTAATGATGTAACCATCTCCGTTGCGGGCTCCAACGGTCACTACGAGCTGAACGTATTTAAGCCGGTAATGGCGGCAAACTTCCTGCAATCCGCCCGCCTGATCGGTGATGCCTGTGTGTCGTTTACCGAAAACTGTGCGGCCGGGATCGAGCCTAATTACGATGGCATTAAAAAGCACCTGGAAAATTCACTGATGCTGGTTACGGCCCTCAACCCGCATATCGGCTATGAGAACGCCGCAAAGATTGCCAAGACTGCCCTTAAGGAAAATAAATCGCTCCGCGAAGCAGCCATCGGCCTCGGTTTGTTAACTAACGAACAGTTCGATGAGTGGGTACGCCCTGAAGATATGATCGGCGGATTAAAATAACACCGATGCGTTTTACAGGTAAGGTCGTTTTTTTCGGATGTTTCTTGTTTCTTGGCATTACGGCCTGCAAGTTCAACCCTAACGTTCGGGGAAAAGGAACTGCTTACCTCCAGGGGGTGTGGACCGAAGAAAAAGCGGCTTACCAGGACCAGCTGCTGCAATATACCCGGCATACGTTTACGTTTACCTGCGATTCTTTTTACGCGGTATTGAAAACGACCGCCAGGGTGAACCCTTACCCCGACAGTTGTTTCAGCAATGGCAGCTGGACAGAATATGCAAAAGGCAAGTACCTGGTGCGCAATGATACGCTTTACATCAACGCGACCTTCACCCATGCCAGCTTTAAGCAGAAGTTGTCGGGATGTTACCGGATCGGGCAGTACCTGCAGGCTTTTTTGATAAAGAAGCACAGTGCCGACACGCTCCGGCTGCTAAATATGCAGCACGTGCCCATAACGATGGATCTAAAAGAGAAAATAGTTTGTCACTAACTCCAACTGATATGAATAACAGGTTAATTGCCTTCGGGACAACTTTCAAGAAAATGTGCTTCCTGGGACTTTTCCTCTTCCTGCCAACCAGGGCGATGGCCTGGGGCATGCTGGGACACCGAATCGTCGGCGAGATCGCCGACAGCTACCTGACTGCGAAAGCCAGGGCAAAGATTAAAGCTATCCTGGGAAACGAATCGATCGCGATGGCGAGCAACTGGGCAGATTTTATTAAATCTGATCGTTCGTACGCCTACCTGAGTAACTGGCATTACGTAGACCTCGACAAACCATACACTTACCCGGAACTGCATGCGTTCCTGAAAAGCGACACCAGCACAAACGCGTATACGCGCATCAACTTTTTAACCGCGCAGCTTAAAAAAAGCGGCATCTCCCAAAGTGAAAAAGTGATGTACCTGCGTTTGCTGATCCATATCGCTGAAGACATTCACCAGCCTTTTCACGTTGGACACACCGATGACCAGGGTGGGAACGGGTTTAAGGTGAACTGGTTTAACAAGCCGATCAATATGCACAGCCTGTGGGATTCAGAGCTGATCGAGTCGCAGCAGCTGAGCTATACCGAATATGCCAGGGCGATAAATTTTACCACACCGGCAGAGCGCGCTTCATTATGGAAAGAGGACCTCACCAAGTGGATATATGATTCGCATATCATCGTAGAGAAACTGTACACCGATGTTAAGCCCGACGATAAGCTGGGCTATCGCTATAACTTTGATCACCTGGCGCTGCTGAACCAGCAGTTGTTAAAAGGCGGCGTTCATTTGGCGGGATTACTAAACCAGGTCTTCGGCGGCTAACGTTAATTACCTGTTATGAAAATATTGATGGTTTGTCTTGGCAATATCTGCCGGTCGCCGCTTGCCCATGGAATTATGGAACACGAAGTTAAAAAAGCAGGCCTCGATTGGGATGTTGATTCGGCAGGGACCGGCAACTGGCACGTTGGAGAACCGCCCGATCGCCGCTCCATCGCCGTAGCGAAAAATTACGGGATCGACATCTCTTCGCAATGCTGCCGCGTATTTAACGTAAAGGATTTCGACGAATACGACCGCATTTATGTAATGGACCGCAGCAACCTGGCCGACGTGCTTCGTCTTGCGCGGAACGATGGAGACCGGCAAAAGGTCCAGCTACTGCTTAAAAACGACATCGTGCCGGATCCCTATTATGACAATGCGCTATTCGACCCCGTTTTCGTAATGATAGAAAAGGCGTGTAAGCGGATCATAGCCGATTTCAGCGGCGACCCTTCCAGATCAGGAACCCGGTAACCGGCAGGCTTGCTGCTACCAGGCTGGCGATAAATGCAAGGGCCTTGCCGGCCAATCCCCCGATGGCGCCGGTATGGATATCGTAATTCATGGCATTAAGCTTTTCGCCGGGATTCTTGTCGGCATGCCTGAGCTGCTGCGCCGGTTCCCCGGTGAAGTTGTTAAACGTAAGCAGGTCGAACCGGTAGATCGTTCCGTGTCGCGCATTCGCGTATACGTACAAGGTCGAATCGGCAGGAGCCGCCGGGTACAACGCGATGGAGAACGCCCCGGGATACAGTTTCCTGGTAAAAACAAGAGCCCTGCTCATAGGGGTTAAATGGGTATCAGCCGCTATCTTCCGGGTCGCCGGTAACGAAGCCATTGCGGCTTTCGGTCTTTCCCGGAAACCGTTGGCTGCTGAATACGCCGCACTGCGAAGCCAGCCATAGGTCATTGCCGCACCGGTCAGCGCGATAACGAGTGAGATAAGCAGCGCATAAAAGCCGGGCACGCTGTGCAGATCGTAATTAACGCGTTTAAATGAAGCGTTCCAGCGGATGGTAAAACGTTGCTTTACCGCGGTTTCCTGTGTACTGCCGGGCCACCAAAGCGCCAGGCCGCTGACCAGCATTACCACGAACACCAGGGTAGCTGCGCTATTTACCGGCCGGCCGATGCTTCCCCGCAACCATAAGCTGGTATGAAGCGACTTTACCAGCATAAAGAAGTCGTATTTATAATCGATGATCCCGGCCACTTTACCTGTGTACGGGTCGAGATAAGCCAGCCGCACGTCTTTTACCTGCCCGAAATACGTAAGCGCCTCCGGGTCGGACGCGTAAGTAGAGAACGACCAGGTCCTTGACGGATCGCCGTAGGTCGTAATGGCCGATATCGTGTATCGATCGCCCAGCGCCCGTTGTGCTTTTTGCTGCAGTAAGCTGACCGGTAACGGTTGTTTCCCGGGATGATCGATAAACAATACGCGTGCATACCATGCTTCAGAAAACTCATCCTTAAAAACATACAGGCAGCCGGAAATGCTGATGATAAAAACCAGGACCCCGGTGCTAAGGCCAAGCCAGAGGTGAACAAAGCGGACTATCTTTTTAAGTTGCATGCTTCGCAAGATAACAATTCGCCTAAAGAGCCTCGCCGTTTTTATGCAGGCTAAGGCTTTTGCGGGGAATCTTTACATTTTCATCTTCTAACCCGCAAACCACGCTTATATCGGGGTGGGCATAAACGTTTGCCGGCTCCGTATAGATTTCGGTCCGCCCCATATTTGTCTTACCTGAACTTAGGGCCGCGGTCGTGACTCCGGGTAGACGGCGAGAGGATATTGTTATGATAAATGAAATTACCGAAGACTTTTATACCTATTTTCTCAATTCTTAACATTTCTGCCTCCGCCCGATAATCTTACCTTTGCGCATGGCTACGATCAAACCAGCTATCCCGAAAGGAACGCGCGATTTTTCACCGGAAGAAATGGTGAAACGCAATTACATTTTCGATACGATAAGGACTGTTTTTAAGAAATATGGATACCAGGAGATCCAAACTCCCACCATGGAGAACCTGGATACGCTGACAGGTAAATATGGCGACGAGGGCGACAAGCTGATCTTTAAGGTCCTCAACTCCGGGGATTTTTGGGCGGAAGCAGAACGCAGGAACCAAAAAGCCGGCAACCCCGAATGGAGTAGCAAAACACTGCTTCCCGCGGTTTCCGAAAAAGCTCTTCGATATGACCTCACAGTTCCTTTCGCCCGTTATGTGGTAATGCACCAGAACGACATCACCTTGCCTTTTAAGCGTTTCCAGGTACAGCCCGTGTGGCGTGCCGATCGTCCGCAAAAAGGCCGTTACCGCGAATTCTACCAGTGCGATGCCGATGTTGTAGGGTCAGAGAGCCTGTTGAACGAAGCGGAGTTCGTGCTTATTTACCAGGAAGCGCTGAGCAACCTCGGATTGAAAGATTTCACCATTAAGATTAATAACCGCAAGATCCTGTCCGGCATAGCCGAAATAATCGGCAAACCGGAGCTGATCGTCGACATGACGGTAGCCATCGATAAGCTCGACAAGGTCGGGCTGAACGGCGTGACAAAAGAACTGCTGGAACGCGGTTTTACGGAGGCCGATATCGAGCGGCTTAAGCCGGTGATCCTGCTCGAGGGCACGAACGGGTCGAAAATCGATCAGTTAAAGGCGGTACTTACCAGTTCCGAAACGGGGCTGAAAGGCATTGCCGAGCTCGAGCTGATACTCGAATATGTGAGCTTGTTTGAATCGCAAACCTCCAACGTAGAAGTCGACATTACCCTTGCCCGCGGTCTCAACTACTATACCGGCGCTATTTTCGAAGTAAAAACCAACGAAGTGCCTATGGGCAGTATCGGTGGCGGCGGCCGTTACGACGACCTTACCGGTATGTTCGGGTTAAAAGGCCTTACCGGGGTCGGCATTTCATTTGGCGCCGACCGCATTTACGATGTGCTGCAGGAGCTGGACCTTTTCCCGGAACGCACTTCGCTAACCACGCAGGTATTGTTCAGCAATTTCGATACGGAGGCGGAGAAGTTCGCGCTTCCGCTGCTCCGGAAGCTACGCAGCGAAGGTATTTCGGCCGAAGTATACCCGTCGCCCGCCAGGCTGAAAAAACAGCTGGGATATGCGGATGATAAGAAGATCCCCTACGTGGTGCTGATCGGCAGTGAGGAAATGCAGTCGGGGCTGCTATCAGTAAAGAACATGAAAACGGGTGAGCAGGCGAAGGTGAGGGCTGAACAGCTGTTCATGTATTTTAAACAGACGACAGACGCCGGTGTTTAATGCCGGACCGGTAACCATACCACCCATTCTGCGAATTCTCCTTCAACGGTGTTTAGGGTCAATTGCCCGCCATGGCCTTTCACAATGATATCGTAACTGAGCGACAGTCCCAGCCCTGTCCCTTCGCCGGTAGGCTTAGTGGTAAAAAAGGGCTGCATGATCTTGTCTTTAATGGCGTCGGGGATGCCAAGTCCGTTGTCGTAAACCCGGATCTCCAGGTGTTTTCCGGTGGCGGAAGTGGTTACTTTAACTACCGCATCGTAGTTTGCATCGCCGTCTTTTTTCTTTCCTACGGAGTAGAAAGCGTTATTAAACAGGTTCAGGAACACGCGTCCAAGGTCTTGCGGCGATACTTCGATCTTCGGCGCAGCCTCGTCCAGGTCTGTTTCCAGCCGTGCGTTAAAAGTCTTATTTTTCGAGCGGATACCGTGATAGCTCAACCGGAAATACTCTTCGGCAAGGGCATTCACATTCACAAGCTCCTTTTGGCCGCCGGCGCTTCTCGAGTGCTGGAGCATCCCTTTTACAATGCTGTCTGCCCGTTTACCGTGGTGGTTTATCTTATCTAAATTTTGTTTCAGGTCGTGGGCGATGGCGATCACCTCGTCCTTGTTCCCGGTTTCGGCCTCTTCCTGCAGCTCGTCGAGGAGCTCGATGCTTACTTCCGAGAAATTATTTACAAAATTAAGCGGGTTCTGTATCTCGTGGGCTATCCCGGCCGTAAGCTCTCCCAGCGAGGCCATTTTTTCTGATTGGATCAGCTGTGATTGCGTAGTCTGAAGGCTCACGAGCGATTCTTTGAGCGCTGCGGTGCGCTCCTGTACCTGCTGTTCCAGCTCGATCTTTTGCCGGGCGATAAGCTCGTTGCGCTCCTGCTCCTTTTCGCGGGCGAGGCGTTCCTTTTCGATCTCCTTCTGCGCATTTTCCTGGCGAAGCTTGCTGAATCGCAGGATCAGCGCCCAGGTAAAGATGAGCAGCAGCCAGCCTATGCAGAGGGCATTGAGCACCTGGTTCCACTTAGCCGCCCATAGGCTGAAGGGCCACCGCGGAAACACGCTGATAATGTGGCCCGCCAGGATCCAGAACGTAAGAGGCAGCACGCTGATCACATATTGCCGGGAGTTGGTGTCTTTCCTGGGAATAAAAAGCGCCAGCGTAACCGCCATACAGATCATCACTATAAAGGAAACCAGGCCGTATAATGTATTTCCGGGCGTTATCCAGCCGGGCTTAACCTGCGGAAGAACCAGGTTGGCCACCAGGTACAAAATCACCGGGAAGAAGCTCAGCGTAAACAGGAACTTGTCCCACCGTGGATAAAAACTACCCAGTTTTACAAAATGCCTGTTGGTTTGTATGAACGAAAAGAACTGGATCACGAAGAGGAAGATGAACCAGTAATGGGTAAACACCGGGTTCTCGCGGTAGGCAGGCATGAACAAGCCGTTGTAGATCCGCAGCCCGCCCGCCAGCAGCAGGATGCCATAAAAAAGATATACCCGTTCGCGGATCGAGTAAAAGAAGAACAGGTTAAGCACAACCGCGAAGAGCACGATACCCATCAGGAACGATTCCGTCATAAGGACCGACTCGCGGCCGGCGTTGTCAATGTAGGTATCGGCTATGACCTGGTCGGCAAACCTGAACATCGCAACCAGCCTGTTTGATTGACTGAAAGCGTAGTTGAAATGATTTTGTTCATAAATGCGCACCGTGCTTCCGGCGGGAACAGGCACTATCACCGCCGACATCTCCTTTAAACCGTCGCGCTGGCTATAGGGAACAATAGCGCCCGTGCGCATGGCGGTCCATGGTCCGTTGTTCACCGAGTAATAGACGGTTGCGTCTGTAGTCCCTTCGGGGATGGCGATCCGCGTATCCTTCGGGAGGGTACTTCGTAACTGGTATCGCTGCCAATAGGTGTTGATATCGAAGCTGAATCCTTTTTCGCTGGTATTGTTGAGGTGAAAACGGGTAGTGTTTACCGGGTCGTTTACCGTATTAATGGTGAGCTTCCCGCCTGGGTCGGCGAGCATTTGCCAGTTAGAATCGGGGAGGCGTACCACCCGGGCGGTGTCGGCCGTTAGCTGGTACGCCGGTGGCCAATGCTGCTGCGCGTAGCTGCCCGTACTTCCGGTAAACAAAAGGAAGAGCGCCGGTAGTTTCAGCAGGTGGTATAAAATCTTCATACGGAATAGGCAACGGCCTTCATTTTAGCCAATGCGGTTTTTGCCACCAGCACCGGGTCTTGCGTGTAATAGCTTTTATTAAATACCTCGAACGACAGTACCAGCGGCTTTTCCGGGTTCTTTAAGATGGTTAATATTTCTTTGATCGGGGCAATGCCGTCCCCCGGGTAAATGCGGTCGGGCTCGGAGATCTTGGCGGGCCCGATGCCGGCCGGGTAATCGTTAACGTGGAAGATCTCTAATGCGTTTTTCCCTACGCAGTGCAGGCTGCTGATGTTAGAGCCACCCTTGTATAAATGGAACACGTCCAGTAAGATCCTGGCGCTTTTACGCTCGCTGGCCGAGGCGGCATACAATACGTCACTTACCTTATTCATGTTCTTTGAGCCGCCCCACAGTTCCAGCTGGGGCGTCACGCCCAGTTGTTCGCCCAGGTTGAGGATGGCGGCGTAGCGTTCCGCGACCACGTTTAAAGGGATCAGCGGCAGTCCTGTAGCGCCAGACGGCGGCGCAGCTGTTCGTTTGCAGCCGATAGCGGCCAACATCTCCATTTCCCGGCGCAGCTGCGCAACAGCTTTTTCGCGCGTTGGCGCATCGTCTACCATCCAGCGGGCAAAGCCGATGGCGCTCTCGATGGTAAGCCCGAGGTCGCTGACGCGTTTTCGTGCCTCGGCCAGCGTACCACCTTGCTGAAGGTAAGCCTGTAAAGAGTCGATCCAGATCTCTACCGAACGGAAACCTGCCTTCGACGCCGTTTCCAGTTCCCTGGTGAAACCGAGGTTATGACCGCGGATGGTGCTCATGTTAAGCGAGAAGATAAACGGGGACATTTTAGGTTTGGCTGGCAATACCGATGCCGCCAGCGGTTCGTGTAAAACAGCGGCGGCGGTACCGAGGGTGAGCGACTTAAGAAGGTGACGTCGGGTGTGTGGCATGTAGTAAAAATAGGTTTTTTATCGCTATCAGATCTGCACCGTTCCGTTAAACACAAGAGTCTCGCCGTCTTTTATCAACGTATTCGGCGACAGGCGCAATCCTTCTGTATCCGACCAATTGTAGATGCCCTCTGTATTGATGAGTACCACATCCCCCGGGAAAAGATTTTTAACCAGCCTTTTTGCCTCGTCGACCCGGATAAAAACCCGGAACGTAACAGTACCGGTTTCGAATGTGAATCCGTCGATCACAGTTTTGCTGCGGGCGTTATACGTATAGCCAGTTACTACGCCCGCCACCGTTTTATTTACGAACTGCTTTTTGAGGCGCTGAACTTCCAGGTATCGCTGCGAGTAGGGAGGTGGCTCGCCATACCAGATCACCGTCCGGTCGCCGCGGATAGTACTGTCGGCAAATTGGTAATCCATAGCGCGTCCCCACCCGTATTTAGTGGTACCATTATGTAAGAAGGAAGTGTCGATCTGTCCCGATTCGCCTTCACGGTATGCCCGTCCTTTTACGTAAAACACCAGCGAGTCGCGGCCAAAAACGTTCATCGGCTTTGCGCCGGGCGCTTTAACAGAAAACTGGTAGAAACCCGTTTCCAAGTTGTTGCTGACCATGTTGCCCAACAGTTGCCTGGAAAACAGGCTGTCGGCGGCTACCTTAACGGGTTTGGGAAATATTACCCTGGAGAGCGGCGGCGGTGGCGGCGGCGGCGACTGTCCGTATGCGGAAACGCCGGTAAGCAACAGCATGCACAGCGCCGCGCACATCCCCGGGCGGATCGTTATTTTACCAGGCATCACTTTATTATCTCGATTTCGGTGCCGATGGCCACGTAGTTAAACAAGGTATCCAGGTGCGCGTTAGAGATCGCTACGCAGCCGTTTGTCCAGTCTTTAAGTTTACTCCGCCGGGCGCTCGTACTGTGGATCATGATATCTCCGCCGGGCTTGTACCCATTTCGCTTTGCGGTGCGGAGGTCGTTGGAATCAGGATACGAGATGCGGAAATTCTTGTAATATTGGGAAGTCCACATCTTCAGGTCGAGGGTATACCTGCCTTCAGGTGTGCGGCCGTCGCCCTCTCTTTGCTTATGGCCGATGGGGTTCCTTCCGAGGTTTACCGGGAACGTAAAAATGTTCTTGCCATCTCGCTGAACGTACAGCTTGCGGCTGCTTTTAACCACCACCACTTTCTCGGCGCGTGATAAACGGTAAAAAACATTTTTTGCCCTGGTGATGCTGTCCTGCCGGTTGCGGTATTGACGGATGCTGGCTAACAGGCTGTCGGGGTAACGGCGGACCGTGCGTTTGCCTTTGTTAATTTCGAGATAGTAATCGCCGCCGTAAAGCATGGGGAAGTATTGATGAAAACGGAGCGGTTTCCCCTGCTCGCTGAGAAGCACCTGGGCAGTATCTGCGCCCGGTTCGCGGTTGGCCGCCGTGGCGTGGTAAGCCGCGGGAATCAGCAGCAAGAAAAGTATTACAAGAAGTTTCATTCCCGATAAAGTTAACAAAGATTTGGTTCGCAAGGCGCTGCTGCAGGGTGCAGACCAGCCTTTCGTGAAAGTATTGTTACCATCCGCAATTATTAAAATTATTCACGACCTTCGGCCCAAATAGAAAATCCATATAGACAGATGCAAGGGAAAAAACGTGTGCTATTTTACCTGGTTGATGGTGCACATAGTGAGGTACTTCCTGAACTGTTGGAGAAAGGGCTTTTACCGAATATAAAACGGATCGTAGACGAGGGTACCATGAGAAAGGCCACCACTTGTTTTCCTTCTACCACGGGTTCGGCGTACCTGCCGTTCCTTACCGGGCATTTTCCGGGCAGTATGGGAGTTACCGGGATCCGCTGGTTCGACAAAAAAGAATTTAAACGTACCCGGCTCAATAAATACGCCATGCGCTCGTACTGCGGACCCGAAGCGGCCTGGTTTAATACCGACATGCCGGCGGAGAAAAAGACCCTCTTCGAGCTGCTCGGCGAAACTTATAACCTCAACAGCATGGTGACCCGTGGCGTAGCCGCCGAACGCGACCTGATGGCTAAAGGGAAAAGCAAGCTGTATATACGGGCGCATTTTTTCCAGGAACACCACAACGTGGATGAGGAAAGCCACCGCCGGCTGATGACGATGCTGCGATCAGGCAAGGATTTCGACTTTATATTTTTTGTGCTTCCAAGTGTCGACTGGGACTCGCACATGTTCGATGTACGTGATGAAAAAACGGTTGCCGCCTACCAGATCGCAGATAACAGTCTCGGCGAGGTACGCGGGGAACTGGAAAAGAAGGGCTGGTGGGACGATACCCTGTTCATCCTCACTTCCGACCACGGCCTTACCGCTACCCAACACCACCTCGATATTGGCGACTGGCTTACTGAAAACGGCCTGAAATGCCTCACCTACCCGGTGATATGGCGCCGCAAACCTAAATCGGTGGTAATGATCTCCGGGAACTCCTTTGGCAGCGTACACCTGCTTAACCATACAGGCGACCATGTGCTGCGCGAAACAGCGCTCAAGGCCCTGATGGGCGGGGAGCGTCTTACGAAATTCCTCAACGAGAAGGCGATCGACTTTATAGCCTACCGTGGCGACCAGGAAAACACCTTTATAGTCCAGAATAAAGACGGCCAGGGAACCGTAACCCACATCGACGGCAAATACGGCTACGATCCGGGAACTTCCGACCCGTTAAAGCTCGGCAAAGCGTTTGAAGTAGCGGGCCATCGCGAAGCATTGGAGGCTACTTTCGACAGCGAATACCCCGACTCGCTGGTGCAGATCACCCAGTTGTTTTCAAGCGTACGTGCCGGCGATTTCGTGGTGAGCGCCAGCATCGGCTACGATCTCCGCGATTTCTGGGAATACCCGGAGCACAAAGGCTCACACGGATCGCTGCATAAATCGCATATCCACGTGCCGCTTATTTACAACCAGAAAAACTGGAAAACACACCAGGTGCGCACCGCCGACGTATTCAGCACTATCTTACAATGGAAAGGGATCACCGGCATCCCTTCGGAAGGAGAAAGTTTGATCGATGGCGATTAAGGACGATAAACAGGACGTTAAGTCTATCTTTAACAAGAACATGATCATTAAGGGCAGCTTGTGGCTGGCCCTGATCACCATCGCTACCCTGGCGGTAGTGTTCTTTTATAGTAACGGGGGAAAATCCCTTAACGCACTCGCCCATATTTCATGGAAATATATGCTGATCTGCGGCGTAATGCTGTTGGCAGATATGATGCTGGGCAGCTTGCGGAACCATATTTATATCCGTAAGCTCAATCCCGAATTATCACATTGGGTAAGCTTTAGGGCCAATGTGGCCAACGTATTTATGGGGGCCGTTACACCGGCCCATGGCGGCGCAGGTCCGGCGCAGGTGTATGTATACACCAGCAACGGGGTAAGCTTTGTCGACGCATTTGCCGTTAGCCTCATCAACTGGGGAGCTACCCTGGTTTTTATGCCGTTGGCGGGATTTGCGGCTATTATGCTGATGGATACCAGCGCGGTAAGCGGCATTATTCCGGGGATGCTTAAATATGGCTTCGGGTTCTTTTTTATTTTCCTGCTGGTGTTCCTGCTGGCATTTTATAGGCCGGTACTAATGGGCGACCTTATCAGGAAGCTTGCGCGCGGGTTAGGCAACCTCTTCCCGGCGCGGAAAGAAAAACTGCTCGCCTGGGCCGAAAAATCGTATACCAGTATCGCCACTTACCAGCAAACCTGCGTGGTGATCATCCGTAAACACCCGTTCCTTTTTCCGCTGAGCCTGCTGATCACTACCGTGCTTTACCTCAATAAGTATGTGCTGCAATACGTGATCCTGCTTGGGCTGGGCATTAACGCCAACTTGGCGCAGGTGATCTCGGTACAGGTGCTCATCCAGTTTATGATCTATTTTGCACCAAGTCCCGGTGGAAGCGGTTTTGCCGAAGTGGGCATTTCGGTATTGTTCGGAAAGATGGTGCCGGGCGCGCTGCTTCCGGTGTTTACGCTGCTGCAGCGCTCGTTCCTGCTGTTCTTTCCTTCCATGATCGGGGCATATGTAGTGATCAGTTTGCTGAAAAGACAGGCGGGACGGGGGTTGGACGTTAAACGTTAGACGTCCAAACCGGCCGGCAGTCATCCAAGGCGGAGCGAAAGCATGAAGGACCCGGAACAAACGACTAAACAACTTAAGAACACGGCAGGAGAAGCTCTTCTCCACGCCTTGACGTTGCACGTTTCCTATCCCGCTGTTACAAGGTGTGGCTAAATGCCCGGACGTCAAACGTATAACATAAAACGTACAACCTTTTTTCCAAGTAATATCCGGAACTTTCATTAGTTTTGAATATTGGTGTGTTGTACATGAAGAAACTTTTACTCCTATTTTTAACGTTGCTGTCGGGTGGTGTGTTTGCGCAGGATGCTGCAACGCAGAAAAAATCCGGGTATAAATTCACATTGCCCGCCGGCGTTACCACCCGGGATTATCGTCCGGGGATACTCATCGTAAAGTTTAAGCCGGTAACCACCTCCGGAGCCAAGGTGCAAAACACACCGGCGACACCGCAGATCAGGCTTACCGGTGCCCAGGTGGTTTCGGTTACCCGCAAGTTTCCGGCCGAAACGGTTTCCGGCGGCGCGGCCACTATTTCTAAAGCTGCGGCCGACAATGGCCTCGACCGGATCTATGAAGTGAAGTTCACCGGTGGTAAGATTGAAGACCTGGTGAACGAGCTGCTGCTCGACCCGCGGATTGAATACGCCGAGCCCGATTATGTTTACCATGTAAATTACGACCCCAGCGACCCGCGGTTCGCTACCAACCAGGCATACCTCACCGTAGTAAAAGCCCCGGAAGCGTGGAACCTGATCAGGAGCTCATCGAATATCGTGATCGGCATCGTCGATTCGGGTTCTGACCTCACCCACCAGGACCTCGCCGCTAACATCTATACCAATACCGCCGACCCTGTAAATGGGGTGGACGACGACCGTGATGGTTACATCGACAATTTTAAGGGGTGGGACCTGGTTGGAAACTCGGGCAGCAACATCAGGGAAGACAATGACCCCGCCGTTAAAAGTGACAGTACCAGCCACGGCGTGCACGTAAGCGGCATCGCGGGTGCCGTTACCGATAATGGCATCGGCGTAGCCAGCATTTCCTTTAACCCGAAATTGCTGATCGTTAAATGCGGCGCGGATAACAACGGTTCATCCATCTACCGGGGTTATGACGGTATTAAGTACGCTGCCGACCATGGCGCTAAGATCATTAACTGCTCCTGGGGCGGGCCCGGCGGCGGTTCGTACGGCCTCGATATCATTAATTATGCCCTGGCGAAAGATTGCCTGATCATTGCGGCCGCCGGGAACGACAATACTACCACCCCAGATTACCCATCGGCTTATCCCGGCGTTTTCGCCGTGGCCAATACCACCAATACGGACGTGAAGAGCGGCTCCTCTAATTACGGTCCGCACGTGGCCTTATCGGCACCGGGTACATCGATCTTTAATACTTATTATAACAGTACCTACACAAGCCTTACCGGTACCTCTATGTCGTCGCCGATGGTTGCCGCCGCCGCCGCCCTCCTGAAATCGTACGTTCCGTCACTTACCATGCAGCAGGTCGGCGAGCGCCTGAGGGCCACCGCAGATAATATCGATGCCAAAAACCCCAATTATGCAGGCATGCTGGGTAAGGGGAGGTTGAACGTGTATAGGGCGTTAACGGAATCGCCGCCCTCTATCCGCTACCAGAAAATTACGCTCGCCGATAAAAGCAACGGGAACATCCCGGCAGGCGATACTGTAACGCTGTATTTTAACCTCAAAAACTTCCTTTCGCCGGTAACTAACCTGCAGGTAAAACTGTCGAGCGCCAATTCAAACGTAACGGTTACCGGTGCCGACCAAACGGTGGCCTCGTTGGTTACAGACGGTACCGCCAATAACGTGGGCCCGTTTAAAGTATACATTAAGCCAACTACGCCCGATAACAGTACGGTTATTTTTAAGCTGCAGTATACGGCCAATGGCGGTGCGTACACGGAATCAGAAACCTTTACCACTACCGTGAACCTCGATTACCTGAATATCCAGGTAAATAAGGTGTGGACTACCATGACCAGTAACGGCCGTGTAGGGTACAGTCGCCCTTCGGCCACCAATGGCCAGGGGTTTATTTACAATAACCAGAACTTGTTGTACGAAGCCTCGCTCATGATCGGTACCTCGGCTAACAAGCTTTCAGATAATGCGCGGATTTCAACCAATACTTTCAACGACCATTTTGTGAAACGGGTAAGGGCTACCAAATCAGCCACCACTACGGCTGCGTTCGAAGGTGCCTCGGAGTTCGATGACAGCGGGAATCCCTCCCCGCTGAATATTTACGTAAAACACCGCCAGGTCGCCTACGCCGCAGTGCCGGATGACAAGTATACGATCGTTGAATATGAGATCTTTAACACCACCACCGCAGATATGAGCGGCGTATATGCGGGTCTCCTCACAGACTTTGATATCGATGGCGGAAGCACAGACGTGACCAAGTACGATGCGAATACCCGGCTGGCGTACGTTTTCAAGAAGACGGGCTCGTTTCCCTATGCCGGTATAAAGCTGCTGAACGCTGCGCCCACCCCGCTTTATTACCCGATGACGTACATGCTTTCAGGCGATCCGCTGGCAGACGATAACTTTAGTGCTGCGGAGAAATTTACCACGCTGTCGTCCGGTATCAAGGCTTCCGGTCTCGGTGAGTCTTCAAACGGATACGACGTACAATTTGTAAGCGGCTACGGGCCGTTAAAGATCCCCGCTAAAGGTTCTGTAAAAATAGCGTTCGCGTTTATGGCCGGTGATAACCTGGCCGATATCCAGGCCAGCGCCGCCGCCGCCCAGGCTAAGTATATCAGTATCTCACCGGAAGAGCCGCCCATTGCCAACACATTGGTGCTGAGCCAGAATTTTCCTAACCCGGTGACGGAGAAAACGACGGTTGAGTTTTCTATCCCCGAAGGCGGACAGGTGTCGGTAGCGCTTTATGACCTCGTGGGCCGGAAAGTGAAAACCTACCTTAACGAATTTCTTGCCGCCGGCGTGCATACGCTGAACATCAGCTCATTCGACCTGCAAAACGGGATCTACATGTACAAGATCAAATACCGCGGGGAAGAAAAGGCGCTGAAGATGATGGTAGCGAAATAGGTAATCAGTTATCGCCCGCTATTCAAAGAAACACTCCCTGCACCTTGGCTCATAGCTGTCTTTTTCGCCCAGCAGGATAGTGGCTTCACTGGCAGACGTACGGTACGAATAAGTGGCGGGGCTACCGCATCGTACACAAATAGCATGCACCTTACTTACCTCCTCGGCAATAGACATAAGCGCAGGCATCGGCCCGAACGGCCTGCCCTGGAAATCCATATCTAAGCCTGCCACCACCACGCGGATACCATTGTTAGCCAGCCTTACACACACATCGGGGAGCTCCGCATCAAAGAACTGGGCCTCATCAATGCCCACCACCTGCGTGTTGGCGCCCAGCAGCAGGATAGAAGAGGAATTTTCTACCGGGGTGCTCTGGATCGAGTTCATGTTGTGCGATACCACGGCAACTTCGTCGTAACGCGTATCGGTGCGCGGCTTAAAGATCTCGACATTCAGCCGGGCAATTTGCGCGCGGCGTAAACGGCGGATAAGTTCTTCGGTTTTGCCCGAAAACATAGACCCGCAGATGACTTCGATACTGCCGGTAGGACGTTCCCGTTTTATAAAGGTATGTTCACTGAATAGCATTTTCTTAGGCTTGGGCTTGCCGGGCAATATCAGAATTAAATCCTATTTTTGACAAGCGACTTACCAACATCCTGCGCAACTAGCTGTTACCTGCTTTATGATGAATACCAAAGAGATAATCAAAAAGATTGGTGTAATTATTTCTGAGCTGCATGATCAGCAAAAATTCCTCGCCGAAAATCCCGAAAGCCTGAACGAGTTCGAGCTCGAACTTTTAAGAGCGAATACTCACTTTCTAAACGACCATATCGAGATCCTTCACCGGTTTAGCCAGGCGGCGCCGGTTCCCCCAACCCCGGCCGTCCAGCCTCCTTCGCCTGTGGCGGAAAGCGAAAAACCCGCGCATCCAGCGGCAGCGGAAAAGGAGGAGCCGGTGCAGGAAGCAGCCGTTGAAGAAGAGCAGCAACCCTCGCGGGAATGGGTATTCGAGCCAATTAAGGAAAGCCTTAAAACCGATGCGGAACCAGGGCAGGGCGAGGAACCGGAAAGTGCCGCAGAAGCGCCCGGGACGGTTACCCGCCATTTCCTGGATGCGGAACCGATAGAAGACGGGGACCCTGAAGAAGCGCCTGACGGAGCCATTGGGGATAGCGCGCCCGAAGAAGCCGCAACTGAGCCGGAAGAAGAGGATGAAACAGCGGATGAGCCCGTGGAGCCGCCGCAACGCGAAGAAAACCTTGAAGAAGCACAACCGGGATCCGCTAACGAGCCGGAACCGGTAGATCCAGCACCAGTTAAGGCGCCGGAACCCGTGGCAGAAGAAAAAGCGCCTGAGCCGGCGCCCGCAATTGCCGGGCCGGTAGTGCACGAGGTAGTGATCCGTGAAAGAACGGTAGCCATAGATACGCTCCCCGGGCCCGCTGAAGCCCCTGCAAAAGCGCCCACTATTAATGAGCTGTTATCGGCCGGGCTAAAAACATCGGCTACTGCGGCCCAGTATACACAGCCGGTAAGCGACATTAAGTCGGCGGTGAACCTGAACGACAAGCTGCTCTTTATTAAAGACCTGTTTAACGGCTATAGTCTCGCTTACAGCGAAGCGATGGATATGGCCAACCGGGCGGGAAGTTATGACGCCGCGGTGAAGTTCCTGGAAGCCAACTATGGCGGGAAAAATCAATGGTCGGCGAAACAGGCTACCGTTGATAAGTTGTACGCGATCATTACCCGGCGTTTTTCGTAGGGAGACCTCAGAGTACGCCCATCCGGTTCGAATCCAGCTTGAGCATAATAAAAAGCAGGATGGTGAACGCCCATAACGACGACCCTCCGTAGCTGATGAGCGGCAGCGGAATACCGATAACGGGTACCAGCCCGATCGTCATCCCGATGTTGATGAAAAAATGGAAGAAAATGACGGAGGCCACACCATAAGCATAGATCCGCGTAAATGCCGATCGCTGGCGCTCGGCGATGAATATAATACGCATCAGCAGGAACACGTACAGCCCCATTACCACAAAACAGCCCGCGAAGCCCCACTCTTCGCCGATCGTGCAAAAAATGAAGTCGGTACTTTGTTCAGGCACGAAATCGTAACGCGTTTGCGTTCCCTGCATATAGCCTTTCCCCCAAAGCTGGCCTGAGCCAATGGCGATCTTCGACTGGTTGAGGTTGTATCCCTCGTTGCGCGGGTCGTTTATTTTCCCGAGGATGACATCGATGCGTTTCCGGTGATGCGGCTGAAGTACGTTGGTGTACGCAAAGTCGACACAAAACACATAGCCGATGGATAGGGCCGTCCCGATAATGAGCCGCATCCTCAGCACTCTCGCCCTCTTAAACTGGTAAAACAGGAACGCCGCCAACGCCACTACCCCGCCCAGTACAAAAAACTTATTGTATAATAAAGTGAGTACGAATAAAACAATGGCCACCAGCTCGGCCACCAGGAAATAGCCTGGTAACCCTTCGCGGTAAAGCACAAAAATAAGCGAGGTGAATACCAGCGCCGAGCCCACATCCGGCTGGCGAAGGATCAGGACCACCGGTACGATAATGATGGCGGCGCACGAAAGCTGCGTTTTAAGGTCCTGCACCTTGGTGGTGCTGGCGCTCAGGTAACGGGCCAGCAACAGGCAGGTGGCGAACTTGGCGAACTCTGAGGGCTGCAAACCAAAGGAGCCAATGGAGATCCACGCCTGGTTACCGCCAATATTCCGGCCGATGAGCAGCACCAGTACGAGCATAAAGATGGTGATGCCGTAAAAAATGGGAGAGGCGGCATTAAAGAACTTACTGTCGAGCAGGAGGATCACGAGGCCGATCACCATCGACGAAATAATGAATATGAACTGTCTCCCATAGCTGGTGCGGGAATCGAACAAGTCGGGGTGCAGCGGGTCGAACACCGCCGAATGAATATTTAGCAGCCCGATAGACATCAGCGCAAAGATGAGCAATACGGTCACCCAATCTACATTAAAAAAAAGGCTGCGCTGGTTATTCACGTCAACGGGTTTTGGCGGTTACGGTTTTTAATCCTTTGCGAATGCTGTCTCTTACAAGGCTATCGCTGTTGGCGGGCTTAGCATTTTTGGCCGGTACACCCTTTAGTGCTGGCATCAGGTTCGCCTGTTTCATCCAATCTACTTCAGATTTCGGCCTGGAGATGTTGCCGGTAAGGTATAATTCTACCAGGTAACTGGCGATCGGCGCCGCGTACGACGAGCCGTACCCGGCATTTTCTACCACCACCGCAATGGCGATCTTCGGGTTATCGCGCGGCGCGAAGGCCACGAATACCGAGTGATTTTTACCGCGGTTGTTTTGTACCGTGCCTGTTTTGCCGCACATAATAATGTTGGGGATCCTAACGGCTGCTGCGGTGCCGCTTTCTACTACCTGCTGCATCCCGTTAATTACCGGCTCAAAATGCCGTGCGTCTATCCCGGCATTGTGTCTTACCCTGAATTCGGGCTTAACGATCTCCTTTTCGCCGATCGACTTAATAAGATGCGGCGTATAATAGTATCCCCGGTTGGCAATAACGCACTCGATATTGGCCAACTGTAGGGGAGTAGCCAGCAGTTCGCCCTGCCCTATGGCCAGCGACATCACCGAACTGGCCCTCCACCGGTTCTTACCGAAAACCTTGTCATAGTGCTCATCGGTTGGCACATTTCCTTTTCTTTCAAAAGGGAGGTCGACATTCAGCTTGTCGCCGAGACCAAAAGCGGCTACACGTTTACGCCAGTCGATAAACGAATTACGCGTGCTCTTAGGCCCGTTCTTATTGATCAGCTTCTCGAACGTGTTACAGAAATAGGTATTGCACGACATTTTAATGGCCTTGGTCATGTCCGTAGTGCCGTCGGTATGTTCGCAGGCTACCCGGTGATTACCGGCCATATAATATCCCGGGCAAAAAAAAGTGGTAGAGGGAGTGATCAATCCTTCCTGTAAGGCAATTAATGCGTCGAGCGGCTTGAAAGACGAACCCGGGGAATACCAGGCGCCCACCGGTCGTACCAGGAGGGGTTTATATGGGTCTTTATTTAATGCGGCTACATGCTTTCCGCGGTCGTGTCCTACCATTAGATTAGGATCGTACGAGGGGCTGCTCACAAAAGCCAGGATCTCGCCCGTTGCCGGTTCGATGGCCACAATACTGCCCACCTTATTGGCCATGAGCTGCTCCCCGAGTTTCTGGATACGGAGATCGAGAGAGGATTTGAGGCGGTCGCCCGCAACCGCGGCGGTATCGTATTTACCTTCTGCAAAAATACCCTTGGGGCGGCCGCGTGCATCTACCAGTACGTTTTCCACGCCGCGCTGGCCGCGAAGCAGTTCTTCGTACGACTTCTCCACGCCCGCGATCCCAATAAAATCGCCGGGGCGATAGTATCCCCCGAACTTTTCTATAATGGCCTGGTTAGCTTCAAGCGTATAGCCAAGGAAGTGCGCCGCCACCGAATCCGGGTAGGCCCTCACCGTTCTGCTCTGTTTAAAGAAACCCGGGTAGTCGGATAGCTTTTCCTGGATGGCGGCAAAGTCACGTGCCGAGATCAATTTCTCGAAAGGGGAGGCCAGGTTGGGGGAGTACGTCCGCGCCTTTTTCATTCGCTTGTCAAAGCCTTCTTTGTCGATGTTGAGCAACCGGCAGAACTCAAGCGTATCAAACGCTTTTACTTCCCGGGGGATCACCATAATGTCGTAAACGGGCTCGTTCTGCGCAAGCGGCTTACCCGTACGGTCCATGATAGAACCCCGGGCGGGGAACTTGATCACCCGCCGCAACACGTTGTTCTTGCCGGAAAGCACATAGCTGTCATCTATCACCTGGATATAGAACAGCCGCGAAAGCAGCAACAGCGTTACCACGATGAATATGGACTGCACCACGAACCGCCTCGCAAAAAAACTATTCATTACCGCGCCTTCTTTGTAGAGAATATGAATTCGTATACCAGGATCAATACTATAGTAAACGCAGAGCTTAGCAGGATCCGCGTGATGGTATATTGAATTTCATCAAAATTAAAGGTTTCGAGAAGGAAAAGTGTGGTATGGTGAAAGATTGTAAGTACAAACGTGTAGAAAAAGAACCACCGGAAGTTCATAACGGCGAGATTAGGCTCTGGCTCATTGTCAAACCCCTCGCGCTGCACGGTAATACTGATAAAGATCACCCGCACCATGGCCAGTACGGTACACGCCGCGGCATTTACGCCGGCGGTATCATAAAAAGCGTCGACCGTACAACCGGTAATAAAAGCAAGGACGAAGAGCAGCCAATTGGGAATACCGAATGGCAGCAGCATAATGAACAGGATATAGAGGAACGGCGTAGCCAGGTTATAATACCCCATATTCTTTAACAGGAACACCTGGAAAAACAGGAGTGCCATAAAGCGTATCATATTTATGAGGATCACCCGGCTCATTTCACCTTGTTATTTTCTGCTTCCAGTTGTTTTTGCTCTGCGGCGAACAGGTTATTCACCACGTACACGTATTCGAGCGTAGCAAAGTTTGTAGACAGCTTTACTTCGATGTCCCAGAAACTGCCTCCGCTGTTGCGGTTTATGCGTTTAACGGTGCCGATGGGATGCCCTGCGGGGAACAGCGTAGACTGCGAGGTGGTTACCACCTTTTGCCCCGGTTTAACGATAATGTGGTTGGGAATATCCTGGAGGATGGCGATGGTCGGGTCTGAATTGCCAATTCCCCAGATCAGCGATCCGAACGCGTTAGTACCGGCTACGGTGGCGCTGACGTGCGTTTCGCTGTTCAGGAGCGAGGAGATGGTAGCATAGCGCTCATTTACGTTACGTATAATGCCTACTACGCCGTTGGCGGTAACCACGCCCATGTCTTTGCCAATTCCATGTCGCGTTCCGCGGTCGATGGTCAAGAAGTTGTCCTTCTGGTTCACCGAGTTGTTTACCACCCGGGCCACGATATAGGTGTATTGCTGTTTGGTGAGGGTGTCTTTTACGGTGCGCTGCGTAACCGAGTCGTAATAGAAGGACGTTTTAAGCTGCTGCCGCAGGGCTGCGTTCTCTGCTGCCAGCAGGTCCGCTTTTTCTTTGAGGTTCAGGTAGCTTTTATAGCCGTTGATGCGCGCATACGCCTCGCCCACTACGGTAGCCGACGAGTTGATGAAAGTAGCATGCTGGTAGGAGTTGTTCTTTACCACCATCGTAACCGAACACACGAAAAAAATAATAAAGAAAAAAAATGCGCTGTACTTGCTGAGGAAAATCCAAAGGTTACGCATAATCTTGTGGCTATCAGCAGTCAGCTATCAGTCTTCAGCTCTGTTTCGGCGCCTTAACGGGGCTGATAGCTGGTGGCTGGTAGCTGATAGCTCCTTATTGCATCAAAAATTTAAAGTTCCCGATGTTCTTCAGCGCGATGCCGGTACCGCGAACTACGGCGCGAAGCGGATCTTCGGCAACATGTACCGGGAGTTTCGTTTTTGCGGCTACACGCTTGTCCAGTCCGCGCAGCAAAGCGCCGCCGCCGGTAAGGTAAATACCGGTTTGGTAAATATCTGCGGAAAGCTCCGGAGGTGTGATCTCGAGCGCTTTCAGGATCGCTTCTTCGATCTTGGAAATGGACTTATCCAGGCAATGAGCGATCTCTGTATAAGAAACCGTGATCTGTTTGGGCACGCCGGTCATCAGGTCGCGGCCCTGTACGGCGAAATCTGCCGGCGGGTCGGGAAGCTCAGGCAGCGCAGCCCCAACTTCGATCTTGATCTTTTCGGCAGTACGCTCACCGATCATGATGTTATGCTGGCGGCGGATATACTGAACGATGTCGCTGTCGAAATTGTCTCCCGCTACGCGGATAGATTGGTCGCAAACAATCCCCGAAAGGGCGATTACCGCGATCTCGGTGGTCCCTCCGCCGATATCGATGATCATGTTGCCCATCGGCTCTTCCACGTCGATGCCGATCCCTACGGCAGCAGCCATCGGCTCGTGGATAAGGTAAACTTCTTTGGCGCCGGCGATCTCCGCGGAGTCGCGCACGGCACGTTTTTCCACTTCAGTGATACCGGAAGGGATACAGATCACCATCCGCAGCGACGGGAAAAACCAGCCTTTGCCGTTGTTGATCATGCGGATCATTCCCCGGATCATGTGCTCGGCGGCGTTAAAGTCGGCAATTACCCCGTCCTTTAGCGGCCGCACCGTGCGGATGTTCTCGTGGGTCTTACCCTCCATCTGCATGGCTTGCCTGCCGATGGCGATCACCTTGTTGGTGGTACGGTCAAACGCCACTATCGAGGGCTCATCCACCACCACTTTATCGTTATGTATAATGAGGGTATTTGCAGTACCCAGATCGATTGCTATTTCCTGTGTGAACCAGTTAAATAATCCCATCAAATATGGAGTTTAAATGTGTGTAAAAAAAAGTATGCAAAGGTACTTTAAAGTAATCAGTAATCAGTAATGAGTTGTCAGTTTTTCGGGATCTGGGTAACATTTGAAGTGAATGGGCTAAACATAAAGTTGCTTGTATGAGAATAGAAGCTGGCGATTTGCAGGTACTGATCACTGATTACTGATCACTGAAAACTAGTGTTTAAAATGCCTCACCCCCGTCGTCACCATCGCCACATTTTTTTTGTTCGCCATGTCGATAGATAGCTGGTCTTTGATAGAACCGCCGGGTTGTAATATTACCGTGATGCCGGCATCGGCGGCGATCTCCACGCAGTCTGGGAACGGGAAAAAGGCATCGGAAGCCATTACCGATCCGTCAAGCTTAAAGCCAAAGGACCCGGCCTTAACGATGGCTTGTTTCAGCGCGTCTACCCGGGAGGTTTGTCCCACGCCGCTTGCCAGCAGCTGCCCGTTCTTTACCAGCACGATGGTGTTCGATTTGGTGTGTTTTACGATCTTGTTCGCGAAAAAGAGGTCGTTAAGTTCTTCCGGTGTCGGTTTGCGATCGGTAACCGGTGTCATCAGCCCGGGGCCTTCGATGGTATTGTCTTTATCCTGCTCGATCACGCCGTTCAGCAGCGTTTTAAAGTGTTTCGCCGGGAGGCTGGTTTGCCGGCGCACGAGGATGATGCGGTTTTTCTTCCCGGCAAAGGTGGCAATGGCCTCCGGGGTGTAGGAGGGCGCGATAAGCACTTCGAAAAAGAGCTTATTGATCTCGGGCGCAGTTTCGTTATCAACCTCGCCGTTGCAGATCAGCACGCCGCCGAATGCGGAAACCGGGTCGCAGGCAAGCGCGTCTTTCCAGGCATCGAGGAGGTTGGCGCGGGAAGCCACGCCGCAGGCGTTGGTATGTTTTAATATCGCGAAAGTTGGCTCTGTGAACTCATCGATCAGCGCCACGGCGGCATCTACGTCGACCAGGTTGTTGTAAGAAAGCCCTTTACCGGACAGCTGTTTGAACATGGCGTCGAGGTCGCCGTAGAATATGCCCTGCTGGTGCGGGTTTTCGCCGTAACGAAGCACGGTGGTTTTTTCCTCGCTTTGCTTGAACACCCGGATGGGCTCTTCCTGGTTAAAGTAGTTGAATATGGCAGTGTCGTAGTGCGACGATACATGGAACGCCTTTTTGGCAAAAGCCTTGCGGTGCGCCAACATGGTATAACCCGCATTTTCTTCCAGGATCTGCTGAAGCGGCTGGTAATCGTCTTTGGAGGCGATGATCACCACATCTTTAAAGTTTTTAGCCGCAGCGCGGATGAGCGAAATGCCGCCGATGTCGATCTTCTCGATGATCTCCTGTTCCGTACCGCCCGCTTTTACGGTTTCTTCGAACGGATACAGGTCTACGATCACCAGGTCGATCTCCGGGATCTCGTATTCTGCAATCTGCGCCTTGTCGGTCTCCAGTCCGCGGCGTGTAAGAATCCCCCCGAAAACTTTCGGATGCAGGGTTTTTACCCGCCCGCCCAGGATAGAGGGATAGCCGGTAAGGTCCTCTACCGCTACTACGCCGATCCCCAGGTCGCGGATGAATTTTTCCGTTCCGCCCGTTGAATATAACGTTACCCCGAAGCTATGCAGCTGACGGATCAGCGGCTCGAGATTATCTTTGTAATAGACAGATATTAAGGCGTTTTTGATTTTAACGGGCTGACTCATGCGGGGTGAAATTTTTGAAGGTGCAAAGGTATGATTTTTTCACAAGCTCTTCATCCTCTTCAGCAAGCTTTCTACTACCTTAGGATAGTGAAGATGTTCCAGTTGCTGACCCTTGAACTTGATCATTTCCAGGTCGTCGCCTTTGTTAATGCGGAACCGCGATTGGTGAATGATTTCACCTTCGTCGAAATGCTCGTTCACAAAGTGGATGGTGATGCCCGATTCTTCTTCCTCATTGGCCAGTACCGCTTTATGCACGTGGTCGCCATACATGCCTTTGCCTCCGTACTTGGGCAGCAGCGCCGGGTGAATGTTGATGATCTTGTTGGGAAATGCTTTTAGCAGGTTCTCCGGGATAAGCCACATAAAGCCTGCTAGCACGATAATATCTACCTGCAGGTTCATGAGCAGGTTCACCACATCTGCCGTGTGGTAGAATTCGTGGCGGGTAAACACGTGGCTGGGGATCTCGAAATTGTCTGCGCGCTGCAGCACGTAGGCCTCCGGGTTGTTGGTAAGGACGATAGATACCTCGGCATCATGACTCCTTTTAAAGTGCTCCATGATCCGCTGAGCATTCGAGCCCGATCCGGAAGCAAAAATGGCAATACGTTTTTTCAAAGCGGGAACCTGGTTGGATGTGTAACAAAGATACCGAATCGCGGGGAAAATACTTTAGTAATCAGTAATCAGTAATCAGTAATCAGTGATCAGTGATCAGTGATCAGTTTACTGTGCGGCGCTTTACAGGAAGTAATCCCTGATAATTAAAACTGAAAGCTGATTGTTATGTTGTTAGTTGTCAGGCGCGAATACCGGCTTACATTAAATCCTGCCGGAACTGATCACTGATCACTGAAAACTGACTACCTCCCATGAAACCCAAAGAATATCCTTTTTACCTTAAGAGCACCGTGGTGTTATTCGGGTTGACCCTTTTGTCGTATGCCCTGCTTAACCTGAAGGATATCTTGTCGCCGATCGCGTTTTCGCTGATCATCGCCATCCTGCTGAACCCGTTGGTGAATCGTTTCCAGAAAAAAATGCCGCGCGCGCTTGCCATCGCCGCATCGATGCTCATCGCGCTGGTTATCGTATCGGGCGTGATCTATTTCCTGTCGTCGCAGATCGCGCATTTCAGCGATGCATTTCCGCTGCTCAAGGCAAAATTCACGACGGTGCTTGACGATACCCGGAAATTATTGCAGCGCGATTTCGGAGTTTCGTTCGAGAAACAGCAGCAGCTCATCAGCGACGCCATTAACAGCGGCAGCGCGATGGTAGGTCATACCCTTGGTTCCGCGCTTGGTACGCTCGCGCTGGTTTTCCTGGTGCCGGTATATGTGTTCATGTTCCTGTTATATAAACCGCTCGTGCTGAATTTCCTGTACGAGGTGTTTGCAGACGAGCATGAGAAAAAAGTAGCCGAGGTGCTCAGCCAAACCAAAATGGCCATTCAAAGCTACATGGTGGGGCTCCTGCTCGAGGCGCTCATCGTAGCGGTGATGAACTCTGCCGCGTTGCTGATCCTGGGCGTGGAATATGCCGTGCTGCTAGGGGTGATCGGTGCGCTGCTCAATATGCTGCCTTATATTGGCGGGCTTATCGCCATCGCCCTGCCGGTGCTGATGGCTACGGTTACCAAAGACGGTTATTCCACCCAGCTGGGCGTGATCGGTGCCTACATGCTCATCCAATTTATCGATAATAATATTCTGGTACCGCGCATCGTATCGTCGAAAGTACAGATCAACGCACTTATTTCTATCATCAGCGTGCTGCTTGGCGGTGCGTTATGGGGCATTGCCGGGATGTTTCTCACCATCCCGTTCGTGGCTATTCTCAAGATCATTTTCGACCGGGTAGATGAACTTAAGCCATGGGGAAAACTGCTGGGCGACGAAATCCCCACCAAGCGCCGGAACCCCTTCAGGCGAAAAGCCAAAAAAGCGCCCCCCGAAAAAGCCGTTTCAGAAAAAGTGGTCGAAAAAGTAGCAGGCAAATAGGCTCCTGTAACCTACCGGGACGGACAACCCGGTCTTAGATTAACTGCACCGAAGCGTTCCTGTAAGCGGCAAGCTGTTTATCCTGCGGGTCGAGCTCTGTAACCAGCGCCGACACCTGGTTAAGCCCGCATACTTTCATGGGCTGTACCGAGTCGAGCTTCTCAGAAATGCTCAGGATCACGGAGCGGTTGGCCGACTTGATCATCGCTTTCTTTACCTGTACGATCTCCCAGTCGGAATCGGTAATGCCCTTACCGGCCGAGACGCCATTGGTGCCCAGGAAACAGATATCTACCTGGATCTCGTGTAAAAAGCTCACGGTTTGTGAGCCGATGTTCACCTGCGAGTTTTTCGACAGCTGGCCGCCTACCAGGATCACTTCCGCACCCGCATGCTCGTTAAGCTCCAGCGCTACCAGCGGGCTGATGGTGAAAAACGTAACGCGCAGGTCGTCGGGGACCATACGGGCCAGCTCGATCATGGTGGTGCCGCCTGCCGTGAGGATCACCATTCCATCCTTTATCATGCCGAGAGCTTTGCGGGCCACTTCCTTTTTCGAGTCGAGCGCATAGGTTTCACTATCCCGGAAAGGAAAATGGAACGACCGGGACAAAGCCCCTCCGTGTACTTTTAATACTTTGCCGGTTTCTGCAAGTTCGTTAAGGTCGCGCCTTACCGTGTCTTCCGATACGTTAAGCTGTTGGCTCAGGTCAGAAGAGAGTACCTTATTATGAAGGTTTACCTGTTTTATAATAAAAGCGTGGCGTTCTTTCTTTAAAAGGTTGACCGTTGGGGTAAGCATCGGAGATTTGGTTTGTTTATGTTTGAATGATAAAGTTGCGGTTTTTTGCGGGATTTAAAAATATTATTGCGAGAGTTTGCGCTTTTTAAAAATAAACTATATAACTTTAGCTTATCCATCCGGTGTTCGGTCGTGTTAGCGTAACGTACCATGCGGTTGGACGCGGCTTTGCTTACTCAATCCAAACTAATTAACATATGAAAAAACGACTACTCACGACACTTTTGGGTATCCTTTTTATTGCGGCAAGTGCGCTTGCGCAGGAAAAAGTAATTACCGGAAAGGTTATTTCGGCTGAAGACGGCCTTCCCCTCCCCGGCGCTTCGGTGATTGTTAAAGGAACCACCCAGGGTGGGTCGACCACCGCCAGCGGCACGTATTCCGTAAGGGCGTCTGCGGGCCAGGTACTGGTTTTCAAGTTCCTGGGAATGGTGACCGAAGAAAGGACCGTAGGCACCGCTTCTGTGATCGACGTGGTGCTGAAATCGGATTCCAAAACTCTTAACGAAGTAGTGGTAACGGCGTTGGGAAATACAGTTCAGCAGCGTGCCCTGGGTACCTCGCAGCAAACCGTAAAAGGAGCTGCAATTGCCGAGACACAGCGCGAGAATTTTATCAACGCATTACAGGGCAGGATCGCCGGTGTTGAAGTGACCAATACTTCGGGTGTACCGGGCGCATCTTCGTCCATTACCATTCGCGGGGTAAGCTCCATCAGCGGAAGCAACCAACCGTTATTTATCGTTGACGGTTTACCCGTTGACAATAAAACGCTGAGTAACTCGGTTTTCTTTTCCGAGATCAGCTCGACCACCTCGCAGGCTAACCGCAGCACGGATTACACCAACCGGGCGGCAGATATTAACCCCGAGGACATCGAAACCCTCGTGGTGTTAAAAGGCCCTGAAGCGGCAGCGCTTTACGGGATCGACGCAGCGAACGGCGCGATCGTGATTACCACCAAAAGAGGTAAAGCAGGAGCCGGCTCGGTAGAATACAGCAACAGCTTCCGCCTTGAAAAAACCAGGGCACAACCGGAGATCCAGCAGGTATACGGCCTGGGGGCGAGCGGTGCGCCATTCAGCACTTCTACCTCATTTAGCTATTTCGGCCCTGCCTATCCGCAGGGCACCAAGTTTTACGATAATATCAGCGAGTTTTTCCAGACCGCGATGACCCAGAAACACAACCTCTCTATGAGTGGCGGCAGCGACAAGGTAACTTATCGCGTAGCTACCTCTTATACCGGCCAGAACGGGGTGGTTCCCAATTCAATTTACGACAGGATAAATCTTACCGGCGCCAGCCAGGCAACAGTAAACTCCTGGTTAAAAACGGACCTTTCCCTGGCGTATACCTATTCCAACAACGTGCAGCCTTCAAAGGGCACTAACGGGCCGCTCATCGGTTTGCTTTTATGGCCGCAAACAGACGATGCCACCAACTATCTTACCCCGGGCGGCCTTCGCAGGCAGGTTACTACCGGTACCGCCGCGGCGGAGATCGACAACCCTTATTTTAACATCAACAAGAACAAGATCGGTGCAAAAACAAACCGCCTGATCTCTAACCTCGGTTTAACCATCACGCCGTTTAAATGGGGGTATTTAAAGTCGAACATCGGTGTAGATACGTACACCAACCAGAACCTGCAGGTGCGTCACCCACAGAGTTCTGCCGGCTTTACCTTTAAAGGGATCCTGGATATCGCGAACGACGTTACGCGGAACATCAACATCCAGAACCTGTTAAATATCAATAAACAATCGCTGGGTGAAAACTTCGCCATCAACGGAACGCTGGGTAACTCTATCCAGGACCTGAAATCGAACGTTGATGCCACTTATGGCGAAAGCTTCCTTGACCCGGACTTCATTTCGGTAAACAATACCAATATCAGGAACGCCCGGAGCACCATCTCACAGAGAAGGCTGATGAGCGTGTTCGGAACCGCTACCGTATCATTCAAAGATTATTTATACATCACCGCTACCGGCAGGAATGACTGGACCTCCACCATTCCCGAAGACCGCAACTCCTTCTTTTACCCGTCTGTTTCGGGAAGTTTCGTGTTTACCGATGCGTTTAAAGGTCTCCCGGCATTCCTGTCGTCGGGTAAGATCAGGGCCGCATACGCGGAAGTAGGGCGCGATGCGCGTCCTTATGCGTATGTGCCCTCGCTCGAGTTTAAAGCAACCGTTGGCGGCGGTTACGGCTACGGGTTTACCGGGCCTAACCTGAACCTGAAACCGGAGTTCGCCAAGTCGTACGAATTCGGAACCGAGCTTTCATTCCTTAACGACCGCCTGGGTGTTGACGTGACCGTATACCGGAAAGAAACAACCGACCAGATCGTAAACGACATCCGCGGAAGCTACTCTACCGGTTACATCCTGTTTAACCTGAACGGTGCTTCTACGCGTAACCAGGGTATCGAGATTTCGCTTAAAGGATCACCGGTAAAGAAACAGAGCTTTAACTGGGATTTCCTGGTGAACTTCGAATCCGCCAAAGGCAAAGTGCTGGCGCTGCCAAATGCGCTGCCCGAGTCGTATGTTTCTGACACCTGGCTGTACGGTAACGTAAGAAACGGTAACACGGTTGGAAAATCTACCCGCTCGCTCACCGGTTTATATTACCTGCGCAATAACCAGGGACAGATCCTGATCAGCCCGTCTACCGGCTTACCCCTGCGCTCTACCGTGTTCTTTGATGCCGGGTATGACCGCCAGCCCGATTTCTCCATGGGTATTACCAACACGTTCCGTTACAAAGATTTCTCCATGTCATTCCTGATCGATACCCGTAAAGGCGGCGATGTATTGAATGCTACCGAACAGTACCTGGCCACCAAGGGCCTGAGCATGGGTACGCTCGACCGTATGGAGCCACGCATTATCGACGGCGTTTTCCAGGACGGTAAAGAAAATACCGCTAACCCAACCCGCAACAACATCGCGGTGACGCCATTCTACAGCAATGGGTACTACACCGGGATCAGCGAAGAGCTGTACATCGAGAAAGATATCAACTGGATCCGTTTAAAAGACGTAACGCTGAACTACCGGTTACCGGCAAAATTGCTTAGCCGCCAGAACTTCGTAAAAAATGCCAGCGTATTTGTAACCGGTACAGACTTGTTTTTAATCACAAACTATACCGGTCTCGACCCGGTAGTTAACGGTAACACGGCCGCGGTGGGTGGTTCCGGCGCTGCCGGTATCGACTTCGGTAACTTCCCGATGCCTATCGGGTTGAACTTCGGAATTAGAATAGGCCTTTAAAAAGAACGATCATGAAAAAATTATATATACTGTTAATTGCAAGCGGGCTTGTTCTAAGCTCGGGTTGTAAAAAATACCTCGACGTAAACACGAATCCGAACGCACCTGAAAAGGTAGCAGCCAACCTTTACCTGGCGCCAATGCTGCATTGGATGGTAACAGCGCCGCTTTACGAGGGACGTTTCGTGGGCCGCTACACCCAGAACTGGAAATTGGTGGGGGCCACCGTTATTAACAATTGGGAAAAGATGGGTTACGATCCCGCTTCAGACAACGCCGCCGAGATCTGGCGCGACGTATATTGGAGCCTTGGCCAGAACCTGGTTGACATGACCAACAAAGCCGAGGCCGAGCAACGCTGGGACCTCCTTGGCGTGGCCCAGATCCTGAAAGCATGGGGCTGGCAGAGCCTCACCGACCTTCATGGCGAGATTACCATTAAAGAAGCCATCGACCCTTCAAAAACTTCCTTCAGCTACGACTCACAGGAGTTTGCTTACCAGGAAGTTCAGCGGTTGCTGGGCCTGGCCATCGCCAACCTGCAAAAAACCGAGGGTAACAGCAACACCGCTTACCTTGCCGTAGGCGATAAGATCTATAACGGCGACAGGACCAAGTGGATTAAATATGCATACGCCCTGCTGGCAGTTAACCTGAGCCACTACAGCAATAAGCCCACATTATATAAACCGGCCGATGTGATCGCCGCTGTTGATAAATCGTTTGCCAGCAATGCCGATGATGCGCTGCTTACGTACACCAACACCGCGAATGATGATACCAACTTTTTCGGTCCCCGTCGCGGCAACCTGGTTACCTCTACCACCAGCTACAGGCAGACACAGTTTATTGTTAACCTGATGAACGGTACGGCGTTTAATAACGTGGTCGACCCGCGCATGTCCAGGATGCTGGCCCCTTCTTCTGACGGCACGTACAATGGTACCGACATCAACGTGCTAAACTTCGGCGCACTCGCCGCCGCGAAACAGCCCTATAACCTGCACGGTTATGCAGGTGCGGTTTCAGCCGGCGTACCTACCCGGTATATCTTTGATGACAAGTCGAAGATCCCGGCCATCACCTATTCACAGCTCCAGTTCATTAAGGCTGAAGCGGCTTTCAGGATGAACGACAAGACTACCGCGCTTACCGCTTATAAGAACGGGATCTCCTCGCACATCGATTTTGTGAATGCACGTAACTCTGACAACGGCCAGCTGCCTTCGCAGATCAGTGCGGCGGAGAAAACAGCGTTCCTTTCCGACGTCAATATCGTACCGACCGATCCCGCCCAGCTTACCCTTACCCACATCATGTGCCAGAAATACATCGCCCTGTGGGCATGGGGACATATGGAAACCTGGATGGATATGCGCAGGTTCCATTACACCGATGCCGACCCTGCAACCACTAAATCTGTATACGTTGGTTTTGCACTGCCTACCACCTTGTATGATGATAACGGCGGAAAACCGGTACAGCGGCTGCGCCCAAGGTACAACTCCGAATATGTTTGGAACCGTGCGAACCTCGACCTGATCGGTGCGTTAGCGATTGATTATCATATCAAGCCGTTGTGGATCCTTCAACCTTAAACTTTAAACCGATGAAAAGAAACTATTTATATATACTAGCCATGGTTTTCGTAACAGGATTCAGCGCCTGCGAAAAAAACAGTATCCAGGTGATTGACGGCCGTGAAATCGGTGCACAGATCAAGTTCTTCAATTTTGGTATCAATGCACCTTCTGTGAATTTTTACGCCAATACTACTAAGGTAACGGCAACCGTTTCGGCCACCGGGGCAGAGGCAACCACCGGGGTAAGTTATGGATCGGTAGGCCCTGCAAGCACTTATGCAAGCCTGGTTGCCGGCACTTACGCGTTTAAAGGCCAGATTGCGGCCGCCACAGATAAAGACCTGGCGATCTCTAATACCAGCAGCGCCATCGAAAAAGGAAAGTTTTACTCGCTGTACCTCTGCGGCTTTTACAACGCCACCGCTAAAACCAGCGACGCCTTTATCGTGGAAGATAAAATTCCCGCGCAGGATACCTCTTCCGCTTATGTGCGGTTAGTGAACACCATTCCTAACGGGACCGGAGCGTTGAACTTCACTATTAAAAACACCGTTGGCGGCGCCGAGCCTACCATCGCTACCGGGATCGCTTATAAAGCAGCCTCAGAGTTCGTAAAGGTTCCGCAGGGTGTGTATGATCTGAATATCAGGTATACTGCCACCCCGACAGCTATCGTGTTTACCCGCACCGCCGTATCCTTTGTAAAAGGAAGGGTTTATACCATTACCACCCGCGGCGACATGACGGTCTCGGCTACCGGCACCGCCACCAACCGGCCGTTTATGGATAATACGGCTAATAACTAGTCAGGTGAGTAATCCTTAAAAAGCCGCCCTTAACCGGGGCGGTTTTTTATTATCGCATAATAGTAACGCGCCCCGTAAGCGGTGGGCAACTGCTTAGTTTGATGAGGTAATAATAGGTTCCCACGGGAAGCGGCTTGCCGTTTAATGTGCCGTTAAAGGGAGTGGCGTAGCCTTTAGACGAAAATACCTGTTCCCCGTACCGGTTAAAAAGCTTAAAGGACCCGGAGGGATAGAACTGCACCCCGGTAATGTTCCAGGTATCGTTAATGCCGTCGCCATTAGGCGTAAAATTATTGGGGACCTTAATACCCGCGCCGTCATTACCCGTTAACCGGATCTCGCCGGAGGATGCCGTACAATCATATGTATCGGTAACTGTGAGGAAATAGGCGCCGGGGGGCGAAGGAGGCAGGTCGGCGGCAGTGCCGATCGTGGCGCCGGCCTCGTTTTTCCAGGCATAACTGTAAGGCGTGCCGCCGCCGGAAACCCGGATGCCGCGAAGACTCACATTGCCCTCGCAACTTACTTCTTTAACGATATTGGCGAGGCTGATATCCAGCGCCCCGGCTTGCGGAACGGTGAACTTCCCGGCAACGTTTTCGCAGCCGTTCATGTTACCGCATACCAAGGTATATTCGCCTGCGGCGACGTCTTTAAGGTCTCTGCCCGTACCCACTTGCGCGCCCGCACTGTTAAGCCATTTGTATGAAAGCGGCGTATCACTTTTAAATGCGGTGATCACCACCTGCCCGTTATTTTTGAAGCAGCTTGCCGGGACAATGTTCGTCCCGCTTATTTCATAACTGATGACCTTTTGGTCTATCACGAAGCGCTGTGTTTCGAGCAGGCAGCCGCCGGGCTGGCCGGCCCGCAGGTAATAAGTTCCTGCAGGCGCGTTTTCCAGCGCCAGGCTGGTGGCCACTATCTCGTTTAGTGCGTTTCGCCATTCGAATTGAGTGGCCCCGGTTGCCGTGATGTTCCGTATGAACCCGGTGCTGCCGTTGCAGTAGGCCGGGCCGATCTGCGCGGAGCTTACCACGAATGTCGGCTTGGAGAAAGCGCTGGTCGACCCGTTGACGGTGCCGGTAGCCAGCAAACTGCCCGTTAACGCGCCCGTGTACGACCACCTGCCGGCCGCATCCGCCGTTGCGGTGGCTATATAGGTTTTACCCTCGCAATTTGGGCAGTTGTCGTCATAAAAAAGTTCGATAAGGGCGCCCGGCTGATAAGTGCCGCTGGCCCCTGTTGCGGTGATCCTGTCAAGCGTAACCAGCGGGGGCACCGTCAACGCGCGGTTAAAAACGATCGCGTCTTTTTTATTGCAAAAGATGCTGTTCAGCGTGATCGTTACCCTGGATACATCCAGTTCGAGGTAAATGGCGTAGTCGTTGTTGGTGATCACATTTTTGTCGGCCGGCAGCGGTCCGCCGATAACCCCCGTCGGGCAATTGAGCACCTGGATACCATACAGCTTGTTGCCAAGCGGCTCATTTTCTGAAGGACCGGTGCCGATATGGTTTCGCTGCACCCGGAAGGGTTTGCTCACGTTCTGCAGCAGGATGCCTTTCTCCTGTACGCCTACCGTGTTTTTTACGATATTGAAGGTTGCCGCGCCCGACACGAAAATGCCGGTGGCCTTATCAACAGGATAGGTGCGGGTGCCGTCCCGGCTTACGCCCACCAGGTTGTTTTCGACCAGGTTAATGCCCGTAAACCCCCCGCAGCCGATCCCGATCACCGTATTGCCGCATACTATGTTCCCCTCCCGGGGATCAGCGCCGCCGATGACTACGTTTTCCAGCCAGGAAAGATCGATCCCCGATTGGTTCGGCGATGCTGCGGCCCCATCGGCGGTTACGCCCACATAATTAGCGGCGATTTTGATATTGGCTCCCGTGTCGCCAAAATCCTCCGATGAGTAAATACCGACCCCGTTATTGATGAATACGTTTTCGCCGCCTGGTTTGCCAATAACCACTTCGTAGGCATTTTTTAGACAGATGCCGCCAAACCTGGTCGGTCCCGACTTGAAATTCTGGAAGATCATTCCATAGATCTCAACGTTGCGGCAGCCGTTTAAGAACAATCCGTGGAAAAAATCCGTGCTGCTTCTCACCAGCGAGATCCTGGCGTTCGGGCCCGGATTAAGCACGCCGGGCTGTGTAGTACCATCGATCACTACTTTAGCGCTTACGGCCGGCAGCGCCGAAAGCAGGAAGATCACCCAGTCAGGCGGCGCTCCGGGCAGGTTAAAGCTCACCAGGTCCCAGTCGGCGCTGCCATTGGCCGCCGCCTGCGTAAGTGCGGCGCGAAGGGAACCCGGGCCGCTGTCGTTAGCGGTGGTAACGGGTATGGTTTCGCTATGCGCACGCTGGCACAACAAGGTCAGCACCAGCATACATATGGTTCGGAGATGTGCCACTTCGTTTCGAAAGTACGATTTCTGTTTGTCATTGTGGTCGGATGGCGGGGCATTGCACCATTCATCTCCTGCCATCAACCGTTCATCGGAAAACGCTTAGAAAAAAACGTATCGCATTGCACCTTCGTTTTGTCAAACCGATTGCGATATGAAAACTTACCTGACCCTGCTGCTATTGCTCATTTGCGGAACCTGCTCCCTGGCCCAGGACACCCGGATCACCGGGACGATAAAAACCGCTAAAGGGGTTGCCATTCCCAATGCCAGCATCGCGGTAAAGAATACATTCGACGGAGCTTCGTCAGACAGTACCGGCCGTTTCTCTTTTAACACCAGCGAGAAGGGAAAGCAGGTGATCACGTTTTCCGCCATCGGGTTCGGCGCCGACAGCCTGCAGGCCGACCTCGCCGGCGGAACGCATGAGCTGAAACTGGTACTGGACGAAAAGCTGACCGAGCTGGACGTGGTAAGCATCACCGCCGGTACTTTCGAGGCGGGCGACAACAAAAAGAACGTTGTGCTCAACTCGCTCGATGTAGCTACCACCGCCGGCGCTACCGCCGACATCTTCGCGGCGCTGCAAACGCTTCCGGGCACGCAGACATCGTTCTCCGAAAACGGCTTATTTGTTCGGGGTGGCGCTGCGGCGGAAACCAAGACTTTTTTCGACGGCATGCTGGTAAAATCGCCGTTTAACACGCAGGTACCTGACCAGGCTTCCCGCGGGCGTTTTTCGCCGTTCCTGTTCAAAGGCACCTCGTTCTCCGCCGGAGCATACTCCGCACAATACGGGCAGGCGCTATCCTCGGCGCTGGTGCTCGAAAGCAAGGACCTGGCCGAGAAAACCACCACCGGGGTTTCCCTGCTTTCGGCCGGCCTGGGGCTCGACCATACGCAGCGCTTTAAGAACAGCTCCCTCGCCGCAGAAACCTTCTACTACAACCTGAGACCCGCATTTACCATTATTAAACAAAAAACCGATTGGGACAAAATGCCCGAGCAATACGGCGGTACACTTAATTATAAACTCAATACCTCCGAAACGGGCATGTTTAAAGCATTCGCGCAGCTAAGCCGCTCCGTGCTGAGCCTGTACACTTCCAACCTGGATGATCCGGCCGCAAAGAAGTATTTCGACAACGATAACAAAAATGTGTACCTCAATTCAACTTACCAGGAATACCTGGGCAGCAAATGGAAGTTACAGGGGGGCGTAGCTTACAGCAGCAACCACGATGAAGGACTGCAATCGGCAGAGAACTACACCCGCACCGATCGAAACCTGCAGGGCCGGGTTACAGTTACCAACTATACCGGCAGCTTATCTACCATTAAAGCAGGCGTTGAAACCATGTATACCGGTCGTAATGAGGGCCTTGGCGGCCGGTCGCACAAGTACCACGATCAGCTTAGCGCCGCATTCGCGGAAACGGACCTCTTTTTTACCCCGAAGCTGGTGGCCCGTTTGGGTTTGCGCACCGAGTACTCGTCGTATATGCAGCTGTTCAACCTGGCGCCGCGTACTTCCCTGGGTTATAAAACCGGGGCTCACAGCCAGGTATCCGTAGCCTATGGCCGGTTCTACCAGAACCCGGAGGATGATTACCTGATCCTGCAGCCGCTGGATTTCGAGCAAGCCGACCATTACCTGGCCAACTACCAATACATGGGCAACGGGCGGATCTTCCGCGCGGAAGCTTACTATAAAAACTACGACCGGCTGGTAAAAACCGGTAGCACCCTACCCGAAAATACCGGCGACGGCTACGCCAAAGGCATCGACCTGTTCTGGAGAGACAAAAAAACGTTAAAGAACTCGGACTATTGGATCTCTTATTCGTTTCTCGATACCAGGCGTAATTTCAGGGACTACCCTATAAGCGCCACGCCGCCGTTCGCGGCTAAGCACACCATGAGCGTGGTGTACAAAAAGTTTATCGATAAGCTGCAAACACAGCTAAGCACTACGTACACCTTCGCCTCCGGTCGTACTTACGTGAACCCAAACAATGCGGCCTACCTGGCCGATAAAACAAGGGCTTTTAATAACCTGAGCCTTACCGCGAGCTACCTCACCCATATTCTACGCCAATTTACGGTAGTGTATGTGGCGGCAAACAATGTCCCCGGCTTCAGGAATGTGTACGGTTACCAATATTCTGCCAACGGGCAAATGCGCAAAGCGATAGGCCCTCCCGCCCGGCGCGACCTGTTCATCGGGCTGCTGATGACCCTCGGCGACAATACGTTCGTGCGGTAACGTAGGCAAACAACAGCGTTAGAAACCATAAATCCAGTAATATGAAAACGTTAAAATTCACCTTTACCTTGTTAATGATCACCATGGCTGCCACTGTTTTCGCGCAGGGCGGGAAGTATGAAACCGCCATGCAAAAAGCGCTGGCCTCGCTGGATTCGGCAGAAACGTCGGCCGGCTTTATCGGCACTGCCAACCAGTTCGAGCGGATCTCGGCGGTGGCCGCCAAAGAATGGCTGCCGGCCTATTATGCCGCTTACAGTAACCTGCTGGCCGGCCTGGTTACCGCCGATAACAGGCAAAAGGACCAGTTGCTCGACAAAGCGCTGCTGGAAATCGGGCAGGCGGAAACCCTCTCGCCCGATAACAGCGAGATCTGGACGGTGAAAGGCTACGTCCAGTTTATGAAAATGAGCATCGACCCCATGAGCCGCATGGCGCTGATGAGCGCTGCCAATACCTCGCTCGAAAAAGCGAAAACGCTCGATCCTGCCAACCCGCGTCCATGGTTTGTGCAGGGCCAGAATACCTTTTACACACCCGAAGCATTTGGCGGCGGCAAAAAGGCGGCAAAAACGATGCTCGAGAACGCCGGCGCTAAGTATGCGGCTGTTAAAACCACCGCTGCGCTGATGCCTGCCTGGGGCGAAAAGCGTTGTCTTACCCTGCTGTCCCAGTGTAAATAACCGGTTCATTTATGCGCGCCGCAGCGCCCGATGCCGCACAGTAACTGTTCGGATGCGAACAGTTACTGCGGCTTGTTTTTTACCCGATAGGCGTTTAAGCGCTGTAAAGGCCATTTTTATCCCGGTGGCACTCCTTTGGCATAAGGGTATGAAACCAACAGTGATGAAAATCGAACAACAACATACTTCCCTGCAGCAGATGGTAGAAGGGTGCCAGCGGGGCGACAGGAAACAACAGGAACAACTCTACCGCGCTTTTGCATCGCCCATGTTCGGCATTTGCCTCCGTTACGGCAGGAACCGCGAAGATGCCGAAGATATTCTCCAGAACGGCTTTATCCGTGTATTCGAAAAGATCGGCAGCTTTCGTAACGAAGGTTCGCTGGAGGGATGGATCAAAAGGATCATGGTACACACAGGCATTGAATGCTACCGTAAGAACCGGCGCACGGAACTGGTAGAAGATATTTCTGAAATGAGTACCCTGCTGCCCCAGGCAGATAACGGCGCCGCCCTGGAGGTAAAAGAAATGATCGGCCTCATCAGCCGCTTACCCGGAAATTACCGGACGGTATTTAACCTCTACGCCATTGATGGTTACTCGCATCGCGAAATTGCCGGCATCACCGGGATGACCGAGCTCGCTTCGCGTACCAGCCTTTGCCGGGCGCGCGAGATCCTGCGTCAATCCATCACCGGGAGGGAAGTAAGAATAAGCAAACTTGCAGCAGCCTGCTAGGCAAGGAACGGGTTGCTTGCTGAAGCCGCGTAACCCCTGTCAGGCTAAGCCTGTAACCCTATTTAAGCTTCACCCCCGTTCTCCCCATGGTGTACCCGTCTGAATATAGTACGATGGTGTACGTACCTTTCTGGAACTTAGCGGGGTTGGTCCAATCCACTTCATATAGCTTGCCCTCGTTGCCGAACTCGATAGCCGTTTTGTAGGTATACTGCATATCCTCGTTATCAGCAGTGAACATGCTGCTGTTATCGGCAATGATGAGGTTACCGCTTGGATCGATAATGCGTATAAAAATATCGTGCATGCCTTTGGAGGCGATGGTATTGTCGGAGATATTAAAGCTTATCCGCAGTTTTTTTGCGTTGCCGGCTTTCGAAACGTCATCGTCCTTGCCATTGTTTTTTACGCGCATCGGGGTAACCGAAATGGTGCGCACCTTTAAGGCGGCGGCCTCTTTTACCTTCGAATTTAATTCTTCATTCTGTTTGGCAAGCTCATCGGCCTGCGCGCTCACGTCATTCACGGTATTCTTGAGACTGTCTCGCTCAACCGTGAGGGCCGAGTTCTGCTTTCGCAATTCCCCGATGTCTGAGGTATACTTGGTCACGAAATAACGGAGCTGTTTTACGTCTGTTTGCGCTTGTTCCAGCTGGCCCATGGTAAGTTTGTTCTTACGGAGCTGTTCGCGCAGCGAAGCGATCTTGAGGCGGGCGAGCTCCTGCTCGTTCTGCATGTCGCTGGTAAGCTTAATATTGGTACTGTTGGCATTGTCGAGCTCGGCCTCTATCTTATCGATCTCGGTTTCCATGCGCGTTTTTTCATCGCGCAGCTGGTCGTTCAGGTTTACTACCCGGTCGTTGGTTTTCTTTTCACGGTAGTATAAATACGCATTAGTGCCAAGGAGCGCGATAATTACGATAACCAGGAAGTATATGGCGTTCGAATCTTTTATCCGGGGCTGCTGTTCACGTGGTTTGTTTTCTTCCATGTAATCTCTTATTTGGATAACTGACAGGGGCCGGCTTTCTGCTTTGGGCTTCCAGCACTAACATAAATAACTGCCCGAAAATGTATTTATTGTCATTATAAAGTAAGGCAAATATAAAATTTCTGCCGAACTGTCGTTATAACACCAGCATCATCATTAAAGTTTACTGTTATCTTTGCCCGTCTTCCTAAAAAGCGTTTTCATGTGTACATCATTTTCCTGCAAGTTTACATTTACCGCGGTTTTCTTGTTTCTAGCTGTGCGATTAGCCGCTCAAACTGCAGATTATAGTCCCAAACGCGAGTTCCGGGGAGTATGGGTGGCCACGGTGGGAAACATCGACTGGCCTTCTAAGCAGGCGCTTACCACCGAGCAGCAAAAGAATGAGCTTACCGCGATTTTCGACGACCAGCAGCGCACCGGCATGAACGTGATCGTTTTCCAGGTCCGTCCCGCTGCCGACGCCTTCTACGCAAAAGGCCGCGAACCATGGAGCCGTTACCTTACTGGAAAGCCGGGAAAAGCCCCCGATCCGTTTTACGACCCGCTCGAATTTGCTATTACCGAAGCCCATAAACGCGGCATGGAACTGCACGCGTGGTTTAACCCTTACCGCGCAACGGTCGACCTGCTGCCCACGCATACTTCTGCGGATCACATCACCCAAACACGTCCAGGCTGGTTTTTTACGTACGATGGGAGGAAACAATTTAACCCCGGGATCCCGCAGGTGCGCGACTACATCGTGCAGGTGATCTTGGATGTATTGCGTAACTACGATGTAGACGGCATCCATTTCGACGACTATTTTTATCCTTACAAGGACCGCTATAATACCCCAATCCCGGATAAAGTAACGTTCGAGGCTTTCGGAAAGGGCTTTTCGGATATCCGCGACTGGCGCCGGCAAAATGTCGATACGCTCATTCACGTGCTTTCCGATAGCATCAGGGCCACTAAGCCTTTCGTTAAGTTTGGCATCAGCCCGTTCGGCATCTGGAAAAATTATGGACAGGACACCCTCGGTTCCAAAAGCGCCGGCGGCTCTTCTTACCTGGAACAATTCGCCGATTCGCGCAAATGGGTCGCCAAAGGCTGGGTGGACTACATTACGCCGCAACTTTACTGGACATTCGGTTATCGCCCCGCGCCCTTCGAGAACCTGCTCGAATGGTGGAGCAACAATACCTACAACCGTCACCTTTATATCGGCCAGGGCGCTTACCGGGCGGCCGAGCTAAGGTACGGCTGGAACGATAGGAAAACCATCCCCAACCAGCTGCGCGCGCTGAGGCGGAACCCCCGCGTACAGGGGAGCGTGTTTTTCAGCTCTAAATCGGTGATCAACAATCTCGGGGGCGTGCGCGATTCGCTGCGCTTCGACTTTTATAAGTTCCAGGCCCTGGTACCGCCCATGCTTTGGATAGACCCGGTGCCGCCTAACGCGCCGGGTGTGCTGGTAAGCAGCGTGGCCGCCCGCAGGATCACCCTCAACTGGAACGTGCCGCTAAAAGCTGCCGATGGCGAAACGGCTTATGGCTACGTGGTCTACCGGTTTAATGAAGGCGAAGAGGTAAACTTTCAGAACCCGCGTAACATTCTCAGGGTATCGTACGATGGAAGCACTACTTCGTATACCGACGAGTCTGTGCGCCCCGAGGTTCGCTATGTGTATGCGGTTACCGCATTAGACAGGCTGAAGAACGAAAGCATGCCCACCAACCTCGTCGTAGCCGAAATAGGAAAACGGAAAGAATGATTTAACGGATACTTATGATCAACTACAACCCGAAAGAATGGTTCACTTTTATTTTCCGGATCCATAAAGCCGATACGTTCCGTAAGCTTGCCCCGTTACTCGCGGCAGTGGCGGTTTACTCGGGTTGTATCGCATACCTGGAGATCAATATCTTCCAGCTTGGCAATGAAAGTAAGCTGAAAAACATCAACCTGGTGCATACCATCCTAAGCTTCGTTATCTCTACACTGCTGGTTTTTCGCACCAATACCGCTTATGACAGGTGGTGGGAAGCGCGCCGGCAGCTCGGCAGCCTCGTAAACACTTCCAGGAACCTGGCGATCAAGATCAGCTCGCTGGTGAAAAGCCCCGTGGAGCGGGCGTTTTTCAGCAATACCATCCCCCTGTTTGCCATGGTGCTGAAACATCACTTGCGGAATGAACAGTTCCCCGGTATGGCATTGCCGGTGCCCCTCAACCCGTCCCATCACCTGCCCAACCAGGTCGCGCTGCACATTACTGAGCGGATATATAAGCTGCATCAGGACGGCGTACTAACTGCGGAGCAACTGATCATGATCAACCCCGACGTTACCGCCCTTACCGATATCTGCGGCGCCTGCGAACGCATCCGGAACACGCCCATCCCTTTTTCCTACAGCGTGTTCATCAAGAAATTCATCTTCTTTTTCGTGATGACGCTGCCGTTCGGCTGGTCGTTTACCCTTGGATATCTCGTTATCCCGTTGGTGGCTTTCGTGCTCTATGTGCTGGCCAGCCTGGAGCTCATCGCCGAAGAGATCGAAGACCCGTTCGGCTATGATGCCAACGACCTGCCGGTAGACCAGATCTGTTCGAACATTCAAAAACATGTGGGAGAGCTGCTGGGGTAAGACTACACCCTCATGTGATCCGGCTCCCAATTTTTAACCGCCCTTTTGATCTCCCGGGATGACAAACCCGTTTCGGCCGCTAATTTGACCAGGGCCACCAACTCCTCATCCGCGGCAAACCGTAGGGCGGCGATCTGGCCGAAGCTGAGCTTGCTCTCCAGCGGCTCGAACCGTTCGTGCATAAGCTGGTAATAGCGCAGCCGCATTTCCAGCCTGACGATGCGATTTTGGTTGCCCAGCGCATAATGCTGCCGCACCATAAAAGACAACCAGCCGATCATCACCAGCGTTACCGTGATCGCCCAGAATTCAGGGGCACGTTCGGGATCCTTTATCGCGTGGTGAATGGTACAGCCGATAAAAAAGACCAGCAGCGGGTAAAACACGAAATGGTGCGCCGCATAGTATTTGGCATGGTTGCCGTAATTCTGCACTTTCATAGCATTCAATTTTACCGAAAGTACTACTTTAGTCTGCACATTTTATTTTTATGAGGACCTGTTTAAGAGCCATTCCTGCATTGTTGATCGCCTTCGTCTTTTCGGGGCAGCTGCACGCCGCCACCGTCGATACCGTAAAAACCTTTAGCGCCGCCATGAATAAGGAGATCAAGGCGGTAGTGATCACTCCAGACAGCTATAAAAAGAAAGAAAGCAAAGACATACGATACCCCGTAGTTTACCTGCTGCATGGCGCGGGCGGGCACCAGGACGACTGGATAAAAAAAGTGCCCGAGCTTAAAGAAATGGCCGACCGGTATAACCTGTTGATCGTTTGCCCCGACGGTAATGTAACCAGCTGGTATTTCGACAGCCCGGTGGACCCCGCCTGGAAATATGAAACTTATGTGGCTGCAGAGCTGGTAAAATGGACCGACGAGCATTACCGTACCATTGCCGATCGTAAAGGACGCGCGATTACCGGCCTGAGCATGGGCGGACATGGCGGCATGTATCTTTCCTTTAGGCACCAGGACGTTTACGGCGCAGGCGGAAGTATGAGCGGCGGCGTTGATTTCCGTCCGTTCCCCAAAAACTGGGACATTGCCAAAAGACTCGGTGCTTACGCCGATGTTCCCGAACGCTGGGACGAGAACACGGCCGTAAACCTCATCGGCCTCCTTAAACCCGGTTCGCTTTCGCTGATCATCGACTGCGGTACAGACGACTTCTTTTTCAAGGTAAACAACGAGTTTCATGCCAAGCTGCTGGAAAATAAGATCCAGCATGATTATATCGTCCGCCCCGGCGGCCACACATGGGAATACTGGCGCAATGCGGTAGATTACCAATTGTTATTTATGTCGCACTATTTTAAAAGCAAAAACTAAACAGAATGAAACCATCATATGCCATTACCAAACGAACCGGGACGAATAAATCTGGTGGCATATGATAGCTTCATAACCGTTAAAAAACAAATTATTCAAATGAAAATCAACAAATATTATTCCCTGGCCCTGCTGCTGCTTGCGGGATGCGCGGCGCAAAAGCCCTCTTCCCTGGTAAAAAACGCGGATGTGGAGCGGATCATCCGCACGCTGAGCGCCGACGATATGCAGGGCCGCGGCACTTTTACACCCGGTATCGATAAAGCTGCGAAATTTATCGAAAGCGAGTTCGCTAAGATCGGTCTCCAGCCGCTCCAGGGCGAAAGCGGGTTTCGGCAGGTGATCCCGGATATGTACATGATCAAACCAACGTTGGTAGAAGCTACCGTGGATGGCAACGCCATTAACCCCGATAACATTTGGGTGATCACAGACCAGCCGGGCCTCAACTGGAATACAAACCCCGAAGTACAGGTTGAATACATTAAAGCGGGTGAGGACTTCTCCAAGCGGTACACGGATATCCTGAAGATCGCGAAGCCGACCATCGTGTACGTCGACGATTCGCAGGCTGCAACCATGAAACAACGCCGCTCTAGGTCGGCCGGCCGTGCACGCATGACACCTGAGCCCGGTAAACAGCCACCCGTCGTGCTCATCGCCGGGGTGAAGGAAGGAAAATCCTTTCGTGTTAACTTTGCCAATAAAACCGAAAAGCTTCCATTGTTTAACGTAGCGGGCATGCTGCCAGGAAAATCCAAAGAAAAGGAACTGGTGGTTTTCTCCGGTCATTATGACCACCTGGGTATCCGCCCTGCGGTAAACGGCGACTCTATCGCCAATGGAGCCGACGACGACGCATCAGGCGTAACTGCCATGATCTCGCTCGCGAAATATTATAAAAAACTGAATAATAACGAGCGCACCCTCATCTTCGTGGCCTTTACCGGCGAAGAAGTAGGCGGGTATGGCGCCCGTTATTTTTCTAACCGGCTGAACCCGGATGACGTGGTAGCTATGTTCAATATCGAAATGATCGGGAAGGATTCGAAATTCGGGCCGAATACCGCGTTTATTACCGGCTATGATCGGTCAGACTTCGGCCAGATCCTGCAAAAGAACCTGGAAGGTACGGGTTTTAAGTTCCACCCGGACCCGTATCCCGAACAGAACCTGTTTTACCGCAGCGATAACGCCACACTGGCCGCCCTCGGTGTACCGGCACATACTATTTCCACCGATAAGATCGATATCGATAAATTCTACCATACAGTAGACGATGAATACGAGACCCTCGACGTGAAAAACATCGTGGCCACCATCCAGGCCATCGCGTTAAGCTCCCGCACTATCGTAGCCGGAACAGATACACCCAAGCGGATCCCGAAACTGGAACCGAGGAAACGGTAACCTGTTAGTTATTCCGACAAAAAAGTTACAGCGACAGATTCCCTTCGATCGAATCATCCAGCGTCTTCCCCATCACCATTCCCACGGCCATTTTGAGGAACGCAACCGCTTTGCCGTGCTTATTATCCCAATAGTAACCCTGGCTGGGCTCTACCCGGATAACGGAGATGCGGGGATCGTCTTTTCCTTCGGTGAACCAGGTTTTAACCATGGGGGTCCATAGTTCTTCGATCTTGCTTTTATCATCGGTGATCTCGGCAATGCCGTACACATTAAGAAAACCGGCATGGGGGCTTTCCTGGAAAAGCAGCTGCACGAACGGGTCCTGGCCGATCTCCTGGTTATGAACGCTGTCTTTGGCGCTCAGGAACCATAAATTGCCCTCGTCGTCTACTTTTTGTACCGACATCGGTCTTACCGAAAAAGGGAGGCCGGTTTTGATGTTGGTGCAGAAAAAACAGGTGTCTGTTTTAGCCACCGTGTCCTTGATCTTCTTAATTGCTTCGGCGCCTTCGAGGCCTTCGAAATTGTCTTCCGGTTGATTTTTATTGATACTGTCCATGTTTTTATAGATATGTAAGTGCCATTAAACTACAATGCCCGGTGAAATTTGTTTGTGATAGGCCCGATGGGTATCTTAGGGAGATGAATACGCACGGCCACGGAAACTGTAAGAACTGCAATTCGTTATTGGGGGGCAATTACTGCCAGAATTGCGGACAAGCGGCTCATATTCACCGGTATACCATGAGGCATGTGCTGCATGAAGTGTTCCATTCCGTTACCCATACCGATCGCAGCGCGCTTACATTTTTATGGCAGATCTTAATGCGTCCCGGCGAAGTAGCCCGTGATCTTTTCGCCGGAAAACGGCAGCGTTATTTCAACCTGTTCACTTTCTTCGTGCTGTGCACCGCGATCTTTACGTTGTCTGTAGGTTTTTCTCATTATTACGAGATACTGAACACATCGCCTATGCATTGGGGCGACAAAAATCCCTGGAAGGTGCAGCAGCAACTTGCCTATGAGCTCATGACTTCGCACGGCAAAATGCTCGTATTCTCTTTTTTGCCCATCAATTCGCTGTTTACGTGGTTGTTTTTTCGCCGCAGCAAGCTCAATTTTGCCGAGCACCTCGTTTACAACACGGTCGTTTTTTCGCCCTATGTGCTGTTTATCGCGGTGGCTACGCTGCTGGTGCTGGCAGATCATCACCTGGCGGGCGCGATTAATAGCGCCATACAATTATTTCTCCTGGTATATACTTCTATCGGGAACCGACAACTGTTTCATAACAACTGGTTCCTTACCATTACAAAGACGCTTATTATACGGTTCCTTTCGTTGTTGCTGATCTGGACAGGCGCCATTATGATCGTGATGTGGGGGTATGTTTAAAACTGCGTACCAGCAGCGCCACCACCATCAGCGCCAGGATTCCCGCCCAGATACAGGCGATCTTAGCCACTTCGGGGAAATCCGCCCGCCGGGCATAACCGATGCCCGTTAACGCCCAGGAAATTACCGCGGGATAAATGAAGTTCTTAAAATTGGCCCCTATTACCCCACCAAGTACGGCCGCTACCGCGATGAGCGCCGTAACCCAGGTAGAAGCGGCAAGCCCAAACCCGCTCCATCCCACCGAAACCAGCAGTACCGTGATATTTGCGATGACCGCTACCGAGATCCACCCGAAAAACAAACTGAAAGGAACCAGCAGCCAGCGGCTCGCCCCGCCGTTCACCGATGCGTTTGCCAGCAAAAACTGTCGCAAACCCAACAGCAGCGTAGCAACAATAATGACCACGCTCAGCGCCATGCAGCCTTGCGTAAAAACCACGATCCATGCGGAGCCCAACACATTTACCAGCAGCAGCGGTACCCCGAGCGAATCAAAATAGGCTACTTCGCGATTGGCCCGGCGCAACTGCACGATCCCATAAATAATAAACGACAGGTAAATAATGCCCCAGATGGCAAAAACATAACCTGCGGGCGTAAACAGGTCGTGATAGCTGCGGCTCACTTCCGCGATGCTTACCGCACCAGGCAGCTTGTCGTAAATATAATTAAAGGCGACATTCAGTAATATCACCACCAGCACGGCCTGGCGGAGTAGGGTTGATTGGCTACGGGTCATCGTTCCCTAACATAGCTTTTTTTAAGCAAATTCCGGCATTTGGTACGCTCCCTGGTCAGGATCTGTAAAACCGCTTCATGGTGAAATGGGTAGAATAATTTAATCTCAATTTAAATACACCATCCACCTAGGGAATGTTAAGTAATTTTAAAACTAATGCATTGCATATATTCAGGTTAATTTCTCCATTTATACCATAAATATTCATAATGCGCTGATTGTCAATAGAAACAGATTAGTTTAATTTGTTCAATGCAGATTCATGTCGGAGAGCGGATTTACCAGGTGTTTAAAGAGAAAGGATGGACCATCGATTTCTTTGCCAAACGCGTGCACATGACCAAACGCAACGCACAATACCTGTTTAAGCGCGACGATATAAGCATCGACCAGCTGACCAAGATCTCGAAAGCAATGGACTACGATTTTGTACAGCTCTTCCTTCTTGACGACAAGCAAAAGTCCCTTGCCGAGGATCCGTCCTCCGTATATACCCGTCCGCGTAAAGAGCTGATGACCGTTTCTTTAAGCCTTACGTTCGATCAGGACCAATCCGGTAAGCTGCCCGAGATGCTAAAGCGGGTCCGCATGGCGGCCGAGCAGCTCGGTTTCCAGCTAAACTAACCCAGCTTTCACTTTTTTCAAAAAAATTTCGGGTATCCAAAAAAGACCGTACATTTGCAGTCCCCAACGGGAGCGGTACCATAGCTCAGTTGGTAGAGCAAAGGACTGAAAATCCTTGTGTCCCTGGTTCGAATCCAGGTGGTACCACAAACAAAAATTAGAAGGTTGCGCCCTTAGCGGTGTAGCCTTTTTTCGTTTGGTACCCTCCCGTTTTCCGCAAAAACCCTTCCTGAAATTTCGGCCCGATACGGCAATCGCTCAGCCGTATCAGCCCGCAAAAACGGCGATGCCGCGCCGCTCCGGGTTTCAAATCCGGTGAAAACTAAATCGGTCTCCAAACCATCACTACTTTACGGCTGCATCCGGTACGGGAGGCAGCTATTTGACCGGGCGACTGAGCTCCGCAACTATCGCTACTTAGCGAACATTTGTAAACATGAGTTTTTCGATCACCAGGGGGCCGACACCGTTATTCTGAATCTTACTGATCAGGGTAGCCGTTACCTGGCGCAACTGGACGGCCAGCCGGATGCAGTCCCATACTGCGCCGTTTTCTTTACATAGAAGACCCGTTTTACTTACCATAAAATATAAGTCTTTGCTATCTTAGTGAGATATACAACACATGCCCTTTCTCACTAAAATTATTACCGATCCGGCCCGCTACCCCGCCGATGTTTACCCGTTTAATGTGCCAGCTATAAAAGATGGGATCGAGTTGGATATTGATTCGAATATAACTTTCCTGGTGGGCGAAAACGGCTCCGGTAAGTCGACCATCCTGGAGGGAATTGCTGATAATTGCGGCTTTAATTTATCCGGGGGCGGACGAAATCACCGGTTTCCCGCAGAGGAGGGCCTTCAAAACCTCTCGTCGGCCATGAAGCTGGTGTGGAGGCCCTCGAAAGTGACCAATGGCTTTTTCCTGCGGGCCGAAAGCTTTTTTAACTTTGCCAGTTATATCGACGAAATAGCGAAAGACGAGTTCGGGATTGTGGATGAGCGATTCCTTGACCAATATGGTGGTAAGTCGCTGCATCACCAATCGCACGGCGAATCGTTTTTTAGCCTGTTCACCAACCAATTCTCCAGGGGTATTTACCTGCTTGATGAGCCCGAGGCGGCGCTTTCGCCCAGCCGGCAGTTCGCTTTTATGATGCTTCTGCGCGAACTGGAGGACCGCGGACGGGCTCAATTCATTATTGCCACACATTCGCCTATATTGCTTTGCTACCCTGGAGCGACTATTTTCTCGGTTGAACACGGAATGCCTGAAGTTAAGTACCAGGATACCGAGCATTACCGGTTTTCGAAAGATTTCCTGAATAATCCCGATAGGTATTTGAGGCATATGGAGTGATTGGCGCCGGCAGGTAGTTAATGATTAACGCCTCCCGGGTTGGCGGATCAACCCGGGAAACCGTAGATCGGTGCGGCTATCACCACGGATTGCGGCCAGGCCTGGTCCAGTACCACAAAAACGTCATCGCTTAAAACTACCGGCAAGCCCGGATGTTGAGTAAGAAACGTTATGCTATGCGAAACCTGCTGCTCCTGTTATTCTTGTTTGCTGGTATTGTCCGTGGCTTCGCCCAGCAAAAACCGGTACCGCTCGACAAAGAACTGGCTGCCGTAAAGTACCCGTACCCGGTAAAGTTTCACCATTTCACTTCGCAGGGAGCTGAATTAAAAATGGCTTACCTCGATGTACCTGCATCGCAGCCAAACGGCAAAACCATCCTGCTGCTGCATGGAAAAAACTTTAATGCCGCCTACTGGGAGCAAACCATCGGCGAGCTTACCCGCCATGGCTTCAGGGTAGTTGCGCCCGACCAGGTGGGGTTCGGCAAGTCAACCAAGCCCGCGCATTACCAGTACAGCTTCCAGCAGCTTGCCGCAAATACCCGGACGATCCTCGACACGCTAAAGCTCACCCGGGTAATTGTGCTCGGTCACTCGATGGGCGGTATGCTGGCCACCCGCTTTGCGCTGATGTATCCCGCCATGACGGAAAAACTGGTGCTCGAAAACCCCCTGGGGCTTGAGGATTACAAAGCGCTGGTACCTTACCAAACGCCCGACGCCGCTTATCGCGCGGAACTAAAAAACACACCCGAAAGCTACCGCGAATATCAGCTGAAATATTACTATAACAACCAGTGGAAACCGGGTTACGACCGTTGGCTAAACCTGCTGGCAGGCTGGACACTTCACACCGATTACCCCGTGGTAGCGTGGAACGCCGCACTTACGTCGGACATGATCTTCACACAGCCTGTAGTCTACGAATTCGGGAATATCAAATGCCCGACGCTGCTGATCATCGGCACCCGCGACCGTACGGCCATCGGTAAGGAGCGCGCAGATAAAGTCACGCAGGAAACCATGGGCCAATACCAACTGCTCGGCAAAAGAACGCAGCAAGCCATCCCCGGGGCAAAGCTTGTGGAACTGGATAATGTGGGCCATTTGCCGCATATCGAGGCATTCGGGCGATTCATTGGGCCGCTGCTGGAGTTCCTGGAACGGTAACTCTCTGGTCTCTGCTTAACCCCTGTGTTTATTTGCCCGCAAAAGCACTGCGCAGCTTTGCGTTCTCTGCGTGGAAAAGGTCGCGCATAAATTCTCGCGCAAAGCACCGCGACACCCTGGCGTCCTTTGCGCGAGAAAAATCAAGTGAACTTGCCGCTATTTCCCGGCCGCGTTAGCCGCACTTGCCCCGAGCAGCTCTTCCAGCTTCTGCTGCAGCTCGGCGCCTCTCAGGTTACGGCCCACAATGGTGCCATCGGGCGCGATGAGGAAGTTCCCCGGGATGGCGCGTACGGCAAAAAGCTTAGCCGGTTCGCTGTCCCAATATTTAAGGTCCGAAACCTGCGTCCAGTTAAGCCCATCGTCTTTGATGGCCTTTACCCAGGCCGCCTTGCTCTTGTCCAGCGATACGCCTATCACGGTAAAACCGCGGTCTTTATATTTCTCGAAAGCTTTCACTACGTTCGGGTTCTCCCTCCGGCATGGGCCGCACCAGGCGGCCCAGAAATCGAGCAGGATGTATTTGCCAAGGTTTTGCGACAGCGTGAAGGATTTGCCGTTCACATCCGTAGAGGTGAAATCGGGCGCTTTATTGCCGACGGCTACCTTCCGGAGTACGGCCGGCAGCCCGTTCAGCACCTGCACATATTGCGTGCCGGCCAGCGATTTGTCCAGCAATGCTACGTTGCTTTCGATCTCCTCCGGCGTAAGGCGGTAGGAAAAATCGCGGTACAACACGTAGGCCGATACGATGGAGGCAGGTTGTGCTTTAATAAACTCGTCGATCTTTACACCGCGCTGCGTTTTATAAAGGCTAAACAGGTCCTGCGCTGCAGATCCCTTCACGGTAGTGTTTGCAAAATACTTCGCCGAGTCCAGCGAGATTTCCGCTTTCGGGTTGTCGAGGAACAGGAAATAAGGCGCTTTGTCTTTGTCGAACGTGAGCCCATACAGTTCCGGCAGCTGTACCGGGGTAGCAAACCGGAACTTGCCGTTTGTGATTTTCGAGGAATCGATCGTGCTGAACATCTTGTTCTGGAACTTCTGGAGATACACTTTTCCGGTTACCGGCGTGCGGCCGTCAAGTTGAAGAGTAGCGGGCGCCTGCGGGAAAGCGGCGTTTCCGGCGACTACGCCGAACGCCAGTGCGATGACAGATTTTAACGTTTTCATACTTTAGAGATTGGGGTTGGTGTTTATTTCGTTAACGGGAATAGGGAACAGGTAATAGGGACTATTTGCCACGAGGGGGCTGTTATCCGGGAACACGCGTACGTAATGTCCTTTAAGCAGCACGTCAGCGGTGCCGATCTTCACGGTTTCGGTGGTCTCCTTACGCACTACGGCCTGCTGCAGGCGCAGGATGTCGTCGAGCCGGAAACCTTCACCCCAAAGCTCACGCCGGCGCTCGCGGATGATCTCGTCGATCAGCCCGATTTCGTCAAAGTTAGCTGCCGCCGCCGCGGGGAGGTTACGCTTTACGCGTACCAGGTTCAGGGCGGTAACCGCACCGGCGAGGTCGTGCAGGCGGGCCTTGCTTTCTGCTTCGATCAATGCCATCTCCGAGGAGCGCATCAGCGGAATGTTTCCCGACTTGTCCGTTTTGTCTACGAACTTTTTGTACTTGATCCATCGGTACATTGGGTCGGAAGCGGTGGTAACCACTTCGAACAGCGATTTGCGGATATCGGCATTGTCAAACAGCGCGCGGAAATACGGATCAGGCATGATGCTGCGGTAGCCCGAAGCCGGTGTTACATCGATATAGGCAAAAAAAGAGGCGCCTCCAAGGTTTTGATCGGCCTTTTGCGGGTGTCCCCAGATCCACTCAGGGTTGGTTACGTCGTTAAAGCCCTGCAGGTATTGGGAGGCTTCCATCACCGGGTAGCCCGAACGTGCTTCGGCGGCTTTTGCCGCGGCGAGGTCCCATTTTTGCTGCGTAAGGTAAGTGCGGGCGAGCAATCCTTTCACTACGTTTACATCCGGCCGGTTCTTCACCGAACGCTTAAAGCCTGCCAGCAGCGTTTCGGCCTGGGTGAGGTCGGCAATTACCTGGCTATAAACTTCTTCTACGGTAGCGCGTGGCTTCCCGGCTGTAGAGGGAGTGGACGGCTCGATATAAATAGGTACGGCTTTGGCTGTTTTATCCTTGCTGTAAGTGAACTGGTATTGGCGTACCAGGTTCAGGTACACAAAGGCGCGGAGCGCGTAAGCTTGTCCTTTCAGGTACTTTTTATCGGCATCCGTGCCGGCGGCGGCGTCTGTTTTGGCCAGTATATTGTTTGCGTTATCGATCACCTTGTACTGGAAGCTCCAGAAAAACAGCGCACGGCGGGTGGTATTGTCAAACGGGTCTTTGTACGGGTAGGAATCGCGGAAGCCATATACGCCGTCGCGGGGGATCGCATCGTCGGCCATCGCGTCGCGGGTAAGCAGGATAGCGCCATAGCCGGGATTGTCCTGCGACGTGCTGGTTTCCATCAGGTAGCGGAGCGTTCCGTTCACCAGTGCATCGATGTTTTTGGTAGAGGCGAACGCTTCGGCATCGGTGAGGTCGCCAGAAGGGGCCGTATCGAAAAACTCGTCGCTGCAGCCGGAGCCGGTAAGCGCCAGCCCGGCGAGCAGTATATAGAGGATAGTTTTTAGAGATTTCATGTTTTCTGATTTAAAAAGAGAGATTTAGGCCGAATGAAAAGGTTTTCTGGGCAGGGTAGCGGTAGAAGGTTACGCCGTCCACTGCTTGTTCCGGGTCCAGTCCGTCGTGCCCGAAAAGCGTCACCAGGTTTTCGCCGCTGGCAAATACCCGCACGTCTTTAACGCCGATGCGTTTCGCCAGGGCTCCCGGAAGGTCGTAACCAAGGTTCACATTTTTGAGGCGTGCATACGTAGCGTTGTAGAGGAACCGTGTAGAAATACTGTTCCAGTTGGTAGCGATGGTGCTGAGGCGGGGCACATCGGTGCTGGTGTGTTCAGGTGTCCAGCGGTCGAGGATATCGGCGCTCCAGGTGCGGCCGATGCCTTCGCCATTGTGGGAGATCATCACCTCGTCGAGATCGAGGATCTTGCCGCCCAGGTTGTAAGCCAGCACGGCCGACAGGCTGAAGTTGCGGTAGCGGAAGTTGTTGGTTACGCCGCCATACAGATCTGGCAGGGCGCTTCCCTGGAAGTACTGGCTGGCATCGGCAAACACGCTGGTCGTGGTACGGCCGGTAACCTGCCCGCTGCTGATCACATCCTTGTACCACAGCGGTTTTCCGTTCGCAGGGTCTACGCCCGCCCATTCACGAATGTAGAAATCGTACACCGAGCTGCCCACGGTGAGCTTCTTGGTCGACCCAAGCTGCCCGATAGCACCCGCGATGATCTCCTTTTGCGGCAGTTTGGTGATCTTGTTCTTATAATGACCGAAGTTTACGCCAAGGTCCCACCGGAATACCTTGTTCCGCACCGGCGACACCTGGAGGTTGCCCTCGAACCCGGTGTTTTTCAGCGAGCCGATGTTATCGTCGATATCAGTAAAGCCCAGCGATGGAGAGAGCGGCCGGCTGAACAGCAGGTCCTTGGAGCTACGGTTATACACTTCGAACGACCCGCTCAGGCGGTTATCGAACAGGGCAAAGTCAGTACCGATGTTCAGGTTGAGGTTGGTTTCCCATTTCAGGCCGGGTGTAGGCAGGCGCGAAGAGATCAGTCCGGCATTGCCGAGACTGTTGTAAATACTGTATAAGCCGCGGTAAGCGTAGTAACTGCCGAGGTTATCGTTCCCCTGTGCGCCGTAGCTGCCTTTGAAGCTCAAGCTGTTAAGCCAGCCGGCGTCCTGGAGAAACGATTCGGATTTGGCGTTCCACGAAGCGCCGAACGACCAGAAATTACCCCACCGCGAATCCGCGCTGAAACGCGACGAGCCATCGCGGCGGAAGCTCGCCGAGAAATAGTACCTGCCATCGAAGTTATAGTCGATCTTTCCCAGGAAACTGGCAAGCTTGTAGTTGTCTGAACTGCCGCTGAAGCTGTTAAGGAGCGATGCCGCTGCCGGCTCGTCCTTATCGGCAAAGCCGAAGTTGCTGCGCGAGCCGGAGAGCGACGAGGTATTATAGTTATACACTTCCTGGCCGCCAAGCAGGTCGAAATGATTGGCGGCGAGATCGAAGGTATAACTAAGCAGGTTGTTGAAAGTGTATCCCAGGCCCCTTGCGCTGCTTTTGCTTACCGAGCCGCCGCCGCTTACGCCTGTTCCCAGGATGGGATTGGTATAAGAGTGACCGAGGCGGCTGTTATAATCCGCATTGAGGCTGCTCTTTAACTTCAGCCCGTTGGCAATGTTCAGTTGGATATTGCCGCGAAAGGTTAATGCATCGTTCTTACTGCTGTACTTATTCAGGTCGGCGCCGCCCAGCAGGTTGTTGCCGGTAGCCGCCGAGCTTGGGCGGTAGTTGCCAAAATCGTAAATACGGTTGCCGTTCTCGTCGAGTTTGTAAGAGCCGTCGGCATTGCGTTCGTATACCGGGTAGATATTGGATACCAGGCGGGGAAAGTTGGCGAAGTTCCCCTGGCTGCTGTCTGTTTGCGGCGGCGAATCCTGGCTGGTAGACGAGGCCGTAACGTTCAGGCCGGCTTCGAACCAGTTGTTTACCCGGGTATTGTAGTTTACGCGGGTATTAAAGCGCTGGAAACCCGAAGCTACGATGAACCCTTTATCGCTCAGGTAACCACCGGAAACGAAGTATTTCGAGTCGGCGCTGCCGCCGCTGATGCCCAGGCTGAGCTCATTGCGGATACCGGTGCGGGAGAGCGATTCGGCCCAGTCGTCGTTCCAGAGGGGTACGGCGCCGGCCACCAGTTTGCCATCCAGCCCTACCGGGTTTGGGTATGCCGTGCCAAAGGGATTGATCTTGAGGGTACTCACCAGCTCGTTAGTAGCGTATTGTGCAGCGAGCGCTGCCGTTTTCCCCTGGTCGAGCTGGTTGTTGCGCAAGGCTTCCCATTCAAGCTCGAAATATTGCTGCGTGTTTACGAAGCCGTAATCGGCCACCGCGCGGCTGGAGAGCCCGGTACTGGCATTGAGCGATACCTGCGGCTTAGTGTTCAGTTTGCCTTGTTTGCTGGTAATGATCACTACGCCATTCGCGCCGCGCGAGCCGTATAACGCACTGGCCGACGCATCTTTGAGTACGGTGATAGACTGTACATCGTTGGGGCTGATGGCATTGATGTTTCCCGAAAACGGCACGCCATCCACTACGTAAAGCGGCGTGCTCGAAGCATTTACCGAACCGATGCCGCGGATACGTAAAGTAGCGTCGCTGCCCGGCTGGCCTGCAGAGGCTATTGATTGTACACCAGGCGCCAACCCCTGCAAGCTACGGCTCAGGGTCGAAACCTGCTGCCGCTGAATCTGTTCGGCGTTCACCACGGATGCGGAGCCGGTATACGTTGTTTTATTCGCAGTGCCATAAGCCACCACGAGTACCTCGTTGAGGGTATTGCTGGCTGATCTCAGGGAGATGTTTACCGGGGCATCGGTAATAGCAGCCTCTTGTTTATCGAACCCTACATAGGTAAATATAAGCGTACGCTCTTCCGGCTTTACCAGGATGGCAAAACGACCGTCGGCATCGGTATAAGTGCTTCTCCCGGTTTCTTTTATCAGTACGCTGACGCCGGCCAGCGCCTGTTGAGTATCTTCCTGGGTTACCGTGCCGGTAACCCGTTTATCCTGCGCATAGCTGTGGCTGACGAGTGCCAGCAGGACCGCCAGGCAGGCAAGTAATTTTGTTTTCATGTTGTGATTAAAGGCTAATAGAATGATCGAAAATGTGCTATCGCGGGGCGGCCGCAGCTCCCCGCACGGCAGGCAAATTCAACAACAATGCATCGATGCGGTGACCAATGGGGCGGATAAGCAGGTAAAAAATTTCATGTTCTAGGTGTGTTAATAGTTTCGGTAAACTACCGGGCTTATCAACAGAACAGGTGGAGCAGGGCGGCAGATGAGCGAGTTTTTCCGGCCGGAACATAAACTAACTTATCTTTTCCGAATTGCTTCGAAACAGGAATTAGCACCTTGATAACATGGCGTTTACAGGTTGCTAAGACTTCACAGGGCCTTTCCCTCCGTCTTTCTGGATAAGCAGGAAATTAAAGAACGGTACGTTTACCGGGACAAATGTAATACAATATCTACTAAAACTATAGACTATATTATTTTTAAATCAAAATTCTAGGTTACTACCTTTAAATCAGCGATTAAATTTTACGAAATGTGATTCCTGGCTATGGCTTGGCTACGATTACGCCTTGTAATTGCTTCCCGTTAATACGTATGGTACCGAATGCGCGATTCGTGGTATCGGCGGATGACTTTAACCTGGAGCTATAGCCCACTACGGTGACCACCTTGTCGTCCCCGCTATTTTCGGCGGGTGTATTAACGATGATACCGGGTGTGCGTAACCTCAGCTGGAGCTTCTTTACCGGTTCGGCCGGCAGCGGCGGAGAGGTTACCGGGAGGGGATCTACACCCGCGAACCCGATCTGTGCCGGGTCGATCTCGGCAGCTTTCGTCGGCTCAACGATCGAGATTTCTGTCATGGCTGCAGTTCGGGCGCGACCCGTAGCGTTAAAGGCGATATTCTTTTTGGTAGTTGCTGCAGGCAGCACCGAAGCTTCTTTAATTTCCCCGGGCCTAATAAAGACCTGCTGCAGTGGCGCTAGTTGTTTTTGTATTTCTTTGTCAGAGACGGTAAACGCTAGGGTGATGAGCAGCAACACCGGCAGCACCAGCACATATCGGCCAAGCGTTAACCGCGACGACCGGCGGGAGTTCATCATCAGGATCCGCTTTTTCAGGTCAGACAGGTTAAAATTGGTAGCTATCGTGGTAGCCGGCGCCAGGTTGCCAACGGCTAATAAGCTGTACTGGTAGGTTTTACGGTCGACACCCCGGGTAAGCATCTTTTCGTCGGTAATAAACTCCAGATTTTCCTTCACCGCTTTTTTGATCAGCCACACACCGGGGTTAAACCAGTAGAACACGATGCTTAGCTCAGCCAGCAGGATATCGGCCGTATGCCATTGCCTGATGTGGATCTTTTCGTGTTCGAGAATGGTCCTCAGCTCGCTTTCGCGGTGAAGGGCAGGGTTGATATACACGTTCCGCCAGAAGGAAAAAGGGCCCATGGCTTCGGTTAAGATCCTTACCGGGTGATTGGCAACCGACCCTGGTGCAGACCGGCGGTGTACCCCATACAAGGATACAAGCTGAATGATCAACCGCAATGCCATCGCCGCTGTGCCGGCATAAAATACGATCATCATCAGTTCCCAGTTTACGGTTAAGAGGGCCGGGGGCGTAAGCCCGGTCACCCGCTGGTTCAGCTCAGGCACGTAAGCCGCCAATTGGTCGTTTGCCGGGAAGAACCGGTGATACAGGTCGGTAAGATCGATAAACGGGTACGCCGATGAAAACACGATGCCGAAAACCAGGAACGAGCGGTTGAGCGTGTAAAAGGTCAGCCTTCGCAGCACACCATAGTAAGCCGCGGCAAACAACAGCAGCACCAGGTTAATCTTAAACAGGATGATGAACAGCTGCGGCATCGTTTTATTTTTCCGGTTTCTCGATCAGGTTAATAATCTCTTTAAGTTCTTCGGCGCTGATCTTTTTATCCTTCGCGAAGAATGTGACCAGTTCTTTATAAGAGCTTTTGAAATAATTGTTTACAAAGCCAGACATAAAGCGTTTTTTATACTCCGCCTCTTTCACCAGGGCGCTGTAGCGGTTGGCATTGGCATAACGCTCGCTTTTTAAATAGCCCTTTTTCTCCAGGTTTTTAATGGTGGAGGCCAGCGTAGTATAGGGTGGTTTAGGCTCGGGCATGGCATCCATAAAATCCTTTATGAAACCGTTTTCTACCTGCCATACGGCGAGCATGGCCTCTTCTTCCTGTTGTGACAACTTCTCCATATTTACGAATAGTTCGTAAATATAATAATTTATTCAAAACCTAAAGTGCCGGTACAGGTAGAAGATAGGCGTCCCGGATTTTATTTTTAATTCTAATCGTGCTCTAATCTAGGTAATGTGTTCATTAGATACTTTTACGGGTAGTAATAGGAAAGCCCGGATCGCTAATAGTTTGGGTTTGTTGATCAGCCTGCCTGGTTTGTCGCATCTCTTGCTCATGATGATGGGTGAGCGGATACGGCAGACCGGAAGGAGGCTGAATCGTCCAAGTTAATATCACCGATACCGTAGGGAATGACGGGAACGGAGAATAGTATTCCCGGTGGTATGAAGTAACCCGGCTAGTTCAAATTCTCCTTGAAAAACCCGATCGTACGCTGCCACGCCAGTTCTGCAGCCGCTTTATCGTACCTGGGTGTGGTATCGTTGTGAAAGCCGTGGTTTGCTCCTTCGTAAATAAACGCCTGGTATTTCTTACCGTTTTCTTTTAAGGCGGCTTCGTAGGCAGGCCAGCCGCCGGTGATGCGGGTATCGAGCGATGCGTAATGCAGCTGCAGCGGAGCCTTAATATTGGGCACATCGGCAAGGGCCGGCTGCCCTCCGTAAAAAGGCACGGCTGCTGCCAGGCCGGGGATGCGTACCGCCATCATGTTGGCAATACCACCGCCATAGCAAAAGCCTACTACACCGATCTTGCCGTTGCAATCTTTGTTGGTTTTCAGGTACTCGTAGGCGGCGATAAAGTCCTCCTGCATTTCTTTGGGGTCGCGTTTGCTTTGCATGGCGCGGCCTTCGTCGTCGGTGCCCGGGTAACCACCCAGCGGGGTTAAGGCATCCGGCGCCAGCGAAACAAATCCCGCCAGGGCAGCTCTCCGGGCCACATCTTCAATATGCGGGTTCAGTCCGCGGTTTTCGTGTACCACGATGATTCCGCCAAGCTTATTTTTCGCATCAGCCGGCCGGGAAAGTAACGCCTTGATCGTTTTTCCGCCTTTAGGCGAAGGGTAATTGATGTATTCGGATTTTAACCTCGGATCATCCGCCTTCACCTGGATAGCGCCTTCGTAATCGGGCATCATAAAGCTCATTAAAGAGGACACTGTAAGGCCGCCAACCGCATAGGCGGATAGTTTTTGCGTAAACGTACGCCGGTCGAGGCGGTTATGTGCGTAGGCGTCGTAAAGGTCAAACACTTCCTGTTTAATGTCTTCTTTTTTGATCTGGGTCATATTGGTCAAGTATGGTTAACCAAATTTATAAATAATTACCGTTAACAGGAGAAATGTAGTGAGTTATCATGGTTATCTTGCATCTCATGCGGAGCTTGCCGGAGGAGTAACGATTCGGGAAAGGTTGCCGTCGCCTGTGACCTCTTCGCCAGGATCAGGATAACAACGAACAGGATCAGGATTGCCGTGCCCTGGAGAAGTAATGGAGATGCCCGTTGCGCAAAAGCGCTTCCGCAGGTAATGAGCAGAATAATAAGCCCTTGATCAGGTGCATAATGAATATCCCCAATTACGCCTTTCTGCGAAATATAGTAGATAAACAGCCCGAAAATTAGACGAAGGGAGTTGTGAATACCGTACGCCGCCCATACCTTTAGCTTATGGCCCTACCTGTTCAGCAAGCCGATTGGATGATAAGCCGGCCGCCTGCTGCGCGCCGGAAAACCGTATTGCACCTGGCTTATTGGGTGATCGTTACGCTGGCGTTTCTTTTCGAACGATCGTACATCTGGCGCAAGCATAACCTGCCGTATTTCGTGGAGTGCGTAACCGTGCGAATGGGGCTGTTGGTGGCGGTCTCGTATGCCAATAGTTATTGGCTGCTGGGCACTTACCTGCTGAAAAGGAAGTACAAAACGTATTTCATGCTCGTTGTGCTGCTTATTATCGCTTATGTATTGATACAGAGCGTGTACGACCTGTACCTGTTTGGTTATGTGATGGGCGCGGTAAACGATCCCGGCCTGTGGAGGGCGTTGCTGTTTAATGCGTTTAATACCGTTTGGTATGTTACTTTAAGTATAGCGCTGAAGCTCAGCATCGACTGGTACGAGCAGAACCGTGTACTGCAGCGCACCCGGATCGAAAAAATGCAGGCTGAGATCAACTACCTGCGTGCGCAGGTGAACCCGCATTTCCTGTTCAATGTGCTTAACAGCCTGTATTCGCTCACGATCAAAAAATCCGACCTTGCGCCGGAGATGGTGCTTAAGCTTTCGGAGATGATGGAATACATGCTTTACGAGAGCCAGGAGCCGTTCGTGGCCATGGAACGGGAGCTCCATTACCTCCGGAACTATCTCGACCTGGAGAAGCTGCGCCAGGGTAACCAAGCCGATATCCGGCTTGAGATCTCCGGCGATCCGCTCGGAAAGCACATCGCGCCCTTCCTGCTGCTTCCCCTGGTGGAAAATGCTTTTAAGCACGGGGTGAGCAAAGTATTGTATGCGGCGTGGTTGCACATCAGGGTGGATATCGGGGCTGATACGCTGTCTTTCAGCATTGAAAATAATGCGCCGCCCGTTGCTGCGCAGGTCAAACATGCGGGCATCGGCCTGTCAAACCTGGCCCAACGATTAGCGCTGCTTTACCCGGGGCGGCATACACTGGAGGTAAATCATGAAGAGGAGGTGTTTAAGTTAAGGATGGTGATCCGGTTAGATGACGTCGCTCCGTGAACAGATCGTGCAAGCTATTAACGCATCAATATAAGGGTAGCTAACGAAATTTTACCTATTTTTGCTAAAAATACTAGCACCTTTTTCTTTTGGAGCCCACCCCCCTCACCCCCGCCATGCAGCTGGCGCTCGATTACGTGGAAACCACCAATTCCATCATTTTCCTCACGGGAAAGGCAGGAACGGGTAAGACCACTTTCCTGCGGCATATCCGTACCCATGTAAAGAAGCGGATGGCCATTGCCGCTCCAACCGGTGTTGCGGCCATCAATGCGGGTGGGATGACCGTTCACTCGCTGTTCCAAATGCCGTTCGGTCCGCTGGTGCCCGCACGCTCCCTGGGTGACGTATTCTACGGCGACGAAAAAAAGGAGCTGCTTACCAACCTCGAGCTGCTGGTCATCGACGAAGTAAGTATGGTACGTCCCGATATCCTGGACCGGATCGATCTCGTTCTCCGCAGCCTGAATGGCAACAACCATCCCTTCGGCGGCGTGCAATTACTGCTCATCGGCGACCTGGCCCAGCTGAGCCCCATCATCCGCGAAGACGAATGGCCTATCTTGGGGCGGTATTATTCAACGCCCTATTTCTTCAGCAGCCTCGTACTGCAAAAGCTTACGTATGTGCGCATCAGCCTCGAGCAGGTGTTCAGGCAAAAGGAGCAGGCGTTTGTGGACCTGCTGAATGAAATACGCAACCAGTCTGTAAGTGCGCAAAGCCTTGCACTGCTCAATGCGCGTTACCGACCGGGATTTTATCCCCCGGCTAACGATCCCTACATCACCCTCACCACCCATAACCGCATCGCCCAACAACTTAATAATGAGTACCTGGAGGCCCTCCCGGGAAGGGTTTTCGAATTTAAAGCGGCTATCCGCGGCGAATTCCCGCAGGATGCTTATCCCACCGAGACCAGCCTCCGGCTGAAGGAAGGTGCGCAGGTGATGTTCGTAAAGAACGACACTTCGGCAGAAAAGCTTTTTTATAACGGGAAAATCGGTACCGTTACGCGCATAAGCGACGACACAGTTTTTGTGCAATGCGGCTCGGACCTGCGCGAGATCACCGTAACCGCCCTGGAATGGACCAATATCAGGTACCAACTGGACGACCAGCAGATCAGCGAAACCAATGCCGGCAGCTTTACGCAGCTTCCCCTGAAACTGGCCTGGTCTATCACCATCCATAAAAGCCAGGGACTTACGTTCGATAAGGCCATTATTGATGTAAGCGAGGCCTTCGCCCATGGGCAGGCATACGTGGCGCTTAGCCGTTGCCGGAGCCTGTCGGGGATGGTGTTGAGGAACCCGGTATCGGCCGAAAACGTGATAGGCGACCCGGTGGTGGCTAAGTACAATGCGGAAGCCGGTGCGGCGCCCGATGCGGAACGGCTGCACCGTGACCAGGCGCTTTACCGGGAATTCCTGCTTACAGAACTGTTCAACTTCCATGAGCTGACAGGTAAAGCTGCCGGTTTTGAAGGGCTTATACCCGGTTTCCGGGACGAGGTGAGCGAAGTGGCGGAGAAGTTCGTACGGCAGATTGCACAGCATCCGGCAGGGCGCGTGCAAAAAGCGGCTGCCTGGTTCCGGCAGAAACTGGAAGGTGTTATTCCTGTACTGCACGCTGCCATGTCAGACCTGATCAGTCAATCCGCCGACCCGGATAAAAAAGCGGCCAAAGCCGACCAGCTCATTCAATGGCTAATGACCAGGATGGAGCTGATGTCGCATTTCGCGGAAGCACCGTTTACCTCGTCTGCTTACCTGGAGTTAAAAAAAGAGAAACGGGCTTCGGCGGCGGCAGATCAGTCGCGCTCGTATGTAAAAGCGCTGAATGCGAAACCCAACGAGGCGCTTTTTGAGCGACTGCTTCAGTGGCGAAAGGCGATCGCCGAAGGCGAAAAAGTATTGCCCGACATGGTATTAACAGAACGAACCATGGCCGCTATCGCGGAAAAGCTGCCGGCTACGATGAAAACGCTGGGCGCCATGAAAGGTATCGGCCAGGCCAAAGCCGCCGCCTACGGGCCTGCGCTCATCCCCATGATCAGGAATTACCAGCAGGAGATACAGGGAACGGAAACGGAACAGGGGAGTTTGTTTTAAGTTGACCGATCGCGAAATAGCGACCTGTACATAGCCGACAGCGCCATACCCGCGGCTTAAGTAACATACAGGATACATCACGCAAATATTTCGCTATCGCCCGGCGGTGAGTGCAACATTCGGGGGAGGTGGGCGTCTACTTTGCAGAAAACCTTGTCCCCCATTTGCATGAAAACCCGTATCCTGTTACTTTCTTTCGTCGTTTTTTGTTTCTCTGCCGTTGCTCAGAAAAGCGGTTCCGTATCGGGTATCCTGCTCGATAGTGTAAATATTAAAGAAACACTTACGTATGCCACTGTTTCTGTTTACAAGGCAGCCGACAGCAGCCTGATCAGTTATAAATTGTCTGATGATAAAGGGGCGTTCAGGCTGGGGAACCTGCCAACGGGCATTCCGCTCCGGCTTGTCATCAATGCGTTCCGCTACAAAGTGTACCGCAAAGTATTCACGCTAACGGACGATCGCCCTAACGCGGACCTTGGCAACTTACTTCTTTCGCTAAAGAACAACACCCTGGCCGAGATCGAGCTGGTAGCCGAGCGTCCGCCGATCGTAGTACGTAAAGATACCATCGAGTTTAACGCCGGTTCGTTTAAAACGCTGCCGACCGCCGTGGTAGAAGACCTGCTAAAGAAACTTCCAGGGGTAACTATCGCCGCCGATGGATCGATACAGGTAAATGGGAAAACCGTGAGCAAGATCCTGGTAGACGGTAAGGAATTTTTCGGCGGCGACCAGCAGATCGCTACCAAGAACCTGCCCGCCAACATTATAGACCGTGTACAGGTTACCGAAGACAAAGAGGCCAAACGCCGCGACCCGGACCTGATTGCCGCCAACACCCCCCAGGTGATTAACCTGAAGCTTAAGAAGGCGATAAAGCAAGGCGCTTTCGGCAAACTTTATGGAGGCGGCGGTCCGAAGGATTACTACGAGGGCGGCGCCATTTTTAACGTCTTTCGTGATACCACCCAGGTAAGCGCGCTGGCGTACGGCAACAACGTAAACAAGCCGGGCTTTACCATCGGCGACATCCAGCGGATCGGCGGCTTCGCACGGGCGGGCGTAAATTCCTGGATGACGAACAGCGAGGGCGGGTTCGCGCTTGACAACATCTCTTTTGGCGGCCTCGGCAACGGCTTGCAGAAAACAGCAGGTGGCGGCTTTAACCTTAATACCCTCACCAAAGGGGGGATCAAGCTTAATGGAAAATACTTCTTCGGGTTGAATAGCAGCCTTGCGGAACAGCTTACCAACGACGACCAGACGCTGGGAGCCGACCGCCTGATCGGCTACAGCATCGCCAATAATAACAATAAATCATATACTCATAATATCGGTGGAAAAATGGAGTGGAAGATCGACTCGCTTACCACGTTTAATTTTAATCCCACCATTACCATCAGCACCTTCAGAAACCGGGCATTGATGGATAAAACAAGCTCCAACAGCAGCAATATACCCATTAACAAAGCGGTGACCAGCACCCGGCAAAACGGTACCAACCTGGATTTTAACCTCTACGCAGATTACTGGAAAGATTTTAAGAAAGCCGGGCGTTCTTTTAACATGAGCCTGAATGCCTCCCAGCGCAACAACCTGAACGATTATTACAACTCATCCTTGAGTACATTCTACGCCACGTCGGTCAATACCTCGATCGATCAGCTGCGCGATAACGACATCCGCAATATGCGAAGCTCGTTATCGGCCAACTATTCGGAGCCGATCAATAAGAAGCTTACCTTTTCGGCAAACGTGATCGGTATTTACCTTTCGAATGAGAATGCATTGTCGACCTTTTACAAGAACACGGCCGGCGACGAATACGACGTAGCCATCCCCACCCTCTCCGAAACGGTTAAGCAAACCGGTTTTAAAAGCAGTGTAAGAGCGAGGTTGCGGTGGAAAGCGACCAAAGACCTGGCGATCCGTCCGGGTATGGTGTTTAATACCATTAACCTGGAGAATACGTTTACCACGAATCCCCGGTTAAGCCAGGATTATGTGTTCTTTGCACCCACGATGAACATTGTGTACAAGGCGCTCTCGGTAGATTATACCCCTTCGTTCACCGAGCCCGATGTGCAGTATGTACAGCCGGTGGCCAACAATACCGATCCGTTGTTTATCCAGAATGGCAACCCATCACTTAAACCGGCCGTAGCGCACCAGGTGAGCATGAACCTGTACAAGAACGACGTGAAGCACGCGCTTAACTATAACCTGTATATGAATGGAAGCTACAGGAACGATGCGATCGTTATGTCGCGCACAATTTCCGGCACCGGTGTCCAGGTAAACAACCCGGTAAACGCCGATGGTTTTATGCAGTTTTATCTCGGTTCGAATGTAAACAAGGATATCAAGAGAGATAAACGCCAGATCACGTTGGGTACGGGGTTCTGGACCAACTATTCGCGCACGGTGGTGATCGTGAATTCGAACGAGAGCTTTGCAAAAAACCTGTCTTTCTCGCCCCGCGGAAGCGTAAGGCTCAACTTTAATGACAAGCTGGAAATTAACCAGAACTACAGTGTTTCGGTGAACAAAACTACTTACGACGATGATTTTTTCCACGACCGGAACTTTCTTACGCACAACACCGAATCGGAACTCATCCTGCGGCTGCCGTCGAAGTTCGTTTGGGAAACCACTTACCGCATGCAGATCAACAACCAGTCAATTGCAGGTTACAATAACAACATCAGGCTCTGGAACGCGGGGTTAACCTACCTGTTTATGAAGAATAACCGGGCGCAGCTCAAGTTTTCGGTAAACGACCTGCTGAACGCCAACGTGCGGCGTTACGCATACATTACCGATAACCTGGTAAGGAACGTGCAATCGAACAACCTGGGGCGGTACGCGCTTCTTACGCTCACCTACAACGTACAGAATTTTGGCGGGAAAGTTGGCGGGAAAGAGCGGTTCTTCGGGTTTTAAAGAGCAGGCGGTGAATTACTTAACCCTCTTAAACGTCAGCGTTTTTCCGAGGAGCTTTACGTGCCAGTAGCCTCTTACGCTGAGTACGTCGTCGCCTGAAAGCGATACCGCAGAGTTCCATTCGCGGCCTGATTTGGCATCGTAGATGAACCCGTTTTCCCAGCAATCTTTTTGGGGGTTATACGCGAGCCCGCGTAATACTTCTGAGCCGATCACCCTGCGCTTTTGCAGTACCGGATCGGGATTGCGGTGGTCCAGGCGAACGTTCATGGGGCGTGAAGGGTCATCGGAATCATCAAACCAAACGATCTTCGCTTTAAAGTCGTTGTTTTTCCGGTATACTTCCACGATCACGTTCTTTTGTGCGGAGATCCATTTTCCGAGGATGCGGTCTTCGCGGACCGGGGGCTGAACACTGTCAAAAACCCGTGTCAGCAGGATAAAGCATACGAGGGCTTTAAAATTCATCTGGAGCCGGTAAGTTCGGGTTTTCCCGGGTCGCGGTAAAAGCTGCGCGAGGTTTCGAAATTCCGTGCACCGGTAATGGGGCGCAAAGATTTGGTCTTGTGTTTCATAACAGGTTAACGGGTATGGCGGCGTTTCGTTTTAATCCCGGGCAAGGTAACGAATAAACGCATCAGTCGACCGGCATTCCTGTTTCAAAAGCGATGTTTGCGCTGCCGGTACTTTTCACGGTATCGAGGTTCCACGCCGAGGTCAGGAAGTAAGGTGTGGCCTGTTTAAGGTCTGAATTGCGGTAAGTACAGGTTATCTCCCGCGACTCGCCCGGCGCCAGCAGCAGGTAATTGTCGTTAAAGATCACTGGCAGGATGTCATCACCGCCTTTTCCTTTTAACGCCCGCAGATGTACAAAAAAAGCAACGGCTTTACCGGTGTTGGTTATCGTAACGCGGTGCATGGTGCTGTCGTCTTTTGCTGCCCGGGTTATAGCGAGCCTGAGCGGCGTTTTCGGCATAGTTTGCATCGCAGAGTAATCTGCGAATGCGGTTTGGGGAGTAGTGAACCAATTGGATTTTTTCCAGTTCAGTTCGTCCTTTTTGGCAGAAAGCCAATACCAGTTTATAGAATGTACAGTGCCTTTTGCAGAGGTGAGCTCCAATTTCACGAAATAGGTTTCAGACAGCCCGGTAATGGCTGGCATACTGAAAACCGTTTTTGCCGCATCGGCGGCAATTGAGGTGGTAACAGAATTCGAGTATTTTAGCGTACCGTCCAGGTTGTAAACGGAAGCGGTTACTTTAAGCCCTTCGAAGCCTGCGGGATACGAATTTATAATGCCCACTTCGTTCGATTTATACGAATAAAGCACATGCAGCGGCTCCATCGACTTTTTCATGCCGAAATAAGTTCCCGCCGGGTAGAGATAATAATCGTACGTATGCCAGATAAGGCTTGGCCAGGGATTTGCGCCCATCCACTGCACCACGCCGGTGGCGGTGTTGTATTTTTTCAGCCCATAGGCCTCCATCATGGCCCGGTGCGCTTCGTAATTCTGTGCCTGCGCTTTTGCCGCGTAGTTTTTTATCGACAGCGATTTGCCGTAGCGTGCGTCCAGGGCCTCATCAAAGATGCGCGTGGTGGCAAACGACATGGTGCCGCAATGGTATCGCCAGTCGGCGGAAGTGGTGAACAGCGAATCTTTGGGGATAAACTTAACCAGGCTTTCATAGGGCGGAATAGACGGCCCGGGTGAGATCTCCGTGGCGAAACTCCATGCCCCGCCGAATTTCCTGATCGAATCCATTTCCCAATAGATCGGTGGCACCCATTCATAAGGCCCGAGCATTTTTACGCCGCTGAATCCCGAAACCCTGGATTTCGTGCCATCCGCAGTGGCCAGGATCGGGTTGGGATATTTTAACGCTTTCTGTGTGTTTAAAAAACCGCGTTCTACGGTGGTGTCGGTAAGCGGCATGTCACTTCCATTAAGCCACACCATAATGCTCGCCTTGTTGCGCAGCCATGATATAAGGCCGATGTTCGACTCGAAGGCCACGTTGCGTTCATTCTTGTCCCATTTTTCGGGGTGCTGCCAGCTGCCGCAGCACATGTACCCGGTCATTACCAGCATGCCATATTTATCGCAGAGGTCGTAAAAATGGTCGTCTTCAAATTTTCCCTCCGAGCGGATCAGGTTCATATTCATATCCCGCAGCAGCTGCACCTCCTGTTCCTGCCGTTCTGCAGACCGGCGCTGGAAAATATCCGGCGACCATGCGCCGCCGCGTAACATAATGGGTTTGCCGTTCACCAAGAACAGGCGCGACTTGTTATTGTCGATAAGCGTTGAGCTTACCTGCCGGATACCGAAATTCTCCGACAAGGTATTGCTGAGCCTGCCGCCGCTTTCGGCTGTAAGAGTGATGCGGTTCAGTTCCGGTTTACCGTATTGCCAGGGCCACCAGATCCTGGGATTTCTGATGTTCAGCTGCGCGTATTCCGCCGGGGAAAAGGTAATGTCTCTTACCTCGCCCGGTTTCAAACGGATCTTCTTTTCAAAGTCGATGTCATTGTTGATCTTTCCTGTTATTACGGCATCCTGTTCCGTGTTGGTATAATTGGTTACCTGCGCGTCGACAGTTAAGTGGGCCACAGCCAGCGACGGGAGGTCGAAACCCGTGGTCACCAATGGAAAATCCACGCCTACCTGGTGATAGGTTTTTACTTCGACGTTGTTCACAATGCCGCCGTTGTAATCGGGCGAGTAATGGATCCAGTCAGCGTAATCGATGGCCAGGTCGCCATTGCTCTTGTTCGGGTTAAAGGGTCTCAGGATTTCGGCGGCCAGTACATTGACGCCGTTATTTTTTATTTGTTTGGTAATGTTCAGTTTGATGATACGAAAAGGGCCTTTTGTTTCGGTCGAATCCGCGATCTTGATCCCGTTTAACCATATATTGGCTTTGTAATTAATGCCGTGAAGGGTGAGCACCACCTGTTTCCCGTTCTCTGAAGCGGGCAGCGTAAACTCCCGGCGAAACCACCAGGGACGGTCCAGTTTGGGGTCGGCCAGCCTCTCGAAGTTGCGGCCCATGAACGGGTCGAAATCATATACTTTGTTAGCCAGCAACCCGCCGATAATGGTGGTAGGTACCGAAACAGGATACCAGCTGCGCACGTCATAGTTTTCTTTGGATATGGCTTCCGCCGATGCGGGATCGGTAACGGCAGACTGCATTTTCCAACCCTGGCCGAGCAGCAGCCTGAAATTTTGCTGGCTGGATTGGGAGAATGCGTGCGTGGCAAAAAAGATGGCAAGAAGGAGAAGCTTTCTCATAGCTGAAAGGATTAAGGCTGAAATGGTGATAGTACAACCCCGCGGCGCCGATGATTGCACGCAGGTCGATCCCGATTATTTTTTGTCCGTTCATTACATCGCCACTACGATGCGGGAATGGATACCTGCCTTCGGTTATTAATCAACCGCTGCCGGTGCTGGGTGCCCCATTTTTCGAGCTCCATGAGCACGCTGTTCAGCGTCATGCTGTAGGGGGTTAATTCGTAAGTTACCGTTACCGGCGTGGTGGAAAACACCTTGCGTTCTACGAATTCGTTCAGTTCCAGCTCCCGCAGCTCTTTGGAAAGGACCTTGGGCGTGATGTCCTGCAGCGCCCGCTGGACCTCGTTAAACCGTTTAGGGCCATCCATCAGCGCTACGATCAGCGGCAGCTTCCACTTGCCGCTTAATACATATAAGGCATCTTTTACGGCGAGTGTTTTGGCATTGCAGGTCTCGCTGTTGTGCACCATCGTTACGTCCATCGTTGTTTTATAACTATCCAGCAGGATACTGCTATCTTTTTGGATAGTGATATCCTTTAGAAAGTAAAGGTAAGTATGTTTGCACCAAAATCAAACAGAACAATGAAGACAATAAAAATTACGTACTGGGCAACTACCGGAATTGTAGCGCTTATGATGCTTTTTTCGGCCTATGCTTATCTTACCAACCCTGATATGGCGGCTGCTTTCCAGCACCTGGGCTTTCCGCAATATTTCCGGGTTGAGCTGGCCATCGGTAAATTAATCGGTGCGGTATTGCTGCTCGCCCCGGTGCCTCCCCGGGTGAAAGAATGGGTATATGCCGCTTTTGGAATCAATTTTATTTCGGCGGTTATTGCGCATACCGCTTCCGGCGACCCGGGTTCGGCGAAGGTGATGCCGTTGGTGTTACTGGCTTTGCTGGTTACCTCGTATGTAATGTATCACAAAAAGGCAAAGGCTTAAATCGTCTCGCAGAGCACGCAAGTTTCGGGCTTTGTCGCATCGTAAGAAACCGCGAAACGTTGCGTCTTCGCGGGACGGCTAACCGCACTACTTCGCCACACGGAACGACCTCGGCGTAGCCCCCGTTTGCCGTTTAAAAAAGATGTTGAAATTGGCGGGATATTCAAATCCCAGGCAATAGCTGATCTCCGCGATATTCCACTCTGTGTGGCGAAGCAGCGCAATACTTTCGTTAGTGATCCGTCGCGAGATATGCTCGGAAGTGGTCATGCCCGTTGCCTCCTTAACCGCATAGTTGAGGTGGTTTACATGGATGCACAACCGCGCAGCAAAATCATGGGCCGTTTTCAATCCCAGGATATGATCGGTGGAGTCGATAGGGAATTGCCTTTCCAGCATTTCCAGGAACTGCGAGGTAAGCCGCAGCGACGCATTTTTATATTGCTTTTCCGGCCCGGCCGGGAGGAGCTTAAGCGCTTCGTGGAAGATCAGTCCCAGGTAATTACGCTGCAGGTCATACTTATAAGAATACGCTGCATCCATTTCGCGCATCATCTGGCTAAACAGGTGATTAAAGGTGTCGAGGTCCTTATCCTCCAGGAAGATCACCGGGTTATCGCGTGTTTTCAGCAGCAGCAGGTCGCGGACGTCGTCATTCCGTTTGCGGATGAAATTTTCGGTAAAGAGACAGAAAAACCCCGATTGTTTTTCCGAGCAGGCTTCCCATGAATAAGGGATCTCCGGGTTGGTAAACAGCAGCGCCTTGCCGTTGATCTCGATCTGGCGTTCCTGGTAATACAGCGTGCCCGTACCGATAATGAACGAGATCTTATAATAATCGCGGCGGTTATAGGGCGATGGGTTCACGGAGCAAAACCCCGAGCGCCGGAACACGTTAAAATGCCCGATATCGCTCACCAGCTCGAGGCTGGGAATGCTGATCTCCGGGCGGTTAGCCGTAAACATCCGGTAGAAGTCGTGTAACGATTCGCTCTTTACCGGCGCTTCCGTTTCGTTTAACCGTACTTGCATAAATTATTTTTTTACCCGGATCGGGCTGCCGTCCCGCATTTCCTCGCTCGCTTCTTTTACCAATACATCGTTCTCAGCCAATTCACCGAACACCTCTATTTTCTCCTCGGTTTCGCGTCCTTTTTTCACGGCCACTTTCTGCACTTTGCCATCGGTCACCCGGATCACGAACAAGCCTTCGCTGGTGTCGAGCAGCGCTTTTTTAGGGATCACGAACGTAGCTGCACGCGAAGGAAGGGGAATATTCACTTCCGTGATCATGCCCGGCAGCAGCGATCCCGGGTTTTTTACATCCATCTCGATCTTTTCCGACCGCAGTTTGGCATCCAGGGCGCCCGACATGCGCGTTACCCTGGCGTTGTACACCTCGGCGGGATGTGATTTTACGGTAAAGCTGATCGCATCGCCGTTATGGATATAGCCGGTATACGCTTCAGGTATGGAAATAGACAAACGCAGGTTCTTTTGTTCCTGGAGGGTGAACAACGGGAATTCCGAGCCCTTCCCCGAAGGGCCCACGTAAGCGCCGGGGTTTACGTTGCGGGCCGAGATCACGCCGTCGAACGGTGCGCGGATCTCCAGGTAATCGCGGATAGAGCCGAGCTCTTTGATGGACGCGCGTGCCGCTTCGTACTGTGCTTCGTCAGAATTACGTCTCGCCATTGCCTGGTCGAGGTCGTTTTTGGATACCGTGCCGGGGGTTTTACTTGTTTCGTACAAGCGGTTATAATTCGCTTTGCTGGCCGTTAAAATGGCTTCGGCCGATTTTAGCTTCGACTCGGCGCCTGCCAGCTGCGAGTTCATTTCGGGCGCTTCCAGGGTAAGCAGCAGTTGGCCTTTACGCACTTCCGAGCCAATGTCCACGCTCAATTTCTTTACGAAGCTGCTTATCTTGGCATAAATGTCTACCTGCTGGTTGGCCAGCAATTCTCCGGGAAGGTGCAGGGCGGTGGCCATGGGTTGTTTCTCGAGCCTGAATGTTTCTACGCCTGGGCTCTCCGGCTTCTTTTCCGGTTCTGCGGGTGCTTTGGGAGAGGAGCTGCATCCCGTAATGAGCAGGCCCGCAAAAAGGGCGGCATTAAGTTTATACGACAGGTTGAATGGATTAAAATTCATAGCAATAATTAATGATGAGTTGGCAAACCAGTAATAAAATGTTTACTCTCTTTATCTTCAGGGTCCAGTGAAATGGAATCGGTAGAGGTTTTTCCCTGTACCCAGGCAAATACCAGCGGCAGGATGATCAATACCGCGAAAGTGGAGGCAAGCAGCCCGCCGATTACCGCACGCCCGAGCGGCGAAACCTGGTCGCCGCCCTCGCCATGGCCGATGGCCATCGGCAGCATCCCGGCGATCATGGCCACGCTGGTCATAATGATCGGGCGGAGCCTGAGCGAAGCCGCTTCGCGGGCTGATTTTGCCGCGTCCCCGTTTTTCCGGCGCAGCTCCTCGGCATGGGTGATCAGCAGCACCGCGTTGGCTATGGAAACACCCACTGACATGATAATGCCCATGTACGACTGCAGGTTTAGCGTCGATCCCGTGAGGGTAAGCAGCAGCAGCGCTCCCAGCACCACGGCGGGTACCGTTGCCAGGATCACCAGCGGTACTTTAAACGACTGGAAGTTGGCGGCCAGCATCAAAAATATCACTACCACGGCTACAAACAGCCCGTTTTGCAGGCTGCTGAGGGTTTCGTCGAGCACCTTGCCGAGACCGATCTGCTGTACGAAAAGGCCCCTTGGGAGCTCGCCAAGGTTCGTTATCGCTTTGCCGACCGCTTTATTGGCCGTTCCGAGATCGGTATCGTTAAGGTTCGCGGTAACCGATACATAAGGCATGGCGCCCAGGTTGTCGTTTTCGCCATACGTGGTATCGGGTGTAATGGTAGCCACGTCGCTCAGCACCGGACGTGCGTTGTTCCGCAGCAGCGGGATCTCGCCGATATCCTCTTTGGAAGCCATTTTGCTCAGCGGCACCTGCACCTGTACGCCATAGGCAAGGTTGGCTTTTTCGTCTACCCATACATTCTTTTCGGTGTACCGCGACGAGGAGGTGGAGGCGATGAGCGAACGGCTCACATCGCTCATGTCAACACCCAGCTGCGCAGCCCGTACCCGGTCCACGTTGATGTTTAGCGCCGGGTAATGGATGGATTGCGCGATCTGTACGTCCCGCAGGTAAGGGACCTTTTTCAGTTCGGCGACCATTTTTTCGGCAAATTCTTCGTTGATTTTCTTGTTCTTTCCCGCCAGGCGCACTTCCACCGGGGTGGGTGATCCCTGGCTTAACACTTTGTCGGTAAGCTCGATGGGTTCGAATGACAGGCGCAGGTCGGGCATGATCTGGTGGATATGGTCGCGGAACTCGTCGCGGAACTCATCCATGTTGCCGTGGTAATCCTTCAGCGCGATCTGGAATACGGCCTCATGCGGCCCGGCCATAAAGAGGTAGATCGGGTTTACCGAGAACAATGCCGGGTGTTGCCCCACGTATACGCTCGAAATAGCGATATGGTCCTCACCCACCAGCTTTTTCAGCTCTGCCAGCACTTTATTGGCACGTTCCTCGGTGCGTTCCAGGCGGGTGCCGTCGGGTGCGCGCATCCTGAGCTGGAACTGGCTGGAGTTTACATGGGGCAGCACATCGCGGCCAATGGTAAGCAGCAGCACAACGGCAAGACCGGCAACTACCAGCAGGTAAACCACGGTTACCAGCTTGCGTGCACCCATCAGGCCATCCAGCATGCGCATAAAGCCGCTGCGGAATTTATCGAATTTCGTTACTTTTCCATCGTTGTTAAAATCTTCGCGTTCTACCAGTGCTTCTTTCTGGAAGATGGTATCGTGTTCTGATTCTATAGTTAAGCCGCTTGCGTTAAAGATGGCTTCATCTTCGCCGATCCCTTTCTGCGGGGTTCCCTTTTTCTCGTGGTGAGACACCATCAGCCAGTTGGCCATTACGGGCACAAAGGTTTGCGACAGCAGGAACGATACGATCATGGAGAACCCGATGGCCAGTGCGAGCGGCAGGAAAAGCGCTCCCGGGATGCCCGACATGGTAAAGGCCGGTGCAAATACCGCCAGGATACAGAACAGGATGAGCAGTTTCGGGAACGCGATCTCGCGGCAGGCATCCCAGATGGCCAGCGCTTTGGGCTTGCCCATGTCGAAATGCTGGTGAATATTCTCGATGGTTACGGTCGACTCATCTACCAGGATGCCGATGGCCAGTGCCAATCCGCTCAGCGACATGATGTTGATCGTTTGCCCGAACAGCTTGAGGAACAATACTCCTGCGATAACCGAAGTAGGAATGGTCAGGATCACGATCAATGCCGCGCGGCGGTCGCCCAGGAACAGGAGCACCATCAATCCGGTGAGGATCGCCCCGATGGCGCCTTCGCTCACCAGGCTCTTCACTGCGTTGATCACGTATACCGACTGGTCGAACTCGTAACTCAGCTTCACGTCTTCGGGCAGGGTGCTCTGGATGTTGGGAAGGTTCTCCTTTAGTTTCTTCACCACGTCCCAGGTAGAAGCGTCGCCTGATTTGGCGATGCTTACGTATACCGACCGCTTACCGTTAATCAGTGCGTACCCGGCGGTGAGGTCGGCGCCGTCTTTCACCACGGCGATGTCACGCAGGTACAGGTTTTGCGCGCTGCCCTTAAACAACGGGATGTCTTCAAATTCTTTTACCTTTTTTATCGTGTAGTTGGTAGGGGTAAGGTAGTTTTTATCGCCGATGCGGACGTTGCCCGACGGCGCGGTCTGGTTGTTAAGCTTGATTGCTTCCACCACCTGGTCAACCGTGAGGTTATGTGAACGGAGCATTTCCGGGTCTACGTTGATTTCGATGGTGCGCGGGCTTCCGCCAAAAGGCGCCGGCGCCAGTAAACCCGGGATGGCGGTGAACGAAGAGCGCACATAGGTATTGGCAAGGTCCTGCAGCTCGTTATTGGTGCGCGTAGGGCTGCTCAGGATCAGCTGGCCGATCGGGAGCGACGAAGCATCGAACCGGATAATGAAAGGCGGCTGCGATCCGGGCGGGAATATCGCCTGCGCCCTGTTCGAAAGCGCGCTCAGCTCTGAAGCGGCCTGCGCCATATTCGTTCCTTCGTAATATGTGAGCTTCATGAGCATAAGCCCCTGTGTATTTCGTGTTTCGATACTTTTTACGCCATTGGCGAAGAGGAGGATGTTTACGTATTGTTTCCCGAAATAAGATTCCATTTGGGTGGGCGTATATCCACCGAAAGGATGGGCGATATAGATCACCGGCAGGTTCATTTTGGGTAAAATGTCGACCTTGATATCGCGGATGGCCCCTACTCCAAAGAAAAAGAGGCCTGCTACGAGCACCAATATGGAAATGGGTTTGCGAAGTGCAAAGCGGATTAAATTCATAGCAGATCGTTAAAACTCATCGATAAAAATGGAGAAATCGCCCAGCGCGGCCGACTTGAGCAGCAGCGCCTGCCATACGTTGGTGTAGGCGATATCGCGGTCGGTTTCGGCACGGTTAAGGGTGTAGAGGGTTTGTGTAAGGTCGACCAGGGTGGTGAGGCCATTGCGGTAAAGCGTGGTTTTTTGCAGGTAGGCGTCCGATGCGGCCTTCACCTGTACCGGCGCCTCGGCGTAGCTGGCCATCGATGTGCGGATCCGTTTGTCGGCGAGGTCCAGCTGTCCCTTTAATTGCACATCGGCGAGCTCGTACTCGTGCCGGAGCCCCTCGGTGGTGAACTTCTGCGAACGCACTTGCGAACCCGATCGGAGGATAGACGTGAGGTTCCAGCTTACGCCGATCCCCAGCAGGTAATTGCCGCGAACGGGGTTAACGCCGGTGAAATAGTTTCGCGTAAAGGCGCTTTGATCCAGGACGTAATGGTCGCTGAAACCTGATCCGCGGCCCTGTGCCACCCCGAACAGCGAGAAGGTCGGATAATAGAACTTGCGGAAATAATTTTCCTGCGATTCGCTTACCTGTACCCGCTGCCGGTAAAATTTGAGCAGGGGATGCTCGTTTTCTGCCAGCAAGCGGTTTTCGTAAAACTTGACCGGCAGGCGGGAGAAGGAGGCTGTGTCGGGCGAAATATCTGTCGCCTCTTTTCCCAAAAGAAGGGCAAGGCGATTGGCTTGTTCCTGTTCGAACTCAATTGCACGGTTTAGCGAAATACGCGCGTTGGATACTTCGGCGGCAGCCAGCGACGAATCAACGCCGGCAATAAGCCCGTTCGCGGCACGTACCACCGCGGTGTTCTTAAACGTAACGGCGCGCCCAAGGTTGCGCTGCTGGGTAAGCGTGAGGCGTTTGGCGGCCAGCAAGTTGAGGTACGCCGCAGACACGCGTACTTTTTGCTGGAAAAGTTCCTGGTCGAGGTCAAGCTGGTCGCGTTCCTGTATCGCCCTGGCTACGTTCACCCGCTGTTTTACACGGCCAAAGGCGAAGAAGTCCCAGTTTACGTTGCTGAGATACAGCGCCCCGAACGCCGAATTCCAGTTTTGCGAAGGCAGGGCAGGCCCGGAAGAGGCAGTTCCCAGTCCCCCGAAACCGTAAAGCGGCCCGTTCTGGCCGTTAACGGTGCCGTAATCCTGCTGGGCTGCCACACTTACATTAGGCAGGTAGTCGCGTTTGGTTTGTTCAACGGCAGCCTTCGAAGCGTTTACATAAGATCGTTTTGCTTGTATGAGCGGGTAATTCTCTATGGCGAGGTTCACCACCTCTTTCAATTTCATAACCTGTGCGGTCGTTTTACCGCCCGAAAATGAAACCACCAGTAATACCGGGAGTAGTTTTTTTCTTAATCTATCAGGCATATCCTTATTAAAATCACATCGATAAATGTAGCATATTGCTAATTTAACAATGCAAAGGTAGGGGCGAAGATACAATTCACGCTATGGTGTTCAAACGAAAAATTATGCGGATCAAAGAATTCGTGTAAAAACGTTTTTACATTCGGGTGTTCAATAACGAGGGGACGGAACCATACCTCTGCCTTTCATTGCGTACCTTTACCTCAAGATCAATACGGTACATGACGCGCGGCATCGAAGAAAAGCTCACATCCAGGCACGTTACGCCAACGGCGATGCGGTTGCTGGTACTGGATTACCTGGAAGCACAACCGGCAGCGGTGAGTCTTTCCGACATTGAGCGCGGGTTGGCGCCGGCCGACCGGATCACGATCTACCGTACGCTCAAAACCTTTGAAGAAAACGGAATCGCCCATTCCATTGAAGATGGTACCGGTTCTCCGAAATATGCCCTGTGTCACGAAAATTGCAATGCTGGTGCGCATCACGATTTACACGTTCACTTTTACTGCAGCGCCTGTAAAGAAACTTTTTGCCTGCCTAAGTCTGTTATACCGGAGGTATCCCTGCCGGGAGGCTTTACCGCCCGGGAAGTAAACCTGGTGGTAAAAGGCACCTGTGCCGCCTGCCAGGCATAATGCAATCCCATTGCATGGCATATATGCGTTCCTTTGTAACATGGAAATGAATAAGCGTCAACCTCATGGCGATTGCTGCCATGATGGCCAGAAACATACACACCAACACAAGCCGCAGGAGGAACACGATCATGACCATGATCACGGCGGCCCGGGCTGGCGATCACACTGGGACCTGCTCGCCGCGATGCTGATCCTGGCGATAATGCTTACCCTGGAATACGGTTTCCATACTGTTTTTACTTCATTTGTTAACCTGGTTATTTATGGTATCGCCTGGCTGCTGTCGGGATGGCGGGTGCTCGACCTGGCTTTCCGGAAACTGAAAAGAGGTGATGTGTTTAACGAGTTCGTGCTGATGTCTGTCGCTACCCTGGGCGCCTTTTACATTGGCGCTTACAGCGAGGGAGTGGGCGTTATGGTGTTTTACTGCATCGGCGAGTGGTTCCAGGACGCTGCGGTAAATAAGGCGAAGGGCAATATCAGGGCGTTACTGGATATCCGGCCGGATACGGTAAGCGTAACCCGGGACGGCCAGGTATTGGAAGTTCATCCGTCGGAGGTGAAGCCCGGTGAGATCATCCAGGTAAAGCCCGGTGAGAAGGTTGCGCTGGACGGCACGCTGGTTTCGCCGAAAGCAACGTTTAATACGGCTTCCCTTACGGGAGAAAGCAAGCCTGATACCAAAGCGGGCGGCGAGCAGGTACTGGCCGGGATGGTCAACCTCCAGTTGCTGGCCGAAATAAAGGTTACCGCCCTGTTTAAGGATAGTAAGCTAAGCCGGATCCTGGAAATGGTGCAGGACGCCACCGCCCGGAAATCTCAAACACAGTTGTTTATCTCCAGGTTTGCCAGGATATATACGCCGATCGTGTTTTTCCTTGCCCTGGCGGTTTGCCTGGTACCGTTCTTTTTCGTGGACGATTACGTGTTCAACCAATGGTTTTACCGGGCGCTGGTATTCCTGGTGATCAGTTGCCCGTGTGCGCTGGTGGTTTCCATTCCGCTGGGATATTTCGGCGGAGTTGGCCTCGCATCGCGAAACGGGATCCTGTTTAAAGGGGGTAATTTCCTGGATGTGGTTACCAGGGTGAACATGGTGGTGATGGATAAAACAGGCACGCTTACCAAAGGCGTTTTCAAGGTACAGCAAGTAGTTGCCGCAAATGCCGATGAAAAGGAATTGGTGCGCATGGCTGCCACGCTCGAGGCTAACTCCACACATCCTGTTGCGCGTGCCGTTACAGCGTATGCAGGCGGGAACATTTCCGGCAAGGCCGACAAGATAGAAGAAATTGCAGGCCATGGATTAAAGGGGATGGCAGAGGGCAGGGAGGTACTTGCCGGCAATGCCAGGCTACTGAAGAAGTTTTCCGTGAGCTATCCCGCAGCCATCGACGCAATTGCGCAAACCTTAGTGCTGGTGGCCATAGACGGCGTGTATGCCGGTTACCTCGTTATAGCCGACGAAATGAAGGAAGATGCGGCGCAGGCAATAAAGCAGCTGCATGCGCTTAACATAAAAACGGTAATGCTTTCTGGTGATAAACAGGGCGTGGTAACCGATGTGGCCGGGCAGCTTGGCATCGACCGGGCTTTCGGCGATCTTCTTCCGGAAGGCAAAGTGGAAAAGGTGCAGGAGTTGCGCGACCAGGGCTACCGAATCGCATTCGCCGGCGATGGCGTGAACGACGCTCCCGTGATCGCATTGGCGGATGCGGGCATTGCAATGGGGGGATTGGGGAGCGATGCCGCCATTGAAACGGCCGATATCGTGATCCAGAACGATCAACCCTCAAAGATCGTTTCGGCGATAAAGATCGGGAAGATCACCCGTACCATCGTTTGGCAGAACATTATACTGGCCATGGGGATCAAGGTGCTGGTACTGGTGTTGGGGGCCAGCGGCGTAGCCAATCTATGGGAAGCGGTGATCGCGGATGTGGGGGTTGCGCTGCTGGCGATCTTAAATGCGGTAAGGATCCAGGGAAAAAAGCCCGGCGGGTAAACGGAGCTCAATTCACCACCACGGGCGCATCGTCTGTTAACACCCGCATGCCCCTTGCCCGGCGTAGCTCTTCCAATTTTTTTACCCGTTCTTTTTTCAGGAACCGGAAATGAAGACCGCCTATCAATAACGCGGCAATCCCCTGCGCCATAACTGTGTTGGGCACGCCGATCACCTGCGAAACCGACCCGATGAGCAGCCCGCCCAGGGGCTGCATACCAAAGAATGCCATGGCATAAAAGCTGATCACCCTTCCCCGCATTTCCGGCGACGCCGTAGTTTGAATGAGCGTATTGCTGATGGTGATCTGCGACATCATGCCGAACCCTGTAATTACCGCGAATACCAACGCCAGCCAATAAAGCTCCGTATGCGAGAACAGTACAAGCCCCGCGCCGAACACCAGGGTGTTGGCAGCCAATATCTTCCGAAGATCGCGCCCGGGTTTAAGCGATGCCAGGAACAGGGCGCCCGAGAAAGCGCCAAGGCCGATGACGCTATCGATAACCCCGAAGGTGGAGGCGCTGCCCTTAAAAATATCGCGCGCGTAAACCGGGATTAAGGTACTGTAAGGCAGCACCAGCAGGCTTACCAGGGCCAGCATTACCAGGATATAGCTGATGGCCGGCGTATTGCGGATGTAGGCCAGGCCATCCTTCAGTTCCTGGCCCAGCTTCCTGGAATGTTCCTTCACTACCTGTTTCGGGAGCCGCATGGCCAGCAGCGATGCGATCACCGCCAGGAAACTAGCTGCATTGAGCGCAAAGCAGAACACATCGCCCAATCCTTCCAACGCCAGGCCTGCCAGCGCAGGGCCGATAAGCCGCGAAAGGTTCACCATGGATGAGTTAAGCGCCAGCGCGTTGGGCAGCAACGCTTTATCGTCAACCAGCTCATACACCAGTGATTGCCTTGCCGGCACATCAAAGGCGTTGATAAATCCAAGCACCGCACTCAAGGCGATAACCCACCATACCACCGTCATCCCGCCGCGCGGCGCGCCTCCCGCGCCCAGGTTCGTTTCAAACGCCCATATTACCGTTACCAGCAGCACAGCCTGTACCATAGAAGCCACCTGGGTGCCCAGCAACAGCCGGTAGCGGTTGTACCGGTCGCTCATAACACCGCCCAGGAACGAGAATACGAACGAAGGGAACAAGCTCGCAAAAAGCGTAAGCCCGAGCATAAACTTCGATTGCGTTTGTGCGTAGATCACCCAGCTTACGGCCGTTTTCTGCATCCAGGTGCCAATAAGCGAAACAGACTGCCCGGCAAAATAGAGACGGTAGTTGCGTGAACGGAAGGCGGCGAATGTGGTGAGGGCCATGCTGCAAGCGAAGTGTCGAATAAACTACCGGCCGTCATCCCGATTTGTTTGAGAAATCTCGTTTCCGGGTAAGGAGAGCGGCGTACCGGGAACAGTTGCCGCGCAAATAGGAGGTTAACAGGTTTTTACTCGAATACGGTTACTTCCCCGTCAAACGCCGCCCACACCATATAAGGATGCGAATCGGTGTGGTAAACATCGCCGTTAGCAGCGATCCCAATCACTCCTGCAAAACCATTAAACGATTTTAACTCGTTAAACGATTTTTCACAAGCATCTTTTAACGAAAATCCGTCGGTTACGCGGGTTACAATTTTCGCGGCAAGGGCGCCGCTTACAATGTCTTCGCCCACGCCCGTGCAGGAAATGCCGGCAAATTCGTTGACGTAGTTACCGGCTACCGTAGCCGAATCGCTTACGCGGCCGGGTATTTCGAAACCTTTACCACCGGTGGACGTAGCGGCTGCCAGTTTGCCTTCCGCATCGAGTGCTACACAGCCCACGGTACCCAACCGGATGGAATCGTTAAGCTTTTGCAGGTATTCCCCGCGGCGCTGTTTGATCTCGGGGTTGTAATATCCGAAGCCGATCTGGCGGGCAAAATGCTGTGCCTCGCTGCCGCTTAGTACTTTATCCTCGTAAGAGAGCAGTTTTTCCGCAATGCGGATGGGATTTTTTACTTCTTCGATGTTTATCACGCCCGAGAACTTTTTCGTGTCGCCATCCATCAGGGAAGCACTTAAACGGATCTTTCCATCACTTTGGATCTGGGAGCCGGTGCCGGCGTTAAACAGGTCACAATTTTCCAGCAGCTCCACGGCGTAAATAACGGTTTGCAGGGCGGTATGGCGGAGCAGGTATTCGTGCGCCTTTGCGGCAGCGTCTTTCAACGCCTGCTGTTTGGCGGCTTTTACCTCCTGGTTGGTTGCCGATTCGCTGAAAAAACCGCCGTGTATGATCAGTTTTGGTTTCATTCTACTTCATTTTACAACGCTGCCAAACTGGCTCCTGGCAACTGATAACTAATCATAGTCCTTCACCTTCAGGTACACATCTTCTTCTACTTTAATAGCTTTGTTGATGATCAGCTTATGTTTATGCAGGTCGTATTTATCGAAGATCGACATCACATGCACTTTCAGGTTGTCGATAGAAACCGGCGATCCCATTTCTACATCGTAAATACTGGTTTCACTGATGTACCGGCCATCCACCAGCATGGTGAGGCCCGATCCGATGGCTTCCATGCACGAGCCCTCGGTAATGAGGAGGCCCGCATCTTCGCCCAGCCCGATACCGAGCATGCCTGGATTACTGGCCACCGCGTATAATAACCGGCCAATCCTGCCACGTTGTACGAAATGCGTATCGATGATCACACCGTCTATAAAGCCTAGTCCGCCGGTGATCTGTACCTCTCCTTTAATCAGGGCCTCGCTGCTGCTGCCGCGATAGATCATGTTGGTGGAGGCCGCTGCCGCCCCAGCTGAGGTGCCTGCCACTACGAAATGATCTTCGACATACCGGGTACGCAGGATCTTGAGAAATTCGGTGCCGCCGAAGATGGCGCTAAGCCGCAGCTGGTCGCCGCCGGTAAACATTACCACGTCCGCTTTGCGGATGCGCTCGAGGTATTCGGGTTTGTTGGCGTCGTCGCGCGACTTAATGTCGATCGTGTGTACGTTGTTTACCTGCAGCTGTTTAAAAGAGCTGATGTATTCGGCGCCCACGATGTCGGGAATCTGGGAAGCGGTGGTAACCACTTCCACGCTGGGATCCCCGTGACTGGCCGATTCGGTGATGATGCGACGGAGAATACCGCGCTCAAAGAACTTGATATAATGCGGGTGACTGATGTTTTCGTTGTAACTTAAGGTACTGCCCAGATCAACCGCTCCGCCAATAATTACAAGTTTTCCCTTAGGGACCATATCCGCGAGTTTCGTGCATTATGGCCAAATATATTAAAGATCGGGTAATGATCAAGCATAATTGACAACATCGGGGCAAAAGCCGGCAGGTTAAGGCAGAAGGCATGGTTGCCGCCCTCAAACACGTTTCACCTGATATAAGGATCGTCCTATCTGCTTTATGCTTTCAGCTTTAGCTCATTTATCAAAAACTTTCTAAATTGCTCCAACGTTATGCGGTCGGGGAAAGCGTAAAGCCGACGCTCAAAGAAAGAAATCAGCCATGAAAATCATCAGCATCCAGGTTCTGAGGGGACCTAATATATGGTCTATCCGCCGAAAAAAATTAATCCAGATGCGCCTCGATCTTGGCGAGATGGAGCATAAACCTACCAGCCAGATCGACGGTTTTAAAGAGCGTTTGGAAACGCTGATACCCAGCCTGTATACCCATCGCTGCTCGCCGGGCCACGAGGGAGGTTTTTTTGAGCGTGTAATCGCCGGTACCTGGATGGGGCATGTAGTGGAACATATTGCCCTCGAGATCCAAACCCTGGCGGGGATGGATGTCGGCTTCGGCCGTACCAGGCAAACGAAAACACCCGGGATTTATAATGTAGTATTTGCCTATTTAGAAGAAAAAGTAGGGGTGTATGCCGCCAATGCCGCCGTGGCGGTAGCAGAAGCGCTGATCGTTGGCGCCGGGTACGACCTTGAAAAAGACATTACCGAGATGCGCAGGATGCGCGAGCGCGAGCGTTTCGGACCAAGCACCGGCTCTATCGTAGACGAGGCCGTAGCGCGCGATATCCCATTTATCCGGCTCAACAGCAGCTCGCTGGTACAGCTGGGGTACGGGAAAAACCAGGTACGCTTTCGCGCAACCATGACCGATAAAACAAGCAGCATCGCGGTTGATATCGCATCTGATAAGGAAGAAACCAAGCGCATGCTCCAGGAACAGGCCATCCCGGTGGCCAAAGGCGCTACGGTTTCGAACCTCGACGAACTGGAGAGGGCCATTAAAAGCACGGGCTACCCGCTGGTGTTTAAGCCGTTGAACGGGAACCACGGCAAAGGCGCTTCCATAAACGTAAAAACCCATGAGGAGGCGGTTGCAGCCCTCGCGCATGCGCAGAAATATTCGCGGAAAGTGATCCTCGAGAAATTCATTACCGGTTACGATTTTCGTATCCTGGTGATAGATAACCGCATGGTGGCCGCCGCCCAGCGCGTACCGGCACATGTAAAAGGCGATGGTACACATACCGTGCAGGAGCTGATCACGATCGAAAACCAGGACCCGCGCCGCGGGTACGGGCATGAGAACGTGCTTACCGAGATCACCGTTGACCGCGATACCCTCGACCTGCTCGAAAAGAAAGGATATACCCTGCAATCCATTCCGCCGGCAGGCGAAGAAGTATTCCTCAAATCGACCGCCAATCTGAGCACAGGTGGCACCTCCATCGACGTTACCGACATGGTGCATCCCTATAATGTATTTATGTGCGAGCGCATTGCCCGCGTGATCGGCCTGGACATCTGCGGGATCGATATTATGGCGCATAACCTTACCGAGCCGCTTTCTGAAACGGGCGGCGTAGTGCTGGAGGTAAATGCGGCCCCCGGTTTTCGTATGCACCTCGCACCGGGCGAAGGATTGCCAAGGAACGTAGCCGCCCCGGTGATCGATATGTTGTATCCTCCCGGGAAATCGGCAAGAATCCCGATTATCGCGGTAACGGGCACCAACGGGAAAACAACCACCACACGTTTAATTGCGCACATCATAAAAAATAACGGGTACCGGGTGGGTTATACCACGTCGGATGGGGTATACATCCAGAATTCGATGCTGCTTAAGGGCGATACCACGGGACCGGTAAGCGCCGAATTTGTGCTTAAAGATCCCACGGTAGAGTTTGCCGTGCTCGAAACCGCCCGCGGCGGGATGCTGAGGGCAGGTCTCGGGTTTAGTCGCTGCGACATCGCCGTGATCACCAATATCCAGGAAGATCACCTCGGGATATCCGACATCCACACGCTGGAAGACCTTACCCGTGTAAAGTCTATCCTCACCGACTCTGTTAAGAAAGATGGTTGGGCAGTATTAAATGCCGACAATGCCCATTGCGTGCGGGTCGGCAAAAAAACCACTCACTGCAACGTGGCGTATTTTTCCATGAACGAAGACAACCCCGTGGTGGTGGAGCATTGCCGCAACAACGGCGTAGCCGCTGTATTCGAAAACGGCTTTCTTACCATCAAAAAAGGCGACTGGAAGATCCGTATCGAGAAAGTGACCCACATTCCCATCACCTTTAACGGTTCCGTGGGCTTTATGACGCAGAACGCGCTCGCCGCCACGCTGGCTACGTTCCTGTGGGGATTTAAGACCGAAGATATCCGCCTTGCGCTCGAAACTTTTATCCCCTCTGCCGCGCAAACGCCCGGCAGGATGAACCTTTTCCACTTTAAAGATTTTAAGATCCTGGTAGATCATGCCCACAACCCCGACGGATTGCGCGGTGTGCAACAGTACCTTAAAACCATGGATGCGAAGCATTTTACCGGCATTATTTCCGGTACCGGCGACCGGCGCGATGAAGACATCCGCGAAATTGGGCGCATCAGCGCAGAGATGTTCGACGATATTATCATCTGCCAGGAGAAATACCTTCGCGGGAGAACGTACGATAACATCATCCAGCTGCTACTGGAAGGAATTAAAGAGGTGAAGCCGGAGATCGGGATCAAGATCATCCCGAAAGGCGACGATGCCCTGAAATACGCCATCGAACACATGAAAGAAAACTGGCAGCTCACCATTGTAAGCGACTCGGTAAGCCACGCAGTAGATACGGTGCAAAGGTACCAGGACAGGGAGGCAGGGATCTTGTAGTGGTCAGTTGTCAGTAATCAGCCGTCAGCTATCAGCAATCAGCCGTCAGCAATCAGTTATCGGCAGTCAGCTTCCGGTATCGCGTTTTACGGGAGCGCTCCGGCAATTAGTTCCAGCTTGTGCCGGCGTTATAACGAAGCTGATAGCTGACTGCCGATAGCTGATTGCTGATAACCACGAACTTGTTTCCAAGTCTAAATCTCCTTACATTTGCCTCCCTCTTTCAAAACAAGAGACCAACAATAATGGCAAAAGCATCCGACATCAAAAACGGGAACATCCTGCGTTTTAACGGCGAACTGGTTACAGTTGAAGAATTTATTCACCGCACTCCCGGCAACCTGCGTGCCTTTTACCAGGCAAGAATGCGTAACGTGAAAAGTGGCAAATTAGTGGAGTACCGGTTCCGTACCGACGAAGAGGTGGAGATCTGCCGCGTGGAAACCAGCGACTACCAGTACCTGTATGATGATGGCGACTTTTTCGTGGTGATGGATAATACCAGCTACGAGCAGTTTAACATTCCTAAGTTCCTGTTCGGCGATGCGGCGAAATTCCTGAAGGAAGGGATGAACGTGATCATCGCTTTTGAAAGCGAAGAGCCTATTATGGCGCAGATGCCTTCGAGCGTTGAGCTTGAAATTACCTATACCGAACCTGCCGTTAAAGGCGATACTTCTACCAATGCCCTGAAAAGCGCTACGGTTGAAACGGGCGTAGAAATTAAAGTGCCTATGTTTGTGAACCAGGGCGACCGTGTAAAAGTAGACACCCGCACCGGCGATTACGTAGAGCGCGTAAAATAATACGCTATGGACAAGGCTGAACTCCGGAAGCGCTACCTCGCAAAACGGAAACAGCTGTCGCCCGTTGAAATAAACGACCTTAATACCGCCCTGGTCGCCCGGTTTGCCCAAATCAAGCTGGAGGGGATCGGGGTGGTTCATGTATTTTATCCCATCCCCGGTAAGATAGAGCCGGATTCGCTTCGGATCGTTAATTACCTGCGCGAAGAACATCCCGGTATCCGGCTGGTGCTACCCAAAAGCAACCTGGATATGCATACCCTCACCCATATTTTGTGGACCGAAGATACGCCCCTAGCCATGAACCGCTGGGGAATTACGGAACCCGAACAGGGCGAAGCCGTTGATCCGCAATCCATCGACCTGGTACTGATCCCGCTGCTGGCTTATGATACGCACGGAAACCGCGTGGGCTACGGGAAAGGGTTTTACGACCGCTTCCTGGCTTCATGCCGGCCCGGCGTGGTGAAAGCGGGGATCTCCTGGTTCCCGCCCGAAGAGCTGGTTACCGACGCCGATCCGTTCGATGTGCCGCTCGACCTCTGTATTCACCCCAAAAGGGTGATTTATTTCCGACGCGGTAATTTGCTGTAACACGGCTGTTACTTTCTGCGCAAAGTAAACGTCTTGGGTTCAAAATTGAATAATATGAACTCATTTAAGCCTGTTAAAATTATATTGTTTGCCGCTACGTTGCTGGCGTTCACCGCCTGCGAGGTAGAAAACCTCCCCCTGCCGGAAACGGATACCGTAAAAACTCCCAGCCCGCTGCCTCCCGGAGCCAGCAATCCGCCGGTTGACACTACCACCATTCCAACACCGGGGCTCCCGGGAACCGAAGTGCCGCAGCCGCTCCCTCAAAAAGCGGGTATGCTGCGTAAAGCCACTTATTCGCTGCTGGACTACCGCATCTTTAACTATGATAACCAGGACCGCATCATCCGTTATTACTCCCAGTATAACAGTGTGCAGGGAACCAATATCGTGTCAAAGTTCGGCTACAACTTTACCTATAACGCCGAAGGAGAGCTTACCGGCATGATCGAGGACAATAACCTGCGTACCGTTTACAGCAACCGGAACGGCGTGCTGTACAAGGCCATCACGTATGCGCCCGACAATAGCATTTACCGGGCATACGAGTTCTTTTTTAATCAAAAGAAACAGCTGGTGATATTTAATTCTTCGAAAGATAACGGCGACGGATCTGAGCTGCCGGAAAGACGCGTGGAGCTTACTTATGATACCCGCGGAAACCTTGTGCTGTGGAGCGAGCAGTACTATAATGCGGCCACCAAACAATATATGCAGGCCACTCAGCTGCAGTTTTCGGATTTCGACGATAAGCCGTCCCTTAAACACTCGCTCACCTTTGGCAGCGTATTGCAGCCGCTTAACTTCTTTGTAAATAATCCCGGCAAAAAGCGGTTCCTCAACAGCAGCAGCCCGGTAGAATTCTACACCTACGTGTATGGAGCCGACGGCTATCCTGTAAGGAGAACCACCTCGTATTCCTATTCGAAGCCGTTGCCGGAAATGGTAGAAACGTATGAGTTTTAAAAGAGGATCTTGCTGCTGAGCTCCTTATCAATCGTAATCCACCCCGGGTACTTGATGAGTTTGTTGCCCGAGGCGATAGTGGGTCGGAACTTAATTGTGACGACCCCTTTTTTTTCTTTATCCCCTGAAACGAAGTCGGTGATCTCCTGCAGCGTCTTCCCGTTGGAAACGAAGGAATAAATGTTCGAATTAACGCGTACGGGCACGTTCACGGAGCCACCCGGATCTACCGTGATCTTGCGGTTTACAAAGCCGGTGGCCAGTTCGGTATCCTTAATAAGCACCTTGTACTCGAACTGGTTAACCGCTGCGATGTTAGCGGTAGGGTTGCTGATCTGCAGGTTAACGCGGGCCTCGAAGGGAATGTCTTTACGCAGCAGGGCGATGGCCAGTCCCGGCATCCGGTTAAGGTCGAACGATTTTCCCTTGATCAGCTGCGTAACATCGGTACGTACGAGGAACATGCTGTCCACGGAAGTGATGGTGTAGCGGCAGTCCTCCAGCGCCTTGATCTGTTTTACCTGTTTATTTATCCCGCACGCCGCTAAAAGCAGCACTGCGAAGCTGTAGATGGCAAGTTTCTTCATGGTGTATCCGTATCAGCAATTATAACGAATAACGCCGCGGGAAGTTGTGAATTATGCACAATTGTGAATTGTGATTTTTTGCTACCCCTGTTTTCAAAATTTTCTATCTTTGCGCCAGTCCTGTAGTGTAATGGTTACCACACCAGACTCTGACTCTGTTGATCTTGGTTCGAATCCAGGCAGGACTACGGAAGATGTTTAAACATCTATTTAAAGCCACTTTTGATTTATTCGAAGGTGGCTATTTGTTTGCAATCTGTTGATGGTGCGAAGCACTAACTCTGGCAGCCGCCATAAGCGCATCTTAATCACTATACATGGCGCTAACTGCTAACCCAGCCCGTTTATTGTTTCCGGCTGGTTGGTATGTGAATAGCTGCTAATAGTCGACCAAGTTATTGGAAGATTTCTATTTATGAACATTCTTCCCATATATCATTTTTGTTGCTCATCTATTCACAAATGCTGTTATAACTTACAGATAAATTTCAGATTCGGTTTAAATTCGGTTGAAATTCGCTTTATTATTTTAGTTAATTTAATGCGAATAATTACAAGGAATAATATAGATGAAACGGCAGCTTTTAACCCTATTGTTTTTCTCAATCAGTCTCAGTGTTTATTGCCAATTTGATGAAAGGGTATCCAGTTCACCGCCGTCGCCGACCGCCTCGGCAATTATGCGGGCGGGAAATACGCCAGTAAATATGTACAATGGAACAGCGATTATCGGAGCAGAGATCTGTAACGTCAGCGCGCGCGGCTACAGTATTCCCATATCTCTTTCCTATCAGTCTTCCGGTATCAAGGTGCAGGATATTGCTTCACCAACGGGATTAGGGTGGAGCCTAAGCTGCAATTCCATGGTCACTCGCATGGTACGAGGATTGCCGGACGAAGACGCTAACGGTTATTTCGGAAGTACAATGGGTGCGCAAATTGAGGGAACGTTAACACCGGCCATAATATATAGCATTATAGACAATACCAAAGACGCGGAGCCAGACCTCTTCTATTTTTCCATGAATGGCATGACCGGGAAGTTTGTGTTTGATAAGAACAAAAATCCGGTTATGTTGCCTGACAACGGGGTTAAAATTCTGAACAGCCCGTTTAAGCAGGAGTTAGGTGTGAACGGATGGATACTTAGCGACCTGGCGGGCAACCGTTTTCTTTTCGGAACTGACGCAGGCAGCATTGAAGCTGAATCCACGGTCATTCATGGTGAGAACACGAACCAAACGTTACCCACGTACAATTCGAGCTGGATGTTGCGAAACATCATCACCTCAGATGGAAGGGAAACCATTACCTATAACTATGAAACCGGTGGCCAGATAACGACCACAAACTACCGGTTCTTAAAGAAGTACCGGTCCAGGATAACTTCAACATTTAACAGGGGGCTATATTTCCTGGGTATGCCGATCATTCAAAGCTCCACCGCTTCTGACCACTCCTTTGTAGACACGCACGTCTGGAATAATAATATCGATGTGACGATCGCTGAGCCAAAATATCTTTCTTCTATTGTAAGTTCTGACCGGTCAGCTTATTTTTCCTATCTGTCTGCAAATGACCGGAAGGACCTGTTAAACGGGCGTGTGCTCGAGAAAATAGAGTTGCGTAATAACCTCAATCAAACGATAAATACCTATAAGTTATTTCAAACGTATTTCATATCGCCGCAGGCTCCAACGGTGCCTCCACCGGAATTTTACCGGCTCAGGCTCGACAGCATATGCACTTTGTCTTCTCAAAGCCAACTGCTTCCATTATACCGGTTTGGATACAATAGCACCGTGTTACCCACGAGGACCTCGGTCGAAATGGACCACTGGGGTTACTACAATTATTACGGGCAGCCCAACAGGAACCCGTTCCCGAACTTTCCCGATGAACTCATCAGGCAGCCGACGCCGGAAAGAGCGCAGGGAAGTATGCTCGAGCGCATAACCTATGCTGCCGGCGGTTACAAAAAGTTTGTGTTTGAGCTCAATCAGTACCACGACCTTCAGAACAATATAACTGCCAATGCGGGCGGCCTAAGGGTAGCATTGGTAATTGACGTGCCCGGATTAGCGCTTCCTCCCGTAGTAGCCCGCTATAAGTACACTGACGCTTCAGGGAAATCCACAGGAATGCTGCTCAATCAACTGCCGGTTTATACACAATACATCGATCATGACCAAAGTATGCTTCCATACTTGAACTCGGCGATATTTGAACCGGTTTTCGCACCTAATCAAACTATTTACTCGATTGTAAGTCAGCAGAAAGGTTGCCTGGTTTACCCTGTGCCGATGAAGTCTAACCTAATGGCGATAGTTGGCACCACCCTGGCTAATTTTATGGGTGTAGGCAGTTCCTTTAGCTCAACAATGTACGGTCCCTTTATTATACAATCCAATATCTCGTTGAATAACTTATTTGATACCGATGGGTCGGTAGTAGGTTATAGTGAGGTAACGGTGGATAACGGCAAAGAGGGTAAAACAGTCAATAAATTTACTGATGTTGACGATTACCCTGATTACTCAGGTCAAATGCGGGTTGATCACAATTATAACGTTGTAAAACGCCTGTTGCCGAATGCGAGCCCTTATACCCCGGCCACATCCTATGCTTTCGCCCGTGGCAAGCTAAAAGAAAGTTTGGTATATGACAGTCGGTCAGTGCTTCTAAAACGGGTTACAAATACTTATGGATTTCATAGCCTGGCGGATAGTGTGCGTGCACTAAGGTGTGCTATTGGAAAGATCAGCGTTTTTAATGGTAGCAACTGGCAAACCTATACCAATACGTATTTTAACATCGGTTATTATTTTCACGTATCAAAGTCCCTGCTGCTCATAAGCACCAAGGAAGAACACTTTCTCCCTGGGAACGGCATGGTGGAAACAGGCACGGCTTATACCTATCATGCCGCCATTCCTGCGCTGGTAACAAAGCTCGAGTCTACTAATAGTGATGGGTTGGTTTCTTCTACAAACTACAAATATGTGATCGATAAATCGCTGGTTGGGTACACGGAACAGGCCCATGTCGATGGCGCGAACCAGCTATATGCAAATGGAAGATATGGTATTCTGCTGGAACAAACTCAAATAAACAACGGGCTTACCACCGGGATAAAGAAGACTGGGTTCAAAACTGTAACCATCAATTCCAGGCAGCTCACGTTACCCGAAGTAATTTATGAAGGTGATGGAAGAGGGGTCAGGGAAACTACCCGGTTTGAAAAGTATGATGAATTTGGAAACGTTATGCAGGCCGCGGTACCCGGGGGGTCAAGAATGACAACCGTCTGGGATAGCTATCATTTAGCGCCTGTAGCGGAATGTCAGAATGCCGCCTTAACTGACGTCTTTTTTGAAGACTTCGAAACATTGCCTGGCGCAACGTCGCTGAACGCCTTCACGGGCGACAAGTATTGGGCGGGAGACTATACGCTAAACTTTACGCCGCAGGGAATCGGCCCTCACAAGCTGTCTTATTGGTATCGTGAGAATGGAACATGGCGGTTTTCCGGCTATGTGCCTTATACCGGCACATCTGCAAGTTTAACTGCCGGGGATGCCATTGACCAGGTTCGCGTGGCTCCATACGAGTCTGCAATGGTGAGCTATACCTATGATGCGGTACAGGGTGTCAGCTCTGTAACAGACGACAAGGCGAAGATAACCCGGTTTAGTTATGATGATTTTAACCGCCTAACGCTTGTTCGGGATGAGAAGGGCAACATACTTAAACAACAGGGTTATTATTATCACACTAAGCCAGTTGATGAAGTCTACTTAAATGCGGAAGTAACTGCATCTTATTCGAAAAATGACTGTGCTGGGGGAGTAGGGATACCATTCAATTATACCATTCCCATTGGTTTATACTATTCATATGCCAGCCAGCAGGACGCAGATGTGCAGGCAACAGCCGACCTCGCACAGAACGGGCAGGCAGTTGCGAACCAGGCGGGTGACTGCGGAGTATTTGCCCGTCTTGAAATAGTAAACAACTCGACGAATTACCAGGGCGATCCCAATGATCATACCACCGTGGAAACCGCCGACATATATGTTCGATTTTACACAAACGCTTCCTTCACCACGCCTGCCTCAATGCCGGTAGCTACTGATGTTAAACTCAATATTAGTAATTTCAGCACTGACGAGTATGGGTCATCATCGAACGATTACGAGGTGGTTTACATCGTAAATGCCAATAACTCTTCCGTGTTTTTGGGCAATTTTACGCTATCATGGGTGCGTGAGTTTTTCTCAACCTATGCGAATCATACAATAACCGAATCCAGCGCTAACACATATTCGCTTCTTACATATCCTGGAAGCAAATACCTCATCCAATAAAACGTCATGAGAATCATCAATTTAATTTTATGCATAACGGCATTTGCCGGATTTAGCTCCCAGGCGCAAAGTAGCGAACCATCAAAGTCGGAGCGTATCTCCTATTTGGTGAAGAATATTGCCGTCGAACCGCTCAAAGCGGAGGAGATGGTCCGAATTTTTGATGAGTACAGACAGCTCGTTACCGTCGCCAAAAACGATACTTCCATCAGTAAAAGCGACTTACAGCAACGATTGCTGACCATCAGTTCCGAACGGCAGACAAGGTTAAAACAGCTTCTTTCCCCGGCGCAGCAAGAGAGGTTTTTTGCGATGCTGCAGCGGGAGATCACCCATTCTGAGGCAGAAAAGCAGCAGCATAAACAGCAAATGCTAAAAGAAATACAGCGTCCGCTAAACGGAGCAACGTTAAAAGAAGTAAATGATCGTGGTGTTTCATATCATCCTATACCGTAACATGAACATCAATAAAATTTTTGTATGCGTCGCATTTATAGCAGCCGCATTTAAAAGCACCGCACAGCAACATGTGTCGCTTAACACTTACAGTGGCCAGGCGGAGGTTAAGGCTAGTCAAAGCATCACTCTTTTGCCCGGATTTACTATCACTGCAGGTTCGACCTTTCGGGCCTATATCAGTTCTGTCGCCGATGTATGTATTCCACTTCAGTCTCAGCCATCATTGAGTACAACATTTACGCTATCACGATCTGTGCTTGCTCCCGGCTTTACGTTGCCTGCGCAGTTAACTTCTGCCAGCACATGCGAAGTGAGCGAAGGTGTCCAATACTACGACGGGCTGGGGCGGGTTATCCAAACGGTATCCACTAAGGCAAGTCCGACTGGCAAGGATATAGTTCAGCCTAACTACTATGATAATTTTGGCCGGACGCCCCGAAGTTACCTTCCTTATACGGTAAATGGTAACGATGGGGGCTTCCGCCCGTCAGCGCTTGCAGAGCAGGCCAGCTACTACAATTCTGCTCCGACAGGCGTAGCAAGTACAGCCGCGCCTTTCGCCGATACCCGTTACGACCTTTCACCCTTTTCACGACAGGTAGAGCAGGCAGCACCAGGAACGCCATGGCAGCTGTCGGGCGGGCATACCGTTAAGTCTTCGTTCCTGGTTAACGATCATACGGTATTAAACCCGTCTACTAGCACAGGTAGCAGGCGCGTGGCAAAGTATTGGGCATCCACCAACACCAATGGTACCCGTACGCTAAACCGGGCGGGCGGCACAGCTATTTATGATGATAATAGCCTTTACGTCACAGTAAAAAAAGATGAAAACTGGCAGTCGGGCTGCGCAGGCACCGTGGAACAATACTATGATAAAGCCGGCAGACTGCTCGTTAACCGTATCTATAACCAGCTGCCTAACGGACAGATACAGATGCTGTCCACGTACTACGTTTACGATGAATACAACAATCTATGTTACCTGATTCCGCCGCAGGCAGAACCAGATAACGACAACGCGATTACCCAGGCAGTATTAGACGATCTTTGCTACCAGTACCGGTTCGATGAACGTAACCGGGTGGTGGAAAAGAAAGTGCCTGGGCGGGGTTGGGAATATATCGTCTATAATTCCATAGGTCAGACGGTAATGACCCAGGATGCCGTACAGCGGAACAAGTCCCCGCAGGAATGGACCTTTGCCCGTTATGATGGTTTGGGACGCAAGCTGATGACCGGTATATACCAGCATCCGGGTAGTACCGCTGATGCAAATATAAGCGCACCGGCGAACTCAATACGGGCCTTGCTGCAGGAGATAGCATATACCCAAACTTATGCTTACGAATACCGCAGCAGCGGTGGAACGCAAGGCTATAGCAACCGAACCGTTCCACAAGCCAATATTTCGGCTTACCTGGAAGTAAGTTATTACGATGATTACAACATACCAGGGCTGCCAGGTACCTATAGCCAGGCAGCTTTAGCATCCAGCAACCGGACTTCGGGCCTTCCAACCGCCTCAAAAAGGGCTGTTCTTAATAACTTGTCGCATTATTTATGGAGCGTTTCTGTTTATGACGATGAGGGCGACGTGGTAAAAAGCATAAACCAGCATTACCTCGGTGGACTGTTAAACGAAGGGAATTATGACGAAACTGCCGTCAATTATAGTTTTATAGGGCAGGTAATAGGTACCAGTAGAGCACATAAAGTTAACTGGGGTACGACGGCCATTATCAAACAGGACTTTGAATATGATGCGCAGGGCCGTAATGTGTACACCAAACAGAAAACGAATAACAGCCCTGAAATCATACTTTCAAAGTTCGAATATAACGATCTGGGGCAGTTACGAACCAAGAAACTTCACTCCGAAGATAGTGGTACAAACTTTTTGCATAGTATAACCTATGGGTATAACGAACGGGGTTGGATGACATCAGTATCCTCCGGTCTTTTCACCGAGCAAATGCGTTATAACGATCCCCAGCATGGCTCGACGGCACGTTATAATGGTGATCTCTCGGAACAGGAGTATACGATGCCTTCTACAGGCGCTCAATGGGTGGGTTACAGTTATGATAAGCTTGGCCGCCTTACTGCGGGCAGCGCCAGCAGGGGGTTCTACGAGAGCAATATCAGCTATGACAAGGCTGGCAACATCCTGTCGATGAACCGCGACGGAGGCACATTAAGCTATAATTATCTATCAGGCACAAACCGGTTAGGCTCGGTATCGGGAGGAGGCCTCAATACAGCCACTTACCAGTATGACCTTAATGGCAATACAGTGTACGATGGCTCGAAGGTTAATGTGAACGTCGGCTACAACATGCTTAATCTCCCTCAAACGATAAGCGGGAGCCAAAGTATCACATACACCTATGATGCATTTGGCGGCATGCTCCGTAAACAAAGCTCAACCGCGGTAGATTATATCAGCGGAATACAATATACCAACGCTAACATCGAATTCATTCATACCAGCGAAGGCCGTTACCGGGTAAGCGATGGTAAATACTTGTACGATCTTGCGGATCATCTTGGCAATGTCCGGGTTACCTTTGGCAAGGACCCTAATAATGGCAGTGCCACCCGGATGCAGGAAGACGAATATTATCCCTTTGGGAAGCGTCGTCCCGTAGAACCTGTCTCCCTCAATAACTTCTACCTATACAACGGTAAAGAGTACCAGCCGGAGCTAAAGGAATACGACTATGGCGCCAGGTTCTATAATCCTGAAACCGCGCGGTGGAACGTGGTCGACCCGATGCCTGACGGCTATGAAAGTCAGTCGCCCTATAATTATGTATACAACAACCCGGTGAACATGGTAGATCCCAGCGGCATGTTCGGTATGAAGCTAAATCCCTGGATCAAGCCGCAAGGAGAATCGATCTGGAAGGCGAAATGGATACCGGACGGCACCCCGATCCCTGCAGGATGGGAGTATGTAGGCGATGATAACTTCCTCTTCGGGATGCTGCAATTATCGGTAGTACCGATCCATGCAAACCAAATGAGCCCGTGGGAGCGGTACGATTTTCGGGCGGCCCTCGGTTTAAGCGGGGAAGACCTTTACCGGTTTACGAATGGGAAAACTGACTATCGGCTGAAATATGTTAGCGATTCCTATCGCGATTACCGGATAGCTTTTAATGCAAGCCGCGATCCGCTGGTCGATATGTTTAACGTGGGTATGCTTGCCTGGGGAGCAGGGGACGTTTACATGCTGGGCAGGCTCGGATATATGGCAGGGGCCAGGTATATTGCCGGCAGGGCTGTCCAAAGAATAGCGGCAGAAGAAGCGGCAGGTATTGGGGCCAACAGGGCAGTTAACTACGCGTCGCATGGGGGAGAGTTTCTGGATGATGGGGCGAGGATGGTGGAACAAGGGCTGGCTGCTAAGGGGGTAAGCGTGATAGGGCCAAGGGCTACTTACAGGGAATTTGCTAAAAAGATAGGCGCCAATTTCCTTAATGTAACCGATGAGGCATGGACGATGCGTAAGAACGTGGAATTTTTGCAAGAGGTTGTAAAAAGAGGGGATGATATTATATTCTCTGGGAAATATAATCCCTTAAAGCTTGATCCCAATTCAGTTCTTGGACAAGAGATTAGGTATTTGCAAAGACATGGCTATTCATGGACTGACGATTTTTCAAGAATGATAAAAAAATAGAGTTGATATGGAACAGAGTTTTATAAAATACATCTGCGAGTTTTTTAAAGGGCTTGTTGAAATGTATGGCTTTAAGATAAAAAAAGAACTGAACGAAGAGCAATCTTATATGATTGAATATAGTTCAGGCGATTTTGTGATTAAAATTGAAAAGTATTTTCGAGAGTTTTATGCAACTCTGTATAAAATAAATAAGCCTGATAGTGAAATAAATCTTTTTAATTTATTGGAATATCTGAGGCAAGGTGATACACAAATCCCAAAATCAGAATATTTTCGTAAAGAAAAAAACATCGAACAAGGGCATAGAAAACAATTAGCTCATATATCATCAGTAATTTTTGAGAATTATAATTTGATAAATGATTTTTTTAGTAGTGATAATTATGAAATAAGAGTGGCTGAATTTGAAAAGTATTGGAAAAATAAGCACCCAGAGTTGTATAAAAAGGCTTGATGAAGCAATGCCGCTAAGAGGGAATACAATATACTAAGTTTACCATGCAACTTGGGCTAAAGTAACGATTCCTATGCTGCTGATCCTATTGCTCAAAAATACTTTCACGTTATATTATTGCCCTGATTTTAGCATAGTCGACAGCATTAATATCAACGATATTAACTATGACCTGGACGATTTTTCTAGATACAACGAGGGCTTCCCTGGATTTATGATTGGCTGAGGTCACGGAACGACACTTTAGATGTTGATGTACTCCATCGGGCTTTTTACCCTGTTCTCCAGCTTTTTGGCTGTCTTCTTGTCGAAACCAAGGCTGATCGCTTTTTCCTGTACCTTTTTTAAGTTCTCTGCATTCATAAGATGTGTTATTAAAGGGCGAAAAATTAATTGATAGGGGTTAGTGGATCTTCAGACTCTGTTCAGGCTCCTCATTCAACTTCGTGTCCTGTTTGGTTTTCAGGTCCAGATTCTTCTGCGCACCCGTTCTTAGCGATCTCGCAGACGACATTGATGAAGCTGTACAAGACGAGCCGGTTTTCTGTAGCCGGTTTGAAATCGCATTCGCCGAAATGGCACGGAGAGTTTAAGGAGCATTCATTAAAGAGTTCAGAGACATGGGATCAAAGCTTGGGTTAAGGTGGGTGAGAAATAACAATTCGATAAACCTTCCTCCATCTTGCAGGTTACCATCTATACAAGACCTGAAAACAAGAAAACTATGCCATGGTACCAAGGAGACTACCCGCCATCCTATAAAAACCTTCGGCCCGAACTTCGGGATCGGGCCGTGGAGATCGCCAATGCCATATTGGAAGAAAGTCATGACGAAGGCATCGCCATTGCTACCGGCCTGAAACGTGCCAGGAAGGAGCCCGGGCTTGCGGAACATGAAGGTTTCGCGGACGAATCGGCTAAAGAAGATTAACTCAACTATTCATTATGACAAAACAACCCTATGTGATCTGCCTGATGATGACCAGTCTCGATGGCCGGATATTAACAGATAACTGGGGCGATCGCCCCGAAGTGAAAAAGCTGAAGGGCAAGTTTGAAGAGATCCACGAAAAGATCGGTATAACCGCCTGGATAGTGGGGCGGACCACGATGGAGAAAGATTTTACCGACTTCGCCAAACCGGTGCTAAAAAGGGGACACCAGGAAGTGAGCAGGGAGGATTTCGTGGCCGACCATGAACCTGGTAAATACGCGATCGCCATCGACGGTCATGGTAAACTGGGCTGGAACGAGCCGCTTATGCAGGGCGATCATGTGATCACCGTGCTGACTGAGTCGGTACCTGATGCCTACCTTGCCCATTTGCGCGACATCGGCGTTTCCTACCTGTTCGCCGGAATTAAAGAAATCGATCTTAAAGTGGCGCTGAAAAAACTGCGCGGACTCTTCGGTATCGAAAAGCTGATGCTGGAAGGTGGTGCGCACATTAACGGAAGCTTCCTGAACCAAGGGCTTATTAACGAGCTTCACCAGGTTCTGCTGCCGATCGCCGATGGCACGGCTGGCGCTCCTGCACTTTTCGAGATCGATAAAGAATCGAAAAAGCACGGCGCCACGTTGCTTAAGCTCGAAAAAGTGAGGAAGATCAAAGATGACGTACTTTGGCTTACCTATTTGCTCCCGGGCTAGTAAGCGTTACCCAAACCGGCGCATGGTCGCTGGCATCTTTCCAGCCTCTCACATGTTTGTCGACGCCTGCTGATACCAGCCTGGGGGCGATATGCTTATTAAGCAGCACATGATCGAGCCGCAAACCGGCGTTCCACTCGTAAGCGTTTCGGAGGTAATCCCAAAAGGTATAGATAGGTTCGTCGGGATACAGCTTTCGGATAACATCCGTCCATCCTTGTTTAACAAGTTGGGCATACGCTTTTTTCACTTCCGGCTGGAAAAGGGCGTTATTCACATACTTTTCAGGCTTATAAGTGTCGAGATCGGTTGGCATTACGTTGTAGTCGCCGATCAGTATCACCGGCAGCTCGCGGTCCACCAGGTTTTTGGCGTGTTTGGCCAGCCGCTTAAACCAGCGCAGCTTATAGTCGAACTTTGGGCCAGGAACCGGGTTCCCGTTAGGAAGATAGAGGCAACCGACTACGATGCCGCCGGTAAACGCTTCGATGTAGCGGCTATGGGTGAACTCGTCATCCTCGCCGGGGAGGTCGCGGTGAAGCTCTTTGATTTCCGTTTTCGACAGGATAGCTACGCCGTTCCAGCTTTTTTGGCCTACCCAAATTGCATTGTAGCCAGCGGTATTGATCTCCTGTTCGGGGAAGCTTCGGCTTTCGGCTTTCAATTCCTGGAGGCATACGATATCCGGATCAGCTTCCTTTAGCCAGCGCAACAGGATTTCGAGGCGCCCGTTAATGCCGTTGATGTTGTAGGTAGCGATCTTCATAGCGCGGTAAAACAGGTGATACACTTGGCAGTTAATGGCTTACCGCTCATCCTTTTTCCGATTTCCATGCTGCTTTTTGCGTTGCATACTGTTCATTGGTTTCCGCTGCTTTCCATTTCTCGTAGAAGATAGCTGCGGCTTTGGCCTTCTCCTCTTCACCAGTGCCACGCTCAAGAGGCTTGTAACTGTTTTCCTTGTCGTACTTTTTGCCGCCTTTATAGTTGGCATACCGCCGTGCGCGGGTGTAACCCATTTGCAGGAACTTACGGGCCATGTCTGCGCCGACGAAATCGGCCTGGTCCAGGTACGCCAGAAATAGCCGATAGATCTCCTCACAACTTGTTTTAGCGATGTCGACAGTTTTAAAACGCCAGTGTTTGCCGACCTCGCTTTTGTAAGGCTCACAGATGAGCACGCCTTGTTCGCCTTTGCCTACGCGATATTGTTCCGGGTGTTTGCGGTAATCGATACCTGGTTTCCAGCGATAGGTCTCTGAGTTGAAGTTTAAATAGGAAGGTTTGGTCATCGATAGGGCGTCTAAAGCGTCAGTTTAACTATCAGCCGCTACCCAGGCTTTCGCCGAAGCAAAATCCGATTTATCAAACCCCTTCGATTCGGCCCCGGGAACGATCGTTGCGAACACGTCTGAAAAACGGTTGATGATCGTGGAATCACTCACGATCGCTATGCGCTCCCATTTAGTAAAGTTTTTCAAACCCAACCAGAGATCTTCCCACCAGGCGCCGATGGTGAAATTTTTCAGCCCGGTATCGATAACGAGCAAAAACCTGATCTTACCGGTGCGTTCGATCAGTTTATCTATCTCGGGAAATACTACGGTTTCGTAGTCGTCTTTAGTTATTTCGCCGGTTGCCCTGAAGCCGGCAACGTCAGATGGCAGGCCGCTAATTAGTTCTATCATAGGTAGTCGGTCATGATGGTGTATGATCATAACAAGATCGGGCTGCAGAAGTTTAGCCCGGTTAAGTTTCGCTGCTTGAATAGTTCTTAACTTTTCAAATACGCGGCGGCCTAACTTGAACGTGAATTTAAAACAACGCGAGCTGAACTGCACCCGTGGAGGAATTGGACTATCGTCCGCTCTATTTACTTACTATCGTCCCAAGTTTGGCATACTCCACATCATTGGGTTCCCAAAGCTCGATTTTATTCCCTTCGGGATCCATGAGGTGAACGAAGCGGCCATAGCTGGCGCTCTCTACCGTGTCGGCAGGGAAAATACCGGCGGCTTTCAATTTCAGCAGCAGCGCATCGAGCTTAACCACACGATAGTTGATCATGAACTGCTTCTCTGACGGGAGGAAGTACTTGGTCGTTTCCCGGAAGGGAGCCCAGAGCGTAAAACCCTTTTTGGTACTGTCGGCACCCTGGTACCACTGGAAATTAGAACCGCTCTGCACCATACGCATACCCAGGTTGGTACTATACCAGGTTTTGAGTGCCGCCGGATCTTTCGCTTTAAAGAAAATGCCGCCGATGCCTGTTACCCGCGGAACATCATCCATAGGAGATGTCAATCGGCTGAACCCATAACCAAGCATAAATGCTGCGACCAAAAGGACGCATACCAGTGATTTTTTCATGACTTGAAGTTTATGTTTAAAGATACCTAATTCACCTGCTAACTTAGATCATGCAAAGTACACGCCGGGCCAATGAGCTTAGAAATCAAATCAGCCATAGCACCGAAACAATTGAAGTGGCAGTCGCAAGAATAGCAGCGGAGACGATCACCCGTTTGCTCTGTGAGGACACTTGATCATATCTCCTGTACCTATGTGGCAGACGCCGAGCAACCCGATTGGGAGGGCGTCGTAATTGATGGCACTGGAAACGGTCACGACAGGCGGGGGAATTTAACTAATAGGAAGAATAGTGAAGCGAATGAATTAAGGTTAAATCTTGGGTTTTTTTTCCTGATTTCGTGGGCTTTTTCTCATTATTTTAGAAGAAAAAACACAGGAAAGCGTGGAAAAATCTCCTGAATTTGTGGGAAAAATCTTGTGGAAAATATAACGTTTCATCATCAGGACCTATGTATCTTAACAAAGTTTACAATTCATACCCTAAACTCATGAAATCACTCTTTGCAACACTGGCAGCGTTACCGCTGTTCATCGTTTCCGCGCGGTCACAGGAAACGCCGTCAACGCCATCTATGGCTGTAATTATCAAAGTTCAGGACATTTCCTCGGTAGTCAACCTTTCTGAAACCAGGAAAGCCGCACTAACGGCTTATTTTCAAAAAGAAGAAGCAGCGATCTCCTCCGCAATGGCAAATCCAACTACTACCACACAACAAATGGAGGCCTTAAAAAGGCAGTTGCGGTCCGAATTCAGAGAGCTTTTATCTACACAGGAGCTTACCTCTTATAGTCTTAAGAAGCGGGGTTCGCCTTACGCCATTATTGACACTGCCGCACATAACAACGGTATCCGGTAAGTTTACCAAATATCACCGCTGGCGTTTCACATCCTGCACTATCAAAAGTCCTACAACAAATGAAAAAAATATTATTTACACTTATATGCCAGGGTATGGCCCTGCCACTTTTTTCTCAAGTAACAAATACGTTTCCGGCTACCGGCAACGCCGGCATCGGAACCTTGTCGCCCACTACAACGACCGGGTCTACCTATTCAGGCCTTACGCTCAACCATGCCACCTATGGCGGTTTTATAGATTTCAGGCAAAATGGCGTGCTAAAGGGCCAGGTATGGGGCGATATAAACGGTATGAATCTGTATGCCGGGAGCGAACTACCGCTGCGGTTTTTCACGGATGGTAACGAGAAGATGGCCATTTTACCAAACGGACATGTCGGGATCGGTACAGGAACCCCGTCAGCAAATTTCCAGGTGTCAGGTACTAACCCTTACACAGGCAGTACATCCAGCACCGATTACATCACCATTTCTGGCATCGGAAATGTCGGGTTGCAGGTACGAACCTCCGGTACAAACCCTGGAGATTATGCCGCATTAAGATTTAACGCAGGCGGGACAACTAATCTTGCTGCAATTTACTCTGAAGCGAGCACCGGTAATTTTATTTTTTCTCAGCCACGGGCATCGGGTATAATGGGATTTGACCTAAACTCGGCGAGAATAATGACTATCCTGAACAGCGGAAAAGTTGGCATCGGCACTGCTAACCCCGACGAAAAGCTCACCGTTAACGGTAAAGTGCACTCCACGGAGGTGATCGTTACGGCGGTGGTGGGCGCCGACTTCGTGTTCGCCGACGATTACGCCTTAAAGCCGCTGGCCGAGGTAGAAAAGTTCGTAAAAGAGAACAAGCACCTGCCGGAGATCGCCCCTGCGGCGGAGATGCGGAACAGTGGGCTGCAGCTGGGGGAGATGAACATCAGGCTGCTGCAGAAGGTGGAGGAGCTGACGTTGTATATGATCGAGAAGGATAAAGAGATAGCCGCACAAAACAAAAAGCTCGGGGATCAGCAGGCTATAAATAAGGCCCTGGAAGAACGCCTCCGGAAACTGGAAAGTAAGATAAACTAACCGCGTCTCAACTAGATGATTTCTATGCTGCTTAAACCATTTTTACGGGTAGTGACTCTCCTTGGCCTAATGTCACCGCGTTTGCGCCGCCGCACGCAGTTGCCCAGGCCACCCTTACTCCTGTGCTTGATAACGTGATCCCGCCCTCGCCCAACGTGAGCGCACTTAAGACAGGATCGAGACCCTCCAGGACACTGCAGTTTACGGCCCGATGTACCGCCGCAACATGATCATAACGTAGTCGGCGAAAAGCACCCATAGAGTACGATGCATATGGCAGCGAATTTAAAAAAATACCTGCCTTATACCACTTCCCCGGGCACGGCAGGGTCTTACCGGCCGGGAGCCTTAACAGGAACGGGCGGTTATACCGGAAGCGAGCAATATGCTTTTTTCCAGGGCCGGCGGGCAGGGTTATGCCATCACCACCGCTCCTTTTGCCGAAACGCTGCCCGAGGCCTCTCCCCTGATCACGCCGTTAAATGAAAGTGTAAGGGATTTCAAATGTCTTGAATAAAGCATAGCCGGTACATCAAGTTTTATTAATTTAGTTTTAAAAATCCCATGGACCCATTACAGGAAATCCCCGACCTTTATTTTGAATTCATTGAACCTTCGCCAGAATTAGAAGAGATCATCGCTACATCATTTAAAAGCGATGAAGTGATGCGATCCAAGTCATTTTTGGGGAAACTTACTATCGGGGTATTAATATTATCCAGTGTTCAATTAGCTATTCGTACAGCATTCACGGTTTGGCAGAACCATCGGAAAGATTTACAAAGCGCAAAAGTGAGAATTGGCAAAGAGGAAGTAAGTTTCGAGGGATTTTCGGCATCGGAGGTTAAAGACATGATTGAAAGCGGAAACATAGATAAGGTGCTGGATAAACTCAAAAAGGATGAATGAGGCATACATCCGCCGACTGATTTTCGCCAAACGCCCGCATGCCAAATTCGTAGTAGTTAGTCACACAGACCAGTTTCTTACACCGGAAGCTGAAATCGGGCGTGGCTTTTATTATGTCAGCCTTTACGACGAAAATATAGGCTCCAACGTCTTCACCTCGAGCGCCGGGCCTGTAATGATCAGTAATTCCTACCTGTCTTCATTCGCGTACAATCTAGCGCTGGCTGTGCTGTATGAATTCGAAAACGATATCCAACCCACCGATCAAAAGGTATCGGCCCTGCTGAAATACAACTTCAAGAAGTATTTTGCCGAACAACTCTTTCACAAAAGTAATACGATCTTTTCGAGAGCTATCCTGCTTGAAACGCTGGTTTACGAGCAGTTTCGCATGATTCCTGTATTCGAACGGATTAAAGAGGATTCGGCTTTTTCCCGGACTGCAACAGAAGCTTCCAATATAATGGGGCAACTGGTGATGTTCCACGAGATGGGTCATTATTATATAGATCACAATCCCCGGTTCTGGCAGGAGTTGACCGATCAATTTGGTAAAACATTTATTCCAGTTCTTGAAGAGTTTAAGCCATTACTTTCTCCAACATTACTTGAGGAATGCCATTGTGATATTGCCGCCTTTTACTTGTCCCTTATAGCTGCAAACGTTGCTGATCCAGACAGGCAATCGTTTTTACGATTCACCGCATTCGGATATTCATGTTATGCCACCATGTTCACGCTCGCCCGTTCTGCCGAGAAAACTTTTAAAGGCAATCAGGGGTTAGTCGACCTGGTGGATTTTCAAAGTACGGAAAAAACAAGCAGTGATGCCGGTTTTGAAGTGGATGCAGATCGCGAGATGATCCTACGCGCCCAGTTGATGCTTCGACTCTGCGAGCGGCAAGCCAACGAATGGCAAGTTGACCTTTACGGGATGAACGGACGATTTCCATTGCCAGAAGATATCCTCTTAAAATTACTCAACTATGTTAACTATATCCAGGATCCGAATGATCCACAGGAACGCGGCATGGCTTTGCTGCTCGCCGAAGCATTTCACACACATCCGCAGGGCATGGAATTTTTGTATCTTAGATCGAAAGTTTTCCAAAACACAGGGGCGGGTTCATAACCGGTTTTTCTGTTCAGAGTTTATTACGCTTCGTCTTCTTTTCGTCCCACATAACCCGTAATGAATCGGTATAGCTGCTCTTGCTCTGTTACCGTGAACACGTCCCCGTTAAAAATCCAATGTCCTTGATTATCAAACGGGATCCGGCCGATATGGATCTTTCCAGGTAGGCCCTAATGCGGACCTTCCTGCAGAACTTACTCATGAGAAACTTAGCTTATTACGTTGGCATGATCGACACCTGATCGTATTACCCCTATCTTCGCCCCAATGGAAGATTACTTCATACTGCCGGTTAAATATAACGGCGAAATCCTCGAATTCGAAGGCCGCCTGCTGCCACAGGGCTACGTGCATAAGATCGAGATCATTATTAATAAAATTCCTGTGCTTTTTGAACCCGACGAAGAACGCAGCTACCGGGCGCTGGTGAGCACGGAACACTTGGAAGGAAAGGCGGCGAAATTGAGTTATGGGTTGTTAAAGGCGATAGCGGAGAAGCTGGAATCGCTTCCTGGGTGATGGCAGCAGCTATAAACCTGTCTTTAATCATTCCATTGCAAGGGATGTGGCTTCCAGGCATCGAAGTGAACATTACTTTGCCGCCTTTAAGGTATCGATTAATATGATTTTACCTGTCTGTGTATTCGTTTCCCTGATTCGCACAGTAATTCCAGCATGATTGCCGGATTTTTTCACAGGTCTTGAGAAATTCTTATATCCGTAAACGATCGATAAGATTATTCCTATTAAAAACAGAGTAATTTGTAACAATGCAGGAAACCGCATATTATTCCCGGCGATACTCGGCGACAGAGCTGCAGGAATCAGTACTTTAGAACCTGTAGGAATGGTAACAGTTACAGACGACTCTAAAACCATGACATCCCCTGCTTGAAGGGTATGAGTACTAATAGCAACACCACCTGCAAGTTCTATCGTTGCGTTTTCCTTCAAAGTCACTTGGGTGTCGGATCCTGTTGTTAATTTGATGTCAGCCTTTGAACCATTCGGTTTTACCGAACCTAACGTTCCAGTCATTCCCATTTGAGCCCAAATGCCACATCCAATCGAACAACCGAACGCAATCCATGCAAATACCAACCACCACTGGCCAGTGATCGGATCGTGAATATCCTTTAGAAAAGTGATCGTAAATGCTAATATTCCGGTTGCGAGGGTAATAAGCTGCTTTGTATAATCAGCAGCAAACTCAAATGCCATTTTCTGCCGCTCTTCCATAACTATATGCAAAATGGATATATTGGACAAAGCGACCGTAGAAAGTCGCGAAAACTTCCGAATTTAGGTATATCTGCTTTTCTTATAAAAATGCTGTCGACCAGCTCTCCTGTGTGAAAACTCAACAGGTCCTTATAGTTTTCAAAATCTGCGGAATCGTCAGCTAACCTAGCGGTACCGCTTGTATAGAAGTTTCTCAGCTCAAATATTTCGTTAGCACTCAATTTAAGGTCTCTGTACTCAAGTGATTCGATCATACCGTCAAATGAAAGACGATCCGATTTTTCCATTTCCTGCGGATCAGCTAATGGAGGGGCAATAATTGTCATATATATTTTTTTAATCTAAAATAAGTAATATTAATATTCCATCGGTTTTTTTGACAATAAATAATCCTTTGTACTCAATTTAAGCGGTTATGTCGAACAGCAATTCGTCGAATGTCCTACTGGCAGCAACTGCTTATTTCGCGCAAAGCCGCAAAGTTGCGGGATGTATGAACTTGCCCATCCGCAGTACGCCTTTCCTTAATATTTTCTATCTTTCCAGGACATTACTATGTCCGTTTCGTTACGACTGTTCCTGCTCACTGTCATGCTCATCGCGGCCAAGGCTGCGATGCCGGCCCCCCGGTATATGGAAGCTTCCGGCGTTACCGATATCGGCGTCCTGCCTCCGCCGGGTATCCTCCTGCATGGCTGGAAATTTCACGCGGGCGACGATATCTCCTGGGCCGGAACCGATTTTGACGATAGCCGTTGGGCTATACAGGATTCGATCGTAAACTTGTACCAGCTTCTGAATGGCAACCCATCAGCACGGGCCTGGCTGAGGCTTCGGTTCAGGGTGAACGATGCGGCGGATGCACGCACGCTCGCCCTGGTCTGTAACCAGTATTTCGCATCGGAGATCTACCTTGACGGCCAGCGGATAGCCCGTTATGGAGCGATCGGGGCCGATCCCGCGCACATTAACGCCTGGAACACGCTGGGCGAGCCGCTGGCCCTTCCCTGCACGCCGGGAAAGGTTCATACACTTGCCATCCGATGCGTGCAGCAGCCGGACCTGCGCTACCAACCGGGCCAGTTTTCAGCAAGATTAAGGGCCTTGCCCGATGCGATAAAAGCATACGCCGCGAACATCCGCAGCAGGTTGCCTCAAACTATCCTGAGCGGTGTATTCGCCATTCTTTTCTTCCTGCACCTCGCCTTCTTCCTGTATTACCCTAACGACCGCACGAACATCTGGTACGCCATTTTTATGGCGATAACCGGTATCGGGCTCGTTATATCGATCTCGCTCGAAAGGGCACACGACCTCGCTGCACGTATCCTGTTCATCGACCTGATGAACGCATCGTATCTCGGCTGTATTTTCTTCGTGCTCACGGTTTACCAACTGTTCAATTACCGCAACCGGGTTTCGCTTACGGTGGTGGCGCTGCTGATGATCGTGATCAGTATAACCGACTACGCCACCAGGCGGATCCAGTCCAGCGTGGCCGACAGCATCCCGCTGCTCATGGTGATCGAGTCCTTCCGCGTATCGCTCTGGGCCTATCGCCGGAAAATGCCGGGAGCGAACGTGCTGCTCGCGGGACTCGTCCCTGTATTTCTTTTCTCGCTCTTCTCCCTGGTTTACCTCGTTATCGCCGGGCCGAACCTGCTCTACAACATTAGTTTCTCACTTTCGGCCGTCGTGGTGCCGGTGTTCATGTCGGTCGTGCTGGCCATAAAGTTTGCCGCTACCAGCCGGACGCTGGAAAAGAAGCTGGCGGAAGTTGAAACGCTTTCGGCAAAAACCCTGCAGCAAGAGCAGGAAAAACAGCACCTGCTGGCCCGACAGAATATTGTGCTGGAAGAGCAGGTGACCGAACGTACCGCGAGCCTGAACCGATCGCTGGAAGAATTGAAACAAACCCAGGCACAGCTGGTCCAGTCGGAAAAAATGGCTTCGCTCGGCGAGCTCACGGCGGGTATTGCCCACGAGATACAGAACCCGCTGAACTTCGTGAATAATTTTTCGGAGGTGAGCGTAGAATTAGTACAGGAAGCGGAAGAGGGAATAGAGAATGAGGAATGGGAAGAAGTGAAGGATGTTCTCGGCGATCTGAAGCTGAATCTTAGCAAGATCAGCCACCACGGCAAAAGGGCGGATAGCATCGTGAAAGGCATGCTGCAGCATTCGCGGGCGAGCTCGGGAACAAAAGAGCCGACAGACCTGAACGCGCTCGCGGACGAGTACCTGCGCCTCAGCTATCACGGTCTGCGGGCGAAGGATAAGAATTTCAATGCGGAGCTGGTCACGGATTTCGATCCGGCGTTGCCGAAGGTCAGCGTAATCCCGCAGGACGTGGGCCGCGTGCTCCTCAACTTATTCAACAATGCCTTCCAGGCCACGCAGGAACAGGCTAAACGCAGCGGCGATCTGTATAAGCCGAGGGTGGAAGTAACGACCGCTCAAACGGCATCGGGCGTAGAGATCCGGGTGAAAGATAACGGCCACGGCATTCCCGGAGACATCCGCGACAAGATCTTCCAGCCCTTTTTCACTACGAAGCCGACCGGTGAAGGAACCGGCCTCGGCTTGTCACTTAGTTACGACATCGTGGTAAAAGGACATGGCGGGAAACTGGAGCTGGCGGGCGAAGAAGGCACGACGTTCAGGATAATACTGCCTGCTCAGTCATGATCACCCGGGAACCTGGTATCGTGCGATGACCAGGCTGACATTGACGTACAAGCGGCCTTAGCAACCTAAAGCCTGTCACCCGTATGTCGCCCCGCAGATTATCGCAGGCCCTTTTGTCATTGAACGAAACATCAGCTGCCTTTCTGTGTTGAACAAATACATCTATCTTAAACTATGTTCGATCAAATTGTAAAAATGGTTAAGGACCAACTGGACAATACCCCGGAGGTTAAATCAGCTATCCCTCCCCAGGAGGAGGACGCCATTCACACGGAAGTGGCCGCACACATCGATAACGGGATCAAACAGGAGGCGGCGGCACAGGGAGGCGTAGGCGGCTTGCTCTCTTCGCTTGCGGGTAGCCTCGGTTCCGGCAGCAACGTCACTAATGCGATTACCGGCGGACTAGCAGCAAGCCTGGCGAGCAAATTCGGTTTACCGCCCGCCGTAACAGGTGCTATTGCCGGCGCCCTTCCGGGAATTCTTCAAAAATTCGCGCATAAAGCCAATGATCCCAATGATAATAGCGTCACTCCAGAAAGCATTCAAAGCTCGTTAGGCGGCTTAGGAGGATTGTTTAAGTGAGTGGGATAACGTTATTATTTATGTGAGACAGCGGTGAGGTTCACATGGCCGAATATTTTTTCGGCTTTACGCCGATATGTTCCTCAAACACTCTTGAAAAATGGCTCAGATTGGTATAACCGAGCTTGTATCCTGCGGCTGAAACAGATAACTTCTCTTCTCTCAGCAGCCGGGCGGCCTCCTTTATCCTGAATCCCTGGTAATAATTAAAAATGCTGTTTCCGAAGATCTGGCTGAATAAACGTTTCAACTTAGTGGGGCTCATACCGGCACCAACTGCCAGTGCTGTTATGACCGGTGGAGTTTCAAGGTGTTCCAGTAATTGGTCCCTTACCTGGTAGACGGCCTGAATATCGCCGCCGTTTAAAGGATATAAGTACTTTTTATCCCGCTTTTCCAATTCCGTTAACAGCCTGCAGATCAGCTCCTCTGCTTTTACTCTCAGGAAAAACGACTCGAAGGTTCCATTAATCGGCTCATTAACCATTTCATGCACAATTTTTTGTAGCGAAGGATGAATGAGCTGTTCGAACAGTAAGGGCTGCGTATTTTCCAGGAGGCTTTGCAGGAGGTGCGATTCTTCCGGCAGGGTAAAAAGCCCGTTTAAATACGTTGCATCCACTTCTATAGTAACAGTAGCGATGTTCGTGTGTACCGAAATAAGCTCATCTGTATTTATACGGCTGGTCGCAACCAGAACGGAAGGCGTTTGCATTACCGGCTTTTCGGATAATACGGATTTCGCTTTAGGGAAGATATTTTGAAATTTAAAAAATATGATTTTCCGTGTGGTATCGATGTCCGGGTTATTAATGGTTAAAGGCTCATTTAGCTCGTAATTACTGATAAGCATCCGGATATGCTCATTTAACATGAATCCGGCGCAGTAGCCTCTGCCAAACTTCCCGGGAATTTCCAACCGGTTATCTTTTACTGTTGTCCCCAGTAAATCGGCAAAATTTAACAGGATATTGGGTATAGTTTGCCGTTTCATTATTCACTAAAAAGTCTTTTGCGACTATTTTTAAGTCAAATATAGTTATTTTATCCCGTGCGTAGCTGGCAGTTTTGTATCGTCATTATACATTACAAGATCATGTTACTTAAAGATAAGAAAGTAGCCATTATCGGCGCCGGGCCCGTAGGCCTGACCATGGCCAGGCTTTTACAGCAAAAGGGAATTGACGTAACCGTTTATGAAAGAGATAGAGACCCCCATGCGAGGATATGGGGCGGCACGCTCGACCTGCATAAAAATTCAGGGCAGGAAGCTATGAAAAGGGCGGGATTGCTGGAAAACTATTATGCATCAGCCTTACCTATTGGCGTGAAAGTTACCGATGAGCAAGGCGAGTTATTGTTCACGAAAAAGCTTACCCCCGCGAACAAATACGATAACCCGGAAATTAACAGGAACGATTTACGGAAAATATTACTTGACAGCCTTACTCCTGGTGCGGTGACCTGGGACAGCAAATGTATAGGATTAGAGGAACGCCAGGGGGAATGGCTGTTGCATTTTGAAAATAAACAGGATGCGGTGGCAGATCTGGTCATTGGCGCGAACGGTGGAATGTCCAAAGTAAGAAACTACGTAACGGACATTGAAGTCGAAGAAACCGGGACTTTTATTATACAAGGCGATGTGCCTCAACCCGAAATAAGATGCCCTGAATTTTATCAGTTATGTGAGGGGAACCGGTTAATGACCGCCTGCCAGGGCAATTTATTAGTTGCAAACCCTTATAACAACGGTGTATTAACATACGGCCTCATTTTTAGAAAACCAGGAGAATGGGCTCACGATAGCGGGTTAATATTTCAAAATACCAGCGATGTAGTGGCGTTCCTTTTAAGCAGGTTCGCTCAATGGGATTACCGTTTCAGGCAATTATTCCACTCAACGTCACTTTTTGTGGGTTTGCCAACGAGAAAATTGCCATTGAATAACCCCTGGAAAAATGATCGTCCTTTGCCGGTAACGCTGATCGGCGATGCCGCCCACCTGATGCCCCCATTTGCGGGTCAGGGGGTAAATACCGGGCTTGTGGATGCGATGATCCTATCCGATAACCTTGTTGGCCGTGAATTTGGAACCATCGAAGATGCGATCAGGGACTATGAAAAGCAAATGTTTGGATATGCCGCGGCGGCGCAACGTGAATCCAGCGAAAACGAGCTAGAGATGCGCGACCCCGGTTTTTCTTTTCAAAGGCTAATCAAGTAGCGGTTCTTGCAATTCCGCTTCACTGGCTCGAAAACTGTCCGAGCCGGGCTATTTCATGAGGGCTGTCTCAAAAGCGATATCTAACTATGACTCCTGCATAAGCGGCCTGATCCGCAGATCTATCACCGCCGTATTCTTTGTTTGCGTAAGGACATAGACGATCGAGCGGGCAATGTCGTCAGCAACCAGCATTTCGCCCTTTTTCTTTTTTTCCTCGTGTTCTTCCGGCGTTCCGGGGATCATATCAGTATCTACAAGTCCCGGCTCAATGAGCGAGACCTTTATCCCGTCGGGGTTTAGCTCTTTCCTGACGGATGCGGAGAATCCCTGGAGGCCCGACTTGGTGGCCACGTAAACGGAACTGTCCTTGCCCCGCGACACTGCGCTCATCGATCCGATGTTTACGATATGTCCGCCGCCATTTGCTTTCATTAGCTTGGCTGCTTCGTTGGTGCAGGCAAGCGGTGCTAAAAGATTTGTATTTAGCACATATTGCCAGTCACTATAACTTCCTTCCTCTATACCGTCAAAGGCGAGGGCTGCGTTATTTACCAGTACATCCAGTCCCGTGAATCGATCTTCTACGCTGCTGAATATTTTTTTTATACCGGTTTCCGTTCCCAGGTCAGCAATCACGCCGGTAATACGCTCACTCAATCCTAATTTTTCCGCGTCGGCAAGCGTGTCGTTCAGTTCGGGTGCATGCCGGCCGCAAATAAGTACATTGGCGCCCTGCGCGGCCAGCATGAGGGCAGCAGCCCTGCCTATGCCGGTTGTTCCCCCGGTGATCAGGATTCTTTTTCCCTCCAGGCTTTCGGCCGCAAAAGGGTGTTTTGTTTTTGTTGATGTTTCCATAGCGAGTGATGATTTTATTTAACCGGGTAATCGGTTTAAGGTTTTCTTTAAAAGAGCACAGTCGGTCCTTTCATGAGGCTGGCCTCTTCCGGTGTTCTCGTCGTTTCGCACCAATCTGGATCAAGGAGAATAGGGGCGCGGCGAGGCGCAGTGCGGCATCCCCGCTTACATTGCGCGAAACAACGATAAACAGGCCGCAGGTGCGGCGATCACAAAGCCCGGGCCGTTCCTTTCAAAACGCCCATGCGGATCATTTTCCGCCAAAGTTGATGGAGGCCGTAAAAGCTGAAGGTCTTTGTCTCCGGCGTCCGGAATTTTCCAGGGTGGGCCAGCGAGGAAAAGGCGATGGTGAGCAGATCACCGAACCTCCGCTGGATCGCTCAAAATAATTAAGATGACGATCTTCCGCACACGAATTATCCACGAACCTGCGGAATGTCATTTAGTTAACGTCAGCGAGCTGTTGACGGCTTTCAGCCCCTTAATGGTTTAATATTGCGGAGATGCGTTCTCACGCCGGGTCAGCTTACTCCGCCTGCTTTCGGCATATTCGGAGGGCAGTACGTTAAACCTCGCTTTAAATGATTGGGCAAAGTAGCTTGGCGTACCAAACCCTACGGCGTAGCCAACTTCAGAAATACGCATATCCGTTTTTTCAAGCAATTTGGCTGCTGTCTCTAATTTTGCCGACCGGATAAATTCGATCGGCGTCTCCCCGGTGATCTCCACGATGCGGTGATAAAGCGTTCCGCGGCTAACGCCCACATGTTTACTGAGGTCTTCAACAGACAGTTTTGGGTCGCTCAGGTTCGCATCGATGTACTGGATCACTTTGTTGATCAGCTTTTCATTTTCAGATCTCACTTCCACTTCCGGCGCTAACACCTTCACCCGGCGAGAATAAGTTTTCTTCAGGCTTTGATTAAGCACGAACAGGTTCCTGATCTTGAGGGCGAGGATCTCGAAGTTGAACGGCTTGGTGAGGTAATCGGCGGCGCCCGTTTTAAGGCCTCTTAGCTGATCGGCCTCGGCTGCCAGCGCCGTTAACAGGATCACCGGGATCTGGCAGGTCCGTTTGTCGGTTTTGATCTTGCGGCACAAGGCAATACCATCCATATAGGGCATGCTTACGTCGCTTACCACCACCTGGGGATGGCAGGCGAGCACTTTCTGCCATCCCTCTTTGCCGTTAGCCGCTTCCACGATGGTATAGCTGCTTTTTAGGTTCTCTTTCAGGTAAAACCGGAAATCCTCGTGGTCTTCAACCAGCAGCACCGTCAATTTTTCGGTGCCGATGGCCAAGTGGGCGAGATCCTGTTCATAATCCGACACTTCGGGGCCGATTTCATCCTGGGCTGGTACTGCTGCGATCTCTGCAGCCGGTTCAATGGGCCTGAGCGGCAGGATGGCCGAAAACACGGAGCCCCTGCCGGGCACACTCTCCAGGTGCAGCGACCCCCCATGCATTTCAACAAACTCCCTGGTGATGGAAAGACCGATACCGCTGCCCTGGTTAAGGATCGCATTGGGGGTATTGGCCTGGAAAAAACGTTCGAATATCTTGTCCTGCTCCTCGGGCGAGATACCTACCCCGGTGTCCGAAACGCTCAGCCTGACGCCTGACATCGACCGGTCGCTGTCGATTTCCAGGCGCACTTCGCCATTAGGCAAGGTGAATTTAAAGGCATTCGATAGCAGGTTAAACAGGATCCTTTCCAGCTTATCCCTGTCGAAATGCGCCGGGTAGCTTGAGAGCGACGTGCGAAACGTGAAATGGATCTGCCGCCGTTCCGAAAGGTCCTTAAACGACTCGGCCACATCGCGCGCAAACGATACGATATCCCCTTCGGATAAGTTCAGTTTGAGCTCGTGTTCTTCCAGCTTCCTGAAGTCGAGCAATTGATTCACCAGGTTGAGCAGGCGCCGGGCATTACGTTTAACGAGGTTCAGCTGCCCGGCCTTTTCGATATTTGATTCCTGGCTCAGCAAACGCTCTACGGGACCGACGATCAGCGAAACCGGCGTGCGGAACTCATGGCTCAGGTTGGTAAGGAATTTAATGCGAAGCGTATCAAACTCGTGGAGCTGTTCCGCCTCGCGGCGTTCCTGGTCCATCAGTTGTTTCACCTGGAGGCGCTCTTGCTCCAATGCGAATTTTGCCTTTAACTTTTTGATGCCGCGATAGCGTATCCCCCATAAAAGAAGCAATATCGCCGATCCGTAGGCGATAAAGGCATAAATGGTCAGCCAGAACGGCGGATCAACGTGGATCCTGATGGATGCCACCGGGGTCGTCCAGTTCCCGGCGGCGCTGCTGGCTCGTACAAGAAAGGTGTACTCGCCCGGGTACAGGTTGGTATACACCGCTGTTTTGGATTTACCCACGTTGTTCCAGTCTTTGTCAAAACCTTCCAGCTTGTAGGAATAGCTGTTTTCCTGCGGAGCGGTGAAGTTGAGTGCGGCATAGCTGAGTGAAAAATTCTGTTTATAGTCGACGTGGATCTCGGAGGCAACCGAAATATCTTCCGTAACCGGGGAATTTTCGTCTGCCGTTACCTTTTTGTTAGCTATGCGGAGATCGGTAAATACAACCGATGGAACATTCCGGTTAAAATTCAGTTTTTCGGGGCTAAAGAAGTTAAACCCGTCCAGGCCTCCGAAGAACAATTCGCCGTTGCTCGTTTTCAGCCCGGCTCCCTGGATAAAAGTGCTGCGCTGCAGGCCGTTGTAATGGGAATAGTTGGTAAACTTGCGGCTGCGGAGGTCGAAACTGCTGATCCCTTTATTGGTGCTGACCCACAGCTTGCCGTTATTATCTTCCAGGATTTTGTGGATCACACCGTTGGCGAGACCGCTACGCTCGGAGTAAGTGGTGAACCGTTGGCGCACCGGGTCGAAAAGACAGAGGCCGCCCCCTGCCGTACCTACCCAGAGTTGTCCGTTCCGTGCCGAGTGGATGGTGAGCACCTGGTCTATAGGCAGCCCGTTATTAAACCGGTTATAAACTTTCACCGTATTTCGCCAGGGATTGTACACGGCTACTCCCGTTCCGTACGAGCCGATCCAGATATTACCGGCTTCGTCCTCCTCGATGGTGCGAATAAAGCCGTTAAAAGGAATGCTGTCCCGTCCATACTTTTGCGTGGTCGACCTGAACTTGCGGAAGGCATCGCTGCCGGGATCGTATACCATCACCCCATCGCCGTTGGTGCCGAGCCATACGTTTCCCCGGCTATCCTTTCGAACGGCGAAAATATCGTTTCCTGCCAGGTCGTGCGGCCCTTTGCCTTTCACATAGTGCCGGACGGTGCCGGAAGAGATCTGCAGCCGGTATAGCCCCTCGAGATAAGTGCCAATCCAGAGCTCGTCGCGGGTGCGTTCCATCGTCAGTATGGACAAACCGGTGTTTCCCCCGCGGTCGCGCAGCCCGATATGATCAAACAAGCCTGTTTTTCGGTGAAACAGGTTTAAGCCGCCGCCATCAGTGCCTACATAGATCTCCTCGTCGTTCTTTTCAGAAAAGGAGGTAACCACCGGCGCATTGAGGCCGATGGGATCGAAGGGATTGCTTTGCCGAAGGTTGAAGAACGTCAGGTTTTTATCGTATTTACTCACGCCCCCGAGGTATGTGCCTACCCAATACAGACCCAGGCCGTCGATAAACACGCTTCGTACCGATTTGGCGCCCAGGCTATAGCGGTTCCGGCTGTCTTTAGTGATCCGCAGCGCCTGCCCGTTAGCCAGGTCGAGAATGTTAAGGCCCTCTTCGGTACCTACCCATAATTTTCCTTCCTCGGCCGCAATGGCGAATATCCTGTCGCTGCTAAGCGAACGCGGATCGGCGGGGTCGTGCCGGTAGTTCAAGAATCCGCCGCCATCGGTACGCAGCATGCTCAGCCCGCGTTGGGTACCGAACCAGGTATTACCTTTTTTATCTTCGGCAATGGCTTTGATCACGTTGTCGGATATGGTTGCGGGATCTCCTTCTTTATGCAGGAAGGGGCGAAAGGTACTGGTGCGTTCGTCGAATTGATGCAGGCCGGCATTGCTTCCTACCCACAGGCGGTCCTTGCTGTCGTAAAATACGCAGGTAATGGTTTTAGAAAGGAGGCTTCCCGTCTTGCCCGGCTGCGGCGAGTAGTTTTTTATGCGGCCGGTTTTAGGATCCAGTACGCTTAACCCATTATAGCCTGCAAGCCAGACTTTCCCGTACTTGTCTGTACAAATAGACCGCGCGGTGGTGTTGCTGCTGCTTTTATAGTTGATGAACGAATCCTTTTTTCGATCGTAAAGGGAAACGAACCCTTCGCTGGTGCCTATCCATAAATTTCCTTCCCGGTCTTCGTGAAGCGCCACTACCCCGCTGGCGGCAATGCTCGACCGGTTTTCGGGGTCATGGCGGTACACAGCCAGGTTTGTGCCGTCGAACTTATTTAACCCATCGTCTGTACCAAACCACATGTATCCGTAACGGTCTTTGAGGATCGCATTTACGGTATTGGACGAGAGGCCGTCGCGGTCGCTGAGCGTGGTAAAGTTCAGGTCGTTTTGTGCATGTGCATACGCGCAAAAAAACACGAACAGGATAACGGAAAGCGTTTTAAATAGGGGACCGGCAAAATTTCGCACACGCGGGAAGCGTTCCATGGGCAGCAGGTAAGTGGTTAGCAGGAGCTAATATAACCGAAGCTACGCTTTTATTTCTACGTGATTTGTGCAGAAGAGTAACGAGAATGTTTACGGAGGAAGGAAAACGGGATTGTTAGCTTGCCGATCGCCGGAACCTCTGTAGCCCTACGTGTTAATAGCGCGCTATTAACACGTAGGGCCGCAAAGATTTTAAACCTAATTTTCTCCGTTGCCCTGCAGTGCCTGCAGGAAGCCGGAGAAGGCTGGTTTTTTCTGGAAGTTCTTATCAAAAAGCAGCGGGTAATCCAGTTTGTTGGCTGTTACGTTGGTGGTGGTATTTATCCAGCTGGTGGTATCATCTACGCCCCATAGGGTGATGCCTCCGCGTTGCGCTTCCGGTACATATTTGATGTACGTGGCCACTACGAATTTGTACATGGCTGCCTGCAGCTGCAGGTCGTAGGCGGTGGGTACGTAGCCGGCGGTGGGATTGGTGCCGCCCGGGTTAATACGGATATCCAGTTCCGAGATGCGCACTTTCAGCCCGGTCGATGCCAGTTTCTGCATCATGCTGATAATGCCGGCGTAGGAATCGGTAAGCATCATGTGCATTTGCGTCCCCACACCGGTAATGCCCGTGTTAGCTGCCTTAAGCTCCTTGGCAAGTGTCACAAAATTGTCGCATTTGGTGGTGTTGCTTTCGAGGTTATAATCGTTCATATACAGGTCGGCAGTGGCATTAGCGGCACGTGCGTATTGAAATGCTTTGGCTGCGTAACCGCGACCCAGGTAGTGCTGCCACACAAAGATGTCGCTGCGTGTGCCCGCCGGGGTATTGGTGTTATCGCGAAGCGCCCCTCCATCGCTGAACGGCTCGTTGATCACGTCCCAGGCTTTGATTTTCCCGGAATAACGGGTCACCACCGCTTGGATGTAATTCTTCATCGCGTCGTCTACCAGCTGCATTTGCTGTGCGCCCGAAGGAGGCGGAACAACGCTGTTATCCACAATGGTAATGTCGTCTATAAAATAGGTATTCGCCTTGGCGCCGGCATCGATCAGGATACGTGTTTGCGCATCCTTAGCGGTAAATGTAAACTCTTTCAACTCATAGGCTGTTGTTACGTTCTGGTTGGCCTGTGGATATTGGGCGTTACCGCCGGAGGTGTTCGCGGTCGAAAACCGCACGGTTGCACTCATCGGGGCGGTCGCTTTTATCCAATAAGAAACCTTGTACACCTTATCAACCGTGGTATTGAAGAGCGGGCTGGCAAGCTGCACGCGCCACTCGCCACCGGAGTTGTCCTGCGCAGTTACGATCTTAAGTGCACCCGTGCCCGTACGCACGTCTCCTCCCGCCGCGGCGGTAAACGAGCTGCCCGCTGTTGCGTTGAACTGGGCCCAGCCATTAAAAGGAACGGCTGCGGTAGACGAAGTCTCGAAATCGCCATTGGTGAGCACGTTCGATGCGCCGCCCACTGGCCCGCCGCCGCCGATAAGGGCATTGTACCAGGTGGCCCGCTGTTGCGAATGCCATACAAGCGTGTGCCCGAATACCTCGATCCCCGCCGCATTCGCCGTGTTGTACATGGCATCTGCAGCGGTGAAGTTGAGCGTTCCATCGGCTTGCACCACGGAACCGTTCTTTAACTCGTTACCAAAAGTAATGGCATTCCCGTGCTGTTTCACTATGTCCCAGGATTTGGCGTTTGCCATATCCGAAGCCACTACGGCGAAGCCTACCGGGAAGGATTTAATTCCCTTCAGGGACCCGTCGGTATTGGCGAAGTTCCCGTTATTTTTCATGCCGCCGTCCAGGTCATCGACCTTACACGACGATGCGGCCATGAGTGCGGCAATGAATATGCCTGTAAATATCGCGTTCGATTTCATAATCAATTTTGTCTTTTAGTAGTTAATAGCCCGGGTTCTGCGGGAATTCGTTCCTGTTGGTTAAAAGGTCCAGCTGCGAGCCGGTAGGAATGGGCCGCAATACATGGAAAGCCTGGATGTTTGGCCCGCCCTGGGAGTTATACAGCTTTACGCGATCCACCAGCGTCCCGGTACGCGCCAGGTCGTACCAGCGGGTCATTTCGCCGTACATTTCCCGGGTGCGTTCACGCAGGATAAAATCGAGGGTGATGTTTGCGCTGGTTACCTGCATCCCGGCAACGGCTCCTGCCGCCTGGCCCGACGTGCGGAACGCGGCCCTGGTACGCAATACGTTCACCATATTGGCTGCGTTGGCGAGGTTGTTCAGCTTGAAGGCGGCTTCGGCGGCAGTAAGGTAAACTTCTCCAAGGCGCATCAGGATCACCGGGCGGTCTGAAGGGTCGTTAAAATGCGGGCGCGTAGCATCGGCCCATTTTTTCATGGTCGGGAACCACTCCGCATCGTACTGCGACGGCGCGATGATCACCCCTTTAAAAGCCTCACGCTCGGCAACCGTAACCTCTCTGCCAGGCATCAATATCGCTGCATCTACACCGGGGGTGAGCGTAACGGTATTGCCGCCGCGCCTGGTGGTTAACGGGGAGCTTAAGGTTGTTTGCACCGTATTGCTTTGCGTAGAGGGGGTGTTGCAAATCCATTCCTTCTGGAAGGTATTGTCATAGCGCGAATCGAACGCCGTATTCGCGGCGGCGGCGGTGCCGGTATTGTTAAAGGCATCGTACGTATAGGGGGTGGGACGGAAGCGGCGGTAAGGACGTCCGTTCACTACATCGCGCACCATGATCTGTTTAGAGTCGGCCGGCGCCCCGGTAATTCCCTCATTTACGTTGCGGTTGAGGGTGTAAAAACATACCCAGAAGCGGTTTAGTCCATTATCCTTATTTTCGACCGCTGCGGTAGTTGCATTGTAGCCGCTTTCGGAGAATAACGGGTCGGTATTGCGGTCGGAAACGAACAGCACTTCTTTCCCATATTCATTGCCTTCTTTAAAGATATCGCCGTAGTTGGCCTCCAGGTCCACGCCGTAGGATGCTTTATTCGTGATCAGGTTATTGGCGGTATTATAGGCGTTCGTAAAATCGGCCGTGCCATCACCTTCCCGCGCTGCGGCATTCCACCCTTTTGTGAGGTATACCTTGGCAAGAAGAGCGAGCGCCGCCGCCTGGTACGCATGACCCTTGGTGGCATTGACAGCCGTTAACTTCGGCAACTCGTTCGACGCTTCGGTTAGGTCTTTGATAATAGCTGCATACACATCTTTTTGCGGAGCCCGTGTCGCCGTAGTGTTCGGCGTGGAATTGAAGCTGGTTTGCAGGGGAACGTCGCCGAAGTTCTGTACCAGCAGGAAGTAAAAGAATCCGCGCAGGAACTTCGCTTCCGCCAGCAAGGCCACTTTTTCGGTGGCGGAAAGTGACGTATTGGGGCCGAATTCGAGGATCCCGTTCAGGTTGTTGATCGCGTTGTACCCGTTGTTCCAGATCCCGCCGATGGTACCGTTCTGTGAATTTAATCCCTGGTAGGTATGAAAGACCTGGTCGCCATCGCCTCCGCGGATGACTTCGTCGGTACCCGCCACGGCCGAGGTGGTAAAGCCTTCGCTTCCCCAGAAGTAGCGCATGATCGAGTAGCTGGCGGCGATACCGCTCCGTAAACCGTCGGGGGTTTGAAAAAACTCGGGACCAAGATTGGACCGGTATTCGGATTCGAGCATTTTTTTGCACGACACGGGCACGATCAGCATGAGGAGGCTTGCCCCGCAGATCAGTATATTTCTAAATTTCTTCATTGTGTTTTCTATGTAATGTTAAAACCTCACGTTCACTCCAAATAAGAACTGGCGGGTGCTGGGCACATCCAGGCCAACGGTGATCGCCCTGGCATTTACCGCCTGTGTGTCTACCGTTCCGCCGGTACCTGTTCCCTCGGGGTCGATGCCGTAACCGGAGCGTACGAACGGGGAATAAATAATAAATGGGTTCACGGCACTGGCGTATACGCGGATGGCGCTTGCACCGATCTTGCTGATCCATTTGGCAGGCACGCTGTAACCCAGGTTGATACTGCGCATTTTGATGAACGAACCGTCGAAATAGGTAAGGGTGCTCGAGTACGGAATGTTGGTCGCACCGCCGGCCGGGCGCGGGAAATCATTGGTAGGGTTGGTCGGAGTCCAGTAATCTACCTTCGGCATATTTACACGCCCGTTCAGGATGGCGAAATAACCGGTGCCGCTTCCGTTGGTCGACAAATACGGCACCGCGATCTTGTTACCGAGGCGTGCGGCCGCTACTGCGCTAAGATCAAATCCTTTGAAGGAGATACCTTGCGCCATCCCCATCACAATATCCGGCTGGAAGGTACCGATAATGCTGCGATCGGCATCGGTGATCGCCCCATCCGGTATCCCGGCCGGTCCGCTGATATCCGCCAGCTTGATCTGCCCGGGGATAGCGCCGAACCTGGCGGCTTCTACCGCTTCGGAGGTTTGCCAGATGCCCAGCTTGGTGTAGTCATAGATCACGTCGATCGGCTGCCCTACGAACCAACCGTTACCGATATCGCGCACGGTGGTCTCGTCTGCGAGCCGCTCGATCTTGCTCCGGTTAATTCCGAAGTTAAAATCGGTGGTCCACTTAAACGTCGATTTTTTGTTGTCGATGTTTACCGAGCTGATGCTGAACTCGACACCTTTCCCGCTGGTAGCGGCAGCGTTGGTATAGTAGCTGTTCACGCCATTGCTTCGCGGAAGCTGTTTGGAGATGATCAGGTCCTCGGTGTCCATTTTATACACCTCGATGCTTCCGGAAATGCGGTTGGCGAGGAACCCGTAATCGAGCGCCAGGTTGTATTGTTTGGTGCTTTCCCAGCGAAGATTGAGGTTAGGGAGACTGGTGATGTAGTAGCCCGAAACGTTCTGCGAGCCATAAGTATACCGGTTGGTAGACAGCGAACCGCGGGTGGCATCGTTCGGAATGCCGGGATTACCGGTAACACCATAAGTGGCTCTCAGCTTCAGGTTACTGACGGCGGTAACGTTGTCCATGAACGACTCGTTAGAAATATTCCAGCCCAGGGCGAAGGCGGGATAGTTAAGGTAGGGGTTAACCGGGAAAACGCTGGACCCGTCGCGGCGGAAAGTGACGGTGGCCATGTAGCGGTCCTTATAGATGTAATTGAGGCGTCCCATAAACGACTGCAGCCCGGTGCGGTAAAACCCCGTACTGCCCCCGTCCTGCGCGATGGCAGGTGTGGCCGCCAACCCGAAGTTGTAATATTGGATCTCCGAGCTTGGGAACCCCGAGGCATTGTTGAACGCATTGGTAAAACCACGGTCGCGCTGGAAACTGTATAAGCCGGTGACCGAGATGCGGTGGTCCTCCCATAGCGTGCGGTCGTAGGTCAGGATGTTTTCTACCGTGGCCGTCCATGCCTCACCGTTTGATAACGATGACGTTCCACCCGAAGCCTGCGCTACGTTTGGACGGATAATGGTGTTAGGGCCGAACCAGGTGCCGCGGTTTTCCTGGCGAAAATCCAGGCCTACATTAACCCGGTATTTAAGTCCTTGCACGATAGCTACCTCGCCGTAAACCTGGTTAAACGTGCGGATCCTCCGGTTGCGGTCTACGATATTATCTGTATCGTTAAGCGTAAGCGGGTGCAGGGTTTCGGTTTCGTCGACCGTTCCAAGCTGCGGCTTCAGGAACATACTTCCGTCTGCGTTAAACGCGGGAGCGAGCGGCGTGATCCTCAGCGTGGCATAAAGCGGGTTTACGCCCTGCCCGTTATTGTAGCTCAGGATATTGCGGGTCGTTAATCCAACTTTCACGTGTTTGTTGATGGTAGCGTCGATGCTGCTGTTCAGGGAATACCGCTCGAAGCCGAGTCCCTTAATCACGCCCTTGTCATTGTAATAGCCGCCTGAGAGTGCGTAGTTAACGCCTTCCGAGCCGCCGCTCACGCCGATATTGTGTTCCATCACGGTACCGGTGCGATACAGGTAATCCTGCCAGTTGGTAGAGGTGCCGTTGGCTATGCCGGCCAGCTCGGTTGGTGAATACCCGGCTGTATAAGCAGGGGACGCCGCGCTGCGGAAAGCGACAAATTCCGGTCCGTTGAAAAGCCGGTACTGGGCAATCACGTTTGATGGGCCGGTATATGCATTATAGTTAAGCTGCGGTTTGCCTTTTCGCCCGCGGTTGGTGGTGATCAAGATCACCCCGTTGGCGCCCCTGAAGCCGTAAATGGCTGTAGAAGAGGCGTCTTTCAATACATCGATGCTGGCGATATCGTTTGGATTGATATCGTTAATACTTCCGCTGAACGGGATCCCGTCCAGCACGATGAACGGGTCATTCGTGTTACTCAGCGAACGGGTTCCGCGTATGCGGATCTGTCCGCCCGCTCCCGGGCGGCTGCTGTTACGGGCGATGTCTACGCCCGGCAGGCGCCCCTGGAGTGCGGCCACCGCATTTGGCGCGGGGACCGATCGCAGGTCATCGCCTTTGATCGAAGCGACCGAACCGGTTACGTCAGACCGGCGCTGCGTGCCGTAGCCCACAACCACTACTTCCTGGAGCGTGGACGCCTGCTCGGCAAGCGTCACCGTCAGGTTTTGGCCGATACGTACCTGCTGGGTTTGATAGCCGATGAAGGAGACGGTAATCGTAGAGTCGCCGGCAGGTGTATTGAGGCTGAAATTTCCATTAGGATCGCTAAGGGTGGCGCTTCCGCTAGGCACTCCTTTAACGGAGGCGCCGGGAACAGGTTTTCCCTGGCTATCCACCACTTTGCCTCTTGCAATCGATTGCGCATACAGCGACGCGGCAAAAGAAAGTGTGAGCAACAGGGTGACGATAGCCGTCCTGAAAAAAATGGGTCGGGTTTGTTTCATACTGCTTGGTTTAGTTGGTAATTGGTCATCATGGTTACGCAGTCCGGTAAAGGTCATAGGAAGACCGCCGCCGGGTGCTACAGTTAATTGGTTAGCGATTGTAAAAGTGGTAATGATTAGCGAGCGCCGGTATCAAAATTGTGCAAATCTCTATCGGTCATGTTTATAAGAATTGCATGAAATGTTCAGGGACGGGCGCGCGCGTTCACCACCCGGTTTACGGGTAAATACGATTTTTCATGAAATTACGCTCGCGGAGATTTTTTAGACCAAAGTTTGACGCGACGGAAGTCCGGGACCTATTTACCCGGTTGATAGAGCTTTCCTTCCGTCATCCCCGGCCAATCATCGGTACGGAATGGTGATGCCGGAAGCCCCTCGCGGTTAACCAGGTTGCATCCGCCGGGGTTATCGGCCCAGGCATATCGTACAGATACGGGTTGTTTCACATCGGGCGACCATACGATCACTTTTTTACCTTTGATTTTGGCGCTGGCCCATACAAATTTCCGGTCGGCCCCGGCAATGGCGAAGTTCGTGGGCGCTTTGCCGTCGGTCGTTGTCAACCCCCCGCCCTGGCCGAAGGCAAGCTCGATACGTTCTCCCCGGATATTCATCTTTTGAAATTCCGGCCCGGCAGTAACAGTTCCAGGTTGGTGGTAGGCGATCTTTTGCGCCGCCAGCGCCATTCGATAGCCAACGTCTTTTTTGTTCACCGGGTGGATATCGTCGGCCTCGCCGATGTCGATCGCTACAGACAGCGCCATATCAGGCAGCGATGCGACCGTTTTCGCCTGTGCCTCCCGAAGTTCTGCCCACTCGCTGTCTGCCGGGTTATCCCTGGGGGATTTAAAGTTCGGCAATTGCTGGATGACTACCGGGAAATCGCCCTGCCCCCAGGCTGTACGCCAGTCTGTAACCAACGCAGGCAGCAGTTGCCGGTATTCCGCTGCGCGGGATGCATTGTACTCGCCCTGGTACCATAGCATTCCTTTAATGCCGTAGGGTACCAGGGGTGCGATCATGGCGTTGTATAACGCTGAAGGGAGGTTGTTAGGGCCGTAATTTCCCGGGCGAACGTTTTTCGTTACAAAGCCGTCCTTGTATTTCCATTCATCGTTTAGTAACAGGAGATTGCCGCCGATTTCGATCGATAAGGATTTGCCCGGGAAAAAGCCGCCCGTGCCGTTATAGTTGAGCACGCGGACGGTCAGGCTATTTATTCCGGGTTTGATCAGCGCGGCCGGTACTACATAATTTCTCACCGCATCGCGATTGGTGCTCTCGCCCACCTTTGTTCCGTTAAACCAGGTAATGTCCGCATCGTCGATCTGGCCGAGGAAGAGTTTGGCGTCGCCGGTAAAACCTGCTGGAATATTGATTTCATTTTGGAAATAGACCACACCATAATTTCCTTCAAAATCCGACGGTTTCCAGAAACCCGGATGCGGCATGGACTTTCCGGGCGAGCTATCACTGCCCTTATCCTTTTCGCGGACGAGCTTGTCCCACTCATCGATAGCCGTTTTGGAGGCTTCGATCTTTCGGCGCAAAGCGATCGTATCTTTGAGAAAGGCCAGGTCATTGGCAAACTGCGGCAATTTCCGGAGCCCCTGTTCGCTGGTCCACGCCTCTGCCACGGTGCCGCCAACGCTCGAATTGATCAGTCCGATAGGCACATGGTATTTTTGATACAATTTAGTAGCGAAAAAGTAGGCTGCGGCAGAAAAAGCGGCCAGGTTTGCGGGGCCTGCTTCTTTCCAGCCGGCGCTTTTAAAGTTTTGCTGCGGAAACGAGCTGTAGGTACGATTGACCAGGATTTGCCGGACCTGGCTATTTGCCGAGGCGGCGATATCGTCGGCATACAAGGCTTTCACCCTGCTGTTATTGAAATCGAGCACCATGTTCGACTGCCCGGAACACAACCATACATCGCCGACAAGCACATTGTTGATCACCACCTCTTCCTGCCGGGTCCTGATCACCATTTCGAAAGGACCGCCCGCTTTCGAGGTTTGCAAACGGGTGACCCACTTGCCATTGGCCGCCGCAATGGTTTTATACGCGCGGCCTCTAAACGAAATAGAAACGGTATCGCCGGGTTCGGCCCAACCCCACACCGGTGCTGGAAGTTCCCGTTGCAGTACCATATTGTTGCCTACCAACGCCGGTAAGCGAATTTTTGCGGCGACGCTTACGGGGATGAAACCGGTAGCTACGGCAAACAATATCGTGCGTAAGCACAGCGAACGAAAAGAAAGAGAGTGCATGATCATCGTTAGTTAATTCCATTGTACCCGCACTTCACGCCCGTCGGGTAGTGCGTCTATCAGTAAACAGCCATTATTGTAACTTGCGGGGATTGACTTTCGGCCTTGCTTTGCGCTTACGCGCCGAACCGTTCCCTTTACCGGGAGAACAACGGTAAGAGGTACGTGTAAAAAAGTGCCCGGGGCCTTTTGAGTGAGCCTGATCATTGCCGTGTTGCCTTTAATGACTGCATTTAGTACCGTTGCTTCGCGCGCCAGCCGGTATTGTGCCAGGGCGCCGAAAGTGGTCACCCAGATATCGCGCTCATGCTGTTTTACGTACTGCAGGTGGTCTGATAGCACACCGGGATTTTCCAGGGCATCGAATCCAAACGAAATGGCGTGGATCATGGCCGTTCCCCAGGTCCTTTTCCGGATCAGCCCGTCTATCCATGCGTTTCCGGCTGCCGCGGTAAACCGGGTACCCACTCCGAATTGTGTCTCCCGTGCGGCAACATGGTCTTTTAGCACGGCAGCTTGTGTGCGGGCATCAAAGGCGTTCCAGGGGTAAGCAAACGAAATGGGCTTCACCCCGGTCATCTTTAAAATGGCACTGTCTGCTTTGACGATCTCCGCAAGGAGCTCCGCATCGGTTGCCTGGACCAGGCTTTTAGCGTGGGACCAGCTATGGTTTCCGATCTCCATCCCTTCATCAGCCATTTCTTTTAGCTGCGGTTCGGTAATGCGGCTGCCGGCGTACTTGTTTTGCGCCGCATTTACCGGTTCCCGCGGTACCACCTGGGAGGGGATAATGAAGAAGGTAGCTTTAAACCCGTTCTTCTTCAGCATCGGGCGGGCCAGTTCGTACTGGTCTTTTATGCCGTCGTCGAAAGTATAACTGATCGCCGCCTTACGATCGTCTTTAAACCGGGCGATATAAGCAGCCGTGCTGTCAGAACTTTCCTGCCCCCAGGCAGGGAAGCATGCCGCCATGAAGAAGAAACCGGGCAGGAAAAAAAAGCGTGCGTTCATTCTGTTTGTCTTCCCGCGGATTATTTTTGTGAAAATAAGTGTGCGGCAATAACAAACGATTAATTTTAGCTTAATGAGGGCGGATCTTAAAAAATCGTCCGTCACTTCGCCAGCGCGAGCACTTCGCCGCTGGTAAGCGCCCGGTTATAAACCCTCAGATCGTCGAATGCTCCCTTATAGTTCCAGGTGTCGCCCATGATCAGGTCGTTCCTGCAGCCAACAACGCGGTTGCCATTCCATGATAAAGGGGGCTGGATAGCCGGAAACTCCCAACCGTAAAAGTTATCCATATAGATGCCCATCCGGTTATCTCTTAAAACGTAAGCTATAAAGTGCCACTTGTCATCAGCAATAACCGGGGGGTGCGTGTTCCATGATCCGCGTAAGCCGATCCCCAGTTTGCCGTTGCCCACGTTCCCTCCATTTAAGGCAGACAGGTACCCGGCCGCAAGGGGCGCATTGCTAACATTATCGCCAAAAGATACAAGGCCGGCCGAATTATCAATGGTCTTTACCCAAAAGCACACGGTAAAATCGCCGGTAATATTTAACGAAGAGCTGCTGCCTGACGGGAAGCTCACGTAATCGTCGACCCCATCCAGTATAACCGCACCGGTAGATAACCCGTTGCGGTCCGGCGCATAAGCTGTTCCGTTTCTTAAAACGGCATGATTCGTTTTTCCCGACAGGTCGTTGCTGTTATTATCGAACGGCCACCAACCCACTAACCCGTCTGTGGAGGGCTGATCCGTTGTGGCTGACTCTTCACAACCGGAAACTGCCACGGCAATCGCTAATAGCAGCAAAAGGATTTTTCGCATAGTAATTGATTTGATAACGCGAATGATCTGGTTTAGACGTCAGCAAAAGGTGACGCTGCGTCAATTATAAATATAGATCAAAAAGTAGACAAATTAAAATCAATTACGCTGAAAGATTTCCGGGTACCTGAGCGCCGCCTTTAAGATGAAATTCACGGAATCCGTTACCCATATCTCCCCGTTGAGTACCATTTCCAATGCCCGCGGTGCCGGATAGGTTACTACCTCGATATCTTCCGTCGTGTCTAATCGCTGTACGCTGTTAAATTTTGCGTCGAATAACAGGTAGCCATAGGTCACCTGGTTGGTTTTCGTGGGGTTGTTGGCTAATTTTCCAAGCGGCACGAGGTCGGTTTCTGCCGCCCGGATGCCCGTTTCTTCTTCCAATTCATTTAAAGCCGAACGGACGAGCGTTTGCTGCCCCTGGCGCATTCCCCCGGGAAGCTCGAGCAATAGTTGCCCTAAACCATGCTTATATTGTTTAACCAATACCACCTCCTGATCTGCCGTGAGCGCAAGTACCATCACCACGTCGCCCAGGGGCGAAAGATAATAGTCGTCTAAAACCAATCCGTTAGGCAGTTGTACATGATGCCGTTCCAGCGGAAACCATTTACTTGGGGAAATGTCTTCTTTCGACAGCAATTTCCATTCTTTAGTATTCATATTCATTTAGCTGCGTTAAAAATACGGTAATCGTACATCAAGCTTTAACCTCCAGGCTTATTTAAACCGGCATTTTTGTGCTCCATTTACTTTTTTTGTAGCTTTTAAAACTTTTTATCCGGCGCCATGTTATTCCATTAACAACAACGTTCATTGACAGCCTGAAACCTCCACACCAGTATCCAAGTGAGCATTAGTGCCGACAATTGGTTACCGTGGATCGGTTAAAGTGAGTGATAAATTGCTTCCGGTTGCTTTTGATGGCGACAGGCACAACGAATGAACTCCCAGGCACCACCAGAGCACAGCACTACCTATGGGTAAAGCAGCGGCAGGAGGGAGACGCAGGTCCGCATCCGCGAGGAAAGGATACCGGTCGGTTAAGATGTTGTAGGTTGATTCTTTATCCCGCTATGGCGGTGAAGAACGGAAACGGGAGCTATTCGCATGAATGGGCTCCCGTTTTGCTTTGCGCCTACCGTTTGATTTTCGTAACTTCGAAGGATGGGATCAGGCAATACTCCCGGGGAACAATCACAGTTGTTCCTCCTCCTCCGACCTTCAGCTACCTCCTCCGAAGGAGGACAGGCATGCTTATTACTACCAGGTTGGGAATCTTATTTAGATTTTACCGTCATGGCGCCACGAATTCTGTCTCCCCCAGGCAAGGGGCGCCGAAGGCGGCGGACACTTCTGCCTAACTTTTAATCGTGATCCGAACGATGAACAGAACGGAAACCCTCGAAGACTTTTACCACCTTAAGCTTAACTGGCTGCCCGGGAACCTTGGAAAGGAAATGGGACATTTCAACGTGTTCAGGCTGGAGGATTTTGTGGCTACGTATGCGCAGTCTACTCCGTATAACCGCAAGGATTTTTTTAAGATCAGCCTTATTATTGGTAAGAACCGGGTGCATTATGCCGATAAAACCGTGGAGATCGATCAGCAGACATTGTTTTTCGGCAACCCGCAGATCCCCTATAACTGGGAGTATTGCGGGCCGGAACAATCAGGTTTCTTCTGCATCTTTACCGATACGTTCTTCAGTCACTTCGGTAACGTTAAAGAATACCCGGTGTTTAAGCCTGGCGGTAACCCGGTGCTGTTTTTACCCGATGAAGAACTCCTGCGCGTAAAGCAGATCTTCGAAAAGATCTTCGCGGAGATCGATTCTGATTACCTATATAAGTATGATGCTATCCGTGCATTGGTGCTCGAAATGATCCACCTGGCACAAAAGATGCAGCCGGCAACGGTTTTGTATTCCGACCAGAATGCCGCCACCCGGATCTCGTCGTTATTCACCGAACTGCTGGAGAGGCAGTTTCCCATCGAATCGCCCATCCAGCGCATCAAGCTGCGGTCGCCCGTCGATTTTGCCGGCCAGCTGTCGGTGCACGTAAATCACCTTAACCGGTCGCTGAAAGAAACTACGGGGAAAACTACTTCCCGGCTCATCGGCGAACGCCTCGTGCAAGAGGCGAAGGCGTTGCTGGTTCATACCGACTGGACGGTGGCACAGGTGGGTTACTGCCTGGGCTTTGAGGAGCCACCGCATTTCGTTAACTTTTTCAGGAAGTATACCCAGCTTACGCCGAAATCCTTCCGCCGCGAGGCGATGGTTTGATTTTTGCAATTATCGGTTTGCTTCTCGTAATATCATGCCAGCCCGCCGGGGTTACCTTTGTGCCATTCAATCACAAACACAAAGAAGATGATAAACACAAAAAAAGTATGGTTCGTAACCGGCGCCTCTAAGGGGCTGGGACTTGTCCTCGTTAAAAAACTATTAGAAAGGGGTTACCGGGTAGCGGCAACTTCCAGGAACGCCGCAGGCCTGGTGCAGGGTGCCGGCGAGGCCAGCAGCAACTTTCTTCCGCTGCAGGCAGACCTGCTGAATGAGCAAAGTGTAGCGGGTGCGATCGCCGCCACGATCGCCGCGTTCGGTACCATCGATGTGGTGGTGAACAATGCCGGGTATGGACAGTTGGGTACGCTGGAGGAGCTTAGTGACGGGGAGGCACGCAAAAATTTCGATGTCAACGTGTTCGGGTCGCTCAACGTGATCAGGCAGGTGATGCCGTATTTGAGGGAAAAGAAATCGGGTGCGGTTTTTAACATCTCGTCTATCGGGGGTTTTGCGGGTAACTTTCCCGGTTGGGGCATTTATTGCGCCACTAAGTTTGCCGTGATCGGCTTCACCGAAGCGCTGGCCGCCGAGGCAAAGGAGTTCGGCATTACAGCCACGGCGGTATACCCGGGTTACTTTCGCACTAATTTCCTGTCGCAGGGATCGCTTAGCCTGCCGGAGCATACCATAAAAGCCTACACCGCTGCCCGCGAGACAGAACTGATCCATGAGCAGCAGGTCCGGGGTAACCAGCCTGGCGACCCGGAGAAGGCAGCCGGCGTGCTGATGGCGGTGGCCGAAAGTGATACGCCTCCGTTACACCTGTTCCTGGGCCAGGACGCGTACGCTATGGCGAGGCTGAAGATCGCAACGATCGAGCGCGAGCTGAACGCGAACGAAGCATTGGCTACGGCTACCGCTTTTTAATTGTATTGATAGCACGGATCTTTTCAGTGATCCCCCGGAGATCCGGGCAAGTTCAAAAGCAGTCTGCTATTTCGCTTTGCGGTAGTAGTAGGCGATGCCGTCATAAGCGGGCGCATCTTCGTCCAGTACAAATGCGTCTTTGCCTATGGCGCGGATGCGGTGGTTTTCCTCCCCGGTTGGATTTTTTAACAGGATCTTTCCGCGGAGGGTATCGCCGGATAATTGCTCCTCCGGGATAGTCCACGTACCGGAATCCAGCAGCCGGTCATCCAGGTATTTCTTGTAGCGTTCGCCGGAGAACTCCAGGGCCAGCACCGGCATGGGGTGGGGCTGGATCCTGAATCCGCCCTTTTGATCGTACAGGTTCCAGCGGCCCTTCAGCATAGACCGGTAGGTTTGCTTCGAGCAGGTGAAGGCGGTAAGGCTCAGCGATAGCAGCAGGCAGGCGAATGTTTTTTTCACGGTAACGTTTAAAGAAATAAAGGCGGAAAAGCTGTGATTGTTTGCTTTTATAAGGCATCAGGCAACATGTATGAGTGCGTGTCAGGCTTTCCTGCATTACAGAATCAGCGTTTTATTACGTCAACTTCGTGATTGTAACTTATGGCGGTACGGTATCCCGCCAAACTACGGCATCACTTGTCAAACCGGCCTCAGAACTTAAATAACTGGTTCCTGCCTCCAACCTTCTCCCCGAAACTCCGGATGTTATAGGTGAACGTAAGCAGCCCGTACCGCCTGATCGTGCTTCCCTGCATGTCTTCCGTTAAGTTTTCGCGGACGACGCGCGAGGCCACGATGTTTTGGTCAAGGATATCGTTTACCGCCAGCTTCAATTGCCCGCGCCTGCCCTTCAGGAAGATATAGGTAACGGCGGCATTCCAGCGGTAATAGCTTTTCAGCAGGCCTGGTATGGCGTTGGAGTTGTAGCGGTAATCCATCGTGGTTTCCCATACAAAATTGCCGGCGCCGGGACGAAGGATAAGCTCGCTGCGCGAATCGTGGTAGGTTAACGACTGGCTGGAGAACTCAGCGCTCTCGTACCGGCTGTTATAGCGGGTGAAACTATAGGCTTCATTCAGTTCGAATTTATCGTTCAGGTTGAGGCGGAATTCGCCGGAAGGACGCAAATTGAGCACGGAGTAGTCGCTGCGTACGCTGTTGAGGAGCACGAGCGAGCGGTTGAAGCTTAAGCTGTTCGACACGATGAGCGAGAACTGCCGGTTTTCGCTAAACTTTTTATCCTTCTGGAACGAAAGGTTAGATCCCAGCGCCCAGGTGCCGCCGGCATTAATTGGGTAGGTAGTCTGCACTCCCGATTGGCTTACCGTGCGCGAAAGAATGGTTGCATTGTTATTGAACGTGGCGTTTACGTTCGCGTAATAAGTGGCCAATCGCTGCGTATCGTACTTCCGGAGGCCAAGCGTCAGGTAATCAGAAAGCATCGGTTTTAACGCTGGGTTGCCTTGCCGGACCAGTAACGGGTTGGTATTATTGGCCACCGGCTGCAGGTTCGCGGCGGCGGGTTCAGAAAAGCGGCGCTGGTAGCTTGCCGACAGGATCCCGCGGGCTATATCCAACTGCGGGAGCCAGTAAAAGAAACGCTGTGTGAGCACCGGCGAACTGCTGAAATGATTGTCGGCGGTCAGCAGCTGGAAGCCGATGCCGGGAGTGATCGTGAGCTTGTTAATGCTCCAGCGCACGGAAGCCCCCGGGTTGACGCGAACGCCTTTGCGCATGAAATCCTGTGAAAACGCGGGGAGCAGCACGGTATATTCTTCGCCCGGACCCGGCGTGTAGGTGCCGACATTATTGCGGTTGCTGAAATACGCGCCGCTGAAACTCGCATTGAACGTAATGGTTTTCGATAGCGGATCGGTGTACGTGGCCAATACCTGGTTGTTCAGGTTGTGTGCGTCCGTCCGGCGTAACTGGTTGAGCGTATAAGAGGTAACCGGCTCATAAAAGCGGTTATCGGCCAGGTTATACTGGTCGGTCCCGGAATCGTCAGCATTCATGAAATTGAAAGCGAATAAACGGCGACCTTTTTCTTTAAAGTCGACGTTCAGAATAGCCACGTGGCGGTATACATACCCGTCGTTATCGCTGCGCTGGTTATTGGTGCTTTCGCTTGCGAGTCCTTTTATGCTCGAAATAGAATTGGTAAAGCTTACCTGGCCGGTATTCTCGCCGTTCAGCAACAGCGACGGCCGGAACTCGAGCGTTACCCGCGGCGAAAACTGGTATTTTACTTTTGTCCCGATCATATGGCCATATACTTTCGAGCCTTGCGTCATGGTTCGGCGCGTGTTCAGCGAGGTATCGCTGTAGGTTTGCAAGGTGTTGCGCAGTTCATCGTAATCGGAATTGGTAACCCCATAGAAATAGTTAAGGCTAAAACTCAATTTTTTGCTGAGCATGGTATTAAAGTTGGCGCCGCCGCCGCCCGACCTGATTACGCCGGACCCGTACCCGCCAAACGGAACGCCATCGATGTTCAGCCCGCCGGCGCCGTTGCCGTTCGCGGTCCCCCAGCCGCTGCGTCCGAAGCCCCCGGCTGTACGCAGGTCGGCAAAGGCGAATCCGGCCTTGTTGAGGTTATTGCCGTACCCAAGCAGCGATACTTGCGTAGTATCCCTGAATATATTGAGCAAACCGCCGGCTTCCGCTTTGCCTCTCACGCCACCGCCGGCATAAAGTTTCCCGAACGCTCCTTTTTTAATTCCGGGCTTCAGCTTCAGGTTGATCACTTGCGGGATCTCTGCTTCCGGCAGGAAAGGATTCACCTTCAGGGCTTCCTGGTCATTGCTTACCTGCACCTTCTCGATGGTGTTTGCCGGGAGGTTGCGGGTAGCGATCTTCGGATCACCACCGAAGAAATCCTTCCCGTCTACATAGATGGTGGAAACCCGGCGCCCATTCACAACGATATTGCCGTCTTTATCCACGTTCACACCCGGGAGCTTCCGCAACAGGTCTTCCACCAGTGCATCGGGCAGCGTTTTAAACGAGGCGGCATTAAACTCGATGGTATCTTTCCGTACCATTACCGGGGGGCGCTCCGCACGGATCATCACCTCGTCGAGACTCAGCAATGAAGGGTTTAAGGCGATATTTCCCAAATTCAGCTGCGGTTGTTCAGCAGTGAGCTGGAACTCTTTGCGGTGAACGGCATAGCCGATGAACGTAACCACAAGCCTGAGCCGGGTTGCCACCGGGAGCGATGGAATGCGGAAACCGCCTTTATCGTCGCTCAGCCGGTAGGTAAGCAGCACCGTGTCCGCAGCGCGGAAAACACTTACACTGGCATACGTAACAGGCTTGCGGGTTGCGGAATCAATAATAGTGGCTGAAATTACACCTTTGGCATCTTGCGAAAAACCGCGTGTAGGGGTTAAGAAGGCGAAAATAGCAATGCAAAGCAGGAAGATAATGGTACGTCTCATACGAAGGATTAGGTAATTACAAGACGCGGGTTAAAATATTCTGTTGCACCATTTAACAGGGTATATCTCGCTAACGGCCTTAAATTCGAATATTTTCTTGCGGTTAATACTTTCCAAAATAGCATACCTACATTTTTTTTATGCAAGTTAAACCGAGGTGTTCTTATTTAGACTAATTCTTATTAACTTCGTGCGCTTCGTTTTGTGAAGCTTTTATAAAAAATTAATCGCATGAAAAAATTAATATTCGCTGTTTTAGCCTTAATTTCATTGCAAGCCGGGGCGCAGCAGAACAGGTTGTTAGAAAGCGCGTTCTGGCAAAGTTCGCCTGATGTTGCAGCCGTAAAAGCTGAAATCGATAAAGGGAGCAGCCCTTCCCAGCCGAACGGAAGCAGTTTCGACCCGGTAACACTGGCTATAAATGCTTCTGCGCCTAACGCCTCGATCATTTATTTGCTCGGCCAGCCCGGTAACCCCGTTGATAAATTAACGCACGACGGTCGTAATTACCTGCATTGGGCTACCAGCCGGGGCAATGTGGAAATTGTAGAATACCTGCTTAACAAAGGCGCAAAGATCGACGCACAGGACAGCCGCGGTACCACTCCGTTGTTTTTTGGCGCCGGATCTCAGCAAAACACGAAGGTTTATGAAGCTTATATTGCACATGGTGTCGACTTGAAAAAGCAGCTTAACAGCACGGGCGCCAACCTGCTGCTGGCGTCTATCGCTGCAGACAAGGACTTTGCCCTCACCAACTACTTCATTTCTAAGGGAATGAGCCTGAATAGTGTAGACGCAGAAGGAAACAACGCCTTCGGTTACGCTGCCCGTTCAGGTAACATAGAGCTGTTAAAGAAATTACTGGAGAAAGGGGTGAAACCTAATCCCAATGCCATTTTAATGGCTGCACAGGGCGGACGTTTAACTGCCAACGCCATAGAGCTGTTCCAGTATCTGGAGAGCCTGGGGATCAAAGCGAACGTGGTTAGCAAAACCGGCGAAAATGCGCTGCATGGACTTGTTCGTCGTCCGGGACAGGCAGAGCTGATCAAGTATTTCCTGTCAAAGGGTGCGGATGTTAACAAAGCAGACGAAGACGGCAACACCGTATTTATGAATGCGGCGGCGTCAAACCGCGACACTGCTACACTTGCCCTGCTGCTGCCTGCGGTTAAGAATATCAACCAGGCGAACCAGCTGGGCCTTACCGCGCTTACCATGGCGGTGCGCGGCAACTCTTCTGAAGTAGTGAATTTCCTGGTTAACAAGGGGGCGAAAGTGAATGTGCTCGATAAAAAAGGGAACAACCTGGCTTACTATGTGCTGGAAGCGCCTATGTCTGTGATGGGTGGCGGTGGTCCGCGTGGCGGAGGCGCCGGGGCTCAGGGCGGACCGGGCGCTGGCGGACGTGAAGGACAAGGTGGCGGCCCGGGTGCCGGTCAGGGCGGTGGTTCCGCAGTTGCGGCAAGCGGAATCGAATTTGATAATAAGCTAAACATCCTCAAACAGCAAGGCCTTAACGTTACCGCCCCGCAGGCCGACGGAAATACGCTGATACATTTAGCCGCAGCCAAAAACAGCCTCCCGCTGCTGAAACGCCTGGAGAGTCTCGGTATCGACGTAAATGCGAAAAACAGGGAAGGTCTTACCGCGCTGCACAAAGCGGCACTGGTTTCTAAAGACGATGTGATCTTAAAGTACCTGCTGTCTATCGGTGCGAAGAAAGATGCCGTCACCAATTTTAAAGAGACCGCGTTCGACCTCGCCAGCGAAAACGAAGTGCTCACAAAAAATAATGTATCTGTTAATTTCCTCAAATAATGATGCTATCTAAATTTTATTCAGCAGGCCTTTTAGCGCTGGCCCTGTTATTTGCCGCTCCTGCCGTTTCCCGGGCGCAAACCGCAAAATATAAGTGTATGGTGCAGATGACCAGCTACATGGGCGAAGAAGCTTATGTGGTGATCTCACTCATCAACCCCAAAGGAGGATATGAGAAAACGCTGTATGTGCTGGGTTCCGACAAAAAATGGTACAACACCCTGAAAGATTGGTTCGCCTTTTACAAGCAAAAACGTACCGATATCAGCGCCATTACCGGTGCTTCTGTAGCCGGCGGCGACCGCAGCGTAAATGTGATCGAGCTCGAAAACTCGAAGATTAACGCCGGGTATAAGATCCGGTTCGAAGCTGCGGTAGAAGATAAAAAGTACAATGTAAAGGATATCGAGATCCCTTTAACGACAGAGAGCCTCTCGGCAAAGACCGAAGGCGCGGGGGGATATATCCGGTACGTACGTTTTAGCCCTAATTAACGCCCCCCGCGCGCATGACAATTTCAGTTTGGAGATACAGCCACTTAGCACTGGCTGTATCTTCTTTTTTATTGCTGTCTCTCGCAGCGCTTACCGGTATCATACTCGCTTTCGGCCCCGTGACCGAGAAAATGCAGCCTTACCGGGTAAACAATTTCAGCGATGTAACGCTCGCGCAGGCACTTCCGGCACTTCGCACCAGGTATCCGGGCATTACGGCACTTTCGGTGGACGTGAACCAGTTCGTACAGGCAAAAGGTACCGGTGCAGGTGAAAAGAACCCTTCCGTTTACGTCGATCCGCTAACCGGGAAAGTTCTCGGCCATCCCGGCGAAGAGAACGAATTTTTTCAATGGGTAACGGCGCTGCACCGCTCACTTTTTTTGCATGAAGCGGGCCGGTTCTTTATCGGGCTTACCGCATTCCTGCTGTTGCTCATCACCGTGTCGGGAACGATGCTTGTCATTCAGCGGCAACGCGGGTTAAAACGCTTTTTTACGCCGATCGTGCGGGAAAACTTCGCGCAGTTTTACCACGTGGTGCTCGGACGCTGGTCGCTCATCCCGATCATGATCATTGCGCTGACGGGAACTTACCTATCGCTGGCACGTTTCGGGTTTTTTGATACGGCGCACGTGTCGCCGAAGGTAGATTTTGACGTCATCCAAGCCAAACCTGTAAAGAGCCCTGCGGAGTTCGCCATTTTTAAGAAAACAAAGCTCTCTGAAGTTGAATCGATCGAATTTCCTTTCTCAGAAGATGTGGAGGATTACTATACCCTGAAGCTCAGGGATCGCGAAGTTACCGTGAACCAGGTTACCGGCGACATCCTTGGCGAAGTGAAATATCCCGCCGCGGTGTTTTACACTAACCTGAGCCTCGATCTCCATACCGGTCGCGGCAGCAGCGTATGGGCCATCATACTGGCACTGGCATCGGGCAACATCCTGTTTTTTATTTATTCGGGCTTTGCCATCACTTTTAAGCGCCTGGGAAACCGTACCAGGAATAAATTCACCGCAGCGGAAAGCCGGTTCATTATCCTGGTTGGTTCAGAAAATGGAAGCACTTTCCGTTTTGCGCAGGCGTTGAACCAGCAGTTATTGAAGGCTGGCGAGAAATCGTTCGTAACGGAACTGAATAACTATGCCCGGTTTCCGAAAGCGGAGCACCTGGTGGTGATGACCGCCACTTACGGACTTGGAGATGCTCCTACCAACGCCACGCGCCTGGCAAAACTGCTCGAAAGGTATCCGCAATCGCAACCTATAAGTTATTCGGTACTTGGATTTGGCTCGCATGCGTACCCGGATTTTTGCAAATACGCGTTCGAGGTGAACCGGTTGCTATCGCACCAGGCGTGGGCGACGGCCTTGACCGATATTCATACCGTCGATGATAAATCACCGGAGCATTTCGGCCTTTGGGCCGAAGCCTGGTCGCAACAGTCGGGCATCCCGGTAACGATGCTCACAGGATTGGACCTTGCCGCGAATGCGCGAATGGAAAGCCTGACCGTCACAAAGATCACCCCTGCAGCGCAGGCCGGCGGAACCTTTACCATGGCATTTAAGATCGGGAGCAGGCTGCGTGTACGGTCCGGCGACCTACTGGCTATTTACCCGGCAAATGACCACCGGGAGCGGCTCTATTCTATCGGGGTGGTGGGCAAGGAGATCCGCTTAAGCGTACGGCTTCACCCGGAGGGACTGGGCTCAGGGTTCCTGCACGGTCTAACCGTCGAACAAAAGATCCGCGCCCGCATCGTTAAAAATGAGCATTTTCACTTTCCGGGTGGTGTGCCGCAGGTGGTGATGATCTCGAACGGAACAGGTATCGCTCCCTTCCTCGGGATGATCAGCCAGAACAGGAAGAAGATACCGGTCCAGCTGTATTGTGGCTTCAGGCAGCGGCTCACTTATAACCTGTACCAGGATTTCCTTGAGCAAAGCGCCGCTGAGGGTAAGCTGGCAGCCATTCATACGGCCTTTTCCCGCGAGGGAAATAAACAGTATGTAAGCCACCTGATCCAACGAGATGGCGATAAATTAGCCAGGCTTTTCGAGAACGGCGGGATCCTCATGATCTGCGGCTCGCTGGCAATGCAAAAAGATGTGATGGAACTGCTTGACGCGATTTGTATGGAGCAGTCAGGCAGAGGCGTGAGCTTTTACCAGTCGAGGAACCAGGTGAGGACGGATTGTTATTGAGGAGGTTAGGCTTGGTCCAAAGCCCGCATCATGTTCATCCAGCCTGCGCCTGATGTCCGCGAGTTCTGATTGCGTCTCACGTTGGCTAATCAGCATCTCACGAAGTTTGACGAATGCATCTATAATCCGAATGCTGACTTCGATGGCATGAGCGCTTTTTAATACATGTGAATTGTTGCTCTTCCATATATATTATGAGATGACAAATTTACCATCCATATTTCTTCAAAGTATTAAATATGTATTAGAAATAAATTACTAATTAGTAATTACTTTTCTTCTTTTAAATTCCAATTCCGGCGATGAAACGATTTTCCCCTTATCGGTAATGATAATGTAGCTGTAAGCCGGAAATTGCCTGATAAAGGCGATTGCACGTTTTTCTCCCAGCACCATCATCGATGTACTGTACCCGTTAGCCGTTTCGGCGCTCGGCCCGAAAACGGTCACGCTGCAAAGCCCCGTAGCGGGGTAACCGGTAGCGGGATTGATGATGTGCGCGTAGCGCTTGCCGTTAAACACCACAAACTTCTCGTAACTGCCGGAGGTAACTACTGCATGCTGCTTAAGCGGAACTACCGCCAGGAGCGTATCCTCGCGCATCGGGTTGGTAATCCCGATGGCCCAATCGCTGCCGTCAGGCTGTTTTCCCCAGGTGCTCATATCGCCTGATCCGTTCACGATCCCGGCTTTGATGCCTTTCGCCAGCATCAGCTCGCGGCTCTTATCCGCGGCATATCCTTCGCCAAGCGCGCCGAAGCCGATCTTCATGCCGGGCAGCCTGAGGAATATGGTAGACCGGGCGCTGTCCAGAATGATGTTCTTATACCCGACCTTTTCTACCGACTTGCGGATCATTTCTGCCGAAGGCATCACGGTCATCGAGCCGTCGAACTTCCAGATCCTGTCCATCGCAGCAAAACTGATATCAAAAGCGCCGCCGGTTAGCCGCGAAAGGTTCAGTGCCCGTTTGGTAAGCTCAAATACCTCTTTGTCGACTTTAACAGGACGAATCCCCGCGTTCTTGTTTACCTGCGAGATCTGGGTCCCGGGCATCCAGTCGGATATCAGGTGCTCGATCCGGCTCACTTCGGCAATAACGGTATCGATATGCCGTACTGCCGTGAGCGAATCGGGAGCTACCAGCGTGATGTCCCAACGACTTCCCATCAGTTTGGTGGTGCGTTTTTTCAGCACCTGCGCGCCGGCGGTTAACGCGGTGAGCATAAATAGGAGCAGCACTGTTTTTTTCATGAACGGGTTTTGCAAACATACAAACAGCCGGACGTTATTGGTCCGGCTGTTTACTTAAACGTTAAGTATGGTTAAAACTTATAGCTGAATGTGGTCATAAAGCTTCTTGGCGGAATCGGGTTCACGCTGTAGTTTTCGTGTACAAAGTAGCTAAGCTCGTCGGTAACGTTAGCCAGCTTGCCTAATACCGAAAGCCTCTTGTAGGTGTATCCTGCAGACAGGTCTACGGTAGTAAACGCACCCACTTCAACCGGCTGGCCACGCTGTAAACCGGTTTTAAGCGTGTTAAAGCCCATGTTGCGTTTGCCGGTGTAAAATGCGGAAGTTCCGAGTTTCAAGCCTTTTGCTTTTCCGGAGCTGAACGTGTAAAATAGCGTGCCGTTGGCGGTATGCTCTGTGCTGCCGATGATGCGCTCACCTTCGGTGATGCCGGTCGGAAGCGTTTTAGTGTATCGGAAATAGTTGTGGCTGTATCCCGCGAGGAAGTTTAAGCCTTTGGCCAGTTTGCCGGTAACATCGAATTCAAGACCATCGCTGGCGGTAGCGCCGCTGAATTCTTTGATGTTGGCATCGGCATTCGGGGTTACGCCGTCTGCCTTAAACAATGCGGTTTGCGCGAATTTATCGTTCACAATTTTATACCAGGTTACGTTAAACGACATCCTGCCACCGAAGAAGTCGTTTTTGATACCCGCTTCGTACTGGTCGATAACAGACGGGGTCATCGGGATAAGGTTCACATCGGTGCCGGAATTGCTGGTAAAGTTGTTGGCATAACTTACATACACGGAGCTGCTTTTGATCGGCTGGTAGATCAGGCCGACTTTCGGCGACCAGGCATCTTCCGTTTTCGACTTGTTGATGTTGTTGTTAGACAGCGTAGTGGCGCCCGTTTCGTAGTTGTGAAGAATGGACCGCGGCTGTTTCTGGAAGGTATAACGAATACCGGCCAGCACTTTGAACTTTTCGGTTAGCGTAAGCAAGTCTGATACGAACGAGCCCATGCGGAAAACCGGCGTAAATGTATCGGATACGATCTTTGTATTCGGAATATCGGTGCGGGTATTATAGGTAGCAGGGTTCAGCAGGTTGATGTTGCCATAAGAATAGGCTGTGGTATTGTTATCGTACTTAAAGCTGTAAGCGGTGGTCCTGGATTGGTCCGCATCCCCGCCAAACAGGAATTGGTGTTTAACAAACCCGGTTTTAAATGCACCGGTCAGGTTAACTTGTTGATTGTAAGTAAACTCCTGTGACTTTGAACGGGTAAGGTTACGGGCGGCGATCCCGTCGGCGAGTGTGGCGAAAGGGCGCTCTGCGGAGAAATAGTTACGGTGATATCCCTGGTAGCCAAATATGGTGTTCAGTTTCCAGGTGTCGTTAAACTGGTGGGTAATATTTGCCTGCATGGTAGAGGTAGTAGTGTTATTATACGCCCAAACAGTATTCACGTAAGCATCGCGACCGATATTCGCGATCTTACCTGCTACCGTGCCGATCCCGAAATCGGGGGTATAGTTGCTTTTCAGAAAATCGCCCTGGGCGAGCAGCTCGGTTTTCTTGCCTAATTTGAATAACATCGAGGGATTAACATACACGCGGCGGGTTTTTACGTCATCGCGGAAGCTGTTGGCGTTCTCCGTGGTCACGATAGCGCGGTAGGCCACCTTGTCAGAAATGGGGCCATAAACATCTACGGAAGGTTTTAACATATCATAGCTCCCGGTACGGAACCCTACTTCGCCACCGAAGTTGAATTTAGGCTTTTTAGTCACCATATTTACTATTGCGCCGCCGGTAACACCACCGTAAAGCAGGGCGGCACTGCCTTTTAATACTTCTACCGACTCTAAGGTGCTGGCTTCGGGAATACCGCCACCGTTGGCACGTACGCCGTTTTTGAGTACGTTATTGGTACCCAGGCTATAACCACGCGCCACGAATGTCTCGTTTACGGAGCCGCGGTTCTCGGCTAATGCCACACCGTTTACGTTCTTCAGCACATCCGCAAGGCGGTTTACCTGCTGGTCGGCAATTACTTCGGCGCCGAAGGTCTGCACACTCTGAGGAAGATCTCTTGGTGCGATCCCGGTTTTACCTACCGCTAGCGGCTGCCGCTTGGGTGCACTATAGCCGGTGATGGCTACCTCGTCTAACCGGGCCAGCGACTCGGTGAGCTTGAAAGAGACATCGGTTTTACCGCCACCTGTTACGGTCACTTCTTTCTCCTGCGGGGTAAGCCCTACGGAAGAGATCTTTAGTGTGTAAGTGCCCGGTTTTATGCTTTTAATGATAAAGGAGCCATCGTCCTTAGTGGCTGTTGTTTTGTTCTCGTTTTTTATACCCACGGTTACGTTGGATGCAGGTTTTCCATCGCTGGTTGTTATGGTTCCGGAAATGGAACCGGCAGGGGTCTGGGCATTAGTGTGTATACCAATCAATACCAGGATGATGGTAAAGCACCAGGATAAGGTTTTGTAGAAACGGTTCATGTCTTTATTTAGATTAATTACAAATTGAGGCAAAAGTAGGAATGTGATCCATATTTTCACACACTATTTAGAATTATTTTAAATAAAAATTTGGATACATAACCGTATAACCGCCCGGGCCTATAAGGCGTTGATGCTGAAAGTATGCCTTACCGGCTGATTTGCGCGGTAGATCTCGTTCCGCAAACTGTCTAACCCCTGTTCAAGCTGAGGCTCGCGGGCTTTCAGGTTAAGGTAGGAAGCCTGGAGGTTTACCAGCGTGCGGTATGATACCGAATCGCGGGCAGGCTCTTTCAGCAGGCGCGCGTACAGGGTGGCGGCCGCAGCTGGCGTGAGTTTTTCCCGCGAACGCAGCTGGTTATACTCCATACTGGCAATCCCACGGAGGTCGGCCTCTGTTTTCCAGTAATCCTGGCTTACGCGAAGCACTTCCCGCGCCTGCCGGTTCTGGGGAGTTGATGGCAGCTGTGCAAGGTTGATGCCTTTGGACAATGCATCCGAAGTGAACGAGCCGATCGTGATGCCATCAATGGATAAACGGTATGTCCCTTTTTCGAGGTTCTTAACACAAAGGATCTCCTGGTTAAAGTCTCTTACAAAAGGGACCAGCCGCAGCGCAGGCCCTACGGCGGCGGTAACCGGGAAGGGGAGCGACTTTTCGGCGCTGGTAAACGTGAGGTTGCGCCGGTCGCCTTTTAAATCGGTGAGATCGGCGTTTTCCGCTTGTCCGGTCAGCGTCCGCGCATCCGCCGAAAGGCGGGATACGAATTTTGGTGCCCCCGTACTTTTTAAGAACTGGTAGGCCATTACGAAATGCCCCACAGGCCCGGGATGCACGCGGTCTGGCCCGATAATAGTGGCTGCAGGATCTTTTGCCTGGAGTTTTTTATTGAGGCGGGTAAGAATGGTACGGTAATCGATCACCTGCAAGCCGTAGGCCTTACCGGCTCGGCGGATGAATTTGCTGTAGTCGCCAAGTGCATCGTTACGGCCTTTCAGGTTTGGCGCGGGCATCGTAGAGGTTTGGTCGTAAATGCCGGGTGTTTGCAGGATCACGCGGCTATGGGCGGAGAGCAGCGTATCGATCACGCGCTTTACGTTCGATTTGTAAATGCCGAACATCCGCTGTTTTGCTGTTTTAAGTCCCGGGTCTTTTTGCTTTTCCGGAAGGTAAAGCTCCCGGTTTACATCGTTCATGCCCAGCTTAACTACCGACCATGATGGGCGGTGTACCAGTATATCATATGGCATCCGGCGCATCACATCGGCCGAGGTATTACCGCCCACGCCGCCATTGTAAACGCTGATCTTTTCCTGTGGGAATCGTGTAGCGTAAAACAGCGCCACCTGGTGGTGAAATTCCCCGTTTTGGGTGATGCTGTTGCCCACGAAAACCACCACATCGTCCTTTTTAAAAACGTTCTGAGCCAGTACACGGGTTAACGGGGCTTGGGCAAAGAGCGCTGCTGCGAAGAGAATTTTAAGCATAGAATACGATCCGGACCGCATAACCCTGGTTATTTTAACACGATTTCGATCACGGGGATAGCAGTATCGGGTTTATTTACCGGCAGGTCGAGGATCACGTCGGTGGCGGCCGTATTTTCCGTGGTGTGGCTCCCGGGGGTGGTGTTAGTGCGGAACTTTATCTCCGAGGCATCTTTGAGCAGTTGGGCGTATTTGATCTTACCTGCATACCCTTTCAGGTAAAGCGATTTAAACGGCCATTCGAGCACGTGGATGTAGAGGCGGCGCGTTTCCGGGTTATAGGTGAGCAGGCAATTGTCAGGTTTTTCAAGCTCATCAGGAGCCTGGGTACAGCCATAAACAGCGCGGCTGTTAAACCGCATCCAATCGCCTATTCCCTGGAGGCGTTCCTGTGCACGTTCGTCGAGCACGCCGCGCGCGGTTGGGCCCACGTTCAGCAGCAGGTTGCCGCCTTTGCTTACTGTTTCTACCAGCATCGCTATTAGCTGGTTAGTGCTTTTCCACGAATATTCGTCGCGGTAATACCCCCACGAGCCGGAGAACGTTTGGCAGGTCTCCCAGGGTACGCGCTGACCGTTGATGGCGGGCCACTCCCGCGGCATAAATTGTTCGGGTGTCTGGTAGTCCCATCCGCCGGGCACGGCAGCCAGGTCGAGGCGGTCGTTCACAATGATCCGGGGCTGCAGTTTGCGGACCAGTTTCAGCAGGTTTTCCGAATCCCAGTCATCGCGTCCTTTCCCGTCTTTGCCCGGGTACGAAAAATCGAGGAAAAGCTCATCGATCTGCCCGTACTGGGTAAGCAGCTCCGTAAGCTGGTTTTTGAGGTATTGCTGGTATTTTCTCATGTCTTTGCCGGCGTTCAGTTTCCGGGCTTCGGCATTGTCGCGCATGGGGTGGTTGCGGTCTACGGTAAAATCAGGGTGATGCCAGTCGATCAGCGAATAGTAAAATCCTACGCGGATACCCTGTTTCCTGAAGGCGTCGGCATATAGTTTCACCAGGTCCTTTTTCACGGGCGTGTTGGTAGATTTATAGTCCGTGTATTTCGAGTCGAACAGGCAAAAGCCTTCGTGGTGTTTCGCGGTAAGCACCACGTATTTCATGCCTGCTTTTTTAGCCTGGAGGGCCCATTCGTCGGGATCGTACAGGTCCGGGTTAAAATTATCGAAGTATTTCTGGTAGGCACTGTCTGTGAGCCGCTCGAAGTTCTTTACCCACTCGTGCCGGGCCGGGAGGGAGTAAAGCCCCCAATGGATAAACATGCCAAACCGGTCATGTGTCCACCACTTCATGCGGCTTTCTTTTTGCCCGGGTGTTTCCGCCGGGAGCTGGGCCTTTGCCGTGCCGCAAAGGAGGACCAGGGTGCCGCAAACGAGGGCGGCTCTGAGCGTTCGGTGCATCATCATTTTTTAGTGCCAGGGTTAATAAGTGCTTTGCCGGTGAGCATTACGTTGCCCACGTACAGCTCGTAACGCTGGTAGCGGGTGCGTTCGCCGGGATCGCCCGGACGCAGCATTTTTAGTTTATCGATCGGTGCGTTACCCAGTTTCAATGTGAGGCGGTGCTTTCCCCCGCCCAGCGAGTCGATAAAGAAGAAGCTGCGGCGGTAATAGGTGGTAAACTCATCAAAGCGCTGCCGCGCGAAGGGTTTGCCATCTATGTTTAAGAGCGCCGTTCCCGACGATGGGCCCATCACATCACTGATACCCAGCCGGTCGCCGGTAAATTCGAGCACCAGGCTGTCGTTCGGGCTGGTGGTGTACACCAGGTCAGGGAAACTTTTTACAAACGGTTTCAGCTCGGGCAATTCCGTCCCGGGCCGCCAGTTGCCATAGCGGGTAAACGACGCAGCCGCAACTACGCTGGTACGGTCCAGGTTGCCGGCGTACAAGGGAGGGATATTTTTCCGGGACTTTTCCTTCCTGTTTTTCAGCTGTCCGAACGCCGTGGCGATCGTCGCCGTGTATACCCGGTGCCCATCTGTAGTCGGGTGTGTGCCATCCAGGGTGAAAACTACCTGCGTGCCATAGTTCTTATCTTTTTCACCATGGAAAACAAGCGTTCCGTTGTTCATTTTCCCCAGCACATCATAGGCCAGGTTGATGGAGGGAAGCTGGTAATGTTTCGCTATCTGCTCCATGTACCGCACGGAAGCGGGAAGGACCCCGCGCCGGTAATCGGCAATCATCGGTTCGTAAATGGTATAGAGGAAGCAAATATCGGTATGCTTGTTCGCCCGGCGTACCTGGCGGATAATGCCTTCAACCGCGTTGCAAATTTTCAGCGAATCGCCTTTGGCATCGTTCACCGCAAACTCAATAAATACCAGGTCGGGACGCTGGCTCAGCACGTCAGGCCCCAGCCGGAACACGCCGAGATACGAGCCCGTACCGCCAACACCTGCGTTAATGGTTTTCAGCTTCGTTGAGGGGTAGGTTTTCCTGATAAATTCTTCGGTTTGAATGCGATATCCCGGCGCCTCTGTAATGCTCCCGCCAAGATAAGCGATGGTTACCGGCTTTCCTTTTTCCAGCTTCCTGAAAAAACCAGGTAATCCGCTGCGCGGGATGCACGCCTGGGGCGTTACTTGCTGTACCGGCCTAAGCGCCAGGCAGAAAAATAAGAGGGCCGCCGCTGCTATACTTGTTCCGGCGACATAAAATTGGCTGTTTGTACGTATGCGCTTATTCATTTGCTGCTCTGTTCCGCGGCTGCTTTACCCCGGGATCGCTATTGGTTAACGCCTCAATGTAAAAGTACCTGTTGTATGTACTATTTCCTTGTCTTTCAGAAAATCGGCTTTGTATTCGATGGCATTTTTACCGAAGGGGATGCTGAACTCGAACGGGTAGCTGGAATCACTGGTGACGGTCCATTTTTCGTCGCCCGCCACCCGGTACGAAAGGTTCACCGCCTGGAAACTGTCGCTCTGCGCGTTGAGCCAGATATACGCGGTATTGATCTCGCCTCCCAGGCCGATAATGGCGCCAGAAAGCTTCCCGAAGGGCGTGTCGCCGAACTTATACGATGCGGCAGACGCTGCCTGCGTGGCAGTGCCGAAGATCTTTTTGTGGAATTGCGTATTTACCGGCAGCGAATCTACGGCGAGCGCCGTAATCCCGCCGGGCGACAGTACCACGTTCACTTTTCCGTTTGTAAGCGTAAGCCGTTCGGCAGGTTTGTTATCCCGCCATACCCGCACCGAATAGTTTTTGTTACGATCCAGCATCACCAGCGTGGGATTAATGGCCACCTCGGTACGTACTTCGGCTTTACTTTGGTTGGTAAGCGCCATGTAAAAGGCATTGTTGCCGTAGCCGCTGATGTAGTTTACCTGCTCGTTAGACAATTTAAGCAGCTGTGCCGGCATCCAGAGGTAAACCCCTTTGTCGGTATAAAAACTGCCCGGCTCATAGCCGTACGCTTTGCTCCTGAGATAGGCATATGATGGCACGAACTGGTTGGGAAAGCTGATGGCGCCTTTCGACTGCGCAAATGCATCGCTTACGAGGTAGTCATACAGCAGGGCGATCTGCGGCCAGATGTGGTTAAAGTAGAACAGGCCGTGGTAGTTGAGGTTGTACGGGTAATCGGGCCGGGCCGGGTTTACGCTGTATTGCCGGTAGACCTGGTAGCCCGGGAAGTTAGAGTAACGCCCGATGACGGCCGAGCGGGCGATGTTCCTGAAATAAGGATCGTTGGTGTAATGCGCGATCCGCAGCATATGTGCCGCAAAATGCGTGAGGAAAATGGCCGGGTTCCAGTTAAAGGTGTTCGACGCTTCGGGCGTCATACCGATCTGCGATACCCGCCAGGCTTCTGCGGGCTGCCCGTTCACGTTCACCGAGCCTGCGGGAATAACAGGATTGAACCACACGTATTCCGTATACAACTTAGCACCGGTTACCGCCGCATCCAGGTACTTCTGCTGCCCGGTAACCTCGTAAAGGTCGAGCAGCTCCATCCACATGGGCGAATAATCGGTCCAGAATTGCGAGGAGAGCTCTGACGAGAGGCTGCCGTCGGCATTGGCGCCGGTAAGCTTAAAATCCGTTTGCCGCGTGTTAACCCGTTGTGCAATATATTCGTCGGCTTTGCGCATGACTTCCTGCAGCAGCGCTTTGTCGCCATTCATTTTGTAAAGGCCGAGCAGGTTGTTCCAGGAGTTGCCCGGGCTTTTTACCTTCAGGTTAAGGATGCGTTCAGTGTTCTTCAGGCTATCGGCAAAATACCGGAAGATGGGTGATTGTCCGCCAAAAAAAGTATTGAGCGCCGCAAGCTCGGCAACTTCCACCCCCGGGCCGATCAGTTTGCCGGAAGCATTCTGCCCGTTTACCCCTTTGTTGATAGTAAATAGAAAACGCTCGCGCGAAAGGTTGAATTCGGTCATGGGCACCGCCCGGCGGCGATAAATATTTTCGTCGTCGGTAATGAACGAAACCGCCAGCGGATGCATGCCCGACACCACCTTTACGGTTTGTGCCACATCGGCGGTGTAGTCAAAGCCCTTCAGTTCGGGGTTCCAGCCGCTGGTTACATCGTCCATTCCATAGCGCACCATGTTCTCTACCGTTTGATTCAGGTTATTGAATACGTTCGAGCGATAATCACCGAAGGCGAAGATCTTTTCGGCCACATAGCGATGTGTTTCAAGCTGGCTGGCATGGTGGTTCAATACCCGCACACGGAACGCGTACACAGCACCAGGCTGCAGCTTCGATTCGGCGTTGCCCAGCACCGGCGAAAACACCATGGGTTGTGCATTACCCGCCTTGTTGCGCAGCAGCACGCCAAAGCGGATGGTGCCCGCAGCCAGCGAAGGAAGCCGGAACGGAATCTCCTTCGGATCGGTTACCAGCCCGTAGGTCCACCCATCTTTTTCCACCATGGTGGAGGGGAGGGGACACATTTCGTCGATGGACAGGTACGAATTGAGCGGGAACCTTTTTTCCTGCCAGATCCAGGGTTGCCAGATGGCATCGGCCAGGGCCGGTTTCAGTTCCGGCATGCCGGCATAGCCGACGGAGAAATAGCCTTCTTTTTTAGCGGTTAGTACAAACCTGATCACCGGCTCGCTGCCTGTTCCCGCGAAGCTGAGACTGGCCGATAGCTCGAACAGCGGCTGCGGTGCGAATTTCCAGGTCACGCTGTCGCCGGCTGCCGCTGCCGACACGGCCAGGGCCTGCAGGTTGAGTCCTGCTTCGAAGTAGTTCGCCGTCATAGGCGAGCCGGCGACGCCATTCCAGCAGGGGAGGTTTACGCCATCGGCGAATTGCTTAAGCGGGCCGGTAGAGTTTTCGTAATGCAGTTTAGGATCGTCGGTACGGTAGAGCACCGTAAACTTCGGAAACAGCGTGAAAGCTCTGCCGCCATCGGTGCTGTAGGTAACGGAGCGGTCTTTATTTAGTTTCCAGGTGAACGCGGCGTTAACAGGAAATCCTGCTGCGATGAGCAACAGGGCCAGGAAAAAAGCGGTCGACTTACTTCCAGGGATCATTCTGTGTGAGTTTCGGGTTTGCGTTGATTTCTTCCTGGGGAATCGGGAAGTACCTGTTCTTTTGCTGTACCGTACGCACCGGGTATACGTTGTTGGTGGCAAGCGGGATCACGGTCATAAATTTGCCGGTGCGTGTTAAGTCGTACCAGCGGTCGCCTTCGCCGAAGAGCTCCCATGAGCGTTCCTGGAGTACGGCATCAATAAAGGCGTCTTTGCCGAGACCGGCGGTAAGGTTGCCCAGGTTGGCACGTTTGCGAACGAGGTTAACGTAAGTATACGCATCCGTGGAACCGCCGTTTAAACGCGCTTCTGCTTCTGCGGCGATGAGGTACACATCCGCCATGCGGATAAGCGGGATGTTATTGGCATGGTTAGCGCCCACGGAGTTAGGGTCCTGGTATTTTTTAAGCAATACGCCTTTGGTGGTAATAGGGGTGATGCTGGCTTGTTTAACCACGGCACCGGTAGCGGTTATATACGTGGTATCGAGCATCTGGCGCCGGGTATCGATGGGGTTAAACGAGTCGAAAAACGACTGGTATACATACATCGAGCCCGATCCGGCCTTCGAATATTGGACCGCTCCCGTTGGCGCCGATAAATACCCAACCTGTGTGTAGTTAGAGGGCGTACCGCTTTCGCCTTCATAAGCCCAGATGTTCTCCTGGCGGGCGGCGTCTTCTTTGGCCACATCAAATACATCTTTATAGTTGGTAAGCATGGCGTATTTTCCTGAGGCAATTACCTCTTTGGCAAGACTTAGGGCTTTGGTCCAGTCTTCGTTATAGAGGGCGGCTTTGGCAAACAGCGCCTGCGCGGCTTCTTTGGAAGGGCGGCCTTTGGAGGTAGCCGCAAATCCCGGCGAAGGCAGACCGGCTACGGCTGCCTGGTAGTCGGCATAGATCTGTTTGTATACGTCGGCTTTTACGCTTTTGCCTGCCAGGGCGTCCTCTTCTGTCTGGCTTGCTTTGGTACGTACTACGATATCGCCGAAGTTTTTGGTGAGCAGCCAGTGGAAATAGGCGCGCAGGAAATAAGCTTCGGCCACGATCTGTGTGCGGCGCGTGGCATCCATGTTAATGCCGGGCACTTTTTCGATCACCCAGTTGGCTTTGTCGATCCCTTTGTAGCAGTTGATCCAGAATTGTGCGGGCGATTCGTTTACGCGCCCCAGGCTCCGCTGTGCGGTAAAGTTGGGGTCGTAGGTCATCAGCGTAAGCACGTCGCGACCCACCACGGCGCGTGGGTATAGCTGGTCGGCGCTCCAGTCAGAAAGCGTGGTGCCCGTGATGTTGTACACGCTCGAGATAAAAGCGTACGATGCGGTTAATGCCGCCTCGGCATCTGCCGGCGTCTGGTAAAAATTAGTGGTATAGATGGTGGAGTACGGGGTTTCCTCCAGTTTGGTACATGAGCCGGCGCCAACAGCAACGCAGGCAGCAGCGATCAGGATCCTTATATGTCGTTTCATGTTCGTATTCTTTAGTTGGTTGGTTATAGGGTGATCTGCAGGCCGAGCAAATAAGATTTTGCTACGGGGTAAACACCGTTATCTACGCCCAGCAGGGTGTTAGAACTGCCGTTTACGTTCACCTCAGGATCGTAACCGCTGTATTTGGTGCTGGTGAACAGGTTGTTGGCGCTGAGGTAGGCCCTTACCCGCGAGAGGTATTTCAGCTTCTGAACCGTGTATCCCACAGACAGGTTTTTGAACCGGGTGAACGACCCGTTTTCTACGTATCGGTCTGTAATGGGGTTACGGCCGCCCTGGTTACCGCTTACAAACTCGTTGCCCGGGTTGGTAGCCGACCAGCGGTTCACCAGTCCCTGCATAACGTTGCGTCCGCCAAGCGGGTTCTCCAGGCTAAAACGGGTTACGTTAAATACGTCGCGGCCCTGCGAGCTCTGTACAAACAGGTTCAGGTCGATATTCTTGTATTGCAGGCGGGGCGAGAAGCCAAGCGTATATTTCGCATTCGGGTTGCCGGTAAGCGTTTGGTCGCTGGCGTCGATCTTGCCATCATTATTCAGGTCTTTTACCTTCACTCCGCCGATTCGGCTGCCCGATCCCGGAAGGATGGTTTCGCCGGTTTGGTAGATGCCGTTATACACATAGGTTTTGAACATGCCGAGCGGTTCGCCTACGCGGATCACGCTGTAGTTGGAGGCCGAAAGCTCCTGGGTAAACCCGTCAAGCCCGGTCACCTTATTGCGGTTTACGCTCAGGTTTACCGACATATCGAACTTAAGCGGTCCGTTGGCGATGTTGCCCCTTACAAACGCTTCGACCCCGCGGTTAAGCAGGCCGGCGTAGTTGCCTGTGATCGAAGCGTTCCCGGAGGATACCGGAAGCGACTTGGTGAACAGCAGGCCGTCGGTGTTTTTCCGGTACACGTCGACCACCACGCTCAGGCGATCGCGGAAGAAGCCCATATCGAGACCCACGTCCACCTGTTTAGCCTGCTCCCAGCGAAGGTCGGCGTTGGGAATTCCTGCAGGGCTGATACCGGTTTTGTTGGTATGATCGAAATAATAGTTGCCTGCCGAGGATACCAGGGCCAGCGAACCGTACGGGTTGATGGCTCCGGCGTTACCGGTGATGCCCCAGCTGCCGCGGATCTTGAGGTCTGAGATAAAGGAAACATTTTCCATGAACTTCTCTTCGATCGGGCGGTAAGCCAAACCCACCGCCGGGAAGAAGCCCCATTTGTGGTTTGCGCCGAATTTGCTCGATCCGTCGAAGCGGCCGGTCAGGTTTAGGAACAGTTTGTTCTTGTAGCCGTAATTCAGCCTGCCGGCGTAAGAATCCAGCCGCGAACGCGCTTTAACGCTCGATACACTGTGAATAGCCGCGAGCTGCAGTGCGTCATTTTTGGTGGCGTCGTTCGGGAAGTTGCTGGCGGTAATAAAGCTGCCGCTGGTGGTATTGCTTTGTGTGCCGTAAACGGCGGTAGCATCTATGTTGTGGTCTTCGCCAAATGTGCGGTTATAGGCCACTATACTCTCGTGAAGCAGCGTCTGGCTGCGTGAATTGTTCTTTTCTGCGGCACCGCCGGCCACGGTAAGGTCGGTTTGACCTAAGTTTGCCGGCGAGTAATAATCATAAAGGCCGTTGCCGATCACTGCGTTAAACGAAGCCTTGTAGGTAAGGCCCTTTGCCAGGTTAAACTGCGCATAAGCGTTACCGGTGGTGTTGTTGGACGTGGTTTTACGCATCTGCGCCAGGAGCGCAAGCGGGCTCCTGGCTTCTTTGTAGCGGCCGCTGAACTGTTCGGTATAAGGGAAGAGGCTGCCGTTATCGCGGTAAGGTACCAGCATCGGCGCCGCGGTAAGCGCTGCGTTAAGTACGCCCTGGTTACCGGCATCGGTATTGGTAGGCGCCGTATCCACGCCATCATAGCCGGAGACCGACGAATAGATGCTCGCCCCAACTTTCAGTATTTTAGTGGCGTTGTGGTCTACGTTCACCCTGAACGAGTAGCGTTTAAAGCCCGTATTGAGGATCACCCCGTCCTGGTCAAAATAGTTGGCCGAAAGCGCCAGCTGTGTTTTTTCGTTCCCGCCGGCTACGGATAACTGGTGGCTCTGGATGCCTGCATTGCGGAAGATCAGCTTCTGCCAGTCGGTGCCCTCGCCGAGCGAAGCCGGGTCGGGATACAGGGTGGTTTTATATACTTCGTTTTCGAGTACGGCAAATTCGGCGGCGTTCATTACATCGAGTGTTTTCGAGTTGCGTTGCGTGCCGGCATATCCGTCATAGCTGATCACGCTTTTACCGGCTTTGCCATGGCGGGTGGTGATAAGGATCACTCCATTGGAACCGCGTGCGCCATAGATGGCCGTAGAGGAGGCGTCCTTCAGTACTTCGACGGATTCGATGTCGTTCGGGTTGATCTCCGAAAGCGGGCTCATGGTAAGCACCGTGCCTTCGCCGCTAGCCGCCTGTACACCGTCTATGATGTACAGTGGTTCGGAGGTCCCGTTAATGGAGTTGATGCCGCGGATGCGTACGCTCGAGTTGCCGCCCGGCGCTGCCGAGTTTTGTATTACTTCGAGCCCTGCCACGCGTCCCTGCAGACCTTGTGCCAGGTTGGCTACCGGAGTCTGGGTAAGCTCGGCCGCTTTTATGGTACTGATGGCGCCGGTAGTTGCCGCCTTCCGCTGGGAGCCATAGCCCACAATCACCACCTCTGTGAGGGCCGCCTTATCCGGGGTAAGCTGTACATCAAGAGTAGTACGGCCATCAGCCGCCACCTCCCTGGTGGTGTACCCGAGGTAGGAAAATACCAGCACGGCTTTGCTGTCTGTCACCTGTATAGCGTAAACGCCGCTCGCATTGGTCGATACACCTTCAGAAGAGGCTTTCACTTTTACCGTAACGCCAACCATGGGTTGATTATTCTCGTCTGTTACGTGCCCGGTGATGGATATGCCCTGCCGGGCGCCGGCGGTCGCCGAGATAAAGAGGATGAGTACCATGCAGGCGGTACTTACCCAAGAGGTAAACTTTTTTATCATAAGATCAAGCTTATATTGGTTATGGCAGTAAAGTTATTATCCCAGCCGGCCCAACTTAGTGCTTAATGCGAATAAACGTGAGTGGGAGCGGTCCCACTATCCGGGAACGGTCCCAAATAGGTTCCCATTGGTTGTTTGGGTGGCTTGGATACGGTTCTTTGAACTTGATATGGCCGGCACCTTGCTCTTTACGTGGAGCTTACGGCAGATATGCCCGGATATTGTGAAACGCGCCGGCGGGGACGATCAGTATTTCATCGGGCCAGGAGGCCGGAGTGAGATCCCAGTGTAATTTGCCTTGGTTTGCGTTCAACACACGCCGGCCCATGATTGTTACTGCGGTCTGTTCTCCGGGTTTTTTCCGAAACCGGCGCCTGGTTTATTGCCCATCACCATCGTTAAGGTACCGCCCTTCACGATATCGCTATGCAGAATATACCCTTTTTGATACGGTTTCCCGTTTAGCATGAGGCTTTGAATATAAATGTTATCCTTATTGTTGTTCACCGCCTGCACTACGAATTTCTTGTTACCAGGCAGGTTGATGGTCGCTTTGCGTACCACCGGGCTGCCGATCACGTACGCGCCCGAAGCGGGGAAGACTGGGTAAAAGCCCATAGCAGAGAACACGTACCAGGCCGACATCGCCCCGCAATCCTCGTTACCGATAATGCCGTCGGGCTTATCATGATAAAATTCTTTCATAATGTAACGCACTTTTTCAGCCGTTTTCCATTGCTCGCCGGCATACGAATACAGGTAGGCGATGTGGTGGCTCGGCTCGTTACCATGTGCGTACTGGCCGATGCCGCCGGTAAGGTCCACCAGGTCGCCCGCCAGGGGGATAGAGAAAAATTTATCCAGCTTTTCGGCGAAGGGTTTATCGCCGCCCAGGAGGTCGATGAGGCCCCGGGCATCCTGCGGCGCCAGCCAGAGGTATTGCCAGGAGTTACCTTCGGCGAAATCACTTCCGTAAGGCCTGGTAGATTTCAGCGGATCGAAGTTAGGGTTCCAGCTTCCGTCGCTCATCCTGCCCCTTAAAAAGCCCACGCTTTTATCGTAATAGAGTTTATAGTTCTCCCCGCGTTTTTTAAAGTATTCATAGTCCTGTTTTTTGCCCATGGCCTTCGCCATCAGCGCGATGCTGCCATCGGAAACGCCGAGCTCCAGCGCCTGTGCAAGGGGGCGGCCAATTCCGGCGTCGGACGGGAGCGGCTTAAGTTCGCGCAGGAAGCGCTGCCCGCGTGCATCGGACATGGCGGTTGTTTTTAGCGCTGTAAACGCACGTTCCGCATCAAAACCTTTAATCCCCTTCAGGTACGCTTCGGCAACGATCTGCTGACTGCTGATGCCCACCATCGTACCGGTTTCGTAACCCGCCAGGTGCCAGACCGGCATCGATCCCTGCTGGTCGTTGATGGCGAGCATAGTATTCACCATGTCGCTCACCCGCTGCGGCTGCGTGAGCACGAAAAGCGGGTGTGCCGCGCGATAGGTGTCCCAGGTAGAGAACACGCTGAAGTTAGCGAACGGCGCTTTTTCGTATACCTTACTGTCTGTACCCCGGTAATCGCCATTGTGATCGTTAAACAGCGAAGGGTTGATCATGGTATGGTACATGGCCGTATAAAAGATCCGTTTGTCTACCGGGTTTTGTGTTTCAACGGTGAGTTTGGAGAGCTCGGTATTCCATTTGGTATTCGCCTGGCTTACCACGCGAGCAAAATCCCAACCGGGGATTTCTGCCCGGATATTGGCAAGCGCGTTTTCTGAGCTTACCGGCGAAATGCCCACTTTTAGCTGGAGCGTTGCGGGGGCTTGCCCGAAACTGATCAGCCCCTTAATGGCTTTGTCTTTGCCGCTTTTGCCGGGGAGGAGGGTGTTGTTATTGTAAACGCCGAAGTTTTTGACGGGTACTGACGATTTGATGGCGAAATAGATCAGCTGGTTTTTTGCCCAGCCGGAAGAGATGCGGTAACCCTTAAATGTATAGTCGTCCACCTGTTCGATGTAAGTGTCGGACGCCTGGTCGTTAATGCCTTCTTTCAAATCGATGATCACCCTTGCCGTTTTTCCTGCCGGGAAGGTGTAGCGGTGAAAGCCTACCCGCTCGGAAGCGGTTAATTCCACCTTCACGCCGTTGTTGAGCTTAACGGAGTAAAAACCCGGTTTTACCTGTTCGTTCTTATGGGAGAAGAGCGATGCATATCCGCTGCCCGGAATTTTCTCCTGGCCTTTGTCGGTTTTGATCTCACCGGTGTACGGCATTACGATAATATCCGAAAGGTCCCCGATGCCGGTGCCGCTCAGGTGGGTATGTGCGAAACCACGGATCACACTGTCCTGGTAATTATAGCCAGAGCACCAGTCCCAGCCTTTGTAGAAGTTATCCGGCCCGAGCTGAACGGCGCCGAACGGTACGCTGGCGCCGACGAATACGTGCCCGTGTCCGCCCGAACCGATAAAAGGATCCACGAAAGAGGTGAGCTGCTGGGCCTGGATGGCTGTGGTAAAAAGGCTTACAAACAGTACGGAAGCGATACGGAGAAGAATGGTTTTGAAGAAGTTTAAGTTCATGCGGTCGTTTGAATTACCCGGCGCGTCACCAGGTGATAAAAACCTTAAAGGAATAATCGGCCGCTTAAAAAAAGATTAACAGATGATTAACGCAGCAGCCTGCATCAAAACCGGTTAAGAGGCGGGCGTCAAAATGTTCGGGCACGCGAATAAGCTACCGGGCGCCTGTTGTAACCAATTGCTTCTCAAGCTCACCAACAGGCAGCACGATGCGAAATTCCGTGCCCTTATCCACCTCGCTTTTTACCTGTATGTTCCCGCCGAGCAGTTCAACCTGGGTTTTTACCATAAACAGGCCTATTCCTTTGCCTTCAACGCTGTAGTCAAAACGGCGGTAGAGGCCGAAAAGCGTGCTTTGGTTTTTTTCAAGGTCGATGCCTTTTCCGTTGTCTTCGAAAGAGATCTCTAAGAGGTGGTCTTTACGGGCGGTTTTGAGGCGGATCATGGGCGTAACATCTTTGCGGCTATACTTCACGCTGTTGATAATGAGGTTGTAAAAAATGCTGTACAAGTAATTGCGCAGCGTGTGCATATGGTCGGCTTCACTAAAGTCGCATTCGATGATGGTGTTTTTACTGCTTATGAGGGGAATGCTGCTCCGGATCTCGTTAACGATGTCGGAAAAAAACACCGCCTCTTTCTTTTCGTTCACTTCTTCCCTTACCTGCAGCACCTGGTTAAGGTCCTTTACGACCTGGTCGAGGTCGTTTACCGACGATAAAATGTAGCCGGTCACCGCTTCCCTGTCCGGGGAATCGGCATCGAGGATCTCCAGGATCTCGCCCAGGCCGATAATGTTAGCCACCGGCGCGCGCAGGTTATGGGACACGATATACGTAAACTCTTCCATGGTCTTGTTCCGGGCAATCAGGTCGGTGATGATCTTCTCGCGCTCCAGCGAAGCCACTTTTTTTTCCGTAATGTCTTTGTTGGCCAGGATAAATCCGCGGTGTTGTTTGTTGATGCCCGTTACATTCACCCATTTTACTTCAAACCATTTTAACGATCCGTCGGCCTGGAGCAGGCTGTATTCGTAACGGATGGTTGCACCTTCGCTCACTTTTTTAAGCGTTTCGCGGATCCCCTGCCGCTTGGAAGGCGGGAAATAGTCAATTACCGATTGGCCCACCTCCAACGTCTTGTGATTCTGCTCCTTGGAATAGGCCATTGCCGGTTTATTAAACGACACCACCTTCACTTCGGCATCTATCAGCACATAGCTCATGTCGGTATGGTCGAATATGGTATGGAGGTTCGCTTCCGATCGTTCGAGCTCTTCGATAAGCGCCCCCCGGCGCACCGAGTTTTTTCGTGCCCGATAAAGCAGCATGCCTACCAGGAGGATCACAAAAAGCATGGAGATCGTGATGCTGGTATTCATCGTGGCCGAAGCGCGGTCTGAACCGGCCCTGCGTTCGGCAAGCAGCAGGTTTTCGTTCTTTTCCAGCCGCCTGATGAACGTGAGGGCCTTTTCGGCATAGCCTTCTCCTTCCCCCGATTGGACCAGCTTAACGGAGCCATCCAGCCCGTATGCGCGGCGCATGCTGATAATGCGCGCGGAGAAATCAGCCCGCTTAGTCACATACAACGACACGGAATCAAATAGCAGCCGGTTGTGGTAGTTGTCGGAGGTCAATGCCCCGATCACCCGCAGTTCCCATTGAGCGGCAGCGCGGGTACGGTCAAATTGCTCCGTATATTTCTCATAGCCGGTTAACATAAAGTTTCTCGCATTGATCTCGTTCTCCACGGAAAGAAGGGTGATCCTCCCGGTATGCAGCAGCACATTATGGGTATGAGCTACCCATTGTTCCATGGTTTCGGCACGTCTGATGCTTTCGTAAGTCCCAAAAAGAAAAATACCCAGGGCTACGGCCGATAATTCGATCGCATAAAGTAGCCGTTTGTTAGGTTTTTTCATCAATCGGGACTTTTAAGTAAGAAATGAAACGTAGTTACCGGCAAGTTTGGTCGGACTTCCGGTAACCAGCGAAAGCGAGGTCGTTGCTTGATAACATAAAAGATTCCGGGATGTTTCTTCGTGCGAAAATTTAACCGGCTTATTTGAGCAACTGTGCGATCGTGCGGTTAAGTACCCTTACCTCCGACGGTCTCGGTGCCTGCGCAGTCACAATTTTGCCCTGTTTGTTCAGCAGCAGGTAAGATGGATAGCCGCTCAACCGGTAGTTGCCCATAAAAAGCTTCGACGCATCCGTATCCAGGAAGTAGTTTTCGCCGTCAAGGCGCTCTGTCTTTACCAGCTTTTTCCAATCCTCCAGGCCGGATTGAAGACAAAGGTTTACAAATACCACGCCCTTATTACTGAATTCTTTGTGCAGGGCCGGTGCGAATTTCATCTCCGCCAGGCAGGGACCGCACCAGGTGGCGTAAACGTCCACGAAAATTACCTTACCTGGATGTCGTTTCGCGAGGTGTTTAAAAACGTCGGTACCGGGCAGTGCTTTCGTCACGCCGCCGGGCGCCAGGTAGCTTACTCCTTTGAGCACCGCCGATGGAAAAGATACTTCGCCCGCCAGCGATATTTCTTTCTTTAAGTATTCATAGGTAAGCGGTTGAGTGAAATAGCGGCTTATTTCGGGCATTTCGTCCAGGAGGGCCGGATTGATGGCCGCGAGGCCCTGCAGGAATGAGAACACCAGGTAATCGCGGCTGATTCCTGCGGGCTCTTTAAGCAGCAGCGCGACGCCGCCGTGTACAGCGTCTTTCCATCTTTCCTGTTTCACGGCATTTAACACGGTGCTGTCCCCGTGCGTAACCCACAACGAATAGGCGCTGAGATGATAGGGGAACATCATCGATTGAAAGTTGGCGGCATCGTGTACTTCAAACAGCGGATCATTAAATAGGGCGATGCGTTCTGCCATCGTGGAGGTTTCGGGGCTGCCAAGTTTTACGTAATCGTTCATCCAGTTGGAGATGCCGTAGATAATGTCGCGTTTCGAAAACGCGACCACTACCGGGTCTGTTTGGTGCCTCTCCGCGTAGGTGGTAAGGGCGGCCAGGTAACGGTCGTAATCGGCCTGTATTGCGGCGCGCATGTTGGGTACCGATACCGAATAATCATATTTTTTATAGGGCAGCTGGCTGAGAAAATAATGGCACTTATTCAGCTCCGTGCTGATGCGTGCGTGATCCCCGGTGATGGTTAGCCATGCAAAATCGGGACTGTTTAGCAGCGCCGCATCAATGGTAAGGTGTACTGAGTCCCCGGGTGCCACGTACAGGTTAATAAACGTGTTGTTATACTGCACAGTCATGTTCTGGGTGAACAGCATTTCGCCGCTGGCGATGAAAGCCCCCGCGGCATCCGTTTTCACACTGGGGGAGTGTTTCTGGAAAGGGTTTAAAAAATGGATGCGGAGTACCTCTGGCGTCGATGGGGTTTTATGGATCATGTTGCCGGTAATAGTTACTTGTTTTACTGCGGCCTGGCGACCGAAGGCAGCGGACACAGCAAGTGCCGCCACCACAAAAAGTGATAGAATTTTCATGTGATTAATAATTAAACGTGATTGGATCTTTGTCGTCCCGGGGCCCTAGGTCATGTTGTTTAGCGCTTTTTTTATTGCCTCCAGGTTTTGTCTCGAAATAGGTATTTTGCTGCCATCGTCCAGCAGCAGCATCCCGCCGTCTTCTTTCAGCAGGCTCTTTACATAGTGAAAGTTTACCAGGTGCGACTGGTGTGTGCGATAGAAATCGTAGGGACGCAGCAGCTCTGCGAATTCTTTCAGGGTTTTGCACACCAGTACCTTGTCGCCGTTATGCATAAAAAAGCGGGTGTAGTTGTCCAGCGCCTCGCAGCGAACGATTTCGTTTACCTTAACATACCGGGTCTCCTGCATGGTGGGTAACGCGATCTTAGGGAGGTCCTTTTGCGATCTCCTGATAAAGCTCAGCAGGTTCTGGATACTCAGGTTTTGCTGTTTGGCAGCGAGCTTCAGCCTTGCTTTCTCGATCGCCTGGCGAAGCTCGGTAACGTCGATGGGTTTAAGCAGGTAGTCAAGCGCCGAGAACTTGATCGCCTGGATGCCGTAATGATCGAAGGCAGTGACGAAAATCACTTCGAACGTAACTTCGTTCAATGCTTTAAGCAGATCGAAACCCGATTGCCCGGGCATCTGGATGTCCAGGAAAACCAGGTCGGGGTTTTCCTTTTCTATGACACGGAGGCCTTCTCCTGCATTTGTGGCCGCGCCAACTATCGCAATACCGGGACACCACCGGGTGATCATTCCTTCCAGGTTTTCGAGGTTATTAGGCTCATCGTCGATAAGAACGCAGCGGATATCCATATCAGATCCAGTTTGTTAAGGTGATGGTGATCCGTGTGCCCGATGGCAGCGACCGGATATTTAGCTCCGCAGGCCGGTGGCTGTGCACCTGGTTTAGCAGGCGGATACGTTGTTCGCTTAGCTTCAGACCGAACCCTGTGCCCGAAGGCTCCTGGTGCCCAGGGTTTAAGCCGGCCCCGTTATCGGTAACGGTAAGCACCAGCGTTCGCCCTTCACGCGCAGCGTTAACCTGTACCAGGCCGCTCTTTTTAAGTGTGGCAACGCCATGCTTTACCGCGTTTTCGATAAAAGGCTGCAGCAGCATAGCGGGGATGTCGATATTGGCGGTATCGAGGTCCGCGGCCGCGTTCACCGTATAACGGAACCCGAAGCGCAGCTGTTCCATCTGCAGGTAGTCGTTCGCTATCCTGAGCTCATCTTCCAGGCTGATCATTTCCTGTTCGCTGGTGTTTAGCACCGTACGCGTAAGCGCGGCGAATTTGGAAAGGTAGCGGTTAGCCTCCAGCAGCTCGTTTTTATTCATCAGGTTCTGAATGGAGCTGAGCGCATTGAACATAAAATGCGGGTTTAGCTGCGACCGGATCGACCGCAGTTTTAGCTGAACGGTATTCCGTTCCTGTTCCGCATGCTCTATTTTTCGCTTTGCATATAACCTTGAAATGGCAATGGCGGCGATCAGTACGATCAGCAAGGCCGCGGCGTAGGGCGCCAGCTCATGCCAGGTAAGACGTGTGACCGGCTCCAGCACATCGAACGGCATACGCAGCAGCTGGGCATTATCCCATTCGGGGAATTTCTCCTGGCGCTGTATCACCAGCTCGTAATGGCCGGCCTCGCTAAACCGGTCTTTGTTTACCTGGAAATAACCGTAGTGGTCCACAAAATCAAGCCACGCGGTATCCTTTTTGCCGGCAATGTTTTTCACCAGGTAAACCGAGTGTACCAGCGTTTCCTGTTTCTTAAACTGGAAGGTCATGTTTAGCACGCTATCTACCGGGAACGCAAGGTTAGCGGGCAGCCCGGTCGCCTTGTCGAACCGGGTGGCATAGCCATGATTAAGATCGCGGTAGGCAACATTGAAATAGCCGCCCGGTACCGCCAGCGTTAGCTGGTTTACAATAGGTTTAAAGTTTATACGCCAATCGAAGATCACGCCTTCGCGGATGCCGTAGTTTTTTGTGTTGATCACTTCCACCATAAGGCGTTTTCCTGGCGCATTGTATTTTCCGAGGAAACCATAAGGCTGTTTAGCCCCATAGTTTTTCTCCAGGCGTGGTATCGGCGACCAGCGTATCCGTTCAATGCTGTCATTTTCTACTACATGGTACCTGAAGTCGCCGGCATTTTCCCGGTTAATGCCGAGGGCCACAAGCACGGCGTCTGAACTGTCGGAGATCACAAATACCTGGTACTCTTTGGAAATAGACTGGACCGAGGCGGAGAAGTACTTAACCAGCGAGGGGTTGAGCTTCACCCCCAGCAACACCGGGCTTTTCGGCTCGGTATGCAGGAACCCGTCGTTACCATGGCTCTTAAACCGGTCGAAGACCCGGTAAACAGCGGTATCGCTTACCGGCAGGTACACGGGCTCTTTCACCATGGTACGTTTGTTGGTAACCACGATATCGAAAAAAAAGGAGTTCCCGAATTTGTTGCCGTTGCCGGTTTGCGCCCATGCCGGCGAAACGGCTGCTAAAAACACGATGCACATCAGCCACCATGCGGCCGGTTGACCGGCCCTGTCCCGCAACGGTGGGACGATAAGATCCTGGATCGATTTAAGCTTTACGCGCATGTGGTGACGATTACGACACAAACATGCGGCAAATCGGCGCTGTCGCCAATAGCGACCGAGAATTTGGCAGGAAATACTTAGGATCCGGAAAGGAGCGAGGGCCCGTCAATACTACTTTTTCACCAGGATATACGTAGCGGTAAAATCCGTCGGGCTAAACATGTCGAATACCGGTACGCCGTCGCTGCCGGTGATGGGAGGGCTGCCAGCCGGTCTGCCGCCAACCACTACGGTTCCGGGTGGGTCTACCACTCCGTTCAGCGTCACGTTGTAGTCGAACGCGCCCTTCCCGTCAACCAGGTGCCGGAAATACTTCACCGGGAGCTGCAGTTCGTACGTATAGGCGCGCCTGGCATCCACCTGCGATACCGCCTTAATTCCCAGCTCATTATAAATGGAGATGTCGGGGTCGGTGATTTCACTGAACCCGGAGATCCGGATCTGCTTGGCTACAAGCGGCAATCGCTCGTTAACTTTGGTCATCATTTTTTCAACATTCGTGATCTCCCTCAACGGCGTGGTAATGGTGTATTTGTCGAGATAGGATATGATGGGGTACATCAGCGTAAGCGGGGGTGTTTTTTTGTCATTTACCCGGCTTTTTATAGAAAGGGTGATGCCGCCGCTCAGGATCTTCGCGATGGTCGGCTCCTGGTCGGCCTGGATCACCAGGTAAAGGTTTTCGTCGTCGTTGGCCATCGTATAAAAAATCTGGGTGGCGCGGTTAAAGGCCTGGAAAGTGTTGCCCCATTCTATCGCTTTACCATCGGCTTTTACGTTGGTGGGGGCATATAGCCCGTCTTTTTGTTCGCCGGGGAGTTTCTGGGCGTGAAGGTCCGGGTGAATAAGCAGCACGAGTACCACTGTCAGGGAGCTTTTTAGCAGGTTCATCACTGTAAGATTAAGTTTAATACGAATATATCGTAAATATACGAATATTTCGTAATAACGAATATTTTATCCGGTATTTTTATTTCAGGAAGATAATGCCAGTTCGAATGAATGTGACATTTCACTTCGAAGGACATGGCGGCGCATCCGGCGAACCGGTATTATAAGCATCAATTACTTTACCGATCGTTACCGGGAGGGGCGATTAAGATATAATTTTTCATCTTTGCCTTTTCTTAACCACAAGCAACCGTTATGAAGATCTGGCAGAAAGATAAAGACGTTTCCAAACAGGTAGAGACCTTCACCGTAGGTAAAGACCGCGAGCTCGACGAGCAGATGGCCGCCTTTGATGTACTTGGTTCGCTGGCGCATACCCGGATGCTGGAGTCGATAGGCTTGCTTACGGCAGCAGACCTGCAGCTGGTCCAGCAGGAGCTGAAAGCCATCTATCGCGAAATTGCTGCCGGGAATTTCTCCATTGCCGAAGGAGTGGAAGACGTGCATTCGCAGGTAGAGTTCATGCTTACCGAGCGTATCGGCGAAGCCGGGAAAAAGATCCATAGCGGCCGTTCGCGTAATGACCAGGTACTGGTAGACCTTAAGCTTTTCTTCAGGAGCCAGATCCGTGTAATGGTGGAGTTAACTACGCAGCTTTTTAATCGCCTGATCACCCTTAGTGAGGAACATCAGCATAAGCTTTTGCCGGGATATACCCATTTGCAGATTGCCATGCCGTCGTCTTTCGGGCTTTGGTTCGGCGCATACGCGGAAAGCCTGGCCGACGACATGGAGCTGATGCTGGCCGCCTGGAAGATCTGCAACAAAAACCCGTTGGGCTCGGCGGCAGGTTACGGCTCTTCGTTCCCGTTAAACCGGACGATGACCGCCATGCTGCTAGGTTTCGAATCGCTTAACTATAACGTGGTATACGCGCAAATGGGCCGCGGTAAAACCGAACGGATCGTGGCCCAGGCCATGTCGTCTGTTGCGGCAACGCTTGCGAAATTCGCGATGGATGTATGCCTCTTTATTAACCAGAATTTTGGCTTTATCAGCTTTCCCGAGGAACTGACCACCGGTTCGAGCATTATGCCCCATAAAAAGAACCCGGACGTGTTCGAGCTGATCCGGTCGAGGTGCAACAAGATCCAGGCATTGCCTAACGAGATCGCCCTGATGACCACCAACCTGCCATCCGGTTATCACCGCGACCTGCAGCTGCTGAAGGAGAACTTGTTCCCGTCGTTCCAATCGCTTACGGATTGCCTGGAAATTATGGACTTTATGCTGCAGTATATCGTGGTAAAGGATCATATTCTCGACGATCCGAAGTACCTCTACCTCTTTAGCGTGGAGGCGGTAAACGAGCAGGTATTAAACGGCGTCCCTTTCCGCGAGGCCTATAGAAACGTCGGCCGCGAGATTGAGGAGGGAATTTTTAAAATGCCTGCAGAGATCAAACATACCCACGAAGGCAGTATCGGCGACCTGCGCAATGCAGAGATCCGCGAAGCCTTTAACAACGTGGTGGCGGGCTTTAATTTCGCGAAAGTGGATACCGCCATCGCATCGCTGCTTGCAGAGTGACCACATTAACCTATCTTTGAAAACTAATCTAATAAGGGAATGAGCTTATCCGTACTGGCGCAAAATTTAAAAGGATCGGAGATCATCAAGATCGCCGGTGAGATCAACGAGTTAAAAAGAAACGGCGCCCAAATTGCCAACCTCACCATCGGCGACTTCGATTCGGCGATCTACCCGATCCCCGACGCATTAACAGCCGGCATAAAAAACGCGTATGATGCGCACCAGACCAATTATCCGCCGGCAGACGGGTTGCTCAGCCTGCGCGAGAGCGTAGCCGGTTTTTTAAAGACCCGCCACGGGCTGGAGCTGAAGCCTAACGAGGTGCTGATCTCCAGTGGTTCCCGTCCGATCATTTATGCCACTTTCCTTGCGTTGGTCGACCCGGGCGATAAGGTGGTTTTTCCCGCACCGTCCTGGAATAATAACCATTACTGCGACCTTACCGGTGCGCAGGGCGTCGCGGTAGATACGCGTGCCGAAAACAATTTCATGCCTACCGCAGCCGAGCTTAAGCCACATTTAAGCGGGGCTGCTTTACTTGCGCTGTGCTCTCCGCTCAACCCCACAGGTACTATGTTCTCTAAGGCGAACCTCGAGGAGATCTGCGACCTGGTGATCGAAGAAAATAAAGGCCGCAAAGCCGGTGAGAAGCCGTTGTATCTTTTGTACGACCAGATCTATGCCATGCTTACGTTTGGCAGCCACAAACATTACGACCCCGTTTCACTTCGCCCTGAGCTGAAGGAATACGTGCTGTATATCGACGGCGCCTCCAAATGCTTTGCCGCTACCGGCGTGCGGGTGGGCTGGGGATTCGGTCCCGAAAAGATCATCGCCAGCATGCGCTCCATCGTGGGCCATATGGGCGCCTGGGCGCCTAAGGCGGAACAAGTGGCCATGTCTGAGTTCCTGAAGCAGCATACCGAAGTCGACAACTTCCTTTCGGAGATGAAGAATAATATTCAGAAAAGCCTGGAAGCCCTCTATAAAGGATTCAAACAGCTAAAAGAAGAAGGTTTTGCGGTGGATGCCATCGAGCCGATGGGCGCCATTTACCTTACACTTAAGCTTGACTATCCCGGTAAAACCACCCCGGAAGGAACCGTTCTTAAAGATAGCGCCGACATTAACTTCTACCTGATCAAGAAAGCCGGCCTGGCGCTGGTGCCATTTTCGGCATTCGGTACAGGTCCGGAAATGAACTGGTTCCGCGCTTCCGTGGGCGCCAGTACCCTGGCCGATATCGAAGCCATTATACCACGGATCAGGGAGGCCCTGGGCCAGCTGCGCTAACATGCGGAACCGGACCCTCCAGGTTTCCCTATTGGTGATTGTTGCGCTGGTTCAGCTATGCTGCGGCAGCCACCGATACAGGGTTCCCGTGGCAGACGATGGCCTGGAAGTGCTGCTGCCCGAAAAATTGAGAAGCAGCAAGCTGGAGTTTTCGTCGCTGGCTCATTACCGGGATGTTCTCCTGCTGGTGCCGCAATACCCCGACCGTTTTGGAGATGAGATCTATGGCATAGCCGATGGGTTGCTTGACCAGGCGATCAGCGATCACTCGGCAATCCGTGAAGCTGTCGCCTATAAACTTGCGAACCTTGGCCAGGTTAAACAAAAGATCGGGTCGACCTACGAGGGTTTCGAGGCGACGGCCGTGGTGGGCGACCGCATCTTTTTCGCCATCGAGTCAGGCGCCGAAAATGGTGACTGTTACCTGGTTGGCGGCACCCTATACGGTACGTCTATCGTGCTCGATCCCGCAAGGATACTCACCCTGCCAAAATTCAAGCGGTTAAGTAACGCTGGTTTCGAGAGTATGACCTGGCTGCCATCCGAACGGAAACTGGTCGCTTTTTTTGAATACAACAAGCCGGATGCGCAGCCCCGTGCACTGGTGATCGATACCTCTCTTACCACTTCCGTTACCTCGTACCCGCTCGATCCGCTGATGTACCGCATTACCGATGTGACCACCGATGGGAAGAAGAATGGCCTGTATGGCATCAACTTACACTATAAGGGCGGTAAAGAATATGGCGAGTACATCGGGAACGACAGCATCCCCGATGATCCCGCCCTGCACGGCAAGAGCCTGCGGCAAACATGCTATACCCGGATTGTCCGCCTTACCGTAAAAAACCAGCGGGTAAGCTGGAAGAAAGTACGCGGGATCACCTTTCAATGCGAAAACTGGGAGGGAATTCTGCTGTACAGGAAAGGGGTGTTTATGATCACTGATGAACATCCCGGAAGCGTGCTGAAGTGGTTCAGGCTCTAACGCTTGCCGGCTTTGAAACCAGCCGGATTTATTTCAGGGAGCTTTAGGGCCTGAAGTCCAAACTTTCAACCCTGTCCCTCAACCCTACCTCGCATTCGTTTTCGGGAACATCGCCTTGTCGGGTTCCTTGCCGAGCTCCTGTAACACGCGTTTGATGAGCCTGCTTCGTACCGACCCGGAGAGCTTGGGCTCCACGAGGTAGATCAGCAGTACTTCCACCCATGTGTTGGCGTTTGTGCGGAACTGCACGAAAGGGTATTCTCTAATTTCAAGCTCGTCGACAGGCGTCTGCTCGATCATTTGGCGGAGCTCTTTTACACGCGCCTCCATTTCATTGCCCATCTCTTCTTTGGCGATTCGGCGAACTGCCTGCTCGATGTAGCCGAGATCGCTTTCGTAGGCCACGTGAAACGGGATTTCGTTCCAGATATACGGGAATTTGTTCCAGGAATAGTTATATACCTGCCCCTGGAAAACAAGGCTGTTAGGAAAACGGATGAGCCGCCCGCTGGGGAGGTCGTTCGTCATGTAATTGCCGGCGAACTCCCACAAAGTGGTGTCGAGGTACCCGATCTCCACCACATCGCCGGTAAAATCGCTCAATTGGATCCGGTCGCCAACTTTGTACGGGGAGCGGATCACGATGTAAAGCCAGCCGATCAGCGAGGCGATAGGCGTTTGCAGGGCAAAGCCCAGGATGAGCGAGATCAATCCCAGCGATACCGCCGCGGTATACCAGTTCGAGTTGAAGAAAGAAACGAGGATAAAGAAGATCAGCAGGATGGTGACCAGCCACACTACCCGCACCATGTTGTAGCGCACAGACAGCGAATGAGTATTCTTGTCGATCAGTTTCTCGGCCAGTTTAGAAAGCACGAGGACAAGAAACACGAAAAAACCGGTGAGCGAGATTTTAGCGAACATCGTTGTATAACGCTTCTCCAGGCTCAGGATGTCCAGCCGCAAAATAAAATAAAACACAATACAGCCCAGCGCCAGGAAAGTATAGCTGCTGATAAACCAGGTATGCGCTGCGCGCGAAGGGGTTGCAATACCGGGCGCGGGGGCCGATAGTGCTTGATTATCCTTGATATCCATAATAACGATACCATCAAAACACGCAGGTTACAGAATAGTTTACCACGTAAAGAAGGGCCGGGGCGGATGCATAGGGTAATGCATCGCGCTTCCGGCCTCCTTGCTGTCCGGGCGTCGGATCTTAAAAACTGAGGTATACGCCCATTGTTACGTTCCGGCCGGGATTATAGATGCCGAATGATGGATCCGTTTCATCGAGCCTGCCTGGCTTGAACCGGCTTAAGTGATCGTAATATTTTTTATCCAGCAGGTTCCGGGCCGACGCATACAGGGTGAGCGGGTTTTTGCCCAGCTTTACGGTGGTGCCAAGGCCGGCGCTTACGAGCGAATAGCCGCTTGTGGTAGTCTCAAAATCATCGACCCGTGTTTGTTTAAAATAGTTGTCGAGTCCGACGGAAAGATAGGTTTTCGTGAACTTTTTGCTTGCCGACGCGGGCTCGAACCGCAGCTCGTTCCGGAGCGAAGCGGCCGGGATAAACGGGACCGGGTTGCCGGTAGTTTTGTTGGTGGCCACCGTGTATCCAAAGGTGTTTTCGAAATGGATGGATTTCGACGGATGCAGCGTGAGCGACGCCTCCAGCCCCCTGAAAAAGGCGTTATCCTGCAGGAAGCGGAATACCGGGTAAACGTCGCCACCCGAAACGATCGTTTCGCCATTGGTGTTGCGGTAGAAAATGAAATCGTTCACATAATTAACAAACCCGCCGAAACTGAGGTTGAGGGGTTCCGTGTCGTAGGAAAGGGAAGCGTCCAGCTGGTAGCTTCGCTCCGGTTTCAAATCCTGGTTGCCGATCTCGTACCGGAATGCTCCCTCGTGCACGCCATTGCTGGAGAGCTCGGCGATGTTCGGTGCGCGGAAAGCGGTGCCGGCATTTACTTTGAAGCCTACTTTTTCAGAAAACTCGTGGGTAAAGCCCAATGCGCCGCTAAGGTTTGTGAAGCTGTTATCGAAAGAGGTGAATACCGGTGTGGCGCCGTCATTGAGGCCGCGGCCGGTGATCTTGCGGGTGTCTACGCGGATCCCGGTGTTAAATGTATTGGTGGTCCACGATTTCTTTATATAGAACAGTGCGCCAAAGCTATCGGCCTGGTAGCTTGGGATAAGGGCTTCTTCGCCCCTGGTATTGTCGCTTCTCTGGAACTGCCCGGATGTGCCAAGTAATGGCTCCCAGCCGTTCTTCTCTTTGAAGTAATACTTAACATCGTAGCTGTAGGTGTTAAGATCGAGGAACAATTCCGGGTCGGCGGCCGGCTCCGACAGTTCGCGGCGCTGGTTGTGCTGGTAGCCGATGGTGGATTTCAGGCTCCCGGAACCCAGTAACAGGTTGCTTGAGAGCACGGCTTTATAGTGCCGGATATCCTGCATGGGGTAGGCCAGGGAACGGTCTTTTAGCTGTGAGTCGCTGAAGGTATCGCCGTTATCGTCTACAAACTCGCCGGAGGCGTTGGTGGCCGGCTCATAAAATCCCAGCTTTGTACGGAACGACGAAACATCGAGGTGTGCAAAGCCCCACGATTTATTAAGACCGATCTGCCCGCTCAGATCCGTTTCATTGAGTCCTGAATTAGGAAAATATCCATCAGGGGTTTTAAACGAATAAGCATTTTTATAGGTGCCCCTTGCGCGGTAAACAAAGCCATTGTTATTACCGGAGAGCATGAGGGAGGAGGCCGATTGCCCATTGTTGGTGCTGTAATTGGTAATGAATTCGCCTTTAAGTGTGCCCTCGGGTGCGGGTAGGGGATCGATCACGTTGATCACGCCGCCCAGCGCATCCGAGCCGTAAAGGAGGCTGGAAGCACCACGCAGCACTTCTACCTTCTCGGCGCCAAACTGGTCGATCTCGATACCATGTTCGTCGCCCCATTGCTGTCCTTCCTGTTTTACGCCGCCGGCCATGGTTACCACGCGATTATAGCTGAGGCCGCGGATCACCGGCTTGGAAATTCCGTTGCCGGTAGTGATCTGTGAAACCCCGGGAACTTTCGCCACCGCGTCAATTAAGTTTGATGACGGCCTGGTGATCAGGTCGGCCTTGGAAACCACGCTCACCGATGCGCTCGTGCGCCGGGTATCGGAACTAAACCCCGAACCGGTAACCACCACTTCGTGTGCTTCAATGGTAGTGGGCTGCAGTGCAAAATCGGCCGGACCGATGCCTGCAACATCTACCTGTGCGGTGAGGGTCTTGTAGCCTACGTAAGAAACCTGTACCAGGAACTTTCCCTTTACCGGTACATTTTTGAAGGTAAACTCGCCATTTACGTCGGTTGATACCGAGATCCGAAGATCGGGAATGGTTACAGTGGCGCCTATCAGGGCGTCCTTCGTGTTCGCATCGGTTACTTTACCGGAATAGTTCGGCAGGGCCGCGAAAGATATATAGTGGATAAGCATCACCAGTACAGCGATACATCCTATGGATTTTAGTTTCATATGGATTGAATAAGTAAAATACCGGGGCATTCCTTTACAGGAACATTCCCCAAAAATTAAAAAGGGTGCGGAAAATGTTAAGCCAAAGGAGGACCCCTAAGCGAAGTGGCGATCAGCTTTGTAAAAAAGCCGTCCAGGTGGATCTCCGTAAAAACTGGAGCGGTAACAGCAGTAACGGTAGTTGCGTAAACGGCGGTTCCCAGGAACGCTTTGTCGTAATGAATGGCACACACCCAGCAGTAAGGAGTGCGGGCTGAAACGTGCAGCTTATGATGGCAGGCCGCCTGCTTTCCCATGGCCGCCTCCTGGCAAACCGGCTGCGCCTTGTGCTTGTGCAGCAGGTCGAGCGGCAGTACCGTCACCGAAAAACACAGCAGCAGCATTGCGCTGATAAGTTTGCCGTATGATCTTCCTGGATGAGCCATCTTCGCAAAAGTAACGTAAATGAAAAAAAGTTAACGCATCAAAGTGTAACAATGGCAATACTCATACATTTGGGGAGTTATCAGCAGCCTGCTATCAACCCTCAGCTCCTTTACGGCTATAACAGGGCTGATGGCCGGCAACTGGTGGCTGATAGCTTAAAAATAAATGACTCCCTCAGAAGTAAACACTAAATGGAAAGCCTTACAGGAACGTATCGCTACCGAGTTTGATACCGATATCCCCGACATTAAGGTGATGCTGTTCCTGATCGGCGTGCAGGAACTTGGCAAAGGACCAAGAAAATTTAGCAAGCGGCAGAAAGAAGAGCTGATGCACATCGCTAACTGCCGGCTGTTCAGTGAATTGGGTTTTTATGAGCTCGAGGGTGTTGACCAGGACGGTTGGCCGCATTGGAAACGTGTAAAAACTTTGCCCAATTACACCTTACTTGAACAGGAAATGTTGATGAAATCATTGATTGTAAGTTACTTTGAAGATATTTAGTTTTTAACCCGTTTCATGAAACAGATCCTGGCCTTATTCATGCTGACACTTGCTTTGTCGGCTTCCGCAAAAAAACCAACCCATAGTTATGTCCGCATTAAAACCGGCAAAGGCGAGTGCGTGGTCATGCTTTATAACCAGACCCCCAAGCATCGTGATAATTTCCTGAAGCTTGCCAAAAACCATACTTACGACGGTACTTTGTTTCACCGGGTGATCCAGGGATTTATGATCCAGGGCGGCGATGTGGATTCGAAGAACGCCAAACCCGGGCAATTGCTGGGCAACGGCGACCTGGGATACAAGGTAGATGCGGAGTTTCGCGACAGCCTGTTCCATAAAAAAGGCGTGCTTGCCGCGGCAAGGGATAATAACCCCGAAAAGGCTTCCAGCTCCTGCCAGTTCTACCTCGCGCAGGGTAAGACTTTTACGGATGAAGAGCTCGACCGCCTCGAGGTAGCCAGGCTTCAGGGGCAAAAGATCCCTGTGTGGAAACGCGAAGTGTACAAAACCCTTGGCGGCATTCCGCACCTCGACATGGGTTATACCGTTTACGGCGAGATCGTGCAGGGCCTTGAAATGGTGGATGCGGTGGCGGCCGTGAAAACAGATCCGCAGAACCGGCCGCTGGAAGATGTAAAGATGACCGTAACCATCCTGAAGAAGAAAGAAGCGAAGAAATTGGAAAAAGCGATGCGTAACGATCCTCTCAAAAGCAAGCTGGTGATGAGCCCTGCCAAATAATGAAGATCATAACCTACAATGTGAACGGCATCCGCTCTGCGCTGAGCAAGAACTGGCTGGAATGGCTGAAGGCGGCCGATGCTGATATCGTTTGCCTGCAGGAAATTAAGGCGTCGCCCGAGCAGCTCACCGATCTTCCATTGCTCGAAGCGCTTGGCTACGAACATTACTGGTACCCGGCAGAGAAAAAAGGGTACAGCGGCACCGCCATCCTGACCCGGCGCACTCCCAAATACGTGGAATACGGCTGCGGCGTTAACGACTACGATAAGGAAGGCCGCATCATCCGCGCAGACTTCGACGGTTTTTCGGTAATGAGCGCTTATTTTCCATCCGGATCCAGCGGCGAGCACCGCCAGGGATTTAAATACGCTTTCCTGGATGATTTCAGGAACTATATCGATAAGCTTAAAGTGGCCTACCCGAATCTTATTATCTGCGGAGATTACAACATCTGTCACCGCGCGATCGATATCCATAACCCTAAATCGAATGCCAATTCCTCAGGCTTCCTGCCGGAAGAGCGCGCATGGATGGAGAGCTTTATGAACTCGGGGTTTATCGACTCGTTCCGGTATTTTAATGCGGAGCCGCATCATTATACCTGGTGGAGCTTCCGCTTTAATGCACGCAGCAAGAACCTGGGGTGGCGCATCGACTATTGCCTGGTGTCCGGCCCGTTGGAATCAAGACTGAAAAGATCCGTAATCCTGCCGGAAGCGAAGCATTCAGACCATTGCCCGGTACTGGTGGAGCTGCATGACGGGGAACCGGGCTAATCTCATCCCTGGATAATTTTCGTTAACTGTTTCATTTTGAAAAAAGCGGCGTATAGATTCTAAAACGATCACTAACGACATTATAATACGAAATGAAACCGAAGATCATCCTCATCTTGTTATTGCCCTTTATGCTTTTAACTGCATGCGATAAAGAGTCAGATTATCAATCGAACCTTGCAGGTAAGTGGTCATATGATAACGCGGAACTGGGCAGCGATGGAAGCGTGCACAGAAGCGAGCTTCTTTTTAACCAGGACGGTACGTTTAAAGAGACGACTTCCGTGGTAGCTAAATCCGGTGATCTGCTGGGCTATACCTCGCTTACCACCGGCAATTACAAGGTAAAAGGAGACCAGCTGTCCTACAGTAACCTCGCTCAACTTATAAACGACGGTTCAAAAGAGCCGTATGCTCCAATTGATAAATTAATTCCGATTATTACCGTCGCTCCGCTTACGCGGAAGCCAGTCACCATTCAGTTTTCAGATCAGGGTCGCGGGCTTAAGCTCATTTATGTTTGTGGCCCCGCCGAATCATGCCTGGCAGATAACCTGCTCCCGGTTTATAAGCGGGTTAAATAGCCTTAGGCAAGGTTCGTGCCGCTAGTGCGCCGGTCCTAAACGGACAGATCTTATCCTCATCGGGCCCGGAAAAACAAGATAAAGATCCGCGGTTCCCAGGTTCCCGGTAATGGCCGTGCCCGGTGATCCCTGTTTCGCATCGATCGTTCCCAATAACGGCCCTTCCGGCGATCCCGAACGTACCTCGATCATTTTCCCTGTTGCCTGCCGGGAGCCTGCCTCGGTGATGACTGCGATGGACCCTATCCCGGTAAGGTCGAGCTTGCTGAATTTAAGATAACCGCCTGCATCGCGTACGGTAGCCAGCGTGCTGTCGGCGTTAAAGGTAAATCCACCGGCCTCGTCTGCTTTCGACGGTTTAAGCACTGGCGGTTGAAGTACGACGACCTTTTCGCCGGTTTGTGCAGAGATCGTTTTCGCTCCCCGGTCAGTGTAAGCGGCGCGGATAATAAAGCTGCCTTCGGTGCCTTCCCCCTGTGGGATATTGGTGGTATAGGCGCCGGTAACCGGCAGGGAACGTACCACTTTGGCGGGCGTTCCGAGGCTCAACACATACTTAACGATGGCTTGCGCGTTACTCGCGGATAAGGCGGGATGTGCAGGCATTTGTGCATCGCCCCACACCCCTGAGCCGCCGGAAATCACTTTCTTCGCCAGCTTTTCCACCGCGGCGGCATCGTTCCTGTACCTAAGCGCCACAGCGGTGAATGCCGGCCCGAGCGATTTACCGGTGGTTTGGTGACAGGCCTTACAATCGCTTTTATTGATCATCGAGCGCGCGCCGGCATGTTGGGCCGCGGCATCAAAACTTAATTGTTGCTGGGCGATCACGGTGGGATTGTAGCCCTCCGAGAGATAATTCGCGCTTACCGATACTTGTGCAGGCATTATGCGCTTGTTGGCCAGGCTGCCATCTTCTTTGTCGGTAACGCTTACGGCATAGGTGATCGTTTTGCCAGGAAAGAAGAAGCGGGAGTTGCCCGACGTGATCTTTAAGCCAACCACTGGCGGCTCGTTTCCCGCTTTTATCTCCACCGACTTGCTGTTCTTTGCGCCTTTGCTATCGGTAACCGTTAGCGTAGCCCTGTAGGTTCCCGGAGCGGTGAAGGTAACAGACGGCGTGGCCTGCTTCATGGTTTTGAAAGCCGCGCCGTTCCGCGTGATCTTCCATTCGTACCGCAGTGAATCCCCTTCGTCGTAATCTTTTGTGCCTGCGGCAGACAAACTGATTTTTAAGGGAACCGCGCCCGCCGTTTTGGTTGCCGCCGCCTGCACTTCAGGCTTGCGGTTGCCGCCGTTGTATTCGATGCGGATCAGCTCTGCCTCCGGGTTATCTTTAAAATAGCCGTTCCCGTATTCGAGCACGTACAGATCGCCTTCGGGACCGAATTTCATATCGATGGGCCCCTTCAGGTGCAAGCCGGGGAGAAAGCGTTCCATTCCCCTGTAGTTTCCCTGTTCATCCACTTCCACTACGTTGAGCCATCCGCGTACCCAATCGGTAATGAACCATTTTCCTTCGTAATAGGCAGGGTACACGCGCCTGGCGTTCCCGAAGTCGCCGGCGCGGAAGACGGGCCCGCCTACAGCACTGTTGCCGCCACTTTCCATCAGCGGAAACTCGGGCATAATGTTCTTCGAGTACCACACCAGGGCCGGAACTGCCGGCGGAAGCGCTTTCCTGCCTGTATTGTTTGGTGAATCGTTCACGGGTTGCGCCGGATCGAACGGTTTGCCGGAAGTTTTTGTCGCGAAATCGTAATCTACGTATGGTTTGTTGTTCCCTACGAAATAAGGCCAGCCATAATTGCCCGGTTTTTTCGCCAGGTTAAATTCGTCGTGTGAACGGGGACCGCGTTTCTCCATGTCTTCGTCGGAACCGTCGGGTCCTACTTCCCCCCAGTAAAGCCAGCCGGTTTTGCTGTCGATGCTTGGCCGCCAGGGATTACGGTTACCCATCGTATATATTTCCGGCCGGGTAAGCGGCTCTTCCTTTGGGAAAAGGTTGCCTTCCGGGATGCTGTAGGTGCCGTCGGGCTCGGGGTGAATGCGGAGGATCTTCCCCCGAAGGTCATTGGTATTTCCAGAGGACTTCTGCGCATCGCGCGGCGACTGTCCCGGCTGCTCATCCAGCGGCGTGTAACCATCCGAGGCACGGGAAAACGTATTATCGCCGGTGGTCAGGAACAGGTTCTTATGCTTATCGAAAAGCATTCCCCCGCCAACGTGGCAGCATTCCTCGCGTTGGGTGACCACTTCGAGCATTACTTTCCGCGAGCCGGCTATCAGCTCCTTCCCATACCATTCGTAACGCACCAGCACATTTTTGGGATCGTTTCCCGCAAGGGAATAATAAATATACAACCAGTGATTGGTATCGTAGTCCGGGTCGAGAATGATACCCTGCAAGCCGTCCTCGCCCTCGGTAACTTCTCTCTGCTTGTTCTTATAGGTGGTGCTCACCGGGAATTGTGCCACCAGCGTAAGCTGCCCGGTAGCCGGATCGTAAACCTTTATCTTGCCCTTGCGCTCGGCGTATATTACGCGCCCGTCCTTCATTACCTGGAATTGCATCGGCTCTTCCAGGCGCTGCACGAGCACCACTTTGGTAAAACGGTTATCTGCGGGCTTGGTAAGCGCCTGCGAAAATGCGGGTGAACCGGCAGCGGTTAAAAACAGCAGGCAAACGCCTTTAACGACAGAACGAAGATACATACAGGAATCTGGCGATGGTTAGCTAATCGATGACACATAAATATAGCTAAAGTTACCATTTATGACCGATCGATTTTCAGTATTGCCGGATTTGTACAGGAAGACGTTAAAATCTCACTGGTTCTACCCTGAACCAATCTACGTCAGCGTAACCGGAATCGTTGATCTGGGTTTCGCGTGTGCAAAACAATCCCACTTTGGCGCCGGTCCAGCGGCCGGTCTCTGCCGTAAACTCGTCGCCGGCATCGGTAAATTGCGTGCCATCCGTGCTGTAGCTGAAGCGGCATGCTGCACCGGCGGTTACTTTAACCCTGAACCAAACGGTGGGAACCGTTATTTTCCCAAGCGTCGATTCGTTTTCAGGCTTGCCGCCGTCCGCGTCTTTGCAATGCGTGTAAACCAGGTAAATACCGTCTTTTTTGCTCTTAAGCGAAACGCCGGCGTAGCTGTAGCCCATTACCACCAGGCCGGATTTTTCGTTCTCTAGCTTCGGATTGGGGGTAAAGGTAAGTTTCGTGGTCACCATGAACTCCCCGGCGGGAAATTTCTGGAGCAGCACATTGGGTGTCCACCAAAGGTTTTTAGCGCCCTCCGGTATCTTGTCAGAAAATAACCTTAGTTGTCCTTTGGCCGGGTTGCTGAACGCCCAGGTTGCTTTGGCGTTGGCCATCCATTGCCATTGCAGCCCCGGCGTGTTTCCGTCGAATTCATCGCTTTCTGGCGGCGTGGCAACCGGGTAGGTTTTGCCCACATTGGGTTTCTTATAAGTAAGCACGGGTTCTCCTACGCCGTCGCCGTCTTTATCGATGCCTATCACGGGCCAGTTATTCACCCATTTCATGGGATTGAGATGCAAGATCCTGCCATAGGCGCCCTTATCCTGGAAGTGCAGGAACCAGTCTTCACCCGTTTGGGTGGTCACCCAGGCGCCCTGGTGCGGGCCGTTTACTGGTGATTTTCCCTGGTCCATCACTACTTTACGTTCGTAAGGACCGTAGATGTTTTTTGAGCGGAGCACCAGCTGCCAGCCTGTAGCCACACCGCCGGCCGGCGCGAACAGGTAATAATAGCCGTTCTTTTTATAAGCTTTCGGTCCCTCAATAGTTGGGTCGGTGTCGTGACCGTCATATACCAGCTTGCCTTCATCCAGCACCGTGGTACCTGCCGCATTCATCCGTTTTACCACGATGATGCTTTTGATGCCTGCACGGCTGCCGGCGTAGGCATGTACGAGGTAGGTTTTGCCGTCGTCATCCCAAAGGGGACAGGGGTCGATCAGTCCTTTACCCGCCTCTACCAGTACCGGTTCGCTCCACGGGCCTGCCGGGTTGGCAGCTTTCACGAGGTAAATACCATAGTCCGGATCCGGGTAATAAATATAAAACTCGCCGTTATGGTAACGAATAGCAGGCGCCCAAACCCCGTTGCCATGTTGTGGCTTTGCAAATACCTCGAATGGCGGCTGCCGTTTCAGGGCATAGCCGATAATCGTCCAGTTCACCAGGTCTTTGGAGTGCAGTATTGGCAGCCCGGGAATGTCTTCAAAACTGGAAGAGACCAGGTAAAAATCGTCGCCTGCGCGGATCGCGTCCGGGTCTGAATAATCAGCGTGCAGCACCGGGTTTTTGTAAGTTCCGTTCCCCTGGTCGGCTACCCAAACCTGCGACACCTTTTGCTGCGCGATGGCGCTAATGCCAAGCAGGACCAGCAGGACCGGAAATGTTATTGAACGATGTCCCATGTGTTCGGTTTAGAGAAGATTTTCGACCAGGTATACAAGGATTTCACTTCTCTTTTTGTCAGCCGCTTCGCCCATGTTACACGCGTATGGCCCGCGCCGGCGCCGGTACTGCCATATTCGGCGTAGAATGCGGTTTTTTCCTTGTCGGGAAACATGGCATCACCTTTCCAGGGATCCCAACCCTGGGGCAGGATGTGGCTGCCCATCTCGGTGTTAATGAATACAGTTTTTGCATACGGACGCCAGGGCCTTCCCAGGAAAGCCCTTTTTACGGAAGGATCGGCTACCAGTTTACAGTCGAAAAACACGAACCCGTACCGCTGCTGCGGCGTGGTGGCGGCAGCGGTAACGTACGAGTCTGTGAGACTCTTAATGGTGCATCCCCGGAAAATCACGGTCGCTTCCCCGAAGATAAAGTCGGTGGTACCTTCTATGTAACAATTGGTGTACAGCTGCCTGCTATTGGCCGACGCCAGGTAAAGCGTATCCTGGTTGCCAAGTATCAGGCAATTGGTGACCCGGCAACGGTCGCCCTCCACATGCAGCGCCACTGCCTGTCCAACCCGCCCGGCGGTATTTCGGATGGTTAAGTTCTCGGCCGAAAAGTCGTTACCCTGTACCAGCATGGTATAGGATGTATAGGTGTTAAACTTATCGCGGCCGTAGGCATCTTTTCCTCCCGGTACGTTCTTGCCGGAGTAATCGTCGCCGGTAATGATGGTTTTTTCCTTGTCTTCCCCCACCAGCGAGATGGCGGTTTTCCACGAAGGAATGATCAGCTTTTCGTGGTAAGTACCATTTTTTATGAAGATCTTCACCACTTTGGCTCCAAGGTCGCGCGTGGAGTTGACCGCTTCCTGGATGGTTTTGTAGTTTCCGCTGCCGTCCTGTGCAACCGTTAAGGTGGATGGATAGGTGGCTTGCTGTGCGCTACCGGCAAACGGAGAGAAGGTAAGCAGTAAAAATGCAAGTAATTTTTTCATTGTTACTAAATGGGTTTTCTTCACGCCTTTGCGAAAAGGGACTCACGCAAAGAGCCGCAAAGACTTCTTTATTTCTTTACTGGCGGTTTGTAAACGTGCGCACTGATGTTGCCAACGTTTAGCTTCACCAGGTCGGCCAGTACGATCTGCGCCATTTTGCGGGCGCCCAGTTCGCTGAAATGTGTATTGTCTTCCTTGCCGTCCGGGTAGTTGGGGTGTTCGCCGGGCAGCAGGTGGTTATACAGTAATTTCGAGTTTTCTACGCCGAAGGACTGCAATAGTGCCTGGCTCTCCTGGTCGAGGTCTATGAGGGGCACATTGTTCTCGCGTGCTACGGTCCGCACGATCTCCGCGTATACCTCGTGTGTACCGGCTATCTTGCCGTTGCCGTCGAAGTTGCGCCGCGCCACGGGGGTGATCAATACCGGGAGCGCTTTTTTCGAGCGTGCATCGCTCACGTATTTATGGAGGTAGGCTTTAAATTCCTCTTCAGTAGTGTAAGTGGCTTTGGTTTTTACCTCGTCGTTATGTCCGAACTGTACCAGCACTATGTCGCCAGGCTGCAGGCTGTCCACCACCGGTTTCCAGCGGTTCTCGGCCATAAACGATTTGGTGCTTCGTCCGTTCTGGGCGCGGTTGTCAACCGTTACCGATCCGTCGAAGAAATTACTGAAGGGCATTCCCCAGCCGGTTTCCGGGAGCGCCCGCAGCTGCTTGTTGGCCATGGTAGAGTCGCCGATCAGGTAGATCTTTAGTTTGTCTTCCGCCGGCGCGAACGCCCATAACACCAACATGCCAAGTAAGGAGCCCAGTAATAAGTTAAGCTTTTTCATGTGGGTTTCCCCTTTTTTTTGCTAACGATGCGCCATCCATGCGTATGTTATGGCTTTATCAATTGGTTAAGGTACAGCTCAATATTAGTGTATTTCTTATTTAATGAAAACCCTTGACTGTCATTTACTGTCGGGTCTAGTTTGCGGGCTTTTTCCCAATCATCCGGCATTCCGTCCTGGTCGGTATCTATGGGCGCCGGAATGGATTTGAGGGCAGGCCACGCATTTACAGTTTTCTCATAAGCAGTGCCGTGTGCGAATCCGCCCTGCACGTCTATGAAACGGCCGCTGCGGTTTTTTACGTCGTTTATGATCCGCTGGTCCAGCGTGTCGCGTTTAGGGAAAATGGCACCTGCAAACCGGAGTACCAGTTCGTAAGCTTCCGCCGCAGGCTGCGCAGTGAGTTCTTCCGAGGGGAAAGGAGTAGTTGCCTTTGCATTAACGGCATCTGCTTCGGTGCCTTTTTCCATGTCTACGCCTTTCCAGTTATTTGCCGTCACATCCGGGAATCCATCGGCGTAGTTGCCTTCGATAAAGAATTTACCGTAGGGGATTTTTTGGTCCAGCTTATAGGGGTTTGCGATACGTTTCCGCACTTTTTCGTTTGTCGAAGGGCCGTACCTATAGTAATTATTTACGATGTTGTAGTTACCTCCTTCGCCTGCGTACACGTTGTTGGAGCCCCAGTTGTAGATCACGTTGTTACTGAGGTCAACATTTTCGGCCGGTGCATTGCGGATCCCGTCAAACCGGGGTGTGCGGCTATTACAGTGCGCAATGAGGTTGTGATGGAACGAGGCATGCCTGCCGCCCCAAATCCCGCCATAACCATGTTTCTCGAAGCCCTTGTCGCCCGTTTCAAAATGGTAGGAGTAGTTGAGCGGCTCCGACAGGATGTTCCACTGTACCGAGGTACTGTCGCCCGCGTAAATGCTCATCAGCTCATCGGTGCTCCACGACACGCTGCAGTGGTCTACTACGATGTTCTTCCGGCGTGTGCCGCCAAAGGCATCGTCGCTGCCGCTTCCGTCTACCATTCCTTTTTTCTGGTTTTTATCGCCCATGCGGAAGCGCAGGAAACGCACAATGATATTGTCGCCCCCGAGGCTCACAGGGTGGTCCGCCAGGCAGATGCCATCACCCGGTGCAGACTGGCCTGCGATGGTGATGTTACCCCTGATGGTCAGCGGCGTTTCCAGGTGAATGGTCCCCGACACGGTGAATACCACGATCCGCGGGACTTTCAGACTCACGGCTTCCCGGAAGCTCCCCGGTCCTGCATCGGCAAGGTTGGTTACCCGAACCACCCGACCGCCGCGGCCGCCGGTAGTATATTTACCGAAGCCTTCCGCACCGGGGAACGCAATGGGAAGGGTATCCGCTTTAAGTACTTGTGCGGGCCGGTTCTTCGGCACCGCACAGGCGTTTAAGGCAATAAAAGGAATAAGGATCAATAGCGATCGTTTCATTATAATCTCCATCTCGGATCCCCGGTGCTGCTCTTGCCCGGGAAAGCCGTGTCTTTAATCTTAAAGTTTCCGTTGGCCGGATCGGTGAACAGCTCTGTCGACAGCTTGTTGTACAACGTCATGTTCGGAATCGTATTGGCGGTCGCCGAGTAGTCGGACGTATTGTAAGTCCCTGTTACGTCTACCACTGCGGTACCGTAACGAAGCCCGCGCACCACGGTGCTTCCCGCATTGAGCCAGCCGGGGCCCATAATGCTGTTGCTGATCTTGATGCCCCCGGTTACGTTATTCGTTCCCGATGTGCTAAAGTCGACCAGGTAGTTGGCGCCGTTGCCCCAGGGCGTTTCGTTAAAGGTACAGTTGGCAATGTTTACGGTCACCGCGTTCTGGCGGCTGGTAATGATCTTCTCGCACTTGTAAAAAGTACTATTGGTGAGCACGAAGTTGTTCACTTTACAGTTCACGTTATCTACCGTGATCAGGCCATAGTTAGAGAGGCTGTCTACGATGCAGTTATTGACCACGAAATCGGTCATGTTGATCACCGCGGTTTGCAGCCTGACAATACCCCTGAACACCGCGGCGTTGCACGACTGGAAGCTCAGCTTTCCGACGGTACAGGCATTGCTTACGTTGAAAACATATTTGGATGCGTAGCCGTCGCTGCGCAGCGTTACGTTCCTGAACACGATGGAATCGATGGAGCTGCTGGCGGAGATGTTAAAGTTCGACACCATGGAGATAGTGGCCATGGTTGGCGTCAGCAGGTCGTCGCCACTCTGGATCACTACGGTGCGATCAAGGTTTTGAGCTACCGGGATATTGTAGGTAAGTCCTCTTTTCAGGATCACGGTACTTCCGGAAGGGATCTTCGGCAGCGTATCCGCCAGGACGTTCGGACGGTTGGTAATGGCGCGCAGATCGACGATATTGCCGGAGATGGTAGATACCTTCGTTTTAAAGGTAACCGTTCCCTGGGTTTTAGTACCGATAAAAAGTTCCGCAATGTACGTGGTGTTTGGCACGAGGTTATCCACCAGTTTCCGGCCGGCGGCAATATCTGCGGCAACCAGCGCTATGTCTTTCGCGGTGCCGGGTTGCGGGGTAAGTACCAGCCTGGTAATTCCCGGCGTAACCTTCCAGCGGAGGATGGCCGCGCCGTCGATGATCTCGCTGGCCAGCACCGCAGAAAACAGCTGGATCCCCGGGATGGTGAAGTCTGCGCTTGCTACCCATGCCGATTCGGCGGATACGTCGGTGGCGTTCGCTTTTACGCGTGCATAATACTTTTGCTTGATAGAAAGCTTGGCATCGGTTATTACCAATCCTGATGTATCGGTAACGCCGGTAAAGTCGGGCGTACCGGTAAATGCGGGATCTTTGTACACTTCTACCGTGTATTTCACCGCTTTAGGGGTGGTAAACAGGGAAGCGTTCCATTCCAGTTTTACCTGCGTATCCGCAGTGGTGATCTTTATGGCCCCGGGCCTGAATAGCCTCGGCAGCGTGGTGGTATCGTCTTCGTCCTTTGTACAGGACGCGATCGCCAGGATAATAAGCAGCAGCGGAAGGACGATCCGCTTGCCGGTTGTAACTATTGTGTTCATGCTGTTCATGTTCATATCAGGTTAATAGCCGTACCATTGGCCGCCAAGGATGGGGTTCGCTTCAACGGTTTGCTGCGGAAGCGGGAGCAGCTCGCTCTTATTAGGTGTAAAGTTGATGGCAAAATAGGTAAGCAGCGTACTCGTGATGGTGCTCGGGGTAGTAGTGGTGCCCGATACCGTAGGTGCAGTGACCCAGGCTACCGTAACGGAATTTGCAGGCGCGGTGGCCGGTTCCGGCTGATAGTAAGAATTAAGCGGCACCACCGAAGTAGCATTCGCCTGGAAATACATGTTCAGCGGGTAATTCTTGTACGGTAAAATACGGTCGGCAACTGGTTTTGCCATCTCCGCCATTTGAGCTTTCGCTTCATCGAGTTTGGTTTTAAGCAGGTTCCAGCGAATAAGGTCGTACTTGCGGATTCCTTCAGCGCCGAATTCGAACGCTCTTTCCTTTACGATCGCGTTAAAGAAACCAGTCTTATCGGCAGGTGTGGTGCCTATCAGCGTGGCGTTACCGCCGAATCCACGTGTTCTTACCTGTTCGAAGGCCGCTTTAGCCGCAGCGGAGGGAGCGCCGGCCAATTCGTTGTCGGCCTCGGCAAACATCAGCAGTACGTCCGAATAGCGTATCACCGGCCAGTTAATCCCGAAATACTGGGCCGTAGAGGTTAGCACAGACGGGTTGGAGATCCAGTCGCGCCTGAATTTCCCGTCGACCATGGTCACCAGCGTACGCGGCTGGATAATGCCGGCGGAGCTGATGTTGTACGGAGCGCAGGTAACATCCCTGCGGGTATCGTTCGGGTCGAAGGAGTAAAAATAGCTAGGTAGGATCGTCAGCGCGCCGTTCCCGGTTGCTCCGTTCAATCTCGGGCCGTTGTAGTAACCCAGTTTGCTGTCGCCTACGCCGCTGCTCCCGCCGGTCATGCCCACCTCCCAGATAATTTCTCCTGCCGGGTCTTTGGCATGTGCGTCCAGCGCGTCTTTAAATACCGCCTGGTAGCTGGCATTCAGCCTATGGTCATTGCGGGCCATAATGGCTGCGCATTCGTCTTTGGCGATCTGGTAATAGGTTTTATAGTCGGCGGGACGTTCCATCGTTTTGCTCTGTCTCAGTGAAAAGCCGCCACGGAATAAAGCGATCCTGGCCCGTAACGCACGTACGCCGCCCTGGTTTATGCGCTCGTTGGTAACCGATGGGTCTTCAGTTTTCCATGGAACGAGGTTGCTTGCAGTGGCGAGGTCGGCGAGTACCCGGTTGTAAATGGTATCGCGGTTGGTGCGGGCCTTAAAGAGATCGCTCTCAAAGCTCGATGGCTGGAAGCTCGCGGGAACATCGCCCCAGTTGCGGATCACTTCAAAATAAAACTGGGCACGCAGGGCGAGCGCTTCGCCATAAAGGCGCTTCAACGCTTTTTGGTCGCTCGCCGAGCCGCTTGTATACTGTTCCATTTTTGGAATGTAGTAAATACACAGGTTGGCCATTTCGATACCGTGGTAAAGCTGGTTGAACGGTCCCGCTAACTGCGAATTGGATGGCTGCGTGTTGTAATGGGCGATGTCGCGGCGTTCGCCATCCGGGTATGGGGTGGCGCCCTGGCCCATCATCTCGTCGTTGTCGTACGGGTAGTACATACTTAAACGGATACCGTAACCAGCATCGCCCGTGAGGGCGGCATAAGCGCCCAATACCGCTTTTTGCGCGTTGGTTACGCTGTTGAACGTATAGTCCGGGCCGAACGAGGAGATCGGCGAAACCTCCAGGTATTTCTGACAGGCGGTGATACCCATCATTGCGATGGCAATCAGTAACGTGCCGGTATATCTTTTAAAAATTGGTGTTTTCATGTCTTTAATCGTTAACTGGTTTTACTGCAGGGATAAATTGACGCCGAAGATAAACGCCCGGCTCCGGGGATAAGCGGAATAGTCCACGCCCGGTGTAAGGCCGGTGCTGCGGCGGGTGCTCACTTCGGGATCGTAACCCGAATAATTGGTGATCACTGCCAGGTTATTTACCGTACCGTAAACTCTTAAGCGGCTCACTTTTATTTTGGTTAACAATGAAGTCGGAACCGTATACCCCAGGGTGAGGTTGTTAATGCGGAGGAAAGAGGCGTCCTCCACCGCCCAGGAGTGTACATAAAACGAGCTGAAGCTGGTAAGCGGCGACCAGATGGTGGCGTTCGCGTTGAGTGCAGCCAGCGCTGTGGGGTCGGTAACTACCACGCCCTGGTCGTTCACGTTCCGCCAGCGGCCGTTCATGACGGCCAGCATGTTCGAGTTAGGCTGGTAGCCGTTGGTAAACTCGAGCTTGTTGGCATTCAGCACGTCGTTCCCTACCTGGAAGTTCACAAACGCGCTCAGGTCCCAGTTCTTATAAGTGAACGATTGGTTTAGCCCGCCCAGGAAATTCGGATTGGCATCGCCGATGATCTGGCGGTCGTGGTCGAGGTCCACCAGCCCGTCGCTGTTAAGGTCTTTGAATTTTAATACACCTGGTTTCGGGGCCACTGCCGTGATGGAGCTGTTGTTGGCCACTCCCGGTTTAAGTGTATAAACGCCCGCGTTATAGGTAAAGTCGTCGATGGTGTAAAAACCGTCGGTCACCATGCCGTAGATCTTACCTACCGCCTGGCCTACGATCACCTGGTAATCCGCCGGCACGGTAGAGCCGCCGAAGCCTGACGATTGAAGGAAAGATTTCTGGTATTGCCCCAGGCTTTCGATCTTATTTTTATTGAATGATATGTTGAAGTTGGCGGTCCACTGGAAGTTTTTGGTAGCCACGGGGGTACCGTTTAACTGGAATTCCAGTCCCTTATTACTGGTGGAGCCTACGTTCTGGATCTGGGTAGTATAACCCGAGGTAGTTGGAATGGCTACATCTACCAGCAGGTCGCGCGTCTTGTTCTTGTAAGCATCTATCGAGATTTGAACACGGTTGTTGAGGAACCCCGCGTCGAGGCCCAGGTTTTTAGAAATGGTTGTCTCCCATTTCAACGAGTTGTTGGATAGCGTTGGTGAGTTAAAGGTGGTGATCAGCTGGTTATTAATGTCATAATAAGCGGAAGGCGTGAATTGCGACAGGTACAGGAAGTCCCTGATGCGGTTGTTACCGGCTTCGCCGTAGCTTACGCGAAGCTTAAGGTCGTTAACCGTCGTTTTCAGTCCTTCCATAAATTTCTCGTCGGTTATGCGCCATGCGAACGAGCCCGACGGGAAATACCCCCATTGGTTGCCTTTGGAAAACTTGGTGGACCCATCGGCCCTTAACGACAGCGATAACAGGTACTTGCTGTTGTACGCGTAGTTCACCCGGCTAAAGAACGATGCCGTGCGTACATGCGGTGATTCGGTAGAGGTACTTCCGCCCGCAGGCGTAGTGCCGAGCGACATATTTGCGAATGCCCTTTCCGGCGAAATGCCGAAGGGAAACAGGCGGTTCTGGAGATAGTAGGTCTTGTCTTTATCATCCAGGATCTCCTGCCCGAGCAAGGCGTCGATCTTATGCATCTTGGCAAAGTCGGACTTTGAGCCGGAATTGGTGTAAGAAAGCACGTTCGAGTTGTTGATGGTGCGGCGGTTAACCGTGCTGATAGAGGCCATAGGTTGCCCGGAACCGTTCAGCTTCGACTCGTTGGTAATGGAGTCGTTAAATACGTTGTCGCGGCGGTTGGTCACATCATAACCCAGGGTGCTTTTAAAGGTGAGTTCCTTCAGCACTTTCAGGGAGAAGTACGCGTTGAAATTGGCAATTCCGCTGGTGGTTTTTTTATATTCCGCCTGGTTTAGCAGGATCGGGTTTACGAGCGATAAGCTGTTGCTGTTGGTTTCTAACGCGTAGGCGGGGTCGTAAGCGCTGTCATCCTGCCCGTTAACCAGCAGTGGGCGGTATTTTACTACCTGGCGTAACCTGTTCAGTGATGCCGAGCCCGGATCGGAAGTTCCTGCCCCGTCCACGATGGTGTTGTTATAACGGGCGTTAAACCCGGCACGCAGCTTGTCATTCACCTTGTGATCGAATTTAAAGTTCACCAGTTTACGGTCGAAGCCGGACCCCATAAGCACGCCGTCTTCGTTATTCGATGTTACGCTCAGGTTAAAAGTGGTAGTAGCTGTTCCGCCAGTGAGGCCGAGGTTGTGGGTTTGCATCAGCGCATTATCGCCCAGCAGCTTGTCCTGCCAGTCGGCGAAAGCAACGCTTTTGTACAGGTCGATATCACCAAAATCACCGTAGGTGTTTAAAAACGACGTTTGGTCGGCGCTGCTTGCTCGGCTGCGTTCGTACTGGTAAAGCACGAACTGGTAAGGGTCCTGCACTTCCAGCTTGTTTGCCAGGCGGCGGATCCCGGCAAGCCCGTTGTAAGTAACGGTCGACTTCATTTCCTTGCCGCCCTTGGTGGTGATGATCACGACACCGTTAGCGCCGCGTGCGCCATAAATTGCTGTAGAAGAGGCGTCTTTCAACACGTCGATGCTCTCGATATCTTGTGGCGAGAGTACCGACAAAGCGTTTTGTACCTGGATACCGTCAACCACGTATAACGGCGAGTTGTCTTGTGTAATGGAGCCGCCGCCGCGCACCCTGATCTGGAATTCGGCGTTCGGCGTGCCCTCGGTGCCGGTTACCTGGACCCCTGCAAGGCGGCCTGCCAATGCTTCGGCGGTAGAGTTGATCGGGATATCTTTGAGTTGTTTAGCCGACACCGACGACACGGAACCGGTAAGGTCCCTGCGGTTCACGGTAGCGTAACCCACGGCCACTACTTCGTTCAGCATAACCGATTCCTCTGAAATGGCTACATTAACTACCGTTTGGCTCGTCGGAACCGTTACTTCCAGTTCTTTGTAGCCGATATATTTAACTACGAGCACCACGTTTCCGGCGGTAGCCGCGGTTAGCCGGAAAGTACCGTCAACGCCCGTACTTGCACCTTGTGTAGCGCCCTTTACTGTTACACTGGCGCCGATAACCGGCTGCCCGTCTGCCTTGTCTGTCACTTTCCCTGTTATCTGTCTCGTTTGCGCCCTGACCGAAAAAAGGCCGCAAAGTAACACAGATAAAAGAAGTAGAATTCTCTTCATGTCTGGTATTGTTTTAAATTGGTTATTAATGTTCTGGTCAGCAGCATCTCTCACACTTACATGAAAATAACTGACCTTTAGGTAAAATAGTATAATGGTTAGTGTAAATTGTATAGCAAGTTTATTATAAAAATGCTTTAATGGGGTGTTGTACCGCCTTAAAAATTTGTGCAATCGTTGCCGGGAACGTTGCCGGACAGTACAGGATGGACATAACTGTACAGGACGGCTCTTGTACGCCACTTTAAATTTAGTTACCTTGCGGGAAGATGAAGTTTGAGCCGATCACCATAAAAGATATCGCGAAGGCGCTGGGTCTGTCTACCTCAACTGTTTCCAGGGCGCTGAGGGACGGGTACGAGATCAGTGCCGAAACCCGGCGTATTGTATTGGAGTACGCGGAAAAGATCAACTACCAGCCCAACCCCATCGCATTGAGCCTGAAAGAGCGGCGCAGTCACTCCATCGGGGTGATCGTTTGCGAGATTGCCAACAACTTTTTTTCGCAGGCCATTAACGGCATCGAATCCATCGCTTATAACAGCGGTTACCACGTCATCATCACGCAAAGCCATGAGTCGGCGGGGCGGGAGGTCATCAACCTGAAGCACCTGGCCTCGCGCTCGGTAGACGGTCTGCTGGTTTCGCTTTCTTCGGAAACGAACGATATCTCGCATTTTAAGGAGCTGCATGACAAAGGGCTTCCCATCGTGTTTTTCGACCGGGTGACTAACGACATCTATACCCATAAGGTGATCGCTAACAATTTTAAAGGCGCTTTTGACGCCACCGAATATCTCATTAATTCGGGCTGCAGGAACATTGCACATCTTACCGCGTCGGCGCACCTTTCTATCACCAAGGAGCGCCTGGACGGCTATAAGGAGGCGCTCAGGAAGTATCACATTCCCTTCCGGGAAGAGTACGTACAGTACTGTAATCATGGGGGCATGATCCAGGATGAGATGGAGCGGGCGGTGAACTCGCTGATAGAACTCGAAAACCAGCCGGATTCTATTTTTGCCGCAAATGATAAGCTTACCACCGGTTGCCTGCTGGCGCTGAAGAAATCGGATCCGGCGGTGGCATCCAGTATCAAGATCACCGGCTTTACCAATTCGAACCTCACGGAGCTTTTCGCTACGTCGCTTACGTCTGTGCGTCAGCCGGCGTTTGAGATGGGGCAGATCGCCACCAGTCTTCTTATCGAGCTGATCGAAAGCAAAAGGCCCGTAACGGATTTCCAGACCCGGGTGCTGGATACGGAGATGATCATTAAAAACAAGGTGGTAGCCGTTAGCTAAGCACGGCGCAGTTTACTCGTACCGCAACGATTCTATCGGGTCCAGTTTGGCAGCCTTCAATGCCGGGTAGATCCCGGAAACCAATCCAACCCCTACGCAAATGATCAGCCCCATAATGGTTGATACCCACGGCATGATAAAGGAGCCGCCCATCCCGAAGGAAAGCAGGTTGCCTGCCGTAATTCCCAGCAGGATGCCGGCAAACCCGCCGATGAGGCAGATCACGATGGCCTCGAAAAGGAACTGGCGCCTGATCACTTTCGGTGTGGCGCCGATCGCTTTGCGGATGCCGATCTCGCGGGTGCGTTCGGTTACCGATACGATCATGATGTTCATGAGCGCGATGGCGGCGCCGATCAGCGTTACCGCCGCGATCACGATACCACCTATCCTGACGGCATTGAGCTGGGAAACCATGGTTTGCGCAATGGCGTCGCTTTTAGTGATCTCGAAGTTGTTCTCTTTACCGGCCTTTAACCCGCGGATGTTCCTGAAAACGGAAGTGGCTTCGCCCGCGGCGATGTCAGACTTTGCCGCATCATCAGAAATTACCGCGATGGTGTAAGAGGGGTTGGGATTGCTGATGATGGTACGTGCCTTTACCAGGGGAATGAGGCAGATCTTATCGCCGCCGCCCGGACCCATGCTCGACCCTTTTTCGGCGAACTGGCCAACTACCCGGTATTTATCGCCGCCTATGTTGATGATCTTATCGATCGGGCTGATCTTGGGGAACAGCGTGTTTTTCAACTCGTAGCCGATGATGACCACGTTACTGCCGAACTCGAGCTCGGATGCCGAAAAGTTCCTGCCTTCGGCAAGCTTATAGCCACCCGTAAATACAAAATTATCATCTCCGCCAAGTACGGCGATATTTGGATTGGTCTTCTGGTTGCCGTATTTAACCGTTCCGCCGAATGAGGCGAATACGTTTACAGAAACCCGCGAAGGGTACTTGAAATTCTCCTTGAAAGCCATGGCGTCCTGGTATTTGATCGCCTTCCAGCGTTTAGGCTGCTGGCCGCTTCCGCCGATGCGGATACCCGTTCCGCGGTTGCGGATGGTGAACGAGTTGGCGCCCATACTGGAGAACGCATCGGTGATGGAGTTCTCGATGGCGTCGATACAGGTGAGGATCCCTACCAGCGCGGTAAGACCGATGGCGATAATGAGCGCGGTTAAAAACGTTCTCAATTTATTGCTGCTGATGGATTGCAGCGATAACTTGATATTTTCAGGAAAGCTCATTTGTACGGCCATGGTATAAAAATAAGAAGTAAGGTCGGTTTGACGGCAGCAAAAGGTAAATTGTTACAGATTTATTCTAAAAACGTGGAGAAGATCTTATGGAAAACATGGGACGATTATCATCAGAATATATGTAAACTTAGCTGTTGCTATGCACTTTTGCAGCCCGGTCACAAACCTTCCGTAAACCGAAACGCCGTCACCTGCCGTCGAGATGAAGATGCGCGATGGGCGACGATCCGGCTATCTCGCAGCGCCTGGGAATAGGGGATATTATCCTTATACGATTGTTTTCACCAATCCCCCATCCGCACGCAGCGCAGCACCATTAGTAGCCGACGACAGCGGGCTGGCCACGTATGCAACCAGGTTCGCAATCTCATCGACTTCCAGGAACCGCCGGATAATGGAAGTAGGGCGGGCCGTCTGGAAGAATTCGCCTTCCACTTGTTCCGCGGTTTTGTTGCCGGCCCGGGCGAGGTTTTCCAGGAAGCCGCCTACGCCTTCGGAGCGTGTAGGCCCTGGGAGTACAGAGTTAACGGTAACATTGGTTTTCTTGGTAAGCTCGGCCAGTCCGCGGCTTACAGAAAGCTGTGCCGTTTTTGTCATCCCGTAGTGGATCATTTCTTCGGGCACCTGGATGGCAGATTCGCTGGAGATAAAAATGATCCGTCCCCAGTTCCTCCGCAGCATGCCGGGCAGGTAATGCCGGGAGAGCCGCACGCCGCTCATCACGTTCACTTCAAAGAAACGAAACCAGTCTGCATCGGGAATATCGGTGAACGGCGTGGGCTCGAAGATACCGGCATTGTTCACCAGGATGTCTGTCTCGGGGAGTTGCTGCAGCAGCCGCGAGATCTCTTCCGCATTCGAAAAGTCAGCGGCTATGCCCGAAACATCGGCGCCCGGGATCTCTGCCTGTAGCCGGGCGATGGCGGCATCGATCCTTTCGGCGGTGCGCCCGTTAATCACCACAGTTGCGCCCTCCTGCAGCAGTTGTTTGGCAATGGCATAGCCGATACCGGCGGTAGAACCGCTTACGAACGCGGTCTTATTTTGTAGTTGAAGATCCATTTTAAAACAATAGTTTCACACAATAATCAGCAATCACGGGCAATTGTTGGCCAGTATGGGCTGTTCCGGTGTTTTATGATTTTGGGATTACGGAGCGCGCAAAAACGGTTCAACAACATGATCTGCGATCCGGTGTAAGCCACTTGTGCACACCCCGCAGTTATCCTATATTCGGAGATATTTCGCATGGCAAAAACGGCAAACGCTTCCTACATCCCCGCCCTCGATGGTTTAAGGGCCCTATCTATTATGCTTGTATTCCTGGCGCACCTGGGGTTCGACAAGATCGTGCCCGGCGGACTAGGCGTTACCGTGTTCTTCTTTATCAGCGGGTACCTTATTACTAACTTATTGCTCGCCGAATACGCGCAGCGCAGCCATGTAGACCTTAAATTGTTTTACGCCCGCCGGTTGCTCAGGCTGTACCCGCCGCTGCTGTTCATGCTTTGCTTCCTGGTGGTTTATATCCTGGTTACCGGTTTGCCTTTTACGTGGCAGGAACTGTATGCCGCATTGTTTTACTACGTAAATTACTATAATTTTTACAGCACGGAGAGTAAACAGGTATTGCTGTTCCTTTGGTCGCTGGCGGTCGAGGAACATTTTTACCTGGTATTTCCGTTTATTTTCCTGCTGCTGGCCAGGTCGCCGCGTAAGCTGACCATCGCCATCGGTCTTTTGCTGGCGGTGCCGCTGGTGTTAAGGTATATCGGGAATGCGATGTACGATGATCCCGAGCGGGCCATGCTTTATTGTTATAACCCCACGCATACCCGGTTTGATTCCATCCTTTACGGATGCCTGGCCAGCGTGCTGCTTTACCATGACCGTTCGAAAAAGATCTTACCCGTGATTTCCAGCCCGTGGCTTTTTATAACCGCGTTGTTGGTGATGATGGCAACGCTGGTGATCAGGAACGAGACTTTCAGGAATACCATCCGGTTTTCGCTGCAAGGGGGCGCATTGTTCGTGCTGATACCGGCAATAGTTCAGTCTGAAAGGTATCAATGGTTAAATAACATGCTTTCGGCGAAACCGCTCGTGTATATCGGTAAGCTGAGTTATTCCATTTACCTGTTCCACAGCCTGGTATTTACGGCCCTGGCTTCGTTCCTGCTCAGCGGGCAGCTGGTGAAATTTTACGTGGGCGCGGTGGTGATCTCGGCGCTGCTTTCCATGCTGTGCTACTACACCGTGGAGAAGCCGCTCGGCAGGCTGAGAAAGCGACTGCATCCGGCAAAAACGACCTAATACGGGCGGTAAGGTTTGGCAGGAAAGTACCGCCGGTGGTGTTCATCGCGCAGCAAGGCGAATTCGGGTTGCTGGCGTGTTTTTAGCAGCAGGTTACAACAGGCGCTTCTACGCGTTTAACAATGGTTCCAGCAACCGGATATAAAGTTTAATCCCCTCTTCTATTTCGGCAATATGGATGTATTCGTCCGCGCTATGCGACCTTGCCGAATCGCCGGGACCGACCTTTAGCGAAGGAATATCCAGCAGCGCCTGGTCTGAGGTAGTGGGAGAGCCGTAGGTTTCCCTTCCGAGTTTCAGTCCCGAAAGTACTATAGGGTGGTCCCTGGAGATCGATGAGGGCTTAAGCCTGGTCGACCTGGGTTTTACTTCGCAGGAAACGTTTGAGCGGATGATCTCCAGGACCTCTTCGTTGCGGTAAGCATCGGTAACCCGAACATCCACCGTAAAGCTGCACGTAGCCGGCACCACGTTGTGCTGCGTTCCGGCCTGGATAATGGTTACCGACATTTTCACCGGGCCGAAACTTTCCGATTCCCGCGGGAACCGGTATGTGCGGAACCACTCAATGTCCTTAATCGCTTTGTAAATGGCGTTGTCGCCTTCTTCCCTGGCTGCGTGGCCTGCGGTGCCGTAACTTGTGCAATCGAGCACCATGAGGCCTTTTTCGGCAATTGCCAGGTGCATACCCGTAGGTTCGCCTACAATGGCGAAGTCGAGCGCGCCCAGCTGCGGAACCAATAACTCGATGCCGTTCTTACCGGAGATCTCTTCTTCGGCCGTGGCGGCAAGCACGAGGTTATACGCAAGGTCCCGGCGCTGGAAGAAGTTCAAAAAGGCGGCTATAAGCGATACCAGGCACCCGCCGGCGTCGTTGCTGCCCAGGCCGTAGAGCTTGCCATCCTCTATTACCGGGTTGAAAGGGTCTTTGGTATACCCCGGGTTCGGCTTTACGGTATCGTGGTGCGAGTTAAGAAGAATAGTAGGCTTCGAGGCATCAAAATAGCGGTTGCGGGCCCATATATTGTGGATAAGCCGGTGGGTAAGTACGCCACTTTCCTGCAGGAACCGCTCAATAAGTTGTGCGGTCTGGTCCTCTTCTTTACTGAACGAGGGTGTGGCGATCAATTGGGTAAGTAAGGCGATCGCCTGATGAGCCAGGATTTCTGTAGTTGCCATTCTGCGATAAAAATAGCTAAAATAAAAAAGCCGGCAGCTAAGGAGCTACCGGCTTTAAGAGTTAGTTTTTTGGCTATCGGCTATCGGCCATCAGCTAATTTAATTCCTTGCAGGAGCGGTTCCTGCGGCGCCTGCTCCTCCCGGAGTTTGCGGCGGTCTTGCGGCCGGTAATGCTTTGCGCGGGATTTTCTCTGTGCGCTGCGAAGTGTTATAGGCAAAAGCGGCAATAATGGTAGCTGCCTGCTTAAGGTCGTCGGCGCTTAACCGGTCGTAAGTATCCTGGTTGCTGTGGTGGGTGCGTGTGTTATAGTCCATGCCATCCTGTATAAACTGGAAGCCGGGCAGGCCAACCGCGTCATATGACTGGTGGTCGGTACCGCCAGTATTGCTGATGGTTACAGTGGTTGCGCCCAGGTCGTTGAACGGTGCCAGCCACGACCGGAAGATCGGCCCTGCTGCTGCGTTGCCCTGCAGGTAAACGCCGCGGATCTTGCCGGTACCATTGTCCAGGTTATAATAAGCGGAAAGCTTGGAATGCTCCGGTTTCAGCACCATGTCTGCCGTGCTGGCGAAATGGTTGGTAACGTAACCCCTGGAGCCCAGCAGGCCTTGTTCTTCGCCGCTCCATAAGGCAATGCGAATGGTACGTTTCGGCTTCAGGCCGGTAGCCTGGATAATGCGCATGGCCTCCATCATCACGGCGCTTCCGGCGGCATTGTCGGTTGCGCCGGTGCCTGAATGCCAGGAATCAAAGTGAGCGCCCAGCATCACCAGTTCGCTGCCCAGGGTTGGGTCGCTGCCGGGGATTTCGCCTACTACGTTGTATTCCTGCAGGTCTTTGGTGTAGAAGCTCGTTTTAATATCGGCTTCCATTTCTACTTTGGCGCCCGATTTCACCAGGCGAAGTAAACGCAGGTAATCTTCGCCCGACATTTCTACTTCAGGGCCTGCCTTTGGCGCATCCTTTGCCCTCGAGTTACCGTTGCTGGTAAATAAAGTTCCATCGGTGCCGCGACCCATGTTGATGATGAGGCCGACACCTTCAGAAGCTAAAAATTCCGCCAGTTTCGGACGGAAAGCCATGGCTGCAAAAGCGCCGCCGCGACCACCCGGACGTCCCGCGCCTGGTCTTCCCCCCGGGCCTGCACCCGGAGTTACGGGTTGTGTAGCAGCCATTTCGGCTAAACGCGCATCAGTGTTGCGGCTTCCGTCTGCCTGGAAAATGTCACCTGCGGCCTGTGTAGTCTGTGAATCATAGATTACAAACTTTCCTTTTAGTTTGCCTTTATATTTCTCGAGATCAGGCAGGGAGTCGGCCTTAACAATCACTACTTCGCCCTTTACCGCCCCTTTGGTGCTGCCCGACCATGCCTTAGGGTAGGCGATGAGCGCATCATAATAAGGAGCCGTCATGGCGGTGTACGACTTGTCGATCTGCCAGCCTTTGCCAAATTCGCCCCATGGTTCGATCTTCACGTTCTGCAGGCCCATCGCCTTCATCTGTGCGGCTACCTGTTCCTGCGCTTTACGCAGACCGGGCGAACCGGATAAACGGGGACCCGTTACGTCGGTAAGGGTGAACGCCGTTTCCATTACTTTCGAACGGTTCATTCCTTCGTCGCGGATCTTTTGGACCGCGGCTGCGTCAAAAGATTCTTGCGCAAATAGCGGCGACACCGCACCTATTGCGAAGAATGCAGAAAAGAGTAAGTTTTTTTTCATTTCCTCTAATGTTTAAATGTTATGATGATCAAACTTATCAATTTGACCCCTCAATCAGCTTCCATTTGCTTAACAAAGTTGTTACAGCAGCTTAATGGGATATAAAATGCGCCAGTTTAATGCATATTTAGATATGAAACGTTTTAAGCTACTTATTCCCGCATTTTTCTTGTCGCTTAACATCCACGCGCAGGACATTATTAAACAGGACCCATATGTCAAAAAGATGGTCGACGAAGTGTCGGCAAAGAACATCGAGGCCATTGTGCGTAAGCTGGTAAGCTTCCAGACACGCCACAGCCTGAGCGATACGCTGGATGCGAAAACAGGGATCGGGGCGGCAAGAAACTGGATAAAATCCGAGCTGGAGACGTACGCTAAAGCCTCGGGCGGTAAGCTGAAGGTGGAGTTCGACTCGTTCGTGGTACCGGCCGGCAACCGCATGCCCAATCCAACGCCGATGAAGAACGTACTGGCCATCCTCCCCGGTTCCAACCCGGCCGATGATCGCGTGTTTATTGTTTCGGGGCATTACGATTCGCGCGCCAGCGATGTGATGGACGCAAAAATTACCGCCCCCGGCGCCAATGACGATGCTTCCGGTACGGCTACCGCGATGGAGCTGGCGCGTGTGATGAGCAAGGGAACCTATAATTGTACGCTGATATTCGTGGCCATGGTGGCCGAAGAGCAAGGTCTGTACGGCGCCCAGAACCTGGCCAAGCGGGCCAGGGCAGCGGGTTGGAACGTAGCCGGCATGATCACGAACGATATTGTTGGAAACTCGTACGGGATGGAAACGGACCTGAAAGACAACAGCAGCGTGCGCGTGTTTAGTGAGGGTACTTCGGCAGTGGAAACACCACAACAGGCGACCGCCCGGTCGAGTATCGGCTCGGAGAACGACGGCGCCGCCCGGCAGTTTGCCCGTTATATGAAAGAAGTTGGCGAACGCTACGTGGACCAGCTGAACGTGAAACTGATCTATCGAAAAGACCGCTACCTGCGCGGCGGCGATCATACCCCGTTTTCGCAGCAAGGTTTTGCGGCCATCCGGGTAACCGAAATGAACGAAAACTTTGAACGGCAGCACCAGACCCTCCGCAAAGAAAATGGCGTAGACTACGGTGACCTGCCCGATTTTGTAGATTATAATTACACTCAAAAAGTAGCCCGGATGAACCTCGCCACCTTAGCGAGCCTGGCGCTGGCGCCGCGCGAGCCTGTTAACGTAACCATGCTCACCGCTGGTCTTACCAATAAAACCTCCATTAAATGGGAAGCGCCGGCAGGCGAAAAACCGGCCGGGTATTATGTGGTGATGCGCGAAACTACCAGCGCCTTTTGGGAGAAGAAATTCTTTGTAACGGAGCCCGCAGCGACCCTGAATTACTCGAAGGACAACTACTTTTTTGGCGTGCAGTCTGTTGATGCGGAAGGGCACGAGAGCCTGGTGGTTATTCCGAGGCCGGGAAGGCAGTAAGTTAAACGTAGTAGGTTCCGCGTCTCACGCCGAACCTACTGCGTTAAACGTTAAAATTCCATAAGGTACGCTTTCAGGAACTCGTTCAGATCACCGTCAAGTACCGCTTGTGCGTTTGACGTTTCGTGGTTTGTACGCAGGTCCTTTACCAGCTTGTACGGGTGAAGCACGTAATTGCGTATCTGCGATCCCCATTCGATCTTCTTTTTATTGCCCTCGATTGCGGCGCTGGTTTCCATGCGCTTGCGCAGCTCGGCTTCGTAAAGCTGTGACTTAAGCAGGCGGATGGCATTCTCCTTATTCTGCAGCTGCGACCGCGATTCCTGGTTCTTAATAATAATGCCCGAAGGTTTGTGATAAAGCCTCACAGCCGTTTCTACTTTATTCACGTTCTGACCGCCGGCGCCGCCTGAGCGGAAGGTTTCGAATTCGATATCAGCCGGGTTCACCTCGATCTCGATCGTATCGTCAACCAGCGGGTATACGTAAACGGACGCAAATGACGTGTGTCGCTTGGCATTGGCATCAAAAGGCGAGATCCGCACCAGCCGGTGTACACCGTTTTCGCCTTTCAGGTACCCGTAGGCGAATTCGCCCTCAAACTGGAGGGTAACTGACTTTACGCCGGCGACGTCGCCTTCCTGCAGATCCTGCTCGGTTACTTTACAGCCGTTTTTCTCGCCCCACATAATGTACATGCGCATCAGCATGGCCGCCCAGTCGCAGCTTTCCGTTCCGCCCGCGCCCGCGGTGATCTGCAATACCGCATTTAGCTGATCCTCTTCAGAACTAAGCATGTTTTTAAACTCCAGTTCGCCGAGTATCGTGCGGGCCGCTTCGTATTGTTCTTTTAGCTCCTGTTCTGTGGCATCGCCGGATTGGTAGAATTCGAACATCACGGCAGTATCTTCCACCGCAGCGTCTACCTGCTTGATCCCTTCCGTCCAAACCTTTTTGCTTTTAATGGAGTGTAATACCTTTTCGGCGTTTTTAGGATGGTCCCAAAAGGTAGGAGTTAATGTAAGCTCTTCTTCCTGGTGCAGCTCATCGAGTTTGGTTTCGATGTCAAAGATGCCTCCTCAGGGCCGCCGATCTGTCCCTTAAATCTGCTAATTGTTCTTTAGTCATGGCGCAAAGTTAATAAAGACAATGGCTTTTGGCCGTTTCCAGCGACGCTAATATTTACGCACAGCGATTTGTGTATCCAGTTTATTCAGCTATTCGCGAGCCCACCGCAGTTCTTCATTCCGTTAATTAGCAGGCAAACTCAATCTTTAAGGAAATGCGCCGTTACTCAATTATGATCAATTAATCCTAACCCGTTGCCTGATTATCCTACACTTCATGCTTCCTGCCAAGTTTTTTCCCCGCCCCATAATTCCCCTGTGTCATTTCTCCCCGATTTTCCCGCAAAGCGGGCCCGTGTTAGTACTAATAGCTAATTAAACCTTGCTGAATTGAATTAAAAGATCATTTTTACTGTTTGGAACGACTTTAGTATCATGTGATGATCAGATACTGATATCCGCGTTTAATTTATATTAAGAATGAGATCATTTTTTTACTCCCTGGTAATTATTACTTGCTTATTTGCCGCGGCCTCTTGCCGGAAATCGGAAACGCCGGATGCCAAAAATAACGGTATCCTTGCCAAAGCACCCGATGGATTTACTTATGCAACTTCCAAAAAAGCGGAGCTCAATATCCGCCTGCTAACAAACACCGGAATCGGGATTAAAGGCGTTCCGGTGAAATTGTACGGTGTGAAAGACAAGAAACATGCGAAGCCTTTGTTTAAGGGGATCAGCGATGGCAATGGTTTCGTAAAGGGATCGTTTAATTTGCCTGCTTATATGGATACGCTGGTGGTTGACCCGGCTTATGTGGGATTAAGCCAAAACGTAAAGGTGTATCTTAATAATAGCGTGGTTTCCTGCGTCATTGGCGGGCCCACCGGGATGAGCGGAAACGTGGTACTTAAAGCGCAGGGAAATAAAATATTGAGCGCAGCCGGTCCTGCCACCATCGCTGAAGCCAAATACACTTACCTGAGCACCTACAGCGAGAACGGAAGGCCTGAGAGCAACCGCGATGCCACGCTGGAGGCGATCAGCGGGGAGTTCCTGCTGAACTCAAATATCTCGTTGCCGGAAGATAAAGACGTAGCCGTTCGTCACCCCGACGACCTGAAGAAAACGACGGTGAACACCCTGACGATCAGGGAGAAATCGGATATCTGGGTGACCTTCGTATCCGAAGGTTCTGAGAACCTGAACACGATCGGGTTTTACACTTATCCCACCGGGAGTGCGCCTAAAACCGCCGACGATATTAAAGAAGTATTTTACGTGTTCCCCAATGCTTCGGGCAAAGGATCGGGTGGCGAGATGATCTCGGGCGATAGAGTAAAGCTTGGCAGCTTTGATGCGGGTGTTTCCATCGGCTTCGTACTTTTTGAAAATGGTTGGGATGGCAAAAAAGTAAATCCTGCGGTACAGAAATATTATTCGAGCGACGCCCTGAACCCAGAAACAGACGAATTGCTTAAAAGACATTCTGTGTTATTAAACGACAAAGGCGATAATCGTTGGATGTTCGGCTTTGCCGGATCGAAGCGCAGCAACCCGGAAGCAGACCAGGACTTTAACGACGTAGTGTTCTATTGCTCGGCAAACCCGGCATCGGCCATTGGGCCGGATAACGTGGCCACGGTAGATGAGCCCTCGAACGCTGATTTTGATAACGACGGCGTAGCAGACATTTTCGACGAATTTCCTTCGGATATAGCTAAAGCTTTTATCACGTATTTCCCTTCAAAAGACAGCTGGGCGACCCTGGCGTTCGAAGACCTTTGGCCAAACAACGGCGATTATGACCTTAATGACGTGGTGGTGAACTATCGGTACACCTTTGTGAGCAATGCCAAAAATGACGTTATCGAGCTTACCGGCGAGTACAGCGTGGTGGCGGCCGGTGCGGCCTATGACGACGGTTTTGGGGTACAGTTCCCGTTTGCACCGGCGCAGGTTGCCAGGGTTAGCGGGCAGAGCGTCACCTCCGGGTACACCAGGCACCTGGGCAACGGCTGCGAGGCGGAACAGGCGAACGCGGTAATCATTCCTTTCGACAATTATAAGAACCTGATTAAACCGCTGGCGGGCACTACGCTGATCAATACCAATCCTGACAAAGGTAAGGTATCCGGTACAACCGCAGTTGTGGTGGTAACTTTCGTATCGCCTATTACGCAGTCGGCTTTGGGCGAGGCTCCGTTCAACCCGTTTATTATCAGTAATGTAAAAAGAGGAATAGAGGTGCATTTGCCAGGTACGCCGCCTACCTCGGTAGCGGATAATAAGCTGTTTAACTCGGGCGACGATGACTATAACCCGCTTACCGGCAAAACCTACCTGGGCAGGCAGAACCAGCCCTGGGCGCTGAGCTTCGCCGAAGCATATGATTATGTAACAGAAGGTACCAGCATCTCGAAGGCGTACCTGCATTTTAACGACTGGATTAAATCGGGCGGCTCGGCCTATGCCGACTGGTACAGCAATACCGCAGGTGGTTACCGTGATACTAAATATATTTACAAGTGAGGTAACCGGCTATCGTGAACATTTAAAAAAGTGTGTGGCATAAGCGGCACACTTTTTTTGTTGATGGGCTTTCTAATCGTGAAGAACATTATCTTCGTGACCAAATAGAATCGCTATGCTTCCCCGTATCAACTTCACCGAAACCGACGCTTATCTTTCGCTTTCCGAGCATTTTGCCGATATCGCCGAAAGCCATATTCACGACCTGTTTAGTGAAGATCCGGACCGGTTCAATAAGTTTTCGATCCATTTTGAAGAGATCCTGCTTGACTATTCAAAGAACCGCATCAACGAAACAACCCGTACGCTGCTTGTCGGGCTTGCCAACGAATGTGGGTTAAAAGAGGCGATCACCGCCATGTTTTCCGGCGAAAAGATCAATGAAACAGAGGGGCGGCAGGTGCTGCATACCGCCCTGAGAAATCAAAGTAATACGCCGGTGATGGTAGACGGCCAGGATGTGATGCCCGAGGTGAACCGGGTACTGGCGCAGATGGAACAGTTCTCTAATTCTGTAATCTCCGGCGAATGGAAAGGACATACCGGGAAACAGATCACCGATGTGGTAAATATCGGTATCGGAGGATCCGACCTCGGCCCGGTAATGGTTACCGAAGCCCTGAAATCTTACGGCACCCGCCTGAAACTGCATTTTGTTTCTAACGTAGATGGCTCACATATCGCGGAAACGCTAAAGAAAACTGACCCGGAAACTACGCTGTTCCTGGTAGCTTCCAAAACCTTTACCACGCAGGAAACAATGGCGAATGCACATACTGCCCGCAACTGGTTCCTGGGGCATGGCGCCGGGCAAAAAGATATCGCCCTCCATTTTGCGGCGCTTTCCACCAATGAAAAAGCGGTGACCGAGTTTGGCATCGATGCGGCCAATATGTTCGGGTTCTGGGACTGGGTAGGCGGCCGGTACTCGTTGTGGAGCGCCATCGGCCTGTCGATCTGTCTCGCTATCGGGTTCGATAACTTTAAGGCGCTGCTCGGCGGCGCACATGCTGCCGATAAACATTTCCAGGAAACAAGTTTTGAAAAGAATGCGCCGGTTATCCTGGCTTTACTGGGCATATGGTACAATAATTTCTTCGCGGCAGAAAGCCATGTGATCCTGCCTTACGACCAGTATATGCACCGTTTTGCCGCCTATTTCCAGCAGGGAGATATGGAGAGTAACGGGAAGTCGGTCGACCGTAACGGCGATCATGTAACGTATCAAACAGGCCCGGTGATCTGGGGCGAACCTGGCACTAACGGTCAACACGCGTTCTACCAGCTTATTCACCAGGGGACCAAACTGATCCCGGCCGACTTTATCGCACCGGCGCAGTCACATAACCCGATCGGGCAGCACCACGAATTATTGATGTCGAACTTTTTCGCCCAGGCGGAAGCGCTGATGAACGGTAAAACAAGAAGTGAGGTAGTGGATGAATTGGTAAAAGCCGGCAAGTCGGCAGAAGAGATCGCTTCCCTGGCGCCGTTTAAGGTGTTCGAAGGCAACCGCCCCACCAATTCGATCCTGGTAAAAAAGATCACGCCAAGAACGCTCGGTACATTGATCGCGTTTTACGAGCATAAGATCTTCGTCCAGGGAATCATCTGGAACATTTTTAGCTTTGATCAATGGGGAGTTGAGCTCGGTAAACAGCTCGCCAATAAAATTTTACCGGAACTAAAGGCAGATGGGCCGGTGCACTCGCACGATAATTCTACCAATGCGCTCATTAACCTCTATAAAAGCTGGAAGGCGTAGCGTGTCTGGTTGTTGCGGAGAAGACCTATTGAAACGCTACTTCAGCAGCTTTATCTCGTATAGTTTATCCCAGAGTTTGCCGGTTACAAACAGTCGTTTTCCGGCCTGGTCCCAGGCTATGCCATTCGCTACGTAGTCAAGGTCGCCGCGGTGAGCCTGCGGCCACAAGGTGCTGAGGTCGATCTTGTTTTTTACTTCGCCCGTGGCGGGATCGATCACCAGGACCTGGCCGCTTGGGTTATAGAGATTGGCATAGAGCATCCCGTCAATATACTCCAGCTCATTTACGGAGTTAACCGCGCCGTTTTCATCGTAAACATCAATCGATCCTTCCTGCTGGTAAGTGTTTTTATTAAGGAAGCGGACGGTGGAGGAGCCGTCACTGGCCAGGATGTGTTTTCCGTCGGAAGTTAATCCCCAGCCTTCGTTGCTCAGCGTGTAAGGAAGCTCCGAGAGTTTCTTGAAACTGTTCTTATCGTATATAAACATCAGCTTTTCCTGGTAAGTAAGCTGCACGATCTTATCGCCTATTACCGTAATACCTTCCATGAACATGGTGTTAAGCTGTATCTTTTTTAGCACCTTCCCGGTTGTTAAATCTACCAGGCGCAGGCTCGAGCCGCCATGGAAGGTTGAATCCTTGCCTCCGTCACTTTCATATAACCGGCCGTCGTGATATTCCAGTCCTTCTACATACGAAGAGGTATCATGCGGGAAAGTTTTCACCACCTGGAAATTGATAAAGGCGGGCGCCTTCGCGGCAAGCAGCACGATATTCGAAGTAAGCTCTAACGGTGCCGCCCCGGAATACACCTTTGCGGTGATTAAGCGATAACCCATCGGAAGGCCGGCCGTGGGCACCCTGACGGCAGTAGTGTCTGTTTTGCGCGCGATTACGGCGTTATCCAGCAGGTAAACAACGGAATCGGGTTTCAGGTCTTTAAAGTCCACGTCAATCAGCAGCTCCTCTCCCGTATGCACTCTTGCTCCGGCCTCCGGGAACAGGATAGTGGCTTCATCCCCGCTTTTATGAGGATCGCATGACGCGAGAAGTGCGGCGGACAGTAAGAGAAGTAGTGTCTTTTTCATGATCGTCAGCTACCAGCTGTCGGCTATAGCCATCAGCTTTCAGCATGTTTGTATTAATTAACCTGTTAATTTCAAATAAGGGGTGCCGGGCATAGCTGATAGCTCACTGCTGTCCGCTAGAATCCAGGCCAGAACGCATCTTCAATATGCCGCAAGTTATAACTTCCGTAGCTCCCGAACAAAATAGAAATGATGTCGAACCGAATCTCCCCCTGGTGATCTCTTATTTCGATGAATTTTTCGGCTGCGAACTGCATATTTCGTTGCTTTGCGGCGCCTACGAACGTTTCCGGTTCGCCAAAGAATGTCCCGGTGCGTGTTTTTACTTCGATAAATATAAAGCGCTGACCGAATTCGGCGATGAGGTCGACTTCCGCCTGGCTGCGGCGCCAGTTCCGGCAAATTACCTTGTACCCCTTCGAGCCGAGATAGTCTTTCGCGATTTCCTCGCCTTTTCTTCCTAAGTCGTTATGTGCTGCCATCCGCTTCCTTTTGATCGGGGAAGGTACTAAAAAATAACTTTTAGTTAAATTTTTATTTAGTTATTTTATAATGACCGAACCCAGGAAGTTCGAAATGCCCTTTTCTACCTCTTTAACCCGCAGGTAGCGCTGCATGAGGATAGCCTGGTTATCGGCGTCAGTTTCCTGCTGGATTTCTGCCCGTATGATATTCAGCATGCGGTCGACCTTTCGTTTTTTAAGGTGGAAGATACCGCCAAGAATGGTTGCACGGAGATTTTCTTTCTCGTTACGTACGTAAATCTTGCGTTTGGCATACCAGTTTTCGCTTAAGGTGTAGGGCGAAGAAACCAGCGCGATGGCAAGCTCAGAAATATTTCTATCCTCGTGCCTGATAAAATCCTGCTCGTTGGGCAGCTCTCCCTTTTCCAGCCGCTGCCGGTACTCTTCGATCACTTTAATACTTTCCGGGTGCTCGAATACCACATCGCCAAGGTTGGCGATTACGTAAGGCGCAATGTAGGTATCGGTAATGCCATCCCAATGCACCAGCTCGTGGCCGTAGTTGAGCAGCAGGCGTATGATCTCTTTTTCCTGGAACTCATCTGTGTCTTTTTTTTCTTCCGCGGGGGCGAAGGGTGGTAAGGGTTCATCCGGCGGGTGCAGCTGCCCGGGGTAATCGGAGAAATCGGGGTTTTTCCGGGCGGATGACTGATCTGTTTTTTTGCTTTTGGCCAGGCGGATCTTGTTGAGCTCCGAAATAAGTACCCGCTCTTCGATCTGCATCAGAGAGCTGCACTCCCTAACGAAAACAGAGGCCTTGATCCCGTCCGGTATTTTCGCGATACTTTCTACGATATCCCTGATCACACCGGCACGTTTAATGGGGTCGTTACCGGCATATTTGAGCAGCATGGTTGTTTTGAAGAGGATAAAATCCTGGAGGTTGCGCTCGATATAAGTCTTAAGCGCCGGTCCGCCATACTGCTTTACGTACGAATCGGGATCGTGCCCGTCTGCAAACAATACCACTTTTACGTTCAGCCCTTCTTCCAGGATCATGTCTAACCCGCGGAGTGACGCTTTGATCCCCGCGGCGTCGCCATCATACAGGATGGTAATGTTCCTGGTAAAGCGGCCTATCAGCCTGATCTGCTCGGTCGTTAAGGATGTTCCCGAAGAAGCCACTACGTTTTCTACGCCTGCCTGGTGTACAGACAGAACGTCGGCGTATCCTTCCACCAGGAAGCAATTGTCCTCGTCGCGGATCGCCTTGCGTGCAAAGAACAGGCCGTACAGTACGTTCGACTTATGATAGATGTCGCTTTCGGGAGAGTTGACATATTTGGGAACACTTTTCTCCGTTTTCAGCGTTCTGCCGCCAAAGCCGATCAGCCGACCGGTGAAATTATGGATCGGGAACATCACCCTCCCGCGAAAGCGGTCGTAGAGTTTACCTTTGTCGTTACGGATGGCAAGCCCGGTTGCTTCGAGCACGTCTTCTTTAAAGCCTTCCGCAATCACTTTGCCGCTCAGGGCGTCCCAGTCGTCGGGCGAATAGCCGAGCTCGAATTTGCGGATAATGTCGTCGCGGAAACCGCGTTCCTTAAAATAGCTGAGACCGATGCTTTTGCCTTCTTCCGTTTCCCACATCGTTTCCTGGAAGAACTTCCCGGCACGTGCCGAGAGGGTGTAGAGGCGTTCGCGGCGATCGTCGGCGATAAGCTGTTCCGGGCTGAGCTCTTCCTCCTCGATGGTAATGTTGTACTTGTTGGCCAGGTATTTAAGGGCTTCGGGATACGAATATTTTTCGTGATCCATTACAAATTGAACGGAATCACCGCCTTTGCCGCAGCCGAAGCACTTATAGATCCCCTTAGCCACCGAAACGTTAAAAGAGGGGGTTTTCTCGTTATGGAACGGGCATAAACCGATCAGGCTCGTGCCCCGCCGCTTAAGGTTCACAAAGTCAGCCACCACTTCCTCAATCCGGGCGGTTTCGATGATGCGTTCTTTGGTTTCCTTAGGGATCATGGTACAAAACTAGTTGGTTATATAGAGAATTGAGAATAGAAAATGGAGAACAGATTTGTCTATTCCCTATTTTCTATTCTCTCCTATAGCCTTTCTGCATAATTAAAAAGCTGGCCCGTTCTTCTTTTTTCATGGGTACGTCCCAATTACCCTGGTAGGATATTTTCGTAGGAAGCAACACATCGCCGCCATCGAAATAACCCAGCTCAATGTTCATTTTAATATCGAAGTCGAAAAGCATGTTGCTGTACTTCATGTCTACGTATCGTCCCAGTATCTGCATGTTCCGTTTATCGAATATGGTGGTTAGCTCCTTGATCATGATCCCGCTTTTTGTCCACCCGGAAAGGTCCTCTTTTTGTGTTACTTTGAACCGGTAAACGGGGATAGAGTCGAGATAAGTGCCGCTGTAGTACCGGTAATCGTAATATTGGCGCATGTTAGGGGTAAAGATCTCCGTCTTACCGCTTATCAGCGGGATCCCTTTAACGGGCCGTCCCGGGGAGAACAGCAATGTTTTTAATTTTGCTTTATAACCTGAGTTATTGTCGCCCTTCTTAACCGGCGAACTGGTGGCGGAGTAATCGGACTGGTAGGCATTCATGAAAATGTAATCGAACATTTCCAGTGTATACAGGTCATATTTGCCATTCTTTTTAAAGAGTTTACCGCTGTCGCTTTTGGCGAGATACTGTACTTTACTTCCCCGGGTGTGATGTAATATCTTACGATAAAGACGTCCTTCCACCCGGTTCTTTTTATCGTAGGTGAAGAGCGAGTTCTCCGCGGTGAACTGGTATTTTTTCATGTTGCGGAAAGCGTCGTAAAAACTGGTGTCTGAGAGGATCTCCCGGATGAACCGTTCGGCGGTTAAGCGCGAAACGGTGATGGCGAGCGGATCCATCACGATGGTTTTTACCGTATCGGGGTTGTACCGCGTGTTTTGCGCGAATACGGCATAGGGGCCCAGTAGCAGGAAAACGAAGGCAAGCTTTTTCATGCGTTACCTAATCGCCTGATAGCAATGTACGACATCAGGCCAATACTCGTTTCCAGCGCCTTTTCTTCTATATCGAAAGTGGGAGTATGTACCGATGAGGTGATTCCCCTGGCCTCGTTGCGTGTGCCAAGCCGGTAAAAGCAGGAGTCTGCCGCCTGCGAATAATAAGCAAAATCTTCGGCCGCCATCCAGATGTCGAGGTCCAGGACGTTTTCGTCGCCGAGGTATTCTGTGGCGTAGCTGCGTACTTCCGCGGTTAATTTCTCTTCGTTCACCAGGAACGGGTAGCCCCGCACGATGTTGAATTCACAGCTTCCGCCCATACTTTCAGCAATGCCTTCGGCCATTTTTTTCATTCGGCGGTGTGCTTCGGCGCGCCATTCTTCGTCCATCGTGCGAAAAGTTCCTTCCAGGTAAACCTCGTTAGGGATCACGTTGGTTGCCCCGTTGGCCTGCACTTTTCCAAAAGACAACACGGTAGGCATTTTAGGGTCTGCGGCGCGGCTAACGATCTGCTGCAGCGCTACGATCATGTGCGCGGTGATCAGCACAGGGTCGATATTTTGCTGGGGCTGGGCACCATGCCCGCCCTTGCCGCGTACGGTTACATAGATCTCGTCGGTTGAAGCCATGTATTTTCCCTCCCTGAAACCTACTTTGCCCGCATCGATCAGCGGCATTACGTGCTGCCCGATCACCGCACCGGGTTTGGGATTCTCCAGTACGCCTTCTTTGATCATCAGGCTGGCGCCTCCCGGTAGTTTTTCTTCGGCCGGCTGGAAGATCAGTTTAACGGTGCCGCCAAATTGGTCCTTCATCGCGGAAAGTATGGTAGCCACGCCGAGCAGCGAGGAGGTATGTACGTCATGCCCGCAGGCATGCATCACGCCCGTGTTTTGCGAGCGGTAAGGAACCTCGTTGGCTTCCAGGATGGGCAGCGCATCCATATCGGCACGCAGGGCGACGATACTGTCCGACGGCTGTTCGCCGGTAATAAGACCCACTACGCCTGTATCAGCCATGGGCTGGAACGGAACGCCAAGCTCCGTCAGCTTCGCTTTCACAAAGGCCGAAGTTTCGTATTCGTTGAAAGAAAGCTCGGGATGCGAATGCAGGTGGCGGCGCAGGCGGACCACTTCAGGTTCAATTTCTTTAGCAAGGTGCTGGATCTTCTCTTTCCACATAAATGGCAGGGGTTAAAAAGCGCAAGTTACCGATTTGCGCAGATTGCAGGACAGAAATCCGGGAGTTAAATTAATCAGGGAGGTGGTGCCTGATCAGTGCAAGCAGCTCATCCATTTCGAATGGCTTAGCCAGGAAACCATCTGCATGGTATTCGCGGGCAATGCGGTCTACATCACGTACGGCGGAAACGATGATCACCGGAATGTGTTTGGTGCGTTCGTTATTTTTCAGGTGACTGCAGATATCGCGCCCGTCTTTACCATACATCCAGATATCGAGCAGGAAAAGATCAGGCAAACTGGCATGGTTGAGCACCATCAGGTCTTCGCCATGTACGGTGCTACTCACTTCATAGCCGGCATCTTCAAGTATAATGGTCACTACGTCCACTATCGCCGGATCGTCATCTGCAATAAAAACTTTTTTCCCCATACTGGATGTGGTTGGAAACAGACGCCCCTTCACTCATCTAAACCGTGCTAATATAGGTAATATCCTATAAGTTAAAACTTTTGTTGCAGGATAATTACAAATCAGGTGTTTGTACGATTATTCCGCGCCTGCTCCATGACAGTTTTTATATTTTTTGCCGCTTCCGCACGGACAAAGGTCATTTCTGCCCACTTTATTTTCTACCCGGATCGGCTGCGTTTTCTGAAGCTCGCGGGTATCTTCCATCGGCGGAAGGCCGGGAGCAGACGGTTCAGCCAATTGGGGCTTCGAGACCTTCAGTTTGCTGAGGTCCTGGCGCGGCTGCGGACGTGCTTCTCTTACGTCTTCTGCCTGCTGTGCCGGGATCCCTCCCTTAAAGAGGAAACTTACCACATCTTTATTTACGGTAGCAAGCAGCTGTTTGAATAATTCAAAAGCTTCGATCTTGTATACGATCAGCGGATCTTTTTGCTCGTAAACCGCGTTTTGAACGGATTGCTTTAACTCGTCCATCTCGCGGAGATGTTCTTTCCAGGCCTCATCGATCAGGGCCAGCACTACGGTTTTCTCAAAGGTTTTAAACACTTCGCGGCCTTGTGTTTCTACCGCCTTTTTCAGGTCGGTATTAGCCTGTATGCCGCGGATCCCATCAGTAAATGGCACGATGATGTTTTCTACGTAATCACCACGCTCGCGCATCACGCCTTGCAGTACCGGGAAGGTTTGCTTGGCAATGCCGTCGGATTTTCTCGCGTAGAATTCAGTTACCGACCCGAATGTACGGTCGATCAGCTTTGACAGCTGAGTACCTGCAAATTCGTCTTCCCTGATCTCAGGGTCTACCGAGAAGATCCGGATCATCTCGAGCACAAAGCCTTCGTAATTCGACTGCTCTTTGTATTCGGTTACGATGTCTTCGGTAACGTCGAAAATAGTGTTGTTGATATCAACGGCCAGGCGATCGCCAAACAGCGCGTTTTTACGCCGCGAATAGATCACGGACCGTTGCGAGTTCATCACGTCATCATATTCCAGCAGGCGCTTGCGGATACCGAAGTTGTTTTCTTCTACTTTTTTCTGCGCGCGCTCGATCGATTTGGTGATCATCGAATGCTGGATCACTTCACCTTCTTCGATGCCCATACGCACCATGATGTTCGCGATCCTTTCAGATCCGAATAAACGCATCAGGTTATCTTCCAGCGATACGAAGAACTGGGAAGATCCCGGGTCGCCCTGTCGCCCGGCACGACCGCGCAGCTGGCGGTCAACGCGGCGCGATTCGTGGCGCTCGGTACCTACGATGGCCAAACCACCGGCTTCTTTTACGTTCGGGCCCAGCTTAATATCGGTACCACGACCGGCCATGTTGGTGGCAATGGTTACGGTTCCGGCCTGTCCGGCCTCGGCCACAATATCCGCTTCCTTCTGGTGAAGCTTGGCATTCAGTACGTTGTGTTTAATGCCGCGAAGCTTAAGCATGCGGCTCAATAACTCGGAGATCTCTACGGAGGTAGTACCTACCAATACCGGTCTTCCTGCCTGGGTCAATTTGGTGATCTCATCGGCTACCGCATTATATTTTTCGCGCACGGTGCGGTACACCATGTCTTCCTGGTCTTTACGCTGGGTTTTTACGTTGGTAGGAATCTCTACCACGTCCAGTTTATAGATCTGCCAGAGCTCGCCGGCTTCGGTTACTGCCGTACCCGTCATACCGCAAAGTTTGTGGTACATACGGAAATAGTTCTGCAGCGTAATGGTGGCGTAAGTCTGGGTAGCGTCTTCTACTTTCACATTTTCCTTGGCCTCGATCGCCTGATGTAAACCATCAGAATAACGACGACCGTCCATAATACGACCTGTTTGCTCATCTACGATCTTGATTTTGCCCTCATCGATGATGTATTCCACATCTTTTTCGAATAAGGTATATGCTTTCAGCAATTGGTTTACCGAGTGAATACGTTCAGATTTTATCGAGAAATCGCGCATCAGGGCATCTTTTTTTGCCACTTTTTCTTCGGTAGACAAGCCTGATTTTTCCAGTTCCGCGATTTCGGTGCCCACATCGGGCATCACGAAGAAATGCGGATCTTCGCCCGAAGAGGTGATCAGCTCGATCCCTTTTTCGGTAAGCTCTACCTGGTTGTTTTTTTCGTCGATCACAAAGAAAAGCTCCGAATCTACTTTCGGCATTTCTTTGCTCTGGTCCTGCATGTAGTGGTTCTCTGTTTTAAGGAGCAGCTGGCGCATGCCGGTTTCGCTCAGGAACTTGATGAGCGTTTTCGCTTTCGGCAGGCCGCGGTAAGCGCGGAGGAGGGCGAGGCCGCCGTCGTCTACGCCTGGCTTTTGATCAGTGATCAGTTTTTTCGCATTATTAAGCGAGCCCTGCACATAGTTTTTCTGTGCATTTACTAAACGTTCGATACGCGGTTTAAGGTCGTAAAATTCGTGCTCGTCGCCGCGCGGGATAGGTCCGGAGATGATGAGCGGGGTACGTGCATCGTCGATCAGCACCGAGTCCACCTCATCTACCATGGCAAAATGGAGCTTCCGTTGTACGAGGCTTTCCGGGCTGAGTGTCATATTGTCACGCAGGTAGTCGAAGCCAAATTCGTTATTCGTGCCAAAAGTGATGTCTGCGAGGTAGGCATTGCGGCGTGCCTCGGAGTTTGGCTCGTGCTTATCGATGCAATCTACGCTCAGTCCGTGGAACTCGAACAGGGGACCGTTCCATTCAGAGTCGCGGCGTGCCAGGTAGTCGTTCACGGTAACGATGTGTACGCCTTGTCCGGCCAGCGCGTTTAAGTAAGCGGGCAAGGTACCCACGAGCGTTTTACCTTCACCGGTCGCCATTTCAGAGATCTTGCCTTCGTGAAGCACTACCCCGCCGATCAGCTGTACATCGTAGTGCACCATGTTCCAGGTAACGTCTACGCCGGCTGCTTTCCAGGTATTGTGGTGGATGGCTTTATCGCCGGAGATCACCACGTTGGCCTTTTTCGCCGCGAGCTCCCGGTCGAAAGGGGAGGCGGTAACTTCGATGGTTTTATTTTCGGTGAAGCGGCGGGCAGTTTCCTTTACCACGGCAAAGGCCTCGGGGAGGATCTCCATAAGCACCACTTCCAATTGTTTGTCGCGGTCTTTTCCCAGCCTGTCCACCTCTTCGAAGATGCCGGTTTTTTCATGGATATCCAGCTCATCAGATTCGGCCTTAGCCTTCAGACCGGCTATCTCCTGGTCGATATCTGCAAGCGCGGTCGCGATGCGGGCCTTAAAGTCGAGCGTTTTATCACGCAGCTCATCGTTAGAAAGAGCGGAAAGCCTGGCGTATACTTCCTTCGTTTTTTCTACCAGGGGCAGAATATGTTTGATATCGCGTTCCGATTTGCTACCGAATATCTTGCTTAAGAAACCTAACATGGAATTTTGTTAAATAAAATCACTAATCATCAACAACTAAGCCACCAACCTATACAAGTCAAATTGACAGGGTCGTGCGGGGCGCTAATTTAGCGTTTTTTGCCGAAGAAGCAGGAATCGTTCTCGTGCAAAGTCTATCTTTGCCGCATGAACATTCTCATTCTCGGTTCTGGCGGCAGGGAGAGCGCCTTCGCCTGGAAACTCGCGCAAAGTGACCAGGTAACAAATTTGTTTATCGCTCCGGGTAATGCCGGGACGGCTGTTTTTGGGACGAACGTGGCTATCAGCCCAACAGATTTCATTGCACTTGGCAGGTTTGCCCTCGATAACCGGGTAAACATGGTGGTGGTTGGCCCGGAAGAGCCGCTGGTAAAAGGCGTGCACGATTTTTTCCTCGACCAGCCGGAGCTGCGCCATATCCCGGTGATCGGTCCGCAGAAAGAAGCCGCGCAGCTGGAAGGCAGTAAAGATTACTCCAAGCGGTTTATGGTACGCCACGGGATCCCCACCGCCGCTTCGGCATCTTTTACGGAAAGTACCCTCCAGGATGGTCTTGCCTACCTCGACCGGCATCCGCTGCCGGTAGTATTAAAGGCGGATGGGCTGGCGGCCGGCAAGGGCGTGCTGATCTGCGAAACAACGGAAGACGCGAAAATTGAGCTGCGTGCCATGCTCCAGGATGCCAAGTTCGGGGAAGCCGGTAAAACGGTTGTGATAGAAGAGTTCCTGAAAGGGATCGAGCTATCTGTGTTCGTGCTTACCGATGGGAAGAATTATAAGATATTGCCTGCCGCAAAAGACTACAAGCGCATCGGCGAAGGCGATACGGGCCTTAACACCGGCGGGATGGGCGCTATCTCGCCGGTCCCGTTTGCCGGACCGGAGTTCCTGGAGAAAGTAGAGCGTAAGATCGTGATCCCGACCATGCAGGGCCTGGCAAAAGAAAATATCCCTTACAAGGGATTTATCTTTATCGGGCTGATGAACGTGAACGGCGAACCCTACGTGATCGAGTACAACGTGCGCATGGGCGATCCGGAAACCGAAAGCGTACTGCCCCGTATTGTGAACGACCTTGCGGAACTGTTTAAGGCGGTTGCAGGAGGTACGCTCGACCAGGTAGACCTGGTGATCTCTCCCAAAACAGCTGTTACCATCATGATCGTGGCCGGGGGGTACCCGGGCGAATACCTGAAAGGAAAGGTAATAACCGGGGTCGAAAACCTCCGCCACTCGAATGCATTTTACGCGGGCGCTACCCTGGAGAACGGGGAAGTAAAAACTTCCGGCGGGCGTGTGCTGGCCATCACCTCTTTACAGGATACCCTGTTCGACGCCGTTCAGAAAGCTACCGCCGATGCGGGAAGGATCTATTTTGACGCGCGTTATTTCAGGACAGATATCGGGTTTGATTTGTTGTAAAGAGTGACCAGTTTCGGTAACCAATGATCGGCTTGAGGGGTGTGTAGTATAAGATAATAGTGATATCAGGTTAAAAAGAAAGAGGCGGGTGTTATTCCCGCCTCTTTCTTTTTATACCAGTCTATTATTTTGAGCGCTAAAACTGAGCACTGATCACTCAAAACTATTTCGGCGCCTGTGCAGCCAGTACCTCGGCCAGTTTTTTCTTCAGCTCGTCGCCGCGGAGGTTTTTACCGATGATCTTGCCTGCAGGATCGATCAGGAAGCTGGCCGGGATGGCATTAATGCCCCACTGTTTGGCGACGGCGTTATTCCAGTACTGGAGGTCAGAAACCTGTGTCCAGTTCAGGTTGTCGTCTTTTATTGCTTTTAGCCATTCTTCTTTCTTTCCCGGCTGATCCAGCGAAACGCCCAATACGGTGAAATTTTTATCTTTAAACTCGTTATAAGTAGCTACTACGTTCGGGTTTTCTGCACGGCACGGGCCGCACCATGAAGCCCAGAAATCAACCAACACATATTTGCCCTTAAAATCAGAGAGGCTAACCGGTTTATCGTTCACGTCGTTTTGCGTGAAATTCATGGCCATGGCGCCTATTTTGGTTTTGCGGGCGGCCTCGATCATGTTGCTGATGTTCTTGCCCAGCTCGGTCGCCTTTATATCGGCGGTGAATTTATCGAACTGCGGCTGCACCACTTCATCATTAATGTTATAGCCGATAGCTGAACGGAAAGCCACAAGCCCGATATAGGTATTGGTATGTGACTCCCAATAGGATTTATTGATGTCTGCTGTCTGTTTGTTAAGAACACCGGCGCGGTCATTCAGCGACTTGATGAAATCCTGGTTTTTGCGTTCTTCAGGCGTTTTGCTGGTATATTCCGCGTTAAGCGCGGCCATGCCCGCATTTGCAGGAGCGAGCAGCGCTTTAAACGCGAAATTTTCCTCGTTTACTTTGGAGCCGCTAACGGTCGATTTTTTAATGGAATCTGCAGAGTTGAGGATGATCGTTTTATCGAGGTATACCTGGAACGCATCCGCCGGCGTACGTTTTTTCGGGTCAGCTCCCGGAACAGGCGGGTATTTCACCGTAACAAATGCCGACGTGTATTTTGGAGCGGTACCGGTAAACTTATAGGCGCCGTTTACTATTTCAACAGAGTCAGAAACAGCATCTGCTCCAACCCGGTAAGAGATGAATGCCTTTACCGGTGCGTTTTTGGTGCCTACCTTACCGCTAACGGTAAAGGTTTCCTGCGCCATGGCCATAACGGGGAGAGCCAGTGCTGCTGTTAAAATTAATTTTTTCATAATATATTAAGTATTTGGGGTTTCAATAAACCAAATATAGTGTTCTGTTCCTTGAAAATCAGTAGTATGAAGGGTAGAATTGTTAAAATATTGTTAAAAGGGGGATCGGCATATGCCGAAAGTATCCTTAAACCAGCTTCTGGTATGTTCGCCACCAAAGATCAGGCATTTCGCCTGATACGGCGGTCTGGTAGTCCTCGTAGGTACAAGGCACGATGTGGAACCGTTCATTCTGTGAAGTCCCTGCGGGATACGGCACCTGCAGCCACCAGCGGTCGGTTTTTTTGCTTTTTACGAACACCAGCTCGTGCGAGTCTTCTTTGAGAGCAGCCCGGTAGATCATGTATTGCGATTTCGGCGTGAGGGGGGTATCTTTCTTCCGGTTGTAAAACCCGTCGATAAAATACCAGAGCATTTGAGAAAGGAGAATAGCGGTCTGGCCATTTTGATCAAAAGCGGGATTGAACTCGTAGAAGCCGATAGAGGTGAGCTTATCGCTCATTCCCGCGTAGCGGCAGATCTGGCAGGCATCTTCGCCGTAAAATCCGTTGGGGGTGGCGTTCGCATTCCCGCAGGCATCGGCAGAACGAATGGCCGAAATATCGAAACTCACCAGGCTCGCATTGCGGATAACTGGCTCGGTGGCGCTTATCTTACCGGTAAAATCTCCCAGCCGGTGCACATCGAAATACAGTTTTTCCATGAAGCGCAGGCTGTCCTGGCTCACAAAATAAGTCTGGTAGCCGATGTTGCTGTAATTGAACAGGAAATTCGGCTCATGTAAAAAGATCTTGTTGAGGTATGAGGCGGAGGTAGTTTCCACCGACGTTTCGGTAGTATCGTCGAGATCGAAATGAGAGTCGATCACTACGAGATCGGCTTTTGTTTCGAGCGACTCGTACGCCGCATACTGGGCATAGGTAATATCCTGGCCGCCGCCGAGTATTATGGGGAGGATGTCCATTTTAACGAGCTCGGCCACCACTGTTTTTACCGCAAAATACGTATCGGCCACGGTATTGCCGGCGCGGATGTTCCCGAGGTCGACGATGCGCGAAAGGTACGGTCCTTCGTACAGGCTGTAGAAACGTTCGCGGATATGATCGGGGGCGAGTGCACAACCGGAGTTGCCAATGGTGTTGCGATCGTCGGCCACGCCAAAAATGGCGATATCCACCATTGCATGGTCGAGGTCGGGAAACGTGTCGACAAACATGTATGTCCGGCTCCCCATCTGGCTGGAAAAGAACCCTGCCTGGGGCATGATCTTATGCAGATCTACGGGAGAAAAAAAATCTATCAGGGACATGGCCATCGGTAAACGTGTTCAAATATCCACTTTAATCCATTACTTTTGAAGGCATTTTAAAAAATTAGGATGATATTAATTACCGGCGCCACCGGTTTCCTGGGTTCGGAGCTTGTGTATCAGCTGCTTGAGAATGGTGCCCGGGTTCGTGCCATAAAGCGCGAAGGTTCAGCGATTCCGAAGATTTTACAGGGAAAACCGGTAGAATGGGTGACGGCGGATATCCTCGACCATTTTGCACTCGAAGCAGCCTTTGAAGGCGTGCGGCAGGTTTACCACTGCGCGGGCATGATCTCATTTAAGTCCGCCGACCGGAAAAGATTGCACCAGGTAAATGCGGAAGGAACGGCGAACGTGGTAAATCTTTGCCTCGAAAATAATATCGGCAAGCTGGTACATGTGAGCTCGGTGGCCGCCATCGGCGAAGGCAAACCAGGACAGGCCGTTACCGAAAAAGACTTGTTGGAATATACCGGGCTGCAGCACGGTTACTCGATCTCCAAGTACGAAGGAGAGATGGAAGTGTGGCGCGGTATCGCCGAAGGCCTTACGGCGGTGATCGTGAATCCGGCGGTGATCATCGGGAGAGCTGCCGGCGATAAGGGAAGCGGCAGGATCTTTGAAACCGCACGCCGGGGAACCTCCTTTTATACAGGAGGAAGTATCGGATTAATTGCCGTAGCTGACGTAGCGCGTGTTATGATCGCCTTAATGAACAGCGACATTTCCGGGCAGCGCTTTATCTTAAATGCAGGCACACTTTCTATTAAAGAACTTTTTACCCAGGCAGCGGCCATTTTCGGCAACCGCGCGCCTTCCATCCTGGTAAGGCCATGGATGCTGAAACTGGCATTGGTGAACAGGAGCGTGGTTCACAGCCTTACCAAACAACATTTGTATTCTACCGAAAAGATCAATGAAGCACTTCCGGGCATTGTTTTCCGGCCGGTTAGCGAAGTGGTTAACGAAACTTGTATTGAACTGGTATAACGCGGCCTATTTTTACACCTACAATTACATACCTTGAAGCAAACCTTTATCATCGATTTCGACAGCACGTTTACCCAGGTAGAAGCGCTGGACGAGCTGGCCCGTATTTCCTTAAGAAAACACCCGGACCGGGAAGCGATCTATGTACAGATAGAAGACCTCACCAATGCCGCCATGGAAGGGAAACTTTCCTTCCGCGAAAGCTTAACTAAAAGAGTGCAGCTGCTGGAAGCCAACCGCGACCATCTAAAACAACTGGTAAGCAGGCTTAAGAAAAAGGTATCGTCCTCGTTCTCGCGCAATAAAACTTTCTTTGAAAAACATGCAGACGACGTGCTGATCGTTTCCGGGGGATTCAAGGAGTTTATCACCCCGGTGGTGCTGCCTTACCATATTAAAAAGGAAAATATTTATGCAAATACCTTCCTTTTCGACGAGGATGGGAAGATCATAGGCTATGATGCCGAAAACCCGTTGTCGAATGAAGGCGGAAAGGTGAAGCTTCTGCGCAGCATGAACCTGGACGGCGATATCTATGGCATCGGCGACGGGCATTCGGATTTCCAGTTGAAAGAGTCGGGGCTGATCAGGAAGTTTTTTGCGTATACCGAGAACATCGAGCGCAAAGCGGTGGCGGAGAAGGCCGACCATGTAACGCCAAGCTTCGACGAGTTCCTGTATGTGAATAACCTGCCACGCGCCATTTCATACCCCAAGAACCGGATCTTGTGCCTCATTATCGGGAATGTGCCGGATGAAGCCATCCAGGTGTTAAAAAAAGACGGGTTTTCCATCCGGCATAAAACCTCTTTCGAGGAAAAATATGTGGCCGATGTGGGCATGCTCCTGCTGGCGAGCGACGAGCGGGTCCCCGACGGGCAGCTCGCACGCGCGGTAAAGCTCAAAACGATTGGTTACCTGGGTAATAGCCGTAACAGGGTTTCGCATGAATTATGTACGGCGATGGGTATCGTGCTGTTCGACGATCCGAAATCAAACCCTAGGAATGCGCGTTTTATCCCGGTGCGCATGGCGGGTTTTATCAACAAAGGTGACAGCTATATGAGCGGCAACTTTCCGAACCTGCAGCTGCCGAAAGTTGATCACGCGCATCGCCTCATCCATATTCACCAGAACGTGCCGGGAATTATGGCGCGCATTAACCAGATCTTTGCACACCACGACATAAATATTGTCGCCCAGTTCCTGATGACGAACCCGAAGATCGGCTATGCCATTACCGATGTAAGCGCGGAGTACGACAAGCAGGTGTTAAAGGAACTGAAAAAGATCGAGCATACGATTAAGTTTAGGGTGCTTTATTAACGCCGGCAGCGATCAGCTCTTGTATGACGTTTAGCGGGTGCTTATTTTTGGCCGGAGCATAGTCGCAATTACAAGCGGCTGACAGCTATTACTATTAGCTTATAACCAGCCAGAAATGAAAAACATCATTATCGTCTTTTTCGGTGGCGGGACCGGAAGCGTCGCCCGTTACCTGGTGGGGAAGGCGTACCTGCAATGGAAGCCGGTATTTCCGCTGGCCACGCTGACCTCTAATTTCCTGAGCTGTTTTGTTTTTGGGATCGTGGTGTGCCTTTCTGCGCAAAAACTGGCCATGAGCGATTCGGCTAAATTACTATTGCTCACCGGTTTTTGCGGCGGATTTAGCACTTACTCGGCATTTACTTACGAAACGGTAGGACTGTTCTCGTCGGGGAAGACCGGGATGGCCTTAGCAAACATCGTGTTAAATTTCGTGCTGAGCGTAGCCGCATTTTACCTGGGCATGTTAGTAGCGAAATTATTCTGAAACTTATGGAGATCACCCCCGAAATTGAGGCAAAGCTAAAGCAGCTCCAGGAAAAGTATGGGGCAATGGGGCAGGACATGGTATCGTACCTGGATGGCTTGCTGTATGCAGATTACCTTACGTATTGGGACTATATTCACCTGGATACCCTGCTAAGCCTGCAGAGCCCGAAGACGCCCTTCCCCGACGAGGAGATCTTTATTATGTATCACCAGGTTACGGAGCTGTATTTTAAACTGGTATTGCATGAATGTAAGCAACTGGTAGCACAGCGGCCGGTTGATATGAATTTCTTCGTGGCCAGGCTGAAGCGGATCAACTCCTATTTCAGGGCGCTTGTAAGCTCCTTTGATATCATGGTAGACGGTATGGATAAGGAGCAATTCCTCAAATTCCGGATGTCGCTGCTGCCGGCGAGCGGGTTCCAATCCGGGCAATACCGCATGATCGAGATCTACGCTACCGATTTTATCCGCCTGGTGGCGCAGGACAAGCGGGCAGAAATGGCTGATGCCACGATTGAGGAGCAGTTCGAATTCATCTACTGGAAGTCGGGCGCTACCGAGCTTGCTACCGGGAATAAAACGCTTACGTTAAAACAGTTCGAGCATAAATATGCGGCCACGCTGATCGGGTTAGCGAAATCGTGCGAAAGGCTGAACTTCCGTGCATTGTTTAGCATACTGAGGCAATCGGGCGACGATACCACCGCGCTTGAAGAGGAGCTGCGCAAGCTTGACCAGTTTGTAAACGTGAACTGGCCGCTGGCACACTATAAATCGGCGGTGCGTTACCTGCACCGGCAGCCCCATGAAATCCCGGCCACGGGAGGCACCAACTGGCAGAAATACCTGCCGCCACGCTTCCGGAAACGCATTTTTTACCCGGAGCTATGGACGCAAAAAGAAATGGAGGAGTGGGGAAAAGGTTGGGTGGAAGAGGTGTTAAGCCTGCCGAAGGAATAACCTAATTCAATATCTCCCTGATATCTTCCGCCGATAGCGATTTCACGAAGCTTTCTTCCGTGGTGATAAGCGACTCTGCCACCACCCGTTTCCTGTTTTGCAGGGAAAGGATCTTCTCTTCCACACTGTCTTTGGTGATGAACTTATAGATGAACACGTTCCGGGTTTGCCCGATGCGATGGGTACGGTCAATGGCCTGCTGTTCTACCGCGGGGTTCCACCATGGGTCGAGAATGAACACGTAATCGGCGCCCGTAAGGTTTAGTCCCACACCACCGGCCTTGATGGAGATCAGGAACAGCTTGATGCCGTCGTTTTCCTGGAACTCCTTTACCACCTCGCCGCGGTTGCGGGTAGAGCCGTCGAGGTAAGCGTACGCAATATTTTCCTGGTCGAAATAATTGCGGTAAATGTTCAGCTGCTTTACGAACTGGGAAAAGACGAGCACTTTATGACCGCGCGAAAGCACATTTTGCAAGGTATGTATCACGTTTTCAAACTTGCCCGAATCGCCTTCGTAACCTTCATCGATCATACCCGGGTGATTGGCGATCTGCCGCAGCCTGATCAGTCCCTGCAGTACCTGTACCTGCGATTTATTGAAGGTGCCGTCCTCAAGGCTGCGCAGCAGCTCGTTCCGGTATTCGGATTTCACTTCTTCGTAATACTTGGCTTGTTCTTCGCTCATCTGGCAATAGAACAATTGTTCGGTTTTAGGAGGCAGCTCGGTAGCCACCTGCGATTTCGTGCGCCGCAGCACAAAAGGCTTGATGAGGGCCTGCAGGCGGCGCGCTTTTTCCTCGTCCTTTTTCTTCTCGATCGGCGTAACGAACTCTCCCTGGAAGAAATGCTGGTTACCAAGCAACCCGGGATTGATAAATGACATTTGTGTCCACAGGTCGTTTACGGAGTTCTCCACCGGTGTGCCGCTCAGGATCAGCTTGTGTTTCGACTTAAGCAGTTTTACTGCGTGATAAGCCTTGGATGACGGGTTTTTGATGTTCTGACTTTCGTCGAGGATCACATATCCAAAATATAACGTACTAATCAGGTCGATATCTACGCGGGTAACGCCATACGTGGTAAACACGATATCATAATCCATAAACCGGCTTACGTCTTTGTTCCTGAAGGTGCCGGTATGTACCAGTAATTTCAGGTCGGGAGCAAACTTTTGCGCTTCGGTCAGCCAGTTGTAGATAAGCGAAGTCGGCATGATGATGAGCGAGGTGCTAGCCGTGCCCGCCGCAATATTCTCTTCCTTGATCTTTTGAAGGAAGGCGAGTGTTTGCACGGTTTTACCGAGACCCATGTCATCGGCCAGGCATCCGCCGAAGTTGTAGGTCCTCAGGAAATGAAACCAGTTATAGCCCGCTTTCTGGTAAGCGCGTAGGGTGCCGTTAAAGTGCTGCGGCACGTCGATGTCCTCGATCTCTTCAAAGTTGGCAAGTTGCTGCAATTTGCGGTCGATGGTAATTCCTGCCAGCTCGCTGTTGGCAAAATCGCTGATAAGCCCGATATGATGTTTCTTTAGCTTTAAGTGCTGATCGCCCTCGCTAAAGCTCATCAGGTTGCCGTATTGCGAGAACCAATGCTCCGGGATCACTGCAATTTCGCCCGAAGGCAGCTGGAACTCCCGGATGCGGTTCAGGATATGGTGTTTGAGCTGGAGAAAAGGCACGCGGTATGGCCCGAAATGTACTACGGCATGGATGTCGAACCAGTCGTTCCCCTCCCTGAATTCAAGGTCGATCTTGCTGTTGCCGAACACGAAACGCTTCTGTCCATCGGGCTGTTCGAAGGTAAATCCTTTTTCGGAGAGCTCGTCGTGGTGCGCGTTCACCCAATCGATCACGCTGAAGGAAGCATCGCTCTCCGTATTGCCATCGTGACCCGCTTCGAGGTTGGCGAACAGTGTGCCCGAGGTCCTTAATCCCATCGCGATAAGCTCATCCATCTTATTTTTTTCCCAGGTCATCGACCGCTTTACGCGATGAAAAACGTACTCATCACCCCGTTTTTCCATACGCACGGAAACCTGTTTGTCGTTCCCGGCAGGGAAAATGTACGTATCGTACCTGAAATATAGCTGCAGTTGCGATGTCCCGCCCTGTATATAAAGCACTTTCAACACCGGCGACGCCTGGTATTTCTCGGTTTTGATCTCGAAGCCTTCGGCATACACATGATGTTTCTCGATCAGTGGTGCAATAAATTTCTCGAAATAAGTCTTTTCCGACGATTTAGGGATAGAGATATACCGTTTATTAAGGAATGGTTGGAGTTTTTTCCCTTCCACCTCGTCTTCGAAGTAATACAGCACTTCATCCAGCAGCAGCCATGCCGGCAGGTTGCTGATCACCTGTGCTTCTTTAAACATAAATTCGATACGCATGCCCTGGTACTTGATGGTCGGGAAGTAACGGGTTTCCTCGGGCGTTCTCCGGAAATGGAAAAGGATCGATGCCGGTTCGGCTGCAAAATGCACCTCGCGTTCCACGGGCCACCCTTCTTTACTCATCAGGTAAAGTGCTTTGTCGCGAAGCAGGACCATGGCCTCATTGATCTTTTTCTCGATCTTCGGGCGGATCACTTCATACAGCTTCTCATTGAAGACCTTGCTAAAAAATTCGAAAGGCCTGATGGGCTTTTTATAAAAGCGGCGAATGATGTGTCCCTGTTCGGTCTCTTCAAGTATTTTGATGAGCTTATAGTCGTTTTCATCGAGCATGCGATGAAATTCCCTGGCGGTGTTAGAAAACAGCCGCTGATAGGTAAGCGAGAAATCACCGTCGGGATTTAGCTGAACCACATGTGGTTCGATCAAAAAACCAAGGTACTCGTGCTTACAAATGGCATACACTAACTTGCAGGGCTTCGAACTGTCGACACGTAACATCAAGGGATAAGCATAAAATTTTAGCAAGTTACCTCACTAAAAAATTTTAAACTTAATTAGAAAAAGGGGGGAAACAAAAAATGTGAGTAACTATCTTGTTAAAGGGTTAGGGTTTAGAGGTTTAAAGTTGAAAGTTTAGCTTTAAGCTCCCAACTTTAAACCGGCTGTTGTTTGCCTTTTCAGCAGCCCGATCAGGTATTGCCCGTAGCCGCTTTTAACCAGCGGGAGCGCTACCGCTTTAAGCTCTTCGGCAGTAATGAACCCCATCCGATAGGCTACTTCTTCTATACAGCCGATCTTAAGCCCCTGGCGCTCTTCAATTACCTGTACGAACTGGCCTGCCTGCATCAGCGAATTGAACGTGCCGGTATCGAGCCAGGCGGTTCCACGGCTTAATACGCCTACCTTGAGCTTTCCCTGCCGGAGATATTCCTTATTTACATCGGTGATCTCGTATTCGCCGCGCGGCGAGGGCTGAATGTTTTTAGCGATTTCTACCACGCTGTTGTCGTAGAAGTACAGGCCTGGAACAGCGAAATTTGATTTGGGCTCCAACGGCTTTTCCTCGATAGAGATCGCTTTGTTATCCTCATCGAACTCAACTACGCCGTAGCGTTCCGGGTCAGAAACCTGGTAAGCGAACACTACACCACCTTGCGGCTCGGTGAGATCCTGCAGCAGGTTGGAAATGCTGTCGCCATAAAAGATATTATCGCCCAGGATCAGCGCCACGCTGTCGGTGCCGATAAAATCAGCCCCGATCACGAAAGCTTGTGCCAGTCCATTGGGGACCTCCTGTACCGCATAGCTGAATTTGCATCCCAACAGTGATCCGTCGCCCAGCAATTTTTCGAAGTTCGGTAAATCATGCGGAGTAGAAATGATCAGTACTTCCCTGATGCCCGCCAGCATGAGGATCGACAGCGGGTAATAGATCATCGGTTTATCGTAAACTGGCATCATTTGTTTACTGGTAGCGAGCGTGAGCGGGTGGAGGCGGGTGCCGGATCCGCCGGCGAGGATAATTCCCTTCATGTTATACTGTTTTATAGCTCATTTGCCATTAAATTCGCAACGCATTTCTCGAGGCTGGTGCGCCAGTAAGGAATCGTCATTCCGAAAGTACTTTTAATTTTTGTTTTGTCCATCACCGAAAACTGCGGACGTTTTGCCCGCGTAACGTAGGCGGAGGTAGGTACCGGGTTTGTTTTTACGGTTATGCCTGCAATATCGAATATCGACCGGGCGAAATCGAACCAGGAAGTAACCCCTTCATTACTATAGTGATAGATGCCGTATCCGGCAGTGCCTGACGCGATCACGTCCAGGATGCAGCCGGCGAGGTCGATGGCGTACGTTGGCGTGCCTACCTGATCGGCGATGATGTTAAGCTCAGGCTTTTCGCGCCCCAGGCGAAGCATCGTTTTTACGAAATTGTTCCCATATTCGGAATAAAGCCAGCTGGTGCGAATGGTGAAGTAGGTGGACGTGTATTTGCCGATCACCTGCTCCCCGCGAAGCTTGGTAAGCCCGTAAACATTTACGGGGTTAGCCGGATCTTCTTCGGTAAGCAGTTTGATCACGTTCCCCTCAAATACGAAATCTGTAGAGATCTGGATAAGCGTAGTGCCATGTTTAGCGCAGAGCCGAGCGATGTTCTCCACACCGGTTTCGTTTACCATGGCAGAAAGGTCAGCCTCGTCCTCTGCCTTATCAACCGCGGTATAGGCTGCGCAATTCACGCAGAACTTTGGCTGATACCTGGCGAAAACGGCTTCGAGCGAGGTTGTGTCCAGGATATTTGCCTCGGCTTCCGCGGGGAATACCAGGGTTGTCCCTCTTTGTTCGGATACCCGTTTTAAACATTGACCCAACTGGCCGGCGGCGCCGAATACGATTATGTTGCTCATTGACGACGAAAATACGAATTCAATTAATAAACGATGAATCCGCTACCCCTTAATCGGCCAGGTGATCTTCGAGCTCTTTGTACCAATCCTGGCCATATTTGCGGATCAGCGGCTCCTTCAGGAATTTATAAACGGGTACCTTCAGCGAATTCCCGAAGGAGCAGGCGGGGCTGCAGATGTTCCAGCGGTCGTAGTGCAGCACGTCAAATTCTGGATAAGCCGTTATCCGGATCGGGTACAAATGGCAGGAGATGGGTTTTTTCCAGCCGACCTTTCCTTCTTCATACGCGATTTCGATGGCGCACTTGCTGATGCCGTGTACCCAGGTTACGTACGCGCATTCTTTATGGCCATCTACGCAAGGGGTGGTATAATCGCCTTCGAAATCTTTTACCCAGGTGCCCGCTTCTTCCACGGTTTCAATTCCTTTTTTCGTCATGTAGGGCTTTACCAGCGGGTAGATCTCTTCGAGTACGCGTAGTTCGCTTTTTTCGAGGGGGGCGCCCGAATCGCCTTCTACACAGCAGGCGCCTTTGCATTTATCGAGGTTGCAAACGAAATTTTCGGAAACCACGTCTTCGTGGACAAGCGTATGCTGTACTTCGATCATTTTTTGTCTGTTGCGGTACTTGGGTATTTCATGCCGGTGGCGTCCTGGATCTCCAGTGTAACAGAACCCAGCAGGATCTCTACCTGTGCCTTTACGGGGATACGGTTCCCATCGTCGGTGATCCAAAGGTACAGCTTGCTGTCTTTTTTAAAGATCCTTCCGGCCTGTATGGTCGGGCTGAACTTAAGGCAGTTAAAATACCCGAGCGGTGTTTTGATCCGTTCTTTACCGACATACTGAATCTCGAAAGGTGACACTTCATCTTTCAGGAAGTAGTTCATCCTGATCTTATCGCCGGGAGAGATATTGGTGAGATCGAGGCTGCGGGCAAAATAATACGCCGAGATAAGGTCGAACGTGGGGTTCACACCCTTAAAGGTGCCTTTCTCGCCGACTATTTTTTTCTGTTCCTGGTAAAAACGTACATGGTCCGTGCGGCGATAGTTGGATTCGCGAATGTTTTCTGTATACAGGTACGGGGTTAGTTCCGTTTTGTCGATATAAGAATCATAACGGTCGCGTACTTTATAAAATATATCGAATGAACCCGAGGTCTTTCCTTGTGCTACGAGGTGAAAAACTGGCTTGTTATCGAACTTTACATCGGTTTCCTGCACCTCGAGGGTAGCTTCCGCGGCGGTGAGGAAGCCATATTTCAGCTTATAGGTCAATTTTTCCCCGGGCTGGAAGGCGCCATTTTTACGGGGCTCCAGCTCCTGCGAGAAAGTGCTTCCCGTAAGCAGGCAAAGCAGGATTACCAAATATAATTTTCCCATATCCTGTTATAACACAAAAATAGCCCTATTGCTTTAATGAGGATAAGATACCTTTTAAGCCTGTTCTTTTCTTTTAAATACCGGGACGGTAGAACAAGGCTCGCCGTACATGATACTTTTCACCACGGGGGTAAGTTTGGCGGTGAGGTCTACGTAAGCAGAAACAGGTACGGGAATATCGCCACAGCCCTTTATCACCACCCGTTGGTCCCGGTATTTTCCGGCATCGAGTTTATCCAGTTCCCTTTTAAACAAGACGCTCTCCAACCCGGAAAGGTTGCCAAATACTACTGTTTCCGCATAAGGTGTCATCCGGTTAGCCAGCAGCATATAAGCCCAGGTGGGTACAATCGCGTCTGCCGAGCAGGTGATGGCCACATGCTTGCCGGCGTATTGCGCCCAGTTATGTTCTTTGATAAATTCCCTGAAATCCTTTTCGCGAAGCATGAGCCCATGGAAAAGATTATCCCTGATATCGTACTCTACTCTTTCTCCTGCGGGATAAAGGTCGGCGAGATCAAAACTGATCAATCCGCTCTGCGCTACTTTATTTACGAAATTCTCCTGGATCTCCATCTGAAACGAATTCTTTAAGTAAAGGTCGGGAATCTGTTGCGTAATGCTGTAAGAATAGGGTCAAAAAAAATCCGGGAGCGGTGGCTCCCGGATTCCTGTTGAATAACCGTTTAAAAGAATTTTACGCGGTTATCTTTAATATTTGCTTTGTCGGTTAACGCTTTAAATGCCTGGTTAGGAACCTGCTGGCCAAGCATCTGCATCATCTGCTCTTTTTGTTTGTAGGTATTGGTAAGTGCAGGCGGCTCGTTAAACCCGGCTGCACTTACCACGTAAACACCGGCTTCACCGTTGATGGCTTTAGACATTTTTCCTGGTTTCAGGCCAAACACGGTACCGATCACCTTATTTTCCTGCGACAAGCCCGGGATGATCGGGTTCGCAAAAACGATGTTCTGTACCGGAACCACCTGCTTACCCAGTTTGCTCGCCACCGCATTGAGGTTGGCTGCGCCTGAAAGAGCGGCCGTTGCTTTCTCATTCAGCATTTTTGCTTTGGCGTAGTTGATCACCATCGGCTCGATGGATTTCTTTACCTTCTCTAAGGGAAGCTGGCCTTTTTTACGGATATCTGTAAGTTTTGCCACCACATATTTATCATCGAAAGAGAAGATCTCTTCCGCTACGTCACCTTCGTTGGCTTTAAATGCCCATTGGGCGATCTTGCGGGGATTTTCAATTCCCGGGATGCTTGCCTGGCCGCCGGAAAGCTCTGGTGAAGTCAGTTTTCTAAGGCCGGCTTTACTAACTGCGGCGTCAAACTCGTCCGGGTCCTTTACCGAGGTCAGGAATGCGGATGCACGGGTATAAGCGTCGTTTTGTGTTTTGCTGCTGGTTGTAACGCCTTTTTCTACCAGGGCTACTTTAGCCACCACTGATGATCCTTTTTGCGAATCGATGTGGATTACGTGCGTGCCAAACTGGGTAGTTAATACTTTAAGCTCTCCTGGTTTGCCGTTGAACACCGCTTCTTCGAAAGCGGGGATCATGGCGCCGCGGCCAAATGTGCCCAGGTCGCCGCCTTTGTCTTTGCTTGCATCGGTACCGAACTGTTTTGCGAGATCAGAGAAGCTGGCCCCTTTGCGGATCAGGTTGGCGATAGAATCGGCTTTCGCTTTTGCTTTGTCGGCACCGCCTTCTGTAGCAGGGTTGATCAGGATGTGGCTGGCTTTTACGGAATCAGGGCTGCTGCGTTTATCGAGCACCTTTGCCATGCGGTATTTGTCGTTGCTGAGGAGCGGCCCAACAAGGGCGCCCGGAGCAGCTTTAAACACCAGCGAGTCCAGTGCCGGATCGAGCTGTCCTTTATGTATGTACGAGATCGGCATTTTAGCGTCAGAGTTGATGCTAACAAACATCGAATCGTTGGTAGAGGCCCTGAAATCCGCGGCTAATTTGTCGAAGTTCGATTTGATCTCCGCGCTGTCTGCTTTGGACGGTTTGGCATCGAATACCACGTAATCAACGGTGCGGGTTTCTTCTTCGTTTTTGAAAGTCGCTTTATTTTCGTTGTAATATTCCTGGTAATCGGCATCTGTTGGTTTAACCTTACTGTTGTCTACAGATGCGTAATCAAGCAGTACATAGCTGAAATTCGCAAGCTTGTTGCGCTGCGAGTAATCTTCGCGCGCTTCCAGTGAGGTGATGTACACACTGTTTTTCACCAGGTTCATGTACTTCTGCGAAAGGCGGTTGTTTTTGATCCCTTCGAGGAACAGGTTCCATTGCGCCTGCATCTCCGCCGGCTGGGTATCGATGTTTTGCAGGAAGCTGGTGAGCTGGCTCCGGTTAAACTGACCGGTTTTAGGATCACTGAAGTTCTGTATGATCTGCTGGTCGGGGTTCTGGCCGTTCACCAGGTCGTTCAGCTCGCTCTTGCTAACTACCAGTCCAAGGCGGTTCACCTCTTTTTGCAGCAGGATGGTAGACACTTCCTGTTTCCACGTGTTGTCCTGTACGTAAGCGGCCATTTGGGGGTTTAAAGTTCCACCCATCTGCTGCCTGAAGCTGGCTTCGGCACGCTCGATCTTTTTGCTGAATTCATCATACTTGATGCTTTCCCCGGCTACTTCACCTATTACGTTCTGTTGTTGTGACCAAAAAGGCTGGCCATAACGGATGCCGTCGCCTACAAGGAAGGCCAGTATTGCTACCCCAATCGCTCCCATGATGATATATCCTGCCCGTTCTCGCAGGAAACTCATTATTCCCATATTACTACTTTATTTTATATATACTTTAAAAAGAGGGCGCAAGATACAATTTTTGAAAAATTTACAACAGAATTTTTTTAGGGGCGCCCCCGGGTGTTTTAAGCGGTTATTTGATGGCCTTTTCGGGCACCGTGAAGATGCCGTTGCCCCCTCTCAGGGTGTAATTGAAGTTTTCGTCGCTTTCAAAGCCGGTGCCATAACCGATATCGCCGCGCGGCGAAGTGATGGTAACCATCTGGTTGGAGTAGAACCTGCGGATGTTTTCGTTCCAGAACATCTCTTCGGATTTGATGGTTTCGCCGGTCTTTGTGCGGATAACTACATTTTTCCGTAACTCGATGATCTTTTCATTTTCGCGACGGATGGCGTAATCGGAGGTTACCCGGTTCTTTTCCTCCAGTTTCTCATCGTAAAAGATCACCGTTACCCCTTTGGGCATCTCGTAATAGGGATTGGTGGTTTTGTGGGTCAGCATCAGCGGGGCGAATACTTTCGCCTTTACCACGGCCGAGTCGCTGTAAATGATCTCTACCCCCAGTGACTTGTCAACAAGGATCGGAACCTTTTTGGAAGAAACCTTTGGAACGTCCTTCAGCTCGTTTTCGCAGGAGGTAACTAGCAGGGCGCCGGCGAATGAGCCGATCAGCAGGTATTTGGCGGCCGGCGACACGCTTAGTCGAACTTAAATTTCTGGAACCACTGGTCGTTCAGTGTAATTCCGATGTAGAAATTGGCATACCGCTCCCGCACCAGCCCGTTCTGTAATGTGCCGCGCTGGCCCAGCTCAGTGGCGAAATTGATCTTGTAGAACGACACGCCGCGATTGGATGGCAGCGGCAGCCCGAGCCCGAAAGTAACCGCGGCATCCCGGATATCGGTATTCTTGATGTTGATGTAAGTCTTATCGTATTTAAAGCCGAAGCGGTAATCTATAAGCTTCAGGTAGTTGGTTACCGAAGTAAAGTCGGGAGTGAGCTGCCCGCCAACGTTCACGGTAAAGCTGTTGTTAAGACCGGGATTCGTGGCGCCGTCACGATAGGATGACCAGTTGGTAGCCGTTACATCGGCGCCGATAAGCCATTTGTTGGCACTTTCCAGGGTAAAGCCCAGGCTGTTTTTTGAAGGCAGGCGTAATTTCGATTTTGCACCTTCGGAAAAGAAAGTGGTATCTGAAGCGGTGAGCTCGTCCTGGTCACCGGTATCCTGGTTAAATACTTTGGCAAAATGGGTGGTGAGGTTGGTGGCGGTAGAATTGATCTTATTACCTGAGGTGCCCGAATACCCGATGATGAGCCTGGTGGCAGGCTTAGGGTTGGTAAAGTATTGTGCACCGTATTCGAGGCTCAATCCGCCGATGGCCCTGCTCCGGGAGGTCCTTGAATTGGTAAAGGTGGTAGAAACGTCGAAATCGGTGGTAGCGCTTTCTTCAAGTTTACCAAAAATATAGGAGGCGTTTGCGCCCACGCTGAAATGCTTGCCAAGCGAAAATCCATAACCGATATATCCCTGCGAGAGACCGCCTTCGCCGGAATACTTATAATTTACGTTGTTGGTGTCGATCTTACCGGGAATGGTGTAATTATAACCAAGGTCGGAATAAGGCACCAGGCCGAAGCTCAGCGCAGAGTTCTTGCTGACCGGGATGCCGAACACGATATGGCTAAGCGCCGCATTAAACACCCCTCCCTGTTTGGTGGTGTTATTGCTCAGGCTGGTAATGCCGCCAAACGCGCCTACGTCGATGGTAGTCATCCGGATGTCTGAATAAGAGCCCGGGTTCTGCAGGTTCACATTGTTATAGGCGCCGATCCTGCGGATGCCGGTGCTGATACCGCCCATCGCGCGATTCTGCGGAAGGATAGGACCCTTGATATTCCCAAGCCCGAACTTTGAATAGGGCGAGCTGCTGGTGGTTTGAGCCGTAGCCGCGAAGCCTGCCGGTAAAAGAATAACAAGGAATATATACTTGAAAATTTTAATCATTATACTGATAAATAACTTCGTTTAAACCAATAAGCACCAGTGAGGGTTCGGTTTTGACAATGGGCGCAAAGATGCTACTTTTCATACGGGTTTCAAAAAAATTAACGTCACCTCCGCATAGCACTACCTGTAAATCAGGATAAAGCGCCCGGTATGCCCCGATAAAGCCCATCGCTTCGTACACAATTCCATCCTGCACCCCCGAAAGAATAGCGGTCCTGGTGTCGTAACCGTATCCTGTATCGTAACCCGGATCTGCGTTTATTAACGGCAGTTTACCTGTAAAAGTCTGTAATGCGCGGAAGCGCATCGACAAGCCCGGCGAGATGCTTCCGCCATCATACCGGCGGTCGGCTCTTGCCAGGTCGTAGGTAATGGCCGTACCCGCGTCGATCACCAGCACGTTCCTGCCTGGGAACAACGCCTGTGCACCAATTACCGCTGCCAGCCGGTCGGGACCAAGCGTTTCCGGCGTAGCATAACGGTTAACCACCTTAGTTTTCAGCCCGGTATGGAACCGGATAAAATGACCCGAACCGTTTAAGTAATCCTCCGTTTCCGGCGCCAGACCGGCCACGGTAGAGATGATCGAAAACTCTACGTGCTGCCCGGCAAGAAAACGGCCGATCACTTCGCCGGAAAGCGTTGGGTATACCTCTTTTCGCACCATTGCCCGCTCCTCAAATAATGCGATCTTGGCCGAGCTATTGCCTTTGTCAATAACCAGGTTCATCCCCAGGCGCCGATAAAAAGTACTACCCCATACTTCATGTCACAAAACTATCTAAATTTTGCCCTGCGGGAACGCGGGAAGTGTTAAAAAAGGTTAATTAGGTTTAACGGTGGTACGTTCCTGCGCCTCCTTAAAAAAGCGCAGCTGCGCTCCCGGAAACGTATAACGTATAATGCGGGATATCCGGCGAATAACGTTCCACCCCCTAAAACCACTGGAAATAGATCACGCAGCCTGCCAGCAGCATATACAGGGCTTCGTAAAACCAGCGGATCCTGGCGTGGCTGAAGTAGTAAGCGAGGAATACGGAAACGGGAACGGCGGCGAGCTGGAAGTGGGAGATCCCGGAATCCGGTTCGAGGTAAAATGATACTATCGCGAGGATGAGCATAGCAAACAAAGCCTGGAAAGATTTGCGGGTTTGTACATATCCGCGAAAAACCTTTTGCTGTATGGTGAGCAGCGACAAGGCAAAAATGATTAGTAGCGGGATAAATACGATATAATCATAGAGGTTTAGCTGGATGCCGAGTGTGAACTTATTGGTGAGCGGCAACCAGATGCGGTAAAACTTTTCGGTAACGTCGTTCCAGTAATAGATAAAACCCAGGAAAAAGTAAATGGTGATGAACCCCATCAATACGGCAAACCACTCGCGCCAGTTAAACGGCCGGAAGATAATGAGGCTGATCCATAGTAGGGGTACCATGGCAATGAACGGGAAATATACCAGGGTAGCGGCGCCAACGATCATGCCGAGATCGTACATTACAGGGCCGGCACTGTCGCTCCGGTATAAGCTCAGGAATTTATAGGCGATCCAGATCACGAAGAAATTACCGATCAGGGGCAGGCTTAAGGTCAGAAACGGCGTTAGCAGGCTGGCAGCGGTGACATAAAGTAATGCGGGAAGAAAAGAAGGTCTCCCCATCAGGTTGTAATCATTCACCATTTTATTCACCAGTAATCCCTGGCAAAAGGTGATGGCCGCTGCAATCAGAATATTAGACGTGGCCGAAACCGAAAGGCTTCCCGGCACCCGGATCATCAGTTTTTCGAGCGGATCGGTGATATGAAGCGGGAGAGACCCGGGTAAGTGGTAAAATAACCCGATACGGAAAACGAGCGTGGCAACTGCCAGGATAGCAAGATTAAGGGGACTAAGCGTCCTGAACTGGTTGATCATGAACTCGATTGCCGTATAAACACGGCAATATTACTAAAAGCGGCTCAAAAAAGGATCAGACTAATCTTCTTCTTCTTCTACCGAAAGTTCGTATGGGCTGTAATAATAGATTACTACCAGTGCGGCCAGTACGAGCAGGATTGCTACAGGGATGATGTGGTCCATATTTTCCAATTAGTTTCAGTGAGCGGCGGCCGGTTCCCAGCGTAAATTATGCACACGCCGTGTGTTCATAACATCTTGCTGATCACCGCTAACCGATAACCAAAGGTGGAACATACAGATAAGCAAAATGTTAGTTAGATGTTAAGTTTTTTTCCGGTTTATAAGATGTCCATCAGCTCGCACAGGCTATGGATCTGGCGGCTCACATCCGCCGGTTTTTCTTTATTGGCAGGGTTGAAATAGATGGCATCGATCCCAAAATCCTGCGCACCGCGGATGTCGGCTTCCAGGCTGTCGCCGATCATCAGGCTTTTGTGTTTTTGTGCCTCTGCCCGCCCGAGCGCGAACTCGAAAATAGCAGGATCGGGTTTATTGATCCCCACAATTTCGGAGATGGTGATCGACTGGAAATAAGCTGCGAGCCCGGTATTGGCGATCTTGAGCTCGGTCGACTCCTTGAAGCCGTTCGAGATCAGGTGAAGCACATATTTGCCCTGCAGGTACGTCAGCGTTTCATGCGCATCGGGGAACAGGTTTGTTTTGGTGGGGCAGATCCGCACGTAATCATCTTCAAAAGCAACCGGGATCACTTCGGGCGATAAGCCCAGCTCAATAAAAGTTCTGCTAAACCGGGTTTCGCGCAAGTAGTCTTTTGTGATTTTCCCCAGGTGGTACTCAGCCCAAAGGGCGTGGTTATTGCGGGTATATGTTTCGATAAAGATATCGGCCGACCGCAGCCCAAGCTCCCCAAGGGCATACCGGCCATAGAGTTCGTGCAGGGTTTCTTCGGCATTTTTGTCGAAATCCCAGATCGTATGATCGAGATCGAAAAACAAGTGACGGTATTTTTTCACGGCTTAAATTTTTACGCCAAAGGCGAGGTCGCCGGCATCGCCCAAACCGGGCACGATATACGCTTTGGTGGTCATTTCTTCGTCGATGGCGCCGATCCATAAATGCGCTTTGGGGAGATTAGCTTTTACATAGTTGATACCCTCGGCGCTGGCGATAACGGCAACGATGTGCACCGCCTTGATAGTATACTGGCCAAGCAGCTCCTTGCAGCAAAGCACCATGCTCATGCCGGTGGCCAGCATGGGGTCTGAGATCACCAGGATCTTGCCATCGAGGTCGGGTGTAGCGGCATAATCGCTTTGAATAGAGAATCCCCCGCCCTTGTTTACCTTCCGGTAGGCGGAAATGAACGCGGAATCGGCCTTATCGAAGAAATTCAGCAATCCCTGGTGAAGGGGAAGCCCTGCGCGCAGAATGGTGGCCAGTACCGGTTGTTCTTCCAGTACCGGGACAGTGGCGGTACCCAGCGGGGTCTCGAAATCTGTTTCCACATACTGCATGGACTTACTGATCTCGTAGGCAAAAATTTCGCCGAGGCGTTCCATATTTCGCCGGAAGCGCATGGTGTCCTGCTGAATGCCGGCGTCACGCAACTCGGCCAGGAAATGGTTACCGACGGTGGGGGTATCGCTTAAAACAAACATCATGACGAGGATTAGGATTGCTCAAAAGTATCAATTTAATTAAAAGTGTGCCGCATCCGCGTAGCGCGGCATTCTTTTTAAACGCAACCATTGCTCCATAAGTTTGTACCTTTGATAGGTATGTCATTTAAATTAACATCAGAATATGTCCCCACCGGCGATCAGCCAGAGGCGATCCGCCAGTTGGTGGAAGGCGTTAACGGCGGCGATAACTATCAAACCCTGCTTGGAGTGACCGGGTCGGGCAAAACCTTTACGGTGGCCAACGTGATCCAGCAAACACAGAAGCCTACGCTGATACTTAGTCATAATAAAACGCTTGCCGCCCAGCTTTATGGCGAGTTCAAGCAGTTCTTCCCGGAAAATGCGGTTAATTACTTTGTATCGTATTATGATTATTACCAGCCTGAGGCTTACATAGCCACTTCCAATACCTACATAGAGAAAGACCTGCAGATCAACGAGGAGATTGAAAAGCTGCGGCTTCGTACAACCTCGGCCCTGATGTCGGGAAGAAGGGACGTGATCGTTGTTTCGTCTGTTTCCTGTATATATGGTATGGGTAATCCCGAAGATTTTTCCAACTCGGTATTCCGCTTTGCGGTAGGCACGAGGATCAGCCGGAATGCGTTCCTGCACCGGTTGGTGGAGATCCTGTATTCGCGCACGACAGCCGACTTTAAGCGCGGGACCTTCCGGGTAAAAGGAGATACCGTAGACATATACCCGGCCTATATGGATTTCGCGTACCGGGTGTCATTTTTCGGAGACGATATCGAGGAGCTAAGCGCCATTGATCCCGGTAACGGGAAAACCATCGAAAAGATGACCCATATGGCGATTTTCCCGGCGAACTTATTCGTTACTCCGAAAGAGCGCTTCAACCAGTCGGTATGGGCCATACAGGAGGAACTGGAGACCAGGAAGCAGCAGTTTATTGATGAAAAACGCTTTCTCGAAGCGAAGCGGCTCGAAGAGCGGGTGAATTACGACCTGGAAATGATCCGGGAGCTGGGCTATTGCAGCGGGATCGAAAATTATTCGAGGTTTTTTGATGGGCGTACACCGGGGATGCGGCCGTTCTGCCTGCTTGATTATTTCCCCGATGATTACCTCATGGTGATTGACGAAAGTCACGTGACCGTTCCCCAGATCAGGGCGATGTATGGTGGCGACCGGTCGAGGAAAATGTCGTTAGTGGAATATGGCTTCAGGTTGCCCGCCGCGCTCGATAACCGGCCGCTGAACTTCAATGAGTTTGAGCGCCTGGCGCCGCAAACGTTATATGTAAGTGCCACACCGGCAGATTACGAACTCGAAAAATCGGGTGGCGTGGTGGTAGAACAAGTGATCCGTCCCACCGGGCTGCTGGATCCCAGGATCGAGATCCGCCCGGCGGTGAACCAGGTAGATGATCTGCTGGAGGAGGTGGAAAAGACCGTGAAACAAGGCGACCGTGTATTGGTGACCACGCTCACAAAGCGAATGGCCGAAGAGCTTACCAAGTACATGGACAGGCTGGGTATCAAGGTGCGCTATATCCACTCGGAGGTGAAAACGCTGGAACGGGTAGAGATCTTACGTGGATTGAGGCTCGGAGAGTTCGACGTACTGGTGGGAATAAACCTGCTGCGCGAAGGCCTCGATCTCCCGGAGGTTTCATTCGTGGCCATCCTGGATGCAGATAAAGAGGGATTTCTTCGATCCGAGCGCTCATTGATCCAAACCATTGGCCGTGCCGCCAGGAATGACCGGGGAAGAGTGATCATGTACGCCGATTCGGTCACAGACAGTATGCGAACCACCATAGAGGAGACTGATCGCCGTCGTGATAAACAGATCGCTTACAACCTTCAGCACGACATTGTGCCAAAAACGGTGGGTAAATCGCGCGAGGCGATCATCGAGCAGACCTCGGTGATGGATTTTAAAGGCGGCGTGCAAAAGGCTTACGTGGAAAAAGAAATGGCGATGAGTATCGCTGCCGATCCGATCGTGCAGTATATGTCTAAATCAGAACTCCAGAAATCGATTGATAACACGAAAAAAGATATGCTGGCTGCGGCGAAGGATATGGACTTTCTTACTGCCGCAAAACTGCGTGATGAAATGTTTGCCCTCGAAAAAATGATGGAAGAACGATTTAAGAAAGTATGAGCGGGCAATACAGGGACGAGATCAGCGCTGGTATGGAGGTAGAGATCATTCTCAAAAAAGATCAGCGCTCCGGTAAGCGCACTGCGGGTGTGGTAAAGGATATTCTAACCAGCGCATCTTATCATTCCCGCGGGATTAAGGTAAGGCTGGAGGATGGCCGGGTAGGCAGGGTCTGCTTTATTCCATTGTAAGGTTTAAGTGGCGTTGAAACATTTTAATTAATATATCGTCTATATTTGTATCGTTACAACTATGGGACTAATCAGGTTTTTATTAATTGCGATCACTGTATTATATGTTATCAGGCTTTTGGTGAGGTTATTACTCCCCATGCTTTTTCAGCGGGTGATCAATAAGGCGCAGCAGCAGGCAGGCCAGCAATACCGGCAGCAGCATACCCGGAGCCAGGAAGGTTCTATCCGGGTAGACTTTATTCCTCCCAAGGATAAAGAAGCAAAAGCTGCAGACAAGGCGGGTGAATTTATTGATTACGAGGAGCTGAAGTAAGACTCAGCCCGGTTCCCGGCCGGTATCGCCGCCGTTTCCTTCCGCACCCTCGTTTCTTCCGGCAGGGAGATCCTGAACGAACCGTATCATTTATCTCCGCCTGGATGTCCCGTTTTCTAAGGATCTCTGCAAGCATGACCAAAAAATCATGGTGACTCATCTTTCTGGATCAGGCTTAAAAGTTTGGGAGCTATTAGCTTTCAGCGATCAGCTTTGATTACACTGTCAAACTGGAATGCTACTTAGAATAGCTCAACGTCAATTACTTATCTTATAAGGTATACTTACGGGCTGAATGCTGATAGCTGACAGCCAAAACTACTCCCCAGAAATTCAGCTCGATCCATCTTTCCCACTTATTAATATACAAGTATAATTCCCGCGTAATATAAATGAAATTTATTAATTAATAAATTAGTTAATTAACCAGAAAAATTGTAATGTCTCAGTTTCTTTAAACTGTACATTCACCTCCTGTTGTCAGCTTCGTTTTTCCCCACCAAATAACCCCCGATAATTTACTTCCTTTTTCTATTTTTGGCATTCAATAAAATAAACATCAATGGCTAATTGGTTCAAACGCAATGGTATTCACCTTGCCGTGGTAGGAATTTTTCTCGTGCTCTGCTTTGTTTACTTCAGTCCCGTGATAAAAGGCCTGGTACTTCCTCAATCGGACGTGCAGCAGGCACAAGGCATGCAACGGGAGATCATGCAGTTTAAAGACAAAGACGGGAAAGCGCCTTTGTGGACCAACGCCATGTTTGGGGGTATGCCGGCGTACCAGATCTGGGCACGATATCCCAGCAACATCACCACGTATGTGATCTCGTTTTTCTCATCGGTATTGCCCAACCCGCTGTATACGGTGCTTTTATATATGTTGGGCGCCTACCTCCTGTTTTATACCCTGCGCATGAACGCATGGCTGGCCGCGGCAGGAGCCGTTGCATTCGCATTCACTTCATACAATTTTATCCTGATCGAGGCGGGTCACAGCAACCAGGCGCTTGCCATCGCGTTTTTTGCGCCCATCGTGGCCGGGTTCATCCAGGTTTTCCGTAAGAACTATATCATGGGAGCGGGTATTACAGCCCTTGCGCTGGCGATAGAGATCAGGTGTAACCACGTGCAAATGACCTATTACCTGTTTATCGCCCTGCTGATCTTTATCCTCATCGAGCTTTTTCATGCCGTCAGGGGGAAAACGCTGGGTGATTTCATGAAGTCGATCGGGTGGCTGGCCGCGGCGGCGGTGATCGCTGTCGGTGTAAATGCGGGCACGTTATGGACTACCTACGAATACGGACAGGAATCCATTCGCGGTAAGTCGAATCTTACCACAGATAAGGCGCAGTCCAATGGTGGCGTAGACCGTGATTATGCATATGGCTGGAGCCAGGGAGTGGGTGAATGTATTACCTTCCTCGTTCCCGATGCTTACGGCGGCGGCCGGTCTACTAAAGTGGGTAAGGATTCTGAGGTTGAAAAAGTGCTGACAGCACGGCAGGTCCCCGCAGACCAGGCCTTGGGATTTGCACAGCAGATGCCTACGTATTGGGGAGAGAAGCCGTTTACCAGCGGCCCTTTCTACTTCGGCGCCATCGTGGTTTTCCTTTTTATATTCGGTTTGTTCATTGTGCGCGATCGTCTTAAATGGTGGATCCTGATCGCCACCGTGCTGAGCCTTTTTCTTTCTTTCGGAAGGCACCTGCCTTTTATTTCCGACCTGTTCTTTAATTATTTCCCGCTTTATAATAAGTTCAGGACAGTGGAATCGGTGCTCGCCATCGCAGGCTTTCTCGTGCCTATATTGGCAATCCTGGCCGTAAAAGAGGTGGCGTTTCACACTGCCGACCCTAAGACGCTTATTAAAAAGCTGCTTTACTCACTCTATATTACCGGCGGGATCCTGTTAATCGTGCTGCTTGTCCCTACCTTGTTCTTCAGCTTTAAATCATCAACGCACGAACAGTTCGTACAAGGATTGGTACAATATGTAGGCGACCGCAATTTTGCCGAGGCTATCGGTAACGCGCTCGTTGCAGACAGGATCAGTATCGCCCGTATGGACGCGTTGCGCTCCCTGTTCTTCGTACTGGTGGGTGCAGGGCTGATGTGGGCGCTGATCAGGCAAAAGATGGCCGCACAGTTTACGTTTATCGTGCTTGGCCTGGTCATTCTTACCGACCTTTGGATGCTCGATCGCCGCTACCTGAATAACGATAACTTCGTGGAAGACACGCAGCTGAAGGCGCAGTACCAGCCCAGGGAGGTTGACCAGCTGATCATGCGCGATACGTCGCCGGATTATCGCGTACTGGACTTAACGAGCCCCGATTGGTCGCAATCTGCCACCGCCACCTTTTTTCACAATACCGTGGGTGGCTACCACGCAGCAAAGCTGAAACGCTTTAACGAGCTGTTGCTCAAACAGTTTAACGGCGCCATCAACGAAGATGTGCTCGACATGCTGAACACCAAGTATGTGATCACCAATTCGCAGGAGCAAACAGGCGGACAGTCGCAGCGGATTCAAAACAGGGCCTCAGCCGCCGGCAATGCGTGGTTTGTTCCGCAGATCACTTACGTAAAAAATGCTGATGAAGAAATGGCAGCGATCAACAGCTTCGATCCCAGGAAAGTAGCTTTTGTCAGCAGCGAATTTAAATCGTCGCTTGATGCGGCCCGCCTTGGCGCCCCTGGTCCGAATGACTTTATTAAATTGGTAAATTATCACCCGGACCACCTTACGTATGAGTACTCGGCGGGAAAGGATGTTTTCGCCGTGTTCTCCGAGATCTGGTATGATAAAGGCTGGAATGCCTACGTAGATGGCAAAAAGATCGGTTATGTAAGAGCCAACTATGTGTTGCGTGCCGCTGAACTTCCGGGTGGAAATCATAAGCTTGAGTTCAAGTTCGAGCCCGCTTCTTATTATACGGGCGAGAAGATCTCGCTGGTCTCTTCGATCCTCCTGGTACTCGCACTGGGCTTTGGGATCTACCAGGAAAGCAGAAAGAAATCAACTCCTGCGATGGCGTAAATAATTAAATGGCTTTATTTGTTGCTTAATAACTTAAAACCTGACATTTATAAGATAATTCGTATGGTGGTATTTGGTATCTTTGTGGAAGAAAAATTAATGCATTACAATAATCTGTTATTTTAACGTTTAAGGTAAGGAGAGAGGGGATTATGAGAAAACATTCTTTTATTGTAAGCGGGATCGCCGCGGTAATGATGGCAGGTTCAGTATTATTAAGCTGGACGCCCGACACGCAGTTAACCAGCAAAGTTACCGGTACGGATAGTGCCGCGGTAACAACAGGCTCCTCTTCGGGGAAGGCCTTGTTTGAAGAGTACGTGACCAGCATCTATGAGTCGGCGGGTTTATCCGGCACTAAATTGGATTTCGACACCTTCCGTAAAGCGGTTACTGGTTACCTTAACCTAAAACAGGGTAACCTGGTATCGAAGCCATTGCTCACCATCGTAGACTTTACCCGTTCGAGCCGCGAAAAACGTCTCTGGATCGTAAACCTCGACGACAAAAAACTGCTGTTTAATTCACTGGTGGCACATGGCCAGGGCAGTGGCGATGACATGGCGCAGAGTTTTTCGAACGTAGCGGAAACCCACCAGAGCAGCCTCGGGTTCTATGTAACCGACGATACCTATATCGGTAAGCACGGTCTCTCGCTGCGGCTTAACGGCGTAGACAACGGCTACAACTCCAATGCCCGCGATCGCGCTATTGTACTGCACGGGGCGGAATATGTTAGCGAACAGTTTATCGCTCAGCATGGCAGGTTGGGAAGAAGTTACGGATGTCCCGCCATCCCGGTAGATCTCACCAATAAGATCATCGGCGTAGTTAAAGGAAAGAGCGTTATTTTTATAAACGGGCAGGATTTACGGTATAATTCAGCATTTCTTGACCAGGATAAGGCGCTTTCGTCTTTTAATCAACCAACAGTGGCCACATTACAGGCAAAAATCTAGGTTAAATACTCATTCTCATACAAAAAGCCAGCAATTCTTATTGCTGGCTTTTTTCGTTTTAGCTATTTCGCAATATCACCGTGACTTAGAAAAAATAGGTTTATGTTTAGCCTGTATTTTTATTATTTATATATAAATCACGATTAATTTTTACATTTTTATTATTTTAATTGGATATTTAAATAAATTATTTAAAATTTACAAAACAAAACACACTTTTTAAATCAAAATTGACGATCAATGTCAATAAGTAACCAGAATTTGCATACCAATCCTATAGAATGAGTTTAAGTACTAAATAAATTACATAAAACAATCCTTTAACCCTAAACTAAATCACACAATGAAAAAAATCTTTCCTTTCTCACTACTGGTTATTGTTGTAGTGCTCGGGTTGCTCTACCCGGGAGCTAAAGCTGTAGTGCCCGCAGGAGCGATCGACAAGGCCGACACTGCCTGGTTGCTGATCTCTACCGCGCTGGTACTGTTAATGACGCCTGGCCTGGCCTTCTTCTACGGGGGTATGGTGCGCAAAAAGAACGTAATCTCTACCATGCTCCAGAGTTTTGTTTGTATGGGCCTCATTACCATTCTCTGGGTTGTTTTCGGCTTTAGCATGGCTTTCGGAGAGGATGTTGGCGGATATGGTTTTCTTGGTAACCCATCCACCTTCTTTATGATGCAGAATACGCTTGGCGTATCCTGGGGTACTATCCCGGTAGTACTTTTTGCCATGTTCCAGTTGAAATTCGCGGTGATCACGCCTGCGCTTATCACGGGTGCTTTCGCAGAACGTATCCGTTTCAACTCTTACCTGATCTTTATCACGCTATTTATCGTGGTGATCTATATTCCTTTAGCACACGCTACCTGGCATCCGGAAGGCTATTTCTTCAAATACGGGGTGCTCGACTTTGCAGGCGGTACGGTGGTACACATGTCTGCCGGCTGGGCTGCACTTGCCTCCGCATTGTACCTGAAGAAAAGAACAAATCCCGAGCATACGCCGGCACGTGTGAGTTATGTGATCCTGGGTACTGGGTTACTCTGGTTCGGATGGTTCGGCTTCAATGCCGGTTCTGCGCTGGGAGCTAACGAGCTCGCCTCAACCGCTTTGGCTACTACCACCACCGCTTCGGCCGCTGCCGCCATGTCGTGGATCTTCTTTGATATCCTGTTAGGTAAAAAGCCATCCGCTGTGGGTGCTTGTATCGGTGCGGTTGTAGGTCTTGTGGCCATTACGCCTGCTGCCGGTTTCGTTACCGTATCAAGTGCGCTTGTTATCGGCATCATTGCCGCAGTGGTAAGTAACCTGGTGGTTATCTGGCGTTCAAAAACCGGTATCGATGATACACTCGACGTATTCCCTTGTCATGGTGTGGGTGGCATGGTAGGTATGTTAATGACCGGTATTTTCGCCACTAAGAGCGTAAACGGTGCCGGCGCAGAAGGCCTCGCTTTCGGCGACACCGCCCTGTTCGTTAAACACCTGGTTGCGCTTGTGTCTGTATCGGCTTTCGCCTTTATCGGTTCGTTTATCCTGTTAAAAGTGACTGATATCATCAGCCCGCTTCGCGTTAGCAGGGAAGAAGAAGAGCTTGGTCTTGATGCTACCCAGCACGACGAAGCCCTGTAACCTTACTTATCCTTAACCTTGTAAAAAGCCGTCTCATAGATTAACTATGAGGCGGTTTTTTTATGGCGCTATCGCATGAGCCGCCTAAACAGTTTCTGTACCGGCTTGTTCATAATACTACTATCTACGGCTTATGAAAAAGAATGCATCATTATTAAGCGCAATTATGATCACGGTGTGTGCAGCCTGTAACCAGGGAAACAATAATCCGCCACCACCCGGTGATACGGTGGGTACTCCTGCCAGTAAAGTGGTGGAGCTCCCCGAACCGGATACCATGCAATCACACAAGAACTTTAGCAATGTGATCGGTTGGCCCGACGGAAAGACACCCGTCGCACCAGACGGATTTACCGTGACCAAATTTGCCGGGGACCTCAGGAATCCCAGGAACATTTACATCGCACCTAACGGGGATATACTGGTGGTGCTTTCGCAATCCGAGCGGTCGGCAAAGGAAAAGATCGCCGGGCTCATTTCCGGTAAATCCAAGTCCGAAACTGCTGGCAATAGCGCCAACACCATTATCCTCTTCCGCGATGCGGATAAGGACGGTGTGCCCGAAGTACGTGAAACTTTCCTTGGCGGATTGGCACAGCCTTTCGGGATGCTCATCATCGGTGATGCCTTTTACGTAGCCAATACCGATGGCGTGATGAAATTTCCGTACCAGGAGGGTCAAACTAAAATCACCGGGAAAGGCGAGACCATCGTTCGCCTTCCGGCCGGCGGCTATAACAACCACTGGACACGCAACCTGCTGGCAAATAGCGATGGCTCGAGGATCTATATTTCCGTGGGCTCAGGCAGCAATGTGGCAGAACATGGCATGGCGAACGAAAAAAGGCGTGCAAATATCCTGGAAGTGCACCCGGATGGGACGGGCGAGAGGATCTACGCCAGCGGTTTACGCAATCCTGTGGGGATGGACTGGGCGCCCGGCACGCAAACACTCTGGACCGCGGTAAATGAGCGCGATGAGCTTGGCGACGACCTTGTGCCCGATTACATCACCAGCGTAAAGCAAGGGGGCTTTTATGGCTGGCCGTATGCTTATTTCGGGCAGCATGAAGATCCGCGGCGCAAGGGCGAAAATCCGGAACTGGTTAAAAAGGCCATTGTGCCGGATGTTCCGGTAGGCGCCCATACCGCATCACTAGGTCTTGCGTTTTACAGGGGAACGGCCTTTCCCGCGCCTTATCGCGACGGCGCCTTCGTGGGCCAGCACGGGTCGTGGAACCGGTCGGCGCTGGTTGGATACAAAGTGCTGTTCGTGCCGTTTAAAAATGGCGTTCCGTTTGGCGAGCCCGTAGATTTTCTTACTGGGTTTGTGGCCGATAAGGAGAAAAGCCAGGTTTACGGACGCCCTGTTGGGGTAACGGTTACCCCCGAAGGCGCGCTCCTGGTGGCCGACGATGCGGGCGGCACGGTGTGGTTGGTGAAGGCTAAATAGTAAGCTTTCCGCTTATTAATCCTAATTTCGCGCTATGAAAAAGTTTGCCTTCGTTGCGCTTTGCTTCCTGTTAACCCGAAGCCTTTTCGCCCAACAAGGCGCTGATAGTGTTGTTCGCATGGAGGACGTCCAGGTAAAAGGGTACTTTTCAGACCGACCCTTGCTGAGGTCGCCGGCATCGGCGGCCGTAATTGGCGCCGCAGAATTAAGTAAGCAGCCCAATGCTTCACTGGTTTCGGCGATTAACGCGTTACCCGGTATCCGCATGGAAGAACGTTCGCCGGGAAGCTATCGCCTTTCGGTGAGGGGAAGTCTTCTGCGGTCTCCGTTCGGGATCAGGAACCTGAAGGTTTACCTGGACGAGTTCCCGTTAACGGATGCCGGTGGAAATACTTACCTGAACCTGCTTGATGCGGGCAGCACCGGCCGGATCGAGTTTTTACGAGGCCCCGAAGGAAGCGTTTTCGGCGCCAATTCCGGCGGCGCCATCCTGCTTAACCCGCGAAGCTATGGTAGCCCGGGGGAATCATTCTCGATCGATCTTGGCGGCGGTTCTTTCGGGCTTTTCCAGGAACGGGCGTTTTTCCAGGAACGGTCAGGCAAATATAATTTTTCTGTTAACCAGGCGTACCAGCGTTCGGACGGTTACCGGCAAAACAGCGGTCTGCACCGTAAATATGCCAACCTCTCGCAGCAATGGAAATACAGGCCGAACGCAAATATACGGGCAGTGCTGCTTTTCTCGGACCTGGATTATCAAACGCCGGGCGGCCTCACCGCCGTTCAGTCTGCCGCAGATCCAAAAGCTGCACGTCCGCCGGCCGGCACTGCGCCCGGGGCCGCCGACCAGAAAGCGGCCATCTATAATAAAACCGTGCTCGGCGGTGTGCTGCATGAGATCGCCATCACCCGAAATTGGAAGCATGTGATCTCGTTATCGGGTTTCCTTACCGATTTCAAAAATCCATTTATTACAAATTATGAAACACGGAAAGAGAACACCTGGAGCCTCCGCACGTATGCCGAGCTAAAGGATACTACCGGGAGTACTGTAATTCTTTGGAACACCGGCCTCGAGGCGCAGCAAACCAACACCGACTTTAAAAACTATACCAATAACCAGGGCATAAAGGGAAGCCTGATGGCGGCAGATAAACTTCGTGCCAACCAGGACTTTGCTTTTACCCATCTTTCTCTCGACCTGTTTAACCGGTTGGTGATCGAGGGCGCGGCCAGTATCAACCTTTATTCATTCGGCTACAGCAGCAGTTTCCCTGCCATAAAAGGCAACGTGGTAAAGCGGCTAAATAACCAGCTGATGCCCCGGTTGGCCTCGTCGTTTCTCATCTCACCGGCCTTCGCCTGGAGGGCTTCTGTTAGCAGGGGTTACTCGCCGCCTACCATTGCCGAGATCCGGGCATCAGATAATGTAATTAATACGGGCCTGCAGCCCGAGACCGGCTGGAATTACGAAACCGGTTTACGCTACCGCACCAGCCGCTTTTCGCTCGATGCGAGTGTATTCAGGTACAAAATGCAGCAAGCCATTGTGAGGCGCGTTACCGCCAGCGACCAGGAGTATTACATTAATGCCGGTGGTACCAGGCAAACCGGTGTCGAATCGCAAGTCTCTTTTTTGGTGATCGCACCAAGAACACACGGGCTGGTAAGAGCGCTGGAGCTCAGGAACAGCTATACCTACAGCAATTTCCTGTTTAGCGACTATAAAAATGCGGCGGCAGATTATTCGGGTAATAAATTGACCGGGGTGCCGTCTGATGTGCTGGTAACAAGTCTGCAGGTTAGTTTCCCCGGCCAGGTATATATTTTCGGCCAGCATAACTACACCGGTAAGATCCCGCTAAATGATGCCGGCACAGCTTATGCCGACAAGTTTGACCTCCTCCAGGTAAAAACGGGTTGGAGATTCCGGAAGCAAAAGGGATATACGCTGTCATTGTATGCCGGCGCCGATAACCTCCTCAACGAAAAATACAGCCTCGGCAATGACCTCAACGCCTTCGGCGGAAGGTATTTTAACCCTTCGCCCGGGCGAAATTATTATGCAGGCGTTAGCGTTGGTTTATGATCGGCAAACTTGACGAATTTATTGAGCGGGATCCCGGGAAGGCATTTATCTTTCTCCTCGTGCTGGCTATTCCCGCATTTTTCGTGAACCTTGGCTTGTTGCCTTTATTTGCCGATGAGCCCACCCGTGCGAACGTAGCCCTGGAGATGATCCTCAGTAAGAATTATTCGGTGCCAACCATCGGCGGAGAATACTATTACAATAAACCGCCCCTTTACAACTGGATACTTGCCGCTACCTACCTGTTAAGCGGTAATTTCTCGGAGTTCGCTACCCGTTTACCCGCCATTGTGCCATTGTTCCTTTTTACCGTTACGATCTGGTTAGCCGTGGCCTGCTTCCTGCGCGATAAACGGATCGCCCTGTTAAGCGCCATTCTCTTCATGGTGAACTCGCGCATGCTGCTTTATGATTCGATGCTGGGGCATATCGATATTTTTTACTCGTGGCTCACGTTCGGCTCTTTCATGCTGATCTTCCACTTTTACCGCAAGGAGCAATGGCTGCAGGTATTCCTGTTTTCGTACCTCATTACGGCCGTTACGTTCCTGTGCAAGGGCCTGCCGTCTATCGTGTTCCAGGGGATGACGCTGATCGCCCTCCTCGCGTATACCCGTAACCTTAAAAAGCTGTTCAGCTGGCAGCACATCCTACCGGGATTGTTGTGTGTGTTTATTATCGGCGCGTATTTTTATAATTACTCGAGGTATAATCCCAATCTCGGCGGATATTTCGCCACCATCTGGGACCAGAGCAGCCAGCGCACCGCTGTGCGAGCCGGTCTCTGGAAAACGTTCGGTTACGTGCTTACCTTTCCGTTCGAACACCTCGTGCACTTGCTGCCAGCAAGCCTGTTGCTACTGTTTTGCGTAAAGCGCTCGTCGCGGAAAGAGATCTTCGGGCATCCGTTTCTCCGGTTCCTGCTCATTACCTTCCTGGCCAATATCTGGATCTACTGGTTATCGCCCGAAACGCGGCCCCGGTACCTGCTTATGCTCTACCCGCTGCTGCTCATTACGTTCAGTTACGGCTACTATACCTACCGGGATTCGCTTCCTAAAACCAACCGCGTATTTAATCATATCCTGCTGGCTATTGCATGTATTATCACGTTGGCGGTACCGTCGACTTTATTTGCCGGCCTGCAGCAGGCCGTACCGCTGCTGGGTGTTAAAACCGCGGCTATTTTTGTGTCGGCCGCATTCTTTACCTGGCTCATTTACCGCCTGGATAAAGCAAAGATCGTAGCGTTTGCCGGCTTGTTGCTGGTGGCGAGGCTGGGCTTCAGCTGGTTCGTACTTCCCGAGCGCTTCCAGCGGCGTGACGCCGTTTACTTTCGCCATGCAGCCACGGAAATGGGCACCCTCAGCCGCAATAAACCCTTCTATTTTTACCAGTATCATCCCGAAGTGCTTACCATCCCGTTCCACGACCGGCTGATCTTTTACATTGAAAGGTCACGTATGAAGAAAGTAGAGTTTACCGAACAGGATATTAAGCCGGGTTATTATTTTACCTTTGACCGCGATTTAAAAAACCCATCAGCTTTGCTGCTGAAGGAGTACCGGGGACTCAAGTTATTTGAAATAAAATGAGAGAGCTATCTGTTATCGTCACCGTTCTAAATGAAGAAGAGAACATTTCTCCGCTGGTAAGCGCGATCAGGGCGGCACTGGACGGGATGGATTACGAAGTGATTTTAGTAGACGACGGTTCTACCGATGGCACCCGCGCCGAGATTAAGAAACATGCCGACGAGCGCACGGTATTGGTGGAGCTTCGCAAAAACTACGGTCAAAGTACTGCAATGACTGCCGGTATCGATCATGCTAACGGCAATTATATCGCCTTGCTAGATGGCGATCTTCAAAACGACCCCACCGATATCCCGGTATTACTGCAGCGGCTTAAAGACGAAGATTGGGACGTGGTAGCCGGTAACCGCGCAAACCGCAAGGATGGCATGTTGCTCCGCAAGATCCCTTCAGGCATTGCCAACGCCCTGATCAGGAGATTTACCGGTGTTTACATTAAAGATTACGGCTGCACACTCAAGATATTTAAACGCGAGATCGCCGAAGACCTGGGTATTTATGGCGAGCTTCACCGCTTTATCCCCGTGCTCGCCAAAATGCAGGGAGCCAGGATCACGCAGATGGATGTAAAGCACCACGCCCGCCAGTTCGGGAAGTCAAAATACGGGATCAATCGCACGTTTAAGGTAATGGCCGACCTGGTCACCATGATTTTCTTCAGAAAGTATATTCAAAAACCGATGCACCTCTTTGGCACTATTGGTTTTATCTCGCTGGGCATGGGTATACTCATCAACCTTTATTTGCTTACACTTAAGATTCTGGGGCAGAGTATCGGCGGAAAGCCGATGCTGATCCTCGGCCTGATCTTTTTACTCGGCGGCATCCAGCTGATCACCATCGGGATACTTGCAGAAATCAATGTTCGTACGTATTTTGAAGGAACCAACCGCAAAACTTACCAGGTAAGGCGTATTTTCAATGGACAGGCAGAAACTTTGGGGCATTCTTAAGATCGTACTCAAAACAGCGGTTACGTTCGCGTTGCTGTACTTCGTTTTTCAGAAGATCGATGTCCGGGTGCTTAAAACGTACCTGTTAAGGAGCAATCCATGGTATCTCCTGCTGGCCTTGGTATTATATATCTGCTCACAGCTGGTGTCGTCGTCGCGGAGTCTCGGGCTCATACGCAGCATCGGCATCAACCTCGATGCCGGTTTCAACCTCCGGCTATACATGCTCGGCATGTTTTACAACGTTTTTCTGCCGGGAGGGGTCGGCGGCGACGGTTACAAGATCTACATCCTGCGGAAAAAATACGAGTTGCCCACCAAACGCATCCTTCTCGCCATGTTCTTCGACCGGCTCAGCGGTTTATGGGCCATCGGGCTCCTCGCCGTGGCGCTGATCATCCTCATCCCCCAGATCGATATCCATGCGGGCATACCGATCGCGGTACTGGTTGCCGGCACCGTTATCTATTACCTGGTGATGCGGCGGTTCTTTAAAGATTATACCACGTATTTTTTATCAACGCATGGCAAGGCCATTGTAGTGCAGGCGCTGCAGCTCGCGGCCATTGTTTGCATCCTGCTATCGCAAAGCTTCAATGGTAAATTTGCTCCTTACCTGTTCAGTTACTTCCTTTCGGCGCTGGCTGCAAACATTCCTGCCGGCCTCCCGGGAGGTATCGGCCTTCGTGAATATGCCATGACACATACCGCAGGTTATTTTCATATCGACCAGGGACTGGCCGTGTTTATGTCCATCACCTTTTACGTGATCTCTACGCTCACCGCTTTAACCGGCGTTTGGTACGTGTACCGCTCTACGGAATTTGCGCCACCTCCTAAACAAAAGGAAGCGAAAGCGTTCGAGGAACAAGCTGATGACCGGTTGATTGAAGGGAAGGCGAAAGATTGACACTGTAAAAGAATGTTGGTAAAGGAGCGGTTACTTACACGGTTTTAACGTGAATTTTCGAAAGCCCCCCAGGTGCCCGGGCCTGCCGAAGAACGGTCTGCCGGATGCTGACCATTGATCGCTCATGGTCTACCACCCTTCCCAAATCAACCGCTTCTTACTTTAACAGGTCGAGCACGTTGAACATCTTTTGTTTCACCGCCGCGCTACTGCCATTATAGTTGTTTATGATAAACGAAAATGCCAGTGGCGTACCGTTATTGGTTTCGTACCCGGCGTAAGCCAGCACGTCATTAATGCTGCCGCTCTTCATTTTCATGTTATTATAGGTCGGCAAGCTTTCGAAATAGCTGGCGAACCAGGGCTCCTTTTTTGCAGAAGCGAGGATCTGCGCCATTGCGGTGGTAGTAACCCGGGTGCCGGGCGAGAGGCCGCTGCCATCTATCATATTCAATGCATTTTTGTCGATACCGAGTTTGGTGTTCCAGAATGCCACTACTGCCGAAGCACCCGCCGGGGTGGTAATCTCTTTCCCCAGTTGTTGTGCAATGGCCTTCACCAGGTGTTCTCCATACAGGTTGATGCTCTTCTGGTTATACCAGTAAATGATCTGCGCGAGGGTTGGTGAGGTGTACGTATCTACCAGCCTGGCAGGGGGAACGAAACTTTTCTTCTCCATAGACAAGATCCTTGCAGTAGTAACGGACTGTACAGGGATGCCGGCCAGGCTAAGGGTGTCCATCAATCGCCCGGCTGCCTCTAAAGCTGGATCAGGCACCGACGCGGAGATCACCTTTTTGAGGTCGATGCCGTAGCTTCCCCGGAGGTAAATGATATTGGTATAAGGCGAAGAATAGGCATATACATTGTCTCCGCTCCCAGCGGGACCGGTAATCACCTCGTTCACAATGGTTAAGTAAGGAAATTTTGGGTCGGTTTTCACCAGCGAAACAGGTGAGCCGACCTTGCTTCCCGGGCTAAATACCAGGTCGAACTGGTTCTCGCGCCAGGTAAGCGAAGCAGGCCCTGCGCCATAGTAATTCCCGATATCCTGCCAGATCCAACCGGGAGGCAGCGTTTGTGTGCCGAAAAGCCGGTCGTCTGAGATGATCCGGCCGGCGATTTTTTTGATCCCGGCACTCCTGATGGCTTCCGTCCATCGTTTTAAGATCGCCTGCTCGCGCGATGCGGTATATCGCCAGCTCCCGAGCGTAGGGTCGCCGCCGCCGGTGATGATCACGTCGCCCGTAAGGGTGCCCTTGCCATCGATCGACCCGCTATAGCCCAGGGTGGTCTGGTAGGTAAAACCCGGCCCCAACACATGAAACGCGGTAGCCGAAACGATCGTTTTCAAGGTAGAGGCAGGTGCCAGGCCGGTGTTCCCATTTTTGGTGAAGACCGTTTCGCCCGTGTTGGTGTTTAATACCGTTAACGAGATGCTGGCATATTTCAACTGGGGATCTGCTTCGAATTTTTGCCAGGCAGCGCTAAGCCGGGTAGCTAAAGGCTGGGCGACAAGCACGGCCGGCAGCATGTGCAAAAGAAGACAGGTCTTTAATAATTTCTTTTTCATGAGATTTAAAGCAACGGCTCAACTTAGAAAATTAAAACGAAACTTTCAGCATAACGGGGGTCCCGTAAGCTGCTTTTCATCCCTGTTTTCTGAAGGTCACCGGAGCTTTTTCCGCCCGGCTTTCAGCCGAAGATAGTGTACCCCGCTGCAATTATTCCGGCAAAATTTAGAACGTTTCTAAATAGCTCAAAATCGTGATCTGCAGCCGTGAGGGTACTTAGTTTTTGTTATTATTAGATACTTTTGCCTCCCGAAGCAAATAAAATTAACGAAGATAATGGGTAATTTTTCAAATACATTCTCGTCGTCGCTGGGAAAAAAGCTGGTTATGAGTCTTACGGGGCTTTTTATGTGCTCTTTCCTGGTTGTACACCTTGTAGGTAACCTTCAGCTTTTTAAGCACGACGGCGGCCTGGCGTTTAACACGTATGCATACTTTATGACGCATTTTCCGCCCATCAAAGTGGTGTCGTACCTGCTGTACACTTCCATCGTGTTGCACGCCATCTACGCGCTGGTGCTTACCATGAAGAATAAGAAGGCGCGCCCCATTGGCTATGCGGTTACTAACGGGAAGGCGAACAGCCCATGGACGTCACGCAATATGGGGATCCTGGGAACGGTATTGCTGGTTTTTATCATTATCCATATGAATACGTTCTGGGCGAAATACCATTGGGGCGGTGTTCCTTACAAGAAATATGTGATCGAGCTGCAAAATCCCGAGCACGTGCAGGTTACTGACCTGCCCATCAGCAGCGTAGAGCCGGTACATACCGATGCGGTAGACCTGCAGAGCGGCAGCCGTGTCGTGATCGCCAAAGACCTTTACCTTATCGTGCAGAACGCGTTTGAATCGCCGTTATATGTGGCATTTTACGTGCTGGCGATGGCCGCACTCTCTTTTCACCTGATCCATGGGTTCAGGAGCGCTTTTCAAACACTCGGATGGGACCATAAAAAGTACATTCCGCTGATCCGTTTCATCGGTGTATGGGGATTTGGATTGCTTATTCCTATCGTCTTTGCAGCAATGCCCTTGTTTTTTCTGTTCAAAACATTCTCCTAGCGAGGACTAAATAAATATCGGAAATGGAGCTGAATGCTAAAATTCCTGAAGGGCCGTTAGCCTCAAAATGGTCTAAACACAAGTTTAACCTGAAGCTGGTAAACCCGGCCAACAAACGTAAGTACACCATCCTGGTAGTAGGTACAGGGCTTGCCGGATCCTCGGCCGCCGCTTCTCTCGCAGAACTTGGCTACAACGTAAAAACATTTTGTTTCCAGGACAGCCCGAGGCGAGCGCACTCGATCGCCGCACAGGGCGGGATCAATGCAGCCAAGAACTACCGCAACGACGGCGATAGTGTACACCGTTTATTTTACGATACCATCAAAGGCGGCGATTACCGTGCCCGGGAAGCCAATGTGCATCGCCTGGCGGAGGTTTCTGTAAATATTATCGACCAGTGTGTAGCGCAGGGCGTTCCCTTTGCGCGCGAATACGGTGGCTTGCTGGATAACCGCTCTTTCGGCGGATCGCAGGTTTCCAGGACGTTTTATGCACGCGGGCAAACCGGTCAGCAGCTGCTGCTGGGCGCTTACTCGGCGCTTAACCGCCAGATAAACGAGGGCGCGGTGCAATCATATACCCGCCACGAGATGCTGGATGTGGTGGTGGTCGACGGAAAAGCGCAGGGCATTGTTACCCGCGACCTGGTTACCGGTAAGATCGAAAGCCATGCCGGCCATGCCGTATTATTGTGCACAGGTGGTTATGGTAACGTGTTTTACCTGTCTACCAATGCCATGGGCTGTAACGTTACGGCAGCATGGAAGGCCCATAAACGGGGAGCTTTCTTCGGGAACCCATGTTATACCCAGATCCATCCAACTTGTATCCCGGTTACCGGCGATCACCAGTCGAAGCTTACGCTGATGTCTGAATCGTTACGTAACGACGGCCGTGTTTGGGCGCCGAGAACTCCCGAGCTGGCTCAGCGGCTGCGCAAAGGCGAAATAAAAGTAGAAGACCTGAAAGAAGAAGACCGGGACTACTTCCTGGAACGCAAATACCCGGCATTCGGTAACCTGGTGCCGAGGGACGTGGCATCGCGCAATGCGAAAGAAGCCGTGGATGAAGGTCGTGGCGTAGGCGGCTCAGGGATCGCTGTGTTTCTCGATTTCGCCGATGCGATTAAACGCCTTGGCGAAGATGCCGTGCGTGCAAAATATGGTAACCTGTTCGATATGTATTACCAGATCACGGACGAGAACCCTTATAAGCACCCGATGCGTATTTACCCGGCCGTGCATTATACCATGGGAGGCCTGTGGGTGGATTATAACCTGCAAACTACCGTTCCGGGCTTATATGCGTTGGGCGAAGCTAACTTTTCGGATCATGGCGCTAACCGCCTCGGGGCGTCGGCATTGATGCAGGGGCTCGCCGACGGTTATTTCGTGATCCCCGCCACTGTGGGCGATTACCTGGCCACCATCGGTCCGAAACCGGTTGATGCCAACCATCCGGCATTTGCCGAGACCACGAAAGCCGTAAAGGAGCGTATCGACAAGCTGCTCTCATTAAAGGGTAACAAAACGGTAGATGAGTATCACCGCGAGCTCGGTCTCATTATGTGGGAGTACTGCGGCATGGCCAGGACGGCCGAAGGTCTGGCAAAGGCAAAAGGCCTGATCAGTGCCCTCCGTGCCGATTTTTGGAAGAACGCCATCGTATTGGGTACGAACGATGAAATGAACCAGTCGCTGGAAAAAGCAGGTCGCGTAGCCGATTTCCTCGAACTGGGGGAGCTGATGGTAGATGACGCGTTAAATCGTTCCGAATCCTGCGGAGGGCACTTCCGCGTGGAAAGCCAGACCGAAGAAGGGGAGGCGCTGCGCGACGATGAAAACTTTGCTTATGTAGCCGCATGGGAATACAAGGGTGATAACGTTGCTGAAGCGCTGCATAAAGAGGCATTGGTTTTCGAGAACATTAAACTGGCACAAAGAAGTTATAAATAGCTATCAGCCGCCAGCTATAGCTTGTGGCAATAACATAAAAAAGATGAGCGGACACATGAATTTAACGCTGAAGGTCTGGAGACAGAAAAACGAGAACGACCGCGGGGGATTTATCACCTATAAAGCGACTGATATTTCGCCAGACATGTCATTCCTGGAAATGCTGGACGTAGTGAACGAAAGCCTGGTAAAGAGAGGTGAAGACCCGATCTATTTCGATCACGACTGCCGCGAAGGGATTTGCGGGATGTGCTCGTTATACATTAACGGACGTCCCCACGGGCCAAAGCGCGCCATTACTACCTGCCAGCTGCACATGCGCAGCTTCAGCGACGGCGAAACGATCACGATCGAACCGTGGCGGTCTGCCGCTTTCCCCGTAATTAAGGACCTGGCCACCAACCGTGCCGCTTTTGAGCGCATCCAGCAAGCCGGTGGTTTCGTATCAGTTGGAACCGGGGGTGTTCCGGATGCTAACGAAATCCCGATCCCTAAGGTGATCGCCGACGAGGCATTTAACTCCGCCACTTGTATTGGCTGTGGCGCCTGCGTGGCTGCCTGTAAAAATGCGTCGGCTATGTTGTTCGTTTCGGCGAAAATATCCCAGCTGGCATTACTCCCGCAGGGACAACAGGAACGTTACCAGCGTGCACAGGCCATGGTAGCGCAAATGGACGAAGAAGGATTTGGTAACTGTACCAATACCGGCGCCTGCGAGGCCGAATGCCCTAAAGAAATTTCCCTGACAAACATCGCCCGCATGAACCGGGAGTTTTTCAGTGCAAAATTCTTTAAAGAGGAAGAAATTCGTTAATTTTGTTGCACGAGGCAAGGAGACTACTACACAAAAGGCCCCGGAATTAATTTTCCGGGGCCTTTGTGCTTAAAAAAAATAGCTATTCGGTGAGTTTTTTTGCTAAATTTTTATTTTCAGCTTAGTTTTTTACAGGTTCGATGGCAATTGGGAGGGTAAACGCCACCCTGACCGATTTTCCGTCAGAAATTGCGGGCTTCCAGTGCGGCATTTGCTGTAAAATGCGGGTAACTTCCTCGTCAATGCCCATTCCGAGACCCCTGACTATTTTTACCTGGGTTAAGCTACCATCCCGCTCCACGATAAAACTAGCGATTACTTTGCCGCCTGCACCATTTGCTTTAGCAATTTCGGGATATTTAAAATTGTTCGTGATATAGGTAATAACGTCGCGAAAGCTCGTTCCGTACATCGGGGAGGTGTCGATGGATGCAAATGAATGAACCGAATTGTCTTCTTTGCTTACCTTAAAGGTATCGGCCGGATGCGTAGTGTTTTCGCGGACGACTACTTCGCTGAGTTTCACTACGCCATCGTGGTTATTCGCTGCCGATGCTTTCGGTGCGCTGGTGATAGCTTTGGGCGGCACGGGAGGAACATTATAGCGCACCTGTGAATTCCGCTTTCTAAAAGATGTGAGTTCATACGCAGGTGTTTCGGATGCGTCGAATTTCTCTGTGAGAGTGCGGATCGGCCCTGCATAAGGCGCTGCGGAAGAAAACACCAGCATCCCGGCAAATAACGGCGCCGACAGGCCATATTTGAGTAAGGCGATCTTCCCTGATTTGGTTTTGTGTAGCATAACGATTCGTTTTTTTAATAGTGATTTTGTATAAAAGGAGTTCAACAGGCGGGACGGCGACACCCCGAATGTGCTGCTTACCAGCAATAGGGCATAGTCTGACTTACTGGGCTGGTGACGCGCCGCTTCTTCGTCGGCAATAAACTCGTGGATATGCCTGATGGCCTTCCTGGAAAGATGAATAACCGGGTTGAACCAGTTAATAATCATAACTATCTCAAACAGGACCACGTCTGCGGAATGCCATTGCCGGGCATGAACTTCCTCGTGGCTCATAACCGTATCGCGGGAGCTTACCGACTCCGGCACCACAATCCTTTTAAAGAAAGAGTGTGCCTGGCTCGCCTTGCCTGGTTTAGAGAAATATATGATGGCCAAGGACCGTATAAACCGGCACAGGAAGAAAACAGCGCCGGTAAGGTATACCGTTAAGGCCAGGCTCCGGATCCGCCAGGAAAACGGGGTAACAGTTGCCACGCTTGCCTTAATGCCGGGTGCGCGTTGGTAGAGGGCGGTACCCATCACGTGGGTAACATGTTTTACCTGTTGAGTTACCAGCAGGGATTGGATCCAGTCTGACCGCAGTACAGGGATCAGGAATGAGAGCAGCATAGTGGCCAGCAAATACAGCCGGTTTAAGCGGAACCATGTCTCGTTGCGAAGCAGCAGGAAATAAAATCCATAGAAAAGGATGATATAACAATTAACCTGGAGGAGATATTGAAAGCCCTTCATCACCTTTTGTTTTTAAGTTTCTCGATCAGTTTCAATATTTCATCAGCTTCCTGGAGGTCGATCTTTTTCTCCTTTACAAAGAAGGAAAACATGCTCTCTACCGAGCTTTCGAAATAGTTGCTCAGCAATTTTTCAGTGGCGAAGCTTTTGTACGCTTCCCGGCTGGTAAGCGGGAAGTAGCGATGGCTTTTCCCGAATGCCTCGTGGTCCGCAAATCCCTTGGTCTCCAGAATCCTGATAATGGTAGACACCGTATTGTACGCAGGTTTTGGCTCCGGGAGCTCATCGATGATGTCTTTCACAAAAGCCTTTTCAAGCTGCCATAGCACTTGCATGATCTGTTCTTCTGCCCGGGTAAGTTCTTTAAATTCCATGATCGTTGGTCGTTAAGATAAAGGTATAACTAATGATTTAGTTCTGCAACTAAATTTTTAGTTATTTTAAATAAATAATTTAAAGCGGGTTTTGGCACATTACAATTTTATTTCGAAACACAAAAGCTATTATATAGTTAAATGTACCTATACAGATGCTAACGGATAAATAGCCATAATGAATGTCACTTTTCATGGTGCGGCCCGCAACGTTACGGGAAGCAAGCACCTGCTCACACTTACCGATGGGACGCGCATCCTGTTAGACTGCGGACTTTTCCAGGGGATGGGCGATCAAACGGATGAGTTAAACGGCTATTTTGGCTTTAAGCCTTCTACGGTAGATCACCTGGTGCTTTCGCATGCACATATAGACCATTGCGGGTTGGTTCCGCGCCTGGTGGCGGAAGGGTTCCGTGGTAACATCTACAGTACACCGGCTACGATGGATCTTGCGCGGATCCTGCTCCTGGATTCGGCGAAGATCCAGGCCCAGGACGCCGAGTACGCAAAACGCCGCAAGCATCACTCCCCGCATGGCGACGGCGAGATCGAAGCCCTTTATACCGAGGAAGATGTGATCACGGCCCTCGGTCTTTTCAAGGTGGTGGATTATAACGAAGATTTTGAGATCGGTCCGCGCGTTACCTGCCGGTTTACCGATGCCGGGCACATTATCGGGAGCGCGGCCGTGCACCTTACCATCCTCGAAGAGGGAAAATATACGCGGATCACGTTCAGCGGCGACGTAGGGCGTTACGGCGACCTCCTGCTAAAAAGCCCCCAGCGTTTCGACCAGGCGGATTACGTGATCCTGGAGTCGACCTACGGCGATTCGCTGCACAAGGACCTTGGGCCGGTAGAGCAGGCCCTGTACGAGATCATCCACCAGACCTGTGTGCTCAGGAGAGGAAAGGTGGTGATCCCTGCGTTTAGCGTTGGCCGCACCCAGGAGATCCTGTATGCGCTGAACGGCCTCGAGCTAAAAGGTTCGTTACCCGATATCCCCTATTACGTAGATAGCCCGCTTTCGGGAAAAGCCACACAGGTGCTGAAAGACCATCCCGAAGTATATAACAATGGCGTAAAGGAAGTGATGAAGACCGATGCCGATCCGTTCGCTTTTAAGGGGCTCCGGTTTATTGAGCGTGTGGAAGAGTCGCGCGCGCTGAACGAAGACCCGCGTCCCTGCGTGATCATCTCCGCTTCCGGCATGGCAGAGGCAGGACGCGTGAAACATCATATCCGCAATACCATCGGCCACGAAAAAAATACGATCCTGCTGGTAGGTTACTGCGAGCCCTCTTCGCTCGGCGGAAAATTGATGGCGGGGCAACCGGTCGTGTACATTTTCGGAGAAGAGCACCAAGTGAAGGCGGAAGTAAAATCGATCAAATCGATGAGCGCGCATGGCGATTATGAGGATCTGCTCAAGTTCATGTCGTGCCAGGATCCTGCCTTGGTCAGGAAGATTTTCCTGGTACATGGCGAGTACGAGGTACAAACGCGGTTCAGGCAGCATTTGGAGGATGCAGGGTTTGCCCATATCGAGATCCCGCAGCTGCATCAGAAGATTGATATTTAGCCGGATAGCCTATAGCTATACCGTGGTTGTTCTCCTGTTGACCGGTAATGCCATTAGATAAGGCGGGGAGTATTGGGGGCGGCAATTACATTCGGCAAGAAAATGTTTAACCTGGGGTTCACCCATGGCTGCGGACATTACCAAGATGGTTGCAGGAACAGGTAGTTCAAGCACGTTTTAACCATCACTTGTCATACCCCGGTAACAACCCCGTATCAACAAACGGCGAAGCCCTCAACGAAGTTAAGCTCATAAAGCTGTTTTGAGTGAGGATGATATGATCCAGCATACACAGGTGACGGTATGGAGACAGCGCCAGCACAATACCTGGTTAGCGCGGTTGAGGTAGATCACGTAGAACTATTCCTGGATAGCGAACAGGGCGGTATCCCAAATGGAGCGGAAGGCGCGTTCGGCATCCGTGCAGCTGGAAATTTTGATGAGGTTGGTTGGAGGTTTGCCAACTATTTCTTGAAAGAAAACACCACCGCGCTTAATTGACTCACACGGTTAAAACCACCATCCATGGTAAACAACGGTAAGTCGAAATAAATTGCTGTAGCTGCAATGATGGCGTCTGGCAGTTTTACCTTGGTTTTCGAGCGGATATCAATCGTAAGCTCCTTTATAGCTGGTTCAGGATCAACGACATAACATTCGGCAAGAAAATCTTTAATCAGCCGTTTACCCGTGGCTGTCAACGCAGGAAAGCTAAGCACTTCGATTTCGGATACAACAGATACGAACAGGCTCCGGCCTTCGATCAGTTGCTGAACTCCCTGTACGCCATTAAAGAGATTAATGATCAGGGAGGTGTCGACCACTACCTGATCGCCACTCATCGCGGACTTTCAACTGGTATTCCAGGCCATCTACGCCGAAGTTCACCTTCCCGGCATATTTGTCCAGGTCGATAGGCTTCCGCTTTTTTTCCAGCTTCTCCAGTTTTTTATCCAGCGCAGTACGGGTAACCGATAGGTTAACTTTAATCGCTTTTGCCATATATCATTGTGCTAAGCCGTTTTCAAATGCGAACTATACTCCGTAATTGGTCTCGGCACAAAGAAACCTTTGATACAAGCAGGGTTACAAACACAAATTTGTATATGTAACCGGGAACTGATCATTGAGCCCGGGTAAATGGCTTCCCCTTCCGGAAATGCACAGCGTATAGTATCGTAGGGAGGCCTATGTTCCTGCTGATTCATCACATGAACATAGTTCATCACTGCACAATCCAGGAATCGGATCTTCTCTTTATTTGTCGGCAGCAATTTGCCGGATAAGTGATAGATGTTGTTTATCATTTCATAAGCACGGCTTAACACTGGCATTGCACGGGACTCTACCAGGTTCAAGCAGTTCCCGGGATCAATGATCGCACCAAGAACAAATGGCACCTTTATTCCATTCTTATTTCGCTGCATCCCCGCAGCTGTTTCATAAGCATATTGAGCGGCCCGCATTACATCCTGTTCCCAGAAATATGCACCATGCCCAAGCCAGTCCCAAGGGTTAGTGCTGCTATTTAAGTCGTCATTACCCTGCAAAATACGCATGCCAATTTCCTTATCACAGGCGTGGTAGCCTATGAGATACGAGGGTTGATAAGGAGTCATGATCAGGAAGTTTTATGCTTTTTCTTCTGCCGGGCTGCTTCAATCTCGTCGTATCGTCGCGATTGTTCAGATAGTTCGAGCAGACCGGAGCTTTTCAGAAACTCCAACGCGGCTTCCGGCGATACGGTTACTTTGCGGTAGCCGGCCTCCAGTACTTCAAGTTGTTCCTCTACGGTCATAAATGAGTGGTTGTTCAAAGTTACCATAATCTGGTTGTATTAAAAAGTTTAACAATGTTGCCCGGGTAGCGGCCATTACCAGCGATGGTTGCAGAAACAGGCGAATTTAAAATAACGGGACCGTATCCAGGTGCCTCCATTGATAAAGGCTACGATCCCGATAGAATGACAAAGATCAGCATGAAAGCGTTATTAACCAAGTATTCCATTGAAAATAAGCTATTTAGACAAGGCGCGAGAAACCCAAACCCGTTTTAACCATCACTTGTCATACCCTGATAACAACCTCGCATCAACGAAACTCATAAAGCTGTTTTGATTGAGGATGATATGATCCAGCAGCATCAACTCATTATAATGGCACGCCAGATCGATCGTGTTAGTGAGCTTAAGATCGGCTTTGGAGGGTTTTAAGCTCCCGGACGGGTGATTATGCGCAATGAGCACACTTTGCGCCAAACATCCGTAGGCGGTAGCTAATAACAGTTTGATGTCTATCGTGGCGCCTGTACAGGTGCCAGTGTGGAGGCAGCGCCAGCACAATACGTGGCTGGCTCGGTTGAGGTAGATCACGTAGAACTGTTCCTGGATGGGGAGCAGGGGGGTATCCCAAATGGAGCGGAAGGCGCGTTCGGCATCCGTACAGCTGGAAATTTTGATGGGGTTGGTGGGAGGTTTGAAGGAGAGGTGGAGCTCGGCTTCTTTGAGGGGGTGTTTTTTCGTGTAACGCATATCGAAATGTTTAAATACCCAGGTCACCGCGTTACACGCCGAGTTACCGGAAGAGTGCGAGGACTTACACCTGCTTGCCTGGGATGTTGTTAATAATAGACACCGAGTATGAGACCAGGCGTGTAACGCACTATAAAAATGCGAACGATATTTTTAATTTAAAAGAAATAAATACTTAATTAATCATTTTGACAAGTGGCGCTTGGCATGAACATAATCACAACTTCCTAACCTATATGGCTTCTACATTTGAACATCTAAAATTTATTCGCGGTCAATAAAGCCGGCGGCCAAAAGCAACGCAAATAGCGGTGACCGTTTCTTATAAAGCGGGCCGGAAAAATACGGTTTGATAGTCGAGGTATTAAATGATCGCATCTTTTTAAGGAGACTTATTGCAGAAAGGAAATCTTCTTTACTTATTGGTTCAGATTCACCACCATTCCGGGATTCGACGGAATAGCTGACTTCCGCATTATTAATATTCTCCAACTTATAAATGATGCCGTTTACACTCGTAACGCTTTTTGTACCTGCCAGCTTCCGGCTTAATTCATCCCATAACCTGCTTTCAGGTAGTTGGGTAGCCGATGCATTCATTTTGTAGCCACTCATGATCGATAAACGTTGATTATGCGGTCGCGCCGCTTTTACTTTTTGCTTTCTTAATCAGTTTCCCAAATCCCTTTGGCTCAAACTTGTTTTCGCGTAACCAATGCAGCGCCCATTTCACCTGCTCTGCTGAATATTGCTGTTTACGCTCGCTCCACTTGAAAAAGTCTTCAATGAGTTCGTTATCAGGGGAGGTTCTTTTCTCTATAAGCCGGTTGTTCCAAACTGCGTAGGTTGTGGCGATGATTTCTGCTTCTGCTTCGGTGGTATCCTGTAAGAGACCGAATAACGTGTTCAACTTTTGCTGGGCCGGAGCGAAATAACCTTGAAAGTATTCTTGTATTTTATTTTGCTTGGCAAGCGGTACGTACTTCTTCCCGACCTTGTCAAACCATTGGTTTTTCTTAAGATCGGTGTGAATAGTGTGCATAAACTTATTGTCATACGGGCCGGCGGCCTGGTAATAATAGTTTAGGTTGAGGTCGGCTTCAGCGATATGTTCGGCGAGGAACTGGACTTTCTGGAATTTGATATCGGTGAAGTGGGGATCGTCTTTGAAAAGGGAAATGATGTTGCCTGCGAGGGTTTGTTTGGCGAAGCCTTGTTTTGCCGGTGCAATGCAGAGCGTGTCGTTTTGCGAGGTTTGATTAACCTGGTTTTCAGTGATTGTCGCATTCTCACCTACGGTAGCTTGGCCATTCATTAGCATTGGAAGCAACCAATCTCTTAACTGAGCGAGTTCCAGATTTTGCTTAAGCAAATTTTGCTGTTGCTTATGAAAGGGTAGAATAAGGTTGTAAAACTGTTCAATCAAGTGATCTGGCGGACCGGCAATCTGATAAGAGTTTACGAATGAATCGAACAGCAAGTTCTTTATACCACTAGTTTTTCCTTCAAAACCAAACAGCACACCATTTTGGTAGGCATTATTCCATGATTGAGCAAAGTGAAAAAGCTGTTTTTTGTTCTTCAAAGAAACGGCTTTGCAAAAGTTAGAACAAATAAGAGGTTTGTCGAAACGTTCAAGTGTTTCTTCTGTTACGAAACCCAATCGCCCCGTTGATTGCGTTGGACTTCCTCCAGAAATTTCAACAATTACGTCATGAGTTTCTAATAATTTGTGTGAATTTTTGCTCAAAATGAATCGAACCGGTGCTTTTATCTCTCCGACTCCATTTAAGCCATTTATGTCGGCACCCCTAATGCAAGCTACCTCTAAGTTATTGTTGCCCTCTGGATATTCTTTCCCCCAATCTCCACTTTTGTCATGATCGATACATTCAGTAATGCTCGTAACAGTCCAATCTTCTGGTATTTCACACCCTAATTTGCTGTTGTAGGTCATTTTTCCGCCAGAAGACTTAAAAGGCTTACCAACGCTATTAGGGAAATCGAACTGCAGAAACCAGTAATCGTACACCGTTTTCGCGATTCCATCTAAGTTAGTACTGATTTCTCTATTCAATAAAATTTTATCATCTATTGATGAAAGGATTCGGACGATATTCTCTTCAATGATTTTCTGTTTCGGAATCCTAATGTTCAGCTTACGAATTACACCTAGATTTATCAGAGGAACTGTACTGCCGGTATTTTTTGCAATTAAGTTCTTAACGATCCAAGGACTTGATAGCCAATAGTAAGCATATAAAGGAAGAACTTTGGTTTTATCCAATCTAACCCGTATCTGTTTGTTAGATATTATGTATTTGCTATATCTCGCGGTTTCGTCTATTATCCCAACTTGCCCGATTGTACCAGCTGCAGTGAATACAATGTCATCTTTTATCGCATATGCGTCTAGTTCATCTGCTTTTTTTTCGGAAACAAACGCAAAGCCATCATCAATAAATTTAATATTCTCCTTACTTAGGTTGTTCCCTCTAATCACGGGTACACCAACTTGTGTGAAAAATTTGCTACTTATATCAGAGCCAAATGGCCCGGAAATGAGTGCGCCTTTTTCATTTACTAATAATTCCTCTATAAACTTATCTGTAAATTCAGTTTTCATATCCAAGGCCATTCAGTTGCACTTTAATCTCATAGTCGAGCTGATTTGACCGAAAAGCTAGTCGGTTTAATGTTTCTGTATAAGTATTAATCCTTTGCTTAAACTCTGTGGGGGTAATATTGACGTGTTCAATTGTTACATTGAAGTATTGCCCCGCCGAAAATGAGTAATTTTTCTCTCGGATAAGGTCCGTTGTTAATACAACGGAGAAATCTTCAACACTCTCTTTGCTATTTATCACAGAAACTATGCGTTCTTCTTCGATTGATTCAAGTACTGTTCGTTGATTTTTGTTCTCTTTTACTACTGTGCCTAGGTTAGAAGCATCTATTAATACAATATTTTGGCTGTCAGCTTCTCGATCCAGGAATATTACACTCACATTTGTGCCGGTACTTGCGAAAATATTACTAGGCATACTAACCACCCCCTTAAGCATTTTACCTTCAATCATTTGCTCCCTAATCCTCTTTTCTATTCCACCTTGTGCAGTTATAAATCCAGTCGGCACTACAATCGCCGCTTTCCCCATTTTACTAAGGCTGGTCATGATATGCTGAATGAACAATAAGTAAATCGGCATCTTTGTTGTTTCCTTATTTGGCACCTTCGGGATGCCTGCAAAAAAACGCTCTTTATAAGCATCTTTCTCTAGCGTCTCTCGGAAGTCAGAAAAATCAAGCTTGAACGGAGGATTGGAAACGATATAGTCAAATTTGCGACCTAAGTAATACGGCTCTGAAATCGTATTGGTTTTAATGATGTTTGGAATCGATCGTGATAGATTGTTCAACACCAAATTTAGCCGCAGCATATTCGAGGACTTTTGAGAGATATCTTCAGAATACACCGTACAGTTATCTTCCCCTATGGCATGGGCAATGTTCATGAGCAGGGTGCCGGATCCTGCGCTGGGGTCGTAACAGGTCACGTTTTCAACCGGTTCGGGTACCATAATGGCAGCCATAATACGTGCTACCGCGTGCGGGGTGTAGTACTCTGCATATTTACCACCGCTATCGGTGTTGTAGTCTTTTATCAGGTATTCGAAAATAGTAGCGAAGAAGTCGTACTTCTCGCTAAACATCCGCTCGAAGCTGAATTCGAATAGCTTGTTCACCAGGGCCCGGCAAAACGCATCGCGCTGGGAAGGATCGGTAATGAATTGGCTCAGCTGGTCGAACATTTTGTCTTTCGCACCGCTGGCTGATTTTACAGAGAAAATATCTGCGTTGTCTACGCTGATGGCCTGCAAGGTGGCATCAAACAAAACTGCGAAATCGGGTTGGTTCTGATTGTTATACAAGTGCGTAATCATCTGCTCTGGTTTCAGCTTCGGGACCCCGGCACCGATTAACGCGGTGAGGAACTGGAATTCGTCATCGTTCAGCGCCTTTAATGCTTCATGAAAGTTGCCGGCTTTTTCAAGCTTAGGGTTTTGTTTTTTTGCTTCGAAACTGAATTTGTCGTTAATAAACTTGTACAAAAACATTTGGGTAATGATCTTAAACTCATTCCCATCGTTCCCTAACCCATAATTAGCGCAGACGCTCTTCAGGCTGTCTATTAATTGCTTGGTCTGCGTGATAAAGGTTATATCTGTCATCTTGCGTAGTTGTTATGTAGCTGCAGGTATTCGTTTACGATTAGTGTGTTAATCGCTGATGTGGTAGCAAAATCGAGATCCATCTTTTGTTCCTGTTTCACCTCTCTTACTACAAGTTTTAACAAGAAGTCTTTAAAGTATGCCTCATTTTCGGTCAGTTGCCTGCTTTTGAGCAACTGCGCGTCTGTTTGTTGTTTAATCACTTTTAATGCATCGTGGAGTTGAGCTTCTTTAATGGTTAGGGTTCCTTTCTCTACCAGCCGTTTGTGCACCCGCACGTATTTTTCATCCTGGTCGTACTTGGCTCGCAACAGGTCATTTTTGCGGTTCAGTTCTTTCACCTTGTCGTAAATGGCTCGCAGCAAGAAGATGTTCTCTTTCATATCCTCCTGCGTTACTTCGTCCAGGTTCTTTTTCTTAAATATTCGTTCGAGCTCTTCTTTCAGGGTAACGAACTGCGGGTCCTGTTGGTCGAAATTGCTTTGCAGGGCTTCGCGGGTTTGCCGTAACTGGTTTTTGAGCTCGTCGGCAAGGATGAGTTCGCTTTCTGAGATCTTGGTGAACAGGAAGATCACGTCCTCAAGCGCGGTGTTCAACAGGTTGGTGGTGTCGGCATCGTTGTTGATGGCTTCGATCAGGTTCAGCTTTTCCAGTTGGCCTTCCGCCTCGCGCAGTAACTGGTTCAGCTTTACGAAGTCGAGCCGTTGCAGCAATTCGTCGAACCCTTCGAGCCGGATGATGTTTTTCAGCTCTTTGGCGTTTTGTAACGCCTTAATAAGTTCGTGTAAAGTGCCACGGTCCCTGATTTGCTCGATCTGCTGCCGGAATACCTCCGCGTTAGTGGTTTCGTAATGGAAGAGAACGTCCTTGATTTGGGCGATATCGGCTTCAATTTCTTCCGCCGAGCGAAAGAGTTGGTTGTAGCTTTCCATCTCATCGCCCAGTTCGGCTTTTAGTTCGTCGAAGTACAGGCGGTTTGTTTTATCGAAAGCGGAGGTGATGTCGGCAAAATCGACCACGTACCCGAATCGGTATTTTTTGTACGGGCGATTTACCCGGGTGAGGGTTTGAAGGAGATTATGATCTTTGATGACCCGGGTGAGATAGAGCTTCTTCAGCCGCTTAGCATCAAACCCGGTTAACAGCATATTGTATACAAACAGGAGATCAATTTTGCTGTGCTTATATGCCTGGATCAGGTCTTTACGGACGCTCTTGTCGTTCGCATCATGTAGGATAAGCGCAGCAGTAAGTGGCCGGGTTGAGCTCTTGGAGTGTGTATCAGTTGAACCAATCGGGTTGAGGTTGGCAGCCGATGTTTCTTGTACCCCGAACCGCGCTTCGAAATGTTCGAATAACGCTTTGGCTTGTTCTGCCGAATCGCAAACCACCATGCCGCCCAATGACGGATCCTGTAACTGGAACTTTTGCAGGTCGTTGATGATGTAATCCAGCAACGGCGCCACATACTTGGGATGCGCGTACACCTGCGACTTTTTGATATCCCCCTGTAAAATGTTGATCTGCTCCAGGATTTCCTGCATCTGCATTTTATAGGTGGTATCAATGCCCTCGCGGATCAGTCGCAGCGTATACCCATCGGCAATCGACTGGTTGTAATAGTATTTATGAATGTAGCCGCCGAAAAGTTCCTTGCTATCGTATTCCTTCACCACCTGTTTGAGCAAGGGCGTTCCGGTGAGGGCGATCTTGATGGCTTGCTTGTCTGAATTGATCAGGTTAGCCAGGTAATTGCCTTTGGGATTGTAGGAGCGATGCGCTTCGTCCAGGAAATAGATGCGCTGGATGTTGATATCGTATTCCGGATTGATGGTTACCGTAGCTTCTTCCGTAAACTTCTGGATGTTTACGACCGAAATTTCGGCCTCTCCACTATCGTTGTGGATGGCGCCAACGGTTTTGATGTCGTTTACAAAATCGGTACGGGAATTTACGGTGTTTACACGCAGGCCGCGGTTAGTGAATTCGGAGGCAGCCTGTATAGCCAGGTCAATCCGGTCGACTATAAAATAAAACTTAGGGACTTTGTTCTGCTTTTGATAATAGTCTGTAAGGTGCTTAACGTTATAGTAAGCGAGCGCCGTTTTACCGGAGCCCTGGGTGTGCCAGATAATGCCTTTTTTAAGCCCGGCATCCAGTTTCATGGTTATTGCTTTCGTAGCGAATAGCTGCGGGTACCGCATCACGTGCTTTTGCCTGGAAGTAATGCCATCGGTATTTTCTTCCACGTACGCAAGCGTATACCGGAGAATGAACGTCAGCCGGTCTTTACTTAGCAGCGAGGTTAATATGCGATGTGTTGGGGTATGATAATGCTTATTGGTATGGAACTCAGGGGTGTACTTTATCGCCGCAACGTTGTTGTCTTTTAGGATGTCGTTCTCAAGCTCTTCGTTTTCAGGTTGCAAAATTTTGTTGAGGTCCAGGTTATCTTCTTCCCTGAAATAATTGAAATGCAAATCCCCATAAGCGGAGGTGGCATAATAAGCGCCTTGTACAGGTTCTATTACGCCGTCTTCGTACTCCATGTTATTGGAGAAAATCATGAGTTGGGTGATGTTGGCAAAGCGCTTGAACTTGCGGTTGCTGTAACGCCTGTTGATCCGGGTCCGTTCTGCTAATACGCCTTCGCGGTTATTGGGCTTCTTTACCTCGATGAACACTAATGGGATTCCGTTGATGAGTACGGTGATATCCGGGCGGAATTCCTCATCGCCGTTTTTGCAGGTCAGTTCGGTAGTAACATGAAAACTGTTGTTTGCAAAGTTTTTGAAGTCGATTAATTTGATACCGGAGGTTGCTGTTAACGCTTTATAGAAATCGCGACCCAAGTCATCGTAATCAAGCTTTAGGGTTAAGTCTCCTAATAGCTGTTCGACTTCAATGTCGGTAAAACCTGGGTTTATTCGCTGTATACTTTCTTTAAAGATGGCTGGAAAGATGTTGGTTTCTTCCGCGCATGTTTGTGCCTTCCGCGGGATGTATTGGTATCCCAGCCGAACCAGATGAAGCAAGGCAGGTATTTTTACTCTTGAATCTTCGTTGAAGGCCATTGGGAATAGCTGGTTTATACATCTTGTTTGACACCCCCAGGCAAGAGTGCGCACTAAAGAGATATAATCGCTACGGTACTTCTCTCGCCAAACTGTGGGAATATTCAAAAGTATGGTTTCAAGCCAAGAATCGCGAAAGTAATTTAAGTTTTGATCGGGTGGCATTACTATAACAAGTGTTCTTTACCTACCCAAGAGAGTCAATCATCCTCATGGCCGGAAATTCATTATAATTTCCCCCCCACCAACCTCATTAACTTAACCAGCACGTCATCATAATTCGCACCCACCCCCAGGAAGAAAACCTCACACTTATGGCTTTTCACTTCCGCATCCGCGTGAAGATTATCCAGTGAATAGCTTCCGGATTGACCCTCCACCCCGTACACGTCAGGGTAAAGCAATACTGCCTTAACACTCTTAAAATGATGGTTATATGCATACATCTGCCGTACGTCTTCGATAGAAGGCTCGGGGTCGGAAATTGCTTTCCACTTAGTGTCGATAACGATCGGGGTATGACCGGTTGGGCGGACCACGATATCCGGACGTATGCTGCGGCCATTCCAGAATGTTTCGCTTTCTTGTCCGCTGACGCGGATATGCGAATTTTCGTGTGATAGTTCCTGAATTTGTGCAGCACGCAGGCCTCCCACACCCTGTTCATATCGAATAGCAATGCGAGTACGTGATTTCTTCCGCCTGCCACATCCGGGTGGTAGTTAAGCAACAGCAGGCGGGCGATCTTCAGCGCAGGTGCATACCGGGCAATTTTTCGATCTGTCCTGAGCAGGGAAAAAGTGCATTCGGTAACGCGGATGTCATCCTGTTCAGGAAACGATAGCTGGAGGCGGCTGGCTTCGCCGGCGAAGTTATGCGGGGCGATTCCGGCGATCAGCTTCAGGGTTTTAAAGAGGAGTTGATGATAAATATGGTCGCGGTCGTAAACGCTGTATGCGGTATAGAAGCGTTCGGCGTGCACCAGGTTGCGTTGAAGTTGACGATTAAACAGGAGCCTCCCTTTCAACGTTCCCATATTTCCTTCGGTTTTCCGGTATTTTTTTACCAAGCCCTGGTGAATGAGCGTATTCACGTGGTCAAGGAACGAACGAATATATAGATCGAGTATAGAATTGCTTTTTAAGTTCAGGTTTGAACTACTTGGAGCTTCCACCGGGAAATTGCCGCTTTCGCGAAGCATGCGGATCAGGATGCGCTGCCATTTGGTTTCGGAAGAGTTATCGCCGTTTTTATCTGCTTTTGGTAGTACCTCGATCGTAAAGCGGCCAACCTGTAGTACCCCCACGTATTCACAGAACCTGACACCATTATGCACCAACCGGAAATAAGGGACGCCATTTTCGCCGTGAAACGCACAGAGCGCTTCATAACATGCGCGCTGAAGCTGCTTATTCCGTGCATTTCGTGTATCTACGCGCACCACTTCGTGCTCAAACACGACGAGGTGGAACAGATTTTCAGGTTTGCCCGGATCCATCGGTTGTTGCTGTTGACTAATTGGGAGAAAGGGAAAGCAAAATTTTCAATGCCTTTCCAAGTGCGCCAGGTTCTTTACCTGGCATCCGCAACTTATACCGGTCCCGGAACTCGATAGCGTCAGTGTCGTAGTTGAAAAACTTTGCAAGACTTGTCTTCCGGGATGTCGCGGCGGGTATGACTTCGAAAAGTCCCTCGCCCAGAACAAGGCCGATCTTGCCACGATCGTCGTAAAAGTACTCCTGTAACAAAGGGATAATCTTAGCGGCGAATACGCTGTACAGGTCTTCTTCTGAACCTACATTGATAAAATATGCATGCCCGATCTTATGGTCGCTGTCCAGCAATAATTCAATGCGATCGTTAATGGTATCCAATAAATCGGCCAATGTATAATCGGCAGGAAATAGGTTATTTTTAAGCAGCTCACCGTTGGGCTGCATTTCTGTGAAACTGAAGCGCCGGCGTAATGCGGTATCCAGTGCCTCAACACTGCGGTCGGCAGTGTTCATCGTTCCGATCAGGTGAAGATTGGAGGGCACGCCGAACTTCTTTTTGGAATAGGGCAAATGGATCAGGAGCGATTCATTATTTCCCAACCGCTTATCTTCCTCGATGAGGGTGATGAGTTCGCCGAAGATCTGTGAAACGTTGCCCCGGTTGATCTCGTCGATGATCAGTACATAGCACTCCGCCTCCATGTCTTCCTGTAAAGAATGCGGGAACTGGTACCCGCTTTTCTCCAGCAGGTCTTTTTGTTCGGCGTAGGCCGGGTCCTTAAGCTCGCCGGGCTCTTCGGACTGCTCTTGCGGTGTTTGCTGGAAAAGTTGGTCGAGCACCGCGTAAAATGCAGTGGTGTTACAACCGCCGATAATGGTGCGGATCGTTGTGTTGATGTTCGTCAGCGCGTAAAGTTTATCGCGGGTACCGATGCCTTCATAGAGTGCCTTGAGCCGGTTAAAGGATACAGTATAGGCCAGAGCGCCATGGACGTCGTGTTTCAGGATGACATTCCCTTTATCGGAAATGGCGACCACCGAGATCGTCCCCGCCTTTGTTTGCAGCGGGACTGATTGATGGTTTATTAGTAACTTTTCAACGTGAACAAGCAATGCATCCCACCGTTCCTCAAATTGCCATCTTTAGAAGATGCAAGGTCTTGCTTTGTTGGTTGCGCAGCTGTGAGTAATTTATATGAGGCTAACACCGACACCTGCTTAAAGATGCCGTCCGCGATTTCGTAACCGATCGTCTTGCGGCCATCGTCATCTTCTTCGGTAATGGGCTTGATGCCTTCGACAAAGTCTTCATAGCTCATGCTTTGGTGGAAGGTACAGAAGCTGATCCTGCCGTCGTCGATATACCGGGTGTAAAGCCTCTTCAGTTCTATACGGGTGGTTTCTTCATCTGTGCCAGCTTCCGTAAGCTTTTGGTACCCGAGCGGATTAATGATCTCCAGTGCCTTGTTAATGGTACAATAGGTTTTGCCTGTGCCCGGCGGGCCGTATAAGATCTGGTTTAATGGCAAATTCGTTTCTTCTTTAGTTTCGGGGAACGGGTGGCCTTTTACTTCTAGTGTTTCGCCCAGCAGACCTTTTAAAACCTGGATGGCATAGGGGGAAGCCAGGGGAGTGATGGTTTTTACCGCCAGGGTAAAAGGGCTCTTATTGTTTTCTGGGGTGGTTTTAAGTAACCAATCAACGTTCCGGTAACCGTAATACTCGTCTTCCTCCTCATTATATTGTATGCCTCCGTCGGTAATGCCAATACCCAGGATTTCCCGGCGACCCTTACATGCTATGATCAAATCGCCCGGCGACACCCGCGTTAAAAAATCTACGATCGCTTTTTTGCTGTTGAACGGGTTCCCCGTGGCACTACCGTACCGTTCAATAATTAACCCGGTAACATCGTTTTCTGTAAAGCCAGGCATAGCACGCAGGTCTTTAACTACGTCCTCCCAACCGATATAAAATGCCTCATCGTCCTGGAATTTTGCCATAAATAGGCATTAGCCCAGGGCGGACTACCCACGCCTTAATCCTGCCCGCGCTCAGTTTAGCATGCAAATCCTGGATTTGCTGCTCTACTGTCACCTTTGGGGGAACATCATCCAGCACCCGTTGTTTAACACTTTCGAAATATGCAACAATATCATTATAAGTAACATGGGCAGGGGAGACCGGGCTGTTATCCTGCTTGCCTGTCTTTCGGTCATACAGCGAGAACTGAATGCCGCCATCGTATACGGAAAAAAATAGTTGTTTCACCGTGTGTTGTTTCGGATGGGAGTTGTTCTAAATCGCAAACCAGGCATGTTCATCGCCGATATTTCTCGCGCCGGCAAAAGTGTTCGCTTTCGTAATTTTAGTGTCGTCACGTATGCCGAGGTCTTTCTGGATATCTTTTGCCAGCGACTGCAGGAAATTCCTCACCCTGGTATTATCATGGTCTGTAATAAAGGTATATACAAGCGAAAAAAGATCCTTGTATGGCGCGAAGTTGTCCTTATTATCATCATAATATTTTTGAAGGCCAGGTAACGTAAGCAGCCCGGATTTTATATCGGATACGATCCGTACCTGACCTGGTTTACAGGGCCGGGATTATTTTGGTATTTCTCCGTGATTTGTTCGAGCTGTGCCGCTGGCAAATTATTCAGGTGATCAACCAGGTAGTGATTATCGGTCCTTAGCTTATGAATCAAGATAGACTTGCCGGCTATGAAAAGCAGCTCGGTTTTAAAATGATTTTCTTCTATTGAGAACGTTGTTTTGCTAAGATAAAATCTTTGTTATTACTTTCACACTTTCGCTATCAGCTTGCCGGTGTCTCCTTTACGGCATCCTTCATTACGTTCTTTCGTTAAATGAAGGATGTATGGTAATTAGCTAAAAGTGAAAAGTTTCAATACCCGGGAAGAAAAATACCAGGTCGCCGGAGATATTTTTTACGGGTTCCCCTACCCCATAAAAACCTACGAAAAATTTCCTACATTTAATTTGCATCCTACGAAAAAGTTCCTACCTTTGGTTTCGTAATCATTATGGAAGAAAAAACCAAACCCTCCGACCCTACCAAATCCGAACTGGAAATTCTCCAGGTCCTCTGGGAAACCGGCCCTGCCACGGTACGCGCCGTGAACGACGAGCTTCAAAAAAAGAAGGACGTAAACTATACCACCACCCTCAAGCTCATGCAGATCATGGCCGAAAAGGGCATACTAACCCGCGATGAACGCCAAATGAAACACGTGTACAGCGTGGCCGAGGAGGAGGAAAAAACCAAGGCTCACCTGTTAGATAAGTTCGTGGATTCGATGTACCAGGGGTCGCCAAGTAAGCTGGTGATGCAATTGCTCGGCAACGGCAAAGCCTCGAAGGAGGAACTGGACGAGATCAAAAATATATTGAAAGGACTGGGCGATTAACTGATTTACCCACTATAACATGGACTTTTTCAACACACATAGTTTGCCCGACAGCCTGGTGAAGGCTTTATGTTCAGCCTTGCTTCATTCGTTATGGCAAGGTATCCTGCTGGCCATTGCCACGGGGTTGGTGGTAGTGGTTACCCGCAGGGCGCGGGCGGCGGCGCGCTATAACGCGCTGCTGTTATTGCTGGGGCTTTATACGCTGGCGTTCGCGGTTACGCTGGGCACCGGGGTTATGAAGATCGCAGCCAGTAACCCCGTTTCGGAGCTTAAAAGAGTGCATATTACAGGAAACCATGCTCCGGCGAAGATCGAGGCGCCCGGTTCCGGCCTTAGTTTCGACCAGGCCGGCAATTTCTTATCCGGTTTCGTGGAACGCTACAGTACCGTTTTCGTGCTGGCCTGGCTGCTGGTGGTTACGCTGCGTATTGTTCAACTGGGAGTGGGTTTACAGGACGTTTACCGGCTTCGGCGCCACCTGGTTTTCGCGGTTAGCCAGGAATGGAACGGCCGCCTCGCCCGGATGGCACATGAGATGGGCGTCAACCGCGTGGTCCGTGTGATGGAATCGGGGTTGGCACGGGCGCCAATGGCGATCGGTTACCTGAAGCCGCTGATCCTTGTCCCGGTAGGGTTATTGTCGTCGCTTTCCACCGCGGAGGCGGAAGCGGTATTATTCCACGAGCTGGCGCATATTTACCGCCGCGATTACCTGGCGAACCTCCTCATGAGCCTGGCGGAGATCCTGTTTTTCTTTAACCCGGCGGTACACTGGATCTCGGCCCTGATCCGCGATGAACGGGAGAACTGCTGCGATGATATGGTGCTGCGCCGGGTACCGGATAAAAAGGATTATATCCGGGCGCTGGTGGCCTGCCAGGAGTACCAGTCGCCGGCTCCCGCTTTCGCGATGCAGCTGCATGGTAAAAATAACGTATTGCTTAGCCGTGTAAAACGGATGGTTTCGAACAGGAACCAATCGCTGAACGGTCTTGAAAAAGGTGTAATGGCTGCATGCCTGCTGATGGTTTGTGTGCTGACGGTCGCTTTTTCGGGCGGTCCTGCTGCCGGATCGAAAATAAGCGGGAGAAAAAGCCTGGCCCATGGGGAAAGGCAACTGAACAAGGTGGTTTCGCCCGCAGACAAACCGGCACCCGGAAGTTTGATCCCGCACGTACAGCCGGCAACGGTGCCGGATCCCGCATCGCCGGAAGCGAAACGGGATACAGTTCCTTCACAGGAGTCGGCCGCAAAGATCAGGATCTTTAACCCCGGCGACCTTCGCGACAATACTACGGTGAGCTGCGCGAACGGTAACATGCAAACCGTTGTGGTAAAATTAGACGGGACGCTGTACCAGGTGAACCGGTTAAATGACCGGATCGCGTCGATGCAGGTAAATGCGAAAACCATCGCCCCGGCAGAATACGGTCCGCACCTGTCGCGGATCGACCAAATATTGCAATCCCAGGCCCAGCTATCGCAGTTGTCTGCCGCAAATACGGCTTCCCTGGGCACACTGACCACCCCGCTCAACTATCCTTCGCGGGAGCCATATGCCGGCTACCACGCCAATTACCAGGCGCGAAGTGACGTGTACCAGGAAGAAGCCGACGAAAGGACAAAACGTGACAGGCTGGTCGCCGACCTGGTGAGCGATGGGGTGATCCAATCGCCTTCCGGCTTGACGTCGTTCAAACTCAGCACGGAAGAGTTTATCGTAAACGGCCGGCGGATGCCGCAACCGGTTTATGAGCGCTATAAAAAGGCTTATGTGAAACCCATCGAAAAAGGCAAAAAGGGAACATGGGCCTGGTATTACAATTTCGACTCTAAGACTGAAGTGAAAGACTTTTAAACGTTAAAGCGAACGACCGGCATCCGGCTGGTGATACGGTAACCCCATTATTTGAATCATTATGAAACTAAAATTTGCGGCTGTCATAGCTGCCTGGATCTCTTTTGCCCCGACTTTTCTATATGGGCAGCAACCGATAAAGATCACCGGTACGGTGGTGGATACGGACCAAAAACCGGTAGACGGCGGGAGCGTTTTATTATTCCGGTTCCCGGATTCGGTGCTGGTGAAAACGAATATCATTGCTACGGATGGCACTTTCACGTTCGAAAAGGTGAATGCCGGGAAATACACATTGCAGGTGCAGGCATTGGGTTACCGGGAGTACCACAGCCCTGCAACGGAAGTTTCCGCCGACCTGGCATGGAACACCATTATCCTCGAGCGGGTTGCTAAAGCCATAGGCGAAGTAGCCATCACTGCGCAAAAGCCGTTCGCCGAGCAGAAGATCGACCGCACGGTGGTGAACCCCGACGCGCTGATCAGCAATGCAGGCGGTACGGCACTCGATGTGCTCGAAAAATCCCCGGGGGTGATCGTAGACCCGAACGGGGCTATCAGCCTGAACGGCAAAGGGGTAACGATCTTTGTAGACGACAAGCCCACATACCTGTCGGGCACCGAACTGGAAACATATTTGCGTTCCTTATCGGCCGCTGCCATCGACCAGTTGGAGCTGATGGCCAACCCCCCGGCCAGGTACGATGCCTCGGGGAACGGCGGCGTGATCAATATCCGCACAAAACGCGGCAAAGCGAAGGGGTTTAACGGGGCGATAAATCTCGCTTATACGCAAGGTAAATATGCCAAAACGAACGATAACGCTAATTTTAACTACCGCTCCGGGAAGATGAACCTTACGGGCAATGCAGGCTTCAATTACAATAACGGCTTTAACGACCTGCTTATCAACAGGCATTTCCGCGATAACAGCGGTACGCCAACTTCTGATTTTATCCAGAACTCCCTCATCCGCAGGAAGGGTCAGAATTACTCCACCCGGCTGGGTTTCGACTATTACGCTACGGAAAATAGCACATGGGGTATCAATCTTACCGGTTCATTTAGCCCGAGGAACGTAAACTCGCCGGTGAACAGCCGTTTCCAGAAACCGTCGGGAACGCTGGATTCTACCATCGTGGCTCAAAACAAGGAGCACAGCGCCTCGAAAAACGGCGGGGTGAACCTGAACTACCGGTACCACTTCGGCAAAAGCCGGCGGCAGCTTGCGGCAGACGCCGATTACCTGCGGTATAGTTCTGACAAAGACCAGATCTTCGATAACAAGAGTTACGCTTCAAATAACCAATTAAAGATCAGCGATCTACTATCTGGCGGGCTCCCGGCCAAGATCGATATCTATTCGGCAAAGGCCGACTACGATCACCCGCTGGCAGAAGGCATCTCGCTTTCAGGCGGGTTGAAATCGAGCTTCACCCGCACGAATAACATCGCCGATTATTTCTACACCCTCAATGGTGCCACCAACCCCGACTATGGAAAAACCAACCACTTCATCTATCGTGAAACCATTAATGCGGCGTATGCCAATTTTTCCAGGGAAGGCAAACGGATCTCGGTGCAGGGTGGTTTACGCATGGAAAGTACGTTTTCGAAAGGCCATCAGCTAGGGAATACGGTCAAGCCCGATTCAGTATTTAGCAGGTCATATACAAGCCTGTTCCCCACGGCGTATGTTCAGTACAAGCTTGACAGCGCGGGAAACAACCAATTGCGCATGAATTACGGCCGCCGGATAGAGCGTCCCTATTACGAGGACCTGAACCCGTTCCTGTCGCCGCTGGATAAGTTCACTTATTATACGGGCAATCCTTTCCTGCGCCCTTCGTTCGGGCATAACGTGGAGCTTACGTATTCCTACAAGAGCCATCTCAACGTTACACTTAGCTACAACCGCACCAATAACGAAGTGAACGAAACGATCGAGATCGTTGACGGGATCTATTATAGCCGCCCGGGTAACATAGGCCGCACGACCGTAAAAACACTGGCGTTCGATGCCGGGTTCGCGGCGGTTTCGTGGCTCGATTTTAAGTTATTCGGTCGCGTGTCTGAGATCCATTCCGTGAGCGATTTTTATACCGGGAAACTTGACAATGCGGGCGCCTATTTTTTCTTACGACCGGTTTTCTCGTTCAAGTTCCCCAAAGACTGGACGGCTCAGCTGGACGGCGGATACCAGTCTGACGTAACCAATGCGCAGTTCATCAGCAAGGCTAGAGGGAGGGTGAACCTGGCATTCGCCAAAAAGCTCTCGGCCTCTACCAGTGTACGCCTGGTGGGGAACGACCTGTTTTATACTTTCAAGAACAACGGTATTATTAATAACCTGGCCGGTACGGATGCAAACTGGACGAACGCAAACGATAGCCGCACGGTAGTGCTCTCATTATCGTACCGCTTTGGAAAGGCGATCGCTAACCAGCGGAACCATGATGCGAACGGCGCGGAAGCGGAACAGAGCAGGGTGAAAAATTAATGCGGCAGGCGCTACTCGCTTTTCGTATACAATTCTCCCGCTTTTTTCGCCGATGTCCTGATCCCTTTTATCATTGCCGAACTAAACCCGTTATGTTCCATTTCATTGAGCCCGGCAATCGTGCAGCCTTTCGGCGAAGTCACTTTGTCGATTTCCTGCTCGGGATGCGATGCCAGCTGCAGCAGCAGGTCTGCGGCCCCCTTCGCGGTTTGGGCCGCCATCTTTAACGCGTCGTGGGCATGGAACCCGATCTCTGTTCCGCCTTGCGATGCCGCACGAATAGACCTCAGGAAGAAAGCGATCCCGCAGGCGCATAAAGCCGTGGCCGAGGTCATCAGCTCTTCGTTGATCCGGATGCTTACGCCCACCGTATCGAACAGCGATTTAACGATTTCCACATTTTCTTCCGAAGCGTCGTCGCTGGCAATACAGGTCATAGAATGGCCAATGGCGATGGCGGTATTCGGCATGGCGCGAACCACCTGCGAATCTGTTTCGAGCTCGCGGCGGATATCGGCACAACTTACGCCGGAAACCACGGAAATGAACAGCTGCTTGTCGGCCTGCACCACGCTTTTAACTTCCGCGAGTACTTTGTTAAGCTGTTGCGGCAGAACGGCGATCACTACGATGCGGGCGTTCTTAACCGCTTCCGCATTGTCGTTGGTGGTTATAAAACCGCTGTCGGTGTAGGATTGCAGGGCAGCGACGTTGCGCCTCGTTAAGGTGATCTGCGATGCCTGGTAGATCCCGGCTTTCACCAATCCTTTTGCGAGGGATAAGCCGATATTTCCGCTGCCGATGATGGCGATCTGCGTGTTGGTTTCCATGGATTTATAATTAGGTGTCAGTTAGATATCAGCTTAAGAGCCTTGTTCCAAAAGATTGTGTCGCTAATTCGGCGAGATCGCCGGCTTTGCCGATATAAACGTCTTTTACGCCATTCTTAATAGCTTCGAAAGCGTTGTGGAGCTTGGGTATCATGCCATCGGCTACGATGCCTTCCGATTTAAGAGCCTCAAAATCGCCGGAACGGATCTCGGCCAGCAGCGAGGCGTCATCATTTACATCGGCCAGCACGCCTTTTTTTTCGAAACAATATACCAGGCTGGTTTCGTAATCGGCCGACATGGCCACGGCGATCGCCGAAGCGACGGTATCGGCGTTGGTATTGAGCAGTTGCCCGTTGCCGTCGTGCGTGATAGCGGAAAATACCGGCACCAGTTGCTCTTCCAGCAGGGCGCCCAGTTTCTTCGACGCCACGGATGTTTCGTGAAGGTCGCCCACATAGCCGTAATCGATTTCCTTTACGGGACGCTTTTGCGCGCGGACCAGGTTGCCGTCTGCTCCCGTAAGCCCGATGGCGTTACAGTGATGCAGCTGCAATTGTGCCACGATGTTTTTGTTGATGAGCCCGGCGTACACCATGGTTACCACGCGGAGGGTTTCGATATCGGTAATGCGGCGCCCATCGACCATTTTCGGTTCGATCCCCAGCGTTTTCGAGAGTTGGGTAGCCATCTTGCCGCCTCCGTGCACCAGGATCTTTGAACCTTCCAGCGCAGAAAAAACTTCCAGGAATGCATGCAGGTTGGCGGAGTTGTCGATCACATTGCCGCCTATTTTTATTACGTAAAGCGTTTTCATCGGATTTCCAGTTGCGACATATAGCGGGCGATATCCCGTTCATTGGTATCGCCGCTATTGCCGAGCTCCGAAATTATGCTTTTTCGCTCGGTTTCTGTTTTGTTCTGGCTTAGTTTATTCTTCGCCTGGATATCCGTTATTTCGATTTCGAAGGCCGTAATACCTTTGATGTTATTGGCTTTGAATTGTTCGGGTAGTCGTTTCCATTGTTCCATATAGCCTTTTTCGTAGGTGCCGATCATTTTTTCGAGAAGTTCCTGCTTACGCTGCGGATCGTTGGTAACCTGTACCCGCCCGTAAACATGCACAGCGAGGTAATTCCACGTGGGCACGTTCTGCTCTTTCTCATAATGGCGGGGCGAAATATAGGCGTGCGGTTCTGTGAAGATGATAAGCACCTCCTGGTTCTCCATGCGGGCGGCCTGCGGGTTAGACCGTGCCATGTGCGAAGAAATATGCACCTGGTCGCCAATCACCTCTATCACGAAAGGAATATGCGTTGCTTCCGGTATATTTTCGTGATTCGATACCAACGTGCCAAAACTGTATTGCTGCATAAATGAAGTGATCGCAGCGAAATCGGTGAGGAGGTAGTTTTTGGGAATGTACATAGTGGCAGGGTTTGAGTTGTCAGTTTCAGTGATCGGTTTTTAGTGATCAGTCCTTTAAAACGCCTCGCCGGAACTGGCAACTGATCACTGGAAACTACATAAGCATCTGTTTCAACACCGCCTGCGCCGCCCAGACCCGGTTACCGGCTTCGTGGACAACCAGCGAGTGGGGGCTATCAAGGATCTCGGAAGACAGCTCGATATCGCGCCGCACCGGCAGGCAATGCATTACTTTCGCGGAATTTGTCAGGCTGAGCTTGTTAAGGTCCATCATCCAGTTCCCGGTTACGGGGATCACTTTCCCGTAATCCTGGTACGAAGACCAATTCTTTACATACACGTAATCGGCCCCGGCCAGTGCCTCATCCTGGTTATAGTTGATGGCCGCACCCGGGGTGAATTTCTCTGCCAGCCCGTAACCTTCGGGGTGGGTGATCACAAAGTCGACCATGTTGTCTCGTTGTGCCCGGCACATCCATTCGGCGAACGAGTTGGGAACGGCCTGGGGGAGTGCCTTAACATGTGGCGCCCAGGTTAAAACTACCCTTGGTTTGCGGGCGGGATTTTTCCAGGTTTCGGTGATCGTAACCAGGTCCGTAAGACTTTGCAGCGGATGCAGCGTCGCGCTTTCCAGGCTCACCACCGGGATACCGCAAAATTTAACGAACTTGTTAAAGAGGTCCTCGCTGTAATCCTCCCCGCGGTCTTCCAGCTTGGGGAAACAACGCAACCCTAAAATGTCACAGTATTCGCCCATTACGGCTGCGGCCTCGCGGATGTGTTCAACGGTGGTGCCGTTCATCACCACGCCGTCGCGGGTTTCGAGCGCCCAGCCCTCCTTGTCCATGTTCATTACCATGGCGCTCATACCGAGGTTCATGGCGGCTTTTTGGGTACTCAGGCGCGTGCGAAGGCTGGGGTTCAGGAATACCAGGCCGATCGTTTTGTTCTTGCCGAGGTCCTGGTAAGCAAACGGCGACTTCTTAAGATCGAGGGCTTCCTGCACAAGCTGCCTAACGTTCGCAACGTCGTTCACAGAAGAGAATAGTTTCATTTTGATTTAACCGGGTTGAGTTCGTTATACTGTTTAATAAACTTCCTGATATCGTCGAAGCCAAATTGCCCCGACTTTTTTACGACCTCCATCATATCCGGGTCGTCGTCAAACAGGCTGTAAAAAGAATCCTTACGTTCAGACCGGGACTTGGATTTAAGCAGTTCGCTGGTTTTTACTTCTTCCAGGGGTTTGCCGTCTTTGGAAGCATACCAATTTTTCTGTTTAGATTGGTTCATTCCCCCCACACTGATCCCTCCGAAACCAAAAGTGGGAGCACCAAACCGCATTTGCAGATCCAGGCGTTCGTATAACCTGATCCTGCCGTCCTCGAGCAGCTTCACAAAAACATCGTCTTTAACGTCGGGAAGGTATTGCCTGAAGTATACGCTTTTATCTTTTTTATCGTAAAATGCTTTCACATCCCCGATCGGCACTTTTTGGGCAGCCGGGCCGTCTTCCGGCTTGAACCTGATCCCATTTTTGTCGAATGATTTAATCTCGCCACGAACGGTATCGCCTTTCATAGTTACGTAATATTCCTGCGCTATGCCCGCCTTCGCAAAAAGCGATCCGAGCACGATGGCGATCCATTTTTTCATATTACTTTAGTTCCTCCGCTAATGCTTCCAGGAACCTGTCTGCATTCGCTTTCGTTAAATTTAGGGCCGGGAGCAGCCTGATCACATTCGGTTTCGCCTCCCCGGTGAAAATATGGTGCTTATACAGCAGGTTCTTTTTCACGGATGCAAGCTCATCGGGAAGGTCGATGCCGATCATCAGCCCCCGTCCGCGTATTTCGTTAACCTTGTCAAATTTTTTCAGTTCCGTGATGAGGTAGTCTCCTACCGATGCCGCATTTGCCATCAGGTTATCCTGTTCAATCACCTCGAGTACCGCCAGCGAAACGGCGCAGGCTAAATGATTGCCGCCAAAAGTGGTGCCCAGCATACCATACCACGGTTTAAACTTCGGGGCGATAGAGATCGCACCTACCGGGAACCCGTTACCCATGCCCTTAGCCATGGAATAGATATCTGCGTTGATGCCTGCAACGTCATGCGAATAAAATAAACCCGTTCTGCCGTAGCCGCATTGCACGGAATCGGCAATAAACACCGCGTCGTGCTGGTCGCAAAGCGACCGGATCGTTTGCAGGAATGCGGCAGAAGCCTCCCTGATGCCGCCCACGCCCTGGATTCCCTCTATGATCACGGAAGAGATCTCGCTGCCAGATTCCGCGAATGCGTTCTCCAATGCACCGATGTCGTTAAATGGCAGGAACATAACATTTTCTGTTTCGTTAACCGGCGCAATGATCTTCGGGTTATCGGTGGCCGATACAGCCAGCGAGGTGCGCCCGTGGAACGCCCCTTTAAATGCGATCACTTTTTTGCGGCCGTTATAAAACGAGGCGAGTTTCAACGCGTTCTCGTTTGCTTCTGCGCCTGAGTTGACCAGGAATAACTGGTAGTCGGTTTTTCCCGAAACTTGTCCGAGCTTTTCAGCCAGCTGGTTCTGCAGGGAAATTTTCACCGAGTTGGAGTAAAAGCCCACCTGGTGAAGCTGGTCGGTTAAGCGTTTCACCGTGTGGGGATGGGTATGCCCGACGGAGATCACCGCATGACCGCCATAGAGGTCGAGGTAGTCGGTGCCATCAGCATCCCAGACTGTACTTTCGAGGGCTTTTACAATTTCAATATCGTTGAGTGGATATACGTCGAAGAGTTTCATTTTTAGTTAATTTCTAGAAAGCGGGTGCTTTCAGTTTCAATCCCATGGTTTCTTCCAGCCCGAAAAGCAGGTTCATATTCTGCACCGCCTGGCCGCTCGCACCTTTTAACAGGTTATCTATGATGCTGATGATGAATAGCTTATCGCCATGTTTTTCCAGGTGAATAAAGCACTTATTGGTATTTACCACCTGTTTAAGGTCGATGTTTTTCTTGCTGATGTGAGTGAACGGGTGGCTGGCATAGAAATCCTGGTACAGTTTCTCCGCTTCTTGTAAGGTGAGTGAGCTTTCGGTATACATGGCGGCCAGGATCCCCCTGGTAAAATCTCCGCGCTGCGGGATGAAGTTTAATCCTCCTGCGTCCTCCGAAGGAGGATAAGCCCCCGCCTGCAATTGGTTCAGCGACTGTTTAATCTCCCGCAAGTGTTGGTGTTCGAAGGCTTTGTAAACAGAAAGGTTGTTGTTACGCCAGGTAAAATGCGAGGTTGCAGATAAACTTTGTCCGGCCCCCGTAGATCCCGTAGTTGCGTTAATGTGGACATCGGCGGTTAGCGATCCTTTACCGGCAAGTGGCAGCAGGCCCAGCTGGATGCAGGTAGCGAAACAGCCCGGGTTGGCAATATTAGCGGCTTCTTTAATCGCGTGGCGGTTCAGCTCGGGGAGACCGTATACGAAATTCCTGTCCCCGGCGGTATCGCCCACCGCAGTCCCGGGTTGATGAAAGACCGCGGGGGATAGCCTGAAATCCTGGCTCAGGTCAATTATTTTGACACGTTGGTTTATCGGGTGGGCGGCCAGCAACTTTTTTGCGTCACCGTGTCCCACACAAAGAAAAAGTACATCGATATCCTGCAGTATCTTATCCGTAAACTTTAGGTCGGTATCGCCCAGCAGGTCGGTATGTACATCGTATAAATAGTTGCCGGCATTGCTGTTGCTGTTCACAAAAGCGATTTCAGCCTGCGGATGATTTACCAGGATCCGCAGCAGCTCACCACCGGTATAACCAGCGCCGCCAATGATCCCGGCTTTTATGATCGTGTTCATTTTATTTAAGTTAAAGCGGCTCGCCGCATTCAATCCGGTCGCCGTCCGCAGAAGGAAAAGAGAACAGGATAAATTCCAATTCCTCCTTTACCGGGTTCGTTATTTTATGTTTCGCTCCCGGGAGGACGGAGAATCCCTGCTGTTTTCCAACAATGGTTTCGATGCCATCTACCTCGAAAACCGCAGTTCCCGCCAGGATAAAAAAGAACTGCTGCGCGAACTCGTGGTAGTGCAGTATTTCTGAGGTTCCCGGCGGCATGCGCTCCTGTTTTACCGCTGCGCCGGGCTGCTGTATAAAGTTCCAGCCGAGGCAATCAGCTCCCCATTTATAGGGGATGACGGTAGCAGTGGAAAATACATTTTCAGGCAAAACCATAAAGCAGAAAGCACGTATGTGTTATGAAAAAGAACTTATTTTATATCATGCACCCGTAAGCGAAATCCATCAATCTTCCGCCTGCGCTTTATCCGCGTTCACTTTATGCCAGATCATTACCTGGTTACCGAAGATCTTGGAAAACCCTTTTACGTCTTCGCCGGTCCAGGCATTGTTCATTTCCCCGTAGCTGCCGAATTTGGCCGACATCAGGTCGTGTGCCGATTCGATGCCAAGTACCTGGAAACGATAAGGCATCAGCTTTACGAATACTTTGCCGCTCACTTTATCCTGCGTGCTGGCTAAAAAGGCTTCGATATCGCGCATGATGGGGTCGTGGAATTGGCCCTCATGCAGCCAGTTGCCATAAAACGAGGCCAGTTGGTCCTTCCAGCTTAACTGCCATTTGGTTAAGGTGTGTTTTTCGAGCGTGTGGTGTGCCTTAATGATGATAACCGGGGCAGCTGCCTCGAAACCGACACGCCCTTTAATGCCGATAATGGTATCGCCCACATGGATATCGCGGCCGATGCCGTACGGCTGTGCAATGGCCTGCAGTTGCTGGATGGCTTTTACCGGCGGCATCGCTTCTCCGTCGAGGCCCACGAGCTCACCCTTTTCGAACGACAGCTCGATCTTACGCGGCTCGGTTTCGCTTACCTGCGTAGGCCAGGCTTCTTCCGGGAGCGTATCATGCGAGGTTAAGGTTTCCTTTCCGCCTACGGAAGTTCCCCAGATGCCCTTGTTAATGGAATAACGCGCTTTCTCGGCGCTGTACTCTACCCCATGATTTTTAAGGTATTCGATCTCAGCTTCGCGGCTCAGTTTGAGGTCGCGGATAGGCGTAATGATCTCTACCCCGGGGATCAGGATATTGAAGATCATATCGAAACGAACCTGGTCGTTCCCGGCGCCGGTGGAGCCGTGGGCCACGTATTCCGCGCCGATCTTTTTGGCATAGCCGGCAATCGCGGTAGCCTGGCTCACACGTTCCGCACTAACAGAAAGCGGGTAAGTGGCATTTTTTAGCACATTGCCGTACACCAGGAAGCGGATGCAGTCCTGGTAGTAGCTTTCGGTTTCGTCGACCACCGAATGAGAGGCCACACCCAAAGCATAAGCACGTTCTTCAATGGTTTTAAGCTCTTCTTCGGAAAAGCCGCCGGTATTTACGATCACGGAATGCACCTCGAGCCCGCGGTCCTGTGTTAAATAAATGCAGCAAAATGAGGTGTCTAAACCTCCGCTGAATGCGAGAACAACTTTTTTCTTCATTACTAGCTGATGGCTGGTGGCTTTCTCCTGCAAGCCCGGATTGGCAAGCCTCGGTTAAGCCGGGTTATAAAATTATGATTAGGTAAGCATGAGTTTCAGTGAATCGCGGAGCTTCTCCTCCACGCGTTCGAGCAGTGTCTGTTTTCTCGAAACCTTGGTCATCAGCTCTTCGGCGATGCGGCGTTTTTCTTCTTCGGCAAGGCGTATTTTCTCCTCGATCTCCTTTTGTTTTTCAACGGGGTCCCAGAGCATTGCGGTGCAAAGGCAATTTTTGCGCTCTTTCATGGTAAGTATATCGAAGTTAACACAGCTTTGGCACCCTTTCCAGAAGTTCTCGTCGGTAGTCAGCTCCGAATAGGTAACAGGTTCGTAACCCAGCTCCGAGTTAATCTTCATCACGGCAAGGCCGGTAGTAAGACCGAAGATCTTGGCGTCGGGATATTTTTCGCGCGAAAGCGCAAATATTCTTTTCTTGATGGCTTTGGCAAGGCCGGATTTGCGGAACTGCGGGTTAACGATCAGGCCGGAGTTGGCAACGAATTCACCGTGTCCCCAGGTTTCGATGTAGCAGAAGCCTGCCCACCTGCCGTCGTTATGAAGTGCGATCACTGCTTTGCCTTCGAGCATTTTTTGCGCCACGTAATCGGGTGAACGGCGTGCGATCCCGGTACCGCGGGCTTTTGCAGATTCTTCCATTTCATCAACGATCTGCTGCGCGTAACCGGTATGTTGTTCTGTTGCAGGAATTACAACAAAATTGTTTTCTTCCATCTTCGTATAGAAAATCCGTTTTGAGGCGGAAAAGACTACGCTTTTAGTCTTTTATTGTGATCAAATTAATTGCTTATACTACAGGAACCGCCGAATGCGGAATGTGTTTGGGGAAATGCCGGTAATCAAACCCTGGGCATGAATGGTCGTCGCTGTCTCAATACCAGCTTTTCACTCTGTGATGTTTCACAACAGGCCGCAACAAGCACGTACCCGGTGCGGGCCGTTACTATCGAAGCAGGTATGTAAGCAGATGTGTTCATCATGGTTTGACTTACAGTGAATTATCTTACTAATTGAAGGTGCAAAAGTTCTAATAATTTTTGGGTATTGCAAGCAGGTTTTTTCGATAAAATGTAAAAATCGGGTTGGGGGCCCTTCCGGAAGGTACGCAGTTGCACATTTTTGAAGGGCATACTACAGGCTTGTCAACGCGTGTGCAAACTAAAACAATCGGGCAGTATTTTGTATTTTAGGGGTAGATCTGCGCGTAATATTACTTGCAAAAACACCATGTACAGGAAAGCGGCCGGCATTATTTTTCTATTCGTTTTCATTTTTACGGGCAGCGCGTTGCCGCAGTCGCGCGTGCCTGATACGGTGCGCACGGGGATCTACATCACTTCTATCCACGATATCGACTTTAAGCAGAAAGAGTACACCATTTCCTTTTGGCTCTGGCTCAAATATAAGAACCGTGATTTCGATTTCCTGCACAACCTGGAAGTGCCGGCCGCCAAAACAGTGGTACAGTCGTTTTCTACAACAGATACTACCGGCGGGCAGGTTTACCAGCTGATGAAGCTGCAGTGCGTGATGAAAGATTCGTGGGTGATCGATAATTTCCCCTTCGACCGCCAAAAGCTCCGTCTTTCTATTGAAAATTCGCAATATGATGCGAGCGCCCTGGTGTTTGCGGCCGATACGCCCGGGAAGCACTTTGATCCGCGGTTCACCTTACGCGGCTGGACGATCGACAGCCTCAATATATCCAGCGGGATAAAGGAATACGAAACCGCCTTTGGCGATGCTTCTATCGATACGCCGCATACCGAGTACAGCAGCTACCGGGTGCGCATCGGCATCGTGCGCGACGCCATGGGGCTTTTCTGGAAAATGTTCCTGGGGATGTACGTGGCGTTCCTGATCTCGTATGTTTGCTTTTATATTCATGCAGACAGTATCGACTCGCGTTTTGGCCTGAGCGTGGGTGCTCTTTTCGCCGTTATCGGCAATAAATATATCATCGAATCGGCCTTGCCGGAATCAACCGCTTTTACACTGGTTGATTCGCTGCACGGCATTACGCTGCTGTTTATCCTGGGCATTATTATCGCTACCGCCTGGTCGCTGAAAATGATCAAACGCGGAGAGGTTAAACGGGCAACGCGCTTTGATGTGTTCACCGGGCAAATTTTCCTGGTAACGTACGTGTTGCTGAACGCGTGGTTTATCTGGCAGGCTACGGCAAGCTAACGCTGTCCGGATAAGTTATTACCGTGATCGATCCCGCAATGCGCGTTATTTCTCCAGCGTTTCCCTTTTCGACCAGCACTCATCCATGGGGCCGCCGGTAGACTTTTCGCCCTTATGCCGCCAGTCGCCATCTACAAAAGAGTAATCGAAGGTGAGGCTTTTGCCCACGCTTTCGGCGGTTTTGGTAAAGAACTCGATATTTTCGGTGTACTTGCCATTCACGGTAGTGTAGGTGCCTCCGCCGGCGTTCATAAATTGCTTGCTTTCTACGTTGTATGCGATCCAGTGGAAGTACTTCCCGGAGAGCACTTTCATGGTCCTTCTCGGGAAGAAGGGTGCGGGGCGTTTAGAAACTTTGTCGTTCGCGTAGTTCCCGGTAATGATCCATGCGCCGGCCAGTGCGCCTGGCTTGCCGTCGTCGAGGCGATCGTACACCTCCTGTGTTTGGGGTATTTTGAGCTTGCCGCCCTCTATTTTGGTGTCGTAAGGGTATTCGTTGCCCGCCACTTCGGGTTTCACCGAGTGCCATTCTATTTTTACAATGAGCTTATCGCCTTCCATCCGCCACGTGCCGCCGTAGGTGGCCAGCAATTTTTTCCCCGGGACGTCGTAATTGGCCACCGAAAAGATCTTGTCGGTGGCGATCATCACGGTACGGTTTTCCGGCGGGCCGTAACCCCAGGCGCCCACAAGCTCCTTAGAGTCGATGGCCATCATTCGCAAGGAAGAAAACAGCAGGATCACGGTTGTGATGAATAAACGGGTGCTAAATTTGGTTTTCATACGGGTTTATTTTAAGTTTTAACTAACGCTTTTTAGCCGGCTGTAGCGTTTGCACGCCGGCTTTCGTATTATCATATGCCTGACCTGGTACAGCCGACCAATAAAATTATCAATATAATGAAGAATATCCTTTGTTTACTGAGTATTATTTTCCTGTTTGCCGGATGTGCGCCAGGCGACGATGCAGGCAACCCGGGCGACGCACTTGCGGGAAGCAGCGTATTGTTGTTAAAGGTTGATTACCTCACCAGGAAATTTGAAGGAGGTACCGAGCAATCGGTCATGGCGGTTTCGTCGCCCTCAGACAGCATCCCGCTCCGCATCGATTACAAGTCGCCGGGTGATTTTGGGAGCATCGCCCTGTATTTCAAACCCGACGATAAGCTCTTGTTCAGCGGTACCATGATCTGGATGGGAAAAGGCGCCATTACGTATCCTGCCGCTTTTAAGCCTGCTGCAAATTACCCGTCGGGGAAGGCTATCAGCTACCCGGGCAATAGCCGGTTCGTATATTATATGCAGGAATTTAAAGCGCTTCCTAAGGATTATACCGATATCTGGAAAGCGGTTTCTAACCTCAGGATCGTTGGTCAATACCTGCAGGCCGGTAAAAAGATCGGCCTGGTAGCTTACACACCCAGTGTAGGGTTTGGCAATCCGGCAGATTGGGATTACCTGGTGATCCTTTATAAATAGTTCCGTTCCCCGGTGGCCTGGATTAGCGGGTAGATGCGGGCGGTTAAAAGACCGCCTGGCCGGCAATCCACCCGGAGGCCGACGGAAATGAGAATTTTCATACAAAAAAAGGCTTCCCCACCGGAAGCCTTCCTCACTTGCTAAAACTAACTACAGATTACTAACTAACTAACTAAACTTTTATTCTATCACTACGCCGGATGAATCGCCCCAAACAAATGCCCGCAGGCTGATGGGCCCGGTGATGCTGATCTCTTCAGAAGGATCGCCCCAAACGAATTCAGGAGTGCCGAGGAATACCGCTGCTGGTGCGTTTTCTGCCTGGAGGCTGATCTCCGCAGGGTTTCCCCATTCAAAATCCGGCAGGTCAACTGCTTCGAAGCTGATCTCCGGTTGTTCGAAGTCGACTTCGGAAGGATCGCCCCAAACGAATTCCGGCGATTCGATCACCCATGCTGTTTTTGGATTATCGCCTCCTTTGCCCTTTTTATCGTCGGCGAAAGTATTGGTGGCTATGAGGATAACGAGTGCGGTAACGATGGTAGTGAACTTTTTCATGATATTTAATTTCTTTGTATTTGCTTTATTTGATAGAACAAAGGTAGATCAACCCTTCAGACCGGGCAATAGCGTGGCCTGTTAAAGCGTCCAACCCCCTTAATAGTGCGATGAAATGGTGTAAGAAATAGCTTAAGTAATAAGCAGTTACCTGATGCGGTCCCTGATTTCGGCGCTGAACGTCTTATCGCCGCTCAGGCTGGTGTACTTAAAGTCGCCGCTGCCTTTAAATTCGGCGCCCGTAAACTTGGGGCTGTTAAAGGAGCTGTATTTAAAATCTGCCAGCCCGAGGAAGCTGGATGTTCCAAAGTCGGCTCCCTGTTGAAAGGTGGCGTATTTAAAATCCGCATGTTCGTTAAACGAGGCGGCGCTGAAGCTGGTGCCTTGCGGGAAGTTCACATATTTAAACGTAGCGGTTTCGTCGAACCGCGCTTTGGAGAAATTCGGGGCAAAGGCGAACTGGCTGTATTTAAAAAGCGCTTCCTCTTTAAAGATGCTTCCCGCGAAGGATACTTTTCCGTTAAAATGCGAATATTTAAAGGCCGACTCGTTTTCGAAGGTGCAGCCTGCAAACGTTACATCTTTCTCGAAGTCGGTATTAAACACTTCGTTGCTGTTGTTAAAGACCTTGCCGTTGTTGGGCGATACGTAAGCCAGTACGTTACCTGTAAATGTGCAGTTGGTGAAAGAAACCGGCGCTGTTACGGTGCTGACGTAATTTTTAGTCCCGATGCCGGAAATTTTTTTGCTCTCTAATTTTTTATTGCTTAGCTGTGTGAGGTCGAGGTCGCCTTCTACGCGAACGTTGGAATAAGTAACGGCTTCTCCTTTATTGATCCTGGTAACGATATCCGTTGCTTTTACACTGCTTTGCGCGAAAGTGATAGCGGGAAGCGTAAGCAGGAGGAGTATTTGGATGAGCTTTTTCATCTGGTATGCGGTTAAAGTTAAGTGTCGTTTGCTGTTGCTGATTATAAGACGACACCATTTTCTTTTTTGTTGCACAAAAAAATGAAATAAATAAAAGCGGCCTGTGCGTCGGCATGGATCGGCCTGATTCTCCATGCAGTGCGTTATCCTGGAGCTTGCCGAAGGGCTAACGGGACAGGTAGTACGCTAGTTGCCGTTTACCTCTATCGGCCGGTTGCTGATCAGCCTGAGCAGGTAATCCTGCCCGTCGGTTTTAGATTCCGCCGGTGCGAGGTAGTTCTTCATTTTAAAGTAGCCGGTATCGAGCTTGCCGCTTAATATTTTGGCTTCCCCGTTCCGGGTGATCGTTAAACTCACCTCCGGCTCTGTAGTATTGGCCTGGAAGTACTTTTCCCAGATATCGTTGATGTTGGCGGAAGTAACGTTAATGTCGTTGATCTTTACAAACAGGTCGTCGTCTTTAACACCCAGCGTATTGTTCTTTACGTCGGCAAAAGCGAAGCGTTGGGCAGTTTCGTCGTATTTAAGGGCCAGCTCGCCGGCGTAGTAAGCAACCACTTTTTTCTCCGGCTGGAACTCGTAACCTATTTTGTTAAAGAACGAGGGAAAGGGAAGGGGCTCGGCACCGGTGATATAACTCGCGATAAAATCTTTTACCGCCGGGTGCGAAAGCTGGATGATGTCGTCAAAAAGCTGTGCGTCTTTAAAAGGTTTGTTGGGGCCGTATTTCCTGGTGAGTTGCATGATCACGGATTTGAGGTCCTTTTTGCCCGCAGTTTTTTCGCGGATCAATACATCGAGCATAAACCCGATCAAGGCGCCCCGGTTGTACACGCTGTTGTATTTTTTCTGCCAATCGTCTTCCATCACGTGTGCGCTCATTTCGGTCATGGAGAAATCGCCGTACTCCTCTGCCTGGTTGATCTTGGTGCGCATGTTGTTAAAGAATTCCTTTTCGGTAAGCAATCCGTTTTGCAGCTGCACCAGGTGTGCGAAGTACTCGGTAACCCCTTCATAGAGCCACAAATGCTGCGACATTTTCGGTGAGGTGAAGTCGAACGCCGCGATCTGTTCGCTGTGCAGGTTCAGCGGTGTAAGGATATGCAGGAACTCGTGGCCCGACACCTCGTTCACCAGTTTCTTTAATTGCGGCTCGTAGGCCATCTCCGGCAGGTAATACAGGGAAGAGTAGTTATGCTCGAGCGCTCCGTAGCCGCCCTGCCCTTTCTCCCGGTCGGTAAGCGCCCGCCTGGGATCTTCGAAAAAGTAGAGAAACTGGTATGAGTCTACCGGCAACCCGTTAAAGAACTTTTGCAACGCCGCCGACATCGGTTTGAGGAAGCCAGCCACCTGTGCGCTTTTTACCTTGCTGTTTACGGAATACACTGATACATTGATCCGGGTGTTTCCCGCCATAAAGGAGGTAGTATCTGGACGCGCGTAGATCACCGGGTTATCTGCCAATACAAAAAAGCTGCTGGCTGTCAGGATATCTTCTTCCGGGTTGTCGCGGTTTACCGTAAGATGGGTAGCTCCATACATTTCGGCCGGCTTAATCATCCTGATCTCGAAGGGCAGGTTGCTATATCCTTCGAAATAGCCGAAAAAAGCATGGTTGTTGATCACAAAATCCTTCCCGGCGTCGATATTGGATCCGCCGGGCTGGAAAATGAAATTCTTATGCGCCGACTCCCAGGTGTCGTTCACTTTATACGTGATCCGTGCGAGTTTTTCCGCATCGCGGATGCGGTACTGGTTATCGTTTAATTTATCGGCTTTGAGAGATTTTCCCTCCTTATCGTAAGCTTCCAGGTCGTCTATGAACCTTCCGAAGTCTTTCCGCGAATAAGAGCCGGGAATGGCCTTCGCAAAAGAAAATACCGCTTCGGATTCTTTCAGCGCGGGAGTCTGCAGTTCGATTACTACTTTATCATTCGAAATATTCTTAAGATCCGCCGTATAGCGGTAAACGGGTTGCGCTCGGGCGGAAACAGACAGCAGCACCAACAGACAGAAGATCCGGAACCTCATGGTTTATAATGGTTTATTGCACAAAATTAGTTTTTTTGTGCCGGAATGCGATCAGCATTTAACCCATTATTATTACTTTTGCCTGCTTAACAACACATTATGAGGAAAATATTTTGCGTGCTCGTATGTATGATCGCCATAACGGCCTTTGCACAAACAAACAAACCGGCGCCTGCCGTACAGGGCCAGAAATATGGTGCGGAGATCACCGCCAAAGGTGCGCTGCCAGTGGCCAGGCTCACCCAGAAGATGGGTAAAGCCGATTCGTTAGACGCTAAAGTATCAGGTACGGTGGTAGATGTTTGCCAGAAAAAAGGCTGCTTTATGACGCTTGATCTCGGAAACGGTGAAACCATGACCGTTCGGTTTAAAGATTACGGATTCTTTGTTCCTACCGATATCCAGGGCAAAACAGTCGTGGTAGACGGCTTCGCCAAACAGGAAACCCTTTCCGTAGAAGACTTGCAGCACAATGCCAAAGACGCTAAAAAATCGGAAGAAGAAATTGCCAAGATCACCCAGCCAAAGAAATTGGTAACGTTTGAGGCGAAAGGGGTAGTAGTCTTGTAGGATCGTGCTTGTTGGGAGAATAGAAAACGGAAAACGGAAAATAGAGAATAGAGAATAGAAAACAGGGAATGAACAACGGCCTGTTCCCATTTTCTTTTCTCTGTTTTCAGTTTTCTATTCTCTATTCTCTGTTTCCTATTCCCTGTTTTCTATTCCCCGTTTCCTATTCTCCATTTCCTATTCTCCATTTCCCTTTTCCCGCTTCCCAATACTCTTCCCGATCCACGTAAGCCCTGCTCGTTTCCCGAACGAACATCAGCGCAGGTTAAAAGTACTGCGTTTCGCCACATACTGCCGCAAAAAAACAGCCGGATGCGCGGGTACAGGTAAAACAATTGTGACATAAACGGTGCCGGTGCGCAAACGGTCTAAGATCATCGCATGTAGCGTAAAAGTTATGTTGGGCGGTAACAAAGTGTCGCGTAAACACGTACAACCAAAATACTAAATTAGCCGGCCGGGGTTCCTGGTAAAGGTCCCTGTTCACGCTTTCACGCTTCAGCTTGTGGACTACACATTAAATAAGGAAAATCCTGTTGTAAGGCTTCGCGCTTTTCGGGCGACAGACGACCCGGCCGCCTGCGCCTTATTCGTAGAAGGGCATACGCACGTGCTCACCAATATCGGTGTAACTAAAGTAACCTCTAACAAACACGAATGGACCAGGAACCCGGCCGCTTTCGTACTTATCGTGGAGTCGCTCGATGGAGAGAAAGTATATGGCGGCGCCCGCGTACATGTTGCCGGCGGAACCGAGCCGCTGCCTGTAGAGCAGGCCACCGGTGCGCTGGACCCCTCGATATTCGACCTGGTATACCAGCACGCCCGCCACGGCACGGGCGAGATCTGCGGCCTCTGGAACTCCCGCGAAATTGCCGGGTACGGCATCGGGAGCATATTTTTAACCAGGGCGGCGGTAGCTATTTCTACCCAGATCGGCCTGCAATCGCTATTCGCGCTTTGTGCGCCGTATACCGTTAAAATGGCCGAGAGCGTCGGGTATGGGATCGAAACAAGTATCGGCAACGAGGGCACGTTTTATTACCCTAAGCTCGACCTGCTGGCCACCACCATGATCCTTAAAGACGTTGCCACCCTTAAAACCGCGCAATCTGAGGACCGTGAGGCAATATTTAAACTGCGTGAGAACCTTAACCTGGTGAAAACCGAGGTGCTCCGCAAGAAAAATATCGAGATCCATTATGATATTCTCATTCCGGGGCTGGAAAACTGGCACCTCGATGAAGTGATCGCCAACGCAAAGAAGAACTTTACAAGTATTGCCGTCAACGAACGTAACCTCAACCTGTTTTAAACCTACCTGTCATGTCTGCTAAACATTACAATATCAGTTACCTGGAACAAACAGGCCGCTTTTTAAAGAACCTGAAGGAACAATCGTACCAGCCTTTTACCGCTATCAGGAAAGGCGCCGTGATAGACCTCGGCTGCGGGACGGGGATGGACGTGCTCAAACTGTCGGAATTGCTGGGCGGCCAGGTAAAGGTTTTCGGCATCGACCACGACCCGGAGATGCTGGCGAAGGGTAAAGCAGCTGCTTATGACAATAAGCAGGTGGAGTTTATTCTCTCGGAAGCCAGCCCGATCCCCTTTACCGATGGTACCGTACAAGGCGTGCGCGCCGAACGCCTTGTGCAGCACCTTACAGCGCCCGATGCGGTAATGAAGGAGATCCACCGGGTGTTGGAACACGATCATCCGCTCGTGCTGGTGGAAACAGACTGGCCCGGATTGTCGTTCTGCAATGCGCATCTGCCCATCGAGCGGAAAGTGATCGGTTACCTTACTGATGTAAAGATTAATAACGGCCTGGCGGCGCGCAAGCTTACGGGCTACCTGGAAGCTGCCGGTTTCCGGGATATCCGGCTGGAGCTTTTCCCGTTTGTGATCAGAACGCTGGCCGAGGCGAATGAATACCTGTGGATTGAACGTATCCTGAAAGAAACAGCCGATAACGGCTTCATCAGCCAGGAAGAGCACGACATTTTCTTAGGGGCGATGAAAGACGCGGATGCAAGCGGATATTTTGCCTGTTCTATACAAGTGGTGGTAACTACCTGTGTTAAATAACCGCCATCCTGATGTTTAAACAGCTTACCTTTTTCTTTGCGGTCCTGTTATTTAACGGTACCGCTGGCCGGGCGCAGGTGGTATTAACAGACACTACCGGCATCATTACGCTGGGCAAGCAATTTGAAGTGCTCCAGCCTGTAACCGAGATAACCCTGACGGAGGCGCTGCGTAACAGGGAGTTTAGGCCCGCTACCCAGGATGTGGTTAACCTGGGTACCATTCCCGGCAGCGCGTGGCTGAGGTTTTCGGTCCTGAATAAAAGCAGCGACGGCCATTTCCTGCTGGAGGTGGCGTATCCCATCCTGGATGAGGTGGAGTTGTTCGTGCAGGACGATCACAACCGTTATACACCCGTTACACTCGGCGAAGACAAACCCTTCACACAGCGAAAATATGCGCACCCAAGCTATATTTTCGACCTGGACGTGCCACGAAATATCACAAAGACGTACTACCTGCGTATAAAAAGCGCCGAGCAGGTGATCGTTCCCACCACCATCTCGCGGCCCACGGGCCTGTGGGAGAAACTGAACCGCGAAAATCTTATTACCGGCATTTACCTGGGCATTGTGCTCATCATGGTATTGTATAACCTATTCATCTTTTTCTCGGTACGCGACAAGAGCTACCTGTATTACGTGCTCTACGTAGTGTTTGCGGGGCTCACGCAGGTCGGTATTAAAGGATATACGTTTCAGTATTTATGGCCGGGTAATACCGCGTTCGAGGTGAAAAGCGTGATCCTGTTTGCCTGCCTCAGCGGGATGGGTGCGCTGCTGTTTACCAAAGACTTTTTGCACACCCGCGAAAACGCCCGTAAAACCAATTATGTGCTTACGGCGCTGGTCGGGCTTTTCGGGATCGGCATCTTGTTAACGTCCTTCGGGCAAGAGCAACCGGGTTTTAAGGTAATGCAGGGAACCACTACTTTATTAACTGTAACGGTGCTTTCGGTTTCGTTCATGATCATGCGGCAAGGCTACGCACCGGCGAAGTTCTTCTTTTCTGCATGGTCTGTACTGCTAGGCGGCGCCATTATTTTCCTGTTGAAGGACTACGGCGTGCTGCCTTATAACACATTTACGAGCTATTCCATGCAAGCGGCTTCTGCCATAGAGATGGCGCTCCTGTCCTTCGGTCTGGCCGACAGGATAAATACCCTGAAGAAAGAAAAGGAAGCATCGCAGGCCGAAGCGCTTGCCACCGCCAAGGAGAACGAACGCATTATCCGCGAACAGAACGTAATGCTGGAAGAAAAAGTGCAGGAGCGTACACATGAGCTGAAGCAAACAAACCAGTCGTTAAGCGTCACGCTCGAAGACCTGAAACAAACACAAAGCCAGCTGGTAGAATCAGAGAAGATGGCCTCGCTCGGTCAGTTGACCGCCGGTATCGCCCACGAGATCAACAACCCGATCAATTTTGTTACTTCCAACGTAAACCCGCTCAGGCGGGACGTGGATATATTGCTGGATGCCATCGCCGCGATCGAGAAAGTGGGCATTTCGGATAGTTCCGCGGAAGACAAGATCCGCGAGATCGAGGCCTATAAGGAAGAGCTCGATTTCGATTACCTGAAAACGGAGATCAGCCATTTGTTAAAGGGAATACACGAGGGCGCGTCACGCACGGCGGAAATTGTAAAAGGATTGCGTGTATTTTCACGGTTAGACGAAAATGATCTTAAAAAAGCGGATATTAATGAAGGGATCGATTCGACGCTGGTGATCATTAATAACCTGCTGAATAACCGGATCGGCGTGGTAAAAGAGTTCGGCAACCTGCCGCTTATAGAATGTTACCCGGGCAAGCTGAACCAGGTGTTCCTAAACATCCTGACCAACGCGATCCATGCAGTAAATAAGAAGTTTGGCGAACAGGCAGGCGGTATGCTGCATATTACCACCATTCATGAGGGAGATCATGTATTGATCCGCTTCCGCGACAACGGAACGGGCATGGATGAAAATACGCGGAAAAAGATCTATGAGCCCTTTTTTACCACCAAGGATGTGGGAGAGGGAACGGGGCTGGGGATGTCTATCTCCTATAATACCATCCGCAAACATAACGGGCAGATCCGGTTGGAATCTGCGCCCGGCCAAGGCACTGAGTTTACGATTGAATTACCGGTAATTCACCGGGTGAAGCAACCTAATTAAAGATATAAGGTATAAATACAGATGCCGGGAAAAATTAAGATTTTATATATAGACGATGAGCCGAATAACCTGACAGGTTTTAAGGCCTCGTTCCGCATCGACTACCAGGTGTTCACCGCGCTCGATACAACGGAGGCGGAGATCATCCTCGAAAAGCACCCGGATATTCATGTGATATTTTGCGATCAGCGTATGCCTGTAAAAACCGGCGTCGAGTTTTTTGGAGAAATGCGCAGCCGTTTCCCGCTGCCCGTGCGCATCCTGCTTACGGCGTATACTGACATTGAATCTGTGATCGACGCCATAAACCATGGCCATATATTCAGGTATGTGAAAAAGCCGTGGAACGATGCAGATATCATGTCGGCGATCGAAGAGGCGAACAAGTTTTACATTTCCAATTCCCTGCTTACCGTAAAGAACGAGGAGCTTAAGATCGCTTACAACGAGCTGGATAAGTTTGCTTACAGTGTAAGTCACGACATCCGCGGCCCGTTATCAGGGATTCTTGGCGCCATTAACGTAGCGGCCAACCTGAACAGCGTCACCGAGATGAAAGAGATGCTGGCGCTGATGGAGAAATCGGTGAAAAAGCTTGATGTTTTCATCCTCAGCATGCACGATTACTATACGCTTCAGCGCGGAGAGCTGCAGCTTACCGAGATCGACATGAACTACCTGGTAGCCGGGATGCAGGACATGTACAAAGTGTATGCGAATGCGCACCAGATCAGTTTTACGGCGGAGGTAAACCAGCAGGAACCTTTCCGCTGTGATGCTTTTATATTGAAGCTGATCTTAAACAACCTGTTGTCGAACGCGTTTAAGTACCAGCGGAAAGAGCTGGATAACAAGCGGGTGGCCCTGCGCATAGAAGTATCCAGGGGCACCGCCACTTTTTGGGTTGCCGATAACGGGATCGGGATACCCCGGCATCATACGGAAGAGATCTTTACCCTGTTTTTTCGTGCAACTTCGCAGGAAGCAGGTTCGGGCTTTGGCTTATACAACGTAAAAGATGCATTGATCAAGTTAAACGGCGACATTAAAGTGGATTCTGTGCTGGGCGAAGGGACCACTTTCACCATCACCATTCCCAATAAATAATGAGTTAGGATACCTCCTTACCGCAAAATGAATAATTACTTAAGATGAAACATCGTTTTATAGTGATCGACGACAGTGAGCTGGATTGCTTTATCGCCGAGAAAATGATTAAGCATACCATTGAAAATGAGCAGGTAATTGCCTTTACCGAAGCTGCCAGGGCGCTCGAATATATTACGCAGCAGGGCGCCGTGACCGACCAGCCGAAGGCCATTCTCTTGCTGGATGTGCTGATGCCGGTGGTGAGCGGGTTTGATTTCGTGGAAGCCTTCGAGCAATTACCCCCGGACGTGCAGCGGAGCTACCTGCTGGTGGCGCTTACTTCTACGATGAATAAAAACGATCTTTCTCGGATCTCCGGTTATAAATCGGTTAAACATTTACTCGACAAGCCCATCACCGCCGAAGCCTTACTGGCGCTGCTGGGCGAAATAGACGCTACTGCCGGCGAACCCCTGGCGGGCTCGTTATGAGAGTAATTTTTGCCTTAGCAGGAACTCGAACTGGTCATTAGACACGGAAAGTTTTTCGTTCATTTCGCGGAGCCGGATCTTTTCCAGGTATACCTCGTACGCCCGCCGGATGGTCATGTCGAGCTCTTCTTCGTTCCACGGCTTTGCCAGGTAATGGAAGATCTTCCCTTTGTTTACGGCATCAACCACCGCGTTCATGTCTGCATAACCGGTTAACAGGATGCGCATGGGATCCGGGTATTTTACCAGCACTTTTTCAAGAAATTCTACGCCCGTCATATTGGGCATGCGCTGGTCGGTGATGATAATTTCCACCGGTTTTGTTTCGAGTAGTTTTACGGCTTCCTCCCCGCTTATGGCTGTAAGCACATGGTACTTTATGCGGAAGGTAGCCTTAAAGGATACCAGGTTGTTATCTTCGTCATCTACGTATAATACCGTGATCTTTTTGTCTGGCATAAGAATCTAGGTTATAAGCTCCCCTGGGAATGTTGTGTGTGTGACACAAAATTAATACCTTATACGTATATAAACGTTTAATCGCCCGTAAAATATTAGCGCCTGGATGCTTTATTTTTACTGGAGATCGGCGGACCCGGCATCTTCGATACCATGCAGCATAAACTCGTAGAGGGTCACTTCGAATTCCTCGTCGAACCCGATCGCTCTTTTCTGTTCCAGGAATAGCTTTTTCTTTTCGCCGAAAAAGTCGACGGTGAACTCATAACACTTGCCATTGTGGTATTTTTCGAGGTCGTTGTCTTTCGATCCTACCTGTACCATGCTTCCCGCCGGCAAGTTGGGATAGTAGCGAAACAGCAGGTTTTCGGAGGTATCGCTAAAGGTGGCTTGTTCAGAATAATGTGTAATGATCTCGTTCATGGCAGTTGTTTTGTGAATAATAAACGGGGAAAGCCGCGAATGGTTTTCCGGATACAATGAATATCGGTAAGCATAACGAGGCTTTCTGCCCAGGCTGCTGGCTTCTTATTGCGCCCGGATGCCTGGTAAGAACATGAAACGGGCTAAACCCCTTTCTTTCTTCTGAAAAGACAAAACAGCAACATTGTGCCAAACACCCCGCAACCAAAACAACCGGCCAGCGCGATAAAATCGCCGTGCTTAACGTAAAACGTGAGGTCCTCGTTCAGGTTGATATCCGCTTTAAGCGCGGTTGCTACCCACCATTTGGACCGGCTCACTACATCGCCGCGCTGGTTAATAAAGCCAGATATGCCGGTATTTGCTGATCGCGCCACCCAACGCCGTGTTTCTATTGCGCGCAATTTGGCATAGTCGAAATGCTGGTCTTTGCCCGAGGTATTCCCCCACCAGCCATCATTGGTAACAATGGCGATAAATTGGGCGCCTTTCTTAACTCCTTTTCGTACCCAGTCGCCCCAGACAGATTCGTAGCAGATCACCGGCGCAGCGCCGATCCCGCTCTGTGCGTAAAGCACGGAGGGCTCCTGCTGCCGGCCATAACCGCCGGTAGAACCGCCGAACTCTTCGAAAAGCGGTTTCATAAAAGACAGCGTATTGGGGAAGGGCAGGCTTTCGACCCCTGGCACCAGTTTCGATTTATGATAGAATTGTACCTTCGCCGAGTTTTCGATGAGCACCGCCGCGTTAAAAGCATCGAGGTATTTGTTTATATCTTCCCGGTAACGTGCACTGGGCGTTTTGGCCGAATCATACAAGGCATAGCTTTCTATGCCGGTGAGCAGGCTGCCGTTCTTATATTTCTGCAGGAAATTTTGCGCGGTTAAAAAATAGGGACTTGTGCGGATAAATTCCTCGTTGGTGTAGGATGCGATGGCTGTTTCGGGCCAGATGAAGAATTCGGTGTTTACCTGCCCCACGGAATCGGATAAGCGCGTAAGCGTTTCTACCTGCGCGGCCACCGGCAAGTCGCCAAATTTGTTGTACGGGTCGATGTTAGGCTGTACCACCACCACGTTAGCCGGATCGGGCCGCTCCTTATAGCCTCCGAAAATAACCAGCGACCACAATACCGGTATGCCCGCCGCCGCCGCCAGCGATAAGGACAGCCGCCGTTTGGTCGTTTCATCAGCCGTTTTGGAAACCCTGATCCGTTCGAAAACCAGCAGGTTCACCACCAGGATCCAAAGAGTGCCGCCGTATACGCCGGTGTATTCATACCACTGCACAAGCTGGTGGGTGGTGGCAAAGCCATTGCCGAGGTTCATCCAGGGAAAGCAGAGGTCCCATTCCTGGTGCAGGTATTCGTAGCCGATCCAGAAAGAGATAAGGCCCAGGTAGCTGAACCACGTCGTGGTTACTTTTCTCAGCTGTGCGTACAGCCAGAAAGCGAGGGTCATAAGTACGGCTCCCAACCCGTAGGGAATGACCGATACCATGGCAGCCACGTAGCCGGGCATGGCGGAGGCCAGGGAGTTGTATACCCAATAAATAGACGCCGAGTTCCACAGCAGGAAGGTGATGCCGGCCAGCAGGAAGATTTTTTTGCCTTTACGTGTATCGCTCCCCGTGATGACGGTTTCTGCCGCCAGCAACAGCGGAACGAGCGCCACCAGCAACAGCACGGAAGTATATGGAATTGGCGGCCAGGCAAGCCATAGCAGCAACGCGCTTGATAATGCTAACCGGTATTTTTTCTGCACGGTATTTTTCTTTTAATGGATGCGGTAACCTGGGTAGAGCTTTTTATAGCCTTGATAATACTTCTGCCTTCTTTGCATCGTAATCTTCCTGCGTGATCAGGTTATTGTCGAACACCATTTTTAGCTTTTGTAATACTGCCATAGGGTCATCGGCTTTAAGGGCAGGTTCGGCGGCCTCCGGTGGTTCCACTGCGGGAGGTGTATTTACCGTAACTCCGCCGGCGCCGGCGCGTTTCTCCTCCAGCTCACGCTCACGCCGCAGCTCGTGCTGCTCTTCTTCTTTTTGCTGGGCAAACTGGTAAAGCTTTCGCGCCTGCGATTTAGGCAGGTAGTCGACCTTGTCGGGAGCGGAGTGAACGGGTTGTACGCTAAATTCCGCTCCCAGGATCCCTTCTTTCATGTGACAGTCGGAAATGTCTTTCCAAAGGAAATCCTGGAATTCCATGGAAAGCCCGAGATTTTTCGAGCGGCAAATGATCACCCTTTTTGAGGTAAGCACCACCGAATCGGGCGAGATCGTTACTGCGGGCTTTTTCTGCACGGCGATGTATTCGATCGTTTCGCCCGGGGTTAACAGGTCTTTCACTTTGTTAAAAACCTTTTCAACGGCTCCCTGGTCCTGTTCTTCGTTGAGGAAATTGGTAAGATCGAGCATGTTTCTAGTCAGATCGGTTGTGGTCGTCAGCGGTCAGCAATCAGCGGTCAGCTTTCAGCCTGGTTTGAGTGTAATGAAGTTTATTTTTTTGTAACATATTTACCGGCCTCGCGCCGAATCCTAGCTGATAGCTGATAGCTGATAGCTGATAGCTGATAGCTGATAGCTGATAGCTGATAGCTGATAGCTGATAGCTGATAGCTGATAGCTGATAGCTAGCTGATAGCTGATAGCTGATAGCTAGCTGATAGCTACTTCCCCGCCACACAAATTACAAATTCCCCCTTTAACACGTGCGATTCAAAATGAGTTTTAATTTCGGGCAGCGTACCCCGCACGGTCTCTTCGAATAGTTTGGTCAGTTCCCGCGAAACGGAGGCTTGCCGGTCTGTCCCGAAAACGGCCGAGAATTCGTCGAGCGTTTTCAGCAGCCGGTAGGGCGATTCGTAAAAGATCATGGTACGCTCTTCTCCGGCCAGCGATTTAAGGCGGGTTTGCCGTCCCTTTTTAACGGGCAGAAAGCCTTCGAACGTAAACCGGTCGGCGGCCAGGCCTGAATCGACCAGGGCAGGCACAAAGGCGGTGGCACCCGGGAGGCATTCAACCGTGATATCGTTTTTTAGCGCTTCGCGTACCAGCAGGAAACCCGGATCCGAGATCCCCGGTGTTCCGGCATCCGAAATAAGCGCCACCTGCTTTCCTTCCTTTAAAAAACGGACCACTTCCGTAGCCGAACTATGCTCGTTATGCTGGTGGTGGGAGAACAAACGCTTGTCGATGCCAAAATGCTTAAGCAACGGGGCGCTGGTGCGGGTATCTTCCGCCAGCACCACATCGGCTTCCTTAAGCACCCGGATCGCCCGGAAAGTGATGTCTTCCAGGTTGCCTATCGGGGTGGGGACGAGGTATAGTTTACCTGGCATTATTGCTGTTGGCTAATGGCTGCTGGCTGGTAGCCGGTGATCGTTAATTAATTAAAATACTTGTTTCTATAAGATTTAAGCCAGTGGCTAACGGCTATCAGCTATCAGCTATTATCTTTGTCAAAATTTCAAACAATGCTGCAAGTTAGTTATATCCGCGAAAACAGGGAAAGAGTTTTAGAGCGGCTGGCCTTTAAAAATTTCAAACAACTGGACCTGGTCGACAAGATCATTTCGCTGGATGAGGAACGCCGGCAGACCCAGTCGACCCTGGATAGCGTTGCAGCACAGGCAAATACGGCGTCTAAGCAGATCGGCGACCTGATGCGCCAGGGACAAAAAGAGCAGGCCGAAGCGGTTAAGCAACAAACCGCCGGGTTTAAGGGCCAGGTGAGCGAGCTGGGTGAAAAACTGGCTGCCATCGAGGCCGAACAGTTTAACCTGCTGGTGCTGCTGCCCAACTTGCCGCATGCTTCCGTGCCGGCGGGAACCACCGCCGAAGACAACGTTTCGGCTTACGAACATGGCGAAAAACCTCAGCTTCCGGCCACCGCCATCCCGCACTGGGAGCTGGCCGCAAAGTACGACATCATTGATTTCGAGCTGGGTAACAAGATCACCGGCGCCGGCTTCCCGGTATATAAAGGAAAAGGCGCAAAACTACAGCGCGCGCTCATCAACTTTTTCTTAGACGAAGCAGACAAAGCCGGCTACCGCGAAATGATGCCGCCCATCGTGATCAACGAAGCATCCGGTTTCGGTACCGGGCAGCTTCCTGATAAAGAAGGACAGATGTACTATATCAACGAGGATAAATTGTACCTGATCCCCACGGCGGAAGTGCCGATCACCAACCTTTACCGTGATGTGATCCTGAAAGAGGAAGAACTGCCGGTGAAGAACTGTGCCTATACCCCCTGTTTCCGCCGCGAGGCGGGATCTTATGGCGCACATGTACGCGGGCTTAACCGCCTGCACCAGTTTGACAAAGTGGAGATCGTGCAGGTAGTCCATCCCGAAAGATCTTACGAGGTGCTCGGCGAGATGAGCCTGTATGTACAATCGCTGCTGCAAAAGCTCGCGCTGCCTTACCGCGTGCTGCATTTATGCGGCGGCGACATGAGCTTTGGCTCGGCACTGACATTCGATATGGAGGTATGGTGCGCGGCGCAGGCCCGCTGGCTGGAAGTGTCGTCTGTATCGAACTTCGAAACATTCCAGAGCAATCGCCTCAAACTGCGCTATCGCGGAAAAGAAGGTAAGCCGCAATTGGCGCATACCTTAAACGGAAGCGCACTCGCGCTGCCCCGTATAGTGGCCTCGCTGCTGGAAAATAACCAGACGCCCGAAGGGATCAGGATCCCGGCGGCCCTGGTACCTTATACCAGGTTCGAGTGGATCAGCTAATTGGTTAAGTTAATCGTCGCCAGTAAGTTCACGTTCGGGTCTATGCGGATCGTACCGGGCGCTTTTGCAGCGGCGATGCGGACCACGGTAGTTCTGTTTCTCAGCTGCATGGTGCGCGGTTTCATATCGCCCGGGAGGGAAAATTCCAGCGGTACGTCATACAGGTCCGCCTGTGTTTGTGTAACCCGCAGGGTGATGTCCTTTTTTTGGCTATCGTATTCCCATTTTACCGCCAGTTTCGGGCTTCCCGGGCGATACAACCATTGGGTGAAGAATGGCTTTAGATCTGTTCCTGAGATCTTTTCGAACACCCGGCGAAGGTCGTCGGTATCGGCATTTCTATCGCGGTAAAGCTTATAGTAAGTTCGGATCCCTTCCCAGAATTGTTTATCGCCCAGTTTGCGGCGGAGCATGTGGAGTGTCCAGGCGCCTTTTTCGTAGCTGTTAGCATTTAGGATCTGCATATAATTGTCCTGCACGCTGTCTATCACCGGGGTGAAGCGCCGCCTTTCGAAGTTAATGATCTTGGTACGTTGTTCCGCCATCCGCTTTTTGAGCGAATCGGCGCCGTATTTCTGCTCCAGGTAAGTGTTGGTGAGGTATGTGGCAAAACCCTCGCTGAGCCATACATGCGGCCAGTTCTTTTCGGTGGCGGCGTCGCCGAACCATTGGTGGGCGGTCTCGTGGGCGATCAGGCTCTCGATCCCGGCATCGCCCGGGGATTTTTCGAAGTAAAAGATCGCGCCGGCGTTCTCCATCCCGCCGAACATGGTTTTTGATTGCACATGGGCCAGTTTTCCATAGGAGAAGGGACCAACTGTTTCTACCAGGTACTTGAGGATGGCGGGGGCGGAGTCGTAGCCGTCGGGTCTGGGTTCCTTGTCAAACGTCCAGCTGCTGACGGCTACATCGCCTACCTTTCCCGTCTGCTTTACGTTAAAGTCTGCAGCGCCGAATACCATCACTTTGGTGGGAAGCGGTACCGGTTCTGCATAGGTGGTGGTTTTCTGACCGCCCGCAGCGTTCTCTGATACCAGCAGCCCGTTGGCTACCACGCGGTAATGTGCCGGGGCGGTAACCACGAAAGTAACGGTCGCTTTATCGGCCGGGTGATCTATACAGGGAACCCAGTACCGGGCACGGTTGGGCCAGTTGTCTGCAAAAAATGTGCGCTGTCCGAACTGGTTTTTCGAAATGACCAGGCCGTTTGCCGGGATGCCCGCATAGGTGATATCGACATGTACGATGCTGCTCTTAGCACCTGTTATGTAAATCACCAGTTTCTCCGCAGTTTGCCTGTACCCCGCCGGCGTTCCCGCTGCCAGGACCTGCTCCACCTTCATGCCTTTGCCGGAAGGTTCGACGTTCATCAGGTCTAATACCACTGAATCTGCGGGCTGGTTAAGCTTTAAATCGATGGAGGCCCTTCCCTGTATCCGGTCGTTATCATCGTTAATGGTAACGTTGAACGTGTAGTGCCGGATATCGATTGCCGGGTTTACCTGGGCGAGGCCATGCTGGGCGACGGGAAAAAGAAGGCAGGCAAGGATATTGGATAATTTCATTTTGCCGGGGGTTTGGTGCATGCAAAGAACGCAAAGATTTTTCGCAAAATACGCAACCGGGGGCTGGTGAAATGTTCGGCAACCCGGTATCGGCCGCAGGTTCTTTCGGGAAACAAATCTCCTATTCTGCCGTTATCAACAGGATGCACCCTCTCACGACCAGGCCCGTTGCGGCCTTCTCCCTGTTGCTGGTTATTGTGCTGTTTGGCAGCTGCTCTTCACTTTACCTTCCCAACGTGCCCAATACGCCGATGCTGAGCGCGAAAGGCGAACTCCATGCCTCGGGCCACGTGAGCCTGCGGGGTAATATTAGCCTTAATTCGGCCTATGCCGTATCCGATCATTTCGGGGTGCTGTTTAACGGCTCTGTAATGGACCGGAAGCGAGGCACGAAAGAGCAGGCCCATAACTTGGTAGAAACTGCCGGCGGTTACCTTACTACTTTTGGCCAGGATGGCACCCGCGTGCTGGAGCTTTATGCCGGGTTAGGACGGGGCAACGGCGACCGCTTTTACAAACAGACCGCTGACGCGGCCGCAGACAACCAGCAATCGAAGTTTAACAAGACATTTTTCCAGGCGAACTTCAGCTCGAAGAAAGAGAAGTCGCTGAAATTGTTCAGTCGCGAATTCCCGTTAAATTACGGCACCGCGCTTCGCGTGAGCTATCTCCGGATGACGGAGTTTACCCGCAACGGGATCGATCAGCCGAAAGAAGACAATATTTTCCTCGAGCCGGTGTTCTTTACCCGGATGGCCCTTAACAGCAATGTGCAGTTGCAATACACGTCAGGCAGTAATTTCGGATTAAAGAATCGCAAATTTCTCACAGCCGGCAATTCGGTGTTCACGGTAGGCATCGTGATCAACGCCGGCGGGACTAAATAAACCATTTCGTTATGCCAGAGCTTCCAGACCTCCAGGTTTTCAGCGCCAACCTCACCAAAAAGCTGCAAGGTAAAACAGTAGAGAAAGTAGTCGTTCAGCCATTTGTAAAGATAAACGTTTCGCGCAAAGCGCTGAGCGATGCATTGGAAGGGCAGCGGGTGAAGACCGTTAAACGTGTCGGAAAGGAGCTGCATTTCGAGATCGGCGACCAGGTGCTTGGCATCCACCTGATGCTTCATGGAAAGCTTTACCTGTTTGAGGGAGCGCGCACGGAAAAGTTCCCGGTTATCGAGATTCTCTTTAAAGATGGCATGGGGATGGTGCTTACCGATTTCCAGAAAGCGGCAAAACCGACCCTAAACCCGGAAGCGACCGATACGCCTGATGCGCTTTCGGACGAAGTGAGCAAGGGCTTTCTTGCAGAAAAATTTTCACGTTCGCGTTCGGCGGTAAAAACGGTACTGCTCGATCAGCATTTTATCCGCGGTATTGGCAATGCTTATGCCGACGAAATCTTATGGGACGCCGGTATCGCTCCCTCTTCTAAATGTAACAAGATCCCGGAAGAGAAGATCGGGGCGCTTGCAAGGTCTATCCGTTCGGTGCTGGAGGATGCAGAGAAGCAGATCCGTAAGGCCGATCCCGACATTATTGCCGGTGAGATCCGTGATTTTATGAAGGTGCACAATTCCCGGAAAACCGAAAGCCCGGGAGGCTCCCCGATCCTTCACGAAACAATTGGGGGCAGGAAGACTTATTATACGGTAGAACAAAAAATATATGAGTAGCCTCAAACCTTACCCGTACAATAAAACCGCCCAGGATCCGCGGTTGAAATGGGTGGAACGGGTTTCATTCCTGCTCGACGAACAATTCCGGATCCCCGGTACCAGCTTCAGGTTCGGTCTCGACCCTGTAATGAACCTGGTGCCTTTTATCGGAGATCTGCCGGGTTTCCTGCTTTCTGCGGCATTGGTGCTCACCATGGCGAAAAATGGGGCAAGCAGCAAGCTGGTAGTATTAATGGCGATCAATATCGTGCTCGACGCAACGGTCGGCGCAATCCCCGTGATCGGGCAGATCTTCGACTTCTTTTACAAAGCCAATACCCGGAATATGCGCCTGCTGCGCGAACATTACCTGGAAGGCAAGCACTCCGGGAGCGGTAAAAATACCTTGCTGCTGGCCATTTTGATCCTGGCAGGGCTGCTCGTTTTGGTTATCTGGCTGGTGATAAAATTATTCCAGGCGATAGGCGGCTGGTTTTAAATACGGTTTCAATTTCCTATACTTGCCCTGCTAATGGAGGCTTAGCTCAGTTGGTTCAGAGCATTACCTCGACAAGGTAAGGGTCGCTGGTTCGAGCCCGGCAGTCTTCACAATCTTTTTTTAGTGATCAGTAGCCAGTTCCCGCATGGCGTCATAAAGGAACACTGACTACTGATCACTGAAAGCTGGCTACTAGCTAATCTTATTCACCACCAAATTATCATAATACACATAATCTGTGGTAGATACTTTCCAGTACTCCTGGCTGCCGCCGCGGAAGGTATGGAAGGTTAATCCTTTAATAAGGCGCTGCGCGTCGTTGGTGGTCCAGCGGATGTCCTGGTCGAGAATGATCGTTCCATTGATCACGATCTGTACGTGGCCGTTAGTGCTGCTGCCCGTATTGCTTTTAATGTACAGGTGAACGTGGTACCATTGCCCTTTTACGAGTGCGCCGGAGGACGGATAGGAACGGCCGAATGATTCGCCGAACTCGGTAGGCTGATCTTTGTAGTACAGGTATGGCTGGAAGTAAACGCGGTTTGGATTCGAATCTGGCGAATACCACATCAGCCGCAACGAGCCGCCATTACCGTCCCAACCCGGATCGCCGCCGGTGTTACCTTCACCTACTGAGAAGCCGAAGCCGACTTTTCCGCCGCGTCCCCAGTTAAACTGGCTGTGGAACTTCACATCATAATCCATTTCGTAGGCGGAACCATCGGAGAGGTCGGTGTTAGAGATTAGCCCGCCTGCGCCTGAGAGCGCGTTAGGAAGCAGTGTTGCGCGGAGGCCGTTTGCTGTTTTGCCATTGGTGATGTATGCGCGGGAATCGTTCCAGCCGCTTACGTTGCCAAAATCAGTGCCTGCCTGTCCCGAGGTATAGGTTGAGCCGTTTGCCCGGTTTTCCCAGTTCAGCGAAAAGTCGCTTTTTATAGCGCTCACCGTGGCATTTCCTTTTGAGGCGATGCCGGAAGCTTCCGTCTCCGCGATCGCCGATTCCTTTTTGCAGGCGCTTCCCGCCAGGGTACACACCAGCATGACGCCGGCCACAGCCCGTTGTTGCATTGTTTTCCTGTTCATAACGTTTGTTTTAGTGGTTAAAATATATTGGTTAATAGTTTCGTGATCGGGGCCGGACAAACCGCAGCGCATCGCCAGCCTTGTCCCAGGGGAACAGGAATGTTTAACGGAATATTTTCCCCGGTGAGAGCGGGAATCTAGCGGACCAACAGGTCACATGGTTATAATCGGTCGATACAAATGTAACGTAACACAAACCGGAAAAGCAAGTTTAAAGTTTGCTAAATAACTGATAATTAGATAGTTGTGTACATGACTGATACGCTTAACCTGCACCTTGCGGCAATTTATAACGCGTTGATTTAATGCGGGATATGAAATATGGAAGGTCATATTTTAATACGTTCTGATCACAATCAAAAAAGCGCATATTTACGTATCCTTATTTCAGGTTATTCGTTCAATAGGTAATTTGCCGGGGCTTTTATGACATTTCAATTCAATGTATTTTCTGTAATCCTGCTCGTTTCGGGATCCCTGACATTGATCCTGGCATTTTTTCTGCTGAATAAACGTAAGGGTGTACGCATGCTGTGGGGCCTCATCATGCTTTGTGCAGCGGTTTGGGCGCTTACTTATGCACTGGAGTTGGCCAGTTCTACCCTGGAGGAGATATTGTTCTGGACAAACTTCGAGTACCTGGGCATTGCGCTTATTCCCGCTATCTGGATCCTGTTCATCCTCACGTTTATCGGCAAAGGGCATTGGCTTACGCCGAACGTGGTTTTCCTGATCTTCCTCGACCCCATCATCACGCTGTTACTGGTGTGGACTAATTCCTGGCATCACCTGCATTATGCGCGGGTTACGCTGGAGGCTTCCGGGCCGTTCCCCATGATCGGGCTGCAAAAAGGGCCCTGGTATTATGTGCATACCGCTTATTTTTATGTGATGCTGTCCTGGGGCATCTATCTCTTCAGCGCCAAGTTAAAGCATGCCGATCTACTTTACCGGCGGCAAAACATCATGGTGCTTATCGGTGCGCTTATCCCGTGGTTCGTAAACTTTATGTACCTGGTAGGGATCAGGCCTTTTAAAAACCTCGACCTCACGCCCTATGCCTTCATTATCACCTCGTTAACCATCGGTATCGCGTTGCTGCGCTTTCGTTTGTTTGATATCATTCCCATTGCCAGGGAAAAGATCCTGGAGGCGATTCCTGATGGCGTATTGGTGGTTGACGTGCATAACCGCGTGATCGATTCAAATCCTAAGATCAGGGAGATCTTTAATTTTTCGGGTCCCTCGCTGGTAGGCATCCCGGTAGGGAAACTGCTGGGTGAAGAATACCTGTCTGCATTGCCGCCGGAAACCGGCGATAATGCACATTCGGCAATTGAAGTGCTGGTTGGCGGACGTTTAAAATATTTTGCGGTAACCGGAACGCCGTTATTTGAACGGAACACCGTGTATAGTGGCCGGATATATCTCTTCCGGGAGATCACCGAGTTAAAAGAAAAAGAGGCCAACCTGGTGAACCTGAACGCATTAAAAGACCGCTTGTTTTCCATCATTGCGCACGATCTTCGCAGCCCGCTGCTAAGCCTGCTCGACCTGCTGCGCATGACCAATGAAAAAGTAGTGACGGAAGAGGAGTTTCATTCTTTTCTTCCTGATTTTATCCGGAATGTAGGTTATACCTCAAACATGGTCGAGAATCTGTTGCACTGGTCGAAAAGCCAGCTTAAGGGCGAGCAGATCAACCGGACGGACTTTGATTTCAGGGAACTGGTAGCTTCGGGAATTGCACAGTTGCGCGAGTCGGCCGAGAAGAAGGGGGTACGCATTGTGAGCAACCTGGGCGAGCCGATCATGGTGTACGCCGATCCCGACATGATCAGGGCGGTATACAGGAACCTGGTGTCTAACGCCATTAAGTTCTGCCGGCCGGGCGATGAGATCAGCATCCTCGCTTCGCGCAAAGACGGTCGCCTGGATGTTTGTATTAACGATACCGGCAGCGGCATCTCAGAAGAAGATATCGGTAAGCTGTTCCAGCTAAACCCCTTTACCCGCCGCGGCACCATGAACGAACAAGGCACAGGATTGGGTTTGCTCATCTGTAAAGATTTCCTGGAAAAGAACGACGGGTCTATCCGCGTAAAAAGCACCCTGGGGATCGGCAGCTCGTTCTGTTTTGACCTGCCGCTTAGCGGTGTCGGGCATTAATGTTTTTCCACCTTTTCGTAGTCATATTTTCCTTTGATAAAGAAGTTCAGGAATCTGCCTTTTGAACCGGCAATTTTTAGCTGCTTAAATACCTCTTCGGGCACCTGTTTATACTCATAGACTAACCCCGAAACATAACGGATAGTTAGTGCGAGCGATTGAGGATCGTAATCCATTGATGCAATCACAGACGACGGCATGGCTTTCCTTTCTCAAAATACCGGAAAAATCATGCCACGGTATTATTGCATGATAATTTCACTTTTATTTTGATCGAATTAGTTAAAAACCCTAACTTTATACATTAAGGTTGACCGATTTTTCCCACGGCATAATTGAAGCATCAATTAAAAAATACTACAGAACGCATCGTGCATCATAGTATAGCTTGGGGATTACAGGTTTTTTAATTGTTAATTTTTGAAGAACCGTCGTGTGGAGCCATGACGGTTCTTCATTTTATAGTATCCGGTGATCAATCAGTTGCCGGTAATCAGTTTCTTTATGGCGCTTTACCAAAACCGGTTATTGGCGACTGATCACTGGCGACTTAATGGGCGTCCACCGGCATCGCCACATTTTTCTTAAACTTCTGCAGGTACAATAACGGGATCGAAAGGAGCATGATCATACCGGCCAGCCAGTAGGCGTCGGTATAGGTAAGCAGCATGGTTTGCCGTACCACGGAGCCCTCGATCGCTTTCAGCGCCATTTTTTGTGCATCGAAATTCGAAAACCCTTTAGCCATAAATCCTGAGATCATTCCGTTCAGTTTTTGGGTATAAGCCGGGTTATAGACATTTACATGTTCCAGCAGTATGCTGCGGTGAAACGCTTGTCTTAAGTGGATGAGCGTGGTTAACGCCGCGATCCCGAACGAGCCGCCCAACTGCCTGCTCATGTTGTTTAAGCCAGAGCCCTGGCCGATCTCGGCCCCTTTCAGGTCCTGGATGGCCAGTGTAGTAAGCGGCACGAACAACAGCGCCATACCGACCCCGCGAATTACCAGCGGCCAGAAGAAGTCGCCGGTGCCCGATTGCAGCGTCGATTTGCTCAGCATAAAGCAGAACACGAAGAACAGGATCATGCCGCCCGTGGCCATAAATTGTGCCGGGATGCCTTTCTTTAACATTACGCCGATAAAAGGCATCATGGAGATGGTAACCAGCCCCCCGGCGATAAAGATCTTACCCGTTTGAAGCGGCGTGAAGCCGAGCAGGTTCTGGCAAAAGATCGGGAACACGAATACGCTTCCGTACAACCCGAACCCCAGCACGAACGAAGTGAACATGCCCACGGAGAAGCTCCGGTGCCGCAGGATCTTGAAATTCACGATCGGGTGGTCCGTACTCATTTCGCGCCAGATAAAGAAAATCAGGCCGAGTACCGACGAGATGGTGAGCGTAACGATGAGGCCGGACGACAGCCAGTCTTCGCTTTCGCCTTTCTCCAGCACGGTTTGCAGGCTTCCAACAGCCACGGCAAGTAAGGCGATTCCCCACCAGTCTACCGGCAGGCCCCGTCCGTCGCGCGGCGTTTCCCGTATAAATACATATGTACAGTAACCCGCCAGGATGCCTACAGGGATGTTTACGTAAAAGATCCACGGCCAATCGGCGCCTTCGAGAATGTAACCGCCTATGGTAGGGCCAAAAGTAGGGCCAACCACGGCGCCCAACCCGAACAGCGCGGTGGCGATGCCTACGTCTTCGCGCGGCCAGGTATCCAGCAGGATAGCTTGTGCGGTAGAGATCAGTCCGCCGCCCGCCAACCCCTGCAGGATCCGGAAAGCGATCAGCTCTTCCAGATTGGTGGCGTTTCCGCAAAGGAAGGAGGCCAGGGTAAAGATAATGATCGAAGTAAGGAAGTAGTTTTTACGGCCGAACCTGCTGCCCAGCCAGCCTGACATGGGCAGAATGATCACGTTTGCTACCGCATACCCGGTTGATAACCAGGCGACGTCTTCCAGCGTAGCGCCCAGGTTTCCCTGTATTTGAGGGATCGCCACGTTCACAATGGTGGTATCGATCAGCTCCAGCAATGAAGCCGTGATCACCGTGAACGTGATAACCCATTTTTTTAAACCCTTTTCGGCCATTTTTTTAGTTATTTACAAGTACGGATACCTTCACGCTCATACCGGGACGAAGCCTCGCCATCAGGTCTTTTCCGCCTTTAAGTTTGATCTTAACGGGCACACGCTGCACCACTTTAACGAAATTACCCGTAGCATTATCTGGTGGAAGCAAGGCAAACTTGGCACCGGTAGCCGGTGAGAAATTGTATACTTCGCCTTCTACTTTTTCATCGGGGAAGGCATCGATCTTTACTTCTACTTTTTCGCCCTCTTTCAGCTTTTCGAGCTGGGTTTCTTTAAAGTTGGCAGTAATGTAGAGGCTTGAGTTATGTACTACCGAAAACAGTGTCTGGCCGGCCTGTACCAGCTGTCCTTTTTGCACGTTCTTTTTCGAAACGATCCCGGTAGTGGGCGAAACGATATCGGTATAACTCAGCTGGAGGCGCGCATAATCGATGTCCGCCTGTTTCTGGTCTACGCCGGTATTGGTAACCGCCAGTTGCGAACGGGTGGTGCTTACCTGTTCCAGCGCGGCTTTATACTGGTCTTCCGCAGCTTTCAGATCGGCGTCGGCCGATTCTTTTTCGGCCCTGGCCTGTTCAAATTGCTGCTGGGTGATCGATCCGTCTTTTACCAGGTTAGAGTAGCGCTCGAAATCTTTCCCGGCTTTCCATACCCTGATCTTTGCTTTTTCGATGTTCGCTTTTGCGGTAACGGAATTTGCCGCCGTAGCGGAGATCTGCGATTGCGAAACGCCGATGTTAGCGCTGGCTCCGCGGGAGGCGGCTTCTGCCTGCTCCAGCTTGATGGCATAGTCGCGCTTGTCGAGTTTCACGAGCAGTTGCCCGCTCGTTACCTGCTGGTTCTCTTCAAACAGGATAGAGTCTACATACCCGCCTACGCGGGCAACCACGGGGCTGATGTCGCCGTCGATCTGCGCGTCATCGGTGTCGACGTGTTTGGTCATGTATATATATTCGCGCACCCCAAAGACGGCGCCGATAAGGAGCACGATTCCGAGGACGATCGGGATTACTTTGTTTGATTTTTTCTTCTCGTTGGTTTCCATTATTAATTTGTTTGGGCTTGGGTGATAGTTCCGGTTGATTTTAAGAGGTTGTACCAGGCCAGTGCGGCATCGGCTTTAGCCAGCTCGAGGTTGATCTGCGCCTGGAACAGTTGGGTACCTGCGTCTACGCGGTCGGTGACCGATGCAACGGAGTTCCGATATTTTGATTCGAGTATTTTATCGTTTTCGGTGGCTTGTGTCACCTGCGTTTCGTAAATGCGGATGCGGTCCAGCGCGCCGCGGTAGTTCTGGTAGTTGCGGTTCACATCGGTTTTTACCTGGTCTACAGACAGTTCGCGACCGATCTCCGCTTCAGTTTTCTGGATCCTGGCGCCTGCGATCTTGTTCTTGTTCATCCATAGCTTATCGAAGTTCCAGGAAACGGTTGCGCCAATGGAGATAGGAAGCACGAAGCTGTTGCTTACGGGGAACACCTTACCGCCAGCATTGATATAGTACAGGTTGGCGCCCACGCCGATGGTGGGGTACTGGTCGGCATGGATGAATTTAATGTTGGTTTCGGCGATCCTGGTGCGCAGGTCGGCTGTTTTTACTTCCTCCCTACGGGTAAGCGCCGAATCGATATAAGCGGCAAGCTGCTGGTTGTGGCTGCCTTTATCCATGAAATCGGCTACCACCAACTCGGTATTTTCGGGCAGGCCGAGTAATACGTTCAGATCGTAGTTCACGATCCGGCGATTCGATTCGAGGTCGATGCCGGTAACCTCCACGTTGCTTTTTTGCAGCTGGAAACGGAGTACGTCGTTCCTGGTTACCACGCCCTGGTCGAAAAACCGGGTGGCTTGTTTCAGTTGTTTATCGGCCGATTCGAGGTTCTGTCTCACTACTTCCTTACTTTGCTGTACCTTATAAAGGTTGTAGTAAGCGCTGATGATGCCGTAGATCACGTTGTCTTTATCTTGCGTGGCATCCGCACGGGCGATGCTGGTAAGCAGTTCCGTAGATTCGCGCGCATAGCGAAGCTTATTGCCGGCAAACAGTAGTTCCTGTACCGAAACGGTGCCGATAAAAGCGTCGGCCCGGTTGGGAAGATGGATCGGGTCGCCATCGCCGATCCTGAGCGTATTGGTGGGAATCTCCGCGTGATTATAGGCATAACTTGCCTTGGCGGAAGGCAGCACGTTGTCTTTTGCCTGGTTGTATTCGGAAATGGCAGCATCGATCCGGGCCTGCGAAAGCTTCAGGGTCTTGCTGTTTTCGAGTCCAAGGCGAATGGCTTCGGCCAGGGTGATGGTTTTGGTGGTTTGTGCGTCTGCCCGGGAAACCAGGAGTGCCGACAGCAGTATAAGAACTGCTTTTCCCCGGACGCTAAAATTAAGCTTTGATATCATGTTTGGTTAAGTGTGCTTTAAGGAGGTCGTGTAAATGTTTTTTTATTCGCGGCTTTATTTCCTGGATCACCAGGGGGTCGCGCAAGTCTTTGCCGAATAGTTTAGAGGCAAGCAGCGATGCATTGGCAATGTAGTACTTGGTGCCGAAAATGCTCGCTACGGTAAACTCGGTATCCACCGCCCGAAAGGTGCCGTTGGCGATCCCTTCGTTAATAATGCGGCGCACCTCGTTGGCGTTTGCCAGCAGGCTGTCGGTAATAAACTCGGCCATTTCGGTGCGGGGGAGCGTTAGCTCACGGTGGATCAGCTGCGAGAAACAATTATCGGCCATAATGCGGTCGGTATACATATCTATGCAGGTCTCCAGTTTTTCCCACGAGGAGATGTCCTTGTCGTTGAGCTCTTCGAGCGACTGGCGGAAAACACCCAGCCGGCGCTCGAGCACCGCTTTAAAGACGCCTTCTTTCGAACCGAAATAATAACTGAGCATGGCCATGTTCACCGCCGCCTCCGCAGCGATAGAACGGGTAGAAGCGCCATCGAATCCCATTGCCGCAAATAGCTTTTCGGCAGCATCGAGGATCGCCTCTTTTTTCCTGTCCGTTTTTTCTGTTATCATAATTCGGATGCAAAATTAATCAAGCGATTGATTTTTTATTAATCAATCGATTGATTAATATTTTAATGACAGTCGGGTGACGATCGGGGGGCGAGGTTGTTAAAAAATCCTATTTTAGTAACATGAAACCTGCGTCACTTTTTTTTGCCGCTTTGCTGCTTAGCACCGCTTCTTATTCGCAAACCGTGTCCAAACCCGGCCCCCTGCCTCCTGCGCTTGGCCTTACCTCGCCGCAGCTCAACGCGGCCGAGATCAAGCTGGCGCTAAAGAAGCTGGATGTGGTAGGCAGCGTGCTATATGTAGCCGCGCATCCTGACGATGAGAACACCCGGCTGCTATCGTGGCTCGCAAAAGAGAAGCTGTACCGTACGGGGTATTTGTCGCTCACGCGCGGCGATGGCGGGCAAAACCTGATCGGGAACGAGCAGAGCGAGCAGCTCGGCCTTATCCGTACCCAGGAACTTCTCGCCGCCCGGCGGATGGATGGCGCCGAGCAGTTTTTTACCCGCGCCAACGATTTCGGTTTTTCTAAAACGGCCGGGGAAACCCTGAGGATCTGGAACAAGGAACATATCCTGGCCGATATCGTATGGGTGATCCGCAAGTTCAGGCCCGATGTGATCATTACCCGGTTTACGGACGATGCCCGGGCGGGCCACGGGCATCACCAATCATCGTCCATTCTCGCCCAGGAAGCTTTTTCGGCAGCTGCCGATCCGGCCAAATTTCCCGAACAACTTAAATATGTGAAAATATGGCAGGCGCGCTGTATCCTGCTTAACGGGTTTAACGGCGCAACGGCTTCGGGAACGCCGTTAAAGATCGATATCGGGCAATATAATAAGCTGCTGGGAAAGGGCTACGGCGAAATCGCGGCGCAAAGCCGTTCGAACCACAAAAGCCAGGGTTTTGGCAGCGCGAGCCAGCGGGGCACGGCAACGGAGTCATTTAGTTTATGGAAAGGCATTATGCCAACTACCAGTTTAATGGATGGGGTGGAAACCAGCTGGAGCCGGGTGCCAGGTTCATCGAAAATACAGTCGCTGATCAGCCAGTTGAATAAAGAGTTTGACGCAGAGAACCCGGATAGGTCTGTTGCCGGCCTCGTTCAGTTACTTACCGAACTGGAGGGGTTGAAAGACGATTATTGGAAGGAGCTGAAAATTAAAGAAGTCAAAGACCTGCTGCTAACCTGTGCCGGGTTATGGTTCGAAAGCTATGCTGATCGCCCAACCTATGCGGTAACCGACAGCGTGAACGTAAATACCCAGGTGATCAAACGTTCGCCGGTACCGGTGCGGCTTAATTATGTTAACCCGGGCTTAACTGCGGGAAAAATAGCAGACGTGGCCGAAAATCAGCCGCTGTCGTACAACGCCCGCATGGGTGTCTCGAAACTGACGCAGCCCTATTATCTTGAAAAGCCGCATCCCATTGGTGAATATACCGTTGACGACCCGCTCCTGATCGGTCACCCTGAAAACCCTGACCAGTTACTGGTCGATTTCTCGTTTGTGATAGCGGGTAAGCAGGTAAGCTACCGGAGGCCGGTGGTATATAAGTTCGCCGACCAGGTAAAAGGAGAGATCTACCGTCCACTGGAAATTACGCCGCCCGTTACGGCCATGCTGAGCAAGAAAGTGCTGCTGGTGGCGGATAACCAGCCGAAGGAGCTCACCGTTTCGCTGAAAAGTTATAAAAACAATGCCACGGGTGTGTTAACCCCTGTACTGTCCGAAGGCTGGAAAGTGGAGCCAGCTTCTGCGAAATTTACGTTAGCCAGCGCGGGCGATCAGCAGAATTTTAAGTTTATGGTCACTTCATCCGCTAAGGCGGAACCGGGGAAACTGGTGGCTAGCGTAACGGTCGACGGCAAGGACTACACCAAAGAGATCAAAACCATCCAGTACGATCATATTCCTGCCATCACTTATTTCCCGGAAGCGGAGGCAAAGCTGGTAAAGCTCGACCTGAAACTCGGCGGCAGGAAGATCGGCTATCTTGCCGGCGCGGGCGATCTCGTTCCCGAGATGCTTACCCAGGTGGGCTACCAGGTGACCATGCTTACCGACGACCAGGTGATGAACGGCGACCTTTCTGCGTACGATGCCATCGTTACCGGCGTGCGAACATATAACGTGAATGCGCAGATGCGCTATGAACAACCGAAATTACTCAGTTACGTAGAGAACGGCGGCACGCTGGTTGTACAGTATAATGTTAACAGGCCCTTGGTAATGAACCAGGTAGGTCCCTATCCGTTTAGCATTGGCTCAGAGCGCGTAACAGAGGAAGATGCGAAAGTAACGCTGCTTCAACCGGAACACCCGCTGCTTAATTACCCGAACAAGATCACGGTGAAGGATTTTGATGGCTGGATACAGGAGCGCGGCATTTATTTTCCTACGGCGATCGATCCCAAATACCAGTCGTTATTATCGATGGCAGACAGGGGAGAGAATACCGGCAGCGGCTCGCTCATCGCCGCCGATTATGGGAAAGGAAGGTTCGTATATACTTCGCTGGTTTTCTTCAGGGAGCTGCCCGCGGGTGTACCGGGCGCTTACCGGTTATTTGTAAACCTTATGGCTAAGAAACAGTAATGGATAAAGACCTTCCCCCTTTCATCAAGTCCTGGCCTTCGTTTTACCGCTTATTGGTGATCGTATTGGTACTGCTCATCGTTTTCTTTTACTTTTTTAACCAGTACTTCGCATGAGCGTGGTCGATTGGGTGGTGCTGGCGGTAACCCTGCTTACTATTGTTGGATATGGGGTGTATAAAAGCCGCGCCACAGAAAGCATGCACGGATACCTGCTGGGCAACCAGTCTCTTCCCTGGTATACGGTGTGCCTCTCCGTAATGGCTACCCAGGCCAGCGCCATTACCTTTTTATCGGCGCCGGGACTGGCTTATTCAACCGGCATGGGGTTCGTGCAGTTTTACTTCGGGCTGCCGTTGGCAATGATCGTGCTCAGCATCACCTTCATCCCGATCTTTCACCGGCTAAAGGTATATACGGCTTACGAGTTTCTCGAAACGCGTTTCGATCTTAAAACGCGTGCGCTCACGGCTTTCCTGTTCCTGGTGCAGCGGGGGTTATCCACCGGTTTCGCGATCTACGCGCCCGCCATTATTTTGTCGGTTATCCTGGATATCGATACTGTTTACACCACGCTCTTTATTGGCGGCCTGGTGATTTTTTATACCGTTTATGGCGGTACCAAGGCGGTTTCGTATACGCAGATGCTGCAGATGGGGATCATTTTCTCCGGCTTATTTATCGCCGGGGTAATGATCGTAAAGCTGCTTCCCCCGGATGTAGGCTTTGGTAAGGCATTGCACATCGCCGGTAAAATGGGTAGGACCAGGGTGCTGGATTTTCATTTTAGTAAAGACAATTTTTACAGCGTATGGAGCGGGCTTATCGGCGGTTTTTTCCTCCAGCTATCTTATTTCGGTACGGACCAGAGCCAGGTGGGACGTTACCTCACCGGCGCCTCCATTGGCCAAAGCCGCATCGGGTTGTTAATGAACGGCTTGCTAAAGATACCGATGCAGTTCCTGATCCTCCTGATCGGGGTATTGCTCTTCTCTTTTTACCAGTATCACCAGCCGCCGGTATTTTTTAATAAGTATGAGCTCGGCAAGCTGGAGAAGAGTACGCACCGGCAGGAGCTACAGGAGCTGAAGACCGCCTATTCCGCCGTTTTTAACGATCGTACGAAGCGGGTCGGTGAGCTTACAGCAGCATTAGATCGCGGCGACCAGCAGCAGGTAAACCGCAGCCGCAATGAACTCAAGGCCGCCGACGATTCTGCAAAAGCGATCAGGGAACAGGTAGGCGTATTGATGAAAAAGTATGATGCCGATGCCAACACTAACGACAACAACTACATCTTTTTAAGTTTCGTAACCGGGTATTTTCCCCGGGGACTGGTAGGTCTCCTGGTAGCGATCATTTTCCTCGCTTCGATGGGGTCCACTTCGAGCGCGCTTAATTCACTCGCTTCTACTTCTGTGGTAGACATTTACAAGCGACTGGTAAAAAAGGACGGCCCGGACGGGCATTATATCCTGGCGTCGCGGGTGTCTACGGTGATCTGGGGTGTATTTTGCGTGATCATGGCCCTGTATGCTTCGCGCCTTGGTAACCTGATCGAGGCGGTAAATATTCTCGGTTCCCTGTTCTATGGCACCATATTAGGTATTTTTGTAGTAGCGTTCTATTTTAAAAAGCTGGATGGTACCGCCGTTTTTATTGCTGCCGTTATCAGTGAAGTGGTGATATATGTGATCCACCGCATGGAGATCATCGCCTATTTATGGTATAACCTGCTGGGATGTGCGTTGGTGATCGGTATTGCGTATACCGTACAATACCTGTTTATAGCAAAAGAGAAACCGGCAACGGGCAATGAAAGGAAATGACATTGCCCGTTGGGATATAATGAAGAGAACTATTTGGCTTCTTTAATTACGTTTCCGTTCAGGCGCACGTATTCATCGTTTTTGTTGGCTTTCGCAATTTCGGCTCCGGCCGTTGCCGTGGCGATGGCGCCCGCTTTGTCGCCCGCTTTTAACTGGATGCGGGCTTTCCAATATTTAATATACTCCGCTTTAGGGTTTGCGGCTTCGGCGGCGTTTGCCCATTCCAGGGCTTTGTTAATGTCCTTGTTGTAATCGTAATAATACTGTGCGGCCTGGAGATAGGGCTTTTTGTCGGTAGCCATGGCTTTTTCGATCTGGGCCATCACTTCGGTGTCGAAATCGGTGGTTAAGCCGATGTTGATCTGCGTATTTTCCCAGGCGAGCTGCAGCGTACACGAGCCTGCGAATACGTCGGCAAACTGCATGGTAAACGTTTCTGTTTTCGCTTTCATTTTAACGGGTTTTACGGTAAAGCGGAGCAGGTCGTCAGACTCCTTATAGGTATAGGCACCCCATTGTTTGGCATTCTTGTTCAGGATGACGGTCCATTCGCTCTTACCGGGAATGCTAAACAAGCCGTACTCGCCTGCGGGAACGGCGTGTCCCGCTATCGTTACGTCGTGGCTGAACTGCAGGATCGTTGCATTGTTCGCGCCCGTGCGCCATACTTTCCCGAAAGGCTCCATCGCACCGAATACAGCGCGTCCTTTTACGTTCGGACGCGAGTAGGTGAGCGTGATCTTGCCCATGCCGAATTCCTGGACGATCGTTTGCGTACTGCTTGGCGCCGGCATTTTAAGCTGTGCCTGTGCGGCCAGGTTGAACATCACGGCCGAAAACAGCACAAAGGAGAATTTAACAGGTGTTCTCATAATTTTAAATTAAGGTTTGTCGAAATTACGGTTTAAAAGGCAAAAAAAAACCGCCCCGGGATCCATTCCCGGGGCGGTTCTATACTTGACTAAGTGGTACTACGGTTTGTCCCACCATACGCGGGTAGCCAATTCATCAGGACCCTGGCGGGCCACCACGGCATCGTAGTTAGCTTTGTTAAGCTCTTTCTCTGCCGCTACATAAACCTGGCGTCTTGGAATCTGTTTGTCAATGCTTTGTGCATTCGGGCTTGGGCTAAGTGTCGGGAAGCCTGTTCTCCGGAAATCCGCCCATGCTTCGTAGCCATAACCCATGTAGGTAGAGATCCATTTCTGGGTGATGATCTGTTTGATGCCATTGGCAGGATCGTAAGGAACACCTGTGGCAGCGAGGTAAGTAGTCGCGTCGGCGGCGGCAACACCGTTAGCGGTCATCGAAGACTGGATACCGATCACGTACTGCGCGGCGGCCTGTACATCGTCAGGCGCACCGGTGATCCAACCCAATTTGTAAGCCTCCGCTTTAGCAAAAGCTACCTGGCTGTAGGTGTAGATCGCAACGGGAGAGTTCTGCAGGCGGAATTTTGAACCGATCAGCGAAATGTTGCCCGGGGCTAGCAGGTTTCCAGGGGTATACGAAGCTGCTGCAGCGGCCTGGGTGATCCCGTACGGCATGCCTACGTAAGTACCTGCACTGGTCTTTTCAGCGTAAACCGGTAAACGTGGGTCGTTATTGGCTTTGAGCGCATCAACGACGGTTTTGCTGATCGAGTAATCATATCTCTTAGACACCTCGTAGTTGTTGTAGATATTGTTCTCGTTAGCAGACTCAGCAAGGTAAGCGTAAGAAATGTTATCGGCGTTTGATGCTAACACGCCAGCTGTCAGCGCTGCATTAAATTCCGCTTTACCGGTTGTCGGATCAATTTTCGATAATCTTAAGCCCATATACATACGCATGGTGTTGGCAAACAATTTCCATTTAGCAGTATTGCCTCCGAAGAGGATGTCCCCGCTTATGGTGCCCGCTTCGAATTGTGCCACAGATTCTTTCAGCTCTTTGAACAAAGAGGTGTAGATAGATTGCTGTGTGTCGAATGCAGGAGTTACGTCGTTTATTCCCTGCAAAGCCTCGGAGTAAGGGATGTCTCCGAAGCGGTCTGTGAGGTTCAAAAAGAAGAATGCCCTCAGGATCCTTGCAGCCGCGATCTGGTTGGCGTTGGTACCGCCTGAAAGTACGTTCGCAAGGTCACCTTTAGTAGCGGCATCTGTGTTTAACTTGATGATCGTTGTTAAGTCGTACAAAGGACCGTTGTACACACTACTGTAATCATAGATCTTGGTGTTGTACCGCGACTCGGAAGTGTATAACGTTTCAGACAAGTGCTGAATATATAAACGCGGCGCCGGGGCGGATATCACCCCTGCAACAGATCGCTCTGCGTTGGTAAGCAATAACTTGGTGATTATTTTATCCGGTGAATTTGGGCTGACGTTGATGTCACCGAAATCACCCATATCGCAGCTGCTTACCGAAGTAGCCAAAGCGACCACAGCGATGTATTTTATGAATTTTATTTTCATCATTTCTGTTTTTAATAGATCAGTTAGAATGTAACTTTCAGATTAAGACCAAAGGTCCTGGTACCGGGCAGCTGACCGCCTTCCATGTAGTTACCAGCTGATTCTGAAGGATCGATACCGGGAGCGGCTGAATAGATCAACCATGGGTTGCGGGCAACGAGACCGACATTCACTGCGGTTGCTTTCATTTTCTGTGCGATCGACAATGGCAGCCTGTAGCCCAGTGAAACTTCTCTCAGTTTAACATAAGTAGCTTTGTAAGTGTATTCATCCCATACATAAGGGATATATCCTTCATAATAATCCCTGGTATCAATGTAAGTAGCATTTGGTTTGCCATCTGAAGCACGGATACCTTCGATCAGGATACCGCCGCCAGCGGCAGGATCATCCCTTTTTGGATTACCTTTCGCGTTCAGGCCGGCAGTTTCAGCCGCAAGGCCCGAGCCATGTAAGTTTTCCTGGGTAACGGAAGTGATCTTTCCGCCAACCTGCAGGTCCATAGAAGCAGCAAGGCTGAAGCGTTTGTAATCAAGCGACGTTGCCAAACCACCGGTGTATTTCGGGATATAGGTACCGATGTTGGCATCTTTTTGGATAATTGGATATCCGTCGTCGTCAATCAGCTTATTGCCCGCATCATCGCGTTTGATCCTGTCGGTAGTAAGAGCACCCCATGACTGGCCTACGAACCTGTTAACCGTGATACGTGGAGTTCCGGTGTAACCGAAGCTTCCGCCAACAAAGTTTTTAGAGTCGGCATAAAGGCTAACGATCTTATTGCGGTTGATACCGATATTGGCGGTGAAATCCCAGGTGACATCTTTGCCTTTAACCGGAACACCGCCGAGAGTGAACTCATAGCCATGGTTTGCGATCTCGCCGGCATTAACCAACGCAGAAGAGAAACCTGAGCTTGAAGGCAGGGTCAGCTGGATAATCTGGTCCTTGGTGGTACGATCGTAATAGTTGAAGTTAAAAGTGATCCTGTCTTTCAGGAAGCGAAGATCGATACCTGCCTCGTACGAGTCAGATAACGTTGGCTTCAAGGCCTGGTTAGGGATCGAGTTCGGTACTGAAAGTGACGGAGTAGTTCCGTAAAGACCGGTTGCGCTATACGTCTGGTAGATATTGTAAGCGCCGATATCGGAACCTACGCGGCCTACCGAAGCGAAGATCTTACCGAATGAAAGAATATCTTTATTCTTCATCAGTTCGGTAAATACGAAAGAGGTAGAAACACCGCCATACAGGTACGAGTTCGCATCGTTAGGAAGTGAAGACGACCAGTCATTACGAACGTTCACATCCAGGAACAGCATGTCTCTGTAACCGGCTGACCCGAATCCGTAAAGGCTTCTTACTTTTTTGTTAACCAGTGAGTTAGAAGTCGTAGGACGGTCTTTTGTAGCCGCGATATTGAAGAAGTTAGGAACGGTGAACCCGCCTGCAGTGCTTTCCGAAAGGTCTTCACTGTGGTTGATCCTTAACTCACCGTACAGACCGCCTTTTAAAGAGAATTTCTCAGTAAGGTTTTTATTGTACAGGATGTCTGCAACGTAGTTATTTTCCCTGTCGCGCGAGGTAGAGGTACCGAAACGCTCTAACACCAATGTGCCTGAGGCAACGCGGGAATCAGAGTACCCGTTGGAAAAGTTTCCTTTTGCGGTGAACTCAGCTGTCAAACCAGGCAGGAAGTTGTAAGAAGCCTGGAGGCTACCGAACATCCTTGAGCTGTTGTTGTTCGCCACGTTGGCGTAAGCTTCGGTATACGGATTATCCCAATATTTAGGGGCAAGGTTACGGATACCGGTAATGTTCCAGGTAGTATAAGTACCGTCGGGGTTTTTGTAGTTTTTAAGCTTATCGATGCGGATATCCCTGTGGAACCACTGGTTAAATGAACCCGCAGTCTGGGTACCGTATCCTTCGGCCGGACGGTTAAAGTAACGGATGGTGTTAAAGTTGATCTGGCTGCTCAGCGTTAATTTGCTGACCGGTTTAAATGAACCGTTAAAACCAACGCGGTTCTGATCGGCACGGGTATTTGGAGAAATACCGGTACGGTTAATGTTCGTGTAAGAAACACGGGCATTGTACTTTTCGCTGGCCGAAGAGAAGGCAACGTTCGAGTTGTTCTCAACACCGGTTTCGTAGAATTCTTTTACGTTGTTTTTCTGGGCGACGTACGGCTGTGATTTACCGAAATCAGAATCGTACTTGTTTAATGCATACCACGGAATGAAGGGCTGACCGTCAAATTTAGGTCCCCAGCTCTCATCGGTGGCAAAATCATGGTAACGAACGCCATTTAATCCTGCTAAACCCGGATTGTCGGTAGCCGCATTGTAAGTGAAAGTCGACCAGCTCGTAGAACCACCGCCACCGTACTCATTCTGGTACTCAGGTAAGGTACCCACGGTCTCGAGGGTGGTTGAGTGGTTAACTTCGATGCCAACGCCTTTTTTAGCGGCTTTTTTGGAAGTTACCACTACCACGCCGTTATCGCCGCGCTGTCCATAAAGGGAAGTAGCCGCAGGGCCTTTCAGCACGGTCAGGTCAGCTACGTCGTCAACGTTGATGCTGGTTGAAGGAACAACCACGCCGTCAACTACATAAAGAGGCTCGACGCTTCCGCCGATGCTGTTAGTACCGCGGATCCTGATAGAAGAAGTGCCGAAACGTGCGCCCGATCCGCCAAGGATCTGTACGCCGGCAATCTTACCTGCGATAGCCGTGTTTAGATCCGGCTGCTTGGTAACGCTGATTTCTTCCGCTTTAAGTCCCTGTGCGGCATAGCCTAACGACCGCTCTGAACGTGTAATACCGAGCGCCGAAGTAACTACTACTTCACTTAACACAGTTGCATCTGCTACCAGCACCGCATTTACGCGCGTGTTAGATCCTGCTGCGATTTCGAGCGGGGTATAACCGATAAATGTGAATACAAGGGTGGCATTTGCAGGCACAGATAACGAGAACATCCCGTTTCCGCCTGTTGAGGTACCGGCATTAGTACCTTTAACTCTAACACTAACCCCGGGAAGGGGCAAGCCATCTTCTTTTGCTGTTACGGTTCCAGTAACTGTGCGTTCCTGGGCAAAGGCATACGAGCCTAATAAGCACAGAAATAGCACACACTTAAGTAAATTCTTTCTCATACGCTAATAGTTTAGAATTTTTTGTGAACTCTAAATATGAAGTATAAAATTTATAAAGCCAAATAATTTTTTTTGATTTACAATTTTTGAATGGTTTTTATATGAAAAATTAAAAAAATATAGCGTTTAAAAATTAATTTAATTCTTCGCATACCTTAAAATAGGTAAATCTCACCCTTGTCGCCGGGTTGCAGAATCTTTTTTCGCCTTTTTGCTGCTTCCCCTCCCTATTGTTCCTTTAATCCGCGATAACGGCGAATATCTGCGCAGGCGGACGGCGTTGGCCAATTTTAGCTGGAAACCAGGCCAGGCAATTTGTCTTCCTGCGAGATCGAAAAATATTTTAGTACTATGTATTGCATAATACAATCTTAAACATATATCTTTGCTATATGATAGTCGAAAACACCCAAACCCAAATGAGGAAGGGAATACTGGAGTACTGTATTCTCTCGATAATTTCCCGGGGGGAGATTTATGCCTCTGATATAATCAGCGAGCTGAAAAAGGCTCGCATGCTGGTAGTAGAAGGAACTTTATATCCCTTGCTTACCCGTTTAAAAAATAACGGCCTGCTAAGTTACCAGTGGATCGAGTCTACGTCAGGCCCGCCCCGCAAGTATTACGTGCTTTCGCAGGCAGGAAAAGAGGTGTTGACGCACCTTGACAACACCTGGGCCGAGCTGGCCTACGCCGTAAACACTTCCATCGAGGGAAGGGATATCAATATTACCCGAACTAAATAAAACAACGCCATGAACAAAACCATCATCATAAATATGAACGGCATCATTTTTCACATTGAAGAGGATGCTTACGATAGCCTTAAAAATTACATGGCCGCTATTAAGCGCCATTTCGCCTATACCGCAGACAGCGAGGAAATTGTAACCGACATCGAAAGCCGCATTGCCGAGATGTTCTCGGAGCTGCTCGAGGCGGAGAAAAAGCAGGTAGTCGTATTAAAAGATGTAGAATCCATCGTTGCCCAAATGGGTTCGGTTTCTGATTTCGAAAGTGCCGAGGATTCGCCTGCGCAGGAAGAGATCTACGTAAAACCTTCCCGTAAGCTGTTTAAAGATCCCGACCACCGGTTAATTGGCGGAGTATGCTCGGGTATTGCCCATTATTTTGGTATCGACGTTAAGTGGGTGCGCCTTATTTTCCTGCTCCTGCTGTTGCCGGGCGGTTCAGGGATGTTGATCTACATCATCTTCGCCATTGTGATGCCTAAAGCCAATACCCGCGCAGAGCGGATGGAGATGAAAGGCGAGCCGGTAACGCTGCACAATTTCAAGAAGAACTTTGACGAGGAAGCAGGAAGCGGCAGGCAGCTGCATGAGTTCAGGAGCAAAGGAGTTATCGCCGAGTTTTTTACCTTCCTGGAAAAGTTCTTTGGCGGTACCCTCAAGATCCTCGTAAAACTTGTGAGTTTGTTCATCATTATCACCGGAAGCATCGCGCTGCTCTCCGTATTCGTCATGCTATTTATGCTGATGGGGTTCGCCAGCAATCCAAACCCGGATATTGCGCCTTTCGTAGCTGCTATTAATCCCGAATACCAATCGCCGCTTTACTTCAGCGCCTTTGTGCTTACCGGCATCCCATTGGTAGCGCTCGTCCTCTTCGCGGTGCGTGTGCTTACTAATTACAAGGTCCTTACCCGCACAGGTTCTTTCGCCATGCTTATTATCTGGCTCACCGGGCTGGGTACCGGGTTATATTATGGCACCAGGCTGGCGGCAGAGTTCTCTGACGAAGCTACATTTACCGAGCAGATTGACGTTGCGCCTTTCCCGGTATATCACCTCAAGCTGGACGACTCGCGGATCATTACCCACGAAGACAGCGTAGCCTATAATATGGATAAACATCCGCGCAGGCGGATCGTGATAGGGCACAGGAACATCGAGATCCCGGAAGTCCGTTTGTTCATCGAAAGAACCGACGAGATAAGCGTCCCTACCCTTACGGAAAAGTTCGAATCGCGCGGTTACGACTTTGAGAACGCGTTAAATAATGCACGGCAGATTACCTACCGTTTTAAGCAGACAGGTTCCGTGCTGGAGTTCGGTGTGGGCGGCCTCACCGGGAAACGTGCGCGCTGGCGCGGACAAGAAGTTACGCTTACCCTCCGCGTACCAAAAAACACCCGGCTGATCATAGACGGCAACCTGGAATGGTACCTGCGTAATTACAGCTTATGGGAGTGTATGCCCGAAGGAAGCAGTTACCAGACACCCACCGAATGGATAATGACCGACAAAGGGATGAAATGTGCCAACGACAGCCTGGCAACAGATAATGAACAAGAAGACGATGAACAATAGGTATTCTCTTTCTTAGCGCAGCGCAACACGTTCAACAGTATCGTGTATGGTTAATTTGAATTAGTTTGTAACCATTGTTTCCGTTTTATCGTCAAAGATGCGGATACAATAAAAAGGCCGCAAACTGATCCTGTGGCAAAGTATCCGTAGCATCAATTTTAATTTACGAGATCCCTAAAAAAAGCGGGTAAGCACCCGCCCGGGATCGCTATGGACCTTTAAGACTAAGAAAATGAAAACATATACTTTACTGATGTTAATGCTCGCAGGCCCGTTCCTCGCAAAAAACTGCGCGGCCCAGGAGAAACTGGCGGGGAGCAGGGTAAGCGGCGCCGTGTTGGACGCGGAGCGGAAGGCGGTCGATTTTGCAACCATCCACCTGTTGAGGGCGAAGGATTCGTCGCTCGTAAAAGTGGCCATCTCTGCTGCTGACGGCACTTTTATATTCGAGAACAACGCTGCCGGAAACTACCTGGTAGCTGCTTCGATGGCCGGTTACAAAAAAGGTTACAGCAAGCCGTTCGAGCTGAATGCCGGGAATAAAATAGTGACGCTGGAAGCGATCCGGCTGCCTGCGCAATCGCGCGATCTGAAAGAGGTGGCCATTGTGAGCCAAAAGCCCCTCATCGAGCGCAAGATGGACAGGCTGGTATTGAACGTGGAGAGCGGCAGCCTCGCCGCGGGCGCCACCGCGATGGAGGTACTGGAAAAAGCACCGGGCGTAACGGTAGATAAAGACGACAATATCGCGATGAAGGGGAAACAGGGCGTAACCATCATGCTCGACGGCAAGCCCACTTACATGAGCAATGCCGACGTAGCTAACATGCTCCGCAATATGCAAAGCAGCCAGATCGAAACCATCGAGCTTATTACCAGCCCCTCTGCTAAATACGATGCCTCGGGCACTTCGGGCATCATCAATATAAAAACGAAGAAAAGTAAGAGCCTCGGCTTAAACGGGACCGCTACAGCCGGCGGCGGTTACGGCGAGACTTCGAAGATGAGCGGCGGTACCAATCTTAATTACCGTAACCGCAAAGTAAACCTGTTCGGCAACGTCAATTATGCCAATAACGGTCGCCTCAACACGCTTAACCTAAATCGCCAGGTAACTACCGTTGATACGGTAACCACCTTCAGGCAGCTGAATAGCTGGGACAATCGCCGGTTCAGTACGTCTTATAAAGCGGGTGCGGATTTCTTCCTGAATAAGAACCATACCATCGGCGTGCTTATAAATGGATATGCCAACAAGAATGACGAAGAAAGCAACAGTAACACCAACTGGGTGAATAACTTCAACCAGTCTGAACGGATCAACATCCTCGGGAACAATACCGAAAGCTATGATAACATGGCGCTTAACCTTAATTATAAAGGTGTTCTTAGCGCTTCCGGTAAAGAGATCTCTATGGATGTGGATTATTCCAATTATAATGGTAACCACGACGAGATCCGCGATAATAGTTACCAGCGAATAAATCTCGATCCGCGCGGGAATCTCCTGGTAAAGAATTATGCGCCTGCCGAAATCACCGTGAAATCGTTTAAAACGGATTACAGTCACCCGATCAATAAAACCAGCAAGATAGAGGCGGGACTAAAAGCCAGTCTCGTGAAAACAGACAACGACCTGCTGCTGGCGAAATTTAACGGTACCACCTATGTGGCCGATCCCGAATACACCAATCACTTTGTATACGATGAGGACATCGTTGCCGGCTACCTTAACTTTAGCAAAGAGTTTAAGAAAACAGGTGTACAGCTTGGATTACGGGCCGAGCAAACATTTTCGAAAGGAAATTCTGTTACCAAAAACGAAGTGGTGAAACGGAGTTACCCCGAGCTTTTCCCAAGCGTTGCGTTTTCGCGGAAGATCAATAAAGATAACGAGCTCGGCCTCTCATACAGCCGCCGCATCGACCGTCCGTCGTACGACGACCTGAACCCGTTCCTTAATTTCCTGGACGAATACACTTTCCAGAAAGGTAACCCCTTCTTAAATCCGCAGTTTACCAACTCGTTCGATCTCTCGCATACCTTTAAGGGAAAGTTCACCACCTCGTTAAGCTACAGCCATACCAGGGACGCCATGGCCACTGTGACCGAACAGGACAACGCCACCCTGAAGACCTACGCCATCCAAAAAAATCTCGACGAGATGGACGTATATAACTTAACCGTATACGCACCTGTGTCGCCGGCCAGGTGGTGGAACGTCAACAATAATTTCCAGGTATTCCGGATGAACTTTAAATCGTTTTCGAACGGAGGAACGCTTAACTCCGGTCAAACCGCCATCAGCTATAATATGGATCAGTCGTTCACACTGAGCGCTACCGCGAGCGCTGATCTTTCGGCCCAATACCAATCGCCGCAGCAGTACGGTATTTTCAGGGCGGAGACCCAGGTAGTGCTGAACGCGGGCGTAAGAAAATCGCTGGTGAACAATAAACTCTCGCTGCGTGCGAGCATCAACGATATTTTTAATTCCCGGAAGAACCGGCTTTCTACCACTTACCAGGATATGAACCTTAACTTCGTGGAAAAGGGAGAGTCGCGCATCGCTCGTCTTACGGTGTCATACCGCTTCGGTAAAAATGAAGTCAGGCCCGCCCGTAAACGGTCAACAGGATCAGAAGCGGAATTAAATAGAATGAAAAATTAGACCCGGAATACGCCAATAGTTAGTTTTAGTTAGGTTTTAAAGTAGAGCATCGAAAAATCAGGTATTTATACCTGACTTTTCGATGCTTTTTATTGGATAAATAAAATTGAAAAAAACATATCTTTAGGGTTTAATTACCCAATGTTAAAGGTAAGTTCGTTTGTTGTAGTGATAATTATTGGCGTAGCTAAAGCTTCGGCTGCAATTGCGCAGCAGCAGGATTCCATTGGCAATAAACGAGTCTTAAATGAAGTAACCATTACTGACTTTAGACCAGGCGTGGAAATGAAGGCCGGTAAAATCATCCTGAATATTGGCGGCAGTGCCCTGGCAGCGGGAGCATCGGTAATGGAGATCCTAAAAAAAGCGCCTGGGGTGCAGGTTGACCAGAACGAGGAGATCCGCATGAACGGTAAATCGGGCGTACTGGTCACCATCGACGGTAAAAATACGCACCTCCAGCCAGCAGAACTAAGCAACCTGCTTCATTCTACGCAGGGTATTTCTGTAGAGACCATCGAGTTGATCAGTAATCCATCCGCCTCCTACGATGCCGCGGGAGGGGCAGGCGTGATTAACATCCGGTTAAAAAAGAGCAAAAACGAGGGAACAAACGGGGTATTTACCGCAACTGCCGGTATGAGCGACCTGGGCATTCGTTTCAGGCCGAATTACAGGTATAATCCTTCTCTCAGCATTAACAACCGCGGTAAGCAGCTCAATCTTTTTGCCACGTATTCCTATGCCGATCAAACATCGGCCCGCACTTCTATACTAAACCGTGATGTGCACCTTAACAATATGACCACGCGTGTAGACGTCGATTATTTCAGCGAACAGCAGCGGCGCAGCCATACCTACCGCGCAGGCGCCGATTACGCACTAAGCCCGGCGCATTTATTGGGTGTGTTGGTTAGCGGTTCCAGCAGCAACATCGGCATCGATAAGATGAACCTTTCGGTGATCAGCACCGGTCCTACCATAGACGGGAATGCGCTACAAAATCGAGACATCAGGAACATCGGCTTCAACCTTAATTATAAAGGTACTTTTAAAAAGGCCGCGGAGCTTTCCGTTGATCTCGATCACGCCGTTTACCGCCGCGAATCTGAAGAGCGCCTCGAAAATGTGTATTCGAACCTTAAGATAAAAATGTTGTCTAACCCGTTGTACCTGCAAAATACTTCGCCGGGAGATTATATCATCCAATCGGCCAGGCTTGATTTTACCCGACCCGTAAACGGCGCTTCAAAATATAACGGCGGACTTAAGCTCAGCCGGGTGAAAAGCGGTAACCAGATCGATTTTGGGCAGCTGCATTCCGGCACTTACACATCCGATCCGAAGTTTACCAGCATGTTCGAGTTTGAGGAGACGATCTTCTCCATCTACAGTACCTATACACGCAGCTTTAGAAAAGGCAATATCCAGGCAGGATTAAGAGGAGAGAATACTTCGTCGCTGGGTGTTGAGGTTAACTCGGATCATCGTACACGCCGCAATTACCTGAACCTTTTCCCTAACCTGCAACTTACCTATAACCAGGATAAAAAGAACAGGTGGCTGATTTCTTACAGCCGTCGTATAGACCGGCCCTTGTATGAGGACCTGAACCAGTTTGTGGGTTATGTAGACCAATATTCCTATCGTTCGGGAAATCCATACCTGCTGCCCTCGCTTACCCATACGGCAGAGTTGACCCATACTTTTCAGTCTAAAATAAATACCACCCTGAGCGCGGCGGCAACACGTAATTTTAGTTGGAATTTGTTTGAGCAGAACGATACCACCAACATCGTTACCCAGGTCCGCCGTAATCTTGATAGACAGTACGTATACGGCCTCACATTTAATACGCCGGTACAATTTATAAAAAAACGTTGGGAAGCACAATTTACGGTACAGGCGCTGTATGCGAAATTTAAGTCGAAATACGATGATGAACGCCTGAACAAGGGTGGTAAGGACCTCACCTTTACCCTGCAAAACACCCTCGTTTTTGGAAAAGGGCTCACGGCCGAATTGCTTGGTAAATACGAAACCCCATCGTACTACGCCATCTATCATTACCGGGCGATATACTACGCCGATGCTGGAATCAGCAAAACGGTGATACATAAGCGCGGCACGTTGAGGCTTCGCGTGAGCGACCTTTTCAATACTACCGACGTGCGTTTTCGCTCAAACTTTGGCAACCTCGACCTCTATGACCGCGAGAAACCCGAAAGCCGGGTAATTGCCGCCAGCTTCTCACTCAATTTCGGCAAAAGCACCGTAGGAGCTGCCAGGCGGCGGACAGTAGGATCTGAAGCGGAGCAGCGAAGGACCGGGAATTAAGCGTAATATGTACTACGTCCAACATTCTTAGTTTCCCACCATAAACACCGCGTTGCTGAACAACAGTTTCCCGTTTTCCCAAAATCCCCTGAAAAGTATGTCCTCGGCGATGTACACAACAGACCCGTTCCCGATGTCTTCTACTCCGAAGAGCAGTCCGTCGTTCAGTTTCTTTTTAAGGTCGGTACCTACCAAGCCGGTTACATAACTGTTCTTTTTGATCACGCCAACGTTCCAGCCGTTTTCCATAAAGGGATAAATGGCGTTGTCGAGTTTTAATGTATAGTAATAGTTTGGAAACCCGAAAGCAAGCGGGTGTGTATTGTCCAGGTCCACTTTAAAGATCGCACCCTGGATGGAAGATTTCACCCCTTCCCGTTCGCGGTCGGCATAGGTACGAAGGTTTGTATAGGGATCGCTTTTGCCGTCCTTGTCTTTGGGCTCCTCTTTTGCCTTCAGGCGAAAGCCTTTTTTACCTGCCAGCTGTGCGACGGCGCCCTCGAGGGCGATAAGCTTTCCGCCGCCGCGGACCCAGGATAGCATTTTCTCATTGCCAAGGTCGTCGTAAGATCCGTCAGGCACGATCAGTACGCCGATCTTATCCAGGTTTATGCGGCCGAGGTCGCGGTAGCGCAATACCGTAAGCGGGTAATTAATTTGCTGCTCGAAGAATTGCCATACCTGGCCGAAAGAGCCCGGGCTGGTTTCGTCGCCACCCAGCACCGCAATTACGGGGCGTTGTATAAAGTGGATCTTGTCCGACCCCAGGTCGGGTCCTCGGTCCGAAAAGCCGGTTGCGGTAGCCTGCAGCGTAACGCCGCTGGCCGCTGCTATTTCTTTAATCGTGGCGGCAAACCGGTCGCCAAGGAATTCGTTGCCGGTGCGGGTAATAATAAGGGAGCCTGCGCTAAACTGCTTTCCGCCGGTTTCTACCGGTGTTTCTGTATACCGCGCCCGGATATTCTTTTTAAAGAGGGCTGCCAGGAACTTCACATCGCTGAGCGAGTTCCAATTGGCAATATAGGCAACGGCATTGGGTACGTCGTTGGCTACCTCTGCCGTGACCGGCGCAGTGGGGGAAGCGGGTTTCAGCATATCGCGGGTGGCAAAAGCGCGGAGGCCATAAGCATACGGCAGCGACCAGGTGGTAATGTCGTACGTAACAGAGTCGGCCATCTTGGTTTTAGGCTCAAAAAGTACGCGCATCAGTATCGACTTTGGCTGGTAGGCGCTTACTACCATATCCTGTTTATCGATGGTAAAGGTTTCAATTTTACCGGTAAAGTAGTTGAAACCGGTTGACCCCCGGTCGGCGCCAAAACCATATTGGATCCCGTTTCGGTCGAGCAGGGCAGCCAGCGCCTTCATTTTTTCGCTGTTGCCGCCTTTAACCACGTAGGTTTTAAACTCGCCCGGGGGATTAGTTCTGGATGTGTTGTAAAACTCTTTGAAATTTTCGAGCAGCTTGGCAGCGTATTGTGAGGCGGTTTCTACTGTCGAAAGGCCCGTGGTATAATGATGTGCGATGCGGTCCGTTAGCGTAAGCGTATCGCCGCTGGCGGTAAGTACGGCTACACCGGCGCGCCCGGAGCCTCCCTGTTCATACGTCATCCCGATCGAACCGCTGTATAACGGGTAGGTGTCGCCATACGAAGGGTAAAGCAGGTCGAAAAGCTCTCTCGTAAAATACAACCAGCCATTTTTGTCGAAATATTTGGCGTGATTTTTACCAACTGTATTCTGGAACTCGCGCTGCCAGGGAGTGATCACTTCGTGGAAAGGTTCCGCCGCCGGGGCGAAATAGTAGGGTTCGTTAATCCCCTGTTCGTGGAAATCGACATGGATCTCGGGCAGCCACTGGTTAAACATGGCCACGCGTGCCCTGGTTTCCTTCTGGGTTTGCCAAACCCAGTCGCGGTTCAGGTCAAAATAGTAATGGTTAGTGCGCCCCCCGGGCCAGGGTTCCATATGTTCGCGGGCATAGGGGTTGGCATCGGCAACCGCGTTGCGGGCCTGGTTATAAAAGTTTACGTAACGGTCGCGCCCATCGGGGTTAAGACATGGATCGATGATCACCACGGTGTTTTTTAACCAGTTCCTGGTCTGCGTATTGGCAGGATCTACCATCGCGAAAAGCGTTTTCATAGAAGCCTCGGTAGATACGGCCTCGTTTCCGTGCACATTATAGCTTAACCATACGATAGCCGGCTGGTTGGCCGGTTGACCTGTTCCGGGCAGCATGCCGGCCAGTTTCAGGTTGTTCTTGCGGATATCTTCCAGCCTTGATGCATTCTCGGGCGAAGCGATGAACGCGAGCAGTAAAGGACGTGACTCGTTGGTCCTGCCATATTCCTGCAGCTTTACCGTGGGGACCGTCGCCGCGATGTACTTAAAGTATTCCACTACGCGGTAATGAGGGGTAAACTGCTCTCCCAGGCGATAACCTAGAAACTCATCGGGCGACTGGATCTTTTGTGCATATACACCGGTGATCACTAAAAAAAAGAGCGCCGCTTGCAGGAAAAATTGTTTCATGCACCTAAACTACGATTTTGACGCGAAACTAGCTAAATTGGCCGTCGTCATGGATATTCAAAGCCTCTACCGTATTTATAGCCAGTACCCGGTTATTTGCACCGACACGAGAAAGATCACCGCGGGCTGCCTGTTCTTCGCCCTGAAAGGCGAAAACTTTAATGCCAACGAATTCGCTGCAGAGGCAATCCGCTCAGGCGCAGCTTATGCCGTTATCGATGAAGAAGCCTGCCGCGAAAGCGATCGGTTCATCCTGGTGCCCGACGTATTAACGGCCCTGCAGGACCTTGCCCGCTATCACCGCGCGCAGCTGTCCATCCCGTTTATCGGCATTACCGGCACGAACGGGAAAACAACCACTAAAGAGCTGATCAATTCTGTACTAAGCCAGAAATATACAACCCTCGCCACCCAGGGCAACCTGAATAACCATATCGGAGTGCCGTTAACCGTGCTATCCATCGGGGATGAGGTGGAGCTCGCCGTGATCGAAATGGGAGCCAATCACCAGAAGGAGATCGAGTTTTTATGCAGTATAGCTCAACCCACGCACGGGCTTATTACCAATGTAGGCAAGGCGCACCTGGAGGGGTTCGGCGGTTTTGAAGGAGTGAAGAGAACAAAAGGAGAGCTTTATCAATATCTTTCCGCTACGGGAGGAACGGTTTTTATCCAGTCGGGTAACGCGCATCTCATCGAAATGAGCCGGACCGCCAATGTGGAAAACGCAGTAAGGTACGGGCAACTGGATGGCGACCTGGTAACCGGGAAGCTGCGCTCCTCCGACCCGTTCCTGGTGGTTGAATGGAGTTATCCACAGGAAACAGGATTCAACGCCTACGTGGTAAGTTCCAACTTAACAGGCACTTATAACCTTGAAAACGTTCTTGCTGCTATCGCGATGGGTACCTGGTTTAAACTTTCTCCGGAAGAAATTAACACCGGGATAGAATCTTACCATCCTTCGAATAACCGCTCACAAATTGTGGAAACCGCTTCGAACAGGTTAATCTGCGATTATTACAATGCCAACCCGGGGAGTATGATAGTGGCATTGGATAACCTGGCATCGCTGAAAGGAGCGCGCAAGGCGATGATATTGGGTGACATGTTCGAGCTGGGTGACGAGTCGGACGCGGAACATAAGGCGGTATTCGAAAAAGCGATGTCGGTCAGCGCTGAACGGCGGATCTTCGTTGGCGAAGCCTTTTTTAAGTTATCCGGAACGACGGCCGATGCCGTATTCTACAAAACCACGCCCGAAGCAAAGGAAGCACTCGAGAAACAACCCATACAGGGCGCAACCATCCTGATCAAAGGGTCCCGCGGGATGAAACTCGAAGTGCTGGCGGGATTGTTGTGACAAGGCATCTTAATGTCTGTATTTCTTTGAAGAAAACAAACTCCATGCCCTTCGAACAATTGTGGCCTGTTCTGGTGAATAGCGCGGAACCTTCGAGCTGCCAGTTGCCGGAACTTTTATTAGTCAGAGAATCGGTCAATACTTTCGTTTGCGCGTATGGGGCGATAGCAAAAAATAGCGAGAGGAGGGAGAAAATGCATTTCATAGCAGCCGATTAGATAAGATCAGTAATTTTGATATAAATACCTTAAATAACCAGGTAGAGATTTACAAACATTCTCCCTTAAGATAAACAAATGAGTTGTGGGTCTTTTTGCGCATTTCAACAACTTCTGCGAACCTCATGACCGGTACAAATATGAAAACCGAAAAACAAAAGATGCTCGCAGGCGAACTTTATAACGCCCTCGATCCCGAACTTTCCAAAGAACGCGTGCAAGCAAGGTTATGGTTAAAAGAGCTGAATGAATCCCGGGAGGATGAACCGGGGAAACGACTGGAGATCGTGAAATCCCTATTTCCCAATGCAGGGGAAGGCTTGTGGCTGCAGCCGCCTTTTTATTGCGATTACGGGTACAATCTCGAGATCGGCGAGAAAGTGTTCTTCAACTTTAATTGCGTGGTGCTTGATGTGGTGAAGGTTACCATCGGCAGCCGTACCATGTTTGGCCCAAACGTACAGATCTACACCGCTACGCACCCCGTTAACCATATCGAGCGCGCTTCGGGCCTGGAATTCGCAAAGCCGATCACCATTGGCGAAGATGTTTGGGTAGGCGGCGGCGCCGTGATCTGTCCGGGAGTGACCATCGGCGACCGCAGTATTATCGGCGCCGGCAGCGTGGTAACCAAAGATATCCCCGCAGATGTGATCGCCGCAGGGAATCCATGCAAGGTTATCCGGCCGGTATAGGGTAAACGTGTAGGGCGCGGCTTCGCCATCCGTTCCGGCTGGAGTAAAGAGGCGCTAAACGGGCGATAGAGTAAGCGTACACCTTTCCACGCAACAACCTTATTAAAAAGAATTTGTACCATTTACGGGAAGAAACTATATTTGTCACCCTGCATCTCGGGATGTAGCGTAGCCCGGTATCGCGCAAGCATGGGGTGCTTGAGGTCGTAGGTTCGAATCCTGCCATCCCGACTTTTCCCGGTTCAATCGAACACAAAAAGCCCTTAAATGACTGATTTTAAGGGCTTTTTGATTTTTTAATAAGTCAATTTATTCAGGTGATATCAAGGAAAATGTGCCCTATTCGGTGCCCCATTTTTAAAATTTACATTTAGGGCACAGAAAGCATATTAAGTTTCTGTTAGTCAGTGAGTTACTTAATTTATTTTGATTGGTTTTAGTGCGTTTTAACATCGTTTTACAAGTAACAGCGCATGTTTCTGTGCCCCAATTTGTGAGTTCGGACGCGAGTAAAAAATTATGGTTAATGTTCTATTAATCAGTTATTTACTCGATGTATGTTAAGGCATTTTAAGCGCAATTAGGTGAGTAATCGGGTGAGTTCCCGGTGCCCCATTGCTAAAAACCGATCGATTTGAGGCTTTTGTAAACTTAAAATTGATTGATATGAAAACAGCAAACAACACCTTCGGGGTGATTTTCTACCTGAAAAAGTATAAGGTTAACCAAAACGGGAAGACCCCTATTTACGCGAGGATCACGGTGAACGGCGCCAGAATCGACATCGCCACAAAGCGCTCCGTAGAGGAGGAAAACTGGAACGCGCCTAAAGGACAAGCTAAGGGTAACAGGCAGGACATTACCCGCCTCAATAGCTTCCTTGAGATCTTCCGGGCCGGGATCGTGGATTGTTACCACGAGCTGCTCCTGCAAAAGAAGTTCATTACCGCCGAATTATTAAAGGAGTGCTTCATCGGTGCAGACCAGTCGGAATTTACGCTGTGCAAACTGATGGATCACCACAACCAGGATCAGGCCGAGCTGCTAGAAACGGGCACCATGAAAAACTACTTCACCACCCAAAAGTACATTAAGGACTTTTTGAAGGAGAAGCATAAGACCAGCGACAAGTATCTCTCGGAACTCTCGTACAGGTTCATCACCGACTTCGAGCTGTACCTGCGTAAGCTGAAAGACAATAGCGGGGAATCCGCTCTCGGTAACAATGGTGTAATGAAGCACATTGAGCGCTTTCGGAAGATGATCAATCTTGCGATCCGGCTGGAGTGGATCGATAAGAACCCGTTCATTGCGTATAAGCTGAAGTTCGAGAAGGTGGAGCGGCAATTCCTGACCAAGGAAGAATTGCAGCGCATCGAGAACAAAGAGCTAAAAATCGGCCGCTTGGAACTGGTGCGTGATCTGTTCGTGTTCAGCTGCTATACCGGGTTGGCTTATATTGATACGGTGAACCTGAAACCCTCGCACATTGTCACCGGGATGGATGGGGAGTATTGGATGGTTACCAGTCGGCAGAAGAACAGCAATTCTGTGAAGATGCCGATTCTGCCAAAGGCTTATGCGGTGATCGAGAAATATAAAGATCACCCAAAGTCCGGGGCGAACGGAGCGCTGTTGCCGTCGTTTTCAAACCAGAAGCTGAACAGCTACCTGAAGGAGATCGCCGACCTCTGCGAGATCACCAAACCGCTCACTTTTCACATTGCCAGGCATACGTTTGCTACCACGGTTACTCTAAGCAACGGGGTGCCGATTGAGTCAGTGAGTAAGATGCTGGGCCATACTAAGCTGACCACGACGCAGATTTATGCGAAGGTGGTGGATAGGAAGCTTAGTGATGATATGGCGAAATTGAGGGAGAGGCTGAAGTAGTACTGAAGAGCCGGCGTTGATATAATGCCGGCCCTCACAAATCTCAATTTTTTAAGAAATGATGGTACACTTCGTAATGAGTCTCGCCAATTCCCGTTTCTGCAAATACAAATTGATCTGGATATTTTCTTATTAAATCACTATCAGGTTTGTTCACGTCCACGACTAGAATTAGCTTGCCATGTTTTAGGTAAGATGCGTCCAATATATCGTTAATTCCTTGATCTTGAAATCCATATCCAATTACTATTAATTTGTCCGATAAATTAAGATTGTCTTGGAAGTGATCAAATAAGGTTGAGAAGAACGGATCCTTGTACCTCTTGATCTTTTGCGTTGTCCCTGTTAAATATGACGGGAACTTATTCGAAAAGGGGTAAATATATTCAGATTGTCCAGTGCTCGAGTTAATTTGTTCCTTGTATATATCTCCCACTCCGTAATCTGTTTTTATTGTTATTGGCTCTTCTGAGCCTTCTAGGTAAAGCGGAAAGATATCCACACTCCCGTGAAGCTTGAAAAAGCGTAATCTTCCTTTATAGGTATTCGTGTAGTGCTTTAGCCTTACCTTATATGATTTGAAAAAATCCTTGCCATCGATTTTAAGGTTCTGTTGGATCTTGCCAAAGAAAGGAGAGTTCATTTCTGTAAATCCGTCTGAAAAATGCTCGAATATTCCGGAAGTGCTGTTCCCTATGTGATCAAACAGCATATCGTGATTTAAGCTATGTACATTTACTATGTTGTCTTTAAGGATATCATACATTATCCTGGAAAAATGCTCATAACTCGGGTAGCCTCCCGTATAGCTTATATTTTCGTAATATTTGACCCTTGTTAAAAGGCTGGCTACTAGTTGATTAAAAATATTTAGAAACCGAGTTAAGAGGTTGAGTGCATTGTCAAAATGCCCTCTTAGCTTATTTTTTCCCTTATATTCCTCACAAAACCTATTTACTTCATCCTGATGCTGTTTTTCATAAAGGAACTCGATAAAGTAATCGAAGAATGTCTCGTAGTTAAAATTCTCGGTTTTGCCAGCACAGCTATTAGCGACATAAAACCGAACAAATTCTTCGGCAAAGCATCGATCTCTTAAAGTCATTTTAGCATTCGGATCGCGGTAATCATCCTTATAGAATCCAGCGGTCATTTCCTGATACAAATAAAAATCTGTCTCCTTAAGGTTGCTCAATCTCTCATTTATATCCCTAACTAGAGGCATATTATCACCTCGTGAAAATCCCGAACCAAGCAAAAAAGATAGATTACGTGTAGGAGCTGGTCGATGTGCTTCAGTAATTGCTTCTACTAGGCTCTCGGGGATTTTATTCATCGTGGTTAAAGATAATCTTACCTAATAAATAATGTCGTCAATAAATGTCTTCAATGGCGGTACCGTTGACAAGCACCCACGTGCTTATCAATCCCATCCTTTCATACCCCTCTTTCTTTGCTTCAATAGTAGCAACAATCCTTCCCAAGGTCATCCCTGCTTGGGAAGGATTGTTTTTTTCAGCCCATTCCTTTGAACAGGAAAGCAAAGAAATCATACCGGCTCCGGGGGAGTGCTTGTCAATCCACCTTTAAAGATCACCGTTACTTCGTTCCCGGGAAGAGCAGGATAAATCCTACAGGATCCGGTACCGGATTGTCAATGCCGTTTCGGTGGATGCTTTTCATTTGCGAAGTAAACAACATGGAGGGGAAGCCCTCCGACATTTAATAACCTATAAAACAATACATCATGCCAGCCATCGAATTTTTAACCAGAGAAGACATGGAGCAGTTCAAGAACGAGTTGCTAACCGAATTACGGAGATTAGGCGTTCACCCAGGTAAGAAGCCGGAGTTTAAGGAGTGGCTCAAAAGCTACGAGGTCCGCAAGCTATTGGGCATCTCACCAGGCACTTTGCAAACGCTGCGGATCAACGGCACCTTACCTTATACCAAGATCGGGGGACTCATGTATTACAAGCACGAAGACATCCGCAAACTACTCGAAAGCAACTACCGGCAATGAAACCGAATAACACCCGGAGGATTACGTATCAGCACCCGCGTTGTATGGCGGCGAAGTCCTTTTCCCCTAAAGGAAAAGGAGCAAGCGGAAGTCGGGCAGAGCCCGACTTGCTTGCCTGCTACGCAGGGAAACGGCGTTTTACGTATACTCCGGGTATACGTTAGCGCTTTTAAACCATCATTAGGACGAAAACAGTATACCGATGGGTATACTCAATAGGTACACTAAGCTATGAGTACAACGCACGAAAAATCAATTCGGTTTCCAGCCAGGGTGAACGAGAAACTGGAGAAGTTAGCCAATAAACATGGCAGAACGAAGCTGCTTTTCTTCGAGCAAATGGTCGAATATTTCTACCGGACAAAGAAGGATCCGAAAGACATTAACGATGAAGTCCTCAAAAACGCCCTCGTAGCCAATCACGAAAAATATATCGGTTTCATCAAGACGCAGGAAAATACTATGCTGATCCCTATAAAGCAAGAGGTTGAACTGAGCCTTAAGACTCTAGAGCGGATTTTAAATGCGTTTAACTCCCAGGTGATCCAGGCAAATAACACGATACTGCAAAATCAAGCCGTACAGGTTCAGCGTTCCGACGACACTAACCGGGTCCTAAAAGAAATCGCGAATAGGCTAGACGGTAAGGATTTGCTGAAACAAAAGTTTCTAGTCCTCCTGGAACATTACATCAAGGCGAGGGAAAATATCAATGCGGTGCTTTCTCCCAAATCCGTGCAGGAGTTAAATCAGCGAACCGTAAAACTCATCGACGACTTGTGATCCGCCATGTTCATCAATATAACTGATACCGAAACGGCGAACAACAAAGGCAGCAGCGGCGAGCTGGTTCACTACCTTGACAAGGAGAACCGGCTGGATCTGGCGCGAACGACGGAACGGTGGTTTAACCATAGCGGAATTGATATCCAGTCATACGAGGTAAAAAACCGGCTGGATAATAACGTCGCCAAGCTGGGAAGGAACGAGTCGAAGTTTTTCCTGGTGAATATCAGTCCGAGCGAAAAGGAACTCAAACATCTGAAAGAATTATACGGCGATGAGGGTATGGAAGCCAGACTTAAGGAATATGCCGTGGCCGTGATGAATGAATATGCCCGCAACTTTAAACGCGCTGGTATTGAAAGTAGCAAAGATCTGCTTTGGTTCGGAAAGCTAGAGCGATACCGGTATTACACGCATAAAGACCCTGAAGTGAAAAACGGCACCCGGAAGCGTGGCGAGCGGAAGGAGGGTGAGCATCTGCATCTCCAGGTGATTGTGAGCCGGAAGGATGTCACCAATAAAATCAAGCTAAGCCCTATGAATAATTCGAGAGGGCGCAATACGGAACATTCACTAAAAGTTGGCCAGTTCGACCGGTCGACATTTAAGAATTCAGGGGAGCAGGTGTTTGATGGGCTGTTCAGGTTTGATCGGAAATTGAAGGATACGTTTGGGTATGCGAATACGCAGAAGAAAGGGAATTTGAAAGAGCGGATAGATTTGTATGCGGAGAAGATCGTTCATGATCGCGTCAGGAAGCAACGGGCAAAGCAGAATATTGGCATGGCCCCAAAATATACAAACTACCTTGAAAAGCCGAAGGCAGGTTATCTACAGCCTAATCCAGCCACCAACTTTTTAGGTAGTATGCTAAATAACCAGCATGATGATGGTTTTGTGCCGAACGGGTTTTATAAGAAAGGAAAGCGGAAAAAGAAGCGGCCAGGGATGAGGATGTAGAATTATTGGATCGATTATAATTGTAATAGCACAAACGATTATAATTGTGACAGTACGCGTGATTAAGCGTATTCATGACGAAATAACATGGCGACGCCTCGAGAAAAATTTGCGGAAGCGCTTAGCGCGTTGAAAATAGCGATGGATAAAGGCGTTGTTGCAATAGGCATTTCCGAGGCCCCAAATAAATCGCAACGTGCCCTACTAGCTAAGAAGGGATTTCTTACCAAGGTAATTAAGGGTTGGTACATTCCTTCTAGCCCTGATGAAATAGATAACACCGCTTGGTTTCGTTCTTATTGGGGTTTCTGCTCCAATTTCTGGGATATAAATACGGGGACAATTGGGTCATTTCTCCAGAGCAGAGCTTGCTAATTCATGCAGGAAACTGGACAGTCCCCAATCAGCTAGTTATTCGGTCACCGGATGCGAGCAACACGATAACTCCGTTTCAGCACAACACCTCGCTATTCAACTTGAAAGGCGAGTTACCTGATCCGGATTTGCGAATTATACAGAATGGCATCAGGATGTATACGTTACAAGCTTCGCTGATCTATTCATCAGCCAGCATTTTCACCAGGAAGCCTGTCGATGGCCGCACTACGCTTTCCATGATCCGGGATTCTTCCGAGCTGCTTCCTGTATTACTGGAAAACGGTCATACCACCATTGCCGGCAGGCTAGCCGGCGCTTTTCGTAATATCGCCAGGGAAAAGATCGCCAATGGCATCATCGACACCATGAAAGGCGCTGATTATGCGATACGTGAATCCGATCCGTTTGAATACCGGCTCCAGGTGAATCTCTCTTCACGCGAACGTTCTCCAGCGGTAAACAGGATTAAGTTCCTTTGGCAAGAAATGAGGGAAGTAGTAATCAACAAATTTCCGAAAGCTCCCGGGCTGCCTAAGAACGTGGCCAACTACCTCCAGCTGGTTGATGATATTTACCTAACAGATGCCTATCACTCGTTATCTATCGAGCGGTACCGGGTAACGCCCGAGTTGATAGAACGTGTGAGCAGCGGCAAATGGGACAAGGACGCCGATGAAGCTGATAAAAAGCAACGTGATGCGATGGCGGCTCGTGGCTATTGGCTGGCGTTTCAGAGGGTAAAAGAGTCTATCAGCAAAATTCTCGATGGAGCCAATTCCGGCTCTGTTATCAACAGAGACCATGCGAAATGGTTTACCGAACTATTCGATCCCAGTGTGGCAGCCGGGAGATTGAAGCTATCGGATCTTGCTGGCTATCGCAGCAGCCAGGTATATATCGGAGGATCTAAGCATACACCATTGCCTGTCGATGCGATGAAAGATGCCATGCCGGTGTTGTTTGAACTGCTCGACGAAGAGCCCGAAGCATCTGTTAGGGCAGTGCTGGGACATTTCATCTTTGTATTTATTCATCCTTATATGGATGGGAATGGGAGAATGGGGAGGTTTCTCATGAATGCAATGCTCGCTTCGGGAGGGTATCTTTGGACGGTGATCCCGGTAGGAAAGCGGGAGCGGTATATGACGACGTTGGAGAAGGCTAGTGTAGAAAATAATATTGCGCCCTTTGCGGAATTTATAGGGGAACTTGTTTTGCAGAATATGGAAGGGCGGCCGGTGGCAAATCTTGACAGGATTGACTAAGTGGAGTATTTTTGCAGCGAAGGATATATGATTTCCTGACCGAATTTTAAAAATAAAGGGAGCTTTCGCTCCCTTTATTTAAGCGAGCTGGATTAAAATCCATGTAACCGCTTTGCCGTCATAAGGGGGCATACGATTACCGCGAGCAATCGGAGCTGTTGTGCTTGGTGTCCCTTGCACTTTCCAAACTCCACTTTCAGGACAGCTTTCTCCTGTCCGAGCTGTTCTACCTATTGGCATAACTATCTGGATTAAGTTTACCCACAAAGCCGGGAGTGTGGGTATCTCCCTGGAAAATAGTAGTAGGATTCGCTACTGATATACTATTCCAGGGTTTTATAGGAAGTTCGACAATGTTTTGAAAACGTTTGTTAATCGACCATAAGTAGTTTGCATGGAGAGGGGTCGATTGCTACTAGCATAGATCTTGATAAGCTCGGTGCACATACGATGGCTTGACCGGGTGCTAAGCTAGGAAGCCTATTCCATAGGCCTTGATCTACCCCTCCAATAGATCTTTTAAGTTGGCTAACAACATTTGCGTCGCTGATTTTGTGTAGAATAAAACTATTGATTAGCCCCAACACCTCATCTGGTAAATGTTGCGGCAACTGAGTGACGAATACTAGCCCCAACCAGCGCTTGCGACCCCGACGAGCAATCCGAGCGACTTGTTGAAACAAGTTCGACATTTTGCCAATTCGCTCTTTAGACAAAAACTCGTGGGCTTCTTCGATAATGATCGATACCGGTGTAGGTTGCTTGTTTTTAGCTACTGCCTCATTGTAGGCCTGTTCTTGGACAACTTGTAACCCGCGAAGGAGATTGGCAATGACAATATTATTTATTAGCGTAGAATCAGAATCGCTCAAATCAATTATTGTCAAACTTCCCGGTTTAATAAGCTCGGAAAAAGATATCGGATTAGCTCCGGGAGTATCAAAAATCTTCGTTCTATCTAGTTGCCATAGTTTTGCAAGTAATGCTTTCCAGCTACTTTCGCTATCAACGCCTTTCACAAAAGATGCAATTGTTGGGCTAATTCTTTCTTTGCTCCCTTTTATAAAATCATTACGGACAATCGAGGTCGTTGTTCCTTGAGACACCGAATCGAGCATCATGCCGGCAACATCCGTCAATAGTGAAATGGTAATTTGCGGGTAGCCAGTATCGAATTCATCGATTTCTAGAGCTTGTGTCTCTTGTCCTTTCTTCGGAAAGAGCTGCAAATCTCTTAAAACTCTTTTTGCTGCATCATATGTTTTGAAGAATCGAATATATTGTGCCTCTGTTAATCCTAGTAAGTCAGCTATCGCGTACGGCGATAACGATGAAAAGCTGAGAGTAAACTCTTTAGTAGGAGTAGGTTTCTCTGCCCTCGTTTTTCGATTAATAAGGTGATAGACCGTAATTAGCGCTTCTTCGGTTTTCAGCCCGCGCCTTTTCAGTAGCATTTTCATTTTCTCATCGGACGCTGGTTTATCAATATGAGTGTACTCACCTTCTGTATCTATGACTATCGTTGCAATACCTTTCTTTTGAAATTGACTCATTAAGCCAGAAACAGTAGTGGATTTTCCTCCGCCAGTCGTACCAAGGATGCCAATATGTCTTGGGATGACTGTTTTTTTATCCGATGGAATTTTAACTTCAATATCGTCATGTCCAATCGCTACACCTAGCGTTATTCCAGGCTCAGCATCAACCTTTAATGCTTTTGCTGTCTCCTCTTTACTCAAAACAAACACTGGACTGTTAGGCAATGGCCTGAATCGTGGCGGCATCATTACATCGCCTGCCATTTCTCCTAATAATTCGACTTGAACCTTCCCATGAAAATTAGGCATAAATATCGCACCATTAATTGTTGTGGTGACCATCATGTGAGCATCAGCACGAATTCCATCTGGCTCATGAAACGGCCCGGCTACAACAATTCCTCTATAAATTCTACCATCTCCGCCATTCTGAGTTGTTCTGCTACGTATTTCGAGAAGTGAGTGAGCGCCAATATTTCGAATGTTCTTTTTGGGCAAGAGGATTGTCAATAAATTATCCTGGCTTCCTGGCAAGTCGAACATAGTCATGCCGTCAGCGTTCTTACAATTTTCATCTTCTTCCCAGGGGCCCCCATTATTATCAATCTCCGCATTAAGCGTGTTCATAATAACATCTTGTTCTGAGGGATCTTGTTCCAATTCTTCCATAAGCTTATTTGTTAATATTAACTACCACCTCTGCCTTCGCATATGCTTGCTCAATTGATGCGACAAAGTCGCTTTTGCCAAATGCTGTTTTACAGAGGCTATCTGCCAGATCAAGCAGCATTGGTGAGCCTAAATGCATTTGAAGAGCGCTGTCGGCCATGGCAATGTGCGCTGCTGTATAAATATGGTCCACGTGGCAATAGAAGATTCTTGGGGATGAAAGCTTCGACACGCGATACAGTCCGAACGCTATCTTCGGCCCTACTTCCTGAACAAAATTTTGATATGAGTCACGAAAAGTATTGCGTGTGCCGCCTACTTCTACCATATGCTTCAATCTGTCTTCAAGGGTATCGATGACCACATACTCGTAGGGGTTTAATGCATTACCAAAGGTCTTAAGCTCCAGACTCCTATCACTACTTTGGACATAAACAAATCTCTTATGCTCCAAGATCATTTTCTTCATTAGCGCAATTGATCGATCTTTCATCTCCGTTCGGCTTGCCCAAAACCCAGTCATTAGCTCAAACGGAGTGGGCGAACCAGCCCCTAAAAGCCAAGTTGAGTGAGCTCGCTCTAAAAGGATAGCTCTCTCTGCGTAAGTACGAATTCCTCTTATTGCGAGATCGCTCATTTGCGTCTTTCCCTCTGCGTTATCGCTTCTTCTTCTCCTTTCTAGTAAATCAACCGCTTCCTTTATCGGATCATCACCCTTGAATCTGAGGTCTCTTCTGAATAGCCGGTGAGAATAGCTGCCATGCTGGCCCTGATAGGAAACTAAACAAACACCAATCTGAGTTATTGAAATAGGTAAGGAATCATATACAGCGCTTACACTACCACAGGCCGTTACCGCTCCATTGAATAAAAAGCCAGCATGAACCTTTTCAATAATATCTTCACTAGGAATTTTATGTAGCCCTGCCGCAGGAACATGCTGTAATTCCTTTATTTTTGGAAAAATTGTACTACGGAAGGTGCTTCGGGTCTTTTGCTCGTCTTGTTTTGCCTGAATTAGTTCCTTCTCGATCAAAGGATAGAGTTGCGCTAGATTTTCTCCGATACGCCAAGTATCTATGTCAATAGCATTGGAAAAATCCTCGCCGTAGGCCCGTTTGAAGTCATCCACATTAGTTTGGTTTTCAACCGGAAAATCACGTTCTTCTATATTTTCGTTGTCTTCCATGGAGCTTATATAAGTTGCTATTCCGAGGTTCTTTTAAAAGTTCGACTTCAAAATCCCATCCTCGACATAATTGATGGCCCGCCCGTTACTTTATAAGCCAGCAAACGAGCATAATCATTCGCTATAAGGCCAGGCAGTTTATATCGATTTTCCAGAACTAGCCGGCAACGATCGGAGAATGCGCCGAAGCTCGATGGCTTATTACCTTGTAGTATGTCAGCAACTACCCTTGATGCTGGAGCTATCAACTCGATTGCTAATTCGTCAGCGGCGTTCTCCGAGTTATACACGTCGCTGTTTAAAAATGAGCCGTCACCTTTTTTTTCTAATAAATGAGTGAATGGCTTTACATTCAATCCATGAACTATTCCTTTCACTATTTCTTCATCAGTGGGTGGCCTAATCCCGTCGATTACGTCACTTATCGAAGCCCCTAACTTATTGATAATTTTTTCTCTTGGTATTTTATAGTCTAATATAAAGTGGCTTATTTCATGGGCGATGGTGTAGCGCCTCTCTCGCTCATCATCGCCGCCATCGGAAAATATAAATCCTGCTCCTCGATAAAATATCACAAAACCATGTACGGGTCTGTCATTAACCTCAGTGTCTATCTGAACGTTACGTTGTTTAAGCCATTGCTTTATTTTATCGGTTGAAAGCTGTGATAGTTGAACGATGTCTATAGGAAACATTAAGCTTATCGCTCCACTGAGATCATAAGGCGGCTCCTTATCTAGGTTCGTTACAGACCAAAACTGCTTGGCAATATTCTCGATATGTGGTCGAACGAGGCGCATTGCTCATTTCTCTTTAGTTCTATCACGAGCAGCAGCCAAGAAGCCGTTTTCTGAGGTGCCTGAGTCGCGAAATTTGTTTATGGAATCAACCCGCTTTATAATTTTATTTAGGTTAATTGCTGTTATATTTAGATAAGAACATATTTTATTAAGCTCTTCCAAATAGTTCTGAGCCGATGGGATGGGTAAGAGACATAGGCCGAGTTTGTAATATATCTCCTGTGTCGATCCTATTGCATCAATGGCTTCGGCTTGTGTTATTCCTTCTATTTGAATATAAGACTCTAATGTATGGGCCAGAAATTTGCTTTCTTGTGCCGCCTTTTCATATGCGCTCTTCAATAACATTAGCTTGTCGATCATCTGATTATCTCCTTAATTTTTGCGGTAATGTTATTTCTTTCAAGTACTTTCTTTATCCTGTCCTTTGCTCGTTTTACTTCGGCTTTCTGTATATCCGTTGGTTCGTCTGATAGTTTAAGAACCTGGGCGTAGGGCTTTGTCTCTCTTTCTCCTGCTAGAATCATTTTCGCTATATCTCTATCTGCGCTTTCGTCGAAATGCTCAGCCAAAATAACCTCTAAAAGGTGTGCGGTTTCTTTAAAAATTAGCTTAGACTCTCCATCTTCTTCCTGCTTTTGTATTCTATTCCAGAAGTTGTTCTCGAGTTCGACATCTTCAGGTAGATTTTGTTTGTTATTGTGCTTCGCCTCTTTTTGTATGATATTCTTAAGGTCTCTTTCAGCCGCAATTTCTAGGAAACGATGAAGACTGCTCAACTGAGGATTGAAGGTTGTAGGATTCTTGTAATAGCCGAAGAAAGCTTGGTTCACAGCATCTAATATGACTGATTCATCCTTCATGGCTATTTTAGGATAGTGCCGGCTAAGTTTACCCATTATCAATTCGCCATACTTGTCATATAGCTTCGACAGAGCTAAACTATCCTGACTTTGGATTAGTAAGTGATATTCTATTTCCGTCTGAGTGGCTTTCATCGATTACCTCCTGAAGGTTATCACCGTCTCGGTTCTCATCCTGCCATTAAAATTGGAACCGATCGCATCAACGGGAGGCGGTAAGTAGCGCTTATTAGGCGGAATCTCGCGTTCTTTCCTTTCCACAAGGCGGAAGCCGTTCAATTCGGCTGCGTGTTCGGCTATTAACGTGTTTTGTACATAAACACCTTGTAAGCTCGAATTGCCGATAACGAAAGTTGCGTTCCTGTTTTTTTTAAGAACTCGTGCAGACTCTCGTAGAATTTTGTCCAAATCAAGCGCGTACCGGTAAACCATGTTGATACGCCGAGCAGGCAAGTTCTTAAGCTCAGGCATATTTCTGGTGAGTAGTTTGGCTCGCTTCAGGTTCGCAGATGCCTCTGGTGCCTTTTCAGCCCCAACGCTGTTACTCCTAATCGCCGACAGATCTGATACTTTAAACCCTAGCCAAACCAATGATAACTTATGACCTCTCATATAGTCAAGAGCGTTGAGGTAGGGTGGGGAGGTAATTATTGAATCTATTGATTTGTCTCTCACGCTGTTTAAGGACCTTGCATCGCCCTGAACGACTTTTACTTTTCCAAGCAACTTTTCAGGCATTATCGATTGTGTAAGCTTCCCGCAGGATCGAACGAATTCGTCCAAAACGTCGAAATCATTAATTTCCCTAACCTTATGTGGTCGGCTATGTGATATATCGGCTGCGAGAGATGCCCCTTTACTCTTTGTTATTATCAGCCGGCTGAGTGCAATTTTAAAAAGATGAGAATACTGGCCGTTTTCCGAGTTAATAAGCAAGCTAAGCTTTCTCAGATCCTTCACTTGATTATCACCAAACCAAAATTTAATGAATTTCGTTGTTTCATTATCATTGTCTATCCAAGGCAATTCGATGCTATCAGTATTTAAATAAAGCGCTTTTTTAGCCAGTGAAACCGTGTTTTTTGTAAACTGGGCAGAGTTAATCTTCGATGTCCAGGCTTTGGACATGAGTACTGAAAGCGGATCAATGTCGAATCCCAATCCTTTGAATCCGAGTTCCGATATGGTTCTCAAAACTGTACCGGACCCCATCATAGGGTCCAATATTGTAGCTTTTGAATTCAATCCGTCAAGAGCGGCGAAAGCAATTTCGGGGGCCATTCTCGCGGCGAACGGATGTATAGTTTTAAGCCTCATTAATTAGATTCAATAATTGTATTAAAGCTAAGTTAGGTATTCTATTCAATATTACGGTTTCCAGTAAAGCGCACTATGAATTTTTAACTGCTGATCACAGTTATCTTTTCAATGCAACCAAATAGTAGCTATAATTGACCTTGTTTGGCGGACAATGAATACAGGACCATAGATGTGTTAACTTAAGCTGTAGCGATCAAGTTAGAAATGAGCAAATGCTTTGCTTTAATCTGAAAAGCATTAGTAATGGTAACTAAGCTACTAATTATGTACTCAGCAAGGCTTCAACCGTTTGGTGCGTATAATCCTCCAACTTATCTGGCTCGATCAATTGAACAAACTTAGGCTGTTGCAATAACCTGATCGCGTTATCATATGCTTTAAACAAAGGCTTATGTTTAGGTTTAGCCAGAATTACATCAAAAATATAATCCGACTTTCCGGCGTAATCCTGTAAATCAATAAAGCGCCCATAGTACTGGTAAGCCTTACGATCAATCGACTCCGATTTTTGCAAATCGAAGCTTATCGGTTTTACTAGGTGAAGGTTTGATGAACTGTTCCAGGCAATGTCAAACCTTAACTTGCTTTTTTCGGGCGGTGCGATTTCGTAATCGAGGTGAAAGCTGTTTTTATTACCAAGCACACCTAACTCATCATTACTAAATTGCTTTAGCAACTTTTTATAGTTTCCCAGCAATACACTTTCGTCAATTCGGCGAGCCGTAGTTTCGTGCAGTTGGAAAACGGAGAAGTACAAATTATATAGCTGGTCGCAAATAACTTCGATATCGGGTGTATAAAGCAACCCCTTCCGATAGTTGCCAAACTGTAGTGCTGATGAGTCAGAGGGAAGAAATTCCTTATCTATAAACCGTTCCAATGATTCGGATAAAGCGTCATCGGCAAATACTTCGGGTTGAGCATTTAGTTTGCTAACCCTTGTTTCAAAATACTTAAAATATGCCTTAATTGTCTTTTCGGGCACATTGGGATAGGCGAAACGTAACCGGAGAATCTTATCCGGAAAGATAAAGCGGAGTACTTTTAAATCGGGAAAATATACCAACAGGCCAATATTTAGCACTTCCCCCAAAACCTGGGAGTGACGATATTGTAAGAGGCCGTATGTATAAGTTCCTTTCTTCATCGGATTAAACCCAATAAAATGTTACAGTACTGAGATGCGTTTTGTTTTAGCAGGCTAAGATACTCATTTAACGAATCAATGGAGCCTGCTGGTATATTTTCCTGCTCCAAGTTTTGTGCATATTTCACTATCCCGGCAACATTAAGTTTGCTCAAATTCTCTTCAAATTCATTGAATAAGTGTACTTTTTTGCCCTTGTAGCTTTTAAGCTTTTGGTAAAAGATATGCCTGCCATATTGTATCATATCAATATTCCCGGCCTTAATACTTTTCATCAGCTTATTAATGCCGGTTGAACTGGACGATGCCAGGAAGAATAAGCACAACTCGTGGTCAATTAGCGTAAATCCGTCATCATCCACCAGTAGATTCGGCTTATCCCGAAATCCTCCGCGGTCTGTGTTAATCACCATGCAATCGAAGGCGAACAATTTGGCGAGTTCGGCTGCAGGGGATGACAGATTGCCAACTTCGGCCATAACTAGTGTCGAGCTGTTTAATAGCCTCGATGAAAATGTTGGTGCATACTGTTTGCCCTCCAAAAACTTAATTTGCTCGTCAGTAAGGGTTTCGACAAAGTCATTTGAAAATGTCATAATCGCACTGTCCGGGACAACTAAATCCAGTTCCCTGGCGAGTTCTGCAACTATAAATTCTGAAGCAAGGGCGCAGTCATTTAGTGCATGATCTTTTTTAAACAGCTTAACTACGTAAGCTTCTGCAATCGGTAATTTATTCCCCTCTTCAACAGCAAGTACGATCCAAGGCTTGGTCGACCCGCCTTTTTGAATGTAATCTTCAAACTGTACCGCTGTTAATTTTTTCAAAAAGATTAGCTATCTGGCTTTCAGCCGAAAGGATGAAAGGCAATGTTTAGGCTAAGGTAATAAAAATGATAGTTGTATTGTAGATTTAGAAATCTAGCAATTCCTTTGGTTTCACTCCCAATCCTTTAGCAATCTCAAGCAGAGTAGTAAAATTAAAGTCCTTCTTTCCGTTCTCGATATTGCTGAGGTTTCCCTTTGTTACATCACACCTCGCAACTACAGTATCCTGGCTCAAACCTAACTTGTCTCTTAAGTCCTTTAGATGCTTGCCAAAGTCTTCTAATCGCTTTTTGTCTCGCTGTTCATTCATTGCCACATAAAAACAGCTATTTTTTTTCAATTCTTTGTTACAAGAACTTGCAACAGTGGGTGCTCATTACTATATTTGATTATAAATCAGAAAGACAAAATGAAGCATTAAAAAATTACTTTTGCGGTATTCCTTCTAGTATTTGGAAGCATTCGCACTTAAGAATCTCGTCTTAGAAAACTGGCCTTTTCAATTTGGGAACGAGACAATAAGTGAAGATGCTCACACCGGTATAGGTGTGGGCCTCGCTTATTCGTTCCCGGGTATGCCAGTACCTCTAAGACGGTAAGCTTGGTTCCACACCTTATTTGTTGTGGCCTAAGCATAATCAACCCAAGTTTACCCCTTAAAACCCAAACTGATGAGCGCTACAACAAACACCATGGCTCACGAAGCCGTTCTCACACAGGAACAATTCAAATCCGTCCAGGCAGACGTCGAGTACTTTTTCGTCAACTATCCACCCAAAGAGCTCCGAAAACTACTATGGCAACTATACAGCGGCTGGGTATACAACTCAGCGGATCACGTAACCAAAGAAGACATCCATAACATGCTCTTTTTTTACGAGCAGATCGGCGATTTCCTGAACGATTCCTACCGGCTTAGCAAAGCCTTGAACGAGGTTCGATAGGGATTGGGTGAGATAGTTCATAATTATGCAGGCCCAAACAAACCCTCTTGACCCTGAATCTTGCTTCTTCGTGAAGAGCAGCATGAAGGGAAAGGTTGTCCGCATTCCAATAGAGGAGATCGTTTATATCGAAGCCGCACAAAACTACTTGCTCATTCACCTGGAGCGTGACGAATACCTCACCTATCTCACCATGAAAGAAATTGAAGCGGTGCTCGATCCGGCCTGCTTCATCCGGATTCATAAATCGTACATCATAAACTTTAATATGATCCGGTCTGTAGAAGGCGGCGCGGTGATACTCACGAACAAGACAGCATTATTGATCGGTGCCAAATTCAGAACGAACCTCGATCAGCAAATCCTCCCCAGGCTATTGCAAAGCAAACGGCTGGAAGGAGACAATTAATGAAAGAACTTAAAAATAGGGTTATGACAGCACACGTTGGCAAACTGATAGAAGCAGTGGTGAAGGAAAAGAGACTGACCACCGCTGAAATAAAAGTAGCTCTAGGCATCAACGGCAGAAGCCCCAGCTATACCTATAAAAAGAAAAGCATGTCCGTAGAGGAGCTATGGCGGATCAGCGAAAGCTTAGATCACGACTTTTTCGCCGATTTGAAACCTGTGGTGACCAATGAGCGCTTGCACGATGCCAAGTTTATCGAACGGCTCTTCAGAACCGAGAAAATTAAACGGATCAATGCGGCCATCTGCTTTCCGCAAAGCCTGGTAAAAGACTTGGGATTGTTCCTAAAGCAAATCGGGGACGTTGGCCTCAAGATGGGCTTCAAAGTAGGCGATATCGATCCGACGATGTAAGGAAACGTTGTGTAGGTGGTAAGAAAACCTCTTATAAATGCACGGGTCGATCCGGAATGGTTATTAAATTAACTTCACCAGAACGTCTTTACCGGGTAGTTGGTAAAATGCTCATCCCGGCTAATTATAGCAAGGCCCTCGGTTATTGCTTGCGAAGGGATCATTCGGTCGAACGGATCACGGTGATGCAGCTCCAAAGAGAGCACTCGCGAGGTATGTTCGATAGCGAGGGGCAGCAATTCAAAGCCGTTGCGCTCAAGTTGGCGTTTCAATTCCGAAAAGGGGAGAGCAATATTAAGCTTGCCAATATTTATCTTGATGGCGATCTCCCAAAACGACACAATACTTACAAATTTAGCTGCGGTAGGATCTTCGATTAGCTTCCTGGCTTTATCTGAAAGATTTTGATCTCCATTGATAAACCACAGGAAAGCGTGTTTATCCAGCAAGTAATCCACTACATATAGTCTTTAAAGTCTTCCAGCGGAGCATCAAAATCAGCGGACATTTTGATCTTCCCCTTAGCGCTGCCAAACTGCGGAACAATACTTTCCTTCTTTTTGGCGGATTTAGCTACCAGGGAAATCGATAAAATCCGACACTTCAGCTTTTAATGCCGGTGGAAGCGACTCGAATTTGGTTTGTAAGGTGATGTTGCTCATGATATCTTCTCCTTAAACAAAAATAGGAATATGTTTCGATAACATCGCAAACGCCCGAAGGGATTCGAATGTTTACGACATCTTATCGATGGATCTAAAATGAGTCGACCTTATTCCTCCATCGCCATTTTGCCGCAGCAAATTTCTGATCGCCGGGCTGTACAGTCAAGGCCGGGGCCCTTCGGGTTTTTGTAATTTTTTCTCCACCCTCCGCTGCGCTCCGGGTAGTAAAAAATTACAAAAAGCCTTGCCTTGTAGCCCGGCGGCTTCAGGGCTGGCAGCTAGAAAATGGCAATGGAGGGGTGTGCGGGGGAAGAACCTAATGACCGACTTTGAATGGGATCAGACTCTTGTTTTAGCTACGAAACTAATGTAACGTTCTTTGCTAACCTTGTACGCGTTTAAACCGTCTTCCAGCGTAAATACACCCAACTCAACACCCTGTTGAATGCTTCTACATAACCGTTGTGAACGATCTTGATTATCACTAAACAGTTCTTCGGCGATATAGCCTTCTTCTCTGAAATCTTCCTTATTTGGAAACATGAAGTAAAAATATTGATTTCTCCCTGATTTGGCTATGTGATTTCACCAAGGACTTTAGTTTACCAAAACGCCTCACTGCGGCGATCATCGCCGCAGAAACCCATTTTGGTAAACTAAATCTATAAAATTGGCTCTTTTCCATTTCCCAAATTTCTCCCTATCTTTACTCCCAAGGCTCATTGACTTACGAACCCTCCATCCGGTTAGCCCTACAACCCTCCCACAAAACGGCCCAAAATACATGTGCCCTTTTCGGTTACCAGCTATCCTGGAGATTGATGTAACCTGCTTACAATCATTCATTTATAAAATGGCTAGATCATCCTGCCATCCCGACTTTTAAGGGTTCATCAGAGCCCAAAAAGCCTTTAAATCGATGATTTGAAGGCTTTTTTATTTTAAATCAGCCTAAAGTATTCATGTAAAAACAACCTGTATGGGACCTATTCGGGGGATGCGCGGCCAGTATGCCTTGTTCTGCCGATACGACATGAGGGCGAAGATAGGGGTTTTAGGTTAGACGTTGTACGTGCAGGGGGCAACGGGCTATGAACTATCGACACGGATCTTGCAATACGTATTACGACCCATTTCGAGTTTTTACATTTGGGTCCCTCGAAGCACTGTAAGTTACTGTATGTCAGTAGTATGTGTGATTTATTTTGGCTCATTTTGAAGCAATTTATGTCGCATTCGTGATATCTCCCGGGACCTATCGGAAGCTAAATCATTCAAAAACGGCCAAAGCAATGCTTTGAAAAATTGAATACATATGAACACAGAAAACACCTTCGGAGTGAGCTTTTACCTTAAGAAGGCAAAGCCAATCAAAACGGAAAATGTCCGCTATGCGCACGGATCACGGTTAATGGCAGGCGGATAGAAGTGTCCTTAAAGCAATCGATTCAGGAAAGCGACTGGAACGCGGTAAAAGGGGTTGCAAAAGGGAGCCGAAAAGAGATCGTCGCCCTGAATAACTACCTCGAAAGGCACCGTGCGTCAGTTGTGAGTTGCTACCAGGAACTGAGCTTGCAGAAGAAGCTTATCACTGTAGAACTGATCAAGGAGATGTAGAGCCATTTTATTCCTGGTAGTTGTAAAGAAGGCAGACGATAGTAATTGTAGTAGCACAAACGATAATAATTGTAGTAGAACAGACGATAATAATTGTAATCGTACAAACGATAATAATTGTAACAGTACATTTTAGTACATTTGTATTGTGATAACAGCATAAGCAATGGCAACACCTAGAGAACGTTTCGTTGAAGCGCTTAAAGCACTAAAGGAAGTGCAGGATAGAGGCGTTATAGCTGTTGGCGCTTCCGATTTGCCAAATAAATCGCAGCGCTCGTTGTTGGCCAAGCATGGATTCCTGATCGAAGTCTTAAAGGGCTGGTATATCCCCGCTGATCCTGGTGAAAAAAAAGGAGACAGCACTGCTTGGTTTGGTTCGTATTGGGATTTTTGTTCGCGGTTTCTTGAACAAAAATATGGGGACAATTGGATAATTTCTCCCGAGCAATCCTTGCTTATTCAAGCCGGGAACTGGACAGTCCCCACCCAATTAATTGTGCGGTCACCGGATGCGAGCAACACGGTAACTCCGTTTCCGCATAACACCTCGCTATTCAACTTGAAAAGCGATTTGCCTGATCCAGATTTGCGAACTATGCAGAATGGCATCAGGATGTATACATTACAAGCTTCGCTGATCTATTCATCAGCCAGCATTTTCACCAGGAATCCTGTCGATAGCCGGACAACGCTTTCCATGATCCGGGATTCTTCCGAGCTGCTTCCTGTATTACTGGAAAACGGCCATACTACCATTGCCGGCAGGCTAGCCGGTGCTTTTCGTAATATCGCCAGGGAAAAGATCGCCGATGGCATCATCGACACCATGAAAGGCGCTGATTATGCGATACGTGAATCCGATCCGTTTGAATACCAGCTTCAAGTGAATCTTTCTTCGCGTGAGCGTTCGCCAGCGGTAAACAGGATCAAGTTCCTTTGGCAGGAAATGAGAGAAGTGGTGATCGACAAATTTCCAAAAGCTCCCGGACTGCCTAAGAACGTTGCTAACTACCTCCAGCGGGTCGATGATATTTACGTAACAGATGCCTATCACTCTTTATCCATCGAGCGGTACCGGGTAACGCCCGAGCTGATTGAACGTGTGAGCAGCGGCAAATGGGACAAGGATGGCAATGAAGCTGATAAAAAGCAACGTGATGCAATGGCGGCTCGTGGCTATTGGCTGGCGTTTCAGAAGGTAAAGGGGTCTATCGGCAAAATTCTCGATGGAGCTAATTCCGGATCCGTTGTCGATAAGGATCGTGCGAAATGGTTTACGGAACTATTCGATCCCAGTGTAGCTGCAGGAATACTAAAGCTATCGGATTTGGCTGGCTATCGTAGCAGCCAGGTGTATATAGGAGGATCTAAACACACCCCATTACCTGTTGATGCGATGAGGGATGCCATGCCGGTGTTGTTTGAACTCCTCGAAGAAGAACCTGAAGCATCTGTGCGGGCCGTACTGGGACATTTTATCTTTGTATTTATTCATCCTTATATGGATGGGAATGGGAGAATGGGGAGGTTTATAATGAATGCCATGCTTGCCTCGGGAGGGTATCCTTGGACGGTGATCCCGGTAGGTAAGCGGGAGCGGTATATGACAACCTTGGAAAAGGCTAGTGTGGAGAATAACATTGGGCCGTTTGCTGAATTTATAGGGGAATTGGTGTTACAGAGTATGCAAGGGCATCCGGAAGCGAATCTGGAAGGGATTGGCTAGCTATTTATTCTGTTTACTGATTTGATGTAGCGGTTTGCTAGGGGCTTTTAACCTGTATTACCTTTCCCTTAAGTATAAGCATCGTGTAAGCTTACAGTTATGAGAGATCACAGTGTACTGACAAGATCGTGCCAATTATACGTCAGCAGTAGTTCAAGAGCTGATCAAAATTGTCTCGCTAATATATTTTAACCACAGTATTGTTCACTTCTTCCTATACAACCGGAAAGTGATAGGAAGAATCCTTTTGCTTGCCTTGTCTTCAGTTTAACTTGTCTTTTTTTTTTATTTTAAACGTATATTAGCTTAATATGGGATCTGCGTTATAGACTTGATCTGGTTAATTTTGATACTTCAGGATGAAAGAAGCTTTTGTTTCTTTTATCAACAGTAATCTCATGACTTATGGGTTATTACGGATGTTGGTCAAATTTACTAAGTATCTCACGCCAATATTAGAGCGGTAAGTTACAGTTTTTCTTGTATTTACATTTCGCAACAATTTTAATTGAGCAATCTGGATGAAAGATACACCCAATTCTATTAGTACTATTATATTTGGTTTTCTTGTATAACCAGCTAATTCATCGATCACAGATGGCCCAACGTCTATTGTATAAATATCGTAGCTTAAATAATTTTAAGAACTTTGTCGACATCATTCTACGTAACCGTTTATATGCTTCGTTGTATAAAGAAACGAATGATCCCATGGAGGGCCAATATTATTATTATCAAGGCAATTATGATAGAAGAATATTGCGTATCATACGGGAAAACAAGCAGAATGTCCGGGTATGTTCACTGAGTCGGAACAATAATAACAAACTTATGTGGTCTCATTACGCCGACGGCCAACGGGGCGTTGCTATTGGTGTCATGGTCGACTCGGATGTGGTTGATTTAAGGCCTATAATATACGAAGGGCTCCATCATCTTTCTGGTGAAATCGATGAACGTCAAGCCGCACGGACAATTCTGATACACAAACTAAATATCTGGACTTATGAAGAAGAAGAGCGCATCTTCCTAACTGAAGGTGTATATGTGCCAGCGGAAGTTGTACAGATCATTACTGGACGTGTTATGAGTTCACAAGACTTTTCTATGATACGTGATTTGGTCAACCAGATCAATCCGCGAATTGAGGTTATTCGGGCAGAACAAGTAATGGACGCTCTATAAAGATTAACGTGAGTATAGTACACTTATACCGTGGTGATAGCATATATAATGAGTGTACAAATCCAAGTGGATTTCGCTCAGAAGGTATCCGCTCGGCAGCTTTCGGGGGCGGCGGAAACCCAAAAAATATTGAGAACTTGGGCGGGCTATCAACGATCAAAGCACATATCGATCATTTACTAGAGTCGGATAAAAATTATTACAAAATAACTGACTTCATTTCCTTTACTAAAGACGAGGCAATTGCAAAAAAAATGGGCAGCTGATTTGAAGGCTGAGGATTTAATTTCTTGCAATGTCCCATATCAGGAAACACGTTACGTTTTTCATTTAAGTATCGCTGAAGCTGAATTAATGCCGCTTGCAAAGGGGATATGGGCTTATCAATATCAATGCACTCCGCACAAACGCTAAGCCTTTCGTTATGATAGTATCATTACGACTTTAGCGCTGCAACATGCAGGTTGCGGAGTCTGCGGAGGTATTTGTAAAGCACATTCTCTAATTTTGATTAAGCCTGAATTAGTAATGGAAGACTTGGCTACTCAAAATCGGTATAAAAGAGCGTTGAAACTCGCAATAAAAAATGACGAATGGCTGCTTTTGCCGAACGACATGATTGAGCAGGGGCATTTCAGGCAAACCAGAATCTATGTGGCGGATTTTTGGGCGGCTGATCTTTACGTAAAAAAGGACGAACCGATCCGCATATTGGATTTTTTTATATTAAGGTAATGCGGGTTAAAGAGGAAGATTCGCCAATCATCAAGGCCGTAAATCAGGTCTATCATGGCACTACTATCGCCGATTTGGAAGCCGACTATTTTCATCAATATGGTCACATCGATCGCTGGACACTTTTCTCCGACTATAGTTTTGCCAGTGGTAAACTCAACGACGTTGTAACTTTTTCTTTTTTGCCTTTTATACAGAATCCTTTTGAACTAGGGAGCATGATCAATTTGCTGGCTCCGGGTGAGATTAAACAAACCAGGTCTGTTAGCCCAGCTTTTGCCAGCTTTCTAAGACATTTACCATTTTTAAGTTTTTCGTTTGTTATCTCAAATCACAAATATGGATTCTACAACAACTATCAGAATTATAAGGCATCGTTGCTATTGTCGCTAGACAACCTTTACAATTCGATCCCTGGATGGAACGAACAAGATCCATTTCAAAAAGAAACAAATATAGCGATAGGAAGAAAGATCAAGAAAATCCGAAATTATATAGAGCAAGATAAGAAACACCGCGTTTTAAGAAATCTTATCCTGATCACTACGATTGGTGGATTTTTAGCCACACTGGTAGCTAACCGTACGCAGTGTACAAAAATGGGGTGGTTTTCAGACCGGGACGAAATCAATGACATGGAAAAGAACTTTTCTCTTGATCTTTTCAATATTACCTTTATCCAATACCTTTACGATAAATACCTTTGTAAATTTCTTGCCGCACCAGCCGATAGCAAAAGTGACGAATTTTATGCAGACCTAATAAAAATTCCGGATTATTTAACCGGTGCATTAGCCGATTATAATCAAACGAGTCAAACGGCATCACACTCCAAGTTCAGCACTTTAATTGACGATGTCATTGCGAATAATCGGCGGAATATTTTTATCTACAATATGGATTTTCATAACGGGCAATATTTCCCAACTTGCTCAAGACTCATGTTTAATCGATAGAGCACCAATTCCTTAAGTCTTATGCTATCTGCTAATTCACTACTAACAAAACAGCCGCCAGGCCTTTCAATCCCAATTTTATGTGTGGTACGGCGACGTTTACAATCGTAAGTCTCTTCGACATGAGTTAGCGTTCTGCTTCCTTATCATATACAGAAAATGATTTGAGCGGACCCTCCAAATGAGGTTTTGAAATTATAACCGTATCAACTGCTCCCCTAAAGCATTTGCATTAGCATACGTTGATGACTCTAGACTACAAATGTTATTATCTTTAAATTAGCAAATGTATGTAACGATATTCAATTAATGGTTACCGCTTATCTAGTTACAAAATCGATAAACCAAGATTAAAATGACTAAAATTCTATGAAATTTACATTAGATTACGTTCGGAAAGGCCTAGAGCGCAATAAAATTTTTTTCGAAGTCATTGTTGCCATTGTGCTAACTGGGATGGGCATCGTGGTATCTATAGAAGCAAATCATATAGCCGACACGCAAACCAAAATTATGCGACAGGAGAACCTTCCGCAATTCGAGTTAATCATGGAGCAGGAGGAAAATGACAGCTTAAATATTAAGGATAATGATATTTTGCACGTTTTTAACAGAGGTGGAAGATTAGTTGACTTTGAATTCGATCATGTGGCGTTCTTAAACTTCACTCGCTGGCGCGAAACTAGTTCAGATACGTTAAGGTTACCGCTAAGAGGATACTATAACATGGGCGGAAATATAACCGGAAATGATGTAGGTGAAGTGTTTAACATCGACAACGATCATAATGGATTGCATGAAGTTAGAATCAGAAACGCTTTTTATGATGCAAAAATTGCCTATCCTGAAGTTGAGACTTTTGCGAAGCTAAGTTATAAGGACATGTTCGGGGACACACATGAAGAATATTTTAAAACGAAACTTGGGATTTCTAGAATCACACGGCAAGAATGGCTGAAGGTTGAATCCCTTTATAAAGAGTCAAGACAATATTACTTTCCTGGCCTTAGTGTAACCGAATTAGTTAAGTATGCTAGTACAGGGGACGCTAAACAGATTACATACCACTGATCTGGAGAGAGCTCGATATTCAGTAACAATATTGGACATTCTTTGTGAATCACTTGCCTCGGTCAATAGCTTTTACGGAGAAATCAGCGCTTACGATAACTGAGATTGGCTTTCAACTTGATATGATCCTATGCAAAGAACCGCGAAGCCAAACAATATTATCATTTAAAACTTTTCAAAACCCGGTCGAAAGGGCCCAAACTGCATTTTGGCGAATAAATTATACACTAGACTCGCAATTAGATGGGCCCTTTCGCTTGAACGACGGCCGCATCGTGGACTTGATGAGATCGAATGATGAGGAACAATAACCGCTAATAAACTTATTACTTTGGTAATTAGTTGTTGTTCAGATTAGCTTATCATTCAATACTGATGTCCATCAGCCAGGACCGGTTCCGCATAACCGATAACGTTGTTATTTTCCAATTCCGATAGTTTCTGTTTAACAGATCTATAGTCGACATTTACAGGGATTTCCAGCACGAAATAACCTTCGCTGGCTTTTTCGGATGGGCAACCCATGTCGTTGAATATGTCGCGAATGTCGTTGGCAACGGTGTTTTTATCCATAATAACAACTTGGACCGTTGAGTTGCCGGAAAATTCGACTGTTTCACGATAGGTCAGCCTCTCTTCGTCATCGTCATATTCTGCAAACACAATATCATCCGATGCAATGGAAGCGTAAAATGGGATATTTGCAATTTTATACAGTCCCTTTTCCTGGTCGACCACTTCTGCCCACATGGTCTCGACAGTCCACTCATCCAGCACATTGCTGTAAAATCTGAAAAGTATCTTTACGACTTTGTTATCTTCTTTTGCCATCAAACTATCTGTCATTAGATCAATCCCTCGCGCTTAAGCAAATCCGCATATTCATCCTGTATAACACCATCATTCACCAACTTTACTTCATCTAGGGCGAAATTCTTTTTTATAAATCCTATAGCTTCATCGAAATCCCCGGAAGTAAATACGGGGAACTCTCTCTATCCGGGTCGACGGTGGAAAATTCGTATAGGTCAACAAAATCCAGGCTACCCTCATCGTAATGCTCGCAACAGGTTACCTCTATATCTCCTGTATCCGATCGTGTCAAACTGAGGTAAGTCAGAATTTCCTGGTCATCCGATATTCTCCCTAGAAAAACCTCAATGGTTTTGCCTAAGTTTAAATAGGTTTTAGCTGTTTGGTGGTCGAGGTACCTGGCCATGTTTTAAGTGAGACACATTCACCCTAAACTAATCATAATTGGTATTATATCTTTTCCGATCTTAAAAATCTTCTCATAAAACCTTAAATTATACTATGGATATCCGATTTCTGGTTTTACGTAGCAGCGAACCGCAGCAACTGGCGGAGTTTTACAGTTTGCTAGGACTTACCTTCGATTCTCATAAACACGGAAATTCACCCTATCACTACTCAGCTACCATCGGCCAAACCGTCTTAGAGATATACCGCTTGCCAAAAATCAAACGGAACCAGATAAGAATTTGCGCATTGGATTCGGGATTGATGATTTCGACGGAACGATTCTAAGCTGAAAGAGCAACAGGCGGTGTTCTTTTCAGATCCCGCACAAACAGATTTTGGTTATGTGGCAATTATCGGCAATCCTGATGGGCGGAAAATTGAGTTGTATAAAAAATAGCGGTTTGATGCCGTGCATAGATATTTCAGTACAATTGCTCTAATTTCGCTTCATCTTACTGAAAAGGCGAAGGAAAAAAATGTTTAATAACCGCTATTATAGCGAGAAATATTCCTATAAAAAGGAATAGCCGTGCGGTTCTTCTCGTTTTCAGCTGGTAGGCGGAAAAAAAGGAATATACGGCCATTAGAAGGGTGATGGAGATCACCCCGGTAAAAAAGTATCTTGCCCTCTCACTCAAGCTATAATCCTGAAAAGTAAATTGGCGGATGATCTGAAAGGATGCTTCTGCCAGGAGGCTCACTAATACACCCAGGATGATCAACCTGATTATACTAGTACCAGGATCGGCTCTTAAGACTCTTTTTTGAACGGCAATAATACAGGAAAGGTAGATTACCGTGATTAATAAGCCATCTAACTTAAATGGGGTGCCTGGAATAGTTTTAAGGAGTAACCCTCCTAAAAGCCATAAGAGCAAGAGTCCGGAAAGCGCAATACCGCTAAACGTGAGCGCTGTTTTATTGATGAATGTTGACATCTTGGTTCGAGGAAGAACCTGAAGATATTGACAGCGTTCTCTCCACCTCTCCAGCGCGATTGCTGTCTCTTCTTGTTTATCGTCAAAATATATCCAACAATTGCAGGCATTGGATATCCTCTTTAGGTTCTCGATATCGTTCGCAGAGATCATCCCCTGCCCATATTTCCGTTCGCCATGCAATAAAGCGTTCCAAAGGTCATACTCAAGACCATCCATCCAATCAGCGCCAAAGCATCGTTCGGAAATGTCACTCATGCAGTCAGCCAGTGCCTTTTGTTCAGGGGTTAAATCAGTATACATTTGTTTTGCAATATCTCGCCGGATGGAATAGTCCAAATTTACTAGTTCGCGACTAAAGTTATCTGCAGACCGTTATCATTGTAGCATGAAGTTCATCCTCAAGCTTAAACATTGGCAAGCTTTTATATTCATTATGATAGGAGTTATACTCAGCAATTTCACCGTTGAAAATAATTCGTCTGTTACTACTGTGATACGTATCGTCGGCATTGTCCTATATTTTCTTTGGCCGTTTCTCGTGGGTAATGGGCTTTATCATTATTTGCCCGAGCGAATTGAATTAAACTATAATTTATTCGTCATTAATAGCGGTTTATGGCTAACCATATATTTAGCTGCGATGATTATTTCGGACGGCCAGGGCATTACTTTTACCGGCGTTTATGTACTACTGATGTTTTATGTGATCTACGCTGTTTTAAACTATCTGGCATTCCCTGCACAATTACTGAAGTCACTTGAAGTGGGTAAAAAAGCACGTTTAAGTGATTATATCGGCGATTTCTTCCTGGTGGCTTTCTTGCCAATAGGTATATGGTTTCTGCAGTCGCGAGTGAATAAAATAGTTGATAATCAAGCTTCTTATAACGAATAGCCATGCATTACGAACTCGAAAAGCCTATCTGGACAGACTCCGACTTCGACGACATGGGTTGGCACGATGCAACGATTTATAAGATTCGCGTGGCCGAAGACCTCGAGCTCGACATCGATTACATTTTTAAATGGAACCAGCCAGAAGTTGAGGGGATGCCCTTTACATTTTGGGTGGCACCAGCCACTTTGGTATTTAAGAACATCAGGCACCTGAAGTTCGAAGTGGATATCTTGGAGGGGTATACGCTCGAAATTGAGGATATCGAGCGGCAAGCTGGTGAGGAGGGTACTGTTTGGGCTATTATTACCACCCGTGGCGATTTCGAGTTTATGTGCGATGGGTATGAGCAATTTATCAGGCAACCGCCGTCATTCCAGTTTGGCCAGTCCATCTCCTATATTGAACGTTCAGGGGTTTCGCTTGAGAGAATTACAAACCTAGAAAACCCCAATATCCTTGAAGAGCGCTGGGTCAAACAACATAAAGAAGACCTGGAGCATTATGAAAACGCCAAAAAACGTCAGCTGAAACGGAACGAAAAAGAACTTTTAGAGAAATCGAGAGATGAAGGCTCGATCGATACGAAACAGTACCTTTTAAAAAAGAAGGAACTGAAAGATAGCCTGGAATATTTCGATTACTGGTTGAAAGGCACGAGATTCGAAAAGTATTAATCAAGAGCGACGATGGTTCTGTTTGCGTTTCTTTTAATTGCTTTTTTCGCGGTAACAGCCGGGATCGCCTACCTCGTCCTATATTTTCCAATAAAATGGATCTTCGAAGGAAGAGCCAGACGCATTGCCAGGCTCTTATTCCCCTTCCTGTTTGGGCTCTTAACTTTCGCTTATTACCTATTTACTTCGCCGGTATATAATAACAAGGTCGCGACGATCGAAGAAGTTGGCGGCAAGTACGAAATTATCGTCACTGGTGAACGGATGCTTATGGTTCATGATCCAATATCGCTTTTACAACGGAAAACCTATTTGGATAGCATGAGATTCGTCATCCCTCGCTCGCAAGGGATTATTAACGCGCGTGAGATACCTGCTGATTCTTTTTATGATAAGCTATCTGGTAAAATGACCCTTAACGATGACGATCTGCTTATTGAGCTTTATTACAAAGACTTTGACGATAAAACCAACAAATCCTTAATATGGAACGGTAAGTATAAAATACTGCGGATTCAATGATGTGGCAAAAAAGCCCCATCTACGCTACTCCCGCGTGGAACTCAGGTCTTCACTTCGATAGGGCAGTACAAAGATATGATTTGTCGAGCCTTCAAATCAATAGCTTATTGCACCCCTTTCCAAATAAATATCTTCTTCCTATCTTTACCCTACACTCGTTCCTTGAATCATCCGTTACCGCCCGACAACCCTAAATTATCGTCCAGCCCGCCGAAAATGCAGCTTTGATAATTAGGTGACCCATAGAAAAATCTGGCTTCGTAACCCGCAATAAATCAGTTATTTACTTGCAGCGTATTATTCTGCCATCCCGACACACCTAAAATCTCAATATATACCATCAAATATCCAGCAGGCCGACACCTATCAGTCATTCTTGAGCAACGTAGCTTTGTTAGTCGAACATTGTTTATTAAAGAATTCAAGAACCAATATGACACAAGCTTTGTTTAAAAACTCCCGGTAAAGGTGTCCTATTTCTTAATTACTTATCCATACCGATATAAGCAGGATATGATTCACGATCGGGCAAATCAAATCCTTCGTCGTAAGGTGGTGTGCCTGTACCATTGTTGTATGATGCCACGCGTTTTACACCAGTTGCCGTGCTGCCACCAATGCCATTCACCACGTTTTGGATATTACCCGGACCAGAAAAACGCGTGATACACATTTTCTCGAGTGTCACATTCGGGCTGTTAGGTATTTCAAAGCCGTTTTTCTTGTTCACATGGCCATCGGTTCCTGTGAAAACAGCGTAAGAACCCATTCCTATACTGTGATGTTCTTTTACGGTATTAGCTACCTTGAAAGCCGCATAACCATCAACTCGGCCTCCCTGGCTGCTCCAGGCTGCCTGGTCCGGGGCATCGTACGGCGGTTCGTTCTGTAAAAAATAGGTTCTGCCACGTTCTCCCAACCATAGTACTTCATATTCCTGGTAGTGCTCGGCAAACAGGGCGTAAAGCGTAACGTCATCACCGGTAACGATCAACCCGTTTTTACACCGGTCTCTTGTCCAGCGTGCATTTCCGCCACGTTGCGATCCATGGTCGGCGCGCCACAACCAGAAGTGATCGCCCACCACGTTGTTGCTGTTTATTTGCATCGAAGCATGTACCTGGATGTTTTTTGACTGAACGCCGCCTATCCTGCAAGTAATGTCGGTAAGCAAAAGCGGGTTTGCAGAATGGTCTGCATTCGCTCCTTCGTTACCAATTCTGACCTGGTAAGTGGTACTGTTAAACGAATCCATCAACAATCCGGCAATGATAATTCCGTCCTTATCGTCGGCATAGATACATCCCCAGGTGTTTTTTTCGGTAGGCTCCAGCGTTACGGAAGCGATACCGGCACCTAAAAGTATTGCGTCTTTTCTATTCACCTGGATAGGCGCATTTAATGAATAATGTCCCGGGGTGAAAAATACATTTTTGCCGGCTTTTAGGGCTTTGTTAATTTCCGTATCCGTGTCGCCTTCTTTGGCAACATACCAGTCTTTAAGCAGATCCTGGATTTTACCTTTGCCCATACCTGTTGACGACCAGGAAAGTCCTGCCCTGTCCTTTTGCCATGCCGGGACAAATACTTTGTATTCGCCATCCTTGTCTATAAAAAGGAAAGGTTTCTCCCTGATAATGGGTGTAGCAGGAATCGGAGTATTGATATGATCCGCTTGCGGAGCATTGATGCAACCCTGCCAAACCATATTATACGAACCGCCCATGGCTCCCGGGCCAGCAGGGAAGACGGTGTTCCTGGTGTACCATTGTTGTTGTCCGCCCCAGTTTGGCCTGGCCGACGTATAACGGGTGTCTGCAATAAAACCACCGCTGCCCCAAAAGTTATTGCTTCCAACATCCGAAATATATTTCGACGTGCTTTCAATCAGCATTCTCCGTGCACTGGTCGATTGGGAAACTGTCCAGGCAAAATCCCGCATCACTGCCACATTTTCCACAGAACGCCAAAATGTACACGTGGCATTTGCTCCGCCCGAAAGGTGAGGCCGGGTGAATATAGCACCCAGTTTAACGTCTCCAGGTAATTTGCCCAAACCACCGATGTGAGAGTAGAACCCCAATTCTATCGAGTTAGCCGCTGCCGATGATGCAGAACCCGACCCACCCGCATCGTAAGTTTGACCATCAACATTCGCTTTGAAATAATATGCCTGGCGTTTTGTAGTCCATTCGCCATTTGATCCGCTTCGGCCAATGGCGCCAAAATGCGAATTGATTTCGTTTCGTGCAGTTGCTGCTTTTTCATATTTCCTGTCATAGAAATACATATTGTTACCAAAAATTTGGTTCTCCAGCGAAAGTATGATGGTGATAGAGTCACGGGTAATTTTATAATAGTTTTCGTATTTATCTGCATTCGGTTTGGTATCTGTAAATTTCGGCGCAGAAGTGGAACCTACCGGCATAAAATCTGACGCCAATCGACTGCCTCCTCTGGTGATCACATAATTCCCCGAAGAGCCGAATGCTGGCCATGATAACGTCAGGCTATGCTTCTTCTTATTGTAAACAATTTTGCCCGCTATCTTACCCTCCTGTTTTTTTTCTCCAGGTGAGTAGGATGTTACAAGACTGCATAGAATCAATATAAACGCAAATGCGATAAACACAGAGATCACTTTTCTATGCATAAGAATATTATTTTTATACTATCAGGTTTTTAGGTTCCTAAGATGGTGAATAACCCTTTAACCTATATATATCCCGATTTTATTTTCCTGGCACATCTGTAATTTTATTGTGGACGAATACAAAGTGCAACCATTTTAGAAGACTCAAAATATCCGTCCTTCTGTTTAGCGCGCGGGGCAGTTTCGACACTTTGTTTTTGCCGGCAGGTCGCCGGAGCTCGTACTGGTGTATAAGATCCTGGTGACCACAACCAATGTACTTATAAATTTTCCTGGTCGTTAATATCTTTGGCTCGCCCGGAAGAACGCTTGGCATCCCTTAAGTCGTCCAGGTGAATAGTTCTGATAAGCAGCCCGTAGTCTTCAAAAATAACGCTTTCCCGAAACAGTCAGCAAAGTTAAGGCCTTTCACCTTTACCATGATATCGATAGCCGAAGGAGGTTTCCAAAGCTAAACACGTCCAAACTTGGATGGTGAAGAAGCTTTTCCAGCGTCAGGTTGTTAAGCCGCTGTATAATCCCTAAAGTCTTCGTTGAAGATATTGCTCATTGCCGTGCCCTTGCTTTAACCTGGTTCGATCCAGGCGGGGAGGGTTATTTTCGGGAAAATTATACGGCACGCTGTTCAAGTGGTTGGCTATACGGCAACGTTCCTGCCAGCTCAACGCCTTGTATAGCCGGCGTGCGAAGTGGAAACTTCTTCCGCAGAGCGGCCGGTTTTGCTAACTTTAATTCTTATGTCGCCCCTTGAGCATCTTCTCCACAGGTTCAGCCGCCTTTATCCCCCCGGCAATCCGCTGCAGGATTTCCTGCACACGCATACACGCGTTTACGAGCTTCCCCCACGGCACGTTCTCCTGGAGGAAGGCACTACCTGCCGGAAGATCTATTTCATCCATTCGGGATTTGCACGGGCCTGCTACTTTAACGACGGCAAGGAGGTTACCGCCTGGTTTATGGGCGAGGGCGACGTGATCATCTCCGTGTACAGCTTCTTCACCCAAACGCCCGGCGCCGAACGCATCGAGCTGCTGCAGGACAGCACGCTGGTAAGCCTTTCCTACGAACGGCTGCAGGAAGCGTATCGCCTGTTCCCGGAGTTCAACGTGATCGGGCGGCGGCTCACAGAACATTACTACATCCTTAGCGAGGCGCGCGCCATCGGCTTGCGGATGCTTCACGCGAAGGAGCGGTACAACCGGTTATTGGACCAATACCCATCGGTACTGCAAAACGCGTCGCTGGGGCAGATCGCTTCCTACCTCGGTATTACCCAGGAAACGCTGAGCCGCATCCGCCGGCGGAAATAACGCACCGAAGCCCGCTGTTTATCGCTTTTTGATATTTGTCAAAAGAAACGCGGCCACACCAACCGACTTTAGTGTTCAACTAAACACGTTGTTATGCTTACCGTCATCTTTATTTGTTTTACTTTCTGCTTCCTGCTCGAACGGCTCGCGCCCGGCTGGAAGCTGCCCGAAGTACCTACCTGGACGATCCGGGTCCTGGCTATCAATTTCGTTCAATTGTGCGTAGTGGTGGTGGCCGGCCTCTCGTGGGAAAAATGGCTTTCCGGCGTTTCACTCTTCCATCTTTCGCAGATCGTTCCCGATTGGGCGGGAGGAGTGATCGCGTACGTCGTCGCCACGTTCGTGTTCTACTGGTGGCACCGCTGGCGCCATGAAAGCGATTTTTTGTGGACGCGCTTTCACCAGGTCCATCACAGTCCCGCGCGGCTGGAAGTGATCACCTCGTTCTACAAGCACCCCCTGGAGATGACCGTCAACTCCGTTATCGGCAGCCTCCTCGTGTATACGCTCCTCGGCCTTAATCCCGAAGCCGGCGCCGTCTACACCCTGTGCACAGCCCTTGGCGAATTCTTTTACCACACCAACGTGAAAACGCCGCAGTGGATCGGGTACATTTTCCAGCGACCGGAAATGCACCGCATCCACCACGAATACGAGAAACATACCAACAACTACGGCGACATCGTATGGTGGGACATGCTGTTCGGCACCTACCAAAACCCCCGCGAATTTACCTCCACCTGCGGGTTCGACCAGGCGCGCGAACTGAAGTTAGGGCAGATGCTGCGGTTCAAGGATGTGCATAAGGACGGGGAAGCCGGGTAGTACGGTTTCCCGTAATAACCGGTTTGTTTAGCCGGATATTTTTGACGTACCTGGTCATCATAAAAACCAGTCATCATGGAAACAATAAACGAAACAACCTTTTACCAGGACACAACGGTGGTAGTCACCCAATCCAGGTTCAAAACCGGCTCCAAAACCTACGCGATGCGGAACATCTCTTCTGTACACGTATTCGAGATCAAAAAAAGCAGGACGGCACCCGTACTCCTGGTCGTTGCCGGCCTGCTGATGCTCTTATCCGAAGACGCGAGAGGCCTTGGAGCCGTCCTGTTGGTGGCGGGCATTATCCTGCTGCTGGTGATCAAAAACGAGTTCGCCGTAAGGATCAGCACCAACTCGGGCGAGGCGAACAGCATCGTTTCAAAGAACCGGGAGTACGTTCAGGGAATTGTGGATGCGCTGAGTGATGCGATCATTCATAGGGGGTGAGGTTATTGGAAAGGTGCTGCAGTGGCTTCGTGGGTGCTGTAGTCCCGCTATCCCTCCAAGTCCTCAGCCTCGTGCCTCGGCTTCCGGGCTTTCCGTTCTATCGGGTTTAGGAAGTTAGGCCTATTCTTCGTACCCTCCTTTCAAATCGGTATGGCTTGCATGGCAAAGAAAAACACTATTGTGGATATGTTGATAATTGACAACCCAATAAGGCAAGAAGATGACAAACCACTTGCGCAGAAAAAGATGTTTTAATTATATTTTAGCATGATGAGTTACCATCCGGTATATACCATAGGCCATGGCACACGAAAGGCTGGGGACTTCCTGAACCTGTTGAAACGATTTGGTATCGAATACCTTATCGACGTGCGCTCCGCCCCGTACTCAAAATATAACCCTCAATATAACCGGTTCGCTCTTAAAGCATTCCTGGAGCAGCATGGGATCAGGTATGTGTTTATGGGCGATGCGATGGGAGGCCGCCCGGGCGATCCTGGTTGTTATCATGCGGAGGGGAAAGTCGATTACTCTGTCGTGAAAACCAAAGAGTTCTTCCGCCAGGGTATCGAAAGGCTGAAAAAAGCCCATATACAGGGCCTGAAAGTGGCAGTGATGTGCAGCGAAAGCAAGCCTTGCGAATGCCATAGAAGCAAGTTGATTGGCGAGGTGTTAAGGGACGACGGAATTTTTCTGCAGCATATCGACGAACGGGGGAATGTAAAGCATCAAATCGAGGTGATGAACGAGCTTAATAAAGGTGTATCAGCGATCAGTTTATTCGGAGATGATCCGGTTTAGACGTCGCGTAAGTCTCACCTTTAGCAGGTGAATGAGGCCTTAGGAATAGGCGGCTTTTCCTGCTTGCATCAGCCTCGTGCCTCGGCTTCCGGACTTATGTTCTATCGGCCCCAGGAATTGGGGCGTTCTTCGTGGGATGGGTTTAAACATGCTTAGCATCCGACAATGCAAAGCTGTACTTGTCATAATGTATTCATAATCAGCCGATAGTTAGAAATTTTGTAGCTTCACAGCTTTCTGGATACTCGACGATTTTATGCATCTTCCGAAGTACACTTATACACCCGACGAGACGTTTACGAGCTACGAGTTCTTTAGCGACGGCCCGAAAGAGCCATTCGGAAGATGATCATCTTTACAGAAGCTGTTAAGCATCCGGTAACTATTTTCAATCTTGGGTTCGGTGATAAAAAACGGGTGATATCGACGATGCCGTTACAACGAATAATGAAGATCGAGACAAGGTATTAGCTACCGTAGCTTCCTCTATTCATGATTTTTGCGATAAGAACGGTAACCACCACATCTATGCTGCAGGAAGCAGCGCGGCCAGAACCCGGTTATACCAGATGAGCATTTCCAGGCATTACGACGAACTGTGCAAAGAGTTTGAAATTAAGGGCCTGAGAAATAAGCATTGGGAGCCGTTTCAGAAAAATGTAAATTATGAAGCTTTCCTGGCAAACAGACGTTAGAAAAAGTATATTTGTATAGCTATGCCACAGAATCAATCACACCAATCTCAAGAGCCTCGTACAGGAGAGGTGCGTAAGGCAAGCGACTATGCAAAGTCCCCTTACATAGTGAAGAAAACCGCCGAAGCACGGGAAACGTTGACCAAGTTTCCGCCGTTTGTTGATCCGGATAAAAAGAAATAAGGATTTTATCTTAGCAGTGCGATACTTCTTCCAAGAGTGAATTGGTAGATAAAAAAGACACGCCTTCGTAAAATAACAAAGGTACTTTACGAAACCGTTTTTTCCTGTCTAACGCACGCCGCACTGCGTTTAGGGGCGCAGGCGCCCATTCGGGGTTTTCCTTTCCATCTGGTTTAAGGCTTTAAAGTGTTTGACATTAATAAATATTTTGTTGCTAAGTATTTTAGTATAAAACTTTGTAGTTTCCTGAATTGTAGTAACTTTGTATATAATTATGACAGCCTTCCGTATCGACAAAGACAAAGCAGTGCACGCAGCACTATACGTTTTGGACCGTATAGGGCCTGCTGACTATCACAAGGTTTTCAAAATCTTGTATTTTGCTGAACAGGTTCATTTGAAGAACTTTGGCCGACCGCTTACCGGCGATTCTTACCAAGCAATGAAGTACGGGCCGGTTCCATCGTTCCTGTACGATGTTTTTAAAGCCTCAGAGAAATCTGAGTCACCCTTTGTAGAAGCAATGGTTAGGAGTAAAGCATTTGCTGTAGAGCGAGGTGCTCGCAAACCAATTGTACGGGCATTGGTGAAACCCGATCTGGACGAACTCTCCGAATCTGACCTGGAAGCTTTAACCATTTCGATCGAAGAAAATAGTATGCTGGGTTTTGATGCCCTTGTCAAAAAATCTCACGATTCGGCTTGGGATCTTGCGGAAAAGGCTGAGGATATCGAAATGTCGTATATAGACATCGCAAAAGCCGCCGGTATTTCGGATGGTATGATATCTTACATTTGTCTTCAAGCTGAAAACGCATCTTCTAAATTGGCATGACGTCTTTAGCCGATGCGTTTTCCAATGAGGAACGCGCCCGTTTTGCCAATGATAGCCTGGCTATAGGCGTGGTTATCAAGATTTTTGTTGTCGACACTACACCTCCTAAAGAGAAACGAGTGATCGTAATGGGCGAGTCCTTCGACCGTTTGCTGGTGGCCACTGTGTATATCAATACAGAACTTAATGAAAATGTGTTCCCAACAGATGAGTTGAAAAGCTTAAATCCACAGTTCCTAAGTGAAAACAGGGATTATCTTGCCCACGATTCGTACGTAGATTGTTCAAATCTGCACCCTATCAAGAAAGAGCTTTTAGCTAATATTATCGCTGGTGATCCATCCAGGGTATTGGGCAATCTTTCCGGAGATGATTTGAAGCAGTTGCGGAGTGTGATTAAGTCCGCCAAAACGATCAAGCCGAGCTTAAAGAAGACGTTCGGTTTGTTTCTGTGAGTTTATCTTACAGTAAGCTATTACAGTTGTTCTCGTAGGTTTTAAGTTTTCCAGTATTAACCCATGTGTTACGGGAAACCGTTTTTAGTGGTTAATCAAGGCGTTGCACCTTGTCTGCCTGTAACGGCCACCAGTATCCGGCCAGTCGGTAATAACTCATGTTGAGAAAAAAGTGTTCTGCTAAGGGTTTATCAGCAATGGCTAATCCACGGGCTTCCAGCTGTGCGATCAGCTGCTGAACAGTAAGCGCTGGTTTTTGGTAGATCATGCCGCGAAGAATGGATGAGGGATATAAAAAAGACACGCCCTGGGACGCTGATCTTACGGGTAGCGTGGCGTGTACCGAATACGAATTTTACCGAAATTGTTTACGGGCTTCCGCAAAATAAAAAAAATTACAGGCGGTGCTTATCGAGCGCTGTTCTTAATTAGATATGCTCTACGGTTACTGAACAGCATAATACGGCTTGAAGAAGCAAGAGCTTAAACTAATTTTCTGACAGTCAGATAATGCTATTATTGAGGAAAAACGTACCAAAAACATCTTATATCTACATAAACCTCTCCGCTGATAGCAAATTGAAAAAAATTATAATATACTCTTGCTGTTTTAACTTCATGTAGTATATTTGTACCATTGTTAGCACGATGACAAAAGTAATTAGCATACCAGAAAGCCACCTTAAGTACTTGGTACCCGCGTATCAAGCTCGGGAAGCAGAATTGGTAGCATCTATATTAGAGCTACAGGATGAGTTGCAAGTTATTAGAAAAGTGCTTTCAAGGGTTGAGGTTGAGAATTCTCAAACGCACGTGCCGACGACTTTTGAAGGCCAGAACATTAAAGAACCCTCCCTATACACGAAGGTTAGAAATGTCCTTTTAGAGGTAAATAGACCGATGTCGTTGAAGGAAATTCACCAGGCGCTGACCTCCAATGAGCCAGAGAAGATCATTTCAAAGAATACGTTGTCAGCTGTACTTACAATGAGAGTGCAGAGGAATAAACTAATCAAAGGCTCAAACGGATCATTCAACACCTATATGTTGCCGGATGACCAAAAAAATAAAGCTGAAACGTAGTTCAGCTTAAGATAGTAGCTTGGGTTGGAGAGCCTCAGCTAAGCAAACCACTGTGTAAGTAGCAATGCTCCTGTTGTAAGGGAAGCAACTACGATAAGCAGTGGATTTGTTATTTTTTAAAGATAAGTATTTTGCTGTATATTACAAAGTCTTAACGTTCTTATTTAGTGTATTAGGTCATCAGGCGATCCATCTCCTCTTCTTCGAATACCATCTGAAACTCGGCTCTGGGCTTTCCGGCCGGTCGCGTTTACGGGGGATAGGGCAGTGCTTCGTAGCGTTTACACTCTGATGTCACGCCACATTATAAATCTATGTCAGATCCTCCCACCCACGCCCTTATACTTTTCAACAAAGGCCGCAATTATTCGAAATACGCTTTGTTTTTTGGTTAGGTAAGCAGGGTTTAGTGGGCTCATTTTAGGAAGGATGGCGTTTAATTCAGTCCCATTTTCACTGGCATATTCCTTCTTTAATGATGCTGCAATGTAGCGTTTAGCTGCCTCCGAATTAAGGCCTTCACCAGTGATTATCTCGTCGACTTCCCGCTGTTGTTCGACCTGTGCGAAAGAAAAGAAAGCGTCAATAATGCCGGGCTTATCGAGGATATTGTCCAGGTTAGTTTGGTTGATGAAATCGACAAGTAAAGTTTCTTTAGCGCGGTTTCCAAGACTGGCACGAATCAAACGACGAACTTCCTCAACGAGTGCTGCTTTATCTTTTGCTTTTTTGTTGTGCTCGAAAATTATCTCAAGGATATAATCGAGATTAATCTCTTGAGATTTAAGGAGATCAACCTCAAATACAACGTCTTCCCAATCAATGGTAGAGGCGTCTTTTTCGTTAGCGGACTTTTCACGACGCAACCAGTCGCGGATATCGTTATACGTTGAACGGTAATCTTGAACTACGCGCTCAGGTAGAATGTTAATAGCGTTCATTGTGGCTATGTCGTCATCGCTTAGATAGTATTTGGCCTTGAATTCCTGTAGTGCTTCAAGATCGGTTACATCTAAATACTGCAAAGCTTTTAATCCTTCAAATTCGTCATAGTTTTGCAGCACATTCTCGACACGTAAGTACTCGCCAAATAATTTAACGAAGTCTTTTTTATCTTTCTCTTTGAAAATTTCATCAGGATTTGGAAAGCGTTGTTGCAATTCAGCTACCACTTCTAAATAGCCGCGGCGTGCTTCACCTGTTGCTGCATCAGTAAAGCCTTCCATGTATTCGTCGTAACTTTTTTCAAGTACGACGTTTTTAGTGTTTTTATCGCCAAATAACGTAATCGCATCGACTGTGGCTTGTTCCAAATCACGGAACGTAACTATGTTCCCAAAAGCCTTAGTAGCATCATAAATTCGGTTGGTCCGTGAATATGCTTGAACCAACCCGTGATAACGTAGGTTTTTGTCTACAAATAAGGTGTTCAGGGTAGGCGCATCAAATCCCGTTAAAAACATACCAACAACAATCAGCAAATCCACCTCCTGGCTTTTAACCCGTTTCGCTAGGTCCCGATAATAATTCTGAAACTCCTTACTATCGACGCCATAACTGGTCTTGAACATCGCATTATAGTCATTGATCGCTTTAGTTAAAAATTCCTTCGAACTACTTTCCATAGCGGAGGGTTCAAAAGTCTCATCAACGATCTCACCGATGGCATTTTGTTCTTCGTTGGCCGCAAAAGAGAAGATTGTGGCTATTTTAAGAGGCCTTTCACTGGCCTTTTGTAAGTTAGTTAGTTCCTCATAGTAAAACTTAGCCGCATCTACACTGCTTACGGCAAGCATGGCGTTAAAGCCTCTACCGCCGCCTTGACTTCTGTGTGTTTTTACTCTGAAACTTTGTAAAATGTACTGAGAAATTTCGCGGATACGAGCCGGGTGAAGTAACGCTGTTCTATTTTCAGCGGCACTTAACTTCTTCTCATCTTTTTCGGTCTCTATCCCCTTAAACTGAGGCCGGACATCATTGTAGTCTACCTTGAATTTCAGTACTTTTTCATCCCTAATAGCGTCAGTGATGACGTAGGAGTGTAATTCACGACCGAATACACTTGCGGTAGTTTCTGCGCCTAATGCATTTTGCGGGAATATCGGTGTTCCTGTAAAGCCGAATTGATAGAACTTTTTAAACTTTTTCTTTAGATTTTTTTGCGCCTCACCAAACTGCGAACGGTGTGCTTCATCGAAAATAAAAACGACCTGCTTTTGATAGATAGGTAGGTCATTTTCGCTTTTCATCAGATTGTTGAGTTTCTGAATAGTTGTTACGATGATTTTATTGTCGTCCTTTTCTATGTTTCTCTTTAAAACAGCTGTACTCTCTGATCCGTTCACACTATCGGGAGAGAATCGCTGATATTCCTTCATTGTTTGAAAGTCAAGATCTTTACGGTCGACCACAAAGAATACCTTATCGATAAAATCGAGTTGTGTAGCTATCCGCGCAGTTTTGAAGCTGGTGAGCGTTTTACCTGATCCTGTGGTATGCCATATGTAGCCGCCACTTTCGGCATTCGACCAATTTTTAGATTGGAATGAACTCGCAATTTTCCACAAAATCCTTTCCGTTGCCGCGATTTGATAGGGTCTCATGATGAGCAGCGTATCGCTGGTATCAAATACTGAATAGGTGAGCAAAACATTTAACAGTGTATGTTTCTGAAAAAACGTTGCTGTGAAGTCCTTAAGGTCTTTAATCAACGTATTATCAGCCTTCGCCCAATTCATGGTAAAGTCGAAACTGTTTTTATTTCGCTCGACCGTATTTGCAAAATAACGGCTGTCTGTACCGTTCGAGATAACGAAAATCTGCAGGTACTTAAACAGTGAATTGCTAATATTTAAACTCTCTTTGGTATAGCGATGTACCTGGTTAAACGCCTCGCGGATAGCAACCCCGCGTTTTTTTAGCTCGACTTGAACTAAAGGCAGGCCATTTACCAGTATGGTAACATCGTAACGGTTTGCATGCGTTCCTTTTTGCCCAAACTGGGCGATCACCTGAACTTTATTACGCGAAACATTTTTTTTATCTACTAAGTAGATGTTCTGAATATGCCCATCATCGAAAACGAAATCGTAAATGTAATTGTCATGTATCTTCCTTGTTTTCTCGACGAGATTATCACTGGGTTTATCCAAGTACTCTTCTACATAACGAGCCCACTCACTATCGGTAAACACCATTTCATTAAGCGCTTGAAGTTGTATTCTTACATTAGCAAGCATGGCTTCGATTGTAGTGAGGTTAGAAGGATTTTCATAGCCTTGATCGATTAAGTCCCGGATGAATTCACGCTCGAGAGCCGACTCCGTCTGATAAACCGCAGGGGGCTCATTCACCAGGGAAAGCTTTGCATAGTTATCAAGAACTATGAAGTTGTTCGTTTCTGCGATGGTTTTATACTGTGCCATTTTCCTCAGCGATAGGATTATCATTTGATCTGAACGGGTAGCCTTTCTTAAATTCGTCCACCAGATAACTCACTACTCTTTTGTCATTTTCTTCGACCATTGAAACTTCTTCTCCATTGTGTTTAGAATGGCTAGATAGGTTGATAATACGGTTGTAATACGCTCTACGCGATTCTCGTGGTAAAAGGTGCTCCCATTTATCATACCCTAGAAAAGTTGCCGTCTTTTCGTATATGTTACGAATGAAGTTAAAGTGATACTTTTGTATATCGCCGGACTGTATCGCTTTCTCTAATTCAGATAATAAGAACAGATGATACGAGAAAGGCGAGTCGCCGGACTCCGCCATTGAAAACGTGCCGTCGCCTAATTTTTCCAGACGTAATTTCTTCACGCCTTTTACTCTGTTGAATTCATTAGATAAGACATTGTAAAACAATGGATTGTGAGTGGTTAGAATGAACTTTAAACCTTTTGGGCTTGACTTTATTAACTCAGCTATATTTACAGCCAATTCTATAAGGTGTGTGTCATCCAGAGAGCTCACCGGGTCGTCAATAAACACATATTCCAAATCGTTAAACTGGTCAGTTTCACGTTCATCAAGCTCTGGAACATTTAGCACTTCTACAACCTGCTCAAGTAAACTATGGAACACACACCAAATCAAGTTGCTTTCTTCGCCTTTGGAAATCTTTATATTTTCGATACGATCCTCATTACCTCCTTCAATGGAGAACGTAACTTCTGAGTAGGCTGCAATAATCGCTTCCTCGTCGTTCCCCTTCCTAAGCGTATATTGTTCATTGAAACGAGGCGTTAACTTATCACTGGTGTAATGTTGAAAATTCGTTATAATGTTTGGGCCTTGTCCTTGGTCACGCAGAACCCAGTTTGTAAAATTGTTTGGCTGTATTTTAAGCTTCATGGTTAAGTCGGTATCCAGGTCATTATCCCAATAAAACAGGTCTTCCGTGAATGCATTGTAATAAAGCACTTTGATGTTTGATTCTTCGTGTTCCTCCACATCGGTTTCTTTTGGCGCTATCAATTTCTTGAATTCTCTTGACAGTCGTGTTTTTCCCGTGCCATTAAAGGCATAAATCAGCTGCACTTTTTTATCGACATCCTTTAATGTTTGTGCTATTTCTGTTAATGACTGCCCCATGTTATGCCGTTAAATATCGTTTGGGAATGTTAGCAACCTATCTCGGTAGTATTGATACTGTTTTTTTCTTAGCTCAATTTCCTTTGGCAAACCTTCACTATCGGAGTTCGTGAGAGTATCGAATTTGTCGAGAATGGAAACAATGCGTTCTTGTTCTTCGAGAGAAGGAACAGGAACTTTGTAAGGTTCAAAATCTTTTACCCGAACATGAGGAACGCCTGCACCCTTAGCCATGTTGTGAATTTTCGTTTGATCCTTCTTTAGAATATAATAAAGAAATTTTGTTATGAGAACCTTTTTATCCGGGTGGATACTGAAAGCATCGGTGAGAAAAATAGGAATGTCCCAGTAGCTTACAAGGCCTGCATATGCCCCAGATCTGGCAATAACAATTATTTCACCACTTCGATTACTTTGATCATGATAGTAGTTATAACTGGGACCATTTGCTACAACAGGGTAGTTTCCTGGATTTGCTTCTTTCTCTGTTATCGCTGTGCCACGACGAACTTCTCCAATCTCTATCAAACTTTTCCACTCCACTTTGTCCTTGTTAAAGGTCAACAATTGCTCACGATAGTAGCTATACTGCTGTTTACGCGCTGTAAGCTCTATTGTAAGCTTTGTTGTAAGCTCGGTAAGGGTGTCGAGAATACGAACTATCTCATTTTGAACTTCCCGAGGAGGGACGGGAATTTGAATTTTTCCAAAAGCTCTCTTTGATATGTTATAACGCGTTACGCCACTAGCAGTTTTCGCGATTGCTCTGCGCATATAATGGCTCCTGAACAAGTGCTTGGAAAATTGAGGTATTATCTCCACGTCTGAATTAAATCTGAGACCAAAGGAAAAACTATTCAAGTAAACTTCAGAATCAGGATTCGTGGTAACCGCAGATGACATGCCTATTTCGTCGGCTATTTCTGATGATCCGGTAAAAAGAATATCGCCGTATTTAATTTCATATTGACGTTCATTTTCAGCGACTTTTACGAATTCGAGCTGCTTAAAGTTGACCTCTGGATTGTTAAAGATGTTTTTATAAGGAACATATTTTGCATTTCCATTCTCGAAGTCAGATTTGCTTTTCCCGGTAAGGCCTCCAAATATATCAGAAATGTCCGCCAGAGACTTCCACTCCACTTCAACACCATCTAATAATTTTTCTAAATACCTCATGCTTCGATCTCTTTAATTATGGCATCAATTTCGGTACGAAGCGCAATTATCTTCTTCTCGTTTTCTGAGATCTCTTTATTCAATTCAGTAATGTCAAATTGCTCCCGCGTATCTTTGGTTTCAACATAGGAACTTACGGAGAGGTTATAGTCATTTTCTGCAATTTTGCTGTTTCCTATAGATCTGGCAACGTATGCGACTTCTTCTTTACGGTCAAAAATCTCCATAATACTGCTAATGTGCTTCTCTCCGAGCTCGTTGTTGTTACTTGCTTTTTTGAAGAAACCTTCACCACTTGCATCAATAAACTGAGTCGTACTATCAGTTTTATGTTTCGAAAGGACGAGAACGTTCACAGCTATCGAAGTTCCATAGAATAGATTAGGAGCCAAAGAGATTATGGCTTCTACGAAGTTATTATCCACCAGGTACTTTCTGATCTTTTGTTCCGCACCACCCCGATAAAAGATGCCCGGGAAACATACAATAGCTGCCCGGCCTTTACTTGAAAGATAACTTAAGGCATGCAGCACGAAGGCAAAATCCGCTTTAGATTTAGGTGCAAGCACACCGGCAGGCGCAAAGCGGTCATCGTTAATGAGGGTAGGATCGTCAGCACCAATCCAATTTACCGAGTAAGGGGGATTGGAAACAATGGCATCAAATGGTTTGTCATCGCCGAAGTGAGGATCTGTGAGCGTATTACCCAATGCGATGCTGAACTTATCATAGTTTACATTGTGTAAAAACATGTTCATACGTGCCAGGTTATAGGTGGTGTGGTTTATTTCCTGACCAAAGAAGCCTTCTTCAATAATATGATTATCAAAGTGTTTTTTCGCTTGTAGTAGTAAGGAACCTGAACCTGCAGCTGGGTCATATATTTTATTCACCGTGGTCTGCTTATGCATCGCCAGCTGTGCAATAAGCTTGGATACGTTTTGCGGCGTAAAGAACTCACCGCCCGACTTACCCGCATTGGCCGCATAATTGGAAATAAGAAATTCGTAAGCATCGCCGAAAAGGTCTATTTGGCTGTCTTCGAAATTTCCAAAGTTCAGATCGGCCACCCCTCTGATAACGGCTGCTAACCGGCTATTTTTGTTTTCTACTGTATTGCCAAGGCGTGTACTGGTCGTGTCGAAATCGGCAAACAGGCCTCTTATATCTTCTTCGGACGGATAACCGATCGCTGAGCTTTCGATCGCAGCAAATATTACGGCTAAGTCGGTATTCAGATTGGTATTGGTGCGGGCTGTTTTTGCGATATTCACAAAAAGTTGGCTAGGATAGATGAAATACCCTTTAGTTTTTATGGCATCATCCTTTATTTCGGGCGTTATAATATCATCTGATAAATTTACGTAGATAACGCTATCATCACCACCTTCTATGTAGTTAGCGAAGTTCTCACTAATGAATCGATAGAAAAGTGTTCCTAATACGAATTGTTTAAAATCCCATCCGTCGACAGAGCCACGAACCTCGTTTGCAATTTGCCATATTCGACGTTTTAGTTCTTCGCGTTGTTGGATACTTGTCATCGTGCTTTTTTAAATTTAAATATGTTTTTTAAACCAACTCCGCTCCATTCCCCTTCAATTCATACTCCTTAATCAGCGCTTCCGCCGGGATGCGCAGCAACTCGCTGAACTTGCGGATCATGGTGAGCGATAGTGCTTGCTTATAGTTTAATACCTTGCTCACGGTTCCTTTATCGCCGTATTCCCTGGCGAGATCGGCAGATTTGTACCCGAAATCTTCCATCCGGATTTTGATCAGTTCCACAGGATCCACCTCTGGTAAATCCCATTGGGCGTTTTCGTATTCGGAGATCAGGTGAACAAGCAGGAGTTTCTCTTTGTGCTCGGCCGTGCCTTTGGCGGCGTGCTTGAGCTCCTCGTACCGGGCGGTGGCCTTTTGGTAGTCCTGCTCCGAATCAATTAAAAACCATTGCGTTTTCGTTTTCATAGTCGTTACCTATCGTTTAACTCCCGTTGTTCAAATTGTTTCCGCGTCGATATCATCGTATTCTGCATGCGTGCCGATAAACCGGATTTCGACGATCTCGTCTTCATAATCCACCTCCACCACCAGGCGATACTTGTTACCCACGATCTTGAACCGGGCGCGGTTACCCTTGATCGTTTTGGCCGTGGGGAAGCTCACCAATACATCGGCGCTTTTCTTCCAGTCGGCTTTTTCCGTTACCGTTTTCCAAACCGACAGGCTTTTGGCCGCATCGGCATGCTTCCGCGCGTACTGTTGCAGCTTTTTGAGGTAAAGAATTTTCATTCGCCAACGTCTTGCCCGAGCTAACCTGATGTATTTGTAAACACTTAACAAATATACGACAATGTTGGTAAAATGCCAACAATTATTGGAAGTGTTTGTTCCGGCATATTGATGAATAGTACTGCTGTTGATGTAGACGCTCCCGCGTTAAGGACAGGAGCGGCATCCCGCAGGAGGAGGAACGACGACGAGGAGTACAGCGGATGGCCCGACCCGCAGGGGAACGCCTAAGGATCGTGTAGCAATTAAGGGGCTGGCTGGGATAAGGACCTGTTTTGGGAATAGATTTTCGAGAGGGTTTCTGGCGGGACGGCTTTGCGCCAGGACCGGTTATCAGACCATTAAACTTCCCCGTTACTATCTCCCGGTCTTACTTCCGGACGCTTTTGTGTTAGCCGGCCTTTTGTCAGGGTCTACGCCTTCTCGAATCATCTGAATGGGTGGCGGTGTCGGCTTTTTTATTTCTTGCTTGGCCATGGTCGTTGGTCTTAAAAGTTGTTGCGGATCTGCTATTTTCTCTAACGCTTAATGCAATGGGGATCGTATTTGTTACGCTCACATGCTGCACTTTGTCTTTCCCCTTATTACTTATAAAGTTGATACCGAAGGGAACAACAAGTAAACTTACGGAAATGAAGGCGTAGATCATGTACTGATGGCATTGAAACCGGTGAAATAGCTTCCTTTTATTATTCTTCTGGTTGATGTTTGCAGCATTAATGGCCAAGCCGAGCAGATATTCGTTGAACTCCCTATCAGCCTGAGCAACTGCCTGCTCATTCGTAACGCCGGTTTGCTGGCTATAAAAAGCCCGTAAGCTGGCGTGATAGTGGTTAAGATCCCCAGCATCGGGTAAATAGGCATAATCATAGCCATCATGCGCATCAGAAAACGCCTTGATTAATCGCCAAATCGAAATCGAGAGAAGAGACACTGCAACTGTAGCCACTACGAGAAACACTATCGTTAGCGCTTTACTGTTTTCGAACTCAAAGTTGGTAAGGACATAAAACAGCCCGGCGATCAACGCCGTTAATATCCCAATGGGCGTAGAAAGCGAGTTGTTAATCTCGCTCTTGTTATCGTGGCTACGATAATAAAGACTATGATAAAATTCTTCATGATTCATATCCCTGGAGCGCGTATCATTATGGCGCAAGATATTGAACAGTTTGATAACTATCTAATGATCAGTGTATTTTGACAAGTTTAAAGATATTGCCAACAATTTTCTTCTAAACTTGCATAGCCGTTAACGCGATTAAAGTAGGAACTAGAGGTTTCGCGACTCCCGAGTTAGGGACAGGAGTGGCACCCCGCAGGAGGAGGAACGACGACGAGGAGTACAGCGGATGGCCCGACCCGCAGGGGAACGCCCTAAAAATCTAACAAATCTTTTGCGCTAACCCCTAACCCCTTCGCTAATTCAAAGATTTTTGACAATTGTATATTAAACTGCCCGTTTTCGATTTTCGAAATATTACTATTATCAAGGTCGCACCGATCAGCTACTTCCCGCAAGCTTAAGCCTTTGTCTTCACGAATCTTGCGAAGATGTACTCCAAAACGAATTTGTAAATCAGCAATTTCTTCTTTCTGCATATCAATACATGGCAGATAGGAAGGTCTCTGATTTTTTTAAAATAAATGCGGTAATATATTACCGCAAATCAAAATATGTTTTTATCTTTACCTCATGACATAACAACAGTATATATTTTTGCGAACTCTTCTATAGTATAGAAAGCATTCGCACTTGAGTTCTCGCCTGGAAAACTGGTAATTTAAAAGGAACGAGACGGTAAGTGTTCAGTGCTCACGCTCAGTTATTGGCGTGGGCCTGCTTACTCGTTCCGGGTATACCAGTACCTCCAGGCGGTAAGTAGGTTCCACGCCATCTTTTTGCCGTGGTTCCCCCCATCCATCAACCCAAAAAACCGGAGGACCACATGAACGCACTCAAACTTACCCCATCCCAAACCATCAGCCACCCGGCGGCAGTTACCGGACAGGAATCATTTCCCCCTTCGCCGGCGTTCGAAACGGGCGGCGCGTTGCAACTGCACGTCCTCGAGTTTTTCCAAACCTATGGCGGCGGCGCAACCGCGGGTGCCGATCGTGCTTCGGGTGCACGCCAACGCTTATGGCACTGGTACCGATGCACCGTCTCCGGCGAGTACCATTTGCTGGAACCGCTGGAGATGGCGGGGCTGGTGCAGTTTTATGATGCGTTGGATGAGTTGCTGGGGGAGTTGGCGGAGGGGCCGTAATTGGCTTGACCCAAAGTAACCAAACTCAAGACAGAACGATGCTTCCCCGCGCAAAGGCCTTTACGCCTCCCGCGCCGTTCTGCCGGGCCACCCCCACCGTTTCGAACAAGTATTCGTTTAGCGATCATGTGGGGATGATCCCTTGCTCAACTAGTTATTGTTCACTATTAATAGATACGATCATGAAAGCATTAACCAAACACCCCGATACAACTTCTAACAAACTCACCCCCAAAGCCTGGAGTCAACTGATCTTAACCGCCGACGAATTCGCGTACTCCGCCGATCGGTATAAAGACGACAACCGCTACCGGCACCTCGCTTTATACCTGCTTCACCAGGCCACCGCCGTTGCGTTAACCGCCATCATCCGTGCCCTGCCGGTACGCCACGGGCAGGCCGTAAATACCCGGGAACAGCTCGAAGCCGTAACCCGCTTCTCACCCGAAATCGGCGCTGCCTTTCCGCGCGCCACCGCCGAAGAAGTGCGGTTATTTTACCTGTTGATGCACGCGGCCGACATTACGCACGCCTATGAATGGCAAAAAGTTACCGAAAACGAGATCGATGTACTGCAGGGTTGGGTCTCCGCGCTGATCGACCGTATCGAAAAATCGTACAAGGTGAACAGGAAACGGAAGTTGAAGGTGGTGCACGAGGCCACCTGCTGAGCGGGTACTTTGGCAACCAACCGGGGGAGGCCGGCGGCATGTATCACCGACGAAAAATAAAACGAAATTCCTATCTTCACGTCCCTAAACTTTATTACATGAAATACTTAACTTCTCTAAGCATTTGCTTATATGCTATGCTATGTACTATTCAAAGTTTTGCGCAGGGCGCCGATAAAAAGCCGGTTAACGTTCGTTTCCTGCTCGAAGGTGGCCTCGAGCTTGGCGGAGATCGCGTGGCCGAGATCTATTTTACGAATGGCGAAACGCAGTCGGTAAAAGCCGGGCAAGGCTTGGCCGTGGCAGCTGGGGGTGAAGTTACCTTTGGCGGCCTCGAAAAATTTCCGCTGCGCGCGAGTGTCGGTTTTAAATACGTGACCACCGCGGCCGACAACGCGCATATCCGTTTAACGCGCGTTCCGCTCCAGGTGACCGCCAACTGGCTGTTAACCCCGAAAATGCGTTTCGGCGCCGGCTGGGTAAGTCACCAGGCTATTCGCTTTAATGCGGATGGTATCGGCAGCAATGTATCGTTCAAAGCATCCGGCGGACCCGTTTTTGAGCTTGCTTACAAATGGGTTGGCTTGCGGTACACATCTATGAGCTATCGCGATCAGTTCGGGGTCGACTACTCGGCGAATGCGATCGGGCTGATCTTTTCAGGGGTGTTCCCGGCGAAATAGGTGTTTACCTTGCCTTACTCATGAAACAGCTTTGCACCCTTTTGCTCGTTCTTGCCTGCTCGTTGTTCAGCAAGGCGCAGCAGCCCGAAACCCTGGAAACAACGTTCAGCCGTGTGGAACGATTGCTGAACAAAACGACTAAACAGCGGTACATGGATTACCTGGGCGTAACCCGCATCGTATTATCGTTCAAAGTTTCGGAAAGCGGCGTCGTGTTAACCGAAAAAAAACAAGATGCAACGGGAGCAGCAGCCAAACCAATGGAATTGAAGTATACCAATATCCCCTGGAAGGATATGGAAATGCACCGGGTGATCGGCAGTAATAAAGTGCGAAAGTTCACGATCTGGTTTAAAAAAAACCTGAACTCATCCTACGGCGACAACGAGCCCATTGCTATTGGCACGATGGACCTGGTAGTGATGCAGGACGATGCGCCTGAATTAGAAAAGCTGATCGACGCGATCCATGGGTTTTATAAGAGTAAGTAGTAAGGTGTCCGTGGTTCAATAATAACCAGTTTTAAGTTCGACATCCATGATCGACAATTCCGTATAAAACTCTTTCTCTTACCGATCATTCTATTTGTTGCATCTTTAATCTTCGGCAGCGAAACGAATATCGCTGCCGATGGAAACGATCGGCCAGGTTACCTTTTACGAGTACTTGGGAGGGGAAAAGACGCCCTAATATGACAACAATGCCGACCGGGCAGGTAATCCAACTGCAAATCGAAAGACATTGGTTTTCCCGCCGGATAAAATCGATTCGTTTGTTAAATTTAACCAAAAAAGATGAGGGAATGAGCTGGACCTGCCCGAAATGTGACCGTGAGCTGCCTAAACCGGAACAACGCCATTATTGCGCACGGGTTAGCCTTGACAGTTTGTTTGCCGGCAGGTCACCGGAGCTCGTACTGGTGTTCGATAAGATATTGGCGGAAGTTGCCGACTGGGACGGCGTACTTGTAGGTACCACCCCGAACTGTATCGTTTTCACCCGGCGGCTCACCTTCCTGGTGATCCGGCCAATGAAGAAGGACCTGGATATTAAGTTCTATTCCAGGACGCAGCACCCGGAGAAACTGGTGCTAAAAAGTGTGGCTTCCGGCAACAAGTTCGAAAATCATATCCGGGTGGCCGTGCTGGATGACCTGCGGCCGGTGTTGTTCACTTACCTGCGGGAGTCTTACCAGTTGTTATAGGTAATGCGGAAAAGAAATAACTGGGGACGTTAATAGTAATTTGCCTCCCTAATCCTGGTCCGGCTTCCACCCGCTCAGCTTCTCCATTTCTTCAAAGGAATATGCGCCCATTTTCCTGATGCGCCCGCTTCTGTCTATAAAACCTGCCTGTTTGCAATCGATCATGTAATGTTTATCAGAATTCTCGCCCTCGCAGCACCAAAGCACTTTCTTACAGCTGCCGCCGATGATCGCCTTGTCGCGGTAAAAGTTAGACGCGGCTTCGAAACGCGGCGAAATTACCACCTTTCCCCGGTCGTTGGCGAACCCGATCCTTCCCTTATCATCAACGATCCGGATCATGCCGTACCGCAATTCATCGGGAGTGGGTTCGCCGTCGCTGGTATTATATACTTGAAATAAAGGCTTCTCATCGCGGTCGATCGCCCACCAGGATTTCCGGCCTTTGATGCCTACGATGGCGAAGGCGCGGACGGTGTCGGAAAAACAAACGTAGTATTTGGCGGTATCGAGGCGTCTTACCGTGTCGCCACCAGGACTCATGAATACATATTGAGCGCGTTGCTGTGTGGTATCTTGTCTTACCAGCAGGTATCCTGGCGCGGGGCGCCGGCACGATGAAAGGGCGGTGAGCGAAAGCAGGAAGAAGGCGATTCTTTTCATGGGTATAGTGTGGGATGATTTGGTTACGGTCAATCCCAGGCATTAAATTTCCGAAATAATATCGTAAGCAGGGCGCATATAATGGTGCCGTCAAACTATTTCATGCCGAATTCGTACGTATACTATAACCCCGACCCCCGAAGCTATGCTCCACGTTCTCCGTTCGGCACAACTGCTCCACTGTACACCCCAGGCTGCCTGGGATTTTATCGCCACGCCCGATAACCTGGCCAGGATCACGCCGCCGTATATGGGTTTCGAAGTACTTGGCCAAACGGCCGGTGTAATGTATGCCGGCCAGCTGATCGAGTATTATGTGCGCCCGGTACTCGGCATCCGCCTGCATTGGGTAACCGAGATCACGCACGTAACGCCAGGCCGGTTTTTCGTAGATGAGCAGCGTTTCGGTCCGTATGCGTTCTGGCATCACCAGCATCGCCTCGAGCCGGCGGACGAGGGGGTGCTGATGACCGACGAAGTCCACTACAAACTTCCTTTCGGGCCACTCGGGCGGGCTGCGAACGCCCTTTTCGTGAAACGCCAGCTAAATGGGATCTTCGCGTTCCGTATTAAGGTGCTGAATGATCTTTTTAATGGATCAGGCAAAATTATTGGGGAGACCCAGCGCGTTCCGTAAGGGTGAATATTTATGTCATCTCACCGGGGTTCGGAGACTTTGGCTGTTGGTGACGTGTCGTTCTCATGCTTTAAAAGCAAAACGGGAGCCCATTCCTGCGAATAGCTCCCGTTTCAGTTCTCCATTTGTCGTAACAACATGAAGATCTACATACAACGCTTAACCGACCGGCTCTCTTCCTCACGGATGTAGGCCTGCGTCCTCCGTCTGCCTCTGCGTTACCCGTAGGTTCGTGCAGCGCCTGGACGGCGCCCGGGAGGTCTTTCGGCATGCCCTGTTTCTATTAAAGTAACTGGCGGCGATCGTTCCTCGCTTCAACCGTTCCACGATAACCAATTGTCGGCCCATAAGGCTCACTCAGTTACGGATGTGGTGGTTTCAGGCTGTCAATGTACGTTGTTGTTGATAATATAACCGCGTTGAAATAGAAAGGTTTTGAAAAATGAAATTTTTATGTAGGCTATCAACGTTGATAGTTTACTACGGCTTTTGCTTCCAAGCACTATGCCCAATCGCGCCTGGCACGCCGCTCGCTATTCCACGAATATCACCTCCACGCGACGGTTTTTCCGGCGCCCCTCCTCCGTTTCATTCGATGCCACCGGGTGCCCGATTCCCATGCCTGTTACTTTTATCGCTGATGCCGGGATCCCGTTTTCAACAAGGACCTTTTTCAACGCCTCTGCCCTGGCCTGCGAAATCGCCTGGTTTAGCGATAATGTCCCCTCGCTGCTTGCATAACCATGCACTTCCACTTTTACCCTTCCGCTTTTCAGCTTGCTTTGGATCCGTTTGATCGTAACCTCGTCTATCCCCGCAAGTTCCGCAGACCCTACCCCGAACGATGCCGCAGTTAAAGCTTCATGGGGCGGGTTGGGTTCCGTGGCTGCCGACGGTTTTATTCCGGCTTCGGTGACGTGATTGCCTTTTGTTCCGTGACTTTCGTCACGGTTGGCTACATACAGTACAGCGCCACCGGCCAATAGTAAGGCTACAACAAGGTAAGGCCAGTTCGACCGCTTTGGGGAGGCCGCCACCGTTGCCGCTTTCTTTGAAAGGTCGAACGTAGATTTTTTCTGATCGCCGCCTGGCTGCTCTTTTTTTTGAAGATTGAATGTCATGTCATTTAATTTTAGGTGTACATGTCTACCAGCGTTTGCAAACTACCGGTATGGGCCCGGCCCATCGCTTCAAATTCCCAGCTCCGGCCTGCACGAAACAAGCGACCGAACTCGATGGCATCCTCGTTGGTGAAGCGTTCCTTCAGGTCGTACCGCGCGATCTCTTCACCGGTTTGCTGGTCGACGATCCGGATGTAACAGCCGCTGATCTGTCCGAAGTTAAGGTTCAGTGTCCTCCGGTCTTTCTTTACATCGTTTGGATACTTGCAGACGGTGCAACATATAATGATCTGTTCAACTTCGCCGTTCACCCGGTCAAGGTCGATGAGCATATCTTCGTCATCGTCGCCATCACTCCGTCGCCCGTCGGGATCGTCGATGGCGCCGGTAATTGCCCCGTCTTCGGTTACCGGGCGGAATAGTCCCTTCTCCAGCGTGTCTTCCCGGCAGTTCCCTATTTCCACTTGCCCGTAAAAAACGAAGTATGAATCTGACGGGATCCTGAAATCGCTCCCTATCGCAAAAGCTGAAACGTCGAGGTCGAATTCCGGTCCGCCGGGCTGTTCGTTCGGGTTCCAGCCCATACCCACTTTAATCTGTTTAAGGCCTGGGGCGGCCTTTGACAAGGAGAACCGTTCCCCTTTTTGAAGTTTAAAATTTGCCATGTTGTGTTGGTTTATTGATACATGTCCACCAGTGTCGCCAATCCGCCGGCAAATGCCTGGCCGATCGCCTCTACGTGCCAATTGCCGTTATTACGGGTAATACTTGCAATAATGAGGGAATCTTCGTGCGTATAAGTCTCGTTCAGGCGGTATTCGCAGACCACTTCTGTGGAATTCCGGAGCCTGATATAAGCATCGGCTACATGACCGAAGTGATGGCCGCGTGCTTCGGCCTGGTCTATGGTGACGGCGAAGTAAAGAAATTCCACACGGCTGTCGATCCGGTTCAGGTCGATCTCGATCACTTCGTCATCGCCATCGCCTTCTCCCGCGCGACTGTCGCCGGGATAATGAGCCGCCCCGTCGGGACTGGTTGGATTGTTATAAAAAATGAAGAACGCGTCTGAAACAAGCTTCCCATTAGCGGCCATCATAAAAAGCGAGAGATCGAGATCTATGGAATGCCCGTTGGCAGTTGCGGGATTCCAACCCAGCGCCGCCGTGAATTTTTTAGGTCCGCCGCTCACTTTGGTCAGCGAAACCGGTACTTTTTTTTGTAGTTGTATAGCCATAGTTGTTTAAGTTTTTTTATGCGGCGGCAATGGTGGTGGCGTGAAACCCGGCGGCTTTTCAGGCGGGCGCTTTGATCCCGGGAGCGGGGGCTTTTGCGGGGGTAATGGCGGGGGTTTCGGCACGGGGCCCGACGGTTGGCCGGGCGCAGGTGCTTCCGGATTTTTTACCGTTTTTAAAGGAGGCATCGCCGGCGAAGGCGTCTGTTTGCCTGCTATAGGGGTGATCGTTTTAAATACATACTGGCGCATCGCCTCCAGGTGTGCCGGTTCAATATTCCTGACATGCGGGAACCGGTTAAGCAAGCGGGTGCTGAAATAAGAAGTCTTGATCTCGTCGCTTACCAGGAGCACAACCACTTTGTCCGGGTTAAGCCCCGCCGTACGGATAAGCTCCTGGATAGATGCCGGAACTAACAAATCGTCCTGGTAAAATTGGAGGCGCTCCTCCACGTTGCCGGTATTGATCCTGAACCAGTGTTTACTGCCATCTGTCAGTTCGGCATCGCCTGTTACGATGACGCCTCCGGCGGATAGAAGTTCGGCAGTAAAGGAGAGCTGGGCGCTTACTTCGTGGTCGATATCGAGCTCGAGAAAGGGATTCTGATCTAAGATATATTGCAGGATCATACCAGCCATGATCCTGATCCTTGGATCTGCGCCCTGGTCGGCTAACGGGGCGGCACTTACCGGGCTTGCGGCCCCCGCAGAATAAAGGTCCATGTACAGGGTGTCGTCCAATGCCGCCAGTACCAGCGAAGCCACGCCCGGTTCCAGGAAGCCGGCGGACCGCAGGTATTGGATGAGTGCGTTGTGCTGGCTGATTACAGAAATGTTGCGGTAACCGGCTTCTGTGAATAGCTGCTCGACGAGGTCCCGCTCCGGTTCCGCCAGGTCGGCATCGAAAAGAAACGTCAGGGGGAAATTCTGCCGGTATGACTCAATGGATTCGCTTTTATACAGCACCTTGTTCAGGAAGTGCGAGAGGTATTGTTCGATGCCGTAGTAGAGCAGTTGTTTGGCTCTTTTCGGAATGTTGTGCAGGATGAATTGTCCCGATGGGTCCTGGCTGATCTCAAAGTAGTTTCCAAAGGCGTTGGGGTCGTGGTTAAACCAGCGATCGCGGGCCGCAGAGCCAAAGATGAACTGGTTATTCTCCACGAAAAAATACAGCGGCACCTCGTTCGTATCGCGCACCACGAGCGGCGCGTGCTGCTTTCCGGCCGCCTGGTACCAGAACGTCGCAGAATTGCGGGATACTTTGACCAATACACCAAAATCCATTGCTACCGTATATTGATGCCTTTCAGCAGGTGCTTTTCAAAGAATTTCATGCCTTCAAGGATAATGATCGGCGCTACGTAGTCGAACGATTTCTGCTCCGTCTTTTTCCGGCGTTGGGCATCAATAAATTCCGGGATGGCCTTGATGTAGTTTTCGATGTTCATATCCTGGAAACCGGCCATAAAATCCGCCGGACGCATTTTGAGGCCGAACATAGCGGAGGATACCTTGTAGAACAGGTCGGCGAAGTCCATGAACCTGGGGCACGGCGCCTTGCCCGGTTCAACCAGGTACAGGAAGTGAGAACCGATATGCTCGAGCATTTTCGGGACGATGGAATTGGTGGAATCGAGGTACTCTACCTGCCCGCCGGGTTTAACGATGCAGAAGTTCTCTTCCCCCAGGATTTCGATCGCCTGTTTATTTTTCGGTACGAGGATGCGTGTTTGATTGGTCGGGATGGCGAGCCCCTTAGATACTTCATACTTCACGTCCCCATTATTTTGACTGCGGTGCGAGTTGATATCGATGATCTTCAGCGGGTTCACCTCAATCGGGCTGATGGTTTTCCGGGCCACCGATTCGCCGCCGATGCCGCGCAGGAATAGCTGGGTGTAGTATTCGTTGGCCGCTTTTGGATCTACCGCGCTGAACCAGTCGAAAATACGCGCACCTTTTCCGGCAAAAGCGATCCTGACCTTGGGAGCCCTGGCTTTTACCAGTTCTGTGGCGTCTTCTGAACGGACGATCTCCTCGCGCAGCTTATGCACCAACTGGCCGGCATAGAACATGATCAACCCCGTGATGTAAAGGTTTACGCTCATCATTTCTTTACATTCGGCGGCGATGAGGCGGTAAAACGATTCGAAATCCGCAGCTTCCAGGCGGTCAACCACCTGCTCAAAGTAATAAGGCGCCGTACTCGACGAAAATTTATCTTCTCCCTTGTTCAATCCCTGGATGAAGATCTGTTTCTGCTCACACATCTTTAGCAGCACGCGCTTAAAGTTGGGCGAATGTCGCGTGGCCTGCGCCAAACGTTCCGCAGCAAAGCGTATGGAGTTTTGCTTGATCATCGCCTTCCCCCGTCCGAGATCGGAGAGGACGGTGATGTCGGTGGTGCTGCCGCCGATGTCGAAGCATAACAGCAATTCACCCTGGCTTACCGGGTAACCGCCTGCACGCAGCAGGTAGTTCGCCAGGGCACATGCTTCGGATAGTGATTCGTTGTCCTGCAATTCGGCAAAATCGAAACGAATCGGGCCATGATCTGCCGGGATATCGACCGCTTCCGCTGGTTTTTCCCGTGTCATATCACCCCAGCCATTATTGGGGTGATCTGCAGACGGCGCGGACCACGGGTCTGCAGCGGGCCCGGTACCCCAACCGGGTGACCCTCCAATGCCGGCCCCTGTCCACGAATCGGCTGGGGCGCCAGGCAGGGTCCATGCGCTGCCTTCGGTATTGCCGATATCCGACAGATCGGAGGGCGGGTAGGTTATCAGCTTTGGCGAGCCTTTCAGGGGACTGATACTCGTGAGCGAATCCCAGATCGCGCGGTATTCACTGAGCATATCCTTTCCCATAGACGATGGGTAGGACCACTTGAGCGTGGTCGGCTCGTGATTCTCTACGAACAATTGTGCATAGATGTGCAGCAGCAACGAGCTCAGGTAAGCGGTCTTGTAGCTTTTGTCGAGCACCTGGGTGGACCATTTCATGTTGTACACCAACTCGGCGCTACCCACCCGGTTGTAACTTAAAAAGTACCGGTTTTCCTGTGCATCGTTAATCGGCAGATTCTTTTCGAAGCACGGGAAGCCGCCTTTTACAGCCTGCGACAACAGCGAATCCTGCTGGATCCCGGAATCATTTACCACCCGCCGCGTATCGTGCAGCGTGAGTACCGATTTGATGGAATTGCTCAGGATCTCGTCATTTTGGAAAAAGAAGATCTCATCTTCTACCGCCGGTCGCTCATCGTTGTTCTTATTGTCGTTCCCCAGCAGCGACACCCGTTTATTGGTCAGCCTGAGACTATCACACACCTTGCCCGCAGTGTCTGACCAATAGGCAACGGATGTATTCGTGCTGCCGAAATCGACGCCCAGGAACGCCGGCGACAAGTTTTTTGCGGTACTTAACATATTCACCGGCAGTGTTTTACTGCTTACCGTGCCGGTGTAACGGATCATAGCGAACCCACAATCAATCCCGGCATGCGAGAACTTAATTCCTTTAAATGGCTGATCGCTCTCGTAGATCTCGTATTTGTATTTATTGTCGGCGACGGAATTGTTAGACGAGATGTGCAGCTTAGCGGAAATACCGCTGGAATCCCCCGGGCTGGCGACGCGCCCCTTGCTTGCCAGGTAAAGCGGAATATTCCGCTCATCTACGGCGATCCTGAAAAATTCATCTTCTGAACGTCCTACGAAAGGTGTGGCCTGGAACTTAGAATCGTTATGCGGAATTTCGGAGTACAGGAAGTAGCGGCCCCACTGCTTCGAGATAAAGTTTGGCCACATCAGGATATCACGCCCGATAACGGGATCTTTAATCACGGAGTAAACCATCTGTTTGATGATCTCGTTACCCGAGTCGGTGATCAGCTTTAGCTGAACGATCAGTTTCTCGCCGGTTCGTGGGTTGGGATCGTAAACCGCGCTGATCCTGGAACGGATATTGGGCGCATCGGTTAAGCCCGCCAATGCGTCGAGGTTAGCCCCGAACACGTTTAATGCCAGCGGTGTAAGCGGCAGCGCGAAATAAGCGTAATAACCGTGCTGCCCTTTGATGTCGGCCGGGAGCAGGAGCACCGGTTTCTCCCGGAGATAATTTTTTGTGGAAATGCCTGTTCTGCCAAAATCGAATTGGAGAAGCTCGGTGGAGTCGGGCAGTAACAAGTCTTTCGGATCGAACAAGATGCTGGAGTCTGATGTGGCATCTGTTGAGATCACTCCTTCCGAGCCATACAGCACCGTTGAGTAATTAAACAATCGCGCGTAAGGCTCCTGGAAAAGCGATCCCACCTCGGGCGGAGTTTGAGTATCCAGTTTCGGGAAATTTTTTACCTGCTGGTAAGCGATCATCTCGTCCATCCACGACCGCAGGGCCGAAGACAGGTGACCGTATTGCGGCCGGATGGATTCATCCAGGATCGCAAATTGATTCCGGAAATGTTCGATGTTCTTCAGGATATGATTGGCGTAGCCATAAATCTTGAACAGCTCCTCCGGGCGTAAATCGGAGGTAAGAGGGTCTGCGAAACGTTGGTTTTGAATGCTCACGAAAGGCAGCGTTTCGCGGATCTCGCAGGCCACGGAGGTAAATAAAAACGAATCGGGCGAGGTGCCGCCAACTACTTGCCCTTTGTAGGAGATCACATCGATAAACGGGATCCGGGCCGCATTATGCGCCAGGGAAGGGTCGCACCACAACGGTTTCCGCTCGAACAATGCATTTCCGAAAGCGCCTTTAGGCTCGTATATATTTTCCGTTTCTTCGATCGGTTTGCCGTCCGAGTAAGCCAGGTGCACGCGTTGGATGCTGAGGTCCTTGTAATTAAGCGCGATACAGCTGATCAGCCCCCGCCACTCGTTTACCAGCGATTTGTAAAATGCCAGGAGACCGGAAGCTTCGGCGTCCTTATCCTGTACGTGCATGAGCGCTTGCTCGAACAGGCCCGCGCGGGCGAAAACGGTAGGCATCCCCGAAACGATCGAACCGATATTGGCGGAGGAACCGCCCTGCTGATCGACGCCGATCTCCGGGATCAGGATGCTCCTGGTAAACACTTCCAGCTGCGGGATCTTATCCCAGGCGAATTCCACGCCCTGGGGCTCGGCGGCAGGCTTAACCTTGATCACCAGCCCTTTAATTTTATTTTCGGTCATTGGTATACTTAGTTGAGGTTAAAACCCTGGGAGCTTGAAATGGCGTTGTAGAGATGGGCCAGGAATTTTTCTTTCGTGGTATTTACCTTCTGCGAATCGGCGGGGCCAGACTCCACCAGTTTCTTTACGAACAGGTCGTAGCGACCGCTCATGAGGCTTTTGGGCCAGTGGTATTTAGTATCGGAGAAGATGGAACCGACATCCAGCTTATCCAGCTCGGATGTGTTATCGGGAAATGCTTTGCTGCTGAAAATGAAGCTGCCCGGTGCGATGGAGTTCCGTACCTGGTACAGCCATCCCGGGGTGAACGCGCCGCCGTTAAACGAGTAAGCGAAATGCTTGAAGTACTCGTTGATGTGGTTGCATTCCATGTCGGTAATGCCATCGTACTGCCGGATGTTTTGTGTCTGGCAGCGATCGATGAAGGCTTTGATCCCAAGGTCGCCCCTGGCCCCGCCGTTTTCCGTGAGTGAAATATGCGCCAGCGAGAAAAACGCGCCTAACTTGTTGGCGAAGCGCTCTCCCGCGCGGTTGGTGTTGCCCACAAAGTCGTTATAGCTGAAATTGAAAGAGTTGGCGGTAAATGATACAGCCTTGTAGACGTATTCCGCCTTAGTCCCGTCGAGGTTAGTGCTCCGCGTAAAAAAGTCGTAGGCCGCGCAGGCCGAAAGCAACTCTACGATATGGCAGTCGTTCTTTTGCTCGGCGCCGCCGGTGATGGTTTTTGTTGTTTCCTGTCCCTCGTCCACTTTTTTGCTTTCTATCGGCCAGCCGATGTGGTAAAGCAACTTGTACGATTTATGTACGGTAGGATCGCTTTGGTAAAATTGCAACGCTGCCTGGCTATTAAGCGGGAAGAAAGCCGAGTCTGCGATAACACTGTCGTCTTTCGTCGCCCGATGCTTATCGTCCGGTTTGCGGAAGCTGAAATATTCCGTTAGCAGCGTAGCGCCGAATTTCGTTTTGGTGAGATCGATGCTGGATGCGCCTGCCGACCGGATGTGCACGAAGTCCTTAATCGCCTTAGGCAGTACGGGGATGGCCGAAGCGCCGGTGCCGCCGAACACAGATCCAAACACGAATACCCGTGCATGTGCACCGGCTTGCTCCAGCTTATGGATAAATTGTTCCAGTTCTTTTTCCTGCGGCTGCACGTTTATACCACGGGCTAGGTTACGGGCAGCTTCCGTAACACCGTGGTAAATAAGCATCGAACCCAGGTGCGTTTGCGCCCGGTAGCCGTGTGCGAGGTTAAATTCCTGCACCGATTGTTTGTCGAGAAACAGGTCAGACAGCAGCTGGTTGTCGCGCTGTTGTTCCACCGTTCCAGCGGTAAGGCGCGAAAGATTTTTGTAGTTTTCGCGACCCTTTCCAGCGTAATTGGTAAAGAACCGGTGGAGATTAAGCCTGGCGGAGAAGAAAGTGTTCACGTTCGGCGTGCCTCCTTCATTGGCGTCGGATGATTTGACCCGGTTGTAAAGACGGATCAGCTCTTCTGCACGGCCCTTGTTCCCGTTGGTCTGATCGGTATCGAGCGTAAGCACCTCGATCTCCTGGCTGTCGAACAGGCCGATGGCGCAAAGATGTACGAACGATTCCAGGCAGCGCATCCCGGTGCCACCTACAGCGATAATGAATAATTTGTCCATAACCCTAGCTTGTTAAAACCAGTGACCGATCTTACCTGTCCGGTAGATCCGGCTCAGGATATAGCCTAGCGCGATGTAGCCCACGAAACCCGCGGCGGTGCCGATGCTGAGCGCGTTCACGTATCGCTTTACGATCATGATGTTCGCTTCCGGCATGAACAGGTAATAACCGAGCAGGTAAATGATAGCAGGATTGAGCACGGCGATCACCCAAAACCAGGTGCGCCTTCTGGCGGGATCTTTCGGGCGGGCCCCGCCTTCGTAATTGATCGCGGTAGCTATAAATGCGGCCACAAGTAAAAGTGTCGTCGTGGTAATGCCCGAAACGACGTAAGCGGTAGTTAATTCCATAATATAATTTAGTTTTCGGTGGTTTTGATATAATAGGTGTATACGGTTTGATCTTGCGGTTTAAGCTCGGTGAGCGTGTTCATTACGGATTCGTAAAGACCCACGTTCGGGGTGCCGTTCGCGTTTGTCCATTTGAGCTTCTGAAGCGCCGGGTTACCCGAGTTCACAGAAGCTTGTTTCAGCGCCAGGTCAACGCGTACCAGCCGGTGCGGACCGGGAAGTTGGTTTGCAGCGAATTGGGGGGAGAAGGAAACGGCCGCCTCAACAGCGTTTTTGTCGGGCTTTGAGGTATTATCGAATAAGGCCTTATTCAAAACGAACACCTCGTTCAAAGCGGAATAGGAAGTTGGTTCGTACACGAACTGCTTTTTAAGCGCTCCGTTTTGCTCGTAGCAGGCAAGCGCGATGGGGTCGGTCTCCTGGCCGGAGATCCGGCTTTCGCCGTCGGCACCTTTGGTCATCGACGGCTTGTGTTTGCCCGCTTCTGCGAATCTGGCGTATTGTTCAAAATCCCCGGTGATGTCGTATGTTTTTACATCGAAATCGCCGTAATCATAGCTGTCGTTGTTGGTTATATCGAGGTAGAGGCCGCGGAAAAGGTCTTTAAACTGGTTCTGTGCGGCGTATTCTTTTTGAATTTCCGCAATAGACGCCCAATTCAATCCCAGCGGGTAATATTCGAACGGGCGATTCTCTTTCAGGCCATAGATATAGCCGGTCTCCTGTACATCGAGAATGTTTTGTCCGACTTTACCTGAACCGTTCAAATCCTGGAAGATGCCGCCTAATTGGGGTTTTGCATAGTGAGTGGTGATCGTGTAGGCATCGGCCGCCAGGTCGAATTTTGCGGGGAATTCAGCAAGTTTTGGACGGATCTTGCTGATCAGGCTTTTGCCGGAAGCTCTTCCATAGGTAAACACCGTAAAGTAAATGTGCTTGTCGGTTTTGCCTTCTTTGTAATCGGCTATGAAGAACGAAATCGAATTTCCAGCGCTAAGCCACCTGGAGAAAGGGATCTTCAGATAAGCGGTGGTGGTCACTTCGGCGTTGTTCTGCCATTCTTCGAAGTCGGTGATCAGCAGGGCGTCGTTTTTGGAGGATACGATCTTTTCTACGGCCGCCTGGATGGGAGCGCGCCTGTCCAGGTATTGTTTCGGGTCGCTGACGATCTGGCCAAGCTGTGTGCTGCTGCTTACCTGTAGCGGCGCTACCTTCTCCATGGCCATTTTGTACACTTCGAACTGATTGGAAAGTACCGCGTTAAAGCATTCCGACATCGACCGGCGGATGATTTCCGTACCGAAAGCAGTGTAAATGCCTGCGGAAAAGTCGATGTACAAGGCTGTAGGCCCCGTTTTCTGCTGCGTACCAGCCCGCAGATCATGGTAGGCCATGAGTGTAGCGGGCAGGCCTTGGCTATAAAGGTCGACGCTGGCAAAAGGGTCTCCGCCGCCGTTATTGCAGGAAGTTGCCAGAAGGCAGAGGGCGCCCAATAACTGGTAAATCAATGTTTTCATATATTATTATTGTGATGGATTACGAGACGGAGATAGGTTGCACCCGGGGTAATTAAAGCGTCGCTAAAGATGTTATGTAGTATTTCCATTGTGAAAGATCCGGGTGTTGGACCGGTTCAAAACTAGGCCGGCGGAAGCGCGGAATTTTACGGAAAACCGTAAATGGAAGGAAAACTGGTTTTGACAGACCGGGACCGGCTATTTTACGGTTTCCCGTAAAAACGGCAGGCGTTGCGCAAGTACTTTCGAAACGGTATCCATTACATCTTTTAACAACGTCAACGGATCACCACCTCACGTCCAACAAGTGTCAACCTCCGAACCGAATAAATGGAAAATCAGCTTCTTCACGGCAATTGCCGTGGTGGGCGTCTTATTATATGTGGTGTTAAGTCCATGGAAAATGGACGTTGGCTGGAAGGCAGCGCCGGCCCCTGCCGCAGCCGGGGAAACACCGGCGGCGACCGGAACGCCGGAGCCCCTGGAAACCACCGTTTACGTCACCAGGACGGGTAAACGCTTTCACCGGGGCAACTGCGGGTATCTGAAAAGTAAGATCAGCCTATCCCGCGCTAACGCATTGTTAAACGGTTATACGCCTTGCAAGATCTGTAACCCCTGAACCGCGGCGAAGATGGGTATACCCTTCGGTTTGTAAACGATAAGCTGGAGGGCTGGGACTGCATCCCGGCTAAAAACCTGCACGGTAACAAACAGCCTGGCGAAGACGGTAACTATAGGTACACATCAATGCCCAGGAATTGAAACCACGGGCTTTTGACATGAAACGCATACGTGTCGAGAATATAACGACTGGCGGGGCGCAACCTCCTGCCGGTAAATACCGGGTGAAAACCGGTGTCGGTAAAGAAATCCACCTTATTGTCTTTTTTTAGATACCAAACTTTTCCAACAGATGCAGCTGTAAGGGTACGGAGGTCGGTGATCCTCCTGAAACGATCCACTTTGTTTTTTTCTAACGGGATAATCGATACTCCCTCAATCGTTTCGTTGCATAAAACGGGCTGATAATGGTCTTCTGCCCAATACATACATTGCTCCCGCCCGGTAAGCGCATATTTCGAAGCGGAATGCCGGTCACTCCAGAGCTGGTACCCCCCACAGCCTCCCAGCAATAGTAACAAAAGCGAAATAGCGATATTTCTGCGCTTAAACATCCACCCTTTTTTATCCCCGGTGTGCTTTTCAGCGGTAACACCGGTGTCTACGATCTCCAACTGTTGGGTCTCTTCTTTTTCTTCCGGAAATTTGCGGGGACCGTCGCTGGGTTCAGGTAATTCCGGAAATTCCGGTATTTCAGGGTTTGGCGTTTGCGTCTCTTCCCGGTCAGTGCCGGGTACGCCAGGAGCTTCAGGTGTGAGGTAATTTTCGCCATACTGGTATGGTCTTGGTTCAAAGTCGATCAGCCACGCAAGAAGTTCAATGTTTTTGTCGTCCGATACTTTTGTTTTACCCTTCAGAAAGTTCACTAACGGCCTGAATAGATCCGGGTCAAATCTCCTGATAGTCTCTTCATATACCATCTCATCAATGCCCTCCGTAAAAAAAGATCTCAATGTATTTTCATCCTTCTTTATAACCCTTCTTTTAAATAATACCAGACATGCCTTTTGCAATTTGGAAGGAGTAGGATGTGTAAGATAAGGCGAAAGTGGATTCGCGATTTTTTTCTTGTCGTGGTACTTTTTCAGTACTGCTGATCTATAATCCTCGAACATTTTTCAAAGATCTAAAAGTAAAGCTAACGGAAATTCCGGAATCCCGTAACGCGTTTTCGGAATTCTGCCGGAATTCTTCGGAATGATTGGAATTATCGTAACTATCTGCAAATAAGCAGTTTATGTCGATATATCTTTGTTCCCGATGTCAGCGATGACCTTGTTCAATGCAAGGTTTTACGAAAAAGCTGATCTCAAAAAAGAGCAGAGAAAGCGGCGGCCGATACCCGGTTTGGGAAGCAGGTAAAAGCTTCCGCAATCGATGCTCAAACCACTTCCCAAAAAATGTAAGAAGCGCTTCTTACGCGGTTTGCAGTGTCGGTCCGGGTCGCTCCCGGGGGCCGCTGTGATTTTAATCACTCTTTAAATTTTAGAAAAATGTTTGACTTAATAGTAGCCGTTTTATTGGCGTTGGCATCGCCATCTTCAACTGTATCCGTATCGCATGCACGTCCGGCAATCCAGTGTGATTGCGACGAAGAGCTTAATCCGCCCAACTCGTCATGTCCTAAAGACGTGGAAAATTGCGCCTGTTTGTATCCCTGCTATACCGGGGGAGATACCGGCCATATTCCGATCCCTCCGGGCGAATAGGAATAACTGTGGTACTCAAGGCCGCCCGATCACCGGGCGGCTTTTTTTATTAACCGGCAACTATCCAATTTATTTACTTTTTTTAAGTAAAATTGGATAGTGAAAAGCTTTGTCATCCTAGTATTTGCCGCAGTTCTCGCGGCATCGTGTTCCAATAATAAGGTTGGACAAAAAAATGCCAGCGAAAATGTATTTTATACCAGGGCAATCCAATATAAGAATGCCGGAGAGACCGATAGCGCCTTCTTATACTATGACCAGGCGAAAGACCTGTTTTTACAGGCGAAAGACAGCCTTGGCGTTGGAAAATGCCTGGTAAATATGGCTTATCTTTCCATTGATAAAGGTGATAATTTCGGTGGACAGGAACTTTCTTTACAATCCCTTGATTATCTCGACCCAGCCCGGGAGACCGACCTTCCATACGTCATAATAAATTTTAACGAGCTCGGCCTTGCCTCCTATCACCTGAAAAATTATTCTAAGGCGCTTGAATTCTACGATCAGTCGTTGAAGTACGACAAGGATACAGTCGGTACACAAACGGTTAAAACCAACATAGGTGTTGCTTACATGGAGCAAGGTAAGCTCAGGGAGGCGTTAACCGTTTATGAGAATATCCTGAAGGAGCAGCCGGATACAACCATCTTTGCGCGTGTTCTTACCAATTACGCTTATACGAGGTGGTTACAGGATTCAAATTACAACGCCGCGCCTGAGTTTCAAAAAGCGCTGCGGCTGCGTATCCTTCAGGATGATCTTTTGGGGCAAAACGCAAGTTATTCACATTTGTCTGACTACTACGTGCGTTCCCGGCCGGATTCCGCCTTATTTTATGCGCGGCAAATGTACCGGACTACGAAGCTGGCAGGCAACCCCGACGACCGGCTCGAAGCGTTGCAAAAGCTGGTAAGCCTGGCTCCCGGTAACCAGGCAAAAAACTATTTCGCCAAACACCAGCAATTGAACGACAGCTTACAAACAGCACGCAGCGCGGCGAAGAACCAGTTTGCACTGGTGCGCTATGAGTCGGAAAAGCATAAGACCGAGAATCTGAAATTGCAAAAGGAGAACACGGAGAGAAGGTACCAGGTCATCACCATACTTTTAATCCTTATGGGGATCTGTATCGGCTTCGTATCCTGGTACCGTAAGCGGAAACAACACATGGAGCTGGAGAAAAAGAACGCGGTACAGGAAGACAGGCTCAGGATTTATAAGAAGGTACATGACGTGCTCGCTAACGGCGTATACCGGGTAATGGCCGAAGTTGAATATGGAAATATAGGTAAGGAAGCGTGGCTGGACAAAATGGAAGTGCTTTACGAACAGACCCGTAATATATCTTACGACGAAAAGCCGGAAGTACAGGATATCGATTTTCATGAGATCATAGCACGCCTGATCACTTCTTTTGCCGGTGAACGCACGAAAATAGCGGTTGCCGGGAATAGCGAAGATTTTTGGAGTGCAGTAAGCCCGGTTGTGAAGCACGAGGTCGAACAGGTGCTCCTGGAACTGATGGTCAATATGAAAAAACACAGTCGCGCGGGTAATGTAGTGATCAGGTTCAGGCAGGAAAACGATACCGTTCACATCGATTATGCAGACGACGGCGTGGGTATACCGGCAGACATTAAGTATGGAAATGGTCTTTCAAATACGGGAAACCGTATAAAAGCGATCGGGGGTGAGATTAATTTTGATTCCAATAAAGAAGGACTCAAAATCCGGATCTCATTTCCAATCGTTAAGATACAGAACTATGTTTAAAAGTGTACTAATCGCCGAAGACCAGGAATTTGTCAATATCTCGCTAAGGAAAGCATTTGAAGACCTCGGCATCAGGGAGCCAGGCTCTGCATACTATTGTGACGAGGCCTTAAAGAAGATCAAGATAGGCATCCGGACCGGCCGGCCTTATGAGCTCCTGATCACCGATCTTTCTTTTGAAGAAGACCACTGTGTACAGGAGCTTTCGGACGGTATGGAACTCATTGCAGCGGCGAGACAGGCGCAACCCGATTTAAAAGTATTGGTGTTTTCGGCCGAGGATAAACCCGCGGTGATAGAACGCCTGTTCGCGGTACTTGGTATTAATGGGTATGTACGCAAATCGCGCGGAGATAGCCAGAAACTCAAAGATGCCATAGAAAGTATCTATAAGGGGAGCCGGTACTTTCCGTCTGACATACGCCAGGCGATCAAACAGAAGAATGCTTATGCGTTCAACGAATTCGAGATTCTTATCATCCGCCTGCTTTCGCAGGGAAAAACACAAAAAGAAATCCCCTGCTATTTACAGGAAAACAAGATCTATCCCCAAAGCCTAAGCAGCGTCGAAAAACACCTTAACAACATCAAAACGGTATTGGGTTTCTCAAATAATGAACAATTGATCGCCTACTGTAAGGATATGGGTATTATTTAAGAATGCGTACTTCTACGGTTTCCCATAAAGAATCGATTTCGTGCTGCTATACATTTGGTCCATAACCAGAGACTAAATCGTATCACAATGAAAACGCTGTTACTTCTTATGATCGTTTTCATCCACACCAATTGTGCGGTTGTGGATACCACTGCGGTATATGTTTGCGAAAGCCGCAATGCCACGCGGTATCACTACAAACGGAACTGCCGCGGACTTGGCAACTGTACTTATAAGGTAGCGAAGATCACCCTGAGCAATGCAAAAAAAAGTGGAAAAAAGTTGTGCAGGTGGGAGGATTGAGTTGCGGGGAAAAAGGAAGTACATAGCGTTACCTGACGAGAATAAGAAATTCACCAAGTTCGGAATTTACGATGATATTTCCCAGTATTCGGATGGATTGCTACGCGTGGCGGAAAGCTATTCGGGAAAAGCTCCTCCTCCTAAAATCCCCTCCAATACGGCCTGCTTATTAACGGCGAAAACGCCCACGGGATAGAAGACAGGATAATTAGCAGCCCCACCGCATACCACACTGCCATGGTTTTAAACTTCTCGCGGTCTGTCTGCTTTCGTTTGGCCTTCGCCGATCCGGTGGAAATGATCGCGATACCGATAAACATCATCGTAATATGTTCCATGCCGAAGAAGCGGATCTCGCGCATATGGATGGCTTCGCCGGTATGGGAGATAAAATATCGTGCAAGGGGACTGACGAAGTAAAGCGTTAATCCCACCATGAACTGGATATGGCAGATGGTGGCCGTCCAATGACGCAGCAGGTCGTCGTGCCGGGAGAAAGGCCGTGTGTTTAGCCAGCCGTAAAATGCGCGACAGATAGCGATCAGCAGCGCCGCAAGCACCAGCCAGCGCAGCAGGGAATGGAGGGGGAGCAGGATAGGGTACATAGTATGCACGCAGACGAATCAGCGCGTAAAATATGCTGAAAATCTTTCCGGGCCGGGCCTTCGCGGCGAACTTATTTCTTAGCAAACCCTGCAAAGCCCGGCGGAGCTGGGCCCTGCATAGCAATATACCCTGTTTAACGGGTGGTGGGCGGAAACGAGCAAAAGGCCCCGAGGCCGGTATTTAGCAGGTATGCCAGTATCTTCCTCACCATGCCGGCATCGATAACGCCCCCGGTGATCACCCTGCCCAGGGCATCGATGATCGCGCCGATGATCTGTTCTTTTGTCGCTGTTGTGATAATTACCGCGCAAATAAGCTTACGGACCTTTTCCAGGATAGACCGCCCGATAGCGGGGAAAGAACGGATGGCCGGCGCCGCAAACGTTACCTTGAACGATAGCTGGGCAGCTTCTTTTTTTAGTGTATCCCGGTAGAAGTTTTCAAGGTGCCACTCCAGTTCCGCCTGCGATAATGCGGGCTCGTCCGGCAAGCCGGTAATTTCCGTAACAAGGGTTTCCTGCGAAATCAATTGTTGATTTTGATTAAAAAAAAGCATAGTTTAACGATTTGTTATTAGATTTATTTAGTGCGGTCGGCAACCGGTAGTAGGCATCAAATCTCGTTCGTTTTAAGTGGAGGAATACGGTTGATAAACGGCCTTTGTTACCGTTTAATCACCCTGTAAAAGTGCGCCGGCTAGCCCTGTAATTTGTATTGTCATCATTCAGTATTCAATCTAAAACTAAATCTCATGAGTAAAAAAAACACCAAAACATGGACCGTAACGGGACGCCGTCTGCAACCTCCCGCAACGAATGACGGAAAAAGCACGATTGAGGAAGGCGAAATCACGCTGCCGGAATTTGAGACCTACCTTAATTTTAGAAATCGTCCCCTTGTTATTGACCGGGCCGAGATGGATCGTTCTGGTAACCCTAAGGAGTCCAAGAGAAACCGGTTTGGTACGCCCATTACAGCAGACCTTGCGGTCGAATTTATGAGGGATGCCCGGGCAGATTCGCTTGCCCTGGTGGACGATAAGACGGCCTCTCTCAGGGCGGATCAAAAAAGATTCATTGCTGATGCAACAGGGTTGCTGTATGGTATCACGTTCGATCGGTCGATTGTGCTTCGAATCTTAAGCCAGCCACGTTGCGAAGGACTACGGATGTACTTATGCAAACGTCCTAACGGCGATAAATGGACGGAAGGTGAGGCCGCCGCCGATATGCACGCTTCACTTGTGTTAGTAGGGGTGGATGGTCATGGTTTTGACCTGAATTTCGTTGAGGGCAAGCCAAAAGACGGCGAAGATGACGGTTCTCTTATCGTAGAGTACGGTTTTCCGCCAGATGGGAACGGTAAGAAGGTATTAAAAAATCCAAAAAAACAGTACGTGCTGTTGAGACGTGCCAGAATGAGCCAGCCAGCCAATCCTGTACCTGATTCTGATAAACCATAATCCCCCGGGGCCGATTGTCTAATATAATCGGCTCCCCGTTCCATTTTTTAGTATATTCATGCGTAATTATTATTACTCATGAAAATCTACGCCTTTGTTTATCTCGGGTTGATTGTTTTATCCCTGGTACTTGCCTGCTGGTCCTATAAAAAAGGGTACCGGCCATCGCTGTACCTGGCGATACTGCTATCGCTCACGCTGTTAACCGAGTTATATGTAGCGACCAGTAAAGCCCGGTCGTTCGGGTGGGCATACCATCTCTATAATCCGTTTGAGTACGCGTTGCTTTGTGTCTATTTTCTTAAAGCAGGGCCTGATGGCCGTTTTAAAACGTTAATACAGTATTCTATTCCGCTTTATTTCGTGTTCAGTCTTACGGTATCCTTCCTCAACGGTTTTAGGTCTATACCAGCATTCAATATCACAGTGGAGAACATCCTGTTACTGGCGATCTTCTCTTACCTGCTGTTTAAACTGGATCCGCCCGGTGCGGGTAAGGTGTACGCCCACCCGGATTTTTGGGTGGCGGTTGCGTTCATGATATTCTCCGGAGGCGTGGTGATGCTAGGTCTTTACCCATACTTGTTAACGATCGGGCCGCAGGCCGCCAGGAAGTTGTTCGGGATGGTAATGGCCCCGCTAAATATTTGGTTGTATATGTGCTTATGTATCGGATCGTTATGCGTAGTGAAAGGCCGCTGGAAATTCATCTCATAGTGATACTGATCAGCGTGTTTTTTATACTGCTGATAGCGATCATAATCGTCACCGCGCTTTTCTACCATAGCAAGAAACGCTTGCACGCCATTGAAGTGGCCAATTTTGGAGAGATCCTGCTGCAATCGCAACTGGAAGTGAAAGAGCAAACCCTGCGTACGGTGGGAACGGATCTCCACGATAACATCGGCCAGCTGCTAAGCCTCACTGCATTGATGTTGGGCTCTATCGAGGCCGGCGACTGGAAACTCGCCCGGGATAAGATCGATTCGGCGATCGACCTCACCAACGAATCGCTGGCCGAGCTTCGGTCGCTGGGGAAACTGATCCATGGCGAGCAATTGCTCGCCATGGGCCTGGATGAAGCCGTGCGCAAAGCGGCGGAACGGATCATAAAATCGGGTAAGTACGAGGTGAACTATCGTTGCGCCGACTTACCCTCTCCCGGCTCAAACGGGAAAGACCTGATCATTTACCGTGTAATCCAGGAGATCCTGGCCAACATCATTAAACATGCTTGTGCCACCACCATCGATATTGGGATAGACTACCAGGATAACCACCTGCAGGTAAAGATCTCCGACGACGGACTGGGGTTTGATCCCCCGGCACTTACCGGCACGCAAAAAGGCATGGGACTGTTCAATATTCAAAAGAGAGTAGCTGCGCTTAACGGCCAAACCGGTATCTCCGCGGTGCCGGAGGGCGGAACTGCGATAAACTTTGTAATACCCTACCCATAACTATGAAAGAAAAGATCCGGGTGGCGATCGTTGACGATCATACCCTTTTCAGACGCGGAATAGCAGCGCTGCTGAGTGAATTTGACGACCTCGAGATCGTTATGGAAGCCGAACACGGGGTGCAGCTGATAGAATTACTGGGTCGTATGCCAGCGCCCCACCTGGTGTTAATGGATATTAATATGCCCCGGATGGACGGATATGAAACCACCGGCTGGCTTCGCGAACACCATCCGTCCGTTTATACGCTCGCCTTGAGTATGTATGAAGATGAAGATGCGATCATTAAAATGGTTAGATGCGGCGCTATCGGGTATATCCTCAAAAAAATGCGGCCGCGCGAACTGCTGGAAGCCATCAAAACAGTGGTAGAGAAAGGTATTTACATTAACGAGCTGGTGTCGGGCAAGCTTTTGCGCAGTGTGCTTTCTGACGATACAGACCCTAAAATATCACCCAAAGAGATTGAGTTTTTAAGATACTGCTGTTCTGACCTGACCTATAAAGAGATTGCCGATAAAATGTGCGTGAGCCCGCGTACTGTCGACAATTACCGCGATTCCCTGCTGCAAAAGCTGCACATTAAAAGCCGCTCGGGTCTGATCTTATACGCGATCAAAAAAAGGATCTTCAGCTTGTCGTGATCCCGCAAGGGCGTATGTCATTCCGGAAGACCTGTTCGGAAAGATACGCGGCCGCACCACACGTAAGCCTTCATGTACGGAAGAGGCGCGTACCCACCCATCATCTTAATTTTTTTAATAAAAAGTTGCGAATGCAGTTTTGCATATTAACTTTGCATAACAAAGTACTTTTTTTATTTCAATAGTGATGTTAATAATTTAATGATGAAAGAAGAAATACGCGCCGGCATAGACGATGCGACACGCCTCGAGAAAATGTACCGCTCCAATAGTGCCGGCTTTAAACAGGCATTCAATGAAATCTACCCGGAGCTGACTGATCGGCAGGTTGCCGCGTATTGGTACGAAAGGCTGAATTACGAAGGCGATGGCATTAACTGGGGCACAGGCCGGGAGCTGGTAATGATAATTGCTGCATCGCTTTTTGCCGGCCTGGTTGCAAAGCTTCCGGCATTTCTTCACCTTGAAGAAGATTTTTTCTACCCCCGGAATGTTGGTTTTGTAGTTTTCCCGGTGTTGTCGGCTTATTTCGCCTGGAAGAATAAATTACCTGCGGGCAAAGTTACCGCGATCGCTGCCGTAACGCTTATCGCGGTGCTGTTTATCAATTCGCTTCCCGACGTGAAGACCAGTGATACGCTGATCTTATCCTGTATGCATTTACTGCTGTTACTTTGGTCGGTACTCGGTTTTGCTTTCGTTGGAGAGGCGGGAAATAACGAGGAAAAACGACTCGCCTATCTTAAATATAACGGCGACCTGGTCGTAATCACCGCGCTTATCCTGCTGGCGGGCGGCATTATGACCGGCGTAACTATCGGGCTTTTTGAATTGATCGGCTTCCATATCGAAAAATTCTATTTTGAAAACGTGGGTGTTTTCGGCCTTGCCGCCGCCCCTATCGTGGGTACGTACCTTACCCGGGCCAATCCGCAGCTGGTGGGCAAAGTTTCACCGGTGATTGCGAAAATCTTCAGCCCGCTGGTGTTGGTGATGCTGGTGGTTTACCTTATCGCTATAGTTTATGCAAACAAGGACCCATACAACGACCGGCAATTTTTAATCGTGTTTAATGCGTTGTTAATCGGTGTAATGGCTATTATTTTCTTTTCCGTAGCCGAAAGTACGAAAGCGACCAAAAGCAGGATGGAGGCCTGGGTGCTTTTGCTGCTGGCGTTTGTTACCATCGTGGTGAATGGCGTGGCGTTGTCGGCCATTTTATTCCGGATCTCCGAAGGCGGCATTACACCTAACCGGGCTGCGGTGCTGGGCGGGAATGTGCTGATCCTGGTAAACCTGGTTTTAGTAACGGTAAAGCTTTTCGCGGTAACGTCGGGGAAGGCGGGCATAAACGTAGTAGGCAAAATCATTACTTTCTACCTGCCCGTTTATGTTGTGTGGACGGTGATCGTAACATTCGTTTTTCCGTTCATATTCGGTTTCAAGTAACGAACGGAAATATGGCGGAGCACGTGGAGCTGACCGGCGAAATAAGTTAGCGGCTATTACCCCAGCACCGACATCGCCGTCTCGATAATATCTTTGAAAAGGCCTTTGTCGGTAGTGGATTTTGCCGATACCCGGATCCCTTTTACCGTGTTGAGGAAGAAACGGGCCAGCGCCCGGGCATCTTGTTTGTTGGCGATCTCGCCGTTTTCCTGCCCTAATTGTATCGCTTTGTGAAAGGAATCCTCGATCTGCTGCTCATTTTTGCGGATGATGTCTTTTACCTCCGGGTCGTGTGCCGCTACTTCTACCTCTGCGTTCACCATAAAGCAGCCTTTGTTTTGCTCGTCGTTCAGTAAATCGCGGGTAACCAGCCGCAGGAGCTGTTGGATGGCGGCTTTCGCCGATGCGGCATTCGTTACGGTATCGCACATCTGCCCAACCGAAGAGGCCTGGTAAAATTCCAGCGCCTTCAGGTACAGCGTGTGTTTATCGCCGTAGGTATCATACAAGCTCGAGCGGCTGATGGCCAGGTGGTCCACCAGTTCCTGCATCGACGTACCATTATATCCCTTGTGCCAGAAAAGACAGACGGCTTTACTCAATACTTCGCGCTCATCAAAATCCTTGGTTCTTGCCATAGCAGAAAAGCTTTACCCGTTATGGGGCAAAGCTATTCATTTTTAAGGTAAATGCAGGCGTATAAGCGGATGCGGTCCCGTGCGGGTCTAATCCGGGTGTCGTTATCTTACACCACCGCTTGCCAGCATGGTTTCGCCGGTTAACCACCGCGAGTCATCGGAAGCTAAAAATACCGCGATGGGCGCAATGTCGTTGGGTTGGCCGGTACGCCCGAGCGGTGTCTGGCTCACGGCGTTGGAATGAAACTCGCTGCCGATAAATCCGGCCGTGTGGGTGCCTTCTGTTTCCACTATACCAGGATTAATGGCGTTCACCCGGATGTTGCGGTGCCCCAGCTCTTTGGAAAGCACCTGCGTGATCGAATCTACCGCACCCTTGGTGGCCGTGTAAATGGAGCTTCCCGGCGGGGTGATGCGCGTTACCGTCGAACTGATGTTGATAATACTCCCCCCTTTATCGGCGAAGCTTTTTACCGCGCCCTGTGTAACCAGCAATAAGCCGAGTACGTTGGTATTGAACTGGCGGTTAAATTCTTCGGCGGTGACCTCTTCTATCGCGCCGAACTTGTAAATGCCTGCGTTATTCACCAGGATATCCACCCCACCGAATGCCTGTTGTGTTTCTGCAAAAATGCGGTCTACGTCGGTTTGCTTCGATACGTCGCCTTGTACGGCGACGGCTTTGCCGCCATTGGCTACTATTTCTGCCACTACTTTATCGGCGCCTTCTTTGGCCGATGCATAATTGACCACTACGGCGGCTCCTTCGGCGGCCAGCCCTTTTGCTATGGATGCACCAATACCTTTTGATGCACCGGTAACTACGGCTACTTTGTTTGCTAACTTGCTCATGTTTATGGTACGACTATATTTTATTCTGGAATAATCGTTCCGCAAAGATAGATCAATTTGGAACAATCGTTCCGGTATTTAAAAAGATTAGGAAAGGATGACAAACGGGGAAGCAGGAAGGCGCGAAACGCTTATGCGTGGTCAGGCGGAGGTCCGGTAGCGCGGCATCTCCTGGTCCTGGCAAGCATCATAGTCAAAAACCATTTCTCCTGCCGCTACGCGGTTTATTTTGTCGGCGAGCGTATTTACATTAACGTCACGCAGCAGGTAGCCTTTTATCCCGGCCAGTTTCAGCTCTTCTTCCAGCGCTTTGTCATAAGCTAAAGAAAAAAGGATTATTTTTATTTCCGGGTAAAGCAAGCTGATCTCGCGCACCGCGTTAATGCCGTTAGATCCGGGCGTTTTTAAGCCGATGAGAGTGACATCAGGTTGACTGCTTTTTAATAGAGTAAAGAGTTCTTTATCATCTGCCGCGATACCGGTGATCATAAATTCGCCATGCAGCACAGATACGAGGCCTTCCAGGTACAGCGGATGGTCGTCGGCAAGTATTAGAGAGAATCGCTTTTTATACTTTTCCAAAGCAGTGGAGTTGCTCCATAAAAGTATTGAATATTAATTGAAAGCAGGGAAATCTTTGTTGATTTAAAATGATGAATTGTGTCTGCATAAATAGGAAAGGTCCAGTGACCGGATGTTTAGATATTATTATATCATACCATCCGGGTAACCGTTAGTGCTCATAATTGCGTATTCTTGTACTTATATTGCCTATGCTCAATAAACAGTTCAGTTCCAATAAGCGCATGATTATTTCGGCGCTTTTGCTGTGCACCACCCTCGCGCAGGCACAAGATACGCACACCGCCATCGATTCCTTAATTGCCCGCACCCACCGCCTTGGTCTTTTTAATGGCAGTATCCTGGTGATAAATCACGGCAAAGAAGTGTACCGCAAGGCGATCGGTTATGCCGATGCGTCGCGTAAAACGCCGTTAACTGATCAATACCGGTTTCATATCGGCTCCATCGCCAAGGAGTTTAACGCCACCGCCGTCATGATGCTGAAAGAGCAGGGGAAGCTATCGGTTAACGATCCCGTTTCAAAATACCTGCCCGATCTTCCCGCATGGGCCCAAACTATCCGCGTGAAGAACCTGCTACAGTACACCAGCGGTTTACCGGACCTGAAGTGGAAAACCATCAGTAACGACCGCGAGGCTCTTGATTCGCTTAAAAGTATTCCCCGCCTGGATTTCGAACCAGGTACTCAATATGCTTATAACAACAGCAATACGCTGCTGCAGCGCCTGATCGTTGAAAAGATCAGCGGCATGACGTTCAGGAGCTTCGTCACCCAAAAAATGCTGAAGCCTTTAAAGATGAACGCTTCCATTGTCGACCCGGACGACAACACCCCGCTGATGGCGAAATCGTATACCGATGCGTTCGTGCAATCGCCGCTTACCTCCCCGATTTCGGGCTGGACCGCCGTTACGCCCGGTGATTTTTATAAATGGGAACGTGCGCTGGAAAATTTCACACTGATCAATCCTGCCTCCACCCGCGAGATCCTTACGCCATTTGCTCCCCGTAAGCAATGCGGACTGGGCGGCGGGGAAATGGACGGAGATAAGTTGGCTACCCATACGCACGATGGTACCAGCCTGAACTACCAGGCCTTGCTTACCGCCGATGCCCGCTCGGGCAGGACCATGATACTGATGACCAACAATAAACAGAACAACCTGTACGACATAAGCAATGCCATACTGAATATACTGGACGGAAAGCCATACCAGCAACCGAAAAAGGTGGTGTTGACGGCGCTGCAGGACAAGATCGACACCGCACCCGGCGCAGAGATCCTGGCTGCCTACCGGGAATTAAAAACCAGCCACCCCAACGAGTATAATTTCGAAAGCGAATCGACCCTCAATACTATCGGCTATGTGCTGCTTAACAAAAAACGTTTTGATGACGCCATCCTGGTCTTTAGCTACAATACCACGCTGTTCCCGAAGTCGGGGAACGTGTTCGATAGCCTGGCCGAAGCCTGGTACCGCAAAGGCGATAAGGCGAACGCGCTGCTAAACTACCGGCGCTCGCTGGAGCTCGATCCGGCAAATGCTGCCGCCAAAGAGAAGATCGCCGGGTTGCAGAAACCGGACTGAAGGCATTGGGTTAAGAACAGTGAAGTACTCCCGGGGTCCGGTTGTACGGCCTTTTTTTCGTCGTGGCCGCCAATATTCGTTATACTTGATCAATGAATGAGCGGTTCTCACCCCGGCGAATGTTGTTGCCTGTTGTAATTGCAGCTTTCGCCGCACTGTTGGGTATGTGCTGTTATTTCCGGTTTTTTAAGCATGCTGCCAATAACCAGTACCTCATCCGCCAGGAGGTATTGTATCCCGAGCGCGGCCTTATTACCGACCGCAACGGCAAACTGCTCGCCATCAACGAAACCCGGTACGACCTGATGGTGATCCCCGCAAGGGTCCGCTCCATGGATACTGCCAGGTTTTGCCGCTTGCTTGGCATTACGCGGCGACAGTTACGTAAGCGGCTCCGCAAAGCGGCGGCGTATTCTTATCATTCGGCTTCGGCCTTCCTGAAGTCTATCCCTGAAAAACAGATGATGACCATCATCGGGCAATTGGCGGACTTCCCGGGTTTTGTAGAACGCGTACGCGCGGTGCGGCGTTACCCGGATTCTGTTGCCGCGCACGTGCTTGGTTTTGCCAACATGATCAGCCCGCAGGCACTGAAAGGTGCGCGGGGGTACTCCCGTCCCGGCGAAGCTGCCGGACGTTCGGGCCTCGAGCTGGCGTATGACAGCCTGCTGCGCGGAAAACGTGGAGTGCGCTATTACCAGGTCGATTCATTTGGCCGCAGCCGCGGTTCGTGGGAAGAATGCGCGCACGATACCCTGGCCACGCCCGGGCGGCGATTGGTGACCGGCATCGACCTCGACCTGCAAAAACTCGCCGAAACGCTCATGAAAAACAAAGTTGGCAGCGTAGTTGCCCTCGATCCGGCCACGGGCGAGGTGCTGGCGTACCTGAGTTTCCCGGCGTATGATCCGAACCTGTTGTCGGGGCCCGAAACGCGCGATAACCTGCAGAAGCTGCGCAAAGATCCCCTTCACCCGATGCTGAATCGCCCCGTGCAAAGCAGAAATGCGCCCGGATCGTCGTTAAAACCGGTGATGGCGCTGGTGGCGCTGCAGCAAGGGCTGATCACGCCTGACGACGTGTTCTTTTGCCCGCAATACTTTATGGCCGGGGCACACAAAGTGAATTGCGAACATTTCGACGGCTACACCCGCCTGCGGAAAGGTATCGCGCAATCGTGCAATACCTACTTTTGTAACGTTTTCCAAAAACAGATGACGGCCAATGACGCCGGAACCCGCGCTTCGTACGACGATTGGCGCGCACAGCTTTCGCTTTTTGGGCTGGGCAATAAACTCGGCCTCGATCTTCCCAACGAAAAGGGGGGCCTCCTGCCCGAAAGCGCTTTTTACGACCATGTGAACGGGCGGGACAACTGGGGGCCGAACGACATCATTTCGCTTGCCATTGGGCAGGGCGAAATGGAAGTAACACCGCTGCAGCTGGCGAATATGCAGTCGATCATTGCCAACCGGGGATATTATTTTACCCCGCACCTGGTGCGGATGACCGGTGATCAAAAACCTGGCCATGCGCAACGGATCGAGAAACACCTCGTTCCCATCGATGCCGCCCACTTCGAGACCGTGATAGACGGCATGCAGGACGCGGTAGAAACGGGTACGGCGGCAGGGATCCGCATTCCTGGGGTTATTTTATGCGGCAAAACGGGCACCGTGGAAAATACCAAAGGCAAGAGCCACTCGATATTCGCAGGTTTCGCGCCCCGGCAAAATCCGAAGATCGTTATTGCGGTAGTTGTAGAAAACGCGGGCTACGGGGCGAGTTACGCAGCGCCGATGGCCTCATACCTGGTAGAACAGTATCTTTCAGGGAAAGTGACCAAGCCGAAGGAACAGGTCGACTGGATGATCAGCCAGAACCTGTTGCCGGGAGTGTACTCGCCGGTAACCGTGTCGCCCGTCCATAAATAATAATTGCGGCGCCGGGCAACGCCGGCGCCTGATAAGGCATTAACAGAAAAAAAACCTTTTGTTATGAAACCTTACCTTATCACCTTTCTTCTGTTATTGAGCTCGCCGGCTTGTTGGCCGTTCATTTTTTTAACGGCACCTACCGGGAAGCCCTCGCGACTGCGAAAAAAGAAAACCGCAAACTTTTTCTCTATTTTACGGCAAGCTGGTGCGGGCCGTGCAAGTACATGGAAGACTATATCTTCCCCGAACCCTCGCTCGATGCGCTGTTTGAGCCCGCATACCTGGCGTTAAAGATCGACGGCGACACGGAACCCGGTAAAAAGCTGCGTATCAAATACGACGTAAAGGGGTATCCTACGTTCATCATCATCTCCCCGGAGGAAGGTTTGATCAGGCAGAAAGTTGGCGCCATGAAACTTAGCCAGCTCCGTTCGTTCGTAGGGGAGGGCATCGCCGATGGGAGCGGTAAATCACTCGCTGTAAAATCAGATAGCCTTACGGAAGCGCAATATCAGGCAATAATCGCTAAGAAAGCTGCGCCGGTAGACCGGTTGTTTTTTAACGCATCGGTAAGCGCATGGAAGCCGGCATTTAAATTCGGGATCAGCACCAACTCGCTGAAGGGCTCCGCTGGCGAAACCGGCTCCGCTGCAGGATATTATTTCGGGGGTTATTTCGGTCGGTGGAACAAGCATTTGGCCATAGAGCCGGGTATTTTTTTCAATAAAAAAGGAGGCGTTACGGCCGGTACCGTCAATAGCCTGCATTACCTGGAGCTACCGGTGGTGCTGGCCCCGCGTATCGCTTACCATACCTGGTTTGGCGGCGCGTTCCAGCCCATTCGATTTAACGTGATCCCTTATGGCGCCATGAAACTCTGGTCTACACAACGGGCAACAGGCAATGTGCCATTGGCAGACCGTCATTTTACACGGTTCGATTATGGTACCAGGTTTGGCATAAGCGCCGACATGGGGTCGTTTGAAGCTTTTACCGGTTATGACATCGGGTTGAGCGATATTTCCAAAGGCCCGGGACGGATCTCGAACAGGAGCTATTATTTTTCGGCGGCGCTTGTAATCGGTAAGTAAAATGATCACGCTCGAAATAATCGAAGATTGCAAGAAGGGCCGCCACCAGGCTCAGCGAAAGCTCTTTGATTTTTTTTCGGGTCCGCTGTATAGCCTTTGCCTTCGATACATGAATGACGAGGCGGAAGCCGAAGATATGGTGTCGCAGGCGTTTACTCGTATCTTCAGGGCCATCGGCGCCTTCGAATACCATAACATGGCAGGTCTCCGGGCCTGGATCAAGCGAATCGCCGTGAATGAATGCCTGATGCGGCTAAGGCGGGTCACCAATTTCTCGCTTATCAGTCTGGAAGATGATGAGGCAGTCCCATACCACGATGATGCCCTGGGCCGGATCGAAGCGGAGTATATTTTTACGATGCTTCGCGAGCTTCCTCCCGGCTATCGCACCATCCTCAATCTCTACGCGATTGAGGGATATACGCACCCGGAAATTGCAGAAATCCTCGGTATTCACGAGGGCACCTCCCGCTCGCAGCTAAACAAAGCGCGGAAGCTGATGAAAGAGAAACTATTAAGACACGACAAAAGCCAACATGGAAAGAGAAAGATTTGACCGTGACCTGCAATCGGCCATGCTGGATTTCGACCAGCTGGCTATACCCGCATTTAATAAAGAAAGGGTGTGGCAAAAAACGCGTCGCCGGGGTCGGTACTGGTTAACCGCGGCTGTTTTATCCACCACCGCCGCGTTGATCTTTGTCGTACTTAACTGGCTGATGCCCGGGGTGCAGCCGCCTTCGCCGGTGGCAAAAAAGTATCGGAAGGTAACGCCGCCGGTGGAAGAAGTTGCAGCAATACGGGCAGGCAAACCGGTGCGTGATTTACCTGCCAAACCTGCGCCGCCGGCTGTAACCACCGGCCATTACCCGGCGGCGGCGCCAACGGCGGCCACGCAACCGGAGCCGCAAGAGGCATTTCGCCCTAACAGGGCACCTGACCCGGCAAGCATATTAACAGCAACGCCTGTTGAGCAAGACCCTTTGGCAGGCAGCAGCGACCCGGTTGCCGCACCGGGGGAACGCGTTGCGGATCCTGTAAAAGTGACCTTTAAACGCGGTCAGCCCGAGGTACCGGAACAGGCCGTGAAAATTTCCTTTAACCGCGGGAAGACGCCGCTTAGTACCCGTAAAAGCGTGCGCACCGATTCTTCTTATTATGCCGGGAGCGTACCTGTTAAACCTAAATTCAAATTCTGAATATGATCTGTCGCGTTATATTATTCATTTGGTTATTCCTGCCGTTGCTGGCATTTGGGCAAAATGCCCGACCTGATACGCTGCAGCTCGATATGAAGTTGGGCAGCAAAGTGATCCTGATCGGTACCGACCTGGACAGCTTCAGGAACATAAAGCTCGATTCCCTGGTGCGCAAGGCCCTCGAAGCTGTGAAAGATTCCATATCGCCGGAAGGCAAGACAAAGAAGCCGGTTTCACGCGACCAGTTGTATACCAGGATAATCACCAAAAACCAGCCTTTTCGCCTTAAGCCAGCCATCGGGGCCAGCCTGGTTAAAGAAACGCCGGCTCCTTTAATGGGGCTTTACCTGGAGTTCGCTCCCCAGCGGCAGGATTATTATTTGCGTGACTTAATTCCCGAGTATACGTTTTTGCATGCGGGTATTTCTGCGCTGTACCTTTCGGAGCGTAACCAGGCTGGTGTCCGTGTGACTAACGTAAACGTGTTTGCAGAGGGCAGCATCGGTAACCGGTACAATAACGAGGACAAGCGCGTGTTTAATTTTGACGAGTTCTCTTTCGGCCTGGGTTACCTGGTACGACGCCGCGGCGATTATTTTGAAAAGAACACGTTTAAATTATTTGGCACGATTGTGCCAAGCCGGTCGTTTATACGCCTGAAACCGGAGCTGTATGTACCGGGGAATTTAAAAAAGATCTTTCCCGGTCTAAGTGTGCTGGTGCTGTTAAAAGGGTAGGGGAATTCCCGCTTTTCCTTACCTTTAGCGCGACCAACTTTATAAATCGACCCTCTATGAAGACCCTGAAAGTAGCGCTGTTCTTATCCCTGTTTTTTGCCGCTTCATTTGCAAATGCCCAGGATTGGCCGAACTTAGCACGCTATCGCGCTGATAACGAGAAGCTTAAACGAAACTCGCCTGGGCCTGTCAACGCCGTGTATATGGGCGATTCTATTACCGATGGCTGGATCGTTGCATCACCCGATTTCTTTAGCCAGAACGGTTATGTAGACCGTGGCATTAGCGGACAGACGTCGCCGCAGATGCTGGTGCGCTTCCGTGCGGATGTGATCGACTTAAAACCTAAAGCGGTGGTGATCCTTTGCGGCACCAATGATATTGCCGGGAATACCGGTCCCTCTACCCTGGAGATGACCGAAAACAACATCATGTGTATGACCGATCTCGCAAAAGCGAACAAGATCAAGGTAGTATTGTGCTCGGTATTGCCCGCCAATAAGTTCGGCTGGAAACCGGCATTACAACCTGCCGGGGATATTATCGCCCTTAATACCTGGATCAAAGCATACGCGAAAAGCAAAAAGATCCCTTATGTTGATTACCATACCGCAATGGTCGACGACCAGAAGGGGTTAAAGAAAGAATATTCCGGGGACGGCGTTCATCCCAATAAAGCCGGCTACGCCGTGATGGAACGATTGGTGCAGGAAGTTATGAAGAAAGTGTTGTAGCGGAATTCTGGCGTTAAGTGAGAATAGCAGGCGGGGGATCAAAACTGGCCGGTAACGCACCGCCCCCGAATTTGTAAATCGAACCCATTATGAAACACCTTCCTTTCCTGGTATGCAGCTTCTTCCTTTTCCTCGCCGGTTTTCCGGTAAGCGCGCAAACAAACAATTCGCTTCCCGCGGACCTGGAGATCCGCAAAGGTTTGACAGATAGCGAACTGCTCGACCTGGTACAAAAGCAAACCTTCCGGTACTTCTGGAACTTCGCTCACCCTACCAGCGGCATGGCCCGCGAGCGCAGCAACTCCGCTTATGAATATGGCCGGGAAACGGTAACCTCCGGCGGCACGGGTTTCGGCATTATGGCCGTCATCGTAGCTGCCGAGCGGAAGTGGGTCGCCCGCGACAGCGCTGCCCGGTTCCTGTTAAAAATGGTAAAGTTCCTTGACAAAGCCGACTCATACCACGGCGTTTTCCCCCATTGGATGAACGGCGAAACCGGGAGAACGATCCCTTTCAGCCGCAAAGATGATGGCGCCGACCTGGTAGAAACCTCTTACCTGTTTGAAGGATTGCTCTGTGCACGCCAGTATTTCAGCCAGGATAACCCGGTGGAAAACCAATTGCGCGGCCGCATTAACGGCTTATGGAACGAGGTGGAATGGAACTGGTTCACCCGCGAAGGGCAGGAAGTACTGTATTGGCACTGGAGCCCCAACAACGGCTGGAGCATGAATTTCCCCATCCGGGGATTTAACGAATGCATGATCACGTATATCCTCGCCGCCTCCGGAAGCAACCAGAAATACGAAGTGAACGCGAACGTGTACCATCGCGGGTGGGCGCAAAGCAATTTCTTTAAAAACGGCAAAACGTATTTTAATTATAAGCTGCCGCTGGGTTTTGATTATGGAGGTCCGCTGTTCTTTAGCCAGTACACCTTTATGGCGCTCGACCCCAATGGCTTGAAGGATAGCTACGCCGATTACCAGGAGCAAACCAAAAATCATACGCTTATTAACCGGGCCTATTGCCTGGAGAATCCGAAGAAATTCAAGGGCTATGGCGAAAACTGCTGGGGGCTTACCGCCAGCGATAGCTGGGTAGGCTATGCGGCCCACAGCCCGTCGGAGGATCTCGGGGTAATTTCGCCCACAGCGGCGTTGTCTTCCTTCCCGTATACCCCCGAATATTCCATGCAGGCGCTTAAACACTTTTACTTCGACCTGGGCGATAAGATCTGGAGCGAGTACGGTTTTGTAGACGCATTCAGTGAAGAAAAGAACTGGTACGCCAAATCGCACCTGGCCATAGACCAGGGCCCTATAATTGTGATGATCGAAAATTACCGCTCCGGCTTGCTTTGGAAGTTATTTATGAACGCACCGGAAGTTAAGAACGGGTTAAAAAAACTGGGCTTTACAAGTCCCTACCTGCCAAAACAATGAAACCGTCATGTGCCCAACTCCAATGAAAAATAAGATCTTTATCGCCGCCCTTAGTTTGCTGGCTACCACCGCTATCGCGCAAACGGGCAGTAAGCCCGCAGCGGGGAAATGAGCAGCTTCATTTCCTCTCTTCTATCAAAAATGACGGTCGACGAAAAGATCGGCCAGCTGAACCTACTCACGGGAGGAGAGGCTACCACCGGCTCGGTACATTCGCGACGTGGTTGGCAGCAGTACCCGCCCGGTTAAACAATTGAAAGGATTTGAGAAGATCAGTCTCGCCGTGGGCGAAACCAGGGAGGTAATTTTCCGGATCACCGAAGAAGACCTTAAATTTTACGATGCGAACCTTAAATTTGTGGCCGAGCCCGGCGCTTTTAAGGTCTTCGTGGGAAGCAGCTCGAAAGACGTCCAGGAAAAAGATTTTACACTAACCGGTTTATGAAACACCTTTTGATCCTGTTTACCGCAGCCATGCTGCTTGTTTCGCCTGCGATGGCGCAAAAGACCGTTCGCATTGCTACCTACAATCTTCGCCTGGATAACCGTGGCGACGTAGGCAACTTCTGGGAAAATCGTGGCCCGGTGGTGGCCAACCTTATCCGGTTCCATGATTTCGATGTAGTTGGAACGCAGGAGGGTCTGCAAAACCAGGTGGAGGACCTTTCCAAATGGCTTCCCCAATACGCGCGTTATGGTAAAGGGCGTGATGACGGCAGTGATAAGGGAGAGCACTCGGCCATTTTTTACCGGAAGGATAAGTTTAAGGTGCTTAAAAGCGGCGACTTCTGGTTGTCGGAAACCCCCGATAAACCCGGCTTGGGCTGGGATGCCACCTGCTGTAACCGGATTTGCTCGTGGGTATACCTGCAGCCGCTAAAAGGAGGAAAAAAATTTTACGTATTTAACGTACACTTCGATCACCAGGGAATGGTGGCCCGCGTTGAGAGCGGCAAACTGATGCTGCAGAAGATCGCCGCGATCGCAGGCAGTGCTCCCGTAGTGCTTACCGGCGATTTTAACGGTAACCGCGAATCTGAATGGTACAAAACCCTCGCAAATTCGGGTATACTTCATGATACTGTAAAAGACGTGGAATATCCCTACGCCAATAACGCCACATTCAATGCCTTCGGCAAGGAACTGGAAGGATATGCGGTGATCGATCATATTTTTGGCACCTCAGGTATTAAAGCGACCAAATGGGGTATTTTAACAGATACCTATCACGGAAAAATGCCCTCAGATCATTTTCCCGTGATGGCGGATGTGACGATTAAGTAGCGACCCCTTGTCTTGCTTTTTTCATTTTTTTCAATCAACACAGGCAGCAACAGAACAAATCGGCCTCCGGCAGGTTATTGAAGACAGCACCGATCCAAAGGTGTGTGAAAAGCCATGTCAGAAGAAAGCAAAGACCGCAAGCATTTAAACGACGAAGAGATCATTAACCTGGTGCGTGCCGCTAAGAAGCCGGGCATGCGGTTCACCGTGGATCTTTATTTGCTCGATTATATTAAGCATTGCTTCCTCGAAGACGGCCAGCTGCAGGGAAATATCGATAAGCTCCAGCTGGTGCTCAAACACGTTGACGAGCCTGCCGCAAAAAGTGCCGTAGAGGAAGTGATCAGCAGCCTGAAATGTGTGCAAAGCGAGTACAAGGAGTACCTGGCGGATATGCGGGCGATGGCAGCGGAAGGAGATGCCGCAAGCCGAAATGAATGATCTTTATCCCACTGTAGGTAAATCCATAAGCAAGGATGCCTGGCCGTCTTACAGGCCCTATGGCATTTTTCGACCAACAAGAAAACGTATGGACTTTCCGTAAGTATATTAGCGAGTGCCGTAAATTGGCAGGTCTCTTACCCTTTTACCGCTTACCCTCGCCACCGCGTTCCCAATCGCCCCTGCACTTACCCCCATTACGATCTCCCCGATCCCGCATAGTTTTTCACCGGGACGCTGGATGATCTCGGCCTCTACTTCGGGCACATCGCTAAAGCGGATGATGGGGTACGATGCCCAGTCCCTGCTGGTAACCATGCCGCCTTCAAATTTTACTTCTTCGAATAGGGTCCAGCTTGCGGCCTGGATCATGCCGCCTTCCAGCTGGTTAACGGCATTGTCTGGACTGATGATCTCGCCGGCATCGGCTACGCACCACATTTTTTTGACGGTCGCCTTACCCGTGGCCGGATCGAGCGTCACCTGTGCCGCCACTGCGCTGTATGCCGCGTTGTTTTTATACCTCGAAAAGGCAATGCCGATGGCGGTATTCTTTTCCTTCGGCAGACGGGATACTTTTTCCTGCAGGCGAAACAGCGTCTCTTTTGCCCGCGCATCTTCGAGGTGCATCAGCCGGAAGGCGAAGGGGTCGGTCTCGGCCTTTGCGGCTAGCTCGTCCATAAAAGATTCCAGCGCAAAAATATTGGCGTACGTACCCAGGCTGCGGAGGTTGGAAACACGCAGGGGGCCGGTAAAAAAATGCGCCGTTACCGTTTGATTGGGGATGTTATAATAGGCATCCGCGTTGCGGTAACCGCCGCCGCCAACCGGGTTCGGCTTACGGATGAACGGCCTGGCGAGGTAGTTAGCGGAGATCAATAGCTCCGGGTTGCCACCGGGGTGAGTGCTGTGTGCGTCGGACCATACATCGCTGCGGAAGTGACTGATCCTGCCACCCGGCTCCAGTACCGCTGCCAGTTCCATGCACATGGCGGTTCCGTACGGCTCCCAGGCATGTTCCTCGGCGCGCGACCATTGCAGGCGCACATGTTTCCCCGGGTAGGCAACTGCCAGTAAGGCTGCTTCGGCGGCAGCGTCTTCGGCGCCGTTATGTCCAAAACAACCGGCGCCACGCACGCACTTTACGTGGATACTGGCAGCTGGGATGCCCAGCAAACGGCTCAACGTATCGCGGGCGGGATAGGCTCCCTGGCCGTGTGTCCATACCTCAAGCTCGTTATTGTGGTAAAGCGCGATGGCGCACGAGGGGCCAATCGAGCCGTGCATAATGTACGGCTTCGAATAACTGGCCTTTAGCGTAACCCGGTCCTCCGGGAACGGCAGGGCAGGGGTTTTTACCGTCCTGGTTTGAGCCTGCAGCTCTTTGAGTTGTTCCGGCAATGCTTTGGTGCTTCGGGGTGGCGTAATTACGTCCCAGCGGGTATTCGCTTCCAGGTAACGTTGTGCCTTTACTGCCTGGTATTCGTCTGTGCAGATCACGCCGAGGAAGCCCCCGTTCACCACCATTTTCAGGAGGCCCGGAATTTGTTTTGCGAGCGCAGCCTCGTCCATTTTGCCCGGCATAGACTGGTAACCTGGCGGCCTGACGGTTCGTGCATGTACCATCCCGGGGAATCGCAGGTCCTGGATATACATGGACTGCCCGGTGATCATCTGCCTGAAATCTTCGCGTTTTACGGATTTCCCGGAGAGGCGGTAGTCTTCTTTCCGTTTAACCGTAAGCGGCAGCTTGACCTCGCCGGTGAGTTTTTTGCCATTCAGCAGCTCATAGAATGAAACGGCGCGCCCCCCTTGTTTTGCGGCGATGCGGCCATTATTCATCAGCAGCGCTTCAGCCGGAACGGCCAAAGCCTGCGCGGCCAGGTCCATCAGCTCCTTCCGGGCGGCTGCGGCCGCATATCTTACGGCGAGCACGCTGGTTTCGGTGGAGGAGCCGCCGCCGGTATAGCCCTCGTTGGGCGTAACGTTGGTTTCGGAGATGATCACTTCTACCTGTCGCATCTCCATATCGAGCTCCTCAGCCGCTACCTGCGCAACGGCGGTGCAGAGTCCCTGCCCCATTTCGATCTTGCCGGTAAACACACGTACCGAGCCGCTGGCCAATACTTCGAGCCAGGCATTGATGGCCGGCACGCGCTGCAGGATCCCGGGGAGCTCCGGGTCGGCCGGTAGCAGCGAGGCAAGGGTATGCGTATGGTCCAGCGAAAACAGGATAGTAAGGCTGCCGATGGATTTAAGGAAATTACGTCTCCCGGTATTCATAGCAACTATCTGGGCTTGTTTTTTACGGCACGTTTTACGGCACGCAACACCCTGGCCTGCGATCCGCAGCGGCAAAGGACGCGCTGCATGCCCTGGCGGATGGTTTGTTCGCCGGCATTCGGCGCAGCTTTTAACAGGGCAACCGCCGAGATCACCATCCCGTTAAGGCAATAGCCGCATTGTGCCGCCTGTTCGTCCAGGAATGCCTGTTGTACAGGATGCAGGGTTCCGTCGGCCTTTGCCAGGCCTTCGAGCGTAACGATAAGTTTGTTGGTTACGGCAGTAACGGGGATCATGCAGCTCGGTTCGGCCTTGCCGTCGAGCAGCACCATACAGGCGCCGCATTGCTGTAACCCGCAGCCATATTTGGGGCCGTTTAATGCCAGCTGGTTACGAAGCACGTATAACAGGGGCGCGTCGGGATCGGTTTCCAGCGTGTGCTTTTTACCGTTAACGTTCAGGGTTACAGGTTTGGTCATTGGCGTTTTCCTCATGAAGATAGAAAAAACCTCCAAATGAAACCAGGTTGAATGATATTACTTGCTTTTAATGTTTTTGTTTCCCTTCAGGCTTTCCTTTGCTTCGGTAAACCAGAGCTGGGTAACCAAGTCGGGATTAATGGCCATGTCGATGGTGTTAAACTTCGACCGGGAGACGTCTTCTACCCAATGACAGGTATATACCGCATTGCCGAGCTCGATGGCCGCTGTCTCGTTTTCCCCGTCGTTATAAGTAACCGGGATGCGGTTCTTGTCCGTTCCCTCGCTATAAGTAAGTGATATGTAGTGTTTTATGGAATTGTACAGGGCGATGGCCAGGTTGTTCTGCGCAGGCTTAAAATACGCGCCACCTTCGAAAACCTTGCCATTGGAGAGTTTGAAATATACATATTCCGGTTTCCATTTGCCGTATTGCATGCCGGCGAATACGAGGTAATCTTTTTTGCTGCTCTTTTTATCCGCTCCGGCTCCGGCAAGCCGCATCTTATTGGCCACTTCTTCGGCTGTGGCGCCGAATTTAACGCCGAGGAAAGAATCCACCGGGATGGCTGTTTGTGCCTGCGCAGCTGCGAAAACGAATAATAGCGCGAGTAAGGTGATATGCTTCTTCATGGGTATAAGTTAGAATTAATATAGCGATGTTGGTTTCGGGCACGAAGTAATATGATTGTGACCGCGAGCTCGTAGATGTTTTCTTACCGCCGGGGTATTTTTTAAGATCCCCGGGAATCGTACATTGAATTTAAATATTAATTGACTGATTATGACGTGGCTGCCAGCCTCGGCCTATGAAGCGCCGGAGCGACGACATGCTTTCGGAGGCCACACCGCAAACCTTATAACTTTTAATCCAGGTAACCATGCTTAAACCCGCAGATTTCGAAGATTACAAAAGAAATTTTTCCCCGGAGATCCAGGATGTATTAAACAAGGCCCGCGCCATTATTAAAGAGGCCGCACCCGGCGCAGAAGAAGTGATCAGCTACGGGATGCCCGCTTTTAAGCAGGATGGCATGCTGGTATATTTCGCGGCAGCAAAAAAGCACCTGGGCTTTTATCCCATGCCTGCGGCGATCACAAAGTTTGAAGAAGAGCTGGCCGGATATGTTACGTCTAAGGGCGCAATACAGTTCCCGTACACGAAGCCGGTTCCGGCTCAACTGATTGCGAAGATCGTGAAGTTTCGAATAGCCGAAAATCAGGCTAAAGCGGGGGCAAAGAAAAAATGATCACCGCGATAACGTTCAATCAGTGAGGTGGTGCTTACCGGGCCCGGCCAGTTAAAAAGGCGAAGATCTATGCCCATGTTTATAAACAGGGTACCCTGAAATAAAATGTAGCGCCTTCTCCAAACCGGCTCTCTACACCGATCGTTCCATCGTGCGCCTTAACGATCCCGGCGCAGATATACAGGCCTATGCCCAGGCCGCTTGCCTGGAAGTTCTTGTCTTGTACGCGGTAAAAGCGTTCGAAGATCAGCTCCTGCTGGTCGCTCGTGAGGCCTATCCCAAAATCGGTGACGGAGATCACTATCTCATTGCCGTCTTTTACGGAACTCATTATGATGTCTTTCCGCTCGCGCGAGTATTTGACAGAATTGTTGATAAAGTTCATCAATACCTGCTCTAACCGCTCGAAGTTGCCTGATACTTTGCAGTCTTCGGTTAGTTTCTTTACAAACCGGTAATCGGGGTAAATGACCGAGGCGTTTTCCGCTACCGAGGTTACCAGGTCGGTTACGTCTACCCGCTCGTTCCTGAACTCGAGCTTGCCGGCGTTTATTTTGCTTACGTCGAGCAGGTCTTCTACCAGTGTGGTCAGTTTGTTACCCGACTCGTTGGCTTTCACGATAAACCGGCGTACGATATCAGGTACCGGTTCTTTCTTGTAAAAGATCATCAGCTGCAAGTATCCTTTAAGGCTGGTGAGCGGCGTTTTTAACTCATGACTGGCAATGCCGATGAACTCATCCTTCAGGTCCATGGCCTTCCGGGCAATTTCAAGCTCTTCGTTCTGGGCTTTTATCAGGCGCTCGCTCTCCTTTACGGCGCGGAGGTCGGTAAGAATGATATTCAGGAACTCGCCATCGTCCAGTGAAAGGCCGGTGGCCGATAACTGGAACGGCAGCAGCTCGTTGTGTGCACCCTGCAATGCCAGTTCAAAGCGGGTATTATGGGTCCAGCTTCCATCGATCACTTTTTCTATAGCGGCTCTTTGATCATTGGGAACAAAAGTTGTGAATGGCACCCCGATCACGTGTTCGAGCGGCTGGCCCAGCAGTTCCGCGAAACGCGAATTGCTGTACAGGATAAAACCCTGCCGGTTAAGGGTAATGGCGCCTTCCTGCATGTTCTCGATAAAGATCCGGTAGGTATGGTCGGCGCTCTTAAGAGTATATAATTGGCTGCCGTCCTCGCCCTGCACGATAAAGGCGTCTACCTGGCCTGTGCGGATGGCGTGAATGGTATCATTCGCTTCCTCCAGCTGGATCTTTAGCTCTTGCAGTTCGGCTGCCAGCTCCTGGTATGTTTTGGCCAGATTGCTCATGATTATGAAATAGTGATGCCAAGGCCCGAGAGCACTTTCGCCGTATTAGACATATCGCCGATCAATCTCCTTTTGGGCTCGGGTGACAATTTCACCAGTAAGGGAAGCGCGATCACCTGCTCTTCCCTTGCCAGGACCGGCTGTTGGTGCACGTCGATAATATCCAGTTGGTAGCGGCCGGGGAGATACTTTTCACAAACCTGCCTGATGTTGTATACCGCCCGCGTAGAATTGGGTGAAGCGCCTGAAATAAATAAACGAAGCACATAAGCGGATGGCTCGTTTGCGTCTTTACATTCATCATCCCCGGTAACCAGTTTTTCTCCCATCGGGTTATTTTAAGGGGCGGATGTTTAGTCCCACCAGTACTTTTTCTTCGTTAGAGAGGTCGCCGATAATTTTTCGTATCGGTTCCGGAACTTTGCGCACCAATGTGGGGATGGCGAAGATCTGGTCGCCTTCTGCCAGCTGCGGTTGTTCGATTAGGTCAATCACCTCTATCCGGTAGCGGCCCTTTAAATGTTCTTCGCAATATTTTTTAAGATTGGCAAGGGCCGTCATCGACTTAAGGGTTTTGCCTGCGATGTACAGCCTGAGCTCCCATTGTTTGCTTATTGTCGCCATTATTTTTTGCCTTTTCTCTTTACAGGATCACCCTGCCGATTGGCGCCGCCACGTATCCGCGCCATGTCTGATCTTGTTTTTCGCATGATCTCTTTTTTAAGATCATCTTCGATATATACTTTGTTCAATTCTTCTTCTACCGATTCAAATTCCGACCGCAGGCTGGCGATCTTGGCTTCGAGCACCATGCGTTTGCGGTCTATTTCGCGGTCTTTGCGGTTCGAGGCATGTGTGCGCAGTACCTGGCCGGTCTGTTCTTCCAGCTGCTGGGCTTCACGTGCCGATCCGGTTAACACGCCCTCGGGACCGATATACACGTCCACGAGGCTCAGTCCGTCGCCGGTGATCATAAACTCACGCACCTGGTTAGAATGGCGCATTCCCCGCGACTTCATTACGTAAAGGCCGCGGTTACGTTCGCCGTTGTTCTCCATGTCCCTTACGGTGATCCAGGCGTCAACCAGCGAGGACACTTCTTCATCCGTTTCTTCGTTGATCTTGGTGATCCGGCTTAAAGCGGTGAACATAGCGGTAATGCCTTCGTTCTGCAGGAAATCGAGCAGGCGTGTCATCATCGATTTCACTTCGCTTACCGAACCCACCGAAATAAGGTTGGTGATCGGGTCGACCACTACCGTAGCGGGCTTATGTCTTTTGATGATGTTATAGATAGAGACCAGGTGCATTTCTAACCCATATAACGTTGGCCTGGAGGCGTGAAACAAGAGCAGGCCGTTATCTACGTGCTGCTGCAGGTCAAGGCCGATCGACCGCATGTTGCGAATGATCTGCCCCGGCGACTCTTCGAAAGCGAAGTAGATACATTGCTCGCCGCGCAGGCATGCCGCATTGATGAAATTAGCGCCGATACTTGTTTTCCCGGTGCCCGCGGTGCCCGATACCAGGATGCTGCTGCCCTTGAAGAAACCCTTGCCGCCAAACATCTGGTCGAGCGAGTGGAACCCGGTAGAAACCCGGTCTGATGATACTTCGCCCTGCAGCTTTAAAGAGGTGACGGGCAATACGGAGATACCGTGCTCATCGATCAGGAACGGGTACTCGTTAGTGCCATGTACCGAGCCGCGATATTTTACCACCCGGATACGACGTGTGGAGATCTGGTGGATCACCCGGTGGTCGAGCAATATTACGCAATCGGATACATACTCTTCCAGGCCCTGGCGGGTGAGCGTTTTCTCGCCGCGTTCGCCGGTAATAATGGCGGTAACGCCCTTTTCTTTCAGCCACTGGAAAAGCCTGCGCAGCTCGGCCCTCAGGATGGCCTCGTTGCTGAGTCCTGAGAAAAGCGATTCGATGGTGTCGAGCACGACCCGTTTGGCGCCGATGCTGTCGATGGCATGACCGAGGCGGATAAAAAGGCCCTCGAGGTCATATTCACCGGTTTCTTCGATCTCGCTCCGTTCGATGTGTACATGGTCGAGGCGGATCTTCTTTTCTTCCTGGAGCTTTATGAGGTCGAACCCCAGCGATGCCACGTTTACCGTGAGCTCGTCCATTTTTTCTTCAAATGCAACAAACACGCCCGGCTCGTTGTATTCGGTGGCGCCGCGTACGATAAACTCGATAGAAAGCAGGGTCTTTCCGCAGCCCGCGCTCCCGCATACCAGCGTGGGACGACCGGCAGGGAGGCCCCCGAGCGTAATTTCATCCAGCCCCTGGATCCCGGTAGGGGTTTTACGAAGCGTGGATGCGGGTAACGATGGCTTTATTTTGGCCATAATATAAAGAGGTTGTTTGATATGATCTGTGAAAGTTACGATTACGACGGAAATCCGCTTAAATATCGACTCTTAAATCGCGGTATACTTCCCCAGGTTGTAAAAACAGGTAGTTTTACGCGGAATTTATGTTATAACCACGCAAGGCAGGGGTAGTTGAAGTGATGTTCTCGCCTCACGCTTCCATTTTCTTCAGCTCTTCTTTCGCTTTGTTGATCCAAACGCGGCTTGTTTTCTTTTCTACCGCGCCCAGGTGCGGTGCCTCGTCCATCATCTCGCCGAACACTTGTTGCGCATCGCCGTGGCGACCGGCCCGTTTCAGGAATTCCCCGTAATGATAACGATGTTCGAAGCATGAATAACGCCCCTTCATGGCTTTAAATTCTTTTTCGGCCAGGTCCGGCTGACCGTTACGCTCCAGCGCCTGTGCATAAATGATATGTGCTTTCGACCGGTTAAATTGAGATGCCCGGTACACTTTTTTTGCAGCCCTGATGGCATCGTCGTACCGTTCCTCGTTAAAATAGGCGATGACAAGTTGGGAAAGACCGTGTTCATTCTCGGCAAACGCACCGGTAAGCGCCGGTTCGTATACGGCTATGGCCCTGTTGTTGTAACCGGCTTCCAGGTAGGCATCGGCAAGCCTGATCTTGTTATTAAAAGTGTCTGAAAAGCGGAGTGCATCTTCCAGTCTTTTGATCCTGGCCCCGGGATTAAATACGGCTGCCAGGTCGATATTGGGCGTTTTTACCCGCCGGTTGGCGAGAATTTCTGAGTAAATATAAGCGAGGCAGCCCACAACAGGCAGCAGCACGATCACAAACAACCACCTTCCCTGCGTACCCCTGCGGAAAGAATGAAATACGCAAAGCGCCTGCAGCCCTACAATGACGTAATAGTAATTGGTATTTATGAAAGACATGGTCGTGTTAATTAATCAAATTTAAAAATTTACCGTATCCTGCAAAGGATTTGGAATTGCTAATTTTACAGGTGCATGCTATCCCAAAGTCACCAGGTTTTCCTGAAAGTTGCCGCGTTGTTAAGCTTCTCGAAAGCGTCGGAGGTGTTGTTTATCAGCCAGCCCGCCGTAAGCAAACACATCCGGCAGCTGGAACGGCATTACAAAGCCTCGCTCTTTGAGCGGAAACGGAACACCATCGAGCTTACGTCCACCGGTAAGGTGCTTAACAGCTACCTGCTGCAGGCCCTGCAGATAGAACGGCAGCTCGAATTTGAGATGAGCACGCTGCAGCACCAGTCTGACGCCACCGGCCATCTCGTGGTAGGCGCCAGTACTACGGTAGCGTTGTACATCATTCCCAAAGTGCTTTCCGGGTTTCACCGCCAGCATCCGCAGCTGGAGATCCGCCTGGTGAACCGCAATGCGGAAAATATTACCACCGCGCTGTTAAATCACGAGATCGATCTTGGCATAGTAGAGGTGGAAAATAAGCTGACGGCCATCACTTACCAGCATTTTATAACCGATGAGATTATTGCCGTATGTGCCGCACAAAGTAACGTAACGAGAAAAGAGACGCTAACAATTACAGATCTCGTAACATTGCCCATCGCATTGCGCGAAAGAGGCTCCGGAACGCTGGCGGCGCTCGGACAGGCGCTCCTTAAAAACGGGATAAAGATCACCGACCTGCAGGTGAAGGTGCGGCTGGGCGGAACCGAAGCCCTGAAAAACTTCCTGCTGGCCGACCCCAGTATCGGCTTCCTGCCAAAGCGATCGGTAATTAAGGAACTGGCCTCCGGCGAACTGGTCCAGCTGAACATTCCAGGACTGCAGGTTACCCGCGATTTCTTCTTTATTCAACGAAAAGGCTCAGAAGAGTTCTCGCTTACCAAGCACTTTATCCGCTATTGCAGTGCTGTATATAACTTATAGTTATACGCTATTTAAACTTTCGATAAAAGAGTAATAGCAGGCGCATGTATTTTTGGAAATGTACCATTCGCCTAAAGCCGGTTCCCGTCTCACTTTTCTATCCTGTTCCGCCTGCGGAAAACAGTACGATGCCCACCACCTGAATACTTTTGCCACCTGCTGCATAAAGCCTCTCCTGGTAAATTATGACCTCCGGGGCGCTCCCGGCCGGCACATCCTTGCCGGCAGGCCCGGCAACATGTGGCGTTACCGCGAATTTCTCCCGGTTATTAACGAGGCAAACATCGTTTCGCTTGGCGAAGGGTTTACGCCGGTGATGCAGGTAACAAAAGCGGCTGCGGAATACGGCCTTACGCAGGTTTTCCTGAAGGATGAAGCATACAATCCCACCGGGTCGTTTAAGGCCCGCGGGCTGAGTATGGCGATATCTAAAGCAAAGGAGCTGGGAGTTGTGGCCTGTATTGTTCCTACGGCCGGAAATGCCGGGGGTGCGTTGAGCGCTTATTGCGCCAAAGCCGGCATGAAGGCAACGGTGATCATGCCGGCCATTACGCCGCAGATCTTTGCAGATGAGTGCGTGCTGCATGGGGCCGATGTGCTGTTATTAGACGGACTGATCAATGAATGCGGGAAGAAGGCCGGCGAGATCAGCAGGGAAACGGGCGCTTTTGATATCTCGACGTTAAAAGAACCCTATCGCATTGAAGGTAAAAAGACGATGGGCTACGAGATTGCCGAGCAATTTAACTGGGAGCTTCCGGAGGTGATCATTTATCCTGCAGGCGGAGGCACCGGGCTGATCGGGATCTGGAAAGCGTTTATAGAGATGAAGGAGATGGGCTGGATCACGGGGCCGCTTCCGCGGATGATCGCGGTGCAGTCAGGAAACTGCCAGCCGGTGGTGAAGGCTTTTGATGACAAGCGGGGAGTGTCAAACAGTTATTCCGGGCCGGCGGCGTCCGTGGCAAACGGGCTGGCGGTACCTTATCCTTTCGGTCTCGACCTGATGCTGAAAGTGCTGGAAGAGTCAGGCGGGATGGCCCTGTCGGTTACCGAAGAGGAGATCGTAGCGGGTGTGCGCGAGATGGCCATCCGCGAAGGCCTGTTACTTTGTCCCGAAGGCGCGGCAGTCTGGAAAGCGATGATCAAATTAAAAGGGAGCGGAATCCTGCAGGGAGCTGAAAAGGTCCTGCTGATAAACACCGGGTCGGGTTATAAATATTTAGACCAGGTGATGCGTCAATAGTTCAGCCTGTTTAGACTAAGCTGTACAAAATAGTGGCTGCGATAGAAATACCGATCAGCAAAAGCATGGTCATGCGGTCGCCTTTAACCTTTTGTTCGTAGGTTAACGGAACGCCCTGCTGCTGCAATTGCTGGAGCTCTGATCTGCTGGAGCCAAAAAAGAAATGGCTTAAACGGAGTAACATAGTGATATGAGTTGATCGTAATTATATTGATTTATATCTAAGACGAACCGGGGGGAGGAATTGTAACAGCACTTCCTAAATATATTCCGTATACGGATAAAGCCAGGCCAGGGTTTGGTGCGGCGTAACTATTTAGAGGCGGCATTCCGGTCGAACGCTCCCGGCATGCGGAGGTAACCGATTTTTACTTCGTTGCCGCCTTCTGTAATTGGAGGTGTTTTATGGCAATACCCTGAACTCCGTCCGCCGGTTCTGCTGGTGCTCGGCCTCTGTACAGGAAACGTCGTTAACACACCTGTTCCTGGGTTGTGTTTCGCCGTAGCCGGTTGCCTGGAGGCGTGCAGGGTCGATCCCCTTTTGTACGAGGTATTGCATAGCGGCATCCGCCCTGCGCTGAGAAAGGCGGAGGTTATAGTCGTCGGACGCACGCGCATCGGTATGCGAGGAAAGCTGGATACGGATAGCAGGGTATCGCTTTAGCAGCATAACGAGCTGATCAAGTACGAGCGCGGCATCGGCGCGGATAAACGACTGGTCGAGGTCATAGAAAATATCGTTCAGCACATAGCTTTTGCCTTTTTCCGGGCCGCCGGTACCCATCGGGGGATCGGTTTGCAGGGCGATAACGGTTTGGGGCCGATCGGCCGGTTTAGGCTGGATAACAGCGATAGGTTCCTGCGGGAGGGCTTCAAAGCGGTAAATGTCGTCGCCGCCATTTCCGCCAGTGCGGTTAGAGGAGAAGAACCCGGTACGTCCGTCGGTGGTGGTGAGCCAGAAGTCATCCGCTGTAGAATTGATCGGGTAATGAAGGTTCCTGACATTGGTCCAGGTACTTTTGCTGCCGGTAGCCGAAAACTGGTCATATCCGCCCATGCCCGGCCATCCCTTCGACGCAAAATATAGCTGCCCCGCCGGCCCAATGGTGGGAAAGGCCTCTTCTTCGCGGGTATTAATGGTCTTTCCGCAGTTAACTGGCTTGCTCCAGCTGCCATTGGCGAGTTTCTGGCAGTACCAGATATCCGTTTTCCCTTCGCCGCCAGGCATGTCGGAAGTAAAGTAAAGCAGCTTGCCATCCGCCGAAATTGCGGCGTGCCCTACCGACCACGAGCCAACCTGGTGCCATGGAAAGCGGGTAAAATTCCGCCAGCTGCCGTTCGCTTTCACGGCGGTGAACAGTTCGAGCCGCCTGGTATAAAACCGATCGCCGGGAGATTCACCAGGTCTATCGGTGGGCAGCAGATGCTTAGGCACCGTGGTAGTGAGCGTTATGTAAGCGGTGTCGTACTTCGCGGTAAACGCAGCGGGGCCGATGTGAAAAATGGTTTCATCTTTTTCACTTCTCGCGAAAGGCAGCTGAAACTCTTTGAGCCCGTTGGCGGCAGGATCTGCCTGGTAAAGTTTTAGCCAGCCGTTGCCGGTCCACCCGAAGGTATCGGGAGCGGTTTTGGTATCGTCGACCCTGTCGGAGGTAAAGACCAGGCCATTTTCATAGAATGCGGTTCCCCAGTCGGAATATGCGCTGTTTAACTGCTGCACGTTGGTAACGGTAAAGCCGGGCGTGGCTGCCGTCCACAACGCAGCCGAATCGCAGGCAGCTAGTTTGACGGCGAGGTCCCTGCTGTTGCGTGTAACCGTGTAGTATTTCCGGAACTGTGTTTTCGCGAGGTCGAACCTGCCATTAATCTGCAGGACGGTGGCGTAGGCGTACAGCAATCCCGGGGCTGATTGCGGGTCGGCCAACGCTTTGGCGTACCATTCTTCGGCTTCCTGGTAGCGGCTGGTTTTGAGGTAGCATTCGGCGATCCTTTCGATCACTTGCGGGTCCGGTTTCCTCTTTTTTGCCAGGTCGAGGTAGATCGGGAGGCTGCGGGCATACAGGTAGCGGTCAAATAATTGATCGGCGCGCTGTTTCCGGGTTACCTGCTCCTGTGCATGGGCAACCCGCGGCAGCGCAATCATCAGCCATATTAGCAGGAGCCTTTTCATCATCAAAAATATCGGGGAGTTAACACCCTGCCTGCGCGGCTTTTAAAGGCCATGCTAAATGAGATCTCATGCGAGCCGTTCTGGTGGGTCGACAATTTGCTGGTAGTAAAATCATAGGAATACCCGAGCCGGAAACGCTGGTAATATAACTGCACCAGGGCGGCGGCCACGTCGCTCCGGTCGAGTCCCTGCTGCAGGTTCGTTTTGTTAAACAGCGGCGCGCGCGCGCGCCAGGAGGCGCCGGCCCAGATCACTTTATTAAAGGCGAGGTAGGCCGTGAGATCGAGGTTGGTGGGCCCGTTAAAATCTTCTTTTATCAGAAAAGATGGTTTAAGGTCGAGGCCCTTATTTAGCGGAATGAGTGCGCCGCCGGTCACATACATATGCCTTACCTGTTTAATGGCGGTGGTATTATCGATAAACCCGGCGCCGGCAAGTCCGTTCATCAGCGATGCAGCCAGGTAAAAACCTGGCGAATAGTAAGCTGCTCCTGCGCGGAGGTCCGGGATGATCTTGCTCACATGACCGGCGGGGATGCTGCCGTCGCCGATGCTGGTCCCGGTAAGCGCGGCGCCGTCAACACTATATTGAGTGGCACCAATACCAATGCCGAAGCAAAGGCGTTTGGTGTCATATTCGTCTAAGCGGACGCGATACGCGTAGTTTCCGTATACCGAGGAGGTGTTTTGCGGCCCTATCTTATCTGTAGTGACAATAACGCCGATGCCGATATTCTTGTTGCGATCGTTGGTGAGCCCGTCCAGCGAAACGGTCCCGGTCCTTGGTGCGCCGTCAATACCGGCCCATTGTAAGCGGTAACTAAGGCTTGCCGACCAATCTTCTTTATAACCGGCATAAGCCGGGTTAATGGCCAGACCGTTAAACACGTACTGGCTAAACTGGATGGTTTGCTGCGCGCGCGCCGGTATGCCCGCAGCAAGCAGGCTGCCGCAAAGCAGGTATGTTATCTTTTTATAAATACCCATCCTTTAAATGATTTCAAAGTGCCGGCGGGCGCTTTTCTGTCCAGCACATAAAAATAGGTACCTTCAGCAAGATCGCTGCCATCCCAGTTATTCAGGTAATTCTCAGAGCGGTACACCTCGTTTCCCCAGCGGTTAAACACATGCAGCATGGACCCGGGATAGTTCTCGAGTCCCGGTATTTCGAAGGTGTCGTTTTTTCCGTCGCCGTTGGGCGTAAAAATGGTGGGGATGATGGTTTCATCGTCTGCAGAAGAAACTACCGTGATCCGGACCGTATCTGTACACCCGCTCGTGTTTGCCCAGGTAAAAGAGTAGATGCCCGGGAGCTTGAACCCGCTGATCAATGTGGCCGGATTCGCCTGGTCGGCGATGGCGACACTGATGGGCGAGGCGCCCGATTGCGTCCACGTTCCGGTGCCGCTTGCGGCCATGGTTACCATGGTGTTCCTGGCCACCGTTCGGTCGGGACCTGCATCTAAGGTGGGCAAGAATGCGGTGGCGACGGTTTTGAGGTTGTTGCATCCGGCGCCTGAGGGAGCAGCGTTGCACTCGGCGAGTATGTCTGAGGGAACGGCGTCGTCGGGATTGGTGGCATCGGGATCGGTCACGTCCGCCGTGCGAAGAAGTCCGGCCGACACGCTGATCATGCTTCCGGCGGGTGCCGAAGGAACGACGCCCGTTAAGGTGAAGCTGCGTGTGGCTCCATTGTCCAGGTTGACAGTGGTGGTGTAGCGGCCGCTGCCGGTAGCCGGTCCGTTTACCGACGACGTTCCCGAAATGGCAGCGCTCGTTACCGCTACTCCCGTGATCCCGGCCGGGAAGGTGAAGGAAAAAGTCGCGCCGGTTACCTCGTCGGGCCCGTTGTTTTTAACGGTTGCCGTATAGGTCACCAGCTTTCCGGTGCAATCCTGCGACATGTCCAGGGAGGCCACTTCCAGGTCTGCTTCGCGCAAGCCGCCGGTAACCAGCAGGTTGGCAGGGGCGCTGGAAATATAGCCCCAGGTATCGAGACCGTTTTCGTCGCCAAACTCGGTAGCGCCCGCGCCGGCGGTACCCCATTTATGGCCGTTCAGCTGGCTGTCGAGCCCGGTGAGGTTCACCAGGGGGTTGGAGGGCGTGCCCACTACCGTGATAGGTGAGTCGTTCCAATATAACGTATTATCGGGAGCGCCGGCACCATTGATGCGGGTAAGCTTAAGGCCATTGATGTTGCGCTCCACATCAAAAAACGGGAAATGTACCTCACCGCCAAACAATACCACGCTGATCATGGCTGTCACGGCGGAGGTCCCGGTGGCGGCAACCTTGTTTCCCAGCCCGTCGAGCCCGTCCCATGGCACCTGGTTGTTGCCGGCCACGGAGTTCCCGGTGAGCTTACGGTCTATGGCGTCGGTAAAGCTGCCGTTATTGTTCAGGTCGATGGAAATAACGTAGGTGCCGTTCTGGTTGGCATCAAACCCGATATAACCGCCAATGGGCGAAGTGCCGCCTTTGCCGGGTGTGCCCTCGCCCCCCTTAAACGTAAGGTTGGTGGTTTGCGGGGTGATGGGCGTGGTTAACAGCCAGGTAGTTCCGCCCGGCGTTTTTGCGGAGGATGGAAGGTCGGCAGCGGGTGTGTTGAAGAATATCTTGTGGGTAATGTCCGACTGGGTATCTAACGCTCGTGGATCCTGGATATTTGGCAACGCGAGATTGTCCACGCTTTTATAAGATGCCGCACCACCAGGGGTGCGGAAACCTTTGTTGTTAGCGAAGAATGAAAAGCCGTTCCCGGCCTGCCCGTTATTGTCGAGCGTATATTGGTAACCATCCCGTGTAAGGATCCTGAAAATGGCGTTAAAGCCTACATCGTAGGTGCCCAGGATCCCGGTGAATACGTTCATATATACCCTGCCTGGGACGAAGGCGCCTGCCGCATTGCGAACGGATACATCAAACGCGGCCACATACTGGTTGGTAAGCTGTGTCCAGTTGGCGCTGCCCAGGATGGGTACCGGGTTTGAACCGCTGACGTTGGTAGGCGAGGTAAAGTCGATCTCCCAAACGCCTTCCTGCCCTGCAAGTACCGTTAATGTATAAGGAGTGTAGCCGCCTGCGGCAGGCAACGGCCCTGCCACCTCCTGGCTGCGGTTGGCGATGCGCCCGGTGGTGGCTCCTCCTCCGCTGGTGTAAGCGGCGCCGTCGGGTGCCCTGAAATTGATGGTACCCGAGCCTATGCCCTGCGCGCTCGACCCGGCACAAATGATTTCGCCCGGTTTAACATATACCTTCACGGTGCCGAGACTTGGGAACGGGTAGGAGAGGTTTACGGCGGGTCCTGAATATAAAAACGCGCGGTAGCCTCCGCTCGCGGTCAATTCTTTACTGCCCTCGGCAAATACGTCTGCGACGGCGAGTACCAGGATTAACAATAAACGGAGGCGTTTTTCCATTCGTACGAAGCTAGTAAAAAAGGTTGTACGCAGGACGTTATACGTTTGACGTTGTACGTACTGCCTGTGTGTCAGTATTGGTGGTATGTTAACGTCAAACCGCTACACGTTGATCTTCTTCCACCTGCCGGTTCTGAACAGCAGAACGGCTGCGATCGTCATGCCGATTTCTGCGGCAGGTACGGCGAAGAACACACCCTTTGGCCCCATTCCTATATATTTCGCCAGCAGGTAAGCCAACGGAACCTGGAAACACCAGAAACCTGCAACGTTTATCCAGGTAGGTGTCCAGGTGTCGCCTGCACCGTTAAAGGCATTGATCATTAACCATGCCGATCCCGTAAAAAATGTAGCCGACACACATGATGCGAAGGGCGGTAACGGCTACCTGCTGTACTGCCGGATCGTTGGTAAAAAAGGACACGAAATGTGTGCCGCCAAGCAAAGTGATCATGGTAATAACGGCCATATAGCAAACGTTAAATTTCGCAGTTTGGTACACGGAGGTGGCTGCACGGTCGGGTAATTTGGCCCCGAGGTTTTGGCCCACCAGTGTAGCTGCGGCATTACTCAATCCCCAGGCAGGCAGCATAAAGAACATAAGCAGCCTGATAGCGGTCTGGTAACCGGCCGATCCATGGTCGCCGCCGGTAGTTGCCACCAACTGTGCGAGGAACAGCCAGCTGCACGAACCGATCACGAATTGTAAAACGCCGGGTGCGGCGATTACAAGCAGTGCCCTGATTTGCGCCCAGTCTGGTATAAAGTGCGAAATACGGATCTTCAGCGAGCTTTTCCCGTTGAACAAGTGGTACAACTGGTAGCAAACGCCCAGCCCGCGGCCGATGGTGGTGGCCATGGCTGCGCCGTTAAGCCCGAACGCCGGCACGGGTCCCCATCCGTTAATGAATACCGGGCACAGCACGATGTTCGTGAGGTTGGCTACCCACAAACTTTTCATCGAGATGGACGCATTGCCCGCGCCCCTGAAGATCCCGTTAATGAGGAACAGCAGCATGATGAACAGGCAGCTTCCCATCATCATGCGGGTGTACGGGTAGCCCTGCTCCACGGCCTCCCGGGATGCGCCCATGATGTGCAGGATGTCTTTTGCAAAAATAACCCCGGTTACGCTGAGCACGAGGTTGATCATGAAAGCGATGACGATCGTTTGCATACCCGCCTTTGCCGCGGCAACTGGGTCTTTTCCGCCAATGCGGCGGGACACTACGGCCGTGGCAGCCATGCTGATGCCGATCGCCAGGGAGTAAACGATGGTAAGTACGGATTCGGTCAAACCTACGGTCTGTATGGCGATGCTGCTATTGTGCAGGTGCCCTACAAAGTACAGGTCGACCAGGGCGAATACCGATTCCATGATCATTTCGAGCATCATCGGGATGGCCAGCAGCACCACTGAACGGTTGATGCTGCCTGTTGTATAATCGATTTCGCCGCCACGCAGCGATTGTTTCAGTAATGAAAAGAATGAAGAAAGCTTGCGCCCCTTTGTTTTAGAAAATAACATTTGATCGGTTTTAGGAACGGAAAAACAAGCTGCGGATCGCACAGCGTTAATAATTATCAGCGGAAGAATTCGTCCTTATCGTACAGGGAGGACTGCTAAAACTTTCATAGTTCCTACATTCAGAGGTGCAAAGATAGTTTTTTTTTGGAGCGTAACAAGGGAGCGTTCGGGGTGATCAAGCGGCAGCCGAAAGATAAACTGGGGAGAAATGATGAGGGAACAATGATGTTTTTATATTTGCGAAAATAACCTATAAGATGAATTTATTAAGCCGGCCAGTTTATTTTCCAAACAAGCTATCAATAACCTGTGTTACTTGTCAAGGGTTCACCAGCCTTAACTTCCATTTGCATCTGATAGCTTATAAACCGTGATCGAAAAAATAATTAAGGAAAATTGTGTGCTGGCTACTATCATTAAGTCGGCTTTTAAAGCTGAGGGAATTGTTTTCTTTACAGCTCCGGAATTGCCTCAGCAAATGGGATACATGAACCGGCCTAAAGGATATCTCATTAACGCGCACAGGCATAACCACGAAGAAATCGTGGTTAAACAGTCATGCGAGACACTCATCGTAAGAAAAGGAAGCGTTAAAGTGTTTTTATATGATGAGGCCGACAATTTTTTTGCAGAAACCACTATTGAAACAGGGGATGTGATGCTCCTCTCGGGATATGGCCACGGGTTTGAAATGCTGGAAGACTCAGAATTGATAGAAATAAAACAAGGGCCCTATAGTGGCGATCAATATAACCTGCCGCTTAATGTTCACAGTACCAAAAGTTGTCATGGCTGATAATCAACATGTGTTTGAGGATTATAGCAACTATTACGATCTTTTTTACCGTGATAAAAACTATGAGAAAGAGTCGGGGTGCGTGATCGCACTTTTAAAGGACCTGAGCCCGGGTGCGGGTACCTTGATAGAGCTGGGTTCCGGTACAGGCAATTATTCGCACTATTTCGCCGAAGCAGGTTATCATGTCACTGGTATCGAGAAAAGCAGGCCGATGATAGAAAGATCGAAAATGAAGTCGATTCAAAATTTCGAGCCGCTGTTATGTGATATGGTATCTTTTGACCTGGACAGGGAATATGATGCGGCGGTTTCCTTGTTTGATGTAATGTGTTATCTAACGGAAGACGAGGAACTAATATCCTGTTTTAACAGTATATCGAGAAACCTGAAGCAAGGCGGGGTGCTGATTTTTGATAGCTGGTACACACCTGCAGTTTATGCTTCGCCACCCCAGGCAGGTATCAGGCGTGCAGAAAATGACAAGGTAGAAATTATACGACTTGCTGAGCCGGTGATGAACTACCGGCAAAATACGGTAGCTGTGCATTATGAATTTATTATCAGGGATAAAAACAACGGCCAATACCGGTCACTTAAAGAGATCCATACATTAAGGCACTTTAATGTACCCGAGATTGACGCGATCGCTTGCTCCTCCGGGTTTGAATTGATTGGTTGCGGGGAGTTATTAACCGGCAAAGCCGCTGATAGCAGTACCTGGAAAGTATGTTATAAGCTCCGTAAAAAATGAGCGTTCCGGTTAATATTCCGTTTCTCAACGGCAACGAAAAGAAGTATGTCAATGAGTGTATCGAAACAGGGTGGATTTCGTCGGAAGGCCCGTTTGTAGGAGAGTTTGAAGCACGGTATAGTCGTTATTGCCACAGAAATCACGGTATAGCCGTTTCAAGCGGTTCGGCTGCGTTGGATGTGGCAGTTAAAGCACTTGGTATCAGCAGCGGAGATGAGGTGATCATGCCCACATTCACCATTATTTCTCCGGCATTCTCCCTCATCAGGGCTGCTGCAGTACCTGTATTGGTAGACAGTGAGCTGACAACCTGGAATATGAACGTAGCTGAGATCGAGGACAAAATAACCGCGAGAACAAAGGCCATCTTAGTAGTACATATTTACGGCTTACCCGTTGATATGAATAAAATAGTACATCTTGCAAAAAAGTACGATCTCCTGGTAATTGAAGACGCTGCCGAAATGCACGGCCAGACGTGCCATGGTCGTCCTTGTGGTTCATTTGGCGATATCAGCATATTCAGTTTCTACGCAAACAAGAATATTACCACCGGCGAAGGGGGAATGATCCTTTGTAATGACGATGCGCTGGCTGAAAGATGCAGGAAGTTAAGAAATCTTTCCTTCGATCCCGCTTTGCCTCGCTTCGTGCATCACGAAATGGGATGGAATTACCGGATGACAAACATGCAGGCGGCTATGGGTTTGGCGCAACTGGAGCAGATCGACGACTTTATTCACAGAAAACGTGGAATGGGCAGGTATTATCACGACGAATTAAGCTTCCTGGAAGAGTCAGGCTACCTGCTTCCCAAACAACAGACTGCTTATGCAGATAATATTTACTGGGTGTTCGGGCTGGTCGCTCCTTCAGAAACAGAAAAAGAGGATCTTGTCGCCTATTTAAATAAGGCGAATATTGGAACGCGGCCTTTTTTTTGGTGCATGCATGAGCAGCCCGTGTTTGCCTCCCGGGAGTTTTACAAAAAAACTGGTTTCCGGTTCGCGGAGCGGCTGGCGAGATGCGGGTTTTACATACCCAGCGGCCTGGGCACTACCAGGGAACAGATGGGCTTAGTGGTAGAAGCAATAAAAGGGTTTTATGCATAAGTTGAAAGTTGGAGTTATTGTAGACGTCAACCTGGCTAAATCCCTCGGCGGAACCTTCTCCTATTACAATACGCTGCTTTCGGGCATTAACAATTACGAATTCGACCAGGCGATAGAAATCGTAAACGTGGTGTTTTATGAAAAGACACAACCGGAAGTCGACTTTAAAAAGCCGGTCGTTTTTATAAAAGGGTATCTCAATATCAGTTCCAAGAACAAACTGGCCCGACGAGTCTCTAAAGGCCTGAAAAGCATTATTAAATCGCTGACCTTTGTAAACGACCTGCTGTCTCTTCCCGAAAAGATCAAGTTCAGACGGATTGAAAGAGATTTGGCAAGAAATGGTATCGATATTATTTATCATTTAAAACCTGAGATGGTAGATCTTAATTATCCGTTTATTGCCACCCATTGGGATCTTGCTCACAAATCTACCTATCCTTTTCCTGAACTTGCGTTGGACGGGCATCATGAATCGAGGGAAAAATATTACTCGAACGTACTCAACAAAGCGATGTTGATATTGTGCGAGTCAAATGCCGGCATCGAAGAGCTGAGGTATCATTACTCGCTTAGCCCGTTAAGAATCAAGCGATTGCCCTTATTCGGCAACAGCGATCTTCAGTTAACGGTGTCTGTAGAAGCGGCCAGGCAGGTGTTAAATAAGTACGGGCTCATCACGAATGAATTTTTTATTTATCCGGCCCAGTTTTGGGCGTTAAAAAATCACTATAATCTCATTGTCGCCTTCGCCGCTTTCATTGGCGAAGATCCGGACCGTCACTTCAAATTAGTGCTTCCGGGCTCGGACATGGGAAACCTGGGTTACATCCAAAAGTTGGTAGCGGACCTGTCACTGGATGATTCTGTCTTATTCCCGGGTTTTGTACCCGACCAAGAGCTTTCTGTATTCTACCGGCACGCAACAGCGGCGGTTATGCCAACATTTTTAGGGCCTACTAATATGCCGTTGATCGAGGCCGCCCGGCTAAAATGCCCCGTATTATGTTCAAACCTTAAGGGCCATTACGAGATCATGGGAGAGTATGCGCTGTATTTCGAGCCCGAAGACCCTGGATCTATACAAAATGCAATGGAACTTCTCACCGGCAATGAAGAAGGCAGGACGTCGCTGGCGGATTCAGCTTACACCCACATCATGCAGTCTGAATTCGACCTGCAAAAAAGCCTTTCAGCTTTAAATACGTACCTTTTACAGGTTAAGGCAGTTCGTAAAACCTGGGACATTACCAATTAACCTGTTAAATCGATGTGCCGTGTTTAGAAACCTCCTTAAAAGCACTGTTATTGGTTTAGTTAACAAGGCGGTAATGGCCATTGGGAGTTTCATGGTTTTGCCGTTAATGCTGGAAAAACTGGGTCAAAACACGTTTGGGATATGGATGGTGATCAGCTCATCGGTCGGATTAATGGGGTTCCTGGACCTGGGCCTTGGGAGTGCCCTGATGAACTATATCGCATTTAATTCCGATCGTAAAGCGGACGTCGTAAAATTTATCAAGACGGCCTACATGATCCAGTTTTGTTTTATCGGCATCTTACTTATTGTTTTGCAGCTGTCATTTGCGCACATACCATGGGACGGTATTTTAAATATACGCCAGCCGGGAGCAAATGTTCTTAGGGCAGTGGCTATCACCGTTACCTGTTTCCTGGTAAACCTTGTCACCAGCACAATCTACGCTATTCAAAAAGGCTTGCAAAAAAGCTATACCGCAAATGCTTGGTTGTTAGCCGGCACTATAATCTATCTCCTGTTACTTTGGCTTGTGCTGATGAAAAATCCAGCGTTGGAATGGATAGCGCTGGTGAATTTCGGGGTACCCGTAGTCGTATCCCTGGTGAATTCCGTATTGTTCCTATACAAGGAACAGGTATTCAGCCAGGCATTCATCAGCCGCAATATCAGCTGGAGAGAAATGAAGCTATTTACCGGCGACAGTGCCCTCCTGTTGTTCCTGCAATTGGCGGCGATGATCTGTTTCCAAACCGACTGTTTGATATTGGCACATTACACCACCTATGCGGGTGTCGCCCAATTTACCGTTGCGGCAAAAATTTTCGCCATTCCGATGGTAATCCTGGGAGTTTATTTGCAAAGCCTGTGGCCCGCTTACGCCAAGGCATTTTCAGATGGCAATTGGGCATGGATAAAACGGGTATTCTTAAATTCGTTGTTCTTTGCATTTTTAGGAGCGGTAATCTTCGTAGCTGCAATAGGCCTGTCAAAAGACCTCCTGGTAAAATATTGGTTGTCCGGGCAGATGCAGATTTCCGCAGCTTTATTAGCCGCGTTCGGGCTGTGGGCAGTTGTAAATAGTATCGACAGTAATATTGCCACCTTACTTAACGGCCTGAAAAAATTAAAGTTACAGGCATTCTGGGCATTGATCATGGTAATGGCCAACCTAACTTTTTCAATTCTTTTAGTTAAGTCTTATGGCGTGCCGGGAGTAATATGGGGTACGGTCTTGTCAACTACGTTATGCTCGGTAATACCATGCGCGGTTTATATAAAGCACCTTTACAACGTTAACATTAAATTAAAGGCCGCTAACTAAAAAGCGACAGCAAATCATTTCTTGAGAGCGCTTTGATCATTTCCGTATCCGTTTTTACCAGTTCGTTCACCAGTTGTTTCTTCGTTTGCTGCAGCTTCATGATCTTTTCTTCGATGGTGTCGGGGCAGATCAGCCGTACGGCGACTACCTGTTTTTCCTGCCCGATGCGGTAACTGCGGTCGATGGCCTGGTTTTCTACGGCCGGGTTCCACCAGGGGTCGATAAGGTATACGTAATCTGCTTCAGTCAGGTTGAGACCGGTGCCGCCTGCTTTTAAGCTGATCAGGAAAACGCGCACGTCTTTATTTTCCCGGAAGTTAGCCACTTTCTCTGCCCGTTTGCGTGTTTGCCCGGTGAGGTACTCGAAAGGAATGGTCCTTGCGTGCAGTTCTTTTTTTACCAGGTCGAGCATGGTCACAAATTGCGAAAACACGAGGATCTTATGTTCGCCGGATCTCGATTCGATCTCATCCAGCAGCGCCTGGATCTTAGAGGAGGAGCTTCCGTAATACCGGTCGGCTTTTAACAGGGCGGGTGAATCGCAGATCTGGCGCAGCAAGGTGAGCCCTTTTAAGATGTGCATGCTGAATTTCGAGAGCTCCTCCTCCGGCTTAGAGAGCAGGAAATCGCGGTACTCTTCTTTATACGTGTCGTACACCTTCCGCTGCGATTCCCCCATTTCGCAGTACATGATCACTTCGGTTTTATCCGGCAGTTCAGTAGCGACCTGTTTTTTTGTTCTTCTGAGGATGAACGGGCTCACTTTCCGCTGAAGCTGGATGGCCCGTTTCGTATCTTTAAACTGATCGATCGGGGTGGCATAGTGATCGCGGAAAAACCGTTTGCTTCCCAGCAGCCCCGGGCATGCAAACGAAAGCTGGCCATAGAGGTCGTAGGTGTTATTTTCTACGGGAGTGCCGGTCATCACCACCCTGTTCCGTGAGTGCAGCGAGCAAGCGGCCTGGTAACGCAGCGAATCCGGGTTTTTAATGATTTGCGATTCATCCAGGAAGATATAGTTGAATTTGTACTGTTTCAGGAAACGGATATCGTTTAGTAAGGTGCCGTACGAAGTGAGAATCACCTCGTACTTGTCGAAAGATCTGGTATCCGTTACACGGTCGGCCCCATATACGGTGTGTATTTTAATGGAAGGGGCAAACCTGGCAATTTCATCCTGCCAGTTAAAAATGAGCGTTGCGGGAACGACCACGAGGTTGGTATTGGCGTGATCTTTACCGCGTTGCGAGAGGATGAAAGCGATCACCTGGATGGTTTTCCCCAGTCCCATGTCATCGGCCAGGCATCCGCCGAAGCCGAATTCGTCCAGGAAATTAAGCCAGTTCAGCCCCTGTTTCTGGTAATCGCGAAGTGTGCCTTTTAACTCCCGGGGTACTTCTACGGCTTTAATGGTATCGAAAGACGAAATTCTTTGCTGGTACTGCTCCAGTTGCAGCTTCACTTCTTCAGACAGGACTTCTTCTTCATAGATTTCCCGGATACCGGAGAAGTTGATTTTAGGGGTCCGCAATGTATCGCCTGCCACCTCCGCCGCGCGGAAATAACGGGTAAATTTTTCGATCCACTCCCCGGGAAGCACACCCAGGGTACCGTCATCCAGCCTGATGAACTGGTGGCGGTTGCGGATCGATCGCTGGAGGTGCTTTAAGGGTACTTTTTGTTTGCCATAATACACTTTCACGGAAGTTTCGAACCAGTCGAGCCCGCTGTTCACCCTAATGGAGATCTTTACTTTATGCGGGTTCAGGTTATTGTTCTTCAGGGCGTTGAAGCCAAGGATAGTAACCTGCTGGTCCTGCCATTCCTCGAAGGCGTTGAGAAACCAGCCTTCATCCATAAACCGGCTTTTATGCAGGTAGAACTCGTCGCCCTGCACTTGCTCCTCAAAATAAGGATGCTGCCGCATCACCGTTCCCAGGAACTTAATTTCTTCGGCTTCGTTGCGGCTAACGGTAAAGGGACGCCCGTGGGGATCGATGGCATAGATCTTTCTCTTCGACAATAGGGGTACTTCCACCTTTCCGTACCGCATTACAGGGGTAATCCGTATAAAATCATCGACGTTCGACAAATAGACGATCTTTTCTGTACCCTCATCGAAACCGCTTTCCGTTAGCTGTTGTTGCGTGGCCGGTTTAAGGTACGTGTAGGTAATGGCCACGTTATTTTCCAGCTTATCCAGGATCTCCTGCCGGAACGCCTCAAACTTAGACCGGTGGATCACCAGCAGGTTTTGGTGTTTCCTGAAGAATTCGATCACACGCAGGTAATCCGGGTTATTTATGAAATGCAGCACACCATAATAATGAATAAAGTACCCAAACTTAACCTGCAGGTTGTTGATGTCGTAGGGGATCTGGTCGAGGTAGAACTGGCTGGAGATTTCGTAGAAGTCATTTTTTTCTTCCACCTGTATCCTTACATCGGCCTGCAGGGTCTTTAGCCTTACGGGTACGAGGGAGGCCGCAGTGATGCTTTCGGCGATTTTGGCGTCATGGAAAAAAACCGGAAAATTTAATGGGTTGGCTACCAGCGCATTCAAGCCTGCCTGGTCAGTTTCGAAACTGCCGGTTTCAAAAGTATGCTGGAACTTCAGGATCGCGGTATAGAACTTTAACTCGGCAGGATCTTGTGTTTTCCACACAAAGCTAAGCGGGTCGAGCGTGATCAGCGGATTTTTCAGCTTGCCATTTTTGGCCGTTTCAGCTTCTGCTAATTCCGCCTGGAAATGTTTATAGTATTTATGCTGTTTAAAGATCAGCACGGTGTTGGTTCCCGGTTTTATTCCTGTTTTGTAAGCGGGGATTTTGTTAATAACCGGGAGCAGTTGGTCCTTAAAGAGCGTGTTGCGGCTGTTAGTGACCGGAACGAGACCCTTAATTTTTGACGTGATCAGCAGGGACTTATCCACATACCCGACCTCGAAGAAGTTTTGCAGATCTTTCTCATTTTCAAGCCCATAGTCCTTAGCATGCGTGGTAAGGGCCGCCTGCCGGTGTTGCTCGTCAAAGAAAATACGTAACTCGTCGCGGTTCGAAATGTTGAGAAGTACCTGTGTGGCATGTGTGCATAACAACCTGGAAGAGTCTCTGCAGCTGCACGTAATAATTAATGTACGATCATTTAGCGCCAGGCTTACCTGGTATGATACGGGGTAAAGATGGAGGTTGAACACACCGGTATTGACCGCAATCTTTTCCGGCTGAATATCATAGTAACCTTTGGCGCCGGTGTCTGCGGTTCCATGGCTGTGTTTGATGATAAAGCCGTACGACAGGTCTAACGGTGAGAAATTTTCGAAGTAATGGGTATGTGTGGATCGGGTAGCCAAAATAGTTCAGATTCGTCGCTTGAGGGTAAGTACAACATGTTCACGCTGTTCTGCATCTTTGGGCATGATATCGAGCAGCAGGTTTTTGTTATTTCTCGACCTGAAAAGGTCGTCGATTTCCTGCAGCGACATCGTGTTTACGGGTTTAAAATTAATAGCCAGGATCTCATCGTCTTTTTTCAGGCCGGCGTCGTCGCCTGCGGAGCCCGGCTCTACCCGCGAAATGATGATGCGGTCGAGGTCTTTTCCGGCGGCATTGAGCTCCAGGCCGCTCATATCGTGTTCAAAGGCCTCTTTAAATTCGTACGACGGCCGTATGTACATGAGTCCGCGCGAGTAATCGAATACCACGTTGAACCGTTTCAGGATGGTGTTGCCCAGGTTCCCGTTACGGTTCACGCCGCCCACCTTCGCACCCACGTCGTTAAAGTCGGGGAAAGCCGCGATCACATTCTTAAGCTCATAATTGCCCAGCCTGAAGGAGCCGATCCGGGCAATATTCCCTTTAATGGGACCGTTTAAGCCGACGCCCAGGTTGCCTGCGATATTCGGTTTTGGCACTTCGAACGGGTTTCCCAAGTCTGTTTCCAGGGAGATCGGGTGACCGGCACCGGTGTCGATGATCAGTTTTGTAAGTAGTGTTCTGCCGGAGAACAGCGTAACCTCCGACTGAAGGTAAGGCTTATGCTCTTCGATGGTGATGGGGACGGTGGCGCCTCTTCGCAGCCGGTAGGGTTTTTCGGTGGAATATGCGGTGATGGTTTTCACCTGGTAATCGATCCTGACGATGAAACTGTTAAAAAACTCGTAGCCGATCAGTCCATGGACGGGCATACCGGTATAGGTGGAGAGATCGAACGCATCGTGTTTTAAGATGGCCGCAGACACATTTCCGGAAATTCCGGTGCCGATATGCAGGGTAACCGAGGGGGTGACGTAAGCGCTGATGTCCTTTCCTTCTCCAAAGCCGGTAATTTTGATTTGCCGGAGGGTATGGATGGCGAGAGAATCGATGAGCGTAGAGTCTGTGATAATGAATAAACCCACACCTGTATCGAGCGCGAAATTAAAAGGCCCCTTGCCGTTGATCATGATGGGGATGATCATCAGGTTTTTTACCATCTTAAATTCGATGGTCTGGCGGCGTCTCTTATATTCGAGGTGTAGCCCTTGTCCTGTCGCAAAGGAGGTAACCAACATCCATAGGGCCAATATAAAGCAACAGTGAAAGGGAGATCGATGCTTAAGTAAGGCCTGCATAGTTAGTTTGGAGGATAGCGCAGCACAGGTAGTGTTAATTCTAAGTATATTTAATATATGAAGTTAAGCAGAATATTCTTTTTTGTAATTTTTTTATTTTCAATTTACCTGGCCAGCTGCAGCAGCGTACGGCCGGCGCGTATACGCAAAATAGTGACCAGCTCTCCTGTTTTAAATACGCACTTTACCGGTTTTGCGTTGTATGATCCTGTAAAAAAAAAGATGGTGGCCGAGGTGCTGGCCGACAGATATTTCACGCCGGCCTCCAACACCAAGTTGTTTACATTTTTCGCGGCACTTAACATGCTGGGAGATTCCATCCCTGCCCTTCAATACGTGGAACGCCGGGACTCGCTGATCTGCTGGGGAACTGCCGATGCGTCGTTCCTAAACCCTTCGCTGGATAACGGCCGTGCTTTTTCCTTTTTGAAGAGCGCTGGCAAACCGATCTACCTGGCTACCGGCAGGTATACCGGTAATTTCTTTGGATATGGCTGGATGTGGGACGACTACAATGGCGATTACCAGCCGGAGATAACGGAGTTCCCGATATTCGAAAATATGGCTCATTTTTCTTCTAAAGGCACGAAACTCCGGGTATCCCCCGGCCTGTTAGACGTATTTTTGAATACGGATACGCTGAAGACGTCAGGGAAGTTCTCCGTGCGGCGTGAGTTTATGACGAACGAGTTCAGTTTCCCGGCTGTCCCGGTGCCTCCAGGTTATATGCAGTCTGTGCCTTTTAAGGTAGATACGGCACTGGTGCGGAGATTGCTGCAGGATACGCTCAAAAGGCCGGTCGCTTTGGTCAGTAAGCCCGTGCCCCGGGATGTGCGAACCCTTTACAGCATCAAAAGTGACACGCTGTACAAGCATATGCTGCAGCCCAGCGATAACTTCCTGGCCGAACACCTGTTACTGGCTTGTGCCGTTGCGGCAGGCAAGCCCATGAATACAACCGGGATCATCAATTATGTAACATCAACCTACCTGGCCAACCTTCCTGATAAGCCGCAGTGGGTTGACGGCTCGGGGCTATCGCGAATGAACCTTTTTACGCCAAGGGACATGGTGCTCCTGCTGGAAAAGATCTATGCCAAAGCCGGGAACCAGGAGCGGCTGTTCGACCTGTTCCCCGCAGGAGGCAAGACAGGCACGCTGAAGAACCTTTACAAAAGTGGGAAACCGTTCGTTTTTGCCAAAACCGGGACGTTGTCAAATAACTACAGCCAGAGCGGGTATCTCCTCACCAGGCGTGGTAAGCGATTAACCTACTCGTTTATGAACAACAATTACGTTAATCCGGCCGCCGATGTGCGTAAAGAGATGGAACGGATCGTGACCTGGCTCTATGAACGGTATTAATCATCTTTTTTGATATCGGGATTTTGCAGCGGCAGCACAGCCACGTCCTTTTCTTTTTCTATCTGCTGAACATATACGGCATATTCAGCGGGCTCTATCTTCCCGCCGAATTTCTCGGCGTAAACCTGTGTAAACTCTGCGCCAAAATAAAGTATGGCGGCAGTATAATATACCCAGGTGAGGATCACGATCACTGATCCGGCTGCACCGAAAGTTGAGCCGGTACCGGTGGTCGTTAAGTAAAGCCCGATGATATACCTGCCAAGCATGAACAGGAGCGCAGTGGCGATGGCGCCCGTTCTCACATTTTTCCAGGCGATCTTAACGTCCGGGAGGAACTTGAAAATGATAGCAAAGAGCGTGGATACGATGGTGAAAGTAAGGACGACATTAAATACCAGCACCAGTACAGCAGTGGTATGCGGGAGGTAATGGCTCAGTCGTTCGCTGATAAATGCAACGGCGCCATTAATGAGGAGGGAAGCGATCAGCAGGAAGCCCAATCCAATGATCATCGAAAATGACAGTACCCGGTTGAGCAGGAACTTCTGAAATCCTTTTTTTGGCTTTGGCCGCACCCGCCAGATCGTATTCAATGAATCCTGGATCTCTGTAAATATGGCGGTTGCACCGAGGATCAGCACAAAGATGCTGATCGTAAGAGAAATTACCGAACCTCCGCCAATGCTGCTCTTTTCGATCAGCTGCTGGATCTGGAGGGCGGCATCGTTGCCTACCAGCCCGTTGATTTCTTTAAATAGCGTACCCTGGATGGCTTCGCGCTCATAAAACAAGGTCGCCAGCGAGATCACGATCACCAGTAAAGGTGAAAGCGAAAATATAGTGCTGTATGCTAATGACGCACTCATTTTTAAGGCTTTATCACTTACAAAAGCGTTCGCAGAACACACCAGCACTTTCCACAGATCTTTAAAATATTGTTTATTGAGCTTCATAAATCTTTTTCCCGTTTGGTTGTTAAATGAAACTTTACACTAAAGTGTTTGATGAAAGTTAAAGTTTATTGGATAACCCGCACACGACACTATATTTGGTTTGCTAATCACCGGAATTATGAAAAGATCCTTCACCGCCCTGCTTCGTTTACTACTCATCATCGGCTGCCTTGGCTTTGGAAAAAGTTTCGCACAAACTACCGTCTGGGTAGTAAGGCATGCGGAGAAAGATGTTTCTGACCCGAAAAATGCTGATCCGCCGCTTTCTGACGCTGGGACGCAGCGCGCAAAGGACTTGGATACTTACCTGGCAGATCAGCGGGTGGCCGCAATCTATTCAACTAAATATAAACGTACCCAGGCAACCGGGGCGCCGCTGGCAGCACGTGCGGGACTTACCATCATCTCGTATGATCCCAAAGATCCCGGCGCGTTGGCGAAGGAGGTCGTTGCCGCTTTTAGGGGGAAAAGCGTCCTGGTTGTTGGCCATTCCAATACCGTGCTGGAACTGGTAGAAGCTTTCGGGGGCAAAAGACCCGTAAAGGCGTTATCGGACGAAGACTATGACTACTTGTTTAAAGTAACGGTCGCCGATAATGGCGAAGTAAAAACAGCGTCTGTTCAATATGGCGCCAAACATCGGGATGTACCGGTTACCGGTACAACGAACCGGTAATTCGCTTGTGGCGTTTATCCACAATCGTGGGGTTTTTTTGTTTTCAAAAATCTTAAACATTGCGTTAGGAATGATGTTAACCTATTGTAAATCACATCTATGATAAACAATAAAAAGCATCACCATGACACCTAACAAAGCATCTTCCATCAGGAATTGGATCAAAAGTATGGGATTCAAGTTATCGAAATCCCACATTCTGAGCAGCAGGTCCAAGAAGATCAAGTACTACACGCTTGATAATTTTGGTATCTATGAGGAAACACCGATCCGCAAAGCAGACGGTAAAGCGTCGCCGTCCCTGCAGGATAAGAAATTTGTTTCATGGACACCCTGGGGAGATAACCTGGAGATCACCTCTGTTCGTGACATCAGTCGTGCATATGCCGAATTCATAAAATACAACCCGAATTTAGTAGCGCTGTAACTTTAATATTAGCAAAGATACAGGTCCCCGGTCGTCAGGTCGGGGACCTTTCTTTTTGCTGTCCCAATACCCTGACGCCATAAATCGTCCCAGCTACCAGTAGCATCCACAGGCTATTGTCGAGCGGAACCTGTTCGCCATAATCAGGATCGTCGCAGAACGGGTCCAGGTCACAGGGATCTGCCGCTGCAAAAGTATTCGCTGCCATACAGGTTATTATCAGCAATAATAACAAAGCGATCAGTCGTTTCATGTTATTTAATTAATTATTTCGTAAAATTATAAATAATAATTAATCAATAGTTATTTTATTTAAAATAATATTTTAATTTAGCCTTCTCAATATGGAGGTTATGAAAAGATATTTAACGGTGGCGATAATCGTTATGCTGTTGGCAGCCGTTCGCGGGACGGCAGTAGCGACTATAAAATCAAGTAAAATAAGTGGTAACTGGAGTAACGAAGCTACATGGGGAGCCATAATTCCGGCGGTAAATGATTCTGTCTTGATCAGGTCCGGTACTATTGTAAACCTCAACATGATCACGGCAAATCCGCTCGCGTTCCTGTCGATCGAAGCGGGTGCCAAGCTTGTCCTTACCGTCAATGGCTCATCGCTGCATATTAAGGGAAATATCCGCAATCTCGGCGAACTGATATTGTGGAACAGTAATTCGGGAAAAGGAACGCTTTTCCTTCATGGGCATAGTTATTGGTCGGGTGCAGGCGTATGGACGCTGAGCCAGCTGAACCTGGACCTTTATGGGCTGGAATTCGATGATGATATGGTGATCTCATTCGCGGATAATATTACCGGGAATTCGCCGGCGACAATAAACAAACTTTATAAAAGGGAGCGGACCATCTTCAAATTCTCGGGAACGGAGAATGCCTCTATTCCCTCAGACGGTTCGATGTTTTTCTACCCGGGTATCACTGTTAATAAGTCTGCTTCCTCAGGACCCGTTTCCCTCGCCTTTAAAGACAATACCACGGCCAACCCGCTGCAGTTGCTTGGGCCGCTGGCCTTGGTATCGGCGACCGACAGGCTGCTGACCGGTTCGATGAACACCATTACCATTAAGGGCAATATTGCGGGTAACGGAAGCTTGTCGGGTGCAGAGACGGCCGATCTGGCGGTTGCCGGGACGGGCCCGGCGATCACTTCACTAAGACTAACCACAAATACGGTGTTTAACAAGATCACGGTAATAAGGCCATCCGGCGTTACGTTTCAGAACTCTTTTACGGCGAGAACGGAGCTGATGATCGCTGCCGGGTCTTCGGTCACGCTGCCTTCAAATGCCACCGTTACGCTCGGGGTGAACGGAGGTAATCCCGGTCAGGGAAACCTTGTTTGCCAGGGAACCCTGTATGCCGGAACCGCGTCTGGAATCACGGTAAGGGGGAACGGAACTTCGCGTGTTGTGATCGGTCTTTCGCAGGCATCTGCGGCAAATTTCACGCTTGAGGACCTCGTGATTAACCGGATGCCCGGAGCGGGAGAAGTGATGCTGGCTGATGCATCGGCGCTGATCATCGACGGCACGCTGCGTATCGATAGCGTAAGTACGCTCAATCTTTCGGGGAGCCGGCTTTTTCTTAATTTATCTATATCGATCCAGGAAGGCGGATGGTTAACGGGGTCTGAACAGGCGTCGGTGTATATACAGGGTTCCGGGGGGAATGCCACGCTTCGGTTTAATCCCGGTGGTCCCCCGTCCAACCGTACCTTGAAATATATAGAGCTGAATCGTACATCGGGCCGCATCATCACGCTGGCCAACACTTTATATGTGAAGGAACAATTGAATGTGCTGTCCGGCAAGCTTAACAGCAACGGCTACCTGGTACTATTGTCGTCGGCTACCGGTTCTGCGGCGATCGGCCCTCTTTCGTCGTTTGCAGATGTGCTTGGCGATGTAACCGTTCAATGCTGGCTCTCCGGCGGAGCGGGGATGCGTGGAACGAGGATGTTATCGCCACCGGTCGATGACGCGTTATCGGATAGGTCAGTGTTTCGCCAAATACAGGAGCAGGTGCTTATTACCGGGCCCGGAGGGGTGGCTTCCGGGTTTGATCCGGGTGGACCGCTTCAGCCGCAGGCGATCACTATCCAGACCTACTATGAGCCGGCGGGGAAGGGACAGGTGTCGTACCGCCCGCTGCCGGATATTTTTCAGCGGTGTGCTACCTCAGCCTATGTGGGATCGGGATTTGGCTTCTTCCTGTATTTTAGGGGAAACAGGTCTGACCCTTTTCATAAGCTCAATGCTACATCGGGCAATTATGCCGTGCCGGAAGACGTGGTGATTAGCTATAAAGGTCCTGTTTACAAAAGGAGCAGAACAGTAACGCTGGGGTATACCAATAACGCGGGAGATGTTTATAATGGCTATCACGTTATCGGGAACCCGTATCCATCAACGATAGATTGGCGGCAAGTAAGCAGGACGAATACACAAGACATGATAGCTATTATCAAGCCCGGCGGTGGAATGATTACGTATAGCAACGGAGTGGTGGTGAACAGCCCGGTAACGGGAGCAGCTTCGGCATTACCCTATATTCAACCGGGACAGGCGTTCTATGTGAAGGCGCTGGGACCGGAAGCTTCGGTGACGTTTAACGAAACATGTAAGGCGGTGAACGCTTCGCCTGACAGGTTATTGGTTGCACCAGGTAAAAAATTTCTGCCCAGCCTTAGTACCGCTCCCGGATGGCGGCATAGTAGTTCGGGCAACCAGGAACCGACCGCTGCTTTGTTAAGGATTCAAGTGGCCGTGGGCACCGCGGCCGATGAGACCGCTATCGTGTTTAACGATCAAAGTAAACCAGGTACTGATGAACTTGATGCGGTCGCCTTTCCGGGTACGCTTCCGGCTATTTCAAGTTTGAGTAATGACCTGGTTAAGCTTGCCATCAATTTCATTCCGGGTATCGTTGATAGTATGCGGATCCCGTTAAATATACAGGTACCAGGTAAGGTAAACGCCTCGCTAAAGTTTTCCCGATCGCCCGGGCTGGAAAAGTACGACCTCTTCCTGCATGACCTGCTGACCGGGCGATTGACACCAATACCCGGGTCAGAAGCATATAATTTCACGCAGGAAGCCGATAATAGCGCCGCGGAGGAAGGACGATTCGAAATAATATTTAAATCCGGGAAAGAGGTGGATCGTCTCCTGGAGGGTAATTCGATACTGGTCTATCCAAACCCGGTAAAGACCAGGATAAATGTTCAAAGCAGTTTAGTGGTAGGGCCGCCGGCTACACTAGTGATCTATGATATGCTCGGTTGTAAGCGGCTATCGTTTTCGGGGTTCCGGGAGCATGATATTTCCGGTCTTCAAGCGGGTCAGTACATTGCGGAGTTGCAAACGGCATCCGGGAAGGTCCTGGGTAGGGCAAGATTTTTAAAAGAGTGAGGTAATGAGCATAAAAAAGGGAATGAGATAAGTCAGCGTAAAGCTTCGTATCTCGTTCCCAGGTATAAGTTCTGTAAAGTAGCGCAGGGCTCGTTTTTAAACGAGTAACCTAACAGGCTCTTCCAATAACGCTTTCAAAGTTTGCAGGAACGCGGATCCGGTTGCGCCGTCAACTACACGGTGGTCGCAGCTAAGCGTTACTTTCATCACGTTGCCGGGCACTACGGCGCCATTTTTCACTACCGGCACTTGTTGTATACCGCCTACGGCGAGGATACAAGCGTCTGGTGGATTAATGATCGCGGTAAACTCATCGATACCAAACATGCCGAGGTTAGAGATCGTGAAAGTAGAACCTTCCCAATCAGCGGGCTGCAGCTTCTTGGCTTTGGCGCGCTGTGCGAAATCTTTCACTTCAGCTGAGATATGCGATAAAGTTTTTCCATCGGCAAAGCGAACTACCGGTACCAGCAGACCATCTTCAACTGCAACGGCCACACCGATATTTACGTGTTCGTTATAGCGGATCTTGTCGCCTAACCAGGAAGAATTCACATTTGGATGTTGTTTCAGGGCGACGGCCACCGCCTTTAGCACCATGTCGTTAAAGGAGATCTTTACCGGTGCAAACTCGTTGATCTTGGCACGGGCCGCCATTGCGCCATCCATATCTATGCTCATAGTGAGATAGAAATGCGGAGCAGTAAAAAGGCTTTCTGAGAGGCGCTTGGCAATTACCTTGCGCATTTGGGTAACAGGTTTCTCTGTATATTTTTCCTGGCCGATAAACTGTGGAATAGTAACGGAAGTGGAAGTTGTACCAGCAGGTTTTGCTGCCGGCGCTGGTGCAGCCTCTTCCACCTGCTTGGTGGAAGGTGTGAACCCTTCGATATCTTTTTTAACGATCCTGCCGCCTTCTGCGCTGCCTTTTACTTGTGCGATATCGATTCCTTTATCTTTGGCGATCTTTTTGGCGAGAGGCGAGGCCTTCACGCGCGAATCAGCGGTAGCGGCCGGCTCTTTTTCTTCCTGTGACGGTTGTTCAGCAACTTTTGCATCTTCCTTTGCAGGCTCATCTTCTTTTTTTGCATCACCTTTTGCATCAGCCGCCGGCGCGCTGCCCAGCAATGAGGTTACGTCGGTACCTTCTTTCCCAACGATGGCAATGATGTCGTTGACTTTAGCGGCGTTTCCTTTTTCAACGCCGACGTAGAGCAGGGTTCCTTCTGCGTAAGCGGTAACTTCCATGGTCGCTTTATCGGTTTCTACGTCCGCCAGGGTATCGTCACTTTTAATTTTGTCGCCTACTTTCTTATGCCACTCGGCAATTACGCCTTCGGTCATGGTGTCGCTCAGGAGCGGCATTCGAATTACGGTAGCACCGAGCGATTCCGGTGTCACCGCAGCTTTGGCTGGTTCTTCTTTTGGTGTTTCCGCAGCAGGTTTATCGTCTGTTTTTTCAGGTGCCGGTTCGGCAGCTGGCTTTTCTTCTTTTGCCGCAGCTGCTGCAGCTCCGGCTCCTTCGAGCGCGGCTTTGTAATCTTCGCCTTCTGCACCTAATACCGCGATCACGGAATCTACCGGGGCGGCCGAGCCTTCTTCTGCACCGATGTACAGTAAGGTGCCTTCCTGGAAAGATTCGAAATCCATGGTGGCCTTGTCGGTTTCCACTTCAGCAATCAGGTCCCCTGAGCTAACCTTATCACCAACTTTTTTATGCCATTTCGCGATGACCCCTTCGGTCATGGTGTCGCTCATTTTCGGCATTTTTACTACTTCAGCCATGTTTCTTTATCCGGATTTAGCTATGTGAGTGTTGATTGCTTAATTATTGATGAAAGGATAATTTTCCTGTGCGTAAACGTCTTTGTAAAGCTCTGAAGGGTCGGGCCATGGTGATTCTTCGGAGAATTTAACTGATTCTTCTACGATGTCCTTGATCTTCTGGTCGATCTCCCCGATCCAGGCTGCGTCGGCATAGTTGTTATCAAGGATCGCTTTTTTTACCACCTCGATCGGGTCTTTCGCTTTGTAACCCTCTACTTCTTCTTTGGTACGGTATTTTGCGGGGTCAGACATCGAGTGACCTTTATATCGATAAGTGCGCATTTCGAGGAAAGTAGGTCCTTCGCCGTTGCGGGCACGTTGAACCGCTTCGTCCATCGCGTTATGCACTGCTACCGGATCCATGCCATCAACCGGCGCGCAAGGCATGTCGAAGCCGAGACCGATCTTGTAAATATCGACCATATTGGTGGTACGTGCCACGGAAGTTCCCATTGCGTAACCGTTGTTTTCGCAAACAAAGATCACCGGGAGTTTCCAAAGCATGGCCATGTTAAATGTTTCATTAAGCGCGCCCTGGCGAACTGCGCCATCACCCATGTAACAAACATTTACATTGGTGGTACCATTGTATTTCTCCGCAAATGCGATACCGGCACCCAACGGGATCTGTCCGCCTACGATACCATGTCCGCCGAAAAATTTATGCTCTTTGCTGAACATGTGCATCGAACCTCCTTTGCCTTTTGAGCAACCTGTAGCCTTGCCGTATAACTCGGCCATGATCTCGTTGGCGCTCATCCCGCGTGCCAAAGCATGTGCGTGATCGCGGTAGGCAGTGATCATAGAATCGCCCGGGCCCAGTACTGACATTGCGCCGGCGAGTACTGCTTCCTGTCCGATATATAAGTGGCAAAAGCCCCTTATCTTTTGTTGTCCATAAAGCTGACCTGACTTCTCCTCGAATTTACGCATGAGAAGCATTTGTTCATACCAGTGCAGATAAGTGTCTTTCGTGATTTCTACTGAGCTCATTCCTATGTCCTGTTTTGGGAAGGCAAATCTAATTATATCTTGATAAAAAAAAGAAAACGGAAATGTTTTGTTCCGTCACAATTTGGTAAGGCAGTTTACGTTGTAGTAGGACGTTAGGCGGAAAGAAGACAAAAGGGTTGCATAAATGGTTTTTTTGTCATAATTTTGCCATACACACTGTGCTGGAGCACACATGATGAGGCGTTTATTGTCTTAGTTTTTTAACTGGTAAACGAGTTTAAAAATATGGGTAAAAAAGTATTGGCGGCCATGCTGCTATTATGTTTTTTTGTGTCTGCCCAGGCGCAAACTAAAAAGCGGCATTCAAGAATCAAGTCCAGTAAAGTAACCAGGGTTGTGTCTGCCCCGGTTCCTGAAACAACTCCTAAAGAAGTTGAAGACCCTGATAACTTAGCCAAAGATTATTTCTCCCAGATCATGGGTGTGGCGGTATCCAAAACATCCGATGTAAAGCTTTTCCAGTTCATTTATGAGTGGATAGGCACTCCCTACCGACTTGGCGGAGATACCAAGCGCGGGGTGGATTGTTCCGGGTTCGCTTACCAGCTATATAATAAGGTATTCAACACGGTTATCGGTAATAATTCCCGGAATATCTTCAGCATGGTGAATCCCGTTGACAAAAATGAATTAAAAGAAGGAGATCTCGTTTTCTTCAAAATAAAGAGCCGTTCGATCTCGCATATCGGCGTGTATATCGGCAATAACAAGTTCGCTCACTCTTCCGTTAGCCGGGGAGTAATGATCAGTAACCTCGATGAGCCTTATTGGCGCCGCTACTATTATAAAGGGGGCCGTCTGCTCGAATCGTTGCGCGAAAAGCTTAACGAAGATTAAACAGCAAACCCGATACCTTAATAACAAAAGCCGATTCTCCTTAGAAACGGCTTTTTTATGCGGTCATCTTTTATGCCTTCGCCACGTCCTGTGTAGATCTTACCAGGCCGATTCCGGTAAAGAAGAATATTACGCCTAGTATTCCGTACACTATTAAGGGTTTAGCAGCTGAACTGCCGTTAACAAAACCGATAGCTGCATAGATCAACCCAACTATGCCGAGGATAGTGAGTATGGTGCCGAATAATCTTTTCAAGTTCATGGTAGTTGTGTTTTTCATAAACATGGCAAGAAGCCTGCCAAAACCGATTGAACGGCTATAGTTATGTAAGATGTTTTCGTTATGCTACAATTTATTCAGGAAACAGAACATCACCATACAGGTATCATCCCACGTCAGTACATAACCGGGTGCCGTAAACAGGTGATTTAGAAAATCTCTTCGCAGGAAAAACCTGCCTGTTGAATAAGTGCGATCAATTCACAGGATGCTAAGTGGCAGCGCTCAACGCGGAGGATCCGGTCGGGCTCTTTGAGGTCTACGTTCCAGCGCATAGCGCAACCAGTAGCAGCGAACAATTTTGCAATAGCCTGCAGGTCTTTTTTATACCTGATATTTGTCTTAAATATCCTGATCTCTTCTATAGGGACAACAAAAGGGTTCATGATCGTTTATTAAGGTGTCAGCGCTTTTATTACCAGCCGGAGGGCCTGTTCCAAAATGTTTTCGGTCAGCTCAAACCGTTCACTGGCAGAGCTATTTCCTTGGGCGTGGTACTTAACCAATTGGTACATAGGCGCAAACGCAATCGACCAGTATACTTCGAAAGGCAGTTGGATCAATTCCTTCCGGTCGATCGCCTGGTGGACAAACTTTTGCATGGATTCCTTAAACATAGAGGCGTTTTGTGCCATCGCCTTTTCGTTTAGCGGCGAATGACGCATCTGTTCGAGAAACTGCATTTCCATCGGGTGGTTAATGAAGTAATGTGCCCGGTTGATCCACTGTACGCGTAACCCTTCGGCAAACGGCATATCCGGATCGAAGCTCTCTATGGTAGCCTTATACATCTGGTCACTTACTTCTGTGAAAACCTGCAGAAGCATGTCTTCCCGGTCTTTGAAGTAGATGTAAATGGTGGCAGGAGATACGCCCGCGGCGCGGGCGAGTTTATGCATGCTCAGCCCGTCGAAACCTTCCTGTGCGGTCAATTCAATCACCTTTTCACGGATTGCCTGTTCTTTCTGATCGTCACGATTTCGCATAAAGCAAATATAAATGAATGTTCGTTCATTAAAAAAACAAATAGAAAAAAGCTGGTGATAACGGTTTTTACCGGATAGTCTTCAGATGCCTGGGATCTGGTGACTGCTTCGAGCCACGTCAAGCCAACACCAATAGCTATCGGCTATCAGCTCTGGCCTATAAACGACAAAAGCCCCTGTTAAGGAGCTCTTGCATTGTATTGCAGCTGTTCCGATTAGGAACAACCGCCTTGCGTCCCGCAATTTAAACATTTGTAACAGGTGCCGGATCTTACCATAATGTGGCCGCAGTTGCCGCAGGCGGGCGCATCACTTTGCCCGCCGCCGGAGATATCCAGTACGGGTTTCAGTTTCACGCTGCCTGTGGGTTTGGACTCCGGTAGATATACATTGGTATGATCTGTATTTACGTCTTCTTCATCGAATTGCGGATTTTCGAGTGCTGCCGGCTGCTCGGTGAGTACATGGACAAGGTCGGTCCGTTGCAGGTATTCGTAGCCAAGCATGCGGAAAATATAGTCGATGATGGAGGTTGAGGTCTTGATATTATCGTGACCCATTACCATTCCGGATGGTTCGAACCGGGTAAAGGTGAATTTATCAACGAATTCCTCGAGCGGAACACCATACTGCAGGCCTACAGAAACCGCGATGGCGAAGCAGTTCATTAACGAGCGGAAGGTGGCGCCTTCTTTATGCATGTCCACGAAGATCTCTCCCAAAGTTCCGTCTTCGTATTCGCCGGTGCGGACAAAGACGGTTTGTCCGCCAACGTTCGCTTTCTGGGTAAAGCCGCGGCGTTTAGCGGGCAGTACTTTACGTTCGACCACCGATGACAACTGGCGCTTAAATTTAGTGTCGGTAGATTTTTCCAGGATGGCGCGGGCGGCTTCCAGTACCTGCTCTGCGGTAAGATCGCTGAGCTTTACATTTGCTGCTTCACCAAGCACTTCTTCCACGCTATCGAGCTTGTCTTCTTTGGTGTCTGATGATTTGGTAGAGAGCGGCTGTGATAGTTTACACCCGTCGCGGTAGAGCGCATTTGCTTTAAGAGCCAACTTCCAGGAAAGTTCGTAACAATCCTTTATCTCTTCAACAGTTGCCTCATTGGGAAGGTTAATGGTTTTGGAAATAGCTCCCGACAGGAAGGGTTGTGCGGCTGCCATCATTTTAATGTGGCCGTGTGCGTGGATATAACGCTGACCTTTGCTTCCGCAGCGGTTGGCGCAATCGAATATCGGGTAATGTTCTTTTTTAAGGTAAGGCGCGCCTTCGATGGTCATGGTGCCGCAGATATACTCATTGGCTTCTGCGATCTGCTGGCGTGTAAAGCCAACAGCGCGTAAGAGGTTGAAATCAGGGGCGTTATATTGTTCAGGTTTAAACCCGAGGCGTTTCAGGCAGTCTTCGCCTAATGTCCACTGGTTAAATACAAACCCGATCTCGAATGCGGCAAGCAGGGATTTGTCGATCTTTTCGAGCTCGTCCTGGCTGAATCCTTTTGATGCGAGGCTATCAAAGTTAATGTGCGGAGCGCCTTTCAGCGTTGCGGCGCCTTTGGCATAGTTCACAATGGCCTCTATCTCGTGCTCCTTGTAACCCTGGTTGCGTAATGCAGAGGGTACGCCCTGGTTGATGATTTTAAAATATCCGCCACCTGAGAGCTTTTTAAATTTCACCAATGCAAAATCGGGTTCGATGCCGGTAGTATCGCAATCCATGACCAGGCCAATGGTGCCAGTTGGCGCGATAACGGTAGTCTGCGCATTGCGATAACCGTACATTTCGCCCATTTCTACTGCTTTATCCCATGCGTTGCAGGCAGCGGAAAGCAGGTAGTCGGGGCAATATTTAGGATCGATGCCGGGAGGCGCAATTTCGAGCCCTTCGTACTCATTGGCGTTGTAAGCGGCGTAGCGGTGATTGCGCATTACGCGCAGCATGTGTTGTTTGTTGTCTTCGAACCGTTTAAATGCGCCGAGCTCTTTCGCCATTTCGGCGGATGTCGCGTAGGCTGTCCCGGTCATTACAGCGGTGATGGCGCCACCGATCGCCCGGGCTTTGTTCGAATCGTAAGGAATTCCGGCAACCATTAGCATAGCGCCGAGATTTGCGTATCCGAGGCCAAGCGTACGGTAATCATAAGAAAGCTGTGCCACTTCTTTTGACGGGAACTGTGCCATCAACACCGAAATTTCCAATACAACGGTCCATATGCGGCAGGCATGTTCAAAAGCTTTTACATCGAATACCAGCGTGTCAGGATTAAAGAAATGTGCCAGGTTAACAGAGGCCAGGTTACAGGCGGTATTATCCAGGAACATATATTCTGAGCATGGGTTCGAAGCATTGATGCGTCCGCCTTCGGGGCAGGTATGCCATTCGTTGATGGTGGTATCGTACTGTACCCCGGGATCTGCGCAGGCCCAGGCCGCAAAAGCGATGTCCTGCCATAATTTCTCGGAAGAAATGGATTTAACCACTTTGCCGGTGGTACGGCCGATGAGGTCCCATGACTTTCCTTCCTGTAAAGCGTGGAAAAAGCTGTTAGGGATACGTACGGAGTTATTGGAGTTTTGGCCGGCAACAGTGCGGTAAGCTTCGCCTTCGTAATCGGAAGAATAGCCGGCGGCTATCAGCGCCGCTACTTTTTTCTCTTCTTCTACTTTCCAGTTAACAAATCCTTCAATTTCAGGGTGTTCCAGGTCAAGGCAAACCATTTTAGCGGCACGGCGGGTAGTTCCGCCGGACTTGATCGCGCCTGCTGCACGGTCGCCGATCTTGAGGAACGACATCAGCCCCGACGAATGACCGCCGCCTGACAGTTTCTCGCTTTCGCCGCGGATGGCGCTGAAATTTGTACCTACACCCGAACCGTACTTAAAGATCCGGGCCTCACGTACCCAAAGGTCCATGATACCGCCATCATTGACCAGGTCATCGCTTACCGAAAGGATGAAGCAGGCATGCGGCTGAGGGCGCTCGTACGCAGAAGTGGATTTTTCTAATTTCTCCGTTCCGGGATCTACAAAGTAATGACCCTGTGGTTTACCGGTTATACCATAGGCGCTGTGTAAACCTGTATTGAACCATTGTGGCGAATTAGGAGCCGCCAGCTGGCCGACGATGGTATACACCAGTTCGTCGTAAAATATATCAGCATCCTGCGCGGAAGCGAAGTAGCCGTATCGGCTTCCCCATTGTTTCCAGCAATCCGCCATCCTATGGGCGACCTGTTTAATGCTTTTCTCTGAACCTGTTGTTCCATCGGCCAGCGGGACACCGGCTTTCCGGAAATATTTTTGGGCCAGAATATCAGTAGCCACCTGGCTCCACGAAGCGGGAACCTCCACATCTTTCATTTCAAATACGGCATCCCCGGCAGGGTTACGTATCACTGATGACCGTTTCTCGTATTTAAAAAGATCATAAACATTTACGTCGTCTTTGGTGAAGAGACGCTGGAACCGCAATCCCTCCCCGGCTCCTTTCGCGGATTTTGTTAGTGGTGTCTTTCCCATGGTGTGCTTTTTATGTAGTTGTGTAACAGAGAAATAGATGTCCCCAAAAAGTTAGGGGGTTTTTAACCAAAGTTATCGCCCGGGGTAATGCCGACGAATTCGAGTTTTCCACATTTAGTTAGTGTAAATAGTACATATGTGCTGTATAGCCAAAACGAAATTGATTTTAAAGGGGTAGCACTGTGGAAAACTAACTGAAATACCTTTTTTTGGCACTTTCTTATACACTTTTGTAATAACGGAACGGCAATTGCTTTAAACAACATATGTTAACCACCCTGATAAGGATTTGTTGTGCTATTTCTCTTTCGTTTTGTGTCTTTTTAAGTAAAGCGTATGCTATACCCTGCGGTATTGTATCAATAAGCGAACATGAACGCCGGGTAATGCATGCGGACAGCTTGCCTGACTCTACCGACATCTCGCAAATGCTATATCTTGGAATTACAAGACAAGAAAACATCAGGCAGTTTAACCGGCTTATCGGGGTGTGCGTTACCATAGCGGCAGACAGTCTCCGGAAAGGCAATCCACTGGCTGCCGAAAGGGTGATCGTTACGGCCGGGTTACCGGTGATCTCTCATTACGGGGATTCATATAATACCTTTCACGCCTTTATGGTTCTGGGACGGAGCTATTACCAGCAAAAGAAATATACCCAGTCTAAATGGTTCTTCATCCAGTCGAATACAACCGCTAAAAAGATCGGTTATGGCTCGGGCGAGTTGTTCTCGCTCCTGGAACTGGCGAAGGTAAAAGAAGCTATTAACGACGACAAGCTGGCGCTCAGCGATTATAAATTGGCAGCTGCCCTCGCCGCCAGAATGAAATTTACCACCACATTGACGCAGATCAGGAAAAATATCCTGAAATTGAGCACTTCACCGAAGACCGCCAATGCAGAGTTATTCAAACCCCAGGCAACCCTTGCCGCTGATCGCTAGGTCATGAAGATCTTTATAAGGGGGTTGGCCATACTTCTTGCCTGCTTGCCGGGATCATGCGCATACGGACTGGCCTCCGAAACCGTCTCCGCAGCAGACAGCAGCATCAATATTCATATCGGGAAAGCACGGCAATTTTTTTACCGGTCGAAACCTGACTCTATGTTCCTGGAACTTGCGGCCGCACGCACATTGAGCAGGCACTCAGGCAGCAAACGCGGCCTGGCCGAGGTTAAGATCGTAACCGGTGACTTTTGCCTTAAAAACAGCCTGTTAGGCCGCGCCGATTCAAGTTTCAGGGATGCGTTAGCGCTGCTTGACACGTCAGCGGCCAGCAAGGTGCTTAAAGGGGAGCTATTTGCGGGCCTTTCCATGGTGTTCTTTCGCCGGAGATCCTACCCGGAAGCGTTGGAATACGGGCGCGACGCGGTCGCAATGTTTAGTCATGCCGGTTCAACGAGCAGTCTCGCCCAGGCATATATGCAGCTTTCCGCGATATTGAACCGCTTAAACCGCTCCCGCGAAGCGGAAAAACTGATCCTTAAACAAGCGTTGCCCCTTTTCCGCTCTGCAGGAAATACTCCTGCGCGCGTGGGCTGTTTCAACGTTCTCGGCGATCTTTACGATACCATGAACCGGAATTCGGAGGCCAAATGGTTTTTTATACAGGCGAACACACTTGGCAGGTCGCTTAGTAATACCCCGGCCATTGTGGAATCACTCGTAAAGCTTGGAAAAATTAAAACACGCATCGGGGATTACCAACTGGCGCAACGTGATTTTAGCGAGGCTCAATCGCTCGCCACTTCGGGCGGTTTGTTGAGCTTGCTGAGTTCGGTGCATGACGAGCGCAGCACACTTTATGGTAAGACAGGTGAAACCGTTGCGGCGGAAAAAGAACGCTCGCTAGCCGCTTACTGGAAGCGTTTGGCGGACAGGCTGGAAAAAAAGCAGGCTGCCGGGGCTTTGCATTATGTTAATAACTTCGAAAACGAGCCGCCTGCGATTGTGGAAAACAAAAAGCCGGGTAAGGTGGCTCATCCAATGCCGGTAAAGCTTATATGGCCATATATTGTCATTTTTGTGTTGATCGTTGCCGCTATTATACTAATCCTGAAGTTTAAACGTAAATAGGTGCAGTGGAAGGCGGGATGGTGATTTTAGAATTCAAAAATTCCTTCGTATTTTCATCGGATTGAGCTGGGTTTTATAAGAGGGGTCTTATTTAAGGGCTTCCGTGAGTTTTTAGAAGGGAAATGATTAAAAAACTATTTATCCTGGCGGCACTCCCGCTGTCGGGAATACAAAGCGCCGTACTGGCTAACACGGATTCGTTAAGTGCCGTTACATCATCCAAGCACCTGGCACCGGTAAAGATCGGTCCGGAAGCGTATATCCTGCCCCCGCCTCCGCCGCCGGTAGACCTGGAGAAGGTGCGCAGAATGACGATCGACGAACGTTTCAGGAACCGTGTGGCGGAACAGGTAACGGTTCGCTCGTTCGAGGAAATGAAACAACTTCGTACGCTGCTGGCCAATATCGAGATTTACACCACGGTAAACGAGGGCAACCTTCAGGATATAGAACAACTGTCGGGTTCACTGGGATACGCCGCAGATACCAAAAACCAGGCGCTGGTATTTAACGCGCTTGCGGTTTATTATGCGGTTAAAGGAAACCTCGAAAAGTCATTCACGTTACTCCGGCAGTCGCTTGCCATCCGGGATCAACCGTTTGATAAATCCCTGCGTACGGCGAACCCGGTGCTTGTCGCCCTGGCGGAACTTGCGCGTCTTTCGGGACGGACTGGTGATGCCGTAGACTATTACACCAGCATCGCGGCAGCAAACCAGGCGGCCGGTAAACATATCCCCGCAGCATCGGCCTACGTGACCATTGCGACACTGAAATGCGCACAGAAAAATTATGCTGAGGCTGAAAAACTGCTTCTTTGGAAAGCATTGCCCATGTTCAGGGGAAACAAACCAGGAAGAATGAGCTGTTTTAACGCACTTTCGAGGGTGTATTACCTCCAGGGCCGTTATTCTGAAGCGAAATGGTACTGTTTGCAAGGAAACACGCTGTCGCTTACATTGAATGATGTAGAGGCCCATGTAACCTTCCTCGCCCAGTTAGCCGCAATAAAAAACCAGGAAGGCGATAGCTTTCATGCGCTTATTGACTTTAAGGAAGCGGAATCGCTGGCTTTCCGGAATAACTGCCTCGCCCGTTTGGTAGAAATAAAGGGCGACATGGGAGAGATCTACCGGAAAATGGGCGATTATACGGCTGCTGGATCTGCCATAGAGGAATATAGCCGCTTGCGGACAACGCTGCTGAGCAATGTGCAATAATCACGTTAATGTTAAAATAGCGGGTAATGGTTACGTGTTTAACAATATTTAACACTTCCCACGAACATTTAACATTAAATTTGGGTATAAACTTGTTACAAGAGAGGCAGTAATTTAACTGCCTCTTTTTTGTTTAATTTAAAAACTGGTATCAATTTCGCTAGTGTTCTTATCTAATGGATTTTAAATCGTTCAAGGAAATGTTAAAAAATAAAGTTCTGGCCCTGTTTATCCTTGCCGCATTGGCATGTAAGGCCAACCCACGGGTAGTGGCCGATGTTCCGGGATCAAATAACCTTAAGGCTGATCTCCAGCAGGAAGTAATAGTAAAGAATCTCGTGGATCTCTTTGAAAAATATCATTATAAAAACGTGCCGCTGAACGATTCGCTTTCGTCGGTGATCTTCGACAGGTATCTTAAAAATCTCGACCAGGGACATAACTACCTGCTTGCTTCGGACGTAAAAGCTTTTGAAAGATATCGTACTACTCTTGACGATGACTTGCGCAAAGGCGACCTGAGCACGTTGTTCCAGATGTTCAACACTTTCCAGGCACGGTACAACGAGCGTATCAGGTACTCTATCGCCCAGATCGATAAGGATTACGATTATAACGGTGGCGGTACCTATGCTTACGATCGTAGTAAAATGCCTTGGTTCGCCTCTGCCGCAGAAGCGGATGCGATGTGGACCAACCGCATACGCTACGACCTGCTTAATTTGAAAATAGCCGGTTCTGACGCTGCAAAGAACAAACAAACCCTGAAAGCACGTTATGAGAACCTATTGTCGCAGGCCTCGAAAACGAATAACCAGGATGCTTTCGCCATCATGATGGACGCCTTTACCGAATCCATCGACCCGCATACCAATTACTTCCCGCCGCTGAAAGCGCAGGAATTTAACGAGGAAATGGCTAAGAATTTTGAAGGGATCGGCGCACGTCTTACCATGGACAATGAACTGGTGAAGATTGCCGAGATCATTAACGGCGGTCCGGCTTACAAAGCCAAGACACTACATGCCAACGACCGGATTATCGGGATCGCACAGGGTAAAGACGGGGAATTTGTGGATGTGATCGGCTGGCGGATAGACAATGCCGTTACCAAGATCAAAGGCCCTAAGGGGACAGTGGTACGATTGAAAATTATCCCTGCAGGACAGGACCTGAGCTCGACCCCGAAAATAGTGGAGCTGGTTAGAGACCGCGTGGTACTCGAAGACCAGTCGGCAAAAAAAACCATTAAAACCGTTACCAGCGGAGGAAAGGCCTTTAAGATCGGTGTGATCACCATCCCCGATTTTTACATGGACTTTAAAGCCTATCAAAAAGGCGACCCCGATTATAAAAGTACTACCCGCGACGTGCGCCGCCTGCTCGATACGCTTAAACGCGACAAGGTTGACGCCGTGGTGATCGACCTTCGCCGGAATGGCGGCGGCTCGCTTCCTGAGGCTATCCAGCTTACGGGGCTATTCATTAAATCGGGTCCGGTGGTACAAACCCGTGATGCACGTAAAGTAGAGGTGGACGAAGACGAGGACCCGGGCATCGCCTGGGAAGGACCGCTCGGTGTGATGGTGGACCGCTTCAGCGCTTCAGCTTCGGAGATCTTTGCCGGTGCGATCCAGGATTACGGACGGGGAATTATCATGGGAACGCAGACTTATGGAAAAGGAACGGTACAGTCCGCCATCGATATGTCGCGCGTGATCTCTACATCAGACAAAATGATGCTGATGGCTGCCGCTGCAGGAGAAAAAGGTCCCGTACATAACGTTCAGAAACCTAATGGCGGAACGGTAACCATGCTGGATAATACCCCAAAATTTGGACAGATCAACCTTACCATGGCTAAATTTTACCGGGTAACCGGCAACAGTACCCAGCATAAGGGCGTTTTCCCGGATATCCAGTTCCCCATGATCTATTCCGCGGAAAAATATGGTGAAAGTTCTGAGCCTTCCGCACTTCCATGGGATTCGATAAAAACAAGCAAGTTCACACCGTTTGCCGATCTTCGGCAGATCAGGCCGGTGCTGGCTAGCCTGCACGATAAACGGATGAAAGCATCGCCGGAATATAAATACCTGGTGGATGATATCGCCGAATTTAATAAGCGCGACGACGAAAATGATGTTACCCTTAACGAAGCACAGCTGAGAAAGGAACGTGATGAACAGGAAGCCAAAGCCCTGGCACGCGACAACCAGCGCCGCGCAGCAAAAGGATTGCCCCCGGTTAAAAAAGGTGATCCAAAGGTGAAAGCAGACCCGATCGATTTTGTACAGGATGAAAGCCTGCAGGTAATGGCCGATTTTATTAAGCTGAGTGCCGGCGACCAATACACCCTCAAAAAACCGATTGTAAAACAATAGCGTTCGTTATTAAGTATTTATTAAGCGTATGAAGATTTGCTTCATACGCTTTTTTATTTTATTAAGGAACGCAATGCGCAAGCCCCTGCTCGAATTTAATGACAACGGCATCTACTGCCCTCCCGGGAAATTTTATATAGATCCGTGGAAACCGGTAGACGATGCCGTGATCACCCACGCACACTCCGACCACGCCCGTTGGGGAAGCAAACAATACCTGGCGCATCACCTTTCGCGGGAAGTACTGTATTACCGGCTGGGAGAGATCAGCTTGCGCACGATCGGGTATGGCGAAACCGTTGTAAAGAACGGGGTGAAGATCTCGCTGCATCCGGCAGGACATATTATCGGCTCTGCGCAGGTACGTATAGAGTATAAGGGAGAGGTATGGGTGGTCTCCGGTGATTATAAGCTGGAAAACGATGGGGTTTGTGAACCGTTTGAGCCGGTTAAATGTCACTCCTTTATCTCCGAATGCACCTTTGGGATGCCGGTATATCACTGGAAACCGCAGCAGGAAATACATAATAACATTAATCAATGGTGGCGGCAAAATGCGGCTGAGGGTAAAGCGACCGTTATCGTCGGCTATTCCCTGGGCAAAGCACAGCGGATCCTCCAGCACCTGGATTTATCGATAGGCGGGGTTTTTACACACGGCACCATCGATAACACACATGAAGCGCTTCGGCGTAACGGCGTACAGCTAAATGCGGCTACCCGTATTACCCCCGACACCCCGAAAGAAGCTTTTCGCAACGCCATTATCATTGCCCCGCCTTCGTCGGCAGGTACCCCGTGGATGCGGCGTTTTATGCCTTATGATTTTGGTTATTGTTCCGGGTGGATGGCCCTTCGGGGCGCAAAAAGGCGGCGGGCGGCTGATCGAGGCTTCGTGCTTTCGGACCATGCCGACTGGGAAGGGCTGATCACGGCAATCGCTGCTACTGAATGCGAAACCGTTTACCTGACCCATGGTTACACGGCGACGTTTGCCCGCTATTTATCTGAGAACGGCTACGATGCCCACGAAGCTCATACGTTATACGGCGACGATGAAGGCGGCGAAGCGCAAGCTGAAGCCCTCGCCGCAGAAAGTGAAAATGCGGCATTAGCGGAAGGAGACAGCTTATGAAAGCATTTGCCCAACTTTTTGCCGATCTCGACGAAACCAACAAAACGAACGAGAAAGTACGCATCCTGAAAGATTATTTTGTGGCGGTGAGCGACCAGGACAAGATCCATACGCTGGCGTTATTTACCGGCAGGAAGCCGAAACGACAGATCAACTCGACCCTGGTACGTACGTGGGCAATGGAAATGGCCGGGATCCCGGGATGGCTGTTCGAGGAAAGCTACCACGTGGTAGGCGACCTGGGGGAAACGATCGCGCTGCTGCTGCCTGGTAATACTTCTTCGCAGGATAAATCACTGGCAGAATGGATCGAAGAGATCAATCACCTCGGTAACCTCGACGAAGAAGAGCGCCGCACCTGGCTCCGGGCGTCGTGGGCATCCATGGACCAGCAGGAACGATTCGTTTTTAATAAGGTGCTTACCGGTAGTTTCCGCGTCGGCGTATCGCAAAACCTGATTATCAAGGCGCTTGCCGACCTCTCGGGACTAGACACCGCTACACTCACACACCGCATCATGGGGAACTGGGACCCGCTTACCTTCAGTTACCCGCAGTTAATGCAGGAGCAGGATGCTTCCGACGATTTTTCACGCCCATATCCGTTTTATCTCGCGTATGCGATACAGGAGACATCAGACCAGGTGAAATCTGCCGCACAGATCGGCGAAACGTTGGGCGATCCCGCAGACTGGCAAGCGGAGTGGAAATGGGACGGTATTCGCGCGCAGGCCATCCGCCGCGGCGAAAGTTTTATCTGGACCCGCGGAGAGGAGCTTGCCACCGAAAAATTTCCCGAGCTGCATGATTTTTTAGCGGACCTGCCGGATGGAACAGTACTCGACGGCGAAGCGATTTGTTATTCTGAAGGCCATCCTTTACCGTTTAACGTGCTGCAGACCAGGATCGGGAGAAAGAATCTTTCTAAGAAAATTTTGGCCGAAAGCCCGATGGTATTTATCGCATACGATTGCCTCGAGTACCAGGGCGAAGATACCAGGGGCCTTCCGCTGACCTCGCGGAGGAAAATTCTCGAAGATCTTCAGCTGGCAACGCGGCACCCGGAAGCGTTTATGATCTCGCCGGTGGTTAATTTCTCCGGGTGGGAGGAGCTATACGCATTGCGAATGCAGTCGAGGGAGTATCACGCAGAAGGTTTCATGCTTAAAAAACGCAGCTCGGTGTACCAGGTGGGCCGGAAGCGCGGCGATTGGTGGAAGTGGAAAGTAGATCCGTTATCGGTAGATGCGGTAATGGTCTACGCGCAAAAAGGACATGGGCGACGTGCCGACCTCTATACCGATTATACGTTTGCAGTTTGGGACGGCGATAAGCTGGTACCCTTCGCCAAAGCGTATTCGGGGCTGACCGATAAGGAGATCGGCCAGGTAGACCACTTCATAAAAAGGAATACGATCGAAAAGTTCGGACCTGTACGTACGGTAAAACCGGAGCTGGTGTTCGAGATCGGGTTCGAAGGGATCAACCAATCTACACGGCATAAATCCGGGGTAGCCTTGCGGTTTCCCCGGATCTTACGGTGGCGGCAGGATAAAAAGATGGAAGAAGCCGATACGATCGAAAGTTTAAAGGCAATGCTCTGATCGTATAGCACTGTTTAGCTTCCTGCGGAGACCGCTTCCGGCCTCCGTTTTTGTGCTGAATAACATGATCGCGGCGATCATTACCGGTATCAATGCGGCCGCTTTCAGGAACGCGCGGCTTTTGGGAGTGTGTTGTGTCATCATAACGAGTCTTTTTTTGGTGATTAAAAAATTGAAGCTGCTGGCAAGGGCCAGGTTGGTGTTGAGCAATACTTTGCTGAGCAGCAGTTGCTGGTAGGAGGAAATATTCTGGTGTGTGCTTAATACGGCCTCATCTGCCAGGAATTCATGGTTAAGCCTGATCGCTTTCCTGTACAGCTGCAAAAAAGGATTGAACCAGGCGATGCATTGGACCAGTTCTACGAAAATAATATCCGCCGAATGTTTCTGCGTCGCGTGCGCAAGTTCATGCGTAAAAAGTTCCGCTTCTATTTCCCTCCGGTGATATTGCTGTTCGTTAATGAATATGTAATTGGAGAAACTATAGGGGCTGATCGCTTTTTTTACCAGCACCAGTTTCGCACCCCGGTACGGAACAACCTCACAGCTGTGTACCGGGGAGAAAATGAAATAGAAATTTACTCCCATCCGGGCAAGCAGTAAAATGAGGACGATGCCATACACAGTGGTGATGGCAGCGGGAAATAACTCGCGGGTTCCGGTAACGGCTTTTGCGGTTGCCAATACCGGCGTTGCAGCACCTGATGCAGGGTAAACCACCTGCCCGGTCGTTTGAGGCGCTACGGTAACCGTGCCGGTAGAGATCAGCGGAATAACAAACGGCACGACGATAGCCGCCAGTAAATAAAAGCGGTTGAACCGGTGCATCTTCTCCTTTTGGAGAAAAAGGTGGTAGGCCGCCAGCAGCAACGCGGAACAGGCGACCATCCGGGTAAGGTACCCGATCATTGAATATTCAGTCATTTTTCTTTTTTTCGATCTCTTTATCAACAATATTCCGCAGTTCCCGCAATTCGGCTTCGGTGAGGTTGCCGGATTCGGTAAAGAAAGAGGCGAACCTGAGCACCGAATTGCCAAAAAAGTTCCTGATAATGCCGCTCATGTGCGTGGAAAAGTAATCGGCCTTTTTTACCAGGGCGTAATATTCGCGCGAGTTGCCATATTGGGTGTACGCAACAAATCCCTTATCCTGCATTCGTTTTAACAACGTAGCAACGGTGGTTGCCGCGGGCCGGGGTTCGGGATAGGCATCGATCAGGTTTAATGAAGAAAAGTCGGGAGGCAAGGCAGAAAAGATAAAGCGGGTCTGCGCCGGTTAGCATACCTGACTGTTCGAACCGCTTTAAGCTTACTTTCTGCTTCAACTTAAAAAAGAAAAACTTTTTTCCTGGAGCAGGCAACCTTTAAACCATTAGATTCGTGTTAGTACAAAAGCTAAACGTGATCACCCGCTTTGACGAACAGGAGCTTAAGTCGCTGATAAATGGCTGTATACGAAAAGAACTTGAGAGCCAGCAAAAGCTCTACAAGCGCTTTTACGGCTTTGCTATGGGTAAATGTTTGCGTTATGCAAGCAATCGGTACGATGCGTCGGAAATCCTGAACGACGGTTTTTTAAAAGTTTTCAAGAACATACACAAGTATGATTATGCCTGGCCGTTTCATTCGTGGCTGGGGAAGATCATGTCTAACACGGCGATTGATCACTATCGGGCAGAGTTGCGGCACTCGCACACACAGGAGCTCACCATAGCTGAGGATGTGGCGCAGGAGCCGAACGTGTACCAGTCGATGAATTACCAGGACTTGTTGAAAATAGTTCAGCAATTACCGGCCTCCTACCGGACTGTTTTCAACCTCTTTGCAATTGATGGATATAGCCATGAAGAGATCGGCCAGATATTGAGCATCTCGGTGGGGACGTCTAAGTCGAACTTGTTTAAGGCGAGGCAGAAATTGCAGAAAGCGCTTCAGCATTGTGTGCCGGTGGAACGTGAAGTAAGAGACGGCGCAGAGGAGGGTGGAAAGATCGTATCCATCCAAAAAAAATTTTCTGAAGTGGGCAGTATAGTGAACGGGGGCCTCGAACCATGAAAGATTTAAACGGTAAAGAAATAGATGAGCTGTTCCGGCAGAAGTTAGCCGAACCTGAGATCTCTTACGAGGAACAGGATTGGATTGCTATGCAGCAACTGCTGGATAAAGGCAACCGGCGGAATTACTTTTACAGGGGTATCGCTATTGGCGGCGCCGCCGCCATGCTATTGGCGGCCTTGGGATGGTGGGCATTACAAGACGCTCCGGTAAATAAAGCGGATACCGTAGTAAAAACGCAGCCGGTATCACCGAAGCAAGATAAAACATCAGGTACTCCCGGGAAGGGGGACCCGGTTCAGCCTGGTACATCTCTCTCGAGGGAGGAGACGATCGCAGCCGACAAGGTGCCGGCATTGGCTGGTACGGCTTCCGCAAGACAGGGAGGTGCCCGGAATAGCGAAAAGAACGGTGACGCCATTGTTAAAGGAACCGGGACCGTTGTTTCGTCGCCTGCCGTCGCGGCCGGTAAGGGGATGAAGAACGATCCTCCTGCGTTAACTAATCCAGCAACTATTCCTTTAAATAAGGAAGAGCCGGCTGCGGTGATCGCTGACGCGTCGCCTGCCAGGAACCCTGTAATACCGCCTGCCACTGCGGATTCGCCCGCAAAACCTGCCAGTCCGCCGGTATTTGCACAGGTGACGCCTGCCGCTGCAAACCCCGATTCATCGGGAAACAGGGCTGCCAGGCGGTCGAACCCTAAGTTCCGGCCCGGAGTTAGCCTGAGCCTCGTTGGGCTGTCTGACCTGAACGCAGTAGATAACTTTAAAAATACGAGGAACGGGATCGGTGGCGGCATCACAGCAACGATCAGCCTTACGCGATCGCTTAGCTTTACTACCGGCGTACTGATTGCGAAGAAGCTTTACGATGCGCCGCTGAGCAGTTACAAGCCGGATATCGGCTACATTCCCGCCGTTCCAGGGACCGTGGATGCCGACTGCCGGGTGTTAGATGTACCCGTTAACCTGAATTTCAGGTTCTTAAACATAGGTAAAAACGCCCTGCAGCTTAGCGCAGGCGCTTCATCATACTTTATGATGAAGGAAACTTATAACATCGAGTACGCACATCCTTACCCAAAATATCCTAAGTCGTACCAGGTGCGGGATCAGAACCGCCACTTGTTTGGAGTAGGAAATCTCGCAATCGCGTATACACATACACTTAGTCCTGTTGCCAGCGTATCGCTCCAGCCTTATGTAAAGGTGCCGTTAACGGACATCGGGTTTGGGAATGTGAAGCTGCTTTCCTCCGGGGCTGCGGTTACGTTTAACGTAAGCGTTTCTGAAATCACGGGCCGGCACGGGAAGAAATAGCGCGATCCGTTACCTTGCTTCATTCCGTTTCTTCACATGATCCGCCAGCTCGTGGTTGCCACCGGGGTTTTTGTCTTCCTTCATCGCTAGAATGATCACGGCGATCACGGGCAATAGGAAGGCGATCCCAAACCAGAACCAGAAGCTTCTACCCATGCTTTTAGCCATTAATCCGGCGATGATCTGCTGGGAGAATATGATGAAGATCACAACGGCTCCAAGAATAATTTCGGCCATAACAATTTATTATAAGATCATCCTGGCTAGGGGTGCAACATCCTGGCCAACAAACTCCTGTTTCAGAAACTTATGATAACCGGCTATCGCGATCATGGCCGCGTTATCGGTACAGTATTCAAATTTGGGAATAAATACGTTCCAGCCTTCCTGGTCGGCCATGGCGGTAAGCGCGTTCCGGAGACCTGAATTGGCCGACACTCCCCCTGCGATAGCTACATCGCGCACGTTATATTGTTTCGCCGCTTTTTTCAGCTTATTAAGCAGGATGGTTACAATGCGGTGTTGTACGGAAGCGCAGATATCTGCGAGGTGCTGCGCGATAAAATCGGGGTCTTTTTGCTGATGGTCGCGTATAAAGTACAGGATCGATGTTTTCAGGCCGCTAAAGCTGAAGTTCAGCCCCGGGATCTGGGGCTCGGGGAACCGGAAAGCCATCGGGTCGCCTTGTTTGGCGTACCGGTCGATGAGGGGACCGCCAGGGTAGGGCAGGTTGAGCAGCTTGGCGGTTTTGTCGAAGGCTTCCCCAGCGGCATCGTCGGTTGTTTCGCCGACTATTTCCATATCAAAGTAGTCCTTCACCAGCACGATCTGGGTGTGACCGCCAGAAACAGTGAGACATAAAAAGGGGAAAACTGGTTTCGGATCGTCGATAAAATGGGCGAGGATATGCGCCTGCATATGGTTTACCTCGATGAGCGGAATCCCGCCGGCCAACGCAAAGGCTTTCGCAAATGCGGTACCCACTAACAATGACCCGAGCAAACCGGGCCCGCGGGTAAAAGCTACCGCCGAGACCTCATTTTTATGTACTTTTGCTACAGACAAGGCTTCTCTAACAACCGGGATTATATTTTGCTGATGCGCCCTTGATGCAAGCTCGGGTACCACTCCGCCATAATTCTGATGGACAAGCTGGTTTGCAATGAGATTCGACAATATGTCGCCATCAGCGCATATTGCAGCAGAAGTTTCATCACAAGATGATTCGATTCCTAAAATTATTGACAAACCGCAGCGTTTAGTTTTTGTTGTGTTCACGTAAGTAAGCAAAGTTATCAAAAAAGCACTCAAAATTGGTTTATGGGTTGTAATAGCAATTCTCCAGCTGGCGGCAGAATTGGTGCTTCTGCTTCAGTTCGAGCCTGTACAAACGTACATCGCCCACAAAGCGGCGAAATATTTCTCGAAGGAATGGAATACCCGCGTAGAAGTAGGCCGGCTTCACGTGGAGTTCTTTAATGCCATCGTGCTCGAAAACGTACTGATTGAAGATCACCAGAAAGATACGCTCATTTCCTCGCCCAGATTAACGGTAGACCTTAGCCTCTTTTCGCCAAAGAAAAAGATCGTGGCGGTTGAAGCGATACAAATGGATAACGGAAAGTTCTACCTCAAGAAACTAAGCGATACCTCCACCAACTTCGATTTTGTGGTGAACTACTTTAAGTCGGATACCACCAAAAAGCCAAAGCCAAAACCCAGGGGCGAGCCTTATAACGTAACCTTTAAACGCATCACGCTGAATAATATCGCTTTTAAGTTCCGGGATTTCCGGTCTAAGAAAGTAGTAAAGGATGCCATTAACTTCAGCGATATTTCGCTCTCGAGCTTCTATGCGAATATTCTCGACCTCGATACTAAGAATCACCTGGCCAAAGCACGGATAGAAAACCTCACTTTTCGTGAGAAAAGCGGTTTCTTCCTGAAGACGTTAACAGCCAATGCTACCATCGACACGAATCAAATGGAGTTTAAAGACCTGGTATTTGTGTCCGGAAACACGAAACTAACGGATTATGTGCAGCTGAAATTTTCTCGTTTCGGGGACTTTGGTGACTTTGTAAAGAAAGTTTACCTGAATGCCCAGCTGCGCCGTTCATCCATCGATCCGCGCGACCTGGCTTATTTTGTGCCAGGCATTAAATCAGCGGGACTTAAACTGGAAGTTGACGGCCGCATAAGCGGGTACGTAGATAATATTAAAGCACGGGATTTTTCCGTAAAAGCCGGCCAGGCCACGTACATGAAAGGAAATTTCAACATCACCGGCCTGCCCGTGGTTAGCGAAACCTTTCTCGACCTTCAATTTGAACAGGTATACACCAATAAAAAGGACGCCGAACTGATCATTAAAGGGGTTACCGGGAAACGCCAGGAACTCCCGGCCATCGTAAAAAAGTTTGGCAATATCTATTTCAAAGGCAGGTTTACCGGTTTCCCGAGGGATTTTATTGCCGATGGAGAGTTTAAAACGTCGCTTGGCCGCGTGGTATCCGACGTGAACATGAAGATCGCCGGCAAGCCTGTTTATACCGGCACCATCAAAGCTTACGACTTCAATATCGGCGAGTTACTGGATAACAAACAGCTAGGAGGGGTAACACTTGCCGCCAGCGTAAAAGGCAGCCATTTTAATTATGATGAGCTGCACGAAGAGCTCGACGGTAAGGTGAGGTATGTCGATTTTAAGGGTTATCGCTACAACAACCTCATGGTGAAGGGCTTGTTCGATCGTAAATTGTTTAAGGGGACCGTAAAGATAAACGACCGCAACCTCAAACTTGATTTTAAAGGCGGCTTCGACCTGAATCCAAAGCTTCCGGCATTTAATTTCGTGGCCACCATTCGCGGCGCAAACCTTCACAAGCTCAACTTTACGAAAGACACGCTGCAGATCGATGCCGATTTCAGGACGAATTTCTCCGGAAGTAACCTCGACAATATCCAGGGAAACCTCGACCTCAAGAAAATCCGTTTAACCAATACGAAGCACTCTTTTACCGTAGATTCCGTTTACCTCGTTGCGGAAGGGATCGGCAATGCCCGTTCACTGTTCATCAGGTCGGATATTATGGATGCCGGTATCAAGGGACAGTATGATCTGAACACCCTGCCGGCCTATTTCGTGGCAGCAGCACGGAAATACATACCCTCGCTCCGGCCGATGGATAAAAAACCCGCAGACCAGGATTTCGAGCTTTCTGTTAAGCTGAAATATTTCGAGCCGCTTAGCCTGCTTTTTGTTCCGGACCTGAAAATTCCCGAAGGCGCCACGCTGAACGGGAAATTTGTCTCGCGGGATAACGTGGTTACGCTGAATGGTTTTGCGAAACTGGTACAGTACAAGAATATCAAGATCAATGAGCTGATCGTCGATCAAACGAACACCACTGATGCGCTGAACATCCTGGTATCGTCTGACAGGATTAATTTCAATGATAGTTTGTATGTAAAAAACATCAACATCGCTAACATCTTAAAGAATGACAGCCTTAGCCTCAACATCAAGCTTTCTGACAAGGACGCGGTAAACCAGCTCGACTTAAACGGCCTGGTGGAATTTGGTAAGGATACAACGGCCACGTTCAGCGTATTGCCATCGGACGTGATCATCAACCGCGAAAACTGGAAAGTACAGGAGAAAGTGCGCATCGGGTACGAAAAAGGTAAAACAACCATTTCCGGTTTCCAGCTTTTTAGGGACAACCAGCTGGTTTCCATCAATGGGATCATCTCCAATAGTCCCGATGACGAGCTTACCGTAGAATTTAACAAGTTTAAACTGACCACTTTTAACCCGCTCACCACGGGGTTTGGGGCGAACCTTCGCGGAGAGCTGAACGGAAAAGCCGTACTGGCGTCGGTAACCAGAAACCCGGTAGTGGAGGCTAAACTGACCATCGATTCGCTCGTATTTAACAATACGCAGGTAGGCGACCTTGTTTTTAATGCGGGTTACGACAATGATAGCCGGGTAGTAAAGGCCAATACCGTGATCAGCAAGGACGGCAAGAAAACCCTGACGGTCGATGGCACCTATAATGCCAGGTCTGAGGAGAACAGCCTTGATATGAATGTTTCCATGGATCATACCGAGCTGATCATTTTCGAGCCTTTTCTCAAGACCCTGGTTTCCAATCTAAAAGGTACCGTTTCTGCGGACCTTAAGCTGACCGGTGTGCTTAAGAAGCCGCTCATCAACGGTACGCTCACCATGAACGATGCGGGTATGACGGTGATCTACCTTAAGACGCCTTATCACATCAACGACAACGTTACCGTATCCAACAGCGTGATCAAGATGACCAACCTGGTGCTGAAAGACCCGCGCAACCACGAGGCGATTGCCAACGGAACTGTAGATATGCACAATCCCGGCTCGCCGGAGATCCATGTGGTACTTAAAGCCAACAATTTCCTTGCGCTTAACACATCGGCACGCGATAACCCGCTTTATTACGGGTTGGCTTATGGCACAGGTACCTTCAACTTTAACGGGCCGACCAACAATATGCGTATCGATATTAATGCCCGTACCGATCCCGGAACCGTTTTTAATATCCCGCTTAACTCCGCGGAGAAGGTGGTGGACAACGACCTGATCACTTTCGTGGCAAAAGATTCGACACTCGGTCCAAAAAAGGCGACCCGGTTTTACGGGCTTACCATGAACTTTACCCTGGAAGTGGACGAAAACTCGGAAGCGAATATTTACACCGACCTGGGCAAACTCACCGGCAGGGGAGAGGGTACTATTGACCTGAATATCAGCAGTGCAGGCGATTTTGAGATGAACGGTAACTACCTGATCTCGGAAGGGAAGTTCATTTTTACGCCGCGCGACTATATCAATAAGGTATTTGAGATCAGCAGCGGGGGATCGATCAAATGGACAGGCAATCCAAGCGATGCGTCGATCAACCTGAAGGCGGTTTACCGGGACCGCCCCGATATCCAGCCGCTGTATGAGGCTGCGGGCCAGCAAGGCGACAGCCGCCGGATCATCGCAGAGGCTATTATGAACCTGAACGGGAGCCTGCTGCACCCGGATGCCACGTTCGATCTTAATTTCCCAACCGATGCTTCTGTTAAAGACGAGCTGCAGAGCTATTTAAGCGATGTGAATAATGTGAATACACAGGCATTGAGCTTTATCGTGAGGCGGAGCTTTACTTCCGGCGCGGGTAACGACTTTAGCAGGAACGCGCTCCAGAATACCGGCGTTAACGTGGCCACCGAGCTGATATTTAACCAGTTTAACAATTTTCTGGCACAATCGCTCGGGCTCACTTTCGTGGATTTTAACATCCGGTCGTTAAACGAGGCAAGCGCTACCTTTAAGCTGTTCAATGAGCGGCTCATACTGACGGGCGGCGTGACAGACGGCCGGAAAAACCTTAGCTCAGACCTTACCATTATTAACGGCAACGATGTGAACCGCGATCTCGAAATGCAGTACCTGATCCGCAAAGACGGAAGCCTGATAGCACGTTTGTCGAACAGGATAAATACCAGGAACGTGTTTAACCAGAACCTGAACGGCGACGACGATTACATCAGCGCCATCGGTTTAGTGTACCGCCAGGAGTTCGATAATTTCGGGGAACTGCTGGAGATACTCTCCGGGAAACGCAGGCGCGAGCAGCGTGAAAAAGAGGAACAAAGGAAGAAAGCGCAACCTGCACTACCTGCCGATGCTATTCCCGACCCGAAAGCCAAAACCGGTCCTAAGAAGGAGAGTATCCGCTAGCAGGACCTTCGTTCATGATCAGGTGACCCATTTTATCCCTCTTTGTTTTCAGGTATAGTTCGTTATGTTTGTTGGATTTTATCTCTATAGGCACCACGTTCACCACTTCCAGGCCGTAACCGGTAAGGCCCGCGCGTTTGGTCGGATTATTAGACATCAGGTTCATTTTGGTGACGCCGATGCTGCGGAGGATCTGCGCACCGATACCATAATCGCGCTGGTCCATTTTAAAGCCCAGTTTTAAGTTTGCATCTACGGTGTCCATGCCGTTTTCCTGCAGGTTGTAGGCGTGCAGCTTATTGATGAGGCCAATGCCGCGTCCTTCCTGGTTCATGTAAATAATTACGCCGCGTCCTTCCTTCTCGATCATTTCCATCGCTTTATGGAGCTGCGGGCCGCAATCGCAGCGGCAGGAGCCGAAGATATCGCCCGTAATGCAGGAGCTGTGTACACGTACCAGTACCGGCTCCCCGGGTTCCCACTCTCCTTTGATAAGTGCGAGGTGATGCTCGCCGGTATCGATCTGTGTAAACGCGATCATCTCAAAGTCGCCCCACTGCGTGGGAAGTTTAACCGATACTTCCTGTTTGATCAGCGTTTCGGTACGCAGGCGGTAAGCGATCAGGTCTTTAATCGACACGATCTTAAGATCGAACTGCTTTGCAATTTTGATAAGGTCGGGAACGCGGGCCATTTCGCCGTCTTCGTTCATGATCTCCACGATAACGCCTGCGGGTTCGAGGCCGGCGAGACTCGCAAGGTCGGTAGTGGCCTCTGTATGGCCGGTGCGTCGTAAAACGCCGCCGTCTTTGGAACGGAGCGGAAATATATGTCCCGGGCGGCCCAGGTCCTCCGGCTTTGTAGCCGGATCGATCAGCGCCATGATGGTTTTCGAGCGGTCTGACGCCGAAATGCCGGTAGTGCAGCCATTGCCGATCAGGTCCACGGAAACCGTGAAGTTAGTTTCGTGGGTAGCGGTATTGTGGCCTACCATCAGGCCGAGCTGCAATTCGTCGCAACGTTGTTCTGTAAGCGGTGCGCAGATCAGGCCACGGCCATGTGTCGCCATAAAGTTGATCACCTCGGGGGTTGCAAAACGGGCAGCCACCATAAAGTCTCCTTCATTTTCGCGGTCCTCATCGTCAACAACGATAATCACCTTTCCCGCTTTTACCTCTTCGATGGCCTCGACGATCGTATTTAAGATAGTGTTCATGTTAATACAAAATTACGGACTGCAGCACGAATAGGTTGCGGCCGATTATAATCTGAGGGTAAAGAAGCAGGTTAAACTTTCGCCTTTTTATTCTTGAACAGGCCCTGGAAAAACTGTTTATACACCTCCACGTTAAATAAGGCGGAATCTACCGTCGCTTTATAAGTGAGAAAGACCCCAAGCGGCGCCAGGATAATAATGGCCAGCCACATCCCAAGGACGGGCTGTATAGAGCCTTCTTTAGCGGATTTCTCGGCTATGGTGGAAATAATGTGATAAATAAGGAAAAAGATGATCGACATTACAACCGGGAGCCCCAGTCCGCCCTTGCGGATGATGGCACCCAGCGGCGCGCCGATAGAAAAGAGGATCAGACAGGACATAGCCAGGGTAAATTTGCGCTGGTATTCAATGATGTATCGCCTGATCTGGGTCCTGAAATCCTCGGTCTCTACCTTCTTTTGCGCCAGGGTGCCGGCAACGCTGGCTGCTTCACCTGATGCGTTCTGGATGGCCGCCGAACGCAGATCTGCGGGAACGAGCTCGGCCACCGATTGTTTATAGGGCCTGATCTGTTTTTGCATTACTTTTTTCAGGCGGTCTTGCTGCGAGTTAAAGAGCACATAACCGGGCCTGAGCAACTGGTAAACGGTGCGGTAGCTGCTGTCGAGGTTTTTTTGAGCGGAGTCGCGGAAATGCCGCAGCTCTTTCTGGTTCAGCATCATGTAATTGGTTTTAAAAGCGCCTTCGTCGGTGTGCTGCATCGTGAAAACACTAAGGTCGAACTTCTGCTCTGTTTCCTTAAACTTTTCACGGATAAAACGCTGCCGCGGGTTGTAGTTCACCTCACCCGATTTTTCTTCGTAGCGCACCCCGTCCATTAGTTTCAATACCAGATATTGGTTATCCTCTGTCGTGTACATTTTTCCCTTCTTCGCCATCAGGGTGCTGATATTGCCGTTGGTGCTGTTATGGTCGTAAATTAAGATGTCGTACAGCATCTGTTTCGCGGGATCTTTCTTTTTTACGCGGATGCTGTATCCTGCAAAGCTGTTGTTAAAAACGCCTTCCTGGATAAGAAATGCCGCTTTCTGATTACGCACGTCGTATAATAGACTGCCCATCTTAAGGTTCGCTTTCGGCAGCATGTAATCTGAAAAGAAAAAAGCCGAGATACTCAGCAGGCTGATCAACACCAGCAGCGGCATCATGGCGCGTTGCAGCGAGATCCCGGCAGATTTGATGGCCACAAGCTCATAGTTTTCGCCGAGGCTGCCAAATGTCATGATCGAGGAAAGCAGCATAGCCAGCGGTAATGCCATCGCAACGTTCGTGGCCGAAGCATACCAGAGCAGCCGCACGATCACGTGCCATTCAAACCCTTTTCCGATAAGATCGTCGATGTATTTAAACAGGAACAACATCAGTAATACGAACATTACGATGAAAAAAGTAACGACGAACGGCCTGATAAAGGCCTTGATAACGAGCAGGTGAATTTTTTTCACTAAGACGACTTTTGGGTTTGACGTTTGACGTTGTACGTTATACGCCTGACTTGCAAAATTAACGAATTATATCCGGAGATCGTACCTGGCCGCCACAGCCATCTTAATGCCGGAAAATCTTATCTTTGCGCCATGATCAAATCCATGACGGGATACGGCCTTTCGGCCAATGATTTTGCACAGGTAAAATATACGGTCGAGATCAAATCACTAAACAGCAAGTTCCTCGAGCTTTCGCTGAAACTTCCCCGCGCATTTTCTGATAAAGAATTGCTGATCCGTAATGAATGCAGCAAGCAGATCGAGCGCGGCAAGGTAAGCTTCGTGGTAACGGCAGAATATCCCGATAAGGAAATAAAAACGACCTCTATTAATACCGGTCTTTTAAAAAGCTATTACACACAATTAAAGGCAGTGGCCGATGAGCTGGGTGACCAGGCGTCGAACCTTTTCCAGGTGGCGCTTAACTTCCCGGAGGTGATCCATTACGAGGAGGAAGCCGTATCTGACGAGGAATGGAAGCAATTAAATGACACGATTGAGGCGGCGATTAAAAGCTTCCAGCAGTTCAGGAGCGATGAAGGCGCAGTGCTGCAGAAGGACCTTGAGTACCGGATCAACCGGATCCTTGGGCTGCAGAAAGAGGTGGAGGAGCAGGAGCCGAAACGCATTCCGCTGATCCGGGAACGCATCCGCCTGCTGATGCAGGAGTATGTGGGTAAGGAAAACGTGGATCACAACCGGTTTGAGCAGGAGCTGATCTATTATATCGATAAGCTGGACATCACCGAGGAAAAGATCCGGCTTACCAGCCATTGTAATTATTTCCTGTCGACACTCAAATTGCCCGATGCAAACGGGAAGAAACTAGGCTTTATTTCACAGGAGATCGGCCGGGAGATAAATACCATGGGCTCAAAAGCCAATGACGCTCAGATCCAGCAGCTTGTAGTGGGCATGAAGGAAGAGCTTGAAAAAATTAAAGAACAATTGCTGAACGTGTTATAATGAACAACGGTAAGCTCATCATATTTTCGGCTCCTTCCGGCGCGGGTAAAACCACTATCGTGAAACATTTGCTGAGTAAGTTTCCCGATAAATTGTCGTTTTCTATTTCGGCGACGACGCGTCCTCCGCGCGGAGAAGAGGTGGACGAAAAAGACTATTATTTTATTTCGAAAGAGGAGTTCCTGCATCGTATCGCGCAAAAGGAATTCGTAGAGTTCGAGGAGGTATATTCCGGTACTTTTTATGGTACCCTGCGCTCCGAGATCGAGCGGATCTGGCACGGCGGAAAACATGTGATCTTTGACATAGACGTAGAAGGCGGCATGCACCTTAAGAAGAAATACGATGGCGACGCGCTGGCGATCTTTGTGCAGCCTCCTTCATTCGAGGTGCTTACCGAACGGCTTCGGTCGCGGGGCACCGACAGCGAAGCCAAGCTCCGGGAACGTTTTGAGAAAGCCAGGAAAGAGCTTACCTACGCGGAAAAATTTGACACCATACTCAGGAACCACGACCTGGACGTAGCTTGTAAAGAAGCGGAAGAACTGGTAACGACGTTCCTGGGATAGTATTGCGAAAACCCATCAGCCCGGCGGTTGATGGCTGGAGCTGACAGCAACTATGAAAATCGGTTTATTCTTCGGTTCCTTTAATCCCATTCACACCGGCCATGCGATTATCGCCAGTTATATGGCCAATCATACGGACCTCGACCAGGTATGGCTGGTGGTATCGCCGCATAACCCGCTCAAGGAGCGGTCAGAACTGATCAATATGTACGACCGGCTCGAAATGGCTAAGCTGGCCTTTGAACACGCTGGCAACATCCGCGTAAGCGATATTGAGTTAAAGCTTCCGCAGCCGTCTTATACGATCGATACGCTTACCCATTTAAAAGAGCGGTACCCCGGCCACGTTTTTAGCCTGATCATGGGCGCCGACAACCTGGTTTCGCTCAAAAAGTGGAAGAATTATGAGCTGATCCTGAGGGATTATCATATTCACGTATACCCGCGTCCCGGTTTCGGAGAGAGCGAGTGGATAGCTCATCCTTCCGTTACCGTTACCGAAACGCCGCTGATGGAGCTGTCGGCCACCTTCATCCGCAAAGCGGTAAAGGAAAAAAAAGACGTGCGGTTCTTTGTCCCCGATAAAGTCCTGGACTTTATCGAAAGCAAGAACCTATACCGGTAAGGACCCGTTACTGAACAACTGCCAACTGATCACTACTTTTGTACATGTCGTCTGAACAAACCATACTTCGCCTGCAGCTTCCCACGGATCCCCTCTGGGTGAAGAATGTTGTGGAAAGCAACATCCGGGAGATCCTGACAGATCACGCCTTTTGTGAACAAAAAGCCGCCAGCAATGCCATCACGCTGATCGTTCAAAACCCCGACCTCTCCGACCTGGTGCAGCAAATGGCCCTGCTGGTGCAGGAGGAAATGGACCACTTTAAGCGCGTGCACGATATTATCGTGAAACGTGGCTTTGTATTGGGAAAAGAACGAAAGGACAATTATGTAAACGAGCTTGCCAGGTTTATATTAAAAGGAGGGGGCCGTAATGCACAACTGGTAGACCGGCTGCTTTTTTCGGCTATGATCGAAGCCCGCAGCTGCGAACGGTTTAAGGTGCTTTCAGAGAACATCAACGATGAGGAACTCTCCGTTTTCTACCATGAGCTGATGGTAAGCGAAGCTACGCATTACACCATGTTCCTGGGATTTGCGCGTAAGTATGCAGGCCTGGTAGATGTAGAGAAACGGTGGAAGGATTTCCTGGTGTACGAGGGTGAGGTGATTGCCAGTTACGGGAAAAAGGAAACGATACACGGCTAGAAGAGTTTGACGTTCCTATCCCGCCTTGTACAAGCAGAATATCGCCGGTCTTTTATGCAGGTCCGTTTTTTTTGTCTTCCATTTGGCAATGGTTGCCGAAATGATGGTTTCTTCCTTAGCCGTCAGGTCTGCCGCTACCGATAAGCGTGTTTGCGGATTACAGGTACGAACGATCTCTTCGAGCAATTGGTTGTTCCGGTAAGGGGTTTCGATAAATAGTTGCGTTTGATCATAGCGCGATGCGTTGCTTTCCAACTCTTTCAGGCGTTTTGCCCGGGGTTCTTTCCCAATGGGAAGGTAGCCATGAAACGCGAAACTTTGCCCGTTAAACCCGGAAGCCATTAATGCCAGCAGGATAGAGCTGGGGCCGACCAGCGGACATACACGGATGTTGCGCCGATGTGCCTCGGCAACGATGTCCGCCCCGGGATCCGCAATAGCGGGACAGCCGGCTTCGCTCATAAGCCCGACATCTTCGCCCTTCGCGAGCTCTGCAAAATAATGTGCAAGACTGGTTTTATCGGTATGCTTGCCATATTCGTGGATAGTGAGGGCAGCCTGCGTTACCCCGGGAGCGATGGCCTTAATCCAATGACGTGCCGTTTTACTGTTCTCGGCAATGTAAACGGTTAGTCGCGAAACAAGGTCGTGGTGGAGCGGCGGAACAACTTGCGCTACAGAATTTTCTGCTAAAGGTACAGGGAGGAGATAAAGTGTTCCAGGGCTCATCATTGCAAAGTTGAACTTTTTTATTTACTTATTATCAATACCAGCCGGCAGGTTATTTCTCTTTCTTCAGCGAGATCTGCACGGATGTTCCGGCGCCGGGTGCACTGCTGATACGTGCGGTACCCTGGATTAGTTTGGCGCGCTGGTTAATGTTCTGAATGCCGATGCCATTGGCGGGAGTGGTGTCCTGGTCGAACCCCTGGCCGTTGTCGCTTACCGTGATCAGGTGCCCCGATGCGTCTTCTGAAAACAGGACGGTGATCTCCGTCGCTTTTGCATGTTTAATAATGTTGTTCACGATCTCCTGGAACATGCGGTACAGGATCAGGGTCTTCTCCGGCGAAAGCGTTGGAACGTCGGCATCAAAATCGATCCGGGTATGATAGCGGCCTGTTTTTTCCAGCTGGTCGAACTCATTCTCTATGGCTTTTAATAGCCCCACCTGCTGTATCCTGTCCGGGTTGAAGCTCTTGCTTAGCCCGCGCAGGTCGGCGATCGCTTTGTTTATGAGTTTATCGGTATCGGCGATCTTTTGCGGATCGAAATTGGTCAGGGTGTTCAGCTTTAAAGAAACTACGCTCAATACCTGGCCGATATTGTCGTGGATCTCCTGGCTGATGTGCTTTAAGGTCTGTTCCTGGATCTCTACGCGCGTTTGAAGGAGGGTTTGCTCGTAAGCGATCTGCATGAGCTCGTTTTCGCGCTGGAGGCTGCGCTTCTTTTTTACAAACAGGAGGAGAAAGAGGATGGTGAAAACAGCCAGCATGATAATCATCGCACTGGCCGCCACAACAGTAACTAGGAACTCTTTGGATGACCCTTCCATTTAAAAAACGATATAGAAAGGCACAAATATAATACCATGCACAGGTAACGCGGCAAGGTAACATGAAGTAGTTTTCCGTGCAGCATAACCTGATGGGCGATGCTATAGCTGCGTAAAGAATAACTGATCACTATTCCACAATAAAATATTATTACACCAACGGCAATCCATAACCCGGAGCTCCACCGGTTGTTTTCCGTAGGGCCGTCATGCATCAGGTACTCATATAAAAAGAGGCAGGCATTTAGCACTAAAAAAAGACTGCTGTATACCAGGATGATACCCATAGGAATATCGCGGTAACCGACAGTAAACAGGTAGAAAAAGTAGACGATGCTGAATATCCCGGCCCCGGTAAGGATGACGGCTTTGTTGGTTTTTATCGTAGCGAACTTATAAAAGATAAATACATAGAACAAATGAAGTAACGGCACATAACTGTTATAAATATAATACGGGGAGAAGTTATAAATATAGTGCAGGTAGTACTGTACAAGTTCTACGGTAAATACGATCAACAGACATGGGCAGAACCACTTCATAAAAGATGACTTCAGCCGTGGATAGGAAACCACGGCTGAAATTAAACCGAGCGCCTCTGCGTAGTGATGAATGGCTGGCGCGATCAAGGCTCCAGGCTGCCCATGTTAAACGGATCGACGTCTCCGTCATCGGGATCACCGTCGTCCGGGTCTCCGTCATTCGGATCACCGTCATTCGGATCTCCGTCGTCCGGATCTCCATCGCGTTTCGCAGCAGACACATATTTTGCGGGTGTATCATCATTATACGCGCATAGAAATGCTGTTAATCGGCCGATGCTTGTTTCCTTTAAATTTGCAGCGTATTCTTTTTGAAATTCATTGGTATAAACCCCGAAGCATACACGGATGTTGTTATAGTCTGTCGCCGACAGCGAAGACATCCATGCTGTTAGGCTAGGGCCGTCGAATCTGACGCTTTTGGTAAATGCGCTGGTGATCTGCGTGTAGTCTTTTCCTGTATACAATACTTCGTATTGTTCCATACAGCCCCGGGCCAACGCGGCCTTAACGGGTCTTCCTGATGAGCTCATATTTAGATAATAATTTAGTTTAGAGATTCTACAAAATCCAAAAAGATGCACAGTTTGACGATAATTTTATATCCCTAAGTGCGTTACCAATTTAGATTTTTTTTAATAAAAAGGATTGGTGAAAATGATTTAAAAAAAAATCTTGGCAAAGAGGGTTTGCCGGGCACATTATAAGCAGGCCTTGCTTCGGGTGGTAGGCGGAAACCCGGTTTTTAAACGCGGGATGATCCTGTTAATCCCAGGGATATCCCTGCAGCTCTTTGGCTGATTTACCCCTGATGATCTGTTTTTGTTTATCGATCTCCGTGTCTACGCGCGTTTCGTAGATACCGTCTGTAACCGAGATATCATAATCACGGTCTTTGTAGGAGCCGTGTATCACAGAATCTTCTACATTTTGAAGGGCGATGTCATACGGTCCGCGGTTGCTCATCAGTTTCACAAATACCGGGAGGCACTCGAACAGGATGAAAAGAAAACCGATAAATGAAATAGCCAGGTAAGTATCGAGGTCGCGGGTGCCGTCTTCTTTAAAGGATAACTGTCCGAGCGCCCAGTTCCTATCGGCGAAGCCGGCCACATTTGAAAGACTGTCGAGCTGCTTCCCGCTAAACATCCGCTGGCTGGAGAGCCCGTCGAAGTCTTTGCGGTTGTTGATAAAGTCGTCCATTTTTTGGAGCTCAGCTCTCACGAAAGCCAATCGTTCTTCTTTCTGTTTGAGTACGCTTTCTTTTTGCTTGGCATAGGTGCCGAATCCCGTCTGTCCGGAGGTCTGGTTGGTCTTATCACCAAATATTTCCTGGTTCAATACAAAGCGCGAATCTTTAATTTCTTTGATAAGTGAGTCTTGTTCTGCCTTCAGGCCGGCGATCTTCTCAAGCTCGAGGGTATATTTCCTGGCAAATGTTTTATTCAGCGTATCGATCTTGGACCGTTGACTATTAAGATAACTGCTTTTCAATTTTTGCCTGATCTCTTTGTCGAACAGCTTCAGCTCCAGCGGCCGCGAAATAACTACGCCGATCATGATCGCCAGGATGATCCGTGGCGTAGCCTGCAGCACCTGCCGGTTGGTCGACCCGCTTTTATTGATACTGGATACAATGTACCGGTCCATGTTAAAAATAGCCAGGCCCCATAAAATCCCGAATAAAATAGCGAAAACAACTGCGAAAGGGCTGCCTGAAAATACGAAGTACATGGCGTATCCTCCCGAAAGGGAAGCAAATAAGGCGGTAAAAAATATGGTGGCGCCGATACCGACGTATTTATTTTGTTCGGTGGGGAATCTTTTTAATGTACCGGTATGAGCCCCGGAGCAAAACCAAAAAAACTGGGTTATCTTGTTCATAATGTGCAGGAGATGTACAAATCTATAATAAAACGGCCATGCGGGAAACTTGTTACAGGCTCATATAAAAATACTTAGCGCTTTCAGGTTTTTTCTATCTTTGACCACTCTAAATCCCAAAAGATGAAAGAAAAAACAGTTCTTGAGCTGAAGCAAATGATCGAAAGCGGTGAAGATTTCCAGCTGATCGATGTACGTGAGCCCTTTGAATACGAGATGTCAAACCTGAATGGTGAGAATATTCCGCTTGTCGGGATCCTGGTCGAGTCGGACCGGATCGCAACCGACAAGCCCGTTATTATCCAATGCCGTAGCGGGGCGCGCAGCGCAGCTGCCGTTAACCAGCTGGAGCACCAGTTGGGTTACGGGAATTTATACAACCTTAAAGGAGGGATCCTGGCCTGGGCTGCGGAATTCGATCCGGGTATGCAGGTATATTAGGAATGGGCTATAAGATCCTACTTAATATCGCGTATAACATCGCGTTGTTTCTAATGGTGATGAGCGCCATCTGGTCGTTTAATCACCAGCGATACGGGTTACTCCTCGGATCGATATTCGTGATGGTTATTGTTGTTTACCTGAAGATCAGGCTGATAAAGAAGATCAAGGAACTCACCAAAAGCCGCTAAGTTTTTGGCGAGTTCTCTGCAACTCCCAAGCCCGGGGCAGCGGACAATTCCCATTTTCCTTCGCTGAACGGCGGGGCGGGATATGGATTATTGCTGGTAAGGAACGGGCCGTCGAGGTCGGCCCAGTGGCACAAGGGTGCGAGCGCTGCCCCCGCGAGGGTCCCGATGCTTGTCTCGCTCATACAGCCGATCAAAACCTGCATGCCAAGTTCGGTGGCCTTTTTAATCATTAAATGTCCTTCATATAAACCGCCGCTTTTCATGAGCTTCATGTTAATGCCATGGTAGATGCCGCTGGCAGCGGTCACGTCTCCCAGCCTTTGTACGGCTTCGTCGCCAATGATCGGTATCGGGCTTCTCGCCGTGATCCATGCGTTACCGTCCCGGTTATCCCGGGCCATCGGCTGCTCGATCAATACAACGCCCTGCTCCTGTAACCAGTAAACCTTGTCGAGACCTTCCTGAGGATCCATCCAGCCCTGGTTGGCGTCCGCGTACAGCGGCTTGTCTGTTGCCTGCCGGATGGTGCGGATGAGCTCTTCGTCATTATCGCGCCCTAATTTGATCTTGATCACCTTGCCGGCTTCGGCATCGTGCACTTTTTTTAGCACGAGTTCCGGGGTGTCAATGCCAATGGTGATGGAGGTTACGGGCATATTGGCCGGATCGGCATCGAAGTAAGTGTAGCATGGTTTGTTCTCCAGCTTTCCGCGAAGGTCGTAACAGGCAATATCAACGGCAGCCTTTACCGCGGGATTGCCGGGGGCGATACTGTCCAGGTAGGCATTTATTTCCGCGTGATCGAACGGGTATTTGATCGCGGAGAGATCGATCTTGTTTAAAAAGCCGGTGGCAGTTTCCATGTTCTCACCCATATAGGGGACCATAGATGCCTCCCCGAGTCCGGTACAGCCTTCGTGAGAAAGCTTTACCAGCATGATCGGGGTAGAGGTTCTGGAGAACCGTGAGATGGTAAACGGATACTTGAGCTCCAGCTCGAAAGGAGAAAACGACAGCTTCATGTATCGCTACGGCCTCCAGCTCAATCCCATGTTTTTGAACATGAATGCCCATTTGTCGCTTTGCTCTTCAATTACCTGGGTAGTGGATTTTCCTGCGCCATGTCCTGCTTTCGTCTCTATGCGGATAAGTGCCGGGGCGTCACCCCGGTGGAACTCCTGCAAGCGTGCGGCGTATTTGAAGGAGTGTGCAGGCACCACGCGGTCGTCGTGGTCGCCGGTAGTGACCATGGTTGCCGGGTAAGCCGTTCCCGGTTTAAACGCATGGTAAGGAGAATATTTGTACAGGTACTCGAACATTTCTTTCGAATCTTCCGCAGTACCATAATCATACGCCCATCCGGCGCCGGCAGTGAATTTATTGTAACGGAGCATATCCATCACGCCCACGGCGGGGAAAGCAACCTTAAAGAGATCCGGGCGTTGCGACATTACTGCGCCTACCAGCAGCCCTCCATTAGAGCCCCCGGAGATCGCCAGGAAGTCTTTCGAGGTGTATTTGTTTGTAATCAGGTATTCTGCGGCCGCAATAAAGTCGTCGAATACGTTCTGTTTTTGCAGTTTGGTACCCGCGAGGTGCCATTTTTCCCCGTATTCGCCGCCCCCGCGGAGATTAGCGACCGCGTAAATTCCGCCCTGCTCAAGCAGGATGATGTTGGAAGTGCTGAAGGAAGGTGTCAGGCTAATGCTGAAGCCTCCGTATCCATACAACATGGTCGGATTTTTCCCGTTGAGCGTGATGCCTTTCCTGTAGGTGATGATCATCGGGACTTTCGTGCCATCCTTCGATTGGTAAAACACTTGCTTAGACTCATATTTAGAAGGGTCGAACTGTACGCCGGACTTCTTAAATACGTCCGACTTGCCGGTAGCGATATCGAACTTAAAAATAGTCGACGGGTAGATATAGGAGGTAAACGTGTAATACACCTCTTTCGCTTCGCGCTTGGCGCCAAAGCCGCCAGCCGAGCCTACGCCCGGTAAGGCGATAGTGCGCTCTTCCTGGCCATTTATGTTAAACTGTTTTACCATCGAGGTGGCGTCTTTCAGGTAAGTAGCGAAGATCTTGCCGCCTCCGGTGGTCGCGTCCATTACGTTCTCCGTTTCGGGGATGAAGTCCTTCCAGTTTTCAGGCCGGGGATCGGCGGCATCAACTGTTACGATCTTGTGGTTCGGCGCTTTCAGGTTGGTGTAGATAAATAGTTTCGAGCCGCGGTTGTCAAGTATGCTGTGTTCCTGGTCGGCGTTGCTCACAACGGGGACGATTTTGCTGTTTTCCCGGTCGAGGTCCTGGATATATAGTTCGTTACCGGTCGTCGAGTTAGCGGCAGCAATCACCAGGTAAAGCTGGTCTTCCGTCAGGTAGGCGCTGACGTACCTGCGTGGAGTGGCTTCGCCGCCAAATATGAGTTTGTCTTCTTTTTGAGAAGTGCCAAGTTTATGGTAATACAGCTTGTGATACTGCGTCATCGCCGAGAGCTGGCTGCCCTTCGGTTTGTCATAGCTGCTGTAATAGAAGCCTTCATTGCCTTTCCAGGCGATGCCGGAAAACTTGATGTCGATCAGGGTATCTCCCACCAGTTTCTTGTCGGCAGTGTTGAGGACCAGCGCTTTTGTCCAGTCCGAACCGCCCTCCGAGACCTGGTAAGCCGCCATGCTTCCATCTGCTGTAAAGCTGATCCCGGCAAGGGAGATGGTGCCATCTTTCGAGAAAGCGTTAGGGTCGAGAAATACTTCCGGCGTGCCGCCATCCTTTTGCCGGTAGAGTACCGATTGGTTCTGTAAGCCGTTGTTCTTATAAAAATAGGTATATCCGCCTTCCTTGAACGGTGCGCTGTATTTTTCATAGTTCCACAGGGTTTGCAGCCGGTCCCTGATCTTATCGCGGAACGGGATGCCCGCGAAATATTTTTGTGTTACCTCGTTTTGCGCTTTTACCCAGGCTTTTGTGTCCGCGGCCATGTCGTCTTCGAGCCAGCGGTAAGGGTCGGGGACAACGGTGCCGAAATAGGTATCGGTAACCTCCACTTTTTTTGTTTCGGGGTACTTCATTTCAGGAGAAATAACTTGTGCAATGCCGATTTCGGCAAACAGGACAAGGCAGGTGAGTGACAATAATTTTCTCATGTTTTGCGTCTTGTTATCGTGCATCCCAAGATAAGGAATAGTTGTACATTTGCGACCATGCCCGAGCGCAAACATATCTATTTTGCTTCTGATTTTCACTTTGGGACACCCAATAATGCGGCCAGCCGGATCCGCGAAGATGCGGTGATCAGGTGGCTGGACGAGATCAGCGTCAATGCCGCGGAGATCTACCTGGTAGGAGATGTGTTCGATTTTTGGTTCGAATACAAGCATGCGGTACCCCGCGGCTTTTCACGGTTCCTGGGAAAGATCGCCGCATTGGTCGATTCCGGGATTAAGGTTACCTTTTTTAAAGGAAACCACGACATGTGGATGTTCGACTACTTCCCCGAAGAGCTGGGAGTAACGGTTGTGTCTGACGAGTTGGTGATCACCCGTAATGGGAAGAAGTTCTATATCCACCATGGCGATGGCCTCGGCCCTGGCGACACCAGGTACAAAATTTTGAAGAAGATCTTCAGGAGCGGCTTCTGTCAATGGCTGTTCGCGCGGATCCACCCCAACCTTGGTATCGCCATCGCTACAAAGTGGTCCAGGAAAAGTCGCGCTTCGCAACTTCCAAAGCATACCGCTTATTTCGGCGACGATTACGAATGGCTGGCCATTTACAGCCGGGAGTTGCTTAAAAAGGAGCATTTCGATTACTTTATTTTCGGGCACCGGCATCTCCCGATCGATCTTTCTATTTCCGGGAGCCGTTATATTAACCTGGGAGAATGGCTTAATTGCCGGTCTTATGCGGTGTTCGACGGTGAAACCGTTACCCTAAAGTACTTTGAGCCCTCACCGGTTCAATAGCTTTCAATCCAAAATCGTATTTTTGTGTTTTCAATAAGCGCTTACCGCGTTACAATAGAGTATGTTAGATAAATTAGAAGCGATCAAGCAGCGCTGGGAAGAAGTTGAACGGGAACTCAGCAATCCTTCGACCATGAGCGATATGAAGCGTTATGCCCAGTTGAGCAAGGATTATAAAGACCTGGGCCGTATTGTGGATGAGTATAAGATCTACCACAATGTGATGAGTAACATCGATACCAATAAGCAGATCCTGGCAACCGAAAAAGACGACGAGCTGCGGGAAATGGCCAGGATGGACCTCGACGAGTTGCTCGAACAACAGGAAAGTCTCGAGGATAAGATCCGCCTGATGCTGATTCCGAAGGATCCGCAGGATGCGAAGAACGCCGTGCTGGAGATCCGGGGCGGTACCGGCGGCGACGAAGCCGCGCTGTTTGCCGGCGATCTTTACCGCATGTATACCCGTTTCTTCGAGAAAAAAGGCTGGAAGGTAGAAGTGGCCGACGTGACCGAAGGCACAGCCGGCGGATACAAGGAAGTGATCATGAACGTGAGTGGGGAAGACGTATATGGTCAGTTAAAATTCGAATCGGGCGTACATCGCGTTCAGCGAGTGCCCGACACCGAAACCCAGGGACGTGTACATACCTCGGCCGCTACGGTAGCAGTTTTACCGGAAGCAGAAGAAGTGGATTTTTACCTGAATCCTGCGGATGTGGAAATGCAGACATCACGATCGGGTGGTGCAGGTGGTCAGAACGTAAATAAGGTAGAGACCAAAGTCCAGCTTACCCATAAACCTACCGGGATGGTGGTGGTTTGCCAGATCGAGCGCTCGCAGTTCGGTAACCGCGAACGCGCTATGGAGATGCTTCGGAGCCGGTTATATGATCTTGAGCTGCAGAAACATAACGGAGATATCGCTGCGAAACGTAAAACGATGGTGTCTACAGGCGACCGTTCCGCAAAGATCCGTACCTATAATTATCCGCAAGGCCGTGTTACGGAGCACAGGATCGGTTTAACCATGTATAATTTGAACGCCATTATGGATGGAGACATCCAGGAATTGATCGATGCGCTGCAATTTGCAGAGAACGCGGAAAAGATGAAGGAAGGGGCGGCTGTTTAAGTAGGCAAAGGTTGAGTTTAAAGGTCTGAAGTATAACGCTTTAGCTATACGAAAAACCTTAAACTTAACCTCCGACCTCAAACCTTTACCCTCATGCTTACTTTTCTTCCAGCTTCTCGGCGGTAACGGTTGCCTTGATCTTTCCCTCCAGCTCTTCCATAAGCTCGGGGTTATCCCGCAGCAATTGTTTTACGGCATCTCTTCCCTGTCCGAGACGGGTGTCGCCATAGCTAAACCAGGAACCTGATTTCTTGATGATGTCAAAGTCGACACCTAGGTCGATGATCTCACCTGCTTTGGAGATCCCTTCACCGAACATGACGTCGAATTCCGCAATGCGGAAAGGTGGCGCCACTTTATTTTTAACGATCTTCACTTTTACCCGGTTTCCGGATACTTCGTCGGTATCCTTGATCTGCGAAATACGGCGGATATCCAAACGCACGGAAGCATAAAACTTGAGTGCATTACCACCTGTAGTGGTTTCAGGGTTACCGAACATTACACCGATCTTATCGCGCAACTGGTTGATAAAGATACAGCAGCAACCGGTTTTGGAGATCGTCCCGGTAAGTTTCCGAAGTGCCTGTGACATCAGGCGTGCCTGCAGGCCCATTTTCGAGTCGCCCATTTCGCCTTCAATTTCCCCCTTTGGAACCAGCGCAGCTACGGAGTCGATCACGATAATATCGATCGCCCCTGAACGGATCAGGTTGTCGGCTATTTCCAGTGCCTGTTCGCCGTTATCCGGCTGCGAGATCAGGAGATTTTCTATATCTACACCCAGTTTCCTGGCATAATATTTATCAAAAGCATGTTCTGCGTCGATAAACGCAGCGATCCCGCCTTTTTTCTGAGCCTCGGCAATGGCGTGCGTGGCCAGGGTCGTTTTACCCGATGATTCCGGGCCATAGATCTCGATCACGCGGCCTTTTGGTAAGCCGCCGATTCCCAAAGCGATATCAAGGCCGATAGAGCCGGTAGAAATAGATTCGATCGGCTCCACTGCCGTATCGCCCAGCTTCATCACCGTTCCTTTGCCATATGATTTTTCGAGCTTATCGAGCGTAAGCTGTAATGCTTTGAGTTTATCCGTATTGCTCATTTTTTTAGCTTTATATTTTTACAAACTTAGTATTTTATTTTAAATACTAAAAATATTATTAATATTTAACATCCTGTTGCTAAGGTAAATATAATTTAAACAACGTCAATAGGTAATTAAAAGAAAAATAATATCATTAAAAGAAATTATTTGGTAATTGTAACCAAGATCTGCTGCCGGTCATTCTTCACCGTGAAAGTTGTTGGTGTATGTGTCCCAAATCCGTGCAACAGCAAGAGGATCTCCCGGTAGCGTGAGGCGAACCTGCCTTTCGCTTGTCCCAGGATAATGCGGTTGCTTTCCGGGTCAAATTTCAGCAGCCTGCGGTAATAGTCGCTATCGAGGTAATTATAAGAGTCTCCGTCGTCTTCATAATATAAAAATTCTGACGGTTCATGGCCATGCCATACATGCAGTTCGAGCACGCCATCGCCGGCGAAGGAGGTGCTTTGTATCACCCGCTGCATGGGGATAATGGCGCCGGCTTTTGCAAATACGGGGAGGTCGGCCAGGGGAGCGGCGGCCATGATTACCTGGTCGCCGGCGAATCGTTCACCGGTACTGAGCCGGTACCAGGTCCCTGGAGGAAGATAAACCTCTGTTTCTTCCACCGTACTTACTACAGGAGCTACCAGGAGGGAAGGGCCGAACAGGAACTGGTTTTGGAACCGGGGATCATACACCGGTTCCAGGTGGGTATGATCGATCGCCAGTGTGCGTGCCAGCGGCATCCCGGTGGTATGTGATTGGTAAAAACAAGCATATATATAAGGTATCAGCCGGTATCGTTGTTCGATGTCTTTGCGGATGATCCGTTCGTTTTCCTCGCCCCAAAGCCAGGGCTCGCGATTTTTCGACATGATCGCGGAGTGGTTCCGGAACATGGGGATGTACGGGCCGAGTGAGTTCCAGCGGACCATCAGCCCGGGAGTGGGGTCGCCCATAAAACCGCCGATGTCCACGCCGATAAACGACAGGCCGGTTAAACCGAGACTGTTTACAAGCCTCGCGCCAAGCAGCAGGTGCTCGTCGGTAGCGGCATTGTCGCCTGTCCATACCGCGGAGTATCTTTGAATGCCTGAATATGCCGCTCTTGTTAATACGAACGGGCGTTTGTTTCCAAGTAATTTCCGGGTGCCCAGGTAGGTAGCTTTAGACATTTCGAGCCCGTACGCATTTCTCACCTCGGGAAGCGTGAACTTCCCGAATTGCACCAGCCATGGAATGTTCTGGCCCCAGGCGGCAGGTTCGTTCATGTCGTTCCAGAATCCGGCGACACCAGGATCTGTCAGGGCAGCGAACGAGCGTCCCCACCATTCGCGCACGTCTTCGCGGTAGAAATCGGGAAAATGACAGCGGCCGGGCCATACGCTTGCCACGTACTCTTCGCCATTGGGGTAGGCGGCGAAAAATTTCTCCCTGATGCCTTCGTCGTATTGAAGATAACCTTCTTCTATCTTGATGCCCGGATCTACGATCGTTACGAGCTTAAAGCCCATTGACGCCAGTTCATCGATCATTGCTTTGGGGTCGGCGAAGGTGTCTTTGTTCCAGGTAAAGATCTTGTAATTGTCCATGTAGTCGATGTCGCAATACATTACATCTGCCGGAATTTGCCGTTCCCGGAGTTTGCGTGCCACGTCGAGTACTTCTGCCGCCGACATATAGCTCCAGCGGCATTGCTGGTAGCCGAGGCTCCAGAGCGGGGGCATTTCCATGCGGCCGGTTAGCCAGGTATAATCTTCCAGGATCTTGGCGACGCTTGCCGATCCGAAGAAATAATAGTTCATCTCGCCTCCGTCGGCGCCGAACCAGCTCATCTGGTCGTCGGTAGTAGCGCCGAAATCGAAGTAGCTTTTATGCGGGTTATCGAAAAACAAGCCGTAAGTAAGCCCGTCGTGGATGCCGATAAAGAAGGGGAACGTTTTGTATAAGGGATCCGTTTCGGGGGTGTGCAGCGCGGCGTCGGTGTTCCAGTTCACATAATTACTTCCGCGCCTGTTAAGATTCCCGGTTTTCTCTCCGAGGCCAATGAACTTTTCCCCGGGGAAGAGTTTCCGGTAGGTGATCACGCGATCGCCCTGCCAGGTGGTGCCGAACCGTGGGTCGTCGGCGCCCAGCAACTGCCCGTTTTTGTTGAAAAAGCTGAACCGGAGCGGGAACCGGTCGATGCGCAATGTTAACGCGCCTGTTTCGAGTGTGATTGCATCCGCTTCTTCATGGCAGGGGCTTAACGCCGCCGGTTCCCGGATCACCGCAAAGGATTCGCGGGGCGCGGCGTTCCGTTTTGAGATCCTGATCCGTATGATCTCCGGGCCGTAAATGCTGATCTCCGCTTTTGCGCCATAGGTTTCTATTATGAGCTTATTTTCTTCTGCTGCTATATGCGTGGCGTTTCCGGTAAGTTCTGTCATGCCCGTAAAACAAAAAAAACCAGCTTTAGTGCTGGCTTTTTTCATATCGGGAATAAAGTGCGGCGATTATGACCAGAGGTTTTCAGGGTATACGCCGTCTGCCACCAGTTTGCTGATACTGGCCTGCACGATCGGTTTATCTTCTTTATAAGTTACCCCGAACCATTTAGACGCGGTCGGAATCACTTTAAAAGAGGCGGTCCCGGTTTTAATGAGCTCATCGGCCACCAGCGGGATAAAGAATTCAGCCTTCGGGTTATGCTCATTGGCATCAACGAAGCGTTTGAACATATCTTCGCTTTGCGCGAAAACCTCCGGGGTGAATCCCCAGAAATTCATGGATACGCGGGTATCATTTGGCAGTGGGTGTTCTTCCCCGTTTTCTTTATAAGCCACACCACCGCCGGCAGTGAAATATACTTCGGTACGTTCGTTGATCTCTACCATGTCGCCCGCATCGTTCACTTTGCAAACGCCGCGGGAAACAGAGCCGTAATCAGATAATGTTTTATCGATCTGGTAACCTACCAGTGAATAGGTGTCTCCTGAGGCTTCCGTGGTAAGGAACTTCGCCATTTTCTCGAACGAGTCATAGCCGTAGAAATCGTCGGCATTAATTACGCAAAAAGGTTCTTTTACCTGGTTGCGTGCGGCGAGCACGGCGTGGGCGGTTCCCCATGGCTTGGCACGTTCTACGGTTTTATCGATTCCGAACGGCTTCAGGTCGAAACGCTGGAAAACATAATCCGTTTCGATCTTTCCCTGCAGTTTCGGCTCGAAAATGCCTTTAAAATTGTCGAGAAATTCTTCGCGGATGATAAAACTTACTTTGCCAAATCCTGCACGGATGGCATCGTAGATGGAGTAGTCGATGATCGTTTCACCATTAGGGCCAAAGCCGTCAACTTGTTTCATGCTTCCGTAACGGCTGGCCATTCCGGCAGCCAGGATAAGTAGGGTTGGTTTCATAGCACTAAATTAGTAAAAAGCTTTTACGTTGTAGTTCGGCGTTATACGTTATACGTAGTATAGCGGATCAGTAGGTGGCTAAATAATTGTGCCAGAAAAGTAAAAAAGCGGCCTGAACAATGAGTGTCCCGGCCGCTTTTCAGAATCCTATGAGACTATATAACGCAAGTTGCAGCGGGTTATTTTGTTAAAGATCAAATCTGTTGAAAAGCCCTGAAATCCTGGCCGGCTTCAATATCTGACAGCGATTCGTAGATCAGCCTGATCACGTTATCTACATCTTCTTTATGGATCATTTCAACGGTTGTATGCATATACCGCAGCGGCAGCGAGATCAGGGCGGAAGCTACACCCTCGTTGGAATAGGCGAACGCATCGGTATCCGTGCCGGTGGAACGGGACGACGCCTGCCGCTGGAACGGAATATTATTCTCCTGTGCAGCGTTAATGAGCAGTTTGTTCAGGTTGGTTTGTACGGCGGGCGCATACGAAACTACGGGGCCTTTTCCGCAGGCAAGATCGCCGGCCGTGATCTTGTTGATCATTGGTGTTTGCGTGTCGTGCGTAACATCAGTTACAATGGCTACATTCGGTTTAATGCGGTGCGCGATCATTTCGGCCCCGCGTAAACCAATTTCTTCCTGTACGGCATTCACAATGTAGAGTCCAAAGGGAAGCGTTTTATTGTTTTCTTTCAGAAGGCGCGCTACTTCGGCGATCATAAAGCCGCCCACCCGGTTATCGAGCGCACGGCCTACATAATAGCGGTCGTTCAGGATCATAAATTCGTCCTCGTAAGTGATCACGCAGCCAACATGAATTCCCAGCGCCTCGACTTCTTCTTTTGAGGTACAGCCACAATCGAGGAAAATATTCTTCAATGTGGGCGCTTCCTCTTTCTCGCCGCTGCGCGTGTGGATGGCCGGCCACCCGAATACGGCCTTTACAATGCCTTTGTCTGTATGGATATTCACCCGTTTGGACGGCGCGATCTGGTGGTCAGACCCCCCGTTGCGGATCACATAGATCAATCCGTCTTTGGTGATATAATTTACAAACCAGGAGATCTCATCGGCATGTGCCTCGATAACTACTTTATAAGGTGCATCGGGATTGATAATGCCAACAGCGGTACCGTAGTTATCGGTGTAATGGGTGTCGATATAAGGCTTCAGGTATTCGAGCCATAAGCGCTGACCTTCCCACTCGAAACCGGTAGGAGAAGCGTTGTTGATATATTTTTCGAGAAACTTAACGGATTCTTCGGTGACTACAGGTTGGTGCCTGGACTTATTTTCTTCTTCCATGTTACTACTTAGTGTTGCTTATTTTATATCCTGGAGGCTCCATCGCCCCCGGCCTTTTTTGTTTCTGTTTTATCGGGCAGGAAACGGAATACTTCGTCGATCTTCCGGTCCGTTGCCGCTATCTTCCGGATGCATTTCTTTGTTAAGCAGCAGAATCTGCCTGTAATATACAAATGCACGCATAATTTCAATAGTTATTTCGCCGGCTTTCGGAGATCTTAACATCGCGACTCCCTGTCCGGTAAATGCCAGCGGGTTGGTGCCTGAATGTTTCGATCCTGCCAGCCGGTCACAATTTATGACCAGCCGCTGTTTTTCATTTGTAAGTTCGAACATAAAGGCTGCCGGAAATCTTTCCATATTCCTTTTAAAGCTGTTGCTTTATTTTTTGTTTCCGTTCCGTACAACGCCGCAAGATCAGCATCGATCATAATTTTGAACTCCTTAATCCGAATACCAGGCTATCAAACTCCCTGTTTAAAATATCTTTTCCATTGCAACTGATCTTGTGTCCCCTGCGTCTTCACCCAAAGGGACGCAAAATTAACCTATAATCCATGAATATGATACGCACTTTTGTTTTTGCCATGCTGCTCCTGTTATTGCTGACTTCCTGCGGTGTACGGTATGTTCATTATTCCCTGGCCGTTCCCCCGGCGATCGATATACAAAGCACCCATGCCACGATACTGATCATTAACCGTTTCGATCCTTACCAGCTCGAATTCAGACGGGCTAAGAAAACCAACGCGGTGCGCAGCGGTTCCCTGGCGATGCTCGCGACGGTTGAGAACGAGCTTGCTGGTATGAAAGTTAACGTGATCAGCGCATACGACAGTGTTACGATGGCACGCGATATTCATTTGCTGCCTGACTCAACCATTCTTACCTCCGGCCAGTTGAGTAAACTGGCAGAAAAATACCAGGCAGATTACGTCCTGTCATTGGAAAGTTATACTACCGGTTTTCACCAGGATGAGGTGGAAAAAGTAAAGAACCAGGACGGATCTACCAGCAAAACGGCACATTACTCAGTTTACGCAAGAAGTACCTGGGCCTGGTACGACATCCGCGAAAATAAATTTATGGAGTTAACCGGCAATGCCAGCCGGTATCATTCCGGCAGGAGCGTGGTGAGCGCGTTGCTGGCATTTGGTCCCGCCATTACGCCTAATGCGGCAGATATCCAGGATATTTCTAAAGTCGCGGCCCGTCATGTCGCGGGTTATTATAAACGGGGCTCACGCCCGATATTGCGTGAAATATATGCTGCCGACGCGCTGAAAGCACCGGGGGAAGCCATTATGGCCGGGGATTATGAGCGCGCACGTGCCCTACTGGAGCCGCTGGCGCGATCAGGGAATAACGACCTCGCCGCTAAGTCGCTTTACAACATGGCCGTACTTGCCGAAATGCAGGGAAACACCAGTTCTGCCATGGACCTCGCGGAACTGTCGCTAAAAAAGAAAGATAACCGGAAAGCTAAAGTGATGTTAGGTTTGCGCCGCTCACCCGAAGCGCTTATAAGCCAAGCTCAATGATCACGAATTCGTGACCGTCCTGGTTAAAAGTGCGGTTGGTTTCGGTAAACCCGTATTTTTGGTAGAAGCCAACTGCGTTTTTCCGCGCGTTGCACCACAGTCTTTTAATGCCCGCAGATTTGCTGTAGTCGATAATGAACTGCAATAATTTTCCCCCATAACCGGATCCCTGTTTTTCTTCGAGCGTAGCAAACTTGCGGAACTGCGCCTGGTTGCCATCAGGGAAATAAGAAACTACGCTGATCAGCTGATCGTGGTCGAATAATCCGAAATGTAAACCCTCCGAATCAAGCGGAAGCTTAATATCATCAAAGTCTTTTTCTGGATACATTACTTTATGCCGGATCGGCCAGGCCTGCTTTGCTTCGATGGGTTGTATAGAGATCATTCAGGGATTTTTTTGAGTTAATGCAGCACTACGTTACGGGTAGATGTTCAGAACAACTAATACATTCACGATTATAAGAGCGCCCTAAGATACGGATTTTCCCGTTTCCTGTTAATCCCGCAGCTACAAGGGAATATTGCCATGTTTTTTCCTGGGGTTATTTACCACTTTATTTTCCAGCATCTTAAATGCCCGTATAAGTTTTGCACGGGTTTGCGAAGGTTCGATCACCTCGTCGATAAAGCCACGTTCGGCCGCCCGGTATGGATTGGCAAAAATATCGGAGTACTCTTTTTCTTTTTCGATCCACCGTGCCTGCGGGTCGGCAGCGGCCGAAATTTCGCGCTTAAAAATGATCTCTGCAGCACCTTTTGCACCCATTACGGCGATCTCCGCCGAAGGCCACGCATAGTTCATGTCTGCGCCGATATGTTTGGAATTCATTACATCGTACGCACCTCCGTAAGCTTTGCGGGTAATGACGGTGATCCTTGGCACCGTCGCTTCACAAAATGCATAAAGCAGCTTGGCGCCGTTGGTAATAATAGCGTTCCATTCCTGGTCGGTACCGGGCAGAAACCCGGGAACGTCTTCGAATACCAGCAGCGGGATGTTGAAGCTATCGCAAAAGCGTACAAAGCGGGCTCCTTTTACCGACGAGTGGTTGTCGAGCACGCCCGCCAGGAAAGCCGGCTGGTTGGCTACGATGCCGATGCTTTTCCCGGCCAGCCTTGCAAACCCTACCACGATATTCTCGGCGAAATCTTTGTGCACTTCTAGGAACGTGCCTTCATCAATTACTTCGCCAATCACTTCGCGAACGTCGTAGGGATGAGAAACGTTCTCGGGCAGGATATCGTCCAATTTTTCGCGGCGCTCATCGGCAGCTTCATAAGGCAGCGAAGGAGCGCTTTCTTCACAGTTCTGAGGCATATAGCTCAGCAGCTGCTTCAGGCGATCGAGCGCCTGGATCTCGTTCGCGCAGGCAAAGTGGGTCACGCCTGATTTGGTGGCATGGGTGCCGGCGCCGCCCAGTTCTTCGGAAGTTACCTGCTCATGTGTCACTGTTTTTACCACGCCCGGGCCGGTTACGAACATGTAGGAAGTGTGCTCCACCATCAGGATAAAATCGGTGATGGCCGGAGAATATACCGCCCCGCCCGCACAAGGCCCCATAATAGCCGAAAGCTGCGGGACCACGCCCGATGCCAGCGTATTGCGATAAAAAATATCCGCGTATCCGCCGAGCGATACCACGCCCTCCTGTATCCGGGCGCCGCCCGAGTCGTTTAGCCCGATCACGGGTGCGCCGTTTTGCAGGGCAAGGTCCATAATGCGGCAGATCTTTTCGGCGTGCGTTTCAGAAAGGGACCCGCCAAAAACGGTGAAGTCCTGGGAAAATACGTATACCGTTCGCCCGTTGACGGTGCCGTAACCGGTTACCACGCCATCGCCGGGGTATTGCTCTTTCTGCATACCGAAATCAACGGACCGGTGCGTTACCAGCATGCCGATCTCCTCGAATGAACCTTCATCCAGCAGGAAATGGAGGCGCTCCCGGGCAGTGAGCTTTCCTTTTTTGTGCTGGCTTTCAATACGCTGCTCGCCGCCGCCTTTTAGTGCTTCGTCGCGTTTCTGCTGGAGTAATGCTATTTTTTTATTCACGGAAGTGGGTTGCTGATCATGAGCCAGGAAGCATTAATCGCATCCTTGTCGCGAAATTACTTGTTATTTTTTTGTAAAAACTAAGTTGCGCCTATTAAAAGCTGTTCGAAAAAATTACTTTTGCGAAGGTCAGTCCTGGAGTAGGCACATAACTTCAGAAAAGATCGTAAACGATGCGTAAACAGGTAGTACAAAAAGCGTTCAGCATTTTCTTCATCGGGATCTTCTTTTCGAAGATGCTGATCTCTGCTATCCCTTTTTTCCTGGCGCATTACGATAACAAGGTCATCAATGCGGTGATCATGCAGCTCGAGATAGAAGACAACGCCGAGAAATCTTCTGAGAAGATGAAAGAGCCCCTTCTTAAGGAGTATTGCAACGACCTGCTCTCCTTTACCTTCGTGAGCCCGTTAACGTTTATGGCTTCCACCCCGGCCGACATTCAGGATGACGAACACGTGCAGACATTTTACCCTACCGTTCCCACTCCCCCGCCAAACGTTTAAATACCCCGTTTAGCTATTATCGCAGACAGCCTCTTGCCGCCTGCATGGAACCGTATGTTTAATTTGATCTAATTCGCTTGTTTATGGCCGCAAATCAATGGTCTGCCTCTTCTTTGAATTTAAAGAAATACTTTTTACCGAAAAACCTTAAAAAAGATATTCCATCCAGTATCGTTGTATTTCTTGTTGCATTGCCGCTATGCCTGGGTATCGCCCTGGCATCGGGGGCCCCGTTATTTTCGGGTCTCCTGGCCGGCATTATCGGTGGCATCGTGGTGGGCATGGCCAGCGGATCGCAGCTGAGCGCCACCGGGCCTGCAGCCGGGTTAACCGTGATCGTGCTTACGGCGATCGGGAAGCTGGGAACCTTTGAGACCTTCCTGCTGTCCGTGCTGATCGCGGGGGTGCTGCAGATCATCCTCGGCCTGGTTAAAGCAGGAACGATCGGCAATTATTTTCCTTCTGCGGTGATTGAAGGTATGCTGGCTGCCATCGGGATCATCCTTATCTTAAAGCAACTTCCGCATGCCGTTGGATATGACGCGGATTTTGAGGGTGACGAAAGCTTTCAGCAGTCCGGGAATAACACGTTTTCGGCCATTCAGCTGGCGTTAAGCAGGATCAATTACGGAGCGGTCATTATCAGCGCTCTTTCGGTGCTGGTGATGATCTACTGGCCCAAAGTAAAGAAGTTAAGCGGGATACCGGCCCCCTTAATCGTGGTATTGATCGGTATCGTACTAACCATCGTTTTTAAAGGTACCGGGCTTTCGCTGCAGGCAGACCAGATGGTAAACATTCCGAAAGCGAGCTCTTTTAGCGATTTTACCAATCTCTTCCGCTCGCCGGATTTTTCACAGATCGGTAACAAGGAGGTATGGACGGTTGCCTTTACCCTCGCAATTGTAGCCAGTCTCGAAACGTTACTGAGCCTCGAAGCGGTGGATAAGATCGACCCGATCAAACGCATTTCGCCCACAAACCGCGAGCTGGTTGCGCAGGGCCTGGGTAACATTACAAGCGGCCTGCTGGGCGGTTTACCCATGACTTCGGTGATCGTGCGCTCCTCGGCGAACGTGAACTCCGGCGCCCGCACCAAGATGAGCACCATTTTACATGGTACGTGGCTGCTGCTTTCGCTGATCCTTATTCCATCGGTGATCAATATGATCCCGTTATCATGCCTGGCGGCCATCCTGCTCATCACCGGTTATAAGCTGGCAAGGATTGATCTCTTTAAAAAGATGTGGAAACATGGCCGCGACCAGTTCATTCCCTTCCTGGTAACGGTGATCGCGGTGGTACTTACCGATCTGCTTACCGGTGTGGGCATCGGCATGGCGGTAGGGATATTCTTCATCCTGCGTACCAACCTCCGCAATCCCTACTTTTATACGATCACCGAAGAAGGCAGTATCACGATCCGCCTGGCGGAGGAAGTTTCCTTCCTTAATAAAGCGGCCATCCAATACACGCTGACCCACCTGCCCAAGGAGTCAACCGTGATCATTGATGGCACGAATTCGCGGTATATCGACCGGGATGTACTGGAGATCATCCACAATTTTAAACACAATGCCTATACAAATGCCATCATCGTGCAATTGGTGAACATTCGCGACCACTACGATGTTCCCGCTTTGCGCGAGATGGTATATCATGAGAAGAATAAAGGTTAACCGGCAATTCCCTTAAACAGGCACATGATTTTTCAGCTTTCATTATGCTTTCGATTTTCCTTTTGAATAACGACTTTAGCATTACACAAGCCCTCTTTACCTGGGTGACTGCGTTGCTGCGGCTTTCACAGGTTTTTTATACCCTAAAAAGGCCAGGTCGATCATAAAAAGGCTAACCGCGAGCTAGCATTAATCATTGTTAAACACTATGTTGAACCTTTTTAAATTCGTATCCAAATGTCACCAGGAATAAAATCGTCCGAAACAAAGTCACCTGAAATAAAATCACCTGAAACAAATAACATGAGTATAACCTATGAACAACTGCTGCAGGGAAACCGCGATTTCGTGCAGAAAGAATTGGATGTAGATCCCGAGTACTTTACGAAACTTGCACAAGGTCAGAGCCCCGAGGTATTGTGGATCGGCTGTTCCGATAGCCGCGTGCCCGCTAACCAGCTAACCAACACACGCCCGGGAGAAGTTTTCGTGCACCGTAACATCGCCAATGTATGCGTGCATTCTGATATGAACATGCTCAGCGTGCTCGATTATGCCGTAAACGTGCTTAAAGTGAAACACGTGATCGTGGCCGGTCATTACGGTTGCGGCGGCGTGGCCGCAGCAATGGGGAATAACCAGCACGGCCTGATCGACAACTGGTTACGGCACATTAAGGATGTGTACCGTTTGCATGCGCACCAGCTCGACCTTATCTCAGACCCCAGGGAGCGTGCCAATAAGCTTGTAGAGCTGAATGTGATCGAAGGCGTATTCAATCTTTGTAAGACCACCATTATACAGAATGCCTGGAAAGAGCGCACAGACCTTATGGTTCACGGCTGGGTGGTCGATATCAGTACAGGCCTCATCGAAGACCTCAAGGTATCGTGCAACAGCTCAGAGAACCTGGGAAAAGTTTTTGCTTTAAGCTAACCGCTGCACCTCATACCTGCATCGGTTGATTTAAATTTTAGTTTAGCACAAAGGTCCGGCGCAAGCCGGGCCTTTTGTGGTTTGCGGTGAGTGCCGGCGACTACTGATAACTCACCAAATTCCTTAGCTTTGTACAAACTATTTCACCCATGTTCAGGAAGATCCAGGTTTTATTATTCGTGCTCGCCCTTTCCGCAGGTGCGCACGCGCAGCTGGCTATAAACAGCGAAATGCCCTCAAAATTTAAGTTTTACAAGCTTTCAGACTCCAGCGGCTTTGGTAAGGCGAACTTTGAGAAAGGGAAAAAGTCGCTGGTGATATTTTTCGACGCCGGCTGCGAACACTGCCAGCAGGAGATGCTCGCCATTAACAAACGGCTGGACGAGTTCAGGAACGTACACTTTTACCTGGTTTCCATGGACAAGAAACCTGCCGTAGAACGTTTTATGAAACGGTTTGCCGGTAACCTGGAAAATAATAAGAGCGTAACCATCTTACTCGATCCGGAACAGTCATTCGTGCCAACGTTTTTCCCCGAACGTTTCCCGGGGCTTTACATATTCTCCGCAGATCAAAAATTAGTCTGGCACAAGGACGGCCAGCGGGAGCTCGATGAGCTGTTAGCTGCCTTGAAATAGCCCGGGGGGTACCTCCGCTCACATGCCTAACACCTGCTTTAATTTGGCATAGCCGGTTTTGCTTACGGGAAGTTTTTTCCCGGTACGTGTAACCGCGGTATAAGTTTCCTTTTCATAAGGATCGAGCCGTACAATTTCCGAAACGCGCAGGATATACGACCGGTGGATCCGTACAAACTGCCGTTGGTCAAGGATCTGGTCGAAATAGGCCATCGTTTTGTTCTTCAGGTACGAGCCGTTAGCGGTATGGATATTTACGTAATCGTCGTCGGCTTCCAGGTACAGGATGTCGGGCACGGGAATGATCGTGATCTTGCTTCCCGTTTTTACCACCACGCGGTCCTGTTCTGAGGTTTGCGACACCGCGTTGATCAATGTTTGCGTGTGCTGTTTCGATTCCACCATGTGTTGCTGGTCGAGCCATTTATGGATCGATTTTTCGAAACGTTCCCGTCCGAAGGGTTTGAGCAGGTAATCTACCGCATAAGCCTCGAAGGCGCGGATGGCATACTCGTCAAATGCGGTGGTAAAGATCACCGCAGGGCGATGTTCTATCAGTTCCAGCATTTCGAAACCGTTTATTTTCGGCATCTGGATGTCGAGAAAGATCAGGTCAGGCTGGAGCTGCTGGATCGCTTTTACACCTTCGAAACCGTCGGAACATTCCGCGATCACCGAAATCTGGGGAAAAGCTTCTAAATATTCTTTCACTACTTCACGGGCAAGCGGCTCGTCGTCGATGAGGATAGTTTTAATCATAGTTGAGGGATTTTTACCGTCGTGGTAAAGATATTTTTTTCTCCCTGAGTTTGCAGCAGGTCGTGCCTGGCAAACAGTAAATATAGCCGCCTTTTTACACCGCCAAGGCCAAAACCCGTACCCCGGCGCGGGTTAGCCGTATCCGGATCATAAGGATTGGTAATGGTAAGCACCAGGTTGGTATCTACACAGGCGGCTCGTATCGTGATCGTTACCATCCCGGTGGTATCATAGAGGCCAAACTTGATGGCGTTTTCTACCAGTGGCTGCAGCAGCATTGCCGGAAGACGCAAATGCGTGCACGATTCTTCCTGCTCCACCCCGGTGTCCAGCCGGTGGCCGAAACGTACCTTCTCAATATCCAGGTACAATTGCAGGTGCTGGAGTTCTTCGTCGAGTGTTACCCATTCATTTTCTTCTTTTTTCAGTGTGCCGCGGAGGAAGTCGGAGAGCTGGTGTACCATTTTCCGGGCCTCTTCCGGTTTGCGCACCACCAGCGCGCTGATGGAGTTCAGGCTGTTAAACAGGAAATGTGGTTGTAATTGTTGTCTTAATTTGTACAATTCCGCTTCGCGGGAAAGTTTTTCTGCATCCGCTTTGCGTCGCTCTACCTCCCGCTGGTCCTGGCGCGTGTACCAGATAATGCTGAGCATGGCCACCCAGCCGATGATCAGGAAGCCAAAGCTGAAACGTACCGGCAGCGATTTAAAGAACATATTCACGTATTCAGCATTTCCCTGCAGGATATACGTTACGGTCCACTGGCTGGCAAACACCCAGATAGCGGCCAGCAATACGCACCATACGGCTACATACAGGTAACGTCCTTTTTCCGGCTGGTAAAACTGGAGATTGTTACTGATGAGTGCGCTTGCGGCCATCAGGAGCGTGTTGGTTACGGCGGCGTCGATGATGGACGTCTCCCAGTCGACGCCCAGCCACCAGAGGATCCCGGCTTGCATGCATGCCCATATTACCCAGCAAACCAGGTAGATGAACTTTACACGATGAGAGGATAGAAGTGCGGTTGCCACAAACAGGTTCGGTTAAAAGCTGCGGATGTCGATCCCGCCAAATATCGACGTGCCTTTAATTACCAGCACTTTATCGGAGATAGCGGAGTCGGGGTGAAGCGGTCGTTTGTCTTCAACCCCCCCGAAAATAGCGGCCATTTCTGAGTGGATCTGCCAGTGCGGCGGCACGATGATCTTGCATCCGCCAAAAACCTGTGTTACGTCCAGCTCGATCCGTCCCTGGAAATCCGCCTGGATCAGGTTGATCTCGGCGCCACCCATAAAATTGACGATCTCGCCGCCTTTGAAGTTCTTAGAAACCATGTTCTTTTTTACCGCGCCGAAGACGGAAACGGTATCGATATAGTCTTCAGTAGAAAATGCCCCCTTCTGTTTTCCGAAAGCCGAGAAAGAGTTCCCGTACTCGCTGCTGCCAAAATGTTCGGTATCCTGCCCGGAATCACCAGGCTGCGCCCCCGGAGCCGGGGCTTGCGTATCCCAATCGACCGGGCTCTTTTTAAATTGGTGCTTCCAGCCTTCTTTGTTGCGGCCCATGATGAGAAAGCCGCCGGCCGTGATCAGTATCACGGGGAAAATGAGGTTGTCGAGGTCCATATTCGGCACCATCCTGTTGAGCACCAGTAAACAGCCTACCGCGATCATGATAATCGGCGCCGGTTTCCTGAACTGGCTTTTAGAACCGGTATACAGCCCCAGGGCGATCCAGAACGTGCCCCAGCTCAGCACCCACCCCGGCAATAATACGCCCACCTGCCGCAGCATATACACGGAGCCCCATATAATGAGAATCAACCCGGCAAACATCTTGCCGGATCGGGAATTTTTATGTTGAATATTAGTCATCTCAATTTTGTTATAACCAAATGTATCGCTTATACCCTCCATAGCCAAGCGAAAACTGGCGGGATGAAACCGAATGTCGGTGAAAGGGGGGATTTTGGCGGTAAAAAAGAACGACAGGAATTTAATTGCAAATTTTTGTTGCGGAATAAGCTAAAGACGCTATATTTGCAATCCCAAACGGAAACGAAAGGGACAATGGTTCGGTAGTTCAGCCGGTTAGAATACATGCCTGTCACGCATGGGGTCGCGGGTTCGAGTCCCGTCCGGACCGCTGAGCGGGGGAATTGAAAAATTCCCCCGTTTTTTTGATATATTAGGAACGTTCTTACTCATTATCAAGGAGTTGCGGGATCAGGCTTAAAAGTTTGGGAGCTATTAGCTATCAGCAATCAGCTTTGATTACGCTGTCAAACCTGGAATACTACTCAGGAAGAGCTCAACGTCAATTACTTATCTTATAAGGTATACTTACGGGCTGAATGCTGATAGCTGAGCCAAAACTACTCCCCAGAAATTCAGCTTGATCCGAGTTGTATCGAACCCTATCTGCACCAGTTCCCAGAAAAAGCGATGGCAGCTTCGTTATCGAAAATCTCTCTGAACCTTTTCCAATTCGTTAAATTTACCGCAGACAGTGGTTAAAAGTGGGGTCACCTTGTCCTCTATTTATGATGCTTCGGGAAGAAAGCTCCGGAAAATATACGCCGGAACTACTACGCGTGACTATGTCGGCGCAATCGAGTATTCTGGGACTTCTATAGACTCGTTCATACTGCTGAGGGACGGGTTATCTCAGGCAGCTACGAATATTCCTAAAAGACCATCTTGGCAATACCAGGGCAATTGTTCGTCAGGATGGGACTGTTGGCGAGGTCACAGATTATTATGCCTTTGGTATGGAGATGAATCATTCCGGCGGCGTAACTGTTAGCCCGCTGAATCAGTACAAATACAATGGGAAGGAAATGCAAGTAGAGCTAGATTTAAAGATGTATGACTTTGGGGCACGGCTCTATGATGCAGTAATTGGGCGGTGGACAAGAATCGATAATAAGGCGGAGATGTATTTTAACTGGTCTCCTTACAATTATGCACTCAACACTCCGGTTAACGCTGTAGACCCCGACGGTAATTTAGTGATTTTTATTGCGGGGCAAAATACAGGAGATGGAGGAACATTAGATTACTGGAGAGGCTATAAATATAATGGGGTAGACGGAGGAGTTCAAGACTATTACTCAAGGATCGATTTTTTTAAAAGCGTTCAACAGCACTTCAATGATAGATCATATCGCCTATATGACGGCGGTCTAGGTGGGTGGAGTAATACATTTTCCCTTTTAAACTTACAGTATGCGGACCAAGGAAGAAATAACTTATTTTTAAAGGACAGAATTAGTGCAGGATACGATGCAGGAAAGGCGGATGTGAAAGACATAATCCGGAGGCTAAAGCACTCCGGGAGTGTTATTACCGAAAGCATCAAAGTCATCGCCCACAGCATGGGATCCGCTTATGCGAAAGGATTGATCCAGGCAATTATCGACTATGCAAAAGCACATCCCAACGAGTGTCAGGGTCTACGCATAACCGAGTACGACTTTGCCGCATACCAACAAAACAAGATGTCAGCTATACCAGGTGTAACATTATTCCAATTCGATAATCAGCATGGCGATTGGGTAATTGTTAATGGCCCGGTGGGTCTAAGTCGCATATTGCCTCCTCTGGATCGTATTCAGAAAATGCCGTTACCATTAAGTTTGGAAAATGGTTCTATAACTCTGGCGAGATTAATGTGATTAAATATTGGAAGGCGAATAAAGCAAACTGCGAGAATTGTGATTCATCACTATTTAAGAGGGACAGTACTTGGATTTACCGGGATAAAAATGGAGACACATTAAAAATTGAAACCTACTTAGAAGGCAAACTTGTAAACAAAATAAATCATTAAACTCCTATCCCGCCACGCGATGCAGATTAAAACCAGTTAAAGCTGTCAGTATGCGACTGGAAAGTATTTTGAGAGCCCGAGGAACAGGTTAGAGAAACCCATCCCGCCTGTGTGGCAAACGGATCATCACACTGCGATCTCACTATAAAAAGAGCAAAGATAGTTCGTATCTTAGCTAAACCTACCTTTGATATGGAACTGACTAAACCCTACCGCGTTTCCTCCATTGACATCCTTCGGGGCATTGTCATGATCATCATGGCCCTCGATCACACGCGGGACTTTTTCCATGTAACGGCGTTTTCTGCCGATCCGCTTAACCCCGCAACCACTACGCCTGCCTTGTACTTAACGCGCTGGATCACGCATTTTTGCGCACCTACATTCGTATTCCTGTCTGGGATCTCGGCCTTCCTGGCATCACGGAAGAAAAGTCGTAACGAAGCGAGCCTGTTTCTTATCAAAAGGGGTTTTTGGCTCATTTTTGTTGAAGTGGTGGTGATCACCTTCGGTCTTACCTTTAATCCGTTCTTTAACATCATCATCCTGCAGGTGATCTGGGCTATCGGCACCAGCATGATCATCCTGGGACTGCTAAGCCGGCTTTCCTATAAAGCGGTATTGGCAACGGGCCTTGTTCTCTTTTTCGGACATAACCTGGCCGACTACCTGCATCCCGATCCCAATAGCGGGGCTGCTGTGTTCTTAACGGTGTTTTTATCAAGCCGGGGCACCCTGGTACCTGCCGGGGATAACGCGCACTTTATCGGGGTGTTTTACACTATCCTGCCATGGACCGGTGTAATGATGGTTGGATATGCCATTGGGCCCCTGTTCCAGGCCGGTTTTGATGTCGCAAAGCGACGCCGGATCCTGCTCGGCTCAGGTACCGGGTTAACGTTGTTGTTCATCATGCTGCGGTTAGTAAACCACTACGGCGATCCCCGGCCCTGGAAACACTACGACACGTTCCTGCAGAATTTACTATCGTTCCTCAATGCAAGCAAATATCCGCCCTCGCTGCTATATGTTTGCATGACGCTCGGGCCTGCCTTGATGATCTTGTCGGGGTTGGAAAAAACGCGCAGTAAACTGGCTTCGGTCGCGTCTGTATACGGGAAGGTCCCGTTCTTTTACTACGTGCTCCACTTTTACCTGCTGCATCTTATCCTGGTGGTACTATTTTTCGCATCAGGTTACACCACCCGGCAGGTGGCTGACCCCAATATTCCGTTTCTTTTCAGGCCGGCAGCATTCGGGTATGAGTTGCCGGTGGTATACCTGATCTGGGCCTGTGCGGTTGCAGCCCTGTATGGGCCATGCCGGTGGTTTGGCAGGTACAAAGAGCGAAACCGGAAATGGTGGTTAAGTTATCTCTAAATTCGTTCGGGCCGAAGGATCAGGCGCCGAGCACACTGATCAGGTACTGGATCTGGTTGTCCCAGATCAGTTTCCGCTCTTCAATGGCATCCTCGGCGGCGAAATCGGTAATGGCAAGCGCTACATCATTGGTCAGTTCGTCCTGTACGATCTCGAGCTCGAAATAACATTGCGGCTCGTCATCGAGGAACTTAAATTTTACCAGCTTGTTTTCTTTGATGGCGATCAGTTTCGCCTTGTGCTGCTCCCCGTCCCAGGTGAAGGTGTAAATATTGTCTTTGTAAACTACATCATCTGCGAACCACTGCGCCAGTCCGTTAGGCTCGTTCAGAAAACCGAATAATATTTTAGGAGATGATTTTACTTCATATTCGAGCGTAATCTTCTTTTTTTCAGACATTATATTAATTATTACTCAAAAGCGCGGTACGCGTTTTTTTACATTTCTTTCTAAAGAAAGGGATTTTAAACTATATTTGCAAACTATTTAAAAGGGCAATGGCCGGCATCCTTTCGCCGTTGCGAACTTAAACGGCGGGGTAGCTCAGATGGTTAGAGCGTAGGATTCATAACCCTAAGGTCGGCAGTTCGATCCTGCTCCCCGCTACACTGATTGTGAGGAGGCTGTCTCAAAAGGATAGCCTCTTTTTTTATTTCAGGCAATTTTCGTATTTTAAAGGTATGGGAAGCACGCCTGTTTTTAAGCCATATGATTCCGACCAGATGCAGTTACTTCCACCCAGCCTGGAAGAGCTGGTATCGGCTAATCACCCGGCCCGTATCGTAAAGAAAGTTATCGATGAGATCGATGTCCGGCCGATCAACCGTAAATACAAAGGAGGCGGAGCCTCCAGCTACCATCCCCGGATGCTGCTGAAAGTACTGGTGTATGGCTATCTGACCAACACCTATTCCAGCCGTAAACTGGAAGAGCAGGTACGGCAGAATATCCATTTTATGTGGCTTTGCGGGATGAAAACTCCGGACCATAACACCATCAACCGTTTCCGGAGCGAGAAGCTATCGGGGATATTAAAGCAGATCTTCTCGCAGATCGTACTGTTGTTGTCGGAAGAAGGAATAGTGTCGTTAAAGGAGGCCGTTTTCACCGATGGTACCAAGATCGAATCAGCAGCTAACCGGTATACCTTTGTTTGGGGAAAAAGCATTAAAACGAGCAAAGAGCGGATCAAATTGCAACTGGATGACTTGTGGAAATACGCACAGGGACTAGCCGCTGAAGAACTAAAAGATGCTTCCCCGTCTGAATTCGGGCAGGTGAATGCTGAGCAGGTGCGTAAAACGATCGCCCGGATCGACCAGGCGCTGGAGGATAAGGAAGTGGATAAAAAGGTAAAGCAAAAGTTGAACTATGCCCGCAAGCACTGGCCGGATAACCTGGAGCGGTATAATGATCAGGAAAAGCAGCTCGGTTCCCGTAACAGCATGTCGAAAACCGATCCCGATGCTACCTTCATGCGAATGAAAGAGGATCATATGCGTAACGGGCAGCTCAAACCGGCCTATAACCTTCAGATCAGCACACAGGACCAGTTCATCCTGACTACTCGCTGCATCCCAATCCAACCGACACCTTAACCCTGAAACCACATATCGAACAATACCAGGCACTTTATAACCTGCTGCCTGCAGCGGTAGTAGCCGATGCAGGTTACGGCTCAGCGGAGAACTATTCTCTGCTGGAAGGCAAACAGGTCGAAGCCTATATCAAGTATAATACCTTTGATAAAGAACAGAAAAAGGAGAAGAACGACCCCAAACCCTTTGCCGCCGAAAAGCTGTATTATGACCCGGAGAACGATTGCCTTTACTGCCCGATGGGCCAGAAGATGCACCGTATTAGCCAGAGCAGGCGCACTACTGCATCCGGCTTTGAACGAACTGTCCACCTGTACCAGGCGATCAACTGCAAGGGCTGTCCCTTAGGCGGACAATGCCATAGGGGACAGGGCGAGAGGATCGTAGAGATCGACCATAATCTTATCCGCCACAAAGAGGCCGCAAGGACGCGCCTTAGCAGTGAACAGGGAGTAGTTTACCGAAAGAAACGCCCCTGGGATGTAGAGCCGGTATTCGCCAGTATCAAAAGCAATCATGGCTTCAAACGTTTCCTGCTAAAGGGAATGAATAAGACGGAAGTGGAGATCGGGCTACTTTCAATCGCCCATAACCTGAGAAAATGGAAGGCGTAAGCCTTTCTTTAGCTTTAACGGCGGCAATATAAACACCAGCATCTTAGCAACAGACCTCACTGCCTTGAATCCTCGTTAAAAACGATCATCCAACGCTACCTCCAACAGTGCAAAAAAAAACCGTCCCATAATTGCTTATGAGACGGCCTCTTCCAATACTATCAGTGATCATTTTGTATAAACCTGATCAATCGGATGCGATTTTTTCCGCCTATTTGTACGCCAATTTAGCCAACGTCAGTTGTGCTGCCTTGCTTTCAGGTTTTTTTAAGATCACCTGCTTTGCGATCTCAATGGCTTTACCATCACCCAAGAGCTTTTCTGGAATATGATTAAAGTATAACAGGTATTCCAAGATATCAGCGTCTTGCGGATCTAACTCAGACGCCCGCAATGCATGAAATAGACCGATTAACTCCGCTTTATCAACATGGTTTAAAGTGAATGCCATTACTTGACTTGCAAAAAAATGAACTTCAACAGATTCATGCTTATAAAGTAAACTTTGTAAAAAGGTGTATATAGTTAAGTTACTTTCATCGGTATCAGAATTGTACGCGAGCAGGTGTATTGCATCTTTCCTGTCTCCAAAAGACAACTTCCCAAGAGCATATTCAAGTTCTTTAAATTGCAAAGCGTCAAGCATTTGCCTATAGGTTTTCAAGTCGTTGTCTTTCATTATTTAACATTTGAGAGGATTTTTAGCGCTTGCCATTTGTAAGCCGGGTCTGTTATTACCCAGGCATTGCTTACCACAGTCTTTCCTGCTACCTGGTTAGTTGTTACTTGCACAATTTCGCCACCATATTGTATAATTTTACTTGATGAGCCAAGGGCTGTATTAGCGTACCCCATTTCTGCCCCTTCGGTTAAAGCTTTTGACATAATCGCTTTAACTTCAGCTTCGGTAACCGCCACTTTCCCCAAGCATGGGATTTTGACATTATTTTAATCATTTTCTGCGCACTTAACGCTTCAACGATAGGTAATAATTTTTCCGCTCCTATCACAGACTCAAGCAAGACGCCCAAAGGTTTAAGTACCCTTCCCCAAGGCACTAAAAGCAAGCCGGCTTGAACAGCGGTGCCTCTTGTCATTCCCTCTGGATCGTATCCTTGAGGATCCCTTTGCGCTCTTTTATAATCGATTTGGTTCCAATTAAAAATAACGCCAGGTTTAATTCGGTTGACAGAACCGGACTTTATTGGGATCTCTTGCAAGCGAATTACTCTTGTTGTATCCATACCGAACTCATCACTATACAGCAATGGATTATTCATCACATAATTGTATGGGGTAAGATCTGTATGCATTTCTGACATCAGATCCACCGAGTTCCATCTTGCTATCACCGGATCATAGAACCTGGCTCCATAATCATACTGCCTACCACAACTTTTTAGCTGTTGGCCCGGTTTTCTGGTCACCCCGGAGCGGGGTTATTCAAAGAACGTCTCCGCTCAAAGATAGGCGTTGATTGTTGGTTTTTACACGGCTGGCTCGCGCCAATTTTTTGTGTTGCTTTTACAGGATTTTGGTGGGATTGATGTTTATTCCGGCTGGTGGCTAAGAGATTCGTATCCGGAAGATCATCCGTTTCAGCAAAGATAGCCTCCGTGGTTAAGAGGGTCAAGGGCTTTCGCGGCATAAACCCACAAGGCCTTTTCAGCACAGGGCCATTATTCCACGATCCCTTGACCCTCTTAACCACTTCGTCTCTTCTCGGCTTAACGGATGAACTCCCTGAGCCCCTGATAACCTGGTTGGAGTTCTGAGCAGAACCGATGTTTACCTGCTGCCGATGTTCGGAGGGAAAAGTGTACCAGAACCCCCCTGGGCACTTTTCTTTCGCCTGCTGCCCGGCCATGAGTACTGTCCCTGCTTCGAAGGATGCCGTTGTTCCCCCGGCCAGGCTGGTAGAAGCCCTCTGCGACCAGGTGCTGCCGTGAAGTTTAACGGGATCTTCTTTAGGAACAGGATCTTCGCGAGCCGGCTGCAAGTAGAGTGAGGGTGTGCCGGGAGAAGCGCGAGGCACGAGCGCGACCGGCGCATATGTAGGAGGCCGGGCCTGCTGTGATCATCAGGGATTAACGGATCGTGCGGGCCTGGCCGAACTACACGAGGGTTGCCATGCTGCCGCAGGCAATAAAACAAGGCCGCCCGAAGCCCGAGCGACCCGCAGGCGAGCCATACAATAAGGCGGCGGCTGGATGCGAGGCACGAGCAGACAGGATAGCCGACTATGAGGAAGAGGAAGGAAGGCGAAAGACATGACAGCCAGGAAGGCGCTGAACGGATTTTCTTGCGGTAACGGGAACGTGATAGCGCCGGACGGGCTGGCGTGGCTTTTGCGCTGACTGACGAGGACGAATGCCGCTTTTCCTGCCGTGAAAGGGAACGTGATCTTGTTCAGGATTTGCCTTTCAGCTTGTAACCTACCGGTGGTTTTTCAGGCTTAGGATTCTCTTTCTTTTCCAGCAGCTCGTCCAGGTATTGGAACACTAACTCAATATTCTTATCATGGTTGTCGAGCTTCTTTTTGATGTTCTCAATCTCCAGACGGAGATCGGTCTGCTCAACAAGAAGCTTACGCAGCGCTACAAAAGCCCTCATAATAGCAATGTTCATTTCCCTGGCTCTCTGGCTTTTCAATACACTCGACAACATAGCCACACCGGTTTCTGTAAAAGCGAACGGATGGGATCCACCCAGGTGCTGCCGGGAAGGTATCACATTTTGTGATATTTTTGCCATATATAGCCGTAAACAAGTAATTAAGTATCCTTTAAGCGATGAACACAGGTAAGATCATATCCGATTTGAGGGAAAAGAAGGGCTGGGTACAGAAGGACCTGGCCGAGAAGAGCGGGATCTCCCGCGTGATGATCGGCAAGTACGAACGTGATGAGGCGGTACCATCTATCGAAGCGGCAAAGAAGATCGCCCAGGCCCTGGAAGTGTCTTTGGATTATTTGGCCGGGGAAGGCGTGAACGCGACCTTCGATAAGCGCACCGTAAAACGGCTGCAGCAGATCGACAGCCTGAACGAAGAGGATAAAACGCATTTACTGGCCATCATCGATGCGTTTCTACGCAACGCCAATACCAGGAAGGAATATGGGTCATAAACGAACAAAGCCCGGGCGAATGCACCGGGCTTTGTTCGTTTATCGTAAGTTTATTATTTAAAAAAGGCAGGCCAATTATCAACTTGCCCAGTTTCCTCGAGCAGATCTGGGTAATCAGCAAACAACAAGCCCTCCAACTTCTCCACATTCTCGTTGTATCTAATAAATTTACTCTGATCGCTCATTAAGTCATCGGTCTCTATGAGATACAATTTGGCCTCTGAACGGATATTATTTAATAAAGAATACAGCTCATCCCAATGCTCCTTAAGAGCATCTGACTCTATGAAGCTTATTATCTGCTCGTAGGCTTCAAAAAACTCAATATCTACACAGATGTATATTTTATTATCGGTCGATTTGTCGATGTAAACGAGACTGCAATAGTAAATCGTATTATCCTCCGTTTTACAAAACGCTTTTATGATATTATCATACCAGTCCAGGATTGAAACTTCAATGAAATGCATATTTATTTAATTAAACAGTGAATTAAACCACTGTGCAACCTGTTCGGTAACTGGCTTCGGCAAAATAACTGTGTGATGCTTCGGATCTTTTCCGGTCTGCTTAACCTCGAAAACCTTTTAACTTCACTCTTCTCTGCTGACCTGTGTAGTTTGTCTGATCCTTGAACCTTTGGTTTTAACCTGGTTGATACCCCATGAGGGAACCCGGCATTTTCCGCTTTTGCGGCATCTTTAGCAAGCTGAGTGGTGTCTTCAGCTTCCTTACCAAAGCGGATCAGCGCACCGGCACTAGATTTCGCGCCGGGAACCTTTGTCAGTAGAGACTGAGCGGGGCCGCCACCAGGATACATGCCAAAAACATTTAACCCATCACTGAGATGACCAAAAGCATCTCCTAACGGGCCTTCGCTAGGTACCTGTTTTACAGTCGAAACATATTTTCCTTTTTCTTTGGAGTATTCTTGTCCGGCTTCCCACTTCTTTCCTTCATCAGCCGAAACAAAAGCGCTGTACACTAAAGTCTTAGTAGAATTCCAGGCATTAACAATAGTATTGCCAATCAAATAACCCAATCCGCCATTTAGCGCGAAGTCGTCACCCCCTTCTCCGCCATCTGGATACCTTCCATCAGGATCTCTCAATCTGATCGGATTGTTAAGGACATAAATATAAGGTGAGGTGTTTTCCTGTCCTAATTCTACAAGCGGATCGACTGAGTTCCACCTCCCCACCACCGGATCATAGAACCTGGCCCCATAATCATACTGCCCGTCCAGTTCCTCCTGCAACTCCTTCCCGTTATAAAGATACTTATTGCACCCCGAACCGGTTTTCAGGCAATTTTCAACGTCTCGCACGCCTTTTTTTGCCAAAGTTTTCTTGCCTTGAAGGTAGGATTTTTTAGTTCAGTTGAAAGAAAGAAGAACAGGGTTACCGGTCGGATTTATTTTTTTCAGCTGAAAGAAGAAGATTATTCAATTGAAAGAAAGAAGAAAGGCGCGTGTTCAGAACAGGATTTCGGTTCAACCCACGGCAGGTAAAGCGGCATTCGTCCTCGTCAGTCAGCGCAAAAGCCACGCCAGCCCGTCCGGCGCTTTGAAGTATCGTTTACCCATCAGGTTATCGTTCAGCGCCTACCTGGCTGTCATGCCTTTCGCCTTCCTTCCTCCTCCTCATAGTCGGCTACCCTGTCTGCGTTCGTCCGGCTCGTTCCTCACCGGCCGCCCACACCCAGCCGCCGCCTTATTGTATGGCTCGCCTGCGGGTCGCCCGGGCTTCGGGCGACTTTGTTTTATCGCCTCCGGCAGGTGGGCTGCCCTTGTGTAGCGCGTCCGGGCCGGAGGCGATCCGTTTACACCTGGCGATCAGAGCAGGCCCGGCCCCGCTACATGTGCCGCAGTCGCCCTCGTACCTCGGGCTTCTCCTGCGCCACCCGGGCTCCGCTCGCAGACCGGCTTGCAGGAAGATCCTGCCCTTAGTGATGATCCTGGTACAAACCAATTGCAGCAAAGCGCTTAGGGGCAGTGCCAGCCTGGCCGGGAGAATAACGGCATCCTCCGAAGCAGGGACACTGCGCCCGTCCAACCCAGCCGTCAGAAGAAGAGCCCCGGAGGTCCTGCTAAGAAGATGATCACGTTTTAGGGCTTTTCTTCCGCCGCCCGGGTCGTTTGCGCCAGCTGGTACCCAAAGTTTGTTCTGATATACCCTTTCCCTCCGAACAAAGGCAGTGCGGGAACTTCCCGGCAGTGCAGGTAAAGCCTGTGGCTCACTTCATCGGGTGCCATGCCTGGATAATGCTGTGCAGTGCCTGTACCTGGTCCTGCCGGTACTTTTCGGTCGCGCTTATCTTCTTGTGGCCGGCAAAGACCTGTACCGCTCTCAGCTCTTTCCCGTCTTTCAATAGGTTTGCGATCACGCTGGCCCGGATTGTCCGGCAGCTCACTTTGCGGGGAAGGAACAGGCTGCCGTAATGGCTCGTTACGTGTTTGATTATGTCGGCAGCAAGGAACCGGCTTCCCCGCAGACCGACCAGGAGACGATCACTTTGCTGGCCGGCAAGCAGCTGTTCCCGGATGACCTGCAGGTAGTTCAGGATCAGCAGCACCTGGGCAGCTTTCAGCGACAAGGTCCGTCCGTTGGTGTTCGCTTGCGCCCGGACCCGGACCGTTCCGGCTTCCAGGTCGATGTCCGGTACGCGCAATTCCTCCAGCTCGCGGGGCTGCAAGCCCTGGTAGATGAGCAGGCCCATCAGTACCCGGTTGCGCCCGGCCAGCACCGGGTAACGCTCTTCTTTGTGCAGCAGTTGTTCCAGTTCCGAAGCCGTGAACAGGTCTTGTAACTGGATATCGGAAGGAGCCGGATCACGCAGGCGCACCGATGCCGCAGGATTATCATTGCGCTGCCCTGTAAGGGCCAGGTACTGGTAATACGCTTTGAGGGCACACAGGACCCGGCGCACGGTCCCGGCATTGGGGTAGCGGTTGCGCAGCTGGCCGATATAGGCCATCACCCCGTTAAAGCCGGCATCCCCGGCACCGGGGCAATTACCCCGGTAGATCCCGATTTCACGGGCGTACAACTTTGCCATGGTCAGGGCATAGCGTTCCCGCAGGTAGGTTTCAAACCCGTAGTCATTCGTTTTCATGATGTTTAGTTTAAAGGGTTAAGACCTGCTGCCGGGTTATACCGGCATAGATCTGCGTGGTTTCCAGGCGGCTGTGTCCCAGGAACTCCCGGAGCATTTCCATGCTTACGCCCGAGGCCAGCAGGTGCGTGGCGATCGAGTGGCGCAAATGGTGCAGCGTAATTCCCTGCGGCAAACCGGCACGAAAGAGCAGTGCCGAAAGCACCCGCTGGTAACCCTGTCCGCTCATTCTGTTACCCGTCGTGTTCAGCATAAAGGCGGGTTCATCTTCACGGGCTATCCCGTTTACCCGCTCCTGTAAGTAAGGCGCTTTCCTTACTTCCGGCCAGGTATGGACGCGAGTAGTTCAGATACGCTTCCACGTCTTCCTTATTACCGCCTGAAAGGGGAACGAAACGGGCTTTGTATCCCTTGCCGTTACGTACCAGTACCAGGTCTTTGTCCAGCAGGATATCCGGTACGTTCAGGGCGATCCCTTCCTCTTTGCGTAGGCCGCACCCGTAGTACACCGCCAGCATCGCCCGGTCGCGAAGGCCTAGCAGATCATCACCCGTCGCCCCGTAAAGTTGGGTGATCTCGGCCAGCGTCAGCGCTCCGGGTTCTTCCGTTTCCCCTTCCAGTTCCAGCGTATCGCTGAAACTCTCCTGGCCGCTATCGGCCAGGCAGCGGGCGAACTTGCGGATCACCTGCAGGTGCTTGCGGATGTAGTTCAAACTTAGCCCGCCTTCCCGCTTGCGGTTAGGGCGCTGGCCCAGGTGATCAAGATATGCTTGTATGTGGCTTTCCTGTAATTCTGCGATGGTGTGGCAGCCGCCGGCTTCCAGGAAGAACAGGAACTCATGGAGCATTCCCGGCATGTACCGCTGACTGGTGCGATCGAAGTTCAGCACGCGGAGCCAGGTGGCGAAGCTCTCCTTCAGACGCACGTAAAGCGGGGTTTTCAGCTCTGCTAAAGCGTGGGCCTTATGATTTTGATTTTCCACGGGTGACTGATTTCTTAGGATTGATTTTTAGCGAGTTATGTAACCCATCCGGCTGTTGGGCCACTGCCGGGTTACGGGCTACCGCCCGGATCTGCGAAAGGATGTTTTCCACCAGCTGCCGGGTGCCTGCCATGAGCAGTTCCAGTTCGTCCCAGGCGGCCACTTTGTACACGAAGCCTTTGTAGCGATTGCCGCTGATCGCAAGGACCTGGCCCATCCGTTCCAGTTCGGATAGGTAACGCTGTAAACTGCTCGGGGTGATCCTAAAGGTTGAGCGTACGCCCTTGCTGTAAAAGCATTCCGTACCCTGCTCTTTTAACCAGCCTTTTAACTGCTCGAAGAAGTTCCGGCAGGCTCCGGTCAGCTCGTCGCTCTTTTTCAGTAAGGTATCTTCCAGCACTGTAAAAGCGGCCTCGATATCTTCTATGGTGCTTTCAATGTATTGCTCCCCGGTGGTCTCGTCCGTTTTCAGCTCCCGCTGGTACTGGTGGTAGAAGGTGATGGTTTCGGTGAACAGGAGCAGTAACAGCATCGTCCGGCGCGGTTTGAACACCGATTCGGGCAGTTGTAAGTACGTGGCCAGCGGGTTCCTTACAGTAATGGGTTTCAGCATCCGCTGTACGTTTTTGAGCTGTTCCCGTACGTCCCGTTCTATGCTTTGATCGATCAGCCCCGCCGACAGTTTCCGCTGGTAGTCCATGATCCGTTTATCCTGCTCCGGGCTGGTATCCATATACAACAGGATGCAGCGGTTAGCGTTGTCTTCGTACAGCTGTTCGCGTGTGGTACAGCCCGATACGCAAACCGGGCCTTCCACGTTCAGGGTAACCGTTTTTAAGGCGCCTTTACCGTCTTTGAGCGTTACCGTTTTACTGATCCGGCGCTTGCTCTGCAGTTCGCGGATCGGGTACAGCGCGTTTTCGGCCCCGTCCAGGTCTTCGATCAGCAGGAGCTTGTGTTTCAGTTCCTGCTGGCCGAAGTAGTAGAAGGCGTTGCCCGAGAGCGCGGTGATCTCCAGCTTATCTTCCTGGGGGATCAGCTCCGACACCTTTTCCTGTAGCCAGGTCTTGCCCATGCCGCTGGCACTGAGAATGACCAGGTGCAGGGGCGTTTCCCGCTTGCGCGAGGTGTACACCAGGTAGGCGATCAGGCCGTTCGTTTCTTCCCCGATCAGCCCGCTGGCGGCAATGGCCTGTTTCGTGCGGTCGAGCAGATCGGGGGATTTCAGCCAGGAAAGGGCCGTTTTCCGATCGGTCTCCGTCAGTTCCTTTTGCCCCGACTGCCGGGGCTTCATGGCCTCCAATCGCTCCGAACGGTAGGCTTCCAGTGCGGTGTTCAGGTCGTTTATCGCCGCGCGGACATCATAAACGTTTAGTTCTAACGCCTCCGATACTTTCTCCACCAACTGATCCGTTTGAATGCTGTTGTACAGGTCAAGATTGTGCCGGAAAGCCGGGCCGTTTGGTTGCCCTGCAATGGTGAGTTTCAATGTGACTTTCAGACGGTCCAGCCCGGTGAGCTTGATGCCACCCGGGATGGCCGTATTTAGTTTGCCCTCGGTGTACAAAAGCAGGTCGGGGTTTGCAGTGATCAGCGTATTTTTGTTCATACCAGTTTGGTGATCGTTAACTGCCCCTGTGCCACCTGTACGTCCACCTGGTCGCCCGGGCAGAACCCGGCATCCTGCAGCCAGAGGCCGCTCATGTTCAGCCAGGGAATGACGATGTGATGGCGGCCCATCGTATGCTGGTCACGTACGACGTACTTGTCGTAGATTTTAACGCGGCGGTTGGTCTTGGATGGTCTTTTCATGGCTTCCTCTCTGATCGTTAAGTGAAAAAATAGTTTTGATACATTATTGTATTGCAATAATACCAATATGTATCATAATATCAAACAGCGATGTATCGCTATTTATCCACAATGTATTAACAGGAGGTTATTAACAGTATTTTTGATCTATACAGGTAGCACTACGATACATGGCAGGCATAAACATAGGGGAGCGCATCAAGGAACTGCGCACGGAAAAGAAGCTGACGCAAGGCGAACTGGCCGCAAAGGTGGGGTTAACGTATATCCAGGTGGGACGTTACGAGACGCAGAAGTCGGCGCCTTCTTCGGACGTGCTGCAGAAGCTCGCCCAGGCACTGGACACCACCACCGATTTCCTGATGATGGGAAGCCAGGATGAGGTGGTAGCCGCGCAATTGACCGATAAGGAACTGCTACGGCTGTTCAAACAGGTGGAGCAGTTAAGCCCCGAAGACAAGCACCTGGTTAAGACGTTTATTGATGCTTTTCTCACTAAAAGGCAGATTCAGGAACTGGCCAAATAACACAAAAGCCCGGCGGGATCCGCCGGGCTTCTTCTATTCAATTTCAGGAAACTTTTTTAAGGGAGAAAAGTCTGCTTTGAATATATCTAACTCAAAAAGTTCGCCGTCTTGGTTGAGGTTCAAGGTAACACTCACAGGAACATCATCCTCGTCGGTAAATTCTGCTTGAGCTGCGATTGCGCCTAAAGACTGTTTCTTATGTGGTCGCACAACTCTTAAACTACCCATCTCTCCGTCTTGCATTTCTTCCACCTGGAGCAGTCCTATTTGAGCAGTCAATTCGTTTTCAAACTTGGTTCCTTTCAATAGTGCCTTTATTAGACTGCTTTCCGGGTCTTTTAACCTTCTTGCCATATTTATTTGGGTGTAGTTATTCTTCCCACGTTAATAGTACCGTTAGGGAGTTTGAACGCATTATATGTAACTGCTGTACCATTAACGTTTACTGTACCAGTATGAAGTTTACCCGCTTGAATAGCCCCTGATGTATTTACAAGATCAGCTTCCACCGCTGACTGTACAGCACCTCTGCTTAAGCCGGCTTCTTCAATATGCCTGAAGGTATGATAGACCTGATTGGCATCTTTCCCAAATTGTATCGGTATAGAAGGTTTGCTAGCGGCTGCGGCTGCTTCTGCTGCTGCCTCCGCCGAAGGCTGAACCACACGATTGCCAATTTGCGTCATTTGAAGCTCACCTACTGCTATTCCATTGCTGCTGCTACTAAACCAGCTACCTACAACAGGAGCAAGCTTTGCCCCGATATAGCCCAAGCCCAAACCCAACCCTCCAGCAATTGCGGTTTGTTTAAGACTAACACTTCCATGATCCAGTAGCTGATCTGTTACACTACCAGCTACTCCTGACAGCCCTCCAGCGGCAACTAGTGCCACGGTTCCAGTGCCTGCTGTAGCTATCGTAATATCTACTACGGCTCCGGCAACTAATCCTTTACCGGCACCTTTCCAAACATTCTCGTGTTTAATAGCTGCTCTTACTCCCCCAACAACTGCCCCTACAGCAGCCCCGATCAATGTTCCTAAAAAACGCCCGTCTTCATCATAGATGAGAATAGGGTTGTTTGCTCCATAGTTAAAGGGAGATAGGCTATAATAGCTTTCCGCCAGCGGATCCAAACTATTCCACCTTCCAATCACCGGATCATAGAACCGCGCCCCATAATCATACTGCCTACCTCGACTTTTCAGCGTTAGCCGAACTTTCCGGCCACACTCCCCGGGGTTACTTCAAAGAACGTTACCACCAAAGATAGCTGTTTGACAGGATCGAACCACCCCAATTTTTTGTGATGAACGAAGGCGTAGAGGCGTTGACGGGGATTAGCAGAGCGTTAGGGTGCTGACCTGTTAAGCCGCAAAGAGCTCGTAGGCAGGGATCGGCTCAAGGGACCGTGGAATAAAGCGGAATGGAGCGTAGCGGAATGAGCATTTATGCCGCGAAAGCCCTTGAACCGATCCCTGCCGGAGGCTACCTTCGCTGTTACAGGTAAGCATCCCGTTCCTAACGGATCATCACTAAGGGCAGGATCTTCGTTGCGAGCCGTCCGCGAGTGGAGCGAGGGTGTGCCGGGAGAAGCGCGAGGCACGAGCGCGACCGGCGCACATGTAGGAGGCCGGGCCTGCTCTTATCTTCAAGGTTAACGGATCGTGTCGGCCCGGCCGAACTACACGAGGGCGGCCATGCTGCCGCAGGCAACTAAACCAATTCGCCCGAAGCCCAAGCGACCCGCAGGCGAGCCAGACAATAAGGCGGCGGCTGGATGCGAGGCACGAGCAGACAGGGGAGCCGACTATGAGGAAGAGGAAGGAAGGCGAAAGACATGACAGCCAGGTAGGCGCTGAACGTGATCTTTTATGGTAGCAGGATTTTGTAGCGCCGGACGGGCTGGCGTGGCTTTTGCGCAGACTGACGAGGACGAATGCCGCTTTACCTGCCGTGAAAAGGAACATGATCTTATTCAGGATTCGGATTTGCCCTTCAACCGGTAACCGACCACTTTCCGCGGTTCCGGGTTCTCTTTCTTTTCCAGCAGTTCATCCAGGTAACGGAACACGATCTCCATATTCTTGTCCTGGTTGTCCAGCTTGTTTTTGATCTTCTCGATCTCCAGCCGGATTTCGGTATTGTCCATCAGCAACTGCCTGATCCGCGTAAAGACACGGATCACCCGGATATTGACGGCGATGGCCTGCGGACTGTTCAGGGTACAGGATAGCATCGTTACTCCCTGCTCGGTAAAGCAGAACGGAGCATACCGAAGGCCCTGTTTGTCTTCTTGGACGTCTACGTGTTCCGACCGCCAGTTATCGAACTCCTGCCTGTTCATCTCGAACATAAAGTCCTCCGGGAACCGGGCGATATTACGTCTTACGGCTTCTTTCAAACGTTTGGTCTCTACGCCATACAACACGGCAAGGTCCCGGTCGATCATCACCTTTTGCCCCCGTACCAGGTAGATTTTGTTGATGATCACTTCATCAGGTATGGTAATATTGGTTTCCATATTCAGGTGTTTTAAGTTCAGTTCCCGATTGGAGGTCGCAATTTGCGTCCTCCAATTTATGTTTTTATCCACCCTTTTTATTCATCGGGTGGAACTTATTCAGTGCTTCTTTCAGGTCTTCCAGGTTCGTGGTTTTGTACCGCTCCGTCGAGCTCACATACCGGTGACCGGCCATGTACTGCACTACTCGAAGGTTCTTTTCTTTCAGCCAATTCGTGATCACGCTTTGCCTGATCTGATCAGGGTCGCGATACTTCGGCTCGATCTTTTTCAATGCCCGGCCAAGATGATACAAGCCGTTCTTTATGTTCTCACTGCCGTTCATGCTGATGAACAGTTGCCGGATCGCGTCCGCTTCTTTCATCGCTTCAGGCTTCCTGCCCGGACGTTCTTTCGAGCGGTCAGCCAGTATTTTCGGACGTATGGCCAACACGTATTCCTGTAAGTCCAGCACCTGGTGCGATTCCAGCCGGAGCATCCGGGCGTTCAGCGTACCGGTAGCCGGGATCAGTATTTTGCCTTCCCGCAGTTTCAGGTGTTCGGCCCGCAGATCGTGCAATCCTTCCGAGGTGATTCCCTGGTACACCATCAGGCCAAGCATGACTTTATTCCGGTGCGTCCGCTCGTCGTTTACCCCGTAGCTTTCGTACAGCTTTTCCAGTTCCGCTTTCTCCAGCAGGCCGTGCGGCACGCTCCGTACCGTTCCTTTCAGCCGAAGACCCGAAGCAGGATTATGTGCCGCTTTTCCCTGCCCGATCAGCCAGGCGAAGTAATACCGGACGGCGATGAGCATCTTGTTCACCTGGTTTATGCTCCTGCCTTCTTTGCGCAGCTGGTCCGCGTAATCAAGCGTCTCGCTGTGTCCGACCTGTTCCACTACCAGGCTTTGCCCGTCCATCCAATCGGTAAAGCAGGCGGCATAGCGCCGGTACTGGTTCACCGTATGCGGGCTGAACCGCTGAGCGGACAGGTAATCTTCAAAGCTAAGCGGTGACATGCGTATAGATCTGTGTGGATTCCAGTGATTCATGCCCCAAAAAGTCCTTTACCTGTTCCAGCTCCATGCCTGATTCGATCAGGTGCGTAGCGATCGAGTGCCGGAGCGTATGCGGCCCGAAGGATTTTGTGATCGCCGTTTTCGCTTTGAGTTGTTGCAGTCTTCCGAAGATGTTCGTAAACCGGTTGCCCAGGATCCCCACCAGGAAGGCTTCCTGTTTCTTCCCGTTGACCAGATACGGACGGCCATAGTTCAGGTAGTATTCAATATCGGTCTTGTTCGCCCCGGAAAGCGGTACGAACCGCGCTTTATAGCCCTTGCCCTTTCTTACCAGTACCAGGTCTTTTTCCAGCAGGATATCGGCCGTGTTCAAACTGATCGCCTCGTTCTTGCGCAAGCCGCACCCGTAACAGATCCCCAGTATCGCCCGGTCGCGCAGGCCCAGCAGGTCGTCACCCGTCGCCCCGTACAACTGGCCGATTTCTTCCGGGCTAAGGATGCTTTTGATATTCGAGGTCTTGCCTTCAATTTCGATCTGTTCCCCGAAGCTCTCCTGTCCGCTCTCGGTGAGGTAACGGGCGAACTTGCGGATCACCTGCAGGTGCTTGCGGATGTAGTTCAGGCTCAAACCGCCTTCCCGTTTGCGGCTCGGGCGCACGGCCAGGTGATCAAGATAAGCACGGATTTTTTCCTCCTGTATTTCGGTAATAGTATGACAACCGCCGGCTTCCATAAAGAGCAGGAACTCGTGCAGGATTTTAGGCATATCCCGCTGGCTGGTATGATCGAAGTTCAGTACGCGGAGCCAGGTGGCGAAGCCTTCTTTCAGCCGCACGTACAGCGGGGTTTTCAGCTCCGGCAAAGCGGTAGCCTTATGTTTTTGATTTTCCACGGGTGACTGATTTCTTAGGATTGATTTTTAGCGAGTTATGTAACCCATCGCTGCCCTGGGCCACTGCCGGGTTACGGGCTACCGCCCGGATCTGTGACAGGATGTCTTCCACCAGCCTGCGGGTGCCTGCAGTCAGCAGTTCCAGATCGTCCCAGGCGGCTACCTTATACACGAAGCCTTTGTAGCGGTTGCCGCTGATGGCAAGGATCTGGCCCATCCGTTCCAGTTCCGCGAGGTAACGTTGTAAACTGCTCGGTGTGATCCGGAAGGCCGAGCGTACGCCCTTGCTGTAAAAGCATTCCGTACCCTGCTCTTTTAACCAGGCTTTTAACTGTTCGAAGAAGTTCCGGCAGGCTCCGGTCAGCTCGTCGCTCTTTTTTAGTAAGGTATCTTCCAGCAGTATAAAAGCGGCCTCGATATCTTCTATGGTGCTTTCGATGTACTGTTCGCCGGTGGCTTCATCCATTTTCAGCTCCCGCTGGTACTGGTGATAGAAGGTGACCGTTTCGGTGAACAGCAGCAGTAACAGCATGGTGCGCCGTGGTTTGAACACCGATTCAGGCAGTTGTAAGTACGTGGCCAGCGGGTTCCTTACAGTAATGGGTTTCAGCATCCGCTGTACGTTTTTGAGCTGCTCCCGTACGCTTCGCTCGATGCTTTGATCGATCAGTCCCGCAGATAACTTCCGCTGGTAGTCCATGATCCGTTTATCCTGTTCGGGGCTGGCATCCATATACAGCAGGATACAGCGGTTGGCATTGTCTTCGTACAGTTGTTCCCTGGTCGTACAACCCGACACGCAAACCGGCCCTTCCACGTTGAGGGTGACCGTTTTCAGGGTGCCTTTACCGTCTTTGAGCGTCACTGTCTTACTGATCCTGCGTTTGCTTTGCAGTTCTCTAAGCGGGTACAGCACGCTTTCGGCCCCGTCCAGGTCTTCGATCAGCAGGAGCTTATGTTTCAGCTCCTGCTGGCCGAAGTAGTAGAAGGCGTTGCCCGAAAGCGCGGTGATCTCCAGCTTATCTTCTTCCGGCATCAGCTCCGATACCTTTTCCTGTAACCAGGTCTTGCCCATCCCGCTTGCGCTGAGAATGACCAGGTGCAGGGGCGCAGGGCGTTTTCTTGACGTATAGACCAGGTAGGCTATCAGTCCGTTCGTTTCCTCGCCGATCAGCCCGCTGGCCGCAATGGCCTGTCTGGTACGGCCGAGCAGATCGGGGGCTTTCAGCCAGGCAAGAGCCGTTTTGCGCTCCGTTTCCGTCAGCTCTTTTTGCTCCGCCTGCCGGGGTTTCATCGCCTCTAAACGCTCCGAGCGGTAAGCCTCTAAAGCGGTGGTCAGGTTGCTGATCACCGTGCGGATCTCGTAAGCGTTTATGTTCAGCGCCTCCGATACTTTTTCTGCCAGTTGCTCCGTTTGAATATGATTATACAGGTCCAGGTGGTGCCGGAAAGCCGGGCCGTTAGGCTGACCAGTCGGGGTGAGTTTCAGGGTGACCTTCAACCGGTCCAGCCCGGTGAGCTTCACCCCACCAGGGATGGCCATTTGCAATTTCCCTTCCGTGTACAACAGCAGGTCGGGGTTTGAGGTGATCAGCTTCGGGCTTTCCATACGGTGCGGGTGAGCGTTAGTTTGCCTTCTTCCACGCTGATGTCCACGTAATCGCCCGGTTTGAAGTCCGCCTGTTCCAGCCAAAGGCCGCTGAGGGTCACCCAGGGACGGCGCTGGTAATGGGCGGCGCATTTGCTGTAGACGCGGATTTTTCGGGTGGTAAGTTTAAGTGCTTTGTTCATAGTGCCTCCTCTCTGATCGATGTATAAAAAAAGTTTTGATACATTATTGTATTGCAATAATACCAATATGTATGATTATATCAAACACTATGGTATCATTACTTATCCACAATGTTTTAACAGGAGGTTACTAACAGGTATTTTTGATCTATACAGGTAGCAGAACGATACATGGCGGCAATAAACATAGGGGAACGGATCAAGGAATTACGCACGGCAAAGAAGCTGACGCAGGCCGAACTGGCCGCAAAGGTGGGGTTAACGTACATCCAGGTGGGACGTTACGAGACGCAGAAGTCGGCGCCTTCCTCGGACGTATTGCAGAAGCTCGCCCAGGCGCTGGACACCACCACGGATTTCCTGATGATGGGAAGCCACGACGAAGCCGTGGCCGCACAATTGACCGACAAGGAACTGTTACGGCTGTTCAAGCTCGTCGAGCAATTAAGCCCCGAAGACAAGCACCTGGTTAAGACGTTTATTGATGCTTTCCTGACCAAAAGGCAGATACAGGAACTGGCTAAATAACACAGAAAGCTGATATCTACTATAATACAATGATTATGTGGAAATACATTAAAGTTATTCTTGCCCTGGGCGGAATTTGCCTGGGAGCGTACTTAATGGCACTAGCGTTTACCACCCGACTGGGTAGTCCGAGCATGAACAATATAATTATAATATTGGGACTTGTTATGGCGGGTGGTTGCGTAATATATTTGATCAGTAAAGCTATTAGCAAAGCAACTCGATAAAACTACTTGTGCTCAAGTCTGCCTTAAGGAAGCTGACAGGCTTGAGCACAAAAGCATATTTTATCGTATTCCTCGGCTACTTTTTATTGCCATACATATCCTGGAACGGTTTTGCAACAGCATCAGCGGCACTTTTGATATCATGATAGATACTGGCAGCCCCTATTCCGTTAGCCACAACAAGTGCTCTTATTCTGGACATAAGAGAAGCGTCAAGTGAGAAAGCAACACCTATCTCTCGGTTAACCAGGCTGACATTTGGACCCTGAGCCCTAGAATCATTGAAAACAGGCCCTGCTCCTTTGAGGCCTAAGCGATCAAAATCTTTGTCGTGAATATAAGCCGGGATGTCTTCCGGATACTTTGGAGCATAAGAATAATCATCTTTCCCGTTATATTTTGTGGGATTCCAAGGACCCGCATAAGTTAATCCTAAGATGTTCTGGCCAATTGTTCTTGGGTCGAGCGCATCAGGCGTTAAGCCTCGTTGGACTTCATGCCATAAATTGTCCATTGCTTTCTGCTCAACATTGATTCTGGTGAATCCGCCTACCCCCTTGTAACTTGTGGCTGAAACAGTCGATAATAATTTAGATCCATCGCTTAGTTTACCTAAACCGCCTTCCATCTCACCGGCTATGAAGTTTGAGATCTGAGATATATTAGCGTCTTTTTTCAGCACATACTTCTCGGCATCCAACATAGACATCAATCGTTCAATGTCTTCTTTCTTGTCGGTTTTATATCCACCTGCAGTAGTTTCCCATAAGCCGAAAGGATCAATATAATTAACAGGATTATTAAAGCAGTACCTGTAGGGAGTTAAGCTATAGGCCATTTCGGCTAGCATATCAGGAGAGTTCCACCTCCCCACCACCGGATCATAGAATCTTGCCCCATAATCATACTGCCCGTCCAGTTCCTCCTGCAACTCCTTGCCGTTATAAAGATACTTATTCGTACCTCCCGCCGCAACTTTCCGCATCCCGAAGGGAAAGTAGTTATCCATCTGCGTACTTTCTGCAAGTCCCGTGGATGGATTTTTGTAAAAACTTAGCCTGACATTCCCTAGGTGATCGCTCAGGTTATAGTAATAGTTGTAATTACCGCCGCTGTTCAATGCCCGGCCTTCCTCGGTCTGCACAAATTCTATCGTGCTGCCGGTATATTGGATGCCGTCGATATAATCAGTGGCGGTGCCGTTGCTCACTTTGCGGATCCTGGTGCCTGTTCCGTCGTAGATATAAGTAAGGCCGCCTGCGCTGTTCACCGTCTCGGGTAAGTTAAGGGCATTATAGGTAAGGGTATGCCCCGTGCGGGCGTCGGTGGTGGCGTTGCCGTTGCCATCGTAGCTGTAATTATAAGCACCGGGTCTTGCGCCTGCCGGGCCGGAACTGTTATCGGTAAGCGTACCCAGCCGATTGCTGGTCCCCGAGTTTTGGTAAGCATAGCTGAGGTCATCGATCAATGTCGCCCCATCGTACCGGGAGAGGGTGGAGATATTGCCGTTCTTATCATAAGTGAGCGCTTCGCTCATTGCGATACCGGTCGAAGCGCCGGAAGTGAGGCGGTTCAGCCTGTCGTAACTGTAAGTGAAGGTATTGCCCAAGCTCCCGGGCGTTTCCCAAAGCTGGTTTGCGATGTTGCCGTTATATTGCGGGGTGGTCCCCGTATTGTATTTCAGTTCCAGGGCGAACAGCGGAGCGCTGCTGCTCCTGAGCCAGCCTCTTTCATTGTAACTATAAGCTACGTCCTGGAGGAAAGTGCTGCCGCCATTTTCGCTGTGAAGTTTTTTGGTTATTACCTGGCCAATCTCGTTATATATCATCCGGGAAAGGATCACGTCGCTACCGCCGCCGGTTGACTGAAAGGATGCCAGTTTTCGGCCGGCGTGATCATAATCCGTGTAGTTATCGGTGGTAAGAGCGAGAGCAGGCACACCGCCGCTGTTCATATAATGCTTGCGCCCAGTTTCCAGGGGAATGCCTGTAAAATCATAAGTGGTTGTCAGTTCGTCATAGTTGTTCACATGCTGAACTCCGCCTTTATAATGCTGCTTATAGGTTTTTACTACGCGGCCTTCATTATCGTAGTAAAACACCGTCCAAAGGAAGGTGCCGTAAGTTCCCAGCACGGCTGTTTTGGTGGCCGTAAGCAGGCCTTTGGTATTGGCGCTGTAATTACCCGCTACCGACCCGTACGGCATGCCCGGAATATTGTAATCGTCGTAATAGTTGATCACGTAAGGGTCGAAGTCGCCGGTAAGGGTAGGAACGGCGTTATTGGAATACCCTTGGTAGCCGCCGCTGCCTACGCGTTCTTCCCAACATGCGGCGGCATTGTCGAGATAATATTGCACCGTGGCCCGGTCGAGGCCTTGGCTGCGTTCCTGACCAGTGATGATCACCCTGCCAAAGGCATCATATTTACTAAACATATGATACTGACCGGGAGTAAAACCAGCAATTGTCTGCGTACGCTGAACCGAATCCTGTGAAAATACCAATTGGTCCAGCTTGTTATAGTTCATGTATTCCCATCCTTTGCCGGGTATCTGTTTTTCAATCAGCCTGGCGCGGGTGTCGTAACGGTACTGGTAGCAAAGGTTATCAAGGACGGTTTGAGAGATCGAGCCGCCGTCTGGTTCGGCTTTTGGAGGAAGAACGAAACTCAGGTTGCCCAGGTCGTCGTAAACGTAATAAGTAGAAAGCACCTCGATGGCTGCCGTGGCCGGCAAATAATTGAAGGTTCGTTTGAGCACAACATGTCCTTCTTTATCGGTATATTCTTCGCTAACGCCTTTCTTGCCATCACCGCTGGTCCAGTTTTCATCTTTGGTAATAGTAAGCCTCAGCTCACCTGCCGCATAATAGCCTGAATTAACGTTTCAAGAACCAGTCGCCGTTTGTAAAGTTGACCGGTTGTGGGCACGGTGTCGGCGCGCCACTGCCTTACCGAGTAGCCGGTGGTGCTATAGTTGTGATCCATATTGTTAGCCCCGTACTCCACCCGTTGAATATGGCCTGCGGCTAACTGCCAATCCGCCCCCTGTGCTCCCTGCTGCATTGGCCGGGCAAGCGGGGAGGCCTCCGGCAATGTTTCGGCAAACGGCGCAGCAGTGGTAGTATAGCCTCCTCCGCTGGCCTGGAAAAAAGCATATTGCTCGCTTCCTGAGTATCCGCCCGTACCGCTGAGCGCCCCCGCGCGATAGGAACCTGCCGGACCTGAGGAGGAAGTATAGGACTGATATTTTTTTAGTTCACGTCCGTAAGGATCGTATTCAACAGGTTGTATTACATCTTTTCCTTGCGGGCTGGCCTTTGTTTGTACGGTTTGAAGGGGGCGTCCCAAACCGTCGAGATACTGGACGGTTTGTATTAACCCGCAGCCCGTAAGGCCACCCAGCTGGGCTTGCGAGGTGATGCCCGGCACCTTTATCAGGTAACTGATGACGTAATTCTGGTTGGCGGAAGGAGCCGCATTCAGCAAGGTGCAATTGGTGAACGTGGGGACGATCTTTGCCCTGAAATCCTTGCCTGCCGTATTAAAGCCCGGCAGCAGGTGAATACTTTCAGAGGCCCTGATCTGCGATTGTCCGGCATAGGTGTCGGTCGAAACATGCTGCTGGGCAACTGCCAGCCCTGGGCACAACCAAAAGCAAACGATGAAATAGAAAATATAATATTTCATGACAGCGCTGTTAGTCTTTATAGTGATAGCCGTAACTTTTTACAATATTTCCATCCTGGTCTTTAATATTAGCCAACCGGCAGAAGATATCGTACTCAAAGTAAGTTTTCAGTCCCTTTACATCAGTGTGACTTGTATGGCTCAGCAGGGTATGCCAGGTAAAGCTTTCTATCTGCGCTCCCGTAAGACCGGTACGCAGGGGGCCGATAAACGCTTCGACAGCCGCATCGCCCGGATTTTTATTATTTCTGAACGTTTCAATGGCTGCGGGACCGCCCAACGCCGTGCTCACTGCCGCATAGCCGGCATTTATTATCTTCGCCACCAGGTAATCGCCGCCATAGCCCCAGACGTAACATGCCGAAACGCCATTTTCCTGCCTGATCGATACAATGGCGCCGTGGCCGTCATAGTTACTGTACCGGATACGCAATTCCTCGCTGTTGTATCCCTGCCGGGTATATATTTCCTTTGGCGCATATAGTCCACCCGAGCCAGGGAGCCCAATGCATGCTTCGCCAAAACCGCCATTGTAACCAAGTTGTATCTTTCCAGCCCCGGCACGGATAAAATCAACGCGGGAGCCAGAATCATGAAATACCAATGTTGAATAATCCTGCGCGTTAAGCAGCAAAGTTGAACCGGTGCTTACCCAGGTAGAGTCATTTGGTGAATAGCTTAAAGAGGTATTGCCCAGACTCATCGAACCGCTTGCCGGCATGATCCCGCTATTTCCGGAACTGATAGCGCCACCTGGACGGGTATTTCCTGCTACGTCCAATTTAAAGGACGGAAGAGTTTTTCCGATACCTACATCCCCATTAGCCACGATCACCATTTTTTCATTTTTCATCCATAAAAAACCGGATCGGAATATTTAACCTGCCATGTAAAATAAGGCGTCAGCGAAGTATTTCGTCTATCTTGACTGAACCCTTTTGATAAAGGAGTGCGAATGACGAAGCTACCGGCTGATAATTTGATTGAAATATAGAGGTAATATTTAACGCATCAAATAATGTTAGCAACTAAATAGCGTTTTTCTTATTGGTGTGGAAAATACTTGTCGTGCTTGCTGCCTGCGGGAGGGTCGATCCCCCCCCACCGACTTTTAAAGCCGCTATATTTTATGGCGGTTTTTTTATTTTAGACAAATATACTGACCCCGTCTAATCGTCGAGCCAGGTGGCATTTGTGAGGCGCATCAGCTGCGGGCGTGACCTATGGGTCGCGTCTTTCTGGGCTTCGTTTAAACCCGTCAAACTACTCACGCGTTCAGGGTAACTGTTTGATTAAAGGTCAATTTTTTTGGAAGAATAATCTGTATTGAGCCGGAGAAATTTCTAAAAAACGCTCTGTGTGATTTGAAGATAATCTTTATATTTCTACATTTAAATCATTGGTTGTCGTGTGGTGGTTTTCAATCCTACAGTTACTTTTGACGCTTGTCAGGTAACGTTATGTTTTTAAGACAAAGTGATAGTTGATCGCGTTCTTAATTCCCTAATACTTAAATACAAATCAATTAAAATGAAAAGACCAACAAGCAAGAATGACACAATTTCTTCACTGAAGAATTGGTATTCTGCCTACACGCACAACAAAAGCCAAAGCGTCGCCATTTTTAAACAACCGGACAATGGTGAAACGATGTCATCCGAGCAATCTGAAAAGGTGAAGAACCTCTCAATAGAACTCAATTGAGCGCAGGCGATTGAATATAAAAGCGGTGACAGCACAATTACCGAGGTGCCGGTGAAAAGCGCAAAAACCTTAGCCGTTGCCTTTCAGGATGAAGATAAAGATATTGATAAGAATAACCCCGCATCGTCTGTAAAGCTTGTGTTTATACAGAACGGTGATTACTAATAAGTCAAAAACCTGGCAATTGCCATAGCTATGAGTTTGCTGCACCGTTTAACAAGACTTGTTCATTTAATTGCATTGCTTCCATTCGCAGCGTCTTGCCAGCAACCTGAAGGTCACCAGAAGGCAGCTCTTGACGTGCCAAAGGCGTGCATGGTGATAAAACACCTGGAGGATTTTGATAAAGAGGGAAAAGTTTTTGTAATCAGCGACACCGTCGAATTAGTGTATAATTCGGATACTGGTTTCCCAGGTGTTTGGCGTGTAATCAGATCCCGAGCCCGGCACAGGCTTTTTCGGCCGCGAGTTTCTCCGCGTTTTTCTTGCTATAGTCGCAGCCGGTACCAAGCTGCTCGCCGTCTACCAGCGCACGAATGGTGAATAGCTTGCTGCTTTCGCCATCTGCATTACTTACCAGCTCAAAAACGATATCTTTTCCCTGGCGCTGGCACCACTCGATGAGCTTGCTCTTGAAGTTGGTTTCGGTTTGTTCGAGCGTTGCGATATCGACGTGTGGCTTAATAATGAACTTGATGAGAAAATTCCGGGCGAAATTGTAGCCTTTGTCGAGGTAAATGGCGCCTATCAATGCCTCGAAAGCGTCGCCCGTCATCGAGCCTTGTTTAATAGGGAAGTTCACGATGCGGTTATCGTATTCGATCAATTTATCGAACCCGAGCTTTTTAGCCAGCGCATTCAGGTTGGCCCTGTTTACGATCTTGGAACGCATTTCGGTAAGAAATCCCTCATCCCGGTAGGGGTAGGTTTTAAAAAGTACCTCGGCAACTACCGAACCAAGGACGGCATCGCCCAGGAACTCTAAACGTTCATTACTGTTTTTCGAGCCGTTTTTTATGGGGATGGCCACAGAGCGATGCCTGAACGCCATTTTATACAGCGCAATATTCCCCGGCACGAACCCCAGCATATTCCTCAGGGTTTTTACGTAGTTACGTTGTGGTGAAAGGTGAAGTTTATAGATCTTAAGAAAAGGCATCAGTTCACATCAATCAATCTTTATACTTACTGAATATCACAGATGCGTTGTGGCCGCCAAACCCGAAGGTATTACTTTGGGCTGCACGTACCAGGCGTTTCTGTGCCTTATTGAAGGTAAAGTTCAGTTTCGGATCAAATGCAGGATCGTCGTTAAAGTGATTAATGGTAGGTGGGATGATGTCGTTCTTAACAGCCAGGATCGAAGCGATAGACTCGATAGCCCCGGCAGCACCCAGCAAGTGACCGGTCATCGACTTGGTAGAGCTGATGTTCAGGTTATAGGCATGCTCACCAAAAAGCTGCAGGATGGCGGTTGCTTCGCTGATATCGCCCAGTGGGGTAGACGTGCCGTGCACGTTGATATAATCGATGTCTGCGGTGGTGAGCTGTGCGTCTTTAAGTGCATTGGTCATTACCAGGCGCGCGCCCAGGCCTTCGGGATGGGGGGCCGTAATGTGGTTCGCATCGGCGCTCATGCCGCCGCCAACCAGCTCGGCATAGATCTTGGCGCCCCTGGCTTTGGCGTGCTCAAGCTCCTCGAGGATAATGGTGCCGGCACCTTCGCCGGCGACAAAACCATCGCGGTCTTTATCAAACGGGCGCGACGCCGTCGCCGGGTCGTCGTTGCGTGTCGATAACGCATGCATGGCATTAAATCCACCCATGCCTGCCTCATTGATAATGGCTTCTGAACCGCCGGAGATCAGCATATCTGCCATACCCAAACGGATATAGTTAAATGAGTCGATCAGGGCATTGGTGGAGGAAGCACACGCCGAAACGGTAGAGAAGTTGGGTCCCCTTAACCCGTACTTGATAGAGATATGGCCGGGGGCGATATCCAGGATCATTTTAGGGATAAAAAAAGGGTTATAACGCGGTGTGCCATCGCCTTTGGCAAAATTGGTCACCTCGTCAAGGAAGGTTTTTAACCCGCCGATGCCTGATCCCCAGATCACCCCGATGCGGTTCGTGTCCAGCTGGTCGAAATCGAGACCGGCGTCTTTTACCGCTTCATCTGTCGCGGCAAGAGCATAATGAACAAAGGGATCCAGTTTCCGGGCTTCTTTGCGGTCCATAAAGTCCTCGGGGTCGAAGTTCTTTATCTCGCACGCAAACTTGGTTTTAAAAAGCGTCGAATCGAATTTAGTGATCGGAGCAGCGCCGCTTACTCCATTGATTAAGCTGTTCCAGTATGCTGAAACAGTATTCCCAATCGGAGTAAGCGCACCTAATCCCGTTACAACAACTCTTCTGAGCTCCATTTATTTAATGTGGCCGGACGGTTATTTTACGTTTTTTTCCAGGTAAGCGATCGCCTGACCTACGGTTCCGATAGTTTCCGCCTGGTCATCAGGAATGGCGACGTTGAATTCTTTTTCGAATTCCATAATGAGCTCAACGGTGTCCAAAGAGTCAGCACCCAGGTCGTTGGTAAAGGAAGCCTCTGGTGTTACTTCACTCTCGTCAACACCTAATTTTTCAACGATAATTGCTTTTACTCTTGAAGCGATATCAGACATGGTCTTATGATTTAATGGTTAAAATTCTGTGCAAAGAAAAATAAATTCCTGTAAATATCAAACCTTTTTGTTTTTGCGGCATTACAGCTAAAAAGTGCGGCTAAAGCGTTATAGTTTGTAATTTTGAGTTATAAAATCGACCCGATCTTGAATAAGCTGATCCTACGGTACGAACCGGACCTTGATTTCGTATTAATTGCGATAACTGCTCCGTTAAAAGATTACAGGCTATGTTTTAAGGTGAACAAGCAATTGCGGATTCAGTTTGCGCGTATCGACGAATTATCACTGCAACAGGCCAATATTTCCGAAGTTTCCTGGTTTACAAGGTACAACTATTTTGTGGCAGAAACAGAAACGGATTATTATCTTATCGCTAATAAAGGTACGGAGGGCTTCCTGGTCCCGGAAATGAAAACAGCAGATTTTTTTATTTTAATCAGGAGCTATATCGACGTTGAGGAGCTCTCAGCCCTGATTTCGGCCCTGAATAAAATTCCCGAAGTGCTTGTTGCCGCAGAAGTTGATCCCAAGAGATTGAAATCTAAAGAAAATCTGATATTTTAGCGGCATATTAACATGGTGTACATTTTACACTATTATTTTAGCGCCTAAACCAGTTGTAAAACTTAACAAGGATATCATGAGACAAGTTCACAAACGAACGAAAATAGTTGCGACGATGGGCCCCGCGTCCTCAAAGAAGGAAGTGCTATTAAGTATGATCAAGGCGGGTGTCGACGTCTGCCGCATCAACTTTTCCCATGGCCGGCTTAGCGATCACCTGGTGGTGATCAACACCATCCGCGAGCTGAACCAAAAATATAAAACCAACGTGGGGATCCTCGCCGACCTCCAGGGCCCCAAGATCCGTATCGGGATGGTAAAAGACGGCGGCATTCACCTGGTAAACGGCAACACGATCGATATTACCACCGTAGAGCAGATCGGCGACGACGAAAAGATTTACATTACCTATCCAAGCTTCCCGAAAGATGTACGGGTAGGCGAAGTGATCCTGCTCGACGATGGAAAACTCCAGATGCGCGTGCTGGGCACCAATAATAAAGATACCGTTAACTGCGAGATCATACACGGCGGCATTCTCACTTCCCGCAAAGGGGTGAACCTGCCCAACACCAAGGTCTCTATCCCCAGCTTAACCGAGGATGACCTTGCCAACCTTGAGTTTGCGCTGGCAAATGACGTTGAGTGGATCGGTCTTTCATTTGTGCGTACGGCCGAAGATATAGTAGACCTGAAACGCATTATCTCGCGCAGCGGAAAGTCCGCCCGCGTAATCGCCAAGGTCGAGAAACCGGAAGCGATCGATAATATCGACGCGATTATCGAGGTTACGGATGGGGTGATGGTGGCACGTGGCGACCTGGGGGTAGAAATGCCGATGGAACAGGTGCCTGTACTTCAGAAAATGATCGCGCGTAAATGCCGCGAAGCTTCCAAGCCGGTAATCGTAGCTACCCAGATGCTCGAAAGTATGATCACCACGCCAAGACCTACACGCGCCGAGGTGAACGATGTGGCCAACTCGGTGCTCGACGGCGCCGATGCGGTGATGCTGAGCGGCGAAACTTCCGTTGGCGAATTTCCGCTGATCGTAATCGAAACCATGGCGAAGATCATTAAGAACGTAGAGGATACCGCCTACCCTTACCATACCCCGAAAAAACTGAATATGAAGTCGTCTACGTATAACGCAGACGCGGTTTGCGGCTCGGCAGTTTACCTGTCTGAAAAAACAGATGCGATCGGGATCATTTCCATGACGTCTTCGGGCTATACCGCTTTCGAAATATCCAGTCACCGCCCCAAAGCCGGTACTTTTATTTTTACCAGTAACCGGGTACTGCTTAACTCCCTGAGCCTCTTATGGGGCGTTCGCGGATTTTATTACGATAAGTTTGTAAGTACCGACGAATCTATCAGCGACGTAAATGCCATCCTCAAGGCCGAAAACCTGATCGAAGATGGCGAAGTGGTGATCAATACCGCCGCCATGCCGATCGAGAAGAAGGGAAAAACGAATATGATCCGTGTAACCGTTGTAGAGTAGCAGGAGGCAATCAGTTGTCAGTTATCAGTGATCCCTCCTTTATACGCCTGCGGAACTGATCACTGAAAACTGATCACTGACAACTGACAACTGATCACTAAAAACTGATTACTCTTACGTACCTTTGCCCCGGTTTGAATGTTCGTGATCTAGTAAATTTATACAAGGCAGATGCAAGGGTAGCCGCACTGGCAACGGCGCTTAATGGCTCGAAAAACCCGCGGGTGCATCTTAAAGGATTGGTCGGATCGTCGGAAACGATGGTTGCGCTTGCCCTTTATTTCCTGCAGCACCAGCATATGATCTTCGTGCTGCCGGATAGGGAGGAGGCTGCTTACTTTCAAAGCGACCTCGAGAATATCCTCGATAACGACGTCCTCCTCTTTCCTTCCTCTTTCCGCAAATCCTTTGACTTTACACAGGTAGATACTACTAACGTATTGCAGCGCGCTGAAGTGCTCAATGAGCTGAACCATGCTTCGGAATACGGCAAGCTGGTGGTTACCTATCCAGAAGCGCTCGCCGAAAAGGTGATAGACCGTTACGACCTGGAAAAAAACACACTGGAGATCGCCGCCGGGAATAAACTGGATATCGAGTTCATCAGCGAGTTCCTGGTAGAATACGACTTTCAGCGCGTGGATTTCGTTTACGAACCCGGTCAGTTCTCCGTTCGCGGGGGGATTGTGGATATTTTCTCGTTTTCGCACGAGCTCCCGTACCGGATCGAGTTCTTCGGCGACATGATCGAGAGTATCCGTACGTTTGGCACCGAGAACCAGCTTTCTGTTGAATCCGTGAAAGCCATCACCATAGTGCCCAATGTGCAGGCGAAATTTCTCACAGAACATAATATCTCGATTCTCGAATACCTTGGCCCAGGCTCACTCGTGTGGATGAGGGACGTGCAGTTTACACTGGATATTATACGTACCGGTTATAAAAAAGCGGTGGAGCTCTGGAAAGCCCTCCCGGCAGCGGAAAAGGAACAGAACCTTTCCTGGATCGATCCGAAGTTTAATTTTACGGATGAAAAGCTGCTCGCAGACCAGCTGTCGGATTTCGCTATCGCGGAATTCGGGAAGCAGTTTTTTTATCATGCAAAGGAGGTTTTCGATTTCAACATCAAACCGCAGCCTTCCTTTAACAAGGATTTTAACCTGCTGATCCATAACTTTAAGCTGCACGACCACGCGAAGATCGCTAACTATATTTTCACGGATTCGCCGAAACAGGCGGAAAGGCTGTACAGCATCATCGAAGACATCGATAAAACGGTAAAATTTACACCCATTAACCTCTCCTTACGCGAAGGTTTTGTAGATCACGACCTCAATATCGCCTGTTATACCGACCACCAGGTCTTCGACCGGTACTACAAATACAAACTGAAAAAAGGGTATAACCGTACACAATCCATCACGCTGAAGGAGCTTCGGGAACTAAAACCCGGCGACTTTATCACCCATATAGATCATGGCGTAGGTAAATATGCCGGCCTCGAAAAAGTGGAGGTAAACGGGAAAACGCAGGAGATGATCCGGCTGGTGTACGCCGACAACGATCTGTTGTACGTAAACATCAATTCCCTGAACCGCATTTCCCGTTATTCGGGCAAGGAAGGCACGGTGCCGAAAATGAATAAGCTGGGCACCGATGCCTGGGACAAGCTAAAGAAAACCACAAAAAAAAAAGTTAAAGATATCGCCCGCGACCTGATCAAGCTCTATGCCGTCAGGAAATCGAAAACAGGCACGGCCTTCCACCCCGATACTTACCTGCAGACCGAGCTGGAGGCTTCGTTCCTGTATGAAGATACCCCCGACCAGGTAAAGGCTACCGCCGACGTAAAAAAGGACATGGAGGCGCCGCATCCCATGGACCGCCTGATTTGCGGGGACGTGGGCTTTGGCAAGACCGAGATCGCCGTACGTGCCGCTTTTAAGGCGGTTGCCGACAGCAAACAGGTAGCTATCCTGGTACCGACTACGATACTTGCAGCGCAGCATTACAAGACGTTTTCGTCGCGCCTGGCAGATTTTCCGTGTAACATAGATTATATCAACCGGTTTAAATCGCCCAGGGAGGTAAAGGAAACGCTGGCAAAGCTCGAAGACGGTAAAGTTGACATCATTATCGGTACGCACCGACTCGTGAGTAAAGACATTAAGTTTCGCGATCTCGGCTTGCTGATCATCGATGAGGAACAGAAATTTGGTGTAGGCGTTAAGGAGAAGCTCAAGCAGATGCGCGCCAACGTAGATTCGTTAACGCTTACGGCCACGCCGATCCCACGTACGCTGCATTTTTCGCTGATGGGCGCACGCGACCTGAGCATCATCAGCACCCCGCCGCCAAACCGGCAGCCGGTAACCACCGAACTGCATGTGTTTAATGAGAAACTGATTAAAGAATCAGTAGAATACGAGCTCGACCGCGGCGGCCAGGTGTTCTTTATCCATAACCGGGTGCAGGATCTTGCCCAGCTTGGCGGCCTGATCAAAAAGCTGGTACCTAAAGCACGTATCGGTATCGCACATGGGCAGTTAGAGGGCGACGACCTGGAAGACGTGATGCTGCAGTTCGTAAGTGGTGAAAAGGACGTGCTGGTGGCCACTACCATTATTGAAGCGGGCCTGGATATTCCCAACGCAAATACGATCATTATTAACCACGCTCATATGTTCGGTCTCAGCGACCTGCACCAGATGCGGGGGAGGGTGGGCCGGTCGAATAAAAAGGCCTTTTGTTACCTGCTGAGCCCGCCGCTCTCCACGCTTACCAGCGAAGCCAGGAAGCGGTTAAGCGCCATCGAAGAGTTCTCGGATCTTGGCAGCGGCTTCAATGTGGCCATGCGCGACCTCGACATCCGCGGAAGCGGGAACCTGCTTGGCGCCGAACAAAGCGGCTTTATAGCCGAAATTGGCTTTGAAATGTACCACAAGATCCTGGATGAAGCCATCCAGGAGTTAAAAGACGAAGAGTTCCAGGGCCTGTTCAGCAACGAGTCGCCGCGGCCGTTCATCTCGTTCACGCAAGTAGATACGGACCTGGAAGTGCTTATTCCCGACGATTACGTAACCAACATCACCGAACGCTATAACCTGTACACCGAGCTTTCGAAACTGGAAAACGACGCACAGCTCGACCAGTTCTCGCGCGGCCTGAACGATCGCTTCGGCCCGGTGCCCTACCAGGTGAAAGAGCTGATGAATACCCTGCGTCTTCAGTGGCTGGGAAAAGACCTCGGTTTTGAGAAGATCTCTTTCAAGAAAAAAGTGCTTCGCGGGTACTTTATCACCAACAAAGAATCGGCTTATTTTGAAAGCGGGCAGTTCGGACGGATCCTTAGGTTTGTAAGCGGCAACCCGCGCCGGTGTAACCTCAAGGAAGTAAAGGATACGCTGCGCCTGGGGATCGACGATGTTTCTACGATCTCTGAAGCCATCCTGCTGCTGGAAGAGATCAGCCGAAGCTAAAACTTACCTGAACTTTCTGTACCTTACAGCCGAAATCTCCCCGGTTTTTATGACAGAAGTACGAGTAGCAATTGTAGATGATCATTCCCTTTTCAGAAGCGGAATTGCTTCTGTGCTTAGTGAGTTCAGCGGTTACAAGATTCTTTTCGAGGCCGGGAACGGGCAGGAGATGATCGAAAAGATCAAAAAAGGCCAGGTTCCTTCCATCGTGTTGCTCGATATTAATATGCCCGTAATGGATGGCCTGGAGACCGCCAGGTGGCTGAAGAAAAATCACCCTAAGATCGGTACCATCATTCTTTCGATGTACGAGGATGAGGGGCGCGTGCTCACCATGTTGCGGGCAGGTGTAAAAGGCTACTTGCTCAAAAATACCAAACCCGCCGAATTCCTCACCGCGCTCGATACCGTCGCTAAGTCGCAAACTTATTTTCCTTCATTCATTACGGATTTCCTCGTGAAAAACCTCAACGGCGAACCAACCGTGATGTCTGAGCTAACCGAGCTGGAGAAGGATTTTATCAGGCACGCCGCTACCGAGCTTACTTACAAGGAAATGGCGGAAAGCATGAACGTAAGCTTTCGTATCATAGACTCGATGAGGGCGGAGCTGTTTGAACGCATCGGCGTGAAAAGCCGCGTTGGGCTGGTAATGTATGCCATTAAAAAAAGACTGATCGAATTTTGAAATTGCTAATATATTTAGCAATTTTGATCCATGCCTTATGAAGAGAACGACGAGTATTTTAAGGGCCGGGGTGCGCAGGTAAATACTTACAACAAGTTTCTCCGGAACAGGTATGTAACCGATCATATCGAGGGCCTTGACGAGGTGATGCACGAAAACACGGCCACCCAGCTGTTTATGGAGCATGCTAAAAAGATCGTAAGCATCTCTGACAGCCCCGATCTGCCGTTTATGTATTCCATAAACCCTTACCAGGGATGTGAGCATGGTTGTTTGTATTGCTATGCCAGGAACGCGCACGAATACTGGGGATTTAGTGCCGGGCTCGATTTCGAGCGAAAGATAGTGGTAAAGAAAAATGCCGCGGAATTGCTCGAGGCGTTTTTTAATAAACCCGGGTATAAACCTACATCCATTATGCTCTCGGGGAATACCGACTGCTACCAGCCTGTGGAACGCAAGCTGCAGATCACCCGTTCGCTGCTGGAAGTGTTCCTGAAATACCGTAACCCGGTGGCGATCATCAGCAAAAATAACCTGATCTACCGCGACCTGGACCTGTTGAAAGAGCTGGCCCGTATGGACCTGGTGCATGTTACCGTCACCATAAATTCGTTAAACGAGAGCCTGCGGCAGAAGATGGAGCCCAGGACGGTTACCGCCCGGAGCAGGCTGATGCTCATCAATAAACTTGCTTCTGAAGACATTCCCGTGAGGTTGATGCTGGCGCCCATCGTGCCGGGCTTAAACAGCGACGAGATCCCCGCGTTAATAAAGGCCGCTTCAGAGGAAGGTGTTCGCGGTGCGATATTTACCATTGTGCGGCTAAACGGCGCGATATCCGAGATCTTTACCGATTGGATCCGCAAAGCATACCCTGATAGGGCGGAGAAAGTGCTGCACATGATCGCCGATTGCCACGACGGCCGGTTAAACGACAGCCGCTGGGGTACCCGCATGCGGGGCGACGGGAAAGTGGCAGACAGCATCCACCAACTATTCAGGATCTCGGTAAACAGGTTTTTAAAAGGCAGGTCGATGCCTGAACAACGAACCGACCTGTTTATGCCCGCAGGAGGGAAACAATTGGGGCTTTTTTAAACTGATAACTATTGGCCAGCTACCATCCGGATATAAAAAAGGCCCGCCGGGCTCGCCTTTATATCCGGATGGTGATTATCCTTCTTCCACAATATCGTGTGCCAGCGCTTCATCCACCAGGATGCGTCCGCAATGTTCACATACAATCACTTTTTTATGCTGGCGGATATCCATCTGCCGTTGCGGCGGGATCTGGTTAAAACATCCTGAGCATGAATCGCGCTGGATGGTTACCACGGCTAATCCGTTCTTGGCATTGTTGCGCAGGCGCTTGTAGGCGGTTAATAAACGCTCATCGATGGTTTTCTCCGCTTCGGTTGCACGGTCTGACAGCTCATCTTCTTCCTTCTGTGTTTCGGAAGTGATGTTATCGAGCTCCGCTTTTTTTGCAGCTAAGTCTTTTTTACGTTCTTCGAGGTCGGCTAAGGCCTTTTCGTAAACGTCGGTTTTGCTGGTGATCTCGAAATCGTATTCTTTGATCTTTTTCTCCGAAACCTGGATATCAAGTCCCTGGATCTCTATCTCCTTCGAGATCGCATCGTACTCGCGGTTATTTTTCACCTCGTTCAGCTGTCCTTCATATTTCTTGATGGCTGCATGAGCGTCTTTGATGTTATTCTTGCGTGTTACGATCGAGTCCTCGAGATCGTCGAGCTCATTTTTTATTTTCTGAATACGCGTTTCCAAACCGGCTACTTCATCTTCAAGGTCGGTAACCTCCATAGGAAGCTCTCCACGAACCTGCCGGATCCTGTCAATCTGTGTGTGGATGGTTTGAAGCTCGTATAAAGCTTTTAGCTTTTGTTCTACAGTTTGTTCCATTAAATCAAGTAATTGATGGGGTTGGTATTTATTTCCGTTAAACGGAGTGCAAAAGTAGGAAATTTTTTCCGTATTATTCCAAACAACAGTTGCTGTGTAAATTGCTCACTTTCAAAATGTCCGGCGTCGGCGATCACGATCTTTTCTTCGGCGTCAAAAAACTCGTGGTATTTATAATCGGCGGTTACAAAAACATCGGCGCCGGCAGCAATGGCATGGGGGAGGAGAAAACCTCCCGCGCCGCCGCAAACGGCCACCTTCTTTACCTTTTTTCCCAGGAGTTTGGTATGGCGGATCACTGATGCGCCCAGCTGCGATTTCACGAACCGCAAAAAATCCAGTTCATCCTGTGCTTCCGCCAGGTTCCCGATCATGCCAGGGCCCACCAGCGGGTGGGTGTTGGCGAGCGGGTAAAGGTCGTAAGCCACTTCCTCGTAAGGATGGGCGGCTGCCAGGGCTTTAAGTAAATTCCGTTCTATCGTTATGGGGTAGATCACCTCTATCCTGGTTTCCGGCTCGGTATGTAATTTTCCCGGCTCACCGGCAAACGGCTCGGTATTTTCGTTCCCCCTGAAGGTGCCGGTTCCGTCTGTGTTGTAACTGCAGGAGTCATAATCGCATATCTGGCCTGCCCCCGCGGTAAATAACGCTTCGCGTACCTGCGCTGCCTGCGAAAAGGGGCAAAACGTGACGAGCTTTTTTAGCAGGTTGTTCTTTGGCGAAAGGATCCGGGGCTCCTGGATCCCAAGTTTTTCGCAGATCATGGCATTTACGCCGGTGTGGATACTGTCGAGGTTGGTATGAACGGCATAAAGCGCGATGTTGTGCCGGATGGCCTTCATCACCACGCGCTCTACGTAGGTCTTGCCATTGAACTTTTTGAGGCCCTTGAAAACGATCGGGTGGTGAGAAATGATCAGATCCGAGCCGGTCCTGATCGCTTCGTCGACAATATCTTCCGTACAATCGAGGGAGATCAATGCCGAATTAACCTCGCTGTCGGCAGATCCCACCAGGAGGCCGGCGTTGTCGTAGTCTTCCTGGTAAGATAGAGGGGCTAAAGACTCGATGCAGGCGGTAAGCTCGGATAATTTCATCGGCAGCGTTTTCCGCAGCTTATATTCCTTTGGCCGGATACATCACCCGAACCATATTTGCAGACTCGTATGCTGTTTTCTCGTTATAATCCCTGGCGATGCTTTGGTGATTAATGAGGTCGACAATGGTTCCGATATAACAGAGGCCAATGGTTAAGATATATAAAATGCCCATGCCGGTTTGCCCTGTTACAAATCGCTGAATGCCTCCGATACCTAATAATCCTATTAGGGTAAATAACAAGATATCCTGGGCGGATTTCCGTCTTCCCGAATAGAACAAGACAAACTGTTTTGCCTGTTCATCGGTCATGCCAGTCATGGTATGCTGAAGATATGCGTACTCCTCAGGAGTAATCCCTTTTAACTGTCCTAAAAAATCCTGATGCATAGTGATGGTTTAAGCGTAAATCCGCAGTGAGTTTAAGTAATTTTTAAACAAGATCAAAATGCGGTGGGTCAAAATCACCGTTGCGGGGAGGCCAAGCCAATGGTAACCAAACGAAGCACGCAGATCGCCATGCAGCAGCGCCGATACCGAACGTCCCAACCCGCAGCCCGGGCACCAGTTTAACCCGGCAAGCGCAAGCGGACAAACGGTAAAATGAGTTTCCCCAGGGTTGGCCACAGCGAGGAAAAGCAATCCGCCCAGCCAGCATACCAATTCGAAAGGAAATCTTTTTAGCATTTACAAATTTCGTTGCTTGTTCATAAGCACCAGCGACATCACAATATTGAAAAGGATCCCCACGATGCCGGCTGCGGCTATGCGTCCCATCAGGTTGGTTTCCAAAGCGGTAGAAACATATTGAATATACACTACCGAGAAAAAGGCAACGATGACCCCTGCCACCAGCATAATCTTAAATCCCTCAAAAATTCCTTCGAAAAATTCCATCCTGCCGCCGCTTTCCACGTCCCTGAAATTTTTGATACCCAAATATAAGCCGGTTAACGGAATTAGCACCGAGGCGTATTCCATCCACGACGTGCGGTCGGTCGTATTTGCTTCATCACCCCTCAACACTCCTGCGAAGTGCATCACCAGCAGCCAGATGCCGCTTACGATCCCGATCCCAATCCCATATTTAATCGCGTTCTTCATGATTTTTGTATTTTAGGTTGGCTAATGATCATTTTTAACAGCCGGTAACTTAAATTGTTCGTGGTAGTTAAGATCGTATCCCTACCTTTGGCATGCTAAACACGCATTATTTTCATGAAGTCAACCCTTTCCCGCTGCCTGCTGGCTGTATGCGGAATCGCTGTAAGCAGCTGCGCTCCGTTTAAATACAAAGCCACCAACAAGGTTTACAAGAAACAGGCGAAAGAATTTTCCAGGATCTACAAATACGTTCCGGCAACTAACGCCGGCCAGGATTCGCTCAGCCTGGCGGCAGACTGGGTGGGTACCACCAATTTCAGCATGCGGAAACCCAATTTCGTGGTGATCCATCATACCGCGCAGGATTCCGTGGGTCAGACGCTTAGCACCTTTACCCTTAAACGAACGGAAGTGAGCGCACATTACGTGGTCGCCAAAGACGGCACGATTTACCACATGCTGAACGATTATTTCCGTGCCCACCACGCAGGGGTAAGCAAATGGGGAAATGCCACCGACCTGAATTCTTCATCAATCGGCATCGAGCTGGATAACAACGGGTTTGAGCCCTTCGACGATCGCCAGATCGCCAGCCTCTTAAAACTCCTGGGCAACCTCAAGAAAAATTACAGCATTCCGGCGGCCAATTTTATCGGGCACGCAGACGTGGCGCCGCGCCGCAAGCCCGATCCGAACGAACATTTTCCCTGGCAGAAACTTGCCGAAAAAGGTTTCGGACTATGGTACGATAACATCATTGAGGTGGCGCCGGCAAACTTCGACCCGGTACCTGCGCTCCGTATCATCGGCTACGATACCGGCGACCTGAAATCGGCCGTCATCGCCTTCAAAAGACACTTTATCCAATCAGACATCGCCCCAAAGCTAACACAGCATGACCTGGATGTGTTGTATAACGTGTATAGGAAGTACTTGTAGTTATCAGTAGCCGGTGATCAGGGATCAGTTCCTGTATGGCGCTTACCGGCGCCGATCACGGGTTACTGATCTTACTACTACTTCTTCATTTCCTTGGCCCAGGCATCTCTCAGCGTTACCGTGCGGTTAAATACAAGTTTTTCGGGGGTAGATTCTTTGTCGAGCGTAAAATATCCCTTCCGGATGAACTGGTAGCCTTTGCCAACTTCGGCGGTGGCCATGTCCTGTTCGATATAAGCGCCGGGAATCACCTGCAGGCTTTCGGTGTTTACGTATTCCTTAAAGTCGCCTTCCCCGCTGCCCGGATCTTCTACCCGGAACAAGCGGTCGTAGAGGCGCACCTCGGCGGTTTTGGCATGCGGCACGCTCACCCAGTGGATGGTGCCTTTTACAGAGAGGCCGCTGTTGTCTTCACCGCTCCGGGTGCCCCAAACAACAGTGCAGTGCACTTCGGTAATATTGCCGGCCTCATCCTTGCGAAAATCGTCGCACTTTATGATATACGCATTCTTCAGGCGAACCATCAGGCCGACGCCAAGGCGGAAGAATTTCCTGGAAGGATTTTCCATAAAGTCTTCGCGTTCTATCCACAGTTCGCGACTGAAAGGGATCTCCCTGCTGCCGCCGCCGTTCTCTTCTTCCGGATTATTCTCCCCTTGGAAAATCTCTACCTGGTCTTCCGGGTAGTTGGTAAGCACCAGCCTGATAGGGTCGAGCACCGCCATGCGGCGCCATGCACGCTTATTCAGGTCTTCGCGTACACAGAATTCGAGGAGGCTTACATCAATGATATTTTCACGTTTCGCTACACCTATACGTTCACAGAATTCGCGGATGGATGCCGCCGTGTATCCTCTCCGGCGCAAGCCGCTGATGGTAAGCATACGCGGATCGTCCCAGCCCGTTACGTATCCGTCGTTCACCAGCTGCAGCAGCTTGCGCTTGCTCATTACCGTGTAGGTCATGTTCAGGCGCGCAAACTCATACTGTTTGCTCGGGTAGATCTCCAGCTGCTCGATAAACCAGTCGTAAAGCGGGCGGTGCGGGATAAACTCCAGCGTACACACCGAATGCGTGATCTTTTCGATGGCATCAGACTGCCCGTGCGCAAAATCATACATCGGGTAAATGCACCAATTGTCGCCGGTACGGTGGTGATGGGCGTGTTTAATGCGGTAGATGATCGGGTCGCGCATGTGCATGTTCGGGGAGGCGAGGTCGATCTTCGCGCGAAGTACCTTTTCTCCATCGCGGTAAACGCCGGCTTTCATATCCGAAAACAACCGGAGATTCTCTTCAACGCTCCTGTCGCGGTAACGCGAAGGAACACCGGGCTCTGTCGGGGTACCTTTTTGTCCGGCTATTTCTTCGGAAGTGCTATCGTCAACATAGGCAAGTCCTTTTTCAATCAGTTTTACGGCAAAGCTGTATAGTTTATCAAAATAATCGGAAGTGTACAATTCTTCGGCCCATTCAAATCCCAGCCATTGTACATCGTATTTGATGCTTTCAACGTATTCGGTTTCCTCGGTTTCGGGGTTGGTGTCGTCAAAGCGGAGGTTGGTTTTGCCCCCATAGCGCTGTGCCAGCCCGAAATTAAGGCAGATAGACTTGGCATGGCCGATGTGCAGGTACCCGTTTGGCTCCGGCGGAAAACGGGTGATAACGTTGCCACCGTGTTTCCCGCTTTTTATATCTTCTTCAATGATCTCTTCAATAAAGTTCAGTGACCGGTCTTCGCTCATAATATATACTAGGGACGCAAAAGTAATGAACGGCGGCGAATAATAGGGTGCCGTTGTCGCATTTTAGGGCTTTTGAAGTTTGAGGGCGGTCGGCCGGTTAAGCCTCCCATCTTAAACCTCCGACTTCAAACCTCCTGCATCCCGGTTAAAATTTCGGCTCCCTTTTTTCCAGGAAGGCGGATACTCCTTCCTTAAAATCGGCCGTACCGAAGCAATTGCCGAACTCGGCGATCTCGGTTTCAAAACCGTTCACGCCATCTTTACAAGCGGCATTGATGGCGCGGATGGCCGCTGCGGCCGAATTGGAAGAACGGGTAAGGATCCTGCCGATCAGGGTTTTTGCGGCGTCCTGCAGTTCTGCGGCGGGAACTACTTTGTTTACAAGCCCTGTACGGTACGCCTCTTCAGCGGAGATCATATCTCCCGTGAGGACCATTTCCAGCGCTTTGCCCTTACCGGCGAGTTGGGTAAGTCGTTGTGTACCGCCGTAACCGGGAATGAGGCCGAGGCTTACTTCAGGCAGGCCGAGCCGCGCATTGTCTGCCGCGATGCGCAGGTGGCAGGCCATAGCCAGTTCGAGGCCGCCCCCCAGTGCGTAGCCGTTGATAGCCGCCAGCACCGGCTTGGGGCCGTTCTCGATCAGGTCGAATACGCGGGTATGACCTTCACGGGCGAGCTCGCGGCCTTCCTCGACAGAGAAGGAGGCGAATTCGCTGATATCGGCGCCAGCCACAAATGCCTTAGGACCCGCACCGGTAATAATGACCGCCCGGGTGCCTGCATCCGCAAAAGCGGCGGTAAAGGCCTGGTTCAGCTCTGCCAGGGTTTCTTTATTCAGGGCATTGAGCTTATTCGGCCGGTTTATAGTGATGGTGAGCACCTTATCTGCAGCGCGGAGGAGGAGGTTCTGGTATTCCATGGTATGTTGAACGATAATGATATTGGTTAAAAATCGCGGTTGGCCTTTACCCATCGGCGAATGTAAGCGGCAATATCCTGTGTGTTGGTGCCGGGAGGGAAGAGCGTACCCACGCCGAGCGCATACAGGGCTTCCATGTCTGTTTCGGGTATGATCCCGCCGCCGGTAAGCAGTACATCGTCCAGGCCTTTTTCCTTCATCAGGCGGATCACTTTCGGGAAAACCGTCATGTGAGCGCCGGAAAGGATCGAGATCCCGATGGCATCTACGTCTTCCTGCAGGGCAGTGGCTACCACCATTTCGGGTGTTTGGCGTAAACCGGTGTAGATCACCTCCATGCCGGCATCCCGCAACGAGGCCGCAATGACTTTGGCGCCCCGGTCATGGCCATCGAGGCCTACTTTGGCAACCAGGATTCTGATCGGGCGTTGTATCTTGTCGCTCATCCCGTAAAAGTATCCTTTTTGGAGAATAATGAATAATGATTAATCTCCGCCACCTGTGCCGCACTACCTGATTTCAGGTATATGACGCATGTTTGTGGAAAAAAATTCCCGCTTTTTAAATTTAATTCTATATTTATTCGTTTAAATATCGGTTCAAAGAAACGCGCCCAATTATATGAAGAAGATCCTGATCGTAGACGACGAAGTAAACATTGGATTACTTCTCTCCCGGTTTTTAACCCGCAACGGCTTCGAGGTAAATACGGCCACGAGCGGCGCGACGGCGATGGAGCTGATCTCTAAGGAACCCTACAACCTGGTACTTTGCGACTTCAGGCTGGAGGATACCGACGGGCGCGAGATCCTTAAAAAGATCAAGGCCATCCACCCCACCACCGGGGTGATCATCATTACCGGTTACTCGGATATCAAGCTTGCCGTAGAGCTTATCAAGCTCGGTGCTTACGATTATATCACCAAGCCCTTGTATCCAGACGAGATCCTGAACACCATTAACAAAGCCATAGAAACGCAGGAAGCCCTTTCAAAAGTGTACAAGGAAGAACCGGGCAACCCCCAGCAAAAGCAGCAGGCCAATGCGGGTTTTGTAAAGGAAAAGTTCATTACAGGGCAAAGCATGGTCTCGGCCGACCTGGTGCGGCAGATCGAGCTTATCGCGCCCACCAGTTATAGCGTGATCCTCACCGGCGAGAGCGGCACAGGCAAGGAGTCGGTTGCAAAAACCATACACCTCAACAGCTTGCGTAAGGATAAGCCGTTTATCGCGATGGACTGTGGATCGCTCACCAAGGAGCTGGCGGGAAGCGAGTTCTTCGGGCACGAAAAAGGCTCATTCACGGGCGCCCTATACACTAAGATCGGCCATTTCGAGATGGCTAACGGCGGTACCCTGTTCCTGGATGAAGTGGGTAACCTTTCTTACGACATCCAGGCCGCATTGCTCAGAACGGTCCAGGAACGCAAGGTAAAACGTATCGGCAGCACCAAGGAGATCAACCTCGATGTGCGCATCATTGTAGCGACCAACGAAAACCTGCAGGACTCTATCGTAAAAGGCCGCTTCCGCGAGGACCTCTACCATCGTTTTAACGAGTTTAGCATTCACCTTCCGCCGTTAAGGCAGCGCGGGAAAGACATCCTGATCTTTGCCGACAGCTTTTTGAAGGAAGCCAACCAGGAACTGAACCGCAACGTGACCGGTTTTTCTGACGATGTAGTGGAATGCCTGCTTTCTTATAACTGGCCGGGCAACGTGCGCGAGCTGAAGAACGTGATCCGCAGGGCCACCCTGCTTACCGAGGGCAGCGTGGTGCAGATCAAGTCGCTGCCATTGGAGATCTCCACCTTCGCCCGTGTATCGGCTATGGAAACTGCCATGGGCGCCACGGCTGCGCCTGTTGGCGAAAGTAAGCGTAAGCTGAAGGACGCCGCCATGGAGGCGGAGTATGAAACCATCCTGAAGGTGCTCAAAGAAGTGAACTTTAACAAAACCAAAGCCGCCAGGATCCTTAACATCGACCGTAAGACCCTTTACAATAAAATGCGGGGAATTAAGATCGAATAACCCGCATTTGAGCAACAGAATGCACAGTAATGCCGTGTTTCAGGCGGTTTGCCGCTTGGAATTGCTGCGGGCATGCATCTTGTAATGGCTTCCTCCTGATCAATAAAGGAGGACGATGAAATTAGTGAACATTTTACTTGCTGGTAACCAGGAGCCGGAATTGACGGCCCTTGAGCGCCTCCTTGGTGCAACAACCGGCAATAAAGTTTACCGCGTAACCAGGTGCGGCACTTACCCGGAGGCGATCAATGCCATGCTTAAATCGCGTTTCGAGGCCTACCTGCTTTATGAAAAGGTGCAGGGGTACGAGGGCCTCGATCTTTTACACGAAGCGATCCGCTCAAATTGCACCGAGCCCATTATTTTCCTGGGTGAACATTACAACAAGGAAACAGACGAGACGGCCATGAATCTCGGTGCCGCCGCCTATTTTTCCATCGACAGCATCAGCGGGCATGTGCTCGACTCCTGCATTCGCTATGCGATAAAGAACAGCAGGTCGTTCAGCGCGCTGAAGGCCAGCGAGGATAAGTTCCGCATCATCTTCGAACGATCTAAAGACCCTATGTTTGTAACAGACATCAGCGGGAAGCATTACGATGTGAACGATGCCGCCCTGGAATACTTCGAAACAACGCGTGCGGAATTCCTGCGCGCCAATGCCGCAAGCTTTTACACGGACGAGTACCAGCGCGATCGTTACGTGACGGAGATGGAGCGGAACGGTTTTGTAACCGGGCATGAAATTTCGCTGAAATTGGCTAATGGCGGCTTGCGTTATTCCAGCATTTCTTCTTTCCTGCAGATCTCGCAGCATGGCTCCCTCAAGCTTTATTATGTCACCCTGCATGACATCACCGCTTTAAAAGCACGCAAAGCCCAGCCAGACGGTACCGTGCTGCTCGCGGACCAGATCCGCAATCCCCTTACCGCCGTAAACCTCGCGGTAGATGAGATCTGCGCCCAGCTGCACGGGCAGCCGCAGGACGTAAAATATTACCTTTCTATCGTGAAGGAAAATTGCGACAAGATTAACCAGCTGACAAAGTTTCGGTAAACAATTTCGTTGGTGCATAGTTTGTAGCACGTATAAGGCTGACTTTACCGACAAGTATTTACCACCGATGTCCCTCTTTAACCACAGACAGCGAAACAGCGTCGTCCTGTTTATATTGATCCTGCTCGGTGCCTGTGTGGTGTATTCGCTGCGCGCCATTGCCGGGTCGATGCTCAGTACCATTATCATGTTCACCATCCTGCGGCCGGTGTACCTGTACTTTGCCGACAGCCTCAGGTGGCGGCGCTCGGTGGCGGCCCTCACGGTGATGATCGGCTCGTTTATCATCATCATCCTGCCGTTCCTTACGCTTACGATGATGGTGATCAACAAGATCGCGGATTTTAAGAAAGATGCCATCCGCATCCGCGTGATCGGATCGAAGATAGACGATTTCCTGTCGGATAAATTTAACCAGCCGGATATGTACGAGCACCTCATCGAGAAATCGAATACGCTCGCCGGAGAGCTGTTCCCCTCTATCCTGGGGGGCGCAGGTGAGATCGCGTTGGGCATTACCATCATGTATTTCCTGCTTTATTTCATGTTTACCCAGCACGAGGAATTTGAAGCGGGGATGCTCAAGTACGCGCCCTTCCGCGAACAGAATGCACTGAAATTCGCCACCGAGCTGAAAAATATTACATACTCCAACGTGCTCGGACAGGGGTTTATCGCCTTTGTGCAGGGTGCGCTGGTGAGCATCGGCTTCTTTATTTTTGGCATAGACGACGCCATATTCTGGGGAGTGGTTTGTATCTTTTTGTCGTTCCTGCCGGTAGTGGGCGCGCCCATCGTATTTATCCCCGCCGCCCTCATCCAGATCTTTAACGGAAACACGTTTAGCGGTACCGGGCTCCTGCTATGGGGGCTTATCCTGGTGATCAATATCGACAACGTGATCCGCTTTATTATCGCCAAGCGCGTGGCAGATACGCATCCCATTATTACAGTGATCGGGGTGATCATCGGGATCCCTATGTTCGGTATTATGGGGCTCGTTTTTGGCCCCCTGTTACTGTCTTACTTTATATTGACCATCCGTATTTACGAAACCAGTAAAATGGCCAGCGAGCGGCTGGAAAAGATCAGGCTTTCGGAAGAAAAGAATAACATTTCTGAAAACACTTTATAACGATCCCTTGTATTGTAAAGGTAATATACGCGATGCTTAACCCTGGAACTGAAACTTAAACATAAAATCCTTAGAACCATGAAAGATAACACCAAAGTTATTGTAGCCCTGCTGGCGGGATTAGCCGCCGGAGCCGCATTAGGAATACTATTCGCACCAGATAAAGGCACCGAAACGCGTGATAAACTGAGCGATGCGTTAAAGAACCTGGGCGATTCTATTAAAGACCGCGCTGCGGAAGAGATCGATCACCTTGCAGAGCTGAAAGACAAAGTAATAGGCGGTTTCCGCTCGAAAACCGCTACCCCCGAAGAAGAGTTTAACGGCGCCACCGACCAGGTATAATCCTGGCCGGATAAACATCAGGAGATCTTATGCCAGAATCATACGAACCAAAAGAAGGAATACCGCAGCCTGAGAAACAAGATCTCATCGCCCTGCTGAAAGAATACCTCACCACCCGCATGGAGCTTGGACGCCTCACGCTTATCGAGCGGCTGGTGGTGATCATCGCCAACGTGGCTACCGATGCGTTTGTAGTAGTGGCCATGATCCTCACTTTTTTATTCGGGTCGATGACGCTGGGATTCTACCTGGGCGAACAACTGCAGTCGACCGCTGCCGGCTTCGGGATCGTATCGCTGATCTATTTCGGGCTCGCCCTGATCATGTACTTCATAAAAGACAAGTACGTAGAAAAGTACCTGATCAATTTTATGGTAAAGAAGATATTTCGTAAAAAGAAGTAGATGGAAAGATCATTCACCACAATAGATGAACTGAGGACAGAGATCTTTATGCTGAAAGGCCGCAGGATCGAACAGGAAGGCGCTATCAAGGAAAAGTTCAGCAGTCCCGGCGCGATCTTCGGTACCATAACCGGTCTTTTTAAAAGCGGAACAGGTAAACAATCGCTCCTCGGCGACTTGATGAGCCACGATATGGTGACCACCATTACGCGTGTGGTACTTCCCCTGGTACTCAACAAGATAGTTTTCCGAAAGTCGGGTTTCATCACTAAAGCTATTGTCACCTTCCTTTCACAGAAAGCGGCAAAAAATGTAAATAGTGATATGTTTGCCGGCCTGGTCGATAAAGTAACACACCTCTTTAAAAAGCGCCCAAGAGAGCCAAAGAAATCCGCAATCAGGATAAAAGATTACGGCATCCCGCCGGACAGCGAAACGTATTAGGAGGTTTCCTATTCTCTTTCTCCCCATAATAGATATTTTTGCCCCACAAACAAAGATCTAATGGGTAAAGACAAGCTCCGTCGCTTTGCGGAGATCGCCACGTTTCCAAACGTATTTCAGCTGGATGAGGGAAAAACCAACAAAGGCAGCTGGAACAGTAACTTTTTTAAGAATCCGAACCCTTTGGTATTGGAGCTCGCCTGCGGCAAAGGCGAATACGCAGTTGCATTGGCCCGGCTCTTTCCCGGGAGGAATTTCATCGGCATCGATTATAAAGGGAACCGCATCTGGCGCGGAGCCAAAACGGCGCTCGAAGAAGGGATCGGTAACGTGGCGTTCCTGCGCATCCAGATAGAACAGATCCTGGCGTATTTCGGGGCTCACGAAGTCGCGGAGATCTGGATCACCTTTCCCGATCCGCAACCACAGGTAAGCCGGGAAAAGAAGCGGCTTACATCGCCACGGTTCCTGGACATGTACCGCGAGATCCTTCAGCCGAACGGCGTGGTACACCTCAAAACAGACGACGATGCCCTGTTCCTTTACACGATAGACAAGGTAAACGAAAAAGGATTAACCGTACACTTACAAACCGACAACCTGTACCAGTCGGAGTACGCGGACGAAGTATTGTCTATAAATACCTACTACGAAAAGAAATACCTGAAAAAAGATAAGAATATCAATTACATCAAATTCGGTTTCCCCGATGGAGAAAGATAACTTTTTCGACATGGTATACCAGGTAGCAAGGCTCATTCCACGCGGGCGGGTCACCTCGTATGGCGCCATTGCAGCATACCTGGGCACTAAGGGATCTTCGCGCATGGTTGGCTATGCCATGAACGGCGCAGGAAGGGTGCACCCGCCAGTGCCCGCACACCGCGTGGTGAACCGCGCCGGCCTGCTCACCGCCAAACACCATTTCGGCGGCAGCCTCATGCAGCAATTGCTGGAAAGCGAAGGGGTCGAAGTGCAAAACGACCAGGTAAGGCACTTAAAAGCGGTGTTCTGGGACCCGTCTATCGAACTTAAACCCGATTGATATCGTACCTCATTTTTACGTTCCTTTAATAAAATGCCATGTCACAGCTTGTAAACGACTTTAACTCTTACCGTTCCCGCATGAACGACCGTATTATGGAAACCGCCAATACCAACATCAAGCGGTTTTTTGCACTCGATAGCACTTCATACGCCGAAGGTGCACTTCCCGTTAAAACCAAGGAGCTCCTGGGCCTGGTGGCCTCCATGGTGCTGCGCTGCGACGACTGCATCAGGTATCACCTGGAGAAATGTCACCACGAAGGCGTTACCCACGACGAAATGAATGAACTGTTTATGATCGCTAACCTGGTAGGCGGCTCGATCGTGATCCCGCATTACCGGCGGGCGGTGGAGTATTGGGATGAGCTGAATGCGGGAAAACTTTAAAGCGGGAAGCTTAAAGCAAGATCATGCCGTAACAAAAAGCCGGAAGCTTAAAGCGACATTCCCGTCGCTTTAAGCTTCCGGCTTTTTGCTTTCAGCTAAAAAATTACTGCTTCAAATTATATTTCTCCGCATATCGTTTGTACAACTGTTTGTGCAGGTTATCCAGGCTAACGTTCCTGCCGCCGATAAAGGCGGTTTCCACGTCGATCGTGATCATGTCAAGCGCATCTCCTTTGGAAATGAACAGGGTGGCGTCCTTTCCTTTTTCGAGGCTGCCCACCGTTTTGTCGATCCCGAGGATCTTGGCGGTGTTCAGGGTGATCATTGATAAAGCCTGTTCTTTGGTTAAACCATAAGCCGCCGCGGTGCCTGCTTCGAAAGGCAGGTTGCGCTGGCGCCAGAAGCCGATCCCGGTCAGGGAATACAGCACGCCGGCATCCTGCAGCATTTTTGGCATTTTATAAGGCAGGTATACGTCATCTTCGGTGCGGTTTGGCAGTGTCTGTGTTTCTTCCAGTATCACGGGGATGTTATTTTGTTTCAGTTCGTCGGCTACGAGGTAAGCCTCGTTACCACCGGTGATCACCCCTTTTAGCCCGAACTTTTTGATAAAGGCGATCGCTTTCAGGATATCCTTCGAGTTATTTACGGAAATGAACAGCTTTTTAGTGCCGTTAAACAACCCGGCCATCGCCGCAAAGCGGATGTTAGTAACAGCTGGCTTGCCGATCGTAGCATACCCCTGGGCTGCCGCGAAATAAGCGTACAGGTCGTCGATCTCCTTTTGCGTACGGTCGCCGGCATCTGCGCCTGCGGCAGCTGCGCCAGGGAAACCGCCGCCGCCAAAACCGCGGCCGGTACGTGAAACCGGCCAGTTAAGGTGAATGGCGATGTCGGTTTTATAAGCTACATCTTCCCAGTTCCAGCCGTCCATGGTTACCACAGACGATTGCCCGGAGATCACACCGCCGTTCGGGGTAGGCTGTGCCAGCAGGATCCCGTTAGAACGGAGGGTTGGGATCACCTTCGAATCCGTGTTATACGCGATCAGCGTACGGATGTGCGGGTTCATGTTGCCAGTTTCCGACTCGTCGAGCGTAGCCTTTACCGATTCAACTTCCACCAGGCCGAGGTCTGTGATGGGCGCGATAAAACCGGGATACACGTGTTTTCCGGCAGCGCTGATCACTTCCGCGCCGGTAACCGCCGGAGCAGCACCTTCGCCGATTGCCGTGATCTTTCCTTTATCAAAAGCAATGTAACCATTGCTGATTACCTGCCCGTTGCCCACGTGGATCATTGCGCCGGTAATCACTACCGGTTTGCCCTGGGGCAGGGCGGGCATAATATTGGGCTGTGCAAATGCCGCGGTGGTAGTTACAAGAACGGCCGCGAGCCCTGATATAAATTTCTTCATGTCTGGTTTCTTAAATAATTAATGGTTCCCGCCTATCAGCTGATCGAGGTCGGCTTCTGTGGTTTCACATTCGTACAAACGTGGTCCGCGGCCGCCAAATCCGCCCGGACGTTGGGTGCCCGCACCGCCTGCTTTCGCTTCGGTCATTTTCTGGATCAGCTTGCCTTGTTCTGCTTTAAGCGCTTTGCGTTTCACCGCATCCTGCTCCATGTCCCAATAAGGAACGCCCTCTACGTAGGTTTTTTCGGCCACTGCGTAAATAGAAAGCGGGTTAGCCGACCACAGTACCAGGTCGGCATCCTTACCTACCTTAATGCTCCCGATGCGGTTATCCACATGAAGCATTTTGGCAGGGTTAAGGGTAACGAGCTTCAGTGCGTCTTCTTCGCTCATTTTACCGTAAGTTACCGCTTTACCAGCTTCTTGGTTCAGGCGGCGTGCCATTTCGGCATCGTCGGAGTTGAAACCGGTAACCACACCCACCTCATGCATCAGCTTGCCGTTGTACGGGATCGCTTCTGCAACCTCCATTTTATAAGCCCACCAGTCAGAGAACGTAGAACCGGCAATGCCATGTGCTTTCATTTTGTCGGCCACTTTGTAACCTTCCAGGATGTGCGTAAATGTGTTGATCTTAAAGCCCATCGAATCGGCCACATGGATAAGCATGTTAATTTCCGACTGTACGTAGGAGTGACAGGTGATAAACCGTTTGCCGTCCAGGATCTCTACCAGCGCATCCAGTTCGAGGTCGCGGCGGGTAGTGCTGCCCTTTACCGCGCGTGCAGCTTTGTACTCCTTTGCACGGGTAAACGCATCGATGTATACCTGTTCCACACCCATACGTGTTTGGGGGAAACGCAGGTTAACGTTCTGGCCGAAGCCGCCGCCACCGCCGTTGCTTTGTTTAACGTTTTCGCCAAGGGCGAATTTGATAAAGCCGTCGCTGCCTTCAAATTTCATCTCCTCGGGGCTTTTCCCCCACCGAAGCTTGATTAGCTGGGTCTGGCCGCCGATCGAGTTGGCCGAACCGTGCAGGATGTGCGAAGTGGTTACCCCGCCCGCCAGCTGCCGGTAGATGTTGATGTCTTCAGCGTTGATCACGTCGGCAACCCTTACTTCGGCACTCACAGACTGGGCGCCTTCGTTAATGCCGTTGCTTGCCGCGATGTGCGAGTGCTCATCCACGATACCTGCCGAAATATGTTTGCCGGTAGCGTCGATCACTTTGGCGCTTCCTGCCGACAGGTTTTTGCCGATCGCTTTGATCTTGCCGCCCTCGATTAATACGTCGGTATTTTTCAGGATGCCATCTTTTTCGTTGGTCCATACGGTGGCATTTTTAAATAACACCGTTTCTGTTTTGGGTATTTCGGCATTGCCATAGGCAAGGAAAGGATAAACTACCGGTCCAGTAACAGGGGTGGTTTTGGCCGCCTCGGGCCTTCCTCCGCGGTTTGCCAGGGTATCCTTTCGGATGGCGTTCCAGCGTCCGGCAGTGCCATCTGGCATTACCGCTTCACCGCTCATGGTAACGGGGGAGTAACCGGAAATATAGCCGCTCAGCCTTACGTTACCTGCGGGGTTTTTCCTGAGGTCGAAATAAAGACCGATGATGTCGCCGTTACGCGTTAAGGTGCCGCGTGCCTGTACGCTGTCGGCGCCGGTGCGGATGATGGTTGCGTCGAGCGCAGCCGGGGTGGTACCGCCAATCCGGAGGGTAAGGGCCGGGGAGCCATCCATATTGAAGGTGTAGTTCCCGCGGATATCGAGCACATCCATCTTGGAAACCACGTACGGGCGGCCGTCTACCCAGTTTTCGTAAATGGTGGTGTTGGCCTTAAACAGGTTATCGGAGCTGATGATAAAGTTGGCATGCTTGCCTTTCGCCAGCGTACCAACCTGGGCGCTGATGCCCAGCATATCAGCAGGGATCTCGGTCAGGGATCTCAGCGCCTGTTTTTCGGTCAGGCCATATTCCATCGCAGTGCGGATGGCGGCCCAGAAATCCCTGGCGTTATCTACGCCAAACGAGGTGATCGCAAAGCGGATCCCGGCTTTTTCCAGTGCCGAAGGGTTAGTAGGGGCAAGCTCCCAGTCTTTCATCTGCGCGTAAGTGATGTTTCGTGCGTCGGCAGGGTCTTCCACATCATATGGTTTTGGAAAGCTAACCGGCACGATAAAGCTTCCGCCGGTGGCCTTCATCAGGTCCATGCGCTGGTATTCTTTACCGTCTGTTTTAAAGATGAACTGTTTGCCGAATTCCTTCCCGATCTTATCGGCCCGCAATACACTCTGCGGGTCGGTTACTTCGAAGATCTGCGGAAGCGACTGAATTTTATTAAACTCATCCAGGGTGATGTTGTACTCGTCCTTCGATGTTTTGTACCAGGCTGCATCCAGGAAAGTCTGGCGCAGTAACGCAATCGTACCCATCAGCGAAGTGGGATAGCTGGTGGTCGAGCTTCCCTTGCTGAACGAGTAGTTGGCTGCCGCGTTGTCCTTCAGCATCACCAGGTTATCCGGCTCGTCGCCAAGCGTTACCGCCGCCGAAGTTCCGCGAACAATTCCATCCCGGTTCACTGCCTGTACCGCTCCGAAGCCGAGTTTTTTCAGGGCTTCTGCGCGTGCCACATCTGCGGTGAAGGTGGTACCCACATGTACTTCCGGTTTGATCGCTTCATTCCAGCCGTAAGCGCCGGTTTTTGCCGGTGTTGCCGGGCGCGCCGCCGCTGCACCACCGCCGCCGCCCCTGCCGAAACCGCCGCCGCCTGCCGCCGGGGCAGGAAGACCGTAGCCGGTAAAAGCATCTACCAGGCCCGGGTAAATAAACTTACCTTTCAGGTCGACCGCGATGTATCCTTTTGGAACAGGTATGGCAGCACCGGGCCCGATGGCCTCGATGGTGCGGTCTTTAACCAGGAGTGTTCCTTTGGAAATCGTCTGGTCTGCGCTCACAACGATCGTTGCGTTCGTAAATGCGTATAGCCCGGGGCGGGTATCCCATGCGCCGTTAACAGGAAATGTTCCCTGCGCAGCTACGCGGATAACCGTGCCCAGAATAAAGCACAAGAGTAGAATTTTTCTCATTCGCTATAAAATTTTAAAGTATGTCCGAAAATAGGGGATATTTTTAATTTCACAATGGGCGGGTGAAGTAACTTTATAGTTATTCGTATTTTGTTGTCGAAAATTCAATATAAACCGGCAATTTTTAGGAAAAATCCAAATTCTCAGACTCAGTTTTTTAGCCTATTTTTGAAAAAAATAATTTTATGTACAAAATTCTCCTCGAAAGTCATTCAGGTCTCCGTTATGTGGTATTGGTACTGGTAATTGTCGCCATTATCTTCAGCTTCGATGGCTGGCTCGGTAAAAAGGCTTATGGCGAAGGCGTCCGCAAGCTCAACCTGTTCGCTATGATCGCTGTTCATATGCAGTTTCTGGTAGGGCTCATCCTCTATTTTTACAGCCCGCTGGTACAAACAGGCAGCATGGGCACGGCTATGAAAGACCCGACCCTTCGGTACTGGACCGTTGAGCACGCTACCATGATGATCATCGCCGTCGCTTTGTTCACCATCGGTCATTCCCGTTCAAAAAAAGAACCGGTAGCCGCATTAAAACACCGCACCATCGCCATTTTTTACACCCTTGCCTTCCTGGTAGTAATTGGAGCCATCGTCCATAGCGGGCGCGGGTTGTTCGCTATGACACACCTGTAACCACACATTAATGTTCAAATAATTTGCAGATCCAATTTTCTTTCTATTTTTGTGCCCGATGACTAACGCATTACATACAAGCAATATCTGGTGGTGGCCCGCACAGCTGCGCCGGGAAATAGTCGTTTTATAGCAAAGAAATAAGAACTATACGATAGATGAACCCGACGCTAACCCGTTGGGTTTTTTTGTGCTGTGAATCAGCGGTCAGTTGTGTCAGCTGTCAGCAATCAGCTCTTTGCAACGTGCTAAAGAGTTGCAACTTGATAATTAATTTAATAAGCTGACGGCTGATAGCTGGCAGCTGATAGTAATAACGTCCATGTACAAGTTATCTACCAACTACAAGAAACTGCTCGCAGATACCACTACCCCTGTAAGTATCTACCTGCGCCTGCGCGATATTTTCCCGAACAGCCTGCTGCTGGAAAGTTCCGACTATCACAGCCGCGAGAATAGCATGAGCTATGTTTGCTGCGACCCGATCGCAGGCATCACCCTTACGGGGGAAACATTTTCGGAATACTATCCTGATGGGCGCACCGAATCCTATTCTGCCCGGGGTCTTAACCTGCACGAGCGTGTTTCTGTCTTCCGCAACAGCTTTAAACAGGAGGAGGCCCAACCCTTCAAGTTTATTTCCGACGGCTTGTTTGGGTACTTTACCTTCGAAACCATCGAGTATTTTGAAGATATCAAGCTGAAGCCACAGGCAGAAAACGGCCGCGATATCCCATTGCTGCAATACCACATTTACAGGTATGTGATCGCCATCGATCATTTTAAGAACGAACTGTATATTTTTGAGCATGGTACCGGTAACAGTGCCGGCGAAGGCCTGGAGCGGATCAGCTACCTGATTAAAAACAAGGATTTCCCCGAATACCGTTTTTCCGCCATAGGCGAAGAAGCCTCCAACCTTACCGACGAAGAGTTCATCCAGGTGGTAAAAAACCTTAAGCAGCATATTTTCCGGGGCGATGTGTTCCAGATCGTGCCGTCGAGGGCGTTCTCGCGCTCGTTCCAGGGAGATGAGTTTAACGTATACCGGGCGCTGCGTTCCATTAATCCCTCGCCATATCTTTTCTATTTCGACTATGGCGATTTTAAGCTGTTCGGCTCTTCGCCGGAAGCGCAGTTAACCATTAAGAACCGTGCGGCCGCAATTTACCCGATCGCGGGTACCTTTAAACGTACCGGGAACGACATACTCGATGCGCAGCTAGCCGAACAACTGGAAAATGATCCCAAGGAAAGCGCCGAGCACGTAATGCTGGTAGACCTCGCCCGTAACGACCTGAGCCGCCATTGTACCGAAGTGCAGGTGGAAGCGTTTAAAGAAGTGCAGTATTATTCGCACCTGATCCACCTGGTATCGAAGGTTACGGGCAAACTCCAGGAAACCGCCGATCCGTTGTACGTGGTGGGCGATACCTTCCCGGCAGGTACCCTGAGCGGTGCACCCAAGTATATGGCAATGACCCTCATTAACAAGTTCGAGAACAGCAAACGGAGCTTTTATAGCGGCGCCATCGGTTATATGGGCTTTAATGGCGACTTTAACCACGCCATCATGATCCGGTCTTTCCTGAGCCGCAATAACGTGCTGCACTACCAGGCGGGCGCGGGCATCGTTGCCGATTCAGACCCGGTAAGTGAGCTTAACGAAGTAAATAACAAGATCATGGCCCTTCGCAAAGCGATGGAAATGGCAGTAGAAATCTAGTAATGAGTGATCAGTCGTAAGTTGCCAGTTCCTGTAGGGCCATACAGGGACTGAAAACTGACCACTGATCACTGAAAACCCAACTAACATGAAAATCCTCGTCATTGATAATTACGATTCCTTCACCTTTAACCTGGTACATCTCCTACATGAGTGCGGGCGGCAGGCCGAGGTATGGAGAAATGATAAATTTGCACTGGCAGATATTGAACCTTTCGACAAGATCCTGCTGTCCCCGGGTCCCGGGATCCCTTCGGAAGCGGGCCTGCTGCCGGACGTGATCCGTACCTGGTCGCCGTCCAAAAGCATCCTCGGCATTTGTCTTGGTATGCAGGCCATGGCCGAAGTGTTTGGCGGAAGCCTCTACAACCTTTCCCGCCCGGTACACGGCAGGGCCACCATGCTCAACGTTACACAGCCCGGTGAGGTGCTTTACCAGCAACTCCCGGAAAAGTTCAACGTGGGGCGTTATCACTCCTGGGCGGTGTCTCCGGAAAACCTTCCTGCCGAATTGGAGGTTACCGGAACGGATGTTGATGGTGTGATCATGTCGCTGCGCCATAAAACGCTCGACGTGCGCGGCGTACAGTACCACCCGGAATCGGTACTTACGGAAAACGGCAGGGTGATTATACAAAACTGGCTGGAGGGGTAACCAGTAGTCGGTGAGCAGCTTTCGGTGCCGGTACGGCATTTAGCTGGGACTGACTACTGAAAACTGACCACTGATACTAAAGATATGACCATACTAGATAAGATAGTGCTTAAAAAGCGCGATGAGGTTTCGAAAGCCCGTCTCCGGGTACCGGTATCGAGGCTCGAAGAGGGTGAGCTTTTCCAGCATGCCTGCTATTCGATGCGGGATTTTATGCTGGATACAAGCCGGACGGGCATTATTGCCGAGTTTAAACGGGCATCACCTTCAAAGGGCATCATCAATAACCGCGCGGACGTGGCGAAAGTAACGCAGGAGTATGCAGGGGCGGGCGCTTCGGCCTTGTCGGTACTTACCGACAACGAGTTTTTCGGCGGCAAGAAACGCGACCTGGTGGAAGCACGCGGAGCAAACGCCATCCCGCTGCTTCGTAAGGACTTTATGATCGACGAATACCAGGTAGTGGAAGCCAGGGCGCTTGGTGCAGACATCATCCTGCTGATCGCCGCCATCCTCACGCCTGCCGAGATCGCCAAATTTGCCCGACTGGCGAAAAGCCTTGGCATGAACGTACTGCTGGAGGTTCATAACCGCGAAGAGCTCGATCGCAGCATTTGCGAAGACCTCGACGCCATCGGTGTGAATAACCGCAACCTCGCCGATTTTTCGGTGGATATTAAACATTCTTACGATCTTGTTGAAGCGATCCCCGGCCAGTTCCTCAAGATCTCCGAAAGCGGCATCAGCGATGTGCAAACTATCCGCGATCTGAAGTCTGCAGGGTTTAACGGCTTCCTCATCGGGGAGAACTTTATGAAACAGGAAGATCCCGGCGCCGCCATGGCAGATTTTGTGGAACAATTAAAAAAATAAAGGGTTACCCTAACATGCCCAGACAGAAATTTTACGACACCGCCATCAAACCCGAAAGGGCCGTATTGGTGGGCATTGTTACCCCCGGTGAAACGGAAGACGAAACACGCGAGTACCTGGACGAGCTTGCTTTCCTGGTAGATACCGCCGGCGGAGAAACAGTGAGGTCGTTCACCCAAAAAATGCAGCGTCCCGAGCGCGCCACTTTTGTGGGCACCGGTAAGCTGGAAGAGATCAACGCATTCGTAAAGTCCGAAGAGATCGATATCGTGGTATTCGACGATGAATTATCGCCTTCGCAGCTGCGCAATATCGAAAACGAGCTGCAGGTAAAGATCCTCGACCGCAGCAACCTGATCCTGGATATCTTCGCGCGCCGCGCACAAACCGCCCAGGCCAAAACGCAGGTGGAACTGGCGCAGCTCCAATATCTTTTACCAAGATTAACGAGATTATGGACCCACCTTGAACGCCAAAAAGGCGGGATCGGGATGCGTGGTCCCGGGGAATCCCAGATCGAGACTGACAGGCGGCTCATCCTGCAAAAGATCTCGCTGTTAAAAGAGAAGCTCCGCCAGATCGATAAGCAGAACGAAACCCAGCGCAAGAACAGGGGAGAGCTGGTGAGGGTTGCACTGGTGGGGTATACCAACGTAGGCAAATCCACCATCATGAACCTGGTTTCCAAGTCGGAGGTGTTTGCGGAAAACAAGCTGTTCGCTACGCTGGATACTACCGTGCGCAAAGTGGTGATCGGGAACCTGCCGTTCCTGCTGTCGGATACCGTTGGGTTTATCCGCAAGCTGCCGCATCACCTGGTAGAGTGTTTTAAGTCGACGCTCGATGAGGTGCGTGAAGCCGATATCCTGCTGCATGTGGTCGATATTTCTCACGCCAATTTCGAAGACCATATCCGCACCGTGAACGAAACGCTCAAGGAGCTCGGCGCCGTGGATAAGCCTGTGATCACCATATTCAATAAAACCGATGCGTACCGGCCCGCACCGTTCGATGCCGACGCCCCTGAAGTGCCGCCGCTCTCCCTCGCCGAGTTTAAACGAAGCTGGATGGCCGACTTCAACAGCCCGGCGATCTTTATCTCCGCGCTGCAGAAAGACAACATCGATGAGTTCAGGTCGTTGCTTTACGAAAAAGTGAAAGCCATTCATGTGGGCAGGTTCCCCTACGATAAGCTTTTATATTGAGAAAACATTTTATACATTACCACCCATGGAAAGTACACGCCAACAAAAATTCGCCGGGGTTATTCAAAAAGAGCTCGCCCAGGTATTTCAGCGGGAGGGTACCGGTTTCCTGCCCGACACCCTCGTCACCATCACCATGGTGCGGGTAACTCCCGATCTTGCCATCGCCCGCGTGTTCCTCAGCTTCTTTAATATTACCAACCCTACGCTGGCCCTCAATACGGTGACCGCTCATGCCGGTGAGATCCGCTATAAGCTTGGCATGAAGATCAGGCACCAGGTAAAGACGGTTCCGCAACTCGAGTTCTACCTCGACGATACCAGCGAATACGTACAGCGAATGGATAAGCTCTTTGATAAAATCAGTAAAGAGCCCCGTCAGCCCGACGAAGAGTGATCTGCAGATGTGGCTGAAGGATTACCTCGACAATAATGCCGGGCAGATCTGCCCGGTGGTAGACTTCGACCCGGGCGACCGGTTATTACCACTCGATTTTACGGGTGCGGCCGCCGGACCCGATGCGGCCACCGTTGCCGATCCACCGGTTTTTGCCGCCTGGATAGAAGATAAGCTCGCCGAAACCGGTTGCCGCTACGGCATCGGGGGTTATGCGGAGAACCGCACCCTCTATCAATCAAAAGCCCTGTTCGGCAACGGCGGCGAGCCCCGCAGCCTGCACCTGGGTACCGATATCTGGGGGCCTGCCGGCACCCCGATCTACTGCCCGATGGATGCCACCGTACATAGTTTTGCCAACAATGATAATTTTGGCGATTATGGCGGTACGGTCATCCTGCAGCACCATACCGGCGACCGGTTGTTTTACACGCTTTACGGGCATTTAAGTGTGTCTTCACTAACCGGTCTTTCAGAAGGGATGTTGATCCGTTCCGGTACCCCTTTCGCGACGCTTGGCGCCATAAACGAAAATGGTCACTGGCCCCCGCACCTTCATTTCCAGCTTATGCTTGACATGCAGGGTAGAAAAGGAGACTACCCGGGTGTATGCAGGATGTCTGAACAGGACCTGTGGCTGAAGAATTGCAAGGATCCCGGGTGGGTGCTCAGGTACACGTTTTAGGTGAGTTAGACGTTATACGTAGAACGTTGTACGTGCCGGATAACGCCGCGGACAGGTTTATAATTAATCCGGGTGATAAAATACGATCTTGTAAACACGTATAGCGTTAAACGTTAAACGTTCAACCAATAAATCGAAAAATGAACTTCCTGATATTTCTGAACATCTTAAGTCTCGTCTTCCAGTATGACCAGCCGTCTTTTAAAGGTGGCGCAAGCCGGCTCGACGCCTTTATTAACAATAACCTGATCTACCCCGAGTTCTCCAAGCAGAATTGCCTGCAGGGAACCATCCAGGTAAGCTTCAGGCTTAATAGCGGGGGCCGGATCTACCAGTCGGCTGTTCAAAAGGGATACGGCACAGACCTGGATAAAGAAGCGCTGCGCATTGTACGCCTCACCTCCGGAAAGTGGATCGTTCCCGCGGGGTATGACACCACGCAATCGATCGTGCTTCCTATCAACTTCGCGTTGAAAGAATTTAACTGCGAACGCCGGTCGCCGGAACAGATCCGCGAAGCTATCGCCGCTTACCGGTCGCGCGAAGCGCTCACCCGGGCAGTCCTTAATTTCTACGACAAAAAGAAAACAGGGAACTACGCTGCCGATGACGAAGCCAAGATCCTCGACCTGAAAGCGCAACTCGGTTACGACGAACGTTACATAGACCGCATGCTTAAACAGGCCGCAAGTAAAATAAAGCAACAGGACAAAGAAGGGGCCTGCGAAGACCTCCTGTTTGTAAGAAGGCTGGGAAGCGACCGGGCAGAGAAGATGATTGAAGCTAATTGTAAGTAGAGAACCTCTACGCTCAAATCCTCACCTTCACAACTCCCTTCTTGATCGGCCCGCTGCCGATCATCGGCGCGTGCACGTCTTCAGGGAAGAAGATCACAAACTGGCCCGGGTTCAGTTCGAAGAACATGTCGGGTGCGTCATTGTAAAACGCAACGTCTTTTTCTGGATTGTACGACCCTTTTTCGTCCTTGCAGTCGCCGCGCGGCTTCCATCCCATTTTTTCGGTACCGCGGATGCAGACCTGGATATCGATATGCTGGTTATGGCACTCGAACTTGGCGGTCGACTCTTCCACCGTCATGGCCTCTTTGTCGGTAATACCGATCTTCAGCCCTTCGGCGATGTCGTACTTGCCTACCCCGATCGTGTCGAGGTCCTGCGCATGCAGGTATTCGAACGCTTTTGCAAACAACGGGTGAACACTATAATATCTGGAACCGTTTTCGAGAGAATCTATGATCATGTAATGTTGGTTGAACAGGTTGGCAAATCGTATAAATATGTAATGGATGGTATTAGAAGGAGAGAATGGAGAATGGGGAATAGAGAATGGGGAATGGGCCGGATGGCTCGGCCCGTTCCTCGTTTCAATTACCGTTGTACCCGTCCTGATCCGTCGCCTCCAACGAGGTCCTTCACTTCCGACAGGGTTGCGTGGTTCAGATCGCCGGGGATGGTATGTTTCAGCGCCGAAGCTGCTACGCCAAATTCAGCGGCATCGCCCATGGCCATACCGGTTACCAGGCCGTAGATGAAACCGCTGGCGAAAGAGTCGCCGCTGCCTACACGGTCAACGATGCGTACTTCGTATGATTTGGTATGGTAGAAATCTGTTCCGTTGTAAACCAGCGCCGACCATCCGTTGTCAGAAGCACTATGGCTTTCGCGAAGGGTAGAAGCAATATATTTGAAGCCGAACTTTTCTTTCATTTGCTGGAAAACGTCTTTATATCCGTCGAGGTTCAGTTCGCCCTTGGTTACATCGGTTCCTTTGCTGGTGAAACCGAGGGTGGTGTCGGCGTCTTCTTCGTTGCCGATGCAAACGTCTACATACTGGCAAAGACGGGTCATTACTTCACGCGCTTTTTCTTTGCTCCAAAGCTTTTTACGGTAGTTCAGGTCGATACTGGTAGTGATGCCTTTAGCTTTTGCGGCCTTTAACGCAGCTTCGGTAAGCGCGGCGGCTTTATCGCTCAGCGCGGGTGTAATGCCGGTGGTATGGAACCAATCGGCGCCTTCAAAGATCTTGTCGAAATCGAATTCATCGATCTCCACTTCCGAGATAGAAGCGTCTGCACGGTCATACACTACCTGCGAAGCACGCATCGAGGCGCCTGTTTCCAGGAAATAGATCCCTAAGCGCTTTCCGCCGCGGGCAACATATTGAGTGTCGACGCCATAACGGCGTAAATGGTTGATGGCCGCCTGGCCGATGGGGTTGTTAGGCACCTTAGAAACAAAAGTTCCGTTAAGGCCATAGTTACAAAGCGCGGCAGAAACGTTTGCTTCGCCACCGCCATACGTTACATCAAATGTATCGCTCTGCACGAATCTCTTGAAATCAGGAGTAGATAAGCGCAGCATTATTTCTCCCAGGGTTACAACTTTTTTAGACATTGTTTATCTTGTTTTGATATTTAGAAAACACGGTTCTTGATAAGCTTAAAGGTTGAAGTACAAAGCTTAAACGATCCTGCAAACGCCAATTATTTGCCCGGGTAAATCGTCCCGGGTGCCCGGAAGATGCTTTATGCTTTATGCTTTTTAGCTTTCGCCTTTTTGAGGCTTAATCGACCAAAAGTACATTAACGTTCTTTTAAATAACAAGTTTCGGGATAAAAAACCGGCAATAAATCTCCGGGAACGTTTGCGTAAATACTTTAATATCATGACGGATGATTTAAATGTTTACGCTGTATGTTTGCTTAATTTTTCTACATTAGCCACCCAAATTATAACAGTTTTGAACTAATCAGTATCATGGATAAGAAGTCAATCCTTTTAAAACTCATCCCCGAACAGGGAATTCTGCCTTTATATTTTAACAAAGACACAGAAACCAGCATCGAACTGCTGCGCGCATTATACAAAGCCGGGATCCGTACCGTGGAATACACTAACCGGGGAGAAGCTGCGCTAAACAACTTTGCGAAGATGAAAGAAGTTTGCGCCAACGAGCTTGAAGGGATGTACCTCGGGGTGGGCACCATTAAGGATACAGCGTCTGCGCAGGCGTTTATCGATGCCGGGGCAGATTATATTATCAGCCCGGGCCTGGTAGAAGATGTCGCCGGGCTCGCCGAAAAACTTGGGATCCTCTGGGTCCCTGGTTGTATGACTCCCACAGAAGTGATCAAAGCCGAACAGCTCGGCGCTAAAGTAATAAAGCTGTTCCCGGGCAATATCCTCGGGCCTGCGTTCCTTTCGGCCATTAAAGACCTGTTCCCTAACCTGTTATTTATGCCTACCGGTGGCGTAGAGGTCGATAAGGACAATATCTCCGGCTGGTTCAAAGCCGGTGTTTGCGCAGTAGGCATGGGAAGCAAGCTGATAAGTAAGGACGTAATGGAAAACAAAAAGTACGACGAGCTGATCACCGCCACCAAAGACGCGATCGCCATCGTGCAGTCTTGCCGCAAATAAACTAACCAATAAACGTTTTCGAAATGAAGGAAAACAAAATGAGCAATTACAGGTGGACGATCTGTGCACTTGTGTTTTTTGCTACGACTGTTAATTACCTCGACCGTGCCGTGATCAGCTTGCTAAAGCCTTACCTGGCTGCCGCATTTAACTGGGACAAAGTACAGGAGGTGGAGAATTATGCCGATATCGAGCTTGCATTCAAGATCTCCTATGCATTGGGGATGCTTTTTGCAGGCCGCGTGATCGACAAGCTGGGCACCAAGATCGGGTATGCCATTGCCACCACCTTGTGGAGCATCGCCGCGGTATGCCATGCATTAGCAACCGGAACTGCCGGTTTCGCGTTAGCCCGTGTATTCCTGGGAATTACCGAAGCGGGTAATTTTCCATCGGCCATTAAAGCTACCGCAGAATGGTTCCCTAAAAAGGAGCGGGCGTTTGCCACCGGGATCTTTAATTCAGGTTCGAACATCGGCGCCATCATCGCGCCGCTTTCCGTTCCTTTTATCGCGGAGAAGTGGGGCTGGCAATGGGCGTTCATCCTTACCGGGGCCATCGGTTTTATATGGCTCGCCCTGTGGTTCATCTTATACGAAGTTCCTGCTAAACACAAGTTGCTTTCTAAAGCTGAGTTCGACTACATCCACGCCGACAAAGAGGCTTCTGCCGACCTGAACGCAGAGACCGGCGAGCCCGAAACTGCGAAGGTTTCCTGGTTCAGGCTGCTGAGCTTTAAACAGACCTGGGCATTTGCCATCGGCAAGCTGCTTACCGACCCGATCTGGTGGTTCTATTTATTCTGGCTGCCGGATTTTCTCAAAAAGCAATATCACCTGAGCAATACCGACCTGGCTTTCCCGACAGCAGTGGTATATATCATTTCCAGCCTGGGAAGCGTTGGCGGCGGGTACCTGCCCATGAAGCTGATCAACAGCGGCTGGCAAGTGTTCAAGGCGCGTAAAACAAGTATGCTGATCTATGCGTTTTGCGTGATCCCTATCGTTTTCGCACAGATCGCCGGTTCCGTAAATATGTGGCTGGCCGTGTTGGTGATCGGCCTGGCCGCTGCGGCACACCAGGCATGGAGCGCAAACATCTTTACCACCGTTTCAGATATGTTCCCTAAACGCGCTACCGGTTCTGTAACAGGTATTGGGGGAATGTTTGGCGGACTTGGCGGGATCCTGCTTACCGCATTGGTACAGAAAGGCATGTTTAAATATTACGAAAGTATTAATGATATCCAGACCGGTTACTACATTATGTTCTTTATATGCGGCGCCGCATACCTGCTGGCGTGGCTGATCATGCATTTCCTGGTGCCGCGGATGAAGCCGATCACCCTAAACTAAAAGACTCATTATGAGCGTTAAAGATCAGATTGCCTCTATTTTTGTCGACGAAAGTGATATCCCTAAGGAGTTCCTTTTCGATGAAGAGATCCATCAGAAAGAATACCTCTCTAACGGAGAGATGAAGCCCTGGACAGGCCCGTGCTCGGAAGTGCTTTCGCCTGTATTTGTAAGATCGGGCGAAGAACTGAAGCGAAAGCTGGTAGGCAGTTTCCCCGTTTGTACCGAAAAGGAAGCCATGGAGGCGCTCGATGCTGCCGTTAACGCGTATAACAACGGGCGCGGCGAATGGCCGACCATGAGTGTGCAAAACCGCATCACCTGTGTGGAACAATTCACAAGGAAGATGGTGGAAAAGAAAGAAATTGTCGTAAAACTCATCATGTGGGAGATCGGCAAATCGTATGCCGATTCGGTGAAGGAATTCGACCGTACCGTGGAATATATCCATGCCACCATCGATGCGCTGAAAGATATCGACCGAGATTCGTCCCGCTTCCAGATCGAACAGGGAATTGTAGCACAGGTACGCCGCTCGCCCCTGGGCGTGGTGTTATGCATGGGGCCTTTTAACTACCCGCTAAACGAAACATTCACTACGCTGATCCCGGCGCTGATCATGGGAAATACCATCCTGTTTAAGCCGCCCAAGCATGGTACGTTACTGCATTACCCGCTACTGGAGGCTTTCCGTACCTGTTTCCCGAAAGGGGTGGTAAATACGATCTATGGTCGCGGACATACCATTGTGCCTGGCCTGATGCAATCGGGTAAGATCAACGTGCTTACGCTGATCGGTTCGAGCAAAGTGGCCGACGAGTTGAAGAAACTGCACCCTAAAGTGAACCGCCTCCGCGCCATCCTGGGTTTGGATGCAAAAAACGCGGCCATCATCACCAAAGACGCAGATATCACGTTGGCGGTAGAAGAAACGGTGCTGGGCGCTCTTTCCTTTAACGGGCAGCGGTGTACGGCGATCAAGATCGTTTTCGTACATCGCAGCATCGCGCAGCTGTTCCTGAAAACGCTGGCTGAAGCCGTTGAAAAGCTCAAGTTTGGCATGCCATGGGAGAAAGGGGTAAACCTGACGCCGCTTCCCGAACCGCACAAGCCGGCTTACCTGAAAGAATGTATTGAAGATGCCGAAAGCAAAGGCGCCAAAGTGGTAAACGAGAACGGCGGTATTGCCAACGAATCGTTCGTGTACCCTGCTATTATGTACCCGGTAAATTCGCAAATGAAGCTCTACCGCGAAGAACAGTTTGGTCCGGTGATCCCGGTTGTACCCTTCGATGACCTGGAGGAACCGATCCAGTACCTGATCGATTCTACCCACGGCCAGCAGGTGAGCGTGTTTAGCAACAACCCGGATGTGATCGCATCGCTGATAGATCCGCTGGTAAACCAGGTGAGCCGCGTAAACATCAACTGCCAGTGCCAGCGCGGTCCCGACGTCTTCCCCTTCACAGGAAGAAAAGACAGCGCGGAGGGAACTTTATCTGTAGTTGATGCGCTCCGCTCGTTCTCGATCCGCTCACTCGTTGCGGCCAAGCTGAACGAAAACAATAAAGCGTTATTAAACGAGATCGTAGAAGATAACAACTCCAATTTTTTGAGTACGAAGTATATCTTTTAAGTCAGTACGTTACAGAACAAGATAGGTTAAAGGCTGGAGGTTTCAGCCTTTAACCTATCCTTTAGCCTAAATATCACAATCGCAATGGAAGCCTGGCAACGCGGTCCCCTCCCCGATATCCCGCCTTTGCTGCAGCCGGTTGCGCATGCTTTACTGCAGGCGCGTGAAGAAGTGGCGGAGCTATTGATCGATTTCCCCGCCACATGGCTATGGGAACGGCCGGCCGGGCTGGCATCGGTGGGCTTTCACCTGCAGCACTTAAGCGGGGTGCTCGACAGGTTGTTTACTTATGCGAGAAACGAGGCGTTAAACGAGGAACAGTTTGCTTATTTAAAGGCAGAGGGGAAGGACTCAGCCACCGGCTGCTCGGTTCAGGAGCTGGTGGACAGGTTTAGCGTGCAGGTAGAGGCGGCTTTTAAACAATTGATGGATACGCCTGAAGACACGCTGACAGATTTTCGCGGTATCGGCAGATCGCAGCTCCCGTCAACGGTGATCGGGTTGTTAGTTCATGCCGCCGAGCACACCATGAGGCATGTGGGCCAGTTGCTGGTGACGGTAAAGGTGGTGCGGATAACATTTCAAACTTAACGTCCCGGCCGGTTTACCGGCCGGGACGTTATCTCCTGCTTCTTTATTCAAATGATCTCACGATCCCGAGTTCCAGGCCTCTCAGTTCCGCCAGGCCTTTGAGCCTGCCGATGGCGGAATAGCCGGGATAGGTAACTTTTTTCAGATCATCCAGCATTTGGTGACCGTGGTCCGGGCGCATCGGGATGGAGCCTTTCCGCTTCATCACTTCTACGATTTCTTTTACTACGGCATACATATCGGCGTCGCCGTCGAGGTGGTTGGCTTCGAAGAAGTTACCGTGTTCGTCGCGTTTCGTGTTGCGCAAGTGCAGGAAGTGGATGTGGTCGCCCAGGCGTTTCACCATCCCCGGGAGGTCGTTATCCGCGCGTACGCCATAAGAGCCGGTGCAGAAGCATAACCCGTTGGCGGGAGAAGGTGCGCAAGCCAGTAGTTGGTTGGCGTCTTCCTCGGTGCTCACAATTCTTGGTAACCCCAGTATCGGGAAAGGAGGATCGTCCGGGTGGATCGCCATCTGAAGCCCGGTCTCTTCCGCCACGGGAACTACCTGCTGCAGGAAATAGAAGAGATGTTCCTTCAGTTTCGCCCGGTCGATGTGTTCGTAGGTTCTCAGGGCGGCGAGGATCTGCTCTTCGGTAAAGCGCTCTTCGCTTCCCGGGAGGCCAAGTAAGGTGTTTTTGTAAAGTTCCTCTTTTTCGGCGACGGTCATGGTGGCAAACCGTTCTTTTGCGGAAGCGATCTCTTCCTGCGTATAATCGGCTTCGGCCCCGGGCCGTTTCAGGATAAACAGGTCGAACGCGATAAACGCCGCCTTTTCAAAACGAAGTGCTTTCGACCCATTTTCGAGGGTGTAGAACGGGTCGGTACGCATCCAGTCGAGGATGGGCATAAAGTTGTAGGTAACCACTTTAAGTCCGCAAGCCGCCACATTGCGCAGGCTTTGTTTGTAGTTTTCGATGTGGTGCAGGTAGTTGCCCGATTGTTTTTTGATCTCCTCGTGTACGGGCAGGCTTTCGATCACTGTCCAGGTGAGGCCAGCGCCTTCCACCTCCGCTTTGCGTTTGCTGATCTCTTCCACCGTCCATATTTCTCCAACCGGTACATGGTGAAGGGCCGTTACCACACCGGTACATCCCGCCTGGCGGATATCCCACAAGCTTACCGGGTCATTTGGCCCGTACCAGCGCATGGTTTGTTCCATTAAATACATATTTCTGTCGTTGTTTTTTCCCGCAATTTAGCATGTTTTTGATGACCGGCAGGATTTTTTAGCGCAAACGTTTTCGCGGGAGCCGTACATCCTTTTTTTGCCTCTTTTTTGTCGCTTTCGCCCCTCCTGGCGTGCCGGTATACGCATTAGCTTTGTATTAAATCACATAACAGGTATTCTAATAATCTACAAACTATTATCATGACAACTACAGCAAACAAAGCGGACAAAATCATTTATTGGGTAACTACGGGCTTAATAGCTCTTTTTATTATTCCAGGCATATTCTTCCTGAATAGCGAAATGGCGCTCAGCGGTACCCGTAACCTCGGGTTGCCGATGTGGTTCCACTGGGAGTTGGGTATCGCTAAATTCCTGGGCGCAGTGGTGCTTATCGTTCCTTTCTTTCCCAAACGGATCAAAGAATGGGCATATGCAGGCCTCGGCATCGACTTCATTTCGGCGGCTATCGCCAACTACGCGGTTTACGGAATTGCCGGTATGTGGTGGTTCGCGGTGATCTGGTTCGCGGTACTTGTCATCTCGTACATAAAATTCCACAAGATCTACGGCGAAGCGGGCAGCAGCAAGTGATCAGCTAAATGGTTTTGGCAAACGCTGCGCCGTTTTTCCATGCCGGCACCCTGATATTTCCCGGGATAACTTGCAGGTAATTTTCTATTTAGAATAAAAATATACTAAAGATAATCGCATGGATTTAGTGATTTAATATATTTTTACTTATCAAAAATAAGAAAACTGTTACTTGAAACCGACTAACATCAACGATCCGGAGTACTTCCACAAAGTGGTAGACTGCCAGTACGCTTGTCCTGCGCATACCCCGGTACCCGAGTACATCCGGCTTATTACCGCCGGGAAGTATTCCGAAGCTTACATGGTAAACTGGGAATCCAACGTGTTTCCAGGGATCCTGGGGCGTACGTGCGACAGGCCCTGCGAACCGGCATGCCGCCGTGGCCGGGTAGAAGAAGAGCCAGTGGCTATTTGCCGCCTGAAGCGCGTGGCTGCGGACAATAAGGACGATGTAAGATCGCGGATGCCGCAGATCCCCGCGGTGAAGAACGGTAAGAGAATTGCGCTTATCGGCGGCGGCCCGTCGTCGCTGACCGTGGCGCGCGATCTTGCGCCCCTGGGCTACGAGATCCATTTATATGATGACCAGGAAGCTGGCGGCGGCATGATGCGCAGCCAGATCCCTTCGTTCCGCTTGCCGGTTTCGGTGCTCAACGAAGAAGTGAACTATATCCTGGATATGGGTATCCATGTTCATTTTAAAAGATATGTGTCGAGCTTGAAGGAAATCCTCGACCAGGGTTACGATGCCGTATATGTGGGCACCGGCGCTCCCCGCGGACGCGGCCTCGAGCTTCCGGGCCTTGTCGAAGCAGCCGCCAACGTACACGTAGGTATAGAATGGCTGGCAAGCGTAGCATTCGAGCATACCAGGTCGATCGGTAAAAAAGTGATCGTGCTGGGTGGCGGAAATACCGCGATGGATTGCTGCCGCACTTCGCGCCGTATTGGCGGCGAACAGGTAAAAGTATTGGTGCGGAGCCCTTTCAGCGAGATGAAGGCCTCTCCCTGGGAGAAAGAAGATGCCATGCACGAAGATATTCCCATCCTCGAAAATCATGTGCCAAAAACCTATGTCGCCGAAAATGGCAAACTGGTGGGAATGACCTTTGAAAAAGTACATGCCGTGTACGACGAAAATGGCAAGCGCTCGCTGCTACCGATCGGTGACCCGGACGTGTTCGTAGAAGCCGATGATGTATTGGTGGCCATCGGGCAGCAGAACACGTTCACGTGGATAGAGCGGGATCTCGGCCTCGACTTCGACCAATGGAACATGCCGGTAGTGGATAAGCTCACCCACCAGTCGTCTCACCCGAAAGTTTTCTTCGGTGGTGACGCCGCATGGGGCCCTAAGAACGTAATTACGGCGGTAGCGCATGGTCACCAGGCTGCCGTTTCTATCGACCTTTTCCTGCGCGGGCAGGACCTGAAGGACCGTCCTTCTCCGTTTACCAACCTGGTAAGCCAGAAAATGGGGATCCACGAATGGAGCTATGATAATGCCGTGGAGCCTGATTATCGTTACGTGGTACCACAGGCTGATAAAGAGCTCACGTTAGCCGACCGTAAGCTGGAGGTAGAACTTGGTTTCGACCTTAAGACGGCTTTTAAAGAGGCGCAGCGCTGTCTCAACTGTGATGTACAAACCGTGTTTTCGGACAGCAAGTGTATCGAGTGTGATGCCTGCGTAGATATCTGCCCCACTTCCTGCATCACTTTTACACCAAACGGCGAGGAAGAAGACCTGCGGCACCGGCTCAATGCGCCGGCGGTGAACGTTGCACAAAGCCTGTACGTGTCGGGTGCCCTCACTACCGGGCGTGTAATGGTGAAAGATGAAGACGTGTGCCTGCACTGCGGTCTCTGCGCAGAACGCTGCCCGACCTCGGCCTGGGACATGCAGCATTATTTATATAAGGTTACCAAAGCTGGTCATTCATGCTCAAAATAAATGATTTTGTGGTCCGGTTCGCCAACGTGAACGGCACCGGGTCGGCAAGTGCCAATTACCTGTTCGCAAAGGCGATCTTCCGGATGGGAATTCCGGTTACTCCCAAAAATATATTTCCCTCAAACATCCAGGGACTGCCAACCTGGTACGAGGTCCGCGTAAGCGAAAAGGGCTATTATGGGCGTCGCCAGGGCATCGATATCATGGTCTGCATGAATCCGCAAAGCATGCCTAATGACGTAATGAATGTGGAAAGCGGCGGTTACTTTCTTTACGACAGCACCAAACAGCTTCACCCGGAACTTATCCGCAGCGACGTTAACTATATAGGCATTCCGTTGATGGAGATCTGCCTGCGCGAGTTCACCGATCCGCGGCAGCGCCAGTTGTTTAAGAACATTATTTATGTGGGCGCCCTTTCGGCATTGCTGAACATCGAGTTTGGCGTGCTTGAGCAGTTGCTTACCGGGCAGTTCCAGGGCAAGGAGAAACTGATCGCGCCTAATATCAAGTCGCTTAAGCTGGGTATCCAATACGTTCACGACCATTTCAGCTACCCGCTGGACCTGCGTTTAGAACGCCGTGACCTGGTAGGGAACAAGATACTGATCGATGGAAATTCTGCCTGCGGCCTCGGCGCCGTATACGGAGGAGCTACCGTAGCTGCCTGGTACCCGATCACGCCATCCACGTCGGTGGTTGAAGCGTTTGAATCGTATGCTAAAGACCTGCGGATCGATAAAACTACCGGGAAGAAGAAGTTCGCCATCGTACAGGCCGAGGATGAGCTTGCCGCGATGGGGATGGTGATCGGCGCGAACTGGAATGGTGCGCGGTCTTTTACGGCCACCAGCGGACCAGGCGTTTCGTTAATGAATGAATTTCTCGGCCTCGCGTATTTCGCCGAGGTGCCCGCCGTACTGATCGATGTGCAGCGTGCCGGACCGTCCACCGGGATGCCGACACGCACGCAACAATCGGATGTGCTGCTGGCAGCATATGCCTCGCACGGCGATACCAAACACGTACTGTTGTTCCCCAATACACCGAAAGAGTGCTTCGATATGACGGCCGATTCGTTCGACCTGGCGGAAAGGCTGCAGACCCCGGTGATCATGCTTTCTGACCTCGACCTGGGCATGAACGACCATGTTTCTGAACCCTTCGAGTGGGACGATAGCCGCAAATATGATCGCGGCAAAGTGTTGTCGGCCATCCAGTTAGATACCATGGAGCGGTTCGGGCGCTACCTCGATGTTGATAACGACGGGGTTACATACCGCACCATCCCGGGTACGCACGCCACTCAGGGCTCGTTCTTTACCCGGGGAACTTCCCGCGATGAATATGCCGCTTACACGGAAGACGGCACCGTATACGTTCGCAACATGGACCGCCTGCTGAAAAAATGGAATACTGCCCGTTACCTGGTTCCGGCGCCTGTGTTTTACCAGCAGGAGAACCGGAGCCGTAATGCGGTCCTTTTTTATGGAACGTCTACCTATTCGGTGGAAGAAGCCATGGATCTTCTCCGGGAGCAGGGCACATTGATAGATGCCGTACGGATCAGGGCGTTTCCTTTCAACCCTTCGGTGGAGACCTTCCTGGATGCGCACGATAAGGTCTTCGTGGTAGAACAGAACCGCGACGGACAGATGCGTACCCTGCTGATCAATGAGTTGAATGCCAGTCCGTCAAAGCTGGTCCCGGTACTTAACTACGATGGCATGCCGATCACCGCCAATTTCGTGATACAGGGCATTTTTAATTATTTATAATTGGTTTCCCAATCTCAATAATCATTGCAATGACTTACATACGTCCCAAATTTCGTCACCCATCCGCACCCACCAATGATCTCGGTTATACCAAACGGGAGTACGAGGGCGCACTAAGCACCTTGTGCGCTGGTTGCGGGCACGATTCTATCAGCGGGGCCATTATACAGGCTTATTTCGAGTTATCGGTACCTCCGCATCGCATTGCTAAGTTGTCGGGTATCGGCTGTTCTTCAAAAACACCGACGTATTTTCTTGGGAAGTCGCACGGGTTTAATTCCGTACACGGACGTATGCCATCTGTTGCGACCGGCGCGAACATGGCCAACCGCGACCTGATGTACCTGGGTGTTTCCGGCGACGGCGACACGGCGTCTATCGGCATGGGACAGTTCGTGCATATCGTTCGCCGGAACCTCAATATCGTGTATATCGTAATGAACAACGGTTGCTACGGGCTCACCAAAGGCCAGGATTCGGCGACGGCGGATGCGGGGTCGAAAAGCAAGGCGGGTTCGGTTAACCCGTTCCAGCCGATCGACCTGGCGGGACTGGCGCTCGAGCTGGGAGCGGGTTTCGTGGCACAGAGTTTTTCCGGCGACAAGCCGCAGCTGATCGAACTGATTAAGGAGGCGGTAAAATACCCGGGTTTTGCACTGATCAACGTGATTTCACCTTGTGTAACCTTTAACAATAATCCTGGCTCTACTAAGTCCTACGATTACGTGCGCGAGCATATCGAAGCCACTGCTACCGTAGATTACGTACCTTTAAAGACCGAAATCACCGCAGCATACGCGGAAGGCACGGGAACGGACGTGGAAATGCACGACGGAACATTTATCCGCCTGGAGAAACTGGCCGCGCACAGCAACCCTTATAACCGGCTTACCGCAATTACTGCGCTCCAGGTGGCCAGGATGAAGAACGCGATCCTTACCGGCCTGGTTTTCCTTGAGCCGGACCCGACCGACCTGCATGAGACGCTGGATACCAGCGAAGTGGCATTGAATAAGATGACAGAAACTGATCTCTGCCCCGGGAAACAGGAACTGGAAAATATAAACGCCAGCCTTCGGTAGCAGCGGTTACGCCATAAAAGGTAACGGCAGAGACCGGGATATGCTCATTCCGATCTCCAGGAGCCTAACACCATCCTGCTGCCGCCACCTTGTATCATCAGGCCAACCAGGTTTTCTGTAACGATCTTTTTTCCCGTCTTTGAGAGTCCCGCCGGTAATCCCTTGCCAAACCCGGTTTGTTCACCCCCTGCCTCAGAATAAAAAACGATCGTTTTAAAGTCGTGCTCGCTGACCCGGTAAAGAGCATCCGGTTTCCCGGCTACCCGCGCGCGTATCGAGATATCGATCATAACCAATTGCCCGTTTCGGTACCGTAATGTGCCGTAGTCTACATAGATATGTTGTTCTTTCAGCCTTCCCGCGATCTCAGTAAGCAGTTGTTTTGACAGGGAAGGTTTTATCACCAGGTACACGACTTCCGCGTCAGCCGGAGCCGGCGGAAAAGGTTTATAGCTCTGCAGGATAAATACCACCATAAGTGCCAGCAGGTATACTACCGTGATGCGGTTTTCTCTGCGCAGGGAAAGTAAGTTTTTCATCTTTGTTTAAATATGATGCTGCAAACTTACCCGGGAAGGAGCTGGTGATGTAAAAAATGTGATAGGCACTGCGAAATATGTGATGAACGCACAAATTTTGAGCAGCGCGGCAGCGGCGCAGATCCTGACGAATAACCGGGCCCCGGGAGCACGGACGTTAAACGAAAGTAAAGATCCTGGTAAATAGTGCTTAGGGAGGACAGGGAGACATATCCTATCGCCGGGTAACCCGGGAAGAGACCGGGAGCGCTAACCAGCCCGGAGGGGCAGGCGGTTTATCGCGATGAAACTTTATAGCCGAATTTATAACCTATTGCGTTTGTGTGCTTTATAAAAGCCGCCAGGCGATCGCTTAAACTAACCGGGAATTCTATATCGAGCAGGATGTGAAGCGTACTCTCCGTTTTATATAGCTCCTTCAGTTCTTCCCAGGGCCGGGAGCCTTCGTCTTCTACCGTGTTGGGATACAGGTCTGCAAAGAAATTATGGTTCAGTTTGTCACCTATGAAACGAAGCTTCCTGACAGACATGTCCTTTTGCTCGAACGTATAACCGATGTTCCTGGGGCTGGTTCCCAGTAGTTTGCCCAACTCAACGTTGCTCAGGCGTTTCCTTTTTGCTACTGCTTTAATAAGCTCTCCAACGTGGATCTCTTCCATAATCAAACTTCTTATTTTGAAATGGATTGACTGTCAGTCGGACAGGAAGAACTATAGTTACTTTAGGGAAGTGTTTTTTCCGTTAGCGGTGCTATTTCCATATTTGTGAAGAAATTCGTTTACGATGTCAATTTTGGGATTAATAATGGTATAAAGTATCGAAATCATTTCGCCTGGATCGACCCGGTGATAACGGTATGTTTACCTTGAAAAAGTCCCTTTTTTCCGGCAGTGTGACAGCTTTGAACATGTTCCATGTAACGTTAAGCGATATTTGTGCAATGTGATCGTGTTTCTTGGCATGATGTGTTTCGCACTACAGCACGTTCGTTCACCCTGTTTTGCTAAAACGATTTATTATTTTATTTTAGTTCCCACAACCCAATTCACGAAATAACCCTTCCTAATGCACCTAAAACCCAAATTTACCGAGCCGCGCTTTGTCGTGGTAATGGCGTTTGCCACCTCTTTGTTCATGTTCTGGGGGATCGCTATTACCATGGCCGACGTGCTCAACAAGCATTTCCAGCTGGTATTAGGTCTTTCTAAATCTCAATCCACCTTCGTGCAGTTCGCGGTATTTGGCGCTTACGCGGTGATGGGGATCCCGGCCGGGTTATTTATGAAGCGTTTTGGTTACAAGAACGGCGTTTTGCTGGGCCTGGCGCTTTTCTCGGGAGGTGCGTTCCTGTTTGTGCCGGCGGCGCTTACATCGTCGTTCGCATTTTTCGGATTGGCGTTGTTTATTGTAGGTTGCGGCTGTTCAACGCTCGAAACCGTAGCGCATCCTTTCGTGGCGTCGCTCGGCGACCAGCGTTCCAGTGACCAGCGCGTTAATTTCGCCCAATCTTTTAACGCCGTCGGTGCCATGCTAGGACCCTATATCGGCGGGCAGTTTTTGTTCAGGAACCAGGTAGAAGGGAGCACCGATCTCACCTCTGTTAAGCTGTTGTACGTGGCTATCGGCACGGTAATCGCCTTGGTAGCCGTCTCTTTCTCGTTCGTGAAGGTCCCGGCGACCGTTGATCCCCATGTGGCGGTAAATGAGGAGGCGGTGAACGTAGACGTTGCGCCTGGTAAGAAACTGGCAAACCACCGGCATTTTGTTTGGGCCGTCGCTGCGCAGTTCTTCAACGTAGCCGCACAGGCGGGCACCTGGGGCTTCTTTATCAATTATGTGCACGAAAAAATGGGTTTTAGCGACGCCACCGCGTCTAATTACATGATCCTGTTTATGGGAATGATGCTTGCCGGCCGCTTTGCCGGTACCTTCCTGATGCGGTTAATTGCGCCCAATAAATTGCTGGCCGCTTTCGCCATCGGTAACATTCTGATGTGCCTGATCGTGGCGCAGGACCTGGGTTGGCCGTCCTTCGTCGCCCTGCTAATGATTAACTTCTTCTTTAGCATCATGTTCCCTACAATCTTTAGCCTCGGCATCAAAAACCTGGGTCAACGTACACAACAGGCATCGTCATTTATTTCGATGGGAGTGGTAGGCGGAGCGTTTTTCCCGTTTATTATGGGGCAGATCGCCAACCACGACATCGCGGCAGCTTATTACCTCCCCATTGTTTGTTATGTAGTGATCTTCCTGTTCGGTTACCGCTTTTATAAGGTCCGGCATTAACGTCTATGTCACCCGTAACAGCAGGTTGCTGCACCGGCGAAAAACCTTGTAGGGCTAAATCGTTTTAAATTATATTTGTTCCGCAGCTCATGCTGCATTGACAGGAGACCAGGAGAAATAATGAGTACATCAAAAGTGCTGGGAATAGATATCGGGGGGTCGCACATAACCGCCGCCCTTGTGGACGTTCATACGAAGAAAATAGTTCCCGAAAGCTATGTGCGCCGGGCTGTAAATGCTGCCGCTCCTGCGGGGGAGATTATCCGCGAATGGACGGAAGTATTTAGCCAGTCGATGGCCGCTGCCCGCGTAACCGGTGTAAAAATAGGGATAGCCATGCCGGGACCGTTCGACTACGAAAAGGGTATTAGCTTTATGAAAGGACAAGACAAATACGAAGCGCTGTATGGCCTCAGCATCAAGTCGCTGCTGGCTGCTGAGCTTGGCATGTTTGAAGGAAATATCCGCATGATGAACGATGCTTCCTGTTACCTTAACGGTGAAATGATCGCGGGTGCGGCGTTCGGATACCATCGTTCTATAGGGATCACGCTGGGCACCGGTCTTGGTTCCGCCTGGAACGAGAACGGGGAGATCACCGATGCGGATCTCTGGCATTCGCCGTTTAAAGACGGCATCGCCGAAGATTACCTGTCTACCCGCTGGTTTATCAGATATTTCCGGGAACTGGGCGGCGGCATGGTGCGCGACGTTAAGCACCTTGCCGAATTGACGCCGGCGAATGAAACGGCCGTTAAAGTATTCGCGGAATTTGGCCGCAACCTGGGGCATTTTATGGCAGGGCTGATCCAGTCGAAAAAGCCGGGAGTGGTGGTGCTCGGCGGCAATATCGCGAAAGCCGGCAGCCTGTTTATGAAACAGGCCGAAGGCGTGCTTAGCGACCGGTCGATAAAAACGCCCGTAAAGATGGCTAAGCTCGGCGAACATGCCGCATTGTATGGCGCCGCCGGGCTCTGGAGAAAAGATCTTTATGCCGGTGGTAACCAGGTATCGGCAGGCAACGTCGGCGCCTATAGTAAAACCCCTGAATAGTTCTGGCTATCTCCGCAGGATTGCCTGGTAACTGATAGTATAGGATATTCCCGCCGATCCTTCCCAACTTAATATCTTGGCGTATTCTTTAAAAAAGACGCCGTAAAGCCATAAAACTTGCTACTATTGTAATATTTACTAATTCCCGTAACATAACCAATCAAATGAAAACCGGAGCTCTTCAACTTGCAGCGGCAATGATCCTTCTGGTCGTTAGCTCGTGCAGCCGATCAATCAGTAATTCGTCATCTTCTCCCGTGAAAAATTACCCGGAAACCGCTTTGGGGTGGAAACTGGGCGCGCAAGCCTATACTTTTAACCGGTTCACTTTCGTGGACGCCATCCGTAAAGCAGATAGCTGCGGACTGAAATTCATCGAGGGATTTCCCGGCCAGAACATCGGCGGGGGCATTGAAGGCAAGATGGATTTTAAAATGGATGCCGCTAAAAGGGCGCTCGTCCTTGCCAAGTTAAAAGAAAAAGGAGTGACTATTTACGCTTTTGGCGTAGTTGGAGCTAACAGCCCGGAAGACTGGCGCCAGCTTTTTACATTTTGCAAAGCAATGGGTATAAAAACCATTACTTCCGAGCCTAAGGAAAGCGATCTGCCGCTGATCTCGAAGTTGTGTGACGAATTTGATATCAAGGTAGCCATCCACAATCACCCGAACCCTTCCCATTATTGGAACCCGGATATCGTGCTTGCGGCCATGAAAGGACAGAGCAGCCGGATCGGCTCCTGCGCAGACATCGGCCACTGGGTGCGCTCGGGCCTCGACCCGGTAGAATGCCTTAAGAAGCTGGAAGGACACGTTTTCCATTCGCATATGAAAGACCTCAACGAAAAGGGCAACAAGGCTGCGCACGACGTGCGTTGGGGTACCGGTGTCTCCAATATCCCGGCGGTGATCGCGGAGCTGAAACGCCAGAAATTCAGCGGGATGATTTCCGCAGAGTACGAGTATAACTGGAACAACAGCGGACCGGATGTAGCAGCAAGCGTAGTGTTCTTCAGGGGCGCGTTAAAATAAAGCCATGAAGGCAGTACCATCCAGGATCGGCCTGGTCGTAATTTTACTGTCGCTGGGCATGTTGAATGCATTAAAGGCGCAGGAAACTCAACGCCAGTATCTTTCGGGGACCGACAAAGACCATACGGTAAATTGGGAATTCTTTATCAATACCGGCATGAAAAGCGGCGCATGGAGCAAGATCCCGGTGCCGTCCAACTGGGAAATGCAGGGTTTTGGCACGTACAACTACTTTCGCGATACGCAGAATCCGGACGAAACGGGGCAATATAAGCATCAATTTAAGGTCCCGGCATCCCAGGCGGGGAAAACCATCTTCATCGTTTTCGAAGCCTCTATGACCGAGACGGAGGTGAAGATAAACGGTAAATCTGCCGGCCCCGTGCACCAGGGCGGTTTTTACCGGTTCAAATATGATATCACCGACCTGGTAAATACGGGCGCCGACAACCTGCTGGAAGTGACGGTGAAGAAGAGGTCTTCGAACGAATCTGTGAACCAGGCCGAACGAAAAGCGGATTTCTGGTTGTTCGGCGGGATCTTTCGTCCCGTTTACCTCGAGCTGCTGCCGCGTACGTACATCGACCGCATCGCACTGGATGCAAAAGCAGACGGCGCGCTCCGCATCGATGTATACCCGGTGAATTTGCCGGCCGGAATTTCCATAAAGGCGCAGGTGCAAACGCTGAAGGGGCAACCGGTTGGCCTTCCTTTCTCGGTAAAAACGTCTGCGGGACAAATCATCGCTGGCCTGCAGCGGCAGGTAAAGGGTGTGCAGCCCTGGAATCCTGAAACACCTGATCTTTATAACCTGTTGGTGTGGCTCACTGATGCGCAGGGCAGGGTGGTGCACCGGATTAAACAGCGTTTCGGCTTCCGCACGGCGGAATTACGTCCGCACGACGGATTTTATGTGAATAACCGGAAAGTGGTTTTTAAAGGCGTTTGCCGCCACAGCGAATGGCCCGAATCCGGTAGAGCGCTGAGCAAGACGCTCAACCTCGCCGACGTGAAACTGATGAAAGACATGAACATGAATGCCGTGCGCATGTCGCATTACCCGCCCGACCAGGATTTCCTGGACATCTGCGACTCGCTGGGCCTCTTTGTGCTCGATGAACTAACCGGGTGGCAAGCGAAATATGACGTAGAAGCTGGCCGTAAATTGGTAAAAGAACTGGTGGTAAGGGATGTGAATCACCCTGCTATCGTGATCTGGGACAACGGTAACGAAGGTGGATGGAACACTGCGCTCGATGGCGACTACCAGCTTTACGACCCGCAAAAACGCCTGGTGATACACCCCTGGGAGAAGTTTAACGGCACCGATACGAAACATTATCCCGACTATAATTATGTAATGAACTCGGTGCTGTATGGCAAAGAGGTGTTCTTTCCGACCGAGTTTATGCACGGGTTACACGATGGCGGTCATGGCGCCGGGCTCGATGATTTCTGGAGCCTGATGCGCAGGCATCCGCATTTCGCGGGAGGATTTTTATGGTCGTTTGCCGATGAAGGTGTATCGCGCCTGGACCAGAACGGCAAAATAGACGTGCAGGGCAACCTGGCGCCCGACGGTATTGTTGGCCCGCATCGCGAAAAAGAAGGCAGCTTTTTTACCATTAAGGAGATCTGGTCGCCGGTGCAGGTCGATCTGAAATTACTCCCGGTCAATTTCGACGGGAAGATCCCGGTGACAAACGATTACCTGTACACCAACCTCGATAAATGCGTTTTTGAATGGAAGCTGGTTTCATTGCCTTCCGCGGGAAGCGGTGCAACAACAGAGACTACCGATGCATCGAAAAAAATGACCGGGCCTTCGCTGGCGCCCGGCTCTGCGGGCATGCTTTCGCTCGGCCTGCCCGCTAACTGGAAGAATAGCGATGTGCTGTACTTAACGGCCTTCGATCAATACCGGCAGGAGCTTTTTACCTGGAGCTGGCCCATTCATATGCCGGGCATGATAAAACCGGTGGTAAAAGCGGGTGCGAAGGTTGGCGCATCTGAAACGGATTCGTGCGTAGTGATCGCGGCGGATGGCATGAGCTACTATTTCTCTAAAAGGACCGGGAACCTGCAGCAGGTGGTTACGCCGAAAGCGACGGTAGCGTTGTCCGGCGGCCCCGTAGTGGCGGGGGTTAAACATACGCTGAACAAGCTGAATCATTTCGCCTCCGGCGATACCTATGTGGTTGAGATCTCTTATACGGGCCCGTCTTTGTTTAACGTGAAGTGGACGTTTTCTCCCGGGCAAGCGGCGAAGCTCGACTACCAGTATGCCATTCGTGGGGAGGCCGATTTTGCCGGCATTACCTTTAATTATCCCGAAGAGCTGGTAACCGGGGTGAGGTGGGAAGGCCGCGGGCCCTATCGCGTGTGGAAAAACCGGATGAAAGGTCAGCAGTTTGGGGTATGGCAAAAGAATTACAACAACGTCATCACCGGCGAAAGCTGGGAATACCCCGAGTTTAAGGGATACCACGCAGACCTGTTTTGGGCGACCATTCAAAACAAGCAATCGCCGTTTACGGTTTATGCTACAGAGCCCGGAACTTTCTTGCAGCTTTACAAACCGCTGAAAGCTGCCGGTGCGGCGAATGAAAATACCAACCCGCTGTTCCCCGAAGGTAATATCGGCTTTATGGACGCCATTTCGCCCATCGGCACCAAGTTCCAGGCGGCAGAGAAAATGGGACCACAAAGCGTAAAGAACGTACAGCTGAACGCGCCGGTGAAGGGCAGCCTCTGGTTTGACTTCCGGTGATCAACCGGTTTCGCGGTGCTTAACATAATAACGCGTATTAAAACATCTGTTAAAGCCTTTCTGTGGAAGAAGAAGTAATCCTTGTCGACGAATCCGATTGCGCAACCGGTACCATGAGTAAGATGCAGGCCCACCTGGAAGGCGCACTGCACCGGGCCTTTTCGGTCTTTATTTTTAACTCGCGGGACGAATTGCTGCTGCAGCAGCGGGCCATGGACAAATATCATTCGGGTGGTAAATGGACAAACACCTGCTGCAGCCATCCGCGCCCCGGCGAACGCAGCCAGGATGCGGCCAACCGGCGGCTGCTCGAAGAAATGGGCCTCGATTGCGAGCTCATTCACCAGTTTAATTTCACCTATCGTGCCCGCCTGGAAAATAACCTGGTAGAGCACGAATTCGACCATGTTTTTTTTGGTACGAGCGATGCCCTGCCCGTCCCCTCGCCCCGGGAAGTGATGGAGGTAAAATACGTCGGGCTGGACCAACTTGCAGCAGACCTCGCCCAACATCCGGCGCATTATAGCGAATGGCTCCGCATCTGTTTAGACAGGGTGATCGAAAACTACCGGCAGTATGTGAAACGTGCGGGCTATTAATAATTGACCGGTTATTTTTTTTGCAGGCACCAGGTAGTCATGCACCGTAAGTTTTGCACGTTGGTAGTTTTAATCGGTTCGTGCAGGTAACCGCCCAGTTCTTCGGTGATAGCCAGCAGCACGGCTTCGTTCACCAGGAAGCGCTGCGAACCGTCGGGAAGCAGGAACCTGCCATCGCCAAGAGGACGTACACGATCCCCGATACCGATATCCGACGCCAGTCGTGCGAAGAAATACCCACCCGGTTTGAGTACGCGCCACATGGAATGCACCATACTTTCGAAATGTGCCGGGTTGCGGGCAAAATGAAGGACCGCGCTGCTGATCACCAGGTCGAAAGCGGCGTCTTCAAAAGGCAGCGCTTCCGCGGAGGCGGAAACAAAATTAGCGGCCGGGTTTTGCGGAGCGAGTGTTCGGGAGAGTGCGGTTACCTTCGCTACGCTGCCCGGATCGGGGTCGATGCCATAAACTTCGTAACTGTTCCTGAGGAAATATACGAGATTACGGCCCGCGCCGCAGCCGGCATCGAGAACGGTTTTGCATTGGCTGTAGGTGCCTTTTAGCAGCTGGTCGAAGAGGTAGATGTCGATGTTACCGAAAGTGGCATGGAGGTCCTGCATAGCGGGTTTTGATAAAGATAAAATGATAAATTGCCGGCATTGCAAGTTAACAGCAAAAAGAGATGACACAAACACCTAATGTTCGCTGGGGCGTACTTGGCACCGCAAAGATCGCCCGCGAAAAAGTGATTCCCGCCATGCAGCGATCTGCGTTTGCAGAGGTTACCGCCATCGCTTCGCGCATGCGCGAACGAGCGGAATCAACAGCGGCGAACCTCGGCATCGCGAAAGCATACGGTACCTACCGGGAGCTCCTGGACGATGCTGATATCGATGCCGTCTATATTTCGTTGCCCAATCACCTGCATGTTCCCTGGGCCGTTAAATGTCTCGAAGCGGGAAAACATGTGCTTTGCGAGAAACCGGTCGGTCTCTCTCCCGCAGAGGCGGAAGAACTGCTCCTGGCAGCAGGAAAATACCCGGGGTTGAAAGTAATGGAGGCGTTTATGTACCGGTTTCATCCGCAATGGAGGCAGGCGAAACAATGGGTGACGGAAGGCGCTATCGGCGACCTGAAAGTGATCCAATCCGTGTTTTCTTATTACAATGCAGATCCGGCCAATATCCGGAACCAGGTTGAGGCAGGCGGCGGCGGTTTGATGGATATCGGTTGTTATTGTGTATCGCTTTCGAGGCTGATATTCGGTGCCGAGCCGGTCCGTGTTTTGGGCATGCAGGAACACGATCCCATGATGGGAACCGACCGTGTTACCTCGGGCATACTGGATTTCGGAACTGGCTCCTCGCATTTTACCTGCTCCACGCAGCTGATGTATTACCAGCGCGTAAACATTATGGGCACTACCGGGCGTATCGAGATCGAAGTGCCTTTTAACCCGCTGCCGGATAAGGCCGTAAAAGTGTGGCTGCACCGGCAATCGGGCACGGAGGAGCGGGTATTTTCGGACATCAATCAATTCACGATACAGGCCGACGAGTTCTCGCGGGCGATACTGGACGGCACGCCTGCACCTTTCCCGCTTGACGACGCGGTTAAGAATATGCGGGTAATAGCGCAGGTTGTAAAAAGTGCGGCGGCGGGCGCCTGGGTATAACGTATCGCCGTACCCGCAAACATTTCCCGCACAAGCGGCATTGTATTGGAGCACCATTCAACAACAGTTATGAACGCCAACGATCATCTTTCAGAACAGGAACTGGCAGGGAATGCCGCACAGCAGGCCACACCCCCGGCTACAGGTAACGAAACAAGACCAGGATCGCCGGACGAGGTCCTGATGGATTACCAGGATCTCGCCGAATCGGAGGGAGATGCTCCCCGGGGTAAGCCGCCGGTCCCCGCTATCGGGCTTAATGGCGGCCAGGCGCCCGACGATCCGGATGGTATTGATATCAGCAAGTATACCGGGCCTGAATCTGATGAAAGCACCCGCTTAAGTGATCCTGATGCGGCATATGGTACCGGCCCGGGAAACGGGTTGGGTGAAGCGGAGTAATGAAACTGCTTTACGGCCGGCCGGATTGCCTGATTTTTTCAGATTTTCTAACAAAAAAAGCCGTCCCCGGGGTAAACCGGGGACGGCTTTTGGGATGGGCGGATATTGACGCCTAATACCCCGGGTTCTGGTACATTTTCACCGGGTCGAGTTTGTACTCGTCAAAAGGGATCGGGTAATACCGGTCTTTTGTGCTGAAGTTGGAAAGTTTAGCGATCCCGAAATCAGCCTGGCTTTTGCTTTTGAAGTACGTTACCAGCTCTTCGGTGGTAAAGAACCGGAGCAGGTCGAACCAGCGCTTATGCTCAAAAGCGAGCTCAACGCGGCGTTCATGCAGGATGGCCAGCTTGAGGGTAGGATATTTTGCGGTATAAGCAGGATTGAGTACCGACACCGCGTACGCAGGCATGCCGGCGCGCGCGCGTACCATGTCGAGGTATTGGATGGCCGTTGCGTTGTCGCCGAGTTGCATGTTCACTTCTGCCAGCATCAGGATAACGTCGGCGTAGCGCATCAGGATCCAGTCATTACCGCCATAACCCAGGTTTGAAGCAGCAGCGCTTGCGTCCCGGTATTTGGTGATAAAGTAGTCTTTCACGATCGCGTCGTTCGCAAACTTTACCGACCAGGTCATGCGCGGGTCGCCTGTTTCGTAATCCTTAATAAGGTCTGGCGTAACGTTGCCGCCGCTGCCCGCAGCCGGTTTCAACGAATTGATGGTTTCGCCTTTGGCCTGGTTGTTGGCGGCAAGTGATGAGCTGTAGGTGGGATCGCCCTGTTTGTTTACGATCTGGAAGATCAGCTCGGGGCAGGTTGCTTTCTTGGTTACATCGAATACGTCCGCATAGGGGATGGCTGCCAGCGTAGCGAACGTTTTCATGTTGTAAGCAGCCGTGAGGCAGGTTTTGGCCTGGTTAAGCGTAGCGGTTTTGTCAACACCTGTTACCGTGGTAGCCATGGTTAAGTAAACCTGGCCCAGGAGTGTATTGATGGCCGCTTTCGACGTGCGGCCGATGGTCGCCCCGGTAGCGCGGTCGGGGATGTTACTGTCGAGCGCCTCAGACAGGTCCTTAATAATTTGTGCATAAACCTCTGCCTGCTTCACCCTGAAAGTGCTGGCGGCCACATCATCGGCGGTTTTAAGCTGGGTGGTCACCAGCGGCACATCTCCCCATTTGCGTACCAGGTGAAAGTACATGAGCGCGCGCAGGAATTTGGCTTCGGCGCTGTATTGTTTCTTGAGGTTCGCATCGGCGAAGGTTACATTATCGATATTTGAAAGCACCACGTTGGCTCTTGAAATGGTCCCGTATAACGAAACCCAGTGGCTTTTGAGGTATGTGTTGCTGGGCAGCAACGAGAAATCGTTAAACTGGAAAGGCTCTCCGGCGTTCGACTGGTTGTCGTTTCTGCCGGTATCGTCAGAGCGTTCGTCGGTCCATAAGCTGCTGTTTTCGCCAATGTTGTTGCTGCTGCGCAACGATTGGTAAATGCCGTTTACGGCGAGCAATACATCGTCCGGCGAGCGGAAACTGGTGCCGAGCTCGATGGCATTTGGGTTGGTAAGTGTTAAAAAATCTTCTTTGCAGGAGGTTCCCGCCAGCATAAGGCCGGTAAAGGCAGTCGTTATGATGAGTTTTCTGTTCATTCTAATTCATTTAATGATGTTAAAATCCAACCCTTAGTCCAACGTTATACGACCGTACCAGCGGGTATACGCCGTAGTCGATGCCTGGCGTAAGGTTCGGCGGCTGCGTGCTGTTGGAGGCACCGCTGCTGTAGTTGTAGTCCACCTCGGGGTTATAACCTTTGTAGTCGGTTACGGTGAAGACATTTACCACGCTGGCAAACAGGCGGGCGTTACCTGCGTGTAATTTGCTGGCGAGGGTAGTTGGCAGGTTAAACCCGAGGGTGATGTTGGTACACCTCAGGAAAGAGCCGTCCTGTAAGTAAAAAGTAGAAAGACGGGTGCTGTTGCTTTGCGTGCCAGCGCGTGAGGCGCGGTATACCGACCCGTCGCCGGGCGAGCCTGCGTTCCGGTAGCGGTTCACTACATCAGCGTATTGGTTGCCGGAACCTTCCATGTTATACAGGTAGTAGTCCTGCCCGTCGAGTATCTTGTTGCCCTGCGAGCCGTTAAAGGATGCGCTCAGGTCGACCATTTTAAACCTCGAGCTTAATGCGAAGCCGTACGTGTATTTGGCATATGGCGATCCGATCACGGTTTTGTCGGCATCGTTCACTACGCCGTTTTTGTCAGTATCTTCAAAGTAAAGATCGCCGATGCGGAGCGGGTTGGTCTGTGCCGAAGAAGGCGCTACTTTACCGATGTTCCCGGCGGTAACCATCCCGCCTACCTTAAATCCGTAGAACATACCCACCGGCTGTCCCTGGGTGGTGATGTTGGTAAGATAAGAGCGCTCGGCGCCGTTAATGATGATGGTATTGTTACCCGGCAGCCTGGTCACCTTGTTGCGGTTGATAGAAACGTTACCGCTCAGGCTCAGGTTGAAATCTTTCTTGCTCAGTAATTTACCGTCAAGCTGCAGGTCGAATCCGCGGTTGCGGATCTCTGAATTACGCAGGTTGGTGAGGATCACGGTGCTTCCGGAAATGGCGGAGATCGGCTGGTTGTACAAAAGGTCGTAAGAGTAGCTGAGGTAGTAGTTGGCGATGGCCGAAAGACGTCCGTTAAAGAAACCAAGGTCTGCGCCGATGTTATACTGCCTGGTAGTTTCCCAGCTTAGTTTTTCGTCGGCGATACCGCCTGCGTAAGTGGCCGAAGCAACGGAACTGCTGTTGCCGAATACCACACCGGTAGGGCTGGCGAGTGTTTGCAGGTAACTGTAGTTACCGATGTTGTAGTTACCGCTTAATCCCCAGCTGGCGCGAAGCTTAAGGGTAGAGGCGTTGCCGAGTAACCGGTCATAAAACGATTCGTCGGATAGGTTCCAGCCCAGGGCTACCGAAGGGAAATAGCCGTATTTGTTTTGCGGGCCGAAGCGTGATGATCCGTCGGAACGAAACGAAGCGGTAAGGAAGTATTTGGAGGCGTAGCTATAGTTTAAGCGCCCGAGGTAAGAAAGCAGCGTAAAAGCCGATTTCCCGGTAGGTCCGCCATTCAGCGTAAAGAAAGCGGCGTCGGCGCCTTTGCCGGTTACTTCCGGGATGTTGTCGTTCTGGAAACCTTTGGCTGTTACGCTGAGCACGTCGTTGGTGGTTTTCTGGGCAGTGTAGCCTGCGAGTGCGTCAAAATGGTGCCGACCGGCGTCTTTTTTATAGCTGAGGGTAAACTCCGCCAGGCGGTCTACCAGGGTGCCTGCCTGTGCTACCGCATTGGCTGCCGCGATGGCCTGTGCCGATCCCGGGGGGTTGGCGCCGTTGCTAAGGCTGGTGGGTAGGTAGTAGTCGTACTTTTCGTTGTAGGTCTGGGTACCGAGGTTTGCCTTGAATACCAGCTCAGGCAGGATCTTGTAGCTGGCATTGGCGTTAAGTGTACTGCGGTAGCCTTTGCGGCCGATCCTGGTCCGGGTAGCCAGTGCAACCGGGTTTTCGATGCTCTGGAAACCGAAGGCGGCCGATTGTGCCGCGGCAGTATTGGTAGCCAGGCTGCCATCGGGGTTATACGCGGGGAAAAATGGCATATAAATAAGCGCGCCGAGGATCGGTCCGTGGTCAAAACGCCCTTCCTGGGTTTCCTGGTTTTCGTTTTGGGTATAGGAGATATTGGCGCCTACGTGCAGTTTTTTGTTCACGTCGCCATCCACGTTGCTGCGGAAGTTGTAACGTTTCTGCCCTGAGCCGAGGATGATGCCATCCTGGTCCTGGTAAGCGCCGCTCACATAATATTTAATACCGGTGTTGCCTCCCGCGAAAGATAGGGTATGTTTCTGGTAAAAAGCGTTGCGGTATAGCTCGTCCTGCCAATCTGTATTTACCGTTTGCGGGATTAACTTCTGCGTAGGAAAGTCGTACAGGTAAGGGGGTATACTTACGCTGCCGGCGTTGCCCACGTTGGCGATACGGGTAGCGTTTACGTCCGAGAGCATGGCATCGGTCCACACTTTACCGCTGTTTTCCCAAAGGTCGCGGTAGGCATTGTTCCTGCCGTCGATCACCAGCTGTGCAAAGTCGTTGGAGCCCAGCAGGTCTACTTTCTTTGCCAGTTGGTTTGAGCCGAACTGTACGTCGTAGTCGAACTTGCCTTTGCCATCCTTACCCCGTTTGGTGGTAATAAGTACTACACCGCCGGAAGCGCGCGAGCCGTAAATGGCGGCAGAAGCGGCATCTTTCAGGATGTCGACCGATTCGATGTCCTCGGGGTTGATGTACACGTCGTTGCCGGCAGGATAGCCGTCTATTACGTACAGCGGATCCGAGCTGGCGCTGAAGGAGCCGATACCGCGTACCCGGATCTTGGTGCCCTGGTAAGGTGCGCCGCTTGTTTGCGAGATCTGTACACCTGCAACTTTCCCGGCGAGTGCCTGGCCCAGTGAAGGAGCGGAGAGGTTTAATTCCGACGCTTTTACGCTCGAAATAGCGCCTGTTACATCGCTCTTGCGGAGTGTCTGGTAACCAATGGCCACTACTTCGGTTAATTGCGTAGCCTGTAGTACCAGCCTGATATTAAGCGTGGCGGCGCCGCTTACGGTAACTTCCTGCCGGGCATAGCCGATGGAAGTAAAAACGAGCACGGTCCCGCGCTCTGCCTGGATGCTGTATTTCCCGTTCACGTCTGTAGTGGTGCCGTGCTGGGGGTTGTTTTTCTCTACGATATTTACACCGGGCATCGGGTCGCCGTTCTCATCGGTAACAGTGCCGGTAATGGTTTCTGCCGGGCTAACCCCGGCGCGGAGCGGTGTATTGTGTGCCTGTGCGGCGGTGAAGAGACTCATCAGCAGGGCAACCAGGAAGAACCTGGATAAAAGGCCCTGTAAAAGATCTGGAGTAATCTTTTTATTCATACATTTAAAAATTGATTGTTAGGAAATGGAAGCTATAGACGGCTTTTTGATTCGTGGCGATGAATACCGCCGGCTGACTGTTGACGCGGTCGCCGGCTCCTTTTCTCACCCGTTATTTCTTATCGGAGGCGTATCATTTCATAGGCGGTAATTTTAAGGTTGATAGTTTTGTGTTCATTACCAGCCGAGGTGCATGAAGTTCACATTCTTTTTCCTGGCGGAGGTTACCGCGATCCCTTCGGTAAGGTTCCCGATCAGGGCGAAGCCTTCAAGCTCATCCTCGCGGGAGTCAATAAGTTGGGTGTCTTTAACGACCATCTTTCCTGAATCGAGCGACTTTTCCATGTCCACGAAAGTGAACTTCCATTTGCGTCCCTCAACCTGGTTCTGGATAAGGACCAGGGTGTTTTTTGAATCGGCCCAATACAGGTTCTGCACCCATGGCGAGCAGGTGAATTTTTTGAAAAGCACACCCGGCTCACTGCTTTTCCTGCAGGTCCGCAGTTTTCCGGGATCATAGAGGCGCACTTCGTTGCCGTGGTCGCCGTAATCGGCCGTGGCTACGTACCATTTGCCGCGGTACCGCACATATTCTGGGCGGGTGCCCTGTATACAGGCATCGTCGTCGATGGTGTTTAAAAGGTTACCATCTAAGGTGCCGCTCTTAAGCAGCCCGTTCCAGTTTACGCAATAGATATCGGTTTTCCACCTGGTGCCTTCGGGATTGAGCTTTACCGAGTTCCCGATAAAAACGGGAAGGTCGCGGTGTACCGCGATGCCGGTGGGGTGGCCGATCAGGTCGGCGCCGTTCTGCGTAAGGCGGTATTCTTTTTTCAGGTATACCAGCGAGTCGCCGGACCGTTTAAATTCGCGGATCATGCCAACTTCACGGTCTCCGTACAGGAAGATCCGCCCATGCTGGTACGAAATACCCTGGCAGGCGCCCATCGAGTCGGCGGCCGTTTCTCTTTTTAGCGTAAGGGTCGGGTTAGCAGGCTTAAATGCAGCAGCCAGAAGGAGGATTAACGAACCGGCTAATAAGGATCTTTTCATGTGATAAAACGTTACTGTAGTTAAGGGTCCATCGGCTCGTCGGCATCTACCCGCATCGCTTCGGTGAGCGGCAGGAACTCGATCCCGGTGTCACTTACACGCCTGCCCAATTTATAGGGAACGTACCCGAGCTCTTTCCGGCAGCGTTCGTCCATAGTCATGATAAAATCGCTCTGGAATTTATCGGTAATGATCAGCCCGGTTTTGGTGAACGGCATTCCATACCTGAACATCAATCGTATCCCGTTACGCATATTGGTGGTGGTATGGCGGGCATGAGGCTCTGCGATCACGGCGTTTTCGGGGATGCCCAGCACCTTTACGAGGTAGTCCTGCATTTCAATGGCTTCGTTCCATTTGGTTTTATAAGGATGTACCCTGCCGCCAGACACGATGAGAAATGGCGCTTTACCGGCCCTGAATGCTGCAGCGGCGAGCCTGCAACGCAACATACCTGCCGCACTGAGCGGCGTGTTCGGATCATCGGGCCCGGCGCCCGGAACAATGATTGCGGAATAGGGGTACCTGTCCCAGGTAACCTCTTTTATATGTACAAACGGCGTTTTGTTTATCGTTGCGGCCATCGGTTCGTATTCGCCCGCGTGGTTACGTTCGTTGATCTCGAGACTGAGCAGGGCTGCCTGCATGGGTAGTTGGAAAAACAAGCGGCTGTTACGCGTGCCTGCGATCAGCGCCGACGAGAACGTGTGGAGCGATGCCGCGTACCTTGGCGCCCGTGTATTAAAACTGATAGAGTCGATGAGCGGGTAGTTCGGCTTATTGCCTTCCAGGTACACGCCGACGGTATAGTTTACCGCACGGGCATCCTGTTCCCATGCTTTTACCAATATCTCCGGAAGGGTTAGGCTGTGATATTGCAGGTACATACCGGAAGGGAGCAGGTGATTTTTTACCAGGTCGCCGAGCGCATTTCCTGGTTTATAAAGACGGGTAAGGGCGGCCGACAGCTGCGTGATCTCCTGGTCGCTGAATTTTAACGGGGTGGTGAAGCACGCAATGTCTTTGCAGGCCGTCACCGACGAGGCGACGGCGTTTTGCCGTTTCCGCGAAAGCTGTACGAGCGTGCTGTCGGCAGCGAGCAAGGTGTTAGCCGCTTTGTCCTGCTCCAGCAGCGTGAGCAGGTAGAAGTTCTTCACCTGTACCCAGCTTCCGGCTTTTACAAACTGGTAACCGGCTTTAGGTGTTTTATCCTGCGCAGCAGCGAAAGCGCACAAGAATAGCAGGGAGAGCGAGAGTAAGGTGTGTTTCATACCGCGGTACAAGGTGGTACAAAAGACGCACGGCAGTTTAATACCTGGATTAATTGCGTGTTAACTTGTTGTATCCTTCCTTAATCAGGCGCTCAATATCGATTTTGGCGCTTCCGGAACCTGGATCAATGTGCTCGAAAGCGGGAACATCACGCTAAGCGGCAGTACCTGTGCGGCGGCCAGGGCGCCTGGCGGGTACCGTGTTTACAGCAGGAAAATCTTAAACCAGGGTGGGTAGCCGGGCCGCTCAGCCTACCTCTTAAAGTTCCCGAGGTTGTAATGAATACCCAGGCCGTACGTATTGCTGTTTCGCTGATCGAACGGGAGCTTGCCCGAGGCATAGCTGATGAAAAAGCCGTTGGTGGCTGCTATCGCCGCGGTGAAATAGCCGTACTTCGCCATATCGGCTTTTTTTATGGCGCTTACCGCGTTCAGCTCGCGGTAGTACCGGTAATCGGCGCTAAAGAACAAGGTTTCCGTGCCGATCTGCGCCATCTGTGTTTTAAAAGCAAATTCGCACCTGAAACGGTTGTAAGCGTTTAAGTTTCCTGTTAATGCCCGGCGCACGCTGTCTTGCCCGGGCATTACGTGATCGATGCCTATAAGCCCGCTGGGAAAGGAGGCGGGCGAAAGCTTAAACGAATCGCTCGTCCCGGTGAGCAGCCGGATAAGGGCAAATGGATAATCGGGCAGGTTAAAGTACAATAAGGCTTCGTTGCGGTTCCAGGGCCTGGCGCCAAGGTTTACGAGCACCCCCGGCACAAATTGCTGGCGCGAAAAGTCCTGGTTAGTTTCGTAGCTGAAATTTCCGTTGATGCCGATGTAATACTGGTTCGAGGTCTGGATGAATTGTATGGCTTTTTTATCCAGCGTTTTTGCCAACGCCATGTTGCCGGCCACGTTCGCGTTGAATGCAGAATCACTGATTTGCGTATACCGGGCCCGTTCTGCCGGCGTAAGCACTTGCGTTTTGCCGCCATGCAGAAAGGAGCTGGTGTAAGTGAACGTTGATTGCAGGAGATTGGCGGGGTTATTGGCCTTGCGATAGGCAATGTTGCCCTCGAAATTGAGGGTATAGCTCTGGAATCCCGCATTGTTGCCGGTAACCCGTGTTTTTGTCCAGCTGTTCTGGTAACTGTAATCCAGGCCGAGCGCTGCCGGCTGACCGGTAGCTTCGAACGTTTTGAAGTTCACATTCAGGTCGCGGAGCGTTTTGTACAGCTGCGGCGAAGTGGTGGCTACCCCGGAAAGGAACTTTGCGTAGGCATCGTTGTACGTGGCCGGATCGCTGAGTAGAGTATCGGCAAGTTTTTGAAGCTCGTTTACCGACATCGGCGAGGGAAGTTGGACAGCAGGTACTTGCGCTGCTGCGGTAAATGAACCGGCGATAGCCAGCACTATTGCTGCCATATTCCTGACGGAAGTGAAGTTAAGCGGGGAATACATACAGTTGATTGATAGTGTCTGAAAGGTTTGATACAATATTGTCGTCCCGTACCAGGATCGCCTGCATCCTGGTTATGGCGGTTTGCCGGGTGGCGGCGCCGGCATAAGTCGCCCCGCAAAGCGCCGTGAACTGATCGTCGATCGAACTGGCCAGCATGATGGCGTTGGTTCGGATAATGGTTAGGGTGGCGCCGGCAATGTAAAACTGGAGCTGCGACATCTGCAGATTCCCCGCTTGCAGGAACGGGTAAGTAATGTCTAGCTGGCCGAGGTGTACCAATGTCATAAAGGTGTTTTTACACGCAGTACTGGTAGCGATCCAGGTCATAAAAATTGTGATAAGGTTAAGGTTAAATAAGCTTAATTCGCGGGTCAGGCGGCGGGATAAGGTGTAATCCTGCTGAACCAGGAATTGGCAAATTGCTGCATAGATGGGTTGGCGGCAATTATTGCCCGGTACCGTTCGTTGCGCAGCGAACAGAGGTTGTTATAAAGCGATTCGGGATTAGCGCTGTTGGCAGCAGCCAGCGTGAGCGGACCAACCTCCCCATCGACCGTAATGAGCGGGTTGGGTGGTGGCGTCAGGTTATCTATCGCTTGCTGCAGCAGGCGCGGCGCCAGGCCAGGGCCCATATTTACGGCAATATCAAATAGCTGGTTGGCGGTTGGCTGGTCGTTGAGGCTGTCGAGCTGCATGATGTCCCAGAAGTTGGCCTTATAAAATGCCTGCACCTCGCCCTGTAGGGATGCGTTACCGGCAAGCGCGGCGTCTATAGCCGATGCCACATCGCCTGTACTGGCAACTGCGGCATCTACTGCCGGCCAGCCCGGCCAGGTCGGCCAGTTGTTTCTGGAGATCCCTTTATAAGTTTCGCCACCCGGATCTGCCGGATTGTTTGCGTACCCGCCTTCGTTGCCCATGGTAATTTGGAATGCTTCGATGAATTGTGCCATTGTAATTAATTTTTGGTGTGAAAATGAATTGAATTTTTTAGCAGGAGATGGAGTACTGCGGGACCGTAGCCGTGCTAAAGCCAGGATGCCTGTTGGTAAGGGTTACCCCCGTTCCGCCACCTGTGGACAAAGGAGTAGGGGTTAACATACGGATAAGGTTTATTGGTTAGTAATAATGAGTGAGGGTGCAAGACTGCATTATACTGGCTGTCCGCCGACCGGCTCGGCTGGCGGCGTATAGGGTGGATCAGTGGGCGGCGTACCGGCTGTTTCGGCGGGTGTAACGGCGGTAAGGGGAGCAACCACTACGACGGGACCTCCCGCAGGGCTCGCGGTAACGCCGGCAGTAACGGTATCGTCGTCCGCTTGGGTGCTTCCATCCGGCGGACTGTTCTCACCAGCCTTGAGGGCCACATAGGTAGCGCTGCTGATCCCGGTCAAGATCAAAAGTGTTTGGCTAAGCTCCGGTAACAGGCATCCTGCCTCGATCGTACAAACTTTGTTAATGTAGATAACCATCGCAATTACTGTCCACACTACATTTTGAAAACGATGGATGCTGATGCCGTTATTATCGGACAGGATGTCGACAAAAAAGCCCTCGGAAGGAGCGTTCTGATGCCTCACACGGTTGTCGCCGATCTCTTTCTTGTCAATAATGGCGGCACTGGCCGTTACTCCAACGCCAATACCCATTAAGATCAATGCGGTTTGATTGATCGGGGCATCTGTACAATCGCCTTTGCAAAGCGCCAGGTAAATAAAGGAACAGGAAATGATTACCGTCCACACTGCCAGCTGTACTTTAGACAAACTGAACGGGTACCTGGGATCGGCCAGCACACGTCCGCGTTTTCCTCTCTGGTGTACTTTTTTGTCGAAGGAGTGGCAGTCATTTACCTCATCCCGCAGAATGTTGCTGTAGATTGCCAGTGCAAAGAAGAGGATGATGATCAGGGCAATAATCACGAATGCCAGCGTTTTGTAAAGGTCAGAGCCCTGGGCGGGCGGTGTACATCCGCTGGCGAAAAAAGCCACGAAAAATAGAATCAAAAATAAGGGTTTCATAAATGATAAGGGTTAGGTTAGTTGGTCTAAATGTAGTTTAATATTCGATTGCAGGCAATCTTTTTGTTGCAAAATAGTGCAGTTTTCGGAATATTGGATTAATTGAACGTTTTTAGAACTTATAACTGTTAGAAAATAATGCGCTTACTCCATAAGCGCATCGTGTTCACCATATAAAACTTTTTTTCGCCCTGCGTAACATCTTACCCCTTGCCGGTCGTCTATAGCAGTATGAAGATTTATCCGTTCCGACATGATTAAACACCTCTTCCCGTTATTTTCTCTTATCTGCTGCCTTTTAGCGTCACCGGTCCTTGCACAACAACGATTTACCGTTAGCGGTACCGTACGCGATGCCGCCTCCGGCGAAACGCTGATCGGGGCTACGGTAAAGCTTACCGGAACAGCAACCTCGGCAATGTCCACCAATGCGTATGGCTTTTATTCACTTTCCGGGATAGCCGGGGAGTACGTACTTTCCGTTACTTATACCGGGTACGAGTTATATACTAAAAAGATCACGCTGAACGCTTCGCAAAAAGCAGATCTCGCGCTCTCGCCTGCGGGTACTACACTCCAGGAAATACGGATCAGCGCAGCCGACCGCAAAGACCAGAACGTGCGCACCCCCCAAATGGGCATCGACAAGCTTAATATGGCCGAGCTCGATAACTTGCCCGTGCTATTTGGCGAAAAGGACGTGCTCAAAACTATCCAGCTGTTGCCGGGGGTAAAGTCCGGCGGCGAAGGCACTACCGGGTTTTTCGTGCGGGGTGGGGCGGCCGACCAGAACCTGATCCTCCTGGATGAGGCCACGGTATATAATTCATCGCACCTGCTGGGATTCTTTTCCACCTTTAACGCCGATGCCATAAAAGATGTAAGCCTTTATAAAGGCGGTATGCCGGCGCAATATGGCGGGAGGCTTTCTTCTGTCCTCGACGTAAAGATGCAGGATGGCAACAACCAGCAATTCGGTGCGGAAGGCGGCATCGGGCTTATCGCTTCCCGCGTTAAAGCGGAAGGCCCTATCGTAAAAAACCGGGGCTCCTTTATGGTAAGTGCGCGGCGAACATACATCGATCTGCTGCTGAAGGCTTCGCCCGATTCGTCGATCAGCGGCAACACCCTGAACTTTTACGACCTGAATGCAAAGCTGAACTATCGTTTTAATGATAAGAACACCTTGTACGCTTCAGGATATTTCGGCCAGGATAATATCGGGATCCGCGACCTGTTCGCCAACGACTGGGGTAATACTACGGCTACCGTGCGGTTGAACCATGTGTTTAACAGCCGCCTGTTCTCCAATACTTCGTTCATATTTAACAAATACAGGTATGCCATCGAGCTGCTCGACGAAGATAATAACGCACGTATCACTTCTCTTATCCGGGATTATAACATCAAGGAGGACCTCCAGTTTTACAGCAACCACCACACCGTACGGTTCGGCTTGCAGGCCACGCATCACCGTATATCCCCGTCGGAGATCACCGCCAGCGAGGGTTCGATCTTTAACCCCCTGAAAATAGAAAGCCGCTACGGAATGGAAGTGGCCGGTTATGCGTCAGACGAGTGGGCGCTTTCCGAAAAGCTGAGCCTGCTGTACGGCGTCAGGGTAAGCGCGTTCTCCCTGCTTGGCCCCGGAACCATCCGAACGTTCGACCAGCAAGGCAACGAAACCGCCGCTAACAACTATAAAAGCGGCGACGTGGTTAAATCATATGTGTATCCTGAGCCCCGTTTTTCGGCCAGTTATATACTAAATGAGCGAAGCTCGCTGAAGGCCTCTTATAATCGCAACACGCAGAACATACATGTGCTCACCAATGCCAGTACCAGCTCACCAACCGATCAGTATGTAATGAGCAGTAATAATATAAAGCCGGGGATCGCCGACCAGGCTGCGATAGGCTATTTCCGCAATGCGAAAGACAATTCCTTCGAGTTTTCTGTGGAGACGTATTACAAATGGCTGAAGAACCAGATCGATTACCGCGATGGCGCGGAGCTGATTGGCAATGGCGATGTAGAATCTGAACTGCTGTACGGCGTGGGCCGTGCCTATGGGCTGGAATTTTACGCCAAGAAAACGGCCGGGAAATTAACCGGCTGGATCAGCTACACGCTATCTAAAACTGAACGAAAGTTCGACGATATCAACAGGGGGCAATACTTTCCATCACGGCAGGACCGTACCCACGATGTTTCGCTGGTAGGCATGTATAATACCGGGAAGCGCTGGACGTTCTCCGCCAACTACATCTACAACACCGGAAACGCCGTTACCTTCCCTGCGGGCAAGTACGATCTCGACGGCCTTACCACTTATTATTATACCGAACGGAACGCCAACCGCATGCCTTACACCTCGAGGCTGGACGTGAGCGCCACGCTGAAAGCGAAGGAGACGAAGAAGCTGCGGTCGAGCTGGAGCTTTGGACTGTATAATGCGCTTAACCGGAAAAATCCCTATGCCATCCAGTTCCGCGATAAAGAAAATGACCCGACACGCACCGAGGCGGTACAGATCTCGCTGTTCGGCATTATTCCATCAGTAACGTGGAACTTCAAATTCTAGCATCATGAAAACTCTTACCCAATATATCCTCGCCGTTGTTGCCGTCGTGCCGTTCCTGTCGTCATGCGAAAAAGTGATCGATGTAAAAATAGATACCTCGCCTGGCCAGGTCGTGATCCAGGGAAACATCACGAATGTTGCAGGACCGCAGTCGGTTAAAATAAGCCGCTCGGTATCGTACACCGACAAAAATGAATTTCCGCCGGTATCCGGAGCGACCGTAACCGTAACCGACGATGCGGGACATGCCTGGACCTTTACAGAGACGCAGCCGGGAATATATACTTACGCATCGCTGAAAGGCGACCCCGGGCACGCGTATACCTTAAAAGCGGTGTTCAACAACACCACGTATACGGCTGTTTCTACCATGCCCGAAGTGATCCCGGTCGATTCACTCAGCCTTAAAACCCTCACCTTCGGTGATGAAAAAAGCAAACAGGTGCAGGTGCATTTTAAAGATCCGGCCGGTAAGCCCAATTATTACCGGTACGTTATGAAGATTAATAACAAACTCGCGAAAGCGGTTTTCGCGGAGAACGACCGTTTTACCGACGGCAACGACATTACCAGCCTGCTTTTTTACAACGGCGAAGATGGCGATGTAAAGCTGAGGAACGGCGACGTAGTAGAAATTGAAATGCAGAGCGTAGATAAAAATGTATTTGACTATTGGTTTACCCTAAGCCAGCAGGCACAGAACGGACCTGGAGGAGGTGTAACGCCGGGTAACCCGCCGTCGAACATCAATAACCAGGCGCTTGGATATTTTAGTGCGCATACTAAAGAGGTGAAGACGATCACGGTGAAGTAGGGCCGGCATTATTCGATGTTCAACGCCTTCCATAACGTGGCTGGAACGGCACTTTTCGCATCGAGCAAACGCGCCCTGGACTCGGCGGCAGCGTCTTCGCGGAGATTTTCTTTATAGAAGTAATATTCGTAATAGAGGCCCCAGAAGCGCATAGAGGGCTCCGGGTCATCCTGCAGCAGCCGGGCTTTTTCGGGATCGATGTGCCTGCACGAATTGTCGCGGGTATAGATGGCCATGAGCGATAACATGGCTGCTTCGCGTTTGCCGGTATCGCCCCGGTCGAGCAGCCTGAAAAAGCGTGCACGGTCTGTAAAAAACATACCTGTTTTAGTGGGCAAGGTGGTAGCCAGGCAGATCCCGGCAGAACAGGCGGTAACCAGCAACCAGAAGCCACGGCCTATTCCCGGTGGCAGCAAATTGAAAAGAAGCAGCCCGGTGGCGGCGAGCAGGAAGGAAGCAATCGGGCCGGCCGCCACTGTAAGGGCAAATTTACGTTGGTTTTGCGGATCGTCCGTAACCGGGGTGGTAGCAGCCACGCCTCCCATGTAGCCCAGGTTGCGGTTAAAATACACCACGATCTTATCGCCGGAACGGGTAACGCCCAGCGGACCGACCACGAACAGCTGGAAACGGAAGCCCTGTAATAAACCTGCTACCAGGTGCCCGAGCTCATGAACAGCCAGCACCAGTAATAACGCCGCTACAGCCACCAGGCAAAACACCAACCCATGTGGCTTTTCGCCTTTGGGGAAGATTTGAAGGACAAGTGGGGCCTGGTACAGGTAAAGAGTGAAAAATTGCATCGGTTAAGATAGGGCTTTATGTTTAATTGTGGAAATACGGTTAGCCACTCGCGTCCGAAAGCGTTTGTTTCTCAAGACAGCAGCCATGGCCGGAGGCCACTTCCATCGCTGGTACGCCCTTTGCCCTACCATGGTTATGACACCATTTGATCATCTCCTCTTAAAAAGCATGTTATGTACGCTATATCGCTCATCGAAACAGGCCATAGTGGCTTGTTCCTTGCCAAGACCGCACTCGAAACGGTAGGTACGCTTAGCTTCCGCATCAGCGGGCCGCGCAGGATCACGGTCGAAGGGCTTACCTTTCAGCCTGGCTTGGTACACCGCCGCATTGCCCATCAATTGCTGGATGCCCTGCACCGATATGCTTACGAGGCGGATGCCTTTATTCACTTTCAATGTCCTAAAGCAAAGGCGATTAACGACCACCAAATCGCACAGGAGCTGCGCGGGCTGGCACTTCCGGCATCGGCGGTAGCCTGATGGGCGACAGGTTTTTATCCACACGGAGTGGGTTATCCACATTTTGCAAAACCATTCCCTGCCTGAACTGTAGTATTCAAAAGGCTTAAGCCTCCTTGAACCACTCACTATGAAAGACACAAAAGTAATTATCGCTCTCCTTGCCGGCCTCGCAACAGGCGCAGCCCTGGGAATCCTGTTCGCACCCGAAAAAGGCACTGACACCCGTGACAAGCTCAGCGAATCACTGAAAAGCCTCGGCGATTCCATCAAAGAAAAAGCAGCCGCGGAAGTGGACCAGCTTACCGCACTGGCCACCAAACTGGCAGGTAACTTTAAAGCTAAAGCCGCCACATCCGACGTAGCCGACGATCTTCCGCCATTCGAAGAGAAAGCGTAACGGCAGCACTTCATGGCGAAATCATTTAGTACGATGCTGGCGCTTCGCGAGGGCATCGCAGCGTTGGAAACAGAACAGCAGCAACAGGCGCAAACCATGAAACACCAATCCCGGGAGATGCAGCTTGCCCATGCGGGCCTTTCGTTGCTCAAACAGCCTTCCGTACCACTCAAACCCAGGGAAGAGCCGGACGTGGTATCGGCCATCGCCCGGGTGGCTGTTCCGGTATTGCTTAACGTGTTTGTGTTCCGGGGATCGGGCTTCCTTACAAAAGCGGTGGTGACCCTTATCGCCCAGCAGGCAGCCAAACACCTTACCACCGAAAAAATGGAGGCTGCTATAGGCTCCGTTAAGACTTATCTCGTAGCGCGTAAACCACGGAAGGGCGAACTCCGGTTCGCCGACTACGGGATTCCGCCGGATAGCGAAGCCTATTAGGTCCCACCCTGCTGTCACTTTCCAACAGTGCATCGCCTTTCTGGTGAATTGCCCCGGCTAATTAAATGTTACTCCTCATGCTCAAACGATTAAAGAGATCGGCTTTACTGGCTATAGCGGTAGCGCTGTCTGCTTTCGCGCTGCCTAAGAAAGAGAATTACAGCCTGGTGTTCATCGGCGACAGTATTACCCAGGCCAACGCGGTAGAAAACAATGCGGTGAACAGTCCGCCGGCACAGGCCGCGGCTTTCCTCAAAGATTCTGGTAAGTTCGGCAACATCCAGTTTAGTAACCAGGGTAGAAGCGGGCGCACCACGCTCGATTTTTTGCCGCTTACCGGGAAGATGTATCCCAATGTGATTACCGCCGCCGATGCGTTTTACCGTGACAAATCGGCGACGCTGCTGTTCAGCATCATGATCGGTACCAACGACAGCGCGGTAAAAGGGCCTAATGGCGCCCCCGTTTCCGCGGAAAATTATCAAAAGAACCTTATGGAGATTGCCGACAGCCTTTTTACCCGGTATCCCGGTTGTAAAATGGTTTTTCACCAGCCGATCTGGTATAGCGACAGTACACGCAATACGTCAACCTACCTGGTAGAAGGCCGTAAACGGCTGCAAAGCTATACGCCGCAGCTCAAACGCCTGGTTGAGCATTATAAAGCCGCCAGGCCGGGCCAGGTGTTTTTTGGAGACACCAAGGCCTATGGATACTTTAAGAAACATTATCTTACCGCTATGAAGACCGAAAAAGGCCCGGCAGGCACTTTTTATCTTCACCCTAATAAAGAAGGCTCCGCCAAACTAGGCAAGTTTTGGGCGAAGGCGCTCATGGCGGTGCTGTAGGATCCGCAATCTCCTGACCCTACTCCTGCCGTTCCTGCCGGCGGTCGCCCGCCGAGCCTTCTTCGCTAACGCCATGCTTCCAATACGAAAAAGCATACAGCTCTTCTTTTTGCAGGCCCTGTTCTTTCCTTAAAAACCGGCGGATGGTTTTCACTGAGGTATACTCGGCGGCCACGTAGGCAAAACGTGTGTTGGTATCTCCGTTTGGGACTACGGTGCTGCAAACGGCATCTGCGAGAAGCGTATTCTCGCCCGGAGCGGGATGGTGAAGCCAGCGGATTTCTATCTCAGCCTCTGTTTTAAGCACTTGTTCATCGGCTTTACCGGGTACTTCGATGTAGGCGATGCCGGTAGCGCAAGGCGGGAGACGTTCCAGGATGGCTCCCAGCACCGGCAGGCCAGTGGCGTCGCCCGCAAGCAGGTACCAGTCCGCTTTGGGGAACAGCGGGGCAGCCTTCACTTTCATGGCCACACCCAGCGGATCGCCCTCCTGTGCCCGGTTTACCCAGGCGGAGGCGGGACCATTGTCGCCATGCGCCACAAAATCAATGACCATTTCGTTCCGATCGATATCGATGCTCCTGTGGGTATACGTGCGTATGGCTGGACGAAGATGCGGCTCGGGCGCAAACAACTGGCCGGTTACCGGGTCGGGCACCGGCATGTGCACTTCACGTATACCGGGAGGCGGAATAAAGATCTTGTTATTTGAACCTACTGTAGCATCGCGGAATGCCGGTACATCATCGCCCGTAAGGGTTACCCGGATGTAGTGCGGAGTAATATATTCTTTCTTTTTTACCACGAGCACGGCGCGGATGATGGCAGGTTTCTCCTCGGTCATAACTATTGCGACAATATACACGCGTTGTTCGTGGCGATTACTTCTCCAGGAATCGTGCATCCACCACAAAAATACATTATTTAGAATTTGTCTAAATAGATAGCGGACACTTATTTGAGCTATGACAAAGGGATTACAAAGTGAAACGGTTATTCAATTTGCCCCCACCCGTTTCTGCCATGCCTCATAGCTATCAAGCACCCGTTGCGGTCCGTACGTATACCAGGCGTAGCCGTCCCGGCGTTCGCGGCTTACTTCTGCGAGGGTGTAAACGATCTTGCTGTCGCGGTCGCAGAATATCGGCTTATGGGTTTTAAGCTCGTAATAGCGGGTCCAGATGGGCGGCGCGTTATCATCGGCCACTACCACCTTGTCGGTTACCGACACGCGAAATGCCGACACCTCACGGGGTGCGCTTATGGTGGTTACGCGGGTATGATAGATCTTCGACTCGTTAAACCAGGCAACAGCATGCTGGATGGCGCTGATCAATGCTTTGCCGGGACGCTCGATACTCATTAGGAATAGCACAAGGTCGGCGCTTTCCTGGTTACAAATGCTGGGCGGTTCAAATTTACGCGCCCAGGAGGGCTGCAGCGTTACCTCGTCATATTGCTGGCACCAGGCGGTTGGCGAACCGGCATCGTTGATCTGGGTTTTAATGATGCAGGCAAGCCCTTTGGCGTAGGCGGCCTTTACTTTCTCCCTGTAACTGTTGTCTACGAAGGCGAAATCCGGCTTATCCCCGGCAATGTTTTTGAGCAGGCTCATAATGCCGGTAAAGTTGCCGTCGTTGTAGGTAACGTTCCGGCTGTAGTTATCCTGCAGCGGGAAGTACTGCGGCCATCCGCCGTTGGCGTACTGCGAAGCCAGCACAAAGCCGAGCCCTTTAAGCGCCGCTGTTTTGTATTTATCGCGTTTCAGGGCATTATACACCACGGCTAGCGCGGCAATGTGTGAGAAGGTACTGCCATTATCGTAGGTGGTATTCAGCTTATTTTTAACTTTTGCGAGGCTGTCTTTCTGGGCAGGGGTCAGAATGGCCATGATGTCGTAATTCTTCGGCCAGCCGCCATTCTCTTTTTGCAGGAGGACGATGTTATCCCCGATAGCCTCCAGGTTGGTAGGTGCGTGTTTTGGTCGTCCCTCCCGGGGATGTATGGCCGCTTCCTTATCGTAAATATCATACCAGTGATGGGCGTTATCGGCAAAAGGTCCAGGGTCTATCCGCCCCGGCGATTGCCCCTGCGAAAAAACTTTCCCGGTAAGTAAGATGCCGGCGGTGAGGAGAGCGATGCGCACATAGGCAGCGGCGTCCGATCGTGGTTTGCAAATATTCATGCGATTGGTTATGTGATAAAAGTAAACGATATCATCGCAACCTTAGTTTCCGCGGTGGGGACGATCGCGTAAAAATGCCGCTACACAACATCCCGATAACGCCCGCCGCCGTTATCGCCGAAAAAAGACCGGGAACGATTGCACAAATTTATTGGCCGCTTTAGCCATAGCGGGCTATTTTTTAACATAAGTTTGATATCGCAATTATAAACAGCACCGGGAGTTTGTCGCAAAGGCCGTTTGATGCAGGGTCCGCAAATAAACCTGCAGCCGGTAACTCTATCGTTAACCAGTAAAATGAAGAAGATCGTTTTTATCATCGCAATGCTCGCCTCTTTCGCCGCCGGCGCTCAGCAACGCATTACCGTTGCGCAGGATGGCAGCGGGAACTATAGAACGGTACAGGAAGCGATCAATGCTGTTCCCGACTTTTCCGAAAAGGTGACCAAGATCTTTGTGAAGCCGGGTACTTACAAGGAAAGGATCGTGCTCGCGCGGTCGAAAATCAATGTGTTTATCATCGGCGGCGATGCAGCCACGACGATCCTCACCTGGGACGATTATGCCTCGAAAACAGATTCATCAGGTCGCGCCCTGGGTACCTCGCGCACAGCTTCTTTTTATGCCTATGGGGCAGGCTTTACCGCCACCAACATCACGTTCGAGAATTCGTCCGGGCCGATAGGACAGGCGCTGGCCATCTATGTGGGTGCAGACCGTGCGCGGTTTTTCAACTGTCGTTTCCTGGGTTTCCAGGATACCATTTTAACAAACAACGCGGGCGACCGCGAGTATTATTACAATTGCTATATAGAAGGTACCACCGATTTTATCTTCGGCCCTGCCACCGCCCTGTTCGAAAAATGTAAGATCTTTTGTAAAAAGGGCGGCATGTACATCACGGCGGCTTCTACACCCGATACGGTGAAATATGGCTATGTGTTCCTCGGCTGCGACATCAGCGGCAGCGCGCCCGAAAACAGCTTCCACCTGGGCCGCCCCTGGAGGCCGTTTGCCAAAGTGGTTTTTATCCGGTGTAACCTGGCGAGCGTTGTAAAAGACCTGGGGTGGCACAACTGGTTGAAGCCCGGGAACGAAAAAACCGCGTATTATGCGGAATACAAAAATACCGGTCCCGGCTTCCAGCCGGATAAACGCGTAGCATGGTCGCACCAGCTTACGGACGACGAAGCCAAAGCTTACACCAAAACACAGATACTGAAAGGCTGGGACCCGGCGCTGAAAGACAAGTAACCACCAATTATGACCAGCGCCGTTGCATGGCTGGATCCGATGATGCCTGCGAATTAAATAAACTGTTAACTGCTTATAAATAAACACATTTGTTACGCCATGATCCTTAAAAGAAACCCCGTTCCCGTACTGCTTTCGTTAACTGTTGTTATGTTGTGGCTGGCATGTGCTCCCGCCAATAAAGCATTGGTCTGGAAATCGGCTTCAACACCCTGGGCCGCCATGGAAAAACTAAGGAAGCAGATAAAGCCGCCGGTATTTAAAACCCGCGACTTCCCGGTAACGGCATATGGCGCCATAGGCGATGGCAAAACCAAAAACACCGAAGCATTTAAAAAAGCCATCGAAGCATGCAGCAAAGCAGGTGGCGGAACCGTCTCGGTGCCTCCGGGTACTTTTTTAACCGGGGCGATCTATTTGAAGAGCGACGTAAATCTTCACATGGCCGACGACGCGAGGATACTCTTTAGCCGCGACCCTAATGATTATCCCATCGTATTCACCCGCTGGGAGGGGATGGAATGCATGAACTACTCCGCCCTGATCTACGCCTATGGCGAAAAAAATATCGCGATCACAGGCAATGGCGTACTCGACGGCAACGCCGACGGCGATAACTGGTGGAACTGGAACAGCAAGGCGGCAAATGGCGGTCCCGCTAAACAAGTAGCTGCCCGGAACAAGCTCCACGAGCTAATGCACCAGCAAACCGAACCTAAAACACGGGTATTTGGCAACGGCTCTTTTTTGCGCCCCAACATGGTGCAACCCTATAACTGTAAAAACGTGCTGATCTCCGGTGTAAAGATGGTGAACTCGCCCATGTGGTTTATGAACCCGGTGCTTTGCGAGAATGTGACCATTGAAAAAGTACGCGTGGTTTCTCACGGCCCCAATAATGATGGCTGCGACCCCGAATCGTGCAGGAACGTGCTTATTAAAGATTGTCATTTCGATACCGGCGACGATTGTATCGCGATAAAATCGGGCCGCGATGAAGATGGACGGCGCATCGGCCGCCCTGCGGAAAACCACATCATAGAAGGGTGCGAAATGAAAGACGGCCACGGCGGCGTAACCATCGGCAGCGAAATAGCCGGCGGAGCAAGGAATATCTACGCCATCAACTGCGTAATGGATTCCCCTAACCTCGATCGCATCCTGCGCCTTAAAACCAGTTCTTCCAGGGGCGGCATCATCGAAAATATTTTCATGAAGGATATTAAAGTAGGCGCGTATAAGGATGCTGCCGTATCAGCCGACATGTTTTACGAAACCCCGGGGAGCTTCATACCTACCATACGAAATGTATGGGTCGAGAACCTGGAAGTGACCAAAGGCGGCGGCTATGGCATCTACGTGCGTGCTTACAGGGCTTCGCCGGTGCAGCACCTCCGCATCATCAATTCGACACTCAACGGAGTAAAAATCCCCTATAAGATTGATTACGCTACCGACCTGGTCTTTGAAAATGTGAAGATCAACGGCGCGGTGGTCAACGTACCTGATACGCTGAAAAAGAAATAACCTTCTCCGTATCTTGCTGATCACCCGGAAGGATCTCACTCCGTCCTCAAACTCCTCACCGGGTTCGCAGAGGCGGCCCTGATCGCCTGGAAGCTTACCGTAACCGCGGTAACAGCAACGGCCCCGGCACCGGAGCAAGCAAAGATCCACCACGATAATTCGGTCCGGTAACTATAGTTCTGCAGCCACCCGAACATGAAATAATAAGATAATGGCACCGCAATAAAGAACGCGATAAGCACCAGTACCACGAAATCTTTTGACAACAGGCCCCACACGCTCCATGCCGAGGCGCCGAGCACTTTTCGTACGCCGATCTCTTTCTTCCGTTGTTCGGCAACAAACAGGGTAAGGCCGAAAAGCCCGAGGCAGGAGATCACAATGGCCAGGGCGGTAAAAATGCCGGCCAGTTTTCCCACCCTTTCCTCTTCACCGAATTTGACGGCGTAGTCGTCGTCTACGAATTTGTATTCGAACGGTTGATCGGGGTTGTACTTTTTAAACACGGTTTCCACTTCGTTTACCGCCTGTTTAACGCTCGGCCCGCGGTTAAGCCGTGCTACGACCACGTTGCCAGGGTAAGAAAGCAGTGAATAAATAATGGGCTTCACCTCGTCGTAAGGCGATTCGGCCACCATATTGCGTACTACACCGATCACCGTTAGCGGCTTGTTCCACCAGGTGACTGTTGTGCCTACCGGGTGATCGAGTTGCATGTAACGCACGGCCGCTTCGTTTAAAATAACTGCCGTCGAATCTGAAGCAAACGCTTTGGAGAAGCCACGGCCCCGGCGCATCTGCCAGCCGATGGTGCTGCCATATTCGTACGAAGCGGTAATTACGCCGAAATCGGTTGAAACTTCCGGGTCTTTTCCCGGCCAGCTGAAGCCGCTGGTGGTATTCCAGACCCCGGTAAGCGGACTTTCTGATTCGGCTACGGACGCCACCGACCCGGTTTGTATCAGGTCGCGCTTTATGGCCTCGAAATGGGTGTGTATCGCCGGTCCGCCAACCGGGATAGTTATGAGGTTATCCCGTGAATATCCGACGGGGCGGTCCTTTGCAAATTGAATTTGGCGGTATACCACGATCGTCCCGATAACGAGTGAAACGGAAACGCTGAACTGCAGCACGACCAGCATCTTGCGCGGGAGGCTTGCCAGCCGGCCGGCTTTGAACGTACCTTTTAATACCGACACCGGTTTAAAAGAAGAAAGATAGAATGCCGGGTAGCTCCCGGAAATGACGGCTGTGAACACGATAAATGCGGCGCAGCCGGTCCAGAACAACGGCTTGTCCCACGCAATATGCAGGTTTTTTGCAGACACTTCGTTAAAAAATGGCAGCGCCAGCCGGGCAATTGCGATAGATAATACAAACGCACAGACAACGGTGAGCAGCGATTCGCCGAAAAACTGGTAGATGAGCTGCGTACGTAACGAGCCGATCGTTTTACGGATGCCTACTTCCCTAGCGCGTTTCTCGCTGCGCGCCGTGCTCAGGTTCATAAAATTGATGCATGCCAGTAACAACACAAATAGACCAATGATCCCGAACATGCGTACATAACGGATGCCGCCACCTGCGTTTACGCCGTCTTTAAATTCGGAATATAAGCGCCAGTTGCTCATCGGCTGTAAAAACAGGGCGGGCTTTTTTTTCTGCAGTTGCGCATTCACTTTCCTGAGCTTTGCATCTTTGATCTTTGCGGATACGCTTGCAAAGTCGGCCCCCTCCCTGATCTGCACGAACAGCGTGGTGAAGTTGGGCCGCCAGGGGTCCTCGGTATCCTTAAAGTTGTTGTTAATCCGGGCATAGAAATCCCAGGGTGCAATGAAGTCGAGCCTTGCAAAAGTGGAATTGGACGGGAGGTCGGCATACACGCCTGCTACCTTTAGCGGTGGGGCATCGTTCACCCGGAACACTTTTCCAATAGCCTCCTCATCACCAAAAAAGGCTTTTGCGGCCGAAGCGGATACGAGCACCGATGATGGGTCTTGAAGCGCGTCCCGCGATCCGCTAAGCATATCGAGCGTCAGCAGTTCCGGCAGTTCCTTTTCGAAAAAGCCGCCGGTTGATTTTAGTTTTTTATCGCCGATGGTGAGCCGGTGTTCTCCCCAGTTGGCGGCCATCACGATCCGCTCAAAATCATTTCCATAGTTCTTTCGTAACTCTTCGGCCAGCGGAAACGGCACGTTCCCCCATGTTTGCACTTCTCCATTGTTGTTGAGGTGCTGCATGACCTGTGCAATGCGGTCGTAGTTTTTAAATTTTCTGTTAAACGATAGCTCGTCATAAATCCATAGCCCGATCAGGATAGCTACGGCCATTCCAATGGAAAGGCCAACGACATTGATGAACGAATGCGCTTTGCCTTTTACAAGGTGTCGCCACGCGGTTTTAAGGTAATTTTTAAGCATACGGCTGCGAAAATTAAATCACCGGATGCGCTCCAATAACTATACCCTTGGAGTAAGTAATTGCTGATCAGGACTTTGAATAAAGATCCTTTAGCGGAAGTGTTCGATAACGGACAGCTTGGCGTGCGATTATGTGGTATCTTATTTGGTGAGCAGGTCTTACACCACTCCGCCCAGCAACGGGTCCGTTTTAGTTATTTCCCCGGTTTCCACCCGGCCCGCAAACCGTTCTTCGAACCGCGCGTAACCATTGGCGTTCACCACTACATCATACCAGTTATGGCTTTTGGCGGCGTTCACCACGAGCGAAACCGTGGCCCTGGAGGCGATCAGCTTCTTCTGGCTCCCTGTTTGATAACTCGCGTCTTTCACTTCCACGGTGTGGGGGTTCGTATCGTTGTTGGTAATCTGCACCACTACGTTGCCCGAGAGCTTTGCGTTGTTCAGCTTGTTGCGCTCGTAGGTAAGGCTGATCTTTAGCAACGGATTTTTGGCATCCCCTTTAAATTCGCGGTAGAAACCGTTAGGGCCATGCGCTTTCAGGTGGTAAACGCCGTCTTTAAACCCGGCGAGGTTCCATTCATCCTGCAGGGTGTCGCCGGCAATGGCGGCGTAATCGCGGGTATAATGGGCGCCGTCCTGGTAATCGTTTATCATGTAAACGCAGAACGGGGCGCCAGCAGCTTTCTGGCCGAATAAAGCGTTTCCGGCTTTAAACGTAATGCCGAACGTGTTTCCTGCTTTGTTAAACTGGCCGTCGGCGTACAGTTCGTAAGGCAACGGATTCGCCTGGCGTATCCCTTTTTCCTGTTTGGGGAGGTGGGGAGAGCCCGATGGTTCGGCATTGAACTGTGCGATCGCTTCCGCGTTCAGTTTGTTGTAATTATCCGGTTCGCGGTTAAACTGGCCATGGTGGATGAGCTCGATGAACGGATCCTTTTGCAGGAAGGCGGGCTTTGCCGTTTCCTGGTTGTTATACGGGCGAAAAGCGGAAGTAAGGTCGCCGCAGATGGCACGCCGCCACGGACTGATGTTTTCTTCCTTCACCGTCTTCTTTAATTTCTTTTCCAGGAAGTTCTCTACGAACTGTATCGAAGAGGTATGGTCAAATACCTCAGAGCAGACATAACCACCGCGCGTCCAGGGAGAAGCGATCACCAGCGGTACGCGGAATCCGAGCCCGATCGGTCCCTCGCGGAGGTTGGCTGGCGAAGCCGAGGGGTTATACTGCTGTTCGTTGGTTGCAAAATCGAGCTTCGTATCCAGCGCCTTCGAAACTTTGCCCGTATGCTCTTTATATGGATTGGGAACCACGAACGGGGGAACGTGGTCAAAATACCCGTCGTTCTCATCATAGGTGAGGATGAAAATGGTTTTCTTCCATACTTCAGGATTCTTTGTAAGGATTTCCATGATCTCGCTTACGTACAACGGCCCGAACCAGGGATTAGAAGGATGATCTGACAGGTTTGCCGGCGGCATCAGCCAGGAGACGGTAGGTAAGGCGCCGTGTTCCACATCATGCCTGAATTGGTGGAGCACATCACCTTTTGGGATCTTCAGCTCCCGTTCGGTGCCTTTATCGCTGTATTTGAGCGTAGTGAGCTCGTGGTAATCCGGGTCGCCGCTGTTGGTGGCGAACGCCTTGGCGATCAGGTTTTTCTCATGGTCCGAAAGCTGGTTGTACTTCTCCATGGTGTAGGTGAGCCGGTCCGTTTCGATCCGCGCCAGCAGCCTTCTTGCCGCCGTGATCTTTTGGGTAATTTCGGCGCTCACCGCTTGTTTTTCCAGGTCGTCTATCTGTTTCAGCAAATTCCCGCGTTTTTGATCCAGCGCGGCTATTGCGCCAGGATGAAGCTTCACATTGTATTGTTTGAAGTACTCCATCACGTTAGTGCCAAAATTGCTGAGCCAGGCGGCGTTTTCTCCTGCCAGGATAGAGCCTGTACTGATCTCGTTCTGGTAGATCTTCCAGGAGACGCCTTGTTCTTCGAGGCGCTCGGGATACGTTTTCCAGGGGAGAGGCGCTTCATTGGCGCTGAAGTTCCAGAGATGTGCCAGCGCTTCGGGCTCGTTCCACTCGCGTACGGTACCGCTCATCCAGTAGTAGCGGTTGGAGTGTGTGCCGGTAATGCTCGAGCAGAAACTCTGGTCGCATACGGTAAAAGCATCTGCCAGGGAGTAATAAAATGGGAAATCATTCCGGTTACCATACCCCAGGGTAAGCGGGGCTGACGGGTATTTCGACGACTTTTTCACATCGAGCCACCTGTTGTACCGACCCATATTGCGGGCATCGGTTTGGTTGGCCCAGTTATGCGGTACCGAGCCCATCCAGGCTACTTTGGTGTCGCGGACGTCCATTTTAAACGGGGCATGCGTGTCGCCATCTTTATTCGACTGCAGCCACACCTTGTTTTTGTTCGGAAGATCGACAGCCCGGGGATCGTTAAAACCGCGCACTCCCTGTAATGCGCCAAACACGTGGTCGAACGAACGGTTCTCCTGCATAAGGAACACGATATGCTCCGCGTCATAGAAGGTGGTTCCCGGATCGGGGCTGATAGCCAGCGCCTTCTGGATGGCCGGCGGCAGCATGTTCATCATTACTGTGCTGCCCGATAGCAGGGCCGCTTTCTTTAGGAAGTCTCTCCGGGTGTCCATGTTGGCAGATTAAATACGAATGCGGTAAAGTTACCAATGACCTGTTAAAATAGCGTTAAGTAACAATAATGAATGCTGATTTGGGTTGACCGTTCGGTGGCTTCGGCAGGCGGCTTCTTAAATAAATTGAAATAATTATCACTTTATAGCAGAACCTTCCCCATTTTTAACAAACGGTTCATCGAAATGAAAAATACACACCGGTTCCTTTTGTTTAACGGTATGTTTATCCTGCTGCTGGTTGTCGGCGGCCTGGGGCAGGTCCGCGCGAACGACGGGTCGATTTACACACAAAAGCCCAACGACCCCGAGGCCTTCTTTTTTACCCCTGGGAAGTACAATATTAAAGCGGACGGGAAAACGGATGTGTCTGCATCCTTACAAACGGCGATCAATGAGCTGAAACGTGCGAAAAACTTCGGCATTCTCTTCATCCCGGAAGGAAAATACCTACTGACCAGGACCATCCAGGTGCCTGCGGCCATACGGCTGATCGGTTACGGCAAAACGCGCCCTGAGTTTGTGCTGGGCAAAAACACGCCCGGTTACCGGGAACAGCAAAACTATATGGTTTGGTTTACAGGCGGCCTTGTGCAGGAGGGGCGCGAACCCGCCGACGCCGGTGCGGGAACGTTTTACAGCGCCTTGTCGAACATCGATTTCCGGATCGAAAGCGGCAACCCGGAGGCCATTGCCATCCGGTCGCATTTCGCACAGCATAGCTTTATCAGTCACTGCATCATCAACATCGGCGAAGCGAAAGCGGGGATCTATGATGTGGGTAACGAGATAGAGAACGTAAAGTTTTACGGGGGGCAGTACGGCATTACGTCGTCGCGCACCTCGCCCGGCTGGCCCATGATGATGGTCGACACGTATTTTGAAGGCCAGCGAAAGGCCGCCATCCTCACCCGGGAAGTGGGGTTGACCATTGTGAACATGTACGCTAAAAACGTGCCCGTGGTGGTGGAGATGCAGGAAGACCGGGTCGATCGCCTTTTTATCGAGAATTCTTTCTTTGAAAATGTTTCGCAGGCGGGCATCATCGTGAGCAAAGAGAACAATGCCTTCTCCCAGCTGAACCTGCTGAATGTGGATTGCAGTAACGTGCCGCTGCTGGTTAAGTTCGCGCAAAGCGGAAAACGTGCCGGGGTAAAAGAGAAGCTTTACAAAGTGCAGGAATTTACCTATGGCCTGGTAATGGCCGATATGGAAACACCATCAAGGTATGAAACGATCAGCAAAATTGCGCCGCTCGGTACTTTTCCGAAAAAAATGGCCATGGATATGGTGCAGCTGCCGGCAATGAATACCTGGGTGAACATACGTGACCTGGGCGCAAAAGGCGATGGCGAAACAGACGATACCCAGGTGTTCCAGGATGCGATAGCGGCGAATAAAAATATTTATGTTCCCCAGGGCTGGTACCGCATTACCCGCACCCTGAAGATGTCGCCGGGCACCAGGCTGATCGGCTTGCATCCCTTTGGTACCCAGTTCGTGCTTAAAGAGAGCGAAGCGGCTTTCAGCGGGTTCGGCACGCCGCAGCCCGTGGTCGAATCGTCGGCGGGTGGCGATGATATAATTAACGGCATTGGTATCAATACCGGCGCCTATAATTACCGGGCTGTAGGGCTGAAGTGGATGGCATCGCGGCACTCGCTGATCAACGACGTAAAGTTTGTAGGCGGACACGGCACCATGCGTAAACCCGACCCGGCGAATGCACAGCCTCCGTCCAGGAGTGGAGGAAACAGGGGCGGGGGCCAGGTGAGCTCGCCGTCCAACCCGGTAAGCGCTACGGGCATGGACCTTGCCTGGGATAACCAGCATTGGAGCCTTTGGGTAACTGATAACGGCGGGGGCACCCTGAAAGATATCTGGACGGCCTCTACCTACGCGGCGAACGGGTTTTACGTAAGTAATACCAGCACGCCGGGCAGGGTGTACGCCATGTCGCTGGAACACCACGTACGAAACGAAGCACGGTTTGAGAATGTGTCGAACTGGAAAATGTATGCGTTCCAGTTCGAGGAAGAAAGCCGCGAGGGGCATGACGACCAGATGGTGGAGATCTCCAACAGCAAGAACCTGATGATAGCCGGCATGTGGATGTACCGGGTGATCCGTGTAAACACGCCGAAAGCTTTCGGGGTAAGGATCTGGAACAGTGAAAATATCGATTTCAGGAACGTGCACAACTACACACAGATCTTACCGGTAATAGAGGCGCCGGTGTACGACGTGAATAAGGAGCTGCCCGTATACGAATGGGATTTCGCCCGTTTAATGGTTACCGGCAGAGAAAAAGGACGAAAAGTATTGACCGACCGGCCGGGGGTGGTGGAGAAGGTGGCCACGGGATTTGAATTTGCCGCCGGTGCCACTGCAGACAGTAAAGGGAACGTATATTTCGGCGAGAACCGGATGAAACGCATCTACAAGGTCTCGGCAGAAACCGGGGCGCTTTCGCTGCTCGCCGACTACCCCTGGAAGCCCTTTACCCTGACGACTGATACGCGCGACAACCTGCTGGTGATCTTCCGGTACGACCCGCAACCGGGATACATGGTGAATGGTGTGCAGGAAACGGTGTCCCGTTTGCCGGATGATAACCCGATGTACAGCGGCTGGGGCAACAGCGGCTGGGCGGCCCTGGCCTACTCGATCGACCCCGATAACCCCGACCAGTCTATGAAACCAATGCCCCGCGTGCCGACAAACCAGGTGACGGGTGTAAAGAAAGTGGTTCACCCATCGAGCAGGTGGCGCGGCGACTTTGATAAAACCGTATCCAGCATGCCGGCGTACAGCTTTGTGGCGCCGGATGGCGTAACCATTATTCCCGAAACGTATGACCTGGGCAGGTCAACCGCGTTAACGGCGGTTACTCCCGGCCAGTCGCAGCCGGTATTCATTGCCAAAGAGAACGATAAGACCACGGTGCGGCTGGACGTTTCGCCGGAAGGAAAACTGGTTAACATGAAAGAGGTGCATCCCCAGGGCCAGTACGGGAATATCGTAGATGGCGAGGGAAATCTCTACATCGCCGACGGGCAGATCTATGTATACAATAAGGACGGGAGGGAGATTAAACGGATCATGGTAAATGAGCGCCCTATATCTATCGCCATCGGCGGAAAGGACAAGAATACGTTGTACATTACCACCAGTACGTCGCTTTATAAAATGAAAATCAAATAGGTAACCCAGAACACCCGCATGAGAACCCCGATCGTTAAAATTTTTAGCTGCTGCCTTTTCGTGATGTTAAGTGCAGGCGTTTTGGCGCAGCCGGTAAAAGTAACCGTCAACCAAACTAAGGATGGCTTTTCGCTCATGCGAAATGGCAAACCATATTTTATTAAAGGCGCCGGTGGATCGACCAAAATGGAACAGTTGGCTGCATTTGGCGGCAACTCCATCCGCACCTGGGGCAGCCGTAACTCGGGCCCGACACTGGACAAGGCCCAATCACTTGGTCTTACCGTAACGCTTGGCCTGGATGTGGCCCGCGAGCGCCATGGTTTTAATTATGGTGATACGGCCGCGGTACACCAGCAGCTGGAGAAGCTGAAAAAAGAAGTGATCGCCTACAAAGATCACCCGGCCGTGATCATCTGGGGAATTGGCAACGAGCTAAACCTCGATTATAAAAATCCCAAAGTATGGGATGCGGTGAATGACATTTCTAAGATGATCCATCAACTGGATCCCAACCACCTGACCACCACCATGCTCGCAGGCGCTAACGCGAAGGTGATCGGCGACATTAAAGCCCGGTGCCAGGATATCGATCTCCTGTCGGTGCAGGTGTACGGCGGTTTGGCCAGCGTACCCGGGCAGATGGCCGGCGCGGGGTGGACCAAAGGTTATATGGTAACTGAATGGGGACCGACCGGCCATTGGGAAAGCAAGATCCTGCCCTGGAAAGCGGCGGTAGAAGAAACCAGCAGCGAGAAGGCTGCCGTTTACCGCAGCCGTTACGAGGCGTCGATCGCAAAGGACAAGCATTGTGTTGGTTCTTATGTATTTCTTTGGGGACAGAAGCAGGAACGCACTCCCACCTGGTATGGATTGTTCACCGAAGCCGGCGAATCGTCGGAAGTGGTGGATGTGATGCAGTATCTCTGGTCGGGCAGCTGGCCCAAAAACCGGGCGCCTCACCTCGATTCGCTCCTGCTCAACGGCAAGCGGCTTCCTGAAGCCATTTACCTGGGCAAAGACCAGCAATACCCGGTGGCGGTATTTGCCTCCGATCCCGACAAGGATAAATTAAGTTACCGCTGGGAATTGCTTCCCGAAAGCACCGACCTTGGGCAGGGCGGCGACCGGGAGAGCCGTCCGAAAGAAATACCTGGCCTGGTTACCGACCGGTTCCCCAAAGGGGCCACACTTACCACGCCTGGCAAGCCGGGACCATACCGCTTGTTCCTGTACGTAATGGACGGCAACAATAAGGTGGCCACCGGGAATGTGCCGTTCTTCGTAAAAGAAGATTGAAAAAGCCGGTTACTGTTGACAGGTGAGATATAGGGGCGTTGACTGCATAAAGGTAAGGAAAACTTATTTTTGCAATAAGTTTCATTATTTGTCCAAGGTCAATATATTAGTATATTCGTTTGACCTCTCACCGGTTACAGACAATCTAAATTAGCTATCTCAATTACATGGAATAACCTGTATGTTGATACGGGCGGGGATTCTTGTTTCAACATTTATTCCATTCAATAGTTACTCACGGCTGTGGAGATGGCCTGGATAACCTGCTGCACACATTCAGACCTGATTTTATACTATGACCAAAATCGTAATTCATTCCCAGGATCATTTGCATATTATTAATACTGACGACATTATCTTCTGTCAGTCTGACAATGGTTATACCGATATAAATTTGGCGGAGGGAGAGAAGCTGACCATCTCCAGGTCTTTGTCAAGATTTTCGGATGAGTTAGACGAAAGTAAGTTCATAAGGGCTAGTCAATCTTACCTGATCAATATCGATTATGTAAAGTCCATCGACAAGAAGAAGCGGATCATCCGGCTGTTTGATGGAGCAAAGATACCGTTTACAGGTACGATCAAGGAACTGCTTGGGATGATCAGTCGTACCGTAATGTCGCCCTGACCTTTCCCAATATGATGAGAAATCTCCGCCGAAGCATCCGGTGATATAGATCAATAACCAGTTATACTCAAATTTCCTTTTATGAAAATTAATATAGGCAACGTCTTTTCTGTAGTTATACTTTCGGTCCTGCTGGTCCTGTTTTGCGGCATCGCCCTGGCAGCTACGTGGGAGGCGCCCCGTGGTGCCGACACCGGGAAGTTCTTTATTTATACCGGTGCCGCCTTGTTACTCCTGGTTTTAAGTGCTGTTCAATTGGTTATCGCGGGTAGGCAGGTAAAGCTCAATAAGATCGATTTTTTGTTGCTGGTGTTATATGGATATGTCATATTAAACAGGTACGTATTTCAATCGGATCCTGTTTTCTCGCTTCCCTATTACGAGTTCTGCGGTTTGGGAATCGGCTACCTCATCCTGCGTCAGCTAACGCTGAGGCACCTGTATTTCCTGCTCATTGCGATGGTGACGGGAGGTTTTTTGCAGGCGGTTTATGGCAACCTGCAGCTTTACGGGATCTACGCCCTTAATAACGGGGCGTTAACGGGGAATTTCAAAAATACGGAACTGTACGCGAATTACCTGGCTACCTGCTTCCCGGTTTCGTTAGGGCTGTTTATGTTCCACAACGAGTTAAGCGCACGCTTTCTCCAGGCGGGGACGCCTTCTAAGCCCGGACACCGGGGAATGTGGTTGTTAACCAGGTATGTACCGCTTGCGGGAGCAATTGCAGTGATATTAATGTCGGGCGCCACGCGGTCTATGCCGGCATTGTTTGCGATGGGAGGTAGTACGCTGTTGCTGTTAGGTTTTAAGTACCAGGTTTTAACCCCCGGCAGCCAAGTGGCCGCAGAAAAAAAAGAACGGAAAACAATTGGATTGGCTTTGTCGGCGCTTTTACTCGGAGGCGTACTGGCGGGTGCATATTTTTTTGGTGGCGAAGCGAATAAGGGGCGGCTGCTGATCTGGAAAGTAAGTGCCATATTGGCTTCGGAGCGGCCGTTGACCGGGCATGGGTTTGATCGCTTTCAAAGCGTATATATGAACGGGCAGGCAAAATACCTTGCCGCGGCTTCTCAAAATGAAACAGAAGTTTCAGGTAACGTGACTTACGCATACAATGATGTATTGCAGTTTACGGTGGAAAACGGGTTAGCGGGTATTTGCTGCATTCTGCTGGTGGTCGTTACGTTTTTTATGTTTAAGAAACAGCGGTTTGAAGCCGTCCACCAGGTCGCGTTATCGGGTATCCTTTCAGTCGCGCTGCTCGCTTTTCTTTCCTTTCCTATGCAGGAGCTGGCCATAAAGCTTGGCCTGGTACTTTTCCTGGCCATCGTTATCGCGGCTTTTGATGCTGCCGAAACGGATGGTTCGCGCGCTCCCCGGCCCGGCCGGGCGTTTAAAGGCATTGCGCTGCTGGGGGCGTTAACATTTTCTATCTTCGGCTTTAACCGCGTGGTTACTTTATACAAAGGTTATACTACCTGGAACAGGGCCGACGATTACTACAAGGAGGACGAGCACGATAAAACCGCCGCTAACTTTTATTACGACCAGGCATACCCGCTTTTCGCGCGGAATGGCGAGTTTCTTGCAAGCTACGGCAACTCGTTGTCGCACGATCATGACACGGAAAAAGCGATAGCGATCCTGCTATCTGCCAGAAACTACCGGGATAACAGCGCCACCGAGATATTGCTTGGTAATAGTTACAAGGACCTGAAAAACTTCAAGTTAGCAGAACAGGCGTATTTGCGGGCCCACCAAATGGCACCGAATAAGTTTTACGCGAGGTACTCGCTTGCCACACTATATATGGAGGCTGACCAGCGAGACAAAGCCCGCGAGATCGCCTTAAGCCTGCTGAATAAAAAGGATGTGGCCAGAACGCCGGTGGTAGTACAGATGCTGGATCAGCTGAAACAGATCGTCAAAGCAAAATAGCCGCTTATCTGTCGTTATGCTGCTGCGGACGTCGAATAAGCGCGTTATGCTGGTCGTTGCAGGCATTCTGCTTTGCATTTGCATCCTGGCTACGCCCGGGATCTGGTGGCTTTATTTATCGGCTGCCGCCATCGTCGTTTTTTTTCTTTTCGTTTTACGGAAGGGCGTCGACAGGAAAGTAAAGTTCGCCGCGCTGGCAGCAGGCGTGTTGCTGGTACCTATCCTGCTCAAGGTGTTTGTTTTTGAAGTCTACCTGGTGCCAAGCTCATCAATGGAAAATGCGCTGTTCTCCGGTAACTACATTGTTGTTAATAAACTGGCCTACGGACCAGCTATGCCGCGCTCGCCGGGCGAAATCTCCTGGGTCAATCTTTTCTTTGACGACAGGCGGGATAATACGCCTGGAAACGATCAACGCCGGTGGAAATACCACCGGCTAGCGGGTCTCACGCAGATCCGGAGGGGGGATGTTCTCGTTTTCAGCCGGCCGGGTGAGTTCCTGGTGAAACGTTGCGTGGGAATGCCCGGAGACGTATTGTACATAAAAGATGGCGTGATCTTAGTGAATAACCAGCCGCTTATGTGTGCGGCTACCGTTAAAAACGACTATACTGCAACGATAAGGGACGAAGGCAGGTTTGCGGTAGCCGCCGGTTCCCTCGGCATAACCTACGAGTATTACCTAAGCGGCAAGGGGCCTAACACTATATTGATGAACCTCACCGGCGCACAGAAACAGGCGCTGGCACGTTCCGGCGGCGTTACGGAGATGGCTTACCTTGTTAAACGTAAACATGGTTTTCTTTACCAGGCCGAGGGGTGGACGCAAGACAACCTGGGTCCGCTGGTGGTGCCTGGTAAAGGTGTTATTGTTACCATGACGGAACAGAATTATCGCAGGTATAGCGATCTTGTAAATAAATATGAACAAGCCGGCCTTCGCCGCGAGGGTAACCATTTTTACCTCGGCAAGGAACCCTGTAAAAGCTTCACCTTTAAACACAACTATTATTTTATGATGGGCGATAACAGGAGCCACTCGTACGATTCGAGGTTTTGGGGCTTGGTGGACGAAGCAGCTATTATTGGAAAGGTTACAGATAGGGCCTGGTAAGCATGTGCGTAGAAAATACGCTATGACAACAAAGTCGAAAATGCCCCGATCCATCACAATTTCCGGCGAATTCTGAACCATTGCTCATTAATCCTGATTCCCCTCCGCCATGCGTTTTTATCGATATAAAATATTGTAGATTCATATCGATAAATCCAAACATTACGGGCAGGCTGACCGGCCTCGCATACCTCAAGATAATGGAACACTTATTAATTATTCACTATTAACTCTTAAATTATGAACAACAAAAAAAGTAGACTTGTGCTCATGTCGAAGATCATGGGCGGGCTGGTGCTGGTATTCTTATTTGCGATGAATACCTTCTCTTTCGTTGAAAAAGATGCGGCTACAGGAAGCCTTGCGGTAATGACGCAGGTCGCCAGTGCCAGCGAAGGTGAGAATGGTAATCCCTGCAGGTGCCATACCTCCGATTACACTTGCTGGGAAGGCTCCAGCTTCTCGCTTCGCCCAAGATGCGATTGCGGCTTTGGTGGGATCTGCCTGCCTGACGGAACATTTGAGAATGAGCCATAAGCAGATGCATAATGGTTAACCACCAGTGCAGCAAATAAGCGAATGCATTTAAAAACAATGCACCCGTTAGTAAAATAGCGGGTGCATTGTTTTGTAAACATACATCCTCCATGACTCATACTTCTATGCAGCCTTTTTTAAGCGTAAGAACAGCAGGTTTATTTTTTTTTACCCTTGTCGCCAGCCTCGTCTCAAGCTGCCGGAACAGCGGCCGTCCCGTCCGGCATGAGCCCAGCAAACAGGCCGTTACGATTCATGAAATTGATATCGATACGCTGATGCTGCAGATCCCCAATACTTCCGGGAGCGGCAAAATACAGTTTTACGGGGATTCAATCGTTTTTTGTGATAACATCTATTGCCAGGTTTCTTCATACGGCCCCGATGGAAACTTTAAAAATGTTTTCCTGGGCAAGGGACGCGGCCCGGGAGAAATAAAGGCGCTCCAGGAGGTGATCCTCACACCGGAGAATAAATACGTGCTCGAAAACTGGAACATCCATGTTTATGATAGAAACTGGAAACGGAAAGCTTTCACCAAGATCAACTGGAACAGTACAAAAAGCGCCAGTTTCCTGGAGAATAATCCCGGTGGGGAAGAATCGGGCATTTATGAAGTTAAATATTTCCAGAACAAGTTCGTGCTGTTAGACAGCAATACCTACTTGTTTAATATCGAATCGCTCCATCCTAAGTACAACGGGTATCTTGCGGCCGACAACTACTATAAAACAGCCCACCTGGTGGCTAAAATGGATGCCGCATCGGGGAAAGTTACCGACCTGATGGGCAACTACACAGATGTTTACCTTAAATATAAATACCTGCCAAACCTGGCTAACTGGAAATACGACCTGGTGCAGGATTCTGTTTACCTTACTTTCGAGATCGACGAGCGGATCTACGTGATGGACAAAGACTTCCATCCCGTAAGGTCCTTCGGATTAAAACCGGACAGCATGAAAATGAACTACATACCCACTAATACCTTTAAGGCTGCCGGTGCGCGTTATAAAGAAGACAGGGCCACGAAGTGCTATTTCTCCGATATCAAATTCATAAAAGAGAAAAACCTGCTTTTAAGAGTTTACACCACGGGCGCGCCGGCAGGATCATATTCCGAAACCGCGCCCCAGCATCAAAGAATGCAGGTATACCGGGGTAACACATTGATTGGTGACGTGTCCGTTCCGCCCGAATTTAAGGTGCTGGGATACGACGAGCGTTACGTGTATGCCGACGGTCTGCATGACAGCGCCAACAGCCGGGTAGGCGTATACAGGTTTCGCATCTTTTAAACGGCTATGAAGATCACCCTATTTTTATTGTTCCTTGCTTCAATGGTTTATCATACCGGTAAACCTTTCAATATTAAAGATGAAAATATAGCGATCGTGTTAAAGCACGGCGCAAAGAAAAAGGTAGTTGTCCCGGTAAAGAATGCCGGTGAAATGCCGTTGATCATCTATGATGTAATATCCATGTGCGGATGTACGGTTGCCCGGGCTCCTAAGCTTCCCATAAAGAAAAATGAAACGCAACCGATCGTATTGGAAGTTAACAGCAGCAACAGGGCTGTGGGGAAAGGACAGGTTTTTATCACGGTAATAGCCAATACGCCAAATAAATACTCCAAAATCGTGCTCAATTTAGAAGTGGTAAAGTAATTGTCCCGTTAAAGGGGATGTTAAATAACCGATGCAACCAGTACGATCCTGGCATATTTGTAGCGGGTGTTCGATTTGATGATGATGTTCACCGACCCTGTTCCTACCGGTTTTTTTGCACTGTCGAACTCCAGGAATATGTTGCCGTTTTCGCCCGCCTTAATGGGCACCTTGGGGAATTCGGAAACGGTGCATCCGCAAGTCGGTTCTACCGCGTAGATTATTAGCGGCGCATCGCCGGTATTTTGGATGGGAACGTTGATCTTCTTCTTTATTCCTTTTTTTACGGTAAACTGTATGGTTTCTGTTTTAACCAGCAACTTTGGTTCATTCAATAACGTAAAATGGAGAACCAGCAACAGGGATAATAGCGTTTTCATAATTTTAGGAATAATAAACTATTGATGGAAAACGATCGACTTGTGTCTATCGGATGCGGAGCGGTAATTGTGAATACCAAAATAGACAATTTATTAGAAATAAAGCGGTCGATGAAATTCATTTTTTTATTTTTAATGCTTAATGTTTTTTCCATGACCATGCTCGCACAGAACGGCTATTCTATAAAGGGCTCGGTTACCGATACTTCGCAGCATATAAAATTGACCAGCGCCTCCGTTAGCGTACTTCATTCGGAGGATTCTACCATCGTAAAGTTCACACTTACCAAAGCAGATGGGTCGTTTAGCATCGCAAATTTGCCGGCGGGTGCGTTTATGTTACTGATTTCTTATCATGACTATGCAGATCATTCTGAACAGTTCAATTTGGGCCCCGGTAACGCCGTGAAAGACTTTGGAGAGATCAACATGATGCTTAAAAGCCGTTTGCTGCAGGAAATAGCCATTAATGGTACTCCTGCCGTGAGGATGAAAGGAGACACTACCGAGTACAACGCAGGCAGTTACAAAACCCAGCCCAACGACCGTGTAGAAGATTTACTGCGACAGCTGCCTGGCGTGCAGGTTGACGAAAAGGGAAACATTACGGCGCGCGGTAAACAGGTTAGCCGGGTACTGCTGGAGGGCGAAGAGTTTTTTGGGGATGATCCTTCACTGGTTACTAAAAATATCAGGGCCGATATGGTAAATAAAGTGCAGCTCTTCGACAAAAGGAGCGATCAGGCCGCTTTGACGGGAGTTGACGACGGCGCGAAAGAACGAACGATTAACATCACATTAAAAGAAGACAAAAAACGCGGGTATTTCGGCCGGTCAGACGGCGGCCTGGCGGCCGGTTATTACCAGGGACAGGTCATGTTCAACGCATTCAGGTCGAAACAGAAATTCTCAGCCTACGGCACTATCGGGAACACCAACCGAACCGGCCTGGGCTCACTGGAAAGCAACAAATACGGTATAACGCCGCTGAGGCAGGGAGATATGCTGGAGTCTTTTAACGGTACTTATACCGGAGAAGGCTTGCCTTCCACGAAAACGGGCGGCCTGCATTACGATAAAAGATGGGGAGGTGACAAGCAATACCTCAACATGAACTATAAGATCGGCACGATAAACGTGACGGGCACAAAAAACACCCGGATCCAAAATAATCTTCCAGGCGGAGCCATCTACACCGGTATGGCGCAGGAAAACGACAACACCAATTTCAGGCATAAACTCGACGCCACCTACCAGGCAGCTTTAAGCCCGTCGTCTACGCTGAAACTGGGCGTGAGCGGCGCCTTGGCAAACAGCCGGACAGGCATCGGATCGACCACCAGGAGCGTGAAGGACAACCAGGCGCTGCTAAACACCCAGGCCCGTAACCTGGCGAATGACGCAGACCAGGCAGCGGTATCGCTGAACGCTCTATGGAACAGGAAATTTCAAAAAGCAGGACGCACGATGTCTTTCGCGTTTAGCCAGGCTTATAACGAGCTGCAGGCGCGGGGGTATTTGTACTCTTTAAACAGTTTTTACGGATCATCCGGCGCAGCGCCCGACAGCACGCAAACGATAGATCAATATAAGTTGGCTGATGCCACAAGCCTGGTGACCAATGGCAATCTTACCTGGTCGGAGCCTTTTTCCAGGAACCTTGCGCTGGTGCTCAATTACGGGCTGAACATGAACAGCAATACGTCTGATAGCCGGTCGTTTAATCCCTCGGCGCCTGGCCGGTACGACCTGGCGGATACGGTGTACTCCAATAACTTTAAACGGAACCTGCTAAGCAACCAGGCAGGCGCCGTTTTCAGCTACCATAAGGGTAAAACCGTTTTTAATTTCGGCAGTCGCGTATCTCGTATAAGCGATAAGCAAACCGACCTGCGTTCAGGCCGCGTATACGATCGCTGGTACTGGAACTGGAATCCCCAGGTGGTTTATCAGAACCGGTCGTTCCTGCTGGGGTATGAAGGGTCTGCCCGGCAACCCACCATTGACCAGCTACAGCCCCTGAAAGTAAATACAGACCCGCTGAATATCCTCCTGGGAAACCCGGGTTTAAAGCCTTCTTACACCAGCTCGTTCGTATATGAGCATCAGCTTATTTTAGGATCGGGCGCTTTCGTGGTCTTTCTTTCCAGCGCTTATTCGTTCATTAATAACGCCATCACCACCAGCATCGCCACCGATGCCGCGGGGAAAAGCGTCCTCCGGTATGTGAACCTGGAGGATAAGAAACCAACTTCTCTATCAGTGGCGATGGAGATGGGTAAAGAGCTTACCGACCCGGAGATGCGCATCGGGTTTGGCCTGAACATGGATGGAGATAATTACTACAACCTTACCAACAAGGTGCTGAATAAAACCGGCCTATGGAACTATGCAGGCACAATTTCGGTGATGAAAACGGCAGTAAAGAAGTACGGGTTCCGGCTGTCGGTTTACCCGGGGTATGTGGTTAACCAATCGTCGGTGCAAAACGGGGCGGCTAACAACGGCTGGTCCGTAAGGGCAGATGGTTCGTTAAACCTTTACCTCCCGGGAAAGATGCAGGTCGACGCTACGGCCAACTACCGGTTCCAGGAACGGACACAGGCATTTAACCAGGATTTCAGCCGGCTGCTTTTAACTACTACCTTCACCAGGAAATTCTTTAAAAGCGAAGATCTCAGCCTCAACCTCACGGTAAACGACCTGCTTAACCAGAACAAAGGCATTGCCAGGAGCACGGGGAGCGGTCCGCAGTCGGCCGGCAATATTTTCTCCCAAACAGAATATAATACCATCAAACGATACTTCATGTTATCGGTGGTGTGGGATTTTAACCGGATGGGCGGACCACCGTCAAACGCAAAGTGATACGAATATGAAACAGCTACCTATTGCATTTTTCTTCCTGTTGTTGTGCCTGGCCGATAGCCTGCGGGCGCAGCATGTAAAAATGATTACCAGCGGATCTATTGAATACGAAAAATCTGTTAACGTAGCCGAGGTGATGTCGAAGCTTGTGGACGATAAAGCCCAAAAAGAGAAGCTGCTTGAGCTGTATAAAACGAAGCCGAAGTTCGCGGTATTCAAAAGCTCGCTGGATTTTTCGCAGAACAAAACGCTTTATAATTCCGGCGCGGAGGCCGCGTCATATTCCCTGCTGAACCCGGCGGTGGCGCAGAACAACCTGGTTTACACCGACCTCGAAACCGGCGTGAGGACCACCCAAAGAGATTCACCTTACGGGCTCTTTCTGGTAACGGATACGGTGCGGCCCGTCAAATGGAAGGTAACCGACGAAACGCGTACCATACTCGGTTATCCCTGTCGCCGGGCGAACGGGTTAATCATGGATTCGGTATATGTAGTTGCCTTTTTTACCGGCGATATTCCCGTTTCGGGCGGCCCGGAATCATTTACCGGCTTGCCGGGAATGATCCTGCTGCTATCGCTGCCCCACGAAAATATGACCTGGACGGCCACGAAGATCGATGCCGCCGCGCCACCTGCCCTCGCGCCGCCAACCAAAGGCAAGAAGAAAACACAGGCAGAGTACCGCGCAATTGTCGAAACGCAGTTGAAAATCCCGCAAGGCACCCGCCGGAAGATTTACCTGCGGGGATTATTACTGTAAGCGGCCATGCCTGGCGGACCTGCGGATCGCCACATACGGAAGCAAACGATTATTCGGCTCGGCTCTACGTTTGGATAACGATCTTTAAGCGGTTATACGGCTTCGTCAGCATAGCAGCTTATAGCCAAATCCGCGGACGCTCAGGATCCCTATCCCAGGATCCGCCCGCAGGCGTTTACGCAGCCGCGTGATAAAAACATCCATGGTGCGCGCTGTAAACACCGAATCTTCACCCCATACCTGCATCAGTGCCGCGTGCCGGTCGAGCAGTTGATTTTTGCGTGCCGCCAGTAATGAAAGGAGCTGCGTTTCGCGGAAGGAAAGCTTTTGGACAAGGCCGTCCGCGGAAACGAGTTCCTGCAGGTGTTCGCGGAGAAGGAAGGTGCCGACGGAAGTAGCCGTTTGCGCGATCACCGGTCGCCGGTGTAACAGCTCATTGATACGCAGTACGAGCTCCTCAAGGCTAAATGGCTTTTTGAGGTAATCGTTTCCCCCGGCGCCGTAACCCTCTACCAGGTCTTTGTCCTGCGACCGCGCGGTAAGGAACAGCACGGGAAGCGCAGGATCGGTTTTACGCAGCTCGCGCACGAAGTTAAAACCGTCCATGAAAGGCATCATCACATCAGCGACGCAAATATCGAACGTTGATCTGCGGATCGCCTCCAGGCCCAAACGGCCGTTGGCATGATGCTCCACCATAAATCCGCGGGTGCGGAGCACTTCTGACACGATGTGTGCCAGCTGCAGTTCGTCTTCGAGAAACAGGATGTTTGGAGGGCTCATACGTGGATGGGTAACTTAATGATAAATGTATTCCCCGAACCGGTGCTTTCCAGGCAGATACTTCCCTTGTGATCGCGCACTACTTGCGCCACGTAGCTTAGTCCGAGACCGTATCCCCTCGTTTGATATTGGGCGGACGGAATACGAAAAAAGCGCTCGAAGATCCGGCGATGGTATTCGGGAGGGATGGCCGTTCCCTGGTTGGTAATGCGATATTCGAGAAGTTCCGCCCCGGTGGTGAGCGCGATCGTGATTTCGGGTGGTTGTGTGCTGTATTTCAGCGCGTTGTCGAGCAGGTTGTTGAGCGCATTGCGAAGGTGGTCTGCATCTGCCGCAACGACGACGTGGTCGTTTAAAGGGTATGTGGTGGCGATACGCGCATTTAAAGCATCGATACGAGGCTGATGTATTTCCAGGCTTTGACGCATAAGATCTGTAAAGAGTACTGGTCGCGCGGTAAATCCCGCCGATTTTCCCTGGTGTACCATGCTTGTCAAAATGCGGTCGATCTGCGCGGAGAGTGCGCCGGCTTGCTGGCGGATAATGGCGTTGTAATTGCTGCGGGACGCCGGGGAGGTTGAGGGATCGTCTACGGCCTCAGCGGCGATAGCGATAGTGGCCACAGGTGTTCTCAGCTCGTGCGTCATGTTGTTTACCAGGTCATCTTTTAACCGGACAAGCTTTTTCTCTGAAAACATGGTTTTTAGGGTATAGGCATAACAGGCAATGGTGATACTGATCAGCAGGACCGACGCCAGTAGTACACCTTTCATTTTTTGAAAGAGCAGCAGACCCGGTTGCGGGAACCAGGCACTTAAGGAGTACACCGGGTCGGCAAAGCCATACGTATAGCCACGGGTACGATAGCTATCGGCATCTGACTGGTGATCCTCGGCGCTGAATCGGCGGAACTTGTACGGGGCGACACGGAGGACAAAGGGAAAATCCAGGTCGAACCGCGAAAGCTCAGCGCGATAAAGGCCGGTGAGGCGGTTTAAGTCCGGGCGGTCGCGCCTGAAGGCATCTGCCAGGCGTTTCCCGAGCGAATCAGTATAAAAGAAATTGGTCTTCCCCTGTAAGTCCTGGTATACCAGGTTTTTTGTGAATGAAGCGATAAAGGCCTGTCTTACTGTCCCGGTAAGCTTCCCGCCAGGTACGGCAATATCCGGCATCCCGATCCTGAAAGGCGGTCTGCCCGGTGAGGCTGCCTTATCGCGGATGCTGAATTCGTAACCCGCCAGGTGCGGTCTGTATTTCAGGCTGATCACCACCAGGTTCGTGTCGGCCAGCCATGCCCGGTATTGTGCAGCGAATTCATCTCGCCGGAGGTTCATTAAGCGGCTTACGGCTTGCTGAAGTGCGGCATTGCTTTCGCTGGCAAACGACCGGCGGGTACTTCGGTACGAATGAAAATTCCAATATAGCTGCAGCCCGACGAGCAGCGAGGAGCACGCAGTCATTAACACGGTGATCATGATTACTTTCCGCGACATCCTGCAAAATACCTAACGCATTCCGCCTGCCAAACAAGGTTAACACTAATTAACACTGCTTAACGGTCTTTCGTACTGGCGCGTAGAGCCCGGGCGTAGTTTTGGAGAAAATAAATGAAGTCATGAAAAATAAACTGGTTCTTTTTTTTGGAAGCATACTTACCGGCATCGTAAGCTTTGCCGGCATTATGCGCGATGATGCAGAGGAAGCCGGCTACCGGAAACTGGCCGCTGAGCATCAATTCGACTGTGTCGGGAAACTGTTTAACGGCGACAGGATGATCGGATCCTGTGTACTGATCGGGAAGCGTAAAGTGCTTTCGGCGGCCCACGTGATGATGGAATATACCTCCTTCAGGCAGGATACCATGAAGATGGGCAATTCGACGGTTGTTCTGAACGTGCCCACCAGCTCCAGCCCGGTAGAAGCGGCAAAATGTCATGCCCGGTTCGGCGACCGTGATTATGCGGTAAAACTGATCCGTATTCACCCGGACTACGGGAAGAACCCATCCTCTGCCGACCTGGCCTTCATCGGGTTGGCGGCGGAGGTGACCAAGGTAAAGCCTGCCCGGCTAAATACCACGCCCGACGAGCTTGGCGCCGCGGTGGTAGGCGTCGGATACGGCGCATCGGGGTTTTCCTCAAAACCGGCAGAGGTAACGCAGTCCCGGAAAAAACTGGCAGGCCAGAATATGGTCGACAGTCTTGGCGGCCGGCTGCTCAACGGCAACCGGACAACCTTAATCTGCGACTTTGATTCTCCCCTGGAGCCGTCCTGGAACCGCATCGGCAGCGCAAAACCCTTGCCGCTCGAGTATATTTGCAGCGGCGGCGATAGCGGCGGCGGTCTGTTCCGTAAAGGCCGTAAAGGATGGGAGCTGGTGGGCCTTTGCCACAACTCCGAATCCGGGATAAGTACCTTACTAACGCAAGGGTATTACGGTTTGCTGATGGAATGGACGCGGATCAGCGTGTATCATCACTGGATCGATCAATAAGAAGATCACTGCTTCGGCCACACATTATCCGCTGTGTTCGCATCCGGGAATCGTCCATGCGGATCAAGCGTGATCTTTTTGATCCTGCGGTCGCCGAAATTCATCACGGCATTATATGAGCGGCTTCCATCGAACCAGACTGAGGCGGGCCAGGTGATTTCGGCCGTGGTAGCATCTATCATTTTGGCGTTCGGGAGGGTTTTGATAGCGGCGCCTTCTGCTTCGAATTCCACCTTCAGCACCACCGGCGATGGCATCTGTCCTGCCTGGTGAACGGTTACGGTAGTTTTTCCGCCAGCGGTTTTTACGTCCTGGATCGATCCTTCAACAGACTCCGTTGTCCATAACCAATAGTACCAGAACCATTCAAGGTCCTGTCCCAGTTCGTTATCCATGAAGAAGATGTAGTCCCATGGCGACGGATGCTTGAAAGACCAGGCTGCAGTATATTTTTTCATCGCGTTTACCACGGCCTGGTCGCCTACAACTCCGCCCAGCATAGAGAGCATCAGCGGAGTTTTGCTGTATGTTTGGTAACTGTAGCCGCTGCCGGCGTCGTTCGCGCTCCACATCATGGGCGCTTCACTTTCGTTGCCGCTCATACGGCCATAGCTTTGTCCGAGGCCGTCCAGGTTATAAGGCGTTCCCCTGCTATCAGCTGCGGAAAGGATGTTCATGTACTGGTTAAAGCCTTCATCCATCCATCCGTAGCGTGTTTCATTGGTGCCAAGCGTCATGGGCCACCACTGGTGTGCGGTTTCATGATCGGCGGCGCCCTGGTTGGAGTTGATCACCATGGGGTATTCCATACCTGCGCTCGGACCGTCCTGCAGGGTGAGCTGCGGGAACGGGTAAGGCGCCCACAGTGCCGAATAGAATTCGAGCGCATGACGTGCTACTTTGCCGGCCCGCTCAAAGGAGTTGCTTCTTTCGGGCAGGTAAACCATATGGATGGGGATAGCCCCCTTACCGGGGATCGTAGCGCGTGTAGCCTTCCAGGTAAAGTTCTCGGCGGTTGCCCAGGCAAAGTCGTTAACGCGGTCGGCTATAAAGTGCCAGGTAAGCTTGTCGCCCGGCGCAGTGGCCTTACCTGGTCCTTTTTCCGATTCACCGCTTACGATGACTACGTCATCATCCGAGTTGAGAACGGTTGACAGCCGCTGTCTTGCCGTTGCCGTTAGCACCTCGTTCGGATTTTGAAGTACGCCCGTGCCGCTTACGATCCATCCGCCGGGAACGGTAAGCGATACGTCAAACTTGCCGAAGTTATTGTAAAATTCAGAAGGACCGAGGTAAGGGCTTGTTTCCCAGCCCCGCAGATCATCATATTTCCCAATGCGGGGATACCATTGCGTGGGTTGAAAGAGCTTGCTGTCAAAACGCTGCGTCATGCGATGTCCCCTGCCGTTCAGGCCGCCGGGAAGTTTGGTGCGCCAGGCGATTTCGATACCGGCGGTTGTTCCCGCTTTAACCGGGTCGGGCAGGCTGATGGTCGCAATGGTTTGGGTGAGCCCTGAAACGGCGAGCTTTCCACCGGTATTTGCGTTACCGCCACCTCCGCCTCCGCCACCGCGACCGCTAAATGGCGTCGTTGCCGCTGCGAGGTCGACTGTTTGCCCGTCTACTTTCAGGCTTGTTAACACCATGCCGTCCGTTGCTTCGGCAGGCACGGATGAACCGCGCTGGGCTTCGGGGCGAAAGATGTTGTGATCGAGGCGCAACACGATCGTTCGCAGATCATCCTTGCTGTTATTGCGCATGCTGATCTTTTCTGAGCCTGTAATGATTTGTGTTGCCGGGTCGAGGCTTGCATTGATGGTGTAGTCGGCTTCTATCTGCCAGTAGCCGGGTCCCGGTTTACCGGAAAAATCGCGTGTGCCGGCAGCAAAGGCTTTGCGGATGGAATTGGTCATCGGTACGTCGAGCCGGATAGAGCGTTTCGATGTTTCTACGCTTTTGCGGATGGGGAGGCTGTTTTGCCGGGCGGATACCGCCACGCCGGTTGTGAGCAGGGAAAGAAGGATAACTCGCTTGATCATGGTTAAGGGTGTGTTGTCTTTTATTTGTCGGAATGTTTTTTTATTTCGTAATGTAATTCCACCATCCCGTTTTTGTAAGCGGTAACGTTTTTCAGGTGTAATGCCTGTTCCTGGCCGGCCTGTTCAAAAAAGGACTTTCCGTCTCCCAAAACAATGGGAATAATGGATAACCTTATTTCGTCGGCTAATTTTAAACGGATGAAATCTGTCGCAAGTGACGCACCCCCTGCCAACCATACATTCTGGTAGACAGGTTTTAACCGTTCATTCACGAGTTGGGCTAAATCGCCCGAATACATTTCAATATTCGGTCTTCCTGCGGGAAGGTCACGGTGGGTGAGTACGATGGTCGGCTTATCGCCATAAGGCCATCCATAGGATTTGGAAAGCTCCAGCGCGTGTTCATAAGTGCGGCTGCCCATCACATAACAGTCAATGGTTTCCAGGAATGCCTTGGTGTCCTGTTCAGTCAGGATAATGCCTTTCTCGTAAAAATCGGTCGTCTCGAACCACGAAACGCTATTGTCATTTTTCGCGATCATTCCGTCAAGGCTTGCCACCATGTGGATGGTTAGGGTGAATGTAGCTGGCATAATCAGGATTCAGGTGTGTTTACGCTCCGGAAAAATAAATATAAAACAAAAGCCCGGATCTTTCGGCCAGGGCTTTAGATAATTCGGTACGCCCGGAAGTATCTGGCTACCATGACCCGGGCCATTTTTACCGGGGATATGGTGGGGTTCAGGGGGAAAGGATCAGGGAAGGGGCGATCAACACCTGCAAACCGGTTATGAAAAGAGGCTTTTCACAACTGTGCAAATGAAAGCATCGAACCTATGTACGTTACCGGGTTGCAGAACATCGGCGATTGTTCCGGGTCCCTGCGGTACCACGAAGGGTATTACACGCTCCATAATTAATCTTTTACGGTAGGAAGTTGTTCCGACGGTTTTTTACGCTTAATCTGGTAGGAAACGTTAATCAGCAGGTTGTTTTTGTCGTTAGTGCCTGCAAGGGTATTATTATACTGGTTAAGCCATCCGGCCTGTAGGGTTATTGAAGAAGAAAGCTGGTACCCGAGCGAAGCCGCGACCCGGTTCCGTTCGAAATGCGGCTGTTCATTGTTAAGAAAGATCTCGTCGAAAACAGAAAGGAACGCCGTTTTTGCGCCCATGCTTTTATGATTGAAGGGCACAACAACGTTAAGGCGATAACGAAACCTGTTGCGGTAGCCGGCATTCACCCAACGTTGCTCTATACGGTACCGGTGTTCAAATTTTATACGGCTGAGATATTGGGTAAAGGTGAGTTGTTCCCATAAACGGTTTTCGCGCGTGGTAGGGCCTTTATCCAAATCCGTATAATCATACGTAGTATACCGGCCGGTACCGATTAATGCGACGTAATTATTGTCTATCGCATAACTGATACCGGTTTTAAATTCATGGTAAAAAATCCTGTTAAATAACAGCTCATCAGTTCTGGCCTGGCTTTCTGCATACCCTCCCCACCGTTGATCTTTATTGCTGGGTAACACAAAGGTCAGGATCCCCCAGGTGCCGGTCTTATTTGATTGTGCAAAGCTTGTGGAGACATAAAAAGAGAGCAGGGTTATGAAAAAAGATAGACGACGGCGCATTACGTATATTAAGCTAATGTTAATTACGCTGCAAATATATACGCTTTTACAACTTCTTCACCGTAAAGTTCCCGATAGTAGGTTAATTTGCGGCTTTGGCTTTCGCATCAGCCATGCTGCTGGTTAACATCGCCAGGGCTTTCTATGAGCTTCTTTCTTTTACTTAAAAAATAATGAATAGTAAGCGCAAGAATGGTCCAGTAGAAGGTGAAACCTATCAGAAAAAATGGGGGTGGGGTATCCGGCTCCTGTCTCAACAAATTGATAAAAGGTACCAGGGGGCCTATCAAAACGATTTTGACAGGTAGTAAAATGATAGATACGATGCTCTTCCACGCTACCGGCGATCCCATTCCCAGGAAAGACTCACTATTCCCGCCAGGAAAAAGCCTGACTTCGGGTCCCAATAGTGAGGTTGAGGTAAATTGAAAAACAAACGCGCAAACAAGAAAGAGCATAACGAATTTTGTTCTCGAAATCTTCATGTCATTGGATTTTTATTGTTGTTAAAAGTTCTTTGTTATACAAAGTTAATTCAAACACTTTGAATAACAAAGTGTTTTAAGAAATTTTTCAGCGAGCCTGTGGTGCCGGCATTAATCATTTGTTAATCTTTTTTTAAGTTGTTATGCTTCTTTTGACGCCTGTACCCTTTACAAAAAGCTGATTAACCAATCAATGAATTTCTTTATTAAACCAATGATCGTCCGGTTAGCCGCCGTTTATGCTGCAGGCTTTTTTGAAACCGCACCCCTTGCAAGGCGACTTACTTCCTTTGCCGATCTCTTTAGTGGCTCAAAAAAACGTTTTATCCTGTTTGCCCTGTTTATTTCGGTGGGCGCTAGCGCGCAAAACAAGCATAGTAAGACTTCGAGGTTCCCAAGCTACAAAGGACTGATCATGGCGGGATACCAGGGATGGCATAACACCCCCGAAGACGGTGCGGGAAGAGGCTGGGGCCATTACCTGCAACGGGGGCAATTCGGGCCCGGGAACCTGAAGATCGATATCTGGCCCACGGTTAACGAGTATGAAAAAGTATACAAAACCCCTTTTTCACTGGCGGACGGAAGCCCGGCCTACCTTCCAAGCGATCACGATGTCTCCACCACCGATGTCAGGTTTAAATGGATGAAAGAGTACCATCTCGACGGCGTGTTCCTCCAGCGTTTTGTAGGGAATACCAGGCGAAGGAACCCGGCAGTAAGGAACCATTTTCTAAAAGTCATGGGCGATGCCCTGGATGCCTCCCGGAAATACGGGCGTGCCGTAGGGATCATGTATGATCTTTCGGGTATGAGAGATAGTGCGGACGTACCCGTGCTGATTGATGACTGGAAAAACCTGGTTGACAGTATGAAGGTGACCAGCCGGGGCAATAACCAGACTTATATCTACCATAATGGTAAGCCCCTGGTAGTTATATGGGGTGTAGGTTTCGGCGACGGCCGTTCCTATACCACCAAATCTGTATCAAAATTCGTCGACTTCCTGCAAAATGACCCGGTATACGGCGGTTGCGCCATTATGCTGGGTGTTCCCACCTATTGGCGCGAACTGGGCAGGGACACCGAAAAGAACCCGGCCCTGCACGACCTCATCCGTAAGGCCGACCTTATCCATCCCTGGACCATCGGTCGGTACGGGACCGAAGCAGCTTATCAAGCCTACGCGGAAGTGCAAAGGGGGGATTTCGACTGGTGTAAACAAAATAAGGTGGGATATGTCCCTACGGTATTTCCCGGATTTAGCTGGCATAATCTTAATCCGGGCGCCAAATTTGACCAGATACCAAGGAACAGGGGACGATTTTTTTGGATGCAGCTCTCTAATGCGATAAAACAGGGCGCCGGGCAGATTTATGTAGCAATGTACGACGAGGTGGATGAAGGGACCGCCATTATGAAAGTGTCCGGCAATCCGCCCGTCGGGCCAAGCCCTTTCGTGAAATTTGAAGAAGGCATTCCCAATGATTATTATCTCTACCTGGCAGGGTACGCAGGTGATGTATTGAAGAAAAAAAGGGCTTTACCCCCAAGCATTCCGTTGCCCAAAAACGGCGTGAAATCGAAATAGCAGGCGCGGAAACTGAACCCTGAGTAGTCAACCAATAACGTACACGAGTTTATGAGAACGCGTATTAACTATCTTAGGCCCCGCCTGTTCACACTGACGGCTGCAGGTCTGCTTTTGTCGTTTTCTTTAACAGAAAAGGAGCAGGGTGACGACCGGTTTTATGAGTTCGACATCGCCAAAAAAGGCGTAATGATCGATAAGGCTACCTGTTATGCCTGGATTCCCGGGAACGTGACCACGATACGTAGTGTGATCGTACATCTTCACGGCTGCACCCGCGAGGGCGATGCACGGCAAATGATGCATGATATCCAATGGAAGGAGCTTGCACGCAAATATCAATCGGTATTGCTGGCTCCAAAATTTATTTCCGGCGGCGATTCAAAAGCTTGTATCAACTGGTACGTTCCGGCGAACGGGTCTGAACCGGTATTCCTGGATATGCTGGACTCGCTTGCCGCGATCTCCGGTCGCCCGGAAATTAAAAAAGTCCCGTGGGCGCTTTGGGGGCATTCGGGCGGTTCGATGTGGGTGACGGCGATGACGGGCAAATACCCGGAACGCGTTGCTGTAGCCGTCGCACAATCATGCGGGGTAGATATCTCTGATTCGGCGGCCGCGCCCGGTGTGCCGGTATTACATCACAACGGGATCCGGGATATTTGCCTGATGAATGCACGTCTCTTTGCCAGAGGCCGTAAAAAGGGGGCGTTGTGGGCTCATGCGGTTAATCCGGTTGTCGAGTCGGCGATGGATGGTCACCAGGTCCATGATCTCCGGTTCCTGGCTGTCCCATGGATGGATGTGTGCCTTAAGATGCGACTTCCGGCTAAGGCGGGAGAATCCGTTTTACGCAAAATGGATACTTCCGGCGCATGGCTTGGAGATACCGCTTCCCGGGAAATAGCTCCCGCAAAAAAATATCGCGGAGATAAACTTGCGGCCTGCTGGTTCCCGGACCGCACACTTGCCGAAAAATGGGTCGAATATATGTCTACAGGCACGGCGACGGACCATACGCCACCGCCGTCGCCAACGCATCTCACAGCAAGTTATGCCAACAACCAGGTGATATTGAGATGGAACGCCCATGCCGACCTTGAAAGCGGTATAAAAACATTCATTATATACCGCAACGGCAAAGTGCTTAAAAAACTTGCCTATACCGTTAAAACCAGGTACAGCAAGCAAACCGGTTACCAGCGCTGGAATGATGGCGATCAGCCAGCCCCGGTGCCGGCGCCTGAGATGACTTTTGCCGATCCTGGTGTCACAGGGACAGGAACCTGGAGGTATGAAATAAGCACGGTGAACTGGTTTGATGTCGCCAGTAAAAAAAGTGAGACGCTAGTCCTGGAAAATGGAATTATAAGATATTAATTCTCCAAATTGGAAAAAGTAATTGATTTTGGATGGCTTGTTAAGTATTTATTAGCTATTTATTAATCTTCCCCGGCTAGTTTTATCGTCAACTAACGCCCTGAATTTTTTTTTGCCAGATTAAACAAGGTCTTTGTTTCCGCATGATGGTTGTCGACGCCATTGGATATAATATCCTGTATATCTGCGCATTACATTACTACTAACCAAATTAAACCGTTATGAAACGAATGACAAACCGTGCGCGTGCTTTTGCCGTGCCTCTTAAGAGTGCATGCTTTTATGGCCTGACTGCCCTTACCCTATTTTCCTGTTCAAAAGAACCGGCAAATGATGCGGTGACGCAGCAAGTAAATTCCAACCCTAAACAGGCGGCGAGTATATCCGCGGCCACACAGTTCATCGGCTCAGTGGTGGGCTTTAACGGCACGGTACGGTCGGGCGGCGGACCAAATCCGACCCCGGCCGGAAACACGCTGTATAATCTTCCCCTGTACAAATCATCGGCTGTTGAAAACGATTGGTGGGACAACCTGGTAGAAGAGTTCGCCTATAGCGGGCAAGATTTTTTCGCCGCCAATTGCAGGGGATATAGCCCTAACGTACCCACGGTAGATCATGGCGATCCAAGAAAACTGGCGCTGCTGTGCCAGGCGATGGACCGCAGGGGAGTAACCGGCAAATTTACGATCGCCGTATTCGACGATTGTCCATCCTCCTGGGCAGCCAACCGCAATGTAGATAACGGGGCCGGTTACCAGCCTACCAATCCGAAATTCGATTGCGGCAATACGGCCAATTATAAATACATCTGGGACCTGAACATCAAAACAGCCTTTCAAAATATACCTGATGCCAAGAGGTTCAAATATAACGGCCGCCCGGTTGTATTCTTCTGGGGCGTAAGCACCAACTGGGCCGACAACTACGGCAACAGCAATCTCAAAAAGATCCTGCAATATATAAGGACACAATTTAACGCGGCATTTGGCCAGAACCCTTACCTGGTGGTTGATAAATCATGGATAGATCGCGACCCTACCGTAAATGATCCTGCGGTGACTGACGCCGTACACGCCTGGTTCGATATGGCCCATCCGTGGACCATGCGTACGTTTAACGGGGTGAACGTAGGCTCGGGCGTAGCCGGCTTCAGGGTGGTGCAGGGGACCACCAATATGTTTATCGACGCAAATCACGGGCAAACATTCCTTACTACGCTGAACAATACCCGGGGTGCAGGTGCTGCACTTACGCTGCTCGAAGGATTTACCGATGTAGCCGAGAATGCCGCCATTTTCAGAAGCAGCGACGTAACCTATTACGATTATCCAAACCAACGGATCAATATCGTAAGACGTTATTCAAATGACCCTTACCCGGCTACCTTAAAAGTAGAAGCTGAAGGATGCGATTCGTTTAACGACGTAACCGCCGGGAACAGCGGGAATATGTATCGGGACGGCGACATCGATGTGGTTAAGACCGGCGATGCAAACGGCGGCTGGCATGTAACAGGCGCACAGGCCAATGAATGGCTGGAATGGAGGGAACTTCCCTTTAAATCCGGTAATTCTAAGTTCCAGGTCAGGTATTCTTCTAACCAGGCAGCTTCCGTTCGCTTCAATGTAGACGGGGTAGACCTGCCGGTCATCAGTCTGCCGGTCACCGGGAATGGGGTTTATTCGACGATAGATGCAGGGACCAAATCTTTTACTTCCAACAGCCTGCACACGGTAAGGTTGAAGATCGTTTCAGGATCTCTGGCCATTAATTATTTCAACCGCGTAAGTATTTAATGCCCGCTTAACCTGCCAAAGAAATGAAAAAAATAAGTATTTCACTCTTATTCCTGCTGTCGGCTATAGCGTTCGGCTGCTCGAAAAACGATCTTTCGCAAAATGCGGACGCGCCCGTAACCGGACCGAGCAACAAAATGACCGCAGCCGTGTCGGCCGCCAATGGTGCCCCGGGCGATACAAATATCAGGTACTTTGGCCGCTGGGATTTCAGCAGCAGCACCCAATACGTCAGCTATTGGGGAGGCGCCTATATCAGGGTAAAATTTAGCGGTACTACCGTGAAGATCAAGGTAGGCAACAACACCAACTATTATGCTAAAATAGATAACGGTCCGTGGGTAAGCTATGTGAATGCCAGCGGTACGATCAACCTTACGCCGGCTCCCCTGGCGAACGGCGTTCATACCGTAAGCGTTGCCCAGGGTAAGGACTATAGTTATGTGTTCAGCTTCCAGGGATTTATCCTCGATGCGGGCGCGGTAACCAGTGCACCGCCCGCATCGGCAAGCCTGATCGAATACATCGGCGATTCGATCACCGCCGGTTATGCAACGGGTACAAGCGGCCAGGCCAACGTTTCCGGTTATGGGTGGGTTTGTTCGGAATTATTGGGTACCGAGCACACCCAGATCGCTTATCCCGGGGTGAACCTCACCAGCGGCTATACCAGTACCGGCATGGACGTACAATATTTTAAACAGCAATCCATCGCTTACCCGTCCTCCCCTAACTGGGACTTTACAAAATATACCGCTAACGTGGTGGTGGTTAATCTCGGGCAGAATGACAACGCCAACAACGTGCCTGATAATGTGTTCCAAAGTACCTATACTACTTTCCTTTCAAACATCCGCGGGAAATATCCAAACGCCGAAATTTTCGTATTGCGTACCTTCCTCGGATTTAAAGCTGCACCCACGCAGGCGGCCGTAAACGCACGTACTGCCGCAGGAGACGCGAAGGTCCATTTTATTAATACCAATGGTTGGATCACTTCCGGCACCTCCGATTATGCCGATGGCGTGCATCCGAGCGTAAGCGGGCACATCAAGATCGCTAACCTGCTGAAGCCGATCCTGGCTCCCTATATAAGCGGCGGTTCTGCGCTGGCCGACGGAACTTATAAGATCATAAACCGCAACAGCGGCCTGGCGCTGGATGCTACGGCCCAGGGCACCGTGAACGGCACCGCGATCCAGCAATGGACTTACAGCGGCCAGAACAACCAGCGGTGGACGGTGACCAGCCTCGGTGGCGGCCAGTACCGCATCGTTGGGGTACAAAGCGGTAAATCGCTGGATGTAACCGGCCAATCAAGTACCGACGGTGCGAAGATACAGCTCTATAATTCCACCAGCGGCAACAACCAGAAATGGATCATCACACCTGCCTCAGGCGGTTATTACGCCATCAAGGGTGTTCAAAGCAATAAGATGATGGAAGTGGCGGGCAATTCTACCACGACCGGGGCCCTGGTGCAGATATGGAGCAACACCGGCGGAAATAGCCAGCAATGGGCTTTCCAAACGCCGTAAACCGGGTATAAACGCTTTCGACACTATAAATGAACATTAATCATCTAAAACATCAATATGAAAAAGTTTCAAGTGTTGTGTTTAACAGTCCTGTTCTCTTTATTCGCAGGATGTTCGAAAAACCCCGGTGAATCGATAGATGCCGGGGTTTCATCCGGCGGCAAAAGCGCGGCATCTACCCTGGCTTCCCCGGTAGGCGACGTGGTTGGAAAAGTTACGGTGGGCTACCAGGGCTGGTTCACTGCCGCAGGCGACGGATCGCCGCAAAATAACTGGGGCCACCAGAACCTCGAGTCGTGGCCTGATGTAAGAGAATATGCCACTACCTACCAGACCACACTTCCCAACCTTGGAAATGGTCAGCCTGCGAAAATGTTCTCATCCTGGGACCAGTCAACCGTAAATAAGCACTTTGAGTGGATGCAGTCATATGGCATTGATTGTGCAGCCGTTCAGCGTTTTTGTAACGAGATCACGCCGGGCAGTGCGATCAAAACCTTCCGGGATGGTATAGCGGCCAGGGTAAGGAGCGCGGCCCAAACTTACGGGCGCAAATTTTACGTGATGTACGACGCCTCCGGCTGGGGAAATCTTGCGGCTATTAAAACCGATTGGACGAACACCATCACGGGCAGCCTGAACCTGCTTTCCTCTGCTGCATATGCGAAGCAAAACGGGAAACCAGTAGTAAGTATTTATGGGCTTGGATATGCGAGCCATCCGTCAAGCGCGGCCGATGCCCTCGATCTTATTAACTGGTTCAAAGCCCAGGGATGCTACGTGGTCGGCTCGGTTCCCGGCCAATGGCGTACAGGTACCGGCGACTCAAAGGCAGGATTTATAAATACCTATAAAGCGTTTAACATGATCTCGGGATGGGCGGTGGGACGTGCCACGGACGCCAGTTATGCGCCCTGGGTAACAGGCGACCGGGATTTCTGTAATGCGAATGGAATGGACTACCAGCCGTGCGCTTATCCCGGTACTTCGTTTCATAATACAAACCCGGGTTCACCTCAAAATCAATTCCCAAGGAACCATGGCGATTTTCTTTGGACACAGTTCGCCACCTTTAAAAACGCTGGTGTTCAAAGCGTCTATATTGCCATGTTCGATGAGATGAACGAGGCGACCCAGATCTTTAAGACGGCCGAGAATGCATCACAGGCGCCTGCAGGCCAATGGTACCTCAACCTGGATGCCGATGGGGTAGCCGTTTCTTCCGATTTTTATTTACGCCTTACAGGAGACGGGGGAAGAATGCTGAAGGGGCAGATCCCATATTCGGCTACACATCCTACGGCCCACATTGCGGGTGGCGGAACGCTTGCAAATGGAACGTATAAAATCGTTAACCGCAATAGCGGGCTTGCATTGGACGCAAAGGGGCAGGGAACCGTTAACGGAACACCCGTTCAGCAATGGAGCTACAGCGGCGCCAACAACCAGCGCTGGACCGTAACCAGCCTGGGCGGCGGACAATATAAGATCGTAGGCGTACAAAGCGGGAGGTCGCTCGACGTTACCGGCCAGTCTCTTACCGACGGAGCCAAGATCCAACTTTATGATGCCAGTAGCGGCAACAACCAGAAATGGATAATTACGGCAACTTCCGGGGGATATTATTCCATTAAGGGCGTTCACAGCAATAAGATGATGGAAGTGGCAGGTAATTCGACAGCAACAGGAGCGCTTGTTCAGCAATGGGCAAGTACGGGATCCAATAGCCAGCAATGGGCTTTTCAAACACCGTGAACCATTTAGAATACTATTTATCATTAAACGGATCTTAATTATTAACCATGAAAAAAAATCAATTGCTTTGTTTAACAGCCCTGTTCCTGTTGATTGCGGGGTGTTCCAAAAATGCCGGTGAAGCGGCAGGTACAGAAATTTTACCGGGCGCTAAAGGATCAGCCGCTACCCTGGCCTCGCCGGCAGGCGATGTGGTCGGAAAAGTTACCACAGGATACCAGGGCTGGTTCGGCGCCGCCGGCGACGGATCTCCCCTGAATTCCTGGCAACACATGAACCTTGAATCCTGGCCCGACGTGCGTGAATACCTGAATACCTATTCAGGAACGCCATTTAACCAGGGCGGCGTCGGGGAACCTGGATTTACCGGGAACCTTGGCAACGGGCAACCCGCCAGAATGTTCTCTTCATGGAGCTCCCAAACCGTGGCCAAACATATGCAGTGGATGCAGCAATACGGCATCGATTGCGTTGCGCTTCAACGATTTGGAAGCTACATGGCGCCAGGCGCAAAAAAGAACTTTTTTGACCAGGTGGTTGCAAAGGCACGGAATTCTGCAGAAACCTACGGTCGGAAATTCTATATCATGTACGATTGCTCCGCCACCGACGCCTGTGAGGCTGACTGGACGAGTTCCATGAAAACACATACCAATTCCTCCGCTTATGCCAAACAGAACGGCAAGCCCGTAGTATGCTTTTGGGGAGTTGGAAAATCCGGCCGCGGTACCATGGCCGACTGGGTCACAAAGATCAACTGGTTCAAGGCACAGGGATGTTATGTAATCGGGGGCGTGCTCCAGGGCTGGAGGGGCAATGCCGATATGTCTGCTTACCTCGCATGCGACATGATCATGCCCTGGATGGTAGGAAAAACCACTGGCTTCCAGGGATGGTACGCCGACGATCTGGCGTGGTGCAATGCCAACGGGAAAGATTACCAGGCTGATATCTATCCTGGCACCGCGTTTTATAATACCAATGGAGCTTCCTCGCCAAAAAACCAGATTAAAAGAGCACATGGTGATTTTATGTGGTCACAGTTTGCCGCCGCCAGGAACGCGAATGTGAAAAGTGTGTATATCTCCATGTTTGACGAGTTGAACGAGGCTACACAAATTATGAAAACCGCGGAAAACGCATCGATGATACCGGCCGGCAAGTATTTTCTTACCCTTGACGCGGATGGCGTCTCAATTTCGTCGGATTTTTATCTCCGGCTTACCAACGACGGAGTTAAAATGGTAAAGGGACTAACCGGATACACGGCTACCCACCCAACTTCACACAGGTAATTAATAATTAGAATGATTGATGAACGGGGAGATAAACGTCTCCCCGTTCTATTTGATCATTGATCAACCGGTTAGCCCGGGAGCGGTCAGGTGAAGATCGCTGTCAAGCGGCAAAAACCATAAGAATCTACCTGAAACGGATTGGTATGATCTGTATCGTGCTTATAATAAGATAGTTATATGCAGTGGCTTTTTAGGGCATTAAGCATTTATTAATATTTTATTAACCGCCGTAAACGAGATTCGATATCAATTAACCAAATATTCACTTAATTATAGGACATGTAGAGAGGATTACACATCACTCCGGATACCTTAGTATACCGTCTCGTACTCAGCCGGTTTCGTAACAGGCTTCTTCTAACCAATTTATCTTTATTAACCAGTTAAAACATGAGAAAGATCTTATTTATGTTATTGGCATGTTGCATGTCACTTAAAATCTATGCCCAAAATATTACAGTTAACGGCAAAGTGTTTGATGAGAGCGGTCAGCCATTAATTGGGGCCGCTATAAAAGTAAAGGCAGGCACGCCGGGAACTTCTACTAACACCGAAGGTCAATTTTCGATACAAGTGGCCCCGGGCACAGTGTTAACTATATCGTACCTCGGCTTCGTGAGTAAGGACGTGCCGGTCACTTCCACTACAAGAGACCTTAATATCAAACTCGAGCCCGACAATAAAAACCTCGAAGAGGTGGTGGTAGTGGGTTACGGAACTCAAACCAAAGGAACCCTAACCGGTGCGGTATCTAACGTAAGTGCAAAGGATATCGTAAAAAATACGAACAGTGACGTCACGAATACCTTAACCGGTCGGGCTCCCGGGGTCCGGATTACACAGCTTTCAAGCCAGCCAGGCTCCTATGATACGCAGATAGATATCCGCGGATTTAGCGGTGTGGCAGCAAACGAGGGGAACGTTGATGGCGCCCTTACCATCGGCGGGCCGCTGATCATTGTCGACGGCGTTCAGCGCGATAAATCAGGTTTCGACAGGCTCGACCCTAATGAGATCGAAAGCATTTCTGTACTGAAAGACGCCACCGCCGCAATCTACGGCGTACAGGCGGCTAACGGCGTGTTGCTGATCACCACGAAAAAGGGGAAATCCGGAAAAGTAAAGATCAGTTACAGCACCCGGCTGGGCCAGCAGCATATTACCAAATACCCGGAGCTATCTAACGCCTACCAGTACGCCGTTTTATATGATGAGCTTCAAACTAACGCCAATATCAGCAGCCGCAGCCGGTATACTCCCCCGAGATTTACAGCCGAAGAAATCGAGAAATACCGGACAGGTGAATTAGGCAGCGTGGATTACCTGAGGACGGTTTTGAGCCCGACAACTACACAGCAGCAGCATAACCTGAACTTAAGCGGCGGTACGGACAAACTCCGGTTTTTTGCCTCAGGAGGGTTCTTCAACGACGGCGGCTTATACACAACCGGCATCGACTGGGGAAAAAAATATAACGGAAGGCTTAACATGGATGCGGAAGTGCTGAAAGGGCTGACGTTTAACATGAACGTTTCGTTTATCAATACCGTATCGCAGGGTGCAAGCGGTTCGACGCTCAACTTTCTGAAAAACGCCTGGCGCGTGGATCCCACTGAGCCCCTGTATTCCAACAACGACCCGCTATATCCAAAAAAGTTCCTGAACACGCAGACCACTCACCCCCTGGCCGAGATCACCAAGGAGCTAAGCGGTTACCGTAAGGTTAACGACAAGTTCCTCACTTCTACGTTCGAATTAAAATACTCTATTCCATGGGTGAAAGGGCTTGCGGCCAGAACGCAGTTTGCATACGATAACAGGTATAACCTTAATAAAACTTTTGTAAAAAGATACAATACGTACAGTTATTTATATAATTCCGCAACCGCGACCTACTACCAGGATCCATCTGCGATAGGCAATGCCTCGACACTGAACGAGCCGTTCGGGCAAACCACGAGGAAGTTCATGCAGGGCGGATTAAACTACAACCACCGTTTCGGAAGACATAATGTAGGAGCACTCGCGCTGGTGGAGCAGACACAACGGGAAAACAGAAGCCACGAAACGTCTACACAATATGTGATCGATGCGGTCGACCAGCTGAACGCAGGCAGCCGTGCAACGGATAAAGTGAATTCCTCATTCAGCCAAAGCGCAAACCTAAGTTACGTTGGGAAAACCAACTATGATTTTGCCGGGCGCTATCTTGCCGAGTTCGGCTTCAGGTACGATGGTTCCTCCCGCTTCCCGAAAAACAGCCGGTGGGGCTTCTTCCCGTACGTTTCGGCGGGATGGAGGATCTCTGAAGAGCCGTTTATCAAAAAGAAGATACCGTTTATGGATAACCTGAAGATCAGGGCCACTTACGGCGTGCTGGGTGATGACGGTGCCGCGGATTATCAATGGTTAACCGGGTTTACTTACCCGGGCGGAGGCAACCGGGGCGCTCAATTCGGCAACGACTATGTAAACGGGGTGGACTTTAAGAACTCCCCGAATAACAACATCACCTGGTACACTTCCACCACCAGCAATATAGGCCTCGACGCTTCCTTTTGGAACGGTAAATTATCGCTGGAAGCGGATGTTTTCAGAAGGGACAGGGACGGATTACTCACTTTCCGGAATACCTCGGTGCCAGATACTTATGGCGTTACTTTACCCCAGGTAAACCTGAACGAGGATCGCACGCAGGGATTTGAGCTCGTGCTGGGCCACCGGAATAACGTCGGACAGGTTTCTTACTCGATCTCCGCCAATATGAGTTACGCCAGGACCTTGAACAGGTACCGGGAAGAGCTGCCCGCCACCAGCGATTACGACAGGTGGAGGAACAGGAGCCGTGACCGTTATAACGACGTGGTATTCGGTTACCGTACGGCCGGACAATTTCAAAACTTCGAAGAGATCTTTGCATGGCCCCAGATAGATGATAACGGCAACCGTACTCTTCTTCCGGGCGACATTAAACTCGTAGATATCAATGGCGACGGCGTGGTTAATACCCTCGACCAGGTGGTCATCGGACGAGGCGGCAGCAAACCGGCGATCTATTTTGCTACTAATATGGAGGTCTCCTGGAAAGGATTCGATCTTTCTACGTTGTTCCAGGGAGCAACCATGTACCAGGTGAAGTACGAGGACCAATTGTCGCGGCCATTTTATTTTGAAGGCGCTAACCCGATCAATACGTTTTTTGACAGGTGGCACCGGGAAGATGTATTCAATCTGAACAGCCCTTGGGTTGCAGGCAGATGGCCGGCCACGGGACAGCGCGCAAAACAATATGATACCAATACCTTCAGAAGGTTCGATGCCACCTACCTGCGTATAAAAGAGCTTACACTCGGTTATACGCTGCCGACCGCGCTTACAAGGCGGATCAGGGTTGATAACCTGCGCATATTTGGCACCTGCTACAACTTGTATACATTCCACGGCGGACTAGATTTCGTGGATCCTGAGTTTACGGATGACCGCGCTTACGGTTACAACTACCCGCTAACAAGGAACATGAACCTGGGTATCCAGGTAAATTTTTAAACTGTTTAAAACTAAAAAAATGAAAGGTATTAAATATTTCATCGCAATAATGCTGTTTACAGGCTTCACGGCCTGTAAACAGGATGTACTGGATATCGCGCCGACCACCTTGCTGAACAAGGACCAGATATTTTCCAGCGAAGCCGGCGTGAACGCCTATTTCGCTTCCATGTACTACGAACTGCCTGTACTTGATTTTTCCTATGTCAACGGCCAATATGGCTATAATAATTTCCCGGCTGAAGGAAATACCTATACCGGGAACTGGACTTATGAATTCCTGGACGGCGGACCAGGTTATTCAGGTAATAACCATAACCCAAATAACGGGAACAGCGATTTCGCCAGCTGGCGAAAATGTTATAAGGCCATCAGGAATGTGAATTCCTTCCTCGCGGATGTGGCCGTGGTAAGCCTGGCGGAGAACAAGCGCATCGCTTATACGGCAGAAGCCAGGTTCCTGCGGGCCTATAATTATATGCACCTGGCCAGGATCTATGGCGGGGTACCGATCCTGCTGGAAAACCAGGTGTTCGACGGAGGTGCCGACACTTCCCCGCTGAATGTGCCGCGCAACAACGAATCGGCCGTTTGGGACCAGGTAAAGGCCGACCTCGATTACGCCGTATCGAATCTTCCCGAAACAAGTGTTTACGGTCGCGCAAATAAATACGCGGCGCTTGGAATTTTATCGAGAGCCATGCTGTTTGCAGGTTCGGTAGCAAAGTTTGGGACCGTACAGATCAATGGCCTCGCAGGGATAGAAGCAAGTAAAGCCAATAGCTACCTGGAAGCCAGCTATGCGGCTTCAAAGGCTATTATAGACAGCAAGAAATATAGTCTTTACAATAATTACCCGACTGATAAAGCCAGGAATTTCCAGATGCTTTTTATCGAGGTGGATAAACGCGGCGCCAATCCGGAAGCTATCTTTTGCAAAGGCTGGGATTATGAAACAACCCGTTATACGCACTCGCAGGATTGTTTTGCGCTTCCTGAGTTTATCAAAGGCCGGAGCGGATATGCGAACCGGCAGCAGCCATCGCTCGACATCGTAGAAATGTTCGAACATGTGGACGGCACCCCGGGTACCCTGAACATCGGCACTGCACCTACCACTGCCAGCCCGACCGGGGCCTATGTTCATTACGCAACCGTGGCCGATCTGTTCAAGGATTTTGATCCCCGCTTCTTCGGATCGATCCTTACAAGCGGGCAAACATTTAAAAATACCTTGATCACCGCGCAGCGCGGCGTGCTCGACCATACGGTTACAGCAAACTTCGGCCGGGTACAGGGTAATGCGAAACTGCAGTACTACGATGCCGCGCAGAAAAAGATGGTGGCTACAGGTACGCCTATCGTAGGGACCGGGAACTCGCGCGAGAACTCCTATAGTTTCTGGAACAAGAAATACCTGGATCCAGACCGGCCGGCCAGCTTATGCGGAACCTGGGATTCGGAAACGGACTTTATCGATATCCGCTATGCGGAGATCCTGCTCAACTTCGCCGAAGCGGCCGACTATTTAGGTAAGCCTGGCGCACTCGAATCAATTAACCTCATCCGTGCGCGTGCCGGCATCGTACCGCTCGCCAGCGTCGACCAGGCCAGGATCCGTCACGAACGGATAGTGGAGCTCGCATTTGAAAACCAATTGTTCTTCGACATGAGAAGGTGGAGAATACTGACCTCCGAGTTTAATAACCGGCCAAGGTACGGCCTGGATATCTACTACGATGTACAGGGCAAAGACTATGTATTTGAAAAAGTGACCGGATCTGGTAATAGGACATACAACCAGGACGGCCGGTTAAATTACGAGCAGATCCCCCTGGCCGAACGGTCGAAAAATCCGCTACTTGTTAACAATCCACTTTATTAGTAATATCTGATGAGAACGATAAAATTAATTTTAGCACTACCCGTCGTAGCGTTGCTTTACATCGGTTGTAGTAAAGACCATAATTATGATAATTACGATGCTCCGAACTCCGGAATATCAGGTAAGCTAATCGATGCGGAAACGGGCGACTCCCTGGAACTAAGGCTTAACGCCGGAACTGTACGTTATAGGCAGATCGATGCGAGATATCCCGCCCCCGTCGATTACGATATCCCGCTCAGGTCTAACGGGTCATTCTCCGCTACTAATATGTTCGCCGGCACGTATACCTTCGTTCCCCGGGATGGCGCATTTAAATACCCGGACGTAAATCCGGTAAATGTAGAGTTGCGGCCTAACGAGATAGCGTCGGTCAACTTTAAGGTCATTCCTTATTACCGGATCTCCGCAAGCATCAATTCGAACGCGAGTGCGGCCGCCAACAATGTTACGTTCACGTATACGATCAACAAATCGGCCGCCAATACCACCGATATACTGCAGGAAGTGATCTTTATGGTGGGAAAATACGCCAGGCTCGACGAAACGGTAAGCGGTGAACGTTCACAGGCGGGCTTGATAAATAACTGGATCGTTACGCCAAGGGCGACCGCCACTACTACGCCCCCCATTCTTCCGGCCGACCCCGTTGCCGGCTTTACAGGAGTGCAGCGGACGTTTACTATACCGTTATGGGCTGATACTGGGCTCCCTCCGGGCACTTATTACTTCCGCGTCGGCGTGAGGACGGTAGCTGTCGGGCGGTATAATTACAGTAAAGTGATCAAAGCAACCATTAACTAAGCCTTATATAATTATCCGGGTGGATAACCGGAGGCCCGGCCAATTGGCCGGGCTCTTGATTTATACCCGTACAAGCCTTTGCTGTATGCTGGTCAGGTGATCTTAACGGATCTCGGTATAAATAACCTCATCGGCCTGTTTTATTTCTGTGATATATCTTGTTGGCGACATAGAAGGCGTCAGTCCGCTTAACCAATGCGGCCTAAGATATAGGATTTCGACCTTTTTGCCCATCAGCCTTGCTCTCAGGCTGTCGGGACTGAGTCCCTGGGTCACGCCGCTATTGATCAATAAGCTGCCGGTACGTCCCTCCAGGGTGATATAGATATCCTTCAGGCTATCTTGCCCTACAAGCGCGACTATCCCTTCCACTTTGACCGAGTTTTCACGATTGATCTTTGCCGGATAAAATACCAGGTAGCAAACCAAGGCTATCGCGATCAGCGCCGCAAGTGAGATTAAGGTTCTTATTGCAGGTTTCATAGCTAATCGGCAATTACTTCGCGGATCGTTTTGCTTTCATTTTTTACATTCGGATCATCGGCGCGGAGTTTGATCCACCGGTCCTTCCGCATCCCAATCACCCCGGCTATTTTCCCCTCTTTATCTTTTACAAAGTCAAGCCGGAACTTTTTTTCTTCGTTATAAAATGTAAGGTGCGATTGTTTCTTAAAAGTGATCTCGTGATCATCCCACAACTGTAGTAACTTAAGCCGGCCATCCCGGGGAGATACCCGGATACGAATGTCGTGGTGATATTTAAGGCCATAATATCCGCCGATTGCCTTAAGCTCTGCCTGCTCGGCTACGGTTGGCACTTCATTTTGTTGCGCGTATGCGGGCGAAACGACCCCATAACCGAGGGCCAGTAAAGGCAGCAGCAAAAGTGAATTGTAACGGCGCTTTTCAGGGGTTTGTGTGGCGTTTATCATACGAATTCTTTCTTTAATGATTAATGAACTGTACCCGGTGGTAAACGAAACGTTTGCCCGCGCAGACGCGAAGCGAAGAATATTAAGCTGGTAGGCCTTCCCGTCTATACCTGAACGTATAACGCGATCGTCGGCAAGAAACTCCAGGTTAGCACGTAAGCAACGCTTCAGTAAGCCAGTCAGGGGATTTGGCCACAGGAGAATTTGAGTAAGCTCGGCAAGCAGCGTATCGACGCTATGCCACTCATCGCTGTGGACGTACTCGTGGGAGATGATTTGCACATACTGTTCCTGCGAATAGGCTTTTCGGTGCACGACGATGAAATTGAAGAAAGAAAATGGTGCAATACTATCGGCGGGTTCACAATAAGTAACGCCGTGCGACCGTACTTTCCCGCACTTACGGATAATTGAAGATACGTTCAAAAGCTGGTTTACCAATCGCAGAAGCAGCAAGCCCGAAATAAATATGTAGAGCAAGCCCGTGCTCCAAAGGAAGCGGGCAACATAAGTTCTCCCTCTCGCTGCGCCCGGCGCTTTGGCGTAGGATGGTACCTGCCGGGATCCTGTCACAGCTGGCAGGGGATCAGGTATAGCTGAACCGGCAGTTTCAAGAGAAATCTGGTTTGCGAAGGTTGTAGGAAGAATAGCGGGCGCAAACGGCATGATAAAAGAAAGCTGAATGATAACAAGTAATGCAAAGCGGTTTTGCCGAAAGAACTTATTTTTTCTCATCACTACGTACCAGGCGGTGAACAAGAGTGAGATAACCAGGTTAACCTTTATGACATAGGTGAGAAACAGTTCCATATTATTTCCGTTTATTTTCTATCATTTCCATGATCTCCCTTAACTCCTCGAGTGAAATTTCTTCTTGCTCCGCGAAGAAGCTAACCGCATTTTTGATCGAATTGCCGAATAATCCGGCGAGAAGCGGCTTCACAAACCTGTTTGTGTATTCTTTCTTCGTAATAGCGGCAGAATACCGGTGAGCGGAGCCAAAGTCCTCGATCTTAAGAAACCCCTTTTCTGCCAGCCTTCTCATCATGGTAGCCACCGTATTAATATGTGGCCGGGGCTCCGGAAGATCTTGTTTCACTTCCCTGGCAAATACTTTTTTTCGGTTCCAGACGATCTGCATCAGGGTCTCTTCCTTTTCACTTAAACGGCGTTTCATGAAACAAAGATAAACTATTTTTGTAATTTAAAAACTACAACTGTAGTTTCTTTGGGAAACAAAGATCCTGATGGGATGGCCTGGAATAAAAGACGGATGAATATACCATAAGTAGCTGCAGCCTTAATGGCGGATAGAAAAGTTGCCCCGGTAAAAATGGGGCCTGGAGATTCTGCACGATCTCACGTGGCCGATGAGTATATTTACACCGGGGAAATCAGGGAAGGGATCGATATCTGCAAACAGCTCCTGGAATCGCTCGTCCCGTACCTTATTAATAATCGTGAAGTATGCAGTCCACAGTCCTGATTATTGACGACGAAAAGAAGATCTGTAACCTCCTGGCCCGCATTATCGGCCTGGAAGGTTTTCATGTTTTACAAGCTTATAGTGGCAAAGAGGGGCTTAAGCAACTCGCCGGGAACGACGTTCACGTTGTACTGAGCGATGTTAAGCTGCCAGACATCGACGGCGTGGAACTGGTTAAACAGATCAAAGAGAAAAAACCTTACGCAGAGGTGATCAACCTGACCGCCTTCGGCACGATACCGGACGGAGTAAGGGCCATGAGGAACGGAGCGTTCGATTATATCACCAAAGGCGATGATAACGACCGCATCATTCCGCTGGTACATAAGGCGATGGAAAAAGCGCTGGTGCAGTTCCGGTTATTTAACCTCGAAAATAAGCTGATCAGCCAGCATAGCTTTGCCGGCATCATCGGCCAATCTAAAGCGGTCAAAGATGCCATTGAGCTGGCGCGAAGGGTGTCAGCTACAGATACCACCGTCCTTTTATTAGGTGAAACGGGCACCGGCAAAGAAGTTTTCGCCCAGGCCATTCATTACGAGGGGGCACGGCGAACGGGATCATTCGTAGCTTTAAACTGCAGCGGCTTTAGTCCCGACCTGCTCGAAAGTGAATTGTTCGGCTATAAGGCAGGCGCTTTCACCGGGGCATCGAAAGATAAGAAGGGGCTGCTCGAGGAAGCAAACGGCGGGACGCTCTTTCTCGACGAGATCGGCGAGATGAGCCTCGATCTGCAGGCCAAGCTGCTGCGGGTGCTCGAAAACCAGAGCTTTATTAAGGTGGGCGACACCCACACCAGTAAAGTGAACGTGCGGATCATCGCCGCCACCAACCGCGATCTGAAAGCCGAAGCGGAGGCCGGGAAGTTCCGCCTGGACCTGTATTATCGTTTATCGGTATTCTCCATACCGCTCCCTTCTTTGTCGCAGCGGCGGGCGGATATCCCGGTCATCGCCAAACATTATCTCGACCAGTTTGCCGGTAAAGTGAACAAGCCGCCTTTCACCATGGAGGAAGGTTTCGTTCAAAAACTGCTCGATCATCCCTGGAAAGGAAACATTCGCGAATTGAAGAATGTGATGGAACGTGTAGTAATATTATCCGATGGGCCGCTTATCAGTGCGAACCTGCTGCCGTTCGAGTTCCATACCGTTACCGGCGAACAAAACCCCATGAAAATGGAGGCGATGGAAAAGCTGCATATTCAAAAAGTGCTGCAGTATACGCACGGGAACAAAACGGAAACAGCCCGGCTCCTGGGAATCGGGCTTACAACACTCTACCGGAAGCTGGAAGAGTACCGGATCGGGTGAATTAGCTGATCTTCTCCATGCTTGGCGAGGCTTCTACATCTTAAATTGTCAAAACGCAACGTCCTATCGGGTTCGGGGAAAATAAAAACGCAACCAACCAGGGAGGATCCATCGCCGGAGACGCCCGCAAGTCCCTGGGCTACAAACAGGTTAGGAGGTCGTTTCCACCGAGAAATGCTCCCCCATCATAACGGTAATAACCCTTCCAAAATGGAAGGGTTTCTTTGTATTAAAATTATCCATTTTAACTAAGACTAATTTTTAATTACTGATTATCAGTAGTTTATAAATATTTCAAGATAATCGGCATGCCAGTTGGCTACAGGGTTTTAACAAAAATTAAAACTATGGTCATTCTCCTCTTCCTAGCCCTGCTCGTTTGCTGCTGGTCATTCTTTAAATCCGTCGACTGGTTCGAATCCATTTAAGCTGTCCGTATGGAACGTACAATCAACAGCTTAGATAGCTTCATTGCCTTAAACAATCTATCAAATGAAACAATCTAAAAGTTATGATCACATTATTTCTAATCGCAATCGCAGTTTTCATCTACATGGTGTATGTGCTGCTTAAACCGGAAAAATTCTAGCAGGGAACAGGAAATGGAAAACAGGGAATGGCAAATAGGAAATAGGCCCGCATATCGCCTCTCCGCCTTTTCGGCGCTCGCCATTCCCTATTTTCCATTCCCTATTTCCCATTCTCTATTTCCCATTCTCAACCCCGATCCCCTTCCACCACACGAACCCTTTTTAAAATGAACACAGAATTACTTGGAGTTGTCGCTACCTACCTGCTTACGCTGGTGATCGCCATCCCGCTGGGTAAGTACCTGGCTAAGATGTTTGCCGGGGAAAAAACCTGGACCGATTTCTTAAGGCCGCTCGAAAATGGCATTTACAAAATTTCCGGTATTAACCCGAAAGAACAGATGGACTGGAAACAGAGCATGAAAGCGCTCCTTACCGTCAACTCAGTTTGGCTGGTGTACGGCTTTTTCGTGCTGCTTTACCAGGATAAGCTTCCGCTCAACCCGGATGGTAACCCGGGCATGACGCCTGACCTTTCCTTTAACACCGTTATCAGCTTCGTGGTAAACTGTAACCTTCAGCATTATTCCGGTGAATCCGGCGTGAGTTACTTCACACAGCATTTCGTGCTGATGTTCCTGCATTTTACGAGTGCAGCCACCGGGATTGCTTCAGCCGTCGTGTTTTTTAAAGCGTTCCGCGATAAGACCACTTCGAGCCTGGGCAACTTCTGGGAATATTTCGTGAAATCTATCACCCGGTTGTTGCTTCCATTGTCGTTGTTAATGGCTATTATCCTTGCCTTTAACGGTACGCCGACCAGCTATGAAGCAAGAGATCAATATATTTCTTTGCAGGGTGATACCGTAAATGTTTCCCGCGGTCCTGCCGCCGGGATGATCGCCATCAAGCATTTAGGCACCAACGGCGGCGGCTGGTTCGGGGTTAACTCGGCGCACCCGCTCGAAAACCCGAGCTACGTCACCAACACTGTGGAGCTGATCGCGCAGATGATCATCCCGATCGCGATGGTGCTGGCTTTCGGTTATTTCATCCGCAGGAAGAAACTCGCCTGGACCATTTTCGGAGTAATGACCATCGGCATGTTCCTGTTGCTAATTCCTACGATCAGCAGCGAGCTTGGCGGAAATCCGGCTATCGCCAAAATGGGGATTTCCCAAACCGCCGGTGCTATGGAAGGCAAGGAAGTACGTTTCGGGCCGGCCATTTCAGCTTACTGGAGCACGGTGACCACCATCGTTTCCACCGGTTCGGTTAACTCGATGCATGACAGTACCATGCCACTAACTGGCCTATGGCAATTGCTCGCCATGATGGTAAACTCCTTTTACGGAGGTTGCGGTGTTGGAATTCTCAATTACTTTATCTATTTGATCATCGCCGTATTTATTTCAGGCCTGATGGTGGGTCGCACCCCCGAATTCCTCGGCCATAAAGTAGAGGCACGGGAGGTGAAGATCGCGGCCGTGATCACGCTGCTGAGCCCTTTCCTGATTCTTACAGGCACGGGGATCGCCAGTTTCGTGTTCACCAACTTCGGCGATGCGGACTGGACCGTTAAACCCGCCAACTGGTTGAATAATCCGGGGTTTCACGGGTTCTCGGAGATGCTCTATGAAATGACCTCATCGAACGCCAATAACGGTTCCGGCTACGAAGGCCTCGGAGACAACAATATCTTCTGGAACATATCCACCGGGCTGGTCATGATCCTGGGACGCTTCTTGCCAATTATAGGCCCGGTCGCCATCGCAGGATTACTGGCATCTAAGAAATTCATTCCTGAATCGGCCGGTACGCTCAAAGCCGATACGATGACCTTCGCCCTCATGACCTTCGCGGTGATCGTGGTGCTCAACGCGTTGTCGTACTTCCCGGCGTTGGCTCTTGGTCCGTTGGCAGAATATTTTACGTTGTTGCATTGAGAAAATGGAGAATAGAGAACGGAGAATAGAAAATAGGGAACAGGCCGGTGGCATATCATTCCTTTACCATTCTCTGTTCTCTATTCTCCATTTCCTATTCTCTATTCCCCATTCCCCCCCCCAATTCTCCATTTCCAACAAACAAATGAAAACACAATCCAATAAATTATTCGAAGCTGCCTTAGTGCAAACCGCATTGAAACAGTCGTTCGTAAAACTTGATCCGCGTGTGATGATCAAGAACCCGGTAATGTTCACCGTGGAGATCGGCACCCTGATCATGGCCTATGTAACGGTTTATTCGTTCGGCCATACCGGCCAGGGGTCGGCAACTTATAACTTCTTTATCTTTTTGATCCTGCTGCTAACCGTGCTTTTCGCCAACTTCGCCGAAGCGATAGCGGAAGCAAGAGGAAAGGCTCAGGCCGATAGTTTGCGTAAGACGCGGGAAGAAACACCAGCCAAAGTGTTGGTGAACGGACGCATCGAAACCCGTTCTTCCAGCCAATTGAAGAAAGGCGATATGTTCGTATGTGAAGCTGGCGACACCATCCCGACTGACGGCGAGATCATTGAAGGGATCGCCACCATCGACGAATCGGCCATCACCGGCGAATCCGCTCCCGTGATCCGCGAGTCGGGCGGCGATAAATCGTCGGTAACCGGCGGTACCAAAGTGCTTTCCGACCATATCAAAGTACAGGTAAGCACTCAGCCCGGTGAAAGTTTTCTTGATAAAATGATCGCGTTGGTAGAAGGCGCCTCCCGTCAGAAAACACCCAACGAGATCGCTTTGACGATCCTGCTGGCAAGTTTTACCCTGGTGTTTATCATTGTGTGCGTTACGCTGAAACCATTTGCCGACTATGCGAATACCCCAATCACTATCGCGGCGTTAATCTCCCTATTCGTCTGTTTGATCCCTACTACCATCGGGGGTTTGCTTTCGGCCATCGGGATTGCCGGAATGGACCGCGCGCTTCGTGCCAACGTGATCACCAAATCCGGTAAAGCGGTAGAAACAGCCGGCGACATCGATGTGCTGTTACTCGATAAAACGGGAACTATCACGATCGGTAACCGTAAAGCAACCAATTTCTACCCTACTACGGGCGGGATCATAAAAAAATTCACCGATGCCTGTGTACTAAGTTCGCTGTCTGACGATACACCTGAAGGGAAATCGATCATCGAGCTGGCTAAACTGAAAGGTGAAACGAATATAAGCGCTGCACCTGCAGGTTCGGCGTTCATCAGGTTTACTGCCGAAACCCGTTCAAGCGGGATCGATACACCCGACGGAAGACGCATTCGTAAAGGCGCTTTTGATTCGATCCGGAACATCGTTCAGAAAGCCGGGAACGTATTTCCTGCCGATATCGAAGAACAGGTGAAGAAGATCTCCTCGAACGGCGGAACTCCCCTGGTAGTTTCCGAAAACGAAAAGGCCCTGGGCGTGATTGAGCTGCAGGATATCATCAAACCGGGCATCAGCGAACGATTTGATCGCCTCCGCAAAATGGGCGTAAAAACAGTGATGGTAACCGGTGATAACCCGCTGACCGCGAAGTATATCGCCCAAAAAGCCGGTGTGGATGACTTTATCGCCGAAGCCAAGCCAGAAGATAAAATGAATTACATCAAAGACGAGCAGGCAGAGGGTAAGCTGGTAGCCATGATGGGAGACGGTACTAACGATGCGCCGGCCCTTGCCCAGGCCGATGTAGGTGTAGCCATGAACAGCGGGACCCAGGCAGCTAAAGAAGCAGGTAACATGGTCGACCTGGATAACGATCCGACTAAGCTGATCGAGATCGTGGAGATCGGCAAACAATTACTGATCACCCGCGGTACGCTCACTACGTTCTCCATCGCGAATGACGTAGCCAAGTATTTCGCTATCGTTCCGGCATTGTTCATCGCTTCCATTCCGGCGCTTCAAAGCCTGAACATCATGAACCTGCACAGCCCGGAAAGCGCGATCATGTCGGCGATCATCTTTAACGCCATCATCATCCCCATCCTGATCCCGCTGGCCTTGCGTGGGGTGGCTTACAAACCGATCGGGGCGTCGGCGCTGCTCAGAAGGAACCTGTTCATTTATGGTATCGGTGGTGTTATTGCACCGTTCATCGGGATTAAGCTCATCGACCTGGTAGTTGGTTTAATCGTGTGAAGAGAGAGAATAGAAAATGGAAAATAGAAAATAGCATGACGCCGAGACTTGCTGCCCCTTCTCATGATCCATGCCTCTGTTCTCCCATCTCTATTTTCTATTTCCTGTTTCCCATTCCCAATAATCTAAAAAACAATGAAAAAGTACATCATCCAATCCATCCGCTTAACACTCGTCTTGATGATATTGTTATGCGTAATCTACCCGCTCATCGTCGCCTTCGCAGGCGGGTTCTCTAAAGGAAACGGTGGCGGCGAAAAAGTGACTAAAGACGGAAAAGTGGTGGGTTATGCCCGGCTTGGCCAGTCGTTTACCAGTCCCGGATACTTTTGGGGAAGGCCATCCGCTGTCGGTTATAATGCCGCCGGTTCTGCCGGATCAAATAAAGGACCCTCTAACCCGGATTATCTGAAAGACGTGGCAAGCCGTATCGATACCTTGTTGAAATACCATCCTTACGCCAAACGTTCCGATATTCCTGCCGACCTGGTTACCGCATCAGGAAGCGGATTGGATCCTAATATCTCTGTCGAAGGCGCTAAGCTCCAGGTAAAACGCATCGCGGAATACCGCAAGCTCGACGAAAAAACAGTGAGCGACCTGGTAGAAAAGAACACTACCAAACCCTTATTCGGCCTGTTCGGCCCATCATTAGTCAACCTGCTTGGCCTAAACTTGTCGTTGGATGAGGTGCGAATAGGAAATAGAGAATAGGAAATAGAAAATAGGCAGCTCTCTATTCCCTATTTCCTATTCTCTATTTCCTATTTTCCCCCTCCCCGTCCCGCTACTTTACACACACACATCAAATTTACACTCAAATGAAAAAGATCATCCTATTGGCTGTCGCACTGGCTGCAGCTTCTTATTTAAAAGCGCAGGAAAGCACTGCCGTTCCTTTATCTATTTCCGGCTCTGCAGACACGTACTTCAAATACGATTTCGCGAAAACTCCGAACATCGCTACCAGTTTTGCCACCGATCAGAACTCCGTTTCCCTGGGCATGATCGACCTTGCCTTAAAGAAAACCAGCGGGAAGGCATCTTTCGTAGGTGAACTTTCGTTTGGCCCGAGGGGGCAGTTCCAATCTGTTCCTAACGGAGACGGCACTACGGCGAACGATGGCAACTCGTTCCACGTTCAGAACCTGAACCTCACGTATGCCTTTACAGACAAATTCTCCCTGGCCGCCGGCTATTTCGGCACGTTTATCGGTTACGAAGTGATTTCGCCGGCGGGCAATTTTAACTATTCTACTTCCTACCTGTTCACCAACGGCCCGTTCCAGAATGCCGGCGTTAAAGCAACGTACGCTTTCTCGCCCAAAGCCGGTTTGATGGTGGGTCTGTTCAACGAATGGAACACTTATAAAGCTTCACGCGGCGTTTCCAGTATCGGCGCGCAATTGATGGTTTCGCCCGCAGAGGGCTGGACGGCTTACTTAAACGTGCTGAACGGTGGCGACGCGTACGGCGGTTACGGAACGGTATTAGACCTGACCACCTCTTATCAAATCACCGGCAGCTTTAAACTTGGACTGAACGCTACCGACTTCCGCAGAGCCGGGGAAAACGGCGGATTCTCGGGAAGCGCATTGTACATTCAGCAAGCGTTCAGCCCGGCGTTTGCCCTGGGCGTACGCGGCGAATATTTTAAATCGAAATCGGGAGCAAGCGGGCTGACATTATCTGGCGTAGCGCCCGACGAATCGGTTACCGCCATCACTGTGTCCGGTAATCTGAAAGCAGGCGGCTTAACCTTTATCCCGGAGATCCGCTTTGATAACGGGTCGGCCACCCAATTTTTTAAAGAAAACGGATCAGCCACAAAATCGGCCTCGCAGTTCTCACTGGCTGCCGTGTATGCCTTTTAAGTTGGTAAATTTGGTATCGTGGGTTTTGGGGAGAATAGAAAACGGAAATAGAGAATGGGCTGGTGACATATTTATACCTCTCCATTCTCCATTCTCTGTTCCCTATTCTCTATTCCCCATTTTCATTTCCCTATTTCCTTTCCTATGCAAGAAGAGCCCAAAGAATCCTCCGTCCGTAGATTTCTCGACCTGGTGAAAAAATCCAGGCGCGGGAAGTTCAAGGTGTATATCGGCATGAGCGCCGGTGTAGGTAAAACCTACCGGATGCTCCAGGAAGCGCATGCCTTGCTGCGTAACAACGTAGATATCCGGGTCGGCTATATCGAAACGCATAACCGGGCGGAAACTCACGCCTTGCTGGACGGTGTTCCGATTATCCCACGGAGGAAGATCTTTTACAAAGGCAAGGAACTGGAAGAAATGGACGTGCAGGCTATTATCAGCCTGCATCCGGAAGTAGTGATCGTTGATGAACTGGCTCATTCAAATGCAGAAGGCAGTAAAAACGGGAAACGCTGGCAGGACGTGATCGATATTTTGGAAGCCGGGATCAGCGTCATTTCGGCCGTCAATATCCAGCACCTGGAAAGCCTGAACGAGGAGATTGAACAGATCACCGGCATCCCGATCACCGAGCGGATACCGGATAAGATCCTGGAATTGACCGATGAGATCGTAAACATCGATTTAACTGCCGACGAACTGATCGATCGCCTGAAAGACGGAAAGATCTACGACAGCAGCAAGATCCAGCGCGCGCTGCAAAACTTTTTCCAACCGGATAAGATCCTGCAGCTGCGGGAGCTGGCCCTTAAAGAGGTTGCTCACCACGTGGAGCGTAAGATCGATGTGGAGATCCCAAAACAGATCAAACTTCGCCCGGAACGTTTCCTCGCCTGTATTTCTTCCAACGCCGAAACGGCCAAAGTGGTGATCCGTAAGACCGCGAGGCTGGCCTCTTATTATCGCTCTCCCTGGGTCGTTTTATATGTGCAGAGCAGCAGCGAAAGCGGCGACAGGATCAGGTTGGATAAACAACGTCACCTGATCAATAACTTTAAACTCGCAACTGAATTGGGCGCCGAAGTGGTGAAAATCAAAAGCGACCAGGTGACCCAAACGATCATGAAAGTGGCTGAAGAGCGTGAGATCACCACCATTTGTATTGGCAAACCCCACCTTAGTTTGTTCCAGGTCATCCTGAGAACTGCAATTTTTAACCAACTGCTTCATAAGATCGCGGAAACGGAGACGGATTTGGTGGTATTGGCGTGAAGGAGGGGATGGATCGGGGATGGCGAAAGGTAAATAGTAAATAGTAAATAGAGAATAGGAAATGGAGAATAGGGAAATGTGGGATGTATGAAGAAGTATTGATTATGCAAGCATATAAATCTGTTACGTTAATCCTCATTCCCTATTTTCTATTGTCTGTTTCTTTCGCGTTGTTTATACGTTTTTTTACCGAGTTAATAAATCCTATCAGCAGTTTATATATAAAATCGAGGTCGTGTATGATTATGCCACAACGTTCTTTGGTGATCAAGCCAAGTTCTGCCGATAATAGCACCAACGCGTCGAGCTCACTGGCTGAGCCTAATGATATGTGCAGAAATTGCAAAAGTTCCTTATCGGATTTTCTTGCACATCCTTCTGCTATATTGACCGGTATCGAGGCGCTCGCCCGCCTCATCTGCGAAGTCAAGCCATATAATTCTGATTTAGGGAACTTCGCCGTTTCGACATATATTACTTTTACAAAGCCAAAACTTCGTTTCCACACTTCCATTTCCTGGTGCGGTTTCATAATGCAATATAAAATAATTTAACCAAAAAGAATATTACTTTCCATCATTTCACACTACCTATTCTCCATTCTCTATTTCCTATTCTCTATTTACTATTCCCTATTTACTATTACTACTCTCTATTCACCCCCCTCTCATGAATATAAAAACCAAACTTCGCCTCGGATTCGGATTCCTGTTCGTGGTGGTCATTTTTTTCGGGTCCGTTTCGCTCTTTTACCTCAACCAGATCGCCCGGAGCGCAAAAGTTATACTGAAAGACAATTATGAATCCCTGCGCTTCACGGGCGAGATGCGCAAGGTATTGGATGAAGCGCAGTTCCCGCTTTCCGGGGATGCTTCCGCCGTTTTTAAACGGAACCTTTTTTTTGAAGAAAACAATCTTACCGAGCCCGGTGAAAAGGAGGAAACGGCAGCTTTGCGCGTCCAATATGAGCTGTTAAACAATACAGCAGTTACGCCCGACGCTTTCAGAACAGCGCTGCTCAATGCACGCGTTCACTTGCGGAAGATCGACCAACTGAACATGAACGCGATCGTAAGAAAGAATGCTGCCGCGCAGGAGTCCGTGAAAAAAGCAACGATCTATCTCAGTTTTGCGGCTTGTTTTACGTTTCTGGTGCTCTTCAGTTTCAGCGTCAATTTCCCCGGATTTGTAGCTAACCCGCTCCGCGAGCTATTGTATGGAATCAGGGAGATCAGCCAGAAAAATTATCGTCAGCGCCTGGAAGTCCGGAATGACGGGGAGTTTTCCGAACTGGCCGAAGCGTTTAACGAAATGGCCAAACAGCTCAACGAATGGGATACCAGCAACCTGGCCAAGCTTAAATCTGAAAAGCTTCGTATCGAAGCCATTATCGGGCAAATGCAGGATGCGATAATAGGGTTGAATGAGAAACAGGAGATCCTGTTCATCAATACGGCCGCCCAGCAGGTACTAAACCTGGATGGCGTGAATTCCATCGGTAAGAACGCTACCGAGCTGGCTAAAAACAATGACCTGCTGCGCAATATCATTGCTAACAGCCTTCGCGACAAGCAACTGAAGATCTTTGCCGACGGCAAGGAATCTTACTTCCAGTTGGATAGCCGCGAGATCATCTTACAGGGGTTTGAGAAACAGGAAGATCAGGTCATCACGAAAACAGGAAAGCCAGCAGGAAAAGTGTACATCCTGCGGAATATCACCCAGTTCAAGGAATTAGATACAGCCAAAACGCATTTTATTGCCACTGTTTCCCACGAGCTGAAGACTCCGATCTCTTCTATTAAAATGAGCCTTAAGCTCCTGAGTGATGATCGGGTCGGTTCTATGAACAGTGAGCAACTGGAACTGGTGCAACATATCCGCGAAGACAGCGACCGGCTCCTGAAGATCACCAGCGAGCTGCTGGATCTTTCCCGGGCCGAAGCAGGTAACCTGCAATTGCAATTCAGTGCAACGGATCCCAACGTAATTGTGAACTATGCCGTCGATGCCGTAAAGTTCCAGGCAGAACAAAAAGAAGTGAAACTGGAACTGGTAAGCCGCACTACGCTTCCAAAGGTGATGGCAGATACAGAAAAGACCGCTTGGGTACTGATCAACTTTTTATCCAACGCGCTGCGTTACAGCCCGGAGAAATCACGGATCGTGATCCAGGTGATCGAGAAGGGAGCCGCCATAGAATTCTCCGTTCGTGATTTCGGGAACGGGATTGATAAACAATACCAGAAAAGGCTTTTCGACCGGTATTTCCAGGTTCCTACGGATGGCACCAATAAATCGGGCTCCGGGTTAGGGCTTGCCATTTCTAAAGATTTTATCGAGGCTGAGCACGGCCGGATCTGGGTGGAAAGTGAGATCGGGGAAGGAAGCCGGTTCTGCTTCTCGCTACCGGTAGCTTAGTTAACCGTGGTTTCACCTTAATAAATTTTAAAGTATGTTCTTAATTGTCGGGCGGACTCTTACCCGCGACAAATTTCTGCTAATACCAGGGTGCTGATATGGGATGAGGTGCTCTAATCAGTTATGTCATATCCTTTCAAAATGAAAACCGACCCTTCCATTTTGAAATGGTAGTCAATTTTGTCTTTCGTATCGATAAAATATAGATGTACTGTAAGTCAATTGTTTACACCGCAACTTCCTGCGCTGGTGCATTATTTGAGCGAACGTTATAGCCGGTGATCTTAAGATAGTGACCGGTCTTACCAAAAACTCAAAAAATGACACTTTTATTTATTCTTCCCATAGTCCTGCTGCTTGCGGCAGGCTTTCGTATCGCACAGGAGTATGAACGTGCAATCGTGTTCAGGCTGGGCCGTTACAGTTCGGTAAAGGGCCCGGGCTGGTACTGGATCATCCCGCTCGTCGACAGGCAGCGGACCATCGATATGCGTACCCGTACGGTGGACCTTGAGCAGCAGGAAACCATCACCAAAGACAGCGTGACCATTAAAGTGAACGCAGTTTTATGGTTCAGGGTCACCGACCCGAAACGGGCGATCATCGAAGTCGACAATTACAAAATGGCGGTATACCAGTTTTCGGTAACCGCGCTTCGTAACATTATCGGTCAGCATGAGCTGGACGAAGTGCTTAAATCGCGCGAAAAAATTAACAGCACCCTTCAGAAAATGGTGGACGCAGCTACGGAGCCCTGGGGTATCAAGATCGAAATGGTAGAAATGAAGGACGTGGAGATCCCGACCTCCATGCAGCGGGCGATGGCGCGGGAAGCGGAAGCGGTCCGTGAGAAGCGTGCGCGTATTATTAAAGCCGAAGCAGAGCTCGAAGCCTCCCTTAAGCTTACCCAGGGCGCCCGGGAAATGGAAAAAAGCCCGATGGCGCTGGAACTTCGCCGGATGCAGATGATCTCCGAGATCGGTATCGACAACAACACAACCACCATCATGATGATTCCCTCCGAATTTGCTACCGCCGCAAAGGGATTGGCACAATTGGCCGCGAATAACTAAGCGGATCCTTAAAATATTACATTAAAGCACATTAGCAAAAAACCAGGAGGGATCAGTTGTGTTCCCTCCTTAGACATAATATGGGAAATCATAAAGACGCACACAAACTGTCGGCCGCCGGCCTTCTTATCAGCCTTGGAATTATTTACGGGGACATAGGCACTTCACCGCTTTACGTTTTCACTGCCATTATCGGCACCAGGATAATTACCCCCGAACTCGTTCTTGGAGGATTATCCTGTATTTTCTGGACGCTGACACTGCAAACCACCCTAAAATACGTGATCATCACACTGCAGGCTGATAACAAAGGTGAAGGCGGTATTTTTTCGCTATACTCCCTGGTTAAACGTAAAGCAAAGTGGTTAGTGATCCCTGCCATGGTGGGCGGTAGTGCCCTGCTTGCCGATGGTATTATCACCCCGCCCATTACCGTTTCCTCGGCGATTGAAGGGCTGGAAATCATTTACCCGGGGCTGCCTACCATTCCCATCGTTATCGCCATTCTTACCCTGCTTTTCATCATCCAGCAGTTCGGCACGTCGATAGTAGGCAAGGCGTTCGGGCCTTTAATGTGGCTTTGGTTTACCATGATCGCTGTCCTTGGATGTGCCTATGTGCTCCAGTCTCCCGGAATCCTTAAAGCGATCAATCCATATTATGCCTGGCATTTACTCTCCACCTATCCGCAAGCCTTTATCATCCTGGGAGGCGTCTTTCTCTGTACAACAGGAGCAGAGGCACTGTATTCGGACCTTGGTCATTGCGGGCGCTCCAATATCCGGATCAGCTGGATCTATGTGAAGACCTGCCTTTTACTTAATTATTTTGGCCAGGGTGTATGGCTGTTAAGCAAAAGCGGGCGGTTACTTGGGGAGGACAAGCCATTTTACCACCTGATGCCTGAATGGTTTCTTCCCTTTGGGATCGGGATAGCCACCCTGGCCGCGATCATCGCCAGCCAGGCGCTGATTTCAGGCTCGTTCACCTTAATTGCGGAAGCCGTTCGCCTCAACTTATGGCCAAAGGTGAAGATCAACTATCCTTCCCTGCAGAAGGGACAGCTATACGTACCTTCCATGAACTGGATCTTGTGGATAGGCTGCATCATCGTGATGCTCATTTTCAAGGAATCCACCCGTATGGAGGCGGCTTACGGGCTATCCATTACCGTCACCATGCTCATGACCACCATTCTTGTAGGTATGTTTTTAAGCCGGCGCAAATATCCTGTTTACCTGATCGTCATTTTTCTTACCCTTTACGGGATTATCGAGATCACCTTCCTGTCTGGTAATATCGCTAAGATCCTGCATGGCGGCTGGTTTACTCTTTTGTTGGGCAGTATCCTGTTTTCGGTGATGTGGGCGTGGTCCAAAGGCCGCCGGATCAAGAACAACTACGTGAATTTCGTGGAGGTTGAGGATCACTTCCCTATCATCCGCGAGTTAAGCGAGGACACTTCTGTGCCAAAATATGCTTCCCAGCTTATTTATCTCACCAGCGCGAACTTTAACTCGGAGATCGAATCGAAGATCATCTATTCTATCATTCAGAAGTACCCGAAACGCGCTGATGTGTACTGGCTGATCCACGTCGACGTAACCGACGAGCCTTTCACCAGTGAATACAAAGTGGACTTCCTGATCCCGGGCAAGCTCATCCGGATCGATTTTAAGCTCGGGTTCAAGGTTGAGCCACAGATCAACCGTTTCTTCCGCGTTGCCGTTGAAGATCTTGTAAAGAACAAAGAAGTCGACATTGCCAGCAGGTACGAGTCACTTAGCAGGCATGGCATTGTCGGGGATTTCCGCTTTGTCGTGCTTGAAAGGATTCTCGGAAGGGCCGCACACCTCAACCTGGTAGACAGAATAGCCGTCACCCTTCATTCCATGCTTAAGGAGATCAGTATCTCGGATGCAAAGAGTTTCGGGCTTGACGTGAGCTTTGTTACGATAGAAAGAGTGCCGCTTATAGTCGATATTGCGCCGATGAAGGATTTCAGGAGGATTACCTAGCTAGCTGCACATGGTCTTTCGAGGTGCCAGCCTTAAGAAGAAAGGGTTTATCGGGGAGTCAGCCCACCAAGCAGATAAACGTACCACGATCTTGTTGCGTCCTGGTAGGGAAAGGGGTCAGTTACTTGCAATGATCGTTACTAATATCTGTCCAGGATAAAATAAAACGTCGAACCGACGTTCTCCTGGCTTTCCACCTCGATCTTGCTGTTATGGGCGCTTAAAATTTCTGACACGAGGTACAGCCCGATACCGAATCCTGATACTGTTTTTAATTTATCATTATTTGCGCGGTAAAAGCGGTCGAAGAGCTTCTTCTGGTCATCGGGACTAATGCCCATACCCTCATCGCTCACGTAAATTTTTACCTTGTCATTCATCGTTTCGCAGCCTAAGACGATCCGGCCTCCGTCCGGGGAGTATTTAACGGCGTTGCTTAGCAGGTTTGTCAGTACCTGTCCTATTTTATCACGGTCGGCATTCAGCGTTATTCCCCCGCAACCTACAAGACTGATAGTATGCTTTGAGGTTAGCAGTTGCACATCCGCCACAATTTCGTGTGCCAGCTCACTGAACTCGAATGAGGTTATGCGCAGCGGGATCCTTCCTTCCGTGATACGGACCAGGCTCAGGAAATCGTGTATCATAGCGATCATCTTTTTCGCCTGGACTTCAGTTCTGGTCAGCGCGTTGATACGAAAATCGTCGCCTTCCTTATGGGCTTTCGCCAATAGTAGTTGTATATAGGAATTTATCGTGGTCAACGGCGTTTTCAGCTCATGGCTTACCATGGCGACAAAATCGTTTTTTCGTTGTTCCTCCAGTTTTTTTTCCGTGATATCCCTCGCGATTTTTGAAGCGCCGATAATATTCCCTTGCTTATCTTTAAGGGGAGAGACGGTTAGCGAAACATCAATAAGCCTGCCGTCTTTTGTAAGCCTTTTAGTCTCAAAATGCTTAAGTCTTTCTCCTTTTTTTAAACGGTCGATTATCTGGGGCTCCTCGTCGTGCCTGTCCTCAGGAATGAGCTTATAGATCGTTTCGCCGATAATTTCCTCAGCGCTATAACCGAACATTCGTTGTGCCGAATCATTCCAACTGGTGATCACGCTTTCTAGTGTCTTGCTGATGATCGCGTCATCCGATGATTCTACGATCGCCGCCAGTTTTGCGCTCCGTTCTTCCGCCTGTTTGATGTCGGTGATGTCCAGGGCGATGATCAGGCCGGCCTCCACTTCATTGGCCCGGTTCCTGAGCGGCACGAAGTGTACCGTATAAATTTCGCCGGTTGCTGCTGTTCTTTCCACCGAAAACTGCTCGCCGGCAATCACACGATCATATAAATGCCGGGAAGCCTCATATCGCTCGGGAGTGATATCTCCCGGATGCTTGCCGGCATAATCTTTACTGTTATACCCCAACTTCTCCATAATATCACCTTCGATGGTGATGAAGCGGTGATCTTTATCGATCATGATGATCAGTGATCTGGGGATATTTAACGCGATGGACCTGAAAAGCTTTTCGCTTCTCACCAGGCTGCGCTGGGTTTCGACCAATTCCTCGTTCGTAACCGTTAGCTCTTCATTCACTGCGGCCAATTCCTCATTGATCGCGGCATATTCTTCGTTGGCGGACGCCAGTTCTTCATTAAGGGCTTGGAACTCCTCGGAATTTTCTTCGATACTTCTTCTGGCCAGTACTTTATCGGTGACCTCTATAGCCACGATCATAATGGCATCAACCGTTCCGCCAACATCCCTCATAGGCTCATAAACGAAGTCGACGTAAATGACTTCGGCCTTACCGTTCCTGATGAGCATGATCCGGTGCTCTTTGGCGTGGTAGGTTTCTCCCGTTTGCAGTACATGGTCCGTGATCGGTGAATAAATAGCGGCCGCCTCGGCATTCACTTCCCAGTAGGGAGTCGTTTCAAGCTGTTCCCGGCGTTTACCGATGATCTCCAGGAAAAGATCGTTTACTTCCTCAACCATCAAAGGGCTGCCCTTAACGACGCACATCCCCACAGGCGCCTGCCTGACCATATTACGGGTATTTTGCTGAAGGATGTTAAGCCGCTCTATCGCACGTACCTTTTCGGTAGTTTCCACGCAGGTCACCAATATACCGCAGACGTGCCCATTTGCATTACGTATGGGGCTGTACGAAAAGTCAAAATAGCAATTTTCAAGATACCCGTTCCGGTCAAGCGGCACCATGAGATCCCGGAAACTTACCGTCCGGCCGTTCATTACCTCTCCGAACATCGGGCCTATGGTATCCCAGATCTCGGCATAGGTATCCCGGGCGCTTCGCCCGATTGCCTTGGGATGCTTGGTTTTCCCGTTTATCGGCCGGAAAGGATCATTGTATAACTGGATATAATCCTCGCCCCAGCAGATTAATGTCGGAAAAGCGGACGCGAGCATGATACTGACCGTTTGCTTTAACGCCGGGGACCAGCTTTCTGGTGTCCCCAAAGACGTCGCGGACCAATCATGGGAGCGTAATAATTCTCCCATTTCTCCGCCACCTGCTAAAAACATTTGGCCTGGATCCTGCGTTCCGTTACTTGTCATATAAATACTTAAGGCGTAATGGCCTGTTATTAGTTAAAAGCGTTGTTTTTAACTTTAGCAGCCAGCTGATGAACTCAACACAAACGCAAAAAGACGCGCCGTGTTTTAACTTTATAAATCGGACTTCTCTGGTAACTATTGGCCAGCTAATGTAAAGCACGACATTCGATCAACGGGTTAAGAATGTGATCCGCCGCAAGCTCTGCGATCATCCGCTGTATTTCACCGTAAAACGGAACTTATCGGTTCACCATGTCATCAAAAACATTGGCCACCTTGGCCCGAACTTGAAGTCGGAGGCCTTGTTGATCTCGTTTTTAAAGACTTCATCCCTGTACGTATCTGATGTATTCATGCCGAAAGTAACACATGAATTTTGAAGGAAATCCGGAGACGATACATCAAAGCAAGGAATAGGTGCCCGGTACAAGAAACGGCCTCCTGGTCTTGTGAATAACTTGATCCTAATAGCCACGATCGGCTTCCGAAGCCTCAAGGCTGAACTTCGTATCAACCAATGAAAGCTTGCCGGTCGACCGCCCCTAAAATAGCGCAAGCGCCCTGGGCCCGAAAATGATCAGGCCACTGATAACCGAATTGATCGCCACGATGGTTACGGCCCCGGCGGCCCTATCTTGCCGCCCTACAGAATATCTACAAAATTGCGGGGTAACTTCGATCTTATGAAGCTATCTTTAACACGCTGCCGGTTCAGAAAACTGCAAAAAGCGGGGAAATCCGCTATTTGCATGCTGATATTTTTTTCGCCTGCCGCCATGGTTTCCGCGAACTGCAGGGATACGCTGTTAGCCGATACCCTCCCTGTAACTAACACGGCATTAGCGCCAGCGCTGAAAACGCACGAATTTCTGCCTCCGGCGATCATGATCGGCTACGGGTTTCTATCACTCGGGAATAAGGCCGTCCGCAGGCTCGATTTTAGCGTGCAGGCCGATATGAGCGAAGATCACCCGGGATTTGTGACGACTGCCGATAATTTTATTCAATATACGCCTGCGGCCGCTACGTTTGCGCTTGGTCTGGCCGGGTTGAAGGGACGGAGCAGCTTTGTTGATCGTTCCTTATCCTTCGCGCTGTCCATGGCGATCATGAACACCGCCGTCGTTTTCCTTAAACGGGAGGTCGGAAGGGAGCGTCCCGACGGTTCATCAACCACCTCCTTCCCCTCCGGCCATACGGCGCTGGCGTTCGTGGGCGCGGAGATGATGTACCAGGAGTACGGCTACCGGTCCCTTTGGTTCGGGGTCGCGGGGTATTCCCTGGCTACGGCCACCGGGATACTGCGCGTGTATAATAACGTTCACTGGCTCAGCGACATCGTGGCGGGTGCCGGGTTCGGCATACTTTCTACCAAGTTGGCTTACGCCATCTACCCGCAGTTAAAAAAGCGTATATTCGGGAACAGAGCTCCTCGTCTTACATTTTTGCCCGCTATAATAAATAAGAAAACAGCTTTCACGTTAAATTACAAATTCAGATAGACGAATGTGGTGGTTCTATGCGCTTTTATCGGCGGTATTCGCGGCGGCAACGACAATACTCGCCAAAATCGGCCTGAAAGGGGTCGACGCTGATCTTGCCACGGCGATCCGTACGGTGGTAATCGTCGTAATGGCCTGGGCAATAGTCCTGGCCCGGCATGCTGACAAGGGCCTGGCCGGTTTATCGAGACAAAACTGGACGTTCCTGGTACTCTCCGGGCTCGCTACAGGGGGTCACGGCCGAGGGGCATCCGTTCCTGACGGAGGTTTTACTCAATAATTTATTGCTCAATACGCTGCGGCACAGCGAAGGGTCGGCAAGGATAGAGATCAGTCTTGAAGTGGGAAGGTTTACGGTATCCAACCCGGGAAGTGAGCCGCTCGACAAGGATAAATTGTTTAAGCGTTTTACTTCGGCGTCTACGAAGAATCCCGGAAGCGGCCTCGGACTGGCCATCGTCAGGCAGATCGCCAACAGGTACGGCTGGAAGGTAGAATATCGATTTCAGGCAGGCAGACAACAGTTTACTGTTCTTTTCACCTGACAGCTCCTTTGCAACTTCAGAATCTCTCCAGCTTTCCCGTCTACTTTCGGAAAAAAACTGATCGTTATGAAAGCTTTTCGAGTTATTTTGCTTGCGGCGATGGCCGTGACATCCTTTCCGGCACTTGCGCAAAAACTGAACGCCGCTAAAGTTCCCGTGGCGGTTAAGGCGGCTTTTATTAAAGCTCATCCTGGTACTAAAGTACGATGGGACCGGGAGGACAAAGATTACGAGGCAGGATTTACGGTAGCCGGGAAAGAAGCCAGCGAGGTTTACAGCGCCGCCGGGATCAAATTATCATCTGAAACTGAGATCAACGTTTCAGAGCTCCCCGCCACGGTAATAAGCTATGTGAAAACACACTACAAGGGTGCCAAGATCGCAGAAGCGGCTAAAATAGTTAATCAGGACGGCGTGGTGAATTACGAGGCAGAGGTAAAAGGAAAGGACCTGGTATTTGACGCGAAGGGCAGCCTGATAAAATAACCGTCTTGTTTACTGGTGTCTCAATGTACATTCGCTTGCCGGACGTTATTGGCCGGAACTAATATTATCATGGTATGTTAATTCTCACTTACGGTCGGCTTTGGAAATTCATCTTTTTTAGCCTGTTTTTAGGTTTATGCAGCCTTGCGGAACTTCGGGCGCAGGAGCGCACGCTTGATTTCTTCCTTAACCAGGCGACGAAGAACAGCCCCTTGCTGAGAGATCTTTCCGGCCAGCAAAGCGCGCTCGCGTTGGACAGCATCCTGCTCCGGGCCCAGCAGAGGCCACAGGTAAAGGCGACGTCGAGCGGTTTATATGCACCGGTAATTAAAGGATGGGGTTATGATGAGGCGCTTTCCAACGGGCAGTCGCTCGACGCGCTGCTCGGCATCGATTACGTGGTCATGGGCAAACAGCGAAAAAACGCTCTTTTCGAGGCCCTGAAAATTCGCGGGGACTCGGCACGGTATGCCGTGCGGATCACTGAACTGGATATTCGAAGAAGTATCGCCGAGCAATATATCGCTGCTTATGCCAGCCAGCAGCAGGCCTTGTTCAGCCGCGAAGTAAGCGCCCTGCTGGGACGCGAGGACACCATCCTGAGAACGCTGACCCGTGCCAACACCTACAAGCAAACCGACTACCTGGCGTTCCTGGTCACTTTCCAGCAGCAGAAACTCGCAGGCAGACAGGCTGAGATCTCCTATAAAACGGACCTTGCTACGCTCTATTACCTTGCCGGGATAGCCGACACCATTACCGTACCGCTGAGCCCGCCCGCATTTGCGGAGACGCGACCCGTTTCACTGCCGAACAGCATCTTTCTTCAAAAATTCCGGCTCGATAGCGTGCGGATCGAAGGCGAGCGGGCGGCCGTTGACTTAGCGTATAAGCCGCAGATCGGCATATTCGCCAACGCAGGGTATAATTCTTCATTCATTTTGCAGCCGTACAAGAATTTCGGGACCAGCGTCGGCTTTTCTGTTTCGGTTCCGATCTACGACGGGCACCAAAAGCGCCTGCAATATTCGAAACTGGAGATCGAAGACCGCACACGTGCATTCTATAGAGACTTTTTTACCGTTCAGCAAAAACAGCAGATCGACTTGCTGAACCGGCAGATCGCGCAAACCGACCAGCTTTTCGATGAGATCGGCTCGCAGGTCAGATTCGCCAAAGGCCTGGTCGAAGCGGACACACGGCTGCTGCAAACCGGCGATGTGACGGTGGCTGATTTTATTATCGCTATTAACGGGTATATGGACGCTCAGAACCTGTACCGTCAAACCGTCATCGATCGGCTCAAACTTCTTAACCAGCTCACTTATTGGAACCGGTAACATGAAAAAACGTCGTATACTTTATCTGGTCTTTTTTTTCCTGTTATTGCAGGCTTGCAGCCGCCCGGCAGGCGATACGGCGGAGGAGGAGGATATCGTTACCCAAACGCCGGTAAAAGTGTCGACCGTCACCGTGGGGCCGCTGAACGACTACGAAGAGTTCAATGCCACGTCCGCCTATCTTGAGCGCAGTATACTCAAGTCGATGATCAGCGGCTATATCACCAGGGCCGCAGTGAAGCCCGGCGATTTCGTAAAGCAGGGACAGGTCATCTTCCAGCTGATCACCAGGGAAGCACGGGCACTGGGAAATTCCGTCAACAAGCTCGATTCAGGATTCCGGTTCTCCGGGATATCCGTTATCCGGGCGGCCAAAAGCGGCTATATCGCAGAGGTGAACCACCAGTTGAACGACTACGTGCAGGAAGGCGAACAGCTTGCCGTGGTCAATAACGGGAACAGCTTCGTGTTCCTTCTTGATCTTCCCTATGAGTCGCGCAAATTACTGCCGGCCAACCGCTATGTCGAGTTGGTCCTTCCTGACGGCGAAAAACTTCGCGGGGCTGTAAGCGAAGCGTTGCCGGCCGTGGATTCGGTTTCCCAGACGCAGCGCTTCTCGGTCCGGGTGAATGCCGCGCACCCCATACCTGAAAAGCTGATCGCTAAAGTCCGGTTAATGAAATCGACCTCGGGATCCGCTCAAACCATCGCCCGGTCGGCCGTATTGACGAACGAAACGGAAGACGGGTTCTGGGTGATGAAGCTCATCAATGACACGACGGCCGTAAAGATACCGGTTGAAAAAGGCGTGCAGAACGACAAGGTCATCGAATTGAAGTCACCCCGGTTTTCGGCATCCGACCGCATCGTCATATCCGGAAATTACGGGCTGGCGGATACCGCCAAAGTCAAAATCATCCGGTAGCGTATGAAGAACCATTTTCTATCCTATAAAAATCCGCTGATCGTGTTGCTGCTGCTGATCATGGGAGGCGGTATTTTCTGTTATTCAAAACTGAAGACCTCGCTGTTCCCCGAGATCACTTTTCCCAAGATCAAGATCATCGCCGATGCCGAACTGCAGCCGGTGGATAAAATGATGGTTACGGTGACCCGCCCCCTGGAGCTGGCGGTGAAGCAGGTCCCCGATCTCGAATTGGTACGCAGCACCACCAGCCGTGGCAGCTGCGAGATCTCCGCGTTCATGACGTGGAATGCCGGCATCGACCTGGCGCAGCAGCGCATCGAATCGCAGATCGCCCGGATCAGGAATGATCTCCCCGCGGGGATCAGCATCTCCGTGGAGCGCATGAACCCCTCGATCCTGCCGGTCAGCGGCTACACGCTGGAAAGCCACACCCGCTCGCCGATCGAGCTGAAACAGTTGGCGACCTATACGATCAAGCCGTTTCTTTCGCAGGTGGCGGGAGTCTCGGAGATCCGGGTTATCGGCGGCCGTTCCAAAGAGTACTGGCTGGAGCTGGATAACCAGCGCATGAGTGCGCTGTCCGTTACCCCCGGCCAGGTGCGCGACGCCTTCGGGCAGGCGAACTTCATCCGGTCGAACGGTTTCCTGGCCGACTATAACCACCTCTACCTGTCCATTACGGACGCTACGCTTCATGGAAAAGAAGACCTGGAAAACCTGGTCATAAGCAATAACGGGAAACGGGTGGTAAGAATAAAAGATATCGCCCGGGTCCAGGTAGAGGAAGGTGTGGAGTATACTCGGATCAACGCCAACGGCAGGGACGGCCTGCTGGTAGCCGTCATCAAGCAGCCGAACGCGAACCTGGTCGACCTTTCCAACGACATGGAAAAGAAAGTCGCAGCGCTGCAGAAGATCCTGCCGGGCGACGTGACGCTTAAACCTTATTACGTGCAGGCGGATTTCGTGAACGAATCTATCCGCAGCGTGAGCGACAGCCTTTGGGTGGGGATCGCCCTGGCGATCATAGTGGCTATCGTCTTCCTGCGATCGGTAAAAGCTAGCGCGACGATCCTGGTCACGGTGCCGGTGACCCTGCTTCTTACCATCATCGTGCTCTATACGATCGGTTATACGCTGAACATTATGACGCTTGGCGCGATAGCCGCCGCCATCGGCCTGATCATCGATGACGCGATCGTGGTCGTGGAGCAGATCCATCGTACCCACGAAGAGCATCCTGGCGAGCCGACATCATCGCTGCTGGGCAAAGCCGTCCGTTACCTGTTCCCGGCCATGCTGGGCTCATCGATCAGCACCATCGTGATCTTCGTACCGTTCCTGCTGATGACCGGGGTGGCGGGCGAGTACTTTAACGTGATGACCAATACGATGATCATTGCGCTGGTCTGCTCTTTTTTTGTAACCTGGCTCGGCCTGCCGGTGGTGTATTTGCTCTTAACGCGCGAAGATAAGCAGAATAAGATGCCGGGATCCGGGAGGGCAGAACACGGACATGAGGTAAAAAAGCAGGCATGGGTCGGATACGTGATCAGGTGGCCGGCGATCAGTATCGTGATCGCAGCTTTGCTGGTCGCTTCCATCGTGCTGGTTTTGCCGCGGCTGGAAACCGGCTTCCTGCCCGAAATGGACGAAGGGAGCATCGTGCTGGATTACACTTCACCTCCCGGAACTTCGCTAGAGGAGACCGACAGGATGCTGCGGGAAGTCGAGAAAATCCTGGCGGAAATTCCCGAGATACAGGCTTATTCACGGCGTACCGGTACGCAGATGGGCTTTTTCATCACCGAGCCGAACAACGGCGACTATCTCATCCAGCTTAGGAAAAAAAGAGATAAGAGCACCGACGAGGTGATCGAGGACATCCGCGCCCGGGTCGAATCCACCCAGCCGGCGCTTACGGTCGATTTCGGGCAGGTGATCGGCGATATGCTCGGCGATCTCATGAGCTCCACCCAGCCCATCGAGCTGAAGATCTTCGGCACCGACCAGGAAAGACTGCAGGAGCTCTCGAAAGCCGTCGCAGATGTGGTGACCGGCGTGAAAGGTACCGCCGACGTCTTCGACGGGATCGTGATCGCTGGGCCGTCCGTGAACATTACGCCCGATCAGTCGCGCCTCTCGCAATACGGGATCACCCTGGCCGACTTCCAGTTCCAGATGCAAACCGCGCTCGAAGGGAACGTGGTGGGGAACCTGTATGATAAGCAGCAGCTTTCACCCATCCGTATGGTTTACCCCGGTAACCGGCAGTTCGGGCTGGCATCGATAGACAAGATGAAGATCTTTTTGCCCGGCGGGAACACGGTACCCGTTACGAACCTTGCCTCGGTAACGATCGCGCCCGGCCAGGCCGAACTGGAACGGGAGAACCTTCAATCGATCGGGGTCGTGTCCGCCCGGTTGGATAACCGGGATCTTGGCGGAGCGGTAACCGATATCAAGCAAGGCATTGCCGAAAAGATCAGCCTGCCGCAGGGCTATTACATTGAGTATGGCGGGGCCTATGCCGAGCAACAGCGCTCGTTCAACGAGCTGCTTACGATACTGATCACTTCCAGCCTGCTCGTTTTCGGGGTCATTCTGTTCCTGTACCGGGATTTCCGGATCGCTTTCCTCATCCTGTTCGTCGCGGTGCTGGGGATTGCGGGCAGTTACTTGGCGCTCTACCTGACGGGAACGCCGCTGAACGTGGGCAGCTATACGGGGTTGATCATGATCGTAGGGATCATCGGCGAGAACGCCATTTTTACCTTCCTCCAGTTTAAAGAAACGGTGCGCGATGTTTCCGTGGACGAGGCGATCACGTATTCGATCTCCACGCGGCTCCGGCCGAAGCTGATGACTGCGCTGGGCGCCATTATCGCGCTGATGCCGCTGGCATTGGGTATCGGCGCCGGCGCGCAGCTCCATCAACCCCTGGCTATAGCCGTGATCGGGGGCTTCCTGGCAGCATTGCCGCTGCTGCTTATCGTATTGCCGTCCGGCATCAGGCTGCTTTATGGAAAAAAGGACGAAACGACCCTAACGTAAAGCCATCCAGCTGTAGCCTTGTACAGAATTACTACAGATTGTCTTTGTAATTCGTAGTCTCAAGCCCATATCATGAAATCGAGATCAATCCTCATCACCGCCGCGGCCATCGCACTCGCTGTCCCGGCCTTCGCCCAGCAAAAGACCGGTATGCGTATGCTAAAAACTTTTCCCATCGGTTCTGCAGGAGGGTGGGATTACCTGACCGCGGACAGTCAAAACGGGAAACTCTATATTTCTCATGGCACCCAGGTCAATAGCGAAACGACTAACGAAGTGGTAGTGATCGATGTTAAAACCTATAAAGTAATCAAACGCTTCAAGATCGTAGCGGGCGAGGAACCTACCGGGCTTGCGATCGACCGTACTACCGGCCGGCTCTTCATCGGCTGCGGCGGCAATCAATTGCTGGTGGTGATGGATACTGCTACCGGGAAGAATATCGCCAGCTTTCCCATCGGCAGCTGCGACGGCGTGGCTTTTGAACGCTCCTGAAACAGGTCTATACCTCAAATAGTGAAGGCACGGTCTCGGTGGTGAGGGAGCTGAGCGCCGATAAATTTGAACAATTAGAAGCTATCAAATCCGAGCCCGGGGCCCGCACGATCACTATTGATCCGGCGACACATCATATCTACCTTTCTGCGGCGAAAACGGAACCTCCCGCCGCGGTCGGCGGCCGGCCGAAAGTGGTCCCGGGAACGTTTCATGTGATCGATATCGGGAAATAAGCGCCTTCGTTTAGTACCTGCACCTCAGCAGCTCTATGTTTCGCTCTTTTAACGGCTGAAGGACCTTCTTGCCGTAACTGGTGAAATAGGTTTGAGCAATAAGCGCCTCACAATTCGTCCGCGCCCAATCCTGATCAGAATAGAAGCGGTCCAGGCGCCTTTCCCATTCGAGCCTCAGCCGGTGTTCGTAGTCGGGATAGTTGAGGCTTGCGAAATGAAACAGGTCGGCGTCACAGAGCACCTGGCCGAGCAGATCATTTGGCGATTGAGGGAACCGGGTCGCCTCGATGCAGGAGGCGACCCGGGCGATGCGCTCAATAGGATAGTCTTCATCGCTCAGCCAGACGGAAGCGATAGTTATACTACGATCTTCATGGCCTGAGTAGGTGTGACAATAGCCTGTATCATGAAAACTTGCGGCGATACGCAGGACTTCGATGTCGCCGGCAGGTAACGAGAGATAATCACCGATCAGCGAAACGGCCTCCTTTACTTCACGGGCATGCTGTATATTGTGAAAACCGAATCCCGGAGGCAGAAAAGCCTCCAGGTAATCCATCACATAGCGCTCCGCATTTTTTGTTATCGAGGTTTCGGGTGTCATGAATCGGCGGTTATTTGACCTGGTACGAACATACCGGGTAATTCTGTCGAAACTCTGTAGCGGAAAGAACAGAATGTCTCCAGATTTCCGCTGTAACTATGCAGCAAAATACCATACACCTTCATGAAGCCTGCTTTCGCGTTATTTTTTATCCTGTTCACATTCGCCCTTAAAGCCCAGGTCAAACCGGTACAAGGCCGGGGGAAGATCAGCGGACATGTGATCGACTCCCTTACCCGCCAGCCGGTGGATTATGCTTCCGTTCTGCTTTACGAGAATGGGGCTGCCAGGCCTGTGAACGGCATTACGACGGACCCGCGCGGCAATTTCAATATGACCGGTCTGCCCGACGGGGAATACCGCCTCACCATCGACTTCATCGGCTACAAGCGTACCACGGTTCAACCGGTCATCCTTAACGAGCAGAACCGCACCGTAAATCTCAATGCGCTAACGCTTACTCCGTCACAAACGGAGCTTAGCGCGGTAGCCATTACCGGCAGACCTCCCATTATCGAAAACAAGATCGATAAGATGGTTTACAATGCCCAGAATGATATTAGCGGGCAAGCCGGCATGGCCACTGATATCCTTAAAAAAGTTCCCATGGTCACCGTCGATATAGACGGCAACGTAGAGCTCCAGGGAAATTCCAGCATCCGCTTCCTGATCAACGGGAAGCCTTCCAGCCTCTTCGGCAGCAGTATCGCAAATGCCCTTCAAACCATACCTGCCAGCCAGATCAAGAGCATCGAAGTGATCACCAGCCCGGGTGCGAAATACGATGCCTCAGGCACAGGCGGCATCATCAATATCATCCTGAAAAGCAACAACGTACGGGGCATCAACGGTAATATAAACGCCTCGGCGGGAACACGCCTGGAAAACGGCTCGGCAAGCCTGAACATAAAAGGGCAGAAACTGAGCATCGGAGCTAACCTCGGCGGAAATGCACAGCTGAATACGACCACGGTGAATGGTGTGGACCGGAGCTCGCGGCTTGCCGACACGCTGAATGATCTTGCGCAGCATGGCATCAGCGATGTGAACAGGAAGGGTTACCGTGCCGGGCTAAACTTCGATTGGTCGATGGATAAGAAGAACGATCTTACCGCATCCCTTGGCTACAACCGTTCAAAAAACGCCAGCAGTAACCAGACCGATCAGCTGATCCGTGTTCAGAAGGGAAGTACCCTGCTGTCGAATTCCGCCAGCCTCCTTAAATCAGATAACCATGCTATCGAGCAGGGGCTCGACCTTGGATTGGAATATAAGCACGCTTTTGCCAAAGAGGACCAGGAGATCAGTTTCCAGGTGAATGCCGATCTCGGCAAAGCCACGTCGTTCTACAACCAGGTGCAGCAGGATAATGCCGTTGCTCCCGCCTTTGCGGGATCTACCAGTACCAGCCCGGGCCGGGACAATGAGGCCGAGCTGGCACTGGATTATGTTCACCCGGTGTCGGATAACCTGACGATAGAAACGGGACTGAAAACCGTGATCAACGATATCCACAGCACGGCCGCGGTGTATTCGCTGAACAAGACTACAGGCACATATGTATTTAGTCCTTCACAATCTAACGGGCTGGATTATAAACGTTACGTTTATTCGGCCTACTTGTCCGGTTCCTACCAGCTTTACAAATTCCTTGACGTGAAGACGGGACTGCGCTATGAGCGCACCACCTCCAAAGCCAGCTATTCCCAGGTAGGCAAGGCTGATATCAAGCCATACAATACTTTCGCCCCTTCGGCGGTGGTCTCGCATACGTTCAAGAACGAGGCGACCGTAAAGATCAGCTACAGCTACCGCATCGAGCGCCCGGATTACGAGGATCTGAACCCGTTCATCGACCTTTCTGACCCGCGCAATATCTCCGCTGGCAACCCGGCGCTGCAGCCCGAGATCGGCAATAACTTCGAACTGTCGTACAATAAATCCTTTGATAAAGGCGCTAATATTTTCGTTTCCGCCTTCTGGCGAAAGAATACCAGCGATATCAAGGGCGTGTCCACCTTCTATTCTAATTACACGATCGGGGATTCCGTATACCAGAACGTGACCTTTACCACCCGCCGAAACATCGGGGAAGAGATCCGCGAAGGGGTCAACCTGTCGGGATCATTGCCCGCGGGTAATAAGCTCACCTTGCGTACCAATATCATGCTTGCCAACCAGGCCATCATTAACCGCTATACCGGCGGGCCTAACGTAACGGGTTTCGGTTACCGGGTCAACCTCAACAGCGCTTACCAGGTGAACAGCGATCTTGTGGCAGAGCTGTTCGGCAACTATAACTCCTCACAGAAGAATATCCAGGGGAATCGCCCGGCCTTTTTCTCCTATAACATGGCATTGCGCAAGCAGTTCGCAGCAAAGAAAGGCAGTATCGGCTTATCGGCCACCAACCCGTTCAATAAGTACAATAACCAGACTACGACCGTAACAACGGGCAATTCTACGCGTATCTCGTTTCGGGAAGTGCCCTACAGGTCCTTCGGCGTCGTATTGTCCTATCGTTTCGGCAAGCTGGACTTTAAGAAGGATGAGCAAAGTAATTTACCGGCGCCCATTGAATAATGCTTAGCTTTAAAACGCCATAAGTATGAAGCTTCTGCTCGTTGAAGACGAAACCGGCCTGGCCGAAAGTATCATCGGGTACTTTTCTGAAGACGGCACGGTATGTGAGCTGGCCGGTGATTACGGATCGGGGTCGGAGAAAATATGTATGTATGATTACGATTGTATCCTCCTTGACCTCTCACTCCCCGGCGGTGACGGACTGCGCCTGCTCGAAGAGCTTAAGCGAATGGACAAACAGGAAGGTGTACTGATCATTTCGGCACGCAATTCATTGGACGACCGGCTGAAAGGGCTCAATCTCGGCGCGGATGATTACCTCACCAAGCCCTTTCATCTTTCAGAGCTGAAGGCCCGCGTGATCGCCATCGTACGGCGCAAACAATTCGGCGGCAGTAACCGTGTCATTTTCAACGAGATCGCAGCTGACCTGCTGGCCATGAACGTAACGGTAAAAGGCGTTAAGATCACCCTTACCCGGAAAGAATTCGACCTGCTGGTTTACCTGGTAGCCAACCAGGGAAAAGTGGTGAGTAAGAACGCGATCGCCGAACACCTCTGGGGCGACGAAATGGACCTTTCGGACCGGTTCGATTTTATATATACCCACATTAAAAACCTCCGGAAAAAATTGGTGGAGGCCGGTGCGAAAGATTATCTTAAATCCATGTACGGGGTAGGATATAAATTCGGGTCGGAAGAATGAAACTCGCGCAGCATTATAACCGGGTGAACCTGGTAACTTCGCTTATCGTCCTGGGGCTTACCGGGGTGATCTATTATGCCTTTATCCATTTCATCCTGAGTAAACAGCTGGATAAGGACCTGCTGATTGAAGAAGACGAGATCAGGGAATACGTGCAGACGTACGGAAAGCTGCCCTTGCCGGGCGATTTCAGGGACCAGAAGGTTCATTATATCATTGTGCCTGCGGGCCGTCCGCATGAGCGCCGGTTTGAAGATGTGGAATACCGGAACGACAAAGAGGACGAGATAGAGCCCGGCCGTAGCCTGGAGACGGTCATCAAAGTGGGCGATAAGTTTTACGAGGTGACGATCAGTAAATCAAAGGTCGAATCGGAAGACCTTATCCGCGTCATCTTCCTGATCACGCTGCTGGTAACGGCCGTGCTGCTGATCAGCCTGATCGTTATCAATCGTTTCGTGCTTGGCCGGTTATGGAAGCCGTTCCACTCTACGCTGAACGAAATGAAGGCCTTCAACCTGGCCGATATGAGGGAGCTTTCGCCGGCGCAGACGCATATCGATGAGTTCCGCGAACTAAACACCGCCGCGGCAACGATGGCCTCGCGTGTAAAGGAAGACTACAAGGAGCTTAAAAGTTTTACCGATAACGCCTCTCATGAGATGATGACCCCGCTTGCAGTGATCAATTCGAAGCTCGATACGCTGCTCCAGACGGAGTCATTTTCTGATAAACAAGGCGTGGTCATCGAGGATATTTATATTGCCGTAGGCCGGCTCTCGCGGCTTAATCAGTCATTGCTGTTGCTCGCCCGTATGGAAAACTCGTTGATAGACGATTTCGGAGAGATCGAGCTGTACTCCCAGTTAGAACAAAAGATCCGGCAATTCCAGGAGCTGATCGAACTGAACGGTTTAACGGTCACATTTGCGGGAGAGGTAAAAAGCATCCGCGCCAGCAAGTATTTACTGGATATTCTGCTAAATAACCTGATCGGTAATGCGATCCGGCATAATCACCCCGGCGGCACGGTGATGATCGGGCTGAACAACGGCGGCCTCGCAATTACAAACACCGGGTCTTCACAAGGGCTCGATCCGTCAATAATTTTCAAGCGTTTCAGTAAAGCGGACACATCTGAGGGCATGGGCCTGGGTTTAGCCCTGTCAAGGCAGATCGCTGTTTACCATGGTTACGCGCTGGAGTATCGGTTCCAGGATGAGAAGCATGTATTTTCCATAAGTTTTTGACGTTTTTCCGATAGAGTACTTTCACAAGGAGAAATATTTCGCATAGCATGCTTATTTGATATAAAGTACGGGCATCGAGGATATCCGCGCGCTGCAGATCGATATCCCGCGGGGCAGACGCGTGCCGCTGAAAGATGTCGCCGATGTATATGTAGCACCTACGCCGAACGAGATCGCGCGGGAACAATCCTCCCGCCGGATCGACGTAACCTGTAATACCAAGGGCCGCGATCTCGGTGCCGTCGCCAAAGATATTCAGGCGAAGCTGAGGGAAGTTTCCTTCGGCGCAGGATACCACCCGGAAATCCTGGGCGAATATGCGGAGCGGCAAAAATCGCAGACCCGTTTGTATAGCCTGATGCTGCTCTCGCTCCTGGGTATTTTCCTGATCCTTTATGCCGACTTCCGCTCATACCGTATTGCGACGATGATCTTGTTAAGCCTGCCATCCGCACTTTCGGGATGTATTCTCACTGCATGGATTTCCGGGGGGGTACTGTCCTTTGGGTCACTCGTCGGTTTTGTTACAGTACTCGGGATCGCCGCCCGTAATGCGATCATGCTGATCAGCCATTATCGTCACCTCGAAACGGAAGAGAACGAAAAATTCGGTATACATATGATTATCCGGGGCGCGTTGGAGCGTATAACGCCGATCCTGATGACGGCGCTGGCCGCGTCGCTCGCGCTGCTGCCGATCGTGATCAGCGGGAATAAGCCGGGGCAGGAGATAGAGTACCCGATGGCGATCGTGATCCTGGGAGGACTGACGACCTCAACGGTCCTTAACCTGTTTTTTTTACCGCTCATCTATTGGCGTTTCGGAAAAGCCAGGGAAGCCGTTATGGCTGAACCGGAACTGTCATAAACACTCGGAAAGATCTGTACCGAACCGGCAGCTACCGCTTAATGCCGCCGGTTCGGCCTGGTCCCTGTTGGAATCCACGATTCCTGTACCAGCCGACGCTACGGGCGCACGTTCCCCCCTTGAGCGGCGGGCGTTTTCTTACGGCTTGCATCACGTCAAATTTAAAAGATCTTATTTTTTTAAAACTTCAGATTTCCTTCAGAATTGGAAAATACTTTCTATTCTAATTGATATTGTGATCGCTTTCAGATTTCATTAGGCGGCGCCAATATGCCGCTCATTTTTAAACAATTACGACTAACTGATGTTTAAACCTAAAGTACTTCCAAATGCCCCGGATCCCTCACGCTGACTATACCGACACTGTCTCCGGCTATTGGGATTGGGAGACTGATTCCCGCGAAATTAACGTAGACGATTCTTTAAAGATCTTGTTGGATTTACCGGAGATCGACAATGACCTGGCTTCATGGAAAGAGATAATTAAACCGGGCTACCTGGATATCCTTCGGGAGAATTACATAGCGCACCGGGACAGCCAGGGTAAGATCCCGTTTACGCTTGAAATAGCCCTGCAGCACAAGGACCGCAATAAAATCGTTTGTATCCTGGTGACGGGCAGGCTTATTTGGAACGGGGAGGTTCCGCTTCGTATGACAGGAAGCTATTTTGATATTTCACCGCACAAGCAGGCGGAGAAAGAATTGCAGCGCGTAAAAGACTTTCTCAACAAAACGAATCAAACGGCCAGGGTAGGTGGCTGGGAACTGGACCTGGAAACCGGCAGGGTGATATGGACTGAGGTAACGAAGATGATCTTTGAAGTCCCTGAGGACTATGTACCTGACCGCGGGTCGGCAGCCACCTTTTTTAAAGAAGGTGCCGATCGAAAAAAACTAGGCGACGCCTTTAATAAAGCGGTAAATAAGGGAGTTGATTACGACCTTGAGCTGCAGATCGTTACCGCTAAAGGTAAAACGCGATGGACCCGCACGGTAGGGCACCCTGAATTTCAGGACGGTAAATGCATCAGGCTGTACGGCGTTTTCCAGGATATCGACGAACGCAAAAAACAGGAGGAAGAAATTCGGCTACGTCAACAACAGGCGGATGATGCAACCAATGCCAAAATTGAGTTTTTATCGATCGTGAGCCACGAGATCAGGACCCCGATGAACGCGATCGTCGGTTTCACCAACCTGCTCCTTGACAATCCGCGGCCAGACCAGGTTGAGTATCTGAACGTCCTGCGATTTTCTGCTGATAACCTATTGACCCTGATCAACGATATCCTCGATTTTAATAAGATCGATGCAGGTAAAGTGGTTTTTGAGAACATCGATTTTGACCTGCATGCATTACTTGAAAACATCAGGGCCGCGCAGCAGCAGGAAGCTGACAAGAAAGAGATTCTGTTGACCCTGGAGATCGGGCCGGGAGTGCCGGCACGAATTAAGGGAGATCCTACCCGGTTATCGCAAGTCCTGAACAACCTGGTGGCTAATGCCATAAAGTTCACGCCCGCAGGGAAGGTAGAGCTTAGTACCTCGGTGACAGAAAAAACCGCGACCACCGCTACCCTCTGCTTTGCTGTAAAAGATACCGGGATAGGTATCCCGGAGGACAAGTTGCAGTACATATTCGAGAAATTCTCCCAGGCAAGTTCTGAAACCACGAGAAAATATGGAGGTACGGGGCTGGGCCTTGCTATTTGTAAACGGTTGCTGGAACTGGTTGGAAGCAAGCTTTCCGTGATCAGCAAAGAGGATGAAGGATCATCCTTCTTCTTTGAGCTCAGGTTCAATATCGACGAAAAAACCGCTGCCGAATCTTTATTGAACGCAGCGGCGGACAATTCGGGTTTTCCAGGAAAACGGGTGCTCGTAACGGAAGACAACCCTGTTAACGCAATGCTGGTGCGGAGATTCTTAACGAACTGGCAGATCGAATGCGACGTAGCTGAAAACGGCAGGATAGGTGTTGACAAAGTAGCGAGCGGTAATTACGACCTGGTGCTGATGGACCTGCAAATGCCAGTCATGGACGGTTACGAAGCCACGATCGCTATCAGGAACCTGCCAGGGAAAAAATATAAAGAGCTCCCTATACTGGCATTAACTGCATCAACGGTGTCCGATATGTATGAAAAGGTGATCGCTTCCGGAATGAACGCCTGCCTGACCAAACCGTTTAAACCGGCTCAGCTGCACGAGATGCTTGCTTATTATTTTAATGATCAGAGATAAGTTAAGGTATAATTTAAGGGAGCGTTTTTGTTAGGCAACATGGGAATATTTGTGCATTTACTAATGTCGACAGTTGGGTAATCCTTTCGGATATTGAACAACAGATAAAGGAGAAGATTGAACGGATTGGAACACCGTTAAAAGACTGGGATATACAAATAAGCTACGGCATTAAAACTGGGCTTAACGAAGCTTTTATTGTTGACGGAGGAAAGCGTAAGGAGCTCATTGCACAAGATCCTAAAAGTGAAGAAATTATACGACCGATTCTCAGAGGGCGTGATATTAAGCGATATGGATATGAATTTGCAGAGCAATATTTGATTGCGACGTTTCCCTCTAAAGGGTACAAAATAGACGACTACCCCGCTGTAAAAAATCACTTACTCACATTTGGCAGAGAGCTCTTGATAGCGAGTGGATTTGCATGGATAGCTAAGAATTACTTGCGTGAATGGTGTTTTAAACGACTGGAACAAACTGGTGATGATATCTATATCAATGGTGAGAAAATCAGTTTCAAGAATAACACAAAATCCAGAAAAGCCACTACAAACAAATGGTTTGAAACCCAGGACAGTATAAGTTATTGGGAGGATTTTTCTAAGCAAAAAATAGTTTGGGGCGAAATCTCTGACACAACAAAATTCTGCATTGATCTGAACGGCGAGTTTGTTACAGAAGCCACAACGTTCTTGCTGACAGGTGAATCACTTTTTCTCTTATTCGGTTATCTAAATTCAAAACTGTCAGAGTATTTGTTTTCTAAAATAGGAACTACTACGGGAGTAGGGACTATTAGATGGAAAAAATATACCATCGAAAAACTTCATGCTCCAAGAGTTTCTTCTGATCGTAAAGAAATATACAATACCATCGTAAATGATATTATTGAAAATCGGAAAAATAATAAGGAATTTGAAAAGCAATTGGCAGCTCTCAACAGCTTAATTTACCAAGACTTCCAACTGACGAATGAAGAGATCGAATTTATTGAAGCTCAATGACATCAATCTCTTCTTTTGTTAAATTATACAGTTCATATATCAGCTCGTTAATATCTTTTTCGATCGAAGCATTCGAGCAATTATCTCTGCTTGTATTATTCCTAATCTCAACTAGGGATGCGAATTGCTTTTGGCGGTCATCGGAAATAATCGGAACGGGCAATCGCTCTATAAATGTGGGTTTGTATTCAATGTAACCCCCACCTCTCTTTTTTGCCAAAGTTCGAATATAAAAGTCTGCAAGTTTGGAATTGAGTACAGATAGTAGGTATTTGCTGGCAGGCACAATCATTGGGCAGGGAGCGTTTACAAAAAGTTCTCCTGGCGCGATGGCATAGGAGGCTTTCAAGTTCAGATTACCCCAAACTATTTTTTGCTTAGAAAAATCCTCCATATAAACGCAGTTGCGCAGGTTGTAAGGTGTATCGCCCTGGTCGGCACGTTTTTCTATTTGTTTGTACCCTTCATAGATTTTTCCGTTATAAGCAATCCCGCCATAATCTAACCAACGCTTTATCGCAGGATAATCATTGATATTTATGGGTTTTACGCCGCTTCTTTTGATGCCATTATGGGTGTTTATCAACCATAAATCAGCAAACTCGTAACCATACCTTTTTATGTCTCTGCCACGTAAAATCGGTCGAATGATTTCAGCAGATTTTGGGTCCTCAGCCATGAGCTCGGCTTTTTTATTGCTGTTGATAATAAACGCCTCGTTATATCCTGTGAGAACACCCCGGTAGATGTTAATTTCCCAGTCCTTTAGAGGCGTACCCATCGCCTCAATCTTGGTCTTAATACGTTGCTCAATCGGGCTTAGGATGACCCAGCTTTCGCTCGTGGTGAAGCTGCTTTCGACAGCTGTCTGCTTAACAAAAACGCTCAATTTATTTAACACGGCTTCTTTTACGATGCAGGCAAGGGTTTTCTGCTGATTTTTATCTCGTTGAAACATTAAAATATTCACCTCGACAGTTGCTGTATCAAATATCTTTTGCCCAGCAAAGTCTATTAGTAGGATAGGATTGGTGCGCTCTGCAAAAAACCTGCGAGTACTTTCACCATGATCATTCCGCATCCAACCATTCGAAGTAATAAAACACAATACCCCTTTTGGTTTTAACAAATGCCACCCTTTCTCGTAGAATATCGAGTATATATCGCCCGATTTTTCAAAGGTATCATACCCATAATTTTGGTAGATTTTTGCTAAGGCCCCATTGTTTTTTGATAATCCAACATAAGGCGGATTCCCAATCACAATATCAAAGCCGTCTTTTACGCCAAACATCCATTCGGTGTCGAAAAATGGTGAACTAGCATTTTGGTCGTAGGGATTCCACACTGCTACTTGTTTGGCGTCTTCGGGAGCAAATTCGTGGTTGTGTTCCAGGAGTTTTACCAATTCGCTTCGTAACTGTGCATCTTTTTCGCGGAGCTGTTTTTTGTCTTTAGCTGTTTTTGCATAAAAGTGTTCGTGGCGTACAGCTAAAATTTCTTGTTTGGTGGTTTCAATTCGCGGGTCTTCAAATAAATTTCCTTGTGCCTGTTTTTTATGTAATCCAAGCAAGGTATTTGCCGCTACAAATTTTGTTTCCAGATTGGGTAGGGTAATTACTCCGTAATTCTCTTTGCGTAAATCTTTTTCCTTTTGTTCAACAATTAATGAGATAAAAAAGCGCAGTTTGCTTATTTGTGCGGCAATAGTTTGTAAATCCACACCGTAAACACAATTTTCAATAAGATGCAATTTCAATTTGTACATATCCAAAGCTTCGGCTACACCAATTTTCTCGAGTATTGTAATAATGCCGTTCAAAATTCCCATCGGGAAAGCTCCAGAACCACAGGCAGGATCAAGGATTTTTACCTTCAGTAGGGTGTCGTAAATTGTCTTTTTCCGTGCATCGGTAAGCTTGCCGTCCAAATCCACTTCTCCAATATGCTGTTGCAAATATGCCTGCAAACTTTCACTTACCATAAAGTCCACTATTTCACGAGGTGTATAAAAACTTCCGCTTTGCTTGCGGGCAGACTCCTTAGTTTCGTTGTTGAATGCACCCAACAGATTTTCAAACACGTTGCCCAATAATTCTGGGTCAAGCGCTACCTGCACATCTTCAGGTACATTTTCTTCTACGGTAAAATTGTAACGTTCCAATAAAGGAATAATGCCTTTCTGCTCGTCAAAAAACACACAATTAGGAATGAAAGCACGGTGACTGTACTGGCCTTTTACTTTTTTGCCGTTTCGACTAAAGCCGTCTAAATGATACTTTATTCCGTCCATTGCGGTGTCTTTGTCCAAACATTCGAACAAGCCACCGTTAAGGAAGGGAATGGGTTTAAAAAGTTCCAGCACTTCCTTTTCATTAATGCTGAACATTTCGGCATAGCGATATAGCGTTTTTATATCACGGTTGTTTTCCTCTTTGGCAAAAGCCCGCTCGGTAATGGCTTTATTAAGGGTAGCAAAAAACAGGTTTTGCAAAATAGCATTGTAGTAAATACCGTTTTGGCTATCGTTTGGTTTAAAGTCTTTGAGTGTTTTTTGGAGTTTGCTTGTGTCGAACAAATCATGAGGAACCAAATCTTTTTGCTTAATGAACCATACAAAGAGTAAGCGTGTAATGAGCCGAATAATTTGCTCTTCGAGTTTTTCCCGGTTATCGGATGGGATATTTGTATTTCTTGGAAATGTAATACCAACTTCTTCCGAGAGCGCCCATTCGTACCATTTAAAGAGTTCGTTGTAAAATTCTTTGGTGAGCGTGGAAACGGAAAACAAATTGCGTATGTCTTCAAGATTTATTTTTTTTCCAGCGATAGCATACAATCTATCCGTTGGAGTTTTTACTTTTTGTCCTTTACCCAGCAGGTATGTAAAACGTTTAGGCTGTGTTTTACTTTCAATAGCATTCCCTTGTTCGTCAAATATCCTGATTTCACTTACAAAGCTTAACCTCCATTTATCATCCTGCTCAAAAACAATCAAGGCACCATCTACGTCATGCCTATAAACAGAACGAAGTAATTCTCGTAACCCTACTTTATTCCGTTCCAGCCAAACTTCTGGCTTGACCTTTACTAGGTACAAACCAATAATTCGATCATCGGAGGTACTAAAATTCCCTAATTCAAAAGCGGCTTCAGCTTTTTTATTGTTTGACAAAGGGACAATTGCCGGTTTTTGAAGAAAACTTTTCACTCCAAATAGCTCTGTCAACAGATTTTGCCAGTCGGTAAGCTCAAATGGCTTTGACAATATATTTTGTAACGTCTTTTTATCCATTAGTCCTTTTCTTCTTTTGATAACTGCTCCACCAAATAATGCAATTTATTCGCCAGCACATGTTTCGGTATCAGCTTAGTTTCGTAGTCGGCAATCATTGTGGGCGAAGTATTGCGGGCCATGGCATACTCCACCACTTCGGTGTCTTTCCCCTTGCAAAGTAAAATGCCAACGCTGGTGTTCTCGTGGGGCCGTTTCACGTCTCTATCGAGTGCTTCGAGGTAGAAATTTAGTTTCCCTAAAAACTCGGGTTCAAACTCCTGTATTTTCAGCTCGAATAGTACGAGGCATTGTAAATCGCGGTGATAAAAAAGCAGGTCGGTATAGTAATCCTTATTGCCTACCTGTAGCCGGTATTGGTTACCCATGTAGGTAAAGCCCTTCCCGATTTCGAGGATGAACTTTTGCAGGTTGAGTACTAACGACCGCTCTAAATCGGTCTCCGAATGCCCGTCCGGCAAATCGAGAAATTCAAAGATATAAGGATCTTTAAACAGGTTTTGCGGTAATTGTGCGGATAGGGTGGATATCTTTTGATTTGAAAGCATGATTCTTTCGAAATAAGCCGAGGATAATTGCCTTCGCAGCTCCCTCATCGACCATCTTTCTTTTATACAGTGCAGTAAATAGAAGAATTTCTCTTCCGGAGATTTAGTTCGCGAAAGTATTTCGAGGTGGTTCGTCCACGATACCTTCGTTAGTATGAAGGACACGAGTTTTTGTTGTAATGCCGTAAGTGGTGTTAATTGTGTCGGCAGTGCCGACACAATTTCAGTATCGAGTTCCTGCCCTTGTAATTGTGTCGGCACTGCCGACACAATTAGGGGATCTTGTTTCCCGGCAAAATAAGCCTCTAATTGTGTTTGCAAAGGCGATAAGAAGCCGGGATCGGAATAGGTCTCAAAAAACTGTTTCATCCGATACAAGCCTCTGCGATTAAATCCCGTTAACCCAGGATATTGGGCATCGATATAAGCAGCCAGTTCGCCGACGGTTTTTTCTCCCCACGTACCTTCCGACACTTTCACTGCAACAATATTGCCTACATTAAAATACAAACGGATAAGCTCTTCGTTAGCTTTTTGAAAAGTCCGGTTCCTGGCATCCTCAATAAGCAGGGCAATTTGCTCGAATTCCAGGCGTTCGCTTCGTTTTAACTTATCCATTCTAATCAATAAATGTTTCGGAAAGCACTATTTCAGGTGCTATATTGGTGTCAATTTCGTCAATTTTTGCATCATCTTCATCGCTAACAAAGGCGTCGTATTTTTTTGCCAGTGCAATAAGCAAGTTATCCACCTGCGAGGTGGTAATCTCCCTTTTGCTAAAATACTTTTGGCTTAGCTTTTTCAACTCGTTAGCCAAGGGCGTATAAATCCCGGTTTCTACTATGGGCTGTAACGTTTGGCAAGTCTCTTTTACAATGGCTTGGTGTGTAATTGCTTTAAAGTCTCGCAGAAATTTCAAAGCTTGCTTGGTAATTGCGTCCGCTTTATCAAGCGTGGTTACCTTCTCGGTACTGCTCCCTAAAAAGTCTTCATCAAAGGTTTTTAGCGCAGCTTGTACGTGTGTGTAATGGCTATCTGGAAGACCGAATGGTGGTTCGCTGGTTTGCGCTTCAAATATCTGGGCAGCTTCCAGGAAAGTCAATGGGTTAACCTTGGCTTCCTGGGTAATGTGGTAAAATTCCGTTTTATAGGGCGATTTTAAAAAGACGATAGTAGACGGCTGTATATCCTCCTTTTGAGCATATTTGTTATTCCGGGCCGTCCTCGCCTTTAACGGAAACTGTTTTATGCGCTTAAACTCTTTGGGGTTGTTGTCTTTAAACTCCCGGATAAAACGCAGATAATGCAAGCGCTTATCTTCATAATCTGGCAAGCCCTCCTTAAATAGCTCGAATTCCTCAAGCAATTCCTCATGGGTATAAATCTGTGCATCTTCTCCGAACGCCGTGTGAAAGCCCTGGAGCTTTATTAAAGCGTTGCTATACAATTTAATCTCTTCATCGCCCTGCTGCGAGGGGTAGAAGTTGTAATTGTAAATCACTCCCGCCACACTTCCAATTCGGTTCACCCGCCCGATGCGCTGCATTAACCGGGTGGCGTTCCAAGGTGTATCATAATTAACAATCACGTTCGAACGATGAAGATTTACACCTTCGGCCAATACATCGGTAGTGATCAGAATTCTATAATCATGTTTTTTCTCCCCGATATAGTTCGCATCAAAGTTTTCTTGTATCGTTTCAAAAAGCTTGCTTCGGTTATCGCTCGAAACGTTGAGAACCTTAATGCTCAAAAACTCTTCGATTTTTTCGGTGAGGTAATTGGCTGTGTCAGTACTTTCTGTAAAGATCACTAAGTTACCGGTAGGATTAATCTGCGTACTCAGCAGTTCTTCCGTGAGCGTTTTTAGAAAGGAATCGAGTTTAGGGTCCTGAACAACTTTCCCCCACTCTCGTATTAATTCTTGTAAAAGGGCATGGTCCTTTCGCAGGCCCTGGATAAACGAGCTGTCAAAATCGTCCGGACTGAAAACATTGTTACGGGGATTTTCCGTACTCATCTGTACTATCAGTACTTCCAATTCTTCAATGCTATAACCTTTTTCCATCAGGTCGTTTACCCGAAGGTCGGGAGCAATAAGCACTTTCCCTTTGTCAAACATCTCGATCATTCTACCGGTTGCTGTAGCAAGGTTTCGTAAAGATGACTTAAAAGCGGTAAAGCTACTTTCCAGACGTTTTACCATGAGGGTTTTCATGATCCCTGCTAATGATTGGGATACAAGAATCGCCTGTTCGTAGTAACTCTCCCGCAACTCGGGTTTTAAGTATTTGATGGCCTGATAACGGTAGTACTGGATTTTATCGTCATCTGTGAGGTAAAAAATAGTATGGTAAAACAACTTGCTCAATTTCGCATCGAGCTCATAAAGCTTTGGTTTGGGAGCAGCAATTTCGGGGAAGACGATACCTTGATCCTTTAAATCCTCAATATATTTTGGATAGCTTTTCAAATCACGTCTCGTCCTTCGTACCGTTATCTGCGTAATTATCTTCTCGCGAATAAGCGAGTATAATTCGCGAATGCGTTCTATATTGGGAGTGTCCTGCTGCATAATTTCCCTGAATTCCCTAATGATAGGGCCAAAGAAACTCTGTAGATTAGTAATCGGTAACGTACTTCGCCGCGCATCTTGAAAAAGGAGTAATTGATAGTATAAATCTTGCGGCCGATTGTTTAACGGTGTTGCCGAGATTAAAATCACCTTCTTTTTCTTTCCCGGCACCAAGCCCTCGCCGTTACGCGGTGCTTTACAAATACGCTGTAATAGCCCGAACGACTGTGAGGTATGGTTGCGGTACCGGTGAGCTTCGTCCACCAGCACCAAATCATAGCCTTCTTTCGCCCAATAATTGAGATCGTCGCCCTTTACGATTTTCTCCAGGCGACCGTTGGTAATAAACTTCGTATGGCGATCAATGCCGAAAAGCCGGAAGGTATTTTTCCAGTTTTTCTCTAATGCGGGTGGGAACACCACTAATATTTTGGTATTAAGCGATCCATTGGCAATTAAAAATCGCTTAGCGATCATTGCCGCAATAACCGTTTTACCTAAGCCCACTACATCCGACAGGAAAAACCCGTTGTGCTCCATTAGCATTTGAAAGCCCTGGTTTACCGCATCAACCTGGTATGATAGCTTTTTATATGATTTGGGTAGATCCCCAACCGTATCTGGATCGTAATCAACGTTCTTACCAAAGTACTCAATAAGGAATTTTATGTAAAGTTCATACGGTGTAAAGGTTTGCCCAATATGCGTTTTCTGCTTAAACAGCTGAATATCGGCTGGTAGAATAGCGGTTGAATGTTCCCACAAATCGACGAACTCCTTTTTCGTGAACGATACGTCATCATAATCCTTCAGCGCAATGTTTAATTCGTAGTTGGGCGATTTCTTTATTCCCAACCCAGCTTCTGTTAGGTTGGATGAACCCATTATCACCCAACCGTCCGAATGCTCACTGTGATGTTGTGGCAAAAAGAGGTAAAATTTAGCGTGAATGGCCTTTGAATTGTGCGCCCTGACCTCTATTCGCCCGTCGATCAAATCGTTTACAAACTGAAGAATGCCTTTCTCTACTTCTTCGGAGTATTTGGCCTCTTTGATATCCTGAACAAACCATTTTAAGAATTCCTCTTTGGTTTTTTCTTCGTTGCCAAAGTATAACAATCCTTTACGCTGTGATTCGGCGAACATTTGATCGACGTTGATACCTACGAGAATTTTAATCTCTGACAAATCCTTTAAATACGGTTGCAGCGCAAAGTACCCTGACGAACGAAAATAGCCGACCACCGCATGAAAAGCGTATAGGTTCTTCATGTGTTCGATAATTCCCTTGAATTTATCGAACATGCTACGTTCGCTACTATTGGTAAAAAATTTCGATGACATTATTTCCTTTTATTCTGAATTTGTTTCTCCGCTTCCTTTAATCCCTCTGTTAAATGTTCCATGTCCCCAAAGTCTTTTGCTATCTCGTCTGCAATGAATTTTGTTTGCACCTCTTTCAAATCGAGATTGAGGATATCCGAAAGCGCTTCCAAATAACTAAGTGAAGCTGGGCGGTCGCCCCGTTCTACCTTACTGAGGGTAGACGTATCGATATCCAGGTGTGCCGCCACTTTTCGAAGCGGAAGATCCCTTTTCTCCCTTGCTTTCCTAATATAATCACCAAACGTTTCGTAACTTATTGGACAAGTTTATTTGGACTGAATTGTCAAATATAAGGGTAAACTTGAAGCCTGCTCGGATGTGGAAAAATTTTAGGTCGCCTAGTAGAATTCCATTGCGTTCTGCACACTACGTGGAGATTCCGCTGATATTGACTACCCCATGCCGCTGGAAGCATTCGAATACCGTGTATTCGGAAATGAAGGCAAATGGCAAAGAAATAGTCACTTGACAAGCTTATCTTTAAGTTTCCTGGTCTTCTCCTTTGATGCCTTTAACTCCTCCTCGCTTTGCTTTCCCGCCGCTTCCGCCTGTGCTGTTGCCAGCTGTTCAGCCTCCAATTTCTTGGTTAGCTCATCCATAAACTCTCGGTCTCGGAAATAAGTAGTGTCTGCCCAATACGCTACGCTTGGCTTAGTCTGCCGGATCATCCGGAATTTAACCGAGTTCTCGTTCATTTGATAGTTTTCTTTCCACATCGCTACCGCGACGCCTACAGAAATAGCGCACACCAATAGGATAATTGCCGCCGAGATCAGGAAGCCTTTCGATTTATCGTCGATATGATGGTGGTGCCTAACCGGGATCACCTTCGGCAGGGATGCCGCCTGCTTTTTCAATTCCAGGATTTGCGCCTGTATTTGCGTTGCATGATATGCCAGGTTATTTTGGGTAGTTATATTCTTCAACTCCTTGAATTGCTCCGTATAATCCGGAATGAGAATTTCGGGCAGCTCAATCTTCCGGCCTTCCAGCTCGGTGAGCTTAACTACGGTTTGATGAACGACGTTTTCTAACTCGTCCAGTTTCTGTTGTGGGTTCGTTTTCATGGTTATCTACTTAGTCCTTGTGAATACTTTCTTTTTTTCTTGCGCTTTATTAACTCTGGTGGCGGCGGTTCATTAGATCCCTGGGTTTTCAGCATTTCGGACAATAGATCCGGCTCGCGCGACTTTGATGCCGATCCGAGCCATTTAAATTCCGTTTCCTCGTATTCTTCAGTGTGAGAGCTTACCTGGGGGAAAAGGCGGCGATCTAATTCCTTGTCCCAATTCTGTTCGAGCCGGTGGTGCAGCCTTTGAAAACTCATTCCCCGGTCGATCTCCGACCCTTTAAACTGCGTACCGTTCTCGCTGAAAGAAATACCCTGTACCTCATTGGTTCCCCTCCGATATTTATATTGAATACCTATGCCCTGCTGCTTTAATAAACTCTCCAGTTGTTTCCAGCTGGTCGCATTGGCGGCAGCCTTGCTAAGCGCGTGATAGATCTGGTATTTAATTTTGTCGGCACCGGTTAAGCGCTCCTGTTTTACCTCTACCTTCCCGGCTGCCATGTAATAGCCATGCTTGCGGGTGAGCTGCTTGCATACCTCGGCGTTCCGCTTCCGCTGGTACTGGTCGGATATAGTTTTGGCGTTATTGTCCACCCGGTTGTACACGATGTGGAGATGCGGGTGCTCGCGGTCGGTATGCTGGATGACCAGGAACTGCGTATTGGTAATCTTCATTTTTTGCAGGTATTCTTTTGCCTGCTCGGCCATGATCTCGGCTGTTAATTTGCCTACGTCGTGTTTGCTCCAGCTGAGTACGATGTGGCCCACGCCCTTGCCTAACTCGGGATTCATTTTCCGTTGCAGGTTAAAATCGTCGATGATGTGATGAGTGTCACCCGCGCGTAACCCCTCCGCGTGAAGGATGGTTGCCTCCGGCCTTTCGAGGTTATAGCGCACGCATCCGCCGAAACTCTTACCTGTCATCACTTTCCCGATCATTGTCGTTGAGGTCTTTAATTGATTTGTCAACTTCTGCCAAAATCTCACGGCAGCGCTTCTGTACAGTGAATAGGCCTTCTTCGTGAGCCAGCTTCGTTATCTGGTTCAGGTTGTTAGCTATTCCGGCGAGGGTATGATGTATTTTGAGATCCTCACGGGAATGCCGGGGAACGACCTTCGCCCGCTTGGCAGCCTGCCTCACATACTCGCTGATTCGTACACCGGCTTGCTTTGCCTTAGCTGCGATCAGGAATCGTTCCGTATCGGTTACCCTTACCCGGAGATCCCTATTTCGCTTAATTCGTTTAGGTGGTCTGCCGCCTTTTCGTCGCTTCGTACTATCTTTCTTTTCGGTTTCCATAGCTATCAGGTATCGTTTCAGTATCGTCCTTTTGCGACCACCGGGAGCGAAAGGCAAGTTGGTCCCGGGAACGGAGTCCCGGGAGAGTTTTTGTGGAACAAAAACACAAACTTGCTCCCTTACAGTTTCATAGGTTCACGGAGGTGATCGGACGCTTCTTTAGTGGTTAATCAGATGTTAAAATGCCGCTTAATTCCGGGCGTCATTCGTCTGTTAGAAGCAGTACCTGGCTAGCCTGCTGAGGGTGATAAGATGGCTCGTACCGGATATACCCACAGGCGATCAGCTCCTTCAGGCATTTATGATAGGTAGAAGTCGACGCGATCTTACTCAGCTGCATCAGCTCCCTGCGTGTGACCCGGAAGGGAACACTGAACCGGCTCTCCTTCCACTGGAAAAGCAGGGTGGTATACAAGCTTACGTGGGTCGGCATCAGGCGGCTGTCGTGAACTACTTTGTCCAGGAAGCCGAGTATGAGGTTATACTTTTCCATGGCCTTCGAGGAGTTTGGTGATGTCCTTCGTGTTGTAATACATGATGCCGCCAACCTTCGAATAGCGAAGCGTACCATTGATGCGCAGGTTTTGCAATGTACCTGGCGAAATATTTAATAGCTTACGGACTTCGGCGCTTTTAAGCCATTGCCTGCCTTGCGCTGTCGGTGGGTTGATTACTTGTTTTAACTCCTGCACTAATTCGGTCTTGAATTGTAGCAGATCTTCCCTGGTGATGAATTCTACGTTCATGGTTTCCTGTTTTTTGGTAATGACAGGAGCAAATGTGGGAACGGACAGGGTTGAATGAATGACCATTGGTGGCGTTTGGTCATGTGCGCTTAGCGAACGGGCAGTTGTTAGGTGTTCTTTCGGACAACCAGGAAGAGTTTATCCGCCTCCTGAACATCGGAACCTTTAATTAGCTTGGTTTTCTTCTGCGCAGGGAAGTAATTTCGGGCGGTATCAATCGGGATTTCTTTCTCTCCGTGATTAAAATATTTCGCGAGTAATTTATACCAGGGGCTTTGCGTCTGCGAGCTGAACAGCTTTTTACTACCGGTTACTGTCGTCTCCTGTAGCTGCCTAAAAATATCTATCGCAGTAGGCAAGCTGCCATCCGGAATTGTGATCTTTTCAATGGTGTCAAATAGCTGCAGCTTCTCGAGCTTCTTTTCAAGACCGGCGATCTTTTCCGTGAGCCGGTCAATTTCCTGGTTCTTCTCCTTGACGATTGATTCGATTGGGAAATGTACCTTCCATTGATCGAGCGTCGCCAGATGATTGCTAAAAGCCGAAAGCTTCTCGATGTGCTTTACATAATCAGAATGGCTGGAAGAAAACGGATCCTTGCTTTCGAAATGTTCGATCCGCTTCTTTACGATGCGCCATACGTGGGCGAAGAACTCTCGCTCCATGCCGGGATTTTGTTGCAGGAAATGCTCCAGGTGATAGTTGTAAAACTGGCTTAGCTGATCTTCGGGAAGCTTGAGGATCTTTAAAAGGAAGTGATTGTCTTCGTAGCCAGGCTGGACGCCCAGAAGGTTGCCTACTTCAAAATCATGTGGCTTGAAATCGAATCGGCGGCGGTGTTTAAAATAGGTTGTTTTCATAAGCAGCTGAAAGAGACCTGTTTTAGAAAACGTTGCTTGGGCTGAAAATGTTATGATATTGCCAATCTGGAAGCATTCTTCTTCAGATACCGGGTTTATTTGACGGAAATAGCCGCGATGAGAAGTTCAAATTTGCGGCAACAGATGCTGTTTATTGCCGCAAATTTGAATTCTGTAATTACCTATTTAATTCAGATTCAACGCCATCATCAACCTCCGCTTCACATAATCGGCATCTACTCCACCGTACCCTCCTGTCAAGTGTGCATACAGCCCTTCTTCGAAAGAATCAGTTTCTATAATATTGCCTAGTTCGTCGACAAGATATTGCCTCACCTCTTCGGGTGCATTGGCAAATTGACCTTCAAAGTCATCAACATTCTCTAATATGTATACCAGGTCTTCAAAATCATTACTTGTTCGGTAGTCCCCTTTACCGCGCCCTTTAAAAGCAGCCTATTTGGAAGCTACAAAGTATGGGAGAGAGAATATCCTGACCGATGTTTGATCGTCGAGACGACAGGTGACGGCATTTGCAAATCCATCCGGGTACCACTGGTTGCTAAAACCAATTGATTCAGGATGAGTGGGCATTATATCGACGATGATCCGCTGTATACGGTACCGGCATATCACTCCCGATTCTATGTCGTTTTGAAAACCGACGCTCCGTAATCGTTCATCCAGTTTCGAGTAACCGCTATAAGAAGCCAGCTCTACAATCACGTCTACATCGTCTGTAGGACGGACTTCTGTTGCCAGTTCAGGGTTAGATGCATATAAAGATACTGTTGCACCTCCTACGAAAACAAATTCTTCGTTCAGTTCGGAAAGCACCTGGCTAACGGCTTTGATCCGGAGGATATTCTCATGTATATTCACCGGATAATATCTCTTTCATCAACTGCACCGCTTTCTCACTTTCACGAACCTTTCCTACACGGATGGTGTCGATCAACGAAAGCAAATTATATAAGGTCTCGTCCTGCTTTACTGCAAATACCTGGTTGGGGTAAAGTGGTATAATTGCCTGTCCCCTGGCCTTGCCGTCTGGAGAGGGCCATACATAGACTTCATTGGACATAATGAAATCTTTCATAATTGGTGCAGAATGGGCAGTTGGAATCCCCCTTGCCATGGCTCCGGGATCAACGGGAATACAAAGCTCAACCCGTTTTCAATAAAGCGCATAAGTGCCGATCTGAACACTTTCTTCTTGTCAGGGCTGATCAACTTTGCTATCCTGGAGCGATTGAGGGACTCACTGATTTCTGAAGTGCTTATAAATAGGCTTTCAGCCAGGTCTTTATTCAGCCAGTTATCTCCCAAAGAAATGATCTTAAGGAGAACAACGATATCGTGGGGACGCATGCCGTTATGATTTTTCATGGCTGGATATTACTATTTGGTAATCAAAGGTAATTTAAATATCCTCGATTCGCAAATCGCGAATCGAGGATATTTAAGAAAAGGGTGATGTCAAAAGTGGCTCCGTTCATTTTTTCCCACTGCTCCCGCTTCCGTGAACACGCCAATTTATTGAACAAAACGTATCAAATTCCCTCAAAAATCGCTTGCATTTCACCCCATTTTATTTCATCTTTAACCTAACAATTTACACCAAAACCATTTGCGGATTCCAGTGGGTCAACCGGTGAGTCACTCAGAACAGTGCTAATAATAAATTGACAGTAAGCTAATTACAAATAAACGGGGATTCCCGTCGGAGACATCACCTTAAAATTAAGGTCTTGTCCCGCTTTTTTTGTGTCAAAAACGGCCTTTTAGCCCCTGCCTTGCCAGCATTAATCGACCTGCCTCGACCCCAATTTCGCCTTAGGCTATTTCTTCGAAGGGTTAGCATGCATGCTAAGGTGGTAAAAGCATTCTTGGAACACCTGGCTGTAGATAATGTAGATGACGCAAGAGAAAAGATCGAGCGGCGGCGGGCAGATTATAACGCCTTCAGGCCACATAGTTCCCTGGGTGATATGACACCCGACGAATGGACTAAATCGATGCAAATAACGCCCGGTCCTTTACTTTAGACTGGTACGGTTAAGGGAGTAGCACAATCTATCAAAGAGCAGGTAGATAAGGGAAATAGTCTTGCTTCCCAAGAGCGTCTTATCGTGATTATGCAAATAAACACGGCTATGAAATAGATAAAGTTTTATTGAGAAAGGGAAAGCGCTAAAATGGCCAACGTAATTGCCTTCAGGTTTACTGTCTGCCGCGATCTTTCCCCGTGTTTTTAATGAACATTGCTAAAGTATAATCCAAATCCAGGCCCCTGAAAACTGAATATCTCTATAGCTTTCGGCTAGCCAAGGAGGTCGTCGGTATAGTCGCTTAGTTAGTTGTCGTTGCTGCCGTCCAGTTACCGCACCCACAGCGCTTGCAGTGACCGGATGGCTGACCGGCCGCCAGTTGTACGGTAAAGCCGCAATTGGTGCAGCTATACAATCCTTCATCGGTGATTGAATCGGGGACAGTTAGAATAGCAGAATCAGGCCATAGTTCCATAGGTAATACTGAAAGGCCTGGCTTGATCTCCCTGGGTGAATGGAATAATACTGATATGTTTCCCGAAGTTTCGAAAAATGATTTTTTTACTTCGCCCAGGTGCTGTACCTGGCTGCTTCTCAGGGATCGGAACAAATCTTCCTGCGACAGGTTGTTTTGTTTTAGTTGGTCAACAGCTATTACCCCATCGTCTACGAGGCAATCGGCCTTGCCTTCCATCACTAACTCGATCTTTTTGTTGCTATTGATCACCCGTTCCATCCCAACCTGCAGGAACGCTACGGTGGTTACCGCCACGATGCCGTAAAGGATCGGTATATCCGCGCCCATCATAGGGTCTCCTACGGCTGACCCAAAACTGATAATAATCGCCACCTCTAAAGTGGATAGCTGCCCTATTCCCCGTTTACCGAGAAACCTCAGCAGCATGATGGTGTAAGCGTACATGATCGCCGTTCGGAATACGATCTCTAACAGGAAGAGGGGTGGTCCGTCGCCAAGAAAAATACGGTGGAAATCGAATACTTTTATGTCTTTCATAGGCTATTACCTTGCCGGACCACAAAGGTTTCAAAGTGGCTCACATGCTCTTCGAACTCCAGCAGGATGTCCTTGTCTTGCGGATAGTACTTTGCCTTTTCGTGGTCTTCTCCCGCGAAGGTCTTTACAGCGTTTATATCAGTCCATTCCGTTAGGGTCCAGAAATGACAACAGTCTGCGTCTGTCCGCCGCCAAACCTTTACGGACAAATTTCCGGGAGTTTCCAGGTATTCCTTAGTGCCTTCATCGAGTAAGATCCTGAGGTACTTATCGGCATCTTCCAAACGGGTTCTGCCATGCCATGTGCGGGTTATCATATCTGTGCTATGCGCAGATGTAACAAACGCAGCCGGATATTGTGTGAGAGTGGCAGCCGCAAAAAACCACCACCGACAAGATGATCTCCAGCTTTGATAAGCAATTGCTTATGCTTTTAAAACGAGATCTTAAGTTTTTAAGACGATTCGGCAGACCAATAAGAACAAGCTGCTTAACTCATAACTGATTGCGTTCGGGAAGTAGTGTTTTAATACCTGGCTGGCAGATAGGGGCAGCAAAGGCGGGTGTGGGCAGAAAACAATCTTGCTACTTGGGGATTAGGTAATGGAATTCGTCGGGCGGGTGAAAAAGAAGCGACAATTTTAAACAAATACGCCAAGCGGATCGGTAAGAAAGAAGAAAAGTTTTGCACTACTAATGAGCCGATGAAAATTCCGTTGATAGAGCAGGCAATCCTGCTTTTCAGAAAAAGACGCTTCAAAGTTTAAGAGCTTATAGTTGCTTCGACATTTCTTAGAAGTCGGCTTGAAAAGGCTGATTTAACATGTTAAATTATAGCATAGAGTTTCTTTATACATTTTTGGTTTAAATTAATCAGCTCAAGTCACTATTAATTTAACGATAAAACATGATTTACGGTTACATTCGCGTAAGCACAGACAAACAAACAGTAGAAAACCAACGCTACGAAATCAACAAGTTTTGCCAAACCAATGTGTATGTGGTAGACAAATGGATTGAAGAAACTATTTCAGGCGCAAAAAAACTGCAAGATCGAAAACTTGGAAAACTGCTAAGAAAAATGTGCAAAGGAGATATTCTCATTTGTTCAGAGCTCTCGCGTTTAGGCAGAAACCTGCTGATGATTATGGGCATACTCAACGAATGTATGAACAGAGATATTCAGGTATGGACTATTAAAGATAACTACCGGCTAGGTAGCGATATTAATTCTAAAGTATTAGCATTTGCTTTCGGACTTTCAGCGGAAATTGAAAGAAATCTTATATCTCAAAGGACGAAAGAAGCATTGGCTAGGAAAAAGGCCGAAGGTGTTATTTTGGGGAGACCGGTAGGAAGAAAATCCTCAAAAACAAAACTTACAGGCCAAGAGAAAAAAATTCAAGAGTTATTATGCAAAAAGGTCTCTTATAGTGCTATAGGTAGAATTTTAGGTGTACATAGGCTTACTGTATCGAGTTTTGTAAAAAGGAATCAGGTTACAATCTGAAAACTATTGTGATTTAGACTTTAATACCTTATTTGTTCTTTAGCAAATCGACCTTTTCCCGTTCACTTTGCAGTAAGCGTTCATAAAGCTCAACTATTTTTTCTATTGTATTAAATGTCGGCTGATAGTTCAAGGAACTAGCTATTAATGTCGAACTATCACTACTTGTATTATGAAAAGTGTTTGATATTATATTGAATACCGCTTCCTCGCTAAAATTCTTAATACCCTCAACTGAAACACCCAATGCTTTCGCCACCTTCTCCAGCGTCTCCTCTTTTACAACCTCGCTTCTTTCGATCTCCGAAATGGTTTGCTGGCTAACCCCGATTTCCAGGGCCAAGGCTTCCTGCTTCATTCCGCGAAGTTCGCGTACGCGGCTGATCTTCCTTCCGATGTGATTGTTAGATTTTGTAGCTGTTTCCATACTTCAAAGATAAAAATTTAATTCCTGTATAAAACAAGAACGGGCTGGCTTGTTACAGGTGAAAGCGGTTTGGTACGGAACCGTCGCCTCCGTCATTTGCTGTAAAAGCGAATGTATGGAAAATATTCAAACACGGTCCATGGTAATCCCATTGAGCCACGATGAACAATTAGCGCAAGCTCACCAGCTGATAGCCGAAGTATTTGAGGCTTCGGATTTTGAATATATACGCCTGGAGTTGTGGCAGCTCCTAAAGGCGGTAACTATTTCGAGGCCGTGGTCGTTTATGGGCGATCCTTCGGGCGTTCTCCTTTTGGATAAATTGCTTACGAAACTGATCACGGCAGGCAGGCTGATGTTGAATGTAGCTGAAGCCGAAGGGCTGGATATACCAAATACCAACTATGAACCATTTTCTCGCCAGCGTAACGAGGCTGATCGGCAATACCTGCTCGATCTCGAACAGGTACACGACCGATACAACAATACTATCCGGCGACTAAGCTTAGCCGAGGCGGAACAACCGATTATTGCTATCAGGCAATTTTTTGCCAATTACAGCTACGAGGAATGGAAGGTTATTCTAAATGGCTGGCTAGAGTACGGGCTCGGGAAAATGAGTATTTGCGAGGCAACCGGCCAGTGTTTAGAGGTTGAACAGTATGAATTACTGGAAATGCTTCTCGAAGCATGTCACCTTATTCACTGCAAAACTGATGATGGGGGTGGCCCTGGCTTCTATGGTCGCCGTAGTAAGCCGATCAGTAAAAGTCGCCTTACGCCTATCATTGACCTCATTATAGCTGCTATCGAACCCGAAATGATTTTCCGTGTAATTCACCCATTAATTAAAGGCGCAGCGGATGATGGATATACCGATCTACTAATTGTGATACCGGATAAAAATTGTCCGTCATTCGAAGAGTTGGAGGCAGTGGCCGAATTTTGTACGGTTAAAGGCGAAAAGATTTCTTGCTCGCTGCATAAGTCTTCCGCACTTACCCAGGCACTTAGCAACGGGCATGTTTATCTCTCATTAGTTTGCACCAAAGCAAACCTGATTTATCAGGATAGCACCGCAAAACTACCTGTGCTACCTATAGGATTGTTTGGTGCCATTGTGGCAAAAGCAACTCACGAGTTTAATTTGGGTATTGATAAGGCCACGAGTTTCTACGCTGGTGCGAGATTTCACCGCGAAGCAAATGATTCGGCCATGGCAATGTTCATGCTACAACAAGCCACTGAATCTACCTTCCGGACGATAGCGATTGCCTTATACGGGATGGAACGGAAAACGCACTCATTGCGATCGCTCAAAAAACTCAATAGAAAATTGGCTCCACAACTCAACGAGATTTTTCCCGCCGATACCGAGCAAGAAGAGCGGTTGTTAAAGTTGCTAGAAGATGCTTATTTGGATGCACGCTACCTGGCGGATTATAAAATAGGGGGTGATGATATCCAGGTGCTAATGGACAGGGTTCAGCAAGTATTAAGCACGGCAAGAAACGTTTTCGATGAACGGATGAAGGTATTCGACATCGGCGAGTTATAACTTATTTTACTCCACCGCCATTTGCCGCAGCAAAGTTCTGATTGCCGGGCTGTACAGTCAAGGCCAAGCCCTGCGGGTTTTTGTAATTTTTTCTCCACCCTTGGCTCCGCTCCGGGTAGTAAAAAATTGCAAAAAGCCTTGCCTTGTAGCCCGGCAGCTTCAGGTGATCGGCTTAGCAAATGGCAATGGTGGGGTGTGCGGTGAACATATGGTCAAAAAAAATCAGAACTTGCCGGTTACGAGTGTTTTTCTTAGGCTGATAATCTTGTGTTAAGTTAGCCGCTTAGAGAAATACTTTTTTATTGTTGTGTATAAGACAGACGCTGTTTGACCCAAATTAATACGAAAAACTTAATATTAACGGGAGAATACAATCCTTGCCGGTCTAATTGGAGTTAAACTACAAGATGCTTTAATTACTTGAAATTCACTGCCGAGAATTTTTATATTTATGCAATAAAGGATAACTATATATTATCGATATGCAATTTCAGAAAGAAATTAGTTCAATTGTCCTGATCGCCGATAGAGTTGAAGACCCCGCCCGGGAAATGAATATCTACGACAGAGACCTGGATAAGCCTCATCCTCACTATGTTGAGCATTTATTTCAAACACTACAGGAGATTCATCCAAATGTTATTCTCTACAACAGCCCGCAGGAGTTGATAGTAAATAACATGAAACATCGTGATGATCTTGTTTTCCCATTTTGGTTTGGCGAAAAATCAAGGAACAGGCATGCTTTAATACCTGCTATTTGTGAGGCCTCCAATATTAAATACGTTGGTGCGGATGCGTATACCAAAGCCGTTTGCAATGATAAGCATGTTTCGAAGTTGCTATGTAAGGAATTGAATTTGGCCACTCCCAATTTTGCTATTTGGAATTCGCCGCTAGATGACCATTTGGCTGGGTATCTGCAGTTTCCATGTGTTGTAAAGCCTGCCTTCGAAGGCACTTCGCTTGGAATCGGGCCAAATAACCTCGTTTCGAATTTATCTGACGCAATTCTTATTGCGAGGGCATTAAAAGAGGAATTTCAACAAACAATCCTGATAGAAGAGTTCATCCCGGGAAAAGAGGTTTCAATATGCTTGATCGGACAGGGCCGTGATGTGCATAACTGGGCTGCCGCAGAGCGATATCTGGAAGATGATGTTAATTATTTCGAACACAGACTTTATACCTACATCGAGAAAAAGTCTGACACATTGCCCCTCGCCTTGCGATCTGTTACGGCCCAAATACCTGACGACACCTTACAAAGGTGCTTCGACTTGTTTGCCTATCTCGACAAAGTGGAGTTCATGCGTATCGACGGGCGGCTAAAGGGGACTGACTTCTCGGTTATCGAGTTAACTCCCGATACTCACCTCGGTGCAGATTCAGAATTTGCGGGCACTTTTATAGCGGAGGGCGGATTTAACTATCATTCGGTTATCCGTCTATTGATCGAGAACTGTATTAAAGGTTATCAAAGTCGAAATGCCAATAAGTAAGGTGGATTGGATAGTAGTCCAATTGAAACCGGAATTCATTCCAATTATCCTCTTTTTGACCATAGAGCTTATAATTCCAGTAGCGAAAATCACACAATAAAGGAAGTTTTCTGGCTTCAGATAAATAGTACTCCCCCCAATCCGGGCTGTTATTTCTGTTGTAATGCACAGATGCGTTAAACAGCGCGATACGTTGCAAGTCGAAGTCTGCTACTTCATTCCTGCTGATTTGCTGGTCGATTACTTTTAACGTTGCCTCGGCATCGCCCGTGAATCCCATCATGCTTTGGGCAACAAGCAGGTTATTTAACAAGATAAACCTGTCAAGCGCGGCTTCACATGACCTGAGCGCAATACGTAATTTCTCGATAATCTCCCTGGATGACTCTTTTTTCTGGAGCTTCAGGACACAAAGATTATTCGAAATGCAGTATAAGCCAGCGAAATGCAGTTGACTTTTCTCTCTGGCTATTGCCAAATGCGCTTCGGCCTCCTCCAGGTTCCCATCATAACCCAATTGTTGCGAATAGGCAACCCGTGCTGAAATCTCATTCAGTGAATTTTCTTCTTGCCTGAATATTTCGATTGCCTTTTGCAAACACGAGAGCCTCAGTTCATGATGAGACAGCAACGCGATATCTGAGCATTGCAGAAATATCCCCTCGTATTTCGTTCCATCATATACCCCTTCGTTATACAGCCGGAGCCATTCCTCTTCGCATTCGTCGTACCTGTTCGATGACCGGTACGCTGCAATTCTCACCAGCAGTATCCCGCCTGCCTCTTGCCGGTCTGTTTCGCCAAGCCTCGTTGTACATAACGCAATGGCTTCGTCAGACCTTCCTATAACCGCTAAAGACGAAGTATGGTACAAGAACATCGACAGGTTATCTAGATGTGCAGAAGTATACTTTGGGATATCCTCAAATAACCACAACCGGTATAGGATCTGGGTAATTTTATGGTTTATCCGTTCGGTAAGCGTCTGCTGATTTGTAGCATGAAAGTTTTTCCCGATAACTTCCTTTACCTTTTCGAGGTACTTGATTGCACGGCGAGGCGTGATGCTTAATAAGCTGAGCTTATGTATTTCATTAAGAAGTTCCACGATTCCTGTTAAATCGTTGAGAAGCGCTTTGAATAATATCTGCCAGGATAACACCTCGGATTTGGGCAAATTCGCATCATTGCCGCTATTATCCACTTTCTGATAAAAGCCGAGCCAGCTCTTGTAGCTCAGGAAAAAGTACTTCTTTAGCGAGATACTTTCAAGCGCCTTTTCTATCACGCTATCCTGGGCTGTTGCAATGGTGATGTCATCCTCTACCAGTAACTTTTTATAAACAAGATTCGATATCATTTCATTTACCGAGGCCATATCAAACTTAAGTAAGTACTCGTCTTCTATGCCTAACAATACACTCTTTAAGATATCCGTATCAACCTTCCCACCATGTGCAATCACCAGCGACAGGATAAACGACTCATCGGTAGAAAGCGTGTTTAACTCATTGCTGATAACCTGGTCATATTTAATATTCTCCGGGTATTCGGTGATCTTCTTCTCTGTCAGATCAGAGACCAGCACCTGCAAATGATGTAGATTGCCGGATGACTGCTCATAACTGTTCTTTAATATTCTAAATATGATATCGGGCACATTTTTATACTCGCGCAATATCTCGTCTATTGACAATTTGTTGAGATCTATAAGATCAGCTTTTACGCCAGGTGCCGAGCAATAACTTAAAAGATCTGTTGTTGATATCTGGTATTTATTGTCGGTAGTATACTCCCCGATCAGGTATAGCGTCGAATACGACAAGAGAAATTCATGAAAATAACTAAGCGATTCTTTGTCAATATTTTGAATGTTCTCAATGGAGACCGCTACTCTCCGTTCTTTTAATACTTCCTGGATGTACCGGTACGCAAATCCGATTGAATCATTGTATTCCTCATTAAAAAGAAGGTTTATCAAAGTAGTGGTATCTTTGGAATCCTTAAGGACACGGCCGAGTTCAGCACTGTTCGCTATGCTGTTGCTGGTTGCAACATCTGCAAGTATATGCCTGAAGGTGTTAACCAATGATCGTTCTTTTGTAACCACATGATCTCTAAAACTCGGAAACGCTGAGCCGCGAAGGCTCGACAGGCTAATTGCTCTCGCCAGTTCCTTTAAATACAAATAAGGAACGTCTTTGGAGCTATCATGTTTGGCGATCTTAACGCGGATAAAGAAATCGTTGTCGGCAAAGGCCTGATCAACTAATCCCGACTTGCCGATCCCCGTAGGTGCCGCCAGTACAATAAATCTACTTTGGTTGTTTGTGGCGACAAAGTCCTTCCTTAGGAACAAAATGTCGTCCTTCCGATTAATAAACATCGATAATATATAGTTATCCTTTATCAACCCTCAATAGGAAATGAAAGATCCTTTCTAGGATGCTTTGCAAGAAGGATTTGTCTTTGTTTTTCACCGTTTACGTGAACGTAAATCTGGGTGGTTGTAATCGAACTATGCCCAAGCAGAAATTGGATGTACTTGATATCTACATCGTTTTCCAGTAATAGCGTCGCAAATGAATGTCGAAAAACGTGAGGCGTCACGTGCCTATTAATACTGGCAGTAGATGATAATTTCCGAACAATGCTCCTTATCGATTGATCACTAAGCCGTTTGTTCAGCCGGTTTACAAGCAGGTAGCCCCCGGAGGACTCGATCTGGCCACCGTAAGCCTCTTTGTATTTTCTAATGATCGCAAGGGCGTCGGGATTGCATATCTGTATAATCCTTTCTTTGCCACCCTTTCCCTCAATTTTGACCGAACCGGTTAAAAGATCGATGTCATTTTCTTTCAGATTCGCAATTTCGGAAACCCGTGCCCCTGTTGCAAAAAGTAATTCCATCACCGATATATCGCGGATTTTACACATATAGGAATGTGAATCGATACCTCCAGCAGGCAATTGGTATGCTGATTTAAAGATGTTTACTATTTCATTCAGACTTAACGATTTTGGCAACACAAATGGTTCTTTAAACTTAATCCGCATTTTACGAATCGGGTTCGCAGCAATTTTGTCTTCAAATTCGAGGTAATTAAACATCGCTTTTAGCGTAGCCATTTTCCTCTTGATGGATTTTGGTTTGAGCGTGGAAAGCGATTCCAGGTAGGGCCGCAGTTGGATCTTACTTATTTCGCTAACGTTAGCTGAGAGATTGTTTGCTGAAAGAAACGCAGCAAGCTGCGTCAGGTCGATCCTATAGAACTTGATCGTTTTGGGACTGAGGTTTTTTTCGTACCGGCAATAATTTAAAAATTCGGAAGTGGCTTCTTGAAGTGTGAACATGTGTGTGTGGGTTATCATTATCCCCACAAAAAAACAATTATCGCGGCGTTATTAATGAGTTGGCATTCTCGAGAGGGCCAACCTATTTACTCGACAACGTCAAATCCTGCAACTTCCTCCCAATCCGAAGGGCTAAAATCAGTGCCAGCCTTCACGCTAAAGACCGGCACCATTACATCATCCAGCGAGCTTGTTCCTCAGCATTTTCATATCCTCACTCACCTTCCTATCCAAAATCTTCGCATAATGCTGCGTCGTCTTAATACTACTATGCCCCAACATCTTACTCACCGTCTCAATCGGCACTCCATTCGACAGCGTTACTGTGGTCGCAACGTGTGCCTGGCAATATGGAAAGTTAGCGGCTTACTAATCTCACACAGCTCCGCGATCTCCTTCAGGTAGGCATTCATCTTTTGATTGCTTAATACTGGTAACACCAATCCTGAGTTATCGCACTTCGGATGACCCTCGTAGGAATCCATTATCCGTTTAGCAACCGGTAACAGCGGAACCCTCGATGACGAATCATTCTTTTTCCTGTTGGTAAATACCCACTGCTCCCTATCAATGCCAATCCCGATCTCCGAACGCTTAAGCTTTTCCACGTCCGCATGGGCCAAACCCGTATAGCAGCTAAACAGGAAAATATCCCGCACTTGTGCCAGCCGTTCCATCTTCAGCGTTTTGTTGCTGATCGCATCCAATTCATCCTGTGTAAGGAACTGTTTCTCGACAGCCTTAGCCGTGGATTTGTAATGCGCAAACGGATTCTTATCCACCCATCCATGCGCCATGCAGATGTTTACCACTTTCTTTAAATTCTTAATGTACTTGGCAGCAGTCACTGCACTCACCTTTAGCTTCGAGCGCAGGTAGAATTCGAAGCCAGTGATAAATCCGTGATCCAGCCGCGTAAGCGGAACATCTTTCGCAGCATATTTATGCTTTATAAATAGCTTTAAATGGTTCACTGTAGTACGATATCCTTTCAAGGTGTTCGGCTCGAAGCCATTCCCCAAGAGCGCCGACACATTGCTGTTATGCCCTTCGAAAATCTCGATCAATAGCTTAGGCTTTTCAACCTTCCCGGTGAACTTGTTCTTCAACGCCTCACACGTAATCGTCTCCCCAGTCTGCAGCAGGAAGTGATGCACGTCATACATCTTCGTTTGCAAGCTGTCCAGGTACGCATTCAACGACCGGTATTCTTCCTTCGTTCCAATCGCCCGCCCCGAATGCGAACTCCATCTTTTGGGATCACACTCCCGACCAACTGATAACTCCGTCCGGTTACATTCCACCGTAATTCTCATGTAAATAGGCATCGGCCCTGCTTCATAGTTTCTTGGCTTCTTAAGGTAAAAAAGCACGCTCACGTTTGTTTTCATAATTTTTACTCACTAAAGGGTTTACAAATGTCGCTTTACACCCTTCTCCCGTCAAGATGTTCGATTATCGAACATCTTGCAAATCAGTAAGTTATATTACTTCTGGTGAGTCATGTTTAAACACGTATTGACTCACCGGATCACTCACTGTTTTGATCAGAATTGATGATATTATGGTAAGTGGCCGAAAACAAAAAACCCTGTAAATCAACAATTTACAGGGTTTTAATCCATTTTAAGTAGCCCCGACGGGAATCGAACCCATATCTAGAGTTTAGGAAACGCCTATTCTATCCGTTGAACTACAGGGCCTTTTGGCTATCAGCTATCAGCTATCGCAATAACGCCACAAAACTAAGTTTTCTCCCGGCTTTTTGAAAATTATTGTGTTTATATTTAACCTGCCAGCCAATTACACCTAAACAAGTTATGAAAATATTGCTGTACTTCCTGCTGCTTTTGCCGGCAATTGCGTTGTCACAAGTCCCTGCCGAGGACTATCCCGTCGATCCTGCTTCCGTCGAACAACCTGGCGTACCTAAAGGGGAGACCCTTAAATTCGTTCTCGAAAACTCAAGGATCTTCCCGGGGGAAATGCATGAGTACTGGGTATATATTCCTGCGCAATATGATGGCTCGAAGCCCGCCTGCGTTTACGTGAACCAGGATGGTATCCAGTCCAATGCGCCCAGGGTGTTTGATAACCTGATCCATGCGAAAGAAATGCCCATTACTATCGGTGTGTTTGTAACACCGGGACGTGTGGTTACTGCGGATCCCGCTAATTCCCTCGATCGCTACAACCGCAGTTTCGAGTACGACGGACTGGGAGATGCCTATGCACGCTTCCTCCTCGAAGAACTGTTGCCTGCGGTAGAGCAGCAAAAGGCCTCAGATGGGAGGGCGATCCGTCTCTCCAAAATCGGTAACGATCGCGCCGTCGGCGGAACCAGCAGCGGTGCGATCGCAGCCTTTACGGCGGCCTGGGAGCGGCCAAACGAGTTCTCCAAAGTATTTTCGGCAATCGGGACGTATGTCGACTTAAGGGGCGGAGGCCGTTATCCGGATCTTATCAGGAAATACGAGCCAAAACCTATCAAGATTTTCTTACAGGATGGCAGTACGGACCATAATATCTACGCCGGCGACTGGTGGATGGCTAACCAAATGATGGAACGTGCTTTAACCTTTGCGGGCTATTCCGTAAATCACGCCTGGGGCGAAGGGGGCCATAACGGAAAAATGGCGGCTGCCGTATTTCCCGCAGCCATGCGCTGGTTGTGGAAGAATTACCCTGCGCCGATTGTGCCCGGTAAAACACAAAACCCGATGTTGAACGACATTCTCCTCCCGGGAGAAGGCTGGCAGCTGGTGGGCAAGGACTACGGTTTTACGGAAGGCGCTGCGGTAAATGCCAAAGGCGAAGTGTATTTCCAGGATATCCGGGAGGGAAAAACCTATAAGATAACGGGCGGCGGAAAGCCGGTAGCACTTAATATCGATTCCAAAAAAGCAAGCGGCACGTCTTTTACCGAAGATGGTACGCGTTTTACTTCTTCCATGACTTCAAACCAGGTGTTAAGCTACGATGCCAGCGGTAAGGAAAAAGTAGTGGCGGAAAAAATTCCCGGTAACGACCTGGTGGTAGCTAAGAATGGCAATATATACGTCACCTCGCCGGATGGGATCGACAAGCCGGGCAAACTGTATCTTATTAAGCCAAATGGCGAGAAAATAGTGGTAGAAGACAATATCCGGTACCCGAACGGCTTAACGCTTACGCCGGACCAAACGCAATTATACGTAACCACTTCGTCGTCGCGTTGGGTTTGGCTCTTCAGTATCCGGAAAGATGGAACGCTGGCTAACAAGCAACGCTACAATTGGCTGCATGTGCCGGATAATGCCGATTTTGCCTGGCCGGATGGCGCTAAATGCGATACTGCGGGTAGGTTGTATGTGGCCACTAACCTGGGTATCCAGGTATGTGACCAGGCGGGCCGCGTAAATGCGATCATTCCGTTACCGGCAGGCTCACCCTCTAACCTCTGTTTCGGGGGACGGGAGTTTAATACCCTGTATGTCACGGTTGGCGATAAAGTGTATCGTCGTAAAGTTAAAGTACGGGGAGCCAACCCGTTCGAAAACCCGGTTAAACCGATGAAGCCGAAGCTGTAGTTTCCCGGCGCCCTTGCGTGCATTCACTTGCTTATTTCTTTGCTTCTAAACGGTAAATCTTTCCCGGGCCTAGTGCAAGCATAAATAAATTGCCCTGGGTATCTTCCCCAAAAGACGACAGCCCGCCCTGTGGCAATCTCGTTAACAGCTCGTTGCTCACCGCTTCCTTCCCGGAGTAAGTAAGCGCCCAGATATTTCCGGAGGTAAAATCCCCAAACAGGTACTTCCCGGTTAATGTCGGCAGGGACTTGTCGTAGCAAACGTACCCACCTGTTACCGAGTTGCCGTCGGCTCCATGCGGGTAGCTCCAGATAGGGTTAATGAGGGTCGCCTTATTTTCGGGATCGCGTTTAAACAGCTCGTTAGCCTCCATCACGCGCCAGCCATAGTTACCGCCTTTTTCGATAATGTCGATCTCTTCGATCTTGTTCTGGCCTACATCGCCCGCCCAAAGCGTGCCGTTCTTGCGATCGAAGGCAAACCGCCATGGGTTTCGCAGTCCCCATGCATAGATCTCTTCGCGGAAGCCCTCAGTGTTTCCCCGGAAGGGATTATCGCCGGGAATGGCATATTGGAGGGCACCTTCAGTTTTATACACATCTATGCGCAGGATCTTGCCCAGCAGCGTCCTGCGGTTCTGCCCGTTGTTATGGGGATCGGCCCCGCTTCCGCCATCGCCAACGGCTATGTACAGCATTTTATCGGGCCCAAAAGCCACTTTCCCGCCGTTGTGGTTGCTGTACGGTTGCGGATAAGTGAGCAGGATGGTCTCGCTGGCGGGATCAGCGAGATTTGGATTGGATGTGCTTACCTTAAAACGCGAAATAACGGTTTCAAGCGGATTGCCGCGTGTATAATTCACATAAAAGTACCCGTTCGACCGGTAGTCGGGATGAAACGCCAGGCCGAGCAGCCCCATTTCGCCGCCGCTTTTTACTTTGGAGGCGATGTCGAGAAACGCCGATTTAATCTTTACACCGGGTTTGTTGGCAAATACCTGGATACGTCCTTGTTGCTCTACCACGAACAGCCGGTTAGTGCCATCCTCCGGTGAGGTAAGCTCAACGGGCAATTCGAAGCTCAAAGCCGGGAATGCCTCTGCCGGCGTAAATTTCTCCGCTGCGACTGGTGAACCGGATCTCGTTTTTAAGTCGCAGCTCAGGAGAATGATCAGCAACGCTGCGAGCACCGGTATCTTGACAAATTTCATAGATGGTGATTAATTGATTAGGATTGTGAAGTTAACACATTCAGCGAGCTATGGTGTTACCCATTAAATAACAATTATGTGGCAGGAAAAAGAGAATAAGCTATATAAGTCCTTTCAGTTTAAGGACTTTAAGGAGGCCTTCGGGTTTATGGTTAAGGTGGCTTTTACAGCCGAAGGAATGGACCACCACCCAACCTGGACAAACACTTACAACAAGGTCGAGATCTGGCTGTCGACCCATGATGCAGGGGATATTATTACACGGAAGGATCGGGAGCTAGCTGCCGAAATCGATAAATTAACCGGATAAATGCCGGGTATGGGATCATTTTTCCGGATAATAGCCATACTAACGGTTGCTTTGCAATCCATTGCAGCGCCAAAAAATAAAGTCAGGATTTACCCGTCACCCAAAGGGGAAACGCTTAGCAGCCAGTACAGGGTAACGGCAAACGGGCAGGAAGTGCCGGTTTATTCGGCGAAGGTTGGTGCGCGCGACAAGGTGCGCCGCGGGAAAGCGATGGATGACAAACAACATTCTGGCGCGTATTTTGACCTGGCGTCGTTTGCTTCCTTCGACCTGGAGAGCGGTTCGGCAGTTATTCGCGTAACGGTGCCCGAAACCGTAACCGCTGCCAGGATATTGCCCTCATCCTATGGAATAAAGGCAGGGACTACAGGGAAATCGGTTACGTTTACCGTAAGCAGGCCCGGCAATTTCACTATCGAAATCAACGGAGAGGAGATCAGTTCCCTGCATATTTTCGTTAACCCGCCGGAGACGAATATTCCCGCGCAGGGTGATCCGAATGTGATCTGGTTTGGCCCGGGGCTGCACGAGGTAAGCGAGCTGGTGGTACATGATAACCAGACCGTATATCTCGCGGGTGGAGCGATCGTGCGGGCGGTGATCAGTCCGGGAGAAAAATTTACGGTAGATAAAGAGACGGGACTGAAGCACTATTCGCCCACTTTCTTTCTCAACGGAAATAATATCACTATCCGCGGCCGCGGGATCATCGACGCCAGCGGCTGTACTATCCATGCCCGTAACATGATCATGGTAACAGGCAGTAACATTACGCTGGAAGGAGTGATCCTCCGTGATGCGAGTTTGTGGACCATCCCAATCCGCCGGTCCGGCAATGTGCGTGTTAACAACCTAAAACTATTGGGATACCGGGCGAACTCAGACGGCATCGACATCTGCAACAGCCGGAATGTTGTTGTGGAAAACTGTTTTATCCGTACGCTCGATGATTTGGTGGTCATCAAATCAGATAAAGGCCAGGGCCAGGTAAAAGATATCCTGGTAACGAAAAACGTGCTTTGGAACGAGTTCGCGCACGCGTTGAGCATCGGCGCCGAGATCCGCGAGGATGTGGAAAACGTGGTGTTCCGGGATAACGATATCATTCATGATAAAGGCCGGGAATGGTCGCTCAGGGTATATCACTGTGATGCCGCCAGGATCAGTAACGTTCGGTTTGAAGATATCCGTATAGAAGAATCCAACCGCTTAATCTCTGTATGGATAGGAAAGGCGGTATGGTCGAGAGACGCAGACCGGGGGAATGTGGAAAACGTGCTGTTTAAAAATATTAGTGTAACTGGAGGAGATACAGCGGCAATAAACCTTTCGGGTTTCGATGAAACACACGGTGTGAACGATGTGGTTTTCGATAATGTGACGCTAGATGGTAAAGGGATACCGGCGGAGCGGGTAAAGGCGAATGCGTTCGTTAAAAATGTGCGGGTGCTGCCGTGATCTGCGGGAGATTATGTCACCCGCCGGGGTTTGAAGATTGTGTTCCCGCATCATGCACAAAGCGGCGCCCGATTGCCAGGCGCCGCTTTGCATGTGTGGAAAACTAGTTATTCACCACGTTTCACAGGTTAGTTCGATACGTCGTCGTTTTTAATTCCCCGCTTATTCTTTTTAATTTCCTCTTTCAGCTTTCCAAAACGATAGTTCAGGCTGGTGTTAAAAGTCCGGAAAAATAACCGCGACTCAGCCACCTGGTCGAAATCGGGCCCGAAGGTATGCACATAGTTTGTACGGTACTTGTTAAAGGGGTTGTTGGCGGAGGCCGAAAAGGACAACTTATCTTTTACGATATCTTTGCTGGCGCTGAATGAAGAGCTAAAGTACCCGCGGCCGCGTTCCTGTATGGTGAGGCTGCCGGTGCTGGCGTAAAAATTGCCGTTCGCCCTCCAGCCTTTTCCGAATTTGTATCCCGTATTAACGCTGCCATTTCCCATAAATCCGTGGTTCCTGATGGGTTTCCCGGCGCTGGTACCCACCACCCATCCGTGTGCAAAGCCCCCATTGGTACTCACGTTCCATTTCTGGGTGATGGGATAATTATGGTTAAAATTAATCCCAAGGGCTTTAGCGGCACCGGTATTTTCGAATCGGGTAAGCGTAATGTTGGTCGCCTGGTCAAGTGTGGAAACCGGGAAGATCAGGCTATTGATCCAGGTGTACCTGATCATGATGTTGAGGGAACCCTTTTTAAACGTGTTATAACCCATCTGCAGGGTGGATCCCGTGCTGGGACGCAGGTCGGGGTTGCCGGTGGTCTCGAAATAAGGATTAGAGCGGTCGACAAACGGGTTGAGCTGATAAATACCGGGACGTTGTACCCGCTGCATGTAGCCAAAATTGATGCCGCTGGTTTTGGTAAGGTTCCGGTTAATGGCCACCGAAGGAACAAGGTTAAAGTAGTTCTGGTTCACCTGCGATGCGTTACTTATAAAATCTGCCTTTATCACGGTGTTTTCCAGGCGGACGCCCGCTTTTATCCCCCATTTCTGTATGTTAAACGAATAGGTATTATAAGCGCTGAACACATTTTGTTTATTGTTAAAAGTGTTAGTGCGGCTAGCGACGGTCTCGAAGGCCCCGGTAGCTGTATTTTGTTCGCGATACTGGAAATCGCTTTCGTTAATGCGCATAATTCCTTTTAAACCGGCCTCTACAGTTACTTTCTTAATGGGATGAACATAGTCCGCCTGGAAAGTATGTTCGGATGAATTGCTTTCGTTCACCTGGCGGTAATCGGGCAGGGTGTAGTTGAACTGGTTGCTGATGTCCACGTCGTTTTGCTGGTCGTTCCCGAACCCGTAATAACGGTACGAGAAAGTGAGCAAGCGGTTTTTCTGTTTCTTAAACCCAAGCTGGTAATTAATTGCCGCGTCGAGCCCCAGTCCGCTGCCGCTGCCGGTGTTATAGAGGTCGTAACGTTTTAGCGTGGCAGATTGGTTGGCGAGCAGCGAGTTCTGTAGGCTGTTATCGTCTGAGCCACTTCCATTCACGTTTAACTGTGTCGAGATCAGGTTAAGGCTGTCGATCTCGTAGCTGATCTCGGCGCCCAGGTAACCGCTCCTGCTGTCGGATTCGCGGTTATTATTTTGCGCCAGGCTGGAAGGTTGTGAACCGGTATTGGCGCGATTGCTCCAGTTTGCGGCGCCAGGCGTATTGTAGATGCTTGCGCCGCCGTACGATGAGATGCCCAGCTTGCCGCGTTTAGTGGTGAATGATCCGCCAACGCCCGGCCCACCAACCGGAAAGCGCTGGCTGACATTCACACTACCGTTATATCCGTTATCTACCCGTTTATTCGTTACGATGTTAATGATCCCGCCCAATCCTTCCGCATCATATTTGGCGGGCGGCGTGGTAATCACTTCTATCCGCTGGATAGACGATGCGGGCATGCTGCGAAGAATATCTTTGGGATTTCGCTCCATCATGCTCGATGGTTTCCCGTTGATGAGGATCCTGTAGCTGGTATTACCGCTCATTTTCACGTTGTCTTCGGCATCGACAGTTAACAGGGGCACTTTACGCATCATCTCGAGCACGCTGGTCACCTTGCTTTCGGGATCTGCCTGCAGGTCGTACGAGATGCGGTCTGTTTCCTGTTTAACCAGCGGCTTATCGGCTGTAATGGCCACCGCATTCAGTTGTTTGGATTGTGAAGAAAGCAGGAGCTTGCCCAGGTTAGCCTCAGGAGAAGTTACTGACAATTCTACGGGAATGGTTTTGGTGCCATATCCAACATAAATAACTGTTAATAAGTATTTTCCGGCAGCCAGTTTTTCGAATGCGAAAGTGCCGTCGGTTTTGGTGAGCTGCGTTTTCAACACTTGTTTTTGTGCGTTCCTGAGGCTCGCTGTGGCGTAATCCACAGGTTTGCGGGTGATCGAATCCATTACTTCACCCTTGATGGAAAAAGTACCGGTGATCGCTTGCGCCCAGCCTCCGGTAACCGTGGCCAGGGACAGGGCCAATAAGAGAATATATTTCTTCATGATGGTCGTATTTGCTGTGTTTGATAGTTTACTTGGTTCAAGGTTACAGAAAGCGGCAAAGGGGTTGAATTAAATGTGACAGAAGAAGGAAAATATGTGACGAATCCGCTTTTAACTATAAATTCGCCTGCTTCAAAAACTATTTAACACGCTCATTCGTAATTCTATCTTCTTTATACCTGCTTAAACATGGGTGAGCCCTTCATGGACAATGAATACGCGGTAGGTTACTGGGACTGGGACCTTTCCGGCGAAGGCGAACTATGCATTCCCCTGCTAAAATCGGGTCTCGGTTATCAGCCGGCGGATTTTCCCGACACGCTCGAAAGCTGGAAGCGATTGATCTTCCCCGGCGATTGGGAACGCATCGCGCACCGCTTTGTGCAGCATGTAGAGAGCAGGGGCATGGTGCCCTTTGCCTGCGAGGTAAGGTTATTTTACCAGCATGGCCAGGTAATGTATGCGCTGGTGATCGGGAAAGTAACGGAATGGGACGCGCAGGGAAATGCGTTAAAAGTATCGGGCACGTTTACCAATATCACTACCCAGAAATTGGAGCGCCGCGAACTGATCAAAGTATCCGACCTGTTGAATAAAACCAGCCAGGCTGCATTGGTGGGTGGCTGGGAGATCGACGTGATCAGCGGAGAGGTCTCCTGGTCTGAAGGGACGAAAAATATATTTGAGGTTCCCTGGACATTTAAACCTGAACGCGGCAGCTCTTCTGCCTTTTTTAAAGCCGGGGAAGATAGGGAACAATTACTCGCGGCCTTTAAAAATGCCGTCCGGCATGGCATTCCTTACGATCTCGAGCTTCGTGTAATTACCGCCAAAGGGAACGAGATCTGGACCCGTACCATCGGCAATCCCGTATTTGAAAACGGTATCTGTACGCGTTTATATGGGGTTTTCCAGGATATTACCGTGCAAAAGAGGAACCAGGAGCGCCTCGAAACAACGACCGCACAGCTGAATGCCTTTATTAAGTACGCTCCGGCGGCCATCGCCATTATGGATAAGCACATGAATTATGTGGCGTTAAGCGATGTATGGCGTAAAACGTATGGCCAGGAGAATGCCGACCTGATCGGGAGAAATCATTACGAGATGTTCCCGCAGTCGCCGGCGCACTGGAAAGAGGCGAATAAGCGATGCCTGCAGGGCGAAGTAGTCCGGCAGGATGAAGACAGTTTTACCCGCATGAGCGGAAAGCAGGAATGGATACAATGGGAAATGCGCCCCTGGTACGAAACCGACGGCACCGTAGGCGGTCTTATCGTTTTTACGGAGATCATTACCGAAAAGAAGGAATTTAACGAGATGTTGATCGCCGCGCGCGACCAGGCAGAACAAGCTACCCTGGCTAAGTCAAAGTTCCTATCTGTGATGAGCCACGAGATCCGCACACCGATGAACGCGGTGATCGGCTTCACCAACCTGCTGCTGCAAGACCCGCGGGCCGATCAGCAGGAGTATCTCAACATCCTCAAGTTCTCCGGCGAAAACCTGATGGTGCTGATTAACGATATCCTGGATCTGAACAAGATCGAAGCCGGGAAGATCATCTTCGAGGAAGTGGAGTTCAATATCAAGAGCCTCCTGCTGAATATCCACGCTTCGCAAAAACAACAGGCGCTTGAGAAGGGGCTGTTCCTGGAGATCAACATCGCACAAAATATCCCGGATTATGTGAAGGGCGACCCGGTGCGGATCGGCCAGGTGGTAACCAACCTGGTAAATAATGCCATCAAATTCACGTCGCAGGGAAAGGTCTCCCTGATCATCCGGGCGCTGAAGCAGGGTAGTGACTCTGTTGACCTTAAGATCGAAGTGGTAGATACGGGGATCGGGATACCCGCCGAAAAACACCAATATATTTTCGAGATATTTTCGCAGGCGAGTACGGAAACTACCCGCAAGTACGGTGGAACGGGCCTGGGCCTATCCATTACCAAGCGGCTGCTCGAACTGATGGGAAGCGAGATCAGGCTGGTAAGTGCACCCGGAGCAGGCTCGTCGTTCTCCTTCGAATTGCACCTGGCGAAGGCCACGGGTATCTTCCGGCGCAAGCCTGGCGACAGTTCAAACAGCAACGGCGGCAGCCTGAAAGGGAACCGGATCCTTATTGCCGAGGATAACCCGGTGAACGTGATCCTGGTAAAGCAGTTTATGAAACGGTGGGACCTGGACTTCGATGTTGCGGCCAACGGGAAAATTGCGTTGGAGATGGCATCCGGGCAAAAATATTCACTGATCCTTATGGATATCCAGATGCCCGAAATGGATGGTTATGAAGCCACGCGCCGCATCAGGAGCCTGCCGGGAGATTATTATAAGCAACTGCCCATTATCGCGCTCACTGCTTCGGCGGTAAGCTCAATGAACGAACGGGTGTTCCAGGCGGGAATGGACGATTTCGTGAGCAAACCGTTCAATCCCGATGAACTGTATGGCAAGATCGATTATTACCTCAACAGGAATCAGCAGCCTTCCTAACGCACGGTACTCCCGTTGGTTACAGGAGCCGCGGGTGCAACGAAGCTTAATTTTCCGTCGGCGTCTTCGGCCATCAGGATCATTCCTTGTGAAACGATGCCCTTGATCTCGCGCGGTTCCAGGTTTACGAGGACCGAAACCTGCTTCCCGATGATACTTTCCGGTTCAAAATGTTCGGCGATGCCAGAAACCACGGTGCGCTGGTCGATGCCGGTATCGATCTTTAGCTTAAGCAGTTTCTTTGTCTTCGTTACTTTTTCCGCCTCGAGTATGGTACCTATGCGGATATCCATGGTGGCGAACTGGTCATAATTCACATCCGGTTTGGCAGGAGAAACAGGCTGAATAGCTGCCGGCGTCTCTTCCCCGCCTGCCGGCGACCCGTCGCCGACGGCTGAAGCCGGTTGTCTCAGCTTTTCAAGCTGCCTGGCAATCACCTCGTCTTCTACTTTTTCGAACAGGAGGGCTGCTGCGTTCAGCTGGTGCCCGTTGCTAAACGCCACCGGCTGATCGTAATGCATCCCGCCGCCGAGGTTGAGCATGCCAAAGATCTTTTTGGAAGTCGACGGCAGCAATGGCTGCGCCAGCGTGCCAAGATGTGCGATAATATGCAGGCAGTTCTGCAGAATCTCGCGCGTTTGCTCCGCGTCTGTTTTAATCAGTTTCCACGGCTCTTTCCCGGTAAGGTATTTATTGCCGAGGCGTGCCACATCCATTACGGCGTTTAATGCCTGGCGGAATTTGAAGCTTTCGATAGACGCGCCGAGCTCGTCATATCCCTTGCCGATGCCGTCATTAAGCGTCTCGTCGGTGATCTCCGGATGCGGTCCGCTCACTTTTCCTTCGAAGTACTTATGCATGAGGATCATCACCCTGTTTACAAAATTACCGAGAATGGCCACCAGTTCGTTATTTACGCGCGCCTGGTAATCTTTCCAGGTGAACTCGCTGTCTGACGTTTCCGGCAGGATAGAAGTAAGCACATACCGGAGCTCGTCCTGTTTCCCGGGAAACTCCTGCAGGTACTCGTGCAGCCACACGGCGTGGTTCCGTGAAGTAGAGAGCTTATCGCCTTCCAGGTTCAGGAACTCGTTGGCGGGCACGTTTTCCGGGAGAACGTATCCGCCATGCGCATGTAAGATGGAAGGGAAAGTGATGCAGTGGAAAACGATGTTGTCTTTGCCGATAAAATGGATCAGGCAGGCATTATCGTCGTCGTTTTCCTGTATTTTCCAGTATTTCTCCCAATCTTTTCCATTGTCAATAGCCCATTGTTTTGTTGCGGATATATACCCGATCGGGGCATCCAGCCATACATATAATTTCTTGCCTTTGGCTTCTTCGAGGGGAACATCTACGCCCCAGTCGAGATCGCGGGTCATGGAGCGCGGCTGCAGCCCCTGTTTCAGCCAGGAGCTGCACTGCCCGTATACGTTGGTTTTCCAGGTGTTTTTTTTGCCTTCCAGCAGCCAGCGTTCCAGCCAGGGCTGGTATTTGTCGAGGGGGAGGTACCAGTGTTTGGTCGGACGCAGCTCGGGCGCCTTCCCGCTGAGGGTAGATTTCGGATCAATCAGGTCTGTCGGGCTCAGGGAAGTGCCGCATTTCTCGCACTGGTCGCCATAGGCATTGGTATTGCCGCAATTGGGGCAGGTGCCGATGATGTACCGGTCGGCTAAAAATTGGTCGTAATCCGCATCGTAGTATTGTTCTGAATATTTTTCGATGAATTCACCCTTGTTGTACAGGTTGGTGAAAAATTCCTGCGACAGCTCGTGGTGGATTTTTGCGGATGTACGGTGATAGATATCGAAACTGATACCGAATTCTTCAAAGCTTTCTTTAATCTGGGTATGGTACCGGTCGATGATCTGCTGCGGCGTAGTGCCTTCCTTTTTTGCCTTAATGGTAATGGCGGCCCCATGCTCATCTGATCCGCAGATATATACCACTTCTTTGCGCAGCAAGCGCAGGTGACGTACATAAATATCGGCAGGAAGGTAAGCCCCGGCCAGGTGACCGATATGTAAAGGCCCGTTCGCGTAGGGAAGAGCGGAAGTTACGGTATAGCGTTTGAAGTTTTCTGGTGCCAAAGGAAATGTGTTAGAGGTAACAAAGATAGGGGAAAATAGAGAATAGGGAGCAGGAAATAGGAGCGGGAGGACCTGTTTCTATCTGCCATTCTTATCTTTGCGTTGTATGATCCTTCCTCCCTACCTCAAACCCGGCGATAAAGTAGCCATCACTTGTCCCGCAAAAAAGCTCCCCGGCGATATTAAGGACGCGGTACAGCTACTGGAGTCCTGGGGATTAGAAGTGGTACTTGGCGAAACCGTCACTGCATCCTGGCACCAGTTTGCAGGCACCGATGAGCAACGTAGGGCAGACCTGCAGCGCTTTATGGACGACGCTTCCGTAAGCGCCATCATCGCGGCCCGCGGAGGTTACGGCACCATCCGGATCGTTGACCACCTGGATTTTATAAAGTTTGTACGGCGTCCTAAATGGATCGTCGGCTTTAGCGATATTACCGTGTTGCACAGCCACCTGCAGGCGCGTTTCGGGATTGCCTCCGTTCACGGCCAGATGCCGCTTACCGTTCCGGATAGTACCAAACCTTCGCTGGAAAGTCTCCGGAAAGCCCTGTTCGGCGAAAACGTAGGCTACGAGTATACCAGCAGCCATCCCAATCGCGGCGGCAGCGCATCGGCGGAGCTGACCGGCGGTAACCTTACGCTGCTGATGGTGTTGAACGGTTCTGTTTCTGAGGTGGATTTCACCGGAAAGATCCTTTTTCTCGAGGATGTTGGCGAACAGTTGTACTCCGTCGACCGCATGCTGTACCACCTCGACCGCGCGGGTAAGCTATCCGGGCTGGCGGGCCTTATCGTCGGTGGTTTTACTTCCCTTAAAGACGATGTCAACGTTCCGTTCGGCCAGACGGCGGAAGAGATCATCGCCGCAATAGTTGAGAAATATGATTACCCGGTGTGTTTCAATTTCCCCGCAGGGCACATCGATGATAACCGCGCACTCGTTCTCGGCAAAACGGCACACCTTACCGTAACGGGACAGGAAGTTAAACTTATTCTCGATTAGCCTGTTGTTTGAGTGACTCAAGGCGGTTAGCGGTAAGTTGGAGGTTGGTAACATACCTGTCCATTCAGGTGTAGCTAAGCATCCTGCCTGCAACTTCAAACGTCCGACTACAAACCTGGTAATTATAAAGATTATGGCTCTTTTCGATCAACTTGGCAAATACAGGAACACGGGCATCCTGCTGATACGTGTCGGACTTGGCATCATGTTCATCATTCATGGATTGCCTAAGCTACAGGGCGGACCGGAAATGTGGGCGAAGATCGGCCTGTCTATGAAAAACCTGCACATCACATTCTTCCCGGTCGTATGGGGTTTCCTGGCGGCGGCGACAGAAACCTTTGGGGGTGTGTTGTTCCTGTTGGGGCTGGTATTCAGGCCGGTGTGTATCCTGCTGGCATTTACCATGCTGGTGGCGGTATTAAATCATCTCAGCCAGGGGCAGGGTATCAGCGGCGCATCGCATGCCATAGAAGATGGTATCGTGTTCCTTGGCTTCCTGTTCATCGGGCCCGGCAAATACAGCATCGATAAGAAATAAAAGGCCGGGAGAATTTCTTCCCCCGGCCCGCAAAACCAAACTAGCGTTAGGTTTTATAAGTTGTCTGTCATCAGCTTGTTGTAGATCAGCTCCGTGGCCGAAATAGGGAATATGTACTGGATAGACGTAGATGGAACAGCAGAAACCGTACCTTTTCCCGGGATGGTAAGTCCAAGACGAAGCAGCTCGGGGCTTCTCAGACCTTCTCCAAGGAATTCGATATTTTTCTCCTTCAGGATGGCGTTGTAAAAATCCCCCGGTGTCGCAAAGTCAGCAGCGGTAAATACCGTGCTTGCGTCAGAACGACCTCTTACGGCGTTTAATAAAGCCAGTGCGCGGGTGTTTACCGACGTGGTGCTCCGGGCAAGCGCTTCGGCCAGGTTTAACAATACTTCAGCGTACCTGATCACGGGAACATAATCTGCGTAGGTTGGCGATCCGGTAGGGAATTTTGACAGGTATGGGATAGCGCCTGTATAAGTGATATACGTCCTCCTTTTATCAGTAGCTTTCCAGCCGGCGTCGCCAATGATACCAGTCGGGTTTAACGAGTATAATTTAACGCCATAGTAATAAGAGCTTAATGCGCTCTGGCCGCCGCCCTGCTCGGTGCCCGCAACAAAAGGCATCGAAAAGATGGACTCTGTAGTAGTATAAGGGCTGGCGAATACTTTCGTATAATCGGCTTGTAACGCGTTGGCGACGCCAGTGGTGGCAGTGAACGGCGCAGCGGTAGAAACGATCTTATTCGCTTCGGTTACCACGTCGGTCCATCTTTGCATGGTAAGGTATACCCTCGTTTTGAAAGCGATAACCGAGTTGCGGTGTGCCCTGGTGGTCGACGCCAGTGCGGTGGCATAAGTTAGCGGCACGCCTGTTTCTGCCTCGTCGAGGTCTTTAAGCACCTGTGTATATACCTGCGCTACGGTACTCCGGGCAAGGTCATAATTTCCCGCTACAGAGTTCCCGGTTAACCTTAAAGGTAAGCCCGGTTTAGCGCCGTTACCATCGTAATACGGACGGGCGTATAACTGGAGCAAGCTGTAGTAACAAACCGCGCGGATGAATTTTGCTTCACCCACATAGTTTTTGGAGATGGCATCGCCGATTACCGAGGTGCCTTTTGCGGCCATGCCTTCGATAAACAAGTTGCAACGGTTAATGGTGTTGTAAGCAGACGACCAAAAGTCGGTAACTTCCTGCGCGCCATTTCCCACGGTATAGTTGTAAGTCTGGTAGGCTGTTACGGAGTTGGAGCTTTGTGCCAGGAAGTTATCGGCTCTAAGCTCGTTATAGATCAGGTAGCGGCCGCCGTAAAAGTCACCCGACCGTAAACCTGCGTATAAGCCGAGTACCTGTCCGTCGATACGTGCGGTAGTAGAAAACTGGGCAAGATCAAGTGTAGAAACGGCGTTTTTCGACTCCGGGGTAAGCAGGTCCTTCTGGCATCCTGCTACCAAGCCGGCTGCCATGAGTATGGTATATATAAATTTCTTTTTCATGTGTTCGATTTCCTTGAGAGATTAGAATTTAGCAGAAATGCCTGCGGTGAATGTACGGCCGTTACCCACCGAGTTACGATCGACGCCCGAAGACGAGGTGCTGTTACCGTTGGAGGAAACTTCAGGATCTGAACCAGGATATTTGGTTACAAATAACAGGTTGTTACCGCTTACGTATACCCTTGCGCTGGCCATTTTCAGTTTTGTAAGGAAGCTGCCTGGCAGTGAGTAACCGAAGTCGATGCTTCTCAGTTTAACGAAATCGCCTTTAAATACGTTGTCGCTGATGGGGAAGGAAGAGCCGTTGGAAACGTTGTCGCCGAAATATACTTTAGGAATGTTGGTAACCTGGTTAGGCGCAGTCCATGCCTGAAGCATATCGGTGGAGTTGTTCCAGAAACGCTGATCTCTTAAACCTGCATAAGTACCGTAGTAAATATAGAAGCCGAGCTGGTAAGTGATGGTAGCGTTCAGGTCAAATTTCTTGTAACGGAAGCTGTTATCGAAACCGCCATAGAACTTAGGCTGGGTATTTTTGTAAGCCGACCCATCCGCCGCAAGGCTGATGCCGGTTGCATCGGTACCGTTTTCGTACGACCAGCGGAACTGCCCGGCCGGAACGACGTGCTGGTACATTACTTTACGTCCGTCTGATTTTATAAAGATCCTTCTGCCGGTTGCAGGGTCAACGCCTTCTGTTTTAACCACGTAGATCATACCCAGCGGTCCGCCTACGCGGGAGATGCTGGCGGATTCGAGCGAGGAAGTCGTGGTAATGAATTGCGTAAGACCTTCTGATAAAGCGGTGACCACGTTTTTGTTGTAAGAGATGTTAAAGGACGGCGTCCAGGAGAAGTTTTTAGTGGCTACAGCCTGTGCATTCAGGGTTAGCTCAACGCCTTTATTGTACATAGAAGCGATGTTTGCCTGCGGCGTGCTGGGCAGACCAACCGAGGGGATCTGCGGCACGTTGTAGATCAGCCCCTTAAGGTCGTTCTTATAGTAAGCGAACTCGGCAGTGAACTTATCGTTCATGATGCCTAAGTTGAAACCTGCGTCGAATTTCCTGCTTTCTTCCCATGCGATCTGGTCGTTACCTGTCTGGCTCGGAACCAGGGTGGAAGCGCCGGCATATAAACCTGTTGAGTAAAAGGAGTAGGAGGCCAGGTTACCGAGACCATTGATGTTACCTACGGTACCGTAGCTTCCGCGGAATTTAAAGCTGCTGAATACTTTGTCGAGCCCTGCTTTTTCCCAGAAGGCTTCTTTAGCAACTTCCCATCCCAGACCCACACCATAAAAGATGCCTTTTTTGTTGCCTGCACCGAAAGCGGAATACTCATCCTGCCTGATGTTACCGGTAACAAAGTATTTTTTATCGAAGTCATAAGACAAGCGGCTGAAGAACGACACCAGGTAATTTTCGCCAAAGGAAGCAGAGTTGCTTGGCGCCGCAGTGTAACCGGCAGTAAAATCGTTAAAGGCAAGGTCGGACAAGGTGGTACGACCAGCGCCGAAGCCGCGGCCTACGGAACGTTGTTGCTCGTTACCAAGCAGTAAAGAAACGCTGTGTTTGGCCATGAAGGTGCGATCAGCCTGGATGGTATTGGTCCAAACCCATCTTTTGTTTTTGGTATAGCTTTCGCTTGCAGAACCGAGGGAAGCAGCCGAGCCGCCGTTGATCGGGTTGTTGAATGAATCATTGTCTGAAAGCAGGTAATCTACCCCGTAAGTGGTTTTTGCATTAAGCCACGGAAGGATGTTGGCCTGGAGGTATACATTCGATTGAAGGTGGTTCAGCTCGTTATTAGAGCGGTCCAGGTCAAGTACCGTTCCGGGATTGTAGAATCCAACATCCGAGCCCTTGTTGCCCATGCGGCCAATAGTGCTGGCAGTTTGAACGTTATAGGTGCCATCGTTATTTCTCACGGCTACGTTTGGCGCGGTTACGATGGCCAGACGACCCAGGCCGCCGGTACCGAAAGCTTCACCGCTCAATGAGCCCGAAGAAGTGGCTGCCAGGTTCTGCTCGTTCGAAAACTGGATTTTGCCACCCATATTGAAGATATTTCCTTCTTTGTGATCGATTTTCAATAGCGCGTTGGCCCTGTTGTAATCGTTCTTCCGGATGATCCCTTTTTGACCGGTATACCCGCCTGAGAAATAGTAGTTGGTGGTTTCTGATCCGCCGGCAAGACTCACGCTGTTGCTGTGTGCGGTACCTTTCCGGTAAACTACGTCATACCAGTTGGTATTGATCGGGTTTCCGTTGGCATCGTTAACCAGGTTGAACGACATGGTAGCGGCGTTATAAGTGCCTGCGTTCTTTAATGCGGTGTTTTTAAGTTCCGTGTACTGGAATGCGTCGAGCAGTTCCGGCATGTTCATGATCTTGGTCTGGCCGACCCATGCGTCATACGAAACTACCGGTTTTCCTTTTTTCCCTTTTTTGGTGGTGATAATCAAAACCCCGTTAGCTGCACGACTGCCGTAGATAGCGGCGGCAGCGGCATCTTTAAGGATATCGACGCTTTCGATGTCGTTAGGGTTGATGCTCGCCAAAGCGTTACCGGCTGCGCTCGAGCCGCTCACGTCGCCAGTATATGTGGCGATTCCGTCTACCACGATCAGCGGGTAAGAGCTTAGCGAGATAGAGTTGATACCACGTACACGGATAACGGGCGGGTTGTTGAGCACCCCGTTCGGGATGGTGATCTGCACGCCGGCAGCTTTACCGCCCAGCGCCTGGTCAAAGCTTTGTACCGGTTTGTTTACCAGGTCTTCGGCGGTAACCGTAGCTACCGATCCTACCATGTCTTTCTTACGCTGGGTACCGTAGCCGGTTACCACTACTTCCGAAAGTGTTTTTGCATCGTTCTCCAGGGTGACATCCAGCGTGGCACGTGTTACCGCAACTGTTTGAGTGATGTAGCCGATGTACGTGAACTTCAATGTTTTCGGCCCCCCAGCCGGGATCACTATGGAATACCTGCCGGTTGGCCCGGTTTGGGTTCCCGTTTTCGACCCGGGAACCATCACGCTTACTCCGGGCAACGGTGATCCGTCTGCCTTGTCAGTAACAACCCCCGTTACTGTCTGAGCCTGGGCATACAATTGGGTGCCAATAGCACATACCAATAGCATGATTGCTAGTAATTGTCTTCTCATACGCTAATTTTTAAAGATTTAGCGAAATATGCGCCTTTTTTTTATCAATTGCAATTAATTGGCAATAAAAAGATAAGACATTGCTAATTATTATTCCTATAATTTCTATTATAATAAAAATTATCTGTTTAAATGGCGTTTGTGAATTGAAAAATTAATATTATGATAGGATGTATATTATTTATCGGGCATTTTATGGGTTTATTTGAATAAATAGTGAAAATATATTGAATTTTATATAAAAATGGCGCTTCGTTTAAAAACAAAGCGCCATTTTTATTAAAAAGGTACTTAATATTGGTAGTTTCTCCTGGTCCTACGGGCGCGTATCCCAAAATACCCGTACAAGCATGTTGGCTTTCTGGGTTACATTGGCGCCGTTAAAGTCGATCTCAGATTGCGGGTAGAACAAGGACCGAGGCACTGCGGTTAACACGGCATTTGCCGGGATGGTAAGTGCGGGATAGCCGGTTCTTCTCCAATCGGTCCAAGGTTCGGTGATCACGCCGTAGCTTGCCACGTACTTTTCTTCGATGATGCGCTGGCGCATCGCCTCAGTAGTGCCTGCCAGTAAGCCGTTTGCGGCCAGGTAAGTAGTAATATCGGCGGCTGCCACACCTGCATCCGTCATCGACGCGGTGATGCCCGCCTGGAAGAACGTTTGGGCGACACCTGCGCCTGCACCATCCAGGGCCGCTTCGGCACGGATAAAATTGTACTCGGCAAAAGTTAGCATCCGGATAGGGGCCGCACCGGTATAAGTGGTGCCGCTACCGCCGCGCAGGTAAAGACCGATCTTTGAATACGTTGCCGCTGCGGCCGGTGCACCGGTAACCGCACCTTTATAAGCACCACCCACCTGGGTAAAATAGGTTGCTCTCCGGGGGTCGAGGCGGGTATTCATCATATCCACCAGCTTGGCGCCGGCAACCAGGTAATTGGCGCGGCTTACCTCCATCTGGTCGATCGGGTTACGGCGGTTAGCCTCGTTAAGGAACGCCATCTGGAAATTGTCGGCATTGGAAGCGAGGAAAGTGGCGCCGGAGTTGATCAGTGCGGTGGTTTGCGCTTTGTAGAACGCATTGTCAGACTGGCTGTAGTGCAGGTAGATGCGCAGCTTAAGGGTATTGGCAAACTTCACCCAGTTTACTTTCGAAGTAGCGAAGCTTGCATTCGGGTAAATGGTGGAGTTGGTGGTGGGCGACAATACCGAAGTAGCGGCGTTCACCTCGGTAATTCCCTGGTCGAGTAATTTAACGAGCTCGGTGTAGATCACTTTATCGTCGTCATATTTCGGGGTGGGATTTACCAGCAGTTTTCCCGCTTCGCTGAAGGGCAGGTCGCCGAAGTTGTCGACCGCTATCTGCATCACATAGGCCTTTAATATTTTGGCTACGCCTGAATAGTGCGGGCTGGCGGTCCCGGATTTCGCAATGATGTTGTCGATGTCGTTCAGGATGGTGGCGTAAATGGTCGAAAACACGTTGTTCGCGTCATTGCCCTGGATCTGGTAACGATCGAATACCTGGGTCTGGTTCTCTGACCCGGTGCTCTGACCGGAATATTGCTGCATGATCAGCGCGCTCCAGCGCTGCATGTCGCTACCGGCGAAATACCCGATGTTTACGGTTACCGATGAGAGCAGCTGCGGCAGCGGCCCGTCGAGAATGTTGTCAGGATCTTTGTTAATATCCAGGTATTTATCGCACGACGTGCTAAGCAGCATGATACATGCAAAAAGAAGGGTGGTTATTTTATAGGTTATTCGTTTCATCGTGTTCAAATTAGAGGGTCAATCTTACGTTAAATCCAATGGTGCGTGTGCTTGGCTGCGCGTTAAACTCGAGGCCTTGTGCATTGGAGATCCCCAATACGTTTTGTTCAGGATCAAAATGCGGGAAGTTAGGGGCGTGCATAAAGAGGTTTCTTCCGAACAGGCCAACGTCGATGCTCCCGAACGGCGTTTTGGAAGCGAGGCTCACGGGTACCCTGTAAGAGATATTCGCCTCGCGCACGCGGAACCAGGAGGTATCATACATATAGCCTTCGGCCGCCACGAATTTACCGGAGTTACCCCAGTATTGCTCTGACGTGATCATGGTGGTATTTGGCTGGCCGGCGTTGGGCGTGCCCGGGGCATATACGCCTTCGAACATATAAGGCTTGGCTACTGTACCGTCGGCGTTAAACCTGGCCACTTCGGCGGTTTCTTTTGCAGCGCCGTTCCTGATCACGTCGGCAATGTTCCTCGAGTACATGTCGCCGCCTTTGCGTATGTCCAGCAGTACGTCTAATGAAAGCGACTTATAAGTAAAGGTGTTAGTGATCCCCATGGTCCAGTCCGGGTTAGCGTTTCCAAGAATTTCTACGCCCGAAGTCGCTAACGGCAAACCAGCCGCGGTGAGCAATAACTTGCCGTTTGCGTCGCGTTGCATTTTAGAGCCATAGATCTGGTTGTATTCCTGGCCGGCCACCAAGCGCACGTTTGGTGTAGTGAATCCGCCGAGGGTGATCACCGGAACACCCGGCGCAAGTTCTTGTACGATAGACTTGAACTTGGTGAAGTTGCCTACTGCGTTCCACAGGAAGTCCTTTACCTTAACGGGCGTAATTCCGAGCGAAGCTTCGAAACCTTTGGTAGAAAGGCTGCCGGCATTTTTGGTTACGCTGCCCACGCCGGAGCTGGCAGCCAGGGGTACGTTCAGGATAACCGAGCGGGTTTTCCTGCGGTAAAGCGCCATATCCGCGGTGATGCGGTTATTAAAGAAGCCCAATTCGGTACCAACTTCCCATTCCCGTGTAAATTCAGGGGTGATGGCATTGTTTCCCGCTGTGTTGGAAAGCGTGTAGCCTGCGAGCCCGTTAAACGGAAAAGTGATACCGGTAGTAAAACCGTCGCCGGCGCTTGCAGTGATATAATAGGAGTCTGTAGAATAGGCGGGAGCTCCTTTGCCTACTTCGCCCCAGTTCGCTTTCAATTTAACGAGGTTGATCTTGCCGCTTTCTTTAATTTCCGGGAAAGCTTCTGTTAAAATAAAGCTGGTGGCAAAGGCCGGGTAGAAAATAGAACGGTTTTCTTTGGTTAAGGTAGAGGAGTAATCGTTCCTGGCTTTTACGTTCAGGGTGATAAAGTTCTTATAATCTGCTGCTACGTCGGCGAAGAAGCCGACCAGCCTTACCCTGCTCGAGCCGAAACCGGGATTGTAAGTTAAGGTGTTCTTGATATTGTCAAAGCCTCTTACCACGAGGCCCAGACCGGTTACGTTAGCGTTAGTGCTGTAGTTGTCATAAACTTCGTTGCCCAGGGTAGCGGTAACACCGAAATCCCCGTAACGTTTGTTGCCGGTTACAGTGAAGGTGCTGTTTACGTTCTTCAGGTTCGAATTGCGTTCAACCACGCCGCCGATACCTACCGAGGCCGATCCTGCGTTCCCGCCGCCGCGGTTACCCAATTCGTCGAATCCTTTCACTTTGGTATTATAGTAATCGGTCCCGATCTTGAATTCGGCGTTTAGCCAGTTGTTGAAATCGTATCGCAGGTTAACGTTGCCGAAAACACGGTTGATCTCATCATTATATTTAATGTGTTTGATAGACCAGAGCGGGTTATCTTCAGCGCCAAAATAGGTTTGTACACCTGCTGCGTCTTCAAACGGGGTGCCCATCAGGTCGAAGCTTCTTGGTGTAAAGAACGCCCTGAATACCGGGTTAGCCAGCTGGTTGCCCTGCTGTGTCCTGATAGAAGTATTATTAGTATACGTAAATGCGGTTCCTACTTTCAGTTTACTGTTTAACTGTGTAGAGGCATTTACCGTGAGGTTGTTCCTTTTCAATTTGTTGCCGTCTATCACGTAAGTTTCTGTACCGTTACCATAAGCTACGCGATAGGTCGATTTATCGCTGGCCCCGGAAAAGCTCAGGTTGTTCTGCAGGTTATACCCGGTTTTAAAAAGGTCCTTTACGTTGTCGGGGTACGCCTGGTAAGTGACCGGCTGACCGAGGTAGTTGTTAACGGTCTGTCCTTTCATCTCCGGGCCCCATGAAGTATTTACGGTAGCAGAATAAGCGCCTGCCACACCCTGTCCGTAAGTGTTCTGGTAGTCGGGAAGCTTATTGATATCGATCGCGTTATAGCTGGTAGAGAACTCGATCTTGCTCTTTTGGCCGGCCTTCGCTTTTTTGGTGGTGATCAGGATCACCCCCGAAGCGCCCCGCGAACCGTAAAGCGCGGTTGCAGCGGCACCTTTCAACACGGTGAGGTTTTCGATGTCTTCAGGGTTTACGTCTACGATCCTGTTAGAAACCGAAGCGCCCGATTGCAGCGATGCACCGCCGCCGCTGTTGTCTACCGGGATTCCGTCTACTACATACAGCGGCTGGTTAGAGCCGGTGAACGTAGTAAAACCCCTGATGATCACGCTCGACCCTGTAAAGGCGCCGCCTGATCCTGCCACACGGGCTCCCGGTATCTTAGCGGCCAATGCGTTACTCACATTGGTAACCTTCGCCTGTGTAAGATCTTCCGCGGAAATGGAAGTAGCGCTGTAGCCTAATGTTTTACGGTCGCGCTGTGTACCAAAACCTGTTACTACCACCTCGCTTAGCTGCTTGGCGTCTACTTCCAGGGATACGTTTAAGGTATTGCCGCTTACCCGGACGGTTTGCGCAGTATACCCAATGTAAGAGAACACCAGGAATTGGGCCCCGGCCGGTACCTGGATGGCAAACTGGCCGTTGACGCCTGTTTGCGTACCTGTTTTCGACCCTTTTACCAGGACACTTACGCCCGGCAGGGTCGAACCGTCCGCCTTGTCAGTGACAGTCCCGGTCACGGTCTGGCTTTGCGCCATTAATTGTGCGCAGGTTGCACACATCCATAGCACCATTGCTAATAGTTTTCTTCTCATACGCTAGTTTTTTAAAGTTTAGGGAAATATGGGTTTTTTTTTTAAAAAACGCTATATTTTTGTTACATAAAAAAGTTAACAGGTATTTGTGCAGGAATTAACAATCGGTTTTAATAAGCTTTGGCCGGTGTTCACCTGTGAACAAAAACTGTTCGAAAATGAACAGGCAAGCCTAAATGAGATCGGGTTAAGTTCCTGTTTTACAGTTAAATGCAAAAGTGGCGCTGGATATGATCTCCCGTCCGCGTTATGTTAGCGAACAACCTCAGGCTCACCCTTCGTAACCTGCTGCGAAACAGGTCTCAAAGCTTTATCAACATCACCGGTTGTCTATCGGGATGGCTGCTGCGGTAATGATCCTGTTGTGGGTGCATAATGAACGGAGTTACGACACTTTTCATAGCAACAGCGACCAGCTGTACCGCGTTTCGTACCTGGCCGAATCGGGAAGCGGCAACACTACCTGGGAACGGACGCCTTTCCCCCTGGGTGAAACCGTAAAACGACAGCTGCCAGAGATCGAACAGGCGGCCACCGCGTATTCCAACGACTACAATCCGCCGGTTTTTAAAGTGAACGGCGAGATCTTTAACGGCAAGGGTGTGGCTTTTGTGAACCAGGACTGGCTGAAAGTGTTCCGCTATCAATTCCTGGAGGGAAGTGCCGCTTCCTTTTTCGCGCACCCGCAAAGCCTGGTACTTACCCGTACTGCGGCAGAAAAATATTTTGGCAAAGGGGGAGCTTTAGGCAAGTCGCTCAACATCGATAGCGTGGAGTACCAGGTGCGGGCCATCGTGGCTGATAATCCGCCAAACTCAAGCTTCCGGTTCCAGGTGCTTATCCCGTTTGCCGCGCTTACGCCGGCGGCGGCTGACGATATGCGGGCATGGGGTAACCATAGTTGTCTTACTTTCGTAAAGCTTCGCAAAGACGCATCTGTTCATGCGCTGGAGCGGAAGATCTCGGCCATCGTAAAAATAGAAAAGGATAAGCAGTGGAAATCTAAGTACGTACCTGAATATACCTTGTTGCCCCTTCGGGCGATGCATTTTGAAACCGACGTTTCCAGCGATATGGTAGAGCGCGGCGACGAAAAACGGGTAACGCTCTTTACGGTTTTTGCCGTTCTGCTGGTGATCATCGCCTGCATTAATTATGTGAACCTTGTTACCGCCAAAGCAAGTCTCCGCATAAAAGAGGTGAGCATAAAGAAGATCTCAGGCGCCGGAAGGACCCAGATCTTCGGGCAGTTTGTGATCGAAACAGGGGCACTGAGCCTTATTTCCATGTTGGTAACCGTACTGCTTGTAAACGCCTGCCTGCCATTCTTTAATAACTTTACTGCAAGGGAATTGGAGTTCTCCGTCACCTCGCTAACTACCTGGCTTATTTTGGGCGGTACCTGGCTGGTGATCGTTATCCTTGCGAGCATTTACCCGGCCCTGCTCTTGTCTTCTTTCAGGCCTGTCGATGTATTTCGCGGGCATTCCATATTTTCTATCCGCGATGCAGGGTTGCGCAAAGGCCTGGTGGTGGTGCAGTTTACCGTGTCGGTGGTACTTATCGCGGGCATCGTTATCATGTACCGGCAGCAGCAGTTTATCCGCGAAACCGATGCAAGCTATAACCGTTCGCAGGTGTTTTCGATAAAGCTTCCTACCGGTTTGCTGGTAAAGATGAAACGCGATCCGGGCTCTTTCGAGAGCAGCCAGCGCAGGTTATGGTTTAGAACATTTAAACAGGAGTTGGCAGCGCAGCCGGGGATCGGGGCGGTAACGTTTACCCAGTCGCCGGTACTTAACAACGAGGCGGTGTTCGACGAGGGGCTCCAATGGCAGAACAAACCCGAAGACACGGAAATTCCCGTTACGCTGCAGCATATCCAGCCTGATTATGGTGCGTTCTTTAATATGACGCTGGTATCCGGGCGCTGGCTGCGCGATGAACCATCGGATGAAAACTCTTTTCTTATAAACGAAACCGGGCATCGGCGGCTTGCACTTTATGGCCCCGTGATCGGGAAAAAGATCTCGATCAATAATATCGCAGGGACCGTCGTGGGTGTCGTAAAGGATTTCCACTATACCGATTTTCACCAGGAGATCAAGCCGCTGCTAATGGCGTACAATCCAAACTGGTATGGGATCGCTTATGTAAAAACACGTGCCGGCAATACGCGCGCAGCATTGGCAGCTGCCGAAAAGGTGTTTAAGCAGGCGGTTCCCGCCAAGCCGTTCGAGTACGAGTTTCTCGATGAATCGTTCGATGCCATGTATCGCGCCGAGCAAAAAACGTGGGTGCTGCTGAATGTCTTCACCGGTCTTATCCTGTTCATCTCCTGCCTGGGCATATTCGGGCTTTCGGCACATACCGCCGAGCTGCGTACGCGCGAAATTGGCATCCGTAAGGTGTTGGGCGCTTCGGTAACGGGTATAACTGCGCTGCTCACCAAAGATTTTGTAAAGCTGGTGGTTGTCGCGATCGTTATCGCCTCGCCGGTGGCCTGGTGGATCATGAACAAGTGGCTGCAGGATTTTGCCTACCGCGTGCCTGTCAGCTGGTGGATGTTTGCGCTTGCCGGCGTCGCCGCTTTGACCATTGCCGTGCTTACCGTCAGTTTTCAATCAGTAAAAGCCGCCCGGGGAAACCCGGTAAATTCTTTAAGAAACGAATAATCAGCAACACATGATAAGTACCAACCTAAAGCTCGCCTATCGTAATTTCCTGAATCACAAGCTCTTTACGTTTATCAACATGGTAGGACTGGCCATCGGGATGAGCGCGGCGCTGGTGATCTACCTGATCGTGCACTTCGATTTTTCGTTTGATGACTATCATCCCGGGAGGGAACGGGTATACCGTGTAGTATCGAATTATGTTTTTTCGGGCGAACCAAGCTATAACGGCGGCGTAACGGCCGCATTGGCGGATGCGGCAAAAAAAGAAGTCACCGGCCTTGAGTTGGTGGTCCCGTTCCATTTATACGGGTACGAATCCAAGATCTCGGTTATCGGCGAAAACAAAAAACCGGTCGTGTTTAAAAAACAGGATAATTTTGTGATCGCCGGGAAGGACTATTTTAACCTGCTGAAATATGAGTGGCTGGCAGGATCGCCCGCTGCGCTGGATAAACCCGACCAGGTGGTGCTCACCGCCGAGCGGGTTCAGCTATACTTTCCGCATCTTACGCCTGCCCGGGCGATAGGCCGCGAGGTGACCTACGAAGATACGCTGCGTTTAACGGTTGCGGGAGTGGTGGCGACCCCCGTAAAGAGCTCCGACTTCCAGATGCACGACTTTATTTCGTATCCTACCATCGATGCGCATAGCGGGATTAAGGGAAGCCTGGGCCTCGGTGCCTGGACTAACACCAATAGTTCGTCGCAATTGTTTGTGCGGCTAAAACCGGGTACCAGTCCGGCCGCGGTTACCAGGCAGCTTAATGCGCTCCTTCAAAAAAACAAGCCGAAGAGCGACCACGATAAGTCGGTTACCCAGGCTTTTATGCTGCAGCCGCTTGCCGATATTCATTTTAACAGCCGGTACGCGTCGTTCGAGGAACGTACGGCCAACAAAAGTACCCTGTACGGTTTATTGGGCATCGCCGCATTTTTACTGGTACTTGGCTGTATCAATTTTATTAACCTTACCACGGCCCAGGCCGGGCAACGGGCCAAAGAGATCGGTATCCGTAAAACGATGGGCAGCAGGCGCATACAGCTCATGGCACAGTTCCTGAGCGAAACCTTGCTGTTAACCCTCATGGCTACGCTGCTTGCCATTGCCATTACCCCGCTGGTGATCAGGTTGTTTAAAGATTTTATCCCGAATGGTATAACTGCCGGGCTGGTCGCGCAGCCGGCTGTCCTCCTGTTCCTGGCAGGGCTCACCCTGCTGGTAAGCATGCTGTCGGGTTTTTACCCGGGATTGGTATTATCCGGCTTTAAGCCGATCAGCGTATTGAAAAATAATGTGGGCGTATCGGGCAATTCGCGTAAGTCGTGGTTGCGCAAATCGCTCACAGTCACCCAGTTCGTGATCGCGCAGTTCTTTATCATGCTCACGCTGCTGGTGAGTAAACAGATTTATTACATATTGCACAAGGACCTCGGTTTTAAAAAGGATGCCATCGTGTATTTTGATACGCCCTGGAAAGAGTGGAACAAGCCTGATAAAAAACAGGTGCTGCTTAATACACTGAGAAACAACCCGCTGATAGAACGCGTAAGCATGGGTGGTGCGCCGCCGTCATCCGTAGGGCAAAGCTCGAGCCAGTTTGTGTATTTGGACGGCAAAAAAGAAGTAAGCACCGATGTGCAGATAAAGAAAGGCGACGAGAACTACACAAAGATCTACCAGGTCAGGCTGCTTGCGGGCAAGTTCCTCGGCGCTGCAGATTCAACCGATAAAGTGCTCATTAACGCCACTTATGCGCACGTGCTCGGCTTCCGCGATGTGACCAAAGCCGTAGGGAAATCTTTAAAGTATAATGACAGGCAGAACCTGGTGGTGGGCGTATTTGCCGATTTTCACCAGAAATCTCTCCACACTGAGATCAAGCCCCTGGTTATTTTATACGATAAACAATATGCAGGCACGTTTCACCTGGCGCTCAAGCCAGAAACAGCCGGCAGCGATAACTGGAAACGCGTTATCTCCGAAACGGAAAAAACATTTAAAACCCTCTATCCCGAAGCCGATTTCGAGTATAACTTCGTGGACGACAGTATCGCCAAATTTTACAAAAGCGAACAGGATACCTCCACCTTGCTGAAATGGGCCACCGGCCTTTCTATCTTTATCAGCTGTATGGGATTGCTCGGACTGGCCGTATATACCACCAGCCTGCGTGCCAAAGAGATCGGCGTGCGGAAAGTACTTGGCGCGTCTGTCCGCCAGATCGTGGCCCTGCTTTCCAAAGAGCTCACACTGCTGGTGATACTTGCATCGGTGCTGGTTACGCCCGTGGCGTGGTATGCAATGAACCGCTGGCTGCAGGATTTTACCGAAAGGACTTCTGTAAACTGGTGGATCTTCTTCGCCGCAAGCGGCGGCATGCTGTGTATCGCGCTGATCGTATCGGGCATCGAGACGGTGAGGGCGGCGGTAGCTAATCCTGTAAAATCTCTACGCACCGAATAATGATAAGAACTTATCTGGTACTCGCCTGGCGGAACCTCGTTCGCAACAAAGGGTACGCCTTTATCAACATCTCCGGTTTGGCAGTGGGCCTGATGGCCCTCGTGGTGATCCTGTTATATGTGAACCATGAAACGGGGTATGACCAATGGGATGCACAGCTGGATCGCGTGTACCGCATGGGCGCCGAAGAGGTACGCAACGGCGAACGTGAGAAATTCGGCGGATGGTCGCCGTACCCGCTTGGTACCCAGCTGGCAGCCACCTGCCCGGAAGTAGCCAGGGTGACCCGGATCACCACCATGCCGGAGCAGATCATTGGCGTTAAAAGCAACCGCTTTTACGAAAAAAAGATCATCTCGGCCGATAGCACGTTCTTTGATGTATTCCCTTATTCCTTCGTATATGGGAGCGCGGCCACGGCATTAAAGCAGCCCCGTTCCATTGTGCTGAGCACCGAAGCCAGCAGGAAGCTTTTCGGCGACAGCGACCCGGTAGGCAAAACCCTCGATTTCGTTTACGCCGATACCGCCCTCGCGTATACCGTCAGCGGCGTGTTCGAACGTAAAGGCCCCTCGCATATCGATTTCGACTTTTGCGTATCCTATTTTAACAAGGATCCCGGAAACTGGGCGCGGACCATTTTTACCACTTACTTCCTGCTCAATGAACACGCCTCGCCGGCACAATTCTCGCAAAAAGCCGATCGTCAATACGCCCTGGCTTATTATTTAAGGTGGGAGTCTATGAGCGCCGGCGGCAAGCCGGTTGCCATTCCGTCGGCAAAGGAGCTGGCCCGGTGGATGAAGGAAGAGAAAGTTTCCTCTGCACACCTGTTTTTTGAACCGGTGAGCCAGATCCATATCAAGCCGCAGGCGGTTAACTGGCGCGGCGCGTTTTCTCCCACACCGGTAAATGATTATGCCATGGGAAATCACCTGCCGGTGATGATCTTTTCGGTGGCAGGTATACTGATTCTTATCCTGGCATGTATCAATTACACCAACCTGGCCATTGCGCAGGCAGGAAAACGCGGAAAGGAAACGGGCGTACGCAAAGTGCTGGGATCAGGCCGGTTCCACCTCGTCTGGCAGTTCCTGGCGGAGGCGTTCATGCAATGTTTAGTTGCGCTGGTGATCGCCGTTTTTTTCGCGCGGATCGCATTGGTGTTTTTCAACCGGTCGTTTAACCTGCACCTGGTGATATGGAACCCGGTTAATGCGGCGCAGAACTGGATGATGGTGGCGCAGCTGGCGGCTATTATCGTCATTACCACGTTATTATCAGGCACCTACCCGGCTCTTTTTCTTTCCCGTTACCGCCCGGTGACAGTGCTCAGGGGAGATACCCTTAAAGGCGTAAAAGGCAGGCCGCTGCGGAACGGGCTTATCGTCGCCCAGTTCGTAATTTCCATCGCTTTCATCTCGGGCATGATCATTATCTACCGGCAGGTGAGTTATATGAAAAATAGCGATCCGGGCTTCGATGCCGCGCAGGTTGTGTCGTTAAAAGTAAGGAACAGCAATCTTGTTACCAGCGGCCGGCCCGGCGAGCGGATCCAATACCTCAAAACCAGCTTGCTCAATATCCCCGGCGTACAGCAAGTGGCTATCGCCGATGTTTACCCGGGTGAAGAAACATTTAATTTCCAGGAAGCCGGTTTTGAAGGTGATACCACCCACCTCAGTTTTAACGCCATCGACTTCAATTACTTTAAGATGTTTAATATGAAGCTGGTGGAAGGTCGCGATTTTAACCCGCAGTTAGCGTCAGACTCTATCAATGCTGCCGTACTCAATGAATCGGCCGTTTCCAAAATGAAGCTCAGGCACCCGGTCGGTAAGGTGGTGCGCATACTCGCCAGGGATTACCGCATTATCGGGATACTGAAAGATAACCTGAACGATGGTTACCAGGTTAAAATAAAGCCGAATATTTATGCCATCGGTGCAGAAAAAGGGATGCTTGGCTATGACCGCATCCTGGTAAAAGTGAACGGCCGGAAGGCGGCCGCTTCAATAGGTGCCATAACCAGGTTCTGGCAAACGGTAGAGCCCGCATTCCCGCTCCGGTACGACTGGGTAGACGAAAGTTTCCGCAAGCTTATGCAAAAACATGAGAAACTCGGTAAGCTCTCCATGGCATTTACTATGGTGTCGCTGCTTATCGCCATGATGGGCATATTCGCGCTTACCGCTTTTACCGCCGAACAGCGCAAAAAAGAGATCGGGATACGCAAGGTATTCGGTGCCTCAGTTTCGGCCATCGTGGCGTTGTTGTCCAGGGATTTCTTGAAACTGGTCATTATCGCCATGTTTATCGCGTTTCCGGTGGCGTGGTGGATCATGGATGCGTGGTTGCAGGACTTCGCCTACCGCATCGCCGTAAGCTGGTGGATGTTCGGCCTCGCCGGGTCGGTCTCGCTGGTCATCGCCTTTGGTACCGTAAGCTTCCAGGCTTTAAAAGCGGGAATGGTAAAACCGGTTGAGTCGCTCAGGAATGAATAGTACCGTAATTAATAATTCATTATGATTCGAAATTATCTGAAAACAGCCGTCAGGTCGCTGCTTAAAAGCAAATTTTATGCGGGGATCAATCTCGCGGGCCTTTCTGTCGGGCTCGCGGTGGGCATGCTGATCCTATTGTGGGTACAGGATGAATTGAGCTTTGACGGTTTTCACCGCCAGGCATCGGACATTTACAAGCTGGAGAACAGGGTAGGCACCGGCGCCAGCATCCAGATCTGGCAAAATACCGTGGCGCCTATCGGCGTGCTGGCAAAGAAAGAACTGCCGGAAGTAAAGGACGTGGTACGTCTCGCCCCCGGCGGAATGACCATGCTGACCCGCTACAAAGAAAAACAGTTTAACGAAACGAAGGTAACTTTTACCGATCCCTCGCTGTTTTCGGTGTTCGATTTTAAACTTATTAAGGGCAATATGGCGAAACCGTTTGCTGATGATCATTCCCTGGTGCTTACCAAAACCACCGCAAATCGTTATTTCGGCGGGGAGCAGCCCATTGGCAAAGTGATCGTAAGCGACAGCGTTAATTATACGGTAACCGGAGTGATCGCCGATTTTCCCGATAACTCGAGTATCCGCGCCGATATTTTTATGCCGATGACGCTGCTCGGGAAAAATATCTATGCAGGCAGTTCGCCCGGGAAGTCGATGATGAACGATTTTAACCAATTCAGTTACCTTACGTTCCTGCTGCTGCAGCCGGCCACTGCAACCGATCGGCTGGCTACCCGGCTGCGCGATATCCACCTGCGCCATAAAGCGGACGACACCGATATCCTGTACCTGCTTCAGCCGGTTTCGGCTATGCACCTTTACCGGTCTGACGGGACCAACAGCGGCATAGAGACCGTGCGGATGTTTGGCATCATCGCCCTGCTGGTGCTGGTGATCGGTTGTATCAACTATGTGAACCTGTCTACCGCCAGGGCCATGCTCCGGTCAAAAGAAGTAAGCCTCCGCAAGATTGCCGGTGCCGCCCGTATCCACCTGTTCCTGCAGTTTATCATTGAAACGGCAATGCTGTTCATGGTAGCGGCTGCACTCGCCCTGGCCTTGATGTATGTGCTAATGCCGGCATTTAATGCGCTTTCGGGCAAGAACCTGCACATCGACCTTGCGAACTACCACATCTGGCTGGTCATACTGGGTACCATTGCAGGCACGCTGATCGCCTCCAGTATTTACCCGGCGATTTTGCTGTCAGCGTTCGAACCTATTAACGCGTTAAAAGGAAAGATATCGGCCAATATGGGCGATACATCGTTCAGAAAAATACTGGTGGTGGTGCAGTTCTCGTTCTCCATCGTGCTGATATCGGGCACGTTCATTATCAGTAAGCAGATGGATTTTATCCGCTCAAAAGCGCTTGGATATGATAAGGACCATGTGCTGTCGTTCCGGATGCGGCAGATAGGTCCGCATTACGACGCCGTAAAGAACGAGCTCCTCAGCGTCCCGGGAGTAACCGCTGTAACCCGGGCCAGTGGCAATATCGTCAGGCTCGAGGGGCAAACGGGCAATAACTCGTGGGACGGAAAGCAGCCCGGGCAAACCATGATGGTGCGGCCTATGGACATCGACAAAGACTTTATCTCTTTCTTTAAGATGACGCTTGTACAGGGACGCGGCTTTACCGGCGCTGTGGCAGACACCGCACACTTCATCCTTAACGAGACGGCTGCCAGGGACGCGCAAATTAAGGATCCCATAGGAAAGCGGTTTACCCTTCGCGGAATAGAAGGGACGATTATTGGCATAGTAAAAGATTTTCATTTTGCTTCCATGAAAAATAAGATCGAGCCCTTAGTGCTGTCGTACACAGATAGGGATCCCGGTCAGTTGTATGTCAAAACCACGGGCGATCATGCCCCTGCGGTGATCGCTGCCGCAGCGCGGATATGGAAAACCTATAACGACGGTTACGAATTTAACTACGCTTTTCTCGACGAAACTTTCGATGCACTTTACCGGTCAGAACAGCGCACCGGCACCCTTTTTAATATTTTCGCCGGTATCGCCATCCTGATCTCCTGCCTCGGCCTGTTTGGCCTGGCCGCATTTACCGCACAGCTGCGCATCCGCGAAATTGGGATCCGCAAAGTTATCGGTGCCAGCGTGTCCGGGATCGTGACGCTGCTGGCAAAAGATTTCGTGAAGCTGGTGTTTATTGCATTTATCATCGCCGCGCCGGTCTCCTGGTACGTGATGAACAGTTGGCTGCAGGATTTTGCCTATAAAATTAAGCCTGGCTTTGTTACGCTTTTGTCTTCGGGTCTGATCGCCATCGTTATCGCCATACTTACCATCAGTTACCAGTCTGTGAAGGCGGCGCTGGCAAATCCCGTAAATACCCTGAGGAACGAATAAATAACTGATTAAAAAAGAGAACCCATGTTAACTACCAACCTTAAACTTGCAGCACGTAACCTTTTTAAAAACAAGGTGTACTCTACCATTAACCTGTTAGGACTAACCATCGGTATGGCGGCCTGCCTGTTGGTAGCCACGGTGGTGCTCGATGACCTTTCATATGACCACCAATGGACCAGGGCCGATAACCTTTACCGGATCATCAGCATAAACCGCGATAACAAAAACGTGGAAGAGCGATCGTCGCGTCCTTTCCTGGGGATCAGCGGAGAGTTGAAGCGTAATTTCCCGGAGGTGACGGATTTCTGCGGCATCTCCGCCAACGAGAACAGGTTAAAGTTTGCCGAAGAGGGGCAGGGAGTGAAGGTAAAAAGCCTTTCCACGTATCCTTCCGTTTGGAATATGCTCGATTTTACGGTGGTAAAGGGCAATCCGAAAACACTGGTGACCGGCATGCCGAACCTGGTACTCACGGAAAAGATCAGCAAACAGTATTTTGGGGAGGCAGACCCGACGGGGAAAACCATCACCTCCCTCCCGGGATATGGTAAACCGAAAACCTACGTGATCACCGGGGTTATTAAAGACATTCCGGCCAATACGCACTTGCGCGCAGACGTGATGGTGGTACGCGAGGCAAAACACGAGGAGCTTTATAAAGAGGAATACGGCTCTTTTTCGCCGCAATACGTGCTGTTAAAACCGGGTACCGACATCCCGGGATTTACCGCTAAAGTGAACAAATGGTACAACCGCTTCACCGGCGGCAAGGCCAAGTATTCCTATGCATTCCAGCCGATAAAGGAGGTATATCTTCAATCGGATTTCGATGAAGGACAAGAAATAAAGGGCAACCTCAGGAACGTGTATGTTTTTTCCGGCGTCGCCGTTCTCCTGATCCTTATCGCCTGTATTAATTTCGTAAATCTTACCACTGCAAGGGCATTACGCCGTGTAAAGGAAGCTGGAATGCGCAAATTGCTCGGTGCCGAAAAACGGGTGCTGGTGATGCAGTTCCTGGTTGAATCGCTGTTGTTCTTTGTACTGTCGTTCTCTATGGCGCTGGTGTTTTACGGGATCTTTCTCCGCCCGGTAGAAGTATTTCTTGGTCACCCGCTCACCGTCAGTCTTGCCGGAAGCGCCGGTTTGTTCGCAGTTACCTGCGGCTCGGTGCTGCTGGTGAGCCTTCTTACGGGCATTTACCCGGCGCTGCTCATTTCGGCCGCGAAGCCGGTAAGCATCCTCAAAGGAAAACTATCGGTAAAAACGGATACCGGTTTCCTGCGGAAGGGACTGGTGGTTAGCCAGTTCGCAATTTCCATGCTCGTGCTGGTGGCTACCTGCGTGATCCAGTTCCAGTTACATTATATGGGTACCAAGGACCTCGGATTCGACCGCAACGACCTGCTCACCATCAAGTGGACGGAGTTAGGCACACAAGGCCAGGCATTTAAACAGGAGGTGCTCAAACTGAACGGCGCATTAAATGCAAGCATCACTAACTGGTACCCGTCTGGCGGCGCAGGCAGCATGTCTACGGAGATCGATGATCCCCGGCAGAAGGGAAATAAGATCCGCGTAAATTATATCAATGGCGATGTAGACCTGCCGGCTACCCTAAAGCTGCAGCTGGCCGATGGCAGGTTGTTCGACCGCGCCCGCCCCACAGATGCCCTGAATGCCGATTCGCTGCAGCGAAAAGAGTGGACAGAATTTGAAGAGGCCGGTAAAACGCAACCCGCCCTGGTTACCGCCTACACGGCCAGGTTACTGGGAATTAACAAGATGAATGAGCCTGTTCCCGGTTTACGGGGCATTCCCATTGGTGTGGTGAAGGACTTTCACAACGAATCGCTCCATCATTCGCTGATGCCTTGCCTTATCCAGGCGCACCGCGATCAGCAATATGGTAACCTGCTGGTACGTGTGCGTCCGGGTACCCATGCGCAGGTGCTGAAGGGAATTAACCGGCTGTGGGCCAAATTCTACCCGGAAAAGACCATCGAATATAATTGGGTAAGCGACCAGCTCGACGAGCAGTACCGCGCCGAAAGCAAACTGGAACAACTATTTACCTTCTTTAGCCTGCTGGTACTCTTCCTGGCCTGCCTGGGGCTCTTCGGCCTGGCCGCCTTTACAGCCGAACAGCGTGTGAAAGAGATCGGTATCCGCAAAACACTTGGCGCCACCGTATTGCAGGTGACGGGCTTGCTTTCCGGCGATTTCCTTAAATTGGTCGTCCTGGCCATCGTTATCGCCTCGCCGGTAGGCTGGTACCTTATGAATCTCTGGCTGCAGGATTTCGCTTACCGCATCGAGCTGCAATGGTGGATGTTCGGGCTGGCGGGTTTTATCGCACTGCTGATCTCGTTGTTTACGGTAAGCTTCCAGTCCGTTAAAGCGGCACTGGCCAACCCGGTGGACGCGCTTCGCACAGAATAATATCACATAACATGTTCAAAACCAATCTTACCCTTGCTTTTCGAAACCTTTTAAAGCACAAGCTGTATTCCGTGCTTAATATTGCTGGTCTTTCTGTCGGCCTGGCTTTCTTCTTTCTTGTTGGCGGCCATATCTGGAACGAGTTGCAGGTGAATGCTTCGCTGACCGACAGCGATCGCCAGTACATTATCCAAAGCAGGTGGAAGGCGCCTGATATGGGCATTGAAATGACCTCCATCGGGCCGCTGGCCAAAAGCCTGGCGACAGATTACCCGAACCTGGTGGAAGGCTTTTATCGTTTTGACGGCATCATGTCTACGGTATCCTCCGGCGAAAAACACTTCCGGGAAGGATTGCAGATCGGCGATAGCACGCTGCTGTCGCTATATGGTTTCCCGCTGCTCCACGGAAGTGCCGGAAATGCGTTTAACGAACCGTTTTCTGTAGTGATCACGGCGGAACGCGCGGAGAAGTATTTCGGCAAAACAGATGTGGTGGGGCAGCACCTTACCATCGAAAGTTTTTCGGGTACCCGGCACGATTTTAAGATTACAGGTGTGCTTGCCAAATCCGGCGAAAATTCAGTAACTCACCTGAATGAAGGCAACGACAACCAGTTTTATCTTTCGCAGCGCGATGCGGCATTTTTCGGACGGGACCTCGACCAATGGAACAATCCGTACATCGTTACTTTTATCAAGCTGAAACGGGGCGTGCAGCCCGCCGATTTGAGGAAGCCCGTGGCTCAATTACTTAAACGGCATGCACCCGGGGCCATTGCGGCTAATCTTACGCCTTATTTGCTCCCTTTAAAACAGTACTACCTGGACGCCAACCAGGGTGCGGTCCGTAAAATGCTGATAGTACTGGCATGTACGGCCCTGTTCATTCTCGCCATGGCGGTCGTCAATTTCGTGAATATCGCCGTCAGCCGCTCGTCTTCGCGGATGCGGGAGATCGGTGTACGCAAAGTAGCCGGGGGACTTAAAAGCGAGCTCATCCTGCAGTTCCTCACGGAAGCTACCGTGCTCGTGTTTTTCTCCACGCTGCTGTCTGTGGCCTGGTACAAGCTGGCAGCGCCGTTTTTTAGCGGGATGATCGGCAGTGCCCTTCCCGCGCTTACGGCGTACCCGGTGTATTTCCTGTTCATACCGCTGGTGATCACGCTGGTAGTGGGGGTGACGGCCGGGTTTTATCCCGCATTTATCCTCGCATCGTTTAAGGCCGCAGATGCGATCAAGGGGAAATTAAAAACGCCCGGCGAAAGCATGGTTATGCGAAAGATGCTCGTGGGATTCCAGTTCTTTACCGCAGCCGTGGTGCTTACCGGGGCGTTCGTGATCTCGCGGCAGGTCGCTTATTTCTTCGGCGCAGACCTGGGATATAATAAGGATTACGTGGTATCGCTCCCGGTACCGCGCGATTGGTCGGCAAAAGGCGTAGCCCGTATGCTGAACATCCGCGATGAATTCGAACGGATGCCGCAAGTACAGTCTGCTACACTCACCTACGTAGTTCCCGACGGGAAAGCGGGCTCCACCGTGCAGGCCTATGGAAACGGGCTCGACAGTACACGGTCCGTCTCCGCGGAGTCGCTGACTACCGACGAGCATTTTGCGTCCGTTTACCAGCTTCGGTTAAGCGCCGGCCGATTCTTCGGAACGATAGCCGATTCTACGCAAGTGGTGATCAACGAATCGCATGCACGCGCCCTGGGGTGGCGGCGGCCGGCAGAAGCAGTCGGGCAGCGGTTAAAAATAGCAGGGCTGCCCACCTCGTTAAATATTATTGGCGTAGTAAAGGATTTCCACTTCGGCTCTATGCACGACGCGGTAAAGCCGCTGGTATTTAGTCACGTAAAATCCTTGACTATTTATCGCTATTTATCATTCAAGATGCGCCCGGGCAATGTTGCGAAGTCCATGCAGCTCCTGCAGCAAAGGTGGTCGCGCGCGCTGCCCGGCGCCGCGTTCGATTACAGCTTTATGGACGATTCCCTGCAAAAACTCTATCGTGCGGAGATCCGTTTGCAGCGTGCGTCGCAGCTGGCTACCGCGCTGTCCCTGCTCATCGTGTTGCTGGGCATTGCCGGGTTGGTTTCGCTCGGCATCCAGAAACGCACGCGCGAGATCGGTATCCGGAGGGTGTTAGGCTCCTCCGTATCGGGTATCACCTCGCTCTTCCTGAAGGATTTTCTGCCGGTTGCGCTGTTGTCTGCCATCGTTGCCTGTCCTTTTGCCTGGTACCTTGCACAGCGATGGCTTAATGATTATGCCTACCGCATCACGCTCACTGTCTTTCCTTTTGCAGGTTGTATCGTGGTACTGGTCTTCCTTACCGTGATATTGATTGGCATCCAGACTTCCCGGATCGCGCGGGCAAACCCCGCGCATTCTTTGCGAACAGAGTAGTAAACGTTGGATGTACCGCCCAGCGCCCAGATATTCTTATAAGTTGAGAACCTCATATTAACCCGTATCCTGTAACACGTCCAACCAAAAGTTCTGTTATGCTAAAAAGCTACTTCAAAATCGCCCTGCGCAACCTCTGGAAACACAAGCTGTTTTCCTTTATAAATATTTTCGGGCTGGCCGCCGGAATGGCAGTATCACTGCTGGCGCTGATAGACCTTAAATCGGCTTATGACTATGATCTTTTTCATCCGTACCCGGAACAAACTTACCGCATTATTACCGACCTGGAGTTGAAAGAGGGCAAGGAAAGCGCCTGGGCCAGCACGCCGATACAGGTAGGAAATATGTTACGGAAGTACAGTTTTACGAAAGAATGTGTACAGGTTTTTCCTGCCCGGATGGAGTTGTCGACGGAGACCGACATGCTTCCGCAGGAATTAAGCTATGTAGACCCCGACTTCTTCCGTGTTTTTGGCTTCCGGCTGCAAAGAGGCAGCTTTTCCGGCGATCCTTACACCATCGTGATCGACCAGGCGACCGCTACCCGTTTTTTTGGAAAAAAAGATCCCATCGGCAAAACGTTAAAAAGAAAAACCGGGAATGCATTTACCGTTACCGGTATCCTGGCGAAGCCTGCCGGCAAAACGCATTTCGATTGTAAAGCTTTCGCGGCCGCTTCTACGCTGCGGGAGATCAGGGGCGAACGCAAACCGGATTCGACCTGGAGTGAGGCTGCCTGTTTTACCTATGTGAGGCTTAAAGACGGCATCTCCCGGGCGGCGCTGGATAAGGTGCTGCCGGCTATCGGCACCCTGGCGACGAAAGAAATGTCGGCTTCCGTCATCCGATCGATGGGCTTTCGCGCGCAGCAGCTTGCGGCAATCAGCCCGGATAGGGAAGGGCTGCTCGTCATCGCCGGGCACCAGGTAGACATGTCGGTTATCCTGGTCCAGATCGGGGTGGGCCTGGTAACACTCCTGCTGGCCGGGTTCAATTATGTAAACCTCACCCTCGCACGTTCGCTTACCCGTGCGCGCGAAGTGGGCGTCCGCAAGGTGATCGGTGCACGCAAATGGCATTTATGGGCGCAGTTCGTGGTGGAGTCGATGATCTTGTCGGCTTTTGCCCTCCTGCTTTCTATCGGCATGCTGCAGCCCTTGCAGTCGCTCAACGTGGTGAAAAAAATTGTCGACGGCGTACAGTGGGACGCTAAGCTCTGGATCATCCTGGTTTCCTTCACACTCGTAGCCGGGTTGCTGGCAGGCCTGGTGCCGGCAAGGCTGCTGGCCTCATTCAGCCCGGTAATGGCATTGAAGGGACAAAACAAACCCCTGGTATTTAAAGGGCTTACGCTGCGCAAGGTACTGGTGGTGTCACAGTTCGCCATTTCCCTTACGGGGATCATTTTTATGCTGGTAATGTACCGCCAGATGAATTTTATGGGAACAGGCCAGTATGGTTTTACAAAAAGCAATATTCTGAACATCGGCCTGGATGATAAAGATGCACGTATCGTAACGGCCGAAGTGCTTAAACAACCAGGGATAGAACAGGTAACGGCCAGCTCGGGTTTAATGGCGCTTTCGCATCCCGCGGAGATAACCGCGCAAACGGCTGATAAACAGGTGGCGGCCAAGGTCTGTGTGCAAGCCGCCGATGCGAATTTCGTGCCGGTGTTCGGGCTGACGCTGCTGGCTGGCGACAACCTGCCCGCTTCCGCATCCGACTCGGCGGGTACGGCCGTACTGCTCAACGAAAGGGCTATTGCCGCGCTGCATTTACGTAACCCCGCGGAAGCGATCGGTCAGCTGGTGTGGCTCAGCGACTCGGTATCGGCCCGGGTATCCGGTGTGGTAAAAGATTTTCATTTTATGAGCATGAAATATGGGATCGATCCGCTCATGATCCGCTACCAGCCAAAGAGCTTCCGGCTCCTGCAGGTTAAAGTGTCGGCCTCGGCGGCGCCGGAGCAGGTAGTCGCGGGTGTTTCTCAACGCCTCGCTGGCATTATCAAGCCTTCGCAACAGGAGATCCGCTGGTACGAACAGGAGCTGTACGATCATCATTTCCATGCCGAAGACCAGCTCTTTATAGGCGTGTTTACCGGTATGGTGCTCTCTATCGCCTGCCTCGGCCTGCTTGGCATGGTCACCTATACTTCCGAGGTGCGGACCAAGGAGGTCGGCATCCGTAAAGTGATGGGTGCCACCGTTAGCCAGGTAGTGTTCCTGCTCTCCCGCGATTTTATATGGCTGCTCTGCTTTGCCGCGCTCATCGCCTTCCCGGCAGGGATTACCTTCGGCATGATGTTTCTCCGCAATTATGCATACCATGCCTCGATCGGCGTATTCACCGTGCTCTCGGGATTCGTGGTATTGTTCGTCATCGGCGGCCTTACCATCGGCTGGCAAACCTTCCGCACGGCGGCATCGAACCCGGTGAGATCGTTGAGAAATGAGTAACGTCAGACAAAAAATATCCGCCCGCATGCAACGTGCCGAAAATCGTCACGTCTCTTTATTTGAAAGCTAGAAATTTGGAAGCTGTTTATGTCGATCAGCACTACAACCTGGTGGTTGAGTGCAAACAGGGAAGCCGGAAAGCGCATTATGAGTTGTACAAGCTTTATTCAAAAGCGATGTTCAATATCGCCATGCGCATCGTGAACCATGAAGGGGAGGCTGCCGATGTGCTCCAGGATGCTTTCGTTGACGCTTTTGCGCGTATTGGCGATTTCAGGCAGGAAACCACGTTCGGTCTCTGGATGAAACAGATCGTGGTAAATAAGTCGATCAGCCACCTGCGAAAGCGGAAAATGGAACTGATCCCGATCGACGATACCGACGTGGAGGACCTTCCCGACGACGACCGGTACGACGACGCAGAGATCCAATACCAGGTGCAGCAGGTTAAACGCGGGATCCAGCTGCTCCCGGAAGGATACCGGGTGGTACTCTCCCTGTACCTGCTGGAAGGGTATGATCACGAGGAGATCGCACACATCCTTAAGATCAGCGAAAATACGTCGCGCACCCAGTTTATGCGTGCAAAACGGAAGCTGATGGAACAGCTGAAGATGCAGGGAGTGAAGTATAATTGAGATAAGCTATCAGCGGTCAGCTTTTTGCGGAGGCATAAGAGACGGAAGCCGGGATCAGGGTCTAAACATAAGCAAGGGATAAAAGCCGATAGCTGTTAACTAAAGAAATGAACAATGAGCGAGAAGTTTGAAAAATTTATCAGGAGCAACCGCCGGGAATTCGATGAGTGTGAGCCCCCGGTAGGATTGTGGGAGCGGATTGAGCAGCAGCTGGACAAGAAACAGCAGGTAAAGAAAGCCAGGATGGTAAGACTGAGCTTCGTGGTGCGTGTCGCCGCCGCGCTGTTGGTAGTGCTTACCGCAGGTGTGCTGTTCCTGAAGCATGGGAATAACAGCATCGATATCAGTTCGGTGAGCCCCGAAATGGGCAAGCTGCAGGTACAATATGCCTCGATGATAGAAGATAAACAGCAAGAACTGAAGCGGATCGAAAAGGAAGATCCCCAATTATACAGGGAATTTGCATCCGAGATCGCCAAAATGGATACGAACTACCAAAAGCTTCAAAACGATTTGGCCACCAGCCCTAACCGGGAAGAAACTGTGAAAGCGATGATCCGGAACTTGCAAACACAGATCGATGTGCTGAATCAACAATTAACCATCATACAACAGATCAACCAGATCAAAAAAGGACAAACACATGAAACACAGAGTATATAAAATCTTCCTGCTGGCCGTAGTGCTCGGCCTGGGAACCGTTACCACTTTTGCACAGGAACCTGTGCCGCCGGCTAGGCCGGCGGAAGCACCGAAGTCACCGATCGCGGGGTCGCGTACCTCCATTTACCAAACCCCCGAGGTGAAAGCCCTGAGAGACCAGCAAACGGAGCTGCAGAAACAATTGCGCGAAGTAAACAAGAAGATCTCGGCAGAAATTAGCCGGGCCGCAGCAGAGCGTAACAAGGCTTACCAGGAGAGGGTGAAGCTTTACCGCGACAGCACCGCAAAGCTCCGCCTCAACCAGGCCTATACGACACATACCCAGCTGTTGGATCTTGACAACCGGTTAGCTGCCGTGAACGGGCGGATCAACGCCGCTACCACAAGACTTAACCACAGCTTCGACTTCGACAGCGCCTTCGATTCCAAGAACTTTAAGGGAGTAGAAAAAAGCAAAACAGTGAGCAAATCGTATTCACTATCGGCAAACGACAGGCTGTCTATTAACAATCAATACGGTAAAGTGACCATCAACACCTGGGCAAAAAACGAGGTGAAGGTCGATATCGAGATCAAAGCCTATCACAGTACCGAAGAAGAAGCGAAAGAGCTCCTGGATGGCGTAACCATCGACGACGGTAAGGCAGGAAACCTCGTAACCTTTAAAACAAACATCGAGCGCAAAAAAACCCAGGACAAAGACAATTGGTGGGGAATAAAAAGCAGCAATGGCGTAGTGGAACGTCGTGGTGTGCAGGTAAACTACGTAGTTTATATGCCGGCAAAAAGCGGCCTGGATATCACCAACAAATATGGTTCCGTTGAGCTGCCTGATTTCGACGGGCAGGTGACCGCGAATATCTCCTATGGTCCGCTTAAGGCGGGAAGGCTGACTAACAATGCCAACAATATCAAGGTGAGCTATTCGGCGGCAACCGTGTCGAGCCTCGAGTCAGGAAACTTTACCATCCAGTACGGCAAAGCAAATATCGAGCTGGCTAACAACGCGAACCTTAACCTCGACTATGCCTCGGGAAGCCGCATCGGTAAGCTAACGAACGGCGCCGACCTGAACCTGAAGTACAGCGGCGGGCTGAAGATCGACCAGATCGATCCCAAGGGAAAAAACCTGGTGATCAACAGCTCGTTCTCTCCCATGTCGCTCAACCTGGGGGATAATAATGTGAGCTTCGACGTAACCGTGATCTATGCGGGGTTTAACTATGCTGATAATAAGGTGAACATCATCAGTAAAGACCCGGCAGACGGCGCCAAGGGCCGGAGCTTTACCCAAAATTATAAAGGACAGTATGGAGGCAAAGGCTCAGACTCCAAGGTGACGATCAAATCTACTTACGGCTCAGTGCAGTTTTTATAACAGCGCTCTCAACCGTTCTTCATATATCGTGTAATTTTAATTGATTTTAAAAGACCTTCCTTAACGGGAAGGTTTTTTAGTTTGTGAACAGCTGTGTTCCTTCGGCGGGCTCAGGATGACAAACCATCATGATGGGTTCCTCCATATGATTTTGCCCAAGGAAATAACATGCCAGATAACGGTTGACGTTCCTCACGTACCTTAGGCAGGCCCCTGTCCGACATCCGATCAGGGAGATAAATTAAGTATCTCCTTTTTAGTTTATGACCCTAATTTTGATATTTTTGCCCAAACACCTGACATATGGAATGGCTGAGCACACCCGAAGCATGGATCTCTTTACTTACACTTACGGTGCTCGAGATCGTACTTGGTATAGATAATATCATCTTCATTTCTATCCTCGCGGGAAAGCTTCCGTCAAGCCAGCAAAAAAAGGCACGTCAGTTAGGTCTCGGTCTTGCCATGATTACGCGTGTATTGCTGCTCCTGTCGCTCACCTGGATCATGACGCTTACCGCCCCGCTGTTTAATATAGGCAGTTGGATAGGCATTACCGAAGGCGACTGGCATGAAAAACTGGCCATCTCCGGTCGTGACCTTATCCTGCTGGTCGGTGGGTTGTTCCTCATTTATAAAAGTACGCACGAGATCCACGAGAAGCTGGAGGGCGATGAGCATACCGATACGGGCAAAAAAGCGATGTCGTTTACCGGAACCATCGTCCAGATCCTGCTGCTGGATATCGTGTTTTCGCTCGATTCTGTGATCACTGCCGTGGGCATGGCCGAACACATCGAGATCATGATCGCGGCCGTAGTCATCGCGGTGGGCATCATGATGGTTTCTGCAGGCGGTATCAGCAACTTCGTGAATAATCACCCCACTGTGAAGATGCTGGCGCTCTCGTTCCTGCTCCTCATCGGTGTTTCCCTCCTGGCCGAAGCCCTCGAACAACACATCCCGAAAGGATATATCTACTTCGCCATGGCGTTCTCCGTACTGGTGGAAATGCTGAACCTCAAAATGAAATCGAAGACCGGGAAACCGGTGAAGTTAAAGAAGGAGCAGCCCCCCAAACCTTAACTTACCCTGCACAACAACCCCTTCAAATATTCCCCTTCCGGGAAGGAAGCCCTCACCGGGTGATCCCCCGGTTGCGAAAATTGCTGGATAAACTGAACTTCTTTTCCCGCATCCAGCGCCGCCCAGGCGAGGATCTGTTTGAATGTGCCGATGTCAACCGCTCCGGAGCATGAAAATGTAGCCAATAAGCCTCCGTGGTTTAACAACTTCATGGCTTGCCGGTTCAGGTCTTTATAGGCACGGGACGCCTTATCCAGCGAAGACCTTGAAGGGGCATATTTTGGCGGATCGAGTACGATCAGGTCGAATTTATCTTCGTCTTCGCGGAATTTTCGGAGTTGCTTGTTTACATCCGATTGGAAATCGTCATGCGGCAGATGGTCGAGGTTATTGAGTGCGATATTTTTCCTCAATGTTTCAATCGCCAGCGCCGAGCTGTCCACGCTGGTTACCGAGGCGGCGCCGTTCCTGAGGGCGTTTAGCGTAAATCCGCCGGAGTAGCAGAAACAATCCAGCACCCGTTTCCCTTTCGCGTGGGCGGCCACCAGCATCCGGTTGTCGCGCTGATCGCAATAGAAACCTGATTTCTGGCCATCGGCGATGTTTACCCCGTAAGCGATGCCGTTTTCTTTTACGGTCACAAATTCGGGCGGCTCAACGCCGGAGAGCGTCCCGTACGACACTTCCAGGCCTTCATGCGACCTCGAGGAGGCGTCGCTTCGGTCAAAGATCCCGGCCGGCTTAAGCAATTGCTGCAGCTCGTCAAGCACCACCGGCCTTACCCTCTCTATCCCGGAAGTGAGGATTTGTACGGAAATAAAATCGGCATATTTATCGGCGATCAACCCCGGCAGGTAATCCGCCTCACTGAAGATAAGACGGTAAGTATCGGTATCACCATCGTTCAGCAGCGCGCTGCGTCCCGCAATAGCCTGTTTGATGCGGTTGCGCCACCAGTTTTCGTCGATCGTGGCTTCGGGCATCCATTCCAGTAAACGCACGGCAACCCGCGATTGACCGTTAAACATGCCATAGGCCAGGAATTCTCCCTGCGTATCTGTTACGGTGACAATATCGCCATTAGCAGGCTTTCCTTTAATAGATGCTATCGCGCCCGAAAACACCCACGGATGAAGCTGCATGACCGCCTTTTCTTTTCCCTTTTTTAACCTGATGGTGAACATTTCGCAAAGGTAGGCTTTTATTGCCGGGGTATAGAAAGTGTCGCATGAGTTAACATGATCTTCTTGCACATTATTCCTTATTCATTAGTAATTTTGTGTTCATGAACACCATCACCTGGCCAGATTTCGAGAAAGTAGAGCTCCGCACAGGAACCATTCTGGAAGCGCAGGATTTTCCGCAGGCGCGGAAACCTGCCTACAAGATCAGGGTGGATTTCGGCGAGCTTGGCACAAAGTGGAGCAGTGCGCAAATCACTAAACATTACCGCAAAGAAGATCTTCCCGGCAGGCAGATCATTGGCGTGGTAAATTTCCCGCCAAAACAGATCGCTAATTTTATGTCGGAATTCCTGGTAACGGGCTTTGCAGATGAAAATGGCGACGTCGTACTGGCAGCGGTGGATAAACAAGTGCCGAACGGACAAAAACTTATATAAGGAAGTTGCCGGTGATCAGTCGTGAGAGATCAGTTCCCGCGACGACGATAACGGCATTGGCAACTGATCACCGACAACCACAAGATGCGTTACATCAATTTCACTTCCGATCCCCCCGCTATAGCGCCCGACGAGTTTTTTATGAACGAGGCCCTCAAAGAAGCCAGGGTGGCCTTATCACTGGATGAAGTGCCTATCGGCGCCGTCGTGGTATGCAACGGCAGGATCATCGGCCGCGGACACAACCTCACCGAACAGCTTAATGACGTAACCGCGCATGCCGAGATGCAGGCGTTTACCGCCGCCGCTAACTACCTCGGAGGCAAATACCTGAAAGATTGTACGCTGTATGTAACGATCGAGCCTTGTATTATGTGTGCGGGCGCATCGTACTGGACACAGATCAGCCGGATCGTTTTTGGTGCGCATGATGTGAAAAGGGGCTTTATGCGGATCAACCAGCAGATCACCCATCCCAAAACGGAAATAGTAGCGGGGATTAAAGAAAATGAATGTAGTACGATTGTCAAAGAATTCTTCCAGCGCAAAAGAACTTAAAATAAGAGTGAACATTATTTTACAATAAGCCGTTATATTTGCGGTATATCAAGTAACCTTAATAACAACCATATGGCATTCGAATTACCGGCGTTACCTTACGCCACCGACGCATTAGAACCGCATATCGACAAAGCAACCATGGAGATCCATCACGGCAAACACCACCAGGCGTACGTGGATAACCTGAACAAAGCAGTGGCGGGAACTGAGGCGGAGAGCTTAAAGATCGAAGAGATCGTAAAAAACATCTCCAAATACCCGATGCCTGTTCGTAACAACGGCGGCGGTCATTTCAACCATACACTTTTCTGGTCCGTATTATCGCCTAACGGCGGAGGCGCTCCTTCCGGCGACCTGGCAACCGCCATCAACAGCACTTTCGGATCGTTCGAAGAACTGAAAAAGAAAATTTCGGAAGCGGGCGCTACCCGTTTCGGTTCAGGATGGGCCTGGTTATCTGTTGCCGCCGATGGCAAGCTCCAGGTTTCTTCAACCCCTAACCAGGATAGCCCGCTGATGGACATCGCCGAAGTAAAAGGTACCCCGATCCTCGGAATCGACGTTTGGGAGCATGCCTACTACCTCAAATACCAGAACAAGCGCCCGGCCTACCTGGAAGCGATCTGGAACGCCGTAAACTGGGATGCGGTAGCTGACCGGTTTGCGAAAGCGAAAAAGTAATGAGTTGTTAGTGATCGGTAACGAGTGATCCGTTCCTGTATAGCGACATAAAAGAACTGACAACTGACCACTTTTCAAACTTTTTAAAAAATGTAGTGTATTAATGTACACTACATTTTTATTTAAAAGCCATGCTAAACAAATCATACACCCTCGTTCTATTATTCGCCATTACATTGCTGAGCAGTTGCGAAGTGATCGGCGGTATTTTTAAAGCCGGTGCTTATACCGCGATTTTTGGGATGATCATCCTGATCGGGCTCATCTTCTGGATCTTCTCGAAATTCAGGAAGTAGGGAAGCCCACTTTAATTCCCACCACTTCCCTTTTCTTATTACTCCTCATATTCTTAGGGATGGTGCTTAGGATCTGCTTCTCCAGTGCGTCTATGGCGCTTCTCTTCAGGAAGTTGCGGTGGGTAACTATGCTGATCTCGCGCACCGGTTCCGGGGTTTTAAAATAGCGTACGCGTTCCAGCTGTTGATGGGTAAGGTCGCCCAGGCTCAGCTCGGGCAGGATGGTGATGCCGTTACCGAGATCGACCATCCGTTTAAGCGTTTCTACGCTGCCGGTATTATATTCGAAATTTTGCGGGTGGTCCCCGGAGTCCTTCTGCCGGCAAATATTCAGCACCTGGTTGCGCATGCAATGTCCCTCGTTGAGCAGCCATAGCCCTGCGCCGGCGATGTCTTTAGATGAAAGGTATTTCTTCTTTACCAGCGGGCTGTTGTCAGACAGATAAACCGCGAAACTTTCGTACAGCAGCGGGATCTCCTGAAGTGCCTGGTCGCCGAGCGGGGTCGACAGCAGGCCGCAGTCGAGCAGCCCGTTCTTTAGTTGTGCGATGATCTGGTCGGTGGTGAGCTCCCAGATCTGGAGACGCAGCGCGGGGTAGTTCTTCAGCATCCCGGTGATCACGCCGGGCATGAGGTAAGGAGCCAGCGTGGGGATCACACCCACCTTCAGGTCGCCTTTGATCTCGCCCTGGTGACCATCGATCAGCTCGCGGATCCGGGCACTTTCATCCAGTATCTTTCTCGCCTGCTGGATTATCTGCGTGCCGATCTCGGTAGGTACCACTGGCTGGCGACTCCGGTCAAATAGCTTCACGCCAAGCGTTTCCTCCAGCTTTTGTACCTGCATACTCAGCGTAGGCTGTGTCACAAAACACTTTTCCGCCGCTGCCACAAAGCTGCGGTAAGTGTCGACGGCGACGATGTATTCGAGTTGGACGAGGGTCATTGGGTAGAACGTGCGACCAAAAGATGCTATTCTACCGTCACCGATTTCGCCAAATTCCTCGGCTGGTCTACATTACAGCCGCGCATTACCGCGATATGATAGGAGAGCAGCTGTAACGGGATGATGGCTAGCAGGGGAAGGAAAGCTTCGTTTGATTCGGGGATCTCGATCACGTAATCGGCAATTGCTTTTACATGCTTATCGCCTTTGGTGACGATGGCGATCACCACGCCCTTCCTGGCTTTCACTTCCTGGATGTTGCTGATCACTTTTTCGTACGAAGAATTTTTGGTGGCGATAAAGATCACGGGCATTTCTTCGTCTATGAGCGCAATAGGGCCATGTTTCATCTCGGCTGCAGGGTAACCTTCCGCGTGGATGTAGGAGATTTCCTTCAATTTGAGGGCGCCTTCCAGCGCTACCGGGAAACCGCTTCCTCTTCCCAGGAAAAGACAATTGCGCGACCCCGTAAAATGGTGTGCGATTTGTTTGATCCCGTCGTTTGCCGCCAGGGCTTTCTGGATCTCGTTGGGAATGTTGTTCAGCTCCGTAAGCAGGTAGGTGAGGTCGGACCGCTTGATCTGGCCGCGCAGCTTGGCGATGTAGAACGCGAGCAGGGTGAGGGCCGTTACCTGGGCTGTGAACGCTTTAGTAGAAGCTACACCGATCTCGGGACCGGCATGCGTGTATACGCCGGCATGTGAGATCCGCGGGATGGACGAGCCTACCACGTTACAGATCCCAAAAATAGTGGCGCCCTTTTCCTTAGCCAGCGTAATAGCAGCCATGGTATCGGCAGTTTCTCCTGATTGGGAGATGGCAATTACAATATCTTTTTCGGTGATGATCGGGTTACGGTACCTGAATTCTGAGGCGTATTCCACTTCTACCGAAACACGGGCATATTCCTCGATCAGGTACTCGCCTACCAGTCCCGCATGCCAGGAAGTTCCGCAGGCGACAATAATGATGCGGTCTACGTTTTTCAGTTTCTCCGCGTATTCCTTGATGCCGCCCAATTGTACCTCGCCCGAATCGGGGTAGATCCTGCCGCGCATACAATCTCTTACCGATCGTGGCTGCTCATAGATCTCCTTGAGCATGAAATGATCGTATCCGCCCTTTTCGAGCATCTCCAGTTTAAGATCCAGCTCCTGGATATAAGGCGTTTGTACCTTGTTATCGATGGTTTTTACAACCAGTTCGTCGCGGCGCAAATAAGCGATCTCGTTATCCTTAAGGTAGATCACGTTCTTAGTGTATTCGATGATCGGCGAGGCATCCGAAGCGATAAAGTACTCGCGCAACCCAACGCCGATCACAAGCGGGCTTCCTTTACGGGCGGCGATCAGCAGGTCGGGCTCATCCTTACTCATTACGACGATGGCGTACGCGCCGATCACGCGGTTAAGCGCAATCCTGACGGCCTCTTCCAGGATGACTTGCTCGTGGTCCTTGATTTCCTCTATGAGGTGAATGAGTACTTCAGTATCGGTATCGCTGCTAAATTGGTGGCCTTTTGCAAGGAGCGCTTCCTTAATGACGGCGTAGTTTTCAATGATGCCGTTGTGAATGATAGACAGGCGCCCGTCTCCGGACGTATGCGGGTGCGAATTCCTGTCGGAGGGTATGCCATGGGTCGCCCAGCGGGTATGCCCCATTCCCAGCATTCCATAGAGGTCTTTGTTGGCCGCATACGCCTCGAGGTCGCTTACTTTACCTGCTTTTTTATAAATATTCAGCTGCCCGTCGTTATCCAGCAGGGCTACGCCTGCGCTGTCGTAGCCACGGTATTCGAGGCGGTGAAGTCCTTTTATGATAATTTCCCAGGCCTGTTGATGCCCTATATATCCTACAATTCCACACATAAAGTTTTTCGTTAGATCAGGATGCTAATCTACGAATTTACTTTACCCGGGTGTAAATGATATTAAGTTTCATCTTATAACTGGTGCTGTTTCCCCCGCCAAGAACTGAGCGATAAGCGATGGTGGTGGGCACGGCAAGGTCGCCATTGGTCCGTGTATTATAGATGCTGAGCGGTGCCAGGTACGCACCATATTGCGTTAGCTTGCCGCTGATCAGGTCCTGGATATACGAAGTAACGTTAATGATATATCGTTTCCTGGTCTTATCATACCCTCCCCCGAAAGAAAATTCCGACAGGTAACGCGGGTCGTTAAGGTTATTGTCAGGAACGTCCACGCGCTGCGAGGCGATGTCCGTTCGGTACAAGGTGAGTCGTTGAGCGGGATCCAGTTGCGTATCGGCCACCTGGATAACCAGCTCCGCTTTGTTGATCGTGATGTTACCCAGTTCCTTCAATTTGGTAATGTAAGGAAAGAATACGCGTGTGCGTAAGCCGGCCAGTGGCTTTACGTATACGGTGGGGAACTGCTGCGCAGGATTGCTTAGCTGGGTTTGTACGGCGGTTGAATACGTGTGCACGATACTTGCCGCCGCATTGGTTGCAGTAACGCCAAAGTTAACGAAGTTGGTATCGATGGTGGTACCAGCTATGTTGCGGTAATAAATTTCGAGCCTGCTGCTGTCGGCGGTGGCCAGGTCGAAGAACCCGATGCCGCCCTTACCGGTTGACTGGGTTTTATTAATACTCAGGTACAACCCTTTCATATAAGCCTGGAAGGCGGTTGTGGTGGCAAACGTGCCCGCAGGTGCATTAAAGAACTTGTTGTTGATGAATGCGGCGTTTATCGGGATACGTATATGGGGCGAGCGGGTGATCATGGTATCCCTTTTTGCATCGCGGATATAATTTACCCGCACACTATCGTGGATGGTGAACTTTTTAAAGAGCTTGCCGCCTACCACATCCGGCTTTACGTTCCATACCTTGGTGTTATAATAGGCAGTGGTGTTGGTAAAGGTCTCATTAAGCTCGCGTACATCCACCCGGTATTGCGAGCTTACGGAGTCGCCGTAAAATTCGTTGCCATATTTAAGTACCAGTACCGCGGAATCCAGCACCGGGCTGGTCCCGAAAGAAAGGTCGGTAGTAGGCGAGGTAATGGTAAGGGCTATATTTGCTTCGGTAGTGCCGAGCTCGCTGTCCTGCAGGTAACCAAAAGGATGTTGTGAAAGGCCGTTGGTGGCCACGGTATCGTCTTTTACGGTGTTGGTGCGAATGGAAGCTGTATCTACCAGTTTCGCGTCGATCTGGTTCTGCGGATCAACGTCCAACCCCACACTATCGTCCACCTTGCTACAGCTGCTAAAAATAAAAAGACTTACTAACAAGGTTAATAAGTCCAGTCTGTTATATCTCATCAGGAAATGTCTTTATTAAGCCAGAGAAACGAATTCTTCGTTTGCAATTTCTTCGTAAAGGTTGTAATAATTTTCGTAATCTAAAGCTGACCCGGCCTGGATCACCGGTTTGGCGCTGTTTTTAACATACTTTAACAATTCTTCGCTGAGGCCTTCGTTGCCCAGAACAACCGCATCGGAATAACTTACCGCACCGGTATGAAGTGCCTGGATATCACCTGCTTTGTAAGCGTCGAGATGTTCCGGGAGGACACCGTTGAGGGTCGCTTTACGGACGAATTCGGGGTTGAGCGTTTCGGTGAAGCCGTCTTCATAAATAGAATAAACGATCTTTGAATTCTTAAAGGTAGGATCGTCTTTGTAGATGGTTTTCAGGTAAGCCGGTACCAGGGAGGTCATCCAGCTGTGGCAATGCACCACATCCGGCGCCCAGCCCAATTTCTTAACGGTCTCTAAAGCGCCTTTGCAGAAAAAGATCAGCCGTTCGTCATTGTCTTCGAAGAATTTATTGTTGCCGTCACGGAAAACATGCTTGCGCTGAAAATACTCTTCGTTATCAAGGAAATAAACCTGCATGCGCGCAGAGGGGATCGAAGCGACTTTTATGATCAGCGGGTTGTCGTTATCATCGATGATGATATTCATCCCTGAAAGACGGATCACCTCGTGCAGGCGGTTGCGTCGTTCGTTAATGCTGCCGAAACGCGGCATCAGGATGCGGATCTCGAATCCTTTTTCCTGCATGGCCATGGGCAGCTGGCGGGTGATTTCAGAAATTTTGGTAAGTTCGAGGAAAGGCGACATCTCGGGGGTAATAAACAATAGCTTCGTTTTTGCCATCTCCAATATGATTTTGATTTGAAAAGAATTTTGGACTGCAAATATAAGCATTATCTTAACACTTATCAATGATTTACACAATAGCTATTGATATTTTTTCAGGATTTACCCACTTTTGGCGGCTATCAATCCCTAAGTTACTTGGAGATATTTACTACTAAAACGGGCTTGTCTGCACGGCTCGGCGAATTAAGGGAACAACAACATACCATCGGTTTCGTGGCCACGATGGGAGCGCTGCACGACGGGCACCTGGAACTGGTACGACTGTCGAAAACTGCCTGCAGCGTCACGGTCTGCAGCATCTTTGTAAACCCGACGCAGTTCAATAACCCCGAGGATCTTAAGAATTATCCCCGCACGGTAGAGGCCGATAAAGTGAAACTTGAAAGCGTAGGCTGCGACATTCTCTTCCTCCCTTCCCGCGAGGAAATGTACGATACGGCCGCGCCCTGGCACCTCGATCTGGGCGAGCTGGAAGGCATGCTGGAAGGGGAGTTCCGTCCCGGGCATTACCAGGGGGTGACGCAGATTGTAAAAAAGTTGTTTGATGTGGTACAGCCCGACCTTGCGTTCTTCGGGCAGAAGGATTTCCAGCAGTTTAAGGTGATCGAAAAGATGGTAGCGCTGCTCGGTCTCCCGGTAAAGCTGCGGATGTGCCCCATCGTTCGGGAACCCGATGGCCTGGCCATGAGCTCGCGGAATATCCATCTTTCCCCCGAAGAACGGCAGCACGCCCTCGCGTTATATACGGTACTCAACCGGTCGAAAGCGCGCTTTGGCGAGGTCTCTTTTGATCGGCTCCAGCGCGATGCCATGAATTTCCTTTCATCCGCCGGGGGCGTGAAACCGGAATATTTCGCGCTCCGCGACGCCGCGACACTTGAGCCCGCCGGCGAGCACACGCCACACGTGGTTGCCCTCGTGGCTGCTTTCGTAGGGAAAACGAGGTTGATCGATAACTTAATCCTTTCGTAGTTGTGAGTAGTCAGTAGTCAGTGATCAGTAGTCAGTAATCAGTAGTCAGTGATCAGTAGTCAGTGATCAGTAGTCAGTACTGTACGGTGCCTGAATGGAACTGATCACTGGCAACTGAGAACTCATCACTGACAACCCACAACTTTTTCCTAATTTTGCTCCCCATATGATGATCCAAGTGTTAAAGTCGAAACTTCACCGGGTACGGGTGACGCAGGCTGAGTTAAACTATGTGGGAAGCATTACCATTGCGGAAGACCTGATCGAAGCGGCCAATATCATTCCCAATGAGAAGGTGCAGATCGTGAATAACAACAATGGCGCACGCTTCGAAACGTACGTGATCAAAGGTGAGCGCGGGTCGGGGATAATTTGCCTGAACGGCGCTACCGCCCGGCTGGCGCAGGTCGGCGATGTAGTAATTATCATGTCATACGCCCTCATGGACTTTGAAGAGGCGAAGAAATATGAACCCATACTCGTTTTCCCTGATTCGAACAACCAGCTGGTTTAACGCCAGGCACAACGGATAACGTTACATGGACAACCTCGCGCACATCAAAGACAAGATCTTTTCGTTAGCCTCGCTTGCAGCTACGGTAGAAGAATGGAGATCGAACGGCGAAAAGATCGTGTTTACCAACGGCTGCTTCGACCTGCTCCACCTGGGGCATATCGATTACCTCGCCAAGGCTGCCAACCTGGGTGATAAGCTGGTGATCGGCGTGAACACAGACCGCTCTACCTCGGCCTTAAAAGGACCCTCGAGGCCCATTACCAACGAAACTTCCAGGACCGCTATGCTGGCCTCTTTCTTTTTTGTGGATGCCGTGGTGCTGTTTGACGAGCCTACGCCCTATGAACTGATCAGTATAGTTGTGCCCGATGTGCTCGTAAAGGGCGCCGATTATACCATCGACCAGATCGTGGGCGCCGACATCGTACTCGCCCGGGGCGGCGAGGTAAAGACCCTGCATTACCTGGAAGGCTATTCAACCTCCGCCATCGAACGAAAGATCAGGGGATCAAAATAATTACTATGCTTGCATAGTATGCGAACAAAACTTTTACATTTGTTCTGCTAACAAACCTAATCCACGTTCGTATGTATTTTAATTTGAGCGAAGAACATTTGATGATCCGGCAGGCTGCGAGGGATTTTGCGGTAAACGAGCTTAAACCAGGTGTGATCGCGCGCGACGAGCATCAGCAGTTTCCTGCGGAACAGGTAAAGAGGCTGGGCGAGCTGGGCTTCCTGGGCATGATGGTCTCGCCTGAGTACAATGGCTCGGGCATGGATGCGATCTCGTACGTGCTCGCCATGGAAGAGTTCTCCAAGATCGACGCTTCCGTATCGGTGGTGGTGTCGGTTAATAATTCGCTGGTTTGTTACGGGCTCGAGAAGTGGGGCACAGAGGCGCAGAAGCAGAAGTACCTGAAACCACTTGCCGGCGGCGAAAAGATCGGGGCGTTTTGCTTGTCGGAACCCGAAGCCGGGTCTGACGCGACGTCCCAGCGCACTACCGCCATCGATATGGGGGATCATTATCTCCTTAACGGGACGAAGAACTGGATCACCAATGGCAGCACGGCCTCGACCTACCTGGTAATCGCTCAAACTTCCCCGGAGAAAAAGCATCACGGAATAAATGCGTTGATCGTGGAAAAAGGCATGGAGGGTTTTGCAGTTGGGCCAAAAGAGAATAAATTAGGCATTCGCGGATCGGATACCCATTCGCTGATGTTCACCGATGTGAGGGTGCCGAAAGAAAACCGCATCGGCCAAGACGGCGAGGGGTTTAAATTCGCCATGAAAACGCTGGAAGGCGGGCGGATCGGCATTGCCGCGCAGGCGCTCGGGATCGCTTCAGGCGCTTACGAGCTTGCGTTAAACTATGCAAAAGAGCGAAAAAGCTTCGGCAAACCGATCGCAGCGCACCAGGCCATCCAGTTTAAACTGGCGGATATGGCCACGGAAATCGAAGCGGCACGCCTGCTCTGCCTGAAGGCGGCCTGGCTGAAGGACAATGGGCTTCCGTACACGCAGGCAGGATCGATGGCGAAGTTATACGCCTCGCAGGTAGCCATGAAAACTACGGTAGAAGCGGTGCAGATCCATGGCGGTTATGGTTTCGTAAAAGAATACCATGTAGAAAGGCTGATGCGTGATGCCAAGATCACCCAGATCTATGAAGGAACTTCGGAGATCCAGAAGATGGTGATCGGGCGTGAAATTTTACGATGAACGATAGAATATATACTTTAACAGGCAGGACCGGGTTCTTAGTGGCTGGCACACTTATCGCGGTCCTGCTTTCTTTTTGTACCGGGCCGGCCGCTCAGATGGAAAGGACCACCTGGCGCGCAGCACTAAAAACCGATTCGGGAGCAGAGATCCCGTTCAATTTTTCGGTCACGGATTCGGCCGGGGAAATGCAGCTCGAGATCATGAACGGCACAGAACGGTTCCGGGTAACCGATATCCGCTCCGTTGGCGATTCTGTATTTATCCGGATGCCCCTGTTCGACTCGGATATCAGGGCATTACTGAAAGGAACCGCGCTCGAAGGTCATTGGATAAAACACCTCGCCACGAAGGATGTGATGATGGAGTTTAATGCGGTGCCCGGCGATTCCGCACGCTTCCGGGTTGCCAAAGAAACAGCGCCCATGAACGTAGCTGGCAAGTGGGCAGGCATCTTTACCGGTAAGGACGGCAAAGATACCAGCATCGCCGTAGGAGAATTTGTGCAGAACGGTCAGAAAGTAACGGGCACTTTCCTGACCACAACGGGCGATTACCGCTTCCTGGAGGGGGCGGTTTCAGGGAGAAAACTGTCGCTGTCCTGTTTCGACGGCTCACATGCGTTCCTGTTCACCGGCGATATCGGCCCGGATAACAAGATCGGCAACGGGAAATTTTACAGCGGCCTGAGCTCCGTCGATCTGTGGACGGCCACGCGGGACGAAAACGCGGCGTTGCCGGATGCGTATTCATTAACTAAGTTAAAGCCTGGTTTTACGAAAATCGATTTTAGCTTTCCGGACCTTAGCGGTAAAAAGGTCTCTCTTTCTGATGAACGGTACAGGGGGAAAGTGGTGATCATCCAGTTTATGGGCTCCTGGTGCCCCAATTGCATGGATGAAACAGCCTACCTGGTGCCTTTTTACAATAAATACAAAGAGCGTGGCCTGGAAATTATCGGACTGGCATACGAAAGGTTTACGGATTTTAAGCGCGCTAAAGCGAACATTACCCAGTTAAAAGATCATTTCGGGGTGAACTATGAATTGCTGGCCACCGGATACCAAAACGATAAAAAGGAGGTTGCCCGGAGTGTACCGGCGCTGAAAGAGTTCCTGGCGTTTCCCACCACGATCCTCATCAACCGGAAAGGAGAGGTAAGCAGGATCCACACCGGGTTTAGCGGTCCGGGTACCGGTAAGCATTACGACGAGTTTATAACCGAATTTGAGAAATCGGTGAACGATTTACTCGCAGAAAAACCCTTATGAGGATCATACCCTATACGGGCTTCGCGGCGGCGATGTCCCTGCTCATTTCCTGCTCGGCGCCCAAAATGGCGACCATGGAAACGATCAACATCGGGTCAGGCTCCTCCGCACCCGGCGTGTACCATGGGAGTTATCCCAGGATCACCGATATCCTTCATACGAAGCTCGATATTTCGTTCGATTGGGACAGTGCCTTCGTGATCGGCAGGGCTACCATTGACGCCAGGCCTTATTTTTACCCGCAAAACCAGGTAGTGCTGGCTGCACGCGGTTTCCGGATCAAACAAGTGGCGATGATGAAGACGGTGGCCGGCTCGCCCGACGGTCCGCAGCGGTACCCCTTAAACTATGCTTACGACGGTAAAGCGATCACGATCCACCTCGATAAAACCTATACCCGCGATCAGAAATTTACCTTATTTATCGACTATGTTGCTGCGCCGTACACCCTCAAAGTAGGCAAGGAGATGTCGTCTACCGGCGATCGCGGCATTTATTTCGTTAACCGCCAGGGAAAAGAAAAAGATCTGCCCCGGCAGGTATGGACGCAGGGCGAAACCGAGTCGAACTCCAGCTGGTTCCCTACCATCGTAGGGCCGCAGGAGAAAATGACCCAGGAGATCAGCATAACCGTGCCGGAGAAAATGGTGACGCTATCTAACGGCGACCTCGATTATTCGAACAAGAATGGCGACGGCACACGTACCGACGTGTGGCGGCAGGACAAACCTCACTCTACCTACCTGGCAATGGTGGCGGCGGGCGATTTTGTCATCACCAAAGACAAGTGGCGCGATAAAGAGGTAAACTATTACATGGAGCCGAAATATGCGCCCTACGCAAAGCTGATCTTCGGGAAAACCCCGGAAATGATCGGGTTCTTTTCCAATAAGACCGGCGTGGCATTCCCCTGGGATAAATACTCCCAGATCGTGGTGCGGGATTTTGTGAGCGGCGCCATGGAAAACACCACGGCTACCGTGTTTTTTGACAAGCTGAACCTCGACGAGCACCAGTATAAAGATGAGAACTACGAAGAAGTGATCGCACATGAGCTGTTTCACCACTGGTTTGGGGACCTGGTGACCTGCGAATCGTGGGCAGACCTGGCGCTGAATGAGTCGTTTGCCACGTATGGCGAATATTTATGGCAGGAGTTTAAGTATGGCCGCGACGATGCCGACTATCACGGTATGGAAGACATGCAGCGGTACCTGGGCGATCCCTTCAATAAAGAGTACAAGCTTATCCGGCATGATTATACCGATCGTGAGCAGCTGTTCGATAATGTTACCTATGAAAAGGGCGGCAGGATCCTCCATATGCTGCGTAAAACGGTAGGCGACGATGCCTTTTTTAAGGCGCTGAATACCTACCTGGTCCGTTATTCTTATAAAAACGTGGAGGCTGCCGACCTGAGGATGGTATTCGAGGAGGTAACCGGTACGGATATGAACTGGTTCTTCGATCAGTGGTTCCTTTCAGCAGGTCATCCTAAGCTGAACATCGGGACACGCTTCGACGCCGCAGCCGGGAAGGTGATCGTCTCCATTGAGCAAACGCAGGAAAATTCGGTGGTCTACCGCATCCCGCTCTCGGTGGATATTTATGCCAACGGTAAAAAGGAGCGTAAAGAGATCGTACTGGATAAGATCGGCCAGGTATTTACGTTTCCGCTGGAGCGTGCGCCCGACCTGGTAAACGTCGACGCGGAAAAGTATGTACTGGCCGAAAAGACCGAAGAGAAGTCACTTGAAGAGGCCGCCTTTCAATACCGGAACGCCCCCCTGTTTATGGACCGTCTCGAAGCGGTGAACGTGTTGAAAAACTATTACAAGAAAGAAGGAGCAGCCAAAGCCGTCATGATCAAGGCGCTCGGTGATCAAAGCTGGTACATCCGCAAGCTGGCCGTCGATTTTGTGCAGGAGCTGAACAGCGAAGAGCGTAACCAGGTATACCCTGTCATTCAGAAAATGGCAGTGGAAGATAAACGTTCGTACGTACGCGCGGCCGCGGTCAACGCACTGATGAAATTCTACGAAGACCGTAATAATACGGAACTGCTGAATAAGATAGCCGAAGACAAAGCGCCCAGCGTGATTAAAGTAATGGGAGGCTGGTAATGAAAAGAAGCCGGATCTTCTGCCTGCTGCTGGGCCTGGCCTGCTTGGCGGGATGCACACGTGATAGGAAACGCGACAGAAAAGTAATCATCAGCTTGTCGCCCGATAGTACCTCTGTCATTGTTAACGGCATGAACCCAGGCTTACTGGAAATCCTCAGGACCGATACATTGTCGGCGGACGATTGGCAATCGGTGTTGCTGGTTTGTAAGGAGTCGGTTGACGAAACGCTGCAGGGTATGGAACCGGCGTATAGCGGGGAATATGCTGTGCGGGATTCGTCGGTGATCTATACGCCCGATTCGGGTTTCGTTAAAAAGTACACTTACCGGGCGGAATACAGGGTCCCGAGCTTTTATTCGCGCGAAAGTATGCCGTTAGACAGGAAATTGCCGGGAAGCACGGAAGTGGTAACAGGGAGGTTTAAATTCTAACCGGGTGCGGCAAACAGGGCCGCGGACTTCGCGTCTCCGAAAAACAGCCGGCATGGGTGGGTACAGGAAACCGCGTTTAGGATTTTGTTCCCTCACCCTGCGGGCATATTTTGCAGATTATAAAATATTTTATACATTTGTATCATCTGAAAAGAGGGGACCGGTTTGTCCCCTCTTTTTTTTACCGTTTTTTTAAAAAAATGAACCCGGAACAGCGCGTAAGAGAATTGGCGGAAGAGCGGATTGCCGATAGGAACGACCTCTTCATCGTAGACGTAAAGCTTGGAGGCGGCAGGCTCGAGATCCTGGTAGACGGCGATCAGGGCGTGAAAGTGCAGGATTGTGCCGATATCAGCCGTCATGTCGGCTTTCACCTCGAGGAGGAGAACGTGATCGACCATGCCTATAACCTGGAGGTTTCGTCGCCCGGCATTGATACGCCGCTAAAAATGGAACGGCAGTATCGCAAAAATGAAGGTCGCGACCTGGGCATTAAGCAGCCTGACGGCACCAGGCGCGAAGGAAAACTCCTGAAGGTGGAAACTGACGGGATATTGATCGAAGAAAAAATTAAGCCCGCGAAAGCGGCAGGACAAAAGGCTCAGCTGGTGGAGAATTTCATCCCCTTCGGGCAGATAACAGAAGCTAAGGTTTTAATTTCATTTAAGTGATGAGCAGTATTAATTTAATTGATTCCTTCCAGGAATTTAAGGATTTTAAAAACATTGACCGGCCTACCGTGATCAGTGTGCTTGAAGAAGTGTTCCGCAGCATGATCCGTAAAAAATACGGTACAGACGAAAACTGCGACGTAATCGTAAACCCCGATAATGGTGACCTCGAGATCTGGCGTACCCGCACCGTGATGGAAGACGGGTTTTCTGAGGACGACGACCTGGAGATCGAGCTCGCGGAAGCAAAACAAACGGATGCAGACCTGGAAGTGGGCGACGATTTTATCGAACAGATTACCCTCGAGAGCTTCGGCCGCAGGGCGATCCTGGCAGCGCGGCAGACGCTGGTTTCGAAGATCCTTGAGCTTGAGAAAGACGAGATCTTCCGTAAGTACAAGGACAGGGTAGGAGAAATAGTTACCGGAGAGGTTTACCAGGTATGGAAGAAAGAAACACTGGTGCTTGACGATGAAGGAAATGAGCTTCTGTTGCCTAAAACTGAGCAGATCCCCGCAGATTATTTCAAAAAAGGAGACGCTGTACGCGCGGTGATCCTGAAAGTGGACATGATGAACAGCAATCCGAAGATCATTATCTCGCGTACTGCCCCCGAGTTCCTGCAGCGCCTGTTTGAAATGGAAGTTCCCGAGATCTTCGACGGGCTGATCACCATCAAGAAAATTGTACGTGAGCCAGGCGAGCGGGCGAAGGTGGCGGTAGAATCATACGACGACCGTATCGATCCGGTAGGCGCCTGCGTAGGTATGAAGGGATCAAGGATCCACGGCATCGTGCGCGAGCTGAAAAATGAAAATATCGACGTGATCAATTTCACGAATAACAGCTCTCTCTATATTCAGCGCGCGCTGAGCCCGGCTAAGATCACTTCCATTAAGCTGGACGATGTGACCAAACGTGCCGCCGTTTACCTTAAGCCCGACCAGGTTTCGCTGGCAATAGGCAGGGGCGGACATAACATTAAACTGGCCGGAAAGCTGACGGGTTATGAGATCGACGTTTACCGCGAAGCCGATGAGAACGACGAGGACGTGGACATCGAAGAATTTGCAGATGAAATAGAAGGCTGGATCATCGATGAGCTGAAACGTATCGGGTTGGATACCGCCAAATCAGTACTCGCTTTATCAGCCAACGAACTGGTAAAACGTACTGATCTCGAAGAAAATACGGTGAAAGAGGTATTGGATATCCTCCGCGCGGAATTCGAGTAAACGAAGATTGACGTTTAACGTTATACGTTTAACGTTCATATCCCGGTAATTACCGGGGCTCGTAGTAAAGAATGAACTTATTGTGATATAATTTCGTTCGGTACGTAAAACGTTCAACGCCGAACGTATAACGTAAAAAAATCGTACTTTTGTAAAAATCAGGGCGGACTATTAAACTATTAAATGTCAGAAGGAAGAAGTATAAATTTATTAAAGGCTGCAAAAGAGCTTAATATCGGACTTGGAACCGCGGTGGATTTCCTTGGCAAAAAGGGCCATAAAGTAGAGGCCAAGCCAACGACGAAGCTAACGGAAGAGATGTACGAAGTTCTTTTGAAGGAGTTCCAGGGTGATAAGATCGTGCGTGAAGAAGCTAAGCAGATAGTGATTGGCAAGATCCGTCGTGATGACCTGCCCTTGCCTGCACCCGAAAGGCAGGAACCAAAACGGCACCGGGACTTTGAGAGTGAGGAGATCCTGATCAAGAACGCCGGGTCCTTCGCGGCGCCTTTTGCCGAAAAGCCTAAACCAGCAGCACCGGCTCCGACACCAGCGCCGGCGCCTGTTCCTGCTCCCGCTGCTGTTGCTCCACCCGCACCAACACCGCCTCCTGTACAGGAAGCGACGCCTGAGGAAACGCCGCGAAATGAAGAAAGTACTTTGCCAGGGGTAAAAGTGATCGGCAGGATCGACCTGGATAACCTGAATAACCGCAATCGCCCCGACAAAAAAGCGGAGGAAGAGCCTGCGAAGCCCGAACCGGCGGCCGCCCCTGCGCCTGCGCAGGCTCCCGAGCCTGCTCCTGTTAAAGCACAGGAAGCACCTAAACCAGAGGCCGTACAGCCGCCGGTCGTTGCCGAGGTAAAACCGGAACCCGCGCCTCCTGTGGTAAAAGAAACACCACCTGCGGAGCCGGCGGCTCCTGTTGAGGCGGAAGAAGAGGTGATCCGTGCAAAAGCGGAACGCCTTACCGGTCCGAATGTGATTGGAAGGATCACCCTCCCGGTTACGCCGCCGCGTCGTAAAGACCAACCGGTGGCGTCGTCATCTAGCGCTAACGCAAACGACCAGAAACGCAAACGTAAACGTAAAGACCATCCCGGTGGTCCTGGCGGGCAACAGCCGCAGCAAGGCCAGCAGGGAGGTAACAGGCCAGGGCAAACTCCGGGCGCTCCCGGGCAGGGCCCGAATGCGAACCGGCCCGATTTCAGGAATAACAATAGCAATAATCGTGGTCCTTCCGGTCCCGGGCAGGCAGGTAATCGTCCTGATTTCAGGAACCGGCCGGCAGCCGGAGCTCCGAAAGAGGAGCCATCAGATAAAGAGATCCAGGACCAGATTAAGGCTACGCTTGCACGCCTCAGCGGTGCAGGAAAGTCGGGAAAATTCGCTCAGCGCGCTAAACTGCGCCGGCAAAAGCGCGACGATGTCGCCCAATCGGCAGAGGATGAAGCAGCAGAAAGAGAATTACAGTCAAAAGTACTGAAGGTCACGGAATTCGTTACGGCCAACGAGCTCGCAAGCCTGATCGGCGTACAGGTTACACAGATCATTTCTACCTGTATGAGCCTTGGTATGTTCGTGTCCATTAACCAGCGCCTGGATGCGGAAACGCTTACCATCGTGGCCGACGAGTTCGGTTACGAAGTGCAGTTCGTGAAACCGGAAGATGAAGAAACATATGCGCTCGACGAAGAAGACGCCCCGGAAGACCTGCTCCCAAGAGCACCGATCGTAACGGTAATGGGTCACGTCGACCATGGTAAAACATCATTACTGGACTTTATCCGTAAAGCGAACGTAATAGCCGGGGAAGCAGGCGGCATTACTCAGCATATTGGCGCCTACGAGGTTACCCTCGAAAACGGCGGTAAGATCACCTTCCTGGATACACCTGGTCACGAAGCGTTTACCGCGATGCGTGCCCGCGGCGCACAGGTAACGGATATCGCGATCATCGTGATTGCGGCAGACGACAGCGTGATGCCACAAACACGTGAGGCGATCAACCACGCCCAGGCAGCCAACGTGCCGATCGTATTCGCCTTTAGCAAGATCGACCGGCCAGGCGCCAATACCGACAGGATCAGGGAGCAGCTCTCTGCCATGAACATCCTGGTGGAAGATTGGGGGGGTAAATACCAGAGCCAGGAGATTTCCGGTAAAACCGGTCTGAATGTAGACCTGCTGCTGGAAAAAGTATTGCTCGAAGCAGAATTACTCGAGTTGAAAGCCAATCCGAATAAACGTGCAACAGGTACCGTTATTGAGGCGGCGCTTGATAAAGGCCGCGGTATAGTTACCACGGTATTGATCCAGAGCGGTACCCTTAAAGTGGGTGACCCGATCCTGGCCGGTTCTTACAGCGGGCGTGTAAAAGCGTTGACCAACGAGCGCGGCCAGAAGATCAACCAGGCGGGACCGGCGACGCCGGTGCAGGTACTGGGTATGCAGGGCGCACCTACAGCGGGCGATAAGTTTAACGCAATGGAAAGTGAAGTGGAGGCCAGGGAGATCGCCAACAAACGGTTCCAGCTGCAGCGTGAGCAAGGCCTTCGCACACAGAAACATATTACACTTGATGAAATTGGCCGTCGTTTAGCGATCGGTAACTTCAAGGAGCTTAACGTGATCGTGAAAGGTGACGTGGATGGTTCGATCGAGGCGCTGTCAGACTCCTTACTGAAGCTGTCGACAGAAGAGATCCAGGTGAACATTATCCACAAATCAGTGGGGCAGATCTCCGAATCTGACGTGTTGCTGGCTTCGGCCTCTGATGCGATCATTATCGGGTTCCAGGTACGTCCTTCGGCAGGTGCGCGCAAGCTCGCCGAGGCGGAAGAGATCGATATCCGCCTGTACTCCATCATTTACGATGCGATCAACGAAGTGAAAGCGGCCATGGAAGGAATGCTTGCACCGGAGTTCGAAGAGAAGATCACCTCGAACGTGGAGATCCGCGAAGTGTTCAAGATCAGCAAAGTGGGTACGATTGCAGGTTGTATGGTGCTCGACGGAAAGATCACACGCAACAGCAAAGTACGTATCATTCGCGACGGCGTGGTGATCTACAGCGGCGAGCTTGCTTCGCTCAAACGTTATAAAGACGATGTAAAAGAGGTGGCTACCGGCTACGAGTGCGGCTTGAATATTTCTAACTTTAATAACATCGAAGTGGGAGATATCGTAGAATCATACGAACAGGTAGAAGTGAAGAGAAAATTGTAAAAACCGCTGCATTAGCTGCTATATAGGAAGGCGCCTCTTTTAATCGGGAGGCGCCTTCCGGTTTATAAGGGTTGGCCTTATCCTCCCGTCCGGCAGCGGTGGTGATCACGATATCATTGGCGACGGTGTTGCCGTTAGTGGTAACGGTTTGCAGGCTTGAGCCTGCGTTTAAAGAATGGGAGCAGCAGAACCAGCGATAAACAGGCCTCTTTTTATCGGATTGAGTAGGTCGGCAGAAGGCAGTCTGTTTTTGATGGACTAAGCCGTGTGAAGGGTCAGCCTTTCTTGCTATGTTTCGCGATGAGCCAGCCTTGTTCTATATTATCATGGAGGATGGTAAAATCCGGGCATGCCTTTACGTCGCGGTAGCTCCGGAAGTGTTTGAGGTGGTTAATATCGTCGAGGATGAGCACGTAGTCGTTATTCCCCATTATCCCGCGCACCTTGTTGAACTCGAGGTAACCGATCCCGCCCGCCGAATCGAGCAGGATAAGCGGCTTTTTATCCTTCATCGCCATAAGGTAGCTGCCGAACACATGGTGATGAAATTTACTGAACCGGAACTTATTCCGCAGGCGCTGGAAAAAATTCTGACGGATATGGTATTTAGACAGTTTCCCGTTAAGCTCGGTAAGATAATGGAGCTGCGGATTATCCGTATAATCGATAAAGATATCGGGATAATTTTCGTGGTTGGCGATGGCTTCGTCGTTTTCCAGGAATTCTTTAGCCTCGTTGATGTCGACCGTAAGCCCCCACAGCGGTGTAACGAAGGGGAATCTGCTCAGGTTTTTCCGCGCAAAGCGATTGAACTTATAATCCGCTTCCACGGTGATGAATTGTTCCACCGGTACTTTGTTCCTGATCAGCGCTTCCGCCAGGGTAGTGGTAGAGCCGGTACCGATATATGTGCCGCTTTCGAAGAGGTAACTTATTTTGTTATGCTTAAACAATTCGTCAAGGGCCTTGATAAACAGCTCGTCTGTCGACATGCTGATAGAGGAGTGTGCATAATCTGAGTATCTTTTCATGTGTTGTAGGTGACTATTGGTTATTCGCTTTCAAATGCCTGCATGTCAATAAGTCGTTTATACAGGCCGCGTGCCGCTACGAGGTCCTTATGGGTGCCCTGTTCTACGATCTTACCCTGGTCGAGCACCACGATCTGGTCGGCATTCTGGATAGTGCTGAGGCGGTGCGCGATCACCAGGGTGGTGCGGTCCTTCATCAGCTTGGTGAGGGCATCCTGCACCAATTTTTCTGATTCGGTATCCAGTGCCGATGTAGCCTCATCGAGGAGCATAATCGGCGGGTTGGTGATCACGGCCCGGGCGATGCTGAGCCGTTGTTTCTGACCGCCCGAGAGCTTCATGCCCCGGTCGCCGATATTTGTCTGGTAGCCTTCGCTGGTACCCATGATAAATTCGTGCGCATTGGCGATCCTGGCCGCCGCTTCTACCTGGGCCATCGTTGCATCGGGATTGCCAAAGGCGATATTGTTAAAAATGGTATCGTTAAACAGGATAGATTCCTGGTTTACGAATCCCATTTTAGAGCGCAGCGATTGTTGGGTAAGCTTGTTTGAGGGAATTCCGTCAAATAGGATAGCGCCGCTTTGGGGCTCTATGAATCGCGGCAGCAGGTCGATCAATGTGGATTTGCCGCCACCGGAAGGACCGACCAGGGCGATGGTTTTTCCTGCCGGGATCTCCAGGGAGATGTCGTCTAGGATAACCCGGTCGCCATAAGCGAAAGAGACGTTTTGCAGCAGGATCGCCTGGTGGAAGCCGGTAAGGGCTACGGCATCTTTCGCATCGTTAATGGCGGGTTTAGTATCGATCAGCTCGAGTACACGCTCTCCTGCCGCAATCCCCGAATGGATGTTGCTGAATGCATCGGTAAGCGCTTTGGCGGGACGCAGGATCTGCGAAAAAATAGCGATATAGGTGATGAAGTCGGCCGGTTCGAGCCGCGAGCTGTCCTTGTTAATGATCAGGTACCCTCCGTATAATAAGATGCCCGCCACCATCAGCACGCTCAGGAACTCGGAAAGCGGTGAGGCGAGCTGCTGCCTTCGGGCCATCGATTTGGTGAGGTTGGTATAATTCCTGTTTTCGTCGTGGAAACGTGTTTTGATCTGCGAAACGGCATTGTACGCTTTAATGATCTTGATGCCTGATAATGCCTCGTCGAGGTAGCTGATCATCATCCCGAAAGATTGTTGCGCGCTCACCGCCTGCTGTTTAAGGCGTTTTGCGATCCTGCCGATGAGAAACCCTGCCAGCGGGAAAACGAGCAGCGAGATCAGCGTAAGCTTGGCGGAGATAGAGAACAAGGTGAACAGCGAAGCCAGCAGTGTTAGCGGTTCTTTAAACAACACCTGCAGCGTACTGGCCACCGAATATTGCACGACCTGCACATCCGAGGTTACTTTCGACATGATATCGCCCTTGCGCTCGTTACTGAAATAGCCGAGGTGAAGGTCCATCACATTGTTAAAAACCGTCGACCGCAGGTTTAGCAGCGTATGCGCCTTCAGGTTTTCCATGATGCGCTGGGAGAAGTAGCGGAAAATGTTGGCAAGCAATACCGAGAGTACGATACAACCGCATACGATCTTGAGCGCCCCCCATTGTCCTCCGAAATTCGCTACGGCATAGTGTACGCCTTCCGTGAAAACATCCATAATGTTCCATCCTGAACCCGGTTTCGTAGTTTTTGCGACGGTTTGGCAAGTATCTTCGTCGAGAAACAGCGTGTTAAGCAGGGGCGCCAGCAGGGCGAGATTGAGCGTACTGAATATAATAGACAGGATGGTGGTGATCGCATAAGGTATTGCGAACTTTTCGATGGGCCGGGCAAAAGATAAAAGTCTGAAGTAAGTCTTCATGAATGCGGATAAGGCCTCAAAATTAGGATTTTAAATCGGAACGGCTGCCCGGACCGTTCAACAGGTGGTCGGTAAACCATTCCAGGTGTTCCTGGAAACAGAAGTTAAAGCAGTCTCCTCCTTCCGGCAATACGTTCGGCGACTCTACCGCGGTTTCCAGCAAACGAGGCACTTTAAGCCCTTCGGCGATGGCAAACGGGAAGGATTGGTTACCGATAAACAGCTTGCAGCCCGCAATGATGGAAGCCAGCTCTATAAAATCCGTTACTTGCTGCCACTGTATGTTTTCTACCTGTTTTTTGATGGCTTCGTATTCGGTATCCACGCCCACGAAGATGAGCTTGTCATACTTGTTTAAAAATGAATAGTTGATCACCGGGTTATTATAACGCGAGCTTCGCGCCAGCACGATGTAATCGCTATAGGCGGGATTTGGAAGAACATCGAGCCATTTTTCTGACAGATCGGGTTTTAGCCCTGTAAAGTAGTTGTACCACGCAGCGATATTCCCGCGGTCGAGCAGTAGTCCCGCTTTGCGGAAAGCATCGAGGTCGATGTGGATAGGCTCGCCGTTAAACAGGGAACATTTTTGCAGGTATGGCTGCGTATCCAGCAAAGGAACCATCATTTTTGCGATGACGTCATTCATCATCACGTTGCCAAGCGGGTGCTTATAGTGCGACGAGATCAGCGTCGATTCATACAGTTTCAGGAAAAGGTGTACGGGAAGGCCGGTCAGCCGCCCGATTTCGCGAATGGTGGGCAGGGCGTAAATAATGTCGCCGGCGTTACCGCTGTGTACCAGGTTCAGTACCCTGGTATTGGCCGCTATGCCGCGAATAGCCTCCGGGTTCAGCAGGTTGTTATGCTGTGCAAAATTGCGGAGGTCCTTCCCGATCCGGAATACCTTGAGCCGCTCGAGGTAATGCCGGTGCCGGCTTTTGTCTGTGATCTTAAGCCATAGTTTTTCCCAATGCGTCAGTTCGTTGAAAGGCTTTTCTATCATAGGCGACAATTATCGGGTATATTCCGAGTAAAGCTGAAGATAGGAAAGCGCAGCTGCATCCCACGAAAATTTTTGCGCATGCCTTATCACTTTTTCTTCCAGGTTGTTCGATTCGAAATTGTTCATGCCGGTTTCAAATACCTGCTGCATGGCCTCCGGTTCGAAAGAGGTGAAATACCAGGCACTGTCGCCGCCCACTTCGGGCAGGGACGTTTTATCTGAAAGAAAGACGGGTTTGCCGAAATGCATAGCCTCGATCACCGGCAGGCCGAACCCTTCTGCCAGCGATGGGAACACAAATGCCTGGCAATTTTTGAAATACCAGGTTTTGTCGTTGTCTGAAATGGTGCCGATGATCTTTACCCGGTCTGCGCAGTTGAAGGTCCTGGCTTGTTCCATCACTTTTTCCTGGTAGGGCGTTTCGATGCCGGCAATCACCAGCTCAAAATCGTTACGCGCCAGGAGCGCCGGTAATACATGGAAATTCTTTTTTGACGACACCAGGCCTATTGTGAAAAGGAAAGGCTTTTGCGGCCGGTAGGCAGGCTGATGCCCCGGGAACGGCACCAGTTTGTCGGCGCCGTTATGGATCACCGTGACCTTACCGCTCATTTCGGGAAAGTAGGACAGCACATCACGCCGCACGAAATGCGAAATGGTAACGATCCTGTCGAAATGGCCCATCATATTGGCCAGCGCATCAAGTTGCTTGCTGAGCTTTTTTTCATCATGCGCGGTCTCATGTAAAAAGTTAAGGTCGTGGAGCGTCATTATTTTCCCGGCCTTTACCTTTTTCGGGTCCAGGCGGCCGATCTGGTCGGTTACGTGGACCACGTCAAAATCACGCGAACGCGGGAAATAGAGCTTATGGTATTTCGCCATGGTAAGCGTATTCACTTTGTCTTTGAAATAAAGGCCGCGCTTGTGCAGGTAATAAGTAAGGTTGAACCGGTCATTTTGCCTGATCAATGCTTCCCCGAGGCTTTTGCCGAAATGGTACAAGCCGGTGTTTACGTATTTCATCGAATCGAACGTAACCAGCACCGATGGTCTACCGGGCGTTATTTCTCCCATGCGCTGATTTTTTTGTAAACATCGGTGGCTTTTATAGTGTCGAGGTCATCGGATGTGCTGGTAAGCGCGGTCGCCTTTTCGCCCACCGGTCCCCATCGCATGGCGTGAATGGGCTTTTTAGGCGGAAATAAACCCAGGGTGTGGATACCCGATGCGGCGGCCAGGTGCAGTGGTCCCGTACCCGAGGCAACCAGCCCGTTAGCAACATGCAGGAAGGCGATCAGTTGCGGGAGGGTCATCGTCCCGGTAAGGTCAACCAGGTCGGCCGGGGGTAAACCGGCGATCCATTCCTTAAGTGCCGGTTTTTCTTTTTCAGAGCCGGAAATAAAAATGCGGAACCGGTCTTCGGGCAATAGAACGATCAGCTCGCGGTATTTATCCAGGCTCCATTCCATCCCGCTGCCATGCGATTTGGGATGTATCACCAGGTTGAACTTCGTGTCGCTCAACAAATTTGAGATAACCGCGGGCAACCTCACCGTTTTAGTAAAATCATAGTAACGGTAAATTTCCTTCCGGGATGGGGGAGGAACCTCAGTGAGCGGTTTTAAGAGCAATAAATTAAGTGCGGCTTCGTGCAGCAGGGAATTTTTGCGGCTCAGCGATACCAGTTTGTTGCAGGTGAACCAATGATAAAACCGGTTGCGCGTGCCGATCCGCAGGCCGATGCCCGTTTTTTTTGCAAGGTAAGCCAGGTGTTTTACCGGGAATACATGCACGATCACATCAGCGCCGGTACTTTTCAGCAAGTCGACCTGTTCCTTTTCAGGTTTTTGAAGCAGCGTATCGTAGTTAATGAACCCGTCTATGGCCGTGCAGGTGTTGATTACGGGCTCCGTGTACGTTTTCCCCAGGAAAGAGATCTTGGTATCCGGGTACACGGACTTCAAAAATCCGCACAAAGGGAGGGTGAGCGTCACATCCCCGATGGCATCCGTACGGCTAATGATAATGTGTTTATAATTCATGCCACTCATCGCTATACGCTGATGATTATATATTTGTAACAAATATAGTGATCAATGACATCCGCTTTAGATTTACTTTCGTCCGTAAAGACCGATTTTCGATCACTTGCACGCATTCTTACGTATGTTGAGAACGACCTGCCGATGGCGGCAATGCTGCTCAGATCGCTGCAGCCCGACCTTAACATCCCTGTAATCGGGGTAACGGGGCCACCGGGTGCAGGAAAAAGTACCCTGATCAATGCGCTGATCGATCACCTCGCTGCCGGGGGAAATAAAGTAGCAGTGCTGGCCGTCGATCCTACTTCGCCCTTCAATTTTGGCTCGCTGCTGGGCGACCGCATCCGCATGGCGGAACAATTTACCCGTAATAATGTGTTCATCCGCTCGCTGGCTACCCGGGGCTCGCTCGGAGGCCTGTCTGTAAAGACCATCGAGATGGTAGACGTACTGCGTGCTGCGGGGTTCGACCAGGTGATCGTGGAGACGGTAGGCGTGGGGCAGTCGGAAGTAGAGATCGCCGGTTTGGCCGACGTAACCATCGTGGTTTTGGTGCCGGGCGCCGGGGATGAGGTGCAGAACATGAAATCGGGCGTAATGGAGATCGCAGACGTTTTCGTAGTGAACAAAGCCGACCGCGACGGCGCCGATGCCGCCGTTGCCAACCTGGAGCGTATGGTACACATGAAATCGCTCGACGTACCCGTATTTAAAGCGGTGGCGAACCGGAAAGAGGGAATCGCCCCGCTTGCCGCATATCTCACCTCGCCTCATCCGCACGCTGATACCCGTAAACTCGCCCTTGCTACAGAAAAGGCCTGGAAGCTGATCGCCGCCCGGCGCATGCAAAGCATAGACAAGCAACAGCTGAGAAGGGCGCTGCATGAGGCCATGCAGCTGCCGGACTTTAACCTGTACCGTTTTGCCGCGCAATACGGATAAGCACTACCGGTTCATCAGTTCCTCGATCTCTTCAACTTCCACGGGAATCCCGGCCATCAGGTCGATGTTCCCGCTTTCGGTGATCAGGATGTTATTCTCCAGGCGTATCCCAAGGCCCTCTTCCGGGATATAAATCCCCGGCTCGCAAGTTAATATATTACCTGCGGCAAAAGGCTCATAGCGGCTTGCAAAATCGTGTACGTCAATACCCAGGTGATGCGACGTGCCATGCATAAAATACTTCTTATATAATGGCATACGCGGGTCCTGGTCCGCCACTGCCTTTTTATCCAGTAAGCCGAGGCCGATCAGCTCGCTTTGCATTATTTTGCCTACTTCTTCGTGGTATTCATTCCATATCGTACCTGCTACCAGCATGGCGGTGGCTTCGCGCATTACGCGCAGCACGGCGTTGTATACGTCTTTCTGGCGGGGGGTAAACCTGCCGTTCACGGGAATAGATCGGCTCATGTCTGCGTTATAGTTAGCGTATTCGGCACCAAAATCGAACAGGATCACATCGCCGTCCAGGCACGGCTGGTTATTATCGTTATAGTGAAGAACGATGGCGTTTTTGCCGGAGGCGATGATCGGGTTATACGCATGACCGGTAGCGCCTTGCTTAATAAACTCGTGTATGATCTCCGCCTCGATCTCGTATTCCATCACGCCAGGACGAACGAAGCCGAGCACGCGTTTAAAGGCATCGCGGGTCATATCGATGGCCTTTTGAGTGAGGGCGATCTCTGTTTCAGATTTAATGGCGCGGAGGCCCCGCATCAAGGGAGCGGCACGTTCATAATTGTGCAGCGGGAAACGGTCTTTAAGATCGGCTATAAAACGGAGATCACGGTATGGCACAGTATGAGCGTAACGGTCGTTCTCGTTGGTGTTCAGGTACAGGTTGTCGGCGTAGTAGATCACGGCCTGAAGGATGTTCCAGAAATCGTTCAGCCAATAGACGGCCTCGATACCCGAGGCTTTGCGCGCCTCTTCCATGGTATATTTATGCCCCTCCCAGATGGCGATGTGCTCGCTGGTTTGTCTTAAAAACAATACTTCCCTGTATAGAATATTAGGACAACCGGGAAAAAGTAGCAGGATTGTTTGCTCCTGGTCGATCCCGCTTAAATAAAATAAATCAGCGTTTTGCTTAAAGATGAAAGTCTGGTCACCGCTCCGTGTGTACTCATCGTTGGCATTAAACAGTGCTATTGACTTGTCCTTCAGTAATTTACAGAAATTATCCCGGTTGTTTTTAAATAGGGAACGATCAGGTGCAGGGTACTTCATAAAGGTCGATTATTAAAAAATTGAAAACCATCACAGGCATTTAATGTTATGCATATGTAATTTGGAATAGTAATTGAATAATTTGGCGAAATCAAACTTATAATTATTTTTGTATAAAATTACACAGTTAAAAATTGTTTAACCTTAAAACAACAGAACAATGAATTATTCTACAATTAAGAAAGTTGTTGCATACTCAATGCTCTCGGTACTCGGCATAGCAACTGCCAGTGCCCAGGACGCTGCAACAACAGCCACTCCGGCCAAAGTATTTGGCGGCAGAGGGCAGTACAGAACATGGTCGTTAGGCGTTAATGCAGGTGTTTTGGCACCGGTAGTATTAATAGGTGGCTCTAACGACTTTACCAACTGGGATGTTAACCTTGGTTATGGACTTACACTCCGCAAACAGCTGGGACATGCTTTCGGCCTGGAGCTTGCCGGTTTAAGAGGTGATCTCTCCGGAGACAACACTGATGCGGTTGGCGGCGTTGCTAACAACAGAAAAGCTTTCGAAACCAAACTTGGATACGCAGCTAGCTTGTCGGGTGTGGTTAACGTAGCTACTGTCGACTTCCTGCGCAGGGAAAACAGCGTTAACTTCGTTGTTAAAGCTGGTTACGGTTTAGCCGGTTACTCTTTCGCTTACACAACCGGTGCAAATGTAACTACAGATTTTGAAGGCACTTATGGTGACGATAAAGACAACAAGTACGTTAAAGAGCAGTTCATCCCGATCGGCGTAGGTATCAAATTCAAACTGTCTGATCGCGTAAACTTCGACTTAGGTTACAACATGTACCTGCTTGACGGCGATAACCTGGACGGTACTTATGCTAAATTTGCTACTAAAGACAAATGGTCTTATGGTTACGGTGGTGTAGAATTCTCTTTGGGTTCTTCTGCAAAACCAAACCTGGACTGGGTTAACCCTGTAGCTTTGATGTATGATGAATTGAAAGACCCTACTCTTCGCCAGGAAGTTGAAGCGCTGAAAAGCCGCGTAAGCACACTGGAGAACACGGTAAACCAGCTTTCTGCTGATGCTGACGGCGACGGTGTATCCAACAAGTTCGACAAGTGCCCGAACACTCCTGCCGGTACTGCTGTTGATGGCGCTGGTTGCCCTATCGTTCACCCTGAGCCTACCACAGTAACTCCAGCACCTACTATGGGTTCTTATTCTCCGATCATGTTCGAATTCGACAGCTCTGTGTTGAAAACAGCTTCTTACCCTATCTTAGACAAGTTGTCTTCAGATCTGCGTGCTAATTCTGCTGCAACCGTATGGCTGAACGGATATGCTTCTGCGGAAGGTACTGACGAGTATAACCTGCGCTTATCTACCGATCGTGCTAACTCTGTAAAAACTTACCTGGTTAACTCAGGTGTTGATGCAGGCAGGATCAATGTAAAAGGTTACGGTGAAGCTAACCCTGTTGCTTCGAACTCTACTGAAGAAGGACGTATCCAGAACCGTCGTGTAGAGATCAAATAATAATATTGATAATTAAGCATATTATTGAAAACCCTCCCGTTTTAAACGGGAGGGTTTTTTATTTTTATACCTTTGCATCATGTATTTTTTCAGGAAAAAGGACCCTAACCGGCCACAAAGCTTCAATCTGAAAGTGATGCATTTTATTAATGCGCTCGCCATTCTCATGTTCCTGGCGGGCATTATTTACAAACTGATCGACTGGTTTATCCTAAAGTAGCCGGTACCAAGATATTATGAAAAGAATCATTCAAACGGATAAGGCGCCTGCTCCCATCGGCCCTTACAGCCAGGCGGTTGAGTTTGGGAATACATTGTATGTTTCGGGACAGGTAGCTATCGATCCCGTATCTAACGAGGTGATACAGGGTGAGATCGAGGACGAGGCGCACCTCGTAATGAAAAACATCAGCGCCATTCTCGGCGAAGCCGGATACGCACTTGGGGATATCGTAAAAACCTCGATCTTTTTGAGCGACATGGCGCTGTTCGCCCGGGTGAATGCAGTGTACGGTTCTTATTTTGAAGACGATTTTCCCGCACGTGAAACCGTTGCGGTAAAAGGGCTTCCTAAGAACGTAAACGTTGAGATCACGGTTATCGCCTGTAAAACCCTTGCGGATGGCTAATGACCCGGTCGGTAACTCACCCGGTCGTTTAAAGTATTATGCCGCGGCGATAGGCGCAGCGGTCATTTGGGGGTTCTTTTCTATTTCGCTGCGCAGCCTCAGGGCGTATCCGCCGGAGCAGATCCTGTATTACCGTATTTTTACGTCGCTGCTGGTTACCTGGCTGTTAATCGCGCTTTTCCGCCGCAAGGCGATAGCCGCAGACCTTACCCGGTTCCGGTCCGTAATTCCCGCGGCGCGAAAGCGGATCGTGTGGCTTACGTTCTTGGCAGGGATCCTGATCACCGGGAACTGGTATACATTTATTTACGCGATCAATAACGTGAGTCTTAAATCGGCTGCATTCGCCTACATGGTTTGCCCGCTCATCACCGCTACCGGCGGCTTCCTGCTCTTGAAAGAGCAGTTATCTACGCTCAAGCTGGGGGGAATTATCATCGCCTTCGTCAGTATCGCTATCCTGGCTAAGGGCTCGCTTACCGAGGTGCTGTGGTCCGTGTTTATTGCTGCGCTTTACGCCTTCTACCTGATCATCCAGCGGGTGATCAGGGATGCCGACAAGCTCACCATGCTAGGCATCCACCTGTTTATTGCCGCGGTGCTGGTCATTCCGCTATATGCCGCGCATTTTACCGCGTTTCCGGTTGCGGGCTTTTTCTGGCTGCAGATCCTTATCATATCGGTGGTGTTCACCATTATCCCGTTGTTCCTGAGTTTGTACGCCTTAACCGGGATACCCTCGTCAACCATGGGGATAATCATTTATGTGAACCCTGTAATTGCGTTTACAGTGGCGTTTTTTTACTTTCATGAAGGAATAACCCTGCATCAGTCCCTTGCTTACCTGCTCCTGTTATCGGCCGTGATCGTTTTTAATTGGGGGATCATTTCAAAGATCGGGAAACGGGAGCCCGGAACAGGTATGTAAGCCAATGAACCGTGACCAGCCAGCTTTTACAAACACCCGTAGAATACCTTAAGGGCGTTGGCCCGCAGCGCGGAGAAGCGCTCAGGAAAGAACTGGGCATCGCCACGTACGGCGACCTGTTGGTGCATTTTCCATTCCGGTATATCGACAGGACCCGTTTTTACAAGATCCGGGAGCTGAACGACGACCTTGCCGCCGTGCAGGTGATCGGGCGAGTGATTGCTAAGGAACTGGTAGGAGAGAAGCGTACCAAAAGGCTCGTAGCTCAAATCAGGGACGACACCGGCGTGCTCGAACTGGTGTGGTTCCAGGGGATCCGGTGGGCGGATAAGATGCTGACGCCGGGTGCCGTATTCATCGTGTTCGGTAAGCCGGCCACCTTTAACGGGAAACTGTCTATGGCGCATCCCGAACTGGAGTTGTACCAGCCATCCGTAAAGAAGACGGGGAACATGACCCTGCAGCCTGTTTATTCATCGACCGAGAAGCTGAAACAACTTTCGCTCGATACCCGCGGGATTCAGCGCCTCCAGGCCGCCCTTCTCGAACCCGCGTTAAACGAGATCCATGAAACGCTTCCTGCCTACCTCATGCGGGAACATAGGCTGATCTCGCGGCGCAACGCTTTTTTGCAGATACATTTCCCGGAGAGCCCGGCACATTTGCTGGCTGCACAGCAACGGCTAAAGTTTGAAGAGCTGTTTTTTATCCAGCTAAGGCTTTTACGTAATAAGCTGCTTCACAGCCGGAAATTCCGGGGACCCGTGTTCAGGCACGTTGGCGGGAAGTTTAACACGTTTTATCACGATAAGCTCCCTTTTGAACTCACAGGGGCACAGAAACGCGTACTGAAAGAGATCCGGCTGGATACCCAGCGAGGCGTGCAAATGAATCGTTTACTACAGGGCGATGTAGGCAGCGGGAAAACCGCGGTGGCGCTGATGTGTATGCTGCTGGCAGTTGACAATGGCTGCCAGGCCTGCCTGATGGCCCCTACAGAGATCCTCGCCAAGCAGCACGCCAGCTCACTGATGGATATGACCGGCGGCGACCTGGTGACCATCCGTTTACTTACCGGGTCCACTTCCCGCAAGGAACGCAGGATTTTACACCAGCAGCTTGAGTCGGGTGAGATCGATATACTGGTGGGCACACATGCCCTTATCGAAGATACGGTGCAATTTAAGAACCTAGGACTGGTAGTGATAGACGAGCAGCACCGTTTCGGGGTTGAGCAACGCGCCAGGCTCTGGAGAAAGAATACCCTGCCGCCGCACGTGCTGGTAATGACCGCAACCCCCATCCCGCGTACGCTGGCAATGACCCTTTACGGCGACCTCGACGTTTCCGTGATCGACGAGCTCCCGGTGGGCCGTAAACCCATCAAGACCATCCATCTTTACGAAAGCCAGCGGCTCCGTATGTTTGGCTTTATGAAGCAGGAGATCGCGCTGGGGAGGCAGATCTACGTGGTATACCCCCTCATCCGCGAAAGCGAGAAGCTCGACCTGCTGCACCTGGAAGCGGGGATCGAGGCCATCTCGCGCACGTTCCCATTGCCCGAATACCGCATCAGCATCGTACACGGGCAGATGCCGGTAAAAGACAAGGACTTTGAAATGCAGCGGTTTGTGAAAGGCGAAACGCAGATCATGGTGGCCACTACCGTAATAGAAGTAGGTGTGAACGTGCCTAATGCCAGCGTAATGATCATAGAAAACGCGGAACGCTTCGGGCTATCGCAGCTACACCAGCTTAGGGGCCGCGTGGGACGTGGTGCGGAACAATCTTACTGTATCCTGATGTCGGGGAACAAGCTTAGCCGCGAGGCCAGGATCCGTTTAGAGACCATGGTGCGCACCAGCGACGGGTTCGAGATCGCCGAGATCGACCTGCAGCTGCGCGGTCCCGGCGATATTGAAGGTACCCAGCAAAGCGGTACCCTTGATCTTAAGATCGCCGACCTGGCACATGACCAGGAACTGCTTGCTGCCGCGCGGAACACCGTGACCAGGATCCTCGATGCCGACCCGGAGCTGGCCGACCCTGACAATTTGCTTCTCAAGGCCTTTTTTAGCCGTATGGAGAACGGTATTTCGTGGAATAAGATCTCTTGAGTGGGTTCTACGCCTTAAAACGATTAAATTTGCGTCAAATCACCCATATGAAAGTTTTCCGGCTATCCTTTTTGTTCCTGCTGCTGTGTGGCAGCGCTGTTGCCCAGAATGCGGATTCTGTTATGTTCCGTAAGTTATTTGATGAAGCGCTCGTAAACGGTAATAGCTACCAGAACCTCGAATATCTTTGTAAAAAGATCGGTCCACGGCTGAGCGGTTCGGCAAATGCCCAAAAAGCGGTTGAGTGGACCAAAAAACTGATGGAAGGTTATGGCTTCGACCGGGTTTACCTCCAGGAAGTAATGGTCCCCCATTGGGTGAGGGGCGAAAAAGAAACCGCAAAGATCCTTGTGGGCAAAACCCAGATCAGCGTCCCTATCGCTGCGCTTGGCATGTCGGTAGGCACGCCGAAAGCAGGGGTTACGGCCGAGGTCGTTGAGGTACAAAGTCTCGCGGAGCTGGCCGTACTCGGCGAAAAAGGGCTGAAAGGCAAGATCGTTTTCTTTAACCGGGCATTCGACCCCAAGCCGATCGAAACGGGTATCGCCTACGGAGGTGCGGGAGATCAGCGGCGGTCGGGACCGACTACTGCGGCTAAATATGGTGCGGTAGGCGCTATCGTACGCTCACTTACCGGCGCGCTCGACGATTACCCGCATACAGGCACCACCCTCTACCTGCCCGACGGTAAGAATATTCCCTGTGCCGCCATCTCTACCAAGGGGGCCAACAGGCTGAGTACGCTGATTAAAAGCAATCCGTCCGCCCCGGTGAAGTTCTATTTTAAACAAACCTGCCAGCACCTGGCTGATGTGCTGTCGTACAACGTGGTCGGCGAGTTGAAAGGATCAGACAAGCCGGAAGAAATTATCACCATAGGCGGTCATCTCGACTCCTGGGACCTTGCCGAAGGCGCGCACGACGATGGTACCGGCGTGATGCAATCGGTAGAAGTATTGCGGATATTGAAAGCCACCGGCTATAAGCCAAAAAAAACCGTTAGGGCCGTGATGTTCATGAACGAAGAAAATGGCGCGCGAGGCGGCAAAAAGTATGCAGAAGAAGCGAAAAGGTTAAATGAGAAGCACATTGCGGCGATAGAGTCAGACGAAGGCGGGTTTACCCCGCGCGGGTTTAGTTTCCAGTCCTCGCCCGCGCTCGTGAGGATGATTAAAACCAACTGGCAATCGTTATTGGAACCCTACCAGGCGAGCTCGTTAACCGTGGGAGCTTCGGGCACCGACATCGAGCCGCTGGGCATCGTACCGGGTGTTGTGCTGATCGGTTTCCGCCCGGACTCGCAGCGTTACTTTGATATCCACCATACTCCCGCCGATGTTTTCGAAAACGTGAACAGGCGTGAGCTGGAACTGGGCGGCGCCGCCATCGCCTCCTTGGTTTACCTGATCGACCAGCATGGATTCCCAAAGAACTAAGGTCGATTCTTACGGTGCGTTGCGATACCCTGAGTTCAGGGCGTTTCTTGGCGTCAGGTTTTTTCTGACGTTTGCTTACCAGATGCAGGCGGCGGCGGTAAGCTGGTATGTTTTTCACATTACACATGATAAATTTTCGCTGGGTCTCATCGGCCTTGCCGAAGCGATCCCGGCAGTCGGCATCGCTTTATATGGTGGCTACGTGGCGGATAAGTCTGAAAAAACGCGCCTGTTGAAAACGATCCTGCTCACATTTTTTACCGGGTCGGGGGTAATGTTCGTGGTTACGCTGCCTTCGATGGTGCAGCGCCTGGGACAGGGACACGTGGTATGGATCATCTTTCTCATGATCTTCCTGATGGGTATCGGGCGCGGCTTTCTCGGGCCTACGGTATTTGCCATGGTGGCAAGGATCGTTCCGAGGGAACTTTATCCCAATTCGTCGACATGGAGCACCACGGCCTTCCAGGTCGCCTCCATTGTGGGTCCGGCAGCAGGCGGGTTGCTGATCGGCTTTGCCGGCGTACCGGTAACCTTTGGCGTGATCCTGTTCTTCCTGGTCATGTCGTTTTCGTGCATCTTCTTTCTATCTCACAGTCCGCCGGTTTACGTCCCTAAGGAAAGCATCTACAAGAGCCTGGATGAGGGTATCAAGTTCGTGTTTGGCAATAAAATGATGCTCGGCGCCATGTCGCTCGACCTGTTTTCAGTCTTCTTTGGCGGCGCTGTGGCCTTGTTACCGGCTATCGCCTCCGAAGTGCTTCACGTAGGTGCGAAGGAGTTTGGTATCATGCGCGCCACGCCAGCCGTTGGCGCCGTGATCGTCATGGTGGCTTCGGCACGTTTCTCGCCCATGAACAAGCCCTGGCAAAACCTGCTACTGGCCGTAACCGGGTTTGGCGCAAGCATTATTTGTTACGGGCTTTCTACCAACTATTACCTTACGTTGTTGTTCCTGTTCTGCGAAGGCGCATTTGACAGCGTAAGTGTGATCATTCGCCAGACACTGATGCAGCTCCTCACGCCCGATACCATGCGGGGAAGGGTATCTGCCGTAAATTCCATGTTCATCGGCTCCTCGAATGAGATAGGGGCTTTCGAATCCGGTTTTACCGCCAGGCTGATGGGTACGGTGCCTGCGGTGCTTTTCGGCGGATGCATGACATTGGGCATCGTAACCGTTACTTACCTGAAAACGAAAATGCTGGTACCGCTCGGGCTGGGTGACATCCAGGTGCCTAACCAGCCACCGCCTGCTTCAAAATAAATTCATAAAGCTCTACGATCGGCTTCTCGAGCACTTTCCCTACGTGAACGCCGTTTGCCTCGCAAGCATTGCGGAGCGCATCCTGGAAATGGAAAGCGATGGATCCCACGAAGTGGCAATTGTACTCGCGGTAATTGGGGTACGGGAGCACGTGCGATTTTACGAACTCCCGGAAGCCGCTTTTCAGCAACTCCTCCACATAGGGATGTTCGCGATGTTCGGCCATAAAACGGGCGAACGAAGCGAGGTACCGGTTGGGCAGCGGGCGCTTGTACACGTTGTGGATCACGGAATCCTTGGTAAGATCGTATTTCGCCTTAAAGGGCTTTTGCAGGCTAACAGGCATTTGCCCGTTGAGGTATCCTGTGATCAGTTTTTTCCCGAAGAAGCTTCCCGAGCCTTCGTCGCCGAGAATATAACCCAGCCCGTGGAAACCGGGTTGCACATCCTGCCCGTCGAAAAAAGAAATATTGGAGCCGGTACCCAAAATACAGGTGAGCCCTTTGTGGTGGCCGCAGGTGGCATACGCCGAGCCGATCATATCGTTATCGACGCTGATGAACGCGTTCTTAAAAACCCCCGAAAGGCCATTGGAAACCACTTCATGCTTATCAGGGCTGGAGCATCCCGCACCAAAAAAATAGATCTCCTCTACCTGGTCAACATACGGCTGGATTTCCGGCGTATGCATCAGCATGTTGGTAATGTCTTTATCGGTGAGGAAAAAGGGGTTGATACCCGAGGAATGGAACGTTAATTTTTCCGATCCCGGGAGGGAAAGGATCCAGTCTGTTTTAGAAGAACCGCTGTCGGCTACTAAGATCATTTTATATTTCTTCGAGAATTTCGTTTGTTAGCGGTTTACCGATGAACTTTGATACTAACTGATTCTCTTCAATTTTTTTAAGATCGTTGGGGTCGAGCGACGACGAAAGCATGTAGATCTTAATCTCATGCTTGGCGATCCCTTCAATTACGTTGATCTTGCGTAAAAAATCGAATCCGTTCATCTCCGGCATACGAATATCGAGAAAAATGATCTCGGGAATGTCCTTTTTCACCTTAATGCTATTCTCGATATAGGCTACAGCGCGTTGCGGAGAGTCGATCACGACGATATTTTCCGCATAGTTGCTCTTTTCCAGTATTTTCCTGCTGATCAGGTTATCCAGGTAACTATCATCCACCAGCAAAACGGTCTTGTGCCTGTACGCCATATTTATCAAAAATAGTAGTTTAGCCGGGTTATCAAACAGTTGTCCCTGCTGAATTTAAACGCCAACATACATTATACATGAATATAAACGAATAAGTTGCTTAAAACGGGCCTCCTGGTGAAATATAATATTGAACAGGCACCCCGGGAGTTCGCACGATGTTGCTTATATTGTTAAATGAAATTTCGCAGAACGAGACCGGTAGTTATCACGTTCATCCTGTGCCTGGTATCGTTACGTGGCGTCGCGCAGGATATCTATACGGCGCTGCATATGAATGAAATGAGGGATTACCGGTTTGGAAAACCCATGCAGATCACGGAAACCAATACCTTTTACGACGGAAACGCCAGTACAACTGAAAAGAGCGTTAAGCGGTACGATCGTTCAGGTATGCTGGTTACCGAGGAGCGGTATAGCGAAGACGGCACGCTCAAGGCGAAATTATCCTACCACTGCGATACGGCACGGCGGCTTCATTTGCAGCGGGTGTTCGAAAGATGGTCATCATTGGGCTACGCCAAAGAAACTGCCGTGTATACTTACGATGAGAAAGATTGCCTGGTGCAGGTGACCGACCAGGATGCCGAAGGTAACCGAACGCGCCTGGCGAAGATCGTTAACAACGAAAGAGGCGACCCGGTTGAACTCCGGTTGTTCGACCATCGCGGCATGGCTTTTGGCATGGAGACAGCAAAATACGACTACGATAAAAACATCGCCGTTACCAGCCTTTTCTCGAACGATGGCAACCGGCTCTCAGGCGATACACTGATCATCGACTTCGGGTCGGCGGTTAAAAATGGTAACCACCTATCTAATGATCGCGGGGATCCGCTCACATCTTCGGTAACTTATGCCAGCGGCAAAACCTACGTGTACGAACATGAGTACCAGTACGATGTGCTGGGAAACTGTACCGGGGAAAAAGTCTATAAAGTAACCAGCGAGCCCGGCCGTCCAGGGAAAAAGCGGAAGATCGACCGGGTTTATAAAAAGCGGTTCGTATATTATTAATTCTATTATTTCAGGTTCAGTGTTCCCGAGATCTCCTTTAACGAGATCTCCGCCAGTTTTGCCTGGTACTGGGCATCCGAATAACGAACGGTAGCATCCACATAGTTACGTTGTGCTTCCCTGAACTCGAGCGGGGCAATGCTGCCCAACCGGAACTTTTCGAGCGTAATGTCCATGTTTTGTTTAGCCACAGCCTGGTTGGCCGCCTCCAGCTTAACCAGTTCGAGGTTGGTAAGGTAAGTTTGGTAAGCCGAAGCGAGGTTGGACCGTACCGTCAGTTCCAGTTTTTCGTATTCAAGCTGTGCGCTGTTGATTTCGATAGCCGCATTTTTCTCGTTCTTTTTTTGCAGGCCGCCATTAAAAATGGGCACGGAGGCAGTCAGCCCGTAATTAAATCCGCGTCCGCGCGATTGCCGTGCAAAGCCGAGTTCAGATTCCGTTCGGCTGAAGTTATAACCGGTATTTACGCCCACGGTAGGGTAGCGGTTCGCTTTTACTTCTTTAAGGGCTAATTCCGCAATGCGACGGTTTACCACCGCACTTTTTAGCGAAGGATTTTGCTGAAGCGCCGCGGTAAGCAGGCTGGCCTGCTGGAGGCTTTCGTCGATGGTGATGGTTTCTGTGGCCGTAAAATCTGTGTTAACGTCCCTGTTCATCAGGGTGTTAAGGGTGATCTTGGTGCTTCGCAGGAGGTCGCGCTGGCGGAGCAGGTTGGTGGTATCGGTATTCAGATCGACGGTTGCGGCCAGCACTTCAAGCTTTGCGGCACGGCCGATCTCGTACCGGTTCTTTGCGTTGGTGAGCCGCAGGCGCGAAATTTCAAGTGCCGTTTTTGAGGCTTCGAGCTCTTTTTGCTGGCGAACGATATCGTAATACGTATTGGTTACATTAAACACGGTGGTAAGCACTGCGCTCTCCAGGTTGGTGTCTCCCAGTTTCTGGAGCTCTTTCAACCGGTCGTAAGTAGCAAACATGCCAAATCCGTCGAAGATCGTCCAGTTAAGCGTAGGCCCGAAGTTAACGCTCGAGTTGCGCGCACCGGTACGTGTCACCACATCGCCGTTAGATTGTGTCTGCCTGGTGTTCTGTGTGTTGCTGTTGGTGCTCAGGCTGGCGTTAATGGAGGGTGTCATTCCCGCATTCGCCCGGCTCACGTTGTTTTTGCTGACGGCTGCATCGTTTGCAAACAACTTGATGTCGTAATTCTTGTCAAGCGCCGTCCTGATCGCCTCTTCGATGGTAAGCGTTTGCCGGGCGTAGCCTGTGGAAAAGCCGCAAGTGAGTAAAACGATCAGCGGCAATATTTTATAGTTCATCGGGTATCTCTTTAGATTTCGGCTGCCAACAATTCTTTCTCGTTCACTTTATGTGCTTCATCCAACCTGGTGTTGGCCTTATGCGGGCGCGACCACATGGAGTAGATCGCCGGGATGATAAACAACGTCAGCACCAGCGAGAAGGTGGTTCCGCCCACAATTACCACACCCATGCCTATCCGGCTTTTTGCCGCCGCACCCAAGGCTAACGCGATGGGCAAAGCCCCCAGGGCGATGGCGAGACTGGTCATCAGGATCGGGCGTAAACGGGCTTCGGCTGCTTCAACGATCGCCTCGTTAATGGGTTTCCCCTGTTCTTTAAGCTGGTTGGCAAATTCCACGATCAGGATCCCGTTCTTGGTAACCAGCCCGATCAGCATTACCGTACCGATCTGGCTGAAAATATTCCATGTTTGCCCGAATAACCAGAGGGATAGCATAGCTCCCGCAACCGCTAAGGGGACAGTAATAATGATAATGAGCGGATCCACGAAGCTCTCGAACTGGGCGGCCAGGATCAGGTACACAAGTAACAGCGCCAGGCCGAAGGCGAAGAGGGTGTTGGAGCCGCTTTCCTTAAAGTCGCGCGATTCGCCGCTCAGGTCGGTAGAGAAGTTCTTGTCGAGCACTTTTTCCGCAATGCGGTCCATGGCGTCGATCCCGTCGCCAATGGTTTTGCCGGGTGCGAGCCCTGCCGATACCGTGGCCGAAAGGAACCGGTTGTTATGGTATAACTGTGGCGGGCTGCTTTCTTCCTTCATCTCTACCACGTTATCCAGCTGTATCAGCTGCCCGGTGCTGCTGCGTACAAATACCGAGGTAAGGTCCAGCGGATCATCCCGGTCATGTTTATCAAACTGCGCAACCACGGAATATTGCCGGCCATTCATGGTAAAGTAAGCGAAACGGCCGCCACTCAGCGAAAGCTGGAGGGTTTGCGCAATATCCAATACCGAAACGCCAAGGCTCTGCGCTTTGTCGCGGTCGATGGTAATGTTGATTTCAGGTTTGTTGAATTTCAGGTTCATGTCTACTGCCGAGAACGTAGGATCGCTGCCGGCTTCATCCATAAACTTTGGAAGTTTCTCCTGCAGTTGCTGGAAATTCGGCGCCTGGATAATATACTGGATCGGCAACCCGCCCCTCCGGTTCACCGCGATGGTGGGCTGCTCGCTCACCAGCGTGCGTGCCTGGGAGTATTTTTTCGTCATTTTGGTCAGTGCCGCGGCAATCTCCTTTTGGGAGCGTTTTCTTTCGCCCGGCTCAGACAGGGTGATGTTAAGCCGGCCGGTATTTACCGAACCGTTCCCCGACATGCCGGGAGCGGTGATTACCAGGTTATATCGTTTTTCGGGAATGGAATCGTTTACCAGTTTGGCCATTTCGAGCATAAAGTTGTCGGTATACTCGAAGGAGGCGCCCTCCGGTGCGGTAATGGTGGCGCTAATCTGGCTGCGGTCGTCGTACGGCGCTGTCTCCTTTTGCAAGACTACCCAAAACAGGGCGATCAATCCGAAGCACACGATCACGATAGGCCAGCTGATCCATTTTTTCTTCATGAAAGAATTCAGCGATTCAGCGTAACCGCTGGTCATCTTCTCGAAATAGGGTTCCGTCATTTCATAGAACTTCGATTTTTTGTGACCCCCGGCTTTCATCAGGTAAGCGTTCAGCATCGGCGTAAGCGTTAGGGAGACGAAGGCCGATATCAGTACCGCGGAAGCGATCACCACCCCGAATTCGCGGAAGAGCCGCCCTACGAACCCTTCCAGGAAGATCACCGGGAGGAACACCGCGGCCAGCGTGATGGAGATCGAAATTACCGCTACGAAGATCTCGTTAGAGCCTTTTATAGCTGCCTCGATCGGCGACATGCCTTCTTCCACCTTTTTGAAGATGTTCTCGGTAACCACGATCCCGTCGTCAACCACCAGGCCCGTGGCCAGTACGATGGCCAGCAGGGTAAGTACGTTTACCGAAAACCCGAAAAGGTACATCACGAAGAAGGTGGCGACCAGCGAAACGGGGATATCGATGAGCGGGCGGAACGCGATCCCCCAGTCCCTGAAAAACAGGTAAATGATCAGGATCACCAACACCAGCGCGATCAGGATGGTTTCGCCTACTTCGGTAACCGACTGCTTGATAAAGCGCGTGTTATCACTCGCCATGGTAAGCTTGATATCTTTGGGAAGCTCGCTCACCAGCTGGTTGAAGCGCTCGTTCACGGCTTTCGAAATATCCATGTAATTGGTGCCGGGCTGCGGGATAATGGCTATGCCTACCATGGGGCGTCCGGACTCGCGGAGGTTGGTCTCGAGGTTTTCCGGCCCGAACTCGGCCCTGCCGATGTCGCTGAAGCGGATAATGTTGCTGCCCTCGGTTTTAATGATCAGGTCGTTAAATTGTTCCTGGGTGCTCAGGTTACCGATCGTTTTTACGGTGAGCTCTGTATTGTCGCCGCTTACTTTCCCGGAAGGAAGCTCCACGTTTTCGCGGTTCAGGGCATTTCTGACATCTGCGGTGGTTAAGCCGTAGGAGGATAACTTCATCGGGTCGATCCACAGGCGCATGGCGTATTTCTTTTGGCCGTAGATCATCACGCTGCTTACCCCGGGTACGGTTTGCAGGCGCTGCGCGATTACATTGTCGGCAAAATCGCTCAGGTTCAGCAGGTCGCGGGTATCGCTTTTGGCGGTCAGGGTGAGGATCGGCTGCGAATCCGCATCGGCTTTGGAGATCACCGGGGGTGCGTCGATATCCTGGGGAAGACTGCGGGCGGCCTGCGACACTTTGTCGCGGATATCGTTGGCCGCCTCTTCCAGGTTTTTATCAAGGTTAAACTCGACGTTGATCACGCTCGACCCCTGGTTGCTTGACGACGAAATGTTGCGGATCCCGTCGATGGAATTGATCGCTTTTTCGAGCGGCTCGGTGATCTGCGACTCTATAATGTCGGAATTCGCACCCGAATAGCTGGTACGCACCGACACGATCGGCGGGTCGATGGACGGGAACTCGCGCACCCCGAGAAAGGTGAAACCGATCACGCCAAAGAGGATCAGCACGAGGTTCATCACAATGGTGAGAACGGGACGCTTTATACTTGTGGTTGATAAACTCATGTTGTTTTGCTGGTAACTGGCAGCCGCCGGCCAATGGCCCTGTAACCGCTGCTATCGTTGGTTAATCCCATATATCGGTTGCTAGCTCTTAGCCTTCGGCTTTTTGCTTTCCCCTTCTTTTCCTTTGTCTCCTTTACCGGAGCCTGTTTTTACTTTTACGGCGGTTTCCGGTTTCATGGCCATGATACCCGTGGTTAATACGGTATCGCCTGCTTTTAAACCTGAGGTTACCAGCACGTCTTTTTCCGTACGTGCCGAAGTTTCGATCATTACCTCTTTGGCCTTCCCGTCTTCGGTGATGTATACCTTCTTGCCATTCATTACGGGTACTACCGCCTGCGTGGGGATCAGGATGGCATCCTTAATGGTTGCCAGCGGCAGATCGATCTTCGCAAAGGAACCGGGAAGCAGTTTCCCGGAAGGATTGGCGGCGCGCGCTTTAAGCTGCAGGGTGCGCGACCCGGCGTCGATACCCGGTTCAATGGCGAAGATCCTGGCCGAATACTTTCCCGGGAGGCCGGCGATAGAAAACGAAATGGACGAGTTTACATCCAGCTGACCCGCATATTTTTCGGGTACTGAGAACTGGATCTTCACCGGGTCGGTATTTACCAGGTTAGCCACTGCCGTTGTCGGGGTAAGGTATTCGCCTACGGAGATAGAACGGAGACCGATCTTGCCGCTGAAAGGAGCGCGCACCAGGGTTTTGGCCAGCTGTGCACGGATCAGCTGTGTTTGCGCCTGCAGCGAACGGAGGTCGGCCAGCGAAGTTTCATATTCTTCGCGGCTGATGGCTTCTTTTTCCAGCAGCTGTTTTGCGCGGTTCTCATTTTCTGCAGAAAGCTTTTCTTTTGTAAGCGCCTGGGCGAGCTGGGCGCGTAATTCCGAATCATCGATGCGCAGCAACACCTGTCCTTTGCTTACCGACGAGCCTTCCGAAAAGCCGATAGCGCGCACAAGCCCGGGTACTTCGCTCCTGATCTGCACCTGCTCGTTCGCCTGCACCGAACCGGAAACGGAGAGCGAGTTCGAAAATTCGCGCGGCGTAACAACTATGCCTTCTACGCGCATGGGGGGAGCACCTGCCCCGCCGGGACCTCCTTTGCCGCCGCCAGCGCCACCCCGGCCAGCGCCTGCCTGGGCTTTTTCTGCTTTATTTTTGGTGATCCTGTAAGCAACCAATGAGCCCACTAACAGGATCAGGATGGCGTAAACGATATATTTGGTCTTCATATTTTATAAGAGGGAATGCGTGTAAATTAAGAAAAATGAAAGCAGGAACAATATCTGTGAGCTACAGGTAAATGTCCCCGGTTACGCCTGGTCAGCGGGTCGTTTATCATGATGTAATAACAGCAAATCTATTTTTATATGATTGAAGTAAGGGGGATGTATCAACTATTTTACCCTCATGCAATCGATAATAAACAATTGGCGGGGCCTATGGCTTTTATTAATTTTGCCTGATGAACAAATTCTTCACACTTATCCTGTTATTTCTTATGACCAATGCTGAAGCTGCCGTTAAACTCGGGTTTGAAGTATCATTTATCGAACCGCAGGCTCATTATGCCGAGGTAAAGATGAATATAAGCGGCATAGCGAAGGATTATGTAGACCTTAAGATGCCGGTTTGGACGCCAGGATCGTACCTCGTGCGCGAATTCTCGAAGAACGTAGAGGGATTTAGCGCTGCAACCGCTTCCGGTAAGCAGCTCCCGGTAGAGCGGGTACGCAAAAATACCTGGCGCGTTTACGCGAATAAAGGCGACTTTACCGTAAGCTATCGTGTTTATGCCTTCGAGATCTCGGTGAGGACCGCTTTTGTGGACGCTTCGCATGCGTTCTTATCGCCGGCAGGGGTTTTCCTGTACCCAGATGGGATGCTGGCACAGCCGTGTACCGTGGAGATACAACCTTATAACGGGTGGAAAAAGATTTCGACCGGCCTGGAACCGGTTAGCGGGCAGGAAAATACCTTTTATGCACCGGATTTCGATATCCTGTTCGATTCGCCGATCGAGGTTGGCAACCAGGATGTGTTTTCCTTTAGCGCCGCCGGCGTAAATTACGAAATGGCAATGTACGGGCAGGCCAATTATGACAAGCAACGGCTAATGAAAGACATGCCGAAGGTGATTGAAACACAAACTGCCATCTTCGGGGAAAATCCCAATAAACGTTATGTGTTCATCGTACACAATTATGCGGTCGGCAGCGGCGGGTTAGAGCACCTTAACTCAACCGTGCTTGGCGTGGCCCGCAACAGCTACGGTACCGAAAGCGGGTACGTGGGATTTTTGCGGCTCGCAGCACATGAGCACTTTCATTTGTGGAACGTGAAACGGCTGCGTCCCAAAGCGTTGGGCCCGTTCGATTATGAAAACGAGAACTATACCACCAACCTTTGGATTGCCGAGGGATTTACTTCGTTCTTTGACAAATTTTCGATATTTCGTGCCGGGTTTTCTACCCCCGAAGCCTACATGGCCGGCGTACTTGGGGACGTGGGTATAGTAGAAAACCAGCCGGGTAACCGCATACAATCGGCCAGCGAAGCGAGTTATGATGCCTGGACCAAGCAATACCGTCCCAACGAGAACTCAAAAAATACCACCATTTCGTACTATAACAAAGGGGCGCTGATCGCTACGGTAATGAACCTGGAGATCATGCATGCCACGAAGGGCGAAAAATCGCTCGACGACCTGATGCGTGCGATGTATGAAACGTATTACAAGAAGCTGAAGCGCGGTTATACCGATGCGGAGTTCAGGGAAATGGCCGGGAAGATCGCCGGGAAATCGTTAGACGAGATCTATAACGACTACGTAAACGGCACGGAACCGATCAATTACAACAAGTATTTCGGCTATGCCGGGTTGAAGATGATCTATGATGATGCGGCAAAAACGACCGCCGTGCTGGGGCTTACACTCGCATTAAAGGATGGCAAAACAACCGTAACGAATGTGGCCCGCGGAAGCGCGGGATGGGACGACGGCATTAACGTGAACGATGAGATCCTGGCGATCAACGACCAGCGCATCAACCCGGTGGCTGTGGAAACAGGTAAAGCTACTGAAGTAGACAAGGCGATCGCGTCTATGAAACCAGGCGATAAGATCACGGTGCTGGTTAACCGCGACGGCTTGCTGCAAACCCTGAAAGTAACGCTCAAAGGCGATCCTACCATCAAGTTTAAGGTGCTGGCGGAAGAATCTGTTACGCCGGCACAAGCCGCTGTGCGCAAAAAATGGCTGAATATATGATCCTAACCGATAGTCATACTCACCTGTACTACGAAACCGACGCGGTAAAACGGGAGGCCCTGGTTCAGCGCGCCATCGCAAATGGGGTATCGCGCCTTTTCCTGCCAAATGTAGACTCGTCGTCCATCTCCCTGGTAATGAGCCTGGCGGCAGAATATCCCGATAATTGTTTCGCGATGCTTGGCTTGCACCCTTGCGACGTCAAGGAAAATTACCAGGCGGAGCTGGATGTGATCTATGCCGCGTTGTCAAAACATAAGGTATATGCCGTCGGCGAGATCGGTATCGACCTGTATTGGGATAAAACCACCCTGGCGATCCAGGTAGATGCTTTCCGGCAGCAGATCGAATGGGCGAAGCAGCGGGACCTGCCGATCGTGATCCATTGCCGCGAAGCGTTCGATGAAGTATTCGATGTATTGGCCGATGAGCACGATGAGAGATTAAAAGGGATCTTCCATTGTTTTACAGGCACCGCAGAACAGGCGGAGAAGATCATCCGGCTGGGGTTCTACCTGGGCATCGGCGGCGTGGTCACCTATAAAAACTCCGGGCTGGATAAGGTGGTAGCCGATCTTCCGCTGGACAGGATCGTGCTCGAAACAGATTCCCCTTACCTCACCCCGGTACCCTTCCGGGGCAAGCCTAACGAAAGCAGTTACCTCCTGCATATTGCGCAAAAAGTAGCCGACCTGAAGCAGCTGCCGATAGCGGAAATAGCCGGAATCACCACGGAAAATTCAAAAAATATATTTTTAAGATAAACGCCATCGTTTCTTAATTTAAAAAACGAAATTAGGCTGATAAATGAAGATACTGATTATCTATACCGGCGGGACCATTGGGATGATCAACGACGCTGGTTCCGGTGTGTTGAGGCCGCTGGATTTTAGCCAGATCTTAGATAACGTCCCCGAGCTTAAGCGCCTCAAATACCAGATCACGGTACATTCGTTCCAGCCGATAATCGATTCCTCGAACATGAAGCCCGGGATTTGGGTGGAACTGGCCGAAAAGATCGCAGAAGGATACGAGGAATACGATGGGTTCGTGATCCTCCATGGGTCTGATACCATGGCCTTTACGGCATCGGCGCTCAGCTTTATGCTCGAAGGGTTAAGCAAACCCGTAGTGTTTACGGGCTCGCAGCTGCCTATCGGGCAGATCCGTACGGATGCCAAAGAAAACCTGATCACGGCCCTGGAAATCGCTTCCGCTAAACAGAACGGCCTGGCGAAGGTGCCTGAAGTATGCATCTATTTTGACTCCCAGCTTTTTCGCGGGAACCGGGCATTCAAATATAATTCCGCGAAGTTCGAAGCATTCCGCTCGCCAAATTACCCGGTGCTGGCCGAAGCGGGCGTCCACCTGCGTTTTAACGAAGCGAACATCCGCAAGGCGGAAGGGAACGTGTTTAAGCTACACAAAAAGCTCGTGAACTCCATCGCCGTGCTGAAACTTTACCCGGGGATCAGCGAAAGCGCGGTGAAAGCGATCGTGAACTCTGATGTGAAGGCCATCATTATGGAAACGTTCGGCGCGGGAAACACCACTACCGATGAATGGTTCCTGAGCTGCCTTCGCGATGCGATCAAGAATCGCAAGATCGTTCTCGATATTTCGCAATGTAAAGTGGGTATCGTAGAGCTTGGCCGGTATGAAACCAGCCGCGAACTAAAAGCGATGGGCGTTGCCAGCGGCTATGATATGACTTACGAAGCAGCGGTAACCAAACTGATGTTCCTGCTGGGTCGCGGACTGAGCGACAGTCGCATCGTCCAGCTGCTCGAAACAGACCTGAGAGGCGAACTGAGCAAGACCAACCCGCTGGCCTGGTCAAAATCGGTATTTTAACACCGGGTTTCGTCCGTAAAAGCGTCATGAGAATGCGTATGAGGCAGCTGGCCTTTATTACGTCTGTCGCATTATTTACCGCTTTTCATTACCCGCCCGCTTCCTGGGCCGATCAGCTGAAGTTTCCGCGCGTGCGCGGGGCGTAGCCGGAAAACAGGCCGGGGTGTCGTTTAATCTTACAGCGAATGGATTGCGGGCAAATACGCCCGGGATATATATTGATCTGCGCTGCTGGTCGTTCATATAACCATGGGTATTTCATTTGCGTTCAGCACCAGGTCTGCACCTGCTTTTTCGAGGGCATGCTGAGGCATGTAAGCGACTTCCGCCGTGGCGGGATTTTGTATGATCACCCGGCCGCCACAGGCTTTTACCGCTTTCAGGCCTTCGGTGCCATCGGCGTTGGCGCCGGAAAGCAGGATCGCGGTGAGCGACTTACCATAGGCTTCGGCGGCTGTCTGGAACGAGATGTCGATACTTGGCCTGCTATAATTTATCTTTTCGGAGTAATCCAGCGAGATCGTATGGTCCTGTTCCACCAGCAGGTGGTAGTCTGCAGGCGCTATATAGATGGTGTCGCTGCGGATCGGGTCTTTTTCGTCGGCTTCCTTTACCGGCACGGGGCTTTTTATAGAGAGAAGCTCGGCGAGCGTAGAGTCGTCGCCGGTTTTGCGATGCAGTACTATGATGATGGGTGGCACATGCCTGTTTTTTAACCCCGCCAGCAACTGGATGATGGCGTCGAGGCTTCCTGCCGAGCCGCCGATGATGACCAATCCTTTTGCTGCGCTCATGCCATTTTCCTCCAGATCTTTTCTTTTCCCAACTGTTTAAAGTTAGGCGCCACAGACGAAAAACGCAGGGTCTCTTTCGAGCCTAACGCCAGGTAACCCAGGTTGTCGAGGCTTTGCTCGAATAGTTTGAATACCTTTGCCTGCAGGTCTTTGTCGAAATAAATAAGCACGTTACGGCAAATAATGAGCTGGAACTCGTTAAAGGAATGGTCTGAAACCAGGTTATGGGTTGAGAAGATCATCTTACTGCTCAGTTCCGAATTGAACTTGGCCAGGTCGTAGTTAGCGGAATAATAACTTGAAAAGTCCTTTTTTCCGCCCGATTGAATATATTTCTCCGAATGCCCTTTCATGTGACTAAGCGGGAACAGGCCTTTGCTGGCCCTCTCGAGCACACCCGGGTTAATATCGGTGGCGTACAGCAGCGACTTGTGGAACAGGTTGGCTTCCTGTAAAAGGATAGCCATCGAGTATACTTCTTCGCCGGTAGAGCATCCCGCATGCCAGATCCGGATGAACGGGTAAGTTCCCAACGTGGGAAGCACCGTTTCGCGCAATACCCGGTAAAAGGAAGGGTCGCGGAACATTTCGGTCACGTTTACCGTGATCTCTTCGATAAACCGTTTCAGGTATTCGGGGTTGGTGCGCACGGTATAGCGCATTTCGGCAAAGCTGGGAAATTTATCGAGCGTAAACAACCGGTTGATGCGCCGCTTTAACGAGGCTTTGGAATATTCGTTAAAGTCGTACCCATAGATCTCCAGCAGGTCATTCAGTAATATAGATATGTTATCGTCGTTAACCGCCTGGAAATCCATCTCTTCTCGTTATCTATTTCATGTGTGCCCGCAGCAGTTCCAGCAGCTGGTCGATATCTACCGGTTTCGAGATATAACCTGAGGCACCTGCATCGAGGCATTTTTCGCGGTCGCCCGTCATTGCCTGTGCCGTTACGGCGATTACGGGCAGGTCGGCGATGCGGTCCATTTTCCGCATCTCGGCCATGGCCTGGTAACCGTCCATCTCCGGCATCATCATATCCATCAAAACAATGCCAATATCCGGCGTAACGATCAGCAGGTTCAGTCCTTCGCGTGCGCCCGGCGCCGAAACGCATTCGAATCCCTTGGAGCGCAGCACCATGCTCAGGGCGAAAATGTTCCTTGCATCGTCGTCGATGATCAAAATCTTCTTCTTATGGCTCATCCCTTAAAGCGATTTATCGTATAACCAAACGCGCAGCAGGGAGATCAGCTGGTCGATATCTACCGGTTTCGAAATATAGTCAGATGCACCTGCACGGATGCATTTTTCGCGATCACCTACCATGGCCTTGGCCGTTACCGCCAATACCGGGATGTTTTTGAACCTGGGATGCTGCCTGATCTGGGTGGTCGACTCATAACCGTCCATTTCAGGCATCATCATATCCATAAGTACTATATCTACTTCCGGGTGCGCCTCCAGTTGCCGGAGCGCCTCTTTCCCGTCTGTTGCCGACACTACTTTCATTTTATGTTGTTCCAGCGCTTTGGTCAGCGAAAAGATATTCCGCACGTCGTCATCGGCGATCAGCACGGTTTTGTTTTTTAATACATCATGCAGGCCGCCTGGTTTTTTGATCCCGCCGGCTGTTTTCGTATTTACATTTTCTTCGAGCAGGTGAAGGAATAGCGCCACCTCATCGAGGATACGCTGGTAAGAGTGTGCAGTTTTTACTACGATCGAATCGGCATATTGCTTGATTTTGTTCTCTTCTGCCTTCGAAAGGTTTTTCCCGGTGAAGATGATGATGGGCAGGTCTTCCAGCCCGGGGTTCTTTTTCACGGTTTCCAGCGTTTCGTAGGCATTCTGATCGGGGATGCCCATGTCAAGTATTACGCAATCTACCTCGTTTGTCTGCAGCGCGTTCACGCCCTCGTTTACACTGCCTTTGATCTCGGCATTAATGTTAAATGTTTCGAGGAAGTAGGCAAGTGCCTTGGCGTGTTTCGGGTTTTCTTCTACGATGAGCACTTTGCGCGGGCCTTTGTTCAGTGCTTCTTCCAGCTTCTGGAAGATCTGCTGCATTTGCTCGATCGCTACGGGTTTGTTGATAAAGTCGACGGCGCCCTTTACCATGCTTTCCTTTTTTACTTCCATCGACGACATGATGTGCACGGGGACATGCCTGGTCTTCGGGTTACTTTTTAACTCCTCCATTACCTGCCATCCGTCTTTTACGGGCAGCTGGATGTCCAGCAGGATCGCCAGCGGTTTGTAATGCTGGGCCATCTCCAATCCCTGGTCGCCGCGCACCGCGATCACTCCTTTATAACCGCGCTGATGCGTGTAATCCAGCAGCGCTTTTGCGAATATGGTGTCATCCTCGATGATCAGGATCACCTGGTCGGTACGGTTGATCGCATTGCGGTCGTCGGGTATCTCCTGCGGAATATCCGTAGCGATGAAACGTGTTACCGGCTGCGCCTCACCGGACATTGCCTGCGAGATTTCCGGCTCAGCGGGTCCTGGTGCTGCACCTTCATCCGGCCGTGCCGTCGGGATGCGAACGGTGAATTCGCTGCCTTCGCCGGGTTCGCTTTTCAGCCGGATCTCCCCGCCGAGCAGTTTGGCCAGCTCGCGGCTGATGGAAAGCCCGAGGCCTGTACCGCCGAACTGGCGGCGGGTGGATCCGTCGGCCTGTTGGAAGGCTTCGAAGATCAGGGCCTGTTTTTCCTTTGGAATACCAAGCCCGGTGTCTTTTACCGCGAACTCTATCCACCCCGGGGCGTTTTCGCGGCTTTGGATCTCCAGGCTTACGCTTCCTTTGGTGGTGAATTTTAATGCATTCGAAAGCAAGTTTTTCAGGATCTGTTCTAACCGCAATTTATCGGTGCTGAATGTTTCCGGCAGCCCCACGGGGAGCTCGAGGAGCAGCTCGAGGTTCTTCTCGCGGGCAATGGGCGCAAAGAGCGATTTCATGTCCTGTACCACTTCCTCTACAGAAACTTCGGTATACTCGAGGTCCATTTTACCGGCTTCGATCTTCGAAAGATCGAGGATCTCGTCGATCAGGCTTAAAAGGCTTTTCCCGGAATTCTGGATCACCCTGGCCGATTCTACCTGCTCGTCATTTAACGTTTCATCCTGGTTTTCGGATAGCATGCGCGAAAGCAGCAGGATCGAATTAAGCGGCGTGCGCAGCTCGTGCGACATATTGGCGAGGAACTCTGATTTGTACTTGGTGCTTAGTTCCAGTTCTTCCGCTTTGCGCTGGATGTCGAGATTTCGTTCTACGATCACCTGGTTCTTTTCTTCGAGCAAACGGCTGCGTTCCTCCAGCTCCTGGTTGGCCTGAAGCAGTTCTTCCTGCTGTACGCGAAGCTCTTCTTCCGAGGCCTGGAGCTTTTGGGTTTGGGTCTCCAGCTCGGTATTGATGTTCTCCATCTCGCTGTGTTGCGCCTGGAGCTCTTCGGACTGCGATTGCGTTTCTTCCAGCAGCTCCTGCATCCGCCTGCGGTTTTGCGCCGACTGGATGGCCACACCGACGTTGGCGGAAATGCTGCGGAAATATTCGCGGTCCCTTTCGGTGAAGGCGTCTACGGAACCAAGCTCGATCACCCCTTTAATATAGGATTCGTGGTAGATCGGGAATGCGATCATGTTGGTTGGTTTTACCTCCACGGCTGCGAAGCTGATGGAGATGCTCCCGGCCGGGATATCAGTCAGCAGGATCTCTTTCTCGCTGGCGGCGCACTGGCCCGCTAGTCCTTGTCCCAGCGGGATAGATTCCCGGGTGCCGTCATTAACAAATGCATAAGAACCGGCAAGCCTGAGGGTATCGCGGTTCTGTATCACGTAAAGCGTACCCACCTGGCTTTCGGTGTAAGACGCTACGGAATCCATAATGTCGCTGGCCAGTGTTTCGATGTCTTTTTCGCCAACCATGGTTTCGTTTAGCTTGGCAATCCCGGTTTGGAGCCATTCCTTGTCAGAAAGAAGTGTAAATGAGTAATCCAGCGATTCCGCCATCCTGTTGAGCGAAAGCGCGAGGCTGCCCAAGCCGTCTTTCTCGTCGTCGTTAACACGGGTTTTATAGTCGCCTTCCGAGATTTTTTCGGCAATGCCCTGGATGATATTGATGCGGTGACTGATCTCTACATCCTTTTCCTGAAGCGCCAATTGTAATCTTACCCGTTGTTTAAAGTCGCCCATCACCCTGAAATAGAAGTAGATGGTAATAAATACGGCTAAAATAGCTGCCATTATGATCATCATCGGCGTAAGCGCGGCGAACTGTTTCATGTCTGCGGTGCGGTCATTCAGCAGCCGCTGCTCGGAGGCCTGCATCCGTTTGACTACTTCCCGGGCATCGTCCATATATATTTTCCCCTGGCGGAGCTCGGCAGTGACAATGGGGGTGCCTGCCTTTCGCCGGTCGATGTTCTCTTTCAGCCTGACGATGCGTTTCAGGATGATGTTATTCAGCTGCTGGTAGCCCTTTTGTTGGTCGGGGTTATCCACAGTGAGCGTTTTTACCCGGTTCAGGTAACTGATGGCCTTTTCGTAAGCGCCATTGTAAGGTTCGAGGAATTCCGGTTCGCCGGTAAGCAGGAAGCCCCGCTGCCCCGTTTCTGCATCCTTTAAGGTAGAGATCACATTTTCCAGTTCCTGGATCACCTCGTTGGTATGGTTTACGAGGCGCGAACTTTTCAACAGGTTAGTAATACTTACGTATGAGGCTACCGAACTGGTGATAAGCAGCAATAACGAAAGCCCGAACCCGATCTGAAGATTGCGTGTAATGGTTGATTTCATTGGCCAAAAAATGGGGTAAAATGAAAAGTATTATAAAACGCCCGATATCGGTAACGTGAAGGAGAAAGTAGAGCCCTTGCCTTCTTCGCTTTCCACCTGGTAGGTACCGTTATGGCGCCGGAGGATCTCCGCACAAATATACAGCCCGATGCCCATTCCCTGGAAACGGTGAGATGTTTCCTCTACCCGGTAAAACTTATCGAAAATCCCGGCTTGTTTTTCGGCGGGGATGCCGATTCCATTATCTTTTACTTTCACTACCAACTGGTTATCAGGCGACGTAGAAACGTCTACATATACTTCTTTGGTGCCCGGCGAATATTTAAACGCATTGGTCAGGTAGTTGATCAGCACTTGTTCTATGCGTACCTCGTCGCCGAAAACCTGCACGTTGGCTTTTCCGGTGAGGATGATCCGTACCCCATCATGGGTTTGCCTGATAATATCGATCGCGCTGTTGAGCAGCGGTTCGAAGTCGAAATGTTTCTTGTTGAATTTAAGCTTGCCGCTTTCGATCTTGGAAATGTCCAGCAGATCGGCGATCAGGTTGTTCAGTTTATCGAGCTGCACCATGGTGCGCTGCAGGTATTGCCGGGTGGTGCCGCTGTTCCCGTCGTGAATGGAACGCTCAGAAAGCTGGAGATATGCCTTGATGCTGGTAAGCGGCGTTTTTAACTCGTGACTGGCAATACTAATAAATTCGTCCTTTTTCTTCTCCGCTTCTTTCCTGAACTCGATCTCTTCACGCAACGTGTCCTGGATCTGGGTAAGCTCCATGGTTTGCTCGTACAGCCGGTAGAAAGTCTTTACCTTGAGCAGCAGGATATCGGGATCCACGGGTTTTGTCACATAATCGAGACCTCCCGACGCATAGCCCTTGGTTACAAACCGCTTGTCTGTATTAATGGCCGATAAGAAAATAATGGGAATATCTTTTGCCTTGCTATACCCTGAAATAGCTTCCGCCACTTCAAAGCCATCCATTCCCGGCATTTGCACGTCGAGAATAATAAGCGCGTAGGCATTTTTTAAGATCTTTTTGAGCGCCTCTTCGCCGGAGTTGGCGGTATCCACACGGAAATTATTTAGCTCGAGGATCTTTTTTAGCGAGAATATATTTTCGGGCTTATCATCAACAATTAAAATCATCAGTGGACAAGTGAGGCAATGGTTCAGATATGTATGTGTTTAATCGAGATCTTCTCCTAATCAGGTCATAACATAGACATATTCTTGATAGTTTTAAAAAGTTTAATTTTTTTAGTTAAGCGCATCGAAGCTGTACCGGGCGTCTGTCCAGAATTCATCGAGGAGAATGATCCTTGGTTTCAGGAAGGAGATCAGTTGGGGCCAATCCTCCTGGCGGAAGATGTTTACGCCATCGATGGTTTTGCCGATGCGGCTCACCAGGCGCCCGTTTTCATCGGGAACATGTAATTCCCAGTCCCATTCTTCCCGCAGGTAACCGGCGAGCATATTTTTCAGCTCCCCGAACTGTTCGTAAAACAGCTCCCGGATGCCGGCGTCGGGATGGGTAAGCGTTATGGCGATGGAAGCTTGCCGGTTGTCCGCATCCATTTTAAAATAGATATGTTTAATGCCGGTTTTGTAGTTGATCCAGTTTATTTTTAGTCCTTCTGCGGAGGGTTGCGGAGCGATGTACTGGCCGAACGCCGTCCAGAATGCCTGTTTTATTTTCGAAGCTTCTTCCCTGGAATACATAATAGCACAAAAAATTCTTTTATCCTGATTGTAGCAGCGTGGCAAAATTCCTATAAAAAGTATATAACACAAAAAATAAAACCATCGGGACCGCTGCAAGCGTAACCGGCTTTTAGGCTCCGTCAAGGAGGAAACCCGGCGTAAGCGTGATTTTTACAGGGAAATCGCCGTTGAGGTGTTTAACCGGCTATTTTGCGGTATCTTGATCCTTTCAAACTAACGCTATGAAGCTGGCCTCACAAATCCTCATCGCCCTGGTGGCCATCGAACATCTTTACATTCTCTGGATAGAGATGTTTGCATGGACGACCGCCGGGCGAAGAACCTTTAAATCGTTCCCTGCACATCTTTTCGAGCCCACCAAGGCATTGGCGGCCAATCAGGGCCTGTACAACGGGTTTCTATCTGCCGGGCTGGTTTGGTCATTGTGTATCACCGATGCGGCATGGAGCAGCCATGTGGCTACTTTCTTTCTCGGCTGTGTGGTGGTCGCCGGCCTGTTCGGCGCGATTACGGCAGATAAAAAGATCTTTTTTACCCAGGGATTACCGGCATTGACCGCATTGCTGGCAACCATGCTGCGTTAACGGTTTTGCGTATGCCTGTTTTACCGCGGGTAATGGCCTGATTTTATTTTATTTGTCGTTTATTTTTAGAAAATAATAACTACTATGGTGTTATGAAATTAATATGCATACCCGGCCCTTCTCCTGTATTGATTTATCAAAAGAGATAGCTATGTATTCATAATAAAATATAAACTATGAAAATCCTCTTAGATAAGTCTAAGGGGATTTTTTGTTTTGGGGTAGCTGGCAAAAAGCTGACTCATTGGATGATGGAATATAGCTCAACGGTAGAGCAGCACTCTTATACGGTGTCGGTTAAAGGTTCGGGCCCTTTTATTTCCACTTGTTTGCCGGGTGTTTAGCTGCGGGTGGTTTCGTTTTGTCTAGAATATTGCTTGTTTGATTTGATAATTAAATCGGATCAGGCTTAAAAGTTTGGGAGCTATCAGCTTTCAGATTTCAGCGATCAGCTTTGATTACCTGTCAAACCTGGAATACTACTCAGGAAGAGTTCAACGTCTGGACGTTTACCGTCCAACACATTAATCTTCCGGCTTCTCCTTAGGATCCGCCATGCGCACAATTCTTGGCTGGAAGGTGGCAAGTACTTCCACCAGATCGCGCTGCGAAGCCATCACGGTATGAATATCCTTATAGGCCATCGGGGCTTCGTCCATGTCAGATCCCATCAACGTGATCCTTTTTTCGATTAAGTTGGCAGCGATGGCCGCCTTATCGAGCGTCTTAAAAGCTGCCGAGCGGCTCATGCGTCGCCCTGCGCCGTGCGATGCGGAATTGATCGACGCGGGGTCTCCCTTACCGCGGACTACAAAACCGGGAGTGCTCATCGAGCCAGGTATGATGCCCAACACGCCCTTCCCTGCAGGTGTGGCGCCCTTACGGTGTACCATTACTTCGGTGCCGTCTGCCAGCTGTTCCTTCCAGGCGAAGTTATGGTGGTTTTCAATACGTTGTACCGGTTGCCTGTTGAGCGCGCGGGCGATCTTGTTATGGATCTCGTGGTGATTGGCAGAGGCATAGTCCCCGGCCAGGTTCATTGCGATCCAGTATTCCTGTCCCTCTTCTTTGTCGAGGTCGAGCCAGGCCAGGTGCTTCGCATGAGATGGCAGTCTGGTTTTCGATCCGGCGATCTTCGAGTAATGAGCTGCAATGCTTCCGCCGAAACCGCGCGACCCGGAATGCGAAAGCAAGGCGAGGTAATTACCTGCCGGGAGACCATCCGGTCCGTCTTCGGCGATAGATAATTCGCCCCATTCTACGAAATGGTTACCGGTACCTGAGGTTCCTAACTGGGCATAGGCCTTGTCTTTCAGCGAACGGATCACCCGCGTGGCGTTCCAATCGGCCCGGTCGAACAGGGAAGAGTCGAACCTGACTTTATTAGTGCCGCCTACGCCGAAATTGGTATGGTTGAGCAGCATGTTCTTCAGCAGTGCGGTTTCGGTATCCACCATCCCTGCAGGCAGGTCGAAAATGCTCATACACATACGGCACGCAATGTCTACACCTACCGCGTAGGGAATGATGGCATTTGCCATGGTGGCCAGCACCCCGCCTATCGGCAGGCCATATCCCGGGTGCGCATCGGGCATAAGGGCGCCTGCAACGGTTACCGGCAGTTGGATCGCTGTTTTCATCTGTGCGAGGGCGCCCGCTTCAATATGCCCGGCCCCGTAAATAGGAAAGCTGGCAATTTCTTCTTTCAGCGCAAACGAGGAACGGTGCTGTTTCAGGAACCGACCGTTGGCACGTAAAGCCACAACAAACGCGGCCAGCGAGGCGAACTTCCCGCCAGGCACCAGGGTATACGGCTGCGGGTCGTCGATCAGGGCCCCGAGGTTGGTAAGGATTTCCTGCTTATCCATCTCATCGCGTTTAAGCAAGCCGTTGGCTACCCGGCTGAAACTGACGAGGATGTCCAGGTCGTTGATTCCCAGGTTCTCTAATTCACTATTGCTGATCTTTACTTTTTCCATGATACTATCGTTCTGATAGAACAAACTAACATAACTACTGCGCAGTAGATTTGCGCAGTAAAAAATAAATAATAAATTTCCGGCAAAAATAAGATGCCAGTAAACCGCAATGCGCTGATCCGCTACCGTACGATCGATAAATGCCTGCAAAACCGGTATAAGAAATGGACGCTCGAAGACCTGATCGATGCGTGCTCTGATGCGTTGTACGAATTTGAGGGGATAGACAAAGGCGTGAGCCGCCGCTCCGTACAGGCAGACATCGAGATGATGCGCAGTAATAAATTAGGTTATGAGGCGCCCATCGTGGTTGTTGACAAGAAATACTATACCTATTCGGAGAAAAATTACAGCATCACTAATAGTCCGCTTAACCAGCAGGACATGAAAGTGCTTACCGAGGTTTCGGGCCTGCTAAAGCAATTTAAAGGTTTCGGGCATTTCGCCGATCTGAACGAAATGGTGAGTAAGCTCGAGGACAAGATCTACACGCAGAAGACGCATAGTCCGCCGGTGATCGATTTCGAGAAGAACGATAACCTGAAGGGGCTCGAATGGATCGAGGTGATCCGGAAAGCGATAGTGGCTAAGCAAACCTTATGTATTACCTACCAGTCATTTAAAGCGAGAGACGCCAATACGTTTTGTTTTAGCCCTTACTTGTTAAAGGAGTACCGGAACCGATGGTTTGTGCTTGGCTGCCCGCACCGTCGCCATTCGCCGCTGCTGAACCTCGCGCTCGACCGGGTCCAAACCGTTACCGTTCACCAGGACGAATACCGGGAAAACACCGCCATAGACCTGGCCACCTACTACAGCGACGTGATCGGCGTGACCAAAACCCCCGGACAGCGGGATAGCGAAGTGGTGTTCTGGATCGATAACAGCAATGCCCCGTACCTGGTCACCAAGCCAATGCACCATACACAGAAACTGTTAAAGGAAGAAGAGAACGGAAAGATCTTCAGCATCCGGGTGATCGTTAATTTTGAGCTGGAAAGGGAACTGCTTGGCTTCGGGTCCAGGATCAAGGTGCTGGGACCACGATCCCTGGTATACCGCATCAGGGAAAACCTGAGAAGCGCGCTCGGTCATTATGGATTGGATGTGATAGAAGTTAAAGCACAAACCCCGGTATCTCACTGAAGATAGCGGGGTTTGTTCGTTTAGATATTATTATGTTTGTTCACACACGATAAAAAGTCGGCACACTCAAAAATAACCATCATGTCTACTAAAATTTGCCTGTTAATAACCCTATTGTTCCCATTATTAATAAAGGCGCAGACTGCAGAGGAAGTTATCAACAAAAATATTAAATACGGCGGCGGCGCAAAACTGTGGAAAACTGTAAGGACCATCACCTCCTCCGGGGAATACAATTACAGCGGGGCAAAGTTTCCCTTCCGCACTTATGCACAGGCGCCAAACCTGTATAAGTTTGTGGTGCCTTTGCAGGGGAAATATTATGCACAAGGCTTTAATGGCAAAAACGGCTGGAAGATCGATGCTTTTAAGAACGAAACGAGGCCGACTACCTTAACCGGTAGCGCCGCGCGTGCCATGGCCAACGAGGCGGATGTGGAAATTGAACCGGCATTGGTAAATTACAGGCTGAAAGGTCACCGGGCAACGCTGGAAGCGAAAACGGTGGTAGGCGGGAAGAATTGCTTTAACGTGAAGCTTGTTCGTAAAACCGGTGAAACGGAACATTATTTTTTTGATGACAGCACGTTCGAGCTGCGGATGAAAACAGCGGTGGCCAAGAACCCCGAAATGGGCGGTGAAGTGATCTCCACCACCTATAGCGATTACCGGAACGTTTCGGGACTGAAGTTCGCTTTTAAATCAGTAAGTAAAATGAAGGATCAGACGTTTTTGACGATCACGGTCGATAAGGTCGTGCTGAACGTGGCGATCGCCGCTAACGAGTTTGACAAGGTAACTAATTAATAAAGCGCCAACCCGAACTTTTCTTTTAAGTTTCTCATGCGTTTCTCATTTTAGCATAACACCGTTTAACGTCATGGTAAGGTCGGGAGCGCACCCGCGGGTAATTACCGGGCCGAAGCAACAGTGGTCGCCGGATCTTTGCCCGCAGCAGGCGCCTGCACGAACAATTCCTTTTTTATGGCAGAAATATCTGCTGCACGAACATAAGTCACGATATTCTGGTAAACCGAATGAAACCCGAAGTTTCCTTTGGTCATTTCGTTAATGGCGTCGTCCTTTGTCCAGTCCTGGAAAACCATGCGATACATGGCAACCAGCATCCCGGTACGGTCGGAGCCATGCCAGCAATGTATAAGTACCGGCCCTTTACGGTCGCGGATCAGGGTAAGTGCTTTCATTACTTCCGCATTATTAATGGCGGCGGCCTTCATCGGGATATGGTGTAACGCCAGCTTAGTGTTTTTTGCTTTCTTGCGGTCATTTCTCAGCCTTCTCAGGTTAATAACCTCGCGGATGCCGGTCTTTTCAAATTCAAAGAAATCGGTACTGCCCGGTTGTTCAGAACGGTACACACCTGTATCTACCTGGTGAAAGTTCCTGAGCTTGCCCATCTTTTGGATTTTTGCCTGCGCCGCTGTTTGTGCGTTTGCATTGTAAAAGGCAGTAACAGTACATACCGCCAATAGCCACCGTTTTATCATATGAACATTACGGATAAACGCCGCATAAATTATGTGCCGTTCTTTTCATGACACCGGGTTGACCAAGCTACGCACTCGGCTAAACACCCCTTCAAGGCGAATCTTTGTCGCCATCGTAACCGAGGATTGATAAAAAGAAAAATTTCCCTACCTTTGCAATCCTTCTTAACGAAAGGATCCTGGAGAGGTGTCTGAGTGGTCGAAAGAGCAAGCCTGGAAAGTTTGTATACTCGCAAGGGTATCGTGGGTTCGAATCCCACCTTCTCCGCCATCTGAATTGTAAAAACCCTGTTTATAGCTTATAAACGGGGTTTTTTCTTTTTGGAATCATGTAGGTAGTAGATTAGGTACGAAGGATCAGGCTTAAAAGTTTGGGAGCTATTAGCTGTCAGCTGTCAGCAATCAGCTTTGATTACACTGTCAAACCTGGAATACTACTCAGGAATAGCTCAACGTCAATTACTTATCTTATAAAGGTATACTTACGGGCTGAATGCTGATAGCTGACAGCCAAATCTACTCCCCAGAAATTCAGCTTGATCCGGTACGAACACGACATTGACGACATGTGATCCAAACATAAGCGAAACCGTCAAAGTGTATAAGCTTTCCGATAGTAGTAGCTTCGAAATTATAGGCAGGTATACTGGCGTATACCTTTTTACCACTGTTTTTACATCTGGAAAAAAGATATGTTTGCTGAAACAAGCAACATGACAACTCCCGTTATTGTAGCCGACTCGACATTCGTACGAAGCCTGGTTAAAGCAGGTTCTTTTAATTCTCGAGGCAGTAAAAAAAAGCGATACTGATAAGCGAGGCGGAAACTACGGCAATGACCAGCGAGATAATCAGTATAACATAAAGCTTTAAGCGTCAGTAATCAAATGTGATAATTTGTTCCAGTACTAAATAAAGTTATAATAAAACTTTAAAGGCTATTGCTTTTTTAAAATTTTCGCTCTACTTTTCAGTACGATAGATAACGCAGGGCTATTCAACATTTTTACAATCACTATCGGTTTTGTAATACCTAAACCTTATCCATTATATAAATGAAATCCTACTTAATATTGGTGTGCATATTGTGCTTTGGCCGCATAGTGAGCGCCCAAGAGCAATCGCCCGGCTCCCCATCTCCTTCTTTAGCAGTAGTCGCTAAATTAAGTGACTTGTCTTCCGCAATCACGATTTCGGAAAGTCAACGGGTCGCTCTTATCAGCTTTTTTACAAAAGAAGAAATCGTTGTGGCAACGCTTTCACGGTCTGAAACCACTCCGCAGCAAGTAGGCGCCTCACAAGAGCAGCTTACGGCCGAGTTTCGTGGGTTGCTTTCTAAGGAACAGCTTGCCGAGTACAGCCTTAAAAAAAGAGGGTCTCCTTACGCTCTCCCTAAGACGAAATAATCACAATGTCCTCGCCCGTACAAAATTAGCACAGCGAAATAAACAATTTGACTACGCGTTTCGCGATGGGCTCCTGAACTATACCCGCTGCTCCACCATCTTTATCGATAAGCGCTTGTTGCGCCGCTGCATCTGCATAACCTGTTAATAGCACTCTATATTCTCAAACTGAATTTTAATAATCGCCCGAAATGAAAAAAATAATCTCGTCTTTCCTGTTGATCATGGCATCCCCTCTAGTTTCCTGATCCGTCACCTTTTACAGTTAAGTTATGATCTTAAGATACGTCGCGCGAATGATCCTGCTGTCGATCACAGGGGTATGGGTATCCTCTGGCGCACGGGCACAGGCGACACTGAACCCTGGCCTTGACCTAGTAACGCCGCCCTCGCCAAACGTGCGGGCTATTAATAAGTTCGGCGGTATACCTGTCGGTCTCTCTACAGGGATACCATCGGTAAGCGTGCCGATCTATACCTGGAGCGGCAAAAACTTCGGGAAATCTGTGCCCATTTCGATTGACTACCATGCTGGTGGCGTAAAAGTGAATGACGCGGCGTCTAACGTCGGGCTCGGCTGGGCACTTACCGCAGGAGGCGTGGTATCCCGAAATGTTCGGGGTATTTATGATGAGTACCCCACAGAAGGGTTTCTTTATCGTACCATGCCCGCAAATACCGCGGCTGGTAACGAAACTTCCACCCCCAACAACAGCCGGACACTCTATCGGATGAACGCCAACGTAACCGATTCGCAATGCGATATCTTCAACTATTCGTTCGACGGGAAAAGCGGCCGTTTCGTTTACGGCCGCAGTGGCGATTCATTGTTCCTCGATCAGACAAAGATCAGGATGACCAAAAGGATTTCGACGATAAGCAGCAAGTCACTAATCTCCGGGTTCACCGGGGTGGACGAATCCGGCTACATTTATGTCTTTCAGGATTATGAGATATCCACCAATTTAACGTCGCCGGGTTACGTCTCCCAATACACTTCTTCATGGTACCTGAGCAGGATTTATAATCCCTCGAAAACCGATAGCATCGTATTCGAATATGACAATACTTCCATCACTGATACTTTCGGACCTTCCGGCTCGCAGGCATTGCCGATCGGAGGAACCGGTGAAGGGGAAGCGTATCTTAGCTATGGCGCTACCACGATAAACGTAAGCGGTAAAAGGCTTAAGAAGATCACCTTTCCGGATGGGAACGTGGTCGATTTTTACTACAGCAGTACGGTAAGGACAGATTTGCCTGGCGATTACCTGCTGCAAAAAGTCAAGATCAGTAAGGGGAGCGTAGTTTTCGGTTACACGCTCAGTCACGATTACTCCATTTCAGGGCGGGCTACGCTCAAAACCGTAACACCTATCGGCGGCTCATCTGAGACGACCGATAAGCCGTATACGTTCGAATACAATACCACTTACACCATTCCGGCGCGTGGCACTACCACGGGCGATCACTGGGGATACTATAATGGACCGATCCATACTTTTTTCCATAACGAGTGGATCCAGGATCCAGGTATGTCACTTGGCTGGCGCGAGTTGGGCGGTTCGAACCGCGACAGTGACCCGAATTATATTAAGGCCGGCTCGATGACCAAAATGACGTACCCCACGGGTGGTTACACCGTTTTTGAACTGGAGGCGAATACCGCTAAAGACAACTGGCTGAATGCCCGGGACACCATCACGGTGAATGCGCCCCCTACCACGGCAAAGAATATGTACCTGGGGATTAATAGCGGCAATTCTCCTGCCGGCAGCCAAACTTTCTATTTTGAAGGAGAGAGCAGCACAAATACCAAATTCGAATTCAAGATCAACCACCTGCAGAATACCAGCTGTACCACTTGTTCAGTAGTTTTCGAAATACGAAATCCCTCGAACGTGTTGATGGGTTCCCAGCAAGTATATTTCAGCGACGCTACCACCGATCCTTATTACGTCACCAAAACACTTACTTTAGGCAATCTGGTGAAAAACACCACCTATACTATTTACGCCTATACTACCAACCTCACTTCTTACTTCGAGCCGGCTGAAATAAACTGGACGGAGACCGGTGCGGGAAGCACTTCCCAAATGGTGATCGGCCATACCCAGCCCTATGTAGGCGGCCTGCGCGCAAAGCGCATTCTTGACTACACAGGCCCGGACACGGATCCTGCGCAGATAAAGGAATACGAATACACGAAGGATGACAATATTTCAACCTCGGGAGCACTGGGCTTCAGACCCACATACAGCTACCTGGTACATTACGAAAATAAGACCCCGGTATGGACCTCCGAAGATCCTTCGTATGCCGGCAACATTGCCTTTAACTTTGTTGTTCGCTCCACATCGGCCGTTAACGATATTACATACGTGAACGGAAGTCCGGTCACCTACTCACGGGTAGTAGAGAAAATAAGCAACGGCAGCAGCAGCCTGGGCAAAACGGTACGCTATTTCACCAACTTTGGAGATGCCGCTCCGGTGATACTGGATGTGTTCCCACAGGTGCCGGTGGAATATTCTCCTTGGTATTATGGCAAGCTGCTACGCGAGGATATCTACAACTCCTCAAACCAGCTGATCAAAAAGACGGTGAACGCTTACGAAGACAAACAGGACCCGGCCATGACTAACCCTACCCGCCTGGAGCATTTCCGTTCTGCTACGGTTACGGCTGTAAAATTCTCTTACCCGGGAATCCAGTATCCAAACACAACAACGATAATCAACCCGGGAGGCGACCCGCACTACCACCTCATGTCGAGCTTCTATCCCATCGCCGGTCGCAGCGAACTGGTAGAAACCAAAGTGACCGAGTATGCTTCCGGTTTCACCAATATGGAGACGGTAACCTCTTACGCATATGATGCCGACCACTATTATCTGAAAGAAACCAAGCTCGTAAACAGCCGCGGACAGGAGCGGCGCAATATACTCATCTATCCCAAGGATCGTATCAACGCCCTCCAGGATACCGCCGTTTACGGTCCCATGTACCGCCGCAACATGATCAATACCGTGGTTGGCGAAAAGCAATTCCTCGGCACACGTCAGCTCATCGAGCAGCGAAAGGCGTTTTATAACTGGTCGGCCGGCGTGTATGCGCCCAAAGAGGTGTATACCCGGCAGGGATATAATAGCGAAGAGCTGCGCTTGCGCTATAGCAATTACGATACCCACGGCGCGGTGATCTCCGCCAAACAGGAAAACGGCGTGCCGGTATGCTATGTATGGGGATATGGCGGCGAGTACCTGGTAGCTAAGATCACTAATGTGGATTATTCGTCGGTAAGCATGGCACTGGGCGGGTCCACAGCCATAGAAACCTTCAGGAACGACAAAACCCCCAGCGATGCTACCGTGGCCTCCTTTATCGCGCCGCTCAGCAGCCTTACCGGCGCGCAGGTCGAAAGCTTTACCTGGCATACCCTGCTCGGGCAAACCAGCCATACCGACGTGAAAGGGCTGAAGACCTATTACGAATACGACAGCTTCGGCCGGCTGATCAACATCAAAGACCGGGACGGAAATATCGTGAAAAGTTATAGCTATCACTACAAAGACTAATCGCCTCACATGAAAAAGACCTTTTTCTTAACCGGTTTTTTTTCTTTGCTGCTTGCGGCGACCGGTTCCTTCGCCCGGCAGCACGTCTCTACCGATACCTATGCGGGGCAGACACAGATCCGCTCTTCCGAGAGCATCCGCCTGTTGCCCGGTTTCAGCACCGGCGGCAGCGAGGTGAGGATAAAGATCGTTCCCACCTTCGCCGCCTGCACTCAGCTGAATGCTACCCCGTCGGCGACGCAGAACTACGTGGTGAGCTACGTGGTAAAAGTACCCGGCATCACCTCACAAAGCCAACTCGCCTCACTTAGCGGCTGCGAATTGTCACAAACCATTCAGTATCTGGACGGTCTGGGCCGCCCCCTGCAAACCGTGCAGACAAAGGCCAGTCCCGCCGGTAAGGACATCATTCAGCCGGTAGCTTATGACAGCTACGGGCGGGAGCTCGCCAAGTACCAGCCCTATACCACCTCCTCGGGCACGGCCGGGTCGTACCGCCCCTCCGCCCTCAGCGGCACCGGCGGCTATACCGGCAGCGAGCAGTATACTTTTTTCCAGCAGACCGGACAGGAATATACCACCACTACCACCCCCTTCGCCGAAAGCCAGCCCGAAGCTTCCCCCCTGGGGCGGCCCATGCTGCAGGGCGCACCCGGAACCGACTGGCAGATCGGCGCAGGCCACCTGCAGCGCGTGGAGTACGGCGCCAACAATACCGACAACAGCCATGCCTCTACCGGCTATCCGGTAAGGTTATGGCGCGCCGATACCGTGCCGACCTCCGGGCAGCTCTACAAACGCCGCCTGGTGCTTGAAACCGCCAACTCGGGCTATTACCCCGCAGGCGAACTGCGCCTTGTCATTACCAAAGATGAGAACTGGGCAAGTGGTGATGGCAAGAAAGGAACCGTTGAAGAATACACCGACAAGGAGGGCCACATAGTACTTAAGCGCATCTTCAACTACCTGCCCGCCACTTCTGCTATCGAGGTGCTGTCCACCTATTACGTGTACGATGACCTGGGCAACCTCAGCTTCGTGCTGCCCCCGAAAGCTAACGGCGACGGCGGGTCGATCAGCCAGACCTTGCTCGATAACCTCTGTTACCAGTACCGTTACGATACCCGCGCCCGCCTCATCGAAAAGCGCATTCCCGGCAAAGGCTGGGACCTGATCAACTACAACCTCCTCGATGAGCCCCTCTTCTCGCAGGACTCCGTGCAACGCACCACCACCGTTACCGGCTTCACCCCAGGCCAGTACCATACCTTTATTAAGTACGATGCGTTGGGGCGCACCATCATGACCGGCATAGAGCGCGAACGCACCTATAACCGCAGCCAAATCCAGGACCTGCTCAACGGCGCCACCGCTTTCTGGGAAGAGCGTGTAAGCAGCGGCGGATACCACGGATACTCCAACAACACCATTCCAACCCTCACCGCCAACCTAGACCCGTATGTGATCAATTATTACGACGACTACACTGCGCCGGGCATGCCCTACGCCTCCGTAGCATCCAGGTACAGCGCCAACACCAAAGGGCTCCTTACCGCCACCAAGACTGCGGTTATCGGCACTTACGGCACTTTCCTTTGGACGGTGTTCTACTACGACGACGAAGGCCGCGTTATCAAAACCTATAAGCAGCATTACAAGGGCGCAAACCAGCACGTAAATAACTACGACGAGATCGCCGTTACCTACGACTTTACCGGCGTGATCCTCTCCACCGAGCGGAAGCATTTTGTGAACAGCTCCGGTTCGGCAGCCCTGGCCCTGGCCACCGACAACTATACCGACTTCGACCATGCCGGCCGTAAGCTGGCCGCCTTCCAGTCCACCGGCGGAGGCAGCGACGTGGTCCTTTCCCGGATGCTTTACAACGAGCTCGGCCAGCTAGTCACCAAAAAGCTGCACAGCGAAAACGCCGGCAGCACCTTTTTGCAGGAGGTGGGTTACTCCTACAACGAGCGCGGGTGGCTCCGCACCAGCAGCGCCCCGTTATTTGCTATGCAACTGAAATACAACGACGGCACTACGGCGCAGTACAACGGCAATATCGCTAACCAGCTCTGGGGAACGCCCGGCAGCCTGGGAAACACGTTTACCTACGGCTACGACAGGGTCAATAGGCTTACCTCGGGCGTATCCGCCGGCACCGTGATGAGCGAGGACCTTTCCTACGATAAAAACGGGAACATCGCTTCACTGGTCCGCTACGACGGCGCCACCAAGATAGATGATCTCAGCTACGCTTACCAGGACTCCGGCAACAGCAACCGCCTGGGCACCCTGACCGATGGCAGCTCTAGCGGAACGGGTGCGCGCGTGGGAGCTTACAGCTATGCCTATGATGTGAACGGTAATGCCACCATCGATGCCCATACCGGCCGTACCATCACTTACAACTTTTTAAACCTGGTCCAGACGGTTAACAGTACCGGGGGCCTTACCTATACCTACGACGGCAGCGGCACTAAACTCCGCAAGGTGAGCAACGGAACGGCTACGGATTATATCTCCGGCATCCAATACACCGGCGGCACCCTCGATTTCGTGCAGACGGAGGAAGGTCGTGCGCTCAACAGCAGCAATACTTATAGCTATTACTACGACTTGGAAGACCATTTAGGCAACGTCCGTGTTAGCTTTTACAAAAACCCAACTACCGGATTAGCCGAAAGCACCCAGGCAGATAATTACTTCCCTTTCGGGATGCGGAAAGTTGCGGCGGGAGGCAGCAACAAGTACCTGTATAACGGGAAGGAGTTACAGGAGGAGTTGGGGCAGTATGACTATAAGAGGCGTTTCTATGACCCTGTGATAGGTCGTTTTACAAGCGTAGACCCTATTGCAGAGCATTTCCCCTGGATGACATCGTACCAGTATGCATCTAATAACCCTTCTTCGAAAATAGATCTTGATGGTTTAGAGGGGTTGTTTCCCTTTATGGAACCTGCTTTAATGTTCGGCAACTCGTCCTGGGTTCCGAGGATGGCCCCTATGGCCGAGGCTTCCAGGATTCCGGGAGGACTACGGAATTTAGCTAAAGCGGGTGGTGAGGTTGCTGGAAAAGCAGTTGGCGAACTTATCAAAACAGCGGAAAGGGCCGTAAAAACCGAAGAACATCATTTAATGCCGAAGGAGTTTAAGGGAAATGAGGTAATCGATGCAGCGAGAGAAGGCGGGTTTAAATTCGAGGGCGCAGAGAATAAGATCTCTCTTGAGAAATTTAGCCGTGCAACAGGTGAAGGGCAGCACGGAAATCACCCGAGTTATAATGAGACTATTGGCCAAAAACTAGCTGACTTTGTGAAAAACAATCCTGAATATAGTACAACTGACGCTCTGAAATTCGTAAGAGGGTTAACCCAGGAAATGCGGCAAATGATCGAAAATAATCCCGCAGTAAAGGTCAACGAGCTCTTTAAAGTAAAATCAATTGCTCCTTCTGATAATACAAAAGTGATACAGCCTAAAATACTTCCCGCAAAAAAAGAGGAAGAAGAAGAAAGGCCTTACAATCCCTATTATAATTAGACAAGGTTAGTGGCTGGTGAGAGATCATAGCCACTAACCTGTTCTTTCTCTAAGCGCGTTTGCAGGCGTTTGCTTACGTAAGTATCGGAAGTAAACTTGCCGATCTGAAAGAAATCCAGGGCTGCATCAAATTCAGGCAGCAGTTTGATCTTCTCTGCCCAGATAGCCAGCGTGTGTTGAGGGTTATCCTTTTTAAGTCGTTCTTCCTTATTTAGCAGGTCTTCCTTTGAGTCGATCTTGATATATCCGATGTTGTGGGTAAACGTCTTGTATATAAAAAAAGAGGAATTGGGATAATCGACAAATCCGGTATAATCGGAGATAATATGCATCCAGTAATACCCTTCCAATGACTTTCCTTTGTACTTCAGTCCTGCAGGATAAAACCGTATCGGGCAGGTGTTTGCTGCTTCAAAAATCGTCTTCACCTTGTCACTCACGATCATGCCCCGGGCTGATAATGCGTTGCTTAAAAAGTCAGTTGGTTTACTCTTTGCATGCAGTACGAAACTATCGAGATCGGGAGTAAAATCGGGGAACTCCTGCCAACACCTGAACAATTGCCTGGTTGCATTGGGGCCTTTTGTATCATACCCTTCTGACATCTTTTGTACCTGCGGATAAACCAGGCCGGTCTCCTTTGAAGAAGATGGGAAGTTGAGAATATAATAGGTTGTTGCAGGCATTGCTTTTGTTATTTACCGTAGTTCTTCTTTGTCTTGTAATCGCGGATAATGAGGTCCATATACTCGAATATGCGCTTCTTTTCATCATCCGGCAGCGTTTCCAGCTCGTCCAGGCGTTTGATCATCTCCTTATCGTAGGAGGCGTTCAGCCCTTCCCCCAACAAATAATCCACCGACACCTCAAAGGCTTTGGCAAGCCTTGCGATCACCTCGATCGAGGGCGAGTTGTCGCCGCGCTCATACTTTCCGATCATCACCCTGGAGGCTTCAATAGCTTTGGCAAGATCATCCTGTGACCAGTTCCTGGCCTTTCTCAGCTGTATAATACGATCCCCGATGTTAACCATTGTTATCTAATGTTACTGCTTTATTGGGTTATGAGGCAAAAATAGGCAAAGGTGTTTATCAAAAGAAATAAGTATTGTTTGCAACAATGAAAAACATCCGCTACATTTGTTCCACATGTTTATCATAAAACTTTTTATTATGAAGCCCGAACTCACCACCCGAACCATCCGCGTGTACAAGAAATACGGCGCCACCAACCAGCAGCGCCCTCATGTGACCATGACCGGTTTATGGCTTGAGCAGGCGGACTTTAAACCCGGCGATTATGTGAACATCGAGGTAGAAGAAGGCAAACTGACCCTGTCACGTACCAAGTGGGTGCCGGAACAGCCTGCAAAGAAATCCCGTAAAAAATGACCATCGCCGAGATCAAGCAGCAGCTTACCCTTGCCGAAGTGCTGCGCCATTACGGCCTGAAAGCCGACAAGCAGAACCGGCTGCACTGCCCGTTCCATGATGACAAAACGCCGAGCATGCAGCTTTATTACAAGACGCATACGGCATACTGTTTCAGCGGGAACTGCCCCACGCACGGCCATAGTATGGACGTGATCGAGCTGGTTCAGCGCCTGGAAAAGCTGACCAAACACGAGGCTTTGGAGAAATGCAAAACCCTGATCGGCGGAGACAGCGCAGTCCAGGTACACCCTGCCGCCGAGCTGACCAGAACGGCGGTACTGACCCGGCAGTTCACCTACTTCAAAAACGCGGTGCATAACTCAAAACCTGCCCAGGATTATATCGCCGGGCGCGGTCTGGACTTCCGAAAAACGGAGATCGGCTACAACGCCGGGCAGTTCCACCACGGGACGCGCAAGGAAGAACACCTGGTGCAAAGCTGTTTGAAATACGGCCTGCTGATCGATAAGAACCTGACCAATAGCCGTACCGGCGAAAAAGCTTACCAGCCCTTCGGTAAATGCTGCCTGGTGTTCGCCCTGCGAAATAATCAGCACCAGATCAGCGGCCTATACTTCCGCAGTACCGTGAATAACGACCACGCTAAACACTTTTACTTAAAAGAGCGGAGCGGGCTCTACCCGGGCTACCCGGATCCGGCGACGAAAAAGCTGATCCTGACCGAAAGCGTCATCGATGCCGCCACGCTATTGCAGCTTGACCCGGTTACGGCAACCTATAGCGTCCTTGCCGCCTACGGTACCAACGGGCTGAACGAAGAACACCGGGCGGCCATTAAAGCACTTGCCGATCTGCAAGAACTCATCTTCGCCTTCGACAGCGATGATGCCGGACAAGCTGCCGCCCGGAAATACGCCGCAGAACTGCACGGGGAACTGCCCGCCCTTAAAATCTCGACCCTTGCCCTGCCGTGTAAAGACGTGAACGAAACGGCACTGGCTCACCAGGATCAAGCCCTGTTCAGCCAGCTGCTGGCCGAGCGCACGGATCTTTTTCTTTCAACTGAAAATCTATCAGCTGAAAAAGAAAAACCTGCCCCTTTCCAACCAGTTCCCGAACCGCCCAAAGAAGCCCCCGCCCTGAACGTGGAAAACCCCTGGAAGCTAAGCTTCCGGACGGATACCGCCCGCTACTATATCCTGGGCGGCATCTCCAAACTGCCCGACAGCCTGAAAGTTACTTTGGCCATCGAAACCGAAAGCGGCAAGAGCCGCGTAAAGCTCGACCTGTACGAAGATAAACAGGTGGAAAAGACGGCAAGGGAAGCGGCCGAAAAACTCCACATAGATACTTACCAGATGGAAACCGACCTGCACAAGCTGACCGATCTATTAGAAAGCTACCGCGAACAGGAACTCCTTAAAAATCGTGAAACGGATCCGGGCGAAGAAGTACTGACGCCTTTAACCGCGCTGGAACGCGAGCAGGCCGAAGCCTTGGCGAAAAGCCCGTCGCTGATCACGGAGTTAAGCGAGCTGCTTGGCAAAACGGGTATCGTAGGCGAAGAAAACAGCCGGTTGCTGCTGTTCCTGATCGCCGCCAGCTATAAGATGGCTGAGCCCCTTCACGCGCTGATCCAGGGCAGCTCCGGCAGCGGCAAGACGCGTTTGCTCCGGCAGATCTCCGACTGCATGCCGCCCGAAAAAGTGACCCGGTTGACCCGCGTGAGCGATAAGGCGCTGTACAACTACCCGAAAAACTTCCTGATCAACCGCCTGCTGTGCCTGGAAGACATGGACGGGCTGCCCGAGGAAGCGGGCCTGGCCTTCCGCGAGCTGCAGAGCAATGGCGAGCTGATCTTGTTTGAAAGCATCGTGCTGAAAGTGGACGAGCTGGACGGATCGCTACGCGCCTTCTTTGAGCGATTGAAAGGTTACCTTGAAAAAACGTATCCGGGTAACCACCAAAAAGCGGAGTTCAGTTTGCTGGAAGTGCGGCAGGCGTTGGCCCTGAGCAAGACGCAGCTGTTCCGCTATGTGAATGAACTGACTGCCTTAGAATACCTGCGCCAGTCCGGCGGTTACGCCAACCGGGGCTTTAAATACCGGATCGTGTACTGGGACAACTACCTGGCGATCCGGGAAAAGATCCGGGCGCACCTGGAGAACCAACTGGACGCGCTGAAAGCTGGAACACCACGGAACACCAGAACTGATAAAAAACGCATAATGGAGCATGTAAAGGCCGTTTTTGTCGCTAGCGTTCCAAGTTCCAGGAATATGTGCAAGGGAGCCTTTACAAACCGTCATACACCTATCACCTATGATGCCGCTGATCACTGACTTTAAGGCTTACCTAACCAGCGCCGGTTATGGCAAAGGCAGCGTGTCGCTGTTGCCGGCCATTGCCTCCGACTTCCTGGAACACTGCGCACTTACTGATATCCAGTTGACCGAGCCTCACCACGTTCATCTTTATCATCATCACCTGGGCGAGCGGCCAGGCAAACACCGTTCAGGCGGGCTAAGCGAAACGTATATCCACCACCACGTTTACGCCCTGCGGGTGCTCTTGCCTGGCTGGAAGAAACGGGCGGGATCGATCATAACCCGATCAGCGCGATCCGCTTCCCCAGGCCCGAAAGAAGTAGCCGGAAACCGCTTGCTCCCGATGCTATAGAAAAGCTCTTTGCCGCCTGCCGGACGATGCAGGAACGTGCGGTACTGCACCTGTTCTACAGCTGTGGCCTGCGCAGAAACGAGGGCGAAGCACTGAATGCAAGAGACGTACACTTTGCACAGCGATTGCTGTACGTCCGTTCGGGTAAGGGAGCCAAACGGCGCGTGGTGCCGATGCCTGCCCAGGTGGCCGCCGACCTGGAGAACTACTATATGCAGGAGCGTGCAGATCACCAGGAACGTGCCTTTATGCTGAACAAAACCGGCGGAAGAATGAGCGGCCAGGGTTACCAGGGCGTTCTTTCGGAACTGCTCGAAAGAGCGGGTTTGCCGCCAGGCACTACGCTGCACCACCTGCGTCACTCGATCGCTACGCACCTGCTGGCCTCGGGCGTGAGCATGGAACTGCTCCGGGAGTTCCTGGGCCACTCCTGTTTGGAAACCACGCAGATCTATGCCGGGATAAGCCGGCAGCAACTCTTAACCCTTTAACGATGAATGAACTACATGATTACCTGTCGGAGCGCTACGCAGCACCGACGGCCCGGCTGTACGCCCGTGAAATTGAGATCTACCGAAGTAATTGCCCTGGTGCAGACCAGGCCGGCTTTAAGGAGGTGATGACCTATATCGGCCGGCTTCGCAAACGTTACCCCAATGCCGGCACGGTTCGCCGGATCCTGTGCAGCCTGAAAGCGTATTACCAGTACCTGACCCTGGCCGGAAAACGCACGGACAACCCGGCGGTATCTGTACGTTTGCGCGATCCCATCAGCACAGATATCCAGCTGCAGGACCTGTTAACCCCGGACGAGCTCGGGCAATTACTTCACAAAGAAGAACGGTATACCCTGTTGGCCACACGAAATAAAGTACTTATGGGCCTGCTCATTCACCAGGCTTTGCAGCCCCGCGAACTGGAAGATCTTCGTACAGAAGATATCGATCTGGAAGCGGGAACGGTCCGGGTCCGGGCGCAGGCGAATACTAACGGGCGAACGCTGTCGCTGAGGGCCGCCCAAGTACTGCTGATGCTGAACTACCTGCAGGTGATCCGGAAACAGCTTCTTGATGGCAGGCAAAGTGATCGCTTCCTGGTCGGATTGCGGGGTGGCCACCTGCTCGCCGCCGACATAATCAAACATGTAACGAGCCATTACGGCAGCCTGTTCCATCCCCGCAAAGTGAGCTGCCGGACGATCCGGGCCAGCGTGATCACAAACCTTCTTAAAGCAGAAAAGGAACTGCGGGCGGTACAGGTGTTTGCCGGTCACCGAAAGATCAGCGCGACTGAAAAGTACCGGCAGGACCAGGTGCAAGCTTTGCACAGCATCATCCAGGCACGGCACCCGATGAAGTGAACTACAGGCTTTAATTGCAGTGTCCGAAGTTCCCCACTGCCGTTGGTGCGGAGGCAAAGGATATATCATCTTCCTCTTTTTGTGTACGGCCTTTTCGCCTGCTGCCCGGCTATGAGGATAAGGGCCGAAAAGCACTAACGTGATGGTGAAAACGGATCGTGCAGGCCCTTGTCCTCATGGCAGGGTTGGACGGGTGCAGTGTCCCTGCTTCGGAGGATGCCGTTGTTCTCCCCGGCCAGGCTGGCACTGCCCCTAAAGCGCCCGGGTGGATCTTCAAAGGGAAACGATCATTGGTTAAGGGCAGGATCTTCGCGAGCCGTCCTGCGAGTGGAGCGAGGGTGAGCCGGGAGAAGCGCGAGGCACGAGCGCGACCGGCGCATATGTAGGAGGCCGGGCCGAACGAGGACTTCAAGGGTAAACGGATCGTCCCGGCCCGGGCGAACTACACGAGGGCGGCCATGCTGCCGCAGGCAACAAAACAAGGTCGCCCGAAGCCCGAGCGACCCGCAGGCGAGCCAAGCAATAAGGCGGCGGCTGGATGCGAGGAACGAGCAGACAGAGGAGCCGACTATGAGGACGAGGAAGGAAGGCGAAAGACATGACAGCACGGTAGGCGCTGAACGATTGCCTGATGGGTAAACGATACTTCAAAGTGCCGGACGGGCTGGCGTGGCTTTTGCGCTGACTGACGAAGACGAATGCCGCTTTTCCTGCCGTGAATGGAACCGGGATACTGATCCAGAACACGCGCACTTCTTTCTTTCAATTGAATAATCTTCTTCTTTCAGCTAAAAAAAATACCTGATCCCCTTTAACTGAACCTGCCACCGGTCTTTTTTCTTTCAACTGAATCTGAAATCCTGTTCTTCTTTCTTTCAACTGAAAATAAAAATCCTACCTTCAAGGCAAAGAAACTCCGGCGAAAAAAGGCGTGCGAGACGCTGAAAATCGCCTGGAAAACCGGTTCGGGAGGGAATAAGTACCTTTATAATGGGAAGGAGATACAGGAGGAACTGGACGGGCAGTATGATTACGGGGCGAGGTTCTATGATCCGGTAACGGGGAGGTGGAATGTGGTGGATCCAAGTGCAACCAGTTATAAAAACACGTCGCCCTATGTATACGTGAAGAACAATCCGCTGAACAGCATTGATCCTGATGGCAGAGATCTTATCGTCCTAAGCGCCCCATCCCATGTATACCGTTTGGGACATGCTGCTGTACTCATTGGAAATACAAATACGGGGTATGATTTCTATTCTAAAAATGGCACCAATGAGAATGCTGGGATGGTTGGCCCTTCCAACAAGAACCCAGTAGTCGCACGTCATTATGATACGTTACATGATTTTTTGAACAGTAAAGATAATAAAGATGAGAATGGTGCAACCGTTTATAAAAAAGGGTACGAAATCAAAACAGATGAAAAGAAGGATGAAGAAATGAGGAAAGCGGCAGCTGAGCAAGTGAAAGGTGATTATAATGTTTTTTGTGCAAGCTGTATAGATGTTGCTAGCGATGCGTTGAAAACCGCGAAATTAGATCCTGGCTATATGCCGTTAACCCCTCGAACAAACTTTCAAAAAGTGTTGCCACCGGTTCCTAATGATCGATTTGTTAGAATAATGACGAATAACGCAGGGGGACGATTGCTTACATTACCTACTAAATTCGGACAGATGCCAAATGGTACCGCTACCGTTGATATAGAAGAAATGAAAAAATTAAATGGTATACCAGGACAAGGGAAATAATGAAAACAGCATTAAATCATGTCAATTTTTACGCATTGATATTTGTCTTTGCTTCCTGCCTCTGTTCTTGTAACCTGGCCCTGACAAATGGCCACCTTGGCGCAAGCAAGGATATTAACGATGCTAAGAAACGAGAGGTGTTCGTATGCGAATATACATCTCCTACGAACCCTTATCGGATCAATGACACGCTTTCTATTCCCGTCAGATCCGCGTGGTTGGAACACCAATGGCGATATAAGGGGTTGTTTAGCGAAAAATCTCAAATTGAGGATAATGGGTATCAATTAATAGTTATCTCTGACAATAAAAATCTGAAAGGGTTATACGAGACGTGGACCATTGGCCTTACTTCTGAGAGTTACTTTAGGCCTGCAGCTAATGATGCGATGATTACAGACTTTGAGACACTACCGAGCGATAGCGTGCTTACTTGGAAGGTCCAGCAGGGCCGCTATTTATCAAAGAGTTACTCCAAGAATGTTATAGGCAAGTTCGAGTTAAGAAAAGTAAATTAGAACTTATTTACCGTAGTTCTTCTTTGTCTTGTAATCGCGGATAATGAGGTCCATATACTCGAATATGCGCTTCTTTTCATCATCCGGCAGCGTTTCCAGCTCGTCCAGGCGTTTGATCATCTCCTTATCGTAGGAGGCGTTCAGCCCTTCCCCCAACAAATAATCCACCGACACCTCAAAGGCTTTGGCAAGCCTTGCGATCACCTCGATCGAGGGCGAGTTGTCGCCGCGCTCATACTTTCCGATCATCACCCTGGAGGCTTCAATAGCTTTGGCAAGATCATCCTGTGACCAGTTCCTGGCCTTTCTCAGCTGTATAATACGATCCCCGATGTTAACCATTGTTATCTAATGTTACTGCTTTATTGGGTTATGAGGCAAAAATAGGCAAAGGTGTTTATCAAAAGAAATAAGTATTGTTTGCAACAATGAAAAACATCCGCTACATTTGTTCCACATGTTTATCATAAAACTTTTTATTATGAAGCCCGAACTCACCACCCGAACCATCCGCGTGTACAAGAAATACGGCGCCACCAACCAGCAGCGCCCTCATGTGACCATGACCGGTTTATGGCTTGAGCAGGCGGACTTTAAACCCGGCGATTATGTGAACATCGAGGTAGAAGAAGGCAAACTGACCCTGTCACGTACCAAGTGGGTGCCGGAACAGCCTGCAAAGAAATCCCGTAAAAAATGACCATCGCCGAGATCAAGCAGCAGCTTACCCTTGCCGAAGTGCTGCGCCATTACGGCCTGAAAGCCGACAAGCAGAACCGGCTGCACTGCCCGTTCCATGATGACAAAACGCCGAGCATGCAGCTTTATTACAAGACGCATACGGCATACTGTTTCAGCGGGAACTGCCCCACGCACGGCCATAGTATGGACGTGATCGAGCTGGTTCAGCGCCTGGAAAAGCTGACCAAACACGAGGCTTTGGAGAAATGCAAAACCCTGATCGGCGGAGACAGCGCAGTCCAGGTACACCCTGCCGCCGAGCTGACCAGAACGGCGGTACTGACCCGGCAGTTCACCTACTTCAAAAACGCGGTGCATAACTCAAAACCTGCCCAGGATTATATCGCCGGGCGCGGTCTGGACTTCCGAAAAACGGAGATCGGCTACAACGCCGGGCAGTTCCACCACGGGACGCGCAAGGAAGAACACCTGGTGCAAAGCTGTTTGAAATACGGCCTGCTGATCGATAAGAACCTGACCAATAGCCGTACCGGCGAAAAAGCTTACCAGCCCTTCGGTAAATGCTGCCTGGTGTTCGCCCTGCGAAATAATCAGCACCAGATCAGCGGCCTATACTTCCGCAGTACCGTGAATAACGACCACGCTAAACACTTTTACTTAAAAGAGCGGAGCGGGCTCTACCCGGGCTACCCGGATCCGGCGACGAAAAAGCTGATCCTGACCGAAAGCGTCATCGATGCCGCCACGCTATTGCAGCTTGACCCGGTTACGGCAACCTATAGCGTCCTTGCCGCCTACGGTACCAACGGGCTGAACGAAGAACACCGGGCGGCCATTAAAGCACTTGCCGATCTGCAAGAACTCATCTTCGCCTTCGACAGCGATGATGCCGGACAAGCTGCCGCCCGGAAATACGCCGCAGAACTGCACGGGGAACTGCCCGCCCTTAAAATCTCGACCCTTGCCCTGCCGTGTAAAGACGTGAACGAAACGGCACTGGCTCACCAGGATCAAGCCCTGTTCAGCCAGCTGCTGGCCGAGCGCACGGATCTTTTTCTTTCAACTGAAAATCTATCAGCTGAAAAAGAAAAACCTGCCCCTTTCCAACCAGTTCCCGAACCGCCCAAAGAAGCCCCCGCCCTGAACGTGGAAAACCCCTGGAAGCTAAGCTTCCGGACGGATACCGCCCGCTACTATATCCTGGGCGGCATCTCCAAACTGCCCGACAGCCTGAAAGTTACTTTGGCCATCGAAACCGAAAGCGGCAAGAGCCGCGTAAAGCTCGACCTGTACGAAGATAAACAGGTGGAAAAGACGGCAAGGGAAGCGGCCGAAAAACTCCACATAGATACTTACCAGATGGAAACCGACCTGCACAAGCTGACCGATCTATTAGAAAGCTACCGCGAACAGGAACTCCTTAAAAATCGTGAAACGGATCCGGGCGAAGAAGTACTGACGCCTTTAACCGCGCTGGAACGCGAGCAGGCCGAAGCCTTGGCGAAAAGCCCGTCGCTGATCACGGAGTTAAGCGAGCTGCTTGGCAAAACGGGTATCGTAGGCGAAGAAAACAGCCGGTTGCTGCTGTTCCTGATCGCCGCCAGCTATAAGATGGCTGAGCCCCTTCACGCGCTGATCCAGGGCAGCTCCGGCAGCGGCAAGACGCGTTTGCTCCGGCAGATCTCCGACTGCATGCCGCCCGAAAAAGTGACCCGGTTGACCCGCGTGAGCGATAAGGCGCTGTACAACTACCCGAAAAACTTCCTGATCAACCGCCTGCTGTGCCTGGAAGACATGGACGGGCTGCCCGAGGAAGCGGGCCTGGCCTTCCGCGAGCTGCAGAGCAATGGCGAGCTGATCTTGTTTGAAAGCATCGTGCTGAAAGTGGACGAGCTGGACGGATCGCTACGCGCCTTCTTTGAGCGATTGAAAGGTTACCTTGAAAAAACGTATCCGGGTAACCACCAAAAAGCGGAGTTCAGTTTGCTGGAAGTGCGGCAGGCGTTGGCCCTGAGCAAGACGCAGCTGTTCCGCTATGTGAATGAACTGACTGCCTTAGAATACCTGCGCCAGTCCGGCGGTTACGCCAACCGGGGCTTTAAATACCGGATCGTGTACTGGGACAACTACCTGGCGATCCGGGAAAAGATCCGGGCGCACCTGGAGAACCAACTGGACGCGCTGAAAGCTGGAACACCACGGAACACCAGAACTGATAAAAAACGCATAATGGAGCATGTAAAGGCCGTTTTTGTCGCTAGCGTTCCAAGTTCCAGGAATATGTGCAAGGGAGCCTTTACAAACCGTCATACACCTATCACCTATGATGCCGCTGATCACTGACTTTAAGGCTTACCTAACCAGCGCCGGTTATGGCAAAGGCAGCGTGTCGCTGTTGCCGGCCATTGCCTCCGACTTCCTGGAACACTGCGCACTTACTGATATCCAGTTGACCGAGCCTCACCACGTTCATCTTTATCATCATCACCTGGGCGAGCGGCCAGGCAAACACCGTTCAGGCGGGCTAAGCGAAACGTATATCCACCACCACGTTTACGCCCTGCGGGTGCTCTTGCCTGGCTGGAAGAAACGGGCGGGATCGATCATAACCCGATCAGCGCGATCCGCTTCCCCAGGCCCGAAAGAAGTAGCCGGAAACCGCTTGCTCCCGATGCTATAGAAAAGCTCTTTGCCGCCTGCCGGACGATGCAGGAACGTGCGGTACTGCACCTGTTCTACAGCTGTGGCCTGCGCAGAAACGAGGGCGAAGCACTGAATGCAAGAGACGTACACTTTGCACAGCGATTGCTGTACGTCCGTTCGGGTAAGGGAGCCAAACGGCGCGTGGTGCCGATGCCTGCCCAGGTGGCCGCCGACCTGGAGAACTACTATATGCAGGAGCGTGCAGATCACCAGGAACGTGCCTTTATGCTGAACAAAACCGGCGGAAGAATGAGCGGCCAGGGTTACCAGGGCGTTCTTTCGGAACTGCTCGAAAGAGCGGGTTTGCCGCCAGGCACTACGCTGCACCACCTGCGTCACTCGATCGCTACGCACCTGCTGGCCTCGGGCGTGAGCATGGAACTGCTCCGGGAGTTCCTGGGCCACTCCTGTTTGGAAACCACGCAGATCTATGCCGGGATAAGCCGGCAGCAACTCTTAACCCTTTAACGATGAATGAACTACATGATTACCTGTCGGAGCGCTACGCAGCACCGACGGCCCGGCTGTACGCCCGTGAAATTGAGATCTACCGAAGTAATTGCCCTGGTGCAGACCAGGCCGGCTTTAAGGAGGTGATGACCTATATCGGCCGGCTTCGCAAACGTTACCCCAATGCCGGCACGGTTCGCCGGATCCTGTGCAGCCTGAAAGCGTATTACCAGTACCTGACCCTGGCCGGAAAACGCACGGACAACCCGGCGGTATCTGTACGTTTGCGCGATCCCATCAGCACAGATATCCAGCTGCAGGACCTGTTAACCCCGGACGAGCTCGGGCAATTACTTCACAAAGAAGAACGGTATACCCTGTTGGCCACACGAAATAAAGTACTTATGGGCCTGCTCATTCACCAGGCTTTGCAGCCCCGCGAACTGGAAGATCTTCGTACAGAAGATATCGATCTGGAAGCGGGAACGGTCCGGGTCCGGGCGCAGGCGAATACTAACGGGCGAACGCTGTCGCTGAGGGCCGCCCAAGTACTGCTGATGCTGAACTACCTGCAGGTGATCCGGAAACAGCTTCTTGATGGCAGGCAAAGTGATCGCTTCCTGGTCGGATTGCGGGGTGGCCACCTGCTCGCCGCCGACATAATCAAACATGTAACGAGCCATTACGGCAGCCTGTTCCATCCCCGCAAAGTGAGCTGCCGGACGATCCGGGCCAGCGTGATCACAAACCTTCTTAAAGCAGAAAAGGAACTGCGGGCGGTACAGGTGTTTGCCGGTCACCGAAAGATCAGCGCGACTGAAAAGTACCGGCAGGACCAGGTGCAAGCTTTGCACAGCATCATCCAGGCACGGCACCCGATGAAGTGAACTACAGGCTTTAATTGCAGTGTCCGAAGTTCCCCACTGCCGTTGGTGCGGAGGCAAAGGATATATCATCTTCCTCTTTTTGTGTACGGCCTTTTCGCCTGCTGCCCGGCTATGAGGATAAGGGCCGAAAAGCACTAACGTGATGGTGAAAACGGATCGTGCAGGCCCTTGTCCTCATGGCAGGGTTGGACGGGTGCAGTGTCCCTGCTTCGGAGGATGCCGTTGTTCTCCCCGGCCAGGCTGGCACTGCCCCTAAAGCGCCCGGGTGGATCTTCAAAGGGAAACGATCATTGGTTAAGGGCAGGATCTTCGCGAGCCGTCCTGCGAGTGGAGCGAGGGTGAGCCGGGAGAAGCGCGAGGCACGAGCGCGACCGGCGCATATGTAGGAGGCCGGGCCGAACGAGGACTTCAAGGGTAAACGGATCGTCCCGGCCCGGGCGAACTACACGAGGGCGGCCATGCTGCCGCAGGCAACAAAACAAGGTCGCCCGAAGCCCGAGCGACCCGCAGGCGAGCCAAGCAATAAGGCGGCGGCTGGATGCGAGGAACGAGCAGACAGAGGAGCCGACTATGAGGACGAGGAAGGAAGGCGAAAGACATGACAGCACGGTAGGCGCTGAACGATTGCCTGATGGGTAAACGATACTTCAAAGTGCCGGACGGGCTGGCGTGGCTTTTGCGCTGACTGACGAAGACGAATGCCGCTTTTCCTGCCGTGAATGGAACCGGGATACTGATCCAGAACACGCGCACTTCTTTCTTTCAATTGAATAATCTTCTTCTTTCAGCTAAAAAAAATACCTGATCCCCTTTAACTGAACCTGCCACCGGTCTTTTTTCTTTCAACTGAATCTGAAATCCTGTTCTTCTTTCTTTCAACTGAAAATAAAAATCCTACCTTCAAGGCAAAGAAACTCCGGCGAAAAAAGGCGTGCGAGACGCTGAAAATCGCCTGGAAAACCGGTTCGGGAGGGAATAAGTACCTGTATAACGGGAAGGAGTTACAGGAGGAACTGGACGGGCAGTACGATTACGGGGCGCGGTTCTATGACCCTGTGATTGGACGTTTTACGAGTGTAGATCCGCTTGCAAATCAAAGAGACTGGCTGTCTCCCTACAACTATGTTCAGAACAATCCTATTACCCGCACCGACCCAACAGGGGCCAGGGATGATTATATTTTTGATGAAGAAGGAAATTACAATCGCGTTGAGAGAAATAACAAGCCCGATAAGCTGGTAGTTGAAAATTCAAAAACAGGCTCCAGGCAATCATATAAGTTTGCGGATCCGGAGTCAGACACAAGAGACATTGAAAACGGCACCATTAAACGGGTAACGTTTGTAAGTTCTAAGAAGATGACAGATATGCTGGGGAATGCCGGAGCTCTAGATCCCGAAAACAGAGATAGTTGGGGATATCTAAGTAAAGAAAGCAAAGGAGGTGGAGCTTTGGATTTCTCATATACCACACTTCCAACCGAGTTTGGAGAAGCTGGAGCGAGCAATGACCCGTTAAATACCCCTGCTTCGACGCTCTTTATTCCTCAAGGAGATGGCTACGTACATAATCAGATGAACTTTGGGAATTATCTATGGGGTGCAGCGGGACATTCCTTGGGGTTTGGTGAGACGACGCTAAAGTTAGGAGCTCACTATAACAGTTTAAAGAACTCTGTTTCTAATGGCTACCCTTCTCAACTCGATTCAAAAGACGATCAATTGTCAATAAGTCGAGGGATCAATTTCTCTCGAACACAGCAGCTAGGATCGCGAACATGGACTCCAACGGGTGGACTATCACCAGTTACAACTAAGAGAAGATGAAAAAAGCAATAAAAATATGGCTAACAGGGATTTTCATGATTATGCTTCAGTCTTGTCATAGTCAAAGCAATGACCTGGACAGTGTCATCGCAAAATATGACCATACAGACTTTAGCGGGTTAAAGAATGCTTCAGTATACCGCAGAAGTCTTGGCAATCAGGATAACACTTCGATATACTTTGTAAATATTTATAGGGGAAAGTGTTCTCCTTATGTTGTCGAGCTTAATGATGACAGTAAAGCAATTGTTGAAATCAGCAACAAGTTAGTTCTTAAAAGTTGTGGAAAAGACTACTTGAGCAGAGCAGAAATAGAAAAAATACTCGAAAAGTATGTGCTGTATAATTTATGCTTGATACAGGTCGATAATGAAGGAAATGTATACATCAACCCTGACAGGTCTGATCTGCCTATCTTGCTTCGAAAATCATCGAGTTCACCTCCTGGGGATATAGGCTTATTCAAAGCTTATAAAGGAAATTGGTATATAAGAAAATAACAAAGGCCGGCGGATCCGCCGGCCTTTGTTATTTACCGTAGTTCTTCTTTGTCTTATAATCCCGTATAATGAGGTCTATATACTCGAATATGCGCCTCTTTTCCTCTTCGGGCAGGCTTTCCAGCTCGTCCAGCCGCTTGATCATCTCTTTATCATAGGAGGCGTTCAGCCCTTCGCCCAGTAAATAATCCACCGATACCTCAAAGGCTTTTGCCAGCCTGGCGATCACCTCGATCGAGGGCGAGTGTCCCTGCCAAATCACTCACTTACTTTTCACAAAGTTTTTATGTGTTTGTCATTTTTTACTCACTCCAAGCGATGGAGTACGGGTCATATTTACATTTAAGAGGTTTATTGTATATGCCGTTATTAACCGTATAGGCCCTGCAATCGGTACAAATATATCTGAATTCACAGTCCCTACAGATATATATCTGGTCTTTAGAAATACCCCAGGGATCTTTAAATCCGGCAGCAGCAATGGCGGTTTTCAGTTGGGTAGTCTTAACATTGCCGAATGTTGCCTTCATAGAGGGGCAATTTTTGATAAAACCGGATTTGTCTACGGAAAGCTTCCTGTTCAGGCAGGTATTGTATTTTTGACCTTCGGTGAATAACTCGATACCCAACGCAAAGTACTTGCTTGATATAACCCCGCAATGTGATTCATCTGTGATGGCGTTAGTAGAAAAGCTAATGGTGGTAGGCAGATCAGAAAATGTTCTTAATTCCCGGGTCAACGCTGACGAATGGAAACAGATAACCGAAATTCTCAGGTTTAGCGTAATTAGGGAAATTACTTCTTCATCCCGCAGATTTCCGGGGTCGGGCAGTAGAATTTCAATGGCCGTTATTACGCTACGATCTAGCAGGCGTATTATTTCAGATAAATTCTGCAGGGATATGTCGGAGAAAAAACGTAGTTGCAACGCCCTGCAGCCCAATTCCTCCAGTTGGTTGAACAGTTGGGGAAAATCGTGTTCAGAGCTTTGGTTTATATCGATGATGGCATTGGTAATCGCAGAAGGATGGTCCCAATCGAGGTTGAGCTCAGGGAAAAGCGCAAGCTCATCAGCGGTGCAAAAAAATATATACTCCTCCGTATAAAGAAAATCGAAGTATTCTTTGATCGTGTCACTGTTATTCTCATCCTCATAAAAGGCGAGCAGGCTGTCTACTGACATGTTTGCCTGTGTCGTCAGGATATCAAAAAGATCGTTTGGAATAAAATGATATACTGCTCGTTGTATATCGCAAATCAGCGATCGCGAAGCGCCCTTCACAGGAACGCAGTTTGCAAACAATCTAAAATGATTGCGATCTACAGATCGGTTAAGCATTTGGAGATCGGTTTATGATACCTGTTGATAAAATATTTCGTGGTGATATAACTATCTACAGGCACTGCCTTTCTGCTGATAACCGTTTCGGGTGTGAATGGCAGGTATTCAAGGTTTTGAAATCCGGCGGGCAGATCGGGCAGCAATTCAGTCTCGATATACTGTTTTATTTTATCAAGCTCCTTAATTTTCGTCATATGGTTTGCGCTAAATATTGAGCGATTTTCTTTTCAAGGTAATAGTTACAGGGGAAAGAGGTCATTCCGAATTGTCCCACCGGGTTAACCTCAAAAAATACATATTCATTTTCCGGAGTGACAGCCATGTCGATAGACCCGATATTAAGGTCCAATTGTTTCATCAACTGCCTCAATTTATCCTGTATATCGGGGGGCAATGAATAAGGAACGGTCCTGTTTGGTTTTCGGTGATTGTACTTTCGAAAGTCTACCATCGTTTGTTCGTCAGATTGCGAAAAAATTGCCATGCTGTAGAACTCGCCATCCAAGTAAAATATTCGCAATTCATACTTTTTTATAATACGCTGCTGGAACAGTGAAAGGGGAAAATGGTCTCCCAGACTATTTACGTTTTCGTCTGTAAGCACATTAGTATAGTAGGCCACTGTACCTTCGTCGATATCGGTTAACATCAATGCGTCGGATATCGGTTTGCAGATGGCCTTACCATATTTCGTCAGGAAGCTCACCAGCGTCTTCTTTGAAGTGGTGACCAGGGTAGGTGGAACTGGAATCGAAAGCGCCCTGGCCTGCTCCAGCGCGATAAGCTTATTTAAATCTGCCTGGAAGTAGTTTCCAAGGCTTTTTTTCTTCCTGAACTGGTGATGCAGATATTCGCTTGTTTTTCGCTTTTCATTTCGGAAATGAGAAAACAGGTCCTTTTTATAGGGGAAATCATCCGAAATAAGCGTTGCCGGGAAGTCAATAGTAATGTGTCCGTTCCTATGCCAAAACGCCTCGATCTCATTAATGTCAATTTCCTGATCACCTACCCGTAGAAGCATGCGGCATTGATCGGCAATCTCCATCGAATGGATTTCTACGGAAGGCTGGCAGTTAATCCTATGATAACTTTTATTATAATGCCTGATCCAACCGATAACATTGCAGGTCGATTGATCTTCATTGTGGGAAATAATTAAGATGCCCAAGGTGCAAGGATTTGTAACAGAAAAATCATTTAGCGTGGCCTTCAGGAATACGCTAAATGATTTGGAACCTGTTGTTAGCAGTGCAAGCTAGGCGTAATGTAAATCGCTAACGTGGTCAGGACCGGTCTCAGTATCTGGAATACGGTCCGTGATTCCATTTATGGAGCCATAAACGAAAGTGTGTTCCAAAATGTTGGTCGGAGTTTCCGTGGGAATATCACGATAAGTTTCTTCACCATAACCTCCGCCAATGACATGTGTCATCTGTTGTTTTCCGAGCTCAACGAATTTAAGTTTCTGTAGTTTTTTCATATCTAATTAGGTTAACCGTTCGTGATAAAGATACTATTTTAGAATTACCCTGCAGTATAGATCAATAATCTGTGTAGAATTATTTTGGTTAAATAAAATACAACACTTCGAAAGTGATCTTCCTAATTTACCGCGGGAAACGGCCTTGTTACCTTATCTTTGATTGGAGTTAGTCTTCGGATTCCCGGCGATGATGGAACTTTATTCATTTCCAGGTCTTTGTAATAATGTTCAATGCTCCAGGCAATCCCCCACTGTTTAACGTAACCTTCCAAAGGCTCCAATCCAACGGCTGCACGCCGCTTATTTACATTTTCCGGATCGTCCATGGGGAGTACATAATAAGCGCCTGTGAAATAATTCTGGCCGATCTGGCTGCCATAGATCTGTTTATTGATCTGTCTCAGCGAGACCCTGTCCTCCAATAATGCCAGGCTGGAAGCACTCGCTTTCCCGCTGATGACAGCGGCACGCAACATAGGCAGGTATTTTTCCTGGGTTTTAATATCCGCATGTTGTATGACAAGGAATAACGTACGGTTGCCCTCAATACCGATCTCTTCTTTACCCAACCAGCCGTACTGATCCAGGATTTTCGTAATTCGTGGCAGATTTAACGAATCTTGACGCATAATCTCTTTCGCCTTGGCTTCCCACCGGGCGGATCTCAGACCGCCGCTTTTTTCGATACTCATCAATACACGCCGGGGAAACTGGTCATCGACATATACGCTGTCCAATGCGGCGACCACTGGCAGATTCAAATTTTCTCTTTCCTTGTCTTTTAGGGCTTTTATTGTCATAATAATATTTTTCCACCTTGAATCATTATGGAGCACGATCAAATCCGGTTCGGTTACTATCTCATGGTAATTAGTGTAAAATCCCGTTTTAACAATTTTTTCCAATTGGTAAAAGGATGAGTCCACTTCATTTGTCATCGCCCAGCAACATGCGGCTTTATATCGATCAGTTATCAGGCCCAGGTTTTTATTCGAAAAAAAAGCTTGAGAATAGGATTGCGCCGCTTTTAGAAAGTCCCCGCTTCGATAATATTGTTCCGCAAGCTTTACATTCAAATCATAAGCGTTCGGCGTTTGTGCGATCGCCGCAACACTCCAGGCAAGAACAACTGAGGTCAAAAGAATGCGTAGTTTCATATGCTTATACTGGGGACATCTGTAGAGTGGATCGTTTACGGAAAATCAGTTGTTATACCGCTATAACCAAAACTAGTAAATAATTCTCTTTATCGTCATTCTTATTTTGTTTGCGAGCTATTTGGTTTTAAATTTGACAATGACCATCACTTATGTGATTCGCGCCGATAGGGATCCTGCCCATTTGGTTCGTCTCATTAATATGCTTAACGACGGCGGGACGAAATTCGTTGTTCATGTAGATAAAAGGGCGTCTCTGGCAGCATTCAAAAACGCATTTATTAAAGAAAAATGGAATGATATACATTTTATACGGAACAGGTGCACTGCCGGCCGCGGGTCGTTTGGAGTAGTAGAGGCGACATTAAATGCGCTCAGGTTTGTTAAGAATAAATTTAAAGAGGCTGAACATATCGTAGTCATCAATGGCCACGACTACCCGGTTAAGCCTGCAGAAGATATTGCAAACCATTTTAGGCGCAATCCGGGTAAAACGTTCCTGGAGCATTTTAATGTCCCGGACGGCCGGCTATATGAGGGAGGGGTCGACCGGTTTCCGGGTTATGAGGAAACAAAAAGGGTAATGACGCTCCGCATCGGTTCCGAATGCATGTCTTTCCCGCTGCAAGTGGTTAAGATGATCTTTGCCTTTTTAAAAATAAACCCGGATTTTATAACCTATTTCCGACAGGTCAATTTTCCGATAGAAAGCTTTTTTCAAACACTATTGATGAACTGCGGAGCAGAGGAGATCCGCAGCCAATTAATCAATACCAGGATGCATGTCGGTAAAACCGAATTGAAAAATATTGCGGAGGTTGATGTCAATTCGCTGCGGTCTTTGAACAGTACTGGTTACTTGTTCTCCGGCCCGTTTGAATCATTGGCGGATAATGAGCTACTGGACCGGGTGGATAACCAGTTGCTGAAAGCACTGCCAGCTGGCAATACAGTTAATAAGGTAAGACTTGTGAACGACAAAACGCTGCCCGCCCGGGCTGGAGGAACAGCGGTATTAATGTTAACCAATAAAAAGGATGCGTTAATCGCTGCCAGATTCGATTCGTTGAAACAGCATGCGGACCGTGATCAGCAGTTTTTTTTACTCCGGCATACTGATGCAGAAAACGGGTTCGGGGGAAATAATACCGGCACGGTGGAATTTACGGACAGTATCCTTTATGACCTGGGTTACATTCCAATTTGTAATAGGCTTATTCCCGGAAGCAATCATTTCCCAATATTAAAATTTTATCTGCACCATCCCGGGTTTGATTATTATTGGTACGTAGAGGAGGATGTTTATTATAATGGAGAGTGGTGCGATTTCTTTCGTTTCTTTTCTTCCCAGGGTATCGAAACAGATTTCCTGGCCTCCCATGTAACCGACCGCGTTGATATTCCCGCCTGGTATTGGTGGAACACGCTAAGGCACCCCGACGGAAAACAACGAAGCCTGGATAAAATGCGATCCTTTAATCCCATCTTTAGAATATCGAACGCCGCATTGGCTTTTATTCATAAAATGCTAATGGAAGGATGGAGCGGACATCATGAAGTACTTATCCCCACTCTGTTGAATAACGGCGGCTTCCTGATCCATGATATTGGTGGCACCGGGAAGTACGTATTACCCGGATGTGCAGGCAAGTTTTACACGTCCGCAGCCCCGGATCCATTTGGAGAGCTGCGTACCGGATCACTAAGATTCAGACCTGTTATCACACACGAGGAAATAGGAGAGCGGGTACTATATCACCCCGTAAAATGGTCGGACAATTGATCAGCATACTAAATAGTTTTTATTGAAATCGTTCCCTTTTTATAAACAGCATGACAGGATGGATTGCGGTCCTACCTGTCTGCGTATCATCGCAAAACATTATGGGCGCTCGTATGCCATACAGCGGTTACGCGACCTTTGCAACATCAGCAAGGTAGGTGTTTCATTGCTGGGGATCAGCGAAGCTGCGGAAAAGATCGGACTGCGTTCACTGGGTGTAAAGATCGAACCCGACGAATTGACAAAGTCGCAGCTGCCCTGCATTTTGCATTGGCACAGCCGCCATTTCGTGGTACTCTATAAGATAAAGAAGGACAAATATTATGTGTCGGATCCGGAAAAAGGACTGCTGACATATTCCGAAAGGGAACTGAGAGATCACTGGCTGAACAACGGTCGCTCACGCGAGGGCGTGGTGCTGTTTCTGTCGCCTACCCCCCGGTTTTACGAAGAAGATGACGATAAAAGTAAGGGTCTAAATTGGTCGATCCTTTTTAACTACCGGCGAGCCTACAGCAGGCTGATCCTCCAGCTCTTTTTAGGGCTTTGCGTTGGCAGTGTCATACAACTGATCGGCCCGTTCTTAACGCAGGCAATTGTCGACATCGGCATCAGTACGCAGAATCTAAGCCTTATCAACCTGATACTTATCGCACAGGTAATGCTTTTCGTGGGATCGTTGAGCGTAGGATTCGTCAGGTCTTGGATACTGCTGCACATGTCTACCCGCATAAATGTGGCGATTCTTACCGATTACCTCGCTAAGATGATGCGGCTTCCGATGAGTTTTTTCGATTCGAGGAGAACGGGGGATATCATGGAACGTATGAACGACCATCGGCGCGTAGAGAGCTTTTTAACAGGAACGACATTAAATACGCTTTTCTCACTGGTCAATATGATAGTTTACGCCGTCATCATTAGTTATTATAACTCTGCTATCCTCGTGATATTTCTGATCAGCAGCGGGATGTATTCCTTTTGGATATACTTATTCATGCAAAGACGGCGGGAGCTTGATCAACGGCAATTTGGAAATGCAGCAAATAACCAAAGCACTGTGGTGGAGCTGATCACCGGTATAAACGAAATAAAATTACATACTTGTGAACAGCAAAAACGATGGAAGTGGGAGAACATACAGGCAAATGTGTTTAAGTTTAGACTACAGGGGCTTGCACTTAATCAATACCAGCAGGCGGGCGCAAGCTTTATTAACCAGGGCAAAAACATCCTGATTACCTACCTAAGCGCAAAAGCGGTAGTGGAAGGCTACCTCACATTGGGCGGAATGATGGCTCTTCAATATATGACCGCTATGCTAAACGCTCCAATCGAACAGTTGCTTGGCCTGATACAAGGCTACCAGGATGCGAAGATCAGTCTTGAGCGGTTGAACGAAGTACATGAAATGGAAAATGAAGAACCGGACAACAAGCCCTTTACCCATGCGCTGCCTAAGAACAAAACGATCACGATCGAACAACTTACTTTTCGTTATCCCGGAGCTGGAAATGATCCGGTACTAGCCGATATTAGTATCCGGATACCTGAAGGGAAAACAACGGCAATTGTAGGGATGAGCGGTAGCGGGAAAACTACGCTGCTAAAACTGCTTCTGCGTTTTTATAAAGCTGAGAAAGGAGAGATCAGGATTGGTGATGTCAGGTTAGATCAGTTGAGCGTTAAAGAATGGCGAAGTCAATGCGGCATGGTGATGCAGGAAGGGTTTATTTTCTCAGATACCATTGCAGGCAATATCGGACTGGGCGACGACTATCCGGAGACGGAGCGGTTGGAGAATGCAGCGAAGGTGGCAAATATCAACGCATTTATCGACGCCCTGCCACTTGGGTTTAATACCATGATCGGTGCCGGGGGGAACGGCGTTAGCCAAGGGCAAAAACAGCGTTTATTTATCGCCAGGGCGGTTTATAAAAACCCTCATTACATCTTTTTTGATGAGGCCACCAATTCCCTGGATGCCAATAATGAAAAAATGATCATTAATAACCTCCAGGAATTTTTTGCCGGGAGGACTGTGATCATAGTAGCACACCGCCTTAGTACCGTGAGAAACGCGGATAATATTATTGTTATGGACAACGGCAGGGTGGTTGAACAGGGTTCGCATGATGTGCTGACCGCAACAAAAGGCGCCTATTATCGCTTAGTGCAAAACCAACTTGAACTGGGAACTTAAATGGAAGTAACGGAAGAACAGGCAGAATACCAGAGTGAGATGCAGGAGATCATTGCAGCTCAACCACCGTGGCTGGTGCAGTGGAGCATGACGATCCTGTTCCTGATGATCATTATGTTCGTAGGTTTGTCGGCAATGATCAGGTACCCTGACGTGGTACGATCAGATTTGAAGATAAATGCGGAAGATGCTCCTAAGCCCGTTGTTGCAAAGGTAACCGGGAAGCTGGTAAGGCTGTTGGTGGCAGACAATGCAGCTGTAAAGCGTAACCAGCCACTTGCCTTCCTGGAAAGCGATGGCAACCCCGAAAAGATATTAACGCTCTATACACAGCTGACCTCGCTTCAGAAACAGTTGGTAAACGGGGAAAACTTATCGACCACCTTCCTGGATGATCATGGAAATTTTGAACTGGGCGAATTACAAGCCTCCTACCAGGAGTTTTATCAGTCATTCCTTGATTATAAGTCGGCCGTTAACGAAGGCTTTCGTCAAAAAAAGAAGGCTTTCCTTGCAAAAGACATTCAAAGCATAGACAATCATCAAAAGTTCCTGGTTGCTCAATTGGCGCTGCAGGAAAAAGAATACGACCTCGCAGTACAGGAGTTTGAGATGCATAAGAAGCTTCTGGACGAAAAAGTAGAAGCCCGTATGGAGTTTAAGCGGGAAGAAGCTAAATTCTTAGCAACCCAGTACCCCGTCCGTCAAACAAGGGCAGCGTTATCAGCTAACCGGGTGGATCGATATACTAAAGAAAAGGAGATCATGGAGCTCGAGGAGGAGGTGAGCCTCGTTAAATCGACTTTTTTCCAGGCAGTGAACAGGGAGGTTAGCGAAATCGAAAAATGGAAGAACAGGTTTATGGTTGTCGCCACCCAGGCCGGTCGACTGGAATTTTCGGAGGTAGTACAGGAAAACCAGGTGGTTAACGAAGGACAATCGCTCTTTTATATAACTCCGGGCAATTCGGCATTCTTCGGGATATTGAGGATTCCACAGTTCAGTATGGGAAAAGTAAGGAAAGGACAGGAGGTTCTGATTAAGTTAAAGGGGTTTCCTTATGAAGAATATGGCATTATTCATGGCCATATCTCCTATATCAACGAAGTGCCTTTCAGAGACAGCATTTTTACCGCCAGGGTGAAATTCAGCCTTGAAGATAACCATCTCCGGCAGGCTGTAAACCTGAAAACCGGCATGATAGCAGATGCTGAGATCATCACACAAGAAGCCAGCGTGTTGAAAAGATTGATGAGAAACGTGATCAGGGCTATAGAATAATAGTGAGAATGATAAACTACCGGATCTCCTTCTGTATCGTTTGCATGAACCGCTTGAACCAGCTCAAAGAAACTTTGCTGCGAAATATTAATAATAATTCAGGTTATGAAGAGCTTGAGTTTGTTGTGCTCAATTATAATTCCCAGGATGGTATGCATGAATGGATGATCGGAAATATGCAGCCATACCTCGCGAACGGAAAAGTAAGCTACTATCACACAGTGGAACCTCAAAAGTTCAGCCATAGCCATGCCAAAAACATGGCCTTTAAGCTCGCCAAAGGCGAGATCGTTTGCAATATCAATGCAGATCACTATACCGGCGAAAACTTTGCAAAGTATGTGAACGACGAGTTCGTTAAAGATAAGAACATCATTTTAACTACGGTAGATTATTTTAAAACCCGGCCAGATTATCATCCTGCGAAAGATGTGTACGGAAAAGTTTGCCTCAGAAAGAATACCTTCATGCAGGCAGGGGGATTTGATGAGACAATGACGGATTACGGGTTCGAAGATTGGGATTTAGTTAACAGGGTAGAGATGGCTGGAAATAAGCGAGTTTTCATAGACGATCCCGCCTATCTGGAATTTATTGCCCATACAGACGAGGAACGCTATACTTTAAAAGATGGATCGGCGCTTTTCGGATGGTTCATGCATTTTATTACGCCATCCATGTCTGAATTCATCAGGCTGTATGAAAGCGGCAGGTTCGAACGCGGAATATTGATAGATCGTAATACGGCAGCCTCCGGCGATTATAGGCAGGCTTATCAAAAACCCAAGCATAAATTTGCTCATAAACTGAACGGCGACAGGTTGTTAATGGGGAGTTGGCAGAATACCGGTGGTGACTTTTTCTTGTTGGATGACTTTGGCGGAAGTCTTTCATTAAGTATTTCAGACCATGGCCGCAGGTTGAACGCCGCAGGCTCAGGGCATGTTTTTTACAGGATGGCTGATCCGCAAGCAGAGGCGGGGATGGCCGAATTTATTTATTTCTATCCAAACAGATGTATTATGGAGAGGAACCTGCGTGAAAGGATCATTGTAGTCAATCCGCATGGATTTGGCCAATGGGAACAACTTAATGTATGCGGGCTGGTATGACGACAGATATAGTAGGGGTATCTGTTTCCCTGTTTTGTGTTAAGCGGCACTTCCACCATTTACTGAAAAAAGGGGTGGAGGTTTTCCTGGAACGTCATATGTCACAGGTGCACGACCTGGAAATACGGCTCAGCGATATTCGCGGCGAACATATTCTCCTGGTGCTATGGTGTGATAATCAGCAAGCCAGGACAATTGCTAAAAACGCCGACCTGTTTTTCAAAGATTTTTTTATCAGCTATAACTTCACGGTAGATGAGATCGTGCTGCCCGTGCCTGGCATTTTTATGCCATTTCCTGCTAATACTGTCCGGTACGGGCTCCATATCGCCAAAGACCGGGACCCGTTGCGGACAAAATTTTCAGCAATTCTCATCGAAGCCATGGGCAGTAACGAGATCGATGACGAATCGATCATCACCTTTGCTTTTTATCTATATCTTGGGATGATCCGGAAAAGGAGAATTGTGCACTTCTCCCATCGCAATTACAATTATGCGGCCGTTCACCAACTAACGAAACCGTCTGTAAAACACGAGGAAGACTTGTTTAATGAATATTTACTACAAGAGGATCTCCTGGTAGAAATAGCCCGGGAGGTTATGCTAAGTGATGAAATAATAGTAGCGAAGAGTACATCATGGATGGGCGCCTGGCTGGCGCTTTGTGAACCATTAACGATTGGTTCGCCCGAAACCGCTCATGACAGTCACCTGGTACAAATAATAAATGAACAGGTTGGGCTCGGCGAAGAATCGAAGATGCTGCTGAACTGCTTTTTAAATAACGCACTGGCAGCCTGCCAGGTTAATCACGGGGATCAGTGTTTATGAAGGTGGCGAAAGACGATCCTCGATTGTTGGTTATCCTCACCTCCCGCGCCCATTTTAACGCCCGGGACTTGGATACCCCGCTAAACACCATCGTGCTGCTCGGCGAAAACTGCCGGCACACTGAGACCACGCTGCATTACAGAGGCGTAAGAAAATATCTCCATAAGGTTGTAAAAGCGCATAGCGTGTATAAACTGGCGTTCATCTCTCAATCGAATAATTTTGAAACCACCTCTCTGGCAGATGAATTAAAAAGCGAAACCGGCAGCCCGCTCACGATCATTATCCCTTACCTCGCTCCGCCGCTATTCGGCCCCAGACAGGATGGCAGGATCGGTTCTTTTATTCTCCATGAAAGTGCGGGAGTAAAATCATTTGCTTTTAGTATCGGAAATAGTTTCATAAACTTGCTTTACAGGGTCGTCACGGCTAAAGTGAATGGAAGCCGGCCAGGCGGGATTTCTGTTTTGCAGATCGGTAAGCCTTTAACAAAAGCCGATTCGGGCACCGATACCGAACGGCATCTGTGCGATAGCCTGGTGGTGATTCCCCATAAAGGCCCACTTAATTTGCTGAAACGTTGTCTTTCGTCTTTTGAGGGTAATAAGGTCGTACCAGCTTCAATCAATTTGTGTTTTGACGACCGCAGTTACAAACCCTTCAATCAAGCGGTGCCGGATCTTTGTTGCACGCTGAATGTTTTTAAGAACACGCCGTTGAACACAGGACCCTATCCCGCACGACACGAGTCCATCAGCACAGCTACAGCGAGGTTCGTGTTTTTCCAGGATTCTGATGATATCTCACTCGACGGTCGGTTCAGCAGACAAATGGAAGAGCTGCATTCCAGGAAACTTGATATGATCGGCTGCCATGAGTTAAGAATTAACCAGTTTGATAAATGTGTTGAGGCGATACGGTTCCCGTTCGATGCGTCCCAATCATTAGAGAAAAGATATTTTCATTCACTTTATCATCCAACTGCATTAATTACCAGGGAATCTTATTTGAGAACAGGCGGGTTTTCGACCGACAGGAAATTCGGTTACGACAGTCAATTTCTCCTGAGGTCCTATTTTTACCTTAGATCGGGAAACGCGGACGATTTTTTCTACATCAGGTTTAAGAGACCTAACTCTCTGACCACACACCCCGACACCATGATCGGCAGCAAACTAAGAGATTTTTTAATGTGGCGATGGACAATTGATTTTCGGCTTATTCAAGAAAATAAATTGGATATCAAGCACTCGTCGCTTGCCGTACACGCACGCAATCTCCCGTTTAAATTGGTCAGGATTGCCCCTGATCAATAACCCCGTCATTCATTACCCTGGCTAAAAGATCCGTGTAAATGCCGGAATTTATTATCTGCGCGTTTTGGGCCGAAATTTCCAGTGAATCGAAGATCACCCCAATTAACCTGATAAGGGTGAGACCGCCATTATCGCTGTCATTTATTTCTTGTGAGCATAATTGTTGCCAGGCTTTCCAGCCGGCATGATGGTTAGTATAACTTTCGTGCCATACTTCCGTAATGATTTCACCCATACCATAATCATCCATAGGGGCGTCCGCTGGGTGACCGCCCGCTAAATAAGCGTTAAGCAAGCTATTCCCCGGCCCGAATACCTGACCGCCCTCAATATAAGCTTTGCATGCAATTGCCACCAGGTACACTGCGATCGTGTTGATCAAGTCCATATCCGATGCCGCTGTGGTCGCCAAATTGATCATAATACGCGAAACCACGGCATAAGCGTTTTTCTTACCGGGAGGTGCTGGTTGGTTACCTCCTGGAACTGATTGAGCCAGGTATAATGACCACGGATCTAACCCCGGCACATTAAGTCCCTCCCATTCGCCATGCGGCAGCGCATTGTAATCACCAATTAATTTTTCCTGAAAATTACGACCGAATGACCGTTGGCCGAAGAAACCTATCGCATAATTTTTCCCGGAGACAGGCGGTGACTCAACGCTCGCACTCAGTCCTTTACAATTCCAAAGGACTTGGGTAACACCCGTCCAGCCCTGCCCGGTTCCCCAATTACCTCGGTTTTGCACATTAATCTTATAATCTGTTGTCACGTTGTCATATAAAGTGCCGGCTGACCATCTTTCATGAGGGCCGATATCACTGTTTGCGAGTATCGATGTACAGTTAAAAAATACATTGGGACCGAGGGTCTTTGCTCCTGTTACATAGTCATGCCGACCGCGGAGAGCAACAAGATTCATAAAAAGGTTTAATTGCCCGTTATTCTGGAACGAATAGCGCCGGCCCGTATCGCTTGTCGTTTCAGCATTGATGCAGACGGCATCCCTAACCGTGATGTTTTTGGCCAGGTGATCGGCTTTTACCGCACTACCGGAAAAATTTAGCGCCGTAATACTGGTAATCCAACAATACTCCGCTTTGTCTATGCTGATGGCGACGCAAGGGGATATGTTAGCAAGTAGTGGTTCAGTAACCGCTTCGAGTTGCAGCGACTCAATGCCCGAAAAGTTCACCCTGTTGTTAAAAGTACATTTTACCAACGTTACACCGCCAAATCGCTGATCTATTTCCATAACGATCGGGTAGTTAAGTTCAACGGCATTGCCTCGAATTGCTACCACGCTTCTTTCAAAATCCAGGCGGTAATTTTCCGGTGTCCATTGTTTAGTGCCCATTCGTGCAGGAATTTGGTTCATTCCGATCGCCGTCAACCATGAGTCTGTCGCCTGTACGGTTAGTAATACCTGGTCCCCTTCTATTAAACCCGTTGTATTGTCGAGGCATACCACTAAGCTTCCAATCGGTACAAATTCGTCAACAACATTTTTGTATGAACCGCTATATTGTTCTCTCGATCCGGATCCGCATATAGCTATCAAGGATTTAGGGCTACCAGTCGCTACAAGCCTGGTTCCGCATCCTTCGCCTCTCAAAACTATACCGTTTGCCGTTATCTGGATTTCGCCAGCTATCGAATAAGTTCCACGGGTAAGAAGTATTGCTCCCCTGGTTCCGTCGGCATTTGGATCCCTTAGTGAAAGTTCGTCAATTGCGTCCTGGATCAATAATGTATTATCGCCCGCTAGCGCCGTTAACACCATGACAACCGGAAATAAAGGTATCGTTCTATTGCCGTCATAATGGCACCCTACGTCACCGAAATCTGGTATAATATTGCCGTAATTATCCGGGAAATATTCAAGTGCATCGTTTGCATTTTTCCTTACCCGGCAAGACTGCCAAGATTTACTCATAGTGTATTCATTTTCGACCATTTATTCCGTATGAGACAAGTTTTTATTTACAGGAATAGTTTTTTAGTTTATATTCTGCGTTTTTTCATTGGATGTTCACCTTACCGTGCGTCTTTCAAGCTTCTATATCCAATGTAGCTTGTCTTAGCAATCCCACTTTCCATCAGTCCTTCGTCCCGCCTTGATCTTCCGTTGTGCGTTACGGGTGCCCGTGCGGAGCCTCGCGGGACCCGGTAGGGCTAGTCCAGCTTTCCCTTTTTTCGTCCGGAAGTAGGCGATTGCCGCACAGTAAAGAAGTTGACCTTTTTTGCAGTGGCTATTATCCAGGCAGTTAGTTCAGGACTTTCTTTTACGCGCCGGGCAAAATCTACAGCCCGCGTAAAATCGATGTTTGCCGAGATCTGTCTGTCGCTCAGTTTCACTTTGCTCATATCCGGGTATGGGTTACCACGGTACGGTCGCCGTATTGTTTTATCACCAGCTGTTTATTTAGCTGTCCGCTCATGCCGTCAGTATGAGGTTGTTTTTGATTACGGGCATCTTTTAGTTTTAGACTAAAATAGGAATTGTTTCGTCAAATCAAAAACAGGAATGATGACCTTATTCAAGCTGGCGCAATGTGGGTTGCTGGTATCGTTAAATCTAGCCCCAAAGGAGCCCGACAGATACCACTCTAGCTATCTATATTATAAAAGAAGAGCAATTCAAGGAGATCGCCGGGCTTATTATAAGGCTAGAAATAATGCGGTAAAAACGGTGAACACTAAGTTAATTAACCTTTTTGGCATGTTGATGAATACATTAGTGCGCGGATAGGTAACGCCAACTGGGGTGATAAAGCCGTCGATGAGCTGGCCTTATACATTTCAGCTAAGCATCCGGAACTGAAAGGGTTTGATAGAATGGGTTTGTATCGGATGAGGCAATTCTATGAGCTTATAAGACCTTCAAATTGTGTTATCACCGATGACACAATTACAAACGCCTACAAAATACCGGAATAACGAAGGAAATCAGGTATACAAAGTACAGGTAGGGAACAGCGACTTCCATATTGATCTTCTGTTTTACCATCGTGATTTGCGATGTCTTGCAACTTTCGAGTTGAAAGCTGACAAGTTTAAGCCAGAACACTTGGGTCAACTTAATTTTTACCTGGAAGCTCTTATCGGGACATAAAAAAGATAAAGAGAATCCGGGCATCGGCATACTGCTATGTAAATATAAAGACTCACAAGTAGTGGAATATGCCCTTAGCCGAACTCTTGGTAACTGTAGACCCGAGAGCATCTTAACATTATTAAACTGTTAGCCGTCAACCAATAACTGTCACCTGATCAACATTTCCCTAAACTTCACACTATCCCCGTTAAACGCGTCGAAATCCACTGCGTGGTTAATGCCATTTACGCGGGCAGTTTCGGAGTGCTGCCAGAAATGCCACTTTACCTGCTTGCTGAGGCGGGGAACGGGCTGGTTATAGTGCGCTATCCACAGCGGGTAGTCGTTAAAATGGCCGGCCAGGTAATCTTTATAGTAACTCAACCCGGTATAAATTATGGGGCGTACACCCGTTTTGCGCTCTACGTGGGTTAAGAACCGCTGCAGCTCTTTACGCATGACTGTGGGAGTGGCGCCATCCAATCGTTCTACGTCTACTACCGGTGGCAGATCCCCTTTCTCAAATTGCACATTTTGCATAAAGAAGCGCGCCTGCCACGTCCCGTTTTTCTGCGGACGGAAGAAATGATAGGCGCCGCAGGTAATGCCGTTTTTTGGCGCCTCGCGCCAGTTGCGTTTAAAATACGGGTCGACAAGAAGAACTCCCTCCGTAGCTTTTATAAAAGCAAAGCTGACACGTACATTATTTTCTTCCATTTGCCTTACGCGTTTCCAGTCGATATGGCCCTGGGCATAAGAAACATCGATGCCATGTACCGTATGTTTTGTGGGGATGCGGATCTGGAAACTGCGGTAAATACGGTAATGCATGGGTTCGCCGATATCTTTTACCCAACTGATGGTCCCGCTAAAGAAGCTGAGAATATAGCCGTAGTAGAGGGGCGACAGCAGCACCAGCGCGATCATCAATACGGCGCGCCACGGAAATTTTAAGCCGTTTTTCCTTTTGGTGATGCGTGAGGTTTTCCTGGGCACGGGATAAATATACCAGATAGATTTGAGCCGTCGCCGGAAGAAATGACGTAACCTAACCCCGGTTCGTGGCAATTCCGGTACTTATGCTACAATCCCTGAACGATAAGCAACCGCTGCGCTACCGCGATAGATAGCCATATCCAAAGATCAGCCAGCAGTTCGCCGGAAGGTCTTTGCACCTTAGCGGCGGTGTCGCGGGCGGCTTCGTAAAAGTTAACGTGATGCTCGGTAGCGGTAAGAAAATGGAACTGCCACGCTTCCAGCTCGTGCAGGTAGAGGCGATAGTCTGCGCGGACTACGGCCATATAGCTCGTTTGCGCGGCGGGGAGCTCAAAAGGCTGGTCGTTCTGAAGCTTAACCAGCATATCTTTAAGGGTGAAGTTAAGCTGAAAGACCTTCACCGATGCGGGCAAAACAAGCTTTAGGCCAGCATCCTGGAACATCAGGTCGGCGGCGGAGATCAGCGGGAGAGGTATCTTCTCGGTGCCGGGCGCCCGTTGCACCTCCTGGCGTGCGCGCTCCACGCGGGCAATGGCCAGTGGAAGCTCAAGTAATACTTGTTGCTCCGGGCTCATATCGGTACGCCGGGGACGGGTATTTTCGAGGAACCTGAGAAAGTTTAAGCCCAGGTCGTATAACGAATAGGACCGCGATGGACTAAACATAAGCGTCGCGGATACAAAGCGGTCAAAAACCTCGTCGCCCAGGAACTTTTTGAGTATCGGGAAATCGGCCGATAGGCATTCTTTAAGACGTGCTACGTAACCGGAGGTGTAAACATGCAGGCGCGAATAGGCCGGTATTCCTCTGCTTCCGACCACTACTTGCTGTTCATGTACCTGGTAGCGTGCCCTAACGCTCTCCAGCTTCTGGTCGAGGTTGCCGGGGGCTAAGATGATCTCACCCAGCCAGCATTGCAGTATCTGTGTTTCATCATTCATAAACCGTGGCAGCAAGAACGTTAAGCGGGTGTGCCACCGGCGGTTGTGACGACGCCTTTACCGGCGTGGCGGGCATATTGCCGTTCCAAACCAGCCTGGCCTTAAACACCTCCGCTACCAGGTCGGGGTAGTCGGGTATACGGGCGTCCCATTCCAGTAGCGTGCTTACCCCGCCGGTTAAACGATGCGCCAGCTGGTAAAGCTGCCATACCTGGTGCGGTACGGGCTGATCATGCGTGTCTACCAGCAAATCACCATAATCAGTAGGGCCCGCCAAATGTATTTGCACAATGTGATGATGAGGCAGGTGGCTGATATACTGCTCCGCATCAAAGCCGTGGTTGTGGGCCGATACAAAAACATTGTTCACATCCAGCAGCAAGCCGCAACCCGTGGTAATTGCCAGTTGGGAAAGAAACTCCCATTCTGCCATCTCGTTATTCCTGAACTCGATATAAGTAGACGGATTTTCGAGCACAAGCGGTCGCTTCAGCATATCCTGCACCTGCCCCACACGTTCGGTTACGTGCTTCAGGCTTTTTACGGTGAGTGGCATGGGCAGCAGGTCGTGCGTGTTGGCGCCCAGGACGCCCGTCCAGCAAAGGTGGTCTGATATCCAGGCTGGTTCTATTTCATCCGCCAGTTGTTTAAGCTTAGCCAGGTAATCCAGGTTTAAAGGATCCGTACTGCCAATAGACAGGGATACGCCGTGCATTACTACGGGTACCTGGGCCCGCACATGATCGAGCACGTGGCGGGAAAAGCCATAGTCGTCGATGTAGTTCTCACTAATGATCTCAAACCAGTCTACCTGCAAAGGCTCACGAAGCAGGTGCTGATAATGTTTGCTGCGTAAACCCACGCCAAGGCCCAGGTTTGGCAGGCCAAGGCGCGGGGTGTTCGGGATGTTGCTCATATAGATCAGGTAGAAGGAGGAAATGCCAAACGGATATCGCTGGGTTTCGGTTTCGGCGGTATGGGCCGGTTGCGTTCCTGCAATACGGCAATATACGCGTTCCAGGCCACGTCGTACACCAGGTCGCCCGCCTGGTAGCTCATGGTATTGACCGGCATAGGCTGAAACTGTGAGCCCAGGAAGTTGTAGAGCTCCATCTGGCCGGGTTGTTCAGGATCGGTTGAATCAGGCGCAGGGAAGATCTGCGACGCCGAAATGGGTACTGCGCAGCCGCCATATGACATGCAGCGATTATCAGACGGGGCGCTGTAATACGCAGGCGACCGCGGCTTGGTAAACGGATTGGGGATATTAGGAGCAGCCCCGTGTAATGCATGGCCTTTAGTGGCATTCAGCATGGCGTGCTTGCTGGCTATCCCCTTGGGAGACGGCTTGCCTGAACTTGTACATGATGAACCGCCGCCGCCGCAACTGCCGCCACCCTGTACGCTCTGTACAAAGCCGCATCCGCCCTCGGCGGCGCAGGTATTAGAACCTTTGCAGGTATGGAAAACGGCCACCGGCGCGCATGAGTTGGGTTTGCCCGGGTTATTCGGATCCAGGCTGAGGCCCTGGCAGGCGTGGTACAGCAAGCCCGATACCTTGCTCTCTACACCGATAGACAAGGCTGGCGCCTTACCGAAAACAGCCCAACATAGTGCCATCCTGTCGCCAGAACCGCTCATAGACGGGAAAGGGAACGAGGTGCCCGGTTTGTTGAAGTAGTCATTCAATACGCTGGTAACGCCTTTGATGGCGCCGGCCACCACGTGGCTCAGCATCTGGTAATTTTTGTCGGGATCTTTCTGTTTCAAGTTATTAAGTGCACCTGCCACATCCTGTGCTGATGGGATGGGGTATTTATCGGCCACGTGGTCTTTGGTTTTAAGCATCGAGGCTGTCCAAACGTTCTGTGGATCGGCATGCCAGTCGGCCCAGGTTTTGATCTGCCCGTCCAGCAGCAACTCCCTTACCTTGGCGAAGGTTGCATAATGATCTACGCTGCCAAAACTAACCCGGGCGTAAGCATCCCTTGATTGTTTTTGCTGTATGCCTTTATCATTGTAGCTCGGGTAGTCTTTTTCGAGGTTGTCGGCATTCGGCTGGTATTGGTGCGCTACAGCCGTCAGCGCGGCAAGCCGGGCAATCGCTTCATCCAGTTTACCGTGATCGTTGGTTTCGCTGTTTGCCGCGTTCTGTAATTTTGCTTTTTTGTTAAGGAGCATCTGGTGGGCAATCTGGCGGATGACGGGTACCACGCCCTTGCCTTCGCCCTGGTCGGTAATTCCGTCTATCATGTCGATCGCCTGTGTTAATGCCGCGGCGGCTTCGTTGGCGTCGATGGTGGCGCTCATCAGCGGATACTCCGGTTTATGGGTATCGGTGTCGGTATTAAACAGGTCTTGCTGCAGGCTTTTGGCTTTAAATACCTTGTCCCAAAGCGTTTGCCCGTCGGTATATTCAATAGAAAGATAGGTGAACAGGCAGAGGTACATATAGCCGATGGAACCGAACATGGGCAGGTCTGCGGCTTTGCTTTTCGCCGTCCAGTTCGCAAAAGGAACTGTCGGGAAGTATTTGTCCGGATCGATCAATATCTCATGGGCATCCTCTTCGGTTTCTTCGATGGCTAAAAAGAGGTCTACCTGGTTCTGGTCGACGGGGCCGAGCATTACTTTTATCGCCCGGTAGTCAATCGGTATGTGTTTTTTATCGTCTCCTTTTTTTTCGCGTTCTGCTTTGATCTGTTCCCACGGCTTGCAATCCTGGAAATCGAGAATATGCGGAATGACAGAAGAACCCGCATAGCAATCCCAGCCGAAGTTTTCATTCTGAAGGGGCGCGCCGGTATAGGTAGGTTTTACCCCAATGGCATTGCAAAGATTAGAGGCTAGCTGCAGGTGCAGCATCTCGGCAATAAAAACGCTGAAGATGCCGTTGAAGGCCTCTTTATTGCCCTGGGTATCATAGGGAGTGAGGTTTTTTCGTGCATCCGGGTCCGGGTCTGCAGGGTCTTTTTTCCTGATAACGGAAGTTGACATACCAGGCCACAAACGGCCCTCGTAAAAGTCGTTCTGGCCGTTAACCTGGTGGGTGCCGTAAATAGAATAAAGGGAGGTCATGTAAAGCGGGATGGTAAAAAGCTCCACATTTACCGACGCCTGTGCGATGGCGTTAAGTGCCGACTTGTCTGTTTCCACGAAGGAAAGCGGCCTGTCGGTAATCGGTTTTTGTGCTTGCAACATAATTCAGGTTGTTTGAGGAGTGTGTTATGATATAAAGTACCGATGCAAACCATTAGAGGTTCTCCGTATTTAATGCGGAGAGCCTCTAATGACGCTTTTTTTATAGCTGCGGCACGCCGGGAGTTGAATCAAGGTCGGCGCTGAACGCCTTGCCTTCCGGCTCCGCTGCCGGACTTACAGGCTGCGCTGTGGCGGGCTGCGCCAGGTCGTTAGTATTTTCTGCCTGTTTTGGTACGGGCGCTGGTTTAGGCGGCATGCGTTTTAAGGTAGCGATGGTAATATGCGGCCATACAACCGGGTCTATGGTATTTACCGCCGGGAATACCAGGTTAACGGTTTGCGAATATTGGAGGAAATCGGCCTGCGGGCTGTTATTGATGGTTTCCAGCCAAAAGGTTGCCTTCAGGTTGGTGGCGGTAACGTTGCTCTGGATGAACGGAATGTTCAGGATGCCGCCGGTAGCGTCGGCGTGGTTGGTAGCCATATCAAGCACCGTTACCCCGGTCAGTTTATCCTGGCCAAGCACCTGCGCCAGGCTTGTTTCCAGGAAACTGTTTGGATTAACCTTGTCGAACTCTTTAAAATTTTTATAAAGAGTGATTTGTTCGTTATAGCCCAACCGGGAAACCTGGCCTCCGCCGATAAGCGTCGGTAGGGTGCTGATCGGCTCGAAAACGGGGTCGGCTACATCGAACGACTTACCCAAAGCCAGTAATGCGTTGCCATGTGGTACAGTGCCTAAACGGGCAATAGTAAAATTGCCGTTATAATTGGTAATATAAAGGAACAAGCCGGTTTCCGCATGGATCACCTTGCCGGCGCCGAAACCCATACTAACGCATTCAGTGGTGTTACAAACGCTGATAACCTGCTGCTCATAGAACAGGCCGAAGATCTCCTGGTCAAACTGTGTACCGTTGATCACCGGCCCCCTGTTGCCCGCCTGTACGGCTACCGCAGAAAATTTGAGGTTCTCTTTGTAAGGGATTACCTCAAATATGAAGCCGCCGCCGCCAGGTACCGAGATCGTATTCCAACCGGCGGCTACGGGTTTAGTTACCTCGGCGCCAGATTCATCTTTTTCGGTAAAGGTTAAGTTTCCAACGGTTTCCCATTCGCCTACCAGTTGCTGCAGCGGTCCCAGATTAGCTTCTGATAATTTGTCGGCAGGCACAAAACGTGCGCCCATGCCAAAACGGTCTAAGTTTTCTGTCATTGTGATTAATATTAGGTTAATAAAAATTAGTGGTTAATAGACGCCCACGGGCGGCCAGGCGGGATTTTCGATTTCGTCTTCACCTACAGCAGTACCTATCGCCCTGGCGATGGCCGCAGGCACTGCGGTTTGCGGGATGGTCACTTCCACCACGAAGTTGATGTCCGTCCGCCGATCAATCTCCTGCATAATTTGCTGCAGTTCGGCTACGGTAGTGGCTTTTCTGCCCTCGCCGCCAAAAGCGTCGGTTATTTTGCTGTATTGCCATGAGGGCAATATGTTATAAGGGTAAACGCTGTCCAGCTGCCGGTCAGGGTAGTTAACCGGCTGCGTTCTGAATACGTTAGGGTTAACAATTTCCTGCTCGATGCCATAAATGCCGTTTACCAGTACAAACACCACGTTGTTTTGCCCGTAGGCATAATGATCGGCCACTGCCTGGCAGGTTTCATGGAAAGCGCCGTCGCCCATCACTACCGCTATCCGCTGATCGGGCTGGGCCAGTTTAACCCCGGTAGCTGCCGCCACGGAATAGCCGATGGCCAACCATGATGCCTGGGCTACGAAGCCGTCCCGCGCGGGTACTTTTACACCTTGTGCGCCCACCAGCGGGAAACCGGCATCGACCACCAGGGTATGCTGTTCGGTGATCCAGTCCTGGAGCGTACTGAAAAAACTGTCGTAGTTCAGGTCGGTCGCCGCATGCACCGATTTTTGCAGCAGCAGTTTGGGACTGGTAAGCCGCAAGCCTTTTAGCTGAGCGGTATTGCCGGGGACGGCATTGATAAACGCAACGCGAAGTGCCCCCATATAGGATTCCAGGGTTACCAGGGGATAAAACACGGCACCTACCCAAACACCGTCATGCGCGGCAAAAATGGTATTGCTGCTCCTGATGTTCTGGTTGCCGGTGTCTTTACCGGTGGTCCAGGCGCCCAGGCCGATCACGCAGCCCCCGGTGCCAACAAGCGATTGGATCTCGCTTTGCGTTAAGGTCACGCAGCCCTCAAACCATGCATGGTTCTCTGAAATAACTGATTTGCTGAGCGGGGAGGTCACGAAATGTACCGGCTGGTCATTGCTGATGCCGTAGGTGTCGTTAATGGTTTCCAGCAATTGTAAAAAGCTATTTTCCAGGCCGAAGCGCTGCAGCTCTATGCCGGCCCACAATATCAGTTCGTTACATTGCTGTAAAAGCTGCATGGTAGCCGTTACGGCCTGGTTGGTTACGCTGGCAGTGATAATGGCACCCGCACCCGAGCTTAACGTGCCTTGTGGCGGGTTGCACGGCGCGCGCCATACGTCTTCGGTTACTTCTATATAAACGGGTCGTTTATAGGTAAGCATGGCGGTGAGCACGGAATCTATCTGGAAACAAGCCTGCACCGCGTTGGTGATGCGTTCGGCACCTACCGTTATCGACCTGAACAGTTCGATATCTGGGACCATATCGCCGGTGGTATGCGCGTACATCAGGCCGGCGTATCGTTCTACGGCATCCTCTTTATTGGTAGGCGCCCCGTTGATGAGGATGAGCGACACTTGCTCGGTATACGAACCGGCAATGGTATTTAATAAACTAAAAGCACCGACGCTGTACGTTACATGCAGCGCGCTGAGGCCTTTTAACCTGGCGTAGCCGTCGGCGGCATACCCCGCGCACATTTCGTTTACATTGCGCGAAATAGTAATGGGCGAGGTTTTATCCTCCAGGATGGTATTAAGTAAGGGCGCGGTATAGTTACCGGCCACACCGAACATGCGGTCGAGGCCGAGCTGCTCCAGACGCTGCTTCAGGTACAGGGCAACCGTCATTTGTGTTGAATTGATCATATGGATGATAAGCTGCTGGCGGGTGATTATTCGGGTTGGTCAAAATAGGTGAGGTTGATGCCGAACAGCGGGCTTTCTTTCTTACTTTCAGCGGCCACCAGTTGCCCTGTATCGGCAGGGAGGTTAAAATCGGGATCGATGTATTCTTTGATCAGCGCCCCGGCATAGTTGGCATAGCTCAGGGTAACCGCTTCGGTGGGGGTCTGGCCGTGCTCCTGCTGGTAGACCTCGTTAACAGGCTTAAGGCCGAAAGCTTTTTCCAGTACCAGGTTGGCGGAGCGCAGGGCGCCTTCTACCCATCCCTGGTAATCAGAATAAGCTTCGCCGCAAATATGCAGGTTAGGCATCGGCTCGGCCAGGTAGGCCATCACCGTTTTATCATCCGCATTTAATCCCCACTGGTGCACACCGTAATCAAACTGCTCGCTGGGTTTCAGGTTAAACAGGCTGGAACCTTCCCAGATACGTGCGCTGGTAAGTACCGGCGTCGGGATGTAATTGGTATTAAACAGTTGTTTGAAAAAGCCGATGGCGGCCTCTACCACGGCTTCGCTGGCGGCAAATACCTTTTGCGGCACCTGTTGGTTAAACTCTTCCTGCATAGGCGAGGTAAACATTGCGCCGTTATTCTGCAATGCTTTCCAGAAATTGATGTTCAGGTAATCGCAGTAGATAGTAAGTGCGGCTGGTTTGTTGAATTTGGAATTGGCGATATTTTCTAATTTACTGCGCAAATGTTCGGGAATAGGTTTCTTAGCTTGCTGCATAAATTTCTCGTATTCCAGCGAGGCGATGGTAGGTTCGTCTATCGCATAAAATGGGTATACGGCCCCGGTAGGCAGGTCTGAAAAATTTGGCCCGTAACCCACCGATGGCTGACCGGTAAGATTGGTGCCCCACCACGCGTGGTCGAAGTAAAGGTTGATTTTAAGCAACGCCTGGTTGGTGGTGGTTTGAAGGGTATCCCAAAGGTATTCAGCGTCTTTTAACGGCAGCTTATTGAGGGCGTTAGAGCGGTTGAACAATTTTTCGAGCGGCAGGCGCGGGATACCCAGAATGACCCGGCCGGCTTTTATTCTCCCTTCTTCGAGGGTGTTGTCGCTGGTTTGATAACGATAGGAGACCACATAGCCATCTTGTGCGTATTCGTCGATACTGGCTACCATGGTGTCCAGGAAAATACGTCCTTTACCGTCCTTTTCGATCTGCTTCACCAGCGCGTTAGGCAGTGTACTGAATCCCTCTTTCAGCGTTTTAAAATCAGGATCCGCCGGGAAATCTTCGAGCAGCTGGTAAGCTTCGCCGGCATTCATGGTCGACAGGAAGGTGCCGTTAAAGCCCGCCAGTCCATAAAGCATGTTGATGCATTCTTTAGAATAACCCATTTCGGTGTACAGGTTCCACAGTGTCCAATTGATGAGCCCTACGCCGTTCCATTTACATTCCAACCTGAACTTTTGCCAGAATTCGGGTGTGCGCACTTTGGGCCGGTCGGTAAACTGCGGGTTGGCTGCCAGGATGCGGTTAAAAACCGTGTCGATAATGGAAGTAGGATTGATACCTTGCTCGCTTGGCGCCAGGTTGTATAGCTCTTTCCAGATGGCGTAATTATTTTCCGCAGAGATGGTGTTGTTAAAACTCGCACCGCGGAAACACAGGCGGTTGTTGCCACCGGTGCTCATTGGGAAGGGAACGATGTCGCCATCGATATCCAGGATCATAAAAAGGGCCATCAGGTTATCCATGGAATCGAAGGTGAAGCGCATCCCGCCTTCTTCTTCCTTCACTGTTTCGCCGTCGCTGAACTCGATCAGGTCGGAATCCAGGCGTCCGCCGGTACGGCCTGACTGTTCGAGGATAACCAGGTCGGCCTGCGGGTCGTTGTCAAGGATGCGCCAGGCACTGTAAAGGCCCGACATGCCCGCCCCCACAATAAGTGTACTTACATAGGCGGGAATCGTTGCCCCCGCAGATTTTAATTGAAGAGAAGTAAAATGTGACATAAAAGCGATTGAGGTTTAGGAAAAAAAGTATGACTAGTTATAATTGGTTGCAACAGCCGGAAGGAGAGCGAAGTGGAGCAGCTATGATAAATCAAAATATTTCGGTTTAGTTCAAACTCTTGATTACCGGGCTGTCTAAGATAAATATTAGATTGTTTAATTACTATGAAATTTCAAAAAAATAAACAAATATTTTATGGAGTCAACAATGACCTGATTTGTTGTGACAATGGATTTTCGGACTGGTTCGCAGCGCTTACCGGCTTTCCGGTTATGTAAAATAGCATGCATGTTACATCGCCGGCGACGGAAAATCAGCCTGAATGACGAGATTTACGACGACCGATTACCTTTTCGTTTAGTATGAACGTACACAACATGAATTATACCAGGTGTTTTTTTACTGTGATGCTGTTATTGGCCGCATTTGCCGCCCCGGCCCAGCATGGCGGGACAACCCGTTTATTTAACGATAACTGGAAATTCCATAAGGGAGAGGCAGTAAACGCGCAGGCCGCGGCCTTTAACGATAGCGGTTGGCAGACGGTGGACCTGCCCCACGACTGGAGCATCGAAGGCCCGTTCGATTCGAAATGGGCAAGCGGTACCGGGTTCCTGCCGGGCGGCATCGGCTGGTACCGCAAAACTTTTACGCTGCCGCACGATATGACGGGGAAGAAAATTTTCCTGTATTTTGATGGCGTGTACAAAAATAGCGAGGTGTGGGTCAACGGCAATTTCCTCGGGAAGCGTCCCAGCGGTTTTGCGTCTTTCCGGTACGAGATCACCAGGTACCTCAATAGCGGGAAAAACACCGTCGCGGTAAAAGCCGACCATACGGATTTTGCCGATTCCCGCTGGTACACCGGTTCAGGGATTTATCGCAACGTGTACCTGGTTGCCGCTGACCCGGTTCATATCGAGCAGTGGGGGGTAAAATTCAGCACGCCGCAGGTATCTGAGAAAAGTGCGCTCGTAAACGTCGATGTGGCCGTGCTGAACCAATCCGCGGCAGCGAAATCCGTTAGTGTATGGGCAAAGCTCTCGGGAAAAAAGGGCGCCGCGGGCACATCGCGTGTAATTAAGCTCGATGCCGCATCGCGCGGAAGCGCTTCCTTATCCTTCAGCGTAGCCGATCCGGTTTTATGGTCGGTAGACCAGCCTGCGCTGTATGAACTGGCGGTTTCGCTGGTGGTTAACGGGAAGAAAACAGATGAGGTGAAGCACCAGGTAGGCATCAGGTCGTACAAATTTGAGGCCGATAAAGGCTTCTCGCTGAACGGAACGAGCATGAAGCTCAAAGGCGTTTGCATCCACGATGATGCCGGTGCATTAGGCGTTGCGGTGCCTCCGGAGGTATGGGAACGCCGGTTAAAGATCCTGAAAGACGGCGGTTGTAATGCCATCCGCCTCAGCCATAATCCCCATGCCGATTACCTTTACGACCTTATGGACAGTCTTGGTTTCCTGGTGATGGATGAAGCGTTCGATGAATGGGAATTCGGCAAAAACAAATGGATAGAAGGCTGGAACGTGGGCACACCGGGAAAAGACGGGTATCATACTTACTTTAAGGAATGGGCGGAACGCGACCTGGCCGACATGGTGAAGCGTAACTATAACCACCCGTCGATTATTTTGTGGAGCATCGGCAACGAGGTGGACTACCCGAACGACCCGTACAGCCACGAGGTACTTAACGGTGACGGCCCCAACCCCCAGATCTTTGGGAAGGGCTACCAGCCAGCTTACCCGCCGGCAAGCAGGATCAAGGAGATCGCCGGGCAGCTCGTAGCGGTGGTTAAAAAATATGACCGCACGCGCCCCGTTACCGCGGCTTTCGCAGGTGTGGTAATGTCTAACGCGGTGGGCGCTCCCCAGATGATGGACATCGCCGGCTATAATTACCAGGAATACCGGTACCCCGGTGATCATAAGCAATACCCTGAACGGGTAATTTATGGCAGCGAGAACGGCATGGGCTTTAGCGCCTGGAAAGCAGTTACCGATAACGATTATATCGCCGGGCAGTTTCTCTGGACAGGGATCGATTACCTCGGCGAAGCCGGACGCTGGCCCGTACGGAGCAACCAGGCTGGTTTGATCGACCTCGCGGGCTTCCCGAAAGCGGAGTACTACTTCCGTCAAAGCCTATGGTCGGAAAAGCCGGTGGTTGTGATCGGCACTTCCATGCCACCCGGGAGGGCCGCGGCAAGCACCAGTAAAAGGGCGATCTTCCCCACCTGGAACTACAAAGCCGGCGATACCGTCAGGGTAAGCGCGTTTACCAATTTAACCGAAACAGAGCTTTTCCTGAACGGGAGATCGCTGGGACGTAAGTCATCGGCGGAAGCCATCGAGGGTGTGATCACCTGGAGCGCCGTTTATCAGCCGGGGGAGCTTACGATAAAGGGGTTTAAAGAAGGCAAGGTCGCCGGTTCACATACCTTAAAAACCAGCGGCGATGTTTACGGTATACAGACTTCAGCCGACCGTAAAACGCTCAGTGCTGCCGCGAAAGGATTGGCGCATATAGAGATCGGGCTCGTGGATAAAGACGGGTTGCCGGTTTTCAGCGGCCAAAACGAAATCACAGTCACCGTAGAAGGCCCGGCGAAATTGCTCGGCCTGGAAAGTGCGAACCCTGTAAGTCATGAAGATTATCAATCACCAAAGCGGAAGGCCTGGCACGGGAAGTTGCTGGCTTATGTACAGGCGACGGGTGCGGCTGGAACGGTGCGGGTGGGGTTAACTTCACCAGGGCTGGCGGAGCAACTGATCGTTCTGCAGGTGAAATAGGTTACCTGCCAGATAAAGCTTTGAATTTCTTGGGAGATCCGACAATTTATCCCATTTCATGTCCCCCCGGGGAAAGAATTATTTACCCGCCTGTACGATATACCTGGCCATCATGTCAAAAGCCTGTTTTGCCTTCCAGCTTCTGTAATTCCCCTGTGTAAACACAACCACCATATCGAGTGATTCGAGGATCATGATGTATTGGCCGCCATTGCCGGATGCCAGTATAACAGGATATGACCCTGATGAAGTCTTTATCACTTCGCGATACCAGTAAAAGCCATAGTACGTAGGCTGCGGGATGCCTGCGTTTGATTGGCTGGTTTTCATAAAGGAAGCATCCTGTATTGGGATGTCGCATTTCGTTGATTTATCCAGCCATTTTTTTGAAATGATCCGCTTGCCGTTCCAGACCCCGCCGTTTAGTACCAGCTGACCTATCTTTGCCATATCAGCAGGACGCATAAAGAAGGAACCAGCCGTCATGCCGTGCCCCGCCGGGTCAATTGTCCAGCGGTATCGCGCCATCCCCAGGGGGGGTAAAAAGATATTTGCCGGCAAAATCCATTACTGACATGCCGCTTGCTTTTTCGATTACGCCGCTGAGGATCATCGGATCACACGACGTGTATGCCCAAACCGTACCCGGCTTATGTTTCATCGGCAGTGACAGTGAGAACTTTACCCAGTCACGCTGTTGTTCCATCTCCGATTCGCAATCTTTGCCGTCGTTCCACTCTTCGCAGTCAAACCCTGCCCGCATTTCCAGCAGATCTTTGATCCTGATCTGTCGCTTCAGTGGATCCGCTGCGAACGCCTTGTTTTCCGGGAAGAACTGATACACAGGTTGATCAATATTGGATATAAGCCCTTTGTCAACGGCGATACCAACCAGCAAACTGGTAACAGATTTGAACGCTGAACGCGTGTCGTGAAGGGAATCCCGGGTATAACCGTTAAAGTATCGCTCGTACACATTTTTCCCTTGCTTTTGGATAAGTATACTGTGGATATTCTGATAATCGCCTGCCTTTACCGCCCTGGTTATCGATTCAAATGAACTTTGCGCCGATGCCGTGAAAGGAAAGAGTAGCGCGATCCACATAAACAGGAGCGTTTTGTTTAGATATGCGTCACCCGGATTGCGTGCGTAGTTTGTTATGGAGTCGATCATCTTAACGATATGGGGCGACACAACTTATAAAAAATATTCGACGCGAGGTAATAATTTCTACACCCTCGCAATAGCGCGAACGTGGCCCCGGCAGAAACCTCTTTTCCTTAAATTTGTTATCCCTTAAACCCATGTATTATGGCCAATTTCAAAGACCTCATAAATTCCGGTAAACCCGTGCTGGTCGATTTTTTCGCTACCTGGTGCGGTCCTTGCAAGGCGATGGCGCCCATCCTCGACCAGGTAAAACATTCGGTAGGTGATAAAGCCACTATCGTGAAGGTGGATATCGACAAAAATCCGCAGGCTGCAGCCGCGTTCCGGGTACAGGGCGTGCCTACGCTGATCCTGTTTAAAGACGGGGAAGCAAGGTGGCGCCAATCGGGCGTGGTGCCTGCCGGTCAGCTGGAGACGGTGATCAATAACTATATGTAGCGGATCGATCCTGCTTCGAAGGGAGACGGTCGCTGAAAGGTAAAAGTATAAAGCTTCCAGGCTTATTGACCTCACCCCCGGTAGCCGCCGGTCAATTAAATAACAAGAACGATCTTTTAAGAAGACCGTTCTTTGTTGTTTTTTGCCGTTACCGGCTACGATAACGGCCTGTTACCTCCGCTTGTTGTTAGTGTTCAGCGTTTGGGCGCGATTTATCGCTTTTTAACTATGTTTGCAACTTAAAATTACTGGAATAAATTCAGCGGATGCCGAACCTCGACGAGATTAAAAGACCCATAGAACGAGAACTGAATGTGTTTGAAGAAAAGTTCAAAGCTTCCATGCAGAGTTCGGTCCCGCTGCTCGACCGCGTTACGCACTACATCGTAAAACGAAAGGGGAAGCAGATGCGGCCCATGTTCGTGTTCTTTTCGGCAAGTCTTTGCGGCGGCATTACAGAAGCCACTTATCGCGGCGCGGTATTGGTGGAGTTGCTGCATACCGCCTCGCTGGTGCATGACGATGTGGTGGATAATTCTTTCGAGCGCCGCGGCTTTTTCTCCATCAACGCGCTCTGGAAAAATAAGATCGCGGTATTGGTCGGCGATTTTTTGCTCGCCCGTGGGATGCACCTGTCCATCAATAATAACGACCTCAACCTGTTAAGCATCGTAAATGATGCGGTACAGCAAATGAGCGAGGGGGAGTTGCTCCAGATGGAAAAAGCGCGTAAGGTAGATACCGACGAAGGAGTTTACTACGAGGTGATCCGCCGCAAAACGGCTTCCCTCATTGCCTCCTGCTGTGCTTGCGGCGCGGCGTCTTCGGGTACCGATGCGGGCACCATCGAGCGTATGCGCCTGTTCGGCGAAAAGATCGGCATCGCTTTCCAGATCAAGGACGACCTGTTCGACTTCGGAACCGATGACGTGGGCAAACCGCTCGGCATCGATATCAAGGAGAAGAAGATTACTCTTCCGCTCATCTATTCGCTCAACAAGGTATCGCGGAGCGAAAAGCACCGCATTATTAACCTTGTGAAAAATCATAACGAGGAGCCTGAAAAAGTATCGGAAGTGATTCACTTTGTGCGCAACACCGGCGGCATGGCTTATGCCGAGATGCAAATGCACCGGTTCCAGGAAGAAGCGTTCGATATCCTGAAATCGTTTCCCGACCACGAAGCCCGTACCGGACTGGAACAGCTCGTGCGGTTTACCACAGAACGGAATAAATAGGGTAATTATATATTTGTTACTGTGATACGCTTCGGCAAGCCCGGATGATAAGCTAACATGATAAGGAGTTAACCCGGTTTGGCCGCAATTCACGGAAGCGTGCCATCCTGAGCCTGCCAAGGAGTCACCCGTTGGCGTGTCATCCTGAGCTTGCCGAAGGAACTAACACGATTTATCATTATCTTGTGAGCCTGGCACACCACCCGGCAGCTTCTCATTCATATAAACACATGACCAAATAAATAGATGCCTAACGAAATCCTTTTTTTTGGCGGTTTCCTGTTGTTCATCGTGCTGATGCTGGCCATTGACCTGGGCGTTTTTAACAAAAAAGACCACGTGGTAAGCCTTAAACAGGCATCGGTAATGAGCGCCGTTTGGGTTTGTTTTGCCATGGTCTTTTACGTGATACTGATCACCGAAGGCCGCGAGCTGCATGGCATTGCCGATTACGCTTCGCTGGTTGAGATCACCAAAAAGCACCTGCACAACATCACGCTCTCGCCGGGGAACTTTCCCGAAAGTATTAAAACCTATCAACAAAACCTTGGCCTCGAGTTTTTAACGGGATATCTCGTAGAATATGCGCTGTCTGTAGATAATATCTTCGTGATGGTGCTCATTTTCAGCTCGTTTAAGGTTGAAGAGCGTTATTATCACCGGGTGCTGTTCTGGGGTATCATCGGGGCGCTCATCATGCGTTTCCTGTTCATTTTCGTAGGTGCAACGCTCATCGGGCGTTTCGGGTGGATCATTTACCTGTTCGGTGCTTTCCTGGTATACACCGGGATCATGATGTTCATTAAGCGCGACCAGGAGGAAAAGATCGATACCGAGAACCATAAAGTGGTGAAATTTGCAGCCCGTAACTTCCGGGTACTCCCGGACTTTCATGGCAACCGGTTTTTCCTGCGGGTAAAGGGACAGCGATTCGTAACGCCATTGTTCATCGTGCTGCTGATCGTGGAATTTACCGACCTCGTATTTGCCGTAGACTCTATTCCGGCGATCTTCTCCGTAACCAAAGACCCTTACATCGTATTCTTCTCCAATATCTTCGCGATTTTGGGACTGCGGTCTATGTTTTTTCTCCTGGTGAACATCATTCACAAGTTCCATTACCTTAAAACAGGGCTTGCTTTCCTGCTGGTATTTATAGGGATCAAAATGTTAGGCCATCATTGGCTCGAAAGGTGGGGGTTTACTACTATGCACTCGCTCGTAGTTATTGTGTTGATCCTGACGGTGAGTATCGTAGCCTCCCTGGTTTTCCCCAAAAAGCGTACGTGAACTTAGCTGCTAAGGGATTAACGCAATTGTTGCAAATCTTACAGCTGAAAATGCCTATTTTCCCGCAATCAATCCCATGCGTATGAATAAGTTTTTCCTCACGTCGTTAGTCGCCCTTACCGGTTTTACCGCTGCAGCGCAGCAAAATCCGCAATGGCGGAAGGTTTTCGAATCCATCAACACCGAAGTCCAGCAGCATTCACAGGCATATGCCACCCTGAAAGAGGCTACGGAAACCATCGGTCACCGGCTAACCGGCTCTAAAAATGGCGCCAAAGCGGAAGAATATGCCTTCAACCTGTTAAAATCCTATGGATTTACTGATGTAAAATACCAGCCGTTTACCGTAGAAAGCTGGAGTCGCGGAACACTTGCCGTAAGCGTTGGAAGCACCGCAGGCGCATTGCAGCCGGTGAAGTCGGTGTCGCTGGCGCACTCGCCGGTTAAGGTTGATCTTACGTTGGAAGTGGTGGATATGGGCAACGGGCTGGAGGTTGATTACCAGGCAAATCCCGCACTGGTAAAGGATAAGTTCGCGCTCGTGTACCTTGGCATTTTACCAGGCACCACCGGGCGCTCGCTGCACCGTTCGGAGAAAACCGCGATCGCGATAAAATATGGCGCCAAAGGCATCATCGTAATAAATACGGTGGATGGCGGTACCCTGCTTACCGGCACGGCCTCGGTAACGGGAAAGCTGATCCCTATCCCTGCCGTGTGTATCGGCAAGGAAGACGGCATGAAGCTAAAAGAGCAGCTTAAAACAGGCAAGCTTTACAGCCGCATTAATATGACGAATTTTTCCGGCCCGATAAAAGCACGCAACGTAGTGGCTACCATCAAAGGGAGCGGCATCCCGAACGAAAAGATCGTAATCGGCGGTCACCTGGATAGCTGGGACCTTGCCACGGGCGCGATCGACAACGGCATCGGATCTTTCTCTGTGTTGGACATGGCCCGTACCTTTAAGAAGCTAAAACTGGCTCCTAAACGTACCGTAGAGTTCGTTATGTTCATGGGAGAAGAGCAAGGCTTACTGGGCTCGCGGGCTTACGTAAATGCGGCAATAGCCGATAAGTCGATCGATAACCTGCGCTACATGCTTAATTTCGATATGACCGGCGATGTGCGGAACTTCTCCTCCAGCGCGCCTGAGTCTAAAGACCTGTTCCAGTCTGTAGGCAGCATCGCGGCGAGTATCGATACCACGTTTAAAAACGGGTTCTCTACGGGCGCCGGCCTGCATAGCGATAACCAGCCCTTTATGCTGCAGGGTGTGCCCACAGGCGGCGGCGGCGGTGGAAGAGGACCCGGGGCCGGCAACGGGCCGGCAGGGTGCTACCATGCAGACTGCGATGTACTGAGCCTCATTAACAACCAGCAAGGCATGCGCAACACGGTACGCTTTGTAAGTATGCTTATTTATGGCATAGCAGATACCGATGTGATCACCGCCAAAAAGCTGAATGATGAGGAAACGAAAGAGTTCTTATTGTCGCATAACCTGAAGGAGCCACTGGTGCTGGAAGGGGAATGGAGGTGGAAGGACTAACCCCTTTCCTCTCCCATCATTGCCAGTATCTCGTCAACATACGAGCGTTCGTTAGAGAGCCTGGGAACTTTATTCTGTCCTCCGAGTTTTCCCCTGGTTTTCATCCACTTGTAGAAAGTGTAGTCGGGAGCGGCGTGTATAACGGGCCTCCGCAGGGCGAGGTCTTTGAATCTTTTGGCGTCGTAATCTGAGTTGATCTCCCGTAGTTTCCGGTCCAGTACATCGTTAAACTTGTCGAGGCTGTTGGGGTGTTGTTCAAACTCGATGATCCATTCGTGTGCGCCTACTTCGCTGTCGTTAAAATATACGGGGCAGGCGGTATAATCGCGGATAATGGCGCCGGTTTCGCGACAAGCCTGTGTTAAGGCCTTCTCTGCATTGTCAATGATCACCTCTTCGCCGAAGGCGTTAATAAAATGTTTGGTGCGTCCCGTGATCTGGATCCTGAATGGCGAAAGTGAAGTGAACCTGATCGTATCGCCTATCATGTAACGCCATAAACCGGCATTCGTGGAGATCACGATCGCGTAGTTTTTATCAAGCTCCGCTTCGCTGAGGCTCAACGTCTCGGGATATTCTTTGTCGATCTGGTCCATCGGTATGAACTCATAAAATACCCCGTAATCCAGCATCAGCAGCATCTCTTCTGAGTTGGACTGGTCCTGGATCCCAAAAAAACCTTCGGAGGCATTATAGGTTTCCAGGTAATACATATCGCCGGACGGGATCAGTTTCCTGAACTGTTCCCGGTAAGGCTTAAAGTTCACGGCGCCGTGCGAATACAGTTCCAGGTTGGGCCATACCTCCAGCAGGTTGCTCTTGCCGGTAACTTCCAGGATACGCTTCGCCAGCACGAGGTTCCAGGTGGGCACGCCCGACATGTTGGTCACGTTTACATCTTTCGTGGCATGCACCATCTTCTCGATCTTTTCCTCGAAGTTTTCCATCAGGGAGATCGAGGGCGCCGGCGTGCGGATCATTTCGGCCCAGAAGGGAAGATTCTTAATGATCACGGCCGAAAGATCGCCATAATACGACTCAGAGTTCAGCTGGTTCACCTGGTGACTGCCACCCAGTACCAGGCATTTCCCGGTAAACATCTTCGTATCCGGCCGGTTGTTACAATAGATCGATAACAGGTCCTTGCCCCCTTTAAAGTGACATTCTTCGATCGATTCGTCGGTAACAGGTATGAACTTGCTCCGGTCGCTGGTGGTTCCCGACGATTTGGCGTACCATTTCACTTCCGAGGGCCATAGAATGTTCTGCTCCCCGTTCAGCATTCGCTGGATATAGGGCTTCAGCGTATCGTAGTTCTGCACGGGGACCCTTTCCTTAAATTGCTTTTGGGTGTAAATATCTTCGTACTTGTATTTGCGGCCCCATTCGGTATGTTGTGCAGACGAGATCAGTTTCTGGAACCATTCCTCCTGTACATCATGCGGGTATTTCATGAAAAGCTCGATCTGGTGAATGCGCTTTTTCATGATCCAGGAAAAAATCGAATTGACGATAGTCATAGGAAGACGGTAACGTTAAATTAATGTCGCTTTTTTCGGAGCTCGAAGTTTTGTCCGAGGTAAAATTTACGGGCCATTTCATTGCCGGCGATCTCGTCGGGGGTGCCGGCCAGCATGATCTTTCCTTCCGTTAATAAATAAGCGCGGTCGGTGATCGAGAGCGTCTCCTGCACGTTATGGTCGGTGATCAGGATGCCGATGTTGCGAAGCTTCAGTTTGGCCACAATCGATTGAATTTCTTCTACCGCGATCGGGTCTACGCCGGCAAAAGGTTCATCGAGCAGGATAAAGTTAGGGCTGGCGGCTAATGCGCGTGCAATTTCGGTGCGGCGCCGTTCACCACCCGAAAGCAGGTCGCCGCGATTCTTACGTACGCGGTGCAGGCTGAACTCGCTTAACAGCTCTTCCAATTTATCGTGTTGCTCCGCTTTGGTGAGCTTAGTCATCTCCAGTACTGATTTGATGTTATCTTCCACGCTCAGTTTCCTGAAAACGGAAGCTTCCTGCGCCAGGTACCCGATGCCTTTCTGCGCGCGGCGGTACATGGGGGCGCCGGTAATGTCTTCCGACTCGAGGTATACATGTCCGTCATTTGGTTTGATAAGCCCTACGATCATATAAAATGAAGTGGTTTTACCTGCACCGTTCGGCCCCAGCAACCCCACGATCTCGCCCTGCTCCACGTGAAATGAAACATCGTTAACGACCGTGCGCTGTTTGTATTTTTTTACGAGATTTTCTGCTTTTAATATCATGTCAGTTAAAGGAGCGCTGTGCATTAACAGAGCGGATCCCTTTTATGTTTAGCTGTAAAGACCGCTTTTCTTTCCAGGTTTTTTCTTCGATCGTATAACAGATGTCGAAAGGCACGCCCTTTTTTATCTCCTCGTAATGGTCACCTAACCCGAACCCGATGCACTCAAACACCGGCGAATTTTCCTGGCGGACCGTCATTTTCAGGTGATTGTTGCCCACCACGGATGCTGTACCGTAAGTATAAACATTTTTACTCACAAATATCGGGGCCATGTTGCCCGGTCCGAACGGCGCGAACTGGTTAAGGATGCGGACGAATTTAGGGGAGAGCCGCTCCAGGGGCAGGTTGGCATCGATAGCGATCTCCCGCACCAGCAACTCGTCGGGAATGCTGGCAGCCACCACCTCTTCGAAACGGGCGGCAAAAGCCACCACGTTTTCGGGCTTCATGGTAAGACCGGCGGCATATTTATGTCCGCCGAACTGGTCGAGCAACTCGCTGCAGGAGCTCAGCGCTTCATACAGGTCGAAGCCAAGCACAGACCGCGCAGACCCTGAGATATGGCCGTTGTTTTGGGTAAGCACCACCGTTGGCCGGTAGTATTTTTCCGTAAGGCGGGAGGCTACGATCCCAATTACGCCTTTATGCCATGTCTCGTGAAATACCACCGTGGTCTTTTTTGTCAGCGACGATTCATCTGTGCGCAGCATCTCGAGCGCCTGTTCGGTAATAGACACATCGTGCTCCTTACGTTCCGTGTTCTTCAGGTCGATCAGCTGGCTGCGGTCGCGGGCCGAGTACTTATCGTCAGCGATCAGGAGGTTTACCGCATGCCTGGCATCGTCTATCCGGCCGGCAGCATTTATCCGCGGCCCGATCATAAACACCACATCCGAAATGCCGTATTGTTCCTTCCGCCCTGCGATGTCCATCAATGCGGCCAGCCCGTTACAGGGCGTTTCGTTCAGGCGTTTCAGGCCGTGCCAGGCGAGCACACGGTTTTCGCCCGTAATGGGCACGATATCCGAAGCGATGCTCACCGCCACCAGGTCGAGGTAACAGGTGATCTCGCTGAGTGAAATGTCGTTTTTTTGGGCGAATGCCTGGATCAGCTTAAACCCGATCCCGCAGCCGGAAAGCTCTTTATAGGGATAATCACAATCTTTCCTCCGGGGATCAAGCACGGCGACCGCTTCAGGCAGCGAATCACCCGGGAGGTGGTGGTCGCAAATGATAAAGTCGATACCCAGTGAATTGGCGTAAGCGACCTTGTCAACGGATTTAATCCCGCAATCCAGCGCCACAATAAGCGTATACCCATGCTCTTTAGCGAAATCGATGCCCGCGAGCGAGATCCCATACCCTTCTTTGTACCGGTCGGGAATATAAAAGCTGATGTGGCGAATGTACTTCCTGAAGAAACTATAGGTAAGCGCCACGGAAGTGGTACCATCCACGTCGTAATCCCCGTAGATCATTACCTTCTCGCCGGAGGCCGCGGCAGATTCGATCCGTGATACGGCGGCTTCCATGTCTTTCATCAAAAAAGGATCGTGCAGGTGTGCCAATTCCGGCCTGAAAAAGCGGCGCGCCTCCTCGTAACCAGATACTCCGCGCTGCACCAGGAGGGTGGCCAGTACCGCGTCGATCTGCAAACTTCCCTGCAAGTCAGCTACTTCCGGCCGATGCATCCCTCCCTGTTCCACCCATCTTTTTTGCATATCTTTGTATTGTTTAATCTGTAAATATAAGTTAAAAATGGTACAGCGTATACGCAATTACGCGTTCCGTTGAAAGTTGACAAGCGGCTCGAAAATCTCATCGCATGAATATTCATTCCCTGACAGAGGGTTCCTTTTCCGTAGATCAGTCCAAGAAATTCGTCCCCTTCGATCCTGCGGTGGACCAGGCGAAAGACCGGCCCGCCTCTCTCTTCATTTCCATACAGCCTTTCGTGGTGCAAACACCGGCCGAGCTTATCCTATTTGACACCGGCCTTGGCTATAAGCAAGCCGATGGTGAGCTGGTGGTTCACGCCAATCTCCGCAAAGCGGGATACGAGCCGGGTGATGTTACCCAGGTGCTGATGTCGCACCTGCATTTCGACCACGCCGGGGGCATGGTGCACGAACAGGATGGCAAGTGGGGCTTAAGCTTCCCGAATGCGGAGTACGTGATCCAGCGCGGCGAATGGGAAACGGCTTATAGCCGGCGGTCATCTTCGTACAAAACGGAGATCTTCGACATCGTGCAGCGGAGCGGGAACCTCCGTTTTATTGAAGGCAGCGGGCAGCTTACAGCGGAGATCAGTTACGAGCTCACCGGCGGTCACTGCGAATATCACCAGGTGTTCCTGGTAAAAAGCGGCAACGAAAAGATCTTTTTTGGCGGCGATATCCTGCCCGAGCCGGAACAATTGCTTCGTAAATTTATCGCTAAATACGATTTCGACGGACGCAAAGCCATGGAGCTGCGCGAGGAGTACGGCAAAAGGGCAGCGGCAGAGAACTGGACCTGCCTCTTCTATCATTCAAAACGCGATTCGATCGGCACCGTTAGTTATGACGGGGGCGCTTTCCGGATCACTCCCCGGTAACGGGATATCGCTAAAACGAAAAAGGCTCCTCCCAACGGAGCAGCCTCTCTTCTTTTCTCATAACGCTAATTCAGTTATTTTGTAGCCACAAGGTTAATGGCGAGCTCGAACTCATCGTCGATGGCTTTGTCGCCAATTGCAGCGAAGATGCTCTTCGAGTTGTACTTGATGTCGTATTTGGTGCGGTCCACTTTCACGCCTTTGGCAACCGCTGCAATGGCATTACCCTGTTTTTTAACGGTTGCTGGGAACGTAAGCGGTTTAGTGATCCCTTTGATAGTTAAATTACCGGTAATGTTAACCTGGTCGCCGCCTGCGGGCGCGACTTTAGTAACGGTGAAAGTAGAGGTCGGATTTTTTTCTACTCCAAAGAAATCGGGTGATTTCAAGTGTGTTTCCAGTCGTGCGCCGGAACCGTCGGTAGTAACCACAGAATTCATGTCCATGGTGAATGTTCCGCCTTTCAGCGTAGCGCCGTTGTAGATCAGGTTGCCGGAAGCGATCTTAACCGTGCCGGTGTGCTGACCGGTTACTTTCCTGCCGATCCATTCGATAGATGATTTGCTTACGTCAACCGTATAGGTTTCGTCTTTCTTTGCAACAAACGCCGACAGGCTCAGGGCCGCCAGTACGCTTAAAAATGCCAATGTCTTTTTCATAGTTTCTTTTTTATTCTTTTCGATGTGCAAAAGTACTCCTTAAAATTATACGTTATAACACCTAATGGTTTTTTGACAAAACGATGAAGGTCATTACATTATACTCAACGGCCGTAACCGCTGTTTGGTATGTTCAGTCAGCCAGCCGTTTACGCATTTACTACTTCTTCTGCATATGCTTCCAGCGGCTGGCAGGAGCAGATCAGGGTACGGTCGCCGTGGGTATCGTTCACGCGTCCCACGGAAGGCCAGAACTTGAAATGTGCCACGTATGGAAGCGGGAATGCCGCCTCCTGCCGCGAATAAGGGCGGTCCCAGTTATCGGCGGTAACCACTGCCGAGGTATGCGGGGCGTTTTTCAGCGGGTTGTTCACCTTGTCTGAACGTCCTTCTTCAACCGCCGAGATCTCCTTGCGGATGGCAATCATCGCTTCGCAGAAACGATCGAGTTCGTGCTTTGGTTCCGATTCTGTGGGCTCCACCATTACCGTTCCCGCCACCGGGAATGAAACGGTGGGCGCGTGGAAGCCATAATCCATCAACCTTTTGGCAATGTCGGTCACTTCGATACCGAAGTTCTTGAACGAGCGGCAATCGAGGATCATCTCGTGCGCGCAGCGGCCGTTGGTCCCGGCATACAATACCGGGTAGTGCTGCTCGAGGCGTGTTTTAATGTAATTGGCGTTCAGGATGGCGTATTGCGTGGCGTGGGTTAACCCTTCCGCGCCCATCATGGCGATATAAGCGTGCGATATAAGCAGGATAGAGGCCGAGCCCCATGGTGCCGCGGAAACCGCCGGGATGGATTTTTCGCCGCCTATAGGCACCACGATATGTCCAGGCAGGTAAGGCGCCAGGTGCCTGGCTACACCGATGGGCCCCATTCCCGGGCCACCTCCGCCATGCGGGATGCAGAACGTTTTATGGAGGTTAAGGTGACAAACGTCGGCCCCGATAGCGGCCGGGCTGGTTAATCCAACCTGTGCATTCATGTTCGCGCCGTCCATGTATACCTGGCCGCCGTACTGGTGGATCGTCTCGCAGATCTCAATGATGGATTCCTCGAATACGCCGTGGGTCGACGGATAGGTTACCATGAGGCAGGAAAGATCATGCTGGTGCTCTTCCGCCTTTGTTTTGAGGTCGCTTACATCGATATTTCCGCGCTCATCGCATTTAACGACGATGATCTTCATTCCGGCCATGGCCGCCGAAGCGGGGTTCGTGCCGTGCGCCGATGAAGGGATCAGCGCTACGTTCCGGTGCCCTTCGCCGCGATCTTGGTGGAACGCGCGGATCACCATCAGCCCTGCGTATTCGCCCTGCGCACCTGCATTTGGCTGCAGGCTCATGGCGGCAAAACCGGTGATCTCACAAAGCCACTTGTTCAGTTCATCGAACACCTGCATATAACCGCCTGTCTGGTCGGCCGGTGCAAACGGGTGCATATTGCCGAACTCGGGCCAGGTAACGGGGATCATTTCGGTGGTTGCGTTCAGCTTCATGGTGCAGGAGCCCAGCGCAATCATCGAGTGGCAAAGCGAAAGGTCTTTCGCCTCGAGCGATTTGATATAGCGAAGCATCTCATGCTCCGAATGGTGCGAATTAAAAAGCGGGTGCGTTAAATAAGGCGTGGTACGGTGCAGCGCTTCCGGGATGGAAGTGGAAAGCGACGCCTTAATGCCGTCGAGATCAAGGTAATTTAATGTTTTGCCCTTTACTTTGGCAAATAAACGGATGATGGTGATCATGTCCGCTTCAGACGAAGTCTCATCTATCGAGATGGTTACCGATGAACCCGAATAGTGGAAATTCACGTCATTGTTTAGGGCTTCCGAATGGATCGGCCCGGTAAGCTCGCCAAGCTCGAAACGGAGGGTGTCGAACAAAGCGGTATTCAGCTGTTTGTAGCCGAGGCTGTTAAGTGCGTTTCCAAGAAAAGTAGCCAGGCCATGTATACGGCTTGCGATGGCCTTGATACCTTCCGGACCGTGGTATACCGCATACATGCTGGCCATAATGGCAAGCAGCGCCTGTGCGGTACAGATATTAGAGGTTGCTTTATCGCGGCGAATGTGCTGTTCACGCGTTTGCAGCGCCATTCTTAAGGCGTAATTGCCTGCCGAATCGATGGTTACACCGATAATGCGGCCGGGCATAGCGCGTTTATATTCTTCTTTCGTGGCGAAAAATGCCGCGTGCGGGCCGCCAAAGCCCATCGGAACGCCAAAGCGCTGGCTGCTTCCCACCACGATGTCGGCTCCCCATTCCCCGGGAGGTGTAAGGAGGGCAAGGCTCATAAGGTCGGCTACCACGGTAAGTTTAATGCCCTTTTCGTGTGCGGCAGCAGCAAATTCCGTATAATCATACACTTCGCCCTTCCCGGAAGGATACTGTACGATAGCGCCGAACATATCCGTACCCAGCTCAGCCGATTGGTGGCTGCCGATCAGCAGCTCGATCCCGTAAGGAGCAGACCGGGTGCGCAGGATATCGATCGTTTGCGGGAACAGCTCCTCCGAAACGAAGAATATGTTCGCTTTCTGGTTTTTACGGAGACTGTATTGCATAAACATCGCCTCCGCGGCCGCGGTGCCTTCATCTAATAAAGACGCATTGGCGATCTCCATGCCGGTGAGATCGATCACCATGGTCTGGTAATTGAGCAGTGCCTGCAACCGGCCCTGTGCAATTTCGGCCTGGTAAGGGGTGTATTGGGTGTACCAGCCCGGATTCTCCAGGATGTTTCGCTGGATAACGCCGGGTACAGTTACATCATAGTAGCCTTGCCCGATATAAGATTTAAATAGCTTATTCTTTGATGCTGTTTGCTTAAGGGTTTCCAGGTAACCGGCTTCGCTTTTCGCGGCCGGTAAATTCATCGGGTTTTTTAGCCGGATGCGGTCGGGGACGGTTTGCGAGATCAGTTCTTCAAGCGAGCTTGCGCCAACGATTTGGAGCATTTCTGCTGTTCCGGCAGCATCCGGTGCAATGTGCCGATCCTCAAATTTTTCGCGGAAATTGATATCTAACTTCATTAAATCGAGTGGGGAAAATTAAAATGCAAAGGTACAAAAAAGGATAACACCGATTGTAAAGATTACGTTGAGTAATCTTACAAACGGTGTTACGGGAAGGAACTTGTGAACAGGATCCTGGTTAGGCGTTGAAACGCCGGACGTTTACGCAGATCGTACTTGCATGATCATGATCCTGGTGATCAGCTTATGGCTAGACGGAGTTAAACTTCAAGCGTATTACGTCCAACCGGTTAGTAACTGCCAACCAGGTCTGCCTTCAGGATACCGTTTTTTACCAGGTATTCGGCGATCTGAACGGCATTGGTGGCAGCTCCTTTACGGAGATTATCGGCCACGATCCAAAGGTTGAGGGTATTGTCCTGCGACTCATCCCGGCGGATCCGGCCTACAAATACTTCGTCTTTCTCGTGCGCATCCTTTGGCATCGGGTATTTCGCGTTAGCCGGATCATCGGTTACGATCACGCCATCCTGTTTCTCGAGCAGGCTGCGTACATCGGCGAGGTCGAAGTCGTTTTCAAACTCGATGTTTACGGATTCTGAATGGCCGCCCATAACCGGGATCCGCACGGTGGTCGCCGTCACACGGATCGCATCGTCGCCCATGATCTTCCTGGTTTCGAGGATCATTTTCATCTCCTCTTTGGTGTAACCGTTCGCCGTGAACACATCGATCTGCGGGATCACGTTCAGGTCGATCGGGTAGGCATACGCCATCGGGCCTTCTATGCCGCTGCGCTCGTTCATAAGCTGCTCTACCGCTTTCACACCGGTACCGGTTACCGACTGGTAGGTGGAAACCACCACCCGTTTGATCTTATATTTCTCGTGAAGCGGTTTTAACACCACTACCATCTGTATGGTCGAACAATTTGGGTTGGCGATGATCTTGTCATCGGCCGTTAATACACCGGCATTTACCTCGGGAACCACCAGCTTCTTGGCAGGGTCCATGCGCCAGGCCGAGGAATTGTCGATCACGGTAGTGCCGGCCGCCGCGAATTTCGGCGCCTGCTCAAGAGAAGTGCTTCCCCCTGCAGAGAATAAAGCTACGTCGGGCTTAAGGGCTATGGCTTCATCAACAGTCACCACCTTGTACTTCTTCCCCATGAAATCAATTTCCTTACCCTTGCTCTTCTCAGAAGCTACCGGAATTAATTCTGTTACGGGAAAATTGCGCTCTGCTAAAACTTTTAACATTACCGAGCCTACCAGGCCCGTTGCGCCTACAACTGCGACTTTCATTTGATGATTAATTAATTTGTGAATTTAACTTATGATTATTATATTTGATTTTTAGTTAATAAAGTTGTGAACAGTTAATCAGAATGCAAATATGAAGATTTGTTTGCTCTTTTTGGTCATGTTTTCTGTTAAAACTGCGGTTTCAGCAGCAAGCCACCGTTACCCGGCGAAAAGGAACGACGTGGTCATCAACGAGATCTTCGCAGATCCGTCGCCGGTGGTGGGTCTTCCCAGCGCGGAGTTCGTGGAGATCTGGAACGTGTCGGGTGCCGACATTCCGCTAAAAGGATGGCAATTCACGGATGGCGCCACTAAGGCAACATTTGCCGGCGACTCGATCAAAGCGGGGGCGTTTATTATCCTTTGCGCAAAAGCGGACGCCGGTTTATTCAGCGCTTACGGCAAGGTGATCGGCTTGTCTCCCTGGCCTTCTTTAAACAACGCAGGAGAGCTGCTCACGCTGACCGACGACCGCGGTACCGTTATTAGCCAGGAGTACTTTAATGATTCCTGGTACCGCGACGCAGTAAAGAAGCAGGGCGGATGGACGCTCGAAATGATCGACCCGTTATCTGCCTGCAGCGGATCGCAGAACTGGGCGGTGTCTTCAGATGGCCGCGGAGGGAGCCCGGGGACGTTAAATGCGGTATATAAAGTTGGGTTCGGCGCCGGGCAACTCTCGCTGCTTGAGGCGCGACTGACCGATAGCGTGACCGTTCGGCTCCGGTTTAGCCGGGCGGTGGACAGCGCAGCGGCGGCCAATGCCGGCAACTACCGGTTTAATAACGGGTTAGGCGTTCCTGTTTCGGCGGTCCCTGTGGCCCCGGAGTTTACCCGGGTAGATATTAAGTTCTCCGCAGTTATTGCACGGGGTCATACTTACACGGTTTCCGTGTCGGGTATTCGCGATTGCGCCGGTGCCACGCTGCCGCCATTACTTGGCAGCACGGTGTTTGTGGCGCCGGGGGCTATCGCGAAGGGGGACCTCCTGATCAGCGAGATCCTGTTCAATCCCCGCCCGGGCGGAGCGGACTACCTGGAAATATATAACGCTTCTGCCCTGGTGCTCGATATCGCAGAGCTATATGTGGCTTCCGCCGACGAAAAGGATAGCCTGGCGAGCCTTAAAAAGCTGAGTGACACATCGGTATTTGTTCAGCCGGGTGGTTACCGCGTATTTTCTGTCGATCCCGTTAATATAAAAGCGGAGTATAACGTGAAATTTCCTGCAAACCTGCTGAAAGTTGCCGGCCTGCCTTCATTTAACGACCAGGCGGGTACCGCAGTACTCGTGCGGGGAACCACGCGGATCGACCAGTTTAGTTACTCCGAAAAAATGCACTTCCCGCTAATAAAGAACCCGGAAGGCATTTCCCTGGAACGGAGCAGTTTTAAGCGGCCCGCAGCTGAGGCGGGAAACTTCAGGTCGGCGGCAACCTGGTCGGGAGGCGGGACACCGGGTTATGAAAATTCTCAGCAAAGCGTGGAAAACCGGTCGGCAGACGACATATACCTTTCTTCGACTACGTTCTCGCCCGATAACGATGGATTCGAAGACTTGCTGACGATCAATTTCCGCTTTAATGCCCCCGGATGGGTGGCGAACGTTTCTATTTATTCAGATCGGGGAGTGCTTGTTCGCCGGCTGGTAACGAACGAAACATTGCCCGCGGAAGGCGTGATCGTTTGGGATGGATTAAACGCCCTTCAGCAGAAGCAAGCGTTCGGGATATACGTGGTCTCGATAGAGGTATTTGACCTGGACGGGGCCGCCAGGAGATACCGTAAGCCATGTGTGCTGGCGGCGAAGTTGCGCAGATAATTCTTACTTTTGCACCCTAACCAGGAAATATGCAGGAAAAGATCTTAGTGATAGGCGCCAACGGCCAGATAGGAACTGAGCTGGTAACCGAATTACGGAGAATATATGGCAGCGGTCACGTAGTAGCTTGTGACATCCGCAGACCCGACTATGACATCAAAAATGCGGGCCCGTTCGAATTTGTGAACGTGCTTGATAAAGAAAATCTAAAGAGCACCTTTCAGAAATATAAACCTGCTCAGGTTTATTTGCTGGCTGCCATTCTTTCCGCAACAGGCGAGCAGAATCCGAAGCTTGCGTGGGACCTGAACATGAATGGGTTGCTTAACGTACTCGACCTGTGCCTCGAATACCAGGCTAAAAAAGTATACTGGCCGAGTTCCATCGCGGTGTTTGGACCGAACTCACCCAAAGCGGATACCCCTCAATACTGTACCATGGACCCGAACACGGTTTACGGTATCAGCAAACTCGCCGGCGAGCGCTGGTGCGAATATTATTTTCAGAAACATGGGCTCGATATCCGGGGTTTGCGTTACCCCGGCCTTATCAGCTGGAAAGCGGCTCCGGGCGGCGGCACGACAGATTATGCCATCCACATTTTTCACGATGCGTTGAAGAAAGGCAGCTACCAGTCGTTCCTTAATGCACAAACCGGGCTGCCGATGATGTATATGGACGATGCGATACGTGGTACCATCGAGCTGATGGAATCACCGGCAGAAAAGATAACCATAAGGTCGGGCTACAATTTTGCTGGTACCAGCTTTACGCCGGAGGACCTCGCTGCCGAGATCAGGAAACATATCCCTGCTTTCCGGTTAACCTATACCGAACAGGAGGATCCCAGGCAGGCGATCGCTAACAGCTGGCCAGGCTCCATTGATGATGCATATGCCCGGCATGACTGGAACTGGAAACCGGAGTTCGACCTCGCAAAAATGACGACAGACATGTTGCTGAACTTGAAGAAATGATAACTTTGGACCTTATAGCTTAAAGCTCACCACTGAAGCTGATAACTGACAACTAATAAAAAAATGGGAAGAGCATTCGAATTCCGCAAAGAAAGAAAGTTTAAACGCTGGGCGAAAATGGCCGTTCAGTTTACCCGCCTGGGTAAAGAAATAGCGATGGCGGTAAAAGCAGGCGGCGCCAGCATCGATACCAACTCCAGGTTGCGCACGGCCGTGCAGAACGCGAAGGCGGTAAATATGCCCAAAGACCGGGTGGAGGCCGCCATTAAACGCGCTTCGAGCAAGGATGAGAGCAATTACGAAGAGTTTGTATACGAAGGCTATGCCCCGCATGGCGTAGCAGTGCTGATAGAAACGGCTACCGACAATACCAATCGCACTGTGGCCAACGTGCGCAGCTATTTTAATAAAACAAACGGTACGTTGGGCAAAACGGGGTCTCTCGACTTCGTGTTCGTACGTAAATCTGTGTTCAGGTTTATCCCGGGCGATCTCGACCTGGAGGAGCTTGAGCTTGAGCTGATAGACGCCGGTCTCGAGGACCTGTTCGTAGAGGCGGATGAGGAAGGAAACGACGTGGGCGTGATCCATACCTCCTTTGAGGATTTTGGGAAGATGCAACGGGCGCTCGACGACAAAGGGATTGAAGTGAAGAGCGCCAAGCTCGAACGGATCGCCTTATCTACCGTAGCGGTAACAGAGGAGCAAGCTGCCGATGTGCTTAAGCTGATCGACAAATTGGAGGAGGACGACGACGTGCAGGCCGTCTATTACAATATCGCAGAGTAGCACGCCGCACATGGATTTCCGGGAGTTTTTTGTAAAGAAGAAGATAGACCCTGACCTGTTGCAGGAGGCGGAACCTGCCCTTTTTTTAGAATTCAGATCGGAATATGAACAGATGGGGGAGAAGAGCTTCGACCATACCAAGAAATTCTGGTTTAACAAACTCCGCAGGGCATACCACACAAAAGAAGAGCTGAAACCGTCAAAAGCGACGGTAATTATTACCGACCCTATTGCCACACAGGCAATGCCGCTGGAATCACCTACCATTGAGCAAAAGCCCGCTTTCAAGCCCCGGTTTAGGGTGGGAGCAGGTAGCGCCAAGGCAGAGGAATCAATCTTGCAAGCAGGAGAGACGCCGGTAACGGAACCGCCAATTATCCAGGAGGAGGTTACAGAAGTTTCTTTGGAACCTATTGTGGCCCCGGCTCCCAAACCAGGCTTCACGCCACGGTTTAAAGCGGGAGCTACGAAGCCTTTGGAACCTGTGCCTCCCGCCGGGCAGGCAGCGTCACCCGGGTCAGCACCCGGCCCGCCGGAAACTTCGGCCCCCGGGGAAAAAGCCGCTGCGGGCGGGCCTCCGAAACCCGGTTTTACCCCGAAATTTAAACCCGGGGCGGTAAAGCCATCAACCCCGGCAGAAACCGATGCGGCGGCATACAACACCGGATCCCCGGAAACCCCGTCGGCACCAGGAGAACCTGTAATAGCCCAAACACCGCTTCCTGCCGCAACGGCAAAACCCGGGTTTACCCCTCGTTTCCGGGCGGGAGTTACCAAATCAGCCGGCCAGACCGAAGAAGTCCCCGCGACTGGCGAAGCGGAAACTCACACTCCGCCACTCACTACCGGCACTCCGGAGGGCGCAGAAGATGTCGCGCCGCCGGTAACGTCACCACCAAAGCCCGGATTTAAACCGCGTTTTAATGCTGCCGCAATTAAGAAGCAGCAAGCGGATATGCCGCCATCACAGGAAGTTTTGCCGGTTGTGTCTAACCAGGACGCCGGTAGTACCCCGCCTGCTGAGCCACCGGCCGAAACCAGGGAAAGCCCCGAATCCGCCGCCAAACCAGCTTATAAGCCAAAGTTCTCTGCTAAAGCGATAAAGCCTGCTGACCCGGAAAAGGGCCATGAAAAGTAAAAAGGAAGGTAGATGCGCTAAGAATGGATCCTGGTTTCCGCCAGCGCGATACCCCAGCTAAGAACGATCGTGATCAGCCCGGGGGTTTTGCTCCAGGCTATATCCCGGCATGAAGTGACATACCACGCCAAAGTCATGAAAATATTGAAATGCAAAGGATTCCAATGGTAAAGAAAGCCCTTACGAGTTTTGCGGAACGGATAGTTTTGCGGCTTTTTTAACGAGGTTCACCGGTTGCGGCACCTTCACATAATAGCCCGTGCCGTCATATGGCCGTTTGCGCGGATGTTGCCGGCATTCGGAAGAGCAGCATCCTTCCAGTTCGTTGCCGCAGGCATCGCACTGTGTGAAGTGTTCATTACATTCCGGGTTGCCACAGTTAATCATCTTCGCCGTAACGGTACCGCAATTGCGGCAAACCGAGATGATGGCGGGGTTCACGCTGTTCACGTCCACCGCTAACCGGTTATCGAAAACATAGCATTTCCCTTCGAAGTCTTTTCCGCCAGCTTCTTTTCCATATTTGATGATACCGCCATGGAGCTGGTAAACGTCTTTAAAACCTTCATGCAGCAGCAGGGCCGATGCCTTTTCACATTTAATGCCGCCGGTGCAATAGGTGAGTATTTTTTTGTCTTTGTATTGCGCCAGTTCGTTGATCATGGCCGGGAAATCGCGAAAATTCTCGATGTCGAGCGTTACGGCATTCTTAAACTTTCCCAGGGAATGCTCATAGTTAGAGCGTACGTCAAGGACCACCACATCGTCATTGTCCTTCATCGCCATAAAATCAGCCGGTTCGAGGTGTTTCCCGGTCTGCCTGTTCGGATCGATGATACGCGGGTCTCTTAAGCCCGAGTGCACGATCTCTGATTTATACCGGCAATGCATCTTTACAAAGGAAGGTTCCGCAACATCGTCGATCTTGAAATCGATTCCCGCGAAGCGTTGATCGGCGTGAAGGGTCTCCATGTATACACTGCAGGCTTCGGCGGTTCCCGATACCGTTCCGTTCAAGCCTTCTCCGGCAACGATAATGCGACCTGTAAGCCCAAGGGATTTACAAAAATTAAGATGATCGGAAGCAAACTCTTCCGCGTCTGCTATGGGAGTATAGCAATAGTAAAGTAACGTTTGGTAAGTTGTCATATGATCATTGATACTGGTTCAAACAGCGTAAAATGAGCGGCAAAGATACCAAAAAATTATTTTCCCGGGTGACGGTCGGCATATAACAGGTCTTTTTGCCAGTTGTTGAGCACCAGGAAGCAATTTTTTAACCGGAGTCGTTCCCGCATTTGCGTGATTGCCGAAAGGGATGACTCCGGGGTAAACCCCGATCGAAGCACAAACAAGGTCATGTCGCAACAGCGTAAGACCCCGGCAGGGGCGCCAATGTCACATATCGGACCAGTATCTACGATCACCAGGTCGTACAGGAATTTTACCGTATCCAGTAGCCCCGCGAAATTGCCGTTTTGAAACAGGTCTGAAGCGGCCAGGGTGGTATTTCCGGCATAGATTACTTCGCAACCTGTGTAATTGGTGGGTTGAATTACGGTTCTCCAGCCAGTATCCCCCGAAAGGTAGTCGCTTAGCCCCTTAGGGTCACTGTTCCCTGCTGCCGGTGTCCCCGTTCGCCGGGCGATGTCGGCAGCAATGAAAAGTACTTTTTTCCCCACCAGGGAGAAAGAGGCAGCAAGATTAAACGCAATCAGCGTTTTTCCTTCGCCATAATTGGCAGAAGAAACGCCGATCAACAGCGGGTTATTGCCTGCAAGCAGGCCCGGGAAATCACGGAGGTGCTTGATCGACCCGGAAAATACCGATCCCGGGCTCTCTATCACGTTAGCCGCCACCAGGGAAACGGGGGCATTGTTTTTTAAATGCGGAACAACGCCCAGCAAAGGAATGTCGCTATGCATCTGCACCGAATGGGCATCTGATATGCGTGCGTACAACGACCGCACGAGGAAGATCAGCGCCGCGCCCGTAAGTATACCTATCACCCATGCCGCGCGCCATACCGGTACTGCCGATGGCGATACGATGGTCCAGTCAGGGATTGCCGGGTCGATAAGCGCCGCGCCCGGTAAGATAGACGCTTTACCGATCTGTGCTTCCAGCCGCTTTTCGGTGAGAAAACTAAAGATCTTTTGGTCTACGCCGTAATTCCTGGTCAGGAGTTCCATCTCCCGCGCCTTCGCCGGCAGTTTTAGCAGGGCAGCTTCGTCTTTTTTTTGCCGTGCGAGATTTGTTGCGATCACATTTTCCAATTGCCATCGGGCAAGTTGGAGCATTTTTTTTAGCTCTCGTTTCGTAGAAATAAGCTGGTTCCGGGTATTGGTCATTGCCGGCGAGTGCTCGCCCGAAACTGGCCCGAGCAATTCCGCAGACTCGGTTAATGAATTAAGACGGAAGGTTAACGCATCAATAGCCGGGTTGGCCACCAGTCTCAGGACGGAAACCGGTCCGCCGCCGGCGAGCGCATTCTCCATTTTATCAAGCGCCGACAGCTGCAGGTTCCCCAGTTCTATCGCTTCCCGTTGCTTTTTCATGCGGTCAGACAAGGCATTGCTAAAAACCGGGAGGTCGTACGTGTCGGTATGTTTTCGGAATTCTTCCAGCGATTTCCCCGAACTATCGGCTTTCGGCGCGAATATCGCAAGTTGCTGATCGAGAAAGCCAATGATCTGTGCCGCAGATTGCGTTTTTTGCCAGAGATCATAACTGACGTATTCACCGGCGAGCGCGTTCAGCGCTTCCGCCGCAAAAACGGGGTTCGGATCAATTTTTGAAAGGCTTCCAACGGGAGAGAATTTGGCCGTTTCATTGAGGTTAAGTCCTTGTTTCAACCGTCCGCACCAGTATCCCGGCCGGTTAAAACGGAATATCATTCTTTTTAGCCGCGTTCCGTGAAGGCGGGTCCTCACCAGGAATGAGATCCCGGGCAGGTGCACAGGTTCTCCGGAAGAACAGTTCTTTTGATAAATACGCCCTTCTGCGCGATAGCTGATCCGGTATTGGTTTGGGCCGGTTAACTCAAGTTCCGCCGGTTGATCATAGAAAGCGCGCTCTTGTTCTAGGATGGTGATCTGCACAGGCGATTCCCTGTATAGTTCGATTTCGCGGAAAGCGCTTTTCCGGAAGTAACTCACCTTCCAATCGAGATGTGCTATTGCTTTCAGCAGTAACCGTTGGCTTTTAAAGATCGCGCTTTCAGCCTGGATCCGGTTACTGTATCCCCTGGGGGTTAGAATGCCGGTTAGGATGCTCAGTTCGCTGGCGTTGTCTTCCATACGGATCATGGCCGAGGTCTCGTATAAAGGCGGCGTGAGCCGGAGATAACACCCCGCCAAGAGAAGGCATACGCCGGTGGAAGCCGCTATCCAATGCCACCTGCTTAGCAGGATCCGGAAAACCTTCACCGGGCTGAATTGGTATGAAGTACCGTAATTCTCCATAAGAACATTATTAATGTTCTTCAATAATACGGTTTATTTATTTAAAGTTAAAAATAATTCTATTAAGAAAAATAAATACTATTTAAGATTAATAAAAATCATAGCATCTTACCGCTTCAGAGAGTTTGCGGTAAGGATCGCGGTTAGGAAAAGTAACTTCATAGCCTAAGCTGGCTTCGGTAGTTCCGCTTGTATTGCTGTAGTTTAGCCTCGAAAGGGTAGCGTCGTGGCTTGCGCCCAGCCGCACTTTGCTGTTTTTATTTGCCCGATTGCCAAATAGGTCGAAAATGACGGAGCCTACCACGGCATCGCTCTGGCCGGCGACATTGGTGCGGTACCACACGCCGATACTTACACTTCGTTGTTTGAACTGCACACCGCCGCTCACGGACGACGACGATGCCTGCCGGTAATACACCACGGAGGGCACCAGGTAAGGCGAATCATCGTCCGGGTTATAACGGTTGAGCGCGAAGCGGAAACTAGCATAGGCTATGTGCCGGCGTGCCATGAGCGAGGGCGTGCCGGTGAATGATTCATCAGGCTTGTTAATGTGCTGCAGCGAATAACCGGTCATAAAATTGCGTACTACCAGGTTCATACCAGCGCCGGCGTCGAACATATACCTGCTGTTAAATGCGGGTGGCTCGGCAGCGGTGGGCAGCCCGGGGTCGTAGCCCAGCCGCGGATCGATCTGGTCGGCGAAGATGATCCGGTTATAGTCGATCTTGCGGTTCGTTAAGCCGGCCTGTACGCCAAAAGAAAGCACATAGTCTTGTGTGCCGACACTGTATGAATAAATACCGGAAATATTGTTCTTTGTAAGGTATGCCGAGCCTTCCGCACTATGGGTAACCATCAGGCCAACGCCTCCTGCAAAAGCGGGGATCTGGTAATCGAGCGAAGCGGTGAAGTAGCTAAGCTGTGCGGGCGAGTTGGTCCACTGGTTGCGATAGATCATATTTACACGCAGATCGCCTTTAAACTGGCCGTTGAGCGCCGGGTTAAGGTATACCGGTTCATTAAAGAACTGCGAATAAATATGGTCCTGGGCTTCGCTTCGCTTGCCGAACAGGCATACTGCCGCCAGGGCGATCATGACCTTTCCGGCCAGTGAAATGGAGAGGGTTGCTTTCTTCATTACCTGATCAAATGTATCGGACCTGTACGTTTGGGAATATCGTCCTGGTAAACCATTCCCTTCCACTCTGTTCCGTTAATAAATGTGGCGCTCATTTTCCAGACATATACGCCTTCGGCCACCACCTGGCCTTTATACGTTCCGTCCCACGATTCCGTAGGCCGCCCGTTTTCATCGAGCGCCGTGGTGCGCCAAAGCAAGTCGCCCCATTTGTTAAACACTTCGAGCTGGTATTGCTTTATGCCTGAACCGATGGCGGCGAACGTCCTGAGCTGTGCGGTTAAACTCCCGGGCATAAACCCGCTGGGCACGTACAGCTGGCCGGGAACACCGTTTATACGCACGGTATGGATCATGGTATCCAGGCACCCGGCGGTATTGGCAACGATAAGTTTCACTTTATAAGAGCCGGTGTCTGCATAGGTATGCAACGGGTCTTTTGCAGTAGATTTCTTTCCGTCGCCGAAATCCCATGCCCACGAAACCGGGTTTATCGATTGATCGCGGAACTGGAAGGTATAGTTCGGGATCTCCGTGCCAAAACCATGTTCAGCGCTGAATTCGGCGGTAGGCTTGGGCGTGATCTTGATAAGGTCTGCCATATCTAGCGTGTCTGAACAGCCTTGTCCGTTAAAGACGATAAGGCGTACGGTGTAAGTGGGGAGGGTGCTGGTGTATACATGTTTGGGCGATACCAGGGTGCTGGAGGTGCCATCGCCGAACTCCCATTTATAGCCGACCGCCGCGGCGCCTGTTGGCGTAAAGGTAACCGCCAAAGGCGGGCATCCACTGGTAACGCTTGCGGAAAACGGCAGTACCACCGGTTTGGGCAGGATGTTCACCTTTACCGCGGATTGTATATTGGTAACGCAATTGCTGCTCGCATAAAGCGTTACGGTGTAATTACCCGGCCGTGCGTACCGGTGGGTAACGTCGTCGTTGGTACTGGTAATAAGCTCGGGTGTGCCGTCGCCAAAGTTATAGCGGTAAGTGACGCCGCCGGTCGACTGGTTCCGGAAAGTGACCGGTTCCTGCTCGCAGGTAGTGGTTTCCAGGGATCCCTGGGTGCCGTTAACGATGCGGAGGTTGGAAGTTACATCCGGGTTAAAGACGATTATGTCAAGTGTATTGGTGTTAGTGCTCACGCCACAATCGTTTTCGGCGATCATGGAGATATGATATTTGCCGGAAACGGTGAGTGTCCTCATCACCGCATCCGCCTTGGTCGTTTTTACCACGGTTTCTATTACCGTACCGTTGTCATCCTTCAGCACATAGGTATACTTCTTATTATTTCCCAGGGAGGTGTTGGTTATGGTGGGCGTAAAGGGGATACAGCCTGAAGTCGCGGCCATTGTAATCAGCGCCAGCGGCTTGGCGGGCTTGATGGTGATGGTGACCGGGGCGGAAACGATGGGATCGCAGGTACCTACCCAGGTGGTTAGGGTGACTATATAAACGGCATCTTCACCGTCGGCCCGCTCGTTGAAGATCACCGGTGCGGGATTTGCGTCTGTAAGCGGGGAAGAAGCAGACCCGCCGCCAAAGTTCCAGAGATAACGTGTATCGGGGGAGGTAGCAGAGGTATTCGTAAAACTGATACTAATAGGCCCGCAATTTTCGGATGGACCTGTTTTGGTGAATGTCGGCAATACATCTACGTAAGTGCTAAAGGTGCGTGACACCTCTACCGGGGCACATCCGAGGTTGCTTGTTACCACCAGGCGAAGATTAACGGATTGCCCTTGTCTGTTGAGTATCTTGCTTCCCGGGTAAATGGTCCCGGTACCGATCTTCACGCCGTCCTCGTACCAGGTATAAGTATCGTTTTGGGAATATGATCGCGGACGAATCGATTGTGAATTAAGCGCGAAGGGTGCGCAACCTTTATCATGTTCCGCCAGGATCTCGGCGATGGGATTGGGGTTCACTACGACGGTTACTTCATTGCTTATATCAGCCGTAGACTGGCAAGGCATGGATACCTTACGCCGAAATTTAGTGGTAGCAGGCAACGTGCCGGGGCTATAATTCTGCGAATTACCCCCGCTTGGAATGGCGGCCCAGGCCGAAAAATCACCGGTACTCTGCTCCCACTGGTAACTGTAATCTGATGGAGTTCCGCCAGTTGGTACGTTACCATTGATGGTGGCCGCGGCGGTACCTTCGCAGGTAGCGGCCACATTAGAAATCACGTTATTTGAAATAGAGGCCTGAACGGTGACGGTAACGAAGATGGGGTCACTCTGGCAGGAGGCGATGGAACCATCCTTAATGATCTTGTATACGACAGTCCCGGCCGTGGTGCCCGTGTTCGTAAGTACGTCGTGGATTGTATTGTCTGAGATATTGACCAGTGTGCCTGAATTGGTGTTGCCTAAGACGCCTGCGGATGCGGTCGACTCCCAGTAAATCGCCCCCGGAACATCGGTGGTGATTAATACCGCGGCATCCGTGTTATTACAGATTGAATGATCGGGAGAGGAAATAACCGGAGGTGCAATTACGGGTACGGTAACGGTAAACGGCTCGCCCGCGCATCCGTTTGCAATAGGCGTTACCAGATATACCACCGAACCATTGCGTGAGTTGGAAGAAAGAGTCAATACAGAATTGATCTCGGTGCCTGACCCGGCTACCGCGTCCGACACATTGTCGGCGGATACCGTCCAGGTAAAGGTGCTGCCGGGAACACTGGAACTAAGTGCATACGGAATGGGAGCGGAGCCACTGCATCGTTGATCTGCAGTACCGGAGATACCGGTGTTGGTGGGCTTAAACCTAATGGTAATCGGTCTTTCGATTAGGGTGCATCCAACGCTTGATGTGGTGGCGGAAAGCATCAGCACAATGCCATCGGGATCAAGATAATCGGCATCCACCGGTATGTAGGTTGCTTTTAACGGGTTTAACGGATCAACGGTGAGCGTTCCGGCGGCTCTTACTTTAGACCAGGTAGGCGCGTTGGCCCCCGGGTCGGCTGTGCCCTCCAGCTGAATGGTTGATCCCGGGCATTGGTCTGGATAAGTACCGGGGTTAAGTCTCGGAGCGGCGTTGATGGTCACGTTTTCAGTTGCACTAACAGAACTGCAATTGTTCTTATGAACCACTGTGACCTGGTAATTGCCGGTTTGATTAAAACTGATATTAGGAAATTTGGCATGGATATTATTGATCAGGTAACTGGTGGCCGGTTGACCGTCCGTGGGGGTTACAGACCAGGTATAGGTGTCGGGCTCTTCTCTGAAAGTGCCGCTGTAGGTTACCCTGGTAGAGCTCCCGGTAGAACTATCAAAGGTATATGCACCAGTCCCACATAGCACGGCGGCGGTAGGTAAGGTTACTGTTGGCGGTCCATTGACAATGATGGTTTTAGTAACGGGCGTAGCCGAGCAGGTAACGGCGTTCGATGTTAAAATCTCGAGCTTTACGATATAGCTGCCGGGAGTGGTGAGATCGTATTCGGGGTTTGCGCTGTTTGATGAACCTACAACCGGGTTAATAGTTGTTGGAGTGCCGGATGTGTTATCGAGTGTTACTGTCCATCTGAAACTATTCGTAGCGGTGGGGCAGGGCGTGGTTATGTTAGACAAGTTCTGCGGAATGAACCGGTAAGGCGCACCGCATTCGGTAATAGAGCTAGCGGTAACGTTAGATTTCAGGTTAAAATCTGCAACCGGTGTCGGTTGCACACAAAAGATAAAAACATCTTCGTCTGCCTGGCACGGCGAATTTTCGTCAAAAGAACGGAGAATGAGCGTGTGGGAACCTAGAGTGAGCCTCGGAACACCCCTCGCGCTGTTTGGGAAGGTCATCGGGATATTGCTGCTTACGTCGGTCATACCCGGAATTTCGACATTGTCCAGGACCCAGGTATATTTTGAATTAGGTGTACCGCAATCGCTGGAAGTAGAATTGTTAATGAACCTGATCTCTGATGCTTCAACGCAAGCGATCCCGTTTTTGACCACATTTACACCTGTGATGGTGTTAACCGGCTTTACTACAACCTTCGCCACCACCACGGCAGGGTTGCCGATCTGGGGACAATAGGGGCTTTCAAGATTAATACGAATCCCGAACACGTTGGGGATCGGGCCGGAACCAAGATCTACAAATTTTCCGCAGGATGAAATGTCATAGCTATGCGAAATGATCCCCGTCTTTTTCAGGATATCGTAATACGTTAACTTTTCAACAGGATTTGGATCTCTCCAATCTATACTGTAAATCGTTCCAGGGTAGTTGTTCCGGATGATGGTCGTATCAGCCTTGATCTCATAAGGGGCCGGTGCTGTTCCAAGTTTACAAACGGCTTGGGTGCTTCCGGGTTCAAAGCGCATATATGGTTCGTCATTTAGCAGCAGGTACGCTTTGGTGGCTACTGCGCCTCCGGCTGCCGCGGTAACAACCACCGTGTAGTGCGTAAGTTCGGGGGTGAATGGGGCCGTTGTTCCGTTACTGTTAAAGGTAAGTGAGGTGACTGCTCCGGTAGTTTCTTTAATAATCCTGAGCGTCGCAGCACCACCGGTAGATTCGTTGTCGAACTTGATCGGGTTGCTGCTGCCGCCGCAAAAACCGAAAACACGCGGGGCGGTATTGATCGTGGAAATAGAGCCAACCTCCGCTTTTAGCGGTGAGCCTGCAACTACCGTGAATGCCAGGGATGCTGAACTTGTACGAACCGGCGTGGTCGACTGGATCCTGACCGTATAACTACCGGGCGCAACACCCGCAAGGTCGGCATTAGCGAACAAAGTGAAGAAGCCGCTAAATGACCCGATAGGAGTGGGCGAAACCTGGACAGTGCCCGTGGCGTCGAAAAGCAATATATTAAAGGTATTGGTGGTCTTAAAATCGCCGTCCGTTTTAAAGAATACCGCCATCGTAGAGCCGGTGCCGTTGGAATACTGTACATTGTTATCAACTACCGGTTTGGTAATGGCAACTTGCGAGAAAACATTGTTACCGAATAATATCGACAGGATCAGCCCGCATAGCACATAAGAAAAAGCTTGGGAGAGTTTTGTCATAGGCTTGTTCTATGGGATCTCGCTCACAAAAAATGGCATCATAGGGCCCTGTAAATATAGCTTTTTATACGGTCATATAGAAACATGGTTCCGCAAAGTTTGTTCTCACCAGCAAGGAATGTATCGTGCTTTTTGCCCGCTAAAATTATCTCAACGTGAAAAGGCAGGGAAAATTACCTGACAACAGATAACTTACGCTTAAATTATGATCACCATTCACTCCACCCGCATCAATGGCATTGCCACCAGCTACCTGTTAAAAGAAGGAAGCGGCCCTGTTACCGTGTTATTTATCCATGGATTTCCTTTTAACAAGCAATTATGGGAGGCCCAGTTGCCGGCTTTGCCGGATGAAGTGCGTGGTATCGCTTATGATATCCGCGGTTTTGGCGATTCAGAAAGCGGCAGCAGCTTCTTTACCATCGACCTTTTTGCCAGGGACGTAGAAGCATTGGTGAGCGGGCTAAAGCTGGATAAGGTGGTTCTGTGCGGCATCTCCATGGGCGGGTACATCGCCTTGCGCGCTTTCGAGCGTAACGCCGGTCTGTATGCCGGCCTTATCCTGTGCGATACCACCGCCGCCGCCGATAACAACGAGGCGAAATTGAACCGCTTTGCGAGCATAGAAACGGTGCAGGAAAAAGGCGTGGAGCCCTATGCGGCCGGTTTCGTTAAGAAGATCTTCTCCGAAACTACCCTTACCGATCGGCCGGAGGCGGTCGCCCGCATCAGTGAAATGATCGTTACCACACCCGTTACCACCATTTGTTCGTCGCTGCTGGCCATGGCCTCGCGCACGGAGACCACTGCCCTGCTGCCTTCTGTAGACGTCCCCGCGCTGGTGATCCGGGGTGAAGACGACCAGGTGATCCCCGCCGTACAAACCGACCTGTTACAGCAAAGCATCCCAGGTGCGGTGATAGAAACCATTGATGCCGCAGGGCATCTGCCGAACGTAGAGAACCCGGAGGCCTTTAACCGGGCGATGAACCGGTTCCTGCAACGCTTCGTGGAGTAAACCTGGCCGGGACTTCGTAAAGCCAGCTTTTGGCCACGAATGCCAGCTGTTTAAAGATATTTCCGCTAAACATGTTCAGCATATGGGTAATTGCCGCGGGCCGATGCATCCAGTCAGTGTTAAACAGCGTCAGGCGCCCGATCCTGGCAAACCGTTTAAATAGCCGCTTTTCATAGGCCGCTATTGCCGTTTGCAGGTCTGTATGGCGCTGGTCTGCCAGGCATTCGCTGAGTTGTAACGCATCCAGCATTGCCATGTTCACACCTTCACCGGCGAACGGCGGCATCCAATGCGCGGCATCGCCGATCAGGGTAACGTTCTTTTTGGCTTCCCACCGTAAATTAAGCGGCATGCAATACTGCGGACGCGGGATAAAAAGCGACTCCGCGCTGGCAAATAGTTCGTGCCACACCTCGCCCCACTCCGGGAATTCTTTTTTGAACCAGTTCAGCACCTGGGCATGATCGTTAAAGTCGATCCCGCTGTTGGCCACCCAGTTTTCGCTGGTTCTACAGCCCGTGGCAAAGCCGAAGTTACCATCGCCCCGGGAGCTTACGATCAGCGTTTTTTCGTTTCCAAAAGCAAAGATCTTTCCGCCGTTAAGCAGTTGGTGGATGCGGGGCGCCGTTTGCGCCGATTGGTGTATCACGCCTTCGATCATGGTAATGCCCGCCCATACCGGCTTTACACCGGTAACAAAGCGCCTTACTTTCGAGTTTGCGCCATCAGCGCCGATTACCAGGCCGGCAGTTGCCACATGGCCGTTTTGAAAAACGATCTTCCAGGTGTTACCTGTTTCCTCAAGGGCGACGATATGGCTGTTCCAGCAAACGGTACCGGGCCGCAGTGAATCGAGCAGGATGTTTCGTAACGGGCCCCGGTCTATTTCCGGCCGGTGGTGTTTGTGACCGAAGCTAGCAGCGCTGCTTTCTTCATGCTGGTCGTAATGTACTGTCGCCTGGTTATCCGTCACGCGTATCTTATCGGCCCCGGGCCTGAAATTTGACTTGAACGCATCCATTAAGCCCGCCTGCTGCAGGGCAGCCAGTCCCGATTCCGTATGAAGGTCAAGCGCGCCGCCCTGTACGCGTACATCGCGGTTAACATCGCGTTCATATACCGTAACATCCGCGCCTTTGAGCTGCAAAAGCCGGGCAAGCGTTAACCCTCCCGGGCCGCCGCCTATAATGGCGATCTTTTTATCCTTTAATAACATGATGCAAAATTGCCCTGCCGGCGGGAGGAGAAATAGTAAAAATCGGTCGTTTTACTTTAAACGCCCAGCGTCCTCAGGTGAATAAACCGGTCATTCTCATTCCTGCTAAGCTCCTTTGGCACCACACCGGAGAATTTTTTGATCTCCTTAATAAAATGTGCCTGGTCCGTATAGTCCTGGCGGGGATAGAGCTTGCCTTCCTTCAGGTGTGCGAACGATGCACGGAATCGCAAAATGGTGCAGTATTCTTTAAGCGAAAGCCCGAACTGCTTGTTAAAATAGCGGTTGATCTGCCGGCTGTTCCAGGCGACTTTTTCTGCCAGCGCGTTAACGGACATCGCGCCGTTTTCCGCATAGATCAGCCGGAACAGCCTGATCTTGCGCTCGTCTGCACGGCTGGCGATCATCGTCCCCATTTTATGGGAGACTTTTTGGCAAAAGTGTTCAAAGTTATCCATGTCGGCCGCTGTAATTCCCCAGAAATCGTCGGCTAAGGAGGTAACCGTATTGAGCGTTGAAGCGATGCCGGCTCCCGGGAGGTATACCGCTGCCGACAGGTTAAAGCTGATGGCGAAGGTTTTTGATCCGGGGAGAATGGTGTTTTGCGACGGCCGGTTCCCGAGCCCCATCAACATCACTCCATACGGTTCCGCGGGCGAAACGGAGAACAGGATATCGATGCGGCCATCGGGCAGCACCACTACATCCTGCGCTTCCGGGGATGGATTTTCGATCATCCAAAAAAAGTCCACGAACGCAGATAACGGGGGAGGAGGCTTTATGAAGCGGGATTGGGCGGCCATTTATTAAAGGTACCTGTTTATCCAGCCCCTGCCAATAAAGCGAAGGATTTGGCAAACATTTTCGCCCGGATTTGTTCTATTCTTCATGATTGAAACTGACCAGCTCCTCGACGAAAATCACCTCGTATATGTCACCGACAGCACGCCCGGCATCACGCGCAAGCGGAAAGGCAACGCATTTATTTACCTGGATCGCAAGGGTGAACCGGTAACGAACGAAAAAACGCTGCTCCGGATCCGGAAGCTGGTGCTGCCTCCCGCCTGGGAAAACGTATGGATCGCCGAAAAGGCAAACGGCCACTTGCAGGCCACAGGCATCGACCAGGCCGGGCGCAAGCAATACCGCTATCATCCGGATTGGTGCAAATCGCGGAACGAAAGCAAGTATTACCGCCTCCCGGAATTCGGGAAAATGCTGCCTGGCATCCGGAAAAGTATCCAGCAGGATATCCGCAGGCGCCAGATGGACGAGCGGAAAGTGCTGGCCATTTCGGTAAGCCTGATGCAAAAAACGCTGATCAGGGTGGGCAACGAATCCTATAAACAGCTTTACGGTTCGTATGGACTGAGCACGCTTCGCGATAAGCACGTAAAAGTGAATGGCAGCCGCCTGAAACTCTCTTTCAAAGGCAAAAAAGGCGTGATGCACGAGATCGACCTGAACGATCGTGCTTTGGCTAAGCTTGTAAAGCGCTGCCAGGACATCCCGGGCCAGGAGCTTTTCCAGTATTACCTGGAGAACGGGGAGCGCCGCTCGATCGATTCGGGCCGGGTGAATACCTATATTAAAGAGATCACCAGCTGCGACTTCACGGCGAAGGACTTCCGCACCTGGTCAGGTACCATGGAAGCGCTCCGCCGGTACAGTGCGTACGATTTCCCGGAAACGGAAGCGCAGCGCAGAAAGATCACGGTAACCGTGCTCGACGAGGTGGCAGCAAAGCTCGGCAACACCCGCAGCGTTTGCAAAAAATACTACGTGTTTCCAGCCCTGGTGGAGGCTTACGAGCAGGGAACGCTGCTGCCTTACCTGAAAAAGATCAGGCGCAATTCCGCCCTTGCCGCCGACCTGGGCCTCACGGCCGATGAAAAAGTGCTGCTGAGCTTCCTGAGGGCCGAAAGAAAGAAACGGGCCTAACTGGGCCGGTGATCGCTTTGCTCCCGCTTGGCGGCAACATCGCCAAAGTCCGCCGTCTTTTCGTCGTAATGCCGGTCTTCCGGTTTTACTACGGCTTCATTATCGTCTTTCGGGTGCCTGATGCGCTTCTCTTTGGAGTCTTTTGGTTCGAATTTTTCGGGATGGTTGCTCTGGTTGTTCATAAAAATTGCTTTCAGCTGCCAGCGATCAGCTTTCAGCTTGTTAACAATAAAAACTATGGATACTGTTAAAAGTTTCAAACGGTTTCTACCTTTGCGGGAAAATAACGGCAGCCAGCTTCCAGCCCGGCGGATACTTAGGTACCAACAGGCCGGCAGCTGATTGCCGACAGCTGATCGCTACATGAAAATCGCTATCAACGGATTTGGCCGCATCGGGAGAACCGTTCTCCGTACACTTACGGAACGTGGCATCCGGGTAACCGCCATTAATGACCTGGCCGATGCGGCAACGCTTGCCCACCTGGTGAAGTACGACACCGTGCATGGTGGTTTTAAGGGCGAAATTTCGGTGGACGGCAGTACCCTGCGGGTGAATGGGGGACCGATCCGGGTGTTTTCCGAGCGCGACCCTTCGGCACTGCCGTGGAAAGCGCTGGAGATCGACCTGGTGATCGAATCAACCGGTCTCTTTACTGCCCGCAATAAGGCGGAACTGCACTTGCAGGCAGGCGCAAAACAGGTGATCGTTTCGGCGCCTTCGGCGGACAGGGACATACCCACCGTAGTGCTCGGCGTAAACGACCAGGACATCGACTTTCGTGCGCCGATACTTTCTAATGCATCCTGTACCACCAATAACGTGGCGCCTATGGTGAAAGTGCTCGACGATAACTGGGAGGTGGTAGATGGATACATTACCACGGTGCACTCCATGACGGGCGACCAGAACCTGCACGACTCGCCGCATAAGGACCTTCGCCGGGCACGTGCCGCCGGCTCGTCCATTATTCCTACCACCACCGGCGCGGCAAAAGCCATCACGAATATTTTTCCGCATCTCGACGGTAAAATGGGCGGGGCAGGTATCAGGGTGCCGGTGCTCAACGGGTCGCTTACAGATTTTACCTGCATCCTGCGCAGGCAGCCGACCATCGAGGAGATCAATGCAGCGTTTAAGGCGGCTTCCGAGGGGTTTTTAAAAGAAGTGCTGGAGTACACCGAAGACCCGATCGTATCTGTGGATATATTGGATAACCCGCATTCCTGTATTTTTGACTCGAAGCTTACCTCTATCGTTGGCGACCTCGTAAAGGTGGTGGGCTGGTACGACAATGAGTATGGTTATTCCAGCCGCCTCGCCGACCTGGTAGAAAGGATCTCCCGCTTATGATCAAATTTATTACTACCGGAGAAACGCTGGCCATCCGCAACGAAGTGCTGCGGGAAGGAAAACTGGCGCCGGCTCAATGCATTTTTCCGGGTGATGACGGCGAAGGCGCTTTCCACCTGGGTTATTTCCACGAAGGTGTGCTCGCCTGTATCGCTACGTTCCACAAGCAGGACCTCACACCGGGAAACCGGGTGAAAATTCACGAGGGCGCCGTGGGCTACCAGGTGCGGGGAATGGCTACCCTCCCGGAGTTTCGCGGACAGGGATTTGGCAACAAAGTCGTAAATTTCGCAATTGTGTACCTACGCGGTCAGAAAGTCAACTATATTTGGGGCAATGCCCGCAAGATCGCGCTGCCCTTTTATAAGGCGCTGGGTTTCGAGTTCATCTCGGATGAGTTCGAAATACTGGGCATCGGACCGCATAAGGTGATGTATTTGAAGGTGAAGTAGAGTTGACAGCTATCAGCAATCAGCTATCAGCTTTCAGCTTGTTACCTGTAACTAACATGATCTTAACTTATAAACAGGCTGACTGCTGATAGCTGAAAGCTAACATGATCTTAACTTATAAACGGGCTGAAAGCTGACTGCTGAAAGCTGATATGATCTTAACTACAAACAGGCTGACTGCTGATAGCTGACTGCTGACAGCTAATAACTGACCACTGATAACTGATAACTGACCACTGATAACTGACAACCCACCCCTCCTAACTCCATGAAAACCATCGACGACCTCAATTTTTCCGGTAAAAAAGCCCTTATACGTGTTGATTTTAACGTTCCGTTGGACGCCGGTTACCAAATCACCGATGATAACCGCATTAAAGGCGCGTTGCCCACTATCAGGAAGATCCTGCATGACGGCGGATCGGTGATCCTGATGTCGCACCTGGGCCGGCCCAAAGACGGTCCTGCAGAAAAGTATTCCCTGAAGCACCTCGTAAAACACCTGTCAGAAGAACTGGGTACAGAAGTTCAGTTTGCGGATGATTGTATTGGCGAACAGGCTACGGAAAAAGCGGCCGCTTTAAAAGGCGGCGATCTGTTGCTGCTCGAAAATCTTCGTTTTTACAAGGAAGAGGAAAAGGGCGATGAAGCGTTCGCTGAAAAATTAGCCGGGCTGGGCGATGTGTACGTGAACGATGCGTTCGGCACTGCGCACCGTGCACATGCTTCTACCGCGGTAATCGCCAGGTTTTTCCCGGATGCCAGGTACTTCGGGTACCTGATGGCCGGCGAGCTTGAGAATGCCGGGAAAGTATTGAACGGCGCCGCAAAACCCTTCACCGCGATCATGGGAGGTGCGAAGGTTTCGGACAAGATCCTGCTGATCGAGAAACTGCTGGAAAAAGTGGATAATATCCTCATAGGCGGCGGCATGGCATACACCTTCGCGAAAGCGTTGGGTGGCAATATCGGTAAATCGCTGGTGGAAGAAGATAAGCTCGACCTGGCATTGAGCCTGGTCGAAAAAGCCAAATCCCGGGGCGTAAAGCTGATCCTCCCCACAGACTCGATAATAGCCGATAAGTTTGCCGCCGATGCAGACACCGGCACTGCGCAAAACGACGATATTAAAGACGGCTGGATGGGACTAGATATCGGCCCCGATTCCGTGAAGGCATTTGGGGAGGTGATCACCGCTTCAAAGACCATCCTGTGGAACGGCCCGATGGGCGTGTTCGAAATGGAGAAATTTGAGGCAGGCACCAAAGCCGTAGCCGAATCGGTGGTTAAAGCCACGGAAAATGGCGCTTTCTCGCTGATCGGCGGAGGCGATTCCGCAGCGGCGGTAGCCAAGTTCGGTTTCGAAGATCAGGTAAGCTACGTCTCTACCGGCGGCGGCGCGCTGCTCGAATACATGGAAGGAAAAGAGCTGCCGGGGGTAAAAGCGATCAATGAATAAACGGACATCCTCGTTTTTAAAAAGGCACTGATCTCCTCAGTGCCTTTTTTTGTGGTCGATAAAAAGTTATGCCTACTATGGGGAAAACTATTGTTGAAAACTTTTTGTGGGAGAAAGTGGTATATAGTGGGAGATATCTTGCTAATTTTACTTTCGATTTAATGCATAAGACCCTACATGTCCCACTTTTTAGGAGAATTTGACTGTAAGCTTGACGCTAAGGGTCGTATGGTGATCCCATCCGGTCTTAAAAAGCAACTGCCTGAAGTGGAGAAAGAGGGGCTTGTGATTAACCGTGGATTTGAAAAGCACCTGGTGATTTACTCGCGAAAGGAATGGGATAAAATTACAAATGACCTGAATGGGTTAAATCTCTACGAAGCGAAGACGCGGGAGTTTGTGCGTTATTTCACCCGCGGAGCTACGGAGCTGACCCTGGATGCGGCAGGTAGGGTGCTGTTGCCGAAGAAGTTGCTGGAGTTTGCGGGGATCGATAGTGATGTAGTGTTGTCGTGCCAGCTCAGTAAAATAGAAGTTTGGGCGAAAGATGCATTTGAGGATCAGCTGGATAAAGAACCTGAAGATTTTGCGCGGCTTGCCGAAGAGGTAATGGGCGGCGCAGGAAGGAGAACGAATGACTGAATACCATACCCCGGTAATGCTTCATGAATGTATTGAGGGCCTGGCAATTAAGCCGGACGGCATTTATGTAGACGTTACTTTCGGCGGGGGTGGCCATTCGCGCGAGATCCTGAAACATTTAAATAAAAAGGGCAGGTTGCTGGCGTTCGACCAGGATGCTGATGCCCGGCAGAATATTCCCAACGATGATCGGTTAACCTTTATAGATCAGAACTTCCGCTACCTGAAAAATAATTGCCGTTTGCACGGAGCTCCGCAAGTGGACGGCATCCTGGCTGATCTTGGAGTGTCATCACACCAGTTTGATCAGCCAGCGCGGGGGTTTTCGATCCGGTTCGATGGCGCCCTAGATATGCGGATGGACCAATCGTCGGCGCTAACCGCCCGCGACGTGGTGAATACCTACTCCGCCGAGGCGCTGCACCGGATCTTCGGCATGTACGGGGAAATACAGAACGCAAAAACGCTGGCCAATACCATCGTTACGTCGCGGTTAAATAAACCGGTTGAAACGGTTTCCGACCTGAAGACAGCGATCGCTTCGCTGGTCCCGCGCGGAAAGGAGAACAAGTACCTTGCCCAGGTTTTCCAGGCGCTGCGTATAGAAGTGAACGGTGAGCTGGATGCGCTGCGGGATTTCTTACGGCAATCGGTGGAGGTGCTTAATGAAGGAGGACGACTGGTGGTAATGTCTTATCATTCGCTGGAAGACCGGCTGGTGAAGAACTTTATCGCCAAAGGGAAATTCGCCGGGGAGGTGGAAAAGGACTTTTTTGGCAACGAGATCAGGCCGCTTGAGCAGGTATCGCGCAAAGCGGTTACCGCCTCCGCGGAAGAGCTGGCGCTAAACAACCGGGCGCGGAGCGCCAAGCTGAGGGTGGCAAGAAAACAGTAAAATTAAACGGAAGGCAATGATCGACAACTATCCATTGCCTGCCTGTAAAATAAAGTGGTGAACCTGTACGCGCCGCCGCACTTCGCGTAAGCTGGCGGCGGGTAACCGGCAGCCATTAATAATACAATACCTGGAAAAACGAACGCACGAACAATATGAGTAATCGTTTTCGCGATGAATTAGCAGACGAAGAGCAGGAGGCGCAAACCGCACAAAAGCCGGAGAAGGCCGAGCTGCCGAAGAATTTCTTTACTACGCTGCTTACGGAAGGCGTGGTATCGAAAGATACGGCAACGGAAATGCTCCCTTTCGTAATTTTCCTGGCGTTCCTGGCGATGATCTATATCGGGAACAGGCACCTGACGGAACGGAATATCCGGGACATCAATAAACTGAATAAGGAAGTAAAAGAGCTTAACTGGGATTTTAAAATTCTGAAGGCCAACCTGATGCAAAAAAGTACGCAAACGGAAGTAGCCAGGCACGCCGATAGCCTCGGGTTAAAGGAGCCCATTGAACCGCCAAAAAAAATAACCATCAGCGAATGAATATAAGGACCGACATATTAATGCGCGTATACATCGCTTTCGGGCTGATCGTATTTTTCGCGTTTGCGGTAGTGTTCAAGCTCTGCCATGTGCAGTTCGTGCAGGGTAATAAGTGGCGCGCGATGGCCGATAGCCTGTCAACCATGTACCGGAACGTAGAGGCGGTGCGCGGTAATATTTATTCTTCCGACGGCAGTTTGCTCGCTACCTCGGTCCCCGAATATGAGCTGCGCATGGACATGCTGGCCGGCGGGATCGAAAAGGATGAAGTATTCAAGGATAAGGTGGATTCGCTCGCAGCGAAATTGTCTGCCCTGTTTGGCGATAAAAGTACGAAACAGTATTCCCGGTTATTGTGGGAAGGGAGAAGAGATAAGTCGCGCTATTTCCTCCTGAAGAGAAAAGTAACACACCTGCAGCTGAATACGGTAAGGAGTTTCCCCATATTCAACATGGGTAAGTATAAGGGCGGCATGATCTCCATCGCGATGAACAAACGGATCCTGCCGTTTAAGACACTGGCGGCGCGTACCATCGGGTATAAAAACGAGAACGTACAGCCGGTTGGCCTTGAGGGCGCTTACAGTGACTACATCGACGGCGAAAGCGGCAAACAGCTGATGCAGCGGATTGCCGGAGGGGTTTGGATCCCGGTAAATCAGGACATAGAGATCGCCCCGAAAGAAGGCGCAGACATTATTTCTACCATCGACATTAACATGCAGGATGTGGCACAGAATGCGCTGATGAAACAGCTCGTGAAAAGCGACGCCCACCATGGATGCGTGATCCTGATGGAGGTGAAGACCGGGGAGATCAGGGCTGTGGCCAACTATACCCGTACTGCGGAAGGTGAATATAAAGAAACGTTCAATTACGCGATAGCCGGGAACCAGGATCCCGGGTCGACGTTTAAGGTCGCCTCGTACATGGCGCTGCTGGAAGATAAGAAAGTGGATACCAACACGCTGGTAGAAACCGGGAATTATAAGATCCCCGGTCATATGATCAAGGATTCGCACGGCAGCATCGGTGTTGTTTCGGTAAAGCGGGCATTTGAAGAATCGTCGAACGCTGCGGTAGCCAAGCTGGTGAACAATGCTTACCACGATAAACAATCGGCGTTTACCGACCACCTGTATACCTGGGGGCTGAATAAGAGATTCGGGCTCCAGATTCCTGGGGAAGCGACTCCCGTGGTTAAAAATCCCGGGAACCGGAGCTGGAACAAGAACATGACTCTGCCTCAAATGGCCTATGGATACGAGATGCAGCTTACCCCGTTAAAGATGGTGTCGTTTTACAATGCCATCGCCAACAATGGAAAATATGTCTCTCCCATTTTTGTAAGCGAGATCCGCCGGTTGGGGAATACCGTGGAACGCTTTAAAGCCCAGGTGATCAACGAGAAGATCTGTTCGGACGTGACCCTTAAAAAGATGCAGGAGATGCTGGAAGGCGTAATTACCGACGGTACCGGGAAAAACGTGATCTATAACCCTTTATATAAGGTTGCCGGAAAATCAGGTACTGCCCAGGTGGCCGATGCAAATAAAGGATACCGGGGAAAGAGACAGTACCAGGCGTCGTTCTGCGGGTATTTCCCGGCAGATAACCCGAAGTATTCGCTTATCGTGGTAATTAACGATCCTAAGAACGGGTATTATGGTGCACTGGTGGCCGGCCCTCCTTTCCGGGAGATCGCCGATAAGATCTACGCCAGCGATGCAGATATGTTCACCCATCCGGCGCCGGATAAACTGGCGGGAAATACGAAAATGCCGCCCTCAAAATCGGGTTACCGGAAGGCTACGCAGCGGGTGTACAGGTCGTTGGGAATTAAAGCGCTGTTGGCCGCAAATGCGGATGCCGCCAACGTGGTGGATACCAATAACGGGATAGATGTGAGAGAAGAGAATTACGATGAAAATACCGTTCCCGATCTTACCGGCATGGGGCTGCGCGATGCATTGTATGCTGCAGGGAACGCCGGGTTGAAGCCGGTAGTAAAAGGAAGTGGAAAGGTGGTCCGCCAATCGGTAACGCCCGGTTCGCGCACCCGTAAAGGACTTGGAATCCTGTTGGAAATGCAATAATGACATCGCTGAAAAATATATTAACCCATGTGAACATCACCGGAACGGTGGGTAAGGAACCGCGTACGGTCAAAGATATTTGCTTTGACTCGCGGCTCGCGGCACCCGGCTCGCTGTTCGTAGCGGTCAGGGGAACGGTGACCGATGGTCATAAGTTCATCGCCCGGGTGGTGGAGCAGGGCGCTGCCGTGGTAGTGTGCGAAACATTCCCGGAGGCGTTTGCCGACCATGTTTATTATGTGAGGACGCCTGATTCATCCAATGCGCTTGGCATCCTTGCTTCGGCCTTTTTTGACAATCCTTCTGCCAAGTTATCGTTAACCGGCGTGACCGGTACTAATGGCAAAACGACCATCGCTACGTTGTTGTTCAAACTATTCAGGGAGCTGGGATATAAAGTGGGGCTGATCTCGACGGTGCAGAACCAGGTAAACGACCGTATCATTCCGGCGACCCATACCACACCCGACCCGATCGCCCTTAACCGGCTGCTGGCGGGGATGGTGGAAAGCGGCTGCGACTACTGCTTTATGGAAGTAAGCTCGCATGCGGTGGCGCAGAACAGGATCAAGGGATTGCTTTTCTCCGGCGGGATCTTTTCGAACCTGACGCATGATCACCTCGATTTTCATGGTACGTTCGACGCATACCTTAAAGCTAAAAAAGCCTTTTTTGACGGGCTCACCGGCAATGCCTTCGCGTTAACCAACGCCGATGATAAAAATGGCGCGGTGATGCTTCAGAACACCAAAGCGCACCGCAAGAGCTATGGCCTAAAAAATATCGCCGATTTCAGGGCGAAGATCATTGAAAATCACTTCAGCGGCTTGCTGCTGAATTTAGATGGGGCGGAAGTATGGTTCAAGCTGGTTGGGAGCTTTAACGCTTACAACCTGCTTGCCGTATTTTCGGCGGCAATGCTGCTGGAGCAGGATAAAATACGGGTGCTTACTGCGCTCAGCAGGTTAACGGGCGCCGAAGGAAGGTTCGACTACGTGACCGGCAATTCCGGTATCACCGGCATCGTAGATTACGCACATACGCCTGATGCCGTTCAAAATGTGCTTAATACCGTGCACGATATCCGCAAAGGGAACGAGCAGATCATTACGGTGATCGGGTGTGGCGGCGATCGCGATAAAACCAAACGCCCCATAATGGCCCGGACCGCCGGCCAGTGGAGCGATAAGGTGATCCTGACCTCCGATAACCCGCGTAGCGAAGACCCGGCACAGATCATCAGGGACATGGAATCCGGCATTTCTCCGGAGCATAAACGCAAATACTTGTCTATAGCCGACCGCAAAGAAGCGATCCGCACGGCCTGTCACCTGGCGGCGCCGGGCGACATCATCGTGCTGGCCGGGAAAGGACATGAAAAATACCAGGAGATCAGTGGGGTGAAATACCCGTTCGACGATAAACAAGTGCTAACGGAACAATTAAACCAGTTAAACTGATGCTATACTACCTGTTTCTTTGGTTAGACAAACAATTTGATATCCCCGGAGCCGGTGTGTTCCAGTATATCTCTTTCCGTACCGGTATGGCGGTGATCCTTTCGCTGATCATTACTACGGTATACGGCGACAGGCTGATCCGTTTTCTCCGCGCGAAACAGGTAGGCGAGTCGGTACGCAACCTCGGCCTGGAAGGCCAGATGCAAAAACAGGGCACACCCACCATGGGCGGGATCATTATCCTGATGGGTATCCTGGTACCTACGCTTCTTTTCGCGAAAATTAGCAACATCTACATCGTACTGATGATCATTACCACCGTTTGGATGGGAGTGATCGGCTTTATCGACGACTATATTAAGGTATTCAAAAAAGATAAGGAAGGCCTCGCCGGAAGATTTAAGATCCTTGGGCAGGTAGGACTGGCCATTATTATCGGCTGGACGATGTATTTCCACCCGAGCATCGTCGTGCGGCAGCAGGTAACCCTGCCTACGGCCAACATCGCCCCGCTTGAAGTGCACCAGCGCGGCTCGGAATATTTTTATACACAGAATGTAAAGTCGACCAAGACCAATATCCCTTTTTATAAGAACAATGAATTCGACTACGCAAAGGTGTTGAAATTCCTCGGGGAAGGATATGAGAAATATGCGCTCATGGTTTTCCTGCTGTTTGTGATCTTCATCGTTACGTTCATCTCCAATGGGGCGAACCTCACGGACGGGATCGACGGATTGGCGACGGGAACCTCGGCCATTATCGGTATCACGCTCGCCGTACTCGCATATGTATCGGGTAATGCCATAACCGCCGAATACTTAAATATTATGTACATCCCTTACTCCGGTGAGCTGGTGATCTTCGCCGGTGCATTCGTGGGTGCCTGTGTGGGATTCCTGTGGTACAATTCTTACCCGGCCCAGGTATTTATGGGCGATACAGGGAGCCTGGCGATCGGGGGCATCATTGCGGCATTTGCCATTATGATTCGCAAAGAGCTCCTGATCCCAATTCTCTGTGGTGTGTTCATGGTCGAGAACATTTCGGTCATGATCCAGGTTTCCTGGTTCAAATACACGAAAAAGAAGTTCGGGGAAGGACGACGCGTCTTCCTGATGGCCCCGCTGCATCATCACTACCAGAAAAAGGGTTACCACGAGGCTAAGATCGTTACGCGGTTCTGGATCGTAGGGATCATCCTGGCCATTATTACCATTGTAACATTGAAACTGAGATAAAATGTCAAGCGCTGCGAAAAAGTTATTGGTGGTGCTCGGGGCCGGCGAAAGCGGGACCGGCGCAGCTGTGCTTGCCCGGCAGCAGGGATATGACGTGTTTGTTTCCGATCTCGGCAGCATCGGTGACAAATACAAGCAGGAGCTCGACTCCCTTGGTATCGCCTACGAAGAAGGCACACACACCGAGGAGCGCATCCTGGCAGCAGCCGAAGTAGTGAAGAGCCCTGGTATCCCGTCGAAGGCGCCGATGATAAAGAAACTGGTGGAGAAAGCGGTGCCGGTGATCTCGGAGATCGAGTTTGCGGCCCGGTATACGGATGCCAAGATGATCTGTATCACCGGGTCTAATGGCAAGTCGACCACCACCATGCTCACCTACCATATCCTGAAAAATGCGGGTGTGAACGTCGGCCTTGCCGGAAATATCGGGAAGAGTTTCGCCAAACAGGTGGCCACCGAATCGTTCGGATATTATGTGCTGGAAATCAGCAGCTTTATGCTCGACGATATGTACCGGTTTAAAGCGGATATCGCGGTGTTGTTAAACATTACTCCCGACCACCTGGACCGGTACGAATATAACATGGAGAATTACGCGGATTCCAAGTTCCGGATCCTGCAGAACCAAACCAGCGACGACGTTTTTATCTACTGCGCAGACGACCCGGAAACCATTGCAGGAATGCAAAGGCATCCCGTTAAAGCGACCGCGTACCCGTTTTCGATCACCAATACCCTCACATCGGGCGCCTGGCTCGAAAATAACGACCTTGTAATAAACCTAAACAATCATAACTCCTTCAACATGTCAGTTAACGACCTAGCCCTTCAGGGTAAGCACAACATCTACAATTCTATGGCGTCCGGTATCACAGCAAAAGTTCTCGAGCTTCGTAACCAAACCATCCGCGAAAGTATGAGCAACTTTACGGGTATCGAGCACCGGCTCGAATTCGTAGCCCGCATTTCTGGAATCGATTTTATTAACGACTCGAAAGCCACCAACGTTAACTCTACCTGGTACGCCCTCGAAAGCGTTTCACCCAGCGTGATCCTTATCCTGGGCGGCGTTGACAAGGGGAACGACTACTCGATGCTGAAAGAGCTCGTTAAAACCAAGGTGCGCGCTATCGTTTGCTTAGGCAAGGACACTAAGCGCATCCACGACGCCTTTGAAGAAGATGTAGACATGATCGTAAATACTTTCTCCGCAAAGGAAGCGACACAGATCGCTTTCCATATGGCAAAGAAAGGCGATACCGTGCTGCTTTCTCCAGCCTGTGCAAGTTTTGACCTGTTCAGGAATTATGAAGACCGCGGTGAGCAGTTTAAGCAGGCGGTGAAGGAATTGTAGGGAGAACCAACAGTTAAAAGGAAAGAACATGATAAAAAAGATACTCGACAGAACCAAAGGTGACCGCTGGATATGGCTGATCGTGATCCTGCTTTCGATCCTTTCATTGATGGCGATCTACAGCTCGACCGGGACCATCGCCTACAAAAATGACAAGTCGGCCGAGCAATACCTGGTGAAACACCTGGTGATGATCGTCGGTGGCCTGGCCCTGATGTATTTTTCGCACCTGCTGGATTACCGTTATTATGCCGGCATTTCGAAAGTGCTGATGGTGATCACCATACCGTTGCTGCTGTATACGCTGATATTCGGTAACCATGTGAATGATGCGAGCCGTTGGGTAACCATCCCGGTGATCAACCAGACGTTCCAGACCTCCGACCTGGCGAAGCTGGCGCTGATCACCTTCCTGGCAAGGACACTTACCCGGAAACAGGAAAATATAAAGGACGTGAACAAGGCATTTATCCCGATAATGGGCTCTGTGTGCATCGTTTTTATTTTAATCGCGTTAGCCAACCTGTCTACCGCGCTCATGCTTTTCGGCGTGAGCATTTTACTGCTAATTGTCGGCCGTATCAGCATACGCCAGATCCTGATCGTATGCCTTGCGGGGATGGTGCTGCTTACCGGGGTGATCCTGCTCGGGTCGAGAAGGCAAACCTATATTTCGAGGGTGCAGGCCTTTATACACCCTGAAAAGGCCGATCCGGATAAGTCTTTCCAGGCAAACCAGTCGAAGATCGCGATAGCCACCGGCGGGATCCTGGGAAAAGGGCCTGGCAACAGTACGCAGCGTAACTTCCTGCCGCATCCTTACTCTGACTTTGTGTTTGCCGTGATCGTTGAAGAATGGGGGCTTGTAGGCGGGCTTGTGCTGGTGCTGCTCTACCTCGTTTTCTTGTATCGATGCGTTTTGATCGTAACTCATAGTCCCAAAGCGTTTGGAGCGCTGCTGGCGGCCGGGCTTAGTTTTAGCCTCACCATCCAGGCTTTCGCCAACATGGCAGTAGCGGTTGGATTAGGACCGGTAACCGGGGTCCCTTTACCGCTGGTGAGTATGGGGGGAACTTCTATCCTGTTCACCAGCGTGGCGTTCGGGATTATCCTGAGCGTGAGCCGCGACATCGAAGAAAAAAAAGGGTTGGACGTACCGGAGAAAAAGCCGGCTGCGGGTAATAGGAATAAAATAATTGTAGGGGAGATCCCCGCAATGGGATAAGACAATGCCAAAGAAAGTGATCATAAGCGGGGGAGGGACCGGGGGACATATTTTCCCCGCGGTTGCCATTGCGGATGCACTGAAGCGCCTGGAACCGGAAACAGAGATCCTGTTTGTAGGCGCCATTGGCAGGATGGAGATGGAACGCGTACCTGCAGCCGGCTACCAGGTCATCGGGCTGGATATCCAGGGTTTCCAACGGAAACAACTGTTTAAGAACATCCTGCTGCCTTATAAAATTATAAGCAGTGTGCTGAAAGCCCGGTCGGTCATCAAGTCGTTCAAACCTGATGTGGCGGTGGGTGTTGGTGGTTATGCCTCCGGCCCGCTGTTGTTTGCGGCCGGGCAAATGAAAGTGCCGTACCTGATACAGGAACAAAATTCATACGCAGGGATCACCAATAAGTGGCTGGCAAAGAAGGCGGCCAGGATCTGCGTGGCATTTGATGGAATGGAGCAGTTCTTCCCGCCTGCAGCGATCATGATCACCGGGAATCCCGTACGCTCGGAATCAGTGGATATCGCCGGGAAACGCGGGGAAGCGGCAGCCTTCTTTGGTTTGTCTGCCGAAAAGAGAACGATCCTGGTAACCGGCGGAAGCCTGGGCGCCCGAACGCTGAATGCGAGTGTGCTGGCCGGGCTGGAGAAGATCATGGCCGCAGACGTGCAGCTGATCTGGCAGACCGGTAAGTTCTATTATAAAGGAATTATCGAGAAAGTGGGCAACCAGCCAAAAGACCTGCGAATCCGCGTACTCGAGTTCCTGCAGCGCATGGACCTGGCTTACGCAATGGCGGATGTGATCATCTCCCGCGCCGGCGCCGGAACGATCGCTGAGCTGTGTATCGTAAAGAAACCGGTGATCCTGGTACCCTCGCCGAATGTGGCAGAAGACCACCAGACAAAGAACGCGCTGGCCCTGGTAAAAAATGATGCTACCGTATTGGTAACTGACGCGGAAGCGGAAAATAAATTGGTGGATACGGCTTTACAGGTATTAGGCGACCCGGAAAAATGTGTACAGCTGGGCGAACGGATCGGTAAGCTGGCCTTGCCGATGGCGGATGAAGTAATCGCAAATGAAGTACTTAAACTCGTAAAACAGCATGGAGCCGGGTAATATCAGATCTGTATACCTGGCTGGCATAGGCGGGATCGGGATGAGCGGCCTTGCCCGCTATTTCCGCAGGCGCGGATGCGGGGTGAGCGGCTACGACCGTACCCCAACCAGCCTGACAGACAGTTTGATAGCCGAGGGAATCAGCATTGTATTTGAAGATGCCGAGTCGGTGATCCCGGAAGAGTTCCGGATCCCGGATGATACCAAGCTGGTGATCTTTACCCCGGCCATGCCTCCCGGTTCGGCATTGCTGCATTATTTCAGGAATGCCGGGTTCGCGGTTAAGAAGCGCTCGGAAGTGCTGGGCATCATTAGCCGCGGGATGTTCACCATCGCCGTAGCAGGCACCCATGGCAAAACCACCACCTCCTGTATGATCGCTCATATCCTGAAGCATACGGGGTATGATTGTTCCGCCTTCCTGGGCGGTATCGCGGCTAACTATAATGCAAATGTACTGTTTGGCGATAATAACGTGGTGGTGGTTGAAGCAGACGAGTACGATCGCTCTTTTCTTACCCTGTACCCGGACATTGCGGTAATTACGTCGATGGATGCCGATCACCTGGATATTTACGGGGATAAGGAACACCTGGCGGAATCTTTCAGGTTATTCGCTTCGCAGGTGAAACCGGGCGGAACGCTGATCCGCCGCGCCGGGCTGCCGCTTGAAGAGGGCATCACCTACTCGGCGACAGAAGCGGCCGGGGTGCATGCTGCCAACGTGAGTATCGCCAACGGGAGCTTCTATTTTGACGTGGAATCGCCGGACGAAAAGATCACCGGGATCCGTTCGGGCCTTCCCGGGCTTCATAACATCGAAAATTCACTTGCTGCAGCTAAAGTGGCGCTCCTGCTGGGGATTTCACCGTCGAAAATAAAAGCCGCTTTGGAAAGCTTTAAAGGTGTGAAACGCCGGTTTGAATACATTGTGAGGACCGATGAACATGTGTATATCGACGATTATGCGCATCACCCGGAAGAACTCAGGGCTTGCATCACGGCAGTGAAAAGTTTATACCCTTCCCGGAAGCTGACCGCGATCTTCCAGCCGCACCTGTTCTCGCGTACGCGCGATTTCGCGGATGGTTTTGCAGAAGTGCTGAGCATGGTGGATAATCTTGTAATGCTTGACATTTACCCCGCAAGGGAGCTTCCTATTGAAGGGGTTACTTCGGCGCTGATTCTCGAAAAGATCACCGCCCCGCAAAAACAGCTTTGCAGTAAGATAGAAGCGCTTCAGTTGGTAGACGAACAACAGCCTGCGCTGCTGTTAACTGTGGGAGCCGGAGATATTGATACAATGGTTGCACCGTTAAAAGATATACTCAGCCATGCTTAAACGGATCAACTGGAAATTGGTGGGGATCACTTTCGCGTGGCTGGTTAGCCTCTCGGGGCTGGTGGCGCTGATGAGCTTTATCTCGGTAAAGAAAAACGAAGTGCGCTGCACCGAAGTAAAAGTGGCTATCCCCGGAACGCAGAGCTTTATTGAACGTGCCGAGGTCGACCGGATCGTGATGGCAACTTACGGAAAAGTTACCGGCAGCCTGCTAAGCAGGATCAATATCCACCTGCTCGAGGAAGCGCTGAAGGCTAACCCCTTCATCGCGGATGCGAAGGTATATGCCGATATGGATGGCGTGCTGCAGATTGGCATCGTACAGCGGGAGCCGCTGATCCGGATCCTGAACAGCGAGAACCAGGATTTCTATATCGACCGGAATGGTTATAAGATCCCGGCATCGGCCAACTTTACCGCAAGGGTACTGGCGGCAAACGGGCTGATAGGGGAGCATTTTTCAGGACGTGTAGATACGCTGAATACGCCGATCGGCCGCGACCTGTACGCAGTTGCGCAGTTTATCGAAAAAGATACCCTGTGGAACGACCAGATCGAGCAGCTGTACGTTAATCAGCAAAACGAGATAGAGATGGTGCCAAGGGTAGGCGAACACCGCATTATCCTCGGCAACGCGGAGAACCTGGCGCTGAAATTCAGGAACCTGCTGGCATTCTACAAAAAGGCCCTGCCGCTGGTGGGTTGGGATGCCTACAAAACAATTAACATCAAGTATGCAAACCAGGTGGTTTGTGAGAAAAATACTTTAGACAGCCTGTTAAAATCCGCAATTGCCGACTCGCTTTCGACCGACACCACAGCTAACAGGCTGAATGCAAAAGACACAACTAACGCACTAATACCTTTAAAACACTAATACCTTGAACTATGGAAAAAAGTACTTCTGCCCCCGCTAAAAATTCGCCCATCGTTGTCGGGTTGGATATTGGAACGACCAAGATCTGCGTAACGGTAGGTCGTAGGAGCGCGCATGGGAAGATTGAAATATTAGGGATCGGTAAGGCGGAATCGGCGGGGGTGACCCGCGGCGTGGTTTCCAATATCCAGAAAACCGTGCAGGGGATCGCCCAGGCGGTTGAAGAAGCCGGATCGCAGTCGAACGTCGATATTCGTATCGTAAATGTGGGCATCGCCGGTCAGCATATTAAAAGTTTACAGCATCGCGGGATTTTTACGCGTAAAGACCTGAATAACGAAATTCAACGTAAGGATATCGACAAGCTGATCGAGGACATGTTCAAGCTGGTAATGCCCCCCGGCGAGGAGATTATCCATGTACTCCCGCAGGAGTTTACCGTTGATAACGAGCCTGGTATCAAAGACCCGATCGGCATGGCGGGTGTGCGCCTGGAGGCGAATTTCCATATCATCTCCGGGCATGTAAGCGCGGTGAAAAATATCCTGCGCTGTGTAAGTAATGCCGGGCTGGAGGCGCAGGAGCTAATCCTAGAGCCGCTGGCGTCGTCGGAATCGGTGTTAAGCGATGAGGAAAAAGAAGCGGGCGTGGTATTGGTAGATATTGGCGGCGGTACGACCGACCTGGCTATTTTTCATGAAGGCATCATTCGTCACACGGCGGTTATTCCATTCGGCGGTAACAGCGTAACGGAAGATATCCGCGAAGGATGTTCCGTAATGCGCAACCAGGCGGAGTTGCTGAAGATCCGTTTCGGTTCGGCATTGGCCGATGAAAACCGGGATAACGAGATCATCTGTGTACCGGGATTACGCGGACGCGACCCGAAAGAGATCTCGGTAAAAAACCTTGCGTATGTGATCCAGGCCAGGATGGAAGAAATTATTGAGCATGTTTACTATGAAATAAAATCGTCTGGTTACGAGAAGAAGCTCATTGCCGGCATCGTGATCACGGGGGGCGGCTCCCAGCTGAAGCACCTTTCGCAACTGGTGGAATATGTAACCGGCCTCGATTCGCGCATCGGTTACCCGAACGAGCACCTGGCGAAAAACGAAGTGCTGCCAAAAAACATTTACGACGAGCTGAAAAGCCCGATGTTCGCGACCGGTATCGGCCTGCTGATCAAAGGCATCCAGAAAGCGGAAGCCATCCAGGAAGCCGGAAGCTACAAGGGCGTGCCCGAAAAACAGAAGCCCGTGGAAAAATCCAAAAAGTCCTTTGGGCTCTTTGATAAACTCCTGCAAAGCGGGGCGAAATTTATCAAGGATGATATTAAGGATGAGGATTATATCAGTTAGCAGGAAACAGTGATCAGTTTTCAGTGGTCAGTTCCTTTATGACGCTTTAAAGGAACTGACCACTGACCACTGAAAACTGGTCACCATCCCCACAAGTTTTCAACATGCCAACAATTGTTAAAAACCCTTGTGGAAAATTTTCTATCATTACATCAGGAATGGTCTCACACAGTTCTTAACTCTACTTAACATAAAACATTATGCAGTTTGAAATGCTCAAAGAAAAATCATCGATCATCAAGGTGATCGGTGTGGGCGGTGGCGGTGGTAATGCCGTAAACCATATGTACCGTCAGGGTATCACAGGGGTCGACTTTATTATCTGTAATACCGATGCCCAGGCATTGGAGCTCAGTCCGATTCCTAATAAAGTGCAGCTGGGTGCCAGCCTCACCGAAGGGATGGGTGCCGGCTCTATTCCCGAAGTAGGTAAGAACTCGGCGATTGAGAATATCGAAGAAATAAAGCAAATGCTTGGTAGCAATACCAAGATGCTGTTCATCACCGCCGGGATGGGTGGAGGTACCGGTACGGGTGCAAGCCCGATCATCGCCAAAGCCGCCAAAGAACTGGATATATTGACCGTCGGGATCATTACCACGCCGTTTTCTTTCGAAGGAAAAAGGCGGAAGCTCCAGGCGGAAGAAGGACTCGGGGAGTTTAAAAAGTATGTAGACTCTTACCTGGTGATCTCTAACGACCGCCTTCGGGAAATATTCGGTAACCTTACATTAAGCGCCGCATTTGCACAGGCCGATAACATACTGACGACCGCCGCAAAAGGGATTGCGGAGATCATCACCATCCCCGGGTATATCAACGTCGACTTTAAAGACGTGCGCACCGTAATGCAGGAAAGCGGTGTGGCGATCATGGGCAGCTCTTCCGCCGAAGGCGAGAACCGTGCGTTGCGTGCGGTGGAGGGCGCACTGGCATCGCCGCTCCTTAAAGACAATGAGATTGAAGGCGCAAGGTATATCCTGCTGAATATCAGCTCGGGTGCAAAAGAGGTTTCGATGGACGAAGTGAGCATTATTACAGACTACATCCAGTCGGAAGCGGGCCTTGCCGCCGACCTGATCTGGGGGAATTGCATCGACGAATCGCTTGGAGAAAAACTCTCGGTAACCATTATCGCTACCGGTTTCCAGACCATGGAAGAGCGTGCGGTAGAAAAAAGCCAGCAGCGAAAGATCTCCCTGCTTACCCCCGAAAATGCGCCGCTGGTGAAACCGGTACACAACGCGTTTATCGAGCCGGCGAACGAGGAAAAGGAAGTTTCGTACGAGCCTGTCTTAAAACGCCCGGAAGTTCAATCGGATCTTTTTGGCGGTTTCTTCGAGAAAAATGCACCGGTAGAAGAAAAATCTGCCGACCAGCTTGTACGCCATACACTAACGGATGAAGAACCGGCCGCACAGCCTGAGCCCTCGATAGAAGCAGAACTGAAGATCACGGAAACACAGTTCCACTTCCCGGTGATGCAGGAGGAAGTGGCAGCGCCGCAGCCTGAACCGGTGGAAGAGGTGAAAGCTTATAATCCCGACGAACATAAAACAGACCAGTCTGTAGAAGAGCAGTTAAAGCGGTCGAAAGACAGGATCCTGCGGTTGAAGGACCTGAGCATTAAGCTCCGCACGTCGAATGGCCTCCAGGAACTGGAAAATGAACCGGCTTATAAGCGTAAACAAATGTCGCTCCCGCAGGTTCCGCATTCGTCAGAATCGCAGGTTTCGAGGTTTACATTGTCCGGCGAAGACGGGAAGACCGAGATCCGTCCGAACAACTCATTTCTGCACGATAATGTAGATTAAATACAATTGATTAAATTTGTGGCTTATTTTTGCCACTAAAGTTTTACGATTTGGATTTATTTGAGAAGATTTCAAGGCACATGGGACCGATAGGCCAGCACCAGAAATGGTCGCATGGTTATTTTTCGTTCCCGCGATTGGAAGGAGAGATCGCTCCGCATATGAAGTTTCGCGGGAAAGATCATTTGGTATGGAGCTTGAATAATTACCTTGGATTGGCGAATCACCCGGAAGTGCGGGAGGCTGATTCAAAGGGGGCCGAAGATTACGGCATGGCTTACCCGATGGGTGCCCGGATGATGTCGGGGAATTCCGTTCATCATGAGAAGCTGGAGAAAGATTTGGCTGCATTTGTGGGTAAGCCCGATGCTTTCCTGTTAAATTACGGCTACCAGGGAATGGTTTCCATCATCGATGCGCTGGTTGACCGCAATGACGTGATCGTGTATGATGCGGAATCACATGCCTGTATTATCGATGGGGTGCGTTTGCACCTTGGCAAACGGTATGTTTACCAGCACAATGATGTGGAGAGCGCGAGGAAACAGCTGGAACGTGCCACCAAGCTGGTGGAACAAACCGGGGGCGCCATCCTGCTGGTCACCGAAGGCGTATTCGGCATGTCGGGAGCGCAGGGTAAGCTGAAAGAGATCGCCGCGTTGAAATCTGAATTTAACTTCAGGATACTGGTAGACGATGCGCACGGATTTGGTACCATGGGGCCAACCGGCGCGGGAACACACGAGGCACAGGATTGTATCGACGAGATCGACCTTTATTTCGGCACATTTGCCAAATCGATGGCAGGTATCGGCGCGTTCGTGGCCTCCGGGGAAGAGATCGTTAATTACCTGCGCTATAATATGCGTTCGCAAACTTTCGCGAAAGCGCTGCCTATGCCGATGGTGATGGGCCTGAAGAAACGCCTGGAGCTGGTGATTACCCGCCCGGAGCTGCGCGAGAAATTATGGACGGTGGCAATGGCGCTGCAAAACGGGCTTCGCGAACGGGGATTCGACCTCGGGGTAACCAATACCATGGTGACGCCTGTGTTCCTGAAAGGAGAGCTTACGGAAGCTACCGCGTTAACCATGGACCTGCGGGAGAACTATGGCATCTTTTGTTCGATCGTGGTGTACCCGGTCATTCCTAAGGGCTTAATCGAATTAAGGATCATCCCCACCGCTTTACATACCCTCGATGATGTGCAGCTTACCCTTGACGCATTCTCGGAGGTGGCCGAAAAGCTGGAAAGCGGGTTTTATAAAAAACAGCAGGCTACATTCGTATAAAAGTATTTTTTTTTAGGGAAAAAGCGTTTACATTAGCTATTGGCTAACAAAAACTAAAATAAAGGAGTAAAAAAATGGCAAAAATTGAAAAATTCAATGAGTTAAAAAGCCTGATCGCAGGTTTAGAGGCAGACGCAGACAAGTTTTATAATAAAGGCAACAGCGCCGCTGGAACAAGGGTAAGAAAAGGCTTGCAGGACATCAAAAACCTGGCGCAAGAAGTGCGGCTAGAAATCCAGGATGCGAAGAACACTAAATAGCGATCGAAATTCCTTTTAAGAACCGAAAGACATTGAAAGCCCATGCACGCCGTTACGCTGCAGGGCTTTTCTTTTACGTTTACGCAGGACGTTAGCGTTGTACTTTCTATCCCAACCGCTCTATTTCCCGTGCCACCGCTTCATCCAGCGTGTTGCTCACATTTACCAGCGGTAAGCGGAGCGTATCGCCGCAAATGCCAAGCGTTTTTAAAGCCGATTTTACGCCGCCCGGGCTTCCTTCGGCGAATAGCAGCCGCGTGATCTCCAGCAGGTCGAAGTGTAAAGGCGCCGCTTCTTTGAATTTCATATCAAGGCAAAGACGGACCATTTCAGAGAGCATGCCGGGCAGGGCATTCCCGATCACCGAGATCACCCCTGCGGCTCCCATAGACATCAGCGGGAATGTTACCGGGTCGTCACCCGAAATGAAGAGAAAATCTTCGGGCTTATCCCGCAAAATGGCGTTGAACTGGTCGAAATTGCCGGAAGCTTCCTTCACCGCGATCACGTTCTTAAAGTCGTTTGCCAGCCGCAACGTGGTCTCTGCCGTCATGTTACTTCCCGTACGCGAAGGGACGTTGTACAGGATAACAGGCAGCGGCGACGCTTCGGCCACCAGTTTATAGTGCTGGTAGATCCCTTCCTGGATCGGCTTATTATAAAAGGGGCTCACAGAAAGCACCGCATCAAAGCCCGCGGTGTCGAAATGCGAGAGAGAATCAACGAGTTCCGTGGTGTTGTTGCTGCCAATTCCCGCAACCAGCGGAACACGGCCGGCAACAGCTTCGGCGGTAAAGCGCCATACTTCCTTTTTTTCGTCTTTACTTAATGTAGCCGATTCGCCGGTAGTGCCCAGCGATACGAGGTACTCTACTTTCCCGTCGATGAGGAAATCGACCAGTTTTTTTAACGCAGGGAAATCGATCGTTCGGTCGGCATGAAAAGGCGTGACCATGGCTATCCCGGTGCCATAAAATTGAGTGCTCATGTACTTGTTTTAGTTGAACCGGCGATCATTGCGATCAACTCATCGTCGGATATTAAGGGTATATTTAATTTGTTCGCTTTTTCCAGTTTCGAAGGCCCCATGTTTTCTCCCGCCACCAGGTAGTTCAGTTTGGCGGATATGCTGCTGAGGATCTTGCCTCCGTTTGCCTCGATCATCGCGGAGAGCTCATCGCGGCTGCGTGCGAAGGTACCGGAGATGATGAACGTTTTCCCGGCAAGTACATCGCTGTCGGGCACGAAGCGTACTTCTGCAGCTTCGAATTGCAGGCCGTGGTTCCTCAGTTTGGTGATCTGTTCCTGGTGCCGTTCGTCTTTGAAATATTCTACCAGGCTCTCCGCTATGCGGGCGCCGATCTCGTCAACCGTGGTAAGCTCTTCCACGGTCGCATTCATCAGGCTGTCGATATTTTTCAGCGCGGCGGCGATCTTTCGAGCCACCGTTTCGCCCACGTAACGGATCCCAAGGCCAAATAGCACCTTCTCAAAAGGCATCTGCTTTGACTTCGCGATCCCTTCGATCATGTTTTCGATAGATCGCTCGCCAAAGCGGTCCATGGTTTTCAGTTCTTCCCTGCGTTCAAACAGGCTGTACAGGTCGCTGATGTGGAGCACATAACCTTTGCGGTATAAAGTTTCGATCGTTTCGTCGCCCAGGCCATCAATATTCATCGCCTTGCGGCTGATAAAATGCTGGATCTTGCCTACGATCTGCGGTGCGCAGCCTTCGTCGTTGGGGCAGTAATGAACAGCTTCTCCTTCCTTGCGTTCGAGGTCGCTGCCACATACGGGACACTGTTCGGGGTAGATAACGGGCGTCGCCCCCGGTTGCCTTTTCAGCGTATTTACGCTGATGATCTTCGGGATGATCTCTCCACCTTTTTCCACGAAAACACTATCGCCTACATGCAGGTCGAGGCGTTTTACCTCGTTGGCGTTGTGTAAGGTAGCGCGTTTTACGGTAGTGCCCGCCAGCAATACCGGTTTGAGGTTGGCCACCGGCGTAACGGCGCCCGTACGGCCTACCTGGTAGCTCACGCTTTCCAGGATGGTTTCGGCTTCCTGTGCTTTGTACTTATAGGAGATGGCCCAACGCGGGGATTTAGCCGTGAACCCCATTTCCTGTTGCTGCGAATAGCTGTTCACCTTGATCACGATACCGTCGATATCATAGCTCAGTTTGAAACGCTGTTCGTCCCATTTGTGGATAAAAGCAAGTACCTCGTCGATGTTTTTGCACAGGTCATTGTGCTCGCACACGTGGAATCCCCAATCTTTTACGGCGCTGAGACTCTGCCAATGTGTAGAAAACAACGGTTTATCGGTATACAGGAAATACAGGAAGCAGTCTAACGGCCGTTTGGCCACCTCCGAAGAGTCCTGCAGTTTAACGGTTCCCGCCGCAAAATTCCGCGGATTGGCGTACTGCACTTCGTTGTTTTCCGCCCGTTCCCGGTTTAACCGGTCGAACGCCGGCCGGTGCATAAATACCTCCCCCCGGATCTCGAACGATTCCGGGTAACCGGTGCCTTTTAACCGTTTAGGGATCCGGTTAATAGTGCGCACATTGGTGGTTACATCGTCGCCCTGTGCGCCATCGCCGCGTGTTACCGCACGGGCCAGCAGGCCGTTCTCGTACGTGAGGCTCATCGAGAGACCGTCGAACTTTAACTCACAAACATATTCGAAGTTATCGCCGAGCGCTTTGCGGATCCGTTCGTCGAAATCCTTTAAATCCTGCTCACTGTAGGTATTACCGAGCGAAAGCATCGGCCACTTATGTTTTACGGTCTTAAACTCTTTGGTGACTTCCCCGCCCACCTTTTGTGTAGGCGAATCCGGGTCCTGGTAATCAGGATATCGCTTTTCGAGCTCCGTAAGCTCTGCCAGCTTTTTATCGAACTCAAAATCGGATATAGTGGGCTGCGCCAGCACATAATAATTGTAATTATGCGTGTTCAGCTCCTTTACGAGCGCATCCATCCGCTCCTGAATATCGGAAAGTGACATAGGAAACGAAGATATAATTTTTAAATCATAGCACTTTTAACAGTTTGGTTATATTTACGCATTAATCAATTATTCATGAGATCTTCGCTTTTAAGGAACACGTTATTTTTGTTGATAGCCGTTTTTTTCACTGCCTGCGCCGCTTCCCGGAACACCTCCGGCGTTTCTGACGATGCGGTAGAAAAATGGTTCAACGCACGGGAATGGGCCGGCGGATTATCCTTAAATGTGTATGGCGATGTAAATAAGCGCGAATTTTACCGGCAATATCATAAAAACAAGGAATGGTGGGATAAATCGTTTGCCTACCTCAAAACACACGATCTGCCCACGCATCCCAACGGCAAGACCCTTATCGCCGGTGACAGCGTATACGTTTCGGTAACCGAAGCTCCCGGGAAGGATTTCGATAAAACAGGCTGGGAATCGCATCGTAAGTTTATCGACCTGCAATATGTGGCCGCCGGTAAAGAACAGATCGTGGTTTCGGATATCTCGAAGCTGAAAGTTACCCAGCCTTATTCGGATGCCCGGGATGTCGCCAACTACTCGGGTGAAGGCAAATCTTACATCGCAGAGCCTGGTACCTATTATCTCTTTTTTCCTGCTGATGGTCACCGGCCAAGCATTAAAGTGAACGGAAACGAAAATGTGAAGAAAGTGGTGATCAAGATCAGGTATACATACTTTTAACGAACGCTATTTATCACCCTTCATCAGCGTTTCGATCCGGAAAAAAATCTCCATAAAATTTTCTCCCAACTTATCGAGGTAATCGGTGAGCACAGCCGTGAGCTGTAGTTTCTGTGTCTCGCTTAGCGGATCGATCCACAACCGCTGGCATATCCGGTTGAGGGCGTAAATGATGTTCGACGGATCCTGGTAGCTATGCAGGTACTTCGCCTGGATAAATTCCTGCAGGAAGCGGAAGAAAATACCGCGTTCGGTTATGCCGTTGATGGCCAGGAAACGATCAAGGCCGTTATGGTCGACCTGCCGCAAATGAACGTAAAAGGCGTCGGGATCCACCAGTTTACCGGTGATCAGCAGGCTATCGAGCATAAGCTCTAAAGAAATATGCGCGAGGAACGACGGACGTACGGGTGAATTATCCAGTACCGGGGAGATCTTCGTGCGGATTTCGGCAGTATGATTTGAAAAAAAGGCGGAGGAATGGAAATGCTTATCGATCTCCAGGTGGCGGTTCCACCCGTACAGCAAACTGGTAGACGCTGCATTGTTAACGAGCTGCTTGGCGTACCTCGCGGGATGCAGGTGCCATGTTTTATCCGCGTTCTTTACCAGGTCGGGCAGGATGGTGCCCAGCACCAGGTTCGGGTCTGTAGCATGCCTGTCGAAATAGTAATGCGATAAAAAATTCATAGATTAACGGTAGCGGCTGCAACAATATAAGAAGAAACTGTTAGCCGACAGTTAACTAAGCGGATATTATTTCGTTTAGCATTGCATATTGGAGCAGTATGATGGTTTTCGCGTCTTGTATTTCGCCGCTCTTTAATTTACCGATAGCCTCCTGGTACGACCATTCCAGGATAGTGATATTTTCTTCTTCACCCTCTGCACCGCCACCCGCGCTTACCTTTTGCCCGGGTGAATATTTGCCGAGAAAATAGTAGATGAGTTCCGAGTTGCCGCCCGGGGAAGAATAAGCTTTACCGATCTCCTCCACTTCCCCGATCCGGTAGCCAAGTTCTTCTTCCACTTCGCGGATGACGGCTTCTTCGGGTGTTTCCCCTTCGTCGATCAGCCCTGCACAAGCCTCGATGACCGAACCGCCAGGGTTTCCGTTACACCAGGTGGCGATTCTGACCTGTTCCGAAAGGACCACGGTTTTTTGTTCGGGATTGTAAAGCAGGATGGCACAAGCCGATGGCCGCTGGTAAACTTCCACCGTTTTTTGTACGGTACGCCCGTCTTTTGTATTGTATTCACATTCGATCGTTTCTAACGGGTACCTTTCGTTCGAAAGCGTTTTGCGGGAATGAAGACGGATAATTGCCATAGATACCTAACGTATAAGGACGGAAGCGGTTTGTTTTTCTTCTATATTTGCACTCCATTTCCGGGATTTGCCCGGAGAGCTTTTCAACACGATATACATGAACTTTGTAGAAGAACTACGGTGGAGAGGCATGCTGCACGACATCATGCCGGGAACGGAAGAAGAACTGGCCAAAGGTATGGTTTCGGGCTATATAGGGTTTGATCCCACCGCCGATTCGCTGCATGTAGGCAGCCTGGCACAGATCCTCACCCTGGTGAGGTTCCAGCAGGCTGGTCATAAACCGATCGCGCTGGTGGGCGGCGCTACCGGTATGGTGGGCGACCCTTCGGGGAAATCTGCCGAAAGAAACCTGCTTTCAGAAGAAGTACTCGATCATAACCTCGCCGGGATCCGTGCGCAACTGGAAAAATTCCTCGATTTCGATAGGGGCGCATCGAGCGCCGAAATCGTGAATAATTACGATTGGTTCAGGACTTTCAGCTTTCTCGACTTTATCCGGGATGCGGGAAAACACATCACCGTAAATTATATGATGGCCAAAGACTCCGTAAAAAAGCGGATTGAAGGTGATACAGGCATGTCGTTCACCGAGTTTAGCTACCAGCTGATCCAGGGATACGACTTTTACTGGTTATGGAAAAATAAAAACTGCCTGCTGCAGATGGGAGGCTCAGACCAGTGGGGAAACATCGTTACCGGTACAGAACTGGTGCGCAGGAAAGGCGCCGGTACCGCTTATGCGCTTACTACCCAGCTCATCAAAAAAGCGGATGGCACTAAGTTCGGTAAAACCGAAGGCGGTAATATCTGGCTGGACCCTGCGAAAACGTCGCCGTTCAAATTCTACCAGTTCTGGCTGAATGCCACAGACGAAGACGCGAAGAACTGGACCCGGATCTTTTCCTTCAGAACACACGAAGCCATCATTGAGCTGGAAAAACAACATGATGAGGCGCCTCACCTTCGCCTGATGCAAAAAGCACTGGCGGAAGAGCTCACTGTACTGGTACATTCAGGAGAAGCGCTGCAAACCGCCTTACGCACCACCGAGTTCCTTTTTAATAATGGCTCAACTGACTTTTTAAGCCAACTGAACCATGAACAGGTACTTGACGTATTTGAAGGTGTTCCAGCATACCCCATCGCGATGGAAGTGCTCGAAAGCGGTATCAGCATTACTGACCTGCTAGGAGAAAAGGTACCTGTATTCGCATCCAAAAGCGAAGCGAAGAAAATGATCGCTGGTGGAGGCGTTGCCGTGAACAGGGAGAAGATCGCAGATCCCGCCCGGTTGTTAACTGCCGCACACCTGGTGAATAATAAGTACCTGGTAGCACAAAAAGGCAAGAAGAACTATTTCCTGATTTTTGTCGGTTAAGCGTTACTTCCCGGTAATATACCCCTGAAACGAGATCGATTCCCTGTTATTGCTGTTTACCGACAGCGAAGCTTCGCCATTGGCAAACACACGCAGGATCATCGACGAAACGCTCTGGCTGTTCTTTGGTTTGATGGTGATGTCCCAGCGATTCTTTTTTGATTCTTTAGCCGTATAATCCACGTTTGAAGAGACGAACTTGATCCCCTGGTCGTCCCCGCCCATCACGGCAGTATAAGCGCGGCCGAAAAACGGCAGGTACGAGGATACGGTATCGGTTCGTACGTCGAGGCTATAATCCGAAGTCATGGTCCAGTTATTCCCATAACCATACCTGGCAGGATGCATGGATGTCGGCTTAAAGGTGTACTTCCTGGTATCGAGCCATTTTTTCACCTGGGCCTCTTTTTCAATTTCTTTTACTTCACGCTTATCCTGGGCAAAGGAAGGCGAAATGCAGGCAACCATCGCTGCGATGATTAATAACCCGGAATATTTCTTTAATGCTTTCATACGGTAGTTTGATGGTAAACCAGCTCAAATTCCATACCAGCCACGTGAAGCGCTTCATATACCATAGTATCTGCTTTATATGTGGTTATTTCATAATTTTCAATAAAAGATGCTATTTTTTGCTAAGCATGACATTTTAGACGCCAATTAGGGTGTAACATCTTAATTACCCCGGTTTGAACTATGCTGTATTGGTTAAATTTGTGAAGCTATGACTACTGCTTTATGAAGAAACTCCACCTGTGGATATTTATTATCACACTGTTTGTATCCATGCCGGGATATGCACAGCAGCTTCGCGTGGTCAAGGGCACGCTGGTTGATTCCGCAGGTGTACCGCTGATAGGCGCCCTCGTAAAGTTGTCGACGGCAACAGACAGCGTCAGGGCGGCTTCCGACATCAATGGCGGCTTCGTCTTTAACAACGTAAAGTTCCCGCAATTTACTATTACAGCCAGCTATATCGGGTACGACACTTATAAGAAGCGCATTATACCGGATGCTTCCGGTAAACCGGTGATCATTGATACCATTCGCCTTAAAACCTCCTCGAATAGCCTGGCCGAGATCAGCATCACTTCTGTAACCCCTGTTCGGGTGAAAGAGGATACCATAGAATACAGCGCGGCGGCGTACCCGGTGCGCGATGGGGATGCGGTAGAGGAAGTGATCAAGAAGCTCCCTGGGGTTACCGTGGATAAGGATGGAAACGTGATGGCCAATGGAAAGCCGATCACCAAGATCCGGGTGAACGGGAAGGATTTCTTTGGGACCGACGTAGCCACCGCTATCCAGAACCTGCCGGCAGATATCGTAAAAAACCTGCAGGTGATCGACGACTTCGGCGACCAGGCCAAGCTGACCGGTGTAAAAGTAGGGGAGCCCCAAAAGGTCCTGAACATCAACATCCAGGAGGATAAAAAGAAAGGCTACTTCGGTCGCGCAACCGGCGGTATCGGCAACGAAAACCGATTTATCACCAACCTGAAAGGAAGTACGTTTAAAGGAGACCGTATGCTTTCGTTCGACGGTTCTATGAACAATACCAATATCCGCGGGGGCGGAGGCGACGGCATCACGGATACGAAAGCGGCCGCGTTCAGCTATCGCAATGATTTTAATAAGAAGCTCTCGCTGGATGCCGGGTATAACTTTAATAGCCGCGATAACAATGCGATCAGCACTATTTTTAAGCAGAATAACTACCAGACTTTTACGAGGTACGATAACCAGTCGAGCAACAATACCAATAAAAGCATGAATAACCAGTTCTGGAGCAACCTCGAGTATAAGATAGATACGGCGAACTACCTCAAGATCTCTCCCGACATTGCATTTAACTCGACCAGTTTCAACGGTCGTGGTAATACGGTTACCCAGATAAAGAAAACAGGATCGGTGAGAGATAACATCTCCTCTAACGATAACGCCACAGCCAGTATCGGCATGAATGTTTTCTTTAATCACAAGTTCAAAAAACACGGACGTAATTTTAACATCTCCGCAAATGTGAACTTCTCTGATAACGACAACGACCGTGACGCACGTAACGACTATGCCAATACCGATTCGCTGGGTAACATTACCTATGTGAAACAGTTCCAGCTAACGGCGTACGATACTTATGGCAAACGCGCAGGATCTAACATGACGCTTACGGAGCCGCTTAACAAATATGCTTATGCGGACATTACCTATAATTATAATTCGCAATCTACCGAAACCGGCCGCGATACCCGGGATGTGGACCCTGTTACCGGGAAAGAGGTGTTTAACACCATGTTAAGCAACAACTACGAGTACCAATTCGTTACCCACCGGGTGGGTATCAACTACCGGTACGTAAAACCTAAGTTTAACTACATGATGGGCATGAACGTACAGCCTGCTGTATTAAAGGGCCAGGATATCACCCGCGATATCAACACGCATAAGGAAACATTGGTGTGGATCCCTTCAGCCAGGTTCGTATATCGTTTTACCAAGCAAAAAACCTTAACGTTTAACTACAATGGCCGGAGCAACCAGCCAACCTTTAACCAGCTGCAGCCAATCACCGATAATTCTAACCTGCAGAACACCATTGCCGGTAACCCTGACCTGAAGCCGGATTATACCCATGGTTTTAATATCGATTATAACCAGTCTGATTGGACATCGGGCTATAACATGTTTACCAATATTTCTTATTCGCGGACCAATAACCGGATCGTGACCACCAAGATGATGCTTCCCGATGCGATTAAGCAGGTAACCAGTTATGTAAACACCAACGGCTTTTACAATATCCGCGGCAACTACGAAATAGCCAAGCCTTTTGCGGAGCGTAAATACATTCTTACTTATTATGGAGGCTCCGCATTTATTAACAACATCGCGTTCACCAATATGGAACGTAACGTTGCCAAAAATCTCATCATCGACCAGGGCGTGAAGTTCCGGATTTTCCTGAAGGATGTGATCGACGCGGAACTGAATACGGCCTATTCAAATAACAGGACCAATTATTCGCTGGCATCCAGCGCCGCCCGTAAAACGGACCGCTACTCCCTTTCCTTAAACGGCCGGAACTATTTCTTTAAAGACCTAAGCCTCGGTTATGAACTGTCGCAGGTGGTGAACCGTGGTTTTAGCGCCTCCAATAACGCCAACCCTACCTTGCTGAGCGTTTTCCTGGAGCAACGTTTCCTGAAGGGAAAAACCGGCAACCTGCGCTTCCAGGCATTCGACCTGCTCAACCAGAATTCGGGCATTTCGCGCGACGTGTACGACAACGAGATCGTCGACCGCCAGACCAATCGGCTGGCACGTTACTTCTTGTTGTCGTTCAGCATGCGGGTGCGAAAGTTTGGCGGCGGTAATGCCGGGAATAATAACGGGCCCGATAACCGGCGGTAGTCACCGACCTGGCGATAAATGATATTATATTTGCCCGCCGGGATTTCCTGAGTTCATGGTTTTAATGGATCAAGCTGCATTTCCGGGGCGTATATTTGGTTGTCAGCTATCAGTATTCAACCGATTGAGTATACCTGATAAGATAAGTAATTGATGTTGAGCTATCCTGAGTAGTATTACGGGTTCGACAGTGTAATCAAAGCTGATAGCTGAAAGCTAATAGCTCCCCAATTTTTACGCTTGATCCGTTTTAATCCCAGGGTTATCTAATAAAAAAACCCCTGTCGCGAAAGCGAACAGGGGTTTCCAGTTTATTAAAAGCCTGATCTTATTCTCCTGCTTCCTCTTCTTCTTCAGCTTCAGGTTTCTTTGCAGCGGCAGCCTTTTTGGCTTTGTTCTCTGCACCTTCCATCTGCTCTTTCAGTTGAGCAAGTACGCCCAGGTCGCCCAGTGTCGATTTCTCTACGGAATCTTTCACTTTCTTCACGGCAGTGAAGGTAGCTTTCTGCTCATTTTTTTTCTGAGTTGCCTCAGCGTTACGGGCTTCAGCTTTCGCTTCTTCCCAGATACGTGAATGAGAAACAACGATACGTTTAGAATCTTTGTTGAACTCGATGATCTTGAAGTCAGCAACTTCGTCGACCTTTAACGCTTTACCGTCTTCTTTGATGGTATGTTTGCTTGGAGCGAATCCTTCAACACCATACGGAAGGGCTACGATAGCGCCTTTATCGGTCACCTTCAGCACGGTACCTTCGTGGATAGAATCCAGGGTGAAGATGGTTTCGAAAGTATCCCATGGGTTTTCTTCAAGTTGTTTGTGGCCAAGGCTCAGCTTGCGGCTGTCTTCATCCAGTTCAAGTACAACCACGTCCAGCTCTTCACCTACTTTGGTGAATTCGTTCGGGTGGTTCACTTTCTTAGACCATGAAAGGTCGGAGATGTGGATCAGTCCGTCAACGCCTTCTTCGATCTCAACGAATACACCGAAGTTGGTCATGTTCTTCACAACAGCTTTGTGTTTGCTGCCGATCGGGTAACGATCTGCGATGTTCTTCCATGGATCCGGCGTTAATTGTTTAATACCAAGGCTCATCTTGCGGTCGTCGCGGTCGAGGGTCAGTACTTCCGCTTCTACTTCGTCTCCTACTTTAAGGAAATCCTGCGGGCTGCGGAGATTCTGTGACCATGACATTTCTGATACGTGGATCAATCCCTCTACACCAGGGGTGATTTCGAGGAATGCACCGTAATCAGCTACGGTAACGATACGGCCTTTTACGTGCGAACCAACCTGGATGTTCTGATCGAGCGACTCCCAAGGGTGCGGGGTCAGTTGTTTCAAGCCAAGGGCGATGCGTTTTTTCTCGTCATCAAAGTCGAGAACCACCACGTTGATCTTCTGATCAAGTGCAAGTACTTCTCTCGGATGCTCGATACGGCCCCAGGAAATGTCGGTAATGTGCAGCAGGCCGTCAACACCGCCAAGGTCGATGAATACACCGAAGTCGGTAATGTTTTTAACTGTTCCTTCAAGTACCTGTCCTTTTTCAAGTTTAGATACGATCTCGGTTTTCTGGTTCTCCAGGTCATCCTCGATCAGTACTTTATGGGATACCACTACGTTCTTGAATTCGTGGTTGATCTTCACAACCTTGAATTCCATGGTTTTTCCTACATAGATATCGTAATCACGGATCGGTTTGATGTCGATCTGCGATCCAGGAAGGAAGGCTTCCACACCCATAATATCAACGATCAGGCCACCCTTGGTGCGGCTCTTCACATAACCGTTAATGATCGTGTCGTTATCTAAAGCGGCATTAATGGTTTCCCATGATTTCTGTGTTTTTGCACGTTTGCGGGATAATACCAACTGTCCGTTAGCATCTTCCTGCGATTCTACAAATACGTCCACGGAGTCACCTACCTTCAGGTCAGGTGTATCACGGAATTCAGCAAGCGACACCATCCCATCAGATTTGAAACCGATGTTCAGTACCACATCTTTGTTGTTGATAGAAACTACCACACCGCTGATGATCTCTCCCTGGCTGATCGAATGGAAAGTACCGGCATACTGCTCTTCGAGCTTTGCGCGCTCTTCTTTGCTGTAGTTTCCGAATCCTTTGTCATCCGCATCCCAGTCGAAATCACCCGAAGGGGTAACCATCGTTTTTGATTTGATCTCTTCGATCGACAATGAATCAGCCTCTGATTCAATGTTTTCTTTTTCTTTAGCCAGATTGGCTTCTGTGCCGAGCTCAGCTTCTTTAGCTTTTAGCTCTTTTTCTGCTTCCTGTTTTTTAGCCATTAATTATTTTGTCTCCTTTTCCCGATCTTAAATCGGACTGCAAAGGTACGGAAATACATTTTAATTAAAATAAAATATTTAGGAATAATTGACAGGTTAGGGGTTGATTCTCAGCACGGTGCGCAGCTACCGGAAACATTTGGCCGCCCCGATCGTTAAAAGTAATTGTAAAAGCACCAATTATGATAGACCCACAGGAAGAAAATTCGCGCTCAGGGCACGAAGACGAGATCAGTGCCGACCGTGCGCATCCCGACAGGAAAAACCATGCCGACGACGAATCCTACAAAACCTCGCCGCGCAAACACCGCCTGGGGTGGGAACGGCCGCAGGACGAGCAAATGTTTGAAACGTTTAATGACAGGAGAGAACAGGGAACGGCTGACGCTTGACCTTTGCGCTTTACGTAATACGTTTCCTATCCTGCGTTGACCAGGGGCAGCCAGCTCCGTAAGTGTATAACGTGCAACGGTCAAACGTAAACCGTACCTTTGTCCCCATATGCTTTCCTTCCCTAACGCAAAAATAAACATAGGGCTCAACATCACCGGGCGAAGGGCCGATGGGTACCATAACCTCGAAACCGTATTTTACCCGGTACGCATCCACGATGTACTGGAGGTGGTGCCCTCGGCAGAATTACAATTCAGCGCATCGGGTATAGGTATTCCCGGGAGAACGGAGGACAATCTTTGCCTGAAAGCGTATGCGCTCATGGCAAAGGATCATGCGCTTCCGCCCGTACATCTTCACCTGCACAAACACATCCCCATAGGGGCCGGGCTTGGCGGCGGATCGGCCGATGCCGGTTTTTTTATCCGGCTCATAAATGACCGGTTTACATTGGGGCTCAGTAATCCCGACATGGAGAGCTATGCGCGGAAGCTGGGGGCCGATTGCGCCTTCTTTATCCGTAACGAGCCGGTATTCGCCACCGGTATCGGCGACGAATTTCACCCGCTGATACTCGACCTTGCTGCCTACCACCTGGTATTGGTAATGCCCCGCGTTCATATCTCTACCGCGGAAGCTTATCGCGGCGTAAAACCTGCCGCGCCCCGGAAAAGCCTGCGCGAATCGGTACTGCGACCGGTGGAAGAATGGCGCTCGTTAATTACCAATGACTTTGAACAAACCATCTTTAAGAACCATCCCGCGGTACGCGGCGTAAAAGCGGCGCTTTACGAGGCAGGCGCGATATACGCTTCTATGAGCGGCAGCGGTTCTTCGGTATACGGCATATTTGATAAACAACCGGACCTGGCTGAATTATCGAAAGAAAATCAAGTATTTTCGCAATTATAATAACACATTGATTTTTTATATTTGATAGGCTAACCGCCGTTCGTATGAAAAGTGTATTGCTTGGATTTATATTGTTGCTGAAGGGCACTTTCCAGGAAAGCGTGGAAGAACTGCTTCTTGGTAAATGGGTGTACGTAAAAGGCAGCTACGAGTACTACGACAGCGCAGGGAAACTCCTTAAGGAGTCGGGCATGAATGCCATTAGTAACCTCGATATCCAGATCACCAAAGAGTCGGCTACTATTATCTATTCCAAGGATAAAAGCACCACCCGGAATTATGCGGTCACCAAAGGTGAGAATGGCAGGCATTTTATCTCGGTAAGCCTGCCGCGCGGCAATTTTAACTACGAAATAGCGTCCATCACCTCCACTGATCTTATCCTCCTTGCCCGGCAGAACACGAGTTTTGCGTTGGGGGGCGATGATACCAAACAGGTTTCTTATTGCCTTGTTAAGATATACATGAGCAAAAAATGAGGTGAAGGCATCATGGGTCAGCCTGCTATTGCATCATTGTTATTAAAAATACCTAAGTTTGCCCTCTCTCTAGAATTTTGTTGATGGAAATTTCATTCGATTTTGAAAAGCCTGTTGCCGACCTAATGCACCAGATTGAAAAGGTGAAGCAGGTAGAAGATAAAACAAAAGTAGACATGACCGCCACCGTGGCCGAGCTGGAGACCAAGCTTCAGCAGGCAAAGTTACAGGTATATTCGAACCTGAGCGGCTGGCAAAAAGTACAGATCTCCCGCCACCCGAACCGTCCCTATACACTCCAGTACATCGAAATGATGTGCGACGATTTTATAGAGCTGCACGGCGACCGTACGGTGAAAGACGACAAAGCCATCGTGGGTGGGTTCGCTTCTATCAACGGCGAAACCGTGATGCTTATCGGGCACCAGAAAGGTACCAATACCAAGCTCAGGCAATACCGTAATTTCGGGATGGCCAACCCCGAAGGTTACCGTAAAGCCCTTCGGCTGATGAAGCTGGCGGAGAAATTTAACAAGCCCGTAATCACTTTTATCGATACCCCCGGTGCTTATCCCGGCCTGGAGGCCGAAGAGCGCGGGCAGGGCGAAGCCATTGCACGCAACCTGCTCGAAATGTCGGTGCTGCAGGTACCTGTGCTTTGTTTTGTAGTAGGCGAAGGCGCCTCGGGCGGTGCGCTGGGCATAGGTGTTGGCGATCGCGTATATATGCTCGAGAATACCTGGTACTCGGTAATTTCCCCTGAATCGTGCTCATCCATTCTATGGAGAAGCTGGGACTTTAAAGAAAGAGCGGCTGATAAGCTGAAGCTTACTTCCGAAGACATGTTTAAAAATAAGCTGATCGACGGCATTATCCCGGAGCCGCTCGGCGGCGCTCACCACGACCCGCAGAAAATGGCCGATACCATAAAAGCGCGTATCACCGAAGACCTCGCCATTCTCCGCAAAAAGGAGATCAATAACCTGGTAGATGAACGGATCGCCAAATTCCGCGGAATGGGAGTGGTGAACGAGATCTAGCTTTCAGCGGCCAGTAACCGACGTGTTTAACCCTAACAAAAAGGCGGCAACTCAGATTAAGAGTTGCCGCCTTTTTGTTATTAACTGCCAGCTGCCAGCAATCTGCAGACGGCTATCGCCCCATAAAGCTCGATTCGAACCCTTTGAAAGTGGTTTCCAGCTCTTTGTTCAATGCGGTTTGCTTGTTTTCGCCGGTGATCTTGATCAGTTCGTTCAGTACCGACATACCTAACTGGATATCGTTACCGCTCAGGTTCTCCTGTCCCTGCGACAGGGAGTGCAGGTAATCGAGCTCACGGGTAATATAGGCAGCGGTGTTTTTAACCAGCTTGTTCGCTTTTTCGGTCTCCTTCAGCTTGTACAGCAGGTCGGCGGTATAATACCGGTGCAGGGTGAAGTAAAGCGAGTAGTTCTTGTCGGGCACCACATCCAGCGATTTCTGGACGGTTTTCCGGGCTTCTTCTACTTTTCCTTCTTCCAGCAGCTTTTGCGCAAGCTGGTTAAAGCTCTTGATAATGATGCCTATCATGCGGGTACTTTCAGGGTCGAGGTATTTAGCCCCGCGCATGTTTCCCCACACGAACTTGTTCACCATGTTGTTATACATGGCATTGGCGTTGATCTTATCGTCGTCGCGCGCCAGCGAATCGGGCGTGGTGTTTTTCAGCGGAAGCAGCCGGTAGGCAAAGCCTTCGTTGTAAAGGTATTTATCCAGCCCGTTGTAGTTGCTGGCAGGAACGGTTACCGCGAAGTAAACCGGGCGTTTCCAGTTGTTATGTGCCAGGATATCAAACATGGCGAGGTCCTGCTTGGCTACATAGTTCTTGTTGTAGGTCCATTCCATGGATGTGGCGATACTGTCGCGCATGCGGGCGTCCACGGTTTTGGTGGCAATCACTTCATCCGGGTTATTGGTGATCTTAAAGTGCTTGGTGGGCAGGATATTGGCCTTTGCCCCGGCATCATCGTACTGGTCGGTCACCATATCGTTCGGGTTATCCGAAACCAGGATATCGAAAACGCTCTTCAGTTCCACGCTGCCCGGGATCTGGTAATCGTTATACCTGATCACGTCGCGCACGCCCTGTACAAACTTATCATTGCTCATGGTGATGGGCAGCGGCCCGGCATCGTTCACCTTGAACTTCATCTGGCGGATATACCAGTCGGTACCCAGGAGGCTCAGGTTCACGATACGTACGTCCGGACGTACATTTTCCACTTCCTGGGCATACCAGAGCGGGTAGGTGTCGTTATCGCCATAGGTGAAGAGGATCGCGTTCGGCGCACAGGATTCCAGGTAGTCGATGGCGAAATCGCGGGGCGTGGTTTTGGTAGAACGGTCGTGATCGTCCCATCCCTGCTGTGCCATGATCACCGGCGCGGCGAGCAGCCCGGCAATAGTGGCAAGGGCAGCGCCGGTAACCGGCGAAAATTTTTTCAGCCATTCGGCGATGCCGGCTACACCGAGACCTATCCATATCGCGAAGGCATAAAATGAACCGGTGTAAGCGTAGTCACGTTCGCGTGGCTGGAGCGGCGTTTGGTTAAGGTAAAGTACAATGGCAAGGCCGGTGGAGATAAACAGTAGACCAACAATACCGGCATCTTTCTGGTTACGTTTAAAATGCCACATGGCGCCGATGATGCCGAGTATCAGCGGAAGACAGTAGAACCTGTTGTATGATTTATTGTCGATGGTGCTTTCCGGCAGTTTATCCTGCGAACCCAGGCGCATGGCGTCCAGCGGCTTAATGCCGGTGATCCAGTTCCCGTCTTTATAGTTGCCATGCCCCTGCTCATCATTCTGCCGGCCCACAAAGTTCCAGGCAAAATAACGCACGTACATAAAGCCCGTCTGGTAGCTAAAGAAGAAGCCCATGTTGTGGTAGAACTTAGGCGATTCTTCCGCGCCGAGCTGCATCCAGTCGCGGTAGTAATCGATATGCGACTGTTCATCGCTAAACATCCTCGGGAACAGTGTATTTCGGTCGTAAACGGTCTCGTACTTATGACCGGCAACCTCGTATTTGTCTTTTCCCTTGCGGTAAATGCCTGCGCCCTGGGTATATTCTGTTGGCTTGGAGTCGAAATACTGGCCGTATAACAATGGCCTGTCGCCGTACTGCTCGCGGTTAAGGTAGCTTAGCAGGGCGAATACGTTCTCCGGATCGCTGTTGTTAAGGCTGGTGTTCGCTTTCGCGCGGATCACGATCATGGCGTAAGAACTGTATCCCACCAGGATAAAGATCATGCAGATTACCGCCATGTTAAGCACCGGTTTTGCGTTCCGGATGGAATAGAACAACAGGTAAGTAATGCCGCCGATAACGAGGGCAATAAACAGTATCGTGCCGGTACCAAAGCCCATGCCCAGCGAATTCACAAAGAACAGGTCGAAATAAGCGGCGAATTTAATCAGGTACTGGATCACGCCGTACTGTACCACGGCGAGGATCACCACCCCCAGGAAAAGTGCCCAGATGGTGCCTTTGGAAGTAGGTTGTTTGGATCTGCGGAAATAATACACTACCGCGATGGCCGGGATGGCCAGGAGATTCAGCAAGTGAACACCGATAGAAAGCCCCATGATATAGGCGATAAAGATCAGCCAGCGGTCGGCTTTGGGCTCGTCGGCGTGGGTGTCCCATTTAAGGATCGCCCAAAATACGATCGCGGTACATAGCGATGACATGGCGTATACCTCAGACTCAACGGCCGAAAACCAGAAAGAATCAGAGAAAGTATACGCCAGCGCGCCCACTAAGCCCGAGCCGAGTATGATGATCAGCTGGCTGTTGGTGGCGGTTGCGCCCCTTGGCAGCATGATCTTTTTCGCCAGGGCGGTGATAGACCAGAACAGGAAAAGAATGGTGGCCGCGCTCGATAATGCCGAGCCCACGTTCATCCAGTACGCAACGGCGTGAATATCGCCCATAGCCAGCAGCGAAAACATCTTCTGGATCATAAGGAACAGCGGCGCTCCCGGTTGGTGCACCACCTGCAGCTTATAAGCCGCAGAAATAAACTCTCCGCAATCCCAAAAGCTCGCAGAAGGCTCCAGCGTTAATATATAGGTAACAGTTGCGATCAGGAAACAGATCCATCCGCCGATATTATTGATCTTATTGTAATTCATAATTGGTGCCGAAAATAGCAAATCTCTTTAACAATGAACAATGGGTGGTACGCAATGAACGATATCTGTCCCGTTGTTACAAATAACCCGGGCGCAAAGCCCGGAATAAGGGCGCCACATTCCTTAGTAAAACGGTTAAAAGTAAAAAAATCTTGGACGTATCGCTCAATCCCGCTATATTTGCAATCCATTTCGGAAAAATAGCCGGAATGGAGTTTTGCCCGATAGTATAAAGGTAGTACAACTGATTTTGGTTCAGTTTGTCTAGGTTCGAATCCTGGTCGGGCAACATAAAGTTTCGGTTCGTCTATCGGCTTGCGAAGGTGCTGAAATCAGGATATCCGAATTTTACATCATGCCACAGCAGTTTAATCCCGTAAAGTTATTTGCCGGTTCAGGTACCGAAGAGCTTGGCCGTAAGATCGCCGAGGCGCACGGAAGAGAACTGGGAGACCTTAGCGTCGCCAGGTTCAGCGATGGGGAAATTCAGCCTTCCTTTAACGAATCCGTAAGAGGATGCGATGTATTTCTGATCCAGTCCACCTACCAGCCTAACGACAATTTAATCGAGCTCCTGCTGCTTACCGATGCCGCCAAACGTGCTTCCGCGCATTACATCACGGTAGTGGTGCCATACTTCGGATGGGCGAGGCAGGACCGAAAGGACAAGCCGCGGGTAGCCATCGGCGCCAAGCTAATGGCAAACCTGATCATGGCTGCCGGTGCACACCGCATTATGACCATGGACCTGCACGCCGCCCAGATCCAGGGATTTTTTGATATCCCGGTTGATCACCTCGACGCATCGGTGATCTTTGTGCCTTATATCCGCAGCCTTAACCTGCCGAACCTTACCATCGCTTCGCCGGATATCGGCGGATCATACCGTGCCCGTACCTTTGCCAAGTATTTCAACGCGGAGATCATTATCTGCGATAAGCGCCGTAAACGTGCCAACGAGATCGAATCGATGTCGATCATCGGGGATGTGTCGGGCCGCGATATCGTGCTCATCGACGATATCTGCGACACCGCAGGTACCTTGTCGAAAGCAGCAGCCCTCATCATGGAGAACGGCGCCAACAGCGTACGTGCCGTATGTACGCATGCGGTGCTTTCAGGTAAAGCGTACGATACCATCGAAAACTCGGTCCTTTCAGAACTGATCGTTACAGATACCATCCCGCTGAAACGGGAAGGCGGAAAGATCAGGCAGCTATCTACCGCAGATCTGTTCGCCCGGGCCATTGCAAATGTAAATGAACATGGCTCTATCAGCCAGTTATTTAAAATAGATCAAGCATAATTAAATTAAGTAAAAATGAAAACTATCGCTATTAGCGGTTCCCTCAGGGGGGACGTAGGGAAACGCGACGCAAAAGAATTGCGTTACGAAGGTAAAGTGCCTGCAGTATTGTACGGCGGAAAATCACAGCTTCACTTCTCGGTACTGGCTACCGATCTGAAACCTGTAGTATACACACCGGATGTACATTTCGTAGAGCTTACTGTAGGCGACGTAACCGCACAAGCCATTATACAGGACATCCAGTTCCACCCGTTAACCGAGCAGATGCTGCACGTTGACTTTATGGAGCTTAACGCCGGGAAACCGTTAGTGATGGAGATCCCTGTGAAGTTGACAGGAACATCGCCTGGTGTTAAAGTAGGTGGTAAACTGATCCAGAAATTACGCAAGCTGCGCGTAAAAGCCTTACCTGACAGCATCCCGCAGTACGTGGAGATCAGCCTCGAGACCCTCGAAGTTGGAAAATCCGTTCGCGTAGGCGACCTGAAATTCCCCGACTTCGCGATTACCAACAACGTCGATGATACCATCGTTTCCGTAGGTATGTCACGTGCACTGAAACAGGCGGAGCAGGACGCGAAAGGAAAATAATTGTGAGTTGTCAGTGATCAGTTGCCAGTGATCAGTGATAACAAAGCGCCAAAAGAAGGGGGCTGTTCACAAGAGCAGCCTCCTTTTTATATTACGGAGCAACTGACAACTGGCAACTGATCACTGACAACTCAATGAAATACCTCGTCGCCGGCCTCGGTAATATCGGTCCCGAATACAAAGATACCCGCCACAATATCGGTTTCATGGTGGCAGATGCCCTGGCAAAGCAGGCAGGTGCTGATTTTGTGAACCTCCGGCTGGCGTACTATACAGAATTAAGCCATAAAGGAAAAAAGATCTTCCTGGTAAAGCCAACCACCTATATGAACCTGAGCGGCAAAGCGGTGAATTACTGGATGAACGAACTTAAGATCCCCGTTGAGAACGTGCTGGTGGTGGTGGACGAACTGGCGCTGCCTTTCGGAACGCTCCGGCTTAAGCCTAAGGGCAGCAGCGCGGGACATAACGGGTTAAAAAGCATCGAGGCTTCGCTCGGCGGACAGAATTACGCACGCCTGCGGTTTGGGGTGGGCGATAACTATCCCAAAGGCAGGCAGGTAGACTATGTGCTCAGCGGGTTTGATAAGGACGAACAGCCGGCACTTCCCGGATTGATCGACCGTTCTATCGAGATCATTCAAAGCTTTGTGACCGCCGGGCCCGAACTTACTATGACCCGGTATAATAAGTAAGGTACATTTATGGAAATGAGGTCGAAAAGCTATCTTCAAAGTAAAATAGCCGGATATGTTTCATTTTTCCCGTTGCCGTCGTTTTCTCACGACAATCCTTTGTAGCTGCGCCCTTTTTCCCGGTAATGCCGGGTTTGCCCAGGACAAGCCATTCGAAAAGCTGGTAAAAAAGATCGACTCCCTGGCCACCATCGGGTTGGCAGGTTCCGCGTTTAAACAGGTGGACTCACTGTATATCTTCGCGCAGGAAAAAAAGGACCCGGTAATGCTCGTCCGTGCAGCGATATACAAAATGATCTTTCTCAGCTACCTCGAGGAGGACGCGCTCCCGGCGGTGATCGATGGCCTGAGAACAGACATCGGGCGTGCTGCTTATCCGGGGAAAGCCGTGCTTCAGTCGCTGCTGGCCGAAACGTACTGGCGCTATTACCAGCAGAACCGGTACAAGTTCAGCCAGCGCGCTACCATGGAAAAGCCCGGCACCGATTATACGCGCTGGGACCTCCGCACCCTGGTACGGGAGATATCCGCTATTTATAAATACTCGCTCAGCCAGGAAAAACTGCTTAAAGACATCCCCGTTTCCACCTTCGCCGGGGCGCTGAAAGGAGATAAGCTTACCCGCAAATACCGCCCGACCTTATACGACCTGCTGCTCCACCGCGCCCTGGATTTCTTTCTCTCCGAGGATTCCTATATGCCCGGCGCTAACGATGGGGTCCTGTTCGATGACCCGCGGTCGTTCGGCGATAGCCGTAGCTTTGCCAGTCTCATAATTTCCCGTAAGGACACCAGCCTGCTGGCATATTCCGGCGCGGTATTGCTGCAGCAGGGTACAGCCTTTCACCTGGAAAGCGACCGTCCGGAAGCGCTTGCCGACCTGGATCTCAGGCGGCTGGAGTTTGTGTGGAGGAGATCGCGGATCTCTCAAAAGGATTCGCTGTACATGCAGGCGCTGCGGAAAATGGCCACCGGGCAAGGCAGTTTCACAGTGGCTGCCGATGCCTTGGTGCTCATGGCGAAATATGAGAAGCAGAACAGGCGCTTCCGCAATGCGGTGCCTTACCTGCTTGAGGCCATCGCCCGTTACCCGGGAAGCCAGGGGGCGGGTAACGCGGCAATCATGCTCGACGAGATCCGCGAGCGCAAACTCAACCTCCAGGTTGAAAATATTAACCTCCCCGGGAAGCCCATCCTGGCTTTGCTCGGATACCGTAACCCATTACCGGTTTCACTTAAGATCTACCGCGTCACGGTGGCGATGCTGAGGGCATACAATAAAGAGAGATCGAACAGTTACGGGCGGAGCCCGGGCAGAAAGGAGCTTAACTGGATTCAGGCCCTGCCGCCCGTACAGGAAAAAGAAATTACACCACCGGATCCGGGCGATTATAGCGATCACTCTGTGGAAATAGATATCCAGCCCCTCGAAGCAGGTCGTTACATCGTAGCAGTAACGGGCGCGGATACGCTGCTTACCGTAACCGGAAGCTTTCACGTTTCGGAAATGGCGGCTTTGAACAGGGCGCTTGTTTCGGGCCAGCGGGAGGTGATGGTGGTAAACCGCCAAACCGGTAAGCCCGTAAACAATGTGCAGGTAACCGTAGAATACGCAAATGACAAAAGCTTTACGCGTACCGTGAAGGGAACTACTACCGCCGGCCGCTTTCGCTTTGCGGCAGCTGAGTACGCCTACGGGATGGGTACGTTAATACTTGTTAAAGGTAAAGATACGTTGCTTCAGGATAACGGCTATTATGGCGATGGCGGTTATGATCGCAACGCCGATAGCCCGGTTATACAAACGACACTCATCACCGACAGGCAGATCTACCGCCCCGGGCAAACCATCTGGTTTAAGGGATACCAGCTGAGCCGGCAGGTGAACAAAAGCGTATTGGTGAAGAATGAACCGGTGGAACTGAAAATAACCGGCATAAACGGTAAGGAACTGGGTACGATGCCGTTCGTAACCAACGATTTCGGAAGTTTCAGCGGCTCATTTATGCTGCCCCAGGTACTTCAGGGCGGGATGGTTACGCTTAGAACGAAAAGCGGGCAGGTTGGCGTGATGATCGAAGAATACAAAAGACCGACCTTCCAGGTGAAGCTCGACCCGGTAAAAGAAGCCTATCATATTAATGACAGCATAAAAGTAACCGGCCGGGTGGTCGCGTTTTCGGGCTACGGATTGTCAAACGCCAGGATCGCTTACCGCGTAACCCGAACCACGTCGGCCCGCGATTACCCGGATTATCGGTATAACGCGTTGCCGCCGGTGGAAATAAGGACCGACACCATCCTTACGGATGCGGGAGGTACGTTTACCATACGCTTCCGCGCGGCGGCGGACGATACCCTCTCGCGAAACGTCCATACCTTCCTGGTAAGCGCCGACGTAACAGACGGCAGCGGTGAAACGCGCCCCGCCTCCGTATCTATTGCGGTAGCTAAGCAGGTATTGAGGCTTTCTACCAATATACGGCCGACTATTTTACCAGCCGACTCGCTTAAATTCATCTACCAGCTACGCAACCTGGGTAATCACCGGATAGCGGGTAAGCTGGATGTAAAGGTATTTTCGTTGAAGTCGCCGGGACAACCGGTAAACGAAAGGTTCTGGAATATGCCCGATCAGCACCTGATGAGCAGGGAATACTTCGAACGCAACTTTCCCTTGTACGATTATTCGGGCGACCGCGCCTTTCCCCGCTGGGTGAAACAGCAGCAAGTGGCAGATTTTAAGCTAACTGCCGACACCACCGGGTACCCGTTGCTGGACCTGGCATTACTCAGAAAGCGGCCTGCCGGGATGTACCGCGTGGAGATCGCGGCCCGGACAGCCAGGGGCGATACGATTTCGACAATTGCGTTTCTGAATGTACTTGAGTATGGCGCCGCCGTGCTTACCCGCGAAAACTGGGTGGTACCCGCTGTTGTTTCGGGCAAGGCCGGCCAGCAGGCGGAAATATGGGCCGGAAACGGCGAAAAAAATAATGTGTTCGTAGAAGTGTATGACGGCAGGAATCTCCTTTCTGAAGAATGGCTGCAAGCGGGTGAGAAACAGCTCCGGAAAACCATCGCTATAAGGGAGAACAGTGATCGCCTCCGCGTAAATGTGCTGATGATGACCGATAACCGGGTTTATAACTGGAGCGGACGGATTACGCTTGTACAACCGGAAAACCCGTTGCGGCTTACTTTCTCAAGCTTCCGCGACAAACTGCAGCCGGGTGATAAAGAGCAATGGGAGATGAAGATTACCGGCCAGGATGAAGGGGAAACGGCTGAAATGGTGGCTGGCTTGTACGATGCTTCCCTCGACGACCTGTTGTCAACAATGCCATGGCCGGCCAACCTGTCGACGTACAACCGCTATTATCCCGATTATAACCGCTGGCAAGCGGAAGACTATAACCGTGTGGCATTTATCCGGCCGATTTATAGTTTTTACCGTAGCTTTCCGCTGTCGGAAAGGAATTACGAAACCCTGAACCTTTTTGGCTACAGCTACTATGGGGGGTATAACAGCGCCTACAGGTGGTACCTGACCCGGGTCCGGGATGTGAAACTGCAGGGGGGTTTTAACAGCAGCGACATGCTGAATGAAATGACGGCAGGCTATGGTGCTCAGGCAAAAAAGTCGGTGGTAGGATCTATCGCCGCAATGGCTCCGATGATGTATGACGAGCTGAAAGAGGTGTCGTTGCGGCAGGAGGTGGAGGCGCTTAATGCGCGGGAAGCGCCGTTGAAGGAGGCTAACGTTACCGAAGACAACTCGATCCATGAGATGACGGAACCGCTTGTAACCATCCGCAAGAATTTTAACGAAACAGCCTTCTTTTACCCGAACCTGCGTACAGACGAAAAAGGGATGGTCACCATCGGTTTTACCATTCCTGATGCGCTTACACGCTGGAAGTTCAGGGCGCTGGCACATACCAAGGACCTGCAAAGCGGGTACCTGCAAAAAGAAGCGATTACCCAAAAGCAGCTGATGATCTCGGCGAATATGCCCAGGTTCCTGCGCGAAGGCGATACCGTTACCGTCTCTGCCCGGCTGGCCAACCTCACCGGCGAAACCATCAAAGGGCAAACTGAATTGCGCCTGTTTAACGCGATAAATATGCAGCCCGTACAATTGCTCAGGAACCCGGCGTCGGCAAAGCAGGCGTTTGAGATCGCTGCGCGGACCACCCGGCCGGTTTCATTTACCTTTATTATCCCCGCAGGATTGGACGCGCTGACCTATAATATCCGCGCCATTTCGGCCCTGCATACGGACGGGGAGGAGAATACCGTACCGGTGCTGCCTAACCGCGTCCCGGTGACGGAATCGATGCCGCTGATGGTGCGTGCCGGTCAGCAACAAACCTTTACGTTCGACCGGTTCGTTAAACAAGCATCGGGCACGCTGATCAACAAGACGCTCACCTTCGAGTTTACGTCGAACCCGGTTTGGTACGCGGTACAGGCATTGCCATACCTCTCGGAGGTTCCGTATGAATGTTCTGAGCAGGTGTTCAGCCGCTATTATGCCAATACCCTGGCGCGGCAGATCGTAAATACGTTGCCGCAAATTAAGCCCGTGTTCGAACGTTGGAAAGACAACGGCGCCTCCTCCCTGCTTTCGAACCTGGAAAAGAACCAGGAGCTTAAGGCGGTACTGGTCGAAGAAACGCCCTGGCTGCGCGATGCCGAAAGCGAAAGTGAACAGCAAAGACGGATCGCCCTCCTGTTCGACCTTAATAATATGAGTAACGCCCTTGCGGAAAACCTGTCCAAGCTCAGCAAAATGCAGCGCCCCGATGGTGGATTCCCCTGGTTTACCGGCTCTTTGTACGCCGATCAATACATTACCCAGCACATCCTGGCGGGCATGGGCCAGCTCACGGTGATCGATTCGGTAAATGCCGGGACAGCCTTAAAGCCTGTGGCGCTGAAAACGCTGGATTTTGTAGATGAAAAGATCATCGAAAACTACAGGTACGACAAGCGCGGCGCGTCTAAATCGCTCTGGCAGGGTTCCATTGTAATACATGCCTGGTATGCACGCAGCTATTTCGCTAGGGTAGCTATGAAACCTGCGCTTAAAGAAGCCTTCGAAGGGTATATAAACTTAACCAGGGCTATATGGAATAAGTGCAGTGCGTACGAGCAGGCGATGATCGCGCTTACGTTGCTGCGTTACCAACAGCCTGCGCTGCCTGCAATGATCGTACGGTCGTTAAAGGATACCGCGAAACACACCGGCGAAATGGGTATGTACTGGCCGGTAAACCAGCTGGGGTACGCCTGGAACCAATCGCCCGTAGAGGTTCAGGCAGTTATTATGGAACTGTTCGCGGAAGCCGGGGAGAATGCCGGTGATATCGAAGAGATGAAGATCTGGCTGCTGCGGAAAAAGCAAACGTCCAACTGGAAAACTACCAAGGCTACGGCCGCGGCCTGTTACGCTTTACTAATGCGCGGCAGCAACCTGCTGGCAGAAACCGCGGTGCCTGAAATAAAACTGGGGGGACACCCGCTTACCGCGCTTAAGCCTTCGCTGGTGGCGGAAACGGGCACGGGCTATTTAAAAACTGCCTGGACAGGCGAGGATATTAAACCCTTACTTGGCAATGTGGCAGTAAAAAATACGGGCAAGACCATCTCCTGGGGAGCGCTTCACTGGCAGTACCTGGAGAACCCGGACAAGCTACCGGCATCGCTGTCGGCCATGAAGCTGGAAAGAAAGTACTACATCCTGAAATACACCGCGAATGGGCCCGTGCTCACTGCTGTTGACGCGCAGCATATCCCGAAGGTTGGCGACGAATTGAAAGTAGTGATCAACATCGTGGCAGACCGCGACTATGAATACGTGCACCTTAAAGATCTTCGCCCGGCAGGTACCGAGCCGTCGGCGGTATTGTCAGGGTATAAATACCAGGATCAGTTGTATTATTACCAGGTAACGAAGGATGTTTCAACGAATTTCTTCTTCAACTACTTACCCAGGGGGAATTACGTAGTTGAATACCGGCTTCGCGTAAGCCAGCCCGGAAATTTCTCCGCAGGTTTCGCTTCTATGCAAAGCGTATACGCACCTGAATTTAACGCACATGGCGAGGGGAGCAGGGTCGTATTCAGGTAGGGACCAGTTGCCGGTGACCAGTTCCTTTAAGACGCTACGAAGTATTGACGGCTGGTTACTCACCATTCAAAACTACATCATCTCAAACGCCTTGATCTCCGGTAACCCCACCATGTACTCATCCAGGTTCCTTACCTGTTTTTTCCTGCCGTAAACCGCCAGGATCACGATAAGACAATGTTGGTCTTTGGAGATGTTCTTTCTGCTGGAGTGGAGTTTTCGCATCTTAATCTCCTGCTCGAGCTGATGTAACGGTTGCAGGTCGAGCCCGTTAAAAGTAATAGTGAACTGCTTGCGGTGATGGATACGGTCGATAAAATCTTCGATGCTGTTAAAAAGGGAAAGAATAGCAACCACAATAACGGAGAGGATTATAGCGGGTACATAATTGCCTGTACCGCACATCATGCCAATTGCCGCGGTTATCCAGATCACCGCGGCAGTGGTAAGCCCCTTTACCCAAAGCTTATCTTTGAAGATAACGCCAGCACCGATAAAACCTATTCCCGTAACGATGTTGGAAGCTATGCGGTCGTCTGCCTTGCCCGCGGCATGCTGAGATACGAGCGTGAAAATAGTGGACCCGAGGCAAATAAGGATCATGGTACGCAAACCGGCAACCTTGTTTTTATACTCGCGTTCGATACCGATCATGGCTCCGCAAACCAGGGAAGCCCCGATGTCGATCATTTCTTGCTGCCTGACGATAAAGTCGATCATGTTAAAATATTTTACCGGGGTTTAAAATCCCCTGCGGATCAAACACCGCCTTAATTCCTTTCATTAATGCCAGGTGTGTAGCGGAGTACTTTAGCGGCATGTATTCCTTTTGCACATAACCGATGCCGTGTTCCCCGGAGATGGTGCCGCCCAGCGAAACCGTAAGCTCAAAAATCTCGCGGATACCAGCTTTTAGCTTTGTATTCCAGGCATCTTCACTCATCCCCCCACGGATGATGTTGATGTGCAGGTTGCCGTCTCCGGCATGTCCGTAACAAACAGATTCAAAGCCGTACTTGTTTCCGATTTCCTTTACTCCGTTAATAAGCTGCGGTAAGCCCGCGCGGGGTACCACGGTATCTTCTTCCTTGTAGATGGAGTTCGACTTCACCGAAAGCGGCATCGTGCGGCGGATTTTCCAGAGCTCTTCTTTCTGTACAGAACTATCGGCAAACAGTACATCTGTACAACCATGGAGCTCGAGCACTTCATTTATTTTTTCGCTTTCGCCGAAGAGCACCCCGCTGTCGTTCCCATCAAGCTCTATCAGCAGGAAGGCCTGGTCTCCCGGTTTAAGCGGGAAACTGATGTGGTCAAAAACCTTCACCCATTCTATCCCTTTGCGTTCCATAAATTCGAGCGCAGACGGCAATATACCCGCCCTGAAGATGCCCGAAACGGCCGCGCATGCCTGCTCATTCGATAGGAAAGAAGCCATCATCAGCACGTTCAGCGCCGGCCGGGCGATCAGCTTCAGCACGATCTTCGTGATCACGGCAAGGGTGCCTTCCGAGCCCACCATCAATTGGGTGAGGTTGTACCCCGAAGCATATTTGAGGGTGTTGGCGCCGGTCCAGGTTACTTCGCCATCTGGCAATACGATTTCGAGGTTCAGTACATACTCACGTACTGTTCCGTATTTTACGGCACGCGGACCGCCGGACCCATGCGCTACGTTGCCGCCGAGGAAACAGCTTCCTTTACTCGACGGATCTACCGGGTACAGCAATCCGTAACCGGCCACCTCGTTCATAAATACTTCTGTAATTACACCGGGTTCTACCAGTGCCTGCAGGTTTTGCGTATCGATGGAGATGATCTTGTTCAACCGGTCCGTCGATAGCATCAGACCGCCGTTCACCGCCAGCGCGCCCCCGCTTAAGCCCGTGCCTGCCCCGCGCGGCGTTACCGGTACGCGGTGTTTGGTACAAAGCCTGAGCAGCGCCGATACTTGCGCCGTGTCGGCAGGACGTACCACTACCTCCGGGAAAAAACGGAGATCTTCTGTTTCGTCGTGTGCGAAGGGCTCCAGCTCCTCCCGGCCGCACAATACATATCCTGGTCCGGCGATCGCGGTGATCTCGGCCAGGATGTCTTCCGTTATGGGGCTGAATGGTATCATTGCCTTACAAAGCTCACTTCCACCAATGAATTGTTCACTTCTCCGCCCAGCGGGGGATGCATCTTACGGATCGCAATGCGGATGTGGGTCGCCTGCATACATTCTAAATGTACCTCGTCGAGGATATTGTGCGCCACGGTCTCGATCAGCTTACGCGGAACTTTCATCTGCGCCGACACGATCTCGAACAGCCGCTCGTAGTTGATCGTTTGTGAAAGGTCTTCATTGGCGTTGTTATATACCGGTAACGAAACTTCTGCGTCCACAAAAAACTCGGTCCCTGTAACCTGTTCTTCCGCGTAAAAGCCATGGAAGGCGAAAAAGCGGATCTTTTCTAAGGCAATTTTCCTGGTGATGGTTGACATGGCGTAAAAGTAGCAAAATAGAGAATTCTCCATTCCCATTCTCTATCCCCCACTATTTGCTACTTTTGAAAAAACCGCCGCCTCATGAACCATTCCCGTTCCCAGAAGAAAGACCTGTACGATTCTCCCGATTACTACCTGCTCGATGAGCTGCTCACGGAAGAACATAAGCTGATCCGTGCATCGGTGCGTGAGTGGGTGAAAAAGGAACTGAGCCCGGTGATAGAGGATTTCGCGCAGCGCGCGGAGTTCCCCCGGTATCTGATCCCGGGGCTTGCCGCCATCGGCGCTTTCGGCCCGACCATCCCGGTCGAATACGGCGGCGCGGGACTGGACTACACGGCTTACGGCATTATCATGCAGGAACTGGAACGCGGCGATTCCGGTATCCGGTCTACCGCCTCGGTGCAGGGATCGCTGGTAATGTACCCGATCTATGCGTTCGGGTCTGAAGAACAGAAACAAAAATACCTTCCTAAGCTGGCTGCGGGCGAAATGATGGGCTGCTTCGGCTTAACGGAACCTGATTTCGGGTCTAACCCGGGAGGGATGGTCACCAGCTTTAAGGATGCGGGAGATTACGTAGTGTTAAACGGCGCCAAGCTTTGGATCTCGAACGCACCGTTTGCCGACATTGCGGTAGTATGGGCCAAGAATGAAGAGGGCGTTGTTCACGGACTGATCGTAGAACGTGGCATGGAAGGTTTTTCTACGCCCGAAACACATCAGAAGTGGAGTCTACGCGCATCGGCAACCGGCGAGCTGGTGTTCGACCAGGTTAAGGTGCCAAAAGCCAATATCCTCCCCGGGGTAAAGGGGCTTAAAGGTCCGCTGAGCTGTCTCAACCAGGCCAGGTACGGCATTGCCTGGGGCGCTTTAGGAGCTGCCATGGATTGCTATGATACCGCGCTCCGTTACTCGAAAGAACGGGTGCAGTTCGATCGGCCGATCGGCGGATTCCAGCTTCAGCAAAAAAAACTGGCCGAGATGATCACCGAAATCACCAAGGGGCAGCTCCTCGTATGGCGTCTCGGGATACTTAAAAGCGAAAACCGGGCAACACCGGAACAAATCTCTATGGCTAAACGGAACAGTGTAGAAGTTGCGTTAGACATTGCACGCCAGGCGCGGCAGATGCTGGGCGGCATGGGCATCACCGGCGAATACCCGATCATGCGGCATATGATGAATCTCGAATCGGTGGTAACCTATGAAGGGACGCATGATATCCACCTGCTTATTACCGGCATGGACGTAACCGGCTTTAACGCGTTTAAATAGAAAACAATTCGTTTCCAAAACGATTCATAGTATATAAATATATCTCCTATGAATCGTACAGTTGGTTTAATTTTAATTCTGGCAGGCGTCGCCATGCTGGTCTGGACAGGCTTTACCTATACCAAAAAAGAAAAAGTGATCGATGCAGGCCCTATCGAAGTGTCTGCGGACAGAGAGAAGTCCGTAAACTGGCCGCCTTACCTCGGCGGCGTGCTCCTCGTGGGCGGGATTGTGGTGCTGGTGGCTTCGGGGAAAAAGTAATAGGTTGGACGTTAAACGTTTAACGTCCAACCATTACCGATTTAATCCGCTTTCTTCGCCGCGGCCGGCCATACATCGTTATCGATGTTAAAATCCGGTAATACGTGGTCGGGATCGAGCGTTACAGATTCGATCTCTTCGGTGGAAGGGAATTTGTACACCCAATATTTGTTGCGCATCCAGATCTCTACAGGGAGCTTTACGCGGGTTACTTTTCCGTTCTTGGTTTTGATGTCCATGATCACCGGCATCGGCATTTTCTCGAGGTTATCAAGGGTGATCAATGCGCCTTGTTTCGCATCGTTGTTTACGTACTTAACGTCGCGGATCGATTGGTCCAGCCGCCAGTTATTAGCGAACCAGCTGCGCCAGAACCAGTTAAGGTTTTCGCCGGCTACGTTCTCCATGGTGCGGAAAAAATCGTCGGGTGCAGGGTGCTTAAATGCCCAGCTGGCAATGTAAGCGCGGAATGCTTTATCAAAACGCTGCGGACCCAGTACCTGCTCGCGCAGCAGCACCAGTCCATAGCTTGGTTTGTTGTACAATAGGGTCCCGTTATTTACTTCTTTCAGGTTATCGGTTACGCTTAGGATCGGTTCTATATCCGGGCGGGTATACCCGGCGCCGATAGATTTAGCATCGCGCGGAGCGAAATTGCCGCGACCTCCCGGTCCTGCTCCCTGTGCGCCCGGCTGACCTGCAGCACCCTGGCCTTGTGTGCCCGGTGCAGCGCCTGCGGGGCCGGCAGCACCCTGTGCACCCCTGCCACCAAAATTTCCTCTCGGCTGTGCCGGGTGAAGCTTGCGGTAATCTGCCGTGGTAAGGGTATTAATGAACGTATTAAAGCCTTCATCCATGAAACCATACATGCGCTCGTTCGAGCCGACGATCATCGGGAACCATGTATGACCGAACTCATGGTCGGTTACACCCCAGATATCACCGGTGCCGTTGCCTTTTCCGCAGAAAACGATGCCAGGATATTCCATGCCGCCCGCAATACCGGCAACGTTAGTAGCTGCAGGGTACGGGTATTCGAACCACCGGTTTGAGTTAAACTCGAGAGAGAATTTAACCTGCTGGGTCGATTGTCCCCACGCCATGTTTTTGCCGCCCCAGCTTTCCGCCGGGTATGCGGAGATCGCGAGGGTTTTCTTCCCGCTTGGCATATTAAGCTTTGCGGCGTCGATGGCGAATGCCGCCGATGTAGCCCATGCCGCATCGCGCGCGTTTTTGATGGCAAAATGCCAGGTGAGGGTTGGTTTGCCCTGCGGGCGGGATGTAGGATCCGTCACCTCTTCCGGCGTGCGGATCATTACGGTGGAGTCGCTTGCAACCGCTTTCGCCCAACGGGCCTGTTGTACTGGCGTGTAAACCTCCGGTGTATTCAATAATTCGCCGGAGCAAACCACGATGTGATTCGAAGGCGCGGTGATCTTAATGTCGAAATCACCGTATTCGAGGTAAAACTCACCGGGACCGGTATAGGGGAGGGTATTCCATCCCTGCAGGTCGTCATATACATACATGCGCGGGTACCACTGCGCGAATTCGAAGATCCGCCCGTTCCTGGATTCGGCGATGCCCATGCGGTCAGACCCGATCACGGGCGAGATAAAGCTGTACTCTACCTGTACTTTCACCTGTCCGCCGGAAGGCTGAACGGCTGAGGGCAGGGAGACTTGCATCCGGGTATCGTCGATCATAAAATCAGCATCGGTTAGCGTGGTCTTTCCCTTAACGGTGCTTACCAGCTTCACAGACTTGATCTTATAACCTGCATCGAATACCTGTCCGCGTCCGCCGTTGCGGCTGCCGGTGGTCGGAACGATCATAGAGCCGCGCGAATCGAGTTTGAAAAGGTTCTGGTCGAGCTGCATCCACAGGTAACCGAGCTTGTTGGGACTGTTATTGGTATAGGTTACCACTTCGGTACCTGATACCTCACTTTTCTGTTCGTCGAATGAAACAGCTATCTGGTAATCGGCACGGTTTTGCCAGTATTTAGGTCCCGGCTGACCATCGGCTGCGCGATATTCCGTTCCGTTTTTTGTATAAAAGAACGGGGCAAAAGCATCGTGATAATCGTAATTGGTTTTAGGTGCGCCTACCGAGCCTATTTCAGGGCCGGCGCCCGGTCGCTGCGCCTGTGCAATTCCCACAGATGCAAGCATAGCCAGTAAAGTACCGGCTGATCTTTTAAATCTCATACCTTATTTAATAGTTAGGCGGTAAAAGTAGGTTATTGCGGCAAAAAACAGGGAAATAGCCGGCCAGGTAAGGCAAATGTTACCTGGTTGTTAATAAGAAATCCTATAAAAAGGACTCCTGGTAAGCTTTTTCATTAAAACCCACGGTAATTTTATCTCCAAACTCGATAACGGGACGTTTAATCACGCTGTTGTGGGCTTGCATCAGCCGGATGGCGTCCGCCGCCGTGGTTACCTTCGCCTGCTCTTCGGGCGTAAGCGCGCGCCAGGTGGTGCTTTTTTTATTTACAAGGATCTCCCATCCCACTTTATCGATCCATTCTTTCAGTTTTTCTTCAGAGATACCCAGCTTTTTATAATCGTGGAACCCGGGATCCATTTGGTTCGACTTTAACCAGGTTAGCGCTTTTTGTACTGTATCGCAGTTGGGGATGCCGTAGACTTTCATGAGGCGAAGGTAAGAATCGTCACCTTGATTTCCTTAAAGAGGACATTTTGTCGTCTTTATTTTGCGTTTAGTGTCATTTTGTCTTCTATTTTTTGTCGTTGCTGCGTTGGCATGTTGATTGAATATTTCTTTTCAAATACAAAAATAATTGGAGGAATATAAAATGACACTTGTAAAATTCGCTAACGGACACAAAAGAAATGGTTTAAGCCCTTTATTCACAGATGCTTTCGAATCCTTTTTTAATGATTCATTCGTGTCTGACCGCTTCACTGCAAAAGTGCCTGCGGTAAACATTGCAGAAACTGAGAACCACTACCACATCGAGCTGGCCGCTCCCGGGCTGAAAAAAGAAGATTTCAAAATCAACCTGGAGAAAAATATGTTAAGCATTTCTGCTGAGAATAAGTCGGCCGCTGCCGGGGAGACCAAAAAGTACAACAGGCGTGAGTACAGCTACTCAACTTTTGTGAGGTCGTTCACCCTGCCTGAAACCGTCGACCATGCCAACATCGAAGCGCAGTACACCGATGGTATCCTGAGCGTGAACGTAGCAAAGAAAGAAGAAGCCAGGCAGGTAACCCGCGAGATTACCATTAAGTAAGGTCCAGGGTATCTTATAAAGATAAGTTAAGTGTGAAGTTTAGGTTGTTGAGTGGAGAGCGCCCCGGGGTAACCGGGGCGTTTTCTGTTTCGCTTCCGCATAGACGTTGATTTTCCAGGGTCAGTCCGGAAAGTTTCGGAGACGATAATTATCCTTCCTCACCTCGGGACTCCCTCCGTCAGGGAGATAGGATTTCATTACAAATAAGTAACTTGTTTTTATTAAGTTACCCCGGTGAGACCGGGATTTTGTTTTCCTTCGGAGGGGGGTGCCGAAGACGGAGGAGGATAAAATATCTCCCGATCCCCAATTATTTTGCCTGATCCGTTTCTCTTCAGGATCGCCATTTCCCGTTACCTCCGTAAAGGTCCCGGTATTCTTTGGGTGAATGTTTTTGACAAGGCCTCAGTTTAATTCCGTGAGCCCGTCCCAGATTTATTGCTTGATCCTCATTATTCCTTATTTTCGCGGATATGGCCCGCGAAATACTAGAAACCCGAAGGAAAGCATTAAAAATCAACCTCGACGTACCTATTTACGGCACTTTCGCCGAGATAGGCGCGGGGCAGGAAGTTGCACGTAACTTTTTTACCGCAGGAGCGGCCTCGGGTACAGTAGCCAAAACGATGTCGGCATACGACATGTCGTTCAGCAATTCCATTTACGGGGAAGAGACTTCGGGACGTTATGTGAGCAAGTCGCGTTTATTAAAGATGCTCGACCATGAGTTCGGCCTGCTTTCTGAGCGGCTGATAGGGGAGAAACATCACCACAAAACCTTTTTCGCTTTCGCGGATACGGTTACCACCCTTAATTTCAATAAGACCAACGATCCGCACGGCTGGCTGGGGATCAGGTTCCAGGTTACGCCCGGCGGCCCGCCTAACGATATCGTTTTCCACGTGCGGCTGCTCGACAGCGACTCCGTACTTCAGCAAAATGTGCTGGGGATCTTAGGAGTGAACCTGGTTTATGCCGCTTTTTACCACCACCAGCAGGTTCGGCTCATGATCGAGTCGCTGGTAGATAACCTTACCCCCGGTTCCGTGGAAATCGACCTGATCAGCCTGCAGGGGCCGGTCTTTAGCGATGCCAACGACCGCCTCGTAAACCTGTACCTGATCGCAAAAGGATTTTCGGGTGCCGCCATCTTCGATAAGGATGCCAGCGCACTGCAAGCTAAAGACCTGCTGTATAAAAAGGACATCATGATCCTGCGTACCCGCTATAAACAGAAATCTACGCCTAATTTCGACCTGTTTAACCGTGCGGTAGAGCAATTTAAGCGCTCCCAGCATGTGGCAGATGAAAATCTCGTGGTGCTGATCGAAGTGCTCATGACCAACTTGTTCGGGGAAGGCGCAGAACCTGACAGCGCAGATCTCGACGCCCTCGCCGCCCGTGCGGAAGACCTTTGCGCCACCGGCAACTATGTGATCGTATCCGACTTTTCGCGCAACCACAAGCTCGCTGCCTACCTGGCCCGCTGCAAACCTAACAGTGTAGGCATCTCTACTAACATTGCCAACCTAAAGCGTATTTTCGACTCCACGAGTTTCGGCGAACGGTACACCGACGAGCTGCTGGCATACGTAAGCGACCTGTTCAGTAAAAACGTAAAGCTTTACGCTTACCCTTACCTGGATAAAAAGAACAACGATGAGATCATCACCACCCGCAATATGCCGGTGTCTGGCGAAGCCAAACCGCTATTTGAGTTCCTGGTGAAGAACGCCTATATCACGGATATCGAAGAGTTTGACAGGAAGGATGTGAAGACGGTGTAGGAGCCAGTTATCAGTGATCACTGATCTCCGACAACTAACTAACCCCTCATATTTATATACTGCAGCGGCTGTCCAAAATTTTCTTTCCGGCAAAGCGAGATCACTGCCTGCAGGTCGTCGATCTTTTTGCCATCGACGCGCACCTGGTCGTCCATAATGGCGGCTTGCACTTTCAGGCCGCTGTCTTTGATCTTTTTTACGATCTTTTTAGCGGTTTCTTTGTCGATCCCGGTTTTAATTTTGATCTCCTTGCGGATCATATTTCCTGATGCATATTGTGCCTTACCATCGTCGAGGCTCATGGGGTCGATATTCTGTTTTACCATACGCGAGATAATAGCGTCTTTAATGGCTTTCAGGCGCATGTCATCCTCGGTCACAATGGTGATCTCGTTCGTTTTTTTATCCAGTTCGATGGTACTCTTAGAATTATTGAAATCGTAACGGTTGAGAATATCTTTTTTCGCGGTGTTGATGGCGTTGTCGAGTGTCTGGCTATCAATTTTGCTGACAATATCAAATGAAGGCATAACAAAAAAATAATTTGTGGTTGTAAAAATATACAGATAGATTTAGAATAAGTACTGAAACATAATAATCGGTGATCTGTTTCAGTTACAGCTAATTAGCCTGCAACCTACCTTTCACCTAAATATTTCCGTTATGGCAAAGAAAAAAACTACGAAAACAAGTGTAAAAACTGCGGCTAAGTCGACCAGGCGGGCAGTAAAAAGGGAGCTTGAAGCAAGCATCACCGACAAGTTCCTCGAAGCGGTAAAACACCTCGGGCACGATGCCGGGAAGCTCAGCAAGGAAGTTAAGAAAGCGGCAAAGCTGGTAGCCAAAAAGGTGTCGGAGAAATATGAATCCATAAAGGACGCCGTAGAAACCAAGCTCGAAGACGAGAAACCGAAGCCGGCCACCAAAAAGAAATTAAAAACGGCGGTTAAAACCGTTAAAAAGGCCACCAAAATGGCGGTGAAGCCCGTTGAAGCGGCCGCTGCCACCGCTGCGCAAGCAACCCGTAAACCCGCAACCCGCGCCGCGAAAGCCGTCGACACGGCCGTAGAAGCCGTAAAGGTGGCGGCTAAACCGACGCCTGCAACTCGGGCTCCCCGTAAACCCGCGGCTTCCGGATCGACGGAAACCGGAGCGGCGCCTGCACCCGCCCGCAAACGGACGCCTAAACCAGCAGCAGCCGCGGATCCGGTACCCGCAAACGAACCGGGTGCCCCGGCAGAAAACGGACAGGACGGTGGTGAGTAGTTATCAGTTATCAGTAGTCAGTGATCAGTCCTATGTTGTGCCATACAGGAACTGCTACTGACAACTGATAACTGACAACTGATAACTGACAACTGATCACTGACAACTGACAACTTACAACTGTCGACCAATAGCTGTTTACGCTGTCTTAACATTCAATTAACAATCAAAACAGACATTTGCAGCTCCGGGCACAGGGCCGGGCCGCTTACCAGTGCTGATGCAGAAACCATCAAAACCGCTTTTAAACCGTGAGATCAGCTGGCTGTACTTTAATGAACGGGTATTGCAGGAGGCAGCCGACAAAACAGTGCCCCTTATTGAGCGTATCCGCTTTCTGGCCATCTTCTCGTCCAATCTCGACGAATTTTACCGGGTAAGAGTAGCTACGCTAAACAGGCTGGCCAACGTAAACGCGAAAGCCAAGGAGCTGCTCGGGTACAACCCGCGCAAGGTACTGAACGACATTAAAACGCTGGTGGTAAAACACGAGCGGCGTTTTAACCATCTCTACGAAGACGAGATCATCAAGGAGCTCGAGCAGGAGAAGATATTTATCCTGAACGAAACACAACTGAACGTGTCCCGCGGCCAGTTCGTACGAAACTATTTTCGCGAAAAGATCCTGTCGACGCTCGTGCCGGTGATGCCCGACAAAACGAACCCGCTGCCTGAATTGAAGGATCGGGTGGTGTACTTTCTCATCAAGCTCACCAAGGACCATCCAAAGACCAAGGTGCGTTACAGCCTGATCGAAATCCCTCACAGCATCGACCGTTTCCTGGTGCTGCCGGAAACCAATAACCTTAAGTTTGTGATCCTGCTGGACGATATCATCCGGTATTGCCTCGACGATATTTTCAACATTTTCCAGTACAACCACATCGAAGCGTATTCTGTACAGCTTACCCGCGATGCCGAGCTTAATCTCGACCGTCACGTGAGTGAGAAATTTATCGACACGCTTACCAAAAGCCTGCAGAAACGGAAAAAGGGGAAGCCTATGCGCTTGTTGTACGACAGCGCTATGCCGCTGGATATGCTCACCTACCTGGTGGCACAGCTCGACCTGGATGCCGATGGCCTGATCCCCGGTAACCGGTACCACAAATTCAAGGATTTTATCAGGTTCCCGAATATCGGGCGTGCCGAGCTTGAATATCCCCGCATAAATCCGCTGGAAGTGAAGCAACTGGACGCCTCGAAAGGTATACTGAACCAGGTAGCCAGGCGCGATTACCTGGTCAACTTGCCGTACCAGTCGTTCGACTATATCATCCACTTTTTGCGCGAGGCGGCCATCGATCCCAAGGTAACCGCGATTTCGATCACGCTTTACCGGCTTGCCGAGAATTCGAGGGTGATCAACGCGTTGATCAATGCGGCAAAAAACGGCAAGAAAGTGTTCTGCTTGCTCGAGCTGAAGGCCAGGTTCGACGAACAGGCCAATATTTATTGGACCGGCAAACTGGAAGAAGAAGGCGTAGTAGTGGATTATGGGCTGCAGGATTATAAAGTGCACTCGAAGATCTGCCTGGTAAGCCGGAGAGAGAAAGGCAGGATCGTAAATTATGCGAACCTGTCTACCGGGAACTACAACGAGAAAACTGCGCAGATCTATTGCGATCACAGCATATTTACCGCTAACCCCGAAATAACGGGCGAGCTGCGCAAGCTGTTTGACGGTTTGCAGCGTAAGGAATTTTATAAAGGTTACAAGAACCTGGTGGTATCGCCGCTGGAAAGCCGTACCAAGTTTTACGAACTGATAGACGAAGAGATCAGGCTGGCCGGCGAAGGAAAGCCTGCATACGTGATCCTGAAAATGAACAGCCTCGCCGACGAGGAGGTGATCGGTAAGCTTTACGAGGCGGGCGCTGCGGGTGTAAAGATCCAGCTCATTATCAGGGGCATGTGCTGCCTGGTGCCCGGTATTGCGGGGGTGAGCGAGAATATAGAGGTGGTGAGCATCATCGATCGTTTCCTGGAGCATGCACGGCTCTGGATCTTTGGCAACAATGGTGAAGAAAAAATGTACCTTACGTCTGCCGACCTGCTTACCAGGAACCTCGACCGGCGCGTGGAAGTCGGTTTCCCGATCTTTGATCAGAACATCCGCAAGGAGCTCAGGGACATCATCAACATCCAGCTAAAAGACAATACCAAGTCGCGTGAAATTAATCGCCTCAACAATAATAATTACCGCAGAAATCGCGGGAAAGTGAGTTACCGTGCACAAACAGATATTTATACTTACCTGAAATACAAGAACCACCCGTGAGATACGCCGCAATAGACATAGGATCCAACGCCATCAGGTTGCTGATCGCCGACATCAACGAACCTTCGCGAAACGCTTCCTTTAAGAAGAATACCCTGATCCGCGTGCCATTGCGCCTGGGCGACGATGCTTTCCTCGATAAAAAGATCTCTGACAAGAAGGTCGCCGAGCTGGTTAAAACCATGGTGGCTTTCCGTAATCTCATGGACGTTTATAAAGTAACGGATTACATGGCCTGTGCCACTTCCGCCATGCGGGAAGCAAAGAACGGCAAGGAAATCGTAAAGAAGGTGCTCGACGAAGCCAATATCGAACTAGAGATCGTGGAAGGGCAACGGGAAGCTAACATCATTTACTCGAGCCACGTAAACGAGCAGATCGATATCAAAAAGAACTACCTGTACATCGATGTGGGCGGCGGCAGCACCGAGCTTTCCGTGTTTTCTGACGGGCAGCCGGAAGTATCGCGCTCTTTTAACATCGGCACCATCCGTATGCTCGACAACCAGGATAAGCAAGAGACCTGGGACGAGCTGAAAGAATGGATAAAAGACAACTGCCGGAAATATAAATCCCTTTCGGGAATCGGTACCGGCGGAAATATCAACAAACTGTTCCGGATCTCCGAAGAAAAGGAGGGTCAGCCGCTTACGTTTAACCAGTTGAAAACCATATACAATCACCTCAACTCGTTTTCGCTGAAAGAGCGGATCTCCGTGCTCGGTCTTAACCAGGACCGCGCTGATGTGATCATCCCTGCCTGCGAGATCTACCTCACGGTGCTGAAATGGGCCGGGATCAAGCAGATCTATGTACCACGCGTGGGCATGGTTGACGGGATCGTGCAGATGCTGATTGAGAAGAATTTAAAGTAACTTGCGGGCCAAAATTGCGGTCTATAGAAGATGCTCCAATTCTCTAACTTTCAGAAATCCTATAACCAGTTCCAGGCACTCAGCATTCCCGATATGGCTATCCATCCGGGCATTTACTGGGTAAAAGGCGTAAACGGCTCCGGGAAAAGCACCCTGCTGAAGTCTGTCGCCGGTATCCTTTCTTTTAAAGGCGAGGTGCTGCTCAACCAGGTAAGCCTGACCAGGCAGCCGGTAGCGTACCGTAAACTCGTTAACTTCGCGGAGGCGGAACCTTTATTTCCGGCGTTCCTTACCGGAACGGAAATGATCCGCTTGTTTGCCGCCGCAAAATTCGCTCCTGCAGGGCAGGAAGAGCGCTACCTGGACGATATGCAGATGCGAAGCTATATCCATAAGCCTGTAGGCACTTATTCCAGCGGGATGCTCAAAAAACTATCGTTGTTACTGGCATTTCTCGGCAAGCCGGAACTGATACTGCTGGATGAGCCGCTCATCACCATCGACAACGCTTCGCTGGGCATCCTGCACCAGTGGATCGCGGCCAAATACGCGGATGGCGCCAGTTTTCTCCTTACTTCGCACCAGGCGCTCGACGCGGAAATGTTTCCCGATGCCAGGGAGTTATTAGTGGCAGAACAAACCTTACACCAGGTTAATTAGTATGCAGCATCCCCTTACGGTAGTATTAAGCAAGATCTTTGTGAACGGCTTTTACCGGGCACATGCCGGGCTGTTCATTTTTGCGTTCCTGGTGATCTTCGGATCGGTAGATCCCGGGCAGTTGCTCGGTTACCACCGGGCGCTTATGCTGGCTTTTGTATCAGACCCGGTGATGTTATCGCTGGTTTTCGCGGGGTGGCTGCTGTATGCGCTCAAAACCTTTCACTATGTGGCGTCGCAGCTTAACGGCAGCAGCCAGCAATTCCTTTTTTACAGCAGCAACTCCTTTGGAAAGCCCGAACAGTTGAAGAGCTGGTGTGCCGTACAGCTGGCGATCATGCTGCCCGTATCCGTTTATGGCCTGCTGGCGGCCGCGATGGGTCTGTACCACCATCTTTATGTACTGCCCGTGGTGGTGATCTGCTACCTGTTGCTGTTGGTTACGGGCTGCGCGTGGTTATACGTGAGGCTGGTGAACCGGTTAAGCGACCGTTCGCAGCTGTCGGTTCTTACCCGATTCAGCCAGCAATGGCGGAAACCATTTTTCAGCCTGTACGGCTACCAGGTAATGCACCAGGCAAAAGTAGCTTACCTACTGGTCAAGCTGCTGTCATGGGGGATTATAACGGCCGTGTTTGCGTTATTTGCCGATGTAAGCAGCGACAGCCGGGTAGCCTGCATCGCCTTGCTGGCCATCGCTGCCGCCCATGCCGTCCTGGTGTTTAACCAGCACGTTTTTGAACGGGAACGGATGCAGTTTTCGCGCAACTTGCCTTACACGAGGCTCAGCCTGTTTGGCGGGTACCTGCTGGGTTATCTTGTGCTGGTAATACCGGAAGCGATCTGGATCTTCAGCCGTTTTAACCTGGTAATGGCAGCAGGTTTGCTGGTGTTTGCGCTGGGGACCATCATGTTGCTCCATTGCCTGCTGTATTGGCTGGGCCCGGATATGGACAGGTACATGCAGTGGGTGGGAGGCTTGTTCGTGGTGCTGTTCCTGGTGATCCTGTTCAGGTGGACGGTTGCGCTTTGCCCTGGAAGTTTCGCGGCAGCATACCTGCTGTTTTATCGCAACTATTACCGTTCTCACGAGCTGCAAGCTGAAACACCCGCCGCCGGCTGATCGGCTATTCCCTGCCTTTGGTGAGCAAAAAGATCGTCGCCAGGATAAACGCCGTTCCCAACAGGTCGGTCCAGCCGAAGGGCACCCCCAGCCAGAAGACAGAAAGCAGCGCCGCAGATACCGGCTCTACGCTCACCAGCAAGCTTGGTGTTTGCGCCCCGATGTTCTTTATTGCAATAAGATATATATAGAATGCAACCAGCGTACCCGGAATGAAAATAAAAGCGGTGCATAAATAGGTTGGCAAGTCCCACGTACCGGGCACTTCCCACGGATGGGAGCCTATACTAAGCGCGATCCCTCCAATTACCATGCTATATCCTACAATGGTGGCCATGTTGAATTTCTTGAACAGCGCCGCCGGCTGCAGCGAATAGAACGCGAGCGTTACCGCCGAAGCGATGCCCCATAACAATCCTTCGCCGGAGATGGAAATGGTGTCGAAGCTGCCGTGCGTTACCAGCAGGAAGGTGCCGGCCACCGCCAGGCCTATGGCCAGCAGCTGCCGCAGGTCGGGCATTCGCCGTTGCCTGATAGCAAGGTACCCGGCAATTATCACCGGTCCGAGGAACTGCAGGATGGTCGCCGTAGCCGCATTGGTATATTTAATGGCCGAAAAAAAGGTGTATTGTACGGCCAGCATACCCAGGAGGCTAAAGGTGAGCAGGCTGGTGGCATTGCGCCGGTCGTGCCAGATCGCGGTAAGCGAGGTATCTTTTTTCGCGGCGGCCAGCAGCAGCAGGATCGAGCCCGCCACCAGGAGCCGTACAGAAACCAGCCACTCGATGTTCAGTCCGCGCGTATGCAGCAGGAACTGCACGAAGGTTCCCGACACGCCCCAGCAAATGCCGGCAGTAACGGCGAAAAAGAAGCCGCGAAAATTCGAGTGTGCCTTCATCTGTCCGAGCCGCGAAAATAGCAAATAAGGATGAGTTCAGGTTGTTTTAAACTATTCATCAACCCTGTTGTTGCCTTCGTGGCCTTATTGCCGGTATATGAAGCAACGAAAAACGCTTATCAGACAGTTCTTCAGGGCCATTCGCGGCGCTTGTGCAATTTTCGCAGAAGCAGACCCGCTCTGCATGGCGGCGGCTACCGCGTTTTTCACCACCTTTGCGCTGCCGCCCATACTCATCGTGATCAGCCGCTCGGTCGGGTTTTTATACACCGGGAATATACACCGGCAAATCTTTTCCCGGTTATCTCAAACCATCGGCGTAAGCAGTACCCGGCAGGTGATAGACACGCTACGCGCCTTTCGCGACCTGGCAAGCTCCTGGTACATCGGCTTACTGGTGATCGTATTGCTGACATTTGTGGCCACCAACCTTTTTCGCATTATCCAGGATTCTATCCACGAGTTATGGAAGATCAGCGTCATCCGGAAGCTATCCTGGAAAGAGAAGCTAATGGTGCGGTGGCGTGGAGTACTGGTTATTATGGTCACCTCGTTCCTCTTCAGCGCCGCACTCGTAGCAGAAGCCGTGCAGTCGTACCTGGGTGAAATCACCCGGCAAATGCTCCCCTGGGTGGCTGATTATCTTGACGGTGTGCTGAATAACGTGTTCTCCATAGCGGTTACCGGCGCCTGGTTCGCCCTGCTTTTCCGGATGCTGCCGGCAGAAAAGCTTGGGTGGCCGACGGTAATCGCCGGCGGATTATTCACAGGCGCGCTATTCACCGCCGGGAAATTCGTATTACGCATATTGCTGATACAAAGCAATGTGAACATGCTTTTTGGAACAGGCGCCGCGTTTGTGCTGCTGCTCCTGTTCATGTTCTATACTTCGCTGATCCTATACTTCGGCGCCGCCTTTACCAAAGCATGGGCCGAAGCCGCGAAGCCTGGCTAAACAAGCCCGCCCGCCCGGAAGTACTTCATACTTTCCCACTTCGGATCGATCGGGTTCCGGTACTTGCCGGCTGTTTTTTATCGCCGCGTACGTTAAAGAGCCAGTCAAGGTCAACCAGGCATTCTTGTTCGGTGGTTTTTTTGCGGCATCCCTGTAAGCCGCACCCCAGGCCGCGTAACCCGTTCGTGTTAATTGCAGTCGGCTTTTCCTTTTTTGCGCCCGTGCCGGCATGGGTTATACATAACTGGTTTTTTGGTTTATATAATGTAAGACCAGTTTGTTCCTGTTCGACTCTCTTAGGGGCCGGGCAAATTCCCTGTCGCGCCGGGCTAAGAATGCCCCGCTGTCGATCATCTTGTATATATTGGGCGGGGGATATGCGGGGGATATAAAAACCCCCTGGAGCGTTTTGCAAGCGTCCAGGGGTTAAGAGATCTTATTTAACATTCCGCAGTTCGCGGAGGAGTTTAAGAACTATGCGGGTGTATACTAATCGTTAGTTGTTTTCATTTTCCAGCGCTTCTTCAAGTGTCTGGTTTGGAACCACATTTTTGGCGTAGCCGGTATAGCCGAAGTTCTGGTTGATCACCGCCAGGCGGTTGGCGTCGATGTCTTTTTGCGGCACGGGCCAGAACAGGTGGTACGGGCTGATCGTGAACGTAGCGCCATAAGTCGTTTTCACGCCCTTGTTGTAGAAATTGTTATATTTCATCACCCGCTCATACCAATAGCTCGACTGGGGAAGGCCCTGTTCAGTGTAGCTTTTTCCAAACTCGTCGGTTTTCCTGGTCAGCGCAAAGATATACGACACACGGGACAATTCTACGTGACGCAGCTCCTCGAAAGTAAGCTCACGGGCACGTTCATCCATGATGGCGCCGGCGTTTATGGTAGCAGCGGTATAAAGCCTGGTACATCCCGCGCGGCGGCGAACGGCGTTTACATCGTCGGCCGCAGCGGCAAGATTCCCTTTCCAGAAATTAGCTTCAGCACGAAGCAGGTAGGTCTCCGCCAGGCGGTAGATATACCAATCTGCGGCTCCGCCACTGTAATTGTCGACGGTTTCCGCACGCGGCGACTCGATAAAGAGCTTATAATGCGGCCAGTCGAACCAGCAGCGTATAGTGTCGTTAACCAGCGGCTTGCCTGTGGTAGGGCTGAATTTCACCAGGGGTTTGCCATACCAGGTGTCGTTGGCGGTCTGCAGGGATGGGTTGTTATAAACCAGGTCTTCCATCCGCACCCAGTTACCGTTAGCCGAGCTGTGACGAAGATCGTTCGGATCGTCCCATACCCCGTTAGTGGCATACCAGGTGGGGCGCGAGCGCCCGATGCCGCGTCCATACGTTTTCCGAAGGTCGATCTTGCCGTTGGTAGCGGTGTAGCTGTAGCTCATTCCGCTGCGCCCGGTGGGGGTGTTCACCAACTGGTTGGATGTGCCGGAAAGGAACGGCGTGGCTGCCCGCATGGTGGCCAGGTCTAAACGGCTGTTAATAAAATCCTCCCGGCTGATCGCGTTAAAGATCGTCTCCTTATTGGCGGGAATTGATTTGTTCTGCGGACGGTGTAAATCCCAGATCACATTCCGGGTGATGGGGTGCACCGCGGGAGCCGGGTTAACGAACGTACCGAAATTACTCTGCATCAGGGAATATCCTGAGCCGGTGATCACGGCATTGGCTACTTCGATGGCTTTATCGAAATTACCCGCGGCGAGGTAAAATTTGACCAATAAATGCTGACAGGCAGCTTTGTTCACATCGCCATAATCAACGGCCGCCGGAACGTTCTGAACTGCAAATTCCAGGTCCGAGATCATCTTGGCGATGATCACCGATCGTTTGGTCGACTTATAGTTGAACTTGGGCGTATTCACTTCTTTGGTCAGGAACGGAATATCACCGAACTGGAACACCATGAAGTAGTAGCGGAACGCCCGTTGGAAATATGCCGCACCCAGCATCTGGTTGCGTACCTTAGCGTCGAGCCCTTCTACGCGGTCGATGTTAGAGATGATCGAATTGGCGTACTTGATGCCTTTATAGCCTTCATACCAGAACCAGCTGATCTTATTGGTGTTGTCGTTATTATTATCCGATGTGGGAGTCACCAGCTGGTTGATATCCTGCGCTGGTCCCGATTTATCGGTGGTGCCTTCTACGGCTACGTCAGAGAACAGGTTCTCGGTAAGCAGGGGGCTTGCTTCGCCATACCAGATGTACCGCATGTTGCGGATGTTTGCGGTAATGGCCGCCTGGAGTCCCGCTTTAGTGGTGAAAGTATTGGTAGGTTCGTAAAACGAGAGCGGATCTGGCTTTAAAAATTCCTCCTTACAGCTGAAGGAAAAGCTCATCGCTGCGGTTAGCGCGATTGCCCGTGCTGCTTTGTTATATGTAGATTTCATTTCTGTCGTTTGGGTGTTAAAAGGTTACGTTGAGGCCGAGGGAGAAGGTACGCGGGAGCGGACCGGTTAATTCAGGGTCCCAGTTATACCAATCAGGGCTGTATTCAGTTACGTTGCGAATGGCGCCGCTGATGCGAAGCTGGCTGATGTCCAGGCGTTTGGTAATATGCGCGGGCACCGTATAAGATAGGCTCACATTATCCAGCCGGACGAACGATTTGCTTAGCATAAGCGGCGGCGATACGTTCTGCGGGTTAGTAGAGTTCGGCCTGGCAAACGTGCCTGACGGATTTTCAGGCGTCCAGTAGCTGCGCACGTAAGAATTAGTCCGCTCGGTATTCGCACCCAGGTTATTCAGGTAATCGGTGGTAGCGGATTTATGACCGAGATAGGAATACATGTTTATTGACAGGTCGAGGTTTTTAAGGACCGTAAAATCATTCCGGAGGTTGAGGCGGAAACGCGGCGTGGTATAACCGAGGAATTGCTTATCCAAATTGTCGAGCTTTCCGTCGTCGTTCACGTCCTGCACCTTCGCGTCGCCGGGGATCTGCCCGTAACGTTTCGCCTGGTCTTCTTCCCCTTTTTGCCAGATGCCGATCGTCTTATAAGTCCAGATGGAACCGATATCACGCCCGATGAACCAGCCATTGGAAATATCGTCCATTTCCCTGGATCCAACTACGTTGCCCGAGGCGTCGAGCACATCCTGGTAGTTATAGTACAAGTGCTTGATCTGGTTCCGGTTCGCCGAAAGGCCGAAGGTGCTTGACCATGCGAAGTTCTTGTGGTCGAGGTTGCGTGTGCTCAGCGACAGTTCAACGCCGCGGTTCACCACTTCGCCCAGGTTACTGGTCACTACGCTGAAACCTGTCAGGTCTGGAAGGGTTTGGTCCATGAGCAGGTCGGTGGTCGGCATGTGATAGGCCTCAACACTACCGGTGATCCGGCTGTCGAAGAAGCCGAAGTCGAGCCGGGCGTTCCACGCCGATGTCGCCTCCCATTTCAGGTTGAGGTTAGACATGCGGTCGACATACAGCTGCGACAACTCGTAAACCGTGCCGTTCGACTGCACATAGGCATATTTACCTGAACCGGTGGTGAGGTTTGACAGTGCCTGGTAAATACCGATAGACCGGTTACCGTTCTGGCCGTAGGAAACGCTCAGCTTACCATAATTCATTGGCGTCCAATGGAAGAATTTCTCGTTGGTAAAATTCCAGGCAACCGCTGCGGAGGCAAACGTTGCGCGTGGGTTAGAGGATCCGAATGCCGAGTAACCATCGCGGCGCACCGAGGTTGTAACCATGTAGCGGTTATCGAAACCGTAGAATACACGGGCCAGCAGTGCGTCGCCGGTACTGTGAGTATCGTTACTGCTGATGGTCGATTTCGCCATATTAGCCGCGCCCACGTTGTGGTAACCCAATGCATCGGTCGGGGTGAAGTCCGTTGCCGTGATCGTGGAGCTCCAGGTGCGGTGTTCTTCCGCATTCTGCAGCAAGGTCACGTCTATCTTATGCTTCTCGGCGAACGTCTTGTTCCATTTCAAGATATTGTCGATCTGCCAATCGAAATTCTTGGCATCTGTGCGGTTCACGCGGCCGTTGTCTGTCCAGTCGGGATTTGCGGACGATTCGTGATAGCGGTCGTTAAACCACTGCAGCCGCGGCGAGAAGTTCATCGTGTAGGTGATCCCCAGCGGCAGCTTAACATTTTGGCTGACGACGGGGTTCAGCACCGTGTAACCTTTATCGAGTTTCCTGAACTGGTTAGTATAGGCGGTATTGACGCCCTGGTTCAAAGAGGAGTTCATAGGGCGACGATCGAGCGTACCGTCGGGCAGGTAAGGCGAGGAAAACGGCGAGTTATTGATGATCTGGCCGCCCCAATCTGTAGCGAAATTGCCGTCGGAACGGTCCTGGAAATTAATATTGATGCCGGAGGTTAACCAATTGGTCACCTTGGCGTCCAGTTTAAAATTGGCACGGTATGCCCGGTAATTATCCCCGTCGATAACGCCCTCATTTTTGAGTGCGCCGAAAGACAAGTAGTAATTGATCGATGAGCTCGGTGTTCTTCCGGAGGTACTGATGTTATAATCCTGGTTATATCCGTTCCGGAACGAATAGTCGTACCAGTCGAACGTCCTTCCTGCTTTGTAGTTTTCAATTTCTCTTTCGAACAAACCCAGGCGCTGTAGCCAGATCTCCTCGTCGGTACCGGCGCCAGGGGTAGCGTCATATGCCTTCCATTGCGCATAGGTAATGCCATATTTCGCCAGGTTTTCCGGTGTAGGCAATACGTATTTCGCGGGGGTAGCGTACCGCGTACCGCTGTTCAGCAGGTCCTGCCGGTACTGCAGGTATTCCGAAGGCCCGTAAACTTCCCGGTTGGCGCCCATGGTAGCCAGGCTGTTATTGGCGCTGAAGCGGATCGTCGGTTTTTCCGTCTTCCCTTTTTTAGTGGTGATCATCAATACGCCGTTCGCCGATCTTGCGCCGAAAATAGCGGCCGATGAAGCGTCTTTCAGCACGTCGATGGTTTCGATGTCCATCGGGTTGATCTCGGAAAGCTCACCGAAAAAAACCACCCCGTCCAGTACCACCATGGGTTCGTTATTGGCTTTGAGCGACCGCTGGCCACGTACTTCCAGGCTGGCGCTTGCCTTGGGGCCATTTGTTTGACCGATGTTAAGCCCCGGTGCGTTCCCGCGAAGCAAGTCCTGCACCGAACGCGGCGCCTCCTTCTCCAGTTTGGTGGCTTTAATCTGGGTAATGGAACCGGTCAGGTCCTTTTTTTCCATCGTTCCGTAACCCACTACCACTACTTCATCGAGCTGGCTGGTGGTGGCTTTCATCTCTACGGCGATCGCCTGGCGGCCATTTACCGGGATGCGTACCGTTTCATACCCGAGATACGATATAACGAGGATACCGTTAGATGGTGCAACGATCTTGAATAGGCCGTTGGCATTCGAAGAAACTGCGTTGGCGGTTCCATCAACTTTAATGCTGGCGCCGATGACCTCCTGCCCGTCCTGGTCCTTCACCACGCCGTTGATGGTGATCGGTTCGGTTGATTGAGCGCCGGCGCTCGCGGCAGCGGATAACAGGGCGAATAATAAAAGTAGTTGTCTGATCCGGCGCCTGAGTTTGCCTGGCAAAGAATCATGCTGCCTGATGTCAAGTAGAAGTTTTTCCATTTAAGTGGCTAATTAATTGTTAGAAATTATAATTGGAGGCCCAGGGAGCCCGGTTAGTAATTGGCTTAGTTGGTGCACGCCAAAGTAAGCGAACCCCGGTTGCATAAAATGTTCAAGTTTTTGCCGTTATTTCTCAATTATGGCTTGGCGTGGTAAAGCAGGAAAGCTGTTCTTTCGGAACAGCTCCTTGCGCTAACTAACCAAATCATAGCGCTTTCTAACCACCAATAAAACTTAATTCAGTCTCTCTTACTTTTCCCGGTGAACTGCTTAATACTTTTCACTTCCTCATCGTTAAAGGCGGAGCCGTCTTTCCTGTAGATATCATGGAACCATAATTCGGGCTCCTTCACTCCCGGCATCGGTGATGACCAGGCAAAAATAGTATTGGTTTTGCCGGCCACGAATCCCCAGTTAATGGCAGCGATATTCTCGCGCTTCAGTAGCGGCAGGATGGCCTGGAAAGTGCTTCCGTTCTTCCTGGCCATATATTCCGTGCAAAGCATGGGTCTGCCCAGCGCCTTGTACTCGTCTATCTTCTTCTGATGTTCTTCTGGTTTGCCATAATGATGGTAGGTGATCACGTCAGAGTTTTCCAGCTGGAACTTATTGAGGTTTGCGAACTTAGGTCCCCAGTTCCACACGCCGGACGACACCGGTTGTGAAGGCTTCACTTCCCTGGCCCAGGCGAACACCGATTTGAGCAGCGGCATGCTTTCATCAAAATACTGGCTGTTCCCGGGCTCGTTATACAGGTCCCAAAGCAATACGCGCTTATCGTTCTTGTGCGTGTTTAAGATATCCTTTACATACCCTTCCAGCATTTTCAGGCTGTCGGGATTGTTGCGTATGGCTGTTCCGGGGTCGCGTACCCAGCCGCTGTTGTGTATGCCCGATTTAGGTTCAGGCTGTTTACCTGCTTTATATTCATCGTTCCAGCAATCGTCAAAGAACACGAGGATGGTTTTGATGCCGTGTTTTTTCGAGATAGCCAGGTAGTTGTCGAGCCGCTTTTTAAACCCGGTTTTATCAGAAGTATAGGCTACATGATGCAGGTATACACGCATCGCATTCATACCCAGCGCTTCTGCCATGCCTAATTCCTTATCGATGGTGGCTGCATCGAAGGTGGCCGCCTGGAACATCTCCAGTTGATTGATAGCCGTACTCGGCTGAAAGTTAGCCCCGCAATACCAGGGCTGAGACTTATACCATGTGTTCGCTTTTTCGGCAGTCCAGCGTTGAGCCGCGCATGCCGAAGAGATCAATAAAAGAAGTGTTAAAAAACGATATTTCATGAAGTTGTTATTTTAATGTCCTGATTTTGATGTTGCGATAGCTCACTTCATTGCCATGGTCCTGCAGCAGGATATGGCCCTGGTCGGCTTCCCCGAAATCCTGCCACGTCTTATATTTGCTGATTTTCACCAATTCGCGGTATTCCGGCGATTTGCGCTCATATTCAAGCACTTTTACACCGTTCAGCCAATGTTCAACATGGTTGTTAGGGTACACGATCACTTTACCGGTATTCCATTCGCCGATCGGCCGGGTCGCTCCTGCTTTGGCCGATGTCTTGAGGTCATAAAGCGATGCCAGCGTACGGTTCCCGTCACGGCCCAGTTTAGCGTCGGGATGTACCTCGTCATCCAGTACCTGGTATTCTAAGCCTATCGCGGAAGCACCGGAATTTTCTTTGAGCGTTACAAAATATTTAACGCCGCTGTTAGCGCCCCTGGTCAGTTTGAAATCAAATACCAGCTCGAATGCGCTGTATTCGCCAAGTGTAACGATATCGCCCGCATTTTGCGATTCTGCTCCACCGGAGGCCTGGATGGTCAGCAAGCCGTCTTTCACGATCCATCCTTTGGCTGCCGCAGGGAAAGCAGCCATTTTGGCGCCCCGCCAGCCGGTGGTGGTTTTTCCGTCGAAAAGCAGTTGCCAGCCATCTTTCTTTTCTTTAGCGGTGAGGGTATTGTTTTGCGCCGCAGCCAGGTTAGCCGCAGCGATGAAAAGCATCGCAACGATCGATGCCAGGCAGTTCTTTTTAATGTTCATTTATCGTTTTTATGATCCGGAATCATTGGTTAGCAGGAACAAAGAAACAGACCCGCAACGGTATTATTTATTCAACCCTTTGCCGTTTTGTCTCAAACTAAATGTGAACAACGACTTATCCAGACCGTAACCTTCCTTTTTATCTATATTTGGGTTGACCAGTTATGCGCCCGGCCTATTATTTCGCTTACCTAAGCCTGTTGTTCCAGTTTGTTGCCTCCGTGTGTAACGGCCAGTATTATTTTAAGCGCTACCAGGTCGACGACGGATTGGCACATAACGCCGTGGTGACCATCCTGCAAGACAGTAAAGGCTTTATGTGGTTTGGCACCCGGGGCGGGCTAAACCGTTTTGACGGCTACAATTTTAAAGTTTACCGTAATCCCCATAATAAATTCGGCAGTATCGGCAATAATGTGATCACCGCACTCGCGGAAGACAAAGCCGGTATGTTATGGATCGCAACGGGAACCGGGATCTTTATGTATAATCCGTTTAGCGAAGCGGTAAGCCCGCTGGAAATCGCTCCGGCTTCTTATATAAGCCACCTTGTTATCGACCAGGAAAATAACGTCTGGTTCCTGGCCAACTATTCATTGTATAAATATGACCAGCGGCAAAAGAAGATCGAAAACCTGCATATCGGGGCATCTTGTTTGGCGATAGATCGCAAAATGAATATCTGGATGGGCGATAACGATGGCGTTGTCAGCACCTATCACCCGGGAAATAGATCGCTTTTCAATATCCGCGTGATCGGCAAAGATATACCGGGAAATATGCGGTCGATCAGTAAAATATATCCGTTAAGCGGCGGGGAAGTACTGGTAGGTTGCTTTAAACTAGGCTTAAAGAGCTATAACGTTAAAACCGGGGCGATCAAATCCTTGCCGCTCCGAAATAGTGAGAACACCGAGATCTATGTAAGAGACATTACTGCCGGCAGCGACCGGGAGTATTGGATCGCTACCGAATCGGGAATATTCGTGTACGACATGGTTACAGGCAAATGCCGGAATCTGCGAAAGCGGACCGGCGATCCTTATTCGCTAGGCGATAACGCGGTTTATGCCATCTGCAGGGATAACCAGGGAAGCATGTGGGCCGGCACTTATTTTGGAGGGGTGAACTATTATTCAAGGGAAAATGCGCGATTCGAGAAATATTACCCTGTAAAAGGCATTAATTCCATATCCGGCGAAGCCGTAAGAGCGATCTGTCCGGATAACAACGGAAATTTATGGATAGGAACGGAGGACGCCGGGGTTAATAAGCTGGATCCCCGCACCGGGCAATTTACCGTCTATAGTGCGACCGGTAGACCCGGAGATATATCCTACCATAATATTCATGGATTGCTGGCATTGGACAACCAGCTGTTTATCGGGCCGTTTTTTCATGGCATGGATATCATGGATATGCGTACGGGAAAGGTCACCGATCATTTCAAGTTCATTGGCGATAAAAGCGATAATGTCAGCGATTTCATCCATCACTTTTACTTAACCCGGGATAGCACCTTGCTGGTTGGTACCGCATACCAGGGATCGGGCCTGTTCGCTTATAACCGAACGCGTAAAGTGTTCAGCAGGATCACGCAAATACCTTATAACTCTTATGTGTTTAATATTTTAGAAGACAGCAAGGGAAACATCTGGACAAGCAGCTCCTCCCGGGGCGCATTTTATTATAATCCCGGGAACGGTCGCTCGGGCAATATGCGTTTCGGCGACAAGGTGAAGGGCAAGACCGTGAATGAAGCCTCTGTCCAGTATATTTTTGAAGACAGCAGCCACGCGATGTGGTTCGCTACGGCAGGCGAAGGGCTAATCAGGTTAAGCCCGGATTGGAAGACCATGAAAAAATTCTCGACGGTGAACGGCTTACCCAGCAACGTGCTGTTCTGCATACAGGAAGATAATTCGAAGCGTTTATGGATCAGCTCGTTAAAGGGGCTTATTTGTTTCGATCTGCGTACGGGGAAATGTAAAACCTATACACAATCGAACGGTCTGCTAACCGACCAGTTTAACTACAGCTCGGCATATAAAGACCCTTCCGGGAAGATGTATTTCGGTTCCGTAAAGGGAATGATCGCGTTCGACCCGGCTGAGTTCGATCAGAAAGACAGCTCTCCGCCTACTTACATCACGGGCTTCCAGCTGAACAACAAAGAGCTTGTACCTGGAATGAAGGACAGTCCCCTTAACCGGTCGATCTTATACACGGATACACTGGTGCTGGCACACGATCAGAACAATTTCAGTATCGAGTTCGCGGCGCTTAATTACTCGTCCACCAGGGTTACCAGGTATAAGTACATCATGCAGGGCGTAGAAAAGTACTGGACCTACCTTAACACCAACCGGAATGCCTATTTCACCGATCTCTCGCCAGGCGAATATACCTTTATGGTACGCGCGGAAAGTAATGTGGGCAGCTGGTCCGGCCGGGAGCGGCGCTTTTTTATCCGGATCTTACCCCCGTTCTGGCAAACTTACACGGCTTATATTGTTTATTTGGTACTGCTGGGAACTTGTATATACGTTTCCATCCGTTATTACCACCGGCAGCTTGAACGTAAAAACTTAAACCGGCTGCAACTATTCGAGTATGAAAAAAGGAAGGAAATTTATGAAGCCAAGATCGAGTTCTTCACCAATATCACCCACGAGATACAAACACCATTAACGCTGATAGTAGGGCCTGCACAACGACTGCTCAAAAAATCGGAGGAACTGCCCGGAATTAGGAGTAGCCTCCAGATGCTTTATAAGAACGCGATCCGGTTAACGGAACTAACCAGCCAATTGCTCGATTTCCGCAGAACGGAGATGAACCAATTCGGGCTGAACTTCGTTAATGTTGATATCGCTAACCTGCTTAAAGAGCAGATCGCGGTGTTTGACCAGGAGGCAAAAAAAGACCTGATCAGTTTAAACCTCGAGCTTCCGGAGAGCAGGGTCGTTTGTTTTGTAGACAGGGAAGCGTTTGTTAAAATATGCAGTAACCTGCTGTCTAACGCGGTTAAATATGCGGATACAACAGTCACCGTGTCGCTTATGCCTCCAACGGACAGGAACGAAGTGTTCTCTATCAGGTTCCGCAACGACGGCAAGGGCATTCCGGGGGAGTTTAAGGACCGGATATTCGAGCCTTTCTTTCGTTTAAGGGGGAGTGAGAAAGCGGGCACGGGCCTGGGTCTTTCGCTGGCCCAGTCCTTAACGCAGTTGCATAAAGGTTCGTTGACATTGATTTCGGGTGACCCCGACAGGATAATTTTTGAATTGACGTTGCCCGTACGTCAAGAAGTTGAGTTTAACCTGGGAAGCTGGAAAAAACGATTATAAACATGGCAGCCAGTATTTTAATTGTGGATGATAATGAAGATATCCTGCAGTTTTTAACAGAAGTGCTGGGAGATACGTACGACCTTCACCTGGCCACCGATGGCAAGATGGCGCAGGAAATTATGGATTACGAGGTGGTGGACCTGATCATCTCCGACATTATGATGCCGGAGGTCGACGGCTTCGAGCTATGCCGGCTGGTAAAGTCGAACGTAGAATATTGTCATATACCGGTAGTGCTGTTAACCGCACAAAATACTTATAAGGCTCATATCGAGGGATTGGAAGTCGGCGCCGATATTTATATTCAAAAGCCATTTTTGCCTGACTTGCTGGAGCTACAGATCGCCAACCTGCTGAGCAACCGGTTAAAAATAAAAGCGCATTTTGCCAGCTCGCCTTTCGAAGACGTGCGCGTAATGGCGCATTCGAAGATGGACGAAGCCTTCCTGAAAAAGTTGGACGAGTTTATTCGCAAAAACATCGAAGACCCCGACCTGGATATTGATCAGCTGGCCGAGCACATGAATATGAGCCGGCCAACGCTTTACCGAAAGATAAAATCCCTCTCGTCTTTATCGCCTAAAAATCTTATCAACATTACACGGTTAAAAAAAGCCGTCCGGCTGATCTCTCAAAACGAGTTCACCATGTTCGAAATCGCTAAAATGGTAGGATACACCTCTCAAAGCCGGTTCAATAAAAACTTTCAGCGATATTTTAAGGTCAGTCCTACTGGATATATCGACTCGTTAATTAAAGATGACGACGATAAATAAACGAAATTACCAGGTCCGGGCAGCCTGTACAGTACAGGTGCTAAACAAGTTGGCTGCTGCTCCGGCTCGCAAACGAAAGGGTTGTTAAAGTGAGCGATGGGCAGGGTCTCCTCATGATCGTGCCCGACCCCGGACGAATATCCCTGTTATCGCCGGGTAAAGCCGGGTAGGTTGTAGTTGTCCCTAATTAAGCGGGTTCATACCGCTGGTAGCCGGGTAGTACGTTTTTCCGCCTTTAAGCACAAGGATAAAGGGATTGAACACAAGCGTAAAATTGATCGATTTTAATTTGGCGCCTGTTGCCGTGCTGAAAACGCTGATTGCGGCATCGTTAGAATTGCCGGTAAAGATGTAGAGCTTATCATCGGCGATGGTTGCCTCGCTGCGATAGGTACCCGCAACGGACCAGTTGACCGCGCCGGTTGTTTTATCGAGTTTCGATATAACCGATCCCGAAACAACATAAATACCCGTGGCGTCGGCCAGGGCGATGTTGCCACCCACCGGTGTTTGCCAAACGATTGCGCCCGATGTAGTATTCACCGCCATCACATTGCCTGTTACGCCCGTTTGCGGATGCGTATAAACCGGCAGGCAGACCAGGTTGCCGGATACGGTCGGTGAGCCTATCACTCCATCATTAGGCTGTACCACCTGGCCGGGGAATTTCACTTGCCATTTCGCGGCACCTGTAACTGCATCTACCGCATACAGGTATCCTTCCCACACATTGTTGGAGGCATGTGACGCCACGTACACTATGCCGTCTTTTACCCTGGGTGAGGTGGTAAAGCCGCTGGTGGGGAAATCCCACTTAAGGTTTCCGTTACTCATATCGAGGGCGTATAAATGACCGTTCGTTACAGTATAAAGCAACCCGTTACTTACGGCGATGTTACCGGTACCTGAACGGGTCACGCTCCATAACGTAGCGCCGGTGACCGCATTTACGGCAACTGTTTTGGTGCTGGCTGTATAATAGAGCTTGTGCTGGTAGTGTAAAATAGCCGTTGCCCGCAATTGTACAGGTGCATCAGAGTTGGTCCATAATAATTTCCCGTCGCTTACTTTAGCGGCGTATAACTTATCCGCGCCGGCGAAAATCGTATCCCCGGAAACCGCAGGTACGGCAGATACCGGGTATCCGAATCTCCAGGAAACCGTACCGTTTTCATCCAGGCTAGAGAGCCCGTCGATGTAATTACCCGTAGTTAACAGGATTCGGTCGGGGGTAGGAAGTATCTTGAAACCGGCAGGGGTATAGGCTCCGCGTTTGTCGATCGCTACGACGTGACCATTATAGGTGGAGTCCGCATGCAGGCCGGTAAGCTTGTACTTGTTGGTCTTCAGGCCGGATATCACTTTGCGCCCGCTGATCTCTACGGCATACGTGATAGAGTCTCCGTCAGGGTCCGTCGTTGCGTTCCATTCCAGGTCTGCGGTAGCTGGTCCTCTCGACGTAACGGTAACCTGGAACGGCTCGGGGGCGCTATTATCTCCTTCAAAGGGGTCGTCTTCAGAGCAGGCGGTGGCTAGCAGCAGGAAAAGACAGGATAAGTAGATGATATTTTTCATAGCGGCAGAACATGTAAAAACCTTTGACCGGTAACATTTAAACACGGTGAATACGTTGAAGTTCGGAAAAAGAATTGATAACGGGCATAAATCGGGCGACAAATATTTCCTTCTGAAGAAGGAAAATTCACGGGATTTAACTTTGGTTCTATCCCTGAGTGAAGAAAATAATTAAAATTAATATATTTAGTTCAACAGTTCCAGGTTTATCAGCGACACCCATATATTGTGATGAAAATACTAGTTAACGATTAATTTGCATGACAAAAACGAAAGTAGCCATTCTGGGCGGGGGGATAGCCGGCATGAGCGCCGCCCATGAACTGGTAGAAAGGGGATTTGAAGTAGAAGTATTTGACAAGCACAGGTTGTATGCGGGCGGTAAGGCGCGCAGCGTAAATGTACCTGCGACCAATACTCCTGATCCTCACAAATATTTGCCCGGCGAACATGGTTTCCGTTTCTTTCCCGGTTTTTATAAGCATGTAACAGATACGATGAAACGGATCCCTTTTAATGGCCAAAAGGAAGGGGTATATGACAACCTGGTAGCCGTAACCCGCGCGGGGATCCTCAGGAACGGTCAAAACCCGATCTACACCCTGGTGAACTTTCCGAAATCGTTCGACGACTTACGGGTGATGATGCAAACCCTCCATGCGCATACGGGATTGACCGGTGAGGAGGAAAAGTTCTTTGCCGGGAAATTGTGGCAGTTAGCCACCACCTGTTATGAAAGAAGGGTTAACGAATACGAAAAGATCGGCTGGTGGCAATACCTTGAGGCGGACCGGTTCTCTAAAACGTACCAGGCGCTCCTGGTGCAGGGGATAACCCGCACGCTGGTGGCGGCAAACGCTAAAAAAGCCAGTACTAAAACAGGTGGCGACATTTTCCTGCAGCTGCTTTTTAATATGACGGACCCCGGTGTAAATACAGACAGGGTGTTAAACGGCCCGACTAACGATGCCTGGATAAACCCCTGGCTGGATTACCTGCGTTCAAAAGGAGTAATATACAACTTCAGCAAATCCGCCAAAAAGATCGAGATGGCTGATGGCAGGGTGGCAGGGGTTTGGGTAGAAGCGTATACCGATGGAGTCCCGAAAAGCGACCTGGTAACAGCTGATTACTACATTTTTGCCACGCCTGTGGAAGTAATGGCCGATCTTATTTCCGACGATGTGCTCCGGGCCGATCCTACCCTCCAGGGCATTAAAACCCTGGCCCCCAGCGTGGCGTGGATGAACGGAATACAGTTTTATCTTTCAGCCACGATAGATGTCGTACACGGCCATTGCATTTATTCGGATTCTCCCTGGGCCATTACGTCTATTTCGCAGCTCCAGTTTTGGAAAGATTATGATATAACGGCACGGTACGACGGCAAGGTACAAACCATATTATCGGTGGACATTTCAGACTGGGACGAACCCGGGATACTGGAAGCCACCGGTAAAAAACCGGCAAGGGATTGCAGTTATGAAGAGATTAAAAATGAAGTGTGGGCGCAGATGAAAGATTCGTTAAATGTAAACGAGAACATCGTGCTCAGGGACGAAGATCTCGTCCACTGGTATATCGACCACGATATCACCGTAAGCCACCAGCGGGAAGACAAGGATAAGGAGCCGCTATTGGTGAATACCATTAATTCATGGGATCTGCGGCCGCAGGCATATACGCATATCCCGAATCTCTTTTTGGCCTCAGATTATGTTCAGACGTATACCGACCTTGCTACCATGGAAGGGGCTAACGAGGCAGCAAGACGTGCCGTTAACGCCATTATCGAGGCTTCGGGGATAAAAGCGGCGCTTTGCGAAATATGGAACCTGCATGAGCCCGGCTTCCTGGCGGGCATGAGAGACACGGATCAAAAGCGATACGCGGAAGGGTTGCCTTATCAGTTTTACGAGCCATTGACATTCAGGTTGCTTGAAACAACGGTAAGGGTTTTTAAGAGACTATTCGGTGTTTCGGACCAGGAAGGTAAAACAACCGGCGATGCGCGATAAGCTTCTTCAAAAATTAAAAATAAAAGAGGTAAGGTTTATTGTAACCACCCTGGTATTGACGGTCGTCATCGCAGGGATCAGTGCGGCATTCAACTTAAGCTGGCGGTCGGGTTTTGTGCTTGCATTTGGTATGTATAGCTTATTGACATGGTTCGCGATAAACCGAAATGACCGTTTCCTGAAGAGATTGCTGGTATTCGGACTTGCGGCGGGTTTTACGGAACTTCTGGCGGATTGCTGGCTGGTGAGAAATACCGGTACGCTTATTTATACACCCGGCGAGCCGATGTTAGCATGCTCTCCCTTCTACATGCCTTTTGCCTGGGCCGTTCTGCTTATCCAGATCGGTTATTTAGGATGGCTGATCAGCCTTGATGAAAAACTGTGGAAAAGCATCCTGGCGACCGCGTTAATCGGCTTTGCGGTTATACCCTTATTTGAACACTGGGCCAAAGGAGCCGGCTGGTGGTATTACGTAAATTGTAAGATGATCGGTAATACGCCCTGGTACATTATTTTGGGCGAGGGGTTGATATGCAGCTTATTGCCGGTGTTTTTTACACAGATCCATCGCAGGCACTATTTACTTCAACTACCTATGGGGATTGTCCAGGGCCTTTGGATCTGGGTTTCTTATGTTGTCGCATTTAAACTGATCGGTTAATAACAGCAGCACGCATATGCTTCGAAGATGTATAGAATACTTTATCCCCAAACAGCTTGAGCCCGACAGCGAATATATGCGGCGGGCAGGGCTGATAGCTTATACCGTATTCATTACCGCAATATTTTCACTTTTCTATGTAAGTGTCAGCTGGATCACGGGCTTTTTTATGGGCATGGTGATTATGATGTGCTGCTTTTTATTAAATGCATGCCTGTTGCTGCTGCTAAAATGGGGCGTGAATTTACTAAAAGTAGCCAATGCCTATGGCTTTATCGGCGCTACGGCCGTTTACGGATGTATCTATTTTTCGGGCGGATTTAAGTCGCCGATCTTGCCCTGGCTGGCTTCATCTCCTATTGTCATCTTACTTATTGCAGGCAAAAAGAGCGGTTATGTATGGACGGGAATAGCCCTGTTAATCGTGGCGGCGTTAGGTATAATGGATTATAACGGGTTTCAATTTCCGCACGGTTATTCCAGGTCAAAAGAGTTTTTTTTGTTTTTCAGCGGCCATTTAGGGTTAGTGCTCATTATTTTCTTCATCGCGTTGATATTTGAAAACGCACGCATCAAGGCGTTTAAAGAAGTCAGTAAGCAAAAGGACAGCTTACAGGTTATGTTATCTGAGCTTAAATCTGCCCAGGACCAGCTTATCCAGTCGGAGAAAATGGCCTCCCTAGGCGAGCTTACCGCAGGCATCGCCCACGAGATCCAGAACCCGCTTAACTTTGTGAATAATTTCGCCGAAGTGAACATAGAAATGGTGGCCGAGCTTGAAGAAGAGCTTAAATCGGGGAATATAGAAGAATCCTTATCCCTGGTCTCAGCTATCGGGGGAAATGAGCAAAAGATCAGCCATCACGGCAAACGCGCCGATTTTATAATAAAGGGGATGCTGCAACACAGCCGTACCAGCACAGGTGAACGGCGGCCAACCAACGTCAACATTTTAGCGGATGAATTTTTAAAGCTTTCCTACCACGGCCTGCGCGCAAAAGACAATTCCTTCAACGCCGAAATGGTAACCCGCTTTGATCCGGATCTTCCAAAAGTAAACGTAGTACAGCAGGATATCGGGCGGGTCTTGCTCAATCTTTTTAATAACGGATTTTACGCAGTCAGGGAGAAGCAGAAAAACACTGGTGAAGATTACAAGCCCGTAATTGAAGTATCGACATCAGCCAGGAGCAGCTTCGTTGAAATTACGGTACAGGACAATGGCAACGGCATTCCCGATGCCATTAAAGATAAGATCATGCAGCCATTTTTTACGACGAAGCCCACCGGAGAAGGAACAGGATTGGGCTTATCGCTAAGTTATGATATTATCGTAAAAGGACATAACGGCAGCATTAATATGGCGAGCGCGTTAGGTGAATATACCAGGTTTACCATCAGGCTTCCCTTAAAAGAATAGCGCTGCCTGCTGAACGCGGTAAAGTGAACCAGGTTAACTGTTTTTAGCAACTCGCTTATTGCGAAGCTTGGAGAGATATTCTGTAGTCATCCCAAGAAAGGAAGCCAGGGCGTATTGAGGAATGCGTTGCATCAGTTGCGGGTATTTTTCCTGGAAGTGCTCAAAGCGCTCTTCTGCGGATTTGGTAAGTCCGGTCGTGATCCGGCGCTGCATATATGCAGTGGAACTCTCGGCTATTACGCGGAAATAAGTTTCATATGTATGGTTAAGCGATTTCAACTTCTTTTCATTATCGAAACTAATTGCTAATAATGTACAGTCTTCCAATGCCATAACAAACATAGTGGCCGGTTGCTGGTAGATGTAGCTGTTATAATCAGATATCCACCAGTCTTCAATAGCCAGTTGGATAGTGTGGTCTTGCCCTTTATCACCAATAACATATGCCCTTAACGCTCCTTTAAGTACATAGTACCTGCTTTTCGCGGTAAAATTAGGCTGGATAATAAATTGCCGTTTTTTTGCTTTTACGACTTGAAAATGATTGCAAAATATTTCCAGCTCATCTTCCGTAAGAATAACTCGGTCTAAAACATGCTTTTTTAAACTATCGTAATGGTGCATTATAAACAGGCATTAAGTTTAGTTGAAAGGTAGCGGCAATTTACACATAATTGATGGCCTGCTTTTTTACCGGTTGGCAATCTATGTATTAAATAGAAAACCGCCCCATAATTGACTTATGAGACGACTTCTTTGCAGTAGACGCTATCTACTACGCGATAGCAGGAGTGCTGGATTATTTACTTAAATCTTTGTCAGGCCTCCATCTGCTACCAAATAAATCTTATTTGTTTGTCGTTAATGCCTTTAATGCTTCCAATATTTCGGCAGGCTCTACCCTGTGCCTGTAATCGGCACCTGCTGATTTTGCAAATGCGATCTTTCCGTCCTGGCTAACGATATAGACCGCCGGAACCGGGAGCTCCACGATATCGCCGTCATTGAAAGAACTGAAATCTACGCCCAGCTTTAACGCCTCGGAAGTCGATGCCTCCGAATTGATGAAAGTCTGCACATATTGTTTAGCAACGCTGTTATGGCTATCGCTCAAAACCTCGAATTCCAGTTTGTTCTTTTCTTTGGTACTTAACGAGTGATCTGGCAATTGAGGGGATATAGCAAACAAATTAGCTCCATAGGATTTAATTTGTTTAAGTATGCGTTGATAAGTGCTGAGCGCAAGGTTACAATACGGGCACCACACACCGCGGTAAAACGTAATGATAACCGGCCCCTCTGCTAAAAAGTCCTCCAAGGCGATACGCTTTCCCACAGCATTGGGCAATTCGAACATCGGCGCGGAATCACCTGCCTTTAATCTCAACGGGTCTTTAAGTTCTCTATCCATTCTTTCGGAATCAGCATCCCAAACCTCCAGGGAATCGGCTGGGAAGCCGTTGCTCATTTCATCGCGAAGGGTGGCATACTCTTCATTGTAAACGGGGATTTTCTCTTGTGTCATTTTTAGTTTCAGTTTATATTCACACTTATATAAGTTGCAGGAGCCTATCATAATAGATCCACAACCAAATCTTGCACAGGCAAAGTTCGAGGGTAAATGCTGGTCTAAAAATGAACTGGATTAGGAAAAATGGTTGAACCAGGTTAATATTCCGGCCCTTCAAAATGAGAGGTACAGGTAGTTCCCCGGAGGTGCTCAGCCGGCGACGTAGTGCAGAAACAGGTCGTCTCTAAAGGCTAAAATAACTTTTCCTGTGGTGGGGTGACGCCTGCCAGTCGAAGATACACCGTGGTTTGGCCCCGGTGATGTACCTGGTGTTCAAAAACCTTCGCCAACGCAATTCGTTTAGACATATCAAAACTTCCCGGCATTTTAACAGGGTTATCCAGTTGCGCGTCAGACAGTTTTATAATCTCACCGATCACGAAATCATAACTGGCCAGCACGATCTTGATCACATTGGCTTTGGATTTTCCGCCGGTTTTTTCCCATATTCCCAGTTCAAACGGGCTTTGTATGCCCAGCGCGGCAGCGGCGAGGCCGTAATTGGCATCTGCCAGGTGTAAATTTTGCGCTGCGAAAGAGCGTATTTCCGGCGTGGGCTTTAACGCGTAGCTCCTTTCCGGCATGGCGTCCAGGTATTCCTTTGTATAGGCTTTCGACCGTTCCCATTCCTTTACCAGCTCGGCTGTTTTTACCTGCGCGATGGCGAATTGCCCCGCTATGACCAGGCCTGTTGCGATTGTTAAACGTTTAATTTTCATGTTTTTTAAATTTAAAAGAGTATTCGATTTTAATTAGGCAGTTTGCTGTTTAATAAAATTTCCAGTTTTTTCAGTTTTGATGTCCAGAATTCATCGAAGTAGTTCAGCCAGGCCTGCAGCTCTTCGAAGCCGTCCTTTTTGAGCGTGCAATAGCGTTCCCGCCCGATATCCTGTATGGATATAAACCCGGCAGTCTCCAATATTTTCACATGCTTGGAAACGGCAGGGCGGCTCATGTCGAAATTATCTGCCAGGCTGTTGATCGTCAAACTATCCCCGGAGAGCAGCATCAGCATCTTACGCCGGCTGGGATCCCCGATGACCTGGAAGGTATCAAGCGTGGGAATGGCCATTGGATTCAGGATTTAAAAGTCTTTCGATATTCTGGAATTTCTCCGGCCAGCCGTGCAACAGGCCATGATACATGTCGAGGTTCTGTTCCTGGTTGAAGCCACGGTGATCGAGGAATACTTCGGTGCCGTTTTCCCTGGGTTCCAGCTGCCAGGTCACCACCGATTCCAGCGTGATCCGTCCTTCGCCCGGCCCGCAGTTCCAGGAATAGCTTAAAGTTTTGAAGGGTTCGATATTCAGCACCTTGCAGTAAAAGACGCCGTCGAAATTCAGGTTAGCTCTCCCGCCGGTACGAAATTGAAATTCATGCCCAACGACGGGCTGAAAATCATTTTTCATGAGCCACTGCCCCATGAGCGCGGAATTTGTGAGGTACTCCCAAACCGTCTCTACGGGATGGGCGAAAAAATACTGGTGTTTAATAATTTTTGCCATATGAGTAACTTTGAAGTTACGCAAATATATAGGTAACTTGTGAGTTACACAAATTTATTTGATCTTTTCCCGGTTCAGAGCCGCAAACAGGGCGGGTGCTAATGGGTACCAAAAAGTTTAACTTTTATGTACGGGGTGTATGTGGCTTAAAACACCCTTTTTTTGTCGCGGGTAACCCTGACCCGTATGAGGCGCGTCACTTATTTTTGTAGTATGAGAAAGGTATCATTTGGTATGAACATTAGCCTGGATGGCTATTGCGACCACACCCTGGGCGAACCAAGCGAAGAGCTTATGGAGTATTTCACTGCCATGATGGATGATGTAGACCTGCTCTTTTATGGTCGCGTTATGTATCAGCTTATGTTTCCCTACTGGGCCGATGTTGCAAAAGACCGTTCCGGTTCTGCCGCTGAAGTCCGATTCGCCGAAAGGCTGGTCTCCATTGATAAGGTAGTAGTGTCGCGGTCCCTGGAAAACGCGGACGGCAATACAACGATCATCCGGAACGACCCGGCAGCTGAACTACTGAAACTGAAACAGCAGCCCGGCAAAACGATTTCGGTGGACACCGTAAGCATGTTGCCGGAACTGATGGCCGCGGGCCTGGTCGATGAATTTCATTTAGTGGTGCACCCGGTCATTGCGGGCGGTGGAAGACATTTACTCGATACCGGCAGCCTCCCGGAGACTCTTAAGCTGGCACTGGTAGAAACGCAGATCTTCAAAAACGGCTGCGTAGCACTTTACTACCGCAAAAGGGAATAATGTTAATTAATTGAAAAGGTAGAACAGCGGACAAGCCGCGGCATGACCCTGGCGACATCTTCCAGGTGATCCGGGTATTTAAGAAACTGATCCGTAAATGTGAAGGTTAGTAGTAAAACTGAAGCTATGGCCGGGAGGCAGCTGCACAACGCATAGATGGCTTTTTCATATGTTTCATATTCTTTCAAATTGATTCAGCGAATCTGGTTTGATATGTTTCGGATTCATTCTATTATCAACAGACGATCTAAAAATATATTTATGCCTCGCAGGAGAGTGGATTTTTTTGGATATATTTATTTCTAAATATTACCTCCAAAACTCTTATCATGAATCCGATTACAACCATCAGTACAGTTACGGTAGGCGGCGTAAATTACTATTTACCGCAGACCATTGCAGACTTAACGGCAATCGTTTCGGACGCTACCGCTGCTAATAAAAAAATAAGCATGCGTGGTTCGGGGCATTCTTTTCCGCTGATCCCAAACCAGGAAGCCGGCGATTATGGAAATACTACATACCTGCTATTGTCCTATTTCAACTCGGTTTCTTTTAACGACGAGGCCATGCAGGTCACGGTTGGCGGCGGTTGCCATTTAGGCTATGATCCGTACGACCCGACCCCTGAATCGACCGGCGTAAAATCGACGGATGCGAATAGCTTATTTACGCAAGTATTTGATCACGGTTGGGCCATTCCTGAAATGGGGGGTATAAAGCATCAAACGGTCGGCGGTTTTCTTTCCACAGGTTCGTCGGGCGGCTCCTTAAAATACTCGTTCGACGAGATGATCGAAAGCATTACACTGCTTACCGCCGAAAGCACCCCGCAATTGCGGACATTTTCTATTAACGATCCAGACACGGATAGCTTTTATGCCGCCGGTATCGCCCTGGGAATGTTCGGAATAATCGTGTCCGTAACGTTTAACTGCGTTGCCACATTCAATATTAGAGGTGCGGAAACGGCTACTTATGCCAAAGATTGTCCCATCGATCTGTTCGGCTCCAGCTCCACGAACCTTCAAAGCTTTTTCGAGCATACGGATTATGCCCGGCTAATGTGGTGGCCACAGCTTAACGTGCAGAAAATGGTGGTATGGCAGGCAAGCCAGATCCCTCCTGAAGATGGTTTTACTCCCAAACCCTACGAGGAAGTAAGACCGCTTATCCTCGGGTCGGAAGATCCGCTTACAGCCGCCGCAGGGCTTCTCTATTCTTCCATTGGTTATTGGCCCGAATGGTTTTTAAAAGTATTTAAAAACGTGCCCGGGGTGAGCCTGGCCGCCGACGAGATCACCAACCTTTTTTATCCCCATATATTACCGGCCATACTTGACGTGTTCGTAAACGTAGGCGAGAATCAACCGTTCCAGGATTATTGGCATACCGGTTTATGTATGGATAATGAAATGGACGATAAACTGCTCCCGGTAAAATTTACGGAAATATGGATCCCGATGGACAGCGCCCAGGAAGTCATGCTTGCATTACAAAGCTTCTATGGTGTTAACGGGCAAAATACGGCCAATACCGGCTACTTCAGCGTCGAAATTTACGGCGCCAAAGCAAGTAAGTTCTGGATGAGCCCTTCTTATGGGAGTGATATGGTACGTGTGGATGTGTTCTGGTTTGCCAAGACGGACAAAGATCCCGTGAAAGAGCTTTTTCAAAATTATTGGGACGCGCTGGAAAGTCTCAACTTCCGGTGCCACTGGGGAAAATACCTGCCCCAGGTTTTAAATGGTAAACCCAATGGCGGCGAATATTTGCTATCCCAATATCCCAATTTCAACAAATGGAATGCGATCAGGCAATCGTTGGATCCTCAGGGTATTTTCATTAGCCAGTATTGGCAAAATCAATTAGGGTTATCCTGATTTTCTCATATGCGAATCGCGCGGACCATATTTATCGCATTAGGCTGTGCCATCTGGGCATTGCGTTGTTCGGCGCAGCCGGTAATCGTAGCGGATGCGAAGGATAAAAAGCTAGCTATCGCAAAAAGCGTCGCTCTTTTTCTCGATACTACCGGCCGCCTCTCGTATAAAGACGTTTCATCCGCGGCCTTTCAGCATCAGTTTGCGGCATGCCGACAAGACGTACCGGATTTTGGTATACAAACGGCGCCGGTGTGGTGCCGGTTTTCTATTAAAAACGCTTGCGGGGAAAAGCTATATTTAAAATTGGATAATACCGAACTGGAATGGATCGATCTGTATACTTCCGTAAATAATTCTGTTCTAAAAGCATCCCTATCGGCTTACCGGCATTTCAGCCGGCGTGACCTGTCCATCAACAAGAATATATTTTTGCTCGACATCCCGAAAGACAGTACCAGGCGTTTTTATCTCCGGGTAAAAACGAGTACAGGACTGCAGTTCCCCATCTACCTGTTGACCAATGAAAGCCTCATCAGCTCAGCCCAGCAGACCGGTATTTTTGACGGCATCTACATTGGATTCATGGTATTGATGATCTTATACAACTTATTCATCTATACTTCGCTCAGGGATAGGGCGTACTTGTTTTATGTGCTGTACGTCGTTTTTATCACCTTGACCAACCTGATAGAACAAGGGCTTGCCTTTCAATATTTATGGCCCGGCGCCCCGCAATTGAACAGGTATGTGAACGTTATCGGTTGTTTTGCAGGAAGTTTTGCTATTTTATTTACCGCCGAGTTTTTGCAGACCAGGAAGAACGCAAAGGGCATACACCGGTTTTTTCATGTGCTTATTTTCGGCTACTGCATCAATATTATTTTCATACTTTGCGGGTACAGGTTTTGGGGGATGATCATAGCGGAGCTGGTATCGATGCTGGGTGTCGTTTCACTCTTTATCACCGGCATCATTTTATACCGCCGAGGGTATAAGCCGGCAAAATATTACCTGTTCGCCTGGACTATTCTATTGATCGGCGTATCGGTCTTTCTATTGAAGGACTACAGCATCGTGCCGTATAACCCGTTAACCGTAAGCGCGCTAAGGATCGGTTCCGCTATCGAAGCTTTGTTACTTTCATTCGCGCTTGCCAATAAGATAAATATCTACCGGGAAGAAAAAGAAGCGGCGCAGGCAGAAGCCTTTAACCAGCTAAACGCAAATAAAAAACTGGTACTGGAGCAGAACCTGGCACTTGAAGGTAAAGTCGCTGAACGCACCAGGGAACTGAACCATTCGCTTCAGGAACTAAAGAGCACGCAGACACAACTGATACAGTCGGAAAAAATGGCCAGTCTGGGGGAATTTACCGCAGGTATTGCCCACGAAATGCAAAACCCTCTTAATTTCGTCAATAACTTTTCGGAGGTAAGCGTCGAACTGCTCGAAGAATTGAAGCAGGAAGCCGAAACGGGTAATACCCGTGACGTATTAATTATAGCCCATGACCTGAAGCAGAACCTGGACAAAATTCACCACCATGGCCAGCGGGCAGGCAGCATCGTAAAAAGCATGCTCGAACATTCCCGGGTTTCAAGCGGACGAAAAGAACCCGCTGATTTAAATAAATTAACGGGCGAATACCTTCTACTGGCCTATCATGGCATACGGGGAAAAGACAAGTCATTTAACGCCGACCTGGTCACGCATTTAGAAGAAGACCTGCCTAACGTCCCGGTAGTCGCACAAGATATCGGGAGGGTACTGCTCAACCTGTATAACAATGCCTTTTATGCGATACAGCAAAAGCAAAAGACCGCAGGGGCGGATTACCAGCCCTGTGTGGAGGTGCGCACTATGCACCGTGCCGGTAGGGTTAACATTTGCGTAAAGGATAACGGTACCGGCATCCCTGAAGCGATCCGCGACAAAATAATGCAGCCTTTTTTTACAACCAAACCCACAGGTGAAGGAACGGGACTGGGATTATCCTTAAGCTATGATATTGTCGTGAAAGGGCATGGCGGAAGCATGATCGTCGATACGCGGGAAAACGACTTTACGGAGTTTGTTATAGAAATACCTATTTAATACTGTCATGGTATAGATTATGATTCAACGTAAAACGCGCCGGCCATACGTTCTTGCTCCTGGTTGGCTATCCCTATGTCCAAAGCAAGCTTACGCCATTGGCTTACAATTTTCTTCATTTGAACGAGCAAGTTTGCTGCATCTTTATTAATAAGTCTGAAATGTCTGGCAACGGATAACGCTAGCTCAGGATCCAGCGAGTTGTCATTTTCGGAAATATTAAGCGTTAAGCCGGTGCCGGTTGGAACCGGGTTCATATCATAAGCTGGCGAGAGTTCCCATCCGTCTTTTGTTAGCAGGAAGCCGTGATTCCGCAGGTGGTCATCGGTATTTTTTACCAGGATATTGAACAGCACGCGTTTCCAAAGCTCCTTTAAATTCTCTTTTGGATTATTGCCGTATTGCTGAATAAAGCCGACCAGGTCAAGGTAACTCGCCCCATCATAGTGATCAGCGCCATCGCTGTGCCCGAGCAGTGTCATCGCTGAAGCGAAATGAATCCGCCGGTTTTCGCCTGTTCGGTCAAATCTCCGGGTAATGAATGTGTGGTGGCGACTCGAGAATTTTTGGTGTCGCGCCTCGCTAACTTTTATGCCGCATTCTTTGGCGAGCTGGTGAACCAGCATTTCCCAACCACCGGTATTCACGTCGTCATTGCCACTCGGGAATTTAGCTATCCAAAGATTACCTTGCTGGTCGGTAATACTGGCTTTTGGTCTCGTTCCGCCCAGTGATGAACCGGGGGCCATAAGCATATCGAGCCACTTCAGTTCCTGGTTATCGCTTAGCTTATCGTCTTTTTCTAGTTCGAGAACCGCGTGTTCCAGTTCGCGTAACGATACCCACGGGGGCGCTGCCAGTGACGGATCAGATGCCAAAAATGGGCCTTCCGGGTCTGTTTTAAACCGGAGTCCGCCTATTCTATTGGCATCGTACACACCCAATAGGAAATCCGATTCACCGAATACTGTTGGAGACCGCTTTTCTCTTCTTGCAAAAATGGCCTCCCGGCGTTTCATCAAAACCCTTCCCCAGCGATCAGGAGACGAATCCAGGAACATGCCGAAATTGGGCTTTTCATCACGCACATATTGGGGACCGGCAAACAGCTGAAGGTCAGGATCTAAGTAAGTGCTGGCAGGTTTTTTTAACCAGTCCTGGTCATACTGAAAGCTGAATACTTCCTTGCCGCGCACGGTGTCGGCGGTCAGTTGCCCGATTAAGGTCGCCTTTTCAAGGTCGTCCCAGTCGCCAAATACGAATATTCGTTTTGACATGATTTACTTTTTAGGTGCGCGCTCCTTCGTTATTAATCCAGCATCCTGGAGCTTGCGGCCCAGCTCATCATCGGCACCGAGCTTTAAGAAATCCTGTTCAAGGCCTAGTGAGAAAAGTACCTGGAAATAAGCTCCCATATTTACTGAAGGCGTCCCTCGTTCGATTTGCCAAAGTGTTGCACGACTGATTCCGGCACGCTCAGCTAACTGGGTCGTACTGATCTTACGCCGCAGCCTGGCAAGCTTAATATTCTCTCCGAGGGTATTCATCAACCGCTGAACCTTAGGAAGAAGAAGGGTTGTTTGCTTCATAATGTTTTATATATTAATCAAATATAGAAATATTGTTTAATATATTGAACATTATGCTTGTTATTCCCATTAGTAAGATTCCGTATATGTCAATGTTTGCTATATTAAGGTACAGCGTTGTAAGTTTCGATAGGATAATCGAAAATTTGCCGATTTTTTTGTATAAAAAACACATTCGGCTAGCTATTCATGCAAACAAACGGGCCTCGTGATGACCCGTTTGTTTGATTCAGATGGCTTCTTTATCCTAAACGTTGGTGTAGTCTTTTCATATCCTCGCTCACTTTGATGGTTTTAGTAGTTTTTACTACTTTGGTCAGTAGCTCCGCCGGGCTCACATCGCACTTTTGTATAGAAGATGTAAAGAGATTGGCCTCCTTATAGTTTTTCGGATATCGGGGTTCACTGAACCGGAAGTCCTCAGCAACCGCCCTTGCGAATGGTACGTTTAAAAACCACTTTGCCATTTTGTTCGACATAGCCAGCCGACAGGATAGGGTATGAATACTTAGGCGCATACCCCACGCTGTGCACTCTTACCACTATTTTGTCGTTAACTTTCAGGTCATGTAACTGCTGAAGATCCCTGTTAAACTGCGTAACATTCCGGCCAGACCGATCCGGAGAACAAGTCAGAATATATGCTTCGCCATTAATCCTGACCATCACTCCGACGCCGCCTAACAATGATCCCGGCGGAAGAGAAAGAGAGGTTATCACCGCCTCCATATTGGTAGAATCCTTTACGTATTCCCTTATCTTATCCATGCTGGCATGCACGCTTTTCCCCACAGGGGATGCCTCCCATTCTTTGAATTTGATACCGTCAGGAGAAGCCTCCCATTTTTTCCTGGCCTCAAGACCGGCTTTCCGATCAGCAATAGAAAACGGCTTTCGGGGGGATTTGGGAGAAGTTTCATTTGTACTTTCACGATTAGCAAATACTAATCCGCTCACCACAACCAGCGGTAAGATCAGCGCATAGATGGCTTTTTTCATATGTTTCATATCCTTTCAAATTGATTCAGCGAATCTAGTTTGATATGTTTCGGATCGGACGATTTCAATTGTAAATAAAGATGTAAACTTTGTAAAAATGTATGTTGGATAGGCTTTACATCTTCCGGGAAATGCAAGCAGGTGTGCGGATCATGTTGAAGTTTAAAAAAAGTTGGGGTGAGATTCGGTATCAATGATGTTGTTATATCTTCACTGCTAAGTCAGTCTTCTCAGAAAACGCTTCCTGTAGTCATAAGGCTTAGTATATACAGCCTTTTATATACTCTTAGGATTAACAGACTTTATAGCTACATGATCCGGATGTTTTTCATCGCGAGCCTCGCCCTTGCTACTTTCTGCACCGCAACTGCCCAGGATAATCTCTATGCTTTATGCGATGCGGACTTCAGCCCTATTTCGCTCCGTAAAAATCTACCCGCAGGAGCGGTTTATACCGATCCGAAAGCGTCTGCCGAGGCGCGCGCCACCGATGTAGTGCGGCGGCTTACTTTGGAAGAGAAGATCATGCTCACCGGTGGATGGAAACAGATGCATTTCCCCGGCCTTCCCAGGCTTGGGCTGGCCCCTATTTATTTTTCCGACGCTTCGCAGGGCGTACATGTCAAGAATATTTGTATCCCGGTGGGGAAAACTACCGCCTTTCCTTCCACCCTCGCACTGGCTGCTACCTGGAACGACCAGCTGGCTTACCGCTACGCCCAGGCCATCGGGGAAGAATGCCGCACCTATGGCATTGGCGTGTTGCTTGGCCCGGGCATGAACCTCTACCGCAACTCGGAGGGTGGCCGCAATTTCGAGTATATGGGTGAAGATCCGTTCCTGGTTTCGCGCTTGTCTGTCAACTACGTAAAGGGCGTGCAACAAACAGGTACGGTAGCCACCATCAAACACTTCATCGGTAACGAGCAGGAATTTGCAAGGCATGTGGCCAACAGCGTTATCTCCGAACGGGCACTTCGCGAGATTTATCTTCCGCCCTACGAAGCATCCATAAAAAAGGGAGGAGCATTGGCCGTTATGACCGGAAATAACCTGGTGAACGGCTGGCCTGGCGCTGCTAACAAACCGCTCGTAGCCGATGTGCTGCGCAAAGAATATAACTTTAAAGGAACCGTCATGAGCGACTGGGCGAGCAGCCAGTTCTGGCCCGACAAGCAAAATCTTGAACTGGGTTCGGGACATAGCCTGCTGATGGATAATAACAAGATATTTGCGGATTACGTAATAAGGGAGATCGCCGCCCACCCGGAGAAGAAAGCGGAGATCGAAAAGCAGCTCGGCGACATGGTGCGGCAAAATCTCTATACCTTTTTCAAGGCGGGGCTTTATGATAAGCCTTATCGCGACGCCAGTCTTGCCGGTACGTTCGGGAAGCACATTGCCATTTCGCTAAAAACCGCCGAAGAGAGTATGACCCTGCTGAAGAACGATGATCGCATTTTGCCGCTCACGCCGACGAAGGTGACGAAAATCGCAGTAGTTGGCGCGGCGGAAACGCTGAAGTTGTTCGCTGGAAGAGGTAGCGGCGCCGTGGAAGGTTACGATCATGTAGACTACCTTCAGGGTTTGCAAAAAGTATATGGCGACAAACTTCTGTATAGACCCGATTTAACAGACGACGAGGTCAGATCGGCAGATGCGGTGCTTTGCTTCATCGCCAAGCACGTTCGCGAAGGGGCGGATTTTGCCTATCCTATGCCCGAGGCAGACAAGCTCGTGGCCCGGTATGCGGCCCTTAATAAGAATGTCGTAGTGATCTTTACCGGTGGTAACGGTTTTTCGATGCCTTGGCTTAATGATGTAAAAGGTCTGCTGTTTGCGTACTATGCCGGGCAAAACAGCGGCGATGCCCTGGCGAACATTGTCAGCGGGAAAGTGACGCCTTCAGGCAAGCTGCCGTTTACCATCGAAAAGGAATTTAACGACAGCCCTGCTAAAGATTTCAATAAGATGGCCGACGGCAACTATTACTGGCAGGGCGATAAAGGCTTTTCGCGCCAAATGAGCGATAAGTTCAAGAAAATCGACGTGAACTACAGTGAAGGCATCTATATAGGTTACCGATGGTTTGAGAAAAAGAATATCACCCCGCAATTTCCTTTTGGTTTCGGTCTTTCGTATACCGCTTTTGCGTACGGTCCGCTGTTGGCAGGCGGCGAGGTGCTTACCCGCAACACGCCGGTTACCCTCACTTTAAGCCTTCGGAACACGGGTGCCGCTGATGGTGCGGAAGTGGCCCAGCTATATGTGCAGAAAGCAAATTCCGTCGTCGACCGCCCGGTAAAAGAATTGAAAGATTACGCCAAGCTCTTCCTTAAGGCAGGCCAGAGCGGAAAAGTTACCTTCACTGTCGATTGGGAAGATCTGGCATTCTGGAATGAAAAGACCCATGCCTGGGAGGTGGAGAAGGGTACCTACCAGCTTCTTGCCGGTAGTTCGTCGGCAGAGATCAAAGTCCGGGCCCAAATCAGGGTAAATTAGTTGCAGCGTCGCTGGCGGCCCCGGAAAATTTGGTAAAATAACAACAGAACGAAAAGGAATAACGGGTAACCTATGTCTTTAAAACGATGATCAACTACAGATTCAGCATCTTCGCCGCCCTGATTTTTGTTGTTAGTGCCGCTTCCGTGATGAAAGCGCAACCGGGCGTGGTAGCAAAACCGAACATCATCCTTATTTACACGGATGATCTCGGTTATGGCGACATCGGCGCCAACGGCGCCACACGCGTAAAAACGCCTAACATCGACCGGCTCGCAAAACAAGGGTTGCGCTTAACCAATGCCCATGCCACCTCGGCCACTTGCACCCCATCCAGGTTTTCGGTGCTCACCGGGCGCTACGCCTGGCGAAAATCGGGTACCGGTATTGCGCCCGGCGATGCCAGCCTGCTTATCCCGCCGGGAACCGCCACGCTTCCGGGAATGCTGAAGAAAGCTGGATATCGCACCGCAGTAGTGGGCAAATGGCATCTTGGACTGGGTGGTACGGAAGGTCCGGACTGGAATGCGGACGTTAAGCCCGGTCCGCTGGAAATCGGCTTTGACTATTGTTTCATAATGCCGGCTACCGCCGACCGGGTACCCTGTGTATACCTGGAAAATCATCGGATTGTTGATCTCGACCCGGCCGACCCTATCACCGTTTCGTATAAGAACAAAATCGGTAACGATCCCACCGGCAAGGAGAATCCCGAACTGCTGAAATTGAAACCATCTCACGGTCATGACAATACCATCGTGAACGGGGTAAGCCGCATCGGGTGGATGACTGGTGGAAATAAGGCCCGCTGGATCGACGAAGATATGGCGAACGTATTCACCCATAAAGCGATCAGTTTTATTAAAAATAGCCAGAAAAGTCCCTTCTTCCTTTATTTCGCCACGCACGATATTCACGTGCCCCGTGTGCCCAATTCGCGGTTCGTCGGCAAGAGTGGTATGGGCGCCCGCGGCGATGCCATCCTTCAACTGGATTGGACCGTGGGAGAGGTGCTCAAAGCGCTGGACGATCTCGGCATAGCCGATAATACCTTACTGGTATTCACGAGCGACAATGGTCCGGTGCTCGATGACGGTTACCAGGATCAGGCGGCAGAACTGGCAGGCTCGCATGCGCCCGCAGGCACCTTCCGTGGCGGGAAGTACAGCGCTTTCGAAGCGGGCACGCGCGTGCCGTTCCTGGTACGGTGGCCCGGCAAAATAAAACCGGGCTCGATAGCTGGTGCTTTATTCAGTCAGGTTGATCTCTTTGCATCGTTCGCGGCGCTCACCGGTCAGCCGCTTGCCGAAGGAGAAGCTCCCGATAGCTTCAACAGTCTAGCCGCGTTAACAGGGAAGGCGGCCCCCAGGGCTTATGTGATTGAGCAGTCGCTCAACAATACGCTCAGCCTGATCAGGGGAAGCTGGAAATATATCGAGCCAAGCCGTGGCCCTAAAATTCAGGCCACTACAAATACGGAGCTGGGAAATGACCCCTCGCCGCAGCTATACGACATGAAAACCGACACTGGCGAAAAGAATAACCTCGCTGATGCCCGTTCTGCCGAAACACAGGCACTTGCCGAATTTCTCCAATATGTGAAAAATAGCACGTCCACACGATCAACCAAACACTGATATGAATCGGTTTTTTTTAATTGTCATCCTTTGTGGTTCCAGTTTATGGAGTGGCTTGAACGCCTGCGCGCAAACAGCGCGGGAGAGCATTACGGTCGATGCTTTGAAAGCGCTGGGGACGGTAAGCCCGAATCTCATGGGTTTCAACATTGTATATTGTTACGAGGGCGACAAGGCCTGGGATAGCGGCTCCGGGAAAGTCGGCGAGGAAATGCGACGTCTGAATGTGGGCCAATATCGTTATCCCGGGGGAACGGTGGTCACTAAATATCATTGGGAACGTCCTACCGGGCAGGGCTGGAAAGATACCTGGGACCCTTCATTCGACGCATCGAAAAATACCGGTCCGTCGACGTTCATGGACATCGACGAGTACCTTGAGCTGGTAAAAAAGCATAAAACTGATGCGCTCGTGGGCATTAATATGGGCTCGGGGATGAAGTATAACCGGGTGCAGGATGGGGTTGACGAAGCCATTCGTTTGATGAAGCACTGTATTTCTAAAGGCGTAAAAGTCAAGTATTACTACCTCGACAACGAGCCTTATCAACCGGATGCGAACTTTACCTATACACCGGAGCAGTATGCCGACATGGTGAATATTTACGTTCCGGCGATGAAGAAAATAGACCCCGGTATCAAGATCATCGTCAATACCCAGCCCCGCACCGATGCCTATATACGCCCCTTGCTGAAAAAAGCGGGAAAGAACATCGATTATGTAGACGTGCACATGTACTGGAAGTGGCGGAACGCTACGTTCGCAAATTGGACTTCGGAGCCGGCGATGACGCACCAGGGAAAAGGATCGTATGAACAGCAACGCGGTATCTGGGAAAAAGTGTTCGCCGAAGAAGGGTTTTCGAACATACGCCTGGTGGTGCTTGAATGGAATATCGGCCCTTCGCCGGTAGATGCTGCTCCTACGCACGCTGAGGCCGCACTCATGGTTTCCGAGCAGTTTACACAATATATCCGTTCGGGGTTGTTCATGTCGTGCTTCTGGCCGTTATCCTGGCCGCAGAGTGATTGGACCGCACGCGGATTGTACCCTTCACAAAAAACCTACGAGCCCCTGGAGATGTATCGAATGTTCTCCAGTTTCAGTTCCGTGCTGGGACAAAGCCAGGTCGCCGATTCGCATACCGGGACGCGCCTCACAACGCTGAGTGTAAGGAGCAACGACGGCAAAACGGTGTGGATATATCTCATCAACAAGCACCAGGAGACCGAGCGCGTTATAGCGGACCTGAAAATTGAAGGGATGACGGTTAACCAGGTCGCAGCGGTTTGGGGATTCGACCGTACCGGGCGGGAATTAGGCCGCGAATTGCTTCTTCCAGGTAAAAAAGGCTCCGGCTTTCAAATAAACGTACCTAAAAACGCTTTTGTTAAACTAACCATACGATAATTTATGTCCACAAGGTATACTAGCCGCGAATGGGGCAATTTGCCTTCGGTGCTGCAGGCCGAAATGGTGAAATCCCTCGGTTTTTGCAAAAAAGCTCTTTTGCTCCCGGCACTGTTGCTCCTGGTCGTGCCAGGTTACCTGGCGGCCCAGGTGCCGCAGCTTTTTTATAAACCCATTCCCGGGACGAAACCGCGAAATATCATCTTTATTCTTTCAGATGATCATCGGTACGACTTTATGGGATTTACCGGGAAAGTTCCCGGTTTAAAGACACCGAATCTCGATCGCCTGGCTAACGAAGGCGCACATCTTCAGAATGCCTTCGTAACTACCGCCTTGTGCTCGCCGAGCCGGGCGTCAATCCTTACCGGTCAGTTCGCGCACACGCATACCGTGGTCGACAATGAGACTGCGGCGCCCAAAGGGTTGGTTTTCTTTCCGCAGTACATGCAGAAGGCGGGGTACCAAACGGGTTTCTTTGGAAAATGGCACATGGGCGGCGGAGAAGGAGAACCACGACCCGGTTTCAACCGATGGGTAAGCTTTAACGGACAGGGAACGTATTATAACTGCCGGCTGAATATAGACGGTAAGGTGGTGAATTATCCAGATACGGCCTATATCACCGATATTCTTACCGATCTTAGCCTCGATTGGCTTAAACAACGCGATAAGAACAAGCCATTCTTCCTCTATTTATCGCACAAAGCCGTTCATGCCGATTTCAAGGCCGCCAAGCGGGATGCAGGGCGTTACAAAGACGTGGAGATCCAATACCCGGTATCGATGTTTACTACCGCGACGGATAAAAGCAAGCAATACACCCGCGGCAAACGGGCCGACGGCTCCATGTACACGTTTAATACCGAAGATATTCCGCAATGGGTACGCGCCCAGAGGTACAGCTGGCATGGGGTCGACTACATGTATCACGGGCAAACCGATTTCGACCAGTTTTACATCGACTACCTCGAAACCCTTCAGGGAATTGATACAAGCGTGGGACGTGTATTGAAATACCTCGAAGAGAACGGGCTCAACAAAGAAACGCTCGTAGTATATATGGGCGATAATGGGTTCGCATTCGGCGAGCATGGATTGATCGATAAGCGACAGGCTTACGAAGAATCTATGCGCGTACCGATGCTTGCGCGCTGTCCTGGCCTTATTAAGCCTGGGACGAAGGTCGGCCAAATGATCCTGAACGTGGATATCGGCCCGACCTTCCTCGAACTGGCAGGGGTTAATAAGCCGGCACAGATGCAAGGTGTATCGTTTCTCCCTCTACTGAAGGGCCGGCAGGTTCCCTGGAGAAGTCAATTCTGCTACGAATATTATTGGGAAAGCAATTTTCCGCAAACGCCCACGCAGTTCGCGATCCGGACTGACCAGTACAAATTTATTCGCAGCCAGGGCATTTGGGATATTAACCAGTTATACGACATCAAAAAAGATCCCTACGAGGTGAACAACCTGGTCCGAAAGCCCGAATACCAGCAATTGATCCAAAAGCTGAATATCGAGCTCTTTAAATGGCTCGAAGAAACCGATGGATTGCAAATTCCGCTCAAACCGGTGCTGGAACGAAAAAAGGATCATATCTACCGCGGTACCTGGTAAGGCCCCGGTATGTTAAGTTAGTATTACACTTTTCTTAAGGCAGCGTTAAAGCTGCCTTTTTTTAGTTTATAAGGGCATTCCCGGCGTCTCCGCGTAAATATTTTATGGACGCAGTTAGTAGATGGCGGCCTTATTTTACCTCTACCTGTATACATAACACAATACCCCCTAACACACACATTTATAATTCTTAGCAACGCGATCCATTAAGGAGATCTGTATGAGAAAAAAACTGCTTTTTCGCTCCAAAAAAACCATTTATTCCTGTCTTTTGGCTTCCGGGGTTTTGCTGGCCGGCAATTCCCGGGCGGCTTTTTTCCAGGATAGTACGCGCGCCTCGTCGCCGGCAAAAGATACCGCCACGATCAAACCCACGGTTCCCGTCCTTTATTCGCAGCAGCCGCGCGACCGCGTAGTGGGCGCCATCGGGTACCTGGACGGTAAAACGCTGGAAAGCGCACCGGTGAGCCTCCTGGCCAACGCCTTTACCGGCAGGCTGGCCGGGTTGTACAGCAGCCAAACGAACGGCGCACCACGTTTCGACAACCCGGTGCTCAGCCTGCGCGGACGAAATCCACTGGTGGTTATTGACGGTATTCCCCGCTACAACCTCACCAATGGCGACCAGGCGTTGTTGGACGTACTGAATGTAAATCCTGAGCAGATCGAATCGGTGTCCCTGCTGAAAGACGGGCTTTCATCGGTCATGCTCGGTAACCGTGCGATGGACGGTGTGCTCATGATCACTACCCGGGCCAAAGGAACCGCCCAAGGATCAACGATCTCGGTGACCGGGCAGGCAGGCTTACAGTCGGCCATTGGGATGCGAAAGTCACTTTCATCGTACGATTTCGCCAGCCTTTACAACGAGGCGCTGGCCAACTCTGGCTTAGCACCGGTATACACGCCGGCGCAGCTCAGCGGCTACCAGAACGGTACGGACCCGTATATGTTTCCCAACGTAGACTGGCAGCATGCGGCGATGCGCGACAACGCGCCGTTACAGCGCTATACCGTCAACGCGGGCGGCAACTACTCGAACGTGAAGTATTTCCTGTCGCTTGATTACCAGAATCAGCAGGGACTTTTTAAGGAAAGCCCCGCGTTCGCCTACGGTACCAATATCAACTACAACCGCTATGTATTCCGCTCGAATATCGAGTTCAATGTGGACAAGAACATGTCGTTGTTTGCCAACCTGTTAGGCAATATGCAGGACTATGTTCAGCCAGGGGTAGGTTATGCCCCGATAATGAATAATATACTGGTGACGCCGAATAACGCAACGCCGGTTACCAATGTACAGGGCTCGCTGGCTGGCTCCAGGGTATATCCGACGAATCCTTACGCCGACGCGACCTCCAGCGGTTACCTGAAGAACAACTTGCAGGCCGCTTCGGTGGATGTGGGATTGAAGCAGAAGGCCGATGGGATCATCAGGGGCTCCTGGATCAAAGGCTTACTTTCTTACAGCCCATCGTATGAACATGCAATCGACCGGTCGAGGGGATACGACGCCTTCAATTATCCTGTGGCCAGCGACACGACCAGGTACCTGCGCGTGAGCACTAAATCCGAACAACCCAATACAGATGCTGTAGTGGCGCGGTTCCAGCAGGCGTATTTCGAACTATCAACCGGCGTAGACCGTACGTGGAATAACAACGGTCTTTCGGCGCTGGTACTGGCCAGTTACGATAATGGTCAATCGAACAGCGATTTGAACCAGGTTTATAAAACGCTGGCGGCGCGCGTGAATTACAGCTACGATCGTCGCTTTGTATTCGAGCTTGCGGGCGCCTACAGCGGCAATAACCGGTTCGGCCCCGATAACCGGTTCGACTTCTATCCCGCCGCCGGTTTCAGCTGGCTTCTTCATAACGAAAGCTTCCTGAAAGACAGCAGGCTGTTCAGCGAGCTGAAGTTACGTGCATCGTATGGCAGGGTAGGCAATGCCAATCCCGGGTATTATTCTTACCGCCAAACCTATGCCGGGGGTGGTACCTATTACTTCGGCGGTAGTGCCACCAGCGTCGGTGGTATCGCCCCGGGAGCGGTTGCCAACCCAAACCGTACGGTGGAGAAAGCCGATAAACTGAACCTCGGCCTCGACCTCGGGTTTGCCCGTCAGCGCGGATGGCTGAACATCGATTATTATAACAACAAACAGTTTGACCTGCTGCAGGTGAGGGGCGATAATTCGGCGGTGTTCGGAAATACCTACCCGGTAGAGAACCTGGGCAAAAATCGCTATTCGGGCATCGAGCTCAATACCGGCTGGAGTGACCACGCAGGCCCATTGACCTATAACATCTCCGCGAATTTGTCTACTGTAAGCAGCAAGATCCTCTTTAACGACGAAGCGCAGCAGGCTTATTCCTGGATGCAGCGTACCGGCAGCCCGGTGAACCAGATAAGGGGATATGTAGCCGAGGGTTTCTTCAGCAGCGGGAACCTCGGCGCTGCGGCTATCGAAGGTTACACGCCCGTAGCCGGCGATGTGAAATACATGGACCTGAACTCGGATGGCGTGATCAACGCCAGCGACCAAAAAGTGATCGGCAATGACAAGGCACTGATGTTTTACGGGGCTTCGGCCGGCATCAGGTTTAAGGGTATCGACGTCAGCATCCTGTTCCAGGGCGTGAAAAACCGTGATATTCTGACCACGGGCGACTACCAGTTCGCTTTCGGCTCGAACGGCAAAATGAATGCTTACGAGCGCGCGCTCAACCGCTGGACACCTGCAACCGCTGCAACGGCAACCCTGCCGCGCGTCACTATCGCGTCAAACCCGAATAACTTCCTGACCTCTTCATTGTATGTGCGAAACGGTGATTACGTGCGCCTTCGCAACGCGGAGATCGGCTTTACGGTGAACGGCAAATACCTGCCTTCGTCCGTGATCAAGGGACTGCGGATTTTCGTGAACGGGCAAAACCTGGCCACCTTCTCGAAATACAAAGATGCCGACCCCGAAAACTACACCAGCCTTTACCCGATCCAGCGGATCATTAATGGAGGCTTATCGGTTAAACTTTAATGTGACGAACATGCTCAATAAACGAACATATACAAGCTTAATAGCCGTGCTCGCTTTCGCTTTCCTGCAAGCCTGTACTAAAAACGAAGATATCCCGCTCGAACAGCGGACCGAAGACGTGATCTACGACAAGACCGACATCAACGGGGTGTACGCCGAACAGGCGCTCACCAATATCTATACTTTCCTGCCGAAGGGATTCAACCGCGTAGGGAACGCTTTCCTCGATGCGGCTACCGACGATGCCGTTGCATCAGACCTGGTGTCCAATAACATCAACCTGCTCTCAAAAGGTACGCAAAGCTCCACTCAAACCGCCGATGAAGCGTACGCGACCAACTATGGCGGCATTTACCGGGCTAACCTTTTCCTGTCGAAAATAGACATCGTTCCTGTGCTGACTACTACCAAACAGTACTGGAAAGCCGAAGCACGTTTTCTGCGGGCAATGTTTTATTTCGAGCTGGCGAAGCGCTACGGTGGCGTTCCGCTGATCGGCGACAAGGTGCTGACACCCGATGATAATGCGGCTTTGCCAAGGAATACGTACGACCAGGTGGTTCAGTACATTGTAACCGAGTGCGACGCCGTCAGCCCTTTACTTCAGAAGGAGCCGGTTACGCAAAGCGGAAGAGCTACACAAGGCGCTGCACTTGCCCTCAAATCCAGGGTTCTGTTATACGCGGCAAGCCCGCTGAACAACCCAGGCAACGATCCTGCGAAGTGGACGGCCGCCGCCGCTGCCGCCAAAGCGGTGATCGACCTGAATTACTACGCTCTGAACTCCAGTTTCGTCGCCGCGTTCGTTAACCGCGCGGATAAAGAGGTGATCCTCGGCTTTCAGCAGGCCAAAAACTCGAACCTGGAGCGTGCGAATGCACCGATAGGGTATACCACTGACCTGTACGCCAGTACCGGGACCACCAGCCCCACGCAGGAACTCGTCGATGCCTTCCCGATGAATAACGGCCAGGCGATCAATGCGGCCGGTTCCGGATATAATGCAGCAACACCCTACGCGAACCGTGATCCGCGGTTCAATGCCACGATCTTTTACAACGGCGCTCAATGGCTGGGCCGGGCGGTGCAAACCTACGAGGGAGGATCCGATAAGCCGAATACTGCGGTGACCCAAACGAAGACCGGGTATTACCTCCGCAAATTCCTTCCAGATCTTTCGACCGCGAGCAATTACGGGTTGGTTGATCACAACTTCAGTATTTTCCGGTATGCGGAGATGTTGCTTAACTATGCCGAGGCGATCAATGAGTCAGGCGACGTGCTTGCAAACCGGACGATTGCCTATACGCAGCTTACAAATATCCGGAAACGGGCCGGTATCACTGCAGGAGCCGGTTCGCTGTACGGACTGAAAGCCAACATGACCCAGGCCGAAATGCGTGATGCGATCCGCCTCGAGCGCCGTATAGAGATGGCTTTCGAGGAGCAACGCTTCTGGGACGTCCGGCGGTGGAAAACCGCGGCGACCGATTTTAATAAGATCCTACACGGTATGAAAATTACCATGACCGCGCCCGGTATATTCACCTACCAGGTCGTCAGCGTAGAGCCGATCGTGTTCATCGCGCCAAGGATGTACCTCTATCCGTTCGCATTCCCGGAACTGCAGGCGAACCCGGCGTTAACTCAAAATCCAGGATGGTAAACGAATAAAAACAGATGAATATGAAAAATATATACGTATTGATCCTGGCGGTACTGCTACTCTGTTCGGGTGCTGCCATGGCTCAAAGCAAAGTAGTAACAGGGACGGTTAGTGACGCAGCTGGCACACTTCCCGGCGTCACGATAATGGAAAAGGGGACAACGAACGGCGTGAGTACAGACGGTACCGGTAAATTCAGGATAACGCTCAGCGGAAAATCGAATACGCTGGTCGTTAGGTTAATGGGATATGCCACAAAAGAGGTTTCGGTAGTGAACCTCACGAATGTCGACGTCCTGATAGAAGAAGATTCGAAGCACCTGGACGAAGTGGTGGTAGTTGGCTTTGGAACACAGCGCAAAATCAGTGTAACGGGCTCAGTCAGTACGGTAAGCCGGGAAGAGATCCAGGCCACTCCGTCAGCCAGTCTTCAGAACGCGCTCACGGGCAAGCTTCCAGGCTTCTTCTCTCAGCAACGCGGCGGAAGGCCCGGTGGCGATGCCGCCGATTTTCTCATTCGCGGTGTAAGTACGTTTAATGCGAACGCAAACGTCCGTCCGCTCATCCTGGTTGACGATATCGAGTTCAGCTACGACGATTTCCGCAACATCGATCCGAACGAAGTGGAAAGCCTCAGTGTGCTTAAAGATGCCTCGACCACTGCCTTGTACGGGATCAAAGGTGCAAACGGCGTAATTCTCGTGACCACCCGCCGCGGTAAAGCGGGCGCTCCAAGGATCAATTTCCGCACGGAATATGGCCAGCAAACACCCACGAACATACCGGAAGTTCTGGGTTCGGCCGATGCCGCTATCCTGCGGAACGAGGCCTTAAAAAATGACATGTTTATCTCGGGCGGTACCTATGTACCTGAATTTACCGACGCCGATATTCAGAAATTCCGCGATGGTAGCGACCCTTACGGGCACCCGAACATCGACTGGTACGATATGCTGTACAAAAAAACCGCACCAGTGTCAAAAAGCAATCTTGACTTATCCGGCGGTACCGAAAGTGTTACTTATTTCGTTTCGCTCGGTTACGAAACGCAAAGTGGCCTGCTCCGCGAGTTCAAGTCTGACGATGTGGATAACAACTACCGGTTCGATCGCTATAACTTCCGTTCGAACCTCGACATCAAAGCCAATAAGTCGCTGAGCTTCAAACTGGACCTCTCCGGTAACAACACGGTAACCAACCAGCCGCAGGTAGGCAGCGGCCCTTTTGGTGAGATTTACAGCTATGAAGCGCTAACGCCATTCGTATACCCGGTTTACAACCCGGATGGCAGCCTGGGCTCGACAAATCCGCTGAAACCGTCGGTCGCTAACAATATAGTAGGCCGCATCAAATATGGCGGGTATAGCCGTGCCAGGCAAAATCTCATCAACCTGAACGTTTCGGGAATTCAAAAACTAGACTTCGTCACCCCGGGACTCCTGCTTAAATTCACCGGATCGATTGCCAACCAAACGACATCCAACAGGTCGCTGAGCTCTTCCTATTTCCCGAGTTATTATTACGACCCGGCGGCAAATACTTACACATTAAAAACGACCGCAGGCGTGAACGCCGCACGTATCGAACCCTATTCGCTGGGTTATTCGTCGGGCGCGCCGAGGAGGCAAACGGGTGTGCAGGCTAGTCTCAACTACCAGCGTACGTTCGCTAAAAGCCACAACGTTAGCTCGACCATCGTTGCCAACCAATATTCCAAAAGTGTCAGCAATTCCCTCATCGAAGCAAATTATATCCCGGTGAACTCCCGGGGCCTCGCGGGACGAGTAAGCTATAACTTCAAAACCAGGTACCTCGCCGAATTTAACGGGGCGTATAACGGTTCGGATAAATTTGCCGCAAACAGGCGATACGGGTTCTTCCCATCCGCCTCGGCAGGTTGGGTGATCTCAGAAGAGCCATTCATCAAGAAGAACGTTCCTGTGCTCAGCTTGCTGAAGATTCGCGGCGCCTGGGGGATTACCGGCAGCGATGACCTGGCAGGATATAAAAACTCCTATGAAGAAGTGTACAAGGCAGGTGGTACTTACTCCTTCGGCGATACCCACACCAATGCCACTTCTGTAGCTCCCGGCTCCCTGGCGAATAACCAGGTTACCTGGGAAAAAGAGCGGAAAGTTGATGTAGCCCTGGAATTCGGACTGTTTGCGAACCGCTTGTCGGGCTCTATCAATTTCTTCGACAATTTCCGGTACGACATCCTTTCTTCGCGAAATACCGTTCCCAGTTATTTCGGGATCAAGAATGCCGACCTGCCGCCGCTTAACCTGGGTAAAGTGTCAAATAAAGGCCATGAGCTGGAGCTGCAATACAACGGAAGTATAGGTAAAGACTTGTCTTTCAACCTGAGGGGGAACTACTCCTATGCACACAATACCATCGTTGAGCGGGATGAGGTAAACCCGAAATATGAATACCAGCGCCAAACCGGTCAGTCGGTAGGAGAGGTGCTCGGTTTTGTGTGGGACGGATATTACACCGAAGCGGAAGCGAAAGACCCATCCGTGCCTAAGTACATCGGTTCAACCACCGCGGCCTGGGGCCCCGGCACAACGCTTCCGGGTTTCCTGAAATACCGCGACCTGAACGGTGACGGCGTGATCTCCGACGATGACCGTGCCTTTGTAGGACATTCGAACCTGCCCACTACCACCATCGGCCTAACCACCGGCCTGAGCTATAAGAATTTTTCTTTCAACTTCATGCTGCAATCGTCGCTCAATTACGATGTGCAGATCAACTACAATTATTCTGTTCCGTTCAAGGGGAATATGTTGCCTATCCACATGGATCGCTGGACACCTGAAACAGCTTCGACCGCGCGTTTCCCTTCGCTTGTGAGCAATTTCCACGGAACCTATATGACCACGGCCAGCAACTCAAGCTTTTGGGCTATCAGCGGGAACTTCCTGCGGCTTAAATCGATCGAGTTGGGATATAAACTTCCGGAGCGCTGGGTGAGCAAAGCCGGGATAAAAGGCGTGAGGGCCTACGTGAGCGGCTATAACCTGTATACCTGGTCTAAAACGTTCGACCGGTACGGCGTAGATCCTGAGGTGGTTCGCCAAAGCGGTGATCCCGGCGGATCATTGAGTTACCCGAACCAGGCCATTTATAATGTAGGACTAAACGTATCAATCAAATAAGACGATGAAACCATTATGTGCCATTAAAAACATTCTAATGAAAAAAATTTATATATTCTCCTGGGTTTTCATCCTTTTTGCGGCGGCTTCCTGTAAAAAAGGCGGTTTCCTGGATACGAAAACCACGGCAACCATCAATGCGGCGACCACCTTCGCGGATAGTACCAATACCATGGATTTCCTGGCGGGGCTTTACTCCGATATCGCGTACAATTACCAGATCGCGAGCGCACACAACCTGATGGACTATTCTAAAAACGCCGACGAAGGCGAAGGACGCTATCCCGCCGGCGGTAACTACGACAAGATCTTTACGCAGGGCACTTTCGCCAGCGGCTTTTTTAACCAGCAGCAAACCGAATGGACACTGTTTTACTCGGTGATCAGGAACTGTAATATCTTCCTGGCGAACGTAGACAAAAGTCCGCTTTCGGCAGCAAAGAAAAAACGTGTAAAAGCCGAGGCCCGCTTTATACGTGCGCTGCACACGTTCTACGCAGTCCGGTCGTTCGGCGGGATCCCGCTGCTGGGTGATGATGTATTCGATACGGATGCCGAAGCGGTACAAAAGCGCTCGACTTACGAGGAATGCGTGAACTACATCGTTAGCGAGCTCGATGCGATCAGCGGGGAACTGCCGCTGAGCTATAATGGCCTCGATTTCGGACGGATTACCAAAGGCGCATGCCTGGGTCTGAAATCGCGGATGCTGCTGTTCGCCGCCAGCCCGCTTTATAACGGCGGAGGCACGGCGCCGTCTGATGCCGAACTGCAGAAGCTGCTATGCTATCCTGCCGCCGACAACAACCGCTGGGAAAAAGCCCGGCTGGCAGCAAAAGCGGTCATGGATATGGGTATCTACTCGCTTGTGACTGACAATACCACCAAATGGGGCGGGAACCCGACCGGGCTGGGCTACGGTTTTTACAAGACCTTTATTACCCGGAACAATAGCGAATTTATTCTTCCGCGCCCGCTCCCTACAGGTAAACAAATGGAAACCTATGGTAACCCGAAATCCCGTGGAGGCGCCAACTTCTATTGTTATCCTACGCAGGAACTGGTAGACTGGTTCCCGACAATCAACGGCAAGCCGATTGCGACCGACATTAAATCAGCCTCGAATCCCCTGGGCTACGACGCTTCGAACCCTTATGTAAACCGCGACCCGCGTTTATCGGCCACGGTGGTATATAACGGCGGTTTACTGTTCCTCAATTCTACGAAGACGCTTTCGGCCGTCGATACGTATGTAGGTGCTGCCAGCGGCGATGGCATTGTGGCCCTCTCATCGAATACGGCGACCATCACGGGTTATTACTGGCGAAAAATGTGCGATGAGAACGCTTCTGTCCAGGGCGGTAACAATGTGGACAGAAGTTTGCCGGTAATTCGGTATGCCGAGATCCTGCTGAATTATGCCGAGGCAACCAATGAAACGGGCAATGCGGTTGAGGCAATGAATACCCTGAAGCTGCTGCGGGCCCGTGCCGGCATCAACGCGGGTGCTGACGGCATGTATGGCCTTCCGGCAAGTCCGGCAAAAGACGACGCGCGTCTCATTATTCAAAACGAGCGCGCCATCGAACTTGCTTTCGAGCAGCACCGTATCTGGGATATCAGGCGCTGGAAACTCGGTCCGCAGTTAGACGGCAAGTTTGTACACGGCATGCAGATCACAAGGACCGGGACCACCTATACCTATAAAAAGATCGACGTGCGCACGCGCTACTTTAAAGACAACTACTATTATTTCCCCATCCCGAAAGACGATGTAACCATTAACCCGTCATTGTTACAAAACCCGGGCTATTGAGAAAAGGATAAAAGTTTATCGAAGCTTCATTGCCGTTAAAAACGATTATTCAAATGAAAAAATTCCTGTTATTGCTCTTTTTCCTGTTCCCGCTTGCAGCGCTTGCTCAATCGTCCTGGAAAAAGGAGCTCTTATCCTATATCAATACGCGCCTTTCCAAGCCCGACGGCGGCTACGGCTGGGAAGATCAATACGATTCGCACCTCACGCCAACGTACGCGGTAACCGGGATTCTATATGATATCGATGCGTTGCCCGCTGATAAAGCCAGACTGGCCGAATTCATCCGTACGCATCATCCGCAAAAATCGACAACCACAGGCACGTTGAACTATTTTATCGGCAACACCCCGAGGGGCGAGGCGGGGCCAAGCGGCTCCAACATGCGTAACCTGGTGTATGAACAAATCCAGGCCGTCCGCTGGCTTGGCGGCGATCTTCACTCGTTCGATGACGACGTAAAAAGCTGGAAATCGCAGGCGGGTGTGCTGGCTAATTACGAGGGCAATGGCTATGCTGGCCTCTTCCAGGAAACGATGACCCCCATCTGCAATGAGTTCCTTGGCCTCACTATGACCGATGGTCCCGGTTTTTTACGTTACCTGGAATCGTGCCGCCGGTCGAACGGCAGCTTTAACAATGCACTGGCAGCTGCCGGCGGAGATGGTAACGTGCTCAATACCTGCTGGGCTTTGGCCGCGTGGGACGCGCTGGGCGGTCCGAAGCAGTTAACCGCAGAAACAGTTTCCTGGCTCCAGAAATGTCAGCGGCCGAACGGGGGATTTACCCATCAGCCTTCGCCTGCCATTGGGGTGAATGACGACGTAGCGTACACCTGGGCCGCGATCAAAGCGCTGGCCCGCCTGAACGCCGCGCCAGCTGACAAAGCTGCCGCCATCAGGTACCTGGCATCGCTGAGAAACGCTGATGGCGGTTTCGGTGCACGGCCCGGATTGCATTCCACACCGGTCGCTTCATTCTATGCCATCGACGCACTTACGTCACTTGGCGCCCTTGCCGAGCTCGACCGGGCGCCCAAACCGAAAAGCTTTAATGAGCCCAGACCCGACTTCTCGGGCTACAAGGTTTATACCGTGCAGTTCCAGGCGCAGGGTAGCGGAAGTCCGCTCGAAGCTGTTATGCTGGCAGATAGCCTCAACATTCACCTGTGGGGGGTGAAATACCCGGTAGCCGGCTGGACCGCCGAAGCGCAGCGCATTGCAAACGAGCGAAAAGTTCCGGTAACGTTTTTTCAATCGGACGAGCCGCACGATAACGAAGTAAGTGTGGAAGGAATGGGATCCTTCAATCATGTGCTCGACTACATCGCTCCGCCGAACGTACCGGTTCATTTTAGTAAAAAATCGTCTTTCGCGGAGTTAAAATCCACCACCCTCGAACAATTGAGGAAAGCAAATGGCGGCCTCATGCTGCAGGTGAGCAACAACGAGCCCCTGGCGCGTATCCTAATCGATGAATCGCTGAATAATTTCGGGTACGTGGCACTCAGTACCGTACATTTCGGTCAGAACTTCATGTTCTGGCTACCGTATCTTGCTGAGTACCGGTATCGTTTGCCGATGGTAACGCTGCAGGATGCGCATGGCGCGGAATCATGGTGGTGGACAGACGAGCTCACCAACCACCGAACGCTTTTTATAGCAAAAGAGCCGACCTATGATGCAATGATCGCCGCCTTGAAGAAAAATTGGGTAGTCGGCGTGCGCCACGACAGCGTGAGTAACTATAAAACGCGTATGCTTGGCGGGACGGATGCGGCCAGGGTCTTTATCAATACCAGCGAGAAAACCTGGAAGTGGTGGGATGGTCAAACTCTTTCGCGGCCGCAGGCCGTGATCACCGTAATATCCAAAGAGGATAAGTTCGAAGAAGGCCGCCCGGAAGCAGGCCTGGCTATTCGTGTGCGGACGCGCTGGACCGGCGTTCGCCAGGCGCTTCGGGCCGAGGCTGTACGATTGATCGAATTAATGGTGGATGGAAAAGCGGTTAAAACCGAGCAGGTGGTGAAAAAAGCTCAGGGAACCGGCGGCGCGACTGCCGATGCTTATTACCTGTTTAAGTGGGGAGAGCCATTACCCGGACAGCATAAGATAGAAGCACGTGTGAAGGATATCCGCTCAGGTAAGGAGTATCGCTATGTTAGGATGTTTAGCGGCAAGTAGGTGGAAGGTCTGAAGCCATTCTTGTGCCAAACCGCTTGTTACAGGCAGGTGGTACCGAATCCTGGCCCCCACTTACTATTTGGCATCAAGTATAGCTTTCACCTGCTTTTGCAGTAGCTTCTTGCCAGGCAGGTAAAGTTGGTATTTTGAAACGAATATCTTATTAGACATTCCGCCGGTAGCATATTCAACCAGTACCTCGTCTTTGTCTGCTGAAAGGATAATTCCGATCGGCTCGCCATCGCCATCAACATTCTCCTCCGTTTTGAAGTAATTCAGGTAAAGGTTCATCTGCCCAACATCGTTATGCTGCACTGCTTTTGTTTTCAAGTCAACCAACACAAAGCATTTCAAAATACGGTGATAAAATACGAGGTCGACATAGAAATGCTTATTCCGTAAAGAAATTTTGTATTGCCGGCCGATGAAGGCGAAACCTTTGCCGAGTTCTAAGAGAAATAACTGCAAGTTGTCGATGATCTTCTGTTCCAGGTGCTTTTCTGTCACCTTAGTACTTTGTGGGATTTTTAGAAAGTCAAGAACGTAAGGATCTTTGATTAGTTCAGCAGGATGTGAAACGATATGACCCTTTTCGGATAGCTTCAGTACTTCCTTCTTGTCTTTGCTGAGGGCAAGCCTTTCAAAAAGCGACGAATCGATTTGTCGCTCGAGTTCTCGTTTCGATAAGTTCTCGTTGATGGCTTGCTGTTCATAAAACTTACGGGCGGTTTCGTCCGAAACGCCGATCAGCACAATGAAATGACTCCAGCTTAATTTGGCAGACACTGTTTGCCATTTTGGGAAAGCGATATAAAACCGTCGCATATCAAGCACGTTCCGTCTGCCGAATCCCTTCCCGTAACGAAGTTTTAAATCTTTAGAAAGCCTTGATAACAAGTCGCTTCCATACTCTGCCCGTTCTTCACCATGCTGTTCAAATTCGACGATGTGTCTGCCGATTTCCCAATTAGCTTTCACCAATTCGGTATTAATGGCCTTGAATGCGTTTTGTCGTGCGGTCTCTATCGTGAGGCCGATATTATCAAGAAGCTCGGTATAGTTGTCTTTTATCGGTTTCATTCGGCCTGCCTTAGTTGTTCGATCTTTTCCAGGCAAACCTGTTCTGTTAATTCTTTCAATCGTTTTACGCGCTCCGCCAGGTAGTCGAGGCCTTCTTTAGCTACTACATAACCCATCTTGTATCGAGAATCGATATACGACCGCTTTAATAAATCGAACAACCGAACTTCTTCCGCACTAGCCTGTGGAAAAGCCTGCTGAAATCGTTTGTCAAGCATCCGTGCTTCTTTACTCAATATATCGAGCTCGTGGGTTTTCGGCTTGTAATCAGTGAAGACGAGGATGATAGCCATGTAAAAACTTTCGGTAGCCTGGTGAAGTAGAAAAATGGCTTGTTTGTAGTCACCTTCGCTTAAATAAAAGGACGAGCCTTTAAGGAATTTGTTACCATTGTCGAACCAACTATCAAAGTACATCTTACCTTTCTTAGCTCGGGCTTCCGGTAAAAGCTCTTTTACCGCTGCCAACTGATAGGACCCACTATCGTATAGCATCGTCCCTTCTTTCACAATATCTGCGAAGAAGTAGTTCCCTTCTTCCAACTCCTTATTTAAAAAGTCGATGCCGTGGAAAATCATGCTTAACGGTGTAAATCCTTCCGCGCGCTTGCCGATTGTTTGCCTGATGCCTTTGGCCATCTTCGAAGGAATATGCTTTTCCTGCTTAAATACGACCAGGATATCGAAGTCGCTTTTGTAGGTGTAGGTCGTACCGTTCTCAACATAACGATCCTCCACCCAATCGCCGCGTGAGAAGCTTCCGAAAAGAATCACCATTACCGGTTTGGCAACCTGCAAAATAGCTTCCAGTACACCAGAAAGTTCCTGCTGTTTTTCGGATGGAAGATGCGCTATCGAGGTTTTCATCGCCGTTAAAAATCGGTGAGGTGAAGGTAAGTATTAAAAAATGGGGTTGGAAATCAGGGTGCCAAGCGGCGATTGTCAAAATGATGGAATGTGGAAAAATAGTTATGTCACAGCAAGAACATGGGTGTCATGCCGGAAGGATCGCCGACCGGAGTAGGATCTTGTACTGCCGCATAACGTTCCGGGGTTTGGCGCAGGTGGAAATTAAAAACCACTGTCGTTAGCTTTGCAATAAATTTAGTTAAAAAGCAGAAAGGCTCGGCTTGCACGGGTGGCCCACTTGCGCCAAGCCCTTGTTAGCAGATGTGCTGTTATCGGACTCGCTGTGCCGGTTGGCCATTAGCTTTTAGGGCCCTTTCCTTGCGCTTTGCATTTTTAGCCTTAATATCTCGCATCAAATTTCGGAAATCATAAAGTTCAACTTCCGTCCATGGTTCTGACTTCGTAGAAAGATCAATGTTCTTTGGTTCCCTGATTAGTCCCATGTTTTTAATTTTTAAAGTATTGCGAAATGAGCCGTAAAGCGGCGCTCGTTTCTATAAACATTCGTAATCCCCGAAAGTGTGTCGCACGCAGCGATTGTTCGTAATGCTTGATTAACGTCGATTTTGCATCAAATGCAAGAAAGCCTTCGTATCCTTTATCGACAGAAACCTTGCAGGCATATGCTACCAAATTGACAGGAACGCCAAAATACATTTTGCCTTTACCCTTGTTGAATTTTGCGCTCTCAATAAGATGCATAAATACGTGATCCTGTTTATCTTCGATACTCAATAAACCTTGTATTATTTTCGGGTTATTTACAGTCGTCAGTTTAAATACTTCCTTACTCGCGTCTTTCAACTCCTTTTGCCAATCAAATTGCCAGTCAGCCTTTTTGATTTGCCTGGAATCCGTACTTGTAAGCATGGCAATTTCAGTATCAAAAACCTCACCAGTAAAAGTGTTTTCGATCGAATTAGTCAGCTTATCGATTACGAAATCCAGTCCTACATTCCTTTCTCTAGCCACATAGCTAATTTACGAAATTATAAAGATTGACGCAAGCTCTTCCGGTGAGCTTTTCGCCGTTTCAATCTCCCTTCCTGCGGCAAAGCCTCTTAACGATATACCCAATTTTATCAGCCTTAACCTTCGGACGTGAAGACGACAGTATTTGTTAATGGTAAGCAAATAACCGATTAATATTAAACCCGTTGATTTGACAACCGGTAAGCTCGACCTGCCGCCTAAATTAATTCTCGATGGAAAAATTAATCAAGACAAGCCTTCATGAGCTTATTTTGAAAAAAAATTTTACCGAAGTGTACCGGCATCTTTGGGACACGTATTACCCGACGTTATTATCTTTCGCTGAGTCGCACCTGAAATCGACCGAACTGGCTGAAGAGGTGGTGTCGGATATACTTTTTCAAATCTGGAACAAAAAAGAGGACATCGGGAAAATCGAGCACATGCGTATTTACCTGTTCACATCGGTACGAAACCGCTGTTACCGGGAGTTGAGTAAACGAAAAAAGGAACAAGACGTTTTACGCTTTACAGAAGAGCCGATCGAAGCGCTTTCGACGGAAGTGGCCATCGATCCGGAAAGCACCATGTTAACCGGGGAACTTGCAAAGATCATCGCCGAAGTAGTGGAAAATCTGCCGCCGCGCTGCCAGTTAATCTATAAGCTGATCCGCGAACAGGGCTATCGCAATAAGGATGTGGCGGTACAACTTGGAATTTCGATCAACACGATCGATGTTCAGCTGGCTATCGCCGTGAAGAAAATCAGCTTCGCCATCAGCCTTTACGGACAATAATGCATCAAAGCATGTTTTTTAAGTTATCGCTTAGTATGTGCCCCATCATACATACTCTATATCGGTAGAAAAGCTTAATTTTAGCTTTACTTCCGTTATTGCGGATACAGGTCAATGGCTTTTAAAAATCGTATATGGATGCTAATGGGCAAACGGCTCTCGGGTGCCTCCACGGCCGACGAGGACCGGGAGTTGGACGAGCTGTTCAAGTCCGATCCGGATGCCTGGTTTTCGTACGAAGTGATGCGCGCAACCGAAGTAAAAGACCCGATTCCCGATGCCATCGTTGAAGAAATTCACAGCATGCTCGAAGTCTCAGGACCGACTGCGGACGTAATACCATTTTACCGGAAGTCCCTGGTGCGCTGGTCTGCTGTAGCCTGCGTGGCGGCCGTGGTATGCTGGTTTGTTTTTGCACGGACTTCCCGGCTTTCGGGCTCCAATGAGATCGTCGCCCAAAACGGCACGAGTACCGAAGTGACGCTACCCGATGGCACTACCGTTAAGCTCAACGCCGGAAGCCGGCTCTCTTATGCCCGCGATTTCGTTTCACGGCCCACCCGGGAAGTCACATTGACCGGCGAGGCATACTTTACCGTCATTCATGACGAGCGGCATCCGTTTATCATTCATACGGCCGATATCAGTATTATCGACCTTGGTACTATTTTTAACGTTCGGGCCTACCCGGATGATCATTTGACAGAGACCACGCTGATCGACGGATCGGTTGAAGTACTGCTTCGCAAAGGGGAGAGTCCGGGTAAGATCGTGCTTAAACCTAACGAGAAACTTTTGTATAATGCCAATGGAAGCACAGATAAATCCGGTAATCAAACCGGAACTTTCGAAATTTCAGCGGTAACGCCGGCCCACGGGACCAAAAATGAATTCGTGGAAACAGCCTGGATCGATAATAAAATGGTGTTCCGGAACGAGCGTTTCGGCGACCTGGCCCGCCGGATGGAGCGGCGTTATAATCTTGAGATCGCATTTTCGGATGAGGAATTGAAAAGCGTACACCTTACCGGTACAATCAGCAACGAGACGGTGGATGAGGCGATGAAATTACTGCAGGCCACCACATCGTTCAAGTACACGATAGCTGAAGGTAAATTAACGTTAGGTTTATACTAATCATTTATACTTGCAGTCCGGAGCGTGGCTATGCGCTGGTAAACAACGAATTGGGTTATCATGAGGGTGGTTTTACTCGTTGGCATGTTCGTGTCGTTTATTTTTTTTCCTGACCTGGCACGCGCACAGGTCGTTACCCTTTCCTTTAATTTGCAAAATGTGCCGCTGGCCGACGTGCTGGACCGGATCGAAGCCGCGAGCGGCTACCGCTTTTTCTACAATGCCGACCAGGTACGGCCCGATGCCCGGGTAAGCCTGGTAACGGAGAAAGGCACATCGCTTCCCGGCGTGCTGACTGCCCTGTTCAGCGGCACGAAGGTGAGCTGGCAGATCCGCGACGATCATGTCATCGTGCTTTCTCTTATCACCGGGCCGCCGCCTTCTTATCATGTGACGGGCAAGATCACCGGTAGCGATGGCCTGCCGGTGGGTGGCGTGACCGTCCGCTTAAAAGGTGGTCACGACATCACTATGTCCCATCCCGATGGAAAATTTACTGTCGATGTGCTTCCCGGTGCTACACTTCTTTTTACATGCGTTGGGTTCCTCCAGGTGGAATGGCGTGTAGACGCTGCACAAAAAAATATCGTCCTTCCTGCCGACAGCCGTTTCCTTAGCGAAGTTGTGGTTATAGGATTCGGCACGCAGAAAACCATTACGAAAACCGGTGCGATCAGTTCCATCAAGCAAGAAGATATCATATCGACGCCCTCTGCCAGCATGCAAAATATGCTTACAGGAAAACTTACAGGTTTTTTTTCGCAGCAGCGTTCGGGTATGCCTGGTAAAGACGGTGCCGAATTTGTTGTCCGCGGGGTGAGCACATTTACCGGTGTGACCACGCCGCTCGTTCTCGTGGACGACGTAGCGTTTTCGTATGAATTGTTTTCTACGATCGATCCGAATGAAGTAGAGGCCGTTACGGTGCTAAAAGACGCATCCACGACGGCTATCTATGGAATTAAGGGTGCGAACGGTGTAGTGCTTGTCACTACGAAGAGGGGAAAGGGCGGTCCCCCGAAAATCAACTTTCGCACGGAATATGGAATCCAGGTCCCCACCCACACGCCCCGTTTTTTAAACGCTTTCCAAACCGCGAAGCTGCGAAACGAGTCAATAGCGAACGATAACCTGCTGAGCGGCACTGCAACCCCCCCGGAATTTTCGGCTGCCGACCTGGAATTGTTCCGCAACGGCGGCGATCCTTACGGTCATCCCGACGTGGATTGGTATCATACGCTGTTCCGGAAATCAGCACCCATGACCAGCACCAGGCTTGATATCTCCGGGGGAACCGAACGTTTGCGCTATTTCATATCGGGCGGGTACCTCAACCAGCAGGGAATGCTTAACGAGCTTTCCGTTTCTCCAGAGATCAATAACGAATACTATTATAACCGGTATAACTTTCGTGCTAATCTTGATATATCGGCATCGGGTTCGTTGCTGATCAAAGCCGATGCCTCCGGGAGTTCCGGCCTCCGCAACAACCCATATTTCGACGGAGCCAGCGGGGCCGGTGAAGTGGCGGCATTCAACGAGCTGTTCCGGTACGATTTTCTCAACCCCTATACGTATGCGATCCGTAACCCGGACGGGACATTTGGCTGGTCGCCGCCTTTTCGTCCCGCGCCGTTTAGCGCCAAACCGAATATCGTAGGTCGCATCGGCTATGGGGGATATACCAGGGTGCAGGAAAATACCATCAACCTCAATCTGTCGGCTACTCAAAAACTCGATGCGCTCTTGCCCGGTCTTCTCGCCACAGTCAAAATTTCAGCGCTCAACGTTTCGTCGGCTCAGCGGCAGTTGGTCCGCCGCAATTTTCCCTCCTGGTATTATGACCAGGCGAACGACCTTTATACACCACGCGATGCCGCAGTTTCACGTGTCGACCCATGGCAGCTTATCTATAATGCAGGATCGCCTTCCCGGCAATTCAATTTCCAGGTAAACACGGCCTTCAGCAGGCAATACGGTAAACATAATTTCGGCGCACTGGCGCTATTTAACCAAACGACCGTAAGCCGGGCAGATGCCAACGCATCGAATAATTATATCCCTGCGAACTTTCGCGGAGTTACTTTTCGGGGGACCTACGACTATGATGAGCGTTATCTTCTCGAATTTTCAGGCGCGTACAATGGCAGTAGCCGATTCGTAGGATCCCGTCGACTCGGGTTCTTTCCGGCGATGGCGATTGGATGGAACATAGCCCGGGAATCGTTTTTCCATGACAATTTCACCTTTGTCGATCTGTTTAAAATACGCGGTTCCCTGGGCCTCACCGGTTCCGACGATCCGGGCACCGGGAATTACTACATATACGATCAAACGTATGTGCGAAATGGCACCTATTCGTTCGGAGAATCCGGTAAAACCTATTCGGGAATCGCCGAAGGCTCGATCGGGAACGAAGAAGTCACCTGGCAAAAGGAACGAAAAGCGGACATGGGGCTGGACGTGAGCCTGTTCCACGGTTCGTTATCGGCCACTTTCGAGTGGTTTTCAAATATGCGATTCAATATTCTTACCCCCCGGAATACTATCGCGCCCTATTTCGGGTTGTCGTCTATTCCCCCGGTAAATATCGGCAAGGTCGCCAACCGCGGTATGGAGCTGGAAATAAATCTGAGTAAGCGCACGGGTAAGTTCGGGTTTGAGGTGCAGGGTATTTATTCTCATGCACGTAACCAAATTCTCGAAATTGACGAGCCCCAGGCGAAGTATCCATGGCAGCAGCTAACCGGGAATTCCGTTGGGATGGTGCAGCAATGGATATTCGACGGGTTTTACACCCAAAAAGAAATCGACGATCCCAACGTTGCCAAACCCGCTGGTTTGGTGGGTACGGGATTCTTAAAATACCGCGACCTCAATACCGACGGCAAGATCGATTTAGACGATCGTGCGTACATCGGGAATTCAGACCTGCCCGCCGACCGGCTGGGACTAAATCTCGGGTTCACTTACCGTAAACTTTCGTTTCGTATTTTGTTGCAGGCCGATCTTAACTTCGATTTCCAGCTTTCGCAAGACATATCGTCACCGTGGAAAGCGAATCTCCAGGAGTTCCACTTGCAGCGCTGGACGCCCGAAACGGCCGGCAACGCCCGCTTTCCGCGCCTGGTTTCCGACTTCGTAGGTACCTACATGACGTCTGCCGACCCATCTACCTTTTGGGTAATTCCGGGCGATTACCTACGTGTAAGGTCCGTGGAAGCAGGCTGGCAAATTCCGCCGGCTTTGTTGCGAAAAGTAAGGCTGAAACAGGCGCGCCTTTTCGCCAATGGGTATAACCTTTTTTCCTGGTCGAGATCTTTCAGCAGGTACCAGGTTGATCCTGAGGTTGCGCGGGGGAGCGTGACCGGCACGTATCCGCAGCAGCGTCTGTTCAATACCGGAATTGCGATACAGTTATGACGGGACGGCATAAACACCTTCGTAGACGGCTGAATCTCCCCGGCGGCGCAGTTGTAATGCTGATCCTTATTTTAACATCCTGGGCTTGTAAAAAGCAATCAGGCTTTCTTGACCGCAAAGGCGATGCGCCGCTGAACGAACAGGTCGTTTTCGCCGACAGTGCGCTGACGATGGATTTTCTTACCGGCATTTACATCGGAGCTGATTTTAACATTCAATCAGGCGCCGTTCATAATACCAGCGATTTCGAGAGGCTTACCGACCTGGCGGAAGGACGTTATCCCGCTACCGGGAATTTTGATAAACAGGTTACGCAAGGTGTATTCGGGCCGAATTTCTACAGCAAGATGGCCACGGAATGGAACTTCCTGTACGCCAAAATTCGGAACGTTAACATTTTCCTTCACAATGCTGAGCGTTGGCCGCTGTCTGTGCCCTTAAAAATACGCCTGCGTGCCGAAGCTCGATTTCTGCGCGCCTGGTACTATCATTACCTTATTCGCTATTTCGGCGGCGTTCCCCTGCTCGGAGACCGGGTGTATGCGATCGAAGACCAGGCCGATCTTTCGCGCAGCACGTTCGGATCGTGTATGAGCTACCTTGTTTCGGAACTGGATGCCATCAAAAGCGACCTGCCGCTAGCGTATGCGGGCGATGACTATGGCCGGGTGACGCGCGGCGCAGTGCTGGCGTTGAAATCGCGAATCCTGGTCATGGCGGCCAGCCCCTTGTTTAACGGTGGCAGCATCAGTGCCGACCCTGACCTGGCGAAACTTACAGCGTATCCTACCGTGGATGCTAACCGTTGGGTAATTGCGCGTGAGGCAGCCAAAGAAGTGATAGACCTTGGACGTTACGAATTGATGAGTGATAACGCCACTCGCCCGGGAAACGGTTTTTACAAGCTTTTCCTTACCCGGGTAAACAGCGAATTTATTTTTTCCAGGCAATATCCATCCGGAAAGATCATGGAGATTTCGCATAATCCTAAATCGCGCGGTGGCGCATGGTATTTCGATTACCCGACCCAGGAGCTTGTCGACATGTTCCCGATGGCGAACGGCCGGCCGATCGTTGATCCCTTGTCGGGTTATGATCCGGCAGAACCTTATCGCGATCGTGATCCGCGCTTCGGTTTTACCGTGATGTATAACGGTAGCTTGTATTTTCTGAACACGACGAAGGCCCTGGCGCCCGTGTATACCTATTCGGGTGGGTCGGACGGGATCGTAGCGATATCGAGTAACACTGGGACGGTGACCGGTTATTTCCACCGCAAAATGTGCGACGAGTACGCCGCGGTAAGCGGGGGAAATAATGTCGACCGCGCGGTACCGCTGATCCGTTACGCGGAAGTGCTGCTAGACTATGCAGAAGCCTGCAATGAGTCGGGGCAGCCGGCAAACGCCCTTGCCGTGTTGCGGTCTATCCGGGAGCGTGCAGGCATCCAACGCGGTAACGATGGGCTTTTCGGCCTGCCTGCAGCGCCTTCCACCGACCAACTTCGGCAACTCATACAGAACGAGCGGGCCATCGAGCTGGCTTTCGAAGGCCACCGGTTTTGGGACCTGCGGAGATGGAAGGCAGGCGCCCAGCTCGACGGCAGGTTTGTGCATGGTATGTCGATAAGCTTATCGGGCTCTAAATACACCTACCAGCCGATCAATATACGGACACGATATTTTAAGGACAACCTCTATTTATTCCCGATTCCCATTACAGAACTGAACCTCAATCCCAGCATCAGGCAAAATCCGGGTTGGTGACCAGTAGCATATGCGGATATTACTCGTTTTTTTCGTTGACCCCGCTTCCGTCGTTACCATAATGTGCCGTACGTTTGGTCAGCGGAAATTCCGGGTTTTCAGTCCGCGTTTCGAACATGGTTTTGCGGATCTTTGCTACGATGCCCGGATTTTTCTCAGCCAGGTTGGTCGTTTCGGCCGGATCGGCCTCCAGGTCGTATAGCTCGAAAGGTTTCTGGTAGGCGTTTATGCCCTTCCATTTACCCATGCGGATGGCTTGGACGGGGCCTTGCGTTTCGTTTATCTCCCAATAGAAAAAGTCATGCTGAGGCTGGGTTTTCCCAAGCAGGGTCGGCAGGTAGGAGATCCCGTCGATTTTTTTTGACGGTTTTATGCCGGCCATTTCGCACGCTGTAGGAAGAAAATCCCAAAAGGCTGCGGGCTGTGCGGTTACCTGGCCCGGCTTGATCTTACCTGGCCAGCGGGCGGCGAAAGGCTCACGAACGCCGGCTTCATACAAGGTTAATTTCCTTCCGCGATAAGGCCCGTTGCTATCGAAAAAGCCATTGTCGAACGCGGGGCCATTATCACTGGTAAAAATCACGAACGTATTTTCATCGAGGCCCTGCTTTTTCAGTTCAGCCATGATCTCGCCCACGTACCGGTCTAACCGGCTCACCATCCCCGCGTATGCCGTGTTTCCTTCCGCATCGTGGTAGTAGTGTCCCGCCTGCATCGGGCGTTTCGGCCAGTCCAGGTTCTCATAAGGCGCTTTCGAATCGGCGGGCGCAGTAATTTCGTTGTGCGGTACGGTATACGGTAAATAAAGGAAGAATGGGCTGGATTTATGGTTGCGTATGAAATCGAGCGCCTTGCGGGTAAACGCGTCATTAGAGTATTCGCCTTTTTTCTCGGCAGTAACGTTTCCAGCCAGCACCAGCTTCGTGTCGTTTTCCCAGATGTATTCCGGGTAATAGTGATGCGCCTCGGTATGGGTTTTATATCCGTAGAAATAATCGAATCCCTGTTTATTTGCCTTCCCGGTAGTATTGCTTTCGTCCATACCCCATTTGCCGATCACGGCGGTCGAATAGCCGGCACGCTTCAGCTCTTCAGCCACGGTGATCTCCTCGTCGAGCAAATCTATGGCGTTGCCGCTGGCGGTCCAGGCGGAGAGCTCACGAATATGCCCGTGGGCGGTATTCACGCCCGTCATAAGAGCTGCCCGCGAGGGTGCGCAAACGGAAGTCCCTGCATAATGTGCGGTGAAAATTATGCCCTCGGCGGCGAGTTGGTCGATGTTCGGTGTTTTGATCTTTTTTTGACCGTTAAAGCCGACATCACCGTAACCCATGTCGTCGGCCATAATGTAAATGATATTCGGCTTCTTCGTTACCTGGGCGCCCGCGGTGGTACAGGCGGCGGCCAATAGGAGGGTCAGTAAGGTTTTCATGACTATTTTCTGTTATAGGATTGCGTTTGAACGGGTAACTGTAATCCCCAAAAGCATGCGGTGGGAACTAAGTTGTAAGCGGAAGAATACCGGGAGGATAAAGAGGTAATATCGTGTCATTTTTTCTTGCTGAAAAAGGGAAAATCGGGGTTTTCAGTATGTTCCCGCTTGAGTATGGCGGAAAGTTTTTTCACGATTTCGGGATTCGACCTGGCGAGGTCGTTCGTCTCTGCCGGATCGGCAGCGAGGTCGTAAAGTTCGATCGGTCTATCAGGATCAGACATGGCATTAAGGCGTATACCCTTCCAGTTTCCCATCCGAACGGCTTGCCGGCCGCCGTTCTCGTGGAATTCCCAATACAGGAATTCGTGTTGTTTTTGTACCGTTGGCTGTCCTTTAAGCGTGGGAAGGATCGATATCCCGTCTATCGATGCAGGGGCTTTTACGCCGATGATCTCTGCGAAGGTGGGCATCATATCCCAAAACGCGCCGGTGAAGGCCGAAGTAGACCCCGGTTTGATGACGGCGGGCCAGCTCATGATCGTCGGTTCCCGTATACCGCCTTCGTAAAGATCGCGCTTGATGCCGCGAAAGCCGCCGCTGCTGTTAAAGAACTCGGGCTCGTTTCCGCCTTCGCGGTGCGGACCGTTGTCACTGGAGAAAATGATCAGCGTGTTTTTATCGATCCCCAACGCTTTCAGCTTCGCTACGACTTCTCCTACATAGGTATCCAATCGGGTCACCATTGCCGCATAAGCCGCATGGGGATATGCTTGTGGTTCATAAACGCCCGGATCGGCATCCCCCGGTTGAGGCTTAACGGGTCGGGCTTGCTCATGGAACGCTTCGATGTATTGCTTCATCACCGGATCGTTTGCGGGAAGCTGCAATTCTGCATGAGGAAGCGTATAGGATAAGAAAGCGAAGAAAGGTTTCGCCTTGTTTTTTTCGATAAAGGCAAGCGCTTTTGACTGGATGAGATCGCCTGTATAAACTTTCTTGTCCGTTTGCGTATTCGGCAATTCCACGCGTTTGTTATTTTCCCACAGATGGTCCGGGAAATAGTCGTGGGCAATGCTTTGACAGTTGTACCCGAAAAATTCGGAAAAGCCCTGCTTCAAAGGCTCTCCCTCCGAGCCCGGGAAGCCAAGTCCCCACTTACCGAAATCGCCGGTGACGTATCCTGCATCGCGGAAAAGCTCCGCAACGGTGTAAGCCGGGTTTTTGAGTGGAAACTGTCCTTCGGGCTTCATTCCTTTATTGCCTCGAATTGGCGTGTGGCCTGTGTGCTGTCCCGTCATCAGGGCGGAGCGCGATGGTGCGCAAACCGAAGTGCCGGAATAGAACGAGGTGAACTTCATCCCCGAAGCTGTGAGCGCGTCGAGATGGGGTGTCCGGATAAGCTTTTGCCCAAAGGAACCAAGGTCGCCATATCCAAGATCGTCGGCGAGGATAAAGATCACATTTGTCCGTGTTTTTGTTTGCGCATAGGAGGATCGGGTCCATACGCTAAGAGAAGAGATTACTATGAATAAACAAGTTTTAAATTTCATGTTGTCTTACTGTTCCGAAATTAATGGACCGTGTATCGGGCGTTTATCATGGTGCCATTACGCGCGCGATTGTACCATTCTGATAATTAAGATACCATTTTTGCCCGGTTGTACTAAATGCGTTAAAGCCTGTTCACTTTTTTATGCTCAAAGCGGCGGCCTTTTCCCTTAGTTTAGGTTAGCGCAAAAATAAAATGAATAAGCACCGGCGTTAAGAATAAAAATTCGGGGCCTTAGTACATTTTCTCTCATTTAGTCTCCCTAATGTAAATAGCCGATATTATGAGATCTCTTTTCAAACATGCACTTTCCCTGTCCGTGATGCTGGTTGCCACCGCCGTCCATGCGCAAAAGCTTCCTGTGTATCACATCTATTCAGGCAGCACCCATGCACACACCTCTTATACAGAGTCGCACGGCTCGCAGATGACACAAATTGCGGGCGCCAAAAAATACCAGGAGGTCGACTCAATGGGCGTACAGCGCGCCATCAATACCACCATCAACCCCGATTGGCGGAAGGTACAGGGCCCGCCATCCGAACACTTCGCATTAGCGAAAGCAAAAGGCTACGATTTTTACATCGTCACCGACCACTCACAGGAAGCGGGGTTCGCGCCGCCTAGCCCGGGAAACCCTCAATGGATATCTACGCATGAACAGGCAATGAAAGCCACCGACAAGAATTTCGTGGCGATCGTAGGTTATGAACATTCCGAGAACGACGGTCCCGGACCTAAAGGCCACCTCAACGTGATCAACAGCCGTTCGTATCTTAATGCATTGTTTCCAGGCATCGATATCAAGTCGCTCTACAAATGGGTGGATACGGTATCATCTTATGGTCCGGGCCCGGTAGTGGCTACATTTAACCATCCGGCAGCCGATGCCTGGGATAAATGGGCGTATCGCGACGAAAAAGTAACCGATGTATTCACGATGCTGGAGGTGATCAACTCGAACGCCAATATTCATTACGAAGCCTTCGTGAACGCCCTCGACGCAGGATGGAAAGTTTCACCGGTTTGCGGTAACGACAATCATGGTACCGCGGGCATCTCCCAGCAGACTTCACGCACGTTTGTACTTGCCACTGAAAAAACGCAGAAAGCCATCCTCGAAGCCATGGCTGCACGACGAACCTATGCCTCTTTGGAACAGAATATTCAATGCAGGTATACTGTAAACGGCGCTATGATGGGCGCTACGCTGAAAGGCGGCGATACGTTTAAATTCGACATTTCCATAAGCGACCCGGATACGAACAAACCGCAGGACTGGATCACAAAGATCGAGATCATGAAAGATAACGGTACGGTTGCGGATACGTATGTTCCCTCATCGCCCTCACATGCCGTAGTTTGGAAGCCAACGGTGAAAAACGCCTCAGCGAAGTATTTTTTTATCCGCGTATGGAACGCCGGGGGCGGCGATGTCGTCAACGGGAAAGCCCCCGCCGATCCGCAGAAGCCCGTCGCCTGGCTTGCACCGGTATGGATTGACCGTGGGACCTACTAGCTCAACGGGTTTGAGAAATGGCAGCAATATCTTTTACACACCTGAAACCGAGGTTGTTCGAGGCGCTGTTTATTTCTCCTTTCCCACGGCTTCCAGGGCGGTAGCGTATACAATACTGGTCGCTGCATAGAAAAGAACCACCGCGCTGTACACGTTTAATCGCACCAGGTTCTTCGGGGTCGAAGCTGTCGGTCGGTCCCTTTGGGTTCCTGGATGGGCTAACCTTATAATAATCGGGACGATAAAAGTCACCACACCATTCCCATACATTGCCATCCATATCATACAATCCATAGGCATTGGCCGGGAAAGTTTTAACAGGGGCCAGTTCCAGGAAACCATCTTCGCCGGTGTTACCGTCGGGAAAGTTTCCCTGATAGATATTCGCCATCCATTTTCCGCCTGGCTTCAGCTCCGTTCCCCAATAAAAGGGCTGTTGCTCTTTGCCGGCCCTGGCAGCATATTCCCATTCCGCTTCTGTCGGGAGCCGTTTTCCTGCCCAGGCAGCGTAAGCAGCGGCGTCGGTATAACTAATATGTACCGCAGGATCGTTCTGGCGATCTTTAACGGAGCTTTGCGGGCCGTGCGGATGGCGCCAGTTTGCACCTGCCACATATTTCCACCATTGCATGGGGTCATCGAGTGCGACCGGGTGTGAAGGCGGGGTGAAAACACCGGAACCAGGGACAAGGCTCTCTGCCGGTGCGCCTGGAAAATCAGCTGGGTTCAGCGGCTGCTCAGCCACGGTTTTATACCCTGTAGCAGCCACAAATCGCTCATACTCCGCATTGGTAACTTCGTGCTCATCCATCCAGAAACTATCAAGAGACACGGTATGAATCGGGATCGCATCAGTATAGGCCGGATCATTTGTCCCCATCTTAAAAGTTCCAGCCGGGATCAGCACCATTTTGGAAGGCACGGTGTCGGTTGGTTTGGGAGCGCTACCATCGGGTGAAGATGACCGCTGCACACAAGACGACGCAATTGCAGCCAGCCCTGCAAATAGGAAAAAGGTATTTAACGGTTTCATTAGAATAATTATTCGCTACTGTTTGTTTTTTTGGCACTCATGCTTGCTTCTCAGGTTGTTTTAACGGCAATGAAGCTTCGATAAGCTCTTATTCATCTTGTTTGTAAGCGGCAGCTTATCGAGGTTTCATGAATTATTTTTTTGCCGCCAGCGCCCTGACGCGTGATGGAGCACCCTTACAACAGGACGCTTTAGGCATAGAAGGCGCATTCGGGTGACGCGGGACACCGGCCACCTGAACACTTTCTGCCGTCACCGCAGAATCGGCGGAATGTTTGGATACCGGTTTTTCGCCGGCACCGCACGAAGCCATCAACATGCCGGCGAACGCCAAACAGGCATAACCTCCCCGGGTAAAATACCGTGATAACGAAGTGCGTGCATCCATTGAATGGCTGTTTAATTTGATTGCGGTACAATATACTCCCAATTCTGCAAAGCACTATAAACTGCATTATTCTTAAGCCAGATTTAACATTCGGGTTATCTCGCGGATCTCTGAAATATAGTTTTAAAGTGTCTATCGGTGAATTTGATAGCATGACCGTGTTATCCGGCGCATGGTGGTCGATCTCCGCTCAAAAGGAGATATCGTCGAACTTTTTTCTGTTCCTTTACGCCTGATGAATTAAAAACATGGCTTAACAATTTGTTAATCTTATTTTCTTGTTAATCCGGCATAGGTATTAAAACTTGCACGATGAAAACTTACGAAGATGTCTAAGCTGAACAGAAGGGATTTTATCAAGCTCTCGGCGACGTTGGGGCTGACCGTTGCGGTTTGGGACCCGTTGCTTAAAAAAGCGCTGGCGGTTGAGGCAAACAATATCACCCGTTCCATTAAGGATGTTGAGCATATCGTGGTCCTGATGCAGGAAAACCGCTCATTCGACCATTATTTCGGTGCGATGAAAGGCGTAAGGGGATTCGGCGACCGTTTCCCAATCCCGCTGGAAAGCGGTAAGCGGGCGTTCTACCAGTCGGACGGAAAAAATATCGTTCCGCCTTACCGCGCCGACGGGAAGGTGACCAATGCAGCTTTCGTTAACGGGACACCGCACAACTTCCCGGATACACAGGCGGCCTGGAACCAGGGGAAGTATGGGTTTTGGCCGCTGTTTAAGACTCCCTACTCGATGGCTTACTATACCAGGGAGGAGATCCCTTTCCAGTATGCGATGGCGGAGTATTTTACGATCTGCGATGCCTATCACTGTTCCGTTGCTACGGGAACCGACCCGAACCGGGTCGTATTCTGGTCGGGCTCGGTATGTGATCCAAAAAAACGGGCGGCCGGGATCAACTGTACGGATGCGGATTCGGAACCGGTCAACCTGCGCTGCTGGATAAAGGGAAAAATGCCTGAGCCGGGCTATGTTTACCAGGGAAGCGCTTTCAAATGGCCGACCATTCCGGATGTGCTGCAGCAAGCCGGGATCAGCTGGCGCATCTACCAGGACCCGAACGATAACTGGACGGGGGCCATGAACGGTTGCCTGGCTTTTGAAAGTTTCAGGAACGCAAAGCCCGGGTCCCCTGTCTACGAGAACGGCATGCGGCACTGGTCATTAGACGATTTAACGAACGATGTTAAGAATGATCGTTTGCCGCAGGTCAGCTGGGTTCTTCCATCCCAGCGTAATTCGGAGCACCCGGGCGCTCCGTCCAGCCCTTACCGGGCGTCTGATTTTACGCATGATGTGCTGTCGGCCATTACGTCCAACCCGGAAGTGTGGAGCAAAACCGTGTTTTTCCTGACCTTTGATGAGAACGACGGTCTTTTCGACCACCTTCCGGCTCCCGCAGTGCCCTCTTATAACCTGGACGGAACGCTTGCAGGGAAGTCCAGCCTGGATGTTGCGGGTATGTATTTTGATAATGATAAAGACGACCTCGGGGATGCAATCGGGCCGCGCAAATACATTGATAAGCGGGATACCATTTCGGGTAAGATACGTCCCTGGGGCATGGGCCCGCGCGTACCTATGTACATTATCTCCCCCTGGAGCAAGGGCGGGTGGGTACACTCGGAAGTAGCGGACCATACCTCGGTTGGACAATTTATCGAGAAGCGTTTCGGCATACACATTTCCGCTATTTCGCCCTGGCACAGGGCCGTCAGCAGTGATCTTACATCGGCCTTCGACTTTGTAACACCGAATGACCCCAGGGTTCCGGCAATGCCGGATACCAGCGGATTTGAGCAGACCGACGCGGCGTCTAAAAAGCTGCCGAAAGCCTCGGCCCCGGCTGAGCCGCCCGGCTTATACCAGGAAAAAGGCAGCCGTCCTTCAAGGGCGCTCCCTTACCGCCTGCACTGTACGCTCGTACGTTTGAAAGCTAAAGGGCAGGTGCAGCTGGTCTTTGATAACGAGGGCAAGAAAGGCTCGGTGTACCATGTGTACGATATGAAACGACTGCAAAAAATCCCGCGCCGATATACGGTGGAAGCGGGGAAGTCGCTAAAAGATGAGTGGGATGTGACGGGGCCTGATAGCGCTTACGACCTGGAGGTCTACGGCCCTAACGGTTATTTTCACAGGTTTACGGGAAGCATCAGGCAGGCGGAACCGGAGGTGCAATTACAGTATGATCACGACGCGGATAGTATTGCGATCGTGCTGGGAAATAAAAACAGGGGCCCCATAAGCGCGGAAATTAAGGCCGGGGCCTACGGCTACCCGGAATTTGAGCCGGTGGTGCTGGTTGCAGGCAGGAAACGCGTGATAGCGGTAAATTTAGCGAAAAGCAGCAACTGGTATGATTTCACGGTGAGCACGGCACAGGGCTTCTCGCATCGTTTCGCGGGAAGGCTGGAGACAGGCAAAGCCGGGGTCAGTGACCCGGCTATGGCTATGCATTTATGAGATTCACTGGAAAACTGCTTAAATTTTTGAATTTAACAGTTGAACATGGAAAAAGAGGGTAACTGAACCACGAGGGGATTAATTTCACCCGGCTTAAATACCCCGGTATAAAAAATGAGATGCCATGCATCAATTCGGCAAGGTGAACCAAAACGTACTTCCATTGCCGATCTCAGTTTCCACACCGATTTCACCCCCATGTGCACGTACTATTTCCGCACAGATGTAAAGACCGAGCCCCAGCCCCGTATACTCGGAACCGGAATGGCTGGCGCGCCAAAAACGATCGAATAAATGCGGGACCTGGTCCTTGGGAATACCGGGGCCGGTGTCCCGAACGGATATTTTGATCTCGCCTGCTATTTTTTCCGCAGACAGGAAGATTTTTTTTGAACCGGGCGCATACTTCACCGCATTGTTCACAAAGTTGGTGATCACCTGGTCCACACGGTGTTCGTCGGCAAAAACCCATAGGTGAGGGCTTACGGAAACCGCCAGCTCGTATTCACCTTCCGTGCGGACATGCGTGCAGCAGTTCTCCATTAATTCATTGAGCGCGAACGTGGTCTTGTGAAGCATGATCCTCCCCTCGTCCAATCGCTTCACGTTAAGTAATTCATCAGTAAGGGCTGCCAGCTTATGGATACTTTTACCCATCATACCGAGCAATTTGGGGACTATCGGGTTACCGGGCTGATCCTTCAAACGTTCCAATAACTGGTAGTTGGCTTTCAGGCTGGTGATCGGTGTTTTCAGCTCGTGACTGGCGATACTGAGGAAATCGTCTTTTTGCTGCTCAAATAACCTTCTTTCCGTGATATCAAGCGTAACGCCCACCATCATGACCGGGTTCCCGGATTCGTCGTACCGGGGGCGACCAGAGGCAGTGATCCAATGCCGTGAGCCATCGGGCCAGGTGATCTGGTATTCCGCCGTATAAACGCCTTTTGTTTGAATCGCCTCGTTTACCCGCTCTTCCACGTAAGAACGGTGCTCCGGCAGAATCGCGTGAAGCAGGTCCGGAAAATCGAGCCGGTCTTTAGGCTTCAGCCCGAAGTTCCTTTTGCATTGGTCCGAGCAGATCATTTTCCCGGTTCGGATATCCAGTTCGTAAGAGCCAAGCATGCCGGCGCTCAGCGCCAGCCGGAAACGTTCGTTCAGGTCGTGCGCTTCTTTTCGCGCATCCACCTGGGCGGTTACATCGGTAGCCACCACCATTATGGAGCGGATTCCTCCCGAAGGGTCATGAATAGGCTGGTAAACGAAGTTGAAAAACCGGTCGGTCAATTTTCCTCCATCATTGATGACAGCTTTGACCTCGTTACCGCGGTACGGTTCGCCCGAACGGTATACTTCGCCGAGGATTTCAAAAAAAGACTGTCCTTCCAGTTCAGGAAACGCCGGGGCCAGCGGCATGCCGATCACGTCAACCTTTTTTGACCACAGCTTCAGGATCATCGGGTTGGCCGATTCAACGATCATCTCAGGACCGGAAAGTACTGCGATGGCTACCGGGGCGTCCGCCATCAGGCTCAGCGCTTTGCGTTCGGCATCGCTGAGTGCGGTTTTCTCGTCAACGAGCAACGTATTCCTGCGGGTAAGCAGCAGGTTGGCTTCTTCCAGTTCCGCCTGGTAACTTTCAAGCTGTTCATTGGCGGCCTGGAACTCTTCGTTCACTACCTGGTATTGCTCGTTTAACTGTTGAAGTTCCTCGCCCGTTGCCCGGTATTCCTCCATCGCAGCGGTAAGCTCTTCGTTGAGTTCCTGCTCCTTCAGGTGCCGTTCCTCTATTTCTTTCCATGCCGCTACCCGATCGCTCACTTCGGTGGCGGTATGTAGTATGCACAGGGTTTTGCCCTGGTTGCCTGGCAAGGCTTCATAAATGAAATCGTAATGTCCCCGTCGAAGCTCACCATCGATCACCATGTCGGCAGGGGTGTTGGTAGCCCGGTAAGTTTGTCCCGTTCTCCATACTTCCTTCAGCAAATTAACGAAGGGCTGACCTTCCAATTCGGGCAGCGCCTGTTCGAGCGTACTCCCGGTAAGATCGTTCGCTTTTCCCCAAAGCCGCATCATGGCCTCATTGGCAAAGGCGATGGTTAAATTCTCATCTGAATAAATAGCGGTGGCATCTTTGGAGCGCCGGAGAATTGACAGCAGTGTATCGCTGTCGAAATTAAAAGGTAGGTTACTCATCCTGCATCACAAACCCGGAACTGCGGGCTTAACAAAAATATAAAAGTTCGCTAAGAGATGCCACATTAGTGGTAAATTAACTATTACGCAACAAACACAAATGTGCTGATATTTGACTGCAGCGTTTCAGATGTTCTTCCTGCAAAAATAACTCAACAATACCTACGTTACGACGATCGCACACTTAATCAACAGGTTAACAATTAGTTAATAAATCCACCACGATCCGGGCCTGTCCTTCAAATCCTTATTTCTCGCATATATTTTGAGGCGTTTCCCAAGAGCTTGCTCCAAATCGTCATCGTCGATGATGTTACATAAAATTAAGTGGAACATTATTAAATGGGACGCTCGTCCTAAACAAGTAATTTTGCCTTATAAATTCCATTGATGAGCATTCCCGATAGTATACGGCTCCCATTGAAACGCGCGTTCGACAGGATTCGAAACGAAGAAATTAAAAAGAATTTATTGCAGGCCATTCCGTTCTGGTTAGCCTCGGTAATAACAGGACTGGTGGCGGTTGCATATTCCAGGTTATTTCTCCTGGCTGAGGGCCTGGCGATCAAAGCGTTTAACTTTCACAGCTGGCTGCTATTCATTTTGATGCCTGTTTGCTTTATCGCTTCCTGGTATATCGTAAAACGATTCGCGCCCTATGCCAAAGGAAGCGGGATCCCGCAGGTGATGGCTGCCATCGAATTGTCGGCACCAAGGACGGCATCTTGGGTGGATAAGCTGCTCGGACTGCGCATACTGATCGTAAAAGTGATATCCAGTTTAATGATGGCGGCCGGCGGCGGCGCGATTGGACGCGAAGGGCCATTCATTTTACGATCATTTGAAGCACCAGTATATAAGGGATTTGGAGAAGGAGGAACAACGACAGGTTGCCATGGAAAATAAAAAAACAGGTTAGCTATGCGTAATATTTGGTGTATGTCGTGCTATTTGAACAACTTTTTAAAAAGACCGTTCGCCCTGTTTAGCGCATTGTCTTCACCGAATGATGCGTCCGCTTGTTAGCCGGACTGTTTTAATGTAATTGCCCGCAAAACTTTTCAACCGCAAAGGAGCTAATAGTGCAGGTAACAAGTATCATCAGGATGGTGTCGTAAGCACATCCTCACTAAGCAGTCTTACCGGTTCACCTGTGCGGTTTCTGATAGCCGCTCGTCATAGAGTTTTTCCTTATCCTGATGCTGGTTTACATTCGGAACAATTACCCCAGAATAAGCCTAATCACTCCCGCCAAGTCGACGACAATAGATTAAACAGGTTATCTCGGTTTAATATCCTGGTGCAAACTGAGCCTGTTACCGTCCGGATCGTTAACCGCGGCAAAAAGTCCCCAGGGCGTTTGATCCGTTTGCCCTACGGAGATCCCTTTGGCAGTCAGTGCTTCCCTGTCTTTTTCCAGGTCATCGGTTTTGATCACCAATCCGTTGATACAGCCCGGCGACATATTCTCAAACCAGGTCACCAAGGTGATTGATAAATCGCTGCCAGGGAAACCCAGCTGGATCCATTGTTTATCGCCTTCGAAAGGCGCTTCTACCAATACGGTGAATCCCAGGTCGACGTAAAATTGTTTAGCTTTTTGCTGGTCGGTAACGGGGATGGAGATAATCTCAATTGCTTTCATTGTTTTTATTTTTTGATCGTTGTTTCAGTAAGTCTTCCAATCCCTGCAGTTTCTCTTGCCAGAACTGGTCGTAATAGCTTAGCCATTCGCGGATCTCGTTAAATCCTTGCTCATTCAGTTCACAATACCGTTCGCGGCCATAGGTGGTGATGGTAACAAGCCTCGCCTCACACAACACTTTAATGTGCTTGGATATCGCGGGGCGGCTGATCTCGAAGTTCTCAGCTACCTGGTTGATCGGCAATCTTTCTTTCGATATGAGCATCAATATTTCCCGCCTGCTGCGATCGGCAATGGCCTGGAAGGGATCAGGATTCGGTATGAGCATCGGCGTAGCTGGTTAATAGTTCTGCGAAGCGGTTGCGGATCTTTTTACGCCAGCCGCTGCCCATGAACAAGCTGGATATATAGTTCTTGAAGCCCTGGAAACCTGCCTGTACCAGCGTCACTTCGGTTCCATCGGCGGTGGTCTTAAGCGTCCAGGTCACCAGGGTGTCCAGTTCGATCACGCCGGGCTTCGGGCCGCCCTTCCAGGTATACACCAGCTTCTGCAAAGGAACCACCTCTTTCACTTCACAATAAACGATGCCATCAAACCCCATTTTGGGAATAGGCCGTGTATGGAAGCGGAATTGGTGGCCGACCTCCGCCTTAAAGTCGTTCTGCATCAGCCATTGGCTGATTATCTCCGGGTCGGTAAGGCAATGCCAGACTTCTTCAACCGGGTAAGGCAAAGCCCATTTAATGGTAAGATCTCGTTTCATAAACGTGTAACCTAAAGATTACGCAATAATAATCGTAACGTTTGGGTTACGCAAATAATTTTGAAAATATTAAACAAATAGTGTAGCGGTTCTATAATTAATAGCTGGCTTTGCGCTTCATCCCTGGGTCGCTTTCGCCATTATGCCTCTGTTCGCACCGGCGAATGCTGTTAGTTGAAGTTGATTCAGAGACGTTTGCATTTAAGCGATAAGCCTGGCGACTTTATCGATCAGCAGTTGGATATCGAAAGGCTTGGAAAGAAAATCATCAGCCTTACAATTATATGCGATAACACTTAGGTCACGGTTAGCAGACATCATGATAATCGGAATATCTTTTAAGGTTGGATCGTGCTTGAACCTATCACAGATATCTCCCCCGTTAACATCCAGTATCCATATGTCAAGCAAGATCAGGCTCGGTCGATCTTTCCAATCCTCTGGAAATAAATGCCCGTCGCAATTGGTCTGCACGTGGTAACCTTCATTTTCGAGAATAAACGAAACCACTTCAGAAATATCCCGGTCATCTTCCACAACGAGCACCGACTTCGCGTTGTCTCTATCTTTTTCCTTCATTATATGATTTCAATCTGAGAAATTCCCAGGCAGCGTCGAAAGAAGAAGCATAAATAGCAGTTATTGTTTGACTAATTGGGATATTATAATCGGTTCATTTTTGCTACGCAATGAAAATTCTTTCACTACTCCATTATCGAAGATGAAGCCGGTATAGCTAATTAGAAAAGGCTCTCCGTACATGCCTGTGCGAACCGGGTTAGTCGCTGAATTCGAATTCTGAGAACGCCTCTGCAGGATGATCGTCAATTTCCCATAATTCTTCCCTGTCCTGGAAAGTGACCTGGTGACTATCATCGTGAAACGTAAGTTAAAGTCGTTATCACCCAAATTGGGTGATTTTAAACCCGGCGCCATTAAAACCTCATGAATTCACTTACCTTGTCTTAGATAGCGATTCGATCATATTACTCCTTGATGTTAACATGAACTGGTTTCAGCCTGAAGTAAGTTCTATTCCGAACTTATCAATCACCTGCATCGACCTGGTTTTCCTGGTCTATTTACTTCGGCTTAGAAATAAGACCAGGGATTGCTACATGGTCATCCTGCTGTATTTGACAGCCGTTCCTGCCGCGTTGGCAAGTGTTTTCATCGACTTTATGACGGTGGCTCCAACTATTTTATATGGTGTTTCATTTTTTCTTTTTGGGGTACATATTTTGTCCGTGATCTGGTGTTCTTACCACTTTTACAAGCCCAGCTATCCGCGGGAGTCGAAAGTGATCATGACTGTCTTTATCGTTCTTTACGGATCAGCCAGTTATTTGTGGCTAAAAGATTTTGCGCCCGACAATGATGTCAACCTCGATTATATCCTGGCTTTCCAGGTCATTATCAGCGTGTCTACCTTACTGGCCGCGATTAATTATTTGAGAAAGATTAAATTCTTTTTGCAAGGGCGCGGCCCTTTTTCTTTCATTGGAGAGTTGCTTCACCCTTCGACGCGTGAAGTAGCTGTATTCGGCGGCTTTGCCTTAAGCCTTGTTTTGCTCACGCTTATTCAAGTGGACAATATCCTGGTCATATTCGGGATTATACCGGTGACGTTATATTTTTTATTGAGCTACCTGTTTTCCGTTTCCCTTACTTTATTAGTCGCTTTCGCCTATTTTAATTACGCGCACGAACAAACTTCTTTTGAGACCAAGCTGGTAGGTATCACCCTTTTTCTCACTTTAACCGTGATCAGTATTATAGTGATTATTTTATTTGGACCGCTCACTACCGCTGCCACGGCGCCTTATATCAAAATGTTTGTATGGATCATTCCGGTGAGCACTTTACTCATCGCTATTTTCCTGCCCATGTTGCTCCGGCTTACCTTGCTGAGACATTTAAATAAAATTGTTAAGGGTGTACAGCAGGTCATTTCGGGTGATTTGAACACGCAGGTGGAGGTAGAGGTCAATGACGAGGTGGGCAGGCTCTCGCAAAACTTCAATAAAATGACCGGATCGCTCAGGCTGCGGACGGAACAACTGAACAGCATGCGTGAGACCATCGCTACCGATTTTCATGACCAGACGGGTAATATGTTGTCAGCAATTACCCGCCAGGCGGGGCTGCTGAAGCTGAAACTCAACAGGGAACATGAATTGCAACCCATAATCCAGAGTATCGTTGAGAACAGTAATAGCTTGTACGCCAGCAGCAAAGACTTTTTGTGGCAGCTCAACCATAACGGCGACGACCCCAATGAACTTTTCGATTATTTAACCAGTTACGGGCAGCTATATTACAACCAATTCGACATTGCCTTTTCCGCCGAGGCCGTCGCATGTGAAGGCTTAAAGCTCGACCCATCCGCCGCACTCAACCTTATCTTTATCTTTAAAGAGGCAATGACTAACGTAGTCAAACATGCCGGGGCCACCGAGGTCGGGCTGACGCTGAGCTGCGGAGCAGACCAGGTGACCTACCTGCTGGAAGATAATGGCTCCTGGAAAGAGGCCGATCAATCAAGCGACCATTATGGCCTGACTAACATGGAACGCCGTTGCTGTAAAAACAATTTCGGTTATACAATCAGCAAAGAAACCACCGGAACGCAAATCTCTATCGCTGTGCCGGTACACCGGTTAAATGGATTATCATGAAACCTGCATGAGCTTGCCGCTCAAAAATCAAAATAAGTAAACACATGCAAGCGTCAGGGCCGTTAAAAAAACAAATTGTTCAAAATGAAAAAAAGGATCGCGATCATAGAAGATAACAGCAAGATCAGGGAGGGCTTTGCTGCGGTAATAAATACCACGGACGAATACAACCTTATCGGGCAATACGGCAGCTGCGAAGATGCCCTCAAAAAATTGGTAACTGATCAGCCTGATCTCGTGCTGATGGACATCGATCTGCCAGGCATCAGTGGCATCGAGGGAACCTTTCGGATCAAAAAACAACTGCCGGAATGCATCGTGCTGATTATTACGGTACTGGAAGACAGCAGTAAGGTATTCCAGTCGCTTTGTGCCGGTGCCGGCGGCTATATTGTCAAAAACTCTGACGGCGACAATATCCTTAAAAATATTGCGGAAGCCTTTTCCGGCGGTGCGCCGATGAGCCTGCAGATTGCCAAAATGGTCGTGCAGTCCTTTGGGCGTGCACTTGATTCGCCGCTGTCGGATCGTGAACGGGAAGTGCTCAAAGGGATTTCCGAAGGCAAAAGCTATAGCAAAATCGCGCTCGACCTGTTTATCAGCAAAGAAACTGTCCGGAGCCATATCAAGAACATTTATCAAAAACTGGCTGTCAACAGCAAGGCCGAAGCGCTAAAGGTTGCCGGTAGTAACAAGTGGCTAGACTAAAATCCCCCAATTTGCAGGATTGACGGCAGCGCGGTCGACAGGTACCTTGCAGTATAATTTACAATTCATATGAAAAGGATTTTATCTGCATTATTCGTCATAATAATAGTGATCAGTGCCTGTGAAAAGGATAAAAAGCTTTCCCCTGGCAATACGGTGCCGGTCCCTAAACCGGTACAAGGACCAACCATTACCGGTTTGTCGCCTTCTGTTGTAACGGCAGGCGCAACGGCCATAATCACCGGGACCAACCTGCGGGACGCAGGCACACCGGGCAAAGTGATGTTCAACGGCGTTAGTGCAGTCATTCAATCATTCTCTTCAACCGAAATAAAGGTAATTGTGCCTGTTACAACTACCGGCAATATCTCAATTGCCACGAATAGCGGGGTAATCAGCGGCCCGACGTTTACCTACACTGATCCTGCCTTGGTTTCGCGGGTTACACCCAACTCAGGCCCGGCTGGGACAATCGTAACCCTTAGCGGTTTACACTTCGGCGTTTCGTTACCTGATGTGCAGGTAATGTTCAATGGCGTACCTGCGATCGTTCAATCGGTTACTGAAACCGAGATCAAGGTAATAACCCCCACTTGTACCAGTGGATATGTGACTGTGCTCAAAGACGGTCTGAGTGTCAATGCCGGTATGTTTTCGTACATCACGCCCACCAATGTCCCATACACCGGCGGTAATGTAAATTTAAGTACCCAGGCATTAGTAGATGAGTTTGTGGTGCAAAATATGGGGAAACAATTACAGATTTCAGGATCATTAACCATCAGCGGAAAGGATATCACCTCGCTTTCCGGTCTGGCTAACATCAACTCGGTAAGTAATATGCTTATCATCAGGTCATGCCCATTATTAACAGATGTTTCATTTTTAAACAGTGTAACGTCTGCGGGCGCTGTCCAGCTCAGCGATTTATCGGTAACGAATGTGTTCATGGATAAGCTGGCCGGAACTACGGGTTCTATAGTCGTTAGTTCGTGCCCTAAACTTCGAAGCTTAAGTTTTAAAGGGCTGACAAATATCAATGGCAACGTGCTCCTGGGAGGTCTAAGGATCAGTGTCTGTGAACAGTTGACAGACCTGGACTTCAGTGCGCTAAGATCATGTACACAGGCTATTTACATTTCCGGCACGGCAGCTCCCGATTTCAGCAAGTTCACTTCGCTGCAAAGTGCAGGCTCGTTATCGATTGTTAACAATCAGGCATTGACCAGCCTTCGTGGTTTAGATCTTTTAACCAGCCTTACCTTACCGGCACTTTCCCTTGCATTTAGCTCAGCCACGATCAATGGATTGTATATTACCGGTAACGGCAAACTAAATTCTTTGGCGGCGCTGACAAACCTGGAAACCTGCCCGGTAATGCGTGTTACCGACAACGCAGTCTTAAATGATTTTTGCCCGCTTAAAGCACAGGTAAAAAGGTTAAGCGCTTTGCCGCAATATTCTTACCGGGCGGAAACCCGGATTGTAGATGTATACATGACCAAATATGTACCGGCGCTAACGTTAACTGCTAACAGCACCTTTGCCGCAACACAGGATGTGCTGAATGCCATTACGCTTTGTAAATAAACATACTATTCGTTGTCTTGGGTTACATTTAGTGGGTCAGATCAGCACGTCTGAGCCACTTTTGTTTTTATTAAGCATAGTACCAGCTTTTCATTTTTAGTTCTTCCAGGTTTAACGACCTAAATTAACCCCATTTAACCCCCCTTTAGAAGATACTGTGAGGACACCGGAAATTTCGGGTAATCGGCTGATGGGGAATCAATTGGGCATAAATCAGGTAAACACATCATCAAAATCCTCAACAAAAAGAAAAGCGAGCTTAATGCCCCGGATTATCAACATATGCAAAAGGTCCACGGATATATCAGCAGGCATTTGGCGCAACAGCCTGAAAATCCCAAAGACTCCAATTGGGACTATTCACTCAAAAATTGGGGACACGATTACAGTAAAAAGTGAACCGCAGATTAAGGTCATAAAATATATAAACAGTTAGATACCGATCTTGGTATAAATCTTGCCTGGATTATAAAAACTTATCATCATGGCAACTAAAAAGGAAAAAGATCCCTGCTGGTCAGGCTACAAACAGTTGGGAACTAAAAAGAAAGATGGAAAGACAGTGCCGAATTGCGTGAAGAAAACAAAAAAAGAACATTAACAGGCTGGTTATTCAGCTTCCCTAGCTCCAAACGCGAAAGCACTTTGTTGCAGGACTCTAAACTGCGGCAAACTGGCAAGTTTACTATTTATCCTCCTCTCTTCCAAATAAGCCTATTTTCAAGCTATTCGTCAGACAGCAGGCAATTTTCATCGGAGTTATCATCGTTTGCAAATGCAGAAGACCGGGACGACGAAAGCGTTGCCTCGCTTTAACCTGGGAATCTATCCTTATAATTTTGTTCATTCCGAACCGGATTTCATAATAAAATTTCACCTTCAACTCCGTCGTCACTTTTCTTCCCGGTGATCGCGCCTACCAGGATGTGTGCAAATTGCACAAGCTTTCCATGTTTGGCGTTCCAATAATGCCCTGACTTGGGTGTGAACCTGTTGATGGTTATTGCCGGATCTTCTTTACCATCAAACCAGTTGTCGGCGAACGGTGAGTACATTTCGTCAATAAGTGCTTGTTCGCGATACACTTCCGCCGATCCGAAAAGGGAGAGATATTCCAGGTCTTTGTCGTTGTTAATCGTGATCTGCATCTCGGGTGACTTTAAGATGTCGGCATTTTTGCCCGAGCCGCGATGGCTGAGGAAGTACAGCCTGCCACTTTCGTCAGATCTGTTAACTCCCATCGGTCTGCTGGGTATCGGCCGGTCGGTCAGTGCGGTTTGCATCACGCAACTCATCGAGTTTTCGGCGAGGTCCCTGATCTTCTGAACGGCCGCCGCCCCGTTTAAATTCTCTATGCTTGATTTCTCTTCCATGGTATAAATGTTAACAGCTTAACACTTACCGGAAATGATTTGTTCGGGATACATGCTTCAAATCCTGTACAATGTATTGTCCGCCTGTATAGCACCTTAAACGTTTTTTACGAGAATCAGCTTCAAAGTAGCGATGGCATCATTTTGGTTATGATCTATTCAACTAAAACAACCTGCCATGAAAATCTCGACTGCAAAAACCACTGCCGATAAAATGATGTCCAGCTTTGATAAGCAATTGCTGATGCTGTTAAAACGGGATCTTAAGGTTTTCAAGGCGGCGCAAATGCAATCGCAGACGAAGGCCGCTTAACACCGCACATTCTACCCCACATATACTTCTATCTACCCATTTAAAAACAGGAAAGAGCGCTTTGAGTGCTCTTTTTTCGTCTTTGGGCAGTTTCAACTGGCCGCGAAAAGCGTCGAGACTTCTCTCCTGCATGCGGTTAATTACTGTTTCGTTCATATTAACTTCACCGGAAGTTGGTTTCAACAAGCCCGCAAGGATATGGAGAAGCTGGCGGCGCCCAGGTGAGGCCTTTGGGTTGTTTGTGAACATAATAATCGCAAATCCGGCAGGCAGCCTGATGCTTATGGACCACCGGCGCATGGCTGTCTTTTTTATAGGTGAAGACGGAATCGGTATGCGCATGAATCATCTGTACCGACAACGGAATAAAAAAGAATATCAATAGAATGCCTCCCGCAAAACTTCTCAGTTTTGGCGAAAGCAGCATGCTGTGTGCTCTTTTATATCCCATTCAAAAGTAAAGCTTTTTAGCAACTTAGTTGTAACAAAATTCAAAGAGAGATCCAATTGTGCGATAGACATCGCCGTGTGCAGCCCTAGTAAAAGGGTGTATTTGTCGACCGTATGTCATTAATAGGATCAATTATTAAATGCAACAATATTGCATTTATATTTGCGGTATGAAAACAGTTAAATTAACGGTCAGGGCAGATAGGTTCGGAATAACGACTTCAGCGCTTTGTACCATTCACTGCGCGGCAATGCCGCTGGTCATTCCATCGCTTCCGCTATGGGGGCTGGCCTTCCTCGCCGAAGGTTGGGTAGAATGGAGCATCATTGGGATCTCAATGGCTATAGCCGGCTTTTCGTTGGGTGTTTCTTACTGCCGCCATCACCGGAATGCGCGGCCCGCAATGCTTTTACTGGGTGGATTTTTACTGATCGCTGCGGCACATGATGCCGTCCTCCAGCATCTTGAACCGGTGCTTTTGCCGTTGGGAGGCGTATGCATCCTGCTGGCCCATGTAATTAACCTGAAATTAACCAAACAATGCGTTCATTAATCATGAAAAAGGACTACGACACAACCAGAGATATTCTCGATGTAATTATTATAGGCGGGAGTTATGCCGGATTATCCGCAGCCCTCGCTTTAGGAAGATCGCGCCGTAAAGTACTGATCATCGACAGCGGGGAGCCCTGTAACCGCTTCGCCAAATACTCTCATAATTTTTTAACCCACGATGGTAATTCCCCGGCAGCAATCACGTTAGCCGCCCGCAGGCAGGTAATGGCTTACCCGACGGTGCGTTTCCTGGAAGGGTTAGCGGCCAGGGCCATTGGTAAGGATAACCACTATTTGGTTGAAACGACGGCAGGAGCGCAATTTCACACCCGCAAACTCCTTTTTGCAACAGGCATTAAAGACCTGATGCCCGATATTCCCGGTTTCGCGGAATGCTGGGGCACCTCGGTGGTACAGTGCCCCTATTGTCATGGTTATGAATTCCGGGATCAGCCGACCGGTATTTTAATGAACGGTGATATGGCGGCAGACTTTGCACCGCTTGTCCGTAATTTAACCGGGCATTTAACCATATTGACGAACGGGCCATCAATGATCGATGCCGCGAGGCGGGAGAAGCTTGAAGCTATGCAAATTGCGGTAAATGAGAGGGAAGTCGAAGCCATCCGGCATGAAAACGGGTATCTTACATCCGCTGAATTTAAAGATGGAGCCAGCCTTCCATTAACGGCGTTGTATGCACGACCGGCATTTGCGCAGCACTGCCCCATCCCAATGGAGATGGGATGTGCACTAACAACGTTGGGGCATATCGAGGTGAACGACTTTCAGCAAACTACTATACCCGGAGTTTATGCGGCAGGGGATAATACGCATCCGATGCGATCCGTGGCGGGGGCGGTTGCCGCAGGAAGCAAAGCCGGGGCGATGCTTAATCATGAGTTGATATGAGTTATTATTCCACCATCTGTGCGTTTTGCAGGGAAACCGGGGGTGAAACGGCCGCATTTTGGTTATCAAGCATTAATTTGCCCTTCATATGGATCGGGAGAACTTTGAATTGGACCGGCGAACGCATTTTCACCAGGATCATGATCGGATTCCCGTTCTTTCCGCAGAAAAAGCATTGATTAATAGGGAGCGTTGAAAGTAAAAATTCGGTTTGTTTTTTCCCGCTCCTGATTGGGATCATGTATCCTTTTAAATCCAGCACGTCGCCCTCGAAGCGCCGGAGCGTTTCCCCGTAAATGGGTAAAATTCCTTTTCGCTCACCTGCCGGAAACGAACAGTACCTACAATATCCCAGTTAATAGAGCCGATGGCGTCTCCCGGGCGATGCGGTCGCTGCGTAACGACGGGAACGATCAGCAATAAAAATAATAGCATAGTGAAAAGCTTAGTCATGAGTAAGGATGGCCGAAGTTTACGAATGAAATGATCCTGGCTGTACAGGTAACTTTTAAAGCGAAACAGTTATTGTGCCGATTTAAAAATAAATGCAACTAAGATGCTTTTAAAACCAAAGCATAACGCTTTTCATTCATGCGCACATTTTTCTGACGATGTCTTATTATTTAATTTTATATTTTACCGGATATGTCGATTACCGGATTTGAAGACATGCTTGAAAGGCATGACCTGAAAAAAACCAGGCCACGATTAAGTGTGCTAAATATACTTTCAAAAAGGCAGGCAGCTACGTCCCAGCCCGACCTGGAAGAAGTGCTTGGCAACGAAGTAGACCGGGTGACCCTTTACCGGGTGCTGAAGACGTTTGAAGAGAAGGGGATCATTCACAAGATCCTGGATGTGAACGGTACGGCAAATTACGCCATGTGCGGCCCCGCTTGCAGTGAGCATAGTCATTATGACGAGCACGTGCATTTTAATTGTACCGTTTGTTTTCGTGTATACTGCCTTGATCACCTGGCCATACCCAAATTATCAATGCCGCATGGGTTTGAAGCGGGAACGGTCAATTTGATCGTGTATGGCATTTGCGGCGACTGCTCAAAAAAGGCCGCAGCCTATAAAGCGGCTGAAGATAAAGTGTCCTCTTAGGTGTCGCTTACCTTTGGACTTGTCATCAAGAGTAGTCTTACAATTTAATGTTCGTCACTCGATTATTACATTTTGTTTATCCGGCAGTTTGTAAGTGTGAATTTTTAAATGCAACTTTGATGTAATTGTGAAAATATCGAATAAGGCTTACCCTCTTCTTAAACGAATGTGCGCATTCGGCTTGCTTTTCGTTTTCGCGGGCATGATGGTCGTGCAGGCCGTTCACCATCATGCGGGTTGTAAAACGCCGGATGGGTTGTCGTATACCAAAGGAGCTTCCTCAAAAGCCTGTAGTATTTGCGATTTCCTGCTGCATAAACAGCCGTATCAATCCTTTACAAGCCCACAGTTTTCGATAGCTGTACCACCAAATGGTATCGTTATCTATCAACAGCCGTTTCAGCCATTTCTTCTTAAACCCTCCCTTCCTTCTTTTACCAATAAGGGGCCGCCGGCCGGTAACAACCTGTTCGCTTAGCCGCAAACGGCTGAGGATCGCTTGTCGGGCGTAAACCGCTCCGTTCACGGATGCGGCATCATCTTCATTTATTTCTTACTCATTTTTAACATGCGAAAAGCAATTCAAGGATTGCTCATGCTGTTCGCCATACCCGTTTGCGCACAAGTGAAGGGTGATGCTGCGGACCGCCTTCCCGATACTACGCGGAAGCTGAGCGAAGTCTCGCTGACCGGTAATGCTGCACGTTTGCTGAGGCAGAGTCCCGGCAACGTGACCGTAATCGACCTGAAGCCTTATTACAGCACCAATACCACACCGGTACAGCTTTTACGCAGTACACCGGGCGTTAAAGTAAAGCAGGACGGCGGCTACGGCTCACGAGTCGACTTCTTTATCAACGGAAGCACCGGTAAGCAGCTCAAGTTCTTTCTCGATGGTCTCCCGCTGGATAACCTCGGCGAAACTACGGGTATTAATAACCTTCCTGTAGAACAGATCGAACGGGTCGAAATCTATAAAGGCGTGATCCCGGTTGATCTCGGTGCGGACATATTGGGGGGCGCCATAAATATCGTGACCCGGAAGGATCGTGATGATTATTTCGATGCCTCGTACGGCCTGAGCTCATTCGGCACGCACAAGGTGAACCTTTCCGGCAGGAAAAACTGGTCGGATAGACTTTATACGGTTGTTCGTGCTTATTCCGGTTACGCCAGGAATAATTACCAGGTTGATGCCGCCAATATAAATGCGTCCAGTCAACTGGAGACCATCCGGGTGAAGCGTTTTCATGATCGCTATAAAAATTACGTAGTAAAGGCGGAAGCCGGGTTGCGCATGCTGCCATGGGCGGATGAGCTTTCCTTTAGTCTTTCGCGCAACGGTCTCGACCGTGAACTGCAGAACAACCTGACCATGTCGCAGCCCTATGCCCATGCCACTTATGCCGAAGGGCTAACCGCCGGCACTTTGAAGTACCAAAAGAGTGGTTTATTTAGCCACCTTAGCTTATCTGGTTTTCTATCAGCAAGCCGGGTGCACGGCACCTTCACCGACACTAGTGCAAACGTGATCACCTGGGACGGCCGCATCGCCGACCGCAGGCTTAAAGGCGCTGAACTTGGCCCGGCCGCCATGCGCAACACCTATACCGATGCCTACGCAGCACGGCTCAGCGCAAGCTGGTGGCTCAGTAAACAATCCAGGTTTATCGCCAGCTCGACGCTCAACCGGTACCGCCGGACCGGGAAAGACGAACTAGCCGCCCGGCTAACCGGCGATGACCTTTACAGCGCCCCCTCCTCACAATTAAAGAACGTGCTTGGCGCGGGTTTCGAGGATAACAGCGGAGAGCGGCTCAAATGGAGCGCGGGCGTTAAGAATTTCTATGCGCGGATGGACGGTTTCAGTATCCAGTTTGATAAGCGCACAACGATCATACAGCATAATTCTTATTGGGGTTACAGCGCCGCAACGGCTTTCGACGCCGGGAAAGGGTTCCTCTTGAAAGCATCGTTCGAACATGCTATTCGCTTGCCCGACGTGGAAGAAGCCTTCGGCGATCTGATGCTGCTGAACCCCAATCCGTCTCTAAAAGCCGAGGAAAGCAACAATCTAAACCTGAACGTGCTGTACCGCGGCGATCACTTCGATGCCGAGGCCGGCGGTTTCCTGCGCGATGTGGACCACCTGATCTTTCTCGTACCCAACAGCCAGGGAAGTGCGAAAACCTATAACTTGCTACGAGCCCGTGTACAGGGTGTGGAAATATCAGCGAACTACCGGCTGCCAAAAGGATTTGTGCTGAATGCAAACGCCACTTACCAGGACCTGCGCAACCAATCGACCATCGAGAACGAAGGCATCCCGAACGAACGCTATAAGGACCAAAGAATCCCGAACATTCCTTACCTGCTGGGCAATACCGGGCTATCGTTTAACCGTCACGGAGCCGGTAAAAAAGCCGGGCTCTCCGCGTGGTACGCCTTAAACTATACCCACGACTATTTCCTCTATTGGGAGATCGATGGCGATCCGGCGCAAAAGCACGTGATCCCACAGCAACTGCTGCAGAACGCCGGCGTATCGCTTTCTTTTCCGAAACTCACTTTTTCCTTCGAATCCTACAACCTGGCTGATGCCAGGACCTACGACAATTTCCGGTCGCAGCTTCCCGGGCGTTCATTCAGCCTGAAGACCAGGCTTTACCTCAATCAAAAAAAATAAACGAATCAATAAACATGCACATGAAACGAATTATCCTATCCATCCTCGCATTATCTATGATTATTTTCCAGGCCTGTAAGAAAAGCAAAACCGACGAACCGGTTAACCCCAACCAGGTCAATTACGCCTTGAGCGTGACCGGCGGAACCTACCCGAATCAAACCACTTACCTGTTCGGTACGCACGATTTCCCGACGGGTACGCTCGGTACGGCGAATGCCAACGAATCAGCCAGTTCGGGAATCATTTTTAAATACGGGAAATACATTTTCCAGAACAACTTCGGGGCGCCGGCTACCCTGAAAAAATTCGGGTTTGATGAAACCGGAAAACCCAAAGAGCTTGGGTCATTCGCGGTAGCAGGCTTGAAGACCATTGGTTCGGTGGATTTTATCAGTGATACCGAGGCATACGCGACGGTGGCAGGGTACGGTTCTGTGCCAAAACTGATCAAATTCAACCCCACCGCGATGACCGTTACTTCGACCATCGACCTGGCAACTATCCAGCGGACCGATGCGGCAGAATTATACTACCAGGGCCTTGTACACCGGGATGGGTACCTGTATATGGGCACCACTTATCTGAATAAGGCTGGCGATCCGCTGGAAAGTAAGCTCTACGTGACCATCATCGAGCTCAGCACCGGGAAAGTGCTCAAACAAGTGTCGGACACACGCAGCACGATGATCTGGAATGGCGGTTCGGAAGCATCCTTCCAACCCAATAGCCTGGTGAAAGATGCCTCCGGCGATATTTATGTAATGGGATACGCCTTCGGTAGCAAACCGAGCGGCATCCTGCGAATAAAAAGCGGTACTACGGATTTCGATGCGTCGTATTTCTTTGACCTGAATACAGCGACCGGAAAGCCATGTTTCGGGATCTTATATTTTGGCAGCGGTAACGTATTCACCGTGCGGTTTGATGACGCCGTAGCCTATCCGTTCGACCTGGACGCGAATTACAATTCGGTAGCTACGTGCTCGTATTATAAGATTGACCTGGCGGCAAAAACAACTTCCGGCAATATTTCTGCCGCCATCCCTAAATTCTTTGGGAACGATGCGTTCGCTACTTCGTTCGGCGACGGAAAGATCTATTTCAATGCTGCGGGTGCCTCGTCGAACTCGGTATACTCTTACACAATCAGCGGCGGCGCCGTGAAAAAGGAGTTCGACCTCGCTTCCGGCGGCTGCAACGGTTTTGCGAAGATCAATTAGTCACCTATAACCAGAAAAATATGGATACCCTGGGATTGATCATCGGCCACCAGTTTCGCGAATGGAAGCGCAACCGGCTGGTCCACGGGTTTATCGCGATATTGGTAGTGTTGTGGGTCTTTGCGCTATACGCAGGAATAGTGTGGTACCATTCTACCGCCCGTATACGGGAAGGAGCCGCCAGCCAAAGCCGGGAGAACTGGCTGGGCCAGGAGCGAAAGCATCCGCATATCGCAGCCCATTTCGGCAACTTTGCCTTTAAGCACGTAAATCCCCTGTCGATTTTCGATAACGGTACCGATATGTACACAGGGACGTACGTATACCTGGAGGCGCACCGGCAGAACGATGTGCTGTTTTCACCGGCGCAAAGTTCTTCGAGCCTGGTGCGTTTTGGCAGCTTCAACATCGCCCTGCTGCTGCAGGTGGTCATTCCTTTGTTCCTGTTCGCACTTACGTTCAATACAGTACTTGCAGAACGCAATGCCGGTACCCTGGCGCTGATGAAAAGCAGCGGGATCAAGCCGGCGACGATGATCAGGGGGAAAGTGCTCGCCCCGTTGTTATTGGTTTCGGCGGCCCTTGCGGTACTTTCTCTTATTTCGGTGATTCTATTGACAGCGAGCAGCATACCGTTTGGTATCCCAGACTTGGTAAAACTCGGGCTGATGCTTCTTTTTCATCTCCTGTATTACCTGGTGCTGCTGGTTATCGCCGTCGGCGTTTCCGCCCGCAGCCGCTCGCTCAAACAAAGCCTGCTGGCGCTCACCGGTATCTGGATTTTCGCCTGTGTGGTTTGGCCAAAGCTGCTGGGAAATATTTCCGGCGTCCTGCATCCGCTGCCGTCGAATACACTGGTGAAGAACGCGATCCGGGAGGACATTCTGAACGGGCTCGACGGACACAATACCAGCGATCAGCGTGCAAAAATGCTCATCGATTCATTTTTAAAAAAATACGGCGCCACCACGACCAGCCAGTTGCCAGTGAATATCGAAGGCGTTGTAATGGTAGAGGGGGAGAAGTACAGCAGCAGGGTTTACCGGGAGCATTTCCGCAGGGTAGATGAAATTTTACGGCAGCAACAGCACCTGCTGTCCTTCGCCGGCATCCTTGATCCGCTGCTGAGCGTCAAAAATCTTTCCATGGCCATCTGCAATACTGATCCGGTTAACGACCGGTTGTTTCGCCAGGCTGCCGAGGCTTACCGGATGAATTTCGTGCAATTAATGAACACCGATATGGCAGAACATTCGAAAGAGAACGAATTCGGGATCTATAAGGTAGGTCGTGAGGTCTTCGACCGGGTAGCACCGTTCCGCTTCCGTCCATCGGGGCCGCTCGAATCGCTTAGCGGATATGTTGTCGACCTGTTTTGCCTGGCGGTCCTGGCCGTATTGTCCTGGTCTTGCATTTACCTCATAGCCCGTAAAGTTTGATGAACACGATTATAACCATCTTTCACTTCGAATGGAAGAAAGCGTGGCCTACCCGGGCGTTCCGCCTGAGCCTGTTGGGCCTGCTCGCCGTTTCTCTATACGCTATATTTAACGGCAGCTCGCTCATCCGCGACCAACGCCGGAATATCGATCGCGCGCTTGCCAGCGAAGATTCGGTATTCCGCAGCGTGGTCGCACAAATACACACAACGGATACTGCATCGGCGGACGGAAAGATCGCCCTGCGCCGCCTGGCCAGCGCCACTTCCACCATCACGTCGCCCTATAAGCGATGGACTTCCTATTGGGAACCGGGCAGCTTCGCATTTCTTTCGGCAGGTAATCGCGACGTGTATCCGTATTACCATGAGCTGGAGCCTTACAGCTTCTACATGCGTTTCTTTAAAAACGAGGTCAGCAGCCCGCTGCGGCAGCTGTACGGGAACTTTGACCTGGCGTTCGTGATCGTGCTCCTGTTCCCGCTATGGATCATCGCCCTGACGTTTGATGCCTGGTCGTCGGAAAAGGAATCGGGTACCCTGGCTATTGTTAGCCTTGCAAGATCGGCCGTAACGCTTGTTACTGGGAAATTCCTGTTCAATTGGGTTATTGTGTCGGTGGTCCTGAACGGTATATTGGTCGTTGCCTTAATCGTGGCCGATCATCCCCGGATCATAGATTGGCTTAGGATCGTAGGGTCATGCAATGCGTACTTGGCGAGCTGGTTCTTGCTTTGTTACGTGGTTTGCAGGCTTAGAAAGACATCCGTGGTGAATGCTATTGCGCTTACGGCCTGCTGGATACTGCTTACTATCGCACTCCCTGCCATATTCAACACCGTTGCCACGACAAAATATCCCGTTACAGCTGAAATTTTCAGCAATTACATCCGGCGTGTCCAGATGCCCGATGATCCGGCCGTAAAGGCAGCCAAGCTCCGGGAATTCTTCCGTTACTATCCCCAATACGCGGATACCGACACAAGTATGCCTGCCATAGCAAACAAGCTTTACGTAGTTTACGGTAACCTGAGCGACCGCAGCGCCGACCCTCTGCTTGAACGATATATCCATGAAATGCGGTTGCGTGAAGCCTTCCTGGCCTGGGGTAATTTTTTTAACCCTGTGATCATGTGCCAGCGAGAGCTGAACGCGGTAGTAGGTACCGACCTGGAAAGCTACATCGCCTACGTAAAAAGCGCCAGGGCTTATGTACAGGTACTGAAAGAATCGCTGACCGCCAAGGTGTTCGCCGATGCCTGGATGACGGACGACGAACTGCTGCATCGCCTCTCTTTCGTCGAATTTCTTCATCAAACACGCACTAAATAATTTGACTCATGTTACAAGCAATCAACCTTACCAAAACCTATCAGCAGCACACCGCGCTGAATAGACTGAACCTGAGCGTAGGCAAAGGAGAAGTGTTTTGCCTGCTCGGCCAGAACGGCGCCGGTAAAACGACCACGATCAACCTTTTTCTCGGGTTCATAGCCGCTACCTCGGGCAAGGCACTGATTAACGGTATCGAAGTAAAGGTGAATGACCCGGCGACAAAAAAACTCATCGCCTATATCCCGGAAGTAGTGACGTTATATCCTAATCTCACATCGTTAGAAAACCTTGATTTCTTCAGCAGGCTCGCAGGGTTCCGGTACAACAGGGCACAACTGGAAGAATTTCTCACCCGGTCGGGATTGCAGCGTGACGCGATCAGCAAGCGACTTGCCGACCATAGCAAAGGTATGCGTCAAAAGGTCGGCATCGCCATCGCCCTGGCCAGGAACGCCGAGGTGATCTTTATGGATGAGCCTACCAGCGGCCTGGATCCTAAAGCTACCGACGAATTCACCGGGATTGTGAAAAGCCTCGGTGAGGCCGGTAAATCGGTGCTGATGGCTACCCACGATATTTTCAACGCCGTGAACGTAGGCACCCATGTGGGTATTATGCGGCAGGGAGAATTGGTACATACGCTAAGCGCCCCGGAGATCAGCGCGAACGATCTGCAAAAACTGTATTTAGAAACTATCTGAAGATCCTGCCTGGTTCAGTCCCTAAGTAATCTCTTGTACAAAAACGTTTTAATAATTTACCGTGCGAACTATCATCGTTTTTTTCCTGATCTTTTACAGTTTCTTCCTTCACAATACGGTTAATAGCCAGGCCCAAACCACTAACACGGTAACGCTTAACGGTTCGGTTGTTAACCCTGCAGGCAGGCCTGTTCCCTCCCTCACCATATCGCTTCGTTCAGACAGCGCCATCATTCAACGCACGGTAACTTCACAGACCGGTAGCTTCCAGTTTAATTCAGTTCAGGCGGGTACTTACATCATTACTGCAGCCGGGATAGGTTTTAAAACAATGCAGACATCCAAAATCAGCGTTGTTTCTGCCATGAAGCTGCCGCCGTTGATCGTGCACCCGGAAGCCGCGCAGCTCCGGGAGGTAGCGATCAGCAGGAAGCCGCCGGCATTAAAAATGCAGGATGGAAAACTCATTTTCGATGTGCAGCAAAGCCCCGTGGCTTCCGGTAGTTCGGCGTTCGACATCTTGTTGCGGGCGCCGGGCGTTACTGCCGACCAGGATGACAACCTGCAGTTGAAAGGCTCTTCGGCTGTAACTGTCCTGGTTGATGGAAAGATGACCTACCTTTCCGGTTCCCAGCTGGCCAACAGGTTAAAGGGGATGGGTGCATCGCAGATCAGCAAGATAGAGATGATCAGCACACCATCTGCTGAGTTCGATGCCGCGGGGAATGCCGGGATCATCAATATCGTATTGAAGAAAAATACGGCCAAAGGCTATGCACTCGATCTGACCGGCGGTGCGGGTAGCGGCCGGTATTTTCAGCATCGCGAAAGCACGGCCGGCAACATCCGAACGGATCGTTTTAACGTTTTCGGTAACCTGGGTTACGAATACCGGCATACTTTAGCGAAGCGGACGGGCGAACAGGAAAATCCCGGGGGTGCTATAATTAACCGCCGGTTAAACGACGTGATTAAAAGCAAGTATTATACTTATCGCGGCGGAATAGAGCTTAACGTAGGCGGCAACCAGGAAGTTGGGTTTCTTTATACCGGCTACACCGACGATTGGAGCCGCGATGCCAGCGGGCCTACGATAGTAACCGGTACCAGTAATTCGGAAGTCAGGAATCGCTATGTGCAGCTGGAACCTTATTACAACGACGGATTTAACCTTAATTACAAGCTGCAACTTGATACGAATGGGAGGTTTATCACGGCGAACGCCGATTATATTTCGTACCGCAATCATTCCGACGGTTACCTGGGGAATACCTGGACCGATGCGGCCGGCTACGAGATGCTGCCTTACCAGCAGCTCAACTTCCACCAGCCAAGCCTGATCGGTATCCGGTCGGTCAAGACGGATATGGAGCTGCCGTACCATCAGTTAAAAGTAAAAGCCGGGCTTAAATACTCGTCGGTCACGATCGACAATGATTTTCGGTACGATTCCTTACAGGCTTCCGGTTTCGTGCCGGCACCGACGTTGAGTGACCATTTCGTGTACACGGAGCGAATCGCGGCAGCTTACCTGTCGGCCGGTAAGCGCTGGAAGAATACGCACGTTGATCTCGGGCTCCGGATAGAGCGCACCTATTCGGACGGTAATTCGATCAGTGGTGCAGTACGGACGCTGAGGAATTATACGGATCTCTTTCCGAGCCTGTCACTCGGCCATGAATTAAGCGGATCGTTCCGGCTGGACCTCGCGGTGAGCCGGCGTATTAACCGCCCTACCTACTTTAAGCTGAACCCGGTGCGGTATTTCTCCGACAAGTTTGCGTACAGCCAGGGAAATCCTGATCTGCTGCCCGAACGGGCCTGGATCTATACACTGACGGGAACTATCAATAAAGATATAATCGTGACGTTAACGGTTAACCGTACAGGAAACTTTATCGCACAGACGGTCCAGGTAGGTCCTGTTCCGGACGTTTTAGTTACTTCCAGTGCGAATTTCTCCCACCAGGACCGGTATGATCTCCTGCTGGTGAAGCCATTCCGTATACTATCCTCCTGGAAGGTCAATTCTACAGTAGGCCTAAGCCATACCAGTTATCCCGTTCCGGGGGCACGAAGAATTGCACAGGCTGCCGTAGACCTGCTTGTCAATAATTCCATCGATCTTCCTTCAGGTATTGCTATGGAGCTTACCGGCCATTATGCTTCGCCCACACTCAATGGTATGTATCGTTACCGGGCCTACGGATCGGTTGATGCCGGGTTCCGGAAATCATTTATGAAAAAGAAGGTTGACGCCCGGGTTGCCTTTTCAGATATCTTCCACCAGATGAATTATAGTGCAATGACGGTCCGTAGTTTGGTGCTCAATCGTTACTATAACAAACCGGATAGCAGACGGGTCAATCTGACGTTGACGATGCATGTGGGCGGTAAGCTTAATCGCGGGCGGATGCAGGAAATAGAAGAGCAAGATAGGTTATAAGAGAGGCTTGATCTTAACAGATAGTATGGCGATTAGCGCAGATGTTAAATTCACATCCTAAATATCCAGGTTTAGCGACCTCCACTAAAGTAATCTTTAATTCAAAAGGTGTTCAACATAGTTGGCTTTTTCTGCCAGAACTTTAGAACACTGATGCTCTTGGAGATTTTTGGAGACATAACAAATGCAAAAACTCCTCCTTGGTAGAAGATTAAGCAATTCACCATGAACTTCATAAGCTTGTTGCTAAACGTATAAAAGGCCACGGAATTGAGAATCAGTTTATAAATATTTAGCTTAAAAACGTGAAAAAAGCACACGTTTTTACCAGGCAAAAATCCAAAGCCGGAGATTGCCCCCTCCGAGCCTCCAGACAGCTAATTTTTCGATTTTTTCAGGGGAATAGGGATTGAATACGCAGAAACGGGTTAAGTGTCTTTTTTCAGCATTTAATGAGGCATGATTTGACAGCTATCCTGCCGAAGATTTTTTTTTAACACCAAAAAAGCCGCTAGTAATCAAATACTTAGCGGCTTTTTTAATGTTGTCGTAGCCCGTAGGGGAATCGAACCCCTGTTGCCAGAATGAAAATCTGATGTCCTAACCCCTAGACGAACGGGCCGAGTGAGCTTCGGTTGAAGTTGCGGTTATGAAGATATCTAACGAAGTACTTATCGTTAAACCTGGAAACCTGAAGCGGTAACCAACCTGCAACTTTCAACTTACTCTCAGGTAGCGGGGACCAGACTCGAACTGATGACCTTCGGGTTATGAGCCCGACGAGCTACCAACTGCTCCACCCCGCACTCTCGTACATTTTTTATCCGGGTTTTGTCCCGCCATGAGTATCGCACTCCTGTCAAATCGGGGTTTCAGTAGCCAGGAACTGATTTCCTTATCCCCCGAATTGGACTGCAAAGATATATTTCGTTTCTTTGCAGTCCAAATAAAATTTAAAAAAATATTTATGCCGCATAAAGCCGGATTTGTGAGCCTGGTCGGAAAGCCGAATGTCGGGAAATCGACATTAATGAATGCACTCGTTGGCGAGAAAATGTCGATCATCACGCCAAAGGCGCAAACTACGCGCCACCGGATTTTAGGGATCGTGAACGAACCTGATTACCAGGTGGTTTTCTCAGATACCCCCGGTATCATTAAACCGGTGTATGCTATGCAGGAATCAATGATGAGCTTCGTAAACGGCTCGCTGGTAGACGCCGACATCATTATTTTTGTGACCGACATCAACGAAAAACACGATGAAAGCGATGTGATCGAAAAATTAAAAAGTACCGTATCGCCCGTAGCAGTGATCATTAATAAGATCGATAAATCGCTCGAAGAGTACGTAAAAGCCAAAATTGAATACTGGCAAAACCTGCTTCAGCCAAAGGCGATCTTCGCTGTTTCGGCACTGCACGGCCACAATGTGCAAGCGGTGATGCAATTTATACTGGATGAACTGCCCGAGCACCCGGCGTATTACGATAAAGACACCCTGACGGATAAAACGGAACGCTTCTTTGTGTCGGAGATCATTCGCGAAAAGATACTGAAACTTTATGACAAGGAAATTCCGTATAGCACCGAGGTGGTGATCACTTCGTTTAAAGAGGAGCCGAACATTAACCGCATCAGCGCGGAGATCATTGTGGAACGCGATTCGCAAAAGAACATCATCATCGGCAAAGCAGGCGAAATGCTGAAGAAGGTAGGAACCTACGCCCGTAAAGACATGGAAGAGTTCCTTCAGAAGAAAGTGTTCCTGGAAATGTTCGTGAAAGTGATCCCTGACTGGAGAAACAAGAAAAATTACCTGAAACGGTTCGGGTATGAAGATTAGCGATCAGCGGTTTAGCGATCAGCAGTCAGCGATCAGCCATCAGCAATCAGTTTGGAGCGGATCAATATCGAGAGTAATTCATAAAGAGTAACCAAGAGTATATCATCCTAAAGGATGAATTATTATATAATTAAGTAAATTCAGGCTGATAGCTGACCGCTAATAGCTTACAACTAACGCCTGACACTACATCATACAAGCATGAGCAACATCGTCGCAATAGTAGGCCGCCCCAATGTCGGCAAATCAACATTATTTAACAGGTTAACGGAATCGCGCAAAGCGATCGTGGACGACATGAGCGGCGTTACGCGCGATCGCCACTATGGCATGGCCGAATGGATCAACAAACCCTTCACCGTGGTGGACACGGGCGGTTACGTGGCTAATTCGGACGATGTGTTCGAGTCGGCCATCAACGAGCAGGTGCTTATCGCGATCGAGGAGGCATCCGTAATCCTCTTTATGGTAGATGTGAATACCGGGATCACCGACCTCGACGATTCTATCGCGGCCATCCTCCGCAGGAGCAGGAAGCCGGTTTTCGTCGTGGCCAATAAAGTCGATAATAACAGCCAGCGCAACGATGCGAGCGTATTTTATGGATTCGGGCTGGGTGAGCTGCACCTGATCTCGTCTATGACGGGGTCCGGAACCGGCGAGTTGCTGGATGAGGTGGTAACCCATTTCGTGGAAATACCGGAAGAAGAAAATGCGCTGCCTAAATATGCCATCGTTGGTCGCCCGAACGTAGGCAAATCCAGCCTGATCAATGCGCTGATCGGCTCAGAGCGGAATATCGTAACACCCGTAGCAGGTACTACCAGGGATTCTATACACATTCATTACAACCAGTTCGGCCACGAATTTATGCTGATCGATACTGCGGGTCTTCGTAAAAAAACGAAAGTAAAGGAGAATATCGAGTTCTATTCGGTAATGCGCACCATTAAAGCGCTCGAAGAGGCCGACGTGATCATCCTCATGATCGATGCCTTAGAAGGGCTGGAATCGCAGGACATCAACATCTTTCACCTCGCGGAGAAGAATAAGAAAGGCGTGATGATCGTGGTGAATAAATGGGACCTGATCGAAAAGGACCACAAAACCACCAAGGAGTTTGAAGTAAAGATCCGCGAAAAGCTTGCGCCATTTGTAGATGTGCCGGTGGTATTTACCTCGGTGATAGAAAAACAGCGGATCTTTAAAACGCTCGACGTAGCAAAACACGTATATACCAACAAGATGAAGAAGATCCCGACATCGAAATTGAACGAGATCATGCTGCCGATCATTGAAAACAATCCGCCGCCATCCTTGAAAGGGAAATTTGTAAAGATTAAATTTATCACGCAGATTAACGGCGCATCGCCGATGTTCGCCTTCTTTTGTAACTTGCCGCAGTACGTAAAAGAATCGTACAAACGGTTTATCGAGAACAAGCTGCGGGAAAATTTTGATTTCGCGGGGGTGCCTATCCAGATTTATTTCAGACAGAAATAGCTAACGTAAAATGCCATGAAAAAGTTATTCGCCCTTTTAGCGGTCGCCGGTTTCTTCCTTGGAGCCTGCAACGGCGGCCCATCTGCCGAAGAAAAAGAAAAGCAGGATTCTATTGCAGCGTCGAAAACCGCCGACTCCCTGTTGAATGCGGTCGCTGCCGACAGTACCGCGGCCGACGCTGCCAAAACAGACTCGCTGGCCGCAGACAGCACGAAATAGCGGCTATTTATCCCGGTAAGAAACGAGTTTTTTGTCTTTATTCATCAGTTCCAGCGAGCGGACGAGCGCCTTATCGCCGGAGTTGATGACACGATAATAACCGTCTTCCCCAAAGAAATAACGGGCGAGGATAGCTTTCATCTCGCTGATGATCACCGGTTTGGAAGCCTTAGAAATGTTTTCGGTGGTTTTGACGCCCTTTTCGCCGGCATAGCTGAGCAGGTGCTGGTAATCCCGTTCGTCCACCTGGTAGTTGTGAACAAACTCTTCGAGCGATACCGGTGTAGTTGCCGACCGGAGCAGGTTACGATAGATAAAGTCGTTTAAAAATCCCTTGATGGCTATTTCGCTGTAGAAATCGGTGTAACCGGCGGTATCGAGCGGCACGTAGATGTCGGGCATGATACCGCCCCCGCCATACATGATCCTTCCCGAAGCGGTTTTAAAGGATTTCTCCTTGCTGTAAGTGCTGTCCTGGTAGTGGTGCCCGTCCGAATTTACTTCGCCGTTGCGGAAACGGTTACCAACTTCTTCGTAATAAGCATCGCTGCCTTTTTTGTAAGAGCGCTGGATGGAGCGGCCAAGCGGTGTATAATACCTGGCGATGGTGAGGTTTAGTGCTGAGCCGTCGCCAAACGGGAATTGTTCCTGTACGAGACCTTTGCCAAAAGAGCGCCGGCCGATGATGGTCCCGCGGTCGAGGTCCTGGATAGCGCCGGCAACGATCTCGCTGGCCGAGGCCGAATTTTCATTGATGAGCACCACCAGGCCGCCTTCCTCGAAGCTGCCTTCGGAAGTAGCGAGGTAATCGGTGCGGGGCTCGTGTTCCCCTTCTGTGTAAACGATCAGCTTTTTGTCGCTTAAAAACTCGTCGGCCAATGCCGTAGCGGCGCTCAGGTAGCCCCCGCCGTTGTCGCGAAGGTCGAGCACGAGGTTTTTCATGCCGCTCTTTTGTAATTTCTTAATGGCGGTGGTAAAATCCCGGTCGGTTTGTGCGCCAAAGCGGGTGATCTTTACGTAACCGGTTTGCCGGTCGAGCATATAAGCCACGTCGATGCTGCTTACGTCGATGTTGCCGCGGGTGATGGTCACTTTTCGCCCGTCGGGGTAACGGGCATTTTTAACGACGAGATCGACCGTAGAGCCGTTTGCCCCGCGAATGAGCCGTGAAATTTCTGACGTAGCGATATTATTACCGGCTACCGGTGTCTGGTCGATGGCGATAATGCGGTCGCCCTGCCGCAAAGCGGAATGGGAGGCAGGTCCTCCCGGGGTAACGGAGGTAACCAGCAGGGTATCCTGCAATACGTAATATTCTATGCCGATGCCGGTAAAACTCCCGTCGAGGTCTTCATCCTGCTGCTGTTTATCTTCGGGAGGCAGGTAAGCGGAATGCGGGTCCAGCTTTTTGAGGATATCTTTAATGGCCAGGTGCTGCAGCGTGTCGAGCTTTACCGGGTCCACGTAGTTATCGCGGATAATGCCGAGGATCTTCTCAAGTTTTCCCGATCGGTCGCCAGCACCGAACGGCATAAATGACCCATTACGTGTACTGGTATTTTCTTTCGCGAATTTTGGCCCGATGGCCATTCCTGCTGCAAAAACTGCTGCATAGCAAGCGGCAATTAAAAGATTTTTTTTCGTTCCCGGCCCCATATCTAACAAGAGGCTAAAATAAGAACTTCCGGCGTTTATTTCTGCCTTTTAGCGCATATATCATCAATTTGTCTTTTACTTGCACTAAATTTTTACCATTAAAAGATTATTCCGAATTTTACTTGCTCCCGTTGCACACCGGGTTTTAAAGAAAATCAAATGAAAAGGACCACCGAGCAGGATTCAATATATAATGATCTGGAGAAAATGGAGGTTGGTGAGCTGCTTAGGGGAATTAATCACGAAGATAAAACGGTCCCCAATGCGGTTGAGCAAGCCATTCCCGCCATCGAACGGCTGGTAACGCAGATAGTCCTGAAAATGCGGGACGGTGGCCGGCTCTTTTACATCGGCGCCGGTACCAGCGGTCGCTTGGGTATTCTCGACGCTTCCGAATGTCCCCCAACTTATGGTGTCCCATTCGATATGGTGATCGGGATCATTGCCGGTGGCGATGGCGCCATCCGCCGTGCGGTGGAATTTGCCGAAGATGATAGCGGGCAAGCCTGGCTGGACCTGCAGGAATATGATATCACCAACCGTGACGTACTCGTCGGCATTGCCGCTTCAGGCACCACCCCTTATGTGATCGGCGGACTTAGGCGGGCCAACGAGGAAGGCGTGGTTACCGGCTGTATCGTATGTAATGAAGGCAGCCCCGTGGCCGCCGAGGCGCGTTACCCGATAGAGGTAGTGGTAGGCCCGGAGTTTGTGACAGGTTCTACGAGAATGAAGTCGGGAACCGCCCAAAAGATGGTGCTCAACATGATCACTACCAGCGTGATGATCCAGCTGGGTCGTGTAAAAGGAAATAAAATGTTCGATATGCAGCTCACCAATCATAAACTGGTGAACCGCGCCGTTGATATGGTAATAAAAGAAACGGGGCTCGATGAGCATACCGCCCAGCGCCTGCTCGACGAGTTCGGCAGCGTGCGGAAGGCGGTAGAGGAGTATACAAAGAAGGTTTAATGCACGAAATAGAGCCATATTACCGCTGGCGCGATGATTATATAGCTGCGGAGGATCCGCAATCGCCTTTCTACGCCACAGAATACAGCGAGTTTGAATTCGATAAAAAGATCTATAATTACTACATTCACCCTCAGTGGGATTCTTTCGGCTCGCTCACCCTGTACCTGAAGGTGCTTTTCGCCGATTACGAGCGGGGGTATGTCATTATCGAGCTCATCGGCGAGTGGAACGATGCCATTTATAACGATGTGATGCTGCTGAAACGCGAGATCATCGAACTGATGATCGATTATGGCATTACAAAGTTCATCCTCATCGGCGAAAATGTGCTTAACTTCCATGCTTCCGACGATTGCTACTACGAAGAATGGTTCCAGGACGTGGAAGACGGCTGGATCGCAGGCGTTAACTTCCGTGAGCACGTGATCAGCGAGTTTAAAAATAGTAACATCGATTATTACATTAACTTCGGCGGACAGCTCGACGATCTCAGCTGGAGGAACCTGAAACCGGTCCAGGTATTTAAAAAAGTAGAAGAGCAACTCGTAAAAAGGCTCAATTAAGGTTAACTTTATCTCAACTTATTTATCACCAAACATGGAAAATTCAAGATCTAACTACACGTACGAAAGCGTGTTCCAGGACAAATCGATAGACATTTCTAAGAGATTCATTGCTGATGTTTTTCTATGGATGTTCATCGGGCTGGCCATCTCTGCCGCGGTTTCTTTGTATTTTGCGGCCAATACACAGCTGCTTTCATATCTCATCAATCCCGTTACCGGTCGCCGGACCGGCCTGGGTACTATCGTTACGTTCATTCCGCTGGTTTTCGTATTGGTGATGTCATTCGGCCTTCATAGGCTTTCATTTGCCGTACTTGCCACTTTATTTGTGCTTTTCGCCACTGCATTTGGCATGAGCATGAGCTTTATTTTCCTCGTTTACACCTCCTCGTCGATCATGAGCGTGTTCATTACCGCTTCGCTGCTATTCGGCGTTATGGCGATCGCCGGGTATACCACCAGCCAGGACCTTACTAAGTTCGGCTCATTGCTTATGATGGCGCTTATCGGCCTTATTATTGCCGGTGTGGTCAACTTCTTTCTGCAGAGCCCGCAATTCAGCTATATCCTGAGTTTTATAGGCGTGGCTATATTCGTCGGCTTAACCGCCTATGACATGCAGAAGCTAAAACAAATAGGCGCCAGCGTTAACAGGTACGATGCGTCGGTTAAAAGGCTTGTCATCATGGGCGCCCTCACGCTTTACCTCGACTTTATCAATATCTTCCTAAACCTGCTGAGGTTGTTCGGAAGCAGGAAGTAGGGAGTTTCAGTTGTCAGTGACCAGCTCCTTCAGGCGCCATAAAAACTGACCACTGACCACTGACTACTGATCACCCCCATTTGCGTTTCTCATTCAAATTCCCGATCTTTGCCCCGCTTATTAAGAAAGACGGAGGGATTAGACCCTGCGAAGTCTTAGCAACCTGTACTTACAAGGTGCTAAATTCTATCCCGGGCGGCCGGGAACAGATAAGTAAAAGACAGTTCTGTCTCCCACTTTCTAATAGGCTTTATTAAGGTAAATGGAATCGCATAAAGCGGATAGCATGCCTGTACAAGTCTTTATGTAATGCAGATGAACATCAGAGAAGAATTAAAGAAAAGGATATTGGTGATCGATGGCGCTATGGGTACCATGATCCAGCGGTATGAGCTCACTGAGGACGATTTCCGGGGAGCACGCTTTAAAGATCATCCATGTGATGTTAAAGGAAATAACGACCTGCTTAATATCACCCGCCCGGATGTGATCAAAGCCATTCACGCGGAATACCTCAGGGCCGGAGCCGATATCATTGAAACAAATACGTTTAGTACACAGCGTATTTCCATGGCCGACTACCAGATGGAAGATCTTTCCTACGAGCTTAGCTACGAAGGAGCACGCATTGCGAAAGAGGCAGCCACGGAGTTTACACGGCAGGAACCCTCCAAACCGCGTTTTGTGGCAGGCGCGGTTGGTCCCACTAACCGCACGGCCTCCATGTCGCCGGATGTGAATGATCCCGGCTACCGGGCCGTTACGTTCGACGACCTGGTAGAAGCTTATTACGAGCAGGTGCGCGGCCTCGTAGACGGTGGCGCCGATGTATTGCTGGTAGAAACTATTTTCGATACGCTTAACGCGAAGGCGGCGATCTTCGCCATCAAGAAATACGGGAACGAAATCGGCCGGAGACTGGAGATCATGATCTCAGGCACCATTACGGATGCCAGCGGACGAACACTTTCTGGGCAAACCGTGGAAGCGTTCCTCAACTCCATGAGCCATGCCAACCTGCTCAGCATCGGTCTAAATTGCGCATTGGGCGCGAAGGAAATGCGGCCGCATATCGAAGAGCTCTCCCAAAGAGCGGGCTGTTTTATTTCCGCCTATCCGAACGCCGGCCTGCCCAATGAATTTGGTGCCTATGATGAGGTGCCGCACGAAACCGCCCACCTTGTAGAGGACTTTATGGAACATGGTTTCGTAAACATCGTAGGCGGATGCTGCGGTACCACGCCTGATCATATCCGCTGTATCGCGGAAAAAGCGGCAAAAAACAACCCGAGGCAAGTGCCCGAACCGGAACCCTACCTGCGTTTAAGCGGGTTGGAGCCGGTAACCATTACCCCGGAGAGCTTTTTCGTGAATATTGGCGAGCGTACCAACGTTACGGGCTCGCCGAAATTCTCTAAGCTGATCCTGAACGGCAACTTTGAAGAAGCACTTACCGTTGCCCGTCAGCAGGTGGAAGGCGGCGCACAGGTGATAGACGTGAACATGGACGAAGGCATGCTCGATTCGGAAGCTGCCATGACCCGTTTCCTTAACCTGATCGCCTCCGAACCGGATATCGCCAAACTGCCCATCATGGTCGACTCCTCCAAGTGGAGCGTGATCGAAACGGGATTGAAGTGCCTGCAGGGAAAAGGTATCGTAAACTCGATCTCGCTGAAGGAAGGGGAGGAGAAGTTCCGCGAATCGGCAAATAAGATCAGGCAGTACGGCGCAGCGGTAGTGGTAATGGCGTTTGATGAAACCGGGCAGGCAGACTCGTACGAACGCCGCATCGAGATCTGCAAGCGCTCATACGATATCCTGGTGAACGAGGTGGGTTTCCCCGCACAGGACATTATTTTCGATCCGAACATCCTCACCGTGGCCACCGGCCTCGAGGAGCATAATAATTACGCCGTCGATTTTATCAACGCCACCCGCTGGATCAAAGAGAACCTGCCCCTGGCCAAAGTAAGCGGCGGGGTGAGTAACATCTCTTTTTCATTCCGCGGAAATAATACGGTACGCGAAGCCATGCATTCGGCCTTCCTATACCACGCCATCCAGGCGGGGCTCGACATGGGGATCGTAAACGCAGGAATGCTCGAAGTTTACGAACAGATCCCGAAGGAACTGCTCGAAAAGGTGGAAGATGTATTGCTGAACCGGCGGGATGACGCCACCGAAAGGTTGGTAGAGTTTGCCGAAACCGTAAAAGCCAAGGGTAAGGAAATAGTGCGCGACGAGGAGTGGCGCAAAGGCCCGGTACAGGACCGGTTGTCGCACGCCCTGGTAAAGGGGATCATCGAATACCTTGATGATGACGTGGAGGAGGCCCGGCAGATGTATGCAAAGCCGCTGGAAGTGATCGAAGGTCCGCTTATGGATGGGATGAACATTGTGGGCGACCTCTTTGGCGCCGGCAAGATGTTCCTGCCGCAGGTGGTAAAATCTGCCCGGGTAATGAAAAAGGCGGTGGCTTACCTGCTTCCGTTCATTGAAGAGGAAAAATTACGGGTGGTTGCCGCCGGCGAAGGCCCTGGCGATGGCCGGAAAAACGCCGGGAAGATCCTGATGGCCACGGTAAAGGGGGATGTGCACGACATTGGTAAAAACATCGTCGGCGTGGTACTGGCCTGTAATAACTTCGAGGTGATAGATCTTGGGGTGATGGTACCCGCACAAAAGATCCTGGAGGAAGCAAAGAAACATAACGTAGATATTATCGGCCTTAGCGGGCTGATCACACCTTCGCTTGACGAAATGGTGCATTTTGCCAAAGAAATGGAACGCGAGGGGCTGGATATCCCTTTGCTTATCGGGGGGGCTACCACCTCGAGGATCCATGCCGCGGTAAAGATATCCCCCAACTACTCGGGAGCTACCGTACACGTGCTCGACGCCTCCCGCAGCGTAGGCGTTTGTACCAACCTGCTGAATGCCGAAAATAAAGACGCGTTTAAGCAGAACATTCGCCAGGAATATGATAAGGCACGCGAGGCACACCTGAATAAACGTGTCGACAAGCACTTTAAACCCATTGCGGCAGCCCGGCAGGACAAGTTTAAAATTAACCTGGACGGTACCGTTCCGCCGGCGCCGAAGTTTACCGGTACGAAAGTGATCACCGGCTTCCCCCTGGAAGAGCTGGTGCCGTACATCGACTGGACGCCGTTTTTCCATACCTGGGAACTGCGGGGAAGTTATCCGAAGATATTCGACGATAAATTTGTCGGCATTGAAGCAAAGAAACTGTTCGATGACGCCCAGGAACTGTTAAATAGGGTAGTAAGCGAAAAACTGCTGACGGCCAACGGCGTGATCGGCTTCTGGCCGGCAAACGCGGTGGGCGATGACATCGAGCTGTATACCGACGAATCACGCACTACCGTACTTACCACCATTCACACGCTTCGCCAGCAGGCAGAAAAAGCAAAAGACGAGCCTTATTACGCATTGGCGGATTTCGTGGCACAGAAAGAGACCGGTATAGCCGATTATTGGGGCGGTTTTGCCGTAACGACAGGATTGGGCTGCGACGAACTGGTGGCCGGGTTTGAGCGTAATCACGACGACTATAACAGTATCATGGCCAAAGCCATTGCCGACCGCCTCGCGGAAGCCTTCGCCGAGAAGCTCCACGAAATGGTGCGTAAAGATTTCTGGGGATACGCCTCCGGTGAAGATCTTACCGGCGAAGAGCTGATCCGCGAGAAATACGAGGGTATCCGTCCCGCGCCCGGTTACCCTGCCTGCCCGGACCATACAGAGAAACGTACATTATTCGACCTCCTCGACGCGGAAAGGAATACCGGCCTGCACCTTACCGAAAACTTCGCCATGTATCCCGCAGCTGCGGTAAGCGGGTTCTACTTCGCACATCCGCAATCCCGTTACTTTGGACTTGGCAAAATAGACCGGGACCAGGTGACGGACTATGCACAACGCAAAAACATGCCACTGGAGGAAGTGGAAAGATGGCTGGCGCCAAACCTGGGGTATTGATGGTTCACCCCTACAATTCCTCTCTTCCCCTCATGCTATTTGATCCGTTGGCGGCAATTGATTCTCTTTGCCAACGGATCAAATTCCTTGATTATGCCGAAACAATTCCTGGTTGCCCTGGTCGCTTTCCTGTATTCAGTTACCTGCGCCGGGCAGTCGCCTGCACCGGTAAAAGCAAAATATGCAGCTGGCGTGATTATGCCCAATCATAAAACGCAGCAGCAGATCAATACGGAAATAGGCGCCGTTTACGATCGCTGGAAAGCCAATTACCTTATGGAAGATATTGGTGTTAAAGGCCGGTACTACATCAGATACCAAAATAACGGACCTGTAACAGTTTCAGAAGCACATGGCTATGGGATGGTCTCGCTGGCTTATATGTCGTGGTATGACAAGGATGCGAAACGGTATTTCGACGGCATGGTGCGCTTTTTTAAAGCACATCCCAGCAATAGCAATAAGTACTTGATGTGCTGGCAGCAAGGTATCCGCGATGGGAAAGTCGTTTCGGTAGGAGGAAGTGCAGCTACGGATGGCGACATGGATATCGCCTACGCTTTCCTGTTGGCAGACAAGATCTGGGGGAGTAATGGGGAGATCAATTACAAAGCCGAGGCCCTGCTGGTAATCGACGCGCTGATGCAATCTGTAGTGCACACAAAGTACAAAACCCTGAAAATGGGCGATTGGGCAAATCATGAAGGATCACGCGTAAATGACGGCACAAGGCCTTCGGACTATATGCTGCAGCATCTCCGGTCGTTTCAAAAAGCAACAGGGAACGCTGCCTGGCAAACAGTAACCGATAGCACCTACCGCGTGATCGGCCATATTTTTAAGAACTACAGCGCTTCAACGGGGTTGATGCCCGATTTCGCAGAGCGGAAGGACGGTAACTTTATCCCCGCTATCGGTCAGTTGCTGGAAGCTCCCGCAGATGGGTCTTATTCGTATAATTCCGCACGTTTCCCATGGCGCCTGGCAACGGATTATGTAACGCATGGCGATAAACGCGCTTATGGTCAACTTGCCGTATTAAACAGCTGGATCCGGAAGGCGGCAGACGATAACCCGTCAAAAATATACTCGGGGTATAAGCTTGACGGCTCCGTTCTTCCCGGGAGAAACTACCAGGACCTTACCTTTCAGTCGTCATTTATGGTGAGCGCCATGGCCGATAAAAGAAACCAGGAATGGCTTAACAAGTTATGGGATAACGGGGTAGCCAGGCACAGCAGTTATTTCGGCGACTCGATCACACTTTTGTGTATGATCGTGGCATCGGGGAACTGGTGGCTGCCCGACTAATTCTCCAGCAGGTACCGTTTAAAGGCCTCAAAATCCGCCGGTAGCGATATGGCTTGTTTGGGTTTGCCTTCCAGTTCTTTAACCTGTTCGGGGATCTCGACGGCGGATGCGATTTCGCCCTTAAACACGTCCGGGAATTTACAAGGATGCGCGGTAGAAAGAAATACCATGGCGGCATTCTCCCCTGCATACGTCTCTTTCCATCTTTGTACGCCAAGCCACGCAATGGCAGTATGCGGACAGGCTACATAATTGTTCGCCGCAAAGATCTGTTCAATAGCGGAAACGGTCTCATCGTCCCCAAATTTATACCCGGTAACGAGGTCCTTTAACGCATCCCTGTCATTGTTAAACAGGTTCATGATCCGTACCCAGTTGCTTGGATTGCCGACATCCATGGCGTTCGACCAGGTCTGTACAGAGGGTTTTGCCTGGTACACCCCACTTTCCAGGAATACCGGGACGGTGTCATTGGCATTGGTGGCGGCGATGAACTGCTTAACCGGCAAGCCCATTTTCCATGCCAGCAAGCCTGCGCCGATATTGCCGAAATTTCCGCTCGGTACCGAAAAGATCACTTCCGTTTTGCCAAGCCTCCGCAACTGCGACCAGGCGTTGAAATAGTAAAAGGTTTGCGGGATGAGGCGCGAAATGTTAATGGAGTTTGCCGAGGTAAGCCGGAACTTTTCGTTCAGCGTTGCATCGGTGAAAGCCTGTTTAACCAATGCCTGGCAATCGTCGAACGTGCCATCGACTTCAATGGCATGTATATTATGTCCATTGGTAGTTAATTGCAGCTCCTGGACGGGACTCACTTTCCCTTTGGGATACAAGATGGTTACTTTGGTGCCTGCAACGCCGAGAAATCCAAGGGCTACAGCACCGCCGGTATCACCGGAAGTGGCCACCAGCACATGCAGCTCTTTCTCGCCCTCCTCCAGGAAGTAGCTCATTACCCGGCTCATAAACCGTGCACCGAAATCTTTAAAAGCCAGTGAAGGGCCGTGAAAGAGCTCCAGTACATAAGATCCGTCCTCCAGCGCAACCACCGGTGCCGGGAAATTAATGGCATCGTTGATAATGGTGTGCAGGTCGAAATCAGGAATAGCGCCCTGCAGCACGTTGCGTGCCACCATGAAGGCGATTTCAGGAAGCGTGTACTGCCCGATATTGCTGATAAACACATCGTCGAGCCTCGGGATCGCGTGCGGCATATAAAGCCCTTTATCCTGGGGTAAGCTGTTAAAAACGGCCTCTTTAAAGTCGACTTCAAGAATGGGGTTGTTGGTGCTGTATAATTTCACTGTGTTTTGGCTAATGGCTAATAGCTGTTGGCTGATAGCTTGTTATAAGTTATAAAAACATTCCTTGCTAAAAAACGGGTGGATTATCCCAGTACGATCGGGCCGTTTTTGTTAATTGCCGACACGAAGGTCTTGCTCCCGATATTCAGCGAGGCAAGGTGCGCTGCAACTTTTTGAGTTACCCTGCCTGCCGACTCCCGGTCTTTCGTAAAGGAAAACACAGATGGCCCCGATCCGGAGATGCCGAAGCTGATTCCGCCGTTTTCGAGCGCTATTTCGCGGAGCTTATAAAAATCAGGAATAAGGATGGAACGCACAGGCTCTACCAGCACATCTTTCATGCTGCGGCCGATCAGGTCGGGATCCTGCATAAACAGCCCGCTTACCAGGCCGGCAATATTACCCCATTGGATAACGGCATCTTTTAGCAACACCTTGCTGCGGATCATCTGCCGCGCATCACGGGTGGGTACATCCACCTCCGGGAATACGATGGCGCAATACAGCGACTCAGGGAAAGGAAGCCTGATCACGTCGAGCGGTTCGTAGCTCCGCACCAGCACAAAACCACCGAATAGGGCAGGAGCCACATTGTCTGCATGCCCGTAACCGCAGGCAAGTTCTTCGCCTTTCATAGCAAAAGGGAGTAGCTGCTCAAGGGTTAATAAATTGCCTAATAGCGAATTGATGGCGAACAGTCCTGCTACCGTGCTGGCAGAGCTGGATCCCAGCCCGCTGCCGATGGGCATTTTTTTATGAAGCTCGATGTCGACGCCGATATCAGGCCGGTTGATGTGATCGAGGAAATGCTTTACGCTCGCGCTTACCGTGTTCCGTGCAGGATCGAGCGGTAAACGACCGTCGTCGCCCGTGATCTTACTGATCGTGATGCCGGGTTTCTCCGTCCTGCGCATCACTACTTCGTCGCCCGGCTGGTTCACCGCGAAGCCGAGTATATCAAAACCGCATACCACATTGGCTACCGTGGCAGGGGCAAAAACGTTTATGGAATCTTTCATTTTGTTTAGCTATCAGCTGTCAGCCATCAGCTCCTCTCTATCTATTTTCTATTCTCTATTTTCTGTTCTCTATTCTCCCCATCCCCTCTACTGCGCCCCCACATTAATAATATCCGCAAATACGCCTGCAGCGGTAACTTCGGCGCCTGCCCCGGGTCCTTTGACCACCATTGGCCGTTCTTTATACCTGTCCGTGGTGAAGGAGATGATGTTATCACTGCCAGATAGCATGTAAAACGGGTGGTTTTCATCCACCATCTGCAGCGTGGTCGCCACCCTGCCGTCTTCGAGTTTCCCGATATAACGGAGCACTTTTCCGGAACGGGCGGCCTCCTTTTTCAGGTTATTGAAATACTCCCCGGCTTTTTTAAGCTCCCCGTAAAAATCGTCGACGGTATTTGCATCGATGCACGACTGCGGCAAAATCGCGCCTATCGAGATATCCGCCGGTTCGATCACATGTCCTGCATCACGTGCAAGGATCAGCATTTTGCGCATAAAGTCAGTTCCCCGCAGGTCGTCGCGCGGATCGGGTTCTGTGTACCCTTTTTCCTGGGCAAGCTTAACCACATCGTAAAAGGAAGCGTCGCCGTTAAAGTTGTTAAAGATGAAGGAGATCGTCCCCGAGAGGATCGCTTCGATGCGCACGATCCGGTCGCCGCTCACCATCAGGTCTTTCAGCGTACGTACGATCGGGAGGCCTGCCCCCACGTTGGTCTCATAAAAGAAATCGGCGCCATGGCTGTGGGCGGTGTCTTTAAAGCGTTTATATTGTTCGTAGGTGCCCGAGTTGCCAATCTTGTTACAGGTGACCACTGAAATGCTGGAACGGAACAGCTCTTCGTAGAAATCGATCGGTTTCGGGCTCGCGGTATTGTCTACAAACACACAGTTGGGCAGGTTCATGGCCTTGATCCTGGCAATAAAACCAGCCAGGTCGGCGGTATGTTCCGAGCCTTCGAGCGCCGCCCGCCAGTTTTCGGTGGAGAGCCCGTTCTCGTCGAACACCATCTTGCGGGTGTTGCTGATCCCTGCGATCTTCACCAGGATGCCGTTATTTTGCTTCAGGAACTCGCTGTGTTCCGAAAGCTGCCGGAAAAGGGTGCTCCCTATATTTCCCGTGCCAAGGCAAAACACGTTGAGGGTTTTCTTGAGCTCCGTAAAGAACGCATCATGAACCGCGTTGAGTGCTTTTGCCATATCGACGGTAGAGATGATCACCGAGATATTATACTCGGATGAGCCCTGTGCGATGGCGCGCACGTTAATGCCGTTACGCCCCAGCGCGTGGAACAGCTTGCCGGATATCCCCGGCGTTTGTTTCATGTTTTCGCCGACGATGGCGAGTACTGAAAGACCTTCTTCTATCTGCGGCCTGTCGATCTTCCTGGCTTCGAGTTCCAGTTCAAATTCTGCTTCGATCATCTTTTGTGCTTTTACCGCTTCCGCGGGATGCACGGCGAACGTGATGCTGTGCTCTGACGACGACTGCGTGATGAGCACCACATTGATCTGCTCGCGGGCAAGTAAAGAGAACAACCGGCCGCTGAAGCCCGATTTGCCCACCATGCCGCTGCCTTGCACATTGATGATGCTGATCTGGTTGATCGAAGAAATCCCCTTGATGGGCAGGTGCGATGAATGACAATCATGGCGGATCACCGTCCCGGGGAAATCCGGCTGGAAGGTGTTTTTAATCACGATCGGGATCTTTTTCAGGAACGCCGGGATCATGGTAGGAGGGTAGATCACTTTTGCACCGAAGAACGAAAGCTCCATGGCCTCGGTATACGAAAGCTCCTCCAGCGGAAATGCCTTTTTAACCAGGCGCGGGTCTGCGGTCATCATACCGTTCACATCGGTCCAGATCTGGATCTCCCGGCTGTTGAGCGCCGAGCCGAAGATGGCGGCCGTATAATCACTTCCGCCGCGACCCAGCGTAGTTATACGCCCGGCATGGTTACTGGCGATAAAGCCGGTTACGAAGATCAGCTTACCGGGGTTTTCGCGGTAGAAGTTCCGGATCAGTAACTCGGTCTCTTCTGTTAATACACGGGCATTGCCGAAAGAACTGTCGGTTTTGATCACTTCCGAAGCGTCGAGAAATATCGTTGCGCCCAACCGCTGCTCGGCTACTTTGCTGATCATGAATGTGGAGCATCGTTCGCCAAAGCTCAGGATCAGGTCTTTGGTTTGCAGGGTGAGCTCGCGGAGGCTGTACACTCCCTGCAGCAAGTCCTCCAGCTCGTTAAAAAACAGTTTTAATTTCGTGAATACGGGGTTCTGACGCTGTACATCGAGTAACGACTTCACGGTAGCGAAATGGCGCTCCTCCAGCTCTTTCAGTTGTTCATTAAAACCATCGCCGCGGCTGGCACGTTCGGCCATGTCGAGCAGCAGGTTGGTAACCCCGCTCATGGCCGATAAAACGACTACCGGCGGTTCGGCGTTGGCGGATTCTTTTTTCAGGATGTCGACCAGGGTGAGTATGCTTTGAACCGATCCGACGGAAGTGCCTCCAAATTTTAAAACTTTCATTGAGCTGTGAGTGATTAACAAAAAAGCCTTCCTCATTTCGGAGGAAGGCTTTTTCTGGTTTTATATGCTTTATTTAACCATGATCTATCCTTCCTCCGGGCTCTTCCCGATGGTGGTAATAATGGTTGTAATAATCGACTGGTTTAAATGCATGTTTCTTTTGTGGCCGTAAAGAAAGGAGATATAATTGAGTTTCGCAAGAAATATTTTTAGTTGTCAATGATCAGTCGTCAGTTATTGGTTGTGATAGCTAATGAGCGGAATTAATCGGGAGGGTAGTTACGATCCGGTCGTTTTGATCGTCTATCATTTACAGGCATGGCCGCTATAGAACCGACAACTGGTCACGGATAACTAATATCCGTTATGGAAAGCGGTAAAAACATTCATCTTAATTAAAAAGTTAATACGAACACGTGCCCGGGAAACGGGACTAAACAAAAAAGAACATGAAAAGATTAGCAGCAATAATTTGTTTAAGCATTATCTCATTTACGGCGTTTTCGCAGAACGCAGACCTGCGCCGTAAAATTGAAGTGAACGGCAACGCGGAGGCGGAAGTAACACCGGACATCATTTACTTCGGCATTTCGCTGAAAGAGTATTTTAAAGACAGCAGCAACAAAAAGAAGGTAGAGATCGAAGAACTGGAGAAACAGCTCCAGGCGGCAGTGATCGCTGCGGGGATCCCGAAAGAGAATTTTATGATCAACAACGTTTCCAGCTACAGCTACCAGGTAAAGAAGAAAGATCCCGGTTTCCTGGCAAGGAAGCAGTATACCATTAAGGTAACCGATCTTTCCAGGTTTAACGATCTTGTTAGCGCAGTGGATCCTAGAGGCATCGAGTCAACCAATATCGAGAAATTTGATTATTCGAAGATCCAGACGCTCAAGCGTGAACTTAAGGTAAAAGCGGTACAGGCAGCAAAAGAAAAAGCTGCTTACATGGCCGAAGCCATAGGCGAAAAGGTAGGTAGCGCGCTGGAACTGCAGGAAATAAACAACGAATATTATCCTCAGCCGGTGTACCGCCAGTCCAACGTGATGATGAAAACCGAGATGATGGCTGCGGATGCGGCTTCGCCCGAGATCGATTTTCAAAAGATCAAACTGAACTACCAGGTACGTGCGGTTTTCGAATTAAAGTAGGAACCGTACTTTAGCAGGAAATAACTGCCGATGCGCATCGCTTTTGAGGAATTAAGGGCCGGGTTTCTGAGAGTACTAACCAAGGTGGGATTTACCGCTGAGAAGGCCGAACGCTGCGCCCGCATCTTTGCAGGAAACAGCCGGGATGGCATCTACTCGCACGGGCTCAACAGGTTCCCTGGTTTTATAGACTATATTGAAAAGGGATTGGTGGACATACACGCCGATCCCTTTTGTTTTGAGGCCCACGGCGCCATCGAATGCTGGGATGGCCGATCCGGCCCCGGTGTTTTGAATGCCGAAACATGCATGAACCGTGCCATCGAACTTGCCAAAATACATGGCATCAGTTGCGTCGCCCTGCGCAATACCAACCACTGGATGCGCGGCGGAACGTATGGCTTGCAGGCGGCCGACGCCGGTTGTATCTCGATCTGTTTTACCAATACCATGGCGAACATGCCTCCCTGGGGAGGTACGCTTCCCCGCCTTGGAAATAACCCGATGGTTATTTCGGCGCCTTATCCCAACGGGCATGTACTGCTGGATATGGCGATGTCGCAATATTCCTACGGGAAAATGGGTATGTATAAAGCAGCCGGTGAGATGCTGCCGTACGATGGCGGGTTCGATACGGCGGGTAACCTCACCAAAGATCCTGCGGCCATCCTGGAGAGCTGGCGCCCGCTTCCCATCGGGTTGTGGAAAGGCGCCGGTCTTGCCCTGGTGCTCGATTTGCTGGCAAGCATACTGAGCAAAGGGCAATCTACCGGGCAGATCACCGAAGCAAAGTATGAAACAGGCTGTTCACAGGTGTTTATCTGTATCTACCGCGAGGAGGAGACAGAACGGTTGTCATTAATGAACAGTATTATCGGGTATACGCAAACCGGCGCCGGCGGAACAGGAAAACCAATCACTTACCCCGGAGAGAACATGCTGAAAACACGGGAACAAAACATGGCGGAAGGTATCCCGGTGAACGAGGATGCCTGGAAGAAAGTACAGAATTTGTAAAATATCACCTAACTTTTAACAGGGGCGTTATATTTGTCCAAAATCGATTTTTATGATTCAAAGAATACAAACTATCTGGTTGTTCCTGGCTTCCGTGGCATTATTCGGACTGTTTTTCCTGCCCACGCTGCAACTGTCCAATACCGATGGCGTAGCGAGGTCGATCAGGCTTACCGGCGCATATGATACCGCAGGTGCACAGGTCGTGCAGGCGCAGAGCTTTATCCTGCTTACCGTTGTGGGGGTAATTGTTGCGCTGATCCCCCTGGTGCTCATCTTTTTTTATAAGAACCGGAAACAGCAAATGGCATTTTGCTATTTAACTATAGTGGCGATCCTGGCTTTTAGTTTCTGGCTGGCGCAAACCGCGAAAAATGTCGCCGGAAATGTAGAGCCGGGGATCCAGAACTTTGGGATCGGCGCGGTACTTCCCTCTTTAGCCGTCATTTTTATGATACTGGCGGCAAAAGGGATCCGTAACGACCAGAAATTGGTCCGTTCCGCCGACAGGCTGAGAGGATAGCTGCTACCAGCCGTTAGCCAATAGCAAAAAAGATGAGTACAAAATTATCCGTCAATATCAATAAGATCGCTACCCTGCGCAACTCGAGGGGCGGCAATAACCCCGACCTGTTAAAAGTGGCGCTTGATGCGGAGCGCTACGGTGCACAGGGCATCACCGTACACCCGCGTCCTGATGAGCGGCATATCCGTTACCAGGATGTTTACGACCTTAAAAAGGTCCTCACTACCGAGTTTAACATCGAAGGCAACCCTACGGAACCGCGTTTCGTCGACCTTGTGTTATCGACGCGGCCAGCGCAGGTTACGCTGGTGCCCGATGCGGAGGGACAGATCACCTCAAACCATGGCTGGGATACGATCAAGCACCAGGACTACTTAAAGGAGATCATTTCTGAGTTCCAGCTGGCCGGAATCCGTGTTTCCATCTTCGTGGACCCGGTGAAAGAAATGGTGGAAGCCGCGGCCACCACCGGTACTAACCGCATCGAGCTGTACACCGAGGCATATGCTTCCGCGTATCATGCAGGTAAGGAAAATGCTGTGGCTCCTTATATTGCCGCCGCAGAAACAGCCCTGGAGCTTAACCTGGGTATTAATGCCGGTCACGACCTCGACCTGCATAACCTGCATTTTTTTGCTTCCCGTGTTCCGGGACTGCTCGAGGTGAGCATCGGCCATGCCCTGGTATGCGATGCGCTGGTTTACGGGCTCGGGAACGCCATCCCCATGTACCTGCGCCAATTGAATACCTTATAGAGACAGGGGGATCACTTTGTGCTTAAGCAAACCGAATACGTGGTCGGTCTCCGTATGTTTTAGCGCCACGTGGCCCGTAAACCTGCCGAACGCTGGCAGGATGGCTTGTGTTAACCCGAAGAAGAAGCAAGGTAATACCACAGACTGCCGGCCTTTGCCATATAACCTGATCCCCGAGTGAATATGCCCGCTGATGGCGTACAGGTCTCCAGGGTCCTCCACCGGTTCATGACTGAACAGGAAAGGGCCTGATACATAATCTTCCACCACTTCGAATTGTGCGGCATGGTAATAACGGTCGTGCAGGATATCGTGATTGCCTCTTACCAGGATCATGCGTACTCCGGGGAACAGGTCGCGCCAGAGGATGAGCCACTCCCAGTCGTTGTTCATGTCGCTATGGAACAGGTCGCCTAGAAAGAGTACCGTTTTTGGGTGGTATTCCCGCACGAGATCTGATAAAACCGCCAGGTCTTCCTGTTCCATCAGCCTGGGTATCGCGATTCCCGCTTTGCGGAAATGTCCAACTTTTCCCAGGTGAACGTCGGCCACGATCAGCATTTCCTGCTCTTTCCAATACATCGCCTTCTGCGGAAGAAGGATCAGCTGCTGCGCTTTAAATTTCCAGTTGTGGGGAATGGGTGCTAAGATCATTCGCAAAAATATGAATCTACAGGCTGTAAGAAACCTCAAATATAAAAGCTGTTACGGATCAGGCTTAAAAGTTTGGGAGCTATTAGCTTTCAGCGATCAGCAATCAGCTTTGATTACACTGTCAAACCTGGAATACTACTCAGGAAGAGCTCAACGTCAATTACTTATCTTATAAGATATACTTACGGGCTGAATGCTGATAGCTGACAGCCAAAACTACTCCCCAGAAATTCAGCTTGATCCGCTGTTACCCCTGAGCGCTGATACGGCTTTCGGTTTTAACCTTTTTGAAAATGATCCAAAAAAGAAAAGCCTCTCGCATAGGCGAAAGGCTTTTCTTTTATTGCCGGCAATTATTCGCCGATCGGGAACGTGCTTCTCATCATCGCTCCGTCTGGCGTAAAGCCGCTGATTGATACCATGTTGTTTTTTGATGCGTTAATGGCATCCACTACATCGGAGGGTTTAGTAACCGGCTTACCGTTCACCTTGGTGATGATGGTTCCGGCAGGCACATCATACGAATCCAGTAATCCGCCCGATTGAACCCGCGTAATAGCTACTCCTGCGGTAATGTTGAAACGCTGTTTCTGTGTAGCATTTACCGGTGCAAAAGTGGCGCCAAGCTGGCTTAACGCTTTGCTGGCTGCTGCACTGACGGTATTTGCTGCCATGTTCACCTGGTCGTCGCCTTTTAGTACGATGTTTGCATTATATTCCCTGCCATCGCGCAGGTAGGTTACTCTCACTTTGTCGCCCGGGTGAAGCCGTCCTACACGTTCCTGGAGATCTGCGGAAGCGTAGATCTCATTCTCATCTACCTTTGTGATCACATCACCTTCCTTCAGCCCGGCTGATTCTGCGCCGCTTCCTTTCACTACGCCGTTCACATACAGGCCGTTAATCTGTTTTACGTTATAGTTAGCGGCTTTTTCTGCATCCAGCGGATCAAAGCTTACGCCGATATAGCCGCGTTTCACCGAACCGTATTTCATAAAGTCGTCAACGATCTTTTTGGCCAGGTTAATCGGGATGGCGAATCCGTACCCTTCGTAATTCCCGCTTTGTGAAGCGATGGCGGAGTTGATACCGATCAGTTCGCCGTTTGCGTTCACCAATGCGCCGCCGCTGTTCCCGCGGTTAATCGCGGCATCTGTTTGGATAAACGATTCGATCGAAGTGTTAGCCTGCGGCTGCTCTTCCGGCATCTGGCGGCCGTTGCCCCTGAAGCGCGGGCTCTGACGCTGCTGGTTGAGGATGCCTATGCTGCGCGCTTTTGCGCTTACGATACCAGCGGTAACGGTGCTCTCCATCGCAAAGGGATAGCCTACGGCAAGTACCCATTCGCCCACACGTACATTGTCTGAGTTGCCGATCTTCACCAGCGGAAGATTAGTCCCGCCGACTTTGATCAGCGCGAGGTCGGTGTTAGGGTCGCGGCCAATTACCTTAGCCTTAAACGAACGCTTGTCGGTGAGGATAACAGTGATATCGTCCGCATCTTCCACTACGTGGTTATTGGTGATAATGTAACCATCATTAGATACGATCACCCCAGAGCCCGATGCCATGCTTGGCTGCGCCTGCATACGCTGTCCGCGGTTGCCGAAAAACTCGTTGAACATATCGTCCATCGTGCCGCCGCCCCTGGATTCGTTCGGCTTGTAGGTGGTTTTAATATGTACCACACCCGGCGCTACGATAGCCGCAGCCTGCGTAAAGTCGAGGTTGCCCGTAGACGCGGTAATTGCCGTGGTTGGATTATTGGTGAAATAAACTTTTTGTTTGTCCTCTAAACTGAGGCTGCCGGCGTATTTGCTTTCTGCAAGTTTGTACCCGCCGATTGCTACTGCACCACCAACAAATGCAGTGAGAAGAGTGATTCCTATCTTTTTCATATGCTTACTTATGTTTTCTTTTGCTCTTGTTCTGTAGCTAGTCAAAATTAATACCAGTTAAACGATGTTTACAAGGATCGGGTATGTGTTTTTGTGTTAAAAAATGTTAAAACGTTTTTGACGTTCCCCGCGCGCATTTCCCGGCTCGCATTACCGGTTCGGTAAACGCAATTTTGTACTTTTGTATGAAGATACTATGAACATCCACTTTTACAAATACCAGGGCGCAGGAAACGACTTTATATTGGTTGATAACCGGGAAATGGCTGTAAATCATCACCATCCGGCGTTTATCGCCAGGCTTTGCGACCGCAGGTTCGGCATTGGCGGCGATGGTATTATGTTCCTGCAGGAAAAGCCCGGGTTCGATTTCGAAATGATCTACTATAATTCCGATGGTCAGCCCAGCAGCATGTGCGGTAACGGCGGCAGGTGTATTGTTGCTTTCGCGAAGAAGTTAGGCGTGATTGCCGAAGAAACGAACTTTTTGGCAGTTGATGGTCCGCATTATGCCAAAATTTCCGAAAGCGGGGAGTGGGTGAGTCTCCAGATGATCGATGTAGACACCATCAGCAGGGATGGAAGCGCCTATGTACTGAATACCGGTTCGCCGCATTTCGTCCAGGAAACGACTGACCTTAAAAACAAGGACGTTTACCACGAAGGCAAGGCCATCCGCTATAATGACACCTACCGCGGCGAAGGTATTAACATCAATTTCATCGAGGACCTCGGCGACCACTATTTTGTAAGGACCTACGAGCGTGGGGTGGAGGACGAAACCTTCGCCTGCGGTACCGGGGTTACCGCGGTGGCGCTCGCCATGGCTAAGCAAAAAGGCTTGCGCGGCGACCTGGTTGCCCCGATCCGCGTGCTGGGAGGCAGCCTCAGCATCCGGTTTCATTACGACGGGGAGCGGTTTACCGGGATCTTCCTCGAAGGCCCTGCCAGAATGGTGTTCAGCGGCTCAATTGACCTCGAATTGCAATAGGACCGGTTCGGAGGTGTTTCCGGGCATGGCACGCGTAAGCACTTTTAGGAAGGGTACTTTCACCGGGTTAGCGATAAACGGTATAGGTGGTGGGCGTTTCCGCTGATAACTCCGGTTACAGGGTCGAGTGCCAGGCCTGCCGGCAACGCCGCGCGAATGCTGTCCTATCTGTTACCACGCCTTTAAGACCATCGCCGGCGCCGGATAAGTCGACCGCGATATAAATGAATCAGATAAAAATTATATAACTAATGTCCTAGCTTCGCACATGCCTCAAAAACCACTCAAGATCCTCCAGGCATCGGCCGGTTCAGGCAAAACGTTCAGTTTAACGGCTCACTACCTCACCTTGCTGTTTGCCGGCGAAACGCGCTACCGGGAGATCCTGGCCGTTACCTTTACCAACAAGGCTACCGAAGAGATGAAAAGCCGCATCCTGCAGGTACTGCGCGGCCTTGCGCTTGGCGACAAGAACGTGGGCATTTTCAGGAACATCATTCTGAATGCCCATCCCCACTTTACGGAACAAACCCTGCAGCAACAGGCCTTTGCCACTTACCGCCGCATCCTGCACGATTACAGCCGCTTCTCCATAAATACCATTGATGGATTTGTGCAGAAAGTGATCCGCAGCTTTACCTTCGAACTGGGGCTGGATGCAGGTTACCGGCTGGAGATGAACACCGACAAGGTAAAGCGGGAGCTGGCAGTGAAACTTAACCAGCAGCTCGACCAGAAACCGGGTCTCCTGCGCTGGATCATCGACCTGGCGCTTGAGCGTATCCGCGACGACAAAAACTGGAATTACCACGAAACCCTGATCGACCTGGCAGGCGAGTTATTCAAGGAACGCTACCAGCCTTTCGAGAACGCCCTAAAGGCGCATGACCCGGAAGTTTTGTTTAAAGACCTGCAGAAAGCCGTAAAAGAGATCATCGCCTTTTTCGAAGAAACGGTAACCGAACAGGCCAGGAAAGCATATGCTACGTTTTCCGCGTCAGAAGTGCAGCTGGCTGAGCTGAAAGGTAAATCCCGGTCGCCACTGGCAAGCCTGGAGAAGGTGATGGATGGCGACTTTGCCAAAGTGGTAAATCTCGGTAAGCTGGTCGATCAGCCGGAAGAATGGCAAAAGGACGGACCCAAAGGGGATGTAGCCGCCCTTTACAACGAGCTGAATCCGCAGCTTTCGGCTCTTTATAGTTTTTATACCTCCGAAACACCCGCGTACCTGATGTCGAAAGCCATCGACGCCAACCTGTATTATCTCCGGCTGATGCAGGAAATGGCCGGTTTGCTGAAGGACTATCGCCAGGAGAATTCAGTATTGCTGATCAGCGACGCGCAAAACCTGCTGAAAGGCATTACCGGCGGGCAGGACGACAATCCCTCTTTTATCTGGGAGAAAATGGGCAACAGGTACCGGCATTTCCTGTTCGACGAATTCCAGGATACATCCGCCTTTCAATGGCAGAATTTTCTCCCGTTATTAAAAAATGCCATCGCGGAAGCGAACGGTGCGCTTATCGATCACCTGATAGTGGGCGATGTAAAGCAATCAATTTACCGGTGGCGCAACGGCGATTGGCGAATATTGCATACCCATGCGAAAAAACACGTCGGCGATTTGCGTGTGCACGATGACGTACTGCTCGAAAATTATCGCAGTGCCGCTAATGTGATTGATTTCAATAATTTCGTCTTCCAGTATGCCCCGGATTTCCTGCAGGCACACATCAATGCCAAAGTAATGGAAGATGGCGGCGATGTACTTTTTCATGAGTGGTGGAAAACCGAAGGGTACGATGACGTGATCAATGCGGCATATGGGCAGAGCAGCCAGCAAAAAGCGCCGTCTACGCTTCCCGGCGGCTCGGTTGAGGTGTGTTTCCTGCCAACCGGCGACAACCGGAACCGCGCCGGTGATGTAAGGGAAGCCGCCCTCGAAAAGATGGCCTGCACTCTCAATGATTGGATCAGTTCCGGCGCTTACCAGCCGGGGCAAGTTTGTATCCTGGTGCGCAGCAACCGCGAAGCCCGCGAAGTGATCGAACACCTGATGCGCGACCAGCAGCGGCGTGAAACAAGCGCCAACAATAACGAAATATTTGTACCCTACGAAGTCCTTTCAGGAGAAGCGCTGCTGGTAGCCAACCATTCCGTGATCCGCCTGCTGGTGAATACCCTGCAGGCAATGGTGGCCCGTAAAAAAGATGGCGCCATTTTTAAGGCAACCGCAATATACCTGTACAATAAGCTTCATAACCGCACAGTGGTTCCGGGCCTCTGGATCAGGCTGAATGAGCTGGAACCCGGACAACTGGCCGGTTACCTGCCTCCGCTGCTTTGCGAAAACTGGCATACCTGGCAGCAGCTGCCGCTGCCCGAGCTGGTGGAACAGCTTATCGGTGCCTATGGCGTTGGTTTATTTACAGACAATATCCCTTACCTGCTTGCTTTTCGCGATATGGTGAGTGTGTTTACCCGCCTCGGCGAACGCGGAATTACCACATTTCTCACCTGGTGGGAAGAGGAGGGGCAGCAGAAATCACTCCCGTCTTCAGGGCAAAACGATGCCGTGCAGGTAATGACCATTCATAAATCGAAGGGACTGGCATTTGATGTGGTGATGCTGCCATTTTGCAGCTGGAGCCTCGACGGGATGGCTAACAGCATATTCTGGGTTGACACGGCCGATACGCCTTACGCCATGCTGAACAGTGTGCCTGTACATTACAAGAAAAGCCTGGGAAAATCGGCTTTCGCAAAAGCGTACTTTGAAGAGTTGCTTTTTAATTTTATGGATGCCCTGAATATGTTGTACGTAGCCACTACCCGTACCCGTAATCACCTGTATATAACCGCCCCGGCGGCAAATGACGACAACCTGGGGTTGGTTGGCGACCTGCTGCTTAAATCGCTGCAGCTGCATGCATCGGCACTGCCGGGCGAGTTTAACGGGGAACGGTTCGAGGTGATAGCGCCGGTAAAACAACCTCCCCCTGCAGCAGCGGCAAACAGCTGGTCGTTTATCCATTACCCCTTGTCAAACCGGCTGAACGAATCCCTTACCGATCACCAGGTCCTCGAGCAGCTCGATCTATTGAGCGGAAATACCGCACAGCGCCGTGGGGTGATCCTCCATGAGTTATTGGCGCGCTCGGCACGTATAGAGGAGCTGCGGGCGGTTACACAGAAAATGATGACCGAAGGTTGGTTCCGTAAAACCGAGGAGCCCGAAATACTGGAACTGGCCGAAAGCGTGATGCTGCAGCCCGATCTGCGGAAAATTCTCGATAACCCTTATGAAAGATTCAACGAACAAACCATTATAAGCGGCGCTGGAAAAAGTTACCGCCCCGACAAAGTGTTGGTGGGAAAGGATCACGTGGTGATCGTCGATTTCAAGTTTACCGGCGAACCTAAGCCCGGGCATTACAGCCAGGTAGAAGAATACCGGGGACTGCTGCTCGAAATGGGTTACCGCAATATCGAGGCGTACCTGTATTACGGTTATTTGAAGGAATTGAAAGTAGTATAAAAGAACAGCGTGATGAAAACTTTCCTGCATGAAGTAGCGACCGACCTGTTGGCACGCTTTGGCGACGACCTCAAAGACGTGGCCATCGTATTTAGCAATAAGCGGCCGGTGTTGTTCCTGAAGAAACATTTGGGAGAAGTAACCGGGCGATCGTCATGGAGCCCGGCATTTTTTACCGTACAGGAGTTTTTTGCGAAATCGACCAGCCTGGTGATCGCCGATCCCGTGCGCCAGTTTTTCGTGCTGCACAGCGAGTTCAATAAGTTGTTGCTTGCTGAGAACAAGACAACGCTTTCTCCCGACCAGTTCTACCCGATGGCAGAAATTATCCTGAACGATTTCTCACAGATCGATTATGACCAGGCGGATGCCGCCGCGCTGTTCTGCGAGCTGGAGGATATCGCGGTCATCCAGCAGCAGTTTCCGCACCTGGGCGACGAACAGTACCGCTTTATGCAGCAATTCTGGGGCTCCTTTTCAAAAGAGAAGCAAAACCATGTGCAGCAGCGTTTTATCGATCTATGGAAGCGTATGCCGCGCCTGTACCAGGATTTTCACGCTGCGCTTGAACGAGAAGGACTGATCACCGCCGCCCGGGTTTCACGCAGGCTGGCTGGTGGAGATGCCGGTATTCCAGGTTTTACCGACCAATACAAAAAGCTTGTTTTCGTAGGGTTTAATGCCCTGAACCATACCGAGCTCAGTTTATTTAAGCATTGGCAGGAACAGGACCGGGCTCTTTTCTATTTCGACGCCGATGCCTGGTACCTCAATGATCCGCTGCAGGAAGCAGGCCTTTTTATCCGCAAGAACCTGGCCCACGGCCTGGAAAATGCACTGGGCGATCCCCCTGCGCTGATTGCGGGTAGTGTAAAAAAGGTCCGGGTTACCGAAGCCCAGGGACATGCCGCCCAGGCGAAAGCGATTGCCCTGTTTGCCGACAGCGCCCTCCTTGCCGCACAAAGTGACGACCCGGAGCATACGGCTATCATCGTTGCCGACGAAAGCTTATTGATCCCGGTAATGCAGAGTATTCCGCCGGAAGCAGGGACGGTAAACGTAACCATGGGATACCCGCTGGCACAATCGTCGGTTTTCGGCCTCATCGATCTATGGCTGAGCGTACAGGAACAGGTATACAAGGAGAAAAAAGAGGCGGTGTATTTCCGCGAAGTGGATGCATTTTTGTCGCATCCCCTTACCGGCGTAAGCGAGCAGGAGCGCAGCCAGCTTCAGAAGCAAATTTTTGAGCATCAATGGATCAATGTGCCGCTTACCGCGCTGCATTTTGTGTCGTCGCTGGCCACCAATTTTTTTGCCGTTACGCACCAGGGGCTTCAGGGCATCGATGCCTTGTATGTCCTGCTTACCGCCGTGCTGGAGCAGCGCCAGCGGGCAGGGCAGCTGCAGCAACTGGAATCGAACCTGATCCTGGCAGTAAGCCGCAACCTCAATCTTTTATATGACGGGCTGGCTGACTACGCTAGTAGCCTTCCCCTGCCGTTCGTGTTTTCGCTGATCAGGAAAAGCTTGCAAGGGCTCTCAGTGCCGCTGGAAGGAGAACCGCTAAAAGGGATCCAGGTAATGGGGATGCTCGAAAGCCGTTGTCTCGATTTTAAAGAAGTGATCATCCTGGGCGCCAACGAGGGTACACTGCCCAAACTGACCGCCCCGCATACGTTTATTCCCGACAGCATCCGCCGTGCGCACGGCCTGCCCGTACCGGAAAACCAGGATGCTATTTCGGCTTATCTCTTCTACCGGTTGCTGCAGCGAAGCCGGCACGTGCATGTGGTGTATAACAACCTGGTCGACGAAACCAACAGCGGCGAACAAAGCCGTTTCCTGCGCCAGCTTGAATTCGAGGGCTCACACGAGTTCAGCTATTCCGCACAGCGGCAAAAGGTTAGCGTAGAGCCGCTCAGGGAGCTCACTGTAGCCAAGGAGGGAGAGGTATGGGAAACGATGCGGCAGTTTTTCCGCGCAAAGGAACTGAAAGACGAGAAGCTTTCGGCCACGGCCATTACCACCTACCTCAATTGCCAGCTCCAGTTCTTCTTTAAATATATCGCTAAGGTCCGGGAGCCCGAGGCGCTTTTGGAGAACCTCGAGGCCAACCAGGTGGGCTCGATGCTGCACCGCGTACTCCAGTGGTTTTATGAGGCGCTGGTTAAAGATCACCGTGAGATCACCGCGGATCGCATCCGCGAAAAGCGAAAAGAGATTCCCTCCCTATGCCTGAATGCCTTATCGGTGGAGCTGTTTAAGAAAGAAAACCAACTGCAGTTTCCCAATAGCATGCAGCAGATCATCCTTCGCATTGTGGCAGAATACGCAGAGGCGATCCTGGTGCACGACGAAGCGATCGCCCCTTTTCGCATCGTGGAACTGGAGAACAATACCGATTATATACGCCGGTTCCCGGTTAATGTAATGGGCAAAGCCGAAGAAGTGTTGCTGTACGGAATTATCGACCGGGTAGATATTAAGGAGGGCGTGACCCGCATTGTGGACTATAAAACCGGTGGCCGCGACGAGGTGAAATACGCTTACCTCGACGATCTTTTTGAACGCGACGGCAAGCGCCAGAACAAGGCGATGCTGCAGACCCTTTTCTACACCTACGTTTACGAACAGGTAAAAGGGGTGACCCTGGTAGAACCCAACCTGTACATTATCCGCAAGATGAGGAACGACGGTACCCTTTTCTTTTCCGGCGGAAGAGGGGGGAAGGTGTTGTTACAAGCCGAGCACCTGGAGGAGCTGAAGTCCGGTTTCCGCGACCACCTGCAAACGCTGCTGGAAGAGCTTTTTAATCCCGACATTCCCTTTACCCATACTACGAAAGAAGAAAACTGCACGTTTTGCCCTTATAGGGAGATCTGCGGTAAGTAAATGCCTGGCCTACTCCCTTCACTTTTACCACAGATTTAGTACATAGGTAGGCATTGTTCATTTCGCTATTCTCCATTATTCCTTATATATTTGCGTTCCAAAATATTGACACGAGATATAATGAGAGAAATACAATTCAGGGAGGCGCTTCGGGAAGCATTAAGCGAAGAAATGCGCAAAGACGAAAAGATCTTTTTAATGGGCGAAGAAGTGGCCGAATACAACGGCGCTTATAAAGTAAGCCAGGGCATGCTGGATGAGTTCGGCGCCAAAAGAGTAATTGACACGCCTATCGCTGAATTGGGTTTTGCTGGGATCGCTACCGGCGCCGCCATGAACGGGTTACGCCCCGTAGTAGAGTTCATGACCTTTAACTTCTCGCTGGTTGCCATTGATCAGGTGATTAACGGTGCTGCTAAAGTGCTCTCTATGAGCGGTGGCCAGTTTTCTGTTCCTATCGTATTTCGTGGCCCTACCGGTAATGCTGGTCAGCTGGGTGCTCAGCACTCACAGAACTTCGAGAACTGGTACGCCAACTGCCCGGGCCTGAAAGTGGTTGTGCCGTCTACGCCTTACGAGGCCAAAGGATTGCTTAAACAATCGATCCTGGATCCGGATCCGGTGATCTTTATGGAATCGGAAGTTATGTATGGCGATAAAGGTGATGTTCCTGAAGGTGAATACTACATCGAGCTTGGTAAAGCTAACGTGGTAAAAGAAGGAGCCGATGTGACCATCGTTACTTTCGGGAAAATGCTTACCCGAGTGGTGAACCCCGCGGTTGAGGAATTGGCTAAAGACGGTATTGATGCAGAAGTGATCGACCTTCGCACCGTGCGCCCGATCGACTACGAAACCATTATCAAGTCTGTAAAGAAAACCAATCGCCTGGTGATCGTTGAAGAGGCATGGCCACTTGGCTCCATTGCCACTGAGATTGCCTTTAAAGTGCAGAAGGACGCATTCGATTACCTCGACGCACCGGTGTTGCGCGTGGTGTCTGCCGATGTGCCGCTGCCGTACGCGCCAACCCTGATCAAAGAGGCGCTTCCAAATGCCGAAAAGGTGGTTAAAGCAGTAAAGAGCGTTCTTTACGCAGAGAAATAATCTTGTGCTCAGACTGAAACGCTTAAGAAACGATACATAAAAAGAAAAAGCCATTCATTACGAATGGCTTTTCTGTTTTACTCTATACGCTAACTTGAGTTTCTTATTCTTCGGATGAAAAGCAATAAGCTCTAATGTAAGTTAAAATGATGTTCCGTCCAAATTATCAAGACTAATCTGTCTTTTTATGCTCTCTTCGAGCGAAATAAATGTCTCTGTGCGCTGAATTCCCTCAACGGCCTGGATACTGTCGTTTAATACCAGGCGCAGGTGGTTAGTGTCGCGGCAAATGATCTTGGCAAACATACTATAGGCACCTGTGCAATAATGCAGCTCCACGATCTCTTTTACCTTCCGGAGCTTTTCGACCGCGTCTTTATAGATAGATCCCTTTTCAAGGTAGATCCCCAGGAACGCACATACGTCATAGCCGATCTTTTGCGCGTCGACGATGAGGTTAGACCCCTTGATAATGCCCATATCCTGCATTTTTTTCATCCTGACATGGATAGTTCCGCCGGAAACAATCAGTCGTTTGGCGATCTCCGTATAGGCAATCGTAGCATCTTCCAGGAGAAAGGACAGAATCTGCATATCCAGATTATCAATTTCTAAATTTTGCGGACGTTTTTCCATGTAATTTTTTAAGGATATTAATTATGCCTCTAAGTAAATAAAAAAATCATAAAAATTAAAATATATTGTTAAAATATTTGCAATGAATCTCCCCTTTGGCCTATATTTGTATCAAGCAAACGATGAAAGGGTAGTACCAATCAGAAGTTCTTAGAAATAATGTAGGGTGGTGAAACAGGCAGACACACCTCCTTGTCTCGGTGGCGGAGATCATGGGAAATGCAGAGTAATCAGCACTAACCACTCCTTGAAGGTTCGATTCCTTCCCCTACAGCAACCTTTCGTTTAATTTAGGTTTATAATTGGTTAGTTTGAGAGGCGCCCATCGCCTCTTATTTTTTGCCCTAAATTTTGGGTTTTAGCCTAAAATTTCTCGATTTCACTTACCTTATCAGGTATACTTTACAGGCTGAATGCTGATAGCTGACAGCCCAATCTACTCCCCAGAAATTCAGCTTGATCCGCTTTAAGCTTTGCGCTCAAACCACTGATTGACGACACAAAAAAAGGCCGTCATTTTCGTTGACGGCCTTTTTTGTGTTGCTTATTTGGTGAAAAGCCCGGTGACATTTCGGTACCCGGTGCCCACATTTGAGTACCAGTCCGCGTATTGCGTTCCCCCGGATTGTGCCCAATCGAGGAAATGCAGGTAAACCGTGTGGATAGCGGTCGTTTCCGTAGGGTGTACGAAGGTGGATGCGATGTTGATCGCCCATGGCCAGTTGTTAGCAGTCTGGTAGTATTTGCCGGTCGTGCTGTTCGATCGGTCCTGCCCGCTTCCAAGCAGCGATTTATCCGCTTTGTCCGTCGGCGTTTTACCGGGCAGATGCACCTCGTACCCGCGTCGCTGATCGCTGATCAGGAATGGGTTGAAAGCCGCTATGTTGAGCGTCGTAGCTGAAATGGGGTTGTTAAACTCCACTTTTACGCTGACGAGTTCGCCGTTTACTTTCGGCAGCGACGGTTGTGTGTTGATGGAGGGATCGGTCGCCGACGAATTCGGTATCACCGAGTGGTAATCGTCGAACGGAATGATCACCGCTTTGGTTTGTCCTGCCTCCAGTCCGTTGGCCAGTTGCGTGATGATATTAGCGCCGCTCCGTCGCTGCCCGGTAACGGTTTTCACCAGTGAGGGCGCGAACGGGAATTCGACGCCGAACCCATCCTTATAGGAGGCTCCGGCGGCGAGCACTTTATAGTCGCCATATATTTCGACGATATTATTATCGAAGTTTTTAATCAGGCGATAACGGTGCTGCACCACGAGGTCATTCATATCGTAGTCGCCGGTGGCAGGCCAGAGGTCTTCAAACGCGAGGGTATTCCAGGTGGTGGTATCGGCATAAGCCCGCAGCGGATCGTTAACGAATTCGTCTTCGCTGTCATCAGCACCGTCGCTGTCGGAATCTGATTCACCGAAAAGTGACGGGATGCCCGCGCTGCTGATCATGTCGCCCGGCGATACGTAGAACATCAGGTCGTTAAAATCGTTGTCGGCGCTGATTTTGTCGGGATTGGTGCTTGCTGTTTGCCTGTTGCGGTCTTCGAAACCGAACAGGTAAATGTTCGTATAGGTCTCGTGTAGCAGCAGCGAGTGACGTTTCAACGCGGTAGTAGTTTCCGGGTTAAGCGCCGGGGTAGTAAAGAACTTCTGGGTAGTTACCGATACGCTGTTGCCGGTCCAGGCGTCCTGCATCAGCACGAACCCCACAGACGTGCCCGCGGTAAAGGGGCCGATCTTCACTTTATCCCCCGCAACCAGCCCGCCCTGTGAACCGTTCGCAGAAGTGTTAGGAAACACGAGAGTTACCTTGCTGATATCAGACGCGGTCGTCGGAGGATTTGCTGTGGGATAAGTATAATACCCGAGCGAGCTGGTATAGGTGGCGACCTCTGATAGGAACGTCACATACAGGCTTCCCGCTTTGGTGACGTTAACGGAGGTTCCCGTGGCGGTAAGATATTCTGGATGCTTCACGCTTACGTTATTCGAGCTGCCTTCGGGGAAAGTTGCTGCAAGAATATTGAGCGATGTCTGGTCGACATAATCGCGGGTGGCTTCGAGATATTTGGGAACGCCGGTGCTAAGGCTCTTCACCGCAGACGAAGTTGTGGTATAAGGAGACGGGTAAGCATAATCGATCCCCGTTGATGGGTCGGCCACCAATACGGTAGGTCCTGAACTTCCCGTCTTTGAAGGTGCGAGCTTGTCGGGTACGATGTTGCCGCCATACCCGTTTTCGCCACCAAGCGATGCGCTAAGCACGTTTGCAGTGATGAGCGCTTTGGCATTGTTGATCAAACCGGGATAATTCGGCTGGATGATCAGCGTGTCCTGGTAAGAAGGCACGGACACCGATCCTTTGATATAGCCGTTCGCATCTGTCGCCGCGCGTAGGACCGACCCATCACCAGCCGCTGAGCCCGGTAATAAAAAGTTGACTAGCACACCCTTCAACGGAGAATTATTTGTAGTAAGGAGGCGCAAATTGACTTCGACTTGCCTGGAGGTAGCGAAATCAAACCCGTCAGGCGCAGCTTTAACCCGTTCAGGAAGCGGTGGTTCAGGAGTAGGATCGTCTTTTCTCGAACACGAAGAGATGGCGAGCAGTGCTACGAAAGCTAAGCCAAGGATAACTGTTTTTTTCATAGTAGTATAAGTAATATAATAAACAGGCTTTCACTCAAATGTTTTGCAGCACCACGTTATTGTTGGGATGCGGTATCGTCCGTAGCGAACCGGGCTATCCGGATCACAGGTCGGCAGATCAACCTTTTAAGAGAACGCAGCGCGAAATTACAAATTACTATTTTCGCTCTATACATCAGATGACCTACATCACCGCTCAATCCTGAACTGCCTTATTAACCGGTGCACCGACGCATCAGCTGAGTCATTCAACGCCAAGATCAAGGCATTCAGGGCTACGTCCAGAGGTATAAGAGACACCACCTTCTTCCTGTTCCGGTTATTCCGGATCAAGCCATATTGTGGAGACCCGTTTACGTTTGGCGATGTGCGCGATATCCAGTTTTGCATACAAACGAGAAATCTCTTTTTTTACTATCTTCGAACATACAATTGATCGAGCTGATTTTCCGGAGAGATCCTGAGCTGAAAGCACAACGTGAAAGGTGTATTTACTCGTAGAAACCAGTTGCTTGTCAATAATCGACCCGGACTTTCTGCTTTAACCTTCACCTGGTAAATAATACTTCTCCCAACTTTACGCTTGATCCCCTACATTCATGAGCCAATACAAAGATTTTAACTTTAACACCAGCGACTCCCCACAATCACATCAATACTTGGGCCAAGGCTTGCTCCGGTTGCTGGATCCCCAAAAAAACAAGTGCATTTTAGACATCGGCTGCGGCAACGGCGCCCTTACCCATTTCCTCATCAGGCAAGGGCTCGACTGCTATGGGGTTGACGCTTCGGTTACCGGTATCACTTACGCTTCTAAAGATTATCCCGAAAGGTTCGCCATCATGGACGTTTCCTCCCAGCAATTGCCCGATAAACTGAGTCACCTGGCTTTTGATACGATTATTTCTACCGAAGTGATCGAGCACCTGTACGATCCTCGTGGTTTCGTGAAATTATGCAAAAGCCTGCTTCCGCAGCAGGGCGGGCAGCTTATTCTTTCTACCCCTTATCATGGTTACCTGAAAAACCTGCTGGTGGGCGTTTCCGGAAGTTGGGACCGCCACATGGACCCGTTATTTGATGGAGGACATATCAAGATGTGGTCGAGGGCTACGCTCTCCCGCCTGCTCGAAGAACAGGGCTTTAAGGTGACCGATTTTATCGGGTGCGGGCGCCTGCCTTATTTGTGGAAATCGATGCTGATCAGGGGAGTGCTCAGTTAACGCATTCACTATAAAACGGTAAAGCCAGGAAGAAACGACTGAACCGCGTTCTCTTCCCGGCTTTACTTTTATTACCGGTCCGCGTTACAGCAGAAATGCTTTAAACGCAGATTGTGCGTAGTCGCCCCAATCCTTAAGCGCACCGGTAATGGTTTGCCTGAACGTTTTGTTGTTCACCACCTTTCCTTTAGCCGGCGGAGCGATCGTGCTGGGAATAATTGCCCGGTCGGTAACCGAAGTTGCGAACCAGGTAACGTTTTCATGTGGCAGCGCCACGCCCAGGATCATGCCCGGTAACCCGGTAAACGATTCCGGTCCCCCTGAAACCGGGATCTGGTCTGTATAAAATGCCACTACGTAAATAGAGTCTAGGATCAGCGCATTGGCCCTGCGGCAGGAGAACCCGGCAATTTCACGGGTTTCGTCGGTGATCTTCCACTTGATATTACGCACGCTGTCTTTTACCAGGAACGTTTCTTCGTATACTTTCTTCTGGGTCACGCTGCTCGAGGCGGCGAGGTCGGTAAAAATGGTGTTGGGCTGCCCCATTGCCGGGTCGTTGCCGAAATAGGGGTTGTTCTCGTTCGTCACCGTAGGGGTGAAGAGCGTTTTGGTTTTCGAAAAAGTAAGCGTGCTTTTCAGCTGTTTGAATTGGGGCTGCGTGTTTTTATACTGATCGTAAATACGCTGCATATAGCTCTCATTGTCTTTGTTGATGTTTTTCTTGATGAGGGCATAGGTATTAATGCTCTTCTGGTACTCGATTATTCCATCGGTAGTAAAGTGCGCGTTTTGGGCGGATACTTTATTCGCCGTAACGAAAGCCAGGCAAATAGCCAGCAGGAGGATCTGTTTCATGGTCGTTAATTTTTTGGTGCTGCGGGGGCTGCGCCACCCATTTTACTGAAATCCCAGGCCAGGGAAAATAAGAAATATCGTTTGATGGTATTATAGCTGGTTTGCGACAATAACCCAATGGAGTTGTTTCTCGAAAAACCACGGTTCTGGTTAAAGATATCGTTCCCGGAAACGGAGAACTTCAGGTTTTCCTGTTTCAGGAATTTCTTGCTGAGCGTGGTATTCATCAGCACACGGCTGAAATCTTCGTTAAACGATTGTGTTTTGGCGCGCCATTCGTAGTTGAGCTCATAGTTGAACTGTAATTTCCCCGGCAGGTAGATGTTCATGCCGCTGTAGCCGTTAACGGAACGCCCGTTGTTGTTCCGGTCTTTTTGCAGCGACGATTCCTGGGTGTTGTATGCAGGCCCGATGGATCCATAGAAATCGTATTTTTTGGTAACGTACTTATTGAAATTAATGCCGATCGAGTAGCTGTTCGAGCGCAGTTCGTTCAGGTCGCCATTTACATAGTTGAAAGAGGTGTTACCGTTCACACTACCGTTCAAGCCAACATTTATCCCTTTAAACTTACGGTCGATGTAACTGTAAACGCTATAGTTCCTGGAATCTTTGTCGAGGTTAACGGCCTGCGTGGTGCTTTCGCCGGTGTTGGTATTGGTGGTGCGGTTGTTCACGATAGGGTTCATGGTAAACCCGTAAGAACCGCTGATGTAAAAAGATTGTGAGCTTAATACCTTATAAGTATTATAGCTCAGGTTGATATTGTTCCGGAACGAGGGCTTCAGGTCGGGATTTCCAAGAGTGATGTTCAGTGGGTCGTTGTTCACCCTAACCGGCTGTACCTGGTCGAGGTTTGGTTGCGTGGTGTTCCCGTTGTACGCAAGGCGAACGGATTTTTGTGCTGAAAACTTGTACTGGTAGCTTGCCTGCGGGTACCAGTTGAGGAAGCTGCGGTCATATTTTTTCCCGGTATATTCGTCTTTCTGGTTAAAGTCTACTGCCGTGGCGCGTGTGCCGAAGTTAACCAGCGTTTTATCTTTTTTATAGTTGAAGATGGCACCCCCCTGGTTGGAAAGCTGGCTTAAGGTGAAATCATTACTGTAAATATTATCGAGCACATCATACTTTCCGGGCGCCGACTGGTTAAAAGACTTGCGGTCGGCAGAACTGTTGCTGATACCCAGCGAGTAGTTGAACACGATCGAAAGTAGTTTCGACAGCGGCTCGGTATACGTAATGGTGGTATTGGTAGACGAGCTTACGATATCGGTCACCTTGTACTGGTCGATGGTTTGCGTGCTCGATACGCTGCCGCCGGAATTGTAAATATCCGTGGTCGACTTCAGGTATCCGTCTGTACTGTTGTCATTAAAATTCTGTGCAAGGTTCACAGAAAGCGTGCGTCCTGTCTTTTTGAGTTTCTTGGTATAGAAAGCGGTGAAGTTGGCGGTCTTTTGTTTTGAGTCGTTGGTGAGGTTACGGTCGTTGGTGTTCAGCTTCGTAATATCGTCGCGGAAACTTTCCGCATTGTAGTGCGTTTTTGTTTCCGAGTTTTTTAAGGTACCGTCCATCGTGATCTTCAGGTTTGAAGTGGTATCCAGTTTGATCGTGTAAGCAGCATCGAGCTTATGCCTGAACATGTAGTTATCAAATTGCTGGTTAGAGTTGCTGGTGATAAAAGTGCCGCCAAGCGAATTCTGGTTCAGGATGTCTTTATAGCCTTCCACACCCAGTGAGCCGATCTTGTAGTTGGTATTGATCGTTTCCTTGTCGTTATTCCATTTACTGTCATAATGCACGCCGCCTGTGCGGGCAAGCGGCAGTCCCTCTCCGTTGTACCTGCCGCCAAACGATTCGAGGTCGTCGCCTCCGCCGGAGATCATAAAGCCGCCGTCGACCATTTCAACGCCTCCGCTCCCGGAGCTGTATTTATTGGCATCCTCCCAGCCCAGCCCTGTTTTACCGGTGTTACCGATGGTGCCGTAGGCCGAAGCTTTTTGTTTCGCCTTAAAGGCGTTAAACATCGCCTGCCCCTGGTAGTAAGGATCGGCGGTAGATCCGCCATCAAGCTTGCCGAAGTAACCATTTTTTGCGTTTTCTTTCAGCTTGATATTAATGGTCTTGTTTTTAACGCCGTCGTCGATCCCGGTAAAAGTCGCCTGGTCGCTCTTTTTATCGTAGAGCTGTACCTTATCTACCATATCCCCGCGCAGGTTCTTGGTGACCAGTGTGGGGTCGTCGCCGAAAAATTCCTCACCGTCTACAAGCACCTTGCTTACCGTTTGACCCTGGGCGGTGATCTTACCGTCTTTGTCCACCTGGATCCCGGGAAGCTGTTTAAGCAGGTCCTCCACTTTCGAGTTAGGCTGTATACTATAAGCTTTGGCATTATATTCCGTGGTATCACCTTTGATCTTGATGGCGGTTACGTTGCCCTTTATCATGATATCTGCCAGTAACTTTGCCTTCAGAAAGAGGTTAATACTGCCGAAATCATGGGTACTTCCGTCTGCATCGAATGAGAAGTTCTCTACATAATCTGTATATTTCGGATAGGTGACCAGTAGGATAAACTTTCCCTTAGGAAGCCCGCCGATAGTAAACGCGCCATTAGCGCCCGCCCGGGTAAATTTTACGAGCGTCGAATCCTTCGCGTTTAATACGCTGACAGAAGAATTGTAAAGTTTAATAAAGGAAGCGGTGTCTGCCACGGCCCCATTAATCGAGTTGGTGTTTTGCGCCTTAGCCCATAGGGAGCACAGGCTTAGGAGAACGGCCGCAAGGGTAACTTTCATACAGGTTGGTTTAAGTTATTCAAATGTATAACTAAGTTCTTAGTTATACAAATGTGAATCAAATAAACGTAAGATTCCCCGTATTAATAGTTAAAGAAGTGTTAAAAGATGTGAATTAAGTGTAAATTAATTTAAAAACGCTAATATCGCGGCTTTTGGGTTGTAAATGGTGTATCCTTCATCGATACACGTTTGTTTGGTGATCATGATGAGCTCGGTGATCTCCGGATGTTCCCGGTTATAAGCGATTGCTTCCAGGTTGCCGGTAATGAACTGCACGTCGTGTTTTACTACTGATTCCTGCAGTGATTCGATGTATCCGCTTTCGATAGCCATATCAACTGTATTTACCAGTACTAACGCTTTAAATTTAAGGTTAGCATGCGTGAGTGTATTTTTCACACTTTGTTTACACAGGATGGTTGCATTGGCCGAGCAGCCAGTAGATCACGATAAAGATAATGATGGTTGAGAAGCAGCCGCCGCCCAGTTTTTTGGCGCCGTAGCCGGCGATGATGGTTCTGAAAAAGTTATTCATGTTGGTTAATACTGGTGGTTGTATTAACGGCGGAAAAGGGAAAAGGTTTGGGGGGAATCGGTAATCAGTAATCAGTTATCAGTAATCAGTGGTCAGTTTTCAGTGGTCAGTTATCAGTTATTAGTGGTCAGCTCTTAGTGACCAGCTTAGTGATCGGTAATTAGTGATCAGCGATCGGTGGTGAGCAAACGGTTCCTGTATAACGCCACACGAGAACTGATAACTGACCACTGATAACTGATTACTAATGACCAACAACTACCTGAACGATTCCGGTACTTCTATTTCCGTTCTCAGTGCGTTGGAATATCCGCGGGCAAGCAATCTTTTTCTGGGGAGGTTCCAGAGCTCGAACTGCACGTTAATCACTTGCCGGCCTGCCCGTATCACTTGGGTTTTGGCGGTGATCACGTCGCCTTCTTTGGCGGGGGAGAGGTAATCGATCGCATTATTAATGGTAGTAAAAAAATGCTGCCGCCCCAGGCTAAGGATCGTTGCGCCCACGATATCGTCCATAATGGCTGCCGTCATGCCGCCATGGAGGGTTCCTGCCGGGTTGGTCATGTGCCGTGCCACGGTAAACTCGAAGGTCAGCGAGCCCTCATCCACAGCCCGCAGCACCGGCCCCAGCCACAGCATAAATGCCGATGGCGACCGGGTAATGACCTGGTTTAGCTGTTCTTTAAGGCTGTCAGTAACTTTATTTTCCATATCTATTTGATTTCTTGATTGTTAAAAACTCCCGGTTTTGGGGTTGCGGCAGGCAATTCTTCCTATACTTGTGCCGATTTATGCGGCAGGTTTTTAACAAATATACCGATTGGTATTTAATTGATTATCTTTGTCGCGATTTAATTTTACAACCATGTTGAAAAGAGTAGTAGTTACCGGTATTGGGGTATTAACGCCGCTTGGCAATGAAGTGAATACCTTTTGGCAAAACGTAGTGGCCGGCAAAAGTGCGGCAGGCCCCATTACGCGTTTTGATGCCTCTTTGTTCAGAACGCAGCTGGCCTGTGAGCTGAAAGATTTTGATCCGTCGGCGTTTATCGACCGCGGGATGCTGAAACGGACCGACCTGTTCACACAATATGCGCTTGTAGCGTCAGACGAAGCGATCAGGGATTCGGGTTTCGATCTCGCAGCGATGGATCCTTTCGATGTTGGCGTGATCTGGGGATCCGGCCAGGGGGGATTGGATACCTACGAGGAGCAGGTGGTAGAATACGCGCGCGGCAACGGATCTCCCCGTTTCAGTCCTTTCTTTATTCCGAAGCTGCTCGTAAACATGGCGTCGGGCATGATCTCCATCCGCCATGGCTATATGGGTATTAATTATACGGCGGTATCGGCTTGTGCCACGTCCAATACGGCCATCATGGATGCGTTCAACTATATCCGCCTGGGCAAGGCGAAGATCATGGTGACCGGCGGTTCGGAAGCAGGTATCACGCCTGCGTCGATCGGCGGTTTTGCGGCCATGAAGGCAATGTCGGTGCGTAATGATGATCCCGCTCACGCATCCAGGCCGTTCGACGTAAGCCGCGATGGTTTCGTAATGGGAGAGGGAGCCGGCGCTTTGGTGCTGGAAGAATATGAACATGCCGTTAAGCGCGGCGCGAAGATCTACGGGGAAGTTGGCGGCGCTGCCATGACGGCCGATGCTTACCACATGACCTCTACGCATCCCGAAGGACTTGGTGCGGCTAAAGCCATGCAGCTGGCGCTTGAAGAAGCAGGCCTTACCATTGCAGATGTTGATTACCTGAATGCCCATGCGACCTCTACGCCTGTTGGCGATCTTTCGGAGATCCATGCCGTATTAAATCTTGCCGGCGACACAAAACCGAAATTAAAAGTAAGCGCAACCAAGTCGATGACCGGCCACTTATTGGGAGCCGCCGGTGCCATCGAGGCCGTTATCACCCTCCTGGCGATGAGAGACAGCGTGATCCCACCAACGATAAACACCACTGAGCTCGATCCTGCCATCCCGGCGCACCTGCAGATCGTAACCGGTAAGGCGCTGCCCGCGGAGGTAAATGTGGCGATGAGCAACACCTTTGGATTCGGCGGGCACAACGGTATAGTGGTGTTTAAAAAGATCTGAGAGATGAAAGCCCCCGGTATTTTTTTATTTTTTCTCTTTCTCAGTGTTGTGCAAGTTTTTGCGCAAAAGCGACAAAATATATATTTCTTAAAGGATAACGGTCGGTTTGTTAAATCGATCGACAGTGCCGATTATGTTCGTGTGATCCAGGAGCCTGATTCCGGGAGCACGCTTTTTAACCTCCTGGAGTTTTACCGCAAGGATAATAAGTATAAGCGGGTAGGGCATGTTTCTGCTTTTGAACCGGCACCGGTGCTGGAGGGGACGGTATTGTCCTACTACAAGTCGGGTAGTAAACAGGAAGTGGTTACCTATGAACGGAACGTACCAAGGGGACCCGCCGTTTATTACTACGAAAATGGAAAGGTCCAAAAGACGCTGGAGTACGGCGACACCGGCACCGCCCAGCTGTTTGACCTAAAGAAAACCATCTACTATAAGATCATTTCCTACTACGATTCAACCGGTGTACAGACGGTGGAGAACGGGAACGGGCATATTAAAGTGATTTCGGGACCGGAAAAGAGCGTTGAAGAAGAGGGTGATATCCGCGACGGCGTAAAGGAAGGTACCTGGAAAGGGGCTTTTCTTAAAACCGGCAACCGCTATGAAGAGCTGTTTAGCGCGGGAAAATTTGTCTCTGGCGTGGCTACTTTAAGCGATGAAACAACTTATGAGTATCGCAAGAACGAGGAACCTCCCGAATTTAACGGCGGGGAACAAGGGTTTTTGCGTTTTGTACAGCGCACGTTCAGGTACCCGGCCGATGCTATAAAAACCGGTGTTTCGGGGAGAGTGATCCTGTCGTTCGTTGTGGAGAAAGATGGATCTGTCTCAGATATTAAAGTGCTCAGGTCTGTTTCTCCCTCCATAGATGAGGAGGCCATAAGAACGCTTCGTATATCGCGTAACTGGAAACCTGGCCGGCAGCATGGGATCCCGGTTCGTGTGGCGGTTACCTTACCGCTTGCGCTAAACCTTGGGGCGCCGGGGAGATAACCTGACCTTTTTCAATTTTATCCGCCGGTAAGGTAATAAAACGCTATCTTTGCATCCCGATAAACCAGTCGGGAATATGCCAAAAAACACTTCTATTAAATCCGTTCTGATCATAGGTTCGGGTCCAATTATCATCGGTCAGGCTTGCGAATTTGACTATTCCGGGTCACAGGCTTCTCTTTCGCTGAAAGAGGAAGGGATCGAGGTTTCGATCATCAATTCGAATCCCGCAACAATCATGACCGATAAAGTGATCGCTGATCATGTTTATCTGCTCCCGCTGAACTGTGAAAGTATTGAACGGATCCTCACAGAACAGAAGATTGATGCAGTCCTGCCAACCATGGGCGGGCAGACCGCGTTAAATCTTTGCATCGAAGCGGAAGAGCGCGGTTTGTGGAAAAAATATGGCGTGAAGATCATCGGGGTAGACATCGCCGCGATTGAAAAGACCGAAAACCGTGAAGCTTTCCGCCAATTGATGGTAGATATTGGTATAGGGGTGGCGAAATCAAAGATCGCCAATTCATTTCTCGAAGGAAAAGAAGCTGCACAAGAGATCGGTTTTCCGTTGGTAATCCGGCCGTCGTACACCCTGGGCGGCACTGGTGGCGGGTTCGTGCACAAGAAAGAAGAATTTGACGCGGCACTCAGCCGTGGCCTCCAGGCATCACCGACACACGAAGTGCTGGTAGAGAAAGCGGTGCTCGGCTGGAAAGAATATGAGCTGGAACTGCTTCGCGACAGTAAAGACAATGTGATCATTATCTGCTCCATCGAGAACTTCGACCCGATGGGCATCCACACCGGCGACTCGATTACGGTTGCACCTGCCATGACCCTCAGCGATCGCTGCTACCAATCCATGCGGAACCAGGCACTCCTGATGATGCGTTCGATCGGGAATTTTGCCGGCGGTTGTAATGTGCAGTTCTCCGTAGATCCCGCTACAGAAGATATTATTGCGATCGAGATCAACCCGCGTGTTTCGCGGTCTTCCGCGCTGGCCTCCAAGGCCACCGGTTACCCGATCGCCAAGATTGCCGCCAAGCTGGCAATAGGCTATAACCTCGACGAAATCGAGAACCAGATCACCAAAACAACTTCGGCTTACTTCGAGCCGACCTTAGATTACGTGATCGTGAAAATACCGCGCTGGAACTTCGATAAGTTCAAGGGCGCCAATAAGGAGCTTGGCTTGCAGATGAAATCGGTAGGTGAGGTGATGGCTATCGGCCGCACGTTCATCGAAGCATTGCAGAAAGCATGCCAGAGCCTCGAAACGAACAGGTTGGGACTTGGCGCCGATGGCCGCCAGAGCAGGAACCTCGAAGAGATCATGCACAGCCTGGAACACCCAAGCTGGGACAGACTATTTCATGTGAAAGATGCCATGAGCCTTGGTGTTCCCATCGAGTCTATCCGTAAAGCGACAAAGATCGATCGTTGGTTCCTGGTGCAGATCCAGGAGTTGGTTAGCCTGGAAGCGGAGCTTAAACGCTACCAGCTGACAAACATTCCCAAGGATTTCTTCCTGACGCTAAAACAAAAAGGTTATTCTGATGCGCAGATCGCCTGGTTATTAACTAACGTCAGTGAAGACGAGGTATACGCCCGCAGGAAAGAGCTGGGTATAAACCGCTCCTACAAGATGGTAGATACCTGCGCTGCCGAGTTCCAGGCAAAAACACCCTATTACTATTCTACTTTCGAAGACGAAAACGAATCGGTTTCATCCGATAAAAAGAAGATCATCGTACTTGGCTCCGGTCCGAACCGGATTGGCCAGGGGATCGAGTTCGATTATTCGTGTGTGCACGGCTTGCTTGCCGCGAAGGAATCGGGCTACCAAGCCATCATGGTGAACTGTAATCCCGAAACGGTCTCTACCGATTTCAATATGGCCGATAAGCTGTATTTTGAGCCGGTTTTCTGGGAACATGTACGCGAGATCATCGAGCTGGAGAAACCGGAAGGAGTGATCGTTCAGCTCGGCGGTCAAACAGCCCTGAAAATGGCCGAGAAACTTCACCAATATGGTATTAAGATCATCGGTACTTCCTATGATAACATGGATATTGCGGAAGATCGCGGTCGTTTTTCTGACTTGCTGAAAGATCTCGATATCCCTTATCCGAAATATGGTGTTGCCGAAAGCGCCGAAGAGGCCATCGAAGTGGCGCGTAAAGTTGGCTACCCGGTGTTGGTTCGTCCAAGTTACGTATTGGGCGGACAGGGGATGAGCATCGTGATTAACGATGAAGATCTTGAAAAAGCTGTAGTGACCTTGCTGCGTAACCTCCCGGGGAACCGGGTACTGATCGATCACTTCCTCGATCGTGCTGCAGAAGCGGAATCTGACTCGATCTCCGATGGCGACGACGTTCACATCGTGGGATTAATGGAGCATATCGAACCTGCCGGTATTCACTCAGGCGATTCAAGTGCGGTTCTTCCGCCCTTCGATCTCACCGACAGTGAAATCAGCCAGATGGAAGAATATACCGTCAAGCTGGCGAAAGCCCTCAATGTTCGGGGCCTGCTTAATATCCAGTTCGCCATTAAAGACGGAAAAGTATACGTAATCGAGGCAAACCCGCGTGCCTCGCGTACGGTTCCTTTCATAGCGAAGGCATATGACGTACCTTATATTAATATTGCGGCCAAGGTCATGCTGGGTGTAAATAAGCTGAAAGACTTTACCATCGAGCGTAAGCTCCAGGGATACGCGATTAAAGAACCGGTATTCTCTTTTGACAAATTCCCCGAGGTGGATAAACAGCTTGGCCCTGAGATGAAATCGACCGGTGAAGCGATCCGGTTTATCAAAGACCTGAACGACCCTTACTTCAGACATTTGTATAAGGAGAAATCGATGTATTTGAGTAAGTAAGCTTCCGAATATATCCAATAGCGGGATAAGCCCGTGAATGATCTTCCCGGGCTTATGTGTTTAAATTTATCACTTAACTATTACTTTACGTTAGCGAAGACTTCTTCCAGCATAACGCTAAAGCCTTGCAGTACCGGGGGTTGTCACAATATCGCCTACGGAGGTGATCAGCATAAGAATAGGCTGCAGAGAAGTCCGGTTCAGATAGCGACACGATTTAAATTAAGATATAAATTTAATAAAGCGATTAGCCAAATAAGGAAGAAAATACATCCTCTACTTTAGCCACCGTTTTTATCTCAATGGCAAATCTACTGGTGTCGAGCCCTTTCTTGTTGTATTTAGAAATATAAATTTTTTCGAAGCCAAGCTTCTGTGCTTCCGCGATGCGCTGCTCGATCCGGTTTACCGCGCGGATCTCGCCGGAAAGGCCGACTTCGCCGGCAAAGCAGATCTTTACAGGTACAGGGATATCCTCGTGAGACGAAATGATCGCCACGATAATTCCCAGGTCGATTGCGGGATCTTCTACCCGCAACCCGCCGGCAATGTTCAGGAACACATCTTTAGCGCTTAGCCTGAAACCGCACCGTTTTTCCAGCACGGCAAGCAGCATGTTCATCCTGCGTGTGTCGAACCCGGTAGCCGATCGTTGGGGAGTACCATAGGCTGAAGCGCTCACCAATGCCTGCGTCTCTATCAGCATCGGGCGAAGCCCTTCTAGCATGGCGGAGATCGTGATGCCGCTTAACGGCTCTTCCCGTAAAGAAAGAAGGATTTCGGAAGGATTGGATACTTCCCGCAACCCGTTGCCCTGCATCTCGTAAATGCCAAGTTCCGATGCGGAGCCGAACCGGTTCTTTACGGCGCGGAGAATCCGGTAAACATGGTGGCGATCGCCTTCAAACTGCAGTACGGTGTCTACCATATGTTCGAGGATCTTAGGCCCGGCGATAGCGCCATCCTTGGTGATATGCCCGATCAGGAAGACGGGGGTCCCGCTTTCTTTGGCGAAACGCAGCAGTTCTGCGGTACATTCCCGCACCTGCGATACGCTCCCCGGGGTCGACTCGATGTGTGCTGAGTACAGGGTTTGGATGGAGTCCACGATCACGATCCCGGGTTCTAGCAGCTCTATTTGTTTAAAAATGTGCTGCGTGGAGGTTTCCGTGAGTATAAACGTTTCCTTCCCGCTTCCCGCCAGGCGGTCGGCACGCATTTTAATCTGCTGCTCACTTTCCTCTCCTGATACATACAGCACTTTTAATTCCGGAAGGTTGAGGGCCAGCTGCAGCATCAGCGTTGATTTCCCGATCCCGGGCTCTCCGCCGATGAGTACGAGTGAGCCGCCCACGATGCCGCCGCCTAGTACGCGGTTCAGCTCCTGGTCGGACGTGATAAGCCGGTTGGTTTCGCTAAACTGGATATCCTGGATGGCTGCTGGCGTGGCGACACGTTTTATCGGAGAGGAGGCCGTTTTCCAGGTAGGCGCCTGGCCCGACGCCTTTTCGATCACCTCTTCCACAAACGTGTTCCATTGGCCGCACGAAGGGCATTTACCCAGCCATTTAGCTGATTCGTAACCACAACTCTGGCAGAAATAAGCGGATTTTGTTTTGGCCATGAGCGACAATAGTATGCTACAAAGCTAAATGAAAAAAGCTATCGGCGGTCGGTTATCAGCCCTTAGCCCTTTTAAAGCGCTATAACGGACCTGATAACCAACCGCCGAAACTAGATTACAACTTTATTTCCTCGTCCCTCGAGTTCAGGAAATGAAACTCTGTAAGGTGATAAGAAGAGGCTTCCTTCACTTTTATCCATTTACCATATTTAAGGAACCAATGCCACTGCCGTGAAAATATTCCTTTCTTAATATAGGCGCCAATGTAAGGATGTACGCAAAGGGTAATGTTTTTTTCGTTCTGCTCGGTGAGGATATATTTCAGGTTATTCTGGATATCGTCCATCAGCACGATGCTGGCTTTAATTTCACCTGTGCCGTTGCAGGCAGGGCATTTTTCGTTGGTTACGATGTTCATTTCCGGGCGTACACGCTGCCTGGTGATCTGTACCAGCCCAAATTTACTCGGCGGAAGTATGGTATGCTTTGCCCGGTCGAGCGCCATCTGTTCTTTCAGGTAGTCGAACAGTTCTTTGCGGTTCTGCGGTTTATGCATGTCGATAAAATCGATCACCACGATCCCGCCCATGTCGCGCAGGCGCAGCTGGCGGGCGATCTCCCGCGCGGCTTCCATATTCACCTGCAGGGCGTTGTCTTCCTGATTCTCTTTGCTGGCGGTGCGGTTGCCGCTGTTCACGTCGATCACGTGGAGCGCTTCCGTATGTTCTACCACGAGATAGGCGCCGCCCGCCAGGTTTACCGTTTTACCAAACGAGGTTTTGATCTGTTTCTCTACGCCAAAGTGATCGAAGATAGGTTCCTTCGTATTCTTGTACAGCTTTACGATTCGCTCAAGGTCTGGCGAGATCTCGTGCACATACGAGCGGATATCTTCGAAAATAGCGGGATCGTCGACATGAATATTCGTAAAATCGGGATTCAGAATGTCGCGAAGAATGGTAGAGGTACGCCCCATCTCGCCCAGTACCTTTTTTGAAGGCTCGGTGAGGGGAAGCTTGACAGAGAAATTTTCCCATTTTGCGATCAGGTCCAGCAGGTCTTTTTGAAGTTCCGCAACGCCTTTTCCTTCAGAAACGGTGCGGATGATCACGCCGAAATGCTTCGGCTTTATGCTTTCAACGATCTTTTTAAGCCTCGATCTTTCGGTGTTGCTCCTGATCTTTTTCGAGATGGAGATCGCATCCGAGAACGGCACCAACACCACGAAACGGCCGGCAATGGATAAGTCGGAACTTAAGCGGGGACCTTTCGTAGAAATTGGTTCTTTGGCGATCTGAACGGGTAACAGCATGTTACGGCTCAGCACCTCGGATATTTTACCGGACTTATTAATGTCCTGTTCCAGTTTAAAACTATTCAGCAGCTTATCTTTGTAGCTGCCATTCTTTACAATCTTAGTCAGCTTTATCAGCGACTGTACCTGTGGACCCAGGTCAAGATAGTGCAGGAAAGCATCTTTTTCATATCCCACGTCTACAAAAGCAGCATTCAATCCAGGCATGATCTTTTTGATCTTGCCAAGATAGATGTCACCAACAGCGTAATTGTTGTTGATGTGCTCAGTGTTAAGTTCTACGAGTTGCTTGTCTTGCAGTAAAGCGATAGTCACCCCGTTGGGGGTTGAATTGATAATTAATTCTTTTACCAACAGCCTACTCCTTTACTGGCGGAGGAACCGCCACGTTAATACACGATGAGTTTTAAGAAAATGAAGCGAAGGCTAATAGCCGATAGCCATTAGCTATCGGCTATTTTTTCTTATGTCTGTTTTTACGTAAACGCTTTTTGCGTTTGTGAGTGGCCATTTTATGTCTTTTTCTTTTTTTACCGCTTGGCATAGCTTTAGATTTTTAAATGTTATTATTAATTCTTTTACTTTTTCAATTCTTCAACCTTCTTATCTACAAATTTGGATAACCCGGGATCTGCTGCGAGCACCTTACTTTTTTCATAAGCATCGATCGCATCTTTCTTCATTCCCAGGTTTTCGTAGCTGGTAGCCAGGTAAAACCATGATTCTGAATCCTCTTTGACGCGGATCACTGTCTTAAACCGGTTCACCGCTTTATCAAACTGGCCCGATCTCATCGAGAACAACCCCAGTGTTTTATTCGCTTTCAGGTTATCAGGGTCTTCTTTAACTACCGCAAGCAATAGTTGGATCCCTGCCATCGGGTTAGCAGAGCCGTTCACATAAGCGGCACCAAGTCCCATTTTCGCATCCCGGCTGCCGGGCTGTAGTTCCAGCGCCTTCTGGTAAGCGTTAATGGCTTTTTCGCCCAATGCGGGCTGTATGAGTGTGTCCTGCGTATTTTGCTGTGCGTTACTGAAAGCATCGCCCGTTTTAAGCCATGCGTTGTACGTGTTTTCCCTTACGGCTACCATTTCATGATAGAATGCAGCCGGGCCGGGTTGATTTACATCCTCCCATTTTTGGGCCAGTTGCTTTTCAAGGCCGATCTTTTTCTCCCCGGGTGCCTGGCTCAGTGCTTCTTCCAGGTCGGCCACCTGTTTGGCGAAGTTTGCCGTAAGTTCGGGTTTGGCAAGCGCCGAAACGCTTTCTACAGATACGCTGGCGGCTGCAGATGGCCCGCCGGCTACTGTTCCATTCACATTGCGTTGCTCTTTGGGCTTAACGAGCCCTTTAATATTCATAGAAAGCAACAATCCCATCAGTACTACTACCAACGAAATAACTGCTATTTGCTTTCTATGAATCATGAATAAGAACTTAAGCGGTTGCTTTTTTCTTGTTGCCGGTCTTTACTTTCTCGATAAATACTTTAGCAGGTTTAAAGCTCGGTACGAAATGCTCGGGGATAATAATTGCTGTATTTTTGGAAATGTTACGTGCTGTTTTTTCAGCCCTTTTTTTCACCACAAAGCTTCCAAAGCCTCTAACGTATACATTATCACCTTTGATCATCGAAGTTTTGATTACCTTAAAGAATGCTTCTACAGTTTCCTGAACGTCAACTTTTTCAATACCTGTCTTGTTAGCGATCTCTGCAATAATTTCTGCTTTAGTCATGTTCTGTTTTGTTATAATTATTTACCCGGATCTTCTCTCAGATTGGGGTTGCAAAAGTATTGCTTTAAATTGATTTGCTGAAATAATTTGAAGTTTTTTTCGATCAACTGCTTATAAAACAATCAGTAAGGTATTTTTGCCGCTCGTTTTAATAAAAAACATCCTCAACCTATGAACTTTACACAGGAAGTGATCAGCTGGTACCATCTCCATAAACGCGACCTTCCCTGGCGGAAAACGCGCGATCCTTACCTGATCTGGCTTTCGGAAGTGATCCTGCAGCAAACCCGGGTAGACCAGGGGATGCCTTATTACTACAGGTTTAGCGAAAAGTATCCCACGGTTGCCGATTTCGCGGCAGCAACAGAAGATGAAATCCTCAAAATGTGGCAGGGGCTGGGGTACTACTCGCGCGGCCGCAATATGCACCATACCGCGGGCCTGGTGATGCGCACGCACGGCGGAATTTTCCCCGGGAGCTACCAGGCTTTGATCGGGCTTAAAGGCATCGGAGAATATACCGCGGCAGCGATCTCATCGTTCGCGGAGAATGAAAAGCGGGCGGTGGTAGATGGAAATGTATTCAGGGTATTATCCCGTTATTTCAATATAGATACACCCATCAACAGCACTGCCGGCAAGAAGACCTTTACCCGCCTGGCCAATGAGCTGATCGACCCGCGGTATCCGGCTTTATATAACCAGGCGATCATGGAGTTTGGCGCGCTTCAATGCCGGCCCAAACCCGAATGTCCCACCTGCCCGCTTCGCCCCGGATGCCTGGCTTACCAGCTCGGGAAAACAGCCGATCTTCCCGTGAAAGACAAGAAGAAGGCAAGCAGGCAGCGATATTTTAATTACATCGTTGCACAACGCGATGGCAGGATGCTGATGAACAAGCGCGGGCCGGGCGACATATGGCAAAACATGTATGAACTGCCGTTGATAGAGACCAACGCGTTAACCAGCCCGGCCGATCTGCTGATATCACCTGAATTTACACAGGCTTTTGGAACGCAGGCTGTCGTCGGAAATGTGTATGGTCCTGTAAAACATGTGCTTACCCATCAAAATATAGCGGCGACCTTTATTATTCTGTCCGGTTTTGAAGAGTTTTTTTTGAACAATTCGGGCTGGATATATGTTGACCCGGAGAGCCTGGATAAACTGGCTATGCCAAAATTAATTTTTGCATTCCTGAAAAATTATCCTGAGATTCAATTTAACTTAACCAATTAACACATGCCAGGTATTAACAAAGTGATCCTGGTGGGGCACCTCGGCAAAGATCCCGAAGTGCGCCACCTGGAGGGAGGCGTTACTGTTGCCAGCTTTCCGCTGGCGACCTCAGAAACATTCAACAAAGACGGTCGCAAAATAGAGCAGACCGAATGGCACAACATCGTGATGTGGCGCGGATTGGCCGAAATAGCGTCGAAATATCTTCAAAAAGGCAAACTCGTATACATAGAGGGTAAACTCCGCACCCGGTCCTTCGAAGATAAAGAAGGCCACAAGAAGTATACCACCGAAGTGGTGGCGGAAAACTTCACCATGCTTGGCCGCAAAAGCGATTTCGAAGAAGAGGCCGTTCATGCCGGGCAGCCGGTTCGAAACGACGATAAGCGGAACGAATTTGCAGGCGCCGACGACCTCCCGTTCTAACAACCAGCCGTCCAGGGCGATTAACCATAAGGAATGATTGATATCTCGTATTTAACTGGCAGGAGACAGACATTATTCCTTATCCTTATTATTCGCTTTCCTTGTTAATTGTTCGCCGATAAGCGTTAATTTTGTACATGAGCATTGCCGTAGAGCATCTGACAAAATTATTCGGGCAGCAAAAGGCGATCGACAGCATTTCGTTCAGGGCGGAACCTGGTAAAGTGATGGGCTTTTTAGGTCCCAACGGTGCGGGCAAATCGACTACCATGAGGATCCTCACCAGTTTTATCCCGCAAACGTCGGGCAGAGCCACGGTGTGCGGGTTCGATGTGGCCCGCGAAGCCCTCGAGGTACGCCGTGTGGTGGGATATCTCCCCGAGCATAATCCCCTGTATCCCGAGTTATACGTAAAGGAATCACTCGGCTTTGTGGCGAATATTCATGGCCTGCAAAACAAGCGGCAGCGGATCAGCGACGTGATCGGTCTGACCGGGCTTGGAGACGAACAGCATAAAAAGATCGGCCAGCTTTCCAAGGGCTACCGGCAGCGTGTAGGCCTGGCACAAGCCATTATCCACGACCCGAAAGTGCTGATCCTGGACGAACCCACCTCCGGCCTCGATCCCAACCAGCTGTCCGGTATCCGCAAGCTGATCAGGGACCTCGGCGCTTCCCGCACCGTGGTATTCTCTACGCATATCATGCAGGAGGCCGAGGCCGTATGCGATCATATTGTGATCATTAACAAGGGAAATATTGTGGCCGATGATGCGTTAAGCTCATTACGAGGCGTGCATCCGGGTCGTACACTGGAAGAGATTTTTATCAGTCTCACGGGCTCCAATGCTATCGCACATTAACTATGCTATCGATGAAACGCTTTTTAATTATTCTTCTGTTACCGGTTTTTTCGGCACAGGTGTTCGCCCAGGTCGTCATTCCGCCGTATACCACTAAACCGCGCCTGGGTGTAGGCGCCGAATTTGGGATCCCCTCCGGCAGTTTCGGTAACGTGTTCACCATCGGCTTTGGAGGTTCGGGTAAGTTCGAAGTGCCTATTACCCGCGAGTTTTATGCTACGGCCACCGCCGGGTTTACCACATTCTATCTCAAAGAGGATATGAAGCCGCTTACCATTAATAAAAGTTATGTTCCTCTTAAAGTGGGGGGGAAGTATTACTTCGGAAACTACTTTTTTGGTGAAGGCGAGCTTGGCCTGAGCATCGGTACCAATAAGAATGCCGGCTCTGCGTTTGTCTGGGCGCCAGGAGCAGGCATTTCATTTCCGGTCACCAAAGACGGCTATATCGATGCCGGCGTCCGGTATGAGCGCTGGGCGCGCGATGGGGGTAATATCAACCAGGCCGGGTTCAGGATCGCTTATAAGTTCTGATCGCATGTTAACCATTCTCCGTAAGGAAATTGCTGCCTTTTTTAGCTCACTGGTCGCCTATATCATCGTTGGAATATTCCTGGCGGCAACAGGCCTTTTTCTTTGGGTATTTCCCGATTCGGCCGTTCTTGATTATGGCTATGCCGGGCTCGACAGCCTGTTCGATATCGCGCCTTACCTGTTTATGTTCCTCATCCCGGCGGTAACGATGCGGTCCATCGCCGAAGAAAAAAAAGAAGGCACTTTCGAATTGCTGGCCACCCGGCCACTTACCGACTGGCAGATCATTCTGGGCAAATATTTCGGCAGCCTTGCCATTGTGCTGATGGCTATGGCCCCTACGCTGATCTACTATTTCACCGTTTATGAACTTGGGGCTACGCGGGGGAATGTCGATACCGGTGCGGTAATCGGATCCTACACCGGTCTCTTTCTCCTCGGCGGGATTTTTGTGGCAATTGGCATTCTTGCGTCGGCAGTAACCAGTAACCAGGTAGTGGCCTTTACCATAGCGGTGTTCTTAAGTTTTTTCCTTTTTAGCGGGTTCGATTCATTAAGCAGGCTCGTCTCCTTGCAGCAGGCAGATACGCTGATCGCCGCGATCGGCATCATGGAACATTATCAATCTGTAAGCCGTGGCGTGCTCGACACGCGCGACCTGGTGTATTTTGCCAGTTTCACCTTGTTCTTCCTGGTGATCACCAAAACGGTATTGGGAGGAAGGAAATGGTAAGCCGGAAGAAAAAGGACCTGGTGCAGCTTGCCTGGGTGCTGGCAGGCATTATCTTGTTTAACCTGGTATCGGCTTACTATTTTACCAGATTCGATTTCACCACAGAGAAACGTTACACCTTATCGGGAATTACAGAGCGTACCCTCTCCGGCCTTAAAGAGAATATGGAGATAACCGTGTACCTGGAGGGTGATTTCCCGGCGGGGTTTAAGCGGTTGAACCGCGCTACCCGCGATATGCTGACAGACTTACGCGCTTATTCAGGCGGAAAACTGCGCTTCAGTTTCGCTAATCCATTGAAAGGAAGCAAGGAACAGCAGGAGTCGCTGTATAATTCACTGGCTGAGAAAGATATATTTCCTACCCAGGTTGGCGTTCCCACGGAGGGTGGTGTTTCCCAGATCCTGGTGTACCCCGCAGCGGTGATCACCTACCAGGGCAGGCAGGTCCCGGTGAGGCTGCTCCCCTATAAGTCGGGGGCTATTGATCAGCAGGTGCTCAACGGCGCGGTCGAAAACCTGGAATATGTCTTCACTTCAGCCATTCAGAAGGTGCTGAATGACGGGAAGCCCCGGATCGGTTTTACCGAAGGGCATGGCGAACTGGCCGATATCCAGCTGAATGATGCCATGAATTCGCTTCGCGACGGCTATGAAGTGGGGCGGGTGGACCTGGGTGTGATCACTTTTGCCGGCCTCGACAAAATGAAAATGCTGGTGATCCCCAAGCCGGAGACACCGTTTACCGAAGCCGAAAAGTTTAAGATCGATTATTTCGTGATGCATGGCGGTAGTGTTTTATGGACCATTGATGAAGTAAGCGCGGAGATGGACAGTCTCCATGGAAAAGGCAGCCAGCTGGCATTTAACAAGGACCTGAATCTCGATGACCTGTTGTTTAACTACGGTGTGCGGATCAACCACGAGCTTATTGCCGACATGAACTGCGCACAGATTCCCGTAAAAATAGGTGGCGCGGATGGTCAGCCGCAGATCGTACTTCGCCCCTGGTTGTTTTACCCGCTGCTTACTCCCCAGGTTAAACACCCCCTGGTGCGGAATCTCGACCCCGTTAGAAGTGAATTTATCAGTACGGTAGACACGATCGCCATTCCGAACGTGAAGAAAACGGTCGTCCTCAGTTCTTCGGCTTTCAGCCGTATCCTGAATACGCCCGGAATGATCTCTCTCAGCATGATCGGGCAGGAAGCTGATCCTGCCGCTTTCAGGAATATACCGTTACCGGCCGCGGTATTGCTGGAAGGGACCTTTCCTTCGGCATTTAACGGGCGCCCACTGCCCAAAGGGGTGACAGGAACCGCGTCGCTGCCCGCTAAAAGCCGGTTTACCCGGATGATCGTAGCAGGAGACGGCGACTTGCTGAAAAACCAGGTGAATGCATCCGACGGTTCTCCTTTCCCCCTGGGCTACGACCGCTATTCGCGGCAGCAATACGGCAACAAGAACTTCCTGCTTAATTGTGCGGACTACCTCACAGATGATTCAGGCATCATCAGCCTTCGGAACAAAGACATCACGGTAAGGCTGCTCGACCGTCCCCGGATCCGGGAAGAAAAACTTTTCTGGCAAGTGTTGAATATTGGGTTGCCGCTTGTGTTAATAACTATTTGTGGAATTTTTCAACATTATTACCGGAAAAGAAAGTACGCTTTTAACAAAGTTTAAAAGGAAAACGGTTTGTTTCCTTTTTGTTAGCGTATCTTGCGGAAAAATAGCGGGAATTGCCCGTGAACTGTTGAAAACCTGTTTTTGACTAATTAAAAAAGCTTTCCTATTATTGTCACTAAGAATTATCGATCGAAACCTTTTCAATCTACACAGAACAAGGTTTTATCACCACTAAAAAGCACAAGATCCTAATGAAATTTATAGTTTCGACGTCAACTTTGTTAAAACAGCTGCAGGCAGTGAACGGGGCATCCAGCAGCAGTACTGTTTTGCCGATCCTGGAGAATTTCCTGTTCGAGATCCATGATGGCATATTAACGATCTCGGCTACGGACCTGCAAACCAGCATGACCACCTCCCTGCCGGTTGAATCGAAAGAAGAAGGCAAAGTAGCGGTGCCCGCAAAGATCCTGATGGAGACGCTTAAAACTTTACCCGATCAGCCCATCGCTTTTACGATCGATAACCAAACATTTGCCATCGAGATCAGCGCCGGCGACGGTAAGTATAAGCTGAGCGGCGAAAACGGAGAGGATTTTCCGAAGATCCCTACGGTGGAGAATGCATCTTCTGTAAATCTTCCGGCATCGGTGCTCTCCGAAGCCATCACTAAAACGCTTTTTGCGGTGAGCGGCGACGAGCTTCGGCCGGCCATGACCGGCGTGTTTTGCCAGTTAAGCCCACAGTACATCACATTCGTATCTACGGACGCGCACAAGTTAGTTCGTTACCGCCGGATGGATGCCAGTTCAGAAAGCGCCGCATCCTTTATCCTTCCCAAAAAAGCCCTGAACCTCCTGAAATCGTCCCTCCCTTCGGAGGATGTGAACGTTTCTGTGGAGTATAACAATACCAGCGCCTTCTTCCGCTTCGGGAATATTAACCTGATCTGTCGCCTCATCGATGAGCGTTACCCGGATTACGAAGCCGTGATCCCCAAAAATAATCCCAACGTACTTACCCTGGAAAGAGCGCTGTTCCTGAACTCGTTACGGCGTGTAGTGATCTTCGCTAATAAAACCACGCACCAGGTACGTCTTAAGATTTCCGGGAGCGAACTTAATATCTCTTCGGAAGATATCGATTTTGCCAACGAAGCGCACGAGCGCCTGAGCTGCCAGTACGAAGGCGATGATATGGAGATCGGCTTTAACGCCAAGTTCCTCATCGAGATGTTAAACAACCTCAACGGGGAAGAAGTGAATCTTGAAATGAGCACGCCAAACCGTGCAGGTTTACTTGTTCCGCAAACAAACAACGACAAAGAAGACGTTCTCATGCTGGTAATGCCGGTTATGCTGAACACCTACGCTTAAGCGGATCACGGGCCCGTATAGTAAATAATACATTCTTAAGCCGCAAATTGTCCGTTAATAAACAGGCGATGGTAGTGGATTGCTTTTTGCACTACCCGTTTTATGAAAACGAACATTTTACCGAAAACAAAGCAGGGATTTATTTTTATAATAGCTGCGACGATTTTTGCATCGTTCGCTCCCTCATGCACCGATGACGGCGAAGACCTGTCGGCATCTGCCAACCTGATGATCGTAAATTCTGCCGAGGGCTCGGCTGCGCAGGACTTTTACGTGGACGACACCAAAGTGAATAGCCAGGCGGTGGCCTATACACAAAGCTCGGGCTATTTTACCGTCAGCTCGGGCAGCCGGAAAGCTGAATTTAAATCGACGGGTACGACCACGGTCAATTCATCAAGCACCCTGAACCTCCAGGGCGGCAAGTACTACACCGTTTTTTATACCGGGGGTTCGGCATCAGCTGCCGCGTACACTACGGAGGACGATCGTACGCCCCCCTCGTCAGGCAAGGCTAAGGTCAGGTTCGTGCATTTGAGTTCCGCAGCTGCGGCGAGCATCGATCTTGCCATCCAGAACGGGGCTAAAATCGTATCAGGACTGGCTTACAAAACCGCTTCCGCTTATTCGGAAATAGACCCGGCCGCTAATTTCCAGTTGTTTGCGGCAGGGTCCGCCAATGCAGCGCTCACGCTTAGCAGCCTGGGTTTACAAGCGGGCAGGATTTATACGGTATATATCAGCGGGTCGACATCCGTAACCATTACCTATAAGGTCGTCGCTAATAATTAAAGAGTAGTAAAACCATTTACCAGCCACCGGCAAACAGAAATGCCGGTGGCTTTTTTATTTAGGGTATTTTAAGCGCATATTCCTATTTTTGGAGATCAACCTTATGCACATTGGAAATAGTAAAAGCAATAATCGATTTTATACTGCACATCGATCATCACCTGTCTGAGATCATCAGGGACTACCAGGCATGGACCTACCTGATCCTTTTTCTCATCATTTTTGCCGAAACAGGTTTCGTGGTTACTCCATTTCTTCCCGGCGATTCATTGCTGTTTGCCGCAGGGGCGCTTATCGCTAAAGGAAACACAGGATTGGATATTTACGTAATGGCATCGCTGCTATGCATCGCCGCAGTGCTTGGAAACACGGTAAACTATTACCTCGGCAGTTACCTCGGGGTTAAAGTATTTAAAGAAAATAATAAGGTCCTGAAGCTGGAATATTATATCCAAACCCAGCAATTTTTTAATAAACATGGCGGTAAGGCGGTTATTTTTAGTCGTTTTATGCCAATTATCCGCACGATAGCACCATTTGTGGCCGGTGTGGGTAAGATGAATATATCAAGATATACGCTTTATAACGTGGCAGGCGGAGTTGCCTGGGTGATAAGTTTCCTGGTACTTGGCTTTTTATTTGGGAACATCGAGGTGGTGAAGAAGAACTTTACGATCGTTGTTTTCCTGATCATCATCGTATCGGTGCTGCCGGCGGTTTTTGCGGCGGTACGGTCAAAAAAAGAGGTTAAGCAGGATGCTTAGGGTTCACGCAAAGGACGCAAAGGCATAATTTAACGACATTGCTATGCCAGGCAATAAAAATTCTTTGCGCCCTTTGCGAAAAAACTTTGCGCTCTTTGCGTGAACCCCTCAATCCCCTTACTAGTACTCCCTCCCAATAATACCCCCTTTCCTGTAGCCTTCTTCCGCAACCCGTTCCCGTTTCCGCTCTTCGTCTGTGAGCGAGCCGGCCCGGGCTTTCCTGAGATCCGGCTGCCCCGCATCTACCCAGGCAGAATACCAGAAACTGCCTACATGGAGTATCGAAGCCCGCATCTGTTCTTCCACCATGCCGTTAAGCGCGTTATGGAAAGCACGTGAATAAGCCGTTGAATATTGTCTCGTTATTTTCCCGCTGCGTTCCACGAAAGTGTATTTCCGGTCGGTAGGGAACGATTTGCTTAGCCTTGCTTCGATCACCAGCACCGAATCTTTGTACCCGAAAGTATGCTTCAGGATCTTGAAGGCTTCTTTCAGCGGATCCTGGATATAGTGCGCCCTGCCCACATAATAATCGTATTCATCTGCAAACAGCTCAGGCAGCCGGCTTTCCCAAAAGGCATGAATACCCGTTTGCCCGGTCATTTGCCCGTTGTAGTTTTCTGTAGTATGCAGCGGCACATGTGCGTCGGCGATATAATGACCGATATCAGACGAAACCTTCAGTATCCGCGAGGTATCGCCCTCGCTGAACGCCTTTACCAGCGCATAATATTTTCTTTGGATCTCCCAGGGCACGGTGCCGTATCCCATAAGCTCTTTTTCGCCATATTTTTTTACGGCGTCGGCCCATTTTTGTGGGATACTGTCGAAAGGAGCGGTCCCATAATGGTCGGCGTCTAGGTAATGGCGCGGGGCTTCCAGCGAATCTGTATACCGCCGCTTGTCGGGATCCACCGCGTGTTCGGTAATAAAATCGATGTTGTTTTTATAAAAACCCATCAGCGCCGAAGGCAGCGTAAAGACAGCCAGGCGGTTAATACGCTGATGAGCAAAGAATCCCCACGACACGCAAATAAATCCGGCAGGGAGCAACAGGATAAGTAACAGCCTCTTTTTCACGACATTTAAATCTATTTTTTACTTGTACAATTAAAAATCATCTTCTATATTTGCAGTCCGAAAATAAAGACGACAAAAAGCTAAGAAATGGCAAACCATAAATCATCGATCAAGAGAATCAGATCAAACGCTGCGAAGCGCTTACGTAACCGCTACCAGGCAAAAACTACCCGTAATGCGGTAAAGAAACTACGTGGAACTACTTCTAAGTCAGAAGCCACCCCACTTTTATCTAAAGTGATCTCTATGCTCGACCGGTTGGCTAAAAAGAATGTTATTCATAAGAACAAAGCTTCCAACAACAAATCGAAGTTAACCCGTTTCGTAAACGGCCTCAATTAACGAAGCGCGTAAAGTTATAAAAAAGCCCCGGTTTTTAATCGGGGCTTTTTGTTTTTTATTCTTTGGTTAATTAAATTTAACCATGAAAACAGGAGAGGCGAAATTAACGGTTAAAACATGGGCGGAAGATGACAGGCCCCGGGAAAAATTGGTTCGCCATGGTCGTCGCACTTTAACGGATGCAGAGCTTATTGCCATACTCATCTGTTCGGGCAGCAGCACCGAGACTTCGGTAGAGCTTAGTAAAAGGATCCTGGCGTCAATCGGTAACGACCTCGAACGGCTGGGCACCGTATCGGTGGATCACCTTTCCAGTTTTAAAGGCATCGGTCCTGCAAAGTCGGTCACTATCATTGCGGCGCTCGAGCTTGGGCGGAGAAGAAAGGCCTCCCGTCCTGAGAATAAGATCAAGATTGGCCAAAGCCGCGATATTTACCAGCTGATGAGCCCGTTTTTCCTGGACCTTAACCAGGAGGAGTTCCGTATCCTGCTGCTTAACCGCGCAAATAAAGTGATTTCGCAGCACCTGGTAAGCACGGGCGGGCAAGCCGGTACCATTGCCGATCCCAAAGTGATTTTTAAGATCGCCATAGAACACCATGCATCATCGCTGATCCTCGCTCACAACCATCCTTCCGGAAGCCTGAAACCAAGCAAAGCAGACATCGGTCTTACCAGTAAACTTTGTGCGGCAGGTAATCTCCTGGATATCATCGTGCTCGATCACCTCATCTTTGCCGGCAGTTCTTACTTTAGTTTCGCAGATGAAGGCATGATCTGAATTAGAAATTCCTTTATCTTTGCCCCTTTAATCACTTAAATGAAACCATCGTGTGCCCTTTATAATCGAACCGGTATAGATGCCAGCTGGTCGCACATAATAGCTTTATCGCCTTTAAATGACAATTTATTCTGATGAAAATATCTTATAACTGGCTCAGGCAATTCATAGAAACCAATAAAACGGCGGAAGAGATCTCGAAACTATTGACGGATATTGGACTCGAAGTAGAAAGCCTTGACCATATACAGGCAGTGGCGGGCGGGTTAGAAGGCCTGGTAGTGGGCGAGGTCAGGTCTTGCTGGCAGCACCCCAATGCTGACAGGTTGCGGGTAACCCTCGTTGATATCGGTGCGGGCCAAGAGCTCCAGATCGTTTGCGGTGCACCTAACGTGCGGGTTGGTCAGAAAGTGGTGGTGGCTCCGGTGGGAACTACCGTGCATCCGCTTACCGGCGAGCCTTTTAAGATCACGAGATCAAAGATCAGGGGAGAAGTATCCGAAGGCATGATCTGTGCGGAAGACGAGATCAGCCTTGGCCACTCGCACGACGGCATCATGGTGCTCGATCCGCACGCACCGGTGGGCCGCCAGGCAAAGTCCTGGTTTAACCTGGAAGGCGATAGGGTATTCGAGATCGGGCTTACCCCGAACCGTGCCGATGCCGCCTCGCATTTAGGTGTGGCACGCGACCTTGCTGCTGTCCTGCGTATCCCGGTAAAAATGCCGGAGATCTCCGCATCTATTGCGGATGATCACTCACTGCCTATCCCGGTGGTGGTAGAAAATGAAAGCGCGTGCCCGCGTTACTCATCGGTGACCGTCGCTGGCGTAACCGTCGCCGAATCGCCGTCATGGCTGAAGGAAAAACTGAACGTGATCGGCGTGAGACCCATCAATAACGTGGTCGATATCACCAATTATGTACTTCATGAGCTGGGACAGCCGCTGCATGCTTTTGACGCAGACGAAATAAAAGGCGGCAAGGTGCTGGTAAAAAACTGCCCTGAAGGCACGGTATTTACCACACTGGACGGCGCTACCCGTACACTTTCATCAGAAGACCTGATGATCTGTAACGCGGAAGAACCCATGTGCATTGGAGGCGTATTCGGGGGGCTTACCTCCGGCGTAAAAGAAAGCACCAGGAATATCTTCCTGGAAAGCGCCTGGTTTAATGCGGTATCTGTGAGGAAAACCGCCAAAAGACATGGCCTTAAAACTGATGCTTCGTTCCGTTTCGAGAGAGGAACAGATCCCGAAATGACGGTTTTTGCGTTAAAACGTGCAGCCTTGCTGATCAGGGAGATTGCCGGGGGAACGATCTCCTCGGAGATTTCCGACTTTTACCCGGTGCCGCAGCCACCCGCAACCATCGCGGTTTCGTATAAAAATATCGACCGGCTGATCGGTAAAGCAATCCCGCATGATGAGATCCGGGCGATCCTGTCGGCCTCCGGTATTACCATAAAAGCTTCGCTTGAAGAAGGCCTGCTGCTTGACGTACCGGCCTATAAAGTGGATGTTACCCGCGAGGTGGATGTGATCGAAGAGGTCCTCCGTCTGTATGGTTATAATAACATCGAAATTCCGTCGCAGATCCGCGCATCGCTGAACTATGCGCCTAAACCGGATAAGGAATCGATCCGCAATCAGGTGGCAGACATGCTTACCGCCAATGGATTCTATGAGATCCTTACCAACTCGCTTACCAGGTCTGCGTATTCCCTGGATAGCGAAAAGGAGGTAAAGATCCTTAATCCGCTAAGCAGCGACCTGGATACCATGCGCCAGAGCCTGCTTTTTAGCGGCCTCGAAGTGATTGCCTATAACCAGAACCGGAAAAGTGCCGACCTTAGGCTATACGAATTTGGTAAAACCTACCAGCTGGATGGTGAAGGCTATAAAGAAAGTCATCGTCTTTGCGTTTTCTTAACAGGAATGACGAGTGCCGGACAATGGAACCAGCGCCTGGCCTCGCATAGCTTCTTCACGCTCAAAGCGGTGGTCGACCGGGTCATCGGCAGGCTTAATATCAAAGGGCTGCTCTCTACCGATCATGCCGACCCCAACCTGCAGTATGGCCTCAGCTACCGTAGAGGCGAGAAAACGCTGGTAAGCTTTGGATCCGTTGCGAAAAAGGCGCTTAAGCTGGCCGATAACAGTAAGGAAGTGTTTTATGCCGACTTCGACTGGGACCTGGTATTAAAAACTATCCGCGGCAATAAGATCACTTATAAGGAAGTATCGAAATTCCCGTCTGTTCGCCGCGACCTCTCCGTGCTGCTCGACCGTAGCGTCACCTTTGCCGATCTTAAGCGCATCGCTTCCTCGTCAGAAAAGAAGATCCTGAAAGAAGTGACCATTTTCGATGTGTATGAAGGTGAAAAGCTGGCCCCTGGAAAGAAATCGTACGCGCTTAATTTTGTCCTCCAGGATGAGGAGAAAACCCTGAACGACCAGCAGATCGACGCCACCATGCAGAAAATTATTGCTAATTTCGAAAAAGAGGCAGGAGCGGAAATCCGGAAGTAATACCCCGCTCTTTTTATTGCCATGATCCGGAACCTGTTCATAAAGAAAGCGTATGTCACAAACAGCCGACCAGCTAACAAGAATTACCGATCGCGTTACGCGCCTGATAGACCTCTGCGCCGCGCTGCAGGAAGAAAATGACCTGCTCAGGCTGGATAATCAAACGTTAAAAGTGGCCATCGACACCAGCAAGGGAAAGACCGCAGAGCTCGAAGAAAAACTGAAAGCACTCAAACTCGCCCGTTCCCTGGAAGGGATGGAGATCGGAAAGGTAATGGCCGACGAAAAAACTCTTGACATAAAGCAAAAAATTAGCGAATTTGTACGCGAAATAGATAAGTGTATCGTATTGCTGAAAAAGTAATACAGTGAACCTAAGCTCAAATGGGAGAAATCTCCATTAAAATAAATATCGCCGACAGGGTTTACCCGCTAAAGGTAAACATGGAGGAGGAAGAAATTATTCGAAAAGCAGCGAGGCTGATCAATGACCGCATAAAAGAATACCAGGAAAACTATGCGGTGAGGGATAAGCAGGACCTTTTGTCGATGTGTGTGTTGCATTATGCCACGCAAACATTGCAATCTGAGAAGAAAGTTAAGAATGAGGATGCAGCCATCGTGACTAAAACACAGCAGCTGGATCAGTTATTAGCAGATTTTTTCGCTGAACAATAGTCGATCGTTTCAGAGCATAATTTAACCGCGGTTAAATTTAGATTCACAGGTACATTTATACCTCGCCGGGATGGAACTAAACTCCCCCTGCCAGGATAACATTTACTAACATGAACCTAAGTTTAGTGGCGGTTTCTTATTATACATTATGGATATAGTATTTTATGTTTTAGTTGGATTAGCTGGCGTAGCGCTGGGCATAGTGATTGGGCGGTTTGCACTCCGTAAATTACTCAGGAACCAGGAAGTGGTTGCCCAGACTAAGGTTAAGAAGATCCTTAAAGACGCGGAAAATAACGCAGAGATCCTTAAAAAGAATAAGCTGCTGGAAGCGAGAGAAAAATTCCTCCAGATGAAGGCCGAGCACGAGCAGGAAGTGAACAACCGGAACAATGGTGTGGCACAGCGCGAAAATAGCGTTAAACAGAAGGAGCAATCTCTTAATCAACGCCTCGAAAATACCAACCGCAAAGAACAGGAACTGGAAAATACACGCAAAAACCTGGAGAAACAGGTAGAGATCGCCCAGAAAAAACAGGAAGAAGTAGAACACCTCAAAAACATGCATGTACAGCAACTGGAAACCATTGCCGGCTTATCTGCCGAAGATGCCAAAAACCAGTTGGTAGATACGCTGCGTGAAGAGGCGCGTACCAAAGCCATGATGCAGATCAAGGATATTGTAGATGAAGCAAAGCTGACGGCCACCAAGGAAGCCAAAAAAGTGGTGATCCAGACCATTCAGCGTACCGCAACCGAAGCCGCCATCGAAAATACCGTTTCGATCTTTAACATCGAGAACGACGAGATCAAGGGCCGCGTGATCGGCCGCGAGGGACGTAACATTCGCGCCCTCGAAGCCGCGACCGGGATCGAGATCATCGTTGATGATACGCCGGAAGCCATTATCCTCTCCGGGTTCGACCCGGTGCGGCGCGAAATTGCCAGGTTGGCCCTGCACCGCCTGGTTACCGATGGCCGTATTCACCCCGCTCGCATCGAAGAAGTAGTGGCCAAAACAAAAAAACAGATCGAAGAAGAGATCGTAGAGATCGGTGAGCGTACCGTGATCGATCTAGGCATCCATGGCCTTCACCCGGAGCTGATCCGCATGGTGGGCCGTATGAGATACCGGTCGTCCTACGGGCAGAACCTATTACAGCACTCCCGCGAGGTAGCCAACTTCTGCGCAACAATGGCGGCTGAGCTCGGCCTCAACGTAAAGATGGCTAAGCGCGCCGGCCTGCTGCATGATATCGGCAAGGTACCTGATGATAACCCGGAACTGCCGCACGCCATACTGGGTATGCAGCTGGCGGAAAAGTACAAGGAACACCCGGAAGTATGCAATGCCATCGGTGCTCACCACGACGAAATTGAAATGACTTCCATGATCTCGCCCATTATCCAGGCCTGCGATGCCATCTCCGGCGCGCGCCCCGGTGCCCGGAGAGAAGTAGTGGAAAGCTATATCAAACGGTTAAAGGAACTCGAATCGCTGGCCCTTTCGTACCCGGGAGTGGAGAAAACATTCGCCATCCAGGCAGGCCGTGAACTGCGTGTAGTGGTAGAAAGCGAACGCATCAGCGATGCCCAGGCGGAAATTCTCGCTGCCGACATTTCTAATAAGATCCAGACTGAAATGACTTACCCGGGACAGATCAAAGTTACCGTGATCAGGGAAACGAGATCCGTATCGTATGCGAAGTAACAAAATACGTTGAACGTTATAGGTTTACCCCTGTACATTCATGCGAAGCACATATATTAGTCGACACAAAAAAGGCGATCTGAATAATCATGATCGCCTTTTTATTTTTATAAGAGGAAAGGAAACGTACAGCGTCAAACGTTATTACGTTCATTCCAAAAGATCCTACACGGAGAATGATGTTCCGCAGCCGCACGTGCTGGCCGCATTCGGGTTGTTAAATACGAAACCGCGGGCATTCAATCCGTCCTGGAAATCAACCTCCATGCCTACCAGGTAAAGACCGTGCGCTTTGTGCATAAATATCTTGATCCCGTCTATATAATAGACCTGGTCGCCCTCTTTTTTCTGATCGAAGCCAAGGATATAGTTCATTCCCGAACAACCTCCCCCTTCAACACCGATACGCAGACCGAAGGAATCGTTCAGTTCCTGCTGCCTGATCAATTTCGTGATCTCCTTTTTGGCGCCTTCTGTAAGGGATACTGGGGCTGTTAAAGTATCTGTGGTTGCTGTCATAATGAGAAACTTAATGGTACAAATATAACGTAAAATGCACACTTTTGCCCAGCTGCTACCTATTATGACCATCGGCTAACAAATTCGTTTTATGAATACATCCGTATTTCTTTCCGAGATCCTGAAGTACTGTATTTCAGGTGCGATCCTGTTTTTTCTGGCGTATTTTTTTCTGCAATCCCAGGGCCACCTGCGGCCGCCGGTACGCATAAACACGGTATTGAACACCCAGTTACTACCGCTTCAGTTGCAGGCTTATGAGCGGATGGCGTTGTTCATCGAACGCATTACCCCGGGTAACCTGCTGTTGAGACTGCATCAGCCGGGCCTGTCGTCGCGCGAGCTGCAGGCATTGGCCCTGGCCGAGATCCGCAGCGAGTTTCAGCACAATGTTACGCAGCAACTGTATATCACTTCTGCCGCATGGAGAGCCGTGAAAAGCATCCGCGAAGAAACCCTGTTCCTGGTAAGCAGCGCGGTAACGTCCCTCCCGGGGGAAGCTTCCGGCGCCGACCTGAGCAAAGCGATACTTACCCACCTTGCTACACTGGAAGAAAACCCGTACGAAAAGGTGCTGGCTTTACTGAAACAGGAAATGGAATCTCTTTAAACTTAACCGATGATGAAAACTCCCTCCGGCATTCCCGTTAAAGAAGTATATACCGAGCCTGTTAACCGCCCTGACCTGCCGGGTGAATTTCCTTTTACCCGGGGCATCCAGAAAGACATGTACCGGGGCAGGCTCTGGACCATGCGGCAATACGCCGGGTTTTCAACCGCGGAGGAGTCTAACAAGCGTTATCACTACCTGTTGAGCCAGGGCACCACGGGCCTTTCGGTCGCCTTCGACCTACCTACGCAGATCGGATATGATTCTGATCACCCGCTTTCCGAAGGCGAAGTAGGAAAGGTGGGCGTGGCCATCGATTCGCTGGAAGACATGGAAGTGCTATTTAAGGGGATCCGCCTGCAGGATATCACCACTTCCATGACCATTAATGCCACTGCGCCCATCCTGCTCGCCATGTATATTGCGCTGGCGAAAAGACAGGGCGCCGATCTCTCGCAGCTCTCCGGGACGGTACAAAACGACATCCTGAAGGAATATATTGCCAGGGGAACTTATATCTACCCGCCGCAACCTTCTATGCGGCTTATAACCGATGTGTTCGAGTATTGCAGCAAAGAGGTGCCTAAATGGAATACCATCTCCGTTTCAGGCTACCACATTCGCGAAGCCGGTTCAACCGCCGTGCAGGAGCTGGCTTTTACCCTCGCCAATGGCAAAGCCTACCTGGAGGCGGCCATTAAGAAAGGGCTCGGCATTAACCATTTCGCGAAGCGGATCTCGTTCTTCTTTAACTGTCACAATAACTTTTTTGAGGAGATCGCAAAATTCCGCGCCGCCCGGCGGATGTGGGCCAACACCACCAAAGCATTGGGGGCCACTGAACCGGGGGCGCAAAAGCTTCGTTTTCATACACAAACGGGCGGTTCTACCCTTACGGCGCAACAGCCGTATAACAATATTGTGCGGGTATCAAACCAGGCGCTGGCAGCTGTGCTGGGAGGTACGCAATCGCTGCACACCAACGGCTTTGATGAAGCGCTCTCGCTGCCTACCGAAGAATCGGCCAGGATCGCGCTGCGCACGCAGCAGGTGATCGCTTTTGAAAGCGGCGTTACCGACACCGTCGATCCGTTGGCAGGTTCCTACTTCGTGGAAGCCCTTACCGACGAGATGGAGGCAGCCGCAGGCAAGTACATCGACCGCATCGATGCCCTCGGCGGAGCAGTAAAGGCGATCGAAACGGGCTATTTCCAGGAAGAGATCGCTGCGGCAGCCTATGCCCACCAGCGCGATATAGAAAGCGGCGCCAGCATCATCGTTGGAGTGAATAAGTTCGTAGAAGAGGAATTACCGGTGAGCGGTTTCCGGGTAGACGATGCCATCCGTGATGTCCAGGTAAAAAAAATCCAGGCACTTAAAAACAAAAGAGATCAGCCCACGTTCCTTGCTGCGATGAGCGAATTGGACGACACTGCACGGGGGGCTGATAACCTTATGCCTGCCATTCTCAGCGCAGTCGAAGCATATGCCACTTTAGGGGAAATATCGGACAAATTGAGGGAAATTTTCGGCGAATATTAGCGCGAAAAATGGCCCTGTTTTGACCTTCTTAGAATTGTTGTTTCGGCTACAAAAAAGCGTCCAAAAATCGTTTATTTATCTGGCTATCAGTGGTTTGATACTTATTTTAAAAATAAGTTTTTTTAACAAATTTATTTTTCAATATTCGGAGTTCCGGAGTTAGTACGTCATAACCTTCGCCATTTACTGTAAATCAGATTATTATCTAATACCTATGGAAAAAACTAGTACCAACGTGTGGAATAACTGTCTCCAAATCATAAAGGACAATATCCCGGCCCAGAGTTTTAAAACCTGGTTCGAGCCGATCAAAGCCCTTCGTTTGGAAGACAATGTCCTCACGATCCAGGTACCTAGTTTGTTCTTTTACGAGTGGCTGGAAGAGCATTATGTAGGCCTTTTACGGAAGACGGTAAAGAAGCAGCTGGGCGACGAAGGAAGGCTGGAATACAATATCGTGGTAGAAAAATCGTCTAGTAGTAAACCCTTCACCACCAATATGCCGTCAAATGGCAATGGCGCCGAAGGAAAGAACCAGTCGATGCCGATGCCCGTATCCTTAAACAAGGACATTAAAAACCCCTTCGTGATCCCCGGCCTGAAAAAACTCCAGGTAGATCCGCAGCTTAATCCCAATTACAGTTTCGATAACTTTATTGAAGGCGATTGCAACAGGCTGGCCCGCTCTGCCGGTTATGCCGTGTCGGGAAAGCCGGGGGGGACCTCGTTTAATCCCCTGATGATCTATGGGGGAGTAGGCCTCGGTAAAACGCATCTTGCACAAGCCATCGGCAACCAGATAAAGAGCGCTTTGCCGGACAAGCTGGTGATCTACGTTTCCTGCGAAAAATTCTGCCAGCAGTTCGTCGACTCGTTAAAGAACAATACCATTAACGATTTCGTGAACTTCTACCAGGCGATGGACGTGATCATTATGGACGATGTACACAACTTCGCCGGTAAGGAGAAAACCCAGGATATCTTCTTCCATATCTTTAACCATCTTCACCAATCGGGCAAACAGGTGATCCTCACTTCAGATAAGCCCCCAAAGGACCTCGCCGGTTTAGAAGAACGTTTGCTGAGCCGTTTCAAATGGGGCCTCTCAGCCGATCTGCAGGTTCCCGACCTCGAAACCCGTATGGCCATCCTTAAAAAGAAGATGTATACTGACGGGATCGAGCTTCCCGGTGAGGTGATCGAATACGTAGCGCATAACATCGATAACAATGTAAGGGAGCTTGAAGGAGCCATGGTATCGCTGCTCGCGCAATCTACCCTGAACCGGAAAGAGATCGATCTCGGGCTGGCAAAATCGATGCTGAAGAACTTTATCAAGAACTCCTCGCGCGAAATCTCTATGGAATACATTCAGAAGCTGGTTTGCGAGTATTTTGAAGTGCCGGTAGAGATGGTAAAATCAAAGACCCGCAAACGCGAGATCGTGCAGGCGAGGCAGATCTCCATGTACCTGGCCAAGAGCCATACAAAAACATCGTTGAAATCTATCGGACAGTTCTTTGGCGGAAGAGATCATTCCACCGTAATATATGCCTGCCAGACAGTAGAAGATCTGATCGATACCGACAAGAAATTTAAAGCTTATGTGCTGGATATCCAGAAGAAGCTAAAAATGAGTTAAAGAGAACTATTACTTTTAACTTTTCAAACTCCTTAACGCATAAAATATCGCACTCACATGCAGGGCCTGCCCGAACTCGTGGTTATACAGCATTTCCTCCACCTTGGCAAGGCTCACCAATTCGACCAGGATCTCTTCCCGCCCGTCCAGGTTTTGTGCCTGGACCTTTTTCCCGTCCCTGGCGATGTAAGAATACGTTTTATTGAAAGCCGTAGCCGGGTTCGCGTATAACGCTGCGATCGGCTCGAATGACTCGAATAGAAATCCCGTTTCTTCCAGTAATTCCCGTTTAGCGGCTTCAAGCGGGGTCTCCCCGGGGTCGATGCAGCCTCCGGGGATCTCGGTGATCACCGTCTCGGCGGCATGCCGGTACTGGCGGATAATGATCACCTCGTTGTTTTCGGTGATCGCTACCACATTCACCCAATCCGGGTATTCGAGCACATAGTAATCGGGAATAAGAGTGCCGTCGGGCATCCGGCAGGTGTCTCTCCGTACCGTAGCCCATTTTTCCCGCATCACATATTCAGAAGAAAGCTTTTCCCATTTAAGGTCACTCATACTGCTGGTTATTTAAAAAATGATCGATCATTTCCCGCTTCGCGAGGTTGTCTAGCGATTGCGTGCGGTGATCGCGCTCCAGGATATTAAATAACAGCAGCACCACGTGAAGCCGGTTGATGTGTTCCGGCGTATCTTCAAAAGGATGTGCGCGCTCGAAGACCAGGTTGGCCAGGTAGTTCAGCTTCTCCGTTGGAAAATTCTTTTCTTTTAAGAGGGCGCTCATCTCATCGGTCGATATAGAATCGAGGCGATCTTCATTCAGCGCAAAATAGTCAACGAGGGCGTTGTTAACCAGGTCGTGTGATTCTTTCACTTTTCCCTCTTTTTTAAGTCCGATGATCTTAGCCAGCACCTGTGCCAGTTTTTCGATCTCAAAAAGTAAGCTGTCTTTGCGTATCATGTCAGGATAACCGGTTACGTGTTTAAATGTTTAGCCGGTCATTACCAGCTTCCGCTCGATCCTCCTCCGCCAAAGCTGCCTCCGCCGAAACCGCCGAAACCGCCTCCTCCTCCGCCGCTGCGTCCACCGCCGGAAAAGCCGCCCCAGCCATTGCCGCTGCTCATCGCCGATCCGAGAAGCCACCAGCCCAGGCCTGCACTTCCCCTGCGGCCGAACACCTGGTTGCCGCCACCACCACCACCACGCCTCGACAAAAAGATAATCGCGATAATAATGATCGGTATGATCAGTCCGAAAGGCGTTCCTTTCGACTTCTTGTTTTTCCCCGGCTCCTCGTTTTTGTATTCGCCCCTGGTATAAGAAATGATCGCATCGGTCCCTTTGTCAAGCCCGCTATAGTAATCGCCGGCCTTAAGTGCAGGAATGATCTCATTGTCTATAATGCGGCGTGCAATCCCGTCGGGTAGGGCACCCTCTACGCCATAACCGGTCTGGATCGTCACCTTCCGGTCTTCCGTTGCAACCAGCAACATCACCCCATTGTTCTTTTTGGCGCGGCCGACGCCCCATTTCTCGGCCAGCCGCTGGGCGTAATCGGCAACGTCGTACCCGTCCAGCCTTTGGATAAGCACCACCGCGATCTGGGTAGAAGTTGAATCATCAAAGGCTACAAGCTTCTGCTCCAGCTGGCTGATCTCACTTGCCGATAACGTGCCGGTGTAATCGTTTACCAGTTTACCCGGTTTAGCGGGCAGCTCCTGGCCAAAAACTACCGGCGCCGCCAGCAATAAACACAGTAACGACGCACAAAAATATTTTATAGATTGCTTCACGTGGGATCTTAATTAATTGCCGTCCATAAAGGCAATGTCGTCTGGTAACTCGTTCTTGTCGATGCCGTCCTGGTAGGGGAAATAGGCCTTTAGCTGTTCGCCTGCCCGGCGGATGCCGGTAATAATGCCGCCCGCCAGCCGGCCCTGTTTAAAATGAGTGAGCATCTCGTCTTTCGTGCTATCCCAAAAGTTTGCAGGCACCGCCCGGTTAATCCCCGCATCGCCGATAATGGCGAACTGGTGATCTTCGGTGGCCAGGTAAATAAGCACACCGTTGCGCAGCCTTGTTTTGTCCATGTCAAGTTTCGCGAAATAATTCGCGGCACGGTCCAGTACGTTCTCCGGGCATTTTTTTTCTACGCAGATACGGATCTCGCCGCTGGTGGCCCGCTCCGCAGACTCGATCGCCTGGCGGATCTGCTGCTGTTCTTCTTCTGTAAACGCGGCCATCGTTTATTTCTTGCTCTCAAAGTCAACTTTAGGGGCGGCAGTCGATCCTGCATCCGCTTTAAAGTATCCTTTGGTTTTAAACCCGAACATGCCCGCAGTCAGGTTATTAGGAAAGCTGCGGATCCTGGAATTATACTCCGCCGTAACTTCGTTAAACTTGCGGCGCTCTACAGAGATCCTGTTCTCGGTACCTGCTATTTCCGATTGTAGTTCCTGGAAGTTGGCATTTGCCTTTAATTCCGGGTAGTTTTCGGTCACCATCAGCAATCTGCCAAGCGCCTGCGATAGTTGTCCCTGTGCCGCCTGGTATTTCTCGATGGTTTCGGGAGTAAGCTTAGTAGGGTCAATTTGTACGCTGGTGGCTTTTGCCCGCGCCTCGGCGACTTGGGTGAGTGTTTCCTTTTCGAAATTCGCCGCGCCTTTAACGGTGGCAACGAGATTGGGAATGAGGTCGGCCCGGCGCTGGTAAACGTTTTCTACCTGTCCCCATTGTGCCTGTACCTGCTCGTCGAGCTTAACCATACCATTGTAGCCGCAAGAGCTAAGCGAAGCCACGGCAAAAAGAGCGATTATACTGTTAATTAACTTTTTCATTTTACTAATTTGTTTTAAGTGGTATATGGTTCGATAAGCTGGTATCCTTCTTTGTCCGTACCAGTGTTCATTTGTTATATGTGTAATAGGATATCAAATTTCATACCTTTGTTACATTCCGGGATAAAACCCCGGCAACGACATGACATTCGAACCAGAACTGGTACTTCTCCCCGAAGAAGCGTTTAACGAGGAAGCGCTATTAAAAGCCGCAGCAAAAGCCGTAAAGCTCCCGGTTGCGAGGCTAAGATCGGTTAAAATAATCAAACGGTCAATCGATGCCCGCGGCCGCCGTCCGGTGTACCGCTTTAAGGTAAAGGTGTATGCAGACGAGGACCCCGAACCTGAAATTCCAACAGCCGACTATCCAAATGTCAGCGACAAAAAGCCGGTGATCATCGTCGGTGCGGGCCCTGCCGGGTTGTTCGCAGCCCTCCAGTGCCTGGAACTGGGGTTAAAGCCCGTCGTGCTCGAACGGGGAAAAGATGTAAAACAGCGCCGGCGCGACCTGGCCCGGATAAATAAAGAAGGCGTAGTGGACCCCGATTCTAACTATTGCTTTGGAGAAGGTGGTGCAGGTACCTATTCGGATGGTAAACTGTACACCCGCTCGAACAAACGCGGCGATATCCAGAAAGTGCTTAAAACTTTCGTCATGCATGGCGCTACCGATGAGATACTGGCCGATGCCCGGCCGCACATCGGTACCAATAAGCTGCCCCTCATCATTACCGCTATCCGGGAAACCATCCTCGCCGCCGGGGGGGAGATCCGTTTTGATTGCAAAGTAACGGACCTGCTCGCGGAGGGCCAAGTTATTAAAGGAGTAGAAACTACCCGCGGCAGCGTGAGTGCTCATGCGGTGATCCTCGCTACCGGTCATTCTGCCCGTGACGTATTTTATATGCTTCGCCGCAAAGGGGTGAAACTGGAAGCCAAGCCCTTTGCCCTGGGCGTGCGCATCGAGCATCCGCAGGAGGTGGTCGACCGGGCCCAATACCATTGCGCCGACCGTGGACCCTGGCTCCCGCCGTCGTACTACAGCCTGGTAGAACAGGTGGGCGATCGCGGGGTATTCTCATTTTGTATGTGCCCGGGCGGTATCATCGCGCCTTGCGCGACCCGGGAAAATGAGATCGTGGTAAATGGCTGGTCGCCCTCTAAACGCAATAATCCCTTCGCAAACTCGGGTACCGTGGTACAGGTGAACCTGGAAGACGTGCCGGGAGCCGGCAACGATCCGTTTCTTATGCTGGAATTTCAGGCTTCTGTGGAAAAAAAAGCATGGGAGCTTGGCGGAGGGAAGCAGGTAGCGCCCGCACAGCGGATGATCGATTTCGTGGAAAACCGGTTTTCGGCAAGTATCCCTGAAAATTCATACCTCCCGGGAACTAAGAGCGCCGACCTTTCTCAGGTGCTTCCGCCATTTATTTATGAAAGTCTCCGCAAAGCGCTGCCCGTTTTTGGCAAAAAAATGCAAGGGTATTATACCAACGAAGCCATATTAGTAGGGGTAGAGTCCCGTACGTCTTCACCAATCCGCATCCCGCGTACGCGCGATACCTTCCAGCATCCGGATGCGCCCGGTTTGTTTCCCTGCGGTGAAGGGGCAGGCTATGCCGGCGGAATTGTGTCGGCCGCCATTGATGGCATGAATTGTGCACTCGCCGTAAGTAGTTACTTAAATGCGAAATTCTGATGAAAAAGACATTGATCATTGGCGCAACGCCCGACCCCAGCCGTTACGCTTACCTTGCGGCTAATAAACTGGTAAGATTTGGCCACGAAATAGTAAATGTAGGCATAAAAAAAGGAGAAGTTGCCGGCGTTCAGATCGAAAAACCTGGTGATATCCACACTGATATTGATACGGTGACCTTATATGTGGGCACCTACAATCAGCCTCCCCTGTATGATTACATCCTGGGCACCAATCCTAAACGGATCATTTTTAACCCGGGTACCGAAAATCCCGAACTGGAGGCCATGGCCGGAAAAAAAGGGATCGAAACGGTTGAAGGATGTACATTGGTGATGCTTTCTACGGGAGAATTTTGAAAGTTTAGCTTTGAATTGTCAAAACAATCTCATAGTTTTATTAAAAATGGGATTAGATGAACGATTGGAGCACAAACTGGACCAAAATTAAACCTGCAATTCCTCACCTCTACTTTGCCATTGTGGCATTGTTGCTAGGCATTTACAACCAAAGTTTTTTTGGTTTGCTGTTTGCATTGCCATTTTTGAAACAAATCGTTTATCCGTGTAAGGTTGCTATCTTGTTCATTTCTGTACTGGCAATGATTTGTTCGTTTGCACTCCTGGTCGCGGCAGTGTTTATGATGGCCTATAATTTGCTCGACGACGAATTTTTCGTGGTCAATATTTTCGCCACAGGGGCGTTTCTTATTACCAACGTTTTAATGTCTGTCTGGCTCTTTCGCGATGCGAAGATCAGCGGTCCTTCCAGGAACGTTATCGCCAGCTGATCAGAAATCCTTTAGGATCCTTAATTCTTTCGGGTAGTAATTGTTAATCCTGTTAGGCAATACCTTGGCCCAACCCAGGGCGAATTCCTGGTAACACATCAATGTCCACCCTAACCGGGAATCACTGCCGGGTAAGACGTCGGCTTTTTTCAGGTAGCTGATCGCCTGCTCATAGGTAAGCGCTCGTTTATTTACCTGTTTACTTGTTACGAGGCTCACCGCCAGTTCGTGATCGGGCACGAGGTCTCTGCCGGTGATCTTACCCATCCGTACCCCCGATTTTTTAAGATATAACTTCGATTGGAGGAAGCGCAGGTCATTTTCATGACACCGGGCAATTGCTCCGTATTCGTCGCCAATGGGGAAAATGCCAAGTGACTGTTTATCGTCCAGCCATTCCTTAATTACTGGCGGCACCTCCGGCGTTTTCTGTTGCTTTCCGCGATCTTTACCTACTGCGGCTGCTTCCCCGGTTTTTCTCAGGCAGGTAATAAAGAAGCCTTCGCCCTGCACCCGGTGCGGGTAGAAGCGATAACCGTGGCAGCCGTATTTTTCAGAACCGGTTTCGCTGATCCCCCAGGCGTTGTCGACGTTAATTTTTACGGTTTCCATGCTAAAATTGTCGCAGAGCCAGTCCGCTATCTGCTCATTTTCCTCCCGGGAATAGGAGCAGGTGGAATAGATCAGGATCCCGTTCTCTTTTAACGCCGGGTAAATATCCGCCAGGATCCGTTTCTGCCGCTGGCTGCAAAGCTGGATAGCCTGTTCAGACCATTCACTGATCGCATGCGGATCTTTCCTGAACATACCCGAGCCCGAACAGGGTGCATCAGCAACGATCACGTCGAAGTATCCGCCCAGGCGATTGAAATGTTCTGGGTCGTTATTTGTAACCACGGTGTTCACGGCCCCCCATTTACTCATATTATCGGCCAGTGTAAGGACGCGGCTTTTAATGATCTCGTTCGAAACCAGTAAGCTTTCTGCACTAAGTAAAGAGCTCAGGTGCGTGCTTTTTCCGCCCGGCGCAGCGCAAAGGTCGAGCACGCGAAGGTCGTCGTTAAGGTTAACAGCCTGTTTTAGTACCTGTTCGAGGAACATGGAAGAGGCCTCCTGCACATAGTAACAACCTGCATGAAATAATGGGTCGGCAGTGAACGATGGCCGTCGTGCCAGGTATTTCCCCCAGGCGCACCATGGGACCGGTGCGGCGGTGTCGAAAATGTGCGCCGATTTAAGAGGATTCAGCCGCACCGCCGTTACTTGTTCCCCGGAAGCGTGTACGGCACTGAAACGGGCTTCGTCGAAACCGGGCTCGCCGTTCAGCGAACGGATCAATGCCGGCGGCAGGGTAGGGGTCATCGGGCCAAATTTAAGCATTTGGCGCCTGATCCTTTAATCACTTTTTTACACCTTATTGTATGTTACCGGGCCGGCTATATATTATGGTACAAAAAAGCCGGTCAGTGGACCGGCTTTTGTTAGGTATAGCTTTTTTCAGACCGCTGGTTAAACGGCGTTTTAATGTTGCTGTAGTTTTTCCTCGGCCGTTCGTCGGCTTCGGCAACCGAAATCCTCCGGCCGTAATAATCGCCTCCGTCCATGTTTTTAATGGCTTCACGTGCCTCGGTTTCGTTTGGCATTTCTACAAAACCAAATCCCTTACTTTCACCGGTTTCACGGTCAGTAATAATGCGGAGCGATTTAACAGTTCCAAAATCGCTAAATACAGCGGTTAATTCTTCTTCCCCAACCTGGAATGGGAGTCCTGCAATAAATATCTTCATTAACTAATTTTACTTTCCGCAAAGATACGGATTACGATCGTGGTAAATGTAACCGGAATATAATCTTCACCTTCAGCAGGGTAGTAATACATGGCGAAAGCCGGTTGCGAGCTGGTACCTTTCGATCTCCCGCAACGAATCCCGCAGATTTACTTTTTCTCGGGATTTCGAATGATCTCTCTATATATAAGGAGTGGGGTATGTATTAATAACGTTTCCGATCTTGCGTAGCGGCAATTGTGTTAAGTGGTCCGTAGCCGCGACTTTATCGTCGGTCGAATATATTACAACTGAGCAGGTTACGGTTTTTTTTAAAATAATGCTTTACATGAGCCTCTCGATACCCTATATTTGCAGTCCGTTTTCGCGAGGAACACAGGAAAAGGTTGAAGCTGAAAGTATTTTCACACAACCATTGAAAGAGGAAAAAGATGAAAAAAATCTTGCAGAGTTAAAATAAACTCTGCACCTTTGCAATCCCAAATCGAAAGAGGCGGTCCACGAAAGTGGCAGCAGAAACGCAAAGTTTCAACGCTGATTTAAAAGGAAGAGCGAAAAAAGAAAAATAAGTTTTCAAAAAAGTTCTTGGAAAGTTCAAATAATTTCTTACCTTTGCAGTCCCAAACAAAACAGGGGTTAACGACTGAAAAGAAGTTAACAAAAAATGCCCGAAGGCGCGACGCCGGAGAGTAAGTGACAAACAGGAATTCAGGCACAACAACTCAAAAGTTGTGTTCTAAATAC